>NZ_JAECMT010000010.1:0-82500 GCF_016019935.1 Paenibacillus sp. GSMTC-2017
GATAAAAGCTACCCTGTGGATAACAGGCTTATCTCCCCCAAGAGTCCACATCGACGGGGAGGTTTGGCACCTCGATGTCGGCTCATCGCATCCTGGGGCTGAAGTAGGTCCCAAGGGTTGGGCTGTTCGCCCATTAAAGCGGTACGCGAGCTGGGTTCAGAACGTCGTGAGACAGTTCGGTCCCTATCTGTCGCGGGCGTAGGAAATTTGAGAGGAGCTGTCCTTAGTACGAGAGGACCGGGATGGACGTACCGCTGGTGTACCAGTTGTTCCGCCAGGAGCACCGCTGGGTAGCCAAGTACGGACGGGATAAGCGCTGAAAGCATCTAAGCGTGAAGCCCCCCTCAAGATGAGATTTCCCAGTATGTAAGACCCCTTGAAGACGACGAGGTTGATAGGTTCGGGGTGGAAGTGCAGTAATGTACGGAGCTGACGAATACTAATCGGTCGAGGGCTTATCCTAATACGCTTATATAGGTCATACAACTTATAAGCAAACAGCTAAAGACATTCAAGCAATCTTTCGTATCCAGTTTTCAGGGCGCAATCTCAATGTTAGTACGGACAAGCTTCGTAATAACAAAGTGATTTGCACATGACATTTGGTTATGTCATTTCTTGACCTTGATAGCGACCCCGAGCGCTTCAAGTGACACTTATCGGGGTGCAAAATGTGGCGGTGTAGCTCAGCTGGCTAGAGCGTACGGTTCATACCCGTGAGGTCGGGGGTTCGATCCCCTTCGCCGCTACCATATGGAGGATTAGCTCAGCTGGGAGAGCATCTGCCTTACAAGCAGAGGGTCGGCGGTTCGATCCCGTCATCCTCCACCATCTTTACAATGCGGAGCTGTGGTGTAGTGGCCTAACATGCCTGCCTGTCACGCAGGAGACCGCGGGTTCGAATCCCGTCAGCTCCGCCATTTTTATCTTGAATGTAAGGCTCGGTAGCTCAGTCGGTAGAGCAGAGGACTGAAAATCCTCGTGTCGGCGGTTCGATTCCGTCCCGAGCCACCATATTTTCTTTCTGCTTTTGGCAGTCAGACATACGTGGAGGATTAGTGAAGTGGCTAAACACGGCAGACTGTAAATCTGCTCTCTCCGAGTTCGGTGGTTCGAATCCATCATCCTCCACCACTTTTACATCAAGAGCCATTAGCTCAGTTGGTAGAGCACCTGACTTTTAATCAGGGTGTCGAAGGTTCGAGTCCTTCATGGCTCACCAGTATTTTAATCCATGAACGTTTAATAAAAGAGAGGCGCTGCCTCTCTTTTTTGTTTTCTAAATAATTATATTAAACAATCCACTATCGACGTGAACTGCAAACCAATTGTCTGACACCACTAACAATTGTAGAGCTATTCGCTATAGGTAGTGGATTTTTTAGTTTATTATACTGTTCAAAAATAGTGTTAATTACTGCTAATAATGATTGCTAACTGATTGGAATAATAGTAAACCAATATTATAATTGTTTGTGGGGTTATTTTCCAATTAACCTACATGAAAATATTACAAGTCATTTCAAAATCAGATGGGAAAAGGAGCGGATGTGACATGAAATAGAAACAATAAGTAGTCTAAGGAAGACTTGGAAAAAGAAAATGTATCACTTAATTGAAGCATAATTGAAAAAGTAGCAGCGGATCTTTGCCTGAGAATCAGAACATACTTCATGACTAGTCTAGCGTATTTTCTCGCAAGATCGTAAATCCTAATCCGAAGGAGAAATCGATATGAGAAATACAATATTATGGGGAAGAATTCAAATTCAGACGTGCAAGGTATTATGTATATTAATAGCAATGACATGCCTTATTCCGCTCGTTCCGACCCAGGTGAATGCGAATGCAGTAAATCTGCTTACTGGCAGAAGCTACACGTCAAGCGTGACAGCAGATGCTTCCTATACAGATAATGGGGGAAAAGAGTTGACGGACGGTATAACAGCTTCACCATTTCTTGCAGATGCAGCTTGGCAGGGGCGATTTAATCAAACTAATTATACGATCACAGTAGACCTAGGCAGCGCAAAGACATTTCAACAATTCGATGCTGGATTTTACAAATATACCGGGGCTGGGATTCAAACACCTACAGGTGTAACATTTAACTATTCCACTGACAATGTCACGTTTACTCCTGCTTGTTCATTGGCAGAGCAAGGACAGAACAATGATATCGTTCGTGTCTCTTATCAATGTACTGCGGCTTCACCCGTTACGGCTCAGTATGTGCAAATGAAAGTTATCGGTACTCCTAGCACATGGTCATTTCTTGATGAGTGGACTGTTTTGCAAGCGATTCCAACGTCAAATGGAGCTATTCAGCTAAGTGGAACTTTTGTACAACCACAACTTGCTGATAAATGGAGTCCAGCAGAATGGGATAAGGAATTTCAATATATGAAAAGTGTCGGAATGGATCACCTTATATTACAGTGGTCTGCAGATACTAAACGTGGAACAGCTGTCTATCCGACCTCGGTACCGGGATTAACACAGAATACATCTAACGATCTTGTAACAAAGCTACTCCAAAAGGGAGCCCAATATGGAATCGATATATACATTGGTTTACAGGTTAATGATGATTGGTTTAACCAATATGCCAATAATGTAGCCTGGCTTAACAATGAATCGGGATTGGCTGGACAATTGGTAGGAGATTTGTGGACCCAATATGGAAGTTACACCTCCTTCAAAGGTTGGTATCTGAGTTTTGAGGTAGATAATTGGCATTTACCTTCTGCCACAGAATGGCAGAGATTAGTTGACTTTTATAACAGTGTAACAACTGCGGCAAGTGCAATAACTCCTGGACTACCTGTTATGATTGCACCATTCTATAATGTATCTGGCGGTTTGAATCCTGCTGCATGGGAAACGATGTGGAACTACATATTAAGTCGAACGAATATCGATATTATTGCATTGCAAGATGGAGTAGGTGCAGGAAATGCAAATACATCAGACTTGGCAAGTTGGTTTGCAGCGACCAAAAACGCAATACTCACATCCAGTCCAAACACCTCTCTATGGGCAGATACTGAAACATTCAGAACGGGCAATAATCCGATGGATATGAAGTTAATGATCGATAATATGGTGGCAGTAAAACCATACGTCAGTAAATATACGAGTTTCAGTTTTAATCATTACATGAGTCCTCAAGAAGTGAATCCGTTATATTTTGAAACGTATACTAACTACCTTGCAACAGGATTAATGGATGCTCTTGTTCCAACAGTACCAGTAGGATTGACAGCGACGACAGTAGATTCTAAAACGGTGAATGTTAACTGGTCAGCATCGTTCGATAATTCAGGCGTCGTAGGCTATCATGTCTATCGTGATGGAGTTATTATTCATACTAGTTATAATGGAGCTACAGGCTACACTGACAAATCTTTGTTACCGAGTACTTCATATACGTATGCCGTAAGAGCATTCGATGCTGCAGGCAACCAGTCACCTATGTCAGTTGCGACATCTGTAACGACGCCATCAGTTGCTTATCCTAATATTTTGTCGGTAAACAAATCCTATACATCATTGACTCTAGCGGACGTTTCATACCCGGATACGGCTGTCACAGAGCTGACGAATGGAATATTTGGCACAACAGATTACGGGCATGTAGCTTGGCAAGGTCGAAATACGGCTACGCCATACAGCTTTGTCATTGATTTAGGACAAGTACGACCAGTTGCTGAAATGACTGCAAACTTTCTGCAAGTCGAATCCGTCTTTATTTTCTTACCTCATGAAGTTCGATTTGCGGTATCTTCAGACAATAGCAGTTTTACAGACGTAGGAACGGTATTGAAACCTGCGCATAGTAACAATGATTTGACACATACGTTTCGTTTAACCGATTTAACCGGGATAGCAGGTCGTTATGTTAAAGTAGAAGTCATTCCTGCTAACGGAGCATGGACGTTTATTGATGAAATAGAGGCAAGAAACTAGAAATCAACAACTTTAAAAAGCTGTATGTAGAGTTTTACGACTCCCATGCAGCTTTTATTATAAAAGAGTATCATGAGTACTTATCTGACTAAACGTTTCATCTAAAGCTGATTAAGATGAGCTCTTGTGGTACAATGTCGGAAAAGAGCGCCTTTCATGGAGAGTGGAGCACAAATATGAGTACGACAGACTGGTTAAAGCCGCTGGAGCATATATTAAACTGTCCAATTCAAGTCACCACAAAAGACGTATCCGAATGGAAATCATTTATTGAAGAGGCAGATTCGGTGTCGAATCAAGGTGATTCGAGTAACATTTTGACTGCTGGTGTGTGGGCATTGAAGTTGAACTGTCTATGGTTTATTACTGAAGTTGATCGAAATACATTAACGGTACTGGAAGTAAGTAATAATGCAATCAACGAAAAAGAAAAAGAACTGATTAGTTGGACATTACAGCTTACGAACAAACATAAATTGCACAAGCTCGCAACCTCGATGTCGGATTCTGAGCGTTTAGCGATGAAACTTAGTGAATGGATAGAAAAACAACTGGAGTCTGATGAACCTATTTATTCATTGCCGGATCATCTTGTTGCTGGAAGCCGATTTTATCAAGAAATGATACCTTTCCTACTTATAACAGAGCAAGCAGGCACGAAACAGGCATCCTATTTAGAGTTAGAAAAGCTTCTGAAATCTTTCCTATCGGATGATATATTGTTAATTCCGCTCAAAAGCCAAGAATGGCTTATATGGGGACCTCTCACATTACTTAAAGATGCTGATGCAGATTTGTACGATCAATCCGAAGAAGAATCAGTTGAAGATAGTTTGTCCTCAATTGCGCTTGGTTTGCATGAAATGTTAGCGAGCGAATGGCTTGGGGAATGTCATCTTGCAGTTATTCATCCCGTATCACCAGCGAGAGCTATTATAGAGACGACATTAACACTTAGAGAAACGATTAATTTAGGTCGTAAGTTTCACGTTGGTACAAACATTCATCTCCCTTGGAAGATGCAATTGGAACGATTGTTAAACGCTATCCCAGAGATGCATCGATCCAAATATTTAGAACAATCTCTTAAACGAACGGATCTATTCGTAGAGGTAGAGATGCTTGCTACGTTAGAAACATTTTTCTCGCTGGACTGCAATGTCAGTGAAACAGCTAAGAAACTATACATACATCGAAATACACTGTTGTACCGCTTGGACAAGCTGAAGCAAGAAACGGGGCTTGATGTTAGGCTGTTTAGAGATGCAGTTTTGGTAAAGATTATATTACTATTGTACAAAGTTACGAAAAGGAATTAATTTTTTTGTAAAGTATGTGCATAGTCATACATCTTCCTGTGGGATAAGATAGATCCATAAACGAAATTTCTTTTTAGGGGGAAAACATATCATGGCAGGCGTACGCTTAGAAGGCATTTACAAAAAATATCCGGGATCAGACAAGGCATCAGTAACGGATGTAAACCTAGACATCAAGGACAAAGAATTTCTCGTATTGGTCGGACCGTCCGGCTGCGGTAAATCCACTACTCTCCGTATGATTGCAGGTCTTGAGGAAATTTCGGAAGGTAAATTGTTCATCGGCGACCGTCTCGTGAATGATGTAGCTCCTAAAGATCGCGATATCGCGATGGTATTCCAATCTTATGCTCTTTACCCGCATATGAACGTGTACCAAAACATGGCGTTTGGTCTTAAACTTCGTAAATTCAAAAAAGCAGACATCGACAAACGTGTTCGTGAAGCTGCTAAAATTCTAGATATCGAGCATTTGCTTGACCGTAAGCCAAAAGCACTTTCTGGTGGTCAACGTCAGCGTGTTGCACTAGGTCGTGCGATCGTTCGTGAACCGCAAGTATTCTTGATGGATGAGCCTCTTTCCAACTTGGATGCAAAACTTCGTGGACAAATGCGTGCTGAGATCAGCAAACTGACAAAACGTCTTGAAACAACTACTATCTACGTTACGCATGACCAAATCGAAGCAATGACGATGGGTGACCGTATCGTTGTAATGAAGGATGGTTTCATTCAACAAACGGCTTCTCCAGAAGAGCTTTATAACAACCCAGTAAACATTTTCGTGGCAGGCTTCATTGGAGCTCCTTCCATGAACTTCATTACAGGTTCGCTTGCTGAGCAAGGCGGCGTAGTTCGTATCAAAGCTTCAGGCGTTGACGTTGTCGTTCCTGAAGGTAAAGCTGCGATTCTTCGTTCTAAAGGATACATCGGCAAAGAAGTTATCCTAGGCATTCGCCCAGAAGATATTCATGAAGAGCCAGTATTCCTTGAAGCATCCCCTAACACAATCGTTAATGCGATTGTAGAGGTTGCAGAAAACCTTGGTCACGAAATGTACCTATACCTTAACGGTATCGGCACAGAAACAGTAATCGCACGTGTTGATGGTCGTTCAGGCCTTCGCGATGGCGCAACTGTTAAACTAGCTCTTGATATGAACAAGGTTCACTTGTTCGACAAAGAGACTGAACTTAACATTTTTGAGGGCTAATACCTCTTACAACAAAGAGTCTTCGGTTAATTCCGAAGGCTCTTTTTTTGTTTTTTTCTAAATAAGAGAAAACCGTTTGATGGCTACGAACGTCTAATGAATAACAACCGCAAGCTAGCTGCTAGGGCCGGGAGGGAAGGCATGAACGGGATGGATGAAAACGAGTTAACCGTTAGTGGCATACGCGGAGATGACGAAGCGCTCTTAAGGCGAATAGAGCAGGAGAAAAGCAAGATGTACGGTATCGCTTTTTCATATATGAGAAATGAATCAGATGCACTAGAAGCCATTCAAGAGACAGTATGTCGAGTATGGATGAAACGAAAGAGTTTGCGGCAAGAGAGATTATTTACTACTTGGATGATAAGGATTTTAATAAATGTATGTATGGACGAACGGAAAAAAAGGAAGCGAGAAAAGCCGATACCTTCTGAACAATTAGATTTAAAAGTGACGAGAAACGAGTCGATCGAAAAATTAAGTATGGCGGAAGAGATCATGAAACTGTCACCAAACCTCAGAATGGTCATTGTACTAAAATATTATCGAGATATGACAATAACAGAAATTGCAGACTTGCTTGAAAAACCGGATGGAACGATTAGGACATGGTTGCATAAAGCATTGAAGCAGATGAGGAAGGATATGAAGAGCGGAGAGGAGGTAACGCTTCATGAACAAATGGTGGAAGAAGGATGGGGAAGAGGGTAATAAGCTTTTACATCGAGAGGGAATTAGTGTAATGGATATAAGTGAGAGTGAGCTCGAAATAGAGAATAAGTTAGTGATAGATCGATTGATGAAAGATAAAACGGAGAGTAATCTATCGATTAAAGTCGAAAAAGGAGAGAAGTTAGATCAAAAGCTGGATGAAGCAATTTTACAAGGAATAAAAGAGGGACGTAGAAGGTCTATAAAACAAGCAAGAAAGCGTAAAAGTTTGTTGCTGGGAACTACGGCTGTATGTATGTTGTTGATGCTGACAGCATTTGTTCGAATTTCTCCTACCTTTGCCGCTATGATTAAAGAGATTCCAGGTTTAAGTGGTTTTGTTGAGTTAGTCAGACATGACAAAACATTAATGTCAGCAGTAGATAATGAGTTCATCCAGCCTGTGAATCGCTCAGATGAAAGGAATGGATATAAACTGACCGTCAACGGGGTAATTGCTGATTCACAAAGGGCAGTTCTACTATATACGGTAGCGGGACCCGGGATAAATGAGAAAAAGGTAAGGTCAATCCCCAAATTAAGTGACGAAAATGGTGGTGAAGTGACCGCGACTATCGTATCCGCCCACTACCCGAACGAAGAAGAAAAAGAACAGAGTAAGGTTCAAGATTATTTAGATATTGTAATGAGTACTGGAGTTCCAGTTCCACAAAAAATTGGAGTGAAGATGAAGGTAGGAACTGAGTGGCTAGAAGTTCAAGTTCCAATTGATCATGCAAAATTTGCTGAACTTAGAGAAGAAATTGAACTAAATGAAACGATAGAGGTTGCAGACCATCGTATTCACATCAAAAAAGCAGTAATTACCCCACTTCAAGTATCGATCACATTCGAAGGTGATGCAACAAATGTGAAACGGGTCAACGACTTTATCGATTTGGAGTTGGTTGATGACCGAGGGAGAACATATAAAACCAATATGGGAAGTGGGTATTTGGATACGGGTATTACGAGACATTTCCAGAGCGCTTATTTCCATAAACCTAAATCACTGAAACTAATTGCAAAAGGGGTCAAGTTATCGGAGCGGGACTTAACGGTGGTCATTGATACTGAGAAAAAGGTGGCACTTTCTGTTCCTGATTCGAAGCTTCAACTATCTAATATATATACATCGGATCAATATATCGATTTGGAATTTAAACTGCTCCAAAACGATGAACCGAGTGAACAAATTAGGCAATATTTGATTTTTAATTTTGATGCTATGTTTCGTGATGCTAGTGGTAAAACATATCCAATTGAACGCGGAGATAGAAAGGATAATGTAGCCACTTATGTTGGTGGAGATGAATTAACAGGAACATACTATTACCATATTGCAAACAAAGATTATGTTCAACCGCTAACTTTTGAGATATACGAGTATCCAGGCTACATACTCGAAGATATTTCTGTCGATATAAAATAAGAGTAGGCGCCATGCAATGGGAAACGTTGCGTTTGGCGCCTATTTGCATTACGATGAAGACATTGGAAATATCAACTACATTATATTGGTAACACATTGTTATACGAAGGAGGTCCATTTCGTGCCCAAAAAAGTAAAGGTGTCTGAACTCGTGAAACATTTCCAACTGGAAATTGTGGCAGGAGAGGACGGACTGAAGCGTAATATTCTTACTGATGATCTATATCGGCCTGGTCTTGAAATGGCTGGATACTTTCATTACCATCCAAGTGAGCGGGTACAATTGCTTGGAAGAACAGAAGTTTCGTTCCTAAACATGCTCGACAGTGAAGAACGGAAAAATCGGATGGAGCGTCTTTGTCATGAGGAGACTCCATGCATTATTTTGACTAGAGGGTTAGATGCACCTAAGGAATTGATCGAGCAATCTAATGAGACGAACATTCCAGTTCTTCGAAGCAATGTAGCGACTACGATTCTATCCAGTAGAATTACCGACTTTCTAGAGCGCAAGCTTGCTCCGACTGCTACTATCCATGGCGTTCTTGTTGATGTATATGGCGTTGGTATGCTTATAACTGGTGGAAGCGGGATTGGTAAAAGTGAAACTGCGCTGGAATTAGTGAAACGAAGCCATCGCTTAATAGCAGATGATGCGGTAGAAATTCGCCAAACGTCAGATGGGCAGCTACATGGAACTGCACCGGAACTTATTCGTCATTTGCTCGAAATTCGAGGTCTTGGCATTATAAACGTGATGACGTTATTTGGTGCGGGTGCTGTACGGACTCAGAAGAGGATTGGACTTGTTATTAAGCTTGAAAATTGGCAACAGGATAAACAATACGACCGGCTTGGCCTTGATGAAGAGACGACACGTATTATTGACACAGACGTTCCACTAGTGACTATTCCTGTTCGTCCAGGCCGTAACTTAGCTGTCATTATTGAAGTTGCAGCTATGAACTTCCGACTCAAACGAATGGGATACAATGCAGCATTACAGTTTACGAACAAGCTAACTGAAACGATTGCTGATGATGCAGATGACTTCGATTGATCGTAAAAAGATCGTAGAGGATAAGCTCAAAAAATGATAAAGGAGTAGGTTGAAGTAATGAATACACTCGCAATAGATCCAGTATTTTTCGAAATTGGATCGTTTCAAGTACATTGGTACGGCTTAATTTTGGGATTAGGCGCTTTAGTAGGTTTGGTATTGGCGATACAAGAAGGTAAACGGTTCAATATTAAACCTGACTTTTTTATGGATTTACTACTTATCGGTGCCCCATCTGCCATCATCGTAGCTCGTATTTATTATGTAGCCTTTATGTGGGATGAATATAAGGATAATCCGCTTGATGTATTTAAAATATGGCAAGGCGGTATTGCGATTTATGGTGCGATTATCGGTGCTTTTATTTGTGGAATTATTTACTCTAGATATAAAGGTTACAGTTTCTGGCGAATCGTAGATATTTGTGTACCTGGGTTACTTGTCGGTCAATTGATTGGTCGCTGGGGAAATTTCACGAATCAAGAAGCTTATGGTGGTCCTGTAAGTGAAGAGTTTCTAAGAAATACATTACATATCCCGCAATTTATTGTTGATCATATGTTTATTACAGATACTGCTTTCCCAGAAGGCGCGTTCCGTCATCCGGCATTTCTGTATGAGTCAGTATGGTGTTTAATCGGTTTAGTTGTTCTGTTCATTTTGCGTCGTCAGAAGTTTTTACGTGCAGGCGAGCTAATGGCAACTTACTTCATCTGGTATTCAATCGGTAGATTTTTCATTGAAGCGTTAAGAACGGACAGCTTGGCGTTTATGGGTCCTAGCTGGCTTGCGAATGTTGTCAATGGGCTTTGGTCACCGATGAGTACAGTATTCGATCAGGGTTACTTGGATCCTGCTTACGGAAATATCCGTATATCTCAGGCGATAGCACTGCTTCTCGTAATAGGGGCTATTATATTTATTATTGTAAGACGTCTAACGGTCAAAGTTCCTGTTTACTATTCTGACCCTATCATTACCACTCGACCTGATCGTAATGGTGAGAAGATTGAAAATGGTGAAAAAACGACGAATAATAAGTCTACAGAGAAACAAGATAAGTAAGTTAAGCAAGTCTAATAGATGAAATGATTGAACTGAAATGTGCAAGCCTCGAAAGTGGGTAAATCCATAAAAAGGTCACACATACTTGAGGTTAAAAAAGTGGATGAACGTATCTAGGAGGCAAGTACAGCGATGAGTAAAGTACGTACGATGTTATTTGATTTAGACGGCACAATATTGGATACAAACGAGTTAATTATTCAATCGTTTCTGGAATCATTGAAAGGTACGGTTCCAGAAGGATTTAATCGAGAGCATATTATTCCGAGCATGGGTCAACCACTGACTGATCAAATGAAGTTGTTCTCAGGACTTCAAGAAGTAGATCATCTTGTTGCTTCTTACCGAGAAATTAATCTTCGTTTGCATGACGAGATGGTCAAACCCTTCGAGCATGTTGTTGAGGTAATAGAAAAGCTTCATAGCCAAGGGATACAAGTTGGGATTGTAACTACTAAAATGAGGCTTACGACAGAGCGAGGCCTTAAGTTTGTTGGCATCTATGATTATGTAGACGCAATTGTATCGATTGATGATGTTACACATCCGAAGCCGCATCCAGAACCTGTGAGCAAAGCCATCAAGTTGCTTGAAGCCGATCCGGCAACAACAATAATGGTCGGTGACAGTACTGTCGATATGCAATCAGCTGTTGCTGCTGGAGCTATTGCTGTAGGTGTTGCTTGGTCGCTTAAGGGCGGACAAGTGTTAAGAGATGCAGGAGCTACGTATGTTATCGATGATATGAAGGAATTGTATTCATTCATTTAGATGGGGTGAGCCCACGTGAGAGATGTTGAACGGTATCCTGTGGAGGGGCCTAATTCATTATGGCAAATCTACTCGACAGTAAGCAGAGTAAAGGGTATCTGTAATTTTATAGTTATCCAAATTACTCGTTATTGTCCTTCTCTTTCGTTGAAAAATTGGATATATCGTCATTTACTGGGGATGAAGGTAGGGGAACATGCTGCCTTCGCCCTCATGGTGATGGTAGACGTATTTTTCCCTGAACGGATTAGCGTAGGAAAGAACACGATCATTGGCTACAATACGACTATTTTAACGCATGAGTATTTAATTAATGAGTACCGACTTGGTAATGTAACGATTGGCGATCATGTGATGATTGGTGCAAATACAACGATTTTACCTGGTGTCACTATTGGGGATTATGCAATAATTGCGGCTGGTTCAGTTGTACATAAGGATGTAGCTCCGCATACATTTGTCGGAGGCAACCCAATGCAGGTTATTGAGAAGAAAATCAAAGAAACAGATACAGCATAATGACAGCGTTTACGAGGAAGGTTCTGTAAAGCGGTTTATTTCGTTTGTACCGTACAATGGATGCCTGAGGGCATCCTTTTTTTTAGACAAGATGAGTCATTAGCGGCTTGACGAGTAAGTAATAAGCGTGCTAAGATTACGACTAATTCTTTATTTTGTTAGCATGGTAACATGGTAGCACTTTAATGTATAAAAGCGTTATAAGGAGATTGCCAATGTCTAAACCAAAAATGTTTGAAAAGCCAATTGGCGTTAAAGATTATTTGCCTGCTGCAGTTAAAAAACTGCGTCAAATAGAGCAATCAGTACTGGCCTGTATGAGGGGCTGGGGCTATGAGCAAATCATAACACCAACGATGGAATATTACGATACGGTAGGCGTTGCAAGCTCAACGTCAGACCAAAAATTATATAAGTTGCTTAATAATCGTGGTACTACACTTGTTCTACGTTCAGATATGACCGCTCCTATCGCGCGAGTTGTTTCTTCTTTATTAAAAGAAGAGAAGTATCCGATACGTTTGTCCTATCATTCTAATGTATTTCGTTCTATTGAAGAAGAGGCAGGACGTGAAGCTGAGTTTTTCCAAACGGGTGTTGAGCTCGTAGGAGATCATTCAGCTGAAGCGGATGCGGAAGTTATTGCACTTGCGATTGCATCGCTTAAAGCTGCTGGTGTAGATCGATTCAAAATTGCGATAGGCCATATTGGGTTTTTAAATGGGCTATTAGGAGAGACGTTGAATGGTCGGGAAGAGGAACAAATGCTTCTGAAGGCCTGTCTACTTGGTAGGGATTATGTTGGTTATCGAGAGCAATTAAGCAAGTTATCGCTTGATGAGCCTGTACGACGTGAACTGGAAGGTGTTTTGCGCTTACGCGGCGGGCAAGAAATGTGTAATCAAGCTATTCTATTAAGCTCCGATGTGAGAGCACAACAATCGATTCATCATTTGTGCGAAATATGGGATGTTCTAGATGCATACGGTGTAAGCGAGCATGTACTGATAGATCTGACTATGATCGGGGATTTCTCTTATTATACAGGAATGACTTTTGAAGGTTATGCAGCAGATATGGGTTCCCCTGTAGTAAGTGGGGGACGTTATGATAATCTAATTTCACAATTCGGCAGGTCGGCTCCTGCAACAGGTTTTGCGTTAAAGACGACGCGAATTCTCGAGCTTCTAGGAGCTGAAGTGGATAACGAAGAAGAGCAAACGCTTATTGTTTACGATTCTACGGGGAGAAATGAAGCTTTGTCCTCAGCACAGCTGCTTAGAAGCCAAGGGAAGAGCGTACTAACAGAGCGTGTGACTAGCTTGAGCGAAGAGCTTAACGTTGTGTCCCAATCGGGCGAAGCTTTTACTTACAAGGGGAGACGGTATACAACTCTGCAATCCTATGTCACTTCAGCGGTAGGAGGGAGTAACAAGATATGAGTAAAGATATCCAAAAAGAAATATTGAAAGTTGCAATGCCAAAGGGTCGAATTTATAAGCAAGCATCGAAGTTGTTTCGCGAGGCTGGTCTTCCGATTCCAAGTGATTTTGACGATACACGCAAACTAATTATCGACTTACCTGAAGCGAAAATGGAATTCATTATGGCTAAACCTGTAGATGTCCCAACATACGTAGAATATGGTGTCGCGGACATCGGGATCGTAGGTAAAGACGTTTTGATGGAGGAAAATAAAGACGTCTACGAACTGCTTGATCTTGGTATTGCGAAATGCCGGATGTCTGTTATAGCGCTTCCTGATTGGAAGCCAACTATTCAGCCGCGTGTTGCGACCAAGTACCCCAATATAGCATCGGCTTACTTCCGTGAGAGAGGCCAACAGGTAGAAGTTATTAAGTTAAACGGCTCAATTGAACTAGCGCCGCTTATTGGCTTAGCCGATAGAATTGTAGATATGGTAGAGACCGGAGAGACGCTTCGAGAGAATGGGCTTGTGGAGATGGAATCCATCTTCGGCATTACGAGCCGACTTATTGCGAACCGGGTGAGCTATCGGATGAAAAATGAGTTCATTCAGAGCTTATGTGACAGGTTGCAGGATGTTATTGCTGGTGTGAACAAGTGAACGGCTAGAAGACCGATTGTAGAGTAGAGCATATATGAAGGGGGCGGTGCGAGTGCGTATTATGCGAGCGGAGCAATTTGGGTTAAAACGTGAGGTGGAATACGGGACACCAGAGCAAAATGAAGCAGCCTTGCGGATCGTCGGTGACGTCAAGGCGGAGGGTGATGCGGCGCTGCTCAGGTATACGGAGCAGCACGATAGGGTGAAACTTGATGCGTCAGAGCTGCGCGTGACGCAAGAGGAAATCCACGCGGCATATGATCGCGTGGACGAAGCATTCCTCACAGCCATCCGCGAGGCGGCTGTGAACATTCGAAAATTCCACGAGAAGCAATTGCGCAATTCGTGGATGGACCTGCAGCCGGACGGTACGATGCTGGGCCAAATTATGCGACCGCTGAAGCGGGTCGGCGTATATGTGCCCGGCGGCAAAGCCGCGTACCCTTCGTCCGTGCTGATGAATGTGATTCCGGCACAAGTGGCTGGAGTGCCGGAGATCGTTATGGTAACGCCGCCAGCGACCGGCGGCAAGGAAGGTATCGACCCGTATATTCTCGTTGCCGCCGCGGAAGCGGGCGTCAAGGAGTTGTATCGGGTCGGTGGAGCTCAAGCCATCGCGGCACTTGCGTATGGCACAGCAACGATTGCACCGGTCGATAAGATTACTGGACCGGGCAATATTTATGTCGCGCTGGCGAAGCGCGCGGTATACGGCGCTGTTGATATTGACAGCATCGCAGGGCCAAGTGAAATTGTAGTGCTCGCTGATGAAGGGGCAGAGCCTTCCTACATAGCGGCTGATCTACTCTCACAGGCTGAACACGACGAGATGTCTTCAGCGATACTGATCACGCCGTCAGAGACACTTGCAGAAGCCGTTGCCGCTGAAGTGGAACGTCAACTGAAGGAGCTGCCGAGAGAAGTCATTGCAAGAAGCTCAATCGACAATTATGGCGCTGTGTTGCTTGTGGATTCGATAGAAAAGGGAATAGAGGTCGTAAACCAGCTGGCGCCAGAACATCTTGAGATTTTGACGGCAGATCCGATGAAGTTGTTAGGCTACATCGAGAATGCTGGGGCGATATTCCTCGGTCCGTACAGCTCGGAGCCTGTAGGCGATTATTTCGCCGGACCGAACCATATCATTCCGACTAACGGAACGGCGAGATTCTCCTCGCCCGTTAATGTGGATGATTTTATGAAAAAGTCGAGCTTAATTTATTATAGCAAGGAAGCATTATTTGCTAATGGGGACAAAATTTTGACGCTTGCGCGGCATGAAGGACTTGAGGGCCATGCAAGAGCGATCGAAATAAGGCTAGAGAAGGAACGCGATATTTAGTAGTAGTGAGAATTGATGACAGATAGAGTACCAAACGTTCAAGCACTCTTTTAACGACATTATTATTCGAAGAAAGCAGGGATATATATGACAGATAAACTAGTACGTGAATCATCAATTACTCGGAAAACAAATGAAACGGACATTACATTGTCGTTTGGAGTAGATGGTACGGGTCAAACAACATTGGAGACTGACGTACCATTTCTAAACCATATGCTTGATTTATTTGCGAAGCATGGTCAATTTGATCTGAATGTAGACGCTAAGGGTGACATCGACATCGATGACCACCACACCGTTGAAGATATCGGTATCTGTTTAGGGCAGACGCTACGTGAAGCACTTGGCGACAAACGAGGCATTAAACGTTATGCTAGTGTGTTTGTTCCGATGGATGAGGCATTGGCACAAGTTGTTATCGACGTGAGCAACCGTCCGCATTTTGAATATAGAGCGCAATACCCATCGTCTCAGGTTGGTAGTTTCTCTACTGAGCTCGTACATGAGTTCCTTTGGAAATTTGCTCTTGAAGCACGAATAACACTACATGTTATCGTTCACTACGGTCAAAATACGCATCACATGATAGAAGCGGTATTCAAAGCGCTTGGAAGAGCGCTTGATGAAGCAACAAGTATTGATCCACGTGTGCAAGGAGTGCCTTCGACGAAGGGAGTGCTCTAGGATGATCGCCATTATCGATTATGGGATGGGTAATCTGCACAGCGTTAGTAAAGCGGTTGAGCGTCTTGGTTACGAAGCTGTTGTAGCAGCTGATCCGCAAACGATTATGGAAGCTGACGGTGCTATATTGCCAGGAGTCGGGGCATATGGCGATGCTATGGATAATCTTCGTGAAACGGGCTTGAATGAAGTAGCTAAAAGCTATGCGGCTTCTGGGAAGCCGATATTGGGTATCTGTTTAGGGATGCAGCTTTTGTTCAGTGGAAGTGCGGAATATGGGCAGAACGAGGGGCTTAATTTGTTGCCAGGAGAAGTGATTCGGTTTAGCGGAAAATTCAAAATTCCTCATATGGGCTGGAATAAGCTATCCTTCCATGAGCAGAACTCTCCACTATTCAAAGGATTAACAGAAGGACATGTTTACTTCGTGCATTCCTTTCATGCGAAGCCTGAAGTAGCCTCGGATTTACTGGCTACAACAGACTATTATGGGCCGGTTACAGCGATTGTTGGACGTAATAACGTATATGGAATGCAATTTCATCCAGAGAAGAGTGGAGCGCTCGGTATGGCACTACTGGGTAATTTCCTTGAGTTAACGGGAAGCTTGAAGCAACAAGTACAAGTAGCTACTTCTTGATAATAAATAGATAAAAGGAGAGGACAACATGCTAGCGAAACGAATTATCCCTTGCCTTGATGTGAAGGACGGACGGGTCGTGAAGGGCGTTAACTTCGTAAATCTTCGTGATGCGGGCGATCCTGTTGAGCTTGCGGCAACGTACGATCAAGAGGGCGCTGATGAACTCGTCTTTTTGGATATATCGGCATCTGTTGAAGGACGTGCCACTATGATCGAAGTTGTGAAGCGTACAGCAGGTGAAATTACGATTCCGTTCACTGTAGGCGGGGGCATCTCCCATGTGGATGATATGAAACGGTTGCTCCGTGCAGGAGCAGACAAGATCGGCATTAATACGGCTGCTGTCAAAAATCCAACACTCGTATCTGATGGAGCACGCAAGTTCGGATCACAATGTATCGTTGTTGCTATCGATGCCAAGTTCAATCCTGTATGGGGAGAATGGGAAGTATATACGCATGGCGGACGCCAGACAACCGGAATACGAGCTTTGGAATGGGCGCGTGAGATGGAACGTATGGGAGCGGGTGAGCTTTTATTGACGAGTATGGATGCAGACGGTACGAAGGATGGATTTGATGTTCGTCTGACTGCGGCAGTTTCCGACTCTGTAGGCATTCCTGTTATCGCTTCCGGCGGTGCAGGACGAATTGAACATTTTAATGATGTATTCCAAAATGCTCGTGCAGACGCAGCGTTAGCTGCTACCATTTTCCATTATAAAGAGATGACCATACAGGAAGTGAAGGACGATTTGCGCAAGAGGGGAGTCGAAGTTAGGTGACAGACAACAATTTAAATGAACTTATACAATCAATCAAATGGGATGCTAACGGATTAGTACCAGCTGTTGTTCAAGATGCACAAAGTAAAGAAGTGCTAATGCTAGCTTATATGAATAAAGAGTCATTATTGCGATCAATTCAGTCTAGTGTAACTTGGTTTTGGAGCCGCTCCAGAAATGAACTTTGGAACAAAGGAGCAACTAGCGGCCATACTCAGCGTATCGTATCAATGGCGTATGATTGTGATGGCGACACATTGCTTGTACGTGTGGAACAACAAGGCCCTGCTTGTCATACAGGTAGTTATAGCTGCTTCACCAATGGGATTGCACTTGCCGATCATAACAGCGAGCGTCAAGAAACAGAGGTATTTGATCCATCGAATCGTTTCAACATCATTAGCCGTTTAGAGGGCATCATTGCTGAGCGGTATGCCGAAAGGCCTGAGGGTGCTTATACGACATATTTATTCGACAAAGGAGTCGACAAAATACTGAAAAAAATCGGTGAGGAATCTTCAGAAGTGATTATTGCTGCTAAAAATAAGGACAATATTGAGCTGCGCAGCGAAGCTGGGGATTTACTTTTCCATCTAATGGTATTGCTACGTGAGAGAGGCCTTCCGTTAGATGACGTTTTGTCAGAACTTACAAGCAGGCATGGTAAAATCACAACCAATAAAATGCGATAAGGGTACATTTTCATAACTTTGTCGAAAAATAGTATGAATACCTTTTTGAAATATCGAAAAATCAATGTATAATAGGACAAGTAAGATTTTCGGTGGGGTTCTAAATTAATTGGTTGAAACGCTCAGGAGGGTATCATGTTAAGCGACAAGGTGCGTATTTTTTCGGGTTCGTCTAATCCGGTATTGGCTCAGAAAATAAGTAGAGAGCTTGGCCAGAACCTAGGTTCCATCAAATTGTCCCGTTTCAAGAGCGGTGAAATTTACGTTCATTATGAAGAAACGATTCGGAACTGTGATGTTTTTCTTGTTCAATCGTTCTCGCATCCCGTTAACGAGCATTTTGTCGAATTGCTTGTTATGATTGATGCGGCAAAGCGCGCTTCTGCAAGAACTGTAAATATTATTATGCCTTATTACGGTTATGCGCGTCAGGAACGCAAAGCTGCGCCAAGGGAGCCTATCTCGGCTAAGATGCTTGCTGATGTACTAACGACGGTTGGTGCAACACGTGTCATCACAATCGATCTTCATGCTCCTGCTATACAAGGATTCTTTAATATTCCAGTCGATCATATGACAGCGCTCGATTTAATCAGCGACTATCTCAAATCGAAAAATATTAAAAATCCTGTCGTAGTATCGCCAGACGCAGGTCGTGCATCTACAGCAGAGAAACTAGCCAATTATTTGGATACTTCGTTTGCTATTATGATCAAGAAACGTCCAGCTCATAATGAATCGTCCATTACACATGTGATCGGGGACGTAGCGGGCCAGACACCGATTATTATCGAAGACATGATCGATACTGGAAGCACGATTGTGAACGTTGTCGAAGGATTGAAGGAACGTGGCGCAGAAGATGTATATGTTTGTGCAACGCACCCATTATTCTCTGGAAATGCCATTGAGCGTTTGGATCATCCCAATATTAAAGAAGTCATTGTAACGGATTCCATTTTGTTACCGGAATCCACGCCTGAACGATTTAAAGTATTGTCTGTGGCTCCGCTTCTTGCGGAAGCAACTCGCATTATTTTGGACGGCGGATCGATCAGCACCCTGTTCAAAAACAAAGGTGTATAACGAACGGAACAGATTCGCAAGGCGTGTAATTGAATAAGACGACAACGGAGAAATCGCGGGTGGCCTATATGCTGTCCGCGATTTTCCCACATATTCTTTCGTGTTGAGTTCAGAGGGCTATGGTATAATCGTAAAAAACGGAATACAGAAGGAGGTGCCTTGCTGGTGAAGAGAAAAAAGCAGGTGGCTGTTAATGAGGAAACTAAAATAATACCTATTCAATGGGATGCAACGTTTTTTTTCGAAAGGGCAGTCCGTTCACTAGACCGATACCATTATGACAAGGCACTCAAATACTTCCGCAGAGCCGTTGAATACGAGCCAGAAAATCCTGTGAATCATTGTAATATGGCTGGCATTCTATCTGAGATGGGCAATTACGAGAAATCTAATGAAATATTAACTTGGATTATCGATGAGCTCGATCCTACTATGACGGAATGTCATTTCTACATGGCGAACAATTATGCCAATATGGAAAATTATGAAGCGGCGGAACGGTCGCTTATTCAATATTTACAGGAAGATGCGGATGGTCAGTATCTAGATGAAGCTGAAGAGATGATGGATTTGCTCCATTTTGAGCTTGAACGACCTACACAACTTACGAACATTAAGTCTCGTCAAGGTTTGGTTGAACATGATCAAGCTCGAGCGCTCCTTGAAGAAGGCAAGTTTACAGAGGCAGTTCGTATTCTTGAGGAAATTGCAGTGGAACAACCTGATTTTCTCGCAGCTCGGAACAATCTTGCTCTTGCCTATTATTATATGGGAATATTCGAGAAAGCAATGGAAGCTATTCAAGGTGTACTTAAGCATGAACCCGGAAATCTTCATGCGCTTTGTAACCTCGCTATCTTCTATCAGCATGAGGGAGACAAGGACAATTTGGTGCTTCTAGTAGACCAGTTGACCAAGACAGTTCCATTCCATCAAGAGCATGTGTTTAAACTCGCTACAACAATGGGTATCTTAGGAGAACACGGCGTCGCTTATCGACATTTCATTCGGCTACTCAAAGATAGTGAAGTGAATCAAGATCCATGTGTTCATCATTATGCTGCTGTGGCTGCTTTCAACATTGGGAAATTACAGGAAGCTGAGCGACTGTGGAAGCAAACGATTAAGCTGGATCCGAAATCAGGTATACCTGATTATTACATGGATCAATTGGTCCACGTTCAAAATGGTGAGACGGCTAGCCCAATCAGTTACCATTATCATTTGCCATTTGAGGAGCAGTTCAAGCTATGGGAGAAGACGACTGGTGGTATTCCAGATCATTTAAAGCGTGATCCACTAGTCCGCTCATCGTTTTTCTGGGCGCTGCGACATGGCGACCATCATACGAAGTTGCAGGTTATACAAGCATTTGGCATGATAGCTGACAATGAAGTGAAGGATGTACTAAGAGCATTTTTACTCGAGCCGGACGAAGATGACTATTTGAAGAAGATTGCGGTGTTCGTTCTTCGGACGATAGGCGTACAGGAGCCGCTTCATGTGATGCTTGAAGGTAAAACAACTGTCATAGAACCTAACAGAGTCCCGTCAAGGTTACCGGAGTGGGATGAGAAGTGGGAAGCTGTTGCTCAAGCTGCTATTAGTCGAATGAGTAAACATTATGATCTCGTTCAGCAGCATGATATGATGACGTTATGGGTTGAATTTCTAACACGTATGTATCCAAGTGTACCGAAGCTGACTAAGCCGGAAGGCTGGGCTGCTGCACTAGAATACTTGACAGCTAAGATGCATCGCAGAGCAATATCTTATCATGAAGTGTCTTTGCGTTACGGAACTTCGATTGCTACTGTTAGCAAACATGTAAAGCTAATAGATGAAGCATGTGGAATCAAGGAGAAGATGAAATCGATCAACTCCGTATTCTCTGCTCATGATTTGAAAGAAGATTAATTTGTTACGAGGTGAAAGAATTGTACAAATCCATTATTATTGGAACAGGTCCGGCAGGACTAACAGCAGCAATCTATCTGGCCCGCGCAAATATGAATCCTCTTATTATCGAAGGACCAGAGCCAGGTGGACAGCTTACAACTACAACAGAAGTTGAAAATTTCCCGGGATTTCCTGAAGGTATTATGGGTCCTGAGCTTATGGAAAATATGCGCAAGCAAGCAGAACGCTTCGGCGCGAAGTTTCTGACTGGTTGGGTTAATAGTGTAGACATGTCTCAGCGTCCTTTCAAACTTCAAGTTGAAGGGCACGGTGAAATCGTTGGTGAAAGCTTGATCATTTCAACTGGCGCATCCGCTAAATATTTGGGCATTCCAGGAGAGAGAGAAAACGTAGGCAATGGTGTAAGTACTTGTGCTACTTGCGATGGATTCTTCTTCCGCGGCAAAAAGATTATCGTAGTAGGCGGCGGCGACTCTGCAATGGAGGAGGCAAACTTCCTTACTCGTTTCGCAACGAATGTAGAGCTTGTTAACCGTAGAGATGAACTTCGTGCATCCAAAATCATGCAAGATCGTGCTCGTGGCAACGAAAAAATTAGTTGGAGCCTAAACCGTACTCCAGTTGAAGTTGTTGCTACTGGAATGGGCGTAAAAGGTCTTAAAGTACGGAATAATGAATCCGGCGAAGAAGAGGTTATCGAGACAGATGGTATCTTCATCGCTATTGGACATACACCTAACACGAAGTTCCTTGACGGACAAATTGATACGGATGAGAATGGTTACATTGTTGTGAAACCTGGCACTTCCGAAACGAATATCCCTGGTGTTTTTGCATGTGGCGACGTTCAAGATCATAAATATCGACAAGCCATTACAGCAGCGGGTAGCGGCTGTATGGCAGCACTCGATTGTGAGAGATTTCTTGAAGGCAGCATCACACATGATTGGAGCCAATCATTGTAAATCCAAAATGGGCGGATTGTTATTAAATAATGAAGGGCTTCACCTTAAGAGCAGAGTGCTTGCGGGTGTAGTCCTTTTTTATAGGGCAAAAGCAGTAAGGAATACAAGCTCGACAAGGGTGCAAAGACCCTTGTTTGCGCTTGACCAGAGCAGGAACAGGGCTTATAGTTGGAACAGAGAATGTTAACTTTATGAACGAGGTGGCTTAGTAATGTCTGAGAAGATTTACGTTGGAGTCGATGTCGGTGGTACTACAATTAAGGTAGGCATTTGCGATGCGGAGGGACAATTGCTCCACACGTTTGAAGGACCGACAGAAACGAGTAAAGGAACGGACGCTATCCTTCATAATATTGCAAGCTACTCGCGGAAGGTAGTAGCTGATTCCTCGTATCAGTGGGAGCAGGTTGATGGGGTAGGAGTTGGTATTGCAGGTTTTCTTGATATTCCTAAGGGGTTTGTAAAGTTTTCTGCCAATTTAAATATTAGAGACACAGATCTTAAAGGGTTCCTGGAGCAAGAGCTTCAGAAAACGATTAAAGTGAATAACGACGCCAACGTAGCAGCACTTGGTGAAGCATGGGCTGGAGCAGGTAAAGGCATCGCCAATTGTGTATGTTACACGCTAGGTACTGGCGTGGGCGGTGGTATTATTATAGATGGAAAGATTGTAGAAGGTTTCGCAAGCATGGCTGGTGAGCTAGGACATGTTTCTATCGTTCCTGATCTAGAAGCGATTCAATGTGGCTGCGGCATGATGGGTTGTTTAGAAACTGTATCATCAGCAACGGGCATTATTCGTATGGCAAAAGATGCTGTTGCTCGCGGAGACCGTACTACCTTATCGTTAGTAGAAGATATTATGGCGAAGGATGTTATTGATGCGGCTAAAGCTGGGGATGAGGTTGCAGCACGTATCGTAAGCCGTGCGGCACATTATCTTGGCAAGTCGATGTCAATGGTCGCGATATTGCTAAACCCTGAGTATTTTATTATTGGTGGCGGCGTGTCCAAAGCTGGTGACTTCCTATTCGATCAGATTCGTGAAGTGTTTGAGAAGTATACACTTGAACAAGCGAAGGAAGGCGTGAAGATTGTTCCTGCTACACTTGGCAATAATGCTGGAGTGGTAGGCGCAGCAGGACTAATTCTAAGAGGATAGTAGGTGTAGAACTCATGGAAACGACAGCAACAATGGCTAAGCTTGTCATTATAACGGGCATGTCGGGTGCAGGGAAAACAATTGCTGTTCAGAGCCTTGAGGATCTTGGCTTCTTCTGTGTCGATAATTTACCTCCGGTTCTTATTCCGAAGTTTGCGGAATTAATTGAGCAGTCGAATGGCAAGATTGGAAAAGTAGCGTTAGTTATCGATCTGCGAGGCAGAGAGTTTTTCACTGCACTATCAGAATCGCTAGCATATATTAAAGATCATCATACGATAAGTTGCGAGATTCTATTCCTTGATGCAACGGACGAAGTGCTTGTTCAGCGTTATAAGGAAAGTCGTCGTCGTCATCCGCTTGCGCCGCAAGGGATGCCGCTCGAAGGCATTCATAATGAACGTCGTTTGCTTGAAGACTTGAAAGGGTCAGCGTCTCAAGTTATCGATACGAGCAATTTGAAGCCATTACATTTGAAAGAAAAGATCATCTCTCATTTTACAAATTTGGAGCAGAGTAATCTCTCTGTAAACGTTACTTCATTTGGTTTCAAATACGGTATTCCGATTGATGCTGATTTAATTTTCGATGTGCGGTTTCTTCCCAACCCACATTATGTCGAAAATTTACGTCCAAATACAGGGCAGACGCCAGAAGTGTATGATTATGTTATGAAGTGGCCTGAAACGCAACAATTTTTGACTAAGCTGCTTGATATGCTGCAGTTTCTTATTCCGCAATATCGTAAGGAAGGGAAAAGTCAGGTTGTGATTGGAATCGGCTGTACTGGAGGCAAACATCGTTCTGTCGCTATTGCGGAATATTTGGGAAGGATACTCGGAAGTAGTGATACGGAGCGAGTACGGGTCAGCCATCGTGATTCCGAGCGCGATAAGCATTGACACGGGGTGAGGGATTGAAAACAATTCAAAAGGTAGCAAGACGCCCCAAAATCGTTGTTATCGGCGGTGGCACAGGCCTGTCTGTTATGTTACGTGGTCTGAAAGAGAAGCCGCTAGATATAACAGCTATTGTCACAGTAGCTGACGACGGGGGAAGCTCCGGTATACTTCGAAATGAGCTAAATATTCCACCACCAGGCGATATTCGTAGTGTATTAACAGCGCTTGCGGATGCAGAGCCGCTTCTAACTGAAGTGCTCCGGTATCGTTTCCACAGCGGGACAGGACTTGCGGGACATAGTTTAGGTAATCTAATGCTTGCTGCGATGACGGATATTTCAGGTGACTTCGTAACGGGTGTTCGTCAGCTTAGTCAGGTTCTAGCAGTTAGAGGACGGGTACTACCGGCTGCTAATCGTGCGATCGTTTTGAAAGCTGAAATGGCAGATGGCACCATTATTACCGGCGAGTCTATGATTCCGAAAGCAGGTCAAGCGATTAAACGTGTGTTCCTTGAACCAGCAGATGTTGAGCCACTTGCGGAAGCAGTAGAAGCTATCGAAGGTGCAGACGCTATTCTTATTGGGCCGGGAAGTCTCTACACAAGTATTATGCCCAATTTATTGGTGCCTAAGCTTGCTCAGGCAATTGTGGAATCGGAAGCTGTGAAGTTGTTTGTTTGTAATGTGATGACACAGCCTGGAGAAACTGATAATTATTCAGTTAGTGATCACCTGGATGCGATTCACGCGCATATTGGCCATCATTTATTCGATTATGTTATAGTAAACGATGGAGAAATTCCACCGCAGGTGGAAAGTAAGTACGCCGAGATGGGTTCGAAAGCTGTCCATTTAGATATTGATGAAGTAACAAAACGAGGATACGAAGTCATTGCCGATAGGTTAGTGCTTTTCCGTACATTCCTTAGACATGATGCTGAACGTTTAAGCCATCATATATATAAGTTAGTGGAGAATTGGATGATAAGAAAGAGGTGAGGAAGAATGTCTTTTGCGGCACAAACAAAAAAGGAACTGACTTTAATCGAGGCGGACAGCTGCTGTGAGCTTGCCGAATTATCGGCACTTATACGGATGAATGGTTCGGTTAGTCTATCCAGCCGCAAGGTCGTTCTGGACATCTCGACAGAAAATGCAGCGATTGCCAGAAGAATCTATTCCCTAATCAAGAAACACTTTGACGTGCATGTGGAGCTTCTTGTCCGCAAAAAAATGCGACTTAAGAAAAATAATGTTTACATTGTACGTATGCCATCAATGGTACAGGAGATATTAAGCAAATTAACCATCGTGTCAGAGGGTTTCATGTTCAATAATACGATTAATAAGGATTTAATTCGCAAGCCATGCTGTAAACGTTCTTACTTACGCGGAGCGTTTCTAGCCGGTGGATCTGTGAACAATCCAGAGGGATCGTCGTATCATCTTGAGATTTCGTCCATGTACGAGGAACATTGCGAGTCACTTGTAGATCTTGCGAATAAGTTTGATTTAAATGCGAGATGTATCGAGCGGAAAAAAGGATTTATTTTTTATATAAAAGAAGGCGAAAAAATTATCGAGCTCCTCAATATTATCGGGGCACATCAAGCGTTGTTCAAGTTTGAGGATGTTCGTATTATGCGCGATATGCGTAATTCTGTTAACCGGATCGTCAACTGTGAGACTGCTAACTTGAATAAAACGATCGGAGCAGCCGTTCGCCAGATCGAAAATATAAAGCTTTTGCAAAAGGAAATAGGTCTTGAGAGTTTGCCTGATAAGCTAAGAGAGGTCGCTGTTATTCGGCTTCAACACCCTGATCTTAACTTAACAGAAGTTGGAGAAATGCTAATAAGTCGGGTTAGTAAGTCAGGTGTTAACCATAGACTTCGCAAAATTGACGAATTAGCTGAAAAAATACGTGGTGGTACAACATTTGCCTAGTGCAACTGCTTGTATAATGATATAATAACTTGTAATTGACTAGTTTTTTCTTACATGATAATGTTTTTTAGAAAATATAGGGGGTATGATTTCCATGACAAGACTTCCAGTTGTCGTACGTCTAAAGACGGGGCTTCATGCGAGACCTGCAGCTTTATTCGTGCAAGAAGCAAACAAATTTTCCTCCGAGGTTTTTGTTGAGAAGGATGACAAGAAAGTAAACGCAAAATCGATTATGGGCATTATGAGCTTGGCAATCAGCTCTGGTACAGAGATTTCCATAAGTGCTGATGGTTCAGATTCCGAACAGGCTGTAAACGCTTTAGTAGCACTTGTCAGCAAGGAAGAGTTGGAGAATCAATAAAAAGTAAAAGGGAAGATTCCTTCGCGCGGTTGAAAGATGCGGCAGGCTAGCTTCCTTTTTAATTTCAAAAAAACACGCCATTAATTGGCGTGTTTTTTTGTTTGCTATGTTGGTGGACTAATGTGAGGGGAGAAGCGCTTTAACCCGACAAAGTCGGGTTAGCGCCCCGCGCGCCGCTGCGACAAGCGGTCTAACCCGACATTGTCGGGTTAGATGTCGTGCATGCTATGATGCAACGATCTACGTGTAAAAATGCACTTAGTTGATGGATAAATTCGAGGAATGTAGGAATTAAGCGTAATAATGCATTAAATTATTGTTACAGCTCGAGAAAGTCAGAAGCTAAACGCAAAAATACACTTATTTGTTCAGTTTGAGAAAGGTAAGGTTTACTCTGAGAAAATGAGTGAAATGGAAACAAATGAAAAATAAAGCTCCCATTAATGGGTTATTAATCCAAAGGTATGCAACTAAATAATATTCAAACCAAATGACAGGCAACATAATGATCACTGCCTACGTTACGAAGTTCGGGTATCTGTTGTTTACAGAGCTCCAGAGCATACGGGCAGCGAGTATGAAACTTACAGCCGGAGGGAGGGTTCGCTGGATTAGGGATATCTCCCCTTAAGACGATTCGTTCCCGCTTTAGCTTTGGAATCGGAATAGGAATGGCGGATAATAGCGCTTTTGTGTATGGATGTTGTGGATTGCGGAATAGATCATCCCGCGATGCTGTTTCCATCATGGAGCCTAAATACATGACGCCGATACGAGAACAAAGATGCTCGACAACGCTGAGATCATGCGAAATAAATAAATACGTCAATCCCCGCTCTTCCTGCAGGCTGCGAAATAAGTTAATGATTTGAGCCTGTATAGATACATCAAGCGCAGATACAGGTTCATCAGCAATGATAAGCTCTGGCTTTAGAATGAGCGCCCGGGCGATACCAATTCTTTGCCTTTGCCCACCAGAAAATTCATGGGGAAATTTATCGATATGATAAGACGATAATCCGCATAAAGCCAATGTTTCAAGTACACTGTCTCTCACTTCCGATTTATGTACTAGCCCGTGATCAAGCAACGCTTCACCAATGGCATCACCAACTCGAACACGTGGATTAAGCGAACTATAAGGGTCTTGAAAAATTAATTGCATCTTCGGTCTTAGCTCACGTAGCTCAGCATGTGAAGTGTTGTACAAATCAATCCCTTTAAACTTTATTTCTCCATCGGTTTTGTCTGTTAGGCGGACCATCGTACGACCTACCGTACTTTTTCCACTTCCTGACTCACCAACCAAACCGAACGTTTCTCCCGCACGAATGCGGAAACTAATATTATCGACTGCTTTAACTTGACCGATCGTGCGAGTAAATAACCCGGTTGTCGTAATCGGGAAGTATTTTTTTAGATGGTTTACTTCCACGAGTGCTTCACTCATTCTCTTAATCGCCCTCTCTCTCATACAGTAAGCAAGCAACTCGTTGTTTGTAAGCAGCTTCGATTAGCCTCGGTTGTCGAATTAGGCAAGTCGGTTTACTATGTTCGCAGCGATCATAGAAGTAGCACGATTGCTCATTCAGCTCTAGTGGATTCGGCACCTGACCGGGAATCGAATATAGCTGGTCCTGTCTATGGTTCAATATAGGCTTTGATCTAAGCAGTCCTTGCGTATAAGGATGAAGGGGCCTCTCGAACAGTTCTACAACGCCACCCTCCTCAACCACTTTCCCTGCGTACATCACAATAACGTAATCCGCCATTTCAGCAACGACGCCAAGATCATGAGTAATAAGCAAAATGGACATGTTAGCATCGGACTTGATTTGCCGGAGTTTATCTAAAATTTGCGCTTGAATCGTCACATCGAGTGCGGTTGTTGGTTCATCAGCGATTAATAACTTCGGATTGCAAGAAATAGCGATAGCAATCATGATCCGCTGCAGCATCCCGCCACTTAACTCGTGGGGATAACTATTAGCTATTTGTTCAGGACGAGGGATGTCGACCATCTCAATGAGCTCAATTGCTCGCACCCTGGCCTCTTTTTTACTTAGTCTAAGGTGCTCCATTAGTGGTTCCATTAACTGCTGTCCAATCGTAAGTACTGGATTGAGAGAGGACATCGGTTCTTGAAAAATGATTGAGATATCGTTACCTCTTATGATGCGCTGTTCGTTTTTACTTAGCTTAAGCAAGTTGTTCCCTTCAAAGTGAATAGCACCATTCACTACTTTGCCGCTCGGCTCTTCTAAAAGACCCATAATCGACATTGCCGTTACACTTTTTCCACAACCAGACTCTCCAACGATACAAACGGTTTCAGCTTCTCCAACGCGAAAACTGATACCATCAACGGCTTTTACTTCCCCATCTTCCGTAAAAAAATGTGTACTCAGCTCGTCTATTTCTAATACAGATTTCATCGTTTGATTTCACCTACTACTTTTGTTTTGGGTCAAGCGCGTCTCGTAATCCATCTCCAAACAAGTTAATGGCGATTACCGTCAAAAAAATAGCCATTCCCGGTGGTATCCATAACCAAGGACGTTTTTCAAAATCCATTAAATTGTTAGCGGAATCAATCATATTGCCCCAAGTTGCAGTTGGCGGCATAACGCCAAGACCAAAGAAACTAAGAATCGATTCCAATAATATCGCTCCCCCTACATTAATAGTAGCGATAACAATAAGTAGAGGGACTATATTCGGCAACAAGTGGTGGAATAACTTCCGACGATCACGAAGGCCAAGAACGATCGTTGCTTGCATAAATTCACGTTCCCGCAGGCTTAGTAGTTGACCGCGAACGAGCCTAGCAAGACCCGGCCAACCGATAAAGCTAAGCATAATCATTACGACATATAACCGATATTCGGTCGGTACTTTCCAGTCGGACAAGAGAGCTCCTGCTATGAACAAAATGGGCAAACCCGGAACAGTAAGCAGCAGATCAGCAAATCTCATAATGATTTGATCAACAATACCTCTGTAGTAGCCGGCAAGTGCACCAAGGACAAAGCCGATGATGACGGACAACACCATTGAAGCGATACCAACCGTTAGCGAAATTCGGCCAGCTTGCAATAGCCGTGTTAGCACATCCCTGCCAAGCATATCTGTACCAAGCCAGTGGCTAAAGCTAGGTGCTGTATTCATGATCGTCGTATTAATCTTGTTGTCAGCATAAGGAGAAAATAAGGGGCCGATAAAACATGCGGCAAACATAAATACGATGAACCAAAAGCACGATACGGCGAGCCTGTTCTTATGAATGCGGCGCAATGACTGGCTCCACAATGATGATTTGGCGGAAGTGAGTGTATCCTTTTGCGCATTCGTTACCGCTTTCGCGGTCAGCGTCGACATATTCATTCCTCCTATTGCAATTTCACACGCGGATCAGCGACTCGGTACAGCAAATCAGAGATGAATGTACCGATTACTGTTAATATCGCGATAAGCATCGTAAAGCCCATTAATAAAGGGTAATCTCGTACCGAAAATGATTGCATGAACAAATAACCGATACCTGGCCAGTTAAAAATGGTTTCGATAATAAGCGACCCGCCGAACAAAGAGGGTAGCTCAAAGCCAATCATTGTGATGGCAGGCAACATTGCATTCCTTAGCGCATGTCGGAATAAAACGGTGTGTTCCTTTAAACCTTTTGCACGAGCTGTTCGAATATAATCCTGACGAATAACATCAAGTACATTGCTGCGGAAATAACGAGTGAGTGAACCAACGCCAAGCAACGTCATAACAGCAACTGGGAGTATCATATGGTGAATAACTTCTTTCACATATGCGAGCCCTGTCGCATCACTCCCAGTCGTAATGATCCCACCTGGTGGCAGAAATTTCAAATCAACGGCAAACAGTTTAATAAAGAATAGCCCAATGAAAAAGGAAGGAATCGACATCGCCGCAAAAACAAATATAACGATAAGTGTATCAAACCAAGAATATTGTTTGTAAGCAGCTATAACACCAACGACGATGGCAATGAACCACGTGAGCAAGGTGGATACAATTGCTAACAAAAAAGAGTTCCATATGTACTCGTTGAACAGTGTGAGTACTGGTTTTTGCTGTTGCAGTGAATAGCCGAAATCACCTTGAATCGCATTTTTCATCCAATTGACATAACGTTCAAGAACGGGATCACTGAGGCCAAATATTTCTCGCAACTCGGCTTTACGCTCATCAGATAACTTCACATTGCTCGTTACGAAATCACCTGGTGTTAAGGCGTACAGCAGAAATATAAATAACGATGCGACTAGCAATATAAGCGTCGTATAGGTCAATCTTCGCAATAAAAATGTTTTCATGATCGGCTCCTTGATTTGGCTGGCTGAAGCTTTATGCCTCAGCCAGCCAAACATGTTTATTGCGCTAACTTCCAGTCAGGCAAGCCTACGCTTATGCCGCGGAAAGGATTAACGGTTAATCCTTCGATACGTCCGTTATAGCCGTAAACCATTTTGTTGTAGCTGGTAAAGATGTAAGGAAGATCGTCATTGAGAACTTGATAAAGTTCCCTGTACACTTTTTTGCGCTCTTCGATGTCAAGCGTTGCAAGTCCCTTTGCATACAGTTCTTTTACTTTTGCATTATCATAGCCTTTGACATCGCCGTTAACGAATGAGCTTACACCGTCAGATGGGTCGTTAAGTAGTGGTGTAGAGAATGATACGAGATCGAAGTCTCCGCTTTCAAATTTAGCAATTTGCGCATTAAAGTCGGCAAATTGTTCAGCTTCAAATTTAATCCCAATCGCTTCATAATTTTCTTTTGCTACTGCGATAAAGATATCTGTTCCTTTTTTCTTCGAGCCGATAAAATGAATCGTTAGTGGTTTGCCATCTTTCTCACGAATACCATCTGTTCCCCGCTTCCAGCCTGCTTCATCAAGTAATTGTTTCGCTTTTTCTGGATCATATGCATACGGATTAATTCCTTCTTCTGTATATGCCCATGAGATCGGAGGTGCAGGAATGTTGGCTATCGTAGCTGCGCCTTGATTGGAGTCAACATAAATTGTTTTTCGATCCAGACCATACGTAAGCGCCTGGCGGACTTTCTTATCTTTCAAATGTTCTTTCTCAAAGTTGAATTGAATATAGCCATAATTGCTCGCCGTATATTTTTGTAGATTCAAATAGCCAAGTTTTTGCAATTTATCGAGGTTTTCTTGGGTAGCGGTGAAGCCGCCGAAATCTTGTTCTCCTGTCTCAATAAATTGCCATGTGTCTCCTTCAGTGGTCTTATAAATAAAATTAGGGATGCCTACTGTACCGCGATAATAATGTTCATTGGCTACGAAACGAACCTCTTGACCGGGAATAAATTTATCAAGTTTGTAAGGACCATTACCGACAGGCTTCGCATGCAAATCTTTTATATGATCCAAATTTCCGAATATGTAGTCTTTTCCGTAATACGCTTTAGATAATATTTTACCGCCTAATGTTAGAACAGCCGCAGCATTAACCTGCTCTATTGTAGCGGAGATGGTTAGTGGGTCAATAACTTTAATTCCTTCGATTGATGTTGCTTTTCCATCCTTGTAGGCTTGTGCTCCTTTAATGCCGAGCGATAACAAATCACTATCTCCGTCATACGATTTATCGAAAACGAGTGACCACGTAAAGGCAACATCGTCTGCTGTTAGAGGTGAGCCGTCACTAAACTTTGAATCTTTGCGAAGATGGAAGGTATAAGTTAAATTGTCTGGTGTCACTTCAAACTTTTCTGCAAGATCAGGAACTGGAATGCCTTTACTGTCGACAGTGACGAGTGAAGAGAATAAGACGGACGAAACATTTCCGTCATAGCCGCTTTGATGGAAGTAAGGTGTAAATGCACCGCTTGGGTCGGTAAGTCCTACGATTACCGTATCGGTCCGTTTTTTTGCCGATTCTGGAAGTTTGGATAAATCACTAGCTAATATTAAATCAGGATTTGTATTCGTAGTTGCTGTTGTAGTCGGTGTTGCTGTTGCTGTCGTTGTTGTATCTACTTTCGGTTCGCTTTCAACCTTTGGCTCAGTTTTATTAGAGCAAGCAGCTAATAAAACCGCACCTACAACCGTCACTGCAAGCATTACAACGATCTTTTTTTTCATAATTCGTATCATCTCCTTTAATTTATATTATTCCGATAAGATAAGTATGATATCGGCTAATAGTTTATATTATAGGAACCAATTACAGTTCTGTAAAGAGAGAACAAATAAAAAAATGTAAATTATATATAGTCGATGGATACTAAATGCAAAAAAAACCATATTTGCTCCGGCTTATCGGTGCGAAATTGGTTTCGGTCTATAGGAGTATGATCGAATGTTAAACGGAGATTTAGCCCTCTATGTATTGGTTTAGCTTACTTTGGATTTTCTGTAAAGCGTGTGATCGTAAGCTGTATTCAGTAAGAGTGTCACCATCGATATGGGCACATATTAGTCCAGCGCTGCGAAGCTTCGATATATGATCATGTGTAATCCCTTTTGACAAATTGAGATGACGGACGATTTCACTAAAGCTGCGAGGACCTTGATGGAGGTAACGTAATATTTTCAAACGACTTTTTTCACCAATACTTCGGATAACTCTAAATTCGTGCGGTGAAAGGAAATCTTCTTGATCTAAGTAGATTCTTGCTGAATAGTGGCATACGGTAGTGTCACCAAATTGATAGACGATATTAATCGGCTGAAAATGATATTGCGGAATTAAGAGAAGTTTGTTAAGACCGACGCGAGGTGTAAACAATAGCCCATTGGTAGTTTCATCAATGAATTGTTCTTGACTCATCTCGGACATCGCTTTTTTTCGATCATCACGTTCGTTGTACAAAGCATCTAGAATAGTAGGATCAATATGACGGAAATATTGCTCATTCCAACCATCGAATATCGTTAATGTACGGGAACGAAACTCATTCATATTTTCCGGGAATTGCTCGCCAGAATTAAAGACAAGTTCATTTAAGTCGCTTACAGTAAGTCCATCCAACCAGGTTAAAAAACTTTCCACATCTACTGCAGACGGACATAGGTAAAGAAGCAAATTTGTTAATTTCCACTCTCCATTAATGCCTGTCGAATTGAGCAGTGAATCAAGTTCAGGTGAAAGTTGCTGGCGGACTGCATTCGGCCATATCGATGGAAGATCCAATTTCTTGTGTGATTTTCTGCAAAAATAGGTATGAAGGCTCGCCACAAATTCATGTAAAGGCTCGAACGTTACATCTATTTGATAATTCGTCATAGATAGGCTCCTTTCAATTCCTTTTATTATAACGTGAACGGGTTAATGTATTCTAGCAATAAGACATCGACTTTTGCTAGATTTGCATGGAAAATAACGATAGAAACAATTTCCAAATTTTGTTCGTCTAGTTAATTGAAAGTAATCTTCACCTATTATGGGGAGGTACTGTAACGGATGACTAAACGAACAAGATTTATTGTATTTATATTAATTGCGATAGTAGCGCTAATTTTTTCTTTGATCTTATCTAGAGGAGTATCTAACGAAAAAAGTTCCGTTCCACTCGAAATGCCTAATAGGAACCCAATAGACAACATTATCGCAAACAGCCCAGCACCTAAAGTTACTGCTCTAGTGGGAACGGATAAGGAGCAAAAAACAGCAGGGAAGCTTTGCAGAGATGATGAGATGATAATGGGGGTTTGCAATCTTGAAATTAGAGTAGGCGCTAAACCTTTAGGGAGTGACGCATTTGGAAGTACAATTGTACATCTTGTAGAATATCGAGGCGACCAGAGATTGGGAGAAGTAAATAGGCTATATTATGAACTGCTTGTTGTGAAGCCGGATCATAATAGTGTGAAGAAATATACATTGTACGAGACGGGGAAGGAGGAGTCACCAAGATATTCTGGCATCAAAATGATTAATGAAAAAGATGTCATAATCATGAGTCAAATTGTTGAACAAGATCGGTTAGTCTATGAAATTGCGAAGCTGGACATAAACAGTGGAAAATTAACATCATCAGTCCCATATCGTGAAGTATTAAAGGATTCGGAAGAGTATGATGATGATTCGATTTTAAGTCAATTTTTTGATGAAGATGAGTATGGGAAAGTTTCTAAAATGATGCTAACTACATTGAAGGGGAAGATGTGGCTGATTGACCTACATACATTGGAAGTGATGAGCCCGCGTCATAAGTTGTATCCTTCTTATGGTGATCCAGGTAGTGCACCCTCTCGTAATTTAATATTCCCTGATCCTAAATTAGAGAGGTTTGTTTACTCTGTATTAATAGGAGATAATCGGATTACTAACGACTATCTCATTGCAAATGCGAAGAATGGTAATGTAATTACACGATTTAGTATAGATGAGTCATTGCAAGCGAGCCCAGAGGTAGCCTGGAACAAGGGCGGAAGTCTATTCGCTTTGGAATATGCAAAGAAGGGAGATGAGTTAGGGTCACGTACAGATAACGCAATCATTGTGTTTGCACATAGCATTTCAGTTTATAACCGCGATGGAAAAATAGTGGCTACGATTGATGCTCCTTCAGAAGAACGAATTAGTATCGTCAATTGGTTGGATGAAGAACGGTTGCTCATTGAATCCTACAAAACAAATTACAAAGGGATGGGGGAAGGCGAAAAGAAGGATATCACTTATAAAACATTTCACGTTCAAACAGGCGAGCTTTCGACTTATCAAAGAGTTAAAGATGGTTCATTGCTAGATAATGCTGAGCTCATTTTTGGCTACGCAGAGCTAGGATATGGCTTTAGCACACAAGTCTATATTGAACGATCTGGAAATCAAATTTGGGTGCCAGATATGGGGGGAGATTTGAAGCGTATTGGTGATGAGGTATATGTGAGCCGTAGGAACGGGGATTGGCAAAATATTTTCAGATTAGATGATGACTTACGTTCGCTCAAATGGGTTGGCGGCTGGGAAGGTAATGAATGGAGAAAAATTATTCCCGGTTGGTTAGTCAGTAGTGATCTTACATATAAGAAGATAGATCTAACAACTCCACTTAACGGTGAGGGGCTTCCTGTTTTAGGAAGTGATTTTGACATTGTAGATAACAATACGTCAATTATGAAAGAAAATGAGAGGACTGAACATATAACGCTGGATGGAGGAGATGTTCGCGCAGTTGGTAAGAGTCGTTATGGGGTATTGAAGATGCGATCGATGCCTGAAGAGAAATATTGGGATCGATGGTCGGAATCTCATTACTTTGGGAACTATCAGATAGAGTTTACAGATGCAGCTGGCGGGAGATCAATACTCCCAGAGTTAAAGGAAGTAGCATTCATGGAAGGGATGGAGCAAGGGGAAATAAAGGTTTACCCTTTTGAAGGGTTCGATCTGCTATTGCTACATACGGATCAATATAAGTTTAATGACAGAAATCTAAACGTTTATGCATATGTAATTACCGAGGATGGTCAGGCATTTCCGCTCGATTACCGTTATGTAATTCCGAGCGGCGAAGTGAAACGGAATGCCATTCCCTTTGGTAGATTGCCTGTTGAAGTTGAAAATGGGAAACTTGTATATCAATCCTGGCAAGGTTATGTATGGACACCGGACTTAGAGGCAAAAACGTTGAAATTAACGGAAGTACGTCATCGTTCGGAAGAGTATGAGAGTATTTGGCAGGTCGTTGTACGCTATAAGTACCGACTTGAGCAAGCGCTAGGCTTGACGGAATCTGATTTTCCTGAGGGGAAGCTTGAGGAAGAAGAACTGCGCAGTCTATTTGCAGATGATGCATGGAACAATCCCGGCTTCCAATGGTTTAAGGATGAAATAGCTCGGATTGATGAAGCGGGTGATCCAACAAGAGCTTTTGCTTCGCCGAACATTATTGGGCATTATGATCGTTTCGGAAATATTATTGTGAATTTCGAGTTTATACTTGCTTACTCAATCGGCTGGCTAGCTCACTTAGAAGCTGTATTGCAATTCAAGGATGGTCGATGGATATTCCGGGACTTTGGAACATTTGAGACGGAGAAAGTTAAGCAGAAATATTATAAATCATCATTAGATGCAGGTTACTACATCAAACATATTGAAGATGAGCTAGTACATTAAGCAAAAAAAGCTTCCTGTATGATCCATTGGATCAGCAGGAAGCTTCTTTGTATGTTAGATGTGATTAAACCTTCTCGATTACTTTATCGACGAGGCCGTATTCTTTTGCTTCAACAGCGCTCATAAAGTAGTCGCGATCTGTATCCACTTCGATCTTGCTAAGCGGTTGACCAGAGCGATCTGCTAAAATGTTGTTCAACTTGTCGCGCATCTTGAGGATGCGACGAGCGCGAATTTCGATATCGCTCGCTTGACCTTCTGCACCGCCTAGAGGTTGATGGATCATAACTTCACTGTTTGGCAGGGCGTAACGTTTGCCTTTTGCTCCAGCTGTTAGTAGGAAAGCACCCATTGAAGCGGCCATACCTACGCAGATAGTGGATACATCAGGTTTTATGTATTGCATCGTATCGTAAATAGCCATGCCGGAAGTGATAGAGCCACCGGGGCTGTTTATGTATAAAGATATATCTTTTTCAGGATCCTCAGCTGCAAGGAAAAGCATTTGCGCGATGATGGAATTGGCCACCACGTCATTCACACCAGATCCAAGAAAAATAATGCGATCCTTCAGCAGGCGAGAGTAAATGTCATAAGAGCGTTCCCCTCGATTGCTTTGCTCAATTACCATAGGCACAAAATTCATCTCTAACCAATCCTCCTTCGTCAACGAAAAGCTTAAATATTGGAATCGTATTCCTATAATAACGGATTGATTTGTAAAAGTCAAAGATAGTCAGAGGGGCAACTGTAGCTCTTTATAAGAGATTTCGAACCCACCCAAGCCCTCCCTTCCAAGGGAGGGTTCCGAGACGCTGCACCCTCTGGACACCCACGTAGTATAACGATTGATTGACAAGGAGCGATTGTGTGTGAATGAATGCGTGCTTTGAGCGCTTTGTCCATTCTGGTCACGCTTTACCTACTAATATAAGAAGAAACAATTAGTAGATGAGCTATATGAAAAACGGAAATGAATATTAAACCGACTCAATCTCAACACCAGTGCTTAATGTGATTTAATAAGGACGTACATTTGGTTAACGGGCCAGCACACTTTAATGGTAACGAACGTTTCCGAGCTTATCGCTAACGAACTCAGTACCTTTTATTTGACCAATTTGCACCGTTCAAAACATTTAACGAACTCAACAATGCTTATTCCGAGCAAAATGGCTTTATTTCGTGCAAAAACTAAGCGATAACGACTTTGGAGTTCGTTAGACTAAATCACAACTTATTTTATTCGATATAAGCACAATACGATTCGTTAGCGGATCAGCATTCTAGTTAGTAGTAGTGCGCATTATACCGAACATACCGTAACTGTTAGCAAGTCCGAAGTTAACATACTCAAGCGCTAGTGTTTTTGCTGAGCCGTTAAGCCTCTAAATACTAAAAAACAAAAAAGCTGCTCCGCGGTAATCGCAGAACAGCTTGTCTAATGTATGGTTGGCGCGCCCGCTAGGAATCGAACCTAGATCTCAGGCTCCGGAGGCCTACGTCATATCCATTGGACCACGGGCGCGTATTGCAAAAAAACAGTAGCAAAAATGATTATATGTTATTAATGAAGCGAAAGCAAGGGAAATAGGCAAATTAAATATTTTGTAAATATCAATAGTAATCGTTTTCATTCCAAATTCACCCCTTGCATAGGACGTGTATTTTAGTTAAACTAGAGGTGGGACTAAAAAAGTTCATGCGGGACGAAAACAGTCCAACGCTAATGTAGCAAATGCTAGTATAGCCAGTGCCAATGTGGCCAGCGCTAACATGGCCAACGCATAATTTTCAATTAATGAAGTCCCGATGCTCGTGGCACTATATAAGTTCAGGGCTGAATAAGCTCAGACCGATGGAGTGAAGGATAAGAGATGCGTAAGATCATTGAACTGCAGCAGCAGCTTGTACCAGATCTTCTAGAAGTAATGAAGAAACGGTATTTGATCCTGCATCAAGTTATGCTATCGGATACCATTGGCCGTCGAACACTTGCGAATACGCTAGAGATGACGGAACGGGTACTGCGAGCAGAAACGGATTTTTTGAAAGAACAAGGCTTGCTTGAGATTCATACAGCAGGCATGCGAATCAGCGAGCTGGGCAAGACGATGCTGGAACAGCTAGAACCATTTTACAAGTCGATGTTCGGGTTGTCGGAGATGGAAGAGAGGCTTAGAGCTTACTTCGGTCTAACACAAGTTATCATCGTACCAGGTGATTCGGAATCTTCTGTTCAAACAAAGCGAGAGCTTGGAAGAGCAGGTTGTCAGGTGCTTAGACAAGTGATGAAGCCGACCGATGTAGTAGCGGTGACTGGTGGATCAACCATCGCGCAAGTTGCTAATCAACTAACGACTCCAAATGTAATGAAGGAAATGTGGTTCGTGCCAGCACGAGGCGGCTTAGGTGAAAGTCTTGATTATCAGGCGAACACTTTAGCATCCACGATGGCGAAGCGAACAGGCGGTCAATATCGCTTGCTGCATGTACCGGATCATTTGGGTGAAGAAGCTTTTGCTTCATTAATGCAGGAACCTAATATTCGAGAAATTGTGGAAGTAATCCGCAATGCCCGAATTGTCGTACACGGCATAGGTGATGCAATGGTGATGGCAAGACGCAGAAAACTCGATCGTGACATTGTTGAAGCTATTGCAGCAGAAGGTGCACTTGCAGAAGCATTCGGTTATTACTTCGACCGGAGCGGCGCAGTCGTACACAAAATGAAAACAGTAGGGTTACGGCTCGAGGATATTGTTAAAACTGAAGTTGTTATAGCAGTAGCCGGAGGTACGGGAAAAGGCGAGGCGATTGAAGCAGTTATGCGTTTCGGACATAATGACGTGCTCATTACGGATGAAGCGGCTGCACACGAAATCATTACTCTGCTGGAGAACAAATCGTAATCGTACTATCAATGAATGAACGATCCAATGTTTGGCATCATGACGAATAACGGCCACCTGCATGGTGATTACCGCGATTTCGTCTTGAAATAAATTTATTATTTTAAAATCGCTTAGGAGGAATTACAAATGGTTAAAGTTGGTATCAATGGTTTTGGACGTATTGGTCGTAACGTATTCCGCGCAGCACTAAACAATTCAGAGGTTGAAATTGTAGCAGTAAACGATTTGACAGACGTTCACACGCTTGCTCACCTTCTAAAATACGATACAACTCATGGCACGCTTGATGCTACAGTTGAAGCAAAAGAAGGCGCTTTGATCGTTAACGGCAAAGAAGTTAAAGTATTTGCTGAGCGTAACCCTGCTGATCTTCCTTGGGGTTCTGTAGGCGCTGAAATCGTAGTTGAGTCTACTGGTATCTTTACTTCCAAAGAAAAAGCTGAGCTTCACCTTCAAGGTGGCGCGAAAAAAGTTATTATCTCCGCTCCAGCTACTAACGAAGACATCACAATCGTTATCGGCGTAAACGAAGATAAATACGATGCTGCTAACCACAACATCATTTCCAACGCTTCTTGCACGACTAACTGTCTTGCGCCATTTGCAAAAGTTCTTAACGACAAGTTCGGTATCGTAAAAGGTATGATGAACACAATTCACTCATACACAAATGACCAATCCGTACTTGATGTTCCACATAAAGATTTGCGCCGCGCTCGCGCTGCTGCAGAAAACATCATCCCTTCATCCACTGGCGCTGCAAAAGCAGTTTCCCTAGTGTTGCCTGAACTTAAAGGTAAATTGAACGGTATGGCTATGCGTGTTCCTACACCTAACGTTTCTGTAACTGATCTAGTTGCTGAATTGAAAGTTAACGTTACAGTTGAAGAAGTAAACGCAGCATTCAAAGAAGCTTCCGAAGGCGCTTTGAAAGGTATCTTGAACTACAACGAATTGCCGCTTGTATCAAGCGACTACAACAGTGACCCAGCTTCTTCCACAATTGACGGTTTGTCAACAATGGTAGTTGAAGGCAACATGGTTAAAGTTATTTCTTGGTACGACAACGAGTGGGGCTATTCTAACCGCGTAGTTGATCTTGCTGCATATATCGCAAAAAAAGGTCTGTAAGGAAAGAAAGCTGACGGGTCGTAGCTCCTTATAGCGAGCTTGGCCCTAGGTCTATCGCCCTCGCAGGTTCTGACCATGAGGGCGTTCCTTCCATAATAGAAGGAGCGCCCTTATCTGTTTTTCTACTAACTTTACAAGGTCATATACGGTCTACCACATATTCAGGGAGGGTTTCATACATGAACAAAAAAAGTGTACGTGACGTAACAGAACTACAAGGAAAACGCGTATTTGTACGCGTAGACTTCAACGTGCCGCTCGAAAACGGCAACATTACAGATGACAAGCGTATTCGTGAGACGCTGCCGACGATTAACTTCCTAATCGAAAAAGGTGCAAAAGTTATTTTGGCATCACATCTAGGCCGTCCAAACGGACAAGTGGTAGAAGAGCTTCGCCATACAGCTTCTGCAGCTCGCCTTGCTGAACTACTTGGCAAACCAGTTATGAAAGCAAACGAAGCAATTGGACCAGCTGTTGAAGCTCAAGTAAATGCTTTGGAAAATGGCGACGTATTGTTGCTTGAAAATGTGCGTTTCTACCCTGGTGAAGAGAAAAACGATCCGGAGCTAGCGCAATCTTTTGCTAAACTGGCTGACTTGTTCGTAAATGATGCTTTCGGTGCTGCTCACCGTGCACATGCTTCAACAGAAGGTATCGCTCATATCCTTCCTGCAGTATCTGGTCTTCTTATGGAGAGAGAGCTTGAAGTTCTTGGTAAAGCCCTTAACAACCCTGAGCGTCCATTCACAGCAATTGTTGGTGGTTCTAAAGTAAAGGACAAAATTGCTGTTATTGACAAAATGCTTGAAATTGCCGATAACATCATTATCGGTGGCGGTCTATCTTACACGTTCTTCAAGGCACAAGGCCATGAAATCGGTAAGTCACTAGTAGACAACAGCAAACTTGATCTAGCTCTTGAGTTTATCGAAAAAGCGAAAAAGCTAGGCAAAAACTTCTTAATTCCAGTAGATATCGTAGTAACTGACGATTTCAGTGCAACTGCGAACACGCAAATCGTAGACGTTGACAGCATTCCTGCTGAATGGGAAGGTATCGACATCGGACCGAAAACTCGTGAGCTTTATGCTGACGTTATTAAAAACTCCAAATTGGTTGTTTGGAACGGACCGATGGGCGTATTTGAAATCGAACCATTCTCACACGGTACACGTGCAGTAGCTCAAGCAACTGCTGAAACTTCAGGTTACACAGTAATCGGCGGTGGCGACTCCGCAGCAGCAGCAGAGAAGTTTGGTCTTGCTGATCAAATGAACTTTATCTCCACTGGCGGCGGTGCATCCTTGGAGTTTATGGAAGGCAAAGTGCTTCCAGGTGTAGTTGCTCTAAACGATAAGTAAGTTCTAAACTAGCGGTAACATCCAATAAAAATCATATTTTGTGCGGAGGTATAGAGATGAGCAGAACACCAATCATTGCAGGTAACTGGAAAATGTTCAAAACCGTTTCTGAAGCTGTATCATTCTTTTCAGAAATTAAAGGTAAAGCTGAAGTAGCAGGCGTAGAAAGCGTAATTTGCGCACCTTACACAACACTTCCAGCACTTGTTGAAGCTGCTAAAGGTACAACAATTGCAATTGGCGCACAAAACCTACATTTCGAAGATAATGGCGCATTCACTGGCGAGATCAGCGGACTAATGCTAAAAGATCTTGGCGTGAAATACGTAATTATTGGTCATTCCGAGCGTCGTGCATACTTCCTTGAGTCAGATGAGATCGTAAACAAGAAAACTCATGCTGCATTCAAGCATGGTTTGACGCCTATCGTATGTGTTGGCGAGAAGCTTGAAGAGCGTGAAGCTGGCCAAACAAAGGAAGTTTGCAAAGTACAAACAGAAGCAGCATTCCAAGGTCTATCCTCAGAGCAAGCGGCTGAAGTTGTTGTTGCTTATGAGCCAATCTGGGCGATTGGTACAGGCAAATCTTCTACTTCTGAAGATGCACAAGATGTTATCGGTTATATCCGCAACGTTATCGCTGGTCTATATGACGAAGCGGTTGCAGCAAAAGTTCGTATTCAATACGGCGGCAGCGTGAAACCTAATAACGTAGCTGAGTATTTGGGCCAAACGGACATCGACGGAGCGCTAGTAGGCGGAGCAAGCTTAGAACCAGCTTCCTACATCGCATTGATCGAGGGGGCCAAGTAATATGGCCTCTCGCAAACCTGTAGCATTAATTATTATGGACGGCTTCGGACTTCGTGACGATGTAACGGGCAATGCAGTTGCACAAGCGAACAAACCGAACTACGACCGCTACTTGAAGCAATATCCGAACACTACGCTAGTAGCATGTGGTGAAGCGGTTGGCTTGCCGGAAGGTCAGATGGGCAATTCCGAAGTTGGTCATCTGAACATTGGCGCAGGACGTACTGTTTATCAGGATTTGACTCGGATTAGCAAGTCGATTCGCGAAGGCGAATTTTACGATAACGAAACGCTTCTAGGAGCGGTTCGTCATGCAAAAGAAAATGGTAAAAAGCTACATCTTTATGGTCTTCTCTCAGATGGCGGCGTTCATAGCCATATTGCACATTTGTTCGCATTGCTTGACCTTGCGAAGAAGGAAGAACTAGAGGAAGTTTACATCCATGCCTTCTTGGATGGACGCGATGTTTCTCCTGACAGTGCAAAAGGTTATGTTGAGCAACTTCAAGCGAAGATTAAAGAGGTTGGTGTAGGTACGATTGCAACGGTTCAAGGTCGTTATTATGCGATGGACCGTGACAAACGTTGGGAGCGTACTGAGAAATCGTATAACGCTATGGTTTATGGCGAAGGTCCTAAATATACCGACGCTCTAGATGCCGTAGTTGAATCATACGCAAAATCAGTTTATGATGAATTCGTTATGCCAACTGTAATCGTTGGTGAAGATGGCGAGCCTGTAGGTCTAGTAGAAACTGGAGATGCCATTGTATTCTTCAACTTCCGCCCAGATCGTGCAATTCAGCTTTCACAAGTATTTACAAATGAAGACTTCCGTGGTTTTGATCGTGGCGAGAAACATCCTGTAAGTTTGTACTTTGTCTGCTTAACATTATTCAGTGAATCAGTGGATGGTTATGTTGCTTATTCACCTAAAAACTTGGATAATACGCTCGGCGAGGTTCTAGCTCAGAATGGCAAAACACAGCTTCGTACTGCGGAGACTGAGAAGTATCCACATGTGACGTTCTTCTTCAGCGGCGGACGCGAAGCGGAACTTCCTGGCGAGACGCGCGTACTAATTAATTCGCCGAAGGTTGCTACTTACGATCTTCAGCCGGAGATGAGTGCGTACGAGCTTGCGGAATCAACCGTTCGTGAAATTGAAGCAGATAAACATGATGTTATTATTCTCAACTTTGCTAATCCGGATATGGTTGGGCATTCTGGTATGCTTGAGCCAACGATCAAAGCAGTTGAAGTAACGGACGAATGTTTGGGTAAGGTAGTTGAAGCTGTTCTTGCAAAAGGCGGCGTATGCCTGATTACAGCGGATCATGGTAATGCGGATATGGTGTTCGATGAGAATGGCAAGCCGCACACAGCGCATACAACAAATCCAGTTCCTTTTATCGTAACGAAAGAAGGAAATTCGCTTCGTAATGACGGCATTCTTGCTGACATTGCACCAACAATGCTCGATTTGCTGGGCGTTTCGAAACCGGCTGAGATGACAGGCTCGACATTACTGGGCTCTAAATAGTAGACTTAGTGTATTGGTTTAATATTTTTAAATTAAAAGGAGTGTTTACAACATGTCGATTATCGTTGACGTATATGCACGCGAAGTATTGGATTCCCGCGGAAATCCAACAGTAGAAGTAGAAGTAACTCTTGAGTCTGGTGGCAAAGGTAGTGCAATCGTTCCATCTGGCGCATCCACAGGCGCATACGAAGCTGTTGAGCTTCGTGATGGTGACAAATCTCGTTACCTAGGCAAAGGCGTACTCAAAGCTGTTGAGAACGTTAATGCAATTATCGCACCTGAAATCATCGGTCTTGACGCTCTTGATCAAGTAGCTATCGATCGCAAAATGATTCAAATCGACGGTACGCCTAACAAAGCTAAGCTTGGTGCTAACGCAATTCTAGCTGTTTCTATGGCTGTTGCTCGCGCTGCTGCTGACGCACTTGATGTACCTCTTTACACATACCTTGGCGGATTCAACGCTAAGACGCTTCCAGTTCCAATGATGAACATCATCAATGGCGGCGAGCATGCTGACAACAACATCGACGTTCAAGAGTTTATGGTTCTTCCAGTTGGCGCTGCTGACTTCAAAGAAGCTCTTCGCATCGGTGCGGAAATCTTCCACAACCTTAAAGCTGTATTGCATGACAAAGGTCTTAACACTGCAGTTGGCGACGAAGGCGGCTTCGCTCCTAACCTTGGTTCCAACGAAGAAGCAATTACAACAATTATCTCTGCAATCGAGCGCGCAGGCTACAAGCCAGGCGTTGACGTATTCCTAGGTATGGACGTTGCTTCTACTGAGTTCTTCAAAGATGGCAAATACGTTCTTGCTGGCGAAGGCAAATCCTTCACGCCTGCTGAGTTCGTTGACCTTCTAGCTTCATGGGTAGACAAGTATCCGATCATTTCGATCGAAGATGGCTGTTCTGAAGATGACTGGGATGGTTGGAAATTGCTAACTGAGAAACTTGGCAGCAAAGTACAACTTGTTGGTGACGATCTGTTCGTAACGAACACTGAGCGTCTATACGACGGTATCGAAAAAGGTGTAGGTAACTCCATCTTGGTTAAAGTTAACCAAATCGGTACGTTGACTGAAACTTTCGATGCAATCGAAATGGCTAAGCGCGCTGGTTACACAGCAGTTATCTCCCATCGTTCAGGCGAAAGCGAAGACAGCACAATTGCTGACATCGCAGTTGCTACAAACGCTGGTCAGATCAAAACTGGTGCACCTTCCCGTACTGACCGTGTAGCTAAATACAACCAATTGCTTCGTATTGAAGATCAATTGGGTTCAACTGCTCAATACGGCGGTAAAACAGCATTCTACAACTTGAAAAACTTTAAATAAGGTTATTAGCAGTTAGTTGCTAATAAACATAGATAAAGAGCACGCCCGAACAGGGTGTGCTCTTTTTTTGCGTATGGTCATGGACTGTCAATGGGTTTGGTTAGTGATACAATTAAAAATAGATGTAAGTATAATTATTGGTTTTATAGTTTGTTGATAGGGGGGATTCCTGATGATCATAGAAGTAATAGCTATTCGTACAGAAGATATAGTAATGGCGGCTGCTGGTGGTGCAGATCGGATTGAGCTTGTCACTAGTATTGCGGAAGGTGGCCTTACACCAAGTGCGGGTTTAATAGAAGCGGCTGTGAAAGCATCTTCGTTACCAGTTAACGTAATGGTAAGGCCACATAGTCAATCGTTCTGCTATAGCGAAAGTGACATGTCGATTATGCTCAGAGATATAGAAATTATTCGAAACGCTGGAGCTACAGGAATCGTCGTAGGAGCGTTGAACGCAGAGGGAGAAGTTGATACAGGACAATTAGAGCGATTCATTCATGCGGCGGATGGACTTGATATTACCTTTCACCGTGCTTTTGACGAGGTGAGGGATCAACATGTTGCACTGCGCGTGCTTACTCAATATCCGGCAATTAGTCGCATCTTAACTTCGGGGGGAACGTTGCCTGCCTCACAAGCTACAAAGCAATTGCGTGAGCTTCAAGTGGCTTCACTTCCTTTAGGGATTAACATAATGGGCGGATACGGACTGAATGGAGACAATATAAGTAACTTCGTTAAGGAAACACGTGTACCTGAAGTGCACTTTGGTTCTGGTGTACGGCATAATGGAAGCTATAATGAAGCGATAGATGTGGGGCGGATTGCCCGTATTCGTACTATTTTGCAAGAAGAGTTGTAGAGTTAGTAGTATAAAGTATTCCTCAGCTTCACGAAGCGCATAATGAAAGTAGTATGTTGCTGAATGTGGAGAGGGGATATAAGGATCTATGGGTAAACCGATCGTCGGAATTCAAATGTATTCCCTAAGGGATGAGGCGGAACGGGATTTATTTGGCACGCTAGAGAAAGTGGCTGAGATGGGTTATAAGGCTGTTGAGCTAATCGGGTACTTTAATGCGAAGGCAGAGAAGTTGAAAGAAAGGGCTGAACAAGCAGGCTTACGTATTCCTTCCACTTTCATTTCATTGAATTTTAAAGTAATAGGGAAGCTGCAAAATGATTTTGCTAAGGAATTAGACTATGCAGGTGTGCTTGGTGTCAAATATATCGTCACGCCTTGGATTCCTGTACAGGAACAACCTACGATGGATGATGTGAAGTTTTTGGCTAACGTGCTTACGAAATGCGGACAACAAGCGAAGGATGCGGGTATTCAGTTCGGTATCCATAATCATGACACTGATTTTAAGCTCGTCGACGGGAAGCCATTATTTGATCATCTGCTTGAACGAGTACCACAGGAATTGATGATGGCTGAGCTTGATTTGGGCTGGATCTACATGGCGGGATATCGTCCCGCTGACTATCTTCGTAAGTACAGAGGACGTGTACCTTTAGTTCATCTTAGAGACTTTGTGAAAGGGCGAAAAGATACAGAGCTCGGCAAAGGTGTTGTCGGCTGCGAAGAGTTGCTTGGGGAGCTTGCTCCTGCAGAGGTGGAATGCGTATTTGTAGAGCAAGAGCATTTCTTGGAGAGCTCTCTATTGTCAGCTAAGGCGAATATGGAATACTTGAGAAAAATAGGATACGTTAACTAGATTCTAATATAGGGTTGTACTATTGTAAATCACGAATGGCTATGGTACAATCGGCTTATGTGTTTTTAGGGATCGGCAACGCTGGAGGTGGATTGAATGGAAATCACATTGAAGATCTTACTAGTATTGTTTTCAATCGGCTTGATTGCAGTAGTATTACTGCAGAAGGGTAAGAGTGCTGGATTGTCTGGTGCGATTACTGGTGGTGCAGAGCACTTATTCGGTAAGCAAAAAGCTCGTGGTTTGGACCTGTTTCTACAGCGTTTAACAGTAGCGTTTGCAGTTGGATTTTTTGTTTTGTCACTTGTTGTTTCATATTTCGTTCAAAAATAATAAGACTTCTGTAAAAAGCGAGGATTTTCCTCGCTTTTTTTGTTTTTTGTAGGCATTTGGAGGATGCACGACTTCCATATCGTGTATACTACATGATATATGACATTCTATAAACCGTTAGCACAGGTATTGCTGTTGCGGCGGTTCCTTGAGGAGAACAATTATTGATGATGGATAAAGAGCAGGAATTGCTTGAATTTATGAGGGAAACAGCCTATAAGCCGATGACATACCAAGAGCTTGAGGTTCATTTTCGTATAGAGGGTGCAGCAGAGTTTAAAGAGTTTTTGAAGCTGCTTAACAAGCTTGAAGAAGAGGGGAAAGTAGTCCGCACACGTACAGAACGTTATGGTGTGCCGGAAAGAATGAATTTGCTGCGGGGCAAAGTTCAAGCTCATGCGAAGGGTTTCGCTTTCCTAATACCGGATGAGAAGGATCATCCTGATGTGTATATTCATGCTAATGATTTGAAAAGTGCGATGAACGGAGATATCGTGCTTGTTCGCATTACGTCGCAGAGCGAAGGCGGCGGACGGATGGAGGGCGAAGTCGTTCGTGTCGTTCAACGTGCCGTTACACAGATCGTAGGAACATTTGAAAATCATGAAGTATATGGTTTCGTCATACCGGATGACAAAAGGATTAATCGGGATATTTTTATAGCGAAGGGTCGCTTCCAAGGAGCAGTAACAGGTCAGAAGGTTGTTGTACGCATTGTAACTTATCCAGAGGGTCGTTCGGCTGCTGAAGGCGAAATTTTGGAAGTGTTAGGTCACAAAAACGATCCTGGCGTGGACATTCTTTCGATCATTCGCAAACATCAACTGCCTGAAGGGTTCCCTGAAGAGGTCATGGCTGAAGCTGAAGCTGCGCCTGACGTTATTACGGAAGAAGAGATTGTTTCACAGGGCCGCCGAGATTTGAGAAATGAAATCATCGTTACAATTGATGGTGAAGATGCAAAGGATCTTGATGATGCTGTTCATGTAAAGCTGCTCGAAAACGGCAATTATTTGTTAGGCGTTCATATCGCAGATGTTGGCTACTACGTGAAGGAGAGATCCGAGCTCGATCAAGAAGCGTTCCGCAGAGGATGCAGTGTGTACCTCGTAGATCGGGTTATCCCCATGTTGCCGCATCGTCTGTCGAACGGGATATGCTCACTTAATCCACAAGTGGATAGACTTACGCTGTCATGTGAGATGGAGTTTGACTTCAATACGCTGAAACGGGTTCGTCACGACGTCTTTACAAGTGTGATTCGTACGAAAGAACGTATGACATATACGAATGTAAAACGCATTCTGACTGCAACTGAAGAAGAACCTGAGACGGAATTAAAAGAGCGTTACGCAGATTTGCTTGAAATGTTTGGAAATATGGAGAGCCTTGCAATGCGTCTTCGTTCGAAGCGTATGAAACGTGGTGCGATTGACTTTGACTTTGTGGAGTCGAAAGTGATTGTAGATGAGGTAGGTAAGGCTGTCGATATCGTAAAACGTGAACGTTCCGTTGCTGAACAAATTATTGAAGAGTTTATGCTCGTTGCGAATGAGACGGTTGCGGAACATTTCCACTGGCTACGTGTGCCGTTCCTTTACCGTATTCACGAAGATCCTGACCAAGAGAAGTTGCTTAAGTTCATGCAGTTTGCAGCGAATTTCGGCTATGTGGTGAAAGGAAAAGGGAATTCTGTTCATCCACGTGCACTTCAAACGTTGCTCGAAGAAATTCAAGGAAAGAAAGAAGCAACCGTTATCTCTACGATGATGCTGAGATCGATGAAGCAGGCGAAATACGATGCTGAGAGCTTAGGTCACTTTGGACTTGCAGCGGAGTTTTATTCTCACTTCACATCGCCGATTAGACGTTATCCCGATCTAGCGATTCATCGCGTTATTCGTGAAGTACTGGATGGTAATGGTGCGCTTACTGAATCTAGACATGCCAATTTGACGGCACGTATGCCGGAAATTGCACAGCACTCGTCCGAGCGTGAGCGTGTGGCGGTTGATGCGGAGCGGGATACAGATAAGCTCAAAAAATGTGAGTTCATGTTAGATAAAGTCGGAGAAGAATTCGACGGTATTATTAGTAGCGTAACGAGCTTTGGTATGTTTATTGAGCTGGATAATACAGTTGAAGGCTTGATTAGACTAAGTGATATGTCCGATGACTATTACCATTTCCACGAGCTCCATATGGTGCTTATAGGGGAGCGTACGTCGAAAGTATATCGTATAGGTGACGAAGTGAAGATCCGGGTTTCACGCGTCGATATGGAAGAGTTTAATATCGATTTCGAGATGGTTGATATGAAGCCACGTGGCAACTACAAAGGTGTCGCAGATGCAGGCTTTGGCGCAGGCGGTGGACGCAAGCGCGGAGGCTATGGCAATCGAGGTGGATCCGGCGGTGGCAGACAAGGCGGCGGAAATCGTGGTGGTTCTGGTGGCGATCGCGGTGCAGGAGGCCAAGGTGGATCTGGTCGCGAGCGCACAGGTTCAGGCCGTGGCGGTCGAGGTGGCGGAGGCCAAGGTGGTACTGGTCGTCCAAGTGGCCCAGCTGGCGGTGGCGGCAATGCTAATGGAGCACAACGTCGCATAGCTGGTAATGCAACCGGTGGCAAAGGAAGCGAACGTGGGAAGTTTAAGCAGGGCCGCCCAGGCGGCAGACCACAAGGTGGCGGTAACCCGTGGGGAGACAACGGCGGCATAAGCGATCCCGATAGCCCGAAGATTAAGGGAGTAGCTGGAGGCGTTGCAGCAGAGGGTGAAGCTCGGACGAACGCTGGTGATACTGGCACACAAATTCGTAAAGATTCACGAAAAGATATGTGGGGTCTTCCAATTCGCGAAGGCGGCGGTGGACGTAACGGTGACGCTGGCAGAGGCGATAACAATGGTTACAGAGGCAAGGATGGCAAAGGTGGACGTCGACACACCACTACAAGTAGTGGTGTGTTCAAAGCAAAGTCCAACTCGGAAACCGTTCCAGTGGATGTAACCATCGTGAAAAAGAAGAAACGTAAAAACAAAGGCGGCGCAAATAATGCGACTGCTGCCTTCGTAAGGAAGAATCGCAAGTAATCCGAGTTCTATAATGGAAAATTCAAGGATATTTTCTGAGGCGGCATTTCTTTTTCTTAAAGTGGGAATAGAAGTGCCGTCAACTGGACATAATGGGAAAATATATTTAAGCTTGTCACTTGCTTTTTGTTTGCTGGTATAGTAAACTCAAGGCAATCGATGATATGAACCTGAATTCACATATTGAAAAGGGTGTCATTAGAGTCATGAAACCCTTTTCAATGTGTGAATTTTTTGTTTAAAGACGAAACAGGCGCATATTAATAAATTTTTGGAGGTTTTACACATGCAACAAGGTACAGTAAAATGGTTTAACGCTGAAAAAGGTTTCGGTTTCATCGAAGTTGAAGGCGGAAACGATGTTTTCGTTCACTTCTCAGCAATCTCTGGCGACGGCTTCAAGACTCTTGAAGAAGGCCAACGCGTTGAGTTCAACGTTGTTCAAGGCAACCGTGGACCACAAGCAGAAAACGTAGTTAAGCTTTAATAGCTTAATCTCGGTGAGACCGTTCTCGACCTTTGGTTGAGGCGGTCTTTCGTATTTGTAGGGCGAATATTGTTATAAGAAAAGTGTACCGCTTCCGGTTGTTGATTTTCAAGTGCAAAGTTGCTACAATGAACCAACAGAGTCGCTGATCTTGAAGGCAACAGAAACGAGGTGAACTAGCATGGGCGCTAAGAAAAATGATGGTAAGCAGCTCGCACAGAACAAGAAGGCATCCCATGACTATTTCATTGAGGAAACCTTCGAGGCGGGTATGGTACTAATGGGTACGGAGATTAAGTCGCTACGAAATGGTAGAGCGAACATAGGCGATGCGTTCGCGACGATTCGAAATGGCGAAATCTTTATTCACAACATGCACATCAGTCCATTCGACCAAGGTAACATTCATAACCCAACCGATCCAACACGTACAAGAAAGCTACTGCTGCACAAGGCGCAGATAAGCAAGCTGCTGGGACTATCGAAGCAGGAAGGCTACTCTATCGTGCCACTCAAGATTTATGTGCGTAACGGCTACGCTAAGCTACTGATTGGACTTGGTAAAGGTAAGAAGCAATTCGACAAGCGCGATACTGCCGCTAAGCGTGATGCTCAGCGCGATATCCAACGTGCATTAAGGGAAAAGCAGAAGGTGGCTAGATAATCCAGTATTTCCATGGATACAATGAGCCAGAGATGCCAGTAACAACCCTGAGCAATTTTGACGAGTTCGTGGTATACTAAGTGTACGGCAACGACGACGTATGTTGCCAGCACGAAAAGTGTAAGCTACGAATTAAGAAGTAACAAATAGAAGTACTGATATGTGCAGTCAGTTGATTGCCATTGATCCAGAAGTCCCGTTTTGTTAGCTAGACGTTTGGTTGTCCGTTAGTCGCTTCGAGAGATCGGAGTAGGACATACGCAGCGTTTATGCCCAATCGGGGGCGTTTATGGATTCGACGGGGATTGGACGAGCGCGTGTTAGCGGGTAGCAGGGAGTCGTCTGCTTCATCAACGCTAAAGCCTATTAAATGGCAAAACTCAAAACAACTACGCTTTAGCAGCCTAAGAAACTGTTGGCGTGCTTCTACCCAGCATCGTCCATGTGACTGGGATAGGGGCTAACATATAGTGGAATACGCTGTCACATCTCCGCCTGGGGTGTGCTGAAGAAGATAATCAGGCTGACCCAACGCAGAGCAGGTTACAGTGCGCTGCTCGGGTGACATCAAATCTGTAACTACACCCGTAGAAAGCCGTGTGGCGTGATCTTCGGACAGGGGTTCAAATCCCCTCGCCTCCACCAATACCATGAAAAAAGCGACCTCGTGAGGTCGCTTTTTTGTGTTTTCATATGTGTTACGGTTATTAATAGTATAGATGTGGTGGGTTCTGGCGATGAAGCTGATGTATTTCCGATCGTTATAGAATTAGTACTTTGAATTTCATTGTTAATCCAATCGATATACCTTATCAGGACAAGTACTTATACCACATGCTATTCTAAAGGTGCTTCAACAAGAATTTGTTCCAAATGCTCTATCAAACCTTTTTTCACTATATTTTCATTTAAACTTACAGTTTCAAAGAATTCGATAGAGAACCATTTGATTGCGTTAACCAGAAGAATTATGAATGCTATCAATCCAAACATATTTACCATAAAGAATGATGCCTCATTTATATCAAGCTCTTTAAAGCTCAGAGTCATAAATTGATTCCACATTGGCACAAATAAAGTGAGCAGTATCCCAGGTGCTAGTAGTTTCGGTAGCTTCTTACGCTCTATCTCTTTATTGAGTGATTCAATAATTAACTTTATCTTACCTTCGTTATAAAGTTTATTTGTGACCAAGAAATCAATCAAAAGCTTATGTTGCTTATTTGTGTATTCAATCGTATGCCATGGCCGTCTTTTGGAATATATACCGTGTTTATTCTTTAAAATTGATTTTGCATTTTTATTAAAGATAGGTGCGGTCACGATTGCGACTATTAGAGTTCCTAGGAAGAAAGATGTAGGGTACCAATAATTTATGTTAAAAAGTGAGGAAAAAGGAATTGAAGCTATAAGAACAAGTGTTGATGCGCAAATGAAAAAAAAGATTAAACCAAATGTAAAATGAAGAAATCGCATGTACTTGAAAACAAGTGCATAAGTTGTGACATTATCTTTATAGTATTTTACAAGCCTATCAATCATGAAGTTTTTCCTCCCTATTTCTCGAAATCTCAAGTTTAACAGCTAGCAATAGACTGCTCTGATACATTGTATCTAAATCAAATAATATATGTAAGATGTTAAAGTGATAAATATGTATTTGGTCCAACCTAAGATAGGAAGGAGAACATCCTATAAGAAAGGATGTACGAGCAAGGCTTTCGTGGATTTGTTTAAGAGGGAATGGTTTAAGGGGTAATAGAAGGCATATATTTTCAAGTTTATATGAGGAAATTACAGTATTAATATGGATCAAAAGGAGATCAGAATCAATACTACAGAAGGCTTTGAATACAGTGGAACACAGTAAAAAAATTCGCGGTTAAAATGAATGGCACGCATACGCTATCACGTAGCAGAATTCAATATTATTTATAATTTTATTGAGTAGTGATTATTAAGGATAAAACACCTGTGGGTATTTTTTTATTTCATCCAAAATAAGGAATATAATTACATCAAGTCGAATTATGAACGTTATTGGTACATTGTAAAATTAGATAGATATATCGAATAAAACGAAGATGAAAACGTCAAACATAACATTAAAGATAGGAGTGGAAATGCTCCAAAATGGTAGTAGGGAGAACAAAAGCGTTATTACTATTAATTTAAAAGTAAATACAGAAAACAGTGGGTAGCAAAGCTTGTGCGTGAATTAGAGTTCTAATGTTTCAGTCCGCTATCATAAATACCATATATGGTATAATGTGTTATTAAAGGTGTTGTGTAAGCAGTAGTAGGATGAGCTAGATAGTTTACTAAGTTGCTATTAGTCTATTCTTTACGGGATATTTGCAAGATGATCTAGGTAGTTGCTGACTTAGAAGTAACTATTCCAAGTATGGAGTAGTTTAAAAGTTCTCAATAAAATAATCAACAGATAGTGAGCAAAATAATAAATTTTACTGGAGACGTAATGAACGAAAAAATCCATGAATTGTTAAAAGAGGGCACAGTAAGTTCTATTAAAAAGCTCGTTTCAATTCTTATTGATAGAGCGGGGAAAAAGCAGAGCAACAAAGTGTTCTACAGCATATTCCAAGAATATCTTATTAATTCAAAAGTGAGTGTTTCAAATTCATTTGTAATGGTAGGACCCAAAAGAGGATTATCATGCTTTGTCTCCGATCTTTTGTCGTTATATGTAACCGTTAGTGCTTACGATGAGCAGTCAGAACTATTAAAGAACCTGTTACAGGATATAGATGATCTTAAGGATTCTTTGAGACCGATGTTAAAAATGACAATTGCTCGAAAATTGCTACAAATACTTGAACAGTATGGAGCTAATCATTTTTTTGCGTATAATCATAATGGCATACCATTGCGTTTTTATTTCGTTCCCTATGGAAATAAAACTATGAATGCTGGTTACTTTCCACATCTTCATTTAGTAGTTATATATAAAAACGAACTTGATAGCCACGCTAATTCAGAGTACATTTTTATGCATGAACTCGGGCATGTGGTTCAACTTTATATGACTAAGAGTCTGTTGATCGTACCAGACTCCTTCAAGGAAGCAACAACTAGAATGTTCAAACCTTGCTCAGACGAAGTGTTAGCCGAGGTGTTCGCAGATTGTTTCACTATAGCAGTTATGAAGGGGACATTTTTCGAAGTGAAGAACCCCTTTTGTACAATATTTTTACCAGAGCATCAGATTCGAATTAAAGAATATTTCTTATCTGTGTTTACTGGTCAGCAACAGAGGCTAGACGAAAGGAGAGACCGATAATGGAAGCACATATTTCATAACACGGCGATAATACATTAGTATTGGCTACTGTTAATTGTGACTATTGAATTGAAGTCATCAAATAAAGACGTGATATATAGAGGTAGCTTAGCAAGAGAACAGATTATCAATATGTTGGGTAATCTCCATGAACTTCTTCTTGAGACCAATGGAGAAATGAAGCAATGTGATGTTATAATAATCGGGCATATACGTGCATCTGATGGTATTTTAATTGACTACTCGGATAAAGTTGGACTTAGGGTAGTAGTTGTAGAGCCAAAAGCTCTATGGTATGCAGATGAAGATGGAAATCAGGTTCATTTCGTTTGGGCTGCATTGGAGGGTAGTAAGAAAAGAAATAAATTTGTAGACATTCATATTAAAGATGCGATTCGTTGTACAAGTAAAGATGTAAATTGTTTGCGAGATACAACTCTAGGAGGTTAGCCTATGAGGAAGACAAACAAAGAGTATCAAGAAGAGGTAGAAAAGAAATATGGAAAGCCAATAAAAGAAATTATGAATGAACTTGTTATTAAGCGTCATATGGATCAATGGGATGGAGCAACCGAACTGGGAGTGCCAAAAGAAACGTTTGTAACCTGGAGAACTAAATTTCGTTTAGGTCCTGATCAAAGAAGAGAAGATTTTGCTGAACGAATGAGAAATAAAACATTAGAGTCATATAAAAAAGAACTAGAAAATGTTGACTTTGAAAGGTCATTTGATTTCAAGGATGAAAAGTCGTTGAGGGGATTTAAAGAGATTATTGAAAGAATGATAGAGTTGGAAAAGAAGCGAAGATTACTACATGATTTTGACAACAGGATGGATATTGTACATTCGATGAGAGTATCTACACTGGAGAGTATAATTCTATATCTTAACCAATATCATCTGTCGGAGCTACATGAAACATTTAATTATGACTTAAAGAATTTAAAGCCAAAGATATAATAATATAATATAATATAATATCTTATTTTATGCTCATGATATGAGTGACTGAGTGACTATTAATTGTAATGGATCATGAAAATATTATGTATTTAGTAGGAGTCGATTGCCTCGCTTCCACCAATATGAAAAAGGACATCTAATAGGTGTCCTCAAGCTGTCTAGAAGATCTCGGCAGTCTGAGCCCGACCACAAGAGGTCGGGCTTTTTGTTACATCCTATTCTATGAGGATAGTTGAACAGTGCGATTACTAATTTCTTCATCATATCAATATTCCTCTGTTAATAAAGTGGATCTTCTTTTGTAAATAACAAGAAAATACCAGATGTTAATAATACAACAAATCCCAAGTAAATTCCCTTTTATAGTATAATAGGATTAAATACGATTCTTAGTTCTGGAGGAAACAAACATGACACTTCCTGGCGAGTTATCCTCAATATTTAGAAATAAACAAAAATCCTATAAAATGGTTCTTATTCTTTCCATAATAGACGAGTATCAAGTTACTCATAATCAAAATATTTTGCTAGATAGCGTAAGTAGACGCTTCTTGTCGTATTATCAGAACAGCATCGTAGATGGAAAAAGGGTGGATAACCCGCCGAGCGGAGTAGCTGTAAGCTGGTCTGAATTTACTCAGAGTCAAACTAAATCTTTACTCTACACACCGATAAAAGCTTTATCATCAATAATTGAGGAAAGTAACAAAGGACAAATAATCTCTTTTAAGTCGATGATCTGGGACAAGTTAAACGAGCATATGATGGATGAGTTACAAAGATATGCCTTAACTGAATTGGAAAACTATAATAACAATTTAGCTGCACCCATATCCCTTAAAAAGTCTATAACTCAAATTATGAATAATTACGTAAGTGCGAAGACTCAATCGTTCTCCAGTCATCCACTGGGTGCTTTGCTCAGACAGACCCTCCCAATAAATCTAAAGAAACTATCCTTCATTGATGAGAAGTATAAAGTACAAGGCTCAATCGGACAGGGGAACTGGGCGAATATCCCATGGCTTGCGATTCTGGATAAACGAATCACTGAAACTACGCAGTATGGTGAATATGTGGTGTATTTGTTTGCCGAGGATATGAGCTCGGTCTATTTGACATTGGCACAAGGGGTTACCCTTCCACTTAGGGAGCGGGGAAGAAGAGAGGGGTATCAATACCTCGAACAGAAAGGAAGGGAAATACGAGAGATACTCCCGCTTGAAAACATGCAGAAGGATGAGCATATTAACTTAACTTCTAACGGTCTGGGACGCGATTACCAAGTGTCAACTGTCGCATACATTCGTTACGAGCGGGATCATATCCCAGATGATGATCAACTGATTTCTGATTTAGAAAATATGATAGCAAACTACAAGCTTTACGCAGAGACGGTAACCAAACAAAATGTTGAGTCGATGCCAACATTCAAATATACAATGGCTCATCTCTACTTGGCGCAAGGTATTATTGCTTATCTTGGGAAGGAATCACCGACTTCAATCGATATAGATGAATTGACAGCAAACCAATCAACAGTATTGATTTCAGGTGAAGATGTGAAGCACCCTAAGGAACGGATTCAGCATATTGGACGTACATTACTGGAACTCGGTCTTGTACATATCGATAATAATCGTTATTCTTTAACTCCACTGGGAGTTGATTTTACCAATGCTTTTGACTCGAATATTTGGAGGCTGAACATAGAGCAAGTTAACTTGCTCAGACAGCATCTAACCAATGATGAGCGACACGGGAACAGTAACTTAATTAAGGTCATAAATATAGCCATATCAATTGTCCATCAATTAAAAGAGTTCTCCTTTGAAACATTCAATGAGCAATTCATAGCTGCAATGCGAGAAGAATGGGGGAAGGTCACCCAAGAGAACCGATCTAGAGCTATGCTGAACTGGCTAGAAGAACTTGCATTCGTTCAAAAGCTGGGAGAGAAGTACATTTCTCAAGGGGATAAGGAGAATGAACCTTTGGATTCTTTAACGGTACCTGAACGGATAGAGAGCATTAAGACTTATATTAATCAAAAGGGCTTTCACTATCCAGGTTCGTTAGTCGAGAACCTCTATTTATCATTTAAGACTAAACCCTTTGTCATTCTGGCTGGTGTTTCAGGAACGGGGAAAACCAAACTTGTTAAGTTATTTGCGGAGGCGCTTGGTGCCACAAGTGGAAATAAACAGTTCTCACTGATTCCAATAAGACCGGACTGGAGCGATTCATCAGATCTACTAGGATACAAAGATTTATCAGGAGCGTATCGTCCTGGGCAGTTGGCGAAGGTGCTGGTGGAAGCTTCAAAAGCAGAAAATCTTCACAAGCCTTATTTTATATGTTTGGATGAAATGAACCTAGCTAGAGTAGAACATTATTTAAGTGATGTGCTGAGTATCATTGAGACCCAGGAATGGCAAAACAATCGTATAGTGACGGCACCCTTAATCTACACAGAATCCCTAAGTATAGAGGATCAACAGACATATGGAAACATGATTCTACCGGATAATGTCTATTTAGTGGGGACTGTAAATATGGATGAGACAACACATCCTTTCAGCAAAAAAGTGCTCGACCGTGCAAACACGATTGAATTTAACTACATTAATTTAGGGCAGTTCCCGGATGGTGACATAGATTACTCGAATGATGTAGAGACTATGCCAGCATATAATTCCTTTTTACGGAGTGAGTATCTACAGTTGGTTGAGGTTTATCATGATTACCGTGATTTGATACATAAAACAACTGAGAAGCTCGTAAAGATTAACGGTATTTTAGAAGAAATACATTCCCATGTAGGCTTTCGGATTCGGGATGCGGTCTGCTTCTACATGATTTATAATGAACGCTTTCAGTTATTGAGCGAGGATGCGGCATTTGACCAGCAATTGCTTCAGAAGATATTGCCTCGCGTTCAAGGGAGTAGCTCTTCTGTTAAACGTGTATTGCTACAACTAATGCAAGGAGCATCGGGCAGAACATTGCCGATTTCAGAGTTAATGGAGGATGCCTCGGATCTATATATGAAATGGAGTGCGGGCCAATCGGTAGAAGTAGCGAGGCATCCGCAAACAGCTCGGAAAATTGCGTTTATGTTACGGAGGTTGGAGGAAGATGGCTTCACCTCATATTGGCTCTCTTAATCAAACTGTTGAGCTTCTTCGTGTGGAGACAAACTTGTTTAACTTATATATTCAAGGCAAACCGTTTCATCCAACGGTGGAGTCTTTACAATTACATCGAACAAATGAGGAGACATTGATGGCTGCTGGGTTACAGGTATCCACTCTTTCTCCATCACTAACAATTGATGGCATTTCTCTATTTAATCCTGAGCTCAAAGAATTGTCCGTATGGCAAATCGGAGATCAGAGCTTCCCAATCTTTTTTGAAACCCAAAGTTACGAGTTAGTAATTGAGAAAAAAGAAGATATGGCATTAACATTTCACCATGATAATGTCTATCTTAGGCAAGCTGTTAAACCATTAGGCAAAATAATTATATCCGGCATGTTGAGATTTCAAAACGAAGTAGGGCTTACCGAACTGGAGCTTCGATTAAACGGGCAACCTATCTTTCGATTACAAATTGAGATCTTTCCTTCTAAAATTGACTATAAGCATGACTATCAAATGATTCTTCATGATGTGAATCAACAGATATATAATCTGTCTTTTGATTTTATGCGGAAAACCTACAATCTCACGGGGCTTAAGAAAACACATAACCAAAGTTTGACGGAGTTTTTTACTATCCTCCAGCATGTGTTCGGTCTATTGGTCCAGGCTGTGGAACGGATCAAAGCTGTCCCGCATTCCAAACTTGAGCGCGTGAAGCGGGTAGTAGAAGTAGCGAAGGTAAAGAAGGCCGGCAGAGACAATATAACCTTTTTATCGAAGCGACCGCAGTTTCTTGTTCAGGATAATAAGCTCGGATTCATTCCTTTGAACGGTGCGGTGTTTTATCCAAGCCATATAAAGGAAACAAAACGGCAGGTTAGTTATGACACGATGGAAAATCGTTTTGTACGCTGGGTACTGTTGCGCATTTCCACTAAACTAAAAGATTTTAAAACACGCTTATTCGAAAAAAAACGTCAAGAGGATCCGCTTTTAGTTAAACGGTTGAATTTTATGCAAACCCAACTCCAGCGATTATTGAATTTGGATTTCCTGGACGTTGGGGAGATGAATCAGTTATCAGTATCATTTGTTTTACAGATGGCTCCGGGCTATCGAGAAGTCTATCGAAATTACTTGATGCTGATGAAAGGCCTGTCTATCCAAAGTGATCTATTCAGGTTGTCGATGAAGGATCTAGCCCAGTTATATGAATATTGGTGTTTTCTAAAAATCCATGATCTCCTTGGAAGAAAATATGAGTTGCTTAAGCAAGACATCATCAAAGTGAATCGTACGGGCGTATTCGTTACGTTGGATAAGTCCCAGCAAGCAAAGATGGTTTACCGCAACCCTTCGAACGGTGAGATTTTCACACTCTATTATAATACCCTTCCTAAGGGCGATCATAGTGAGACTTTGGGTCAAAGGCCAGATAATGTCCTCACGCTCAAGAAAAATGATTCCGCAGCGGAATATAAGTATATATTTGATGCCAAGTATCGATTGAATCCAGCTTATGAAGGTACCTTATATCACGACAAATATAAGATACCAGGGCCAGAAGAAGATGATATCAACACGATGCATCGATACCGTGATGCCATTGTCTACACAGACATCAAGAGTCGAGAGTTGGAACGGAGTATGTTCGGTGCATATGTATTGTTTCCACACCATAACGAGGAGCAATTCCGAGAGCATCGGTTTTATAAGAGCATTGAGTTGATTAACGTTGGTGCATTCCCATTTCTACCTAACTCCACGAAGCTCATGGAAGATTTCTTAGATGAGATTATTTTGGACAGTCCAGAGAAGGCTTATGAACGATCGATTCGTCCAAGAGGAACGAAGGAATATTATCTTAATAAGCTAACAGGTAAAAATGTTCTAGTAGGTTCGATCAGGGATGTTTCACAGCTAGAAGATACAATGAATTATAGATATTATCACGTACCATTGGAGAACATCACAGACCACACTTTATTAACACAGCTCGAGTACGTAGCACTTTATCAATCACGAAATCAGTTTCTTGCCCGTGGAGAAGTAGGCGTGAACTGGTACGGTAAAGTAGTTGATTGGAAGGTATTGCGACGTAAAGAGATACTGGAACGTCCGGCGAGACGTGGCACGGAAGAAAAGTTATATGTGAAGTTTACAGTACAGGAATGGCTCAAGCGAGCGAGCCCGATTGTTCCAGGAGGCAGGGGGATATATTCTCTTCTGTATACGACCAAGTATATATTCGATCGTGCCTTAGAAATTGCTGAGTTAAAATTAAATACTGATGAGGATCTTACAACATGGCGTGAAAAGCGTCGAAGAGGTGCTGTTAAAGTGGAGATCAATCATGATCAAGTGGATTTGGCGAGCAAGGTGACAGGGATTCATTTGAAGGAGTAACTATAGGGTAGAGTTCCTGTATTGGCTGAATCGTATGTAAGTTCTTGAGGAAGTTGTATGAATATCCAGAGTTGGTTCTCGATAATGTATAGGTACATAAAACTAATGTAAGAGGATTCATTCTGTATTTAAAAGGATCCGGCTCCCCTCGCCTCCACCAAACCATGAAAAAAGACACCTCAGAGGTGTCTTTTTTGCGTTGGTGGAAAGGGTCTAAGGGAGTTGGACTCCTGACAGGGGTTCGTTCCGTGCGCAGGGAGCGAAGCGGACGCACTCGGCATCTGATTATACTTCGCTAAGTTCGTCAACCGCTAATCTTCTTTGACAGCCACTTTAATCATGATCGGGATATCTCTGAGCCTAATATAGAATTACTGCTTAAGAAAACGACATGAGGTAACCGCTTTCGTTTTGAGAACCAAGGAGGAAGAGATCCAGTTAGTATTCTTGGATACCACCTAATCGAATAAAGGAGATTATCACTTTAATTGGTGGTCAGTCCTTGTTATTAAAATTTTATGACAGTTTCAATCAGTTTTAGTATAATTAAGATTGGATTTATTTACCTTATATTAGCATAAAAATATTAAGAAAGGTTGAGTATTACTTTAGCGGGAATTTGTACAAATAAACTAGATAATTTAATTCGTTATTTAAATTAATTTGAAAGGAAATGAATATTTATGAATAAGTTTTTTAGCGTGTTTAAGTTGATAATGGTAACAGCTATAATTTTGAGCTCATCAATTCCTTTTTCCTCTAGTTTTATTTCAGCTTCGAATAACTTTGATCCATCAGCTAGATTTATTAATGTCTCAGCCGATGCACATCGATCATATGCAGTTAAATCAGATGGGACCGTATGGGGCTGGGGAGCTGGATTGAATGAAAAGGGTGAATTGGATAATTATTCAATTAAAGCAAAGACCCCTGTAAAGATCCCAAATTTAAATAATGTTACGAAAGTTGTAGGCAGTTTGAATGCTTTTAATCTTGCATTAAAATCAGATGGAACCGTCTGGGCTTGGGGCTATAATGCTGAAGGACAGCTAGGCGATGGAACGACTACTTTCAAATCCAAGCCTGTACCAGTACATAATTTGCAAAATGTAATTTCCATTTCAGCTGGGAGTCATCATTCGCTTGCTTTGAAGTCTGATGGTACAGTGTGGATTTGGGGCTATAATTCGAATGGTACATTAGGGACTGGAAATCATGGGAATATACTAATTCCGACTCAGGTGAAGGGCTTAACGAATGTTAAAGCTATCGATGGAAGTTATGAAAAATCAGTAGCAGTTAAGTCAGATGGAACGGTATGGGAATGGGGATATCTAGTTAACGGTTCAACCTACCAGACTATGCCAAAGCAGGTTTTAGGAATAGAAAACGTGAGAGCGCTTGCGAATGCTTCAACCAATATTAAACTAGCACTTAAATCGGATGGAACAGTATGGTCTTGGAATAGTTACTATCCTAATCCTAAACAAATTTCAAATCTAAAAAATGTTGTTGCTATTTCGAATGGGATGGCATTGAAATCAGATGGAGCAGCTATGTTAATTGGAGATGGTATATACAATTTTGATATTGTTAAACCTGCGCCTATTGCAGATGTTGTTCATATATCTAAAACGTATGCCCAGTATCCCGGGCATCATTTAGTGATAAAGAATGATGGGTCGGTTTGGGCTTGGGGAGCTAATGCAAGCGGACAATTAGGTGATGGGACGCTTCAAGATAAGGCTTCTCCAGTAGAAGTTAAATTCTCTAAATATCAAGAACGCTATACTGTTACAGGTTCTGTTTATGGTGTTAATGGTATGCCAGTGGAGCATGCAACCGTAACAGCTAGTACTTACAATCAATCATTGACAGTTACGACAGATGTTTATGGAAAATATTCATTATCAGTTCTTCCAGGGATGTATAAATTGGACGTATACGCAAATGGATATGTGGAAAGTTCACAATCAAATGTAAATATAACTTCAAGTATACAAGAACCGATCAATTTTAATCTGGTAGGCCGTGGTGGATTTGTTAAACTGCTGTTTAATGATGCCGACGGTAGGCCGTTAAATAATCCGTTTTTATCCATCAAACAAGTGGAAGGAAACACCATTTATTCTGGATATGTGTACGGGACGAAGGAATGGTTGTACCCATTAAATATTGGAAGTTATGATGTGAGGATTGGTGAAATAACTCGTCGCATTCATATAAAATCAAATGAATTAGTTGTGTTTGATCCGTATGATCCTGWCAAGAAAGGTTTTATATATGGCACGATAAGTGGTATTAATGGTATGCCAGTGGAGCAWGCAACCGTAACAGCTAGTACTTACAATCAATCATGGACAGTAACGGCAAATGTTTATGGGAATTATTCATTATCAGTTCCTCCAGGATCATACACATTGAATGTAATGGCAGGTGGATACGAGAATAGTTCGATATCAAATGTAAGTGTAACTTCAAGTGTATATGAAAAGGTCGATGTTAACTTGGTAGGCCGTGGTGGATTTGTTAAACTGATGTTTAAAGATGCCGACGGCAAGCCGTTAAATAATCCGTTTATATCCATCAAACACGCGGAAGGACACTTCATTTATTCTGGAAATGTGTACGGGAAGCAGGAATGGGTATACCCATTAAATATTGGAAGTTATGATGTGACGATTGGTGAAATAACTCGTCGCATTCATATAAAATCAAATGAATTAGTTGTGTTTGATCCGTATGATCCTGTCAAGAAAGGTTTTATATATGGCACGATAAGTGGTATTAATGGTATGCCAGTGGAGCATGCAACCGTAACAGCTAGTACTTACAATCAATCATGGACAGTAACGGCAAATGTTTATGGGAATTATTCATTATCAGTTCCTCCAGGATCATACACATTGAATGTAATGGCAGGTGGATACGAGAATAGTTCGATATCAAATATAAGTGTAACTTCAAGTGTATATGAAAAGGTCGATGTTAACTTGGTAGGCCGTGGTGGATTCGTTAAGTTAATACTTCAAGATAGTGCAGGTAATCCTTTGAAAAACGCAATCGTTTCAATTAAACAGTTGGATAGTTCATACAGTTATTCCTGGGTGGCTCCTGAAAAAGATGAATTGATTTATCCATTAGGTGTTGGTAGTTACGAAATTAACATAGGCGGTGTAACTCGTCGTATCAACGTGGAGCTAAATAAATTATCGATTTTTGACCCTACTGATTATAGGTGAGTTCTCACCTGTATTCCAAATGAGATACAAAATTATAGTAGTTTCAATGAATGATTGAATTTTCAATAGCACGCGGAGGCGAATTGTAGATTTGTCCTGCTTCGCAATCAAGAAAGTCGACCGTAATGAGGTCGGCTTTTTTTACATAATCCACAAAAACCTATTATTATTCGACATATTGCTCAATACTTCCAATCTGTTTATAGTAATATAAAGATGGTTTTATTTTCCTATAAAAAATGAATTTAATTGATTTAGTAGAGAGAAGGGGCTTTATGGCGCTGATTGGTATTGATTTGGGGACATCGAACAGTTTAATAGCTTATTGGACCGAGGGTGGTCCGAAGCTTATTCCGAATGCGCTGGGGAGCTTTTTGACCCCGTCTGTTGTAAGCGTAGATGATAATGGTGAGATTATCGTCGGGCCAATTGCTAAGGAGCGTCTTATTACGCATCCTGGACTAACGGCAGCGGCATTTAAAAGATTTATGGGAACGGAAAAGCAGTTTCACTTGAGGAACTATACATTTTCGGCCACGGAACTTTCGTCATTTGTTTTGCGGTCGCTAAAGGCGGATGCGGAAGCCTTTCTTGGCGAAGAAGTGACCGAGGCGGTCATTAGTGTTCCCGCTTATTTTAACGACGAGCAACGTAAAGCGACGAAATACGCTGCCGAGATTGCCGGCTTCAAAGTGGAGCGGCTCATTAGCGAGCCTACTGCGGCTGCCCTTTCTTACGGGTTGCACGAAAAAAAGGATAACACGCAGTTTTTGATTTTTGATCTTGGTGGAGGAACGTTTGACGTATCCGTTCTTGAATTTTTTGAAGGTATCATGGAAGTGAAATCTGTTGCAGGCGACAACTTTTTGGGTGGTGAGGATTTTACTGAACTGCTCGCTAGTTACTTTGTCGAGAAGAGCGGAATCGCATTCGAAAACTTGGACAGTAAAGCTAAATCAATCATTTTTAATCTAGCAGAAAACTGCAAGAGGGATCTCGGGGTAGGTACGATGGGGATGATGCGATATGAAACCCCGGAACAGTTATATGAAGTCACAATCAATTACTCACAATTCGAAAAACTCGTCAGTCCATTAATTTTACGATTAAAAAATCCAATTGAACGGGCGTTAAATGACGTATCACTATCACCTAAAGATTTGGACACAGTTATTCTAATAGGTGGAGCTACCCGGATGCAGCTTATCAAATCGGTGGTGGGCAAAATGTTCGGACATTTCCCATTCTCGAATATTAATCCAGACGAAGCTGTTGCTCTGGGTGCTGCCGTTCAAGCGGCCTTGAAAAACCGTGATCAGGCGTTGAAAGAGATGATTTTAACGGATGTTTGCCCCTATACGCTGGGTATTGAAGTCAGTAAAAATAGTGGCGAATCAAACCGTTATGAAAATGGCTATTTTTCTCCGATTATTGAACGAAATAATCCGATTCCGATCAGCAGGGTCGAACGATACTGCACCCTAGTAGACAATCAGCTAGCGCTTAATCTGAGAGTTTACCAAGGCGAGAGTATGCGTGTGGCCAACAATTTGTTATTAGGAGAACTCGAAATCGCTGTCCCTCCAATGAAAAAAGGGGAGGCCTCTGTTGATGTTCGGTTTACCTATGATATTAACGGGATTTTGGAAGTAGATGCTACTTCCGTATCATCGGGCGAAACGAAAACGCTCGTTATCGAAAAAAGCACTGAAAAAATGTCTCCGGAAGCGTTAGCTGCACGATTGAACGCATTAAAAGATATTAAAATACACCCTCGCGATCGGTCTGAAAACCGGTTACTTCTTGCGAAAGCTGAGCGGTTATACGAAGAATCGATCGGCGCTAAGCGAGATATCATTATGAGTCAATTAGTGCAATTCGATGGCATTCTTGCAGAGCAGGATCTACGAAAAATTGCCCGATCGGCTAAAGAATTCAAAGAGTTTTTGGATGATATAGAACAATCTCGCAGTTACTAAATAAGAGGTGGTAAGGATACAATGAATTGCTGGGCGGTACTAGGTATTAATCGAACTTCGGATACAGCAATAATCAAAAAAGCCTACAAGCAACAGTTGCTCGTCCACCATCCCGAAGATGATCCTGGGGGCTATCAGAAAGTTAGAGCAGCCTATACGGCGGCGATGAACGATGCGAAGCTCTTAGCTAAGCATGAAGAGGCAAAAACAGTGGTTGAATCAGGTGAACAAGTTGAAGTGTATACTCAAGCTAAAGACCCTGAAGATGAGGATGTACGAAGTTACCAACGACTGTTCAAAATTGAAGATGTTGCTCTCCGTGAAGTTGATGCTGAGGAAGAAGGCGACGATGAGAACGAGAAGCTTATTACTGTAACACGCCATTTTCTTGCCGAGCAAGTTCAGGTTAAGAAGCATGTAGAAAATGATTTTATTAAGCGTATGGAGCAACTTTTTAACGATGAGGTTAATAGAAATAACCCAGAATCTTGGAAGGATCTGCTCAGTGACGATGTGCTGTGGGACATCCATTCAAAGTCGAGAATCGATGAACGAATGTTAAGATTGCTTTTGGAAAAGTACATCTATCTGAATGATCATATTTTTAAAATCATTGAATCTCATATGGGTTTATTCGAAAAAATCGATAGAAATATGGATGAGTACCCCGCTCGCTTTATCGACATATACGCGCTAGCAACTCAAAAAGTAGCTGTGCCCCATAGTTTGAAACAAGCGAAGACATCTCCGGAGCAAATATTAAAAAGGTCAGACATCAGTTGGTGGAAATATTGTTTTGGAAACCCAATTGGCTGGATTATCATGATCCTCCTTGGCTATCATTTCGTAATCCCATTGTATCTTCTCGTGATTTTGGTGAGGTGTGTTCTTTTCGTGCTCAGACGCAATTGGAAAATTAGTATGTGGGAATATACATTTACCTATACCAATCAATGGGGAAAACATTCTGACTTTAAATATATCGATATTATCAAAATAGAACTACTGAAAAAAAAGGTAATCATACATCTCAAATCTGAACAAATTCATATCAAGGCTCGCACTACTGATAATCTAGTTAGCCTGCTTAATAGAATGAGCCGCTATGGAAGACAGGAAGGCAATATGATAATTGTGCAATAAAACTAATCTTCGAATCGATATGGAAATATGAATCAACAAGAGTCTGGGATTTAGGTTATACACAACCGTACCTCGCCTCAACCATCATCAAAGCCACGAGAGGCTGGCTTTTTGTCTGTAAAAAATGGAGTTCCCCCTGATCTAAAGCCTCCTCCAATCCAACATAGTTGAAATACGTAGATTATTTTGAATTTTTTTCAAGTTAATAAGAGTAAATCGAACCATTCTATGGTATGTTGGTGTAGAATTGATGTTTTATTATGGGGGCTACAATCGGATGATAGGAAATTCGATAGCGAAAGAGCAGACGATATTTAATCATGCCCGGAATACGATCATGACTGAAGATCGAGAGATTCGAATTTTAGCGAAGGTTGAAGAGCCGTTAATTGTTGTATTAGGAAATGTACTCAGCGATGAGGAATGCGATGAAATAATTGAACAATCTAGGGAACGAATGCAGCGCTCCAAATTAGTTGAAGATAGTACACTTAATCAAATTAGAACGAGTAGTGGAACGTTTTGTGATGAGAGTGAGACGATAACGACTATTGAGAAGCGTATCTCTCAAATTATGAATATTCCAATTGAGCATGGTGATGGTTTGCAAGTTCTGCGATACACTCCTGGGCAAGAGTATCAGCCTCATTTTGATTTCTTCGCTGAGACAAGTCGAGCGAGTGCTAATAATCGCATTAGTACGCTCATCTTGTATCTGAATGATGTAGAAGAAGGTGGAGAAACGACATTTCCGAAGCTGAATCTTTCTGTATTTCCTACAAAGGGAATGGCGGTCTATTTCGAATACTTTTACAATAATCATGACATTAACGAGCTAACGTTGCATGCAGGTACGCCTGTTATCAAAGGGGAAAAGTGGGTTGCAACGATGTGGATGAGAAGACAAGTTTTTCGGTCCTCTTAGGCAATTGACTGTAAGGAGTAATTGATAGTAATAGAAAGTAAGATATTCACTAACTCTAGCACTTATAAAATGACATCATTTAAATAGGAGTTATTACACTAGTAGTAACTCATGCGATGTAATCATTGGGTAGTAGTTAAAGCCAGCCGCGAAAGGCTGGCTTTTTTGCGCGGAAAAAGGGAGAAGCCTCGATTCGAAGAGTGACATTGAAGATTGACCGAGCGGAAGGTAGCCGGAGTGGACTGAGTACGCATTTCATTTCCACTGCTGAGATTATCTTCGTCCACTATTCAATTCAGCCCCTAAGCATATCTTCATTAGCACCATTAACCACCACTCAACGCGGCAATTTAATGATAAAGCTCGTACCATTATTCGAATTGCTATCTACCTCAATAGTGCCGTTATGAGCCAATACGAACTCTTTTGCAATCGCAAGTCCTAGTCCCATGCCGCCGCTGTTGCGCGCACGAGCTTCATCCGTTCGATAAAAACGGTTGAATATAAAAGGGAGTTGCTTCGATTCTATCCCCAACCCGGTGTCGGCGATCGTAATTCGTATCTTCTCCAATGATCCCAATTGCGTTAGTTCGTCCTCGATAGTCATTTTGACTGATCCGTTCGGAGGTGTGTAACGTACCGCATTGACGATGATGTTCATAAAAACTTGTGTCATCCGATTCGGGTCGATATTGATCATAAGGGATTCTGTCTTTTTATCGACTATGAGTTGTATTTGTTTAGCATTAGCGTCCTCAATGATCCAATCGATAACGCGTCCAAGCAGGGTGGAGATATCAACAAGACTTTTCTCCAATACTAACTTCTTAGCTTCAGCGAGTGAAAGCTGATGAAGATCATCGACTAGACGAGTTAAACGAATCAATTCGTCCTGCAGTGGCAATAAAGTTTCAGGATCAACGGAATGGCCATTCTGCTGAATAAGATCAAGTTTTCCGCGGAGGATCGTGATGGGCGTTCTAAGTTCGTGCGAGACGTCTGCAACCAAGTTACGACGAATTTCCTCGGACCGCTGTAGTTGATCAGACATGACATTAAATGCTTGAGCCACTGTAGCATACTCATCCTTACTAGTAACAGGAGCTTGAGTACCTAACTCCCCTTTTCCTAAACGTTCGATAGCTGGAATAAGTAGTCTGATCGGTCTTGTAAGTCGTTTGGACAGCCAGTAGGCAATGAGGAGAGAGATAACGACGAACATGAAACTACTTATGAGTAATAACACCGATACTGAGCTACCGATCCCTATCTGTATCGTTGATAAATTAGCAACTTCCGGGTCGTGATAATACAACAATGCAATCGATTCACCTTCATAAAGCATGGAAGATTTAATCCCCAGCCTTGTTATCGCTTCGTAGTCTGCTTTTCCCGACGAATAGAGCTGTATTCCTTCAAGAGATAACAATAGGAGGCTAATATTCGGTCGGTTTTCTTCGTATTTCCCTTCTATTAGAGCTTGCTGTACGTTGTCCCAAGACTTACCGTTTTGTTCATAGTAATCAATAAAAAGTTGATTTAACGCCGAAATTTCGTTACTACGGTCTGCCACTTTGACATGTTCAAGTGATGCTTTTACTACCAATTGTGTTACGAGTACGAATATGACACTCATCGCTATGATAAAAGAAGCCATAGCCAAAAACAGTTTACGTCTAATCGTCATAACCGATCTCCAAAGCGATAGCCAAATCCATAGACAGTTTGGATATAGATAGGGTTTGACGGATCGTCCTCGATTTTTTTTCTAATTTTGCTAATATGAGCATCCACTGTTCGTTCGTCATTCAAGATATCATCTTCAAGAGCGGACTGTAGTAGTTGAAGTCGACTATATACGATGCCTGGTTTCGCAGCTAGAGTGAGCAATAATTTGAACTCGGTACGTGTAAGGAGTAATTCTTCTCCTCTTTTCAAAACGCGACATTGCAGTTCTAATATCGACAGCTCACCGCGATTGATCGGCTGCATAGTCATCTCATTACCTTCCATACGGCGTAGAAGGGATCTGATTCGGGCTACAAGTTCTCTTAATGAAAAGGGTTTGGTCAAATAATCGTCAGCACCAACCTCTAGTCCAATTATTTTATCTGTTTCTTCTGATCTTGCGGTTACCATAATAATGCCTACTCGGCTATGTTTTCGTAACTCTCGGCATACATCTAGCCCGTTCATTTCCGGTAGCATCCAGTCTAATACGATCAATGATGGTTTTATTTCTTTCGCTTTTTGCAAAGCTTCTTTTCCCGTTTTTGCCGTAACAACCTCATAACCCTCTTGTCGCAGAAATGGAGCTATTACTTCCAGTATCTTTTCCTCATCATCAACTAGCAGTAGTGTTTGTTGCATGATTCTCACCGCCCATCGTCTTTATACGGTATCTTTCCACACATTATACATGCTTACTAGAAGTAATCGGAATAATTCACAACAATCGCAACGGATCATCACAAGTTCACAACATCTTGTTGGTAGTATTGAGTTAGTCAGTAACAACAACTATTAGAGATACAACTTCGTAATGCCAATATCAATTACCAAAAAAAAGGGGAGAGTTGTGAGGATGGCTAAAAGGCTTAGTTTAGGGAAGAAACAACTATTAGTTTCCATTCATGTTATCGCTGTTGCAGCATGGTTCGGTGGGACAGTTGGGATGCTGTTATTAGGGCTTTATTTAAAAAATGCAGCAGATGGGGAGCAGCTTTATTATACATTGCTGAGTATGCACGTAATCGATGAAAATTTATTGAAGTATCCAGCTTTGCTGACTTTGATTACGGGTATCATGTTATCAGTCTGGACCCAATGGGGGCTTGTAAAGCATTACTGGGTTGTCATTAAATTAGTTTTAACAATTACGATCATCATGTTAGGCATTTTATTTTTGAATAATTGGCTTTCATATTTAGAAGAACTAGCAGTAAAATTTGGATTTGTCGCCTTGCAGAATCAAGATTTTCAAAGCACATGGTTGTCTATTAGAATAATGTCTTCTTTTAACCTGTTGTGTTTGATCGTTATGGTGTTCATTACCTATTTCAAACCGTTTGGAAAAATTAAAAAGTGAGACATGAATGATAGTTACAATTCATATACAATCTCAAGGGTTAAGGGAGAAATTACGTAGGTATTATGAATTAGTTCAATAGTCTTCAAAATAAACAAATAAGGAGGAATTTAGAATATTATGTCGAACAATGGAATATGATTAAACATAATTTCTAGGGGGCTAGGGGAATGGCAGGAACACACAGTATATTGGAATGGACCTTAGTATCGGAGTGTCCAATTCCACAAGATGTAAACGCTTTATTGGTAGCTGGAGAATCAGCCGTTGCGGCTTACAAAACGTTTCGGGACATGGCTATCTTTACAAACAAAAGATTGATTGTAAGAGATGCACAAGGTTTAACAGGTAAAAAGATTGAGATATATTCCTTACCTTATTCCTCTATTAATATGTGGTCCACAGAAAATGCGGGTGGTTTCCTTGATACTACAGCTGAAGTTGAATTATGGACTCGGGCAGGTCATATCAAAGTGAAATTAGCCAAAGGCGTAGACATTCGTAGGTTCGACATGCTGATTGCTAATGCAATTTTGTAAAACGTGTTTACTTCATCATCCGAAGTAGGTTTGCAATTATAGTTTTAATGCTAAAGTAAAGGGACCCGCAAGTAGCGAGGTTCCTTTGTTATGTATATAGTTGTCGAATTCTTATTTAATCAGATACTATGGAGTTAAATCAATAGTAAGGGAAAGTAGGTTATATAAATTGAAACTGAATGAACTAGAACATGGTATAGATCCAATTATATATAACAGGGGACAACAATATAGAGAAAATGGACATATCCTAACTATTAATGAAATTGAGCCACACGTTTATTACGCAGAAATAGTAGGAAGTGATCTTTATGATGTGAAAATAAAACTTAATACAGCTAACGAAGTTATTTTTACATCATGTGAATGTTTTAACGACGACATAGGTCCATATTGCAAACATGTTGTAGCGGCTCTTTTGGAAATCAATGATAAATTCCCGAATAAAAAACCGGTACTATCGATTGTTAGAAAAAGCACTGCACCTAAAATGAATGTCGCAGACCAATTGTCAAAGCTTAGTAAGGACGAATTGATTACATTGCTTGTCCATTTATCTACTAACATAGAAGAAGTAGACCAAGCTATTCAGTTGAAATTAATTGATTTTAACAATAATGATGGTTTAAAACAGTATAAGTAGTTGATTCGATTCAATCATTGAGTTTAAATCAGGAAGCCCCACATGGGGCTTTTCGTCATTTATTAATAACTAAAATCATTGACCTTCCCAAGTCTCAACTAACGCGAGTACATGACTATTTTACGAATAATAATATAAAATTTATAGTTATAGTTCGTGATTTACATAAATTTCAGCTAAAAAACCGTTGACACATCGCTTGAAATTGATTATTCTATCCAAGGAAACGAACATCTCGTATATCCTCAATAATATGGTTTGAGGGTTTCTACTAGGAGCCAAAGAATCCTAACTACGAGTATGGGCTGTGTGTATTTATGCGCATCCTATACTTTGAATAGGATTTTATTTTATTTCGTGGGGGAATTATGAAATGGAAACTTTGTTTAAGCTGAAGGAACGTAACACCACGATTCGAACGGAGCTTCTAGCGGGCATTACTACATTCTTTACGATGGTCTACATCGTTATTGTAAACCCGGGCATATTGAGTCAAGCTGGCATGGACTTTAATGGGGTATTTGTAGCGACGGTATTAGCTAGCATCATCGGAACACTAATTATGGGACTTGCTTCGAACTACCCAATCGTCATTGCACCTGGTATGGGTCTTAATGCATATTTTGCATTTACTGTCGTTGGTGGGCAAGGGATCTCATGGGAGACTGCACTGGGAGCTGTTTTCGTTTCAGGTTTGTTATTCATCCTGCTGTCGTTAACACAATTCCGGTATATGCTGCTTGATGCAATACCATCTAGTTTGAAACATGCCATTACGGTAGGTATCGGACTTTTCATCACGTTTATCGGCTTACAAAACTCAGGTATTATCGTGGATTCACCTGCAACATTGCTTACGTTAGGTTCTTTCACAGAACCAATGACGTTACTAACGATTATTGGATTGTTTGTATCTCTTTTCTTAATGTCTTATCGAGTGAAGGGTTACTTATTTATAGGTATGTTAATTACAGCGATTATTGCTGGTTTTATGGGAATATTGGAGTTGCCTGATAAACTGCTTTCATTACCAACAGGATTATCCGCAACTGCGTTCCAAATGGATCTCGGCGGCGTTTTCTCAAACGGGTTGTACGCAATCATCTTCACCTTCTTGCTAATAACATTATTTGATACAACGGGAACGATGCTTGGTGTTGCTGAACAAGCGGGACTTACGAAAAATGGGAAGTTCCCACGCTCACGTGGGGCGCTCCTTGCGGATGCGGTAGGCACTACATCTGGTGCAGTGTTAGGAACAAGTCCAACATCGGCATACATCGAGTCGAGTGCAGGAGTTGCAGTAGGTGGCAGAACGGGACTTACGGCAGTTGTGGTATGCGTGATGTTAGGATTAACGTTATTTTTCTCACCTATCGTTGCAGTACTTGCTGCTATTCCAGCGATTACAGCACCAGCGCTTATAATTGTTGGTTTCCTTATGATAAGTGTCGTATCAAAAATCGACTGGAGCGACTTCGAAGTTGTATTCCCTGCGTTTTTGATTATTGTACTGATGCCGCTAACTTACAGCATTGCAACGGGTATCGGCGTTGGTTTTATCGCTTATCCGATCTTGAAAGCTGTTAAGGGCAAATGGCGTGAAGTTCATCCTATCTTCTATCTGTTCGCAGTGTTATTCCTTATCCAGCTTGTGTTTTTCGGGCATTAAGGTAGTAGGTGTTTGAGATGCAAAAATGTAGTGAGTGGATTAAATAAGTTATTTAACAATATGATTGGACTTCAAACTACAAATCCACAACCGTCTGAGGTTGTGGATTTGTATTATTCAAAAGGTATGTGAGTTGTTAGATGAGGAATTAACTCTTCTCGATTGCTCCAAGAGTACGTATATTGGAAAAATCCGAGAGGTTGTAAATTGAGTACTCTTGTCAGTTATCTGAATATGATTAAGTTCGTTTAAAGCAACTTCATAATTATTTTCTTTGTGTGCTGCAACTTCCAGTGAATTGAATAATTCTACAATTTCACCGTTAAGTTTACCCATAATTACGTATCCCCATCTTTCATCTACTGAATTTTGTACTGTAGATTCAGGCTCATAATAGTTCAATTTAATAGCAATAGCTGACTGACTATTGTCTAGTGGGAACACCGCTGCATCAACTGGAAAAGCGGTTTCAGCTAAATTGACCAAGACATCTCATTTACTTCACTCTTCTACACTAACACCTGTAAATCTAATATTGTTGCATAGTAAGTCGAATGAATGATAAATAAAAAATCATCATTAAATGTTCGAAACGCCTACCTACAGTTCGCTAAATGTGCTGCAATTAAACGGTGACTTTGATTTTGAGTGATGGCTTTTACGTGAGTAATACTTCCTCAGCAGGACGCCGAGGACTAGCTAATGCCTGGCTAGTCGGATACCCCATACGGAAAGTAAACATGCCTTCATAACCTGGAGTATTAACTAGTTTCTCTATCGCTTTACCGAAAATAGGTTCGATACCTAACTGAACTTCGCGGTCTCTTCTTTCATGAGGTTGATTCAAAGGTTGTGCAGCAAGTCCCTTCGTGACGGCCCATAGATGCATTCGCTGCCATAATCGTCCGGCTTGAATTAACTGAGTGCGGTCTGACTGGTTCCGTACGAGTAACATGCCAAAGACAGATGCGGTTGAGACTTGAGGGTTCTTTGTTAACTTGATCCAATAGTCGTTAAAGGATTTGATGGAAGTGGGAAGCACTTTCCCGAAAAAACGAGTCATTCCAGAATTGCCCGACGAGTCAATTGAAATGCCATCTTTATTTCTTTGCAACTCATCCCAGTCATGTCGGTACCATTTGTGGCTGTCGCCTGACTGTGTCTTATCGCCAATGATAGCTTCCGTAGCATTAATAATAACATTACCTATTTCTGTCTTATGTGCTTCATCTGAAAACCAAACGATCTTTACGTCGGGGAAGGAGTTAGCTAAATTCGACATTTCCTGTAGCGTAGCAGGTTCTACTTGCTTGTCTAGGTCATAAGCAGCACGATTCGTATGTCGTTTTCCTATGATAGAGTAGTGATCTGGCGAAGCTACTACTGCTGGTGTTAATACGATGTTTGCGACACGAATTTGTTCGAACCCACCAGGATATAAAGTAACCTTCGTTTCGAAATCGGAAGCCTTGGCAGCCAGTTCTAAATTCTCAATCGCACAGCCTAAACTAATATTCATCTCTCTAAATAAAGGATCTATCGTCCCAATATTACGCGAAACATTCGCATAGAGATCTATCTCGTTATTACCGATTCGGTATAACCACGGCTGTGTATTATGTGCATTAGATGCTAGTATTGATGCTTTAATTAAACGAAATAACGGGTTTGCATCGGAGTTTATATCCTCTTGATTCCATACACGCCAAGGTTCATATGCTGAACCTTTCCCTGTGGAAAAAGCTCCTTGATCGAAAGCGTGAAAGACTCCGCCTGTTGATAACAAAGCGATTGCGGCGGCACTGCCCTTCAGAAAGTTTCTTCTGGATATGCTCATGACATATGTTCCTCCTCAGAATAATGGGCTAGGTAAGGCTTGAAAATGGCTAATAGCAAATCCACACCTTCTTGAAAATGAGCAGCATCTACTGAAACCCCGTTCATTTCTAAAAATGCTAACCAGTTAGTCGCAACAATCCAACCCGCCGTAACAAGCTGAGGAAGATTATCCAAACCTTGGGAGAAATAAAATACGCCATCCTGAACGAATCGTTTGATAAAAGCTTCTTGTTCGAGCATTCTGCTATCCATCATTTCTTGGTGCTTCTGCCGTAACCCCAAATCTGCCTGCAGCAAAGCGATCGCTTCCCGATAAAAGAATCGGAATTCCCACAAAATCTCGAAGTTTAACAGAAGGCTACTCCGTAAATCTATAAGTGTGACTTGATTATCGTTAGGCAGAGTCCATACTGGATGCCATTTCGTATACATTTGATCGAGGATAGCACCTATAATTTCTTCTTTGTTTTTAAAATGATAATACAAATTGCCCGGACTCATCCCAGCTGAAGCCGCGATATGATTTGTAGATACTTTCGCTGTACCTTGTTCATTAAATAAGGTCACAGCAGTCTGAAGGATACGGTCTTTTGCTCGCAATTGGTTCACCATCCGAATTAGAGTAATTACTCTAATTATAGATATGGTAATATTTTACGTCAACAATAATTTAATTCTGATTATGTAATAGAAGCTACTCTGAAAAAAACGCTTGACTCTCAAGTATACTTGAGACTATATACTTGTTATTGAGAGGTGGGAGCAGGATGTACAGCATTGGGCAGTTGTCCAAAAACACTAATATTTCCGTCAGCACATTGAGATATTACGACGAAATCGGGTTATTAAAACCTGCAAAGGTAGCACATTCGGGTTATCGGTATTATTCGAATGAGGAAATCGAAATACTTCAGCATATAGCAGCATTGAAGGAACTTGGATTTACACTGGCGGCCATCAAGGAAATGCTGTCTACAGAAAAAGACTCTAAAGAACAACGGTGGAGAAATTTTTTGGAAGTAGAGCTTGCAGCGGTTATACAAGAGAGAAAGCGTTTAGATGAGATGGAGAAGTTGCTCCTAACTACGAGGAATGCTTTTGAAATGAAAGGCGAGATCGATTCGGAAGATATATTTCTGTTCATTAAGGCGCTTAAGTTTCCTCCCGAGGCAAAAGAAACGTTTCTTACTCAGAACTTTACGGAGCGAGAAATTAACATCATTAAAAACTTGCCAGATCTCAGTTCAGATGATCCGAGAAGTATGGAGTGGGCAAAGTTAATTCGTAAGGTTAAGGAGCATATGCACGAACCACCATCTTCTATCGTTTCTCAAAAACTAGCAAAACAGATCATTGAAGCTACGATGGAGTGGTTTCAGCAAGATGAGCAACTGCTCGATAAGTACTGGTCACTCATTCGTCCCGAAGAAGGAATGGAAACAAAAGTATATGGGATGGACAACGAAGCTATGGATCATATTGACCGAATTGTTGATTGTTATCTGCAAAACGTACAGGAGGGTGACGGCAATGGCAGTTAAAATAGAAAAGCAAATAAGCGAGTCGAGAGCGTGGACTTACGTATTTATAGGGGGATTATTAGAAATTGTGTGGGCAAGCGGATTTAAATACGAGCAGATTAATGGCATTGTAGTTCTAATCGCGTTGTTTGTAAGTTTTGATCTAATTATAAAAGCAACTAAAGTATTGCCAGTTGGTACGGTATACGCTGTATTTGCAGGGATGGGGACGCTTGGAACTACAATTGTAGAAATCGTAATGTCTGGCGGTTCAATCAGCATGTTGCGAATAGCATTTATCTTGTTACTACTAGCGTGTATTGTCGGTTTGAAATTGTCGAGTAAAGGAAGTGAAGCTTAATGGATTGGATGTTTCTTATTGCAGCTGGATTGCTGGAAGTTATCGGGGTGATCGGCATTAAACGTGTTGCGCAAAACAATAGTTTGACTAATAATATTATCCTTATTGGTGGATTCGTCTTAAGTTTTAAACTACTAGTTGGTGCAATGGAAACAATACCACTGGCAACAGCTTATGCAGTATGGACGGGAATTGGAACAGTAGGAGCTGCCATAGTTGGCATGATCTTTTTTAAAGAGTCAAAAAGCTGGCTTCGTATCGGTTGTATACTGGGGATTATCTTTTCAGTTGTCGGACTAAAGTTAGTAAGTTAAAAAGTAACTCGGCTATAAAAGGTCTTTTTTATATTTTTATTAAAAAAGGATGTTCAAGGGATTCAAGATATGCTATTTTATAAGCACATCATAGATTTCCTTTTTTTTCACCAGAAAGTTAAAGCGCTTTAACTTTTGTGAGAGGAGGGTAGTTCATGCTTTAAACGGTCAATCCATTATAAGGAGGCGTTTTTGTGAATTCAATGAAAAATGTGTCTAATGCTCCAAAGCTAAAATCGTTTTTGATTGTTATACTCGCAACGTTGCTCTTATTGACGATAATTGCTATTCCGGCACGTCAGCCAGACGCAGTTCATGCAGCTGGTGAAATGAAACCGTACCCACAAGCGGTGAGCTACTCAGGCATAATTAAACCTAATCATGTAACTCAAGCTTCGATGAATACGTCTATATCCTCTTATTATGATTATTGGAAAGCGCAGTATTTAAAAAATGATTTAGCTTCACTTCCTGGTGGGTACTACGTTAAAGGTCATGTTACGGGACCCCAAGATGGATTCAATGCGCTTGGATCGTCAGAGAGTCAAGGATATGGCATGATTATTACGGCATTGATGGCAGGATATGATGCCAATGCTCAAAGTATTTATAATGGGTTGTTTAAGACGGCACGGGCATTCAAGAGCAAACAAAATGCCAACTTGATGGGCTGGATAGTTGCCGACCATATCAATGCACAAGGCCACTATCGTTCAGCGACAGATGGAGATTTGGATATTGCTTATTCCTTGCTACTTGCTCATAAGCAATGGGGTTCAAACGGAACAATCAACTACTTGGCAGAAGCTCAAAATATGATTACTAACGGTATTAAAGTCAGCAATGTAACAACCAATAATCGTTTAAATCTAGGTGACTGGGATTCAAAAAGTGCTTTAAATACTCGTCCATCTGACTGGATGTTAGCTCAGCTTAGAGCATTCCACGAGTTTACTGGCGATCAAACGTGGATAAACGTCATTGATAATTTGTATAACGTTTATACGACGTTAAGCGCAACGTATTCTCCAACGACTGGACTCATTTCAGATTTTGTAATTAACAATCCACCGGAACCAGCCGGAGAATGGTATCTATTAGAGTTTAAGGAAACCAACCTTTATTACTACAATGCAAGTCGTGTACCGCTTAGAATTGTGATGGATTATGCAATGTATGGAGATACGAGGGGCAAAACAATCGCTGACAAAATGGCGACTTGGGCAAAAGGGAAAGCAAATGGCGTGCCGGGCAACCTAAGAGATGGCTACCAGCTGAATGGTACGACTTACGGAGGTTATGCGCCAGCTGTATTCGTTTCTCCGCTTATAGCTGCTAGTACGACGAACAGCAACCATCAGGCATGGGTTAATGCTGGATGGGATTATATGAAAAACAAAAGGGAAAGTTACTACAACGATTCTTATAATTTAATGACAATGCTATTTATGTCTGGGAACTGGTGGAAACCAGTTGTAGGAGGATCAGCAGACAACCAAGCACCAACAGCGCCTGCAGCATTAACAGCAACTGCAACTTCTAGCAGTGCAATAAATCTTAGTTGGAATGCTTCAACTGACAATGTGGGTGTAACGGGATACACTATTTTCAGAGGCGGCACCCAGATCGGAACAGCTACGGGCCTGTCTTACGCTGATTCTGGTCTGACTGCAAGTACAGCTTATAGTTATACTGTTAAAGCTGTTGACGGAGCTGGAAATCTATCGGGGAATAGTAACACTGCAAATGCAACGACTTTATCGTCTTCGCCGGTGGGTGCAAACTTAGCGCTTAATAAACCAGCGACCTCTAGTTCAACGGAGGGCACGGGTTTTGAAGCATCAAAAGCATTTGATGGTAGTAGTTCGACGAGATGGGCAAGTGTGGAAGGGGTAGATCCTCAGTGGATTTATGTTAATCTAGGATCTAGCCAATCTGTTAATAAAGTAAAACTAAATTGGGAAGCAGCCTTTGCTTCTGGTTATACCGTTCAACTATCCAATGACAGTGGAACACCAGCAAATTGGACGACTGTTTTCAGCACTACTACAGGTAATGGAGCTATTGATGAAATTACATTCCCTGCGCAAAATGCTAAGTATGTAAGAGTCAACGGTACGACAAGAGGTACGGCTTATGGATATTCGCTTTGGGATTTTGAAGTATTTGGAGCACCTACTTCAGTTGCTAATTTAGCGGCAGGCAAGACGACAACTACTAGTTCAATTGAAGGCACTGGCTTTGAAGGGAATAAGGCGGTTGACGGTAATGTCGCTACTCGTTGGGCAAGTGTGGAGGGAGTAGATCCGCAGTGGATCTATGTTAATCTCAATACAAGCCAATTCATCAATAGGGTGAAACTAACTTGGGAAGCTGCATATGCAACTGCATATACGGTTCAAGTCTCAAATGATACTGGAAGCCCAACCAACTGGACGACGGTATATTCAACGACAACTGGTAATGGTGCTGTTGATGATTTGACCCTTAGCGCAGTTAATGCAAAATATGTTAGAGTTCATGCAACAGCTCGAGCTACAGCATACGGATACTCGCTGTTCGAATTTGAGGTTTACGGAGTATAGAGCATATTACAGGCCGGGTGGAAACACCTCAGGCCTGTTTTTTCATCTATGACGTTTGGCGCTTATTACATGTCGATTATTACATAGGCCATCGTGAAGGTTGATGAGAATATTGTTTGGCCCACCGCCGCAAACTAAAAATCAATCTATGACTTAACTTTAGAGGGGTGTGGCAATCATGAGTACATCAAAGCGTCGACGGGAATCTGCATTTAAATCACGCAAACAAAATCAACAACCACATGGCAAGGTCAAATCATTAGAAGAACTCTCAAAGGAATCTTAATAAACAAAACATCATTATTTTAGCGTGCGTAAAAAGGGGGCAATATTCAACGTTCATTCATTTGATGTTGCCTCCTCCAATTGATGAGTTGTTGATCATAGTTGTGTTGATTCTTTTAAAGGTTAGTTTGAAATGATGTTTTTTAGTCTATCAGAAACACACTATAATGAAGGAAAATATTCAGTACCTATATTTCGGGAACTTAATAATCCGAAATCGTTGTATGTATGAAGCGGGTTTTGGATACTATAGAGATAGTGTTTTAAAGAATTTAAAACTTTTTAAAAAAAGACTTGCATAAGTGTACAAGTCCATGATATATTATTGTTCTGGCCGAGAAACACACCAGAAAATAAGGTTAAAACATGCAAGACT
>NZ_JAECMT010000013.1 GCF_016019935.1 Paenibacillus sp. GSMTC-2017
AGTAAAGACGGATTCTGCTGACGCTTATCTTTTGGGAGAGTTGTACTACAAGGAAGAGTTTGAACCCTTTAAGAAAAGAGGCGTCCAGCTACTCAATCTACGCTATCTAACTAGGCAATATGAGTCTCTTTCAAAGATGTGTGTACAGACTAAACTGCAATTCCAAGCTGTTCTAGATCAGGTTTTCCCTGCTTACAAAGGTGTCTTTGGAGCTATGTATTCAGGCATTTCGCTACGTTTTTTAAGTGAGTTTCCAACCTCATATTCGGTTTTGCAGACACCAGAGGATACACTCAAGGCTAGAATGAAAGAACTGCTTTCTTCGAAAAGAGGACGTTCAGAGGACTGGATTAACCAACGCGTTCAACGGCTGCTAGATGCGGCAAAACAAAACCCGTTTCAGCAAACCATGTACGCAAGCCACTTAATCAATTTGAAAGTCCTTATTACCCTTATTCTTCAGTACCAAGAGCATCTTATTGAATTGGAACAGAACATAGATGCTCTGGCTGAAGAAATTGAAGAGTATGAATTAATTCAGTCGATTCCCGGCATCGGACATAAAATTGCGGCAACAATCTTATCTGAAATTGGAGAAGTCGACCGATTTGATCATCCTAAAAAGCTAGTCGCCTTTGCAGGCATTGACCCGAGTGTCTTTGCTTCCGGTAAGTTTACAGCAACTCGAAACCGAATTACGAAACGTGGCTCCAGGCAGCTGCGTTACGCGCTGGTGATGGCTGTTCAGTGTGGACTTATTCGTTCTCGCAACACTCGACTCAAAGAATTTTACGAACGTAAAAGAACCGAGGGTAAACCACATAAAGTGGCATTGGTCGCATGTGCAAATAAGCTAGTTCATTGGCTCCATGCCATCTTGAAAAGTAAAAAGCTATTCCGTCTGGCTTAACAAATTCAATTGGTTTAACCTTCCAAAACACCGTTTGAATTGGAGGGTTATTTGGCTTGCCTATTTTAACTATAACATATGGTTTAGGGTCATTTTACTGGTAATCTTGACAAGCTATTAGCTGGTATAGCTCAATAGAAAAGAGAAGCTACCACAAAGGAAGCTCCTCCGCTATCGTTCCCCGTTAGCTCAATGACTTGTCTGAAATCGGAACAAAATGCTGCCAACGACACAAATTTCAAAATAGGTGGAATCCGCCTCTACCGGAAATTTTCTACACACTCATGCAGAAAGGCATCTAGCGTGCGTGGCTCTCTGCCGAGCAAGCGCTTCACAGTGTCATTTGGACTTTCTGGCACCACCGTAGACATGGTTTGAATTTCCACAACGTGGTTTGCGAGCCAAGGAGGCATATGCCCGTGCTCGATAAGATTGCGGAGTAGTACTTGGGGTTCCATGTTAATGTAGCTTATCGACCGATTAAGCAGGGCGGATAGTTGACCCGCGACCTGGGGATAACTGAAAATCTCCGAACCAGTAAGCGTATATATTTGGCCTGATACCTCGCGGTTGGTCAGAACTTCTGCGGCAACATCTGCGATATCGCGACAGTCAATGAAGTTACACGGTGAATCGCCCATGGTGCCGAAGAAAACATTTTGGGTTGTGATCGTTGGTGCAAGGCGTATTAAGTTTTGCATGAACGCATAAGGGCGCAACACGGTGTGGGTGAGACCCGATTCCCTCAGCGTTTTCTCGATTTCTTGATGCCAGCCCGCCACTGCCACTGGAGAGCTCTTCTCAAAGGCAGGACTGGATATTTTGACAATGTGTTCAATTCCAGCTTCGGCGGCAATCTGAATGATTGAAGTTTCCAATTGGGTTTGTCTTGGACTGTTGGACATGGCAAGGAATAGCTGGTTAGCTCCTGTAAACGCGCGGCGCAGCGATTCCGGGTCGGAAGCATCCGCCGATGCGACCTCGATTGTCGATCGGCCTTTTTCTCCGATCTGATCACGCAACTTCTCTGGCTCTCTGCTCAGCGCCCTGACGGGTACGCCAAGATCAACCAAACGTTCCAAAAGCGCACTGCCTATCGTACCTGTTGCTCCCATAATAACTATCATTTTTATCTTCTCCTTTTGGATGAAAAATTAGTTGTGACGGAAAGACGCCACCGCCATGTCACTATCGTGCTTGCAATAAATCCAGATAACGGGAAATCGATCCAGACACGATCGACCCAGGCCCAGTCATTGCTCGGAATCATAAATTCTAGTAAACCAGATGTCACCCATGCGGCGTATAGGCCAAACGAGGACCCGGCCAATGCGAACACCCCTACCACAACCAAGCGAGGTGCACCGATGACCCATCGTATATGGCCCACTCGGCTGCGCAACAAAAGGCCAATCATCAAGGCCATCAAGGCCGATGCACCGCCGATTGTAATCAATGCCCCTATTTGAAGACCCCTATCGGAAGTAACCAATCCCCCGATACCTGCCATAATGGCAGGAGCAGCATAGGCCATTACAACTTCACGCCATAGTACAAAAGTCTTTTTCTTGGAACCAGTAGCCTTGATGCCGTAAACATCATCTGTCTGATTCGGGTATTTCATCTTGTTCATTTAGTTGCTCCCTTCTTCTTTGAAATAGTTCAACGATTGCTTTCAGCGAGATATAATTAGCTCCCTAACTATATAAGAGTAAAAATAGGCTAGCTTCACTAGCCCATTCTACTCATTACTGATGTTTCCCTTTGGTTTCGAGCCTAGTTCGCCCGTAAGTGCTGAGATGCCTTGTGTAACTCGACCTAGCAAGTCGAGAAATACGCTGCGCTCATCGATATTGAGTAAGCCCACCATTGCTTCCAGTCGAGCGAAATGCTCCGGAGCCATTTCACGGAGCTTCTTCGCTCCTTCTTCAGTCAAAATGACTGATCTCTGACGGCCATCGTCTGAGCTTGATCGTCGAGATACTAGCCCATCTCGTTCAAGAATGTCGATAAGACCTGTCACTGTAGCACGTGTAACGCCTAGATGCTCCGCTAATTGCGAAGGCAACTCTTCTCCTTCGTTATCTTCAAGATCTGCCAATAAACGATATCGACCTGTTGATAAACCGAATCTAGAGAAATGAATCTCCGAGGCATGTCCAAGCTTGGCTCCCGCTGCCATTAGCCTAGATGCGACGAGTACAGCCTGTGCGTCTATGTCTAGGTTATAGCGATCAATCTGACGCTTGGATTGTACAAGCGAGGGAATAGCGTCAATGTCATTTATTATTTTATTATTGTTATTCATATTTATAGTATGGTCCCTAATCACTTTTGTGTCAACACATTTTTATACCACATCAATACCCCGCCTTTCTTCATATCTGGAATTGTATTCCTCCTCGGCCACTGCAAAAGGCTACAGCTGTATTATTGAGCTCAGATGAATTAGATTATGAGATCAGCCAAAAGTACCCGGTTAGGATTTAGCCAATTTATTGATATCCTTGCTTTCGAGAATAGATAGGTCATACCCTTTAGTAACGGTATGAATCATTGCAATACCAAGCTCCATTAAAGACACTGTAACGTTTGGAAATAGTCTTCTTAGAATAGGAAATAGCCACATAAATGCATAATAAGATTTATGCGTATTTTTTAATCCCTTTATTGGATTGATGTAGGCAGGGCGAAACATGTATGCTTTTTTGAAAGGCAGCTGCATGAGGTGATTTTCTGTCTTGCCCTTCACTCTTGCCCACATCCTTTTTCCTAGCTCTGTACTATCCGTCCCCATTCCGGAAACATAGCAGAACACCATATCTGGGTTCAAGCCTGCGAGCATTTCTGCCATATGCACAGTAAGATCAAACGATAATCGTGAGTATTCCTCCTCCTTCAAACCACCAGAAGATACACCCAAGCAAAAGTAGCATGCATTATAGTTGCTTAATTGAGACTTTATTGCAGATAAATCAAAAAAATCTTTATGGATGATTTCAGTTAATTTGGGATGTGAAACGCCGCATGGTTTGCGGTTAATCACTAAAACATGTTCCACATCAGGATGCTGCAGGCATACATGTAATACACCCTCGCCAACCATCCCCGTAACACCTGTAATTATCGCTCTTATTTTCAAGATGGATCCCTCCTTTTCTCAATTAATTTGTTATTAACTATTCGTCTGTCCATAGTGAAGCTTGGATTGTACAAGCGAGGGAATAGCGTTAATGTCATTTATTATTTTATTATTATTGTTCATATATAATATGGCTCCTAATTACTTTCGTGTCAACACAAATATAATGGAATTATATAGTTGTATTTGATTATGTTATCCTGCCTGTTCGTATTATGAGATCAACCAGTTCTTTCTGGTTGATCCTTTTTTCATTTGCATAGAGGATTAAGGTAACCTGGTCGAACGTACCTGCCCGTGGGACTTGATTCCGAGCGCTATAATGTTCACCCTACTTGTCATGACCATGATTGAGGCTGGTTAGGACGTAAGATCCCGAATAACAAGCGATGCTATGGAGCGACAAGAAGAAACCGTAGGGGCTGCCAGTAAATCTACATTTACAGGGAGAGATGAAATGAATCCAGTTATTGGGCTAGATATTTCTAAAGAAGAAAGTCATGGACAAGCCTTTTTAGAGCGTGGAAAACCATTTAGAGGAACATTCCATTTCAAGCACACTCCTGATGGTTTAGCGAATCTCCATCAAGTTTTAAAGGACGTAGAATCTGTATCCAAACAACGTCCTTTGCTTATTCTAGAAGCAACCGGACATTACCAAAGCCCTGTTGTTCAATTCCTAGAGGAACATCACTATGTTTACATTGTCATTAATCCGCTCATCTCAAATCGGCTTAGGAAGTCTCAACWTCGTAAAGTAAAGACGGATTCTGCTGACGCTTATCTTTTGGGAGAGTTGTACTACAAGGAAGAGTTTGAACCCTTTAAGAAAAGAGGCGTCCAGCTACTCAATCTACGCTATCTAACTAGGCAATATGAGTCTCTTTCAAAGATGTGTGTACAGACTAAACTGCAATTCCAAGCTGTTCTAGATCAGGTTTTCCCTGCTTACAAAGGTGTCTTTGGAGCTATGTATTCAGGCATTTCGCTACGTTTTTTAAGTGAGTTTCCAACCTCATATTCGGTTTTGCAGACACCAGAGGATACACTCAAGGC
>NZ_JAECMT010000009.1 GCF_016019935.1 Paenibacillus sp. GSMTC-2017
GACTTAATTAACCGCCTGCGCGCGCTTTACGCCCAATAATTCCGGACAACGCTTGCCCCCTACGTATTACCGCGGCTGCTGGCACGTAGTTAGCCGGGGCTTTCTTCTCAGGTACCGTCACCTTGAGAGCAGTTACTCTCCCAAGCGTTCTTCCCTGGCAACAGAGCTTTACGATCCGAAAACCTTCATCACTCACGCGGCGTTGCTCCGTCAGACTTTCGTCCATTGCGGAAGATTCCCTACTGCTGCCTCCCGTAGGAGTCTGGGCCGTGTCTCAGTCCCAGTGTGGCCGATCACCCTCTCAGGTCGGCTACGCATCGTCGCCTTGGTGAGCCGTTACCTCACCAACTAGCTAATGCGCCGCAGGTCCATCTATAAGTGACAGATTGCTCCGTCTTTCCCGATTCGGCCATGCGACCAAATCGTGTATCCGGTATTAGCATTCGTTTCCGAATGTTATCCCAGTCTTATAGGCAGGTTACCTACGTGTTACTCACCCGTCCGCCGCTAACTATCAGAAGTGCAAGCACTTCATCAAGCCCGCTCGACTTGCATGTATTAGGCACGCCGCCAGCGTTCGTCCTGAGCCAGGATCAAACTCTCCAAATTGGTGTTTGACTTGCTCATTACTTATACCGCATTGGAAATCAAGATTTCCAATCGGCGTTTCAATCAACCTCTAATCGCGGTCGCTCATCGCTGAGTTACTTCGATAAAGATTGAAACATATTGCTTTTTCATTTATCCGTTAGGATCAATGAGGCAGTTTCGCTCGTTGTTCAGTTTTCAAAGAACAATCACTTCTTGTTTGTTTCTTGTTTGTCGGCGCTTTGTTTCAGCGGCGACTTTTATAATATATCACAGGTGCCTAGCTGATTGCAAGTCTTTTTTTTCGAGATTCGACATTTTCTTTCGTTTGTCTCATTTCGTTGTCGACACTTACTAAAAGCGGCGAGATCTAATATAACATAGGGGTCCAATTAAATGCAACCCCTTTTTTTCATTTATTTTAAAAAACGTTATATCAACATGAAAAAGCATGTTACGAGCGGTGTGAACGGACATTTAGCGCGTAACGAGAAAGCTCTTTAGGCGAAGCTATACGGGCATACATCCTAAATATGATCTTGTACCTTCTTGTTATCGCCCCTTTAATATCTCCATCTAATCTAGAATCACTTAGATCTAGCAGCATTTCATCTAACTCTTTACGTAGTACATAATCGAGTTCCTTACATTCCTTATCGTTGAATAGTATTCCAAGCATAACGAATAGCGGCCTCCTTTGGGATGTATAGCGCGTATAGACCGTCCTGAGACGAACAAAAAAAGCGGCTCCTCTCGCAAATGCGTTGGACACCGCCTTACTGTTATGCTCAAATATTGGAAATAATATTACAAGGAAAGCAACCAAACTGTAAATGTACTTTCAATTATAGAAGCAACAAGCAACGAAACCGTCAAAATAACGATCATTGGTACTGTTCTAGTGACGAAGTCTCCAATGTCTTTACCAGTAGCTCCAAGCTTTGATCTTACAAATAAAAGATTACCTGTTGCTCTTAGTATTAACGTTCCGAATTTCATTCCGTATGCGCAAGCAATGATAATAGCCGGAATTTCAATAATACCGTGTGGCAATAATCCTTTAAAGATAACTTCCAAAACGGTATGTGATCCAGGTGTTTCAGATATCCTTTGAAGCAAATAACCAATGATCATGCCATTTACAGCTAGAAACAGGAGCGGTAACAACCCAAAAAAAGCTCCCAAGTACATAATAAGTATTGATTTAATGGCATTATTCAAAAAGATAACGATCATCATTGTTAATGTAGGATTCGCACTTTGATCAACCATTCCCTTCAGTTGTCCTAATCCTGCTAGTTGTCCCTCCAAGAAGGCATGAAACTCCGAATTGGTGCCGCCAATGATAATACCAGCAAAAAAGACCATGAACGAAAATATGATATACGAACGCATTTGCTTCAAATGTAGAACGATTGCACTTAACTTAAACATTAAACAGCCTCCCATAATAGATATGCATAATTAATCATCACTCTCATCCATTACTGCTTGTTATGAAATTAGAATGAATAACTTTTATGTACGAGCATAGATTGTACTACTAGTGTAAAATGCTGACGCCCTTGATTAGAGGCGAAGCGAATGAGAGGAGCATACTTCCCAATGAACGTATTTTATGTAATGAACGGAAAGAAAATTAAAAGGTACTTTTTTATCGCTATCGCTCTCGTCTTTTCTATTGGCATCATATATGCCGAACGCGATAACATCACTGTCTTCGCACCACAACAACCCGCAGCTATATACAGTGTTCCTACAGATAAGAAAGTTGTTGCGCTAACTTTCGACATAAGCTGGGGTGATAAACGTGCGGAGCCGATTTTGGAAGTGTTGAAAGAAAAAAAAATCACGCAAGCGACCTTCTTCCTATCCTCTCCTTGGAGCCAGTCACATCCTGAGCTGGTCAAAAAAATTCAAGATGCGGGCTACGAAATTGGAAGCCACGGTCACAAACATGATTTCTACAGCAAACTTACCGAAGAAGAAATTAGAAAACAGATTACTACTGCAAACACCATTTTAACTGATTTAACTGGTAAAAAGCCGAGCTTGATCCGTCTTCCTAATGGTGATTTCGATAAACGTGTACTCCGCATCGCCGAAGAACTTAAATACACAGTCATTCAATGGGATACGGACTCGCTAGATTGGATGAATATCGGTACCGAAAAAATCGTTAACCGTGTCGTAACACGAACACATCCAGGCGATATTATTCTCATGCACGCAAGCGACTCGGTTACTCAAACACATATTGCGTTACCTGCTATTATTGATCAGCTCCGCGGTGACGGTTATGATTTCGTTAACGTTTCTCAGTTAATTTCACAAACCGATGCTGAAGGCAATGCTGTTCAAGACAAAGTATCTTCAACGAAGCAAATCAGTGCTTCAGAAAAATAAAGTTATACGGCCGTCTTAGCAGGAGCTTCTGCTGGTGCGGTCTTTTCTTTTTTCACAAGACGGTGCATCATCATATTTTGGTATGCATTACAGATAAACAACGGGATCATCATAAAAGCAATTGCGGGTATGTCTGTTTCACCTTGAATGGCTGGCCACGCTTCGATAAACGTAACGAAGAACAGTACAAACATAGTTGGAACAAAAGCACTTTTATTCGTCTGCTTCACTTTTAATCTAGCTACAAGCAATGATGCAACAAGCAATATTAGCGGTAATACCCAGAAGAACCAGTTGTTTGTACGATTTTCGTAGAGCACATACCCTAGACCAAATACTGCAAATATTGTTGTATAGGCTTGCAAAGCATTCCACAAATACTTTTTGCGGAACACGCTAAGTGCAATATAACTCAGAGTCAGATAAGCAAAAAAGCCCATTTGACTAAACGCACCTATCATTAAACCAGCAGTAACCATCATAATCAGATTGATCCCATTATTGTCAAAACCAAAGAAACTAACGTTACTATTCGTTGACAGTATAATAAAACCGCTGATGATACAAACTACAGCCCCAATACCCATGGTGCTCCAAAATAAAAAGAACCAATTCCGTAAACTCACGTGATATATCCTCCCAATTGTGCTTTTTCCCGCAGGTTTTCCCTTTATTTTACCACGATCACAACAAAAAGCTAATGCTTGTCCATGATAAAACAGTGAACAATGCGCATATTAAAAACGATCATGTGCTATACCGTCGAATGACGTTGGCCATAGGCATGCCGGATTACGTGCATCCCCATTATCATACCGAGCTTTAACATAGAAGGGAGCAAGCGACATATGCGCATTCGCTGGATTATGTGGTCGTCTCTAATGGCTTTTGCACTTTTGTTGACCAGTTGTGGAGGCGGCGAGTCATCTGGTAGTAATCAACAAATGAACTACAAGGACATGAAAACGATGGTTATTGACATTTTGAAAACGGAAGATGCTCAGAAGGCACTTCAGCAATCAGCAGAAAAGCTTTCTGGTTATTCCGCTCAACCGTCTAAACTTCTTTCCGTTCAAGATCAAGAAGAAGTTCGATTGGCTGTAAAAGATGTAATCAGTGCCCCAGACTATGATAAAGTAATCAAAAAATTAATGACTGATACGCGATTTGCTGGGGAATTTGCTAAATCCGTTAACAAACAAAACAAGGATATCCATAAGGAACTTATGAAAGATCCGGCTTATCAAGCTGAATTGGTAAAAACGATGAAGGCTCCCGAAATGGAGAAGGTCATCATGGATTCATTAAAGAGTCCTCAATATCGCAAAGAAGTTATGGCTATTATGCAGGAATCAATGCAAAACCCCCTCTTCCGACTTGAAGTGCTCGATTTGTTGAAAAAAGCAGTACAAGAAGAACTTCAACCAAAACCAGATGAGAAAAAGAAAGAAGGCGGATCTGGGGGAGAGCAAAAAGGACAAGAAGAGGAACAAAAAGGGCAACAGGAAGAACAATCTTCAGATAGCGAATAACAACGGTTGACACTAGTTATAAAAATAGCCCGATCCCACATCTAGACGCGTTGCTAACGCTTTGGATGTCAGGATCGGGCTTTTATTTAAACAGCAAGTGATGATAATAATTATATTAAAATTTGAATGAATTACATCTTATTTGCTACACGCGTCTTAGAACGTTATCTGCAAGTTCTAAGTAGAGCTTACCCGTCTCGGATTCCGCTTTATAGACGGATGGTGAGAAATCTGCTTCAGATGGATGATTGTCAGGAGCACCGAGTGGTATTTGCGCAAGCAAATCACTATGAAGTGTCTCTGCTAGCCTTGCTCCGCCTCCACGTCCGAATACATATTCCTTTTCACCTGTCAGCTTTGACTCGAAGTAGGACATATTTTCTACAACACCAATAATTTCGTGATCAGTCTTAATTGCCATAGCACCAGCACGTGCTGCAACAAATGCAGCGGTCGCATGTGGTGTTGTGACAATGATTTCTTTGCTTTGCGGGATGATCTGGTGAACATCCAGCGCAATATCGCCCGTACCCGGTGGTAGATCGAGGAGCATATAATCAAGCTCTCCCCATTCGATTTCTTGGAAGAAGTTACGCAACATCTTACCTAGCATCGGACCACGCCAAACGATCGGGCTATTGTCTTCTACAAAAAAGCCCATCGAAATCACTTTTACACCATAACGCTCGATCGGAATGACTCGATCGTTCACAACTTCTGGGCGTTCCTCAATTCCCATCATGTCAGGAACGCTGAATCCGTAGATGTCGGCATCAATGATGCCGACGCGTTTGCCCCTGCGGGCTAAGGCGACCGCAAGATTGACGGTCACCGTTGACTTGCCGACGCCGCCCTTACCGCTCGCGACGGCGATAAATGTTGTTCCGCTGCTAGCCGAAAGCAGCGGACTAGCGAGATCAGCCCCGTGCCCTTGTACGGGGCTGGCAGCTCCTTCGCCGGCGCTACTTCCCGCCGGCGCCGCTTTTGCTGCGGGCGCTTGCGCAGCGCCGCCCGCTACAGCTTGCGCTCCCTCGTCCCGAAACCGGCAATGCACGGTTTCGGCGCCGAGGGGCGCAAGTGCCTCGCGAAGCGAGGCCTCAAGCGCGGGCTGCGCAGCCGCGCTCGCTCCTAGAACCGTCAACGAAACTTGACGGTTCCGAACCATGACATCGCGGAAGCTGATGCCTTCCGCGGAATATTTCTTAGCCATCAAAGCTTCGATGGCTTCTAGTGCTTGTTCTCGTGTCAACATAATATGTGTCCCACCTTTATGTATTAAGAAAACTATGTCTCTAGTATAACACAGGATGTCCGTCTACTATGAGTCTCTATTCTGCCTCAATTACAGCTAAATCGCTAATTGCCATTTTGTAATTCCAACTCTTGATTAGCATTCCCACTCAACTTTTCACCTGAATGATATCGAAGCACACCTTGGTAAATAGACGCTGCCACTTTACGTTGATACTCTGCATCAACTAGTCGTTCAGCCTCGCCAGGATTAGATAGAAAACCAACCTCAACTAGTGCGGTCGGTATATCTTTGATGGCCTTCATCAAATACACGCCGTTTACAACCGCTGCTATTCTAGTCGTATTTTCTAAATTGCGCTTGATCTCATCCTGAATGAATGCTGCTAATACACGATTGTCTGGGTGGTTTCCAGGTTGATAAAACGTCTGTGCCCCCGACCATTTTTGCTGCGGAATGCTGTTCATATGTATACTAATAACCGTCGCCGGATTATTTTCGTTAATAAGCGCCGCCCTACGCTTTAAATCTTCTGTCTTCCGTTTACTATAAGCATGTGCATCGCCTGTCGCAAGATCATAATCTCCTTCTCTCGTCATAATGACAACTGCTCCAGCTTGCTGCAAATAATCACGCAAGTATAGAGCGATAGCCAAGTTCAAATCCTTTTCAATGGCTCCTTGCTTGCTGACTGCCCCACCATCCGCGCCTCCGTGCCCTGCATCAATGGCTATTGTCTTACCCGAAAGCGGCAATGTCCAATAGGTCCACGTACTAGCCGATGGTATGTTCTGCCGTAGCATAATGGCTGTTAGTACAACGACAAGAACAGCGATTCCAATACGAACTGCTCCCTTGTATGTCATCCAAATTACGAAATGCCGTCTTATTCGGCGCATCAAAAAACCACCTCGTCCTCCATGAAATGAATAAGCGTCATGAAAGACTATCCCGTAGGATAAGCCTTATGCGCACATTCATATATATGGGACGAGATGGTCAATTATGTTCTTATTAATTGATCTGCGCGGCTTCCTTATCCAACAGGCTGCTCGGACATACCTTCTATCAATATTTTTGCAACTTCTGGACGTGAAAACTCTGGTGGCGGGCATACCCCGTCACGCAATAGAGCACGAACTTTAGTTCCTGACAATGTCAGATGAGACGTTTTGTCATGCGGACATGTTTTGGAAGTCGCCATGTTGCCACAAGTCGTACAGAAAAAACTATGTTCAAAATATAGTGGTGTAATGCCAAGATCTTCTGCTGGTATCGACTTGAGCAAGTCTTGCGCCTCATAAGTTCCGTAGTAGTCACCTACACCCGCATGGTCACGGCCTACGATAAAATGGGTACAACCATAATTTTTCCGAACGATAGCATGGAATATTGCTTCACGTGGCCCTGCGTAACGCATTGCTGCTGGGAACACTCCAAGAAATACACGATCGGCCGGATAATAATTATCAAGAAGAGCTAAATAACTTTTCATTCGAACATTAGCTGGTACATCATCGGATTTTGTTTCACCCACAAGCGGATTCAAAAATAACGCATCTACGATTTCCATAGCTGTCTTCTGAATGTACTCATGTGCCCGATGAACGGGATTACGTGTTTGGAATCCAACAACCGTTTTCCAACCCTTCTCCGCAAATAAACGACGGGTTTCCGCTGGGTCGAAATAAAACTCTTGAAACTTCACAGGTTGCGGACGATTTAATACTGTTATTGCACCACCAACATATATAGAAGAGCGCTCAAGTAGCTTTTGCACACCTGGATGCTCCAAATCATCCGTTTTAAACACATTTATCGCTTCTAGCTTTTGATCTACGTTATAAATGCTCTCAATCGCAATAATGCCATACGTTATACCATCTTCACCGATCAATGCGGAACGCTCGCCAACTTTAAGCTCGGCCGCTTTATCTACATCAACAGCAAGTGTAATCGGAATACTCCAGACAAGACCGTTCGCAAGTCTTGTCTTCTCGATAACAGATTTATAATCTTCTTCATTCAAAAAACCTGTAAGCGGGGAAAAAGCACCTACCCCTATCAAATCTAGATCAGAAATAGTCCACGTATTAATCGTAATTGAAGATAATAACTTTGCTTCATTAAGAAGTGATTCACGTTCTGCGCCTTCGGCGATCCGGTTAACCAGTACACCGCCATGTGGTGAAATTTGACTCATTTTCGTTGAAAGCCTCCTCAAAATTTTACGTTAGTAAAATTGACTTCGTAAGCATAAACATAAGTTTTTCGTAAGAAAAACTGACTTCGTATGCACAAGCTTAAATTTGAGCAATTCTTATTTATGAAGTCCACATTCTGTTTTCTCTTGACCTGACCAACGACCTGCACGCGGGTCCTCACCTGGCATTACTTTGCGTGTGCAATATTCACAACCAATACTTGGGTAATGCTGGTCATGCAACGGATTATATATAACATCATTCTCACGGATGTAGTTCCAAACATCTTCAGTTGTCCAATTGGCAATTGGATTAAACTTCACTAGTCCAAACTTGAGATCATATTCGATTTTTTTCGCGTTAGCACGTGTCGGTGCTTGATCACGACGAATACCTGTAATCCAAGCCTCATACTTAGTCAAAATATGAGTTAGTGGTCTTACCTTGCGAATATCACAACATTTATTGGCATCTGTCTTCCACAATTCCTCGCCAAACTGTGTAACCTGTTCCTCAGGTGTAATTTCCGGTTTCACTTCAACAAATGGAATGCCTGGGTAACGTTCGATCATACGATCACGTGTTTCGTAAGTCTCTTTAAAATGAAAATCAGTGTCGAGGTAAAAAATATCAGTTGTAGGGCTGACTTTCTGTAGCATATCAACCAGAACAACATCTTCTGCCCCAAAGCTGCATGCGAAGGTGATGTTAGGGAATGTCTCTACAGCGAAACGAATAATTTCCTCTGGTGTGGCATGCTCAAGCTCAACAGCCTTCTGCGCAATAAGCGCTTCTTTTTCAAATAAATTCATGAGACGCGACCTCCGTTTTTAATTCCAAGTAAAGTAGTCTGTATTATCGATTATAAACCTTTCATTAACGTAGTTCAATAATAAGTTTACATTTTGTAGTACTTTATTCCAAAAACAAAAAAAGAGTCCAAATACTAAAAGACTCCATAAACAAAAAAGAGTCCTTGACCAATAAAGGCCAAAGACTCTTTTGTAAAAGAATATTAACGTTTCGAGAACTGTGGAGCGCGACGTGCCGCTTTAAGACCGTATTTTTTACGCTCTTTCATACGTGGGTCACGCGTTAGGAATCCTGCACGCTTCAAAGCTGGGCGTAATTCAGGATCTGCTTTAAGCAATGCACGGGAAATACCGTGACGGATTGCTCCAGCTTGTCCAGACATTCCACCACCGTTAGCGATAACTAGCACATCGTATTTCGACAATGTGTCAGTCAACACAAGCGGTTGTTTTACAATCAGCTTGAGTGTTTCCAAACCGAAATATTCATTCAAATCGCGTTTATTAACAACAATTCGTCCTTCACCCGGCACAAGACGTACACGTGCAACAGAGTGTTTACGACGACCGGTTCCATAGTATTGCACTTGAGCCATGAAACGTGTCCTCCTCTTTATTACCCGCGAAGCTCGTAGACTTCAGGGTTTTGTGCTTGATGTGGATGTTCCGCACCTGCGTATACTTTAAGTTTAAGCTTCATTTGGTTGCCAAGACGGTTCTTAGGCAACATGCCATGCACAGCCAGTTCGATTACACGCTCTGGTTTGTTTTTGATCATTTCATGTGCAGGTGTAACTTTCAAACCACCTGTGTACATGGAGTGACGGTAGTACATTTTGTCTGACATCTTCTTACCTGTCAAAACAATTTTCTCAGCGTTGATTACAACAACGAAATCGCCAGTATCAACGTGAGGCGTAAATTGCGGTTTGTGTTTGCCACGGATCAGGCTTGCAGCTTCGCTAGCCAGACGACCGAGCGTTTTGCCTTCCGCATCAATGACGAACCATTTACGCTCAACTTCATTTGGCTTAGCCATATAGGTGGTACGCATGGATGATCCTCCTTAATTTCATACATTAATCGTTTTTATAACAACGTAAACGTTGGTTTGTTATTCATTATAAAGCCTTACTTTTGGCGGCCATTCTTAGTCGGGGCTGTGGGAGAGCCACTAAGAAAGCACAAGTTATATACTACTATATATAGTGCCTAGATGCAAGTCATTTTTCATATTCTTATTCATTTTCAGGTAGTTATTTTTTCCTCTTAATTACAGAAGTTTATTATCGCTACTACTTAGGCTTCTCAATCAGTGCATTTCCCGTTGAATACTAAAAAAATAATGATTCCACCAAATTTATGCAACTGGTGAACTATCGATAATCTAGTTATATTTCGTACCACGAATTTAAACGATCTTTATTAGAATCAGTGCTTGTTTACTACGTTAAGCGTTATGCAAGCAACAAACTACTTTTTATACCCTAGACCTAAGTCGGGGTATTCGATACATCATCAGTCTGTTCCACCCTATTCCAATCGTTGGTAATATGAAGTCATACTATGAGCGTCCAAGGCATCCAAAGATGCGGGAGCCAACAAAACGATAGGAGAGAAAGATACAATGAAAAAGCGATCAAAACTAGGAACCCTCCTCGTAATTATAGGAATAATCGGTTTAGTGTATGTTTACTTTAACGATGGAAATTCTCCTCTTGATGGTATGAAATCCTTCTTCACATCCGAGATCAATGATCAGCAAACGGCTGATATTAGCAAAATATCTAATGTTAACATTAAATCAGATATCCTTGATGTCCAAGTCGTACACGGTAATCAATCAGAAGCTGTCATTACTGTACAAGGCCTTGCTTCTAAATCCATAACTTCAAACCTGAATCTGACCGTAAATCCTAAGGGGGATACATTAGAGATTAATTTAAAGGGAAAAGATAAAAGTTTCTTCGGTTTCGACTGGAATAATGTGAGAATGACTGTAGAACTTCCTGAGAAGGATTGGAACATACTTACCGTTGCTACCGAAAATGGTGACATTAAAATAGATCAACTTGTATTTAATGATGTAAACCTTCAATCCGATTATGGAGATATTAACACGGATCAATTTACGGCATTAACTTCGTTAACCGCTAATGTTAATAGTGGAGATCTTCATTTTTACAAACTTACTGGCAAAAATGTCGATCTTAAAGTCGATGGAGATGTTTACTTCAAAGAATTTAAAGTAGATCAAATAGATTTCGATGTAGATCGTGGCGATGTAGCATTCATTGATGGCATCAGTCAGATTCATGGGGTAGTAGGTAAAGGTGACATTACGATCAAAACAGATGATCTTCTACAAGATACGGAAGTAGAAACCGATGACGGTGATATTTACATTCAATTAAAAAATAAACCCTCTTCCCTGGCAGTCAAGATGATTACTGGATCGGGAGATACTCACATAGGTAAAGATGGTTTCATTTATGAAGAGGGTTCTGCAGGCTCCAAGGAGCTCAAGGGTGCTTTCGGCGATGGACATATCAAACTAAGTTTGCAGTCGAATTCCGGTGATATTGCTTTGAAATAACGACGTAAACATGAGAACTGGCGCTTCTATAAGAGATGGTTCTCTTTTTAAATACTTAGTATTCTCAAGTCTAGATGCTCATCAGTCCTCAGACCTAGTGGATACTCCATCAGTAGGATGTTTTATTACTACAATATCATTGGTACAATTTAGAAAGAGATTGTAGTTACTGTGTATTGCTATCTATGCCATATTCATCATTAAACGATAAACACATTTTAACAAGGAGTGAATGCAGTGAAGGGGAAAAAAACTTTAGGTATTTTACTAATCGTTATAGGGGTAGTCGCATTATTTAATATGATTAACTTTGAGGGGGAATCACTGTTGAAAAAAGTGTTTAAATCATTTACGAATGACCTTTCAATGGAAGAAAAATATGATCTTGATGATATCAAACACCTATCCGTAGAAGATAGTAGTATTAACATTACTGTATTACAAGGAAACTCATCTCAAGCTGTCGTACGTATGGAGGGTTCCGTCAGTAAAAACTTGTTTGATGACTATAAGCTGGAAGGTCAAAGAGATGGAGATACTTTGCATATACGAACAAAATCTGGTGATGGATGGAACTGGTTCACCTGGTCTACTGTCAAGCTAACAATCGAGCTTCCACCTAAGCAATGGGAAGAAGTAACTATAAATAGCAGCAGTGGTAATATAACTGTCGATCAATTGTTATCAGCAAAACTTTCACTTAAAACAAGCTCCGGAAACATCAAAGCCGAAAAAATCGATGGTCACGATTTGAGTCTTAGAACTTCCAGCGGTAATATAAAGTTGTTACAAGCAACTGGAGATGAGCTCGAGCTTAAATCATCTAGTGGTAACATCACAATCGAAGAATACAAAGCAACACAACTTGATCTACATTCCGTTAGCGGCAATATTAAAGCGATTGAAGGTACCTCTGAAATAGTAGCCCAATCAACATCAGGTAACATTACAATTGAAAGTGATGATCTCTTATACGATGCAGATCTAAAATCAACTAGTGGAAATGTATCCGTTGCTCTACGTAATGATCCGACGTCATTAGCGATTGACTTTAATGCTGGTTCAGGAATTGGGAAAATTAAAAAAGATGCATTTGTTTACGAGGATAACGATAAAGATCGCGACGACTTTAGAGGAGCTTTTGGAACAGGTGACACTAAACTAAAAGTTCGTACATCTTCAGGAAATTTTACACTAAAATAATAAATGGGCCCTCCTTTAGTCGATTTCACGACTCTTGGATGGCCCATTTTATTTATTGCTAATCGTTATATTCTACATCTACAAGCATTAACCCATGTGCTACGGCAGTTGGACCAGCAAGTGATCTTGATTTCCCTTCCAAAATACGTTTCATGTCTTCCGGCTTCAGCTTGCCTTGGCCTACCCATAGCAATGTCCCCATAATGACGCGTACCATGTTATACAGGAATCCGTTCCCCGTCACGATCATATGAACCGCTTGGTCCTCCCGTATGAAGTAAGCCTCGTAGATCGTCCGGATATGATGTGGCTTCGTCGAATGTATGGACGTATAAGAAGTGAAATCATGAGTGCCTACCAAATATGAAAGTCCTTCCTCCATCGCATCCAGATCTAGCTTAGTTGGATGATGGAATCGATAGGCCCTTCCGAATACATTCGGAAATCTCCCCGTATCGATCGTATAACGATAAGTTTTACGTTTTGCAGAACGTCTAGAATGGAACTCAAGCGGCACATCCCAAGCTTCCAGTATGACAATGTCTTTTGGAAGTCTTGTGTTCAGTGCAATTGCAAAACGTTCCGTTGGAATCGACGAATTCGTATGAAAATTAAACACCTGTCCTAACGCATGCACGCCGGCATCCGTCCGCCCCGATCCGATAATTGATATCGTCTCACCGCTCAATCGATGTATCGCCTTTTCAAGCTCATCTTGAACGGTTCTCCCAAACGGCTGTGATTGAAAGCCATTAAATTCAGAACCATCATAGCTTACTTTCACGCAGATGTTACGCATCTCATCACCCTCTACCATTCCTCTAAGCGTTCTTCAAAATAAAAAAAGGTGGCCGCAAGGGTCCACCCTTTCTCATAACACAAGAAAAGATAAGGTGAACCTTATCTTTTTCTTCTATTGTGATACTAAACGCGGTCAACTAGTTCTAGGTAAACCATAGGCGCAGCATCGCCGCGACGAGGTCCTAGCTTAAGGATACGCGTGTAGCCACCAGCACGCTCCGCATAACGAGGAGCTAGCTCGGAGAATAGCTTTTGGATTGCGTCTTTTTCACCATCAACGGTTTCACGACGTACAAAAGCTGCTACTTGACGACGAGCATGAAGATCACCTTTTTTAGCTTTAGTGATCAACTTTTCAGCGATTGAACGAACTTCTTTCGCTTTAGCTTCAGTCGTTTGGATACGCTCATACAGGAATAGATCAGTAACGAGGTCACGGAACAATGCTTTCCGTGCACTAGCGTCACGTCCCAATTTTTGATATGCCATTTTGTTTTCCCCTCCCTTGCTCGGTCTTAACTTGCTGTTTTACTACTCTTCCATGCGTAGGCCAAGACCAAGTTCTTCAAGCTTCTCTTGAACTTCCTCAAGGGATTTACGGCCCAAGTTACGGACCTTCATCATATCCTCTTCGGATTTCGTGATTAGCTCTTGAACCGTGTTGATGCCAGCGCGTTTCAAGCAGTTATATGAACGTACGGAAAGATCAAGTTCCTCGATAGTCATCTCTAGAACTTTCTCTTTTTTGTCCTCTTCCTTCTCAACCATGATCTCCGCGTCTTTGGCTTCATCCGTTAATCCAACGAACAAGTCCAAGTGCTCGGTTAGAATTTTAGCGCCAAGGCTTACAGCCTCTTCAGGGCGGATGCTGCCATCCGTCCAAACTTCAAGCGTCAGCTTATCGTAGTTAGTTACTTGACCGACGCGAGTGTTTTCTACGCTATAATTAACGCGAGTAATCGGCGTGTAGATCGAATCGACAGGAATTACACCAATCGGTTGATCGTCGCTCTTGTTCCGGTCCGCTTGCACGTAACCGCGTCCCCGATTAGCAAAAATCCGCATATGGAGGCGCGCTCCGGAGGCCAAGGTCGCAATGTGAAGATCAGGGCTTAAAATCTCAACATCGCTATCAGCTCGAATATCGCCCGCTGTTACGTTGCCTTCGCCGTCTGCGTCGATCTCCAGCACCTTCTCTTCGTCGGAGTGGATCTTTAACGAGAGGCCTTTCAAGTTCAGGATGATTTCCGTTACATCTTCAATCACTCCTGGAACCGTTGAAAACTCATGCAGTACCCCGTCAATTTGCACTGACGTTACAGCTGCACCAGGCAAAGACGACAACAGAATTCGGCGAAGCGAATTTCCAAGCGTCGTGCCGTATCCGCGTTCCAGCGGTTCGACCACGAAACGTCCGTAGGTTCCCTCATTGTTCAGTTCTACGGTTTCGATTTTCGGCTTTTCGATCTCAATCACTAATAGTACCCTCCTTCAAACGTCGCTCCGTTACCTAGTCGTTTTATTATGTCAAACCTCGTAGTATGCCAAACCTTCACAACCATTATTCACAAGTTGTTGTCATTTGATACCACCGTGGAATCAACTATACGCGACGACGTTTCGGCGGACGGCATCCGTTATGCGGAACTGGGGTTACATCCTTAATGAGGTTAACTTCCAATCCAGCAGCTTGAAGCGAACGAATCGCAGCTTCACGGCCAGCGCCTGGTCCTTTAACCATTACTTCAACCACTCTCATGCCATGCTCCATTGCCGCTTTTGCTGCGGATTCAGCAGCCATTTGAGCTGCGAACGGCGTGCTTTTACGGGAACCTTTAAATCCAAGGTTACCTGAGCTTGCCCAAGAAATTGCATTACCGTGTGGGTCTGTAATAGTAACGATCGTATTGTTAAACGTCGAACGAATGTGAGCGACGCCAGTATCAATATTTTTCCGATCGCGACGTTTTGTGCGAACGACTTTTTTTGGTTTAGCCATTGTCCATTATCCTCCCTTCTTATTTCTTCTTGTTAGCTACAGTCCGACGAGGACCTTTGCGTGTACGCGCATTTGTTTTCGTACGTTGACCGCGAACAGGAAGACCGCGACGGTGACGAAGACCACGGTAGCAGCCGATCTCAGTTAGACGCTTAATGTTAAGTGAAATTTCACGACGTAGGTCGCCTTCCACTTTAACGTTTTTGTCGATGGCTTCGCGCAAACGAGCCAGCTCATCTTCAGTTAGATCGCGAACACGAGTGTCCGGATTAACTTCAGATGCAGCAATTATTTTCTGTGAAGTTACTTTGCCGATTCCGAAAATATACGTCAGGGCGATTTCAACGCGCTTGTCGCGCGGAATATCTACACCAGCTATACGTGCCATGGGCTATATTCTCCTCCTTCTATCCTTGTTTTTGTTTGTGTTTCGGATTTTCACAAATCACCATAACGTTGCCTTTGCGACGAATGACTTTGCATTTCTCGCAGATCGGCTTAACCGAAGGTCTAACCTTCATTGTGATTACCTCCCGAATCTTTCGTAGTAAGCCGCACGCGACTTACTTACGATAGGTGATGCGCCCTCTTGATAAATCATAAGGCGATAACTGTATTACCACTTTGTCTCCCGTCAAAATGCGGATAAAATGCATTCTGAGTTTGCCGGAAACATGTGCGAGAATCTGATGACCGTTCTCCAGCTCCACCTTGAACATGGCATTTGGCAACGGTTCTACGACCGTACCTTCGACCTCAATGACGTCTTCCTTAGCCAACCGTCATTCTCCTTTCGCATGCGCAAACTTCTGAATCACATAACGTAACTTGGTATTGGTCACCCTGCCTGTTTCTAGCAAGCTGTTTATTACCTCTTGACTAACGACAGGCTGTAACTTAAGATGCAGAACGTTCTTTTTCTTCGGTAAATCGAATTTCCGCTTGTCACCGTCAGCAATCATAACGAATCTGTCGTCGATGATTGCAATAACAACTGCCAAGCTTTCTTCGTCTTTCCCTCGAAGCACTTTGACGAACTGACCAATCTGGGGACGCGCATCCATTATCAAACCTTTGGCTGCTGCGGCAAAATGGTCAATATTTCAAAGCCGTCCTCCGTTACGGCAACTGTATGCTCAAAATGAGCGCACCATGTGCCGTCTTGTGTTACGACTGTCCAATCGTCTTCGAGCGTGCGAACATATCGTTCACCGATATTGACCATTGGCTCGATTGCAAGCACCATACCCGGCTTTAGCCGCGGCCCTCGATCCGGGATGCCATAGTTCGGTATTTGCGGCTCTTCATGAAGTTCCGCGCCGATTCCGTGCCCTACGTATTCCCGAACAACAGAGAAACCTGCTGCTTCAATTACCTTTTGTATAGCGTGCGATATCGTATAGAGCCTGATATCTGGTTTAATGAGCGCAAGTCCCGCATAAAGCGATTCTTCCGTTACATCAAGCAGTCTCTGAACTTCAGGCGTTACTGTTCCAACCGCATAGGTCCAAGCAGAATCACCATGATAGCCTTCATACTGCGCACCGATATCAATACTAATAATATCGCCTTCGTTCAACTTGCGAGATCCAGGGAAGCCGTGTACCAGCTCGTCATTTACAGAAGCGCATATGCTGGAAGGAAATCCATTGTAACCCTTAAAGGATGGTGAAGCGCCTTGGCTTCTAATGTACTTTTCTGCAATTGCATCAAGCTCACCAGTGGTGACACCTGGTTTAACTGCAGCGGCCATTAGACGATGCGTTTCCGCAACGATGCGTCCGGCTTCCCTCATATATCGCAGTTCCGTTTCGGATTTGCATATAATCATTACAATGTACCTTTCAAGCAGGAAACAATATCGGATGTAACGACATCGATATCCTTCTCGCCATCGACTTCGCGCAGGAGACCCTTACTGCTGTAATAATCAAGAAGCGGCGCAGTTTTGGATGAATACTCATCCAAACGAGTGCCAACTTTCTCTTCTGTATCATCAGAACGTTGATACAGCTCCCCACCGTCTTTGTCGCAGATACCTTCGACCTTAGATGGGTTGAATATTACATGGTAAGTTGTACCGCAAGTTTTGCAGATGCGTCTGCCAGTTAAACGGGCAAGCAACAATCCGCGGTCAATTTTTAAATCTACAACATGGTCGATGTTGCGACCCAATTCCGACAACATAACATCAAGCGCTTCAGCTTGTTGCAATGTGCGGGGGAATCCGTCAAGCAAAAACCCTTTTTGGCAATCGTCAAGAGCAAGACGCTCTTTCACGATACCATTTGTTATTTCATCTGGAACAAGTAGACCTTGATCTACATATTCTTTAGCTTTCAAACCAAGCGCCGTGCCTTGCTTCATAGCAAGACGGAAAGCGTCGCCTGTCGAAATGTGCGGAATACCGAATTCTTCTACGATCCGCTCAGCTTGTGTTCCTTTGCCGGCTCCCGGAGGGCCCATGAATAAAATGTTCATTACCGTGTTCCTCACTTTAAACACAATAGGCCCGTTCGGGCTCCGCACCTCTCGAATTGCGCTAGGCGCGGCAGCCCGCATTCGAACCTAAAGTTATTTATTGATAAACCCTTTGTAATGGCGTTTGATCAACTGGCTCTCAATCTGTTTCATCGTATCAAGCGCAACACCGATAACGATGAGAAGCGAAGTGCCACCAAGCTGTACTGAGCGCGGTAATCCAGCCAATGTTCCGAATGCTACTGGAAGAACAGAGATTACTGCCAAGAAAACCGCACCAGTCAACGTAATACGCGATAATACGCGAGTTAGGTAAGATGATGTTGGTTTGCCCGGACGAATGCCAGGAATGTACCCGCCATTTTTCTTCATCTGATCAGCCATTTGAACCGGATTAATTTGCACGAATGTGTAGAAGAAAGTAAAACCGATAATCAGCAATACGTACAATACCATACCAAGTGGTTTGTCATAGTTCATATTGTCGATAATCCATTTTGCCCAAGGTTGTGTTGACCAGAAGTTCGCAATTGTAATTGGGAACAAAATCAGGGAAACCGCGAAGATGACCGGGATAACCCCTGCGCCATTAACCTTCATCGGAATGTGAGTTGATTGACCACCATACATTTTGCGTCCTACAACACGCTTAGCGTACTGTACTGGAATTTTACGAATACCTTGTTGGATAAAGATAACTCCAACGATGATCGCAATTACCGCAAGTACAATTAGAACTGCTTTTGCAATGTTCAAGAACAAAGCATCTTGAGCATCTACAAAAAGATGACTATACAGCGTACGAATTTGAGCAGGAAGACCTGCTACGATCGCTGCGAAGATCAAAACTGAAATACCGTTTCCGATACCTCTCTCCGTAATTTGCTCACCAAGCCACATCAAGAATGCAGTACCTGCAGTCAAAATAATAGCAATTAGCAAGTAATCAACGAAGGTAGCGCCTGGAATCATTTCAAGACCGAAAGAGCGGTTAAACCCGATCGCTGTAGCGAAACCTTGCACCAAACCAAGAATAACTGTACCGTAACGTGTAATTTGCGCTAACTTTTTCTTACCGTTTTCGCCTTCTTTAGCCCACTCTGCAAACTTTGGAATTACATCCATCGACAACAACTGCACAATGATGGAAGCTGTAATGTAAGGCGTAATTCCGATTGCTAGAATGGAGAACTGGAAGAGCGCTCCGCCAGAAAATGTGTTGAGCAAACCGAACAAGTCTGATCCGGCCATATCTTCATTCTTGAATACATCTTTGTTAACACCTGGTACCGGAATAAAAGATCCGATACGATAAATGAATAAGATGAAAAGTGTGAACAAGATCCGCGAACGCAGATCCGCTACTTTCCATATGTTGGACACGGTTGTGAACAATTAGATCACCTCGGTTTTACCGCCGGCAGCCTGGATTTTCTCTACCGCAGATTGAGAGAACTTAGTAGCTTTTACAGTGATACCTACATTCAATTCACCATTACCCAAGATCTTAATTCCTGCCAATGGATTTTTTACAATCCCTTGCTCAAGAAGAACCGCTGGTGTAACTTCTGTACCTGCTGCAAAGCTGTTTAGATCTTCAATGTTGACAATCGCATACTCGGTACGGAAACGGTTATTAAAGCCGCGCTTAGGAACTCGACGGTACAAAGGATTTTGTCCACCCTCGAAACCAGGGCGAACGCCGCCGCCGGAACGAGCGTTTTGACCTTTATGACCTCTGCCGGCTGTTTTACCGTTACCGGAACCGATACCGCGACCTTTACGCTTAGGAGCGCTAAAGGATCCTGCTGCTGGTGCTAACTCATGCAATTTCATCGTTCGTGCACCTCCTTATAGATTTCGTAAAAACCCGCTATTTTTTCCAAATAAGAAATTGTAAGTTCCGAGGTTATCGGAACAATACATTCTTATTGGCGATAAGAACTACCGATTAAACGCGGTCGTTCATCCTCGAATTGCTTCGAAGGACGTTTTTATCACACTTCTTCAACTTTGACCAAGTGGCTAACATGGTTAACCATGCCGCGAATAGCCGGGTTGTCGTTAAGAACGACAGATTGACGAATTTTGCGAAGGCCGAGCGATTCAACCGTTGCACGTTGTTTCTCGTTGCGGCCAATCAAACTGCGAACGAGAGTGATTTGCAATTTTGCCATCGTATGTGCCTCCTTAACCCAACAGCTCTTCGACTGTTTTTCCACGAAGCTTGGCAACATCTTCCGCACGCTTAAGACGGGAAAGACCTTCTAGCGTCGCGTTTACCATGTTCAAGGAATTCGAAGATCCAAGAGATTTCGTTAAAATGTCGCCTACGCCAGCCAGTTCAAGAACTGCACGAACTGGACCGCCTGCGATAACACCAGTACCTTCAGAAGCTGGCTTCAGAAGTACTTCACCTGCGCCGAAATGTCCGAGCACAAGATGCGGAATTGTAGTTCCAACTAGTGGAACAAGGATCAGGTTTTTCTTAGCGTCTTCAATACCTTTGCGAATAGCATCAGGTACTTCTCCCGCTTTACCGATCCCTGCGCCTACGTAGCCTTTGCCGTCTCCGACAACTACTAGCGCGCTAAAGCTGAAACGGCGTCCGCCTTTTACAACTTTTGCTACGCGATTGATATGAACAACTTTTTCAGTCAAATCTAACGTATTAGGATCTACACGCAAGTCGATTAACCTCCTTATTGATTATTAGAAATTCAAGCCTGCTTCACGAGCTGCTGTTGCCAGCGCTTGAATTCTGCCGTGATACAAGTAACCGCCACGGTCGAATACGACCTCAGTTACGCCATGTGCTTGTGCGCGTTTCGCGATCAAATCGCCGACTTTCGCAGCAGCATCAACGCTACCGCCGTTGCCGATTGCTTCAACTAGTTCTTTGTCCTGTGTGGACGCGGATACTAATGTTACACCTGCTACATCGTCGATCAATTGTGCGTACATATGCTTGGAGGAACGGAATACAGACAGACGCGGACGTGCTGCTGTGCCGTTAATTTTTTTACGAACACGAAGGTGTCTTTTCAGACGAGCCTTGTTTTTGTCGCCTTTCGTAATCATGCAAGGTTCACTCCTTTCCGTATGCCTTAAACCGCTATCTTAAGCGAGCCTTCTGGCTGCTTATTTTTTCTTACCAGCTTTACCTTCTTTACGAAGGATGCGCTCGCCTTCATACTTGATACCTTTACCTTTATACGGTTCAGGTTCACGTACGGAACGAATTTGAGCAGCAACTGCACCTACACGCTCTTTATCAATACCGCGAACAGTGATCTTCGTGTTAGCTGGAACTTCAAACTCGATATTGCTCTCAGGAGCAATTTCAACCGGATGAGAGTAACCAACGTTTAGAACGATTTTGTCGCCGGATTTGCTTGCACGGTAACCTACGCCTACTAGCTCCAAATTTCTTGTGAAGCCATCAGTTACGCCAGTAACCATGTTTGCGATGATACTGCGAGTTGTTCCATGCAAGGAACGATGCAATTTATTATCGGAAGGACGTTCAATTACGATTTCTGTTTCCGCTACGTTCACTACCATATCTTTGTGAATCTCACGGGAAAGCGTGCCTTTAGGTCCTTTTACAGTAATGATTGTGTTTTCCAAGTTGATGGAAACGCCGTTAGGCACTTGGATTGGTTTACGACCAATACGGGACATTGTTACACCTCCTGTCTTTGTGACTTATTTCTTACCATACGTAGCAGACAACTTCGCCGCCGGATTTAACCTGACGAGCTTCTTTGTCTGTCATGATACCTTTAGACGTAGAAATAATTGCTATTCCTAGTCCACCAAGTACACGCGGAATTTCAGTTGATTGCGTGTAAACGCGCAGGCCTGGTTTGGAGATACGCTTCAAACCAGTGATTACACGCTCTTGGCTAGGGCCATATTTCAAGAAAATACGGATAATCCCTTGTTTGCTATCTTCGATATATTCAGCGTCGCGGATGAAACCCTCGCGCTTCAAAATTTCAGCAATTTGCTTCTTCACTTTCGAAGCGGGCATTTCCACGGTCTCGTGACGAACGACATTCGCATTACGAATACGTGTCAGCATATCTGCAATCGGATCAGACATAACCATTTATGTGAACCTCCTTCCCGAACTAGGCTTGATTACCAGCTTGCTTTTTTAACGCCAGGAATCTGACCTGCGTGTGCTAACTCGCGGAAACAAATCCGGCAAACTTTAAACTTTTGCAAAACAGAGTGCGGACGGCCGCAACGCTCACAGCGCGTGTACGCACGCACCTTAAATTTCGGTGTGCGTTGTTGCTTCACTATCATCGAAGTTTTTGCCACTGGGTATTACACCTCCTACAAGTGGATTACTTCGCAAACGGCATGCCCATTTGGGTAAGCAATTCACGAGATTCTTCGTCCGTTTTTGCCGTCGTGACGATGACGATGTCCATACCGCGAACTTTATCAACTTTATCATACTCGATCTCTGGGAAGATCAATTGCTCTTTCAATCCGAGCGTATAGTTTCCGCGACCGTCGAATGCTTTAGTTGATACACCGCGGAAGTCACGTACACGTGGAAGCGAGATGTTGAACAATTTATCAAGGAAGTGATACATACGCTCACCGCGTAGTGTAACCTTTACCCCGATTGGCATGTCTTCACGAAGCTTAAATCCAGCGATGGACTTCTTAGCGCGAGTAACAACTGGCTTTTGACCAGAGATAATACGAAGCTCTTCAACAGCTACATCAAGAATTTTGGAGTTGGAAACTGCTTCGCCAACACCCATGTTGATAACAACTTTCTCAATTTTCGGAACTTGCATTACCGAAGTATAGGTGAACTTCTGCATGAGAGCAGGAGTGATTTCATTAAGAAACCGACCTTTCAATCTTGCTGTCATTGATCATGGACCTCCTTTCCTACCATAACGATTAGTCAATCACTTCTCCGGAACGTTTTGCGATCCGAACTTTTTTGCCGTTTTCCAACGTTTTGTACCCAATGCGAGTTACTTTTCCGCTCTTCGGATCAGCATGCATTACATTTGATACATGAATTGGAGCTTCCTGCTCGATAATTCCGCCTTGCGGGTTCGTTTGGGAAGGACGCGTATGCTTCTTCACCATGTTTACGCCCTCTACAAGAACGCGATTTTCACGCGGGTATGCTGCGATGATGCGGCCCTTCTTACCTTTGTCTTTACCGGTAATTACGATAACCGTATCGTCCTTTTTAACATGTAGCTTGTTGTTATGGGATTCCAATACTTTTTTAAGCCTTGGCATTTGTTACACCTCCTGCTCGCTTAAGCTTTCAGGTTTTATCTGTTCAAGCAATTAGATTACTTCTGGCGCTAGCGATACGATTTTCATGAAATCTCTATCACGTAGTTCACGAGCAACTGGTCCAAAGATACGTGTGCCACGCGGGCTCTTATCTTCTTTAACAATTACTGCTGCATTCTCATCAAATGCGATGTAAGAACCGTCTTTACGACGAACCGAACGTTTAGTACGAACGATTACCGCTTTAACAACGTCACCCTTTTTGACAACGCCGCCTGGTGTTGCTTGTTTGACTGAGCAAACGATTAGATCGCCGATATGACCTACGCGGCGTCCTGTGCCACCTAGTACACGGATACACATAAGTTCCTTAGCACCAGAGTTGTCAGCAGTTTTCAATCGCGAAAATGGTTGAATCATTTCAACGTCCTCCTTTCGGAAAAAATGCTAGGGTATAGATAACGCTCTTTAAAGAACAACAGCAACTTCAACAATCTCGATCAGTCTGAAACGCTTGTCTTTCGACAATGGACGAGTCTCCATAACTTTCACGATGTCGCCAATTTTCGCTTCGTTGTTTTCATCGTGCGCTTTGTATTTCTTCGTATATTTAATGCGTTTATGGTACAAATCATGTTTTTTGTAGGTTTCTACAGCCACCACGATTGTTTTGTCCATTTTGTCGCTTACGACTTTGCCGATTTGAACTTTGCGGGCATTGCGTTCGCTCATGTTCTTCCTCCTCTCCTTCATCCGTGATCATACTTTTTCAAGTAAGGAATTTAATTAGCTGCTGATACCGAGTTCTCTTTCACGCAAAACGGTTTTAGCGCGAGCTATTTCCTTACGTACGTCACGAATCCGAGTCGGGTTGTCTAATTGACCAGTAGCCAATTGGAAACGAAGGTTGAACAGCTCTTCTTTGAAACCAGCGATCTGTTGTTCAATCTCAGCAGAGGTTTGGTTACGAAATTCACTAGCCTTCATTTGCTTCACCACCCACTTCTTCGCGTTTCACGAACTTCGTTTTAATAGGCAGTTTGTGTGCTGCAAGACGCATAGCTTCACGAGCTACATCCTCAGGTACACCAGCAAGTTCAAACATGATCTTACCTGGTTTTACAACTGCTACCCATTTCTCAACGTTACCTTTACCGCTACCCATACGAACCTCTAGAGGCTTTTGAGTAATTGGCTTATCTGGGAAGATCTTGATCCAGACTTTACCGCCACGCTTAATGTAACGAGTCATTGCAATACGAGCCGCTTCGATTTGACGGTTCGTAATCCATGAAGGCTCAAGCGCTTGTAGGCCGTATTCGCCGAAAACTACTTCAGTGCCGCCTTTAGCGCGACCTTTCATATTACCGCGTTGTTGCTTACGGTGTTTAACACGTTTAGGTACCAACATGATTAGTTGCCTCCTTCCTGGGGAGCTTTCTTCTTCGTCGGAAGGACTTCGCCACGGTAAATCCATACTTTTACGCCAATGCGGCCGTAAGTTGTATGAGCTTCAGCAGTGCCGTAGTCAATATCAGCGCGAAGTGTATGAAGTGGAACTGTTCCCTCGCTGTAGCCTTCCGAACGTGCGATTTCCGCGCCACCGAGACGACCGCTAACAGCAGTTTTAATCCCTTTAGCACCAGCGCGCATCGAGCGTTGAATCGCTTGTTTCAATGCACGGCGGAAAGATACACGACGCTCAAGTTGTTGTGCGATGCTTTCAGCTACTAAGATAGCGTCAAGATCGGCTTGTTTAATTTCAGAGATATTGATATGAACTTTTTTGCCATTGGAAATTTTGCCGATAGCTGTACGCAAGTTTTCTACTTCAGAACCGCCTTTACCAATAACCATACCTGGTTTTGCGGTTTGAATCGTAACGTTAACGCGGTTAGCCGCGCGCTCGATTTCGATATGGGAAACTGCTGCATCTTTCAGCTTAGTCTTCAAAAATTCACGAATTTTAACGTCTTCGATTAGAAGAGTACCAAAGTCTTTGTTGCCAGCGTACCATTTGGATTCCCAATCACGGATGACACCGACACGAAGACCGACTGGATTTACCTTTTGACCCACACGTTATCCCTCCTTATTTCTCAGATACCACCAAGGTGATGTGGCTGGTTCTTTTATTAATCCGGCTTGCACGTCCCATTGCACGTGGACGGAAACGTTTCATTGTTGGTCCTTGGTTCGCAAATACTTGCGAAACAACCAATTTAGTTACGTCAAGCTGGTAGTTGTGCTCAGCATTTGCAATTGCAGAGTTGAGCAGCTTCTCCAAGATAGGGGAAGCAGACTTAGGCGTATGACGCAAAATTGCAATCGCTTCGCCAACTTTCTTGCCGCGAATCAAATCCGCAACTAGCTGGGCTTTACGAGGAGCGATACGTACAAATCTTACGTGCGCTTTAGCTTCTGACATGTGGGAACCTCCTCTCGTTCATTGAAAAATGTTAAAGGGCAAATTAACGTCTGCCCGTTTTCTTGTCATCGTTAGCATGGCCTTTGTACGTACGAGTCGGCGCGAACTCTCCGAGCTTGTGTCCAACCATATCCTCAGTCACATATACAGGTACATGTTTACGTCCATCATAGACAGCAAACGTGTGACCAATGAATTGTGGGAAAATAGTCGAGCGACGGGACCAAGTCTTAATAACTACTTTTTTCTCGGATTCGTTAAGAACCTCGACTTTTTTAAGCAGGTATCCATCAATAAACGGACCTTTTTTCAAACTGCGACCCATGTGTGTTCCTCCCTTCACGTAAGCGCTGGCGCGATGCCTCCATCACGCGGACTGTATCAAGCAATTATTACTTCGTACGACGACGAATAATGTATTGGCTCGATGCTTTCTTTTTCTTGCGTGTTTTGTAGCCGAGAGTCGGTTTGCCCCAAGGAGACAATGGCGACTTACGTCCGATTGGAGCGCGACCTTCACCACCACCGTGTGGGTGATCGTTAGGGTTCATTACTACACCACGAACTGTAGGACGCTTGCCAAGCCAACGGTTACGGCCGGCTTTACCGATCTTAATTAGTTCATGATCTTCGTTACCAACAGAACCGATTGTTGCACGGCAAGTGCTAAGAATACGACGAACCTCACCAGAGCTCAAGCGGATTGATACGTAATCTTCTTCTTTACCCAACAATTGAGCTTCTGTTCCAGCTGCGCGTACCAATTGGCCGCCTTTACCTGGTTTCAACTCGATGTTGTGGATAACTGTACCGACAGGGATATTCGCAAGCGGCAACGCGTTACCGATTTTGATATCAGAGCCAACACCAGAAGTGATTTTATCGCCTACTTTAAGGCCTTTAGGAGCGATGATGTAAGCTTTCGCACCGTCAACGTAATGGATCAAAGCGATGTTAGATGTACGGTTTGGATCGTATTCGATCGTCGCAACGTTACCAACAATGCCGTCTTTATTACGTTTGAAGTCAATAATACGGTATTTACGTTTGTGTCCACCACCGTGGTGACGAACCGTGATTTTACCTTGGTTGTTGCGGCCTGCTCTTTTGAAAAGAGGTGCTAGCAACGATTTCTCCGGTGTGCTTGTCGTAATTTCTTCGAATGTCGATACGGACATGTTACGACGCGCAGGAGATGTCGGTTTGTACTTTTTGATTGGCACTTGTATTCCCTCCTTTTCTAAACAGACGTTTCAAAGAACTCAAGTTCTTTGCTGTCACCGCTCAATTGAACGATCGCTTTTTTCCAGTCAGGTCTGTAGCCGCTATGTTTACCATAACGTTTCGGTTTACCCGCTACACGCATTGTGTTAACGCCGGTTACTTTTACGTTAAAGATTGCTTCGATAGCTTGTTTTATTTCGGTTTTGTTCGCGCGAAGATCTACTTCAAACACATAACGTTTGACAGCCATGTAATCGCTCGTACGTTCCGTAATAACCGGGCGCTTGATAATATCGCGTGGATTTTTCATTACGCAAGCACCTCCTGTACTTTCTCTACTGCTTCTTTAGTAATGATAAGCTTGTCATAGACAAGAACATCACGAACATTAATGCCGTCAGCTGCTACGAATTTCACACCAGGAATGTTACGTGCAGACAATGCAACGTTATCCTCATAGTTTGCTGTAACTACTAGTGCTTTACGGTCAGCTTTAAGGTTTGTCAAAATGTTTGCGAATTCTTTCGTCTTAGGAGCCGCGAATGTCAATTGATCAAGAACGATAATTTCGTTAGCGATCACTTTTGAAGACAATGCAGACTTGATTGCAAGACGACGAACTTTCTTAGGCAATTTGAAGCCGTATGAGCGTGGAGTTGGACCAAATACTGTTCCACCGCCAACCCATTGCGGGGAGCGAATGCTACCTTGACGAGCGCGTCCAGTACCTTTTTGTTTCCAAGGTTTACGACCACCGCCGCGTACTTCGGAGCGACCTTTTGTCTTATGCGTTCCTTGGCGCTCTGCAGCTTGCTGCAAAACAACCATGCTGTGCATAACATGAGTGTTAGGCTCGATGCCGAAGATGCTTTCAGCTAGTTCAAGCTCTCCAACTTGAGCACCGCTCACGTTAAATACTGTTACTTTAGGCATTTCGTGTTCCTCCTTTCCTTAAGAGCGATTAGTTCTTAACTGTTTGTTTTACTTTAACGAATCCGTTTTTCGGTCCTGGTACAGAACCTTTAACTAGAATTACGTTGCGATCTGTGTCGATGCGGATAACTTCAAGCTTTTGAATAGTAACTGTTTCACTACCCATATGTCCTGGAAGGCGTTTGCCTTTCGGTACACGGTTTGCTTGAATGGAACCCATCGAACCCGGTCCGCGGTGATAGCGGGAACCGTGAGACATTGGTCCAGTACTTTGTCCCCAACGTTTAATTACGCCGGCAAAGCCTTTACCTTTGGAAATACCTGTTACGTCAACGAATTCGCCTGCTGTGAACAAGTCTGCTTTAACTTGTTGACCAACTTCGTAGTCAGCAAGGTTAATGCCACGAATCTCACGAACGTAGCGCTTAGGAGTCGTACCAGCTTTGCTAGCGTGACCAGCTTCCGTTTTATTAAACCTTTTTTGCTTTGTTTCTTTGTCTGTAATTCTAGGTTTTTGGTCTGCGAAACCGAATTGTACAGCTTCATAGCCGTCAGTTTCTACATCCTTCTTCTGAAGTACTACGCAAGGGCCAGCTTCGATTACAGTTACTGGAATTACGTTTCCTTCAGGAGTAAACACTTGAGTCATTCCAAGTTTTTTCCCTAAGATACCTTTCATGTTGACACCTCATTCCCTCTCTATGATCGTATATACGTTTATTACAGTTTGATCTCGATATCTACACCAGACGGTAAATCAAGGCGCATAAGCGCATCAACCGTTTGTGGCGTCGGGTTTACAATATCGATCAAACGCTTATGAGTGCGCATTTCGAATTGTTCCCTGGAATCCTTGTACTTGTGTACCGCACGAAGAACAGTGATAATTTGCTTTTCCGTTGGCAACGGAATCGGCCCGGATACACTTGCACCGGAACGTTTTGCAGTTTCCACGATTTTCTCTGCGGACTGATCAAGAATTCTGTGATCGTATGCTTTCAAGCGGATACGAATCTTTTGCTTTGCCATATAAGTCCCTCCTTCTATCGCCCAATTTTTTAATCGGACATACTCCGTGAGAATAACCCTTCACGAGCCCCATGGCAAAGGGGCCGGGTGTGTCGGCAACCTCTCACATCAACGCAACGTCAGACCAACATTCAATATTATATCGAATTAGGCGGGCGATTGCAACTATAATTTTAACTTCTATTCATAAATGTTTTAGTTGGGAAATATATCATTGAATTTGGTCATCGATGTGAGTGGTGTACATTCTTTCGTATCTCTATGCATACTAAGAACCGGCAGTACTAAATCGATCTATCGGTAGAAGTCCACGAATTATGTGTATTAATAAAATTGAAGCCAGACTTTATTGGAGACTTAAGTTTCATCTAAGTACATTACTGCGTTTATTTATCTACTTTAAAAGGTTCTATCTGCAATTAAGCGTATATCTACACTTAATTACAGATTTTTTCGAAGGTGACCCAAAACTAGGCGCATTTCTACACTTAAAGCAAGAATCATCTTTAATCATCATCTAGACAAGTTCATTACAAGCATAAAGCAACAATTACTCTGTTTCGCCCCTGAATTAGCCCTGTTCCCTGTTCTACATTTAAAACCATTTAGGACTTGAGTACATTGACAGCAACCATTCCAGATCGAAATTAGCTCAGCATTATCAACTGTAACTGACGCTTTTTCATCGGTTATTCATCAACTTTCAATGTGTTTCTTCTATTATAAAGAAAAGCAACGACATCGTCGCTGCTTCCTCAATTATTATAACTGCTACACATACTTAATCGATAGTATAAATTTATCCCAATACGACACGATCATCTGCCATCTTCTTACCGCTGATCTGCTCGAACTCCCCGAGCAACTGCTCTACAGTCAGATCCTTTTTACGTTTCTCATCAACTTGGAGAATGATTTTACCTTTATCCATCATAATAAGTCGATTGCCGAGTCGAATGGCTTGCTCCATATTATGTGTAACCATTAATGTTGTTAGGTTGAGATCACGCACTATGTTTTCCGTAAGTGTGGTGACTAGTTCCGCACGAGCAGGATCTAATGCTGCTGTATGCTCGTCCAACAATAAAATTTGCGGGGAAGTGAACGTTGCCATAAGAAGACTTAGTGCTTGGCGTTCGCCACCTGACAACATTCCTACTTTTGCTTTCATTCGATTTTCAAGGCCGATACCAAGACGACTAAGTTCTTCTCGGAATATTTTTCGTGTATGTCCCGTAACACCAAAGCTTAGAACTCTCGACTTACCGCGCTTATACGCGATTGCTAAGTTTTCTTCGATTGTCATTCTTGGCGCTGTACCTGCCATTGGATCTTGGAATACGCGACCTATCCATTTACTTCTTTTGAATTCAGAAATTTGACTTACATCATTATTATCAATATATACTTTTCCCGCATCAGGTTTCATTACTCCTGAGATAATATTCATAAGCGTCGACTTACCAGCACCATTACTTCCGATTACTGTTACAAAATCACCCGGGTTAAGCTGAAGGTTCGCATTCATAAGAGCAATCTTTTCATCAACCGTCCCAGGATTAAAGAGCTTTGATACTCCATCTATCCTTAACATTATCGCGCACCTCCCGTACCTGATTGCCCTAGGGAAGCCAATACTTCTTCCGTCCGCTTCTTAGCCAGTGATTTCTGCTTAATCGCTCTTCGTACACTTGGAATAACAAGTGCACATATAATAATTACTGCTGTTATCAGTTTCATATCTTGCGAATCAAGCCAAGGCACTCGAAGTGCAAGCGCATAAATAATTCTATAAATGATTGCACCAACTACAACCGCAATTAATGATCGGATAAGCGACTGTGAACCGAAAATTGCTTCTCCAATAATAACGGATGCCAAACCAATAACAATCATACCTATACCCAATGAGTTATTTGCACCATTTAAAGAATGTGCTACTAGTGCACCAGAACATGCAACTAATGCATTCGATAACGCTACTCCCAAAATAATCGTATTGTCTGTATTAGCACCGAAACTACGTATCATTCGGTTATTGTCGCCTGTAGCTCGCAAACTTAATCCCATATTTGTTTTCAAAAATAATAAAAGTAATACTACAACCGAAATTGAAATGATTGAGCCTACTAACCAAATAGGAGCCTCGTCAAAAGCGTTTGCTTCATTACGAAGTGATAAAACAGGTTTGCCCAGTATTCTTAAATTAATGGAATAGAGTGCAATCATCATAATAATACCTGATAATAATCCGTTAATTTTACCTTTAGTATGAAGTAGCCCTGTGCACATTCCTGCCAAAGCACCACCTATAAATGCATAAATAATTGCAAGCCACGGGGGTGTACCACTAATAGTCATAACTGTTCCAATTGCAGCCCCTGTCGTAAAGCTTCCATCGACAGTTAAATCGGGAAAATCCAAAATTCGATAAGTAATAAATACGCCTAAAGCCATTAATGAGTACAATAATCCACTCTCTAATGCTCCTATCATAGATGTCATCATGAGGCATGCCTCCCAGTTTTCATAGAAATGGGGTGAACCAGTAACTCGTCACCCCATTTTTAAAATAAATTCAGGTAATACCTATTCAAATATATTTGTTGCAGGATCTTTTACGTAAGCTTTCATTGCATCTGTAACGGTAATACCTTGTTCTGCTGCAGCCTTCAAGTTAAGAATGTAGTCTAATTTTTGCGGAACAGTTACATCTAAATCACCAGGTTTCTTGCCATTTTTCAAAATTTCAATAGCAATTTGGCCTGCTTCATAACCGTGGTCATAATATTTAAAACCGTATGTCGCGAATGCACCTTTTTCAACTGTATCGCGGTCTGCTGAGAAAAAAGGAATATCATTTTCATTTGCAACATCAATGATGGAATCAACTCCAGACACAACATTATTGTCCAAAGTAATATAGATTGCATCTACGCGTCCAACTAACGATTGAGCTGCTTGTTGAATGTCTGATACGTTAGCAATCGGAGCTTTTATTAATTTAATATTGTGATTTGCTAACGCCTTTTCTGCAATACCACTCATAATGACTGCATTATCTTCTGACTCATCAATAACGAGGCCGACAGTTTTCACATTCGGAAATTCTTTTGCAATAAAATCCATCGTTTTCCCAACGGATTCTGGGTTCATATCTGCTGCACCCGTAACATTGCCTCCCGGTGCTTTAAGTTGCGATACGATTCCTGCTTTTACTGGGTCTGTAATTGCCGCGAATACGACTGGAATGTCTTTGACAGCTTCAACTAGTGATTGAGTATTCGGTGTTGCAATTCCTAACGCCAAATCTGCATCACTTGAAGCAATTTTTTCTGCGATCGCCTTGAAGTTGTTTGCATCACCTTGCGCATTATTATAATCCAATTCTATCTCTATGCCTGCATCTTTTAGTGCCGCCAAAAATCCTTCACGTGTTGCATCAAGTGATGGATGTTCTACAACTTGTGAGATTGCAACTTTGAACTTTTTATCACTTGAAGTTGTCCCTCCACCATTCCCGCCACATGCCGTTGTTACAACCATAAGTGAAGCAAGTGCTAGTCCAAGCCAAAATTTCTTTTTCATTTGAGTACCCCTCTCAATTATATATGGCCAAATAATTTCGTCGCTGTACAACAACTTCGCAGTAATGCTTTATCGCTTTTAGTAAATAAAGTTGATGGACGCACTCTGCCAGTTCGATTTTTGTATGAAAGTAAGCGACTTCATTCTATTAACTATACTAGCTATCTTAATTCCAGATAAGGTAATCAGTCAATCCAAACTTATCAGTAAATTCAAACAAATACACCTTTTTTATAAAAATGCAAAAAACCCTCACCGAAGTGAGGGTTTCTATATACTATGCGGCTAAGCCGCATTGTATTATTTTTGGATAGTTGCTACTGCGCCAGCGCCTACAGTACGGCCGCCTTCACGGATGGAGAAGCGAGTTCCTTCTTCAACTGCGATTGGAGCAATTAGTTCAACTGTAACTGTGATGTTATCGCCAGGCATAACCATTTCAGTACCTTCAGGCAGGTTGATGATACCTGTTACGTCAGTTGTACGGAAATAGAATTGTGGACGGTAACCAGTGAAGAAAGGCTTGTGACGGCCACCCTCTTCTTTAGTTAGAACGTAGATTTGAGCTGTGAAGTCAGTATGTTGCTTTACTGAACCTGGTTTAGCCAAAACTTGGCCACGCTCGATGTTGCTGCGGTCTACACCACGAAGCAATGCGCCTACGTTGTCGCCTGCTTGAGCTGAATCAAGCAATTTACGGAACATCTCAACGCCCGTAACAACGGATTTGCGAGTTTCTTCTTGAAGACCAACGATTTCGATCTCGTCGCCCACTTTGATAATTCCACGCTCTACGCGACCTGTAGCAACTGTACCACGGCCTGTGATTGTGAATACATCCTCGACTGGCATAAGGAAAGGCTTAGCCGTGTCGCGTTCTGGAGTTGGGATGAAAGTATCGATTTGGTCGAACAATTCGATAATTTTACCAGCCCAATCGCCATCTGGGTTTTGCAAAGCTTCACGAGCAGAACCACGGATGATTGGAGTATCATCGCCTGGGAAATCGTACTCGGAAAGAAGGTCGCGAACTTCCATCTCAACTAGTTCAAGAAGCTCTTCGTCTTCAACCATATCACATTTGTTCAAGAATACTACGATGTGAGGTACGCCAACTTGCTTAGAAAGCAAGATGTGCTCACGAGTTTGTGGCATTGGGCCGTCAGTAGCGGAAACAACAAGGATTGCTCCGTCCATTTGTGCAGCACCAGTGATCATGTTCTTAACGTAGTCGGCGTGACCTGGGCAGTCAACGTGTGCGTAGTGACGGTTAGGCGTCTCATACTCAACGTGAGCTGTCGAGATCGTGATACCACGCTCGCGCTCTTCTGGAGCTTTATCGATTTGGTCGAATGCAGTTGCTACACCGCCGTATTTTTTAGAAAGTACAGTTGTGATTGCAGCAGTCAAAGTTGTTTTACCGTGATCGACGTGACCAATTGTACCGATGTTAACATGCGGTTTATTACGTTCAAATTTTGCCTTAGCCATTGAACAGATGCCTCCTCAATTTAACTTAAATTTTTATGTGGGGGCCATCACCGAGAGTGCAAGCATACCTGATGACGGCCAGAAACTAACTTTATTTATGCGGGGAGCAATGAATTACTCACCTTTGTTTTTAGCAATGATTGCTTCAGCAATCGATTTTGGTACTTCTTCATAGTGCGAAAGCTCCATGGAGAATACACCGCGTCCTTGAGTACCGGAACGTAGAGTTGTGGAGTAACCAAACATCTCGGAGAGAGGTACCTTGGAACGGATAATTTGTGCACCTGCACGGGAATCCATACCTTCGATACGACCACGACGGGAGTTAAGCATACCCATAACATCGCCCATGTACTCTTCAGGAACAGTAACTTCAACTTTCATGATTGGCTCAAGAAGAACTGGCTTACATTTTTCTTTAGCAGCTTTAAGCGCCATAGAACCTGCAATTTTAAACGCCATCTCCGAGGAGTCAACATCATGGTAAGATCCGTCAACAACTACAGCTTTAACATCAACGAGTGGGAAGCCAGCGATAACGCCGTTCTTCATTGACTCTTCGATACCAGCTTGGATTGGAGCGATAAATTCACGAGGAATCGATCCACCAACCGTTTTGTTTTCGAATATGAAGCCTGAACCTGGCTCAAGTGGTGAGAATTCAACCCAACAATGTCCGAATTGACCTTTACCACCGGACTGACGAACGAACTTACCTTCAACCTTCGCAGCTTCACGGAACGTTTCACGGTAAGCAACCTGAGGTGCACCAACGTTTGTTTCAACTTTGAATTCACGCAACATACGGTCAACTAGAATCTCAAGGTGAAGCTCACCCATACCAGAAATGATCGTCTGGTTAGTTTCTTCGTCTGTACGTGCACGGAAAGTAGGATCTTCTTCAGCAAGCTTGGAAATTGCGATACCTAGTTTATCTTGGTCAGCTTTCGTTTTTGGTTCGATAGCAACCGAGATAACTGGCTCAGGGAAGTTCATAGATTCAAGAACAATGATGTTCTTCTCTTCGCAAAGTGTATCACCTGTAGTTGTATCTTTAAGACCAACTGCAGCAGCGATGTCACCAGCGTAAACTTCCGAGATTTCTTGACGAGAGTTCGCATGCATCTGAAGAATACGTCCAATACGCTCACGTTTGCCCTTAGTTGAGTTAAGAACATACGAACCGGATTTTAGTACGCCTGAGTATACACGGAAGAACGTCAATCTACCAACATAAGGATCCGTCATGATTTTGAAAGCCAATGCTGCGAAAGGCTCAGTATCGGAAGATGGTCTTGAACCCTCTTCACCGTCTTCAAGAGTACCTTTGATAGCTGGTACATCAAGTGGCGATGGAAGATAGTCAACAACAGCATCCAACATCAATTGAACACCTTTGTTACGGTAGGATGAACCAACGATAACTGGGAAGATTTTAACTTCGCAAACACCCTTACGTAGTGCTGCTTTGATTTCTGGAATAGTGATTTCTTCACCTTCCAAATATTTCATCGTTAATTCTTCGTCCAGCTCAGCAACCTTCTCGATCAATTCCGTGCGTAGCTCTTCCAATTGGTCAGCGTACTCAGCAGGAATATCAACTTCGATTGGGTCTTTGCCTGTATCGTCTTTATACTTGTATGCTTTACGTTCAACGATATCGATTACGCCGACAAAGTCAGACTCTGCGCCGATCGGAATTTGAATCGCAACAGCATTAGCTTGAAGACGCTCACGCATGTCTTTGATAACATTTAGGAAATCAGCACCGATGATGTCCATCTTATTAATGTAAGCGATCCGCGGAACGTTATAACGATCTGCTTGACGCCATACAGTTTCAGACTGTGGCTCAACGCCCTCTTTAGCACTGAAAACCCCAACGGCCCCGTCCAATACGCGTAGGGAACGTTCTACTTCAACTGTGAAGTCAACGTGTCCTGGGGTGTCAATAATATTGATGCGGTGACCATTCCACTGTGCAGTTGTCGCAGCAGAAGTAATCGTGATACCACGCTCTTGCTCTTGCTCCATCCAGTCCATCGTAGCTGCACCTTCGTGCACCTCACCGATTTTGTGAACTCGGCCTGTGAAGAACAAGATACGCTCAGTAGTAGTCGTTTTACCAGCATCAATATGAGCCATAATCCCGATGTTACGCGTATTGTTCAAGGAGAACTCTCTTGACATAAAATTGTCTCCTCTCGTTTATGGTTATTCTACCAACGGTAGTGAGCAAACGCTTTGTTTGCTTCAGCCATTTTGTGCGTGTCTTCACGCTTTTTAACAGATGCACCAGTGTTATTGGAAGCATCAAGAATTTCAGCAGCTAGACGCTCTTCCATTGTCTTTTCGCCGCGGTTACGTGAATAGTTTACCAACCAACGAAGACCAAGAGCAGTACGGCGCTCAGGTTTAACTTCGATAGGTACTTGATAGTTAGCTCCACCTACACGGCGTGCTTTAACCTCAAGAACTGGCATAATGTTTTTCAAAGCTGCTTCAAAAACTTCCATTGGATCTTTTCCCGAGCGTTCTTGAATAAGTTTGAAAGCATCATATAGTAGTGTTTGTGCAACGCCTCTTTTACCGTCAATCATAATACGGTTGATTAGACGAGTAACCAATTTACTATTGTAAACCGGATCTGGAAGCACATCACGTTTCGTTACAGGACCTTTGCGTGGCATGAGAAAGTCCCCCTTTCTTCTAATAGTCAATTAGTCTAGCATGTTGTAACCCGTTAGGGGTCATATTATGATTTTTTAGCTTTAGGACGTTTCGTACCGTATTTCGAACGAGCTTGCATACGGTTGTTAACACCCGCAGTATCAAGTGCACCACGAACGATATGATAACGTACTCCTGCTAAGTCTTTTACTTTACCGCCACGGATCAAAACAACGCTATGCTCTTGTAGGTTGTGTCCGATTCCTGGAATGTAAGCCGTAACTTCTAAGCGGTTCGTTAAACGAACACGAGCATATTTACGAAGTGCGGAGTTCGGTTTCCTTGGAGTCATAGTTCCTACACGAGTGCACACACCACGCTTTTGAGGAGCGCTCATGTTTGTTGATTCACGTTTCAATGCGTTAAAACCTTTTTGCAAGGCTGGCGATTTCGATTTAACTACTTTCGCTTGACGACCTTTACGTACTAGCTGGTTAATTGTTGGCATGTTGCCACCCCCTTCCCTTATTTCATGCCTTTATGTTGGTAGACATTTTACCCCTAATTTAAGCCCACAGATCCAGGCGGTTCATAAATGAACAATAAGAATTCTTATACCTAGTCATCAGGCGCACTCCGATATAATATCATTGAATGCCTATGCATGTCAAGTAAGTTAGATCGACTTTCTCATCATTTGAATTTTTTGCAATATGTTATATCACTTTCACAACTAGATATCACTCTCAACTAATTTGATAATTATTAATCGTAAACTTCTTACACCTATTCAGTGTGCAAACAAGTAGCTAACGAACTCATTAAATCTTATATGTTCAAAAATCAGCAAATTCTTACTCTAACAAACTGTATAGTCGTTATTTTGGAAAAAATACCTTGTTTCTATATACTCATCTCACAATAACGTCTGTCAGATTCGTTAGAACAAAAAAATGTTACTTTTCAACGTATTAAGGTTATTAGGATTCGTTAGAGCGCGAATTGTTAATTAACAACATTGAAATTTGTTATAAATGATCTCTGTTACAGCTTGCTTCACATCTTCTTTACTTACAAAAAAGCGATACACACTCCATTGCACAAGTTGTGCTAGAGCATATATCGCTTTTATATTTAGCCGCTGAAAGGGGCTGTTATTTATTCTACTACTACAGCTTCCGTTACTTGTTCAGTAACTTCGCCATCGAGAATTTCGTCATCTAAACCTTTAAGGCGAATGTTGCGGTAACGCTGCATACCCGTACCAGCTGGGATTAGCTTACCGATGATAACATTCTCTTTAAGACCTAGAAGCTGATCGACCTTACCTTTAATTGCTGCATCAGTTAGGACACGAGTAGTCTCCTGGAAGGATGCTGCAGACAAGAACGAATCTGTCTCAAGGGACGCTTTCGTAATACCGAGCAATACCGGTTTCGCAACAGCAGGCTCTTTATCAGCGAAGATAGCTTCGCGGTTAGCTGCTTCGTATTCATGAATGTCTACGAATGCACCTGGTAACAAAGTAGTGCCGCCAGCATCAACGATACGGATTTTCCGTAGCATTTGTTTGATCATAACTTCAACGTGCTTGTCATTGATCTCAACGCCTTGGTTACGGTAAACGCGCTGTACTTCTTGCAAGATGTAGTTCTGTACGCCGCGGATACCTTTGATACGCAACATATCCTTCGGATCGATAGAACCGTCAGTCAACTCGTCGCCAGCCTCGATGTGCTGACCAAGTGCCACGCGAATACGTGAACCGTAGGTAACAGCATATACTTTAGACTCAGCTTCGCCTTGAACTTCGATTTCACGACGATCTTTAGCTTCACGAATCTCTTTAATAACGCCGTCAAGCTCAGAGATAATCGCTTGGCCTTTTGGATTACGTGCCTCAAATAGCTCTTGGATACGCGGTAGACCTTGTGTAATATCGTCTCCGGCAACACCGCCGGTATGGAATGTACGCATTGTCAACTGTGTTCCTGGCTCACCGATGGATTGTGCTGCGATAATACCAACCGCTTCACCAATCTCAACATGTTTACCAGTAGCTAGGTTACGACCGTAACAGATCTTACATACGCCATGACGAGCACGACAGCTTAGTACAGAACGAATTTGCAAACGTTCTACGCCAGCATCGATAATCGCATCTGCTCTGTTCGAGTCGATTAGTTCGCTACGGTTAACGATAACTTCACCCGTTTGTGGATGACGAATCGTTTCAAACGCGTAACGACCTTCGATACGGTCATACAGATCTTCGATTACTTCTTTACCGTCTTGGATCTTGCTTACTGAGAAGCCTTTATCTGTTCCACAATCGTCCTCACGAACGATAACATCCTGTGCTACGTCTACTAGACGACGAGTCAAGTAACCGGAGTCAGCTGTACGAAGTGCTGTATCGGCAAGACCTTTACGCGCTCCATGCGTCGAGATAAAGTACTCGAGAACCGTTAGTCCTTCACGGAAGTTCGATTTAATAGGCAACTCGATAATACGTCCAGATGGATTGGCCATTAGACCACGCATACCGCCAAGCTGCGTAATTTGAGATTTGTTACCCCGTGCTTTGGAGTCAACCATAAGCATGATGTTGTTGTAACGATCCATCGACTTCATGAGGATTTCTGTAATCTCGTCCTTACATTTGCTCCAGATGCTGATGATACGGTCATAACGCTCTTCGTTTGTAATCAAACCACGACGGTATTGATTCATAACGATAGCAACCTTCTCGTCTGAAGCCTTCATGATTTCCACTTTTTCTGGAGGAATAATTACGTCGGATACACCGATTGTAATACCAGCTTTTGTGGAATACGTGAAGCCAAGCTGCTTAATACGGTCAAGAATAACCGCAGTTAGCGTTGTATGATATTGACGGAAACATTCCGCAATAATCAATGCCAAGTAATCTTTGCCTACAGCGCCTGGGATAGCAGTATCATCGATGAACTTCTTCAGATCTGCGCCCTTCTCGTAAACAAAGTATTTATCTGGTGTACCGTGTAGTAGATTTGATTTTGTAGCTTCATTGATATACGGGAAATCTTCTGGGAAGATTTCATTGAAAATAATTTTACCCACTGTCGTTACAAGCATAGAAGCTTGTTGTTGTTCAGTGAAGACCACTTTCTTCAATACGCGTACTGGGATGAAGATACGTGCATGCAAGGAAACAATACCGCGTTGGTAAGCAGAAATTGCCTCATTGATCGATGCGAATGCGGAACCAGTTCCTTTTGCATTCGTGTTATCCATTGTTAAGTAGAAGCTTCCTAGAACCATATCCTGTGAAGGGGTAACAACTGGCTTACCGTCTTTCGGGTTAAGGATATTGCCTGATGCAAGCATCAACAATCTAGCTTCAGCTTGCGCTTCAGCAGACAACGGAACGTGAACAGCCATTTGGTCACCGTCAAAGTCGGCGTTGTAGGCTGTACATACGAGTGGATGCAACTTAATCGCGCGTCCTTCTACTAGAATTGGTTCAAATGCTTGAATACCAAGTCTATGCAGCGTCGGGGCACGGTTTAGTAGAACCGGATGTTCTTTAATAACTTCTTCTAGAACATCCCACACTTCAGGGCTTACGCGTTCAACTTTGCGCTTCGCACTCTTAATGTTATGGGCAAGACCTTTATTTACTAGCTCTTTCATAACGAAAGGCTTAAATAGCTCAAGTGCCATTTCCTTCGGAAGTCCACATTGGAACATCTTCAGGTTAGGACCTACTACGATAACCGAACGACCAGAATAGTCAACCCGTTTACCAAGTAAGTTCTGACGGAAACGTCCTTGCTTACCTTTCAGCATATGGCTGAGAGATTTAAGCGGACGGTTACCAGGACCAGTAACAGGACGACCACGACGACCATTATCGATTAGAGCATCGACTGCTTCTTGAAGCATCCGTTTCTCATTTTGTACGATAATGTCAGGAGCGCCAAGATCAAGAAGACGCTTCAGACGATTGTTACGGTTGATAACACGGCGATACAGGTCATTCAGGTCAGACGTTGCAAAACGTCCACCATCAAGTTGTACCATTGGACGAAGCTCCGGTGGAATTACCGGAAGTACATCAAGAATCATCCACTCAGGTGCATTACCTGAGTTACGGAATGCTTCAATGACTTCAAGACGCTTGATTGCACGATTACGGCGTTGTCCTTGCGCTGTACGCAATTCTTCCTTAAGCTGCACAAGCTCTTTTTCAACGTCAATGTCCTGAAGCAATTTTTTAACTGCTTCAGCACCCATGCCAGCATGGAATCCGTAGCCGTATTTTTCACGGTAGCTGCGGTATTCTTTTTCGGACAAGAGCTGTTTTTTCTCAAGTGGAGTTTCACCTGGATCCGTTACAACATAGGATGCAAAATAAATGATCTCCTCAAGTGAACGAGGGGACATATCAAGTGCTAGACCCATACGGCTTGGAATACCTTTGAAATACCAAATATGTGATACTGGTGCTGCGAGTTCAATATGGCCCATACGTTCGCGACGAACCTTAGCGCGAGTAACTTCCACGCCGCAACGATCACAGACTACGCCTTTATAACGTACACGCTTATATTTACCGCAATGACATTCCCAATCTTTAGTAGGTCCAAAAATCTTCTCGCAGAAGAGACCTTCCTTCTCGGGCTTAAGCGTTCTGTAGTTAATGGTTTCCGGCTTCTTGACTTCTCCGCGGGACCACGAGCGAATTTTATCCGGCGAAGCCAGACCAATTTTCATATACTCGAAGTTGTTCACGTCCAACAAGGAGCAACCCTCCTTCGTCATGTATGACTGTCTTTTCAGAAGCTGAACTTCAATCACAGGTCCATAGTAGTCGAACCGGATTGAAGCTCAGTTTCCCTTTTTATTCAGCGCTTGCTTCAGCGCCCTCTATATTGAGGTTTAGCTTATCACCAGTAGCCTCATCGTCATCATCCGATTCTTTCATTTCGATCTCTTGCTCATCCTCGGCTAGGATTTTGACATCCATACCTAAGCTCTGAAGCTCTTTGATCAATACTTTAAACGATTCAGGAACGCCTGGTTCAGGAACGTTTTCACCTTTGACGATCGATTCGTACGTTTTCACACGACCGACAACATCATCGGATTTGACTGTAAGAATTTCTTGAAGCGTGTAGGCTGCGCCGTATGCCTCAAGTGCCCAAACCTCCATCTCACCGAAACGCTGTCCACCGAACTGAGCTTTACCGCCCAGTGGCTGTTGTGTAACGAGTGAGTAAGGACCAGTTGAACGGGCATGAATCTTGTCGTCAACCATGTGGGCAAGTTTGATCATATACATGACGCCGACAGTAACTTCACGTTCGAAGTTCTCACCAGTACGTCCATCATATAGAATCGTTTTACCGTTACGTTGCATACCTGCTTCTTCCATTGTATCGAATACGTCGTTCTCACGAGCGCCGTCGAATACTGGAGTTGCTGCATGCAAACCAAGATGTTTACAAGCCATACCAAGATGAACTTCAAGTGCCTGACCGATGTTCATACGTGATGGTACGCCTAGCGGGTTAAGAACAACCTCTACAGGTGTTCCGTCCGGTAGGAATGGCATATCTTCTTCTGGCATGATACGGGCAATAACACCCTTGTTACCATGTCGTCCGGCCATCTTGTCACCTTCGGAAATTTTACGTTTTTGAGCAATATAAGCACGAACTAGCTGATTAACGCCTGGTGGCAATTCATCGCCGTTCTCGCGAGTAAATACTTTAACGTCAACAACGATACCGTCAGTACCATGCGGTACACGTAGCGATGTATCACGAACTTCGCGTGCTTTTTCTCCGAAGATCGCATGTAGCAATCTTTCTTCTGCTGTAAGTTCTGTTACACCTTTAGGTGTTACTTTACCTACTAGAATGTCGCCTGCACTAATTTCAGCACCGACGCGGATAATGCCTCGCTCGTCGAGATTGCGTAGAGCCTCTTCGCCAACATTCGGGATATCTCGAGTAATTTCTTCAGGGCCGAGTTTAGTATCACGAGCCTCTGATTCATATTCCTCGATGTGAATGGATGTGTAAACATCCTCTTTCACTAGTTTCTCACTAAGCAAGATAGCATCCTCGTAGTTGTAACCTTCCCAAGTCATGAAGGCAACGACTACGTTGCGGCCTAGCGCCAATTCGCCCTTTTCAGTGGAAGGACCGTCTGCCATGATGTCACCTTTTTTGATAACATCGCCCTTGCGTACTAGTGGACGTTGGTTAATACATGTACCTTGGTTAGAACGCATAAACTTATGCAATTTATGTTTAACCAAGTCACCGCTTACTTGTTTACCGTCGACTGTCTCGATACGACGTAGCCAAATTTCATTAGCTGATGCGCGTTCAATCACACCGTCATATTTTGAAACGATACAAACGCCGGAATCCTTCGCAGCTTTATGCTCCATTCCAGTACCTACTAGAGGTGATCTTGGAATTAGAAGAGGTACCGCTTGACGTTGCATGTTTGATCCCATTAGTGCACGGTTGGAGTCATCGTTCTCTAGGAACGGAATGAGCGCCGTTGCAACCGATACAACTTGTTTAGGGGAAACGTCCATGTAGTCAACGCGATCGCTCGGCATTGTTAGGATGTTGTCTGCTTGCTTATTGTAACGAACAATTGTGCTCGTTTCTTTAAATTTGCTATCTTCAGTCAATCTCGCATTCGCTTGCGCGATTACGTAATTGTCCTCTTCATCAGCTGTCAAATAAGCTATTTGATCAGTAACAATTCCTGTTTTCGGATCTACCCAACGATAAGGAGCCTCAATGAAGCCATATTCGTTAATACGGGCAAATGTAGATAAGGAGTTGATCAAACCGATGTTCGGACCCTCTGGCGTCTCGATTGGACACATACGACCGTAGTGAGAGTGATGGACGTCACGAACTTCAAAGCCCGCGCGCTCACGCGTCAAACCGCCGGGTCCTAGTGCTGATAGACGACGCTTATGCGTTAGTTCCGCAAGCGGGTTCGTCTGATCCATGAACTGGGACAACTGTGAGGAACCAAAGAACTCTTTAATTGATGCAATAACTGGTCGAATGTTGATTAGTGCCTGAGGCGTAATCGCATTCGCATCCTGAATGGACATTCTCTCACGAACAACACGTTCCATACGGGATAGACCGATACGGAATTGATTTTGAAGCAATTCGCCAACCGAACGCAAACGACGGTTACCAAGATGGTCAATATCATCTGTGCTGCCCACGCCATGAAGCAAATTAATGAAATAGTTAATGGAGGAGATAATATCCGCAGGTGTAACATGCTTGACGGATTTATCAATAATACCATTAGCAATTACTTTAATAACTTTGCTATCGTCATGAGGCGAGAATACGCTAATTGTTTGTAGTGGAATACTATCAGCATCCAATACGCCATTAGCAACATGATACGTCTTGAAGCCAACATCTTTCTCGAGGTTTTCGAGAATTTCGTCAAGAAGACGACGGTCAATCATCTGGCCTGACTCAGCAATGATCTCGCCAGTTGACGGATCTACCAAGTTTTCAGCAAGACGCTGATTGAACAAACGGTTCTTGATATGCAGCTTCTTGTTTATTTTGTAACGGCCGACATTGGCCAGGTCATATCGTTTTGGATCGAAGAAGCGAGCAACTAACAAGCTCTTCGCGTTGTCCAAAGTAGGCGGCTCACCCGGGCGAAGACGCTCATAAATTTCAATCAGCGCTTTCTCCGTAGAATCCGTGCTATCCTTGTCCAGCGTATTGCTAATGTACTCGTCATGGCCGAGCAAATCTAATATCTCAGCGTCTGTGCCAAATCCAAGCGCACGCAAAAGCACCGTTACCGGTATTTTCCGGGTCCGGTCAATACGAACGTAGATAATATCCTTGGCGTCAGTCTCAAGCTCTAGCCAAGCGCCGCGGTTTGGAATAACTGTCGCGGTGTAATTTTTCTTCCCGTTCTTATCAACCTTCGTGCTGAAGTACACACTAGGGGAGCGCACCAATTGGCTGACGATAACACGTTCAGCTCCGTTAATAATAAACGTGCCCGTTTCCGTCATAAGCGGGAAATCACCCATGAACACTTCTTGTTCCTTAACCTCGCCCGTTTCCTTATTGAACAGACGTACTTTGACGCGTAGTGGAGCTGCATACGTCACGTCGCGTTCTTTTGATTCATCCACCGAATATTTCGGTTCGCCTAAGTTATAATCGATAAACTCTAGCGATAGATTGCCCGTAAAGTCCGAAATCGGAGAAATGTCCTGGAATAACTCGATCAAGTCATTGTCCAAAAACTTCTCATACGATTTTTGTTGGATTTCAATCAGGTTCGGGACTTCCAGCACCTCGTTGATCCGAGCGTAGCTTCTGCGCGTCCGCCGACCATACTGAACAAGTTGTCCTGCCAACTTAACCTCACCCCTCGTGTCTGTCTCACAGCATCGATACTCACTGCGTTACCATTGGGCGGCACCAGCCGCCTGTATAGATAAATAAAGAAAAGCCCTTATCGAATAGTTCGAAAAAAGAGCATGTTTCCGGCAGCTTACCATTCGCAGCGCGGGTGCGATGGTCTCATATCAAGTAATTTTGCCCAAAATGTAACCATTATACGTCAAATGCTCCAAATATATGCTTACCGCGCTCGAAATTTGCACTTGACATTTTAGTTGACTAAAGAGAATTCGAGCAATTTTATGCTGACATTTTATAATATTACCATATCAAAAAAGTCAAGTCAAATCATTTTCTTGCATTTTGCAAAAAAATATTGACTTTTTTATTAGCTACCATTAAAATTTGATGGCTTTTAGAATTCTATAGCCTTTATCTTTCGTAACTTCCTCTACTTCTCCAAACAATTGCGTAAGTTTCTCCATTGCTGATGGAGCACCTTGCTTCTTCTGAATAACGACCCACATCGTGCCGCCAGACTCTAATAATGCATAACCTTCCTCAAAAACGCGATGAACAGTTGCCTTACCAGCGCGAATAGGAGGGTTCGTCAAAATGACGTTAAACGTTTTATTATTTACTGCCTCATACAGATCACTTTGTAATGCAGTAATATTAGTAATCCCATTCTGTTTTGCATTTTCTTTCGAAAGTTCTACTGCTCTTTCATTAATATCAATCATCGTAACATGTCCGCCCTTGGCTATCATAGCAGCCGTTAGGCCGATCGGCCCATAGCCACAGCCAACATCCAGGATGCGGTCGTCTTCTTTTAACTCCATAGCGTCAATAAGTACACGACTTCCGTAGTCGATTCCTGTTTTCGAAAAAACACCTGCATCCGTGACAAACTTCATCGAATATCCACGAAGTTCCGCGGAATGAACTTGTCGATTATGCTTAACTTCTGGCGTTTTGGAGTAATAATGATTAGACATGGATACCGCCTCCTTCACTTTTTTACCCGATAACATACAACGAACCCCTTGAAACATGACGTTTCAAGGGGTTCTTCAACCTAAACCTACTAGTTAGCAGGCTTGGCTGCTGTATGATGAAGAAAAATTACTTAACTTCAACGGAAGCGCCAGCTTCTTCAAGCTTAGCTTTAACGCCGTTAGCTTCTTCTTCGCTAACTTTTTCTTTGATTGCTTTAGGAGCGCTATCAACAAGATCTTTAGCTTCTTTCAAGCCAAGACCAGTGATTTCGCGAACTACTTTAATTACGTTGATTTTGGAAGCGCCAGCGCTGTTCAAAATAACGTCGAATTCAGTTTGTGCTGCAACTTCTGCAGCGCCGCCAGCTGCTGCTGCAACAGGAGCTGCTGCAGTAACGCCGAATTCTTCTTCAATTGCTTTTACAAGATCGTTCAATTCAAGAACGGTCATAACTTTAATGGCTTCTAAGATTTGCTCTTTAGACATGGTTATACCTCCGAAAGTGGTTTATTTTTTTTGTGTTGCTAATTAAGATGCCGATATTAAATCGACTCTGTATAAAAAACTGATCGTATTAAACGCCAGCTTCTTGCTTTTCTCCAACTGCTTTAACCGCAAGCGCGAAGTTGCGAACTGGAGCTTGAAGCACGCTGAGGAGCATGGAAAGCAAACCATCGCGGGACGGAAGTTCCGCAAGTGCTTTGATTTCTTCCGAACTAACAACTTTACCTTCTACAACGCCGCCCTTAAGTTTAAGTGCTTCATTCTTTTTAGCAAAATCGTTAAGGATTTTAGCTGGAGCAACAGTGTCTTCGCCACTGAATGCAACTGCTGTAGGTCCTGTCAGAATATCGTTAAGTGCCGTCAATTCTGTTCCTTCAGTAGCACGACGAACGAGCGAGTTTTTCAAAACTTGGAAATCAACGCCAGCCTCGCGGAGCTGCTTCCGTAGTTCAGTTACTTGCGCAACGTTCAATCCGCGGTAGTCAGCAATAACCGTGCTGGAGCTAGTAGTAAGCTTCGAAGCGATTACCGCAACTGCCTCTTGTTTCTCTTGGATGATCTTTGCGTTAGCCAATTTGTACACCTCCCGTAATATTATACATCCCGTGAATACGACGGATAGTCCTCTCCTCGATGCATGAGAAAGGCCTCCGCAGAGACTGCGAAGGCCATGATGTCGTTATCAACTGCAGCAAGTAACCAAGCTACATTCATAAACGTTTTATCATAACACCTCGGTAGGAAATTAAGCCCTCATGGGCACCTACTGTCTACGGTATGCGTGTTCGAATTTGAGTAGTTGTTTCTTCTCAACTTAACGGAATTGTGAAGTTGATACGCGAGCACCAGGGCCCATTGTTGAAGAAACAGCAATGTTTTTCAGGTAGACACCTTTAGCAGCAGCTGGTTTAGCGCGTACTAGAGCATCGATTAGAGCTTTCAAGTTTTCGTTCAGCTTTTCAGCGTCGAACGATACTTTACCGATTGGAGCATGGATTTGACCAGCTTTGTCCAGACGGTACTCAATTTTACCTGCTTTGATTTCTTGAACGGCTTTAGCAACGTCAAACGTTACTGTACCAGCTTTAGGGTTAGGCATTAGACCTTTACCACCAAGGATACGGCCGAGCTTACCAACTTCAGCCATCATATCCGGCGTTGCTACGCAAACGTCGAAATCGAACCAACCTTGTTGGATTTTGTTGATCATGTCTGCGTCGCCAACGAAGTCAGCGCCTGCAGCTTCCGCTTCTTTCACTTTTTCGCCTTTTGCGAAAACGAGAACGCGTTTAGTTTTACCAGTACCGTGCGGAAGTACTACTACTCCACGTACAGCTTGGTCTTGTTTACGCGGGTCTACACCCAAACGTACTGCTACTTCAACGGATTCGTCGAACTTAGCTGTTGCAGCCTTTTTCACAAGATCAATTGCTTCTGAAGGCTCATAAGTTGCTTCGCTATTAATTAGCTTAGCTGCTTCTACATATTTTTTACCATGTTTAGCCATTGTAATTTCCTCCTTATGTGGTTATAACGGAACATCCTCCTAGGGATGATCCTCCCACCTGCGAAGTCATAGACTTCGCAAAGCGAGATGTCATAAGACATCTACTTCATCCCGAAGGACGAAGCCGTATTAGTCGACGATAGTAACGCCCATACTACGAGCAGTACCTTCGATCATACGCATTGCTGCTTCAACAGAAGCTGCGTTAAGATCTTGCATTTTGGACTCAGCAATTTCACGTACTTTCGCACGATCAACTTTTGCGACCTTTTTCTTATTCGGCTCGCCTGAACCTTTTTCGATACCTGCTGCTACGCGAAGCAATACTGCTGCCGGTGGCGTTTTAGTTTCGAATGTAAAGGAACGGTCCTCGAATACAGTGATCACGACTGGAATAATCAAACCTGCTTGATCTGCTGTACGAGCGTTAAACTCCTTACAGAATGCCATAATGTTAACGCCTGCTTGACCTAGTGCTGGACCGATTGGTGGCGCTGGGTTAGCTTTACCTGCAGGAACTTGCAGTTTGACCATCTTGATGACCTTTTTTGCCATGACTCACACCTCCTTGCCCTGTTATACAAGCGCTAAGTGAGCGCCTGTTTCGGAAACCAGATATTATATCTTTTCCACTTGAGTATAGTCTAGCTCAAGAGGGGTTTCCCTGCCAAACATGTTAACGTGAACCTTAAGCTTCGCTTTGTCCAGCAAAATTTCTTCTACTGATCCGACAAAGTCCGCAAAAGGACCAACTTTCACGCGTACCATCTCTTTCAGCTCGAACTCGATCTTCGGTTTCGGCTCTTCCATACCCATGTGTTTCAAAATTTGATCCACTTCATCGGGTAATAGAGGAGTCGGCTTTGAACCGGAGCCGGTCGATCCAACAAACCCAGTTACACCAGGCGTATTACGAACAACGTACCAAGAATCGTCAGTTTGAACCATTTCCACAAGAACATATCCAGGGTAGACCTTACGTTGAACGGTCTTTTTCTTACCGTCCTTCTCTACCACTTCATCTTCCATAGGAACTAGAACGCGGAAGATTTTGTCTTCCATGCCCATAGATTCAACACGGCGCTCCAAATTGGCTTTTACCTTGTTCTCATAGCCAGAGTAAGTGTGCACGACATACCATCTTTTTTCCATCACAAATCCACCTTTGGTCCCTTCCTAGACAATGAGCTGAACCAATTCCGAGATTCCGATGTCAAGAAGCCAGAAGTAAATAGTTACAGCCACTACCGTTACGAAAACGATAACTGAATAGCTTGTCAACTCTTTACGACTTGGCCAGCGAACCTTCTTCAGTTCCGCCCAGCTGTCGGCAAAAAAACTAGTCGTCGTACCAAAGCCTTGCTTCAGTTTAGCCAAAAAACCCACGGTTACACCTCCAATGGACTATCGCGTCTCGCGATGAGGAGTCTGCTCGTTACAGAACTTGCAAAACTTCTTCAACTCGATGCGGTCGGGGTGATTGCGTTTGTTCTTGGTTGTCGCATAGTTTCTCTGTTTGCAGTTTGTGCATGCCAACGTGATAATAACCCGCATTGAATTACACCTCCCGAACTGCTTAAAAATACGAATCATGAAGCTCTATAGTAAGTTCATTGATTCCATCGAAAATACAAAAAAAAACCTCGAATCCAGGCCTACCTAAACACTTTATCACAAGGTATACCTCGTGTCAACGAATTAGGCCGCCCCACAGCTTGTGAATAATTGGCATCTTCATCTGGATTTGGACTCTACCAGTATGGTCGAATCCTCCTCTTTTAAAACCAATGGACTGTCTTTCCTGTCTGAAACTTTCAGACAGGAAAGACAGTCCGTCGTCAGATGAATCTACTTATTGCCGAAATCACGTACTTCTAGATACTTCTCAAGTTTGCGTTTTACACGTTGCAACGCATTATCAATTGACTTTACATGCCTCTTAAGATCAACTGCAATCTCTTGGTATGACCTTCCATCGAGGTAGAGCATGAGAACTTTACGTTCAAGATCACTCAATATCTCAGACATCTTGTCTTCCAAACCTGAGAATTCTTCTTGATTGATAATTAACTCTTCTGGATCAGACACTCGTGTGCCACAAATCACGTCAAGTAATGTTCGATCAGAATCTTCATCATAGATAGGCTTGTCCAGAGAAACATAAGAATTAAGAGGGATATGCTTCTGTCTAGTGGCTGTCTTGATTGCGGTAATAATTTGCCTTGTTATGCACAATTCAGCAAAGGCTTTAAAGCTAGCAAGCTTGTCACCTTTAAAATCTCGAATTGCTTTATAAAGGCCGATCATTCCCTCTTGTACAATATCTTCGCGATCGGCGCCGATTAGAAAGTAAGAACGAGCCTTGGCTCTCACGAAGTTTTTGTATTTGTTTATCAAATATTCAAGCGCCATACTGTCGCCATTACGGACTGCTTCTACAATATCCTCGTCCGTGCTGCTTTCATACTCGAGCGTACTCCATTCTTTGAGGTCGATACTCACACACTATCCCTCCGGCCTGCAAGGCGTACACCGCGCTAGATTCATAAGCTTGAAACATAGAGTCAGTATACATTATGTAACCTTGCACAGTCAACCAATCTCAGCCCCGTAAACTATCGATTTTATAGAAAAAATGTAACTTTGTGGCATTATTTGAAAGACCTACATTAGGAGTAAATTATACGTCTTTTTCGCCTCTGCGTAGCCGTTCGAGCTTACTCCATACATCAAGACTTACATTTTGATCGAGTGTATTTCGCTTTATTGGCCTATCATTTTTGATGGAGCTTTCAATCTGCTTACGATTTTGCCCAATATCGATGAGCAGCTCACGAGCAGATAATCGAAGCGCACCTTTACCAAATGCGACATGTTGCTCCACGAGGTCAGAAGTAGCAACATATATGTTCCTTCTTCTTGCCATCAATTCGGAGCAAAGTCGCTCAATACACTCGTCCGCTGTTTCCTTCTCTTTTGTATAGACGATCGTTATTCTATGTTGCTTGAATGTGGAACCAAGCCCCGGGACCAGATGGGCATCGAATATAACATAAACTAACATTCCGGTAAACCCTTGATAATCGGCCAATAAATCTAGAAGCCTATCCCGTGCGTCCTCCAGATCCTGCTCCTTTAGCCTCGCGAGTTCTGGCCAAGCTCCAATAATGTTGTAGCCATCAACGAGCAGGACATCATTACGCCGGTTCATGACTTAGACGCTCCGGCGCTGTCTAACGACCTCATACATAAGCACACCCGCTGCAACTGAAGCATTTAAAGAATTAAGTTGGCCAAGCATAGGAAGCTTAACTAGGAAATCGCATTTCTCCCCGATAAGTCTACCCATTCCTTTGCTCTCGTTTCCTATAACGACGGCAAGGGGCATATCGAATTTCATCTTATATACATCCTGAGATGCGCTAACATCTGTTCCTGCAATCCATACGCCAGCCTCTTTAAGCTTCTCAATTGTCTGTGCAAGATTTGTTACCCTTGCTACAGGCACATGCTCTGCAGCACCAGCAGATATTTTCAGCACAGTAGCCGTAAGTCCTGCAGCGCGACGCTTCGGTATAATAACACCATGTACACCCGTACATTCTGCTGTACGTAGAATGGAACCTAAGTTATGCGGATCTTCAATCTCGTCTAGTAGCAAAATAAATGGCATTTCACTTTTTTTCTTTGCTATTTCAAGAATTTCTTCTACTTCAACGTACTCAAATGCTGCCGCTTGTGCGATTACACCTTGATGCGCTACTCCAGTCACCATACTATCAAGCTTGCGCTTATCGACGAACTGAACGATAATGCCTTGTTTTTTTGCTTCCGCCGTAATCGGCAGCGTTAAACTCTTTTGTGCACCATCAGCAATCCAAATTTTATTAATTTCTCTTCCGGAGCGTAATGCTTCAAGTACTGGATGTTTGCCTGCAATTAGCTCTTCTTGATTGATTTCTTCGTTCATTGTGCTCCTCCTATCATTCATGTGAATAGTTAGTTTTCAATTTTTCCGTTATTCTCGGTCAGCTAGCGCAATATGGAACAACTCGCCTAATCGCTCAAGCCTTCCTTCAAAATATAAATATCCTACAAGACATTCAAGCGCTGTCGCTTTACGATAATCAGCAGGGTCAGCATTTTTCGGCGGTGCCCCTGACTTCGTGTTCCGACCGCGTCTTACGATATCCGACTCTTCTTCCGTTAAGTGCGGCAACCAACGTTCCAGCAATTCGCGTTGCGCCTTAGCTGAAACCATCTTTGTTGCTTCCTTATGAAGATGATGCGATTTGTTGTTAGGTAAAGAGATCAAGTATTGGCGTACTAGAAGCTCGAACACTGCATCGCCCATATAAGCTAGCACGACAGGATTAACAAGACCAGATTTCTTAGGCGGATGGTGCAAAGCCAGTGGGTTAACCCCGCTTACAACTACTTCGCTTCCATCACCGTTATCCAAATGGCCCGTCATTTGCGCCGCCAACGAATGCCTAGAGGAGTATCTTCTAGCACGATGTTTTTTTCGACTAACAGATCACGAATTTCATCTGCACGCGCCCAATTTTTAGACTTACGAGCTTCTGTCCGCTCTATAATTAGTCCCTCAATTTCTGCATCCAATAACTCTTCTTCAGCCTGCAGCGGCAATAATCCGAGCACATTATCGATCCGTTCAATTGCTGACAGCAACAGTTCAAGTCCTTCTACAGTAGCATTTTGATCCTGCAAATATACATTAGCTTCCCCGACAAGATCGAACAACGCTGTAATGGCATCCGGAGTACTAAAGTCATCGTCCATTTTCGCTGCGAACTGCTCTACAATTCGGTCAACCCGATTTCGTAGCAATGCTACTTCACCTGCTGCACTGTTAGTCCCAGCAATTGCATCAAGTCTATGCTTCAAGTTGGAATAGCAATACGCGATACGGTCCACACTATTTTCTGCTTGAGCTATCGCATCATCACTAAAGTTAAGCGGACTACGATAATGTGTTGCAAGAATAAAGTAACGAATGGCTTGTGGCTTTACTCGCTGAACAATTTCATGTACCGAAATTCCGTTACCTAACGACTTCGACATCTTTTCGTTGTTAATGTGAAGATAACCGTTATGCATCCAATAGTTTGCTAGCGGCTTACCTGTAAGCGACTCTGATTGTGCAACCTCACATTCATGATGCGGGAACTGCAAATCGTGTCCTCCACCATGGATGTCGAGTGTATCACCCAAATATTTGCGAGCCATAGCCGAACATTCAATATGCCAGCCTGGACGTCCCGCTCCCCAAGGACTATCCCACTTAATTTCGCCTGGCTTAGCTCCCTTCCAAAGAACAAAGTCTCCTTGGTTTTCTTTGCGCTCGCCAATTTCAATACGAATACCGAATTGCAACTCTTCGATATTCTGATGCGATAACTTGCCGTAATCCTCGAAGGAAGAGGTTCGGAAATAAACATCCCCTTCACTCTCATACGCATAGCCTTTCTCGACAAGCCCTTCTATAAACGCAACGATTTCAACAATATGATCCGTAACACGTGGATTGATTGTTGCTTTGCGTACACCTAGAGAATCGATATCTTTGTAGAACGCTTCGATAAACCGTTCTGCAACTTCAGGAACTGTTGTACCTAGCTCTTCCGCCTTACGAATGAGTCTATCGTCTACATCAGTGAAGTTGACGACATAATTAACTTCATGACCTGCATCCTCCAAATATCGACGAACAACATCAAAAAATACAACTGGCCTTGCATTACCGATATGAATATAGTCGTAGACCGTTGGTCCACAAACATACATTTTCACTTTACCCGCTTCTTGCGGCTCAAAACTCTCCTTTGTCCGCGACAAAGAATTATATATAGCTATTGTCATTATTGTTTACTCCCCTCATCTTCTGAACCTCGCTCACCATTCACATGGAATTTCAGCTCATCAATTTCTTTCTGCATCATACGGAACATCTCAATAACAGGGTCAGGTAGCTGTGTGTGATCGAGCCTATCGCCTACTCGTTCACCATTGCGTCTAACGACCCGTCCCGGATTTCCTACTACCGTACAATTGTCTGGCACCTCACGCAATACTACTGCATTTGAACCAATATTAGAATTGTCCCCGACAGTGAAGGAACCTAGTACTTTTGCACCTGAACCTATAACTACATTATTGCCGATTGTTGGGTGACGCTTCCCCTTTTCCTTACCCGTACCGCCGAGAGTAACCCCTTGATAAATAACGACGTTATCACCAATTTCACAAGTTTCGCCTATTACTACACCCATGCCATGGTCGATAAAAAGACGCTCGCCAATTCTTGCCCCTGGGTGAATCTCAATTCCAGTCATAAACCTGCTGACCTGCGAAATGACGCGTGCTACTGTAAACCATCCCTTGCGATAAAACGAATGTGCCAGACGATGCCCCCAAATAGCATGGACACCGGAATACGTAAATATAACCTCGAATCGACTACGAGCCGCGGGATCGTTTTCGAAAACCGTTTGTACGTCTGAGCGAAAATGGCGAAGCATTATGAAATCCCCCTTCAAGCTGCTAAGCGATAATTAAGGTATGTAGAAAAAATAAAAAAGCCTCTGCAGCATTAAATGCTACAGAGGCGTGTATTCTCGCGGTTCCACTCTGCTTGAACTTCGCATTCGAGGATTACTCGCAGCGTGTTCATCTCATAGTCCTTAACGTGGACAATACGTTGTTGCCTACCTCACTATTACTACGAAATCGGTATGTAACCATAATTTCGTAAATGATAGAGTCTCGGAACAAAGCTCCCAGGTGCAATTTCCGTTTGTGCGAACTAGACAACTTTCAGCTCCATCCTTATCGTTTGCAAAACAAATACGATTCGAATGACGGTTGTCCTCTCTGCGAATCCACAACGTAACGTACTTCTCCTGTTCATGGCCGTTTCAATATTATTAATAGTCATAGTATACCGAATCGCAGTAAAAGTGCAAGTGTGCATTCAGTAATCTTTATATTAATTAAAAATCAACCATCAGAATGTTACGCCAAACGACCTTGAAGTCTCGCAGTCACTTTAGGCTTGCCAAGCAAAACGATAGATTGATTAAGATCAGGCCCATGCGTTTGACCTGTCAATGCAGCGCGGATCGGCATGAAGAGCGCTTTACCCTTAAATCCAGTTTCCTTTTGTACGGTTTTGATCATCTCTTTAATGCCCTCAACTGTAAATGGTGCTGCATCCGACTCCAATAGTCCAAGGAAAGCACCAAGCACTGTAGGAACTTGTTCTTCTGCAAGGACAGTCGATGCTTCTTCATCTTCAACAACAGAATCACGGAAGAATAGCTCTGTCACAGATACGATATCAGAAGCACTGCGGAGCTTATCTTGATGAAGCCCTACAAGCCCCGTTACCCATTCTCTGCCGTCGCTGTCCAGCGCATCTGGAATACATCCTGCTTTTTGAAGATGAGGAATACAGAGATCTACAATTCGCGGCAAATCTGCACCTTTAATATATTCACCATTCATCCAGCTAAGCTTCTGTGTATCGAACACAGCAGGACTCTTGCTTAGACGATCTGAGTTGAATACTTCAATCAGTTGCTCACGCGAGAACATCTCTTGCTCACCTTCAGGTGACCAACCAAGTAGCGAAATGAAGTTGAACATCGCTTCAGGCAAGTAACCAAGATCATCATATTGCTCGATAAACTGAATAATAGACTCGTCACGTTTACTTAACTTCTTCTTATGCTCATTTACAATAAGTGTCATATGACCGAATATCGGAGGAGCCCAATCAAACGCTTCATAAATCATCAATTGTCTAGGCGTGTTAGATACATGATCTTCACCACGAAGTACATGGCTAATGCGCATGAGGTAGTCATCAAGCACAACAGCAAAGTTGTACGTCGGAATACCGTCTTTTTTAACGATAACGAAGTCGCCCATCTCCGTTGTATCGAAGCTGATTGTGCCTTTTACTAGATCATCGAACGTATAAGTACGTGCTTCAGGTACACGGAAACGAATACTTGCAATACGACCCTCTGCTTCAAAAGCTTGCTGCTGCTCAGCCGTTAAGTTTCTATGTTTACCTGAATAACGAGGTGTCTCTCCGCGCTCAGTCTGTTCTTCACGCTCTTGCTCTAGCTCCTCTTCAGTACAGTAACAACGGTATGCTAGACCACGATCAAGCAGATCTTGCCAATATTCGCGATAAATATCGAGACGTTCCGTTTGACGGTATGGGCCAAATCCACCACCGATGTCAATGCTCTCATCCCACTCGATACCTAACCATTTCAAATATTTAAGCTGGCTTTCTTCCCCTCCAGCAACATTACGTTTCACATCCGTATCTTCTATGCGGATAATAAACTTGCCACCATGTCTTTTTGCGTATAAATAATTAAATAAGGCCGTTCTTGCGTTACCAATATGCAAATGTCCCGTTGGTGATGGGGCATAACGTACACGTACTTCTGTTGTCATGACAAAATTCCTCCCTTTTTGATCAAACAAACGACTGATTGTGCTGCAATTCCTTCGCCCCGACCTGCAAAACCAAGCTGTTCTGTTGTCGTCGCTTTAACGTTTACTTGCGATACATCCGCATCAAGCGCTTTTGCGATAATTTCCGCCATCTGCGGGATATACGGAAGCATCTTTGGCTTCTGTGCAATAATGGTAGAATCAATGTTGCCGAGCTTGTAGCCACGTTCATCTACAAGTGCCCATACCCGCTCCAAAAGTTTCAAGCTGTCGGCATCCTTATAAGCTGCATCTGTATCTGGGAAATGTTTACCGATATCCCCAAGTCCAAGCGCACCCAAAATCGCATCCGATATAGCATGTAAAAGTACATCCGCATCAGAGTGACCGAGCAAACCTTTCTCATAAGGAATCGTAACTCCCCCAATAATACACGGTCGTCCTTCTACGAGTTGATGAACGTCAAATCCTTGTCCTACACGAATCATTTGCTTATATCTCCCTTCGTAACTTGGCGCTGTGCCAATAAATATTCCGCCCATGGCAAATCTTCAGGCGTCGTGATCTTTATATTGGTATACTCCCCTTCGACTACAACAACCGAAGCACCTATTCGCTCCACAACCATCGCGTCATCTGTACCTAGGAAACCATCCCTAATTGCACATTCATGCCCTTCTATTAGCAAGGCACGACGAAAAGCTTGCGGCGTTTGTATCGCCCACAAGCTTTTGCGATCCGGTGTAGCAACGATAGTCCCCGCCTCATCGACTTGCTTAATCGTATCCTTAACCGGAACGGCAAGAACAGCCGCACCACTTACTAAAGCGCGCTCGCAACATCGCTTCACAGCATCTTCGGTTATGAGCGGGCGAACCCCATCGTGAACCATAACCCACTCTGACTTAAGTGACTGAAGGCCGCAAACGACAGAATGTTGTCGTTCTTTCCCACCGCTTAATATCGAGGTCATCTTGCTCAAGCTATATTCCTTCGCCCACTCTTTGCAGCGCTCGATATCCTGCTCACCTACAACTAGTGCAATTTCCTCAACAAAGTCCATACGCTGGAATAGTTCTAGTGTATGGACTAGAATAGGTTTGTTTGCAAGCTGTAAATACTGCTTACTCTCTTTTGTCCCCATACGTGAGCCGCGACCGGCTGCAACGATGATGACACCAAACTTTTCTCTCATGATCTCTACCCGCCTTAGCCGAATGGTTATCGCAAACGGCTCCAGACGTTTAGACTGGCATGAGCTCGTTTCGCGCTGTAAGATAAGGCTAGCATAGAAAATGTAGCTTCCTCTTATCTATGTACAATAGTAACATCATACCTTGTTACAGCGCTTTTTCCAACAGCTTTGGCTTAGCAAATATCATTCGGCCCGCGGAAGTTTGTAAGACACTCGTTACGAGTACCTCCATCGTTGTTCCGATATAATCTCTTCCGCCTTCAACAACAATCATTGTGCCATCGTCTAAATAAGCTACACCTTGCCCATGCTCTTTGCCATCTTTAATCACTTGAACGATAATTTCTTCACCAGGCAAAACAACTGGCTTAACAGCATTAGCGAGATCATTAATGTTTAGTACGGATACACCTTGAAGCTCACAAACTTTGTTCAAATTAAAGTCGTTAGTTACGACTTTACCATGTAATGCTTTTGCTAGTTTAACAAGTTTACTATCCACTTCCCCGATCTCTTCGAAGTCTCCTTCATAGATCAGTACTTTTACGTCTAATTCCTTCTGAATTTTGTTCAGAATATCTAGCCCTCTCCGCCCTCTGTTACGTTTCAACAAGTCAGAGGAATCTGCAATATGCTGTAGCTCCTCTAGTACAAACTCTGGAATAACAAGAGTTCCCTCAATAAATCCTGTTTTGCATATATCTGCAATTCTACCGTCGATTATAACGCTCGTATCTAAAATTTTATGTTCCTCGAAACCCCTCACTTCATTTGAGGAAGATGTCGAACGTTGCTTAGCAGCAATTGACGCAAACCCTTCTACAATCTCATCTTGTTTGGATAAACCAACCAATGTACCTACATAACCAAACACAAGTGCCATAAAGGCAGGTAAAAGTTGCCCCATGCCCTCAAGTCTTGCAACGGACGGATATAACAATACTGCTAATAATAGACCTGAAAGCATACCACCCGCTCCAACAAGCAACTGTCTCAGTGGCATCTCAGATGTCAGTTCCACACATTTTCCTGTAAACCGTATTGCTGGACCAGCCAAAATCGTTGCCGCAATAACACCAACGAGGGCTCCTACCGCTACATTCATGTAATAAGTGCCAGATTGCTGCAACATGCTGACTGAAGAGTTCGACCACATAGCCGCACCGTTCATCCAACCATAGACCTCGCCTCCAGCCATACCGCCAAACAATAAACCTATAATCTGTATCATTCGTCTAACCATAAAGGTTCACCTCCATTACAATTATGATCCAATATTTCAATCGTTAATCGTAGTTGGAAGGAAAAATGTTAAAGTTTTCTATATAGGGCTATTTAGGTCGCAATACCCTTTCTTTATGACACTGTGGAAAACAATGCTCGGGAGCATTATAATGAGTATGAGATTACTTAACTAGAGGCAGGTGATTGCGATGGAATCCATGAGTACGCCAACATTGGAACAATTTCAGCAACAAGTTTCTGAACTGTTACTTCGGCACCGCAGCTTGCTCGATGTAATGTCCAAATTCGGACAATCGGGCGCATCCGTAAATCGTGCAGTATCAAAAGCGGTGACAGACTGTGGTTGTATTGAATTGAATGCCCGCAAACAGCAATATACCGACGAGTTGAATCTTGAAAATGCTAAAAGTACATTAGTGAGCCATCTAACAGGCGCTTTATGCGAACATTGCAACGATGCAATAAAGAGTGAACTCGGACGTAACTTATTTTACATGACAGCGTTATGCAATTTGCTACAGGTCGAGCTTGATGAAGTGATAGCTGATGAATACGACAAATGCTCCACACTGGGCTTGTTTAATCTAACATAGGTAACAAAAAGAACGTCCTCAGCCACAATATGTGACCGAGGACGTTCTTTTTGTTTATGCTTCTTTTAAGCTGGCTTCTCGGAATTTACCGGTTCTTCAGGCGTTTCGTTCTGATTTTTGCGCTTGCGTAAACGTTTCGGCAAACGACGATCAACGTTTTTTTTTAGGCCATATAGTGCATATATAAGCAATGGAACAAACAGAAATTTCGACAAATGATTTTCGAAATTTATTCCTATTATGATGGAAATAATAATAATGATAGGTACAACCCAAATGGCATTGCGCGGTATGCCTACCTTCTTAAAGTTTGGATACCTGACCGTACTAACCATGAGTAGTGCCAATACAATTGTACCCGTAAGAAGTACAGCTACCGGTATATCATCTTTAAATAAGGCCATCGTTGCCAAAACACCGCCAGCAGCTGGGATAGGCAACCCAATAAAGTAACCTGCATTGCTCGTAATAACGTTAAACCTCGCCAAACGTAGCGCTCCACAAATCGGGAAAAGTGCAGTTACTGTCCATGCAAGAGCAGGACTTAAGTCTTGAAAAGCAACAACATACATAATAAAAGCAGGAGCTACACCAAAGGAAATGACGTCGGATAAGGAGTCTAACTCTTTCCCGAATTCACTCTGCACATTGAGCGCTCGTGCAACGCGACCGTCCACACCATCTAAAAGCATTGCAATTAGAACCATTATCGCTGCCATCTGCGGATTTTCATCAAAAATCATAATGATGGCCACTATGCCGAGAAATAAATTACCAACCGTGAGAAGGCTCGGTATCGATTTTGCGATCATCTATTCCACCTCTTCTCTACTATGCCCATTAATCGCACCTGTTCTTCAGGTCAATGATTGGAACACATTCTATCAATTGTATGGGATTTAAATTTGTCTGTCAATGAACATCTGCTCTTGAATACGCTTTAAACCGTCCTTAATCGCGCGCGCACGCACTTCTCCAATGCCGTCAACCTCGTCCAGCTCTTCAATTGTTGCCATTAAAATATGTGGCAGTCGATGGAAACGTTCCACTAAATTATTCATAATAATTAGCGGTAATCTCGGAATTTTGTTGAGCAATCTGTAGCCGCGAGGAGCTACCGATTCGTCCGCCATATTGTTCGTATGAGGATATCCAATTAAACGTACAATTGGTGACGCATCTAGAAGTTCATCTGAACTAAGCTTTTTCAAACCGTTCCGAAGCTCCCTAATTTTTTCATCAGAGTTATCCTTCGCATAGTCCTTAAGTAGGAACCACGCGTCCTCCTCAACTCCTCCGACCAACTCATCCATTTGCATACTAATAAGACGGCCTTCCGTACCGAGTTCATTGACATAGCGGCTAATTTCCATCTTAATTCGCAGCACCATCTCAACGCGCTGAATAACATGGGCAACTTCTTGCAATGTAACTAATTCCTCAAACTCAAGCGCGGAGAGGTTAGTAAAGGATTGCGTAAGAACTGCCTTGTACTTCTCTAGCGTTTGAATAGCTTGGTTTGCTTTTGTTAATATAACACCCATATCTTTTAACGAATAACGAAGGTTGCCTTGGTACAACGTAATAATGTTTCTACGCTGCGAGATCGATACAACGAGTCTACCCGTTTGCTTCGCTACACGCTCCGCTGTACGGTGACGGATACCTGTTTCAATCGACGGTATGGAGCTGTTCGGAATAAGCTGAGTATTGGCGTAAAGAATACGCCTCATATCCTCACTCATTATAATAGCGCCGTCCATCTTGGCTAGTTCGTACAAATAGTTCGAAGAGAAGTCGCAATTGATGGAGAAACCTCCGTCCACGACTTCCATGACTTCTGGGCTGTAGCCCACAACAATTAGTGCGCCTGTTTTGGCTCTTAATACATTCTCTAACCCTTCTCTAAAAGGGGTGCCTGGCGCAACTAATTGCAATAATTGATTCATCACTTCTTGCTGAGTCGGTTCCTTCATCTGGTGCCCCCTATCCAAAAGCTGCCTTTAGTGCTTCCGCTACTGTATTTACTCCAATAATTTCAATGCCAGCAGGTGGTGTCCACCCTTTCAAACTTTTTTCCGGCATAATTACTCTTTTGAAACCGAGCTTTTCTGCTTCTTTCACGCGCTGCTCAGCTCTTGATACTGCTCTAACTTCACCTGTTAATCCAACTTCTCCAAATATCACATCATAAGGTCTGGTTGGTGCATCTCGGAAGCTCGATGCCAAACTAACCGCAGCAGCTAGATCAACTGCTGGTTCATCCAGCTTCACACCACCTGCTACATTTAGGTAAGCATCTTGCGTCTGAAGAAACATCCCGTTGCGTTTCTCCAAAACGGCAATAATAAGTGCCATTCGATGATGATCAATACCTGTTGACATTCTGCGCGGTGAAGGGAAGTTTGTTGTTGCCACAAGCGCTTGCAGTTCTACAAGAATCGGTCTAGTACCTTCCATACTTGCAACAACCGTTGAACCCGATACACCAAGCGGTCTTTCAGATAGAAAAAGTTCAGAAGGATTCGTAACTTCTCGCAGCCCATCTTCGCTCATTTCGAAAATTCCGATTTCATTTGTTGAGCCAAACCTGTTTTTGACTGCGCGCAGCAATCGATACGTATGATGGCGTTCCCCTTCAAAATAAAGTACACAATCCACCATATGTTCAAGCAATCTTGGCCCAGCTATCGCGCCTTCTTTGGTTACGTGGCCTACAAGCACCGTCGCAATCCCTTTAATCTTAGCGACGCGCATGAAATGAGCGGTACATTCTCTTACTTGGGAAACACTACCCGGTGCAGATTCAACACGTGGATCGTACACCGTCTGGATGGAGTCGATGACTAGAAAGTCCGGTTGCACGGATTCAATTGCATCATTTACATACTCCATATTCGTCTCACAGAGTACGTAGAGTGACTCTGTTAAAGCGCCTAGTCGATCTGCCCGAAGTCTTGTTTGACGAACAGATTCTTCTCCAGATATGTAAAGTACTTTGAGACCCTTAACCGCAAGTGCATGGGAAGTTTGCAAAAGCAACGTTGATTTGCCAATGCCGGGATCGCCACCAACTAAGATGAGCGAACCAGGAACAACGCCTCCTCCTAGCACACGATTTAGCTCCACCATCCCTGTCTCAATGCGTGGTTCTTTCCCACACTCTATATGTATGATGGATTGAGGCTTTTCTTTCGTATGGATCGTCGATAAGCCGACACCTTTTGTTTTTACGACCGTTTCCTTCTCTTCGATCATCGTATTCCACTCATGGCAACTCGGACATTTACCCATCCATTTTGGCGATTCAGCGCCACATTCGGTACAAACGAACTTCGATTTTATCTTTGCCATACCGAACTCCTTCTAACAATTCTCATATTCAAAGTTTACCATTATATCCAAGCTCAAGGAAGGTCAATTATTAACGAATATTATTGGTAATTACAGCTAACATTATTTGTTTAATTTCATTATCGGCTTGATTAGGGGTGTTTATGAGGTTGTGACGCTACAAAAAGACGAAAAACCGCTCTCCATGTGGGAGGTCGGTTTGGATATGAATATTGTGGTTCCTTCATTTAAAAGAAAACCAGACTCGCAAAACATCCGCCGGGTCAGGATTGTAGTAGCCATTAGTGGCGGCTTACTTTACCAAACATAATGTTAACGAACCCAGTAACTCTTATTTAGCTAAATTGTACCGTTCAAAATGTTTAACGAACTCCAGAATGCGTATTCTCGGCAACGAGGCTTTATTTCTACCCAAAAATACTCAATAACGACAGTGGAGTTCGTTAGATCAATTTACAAGTCATTTTCTTCAATATAAGCACCGTACGATTCGTTAGCGGATAAGCACATTAAACACTAGTGGTAGCGTACGTTTCCGAATATAACGATAATATACCACTAGCAAAACCAAAGTTAACTTACTCAAGCGCTAGTTTTTATGTTGAGCCAATTGCATATCAATTATTTTGGGAGTGAGTTTTCACCGTCAAATAAATTGTAAAAGAAATGAGCGCAAGTATTAAAAGCACATGTATTAAATTATATATTTCAGATGATGTAAAGGTTGCAAATGTGTAAGTAAACTCAAAACCTTGAGTGGCAATAATGTAACCTGGTATAAAATAAATACTCATAATTAGAGCGATCACTGATATTGATAATAATGATGTTTCAAGTTTTCTTTCACTATTAAAGATTGTTATGACTAGAAAGAAACAGCAAATGATCACAATTACAGTAAATAGATGAGTCAATTAATCACATCCCTTACAGTTAGTTAAACCAAACAACCATACAGAAGTAGTAGTTGCACTTTATAAACTTACAAGTAAATAAAAAAGAGCCAACCGACAGCCTATGCTGTTGGTTGGCTCTTCGCTATTATTTAGCCGCAGACTCTTCTTCCTGCACTTCTTCCTTAACCGACTTGATTACGACTAATCCGCCGTCCTTCTCATCGATTACGAAAGTATCGCCTTTCTTGATATGGCCCATAAGCAGATCTTCGGACAAACGATCTTCAATATGCTTTTGGATCGCTCTACGGAGTGGACGTGCACCATACTGAGGATCGTAACCTTCCTTCGCAAGGAACGTTTTCGCGGAATCAGTAAGTGTAAAGTCCACTTCCTGCTCGCGTAGACGTTTGCGAAGTTCGTCGGACATAAGCGTCACGATTTGCGCAATATGTTCTTCGCCAAGCGAGTGGAACACAATCGTTTCGTCAATACGGTTCAAGAACTCCGGGCGGAAGCTTTTCTTAAGCTCTGCCATCACTTTGTCCTTCATCACATTGAATTCGCGACCAGCATCAACCGTAGCTGTGAAACCAAGCGTCGAGTTCTTCTTAATCTGATCAGCTCCGACATTAGATGTCATAATGATCAATGTATTACGGAAGTCGACAACGCGGCCTTTGGAATCGGTCAGTCTGCCATCCTCAAGCACTTGTAGTAGAATGTTGAACACTTCAGGATGCGCCTTCTCGATCTCATCAAGCAATACAACTGAATACGGCTTGCGGCGTACCTTCTCAGTAAGCTGACCGCCTTCTTCATACCCAACATAACCTGGAGGCGCTCCTACTAATCTAGAAGTAGAATGTTTCTCCATATACTCGGACATGTCGATTCGAATAACTGCATTTTCGTCACCGAACATTGCTTCAGCGAGTGCCCGAGCAAGTTCGGTTTTACCTACACCAGTGGGTCCCATGAAGATGAATGACCCTATTGGACGTTTTGGATCTTTTAGACCTGCTCTTGCACGTCTAATCGCACGAGATACTGATTTAACCGCCTCTTCTTGACCAATGAGACGATCATGAAGAATTGATTCCATTTTAAGAAGACGTTCCGTCTCCTCCTCAGCAAGCTTGCTAACTGGAATACCCGTCCAGCTTGCAACAACTTGTGCAATATCTTCTGGAGTAACCTCTGAATCGGTACGGCCCTGTTTTTCTTTCCATTCGTTCTTCGTTACATCAAGCTCTTCACGAATTTTTTGTTCCGTATCACGAAGCGCTGCTGCTTTCTCAAATTCCTGACTTTGTACAGCCGCGTCTTTTTCCTTACGAATGTCTTCTAGACGATTTTCAAGCTGTTTAAGGTTAGGCGGTACTGTATAGGAATTCAAACGAACTTTGGAGCTCGCTTCATCAATTAGATCGATCGCCTTATCCGGCAAGAAACGATCTGGGATGTAACGATCCGACAACTTCACCGCTTGAATGATGGACTCATCCGTAATTTTTACACGGTGATGTGCTTCATAACGATCACGAAGACCATGCAAAATTTGAATCGCTTCATCTACAGATGGCTCATCAACAGTGATTGGTTGGAAGCGACGTTCTAGCGCTGCGTCCTTTTCGATATATTTGCGATATTCATCAAGCGTCGTTGCACCAATACATTGAAGCTCACCGCGTGCTAGCGCTGGTTTCAATATATTAGAAGCATCAATTGCACCCTCAGCGCCACCTGCACCAATTAACGTATGCAACTCGTCAATGAACAAAATGATGTTGCCCGCTTGGCGAATTTCATCCATAATTTTTTTCAAACGATCCTCGAATTCGCCACGGTACTTCGTACCTGCAACGACCGAACCCATATCCAGCGTCATTACACGTTTATCACGCAATGTTTCTGGAATTTCGTTTGCAATAATTTTTTGAGCCAATCCTTCTGCGATTGCCGTTTTACCGACACCCGGTTCCCCAATCAGAACTGGATTGTTTTTCGTACGGCGACTAAGCACTTGAATAACGCGCTCAATCTCTTTGCTCCGTCCAATAACAGGGTCAAGATTTCCTTCCTTCGCGTACGAAGTAAGATCTCTTGCGAGGCCATCCAGCGTTGGTGTGCTAACGTTAGCTTGTGCACCGTGACTGCTTGATACAGCTTCGCTACTACCTAACAATTGAAGCACTTGTTGACGAGCTTTATTTAAACTAATGCCTAAGTTGTTAAGAACTCTAGCTGCGACGCCTTCGCCCTCACGAATTAGACCAAGCAAAATATGTTCCGTTCCGACATACGTATGACCAAGCTTCCTAGCTTCATCCATCGAGAGTTCGATAACCTTCTTGGCACGAGGCGTATAGGCAATATTGTTTGGCTGCTCCTGTCCGCGTCCGATCAAAGCTTCTACCTCGTCTTGAATTTTCTCAAGACCAAGACCCAATCCGATCAACGCCTTCGCCGCAATACCTTCGCCTTCCCTAATAAGTCCGAGCAGAATATGCTCTGTTCCAATATTGTTATGACCGAGTCGAACAGCTTCCTCCTGCGCTAGAGCTAGAACTTTCTGAGCTCGTTCCGTAAATCTTCCAAACATCATATATCTGCACCCCCATGTACATTTTTCCTGCCTAATTGCCCTCGGATAAGCTCTGCTCTCCGGTAGTCACGTTGTTCTGGACTCATTTTCTCGTTAAAAGCTTGCTGTAAAAAGCCTGGCTGTGTCATCACAAGCAGCTCATTTAGCACATGCGGCGTTATATCTTCTAGCAGTCCAAGATCTGATCCTAGACGTACATCAGACAAACGTTGCGCCGCTTCTTTCGAATCGATAATGACTGCGTGAGACAAGATGCCGTACGATCTTCTGACCCTATCCTCAATTCGGATACGCGGTTCGTCTAATAGACGTTTGCGTGCAGCACGCTCATGTTCGATAATTTGTCTAGCAACACCATGTAAATCCTCGATAATCTCATCTTCGGACTTGCCAAGCGTAATCTGATTCGAAATTTGAAACAGATTGCCAAGTGCTTCGCTGCCTTCCCCATATAAGCCGCGAACAGCGAGCCCTACCTGTGTGACCGCCTGCAAAATACGATTAATCTGATTCGTAAGTACAAGCGCTGGCAGATGCATCATGACAGATGCACGTATACCAGTACCAACATTCGTCGGGCAAGTGGTCAAATAACCACGTTTTTCATCAAAAGCATAATCTGCCGCTTCTTCATAAATATCGTCAATTCCGCCTGCCAATGCCCATGCTTCGCCTATTTGAAATCCAGGATATAGACATTGAATGCGCAAATGGTCTTCTTCGTTAATCATTATGCTAACTGCTTCATTATCACTCAAAATGACAGCTCCGCCGCGCGAATCATTGGCTAGATTCGGACTGATCAAATGCTTCTCCACAAGTACCCGTTTATCAAGCTCACTTAGTTCCGATAACAAAATCGTATCAAAGTTGCCGTATGGCTCCAATCGGCCAGATCTAGCTACCTCTGTGAGTTGATCGAGTACCTCCGTCGCTTGCTGGCTTGTTGCAAGCATTGGGAATGGCTGATGACGCAAATTACGTGCGACACGCACCCTGCTGCTAATGACTACGTCAGAATCGGGTCCTGTGCCCCTCATCCAATCGCTTAGCGCATCTTCTGAAAAACGATGCTTCGTCAATTGGCTCACTCCTTTACATCTATGCTACATTTCGGTGATTTTTCGTTCCAGTTCGCGAATACGATCACGCAGTTCAGCAGCGTTTTCGAATTCTTCTTGTTCTATATAAGTTTGCAAATCGCGTCGTAGTTTTTCAATTTCTCTTTTACATTTAATTTGGCCGCCAGATCGTTTCGGAATTTTACCGCTATGAACGGTACTGCTATGAACCCGCTTCAGTAGAGGATCAAGCCGTTCAGCAAAAGTCGTATAACATGAGCTGCAGCCAAAACGCCCGATTTTACTAAATTGGGTATACGTTAACCCACATTCCTCACAGCGCACCGACTGTGATGCGGCGTTATTATTAAGCGCTGAGCCAGGAATGGCATTAAAGTCGAGTAAACCCGAGAGTAGATTATGGATAGAAAAGCTGTTCGGAGTGCCTGGAATTCCTTCGCCCTTTTCACGAGCGCAGCTTTCACAGATGTGAACTTCTGTCTTATCACCATTTACTATTTTCGTAAAATGAAGTGTAGCAGGTCTCTTGCCGCATTCTTGGCAGAACAAGCACCGTCCCTCCTTCCTATTTGACCAGCAGTGATATAAGCATCGATCGCAGTAGCCTTGCACGCATTTCATCGCGCATTGGCAACATGAGTGCAATCGTGTCTCTATGGATGGCAGCACGGAGCAAATTCGCTTCCCTCTTCGAAATTAAACTCGCTTCATGGAGCTGATAAATCAGTCCTTCTGCCCCACTTTGATCTACACTTGTACCTATCGTTTGTTCGATGTGAAATTGAATCGTCTTTAAAGCAGGAAGGTCTACGCGTTGTATTCGGATATATCCGCCGCCTCCGCGCTTGCTTTCAACCATGTAGCCTTTCTCCAGCGTAAATCTTGTGCTGATCACATAGTTGATTTGCGAAGGTACACACGAAAACCTATCTGCCAGATCATTGCGCTGAATCTCGACTGCACCTTCATTGCTGCCATCCAGTATATGCTTCAAATACTGTTCAATGAGATCGGAAATGTTACGCAAACCACCAACCTCCCAGATAGTCGTCATTCGAAAGCCGAATATTCAAACTATTGACTTTGACTTTCTTTGACTTTAACCTTATTATACGCAAAATAAAGCTAAGGTCAAGAAGCTGACAAGCAAGTTTTCAGATAATTGCAAAATTAAAAACAGCACAAGCCATACTACTAGGTTGGTGCGCTGTTGCTTGATTTATACCTATATACATTCAATTAATTGTCAAAAGGTCCACTATATTTTTATACATTGCGATTAATGACAATAAGCTTAAGCTCCGTCATCTCCTCAACAGCATATTTGATGCCTTCTCGCCCAAGACCACTTTGCTTCACGCCGCCATATGGCATATGATCCACTCGGAACGTTGGAATATCATTAATAAGAACACCACCTACGTGCAATTCATCAGCCGCTTGAAGAGCTGTGTTCAAATCAGGAGTATAAATTCCAGCCTGAAGACCATATGGAGAATCATTTACTCTAGCAATCGCTTCTTCTACCGACTGCACTTTATGAATAACGACAACTGGTGCAAAAACTTCACTACAAGATACTTTAAGCTCATCCTCAGCATTTACGATAACTGTAGGCTCAAGTACACCGTTCGACACACTTCCGCCAGTCAGCACCGTTGCTCCACTATTAATCGCTTCTTCAATCCACGATAATGCCCGCTTCGATTCGCCCTCCGATATCATCGCTGAAATATCTGTATTCACATCTAGCGGATCACCAAGCCTGAGCCCAGATGTGGCATGTGCAAACGATTCTGTAAATGCCTCATAAACAGCTTCATGAACATAAATACGTTGGAGTGATATACAAACTTGTCCCTGATTTGAGAAAGCTCCCATCACACAACGAGGAATGATCCGCTCCACATCAACTTTGTTATCAACAATTAAAGCTGCATTGGAGCCTAACTCTAGTGTTACACGCTTCAGACCTGCCTTGGCACGAATACGTGTACCTACTTCCGGGCTTCCTGTAAACGTAATTTTCACTACGCGATCATCTTGAACAATCGTATCCCCAACTACTCCACCTGGACCTGTAACAATATTGAGTGCTCCAGCTGGCAAACCCGCTTCTTGAAAAAGTTCGCCGATAAAATAAGCCGATAATGGCGTCTGGGCTGCAGGCTTTAGGACTACCGTATTCCCTGCTGCTATGGCAGGACCAACTTTATGTGCTACAAGATTCATCGGAAAATTGAATGGGGTAATTGCTCCAATTACACCTAATGGCTCACGCACTGTATACGCAAGTCTACCCTCACCACCGGGAGCAGCATCAAGCGATATCGTTTCACCATGTATACGCTTCGCTTCTTCTGCAGCAAATTTGTAGGTTTGAATAGTGCGATCTACTTCCGCGAGCGCGTATTTGATCGGCTTTGCAGATTCTACAGCAATAATCCGAGCCGCTTCATCTTTACGGAGCTTTAAACCTTCTGCAACACGCTCCAAAATAGCAGCACGCTCATGGGCTGGCATTCGGCGCATAACAGCTCTAGCTTCGTAAGCTGCCGCAATGGCCTTATCCGTCTCATCACCATTTGCCGATGCTACCTCAGCTATAACTTCACCCGAATAAGGAGCTCGCAGCATTCTATATTGCTCTGCCTCATATCGTTTACCTGCTATAAACAACGGTTGTTTCGTAAACACGTAATCCCTACTTTCCGTCAGTCTTCTTGCTTCCATCCTACCATATTGAGGATAGTTGCGGCATGGTAGGGCTTGATGCGGTGACTAAACGATAGTGACAGCTTGGCAGAATCTGTTTCGGCAATCGCATAGAAGAATTGCTTATTATTAATCCGGGATACTGATACGGAATATCGTTCCGACACCACCTTCGCTTTCTACTTCAATTAAACCGCCATGTAGATGAACAATTTTTTGAACAATGGACAGACCAAGCCCTGTACTACCGTCTCCCCGTTTCCTAGCTGTATCTCCCCGATAGAAACGATCAAACAGAAGTGGCAATCGATCTTCTCGTATTCCATCCCCAGTGTCCGATATGACGACTTGGCAATACCCCTCTTCACGGGATGCCCGTATATCAATAGAACGCCCTTTCGGTATGTACTTCACAGCATTCGTAAGTAGATTCGACCATACCTGCATTAGCAGCACTTCATCTCCATGAATGAGAGTCTTCCCGGGAATCATCATACGAACCGCAATTTCTTTCTCGGCAAGTTGCCACTCCAGTAGCTGAAGTGTACGTCTTAATTGAGGCTGGAGCGGGTAGGCCACCTTCTCTACAGCTTCTCGTCCATTATCCAAAGTCGATAATAAGAGCAACTGCCTGCTGAGCGCTGCTAGCTGTCTTGTCTCTTGACCGATAATCGTTGCATAATGACGAATCTGATCCTTGTCCAAATCTTCGCTTAGCAATGAATCGGCAAAACCTTGAATAGATGCAAGCGGAGAATGAATTTCATGGGACACATTTGCTACAAATTCTTTCTTTGATTTGTCGGAACTTTCAAGCTGGACAGCCATCTTCTGAAAATGAGTTGCAAGTTGTCCGATTTCATCCCGTCTGTTCGTCGGAAGCCGCAAGTTGAAGTCGCCTTGTATAATCCGCTTCGTCGCTTCGGTTAGTCTTATTATGGGCTGGACGAGATATCGTGTACTAATAAGGAAATAAGGAATACTGAACAACACAGTAAATGCAAACATCAGCACAAAAAAAATCTGCAGCTCATCGAACTGCAGACGGGTATCATGCCGCAGAAACAGGGCGTATCTTTCGGAGCCCGCTTTTACAGAAATGCCGACCGTATTGCTTAACCGATTTTCGAAATAACTCGCTACAAACGGTTTATGCGGAAGCTCTGCTATCCCATGATATTCGCTACCTGCAAGCACGCTATCCCTAATACGATGTGATAGATCGAACTTACGGAAATCACCTCCGTAAAAGAGATCATTGCCCTCACTATCGTGGACATATAGTTGATAGCCTAGCGCAGCAGTATTTTTCAAATAATCACCCATCGAGTCAGGATATTTCTTTATATGAGTAGCTATAGTATTTGCGGCTTTGAACATTTTTGTATCGTGATATGTTTTTAGTACGCCATGGTAATAAGAATTTGCAATGTAGAAGCCTAAAAAACTGCAGATTACTATCGTATACAGTGTAACAATGAGTACTCGGACATAAAGCGATCTCATGAAACGGATACCTCTAGCTTATAGCCAACCCCTCTAATCGTATGAATCGCAAACCCGCCATCCGTTACAGGAAACCTTTGACGCAACCGTTTAATATGTACATCTACCGTTCGCTCGTCGCCGCTGTAATCCGTCCCCCATATAATTCGGATTAGTTCATCACGCGAGAACACTCTGCCTGGATATTCAGCTAATTGAGCAAGCAATTCAAATTCTTTGAGGGGTGGGAAAAATACTTCATCGCCATCTACAACTTCATAGTTTTTTCTGTCGATTACGAGACGATTCAGTCTAATCTTGTCACTAGAAGCGAATGAATATCGCCTAAATAGTGCCCTCACCCTAAATAGAAGTTCAGGCAGCTCGAATGGCTTCGTTACATAATCATCCGTGCCCTTCAAATAACCTAGTTCCTTATCACTTAGCCCATCGCGGGCGGTTAGAAGAATAATAGGAATATCGTAATTTTTGCGTGTATATTCGCATAGATCGAGCCCATCAACCTCTGGCATCATAACGTCAAAAATGGCTAGATCAACAGCATGTTTCGCAAGTACGTTCATCGCTTCACGACCGTTTTGTGCCTCCAGTACGCGATAACCTTCCTTAGTCATATAATGACCAAGCAAAGTGCGGTTATTAGCATCGTCATCTGTAATAAGCAAATACTTCATCGCTAGTTTCCAAACCTCCCCTTGCTAAGAGCTAGTAGTCGGTTACTTGTTCAATCCATTTTGTTCAATCTATCGCTCCTCTTCAACATAACGATGAGAAAAGGACCTCCTATGACTGCCATAATAATAGAAGCGGGAATCTCCGCAGGTGCGAGTACTGTCCGTCCAATCGTATCAGCTGCTAGAATAAGTAGCGCTCCACCAAGTGCTGAGAACGGAATAAGTAATCTATAGTCCGAGCCAACTAGTGTTCTTCCGATATGGGGGACAAGCAATCCGACAAACATAATTAGTCCACCAACCGCTGTAGCTACTGAAGCAAGGAGTACCGCAACCGCTGAGATGATTAGCCTTACTCGAACAACTCTAAGTCCTAAATTGCGCGCCGTCTCATCACGGAACGCTAACATATTGCACCAAGAGCCAAGAAAGTGGGCAAGAAACAACCCAATACCCCCGAATAAGGCAAGAATGTTTACATCGTCCCATGTTTTCATCGTAAACACAGAGGAGATCGCTTGGTTTACACTCGTAACTGCATAACTACCACGGTAATTAAACGTCTGTCCGAGTCCAGTAAAGGTTGCGTTTATCGCTATACCTACGAGTAGAAGCCGCAGCGGATTTAATTGTGCCTTCCATGAGAGGGAATACACAAGATAACACGCAAACGCTCCCCCCAAAACCGAAAACAGCGGTGACCAGAAATACAACATCGGAAATATCGTAATAATGGTCAGCGATACAAATCCGGCTCCGGATGAAATGCCGATAATACCGGGCTCCGCTAATGGATTTTTCATGACAGCTTGCAAGAGCACACCAGAGACGGCAAGTGCCGCCCCTGCTAACATAGCTACCAGAATACGAGGAAAACGCAAATCTTTTATAATGGCTACTTGCTCATTCGTTCCGCTAAATAAGCCTTGAAGAAGCTCCCAGAAAGAAACTTTAATACTGCCAGTCATTGCAGAAAAGATCGCAAGTGCAATTAATAGAAGAGCAACAATTAGAAATAAGCTGATTTTTTTCAACAGAGCTCACTATCCTTTGCCATTGTTACGGGTACAGCATCGGAAGCAGTGCGTCTAACGCTTCCCCAACTGCCATATTTCCAGTCGTTCCAAACAATTTCTCTTCCAAATCGAATACGCGATTTTCTTTAACCGCAGTGAAATGATGCCAAATATCGTTTTTCTTAAATTCCTCATCAAACATCTTTACTACTTCAGCTGGCATTCCATGTGCGGCACGCAGGATCACATCGGGGTTGGCTTGTTGCAAATGCTCCGTATTAGAAGCAAGAAACTCAACTTTCTCTCCTTGGACGATGTTGACCCCCCCTACCAGTCGTACCAAATCTCCAATATAGGAATGTTCAGTTGCAACTAAATAACTGCCGGGTACACCTAACAAGATAAGAACGGTTGGCGCCTTTTTACCCTCCGTAGCTTTTTGGATCGAACTAAGCTGTTCTTCATATTCACTTACCATCGCAGCAGCTTTCTCTTGTTTGCCGTATTTTTCACCAAGCTTGATGATTTCAGCTTGCATACTTTCCAAACTCGTTAGATCAAGGAAGTTAGCGTCTATTTTCGCATTTTCAAATACAGGTTCAAGATCATATTTCAACGTAGTTACAGATAAAACTTCGGTAGGCTTTAGTGACTTAACAAGCTCCATATCTGGACTCATCGGATTTCCTACCTTAGTTACGCCATCATAGCGCTGAGGCAATGTTTTGACGCTTTTCGGAATGCCGACCAGATCAATTTCAAGGCTATCCATAATTTGTGTAATGGCAACTGTAGTGGAGACAATGCGATGCTCGACTTCAGCAGTAGGTAAAGCACTTGTGCTAGATATCGTTGTTGTTGCCGATTCCGTAGGTTTAGTGACTGTTTCTTTATCGCCACAGCCGATTAAACTAATCATTAAGACTGTAATAAGAGCTATTTTTCCGACTATCTTTTTAAACATCGTATTATATCCTCCTATGCTACTTCACAACTACTGCCTTTTCCTTCTCCATATATAAACTGCACCGCACGCTATAAGTAGAACCGCTACTAATGGTGCCCACACATTCATTCCAGATGCCGAGTCTTTATTGTTAATATTCTCCGTTTCATCCGCTGCTGCAAGTGTTTCTACTTCGCCTTTAGCGCCCTTATCAGAAGCAACAATAGTGGAAGACTGTTCACCCTGTTCTACTGCCACAGCAGCTCCACTTCCTTCGTTCGCCGATTTTGTTGTTTCCTCTGTGGATTGTTCATTAGCAGCTGTTTCCTCAGCTATTGGAGTTGCTGTTGCTCCAGCTCCCTCTGCTCCTGCTTCAGATTCTTTTACAGAAGCACTTGCCGCCGGAGTCTCACTATCGGCTTCCTCAGTTGCTTCTGGTTTAACTGCATTAGGCGTCGCAGATACGGAGTTAGTCGTTCCCGGTGTCGCTGTTGCAGATCCTTCAGACACAGGCGTTGCACTTGTTACAGGCTTTACTGGCTGACCTGGTTTAGTCGTTGCTGCAGGTTTTGCTGTTGCTACTGGTTTCTCTGCAACTGCTGGCTTCGGCTCCTTTTCGGTACCTTTCACCAGTTCAAAGCTATCCATATCGAACACTAATCGAATCGTGTAGTCATGATCATAATCAATTTCTGCTACTGTAACGTGGATCTTCGAAATGATTGGTGCGGTAACATCAGCTGCGAATTCTACAATTCTCTTATTATCTGCTTTAAGAGTTTCCACTACTGTAGTATCAACGTGTCCGCCATTACTTGGCACTTTAAACTCTGTTACCCACTCACTATGGTTAATCGTCAATTGAACCGTCGCTTTTCCATTTTTAACAATGATCGTTGCTGGTTTTTCCCAGTAGTCATTAGCCATTGAGACTGAATCGTCCTCCGCTTTTAATACCAAATATTCCGCTTTATACGTCCCATCCGCCAAATCCGAGCTAGCAAAAACTGCCCCTGGCAATACCAACATGGCTATTAATATCGCTGCTATAATATTCTTTGCAGCTGTTTGAAATTTCAATGAGGTCCCATCCCTTCATATAAATAATTGATAATGATAATTATTATCAAGAATAATGCTACCAATATTTATCCATTGTTGTCAATAGATAATTGGAAACTAATGTTATTGCCGGCGTTCATAGAAAAGGGCTTCAAGAGCTGAATTGCCTCTCGGAAGCCCTTTGGATAATGATTACACGCTTTGTGGTTCAGCTTGTTCTAGCGGCTCACGAACTACTTTTACATCATAAAATACGATTTTGTTGGAAAGAATGTAGGCCGGCGTTTCACGTTTTGAATGAGATTCACGGAAAGCTTCGCTGCGTGTCCATGCTTGGAAGTCTTCTTTGCTCTCCCACTTTGTGCTTACCGTTACTTCGTCGTATTCCTTCGTATTTTCGGTCATCATAACTTCAAGACCCAAAAAACCTTTCATCGCTTCTACCTTACCTACCTTATTAAAACGTTCAATCAGCTTCTCACCACTGCCCTTCGTAATTTGCGATACATTGGTTACAATAACCATCGTAGATTCCTCCTTGAAATGTTGTGGAATAGGGATAATTAAAGGGTAGTCGCCTTGGAAATCAATTTTGGCTATAACCCCAAATACATTCAGCAGAAATCGCTGATTGATCACAGATTTAGGAGTCCCACTTGCTACAATTCGTCCTTCCTCCATAGCAATCAAATGATCGCTATAGGCCGCAGCTTGCTGCAAGTCATGAAGCACCATCACAATGGTAAGGCCTAGCTTTCGGTTTAGACGCTGCAGCATTTCCATCAAATCTAATTGATGTGACAAGTCTAAATAGGTGGTTGGTTCATCGAGCAACAAAATTTCCGATTGTTGTGCAAGTGCCAAAGCGATTCGGACCTTCTGCTGCTCTCCTCCCGATAACGTATGGAACATCCGATCCTCGATATGACTTATTCCTACAGTAGACAATGCCCAATTGATCACCTTTTCGTCCTCAGCCGTAAGTCGCGTACGGAACGCAGACTGCCTTGGTGCTCTACCCATAGCAACTAGTTCACGTGCTGTAATATCCGGAATTTGTCCTTTTTCTTGACCAAGCATAGAAACCTTTTGTGCAAATTCCTTTCGTGAATAGCTCTTGCCGGCCACTCCGTCATATAAGATAAGTCCGCTATCAGGTTTACTCACCCTAGCAAGCATACGCAATAAAGTGGACTTCCCTGAACCATTGCGACCAACAATTGCACTTATTTTACCTTTGGGAATCATTTCATTAACTGCATGAAGCTCGAATCTCTCAAGCTTGTAAGAAAGTTCATTGATGTGGACCGCCATCTACCTAATCAGCCTCCTTCTTTTCAGCAAAATGAGGAAAAATGGAGCACCTATACAAGCAAGTAGTATGCCTGCAGGCAGTTCCAACGGATCAAACCAGCTGCGTGCGACAGTATCGGCAATAACCATTAACACGGCGCCTCCAACGATTGAAAAAGGAAGAAGGTAACGGTAATCTTCACCGATGAATAAACGGACGGCATGAGGTACGATTAGTCCAACGAAACCAACAAGACCTGCGACACTAACAGCTGCACCTGCCAGCAAGGAAGCTAGTGCGACGATAAGAAATCGTTGTCGCTCCACATGTTGACCTAGTGATTGAGCCGATTGATCACCTAGCGTAAGCAGATTTGAAGTTTTCGCCGCTAGCGGCACTAATGTAAGACCTATAACAGCATAAGGAAGTAAAAACATCAGATGAGGCCAGCTTCTTCCACTTAATCCTCCTGCAAGCCAAGGCAATACACTTTGAATACGATCGCTATTTAGCACCATAATGCCGTTCATTACTCCGCCGAGAAGTGCATTTACCGCGATTCCGGCAAGTACGATTTTGACGGGGGAGCTCCCGCCATCCCACGCCAGTAAGTAAATGACAACTGCTGATATTAATGCTCCTGCGAAAGCAAAACTCGGCAGTAGAAAGCTAAATTGCGGGAACAAAACTAGTGCAACAACTGCCGCAAGACCTCCACCAGCCGAAACACCAATAATACCGGGATCAGCAAGCGGGTTTTTCATTACTCCTTGTAGCAGTGTACCGGAAGCAGCTAGACAAGCGCCTACTAACAAGCCAACAAGAACACGCGGCAATCTCAAGTTCCAAATGATTGATTCATGCGCGCCATCGCCTTCACCTATTAACACAAGCCATATTTCCTTCACTGAAATTGAAACTGAACCACTGCCTACTCCATACAAAATGGTCGCAATGAGAACAGGTAGAGCAGCAAGAGCTAACCATCGCCTTCGTTTATTTCTTTTCAGTACGCTCATGATTCTAGCAACTCCCCAAGCAGCTTCACTGCATCAGCGACCCTAGTTCCTGGATTTGTACCGAACAATTCTGCTGGCAACACATGAATTCTTCCCTCTTGTACTGCTAAGAGCGAGCTCCATGCAGGGTTTCCTTCCATTTCCTTCACGAATCCTTGCTCAACTTCTTCACTATTGCCATGCGTCATAATCAAAATGACATCGGGACTCGCTTCCACGACACGTTCCGTATTAAGCTGGGCGTACTGTGGGAAGTTTTGTAGACGAGGAAACTCAGCCGCCATATTGGAACCCCCAGCAGTTTCGAGCAAATTACCCGCTAACGAATTAGGCAAAGCAGCCAAATAAGTTCCTGGTGCACCGTATACCATTAACACTCGCTGCTGCTTCTTTAGTTGAGAGCCCTTTATAGCTTGTAGCTCCGAATCTAATGCTTCGATAAGCTCAGTAGCTTTCTCTTCTTTGCCAAGCAACTCACCGAATAGGAGAATTTGTCGGCGGATATCTGCTATAGAATTCGCTTGTGTCAGAACGGTTTTAGTACCGATACTTTCTAACTTCGGAACATCGTTGCTATTAATCGGATAGTTACCTAATACAACATCCGGTCTTAAAGAAGCAATTTTCTCAAGATCTACAGTATGTGCCGAGCCTACAACTGGAATGTCCTTTACCGAATCAGGCAATAACGCAGCATTAGGCTGTGGTCTTCCTACAAGAGTGCCTCCAAGCGCTTGAATAATATCGACTTCACCATTTCCTAATGCGATTATTCGTTCAGGTATTTTGCTAAATGCGACCTTACGATCTGCAAAATCGATCAGTACATGGTCCCCTTCTTTTACACTTCCTTCTGTCGCAATTGCGCTACAGCCCGATAAAATGCTTGCTAGCAATAGTAGAAGTGCTCCTACGTAGCACCTGCCCATGACGTTCACTCTCTTTGAACCTCCAATTTCATATCTTCGATACATTTTTACTCTTGTGTGAGATTCATTATCAATAACAGCATTAGGAGGATTTTACTTGTGAAGTGTGAACGGAGCATGAATTCCAGATTACATTTTTGAGAAGAACAATATCACCCTCTGCCTCACATAATTTGTAATGTAAAGTTCATGCTCCGTTCATAGAAGGGTAGTACAATGCGAAGCGTAGTCAAATTTTGGTGGTTGTTGAAAGACTATATTTTTTTTGATTAGTCATTGAGAATGATAATCATTAGCTGAATATAGCTCTTGAAGGCTTGTACACCAATCCAGAGAAAGGAGAGTTGCCTCAAATTAGTTTATTCGATGTTGCAGACAGTCGCACTTGCTTAGCTGAAGGTCGGTTCCATAAAAAACAAATTTGAAGGAGTGTATTTAAAATGACAAAAGTACTTAAAAGATCGCTTACGATGACGTTGATGTTAATGGTGCTAGTAATGGCAATGGCAGCTTCCGCATTTGCTGCAACTCAAAACTATAAATTCTACTATGGTGGCGTAGAGCATGCACACTCGAGTTCTTATATTTCAGGACCAGCAGATATTACTAGTGGGCAAGTTACAATTAAACTAACTGGTAACTACTTCCCAGAAGTTAAAGTTGGCGGTGTTTCTTATTTCGGGTCGTACAATTCCGGAACTAATTTAACTACTTTTGTATTCCCAGGTAGCACATCAAGCGACATTCCACTTGATCTTAAAGTAGTAGCAGGCCCACACAATAGAACGTACAGCCTAGTATTAACTTGGGTATAAGACACTTTGTCAACAACATAACACTTTAATTCAAAAGGAAGCGGACAATTGTTGATTGCCGCTTCCTCTTTTAAATTCAAGTATAAGGGAGCTATTCAAGTGACATTATCGATAAGAAAAACGTTTGTGATGCTCATCGCTTTAACGTTATTGTTAACCAGCGTACAAATTACACCTATTGAAAAAGTTGCTGCTGCTGCTGTTCGGGATGGGGAATTTACTATTCCTTTCCGTTATGTAAAGGATGGTTCTACTTCAACATCAGCTGCAGATCATTTCGTAATAAAAGATTCCGCAAAATTGATTATAAAAAATGGAAAAGCAGTGTTCGAGCATCAAGTTACCAAAAAGAACTTTGCCACATTTGAATTTTTTGGATCACGTAAACCTGGGGCACCAAAAGCAGTAATTACGAACGAAGCAGGCCAAGATGTCGTTAGTGGGAAAGAAGGCTATACAGCTGCGGTTGTTAGAGAAGCTGATAATCCAAACAATGTTATCATTCAACTAGAAATCGAAGATGTCTTGGATCCACAAGATATCCTGATGTATATCAATGACAAAGAAAATATATACCAATTGCCTGTCCCATATAATCATTGGTATAACGCACAATTAGAACTTAAATTAGATGGCATTGATCTAACTCCGATTCCTGGCGGTGGTGATGGCGGAACTCCCGGTACTATCACGATCGAACAGTTCAATGAACGAGTTACAGTAGGTTACAGTGTTTACAATAGTACAAGTGAAGGAAACATCGAGGGCTCCTACCCAATTGGCTCTAGAACAACTCTTTATCATTCAATCACTTCAGCAGAAAATTTAGTAAAAGACAATCCGAATAATTCAGCTGTCCTATTTTCTGCTTACACCATTTTAGATCTAGCCATTAAAAAATACGAGTCGCTACGCATCGTTATTAATAAAAAACACCTTACAAATTGGATAACAGAGGCTACTGCTTGGCTCGCAACAAATCCTACAGATTCGGGGTTTGCCGAAGGTGGAGCTGCTTCAAACATTACCTTTGGCAGCGCGTTTTCAGATGGTGAATATCCTTCCGACTTCCACGAACTTGAGTATGATGGTAATCGAATCATTGGGCTTGTTGAAAAAGTACAACGAGGCGTTACAAAAGGTCAGACTATTATAGACGACCCATTGGCAACTCAATTGCAAGTAGATGAAATATATCAAACGTATTTGGCCCCATTTGATTTTGACGTTATAGCTAAGCATCAATATGTATCTTCAGAAGTAGACATTTATGTTTTGGATTCTCTTGCAGCAACAACAGTCAGCGAATCCGTTTATGCGAATGAAATAGCGGACACAGCCGTTCTTTTACAGCAGGTTGGTCTTCATGAAGCTTTTGCAAATATTACATTTATTGATAATCCTGATGATAAAATCGTATTTGAAGAACAGACCATTCAACGAGCTGCTACTAATCCTGCCACAGGTTTATTTGGTAGATTACTTCAAGGGTTCGCTAAACCTGTTAAATTGAGTACGACAGAAAGCCATAAAGTTTATCAAACACATATTAGATTTAACAATGCAAACTTTCCGCAAACAGATGAACGTTGGCCAGGCTTTACGAGGATTAAATATCCTATGAAATCTGTAAATGGCGTGATTGAACCTGTACCCGGAGTTGAGCCAAGAGAAATTTTCATCAGCTATAACGCCACCCAACATAAAACATTGCTGGCATTAATCAATGAAGTTCAAACACTTCATGATCAAGCTGTTGAGGGTATAGAAATTGGGCAATATCCAATTGGCTTTAAAGCAACTCTTCAAGCTGCAATTACTGAAGCAAAAAAAACCGGCGATTGGTTAGCTGCACCAAGACCAACAATATTGAAAGCAACAACGGCATTACAAACAGCAAAAGCGAAATTTGATGCAGGTGCTGTCCGTACAACCCATTTCTCAATAGTAGATGCAACTAACGAGAAGTTTTCACCAGCGGATCTTTATTTTAAAAATCCAGCAATTGTTTCTTACGTAAACGAATCCACTCGTCATATTAAATTAACGATTAAGAATAGTTCTTCAGTATCTGATTTGACAATAAAACGGGGTGAAACAAACGTAGATACCCAAATTGTTAGTTCAGATTTAATTACGAATACAAGAGTTGTTAGTTTTGAGCTAACCAACCTGAATGAACTCCTACATGTACAATTTAAATCTGTAGCAGCGGTACCAAATGGTGAGCAGGTACATTCCATTCGACTGAACTTGAATAATGTTGACAACAGTGCTCTATATACACTTATTAAAGAAGCACAAGCAGCACATGATGCTGCTATAGAGGGAACTAAGCCAGGACAATATCCATCTTTCGCTAAAACGGTTTTCCAAAACGCTATTAATAACGCGCACAAAGAAGCAACAAGATTTCCCGCGTTAGTTTCAGATACAAATGCCGCGGTTTCATTGTTAAATCGTGCTTTTGAAACTTTCAAAGCATCCTATAACGGGGGCAACAATCCGAATCCAGGAGAACAGGGACCGAAATATCCTGCAGACGGTAGTTATTACATACCATTTGCAGTGTTAAAACATAACACGGGTGAAGCTTCTATTATGAATAGCTATGTCAACACAACTGCGCTTGTAAATGTTTCAGGCGGCAATAAAACAGTATCCTTTGTCGTAAAACAAAGTGCAGAAATCATTGGTCTTACCCTTAATGGCAGTAGCGGAGAAGTTACTAGTAGCGACCCAGGTGCTAACACACGTGTCGTGACTTTTAACATCTCGGATTTATCATCCCTAGTAGATGGATGGGTAAAAATTTATTGGGATTTAGATGTATTTATTTATGACTATGAATATCAAGTTCATTTTGCTTTCGATGAAGCTTCCGCTACTTTTACCGGAGCTAATCCAACTACACCTGACGATGGAAATGGTAATGTTGGTGCGCCTCCAGGTTTAGAGAATCCTAACACACCTAAGCCGGAAACTAAACCTAAACCTGAGACAAAACCAGAAAAAAAACCTGAAGAAGAGAGCGCCGAGAAGCCTGAAACTACTGAAGGCAATACTAATGGTGAAGAAAAAGAACCACAAGTAAATAACTCCGTAAAATTTTCAGATATAAAATCACATTGGGCAAAAGCGAGCATAGATGCAGCGGTGAAACTCGGTATCGTTAACGGTTACTCAGACGGTAGCTTCCGCCCAAATAGCGCTGTAAACCGAGGTCAGTTTGCTGTTATGATCAGCAGAGCTTTGCAGCTCCAAGGCGGCCAAAAGGCAACTACTTTCACTGACTCAAAAGGCACACCCGACTGGGCAAAGACACATATTGCACGCGTGGTATCAACAGGATTAATGGGAGGTTTTGAAGACAATACTTTCCGTACTGGAGACAGTCTTACACGCGCACAACTAGCTGTTATTATTGCTAGAGCAGCTAAGCTGAAGCTGGATGACAGCGCATCGCTTACTTTTAAAGATGCATCTGACATACCTACATGGGCACAGAAAGAAGTAGCTACTGCCGTTAAAGCTGGTTTGATAGAGGGTAATAACAATCAGTTTGACCCCAATAAAGTTGCAACACGCGCTGAGGCACTCACTCTCATTATTCGATTGCTGGAGTTTTCAAGATCTAACACTGATACGAAATGATAAGTAAGAGAAGCCATTAATCCATTAGGAAGCGGTCAATAGTTGATTGCCGCTTCCTATTTTATAATCAAGTGAAAAGGAGCTATTGATGTGACTTTATCTATGAAAAAAATATTTGTTTTACTCATTGCCTTTGCCTTATTGCTAGCAAGCGTACAAATCATGTCGGTTAAAGGCGTTGATGCAGTTAGTCCGGAACCCAAATATCCTGCAAACGGTAGTTACTACATACCATTTAAAGTGTTAAAGAATGGGACAGACGAAACTTCCATCATGAACGATTATGTTCAGAATACAGCTCTTGTAAATGTATCTGGAAGTAATAAAACGGTATCTTTTGTGGTTAAGCAAAGCGCAGAAATTACTGGTCTAACCCTTAATGAGAGCAGTGGAACAATTACTAACAACGATAAAGGTACGAATACTCGAGTAGTATCTTTCGACGTCTCGGATTTAACATCCAAAGTGCAAGGATGGGTAAAAATTTATTGGGATTTGAAAGTATTTATTTATGACCAGGAATATAAAGTTCAGTTCAAGTTCGATGAAACTTCCGCCACATTTGCCGGAACTAATCCCACAGTACCTAATGACGGAAAAGGTAATGTCGGAGCTCCTCCAGGGTTAAAAAAACCCGAAGTACCTAAGACTGAAACGAAGCCCGAACCCACACCTGTAGCAACACCTGTAGCAACACCTGTAGCAACACCTGAAACACAGCCTAAAGAAGAGGTAACTGAACCTACCGAAAGTAACGGCGATGACGGAGAAAACAAACCTCAAGAAAATGATTCTGTAAAGTTTTCAGATACGAATACACATTGGGCAAAAAGCAATATTGAAGAAGCAGTGAAGATCGGTATTGTAACCGGCTACTCCGATGGCACTTTCCTTCCCAATAGCCCAGTTAACCGTGGTCAGTTTGCTGTCATGATCAGCCGAGCATTACAGCTTAAAGATGAGAAAACATCTGTTTTTACAGACTCCAAAACAACACCTGATTGGGCTAAAACCTACATCACACGTGCTGTTTCAGCAGGACTAATGGGAGGATTTGAAGATAATTCTTTCCGTTCTGAGGATCTACTTACACGAGCACAATTAGCTGTTATTATTGCTAGAGCTGCTGAATTGCAGCTTGAAGATCGTACACAATTGGCTTTTAAAGATGCAACTGACATTCCTACATGGGCTCAGAAAGAAGTTTCCGCTGCTGTAAAAGCTCATTTAATTACAGGAAAAAACGATCGTTTTGACCCCAACAAAACTGCAACACGTGCAGAAGCTCTCACACTCATTATTCGTTTGCTCGACTTCGTTAACTCCAAAAGTGAAACTAAATAATATGTAAAGAAGCCTGAGCGCAAAGGATAGTTGCACTCAGGCTTTTCTAATTAACTAATTAAATCTACACCGATAAAAGTCATATTAACTTGGAGTATATTCCCGATTTCCGCTTTTAAAAAGAAAAAATATCTGAATATCGCAGAAGGTAGATGTGTTTTTGTAATGAGAAACTAACGAATTTCACTACTCACAATGCATTAGAACACAATACGAAAACGTTTGTTTGGTCATCATTCCAAAGTTTTTTGCTCGTACTATCCTATTTTAAGGACACTAGATCTCTTATTTGCTCTATATCGCCTTTTTATGCAATTTTGTAGGACACAGGATCGTTTATTTTAGAAAATCTCATCTTTTATAGGCCTCATTGAGCGAAATAGCGGAATTGCTGTCCTCGAACATGTCTTTTTGATTGATTTATGCACACATAACGGATCATGTGTCCTCGTGAAAGATATCATTAGAATAAGCGCATTTTTACGTTTAAACACTAAATAAATTTGGATATTCATAATAATAAGAGCGTTTTTACTTGTAAAAGAAGAAAATTTCGACCTCCTGTAGAAAATAGAGGTATAAATACACTAAAAATGAGAAGTTTAAATGAATGCTTTAAATGAAGAATTTAAATATATAGACTTTGTATGAGAAATTACTCTCCCAGTAGGGAGAAGAACGTTGCCATAGGAATGTGCATTGGCATAGCCAACATGCACATTTCTGTACGCACAAAAAAACTACCGCAGTTAGATGCGGTAGTTTATTCGTGCTTGGCAACGGCCATTCCGCACCGGATGAATTAGCATCTCGAGCTACATCACGGTCGGCATCTAAACCTTCCGCTAAAAACCGAGTCAGCTACGCCGAGTTACTTCGATTAAAAGGGTTAGATACTCTCCCAGTAGGGAGAAGAACGTTGCCATAGGAATGCGCATTGGCATAGCCAACATGCACATTTCTGTACGCACAAAAAAACTACCGCAGTTAGATGCGGTAGTTTATTCGTGCTTGGCAACGTCCTACTCTCCCAGGACCCTGCGGTCCAAGTACCATCGGCGCTGAAGGGCTTAACGGTCGTGTTCGATATGGGAACGCGTGGTTCCCCTTCGCCATCGCCACCAAACGTGACATTTGCTCGTGGCAAACATCTGCTTCAAAGCGTTTTGCGCCCTGAAAACTGGATACGAAAGATTTGCTTGAATGTCTTTAGCTGTTTGCTTACAAGTTGTATGACCTATATAAGCGTATTAGGATAAGCCCTCGACCGATTAGTATTCGTCAGCTCCGTACATTACTGCACTTCCACCCCGAACCTATCAACCTCGTCGTCTTCAAGGGGTCTTACATACTGGGAAATCTCATCTTGAGGGGGGCTTCACGCTTAGATGCTTTCAGCGCTTATCCCGTCCGTACTTGGCTACCCAGCGGTGCTCCTGGCGGAACAACTGGTACACCAGCGGTACGTCCATCCCGGTCCTCTCGTACTAAGGACAGCTCCTCTCAAATTTCCTACGCCCGCGACAGATAGGGACCGAACTGTCTCACGACGTTCTGAACCCAGCTCGCGTACCGCTTTAATGGGCGAACAGCCCAAC
>NZ_JAECMT010000003.1:0-855000 GCF_016019935.1 Paenibacillus sp. GSMTC-2017
CATGAGCGCCAGCTTGTGTGGAGGCGACGTTGGGATACCACCCTGATCGTATCGGAGTTCTAACCTACTACCGTGAAACCGGTAGAGGGACCGTGTCAGGCGGGCAGTTTGACTGGGGCGRTCGCCTCCTAAAATGTAACGGAGGCGCCCAAAGGTTCCCTCAGAATGGTTGGAAATCATTCGAAGAGTGCAAAGGCATAAGGGAGCTTGACTGCGAGACCTACAAGTCGAGCAGGGACGAAAGTCGGGCTTAGTGATCCGGTGGTACCGAATGGAAGGGCCATCGCTCAACGGATAAAAGCTACCCTGGGGATAACAGGCTTATCTCCCCCAAGAGTCCACATCGACGGGGAGGTTTGGCACCTCGATGTCGGCTCATCGCATCCTGGGGCTGAAGTAGGTCCCAAGGGTTGGGCTGTTCGCCCATTAAAGCGGTACGCGAGCTGGGTTCAGAACGTCGTGAGACAGTTCGGTCCCTATCTGTCGCGGGCGTAGGAAATTTGAGAGGAGCTGTCCTTAGTACGAGAGGACCGGGATGGACGTACCGCTGGTGTACCAGTTGTTCCGCCAGGAGCACCGCTGGGTAGCCAAGTACGGACGGGATAAGCGCTGAAAGCATCTAAGCGTGAAGCCCCCCTCAAGATGAGATTTCCCAGTATGTAAGACCCCTTGAAGACGACGAGGTTGATAGGTTCGGGGTGGAAGTGCAGTAATGTACGGAGCTGACGAATACTAATCGGTCGAGGGCTTATCCTAATACGCTTATATAGGTCATACAACTTGTAAGCAAACAGCTAAAGACATTCAAGCAAGATCTTTCGTATCCAGTTTTCAGGGCGCAAAACGCTTTGAAGCAGATGTTTGCCACGAGCAAATGTCACGTTTGGTGGCGATGGCGAAGGGGAACCACGCGTTCCCATATCGAACACGACCGTTAAGCCCTTCAGCGCCGATGGTACTTGGACCGCAGGGTCCTGGGAGAGTAGGACGTTGCCAAGCACGAATAAACTACCGCATCTAACTGCGGTAGTTTTTTTGTGCGTACAGAAATGTGCATGTTGGCTATGCCAATGCGCATTCCTATGGCAACGTTCTTCTCCCTACTGGGAGAGTATCTAACCCTTTTGATCGAAGTAACTCGGCGTAGCTGACTCGGTTTTTAGCGGAAGGTTTAGATGCCGACCGTGAAGTAGCTCGAGATGCTGGTTCATCCGGTGCGGAATGGCCGTTGCCAAGCACGAATAAACTACCGCATCTAACTGCGGTAGTTTTTTTGTGCGTGCAGAAATGTGCATGTTGGCTATGCCAATGCGCATTCCTACGGCAACGTTCTTCTCCCTACTGGGAGAGTATCTAACCCTTTTGATCGAAGTAACTCGGCATAACTGACCCGGTTTTTAGCGGAAGGTTTAGATGCCGACCGTGATGTAGCTCGAGATGCTAATTCATCCGGTGCGGAATGGACGTTGCCAAGCACGAATAAACTACCGCATCTAACTGCGGTAGTTTTTTGTGCGTACAGAAATGTGCATGTTGGCTATGCCAATGCGCATTCCTATGGCAACGTTCTTCTCCCTACTGGAAGAGTATCTAAACCTTTTAATCGAAGTAACTCGGCGTAGCTGACTCGGTTTTTAGCGGAAGGTTTAGATGCCGACCGTGATGTAGCTCGAGATGCTAATTCATCCGGTGCGGTATGGACGTTGCCAAGCACGAATAAACTACCTACAATTTACTCCATATTCTAATTTCTCATACAAAGTCTTCATTTAAAGCCCTCATTCTAAGCGTATATATACGTCTATTTTCTGCTTAAGGTCGAAATTTACTTCTATTAAGTGTAAAAATACGATTATTATTATGAAATTCCTCATTTTATCACTTTCTAAGCGTAAATATGCGTTTGTTCCGCTTAAATTCGGAACATTTAAGATTAGACTGAAGATTCATCTGGTGCTGAATAGAAGAAGTTATCATGCTCGAAGAACCTATCATACTCGAAAAACCTACCGCAATTGTTTGCGATAGGTTTTTTAATGTGAAGAAAGTGACTCAGATGAGGTCAGAAATGGGTATAAATTTGTTTATTTCGATAACACGACACGTTTCTCACGAAACAGCATTAAGAAAATCATAGACGCACTGACATACAATGCTCCCGTAATGCTGAATGTTATTGCATACCCCCAATAATAACCGTAAGTAGCTATAAGATAGGAATGAACGGGTCCCATCGTAGCCCATCCAAGCATAAAGGCTGTTTGCATACAGGAATTAGCTAAACTCCGTCTTTTGGCAGAAACGCGATCAATTAGTATCGCAGATTGTAATGGATTAGCTGCATTCATTAGTGCTTGTCTGAATAAAAAGCTAATCGAGGCTACGAGTAATAGATTCGTAAATCCTGTTAGTAGTAGGAAAGGAAGCGAGAGTGTTTGGAAAATAACGATTGCTCTCACTTGACCAACCCGATTTGCTAGCGTAGGACCAATCAGCATAGAGATGATCGTCATTACTTGTCCTAATGACAGCAAGAGACTCATAGCACTAAGTGATATAGTAAAACGGTTCGTGAAATATAAATTTAAATATGGAACGACTAGACCAGAACCTATACCAATCATGAGTTGAATAGCTGCAAATTTAGTAATGAAAGAGATATCTCCATTTGATCGATCCCTTTGTCCTGTTGTCGTGTCCTCGTTAACTTCGTTAGACTCTTCAATGGCCTGTTTTTCTGTACGTTTAGCTTCTCTTATCGACTGAATGGGTACAAAAGCTGCTATTGTCGCTAGACTGCCCAGTAGTAACACAATTTTAAAAGAGAGGAGCTTATCTACTCCTGCAGCTTGCAAAATGTCTGCAACAATTCCCCCGCCAAGGCTGCCGGCAACTTGAGAAGCAAGCACAAAGGCAGAATAGATACTGAATATGCGCAGACGGTCTTTTTTGGCTATATTTTCTGCAAGGAACGGAATGGCAAGCACTTGAAAGATAGCGGCGAATATACCGGTTAGAACGGCGAGAATAAGCAAACTGCCTTCTGTCTCGAATAATGAGCGGCCTGCTAATACGATACCACTGCATAAAGCCCCGACGACAAGCAGCCGCTTGCGGCTTGTACGATCTCCGAATATCCCAATAGGAATAAAACATAGCGCTGTTGCGAGTGATTGCATACTAACGATTTTTCCACTCATAGCATCGGCATAACCAAGTTCATGAATGTACAAGTTGTAAAGTACGGAAAACATCCCCGTGCCGATCTGGTAGAGCATATTTGCTAAAAAGAACAGACGAATATTTCGTGACCAGCCCTTCCACTCGGTAGTGGTAGATTGAATAATACTCATGTAGCATCCCCCTGTTGCTTCATCCAATCCACCTACCTTACTACTCGATGAGCAGTAAATCAATAGAGAATTGAGAGGTATAATTCCCTCCATCATCTAATCATGATATGCTTAACATAAGTAACCAATTAGGAGGGTAATAGTAATGCAAACGTTTGTTATTTTAGGTAGTGTTTTGATGGTTTTGGCGGTTGCTATCGGTGCATTCGGTGCACATGCGCTGAAAAGCAGAATAGCACCAGATAAGCTGAAAGTATATGAGGTCGGTGTTCAGTACCATATCGCACATGCTTTAGGTTTAATTTTGATCGGATTGCTTGCAAACGTATTTCCGGATGAAAAACTTATCCTAACAGCAGGCTGGTTTCTGGTAGCGGGGATTGTATTGTTCTCTGGCAGTCTATATGTGTTAAGTGTGGCGAAAGCTAGATTTCTTGGTCCCATTACACCACTAGGCGGACTTTCATTTATGATCGGTTGGGTGCTTGTTGCTGTTGCTGTTATGTAGATGCAATTACTAACATTTATAATGAAAAGAATTAAATGATAATAATTCGTTAACCCAGTTCACATATGAGCTGGGTTTTTCTATGTTTAAAGTAGAAAAAGTAATCTCTAGTGGAAACATTTCAGTCGACATATCCGTCTATATGTAAAATAATGGAGGTGACAATGTGCGATATTCGTATACTTCTCGATTAACGCTCTACATATCTATTGTTATTGTACTTGGGACGGCAAGTTTAATGGCAGCTTGTGCAAAGCAACCTGAGACTATCCAAACGCCGACAGAATCTTTAAATAATGAAGTGATCGAAAATACCGAAAAACCGAATACAAATTTCGGTTCCGGGGAGTTGCTTGCAACGCGACCTGTACGATTTCCTGTAAACTGGAGCTTCCGAAATAGTGGGACGTTGCCATTCACATATTTAGAGGCAGTTACTGAAGACGAACTGATCGTTAGAGGAGATGATGGGCGCTTAAGCGGTATGCATGATAATTCCAGCATATACATACTTGATAGACATACAGGCAAGACGAAATGGCAGATCGATGCGGGTCATGGCTGGGCATTTACTATTTTGGACGAAGCGAAAAAAAGTGTATCTGTGTATACCACTTATGATTCCGATGGCGATACCTATCGTAATGTTGTGAATCATATTCGGTTGTCGGATGGGAAGCTGATGTGGAGCTATCAAGTTCCAATAGAAGTAGAAGGGCATTGGACGATGGCTGGAGCCCGAGATGTCATTATTTTATATAGGGGTGATTTCGAAGAAGACAATCGAATCATTACGCTGGATGCAGAAACAGGAAAGGTTCTGTGGGAGAAGTCCTATAAGGAACAATTCAAAATAGTGAATGATAACGGGGTAGAACCATATATTTTGCTAAAACAGGAACAAACGTTGTTTGCATTACAACCTCAAACAGGTAATTTGCAATGGGAAGTAAGCTCCGATAAGTTCGTCTCTCATGCTCAGGAGGAGTCGTTTCATACAGGCGTGTATATTGAACTTCGCATGAACCCTTTTCAATCCCAGCAGCCTTATGAATGGGTGAGACTCGGCAAAGAACTCGTGTTAATTAACTTGGCATCGGGTAATGTTCAAGCGCGATATGAATTACAGTTGAAAGAAGTAGTTACTATTGTCGATGAGAAGTATTTACTTCTTCAAAGGGCTCTTGACGCGCGTGATTTTCTATATGGTAACACGTTCGAAACTACGCTTTATAATATAGCAGAAGAGAAGCCATTATGGACAATTGCCGGTCGGGGGTCAGGACCCATTATTGATGGTGACCGACTTTATCTTACACTAGATGGCGCACCAACCGCAGTAGATATAATAACAGGACATATGGTGTGGAAAACAGCTACAAAAGAACTTGGATATGTTGATTCACCATCACCGGCAAAAATAATGTCTAGTAAACCATTGTTATTTTGGATCGGCGAAGACTTATTACATATAGACAAAAATAATGGTAGTATCAAGGGCCAGCTTGAAGATGTAAAGCTAGGATTTCCAGAAGCAAGAGATACATACATCAGAAACGGACTAATAAACAGTGACGGTGAAGCTATTTACTTAGGTTCTGCGGATAGTTATTTTTCTAAGTTTGAAGTTGGTGATTTTCTCACCAACTTCAGCTCCTTTACGGCTAGTCCATAACAATCCCATACCGATCTAAAGCTTTAGTAGAAGATTCATGCATTCGATGTATGAGATAGCCGCCTTCGACGACCTTAACTCGTAAGCCAAGAAAACGTATCTTGGATAATAAAAAATCACTTTCGTCAGCAAGATAGGTAACTCGGATATGATAGATTTTCGACTCTTCGTTATAACTTACTGACTTCTCGAAACAAGAGAAAGCATACAATATTCGCGACAACTCAGGGTTATAGGTTGGGACAATTTCAATGACTGCTTGTTTTTTACGTTGTTCCTGCAATCTAGTGATACGTGCTTTGAGATCAGGAATACGCTTGGCGGGTAACAGAATCTCTTCATACGTTACGATACCTTGCAACTTCGTGGACATAAGTGAACGTGTATTCGTGTTGTACCAGAGTAAATACCACTCTCGCTTCACCATGGAATATTCCAGTTTATAAGGGAGACCGGATTGCCTCTCTTTTAACCCACCATTTTTGATATGAAACGAGAGGGTAATTCCTTTGTCCATCATAATCATTCGGCGGAGTGCTCGAAGAAGAGGGTGATAGATTTGTCGCTCGTTACTTTTAGCTTTTTGCGTAATGATGCTATTAATTTCAGTGGTCGCTTCGTCTTGCAACAAATTCTGAAGTTTGTGTAACGTTTCTGGAGCAAAAGCATCTGTCGCAGTCGGATGACCTAACATCGTTTTTACCCAAGATCGTTCTTGAGCGGTTAGTGCAATCGTTTTTGTATCGTCGAGACGTGAGATGATTTGATAGTTAAATATTTTCTCGAACGGGTTCATAGTAGCTATGGAGCTCCTTCCATTCAGCAATGAATTCTTTGCGAAGCCATTGTGGTTCTAACACCTCGCAACTTGATCCGAAGCTGCGTAGCCAAGGTTTGATTTCATAGATGCCATTCACTGTAATCTCATAAAGAAATGTTGAATCAGATTCCTCTACGATAACTCCCCATTGACCTTGTGCTTCGACACGATCTCTAACAAAGTTTGCTCCACCTCCACCAGGATTAAAAAATCGTGCAACGATTTTGGCTGGACGGTGCGTATCTGTAACCCAACTATTTTTAAGTGCTTCATTCGCTTGATCTCTAACTTCAATAAAGTGTTCTTCCGTAACAGATTCGCTTTCTTCGATTTGAGTGAGACCTTCCATACGAAACTTCATCAGCCCTTTACGGGATTGATGCCCGATTAAATACCAACGCCCATACTGATGATCATAAATAACTTGAAGTGGAATAATAGATTCCGTTACCCCATTCGTCTCCCGTTCAAATAGAGGATTCGTATTTTGAGAAGAATAGGTTTTGTCCTTCTTAGGAGAGAGGTATAGAAAGTTCAGCTTCCTTCGTTTTTCAATAGCGCCAAAAATAGTATGTAAATGCGCTTCATCTAAAATTCGCGAATGATAATGATATTTGTAACGATGGGTTTCTTCCACATCCCAATTGAATCCACGTTTGCTTAATGCTTTTTTAAGTGTGTCGCGAAGCAAATAGCCTTGAACAGACGGAACCTGCGTGTTGGACATCACATCAACGAAGTCATATAGATCAATTAGTTCATCATCCGTTAGCTGATCAATTAAATCATTAGCAGCCCTATATTTAAAAGGACGGTTGCCATCCACACGGTGGATAACGCCGATATCGCATAAATATTTAAGGTCGTTACGAATCGTTTTTTCATCGGGGGCTGGATAGTCAGCGGACATTTGTTCACTGCACATATCCATAACGTCTTTTGCGGTAAGCTCCTCAGATTGTAACGCATTTAATAGTAATGCTAAACGAACACTTTCTGATTCCTTTAGCGATTTCGCCCGGAAAAGGAAAAGTAGTAGCGGATCTGCCGACTCGTAATAATTATAATGTAATCCATCCGTTAGCTCGGCAGCTTGATAGGAAGGAAGATTTTGTTTTAGCGTGCTCAACATTTCTTTAAGATTACGTAATGTTTTGTCATAGGTATGTACAGAAATCCCGAGACGGGCGGCAAACTGCCCCCTGTTGTAAGCTCCACCAGCTAGCGTGAGCGTTCGAAGAAACTGAATTTCTTTATCAAAGCTTTCTCTAGCCACAAGGTTACCTCCAACTCGTATAATTAATGATCTAAACTCTATTGTAACGCCAACCATTTGTAAATTACATGGATATTTTTTCTCGTCGCCATACATTTACCATGTTCGGGTAGCCCTAAATAAGCGATGATAGAGGCATCAAGAAACAAACAGCAGAAGTAAGAAATGATTCGTTCAGATACATGGAAGAGTCACTTCCCCTCATAGGAGACGATAATAATGAACGATATAAATGAAACAATCAAACTCCAACTGAAATTAATAGAGGCAGAGGAGCAAGTATATATCCTCTACGCATGCGAATCTGGCAGCAGAGCATGGGGATTCCCTTCTAAGGATAGCGACTACGATGTACGTTTTATTTATATAAGAAAACCAGAATGGTATTTATCCATATTCGATAAGCGGGACGTTATCGAGCGACCGATTAATGACATGCTCGACATAAGTGGTTGGGATTTGAAGAAGACGCTAAATTTGTTCCGCAAATCTAATCCACCATTATTAGAGTGGCTACAATCGCCAATCCAATATGATGAGAAGTTTAGTGTAGCACAGAAAATTCGCGACATTTCACCGCTAACCTTTTCACCAGTATCGTGTATGTATCACTACTTGAATATGGCTCGTGGCAATTATCGGGATTATTTGCAGGGTGACCAAGTCAAGATTAAGAAGTATTTTTATGTGCTTAGGCCAATTCTCGCATGTGAATGGATCGAAAGATATAACGAAATGCCACCTATGGAATTTGATTTACTGGTAGAGAAGCTTTTACCTAATGGAAGTGAGCTTAAAACCTCGATAGGTGAATTATTAGTTAGGAAAAAAGCTGGAGATGAATTAGATTACGAACCGCGCATAAACCCGATTAATGAGTACTTAGACGATAAAATTCAATATTTTGAAAGAATAACAGCATCTTTAAAATCAAAAGCGACGAATAATGATTGGCAACTAGATCATTTGTTCAGATCAGCATTACGAGAAGTATGGGGATATTGAGCGGTTACTCCATTCATAAAATCAGGAGAGGAAGATTAGATTGGCAATTGTACAATTAAACTCAACAAATCCGAAGTTTTCTTTCCTTATTAAGAAAAACCCGGAGACAGGAATGCTGCTTAGAGCCGTTCGTCAAGGAATAGCGTATGGCTGGTATTCAGATGAGGTAACATTTAATGTTTATTTCAAAGATGCAGATAACGATGTTTCCTTTAAGCGGGATCAGAACGAAACTTTTGAATATTTGAACGTATCTCGTTATAACACGCCACTATTTCCGCTTAGTGCGATTAATGAATTTTTTTCTTCGCCATTAAAGGAGCAGGATGAAGAGGGATATAAACATACTTTCTTTATTAATTTGATTCATATCGAACGGGTGCGATATATCACATTTTTTCAAAAACATATGAAGGATTATACGATTACGATCGAACAGCAAGCAAATAAAAGTTATTCATTAACGGTATCGACAGAAAAGAGTCTGTATCATTTGCTGCATACGGTTAGTGTAATGTGTTTGTTCCTATCTGTAATGGGCAACGAATATATCGATATTTCCGAACCAGTGCTCGATAAATACATTCGTAGTATAAATGTGATCGATGCTCCATTTTTTATTAGAAGCCTGTTTGCAAGAAACCTCCTAACGACTCGGGAACGGTTCAAAAAGTATAAGGCATACATCGAACAAACGGCTAGATACGAGATGACGCTTGAATATGGCGGAACAGCGACGCAACGTAGAAGTTATATCTCTAGTGTGCTGGCATTCGACAAGCCGATCTTAGATTTAGGATGCGGTGAAGGGTTTTATGCTATTTCTTATGCAGGTAAAGTAGACGGCATGTATTATGCGGTAGACATTAATGAAGAGTTGCTTGAAGTTGTGAAGCGAAAAGCAGAGTCAAAAGGAATCGAAAACATCGTAACGTACAACTCGCTCGATCACTTTTTAGAATCATATAGTCATGACACGGTTGATGTTATTTTAACGGAAGTGATTGAACATATGAGTGAAGACGAGGCAGGGGCATTTATTCGCAAAATATTTGAGTCCGTAACGTTTGATCGTCTGATCATTACAACGCCAAATGCTGATTTTAACCGTTATTACGAGCTTGATGGATTCCGTCATGATGACCATAAGTGGGAAATGAGCAAACTAGCTTTCGAACAATGGATTATTAGGTTGCTTCAAGATTATCCCTGTCAATATTCCTTTGCAGCTATCGGAGATAGTGTAGAAGATATTCATACGACGCAGGGTATTATTATTTCAAAGAAGGAGGAGTAACACGTGGAAATTCGGACGAAAGTACATACCATATTTATGCTGATTGGTTCGACGGAGTGTGGCAAGACGACATTTGCAAAAGAAGTGCTTATTCCTCAATTGAGGCTCGAAGACGATTCCCGAAATGTGAGAACGAATGTGCAATATTTGTCCTCGGACAGTATTCGTCAAGATCTACTTGGCTACGATTATGATAAGTACGATCGAGTGATGCTGGAAGCAAGCTCGCATACGTTTCAGTTGTTGTTTGAGAGGCTGAAGCTAGTTACTTCATTTCCGATTAATGCTGAATTTGTTGTAGTCGACACGACTGGACTTGCGGAAGATTTCCGCAATAAAGTAAGAGATGTTGCTCGTGAAAGCAATTATAACTTAGAAGTTATTTTGTTCGATTATCGGAAAAGAGACCATTATTATGCATCTGAACGGTCGAAGAAGCTCATTACACAACATTTAACGAGATTGCGCAAAGATGTTCTGCCTGTATTGACAAGGGAAGGGTATGGGAAGGTGCATAAAGTTAGGGCAAAGGACTTTTACCTAGCTGATGAAAACCTGCCTAACCGTGCGTATAAAGTAATGGTTGAAGATTGGGAAACGTATTTGTCAACCGTCCTTCCTCAAGAGAACAACTATATTGTTGTTGGTGATGTACATGAATGTGTGCTTGATTTACAGGAGCTATTAAAAAGCCATGGTTATGTGATTGATGGTGGGAAGCTGATTCCTCGTGAAAAGGTGAAAGACACTAAAATCATTTTAGTTGGAGATTGGATCGATAAAGGAAAGGGAACACGAGACATTATCGAATTCTTATATGAAAATAGAGCGCACTTTCTACTCGTTCTCGGAAACCACGAAAATTTCGTATACAAATATTTGAGTGGCGACATTAAAGGTGTTGATTCCGAGCTGTTACATTCCTATTTTGACTCGACAGAAGTATTACGAGATGATGCAGCTTTACTTGAAAAATTTACTTATCTCGTAGAGATGTCGAAACCGTTTTATCGATTCGCTGGGAAGCAAGGCCCGTCTTATTATGTTACGCATGCGCCATGTCAGAAAAAATATATTGGCAAGCTCGATTCAAATTCGATGCGCCATCAGCGTAATTTCAGACTTGATCGTGAAGCACCAACTGAGGAGCAACTTAGTTTCCTTCGTGAAGAAGCGGTCAGTAATCATCCTTTTCATTTATTTGGTCATGTTGCAGCTAAACAAGCTTTTCGTATCAAAAATAAGCTTCATCTAGATACGGGTAGTGTTCATGGAAATGCGCTTACTTCGGTTCATATGACGTATAAACCGTTTTTTAAAAGCCAAAAAGCTTGCCAAGTTGTGTTAGATGAGCCGTTGCCTACTCTTTTCCAAGAAGATAAAAAGGTATCGCTCAAAGAGCTAGATTATGATGCTGTTCGCAGATTAAAATATTCTGTAAAACACGGAATTAACTTTATTTCTGGAACGATGTCGCCTGCAGATAAGGATGAGGAAACGGGTGAACTGGAGTCGCTGAAGCGAGGACTCGACTATTTCACTAGTCATGGTGTGACTGAGGTCGTATTACAGCCTAAATATATGGGATCAAGATGTAATGTTTACTTGCATCGTGATGTGGCAGATTGTTATGCAGTAAGTCGTAATGGCTATAAGGTGAGCGCTGTAGATATGGTACCAATCTATGAAAATCTTCTTAACAAATTCGGCGATTACATGATGATCAACAATATTGCTGTCCTTATTCTTGATGGGGAGTTACTACCGTGGAAGGCATTAGGTGATGGACTAATTCAAAAACAGTTTAAGCCGATCGAGAGAGCACTTGATACGGAGCTATCCTTTTTGCAAAAGCACGGTTTTGAAGATGCATTTGGTCGCTTAGTGAGTGAGTTTGAGTCGAGTGGCTTTGAGAAGGATCAGCATCATTTGTCAAAGAGTGCATTAAGCGATAAGTATGGATCACATGTCTACCAAACCTATAAGTATGTTCGTGAGATTAGGGAGGCTTATGTTCCACTTGCTGATCATAAAGAGGCTCATGATGTTTATAGACGTCAGTTAGATATATATGGTGCAGATGCGGCTACCCAATATAAGCCGTTTGCTATTTTGAAAGAAGTACTTGAAAATGGTGAGGAACAGTTGCCAGGAGGTCGTACATCGGATATGTACAGCATGTTGTCTGATGATGACTATCTTGTTTTAGATTTGAACGATTCTGATGCGTATGAGAAGGCGGCTTACTTTTTTGCCAAGCTTACTGTAGAGAACCATATGGAAGGTGTAGTCATTAAGCCTGAGTATGATGATTCACGTGTAGTTCCATTCTTAAAAGTGCGGAATCCAGATTATCTATCCATTATTTACGGATATGATTATAAGTTCCCTCACAAATATAAAAAGTTAATTAAAACGAAGAACGTTTCGAAAAAGTTACGAACTTCCGCTAAGGAACATCGTTTAGGTCAACGTTTGCTTTCAATTAAATTAAATGAAATTGCATCGACTAACGAAGCGTACATGGAAATCGCAGCAAATTTATTGTTTGAGGTAGCTAAAGAAAAAGAGATTGATCCAAGATTATAGAATAGTAGAAGTATAGGAGGGGTAACGAAATGGCTTACCAAACGATTAATGGCGTTCGGGTCTGGGGCAATCCAGATCCGGGTGCAATGCAACAAGCAGAAACATGTGCAAAGTATGGGAATGTCGTACAAACATTGCTTATGGCAGATCATCATAAAGGCTACAGTCAGCCGATTGGCGGGGTAGTCGCTTATGATGGGCAAATATCACCTTCGGGGGTAGGCTACGACATTGCATGCGGCAATAAAGCGGTTCGGACTACGATAATGGCTAAGGACATTAAACCTAAAATAGCAAAGGTGATGGATAGGATTGCTCGAAAGGTGTCCTTTGGGGTAGGGCGAGTGAACAAGGATAAAGTTGATCATGACTTGTTTGATGATTCAGATTGGAGCGTCTATGAGGCAATTGGACGTCAGGAGCATGACAAGTTGAAGACGTTAGCCCGCGATCAGCTAGGGACAGTAGGAAGCGGGAACCACTATGTGGATTTGTTCGAAGAGGTGACGACGGGCAGACTGTGGGTCGGGAACCATTTTGGAAGTCGTGGATTTGGTCACAAAACGGCTAGTGGTTTCTTGAATCTGGCAGCTGGGAGAGACTTTCTCGCAAATGCTCCCGGAGAGAGTATGGATCAACCGCCTGTATTGCTTGATTTGGATAGTGAACTAGGCGATATGTATTTCCGGGCGATGAAGATTGCAGGACGTTATGCTTATGCAGGTCGAGATTATGTGATGGATGAAGTGTTGTCTATCCTTGGTGCAGAAGCAGATTTCGAAGTGCATAACCATCATAACTACGCGTGGAAGGAAAAGCATAGCGGCAAAGATGCCATCGTCGTTCGTAAAGGTGCAACGCCGTCGGCTCCAGGTCAGCTGGGTTTCATAGGAGGTAGCATGTGCGACATATCCGTTATTGTGAAGGGTAAGGACTCTATCGAAAATAGGGATTCTTTCTACAGCACAGTACATGGAGCGGGACGCACGATGAGTCGTACACAAGCAGCGGGCAAGATGAACTGGAAAACGCGAAAACGTACGGGTGGACAAATTTCTGCCGAACAAATGATGACGGCTGTTCGCAACTTTGGCATTGAGCTTCGTGGAGCGGGAACAGACGAAAGTCCATTCGTGTATCGAAAGCTTCAAGAAGTATTGGATGCACATGCAGAAACGATAGATGTTCTACACGTTCTGAAACCAATCGGGGTGTGTATGGCGGGTGCAGATGAGTTTGATCCTTATAAGGATTGAGGGACAACCCAAATGCCTGCGTATAATAAACTCGTAAGGGATAAGATTCCTCACATTATCAAATCCAAAGGTAAAAGCTGTCGCACAACGATCCTAAATGAAGTTCAATATAAAGAAGAGCTTAATAAGAAACTAAGTGAAGAGATTAGCGAATATAATAACGCGGCTAACGCAACAGAAGCATTAGAGGAATTAGCTGATGTATTAGAAGTAATACAAGCTTTAGCGAAGGTACATGGTATGACTTGGGAACAGCTTGAATCATTACGTATGGACAAAGCGGAGCAACGAGGTGGGTTCCAGGAACGGGTGTATCTTATTGAAGTTGATGGCGGCTCTTGATGTAGTACTAGTTACCGAAAAAGATATTTAAAGGTTTATTGTTGGAATGAGTAAGCTAATTGCGGAACATGCCGATGAGTAAGTGGAAAGAGGTTAAATAGAGTATTATCGAATTTGAGAATGTATCTTTAGTCTTTAAATAGATCCTCCACAGTATCATGAGCAAGCGAACATATTATGCTAAGGATCGAAAAAGAATAGAAGCGGGGGATTTTCCCCCGCAACCATGAGTAAGTTATTGGTATTGTCTTGACTCTGTAAATTTGAAAAGAAACTCCCAGTAGGAGTCTGTAAATCCACTCTCAGCCCACAACTCACTATAGGCATTGATATGAGCCTGAATAATGTCATCTTTACTCCAGAAAGGTGCTTCCCACCATGGGATTTTTGAAGCCATTTTTTGTGTAATTTGATGGTGGTAGTAATATTTCGGAATGAAAATGGATAGCATTTTGGCTTCAGTTGAACCTAACTTACCCGCAAAGCGTTTTTCGAAAATATGATGTCTTTCCCATCCCAAATTCATATAATTAGCCGGTGCTGTCACATTTTGAAGGCTAGAATAGGAACGTATTCCTTTTGAAAGTGCAGGTTTGAGAACGTTAGGACTTTCTTGAATCATCCTTTTAACACCACTAACGGCAGGAATACCAGGGAAAACTACTGCAGCTGCATCCGCAACAACCCAGAAACCACTCCAGAACGAAGGATTTTGATTAAACTCATTGAGGGATAGAACAAAACTCCCTATATCGAAAATTGATTCAACCCACATAGGGCTGACATTATTACTCACTTGTTCTTGTGAATAACTAATATAGTATTTATCGCTCTTTGTTGAAATTCCTTGACTATTAGTATAGTTAAAAATAAGTGTATGTGTCGGAACGACACTATTGGTTATTCTTCGAAACTGCTCAAGTTCGAACTTCGTAATACGATTTAGTTGATAGGAAGCATTTGGATCGTTGCTATTTTTTACAAGTTGATCAAGGTACGCATTGATTGTTAGTTCGGAAAGTAACTTCTCGGTCTTGATCTCTGATGTAGCGGAATCGAATGATGAAAAATAAATCGCATTAATCGTATCTTGAGGGAGTGATGACTTAGCTGAAGTAGAAATTGGGGCTAGAGTGAGTACTAAAGCAATTGACATAATAATTGCTATAGCATTTTTGAAATGTTTCATAATCACTAGTACACCTCCAAAAAAGTTTCTTTGATCGTCATCAAAGTAATTCAAGATAGTGCACATATCTACGAAATTAATAATACCAAAAACATACTATTATGTAAATTTTTAAATAAATGGTATACTGTTTTTGTCACAATAATTAAGGAGTTGATCTTAATGAGGGCTGGTTATAGCATTTTGAGAGAGATACAAAAAAAGGGATTTACCCCCGAACCAAGCGACTACGGACTTAAAGAGTGGGAGTTTAAAAAAATGATTCAATTTCTACAAGATAAAGGATTTCTAGATAGGGTCCTTAGAGTAGGAGACCATTTTTCTTTGAAAAATTCACAGATAACTACAAAGGGAAGTCAACTATTAGAAGATAATCAACATTATGAACTTGATTATCCTGATAGAGCTGGCTTGAAGGAATGGGTTAAGGTGGAAAAAGAACAATATTCCAATAGTTCATATGAAGAGTGATTAAAAGGAGCAGGTATTGGTTACATATTTGAGAAAGAAGACAAAGAATCTTTTAGTGGAGCATGATAGACATTCAATGATGGTTTGATGGTTGTTCATCTCCAAGTAGTGTTTAAACAAGTAATTCTACCCTGTTATTCTCTGTAGTCCCTCTGAAGTTAAGGGCAGCCTTGTATCAAGGTACTTAATGCTATAGTAATATCATCATATCGCTACATTTTTTGATTGAATTGGAAAATTCGCTGATAATTAATATGCACGAATTAGATCAGAATCAGCTTTAGCAAAATGTAACATCACAAAGAGAAGTTGATGAGATAAAGTACCAAAATTTTCGTTTCGGCAGGGAAGGGGCGCCTCAAAGTGATAGTAATGAGGCATGCATATAGGAGACCATTCAAGCATACAGGAATCGTATGCTTGAATGGTCTTCTTTTTTTTTTTGTTAAAACTAGTCTACTCTAAAACACTAATCCTCAAATTAGGGAAACTTCCTTGATATTCAGCAACCCTATTCATTAATTGCTCTCTATCAAAGCTAGCTACAATAATTTCTTGATCTGGCTTAAAGGTAACACTAGTTCCTGTCTCTTTTGTAACTCCGATTACATGTAATTCAGATTGCGGGATGCCATGTTTGAAGTCTTGTCGGAACACTTTGCCCTCGCGTCTAACTTCCACGGACAAACGCTCTGAAAGTGCGTTCACTATAGGCATATTAATACCTTTAATTCCACCTGGAGCGACGATAGTTGCACTCTTATTAAAGCGTCCGATCTCAGTAAAGATGGATTGGAGAGGGGGGGGAGTAGAATTAGATAAAGCTTGAATTGGAATGCCTCGTCCATTATCGGCGACAGTCACGCTACGATCATTCTGAAGAATAATCGTTACTTCTGAACAGTAGCCAGCTTCATGCTCAAGTACACTATTTTCGAGTACAGCCCATAAAAGATGGTTCGGATCATAGTTTTCTGATGATTCTCCCAAATATGAGCTTGCCTGATTTCTTGCTTCAGAAAGCTCAATATAGTTACTTGTATCAACGAGATCAGAAATAGCAGAGAGTAATAATAGTAAAGGCAATGTTCGGTGAGGAGGGAGGGAATATCTACCGCCTCGTTCTTCTTGGACTAACAGGTCTGCTCCAAGTAGAGCTTTTGTGTGATGATATAGTTGCCCAGTAGTACCCATATTTAATTGCTCTACAATTTCTGTACCAGTGAGAGGCCCACGTAAAACGGTAGTTAATATATCTAATCGTTGCTTATTGCCGAGAGCAGCTAACACTTTTGCTCCCTTGTCACTATCGAGTTCAAGTAATTTACTAATGCGTCTTTGTTGAGGTTCCCATCTAAAACCGTTTGTTCCACGATGTTGACCGGAATAAAAGATTGCGCCTAGATCATCTATAGCATCCGGCAAGAAACTTTCTTTTCTGGATTCACTTAGCTGAGATGGCTTGTTTGCAGAACGAGCCCCAATAAATTGAAGTAACAGTTGTTTAAGCTCATTAACTTCCCCTGCAAGAGAATCTAATTCCACACCATAATCTCTAGTAGTAGCCAACTAACATCACCTCATTAAAATAAGATATACGTAGTTACGTAACTACGTATATCTTAACATGGTGGTATTGGATTGTAAATAACATCCAGTATTAGAATGGAAATGTTCTCATACTTGAGATGGAGGCAGGGCCACAAAGTGAGTACCTTTTATCCAAACATAGCGGCTTGTCGTTTGTAATGATCTTCCAACACTAAGCAGACCATTGCTTCAACGACGGGCACGATTCTAGGACAAATACAAGGATCGTGTCTACCTTCTGTCCGAATTTCTTGATCTTCACCGCTTATGTTTATCGTCTTCTGAGGAACAGATATGGACGAAGTGGGTTTCACACTTATACGGAAGACGATCTCCTGGCCAGTGCTAATTCCGCCGATGATTCCTCCAGAATGGTTGCTAAGGAAGCCATCGCTACTCATCTCATCATTATGCTCGCTGCCAAGCATAGAAGCTGCAGCAAAGCCTGCTCCAAATTCGATTCCTTTTACTGCGCCAATGGAAAGCATCGCTTTTGCCAGCTCAGCATCCAATTTATCGAAGACTGGTTCACCAAGACCCGGAACAACTCCGCGAATACGGCATTCAACGATTCCGCCGCAACTATCGCCTACCGAAGCTAAGTGCTCAATCTTTTTAATCATCTTTTCAGCTGCAACAGGATCACAGGCACGAACCGCATTTTGTTCAATAACGTTTTCGTCGAATGTTTCGCACTTAATTCCCCCGATTTCCTGAGAATATGCGACGACCTGCACACCACGGTTTTCGAGCAACTTTCGAGCGATTGCTCCTCCAGCTACTCGAGCAGCCGTTTCTCTTCCCGATGCACGTCCGCTTCCTCTATGGTCCCGTATTCCGTATTTTTGTAAATACGTAAAGTCAGCATGACCAGGGCGGAAAGAGTTTTGAATGTCACTGTAAGCCTCAGGTCTCATATCGTGGTTATGAAGCATGACGAAGAGTGGAGTACCTGTTGTTTTTCCTTCGAATACGCCCGACATGATGTGGATAATATCATATTCCTTGCGTGGTGAAGTTACGGACGATTGCCCGGGCTTTCTCCGATCCATCTGTTTTTGAATATAAGCTTCATCAATTTCGACACCAGGTGTCACGCCATCAACAATAACGCCTACCGCCGCTCCATGTGATTCTCCGAAGGTTGTTATTTTAAAAACGTCGCCGAATGTATTACCTGCCATAGTAGTATGTGCCTCCTCGTTTAGTAATCTATTTGTACCCCAAGTGTGGACAACTGTTCAAAGTAGCTTGGACATGTTTTCGATACACAGCCAGGGTCAGTTATACGGATATTTTCAACTTTTAGTCCGACCAACGAAAGCGCCATAGCCATACGATGATCGTCATGCGAATCTAATAAAGTCGCTACTGGCTGTCCAGGGTAGACGGTTAACCCATCATGATGCTCCTCGACTTGAATGCCTAGCTTGCTCAGCTCAGAGCATATAGCAGCGATACGATCGCATTCATGATGTCTAATATGAGCAGCATCTGTCAGTGTTACTGGGCCGTCTAAGAAAGGAGCCATAGCAGCTATTGTAAGTGTCTGATCAGACCACTTTTTCATACTAATCGTAAATCCGCCTTTTAATTGTTTTACGCCTTGTACTTCTACGAAGTTTTCACCTCGGACAACGGTACAACCCATTTGCTCTAATACGTCTAGAATCTCTATATCGGGCTGACTTGTATATCGAGCATCGATGCCTTCGATACGGACACGGCCTGCGGTTAGTGCAGCTAGCGCCCAGAAATAACAACAGGTTGAAACATCAGGTTCGAGCAGGAGAGACTGTCCTTGATACTTTTCTTTTGGTACGACGATCGACTGACCATCAACAGATACTTCTGCTGATACACCAAACGATCTCATCATCGAAAGAGTCATCTCGACATAGTCTCGTTGCACAACTTCACCGTCAATTCGCAAAGTAAGAGACTCTTTTGCATAGGGGGCAGCTATTAGCAAACCGCTTATAAATTGGCTTGATGTGGAGCCAGGAAGGGTTGCTTCACCACCCTGTAATCCTTTGGCATCCAGTTTAAACGGGAGACATCGATCAGCTTGTTCATACTCAAATTGTGTACCAAGCTTCGTTAAAGCGTCCAGTAGCGGAGCTAGTGGTCGCTCACTCATTCGTTTGCTTCCTCTAATCGTCCATTTGCCGCTTCCAGTCGCCAATGCTCCAGGCAAGAAACGGGCTACTGTACCTGCGGCCCCTACATAAAGTTCCCCAGACTGATTTGGCCAATTCCCGCCACAGCCATCGATATATGCGGTTTCACCTTCAGTAACTACCTTTACGCCGAGTTTAGTTAAAGCGTCGATACACCAATAAGAATCATCACTTCTTAATATGCCATCTAGTTGTGATTTACCGTTAGCTAAAGCCGCAATAATTAACGCGCGGTTTGTTAAGCTTTTACTTCCAGTGACTCGGATCGTTGCGTCAATTCGCTCCTTAGGGGGGTTAACGATTACTTCATGTCTATTATTATTTGATGACCATGGGGAACGAGCTTCCAAATCGGGCTGATTCATTACCATTTAGTCCACCTCATTCGAATGATTGATATATCTTTATTTTAATGAGATAGTTGGAATAAGTGAAATTTGAATATTATGAGTTTGTCATAGAGAGGATTTATGCCAAATGGTTCATTTAGAATGGTACCGGATTTTTTTGCATACAGCACGTCATCGAAATTTAACGAAAGCCGCACAAGAACTTCATATTACACAACCATCGGTGAGCTACGCTATTAAGGGGATGGAACAGTCGTTAGGGGTGAAATTATTTCATCGATTATCAAAAGGGGTAGAGTTAACGGAAGAAGGTAGGGCGCTGCTTGAGTATGTGGAGCAGTCGTTTTCCATGCTCGATTCAGCACAAAAGCATATACAAAACTTAAAACAATTAAACGCAGGTGAGATTCGAATCGGAGCGAGCGATTCGCTTATTAAACATCTTCTATTGCCTCATTTGAACACTTTCCACAAGCTTTATCCGGGAATAAGAATTAGACTTTCACATGGGAAAACGCCAGAAATTACACAGCGGCTTAAGGAAGGCGAAATTGACTGTGCTGTTCTGCATATGCCTATTAACGATCCACAATTACATATCGAGACTCTTGCAGTCCAGGAGGATTGTTTTGTAGTTGGCGAATCTTATAAAGAGCATGTGGCACGTTCCCTTACTGCGGAAGAACTTTCGGAACTACCATTAATTTTATTATCGCCGGGAAGCAGCACCAGAATTTTCGTCGAGCAATGGTTTGCTGCTAAGGGGCTGACGGTAAAGCCAGATATTGAATTAGGAAGTATCGATTTATTAGCAGAGTTTGCAAAGTTAGGTTACGGAGCAGCTTTTATAAGCCGATCTTTCGTACAGGAGGAACTGCAAAGTGGGAAGCTATTTGAACTGCAACTTGATGATCCCATCCCAACCCGTAATATAGGATTTGCTGTTCGGAAAGATATGAAATTGTCCGTTGCAGCTGATCGTTTCGTTCGTATATTGAATACGTTTTAAATACTCCACTGGTAGGAAAATATTTGAATATATTATAAAATATAAAAATACTATCGGAGACGGGGACATATTTATGAATGTTGATTGTTTAATTGTTGATGATGAGACGGTACTCGCAGAAACAACTAGTGAATATTTTAATATGTTTGATGTAAAATCTGCTTATGTTACTAGTGCGGAACAATGCTTGCAGTTTCTCGAGCACAATAAAACATCGCTGATTTTGCTAGATATTAATCTTGGTGATGCTTCGGGTTTTGACTTGTGTAAAAAACTCAGAAAAACAACAAATATCCCAATCCTCTTTATAAGCGCGCGTGCAAGTGACGATGACATCCTTATTGCGCTTAATATCGGTGGAGATGATTATATACATAAACCATATACCCTCAGTGTTTTACTGGCTAAAGTAAAAGCTGTTCTGAAGAGATACGGGAATAATAGTCCAACCGACATGATAGAGTTTGGTGAAGTTCAGATTGATAGCAAGCTTTGCCGCGTCCGTGTTAACGGAGCTTATGTGAAGCTCAAAACGATGGAATTTAAGCTACTAAATTATTTGGCTACACATAGAAACAGAGTCGTAACGAAAGAAGAGTTGTTCAGTAACGTATGGGGCGATTCCATAACAGGAGATGGGACACTTAACGTACATATTCGTCATCTTAGGGAAAAGATTGAAGTGAACCCGAATGATCCACAATATATCAAAACAGTTTGGGGAACGGGTTACGTTCTAGAAGATGTAAAACGATGAGGGTGAAGTTGATCCTCATAATGATCACAGTCGTCTTTATTTTGGGTGGGTTATCATCCTTTTTTGTTATACATACAAAACTTGACAGAGACGTGGACATGGTTGCATTGAATGAGCTAATGAAACATCTTGAAAGTAACTGGGCTACATTCGAAAAAGACGATTATAGCACGATTGAGCGATGGAATAACGAAGAGCTCAATCAGCCATTTATTATTATCGACAACAGTGGAGCTTTGCTCTTTCAATCGCAAGACACACAACTTTCTTCCGTACATGACGCTATTAAAAACAGACATACTGTAGTAGATATAATAGTCAACGGCACGCTGAAAGGTAAGTTAATGATACAAACGGACGATGCCAAAGTGATGGAACAAATCAAACAACGACTTATCCTCATAGTAAGTTCCACATTCGCAATGATTACTCTTCTATGTGTTTTCTACATCATCTATTTGAACAATACCGTATTTAAGCCATTTCGAAAGTTAGAAGTATTTGCTCATCATGTAGCAAAAGGTAACTTTGATATTCCTCTGATAATGGATGATAACAATCCGTTCGGCGCTTTTACTGAAAGCTTTGATTTGATGCGCGAAGAGTTAGCTGCCGCCCGTAAGCGAGAATATGAAGCTAATCGCAGCAAGAAAGAATTAGTAGCAACCTTAAGTCATGATATAAAAACACCAGTCGCTTCTATTAAGGCAGTGAGCGAACTTATGCTGGTAAAAGCAGAGGAAGACAAAATTATTAAGCAACTATCGACGATCTATACGAAGGCGGAACAAATCAATTTGCTTATGACAGATATGTTTCTTTCGACGTTGGAAGAATTAACGGAATTAAAAATTACGGTCACTGAGGAACTAAGCAGTGTCCTTCAAAGTATGATCGAGAATGTAAATTACGATGATCAAATAACTTGTCAGCCAATTCCTTCTTGTTTGCTCCTAACGGATGTAACACGTCTTCAACAAGTATTTGATAACATCTTAAGCAATGCGTACAAATATGGAGGTAATTCGGTTTCCATATCATCAGTGATAAACGAAACACATCTGGAGATCTACATCATGGATTATGGGAAGGGCATCCACCCAGACGAACTACCGCTCATCTTTAACAAATATTATAGAGGAAATAATATTGGCAATAAGAGTGGATCTGGTCTAGGGCTGTATATTTCCAAAACGTTAATGGTAAGTATGCAAGGTGATATTGACGGCTTCAATCGAGCGGACGGTTTTACCGTTAGGCTCAAGATTAAGCTGGCTTAAGCTTAAGTTCAAGCTCAAAAATAAGCTAAATTACACAATTAAGAATTGGCTAAGATTTGAATAAAGATTAACTAAGAATTGTTCATGTAAGATGGGACTGTAATCAACGTTACAGTCCCTTTTGTGATCTAGTACCGACTGCAACGTTTCAACTAAAAGCGGGTAGGAGTGCTCATCATGCAAAAGATAGTTTTGAAAACAGAAAAGTTGTGCAAAACGTTTTCCAGCGGCGGCGTTCAGCAGCATGTACTTAAAAATTTGGATTTGAATTTAAAGGAAGGTGATTTCACTGTCATTATGGGTAGTTCGGGTTCGGGGAAATCGACACTACTTTATGCATTGTCAGGAATGGATAAACCAACATTAGGGGAAATCTACTTCGAAGAAAAGAAAATCTCAAAGTTAGATAATGATGAGCTTGCTATATTTAGAAGAAATTATTGCGGATTCGTCTTTCAAAAGGTTTATTTGCTAGATAATATGAGTGTACTGGATAACGTGCTGGCTAGTGGTTTTCTAGTTAGTAAAAATAAAAAAGAAACGGTTGAGCAGGCAAAAAAACTTTTGAAGCAAGTTGGCTTGAACGAAATGTTATGGAGAAAGTTTCCTGAGCAACTCTCTGGCGGTGAAGCGCAACGTGCGGCAATCGTACGTGCTCTTATTAACAATCCGAAAATCGTATTTGCTGATGAACCGACGGGTGCGCTTAATTCTGCTTCAAGTGATAGTGTGCTGGATGTAATGAGTGAGGTAAACGCAAGCGGACAAAGTATTGTGATGGTTACACATGATACGAAGACGGCGCTTCGTGGCAATCGTGTACTCTATCTTCGTGATGGTGTTATATGTGGCGATTTACGACTAGATCGTTATCATGTCGATAAGCATCATGAGCGTAATGAACTGCTCAAAGAGTTTCTTATTGAGATGGGGTGGTAAGATGACCTCATGGAGCCTTGCTATTGCTAATATTAAGAAGGGGAAAAGCGCAGCATTTTCTCTATTCCTATTAATTTTTATTGCTGCTATTTTGCTAAATGTGGGTATAACAATTATTTTAAAAGGAACTACCTTTTATGGAGAAAAGGTGAAAGAACTTCATGGACAGCACGTTTCCATCGTAATCAACAGTTCTGACTATACGTCCGCCAAAGAAATTTTTTTCACTCAATATGATGGCGTGATAGAAGCTAAGAAGGAATCAATAATATTGCTCAGAGGGAGCAAGTTTCGGTTTGGCGAAAGTGAAATGTCTAGCGTTGCAGCCATTCATAATGCAGATGATGCTAACGGAGGGATAGCTCCACTTAAGTTGATCGAAAAAATCGGAGTTAGTTCGGATAAGGACATTTATTTGCCGTATACCTTTAAGCAAAGCGGTGGATACAAGCTTGCAGATTCGTTTACAATTATCGAACAGAATGCACAATATAAATATCGTATCGCAGGTTTTTTTGAAGCAACGATGCAGGCTACCACTGACATGGGATTAATGAAATTTTATATACATGGTGATGAATATAATTCTCTAGATGATCAATTTGGTACTGAAGCCGAAGGTATCCATCTATCTGCGATTTTACAAGACGATACTTTGGCTCCAAAGCTGTCAGCGGATTACGAAAAGAAGTTTCCACTAGTCAATGATAAGACGGCCGAATCATTTTTGTGGTCATCGGATGTTGAGACGGTCAAGAACCTCTTCGCTTTAAAAACGGGGTTCATCGCAATGATTTTAGTTGTATTTTCCATTATTATTGTTTGTATTTCACTTATTGTCATAAAGTTCCGAGTAACGAACAGCATTGAAGACGGAATCGTCAATATTGGCGTACTGAAAGCAATCGGATATACAAGCAAAGCCATTATAAATTCGATTATGTTGCAGTTTTTGATGATTACACTTGTGGCTGGAAGTGCGGCAGTTGCTGTTTATTATATGGTAATGCCTGTATTCGGGAAGATAATATCTTCAATGTCTGGACTGCTTTGGACTCAAAAGCTGGAGTTTACAATTAATGCCAGTAGCATAGTAATTGTTTTACTGTTGGTCTCGGTTGTTACACTATTTTCTTCTATGCGTATTAAGAAAATGCCTCCAATTGCTGCACTCAGAGGTGGTATCCAGACTCATAGTTTTAAAATAAATAGGTTTCCGCTTCAAAGCAGCAAAGGTGGATTAAGTTTTGTGCTCGCATGTAAGACACTCGTAGCTAATAGTAAATATAATATTATGATTGCACTTATCCTTGCAGCGGTAACATTTGCATCTGTCTTCTCAATCGTCCTTCATTATAATGTAGTGTCCGACAAAACAGCTTTTATTCATTTAACCGGATCAGAATCTTCTGACGTTATGATTCAATTTAAGCCTAGCCAAGACAATAGTGGGTTTGTTAATGAGATAGAAAAAATGGACGGAGTAGAAAAAGTTGCACTCCTAGACATCATAATGACAACTTCGGAAGGTCACGCTGTCATTACATATGTTTCAGATGATTACAGCAAGTTGAACAATCAAACCGTTTTTGAGGGAAGATACCCAAAGCATGATAATGAACTGGCTATATCGTGGCTGATGGCATCGTTTTTGAACAAAGAGATTGGAGATACGATTAAGTTAGAAGTTGGTAGTAGTAGTTATTCCTATCTTATTACAGGTTTTAGCCAAGGAATAGGAAATGGTAAATCTGTTTCACTCACAGTAGCGGGTATGAAGCATCTTGTGCCTAGTTATCAAGGTGAATTATATCATTTCTATTTGGATCATATCGCTAGTAATACCTTTATCGAAATCATAAAGAAGAAGTATTCAGGTCAGTTCGAGCAGGTATTTAATGTGGGTGAGACGATCCAAGGCCAAATGAGCATTTATAGTACTGCCATGCTTGCAGTAATGGTACTTGTGCTTTCGATTACAACATTAGTTACTGTCCTTATTCTCTATCTAGTTATTAAAACGATGATAATTAAGCGTAAGAAGGAATTCGGTATTATGAAAGCGATAGGATATACGACATTGCAAATTATGAATCAGATTATGTATAGTTTTGTTCCAATCGTAATAATTGGTGTAAGTGTTGGCGGGATTCTCGGCATTAAGTATACGAATTCGATGCTTACGTTATTACTATCAGGTGCAGGCATCCATAATGTTCAATTTGTTATTAAAGGTCCACTTATTATTATGCTTTGTATTGGACTTGTTATATTGTCCTATATTGTATCGATGATTGTAGCACGTAGAATTAAAGAGATATCGGCGTATGAATTAATTACGGAATAATGGAAGGAAGAGTACTAGCCCGCTATGTTTGGTGTGTGTGGGAAGTGCTCTTTTTTGTTACAGTTTTCGGCAAAAAAATAGAGGTAAAGTGCGTAATTTGTCGAATAATATCAAAATGCAGATAAAATCTAGGAGGATATTCTAGTGATTAACGTATTTAATTATGTGCGAAATAGTATAAAAAGAAGAATGATATCCATGATGATGGGGAGCTTGTTGCTCATCCTAATTGGCGCAATTATTATGCCGTGGAGCACCTTTCGGAATGTTCAGAAATACGATGAAGCTACCCGTCATATGAGTGAAAGTCAAATGCATATTACGAGTATCGTTAATCATACGAATGAAATTATTTTGCGAGTGAGAGGTTACTTCGCCTATTTAGACAACTATGAATATGAACAAATATTTGTAGCCAAAGAAGATTTGGACAAGTCATTAACAGCATTTAAAAGCACTGCTTTAACGCCGGATGAAAAAGAGCTGGTGATACGTATAGAAAATTACTTCGAAAACTATATCAATAATGTACTGCCAAAAGGAGCAGCGTTCGCAGAAAAAGGCGACTATGAATCGTTGCGAAAGCTGATTACGCTAGGTGCCAATAATCCTACAAACGAAATCATTGTTTATTCGCAGAAATCAGAAGAAATGATTCGTGAACAGATAGCTTTAGAAAATGACGAGCTGTTTAAATCGCTTCTGCTGCAAGGCGTTTATTTTATGATATATAGCGTAATTGTTCTTGTATTATCTCTGTTGATTACTCGCAGACTCGCTAAAGATATCGGAACTCCTTTAAGTGAGCTATCACATTATGCGCTTAATTATACGAGGGACGCTAGTATAGACGGAGTTATGCTAGAGCGTAGGGATGAAATTGGATTGTTATCAAGATCACTACATAACATGATTTATGAGATTAGGGAAAAGGAAGAGGAGCTGCTTGCACAGAACGAGGAACTTCAAGCTCAGCAGGAAGAACTTCAAGCACAACAAGATGAGTTGCAAGAAGCAGTTGGTAAGATGGAAGAAAATGAAGTGTATTTGAATAAACGAAATTTGTTAGCGCAGTCTTTGGCGAACACTCTCGACAAGAGGGAATTGTTAAGTAGCATTATTCGAAGCGTCGTCGAAATCTCACGGACAGAAAAGGGAATACTGGTACTTATGAATGTGTCGAGGGACTACGCTGCTCATGGTGTTTCTGAGGAGGAGGCACTGCAATTCCGCAATAGTCTTGGTGGTAGTGCTGTAATTCGCGCTATAGAAGCCAAAAAAATATATGTTCGTGAAAGAGCTGCAACTGATGGTGAGAGAGGTTACCTTACTAGCGAGCTAAGTGCGTATGATATTTTTATTCCGATTATGAAAGGGAACGGTGAAGCTACTGCATTCATGGTTCTAACACGTGTTGGCATGACGATCGGAGTTCGAGACAAACAAGAAATAACCGGTTTAGCTGGTCAAATCTCATTGTCACTTGAGAAACTTGAAATGTTTGAAGCTATTGAAGGTCAACGCCAAATGACCCAGGACATGCTGAATACGATCCAAGAAGGTGTTCAGTTAATGAATCTGGACGGACAATCTCTTCAAATTAATGAGAAGTTATATGAACTTATGGGTCTTTCTTATGATGATTCAGAGCTAAAAGGAATGTCCTTGAAAACATATAAGGAGTTATTACGTTCTAGAATCGAAGACGCTGAAACACTGTTCACATTTGTTGATCGTGCACTAAGTGGTGAAACGAATCAAGCTCAAAGCATGAGTTACGTACTTAAGGGAGAAACTTCAAGATATATTGGTATCTATTGGGAGCCAATTTACCGTAACAACATGCAGATCGGTATATTACTCGTTCATCGTGACATGACGAAGGAGCATGAAGTAGATAGGATGAAGTCAGAGTTCGTAAGTACTGTCAGCCATGAACTAAGAACACCTCTTGCGAGCATCCTTGGTTTCTCAGAATTATTGATTCATCGCGAATTAAAGCCAGAACGTCAGCGTAAATATATGGCTACTATTCATCAAGAAGCGCAACGATTAACGCAATTAGTTAATGATTTTCTTGATTTGCAACGTATGGAAACAGGCATGCAATATTATGATTTCGGGCCGGTTGAAATTATGCCTCTTATAGATGAAGTGAAGGAATTACAGCAAGCCAGTACTTCGCAGCATACGATCATTTGGAATTGTGCTCACGAGAGAGCAGTCGTACATGGAGATAGGGACAAGCTACTACAAGTGCTCGTGAACTTAGTAGGAAATGCGATTAAATATTCGCCACAAGGCGGAGATATACGAATTTCAACAAAACAAGTAGGAGATAAGCTTTGTATTGATGTGTCGGATGATGGATTAGGTATTCCTGAGCAGGCGATACCGAATCTGTTTACCAAGTTTTATCGTGTTGATAATTCGGACCGACGTGAAATAGGAGGAACGGGTTTAGGTCTTGCCATCGTTAAAGAGATCGTGACAAGGCATCAAGGTGACGTAAACGTGAAGACGGAACTCGGGAAAGGAAGTGCGTTTTCTATTATTCTTCCCATCCATCAGGCATCTGAGGCAAGAAGTAATGGCATCTCTCATACAGACCAACTGCGACTCTCCTCTACAACTGAAGTTATGATCGTCGAAAATGATGTTAGCCTGTCCGTTATGCTTCATGATGAACTAGTCGAAAAAGGTTATCACACCTCCTTATTTTCGGATGGTGATAGTGCGCTTCAAGCGATGAAGGTACGTCAGCCAAACGTTATCGTTTTGGATTTAAAGTTAGCACACGATATGAGTGGCTGGGAAGTTATTGAGCGAATGAAAGCATCCGATAAACTAAAAGACATTCACATTATTATTTCCAGTGCGTTTGAAGAGAAAGAAAGAGCAGCACAATTAGGTATTTCCCATTTTTTAATCAAGCCATATGTACCTTATAAATTAATTGAAGCGATTGAAGATATTATTTCAATCCATAAGGAGAAGGCCGTTGATAAATGATAAATATAAAGGACTAGTAGCAGAGCGGATGAAGAGTTCATTCGATGAGTGGGCGAGTAGACCTTTTGTAGAGGAACAAGAAATATATCGTTTTCTCCACAATCTTAAAGGTACAGCAGGGACGATTGGTTTGTTCGAAATTGAGCAGGAAGCGGATCATAAGCTACTCTTGTTTTCTGATGCGAGTACACGTCCGTTTACGTTTTCTGAATGGTCTGAGCTGTTAAAGTCTCTGCTCGTTTATATACCTGTACAACTAATGGAAACTACTCCTCTTCAGAGTAACGATGAAACGTATGAGTCGGCTGTTTTAAATGAAACATTTGGAAAACGAATATTAATTATCGATGATGATGTTGATTTAGCGGCTTACTTGAAGGCGATATTGGAGGAGCGGGGTTATCCAGTCCATATTGCATTAACAGCAGAACGTGGATTAAAGCTCTTTTATGATTGGAAACCAGATATGATATTGCTTGATATTCTGCTTCCGGATAAAAATGGGTTAGTTGTACTTAAACAAATTGTAGAGAAGTCCCATCAAGAACATTCACCAATTATCGTAATGAGTACAAAGGATACGATAGAGCAACGTATACATGTTTATCGTATCGGAGCAATGGACTTTTTCGCTAAACCGATCGATCAAGATCTCTTTTTAGCACTTATTGAAAATCGGTTCAAAATCAAACAACAATGGGAACGTTCTATTATTGTTGACGAGTTAACAGGGGCTTATAATCGTAAACATTTTAACCGCATGATAAAAGAACTTATCGCCTCCTTTGGACGGACGGGTCAACAGTTCACTGTTATTATTATGGACTTAGACCATTTTAAAGGGGTTAATGATACGTATGGTCATGTTATGGGGGATGAAGTTCTACGCGTATTTGCACAAACTGTACTTTCTACGAAACGAGAAGGCGATATTTTTTGTCGCTACGGCGGAGAGGAATTTGCACTACTCCTACCTAATACGGGTAAAGAACAAGTTTCTGATTTTGTTCAAAGAATCAGATATCATTTCTCTACACATACGTTCACAACAGGGGATCAAAGGTTTCAGGTTACTTTCACAGCAGGTGTAACGGAAAGTCATAGTAACAATGCACATGCAGAGAAGTTAGTTGAAGAAGCCGATCAAGCGCTCTATTGGGGCAAAGAGTCAGGTAGAAATAAGACAGTTCTTTATACACCGGGTATGAATAGCGAAGGAAAAGAACAAAAGCTGAATATCATTATAGTAGATGATGATCCTCTAATTCGTGAAATCGTTGTTTCACATTTGAAGCAATGGATGCCAAATCGTAATTTGCAAGTATTGGTGAGCAGCTATGAGGATGGTATTCAATTTTTGGAATCAGATTGGTATAGTGAGCAGCATAAATACGTGATATTACTTGATGGCGCTATGCCCACAATGGATGGTGTAGACGTACTGACGAAGGTACGAAATGAGTATCCAGAGCGGAACATTGTTGTTGCGATGTTAACAGCTAGAACGAATCAGACGGATATTATTTATGCATTGCAGCATGGTGCCGATGATTATATTATAAAACCTTTTCAAATGACGGAGTTATTATCAAGAGTGGAACGTTTAGTGCAGAAGCTATTTAAATAACGAAACGATAGTAATGGAGGATGTATGAAAAAAGTACTAATTGTTGATGACGACGAAATTCTTCGTATGCTTATTGCAGATACACTAGAAGATTTGGATGTGCAAATAGATACAGCGGAAGATGGCCGGATCGCTTTGGAGAAGTTAAGTACAACGAGTTATGACTTGATGTTGCTTGATTATATGATGCCAGAGCTTTCAGGTGTGGAAGTGATGATGCAATTGCCGAGCGAGCTCAAGGCTCGAATGCCAATCGTAATGTTAACGGCCAAAGCGCAAGAAGCAGATCGGAAAGGTGCGATGGAAGCGGGAGCACATAGTTTTATTCCTAAGCCGTTTAGTCCTATGCAGCTTTTGCAGGTAGTGGAGCAACTATTGGAGAATGAGTTTGTAAGATAGACATGTAGTATTCATAACAATGTGTATATGATAAAAAAAGCAGCCTAGTTGGCTGCTTTTTTATTTAGCGAATAGGATGCTACTACAAAGGAAAAGTATCCGTTCTTATAATAAATGCGAATTCTTGAACTTTGTCTTCCAAGTAGGCTAAAAGACGGAAACCTCTACTCACTGCGCCGGGTTCTTTAGTCGGAAATTGAGAGCTTAGGTAAGAAAATTCATTTGGTTCAAGTAGAAATGAGCCTCTGCCTTGGCTGAAGTTAATTCTGATTTTAGCTGCGTGTTTGCTAGTGTATTTAGGAGTACCGTCGTTTAGTAATATATAATCTTCTAATTCATAAGCGATGAGATTACTATCTCTAAAAGCTCACTGTATCGTTTCTCCAAGCTTAATATAAGGAGTTTTTTCCGATGAATCATTAATTATAGACTGAAAGATAGATGTATCCATAGCATTAATTTCAGTAATCATGTTGGATTTCACAGTAAGTGGGCTACTCTGACTTTTAGTTGTAATTGTAAACTCATGTGAGGGCGAATGATCAGTTGAGGCAACTTCGATCTCCGTCTTCTTTTTTACATTAGCAGAAAGTCCGAAAAGAATAAGTAGGGCTAGACAGAGTAATAATAGCTTCCTCATAGGCAGATATCCTTTCTTTATCTAATAGATACCTCTATTTATTTTATAAATTATTCCATGATGAGGTATTATAGTCAAACTCATAAACGTTATAGACAAATAAAACCCCCACCCTACTTTGTTTAAGTAGAGTGGGGGTTGTGAGTTATATACAAACAATTATTTCAATACTGTCTTGCTCCAAAGGCTCTTCGTGTATGGACCAGGAGACCAGTTAGGTGCATATGCAGTGTGTGAAGTTACACATTTATAAAATGTTCCAGCGTGGAAAACGATTTGGCCTGATTTGTACACGCCGTTAAGTTTCCAAGATTCAATAACTTCTAGGCTAACTTGTACGGAAGTGGAGAAATTATAACCTTCGATAGCAGCAGAGCTCCAAAGTGCTGGTGTTTGATCAGGTGTCCAGTTAGATACATGTACTTGATGTGCTTGAATCGCACGGTAGTATTTACCTTTATGTTCTACAACATCATTAACCTTGTAAGAAGCACCTAAAACCCATTTGCTCGCTGCGGTTTCTGGTCGCAATGTGATGTTTCTAAACGAAGCTGTTTTTGCGCCATTTAGAGCACTCTCAATTTTCAGGTTCAACGTTTCGCCAGAAACTAGATCAGTTTTTGTTGTACCTTTAAGTTTGTAGCGGTTGCCCGTTTGCTCAGTAACAACTGCACCTGCAACAGATTTGATCTGACCAGCGAAGTCAAACTCAAGTACCCAAGATTTAATCGTGCTTCCAGCAGTACCATAGTTGTTTTTAATTTGTAAATCAATTTGTGCAGTCTCATACTTTGTGCCGATGCCCCAAGCTTTACCTTTAGCAGATACTTGTAGTTTATCTACGGATTGTGCGCTTGCTGCGGGAACAATTAGTGCTGTTAATAGAAGAGCTGAAGTAAGAAGAGACGTCGTTGATTTGAATAGTTTACCGAACATGATTGTTTCCTCCTAAAATGGTTGAGATTTCAGGTGGGTTGCACTACTGACTCCATATAGCTTAAGTGCCCACATAGTAGCTATACTTCTTCGTCCCCTAAATATGGTAATAACGTACTAGTTGATTATATGTCCCCTATGTAGATTCTGTCAATTAAAAGCGGGACTATTTAACTATATATTTTAATGAAAGTATAGATCTAAAGTCATTTACTTGGACGATAAAGATAGGTATGTCCTGTTTATTTTATAAAGGAAATATATAGGTACCAAAAAAGGATGGTACTAGACGGTGATCTGTATTGCATTCATGATGTAGGAAACTATTCCTATTGTGAGGTGTGCAATGAATCCTGTATATATAACGAGCATGGGGACATTTTTGCCGGGATCACCGATTGGTAATGATGAAGTCGAGGACTACTTAGGTAAAGTCGGAGGGAAGGGTTCAAAGTCGAAACGACGTATCCTTGAGCAAAATAAAATACTTTATCGACATTACGCTATCGATAAGGAGCAAAATAGTCTCTATTCAAACGCGGAGATGGCTTCACTTGCTATTCATAATGCTATTGAACGCAACACTTCCGATTATGAAAATAAAATAGATTTTTTGGCTGCAGCGACAACACAAGGAGATCTGCTTGTGCCGGGATTTGCTAGTATGGTTCATGCAGAGACGAAGTTGCCTGTTATGGAAATTGCTACACATCATGGTGTATGTGCTAGCGGAATCCATGCTCTCAAAAATGCCTATTTGCACATACAGTCAGGTGAACATCAAACGGCGATTTCATGTGCTAGTGAGTTTTCAAGTCGTGCGTTTAAACATACTCGCTTTGAAGCCCAAGAAGCATATAGGGATCATGCAGTGCCATTCGATACTGACTTTCTTCGCTTTATGCTTTCGGATGGAGCAGGGGCAGCCCTTTTAAGAAACAAGCCTGCTACAAGAGGTCTTTCGCTTCGTATTGAATGGATCGATAACAAATCATACGCCAATCAGTATGATACATGCATGTATGCCGGATTCGATAAAGAGAGTGCGCAGCATACATCGTGGCTTGACTATCGTTCCGTACATGAGGCGGCAGATCAAGGCTCGATGAATTTGAAACAAGATATTCGATTAGTAAATGAAATGCCGAAGCTCGGAGTTAATCGTTTTTTTGAACTGGTGGAGGAAGAAAAAGTGAATCCGTCTGCTATTGATTGGATGGTTTGCCATTACTCCTCTCACTTTTTCCGAGAAGAAATTTTCCGGCTACTGAAGCTTGGCGGATTAACGATACCAGAAGAAAAATGGTTTACGAATTTGTACACGAAAGGTAATACGGGTTCGGCGTCTATTTACATTATGTTAGAAGAACTATTGTATTCGGGCCAGCTTAAACCAGGTGAGACAGTGCTTTGTATGGTACCTGAAAGTGGACGATTCCAAACGTCCTATATGCTGTTAACTGTTGTAGGTAATACTTCCACATCCGAAAATACTGGGGACGAATCAGCTTCATTTGAAGAACGTGAGCATGCTGCACCGCACCTCGATTACGACACGGATAATCGTGTTCAGGAAGCATTGGTTCGGCAGCTGGTACAAGTTTGGATCGATTTTGAACAGAAGCTTGCTCATGTTCCGATTATTCGTAAATTATATCGTGACACCTTCACGTTAGAAGATTATAAGAAGCTAATGGAAAATATTCGTCAGCAAGTGATTGACGGTTCACAATGGATTGCTCGTGCAGCATCCTATATTGCTATAGAACATATCGATCTGCGATCAACGTTTATTGCTCATGCACGAGATGAACATCGTGATTTTCAAATACTGGAAAAAAATTATGTAGCCGTTGGCGGGGATATTGCAATGATTCAATCCGGCGATAAAAATATCGGAAGCGAAGCTTTATCCGCATATTTGTTCCAACGTGCTAGTCGTGATAATCCTTATGATCTTATCGGAGCGATGTGGATTATTGAAGGGCTTGGCTGTAGAATGGCTCGTTATTGGGGAGAAATGATCCGAGATCAACTTTCGCTAACAGATGAACAAGTTTCGTTTCTACTCTACCATAGTGATTCAGATGAAAAACATTTTGAAAGATTGGAAACAGTCGTCCAGCATCCAATGCTTACAGCAGACATAGCGGCACGGATCGTCAAGACAGCTAAAACGACGGCGCGTTTATATCTACTGCAGTTAGAGGAGCTGGATAACGCATGAGTGAAGCTGATTTTTTTCTTCGCATGCAGCATGACAAAAACGACCCAAACCCGTTTTTAGCTATTTTCCTAGATCAAAGTATACCATTTGATGAGGAGGCTAAAGCTGTTTATTTAAAGGATTGTTCTAGCAAAACGAGGCAATTTCTATTGCCGTTGCTTAGACCGTTTGCACGATTATTAATTATTTTATTGCAATTGTACAAAAGTATAGTGCCGAACGCCTTCACTTCTTCCAAGGTGCTTCACCGCGTACTTTATTGGGGGATGAAAACATTCGTAAGCCCGAGTGCCAATTATATGATATTGAGACATTTCTATCTTGGTTCCGAAGTCCTTCAATTTATTAGGGACAACGTAGCAGGCGTAAATATTACGATGAACCCACTAAAGCCTACTGATCTGAAACCAGTGAAGGATGACTTATTTCTTATCCATGATCTAAATTTGTACAATTTTATTATTAATCTTAATCGCGAGCTGCGCGAAAAAAATCTTGAAGTCACGAAGCAAACGACACTTAACTTCGATGCTATTACAACAACTAGAATTCCAATTGAGCCAATGCCGAACCGTTGGACAAATTTTCTTGATTTGACGACAGCGATTGAATGTTTTACGCCCGTTTACCAGATGTTCCTCACTGACAATGACTTTTGGAGAGCAACAAATTCTTTGCAGCTTGACGAGACGGTAGGTATATTAGCATCCAAAATTATTGGAAGCAACGAACGGTTAGCTTTAATCAACAATAAACATCCGATGGTTCCTCTTACAACGCTTAAAGCGGGCTTTCGACTTGTTCTCCATGGACTAGCTACAGAGCAATTACATGCTTTGTTAATTGAGCTAAAGGGCAAAGCGATGGTCGATGCCAATTCTATTAATAAGTAGGCTTGTGTAATAACTTCAAATCATATGAAAAGAACCTTCTAACCACAAACAAATGTGTGGGCAGAAGGTCTTTTTTTTGATTACACATAGCTAACTAATGAACGATTAATACCATAATTTATTAACTGTGTTAAGTGTTCGTTCAGTACATTCTATTAAACTGAAGATGGAAATCTATAACAAGGTGTTTAGCGATTATCTTTCAATATAATGACAGAGAGGAATGACGAGATGAGAGAGTTTAACAAAAGTATTGCAATGTTATTGATTATTGTATTAGTAGTAGCATCCTTTCCTTTAACAGTTAGTGCAAACAACGTTCCAGTAATGAAAGAAGGATGGGGGGATTGGAAGCAAATTGGTTCGGTTACGGACAATGTATACGGTAACGTAATTGTTTCTGATCCAACTGAAAACATTGTTCGCATATTTAATAGTGATGAAACGGTGAGCCAGATTATTGGAGTACCGGGCACTTCAGGAAATAGTAATCATGAACTTAACGCTCCTAAAGCGCTAGCTATTCATCCCAATGGAAATTTATATGTAGGTGACTACAGAAACAACCGAATTCAAGTTTTCCAGAGAGATGAAGGAACAGGTTTATTCGGATACTTTGAAACACTAGACCTCGGATATATACCGATGTCGATTGTAATTGACTCCGATGGAAATCTCATTGTTGCGGACACTATCACTAACAACAAAATTGAAATTTATTATGTGGATGGTACAACACAATCCTTAGTTACAAATGGATCACTCACTGATCTATCGATAGATTCTAATGGGAATTTATACGGGGTAGATCTATATGGTTATGTAGTAGTGAAATTTGATAAATTAACCCCAACAGAATATAGTACGACAGAGGTTGTTGTAGCAGGGGTTAGAGGTACATCGGGAAGTGATGAGCTGCATTTTAATATGCCAAGTCAACTTACTATTGATAGTAATGACAATATATATGTTTTGGACACAGGGAATAAAAGAGTTCAAGTATTGAATAGTACGGGCGGGCTTACTGCGACATTAGATCTACAAAACATAGCACATTGGGAAACGGATATTTTTATATCAAAAGAAGGGATGTTTTGGTTAGGAAACAATTATCCTGCTCATGTTGGTGTATTTGCCTATAATCCAGCAGATAGTCTTAATTATGCTAAGAGACTAGGAGAAAAGGCTCTTGCTCCGCTATTAAGTGATGTAGCGGCTTCTCGCGGAGACACGGATTGGACGACACGGATTTCTGGTACTGCAGCAGAAGGAAATCATCTAGCTATTAAAGTATCGAATTCCAGTACAGCTACGCCTTATATTGGTGAATATGTACCTGAAGGTACAATTAATCCCTATTTGAGCACTGATATATCCGCGGACTCCAATTTTAATAAGTATGTAGCTGTATACGAACTTAATGAAAATAACAACATAATCAAATTTGCTCAAATCGAGCTGACTGATGATGATGTTAAGCAGCCAAAGCCTTTCGCAGATCCACTTTACTATCAATCGGTCAACAAAGGTAGCGAGCTATTTACAACACAAATTAGTTTGAATCCAGTTACAGATGTTGGAAATCGGATCGTTGCTGTCGTTTCAAATCAATTAATTGATACACCTTATATTGGCGATAGTGCTCCAAGTGGAGCAAATGTCATCGATCCATATGAGGGGACAGATATATCTGGTGTTGATCCTGTTACGAACAAGTTTATTGCCCTTTATGAAGTAGATACAAAAGGGAATGTTATTAAATTCGCATCAATCACATTAGACTACGACCATATTAAATCACCGTATCCGACTGACTTAGATTTTGAAGGACTCTCAGAATTTGTAGCTCCAGGAAAAGTTGTACCACCGTTTAAAGTGTTATTTGTAGATGATGATGACAATATTGAAACTAGTCGTAACTCTTTTGACGAAAAAGATATTGTAACTATTTCAGTTGATAGTGAAGATGAAGAGAACATTCCACTAACGTATACTTCTTCTCTCATTGTAAATGGTGTAGCTACGATTAGCGGATTAACTTTCCCAACAAACTGGAAAGGTGAAACAGACCTTGATTTTGAAGCAGGGTCTGGAATTCCAGATCGTACTTTACATGAAGATAAAAGGATAGTTGTAGGGGATATCTCATTAGGTGGTGATGGCAGTCCACTAGCGATAAACCTTTCTGATGAAGGAGATATAAGTGCTTATTTGTTGCAAGGCAATGGGTACGTGCGACAATATTATGGTCATGACGCGTGGGGTACTAATCTATTTCTTACGAATCAGTTAGGAGAAACTAAACGGTATACTTCTCCGTTTTATTCCAATGAATCTGAAGGAACTCTAGCTTTAGGCATAGGTAACATTACGAAGCAGAGTGACAATAGTATAGAAATAGTGTGGCTATTGGAAGACGGAAGTTTGCAATTAAAGCAGTCGATTACGTACAATTCAGGCGACTATTTCTACGAGAAGAAATGGTCGTTAGAAAATGTATCAGCAGACCATGCATACTCAAATGTAAAGATTATTCATGGTGGGGATTCTTACTTCTATGGGGAAGATAACGCCCGTGCTTATTGGAATGAACAATTAAACATGATCTTTTTACGCAATGAGTTTATGGATAAATCGGGTGTTATGAGCTTTTATGGCAGCAAATCCAGCCCTGCTGATCAGTACTATGGAGGGAAATTCGACGATGGTAATAAGGAAGCTTCTGAAGGTAACTTAACAAATCGTTTGAATCATAGCGGTGAAGGTGGAGAGGAAGAAGAGTTTGTAGATGCAGGCTATCAATTGCAATGGAATCGCAGCTCCCTTACATCTGGACAGAAGTGGGATGTTATTTCTTACGAACGCTGGACTGGAGCTGGATTAACTCAAATTTTAGCACCTGAGAATCAATCTGCTCCATTGAATAAAGAGGTTACTTATCGGTTTGCAGTATTGAATTTATTCAAGAATGACCAGACTGTAGACGGAACTAACTTCGACCTAACTGCGGTGTCTGAACATGGATGGCCAGTAGAAATTGTGGGTGGAAACAGTGTTGTAATTAAGTCAGGGAATACCACATTTGTAGATGTAAAAACGACTGTACCAGGGGATACGTTCCACAAATCAGATAAGCTTACATTTACAGCAAAGGCACAAATAGAGGGTAGCACAGCAGCTACGGAGCTTGTTACGACGAAAGTAACCAATCCGTTAGAACCGAAACCAGATCCAGAACCAACACCAGAGCCAACAACTCCAACGTCAACAATAGAAGAAATTACAGTTGAAATTGAGACAGGCGATGCAGGACTTGGCAATACGATATCCAAAACGAAGGTCGTTCGCGAAACTGCTGCAAATGGAACGCAAAAGGATAAGGTGACATTATCTAGAGAAGCTTCAGAAGAGGCGGTAAAAAAAGCAAATGAGCAAGGACTTGATACGGTACGTATCGTCATTCCAGATGCAAAAGATAACGTCGTTGAAGTGAAGGTTGATATCCCTCTTTCAGCGCTTAAATCACTGCAAACTGGACAACATCATTTGGAGCTGTTCACTGAAAATATGAGAATTTTAGTACCTGCTTCATCGTTAAGCAGCTTTGATAAGGACATGTATTTCCGTATCGTCCCAATAAAAGAGGAGCCTCAAAAGAAGGAAGTAGTAGAGCGTGCTAAACAGGAACAAATCGTAAAAGAAATGGCTCAAGGCATGAAGATCAACGTTCTCGGCCGACCAATGATCGTGGAGACGAATATGGAGAACCGTCCTGTCGTTCTTTATCTCCCGCTGAAAAATGTACTTCCTTCGGACGAGAAGGAGCGTCAAGAGATACTTGATAACCTCGTTATCTATATCGAGCATGATGATGGTACGAAGGAGCTTGTAACGGGCAAATTGGTCAATTACAGAAACGGAGAACAAGGAATCGAGTTCCACACAAATAAATTTAGTACGTTCACTATGCTGTATGTTGAAGGCTTGAAGGAACGCCAAAATAAACCGGAAGATGAGCATAAGGCATACATTAAAGGTTATGCGGGTCAATTATTTAAGCCAGAAAAACATATCGACCGCAGTGAAGTAGCAGCTATTTTAGATAGAGTAATGGATAAGGAAGCTACACAAACGGCAAAAACGTATACAGACCTGTCACCATCACATTGGGCAAAAGAAAACATTGATCAGGTTACAAAGATGGGGTTAATGAGCGGTTACCAAACAGAAACGTTCCAACCAGAAAAGGCCATTACACGTGGTGAAATGGCAACCATTGTGAGCCGGCTAATTGAGAAGCAAACTGGGGATAAAGGCGCAGAAGGAAGCGGAGCTGTACCTAAGCAAAATTTCTCGGATATAGATGGACACTGGGCAAAGGAAGCAATCGAAAAGGCTCATGGAGCGGGAATAATAACTGGTTATACTGATCATACGTTCCGTCCAGATCATCTGTTGACACGTGCAGAAGCAGTGACGATTATAAATAAGTTGCTTGGCAGAGGACCTCTGTCAGGTGGTAGCTTAAATCAGTGGAATGATGTGACTGAGTCTCATTGGGCACTTGGTCATATTCAAGAAGCTTCCATAGATCACAACTATGAAAAAAAGGTGAGCGGTGGCGAGCAATTGAAATGAAGAAATTGACTTAATATTTATAGGGATCATTCTATAAATGATTTAAAAAGAGAAACCCGGCCACAATGGCCGGGTTTTTTTATAAGTCTCACTGAATACGGTTACAAAGATAGTCCAACACTTAAACCGCTAGTTGGCTGTCCCATCCATATATAAATGAACATAAGGCCAAACAGTAAAACGCAGAAAAGTAGAAGAAGCAATGAATGGCGAAGAATTGGAAAGCGCTTTAATTTATGCAAAAATGGATGTTTGTCCCGTCCGCCAACTAAAAAAATGATAAGCAGCGTGTGAACGACTAAATGCCCGATAATCTCTGTCCAACCAAATAGGACAGTTGTAGTCAGAAATAGACCTGTTAGCAATAGCGCAGTAAATCGGTTTAATAGTCCTACAATAAATGCCCATGCTAAACCTAGTTCAATAAAAGCACTAATAAGAACAAATTCTTCTACTGTGAATCCCATTGGTGTGATGCTATATTCGTGCATGAGAGAACATGCAAGTTTGGCAAGCGTAAGCTTCTCCATAGCTAACCACGCTAGTGACAAACCTGTAAAGCTGTATAGGACAGCTAATGCGGTATGGTGAAAGCGAGTTGCGGCAACAAATAAATAATAGATTACTCCTAGGTAAAATATATAGTCGAGGGAATGGAATAGTCCGTACGTAATAGATGCTATCATAAAAAGTGTTAACAGTGCTGCACCACTTATGACTAATGTTCTTTTGTGATAAAGCCCAATAATGGCAATAATAAGAAGTACATAGACACCCCAGTGCTGGGTAACTAAATCAGGTGCAAGATATGTTCCTGTAATAAGCTGAAGCAATAACGCCAGCCCTAGGCCAACACGTAAAACTATAAATTGATAGGGTTCTAGTTTTTTTAGAAAACAATGTAATCGTTCTACAAATGGTATTCGCATAAAAGCGGTGTCAAATATAGATGCTAAAAGAATTATGACTAATGTAAAAGCGAACCAAAATAGAAAGGTGGGCGTGACAACAGTTGAAAACCCTTGCGGAGTCCAATCTGTATCACGAACAAACCATTTAACATGTAAGTAAGGTCCCATAACAATGTTCAGAAAAGTATACAATATATTTCCCTCCTTTAATGGCTCAATCTCAACACCAGTCCTATTAATAGTCATTAGTGATAGCAATTTCCGAACTTATGGCTAACGAACCTAGTAACTCTTATTTGACCAATTTCTTGAATATAAGCACAATGCGATTCGTTAGCTGGTCAGCATGCTAATCACAATATATTCCGATATATAATTTGGATTAGATATAAATAACAAATCTAATAAATGTATGCGAAATTTAATTAAATTAATGTAAATAACTATTTTACAAATGATATGCAGAAATACTATCAACTACAGACGGAGAAACACTAAATGTGATGACTCTGGATTTTTGACGACCTCTTATATAATGCTCGAAACTATACAAAAAATGACTGAAACGATCAAAAAATCAAATTTTCCCCCTTTTTACAGGATAATCTCCCTTACTTTAAAGCGTTAATCCATCTACTATATGAATGAGGTCCAATCATTGAAAAGTGTAAATTTTAATAGATTAGTGATAATGGACTAATAATTATTCCGTTCTTTGATAACTAAATAGTATGAATGAGCACCCTCTTTACCCGTTTTTATGACAAAATGCAAGGAAAGCAATCACCCCCTTAGTTGTTGACAGCTAGATTTGCACTCACATCAAGCTGTACCAGTCTTCCACCTACAAGATTCATACTCTCAAAGATTTAATCTCTCGCAATTATCTCTCACATACAGATTTTCAACTCTCTCAACTACTCAGATGACCCTAACTCACTAGAAATTATGAACATTAAAAGTGAATATATCTCTTTTAATATTCCAATTTATTGTAAATAGTTAACTATTAAAGAAGGAAGTGCTAATTTTTTATTAAGATTTATTTGATCCTAAAAAACCACTATTCCATAAGGAGCGTGTCATTATGTTCAGAGAAATCCACAAGTCCAAGATTCACCGTGCAGTTGTAACGGAAGCAAATTTAAATTATGTAGGTAGCATCACGATAGCTGAAGACATACTTGAGGCTTCGAATATTCTAGAGAACGAAAAAGTACAAGTTGTAAATATTAATAATGGAGCAAGGCTTGAAACGTATGCGATTACGGGCCCGAGAGGCTCTGGAGTCATTTGTTTGAATGGTGCGGCAGCAAGATTAGTACAACCTGGTGATCGAGTTATCATTATCTCCTATGCAATGATGGATGAGAATGAGGCTAAAGGTTATAAGCCGAATGTCGTAATTATGGATGAAAATAATCGTATCGTAACAGATACGTATCAAGAGCTGCACTCTACGACGGTTTAATTTAACGACGGAAAGTAGGGGAGCTATATGAATTCGATTCAAAATCTCTCAGGCGTATTATCCGCACGTTTGGCAAGTAAAGCCGGAATAACGTTCTGCGAAGCGGGCAAAGAACGGTTCATGTCGTATGGTCAATTGCTCCAAAAGGCACAAATGGTGCTGGGTCAATTTCAAAATAAAGGTTTGGGTATTGGGGATTATGCCATATTGCAGACAGAAGATAACGAACGGTTCTTAGTTCTATTCTGGGCATGTGTACTCGGCGGAATTATTCCGGTACCTTTAACAGCCGGTCGCACAGATGAAGGTAGGAAAAAGTTACTCCAAGTAAAGCGACAACTTGGGGATCCTTACTTGCTCTGTGAAGCGGAAATATTGGAATCAATCGTTGCTTATTGTGAGAAGAATGGCGAGCAAGCCGCGGCTAATGAGCTCACGCAAAGGTTGTTACCTATAAGTGAGCTGATGTTGGATGAAACGGAAAATGGCCACTTGGGTAGCATCTATGAAGCTGATGCTGATGATGTTGCATTTATCCAATTTACTTCCGGCTCTACTGGTGATCCAAAGGGCGTCGTATTAACTCATGGCAATTTGCTCTCGAATATGAAAGCGATTATTGCAGGGGCAGGTTCTACAGAAGCAGACTCATCATTAAGTTGGCTACCACTTACGCATGATATGGGTTTAATCGGATTTCACCTTACACCACTGTTAGGTGGATTAAACCAGTGGCAGATGCCGACTTCAATGTTTGTGCTCCACCCTATGAAGTGGATGGAGATAACGAATCGTCATCGCATCACATGTCTGTCTTCACCGAATTTTGGTTATGTTCACTTTCTCCAGCACTTTAAGGCTGAGGCAGCTTTGGATTGGGATTTATCATCTGTTCGTTTAATTTTCAACGGTGCTGAGCCGATATCTGCTTTACATTGTCGCGAATTTATCGAGCATATGAAGCCTTATGGGCTACGGGAACAATGTATTTTCCCGGTTTATGGACTTGCAGAAGCAAGTTTGGCTGTTACTTTCCCACATGTGGAGGAACGTCTACATTCATTGGTTTTGAACAGGAAAGGTATCCAAATCGGAGATTCGATACAAACGGTTTCAGTGGACCACTCGGATGGTGTAGAAATCGTAGAGCTTGGGTTTCCTGTAGCAGAATGTCAACTGCGTATTTGCAACGAATCGGGAGAAGAAGTAGCTGACGGTATCGTTGGTGTGCTTCACATTCGGGGTAGTAATGTGACACGTGGATATTTTAATCGTCCAGATGTGAATAGCGTATTGATATCTCCGGAAGGTTGGCTGAATACCGGTGATCTTGGATTTATACAAGAAGGTCGATTATATGTGACCGGCCGTATGAAGGACGTTATTTTCGCTAACGGACAGAACGTTTATCCGCATGATCTAGAATCATTAATTAGTGAAATAAAGGGCGCAGAAATTGGCAAAACGGCAGTCTGTGCTGTACAGGATGAAGTTACTAAGCAGGACGAAATAGCAGTGTTTGTACAATACCGTGGCAAATTGAACGGTTTTATGTCGATTAGAAACAATGTCCAAGGTCTACTTAATCGTAAAACGGGCCTTCATGTGAGTCTGATTGTACCCGTTCGGCGAATTCCTAAGACAACATCAGGCAAGATTCAACGTTATGCTCTTGTCGAAAGTATGCGAGAAGGCGAATTTACTTCGGTACTAGCCGAATTAGAGTTGTTGATTGCTTCTGAAGTGGTTCCGGTCGTGAATGACCGATTGGTCTCTATAGAATTGGGCACAGAAATTGAGCGTAAACTGTTATTGATTTGGCAAGAAGTGCTGAAGAGAGAGCAGATCGGAATAGATGACCATTTTTTAGAATTAGGTGGAAATTCGTTGCAAGCTGCGCATGTGGCTACTCGGCTCGAAGATTGTTTTGGGGTAGAGATTACGCTTAGTGAGTTGTTCCGTTATACGACGATTCGAACTCTCGCAGCTTTTATTGATCAAGTGTCTAAAGAGAATGGATCCAAGTTTACAGGAAGTGAATTAATCGACAAGTTGCCCTATATGGAGCACTACGCAGCATCTGCAGCCCAGAAGCGATTGTTTATTTTAGAAGAAATGAATCCAGGACTTTTAGGCTATCATCTGCCACACTCTATTGGGGTGCAAGGTTCGCTCGACAGGGTGAAATTTGAGAACGCTTGGCGGAATCTTGTTAAACGTCATGCTGCTCTAAGAACTTCCTTTGTTATGGGAGTGGATGGTGTTCAGCAAAGGATAGCAGAACAAGTAACTTTGCCTCTTTCCTACACTGACGGAACTGAGTGGTCAGAGGATGATTTAGGGAACCGAATGCGGAAGTTTCTGCAGCCGTTCCAAATGGAGAAAGCTCCACTCTTTCGAGTGGAGCTAGTTTCACTCGGGCGGGAGCGTCAGCTAATTTGGTTCGATATGCATCACCTAATAACCGATGGCACCTCGATGGGGCTACTCATTGGTGACTTTATAGCTCTATATGATGAACAAGAGCTACCAGCGATACCGCTACAATACGTTGATATTGTTGCTTGGGAACAAGGAGCTTTGCAAGCGGATCGATTGGGTCGACAACGTTCGTATTGGCGAGAGAAATTTCAAGATGGGGCTCCTATAGTGAACATGCCATCGAATTATTCCAGACCACTTAATGCTAGTTATAGAGGGGCGACGGAACGATTTACGTTGGACAATGAACTCGTTTCGGAGCTTAAGTTGGTAGCGGCACGCACAGGCGGCACGTTATACACTGTATTGTTAACGATCTATTATGCGTTAATTTCCAAGTATACAGGCAATGAAGATGTTGTAGTAGGTACTGCTGTTGCACGTAGAACACGTGCAGAGATGCAACATGTTGTCGGACTATTTGTCAATATGGTCCCGTTAAGACTTAAAGGAAATAATGAGTTGTCTTTGGCAGATTGGATGAGGGACTTTAGTAGTAGCATAATGGAGTCACTCAGCAATCAAGATGTTCCGTATGAAGAAATTGTAGAACTTGCTGGGGTGAAGCGGGAGCAAGGACGAAACCCTTTATTCGATACTGTTTTTACTTTGCAGAATATGGAGCTTCCTGATTTTAAAGCGTCGGATGTTACATTTCGCACCTCTATGATTGATACAGAGTCTGCAAAATTTGATATGACATGGGAATGCGTTGAATCCAAGGATGGCATCGTTATCTCTGTTGAATATGCTCTTGATTTATACAGTTCTTCGACAATACGTCAGCTTGCTCGTCATTATATGTCTTTAGCTAAAGGAGTCATTCGTCATTCTGATAAATCATTAGCTGAACTCGTCATGCTCGATAAAGCTGAACATGAATTACTCAAGGAGCTTGGTACTGCTTCTCGAACGGATTACCCAAGAGATTTAACACTTAGTGAACTATTCGAGCGACAAGTAACTCGCGTTCCACATTTGCCTGCTATCGTAATGGATGACAAAGTGATGACTTATATAGAGTTGAATCAAGAAGCGGATAGGCTTGCATATTTGCTTCTTCGTTGTGGTGTTCAACCTGGATCACGTGTCGCACTTGTACTACCACGTTCGATAGAAATTCCTGTCGCAATATTAGCAGTATTAAAGACCGGCTCTGCCTATGTACCCATTTCACCACAATATCCTGCTGAACGTATCCACTTTATGCTGCAAGATAGCGCTTGTACTGTCTTATTAGCATGTACTTCAACAGTAGAGATGTGCCATGAGCTTGTAGGCAGTATGTCACTATCGACCCAAGTGATTGATATTGATGCAAAGCCAGAGGAAGCAAACATATCGGATCGCCTTAGCGAACTACCGCAAGGATCGGCTACAGACCCCGCATATATCATGTATACATCCGGCTCCACAGGGCAGCCCAAAGGGATAGTGACGACACATCGCAATGTAACGAGGGTGACGGTTGATACCGACTATATCCGTCTTACCGAAGAGGATGCGCTACTTCAACTGTCCAACTATGCGTTCGATGGCTCAACTTTTGATCTGTTTGGTACGCTCTTGAATGGTGCGAAGTTAGTTATACCAGGCGAAGTTGACGTACTAGATGTAAACAGATTGATCGGGTTAATTGCAAAAGAAAATGTTACCGTTTTCTTCGTTACAACGGCACTGTTTAATACAATCGTTGACCATGGACTACAGGAATTATCCGCTGTCCGACATATCTTGTTTGGCGGTGAGCGCGCATCTGTTCCGCATGTACGAAGAGCATTTCAATCGTTTGGACCAGGTGTGCTGAAACATGTTTACGGTCCTACGGAAACAACCGTATTTGCGACCTGTTATACGATAATGGAGCTTGATCTTGATGCAGCCGTTATTCCAATCGGTAAGCCAATCGGACATTCCCAGGCTATCGTTCTGGATAATAACAACAGACTTCTCCCTGTACTAGTAGAGGGAGAGTTATGTATTGCAGGAGATGGGTTGGCTGCAGGCTACTTGAACTTACCAGAGATGACTGCGGATAAGTTCCTCCCACATCCCTTCTGGGAAGGGGAAACTATTTATAAGACAGGCGATCTAGTACGTTGGTTGCCTGACGGAAACTTAGAATTTCTTGATCGGAAAGATTCACAAGTGAAGTTACGAGGCTTCCGCATCGAACTCGGTGAGATCGAAAGTAAATTGCTCGAATGCGAGGGAGTTAGAGAAGCGGTTGTTGCTTTGAAGGTTCAGGATAATGATCCACTATTATGTGCATACATAGTGGCGGATGGTGAATTGTCAGCAGATAAGCTACGTGGGGAACTAAGTGGCAGACTGCCGTCATTTATGATTCCAGCAACAATTGTAAGGCTTGAGAAGTTGCCTCTTACATCAAATGGAAAGGTAGACAAAAAAGCTTTGCCAGAGCCGGATTTTGCTGCTTATGGTGCTTGGAGGACGGCATCTTATATTGCCCCTGCGTCTGTAACGGAGACCAAAGTGGCAACCATTTGGCAGGAAGTACTTAAGGCAGAAAAGGTTGGCGCTTGCGACAATTTCTTTGAACTCGGAGGACATTCGCTTAAAGCATCAACGCTTGTATCGGAAATATATAAGCAATGTGAAGTTAGAATTCCGATTAGAGAAATTTTTGAACGCCCTACAGTTAGGGAGCAAGCCGAATGGATAGATGGTGCATTAATCGAGGAATACGAGCCAATTTCATCGATTCCTCTAGCTGATTCTTATCCACTAAGCTCTGCTCAACAACGTATTTTCCTAATCGAACAATTTGGAGATGTCGGAATTACCTATCATGTTCCGCTTGCTCTGCAATTGACCAATTCTGTCAGTCGTGAAGATCTAGAGAGAGCTATCCAAACGATCATTAGTGTTCATGAGCCGCTTAGAACATCCTTTCACCTAATTGGTGGTGAAGCACGCCAAGTTGTGCACAATGAGGTTTTGTTTGAGCTAAGGGAAGATGATTGTGATAGTGAAGAGTTAGAAAATTGCTTTGAGCAGTTTGTTAAACCGCTTACACTTTCACAAGCGCCATTGCTCGATGCACGCCTTGTTAGAATTGAATCGAACACAAGTTATTTATTTCTAAACGTGCATCATATTGCAGCAGATGGCATATCAATGGGACTCATGATTGAGCAACTTGTCCATGTGTTGAATGGAGCACAGCTTGAACCAGCACTAATTCAATATAAGGACTATACAGCATGGTCTGCTTCGCAAGTAGGGAATGAGCTAACGCTTAAGAGCGATCAGTATTGGAGCCAGCAATTGTCAACACCAGCTCCGTTACTTGATATGCTCCTTGATTCACCACGCGGAGAACGCCAATCTTTTGTTGGAGAAACGATAACTTTCCCATTGTCGGAACAACTGGCGGTGCGTCTGCAAAAACAGTCGGATGAGATGGGCATTAGTTTGAACAGTTTATTGTTCTCGTCATATGCGCTGTTATTGCAGAAGTATACGAAACAAAACGACATGATCATTGGATCATTGACTGCTGGCAGAACACATCCTGATACAGCTAATATGGTCGGAATGTTCAACAGCTTCTTACCAATTCGTCTAATTTTGAAGGAAGATGCGAGCTTTGAATATTTTGCAAAGGACACTCATAGTAGGTTACTTGCTGCTTATGAACATCAGGACACATCCTTTGACAAAATGCTGGAAGCAGCTGAACTCCCGTTCGATCTCTCAAGAAATGCGCTTTTTGATACGATGCTCATTTTGCATAACCAGTTTGAAGATGACCTAGAAGAAAAGGGCCAAACACTGGGCATGTTGCCTATCCGAATTGGACGAAATAGAACAGCTAAGCTGGATTTCAAACTGGACATCTACATGGGCGGCAAAAAGGAACTCCGTTGTGAGCTTGAATACAATACAAGCCTCTTCCGCAAAACAACGATGGAGCAACTAACAGAACGATGGATATTTCTTTTGGAGCAAGTAGCTTCACAACCTGAGCTTGATTGTTTGTCAATGCAGTTGCTAACGGAGAAGGAGGAAGCGCTCATTCTGAACGAATGGAACGGGACAGAACATTCATATCCGAAGGATAGAACAGTCCACGGTTCGTTCGAGAGGCAAGCATTGAAGACACCGCATCATGTTGCAGTGCGATCAAGTGAAGGAACACTTACTTATGAGCAACTTAATGATCGTGCGAATCAAGTAGCACGACTGCTTCGATCAAAAGGAGTAGGTGCAGATACGATTGTACCTATAACCTCGCAGCGCTCGCTGTCAATGATGATTGGCATCATGGGCATTTTGAAGGCTGGAGGAGCATATTTACCTATCGACCCTGAGTTTCCAGAAGATAGAATTCGTTATATTTTGGACGATTGTGGAGCTAATCTGATATGTACTGAACGGAAATGGCTGGGGAAAATGCCTTTCGCGGGGGAAGTTATCGTCCTTGAAGATTTAGATGAGGGGACTTCTCACGAAACAGGATCAATGCTCGTTCCAATAGCTGGTCCGAACAATTTAGCTTATGTCATCTATACTTCTGGATCAACGGGCAAGCCCAAAGGAGTAATGATCGAGCATGAAGCGGTAATTAACCGTCTGAACTGGATGCAAACGGCATATCCGATCCATGAGCAGGATGTCATCTTGCAGAAGACGCCAATTACATTCGATGTTTCGGTGTGGGAACTGTTCTGGTGGAGCTTTGTTGGTGCAAGCGTATATTTGCTGGAGCCGCGTGGAGAGAAAGAACCGCAATTGATTCAAAAAGTGATGAAGGAGCAGGCGGTAACCGTTATGCACTTCGTTCCATCGATGCTTGGTGTATTCCTTCAATATGCTGCGGAAACAGGAAAAAGAGCGAATGGCGAGCTAGAAAAAGCAAGCATATTCGGCGCTATGCGCTACGTATTTACGAGCGGTGAAGCTCTTAAGCCTGCACATGTAGCTGGTTTTTACCGAATGATCGAAGATGGAGATGCGGATACCAAGCTTATTAATCTGTATGGACCAACCGAAGCAACTGTTGATGTTAGTAGTTATGACTGCGCGACCTATGAGCAAGGCTCTGTACCAATCGGCTCACCCATTCATAACATAAAACTTTATATTGTGGATGAGAAGCACAGACTTCAGCCAATCGGGATGGCAGGAGAGTTATGTATCGCAGGCGTTGGACTTGCGAGAGGGTATTTAAACCGCGATGATCTGACGAATGAAAAGTTTGTACTTGATCCGTTCGTACCAGGTGGACGCATGTATCTGACGGGGGATCGTGCAAGATGGCTGCCTGACGGAAACATCGAATATTTGGGCAGATTTGATCATCAAGTCAAGATCAGAGGATTAAGAATTGAATGTGGAGAGATCGAACACGCATTGTTGCAACTTGAGTCTATTTCCGATGCTGTAGTTGTAGCAGTAAAGGATCGGACTAACGAGGAAACATTGTGTGCGTATATCGCCTCCGAACATCGATTAGATGAACGAGATATAAAAGGTTCCCTAAAGCGCAAATTGCCGGATTATATGGTTCCATCGTTATATGTATTTATGGATGCTCTTCCGCTTAATGCAAGTGGAAAGATCGATCGAGGTAGATTGCCTCAGCCAAGCTTGGCCCAGTCTGCTGGTGGCAGAGAACCTAGTAGTAGGGTTGAACGAATCGTGGCTGAGCTATGGATTGGTGTGCTTGGTGTTTCGCAGATAAGTACAAGCGACCATTTCTTCCAGTTAGGCGGTCATTCTTTGCGAGCGGCACAGCTTGCTGGGCAAGTGGAGCAGCGACTTGGGGTCACTTTTTCTTTAAAAGATGTGTTCGCACATCCTGTATTGGAGGAGATGGCAGCCTTTATAGAAGGAGCCGCAAGTAAAGTGGCTGTTGTCATTCAAAGGGCAGAGAAACAAGCGAACTATCCATTGTCTCTCGCACAAAATAGATTGTTTGTTCTCCATCATATGAATCCTGAAGCAACAACGTATAATCTTCCACTCGCACTAAGAATTAGCGGAGATCTAGATATACTGCGTCTACAAGAGGCATTGCAAGGACTTGTTGACCGTCACGAGCCGCTTAGAACGAGCTTTGAATGGGCTCGTGGATTACCCGTTCAACATGTTCATGAACAAGTATCACTGAAAGCGAGTGTTAGACGAACGGATCGAATCGATGGTGCGGAAGTGCTCGAAGGTTTTGTTATTCCGTTTGATCTAGGGCAGGCACCATTAATACGTGCCTCGCTGATGACCGATGGCATTCAAGATCATATGCTGCTGCTTGATATGCATCATATCGTTTCAGATGGGATATCTATGTCTGTATTGGCAAGCGATTTCATGGCGTTATACCAAGGTGAAGAGTTACGAGAGCTAACGATCCAATATAGAGATGTAGCTGTATGGCAGCAAGAATGGATGATGAGTGAAAGTCGGACTCAGGAAGAGCTGTTCTGGCGAGATATGCTGGGCGGCACATTGCCACTTCTTAACTTACCAACGGACAGACCAAGGCCAGCAGAACAAAGCTTCGAGGGAAATACGCTGACAAAAGTGTTATCTCCTTCATTGCTTAAACGAGTAGAAGCACTTGCGGCTGAGACAGGCATGACGACATATCACATTTTGCTTGCATGCTATAAAGTGTTGCTCTATAAGCTGACTGGTCAAGACGATGTAATCGTGGGCACGCCAATTGGAGGAAGATTTCATCCAGAAACTGAGCCTCTAGTGGGGATGTTCGTTAACACTGTCGCTATTCGGAGCGAGTTGTCAGGCGAGCTAACGTTCCGTCAATTTGCAGAAGAATTGAAGGGGAAAGTGCTCGGAGCTTTGCAGAGTGGAATGCTCCCATTCGAGCATATTGTCACTGTTCTTGACGTAACGCGTGACCTCAGCAGAAACCCGCTCTTTGACACGATGTTTGTTTTGCAAAATATGGAGCTGCCGAAGACAACGATGGATCAGCTTCATTTCGAGACAATGGCGATGGTAAATGCTGTTTCCAAACTAGATTTAACGTTCGAACTCGTTCAACGTGCAGAAGGCATGACGATATCAGTTGAGTATGCCACTGCCCTGTTTGACCAGAGCAGTATTGAGCGCATCGTAAGCGGATATCTTCATATCGTTGAGACAGTAACTAACGAAGCGGATTTGTTACTTAGGGAAGTTAGTCTGCTGACACTTGCCGAGGAAAGAAACCAAGTTGCTACATTCAATGATACGACAGTTGCTTACCCAAGCCAAATGACGATCGAACGTTATTTGGAAGCTCAAGCCGAGTGGATTCCTCATTCTGTTGCGGTTCTACATGAGTCGGGCCAGATGACGTATAGCGAATTGAATGAGAAAAGCAATCGCTTAGCTAGAGTGCTTCGGAAGCGTGGGGCAGGCTGTGAAGCTATTGTCGCGATTATGATGGAACGTTCAGTCGAGATGATTATTGCGATCTATGGTGTGTTGAAAGCAGGAGCGGCATACATGCCAATCTCTCCACAGCTACCGAAGGACCGTATTCGCTATATGATCGAGGATTCAGAAGCATCGATCGTATTGACCAATCATCCAGAACAGTTCTTGTTAGGGTCTAATGTTGAATGGCTCGATGTATCTGAAGCAGTAGCTGGTGAACAAGATGGCACAGAAGTGGACAAGATTCATAACTCACGCAACTTGGCTTATGTGCTGTATACATCTGGATCAACAGGACAACCGAAAGGTGTCATGATTGAGCATCATTCCGTTGTAAATAGATTGATTTGGATGCAAAACAGTTATGCGTTAGATATGAATGATGTCATTTTGCAAAAGACACCATTTACGTTCGATGTATCAGTCTGGGAGCTGTTTTGGTGGAGCTTTGTTGGTGCTAAGGTTAGCTTGCTTCCATTTGGCGGAGAGAAGGACCCGAGTGTTATTACAACTACAATTGCCGAACATTCCGTTACTACGATGCATTTTGTTCCATCGATGTTACATTTGTTCCTCGAACATCCAGGTTTATCAGAGGCTAAGCTGGATAGTTTACGTACCGTATTTACGAGTGGAGAAGCGTTAACTGTAGATCAAGGGAAACGTTTCAAGAGGAAGCTTGGCGAGCCGCTCGGAACTAAGCTGGTCAACTTGTACGGCCCTACTGAAGCAACGGTTGATGTGTCGTACTACCATTGCGATGAACTGGATGCAATGACTAGTGTACCTATTGGCAAACCGATCGACAACATTTCGTTATACATCGTTAACGATGCGATGCGTATACAGCCTGTTGGCGTTGCTGGTGAGTTATGTATCGCTGGTGTTGGCTTAGCAAGAGGATACTTAAAGCGGCCTGATCTGACGGCTGATCGTTTCGTAGCTAATCCGTTTGAAGTCAATAGCCTCATGTACCGTACGGGTGATTTAGCGAGATGGTTGCCTGATGGAAATATCGAATATTTAGGTCGTATCGATCATCAGGTGAAGATCAGAGGTTTCCGCATCGAATGTGGTGAAATCGAGCATGCACTTATTACTCATGAAAGTGTAAAAGAAGCGGTTGTTATAAAGGTCGAAGGAACGATCGCGGAATCTGCGTTTCTATGTGCATATATCGTAGCTACTGAAGCTGTCAACGTCGCACAATTACGTGCACATCTGGCACAATCACTGCCTGAATACATGATTCCTGCTGTCTTTGTGGAACTATCCGAAATGCCGCTATCACCTAATGGGAAGGTAGATCGGAAGGCACTACCTGCACCAAACGATACGCTTGACTCAGGTGTGCAGTATGTAGAAGCTACTGGTGAAACGGAGCGGGCTATCGCCGTTATATGGAAACAGTTGCTAAATAGATCAGAGATCGGCGTTCATCATAACTTTTTCGATGTTGGGGGAGAGTCTTTACTGCTAATTCGTGCTCATCAGCAACTTGAAGAGTTGTACCCAGGAGTATTGAAGGTAACAGATCTATTCAACTACCCTACGATAGCGAAACTAGCGGAATTTATAGATGCAAAGTCAGATTCATCTAAAACGTGGCTGTGGGGCGGCATACCAGCACCTAGTAGTTATTTCCAGAAAGAGTTCAGCTTGCAAAGAACGTGTTCATTCCAGCTTACGTTCGACCGGGATTTGGCAGAAGGCTTAATAGAAATGGCAGCTGCGGAGTCCGTATCAGTCGATACAGTCGCATTGGCATTGTATACCTTATCTTGGAAGCAACAATCTAGTCTATCCCTTATTCAGTTACCGGTCCTGTTGTCTAACGGTAAGGTTTCTCCGCTTGAAGTAGACTTTGGCGTAGTGAAAAACTTTAGTGATTTGCTACATGCTGCGAGGTCGATGTCAGAAGGTAATGACGGCTTGTACGAATGGCAACAAGTAAGGTTAGAACTTGAAGCACAAACAGTGGCTCCGCTCATTGTGGATAGTTCGGGATACAACATGCCTGCTTCCAGTGACCTTTTACAAGTGTTTGATATCGTCCTGACGCTTTCATTGGGGAAAGGAAATGGAGCAAAACAAGATTTTGGTGGATTTGTTGAATTTAATCTTCGTCGATTAGATAGGGAGAAAGTAAAGGAATGGGCACAAAGTTATATTAAGCTGCTTCGGATGGCCGTTCATCAATTTCAAGAAGCGGCAAAGTCTGGTGCAAGCAGTAAATAGGAGGAAAGGTACACATGCAAAAGAGTAGCACCGTAAAAAAAATTATATTTATGTTTGGAAATATCGCAATCTATCTAGGTGTCTTTTATGCCTTTCTTTATTTACTTCGCTCAACCTATAATTACGAGTTTACAGCAGACTTTGCCAAGTTTCTTGATATTAATCCGGCTATGTTCATGGCAGTACTCTTCACGGCTATCTTGTTAGTTTACATGGTAGTGTTCCGAGTGAAGAGAATGTTGTGGCCAGAGCAGAAGCAGACGTTGTTTCAAGCGAGCGGTTTTAGACGGATTGAATTAAGGGATGCTTCACTGATGCTCGCGATGGGCCTTGCAGGTTGTTTATTCAGTATTTGTCTTATCGAGATTAATGTTATCGCAAGGCACTTTCCTTCCATACCGTATCTGGTTGATGATCTCATTCGCGGCGATTCGATCCTTTACGTTATTCTCGGAGCGGGGCTTATTGCCCCGATCTTCGAGGAGATTTTGTTCCGTGGGTTAATTTACGGTCAATTGCGTTCTGTTATGCCGGTGTTCGGAGCGCTTCTTTTACAGACGCTGCTTTATGCGTATTTTCAACCTAGTTTAAGCTTGTCCTTTATTGGCTTTGGTTCGGGCTTGATCTACGCTATTTTGTATATTCGCATTGGAACCATTTGGGCACCTATTATTGTCCAGACGACGGCAATGAGTCTTATTTTTATTTTGAAAGACGCTGGGTTCTATGAAGTTATGGACGGACTCGGAGAGCCAGTACTCTACATCTTAGCTGTACTTAGCTTGTTCTTCCTATTAGGAGCAACGTTTGTTGTATGGCGTAGAGGCACGCCAGAAATAGGTCATGATATTCAACGTAAGCCTAATGCAGAATTGAAGGGGATATAAGATGAAACGTTGGGGTATGGCACTAGGTCGGGTTGCGCTCATTATCGGGATTTACTTCGCATGGTTTTTCACGGTAACAACTTTGTTTTTTGATTATGTGTATCCATTAAGTCCGTGGTTTGAACAAAATACAGTGTTCGTTATTATTTTGAACGATATTGTTGGGCTACCGCTAATGTACATTGCGTTTAAGTTGATCTATAAACAAAGTATTTTCAAAGAAGCTCGATTTCGCAAAATAAACAAAAAAGCGGTATCGTATGCATTCCTCATTGGACTTGGTGCAGGATTGTTTACAGTTGCATTCTCGCAACTGCCAATCATTCTAACCGATCAATACAAGTTTAGAGAACTGTTTGACTATCTAAACAGAGCAGAATGGTACGTATTTTTCACTTTCTTAATCCTAGGAAATATCTACAAAGAAACGTTGTTCAGAGGGCTTTTGCTTAACGAGTTTAGAAAGGTCGTTCCGCTTACAGTAGCAATTATCGTACAAGGTATTTTGTATGGAGCACTTTTCTTTTTCGGGGATATACCGCTTTCTCTATACGGCTTTCTAGGAGCAGTTATCTTCGCATTATTATACGTTTGGTTTGATTCTATCTGGGCACCAATTACCGCACAAATTGCATGTCAAGGTCTTCAATACATCCTTTGGCATCATGGTCCAAAAATAACGAATGTCGATTATTTATACATTATTATGGCAGTGTCAGCTCTCATCATTACAATCGGTATTTACTTGGCAAATCGCCATCGCCGTAGTCCAGCGATCCGTGAGGGAGGCGTTCATGCATGAAAACGGTAGGTGTGATAGCTAAAGCTCTCCTTTATTTAGTTATTTATGCCGGTATTGTACTACTAACAAATCGAGCTCTTTATGTGTGGATTCCGAATAAAGAGCTACACGATTGGCTTGCCGATAACCCGGCAAGCTTACTTGTTGTAGCAAATACCATTGTGCTAGCCGTATATATTCTTTTACTTCGTCTTCAAAAGATTTCATTTGTCGATTTAGGTTTCAAAAGGCCCAATTCATTAACGGTTTCAGTAGGGGCAGGTATATGGCTAGGTCTGTTCATTGCTGTATTTACACAGCTACCTTGGATGAAAGAAGGATATCCGGAAATTTCAGGACTAGTGAGCTTCGTAACAGGAGGAGAAAGTTTCCTTGTATTTGTATTAGGTAGTCTTTTGCTAGGCTCATTACTAGAAGAGTGGTTATTCCGAGGTATGTTACTTCATGTATTTCGGACACGCTTCAATGTGTATTGGTCAGTACTATTTCAAGCGATATTATTTGGTGCTGTGTTAATGAACGTTTCAGTTGGTATTTTCGCAGCTCTTGGGGCCATTATTTATGGCATTATTCGTATAACATCTGATTCGTTATGGTCGTCTTTACTCGCACATATTTTCAGTACTGCGACCTTATATGTCGTTTCGATATATATCAAAAATTGGCCTTCAGATATGCTGCTCATCGTAACGATTATTAGTGGAGCTGCACTATTAGCACATTTATACGCCATGTTAAGAGGTTCGTATACAAAGTCAGTAGCAGTAGGGTATAGTCCAGAGCGTAATTTGAATTAAACAATCATTATTGAACCCGTCAAACGATCAAAAGCGACTGTAAACAGAGCTAAGGAGGAGTGTGCGGCATGTTTCAATTGGATTTGTTGGAAGCTAAAAATGAGGAACGTGAGCCCGCGAAGGTTAGCGACGGAGTATTGGAAACTGACAATCAAGAAATTGCGATCGTCGGCATTTCCGCCAAGCTACCAAAGTCAGAGACACATGAACAATTTTGGAAAGTGCTGCAAGATGGCATGGACTGTGTAGATGTATTTCCTGAAGCTCGGAAGAGGGAGCTCGAGCCTTATTTACGTAGAATTAAGTCGATGTATGAATCGATTTCAATCTTTGATGGTGCTTATTTAGAGGATATTTCCTCTTTTGATTATTCCTTTTTTCGATTATCACCAAAAGAAGCTTCGTTAATGAGTCCGAACCAACGATTGTTTTTGCAATCAGCATGGCATGCTCTAGAGGATGGAGGGTATGGCGGCGATGCTCTCCATGGCTCTAGAACAGGGGTTTTTATTGGACATAATGCCGACGTTATACATGATTACAAAAGAATGATTGAAACCGTTAATCCTGAGGCGCTAGCTCTGGCTGCGCCAGGTAATTTGAGCTCGATGATTGCAAGTCGTATTTCGTATTTACTTAACTTACGAGGTCCGGCGATTAGTGTAGATACAGCCTGCTCGTCATCGCTTGTTGCTGTTCATCTAGCATGCCAATCAATCCGTAGTGGTGAATGTGATACTGCGATTGCTGGAAGTGTGAAGCTTAACTTGCTTCCGTTAGACATTGGTATAAGGCTAGGTATTGAATCAAGCGATAATAGGGCCAAACCATTCGATGACTCCTCAGATGGTACGGGTATTGGTGATGGGGTTGTTGCTCTTTTGCTTAAACCGCTTGCGAAGGCGATGCAGGATAGGGATCATGTATATGCCGTTATTAAGGGGAGCGCGATGAATCAAGATGGCAGCTCTATCGGCATTACTGCTCCGAATGCACTCGCACAGGAGGATGTTATTATACGTGCTTGGCAGGATGCTGGAATTAATCCTGAAAGTATTACGTATATGGAAGCGCATGGAACAGGAACCTCCTTGGGAGATCCTATTGAAATAGACGGTATTACAAGGGCTTTCAGCCGTTATACGGACAAAAAACAATTTTGTGCCATTGGTTCTGTTAAGAGCAATATTGGTCATTTGGATCATGCGGCAGGTATCGTTGGCCTACTTAAAGGTGTTTTATCACTTGTAAATAAGCAACTCCCACCAACATTGCATTACCATAATCCGAATCGGAAAATTTCATTTATAGATTCACCTGTGTATGTTAACAACACGCTTGCGCCATGGAGTGATGAAAGCGGCAAGAGAAGATGTGGTGTAAGTGCATTCGGTATGAGCGGAACGAATTGCCATGTCATTTTGGAAGAAGCGCCCGAAGTTGAAGTTGTTGGTGAAGTCGAAGATGAGGTTGAAGCGTCCCGCAAAGTGGCGGTCTTTAGTCTGTCTGCCCAGACCAAATCTGCGCTCCAGCGTGCAATCGTTGCTTACCAAAAATGGATGGTAGAACATGCTGACAATAGATGGGATTTAAGAGATTTATGTTTTACAGCAAGCACAGGTCGTGGCCACTATAGCTATCGTATGGCTGCAGTTGTAACGACTCGCAATGAGCTACAGCAACTAATTAATAGTCTTCATGTAGATCAGTTGTCTGAGTCAACTGATCCGAATTTATTTTTTGGAGAAAATGTTGGAGTAGCTCTAGATAAAGAAATGGATAGACAAGTACTAGAGTCCTTCGCTAGAACTACAAAGAATGGTGAAGGACAATATGATGCGGCTATTCAGTTAGCGATTCAATATACATCTGGCGCCAAAGTAGATTGGAAACAACTGTTTCATGAAGAAAAGCGGAGAAGAATTTCACTTCCCGTATATATGTTTGATCAACATCCATGTTGGGTAGATGAGTCAGCTCCAAAACACCAAACACCCCTTTCGTCGATTGAAGAAATGTTACAACATGGCAGTATAGATGATGAGTTGCGTGAAGAGATGTTAGCAACCATTGAGGGCTGGAGAAGGAAGTTGCAGCTTTCACCTCAATCAAGTTCTCTTGGCAACACTGTTTTGCTCTTGGATGGATGTACATCAGTAGTTGAACAAAGCGTTGCAAATGCATGGGGCGATCTGCTTGGCTACAAAGAGCTTCATAGTTCATCCAATTACTACGAACTTGGTGGCGACTCTATCCTTGCTCTACGAATCGTTAATCGATTAAGTGATAGCTGGGAAGTTCGTTTGGAAGTGATGGATTTGCTCGGACAATCGACACTACGATCCTTTGCTAAACTTTTAGAAAATCGGTGTAAAGAAGGATTGGATCAAGAACAAACGCAACGTGTATCCATTACAGCAATTGCAGTGCAGGAACATTACGCTATTTCATCCCCGCAGCGGCGCATGTATTTACAGCAACAAGCATTTCCAGAGGATAGAAGCTACAATTTACCTGAATTGTTGCATATAGAGGGGGAAATTAGCGGGGATCGTTTAGAGGAAGTTATCCGTGCTTTAGTAGAAAGGCATGAGATGCTCCGAACATCATTCACTGTAGTAGAGGGTGAAATACGACAATTTATACGTGATGAAGTCAATTTTAAACTTACAAGGTTGAACGTTTCTGAGGATGAAGTAGATGAGACTTTGCAACGTTTATACATCCCGTTTGATCTACAGGTAGCTCCTTTATTGCGGGCAGCGCTTCTTACAATAAATGAAACAAAACATGTCCTCTTTTTGGACATGCATCATATCGTTTCTGACGGATTTTCGGCAGGTATTCTTCTCTCAGAGTTAATAACGTTATACCGAGGTGTAACACTCGAGCCTCTTAAGCTGAACTATCGAGATTTTGCTGCATGGCAGGCGGAACAACTGCAAACAGAACGGATGGAGAAACAAAAGCAATATTGGCATGATAAGTGCCGCGGGGAATGGCCAGTGCTGGAGCTACCTACTGACTTTCCTCGTCCACCAATTAAAAGTAATCATGGCGAGACGTTTGATCTCTATATAGATGCTGAATTAAGTGAACACATTCGCAACCTTGCGAAAGGGAATGAAGCGACTCTCTTTATGGTACTACTTGCAGCCTATTACACACTTCTAGCTAAATATACTGGTGGTGAAGATATTGCTGTCGGTACGCCGATAGCTGGTCGTGTCAGCCATGAAGTAGAGTCTATCGTTGGGATGTTTGTAGGAACGCTTGTACTTCGAGGATATCCAGAAGCTAATAAGCCATTTCTTCAATTTCTGGAGGAAGTAAAAGAGACATCTGTTAAAGCATATGAAAATGCGGAATATCCATTTGAGGAGCTTGCGCTGCATATGGATCGACGTGATATTAGTCGTAATCCCCTTTTCGATACGATGTTTATTATGCAAAATTTGCACATTCCAAACTTTTCTGGAGAGACATTAACGTATAAACATGAGCGATTTGTTCATGGAACAGCTAAATACGATTTGATGATTCAAGCGGTTGAGCAATCTGATGGTGAAATTCGACTTGTCGTTGAATATTGTACCGATTTGTTCCGCTCAGAGACGGTACAAAAGATTATGCAACATTATGTTTCGCTGCTGAGGAATGTCGTGGGCAATCCTGAGCAAACACTTGGCGAATGTGAAATGTATTCGCCTGAAGATTACAAGCTATTACTGCATGACTTTGGAAGCAGACCCGCTTCGTTCCCGCAGCCTAAAAGTATTCATACCTGTTTCGAGGAACAAGCCCAGCGTGTTCCAGATGCGATAGCTGTAAGTTGTAGAGGTCAGGAGCTTACTTATCGTGAGCTTAATGAAAAGGTAAATGTCCTTGCTCGAAAGCTGCAACAAAATGGGGTTGTGCATCATTCGATAATAGGTGTAATGGCAGAGCGATCCATCCCAATGTTGACAGGGATGCTTGCCATTATGAAAGCTGGCGGGGCATATATGCCAATCGATCCGAATTACCCGCTTGAGCGCATTACGTACATGTTAACGAACAGCGGGACAACATTATTGCTTACGGATCAGATCCATACAGATTTAGAAACAGCCCTGCCCATCAATCAACTGTTATTAACGAGCGAAGAGAAATCTCAGATGGATAGCGACGTTAGTAATCTTGTATCTGTTAGTTCCGTAGACGATCTGATGTATGTGATCTACACATCGGGTTCGACAGGAGAGCCTAAAGGGGTTATGGTACCGCATCGGAGCTTCTTCAATTTTGGTTACTCTCTTCGGGAGTTCTATGGCGGAGAGTTTGATGAGCGAGATCGGTGTTTGAGCTTGACTAACATTTCTTTCGATGTAAGTGTGAGCGAGTTGTTTATGCCATTAATGTTTGGGGCAAGCGTTGTACTCTACCCTGAGCCACAACTGCTTGATGCAAGGCAGCTTGCATCCGTTATCGTGGAAGAGGGAGTGACATCGGCATATCTTCCGCCAATGCTGCTGAAGGAAGTGGCGGAAGCGTTAAGGAAATCAACTGGACAACTGCGTCTGAACAAGATGTTAGTGGGTGTTGAACCGATACGAGACGAAACATTAGAAATGTTTGTCCACTTGAATCCAATGATTAAGATCATTAATGGATACGGCCCAACCGAAGCAACGGTCTGCTCGAATATGTATGTGTATCAGCCCGGGAAAACACGCGGTGTAAATGTACCGATTGGTGGACCGATGCATGGCGTTGATATTCATATTTTAGGTTATGGAGATAAACCAGCTCCACTGGGCGCACCTGGTGAACTATGTATTGCCGGTAACGGACTCGCACTAGGGTATGTAAATAAACCAGAATTGACTGCTAGTAAATTTGTTGCTCATCCGCTTCAACCAGGGCGCATGATGTACCGGACTGGCGATCTTGCAAAGTGGCTGCCTGACGGTAACGCAATGTATTTGGGCCGAATGGATCACCAAGTGAAGATTAGGGGAATACGAATTGAACTTGGAGAAATAGGGACGCAGTTGCAGAAGCATGAAGCTATCGATGCAGTTGTCGTCATTGCTCATGAAAATGAAGACGGTGATAAGCGAATTTGCGCTTATATCGTTACGAATCGTGCGACCCAGCGACATGAATTAAAAAGTTTTCTAAAGAGCAAGTTGCCTGATTATATGATTCCGTCCTTCTTTATTCCAATAGAAGAGATTCCGCTAACGCCAAATGGCAAGGTGGATCGCAAAGCGTTGCCAGAACCTCTCGAAGGGATGCAAGTGAATATAGATGCGATAGCTCCGCGAACGGAGTTGGAGCTTAAAGTTGCAGAAGTTATGCAAAGTGTTCTTGGAATCAATCAAATTGGAGTATTTGATGATTTCTTCGAACTAGGTGGTCATTCGTTAAAGGCAGCAGTATTTGCGGGCAGAATCGAAGAGAAGTTTGGTATAGCAATGCCGCTCAAAACAGTGTTCGATTGCCCAACTGTAGCACAACTAGCTCAAAAAATTAGTAATGAAGGTAAGGGAATTCAAAGTGAGGGGGATCAACTCTCTTCACAAAGAGGTTATCACCCAATTGAGCGACAAGAGGAGCGAGAACATTATCCGATGTCTCGCGCTCAGAGACGGCAATATGTACTGCAGATGCTTTCTGAAGAAGCAACGATGTATCATGTTCCATTCGCTCTACAAATTACGGGAGAACTAGATGCTATTAGACTCGAGAAGGCATTCCATAAACTGATCGATCGGCATGAGAGCTTGCGAACGACGTTCCATTATAAGAATGAGGGATTCCAGCAAATCATTCATGAGCATGGTCAATTTGATCTTGAGAGATGTTCCCTTGATCAAGCCACTTCAGCGAAGTGGGTCACTAGTTCTAACGCAGGAACGGTTCACGGTTTAGTAGAGGTGTTGATGAGTCGTTTCATTCGCCCATTCGAACTGGGAAGTTTGCCATTGCTGCGTGCAGGACTAATGGAGCTAGAAGAGGGACGACAGTTACTGTTGTTGGATATGCACCATATTGTTACGGATGGTGTATCGATGGGCTTGCTGGTTCGGGAGCTTATCGAGCTATACAGTGGTGCTGAACTGCCTGAACTGCGGGTGCAATTTAAAGATTACGCGGTATGGCAAGAGAATCGTTTAAGTGGACAATCTTTAGCTGCGCATGGAAGTTATTGGATGGACTTATATGAAGGGGAGCTGCCAGTACTTGAACTGCCTATAGACAAACCTCGTCCATTGGTACAGAACTACGAAGGAAAAAGATTCACTTTTACAGTAGACAAAGAGCTAAAAGAGCGTGCGCATCGGTTGGCTAAGGAGCAAGGAACGACACTTTATTCCGTTCTACTAGGTGCATATGCTGTAATGCTTAGCAAATATAGCGGACAAGAAGATGTCATTATAGGAACACCGGTCGCTGGCCGGACTCATGCTGATCTAGAAGGACTTATAGGCATGTTCGTGAATACAGTCTCTATTCGGAGTCGTCCACTAAAAACGCTTGCCATTGGTCAATATGTGAAAGGATTACACGATGATGTATTGCGAGCTCTTGAGCACCAAGAGTATCCGCTTGAAGAGCTAGTGGAGCAATTAGGACTTACGCAAGACCAGAGTCGCAATCCACTATTCGATACGATGTTTATTTTGCAAAATATGGAGCGAGCTGCTCTTGTGGCAGGTGAACTAACGTTTGAACCACAACGATTTGATGCTGGAGTGAGCAAGTTTGATTTGACCCTTGAAGCAGTTGAAAACGAGTGGGGCATTTCATTTAGCTTGGAGTATGCGACAAGTCTGTTCCATGAAGAGACTATTGAACGGATGGCACAACATTATTGCGCCATTGTGATGGAGATGACTGCTGATCAAGGGGCAGAACGTTCGATTGGTGGAATTGAACTGTTAGATGAGACTGAACGTCAGTTGCTGCTCTCAGTATCAGCATCGACTGGGGAACCGCAACCACAATGGAAGAGCATTGTGGAAGAAATCGAGCAGCAAGCAGCTAGAACTCCTGATGCAGCGGCTTTGGTATTCGGGTTTGAAACGCTCAGCTATCGTGAACTAAATGAACGGGCGAACGCACTTGCTCATACGCTTCAAAGACGAGGAGTAGGACCGGAACGTATTGTAGCTTTATTAGCAGATCGTTCACCGCTGCTTATTATCGGTATACTGGGCATTTTGAAAGCAGGCGGGGCGTATGTTGCTATTGATCCATCTTACCCTGAAGAGCGAATCCGATGGATGCTGGAAGATTGTGGCGAGCAATTGCTGCTGACGGAACGGAAATATGCGGGCAAAGTGGTTACTGCTGTACAGGAATGGTATTTGGATGATGCGGATTTATATCATGTTGATCGTTCCAATCCAGAATTGATCAATGGGCCATCCCATCTTGCTTATGTGCTATATACGTCTGGGTCGACGGGACGACCAAAGGGTGCGTTAATCGAGCATCGCGGATTAGCGAGCTTCGTGAAGGGGTTCTCTGAACGGATACCGTTTTTTGAAGGTCAAAGCATACTTGCAATGGCAACCGTATCATTCGACATCTTCATCGTAGAGAGCTTGCTTCCATTATCGAAAGGTATGCGGATCGTTTTTGCTAACGAAGAAGAACGTAACGATGCTTATTTACTGCAAGGTTTAATGGAGCGTCATAAAGTAGATGTTCTTCAAATAACTCCGTCACGATTCAAGTGGTGGATAGCGCAAATCGGACAATTGGATGTATGGCAATCACTTAGCGTACTGATGATCGGAGCAGAGCCTCTTACGGGACAATTACTAGAGCGGTTAAGAGCACAAACAAATGCACGGATCTTTAACTTATACGGACCAACAGAGACGACAGTATGGACATCTATCTTCGAAGTAACAAGCGGTGAGAACATCTCTATAGGTACGCCAATTGATGGCGCGGTGATGATCGTCCTGAATGACGAGCTTCAATTGCAGCCAGTTGGCATCGTAGGTGAAATTTGTATCGGCGGAGCTGGCGTTGGAAGAGGTTATCTTGGACATCCAGAATGGAACAAAGGAGTGTTTGTTCCGAATCCATTCCAAGAAGGTGAACGCTTATATCGTACTGGCGATCTAGGCCGCAGATTGGTAACGGGTGAGTTCCAGTATGTTGGCCGCCGCGATCATCAAGTGAAAATACGCGGTCATCGGATCGAAATTGGTGAGGTGGAGCAGCAACTATTACGGCATGAGCATATAAAAGAGGCGGTTGTTGTTGCAATAAAAGAAACCGACGGCGAATATGCATTATGTGCTTACGTGGTGGTAGATTCCGATATAGCTTTACTAGCATCGGAGCTGCGTCGCTATTTAGCTGCTAGTCTACCAGAATACATGATCCCAGCGTACACGATGACTATTGACGAGATACCGCTAACGCCAACAGGGAAAGTAGATCGGAAAGCGTTGCCGAAGCCGCAACCTGCCGAAAGGGATCAGCGTGAGCACATTGCTCCAAGAAATGAGACGGAGCGACTCATTGCCTCACTTTGGGAAGAGTTGTTGCAGGTAGACAATTTAGGAGTCAGCGATAACTTCTTCGAGCTAGGCGGACATTCCTTGAAGGCTGCTGCTTTAGTAAGCAAGTTGCAGGAAAAATTCGGCGTACATGTGCCGCTTAGACAATTGTTCCTTTATCCAACAGTAGAGTCTATCGCTAATCTTATAAGCTCTGAGCAAGTAGAGAAACATCAGCCGATTGTTAGGCAAGCAGCAGCACCATTTTATCCGATGTCCCGTGCTCAGAGAAGGCAATATATGCTTGGGATGATTGCTGGCAATACAACGATGTACCATGTGCCATTTGCATTGCAAATTCGCGGTAAGTTGGATATTAAACAACTGGAGAAAGCATTTAAGTCGCTTATCGCTAGGCATGAGAGCTTGCGAACGACGTTCCATTTTGCGGAAGGTGAGTTTAGACAGATTGTACATGGAGATGTAGCGTTTGTACTTGAAAAGATCACAGTGGATGACGGTTCATCCTTTGATCCAAAGCGGTTTATGAAACCATTCGACTTGGAAAAGGCTCCGCTACTGCGGGCTGGAATTTATTCCATTGATCACGAGTGCCATCTGTTGATGCTTGATATGCATCATATTGTGACAGACGGTATGTCTACTCAAGTTTTAGTAAATGAATTGTCTCAACTATATAGCGGTAATGTGCTCACAGAGCTTCGCGTACAGTATCGGGATTATGCCATTTGGCAGGACGGTCAGTTAAGTGGAGAGTCGTATGAGGCTAATGAAAAACATTGGATGACTACTTTTGCTGGAGAGTTACCGGTACTGGATTTGCCAACAGATTATACAAGGCCAGCTACGCAAAGTTACGAGGGAAAACGAATCGCATTTACATTGGGTGCTGAGTTAACGGATAATGCTAATTCTTTTGCGCGTGAGAAGGGTGTAACCCTTTATACAGTGCTACTCGCTGCTTACTATGTACTGCTTGCCAAATATAGCGGACAAGAGGATATCGTTGTCGGTACACCAGTTGCCGGTCGAAGTCATGCCGATGTAGAAGGATTGATCGGCATGTTTGTTAATACGGTAGCGATTCGGAGTAAGCCGCTTGCTGAGCAAGAGGTCGGAAAATATATCGCGAAGGTGCATGACGAAGTGTTGAAGGCGCTGGAGCATCAGGAATATCCGTTTGAGGATTTGGTAGAGAAGCTGGACGTTCCGCAAGATCAAAGTCGCAATCCATTGTTCGATACGATGTTTATTTTGCAAAATATGGAGCAGTCAGTGCTTAAAGCAGGGGAGCTAATCTTTGAACCGCAGCCGTTCGAGCCTGGTGTCAGCAAGTTTGACCTCACGCTGGAAGCGGTTGAGCATGCGGGGCAACTGGAACTCAGCTTAGAGTATGCCACTGCTCTGTTCGAAGAAGAAACTGTGCTGAAGATGGCACAGCATTACTGTACGGTTGTACGAGAGCTTACAACTTCAGGCCATGCAGAGAAAACGATTGGGCAACTGGATATGCTGGACGATCATGAACGATTAGAACTGCTCGCTTCGTTCAGTAGTGATAGCTATTCCGAAGATAGAACTAACTGGACAAGTTTACTTGCGGAGATAGAAGAGCAAGTAGTCAAAAGGCCAGATGCAATCGCTATTACGTTTGGTGAGAAGAAAGTAACGTACAGCGAATTAAACGAACGTGCCAACCGTTTAGCTCATACGTTGATTCATCGCGGAGTAGGATCGGAATGTATCGTTGCACTTATGGCTGACCGCTCCACGGATCTATTCGTTGGGATCCTTGGCATTATGAAAGCTGGCGGAGCCTATGTCGCGATTGATCCATCGTATCCAGTGGAAAGAATCAATTGGATGCTCGAAGACTGTGGTGAGCAATTGCTTCTGACTGAGCGTAAATATGCTGGACGAGTGCCTACAGCCATTAAGGAATGGTATTTGGATGATCCCGACATGTATGAGGGGCTCAGCACAAATCCTAATCAGCCGCTAAAACAAGAGCAATTAGCTTATGTGCTCTACACATCTGGTTCAACGGGCAGACCAAAAGGTGCAATGATCGAGCATCGTGGACTAGCGAGCTTCGTTAAAGGATTCCGTGAGCGAATACCTTTTACAGAAGGCAAAGGCATTTTGGCTATGGCGACCGTTTCGTTCGACATTTTTATTGTAGAGAGTTTGCTTCCACTATCGACTGGTATGCGAATTGTACTTGCAGATGAGGAAGAGCGAAATGACGCCTTCTCGTTGCAAGACTTGATCGTACGCCATGAGGTAGATGTTCTCCAAATTACACCTTCACGCTTCAAGTGGTGGATGGCACAGGTGGGACGGACGGATGCTCTAAAGGCGCTCGGCGTATTGATGATTGGAGCTGAGCCGCTAACTGCACAGCTTCTTGATCGCTTGCGCGACGCTACTAATGCACGAATCTTTAACCTTTACGGTCCAACGGAAACGACAGTGTGGACTTCAATTTGTGAAGTGACAAACGGAGAACATATTACGATTGGAACACCAATAGCAGGTGCGGGAATGGTGGTATTAGGCAATAATCTGCAATTGCAGCCAGGCGGAGTTGTTGGGGAATTATGTATCGGCGGTGCTGGTGTTGGACGTGGATATCTCGGTCATCCTGAGTGGAACGAAGGAGCATTCGTGCCTAATCCATTCCGGCAAGGCGAGCGCATGTACCGGACGGGAGATCTGGGCTTGCGACTTGCAAGTGGCGAGTTCCGATACGTTGGGCGCCGTGATCATCAAGTGAAAATACGAGGACATCGTATTGAAATAGGTGAAATCGAGCAACAATTGCTACGCCACGAAAGCGTGAAGGAAACGGTTGTAGTTTCACTAAAGGAAGACGATGGCGAATATGCACTTTGTGCCTATATCGTTACGGATTCTGAGCCGACCACGCTACCGTCCGAGCTACGCAACTATTTAAGTGCAAGTATGCCTGCGTACATGATACCGGCATATGTGTTATTGATTGACGCTATACCTCTTACACCAACTGGTAAAGTAGATCGCAAGTCTTTACCTAAACCTGAACAAGCGGAGCGAGACGTTAGATCCTATATCGCACCAACAACGGATACCGAGCGCAAGTTAGCCCCTCTATGGGAAGATCTGTTGAAAAGAGTTGATATTGGAGCAGAGGACAATTTCTTCGAGCTTGGCGGTCACTCGCTGAAGGCGGCTTTACTTGTTAGCCGAGTACAGGAGCACTTTGGGTTACAAGTTGCATTGAGAGACATATTCCAAAACCCGACACTTTCATCGCTTGCAGGGATCATTGATGGAGATAAAGTTCAGATATATCAGCCGATTCCGCGTCAAGCTGATAGAGAACATTATCCGATGTCGCGTGCTCAAAGAAGGCAATATGTAATGGGATTAATAACGGAACAAACGACGATTTACAACGTTCCATTTGCTTTGGAAATGAGGGGTGAACTCGACGTAGTCCTGTTAGAAAGAGCGTTCAATTCATTAATTGCTAGGCATGAAAGTTTACGAACTACGTTCCATCTCATAGGGGATGATTTCCGTCAGCGCATACATGCGAAGGTAGCTTTCAAATTGGAAACCATCGATTGTACTAGCAGCTCCGATGAAATGCCAATCGATACCCTTATCGGTAACGTCATGCAAACGTTCGTGAGACCATTTGATCTTGGAAACTTGCATTTACTGAGGGCTACATGTATTGCGATAGCGGATAAACATCATCTGCTCTTGTTAGATATGCACCATATTGTAACGGATGGTGTATCTGTAACTGTTTTAGTAAGGGAGTTATCACAATTATACAGAGGTAATGAGTTGCCTATGCTTGCGATACAGTATCGTGACTATGCAGCTTGGCAAGCGGAGCAATTGGTGAGCGAAGTTAATGTTATTAATGAACGCCACTGGTTAGAAACATTCGATGGCGAGCTGCCAGTGCTTTCACTGCCGACAGATAAACCACGTCCAGCGATTTTAAATTACGAAGGAAGAAAGTACAGCTTTATGCTCGATGCTGAACTTTCTAATGGGGTAAGGAAACTAGCTAGAGAACAAGGAACTACACTGTACACCATTTTGTTAGGTGCGTACGTTGCTCTGCTAGGCAAATATACCGGACAAGAAGACATCGTAGTAGGAACGCCAGTTGCTGGGCGAACTCATCATGATGTAGAAGGTTTAATCGGTATGTTTGTTAATACAGTAGCCATTCGTAGTCGTCCTCTCTCAGCAATGCGCGTAGGCAAATTTATAGCAGGACTGCATAGCGATGTGGTGAAGGCAATTGAACATCAAGACTATCCATTCGAGGATTTAATAGAGAAGCTGGATATCCAGCAAGATCAAAGCCGCAATCCTTTGTTCGATACGATGTTCATTTTGCAAAATATGGAGCGTACGACGTTAGAAGCTCACGATCTTACATTCGAGCTTAAGTCTTTCGAACAAGGCGTCAGCAAGTTCGACCTAACTCTCGAAGCGGTAGAAAATGGAGAGCATATCGAAATGAGTCTAGAATATGCGACATCTCTTTTTGAAGACGCAACAGTTGCTCGAATGGCTGTTCATTACGCTGCCTTAATGCGGAGTATGACGGAAGCGGGAAGTATGGAGCGTACACTTGGGAAACTAGAATTGCTGAATGAGTTAGAGCAGGGAGAGTTACTTGCTTCCTTTGACCAGCCTAGCAAACATGCCCACTGGGAGAACCTGCTTCAAGAAATGGAGCGCCAAGCAGCTAACAATCCAACTGCAATAGCGATTCAGTTCGAATCAGAAACGGTGACTTACGGTGAATTGAATGAACGTGCTAACCGATTAGCTCATACGCTACGTGACCTTGGAGTTAGAGAAGAGTGCATTGTTGCCTTGATGGCAGATCGTTCACCTGATCTATTCGTAGGTATCCTTGGTATATTGAAAGCAGGCGGGGCATATGTCGCTATCGATCCATCTTATCCAGAAGAGCGAATCGGATGGATGCTCGAAGATTGCGGTGAGCAGTTGCTTCTGACGGAGCGGAAATATGCCGGGCGAGTTCGTACAGCGCTTAAAGAATGGTACTTGGATGATTCAGATATGTACGATGAGCGATTCACTAATCTTGATTTGTTTATCGAGCAAGAACAGCTTGCCTATGTGCTTTATACATCTGGTTCAACGGGAAGACCGAAGGGAGCGATGATCGAGCACCGAGGACTCGCTAACTTCGTAAGAGGCTTCCGTGATCGGATTCCATTTGCAGAAGGGCAAAGCATTCTTGCAATGGCGACTGTTTCGTTTGACATCTTCATTGTGGAGAGTTTGCTTCCACTATCCATGGGAATGAGGATTGTGCTTGCAGGCGACGAAGAGCGCAATGACGCTTTTCTGCTGGAAGGTCTAATTAACCGACATAACGTTGACGTTCTGCAAATTACTCCATCTCGCTTCAAATGGTGGATGGCGCAAGTTGGCAGGACAGATACTCTGAAGTCACTTCGTATAGTAATGATCGGTGCTGAACCGTTAACGGTTCAACTACTTGATCGATTACGTCAGACGACCGACGCTCGAATCTTTAATCTATATGGTCCAACAGAGACGACCGTTTGGACATCGATACGCGAAGTGACGTTTGGTAACACGATTACAATTGGTTCTCCAATAGCAGGTGCTGGCATGGTTGTGCTCGACCACAATCTTGAATTCGTGGCGCAAGGCGTAATCGGAGAAATATGTATCGGCGGAGCAGGAGTAGGTCGCGGCTACCTCGGTCATCCCGAGTGGAATGAAGGAGCGTTTGTTTCGAATCCATTCCGGAATGGTGAGCGGATGTACCGAACAGGCGACCTTGGTCGCAGGCTTAATAGTGGAGAATTCCAATATGTAGGTCGCCGTGACCATCAAGTGAAAATACGTGGACACCGTATTGAGATCGGTGAAGTGGAACAACAGCTTTTGCGGCATGAAAAAGTGAAGGAAACAGTCGTTGTAGCTCTACAGGAAGCCGATGGTGAATATGCGTTATGCGCATATGTAGTTGTTCGTTCAGTGACGTTAGCTACTGAATTGCAACTCTACTTAGGAGGCTTGCTGCCAGCTTATATGATTCCAACTTATGTGATGACGGTTGATTCAATTCCGCTCACGCCAACGGGCAAGATTGATCGCAAAGCGTTGCCTAAACCGCAGCCTGCGGAACGTAGCGAACATCTCTATGTAGCACCAAGAAGCGAGACGGAGCGAAAGCTTGCAAAACTATGGGAGGAACTTCTCCATGTAAGTGAGGTTGGGGCTACAGATCATTTCTTCGAACTTGGCGGCCATTCGTTAAAAGCAGCGGCACTTGTTAGTCGAATACAGGAGCAGTTCGGTGTGCAGTTGCCGCTAAGGGAGCTATTCCAACATGCGAGACTTGAAGAGCTTAGTCTTGTTATTGACAGTAGTCATAAATATGTATACGAACCGATTCCAAAGCTAGAGGATCACGATCATTATCCGATGTCTCGCTCGCAGAGAAGGCAATATGTACTAGGAATGATCTCTGGCGATGCAACGATGTATCATGTTCCATTTGCGGTTTCACTGCAAGGGAAGCTGGACGTGGATCGATTAGAGAAGGCATTTACTAGTTTAATTGCTAGACATGAAACACTTCGCACGACATTCCACTACGAGGGGGATGAGTTCAGACAACGTATTCGAGATCCTTATCCATTCAAGCTGGACGGGAATGTTTGGGCGAAGATGACTGCGAAGAGGTTACTGTCTGAGAAGGGGCTGGATGAGACGGTTACAAAGCTAATGGCTCGCTTCATTAGACCGTTTGATTTGGCGACAGGTCCAATGATAAGAGCGCAGCTACTGCCACTCGAAGAGGAGCGCCACTTATTACTTCTGGACATGCATCATATTGTAACGGATGGAATGTCTGTCAGTGTTCTTCTTCATGAATTGACTCAGCTTTACAGCGATAATGAGCTGCCTGAGCTTAGAGTGCAATACCGCGATTATGCGGCTTGGCTAGAGGAGAAAATGAGCGGAGAACTGTACGAGAAGCATCAGCACTATTGGGGCAATATTTTCTCAGGGGAACTTCCTGTTCTTGATCTGCCATCACTCAAGGATAGACCTGCAATACCTTCTTATGATGGGCGTAAGTACAGGTTCGTTCTGAACAAGGAGTTGTCATCTTCAGCTAATAAGTTGGCAAGGGAGCGCGGGACTACACTATATACCGTCCTTCTTGGAGCGTATGCCGTACTGCTTGGCAAATATAGCGGACAAGAGGATATCATCATCGGAACGCCAGTAGCAGGACGGGGACATGTCGATGCTGAAGGGTTGATCGGTATGTTCATTAATACAGTTGCCATTCGGATTCGCCCGCAGGCAGAACGATTAATTGGTGAATATGTAACAGAACTGCAAGGAAATATTGTTCAAGCATTGGAACATCAGGATTATCCATTTGAAGATTTGGTGGATCAATTGGCTATAACACCGAATCAAGGACGAAACCCGCTGTTTGACACAATGTTTATTTTGCAAAATATGGAGCGTTCTGCCCTGCAAGCTGGTGATCTGATCTTTGATCCTCTGCCGTTTGAGCAAGGGGTTAGTAAATTTGATATGACGCTAGAGGCGGTAGAACACGAAGGTCAGATTATAGTCAATTGGGAGTATGCAACGGATCTTTTCCATGACGAAACAATAATAGATATGGCTCGCCATTATGGTGAAATCATTGAAGAAATGACTACAGGCAAGGGCAATGAAAAAAACGTCGGTGACATTGTTTTAACGAACAGGAACAAGTAAAAGGAATAGGTTTCATTCAGCGGGATGATACGGATGTATGCAAGTGATCCTCATCCTGCTGAATGAAGTGATGTGGAAGACCACTTTGAGGAGGATGATTTCCGATGAAAATGACGCTGGAAAGAAAGCCGTTTAACGAGTTTTGGATGAACTGTATGCTCAATCAGGCATTTTCAATTGCTGCTTCCGCTCACCCAAGCTATCATAATGCGGCCTATTTGAATATTTATCGCTACTATCCGTGGGTTGCGGCGACAGATCAAGACTTTCGTTATCCAACAATCGATACGTTATATTATCTTGATGACTGGACCAAATTCCCGTTAACAGGCGTTATTCGTTTGATCGAACCTGGACATTTCCGCAATAAAGAAACGTTTACCGAAGAGATTAAGGAAATATTGAGCGGTGGACGCAATTTAAGTGTAAATGTTGATTTATACTACTGGCTTCCCGGCAGCATGGCATGGCGGAAGTTTCATTGGTATCACTATTCTTTATTTAACGGCTATAACGAAGAGAATTCAACCTTCTATGTTATAGACGATACACTTGAAGGTTATAGCGAACATGAAGTTCCGGAAGAAAGACTTCGGAGGGCATTTTTGAACGCAGAATATAATATCAATGAAAATTATACAGGGCCAGCCTATTACATCTACAATCTTCATTCGACGATTGAGCCTTATGAATTGAAACTAGCGGAAGTAGTTGAAAATGCACTAAGACTAGAACGTGAACTTGGAAAGTTTTCAATTGAAGGCATGTGGAACGTCGATTCGAGTCCAGACAAATATCAGTCTCATATTACTTATGCACTGATCGGTATTAACATTATAAGTAATAGACATACAGCAAACATTGGGTTGATACGCACTCTTCGCGAGCAGAAGTTACTTAAGGATACTGTTTGTGACTCACTGATGGAGCAAATTCAAGAAATAAAAGATGGTTGGGAAGAGATTAAACAAGCATTCGTCACACATAAATTTGACCGTGATCGTGAGATAGGGCTAGCAAAAGAGCTGTTTGCCAAAGAAAGAGTGTTCTGGGGCAATGTAGCAAGCAGCGAATAAATATATCCCACTCGACAAACGAAAGGGGCAGGCCATGAATCAGATACCGTTGCTATTTTTGCCGTATGCGGGAGGTTCCGCTCAAGTGTACAAAAAATGGGCGAAGGCTCTAGATCCGTCCATTGTGCTTACCCCGCTCGAAATGGCGGGCAGAGGAGGCAGAATGGGAGAGTCTTGCTGTGAGGATGTACCGTCAGCAGTGAAAGATTTGCTACGCTTCACTCGCAAGTATACTACGGGACCTTATGCGATCTTCGGTCATAGTATGGGAAGTTTGCTAGCTTATGAGCTGATGCGCAGTTTGCGCGATGAGGGATTAAGACTGCCGATAGCTGCTTTTCTATCGGGTAGAGATGCGCCGCATTCGGTCGAGAGCAATCGAACAACGTATTTGCTGCCTGATGAAGCGTTTATTGAAGAAATAAAAAGTTTGGGCGGTACTTCTAATGAGTTATTCCAACATAAGGAATTATTAAACTTATTTATGCCTATCATGCGTGCAGATTTTAAGCTTGTTGGGACGTACCACTATGAGCCGGGAGAGCCATTACCCGTTCATATGATTGTAATGAATGGCAATCAAGATACGAGCTTATGTGGTGAATCTATTGAATGGAAATCTCATACAAGTCATACATGTGACATCGTTCAGTTTGAAGGTGGTCACTTCTTCATTCAGGAACATGAAAAGAAAGTAATCTCACTTATTAACGACAGAATGTTAGGGATTTTAACTAGCAGTGTAATGACACAAAGATAGCAAGGGGGTTCGGGATCAATGGGTATGGTTCGTATTTTTGCCGAGGAGGCGGGACAGGACGTACAAAGCTTGTGGAATGAAGCGAGCGGATTTCCATCCGATTTGACAATCAGGAGGGAAGGATTCCGTTCTGCTCATTATGAAATCGTATTTACCGAATCTATTGTTAGTCAGTTGGCAGGAAGCAATGAGATCTCTTATGAGCATTTGTTTAATAAGTTGCTTGCTATGGTTAGTACGCTGCTTCATAAGTATACAGGCGATGAATCTATTGTTTTAGCATTTCCAACACTAGAAGATGATGCGGCGAGCCACTATCGTTGGTCCCCACTACGTGTTTCCATAAGGGAAACAGAGACATTGGTTTCTCTTCTTGAGCAGACTGAGAACAAAGTAAAGAATGCAGCAGTGGCGAATGTGAACGACGTATCTGTAATGTCCCATGAAACGGATGCTGTAGCAGTTGCGATTGAGAACATACATGAAATATCATCTCCCACAAGTTTCAGTATGTTGTTTTTGTTTCACTTAGGGGAGCTGGCTGGGGAAAGTGACCGGCTTACATTAATCTACAATGAAGCGACATATAGTCATCGAATGGTAGAGAGACTAGGAGAACAGATTGAACGAATTGCTAACAACTTCAGAGATAACGAACCTTTCAATATTAATAGCTTTGAGCTTTTGAGCAAAAATGAAATAAGTGAGCTTCTCCGTTCATTTTGCAGTGATCAAACGGAAGAAACGAAGGAAACAGGGAGATTTTTACCGACAAATACGCCTCAATCGAATTGGACGATGAACTTCCTTTTTGAGGAGCAAGTGAAATTACGTCCCTCTGAGGTAGCAGTCATTTGCGAATCGAAGTCAGTATCATATGCCGAGCTGAATAAGCGGGCTGATCTACTAGCAGTAAGGCTAAGAAGACAGGGAGTACGCGCTGGTATTCTTGTCGGTTTATTGTCCGAAAGATCAATAGATCTTGTTGTTGGCATCTTTGCTGTTTGGAAGGCAGGGGGTGCATACGTACCGATCGATCTTGAATATCCATCAGCTCGTGTTGCCTTTATGCTCGAAAATACAGGTGCGCCTGTTATGCTCACACAGCGCCATTTGTTAGAGCAATTATCTACATTTACAGGTGATATTTTATGTATAGACGATGAAGCGGCGGAGTCCACGACCGAGCATACCGACAGCATGTCTTTACAATCAGGGATATGGGAAACAGGTTCCCCAAAAGATCTAGCTTATGTCATTTATACATCGGGCTCTACAGGCAACCCAAAGGGTGTCATGATTTCACATGAAAATGCTATTCGGTTTATGGAGGGTATGGCTGCGGAAGTAGCGTTTACTCCAGCCAAAACGATGGTTGCACTAGCAAGTGTGGCGTTTGATGTTTCGATTCATGATTTGATTATGCCGCTGCTGTATGGGATGAAGGTAGTTTTAGCAACCCAATTAGAGCGCAGAGACCCCGAGCTATTAAAGTCTCTTATCGTTAAACATGACATTTCGATGCTAGTGGCAACGCCAATGAGACTCCAATTGATGTTGAACAGTCGTACAGAAAGCAACTGGCTCCATCATTTGACGGATGTAATGATTGGCGGGGAGCCGTTTATACCAGACATTTGGGATCAACTAAAAGAGTATAAACAATTAAAAGTGTTTAATGTGTATGGCCCTACTGAAACGACCGTTTGGTCTACTTCACAGCGGATATGTAATCATTATCCTGGAGTTGGTAGGCCACTCGTCGGGGTCAGAATATATGTTGTAGATGAGAATGGACGAATGTTGCCTCCTGGAGTTGCAGGTGAACTTTGTATTGCTGGAAATCGGCTCGCTACTGGGTATTGGGGTAATGCAGAGCTTACGGCAGATCGGTTCGTACCTGATCCTTTCTACCCTGGTGAGCTTATGTACAAGTCAGGTGACCTAGCGCGCTATATGGCCGACGGCACAATCGATTTTCTTGGAAGAAGAGATTTTCAAGTAAAAATTCGCGGACATCGTGTTGAGCTGGAAGAAGTTCAGTCAGTACTATCTTGTTACGAACTTGTTACGGAATGTGCTGCATTGCTGGAAGAGGATGATAAGGGTAGTCAGTGGTTATGCGCTTATTATGCTGCTAAGGCTCAGTTGCCTGAAATGGAACTGCGAAACTTTATGGCTAGTCGTGTTCCTGAATATATGGTTCCTCAGCGATATGTTTGGATGGCTAATATGCCGCTTACTCCAAATGGGAAAATTGACCGTAAAGCATTGATTACACTAAGCGCTTCTAACATGCACTTAGGAGGACTAAATGAAATAGATGTTATTCCCGAACTAGAAACAGACATGCAGCGCAATGTAGCGAAAATGTGGCAGCAGGTGCTTCATCGGGGCGGTTTCCGAGCGGATGATCATTTTTTTGAAGTAGGAGGAAACTCTATTTTGCTTGTAGCCCTGCATCGATATATTGAAGACAAATATCCTGATCGTGTGTCGGTAGCCGATTTGTTTAGTGACGCTTCGCTTCGTGGAATGGCATTACTACTTGACGCTCCAACTGGCGAAGAAGGCGATATGAGTGATTTGTCGAAGCTTAAGGGCATTATTTTTCATAATAAAAAAGCTCAGACCGAAGACGATGGAGAGTTTGGTGCGAGTTACCTGACGAGACAATTGCCAGACGGACCGCTGAACAAACTAGACTTGGTTACTGTACAGCTAGGTGTAGAGAATATCGATATTTTGTTAGTCGTTTATTTGTACGTGCTATCAGATATTGCGATAGCAGACGAAGTGACCACCTTCATAAAAGGTGGGACAAACGATCGGATGGTTTCATTATCAGTGAACTTGACTCACTATGCTGAATTTGGTCAATTGATCTCGGAAGTTAGGCGCCAAAGACTTGGAGGTATCTATTATACCTTTTCGACACTTGCAACTGCAGCGAGATTCCGAAGTTCGCAGAGCGGAATTGTTCCTTGGTTCTCCGCTGTAGATCTCAGTGGAGCGGAAAGTTATATAGCTATGCTGGGTCTCGTATTTCAGCTGGAAGATACGGGTAATGGAATTGCGATCTGTTGTATGTATGATGCTGCTTTATGGGATAAAGCTGGAATAGTTGGGTTGCTGGACCTATATGAGCAGTCTTTCGATATGATCATAAATGAACTTTGTGAAGGACGTGAAGGCTAATGGAGAAGCATGCATTACTATTTCCGGGCCAAGGATCTCAATATGTAGGTATGGGTAAGGAGCTGTGTGCTGCCTATCCGATCGCCAGGGAGACGATAGAAGAAGCAAGCGAAGTTCTTCATATTAATCTGACAAAACTTATGTTCGAAGGCAGCATGAAAGAGCTAACAAGGACTGAGTACGCTCAGCCAGCCATATTGACACTTGGGATGGCTATGTTCCGAATTTATAGGGATGTAACTGGGCGAGTTCCCTACTATTTGGCGGGACATAGTTTAGGGGAAATTACTGCGTTAGCATGTTCTGGTGGTATTCCGTTTGCGAGTGCAGTTAGTATTGTACATCGACGCGGCGAGTTAATGCGTGATGCGGCAGCGCTTGGGGGAGGAGCAATGGCTGCAGTAACGGGTTTGATGGCAGATGATGTTCATCATATTTGTACAATTGTTAGCGGCTCTTACAATGGAGGCTCGGAAACGGTAGTTGTATCTAATATTAACTCAGAAGAGCAGGTCGTTATTTCTGGTCATAAGGGTGCGCTAAACGAGGCTGCCGAACGGCTTACAGAGTTAGGAGGTGTTGTTATTCCTCTTCAAGTAAGTGCACCTTTCCATAGTCCACTCATGGCACCTGCAGCAGAGCAATTTGCTGAAGAGCTCAGTAAGCACACGTTTGCTCCATTCCAATATCCAGTCTTATCAAGCGTAACAGGAGTTCCATATGGTAGTACAAACGATATAGCAAAAATATTGACCCAGCAGCTAACGGCTCCTGTCAGATGGACGACAGTCATACGCTACTTACTAGAAAACGGAGTGTCAGAAGCCATAGAACTTGGACCTCAGTCTGTTCTTAAGAAGTTAGCTCAAGGCGTCACAACTTTGAAGGTGTATTCCTTTGATCATGCTCCTGATATGGAGCTATTGATCAGGGGGAATAAAAGTCGCGAAGGGGAATTTTCACTTGATTTTATTATTCAATGTATGACAATCGCAACCTCTACACGTAATCGGAATTGGGATACGGAAGCTTATACTCAGGGTGCAGTTACGCCGTACAGAAAGTTGCAAAAGACTTTATTCGAGCTGCAACAAAGTGGACAAAACGCATCGTGGGAACAGATGGAGCAAGCTTATTTTATGTTAGTTTCAGTACTCGAAACAAAATTGGTTCCTAAGGAGGAGAGAAATAACCGACTAAAGCGACTTTTGGAGGAGAACGGTGTGAAACAATTATTTGCTAATTCGACAATTGAAGGTGCAACGATGATCTAAAAGTAAGCGTTATATGAAAGAGGAAGGGTCTGGTGAACCAATTGAGTACTCCTAATCCAATATACGAATCTCCTGTAACCATATTACAAGAGTTGATTCGTTTTAATACGACGAATCCTCCAGGGGATGAGGCAGCTTGCATAGCGTATATTGAAAAACTACTTGTTCAGGCTGGCATTGAAACTACTATTGTTGCTAAAGAAGCAGGCAGACCTAATCTGATCGCAAAAATCAAAGGGAATGGAACAGCACCTCCCCTTCTTTTATACGGGCATATAGATGTAGTTGGAGTAGACAAGCAGGTATGGAGTCATGATCCATTCGGCGGAGAAATCCATGACGGCTACGTATGGGGGCGTGGTAGCCTCGATATGAAGGGTGGAGTCGCAATGATGCTGTCGGCTTTTCTACGTGCATATACGGAGAGAGCAGATTTGCAAGGCGACGTCATATTAGCGATTGTAAGTGATGAGGAAGCGGGCGGCGATTACGGAGCATCTTTCCTTGTAGACAACTTTCCTCATTTCTTCGAAGGAGTTCAATATGCAATTGGGGAATTCGGAGGTTTTTCTTTCCAAGTAAGCGGAAGAAAATTTTATCCAATCATGGTTGCAGAGAAACAAATTTGTTTCCTCAGAGCTACAATTCGTAGCGAAGGAGGACACGGCTCAATCCGCCTTGAGGATGGCTGTATGAAGCAATTGGGTGATCTGCTACAGTCGCTCAGTCGCGTAAAGCTTCCCGTACATCATACACCAGCCGCTGCTTCTATGATTCATGCAATGGCAGATTCATTGCCAGCCGTTTCAGGTTTCATATTAAAGGGATTACTTCATCCAGGTCGGACGAATGTCATCTTGAAGATGCTTGGTGACAAGGGTCAACTATTCGAGCCGCTTCTTCGTCATTCGGTTAATGCTACCGTTGTTCGAGGTGGGGAGAAAATTAATGTTCATCCAAGTGAAATCATTGTTGAGCTCGATGGGAGAGTGCTGCCCGGCTTCACATCGGAACAATTCATAGATGAACTGCGGAAACATATGATTAATCAGAAAGTTGAACTTAAAGTATTGCGATATGATCCTTCACCGCCGCAGCCCGATATGGGGCTGTTTAAGCTGTTATCTGATGTTTTAACAGATGCAGATGCTGAAGCGATACCCGTCCCAATGCTTCTGCCAGGAGCAACGGATGCTAGACATTTTGCCAGACTAGGCATACAAACGTATGGATTTCTGCCGATGCCACTACCAGAAGATATGAAGTTTAGCGCATTCATTCATGCTACTGATGAACGTGTGCCTGTACATGCAATTGAATTTGGAGCGCAGGCTATATTTTGTGTACTGACTAGGTATGGAGGAATCGCCACATAGCAATGTGGTAGAAACAAGAATTAAATTGGAGGTGTAGGGCGAAGTGAGCGCCGAAATTGTTGTTATAGAAGTGCCATCCATTATTAATATAAATGAGTATAATATGTTGTTGAGTCTTGTATCTAAGGAGAAACGGTCTCAGATCAATCGATTCCGTCTCGTTAAAGATGCCTATCGTACATTGTTAGGGGAAGCATTAATTCGTACAGCTATAATGAGTAGATTAGGTGTCCCTAATGAAAACATCGCATTTAGTTACAATGAATATGGGAAACCTACTTTAATAGGCTGTGAAGGTTTACACTTTAACGTGTCCCATTCTGGAGATTGGGTAGTTGCATTCGTCAGTACTGCTGCAGTAGGTATTGATGTGGAGGAAGTGCGACCGATAGATATGAATATAGCAAGCTCCTATTTCGCCAAAGAGGAATATAGAGAGTTGTTAGCTAAAAGTGAAGGGGAACGAACGGCTTTTTTCTACGAGCTATGGACGCTTAAAGAAAGTTATATCAAGGCTAAAGGTGAAGGGCTTTCTATTCCATTGCATTCATTCTCTGTTGCTATTCAATCTGATCGGACTATTACATTGAAGCCAGAGGGTGAAAATGTTTATTTCAAGCAATATCAGCTAGCACCGCATTACAAAATGGCTGCTTGCTCATTCAAGAATAAGTTTCCTTTAACGGTAAGCCATTGGAGCATTGAAGAATTGCTCGTGCAATTATCATTCGATTGGTCTCTCCGCAAAATACAGCCCTAATTTCCGGATCTTACATAGCTAACCTATTTCTCTTTACTACCCCATATAGTCTGATAGTATTAATGAAGAATAATTCATTAATAGACGCTGGGGTGAAGTTTGATGCATGTTCAGAGAATAATAAGTACGGTACTGCTTGCTTGGATGATATGGATTGTTTATAGCCTTAACATCACATTCGAGTACCCATTCTTACTTATTATTGCAGGATTTGCGGCAACGTATTTTCTATTGACGAAACGAGTGCCAAGAAACGGAGAAAAAAAGTTTTTCATCCATTGGCCAACAACGTTATGGTCAATTATTGGATTTATTGTGTTTATATTTGTTTTTGGACTAGTGCTCATTAATTTTGAAACTAGTTATACATTTTATATGTCTTTCGCCGAAGATAAACTGGTGGAAGCAAGTACAGAATCAAAGGGTTACTTTATACTAATGATGATTTTCTCTATAGTCGTCACAGCTGTATCCCTCTTTTCGTTTTTGTTTATAGTAGGTTTTCTACTAGCCATGTCTGAAGTAGCTACTAATAAAACGATTAGGTTCTGGCAAGTTCCGTTTGCTAGCTATTACATAATGAAAAAACGGGCAGTAGGCTATTTAGCTAAAGGGAGTTTCGCGATTCTCTTTATTTGGCCAACTCTACTTATTGATCTTTATAATAAGGAGGAAGCTACACAATACATATGCTTTACTTTTCTTTTATTCATAATGTTCAGTGTAATAAATAGTCGTACCGTTTCAGAACCACTTGTTAAGAGGAGAAAAAACTCACCTTTTAGATGGATAGTTCTAGGGGCAGTGATATATATAACTTTCTTTGTTTCTATGATATCTTTCATTTTTCTGTATGGTGCATTATCTGGTTTAGTTATTTATTTCCTATGTTATGCAATCGTCAAAATGAGATTATTTATTGCTTTGAAATGGCTTTTAATATTTGTATGTTATATAGGCTTTTTCGTTTGGATCTTTCAAATGTGGACTTCGATGAAGGAAGTCGGATTAGAAACGATTCAATAACTAACTACTCATACAGGAAAGCTTGTCCACATCGGGCAAGTTTTTTTTCGTTCTATTTAAGGAGACTAATTATTTATATGAAAAGAATAGATCGCTATTGTACGGAACAGAATTTAAAATTATGATTAGAAAATTATAGTCATGCTGAGGTGGAGTCCGGTGAAGCTTTGGAGAGATAAATATATCATTGGGATGATTGCAATAACCTTTATATGGATATTCATTGTCTGGCAACAGGCGAAAGATGATAGGGAAGCACCTGTCATTAAGGGAGGAGTATTAGATTTAAGCGGCTGGAATTGGGATGAAAATCGTATATTTCCGCTAGATGGAGAATGGTCCTTTTACCCGGATGTATTGCTCACTCCTAAAGAAACACGTGCCCTACAACCTACTGGGCTGTTTATTAAAGTGCCTGGCAATTGGAACGGGTTGAAGAAGGCGAACGGCAGCGAAATGAAAGGGCATGGTTCTGGGACATATCGTCTTATTATTAAAAATGCACCGACGGATCGTATGCTTGGAATTGCCAAACAATATGTTCGATTTGCGGACAGTCTATATGTGGATGGCTTATTGTTAGGCAAATCAGGAAATCCTAGTATTACCCCAGGCGATTATAAGCCTCGAAATGTACCGTATAGCAGCTATTTCCGTGCAACGGGTAATGAGCTCGAAATCGTTTTGCATGCGTCAAATTACGAATATATTAATGGCGGTATTTTCAATTCTATTGATTTTGGAATAGGACAAGACATTGCAAAGAGGGGACAAATTCGTGCAACAGTCGAACTAACGATTGCTGTCGTCCTTACGTTATTTATGTTGCTGTTTATATGTCTATACTTTTTATTTCATAGAAATCCATTGCTGCTTTTATTTGCGATATCTTCATTAGGATTTGCTATTAGTGTTATTACGAATGGGGAACGGCTCTTTTTGCAATTGTTCCCGCACATTCCATTCGAAATAGCGTTCAAGATTAAGTATATTTCAGTTTATTTGATGCCTGGACTTCTATTTTTTATCGCATGGAAGCTCATTGGGCGGTCTTGGATTAAAGGATGGCTATTAACGTTTTTCTCTTCTTTATCCATTTATTGTATTGCAATTACGATACTTCCTTTTAGGGTGTATTCGCTTTTTCAGGACTTGTTCTATATAAGTATCGCGATAATGAGTGTCATGTTAGCTTTGGTGTTAGGCTATCAATATGTTAAGCGCAATTTCTCGCAAATGGCCGAGCGACATTTTCAGCTACTTTTGACTTCTACATGGCTTCAAGTACTTACAACGCTAGTCGTTGCTTTGAGTTCTGGGAACCGAATTTCGTTAGTATTAACAAACATATCAGGCGTTTTATTTATATTGTCAGTAGGGTTGTTGCTTATTTATCAATACATAGTAGCTTATGATGCTATGAGAAGGTTAACTCGTCAGTTGCAAATTGCGGACCAAATGAAAGATGAGTTTCTTCTTATTACATCGCATGAATTGAATACACCACTACATGGTGTTATTAATGTGTCTCAATCTCTTCTAACGCAACCGCTAAGAAAAATAGAAGAAAGTGATCTGCGGGATAAGCTTCAACTAATCCGTAATACGGCTTATCGAATGTCTAATATGGTTAAAGATATTATTGATGCGGCCCGTATGAAAGATGGACGTCTAGAGGTTCGAGCGTCAACCGTGGATCTAGTACCTTGTGTAACCGTCGTAATGGAAGTGTTTGGATTTTTGGCAAAAGGGAAAAACGTACAGCTTCGACATGGAATATCGCTGGATGCTAGATTTGTTCGAGCTGATGAAAATCGTCTTCTGCAAGTGATGTATAACGTCATTCATCTTATATTAAGACATCGGCATGATACTGTCGTTTGGATTGAAAGCCGTAAGCACAACGATAATGTGCAAATCGATATTCGATTGGATAAAGTGAAGTCAAGTGAGTTGCGTACAGGAGCAACTATTGATGAAGAACCAGAGAGAGACGATGGATTTGCAAGAAGCATGTCCATCGCAAGAGAGTTAGTAGAACGAATGGGCGGCTCATTCTCTGTCAGCGAAAATTCGGGAGCTGTAACCTTTTGGCTTGCTTGCGAAAGCCCACTAGAGACAGTTGAGTCAGATGTATATGATCTTGTTGCAGCAAGCTCTCTCTATGATGAAGGTGAGGAACTAACGGAAAGTGGAGCGGGGAAAGATAACGGGATGGGTACTATCGTAGTCGCTTCCGCTGATCCAGTAGACGTAGAGCATTTGTACAGTATGTTGACGATGGAAGGCTATAGCGTACAATGCGTCGGAACAGATGAAGAGGCATATGATCGTATTATAGGAGGAAAACGTCCAGATCTCATAATCGTTGACGTCATGCTACCAGAAGGCAATGGTTATGAGTTATGTAGAAAAGTACGCAGGCATTTCAATCATGCGGAACTGCCAGTACTCTTAATTAGTGCTCGAAGTACACCTGCTGACATTGAAGCAGGAATTGCAGCAGGAGCCAGCGATTTTATAACTAGGCCCTTTGATGCGGGTGAAGTTCGTGTTCGTATTCATACACTGTTTTCTATGAATCGATTAGTGAAGGAAGCTGCTTTAAACGAAATGGCCTTTTTAAGATCACAAATCAAACCCCATTTTTTATATAATGCACTCGGTACAATAATGTCTTTATGTTATACAAATGGTGAACGAGCAGGGGAGTTACTCGGAAGTTTAAGTCGTTACTTGCGTTATATCTTTCATCTCGACAATACAGAAGAAACCGTTACGATTGGCAAAGAGATGGAGCTTATCCAAGCATATGTCGATATTGAACGAGAGCGATTCGGTGCAAGATTATGGGTAGAGCTCGATGTAGATGAGCAAGTTCAATATTATCGAATAATGCCATTAACGATTGAGCCACTTGTAGAAAATGCGATTCGTCATGGCGTCTCTAAACAAGTTAAAGGTGGTACCGTTCGGCTGACAATTCGTAAAATAGATGATTTGATTATGGTCGTTGTTGAAGATGACGGAGTCGGAATGACTAAGGAACAGGTGGCTGCAATTCTAGGCCCAGGAACATCGGATCAAGGTGTCGGATTCCGCAATATTATGAGACGTCTACTGCATGTCACTGGCAAGCCGCCAGTTATCGAAAGTGAATCTGGACACGGGACTAAAGTGACCATTTGGTTGCCTATTCAGCAATTATGATGAGATCAACTAAGAGGGGAAAATATACTCGTTTCAGTTAATGTTAAGAACGATCTGTTAATATAGAACGCATCGGAAAGGTGGAGACGAGATGATTTCAGCATTTCTGGTTGATGACGAAGAACATGCGTTAAACCTATTAGAGATGTTTCTACATAAAACAGGTGAAATACAAACAATCGGCAGATTTAGTAACGGATATGACGCACTTCTAACCATCGAAGTTGCTAAACCAGACGTTTGGTTTCTCGATATCGAGATGCCAGGATTAAATGGCATGGATCTTGCAGAACGGATTCGAAGCCAAGATCCAGAAGCTGCAATCGTATATGTGACGGCATACGATCAGTATGCAATTAAAGCATTTGAGCTTGCTGCGATGGACTACCTTCTAAAGCCAATTGATCCAGATAGGCTCAAGGGAACGATTGCACGATTGAAAAAAGGTTTTGAAGGACGAATCGCTCCGGATAGTCCAGACAATTCGAATGAGAAATTCGATACGCTTAGTGTCCGCTTACTGGGTGCTTTCTATGCATCTACAGAACAGGGCGGAGCGTATAAGTGGCGAACTGCAAAAGAAAAGGAATTGCTTATTTACCTTTCCTTGCAAAACGGAGTTCCCGTCCATAGAGATCGGATAATTGAAGATTTATGGTCGGAAGAGCCATATCCAAAAGCAAAAGTGTATCTTCACACGTGCATAAGTTTGATTCGAAAGCATTTGAAACAAGTAGGGCTAGATCGATTTGTTCTATTTGAGAAAGAAAGGTACGTACTTGATGCTAATCGGCTACAGGTTGATGCGCTTCTTTTCAAGGAGCGGGTTTCAGAGCTGAGAAATAGTAACGGAGTATCTTTGGAAGATGCTGAGAACGCGATGAAAATTTATAAAGGAAATTTGTTGCAGGATGAGGATTATCTATGGGCTTCCCAAGAAAGTGAACTTCTTGTATCTGCAGCATCTGAGCGGCTACTGAGCATTGCGGAAGCTTATCTTGCCGGGGAAAAATATAGGCAAGCGATAGAGGCTGCTGAACGAGTCAGCTATTTATCACCATGTGATGAACCTGCATATTGTATTTTGATGTATGCTTATAAAAAACTTGGCCATAATGAACATGTACTACGTACATATCGTCAATTGGTAGATCGGCTCGGAGAACTCCATCTCAAACCATCAACCTCTACACAGGAGCTATTTGAAGGAATGGTTTCGTCTGATTTCGGACTAAAACGTTGAACTTTCAAAAAAACTTTTGGTAATTAACGGAGTTTTGATGTTTGAAATTGCGATTGTCCTGATGATGTGTTATAGTTAGTAAATCGTATATGAGACTTTAGGTCGCATATTGGAATTGGTTGCGATGCTGCCTTTTCGATATGTGACTTTTTTAATGTCCATGTAACATTCAGTATTAGGGGGAAATAACAATGCAACAAGGTACAGTTAAATGGTTTAACGCAGAAAAAGGATTCGGATTCATCGAGGTAGAGGGCGGAGACGATGTATTCGTACATTTCTCAGCAATCCAAGGCGACGGCTTCAAATCACTTGACGAAGGTCAACGCGTAGAATTCAACGTAGTTCAAGGCCAACGCGGTCAACAAGCTGAAAACGTTGTAAAACTGTAGTATTTGCAACAGCCACTACCCTGCCTCAGCGTAGGGTAGTTTTTTTTCTAGGGAAAAAAGAAGGAGGGACATGTCAATGTATTACTCCCGTAAGAGACCAATGGCAGAATTGCCTAATGAAATGACATCCATTTGGTCATGTACAAAGGACGACTGCAACGGATGGGTTAGAGAAAACTATTCATTCGAAGACGTTCCAACTTGTTCCCAATGTCTGTCTCCAATGATCCGCACGATGAAAAGTCTTCCGATTCTTATGGGCTCGAATTATGGATCGAAGGCAGAGGTCAAGAAACAGGAAACGAAAGATCTAAGCCCATCCTAATGGATATGAGCTTATACAACTAAGATTCTGAAATCCACAATCGAGTGCGGCGTGGATTTTTTTTATTCACAAACTAATGTTATTAGTTTTTTTGCAACCAACATAACTAGTGAATATGAAGGGGATGCGCGAGTGGAATGATCAACTCTTAAGCAGCCCCTTATGTTTGTTATTAAAACAACATCGTGTGTTAGGTCTTTAAATCAGTTGTCTGCACGACATTGGTCTTCGGCTTGCCATTCCATGACCAGTACGTCCAAATCCGGAGCAACCACTCAACAGGACCGATCTTAAACCGCTTCAAATAGAGGACACTGGCGAATAGTTGAACCAAATAAACGAGCAATGCAACACCTATGCCTCCAGCAATACCAAGCTTTCCAAATAGCCCTAAGCCATAACCATAAAATAATGATGTACAAATAATGGACTGCAATAAATAGTTTGTCAGCGACAATTTGCCTACAGCAGCAAACCGCGAAGCCATTGGAATAGCTTTAATATGAGAAAGCAGCCACGCAGCTGCAAGCAAATAACCTAACGCGAGAATACACCCAAAACTTACTACATAACTAAGTGTGAAAAATGATGTTGCAGTATTTAGTTCGTAACTGCTTTTTATAAAATCGGGCCAAATAAAAGGTACTGATTTACCAACATAACCTGCTAGAAGAAAGAAGAGTGCTCCTTTTAAATAACTTTTCCGCTTCTGTTCAGGGGATAAAAACCAGTTTTTCTTTGCGGCATAGATCCCGAATAGGAACATAGGCAATGTTAGGAATAAAGTTAATAGTAATATGAGTACCTGTCCGAGTTCGTCGTCGTCCTCCAAACCAGAACCACTATTGCGATAATCCTTTATTTCTAAGTATGTGCCTTCAGAATAGATTGGAATAGAATGTGTAATGGTCTGCTCTGTCTTAGCTGGATCGGTCTTTATAGTGGCAAGATCACTTCCACTAAATATAATCCCTAGCAAAACACACAGAGATAGAATGACAATGCCCCATGTTAACACTGTTTTCTCCTTACGTTTCAAAAATAACATTAGGAAAAATCCCATCACTCCATAAAATAAAAGTATATCACCTTCCCATACAAATATTGAGTGAAGCAGGCCAAGACCAATTAACATGATAAATCGACGGGTAAGTACTCGCCTAGGTTTAAGCCTTTTTACTTCTAGTCCATCAAACATCTTGAATAAACCATAGCCAAACAGAAACGTAAAGATAGGCATAAAACTTCCTTCAACAGCAATCTTCATAAAGATGAGCATCCCATCATCAAAAGAGGATGCGCCAAACAGATCAAGCCTTTCTTTTCCCAATATCCCGTATTGGAAAATGAGCATGTTCGATAATAAAATACCGAGTAAACTAAAGCCACGAATTGAATCTACAATGGATTGCCTTGTTGTATTTCCTGTCATTTTTTATCACCTCAGTATTTAGTTTACAGACCTCTATTTACCAATATGTTATCAACAGTTTAAATATAGATAAATTTAGACGGAGGAATTAAACAGAAATTAAGTATTTTAGCGTATCTATAAACAACACAAAGGACCACACTGTCGTAGATTTTTCTACAAGAGTGCAGTCCATTGTTTATGCATAGAAAATGGAAGTTTTATTAAGCATTTATTTCTACTGGCTGAAGAGCATTTGTCTTAGGCTTTCCACGCCATGACCAGTACGTCCAAGAACGAAGCAGCCACTCGATGGGACCGATCTTGAATCGTTTCAAATACAATACACTGCAGATAAGTTGAACCGTGTAAACAAGAAGTGCAATACCAATGCCGCCTGCTATTCCAATTTTACCGAATAGTCCGAGGCCGTATCCGTAGAAAATAGCTGTACAGATAACCGATTGCATTAAGTAGTTAGTAAGTGACAACTTACCAACAGCGGCAAAGCGAGAGGCAGTCCTAGAAGCTTTTACATGAGACAGTACCCATGCAGCGCCTAGCAAATATCCAAGTGCTAGAATGGAACCACCAATAAGTTCGCCTACTCCGCTCAAAATGAAGTCTGGCCAAATGAATTTTAATGACTTAAGCGCGTAACCTAGGATGAGCCATAAAATAGCTCCTTTTAAATACCTTTTTCTTTTCTCTTCAGGATTAAGGAACCAATTTTTCTTCGCTGCATAAATACCGAATAGAAACATAGGTGCCATCATAATCGGGGCGAGTAACAACATGAATGTCGTGACAATAGGGCCCATGTCATCCATTGGAGAAGGACCGCTGCGATGCTTCATAATTTCAGCGTATGTGCCTTCTGAGTATACAGGTATGGAATCTTTAATAAACTGTTCTAACTTAGCAGGATCGCCGCCAACTGCACTTTCTTCTGGATCAGTACCTGCAAGTCCTAGTAGTCCAAATAAAGAAATGAGAACGATACCCCAGATTAGTACCGTTTTTGCTTTACGTTTCAAGAATAACAATAGGAAGAAGCCTATCATTCCGTAAAAGAAAAGAATATCACCATCCCAGACAAAAGTGGAGTGAAGCAGACCAAGTCCGAGCAACATCAGGAATCGGCGGACGAGCACCCGCTTTGGTTTTAGTCCTTTCGTTTCGAGCCCTTCCATCATCTTGAATAAGCCATAGCCAAACAGAAACGTAAAGATCGGCATAAAGCTTCCTTCAATGACGATTTTTACAAATGTGTGCATCCCATGATCGAACGAGGATGCCTTAAATAGTTCGAGTTCATCTTTTCCCCACATGCCATATTGAAAAATCAGCATATTGGCTAATAATATTCCTAGTAAACTAAAGCCGCGAATCGCGTCTACAATCCCTTGTCGATTCGTATTTGCTATCATGTACGATCACCTCATAGCTTATTATAAATCCTCTTTTTTACCGTAATGTTATGAGCAGCTTATTTCTAGTTAAATTAATCATTTGGAGTTAAACGGAAATTAAGGTTTATGTAGTAAACTAAGAGGCGGGAGGGGATTCGAATTGGATTACTCAAATGCTAAAATCATTATGATTGATGACGAACGTTCCATTACAAAAATGATAGAGATGGTTCTCCGCAAGGAGGGTTTTCACAATTTATATACAGCTCACACAGCGGCGGAAGCGTTAAGACTTATAGAGAAACATGGTGCAGATATCGCATTGCTTGATGTTATGCTGCCGGATCAGTCAGGGTTCGATCTATGTCCGAAAATTAGAGCGATTTCTAACGCCCACATCATATATTTAACAGCTCGCACCTCCGATCTTGATGTATTAACTGGATTTGCAACTGGTGGTGACGATTATGTTACGAAACCATTTAACCCGCTTGAAATTGCAGCGAGAGTAAAGGCAAGGCTGCGAAGAGGCAATTTACCGGCACAAGCTGTTGCCCAGGATAACCGACAACAATATGACTTCGGAAGATTTGTGCTGGATGAAGCAGCTGGGGAGCTAAGAGTATGTGACGTTCCTGTTAGCTGTCCTGCGATGGTGTATCAGCTTCTCCATTTTCTATGCAAAAATCCGAACCTTGTATTTTCCAAATCGCAGCTATATGAAGCAGTTTGGGGAATGGAAGGTTATGGGGACGACAATACAGTAATGGTACATATTCGTAAGATAAGGGAGAAAATCGAGGCGAATCCCAGCGATCCACGTCTCCTTCTGACAGTTAGAGGACTTGGATACAAGCTCGTTAAGGAAAAACTGCCATGAGAAACGTTAGACGCAGATTAGCGCTTCATTTCACTTATCAGACGTTCTTATTGTTTGTTTTTGTTTTACTTTTAACTTTTGCGATCTTTTTGTTCGTGCTGCAGCTTGTAGTAAATAATGAATTAAAAAGAACTTATCCGAATGGTGCTTTGGATGGCATTGTTTTGGAGACGATAGTGAGTGAAAATAAAGCAATCGTATCGAAACGTTGGGTTAAGCAGTTAGCTGATCATCACTACTGGCTTCAAATTGTAAATCATAAGGGTAATGTTATTTACTCGACAAATACGCCGAAAGACTTGCCGCTCACTTATGAGCTTGGCGAGTTAATGAGAATTGAAGATACTGGCAGGTTTCGTTCGTATGACGTAATGATGGCTACAGATGATTCAGTAGAAAACTCAGCACTCTATATGATGGGATACAGAGATGATGGAGCAAACGCAACACTTTCGCTTTTTGAAACATATGAAACGGAAGGTCTGATCGCAGAAGCAGACATTGCAACGGTGGATAACGTACTTCAAGAGACAAAACGTACATTGCACATTGTGGATAATGAAGGAACGATCGTACAATCAGCTGGTATTGCTAATGACATTAAACGTTATAAGCCGCTAGAATTAATTTTAATGAAGAGGATGCAAGGTAATTATCCTACAGATATTTCCATTTTTATTGATACTGATTCTGAATATATGTGGTTGCTGCATGAGGAGAAAAAGGGTGAATACGTAAAAGAACCGTTTATGAAAGACGTTATTGTGTTTGTTAGTGTATTCGGAATAATTGTACTACTATCTACAGTGGTTATTTCTATCTATCTTGGTTATCGGTATGGCAGGCCGCTGTTACTGTTTATCGGATGGTTCGACAGGCTCGGAAGAGGTAAATTAGAAGCTTTATCCGATAAGGAACGCAAGAAGCTATATCGCAAAAGCGGCAAACTGCGTAGCAGTTATAAGTTATATCAGGAGATGATCGATGGTTTCTACGATATGACGGAGAAGCTAAACGCTATTGAGCAGGATCGGATTAGATTGGACAAGACCAGAGAGGAATGGATGACAGGCATCTCTCATGATTTGCGAACACCGCTGAGTTCTATCCAAGGATATGGACATTTACTCGAAAGTGGACAGTTCCAGTGGACTGATGAGGAATTAAAGGATATGGGAGCTACGATTAGGGAGAAAAGCGATTTTTTAATCGATTTGATACAAGATTTTTCCCTCGCATTCCAATTAAAGAACAAGCAACTGCCATTTGTCGTTAACAAAATTGAGGTAGGCGAGTTTGTTAGACGAATTGTACTAACATTTGTGAATGATAAGACGATGGGACAAATTAATTTCCTATATCAAGGTGGTACAAGCCCTATTTATGTTGAGGCTAATGATAAGTGGTTTACACGCATGCTGAATAACATTATTGTAAATGCTGTTAAACATAATCCAGCGGGCACGACAGTTACCATTATAACTAGGCAGGAACAAGGAAATGCGAAACTTATCATAAGCGATAATGGCGTTGGAATGGATGAAGAGACGTTATCCAATTTGTTTGAACGTTATTATAGAGGCACCAATACGGACGAGAGTAGCGAAGGAGTCGGACTTGGGATGAGTATAGCAAAATCAATTGCACTTGCACATAAAGGTAATATCAATGCGGAATCAACGATTGGCAAAGGTTCGAAAGTAACGTTGGTTTTCCCAATTATGGATAATCGAAACTCGTTGGAGCAATGATAGATAGTAGAGGACCCTCATTTGAGGGTCCTTTTTTTGCGTATTTCTAGAATCGGGCTGAAGTAGAGTTTTGGTCTATGGGTTGACATCATAAATCTTAGTGTTTATTATAATACCCATAGGGGTATATGTATTGTTGGGAAGGTGGCTCACAAGAATGTGGATATAAGCTGGTTACTGACGTTGTTTGCGATTGGGTTTATAGGATCTTTTATATCTGGGATGGTTGGCATTGGTGGTTCAATTATTAAGTACCCTATGCTGCTCTATATACCGCCTGCATTAGGATTTATTGCCTTTACTGCACAAGAAGTTTCAGCCATTAGTGCTGTTCAAGTATTTTTTGCTTCATTATCCGGGATATTCGCTTATCTTGGAGGAGGACTCATTCATAAAAAGCTTGTCTTCTATATGGGCGTGCCTATTCTTATTGGAAGTTTTATTGGTGGGCTAGGCTCACGCTTTTTATCGGATGGGGCTATCAATATGACCTACGCAGTGCTTGCCACAATTGCGGCAGTGATGATGTTTCTTCCAAAGCATGAGCAAGAAGAAAGAGATTATCGGAATGTAACATTTCATAGAGGATTAGCGTCAGGTTCAGCCGTTTTGATCGGTCTATTATCCGGTATTGTAGGAGCGGCAGGGGCATTTATTACGATCCCCATTATGCTTGTTCTATTAAAAATTCCGACTAGAGTTGCTATCGCATCGTCACTGGCGATTACTTTTCTTTCATCGATTGGTTCGGCGGGCGGTAAAATTATGGGAGGACATATGCTTCCCATTCCATCCTTTGTAATGATTGTTGCAAGTGTTATAGCAGCACCTATTGGTGCAAAGCTAGGTCAGCGAATGAATGTAAAGGTGCTACAGTGGGTGTTAGCGGGGTTAATCTTCGCAACCGTTATTAAAATTTGGTTTGATATAGCATAAAAATTTTTAAAATAAATATACCCCATAGGGTATAAAGGGAGAGCTAAATTGACAACTTCAAACCAATTAAATGGAGATGTAACGATTGATTGCAGAGGGCTTGCATGCCCAATGCCAATAGTGAGAACGAAAAAAGCGATAGAAGGTATGTCGTCTGGTCAAGTTATTGAGGTTCAAGCTACAGATAAAGGTTCACTTGCTGATTTGCAAGCTTGGTCTCGAAAAAGTGGGCATGACTACCTCGGTACAGTAACTGAAGGTGAACTAATGAGACATTTCGTTAGAAAATCGCACCCAAATGAACTGAAGCAGTCGATGGCTTATCCTCATACTGTTACTAATGATGAATTAACTGGTCTAGTAGAAAAGCAGCAAGAGATTCTCATTTTGGACGTTAGGGAAGCGGCAGAATTTGCATTCCAGCATGTGCCTGGTGCCGTGTCTATTCCTCTGGGACAGCTGGAGGAGAGAGTGTCTGAGCTAAGTAAAGAGCAAGACATTTATGTAATCTGTAGAACTGGTATTCGAAGTGATCTAGCATGTCAATTATTGATGGGACATGGCTTCTTAAAGGTAAAAAATGTACTGCCAGGGATGTCGGGGTGGAGCGGACGTACAGTTGCATCCATCTAATAAAGCGAAAGGAGATTTAACATGACAACAGTTAAAGCAACAGGGATGGAAGCTAAGAAGCTTGCACAATATGTTATTGATGGCAAGGAGCTTTTTATTTTGGATGTGCGGAATGAAAGCGACTATGAAAACTGGAAAGTTGAAGGCTCAAATATCTTTTCCATTAATAAGCCGTACTTTGAATTGTTAGACGGTGTTGATGCTGTGCTGGAGCTGATTCCTCATGATAAAGAGGTGCTTGTCGTATGTGCAAAGGAAGGTTCCTCTGTTTTCATTGCGGAGCAACTGTTAGAAGCGGGTTTGTCTGGTGAACAAGTGTACTATTTGAAGGGCGGTATGAAGGCTTGGAGTGAGCATATGGAGCCTGTGAAGATTGGTGAGCTGAAGGGTGGCGGAGCTATTTATCAGTTCGTTCGTCTGGGTAAAGGCTGCTTGTCCTATATGGTCGTGTCTGGCGGGGAAGCTGCGGTTATTGACGGGATGAGGATGACAGACGTCTATGAGACGTTTGCAGATAGGTTAGGTGTAGTTATTAAGCATACGATGGATACGCATCTGCATGCGGATCATATTTCAGGTGGCAGGAAGCTTGCGGAAAAAGGTGGAGCAATTTATTGGTTGCCGCCTAAGGATGCGGTCGACGTTACCTTTCATTATGAAAAGCTGGAAGATGGACATAACATGACGATCGGTCACACGCAAATTGGGATGAAGGCACTTTATTCACCTGGGCATACGATTGGAAGCACATCGTTCATAGTTGACGAGCAGTATTTGCTAACTGGTGATATTTTGTTTGTCGAATCAATTGGGCGTCCTGATCTTGCGGGTCAAGCTGAGGATTGGGCTGGCGATTTACGACAAACGTTATATGAACGCTATCAACAATTGCCCCAAGAGCTCATTGTATTGCCTGCACACTTCAGCGGTATTGCTGAGCTCGGTGAAGGAGGACGAGTTTCTGCGACGTTAGGTCAGTTGTTTGAACGGAACGATGGTTTGCAAATAGACGATGAGACGACTTTCAGACGAGAAGTGACGGAACATTTGCCACAGCATCCTCATGCATATGAACAAATAAGACAGATCAACATGGGTCAATTGAATGCTGCTGATGAGGAACAGCGCGAAATGGAAATAGGTCCGAATCGTTGTGCGATACGATCTAGTTGATCTTCTCCTTTGAACGATATATATTACCTGTAGGGGTATAAGGAAATGTATCGGATTAAGAGGAAGTGAGGGATCGACATGAATAAGTATGATGAAAGTGTTATGCGCAGGTTAAAGCGGATGGAAGGTCAAGTTCGCGGCGTCATGAGAATGATGGAGGAGAACAAAGATTGCAAAGATGTCGTCGCCCAACTATCCGCCGTACGCAGCGCCGCTGATAAAGCAATGGCATACATTGTAGCCCAAAACTTGGAGCAATGTATTATGGAGGAGAAAGAAAGAGGCGGGGATACAAGCAAATTGGTGAAGGAAGCGGTCGAATTACTCGTAAAGAGCAGATAACCGTATCGACACCGTTTCCCAAGTCTCAATTATCATAGGTGCAAACAACTTGTAGTCATGTACTGGCTGAGCATGTTTGCACCTTTCTTGTACATTCAAGTATTAAACATCGGCATGTTATCTTAAGGAAAATAGTAATGGGATTTTGTATGATTATTCTATACTCATAGGAGTATAGGTATAAATGAAAAGCGAATTAATACTTCACATATATAAGGGAGTGCCATATAGATTGGAACAGGAAAAAACGACGATTGTTTTGTTTAGTGGTGATTTAGATAAAGCGATAGCTGCTTTTATTATTGCGAATGGTGCTGCTGCCTACGATCACGAGGTAACCATTTTCTTTACCTTCTGGGGGCTAAATACAATGCGCCGAGATGAAGTCGTAAAGACAGACAAGAGCTTGCTTGAGCGAATGTTCGGGTGGATGATGCCACGTGGAGCGAAGCGGCTAGGTTTATCAAAGATGAATATGGGTGGTATGGGGCCAAGCATGATTAAGCATGTGATGAAAAAGCACAATGCACTTTCATTGCCGCAATTAATTGAACTTGCACAAGAACAAAGAGTAAAGTTAGTTGCTTGTACAATGACGATGGATCTTCTTGGACTTAAGCAAGAGGAATTAATCGATGGTTTGGAATATGCTGGGGTTTCCGCATATTTAGGGGATGCAACAGAAGCTAAAGTAAACCTATTTATTTAAAGTGGTAGTAGCGTTCCACTGTATAAGCCGCTGTAACGGTCGATGTGACCGTCGCAGCGGCTTTTTACATATGGCAATACTAATGTTATTCAGCTTGCTCAAATAAATACTTTTCAGTGAGCGTCGAAAGCATCTGTATGCCGACTTGATTATGTCCGCCTTCAGGAATAATAATATGCGCGTGTTTTTTGGATGGCTCGATAAAAGCTTCGTGCATCGGTTTAACAGCGTTTAAGTATTGATCGTGAATGGAATGTATTGTTCTGCCGCGTTCTTCGATATCTCGTAATACTCTGCGAAGAATACGAACGTCAGGATCAGTATCGACGAATACTTTAATATCAAGCATTTCACGTAAATTCTCGTCCGAAAGCACATGAAGACCTTCAAGAATGACGATATGGTTAGGTTGCATTTCAATCGTCTCTGTTTTGGAGCGGGCATGTACGGTAAAGTCATATACAGGCGTAATTACTGCTAGTCCCTCTTTAAGAGACATTAAATCTTTGATGAGCAGCTCGTTTTCGAAAGCATGCGGGTGATCGTAGTTTACCTTTTCACGTTCACTCATCGTAAGGTGGGAATGGTCCTTATAATAGTTGTCTTGAGAAATAAACGTTACTTTATCCCATCCTAGATGGTCAATAACGGAGCGTGCTACAGTTGTTTTGCCTGAACCTGTACCTCCGGCGATACCTATAATAAGCATGGTTTTTCCATAGCCTCCTGAGAATTAATTACCGATACAACTAAAGTATTGTAGCATAGCATGCGTTAATTTTCATCCTAACGTTGCAGTTGGAAAAATTAACTATAGGAAAGCAGCTATTTTTATTAGCTGTGATTCGTGACATAGCTATCTTTCATTCGACAATCGGTGACAGAAATATGGTAGAATAATAGAGACATACCTCTATTACTAAGCTTAATATTTTAATGTAAAAGAAGGTGATTCCTATGAAGATTATGAAGGTATTCATTACTATTATCTTATTTATGCTGTTATATCCATCGGCATCAACAATAGCGAACGCAGGCGTTATAGAACGAATTAAAGGGATTTATGACGCCCCCGAAGAGCTTCAGAAGCTCCAAGATCAATACGATGAAACAACATCACTCCTACAAAGTCAGCTGGAATCACAACGTGAGCAGCTTGAGCTCGCCAAACAGCAAAATGAAAAGTTGTTGGCAGACAATCAGAAACTGATGGAAAAGATGGAGAAGATGGAAGAGAACCGTCAGTCGCTATTTAGCAAAATTGCTTATGCAGTTGGCACATTAATAGCATTAGTGGCCGTATATGCTATTTCCGTTCGGATATGGCGATACATTGTATGGCGCAAACAAGGCAGAGACCAGCAAAGTGCGATGTTGCCATGAAAATAATATCTCCTTCGCCGGTTGGTCATGTTCGAATTGATTTGGATGGACAGGATGCTTTACATATACTGAATCCTAAATCGATTGTGGCATATCAGGGATCCGCTCGCAGCCGCGAGGATCGGTTTATGAATTTGGGCGGTGCGTTCAAAAAGAAGAAATGGATTCGTTCAAAACTGCAAGGGCCATCTCAATTACTGCTCGGATTACCTGTTGGCTATACACTTGAAGCTATGGATATACCAGGTGATAGCAATCTATTGTTCGATTTCCGACATGTTGTTATGTTTACTGAAGGCATGACGTTTAAGAGCAAAGTGTTAAAATGGAAGACAGCGTGGATTACGAAAGAAATCGTTAGAATCAAATTTTCTGGGCCAGGAACACTTGGTGTATTAACTGCTGGAGACTTGGCTACTATGCAGTTAGATCCTGATCGATCGTTATTTGTCGACAAAAATGCACTTGTTGCTTATCCAGAAGATGCATCGATTCAGTTGTCCGTTTACGGTAATTCACTTGCAAGTCAACATATGAACGTTCAGTGGGAAATTAGGGGGCGAGGTCCCGTTCTCATTCAGACGGGTTCGAAGGATAAAGATTTACAGGATAAGATGATGGATGACGGCTGGTTTAAACGTATATTGCGTGAAGTGCTTCCTTTTGGGAGTGTGTATATAAAATAATTGTGGACGCTAAGCATCATGGGTGAAGGTACTTCCTAATGCAATATGATCTGCTTTTATTAGCTGATAAATAGAGAAAGGCCACTAAAACCGCAACGGTTTAGTGGCCTTTCTGCATGTTAGAAAGTAAAGGGATTACCTAATTTGTCCGCGGATTTCTCCGTTCGGGAATTGACGGGTACGCACATTTACATAGGCATTACCGCGCTCGATCTCCCGCACCAATCGACGGATGCTGCTGCCAGCAAGTGGACCGATGAGATCGCCGTCTCTAAGTGTACCTGTAATGACTCCGCGTCTGAAGGATACGCCTTGATTGTTTGGTCCGAATAGGAAAGCCACAAGAGGGCCATTCTCACCGGGACGGCCGAGATGAACTTCAGCTGATGTTACTCGCCTAATATTGTTAAGCACGAGTCTGAATCTGAGACGAAGATTACGTCTGCGATTATTCCCTTGGTTATCGATATCTTCATCGTCACCGTTGTTGTTAAAGAATGGGCCAAATCCTCTTCCAACTTCACGAAATGTGGCAGAGCCAAATGCATTCGTGCGTACGGGAGGTACCTCATTTCTTCCCCTTAGTCTTGCTCTAAATGTTGCGATAAGACATCACTCCTTTTCATGTGGTGTGATAGCTTATTCTAGAATTAAGAAGCAAGCTTGTTCTCTTGTCCATGGCTGAGGTGGATTTCCATAGAAACGGGCGTTACAGGACGTTATAATGATTAAGGGACGAAGTACAATAATGAAGGAGTGTTACTTATGAAATATAGACGTTTAGGCAGTACAGGACTTCGTGTCTCGACTGTTGGAATAGGTACATGGCAGTTCGGCGGAGAATGGGGAAGAGAATATACTCAGGATGAAGCGGATGCTATCTTGGACAAGGGGCATGAGCTAGGCATCAACTTGATCGATACAGCAGAATGTTATGGAGATCATTTATCGGAACGATTTATTGGTGATTACATTAGTCGCCGCAATCGTGAGGATTGGATTATTGCGACGAAGTTTGGACATCACTTTCACAATTTGTTTACTCGTACAGATTCCTTTGATGCGGAAGGTGTCGTAGCACAGCTGGATGCGTCGCTTAAAGCTCTAAAGATTGAATATATTGACCTTTACCAATTCCACTCTGGGCCAGATTCCTCCTTCGATAATGAGTTGTTGTGGACGACTTTGGACAAGCAGATTGCTGCAGGGAAAATTCGTTACTTAGGTACGTCTATTCAAAGCAATGACAATTTGCATCAAACTGCTGCTTCTCAGCAAGTAGGCTCACGTACGATTCAGGTTGTTTACAATAGACTAGACCGTACACCAGAGGAGCGCGTCTTCCCATCTTGCCAGCAACAAGACCTTGGGGTACTTGCACGTGTACCGCTTGCAAGCGGCTACTTAAGCGGTAAATACAAGCCCGGTACAGTATTTGGAGATACGGATGTACGTCATCGTCATGATGCAGATGCAACTCGTTTGAAGCTTGAAGAAGTGGAGCGAATCGGTCGTGAGGAAGTGCCGGCAGGCGTTGATATGGCTAGTTGGGCGTTAGCTTGGTGCTTGAAGCATCCTGCTGTAACAACAGTTATTCCGGGCTGCAAAGATGCTGCACAAGTCGAATCAAATGCAAGAGCAGCGGAACTCGTTACGGAGTCTCATCCGCAAGATGTACTTTAGTTAACGAGATAAATGACTACACTTAACTTTTTAAGGAGCGCCTATTCAGGTGCTCCTTTTTAGTGGGAGAGTCGATACATAAATCATTGCTGTGGACGCTTTCGACAGCCTGTAGATATTCGCTTATAATCGAACCAATGGGTATAAATAGGAGGAATAGAATGGGAGCGAAATTACTTTACATAGAGGACGATAAGGAAATCGGACATTTTGTCTCAGAACATTTAGACGCGAAAGGTTATGAAGTAAAGTGGCTCAAAAGCGGTGAAGGTGCAACTGAATTATTTCATGATTGCGATCTGGCGATACTCGATGTGATGTTGCCTGGTTTGGACGGATTTACAATTGGTCAACGGTTAAAAGCGATAGCGCCGTCAACACCTATACTTATGCTTTCTGCGAGAGCATCAATAGATGACAAGTTGCAAGGATTGCAATTTGCAGATGATTATTTAACGAAACCGTTCCATCCAGATGAGCTTACAGCACGAATTGAAGTGTTGTTACGTAGAAACGGTGCCTATGCAGTTGAAGCAAGAACGGTGAAGCATCTAAACGTGTATGAACATGATAATCGAATAGTAAATGGAGATAGCGGTGAAGAGATTAACTTAAGCGGCAAACAGTTTCATATTTTCATGTATTTGCTTGGACGAATGGGAAGGGTTATGACGAAGGAACAAATTTATGAGGCGGTATGGGGAGAGCCATATATGGATGGAGATAAGACGTTAATGGTACATATTCGTTATCTTCGTGAAAAGATAGAGAAGGACCCGGCTAATCCCCAAATTGTTGAGACTGTGCGCGGCATTGGCTATAGAGTAAGATCATGAATAGTTTTCAGCGTAAGATAACGTGGCTGTCGAGGTTTAGGAGTCATTCTTTGATGAGTCGTTATATGTTCATCATTTTATTGTCATTTTTATTTCTGCCCATTGTTATTCCGATTGCGGCAGTTATTTTCTTTGGTACAGAAACGTTTTTTAACGAGAAACCATGGGAGAAATTGAAATATGGTAGCTCCCTTGACGTAGTGACAGTTTGGCAAGCAGAAGCTGCTACACTTGGTGGATCTTCCGCTAAAGAAGTAGAGAAGAAGCTTATCGAATTGAAGCAAAAGTATGTAGAGGCGACCGTATTCTGGGTAAACGCCGACGGCAAGCTAGGTATGCAAATTCCCGTGCAAGAGAGCCTGCCGAAGCAATGGTCACATGCGGATGCGATTCGGTTTATGAAAAAACATATCGATAGTGACCCGTTTACCGTTGTGTCATTTTTAGGCCAAAACAACGGTGGAGATGGGTTTATGGTGCTGCAAATACCAAGGTCTATCGTACAGCCACCATCGGGAGTAGGATCAGGCACACCCTTTTTCGTTATTTTTATTTTTATGTTATTTGCTCTTTTAGCACTTATGTCGCTCGTATTTTTCCAAAGGATTAGAAAAAGGCTTCTGAGACTTCAAGAGGCAATGACTATTCACGATGAACAAAACATCCCAATTTCCGTTTCTATAAAACGAATGGATGAAATAGGCGCTTTGGAAGAAGCTTTTAACGGCATGATCGAGCAATTGAAAGCAAGCAGAGCGCTGCAGCTTGAAGAGGAGGAGCTCAGAAAACAATTGATCGCAAGTCTGTCGCATGATCTCCGCACACCGCTAACGGTAATGGGAGGGCATATTTACGCTTTACGTGAGGAACCACTAAGCGGACGTGGCTTTCGCTCTCTTGAAATGTTAGAGGAGAAAACAACGGGATTAAGTGAGTTAATCGACAACCTTCTTACCTATACACTGATGACGAGCGGTCGTTATAAACTTAAACCAGAACAACAAGATATTTTGCGACTCACTCGTGAAAGTGCAGCGGCATGGTTTCCCATTTGGGAGAAGGAAGAGATTGAAGTAAACATACAACTGCCGGATGAGGAAAAAGTGATATGGTTTGTGGACAAGGAAGCATTTCATCGTATATTAGACAATTTGTTTCAAAATATTTTGCGGCATGCCTCGGATGGGCGTTATATCGGTATCCTTCTAGATCATAAAGAAGGCAAGCAAATGTTAGTTATTGAGGATCGGGGAAATGGGTTCGGGGCTCGTAAAGAGTCTACAATGTTCCTAAATAAAAAGGAATCCTTTACTGGAGCAATTTCTCCCTCAGGTAAGGGAGCTGGTATAGGACTTGCAATCGTTGATTACCTTGTAGCGGAGATGGGACTAGCTTGGAAAGTGGATTGTTCAGTGAAAGGTACTCGAATTTATATATATCCAAATGGAGAATAAGCAGATATTTTTTTAAACTAAATTTAAACTTGGGCGACTATTCATTTAACCTTGGGGCGATAAGCTAGTTTCTGAGGTGATGAGAAGTGAAAGAATGGATTATTGAAACTGGGATGTTGGGTAAAAGGTACAAAGGGCGCTACGCTGTATCTAACTTAAATTTGAAAATTGCAAAAGGCGAAATATATGGTTTTCTCGGTCCAAATGGAGCGGGCAAAACAACGACAATTCGGATGCTGCTCGGATTAATTAAACCGTCTCATGGGAGCATCAACATTTTCGGACAATCGCTTGCAAAAAATCGGATGTCCATCTTAAGAAAAGTGGGGTCGCTTGTTGAGTACCCTTCTTATTACGGGCATCTTACCGCTGTAGATAACTTAGAAACGATAAGGCGGATTATCGATGCGCCGAAGTCTCGAATAGATGAAGTTCTTCATATCGTTGGACTTACGAAGGAATCTAAACGAGCAGTGAAAGGTTATTCTCTTGGGATGAAGCAACGACTTGGTATTGCGAGTGCCTTGCTCGGAAGTCCAGAACTGCTTGTTTTGGATGAACCGACGAACGGGCTTGATCCTTCGGGCATTCTTGAGATAAGAGAATTGATTAAGGCGATGCCGAAAGAGCACGGCATAACCGTACTAATATCTAGCCATCTACTGTCTGAAGTTGAGCAAATGGCGAGTACGGTGGGCATCATTCGTCAGGGCGAGCTAGTGTTCCAGGACACGATCGATAACTTGCGTCAGCAAGCCCAAGGTTCAATGTCGCTACGGGTGTCAAATGCAAGGCAAGTACTTGAGCTGCTACGCTATAGAGGGATCGATGCAGTTCAGCATGAATCGATGTTATTGTTCAACAGTACCGATGATAAAGTTGTATCAAGGGTTGTTCAAGAAATTGTCCAAGGTGGTCATTCTGTTTACCGAGTAGAAGAGAAACGGAAATCTCTTGAAGAGCTATTCCTCCGCATTATGGAGGAGGGTGTGCGACAATGATTGGTAGAGTGATACGTTCAGATCTTCTCAAGCTTAGAGGAAAAGGAATTTGGTTTCTGATCATGTTAGGTCCAGTAGGACTAGTTGCGATGCAAGGACTTAATTTTGGTCTTCGTTATGAGTATTTGAAGGGTGTTTATAAAGAGGATCTTTGGGGAGGACTACTAGAAAACATATCTATGTTTGTCCCTATAGCGTTAGGACTAGGTGCAACGATTTTGTGCTCACTACTAGCTAATATTGAACATCAGAGAAGTTCGTGGAAGCAGCTTCTGGCACTGCCAATTTCGCGGAGTACAGTTCTCTGTTCTAAGTTTGTTATTACAGTGCTCCTTCTGGCGGTATCGTGTGTACTGTTGTTTATTGGCATTATTATACTTGGTCTAGGGTTGAAATTTGGCGGTGATATTCCGCTTGGAGATATTGCTCAGCTTAGCTTTTTTCCTTTTGCAGCAGCGATGCCTGTTATGGCTTTACTGTTGTGGCTTTGTATGGTTATGAAAAATCATACTCTTCCAATCACACTAGGCGTTTTGATGTCGATTTTTTCGATGTTTCCGTTACCTGATTGGATGCCATTGAAGTGGCCGTCACTTGCTTACTACGGAACTGAGCAACTGTTATATATAGGGGCAGGTATTGGATGCGGGTTAGTTGTGTTGCTACTTGGCAACCTTCATTTCAATCGAAAGGATGTTGGCTGAGATGAAAGCATTCATGAGACTACTCGCTTCAGAACGGTTAAAACTAAGCCGTGCATACATTTGGCTCTTAATACCGATAAGCCCTTTGCTATCGTTATTAATTGGATCGCTATATAACTTGGATGAATATCCAAGTAATCTACATTACGAGGTTCTTCATTCGGCTACAACAACGTTGCATGCTCTACTGATGCTACCTATATTAACAGGTATTTTCTCGGCATTCGTGTGCAGATATGAACATAGTGGAGGCGGGTGGAAGCAACTATTGTCTTTGCCAGTATCACGAACGGGACTATTTATTGCAAAATTTGTACTTGTTGCTGTGATGTTAGGTGTAACACAATTGTTGTTTGCAGCTTCGATGGTCATAGCAGTAAACTTTCAAGGGGTTGAAGGTGGAGTAGAATGGGCTGGACTTTTGCGGAATGTAGTTAGCGGCTTTGTTGCTTGTCTTCCGCTTGCAGCCCTGCAACTATGGGCATCCATTGGCTGGAGCAGCTTCGCAGCACCACTCGCAATTAACGTCGCGATGACGATACCGAACATGCTTATCGTTAATTCTGAAACATATGGACCGTACTATCCTTGGGCACAGCCAGCGCTTGCAATGATTCATAGTGGGACGATGGACTTTGGTGCGTTCACGCTTCCGATGGAGAGTATGATGATCACGATTGCGGGTAGCTTCATGTTGTTTTTTGCTGGGGGATTAATTTATTTAAAGCGGAAAGAAATATAATCTTTTAATAAATTAGATAAAAATAATTAGAATACGTATAAATAAGAATTTAATGACAATTGAAGAATTTGCATGTTACAATAATTTGAAGTTTAAGGCGCTGTTATCCTATGGATAACGGCGTTCAATTTTATTCATAGAGAAAAGTATATCTCTAGTAGAGTATATACCCGATTGCCTGACATTCAAATTCTATCTACATCCTAGAATAGAGGCTATTTTATCAAGAGCTTATAGGTGAAGTAGGAGGAGTAGATCATGTTTTTAAGGTTAATCTGTATTTTTGTTAGTGTCGTAATTTTAGCAGGTTGTGCATCCAATGTAACCGAACCTTCGTCGGATGTTACGAGTACCCCCTTACCTAGTGCGGTAGAGGAGCTATCTTCTAAAGTTATCGAGCCTTCGCCTAGCACTGACGTCGAGCCTTCTACAGAAGTCATCGAACCCATATCAAGCACAATAGAGCCTACCCCAGTTCTTGTTGCTTCTGAAGAGGCAACAGTTGAAAATCTTGTAGGCGCTTGGCAAGACGCAATGGGTGTTGGTTCGTCGTATACCAATTTGTATCAATTTCGTGAGGATATGACTTTTGATTTTATCGCTGACGCGATGGATTGTGCTAATAGAGAGCGCGCTTTTAGCGGTACTTGGACGTTCGAGGATGGTAAAATCATTCTTACTAAAACGCAGGATTTAACGTTAGAAGGTGGTACACTTGAGCCTTCTACTGCGTCGTGTGGTTCAGATCAGGAGCTAGTTGGTGCTAAATTGGTTGTAAATACATATGAGGATAGTGAACCAATTATTTTCGAAGTTAAACCAGCAATGGGTGAGGCGGATAGTCCATATTCAATGACCCAATACTTCGATGGAATTCAGTACTGGGTGTTAGGGGGAGGACCAGATCAAGTCGATCTTGATGAGGTTATAGCCTATTATGAGGAGAAACAGAAAGAATAAGCAATCTCCTCAGGTAAATATTTCCGAAAAAATGGTTGACGATCCTCGTAATATCCGATAGGATTACTTGTATTAATAGTTACTAATACATAAGGGGTGTAGTCACAATGAACAACAAGAAGAAGCTGCAAGCTGTTTTTGTGTTGATGCTTGCTATAGTAATTGTCGTTACAGGTTGCGGAGGCAATGGGGGTAAGAAGGACGAAGCTACGAAAGAGGTAGAAAATCTTCCTGCCGCGCTCAAAGAGAAAGGCGATATTAACATTAAAGTAATCCGCAAAATCGGCGGAGATGACCATACTGCACAGTTTCTAGCAGGAGCAAAACAAGAGGGTGAAGCGCTAGGCTTTAATGTGGACACGTTCTCTGCGAACGGTGACACAGCGAAGTTTCTAGATGCAATCGAGCAGGCGGCAGGCAGCAATGCTGACGCAGTAATTCTTTCTCATGGCGATGATCCTGCAACTGTTGATGCCGTTAAGAAGTTAAGAGACAAAGGTATTGAAGTTGTTGCATTTGATTCCTTGCCTGCAGTCGGTGAAGTTAGCGGTGTAACACTAACTTCGCAAAAAGATGAGGCGCTTGCGCAATACGCACTCGATCAATTGGTGAAAGAAAAAGGTGAAGAAGCAAAAATCGTTTATCTTTGGGTAGATGGTTTCCCGCCAATGGTACGTAGAAACAATGTTTATCAAGAAACATTAACGAAGTACGCAGGTATTAAAGAAGTTGGACGTTTCGGAGTTGCTTCTGATAATACAGCAGTAGAAACACAAAACGCTGTTGCAGCATTGCTTACGAAACATCCGAAAGGCGAGATTGATGCAATCTTTGCAACATGGGATGCATTCGCAATAGGCGCTACTCGTGCTCTAGTTGAAGCTGGACGGACAGAAATTAAAATTTATGGAATCGACGTTTCCAATGCTGACTTGCAACTTATGCAAGAAGACAATAGCCCTTGGGTAGCTACAGCTGCTGTTGACGCTAAGATGGTTGGTGCAGTTAACGTAAGAATAGCTGCTAAGAAGCTTGCGGGTGAAGAGACACCAGCTACGTTCGATCTTGATGCAGCACTTATTACACAAGAAGACTTGAAAAAATCCGATAAAGCAGTAAATGTATCGACACTTGCTGATATTATCCCGGGATGGGGAACAACTGATGCATTTGAGACGGATTGGATAAAAGCTTTGAAAGAAGCTAACGCAAAATAAGGTACTTTAGTGCTATAATAGGTTAAATTATACAGCGCCCTTATCCTAACGGATGGGGGCGCTCTATCCTGTTTGGAGAGGAAGGTGCGCCTCTTGGCGAATGTCAATACAATCAGGCTTGAGATGAGGGGCATCTCCATTGCCTTTCCTGGCGTTCAAGCGTTAGCCGATGTTAATTTTTATACGGATACTGGAAAGTCCCATGCATTAATAGGTGCTAATGGAGCAGGAAAGTCAACGCTTATGAAGGTACTTGCGGGAGCGTATAGCCACTACACCGGGGAAATTTGGATTGATGGAAAGCAGGTCCATATACGTAGCCCGAGAGATGCTAAATTACTTGGTATTCAAGTCGTTTATCAAGAAGTAGATACAGTACTTATCCCTAATCTTTCTGTCGGAGAAAATATTATGTTGGAACATACTGTGCATGGCATGAAGGGAAAACATGTTATGCATTGGAAGACGCTTCATCAGTCAGCACAAGAGATTCTTGACCGATTGAATGTAAAGGTTTCAACGAAGAAGCTAGCTCAAGACTTGACGCTTGCAGAGAAACAAATGGTACTCATTGCTCGTTCTGTATCGATGGAATGTCGTTTTCTGATATTGGACGAACCTACAGCTCCGCTGAGTCATAGTGAGACTGAACAACTATTTCATCTCATTTCATTGCTTAAATCTGAAGGCGTTGGCGTTATTTTTATTTCCCATCGACTTCCGGAGTTATATGAAATATGTGATGACATTACGATTATGCGTGACGGAAAATTTGTCATTAGAGACGAACTTGCAAAGATAGAACAAGATCAGGTCGTTGAATATATGTTGGGTTCCAAGTTAGAAGGACAGTTTCCGAAGCGAAAAAGTAACATTGGTGATGTTTGTTTTGAAGCGAAACATATAGATGATATCGGTAAAGTTAATGATGTAACGCTTAAAGTACATAAAGGTGAAATTGTTGGCCTTGCTGGGCTAGTAGGGGCAGGCAAGACGGAGTTATGTAGAGCGCTGTTCGGAGCATCAACGACTGCAACAGGGGAGACATTTCTTAATGGGGTGAAGCTTCGTATTTATAGCCCTTTTGACGCCGTTCAAAGCGGGATAGCATTAGTTCCCGAGGAGCGCCGCCGTGAAGGCGTGTTTGTTCATGAGTCGGTTGACGTCAATTTGACTGCTTCCAGTTTATCTCGATTTACAGGTAAAGGGGCTTGGCTGAAAAAGTCAAAAGAGAGATCGGAAGCATCAACGATTATTCGTGATCTCGGCATCAAGACGCCTAATGGGGATGTGCTGGTGGGGAACTTGTCGGGGGGCAATCAACAAAAGGTAGCGATTGGAAAGTGGCTATTGGTTGATGCTGATGTATACATATTCGATGAACCGACTAAAGGGGTTGACGTAGGTGCTAAGCGGGATATTTATAATGTAGTCGCTGAACTTGCTGCACGTGGCAAAAGTATATTATATGCTTCTAGCGAGATGTCCGAGATGATGGGCATTACTGACAGGATGTATGTCATGTACGACGGCGCTATAATGAAGGAGCTTGTTACTGCACGAACAAACGAGGAAGAAATTATGTTATACAGCACGGGAGGTTTACGTAAATGAATGCCGTTACATCCACTCAGTCGAAAAAAAGGTTTGGAGCATTTGAGTTTTTTTATAAATATGGAACGTTAATTACTATTTTATTATTAGTTATCTTTTTTGGAACGATGAATGAAAACTTCCTAAGCTATACGAACATTATTAATATTTTACGTTCGATATCTATCGTGACTATTATTGCAATTGGACTAACGGTTTCGTTAGCGGTTGGCGGATTCGATCTTTCGGTAGGATCTACAGCGTCACTAGCGAATGCACTAGTTATTTCGATGTTTGTCTGGCATGGGCAAAGTGTAGGCCTTGGTATTGCCATTACGATATTGTTTTGTCTTGTTGTTGGACTCGTAAATGCCTTTTTGGTTATCAATTTTAAAATACAAGATATGCTTATGACACTCGCAACAATGTTTATTTTCCAAGGCGTAGCATTAACGTATACAAGAGGAGCAACAGTATCGCAAAATATGATTATGCCAAACGGTGATTTTGCAACTGGTGAAATTCCAAAGCTGTTCGGCCAGCTTGGTAAAGTACCATGGATCATTATTATTATGTTTGTTGTTGTTTTGCTTGTACATTTGTTTCTGAACTATACGAAGCATGGCCGTTATATGTATATGATCGGTGGAAATGCTGAGGCTGCTAAACTATCTGGCATAGCTGTTAGAAAATATAGATTGTTTGCTTATTTAATCTCTGCGTTGTTTGCTGGAGTAGGCGGTATTATTCTTGGAGCACGAGTAATGAGTGCCGAAGTGAATGCAGGTGGCCCCTACTTAATGGATGCTGTTGCAGCAGCATTTATTGGCTATTCAGTGCTTGGATCAGGCAAACCTAATGCATTTGGAACGTTTGTTGGTGCTGTATTAATTGGTATTTTGTCTAATGGACTTATTATGCTTTCTGTACCTTATTACGCGATGGATATCGTGAAAGGTTCTGTACTCGCATTAGCTCTTGCCATTACATACTACAAGCGTAGACACTAAAGGAAACATCAACTTGATCTTGAAAGGACGAGTAGGTAACTATGAATCAAATGCCCAATGAGCAATTTCATCAATACACACCCTATGTGAGTGGTAATGAGATGAGTCCACAGCCTCCATCGGCTAAATATGTTGAAGGAATAATGGAGCTTTATGGATCTTCACTATTTTTCAAAAGATGGGGTGCAACCATTGTAGATTCCGTCTTTTTAGGTGGATTGAGTGCGACTTTATTTTTGTTAAATGAATCTTACCTAATAATTGGAATTGTAGTACTCGCTGTCGTATTTTTGTCCTATTATTTTTTGCTAGAAAGTTTGACGGGATATACAGTAGGTAAATATTTGTTCAGGATCAGAGCAGTTAATGAAGAAGGATATGCGCCAGGCATGGGAAAAGGATTCCTCCGTGCTTTATTGCGGATAGTGGATACCAACCCATTATTGTTTGGCTCGCTGCCAGCGGGCATCTGTGTTCTTGCAACAAAAAAGAAACAACGACTTGGTGATATGGCCACTAACACATTTGTAGCTAGCACTAAAGATCTACAATCAAAGAGTAGCCGCTTTTCTGGTCTTTGGCTTAGCGTAGTCATTATCGCTTTGTTTACATCGATTGTATTAATTGTAGTAGCGATCGTAAGTATTGCAACAGGTAAAGGTGGAATATTCGGGTCTGATGAGCCAGAGGTATTCCAAAGTTTCAATAGTGAGTTCCAAGTGACGGCTAACGAGAGCTGGTCAAAAATGGACGATTTGCATGATGAGGCTGATATTACAATTGGAAATATATTTAGTGAAAAATATTTGATTGTTTTTAATGAGAGTAAATTAGATTTCGATCCCTACTTTACACTAGAAGATTATACTCAATTAGTTGATGATAGCTTCAGGGGTGCATATGCAGATGCCCAAGTAACGGATTACAAAGCGGTTACTATTGGCGGATCACCAGGTTATCAACTGGAATTTGAAGATGTAGCGGATGGAACTGAAATTACGTATATAGTGACAAGTGTAGAAACCGGAGATCATTTCCATCAGATCATTGCTTGGTCGTTATCCTCCAAAATTGATTTAAGAAGAGAAGAGTTACTGGAAGTAGTCTCAACCTTCCAGCCAGTTCAGTAGCAAGGAAAAACCTCCATAGTCGCTAATAGCGGCTGTGGAGGTTTTTGGTTTTTAAGATTCGAGCTCAATAAAATCTTTCCGGTGTCGATCATAGTTAGCTAAGCTACATTCCAACTTCATGCGTGTGCCTTCTTCTTCGTAACTTGTCGAGATGACATTTGCATGTTCATTGAAATAGGAAACAAGGCGGCCTTGATCATAAGGAATCATGATCTCGCGAGTGACATAATCGTTAAAGATTTTATTTCTAACGAGCTCAACAAGCTCATTTATGCCGCTTTTTTCTTTTACAGACATATAGACGCTGTTTTCAGATGTTTGTGGATAAGGATGATCGGTCATATCACATTTGTTGTAGACGTAGATCGTAGGAATGCCGTCTGCTCCAAGTTCCTTAAGTGTCTCAGTCGTTACTGCTATCAATTGCGAATAATCTTCGTGCGCATAATCTACGATATGCAGCAATAGATCAGCCTCAGTAACTTCCTCAAGAGTTGAACGGAACGCTTTAATTAAGTGATGGGGCAGTTTACTTACAAAGCCGACAGTATCAGTCAGCAAGAAAGACTTATTGTCAGGCATATCGATGCTTCGAACAGACGTTTCAAGTGTAGCGAACAACATATCTTTTGCGAATACTTGTTTCGTCGTTTCTGGATCGAACGTCTCAAGAAGGGCATTCATTAAGCTGGACTTGCCTGTATTTGTGTAACCGACTAAACAGACAACAGGCATTTCATTTTTTTGTCGTTGTTTACGTTGATTTTGGCGATTGGCAACAAGCTTCTCTAATTCCGCTTGTAGAGCAGTAATTCTTTCTTCAATGCGTCTACGATCCAGCTCAAGCTTCGTCTCACCCGCACCTTTGTTACTAAGTCCAGTACCGCCACCACCGCCTTGGCGACCTAACGAAGCACGAAGTCCAACAAGTCGCGGTAGCGTATATTGTAGTCGAGCAACTTCAACTTGAAGCTGAGCTTCTCTAGTCTTCGCACGTTCTGCGAATATATCGAGTATTAGAATAGTGCGATCTTTGACGACGCACTGTAGTTCCTTCTCCAAATTACGAATTTGTGAAGGGGAGAGCTCGTTATTAAAAATAACGGTTTCTGTTTCGTGTGCATCAAGTAAGGCACGAAGCTCAACAATTTTTCCCGTACCAATATAATGAGTCGGGTTAATTCGATCTGATTTTTGGCTCAATTCGTCAACGACTTCGACATTACAGGCTGCTGCAAGATTGCGTAACTCAAGCATGGAATATTCAAAGTCGGTATCCTTTTGAAGCTGTACGCCGACGATAATAGCTTTTTGATGGTTTAGTTCTGTCATATTTATCATCCTCCATAGGGTGGGTAATCGAATAAATCAAAAAAACACAGGCAACATGGCCTGTGTTTAAAAATCGCAAGAGGATATCAGTATACCTCACAGGAAATAAATTCATTCTCCTGCAAGTTATTGGTCTGCTATAGCATAGTGATAGCACGTATTTACGTTAATGATGCTGTGATACGTATTTAAGATACGTTTATAACAACAGCAACACTTACAACGGTACTATTCTGTTGGATGGCTATAGACGGTTACAGATGGTTGTAGAGAGACCAATCCTGAGTCCTCTGCGCACAGGCAGAGCTTCGGCGCTATTCAATTTAGCTGCGCAACGATCTAACTCGGATAAAATCAATCACATCGTAACCCTCCATTCCTTGGAATGACAACAGTGTAGCACAAATTGGTTAGCGGTGGCAACTTGATCGATAGTAAAAAATTAACATAATCATTTAGTACTTATTGACGAAACTAATGGAAGCAGATTGGCGTCTACTCATACAGAACAAAAGATTTAGAGCAAAGGGGAGTGCTTGGATGAGCTGGATTCCTGAAGCGAGAAGTGTAAAGTGGTGGATCATTGCTGGTGTTTCATCCGTATTATTAATTTTGGCCATATGGTTTATTCGCTTTGAGCTACTTGGTCAAACATGGACAAATGTACATGCATTCCGCTTTGCGTTGTTTGCCATCATGTGGTCTGTATTGTTAAGCCTCGCAGGATGGTCTGGAGGCAGGTGGTTATGGCTGTGCTCAAATATAGGTATTCTGGTCGGACTTATCTTCATGGGTCTTTACTCAGGGAATGCGACGGGTTGGGAAGACTTAGTTAGTCTATTATCTTTTATGATCATGATCATATCTGGTCTTGCAGTTGGCATCGTCGTTGAGTTGATTTTAATGACTGTTCGTTTCGTTCGGAAGTAACTTTTTGCCAATTAAAATGATTTCAATTTCGTTGAAGCTTTTTTAATGACGCCTTGGATAACTAGCTCATAGCCATGAATGTTTATCTTTTGTATGAGGATTTCATTTTGATACAGCACCAAACGCATAAGACTACTTAGAGCAGCTGTTGCATCTCCTTTTTTGACTGCATTAGTTAGCACCTTTGTTTCAGTCGTTACACGTTTGTTTGTACTGCTAATGGTACTTTTGGATGCTTTGATTTTAGTAGACGTTGCATCATTGGTGCCGAGTATATCTCGAATTTGCTTCATCTTCGCAGTTGCCGCTGCTTTAGTTTCTTTTAGTTTAGCTTCCTTCGCCCTAATAGTATCTTTAGCGCTCTGTACAGCAATTTTTGTTACTTCAACCTGGGCGTTAAAAAAGGAAGTTAAACTTTTGTTTTTTGCAGCTTTCGCTAAACGTAATTGCGACTTCTGAGTTTCGTATAGCTCAAACAAGGATTCATATTTTTTCTTAGTCGTGTTTACTTCATTAGTAGCTGTTGTGATACGTACAGAGTCAATTCCAGGGATCTTTTTACGAAGGGCTTCTTCCTCTGCATCATTGTCGTAATGAATGGTACTAATTTTCAAATCCCAGTCAATCGCTTGTTGCTGAAGCTTTTGAAATTCAGCATAACGGGACGTTAATGCGTAAGAAGTAGTAGAATCAACGGCTTTAATCATCTTTTCGAAGGCGGTTTTTGCTGTAATCGTGAACTCGAATGGTGCAGCCAGTGCGGAACTTGCTATTGCTAGCAATAATAAAATGGTCATACAAATGATGAAGAAGCAGCGGTTAATAAACATGAATAAACCTCCTCAAAGTACGGCTTTTGGACGCAAAAAAGCACCCGTAAGAAAAACGCAAAGCGTCTTTCCTTACGGGTGCTTCCATCGTAAGCCGAATTATTATTTTCCACTACTATAAAGCAAGAAATAAGGATGGTCAACCCCATTAACGATTAACGTTATACGAATGAGCAGATGCTCGTACATACTCTTCTGGGGTCTTACCGATGATTGATTTGAAATCGTTGATAAAATGGGATTGATCATAATAACCGAGCTCTAAGCTTAACTTTGCGAAATCATTCGCGAGCCCCCGGTCTAATGCTTCTGCAGCATTTTGCAGCCGATAGAGCTGAATAACCCACTTCGGACTAACGCCTACGTATTGACTGAATAACCGCTGAAGCTTTCTGCTACTTAGTTGAAACTGATCACACAGTTGCTCGACCTTTGTAATCGTTGTATGAGTAGTAATATAGTCGATTATTTGATTAATGAAATGAACATTCTCATCAACTTTGGGTAGTTGCTGTGCAAGCAATTGCTGGGCTAATGATATAAGATGTTCCGGCCGTTCGGATGAGCGCAGCGCATGGAATAGTTCATTGTTGTCATGTGGGAATATTGTTTTTAATGCAATAGCTTGATCAGTTAAACTCGACAATGGTTTCATCATGAAGGGATAAAAGCCACCTGGTTTAAACTTCACCCCGAATACTTTTCCTGTTCCTATAAGCTCTTTCGTATATTTACGGCTTGCTACTCCATATATGCCACTGCGCTCTTGTTCAATAATGAGATTGACGCATGGGTTCGGAATGACATCTTGATAAAAAGGGGATTGCTCGCTTAAATTCCAGCTTACTAGCCAGAAGTGTTTAACAAATGGTGCAAGAAGCGAAGAGGGCGCATATCTCGTTAGTTGAAATTTTTTTTCTGCTTCTTCCATTTGTAGAATGCCCATGCTAGCTTGTTGCTTGATAGGTGGATTCATGACGATCTCTCCAATCGAAATGTCGCATTTTTACAATACAGGAAAGTGAAGTGTAGCTATTATTATGATAGCAGTGACGATAAAAAGCGGCAATTGCTAATCCATTGGCGATAAGGGAGAGTTGCGAAATGAGTCATACCTTTATATTTTATATTGGAGCGGAACCTAGCAAAGTATGGGATGCATTAACGAAACCAGAGGGTACAAGGAAAGTGTTTTTTGATTGTATTCTTCAGTCGGAGTTTACTGACGGTAGCACCTATGCTTATATTGGACCTGGTAATGATGGACCAGAAACCGTACATGTATACGGACACTTTATTTCCTATGAGGAAAATAAGTCGATGGTGTTAATCGAACATCCAGGACCCTCCTATTATGAAAATCATAGTGAACTTACTTCTCGTGTTACGATGACAGTAGAAGTTGTAGGGGCTTGTACGAAGTTGACGCTTGTGGCAGATCAATATACAGAAAATCATCCTTCCTATCATAAAGCTCCAGATAACTGGTCAATTATTCTTAGCAATCTGAAGTCTTACGTAGAAACGGGAAATACGCTGGATTTTGGATGGTAGTGAGGGGTAGCCGTATAGGAACCTATTCTTTATACTAGTATAAAAAGGATAGGGGACTGTACAGCATGAGCTACAAAATCGTATTTTTTGATATTGACGGTACATTGGTTAATGAAGAGAAAGTGATTCCGAACGATACAGTAGAAGCTATTCGTGAGCTTAAAGCAAGTGGTGTCGAGCCTGTAATCGCAACGGGTAGAGCACCATATTTCATCAAGCCGCTAGCAGAGCAACTAGGCATTGAATCTTATGTATGTTTGAACGGTGGTTATGTTGTATATAAGGGACAGCCTCTCTATAAACGGGAAATCGAAAAGAGCAGCCTTGAAGCGTTGGTAGGTTTAGCAGGTGAGCTTAATCATAGCCTAGTGTTTGAGGGGGAGCATTTCTACAATAGTAATAAGGAAGTTGACCCTTCTATGACGGAAGCAATTCTTACGTTAAAAGTGGACGAGCCCAGCTATAACCCGGAATTTTGGCAGACAGATGATATTTTTCAAGTGTTTCTCCATTGCGAGAGTCATGAAGAACATCTGTATGAATCGTTAAAATCACATTTTACGTTTATTCGTTGGCATGACAAGGCTATGGATGTACTGCCGCTTGGCGGCTCCAAAGCGCAAGGGATTGAAGCGTTGCTTAAGAAGCTTGAATATACGGCAGATGACGCTGTTGCTTTCGGTGATGGGTTAAATGATAAGGAAATGCTAGACTATGTTGGATTTGGTGTTGCGATGGGCAATTCTCACCCAGAATTGCTGCCATTTGCAAACTATGTAACGACACATGTTGATGAAAAGGGTATACGAAATGGCTTGATTAAAGCGGGTTTATTAGCCCTGTAAATCACCAGACGAGTATTGCACACGTACAATAACCTAATCAATTCAATTGGCTTGGGGGAAATGACGTGATCGTAATATCAGATGGCAGCTCAGCAGAGATCCCACCACGGATGCTGTCGGAGCTGGAGAAGAAAATTTTACGCCAGAAGCAAAGCAGTCCTGTTATGTATCAGTACCCATCAGTCGATGCTTTAATCTTTGAACTGAAGATGAGAACGCATATAGTAGAGGCAGCTAAGGCGCTCTATGCGAGTGGGGTAAGCTTCGGAACATTCAGTAATTCTAGAGCTAATGAAAAGTATTGGATTCGTACGCCTGATGGAGGTTTTCTGTTAAGACCGGGCGTTCAGCCAGCTGCTGCTGTTAATGATATTTTTGAAAATGGTCATCAATACGCGTTTGAATGTGCTGGAGCTATTATTATTATTTTATATAAGGCTGTGCTTGAAACGATTGGTAATGCTTCTTTCAATACCTACTTCCCCAATCTATTTCTTAGAGATTGGCAGCATGATCAAGATTTACAGCTTATTACGTCGAATGATCTCAGTGAAACGTATCCAGGTGATGTGATGTATTTCAAAAATCCGCAGCATGATCCCGCTACACCTGAATGGCAAGGGGAAAATGTCATCAAGTTGGACGACAATCTATTTTTTGGTCATGGTATTGGCATTGGCTCAGGGCAGGAAATGATAGCGCAGCTCAATCGAGCGAGGGCACCGGGCAGTACGGTTTCGGCCTACTTACAGGATTTAGTGCTGAGGCCGAACTTCGAGATCATTCGTGGCATATCGATGCGTGAGGTAGAAGAGGTTCTTTAATAAATATGTGGACTGCACTCTAATTGTTAGAATCTATCTAACGATCGGGGTGCAGTTTTTCTATGCTCAGGTACAGTTAAGATAAATATTACCACTAAATAAGGTTGAGAAATATGAGCTGTAAAATAAGAGAATTACAGTTCAGTTATTAAAGAAAGTAGTTTAGTATAAGACGGGAGATTAAATGTTCGACAATAGTAGACAGATTTATGCAGTTATTGTAACATTTTGTTGTGTGTTACGATATTCTGAGGAAGCTATCGGTCGAAACGGTATTGCTTCAAGTTTTCTCGCGCAATGCTACGCGCATGAGCAACGTCCCTAACATTATTGTAGTGGCTTGATTTCTTAAAGAGCTCAGGTCTTTTCGATTTGAAAAGGGGAGTAAGTCTACGATTTAATTAGGAGGATACAGTGATGAAATCAATGAAGTTTTTTATTTTTTTTACTACGCTAATTTTAGGACTACTAACACTAGGCGGGTTGCCTGATAGAGCTTATGCCGACACGGTCTCATTCCCGGCTACCGCTGATGTGTTGTTATTCGATGGCCGAACCTACGACAACGACTTTGATATGCTTTATGTCGGCATTGAGAGTAATAGCGCCGAAAGATCAGCTATCCGATTCACGCTCGGTAACATTCCGGGCACTCCGACTAAATATGAATTGTTTCTCCCTGTTTATCAACTTCAGGACGGAAATCAGTTGTTTTCTCTAAACGTCCACGGTTCGACCGACAACAACTTAGTAGATAATGCTTTAAATTTTCCCTCACATGAAACTTCAATGGTCACCGTTTATCGCAACCAGTTTTCTAATAATTCACCTACAATAATTGATGTGACTTCACTCGTTCATTCTTATACTGACTCAAATGACAGAAATATAACTTTTGTACTTAAAAGCAATGAACCTGCTGGCAATGTGGTTTCCAGATTGTTAATTTGGTCTAAAGAAAACCCTGATGTGGCGAATCAACCGAAACTTGTCGTCACATACGACACTAACTCCCCGCCAACGGGTGCTATTCAAATTAATAGCGGAAATACACATGTTAATTCAACAGCAGTTAACCTTAACCTTTCAGCATCAGATCCGAATGGTGATTCTATTGAAATACATTTTTCAAATGACAATGTTACTTGGTCAACATGGGAGTCTTTCAATTCTACGAAGGCTTGGACTTTAACCAGCGGAGATTCTACTAAAACGGTATACTATCAGCTCAAGGATTCTGCTAATGCTATTTCGTCGATTTATTCAGATTCGATTGTATTAGATACGACTAATCCTGTAATTACGGGTGCTACTAACGGCGGTCTTTACAACCGAAATCGGACAATAACGTTTAATGAAGGAACAGCTACAATAAATGGCTCAAATTTCACTAGCGGTGCTACAGTAAGTAGTGAAGGCACTTATACGCTCGTCGTTACTGACGTAGCTGGTAACCGTACAGTTAGTACTTTCATCATTGACAAAACTGCGCCTATTGTCTCTGGTGTCACTAACGGTGCAAGCTATAACACGGATAAGACGATTACGTTCAGTGATGGAACGGCAACGCTAAATGACACTGCGTTCTCAAGTGGTTCTACAGTTAGCTCAGAAGGTGTGTATACACTCGTTGTTGCGGATGCAGCTGGCAATAGCGCCACCATTACGTTCACGATAAACAAAACTGCACCGACAGTCACTGGAGTTACTTATGGCGCAAGCTATAATACGGACAGGACGATTACGTTCAGCGAAGGAACGGCCACGCTAAATGATATTGCGTTCTCAAGCGGTGCTACAGTTAGCGCAGAAGGTGCGTATACACTCGTTGTTACGGATGCAGCTGGCAATAGCGCCATCATTACGTTCACGATAAACAAAACTGCGCCGACAGTTACAGGAGTTACTTATGGCGCAAGCTATAATACGGACAGGACGATTACGTTCAGCGAAGGAACGGCCACGCTAAATGATATTGCGTTCTCAAGCGGTGCTACAGTTAGCGCAGAAGGTGCGTATACGCTCGTCGTTACTGATGCGGCTGGCAACAGCACAACTGTTGCTTTCACCATTGACAAAACGAGGCCAACGGTTACCGGAGTCGTTACTGGAGCACCAACTTACACAGCTCCCGTCATTATTACGTTTAACGAAGGGACTGCTACATTAAACGGGGAGTCGTTTCTCACTGGTACAACCGTTAGTATGACTGGAAGCTATGCGTTAGTCGTAACAGATGCAGCCAGCAATGTAACGAGCATCAACTTCACGATCTCAATCGCAAGTGGAGGGGGAGAAGCAGGAAGCATGCCTGTGTTTGACAACTTCCTTGATATCAAAATTAACAATGACAATCATCAGCAAATGGCAAAATTAATAGTGACTACTGTAGATGGGAAAAAAATAACCAACGTTATTATTGATAATCAAAAGCTCATTTCGGTCCTAAATATGATGCCTAACCAATCTTTAGTTAGCCTATCGGTGATGAACGGCTCCGATCGTGTTATTGCCGAGTTGAACGGAAAACTTCTAGAAACGTTAGACAATAAAAAGACGAAGTTTCATATTCAAACGAATAGTGCTTTATATGACTTGTCGGCTAGCCACTTTAACATTGAAACCATTGCAAACAAATTTGGGTCAGATGTACATGCAGATGACATAAAAATTAGCTTTGAAATTAACAATGTACAGGGTAGTGAATTCGAATCCATACGCAACAAAATTGGTAAAGGTAAGATCATCTCACCTGCAGTCCAATTCAAACTTATCGCACATTATAATGGGAATTCTATCGAAATCAATAACTTTCTAACCTTCGTGGAGCGGAAAGTTGCTATTCCTGATGGTATCGATCACAAAGAAATTACGACTGGTGTCGTTGTGACAGATGTTGGAGAAATTAAGCCAGTATATACGCGAATTGTTAAAGAAAATGGGCAATATTATGCGGTTATGTACAGCATGGCAAGTGGTACTTACGTCCTTGTGAATAACGAAGTCTCTTTCTTAGACGTTGAAAAACATTGGGCTAAAGCAAGTATCAATGACATGGCGTCGAAGCTCATTATTAATGGCATTGACGAACATCATTTTGGGCCGAATAGGAATGTTACCCGCGCCGAATTCGTGACAATTCTAGTAAGAGCTTTAGGCTTGCAGAACTTTGAGAAGCCCACTTCGTATGTGGACGTTAAGAAGACGGATTGGTACTACGAAGCTTTGTCAATCGCTGAGAGCAACGGCTTGCTTGCCGGAAAAACAGGACATCTTATTCATCCAAACGAGGACTTAACGAGACAAGAAGCGGTGCATCTTCTATCCAAAGCGATGAAGCTTGTTGGCATGGAGATATCTATGACGAGCAAGGAAGTAGACGAACTATTAAGTCGGTTTAAGGATAGTGGTAAGCTCTCTGCCCCATCAAGAGATGAGATGGCTTTGAATATCAAATACGGCATTATCGGGGGGAATAATGGTCAACTTCTTCCTCATAAAACACTAACAAGAGCAGAGGCAGCAGCCCTGATTGAGCGTTTCATGCAAAAAGCACAATACGATTGAATATAAAAAATGCTAAACGGCCTTAGTCCTGAACGCCATTGGACTGAGGCCGTTTAGTTTTACCTGTAATTTTCCCGATGCGAAAAGTTCAACTTTAGACATGAAAATATTCCCCTCATAGTCGCAGGTTTCTTTTATTTCACCCCTCTACTATTTAGGGTGCTTATTAACCACGGCTCAACCTCTTTGCGCGTAATTGCTTGAATTGGAAGTAGATTGTGCAGCCGATACAATACCCGAGTATGGCAGCTAAAGCAGCGGCACCCATTATTCCAGCGACTACATAACCAACGATTGGCCAGTTAAGTAGAAAACTTAGTAAAGAAATAGTAAGAAAAGTTAAACCAAGTAGGTTATTAAAGCGTTGTAATACTATAGCCTCTGTAGAGCCATTCGCAATAAACTTCTGTACAAACGGCTTTGCCGCTATGATGAAGAGGTTTCCTTTTGGTCCAAAAACCAAGCCAATAAGCAAAACGATGAATAGCGCTGCGATTAACCAAGGAAGGTCAAAGATGATTGCGACAAGCAGAGAGGAGACGATTCCGACTTGATTACTTCGAACATAGGAGATAGGAATTTCTTTCATTTTTTATTCCCGACCTTTCCGATTGGTTTATATGACCTATTATAAATTAATAGTATTGAATATACAATGAACGGATGGATGGGTTACATACTTTTAGAACTATTTTTTTGTATTACAAATATATATAAATAGTTCAAAGTGACTATACATTTTTAATAAAGAAATGCGATTGAAAGGACGATTTATAGTTTTAAAATTGGTTTCGAAATCGATATGTCCTAGTAATTTATCTGTTGCAACCATGTATTAAGAATTATTTACCAATAAATTGTCCCGTGCTATACTCGTACCCGAAGGTAGTAATTGGAAGTATATCTAATTCTTAAAACTAAAAAAGCAATTATTGAAGGAGGAACTTTTAATGATTTCACAGACAGAAGTACAGCAAAAATTTACGCAGTCTCGAAAACTATTTATTGCAATTGGTACACTGGCATTCGCATTTTTACTATCGATCTTGTTATCCGAGAGCGCCTCTGCGCATGGATATATCGAGTCGCCTACAAGTAGGTCCTACATGTGTAAGGAGAAACTAAATGTAGAATGTGGTGCTGTGCAATATGAACCGCAAAGCTTGGAGGCTGTTGGAAACTTCCCAGCTTCTGGTCCCAAAGATGGCGAAATATCAGGTGCAGGAGTATTTAAGGAGTTGTACGAGCAATCTCAAACACGTTGGAAAAAGGTTACAATGAATGGTGGCAAAAACACATTCTCGTGGAAGCTAACGGCTAACCACGTATCTGAGAGTTGGAGTTATTACATTACTAAAAAAGATTGGGATCCAAGTAAGCCGCTAACACGCGATTCATTGGAGCCAAAGCCGTTCTGCTTTGTTGATTACAAAGGTGCAAAACCACCTATGAACGTATCACATGAGTGTGACGTTCCTACAGATCGCAGCGGTTATCATATTATTTTGGGTGTATGGGAAATTGGAGATACTATTAATGCTTTCTATCAAGTTATTGATGTTAATCTCGTTAACGATGGTTCAATCCCACAGCCTGAGCCTAAGCCTCCTGTTGCACCAGCGAATCTTGTTACGACACTTCAAACTGTAAAATCAATTGTATTAAGCTGGCTGCCATCTAACTCTAATGTCGGCATTAAACAATATGATGTATACCGTGATGGCGTTTGGTGCGGGACGACTACTCACAATACCTTCACAGACGATAAGTTGAAATCTGATACTACTTATACCTATACAGTAAAAGCAGTTGATCAGAATGGTCTAGTATCTTCATTCTCATCCCCACTAGTGGCTAGGACGCTAAAAGAAGAAGGTAACAACGGCGGAGGAAGCACACTTCCTCTATGGGATGCTAAAACCGTTTATGTGAGTGGCAACAAGGTTCAATATAACGGCCTTGAATACGTTGCTCAGTATTGGACTCAAAATAATACGCCTGACAATTCCAGTGCTTGGAAGCTTACAAGTAGTGTAGTCGTGGAATGGAAGAGCACGAAGGCTTACCTTGGCGGCGATAAAGTAATTTATAACGGAGTAGAGTACGTGGCGCGTTGGTGGACTAGTGGCGATAAGCCAGATCAGTCTGATGTTTGGAAAAAAGCAGTTTAGTAAGTATTACAACAGTTAACCATAACAATGAGATTCAAAGCATTGACCGTCATAATTGGGGATTCGATTCAATGTAAATTCCAAGTATGACGGTTAATGCAACGGTTCTCATCTTACTAGAAAATAAATATCAGTCTTTAAGGCTTCACTTGTATTTTAATAATCTCATACTGTTTAGGATGACTATTAACGCGGCTCCGGTATCACTTAATACGGCTAACCAAAGGGTCAGAATGTTAGGGAATATGAGTACTAGAGCAACAAGTTTTATCAATATAGAGAACCAGATATTTTGTTTAATGATTTGTAATGTCTTTCGACTTAGTTTAATGGTGTGAGGCAACTTATCTAGATTGTCTGCCATTAAAACGATATCAGCAGTCTCCATTGCCGTATCAGTCCCCGCACCACCCATTGCAATTCCGATATGTGCTGCCGCAAGTGCAGGAGCATCATTAATGCCATCCCCAACCATTGCCACTACATTTCCTTGAGCTTGCAAATGCTCGATTTCGTCTAATTTCTGTTCTGGTAACAAATTGGCTTTATAAGTGGATATTTTAGCTTGATTTGCAATCTTGGTAGCTGTACCTTCATTATCGCCTGTTAACATAACGGTTTGTTTGATACCCATTGCATGTAATTGATCAATCGTTTGCAAAGTGGTTTTGCGAATCGTATCTGATACAGCAATAACGCCGATCAGCCTCTTGTTTTTTGCTACTAGTATCAAAGTATTCCCTTCAGCTTCAAGCTGGGCTATTTGCGAAGCGACAGTGGAAAAAGAAATGGCCATTTCTTTAAACCAGTCAACTTTTCCTGCGACACAAACTTCACCGTTTATTGTACCTTGAATACCTTTGCCAGCTTCATTTGTAAACGATGAGCCTGCCATAGGATAAACATCTGCTCCTTCGGCATGTTTTACAATGGCTTGAGCTATTGGATGTGTAGAATAAGATTCAAGAGTTGTTATGATTTGCAAAAGCTCCGTTTCAGTAATCCCAATGGGAAGAAGCGTAGTTACAATAGGTTTGCCATTCGTGAGTGTTCCCGTTTTATCAAAAGCAATGACATTAAGTTGACCTGCTTTTTCCAGAATAGAGCCACCTTTAATGAGAATGCCATGTTTAGCCCCGTTTCCGATAGCACTAACAATTGCTACTGGTGTAGAGATAACAAGTGCACAAGGGCATGCAACTACGAGTAATTCCAAACCTCTGTATATCCAATCCATCCATGTCCCAAAACCGAGAAGAGGGGGGAATATCATTATTACGAAAGCACCAATGAATACAACGGGTGTATAGATTCGTGCAAATTTATCTACAAAATCTTGAGTAGGTGCTTTCTTTTCTTGTGCTTCTTCAATTAATCGAATAATAGTTGAAACGGTTGTGTCTTGAACCTGCTTAGTTACTCGTACTTCTAATGTGCCATGATGATTTAATGTGCCAGCATAGACGGTATCTCCAACTTGTTTGTCAACTGGAATTGACTCGCCTGTAATTGGAGCTTGGTTTATCGTTGATTCTCCCGTCAAAATGATGCCATCCAGCGGAATTTTCTCGCCAGGTTTTACAATGATGATTGTACCTACGCGGATACGTTCCACTGCTGTACGTACTAGTTCATTTTCTTTTCTTATCCAAGCTTCAGGTGGTGCAAGATCAAGTAACTGACGAACGGAATTACGGGTTTTTTCCATAGACTTCATTTGAAGTACATTACCCAAAGCAAATAACCAAACGACAGTTGCCCCTTCAAGCCACTCTCCAAGAATAGCCGCACCAATAACAGCTACGGACATTAGTACGTTCATATCAAGGGAACGACTTTTTAGGGCGTAGTAGGCACTTTTTAAAGGTGTTATTCCACTCGCTAATATAGCAATTGCATATAGAAGTGTGGATGTCATCTCTTGATTGTCATTTATAAAAGTAGCGATATAACCAAATAAAATAAGAACGGCTGAGAAGATGATACCTGACCATGAAGAACGTGGGCTATTACTTTTACCCTTCAATGAGCCTGCTAAAGAAGCATGAAAGCCTACCTTTTTTACTTCTCCAATAATGTCTTCAACAGAATTAGAATGTTCGATGTGTAGCTTAGCACTGGAATAGTGAACGGCCACACTCGTTACATCTTGATGTAATTTCAGATGATTTTGTAACGTAAGCGCACAAGAACTACAATCCATACCTTCAATATCGTAGGTACGGATGTTTTCATTGTTAGGGGATACTAGAGCAGCGTCATCATTTCCGAAGGATTCCTCTGTAGAGCAGCAACCGTCATTACATGTTGAAGAGGGAGAATTGAGAGTAGTAGTAGAATCAAGTAAATCCTTTTTAAATTTGAAATCACTCATCACCATGTTCTCCGAATGGGCGTTCACAACATTTAGCTTCTTCTTGAACTTGCTCAAATAGGGAACCTATAGTAATCAGCATTGTTCTTACTTGTTCATTTCGCAATGAGTAATAAACAAATTTTCCGTCTTGTCTGCTCACTATTATGCCGCAGCCCTTCAAACAGGAGAGATGTTGCGAAATGTTAGACTGATTCCCTTGTAACTCATCAACGATTTGTGTGACCGTTTTTTCTTCATGTAAGAGTAGGTGAAGAATAGCTAGTCGGGTTTTATCAGAGAAACCACGAATAAACTTTGCTTGCAGCTCTAATTGCTGTATCATTTTGTTTCACCTCATATTAGTAACGACTAATTTGTTTTTATGTGTTCATATTAACATTTACTAATATGTTGTGTCAAAGGATAAATGGCCAATAGGAAGTTATGCTTTAGTTAAAAAGAAAGCTCTCCTTTAAGTAGATAATCTACTTTTAAGGAGAGCTTTTTTCATGTATCTATTTATTCAGCCTTTACAGGTTCAGGGAATGTCATACCTTTTAGATCAACGGTAACTTTTTTCATAGAAATCGGTGTATTCGGCAAGTCGTTAGCATCGCGTTCTTGATTAACCACTTCATCAACATGTTCCATACCTTCGATAACTGTGCCAAATGAAGCATATTGGGTATCTAGGAAGTCAGAATCTGCGACCATAATGAAAAACTGAGAACCTGCCGAGTTAGGATCTTGGGCGCGGGCCATAGAAATAACGCCTCTTGTATGTTTCAAATTATTTTTGAAGCTATTACCTGTGAACTCACCAGCGATAGTATAGCCTGGTCCGCCCATACCAGTTCCCTCAGGATCTCCACCTTGGATCATAAAGCCTGGAATAACACGGTGGAAAATAACTCCGTCATAGAAATTTTTATTCACAAGTGAAATGAAGTTGTTAACGGTATTAGGAGCAACTTCGGGATAAAGCTCTACTTTAATGATTTTGTCATTGCTTAATTCGATAGTCACAACTGGATGTTTTTCAGGTCCAAGTAATTCAAGCTTGTCCGATTCTGCTGCAGTTTCAGTTGGCGTTGCAGTTGGTGACGGGGATGGTGAAGGAGATGGTTCAGTTGTTGCTGTGTTCCCACCTGACCCTTGTGTTGCATTGTTCTTACCCTGATTTACTCCGCAACCCGCTGTAATAAGTGCAAATACAGTTATAAGCAAGAGTATCGTGCTGAGTCTTAGCTTTGATTTGATTGTTGTCATCATTAATTCCCCCTTTTTTCATTATCCAAAATTTATATTATCATAATCTTCTGCCTAAAATCTAATGGTTGTCATTGTTTGACTTCTCTATGTTGTACAATCCCTCGCTTTTGCCAAAGTCGATAGGCACCTAACGCGATAGCAATAAAAACAGCATATACAGCGATAGTTATCGGCATGTTCTGAGGAGAGCTCATAACACTATCTCCTACAACTGCAAATAGTAGCATAGAAGGAATTTTACCTAAGGAGGAAGCGATTGTATAAGAAGTGAAGGAGACGCGGCTTAATGCTGCGTACACATTAACAACTATAGATGGAATAAAAGGAATCATTCTAGCGAATAAAATGGTCAAGAAAGCATTACGTTCAAACATAACTGTTATTTTACTAATGCTTTTGTTGCGGGCCAAAATCCGTTGTCCCCATTCTTGATAACCGTATCGTACAAAAAGAAACATGAGTATGGAAGCGATAGATGAACCCGCCCAAGTAATCACTGCGCCAAGGATAGGGCCGAGTGCCGCTCCTATAACACCTCCAACAATGGGGTAAGGAATGATCGGGAAAAGTGCCATAATAGATGCCATTATAATGATAAGTGGGATGCTATTAGCTTGCTGGAACCAAGCAAGTATGTTATCGCCATATATATAAATAAGATAAGCGATGGCTACATAAACCGCTGCTAATGCTAATTTCTTGATCATAGAATTTGCCTCCGTTCTGGGCTGAATTCTATTATAGCATGACAGCAATTAAATTAGATTCCATTCTACTTGACCTTCTCGTTACGTCAACGTTTATTGTGTTGTTGAGAAGTTAAATAATGGAGGTCATAGAGACGATGCCGAATCATGATGAGATTTACAGAAGTGAAGCAGACCAATACGATGAGATGATTGCTAGGCAGCCAAACTTATTGCAAGTTGTGTCAGAGATACGTGCTGTCGATGGACTTGATGTTGTAGACATGGGAGCTGGAACGGGGCGTCTGACGACAGTACTTGCACCGAAAGTGAAGTCTATTGTGGCTGTTGATGCATCGGAGGCAATGTTGAAGCTAACGAGTGACCGATTGCGCGAGGCAGGACATACCAATTGGGGTGTTCTGGTTGGAGATCATCGTCAGCTTCCACTTGAAGACAATTGTGCAGATTTGGTCGTGTCGGGCTGGAGCATTTGTTATGTAAGTTCAACTGCACACAAGGATTGGCAGAGCAACTTGGAGCGTGTTATAGGAGAGATGAGAAGGGTATTGAAAGTCGGCGGGACAGCAATCATCCTTGAGACGATGGGTACAGGATTTGAAACACCGCATCCGCCGGACTTTCTAAAAGACTATTATGCGGAGCTAACAGACGTTTATGGTTTCGATCATAAATGGATTCGAACCGATTATAGCTTCGAGAGTGTAGAGCAGGCTGAGCGATTGACTAGATTCTTTTTTGGAGATGATCTGGGTGATAGAGTTGCACGAGACAGGATTATAACTTTACCCGAATGTGCTGGCATTTGGTGGCGGACATTTGATTGATAGGTATGTTTACGACTAGCCCGCCTCAATACGCCGGTTTATGTTGTGCGATGTGCTTAGAATAGGCAAGTTTGACGAACAGCAGTCTGTTCACATAGACGACAGCTGTTCGTAGTTCTTATTAGATGGATATTCGCTAGGGCTAAAATCAAGCAATTCATCGAGTGTAAAATTAAAATCGTTTAAATGCTCATTTTCATTAGCCAGACGGTGCAAAAATAACGCTATCCCTGCTGAGCCTGTTGCATAATCGGTAGAAATCTTCATCAGCTGCTCTCCAGGGAAAGCGATCCCATCAGATTTATCGAGCTTAAACAACATGATTCCATTCGCAATATGATGTGCTTCAAGCAGGTAATGCTTTTCGCCTGTAAATTGATACATATCAAGTAGGAGGTTTCCTGAGCCAGACAAACCTTTGAATAGAGCAGGGAATGTTGAATACTTTTTGGATGTATTTCTGGCAAGCTTCTGTGCTGTTTCTAAATAAGAGGGTTCTTTCAAGTATGCCCAGTAGCGTATGAGAACAGCCGCTATCCCTGCCGCCCCTCCGTGCCAACTTTCTGACATAATAAGTTCTTTCCTGCCCACCTTGCCTCTGCGTACGCTAAGTATGTCATCTGAAACGTTAAGCAATTTACCAAGCTCAAACGCTAAAGCGAGCTTGCCTTCGTTCATGTAGCTATCGTTTTTTGACACAATTCCTAAATAGAGTAGGAAAAGTGCAATACCGCTGGAACCTCTTGTATAACCATGCCAAATGTCGCCTTCGCTGTCTTTCCAGAAATAACCGTCTCGATCCTTTTTCTTGGTTGTTAATAGATGCTCTCCTGCAGCAATTGCTTGATCTAACCAATGCTGGTCTCCGGTCGTCATATAAAATCTAATGCAAGTTAGACCATACCCTGCTGAGCCGGTGAAGATATCTGCAGATTGATGCAACAAAGGGCTCTCTTGAGCTTTACGTAGCAGGCGAGCAGCAGGCTCATGTAGTCCAGCGTCCAAAAGCACCCAAGCAATTCCCGCCATGCCCGTATATAATCCCGGCGGAATTTGTTCTGTGGATAATGATCTCGCCAGTATCCAAGTCAAGGCTGCTTGTGGAACCTCTTTATTTAACCGCTGAAGAGCATGGACAACGCCAGCAGCACCGTAAGCTAGATTTAACGGATTTGTTTCAAACACTAGAGGATCAGCAGGAAATAAACGATCGGTGCGATGATAATCTGCGCATTGAACAATATATTTACTAGTATGTTCTACTACGGTTAGCAGCTCAGTCTTAGCAATAGGAACGATGGACGTCACTGATGTAAGTTCCAAATGAATACTATCGAGTAGGCAGACAACTTGTTCTGCTGTAGGGCGATCCACTATTTCTGCACTCATACATCTTCTTATGAGACTTCGTAATTGCATCGGTACACCAAGATCTTCTCCGAGTGCCTCTACGAATAGATCTTTTTTCCCCGGATCAATCTCGTATAGGCAGTTGACCGGAAAGAGGTTTGCCGCCATAATTGCCCCCAATGAATAAATATCATCTTCACATTTAGGCGTTTGAGTAACGTCGCGGTCTGAGAAGCCAATTGTTTGAATAGAGTTTTTGAAGTCCATCCCTAAGCGATGACCTGCTTCTAGATCTACAAGCTTAACTTGCCCCGTCGCTGCATCCAGTACAATGACATTCGTAATCGATAAATTGCAGCACACTACATTTTTCTTATGGCAGATCGCAATTGCTCTAGCGAGGTTAGTCCATATTTTTTTTAGTGTTTCGAGATACTTGATCTTATCTTCAGCGCTAGGGCTCGTATATTTGAAAGGCATGTTTGCTGCGAAAAAATGATTTAAAGCGGAACCTTTCACATGCTCTTCTACTAAAAAGGTATGTTCCCAATCTTGAAACAAATCAACGGGTGCAGGTGCAATCCCATCCTTTGCTAGCAACTGCAAGATTTCATATTCTTTTTGCAAGCGATAGGTAGCATCATGTCCATACTCATCCATTTGCGTATGGGGTCTTGCTTCCTTCACTACAACTAAGCGATCTTCTTTCATGTCTGTTGCTAAGTATACGCCACCAGTCATCGTATTGCTGAGCATACTTTCGATACGATATCTCCCGTTGTTAAGTGCTTGATCTTCATCTACTTCATCCTCGGAGGGGAATGGATCTTGCGTCCACGAAGGACAATCGAAATAAGACAAATCTGTCTTTGGATTGAGATCCCCATCGGGTGAAACGAAGTAGTTTCTCTTATCTCCCAAAACGGTCATATAAGGATTTTTCTCGAATAATCCGTATTGGTAGTATACAGTTTTTGAGTTCTTATATCTGCGATCACTGAGAATATAGGGGCCATCATACTTTTGCAAAACTAGATGCAACTGCTCAATTGTGGTGTGAAACTGATCTTCGCTGGCAGGGTACACAGTCATAAACTTTCCCCCGGACGAACGATTCCATAAATTTCCTCCAGATTCGCGAACTAATGAAGTATCACATAAAAACTTGAAGGCAACACCACCCTGGAAAAGCACGGTTGCAGCATCACGCAATAGGTCTTGACACTGACTCGGTATAACCGAAATATGTATTTTCCAGCCTTGTTGGGGAAGCTTTTGGTCCTTAGCCTCTACGCGAAACCATACGTTCATCCTGTTGACTGTCCACTTTTCGGGAATAATTGAATAAATAATCTGCAATAACTCCTCTGTTGCAATATATCGATCCAAACTTTCATAGTGCTCGGTCCGTATTATTTTGTTAAACAAATAAGTGCGAAATGGAATCTCCAATGTACTTCCCCCTCCAAATCATAGTTTTAAAGCCTCGTAACCAAAACTAGCATAGCATAAAGTTCCAACTCTAATAAAGTAAATTATCACAAATTATGTAATTATAATAATTTTGGTAGGATTACTTATTTCCACATAATACATATTTATTTTCATAAAATAAACGTAAATAAAATAATAATTTGTAAAAAAATATAGAAAAAATAAGTTGTTTGTCTATAAAAGTCGAAAAGTAATCTATTGTAAAGTTATTTTTCTTATGTTATATTTACCAGGACTTTACAAGTCACAATACGATAGACTAGGAGGTGGAATATATGCAAAGAATTTTGAAACTTCAGAAAATTACTGCAAAAATAGGCGATCAGCATGAAGCTATCAGCGTATCATCTTGCGATAGTCATAGCTGCTAGTAACAGAGAAACACTGTGAACGAAATATTCGTAAAAGCACTCATTTGTACTCATTTGTACTCATTTGTATGTAACTTTTGAGGGGGGTGTATATGATGCTCAGAATTTTGAGTCTGCAAAAAATTGCTGCAAAAGTAAATCGTGATCCAGTGCTGGTTAGTATCTCTTCTTGTGATCTGCATAGTTGCTATTCGTAGTTATCTGAATTTCATTCAACTTCTACCTAACAAGCAGGGGAGGTGTCTAAATATGCTAAGAATTTTGAATCTACAGAAGATCGCTACAAGAATAAGCCGTGATCAAGAAGCTGTCAGCGTTTCATCTTGCGATCATCATAGCTGTTAATAGAGTAACTTTGCTTAGGAGGCAGCGTGTGAGCGCTGTCTCTTTCATTGGGCTGACCCTGTTTTTAAACATTTTCTCTAAATAATAAGGAGGCGGAACATGTGACTAACCAAAGTGCACGTAGATATTTATTAACCAGGACTATTCAATCTGACTGGTACGACTCTATGGATCGGTATCTGCCATCTGATGAATTGCTCCGCGTGGTACAGCCTAATATCCCGGAAAACTGGACAAGCCGCCGGAAAAATGTATGGTACTATGTGACGCCGGTTCAGTATAAACAGCCGCGACAAGGATGGAAAATTCATATTTCTTCGATACCTAATCATTGTCAAGATGTTCTGCGTATTACAGCGCTGCTATGTATAGAGCACAACATACCGTTTAAATTTCTACTAGATACCCGTTTGGTTATGATGACAGGGGGGAAAGTTTGGTCGCGTGAAGCCGGAGGTAAGTTCATTACGATATATCCTCCGGATCTTGCACAATTTAAGTCTTTAATTCATCTGCTTCATCAAGGATTACAAGATTACAGGGGTCCTTACATACTTACAGATCGCCAATATAAAGACTCTCGTACGGTTTATTATCGGTACGGAGGGTTTGATGGTTATTATCAATTAACGCCGGAGGGAGATAAAAAGCATTTTTTGGTATCGCCTGAGGGTGACAATCATCCTGATCATCGGCTGCCGTATTTTACACCACCAGCATGGGCGGAAGACCCTTTTCCCCCAGATACAGAAGAAACGGATGAAGAGATGGCTCTAAACAATGGCAGATACCTAGTGGAAGAGGCTTTAAATTATACGATGCTTGGTGGTGTGTATGTAGCAATTGATCAAACTACGGGGAAGCAGGTCGTTATTAAAGAAGCTAAACCTAACACTCATGTGAGTGAAGATGGAAATGATGCAACCGATAAGCTGTATAAGGAATACCAACTATTGCAACTACTCGCCGACACCCAAGTTGCGGCTCAACCTATTGATTTCTTCCAAGATTGGGAACATAAATTTTTAGTTGAAGAGAAACTGCCTGGTATGCCTTTAAATAGATTCATCGTTACACAGACACCATGGAAGTACAGCTCGCCTAATGATGAAATCAAAAAAACTTACTTAGAAAAGCTGCGTAAAATATGGATGAACACGGCGAAAAGCCTATCCGCATGCCACGCTAAACATATTGTATTTTGTGACTTGTCTATTACGAATATTATGGTAATTGACGATGAAGAGGGTCTTGTAAGGTTAATAGATTTGGAAGCTGGCTACCGATCTGGAATTGATCAGCCTACTAAACTGATAACACCTGGTTATAACAGTCCTACAGCAGGGGATAAACCCCAATTTGAGGATGATATCTATTCGTTAGGTGCGACGATGCTTGCTACATTATTGCCGATGAACATGCTGCTAGATGTAAATAAGGACAAAAAAGAGGTGTTTATTGACTCTCTCACAGCCGACTTAGGTGTGCCGGATGATATGGCTCAAATTATTAGAGAATGTATGAGCAACGATGCAGCGGACAGGCCGACGGCAACTGAAGTTGCTGATCGACTTGGGCAAATTTGTATTCAGGTTATAGCACCGTTGCCTACTAGAATAATACCGAAAGCTGAATTGCTTGATACTGTCGATAAGATGGTTCATTACATCAAGTCTAGTGCAGAGTATCATAGAGATGACCGTTTATATCCGTCCGATCCGGTTATGTTTTTTTACAATCCACTAAATGTGGCGCATGGAGCGACAGGAGTAGCTTATGCTTTAAACAAATTAACAGGCGCAGTTCCCACGCGAGCGCTTCATTGGATACTGTCTCAGTCCATCCATAACAAAATTGTCCCTCCAGGTTTATACTCAGGCTGGTCGGGAATATCTTGGGCTCTATGGGAGAGTGGTGTACACGACTCGGCACTACAAATGATGCGTAAAATTGAAAATGATTCGTTAATTTGGAAGTCAGCTAATTTATATTCCGGAGCTAGTGGTTACGGTTTAACTTGTCTATATTTTTATTTGCAAACGCAAGAAGCCTACTGGTTGAACCGTGCACTAGCAGTTGGCGAGCATCTATTGTCTACAAAGGTAGAGCATCCAAATGGATGCTATTGGTTAGATCATGAAGGTGCTGCTTGGCATGGATATGCTAAAGGATCAAGTGGCGTTGCAATGTTTTTGCTGTATTTGTATAAAGCGTCAGGCGAAGAAAAATATATGGAGCTAGGTGAAGCAGCGCTGGCGTTTGAGTTATCTTTTGCTAAAGAGATTGAAGAAGGCCACACAATAATTCCGCGGGGATTAGTTTTTGAATCTGAAAATGTTTTGTCCCACTACTGGATAGATGGTTCAGCAGGCGTTGCAACTGTGCTGCTGCGATATTGGGTTGTCACACAGAAGGAAACATACAGACATCAATTGGATAATCTAGCTACAGACACTTGTAAGAAATATACAAACTTCCCTAGCTTATTTCAAGGTTCTTCGGGCCTCGGCAACTTTCTGCTCGACTTCTATCAGTTTACGGGAGATGATCGCTACCTACATGCAGCGCATCGGATCGCTAACGGCGTGTTGTTGTATCAATTGGAGAAGCCAGAAGGAATTGCATTTCCGGGCGAGCAATTGATGAGAATTTCGGTGGATTTTGCTACGGGATCGTCAGGAATTGCATTATTCCTTCATCGCTTAGCGCATAGTGACCAAAAGCTCGGTAACTTTAACTTCACACTTGATGAGCTAATCATTAACGCTAATCTGGAACAACCAGTTATTGATGCAGCGATCCATGTCTGATTCAACTGCAAGACTATCTACTTTTGCAAGATATAAGCATATACTCCGAAATCGCTCGCTTATGATGCTTTGGGGAGGCTCGATTGTCTCATTACTAGGGGATATATTTTTTAATTTGGCTATTATATGGGCTATCTATTCCCACAGTCAATCTATGCTTCAAGCGTCGCTTGTTCAGGTTGTCTGGCATACGAGTCGTATATTTATTGGATTCATTGCTGGCGCCATTGCAGATCGCTACAATCAGAAGACGATATTGCTAGTTACGAACATTATATCGGCAGTACTAGTAGCATTATTGGCAGTTATGATGTGGAATAAAGAGATGCCATTGTTGTTTACGTTAGCTATTTTATTTCTTTTAAATACGATGTTTACTTTTATGTCTCCAGCTCATTACTCGATCATGCCAGTTGTGGTAGGCAAAGAGCATCTCGCCGATGCTACTGGTTTATTCACTACCATCTCCAAAGTCGTTTATATTGCAGGTACTTCTGCAGCTGGTATTTTCATTGCTTATTTCGGTGCGCAATGGGCGGTTACGGTCAACGCATTTTCCTTTATTATAGCCGCTCTAATCATTTTACCGTTGCGATTACCGCCCAAAACGGAAGAAGCGATAGCTTCCACCACTAAAACGACATTTTGGAAAGGCTTAAAGGATGGTTGGCGAGTCGTATTTGATATCCCTGAACTGAAAACGATTATATGGATTGGTATTTTAATTAATGTTGGCGCTTATATGGGGCCGATCTTACCTGGTCTTATTGACCAGCAACTGCATGGAGGGGTCGGCACATTAGGGCTTATTCAAACAGCGGCTATCGTAGGCACGATGATTGGCGGTATTTTTGCGGCGTCAATCGAAAGGACGTTTGGTGCAGGGCGATTAATGATAGCAGGCTTAACCTTAGTTGGTTGCTCTATTATTGTCATCGCTTTATCTAAATCAACGTCACTCACATTAGTTTTTTTTGCGATACGTATGCTTGGAATGACTTTAGTGAACATATCGACGGGGACAGCTATGCAGCTATTAATACCTGAACAATTCCGCGGGCGGGCATGGGGGGTATCCTCTAGTCTTGGAATCATTGCTATCCCCATTAGTAGCGTAATTGGCGGCTATGCTGCTGATTTATATGGAGCTTCTGCTTTATTTCTGTTTGGTGGCTTTTGGTTCATTTGCTGTGCTTTATTTGTTTGTACGAGAAGGGAAATAAGAGCTCTTCGTTTAGGGGAAATAACGGAGAGACCTCTTGCTGCAAAGGGGGCTGCAAGCCAAGTATCAGCCTCGTCAGGCGGATAAGTTGATAGGGAACATGAACGATGTGATTGCTTTGTTAAGAGCGTTAAGCAAAGCAAACACAAGCAAGAACAGTCGCTTGCCAATAGGCTAGCGGCTATTTTTGCTTGTGAAAGAGACGTCATCAGCAAATAAAAGCAATCCAATTGGCAGTTGTCTACTAGCTTATGCCCTACTTCTGTAAGGAGTCTTTAAAGGTACATAGCTTTATCTTGTTCAGCAATGCGTTCATTTGTTTAAGTAAAAGTGCTCCTTCTTCCGGTGTTGCATCCAGCTTACAGTAAAGTTTTTCTGGGATGTCTAAAGCCTTCTCGCGAAGCACTTTTCCTTGTTCAGTCAGTGCAATAAGGACGCTTCGTTCATCATTTTTGTCGCGAGTACGAGTAACAAAACCAGCCAATTCCAGCTTCTTAAGTAGAGGAGTGAGTGTGCCGGAATCTAGATATAGTTTTGTGCCTAATGAGCTAACGGTGACTTCATCTTGCTCCCATAGGGCAAGCATCGTTACGTATTGTGTATAGGTTAAGCCAAGATCGTGCAGCAGTGGGCGATAAAGCTTAGATATTTCTCTTGAACTTGCATATATAGCGAAACAGATTTGATCTTCTAATTTTAACGTATCACTGGGCATAATATCGGCCTCCACAACGAATGCGCGATACTACCCGCAAACGTACTATCTATTTAAATGGGTTCAATTAAATTGCAACAAATATAATGTATAGGATAGCTATCTATCCTGTCAACATTACGGTAATTGAATACCAATCCCTTGTTCTATGCCTTTACGAGCGAACCATGCCGCAATAGCGATATCGAAAACGGCCATACCCATTGGGCAAAAGAGGATTGGTTCATTGCTCGGAGCTCGGCTCAGTGCTGCTCGACATACAACATCCCCTAATGAAACAGTCTCTTCAGCTTGGAGGCCATTGTCGAGATGTAGGAGTTCAATGTCGGTATTTTCGCGGCACACCTCAGTCCAGCTATCTACAACTACTGCATTCACATGTTTAATCGCATCTAGCTTATAATCTCGAAGAGATACATCTAGAAGAAGGACGCCAGGTGCTGGAGGAAGATTGATATATCGTTCTGGACTTACTGTGCACGTAATGATGACGTTGCACGTGGTGTAAAGCTGTTCCCAACTACTTGCAATGGTTACACGCTCTTTGTACTTGTCGTTTGGGATGTCATCCATACTAACACTTCGCACATCGTATATATAAAAGGATTCAATGCGATCACTGAGCAGCTGTTTACACATCTCATAATGGAATTTACCGATTGGTCCAAAACCGATGATGCCAACACGGCGTGCTCCCAATGCAATCCCGCGACTTGATAAGTAATAGCGGAGCATTAATCCGCTCACTGCTGCAGTTCTAACAGCACTGACTAAAGCTGTATTTAATATCGTATGAGGTTCTCCAGTGTCAGCGTCATTTAAGATTGTAACACTATGCGCTCTAGGCAATTGAAGACGATGATTCCCAGGAAAGCTAGCTATCCACTTTAAACCTGCCGCATGAATAGTGCCACCAATATAGGCTGGCATAGCGATGATTCGATTGTTCGGATCGTTGAAACGCAAATAAGGTTTTATCGGCTGAGCAAAGTGATTGTCATCCATAATGTGTACCGATGCTTCGATTTGGTCAACTAGCTCATCCCATTCGAAACCGATTTCGCGAAGTTGTTGTTCACCTAGATAAAGCAAGTAGTTATCCCCTTTCAGCTGGGATGTTGTTCTGGAATTGCTCTTTGACCCATGTATGATTAAAAACGGTATCCATATAACGTTCCCCGCGATCGTGGACAATAACGACACAGGTAGAATGGTCAGGGATATTGTCTACCATCGACTTCAGTGCCGCAATAACCGCGCCCGTAGAAGGGCCTGCGAGGATAGATTCTTTTTCAGCAAGTTCAAGACAGGTTGTAACCATGTCCCAATCGGATACGTTGACGGCAAAGTCCATAAATCGATTTTGTCCAAACGGAGGAACAATCCCAGCTCCTAAACCAGGGAATCGTCGTGGTCCCTTGTCACCACCCAAAATAACGCTTCCGACCGCATCAACAGCTACGACTTTAGTTTCTAAATTGTGATCATGAATATAGCGAGCGCAGCCCAGCATTGTTCCGCATGTACTTACGCCCCCTACGATGTAATCGATCTTATCAAGTGCATTCGCAATTTCGGGCATTGTACCGTCATAATGCGCCATGTAATTATGTTCATTTCCATATTGATTTGGCCAGAAGCTATTCGGCAAACTTGCCGTCAACTGTCTTACACGTTCCAGCCGCGCAGGAAGAAACTCGCCAGTTGCGGGATCGGGAGAGTTTACGTATGAAACATCTGCTCCGTACGCTTTCATAATCGCAATATTTTGTGAAGCTGTGCGAGGGTCGATTACACTTATAAATTTCATGCCCATGTAGGAGCAGATCGCTGCAAGACTAATAGCCATATTACCGGAACTGGATTCAATAATAATTGATCCCGGTCCAATCTCCCCTTGTTCATACGCTTTTTGTAAAATACGTAATGCAGGACGATCTTTGGAGCTTCCACTGGGATTCATCATTTCTAGCTTGCCATATACTTGAATGCCGCGAGCGTTCTCGAATAGTTTTGACAGTGGAACGAGAGGGGTGTTACCAATTTGTTTTAACCAGCCTTTATTCATGGGGCGTTGCCCCTTTCATTGATATAACTTTTTGGCTTTAACTGTTCCACTGGGGAGCTCTTCGCGATTGCCCACGGGAATAACTTCTATTCCTTGCAACAGCCGGTTCCGAATCATTTGGCCGATATCTTCAATTTGCTCTTCAACCTCAAGCTTAATGATGGATAATCTTTCATCGGTTAAATGATCACTTTTTATATAAAGTTTCAGCTTGTTATCTTGCACCATGACACGTAAGGACGCATCCTCCAAATGTCGGCTGACAACTTCCTCGATATCGTAGAGACTAATCTTTTCTCCATGCTTGAGCTCAGATCCAATTCGCTTAGTCATACAAGAGAATACTTGTAATTGTTTGCCGTCATGGAGAATCGTTCGGAAATCTCTTACAACGTCATAAGTGACGAAGCGAATAACAGGAAATAGAGTACGGGAGTAGGATGTTAAAACAAGTACACCTTCGTTTTGTTGCAACGGCTGGAATTCATCACTTATATCCTGAGCAGGTAATGATTCTCCAACTATCCCATCTGCCAATACATAAGCGCCAAGTTCATGAGAATATGCAGCAATTGCTCCAACCTCTATAGAGCCGTAGGTGTCGAGAATATCATGAGTCGTGAGGTGAAACCTTGCAGCCATATTCGCTTGCCACTCCGAAGTAGCCAGTTCTCCGACAACAATAATTTTACGTAGCCCAAAATGTTCATTACGTGGTACAGCATCTGCAATTGCTTCCAAAATGGAAGGCATCGTATAGAGTAGCTCCGGCTTGAATGATCGAAGTTTTGCTATATGTTCTTCGATGGGGGCGGTGAAAGAAATCGCTTCTCCTTGAATGCCAAGCTCAGCGAAAATCGTTAGTGCTGTACTCGCAGCATGACCGGTACCCATATCTGCTAAAGCACGTGAAATGGAATTATCCTCACCTAACCACTCCTGAAAGCTATCCTTCTTTGCCTTAATATACCGATCATCATCGTCTTGAGAATAATAAATCGCTTTGCGTGTACCTGAAGAAGTGCCCGATGTGCGGAATAGTGATAACCCGGCTTCTTGTCTTGGCGGCTGCGAAAAATAATGACGATTCAGCAAAGGGGCAGTCAAAAGAGGAAGCCGATCTAATGCTAGCTCTGATTCTGTATCTGTCCCTGACAGAGTAATATTTCTTTCTTCAAGCAGTACACGATACCAAGGATGAAACTGTGTAATGATAAGTAGATGATGTTTCAGGCGGTTGTCATCCATAGAGCAGTAGGCCTCCTCAGGGGGAAAGTTCAATGATCCGATTTCTCCGGGTACTAAATCATATGTATTTGCGGATAGTTGGGTTCAACGATGACGACAGCGGCCTAAAGCGATTTTGCTATTGTTTCGTATAGTAGTAGTAGAGCGAGAGTAATAGAGATACAAGTCTAGTTTTGTAGTAGGTGCATGCCAAAATAGGGTTAGCAAGTCGCCATCAAAGAAAGGAGTTTGGATACGGATGATGCCTAAACTTAAGGTGAGCACAACCAAAAAAGGGTATAAGACAACGGACAAATGGGCGAAAACGAATTTTTTGCTGAGGGATGCCGAATTACGTTCATATATCCCATTAACAAGGAGATTCAGCCGCGAGCAACTATCGAAGATGCTTGGGGCCTACTCTATGGTCTATGTAAAACCAACATTCGGCCAGATGGGCAAAGGCGTGATGAAGGTAGAGAAAACGGCAGATGGAACATATAAGTATCAGCTTAAGGGGACGAAGAGATATTTCCGCACTTTCGAGGGGTTATATCGTGCAATTAAGAAAGATACGTTAGGAAAAACGTATATTGTCCAGAAAGGTATTCATGTGCTCAGCTATGATGGCAGGCCATATGATCTCAGGCTTGTCGTACAGCAAACCCCTTCGAAGCGATGGGAGGCGACAGGGACAGTTGCTAGAGTTGCTTACCCTGGGAAAATCGTAACGAACGGCAGTCAAGGTGGTACCATTTTGCCAGCACATCAAGTTTTGCAGCCTTATACAAGTGCTAGCGGAAGTGAGCATTTACTTGCGAAGTTGAATCAAATTGGAATTAATACGATGAAACGATTGCACCGTCATTATCCTGAATTAAAGGAAATTGGACTAGACATTGCGATAGATAGAGGACTTCATCCGTGGATATTAGAAGTAAACACAAGACCTGATCATTGTCCGTTCGCTATATTGCAGGATCAATCAATGATTAGACGAATCGTATACTATGGTCGTCATTATGGCAGACGGTATAGGCTTAAATGTAATAAGGCAAAGTCAACTTTGTAAATGAGAAAATAGCCTCCAAACCGTGATGCGGCGTGGAGGCTATTTCTATTTTTTAGTAGCGATAGAGAAAATGACACTTTTAGCTTTGCTGTCCACCAAAACATTAACGGCATCATTGCCTATAATGATATGCTGAGTTGTAACAACTTCACCTTTCTCGACTTTCGCACAAATGTTGCTGAACAACTCCTTAAATGTGATGGCATTGTAGCCAAACAAGCTGTTTGCAAATTGCTCTACTACCTCTTTGTTACGTGCTAATGATCCGTCACGAAGGCGCATCGTAATCCCATACGTATTATATTGTGGATCAAGCCAGATTGCTGCTTCTTCGTTAATTGTTGTTGAGCCTGCTGGACGATTAAATACACTATCCTTCTCGGCTTTATCTTTATACAGGCGAAGTGTCGTATCGAACAAATCGTGATTCGTTCCACGGAGTTGTCCAACTTGTAGCAATGTTTCATACGCATCCCACATACGTTTGTCAGGGAAAACGATGATTTTACTGCCGCCGCCTGAAGTCGGAACAATTCGCTCTAGCTTGTCAGGAGACACTTTTATAGGAATCCGTTTCGATTTGTTCGTTAATCTCTCTAATAGGACAAGTGCTTGTGCACGAGTTACTTTCTCTCCTACACCAAAAAATCCGTTAGGATATCCTTCCATGATCCCTTTTACAAGCGATTCAGCAATAAATCGTTGTTCTCGTTCGGTTGCGCTCTTAATGTCTCCATAAGATTGAGCCATCTTTTGCCCGAATTGACTATCCTCCAAAAATTCTGTTTCTTGAAGGGTGTAATAAATAACTTCAGCGACGTTTTCACGAGTCATGTCAGCCTGAAAATCTGTGTAGCGACTTTTGTTCAGAAAGTGAAGGTCACTTGCTATATCGATAAATTCCTTCGCCCAATAACCACTTGCACTGGGTGTAAAGGTGAAGTAGCGGTAATCTTGTTTCAAAATTGCCTGGTTCTCAGGACTTAAAGAACTTAAAAATTTTGCATTCCAGCTTCTCGATCCATTTTGATGAAGGTCAGTGTAGGATAAAATCAACATTTTGACGAATTGATCCACTTTAATTGTTGCGTTTGGCTGAAAAGTCCCATCAGGATACCCCTCAAGTATGCCTCTTGTAATCATGCCATCAATCGTTTTTTCGGCCCAATGGCCTTTAGTATCTCTGAATGCGGTGGCTGAGGCTGCTGCCGCGGCTTGTTCGTATGTAATTGGGGTAGTTATTGATGCCCAGAACAAGGTAATTCCGATCATAAGTAGTAAAAGACGTTTCATGAATGTAAATCCTCCCAAATCGATATATTCCGACATTATCTAGTTAACAACATATATTCGTTATTTAGAATGGGCTGAATGGTACAACCTTGAAAGCGTTATAAATCCCGAATTACCAATAAATGATAGACCATTTAGCATAGTTTCAGTATCTTGCTTAGGCTATATTTCATATAAAATGGTAAAATAATGGGGTCATAAGACTCAAAAATGTCGAAAAAAGGCCACTTATATAAGAGATATTAAGTCTCAGATAAGTGGCCTTACATTAAAAAATATTGGTTTTTATCGCGCGAGTGACCTTAATCTAGAACAGCACTAATATGAGCTTTTGTTATGGACCAGTGAGAAGCCGTCCACACTTTAGTTCCTTTTTCGATAAAAATGATTTGAGGAGATTCATGTTTAACACCGGTATCCTCGGCAATTTGATTGGAGATTGGACGGGATTCGATTACTTTTACAAACAAAAAATCGATATCTTTACGTGGTGTTCCTTCTAAGTAATTGTTAAATTCAGTATGAGCGTTTGAGCTTACCGGGCAAGTAGTGCTGTGCTTGAATACGACAACAGGTTTCGTTTCTGACTGTTGTAAAGCACTATTCCATTCATCGATCGATGTAATTTCTCTATAAGACATAGGTTGATCTCTCCCTTAGTGGTTAAGTATATGATGTACGTAAACTAACGTTATTATATAGTTGTCAGGCTGTTAAGTCATCCCAATATCATATGGACGATGAAAAAAGTTAGTGGCAGAGGGTTGATCATGAGTCGGTATCGTGCTAATATGAGTACACAAACGAAATGACCATTTTAGTATTTCGGTCAATCAGTCAATCAATCTAAGCAAAGGTCTTTAATGGGGAGGTGCTCATATGGCCATTGATCGACGACAGCAGATTGTAGAGGCAGCAGCCAAATCTTTTTCAATGTTCGGTTATAAAGCGACAACGATGGATCAAGTTGCAAAGATAGCGAATGTAGGGAAAGGAACAATCTATACTTTCTTTACAAATAAAGAAGAGCTGTTTCAAGAAATTATGAATCGTTTAAGTTTAGAAATGAAGCGTATAGCGGAGAAAGCTATTGATCCCAATCAAATGTTCTTCGACAATTTGAACGCTGCGCTTGAGTTATTGCTCGACTTCCGAGAAGAGCATGAGCTAGCATTGAAGCTTTCACAGGAAGTGCGAGAAATTGGTACACCGATGGCGCTTGAAGGACTTAATCAATTGGAGAAAGCTGTTGTTGGGTACATCGCTGGTCAAGTTCAAATTGCTGCCGAGAAGGGCGAAATTAAGCAATGCGAGCCGGAGATGACTGCATTCGTCATGCTCAAGCTTTATACGGCACTAACTGTAGAATGGAAAAAGACGCATGAGCCGCTTGAAAAAGCGAAGGTAGCGGAGCGTTTAAGATTTTATTTGGAGCAAGGATTGGCTCCTGTATAAGCGGGATGCCTTTTTTTATAACCATAATTGACCAAAATACGAATATAGTCAATTGGTACTGAAACAGATATAGAGGAGTGAGGATATTGAAATTAAGAGGTATTCAGCAATTTGGCAGAGAGCTGGCTGCAATTGCTCGCAACAAGAAGATATTAATTCCAGTTATTGCGGTTCTAACCGTCCCTGTTATGTATTCGGCAATGTTTCTTGGAGCGTTTTGGGACCCGTATCAAAGGCTTGCGGACTTGCCAGTAGCCGTCATTAATTCTGATGAAGGATATGAATATGAAGGTGAGTCCATGCAAATTGGGCAAGATTTCGAGGATAAGCTAAAGGATAATAAAACGTTTAAGTGGGACTTCATAAGTAAGGAAGAAGCACTGCAAGGAATGAAAGATAACAAATATTATATGGCAATAGAGATACCAAAGGATTTTTCGGAAAAGACAACATCACTTACTTCTGATAAACCTGAGCAAGCACAGCTCGTATATTTGCCTAATGAAAGCTTTAACTTCTTAGCTTCTCAAATTGGTAACACAGCAGTCGAGCAAATGAAAGGTATGCTGAATAAAGAAGTAACTGAGGCTTATACGAGAACGGTATTCGATAAGTTAGAGGATGCTGCTGATGGCATTGTAAAGGCTAGTGACGGTGCAACGAAACTTGCTGATGGTACAACAAAAGCAAAAGACGGAGCGCAGTTGCTTGAGGAAAATTTGAATAAACTTGCGAGTGGTACTGTTTCACTTCAAGAAGGTTCATCTAAGCTAAATAATGCTGGCGGTAAGCTAGTGGATGGTAGCTCGAAGCTTAAAGATGGAGCGACTGAGTTAGCTAACGGAATGGGCTTGCTATCTGGAGCAGCTGATCAGCTTGCAGGCGGCGCAAAAAGTGCACAAGGTGCATCTGGTAAAATTGCAGGTGGACTTGAAGCTTCAGCAAAAGGAACGGCTGAACTAGAGACTGGTGCAAAGTCACTTGCTGCAGGACTTGAGCAGCTGTTAACGAACGATCCAAGCTTAGCAGATAATGAGAACTTTAAAGCACTAGTTGCAGCAAGTAAGCAGCTAGCAGGCGGACTTAGTCAGTCATCAGCTGGTCAAAAGGAATTAAGTGCTGGTGCGGCTAGTCTTTCAAAAGGACTTAGTGATTTATCTACCGGAGCTGCAACACTAGATGAGAAGTTAGCAGGAGCTAAAGGCGGAGCAGAAAAGTTATCGTCTGGTCTTAACGAATTGAATGGTGGTGCTAGCGAGCTTGCTGCTGGACTTACGAAACTTGATTCGTCTGTAGGCGAATTAACGACAGGAACGAAGAAGCTAGAAGATGGAGCTACTCAAATTACTTCAGGTTTACTTGAACTAAACGATGGCTCACATGAACTATCCGAGAAATTAGGCGATGCTTCTAAACAAACATCAGATTTATCGTTGTCGGATGACATGGTCAATATGTTTGCAGATCCAATCAATTTGAATGTGGATCGTGTAACGGAAGTGCCAAACTATGGTACTGGATTTGCACCATACTTCTTATCACTTGGTTTGTATGTAGGTGCACTTCTAATTACGATTGTATATTCTGTTCGAGAACCAGCTATTCGTCCAACTAGCGGTTGGAGTTGGTTCTGGAGCAAGGCTCTGACGCTAATGCTAGTTGGTACAATACAAGCATTAATCGCAGATGCGGCATTGATCTTCATACTAAAACTAGAGGTACAGAATATGCCACTCTTTATTCTGTTCTCGATTATAACAAGCATTACGTTTATGATGTTGATCCAATTCTTCGTAACGACGTTAGGTAACCCAGGTCGTTTCGTAGCGATCGTGTTGTTGATTTTGCAACTTACAAGCTCCGCAGGTACGTTCCCAGTGGAATTGACTCCAGGCTGGTTGCAACATGTAACACCGTGGTTGCCGATGACATATTCCGTTGCTGGACTTAAAGATGTCATTTCTAGCGGAGATGTTGGTCGGATGTGGGGAGATGTCGGAGTTCTTGCAGTCTTCGGGGTGTTGTTCGCAGTAATGACGTTGATTTACTTTATTACAAGTCATCGCCGTGAAGCTGGTTCAGACTCACAACAAGAGCTAAAAACGGTTTAAAAATTGTCTTATAGATAAGAAACAGATTGTTTTATAATTAGAAAAAAGGTGATGCGGGGTATAACCCTGCATCACCTTTTTAATTTAAGCCATTATTATTCCATTTTCAACCGATTTAATTTCTGTTACAATCGCATATCAAGCTTAAAATGCTACATTCCGTGGAGAACGAATGTTATTATACAATTTTGTGAGTTGCGATAGCGGAATGATGGCAAGAATATAGTATACTAATAATGCTCTTAAAACGAGTGAAAAACTTTTTATCGTAATGGAGGAGGGCTTCAGGTTGCAAAACCAAACAATTATCCGCTTCGAGCACGTAACGAAGCAATACGCCCATAACGACCCTGCTGTACTAAAGGATGTTAGTTTCGAAATTGAGCGGGGCAAATTTTATACGCTGCTTGGGCCGTCGGGTTGCGGCAAAACGACGATTTTGCGTCTAATTGCTGGTTTTACTGCACCTTCACAGGGCAATATTTATTTCAATGGGAAAGTCATTAACCGAGTACCTGCTAATGACCGTCAAGTAAATACGGTGTTTCAGGACTATGCGTTGTTCCCCCATTTGAACGTCTTCGAAAACGTTGCTTTTGGTTTGCGGATCAAAGGTCTTAAAAACGATACTATAGAGACAAAAGTAATGGAAGCACTTCGTTTCGTCAATCTAAGCGGATATGAAAACCGTGAAATTACCGAAATGTCAGGCGGGCAGCGTCAACGTGTCGCTATTGCACGTGCGATCGTGAACGAACCAGAAATTCTTTTGCTGGATGAACCATTGTCTGCATTGGACTTGAAGCTACGCACAGAGATGCAATACGAGCTGCGTGAATTGCAGCGTCGTCTTGGTATTACGTTTATTTTCGTTACGCATGATCAAGAAGAAGCACTCGCTATGTCTGACGAAATATTTGTTCTCAGCGAAGGAACAATTCAGCAGTCTGGCACTCCAACAGATATATATGATGAGCCAATTAACCGTTTCGTAGCGGATTTTATCGGCGAATCTAATATCGTTAAGGGACGTATGGTTCGCGACTTCGAAGTAGAGTTTGCTGAACGTAAGTTTGAATGTGTCGATCAGGGCTTAAATGACGGAGAAGTAATAGATATCGTAATTCGTCCAGAAGATCTTGAAATAACGTCAGCTGAAAACGGAAAGTTGCAGGTACGTGTAGATACTCAGTTGTTCAGGGGCGTACATTATGAGATTAGCTGTTATGATGATGCAGGGAATGAATGGCTTGTACACTCTACTCGCAAAGCAACCGTTGGTGAACGAATTGGTCTAACCTTTGAGCCGGAAGCGATCCATGTTATGAGGCTGGGTGAGACGGAAGAGGAATTCGATAAACGACTTGAGTCTTACGAGGACTATGAGGAAAACGGCGGTGAGAGCAGCCATGGAGGCTAAATCTCGCAATCTGTATCTTGTCCCTTATATATTGTGGATCGTTTTATTCGTTATATCACCGATTCTGCTTATCGTGTATTATTCTTTTTTTAATGTAGAAGGCAACTTCACATTCGATAACTATGCGAAATTTTTTACACCCGTGTATTTGCGAATGACGCTTAGCTCCTTCTGGTATGCGCTGCTCATTACGTTGTTTTCACTATTAGTAGCCTATCCAACGGCATATTTGCTGACGAAGACGAAGCATAAAGGGCTATGGCTATTGCTTATTATTCTTCCGAGTTGGATCAATTTGCTGCTGAAAGCATATGCTTTCATCGGTTTGTTCGGTACATATGGATTCGTTAATGCGGTGTTGGAGTTAACGGGCATCGGCAATAAACAAATTCTGTTTACCGACTTTAGTTTTGTATTTGTATCTGTTTATATTTTTATCCCGTTCATGATTCTGCCGATCTTTAATGCACTTGAAAAAATGAACCCGACTTTAATTGACGCAGCACGCGATCTGGGTGCTTCACCTTGGATGACGTTCCGCCGCGTTGTATTCCCGCTCACATTAGACGGTGTAAAAGCGGGCTGTATGGCCGTGTTCATTCCAGCGTTATCGCTCTTTATGATTACAAGGCTAATTGCAGGTAATCGCGTTATTACGCTCGGGACGGCAATAGAGCAGCATTTCCTTGTGACGCAGGATTGGGGTATGGGTGCGACAATTGCGGTGTTCCTTATCATTGCGATGGTGTTGCTAATGCTCTTGACCGGGAACAGAAAGCGAGGGTTGATCGACATTGACAAAAAGTAAATGGCGGTTATCCAATCTGTATCTGATCGCAGTGTTCGCGATTTTATATGCGCCAATTTTTTATCTTATGTTTTATTCCTTCAATAGCGGTGGTTCGATGCGAAGCTTTGAAGGTTTTACGTTGGAGTTTTACAAGGAAGTATTTCAGGATACGAGACTTCTTATTATCGTTCTGAACACATTTGTAATCGCATTATTGTCCGCAGCAATTTCGACGATCATCGGTGTGTTTGGCGCAATTGCGATTCACAATATTCAAAGAAATCGTCCAAAAGGTATGCTACTAGCGCTGAACAATGTACTTATCGTTAGCCCTGATGTTATTATCGGAGCATCGTTCCTTATATTGTTCACTATTGCAGGCATACAACTCGGTTTTGTGTCTGTCCTTCTGTCGCATATCGCTTTCAGCATCCCAATCGTTGTTATTATGGTGCTACCGAAACTACAGGAGATGAGCGGAACACTGCTTGATGCAGCGCGTGATCTAGGTGCAAGCTCTTGGCAAGTGCTTTCAAAGGTCGTTTTCCCATATATAAAACCCGGCATTTTCGCAGGATTTTTTATGGCATTAACCTATTCGTTAGACGATTTTGCCGTTACGTTCTTCGTGACGGGCAATGGCTTCTCGACACTATCAGTTGAGATCTATTCACGAGCACGTCAAGGTGTTTCGTTATCAATCAACGCATTGTCCACACTTATTTTCCTATTTACGGTGTTGCTCGTTATCGGTTATTACTTTATTAACCGCCGTAACAATCGTCCGGTAGGGAAAGGAGGACGCGCATGAGCCAGCTTGTACGTATGTTTTTGGTCGTGTTTGTTGTTGCAATAGGATTAATGTATGCAACCGTTTATTTGAATTCCAGCGAAGGTTACTCAGGCGGCAACACGCTCACCGTATACAACTGGGGAGATTATGTTGATCCAGAGCTAATCGCACGTTTTGAGGAAGAAACGGGTATCAAAGTGATTTACCAAACGTTTGATTCTAACGAAGCGATGATGACAAAGATTAAGCAGGGTGGTACGACGTATGATGTAGCGATCCCTTCTGAATATGCAGTTAGTAAGATGAAAGCAGAAAAGCTGCTAAAAGAGATCGATCATTCGCTTCTACCGAATCTCAAACATATCGATCCGAGTTTTCTAGGACTATCCTTTGATCCTCAAAACACGCATTCCATCCCTTATTTCTGGGGAACTGTCGGTATCGTCTTTAATCCGAAAATGGTTGGCGATCTAACTTTCGACAGTTGGGATGATTTATGGGATGAAAGTCTGCGTAACAATGTGTTCCTGCTCGACGGAGCACGTGAAGTTATGGGGATGGGGTTAAATAGTTTAGGTTATTCACTCAATGATACGGACGAAGCACATTTGCAAGAGGCATTAGCGAAACTTGCGAAGCTTACACCAAACGTAAAAGCGATCGTCGGCGATGAAATTAAGATGCTTATCGCAAATGAAGAAGCTGCAGCGGGCTTGGTTTGGTCGGGCGATGCGTCCGAAATTATGACTGAAAACGAAGAGCTTGACTATGTTGTACCTAAAGAAGGTTCAAACCTGTGGTTTGATAATATGGTTATCCCGAAGACGGCACGTAATCTAGAAGGGGCTCATAAGTTCATCAACTTTATGCTCGACCCCGAAGTAGCCGCACAAAATGCGGAATACGTAGGTTATTCTACGCCAAATAAGGATGCATTAGCGTTCCTGCCTGAGGAAATCTCAGGTGACAAACGATTTTATCCGGATAAAGAGCTAACGGAGCGCCTTGAAGTATACAACAACTTAGGCCCACGTATGCTTTCACATTACAATGAGCTGTTTCTAGAGTTTAAGATGCATCGCAAATAAATTACCCGTTTAGGGTGAACTTAACAAGGGTATGTGCCTTAACGGTGCATGCCCTTGTTTTTTTGTATCGAAAGATAAAAATATAACACAACGAAAGAAATACCAAACACGATCCAAGAGCAAACAAAATCAACTACTAACCACCGAGCGCAAAGAAGGAAGTACTAACCATGAACCAAACATTCAACTTTACAGCGTAACAATGTTATGTTACGCTGTTTTCAACAGGAGGTGTCGTTGTGACTTCAGAATTAATATCAAAAAAAGAGTTGCTAGACGCAACGGGTATATCTTACGGGCAATTGTATCGTTGGAAACGAAAGCAACTTATACCCGAGGAATGGTTTATAAGAAAGTCAGCTTTTACAGGGCAGGAAACATTTTTCCCAAAGGATTTAGTGCTCGCTCGAATTGATAAAATTTTGAATATGAAAGACGAACTATCGTTGGATGATTTAGCCGATAAGCTATCCACTAGCATCGTTGATTTGGAGCTACGGAAAAATGATTTTATTTCAAGAAACCTAGTTTCGGAAGTGGTGATTCAAACGATGATGTCAGATGTTCAAGCGGATCACATCTATTCATTTGAACAAATGCTTCATCTTTACGTGGTGGAAGGTATGCTTCAATCGGGTGAAATTAGTAGGGATGAAGGGAAGTTGCTATTAGAAACGTTACAGAAGCATTCATCAACATTTAAAGGAAACCCTTACGATGTTATTTTTATTCGAAGAATGGGTATTTCCTCTTTTGCACTCATGTCGTCTTCTGCAGAATTGATCTTTGATGATGGAGTGAAAGTTGTCACTAGACTTTCGATGTCTAACCAAGCTGAACAATTGAAGGAGAAATTGGGATGAAGGCGGATGGTTCAATGAGCGTAAGTATGGGAGATACCATTGCGAATAGCGGTAATTTAGAAAGTGAATTACCCGAATTAAAGATAAATGGTATAAGTGATGCTCTTGGTGGCGATTACAGTAATGTATGGCTTGACGGCGTTGGCCGACTTTCTGGAGATGTACGTGTTACAGAGAAGGTACGGGCGAACGGTGTGCTACATATTGATGGAAGTTTGAACGCGCAACAGTTAAGTTGCGACGGAAAGCTCAAAATTGCAGGTAGCTTAAAGGCAGGCGATGTACGACTTGAGGGTATGGGCAAGATAGGTGAATCTGTTGCTGCGGAATCTTTTACACTAAACGGCGTTCTTACTGTACATGGAGACTTCGAAACGGAAAAGCTTATCGTGCAAGGAGCAATTGTAGTTGATGGCTTGTTGAATGCAGATGAAATCGAGCTTGGACTAGTTGATATGGGGAGTAGAGTGCAGGAAGTTGGAGGAGAAAGTATTTTAGTTAAAAGGCTTAGTAGCGGTAAATTAAGCTGGGTTTGGAATTGGGCAATTAAGCTTGAGGAAGCACGTTTGAAGACTAATGTCATTGAGGGGGATAACGTTAATCTAGAATTTACTGATGCAGACATTGTACGTGGCAAGCGGGTTATAATCGGTAAAGGTTGCAAAATTAGAGTAATTGAATATAGAGATGAGTTGAACATTCATCCAAGTGCAAGTGTAATGAAGGAGGTGCGTATCGTTGACTAGCATCCTGAACAATGTGAAGATGATCGGTCAATCTGAAGCGCCGGGAGGTAGTTTCGCTCGATTACAAATTACAGGAGAAACATTGTTTCGTGGTGATGTATCCTGTGAACGATTTAAAGTGATGGGTAAGGTGAAGATTAATGGTGATTTAACCTCAAAGCTCGTGAAGTTTACTGGAGAAATGAAGGTAGACGGTTCTTTGAGCGTTGGAAACACTCGTGGATTGGGTGAGCTGACAGTCGGCCGAGATTTTCGGGGGGAAGATGTTCGATTGACTGGACGTCTAGAAGCAGATGGCTCGATTGAAGCTGATAAACTCGATATTCGAGGAGCATTCGATACGAAAGCTATAGTTAATGCGGAGCGAGTTACTTTGTTTATGTATGGTCCATCAACTGCAAAGGAAATAGTTGGGGGAGTCGTTTCGATAAAGAAAAGTCGTGGTGCACTATGGAATTCTTTGTTCCGTAAAGAGTTGCATGCTGCGCTTCGAACCAACTTGATCGAAGGTGACGATATCTATGTGGAATATGCAACTGTCGATGTTATTCGAGGTAATTCTGTAAAGATAGGGCCCGGCTGTCATATTGGTAGGGTAGAATATCGTTCTACCTACATAAAGCATGCGAAGTCGAATGTAGAGATTGAACAGAAGATCTAATGATGAAAGGATGAGTTATTTGTGATGGTAGCAAAGCAAAATACAAAACCAATAGGAATTGTAATAGCGGGCTTATTGCTTGCGATACTAATGGCATCGATGGACAATACGATTGTAGCGACAGCGATGGGTAACATCGTAGGTGAGCTTGGTGGACTAGATAAGTTTGTTTGGGTTACTTCTGCTTATATGGTTGCGGAAATGGCGGGTATGCCTATTTTCGGCAAGCTTTCGGATATGTACGGTCGGAAGAAGTTTTTCGTATTTGGTCTTATCGTTTTTATGATCGGTTCTGCATTATGCGGTACTGCATCTAACATTACCGAACTATCTATTTTTAGAGCGATACAAGGTATTGGTGCAGGCGCACTTATTCCGACGTCGTTTACCATTATGTTTGATGCGGTTTCACCAGAGCAAAGAGGAAAGCTTGGTGGATTGTTTGGAGCCGTATTCGGCATGTCGAGCATATTCGGTCCGTTGCTAGGAGCATACATTACAGATCATATTGCCTGGGAGTGGATATTCTATATTAATCTGCCACTTGGTTTAATTGCACTCTGTATGATTGGCTTCTTCTACAAAGAATCGCATGAGCATTCTAAGCAACCGATTGACTGGTTGGGAGCAATAACTTTAATAGGTTCAGTTATATGTCTAATGTTTGCATTAGAGCTTGGCGGGAAATCCTACGCTTGGAATTCGGCACAAATTATAGGGATGTTCTCAGGAAGCGCTCTGCTGTTAGCTATCTTTTTATTCGTGGAGACGAAGGCTAAGGAACCAATTATTACGTATGGGCTATTCAAAAATCGTATCTACACAACTAGTATTCTTACTGCATTTTTTAGTGGCGCAGCTTTTATAGTGGCATCTGTTTATATTCCTATGTTCATTCAGGGTGTTCTAGGAGGTTCGGCGACTAACTCTGGTCTTGTGCTTCTGCCAATGATGTTAGGCTCTGTTGTAACTGCAACACTGGGCGGTTTTCTTCTGACGAAACTACCGTATCGGAACATCATGATTCCGACATTTGCTTTACTTGTGGTCGGCTCATACCTAGTGACAACGCTAACGCCAGACTCGAGTCGCCTTGAAGTAACACTTTATATGGTCTTGATTGGATTAGGTATTGGTGCTTCTTTCTCTGTACTTAGCAACGCGGCTATACATGGTATTTCGGCGCGGCAACGCGGAACAGCCAGCTCAACACTTACTTTCATCCGTTCCTTAGGGATGACGATTGGTATTACAATATTCGGAATTGTGCAAAGTAACATGTTTACTAGCAGGCTGAAGGATATATTTGCTGGAAGTGGCGCACAAGGTGGTGGAGAAATGGCTTTTGGCGATCCGAGGGAGTTGCTGAATCCTGAAACGAGGGAAAAGTTCCCGCCAGAAGTACTTAACACGATTACATCTGAACTATCTTCGTCAATTACGTACACATTTGCACTTGCAATCGTTCCTGCCGTACTTGCCTTGCTAATTGCTTTCTTTATGGGAAATAGCAAACTTGATCACTCGTTAGAGGAGAAAGAGTACGCAGGCGGTTCAGGCCATTAATCGTTAGCTACATGATGCGACAACAAGTAAAAAAAGAGCTGTTCAGAAAAATTTAGTTACTTAATCAAACGAAGGCGCGCTCCCATTAGTAGAGTAATCTACGATTGAGAGTGCGTCTTTTTTATTCATAGAGGGCTGAGCAGGCTAAGTGTTTTTTAACCCGATAAAATCGGGTTAGCCACGCCGAAGTGCATGCGAAGATGATCGATTATTTTTGCATGAAGCTGTGAGTCAAACAAAAAACTTTCCGCGACTTCCGCAGTTCGTAATAAAAGTGCTGAGAGCGTATAATGGACTAGATCAGCAATAGCTTGATAAGCAATTGCAACAGCATTTCATTATAGTGAACAAGGAGTAGAGTATAGATGGGAACTAAGTTAATTGTGAATGAAGCGATAAAGGCATCTGAAGTACAACTGACAGGTCTAAACGGAGAGGATCTTGGTGTCGTTCCTACTGTGAAAGCATTGTTAATGGCTAAGGAACTTAAAGTTGATCTGGTATGCACGTCCTTGTTGAGCAGTCCTCCTCCTTGTAAGCTAATGAGCAGAAGTGGAGCACAACGTCAGAAGGAACAGGAGCAACGGGAAACAAGATTGAAAGAAGCGCCCGTTAAAGTGAAGGAAATTCGTTTGACAGCTAACATTGAGGATCATGATTACGATACGAAGCAACGTCAAGCGGCAAAGCTGCTAGAGTCGGGAAGCAGCGTTATGTTAGTTGTGAAAATTCAAGGAAAAGAAGGGCCTCAAGCAAAGGCGCTTCTGGAGCGATTGATCACTGACTTAACGAGTAGCGGGAAGAAGGCAACTGGAATTCAGCTAAGCGGAAAGCAAGCGGCCGTACAACTACTGCCGAATTAATACGTATAGCACTATTCAGAAAAAGAAGATCGCTGGAAATGAACTTGAAGTGGGGACACTTCTGCTCATTGACGAAGGCGGTCTTTTTTTATGTCGAGAAATTGGTTAAGAGCAACAGAATTATAGGTGTTGTAATCGTTTGTGGAGACAAAATAAGTGTACATTTAAAATGGGAACAAATCATTATGAATCATTGATTACCTTGACCAAAGTAGGATCATTCGTTATGATTTTCCTGCTAATAGGTTAAAACAAGTGGTCCTGCAAATCGTTTATTGGACAGAAGAGGAGTTTATTATGTTACGAAGGTTTTTCTCATATTACAAGCCTTACAAAAAGTTGTTTTTCGTTGATTTTACTTGCGCGGTATTGCTCGCTGTTTTGGAGTTGGGTTTCCCGCTAGCGGTTGGATATGTTATTAATACGTTATTACCTGCGGAGGATTGGGGATTAATTGTATCGGCATGTGCGGTGTTGCTACTTATTTATATTATAAATACGCTTTTGTCTTATGTAGTTACTTACTGGGGTCACATGCTCGGAATCAATATTGAGACGGACATGCGAAGAAAGCTGTTCACTCACGTACAGAAGCTGAGCTTCCGTTTCTTCGATAATACGAAAACTGGGCATCTGATATCCAGGTTAACGAATGATCTATTCGAAATAGGTGAAGTAGCCCATCATGGTCCAGAGGATATGTTTATTGCCGCAATGACATTAGTTGGTGCATTCGGTATTATGTTGTTCATTCAACCGGAGCTCGCAATTATGACATTCATTATTGTGCCAGTCATTATTGCTCTTGTACTGTTCTTTAATGGCAAAATGACGAAAGCGGTTGAACGATTATTTTCGGATATGGCGGACTTTAACGCACGTGTTGAAGATACGGTTGGAGGTATTCGGGTCGTTCAAGCTTTTGCAAATGAAAAACATGAAGGGAAGTTGTTTAAAGGAAATAATCTTCGTTTTCGCGAAGCGAAGTTGTTTTCATACAAACTGATTAGTATGAACAACTCCATTTCTTACATGCTGATGAGGTTTGTATCTTTGTTTGTACTTATTGCTGGAGCATTTTATGTGCTGAAAAAAGGAATGCCATACGGTGATTTCATGACCTTTATTCTACTTACCAATATTTTCTTTAAGCCAATCGAAAAGATTAATGCTGTTATCGAAAGTTATCCAAAAGGAATTGCGGGATTCAAACGTTATACTGAGCTGCTCGATACAGAGCCAGATGTAGCAGATCGCCCTAATGCGATTGATGTGGACAAGCTGCATGGAGATATTCAGTACCGTGATGTTACATTTGGATATGAAGGAGAAGCTAAAGTACTTCGCAGCATTAATCTTTCTATACGAGCGGGAGAGACGGTAGCCTTTGTAGGTCCATCAGGAGCGGGGAAAACAACGTTATGCAGCTTGCTTCCGAGATTTTATGAAATTGAAGGAGGCAGCATTTCAGTAGATGGACACGATATCCGTGATCTAACACTGGAATCATTGCGTAGAGGAATCGGAATTGTACAGCAAGATGTATTCCTATTCTCAGGTACTATTCGTGAAAATATTGCTTACGGTAAGCTTGGGGCCCATGACAATGACATTTTGGAAGCAGCTCGTAGAGCAAGGTTGGAATCATTTATTGAATCGTTACCGGATGGACTTGATACCGTAGTCGGCGAGCGAGGCGTTAAGTTGTCTGGTGGACAGAAGCAACGTCTTGCTATCGCCAGAATGTTTTTGAAAAACCCACCGATTCTTATATTGGATGAAGCGACTTCAGCACTCGATACAGAAACGGAGGCGGCTATTCAACAATCGCTCAGCGAATTGTCTGAGGGTCGGACAACTCTAGTCATTGCACATCGACTAGCAACAATCAAAAATGCAGATCGTATCGTCGTAGTGACAGAGGAAGGAATTAGCGAGCAAGGAAAACATGAAGAGCTAATTGCGACAGGCGGAATTTATAGCCGCTTGCATGAAGCACAATTTGGTCGTTTATAAAAAGAAAGGCACCAACTCACAAGTAGAATAATCTACCTGCGAGTTGGTGCCTTATTTTGTGGGAAGTGGCTAACCCGAAAAACTCGGGTTAGCGTCCCCGCGTCCGAACAAAGTAGCGTCTAACCCGAAAAACTCGGGTTACCCACCATCGCTCCCATGCGACATGTCGTACGGCATGTGCTGCCACGCTTTTATATTTATCAAATGTTCAGTCAATTTAACCGCTGGAAGTACTTCTTTCTCTCTTCGGTTTCGGTTTAGATTTATCCCACTTGAAAACAGCATTAAGTCCTTTGTAGATATGCTTAGATTCCTTAGTAAGAAGTGGTCCAAGTATAGCTAATATAAGCACGTACAACGCGGCAAATGGTTGAAGTCGTTCATCTAGGTTTGCTGCAATTCCTACATTCGCAACGATGATTGAAAACTCACCGCGAGATACGATAGTAAGACCGATATTCGACGAGGCTTTTGGTGACAGGCCGGCGCTTTTGCCAGCGAGCATGCCTGCGAGAAAGTTGCCGAACAGGGTTAAAGCGACTGCTCCTAGTGTTAACCAAACAGCACCTCCGAGCTTGCTTGGCTCGATTGTGAGACCAAAGCTGAAGAAGAACAAAGCTCCGAAAAAGTCACGGAATGGCAAAATCAAATGTTCAATCCGTTTCATATGGTCTGTTTCAGCAAGTACAAGCCCGAATAACAGAGCACCAATCGCTTCAGCGACATGGATTGTTTCGCCTAGTCCAGCAACAAAAAACATTAAGCCGAATATAAGCAATATAAACAATTCATTGGAACGAATGTTGAGCAGTTTATTTAGTAGCGGTGCAGCTTTTCTTCCTAATACGAGGAAGAGTAGCATGAATCCGAGCGCGTACGAAGCGGATAATAACACGCCGCCTAACGAGGATTCATCACTTAGGACTAGACCTGATAGGACTGAGAGATATACGGCTAAGAAAATATCCTCATACATAATAATGCCAAGAATCATTTCGGTTTCCGGGTTAGCTGTCCGTTTAAGATCAACCAACACTTTAGCAACAATTGCACTTGAGGATATTGTAGTAATACCTGCCAGTACCATCGTTTCTGCGAATTCAAAACCGGTAGCGAAACCAAACAATAAACCAAGTGTAAAGTTGATCAAAATATAGATGGTTCCGCCTACGGCGATATTACGACCAGACTTAATAAGACGTCCTACGGAAAATTCTAGGCCTAAATAGAACAGCAGAAATAGAACCCCGAGACGGCCAAGAAAATGGATCGTCTCTGCGCTATTGACGAATGTAAAGTCAAGTACGCCTATTGTTGGAGCATGGGGCCCTACCGCCATTCCAATTAATATATAAAAGGGAATGACAGAGAAACGAATCTTCGTTGCAAAAATACCGACAAGGGCAACGAGGATAATGGCTAGGCCGATTTCAAGCACCATGTGATCCATAATTAACGACTCCCGTTTTGCAGCATCGCCTTAAGAAGTTTAAGCTGGTGGCGTTCTCCTGCAACGATCAATGTCGTTTCCGCTTTGAACTTATAATCCGGCCCAGGATTAATATGTTTAGCGTCTTTCTCAACAGCAGCAATAATGGTAGCTCCTGTCGTTTGACGAATGTCTACTTCGCCAATGCTTCGTCCGATACATGAAGCATTTGATTCGATTTTATACCATTCGATCGTTAGATCATCAAGTGCTACCTCAATCGTCTCTAATGCTTTTGGTTTGTAAGTCATACCGCCAATAATTGCGGCAATCTGTCTTGCTTCCTCGTCTTCGAGCGTAACTAAGGAGATGCTATCATCTGGCTCATCGTAGTCGAAGTGGTATAACTCACGTCTTCCGTCGTCATGAATGACGACAACAAATTTATCACCGCTGCGCGTGATCATTTGATATTTTCTGCCGATACCCGGCAAGTCTGATTCTCTGATATTCATAGATGTTCCTCCTAGGGTCATTCTTTAAATGGCTAAATGTGAGGGACCGCTGTTGCTGTCCACAAAAGTAGAGGTAAATTTTATTGGCGCTAGTAGTTTGTCCCTAAGCATCTGAAAATATGGAGTCAGTATTGTAGATAAGGGTATGGTCAGAAGATAAATTCCGAGCAAACTAATTGCCACTGCGAGAACGTCAGGACTATTCGGAATTAAAGCTTTCGTGTCAGAAGGGTGTTTGCTCTGAGAATATTGTATGGTCGATGAGCTAGCAACAGATTTATTTGTTCCTGCTGTTAGTTCGAAATTGTTTCCTGCTTGATAAGCAAATGATGCAGACAATAAAAGGGGAAGCATGACGATTAGAGTAAATAAGCAACTCAATCTAGCTTTATGGCGTACGTATAAGAGCTCGTAGTCAATCATGCTTCACCCCCATCATTCAAAATTAGTGTCATAAGTTACTCTTTTAATTATAGCCTAAATACGAGGAAACTTAAACAAAAAGACGAATTCAATGATTGCCAATCGTAATTATTTATTTTACTTTGTCGGAATTAGGAAGTACAGAAAATAAAAGAGCCAACCAAAAACGTTAAGATTCACGTCTTTGGTTGGCTCGGTTTACTATTGTACAGTTAGATTAGCTTGGCAAAATAATTTTTTGTCCAGGGAAAATCATATCTGCATCTTTAAGTTTGTTAAGGTCACGCAGTACTTGCCATGTTGTATTGTTTTTGCGAGCGATTGCCCAAAGTGTGTCACCTTTTTTAACCGTGTAGCTCTTAATTACAGCTTCCGGTTTAGGCTCTGGCTTAGTTTCTGGCTTAGGTTGTGGTTTAGTTTCTGGTTTAGGCTCTGGCTTAGTTTCTGGTTTAGGCTCTGGCTTAGTTTCTGGTTTAGGTTCTGGTTTAGGTTCTGGTTTAGGCTCTGGCTTAACTTCTACAGGAGGCAATGTGCCTTCAGTAATACGGCCTTCAACTGTCGGGTTTGCAGATCCTAATGATTTAACATATGTGATAAGTGCTTCATCAAGTGAACCGTACATACCTGCTTGTGGGTATTGACCGAACATTGTAAATTCGTCTCCACCAGCAGCCATGAAATCATTTGTTGCTAGCATGTATTGAGCTTTCATGTCGATAGGCTTGCCACCGACTGTAATAGAGTGGATGCGGTTTCCAGCTTCAGCAGCAGGATCGATTTTGAATGTGATTCCGCCAACTTGAGGGAATTTACCTTCAGGTGCTGGGTAACCAGCAGTTCCGTTTTCAAGTGCTGCTTTAATGTCTGCACCTGTTACTTTCAAAGTAACGATTTGGTTACCGAAAGGAAGGACAGTAATAACTTCACCTTTTGTAATAACACCTTGATCAATGGAAGCACGGATACCGCCGCCATTAGTAATAGCTACATCAGCTTTTGTAACGTATAGCAATGAGTCAGCAACAAGGTTACCAAGGTTCGTTTCGCTTGCACGAACTTTCTCACGTGCGCCTTCAAGAGCAACAGAAGTAGTTCCTACTTCTTCAGCAAGTATTTTAGCTTGTTCAGCAACAATAGACTTAACTTTTTCGTCTACAGCAGCGTTAGGTGTAATATCTTTAGCCGTTTCAGGGTTTACTAGTTTTGCTTCACTATCTACGACTTTGCCGTCTTCTACCCAAATGTCAACAACGCCGACATTTTTAGTATACTCGCCAGTACTAGCGATTAGAGCGCCTTTTTCTGTTTCCATTCCTTTTTCAAGGACAGTGTGGCTATGACCGTCAATGATAACATCAATGCCATCTACTTCATTAGCAATTTCAAGGCTAGTGTCGACACTCGTTTTGTCTAGACCAAGATGGCTTAGAGCAACGATAACATCTGTTTTATCATCAAGCTCATCAACGATAGCTTGTGCTTCTTTAGTTGGATCTTTAAAAGTAACTTTTTCTACATTTTTTGGATGAGTTTTGTAAGCCGTTTCAGGAGTAGACAATCCAAATATACCAATCTTAACGCCATCTACTTCTTTAATTATGTAAGGTTCAAATACACGTTTATCCGCTTTATCAGTTAGATTGGCACTGATCATCGGGAATTTAAGCCCTTTTGCAATTTCAATCAATCTGTCGGAACCGTAATTGAATTCATGATTACCTGGTGTCATTGCATCATAGCCCATGAGGCCCATTACATCTGCAACACTTTGACCATTAACAAGAGTAGCAAAAGTTGTACCGTGAATAGCGTCACCAGCATCTAGTACGAGTGTGTTAGGATTTTTGCTTCTGTAGCTGTCGAAAACACCCGCCAGTTTAGCGAAGCCCATTTCTCCTTTACCGTTATCCAAAGCACGCGCATGCATATCATTTGTGTGCAATAGCGTAATAAGCTTTGCTTTTGGATATTTTTTTGCTGCTACTTCTTCAGCGGAAACAACATTTACCGCACTGAATAATAGGGTCGTACTAAGTACTGCTGACAACATCCATCTCGATTTCATTACCATGAATAGATCAATCCCCCGAAGTAAATTTGTAAGATGTAAAGATTGGAATAATCACATATTCTACACTAAATTAATTTATCCTCTTTAATTTTTATGGAGTTAATGAACAATAATCAATAATGACTGATTTCACAGGAAACAAAGAGACATATTTGATAAAAATGTGAAGAAACCCCATAAAAACGCACCATTTTGGGAAAAGTAAACAAATGCGAGCCTGATTGTCACAGGAATAACACATTGATTGTGAACGAAAAAGGAAGGAATAGTGATCCTGTTGTTCTTTGATACAAAGCTTCGTATAATGAATGGGTACAAGACATTTGAACAGCATACTGGAGGACGACATGATGAGTAACGAGAAAAACTGGTCACCGGCAGAAGTAGGGGCTATGATTGACCATACAATATTGAAAGCAGATGCAACAAAAGCGGAAATTATCCACATTTGTAAAGAAGCTAGAGAACATAAATTTGCTACGGTTTGCGTTAATGCAGGCTGGGTAGAACTTGCAGCAAAAGAACTTGAAGGATCTGGAGTAGGCATCACAACTGTTGTTGGTTTTCCACTAGGCGCAACGACTACAGCATCAAAAGCATTCGAATCAACAAAAGCGATCGAAGACGGAGCTACAGAAGTTGATATGGTTCTTAACATTGGCCTTTTGAAATCCGGAGACTTGGAAGCAGTACAACGTGATATTGAAGGCGTTGTTGCAGCATGTAAAGGAAAAGTTGCTCTTAAAGTTATTTTGGAAACAGGCCTTCTAACAGATGAGGAGAAAGTCATCGCTTGTGAGCTTTGTGTGAATGCTGGAGCTGACTTTGTAAAAACATCAACAGGTTTTGGCCATGGCGGGGCTACTGCAGAGGATATCGCTCTTATGCGTAAGACGGTTGGTCCTGATCTAGGCGTAAAAGCATCTGGCGGCGTTCGTGATTTGGAAACAGCATTACAGATGTTGCGTGCAGGCGCAACTCGTATCGGAGCAAGTGCAAGTGTTGCTATCGTTACAGGTGGGCAAGGTGAGGGCTACTAAGTAGCCCTTTTTTTTATTTCTGGCAGCTAATAATGAAATTTGCATTCACTTCCCCGTCAGGCTCCACCATAACAAGTTCTTGCTTGTTGTTAAGCTCATCCGGAAGTCCCATCCAAGGCTCTACGCACATGAATGGTCGATCTTTAACCGTCCAAATAACCATATATTTAAATAAGTCATCGTAACGTAATCTTATACGAACATCCTTCCGAACCGGGAATGAAATTTCACTCTTCTTTGCCCCCAGTAGGCAAACCGATTCTACAAGTGGTTCCATATCAATGTATCCTAAGTATGGCTTTACGACATTGTCGTTAAAGTCTAAATAACTAGTAGCGTCACTCTCGTAAGCTATATTTTTGCTAGAATCAATTGCGAAATAAGGATGGAAGCCCGAATAGAATGGCATAGATTCTGTCTCGCCTAAGTTGCGATATTGTTGGCGTGTATGAAGCTCGCCGTCAACTAGCGCATAGGTGAAAACGAGCTCAAAGTTAAAAGGATAAACGTTCATCGTTTCTTCATTTGCCCGAAGTCGTAGCGTTATAGATGCCTCATTTTCAGTTGAAGTGCCTACAACTTCCCATGAAGCTAATCTGGCTACCCCGTGTTGACCCATTTTGTACGTTTTATCATTCCATACGTAAGTACCATCCTTGAGCGATCCGGCAATCGGGAATAGAATAGGGTTACCTCCGCGAATATTAGATGCTGGATTTTCAAATGTACTCTTGTCCAAATAAAATAGTTCTTCACCATGTAATTGACATCCAATGACTATGCCGCCTCTTTCAGGGCATACAAGAATACGCGAAGAGGTACTATGTTCTTGCAATTCATAAACGGTAAAAGTATCTTGAAATTGGCGTACTTCAAAGTTGTTCATGTACAAGCCTCCATAAGTCAATTAGTCTTCTCCCATTTTGCCTTAATCCTTGGTATGAGTAAAGAGCCGGTTACGGGAAAGCCTTATTGGCAGCCCGTAATCGGCTCTTCTACAAAACGATATTATTTAGTTGCGGGTGCTTCTTTGTCAGCCACTGGCTCTTTTTTCTCAAGCGTGTTTGTAATTTTAGCTTTAGTGCGAAGCTCAGCAAGCCATGGTCCTGCAAGTTGATTAACTTCTTGTCCAATCAACATTGTACGAATAGCCCCTTTTTTGTCTTCGAATTTAGGCTCATAGGCTGCTTTGTAATCGGTTTTTTTGATAATATGGAATCCGAAGTCGCTTTTTACAACGTCACTAATTGCGCCTACTTCAAGTGCAAATACTGCTTCTTCAAATGCTGGAACCATTTGTCCCTTAGGGAAGAAGTTTAGATCCCCACCAGCTGCAGCAGAACCGTCAGTTGATTTTGCTTTTGCTGTCTCAGCAAAGTCAGCCCCTGCTTTTAGATCTGCTAAAATTGCATCGGCTTCCTCTTTCGTTTTAACTAAAATATGGGAAGCGCGAACTTGCTCAGGTGTGGTACCGAATGCTGCTTTGTTTTCGTTAAAGAACGTTTGAACTGCTTCATCAGTTACTTTTGTTTTTGGAGCTAACATTTTACTAATCAACGCGTAGGGGCGAATATCTTCACGAAGTTTTTCAAGTGTAGTTCCGTTTTTTTCAAGCTCTGCATTAAATGCTTCATCCGTACCATATTGCAATTTGATAACTTCAATTTCATTTGTAATGTCTTGGTCTGTTAGCTTAACGCTCGTAGCGTCAGCTTCTTGTTGAACTAATTGATCCTCGATCATGCTATCAAGAGTCGGAGTACCATATCTTAGAACAAGTTTGTCATAAAGATCGTCCTTCGTAATCTTGCTACTATTAATTGTTGCTAGTGTTTCGTTACCTCCGCCACCGAAAGGTGGTTTGATCAACACAACGACCAATGCAGTTGCTAATACTGCCGATGTAATAACCCAGCCTAGACTGCTTTTCTTTACGATAACAGGAGGAGCTCCAGCTGAAGCAGCATAAGGGCTAGCTATAGCAGTTGCTGTCTCTTTGTTTTCAGTATCTGATGACTCATCATTGTCAGTACTTAACTCATTTTGATTTGTTTCTGTAGCTGCGGACAACGTCTCTTCGCGCTGTTGCCCCTCATTAGTACCCAGTTCTTCTTTCGCAGTGTCGTTGTCTATTTGCTTATCGTTCGACTGCGATTCCTTGTTATTCATTCCATAAACTCCCTTCAAATTGCAATTCTTCAACTACTATAACAAATGATGATAAAAAAAACCTTAATCTTAAATAAAAAAACTTGCATCAGATGTCGAATCATATTAATTGTATTGTTATAATATTGTTATAATTTAACGATGATGTTGTTACGGAGGGATAGTTTGATCAGATTAGAGGGTAGCTATGACGGCTGGGTTGTTTTGTTATCGTTTATAATTGCTTTATTTACCTCGTATTCAGCCCTAAGCCTCTCTTATAAAATTTCACATTCTAGGGGTAAGGTTAAACTTGGCTGGCTTTTAGTATCAGGCATCATTATGGGAAGCGGAATTTGGACGATGCATTATGTAGGGATGATGGCTTTCCATCTGAATGTTGAGGTTAACTTTCATACACCTACTACGGTCTTGTCGATTCTGGCAAGTATAATAGCCTCATTGCTAGCTTTCTATGTAACTTGGTCTCCCAAAATAACAAACCTTAAGATAGTAATAGGGAGTATTTTGATGGGCACGGGTATTGTCACCATGCACTACATGGGAATGGCATCCATGGAGAACTCATCGCTTGATGTAAGATTTGATTGGTTATTATGGATATCTTCAGCTATTTTTGCCTTTGTTGCTTCGTATGCTGCATTGTTTCTATTAAAGAGATTTAGAGATAATAGTCAAGTATGGTGGACAAAAATATGTGCAGCTCTATTTTTGGGAATTGCCGTATCTGGCATGCACTATATTGGGATGGAAGCTGTACAGTTTTGGTGCCCAGTTTCTGAGACGATAGTGGACATGCCTAGGCAGAGTTTGGATATATCCTTATTGATATCTTTATCATGTGTTTTGATCGTAATCATATTGATAACTTGGATTGTATTGTTCTGGGAACGGATAACTCTTAGACAACTTGCATATAGCGACCCACTGACGGGGTTGCCGAATCGGCATGCCATGAATCAATATTTTGATGAAAAGCTAAGAAGTTCTGAAGAAAGCGCAATTCTGTTCATCGATCTTGATCAATTTAAACTTATTAACGATACACTTGGTCACGATACCGGCGACTTGCTCGTGCAAGAAGTTGGAAGAAGGATTAATCAATTTATGAATAAAAGCCGCAGTATGTTCAGACTTGGTGGAGATGAATTTCTAATTATTATAAATGACAGTTCATCAATATCTGTAGAAGGACTAGCTGAAAAGATTTTGGAGGAAATTAGAAGGCCATATTGGTTAGGTGGCAATGAGCTTTATGTAACGGGAAGTATTGGAATAAGCTATTCACCTCAGCATGGTATGAGCCGAACGGAGTTGCTTAAAGCTGCTGATACAGCGATGTATTATGCTAAGAACCAAGGAAAGAACCAGTATTGTTCCTATAATGAGGAATTAAATCAAAAGCTCGTAAGACGGATGGAAATCGAAAAAGGATTACGAACGGCACTCATGTTAGGACAATTGTCGAACTACTACCAGCCAAAGTGGAATGCAGAAACGAATCAGCCAATTGGATTCGAAGCGCTGCTCAGATGGAAACATCCACAACTCGGTTCAATTACACCGGATGAATTTATTCCAATAGCCGAAGAGACCGGTCTTATCGTACCAATAACTAGATGGGTGCTTGAACAAGCGTGCCTGGATTGCAAGTCATGGAACGAAAAAGGGGACCTTGGTCTTGGCGTATCCGTCAACCTTTCCGTTACTATATTTGAATGCCGAGGTTTGAGGGATATGGTTAATGATGCACTTGATCGCTCAAAACTAAGCCCGAGTCTACTTGAGCTTGAAATAACGGAGTCTACCGTTATGTATTATGCAGCGGAAGCAACGGAGCAACTGTTCCCACTTCAAGAAGCAGGTGTTCGAGTGTCGATGGACAACTTTGGATCTGGATACTCTTTCCTCGGATCGATTGATAAGATTCCATTCCAAACGCTTAAGATCGATAAATTGTATATGCAGGACTATGAATCACCTTCCAAGAGGGCAATTGTCAATACGATTATTACATTGGCTAACCAATTAAATATTCAGCTTGTGGCTGAAGGGGTCGAGACGGAGCTTCAGATAGAGTTCCTAAGGCAAGCGGGCTGCTCTATTATGCAAGGTTATTATTTCAAGAAACCTATGCCACGAGAAGAAGTAGATGAATGGTTAAGTGGGTTATCCACATAATGCGATGACAATTGAGATGGAGGGATCAACTTGGGAAAACATAAGAAAGTATTTGTTATGCTTGGAGTCTTAATGCTTTTGCCACTACTCTGTTACATTATTATACAAATGACTCCATTAGATAAAAGAATACATACACCACATGGACACTTTTATATCGTAAGTGTTGTGTCCGTACTTGCCCTGGCGGTTGCAGCTGCAATTGGCATAGTTGCCCCTCGAATACGGAATATTAAGGTTAGTTTTCTTTCATTATCTTACGTTTCATTAGCAGCGATGTTTATATTACATGGGATATCTACACCAGGTTTGCTCATGCATCATACAGGGATATCAGGCAGTGTAGCCCAGCTCAGCGTTTTACTTTCTGCAACATGGCTTTGGCTTTGTTCGATCTCTGCTGATCATAGAATGGTCAGATGGCTGTCTATGAAGCAGTTGTGGTTATTACCCATTTGGTCAATTTTTTTATTAGGATTTGGAACGTACTTATGGATAAATCCAGACTTTGTTTATCATCTGCATCTTAAGGGCGGGGTAACGAAATGGATTACAACAGGTGCAATATTATCTATGAACGCATGGACAATATACCGGAATTTACAAACATATCTTGTGTCTAAATTCCCTCTTCAACTAGCAATTGTGTACAGTACAGGATGGATGTTCATCGCACAGATTATTATGGTAACTGGCGAGGCGTGGATGGCAAGCTGGTGGCTATATCATTTCTTATTGCTCGCGTCAGTCATTATTATGGTAAGTGGCATCATAAGAGAGCATCTTAGTACAGGCTCCATTACAGCTTCGATCAAATTACTATTTCGCGCTAATCCGGAAGATTGGATTAACACCTATATTTCACCAAGTGTAAGAGAACTAGTGACAGCAACGGAAGCTAAAGATTCTTATACAGCTGGTCACAACTATCGTGTCGCCCTTTATGCTCTTAAATTAGGCGAAGAATTAGGGCTGTCATCTTCTCAATTGCGTGCCATAGCTCAAGGTGGTCTTGTACACGACATAGGAAAGCTTTACATTCCAGATGGCATACTAAATAAACCAGGAAAGTTAACCGATGAAGAACGTGTAGTGATCGAATCTCATCCCGTTTCCGGTTATGATGTGTGTAAACGACTTGGATTTATGGTTGAGGAGCTCGCGGTCATTCGCTGGCATCATGAGAAATGGAACGGTAGCGGTTACCCTGACCAATTGTCGGGAGAGGAAATACCGCTAGTAGCTCGTATAACAGCAGTTGCAGATGTATATGACGCACTCACCTCTTCACGCTCCTATCGAAAAGCAATGACACATGATGAGGCTATGATTATTTTGCTCAAAGAAAGTGGAAGGCATTTCGATCCAAGATGTATCCATGCATGGGAGCGACTTGTCACTGTGCAGAAAGAATTTTTCCAAGAGACACTACAAAACAGTCCACATTTAAAGTTGGAACAAAAGCTGGCAAATTAATTTTCTAAAAAAAGCAAATTGCGCATTATTTTGAAATGAGGAGCTATCCACAATGACCTATGTAGCAGCAGAAGAACGATATACTGGGATGAAATATAATCGTGTAGGGCGGAGCGGTCTTAAACTTCCGATTATATCGCTTGGATTATGGCATAACTTCGGGGGAACCGACCGTTATGAGAATAGTAGAGCAATGGTGCACCGAGCCTTCGATCTCGGAATTACTCATTTCGATCTAGCAAACAATTACGGAACTCCCGCAGGCTCTGCAGAAGAAACGTTTGGGGCAATCTTAAACAAAGATATGAGTGCATATCGAGACGAAATGATTATTTCGACCAAGGCAGGATACGAAATGTGGGGCGGTCCTTATGGCGAATGGGGCTCACGCAAATATATGGTAGCAAGCCTTGATCAAAGCTTGAAGCGAATGAAGCTAGACTATGTTGATATTTTCTACTCTCATCGCCCGGACCCAGAAACTCCTCTTGAGGAAACGATGGGAGCACTCGATCATGTTGTTCGTCAAGGTAAAGCATTGTATGTCGGTATATCTAATTATAGTCCGGAGCAAACTGCCCAAGCTGCTGAAATATTGAAGCGATTAGGAACGCCTTGTCTCATCCATCAACCATCTTATTCTATGTTTAATCGAACGATAGAAAAAGGGCTGCAAGATGTGCTAGATGAGCAAGGAATCGGTTCAATTGTGTTCTCTCCGCTAGCTGGCGGGTTACTGACGAATCGTTATTTGAATGGTGTTCCTGCTGATTCACGAGCAGCTGGCTCAAGTATATTTTTGAAATCGGAACAGATTACCGAAGGCAAGTTAAATAAAATTAACGCACTAAATGAGCTTGCGAAGGAACGCGGACAGTCACTTGCAGGTATGTCACTTGCTTGGGTGCTTCGAGGTGGTAAAGTAACATCTGCTATAATCGGTGCTAGTCGAGTAGACCAAATCGACGATAATGTAGCAGCAATCCAGCATTTGTCTTTTAGTGATGATGAGCTGAATAGAATCGATTCTATTTTATCAACTAAAGAATAAACGAATGCGGACATCTTATACTTGCTAGCAGTAGTCAAAGGGGAATTGAGATGGACAAAATATCGCTTAGAACAAAAGGTTTAATACTTATATTATCCATATCCTTTATTCCTCTTTTTATTGCTGGCGTGAACAATTACTGGGCTGTTAAAGAAGCTATGATTCAATCGGAGATTGAGAAGATTAGCAGCAAACAAAAGAGCCAAGCAAATAATATAGCTGCATGGATGGACATTCGCCGTGCCGAGATGTTAGTGATGAGTCGAACGAGTGTCATCCGCTTTGGAACAAACGAAGAACGACTGAATTATTTGGGAAGAGAACTTTTCCGAAGTGGTTTTAATTATCACTCATTAGGATTTATAGATGTGGATGGGAATGCCTATCGTAGTGATGGCAGGACAATCGATATGAGTGGCGAGCCTTTTTTTCAATCAGCTATTGAAGGTACACTAACAATTACAGATCCTTATAAACCGGGTTTCTCTTACATGGAGCAAACCTTTATTGTCGTACCTGTTTATGGCAGCGGTACAGATATTGTCGGTGTCTTTTACGGATCGATACCGTTTACAGCGTTTAATCGATTTCTTGACTATGGTGAGGAAGACTCACCTGTCCGGTTTTATAATGATAATGGGAAAATTATTTATAGCTCTAGTACTGTCACTAGCAATATGAAAACACTTAGAGCGAATGCTTCCTTTAAAGTCGTTGCTGAGGAAATGCTCAGCCACAATGAAGGAAACGTAGTCGTACGAGTTGATGATGAAAATTATAGGGTATATTTCGCGAAGGTTGCTGGAACACCATGGAGACTTGCGCTGCAAGAGCCTACTTCAAAGATGGACGAGATGTTAGCTCCAATCTTTTGGCGAATGGTTATTACGATAGCGATAACGGAATTTTTTATAGCACTACTTTTTTACCTGTATTTTGAACGTATTGTTAAAAGGTTAGAGCGTATATTGTCTGTAACGGAGCAAGCAGCAGGTGGAGAATTCAAAGCGGAACATTTGGATACATCTCAAAATGATGAAATTGGTCAACTGGCCCATTCTGTTAATGGGATGATGGAGCATCTACAAGAAATGTTTGACCGATTAAACGCCATCATTAATCAAAATCAGAATGGTTTCGTTGTACTCGACAATCAATATAAAGTCACCTATATGAACAAAGCTGCAGAAGATATGCTGGGATACAAGACAGAGGAGCTTGCAGGACATGTGACGCCGCTTCTGTTTATGGATATGGACGAAATAAAGGCAGAAGCAGAGCGATTAACGATTGAGCTTGGTAGAGAAGTTCAACCTGGACTAGAAGTGTTCAAGGAGCTTCGTATTGAAGGATTCACCCACGAACGTGAGTGGACGTTTATTCATAAAGATGGAACGCGAATTCCTACGCTGCATAGTTCAAATGTACTTCGAGATCGCAGTGGTAAGTTCTCAGGTGTTGTAGGAATGATAAGAGACATTTCTTATCGTAAACGTGTGGAAAGGGTACGTAATCGTTTACTCGATATTGTTGAAACGGCGAAAGATTTAATTGCTTCTGTTAGTAATGATGGCAAGTTTATTTATATAAACAAAGCAGGAAAAGAGATGCTCAGTCTAGTCCATGACGACGAAACAAATTCTTTTGTTAAACAATATGTCGGAGGCTCTTTGTATAAGAGCTTGCTTGCAGGTGCTAGAATCGCAACAGAGCATGGTTATTGGGAGAGCGAGGCGCAGTTGCTTAAACTAAACGGGGAGCAATTGTATGTATCTATCGTTGTCGTTACCCATGTCGATTCTACTACAGGTGAGATGTTCTTCTCCTGTATTGCAAGGGATATCTCTGAGCAGAAGCGGGTACAAGAAGAGCTTGTCGGTGCGACATTAGATGCTGAGGAAGCTAACAAAGCAAAAAGTAGATTTTTAGCGCTGATGAGTCATGAGATTCGTACACCTCTTAATGGCATTATTGGTTTAACACAACTGATCCGTAAGACAGAGCTATCGGTCATTCAAAAAGACTATTTGGACAAGATGAACATGTCCTCAGAGACTCTGCTGCGCATCATTAATGATGTGCTCGACTTCTCGAAGATTGAAGCGGGTAAAATTGAGGTAGAGCGCCTTCCTTTCCAACCAGAAGAATTACTTCACCGCCTCTCGAATGGTCTTAGCGTATTTCTTGGTGGGAAAGAGCAGTTCGAATTTATGATTAAAACACCGGAAAAGCTTCCTCTTATGCTCATTGGTGACAGTATGAGACTTGAGCAAGTGCTTCTTAATTTATGTATGAATGCGATTAAATTTACATCTAAAGGATTGGTTAAGCTTGAACTTGACATTGTGGAAGAGAGTTCGGACAAAGTGAAAATTCTCTTCCTCATTTCGGATACCGGAATAGGAATGAATCAAGAACTGCTTGATCAGTTATTTATGCCATTTACTCAAGCCGATAGTTCTACAACTCGCAAATATGGCGGTACAGGACTTGGACTTGTTATATCGAAAAATCTAGTAGAACTGATGGGCGGCAAACTGTTTGTATCTAGTGAAGAAGGGGTAGGAAGCAGGTTTTATTTCACATTATCATTTGCGGCCGATCCTTATCGTTATGACCCTCACAATCCGAACTTATCTTTTGCTCAAGATGGGACGGTTTGGGTCGTAGAGGACGATAAGAAGATGCAAGAACACTGGATTTATTTGTTCAAAACAATGGGGCTATCCGTCATTGCTTTTGACAGTTGGCAAAGTTCCCTTGAGAAGCTACGCCGTGTTGGAGTAGGTGCAAGGCCACAGTTACTGCTTATGGATATGGAAATGTCAGATATGTATGGCATTCATACATGGTTATCGTTCCAGCAAGAGGCAGAAGAGGCCGGCGTGCCCATTATCGCCTTAACAACGACCTATGGCCGTGACGAATTACAAGGATTATCGGAAGAAGTTCGCCCACAAGCGATACTAACGAAACCAGTTGTACGGGGTGCTATCGTACGTGCACTCGGTCCAGTATTTCGGAAGAGAGCGGAAGAGCAACAGAACAAAAAAATAAGCAAATCAACGCTTTTATTAGACGAGAAAACACCATCAATAAAAATACTGTTAGCTGAGGATAACAAAATAAATCAGCTAGTCGCTTTAGAAATGTTAAAGGAATGTGGGTATGAGGTTGGTTTAGCTCAAAATGGAGAAGAAGTGCTACGAATGTTAGAAGGAGAGCATTGGGACCTTATCATGATGGACATTCATATGCCGATTATGGATGGAACGGAAGCTGTTCGTATCATAAGAAGTAAGGAACAGGATAGTGATATTCCAATTGTTGCAGTTACAGCGAATGTTGTGAAAAAAGATCATGAGCATTATTTGAAATTAGGGATGAATGATGTCATTACGAAGCCCCTGGAAATGAGTAGGCTAAGAGAAGTATTGACGTATTGGCTTGATAAAATGTCCAAACATTCGAAGCAGAACATGATGAAAGCAGAAGGATTCGGCGTTGTCCGAGCGGAACAACCTATCCAGCCCTTAATGAGTAATGATCTTGTTAAGTTGTCATCTGTTAAAAAGATGGATGCAATGAACGCTTTGGAACGCGTTAATGGAAAACTACCTATTTTATTACATATGATTGAGCAATTTAAGTTGGATTACAGTACATTTATTGATCAGTTACGAATTGAGCTAAAGAAGTTGGAGATCGATTCAGCAGCTAGAATGCTACATACGCTCAAAGGAGCTGCAGGTTATTTATCTGCTAGATCACTAGGAGAGGCAGCATCTGAAGCTGAAACGATTTTAAAGAGTGGAGGGCTCGGATCAGACGAACTTGAGACTAGGCTTACGCTACTGGAAAATGAGTTAACTGAACTTCTTGCTGAACTTCGACATATGGGAGTAGGTTTCGACAAATAAATCTAACATTTCTCTAACAATCTGTTGTTCATGTCTGTTCAGTATTGTATAGTAGAGTTACTATAATAGTTTCGACAGAAATCTTCAATTTGTTAGAGGGTGACGCCGGTGTATAAAGTTTTAGTTATTGAAGATGACGTCATGATGAGTAATATGTTATCCATGTATCTTACTGAGGAAGGCTACAAAGTCCAGCAGGCTTTTCGCGGCGAAGAAGGATTGCTGTTAGTCGGCAGTTTCGAACCACACCTGATCCTCCTTGATCTTATGCTTCCTGATTTGGATGGCATAGAGGTTTGCACGAGAGTTCGGAGCTACTCTCAAGTACCGATAATGATATTATCTATGAAGAGTGAAGTGTCTGAACGAGTGCACGCACTTAAGTCCGGAGCGGACGATTATTTATGTAAGCCTTTTAGTATGCATGAATTAACAGCTCGAGTTGAGGCGTTAATTCGTCGTTCGAGTACAACTCATGTGGACGCTGCCACGCAGATGGCAGCAACAGTTGCTACGATTGAAGAAGAGGACCCTATCCAGCTCGATGTTGAGAGACGTCTACTGCTCGTGCGTAGGAAATTGGTAGAAACAACATTCTCTGAATATGAGCTTATGAAACTTTTTCTAGCTCACCCAGGGAAAGTGTTTAGCAGGGAAGAATTGATTAATGCTATTAGAGGATTTGATTCTTTCGTCACCGATCGTGCAATCGACGTACATATCGTCAATCTTCGCAAAAAAATTGAACAAAACCCGAAAGAACCAAAACTTATTCGAACAGTTTGGGGATTTGGCTACAAGTATTCGACATAAGCGGGACCTCAGGAGATAGTTAGACTTATATACATTATGAAGCAATGTCAATAGTACTCATGTAGGATAAAGGTATTCCGCTTTTTGCGGAATACTTTTTTTGTTTATAGCAGATAATCACTTAGATTTATCGGAATGAATGAATATATCTAACAATCTTCTAAAAGTCTATACTGCACTTTTCTAATATTTATATGCGACTATTGGAGTAATACTAAAGGATGATAAATGCTAGGAAGGGGTTTTGATCATGGGGGGGGCAATCGATTTACCTGGTCGCAGTGAAGCATTCATACAGATGGAGATAGCGATAAATAATGCGCGTGTGTCTGGTAGACGATTGCTGGTAGCTCTGTTGGATATTGATCGGTTTTATTGTATCAATGAAACGAAAGGAACAGATTTCGGTAACTATGCACTAAATATTATATATAAGAGACTAACAGATGCGGAATCAGCAATTTCAAAAATATGTTCACATACGGTATGTAGATTTGGAGGCAACGCCTTCCTGGTCATTGTAGAAGTAGAACAAGAAGAGTTGAACGATTGGAAGATGGTTGAAGCGATAAAATACGCTGTAACGCAACCAATTGATGATGATGGCACGGAGCTTTATTTAACAGCTAGTATTGGTGCGAGTTTATTTCCACAAGACGGACATACAAGTGAACTACTCATATGTCATACAGAGTCGGCACTCCACCAATCTAAGGGACAGGGTGGCAATCAAGTGTTATTTTACAACGCAGAAGATACAGAGCGGATGAACAGACGGACAACAATTGAAGCGGCTCTAAGGCCAGCGCTATTTCTTCGACAATTCCATCTTAGTTATCAGCCTATTTATCGATTATCAGATGGCCGATTAAGGGGATATGAAGCTTTGATCCGTTGGAATCACCCGGAGCTTGGAGCAATTACACCGAATGAATTTATACCAATAGCTGAACAAAACGGATTGATTATACCGATTGGCGAATGGGTACTTCGGGAAGCTTGCAAGATGCTTGCTGGGATAACGAAGTATAGCTTAAGTGAAATGACTATGTCCATAAATATCTCTCCAATTCAACTTATGGATCCATCATTTACACACACAGTATTAAACGTAATTAAGGAAAAAGGTTTGCAACCTTACTCTATTGAGCTAGAAATTACCGAGAATATATTGAGTTACTCCTCAGAAACATCAATTTCCACGTTAAGTCGGTTGCGAGCAGAGGGCATCCGTATATCATTAGATGATTTCGGAACAGGTTACTCTTCATTCAGCAACTTAAAGCAACTACCAATCCACTGTTTAAAAATCGATAAATCATTTATAAAAAAAATGGATCTTCATAGTGCAGATAGACATATTGTTGAAGCTATTATTGGACTTGTGCAGAAGCTTGGTTTGGAAGTCATAGCTGAAGGTGTGGAATATGAAGAGCAGTATCATCTACTACGTGAGTGGGGCTGTAACTATGTACAAGGGTATCTTCTAGGCAAGCCATGGGAGCCGACATTAATCGATATGACGATGTTGCGCAACAATAATAAGTCGCAAAGCATACAAACATCTGAGGATGAAATGGCTCTTAAAGCGATTAAATGAGGATGATTGTTAGAACAAGAAAAGACCCGCTGGAGGCTGTTAGCCGAGCGGGTCTTTTCTAATGACTAAAGTTGTTGTTTCCACTAGTTAGCAGTTAACTAACTTCTAAATAGAGCTTAGTACCATCATTGTATTGGAATATCGCAACATCGCGGACCATTTCAACAGACTTAATACGTCTCCATTTTTTCCTAAAGTCAAAATCCAGTTCCATCTCGTACAATTTATGATGAAGCAGTTCTACAGATGCTGATTGTTCGGTTGGGTAATAGACAGGAACGGAACGATTTTTGAAGTTAATGACTCGCATCATTGTACCATGCACCTCTGATTCGTGTTTTTCCCATTCTACCTTGAACAGTTTAGCCTCTTATGAAACTGTCGTCAGATAAATGTTTACTTTGCTAATACATTTCTAACAAAGGCGAAATACTAGGAACTGCTGTACTTCCATTTTTTCTTATAGTATCCATGGCCATAGTTATGATTTGGGTTTGGCGGTGGATAATGTGGTGGTTGATTCGGATAAGGCGGCTGTTGGTTAGGGTAAGGCGGTTGACCTTGATATTGTCCATTTTGATTCGGATAAGGTGGTTGACCAGGATATTGCCCATTTTGATTCGGATATGGCGGTTGGCCGTTGAATTGCCCGTTTTGATTCGGGTAAGGCGGTTGACCAGGATATTGGCCATTCTGATTCGGGTATGGTGGCTGTCCCGGATGTTGCCCATGTTGGTTCGGATATGGCGGACGCTGTTGATATTGCGGCGGGTAGTACCCTTTTTTCTTAAAATCGCTGCTGCTGAAATGTTGGTGCCCATATTGTTGACGTCCAACTAGTGAGTTCAATATACGTTTTAACATATCTAGACCTCCTTCAAATAGTGGTGAAGTAAATGAATAGCGTTGACTATGTATACGTATGTTTGAGAATAAGGTTTCTGATTAAGAAGTCTAGTAGGCTGCTCGACATCTTCGTTAGCACGCGATAAGCTAAGGCTAGGAGATGATTGGTATGTGGAGAAAGTTTATGCATAAATGTGCTCAAGTTATAGAGAACTGGCGCGATTATCCACTTGAGCAAGGTGCGATCTGGGCGAAACGATATCGCATTGACCATATGCTTGGTATGGGCAGTTATGGGCAAGCATATACATGCACAGACATAATTACTAATAAAGTTGTTCTATTGAAGCGAAATAAACCTAGTAAAGGAAATCTTGGCATAGAATTACTTCGACGTGAGAGCAGCATCATGCAATCGCTGAGTCATCCTCAAATTCCGAAATGGTTAAACTATAGCAAGCGCTGGCAAGATGAAGCACTTATTATGGAATATGTGGAAGGTTATAACCTAGAGTTTTCCATTTATGAGTTAGAGCAAAGCTACTCGGAACGCGATGCCTTGCTTATGATTCAAGCATTATTGAAGCCGTTAGTCTATTTGCATAATGAAGGCTTTGTACATCGGGATGTACGGATTCCAAATGTTTTGATACGGGAAGGTACGTTCTATTTAATTGATTTTGGGTTATCTTGTGGTGTTGGTGAACAGCTTTCGGAAAAACTACGTCATGCACTTGGAGAACAGAGTGGCCCTCCGAGCGACAGTGCTGGCGTTATAAAAAAGAAAATGAGAAGCCCTAACCCAGCAAGTGATTGGTTTGGACTTGGACATTTGTTTTTATTCGTCATGTATGCGGGATACGACCATCCTGAAGGTGAAGAAGAAAAAAGCTGGGAAGAGGAGCTCCAGTTGCATCCGGAGGTGAGGTCTTTCGTAAGTAAACTTTTAAACGACGGCAGTGCTTGGTCTCATACGAAACAATGCGAGAATGAGCTCGAAGAGCTACTTACTAAGTTGAAGGTAGAATAACAGACCAGCGAAGACCTCTTAAAGGTAGTGTTAAGAAGAGGTCTTCACCGTTTCGCATAAGCTAGCTGCTATCAAGTTTGGACTTTATAATCCGGCGTTTTTCTTTAATCGACGAGCAATTTCATTGAAGTCCTCATGGGATATACCAGGTGCAAACTCTTCGGGTAACTCTGCCAGATCAGGCATAGGTGCCCCTTCTGGAGCCCCTTGAATCACTTCAAGCTGGGCACCTGTCTGAGGGTTTTGTCCGTTCCAGATGAGCACAACATCTTTGTAGTCTTCCGGACTGAACGTGTAAAGCTTATTGCCAAGCCCCATAGCTTCGAATTTACGGGCAGCTTCGAATTCATTGTTACTCAAGTTTGGAATGGGTATCATTTTTTTTATATCTACTCCAGTAGCAATCTCCAGAGCCTTCGCATAAGCGAGTACATGAACGCCTCCACGAACGAGAAGATAACCGATCATTGCCCGAGCTGTTGGGTGATCGGTCATTTCATACACGCGCATCTTGTGAGTCCGAGCGCCACATTCAAGGAAGAAATTATGAAGAAGGTCTAGCACTAGATTACCGCTGCTAAATACATTATCGCCGCTCCAAGCTCTTCCCATGGAATCTCCGGGGAGGGAGGTTTGCCCGGTAGCAATATAGAAATAGCTGTTGCGTTTGTTCACACCTTCTTTGAGCGGAGCAGAATCTGGATCGCCAGGGTTTGTTCCGCCAGTAAGCACCATATTGATGGCAGTAGATACTAGCTCAACGTGACCTATCTCCTCGGCAGTGATGCTAGAGACGAGATCGTAGAAAGGTTTTAGCTTCTGCTTGCCGCGGAAATTAAAGGATTGGTACAAATAATTGTTTAGTGTGGACATTTCACCAAACTTTCCACCCAAAAGTTCTTGCAACGCCGCAGCTGCATTAGAGTCAGAGTAAGGAGAAGGGGGCAATTCGATTTGCAGTCGATTATGCCTTTGGAACATATGGGATGTCACCTCTTTCCTAATAGATGGCTTCTTATATATAAGTAACGTTCACTATGTATACAGCAAAGTAATTACTAGCAATTCGTAGAGTACTAGTGGCAGTATGACGTTGTATGGATTTACAAATGATCGTGGGTCCTGCATCATAATTTGCAAATATAAGATGCTACGGTCTACATGAAGAATCATACCTTCATAGATATGGCCGTCGAGCGTTTGCACACGTACATGTTTATGCATATGGCTACCGCAATGCTTAAGCATACGGTCGCGAACTTCCTGTACCGTAGCTATATGCTGGTCATTAGCTTCATATATAATTCGTGATTGATTTTCCAGATGTTCAGATAAGGACACGAGTATTACCTCCCTGTCGCAATGGTTATTAATTATAGGTATGCAATGAGAGGTGGCGTCATGCCGTTTGTGGATATTTGGGAAATTTTTGATTCCAAAATGAATCCACCATACTATATTTTTTATATCTATATAAAGATAGAAATATATGATAGAGCCGTCGATAATCATCGACGGCTTTTTTTGTTTTATTTCACACTATCACATTATACGACAAGGATTGCGCGTATCATTTCGGATGAAAAACCTCGTATGTAAACAGTTTACATATATTCGTCCAAACGTTCACCGATGATTATCATTTGTAGTGAAAAATGTAAACAGAGCGAGCATTTTCATAAAAAAACCATATGTTATCGTTTTCTTTCTTTCTAACCCGATTTTACAGATGAGTTCCGTTGGGATAGTTTTAGTAGACTAAAACAATTTATGGTTACGAGGGAAATGAATGCATGAAATGTAATGGTGGTGGAGAGAGAAACCAACTGTGCCTAGCACCATATCTCATGATCGTTTACGAACCAGATGTAACCTGAGAGGGGTGTGTTACTATTCAGTACGTTTTGTATTTATCGACAGTCGTATTTCTCGTATTTCAGGCAATTTATACGATTCTTCCGCTGTTCATTAGTAAGGTGAAAAAACTGGATAGCACGCTAACCGAAAAGTCCTTTTCGGTTCTCGTCCCTGCTTACAACGAAGAATTAACGATCAAGAACTGCTTGGACGCCATGGATGGCCTTAATTACGGCAACCATGAAATTATTATTGTGAATGATGGATCTCGTGATCGCACCTTCGAGAAGTTGCAGGAGCTTCTGGAGCTTCGGGTAAACTATCGGAAGCCGAATCAACGCTTGAAATATAAGCGTGTCAGAGGGTTCTATCAATCCAGTCTGTATCCGCATATTTATGTCCTCGACAAATTGAATGGCGGTAAGGCTGATTCATTAAATGCGGGCATCGACTTTGCCAGCGCTGAAATCGTAATAACACTAGATGCTGATAGTATGCTAGAGACCAACTCGCTTAAGTATGTAAATCAATACTTCCACGATCCAAAAGTTATTGCATTAGGTGGAACAGTGAAAATTGTACAAGGCGCTGTTAAGAAAGATGGCGTAATCAAAGAAACGTTCACTGGCCAAGGAATCGTTAAGAGCCAAATGATCAGCTACATCCACAGTTTTTACGTCCGCAAATTAACACAATCCGCATTTAACTCCATCGTCGTCATTTCTGGAGCATTTGGAGCGTTTTACAAGGAGCTTATGTATGAAGTGGAAGGCTTTAGAAGTACTGTCGGTGAAGATATCGATATTACACTGAAAATCCATAAATATATTAAGGCCAATAAGCTGAAAAAGCGGCTTGTTTATGCACCTGAGGCGGTATGTTTTACCGAATGTCCTGAGGATATGAAAAATTTCTACAAGCAACGCATTCGCTGGCAGAAAGCTTTTGTGGATTGCATCATGATCTATTGGTCTAAGTTATCCAAAAGCTTCGGTCTTGGCATAAGTGTTTTTTTTGCTATTGATGGTTTCATTCTTGGAACATTGACAGCATTTACAACCATCTTTCATCTGATAGATGCAGTATTCTCCGGTACTAATTTGATTACAGCTATGCTCCTATTTATTATCACAATGTTAATAAATGCTGTGCAAATCGGTGTTTCTTTCCACTTGTGCAGGAAGTACGGCAGTCACTTTTCGGCTTGGGATTATGCAAAAATGTTTGTATTTAGCCAAGCAGAACTGTTTACGTATCGACTTGTTCTTCTTTATATCAATATTGTTGGCACATTTAAATATTTTGACAACGACAATGGCTGGGGCTTTGTAGAACGTAAAGGTGTTGCTTCAATTAGCCAAAACGTAGCAGCCGGCTCAAGATAATAAGATAGGAGGCATATGATGAGCAACGCTGTTGCTAGCAGAAGGATTATATATATTGATATATTACGAATACTCTCCATCGTAGCCGTTATCGTACTTCATATAACAGCACCGCTACTTACACGCACGAATGATTTTTCAACAACATCATGGTGGATTGGCAATGTACTTAACTCTGTTTGCAGATTCGCTGTTCCCGTTTTCTTTATGATTAGTGGTGCGATGATTTTGCGAACAGAAGTGAAGTCTATAGCAGAGTTTTATAAAAAGAGGATTTTGCCGTTACTAGTTCCTTTAGTTGCGTGGTCGCTTATTTACGGATTGTATTTTCAATACGTTATTCTCAAAAGCAAACTCGGCGCATGGGAATTCATCTTGGATTTTGGTTATAAACTACTCACGGACCGGAATTACGTCCACCTTTGGTTCTTATATTCTATTATTGCGATCTACATGACAGTCCCACTTATTAGTAAGTTCGTAAAATCGTGCAGTGAAAAGGATTTGCGATACTATATACTCCTCTGGTTTCTAGTGAGTGTTGTATATCAATTCGCTTCCCAGATAAAGTTCCGTTTGACTGAGCAGTATCTCGACTTTCCTAGCTTTAATATCCCTTTTTTCGAAGAGTATCTCGGTTATTTTATATTAGGTTATTATTTATTTCATTTCGAGCTGACACCAAAGTTTAAGCATGTACTATTTAATATTGGTATTGCATCTTTTTTCCTAACGCCCGTATTAACATACTTTGTTTCCATGCAAAAAGGTACGTTAGATGAGCTGTTCTATGGCAACTATTCGATTACGAGCTTGTTAACGGCGGTAGCTCTGTTCCTTTACTTTAAGGATAAGGACGCCAGTATAAGCAGACGAACAAATGATAAAATCAAAATTATTATTAGAGCAGTTTCAGCAGCTAGTTTCAGTATTTATTTGATCCATTTGCTTATCGAAATGTTTGTAGCTAAAGAGATTCAAGTAGATGCTTCATTTCTACAAACGACAGTAAGCCTGCTCTATAATGTGACTACTGTATTTCTAATAAGTTTCGTCATCGTTAAAGTGCTTAATTTAAACCGCTGGGTAACACAATTGTTATTTGGTGGAAGGGGGTAAAAGTATGAGAGCGAATAAAGCGATCAAGGTTAATCATTTAACTAAAGCATTAATTGCTATATTAATAATAGGTTTAGGTGTTTATTTCTATCAAAAAGTAAATGCAGAGGATCGTAAGCTTACAGTTGTATATATTGAGGCTTGGAGAGATCCTGCGAATGTAAAATTGTCCGAGCAAAACGTGGATATAGCATTTGTTGCATTTGCTAAAATAGCTGGGACGAACTTGTTCTTCCATGAAGATGAAGCTTCAAATGAAGCGATCAAATCGAATATTAAACAGCTTAAAGCTAAAAACCCAGATACAAAAATGGTACTAGCAGTTGGTGGATATGGCGTTGACGGATTTTCGGATGCGTCACTTGATGGCAATCGTTACTTGTTTACTCAGAGCATCGTTGACATGGTTAAAGAACTTGACCTTGATGGCGTCGATATCGATTGGGAATTCCCGGCGTTTGATGGTTGGGGAACGGTGAAAGCTAGTCCGAAGGATACTGTAAACTTTACAAACTTAATGAAAGAACTAAGAGAACGACTTAATCAATTACCGCATAAGGACGGTAAAAAATATATTTTAACATTTGCAGCAGGTACACAAGACTGGTACTTCAAAAATGTAGAGTTGCAGAAGGTTGAGAAGTATGTAGATTTTATCAATATTATGAGCTATGACTTAACAGGTAGATGGACGGAAACGACTGGCTTTAATGCCAACTTGTATATGGACGAGCATAATAAGTCACTCATAAGTGTGGATAGTATCGTCGGGGAGTATTTGAAGCTTGGAATTGGCAGTAAGAAGCTTCTACTCGGCGTGCCAGCTTACTCGTATGGATGGACAGGTGTCAAAAGCAAAGGCGACGGGTTATTCGAAAAGGGTAAGCCAATCGATATTGATAAGAAGGATTTGAGCTACAAAACAATCGAAAAGGAATACTTGAATAAGAATGGGTTCAAGCGATATTTCGATGACAAGGCCAAGGCAGCTTATTTGTATAATGGAGATATGTTCATAAGTTATGAAGATAAGGAAGCACTAGAAGCAAAAGTTCAGTATATTAAGGATAAAGACTTGGCAGGTGCTATGGTGTGGGAGTATGCTCAGGATGCTGAGAATGGCATTATTCAGTATTTGTCGGATAATTTGAACGAGGACAGCAATAAGAAAGAGTAATGAAGTATTATTAATCTACTCTAAGGCGATAGGAATTGTAGGATAACTGGTCCACTTTTTCAGCGTTTGGCACTCTCAAAATACCCATACTTCCCTCTTTATTTTGCATAGAATAGAGTATGCAACATAGAGGGGAGGATTTATATGTCCGCCAAACTAGAAGTTAGTGGTCTTAGAAGAAATCGGAGACATCACCGTCACCACGATCGTCGTCGCCATCACAGAGATGATTTTGCAGTAGAAGGAATCCAAGAAGCTGGGCGCGAACTAAGCAGAAGATTTGCTAATCTGCGCAGACGTTGTCAAGCTAGGAGACTAGTTGAAGCTATTCGTCATTGCGATTGCAGAGTAGTGAATGAGCTGTTTGAGTTTCATTGCAGAGCGATTCATTTCTTCAAGAAACCAGGTTTTGATTGTGTGAGAATTTGTTGTACTTTTGGACGCGATTCTGCTGTCATTTCGTTCGACATATGTGTTAGAAGACGTTTTGATGAGTGTCGTCGTCATGATTGTGGATGTGGACGTCACGGTTTTGGTTTTGATGGTGAAAACAGATTCTTCTAATCGAATAGTAACAAGAAGAGAGCCCACCTGTAATAACAGGATGGGCTCTCTTTGTCGGTTAATAGATTAAGTGCACTGAAGTAGCTTTTGTAGTACATCGATATAGTAAGAATAATTGCGAGGAACAAACTGATTTGCACGTATGCTCCGCTGGCTTGAAAGCAACGTTTGGTTTGATGAAGCATCATTGGAAACATCACTAGTTGCTAGAATAACACCACTTACAATGATTTCATTACATTTACCTTCGAAGAGTAAGAGAAGTTCATTGATACCTGCTTCGTAAACTCCGGCAACCTCATCTGGCTGAAGTCTAAGTTCATTCATTGGAAGATCACAAATGAGTGCAAATATATCGCTTACCTCACGGTCGATAAAAGTGTTGCCATTTACTATTCCAGTGAGATCTTCTCTAACTTGTCCAAGTGGAATGAGTTCTTCGAAAGTAGCGATAACACCGAGTTCTTCCGCTAGCTCACGAACAGCATCTCGCAACGTCTCTCCGGTGGAGAAATGGCCTGCCGCTGTAATATCGAAACAACTGGGATTCGTGTCCTTGCACGCTTGTCGTAATTGAAATCGAACAAACTGGCGATCACCTTCTCTACGTGTCAACCAACAATGAAACGAACGATGCCAATAACCATTTTTATGAGTTTCAGCACGAGTAGCTGTACCTATTGGATTTAGATGCTCGTCGTATATATCAAATATTTCTTCAGGCATTGGCTGTTTTGTTTAGTTCTGATGTGCAATGTTTGCAGCGTGTAGCTTTTACAGGTACTTGGGACAAACAATATGGACATTCCTTTTCAGTAGCTTCTGCTGGTGTTGCGTTAGGGTCTTCTTTCTTGCGACGCAACGTATTAATGCCTTTTACCATTAGGAATATACAGAATGCTACGATGACAAAGTCGATCATAACGTTGATGAATTGACCGTAATGGATTGCGGGCTCTGCAGCTAATTTAGCAGCATCTGTTATTCCCGTTGTATCCGATAACGGAATTTTCAAGTCTTTAAAGTCGACACCGTTTAGTAACATACCGATTGGGGGCATAACAATATCGTTTACGAACGATGTAACAATTTTACCAAAGGCTGCCCCGATAATAACACCGACTGCCAAGTCCACAACGTTTCCTTTTACTGCAAACTCCTTAAACTCATTTAAAATCTTCATTCTTTAATGGCCTCCGTTCACTCTTCTCATCTGTATTGTTTATCTCTAGTATGAACCAAATCTAGCATTGCTAAACTATGAAAGCAAGTGGTTGTAAATCATTGTCATGGTAATATCGAAAGATTACCACAACATTATCCAATTAAGCAGACTCCATTCCGTTTGCAAAAATTGATATTATTCAACAAAAAGTATAAAAATACACAGAAAATAAAAGGATATTTTGGAAATTTGTCGAAATATCTACTCTGCGAGATTATCTTGAGCTATAGGAGGAGAGGTATGATTAACTCTATCTTATACGGGAACCCCTATTTTCTGTTATTATCACTTACAATTATGTGTTATGCCGCTTTTACAATGATAAGTATGATAGATCATGTAAGTCCGAAGAAACCTGGATTATCTTTTAACTGGCTGTTAGCTGCTGCAACTATATATAGTTTAGGGCTATGGACAATACATGTCGTATCACTGCTAACTTCCGATCATTTACTTATCGTTGATTGGAGCATGGTAAGCATATTTGCGTTATGTGCATTAATAATCTTTTTAGGACTATATATTCATTATTGTGAATTATTCAGCCCTCGTCTTCGAGAGTGGGTTTGTACATTTTGTATCGTCGTAGCTTCCATTACGCTTCACTATTTATCTATTCTTTCAAGCGCCATTCACTCGTCTGCAGTTAATCTTTTCCTGCTTTCAATATCAATATGCATCAACATTATAGGTGTTTACTTCGCCTTGGTGTTACTTCGGTATAAATCATCACATTATAGAATAGTAAGTAGTTTTATATTAGGTATTTCCACTATGGGAATGCATCAATTTGGTATGCACGCAGTTACAGTGGAGTACGAATACATTTTGACTACGGAAAGATTTAATGAATTTATGTTACTACTTGCATTCATAGTATGTGTAAGTACATTACTCATTATTAGTTATAATCTAACAACCTGGCTCAGTGTTAAAAAGTACGCAATAGTTGATGAGCGATACAGACTTCTTGTAGAAAATTCAATGGATACGATAGCATTAATGAAAGAGGGCAAGTGGGAATATATCAATCCTTCAGGACTTATATTGTTCGAAGTGAATAATGAAAAAGATATTATAGGTTCAAGTATTTACGAACTGTTAGATGAACAACATCATGATGATATGAAGACAATGCTTCAATTAGATCGAGCCCAAGAAACTGTAAGGGCTAAGCCTATCGAGCTTAAATGGAAAACAACATATGGCAAATGCATTTATACCGAAATGGTAAGAGTGAGAACTGCTTTTTTTGGTTCACCTATTGATCAAGTTATTATTCGTGATATTTCCGAGCGTAAAAAGAATGAGCAGTTGCTAATCAATGCTGAGAAGTTATCTATAGCCGGACAATTAGCAGCTGGAATCGCACATGAAATTCGCAATCCACTAACGTCGCTAAAGGGATTTATACAACTACTATCAACAGGACGTATTCATAATAATCATTATTATTCAATTATGAACTCAGAACTTGTGCGAATCGAGTCCATCATTAGTGAGCTGCTGATGCTTTCCAAGCCACAGGTATATGAATATGTTTCTATTGATCTATGCCGATTGATGAATGAAATGATTGACGAATTAAGTTCACTTGCGAAGCTGCATAATGTGACACTGAGACAGAAAATACATAATCAACCTTTATGGGTAGAAGGGGTTGAAACACAATTAAAACAAGTTTTTATAAATGTGATGAAAAATGCGATTGAATCTATGGAGGAGGGGGGAACTGTAAATGTGGTGTTTGCTTTAGAAGAAAATGATCAGGTGAAAATTACTATCCAAGATGAAGGAACTGGAATTACTAAGGAGCAATTAACGAAGATGGGACAACCATTTTATACTACGAAAGACAAAGGAACGGGTCTTGGTCTAATGGTTACATATAAGATAGTTGAAAATCACAAAGGACGTATTCATGCAGAAAGTGAACTCGGTGTTGGGACGACGTTTATCATTAGACTACCTTATCGTAGTCCGAAATCATTAAAGCTCGCAGTACTTAACCGTCATGCCTAAATAGGAAGTATGCTTGTAATAGGGAGAGGTTTCATGGTATATCTCTATTATACAAACATACGTTCTCTAATAGAGGGCTTGAGGGGGAAGTATATTGGCAGAACCACTTAAACTAATGTATGATGGCGAATTTTTGGAACAGTTTGGTGGAAAAGTACATGCTGCATGGCCGAAATTCAGTATAACTGACTTTACAAAACGAGCGCGGAGAGAAGACTGGGATAGGCTTGAATTAAAACCTCGTATCCGCAGAATTACAGAAGCGCTCGGGGCATCATTGCCAGATGATTATGAAGAAGCACTTGACATTCTGTTCCTAATTGATAAAGAATGCACGGGGTTTCCCTATTTATTTTTCCCAGATTTCGTTGAAGTGTTCGGTAAAGAGGAAAAGCACTGGGATCGTTCGATGGAAGCACTAGCAAGATTTACGAAGCGATCATCCTCGGAATTTGCAGTTAGACCATTCATTCTGGAGCATCCTGAGCGTATGATTCCACAGTTACTAAAATGGGCTGATGATCCGAATGAGCATGTGCGTAGACTGTCCAGCGAAGGTTCAAGGCCACGTCTACCTTGGGGTCAGTCGTTGCCAATGTTTAAGATTGATCCATCACCAATGTTACCTCTGCTGACGAAGCTGAAGCAGGACCCTTCACTTTATGTCCGCAAAAGTGTAGCCAATCATCTAAATGATATCGTTAAAGATCATCCTGATTTAGTTATAGAACTTGCAGAGCAATGGAAAGGATCCCATCCATTGACTGATTGGATAGTAAGACATGCTTGTCGTACGTTAATTAAACGAGCAGATAGAAGAGTGATGTCATTGTTCGGATACACTTCACAAGGTGGAGATGAAGAGGCGAATCAACTTGTGACAGAAGCTTCTCTATCGCTATCACAAGATAGGGTAGAGATAGGAGGAGAGATTCAATTGCGTTACCGGATCAAGCTTGCGGGGAAACCAATAAGCAATGATCGTATGAAACTACGCATTGAGTATGGGATTGATTTTATGAAATCAGGTGGCAAAACGTCGCTAAAACGATTTCTGCTATCTGATCGAGAATATAGTTTTGGTGAGATTGCTGAAGGGCTCCGAACTCACCGGTTTGCGAACTTAACGACTCGCAAACATTATGCTGGTTTGCATGTTTTCACTTTATGGGTTAACGGAGTGGAAGTAGCTAAAGAGGATCTTGAAGTTATCGATGCTTAAAGGTTGATATGGGGAGTAAAATCATATAGAAGCAGCGGAAGTGGCAACTTGCCAATCTTCCGCTGTTTTTTATCAATTCGTTTAATCTTTGTCTTTGTTGCTAGTTGTGTGGCGCCTTGGATGCTGCATATGAGCTTCGGGATTGTCATCGTCATCGTGAGGGGTAAGTCTTGGATCTGTACGACCTTCATGATGATTGTCAAACGTAAGTTCAACCTGCTTCCACTCTGTTGCACCAAGCATTGGATCAGAGGGAAATGTATCCCCGCGTTTAAGCTTCTCATCGCGTCCCCACTCGTTACGGTAAACGCCGTCTGATTCAACGGGTTCTCCTGAAACTGGTTCCATTCGTTCAGGGTTATCTGGATTGCTCATTATGCCACTTCACTCCTAACACGTAACTTCGTAAGCAAGCCAGTCAATTATAATCCGTGCTTTGGCACCGCAGAACGGTCAGCCTCTGATTGCTGCTGGCTGGATTGTTCCTTGCTTGCGAGCTGGCGATCGGCTAACGACTGCTTCTTGCTGGCCGCTCTCTGACGATCGGATGGTTGCGTTCCAGACATAGGCTATCGCTCCCTTAAAGAAATATGATCTTGTACTCGGAAGATCGACATTAGCTTGCCACAGGAGGAAGGAATGTATGAGTTCAATTATAATAATCGGAGTTCGCACGCAGGACAGACAATGTCACGTTCAGTGACTTCTTCACCGCATGCAGGACAAGGCTCTTGAAAAGTTTGTAACTTGCTTGCTGTCACGGCCTCCGAAGTACTTGAAGATTCACTTTTAGAGCCAGGGTCTTGTCCTGGACGCAGATGAGCAGGAGTACCGAAGATCGTCTCCACCACATCACGGAATTGTTTGTACTTATCAGAATCGTCGGTTGAGACTCGGATGAATAGGAACATAGCTCCGACAAGTATAACGGCAAGTAGCAGAACAAAGGTTGTTGCTCCCACATCGACCCACGCATTCAAGGGATGAGCAGTAGCGATGAATGCTTTGGTTGGCATTAGTCATCCCTCATTATTTTATTTGATAACGGCTTTCTAGTCGTTTTCCTCCAAACCACATAACAAGTACAGCAGTAATGGAAACGAAGATGCGCCATGGCTCTTCTACCAGATTTCCAATATCGAAGCTAATTAATGAAATACAAAATATCATTACGGCTTTGCCTAAAATTGTTGCGAGTAAGAAAGTATGGAAAGGAACTTTGCTTAGCCCGGATATTACCGTTATAACAATGGACGGCGTAAAGGGGAAACATGCTAATAAAAATAACGGGGTAAACCCTTTTCGTTCAACCCAGTTAAAAAATCGTTCAGATTTCGGGAATCTACGTTGTAGCCGAGCTTTTACGTTACGGCCAAGTGTTCTGCAAATCCAGAAAACGCAAACTGCTCCTGCAGAAACGCCTATCCATGAGAATAAGAAACCAAATCCTAGCCCATAAATATTTGCGTTAGCGGCAATAATTAATATGAGCGGAAGGAAAGGGAGAAAGGATTCTATAAATGCGAGTAATAAACCAGGTAGAGGTCCATACTCAGAATAACTTTCTAGCGTCTGTTGAATACGCTGAATATCCATTTCTTTCAAATTAGAAATCCATTCCTGCAAATGATCCATGTTCTTAACTCCAATCTGTATATTCGTAACTAAACAATACCAGATAGACAGACCCCTTTCCAGTACATCCCATCTTATGCCCAGGAAGGCTTGTCAATGACAAGAAACTTGGTTAGCCCATCACCCATTTTCTATACTAATTATAGTGTCCACCAATCTAGATGCAAAATGAAGGAGTTGTTGAGACGATGAAGTACACGTATCTTGGTCGCTCTGGCCTTAGAGTAAGTAGACTGTGTTTGGGTACGATGAATTTTGGCGTTGATACTGATGAAAAGGAAGCCTTTCGAATTATGGATGCAGCACTAGATTCCGGTATTAACTTTTTCGATACAGCTAACATATATGGTTGGGGTGAAAATGCCGGTCGAACCGAAGAAATTATTGGGAAATGGTTCGAACAGGGTGATGGGAAGAGAGAACGAACGATACTAGCCACAAAGATGTATGGTGACATGCATGATCAGAATGACGGACCTAATCGTGAACCAGGGTTGTCAGCTTATAAAATTCGCAGACATTTGGAAGGTTCTCTGAAGCGGCTTCAAACAGATCACATTGAGTTATATCAGATGCATCATGTCGATCGTAAAGTGAATTGGAATGAGTTGTGGAGTGCTTTTGAAGCAGCGCAATTACAAGGGAAAATCGGCTATGTAGGATCAAGTAATTTTGCTGGCTGGGATATTGCAGTTGCTCAAGGGGAGGCCAAGGCAAGAGGCGTGTTAGGTCTCGTGTCTGAGCAGCATAAGTACAATTTGCTTTGCCGATTACCGGAGCTAGAAGTGCTGCCTGCTTCTCAGGCGCTAGGGGTTGGTATTATTCCTTGGAGTCCGCTAGATGGTGGAGTACTTGCAGGAAATCAAAGACGGAAAAATGGTGGACGAAGAAGCGGTGACGAGAAACGTCTTGAGAAACATCGTGAACAGTTAGAGGATTACGCTAAGTTTTGTGATGAAATAGGTGAGCCAGAAGATGTTGTGTCACTTGCATGGCTGCTTGCTAATCCAGCAGTGACAGCACCAATTATCGGCGTTAGAACACTGGAGCAATTTAAACGTTCACTGAAAGCTGTGGAACTTAAGCTTGATGAGTCTGCACTAAAACGGATTGATGAGATTTTTCCAGGGCAAGGTGGAGATGCTCCAAGCGCTTATGCATGGTAAAAAATATGGCATAGCCTTCTGTCAGCACCGTTAGTGAATGTGGTGCTTGCAGTAGCTATGCCATTCAAGTTAAATAAGTAAATTGAAGAGGACGGGATCCTTGTTGAGTTCTACGAATTGGAATCCTTTATGGGTCATCCGCTCAACTAGTGGCTCGTAATCTTCACGGTTTTTTAATTCAATGCCAACTAATGCAGGTCCATTATCCTTGTTCGACTTCTTTGTGTATTCAAAGCGGGTAATGTCATCTGACGGGCCAAGAACCTTATCAAGAAATTCTCTAAGAGCACCTGCTCGTTGTGGGAAACTGACCATGAAATAGTGTTTATATCCTTCATAGATTAGTGATCGTTCCTTAATTTCTTGCATCCTGTCTACATCATTATTACCGCCACTCACGACACAGACTACTGTTTTTCCTGCGATTTGATCACGATATGATTCTAGTGCAGCGATAGGAAGGGCACCAGCAGGTTCTGCGACGATCGCATTTTCGTTATAGAGATCAATTAGCGTTGTACATACTTTGCCTTCTGGTACAGAAATGACATCGTCCAGAAGATCCTGGCAGATTGCGAAGGTTAAGTCACCGACACGTTTAACAGCCGCACCGTCGACGAACTTCTCAATTTGATCCAAAGCTACTACTTCATTAGCATCTAGTGATGCGCGAAGTGATTGAGCTCCATCAGGCTCAACACCTATGACTTTGGTAGAAGGGGCTACAATTTTGATGTATGAAGCAACACCAGCAGCTAAGCCGCCACCACCTACTGTCAAGAAGATAAAATCAGGAGCAGCGTCTGCTTTTTCCATTAGTTCTTGTCCGATGGTTCCGTTGCCTGCAATGATTTTACGATCATCGAACGGATGGATGAAGGCCATTCCACTACGTTTACTCTCTGTCATAGCTTCGGCGTATGCGTCGTCAAACGTATCGCCGGTTAAAATAACTTCAACCTGACCGCCTCCGAAAAATGACACTTGTTTTACTTTTTGTCTAGGAGTGGTGCTAGGCATATATATTTTCCCTGGAACTCCAAGTGTTTGACAAGAGTAAGCAACGCCTTGCGCATGGTTGCCTGCACTAGCGCATACGACACCTTTAACGATTTCTTCTGGTGATAAGGAACGCATAAGGTTGTAAGCACCACGTATTTTGAAAGAACGGACAGTCTGGAGATCTTCTCGTTTTAGCCATACGTTGCAATTATACCGTTCAGACAACACTCTATTATGTTGGAGCGGGGTTCTTACAATGACATCTTTTAGATGCATTTGAGCTTGTACAATTTCTTCTAGACCGATTCTATGCGGTGTATTAGGTTTAATACTCATCTGTGATCATCCTTCCGAAAACAACACCAATCTAGTGAATAATTTTGATTCATTATACCATTATGTAAGAGGGAAAGTAGGGTTCGTTAGTTATTTGTAGTATTCTGTTAGAATAGAAATAGAAGAAATATAGAATTGGAGGTGAATATGTGGGTAAAGTAGTAAAGAGATTGTTTATAACATTAATCGTTCTTATTGTTATTATAGTTGGGGCTGGCTGGTGGTTCTTATCTTACATTGCACCGGACAAGCAGCTCGATATGGCCCATGAAACGATTGATATAAGAGAGAAAGCAGCTAGTATGGTGAAGCGGTTGAAACCGGAGCTTATTTTGACAGAGTCGGATGTTAATCATTTAATCAAAAGTCACATGAATCCGAACATTGCAGAAGGTATTCGAGTTGACGGAGCAGATTTTAAACTAGAAGAAAATCGGCTGCTTGCTGACTTAAATATAACGTATCAAGAGCGCATCCCTGCACAGATTCAAGCGGAGTATCGTTTGGAATGGCAAGAACCTAATTTGGTATTGATACCAGAAACTTTAGCGATGAAGGGTATTAACCTTCCTTTACGTATGTTGGAATCGTTGACGATACCGCTTGATCTGCCTACTGCGGATTTAGTTACAGTGCAGAGTGTAAAGTTTGAAGCTAATCAAATTAAAGTGTTGTTTAAGCTGAATTTTTCGCTTCATTAAATAGTTGATTAGATCCATCTGGACAAAAAAAGGGAGACGCACTTGGCGCCTCCTCTTTTTTTGATAGGATTAAGCAATTTGGTGAATCGACCAGACAACGCCGTTGCCTGTACTTCCAAGATTGATTGCTACAGTCAGACCATTTGCAACATAGAACAGGCCTACTGTATCTCCTGCATTCAATTGAACATCACCTGCAAGTGTGACATCGCCACTTCCCAAAATCGCTCTTAAAGTAAGAACTAAAGCAACGTTTACGTTAAGAATAGGGAAGTTTCCGACAATGAGGGGAGTACCTGTATTTATTCTTTGAACTTCAAAAGCAGGGTTAATAGCTGCACCAAGTGAAATAGATAGAGCTGCAGTTGTTGAATAGTTTATTGTTGCAGCTATTGAATATCTTCCAGTTGTTGGGACGGTATACGTTCCAGTAGCAGCATTGAAATTTACATCAGGGAAATAAGGAGCAGTAACTGTCCAGTTATTAAGTTGTTGAGAAGCAGCAACTGCAGCAATATTTGTTAAAGCTGAGAATCCTTCACTGGCAAAGTTTGAGCCAGTTGAACCTGTTGCGCCAGTAGCTCCAGTGGCACCCGTAGCACCTGTTGCACCAGTGACTCCAGTGGCACCCGTAGCACCTGTTGCGCCAGTAGCTCCAGTGGCACCCGTAGCACCTGTTGCACCAGTGACTCCAGTGGCACCCGTAGCACCTGTTGCACCAGTGACTCCAGTGGCACCCGTAGCACCTGTTGCACCAGTGACTCCAGTGGCACCCGTAGCACCTGTTGCACCAGTGACTCCAGTGGCACCCGTAGCTCCAGTCGCTCCAGTCGCTCCAGTCGCTCCCGTAGCACCAGTTGCGCCAGTAACACCGTCGGTTCCCGTGACACCCGTAGCGCCAGTAGCTCCAGTAACTCCAGTAGCTCCAGTAACTCCAGTAACTCCAGTAACTCCAGTAGCACCTGTTGCGCCAGTGGCTCCTGTAGCCCCAGTAACACCGTCGGTTCCTGTGACACCCGTAGCACCAGTCGCACCAGTAGCCCCCGTAACGCCAGTAGCTCCAGTAGCACCCGTAGCACCAGTCACTCCATCAGCACCCGTGGCTCCAGTAGCCCCAGTAGCCCCCGTAACGCCAGTAGCTCCAGTAACGCCAGTAGCTCCAGTAGCACCCGTAGCTCCAGTAGCCCCAGTAGCCCCAGTCGCACCAGTCACTCCATCAGCGCCCGTGGCTCCAGTAGCCCCAGTCGCCCCAGTCGCACCAGTCACTCCATCAGCGCCCGTGGCGCCAGTAGCCCCCGTAGCACCTGTTGCGCCAGTCACTCCATCAGCGCCCGTAGCTCCCGTAGCCCCCGTAGCCCCAGTTGCGCCAGTCGCGCCAGTCACTCCATCAGCACCCGTGGCTCCAGTAGCCCCAGTTGCGCCAGTCGCACCAGTCACTCCATCAGCGCCCGTGGCTCCAGTAGCCCCAGTCGCCCCAGTCGCACCAGTCACTCCATCAGCGCCCGTGGCGCCAGTAGCCCCCGTAGCACCTGTTGCGCCAGTCACTCCATCAGCGCCCGTAGCTCCCGTAGCCCCCGTAGCCCCAGTTGCGCCAGTCGCGCCAGTCACTCCATCAGCRCCCGTGGCTCCAGTAGCCCCAGTTGCGCCAGTCGCACCAGTCACTCCATCAGCGCCCGTGGCTCCAGTAGCCCCAGTCGCCCCAGTCGCACCAGTCACTCCATCAGCGCCCGTGGCGCCAGTAGCCCCCGTAGCACCTGTTGCGCCAGTCACTCCATCAGCGCCCGTAGCTCCCGTAGCCCCCGTAGCCCCAGTTGCGCCAGTCGCGCCAGTCACTCCATCAGCGCCCGTGGCTCCAGTAGCCCCAGTCGCCCCAGTCGCACCAGTCACTCCATCAGCGCCCGTGGCGCCAGTAGCCCCCGTAGCACCTGTTGCGCCAGTCACTCCATCAGCGCCCGTAGCTCCCGTAGCCCCCGTAGCCCCCGTAGCCCCAGTTGCGCCAGTCGCGCCAGTCACTCCATCAGCACCCGTGGCTCCAGTAGCCCCAGTTGCGCCAGTCGCACCAGTCACTCCATCAGCGCCCGTGGCTCCAGTAGCCCCCGTAGCACCTGTTGCGCCAGTCGCGCCAGTCACTCCATCAGCACCCGTGGCTCCAGTAGCCCCCGTTGCGCCAGTCGCACCAGTCACTCCATCAGCGCCCGTGGCGCCAGTAGCCCCCGTAGCACCTGTTGCGCCAGTCGCGCCAGTCACTCCATCAGCGCCCGTAGCTCCAGTAGCCCCCGTAGCTCCAGTAGCCCCCGTAGCACCTGTTGCGCCAGTCGCTCCAGTCACTCCATCAGCGCCCGTAGCTCCAGTAGCCCCCGTAGCACCTGTTGCGCCAGTCGCGCCAGTCACTCCATCAGCGCCCGTGGCACCTGTTGCCCCAGTTGCGCCAGTCGCACCAGTCACTCCATCAGCACCCGTGGCTCCAGTAGCGCCAGTCACTCCATCAGCGCCCGTGGCACCTGTTGCCCCAGTTGCGCCAGTCGCACCAGTCACTCCATCAGCACCCGTGGCTCCAGTAGCGCCAGTCACTCCATCAGCGCCCGTGGCTCCAGTAGCCCCCGTAGCACCTGTTGCGCCAGTCGCACCTGTTGCGCCAGTCGCACCAGTTACTCCATCAGCACCCGTGGCTCCAGTAGCGCCAGTCACTCCATCAGCGCCCGTGGCTCCAGTAGCCCCCGTAGCACCTGTTGCGCCAGTCGCGCCAGTCACTCCATCAGCGCCCGTGGCACCTGTTGCCCCAGTTGCGCCAGTCGCACCAGTCACTCCATCAGCACCCGTGGCTCCAGTAGCGCCCGTGGCTCCAGTAGCGCTCGTGGCTCCAGTAGCGCCCGTGGCTCCAGTAGCGCCAGTCACTCCATCAGCGCCCGTGGCGCCAGTAGCCCCCGTAGCCCCAGTTGCGCCAGTTGCACCAGTCGCACCGTCAACTCCAGTAGCTCCAGTAGCTCCAGTAGCTCCAGTAGCTCCCGTTGCTCCACTACCAGGACCGGTAGGTCCAGTAGCCCCAGTAGCTCCCGTCGCTCCTGTAGCTCCGCTTCCAGGGCCAGTAGGTCCCGTCGCGCCCGTGGCTCCAGTACCCGTAGCCCCCGTCGCGCCAGTAGCTCCGTCATTGCCAGTAGCGCCAGTAGCGCCAGTCGCCCCCGTCGCACCCGTGCCGCCAGTCGCCCCAGTCGCTCCAGTCGCTCCAGTCGCTCCAGTCGCCCCCGTAGCCCCAGTCGCGCCAGTCGCGCCGTCATTGCCAGTCGCCCCCGTCGCACCCGTGCCGCCAGTCGCCCCAGTTGCTCCGTCATTGCCAGTAGCTCCAGTAGCTCCAGTAGCACCCGTAGCCCCAGTCGCTCCGTCATTGCCAGTAGCTCCAGTAGCTCCAGTAGCACCCGTAGCCCCAGTCGCTCCGTCATTGCCAGTAGCTCCCGTCGCGCCAGTCGCGCCAGTGCCGCCCGTCGCCCCCGTAGCTCCGTCATTGCCCGTCGCGCCAGTAGCACCAGTCGCACCAGTGCCGCCAGTAGCGCCAGTAGCACCAGTAGCTCCAGTCGCCCCTGTAAAATCACCTGGGATTTCAATTTTAACAATAACTGAGCCTGGTAAAATGGAGATATCGAGTGTATCTGATTCAAAAATAAGCGAGTCACCTTGAGAAATTGGTAATGAAGCGTTTGGTCCGGATACAGTGAAAAGTATGCCACCATCAAATGTACCCGTAGCCCCCGTCGGACCAGTCGGACCAGTTGCTCCCGTTGGTCCAGGAGGACCACCAGAAGGACCAGTCGGCCCTGTCGGACCAGTTGGTCCAACCGAAATTGGTGTGTTCAAAATACTGTTAAGCTTACTGTCTAATAAGAACTCTTTTTTCGTAACCGCATCAATTGTGTCCCTGACGCTTTCATTAATAGTCAGAATGTCGCTGATGGTTGCTGGGGGAGACGATACTCCTGGCAAGGTACCAAGTACGAACTGGAGTTTTTCTCCTTCCGCATTCAAAATGTGACTAAGTCCAAGCTCTTCTAATGCGATGGACGAAAGTAACAGATTGATTGCATCGTCTCGAGTTAATGTAATCAGCGGGGTAATATTAGGAATATTGGATTGAGACATTATCATTCTCCTTTTTTATTAGAATAGGCTTGCATAATTCACTAGTTATCATATGCTTCAAAACGTAGAGTGCACTTAATAGAAGCGGAGTTTACAGGAAAATAGTCAGGTGTGCTTATAGAGAAAGTCAATTGTTTAAATGACAAAACCTTCAATATTAATTGCAATATTATTCATTTTAGAGGGTAGATGAGCTTGCAGATCACTGTTAGATTACAGGTCGAGGATAAAAGCTTTGCAATCTAGTAGGGGTTATTATTTTGAAATGATTAAGTATAAACAAAAAGCAGATGATATCAAAATTGATAGTATCTAATATAGGTTCAGGCTGCCGAGGAAATCTCGACAGCCTGAGACTAACTTAAAAGGTAGCTCCCTTAATTAGGAAAGAAAGAGGGATTAAGCGATAGTAACTCCGCCACTTCCATATCCCGCTACAGTGTTTAATAGAGATATTCCCGTAGCAGTTGAAGAGAAAACCAAAAGTAAACGAGTTTGTGCAGTAACTGGAATGCTTAAACCGGTGAGAATAGCATTCCTTGTTTGACCAATAGCTATAGGACCAACTAATGCAGGTAAAGCTACTGCAGTTCCTGCTATTGGAGTAAAAGTGTTATCTGGGGCAGTAGAGCTGTACAATTGTGCAGTAACGTTAATAGTAGTTCCTAATATTGCTAAAGCTGCTGTTGTGCTGAAGTAAGCTGCCACTGAAGTAATTACTCCGTCTCGTGGTACTGAGAATGCAAAGTTTAACAAAGTTCCTGCTGCTCCTGTTAGATCGATTGATGCCCCTAAAATACCTACTAAAGGTCCACTATTACCAAACCCTACGAGTCCTGCTGTACCAGCTACACCAGTAAGAACTGTCGTTAGTAGTAAAGGTAATCCAGATGCAAACGGAATTATTGCACCAGCCCCAGTCACGCCAGTAGCACCCGTCGCGCCAGTAGCACCCGTTACGCCCGTCACGCCAGTAGCGCCCGTCACGCCAGTAGCACCTGTTACGCCAGTAGCACCTGTTACGCCAGTAGCACCTGTTACGCCAGTAGCACCTGTTACGCCAGTAGCACCTGTTACGCCAGTAGCACCTGTTACGCCAGTAGCACCTGTTACGCCAGTAGCACCTGTTACGCCAGTAGCACCTGTTACGCCAGTAGCACCTGTTACGCCAGTAGCACCTGTTACGCCAGTAGCACCTGTTACGCCAGTAGCACCTGTTACGCCAGTAGCACCTGTTACGCCAGTAGCACCCGTTACGCCCGTAGCACCCGTCACGCCCGTAGCACCCGTCACGCCCGTCGCGCCCGTCACGCCAGTAGCACCCGTCGCGCCCGTAGCACCCGTCGCGCCCGTTACGCCCGCGCCAGTAGCACCCGTCGCGCCAGTAGCACCCGTCGCGCCCGTAGCACCCGTCGCGCCAGTAGCACCCGTCGCGCCAGTAGCACCCGTCGCGCCAGTAGCACCCGGATCACCGGTAGCTCCAGTAGCACCCGTCGCACCAGTAGCGCCAGTAGCACCTGCAGTTCCAGTGGCTCCTGTGGCTCCAGTAGCCCCAGTAGCACCAGTAGCGCCGGTAGCGCCAGTCGGTCCAGGAGGACCTCCAGAAGGCCCAGTCGGCCCAGTCGGACCAGTTGGTCCAACTGAGATTGGTGTGTTCAAAATACTGTTAAGCTTACTGTCTAATAAAAACTCTTTTTTCGTAACGGCATTAATTGTGTCCCTAACGCTTTCATTAATTGTCAGGATGTCGCTGATGGTTGCTGGAGGAGACGTTACTCCTGGTAAAGTGCCAAGTACAAATTGAAGTTTTTCTCCTTCAGCATTCAAAATGTGACTAAGTCCGAGTTCCTCTAATGCGATGGATGAAAGCAACAGGTTAATTGCATCATCTCTAGTTAATGTGATTAGAGGGGTAATATTGGGAATATTGGATTGTGACATTATCATTCTCCTTTTCAGTAGTCTGAGCTCTGTATATAATTCACTAGTTATCATATGCATGAAGTTATATTGTGCACTTAGTAGAAGCGGAGTTTGATAAAAATGGACAGTTATCCTTACGGGGAAATATTAATTTCGAAACGTATTTTTAAAAATGATTTAATAATTACTTACATATGAGTAAGTTAAATATATAGATATAGTGACTTGTAGCTTATAAAGGGAGCGGGAAGTGTCGCTAGTGTTACCGGCATTAAACAAATGTCTCTTTAAAACTAAGGAAAGCGCTCAAATATGAGGACGACAGTGGAGAATATTTGTGGAAATTCTTCTTTGGGTTGCCAAATTGGTCTAGCAGAGTCTCTTTGTATGAAAATGAAAGTAATTTATCTAGATAAACGACTGCGTAGAAATAAGTGTCACGGATTCAGGTTAGGTATTATTCATAGAATTGTAATTCGTATATAATAAATGCGGATTCTGACACACTGGGTCACTATACATATTTATGTAATTGAACATGAAATAAAATGAATATCTGTGAAAAATGAAAGTGTTAGAAAATAACAGTTTATTCTAATAAGAAAAAGTAATTAGAGAAAAAAACCTAAAATAACGAGAGGTTATAGCCTTTTTCTTTAAATCAATTAGATCAAAGCATAAGTAATATCATTCGTTTTTTTAAGTATATAAGTCTACTGCATGCTTTAAATGAGTAACTACCGTCATAGAAAAAGGGCTACTCCAATAAGTTTGTACAACATTGTTGGAGTAGCTGTTATATCAAAACATATTCTACCTATTTACATTAATCCAATGAATTACATTTTTCATATACAACTGACTAGGCTATTTTAATAATTGTTATAGCTACCGATGGGCTGGTCTGACCTTGAGTCGTAACTCCAAGAGCTGTTGCTACAGTACCAACGTTATTAACTGTTAGAATATCACCAGCAGCTAAAGTTACAATTGCAATTGCAGTTCCAGTCTCTGGTTGAGTACCGTTTCTGGCTCCAGATGCATTTGAAAAAATAATAGAACCAGGTACAACAACACCATTTATTTCAAGAGCCATGACATTCTCTTTTATAGTTGATCGATATATATGATTTCTAGGATAAAGAGATCACCTCCCCAAAAATGATCGAAGAGTGATCTCTTTGCAGACGATTAAAAGTCGATAATTTTCACACTATTAACTGTTTCTAAATAAAGTGTATTAATCAATCTTTACTAATCGAATCGCTGCTGAAGGAGTAAATCCGCCTGGTGTTGACGTTAGAAAAGTAGAGGTAGGCACGTTTACTGCTAAAGATACAACATCACCAGCATTAAGGGTCAGGATAGTCGAAACATTTATGAGGCCACTCCCATCTGGTGCAGTGACAACACCACCAGCATTATAGAATGGAACGGCTTGACCTCCGCCGTTTACTTGTAAGGAAGCGCTAGTATTATTAGCCCCTGGAGCAAATTGAATCCGTCCATCTGCCAAGTAAGTGCCTGCTTGGGTGACTTGAACACCGCCGTTAGGCAATACAGTAAATCCGGCAGTATTGTTATTTGAAGCACCAGTTACAGGAGCGATTCCTCCAGTTGGTCCTGTGGCAAAACCAAAGAATGTGCCAAAAACATTCGCTAGAACACCTGTAGCCCCAGTAGCCCCAGTAGCCCCAGTAGCCCCAGTAGCCCCAGTAGCCCCAGTAGCCCCAGTAGCCCCAGTAGCCCCAGTAGCCCCAGTAGCACCTGTAGCGCCAGTAGCCCCAGTAGCACCTGTAGCGCCTGTAGCCCCAGTAGCCCCCGTAGCACCAGTAGCGCCAGTAGCACCAGTAGCACCCGGATCACCTGTAGCTCCCGTTGCTCCAGTCGCACCTGTAGCCCCCGTAGCACCTGATGGTCCAGGAGGACCTCCAGAAGGCCCAGTCGGCCCAGTCGGACCAGTTGGTCCAACCGAAATTGGTGTGTTCAAAATACTGTTCAACTTGCTGTCTAATAAAAACTCTTTTTTCGTAACGGCATTAATTGTGTCCCTAACGCTTTCATTAATTGTCAGGATATCGCTAATGGTTGCTGGAGGAGACGTTACTCCTGGTAAAGTGCCAAGTACAAATTGAAGTTTTTCTCCTTCAGCATTCAAAATGTGACTAAGTCCGAGTTCCTCTAATGCGATGGATGAAAGCAACAGGTTAATTGCATCATCTCTAGTTAATGTGATTAGAGGGGTAATATTGGGAATATTGGATTGAGACATTATTATTCTCCTTTGCAATTTTATTGGTCTAATTTTTATTCACTAGTTATCATATGCCTGATAACGTAGAGCGCACTTAATAGAAGCGGAGTTCCATAAAAATGGTCAGTTGTACTTATACCATCCACAAAGACCCCATCACTTCATATAATTGCGATCTGTTTGCATGCGATATCGCTTTTTCAAGGACGAGGAGTAACTATTCATCCTTAAACAAGTTCCAGAGTGTCCTACATAAATAGGGGATGCGGAACAAATTGGGTTAAATTTAATTAAGAACGATTTTCCTTTACTCAACTATTAAGAATTCATAGAAACGTAAGCTTACTGTATGAAAGAGAATGAAGTAAGTGAGATGCTTAGAGAAATGGTTTGAGGTTTCTTCTATACTTGTTGTCAGGTTTATATAGTAAATTGCATGAGGATTACGAGGAAGGAGTTACAAAGATATTGACATAGCAGCACGCCCCTTTGAAGTCATGGAACTGCTGTCGTATTAAAAATGAAACTTTTTATGAAAAATTGACCATTAAGTGGTGGCACAACGTTTAATACAAACGAATTTGCCACTTGTACTCCGTTCAATAAAGCAAATACTGTAAGCTATGTGCCGTGGCAAGTGTGTTAATTACTGATAATTCATACGTTACCCAATACGATCCATTGGGCGCATATGTCAAATCTGTTGGAATTGGAAGTGTAATATCGGTATTACTTGATGCAAATCCATTAAAAGCTAGAAATGTTGCCGAAGCAGTTACCGGTCACACCTTTAACACCAATTGATCCAGTCGCGCCTGTTGCCCCAAGAGGACCAAGCTTACTATCCAATCAGCGTTCAAAATATGACTAATACCAAGTTCCTCTAATCCAATGGATGAAAGCAATAAACTGATTGCATTTTCTCTACTTAATGAAATCGTAGGGGGAATATTAATTAGATAGATATTATCCGATTTATTGTAGAGAAACTTCTATTTACTCTTAAAAGGTGGAAAGTACGTTATATCCTTAATGAGCCAATATATTTTTGGATGCACCATGTTGCAGAATTCAGAATGTGATTAATACCATCCTCCTTCATAGGTTTATAGTATGTGGCGTGGCATTAACCACTGGATATCATTTGCATAGATTTCTAGATAGCATATGATAGTTGCGGAGTTAATAGGAAATGGACAAGAGTATACATTTACATAGGTAATGTAGCTATGAAGTAATTTCGGTATTTTTAAAATGATAAATTGATCCACTTGCAGATGTAAAAGTAGTTTTAAGTAAAGAAAAAAGCTGTCGAGGTTTCTCGACAACTTGAAGTAGGAGTCTAGCTCTAGCAAGTAAATGTTGCAACATAAGTGATTGCATTTCTTTAGGCGTAATTCATGTCCATTGTAATAATAAAATTATTAGTTGAATTTAATAAGGGGGCCATTTAGTTATCCTACTTTAACCGCTGTGATTTGAGTAGCATTTACACCACCAGTCAAAGTAATACTACCACCACCAGTCCCTGCATTGACCATACTTAGGGTGCTTCCTGCAGTCGTTACATTGACTAATGCCGTTCCAGCAGTAGGTTGAGAACCAACTGGTCCAAGGGGGGGATTTGAATTAGAAAATAGATCTGTACCCGGAACAGGCACTCCATTTAGGCTAAGTTGGACATCTCCAAGGGTATTGGCAGGAGTTAATGTTATTGGATTATATTGGTAATTAACAAGGTATACCCCAGGTGTAGCGAACGTTATTGCGTTCGCAGCTAGTGTTTGATCAGCAGTAGTACCAGCACCTGTAGTAGTTAGAGGTAAAGTAGCGCCAGGCGCGACGGTAACTCCGCCAGTTGAGTAGAAGAAGCCTCTTGATAGTAACGCAGAAGCAGTAAATGAAGTTGGGCCAGTTGGACCTGTACTTCCAGTCGCCCCAGTCGCCCCAGTAGCGCTAGTTGCTCCAGTCGCCCCAGTAGCGCCAGTAACGCCAGTCGCCCCAGTCGCCCCATTAGCTCCAGTAACGCCAGTAACGCCAGTAACGCCAGTAACGCCAGTAACGCCAGTAGCCCCAGTAGCCCCAGTAGCCCCAGTAGCCCCAGTGGCACCCGTAGCACCTGTAGCGCCAGTAGCCCCCGGATCACCTGTAGCTCCCGTTGCTCCAGTCGCACCTGTAGCCCCCGTAGCACCTGTAGCTCCAGACGCACCTGTAGCCCCTGTAGCACCTGCAGTTCCAGTCGCACCTGTAGCCCCCGTAGCACCTGCAGTTCCAGTCGCACCTGTAGCCCCCGTAGAACCGGCAGCCCCAGTGGCACCTGTAGCACCTGATGGTCCAGGAGGACCTCCAGAAGGCCCCGTCGGCCCAGAAGGCCCAGTTGGTCCAACTGAAATTGGTGTGTTCAAAATACTGTTCAGCTTACTGTCTAATAAAAACTCTTTTTTCGTAACGGCATTAATTGTGTCCCTAACGCTTTCATTAATTGTCAGGATGTCGCTAATGGTTGCTGGAGGAGACGTTACTCCTGGTAAAGTGCCAAGTACAAATTGAAGTTTTTCTCCTTCAGCATTCAAAATGTGACTAAGTCCGAGTTCCTCTAATGCGATGGATGAAAGCAACAGGTTAATTGCATCATCTCTAGTTAATGTGATTAGAGGGGTAATATTGGGAATATTGGATTGTGACATTATCATTCTCCTTTGCAATCTAATTTTTATTTACTAGTTATCATATGCATGGTAGTGTAGAGCGCACTTAATAGAAGCGGAGTTCCATGAAAATGGTCAGTTGTACTTACATCAGCCACAAAGGCCTGAATACATCATTCATTTGAAATATTAATATTTTTGTTTCACTCGAAGCGAGTTACTTTTTGATAGTTATGTGGATGATCATCCATACTTAAATAAGTACCTGAAGTTTTTATATCATTCTCATAACATATAAATTGGACGAGGGTATGGTAGGGAGGAGATAAGAGGGAAGATAATAGTTTAATGATAGAGTTAACAAAATTATAAAATGATTATTAAACGGACCAATCCAGCAAACAAAGGATGCATTTTACTCTTATACATGAATAGTACAAAAATGAACCGGCGGATAGAATTCTAGTATGTAGTCTTTTTCTTTCGAAGTAAGTTGTTTTTGTGAAAAAACCGACTACACAAATGTGTAATCGGTTTTAATTTTTTATTAACCTAAACGAATGATGATAAGCGAACTGCTATTTATAGGCGAGCCATTAATTGCTGGTGCTAGGAGAGTGGTAGTGGTGCCATTATTGATAATTTGGATCGTGTCCCCAGCAATGAATCGTCTTACCAAATAACCGGATGAGGATTTCGCGCCAGAACCACTGTTTTCTGTGCCAGACGTTGATCCTAAGAGCAAAGTAGTTGAGTTTAGCTCAATTCCAAAGTTTGCAGTTTGGCCACCGTCTGCAATTGTCATATAAGCAATTGCATACAAACCATCTACATTAATAGTAATAACTCCTCCTGCATTGGAGAACGAACCAGCCGGATCAATTAGTTCGGTTACTAAAGGAACAGTGCCACCTGATGGAATCGTTGTATTTCCTGTATTGCTAAAATGCCCCGCGACACCTAACCCAGGAACTCCAGTTGGCCCAGTTGGTCCAGTTGTTCCGTCAGTACCAGTTGGTCCAGTTGGCCCTGCAACCCCGTCCGCACCAGTGGCACCGGTCGCCCCGTCATTACCAGTGGCGCCAGTAGCACCGGTTGAACCGTCGTTACCAGTGGCACCAGTCGCGCCAATCGCCCCGTCATTACCAGTGGCGCCAGTAGCGCCAGTAGCGCCGGTCGCCCCGTCGTTACCAGTGGCGCCAGTCGCGCCAATCGCCCCGTCGTTACCAGTGGCGCCAGTAGCGCCGGTCGCCCCGTCGTTACCAGTGGCGCCAGTCGCGCCGTCCGCTCCGTCGTTACCAGTGGCGCCAGTAGCGCCGGCCGCTCCGTCGTTACCAGTGGCGCCAGTCGCGCCGGTGGCCCCGTCATTACCAGTGGAGCCAGTAGCACCAGTCGCCCCGACTGCGCCGTCCGCTCCCGTTGCACCAGTGGAACCAATTGGCCCTTGAGGTCCAACTGGCCCTTGCAGACCTTGAGGTCCTTGAGTTCCTGCTGGCCCTTGTGTTCCAGCTTCTCCTTGTGGACCTTGAGGCCCAACTGGGCCTTGTGCCCCTGTAGTTCCAGTAGCTCCTGCTGTACCTGCGGTTCCTTGAATTCCTTGAAGACCCTGAGGTCCAACTAGACCTTGAGCTCCAGTCGCTCCCGTCGCCCCAGTTGTGCCAGCATTACCTTGAGGTCCCTGAGGCCCTTGAGGTCCAACTGGCCCTTGCGAGCCCGCTTCACCAGTTACACCTGCTGCGCCAGTATTACCTTGAAGACCTTGAAGTCCTTGAGGTCCTTGAGACCCGACAGGTCCTTGTGCCCCCGTTGTTCCAGTAGCTCCTGCTATACCTGCTATACCTGCAGTTCCTTGAGGCCCTTGAGGTCCAACAAGACCTTGAGCTCCAGTCGCGCCCGTTGCCCCAGTTGTACCAGCATTACCTTGTGCTCCTTGAGGTCCTTGAGGTCCGACTGGCCCTTGCGAGCCTGTTTCACCAGTTGCACCTGTTGTGCCAGCGTTTCCTTGTGGCCCCAGAAGTCCTTGAGGTCCTTGAGGTCCAACAGGACCTTGTGCCCCCGTAGCTCCAGTAGCCCCTGCTATACCTGCAATTCCTTGAGGTCCTTGAGGTCCAAATAGACCTTGAGCTCCAGTCGCGCCCGTCGCCCCAGTTGTGCCAGCATTACCTTGAGGTCCTTGAGGCCCTTGAGGTCCAACTGGCCCATGTGAGCCCGTCGCACCTGTCACGCCTGCTATACCAGCATTACCTTGCAGCCCTTGAAGGCCTTGAGGCCCTTGGGGTCCGACTAGCCCTTGCACGCCAGTCGCTCCAGTTGGACCAACTGGTCCTGCAGATCCTTGAGGTCCTTGAGGTCCGATAAGTCCCTGAGGACCAATAGCACCTTGCGGTCCAGTTGTTCCAGTACTTCCAGTAGCACCTGTCGCACCCGAAGCACCTATCGGTCCTTGAGGTCCTATAGGTCCTTGAGGTCCAGCATTGCCTTGCGGTCCTAGAGGCCCTTGAGGTCCAGCTAACCCTTGAAGTCCTTGCGCACCAATTGGTCCAGGAATTCCTTGGATTCCTTGAGGTCCCTGAGCACCAACAGCACCTTGCAATCCTTGAGGTCCTTGTGCACCTTGAGGTCCTTGGGCTCCTTGAGCACCAGGATCCCCAGTCGCCCCAGTTGGTCCAGCTGGACCGCCTGAAGGCCCTGTTGCACCCGTAGATCCCGTGGCTCCAGTTGCTCCAGTTGCTCCGATCAGCCCATCAAGCCCATCAAGTCCATTCAGGCCAGCTGGGCCTGCTGGCCCAGCTGGCCCAATAGGCCCCCGTTCACCTTCGTGGCCACGTTTACCACGTTCACCATCGTCACCACGTTTACCGCGTTCTCCGCGCTCACCTCGTTCACCTCTTTCTCCTGCAGGTCCAGTAGGCCCAACTAAGGTGATGGGATCCTCGAAATAAGGATGCTCGTAATGAATTTCGCTTTTACGATGACGTGATTTTGAGCCTGCTACAACAATCCGGTCCTTTTTAGTGCCTGTGTTTTTCTTATGTCTATTCTTGCTAGATGATGATTTACCGCTATTAAATTTTTTTATTTCTACAACTTTCTTCTGTGAGGGTCGTCGATTGCTTTTTTTATTTAATGAGTAATCCAGAAAGAGCACCTCCAAGTTAATTTACTTATACTACGGGCTAATGCGTATATTTGCTTGGGTGCAGGGCGGGCGGGCGCATAGGCATTCGCACATTTTTCGAAAAATGGGCGCTAGGAGACAGTTGACATTAACACTGAGAATAGTTATCATATTTACGAAAGTGATAATCATTATCATTACTTGTCTGACAAAGGAAATCCACCACAGATAATCATCTTTGATTAAAAAGGTAGGCATCGGGCCACCCGAGCACTGAGGAGATAGATGTATGCAAACAGGGACAAAAAAACCATGGAACTGGCTGTTATTCCCGTTCTCATCGGTCAAAGCGAGTCCATTTGGACTTTTCGCAGCATCCGTAGGGTACGGGGTGTATGAAATAGATGAACAATTTAATTGGGAGAAGATTGATGCTGGATTGCCAGATACAACAAGTATCCACCGATTGCAGCTTCATTCAGAATTACTGCATGCCTGCACGAATAATGGTTTGTACGAATGGATGGGAGAGTCGTGGGAGCATGAGGGGCTAGCACTTCCGTGTTATCAATACCGTAGAACTGGAGGTGCAAGCTATGCAGCTACCGATGATGGTTTGTGGATTAAAACGGCTTCTAAGTGGGGGCTTCTTGCATGTGAAGGGAAACGGATTTACGATTTCCTGAATCTCCCTCAATATATGATAGTTGGGCATGAAACTGGCATCTCTTTATATGACCGTTTCATGGATGACTGGGCTCATTTTGAGCTGGAAAGAAAAATAACGAGTTTGGCTGTTTACCGTGGTCATTTGATTGGAGCAAGTGATCAGGGTGAATTGATGGTTGGCGATAAGAAAGGGAAGTTTGACCGCATTCGTTTTGGCAAAAAGTTTATTTTCTCGGTTGCAGCCAAAGGAAATGAAATTTATGTTTGTACGGATCAAGGTCTATTTAAACTTGCTTACATTGCAAATAAGTTAATTTTGTTATCAGTAATGTTAGGTTTTCCAGTAACGGACGTTGATGTGCATGGTGAAGAGCTCTACATGGCTACGTTATTCCAAGGCATTCAAACAATGAAAATATAGGAGGAATAGTGATGCCGAAAATTATTATTTTGTACACCAGCTTAACGGGAAACACAGAAGAAATGGCTGAATCGATTGCAGAAGGTGTTAAGGCGACTGGTATTGATTATGTATGTAAAGAAGCATTTGATGCAAAACCAGAGGAGCTTCTAGATTACGATGCAATTATTATGGGAGCGTATACGTGGGGCGATGGCGAACTACCGGATGAGTTTCTTGATTTTTACGAAGAAATGGACGGTTTAAATTTAGCAGGCAAAAAAGCTGCAGTATTCGGATCAGGTGATACTTCCTATCCTGTTTATTGTGGTGCAGTCGATATTATTGAAGGGAAGCTTAAGGAGCTTGGTGCAGAAATCGTCTGCGAAAGCTTGAAGTTTGAATACAATGCTTCGGACGATGAGAAGGTACTGGGAAAACGCATTGGAGAGCAAGTTGCGGGACTATTATCGGTTGCAGGATGAGGTTTAATAGGGGGACAGAAGGCATGTTAGAGCCAATGCCAGCACTAATTCGTATTGACGATTATAAAATAGAACAGATTTTGCGTGGTGTAGAGTGCAATAACAAGCCATCGAATGAAAGTGGAGGGAAACGTTCTCTTCATTGGAAAGAACTCGTTCATTTCGCTGCTTGTCATTGTGTGAATGATGTTTTGACATCTACATCAGGTAAGAGCCTAGCGGAAACGTTAGAGAAAGCCAATAATCGTTGGTGGACGAATCGCCATTATAAATTTCATTCCAATGAGCATTTTTTGCAAGTAAGACATACGGTGAACGCTCATCTGCTGTCCTTTCTAACTCATCACGTCGCAAGTAAGCCGATAATGTTATTCGAGCCATCTACAATACATATAGAAGAATTGGGTATGGAGCTGGCACAAAATCTTCATGTTGTAGCAACACTTGATGATCACATTCAAGGTGAATACATCGTTCAAAAATTTATTGTGGATGAGACTCCCGAGTCGTTAGAGTTGTATAAACATATGACTACAGCATTCGGAATGAGCGCATTCAAGCGGTTGCCTGAGCGAATTGAGGCTTTATCATTGATTAGTGGTAAACGGTATATGTGGAGACCAGATATGGAGTCGTGGAAACAATCACTTGATTATATGCGACTGGTCAAAAGTTTGCTTCCGGCGTCGTCAAAGAGAGCCGATGGAACGAGTGGACTAAAGTTGATTATGTAAATTGTGGATGTTTAGTATAGTTAGCATCAGTAAAATTATGTTCGTTCAATTGCTCAAATATGGATATACATAACCTCGCATCGCTTCCTATATGGGACGGCGGGGTTTTTTGGTATGGACAAATGAACGGATAATCAAGTAACATGGCAATATTCATAAGAAAAGCTAAGGAAGCTAAGCTTGAGGAGAGATCAGCTTGTCAGACGATTTATTGCTCACATTTCGCTCGCCGCCGTTGCCTTTTTTTGTGGAATCGAATCGAATTACTTATCGCCCTGGGGAAGAACATCCCAACCGAACAAATTTAGGCGTATTTGATTTATTATTCGTGAACGAAGGTACGCTGTATGTAGCGGAAGAAGATTACAAATGGACGTTAACGCCAGGAGATGTACTCATTTTGAGGCCTGACCGTTGGCATTACTCGTTTCAACCGTGTACAGAGGAAACGGTGTTCGACTGGGTACATTTTCAGACGGTCGGAGCATGGGAAGAGACAGAGAATAACCAGCAGGGTACGCTGCGAGGCGATTACTATACATATGCGATTCGCCTTCCCAAAAAGATGAAGTTGTCTTATCCCAATGAGGCCAAGCTCATATTTGCACAGTTGCATGAGGCTGCCAAAAACTCGTCGCATGGCGCGTTTTGGGATCGACAACAACGTTTCCTGCATCTGTTGCAGATGCTCGATGAAGGCTGGCGTTCAGATGCTGCCAGTGCTGCAGTATCTATCGCGGAGCGAGCGGCGGCATATTTGAAACTTAATTATCAAACGCCAATAAGCAATACGATGCTAAGTGAAGTATTGGGATTGCACACAAACTATATTACTCGCTGCATGACAGAAGTATTTGGTTGTACTCCTCAGCAGTATTTACTTTATTATCGTCTTGATCAGGCAAAGTTGCTTCTTATCAAGACGGATTGGACGATTGCTAAGATTGCGGAAGAGACTGGCTTTAGACAAACGCCACATTTCTCTAGACTATTTGCTGCCCATACGGGTATGCCTCCACTTAAATTTCGGAAACGTTTTACAACGTAGAAGGTTAATGAAGGCAATTAGTTAATGTTGAGCAATGGATAGCTAGTGTAGACAACTAGCTTGTCTATGTAGATAGCTAGTTAATTAATAAAGCTAAGTAACAACCTGTTCGTCAATAAAGATAGCATGATGTCTAAAGTAGACGATGTGTTGGCCGTTGTGGGTAGCTAATAGACTAAAGTAGATAACTTATTGGTTTACGAAGGTAATTAATTGCCTCCGTAAACCAATCTTTTTATTGCATGCATAATTTTCCATCTTACAACAGAAACTGAATTCAACACGCAACCTAAAGTGAAGGAGTGACTTGCGATGATTGAACGGTTTTCGTTGACGGCGGAGATAGGTGAAGTGGTAAAGAGGTTTGGGGTAAGTGAAATTATACAAGGAATTACGAGTCGGTTTAATGTAGCACCTACCCAAACGGTATCTATCGTCATGAACGATAGGCATAATGTAAAAGTGTTGCAAGAAGCTAGATGGGGACTTTTCCCCTTTTGGGCAAAGGATTCTATTAATGCGGATCAAGAGATGTTAACCGACAAGCCATATTTGCATCGGATGCTTAGCAGTCAGAGATGTGTTATTCCGTGCAGTGGATTCTATGGGCAAAAGCAATTTAGACATGAACGAGATGCACGAGCGATGCATACGGTTGTACCTAGTCAGCCGCTCTTTGGGGTTGCAGGTATTTTTGACCGCTGGCGGCATGTAAATGGCAAAGAGGTGTGTGCCTTCACGATGCTGACTGCAGCAACCACGGGTACAATGTCCGTTTGGCAGTCGCATGTCCCAGTTATTTTGGATGAAGAGGGTATCGAAGATTGGATGGACCCAACGATCAAGGAGTTTAGTAAGTTGCGAAAACATCTTGAGGCGATGGAGAGTTACTTGATGCGATCCTATCCCGTGACGAATGCGGTTAATGACGAACGATATGAAGCGCCGGATTGCATTCATGAAATTGTGCGACCGGAGTTCGCATTAAAGAATGTCTAGCTATTTGCCGACAGCATCAGTTTTGTAAGGTCGAATACTAAAGTATAAACAAGCCCCCTACTACGCCTTTGCGTTAGATGGGGGCTTGTTTTAGTTAGTTTTATAGTATCTCTTGGCACTTCCGGGCGCGGTGCCGGAAAAAGCGCTGCAAGGTTAAAAAATACCCTTGCAGCGCTCCACAGCACAGTTTGTGTTTTGGTTCTTGAGTGTTAAGAGAAAAGTGTGTTGAAACGTGCTAAAGTTGATCCTAAGTTAGAGTAATATGCGGAAATATAGTCTTATTATTAGTGCTAATCGAATGAATATCCTCATCTACAGTAACAGGTAATTGCTAATTCTAGTTAAAAATAGCCTAATTATAAGTAACCTAGTTAGTTGAAAACAGCAAGTAGCGTCATCCTGTTACTTTGGTGCGTAGCACTTCTGCTTTAAGTAAAGGGACTATTTCGAATAGATCTCCAACGATACCATAGTCTGCAATTCCGAATATGGGAGCATCGGAATCTTTATTGATTGCTACTATCGTGCGAGATTGACTCATCCCAGCTAGATGCTGAATGGCACCGCTAATTCCACAAGCGATATATAGTTGTGGGGTTACGACTTTGCCAGTCTGCCCGATTTGGAGCGCATAATCGCAATAACCAGCATCGCAAGCGGCGCGCGAAGCGCCAACTGTACCACCAAATGCAGCGGCTAGCTCATGGAGTGGCTCAAAGCCCGCCGCGCTGCGAACACCTCTGCCGCCGGACACGATGACATCGGCTTCCGCAAGATCAAGCTGTCCGCGGGTGCGACGGACAATTCCGCGCACCGCTGTAAGAAGCGGCGGCGCCGTATAGGCGAGCACGGCGACTGAGCCGCCGCGTTCGCCAGAGTCGCATAGCTCCGCTGGCGGCAAATTATTCGGGCGCACCGTTATAACCCACGGGTGGCCCGGAAGGAAGCTGCGCCGCTCGAACGCCTTGCCGGCGTAGAGCGGACGAACAAATGCGACGTCACTGCCATCACCAGCTACTTCGATGGCAGTGACGTCAGCAATGTGGCCGGCGCTATGGGCTACGGCCACACGGGGCGCGAGCTCGCGCCCCGATGCGGTATGGCCGAGCAGTAGCGCATCCGGCCGAACCGCTGACATTGCTGCGCCCAAAACGGCGATATACGCCTCGGGCACATAGTGTTCGAGGGATGGATCGTCGGCGATATGGACGACGTCCGCTCCTCGCGCAATCAGCTCGGCGGCGGAATCAGCTGCGCCGCCGAAGCAGGCAAGGACGGCGTGGACAGTGCCGTCCTTGCCTGCCAGCCGCTTAGCTGCGCCGAGCGCTTCGAGCGCCACTCGGCGAAGAGCACCTTCTCGGCGCTCAGCAAAAACGAGTATCGTTTTGCTCATACGATATAGCTCCCCTCTTCAGTTGTTACTTTACTTCCACCTTCAAACATACTAAGCATTGCTCTGCAGAGTATGATGCCTCACACGTGTATGGTTTGGGTACTCTAAGAGGCTCGGCGCGTCAAATAAGTTCGATAGTGCTTTGTGATCATTTATTTCTCTGCTAATGTCGTCACAGTAAGTTAACGACTATAGAACTTTAGCTTCTGTCTGAAGCAGCTTAACAAGTTCTAATGCTTGCTCATTGGGTGTTCCATTTAGTTGTTTGCCAACTCCACGAGGTGGGGGAGGGAATAGTTCGACTCTTTCTGTACGAGCAGTCGTTATATCCGCAAGGTTGCTGGACACAAGGTTGAGTTCTTGCAACGTTACTGTACGAAGTGGCTTTCGCTTAGCTTTCATAATTCCTGGTAATGAAGGATAACGAGGTTCGTTAAGTCCCTGTTGGGCTGTTATGAGGGCAGGGAGTGGAATCGCAATTTGTTCAGAATCTCCTTCGATATCATGTTCAACTAAAGCGAAGAGGGAAACTCCGGAGGCTGTTTCAATGCCGAGCTCTTTCGGCTGAGCTATAGTAATTTTCAAAGCTGCTGAAGCATGGGGCAGGCCGAGTCGTTCGGCAATTTGCAATGCAACACTTCCCGAGCCTGTATCTATTGCGAACAACCCAGCGAGCAATAGGTCTGGTGAAAGTGGAGCAATGACTGCTGCAAGTGCTGCAGCTATAGAGAAACCATCATCGGGAAGACCCTCAGCGTCGATGTGGATTGCTTCATCAGCACCAATGGCAAGTGCAGTCCGTATCGTCTCCTGGGAACCTTCCTTACCACAAGTTAAGACGATAACTTCGCCGCCATGTTTCTCCTTCAGACGTAATGCTTCTTCAAGTGCATATTCATCATAAGGATTGATGACAAATTTGGCCTCTTTTTCATCGACTCCTTGAGATGTAACGATAACTTTTTCCTCTGTATCAAATGTCCTTTTTAGAAGCACTACAATTCGTTTCATATTGTCCCCTCCATTAAAAATTCAGTTGGAGTATCCACCTATATGATTTATATGTTCAAAGTCTGCACGCTATGAGGGCACACAAACATGTAGTTCTCTTATCGTTTTTCTATGCAAAAAAAAAACCGCCAGCGTCAATAATCGACAAAGGCGGCAGCAGAACTTGAGTGTATTGAAATTAAATAAAATAGCTGTTGATTGTGAGTGATGAAAGATTGCCACCGTAGGAGTATTTAATTTTGTAAGTATCCTGTGGCAATCCAGTTATAGTGAAGTCGAAACTAACTGTGCCGGAGCCGCTGCTAGGTGGGCTGAGTACACGCGATCCCATTTTCACATACTCCTCCACGCCGTTTACTGTTCGGTAAACTTTTGCAATGACTACCCCTCCGCCTCCATTAACATATACATATCCAGAAACTTTTAGAGATCCTTGGCCGGTACGAGTATCTGTTTGGTTCAAATTAGTGGTAGCGCTTGCAGAGGTAGCAAATATGAAGAGCATTACAGCAGTTAATAGTAATATCGATAACCTTTTCGCTTTCATTAACATCCATCCTTTCTATTTGAGAGACTAGGAGAAGGAGTCTCAAAAGATGTGAAAGCTGGCCAGCGTTCTGTTAACTGTGCTTACTTCCTTCTACTAAATTACTATAGCAGATTACATTAGTAATCACATCAAAAATTGGAATTTTCAGACTATTTTCCTATACATCATACAAATCATTCCGATTTCCACCATTTTCAGCTATTGGTGAATCATGATCGGGAGACCCCATTCATATACTTGAACCATTATGGTTGCAATTGTAAACGGTTTAACACTAGCCCTGAAATATTGCGAAAGGAAAACAGCTTGGACAGTTCCAGCCATATGTTAGATGGGGAGGGCTGTGCGAATGGAATGGATAAAGGCGGCAGTCTATTTTGCACTAAATGATGACTTAGCAATTTATGAGGGGCTCCACCTTACTGCCACAATGATAACAAGTGTAACTGTTTTAACTCCTGTTTTCTGGGTGAGGTGGGGAGTATTCCTTGCACTTGTTGGGTTTGCCGTGTGGATGTTTGCAATCGTTATATGGCGAAGAATCGGTTATATGAAGTTAGGAGTGCCAAGTGAATTTGTCCGGTATAAACCGAAGAGGAAGGATGGGTTCGGGGGAGAGATGTTTGGTCATCGCAGGCTGCTGAATGATCTTAGAAGCGGGTTCATGCATCTCATTTATTTTTACGGATTTATTATGTTGCAATTCGGTGCTATCGATCTTATTTGGAAGGGGCTCAGTGGGGGGAAGAGGTTACCTATCCCTCTGTATCCTCAGTTCTCTTTGTCGCAGGAGATAACGACTGGACTTGTATTTGCAGCTGTACTATACGGCGCTTATCGCAGGTATGGAGAAAAGTTGTCGAGATTAAAAAGAGGATGGAAGCCATCACTTGTACTTTGGTTTATTGGTTCTCTCATGTTGACGATTATGTTTACGCTAGCGTTCGAGAGATTAACTGAAGGCAAAGAGGCAGCTTTGGATACTATATTTGCACCAATCAGCGAACCGTTGTCTCAATTATTAAACATCGCAGGTGTTGAGGCGCAAAGTCAGCTAGCACATGTTGGCTTTGAAGTTTTTTGGTGGCTTCATCTGCTTGTTTTGTTAGGTTTTCTTGTGTACGTGCCGCAGTCCAAACATTTTCACTTAATAACTGCGCCCGTCAATTTGTGGTTTCGGCGTAATTCACCTCATGGAAGACTCACCCCACTTGATCTAGAAAATGAAGAAGCAGAAACTTTTGGCGCGGGGAAGATCGAACATTTTTCACAGAAACAGAATCTTGATCTGTATGCGTGCGTGGAATGTGGACGGTGCACAAATGTATGCCCCGCTACGAGTACAGGCAAACTGCTTTCCCCTATGCATCTTATTGTGAAGCTAAGAGATCATTTGACAGAGAAAGGAGCAGCGATTACATCCAAATCTCCATGGATGCCAGCGGGCTTATGGCAAAAGAAAACCAGTGTATCATATGCACACGTTATGGGTGCAGTAATGCCTACATGGGAAGGGGGGGATGATGGCGAAGGTGAAGGGAATTCGTCATATAGGACGAATATCGCACCGACGATGGCTGTGCAAGGTGCTGCATGGGGCATAAGAGAAGGCTCTAAAGTAGAAGATCTTGAACTAATCAGGGATGTAATAACGGAAGATGAGTTATGGGCATGTACGACTTGTCGCAACTGCGAAGAGCAATGTCCGGTTGGCAATGAGCATGTAGATAAAATTATCGACATGCGTCGGTATTTAGTATTAATGGAAGGCAAGCTTCCATCCGACGGACAGCGGGCTTTGCAAAATATAGAACGACAAAGCAATCCATGGGGACTGCCAAGAGCTGAGAGGGCTGCTTGGATGGAAGAATGTGAAAGTAAGACGGGAATTCGGGTTAAGACGATGCAAGAATGCAAAACAAGCGGGAAGTTGCCTGATGTACTGCTTTGGGCAGGGTCGATGGGCTCATATGATTCAAGGAGCCGACGTGTATTATTCGATGTGGTCAGATTACTGATGAGGGCAGGAGTTAACTTCGCAACGTTAGGGCAGGAGGAACGGAGTTCTGGCGATACTGCAAGGCGAATCGGAAATGAACTGCTTTTTCAAGAGCTATGCAAGGAAAACATCGAAACGTTACAAAGGTATGGCGTTAAGCATATCGTTACGACGTGCCCGCATACGTTTAATACATTCAAAAATGAATATCCAGATTTTGGTCTTTCTACTCAAGTGAAAGTAGAACATCATACTGAGTTACTTGCTAGGTTGTTGCAAGAAGGAAGATTGAGAACGAAATATGCGCTAGAGGAACGAGTTACTGTACATGATTCCTGTTATTTAGGTCGTTACAACGATACGTATGAGGCGCCTAGAAGTTTGCTGAGAGCTATACCGGGAGTGACCATTGAAGAAATGGAACGATCAGGTGCTAATGGGATGTGCTGTGGAGCAGGTGGCGGTCTGATGTGGATGGAAGATCATTCAGGCAGTCGAATCAATTATGCAAGAACGGCACAGGCGCTAGAGGTGAAGCCAAGTGTAATCAGTTCTGCTTGTCCCTACTGCCTTACGATGATGGAGGATGGTCTGAAATCGATGTCACAAAACGATTCTGTGACAGCTCGTGATGTTGCGGAGATGCTCGCAGAAAGTGTATTTGGGTTAAAGGGTTAGGAACTAAGAGAGAGTTCGGTTTAAGGGATTACGATTAAAGGGGAGGTGTATTTGTAAAATGTCACTACAAGCGTCGCAACAGAAAAAGGCGAGCTCGATACGTAGTGCAGCTGTTATCGGTTCCGGTGTAATGGGAGCAGGCATCGCCGCTCATTTGGCTAACGCAGGGATGCACGTGTTATTGCTTGATGTCGTTCCTCAAAGTGTGACGGAAGAAGAGGAGAAGAAGGGATTATCGTTATCTGATGCTGTTGTAAGGAATCGGTTATCTGCTTCTGCGATTGCCAAAATGCCGAAATCTCAGCCTGCCCAACTCTACGACCCCGGCTGGGTGAAGCGGTTAACGCCGGGTAATTTGTCCGATCATTTGTTAGCGCTTGGTGATGTGGATTGGATTGTTGAAGCGGTTGTTGAAAGGCTGGATGTGAAGCGGGAAGTACTTGCGGCAATCGAGTCGGCTAGACGTCCGGGGACACTAGTCAGCACAAATACGTCTGGACTATCCGTGTCTTCAATGGCAGAAGGAAGAAGCAGCGAGTTTAGGCGGCATTTTGCCGCAACACATTTTTTTAATCCTCCACGATATATGCGGCTAGTAGAGGTAGTTCCGACAGCAGATACCGATGTTGAAGTTGTTAAACTGCTGACTGAACTTTGTGAGAAGAGACTTGGCAAAGGTGTTGTCGTGGCGAACGATACACCAAATTTCATCGCCAATCGAATCGGCTCTTTCGGAATGCTAGTAACATTAAAGGACACGATTGCCTACGGATTAACGGTAGAGGAAGCGGATGCATTAACGGGTCCTGCTTTAGGAAGACCAAAGACGGCTACTTTCCGTATGCTGGATCTCGTCGGTTTGGATACGTTGCTGCACGTTGTCGACAATGTTCGAGAGCGAAGCGAGGATGAATGGGAGCAAGCTGTATTTGCGAGACCGCAAATTTTGGAAAGATTAGTGGCGCTTAAGAGGTTAGGCGAGAAGTCTGGTGCAGGCTTCTATCGGAAGCTTCGTGGTGAAGATGGACGAAGCACTATCCAATCTCTGCGACTGGATACGCTCGAATATGGAGATCAAGGTCGTGTGTCATCGCCAGTTATTGAGGCAGCTAAAGCGGCTAAAGGTGTTGCGCTCAAAGCTAAAGCTTTAATAAACACGAATCCAAATCATAAACATGGGAAATTCGCATGGTCGACACTCAAGAAAACATTACTTTATTCTGCTGCACAAGTTGGTGTTGTAGCGGACACAATTACTGACATTGATAGAGCGATGCGATGGGGGTTCAACTGGGATCTTGGACCATTTGAATTGTGGGATGCACTTGGCTTGGAAGAAACGGTTGCCCGAATGAAGAAGGAGGGCGATGCCATACCTGAATGGGTAGAGAACTGGCTCGCTGCTGGTCATAAAAGTTTTTATTTGGAATCTGAGCAAAAAAGATATTACGCATCAACAGGAGGATATTCGACCGAGGAGCAGGAGGACGACTTTATTTCTCTTGCTACACTTAAGGGATCAGGTCGTACGGTACTATCCACTCAAGGAGCCAGCTTGATCGACATAGGAGATGATATCGTCTGTCTGGAATTCCATTCGCAAAGTAATGCGATTGGTGGAGAAATCTTGTCTGCGATTCGCCAATCTGTCCAAGAAGTGTCCCGTAATTGGAGGGGACTTGTACTCGCTAACGAAGGACGCAATTTCTGCGTTGGAGCAAACCTAATGTTGCTTCTTATGGAAGCTCAGAATGGCGAGTGGGAAGAGGTTGAAGAAATTATCCGGTTTTTCCAAGATAGTATGTTAAGACTTAAGCGTCTTGATCGACCTGTCGTTGCGGCACCTCATCGAATGACACTTGGTGGGGGAGTGGAAGCTTGTCTACCGGCAGACCTTATTATTTTGTCACCGGAGACATACTTCGGATTAGTAGAAACAGGAGTTGGTCTAATTCCTGCGGGCGGGGGCTGCAAGGAAGCTGCGGCATTAGCTGCTGTCAGGGCTGGAACGGGAGTAGGAGTAGGCAGAGGGGGGAATGGGTCTGCAAGAGGTGATCTGCAACCGCCACTGAATGAACTATTCGAGACGATTGCGCTTGCCAAAGCATCATCTAGCGGTCATGAAGCGCTCAGACAGGGGCTACTGAGACCACAAGATCGTGTCATTATGCGGCAAAATTCACGTATCGCTGAAGCGAAGAGGGCGGTGCTGGAGCTCGATCGTGCGGGCTACATTGCACCAGCAGAAGAACGTATTCGTGTTGCAGGTAGTGAAGGGAAAGCAGTGCTAAAGCTTGCTGTGCAGGCCATGCAACTAGGTGGAACGATTAGTGAACATGATGCATTAATAGGCGGTAAACTTGCACATGTCCTTGCGGGCGGTGATATCCGTCCAGGTTCGGAAGTAAGTGAGCAATATTTGCTTGATTTGGAATGTGAAGCATTCCTTAGTTTATGTGGTGAACGTAAAACGCAGGAGCGGATGAGTCATATGCTTGCCAAGGGCAAGCCGCTACGCAATTGAAAGGGGGAGGACGATGACTAAACAAGCAGCACCTTTCGCTAATCATGAGCGTGACGCAGTTATTGTTGCGGCTGTACGAACGGCGGTCGGCAAAGCTTCAAGGGGAAGCTTAGCGGAAACTAGGGCAGAAGATCTTGGAAAGGCGGTATTACAAGGAGCACTCGAAAGAGTGCCAAAGCTTCCTCCCGAGTTGATCGAAGATGTCCTGTTTGGCTGTGCTATGCCAGAAGGTGAACAAGGGCTTAATGTTGCACGCATTATTTCGCTCTATGCAGGATTGCCTGTAACGACGCCTGCTGTGACGATTAATCGATTCTGCGCATCGGGCTTACAATCGATAGCTTATGGGGCGGAGCGCATTCGCCTTGGTGAAGCAGATGTTGTTGCAGCTGGCGGTGTTGAGAGCATGAGCCATGTACCGATGACAGGGTTTCGACTATCGCCCCATCCCGGCATCGTAGAAGCAATGCCGGAAGTTTATATGGGAATGGGGCATACAGCGGAAGAAGTGGCACGTAGATACGGTGTCACACGTGAGGAGCAAGACGCTTTCGCTGCCGCAAGTCACCAGAAAGCGGCTACTGCGATTGCGGCAGGTTTGTTCCAAGCGGAAATTGTTCCGATCAGAGCTAGAAGCTCAGGAACGGATGAAAGCGGTCGTCCGTGGGAGAAGACGTTCACCTTCAGTATCGATGAAGGGGTTCGACCAGAAACAACGACGAGGACACTTGCGCCGCTTAAGCCTTCTTTTGCAAGAGATGGTACGGTTACGGCAGGAAATTCGTCGCAGATGAGTGATGGAGCAGCAGTCGTTATTATGATGAGTCGGGAGCGTGCAGAGGAGCTTGGACTGCGCCCGCTTGCTGTATTTAGAAGTTTCAGTGTAGCGGGAGTAGCTCCCGAAGTGATGGGGATTGGCCCGATTGAAGCAATTCCGAAGGCGCTTAAGCGAGCGGGTATTTCGAAGGAACAAGTTGATTTGTTCGAGTTAAATGAAGCTTTCGCTGCACAATGTGTGCCGATTATTAGGGAGCTTGAGCTTGATCCGGAACGAGTGAATGTGAATGGCGGGGCCATTGCGCTTGGTCATCCGCTTGGCTGTACGGGAGCGAAGCTGTCGGTAACGCTAATTCATGAGCTTGGGCGAAGAGGCGGCGGTATTGGTGTAGTTACAATGTGTATAGGTGGTGGTATGGGAGCGGCAGGGGTGCTGGAGGTTTATTCAAATTTGGAGAGTTAAAAGTACACTCTGAACTATAGGGAGGGCTGCGTTGTGACGGGAACGGTACGTTTTGGCGGCCGATTTGTCGTGGAGGACAGCAAGCCGGAATCGGTCGCAACTCCAGAGGATTTCACAGAAGAGCAGCGGATGATTGGGCAGGCAGCAGAGCAATTCATAGAGGCTGAGCTATTGCCTCGGGATGTGGAGATTGAGGCTCTTAATTATGAGCTGACAGTGGAGCTGATGCGGAAAGCGGGAGAGTTAGGATTGCTTGGTGCCGATGTACCAGAGCAATATGGCGGTATTGGTCTAGATAAGGTGAGCACTACTTTACTTGCAGAGACACTCGCGCGAGCATCGTCATTTGCACTTTCGGTTGGTGCGCATACGGGAATAGGTACTTTACCGATCGTTTTTTTTGGTACTCCAGAGCAAAAAAACAACTATTTGCCTGATCTAGCATCAGGTGCCAAAATCGCAGCTTATTGCCTAACGGAGCCTGCATCCGGTTCAGATGCACTTGGTGCTCGAACGACGGCGAAGTTAGCTGAAGACGGGCAACATTATCTATTGAATGGATCAAAGTTATATATTACGAATGCTGGCTTTGCAGACATATTTATCGTATATGCGAAAGTGGATGGCGAGCATTTTACAGCTTTTATCGTTGAACGGGATATGGATGGTCTTAGCGTTGGACCAGAAGAACATAAGATGGGCATTAAAGGATCATCAACATGTCCGCTGTTTTTCGAGGATGTAGCAGTTCCTGTGCAGAACGTGCTCGGCGAGGTAGGCAAGGGACATCACATCGCTTTTAACATTCTTAATATTGGACGATTCAAACTTGGTGCTGCATGTCTGGGCTCGGCAAAAGAAACGATTGAACTTGCATCGAGCTACGCTAACACTCGTAAGCAATTTGGGCGTGTCATTTCTTCCTATCCGCTTATTGGCGCTAAACTTGCAGATATGAATATACGTACATTTGTCCTTGAAAGTATGGTTTATCGAACAGCGGGCTGGATCGATGGGATGCTACGTGATTCTGATGCAGAGTCGGAAGCTAGTAATACAGGAAAGCAGGGTTCGGATGAGCGTCAAGCTGCTGTTGATGCAGGGGTGCGTGCTGCTAAAGCGATAAGTGAATATGCACTAGAATGTTCCATCGTAAAAGTATTTGCTTCAGAAGCACTCGACTTCGTCATCGACGAAGGGGTGCAAATTCATGGTGGATATGGCTATATTCGTGATTATAAAGTAGAACGAATTTATCGCGATTCACGGATTAATCGCATTTTTGAAGGGACAAATGAAATTAACCGAATGCTCATACCTGGCACGCTAATTAAAAGAGCGCTCAAGGGTGAAATACCATTGATACAAAAAGCTCAAGCGTTGCAGGGGGAACTCATGCAGCCGATGCCTTTGCCACCGTTCACGAAGCTGCTTAGCAAGGAGGCCTATCGTCTTGGTCAAGCGAAAAAGACATTTCTCGCGATTGGCGGTCTAGCTGTACAAAAGCTAGGTTTGCGGCTTGAACAGGAGCAGGAGGTGCTTTGCATATTAGCGGACTTAATGATACAGACATTCGCGATGGAAAGCGCGATACTGCGCACACAAAAGATGCTGAGCAGAAGCGGAGGAACGATAACAGAACAAGCCGAACATGCGGCAGCGATGACAGAAGTGTTCGTTCAAGAAGCGATGGAGAAAGTAGAATGCCTTGCCAAAACTGCCCTGGCTGCCCTGGAGCGGGGAGACGGTTTGCAGATGCAGTTGTCTGTGCTGAAGAAGCTAATGAGAGCTCCGCTCTCAGATACGATAGCGCTTCGGCGTGTAATAGCGGCACGAGTTATTCGAAGTGAGCATTATGTCGTGTAGAGGGGGAGATCTAGAATGGAACCACTTAGACCTGAAGACCCTTTTTTGCCCGAACAATCGCAAGCTCAGGAGAAAGCAACTGATCCGGACTTAGAGTCTGCTGAATCGGAAAGATCGGAAGACACAGTAGGCTTTCAGTCTCAAGATGAGGAGACACAAGAGTCGGAGGATGAAACGGAGTCAGAGTCACACGCATTGGCAGCGGAAGAGTCAGATGTTGAAGAGGGTAGCGAAGAGGATGTGCTGTCACAGTCAGATGAAGTACATCCCTATAACGAGCAAGTACCGTCTCATCGTCCTTGGCTCCGTCATTACCCAGAGGAAGTTCCTGCATCCCTTACGTACCCGAATTATAGCATTGCTCAATTCCTCATTCATGCCGTTAATCATTATCCGAACAATGATGCGATCTATTTTCTAGGGAAAACAATTACGTATCGAGAACTACACACTAAAGCGGTTAGGCTGGCTAGCGAGCTTGTTGCGCTTGGGGTGGTAAAAGGGGATCGTGTAGCTATTATGTTGCCGAATTGCCCTCAAGCAGTTGTTTCCTATTATGGCGTCCTGCTTGCAGGAGCAATTGTTGTGCAAACCAATCCGCTGTATGTAGAGCGGGAGCTTGAACATCAAATAAAGGATAGTGGCGCAGTCGCTATCCTTACGCTAGATATGTTGTATGCCCGCGTTGCTCGTGTTCGAGGTGAGAAGCCACTTGAAGGGCCAATTCCTACCCTCAAACATGTCATTATTACTTCTATAAAAGATGGCTTACCATTCCCGAAAAGTATGTTGTATCCGATTAAGCAACGGAAGGAAGGATTTCGTGCAAACATTCCTTACGGTAGGCTTGGTGTGTTTGCATATCGTAAGCTCCTGACTGGGAAAGCTCCAGACGTTGAGCTTCCAAGGCTTGCGAGCGGTGATGATATTGCGGCTCTTCAATATACCGGAGGTACGACCGGAACACCGAAAGGAGTCATGCTGACACATGGCAACTTAGTTTCTAACACGATACAAACTTCTACTTGGTGCTATAAAGCTGAAGACGGAAAGGAACGGTTTCTAGCTGCACTACCACTGTTTCATGTATTCGGGCTTACCGTATTATTAAATATGTCAGTATCATGTGCGGGCACACTCATCCTACTTCCTCGATTCGAAACAGATACGGTTCTGAACACCATTAATGATCAGAAGCCAACAATATTCCCAGGTGCTCCTACGATGTATGTCGCACTCATTAACCATGCTAATGTTACAAAATCTGATTTATCTTCTATAAATGTTTGTATTAGTGGTTCAGCTGCATTACCACTTGAAGTTCAAGAGAAGTTTGAAGCGTTGACAGGAGGAAGGCTAATTGAAGGTTTTGGTTTGACGGAGTCTTCCCCCGTTTCACATGCTAATCCAATTTGGGGTCTGCGTAAGATTGGAACTGTGGGAGTTCCTTTTCCCGATACAGATGCTGCTATCGTTGATCCTGAAACAGGTGAACATTTGCCGATTGGTGAGTTAGGTGAGCTCGTTATTCGAGGACCGCAAGTGATGAAAGGATATTGGAATAGACCTGAGGAAACTGCTCAGACCTTGAAAGACGGCTGGCTCTACACAGGAGACCTTGCCACGATGGATGAAGATGGATTTTTTACGATTATGGATCGGAAAAAGGATGTTATTATTGCAAGCGGCTTTAACGTCTATCCTCGCGAGATAGAGGAAGTGTTGTTTGAGCATCCTGCTGTTCGTGAAGCGTCGGTGCTTGGCATAAAGGACGAATACCGGGGGGAGACGGTAAAAGCATATATTGTGTTAAAAGAGGGTTGGCAAGTATCATGCAGTCAGCTTGATCGTTGGTGTAGAGATCGGCTAGCTTCTTACAAAGTACCGCAGTATTATGCGTTTAGGGAAACGCTTCCAAAAACAATGGTAGGTAAGGTACTCAGGCGTAAGCTTGCAGAAGAAGACCTCGGGCATGACGAGATCTCTTCGGAGCAGAAGGAGTGAACCCTAATGGATGAGAAGTGGTTTCTGCAGCAAGCAGATAGTGCAGGTCAATTGACTCGTCTAGCGGAGCGTGCACAGAAGACGTTCTGGGGTTTGCTCGGTTGTGAAGTCGTGCATGCTGATGGTCATAAAGCAGCAATCTGTCTCGACGTTACTCAGCAACATCTTAATTTGCTAGATATTGTTCATGGCGGAGTGTTGATGTCGCTTATGGACAATGCAATGGGACTAATTGTTATGCTGGCGGAAGCAGATAGCAAAGCAGTGACAGCAACGATGAATACGCACTTTCTGGCTAACAGTAAGGGAGGACTTCTTCTTTGTGAATCGGAGCTAATGCACCGTACTGGACGGACACTTACACTTCTTGCACAAGTAAAGGATGAAGAGGGTAAGCTATTAGCGTGGGGAAGCGGCTCTTATCGATTGTTGTAGCCTAGTTGCTTGAGCCAATTGCTTTCGATATACTATTAACTAATATATGGAAGTTTAAATGATTCTAATGACGCATTTATTGTTGTACTCCGTTTTCCGATAAATGGGTTAGATGAAAGGAGGTGAGGGCATGGCTTCAGAATGGGCAACAAAATTATTGTTAGGTTTCGGAATCGTAGTAGCTATTATTGGGGTACTTGCATATTTACGTTTATTTCGTAAGGAAAAGCTGACTAGAACTACCCATTCAAGGGCGGATGTCACACCTCCTTCGTTTAATTTGGCGAATAAGAATGTTGCCAATGATGGTGATGAGATCTCTTCTGAGGACGAGCCCCCTAGGGATTAAATAATTGTTCACTTTCATAATTGTTGGTAAACTGTTATAATAGTAAGAAAAATGAAAACATTGTGACTCATTGGCTTTGGAGTTGCCTACACCAAGTGGGTTCATGTGGTGTAAGAGCCGCATACGTTCTCGGATATTACTGTTTAGGACGACCATCCATCGTATAAGGGAGGGGATTTCATGGCGAAACATAGCCAGAATGAAGTCAAGGAAAGCCTGAAAGAACTAACGAGAATTTTCCAGCCCAAGGACCCGCGTAAATTTGTGAAGGAATATATCCGCAAGTATCGAATTACTGGCGGATATGAGGATGAGCTTACTTCTCTTGTTGAAGATGAGCTTGGCAGAATCAACTCTTCAGTCGGATGAGACATAAAGGATAGAGGCTTTATTCCTTGTATTTGATACAGGGGAGAAAGCCTTATTTATTTGCGCCTACATAGTAGAAATGAAAGTGAAGAAAGGAAAAAGGCGAAGGATGGAAGTTGAAAAGACTGCTTTAGTTAATCGGAGGGCAAGTGCACGTCGTCCAATGATTATTTTTTGTGTTGTGCTTTTGTTAACATTGGTTTTGTCGTTGCTTAGCATAAGTGTGGGGGCGATGAGCACTTCTCTAGGAGAGACGCTGTCTATTTTGTTCGGAGCTGGTACCGAAATTGAGCGTCAGATCATAGTTGAATTACGTCTGCCTGGGCTTATTGTTCATTTACTTATCGGTATTGGCCTTGCAGTATCAGGCGCTATTATGCAAGGGTTAACACGCAACAAGCTGACAGACCCCGGTATTATGGGTATCCAAGCTGGCGCAGGTCTATTTATAATGTTATTTGTTATACTCATTCCTTCAATGTTTAATCTATCATTTATTGTATTTCTTAGATGGTTAGGTATCTCTAAATCATTGTTTTCTGAGCAATATGATATAGTAAATTACTTACTTCCAATCGTAGGGGTTGGAGGGGCCGTGTTAACGGCATTGTTGGTTTACTTGTTTTTATACAGACAAAAGGTTGTATTGTCAAAAACACGCATACTGTTAACAGGGATTTTAATAACCATAACTGTTTATGTTGCAATGCTCTCGCTTAAATTCGTTGTAAGTTATGAAGACTTTCAATACATAGAGACATGGCTGATAGGGAGTAGATATAATTACGACTGGAATATAGTATTCGCTTTACTGCTGTGTTTCATTATTTTATTGCCAATTGTAATAGTTGGGGCTTGGAAAATGAATAAACCAGCAGCGTATGATCGAGCAAAAAGTGATGATAGAAGTAATATCATTAGAGAGAATTTGTTACTATACCTAGCAGCGGCAGGGATAGCTGGAGCATGTGTTGCGATAGGTGGAGGTATTGGATTTGTTGGTTTGCTCGGCCCGCATATTGCTAGAGGATTAGTAGGTTCGAGTAAAAGAATGTTGCTACCAGTGTCGGCGCTCGTAGGAGCAATCCTTGTAGTTATCGTGGATATCATTAGTCGTATTATTATTTCTCCGTCACAGTTTCCACTAGGTTATCTATTTGCAATTATCGGAATTCCGTATTTAATTTATGTAATGATTAGATTAAAGATAGTAGAAAAAATCTAGCAAAGCTTGATAAGATAAATGGAGATGTCTGCCGCGAAAGTGGGCAGGCATCTTTGATTTATTGCAATAAGTGGGTATAAGTTGTTAAATTTGTACATTATCTTGAATATTTAATTGAGAACGGGTATCAATTAGTGTAAACTGTAATTACTAATAATAATTATCATTATCAAAAATTGATGCACAGAAGATAATTGGAGGAGGATTACGATGCAAGAGCAAACGGAATTATTTGATATAACGATTATCGGCGGGGGTCCTGCTGGTTTATATACGGCTTTTTATAGTGGTATGCGTGAGCTTAAGACGAAGATAATTGAAGCACAAGATCGACTCGGAGGACGGATGTTACTGTATCCAGAAAAGATTATATGGGATGTTGGCGGCGTTACTCCGATCCGTTGTGAAAAGCTGATTGAGCAGTTGATTCAACAAGGAAAAACGTTTGATCCAACAATCGTTTTGGGTGAACAAATAACAGGGCTAGAAAAATGTGATGACGGTACTTTTATTTTGACTGCATTAAGCGGGGAAAAGCATCATACACGAGCTATTATTATGGCTTGCGGTTACGGCATTCGCAAGATGGCGAAGCTTGAGATCGAAGGTGCGGATCGCTATGAGGTCACGAACTTATATTACACCGTTCAGGAGCTTGAAGGTTTCCGTGGCAAAAGGGTACTTATCTCAGGAGGCGGTGATTCTGCAGTAGATTGGGCAAATGAGCTAGAGCCTATTGCTGCAAGTATAACCGTCGTCCATCGACGTGACAGCTTCGGCGGACATGAGCGGAATGTAACGAAGATGAAGCAATCTTCAGTGGACGTACGCACACCTTTTGCAGTTAAGGCACTACATAGCAGCAACGGTGAAACGATCTCTCGTGTTACGATTCAGCATGTAGAATCGTTAGAAGAAGAAACGATTGAAGTGGATGCAGTTATCGTTAATCATGGCATGCGTAGTGATTTCGGTCCTGTACGTGAATGGGGACTCGATATCGGAGAATGGAATGCGACTGTAAGTGAAAAGATGGAAACGAATATTCCCGGCATATTCGGGGCAGGAGACTTTGTAGAGCATGGTAGCAAAGTAAGTTTAATTGCAGGTACGTTTACAGATGCAGTAGTTGCTCTTAACAGTGCGAAGGTGTACTTGGAACCTGCGGCAAGTCCGTATGCATATGTATCTTCTCATAACGAAGTGTTCAAGGAGAAAAACAAGAAACTTGAAGAAACGATCAATCAGATATAAGTGGTTTGGATTAAGTTTATTGAAACGCCATTTTTTAGTAGTACTAATATCTCCTTAACAGGAATAGGGTAAGCATATACTCCACATTTCTGTTAACCAAGACTTAAAGGAGGTATCGAAAATGGCATTGGAACTAAAGACGAGGGAACATATTAGAGGTATTCGCAAAGCAGGGCGCGTCGTTGCGGCATGTCATAAGGCATTATCAAACAGGCTTGCTCCAGGAGTAACGACGCATGAAATAGATCGATTTGTTGAAAGATTTATGCTAGATCGAGGTGCAACTCCAGCACAAAAAGGATATAAAGGATACCCATATGCCACATGTGCATCAGTTAATGATGTTGTTTGTCATGGCTTCCCGGACTCTGAGCCACTCGAATCTGGTGATGTCGTAACCATTGATATGGTTGCAGATATGAACGGATGGAAGGCAGATTCTGCTTGGACATATATTATTGGGAAATCGAATCCTACGACGGATAAGCTGCTTCGCGTTGCGAAACAAGCGTTAATGGATGGTATTCGGGTAGCGCTTCCAGGTAACTATGTTGGCGATATCGGATATGCGGTGCAAACAAGAGCAGAACGAGAAGGATATAACGTTGTCAAAATGTTTGTCGGACATGGAATCGGTCGGAAGATGCATGAATTTCCCGAGGTGACGCATTACGGACCACCTGGTCAAGGCGTTAAGCTTGAGGAAGGAATGGTTATCACGATTGAACCAATAGTGACGACAGGACGATCCGACGTGTACATAGCTCGGGACGGCTGGACGGCGAGAACGGTAGATGGTTCATGGGCCGCCCAATTCGAACATACCGTTGCGATTACGAAGGATGGCCCAATTATTTTGACACGTTGGGAGTAAGGTGGGATTAGGTAAGGTTCAACTTCTTCAATATGGAGAGTAGAGTTTTGCTATCTTCAATCGTTAGCTGGCTGTATTTCGCTTGATAATCAATTCCGATGAAGAGCAAGTCTTTATTTGGTGATACCCATATTGAATATGTCAATGAAGCTGAGGAAATGTCAGGACTTGTGTCGACTGCTCTTATTGTGTAATCAGGCATTCGCGACATGAGTGCTTTAATATTTTCCCATGGCGCTTGATTTAAAATAGTGATTATCTCTTTAGTGGCTAGAGTATCTTTGATTGTTACCATCGGGGTGTACGATGTTCCTTCTAGCTTGCTGAACTGTAAGGATATGCTAGCGCTTTGTTCAATTGTTTGTTCGTGGATAGTTCCTTCAGCGATGTGATCGCTCGAATCAGAACCGACAATAAGGACTAGGCAAAACAAGAGACCCGTGAACAATAATTTTGACATGTACGTACCCCCTTACTGAATCATGCGAAACCATTGAAAACTAAAAGGATATTAGTGGTTAAATTGGATGTGGCTCACTGTTCATGACGTATTATTGTTTAAAAAGGTTGCTACGTAGAATTAATTGTGCAACGTGCAAATGGAGCGTTCCTCTATGGAAGAGAGGGATGCTTTTTTGTGTTGGATAGCAGTTGTTCATTTGTGCGTTATTTCCATTATAATGAGAGATAGAATGAATATCGGATTTTAATTGAGTAATTGATTTATATACATGGTAGAGAGGTGGGGAATGTTGATGTCGTATGTACATGAGGAACTTATGCATGAGAGATTCGAGATGGAGCGGGCGAAGGATGTTTGGATTAGGGGAGATGTTCGGGTATGTATAGAAACAACAACATTAACAAAAAAACCTGTCCTTTTGTTCTTACATGGTTTCAAAGGGTTTAAAGACTGGGGGTTCTTCCCGTATGCTGCGGAGAGCTTTGCAAAGCTTGGGTATGCGGTAATTACGTTCAATTTCTCACATAATGGTGTGAAGGAAACTGATTTCGATGAGTTAGATAAGTTCGGAGGAGCTACTCATTCGAAGGAGCAGTTTGATATTGAGTATGTAGTTGATGCTCTGCAGGATGAAAGATTACCATTATCGGAGTATTTGGATAAAGATAGGCTTCTAATTGTAGGTCATAGCCGAGGTGGAGGGAACAGCGTCATCTTTGCCTCCGCCTTTCCGGGAGTTAAAGCGGCGGTAGCATGGAACGGAATTGCCGATTGTAATCTGTTCGGTGAAGCATTCCGAGAGCAAGTACTTAAAGATGGTATCGGTTATGTCGATAATGCAAGAACGAAGCAGCAGATGCCGATACAAGCTCAGTTTTTTGAAGACTTAGACAGCCATAAGGAGCGGTACGATATTGTTGCCCAGGCGGCGGGATCAACTGTCCCGATGATATTTATCCAAGGTGATCAGGATTCAGAGTTTATTCGATCGGGGTATGAAAGATTGAGAGCAGAGGCATCTCAGCATCAATTCATCACCATAGAAGGGGCCAATCATACATTTGGGGCGAAGCATCCTTTTTCTGGAACGACAGATGAGTTGGAGAAGGCAATTGTGTTGACTGATCAATTTTTGAGAGGGAGTGTTAATCTATGACAAAGCTAATTGATGCATACAATCAAGCAAGTTATCCTTTGGTCGGCCATGGTAAAAGGAATGCTAACGTACTTAAGGAAGTATTTGAGGCTGTAGACGGTTCTTTGGAAAGTGATATGTACGGAACAGGCAAAGTAATTGAGGATTATCAGGAGAAAATGGCAAATCTGCTCGGCAAGGAATCAGCAGTATTTTTCCCAAGTGGTACGATGGCTGGACAGATTGCACTCCGTATATGGAGTGATAGAAAGCAGAATAAGAAAGTAGCTTATCATCCGACGTGCCATTTGGAAATCCATGAAAAGGATGGCCTTAAGGAGTTGCACCATCTGGAGCCTATTCTGCTCGCAGACATGACAAGACCCGTTCTTCTTCAAGATTTACTGAATTTAAAAGAGGATGTTGCTTGTATTTTGCTGGAGTTACCGCAGAGGGAAATAGGCGGTCAGTTGCCGGAATACTCGGAACTTGAAGCGATGTCGGCATTTTGCCGGGAGAGAGGTATTAAACTTCATCTGGATGGTGCTAGACTGTTTGAAGTACTTCCTTACTATGGTAAGTCAGCAAACGAGGTATGTGCGCTTTTCGATAGTGTCTATATTTCGGTTTACAAAGGGATTGGCGGTATAGCAGGAGCTATTCTTGCTGGCGATGGAGACTTTACTGAAGAGTCGAAAATATGGAAGAGACGCCATGGTGGAGATCTAATTAGCTTATATCCATACATCCTTGCGGCCGATTATTATATGGAGCGGCGGTTGCCTCTGATGGACAAATACTACAAAGAAGCGGTGGAGTTAGCCGCTTACTATAATGGTTGTCATAACATTAAGACAAGTCCTGCCGTTCCTGTCTGTAATATGTTTCACGTTCACTCGGATGTCGGGAAAGAGGAGTTGGAACGTACTTTCGCAGAAATTGCGCTACAGACAGGAGTCGGATTAACATCTTCGGTTCGGGAGCGGGATGATGGGGGCTCTAACTTTGAAATCAGTATAGGAGATCGTTATGGATTTGCTCCTAGAGAGGCTGTTACTGAAGCTTTCCGATTGTTGGATTTGAAGCTTTGTGAGGTTAAAGTAAAGGGCTAGTACTTGTGTTGGATGAGGAGTAAGTAGGGGAGTGTCGGTTTTGATAGATGCTCATTAGTTGTTGGGTCTAATCTAAGCGCAAATATACACTTATTTTCGAGTGTTGATTGATATTTTCGGATATTAAACGCATAAATGTTGTTAGTTTCGTCGATTGGTTCGAATATTAGGAATTTAAGTGTACAAATACACTTATTCGTTCGCACATTTCAATAAACTTAGATTTGTTAGGGATGTCTCCTTTTGAGACATCCCTATTTTTATTGAAAGAATGTGTAACTAAAACTAACGTTACCTGTTGGGAAATCCATATTTTCTATAGACATAATGTAGATAAAGTAATATTTAAATATAACAATCTACTTTGTACTAATAGTATCAATATTGACAGACGAACTTTTGTTATCCCAGCTAACGTTTTTACCAAGTGCTTCACCAATGAAACGAAGTGGTACGTAGGAGGAGTTGTTTTTAACTACAGGTGCTACAGTTAGTTGCTTTGCTTCACCGTTCACATAAGCGATCTTAGAGCCAATAGTTAATTTAATTGATAAACCTTCTTTAGTCCCAACTATAGTCTTCGAATTTGGGTCCCAATCTACAGCTAGATCCAAGCTTTCAAATAGTGAGCGGAACGGCACCATAACAGTACCTTCGCTTTTGAAAGGTGAAACTGACATAGGTAAGGATTGATTATCCGAATAAACTTGTATTTGTTTTTTGCCGAATGCAACAAGTCCGATGTCCATGTTCGTAGAATAGATGTTTCCATTGTTCCCGATTAGTACCGAAGTAATCTTATGCCAAAATGCGTTTCTAAGAAAAACGAAGATTTCATGCCCTTCACTGTTCAGCCCGATAATATTGCCAGATCCTGTTGTGAAGTAGACATTACCAATCTTATCGGTAATGAGAGTATGATATGTATCGATACCTTGTTTTTCAGTTTCCCTCGGCTTATAACTCCATAACGATGTTCCTTTGTAATCGATTTTTTGGATACTCCCCCGAATAGTTATGTAATACCCGCCTTTACCATCAGTTGGAATACCTGAGGATTGGATATCAGTTAAATCAGAGTTACTTGATATTGAAACATTTCGTCCATCAGTTGTGTTCAAAGCATACAATCCATCTTTCGTAAGCATATACAGAATTCCGCTGTCAGAGAAATATGGTTCGAACACAGTATAAGGGTCAAGAAAGCGCTGTGGTTGTGAACGCCATCTTACGTTACCCTTTGAATCAATTGAGATGATTTCTTTATCGTCGGAATTAACATAAATGTTTCCATTTGGATCGGAATACACTTTTGATGTATGGAAATTATTTAATAATTCGTGAGCGTTGCGAGATATAACATCTTCATTTACCCAATTAATTTCGCCGTTCGCATTTCGTGAGACTAACCCTTTATCGGAAAAATAAATAAAATTTCCAAGTATGTCTCCAGCAAAATGATTATCGTGCCGGCTGTAAACGTTATCGGATTTGATTTCCCAATTAATAACTCCTTCTGGAGATATGGCAAAAATAGACGTCAGTGCAATGGGATCGGAAAAGTTGTTGCCGGACTCATAGGCGTAAAGGGTTCCATCTTGTCCCATTTTCATATTTATGACACCTAAATCTATGTCTAATTGAAGCTTCCATTTTACTTTTCCGTTCGGATAAACAGCGTATACGATATTATCATAAGTGATCGTGTACAGAACTCCGTTTGGATCTTGAACCAAGCCAAACATAAGGGGGCTATCAATTTTCCATTTGTGTTCGTAGTTTTCCGAGTTTAATAATTTGGGATAAGGACGTTTGGGTGGGGTCTCGTTAATTTCCCAGTTCAGTTGAATTCCGCTGGAATCGGGTAAGTGGGGGTTGGTTGCGGCAAGGGCAGTACTGGGTACGCTTGTAATTGCTAGTATTAAAATGATAGAGGTAAGAAAACTTTTCATAGCTTTAACATCCTTCCATTTATATTAAAATTATTATAGAAGAATGTGGATATTTAAGGTAGTATAATTTCTAAGTAATGCGAACTTCCTAATCGATGGGTTCTATAGTAGTTAACTACTTATTGAGTTAGTGGTGTTTGGAAAAATGTTAATGTGCAAACTACCTCGCCATACTTTTGCCATGTTCAGTCATTCTCATTACAGGCATAATACAGTTAACAAATTTAGAAGGTTTTTAGTATTTCCTTCGAGGAGACGTTAACATGCTAAAACAAACGGTAGAGTTGCAATCTTTTGCCGATATATCAGAATTTATTGAAGGGTTTAACATTGTCTCGACCAAATTCGGAGCGGATGGCCGCGTTTATGTCTTGCTGATTAACGAGATCCCGGAGCGGGAAAAAGGTATGTTCGTACCTGCGACTTTAAAGCAGGTATATACCTACAAAGTGTTGATCGTAACGGATAAATATATTGATGAAGTAGTGATTGGAAATCAGAAGTACAATTATCATTATGTACAGCCACTTCAAAATCATCTTTTGTTAGTTGGAGCTCGTTGCTCGTATTATGCTTTTGGGAAACACGATCTTAATGCAAAAGTGTGTGATTATGATGGACGTACTGTTCGAGAGTTTCTTTTAGGCGACGGAATTCAAAGTGTTCAAGTGACTGAAAAAGGTACAATTTGGACTAGCTACTTCGACGAAGGTATATTCGGTAATTATGGGTGGGATGACCCCGTTGGGGCGAATGGACTTCTTGCTTGGGACGAGTTTGGTAACAAATTATATGAAAATCAAGTTGCTGAAATATGCGACTGTTATGCTTTAAATGTAGTTGATGAAAAGGAAATATGGTTTTACTATTACACAGATTTTTCGCTCGGTTGTATTTCAGGCGGACTTGATCAATCCAAAATTACTTTTATGAACCCAGAGATTTCTGGCTCATCTGGTTTTTGTACGGATGGTTATCACTTTTTGTTCGACGGTGGTTATGGAAAACATGGTACGTTTATTCTTAAGAAAAATGTGAAACCGGGAAGCTTGTCCAATGGGCACAAAATAAACTTTTTAAATGAACAAGGCAAGCCACTCATTGCGGATAAACGAGATTTTCGAAAAAATCGCGTTCTGTTTAGTGAAGGAAGCTTGTTGTATCAGGTAGCGGTTGAACAATTGTAAGGGAGAAACGCAATGAAAAAATTCAGCACCGTAATTATTCTTATGCTGTTGACTGCTATGTTTGTCAGTGCTTGTTCAAAATCTAACAGTGAAAGTAACGAACAATTAATCGAGAAAGCGGAGAGTCTATTTAATGAAGAAAGGTCCCTCTCAGATAAATTTGATGAGGATGTAGTGAAGTTATATTCTGATGAGGCAGAAATTAAATTTGTTATCATTCAATCAGGTAAGAAACAGGAAATGAAATACGGCGGGAAAGAGTTCAAAGAAATGGTCGCTAGGTCTATGTCTCTTGCAAAAGAAAGAAATGATAAAGATGTATATTCTGATGTGAAATACGAAGTTTTGGAAGATAAAAGAGTTAAGATTACTGCAAATAGATATTCGAATCTATACAAATATGATAGTCCATTTTCCTGTATCGTTGGGCCAGATACAAACGGTGAATGGAAGTTTTTAAAAGTGGATTTTGAAATGCACAGATAGATGGGGAAGGCCTCTAGTAATGCGAAAATACATGAGATAGAGGCCTCTAATAAGGTTAAACATACATTATTACCGCGCATAAGGCCTGCCCACTTTCTTCTCCAGCTTTCCTTGGAACTTGCCGAAGAGAAGGGCGACGATGAGATAGAGTAGGCTAACAGAGAGGAACGTTTCCATAACCTTTAACGTATCGGCTGCCATTAGCTTTGCTTGGCCCATCATTTCTGTTAAGCCTAGCGTGAAACCGAGTGACGTTTCCTTGATGATGACGAGAAAGGTATTGCCTAGTGAAGGCAAGGCGATCCGATAAGCTTGCGGAAAAACAATCCGCCTAAAAGCTTGCATACGGGTCATCCCAACAGACTGTGCAGCTTCCATCTGACCGCGGTCAACCGAATCAATCGCACCTCGAAATATTTCTGCAAGATAAGCCCCGTTGTTCAAACTAATTCCTATAATCGTTGCTTGGAACGCATCCATAGCACTTAGTGCAGGGAATATTTGCGGTAGCCCATAATAGAGTAAGAACAGTTGCACAAGCAGCGGCGTCGATCGGAAAAATAAGATATAAGCGTTCGCGGAAGCCGCAATAACTTTTAATGGAGAACGTATCATAGCTTCGAGAATAATACCGAGTATAACCGCGAATAACATGGATAAAACAGCCAGCATGAGTGTAATGGGCAGGTAACTTAATAGCCGAGGAAGGCTGTTTACGAAATAAGACAGATCAAAGTTCATCCCGTTAATCCGCCGGCTTGCTTAAGTCTTGGCCGTACCATTTTTCCGCAAGCTTCTTTAATGTGCCATCATCTCTTAGCTCTTTCAGTGCGACATTCACTTCTTCCACGAAAACTTTGTTTGAGTCGTTAATAAGAAATGGGCTTCCGGCGGGAATAACGACGAATTGTTCGCCTGCGAGTTTAAGCGGTTGGCCTGTCTTTTTGATTTGTGCAAGTGCAGCTGCTTTAGTCGAAAATGTGGCATCAAGCCTACCTAATAACACATCGCGGAAAGCACCTTCGCCAGTTTCGTAGGTAACGACTTCGATCTTCCCTTCTGGGTCAGCTTCTTTTATGTAATTCAGCATAATTTTATTGCCTGCAACAAGTCCGATTTTTTTACCTTTCAAATCTTCAAGCGAATGGACTGTCGAATTGTCTTCCTTCACGACAAGCTGTGCACCCGAATAGACATAGGGCTCAGTGAAAAGGTATTTCTCTTTTCGTTCTTTTGATAGGGCAATAGAATTGACAATCGTATCGATTTTATTTGATTCAAGCGCTCCGAATAAACTTGCAAAATCTGTTAATGTATATTCGATAGAGAGATTTAATTTTTTTGCAATTTCAGCCCAAATATCAATTTCATAACCTTCGAGCTTATCTCCATTTTCCGTATTTTTGAACGTATAAGGGTAGAAAGCCCCGTTCGTTCCGATTCGAATTACTTTTTTCTCATTAGCTGATTCGGCAGACGTGTGTTTCGTTTCAGTGCTACATGCAGACAACAGCAAGAGGGTTGCAAGGGTCCAAATAATTGCTGAGTACCATCGGTTTGACTTATTCCATTGTTTGCGTTTGTTTAACACTGTATTACCGCCTTTTTAGTATGATGGATGACGCTTGTTTTCTATCGTTCAGTGGACAAAAGAGGGTGTTTGCCAAGCAGTCGTCCCGCGAAATCAGGGTCGTCCAGCAGTGGCCGTCCGACCGCTATGAAATCTGCGAGTTGCTCCGAAATTACTCTTTCCGCCAAAGCTGGTTGATGAATACCGCCTACCGCAATAACAGGCAAAGATAGCTTTGACTTCATAATTGCAGCGTATGGAATTTGATAGCCGGGATGAACATCAAGAGGGCGGTTCGGCGTTAGACCACCTGAACTAACATGGACTGCATCAAGTAATTGCGCAAGTCCACTAATGATGTTCACAACTTGTAACGGTATAAGTCCAATTTTGTCATAATCTGAAGCGGATACCCGAATTTGAACGGGATAGTCTGGCCCAACTGCTTCACGTACGGCGAGTACAACTTGCAAGACGAAGTGAAATCTCCTATTTGCGCTCCCGCCATATGAATCTATACGGTGGTTAGTTATTGGTGACAAAAATTGATGGAGCAAATAGCCATGTGCAGCATGTAGTTCGATACCATCGAATCCGGCTTCTTTGCTGCGAATGGCGGCCTGGCGGTACTGATCCAGGATACGTGCGATGTCAGCATCATTTAGAGCATTTGGAGTTCCATAATCGTCGTTGAATGCAAGTGGGCTTGGGGCGACTAGCCTCTCACGGTGCTGCGGATATGATTTTCTGCCTCCATGCGATAATTGGATGAAGATACGTGCATCTTTGTTATGTACAGCCTTCACGATTTTGCTTAACGGCTTAATATGGGAGTCGGAATAAATGCTGATATCATCATGATAAAGCCTGCCTTCCGGTGAAACGGAAGTAGATTCAATAATGACAAGACCGACATCCCCCGCTCGCCGTCCGTAATGTTCTACATGATAATCTGTCGCGTGCCCATCTAATGTACCTTTTCGCTGCTGCATAGGGGCGAGTATGAGACGGTTTTTTAACGTTAATGTATTAATTTTCCCTGACGAGTGTAATGAGGGCGCCATCATTCAACCCTCCTTTCCGTTTATTCTTATAGGTTTTATCGGGTTATTAATGTAATTATAGAGGCATCTAATTACTCAAATCCAATACAAAGTTCGCTATTGCTTTCATTGGTTTGGCCTATGAATTCGATATGGAAATTAATATTGGAGTTTGATGATGACTTCCCCTTATGATTTATGGTAGTAAATGGTTTGATGTTTAGGAGTACAGGAGGGAATAAATATGAGCTTCGAATTTGGTTTATATACATTTGGGGACTTGACGCGTGATCCACATAGCGGGCGGGCGATGAGTGCCAAGCAGAGGCTCGATGAGGTTGTTGCGGCAGCTAAACTTGCTGAAGATGTTGGTTTGGATGTGTTTGGACTTGGCGAACATCATACGCTCAACTTCTCCGTTACTGCAACCCCTGTTGTACTATCGGCAATTGCTCAGTATACGACTAAAATCAGGCTGACAAGTGCAACAACAGTGCTCAGTACGGTTGACCCAGTGCGGCTTTATGAGGATTTTGCAACGCTTGATCTGTTGTCGAATGGGAGAGCGGAGATTATCGCTGGTCGTGGGGCGTTAGTATTTTCAGATACGTACAAGTTGTTTGGTTACGATTTGGCCGATTATGATGACTTATTCGATGAAAAGATCGAGTTGTTGTTGAAAGTTAATGAGAACGAGACTGTGACATGGAATGGTCGCTTTCGACCGGAGCTAGTTGAATCTGAAGTGGGCCCTAGACCACTAGGTGGGAAGTTACCAATATGGATCGGTGTCGGAAGGACACTTGCGAGCGCGGAACGGGCAGGCAGGTTAGGGGCGGGTCTCGCCCTGGCGCAGCTTAGCGGTGATCCGATCCGGCTGAAGCCACTCGTCGAAGCATACAGAGCAGCAGGAAAGGCTGCCGGATTTAAGCCGGAGCAACTGCCTGTCTCGATATCTAGTCATGGATATATTGGACGAACGCCGAGGCAAGCCGTGGACGAATATTTTCCTTACCATGCAAATTATTTCGAACATATTATGCAAAAGCGAAATTCAGCAGATCGGCCTTCTCGTGAAGAGTTCGAGCTTGCAACAGCTCCAGACAATGCTTTGGCTGTAGGAGGCCCTCAGCAAATTATTGAGAAGATTCTCCTTCAGCACGAATTGATTGGGCATAACCGTTATATGCTTCAATTGGATATCGGAGGAGTTCCATACGCACAAGTTGCAAATGCAATCGAGCTGCTCGCAACAGAAGTTATTCCTGTAGTTAGGCGAGAGCTGAACAAAAAAGCTGCCATTGTGTAGGGAGGAGCACAATGAATGCAAGTACGAGTGTGAGAGCCAAACGTTTAGAAAATGTGGTCTTGCAACGCAGATGACACTCTATGGAGGGTAAAAGCAGCATTGAAAGCAGCAGAGATTTGAGCTGCAAAGGTCATTTCGACCCTTGCAGCAGTGAAAGCAGCCTGTAGAAGTGTTACAAGAGTAGTATTACTTCTTGTACAAGAAGCAAAAAACTTCCCCATCAATTGAATTGATGAGGGGAGTTTTTTATGTATAGGATTCCAACTCAATTCATAATTATTTAATTATAGGATTATATTGACCATCCCTATCATTATGTCTAGAATAGGAACAAGTCACAAAAATATACATTTCATTCCACACTTGATGTCGAACAGATAACTGTAGACTCGAAGCGGTTGCTTCGAGTCTTTTTTTGCCCTAAGAAAGCCGCTTCAAAATAGAGAGGAGAATGAGAATGGACCTACTGCAATTAAAATATTTCCAAACGGTTGCTCGCAGAGAGCATATTACACAAGCGGCTAAGGAGTTGAATATTGCGCAACCTTCTTTGAGCCAAACAATCGCAAGGCTGGAGGATGATCTTGGTGTTTCTTTATTTGATCGTCTTGGTCGGAACATTCGGCTTAATGAGGCTGGGAGAACCTTTTTGCAACATGTCGAACGTGCATTTACTGAACTGGAGAAGGGTAAGCGTGAAGCGATTCGGATTTCTGGCAACTATGAAGAGGTGATAACGGTTGCTTCCATTCACTTGCCATTCGTATCAGAGATGCTTGCTGCCTTTGTATCGAAGTATCCTGAGACACGGTTCCGATTTCATCAAGGCTGCTACAATTCGATGAAACAGCTGCTTAAAGATAAGGAAATCGATTTATGTGTTTCAGCGCCTCCAATTGAGTTGCCGAATACGACTAACATTACTTTGTTAACGGAAGAATTGAAACTACTCGTGCCAACCGGACATCCTCTAGCTAACCGAGATTCTGTACAATTAATTGAAGTAGAGAAGGAAGCTTTTATTGGGCTTAAGGCTGGATTTGGACTACGGGATGCGACGGATGGTCTATGCCAAAAAGCCGGTTATACGCCAAATGTTATTTTCGAAGTAGAAGATCCTGCTTTATTGCATAAGCTCGTTCGTGCTGGGATTGGAATTTCCTTTATTCCTTCGTTATGGGAATTAGAAAATACAGATCCGTCTACGGTTGCTGTACGAATTACAGATCCGAATTTCTCACGTACGATTAGTTTAACTTGGCCGGAACGCCAGGAACTTTCGCCTAGTTTTGAACGATTTAGAATATATGTAGTTGAATACTTCCATAAGCTTCAGCAACGTTTAGCAAGCACACCAGCACAGGGTGGAGTGGAGAAACAGCGTTATGTTATAGGTTTGGAACGATTAATATGATATGTATTTTCGTATTGGATAGGTAGTAAGGAGTAACCTTATAATCATTTTGTAGCCAAAATACCCATTAAACTCATAGGGTAACTTTGAAAATTAGGGGATGCAGTTTCCGGTATGCCATTCTACAAAGAGAAGAAAGTAGTAGGTTACGGAGGATAGCGGCGACAAAATGACCGATAAGGGAGTGTTCAGAAATGCACAAAAGGTTTAAAGGGATGGGTGTAGCTCTGTTGTTAGTTTTGCTGACGTTCGTGTTGCTGCTTACAGCATGCGGAGCGAACTCTGAAGAGACAGGGGCGAAAGCCACGGGAAAGAAACTGGTTATTGGGTCGACAGGGGGATTTTATCCTTATGTGTTCCAGAACAGTGAAACGAATAAGCTAGAAGGTTTCGAAGTTGATTTATGGGAAGAAATCGCGAAGCTGACAGGTTATGAAGTTGAATGGAAAACGTCAGAGTTCAGCGGCTTGTTCGGGCTACTGGATACAGGGAAAATTGATACGATTGCAAACTCAATTGCCGTTACTGAAGAGCGAAAGAAAAAATATTTGTTCAGCGAACCATATGTGTATTCGGGTGCTCAGCTCGTCGTGAAAGAAGGAAATACATCCATTCAGTCATTGGAGGATTTAAAAGGGAAAAAAGTTGGCATCCAACTCGGAACAAATTTCGTTAACTTGGTTAAGGAATTTGATAAAGCCGGAGAGATAGAAATCGTTAACTATGAATCGGCAGACGCAGGATTTCAAGATGTAGCCATTGGGCGAATTGATGCAACGTTTGCTACTAAAGCTTCGGCGTTAGGCACGATTCAAAAAACAAAGTTGCCGCTTCAGCTTGGAGGAAAACAATTAACGACGATACCTGCAGCTAACCCTTTTGTGAATAAAGAGGAAAATAACGAATTGGTTGTGCAGGTGAATGATGCACTCAAAAAGCTTCGCGAGGACGGCACATTAGCAAAAATTTCTGAAAAATGGTTTACACAAAACCTCACTAATCCCGAAAACTAGCCTGAATTTCGTGCTGGAGGAGAGGGAGGTCATCGATGTTTGATTTGGCGTATTTGCTGTCGGCGCTGCCAAGGCTGCTGCAGTTCATGTATTTAACGGTTACGATTGCGGTCCTCGCTATCACAATTGGACTTATACTCGGCCTTCTACTCGAAACAGCGATTAGGCGTAACATGTTATTTCTATCCACTTTTTCGAAAATATATATTTCGTTCTTTCGAGCAACGCCCTTGCTCGTACAACTATTTATTTTATATTACGGAATTCCACAAGTGTTCCCTGCATTCGGAGATATGAATGCCTATACCGCAACGGTTATAGGTATCAGCTTAAATTGTGCGGCTTATTTGGCAGAAATTATACGGGCAGCTATCCGCTCTATCGATTACGGACAGTGGGAAGCGTGCCAGTCGATCGGCATGACGCGCTGGCAGAGTATGAGGCGTATAATTTTGCCACAGGCGCTTCGGATCGCTTTACCGTCGTTCGGAAACACATTTGTAACGGTTATTAAGGAAACGTCATTAGGATTCACTTTAGGTTTAACGGAAATGATGGCACAGGCAAAGTTGATGGCGGCTGATACGTACAAATTTCTTGAAGCATTTCTTGCAGCTGCTATTTTGTATTGGCTTGTCGCTATCGTTTATGGCTACATTCAAACTGCTATGGAAAAAAGGGTGAATCGCCCTTATGGCAGTGAAGTGTAGTTGATGATAATTGGAAGGAGTTAGATGGATGAGCAAATTAAATGAATATTTAAAGGATAAAAAGGAGGCAATTGATGCTCGCAATCAGCGTTTAGCACTAGAGAGCACCGTTGTTTCACAGAAGTTGAAGGCTGGAGTAAGAGTTGCAGGACGAAGTGGTGTACGGGAGATTCGTATTCGTGATTTTCAAGTGATTAGCGATAGCGGTCCTGACTTTGGTGGGCATCAGCTTGGTCCTGCATCGCCCGAGCTTCAACTTGGTGTACTGGGAAGTTGCCTTTCACATATTACGTTAATTCAAGCTGCGGTGCGCGGTGTGCCGCTTGATGCGGTAGAGGTGGACGTAACAGGAGATATGCATCCGCTTGCTGGAAAACCTGGCTACGAGGACATTCCTGTCTATGTTCACAATATTGCGTATACACTACGAATTGAGTCAAGCGCTACTGCTAAGGAATTAGCAGAGCTACATGAAGCGGTAGAAATTGCATGCCCAATTCTGAACTTACTGCAACAGCCGCAGCATGTGTCGGGGACACTTTTACATATTCAAACGGAGGAGGCTGCGGTGCAAGGTAAAGCTAAAGTAAGTAGAAGACAAAGCAAACCGAAGACAAGGCAAGCATAAACAGAAATAAGCACGAAGAGAAACAAGCACGAACAGAAACAAGCACGAACAGAAACAAGGATGAACAGAAATAAGCACAGTACAAAATAAGAAGAAACCAAAGTTAGCTGATAGGAAGGAAGGAAGGAAGGAAGGAAGGAAGCAAACAAACAAGCATGCAAACAAGCAAACAAACAAGCAAGCAAGAAAGAAAGAAAAGAAAAGAAAAGAAAAGAAAAGAAGCAAACAAGCAAGAAAGAAAGAAAGAAAGAAAAGAAGCAAACAAACAAGCAAACAAACAAGCAAACAAGCAAGCAAGAAAGAAAGAAAGAAAGAAAGAAAGAAAGAAAGAAAGAAAAGAAGCAAACAAACAAGCAAGCAAGCAAGAAAGAAAGAAAGAAAGAAAGAAAGAAAGAAAGAAAGAAAGAAAGAAAGAAAGAAAGCAAGAAAGCAAACAAGAAAGAAAGAAAAGAAGCAAACAAGCAAGAAAGAAAAGAAGCAAACAAGCAAGAAAGCAAGAAAGCAAAAAAGCAAAAAAGAAAGCAATGAAGCAAGGAAGGGGCAGGCCCAAAAAACACTTTTGGGTTTGCCCCTTCTTTGTACACTATACGTACCCACTATTAGCTAATAACTGACGTCATACATTACTTAGCCAGCCACGGATTCTTTCGCGCGATCAAGCTCGCGCTCGATAGCTTCAAGAAATTGATGTTTAAACGCCATTCCTTTAATGACCGTTTGGCCGATGATGAAGGTAGGAGCCGCACTAATATTAGCAACGTGATAAGCATGGTTTAACGCTTCACGATGCTTTTCACGATACGTTCTTTCTTCAAGCGCTTTGCGATAAGCTACTTGATCTAGCCCAACTTCACCAGCGAGTGCTGTTAGTACATCAATTTCGCCGATGTTTTTACTCTCTAGGAAGAAGGCCTCGTACATCCGTTTATTGTATTCTTTTGCTTTACCATGTTCGATTGCGAACTGATAACCTTCAAAAGCGAGGTGTGTGTAGGGCTGAGGGGAGAAGGGAGGTTTTACAATAGGAATGCCTAGCTCGGCTGCAATCGGGAATACTCGTTCACGCCAATCTTTCGTAATATATTCACCCTCAGGGCGCAAGGTAGGAGTAGGATATGGGCGAAGCTCGAAGGGTAAATATTCGACCTCAACCCCTTTTTCTGCAGCAGCAGCTTCAAGCTCTCCTTCGGCTAAAATACAATAAGGGCATACAAAATCAGAATAAACTTGCAGTTTCAATGTCATAGGTAAAATCTCCTCTCTTTAGGTTAAGAGCAGCCATCAATAGTACAACTAATGCCTGTGCTCCACTGTTCAAGCCTCTGTTTCTTTAATTCAGCATCTATCGCTTCCAGAAATTGCTCCTTATAAAGCAACCACTTAATTGGTGTGTTTCCTATTATATAAGTGGGAGCAGCTGTAATATTAGCTTCGTATAACGCGTGATGCAACGCTTTTTTGTGTGCCTCCTGATAGGTCCCGGACTCCAGCGCTTCGCGGTAAGCAAGGCCATCAAGCCCGAGTTCCACTGCAAGCTCTGTCAACACTTCTGTGTCGCCAATATTTAAACCATCCTGAAAAAAAGCTTTATACATTCGCGAATGATAGGTTTCGCCAACTCCTGCGTTCTTTGCAAATTGATATCCTTCAAACGCCAAATGTGTATGCGGCTGAGGGGAGAGGGTCGGCATTCGAATAGGAATACCGAGTTGTTCCGCTATGGGATACACTTTCTCCCTCCAGTTCGTTTGCATATATTCATCCTCTGGACGGAGAGTAGGTGTTGGATACGGACGGAGTTCAAAAGGCAGATGAGTGACAATGACATCTCTTTCCGTAGCCGCTTCTTTTAACTGACCTTCCGCCAGCAAGCAGAACGGACATACATAATCAGAGTACACTTTGATCGATAACGCCATTAATGTGACTCCTTTATTCCGAAATGTGTAGCTTCGATCATACGCCTTCTTTTACTTTTATTGCGGAAATAAGATCTTGTACGAGCGACTGGAGCGCATTAACACCAGCTTCGTCAATAAAGATGCCATGTGAGTCAATTTGATTTGGATCAGCCACGTATTGGGATGGCAGTACGTTAGCTTGCACACCGCGAAGGACAATACGTAAGTTGTTAAGCGCATTTATGCCTCCTTTGCCGCCGCCAGCTGCTGCTGCAATTGCAACAGGCTTATTCCGGAAGTGGTCACCATTCAAAAAGTCCAGCGCGTTCTTAAGTGCGCCGCTTATACCGTTATGGTATTCGGGAGTAACGATAAAAAAGGCATCAGCTTCTTGAACGAGTTTTCGAAGTTGAATGACGGAATCCAGCTCGTTCTGAGTAGGTTCACCATTAAACAGTGGCAATACATGACGATGTAGATCGAGAAGTTGCGCGTTACCTTGCTTATCCCGTAGCAAACGATAAACGACATTAACGACCGCTTTTGTATTAGCTGCGGCACGGGGGCTTCCACTAATGAACAATACATTTTGACTCATAATTTACACGCTCCACATCATTTGAATTTTTATTAGTCACTCTCGTTAATCCCATCTATTCCGAGTACATTTAAATTATAACGAGGAAGTGAAAGTGACTTCCAATACCAAAATCACAATGGGTTTGATAGCCTGCGAATTATGAGCATATTGTACGGAAACAATCAATTTAATTATGAATTGACAGGCGACAATAATCCCTATTATGATATTTGACAATTCTTATTGGAATAGGAGGGGTAAGATGGCTTATTTACAAAATGGTGGACAATTTGAAGTTGAAACGGAGAGGGATCTTCATCAATTTTTGGAGAAACAAGGGGTGTATTATGAGAGGTTGGAGGAGAACCACACCCCGAAATTTTTTGAAAAAAAACTGGTGTTATCGGAAGATGAGAAGCTAGAGTTACTGCACGTTTATAAGGATTTTATTGCAGATTTTGCGACGCGTAGAGGGTATGAGAAATGGGATATTGCAATCTTATCGGAACAGACGCCCGATATGCTGAAGAAGTTCGGATCCCTGCATTATCATTTGGAGGATGAAGTGCGGATTGTAGTAGGTGGAGGAGGGATATTTACAATACATTCACATGACGGAAGTGGTTATTTTGAACTAAAAGCAATCGCTGGAGATGTAGTCGTTGTACCTGCTAACAGGGCGCACGCTTTCCGTCTTTCCGATCACCTTCAATTTATAGTAGTTCGTTTGTTCGAAGGAGAAGCCTCATCTATCACATTTCCAGTCGATGATCCAGCATTTATTGTCAAATGATGTTGGAACGATAGTTTAATAATAATAGGATTGATTGAGTAAGAAGTATTGGACGATACCAAAAAGGGGGAGTACAGTCTAATTGTAAAACCTAGTAACTATATCGGTATAGTTATTGATTTACTAAACTAATTCAAAGGAAGGAGGGAAATGATGCGATTAAACATAGAAAGTATAGGCTAGGGTAGATAAAGATAATAGGGAGTGGGTAATATGTGCCGTATTTTTGGGTACCTCGGCAATGATTATGTTGACCCTGAAAAGTTGAAGCTCGTTTCCGATCTACAACTCGCAGGCGGTCCCGATCAACAGTCGGTATTGGCAGAGCGGAATTGGGCTATAGGCAACAATAGGTTGGCTATAGTTGGACTCGATGGAGGCGAACAGCCTTACAGCTTAGGTAATTCCATTCGAATTGTATTAAATGGCGAAATTTATAACCATCGTGAACTCAGAAGCAAGCTCGAAGCAAAGGGCTATACATTCAACGATTATTGCGATGGATCGATTTTGCCAGCATTGTATGCGGAATATGGTCTTGATTTCGCCCGGTACTTAGACGGTATGTTCGCGATTGCGGTTATCGACTTAAGAGAGCAGGTAACGTTAACGCTAGCGACAGACCCTTCGGGTATTAAGTCACTGTACTACCACTTTGATGAGCAAAGTGAGACGCTATACTTCTCATCAGAGCTGCCGTCCTTGCTCGCTTTTGGAACCGTTCCTTCAAGCCTTTGGCTGCCGGGAGTTGATTTTTATTTGACTACAAAAGTTGTGTTTGGAGAAAGGACGTTGTTTGACAATGTGTATGCGCTACCACGTTCTTCAATTCTGCAAGTGAAGCTTGGTTCCAAGCCAACGATTCGCCGTTATAAAACGTTGTTGAGGTCAGAGCCTCTTGGTCAAGAGGGAGATGCAGCGGCTGTATCGCTCCGAGAGCAGCTTGATAGAGAAGTAGAAGCATTGTTGTTAGCGGATGTTCCCGTATCAACGATTAATAGCGGTGGTTTGGATTCAAGTCTCATTACTGCGCTTGCAAGTCAAAGGCAGGCTGGTATTCATTCTTTCAATCTGTCTTACGTCGGTAATTGGCCGCTGGATGAAAAACAATATGCAAGACAAGTATCCGAAAGATATGGTACAACACATCACGAAGTTTTAGTTGATCCAAAAGATTTCGAGAAGCTGCTGCCCCTAGTTGCCGAGCGATTAGGGCAGCCGAATGCTGATCCCATTACACTGAGTAGCTATGCATTATTTGAGGCTGTCAATCAAGCAGGCTTCAAGGTGACCATATCAGGTGATGGTGCTGATGAAATGTTCGGGGGGTATGATCGTTTTCTTGAAGCATCGGAGGCAAAGGATGACTGGATTAGACCTTATGTGGCGGCGCTTGGCGTAGCTTCACCGGGGCTACGCAAGGAGCTATACAGTAATGACTATCGTGCTTTCATTCATGATAACGGTTCGATTGAGGATCAGATTGTGGGCAGTCTTCGCACAGCGCATCATAAGAAGGGAAGACTGGACGCTATTTTAGATTTCGAAAGAGAGTATCGTTTGCCGTCCTATCATTTAAGACGTGTTGATCATCTCAGTATGGCGCACTCTGTTGAAGTACGAGTACCATTTTGTCAGCCACGCATTCTAGATTTGGCGGGTAAGCTGCCTGCAGATTGGCGTGTCAGTGAAGGCAAAGTAAAACGATTGCTTTACCGTGCAGCTGAAGGACAGTTACCTGATTCTATTCTTCACCGAAAAAAGCAACCGTTTACATTGCCTATCGATGCGATGATGAGAAAAGGTCTCCCTCTATACGATGCTGTAGCTCGGATATTGGATGGCGATACATTGCGTCGTCACAACTTGTTTAGTTATGAAGCAGTAGAAAAGCTTTTACGTAAGCAAGCCATTCAGCCAGATGGCAAGACGGCGTTGACGTTATGGTCATTAGTTATTTTTCAACTATGGATTAATCATAATGGGGTTGCTATTGGATCTTCCAAACAATATCAATTTGAGGGGTGATCAACATGCAAACGTATTTGGCCCTTGCCGAAGGAAGCGTGTCTTCATCGATCATCATTGACGGAATGGAGCTGCCTTCTTCGCCTGACGCAATCATACCTATATTAAGTGGAATTAATGCTGATCTAGATCATGAGGTCCAGCCCCACGGTCTAATTTCCAAGTTTGTTGTTATTCGTCCGTCTACACATCCCATGTATGATTTAAATTACCGTTTCTTTCAGCTTGTACCAGGAAATCCAGTCACCTTCGATTACTCTGGCAGTTGCGGGCATTCGATTCTAGCAGCGATACAAGTTGCAATGAAATGGGGATGGTTGCCACATGCTAGCCCAGGGCTCAGAGTCCGTGTATATGTGGAAAATGTGGGGGATTCTCTCGTTTGTGAAATTGATCATGCTGTTCGGTCGGGAATGAATTGTACCGCTCATTTTATTGTTGATCCTCATACGACACTGGAAAGTCTGTTGCCAACAGGCACCTTAACGAACCAACTGCAAACGGACAGCGGTGATTATGATGTGTCTATCGTATCCTCTGGAAACCCGTATGTATTTGTAGATGCAGCGGATCTTGGTATTCGTTCGGAGGAGCAGTTGTTTGAAGCGGACAGCGATATTGCTGAACGATTGGAATCTATTCGCCGAGCGGCAGCGCTCGCGCTTGGATGGAATCCAGACGGCGTATTTCCGAAGGTTGCTGCTATTGCTAGCTTTGAGCCCGATACGATCGCATTCAGAGCATTGTCGATTCCGTCCTGGCATCCGACAATTGCACTAACCGGCGCAGCATGTATTGGTGCAGCTGCAGCTATTGAAGGAACGATCATACACCGTATTGTTCAGCAAACAAACAGTACTGGCTATCGATTAAAGGTTATTACAAAAGGTGGCAGTACCGTGATTTCGACGGCTACTACGGGAGGCAAACTATCGGATCAGCTTCTATATAGTAGCATTTCTGAAAAAAATGTACGCCTGCTCGGAGCGTTACCTTTTAAGGAAGGAGCAACTTACGAATGGGAGTCGCAACGCAAGGTGTACGCTTAACCTCTTTATTAGAAGAGTTGGAAAAACACGCAATAATAGCGGATGAAACAGGACGTACACAAGAGCAATCGCTTGATGCGCTGAAAGCATCCGGTCTGCTAGGAGGTCTCGTTCCAAAGGAATATGGAGGACTCGGTCAAGATTCCTTATTTGCAGGGCGGTTGATCGCATCGATAGCGACTGTAGACCCGTCGATAGCTATTATTACGTTTCAACATTTCTCTGTAGTGTCGAGAATATTGGAATGGGGAAGCGCTAAGCAGCGGAAGGATTATTTGCCTAAGCTTGCTAGTGGTCAATGGTTAGCGGCATCAGCTTGGTCAGAGACAGGTGCTGGGGCTAATAAACAGAATCTTTCGACAATTGCAGAGCGCACATTGGATGGCGATTGGATTATTAATGGTGTTAAGTCGTTTACGACTGGAGCAGGTCTTGCTGATCTGTACTTAGTGCTTGTGCAGACGGGTACTAATGATTCCAAGTCGCTTTATGGAAATTCGGGGCAATCATTTTTTCTTATCGAAACGTCGCAGGGTATTACGGCCGATGCAGATACGAATTTGTCTGGGATGAGAGGTTCATCAACTGGATTTATTTCATTGCATCAATGCCAGGTGGCAAATGAGCAGGTGATCGGCCCGCTTGGTGGTGCTCCATCCGTTATTAATGGGATTCGTGAATGCGGTCTTACGTTAGGTTCGGTGTCGCTTGGTATTAGCGAAGCGGCTTATAGCTTAGCGCTTGAACATGTGCGCGGTCGAGGACAGCAAAACAATGCTGTCCTGCAAGCGGCATTGTCGGAGCTGCATATGAATCTTGAGGCAGTACGCGCATTAGTAGACAAGGTTGCGGCCAAAGAGGGTGGAGATCAGTTAAGTCAGATTGCCTACCAATCGAAAATTTTCGCTTCGGAAACGAGTGAAAAAATTGCTCGTGACGCTGGGCAAATCATCGGAGGATCAGGGTATGTGCGCGGCAAAAAAATTGAGCGACTTATTCGCGATGCAAGAGCTGTTTCATTGATGGGGCCGGTTAACCGGTTAGCACGGGAAATTATCGGGAGGGAGCTGATTTCATGAGCGGACAAAGTTATGGAAAGGAGCTGATCTTTTGAGCTCACAAAGGTACGATCTTATCGTTGAAAATGCCCGTATCGTTTATCGTGATCTTGTGATAGATGGAAAAATCGCTGTTCGAAACGGAAAGATAGCAGCGCTCCTTCGAGTGGATGAGCTTGTGGAGGCAGATCAAACGATTGATGCTGAAGGGCGTTACGTCCTGCCGGGGCTTATTGATTCACATGTTCATTTCCGAACACCGGGGTATGAGCATAAGGAAAACTGGTATTCGGCATCAAAGGCAGCTGTAGCAGGTGGAATAACTACTGTGCTTGATATGCCTAATACGAATCCCTATACCGATTCGGTGGAACGTTTGAGGCAAAAGTCTGCTCTTGTGTCCGGACAATCATTTGTCGATTATGGCTTTCATATTGGTGTCGCACCTGGCAAATCGAGCGTGCTTGAAGCGCTAAATCGTGGGGAAGCAGCGAGTATTAAGCTGTTTCTTACTGGTCACCGAACAGCAAAGCACATTATCGATGACGACGCAGAGTTGGACTATATTTTCCGATTGGCAGCAACTAAATCTATTCCTTTGACGCTTCATGCGGAAGATGATGTTGTACTTCGGTTGTTTAGGCAAATAAGCGATGAACCTTCGAATTTGAGCCAATATGAAGCGGCTTATCCTCGTTCAGGGGCAATTGTAGCAGTAGCTCGTATATTGCGACTCATTCGTAAACATGACACATCTGTACACGTGCTTCATGTATCTTCTTCGGAAGAAGCGGATCTGCTAGACGCTGCGGCTGAAGCGGGTTACCCAGTAACGTATGAGACGACTGCACATCAATTATGGTTTGATCATGCAAGCGCTTTGACGCAAGGAACTAGAGCGAAGCTTAGTCCAGCCATTCGTGAGCCTCGGGATCGAACTAGACTGTGGGAGTCGATTAAGCGGGGAACGCTTGCGTCAGTTGGCAGTGATCATGCACCGCACTCCAAAGCGGAGAAAGATTTTGACTTTAACGATGCGCCGCCTGGGCTTCCAGGGGTACAGGAACTGTTGTCCGTCTTGTTAACGGGGCTTAAGAAATACGTTCCCTCTCTTACGAGAGAGGAACGACTTCTTACAGTAGCGAAGTTGCTCGCATCAGGTCCCGCAACTCGTTTCGGCTTTGATCATTTGAAGGGCAGCATTGAAGCAGGGCTTGATGCTGATTTTGTTATTTTGGATGACGAGAAAAAGTGGACGGTATCTGAGGAACATATTTTATCAGGCAGCGGGTGGTCGCCGTACGAAGGTATTGAGCTCGAAGGACAAGTGCTCGTAACAATTGTGAGGGGACAGGTTGTTTACAATCGAGGACAGTTTGGCGAGGAAGTTGGCGAGCCGCTTGTTCTCCAGAAGGAAGTAACAAAATCATTCCAGCATACAGCGGGAAGTCCGTATTATGTGTTGGCTTAGTGTTAGTGGAGTTAGATGAGTGAATAGTGGAGCAAACGATTGTGCTTAGTAGTTTTATAAACTTGAAATAGGGAAGGATGAGGCAGTTAGATGACAGCAACTAAACTATTAACGACAGGTGCAGTGATTAAATGGTCAGAATTAACCTTTGAGGATCGTGGTCAATTATTAGTAGCTATTCCTGTTAGTGAAGAGAAAGGTGCGACGCTTGTTAAAGGGATAGTTGTACGAATAAAACCAGGAGGAACTTGGACTAGTTGCGAGAAAGGGAAGGCGCAGGAAGTTGTTGGCGTCATTTGGAAGGGGAAGGGCAGTGCACGTGTGGGTGAAGAGAGAAGTAGTTTAGTACCTTCGTCTGCCCTATATGCACCGTCTGGGGTTGAATACGAAGTAACCGCGGATCAAGGAGAGGAAATTACACTTTATATTTGGCAGTCGATATTGCCGGAAGGATCTGTAGTCGCTTCAAAGCCAAAGTTATTTAATAGCCTGTATAACGAAGAAACTCAGTTAAAAGGCTTTACAGGCAATGATCCATCGCAAAAGATTGAAAATCCAGCCAATATGAACTTTCTGTTCTGGCCGGGTACTGGCAGTGCTAGACTATCGCTCCATTGCGGCATTCAACAGCCAGGTCAAAGCTTCGCCGTCCACAAACATCCGCATTCCAGTGAGCTGTTTATCGGAGTAGAAGGCAAAGGCGAAATTTATTTGGACGGGGAATGGCATCCATTTGAAGCGGGAGATTTGCTCTATGTTCCGCAGGGAATCTTCCACGGGACACGTAACCTTAACACGGGAGAAGGTGCGGCAAGATTCGTAACAACCGGAGGACCAACACCGTTTGACGCTAGCTTCTATACGTTTGCCGGAGTTTCTCCAGAAGTGCGTAACCCGTCGGAATAATTAAGTAAAACGCAAGAAAAAAAGGGCTTAAACAAAGTAGAACCTTCTTCTCTAATGTTAATTGTTAGAGTGGAAGGTTCTTTCGGGAGATTTTCGAGGACACCAGATCTCTTTTTTGCTAGATACAGCCTATTTGACTAATTTGGAGGATAGCAGATCACTTATTTATCAAAATCCAATGGTTTTTGGCTGCATTTAGGGCAAATAAGTGATCCTATGTCCTCGAAGGTATCATTTTGAAACGGATATTCATAAATAACGGATCCTGTGTCCTCGGGGTAACATCTTAAAGTACCCAAAAGTGTGATAAGAGTGCATAATTTTCGGATCAAGATCTCCATTGCAGTAACCGTTAAGGTATCGTTACAAGCGCTGAATCGACTGCTTTTAGATAAGAAGAATCGATGAACGTCTTGTAGTCGGGCACGGCTTTAATTTTTTCATTTTTAAGTAAAAATTGAGAGATGCCCTCTAAAGAATCGACCAGCTCAGGTGTCAGGTTAAGTGCATAATTGTTGAGCTTGATAACTGTCTTGATGTCTTCTACATTTTGACCTAATGCTTTGCTGATATGTTCTGCCGCCGCGTCTGGACTTGCTTTAATGAATGCGACTGATTTGTTTAGAGCACGGAGTGCAGCTTTGGTCGTTTCGGGATGTTTGGTGAGAAAATCGCTATGACCGATAAGTATGGAGTATGGGTTAATAAGTTGCTGAGGCCCTTCTTCGCCGGGAACATGTGACTCATTACCAGTTAGAAGTGCAACGCCGCCATTTTTGACACCATTCAGGGCAACGGGTTGCCAGATGACGAAAGCATCAATGTTATTGCTTTGGAATGCGGGTAATATTTCAGTAGGTCCAATTTTAAACGGCTCAATGGACTTTAGATCAAGGCTATAGTTCTCAGCTATTCGTAAGAAAAATGCTTCGGATACTGTTCCAGGGACGTAGGAGACTTTCTTGCCGTTTAAATCGCTTGGCGTTTTGATTTTGTCGGGGTTGACGACCAGCGTCTGAACGCCGGATATATCTGCTTGTTGGGCAATAATTTGAATTGGCAAACCCGATGCTTTCGCGATAATCGGAGGAATGTCACCAGAGGAGCCAAGCTGAATGCTCTTCGATCCAAGGGCAGCTACGACGTCTGGGCCAGCGGCGAACAGTTCTATTTTGACATCGAGACCCTCTTCCTTAAAGTAGCCTTCTTCTTGGGCGATAACGATAAGTGGAGAGAGTTGAGTATCACGAGCTGAACCGATGGACAAACTCGTCGTCTCAAGCGTTGGAGTAGGTGCGACAGTTGAAGTCGTTGATGCAGTTGTCTCGGGTGCTGTTGAAGGGGAAGTTTGTGGCTCGGGTGAAGATTTATTAGCCGCCTTGTTCGTTGCTTCTCCGCAAGCGGCAAGTATAACCGTTAGTAGGATGAATACAAGAGTAAGGAGCAATGATTGCGATGTGCGATTTGTTGACATAGTTTTAAGCCTCCATCATAGTAACTTCTTATTTTTCTTATCTTATTTCCAGCGTAGTAGCGCTTTTTCTAGTGCAGTAAGTAACACATTAATAAGAAAGCCGATGATGCCGATCGTAATCATACCAACGAGTACTTGATCGGTTCGGAACATGTACCTGCCTTCTTGAATAAGAAAGCCAAGACCTTCATTGGCAGCGATTAGCTCAGATCCGACAAGGCAAATGAAGGCCATGCCCATACCGGAGCGAATTCCGATCATAATGTTCGGTATAGCTGCACGAAGTGTGACGTAGTAGAAAATATGACTTTTGCGGGCACCGAGCGATTGAGCTGCTCTTACGTGAACAGGATCAACCTGACTAATACCTCCCGTAATGTTAAGTAGAAGCGGGAAGAAGGCGCCATAAATGATAATAGATATTTTCGACCATTCGTCGATGCCAAGCCAAAGAATAGCTAAGGAAATGAAGGCGAGCGGCGGTATTGGGCGAAACAGCTCAATGACAGGATTAATCGCATCTCGAAGGAAGCGGGAGGAGCCAAGCAACAACCCAAGCGGAAGTGCCGCTGCGAATGCAACGCCAAATCCGAAAACGACTCGCTTTAAGCTAGATAAAGCATGAAGGACCAGCGAGCCGTCGCTGAGCATATGAGCCATCGTTTGCAATGTAGCGGTTGGACTTGGCCATTGTGCTGGTGTAACTAAGCCTAGCCCAGTAATAAGGAACCAGATAAGTAGTAATGCCGATAGTCCAGACAATTTCGTAAGCAGTCGTATCCATGTTTTAGCTTGTAAAGGTAGCAAGCGTCCTCTGCGGGACGTACGCAGACCTTTATGCGGTAACGACTGAATGGTATTCTCCATATGAGCCTTCTCCTTCGCGCAATATTCCGCTAATTATTGATTGATAGTGAAGCATCCTCTCGTCATGACGGTTTCGTAATCTTGGCAAGTTGATGTGCAAGTCTAAGGAGATTCTAGCTGGGTTAGGCTGAAGGACAATGACACGATCTGCTAGATAGACAGCTTCCTGAATGCTATGAGTGACAAAAAGACACGTTTTACGCTGCTTCTCCCAAATGTTGAGTAGTTCAGCTTGCAACTTCTCACGAGTCTGCTCGTCGAGTGCAGCGAACGGTTCATCCATAAGCAACACATCAGGTTCGTTGGCGAGTACACGTGCAAGTCCTGCACGCTGTTTCATACCACCGGACAGTTTGCTCGGATAGTGCTTTTCAAATCCAGTTAAACCGACCATCTGAATATAATGATTAGCACGCTCCGCTCTTTCCGAAGCTAGGATGTCATTCACTCGCAGGCCAAACTCCACGTTTTGCTGCACAGTAAACCATGGAAATAAGGCGTACTCTTGAAAGACAACGCCTCGTTCTTTGCCCGGTTTTTCAATCCGAGACTGATTGAAGGTGATATTACCTTCATAGGGCTGGAATCCAGCCACGCAATTTAGTAACGTAGTTTTCCCGCATCCACTTGGGCCGAGCAAGCAAATAAATTGCCCAGCTTCAATAGTAAGGTTAAGTCGATTTAGAACAAGCCTGCCAGTAGAATGGTCAGGACTGGAGAACGCGACAGTAACATCTTGGAACGACAAGATGGGAGTATTTTTAGACAATTGTATAATCACCTCTCAGTCCAATAATTCATACTATTCCGCTAAGTTATATTGTATATCTACATTAATGTAACAGTCTTAATTAGAGCAATCCAATACAAAAAGAGCTATCAGAACGATAGCTCGGGGGCAATATATTGATTTTTGTTTATAGTAAGTATTTATAAATATAATGACTCCACTATACTAGTGATATATGGAAAAAACACACTGTAATGGGCCGATCACAGATTCGGAGTCAATGGAAAAGTTTTAAGTGCTGATACGTTTATAGGAGCGCAAAAAAAAAAAGTAAGATGTCAGGTAGGAGGTTTAAGAATGCAACAAATACCCTCGAAGCGCATTCTGTACGGTATGCGCAATGCTAAGCAGCAAACGGGAAAAACCTTTCAGTCCGTGAGCGCACATGAAATGACATGTAGTCATAGCTTGCTGTTCCTGCTATCTGGGAAGGCATCGCTGATTGTAGGAGAGAATCGGTTGGAGATGAGAAAGGATTCCGTGTATTATTGCCCTGCCAATACTTTGCTTCAAGTGTTGAACAGCCAATCAGAATCGGAAGTACTGCAGCTTGAGTTTGATGTATTGATGGAGCTTATGAACGGGTCTTTTATGCCAATTGATAGTATCCGTGAGCTCGATGAAAAAATGAGGCCTTCCGCGATTGATAAGGCTCTACAACTGGCGAGGCAGGTTCACCGAGAATGGAATAGTAACATACCGGAGGACAAGCTCCTTGCACAGGCAGGATTATATCAGTTAGTTCATCTTGTCTTAACCGCAGCGATCAACTCTTCAGTGGATTTGTTGGAAAAGCTTGATCTGACTAGAAAATATTTGCATTCGCATTACCGAGATACAATCACAATTGCGGATTTGGCCCAGCAGATGGACGTCAGCGTTAAATATTATATGGAGTTGTTCCGACGTTACTATGGAATAAGTGCAAAGCAATATTTAACTGATATACGGATGGAGGCTGCACGTCGTTTACTCGCGAGGGGAGGCGCATCTATGTATTCCGTTGCAAGAGATGCGGGGTACAAGGACGAGTTTTATTTCAGCAGACGCTTTAAGCAGGTAAATGGTGTGTCGCCAACTGTGTTTATGCAAAGCAGAAAGCGAAAAATAGCCGTTTTGGATAGCTCTTTTATTGGGCTGCTGCTACCGCTGAATTATGTGCCATTGGCTGCACCCGTGCATCCGGTGTGGCGATCCTACTTCTATCAAGAAATAGGAGATCAAGTATCTCTCAAACTATCCGTCGGCCGATCGACTGCTGTCGTCAACGCGAATATTAAACTATTGTCTGATCAAAATGAACGGTTTGATATGATCCTGTATCCCGATTATTTAAATGGTGAGCAAATCAAATGTTTAGAGCTAACCGGAGTGGAATTAATTTTGGTGGAATGGAATAGACAATCGTGGCAGAAACAGCTTGCTACAATTGCAGAGCGCTTGGAGGCTCAAGTTGAAGTGGAGCGCTGGATGACAGGCTATCGCTCTAGGCTGGAAACGGCTAGAGTGATGCTTCAGGAACGGACACAATCGCGGAGCCTGCTGTTTATGCTCATTGAAGGAAGCGTTGCTTACCAGTGTTATGACAGAGGAGTGGCTGAAGTCGTGTTTGGTGAGCTGGGACTACAACCGGCAACCTCGGTTAATCCAGACATGAAAATACCGCTAAGCATTGAACAATTGCTCACCATAGATCCTGACTATCTGATGTTATTAATTTATCAGGATGAGGAGACGATGAACTATTGGCAGGAACTGCAACAAGAAGAATCTTGGCATGAACTAAAAGCAGTCCGCAGCGGTCGTATCTATTCACTTGCTCCGTTCCCATGGCGGGATTATGCTCCACTCTCTCTCGATTTGATTATAAATGAGCTGTCAGAACGCCTGTCAGCCGACGTTTGTCCATAGGAATCACCGCTGTTCGTTCATGTACCTTAGGTCATATCCTCTCTATAATTGATAATAATAATCATTTTCGAAATAGAGAGAAGGGAGTATATTCATGATCAAAATGTTGCGTAATTCAATGTACGTATTTTTGCTCACCGGTCTGCTGTTGGGATGCGGTAGCAGGCCAGCAAGTGAGACGGTCACACCAAATCAAACGCATGCAGCTGCAGATAAAGAGGTAAGCACCGAAGAAAGCACTGTACGAACGATCAGCTATCTTGGCGAGAGCTATACGATACCTGCTGAGCCAAAACGAATATTGTTTTTGAGCGCTTTCGAGTTAATGGAAGATGCTGTTTTGATGGGGTATGAGCCGTATGCTGCAAGTGCAATTGGAGATAAACAAGAGCCGTTTCCTGGTTTTTTTGGAAAGGTAACAACACACACGATTCCCTTGTTAGCGGAAAGTGCTGACAGTATGGAATATGTCCTTGAATTAGCTCCCGATCTGATCCTTAGTACGGATATGGAAACGACGGCAGTGCTCGAGAAATTGAACAAGGTTGCAATAACAATTCCAACTTCGCACCACGGACCCAATTGGGAAATAAATCTAGAGTTATTAGGTGAATTGATTGGTGAGCAAGAAAAAGCGAAGCAGTTAATTGCTGACTACAAAAAGGATAAAATTGAAATTGCCGCGCGATTATCGCAATTGAACGACCAGAATGTCGTCTCGATACGCATACGCGGAGGGGAAATGATGATCTATCCTGAAGATCTTTTCTTAAACGATGTGTTGTATGGAGAAATCGGTTTAACGGTTCCGGATCTTATTAAGGACATAAAGCAGCAGACTGTTATTTCACTTGAAGGATTATACGACGCTCGACGCTGATCCAGATTATATTTTTGTGCAATTTGATTTGTATGAGAATAATAGGGATGAAAAAATATTGAAAGAGTTGATGGATAGTCCGATATGGAAGGGGCTAAAGGCAGCGCAAAGTGGTCGTGTGTTTGTTAATGCGGTAGACCCTCTAATTATGGGAGGCGGGACAGCCTATGGTAGAATGTCAATTCTTAAAGGTGTAGAGGAGAAGTTAAGATGATGAAAAGTATACATTCAAATCGGGCTGTTAATCTTCAATTGGATCGACTGTTTAAGGATAAGTATGAGCAGGGATTATTCGATGGGAATGTGCTTGTAGCACACAAAGGAGAAATCATATTCAGCGGCTCTTACGGCTGGGAGTGTTATGAGAAGAAAATACCATTGTCTTTGCATTCACGTTTCGAACTGGCTTCAGTTACAAAACCAATCACTGCTTTAGGCATCAAACTGCTAATACGGAAATCCATGCTTAAGGAGAACGATGCGTTATCAAACTGGATTCCAGACTTTCCTTATCCCGAAGTAACTATTGAGCATGCACTCACACATACATCCGGGTTACCAGATTATATGGCATTACTTGAGGATCATTGGGATCATGCCCGTATCGCGAAAAATCCTGATGCGCTATGGCTGCTCGCAGAACATAAGCCACCCCAGTATTTTGCGCCAGGAAGTGGTTTCAGATATAGCAACACAGCATACATGTGCCTTGCTTTGGTTATCGAAGCGGTATCAGGTCTTTCATACGCGGACTTTATGCGATCCTATGTGTTCGAACCTGCAGGTATGACTGATTCGATGGTTATTAGCAGAAGGTTACAGCCCGAACTTACCGCAGAAAAGTATGCTTTTGGTTATATTCGACTTGAAGACGGTCGTATTTGCTTACCTGATGAATTGCCGGTTCAGCAGTATGTACGTTATTTGGATGGAATCCAAGGAGACGGTACCGTACATTCTACAGTGTTGGATTTGTTACGTCTTGATCAAGCTATTCGAAATGGCGTTTTTTCGGATTTACAAGATTCGATAGTGGATTCCAATCCGGAGTGGCTAGCTCCTATAGATTCAGGCACAGGGCGTCGTTTGGAACATGTTATCGATGGCTGGTTCGCGGAGCGGTCTTCTGTGGGTGGGCGAATGTTGGGACATAGCGGCGGCTGGCCGGGATATGCGACCAGGATGTGCAGGTATATGGACAGCGGTCATACCATTATTCTGTTATGTAATGTAGAGCCGCTCGATTACCGCACCCGTGCCGAACAGCCCGAGGACTGGCAGCTTCAGATTGAGCAACTGTTGATGAGATAGTCATTCAAGAAGCAAAACATTTATTTGCTTTCGAAGTGTATTAAAGTTATTATGGATTCATATAGTCCTTAATGGAGGTCCATAATGAAATATTCCCAAGCGACCGATTATGCGCTTCATGCGATGCTTTATCTGGTAGCATCAGCAACACCTGAGAAGCCTGTAGGCGTGCAACTGCTGGCTGAGAAGTTAGGCGTTTCACAAACCTATTTATCCAAGTTGATGACCAAGCTAGTCAAAGCAGGATTGATTCAATCCGCTCCAGGAGCTAATGGTGGATACCGCCTTAGGAAAAATCAGGAAGATATCTCTTTTCTCAATGTTATTCATGCAATAGAAGGGATAGCTTCATTGTTCGAATGCAGTATTAATCACGGAGAAGAGTGTCTCATTCAGAAAGTTGTACTGGATGCTGAGCGCCAGATGGAGCAGCAACTTGAAAGCAAGAAGTTAGTGGAGTTGGTAAAGTTGTTTAAGACGGAGTAGATTCCGTCCTTTTTTCTGAATCTATTATGGATAAAAAGAATCTATTATATCTATAATAATCACAAAACACTATGAGGGGGAAATTGGTATGATTCAAGATTGTGTAATTGTTGGCGGAGGACCATCTGGTCTAAATGGGGCGCTTGTGCTAGGCAGAGCAAGAAAAAATGTCGTTGTCATTGATGAAGGTCGTCCTCGTAACAGGGTTACTCGCGAGACACATGGTTTTCTTACGAGGGATGGTATCAGTCCTTCCGAGTTCCGTAGAATTGCTAAGGAACAGATTGACGCTTACCCATCCGTCGAAATTGTATCGGATAGTGTTGTTTCTATTACAGGGGACGATGGTCAATTTCAAATAACGACCGCTCAAGGTAACGTCTATTTGAGCAAGAAGGTGCTTTTTGCAGTAGGGAAAAGGGATCTTCCACTTGATATTAACGGTTTGGCAGATGTATATGGTAAAAGCGCCTTCGTGTGCCCTTATTGTGATGGTTGGGAATTGCGAGACCAACCGCTAGTTTTAATTGTCAACGGAGCTAAAGCACTGCATTTTGCCAAGACAATATCAGGGTGGACAAAACATTTTACAATCTGTACGAATGGACCTGATGAGATGACGCAAGAAGACAGAGAGGAACTAGAGAACCGCAATGTTCCTATATTTAACTCACCAATTCGAACGATAGAATCAATCGATGGCATGGTACAGCACGTTGAGCTAGAGGACGGAACAACAATTTCATGTGCGGGAATTTTCTTCGGGCCGAAGCTGGTGGCAGGATCAGAACTTCCTAGTTCATTAGGCTGTGAGATGACGGAGGCTGGAACGGTTGTTGTTGATCATGTTGGCAAAACGAGTGTTCCGGGTATTTATTGTGCAGGAGACGCAGCGACGGAAATGTATCAAGCCATTACAGCTGCTTCTTTAGGGGCTATGGCTGGTATAGGTATAAATAGTGAACTACTGACGGAAGATTGGGATACAGATTCAATCATAAACAGCTAGAATTAACTAAAGCATTGGAGGCAGTTAAACACAATGAAAGAAGAACGTGCATACAATTCCGAAATGGCGAATGCATACGAGGTGAACGCTCGAATTTCGCTACCTTCATACGATGCGATATTTACGATGGTTCAATCTTATTTCCGACTACAATTAGGAGATAAATCAGCAGAAGTACTTGCTGTTGGCATTGGCTCAGGAACCGAACTTTCTGCATGGGGACCCTCAAATCCGAAATGGACAATCACCGGAATTGACCCTAATTTAGAAATGTTAAAAATAGCTAAAAACAAAACGTTCGAACTAGGCTTAGAAAGCCGAGTAAAACTAATACATGGGACAATTGAGGACTTGCCGTTGCAAGACGCGAAGTTCGATGCTGCAAGTTGTATTTTGGTTCTTCACTTCATAAACGATGTTCAAGAAAAGGTGAATCTGCTCAAAACGATTAAAGCTAATTTGAAATCAGGAGCTCCATTTGTACTTGTTAGCGCTTATGGAGATCGTGATGATGCAGAGCTTCAAGACAGAATGAACGTCTGGAAAAGCTTTTGGTTAGATAACGGTCGCGATTTATCCACAGTGGATGGGATGATAATTAAAGCTATTCAGCAGCTTTCTTTTATTTCTGAGAATCACATTATACAGTTATTAGCGGAAGCCGGCTTTACGAATATTACTCGCTTTTATTCTACTGGAATTATGGCGGGATGGATTTGTCATGCGGGTGATCATTAAATGAAAGGTCAAATACACGGTCATAAGGGACGGAAATTTGCATAAATCTGAGGGGTGGTCTTTTTTGATGCGAAAAAATTCCGTATAATAGAACGAATGAACAGATAGTTGGAAGGTGGAATATAGCGTGAACAATATCGTTTCTTTAAAATGGCTATCAGACAACATAGATGAGTCAAACCTCGTAATCGTTGATTGCAGATTTCTAATGGGTAAGCCAGATGCTGGTCGTGAATTGTATGAGGCATCACATATCCCTGGAGCTGTGTACTTAGATTTGGAAAAGGATTTGTCAGCGCCTGTTGGTGAATACGGCGGTCGTCATCCTTTGCCGGACATATTTGATTTGACGGTTGTGCTTAGTCGTGCTGGAATCAGTAATGAATCACGTGTCATTGCTTATGACGATCAAGGTGGGGCGATGGCTTCAAGACTTTGGTGGTTGTTAAAATACTTCGGGCATGAGCAAGTGTTTGTATTGGACGAAGGTTTCACGGCTTGGGTTAATGCGGGTTACGCAGTTTCGGCTGAGCAGAAAGAGCTGGTACCTACTACGTTCCTTGCTACTGTAGAGCATTCCATGCTTGTTGAGATGGATGAAGTGAGCGAGCTACTAGAGGATGAAAATGTAACGTTGATCGATTCGCGTGAAGCTCCTCGTTATCGCGGCGAAGTTGAGCCGCTTGATCGTGTTGCTGGTCACATTCCTGGCGCGATCAACCGTTTCTGGAAGGACGGACTTGCGGAGAACGGTGCTTGGAAGGATGCAAGTGAGCAAACGGAGCGTTTCTCTGACTTGAATAAGGATCATGAGATTATCGTTTATTGCGGCTCTGGTGTTACCGCTACACCTAACGTTATTGCGTTGCAGGAAGCAGGATTTAGTAAGGTGCGGTTGTATGCGGGGAGTTGGAGTGATTGGATCTCGTATGAGGAGAATCCGATTGCGGTTGGGGACGAAGAGAAGGCTTGATCGGTAAAATAGTATGCAACTTGAAGTACATCACTCATGTGGCGATGTACTTCTTTTTGTTATGCTCCGGTACGTCCAATTCAACAGGCGACCAACGCTCACCTTCTGAAAATATTACTCATGCAACAACTCAATCAATTGAAAATCAATGATTGAATCTAAAAAGGAACCTTGTTAACTCTCTGAGTCGGTCCACGGGAATGATATAATTATTTTGTAGTAGTGGAAGTAATGCCCAATTAGTTGGCGGAAGGATATAAAATGTATATACAATCTGAGTTGAAAGTAAAACTATCATGGCTACACTATAACTATTGTATGTAAAAATAATAGATTGATAAAAAATAGTAAATTTTGTTACTATTGAACTAGTTATATACGTAATATTGGAGGGACATTAGTAATGAAAAAAAAGATCTTATTCGTATGGCTTGTTGTTTTTTTATTTTCGGCTGGAACGGTTATGGCAGAGGTGAGGACAAAAAGTACAGCAGATTTTACCGATTTGCAGAATCTGGATGAAGCTACGAAAGCTAAATTTGATGCGTTAATCGCAGCTGGGGTTTTTGAAGGGGTCGGAGAAAATAAGTTTGGGTTGGATCAACAGATGAATCGAGCTCAGTTCGCTAAAGTAGCGGCATTAATTTTTAAACTTAATGTTGACCACTCGCTTGTAACATCAAGCTTCTCAGACGTTAAAACATCTGATCAAGCGAACGCTTTTGCATTGCCTTTTATCGAAGCGGTAAAAAAGGCGGGAATTACTGATGGAGTAGGCAATGGCTTGTTTAATCCGGCGGGGACTGTCACGAAAGAACAATTGGCGACTTTCTTAATTCGAGGTTTAGGATTAAAAGACCAAGTGCCGTCAATCCCAGACATTATGGATTCATCAGTTTCTAATTGGGCTAAAGGTTATGTCGAGCTTGCATTAAAATTGAAGTTGTTAACGGCAGATCATGATGGCAAATTTTCAGGGACTAGTGTAGCGAAAAGAGAAATGCTCGTCATAAGCGCTTACGAGTCTAAACGACAGTTTGAAGCGTTGAAGCCAACACCAACACCACCAACACCGACACCGACACCGACACCAACACCAACACCAACACCAGAATCAACGCCAATACCAGAACCAGAACCAACATCAACACCAGAACCAACATCAACATCAACACCAGAACCAACACCAACACCAACACCAACACCAACACCAACACCAACACCAACACCAACACCGACAATAACACCAGAACCGACACCAGAACCAACATCAACACCAGAACCAACAACGACGCCAATACCAGAACAACCGCCAATCGAATTATATTATCCTGCACATTATTCTATACCGATAGCTGGAAGTAAGGCAGGAACTGCTCAATTCGAAGGATTGAACTTGCCGAGAGGAAGTGCTGCAACGAAGTGGATAGTGAGAACTAGCGATACTCCAGTTGCTACTCCTGCAGCCGGAACTATGTTTGAGGGCATTCATTATTTAGCTGGTGAAGATATTGCTATCAGCGGAAGCGGCCAATACATTGCATTAGCTGCTGTGGATGCTGAAAACCGCGTTGTTGGTTTTAGTCTATTATATTACAGTATCCCAGTTGAGCCTCAGCAAATCGGGAAAATTAAGCTAATACTTGCAGGGAGTAACAGTACTTTTTTAGTAGGGTTTGAACAATCAGATGATGTATCAAGCGAAAAAGTAACCTTTGAATCCATCCAGATAACAGGGTCTGGACCTTTAGGTTTGAATCGCACTATTGATTCTCAATCCTTCATAGTGGAATGGAATAGCATTAATAACCTCGTGGCAGCCCTATCTCTTATTAACGATGAAACCGTCTACTTGTCTGAGGGTGATATTATACGTATTACCTTTAACAATAATGGAGTTTTAAGTTATGCCGAAACAACCGTGAAGTGGTTTGACTAATTTAAATGTGGCAGATTGCTTCTCGCAATCTGCCACATTTTTTAGTGCGCCCTACCCTTTGTTTAGTACAGAATACACCCTATCGAATACTGGCCTCAAAATATTCCGAATATAAAAAGCCAACATCGTATCTGCGGTCCATGAGCTACGCGTGTTCTGGATGTATTGGTCGTTAATAATATAAGTCCGAGTGGAAGTAGGACTCTTCAAACCGAACTTTTCCCACTTCGCTGGATCATTCGAACCTTCGAGCCTTGCAAGCATATTTACCGATTCACTATTTATTTTAGCTGGAATTTGTTCGTATGCATCGACGATTTGCATATGAAATTCGTGGATCGGATTGCGGCTAGAAAGGCTTTCTAAATGGATGCTTTCGCGAAGATAAGAAACATAGGCTAGATGGTCAGCCCAGAGCTCGTCGATATAAAAAAGCCGTACCCGCTGCTCAGAAAGGCTCATCGGCGTCTTACCTGTCAATATTCCGAGCCGCTCCTCGTATAAAATCCGCCTCTGATCTTCGACCATATCCGAATAACAGTTCAGCTCCTTGCGAATATGGAAGTTTTGGCCCATAGCTACACGCTGAATATGTTCAATTTTGCCCCGTAGCATCGGCTTTTCGAGAGCTTCATCCTGTTTAAGATAGCGAAATGCTTTATCGATGCCGAACTGAAGCAACAACTCGTCCTCCAAGCTTACGAAAAATACGGAAGCTCCCGGATCTCCTTGGCGGCCAGAACGTCCGCGCAGTTGGTTGTCGATACGTACACTTTCGTTCACATGCGTACCAATCACGTACAACCCGCCCAACTTGGCGACAGCCTCTGCTTGCATCGGGTTCCCGCCACCGAGTCGAATGTCTACGCCGCGTCCTGCCATATTCGTAGACACCGTCACCGCGCCTATTTCTCCCGCTCGGGCGATGATTTCGGCTTCTTTTGCGTCGTTTTTCGCATTCAGAACCTGGCAAGGTACGTTAGTATTCGCTAGCTCCTTCGCCAGCATATCAGATTCCTCGACGCTTGACGTACCAATGAGAATCGGACGCCCCGTCGCATGGACGGACGAGATTTCTTGTACAATCGCCTTAAGTTTGGCTTCCTTATGAGTATAAATCCGGAGCGGATGGTCGATTCGGATATTTGGTCGGTTGGGCAAAATATGAACAACCTGCAGATCATAGATATCTTCGAATTCCATTGCAGAAGCGAGCGCAGTAGCCGTCATTCCACAAATCTTTGGATATAGGCTTAGGAGGTGTTGAAGGGTAATAGTACCGAGAATTTTCCCACCGACTTTCGAGTGCAGCCCTTCTTTGGCAGCAAGTGCAGCTTGTAGCACTTCAGGCAAATGCCTGTTCTCCGCGACTCGGCCAGTATATTCGTCGATTAGTTCAATTTCACCGTCCCTGACGATGTAATCGACGTCTTTTTTCAATAATGATTCCGCATGCAACGCACAATTTATCGACATTAACAAATGACTATTATGGTTTTCGTACAAATTGCCGCATCCCAGCAGCAATTCCGCTTTCGTAGAGCCCGCCTCGTTCAAATAAACGTTCCGCTTGAACTCGTCGAAGTCGTAATGCTCTACTTGCTCGAGCTGCCGAGCCACTTCTGCAAAACGAAAACCGTCGTTGTCGGAGGAGCCCGGCTCGCCTGCGATAACTAGCGGTACCCGTGCTTCGTCAAGAAGCAGAGAATCCGCTTCGTCGACGATGACGTAATGGAAAGGACGATGCACGGTATCGGCTTCTTCTAGAGCGATCGTATCGCGCAAATAATCGAATCCCGCCTCTTTGGCTGTAACATAGGTTATATCCGCGGAATATGCTTCACGTTTCTCGGAAAAACTCATGCCCGCTTGAACAGAGCTTACCGTTAACCCGAGGAACCGATAGATAGGGCCCATCCACTCTGCATCTCGATTTGCCAAATAATCGTTAAAAGTCAGTACATGAACGCCCTCGCCAGTTAACGCATTTAGATAAGCTGGCATAACAGCAGAGAGTGTTTTTCCTTCGCCCGTATGCTGCTCGATCAAAAATCTTTCGTGCAATGCGATGGCAGCCATGATTTGGACATCATAAGGCTTTAATCCGAGCGTTCTTTTTGCTGCCTCGCAGACTAGCGCATAGGCATCAATAATCAGCTCATCCAAAGGAATTCCTGATTGTGCTGCCTTTTTCAGCCGGAGAGATTCAGCATGCAGTTGCTTTTCGTCCCATGCTTCCAAATTCCGTTTCCTAATGAGCTCGACCTTGTCTCTATAGTCTTTCAACTTGTGCTGGGTATCGTAGTCTTTAAATTTTTTCATCAACTTGGCAGCTAAATTCATAAATTTGTTCTCCTCCCCAGTAGAAATACGCTTAGTTTTGGATATGCAGCCCATTGAATTTTGAATATTCTGATATTTGTTAGGATGTATTGTAATTTATCCAATAAACAATGTAAACCATATATTTCAATTTAGAATGAAGTAGTTGTTCAGCCTGGACATTTGGAAAGTGCACTAAATCTATTAATGGATACGTAGAATCATCAAAATAAGTATAGTCATTATTTTCCATAGTTGATACAATGATGCTACTAGAGTCGAATAATGTCGTCTAATGGAGGTTGCTAAAATGTCTAGAAAGATAGTATCCGTTGTGCTGTGTCTATTATTATTGTTGCCCATGTTAGCTCCAACCACCGATTCTGCGGCTGAAAAAGGGATTACGGTATATGAATTAGCCCAGCTATATTACGGAGATAATGAGCCGAAAGAGTGGTATACGATCGAACATAAAGGCTTCACCGAGGAGACTCCCAACTACTTGAAAGAAGCTTTTCTCTATGGCTTCATTGATGATCTCAGTGAACTTGACCACACAATGACGCGAAGCGAGGCGGCGCAGAGAATTTCGCGAAGCTTAGTTTATGCGCTTGGAGATGAGGTGCCGACGAGAGATTTTGGAGTCATCAAGCCAGAGGATTTCCATGCCGTGGCGAACGTGATTGAGCATAGTATTATTGATGTAATCAACGGCAACTTCGAACCCGCAAAGCTGTTCACTCGCAAACAAGCAGAAGAGGGAGCGGAGCGATTTAGATCAAACAACATAAGAGGGATTTTTCCACTTAACGGGGCAGGCAACGATTCACATATTACAGTCGGAACTAATTACGCTTATTTGGATTTCGAGTCAAAAGATGACGCAACTAGTTATATTGAATATCATCTAGATGAAATTACACAAGGTGTGAAGCTGTCAAGAAGTGCTAATCAACGAGTTGATATCGGCTTTGCTATTCTTGAGCTTTGGGCACCAGATGCCGAGATCAAATTCACGTTTAAGAGCGGTATAACCAACATCAAGTTCCGCCAATCAAAAGCCATGTATGGCACCTTTGTCTATGAAGGCTGGAATGGTGAAGGATATACAGCCGAAGCCCGAGTGCTTAAACCCGGTGAAAAGCCCAATATGACTGTACAACCTGATACCGTTCATCAAAAACTGTACGCGAAGCTAGATCCGATTATTAAAAAAATTATTAAACCAAACATGACGGATGTTCAGAAGGTAAAAGCCATTTTCGACTACGTAGTTACTCATATAAAATATTCGAAAGGTGTGGATTTCCTCTCAGCTGAAAACGCGTTGGAAGCGATCAATACGGGCCGAGGTGTCTGTGCACACTATACAGCGCTTTTTCATTACTTAGCGATGAGAGCTAATATACCAACTGTTCCATTACAAGGAGACTCTTTTGTCGGTAGGCACGCATGGAATATGGTATACGTAAATGGAAAGTGGAGTTATCTAGATGCGACATTGGCTGATGGGAAAAAAACCATCGATTATACCTATTATTTGAAAGATGCTAACTTCATGATGAACACTCGTGAATGGGACGGCTTCGGATATCCAGATATTAATACGTATCCTGAGGTAGACGGTATGAAGCTGAAGTCGACGGAAGAGTATCGGGTATTTTTGCTTCGAACGATCGAAAATGCCGGCTCACGTCCAAAGACGATCAAGTTTGCCGTGACGAATAGCAACGTAGATACGAATCCAAAGTTTCTGGGGATACTCTATAACGAAGCCAATTATAAAGTGACTTACGATTCGAAAAGCAAAGTGTATACGTTGACGAGAGTGTAAGTTCGGCTTCTCGTATTAACAAATAAATCGCCACAAGGCTTATGAGCCTCGGGCGATTTATTTTTATCATCAATATGGACAATAGGGTAGCGATTGAGCGGTTTAGTCCTCTTGTACCTTCATATTTCTTGCCCAGTATAGAACTGGTGTCGCAAGGAACGAAATGAGCAGCTTTAGCAAATAAGTAGTCATAAATATTTGAATCCAAATATCGAACGAGTGTACTTTGTAGAAAGCAATCGTACAAAATACTAGCGAATCGACAAACTGGCTGACTAGCGAACTGCCATTGATCCGTATCCAGAACTGGTTACGCACCGGGAATTTTTTCTTAAGATAACTAAATACCCGTACATCAAGAAACTGGCTGACAAAGTAGGCACACATGCTTCCTGCCGCAACTTGTGGTAAAAAACCAAAGATAGCCGTCAATGGCTCATGAGCAAAGTCCACTGCTTGCGGGGTAAAGGCGAGCGTCATTTGCATCAATATAGTTGAAGCAATAAGCGTAAAGAAACCAAACCAGACAGCCCGCTTTGCTGCTTGTTGGCCGTACCTTTCATTGAGCAAATCCGTCGTCATATAGATGGACGTGTAGATCGTATTGCCCAGCGTCATCACGATGGCGAGCGTACCAATGGACATCTCAATCGTTTTGGTTACTTGGATATTGGCTATAACTGTTGCAAAGCCGATCCAAGCGTACAGTCCCTTTTTGCCGAACAGACGGAAGCAAAGCAAAAAAAGGGCAAAGTGGACGAGCATAAACAGAACGCCCCAAAATAAATTAAACATAACAAAAAATGCCTCCTTAGTTTTGTTAACGCGGGATGGTTACGAACCGCGACTGCCGATACAGACAGCCACTATCATAACAGCTTTTTTTATTGCTGAAAAGGCAGATTTGCATTTTTGCAACGAAGGTGACGTTCCGAAAGACTGTTATAAGCAATAATGGGATTGTATTAGGCTATGACGCATTATATAAAATTTGAATATATCGTCATGTAGACGTTATGCCCAGTGCAGTGTGTTTTTATATACGTTATCTTCTATTATCTATTGATATAGAAAAAGTTGAGAATGATTGTAAGTATAGTAAATATTAGAGTAAAATACTAATTGATAAATTTTGAGTGTAAGGGGGATATATTTGATGGTTATCAGTATTCGAAAAGTAATTTCACTTTTGTTAGTTATGGTTTTATTAAGTACTGGATTAGAAGTATTCGCAAAATCAGCACATAGTAGTGATGATAGTTTGATGACTATTGAGGAAGGTGAGAAGTTAGCAAGGGAAAGTGTGCCTCTATTGAAAGATTTTATTCGTTCTAAAGTCTATGTTGACGATCTGCTAAAAAGTGAACAGTTTGAAATTGTATTTGACCATAAAAATGATGAATATTGGGATATACGTATCAACTTTGATGCAAAAAAGAAAGAGATTATTCAATATGAGGACAAAATCACATACACACCTACTGAAATAATATCCAAACAAAGATTGACACGAGCAGCAGCAAAAAAAGTAGCGGATTCATTTATTACAAATGTTTCGAATAGTAATTTTTCGCGGACTAAATATGTTGAAGAGAGTCAATTGCTGGGCAGAGAGCTGGTCAATAGCAATGACGGGTTTACACATAGTTTTCTATATTTACGGTATGAAAATAATACTCCTGTCAGGTATCATGATGAATATAATAATTTCGCAGGCAAACCCCAGTTTTTTAATGGTGTCCATATAGCAGTCGATATATTTGGAAACGTAAAAAGGTATACATACAAGTGGGACTATGATCTTATATTTCCCAAACCGATAAAGGCACTGTCTAAAATTGAAATATTGGAAAAGTTAGAACAACAGAAACCGTTTATTTTGGAATACCAACCGATACATTCAGCAAGTAATGGGATGGATGAACATATCCCAAGTATACGATTCGCACCGACTACACTAGACGCTGAGACCGGTAGTGTACGCTCCTATGTTTATCTTGATACTGGGCATTCAACAAGATCCACTGAACCATTGACTAGTAACGAGTTAGCAGCAAAACCTTCACCTATCCCAAGTGGACAACATATTACTGAGAAAAATGCTATCGACATCCTCAATAAGATGTTTGCTTTACCCAAAGGGAAAATATCATCATATAGTGTTCTTTACGAATGGAAAATGGAATGGGAATTACAGTTTCAAATTGTTACAGACAATCGGTCCTATTCAGTATTCTCCAGCGTAAATAGTATTACGGGAGAAGTTAATAGTTATGAGATGAAACCAAATACCAATACTAACAAAAAAGTAAAGCTCACGAATCAACAAGCAAAACAACAAGCCATTAGTTTCGTGAAGAAACACTATCCTTGGCTTACTCATAAATTGTATTTAGAAGAATATGGTCTGCCAAAAAGCAATTTTTATAAGTATCATTTTGTACAAAAGCATAGTGGATTAGATGTAGTTGGTGGAGAAATTATCATTCATATTGATAGTGAATCAGGAGCAATTAAACATTTTTCAAAAGGGAAGTCAGTTGCTGAAGAAGCTCCAACACAACTAGTGGATTTAAAGATAGCGAAGAATCAACTTTTAAATAATGTTAATCTCCAATTGGTCTATAATATCGTTCTAGAAATTTGGCTTGGGGATTCAATCGTTTCAAACGAGGAAATGTATGATTTAGAATTGAGTGAGTTATATACAAATGAAGACTTTACGTTAAAAAAGAGGGTAGAGTTCGTCTATAAAATGTATGATGAACCTAGTAATCAAGAAGTCTTTCTTGATGCTGTCAGCGGCCAGTGGCGAAATAAGTATAATGGTAGATCTGTTTCCTTAAATAATGAGAAGCTTAATGACATTGAAGGTCTCCCTGAATACGAAGCCATACAGTTAATGAGTGCTTATGGTGGTTTACGCGGAGAGAGCGGATCAATGAAGCCTAATCAACTCATAACGAAAGGCGAATTGTTTAAAATGATTAGTTATGCAATTAGCGACGGGTATGTTAACATAACACCTCCTTTAGTCAATTTCGGAGTAAGTCCGTTCGAGGATGTGGGGTTTGGTTCTGATTATTATCCTTATGCATATGCAACTCTTGCATATGATCTGATTGAAGTTAAGGAAACTAAGCTTTATCTGGATCGTCATGTAACGAGGGAAGAAATAACTAGCATGTTGATCAACGTACTCGATGAAGAGGAACGGGATGAATACAAGAAAATAATAAAAATAAATTTTAATGATGAAAAAGGGATAAATAATAAGGAAGACGCAGCGCTTGCTGTGGGGTTAGGCCTGTTGCGTGCGAACGATGGTAATTTTATGCCTGAAAAAGAACTTACACGTGCTGAGGCTGCTAATGCTGTTTATCAATTCATGATCGCATATTCCTTATTGAAACAACGGGAATATGGAAGTGATTGATTTTCTCAAAGTGGGAATCCGGTAGTGCTGGGGGAATAGTAAGAGTAAAAAGGTTACATCGGGCGCGAGATTGGGGCAATGGCAGGATTGCTTATCTGTTATTGCTCTTTTTGTGCTTTTTATAAATGTATCTCTCCGAATAACACTGTTGTTTTATCGAGTCGAGATTGACCCTAATTTTCAACTATGAGAAAATAATGGAAAATTTAATTGGAGGGGGAAATAATGTATGAGCAATCTTTTCCGATTCATTCCTATTAGTCAGCTAGCCGATAAATTTCCGGAAGGATCTTGGTGGGCAAGGTTTTATCAGGATTTCAGTGACGAGCAGCTTGCCGCTTATTATGAAGGGGATTTGACGCTGCCTTCTCTTGATCTTGATTGGGAGCAGCCTTTTCCACAACAAAAAGAGGTAATCATCATTTTTATAGATGGGAACCTTACTGTTGACAATCTCTATAATAATGAAACAGATGGTGCCATAGGACTTATGGTAATCGGTAATATGAGTGTGAAAAATATAGCTGTAGGCGGTCAGGAAATTTATGTTTCGGGTAATCTGCTAATTGAGGAAATAGTATGCGGTTCCTACAATCATGGGGAAATGATTGTTAAAGGTGATCTCAGCGCTGCGGTTTTAGTTCAGGATGACGAATATAGCATCAAAGTGGATGGACATAAATCGATCGTATGCTTAGTGAATGTATGGGAGGGGGACGGCGTATTTCAGGAGCTTCCGGTGGGCATTCATGAGGTGTTGATCGATGACCTTTTTCTGGATATGGAAGAGGAGGATGCTGAGTTTTCTTTTTGCACGCTGGTGACCGTCATTAAAGAAGGGCGTTCCGCATTAAAAAAAATAACTGAATCCCCCACTAAAAAGGAAGCTATACCTTTATATTTCACCCATAACACAATCAATGAGGAAAATATATTGAAATTGACTCAGTGTATTTTAATGCCGAATAATAAGCCATCATTTGATTTTCAGGAGCAAGGCGTGTTTTTTAAAGTTCAACTGGAGCATATTGATGCTGACGGGGATAAACGGGATCTTAGCGTTTATATGAATGATAACCGCAATCATTATTATATTTGGGTGGAGCAAGATCATTCCGTCGGTTTGTTAAGTAGAACCATAGATGAAGGATCTGATTGGGAGGACATTACAGAGTCTCAGGAACAACTAGCAGAGATTAGCGATTGCTGGACGATGTTGCTGACCTGCGCTAATATGGCTGAGCTTTATTTACGAAACATTGAGGTACAGTATGTGCAAGACATTTTGCAAAACTCTGTCATTCAGGAATTATATTCGGAAGAGGAGGAAAATGAAGGGTTCTGGGACGGCTCCAAATGTTACAGCTTCCGTCAAACGCATACGGACGAGGACGGCGATCTCCTCTATGGACGGATTGAAATTAAGACTCCGGATGGAGCATATTATTTTTATTCAGTGGAAAATGGAACTTATGTTTCCCGGCATTATCAGCCACCCGATCAATATGGCAAGGAGGACCTGTCTTATTTGAACCTTAGACGCTGGGAGGCATCAGAGAGGTATTTTACAAGATTCAAACAATTTCTTTCTCAGATGATAGAGGCTGGTGTGAATAGTTAGGTCTGTTGTAGCTATGTTTTAGAAGAAAGGATGATAGAATTGCCAAATGATAACCAAGCTCGTCCTTCAGCTGGTTCTGTTAGAGAAGTTGGTCGTTATCCTATCGACCTGACAGGTCCGAGTAGTCACACTCTTGTCATTCAGCCCGGTGTGGGCAGTTTATCCATTGGACCGCTGCAACTTGGGAAGAAAGTAGACCTTCATGTCGCGGCTGATGCGAACATCGATTGGAACGTATTCGATGCCTATGCCACGCCGGCGGGATCTCCCTGGCCGCGATTTCTGCATTATACAGGCAGTGACCTAGGCTTTTTTGACTGGGCGCAGAAACGCCCGATTGAAGAGATGACATGGACTCCGACCCTGTCTGTAGACACGGTGGTGGATGCCAGTCAGTCCAATTTTCATGGCTTTCATATCGAGTTGGACCAGTCCGGGAAGCCTCTGAGCCTGAAGCTTCCGATGCGGCATTTCCGCCTGAGTGTGTCCGGCGATCTATCTCGCTTCTCGGCAACAGGCGATATGCCATCTCTTCTTACACTAGCGCCGCGCACTGGCCGACGCAAGAATGATACTCCTTTCTTGTTGCCTGACTTGGGTGAGTTGCACCAGGTAACGAGCCTAGCGCTACAGAACACTCCGCTGGGACAGCCCATCTCGCTAGAGGGTCTAAACCGCTTTCCAAACCTTAACTCATTAAGTTTATGGGGAAACTTCTGCGATCTGGACTTATTGGCTCATCATACCCAGTTAACGAATCTGGAGCTACGCTTCATGCCTGATCTGGGGGGCTTGCCGACCTTGAACGCGTGGCCGTTGCTTGATAGATTTATTGCCTACAATGTGGAAGAGAACGCTGGTAAGCGACTAAAACAGCAAATGAAAACACGCGCTGTAGCCCGCCCTTGGATTGAGCATGCTTCAGTAAGCCAATTACGGAAGCCTGAATGGTGGAAGATCGAATTCGGCCGCCCGTTCTCGTCCTGGCCTAAACGTCAGGCCAAGCTGGCTAATGAAGCTTACAATGTTGCACAGGTAACCTTGTCCGAGGCTCGTAGCTTTGCCGAAGCCGAGGCAGCCATTACTACTTTCACCGTGCGCTTCAACAACCTAAAAGGCATCGAAACTACCGAACGAGAAGACCTTGGTGAAGCGGTATGGCAACTTAGCCAGTCTGCCCATCGGATTGGCCAGCCTATTGCAGAGGAAATAGCTCAACGCTGGTTCGATGCAGCGCGCGATTACTAAAGAGAATGGAAGTCTTCTTTTAAAGAATATAAATAGCTAGTGTACAAATCAAAGGGGCGTCCTTAGTCTATTATGACTTCTAGGACAGCCCCTACGTTGCTTATTTGGTTAAATGTTCGATGAAAAAGTCTAACTGAGCGCTCATGGAAATCGGATCGTTAAAGTAAAATCCGATCGGATCAAATTCAAATACGCGGTTTTGTTTAACAGCAGGGAGGTCTTTCCATAGTGAACTCTCATACACGGTTCCGCCTGATATCTCTGTCGTCCAAGGCGCTGTAAAAATATAATCTCCTGCAAACTCCGGCAACTTCTCTAGTGAAATTTCCGTATAGCCGACTCCACTGTCGATTGCTTCTTTCTGCACCAAGTCAGGCGCTTTCAGCCCGAACTCGTCGTACAAGATTTCTCCGCCACGGCCATAGGAATTGCCGTAAACGTACATGCCACTCTTCAGCGGCTGAATAATGGATACTGTACGCTCGCCGACCTTGTCCAGAATAGATGGCTTCGCTTGTTCAATTCGCTTATTCCAGCTCGCAATCCATTCGTCCGCTTTCGCTTCCGTCCCGGTCATGACGCCAAGCTCTTTCAGCTGCTGCTTGTAGTTCAGCTTGCCGTATTCGATAAGTACGGTAGGGGCAATTTTTTGCAGCTCATCGACTGCCTTATTGCCAGAGTAAGCGACAATCAAGTCGGGTTCAAGTTCCAATAATAACTCTAACGAAGACCCATCACCCAAGTTGACAACGCCATCGGTTAATCCCTTGTAGAACGGATTTTGGATCGCGTAGTCCGTAACGGCTATCGGATTATATCCCAGTTCCAAGAAATAGCCATAGTACACATCAGCAAGCAAAGCGATTTTTTTCGGTTTTTTTGGAATGACAATATCGCCGTTTGATGCGGAATAGGTAATCGTTTCGGAAACAGGGGAAGCCGTCGGTTCGGATTTCTGTCCATTCCCTTTGTCGGAGCTGCCGCAAGCTGCCAATACGGTTAGTATCGTTACAACGATCATACTTAGTCCGAATCTCTTAAGTTGAGTCTTCATCTAATTGCAACCTCTTTCTCAATGATAATTAATCTCATTTACGAGGTTTAGTTTATCACTTGATTCTGAATCGTCGCAATGCCTTTAGTAGGGCAAAATTATGGATAAAACCGAGGTGGCGTGAAGGTTCACTTGTCCGCCTTCGCAATCATTGCCCGACTGCTGGGTTCAGAAGAGCATCAGCAATCTTATCGAGTTGCCGAACGGACGACAACAGATCTCCCGGGTGCAAGACATTCATATCAATCATACGAATGCGACCGTTACGGTACGCCTCTAATTGTCTCCAGATCGGGCTGCTGGTGATATGCTCGAAGTGTGCCTGGCCTCCATCTTCGTCATATACGCTAACGATCATATGATCAGCGGCATATCTGGGCAAGTCTTCTATTGAAATGTTCTTGTACCACAAACTAGTGTCTGTGAATGCTTTCTTAACAGCTAGAGGAGGATTGAAACCGAACGTTTCATATAAGTTGAATACTCCTCTTCCGAATGAAGGATTGCCAAACACCCATATCTCATCTTGCCATATTTCATATACACCTACCGTCTCGTTCGGTCCGATCACATCACCTAATTGTTCTTTAATCAGTTTTGCCTTTCGTTCGTAGAGGGCTAACAAACTCTCCGCTTCTTCCTGCTTGTTGAACGTTTCCGCCAGCTCTCGAAGCCGACGGACGGGATTGTCGAAGGGGATGACTTTAATTTGTACGGAGCTTGAAAGGTGACGATAGATTTCCGCCGTCCCCCAACAATCCGGTATAATAACGAGATCCGGTTGAAAGCTGCGCAATTGATCGAGCCTATTATCGATTTCGATTACGTCTTTCAGCTCATGTTGCAGCAACTTCAAATTGCCCAGACTATTGCTATGCGAAGCGGCTATCGGCTTTACTCCTAGCGCGAGCAACTCTCCGACAAGTTCAACAACGACGATTCTTTCGGGTTTGTGTACGTAGCGCGATGGCGGTATTCCTACAACTTGTTTGAATTTCCGACTTAAATAAAGACCGTCGGAATAGCCGATACGTTGAGCAATTTCATTTAGATTACGATCCCCTAAGAACAAATACTGCTTCGCTTTATCGATACGAATTTTCGTTAAAATTTCAGTGTAGCTCAGCCCGGTTTCCTTTTTAAATTGGTTGGAAAAATAATCAGGATGAAAGCCGCTCATTTGCGCTAACTGTTCACGGCTAATTTTGTTTTCGTAATTTTCTTTCATGTACGCGATGACTGCTTCAAGCCAACCGGGCTCGGATTTATCTTTGCTATCCTCATAACTAATTGGAAGTAAATCGAGCAACTCGCCTAATTTCATCTGCTTACGATAGGAAGACTCAGCGGCGTTCATGGCAAGCTCCTTCGCAATGACTTCCACACGGCGGATCGCTTTCACTGCAACCGGACCATCCGTAAGCCACTCCGATTGTCTGTCCATATAGAGGGCACGTTTGCCATCCGTTTCCGTTTCTCGCACGATATCGAACGTAACGAGATACCCGGTAAGAGTAGCCCCGGAAACGGAAGTCACCCGAATAATCCTGTCAGGATTGACGAACAGAAGCGAACCCGACTTGGCAGACCAGCTGTGTTTACCGATTTGGACTTCTCCCTTACCACTCGACAATACGAAAATGCCATAACCTTCGATCATACGATGCTCGCTCTGTCCATATTCGTGAAGGTGCAACACTTCTGTGTCGCTCCACATACAAGATTCTCTCAACTCGTTGCCACCTTAATTTAGCGTATTGTCTACCCTTATCTATATTTTAAATATAACATAGGCACGTTACTTTTAAGATAGAGTGGAAAGAATGAACAAATTGTTGCGAATTCGCCTCGCTTATCCTACACCATCACTTTCTAACAAGGAATAGAAATTATCGCGGTCTTCGTCATCAAATGTGCCAAGCGTCCGTACCCTAACAATTTCATGTCCGCCATTCATGTCTATTTCCTCACCGAATCTATTGTAGAGCGCAATCATTCTACCATCCTGATTTAATTCCATGTACCCATAACAATTTGCTGTAGGCACTTCACTGAAAAGAAGTGAAAATCTGATTTTGTCTACTCTGTTCATATAACCCATCCTTTTCTTTCGTAATGACCTGAAGTAAATTTTACGTGAAACCTTATGAATTGGAAAAAGCGATATTGCTCTAAATATGAGGAATTTCATTCATATTACAAGAGCATAAGGGGGGCTCCTCGTTAAGTCGATCATTCTCACATTATCTCTTGACGAGATGAGATTTTGGGAGTAAGATACCGTGCCAATTCATTTAACGAGGTAACTTAATAATAAGACTGACTTTTTGAAGCGGTACGAAGGAGTATGCCATTGCAACGATTGAATTTCTAATCTGTGAAATCAGAGGGATTAATGAATCATGTTTTTCAGTACATAAAATACGATTGTAATTTATGGTAATATATCTTTGATAGATTACTATTTTATTATATGGAGGCGCTTACTTATGGACCAACAGTTGCAGCAAGAGGGGTACTTCGGGGAGTTTGGTGGTAGCTTTGTTCCACCAGAATTGCAAGAAGTACTAAACTATTTGAGCGAGCAATTTTATAAGTTCAAAGATGATCCGGACTTCCAGGAAGAGCTTAGTTATTACCTGCGAGAATATGTTGGCCGTATGAGCCCGCTGACGTATGCGGAGCGGCTGTCCAAAGCTTGGGGAGGACCCAAAATTTATTTGAAGCGCGAGGATCTGAATCATACTGGGGCGCATAAGATCAACAACGCCATTGGTCAGATTCTGCTCGCCAAGCGGATGGGTGCCAAACGAATTATCGCCGAAACGGGTGCCGGACAACATGGGGTTGCTACGGCAACGGCTTGCGCCATGTTTAATATGGAATGCGTCATTTATATGGGAGCTGAAGATATGCGTCGTCAGGCGCTCAATGTATTCCGGATGGAACTGCTCGGTGCTAGTGTCGTGCCGGTTGATAAGGGGCAGGGCCGACTGAAGGATGCCGTGGACGAGGCACTCGGTGATTTGGTTCGCAATTATAAAAATACGTTTTATTTGCTCGGTTCAGCGGTTGGTCCACATCCGTTTCCGACGATGGTCAAACATTTTCAGGCGGTCATCAGCGAAGAGTCAAAACTGCAGATTTTGGAGAAGGAAGGTCGTTTGCCTGATGCGGTTGTGGCTTGTGCGGGCGGCGGTAGCAATGCGATTGGAGCATTCGCTCATTATATCGACGAGTCGAGTGTTCGTCTGATAGGTGTTGAACCCGATCAAGCTCCGACCTTAACGGAAGGTGTTCCGGGCATTATTCATGGTTTCAAGTGTTTGGTACTGCTAGACGAGGAAGGTCAGCCACGGAAGACATATTCGATTGCCGCGGGTCTCGATTATCCAGGCATCGGGCCGGAGCATAGCCACTTGAAGGTGACAGGGCGTGCCGAATATGCGACTGTTACTAATGAAGAAGTACTGGAAGCGTTCCAAGAACTTTCTCGTACGGAAGGGATTATTCCTGCCCTTGAGAGTGCGCACGCGGTTGCCTATGCGAAGAAGTTGGCGCCAACGATGGATCAGGGTCAGATTCTAATTGTTAACCTTTCCGGCCGCGGAGACAAAGATGTTGAGCAAGTGTTTCAGATGATTAAATAATAACAACTGTCGGTTGTATCTATATATTGTTTTATAAACTGAGAGGGAATATAAAGCTGGGGCGATTGGATTAGTTGTGAGGAGAATCCGATTGCAATTGGATAAAAAGAATAGTCAACAGTCGTATCGCAATATGCTTATATTGAATACATCGTCATCTGGCTAATACGCCTAGGCGATGTATTTTTTATGCTTAAGTCAACTACCAAATATTAAAAATACATCTGAAGAAGGTATTTATGAATAGATGCTAGAAGCCTTAACGATTACATTTCAACCGTTAAGCAATAGAAAGGTGTTTATAGATGGGATCAAAATTCGGAAGCATTCACATTTTTACTGAAAAAGAGGTAGAGGCAATCTCCATTTTGGAAAGTATGATCGAAGATATTCAAGTTACTTCATCCTCCTCCGGATGGACTAGCATTTATGGAGAGTCATTACAATGGGGAACTGCGTCCCCCGCTGCTGTAAAGCTTTCAAAGAACATTCATTTTCCCGTTTTGAGCGTTGAATATTTCGACGATGATGTTTTGGAAATACATTTGATACAAGCAGGCAAAAAAATAGCTTCACTAATTCAAGGTGCAGCATTAGAAGGGTATGGATTAAGAAGAAAAAGGCTCAAAGTGGAGAAAATACAAGAAGTTTTAAACGTAAGCATTAACGACAAAGAGTTGAATTGGGTATGCAAAGAACTCTATTTTTGGGAGCTTTGTGATTATCTTCAATTACAATTTAACCTTCCTTTCAGAGCAGAGACGGTAGTGAATAATTTGGAACTACCCAAGACGCCTTGGAATACAAATCTGCCAACAAAACCTAAAGGGAAAAGCAAAGATAAGAAATATGAAGTTAGTATTTTGCGACCGGGCTCACTAACGATGGCAATGGTAACAAAGGACAAGGAGCTTTACACTTGGGGGTCCAAAAGTTACGGTGTTCTGGGTGATAAATCTATAATAAATAGAAAAAAGCCGGAAAAGATTTTGGATAATATCGTAGATGTTACAATGGGAAGCTACTCGGCGTATGCTATCAACGATAAAGGGAAATTGATAGGTTGGGGTGAGGATTCACCGCATGGAACATCAATGCCAAAGATAATGGCTTTAACTGATGTAAAGGAAATAGGTGTGAGAGCGAGCGACGCCTATTTCTTACTTAATTCTGGGGAACTGTATAGTTATGGTCAAACGTGGAATGGTAGCGATTTTGTATTGCTTCGTAGTGACGTTAAAAGCATTCATGTAACGGAGTACGATGCATTTGCTATTACAATTACAGGAGAACTTTTCGGATTTGGGCAAAATGCATATGGTCAACTAGGACAAATGTCAGATGGTAAAAGCGATTGCCTATTAAGGAATGTTAGAACCGTTGACAGCGACAGATATGATGTTCATGCTATTACCGATAACGGGGATCTATACATTTGGCGTAATGAACACAAACGTGGCTTGGAAAATCAAGTACCGAAAAAGGAATTCGAACATGTCGTTCAAGCGGTGCAGTCTCAAGATTTCGTATATGCCGTAACAGAAAATGGAGACTTATATGCTTGGGGAAGATCTGGCGCTTATATTAGCGATAGTTACTATGAGGAAAGATATGCTCCAACCAAATTGCTGGAGAAAGTAAAGAAAGTGGTCAAAACGACTTACAGAATTTTCGTTATGTTTCAAAACGGGGAAGTATGCAGCTTTTTTGTTAAACGCGATCAGCCAGGGGATGATGGATATCTTACTAATATGCATGCTTCTCCTCTATATCGGCTTGGTGAAGGTAATAGAATCATTATTGGTGATAAAGCGGCAATAGAATGGCTTCAAAAGGGTAGACTTCATATAAAAGAAACGGAATTAGACTTTTTACCCGAATGGCATATGGCGGATTCTCGGATTCAAGATATTGTCTCTGTATCATCTGGAATATTCGGAGTAGATGAAGCTGGAATAGTATGGATGGTTGGAACTAGTACTTCTATAAAAATGAATAAGCCAACACGTGTGAAGATCCAAGAGGTTTAAAATATTCTGATCTCATAATTAAGGAAGGTCAAAAAGCTTATTTAAACTCAAAATACAGAGCATTCGAGGCGGAGCCTCAGTTGCTCTGTATTTTTATTTTAAGGTTATAAAGTAGCCAATATTGTTGCGATCGATTAAACTAATAATAGAATAATTAAGGAAATAATTAGCAGTGGAGGCGTTCATTGTGAAAGTTTGGTGGCTTGATTATCATCCATCATTTAATACGACAGAATTTGTGGAAATCGAATCATACTTTGAATTAAGGAAGTACTTTAGTCAAGCTATGCCATTGTCCAATCAATGGGTTCAACACGAAGTTAAGTTGGTTGAGAAGGGTAAACCAGCAGACTTTCTTAAAGAATTGGGAGGCGCACTCATTGCAAGCCGAAGAGCAAGAGATGCAATTGAGCAAATGCCCAACCTGAACATTGAGTTTTTGCCACTAACAAGCACGGATGGAGAGTTCAGTATATTAAACGTGCTTACTGTGCTTGACTGTGTCGACCATACGAAGTCAAAAGAAAGCCGCATTGGAGATTCTCTCAAAGATTATGAGGAGCTTGCTCTAATAGAAGACAAGGTCAAAGGACATAACATGTTTAAAATAAAGCTGCATGAAGGCGAGCGAATTCTACCTCAAATTTTTGTTTCAGATAAGATTAAGGAGTTAATTGAGAGTCAACTTGAAGGTTATCAACTCGTTGAATGTTGGGATTCAGAATTTTCGTGGCAGCAAAAAGAGGCAGTCTATCATTCAATGTGCGAAGAGGTTGATAAATCTCTTAAAACTACGTTTACATTTGAAAAAGCATTAAAATACGCACAAAAAAATAGTGGTAAAACCGTTTATAGCGGTAAATGGGCTTTAAAGTCTGATTCAAATAAAGATATTTGGATAGGCCATCTTTTGCTAGATGGCACTTATTCGTGGTTAATTCCAGTTTATTATGCACCGATTTTGTTGGAGCTAACTTGGGGCATTAAAGAAAAAAAGAAATTTATTGCTTTTTTGCGTTAATTGGAAACCATTAGTAAAGTATGTGGCATTCGGTACATCGATTAGTATTTTTTTAGAATTATGATCTAATATTGCTATATAGATAACGGAAATATCTAAAACAAACTAGAAGATTCACCTAGTGGAGCAAAAGTAGCTAAAGCAGCAAGTATACATTGTGTTATCGTTTCAATGTCAAAGGTCATTGACTTGCTGTCGTAAAAGAATAAGAACCGAGAGGTCGCATTGTAAGCGAGTTTGTGGTCTATGAAAGGTTGCCGGTAGGCAAGCTGTCACAGACCTTTTTGGCGTTCTGTTTAATAACTTGAGAACGTGAAGTTGGAGAATTTATTTAGAGGAACTTTAGGCTCAGCTTGAGGGAATAGGTGAAGAAGGGTTAGAATTTGTGCTTTGTTAAATAAATAGTATTGTGCGAAGTGACGACATAGTGGAAGTAATAATTATTGCTAGTTCCTAATACGACATACCCTGTCATATTAGAGCTTTATAATAAAGAGACTATCGTATAAAGGAGCTGTAACAAATCATGAAACCATTAGACGGAAAAGTTGCATTGGTAGCAGGCGCAACACGAGGTGCTGGCCGTGGAATAGCGATTGAGTTAGGAGCTGCGGGAGCGACTGTTTATGTGACTGGTCGAACGACAAGAACAAAGCGATCGGAGTACAATCGTCCTGAAACGATAGAAGAAACTGCAGAACTTGTAAGTCTTGCGGGAGGCAGAGGTATAGCGGTTCCAGTGGACCATCTTGAACCTGATCAAGTTCAAGCTCTAATTGCACGAATTGAAAGCGAACAGGGTCGACTAGACATTCTCGTCAACGATATTTGGGGAGGAGAAAATCTCATTGAGTGGAATGTGCCGGTATGGGAGCATTCGCTGGGTGGGGGACTTCGGATGCTTCGACTTTCGGTTGACACACATGTCATAACGAGCCATTTTGCATTGCCACTGCTGATCAGGAGCGGGAACGGGCTTGTTGTGGAGATGACGGACGGTACGGCGGCGTACAACAATAATAACTACCGACTATCACTGTTTTACGATTTGGCGAAAACGTCCGTTATTCGGCTGGCGCAATCGCTTGCCCATGAGCTGAAGCCGCATCATTGCACAGCCGTAGCCGTTACACCAGGCTGGATGCGTTCCGAGATTATGCTCGAACACTTTGATGTTCGTGAAGACAACTGGCGTGATGCTCTTGAGAAGGAGCCACATTTTATTATCTCGGAATCGCCGCGATTTGTAGGACGTGCTATTGCTGCACTGGCAAGCGACCAAGAGGTTGCCCGCTGGAACGGTCAATCTGTATCGAGTGGCGAACTTTCGCAAGTGTATGGTTTTTGTGATGTTGATGGATCACAACCAGATGCTTGGCGATATATTGTGGAAGTTCAGGATGCAGGCAAACCAGCGGATGCATCGGGGTACCGATAATAGTCACCTCTTAAATTTTTACAATAAAATAGTTGCAATAGCATCCTATATCGCTTATATTACTATTAGTTGCAATAACATCCTACTTAAGGAGACGAGTAATCTGAGCGAACGATGGAAGCATACTGACAAGCACGAAACGGAATCTCATGGCCAATACATCTCTGCCATCTATCGTCACATGCAGGTCTTAATTTCAGCCGAGCTGGAACCTTATCGAATTGGGAGTGGACAATACATTTTCCTAATGGCGATAGCTTCTCAGCAGCCAATTACTCAGAAAGCGTTGAGTGAAAAACTGCTCATTGACAAGACGACGACAGCAAAGGCGGTTGCCAAGCTAGAATCAGAAGGATATGTGCGGAGGGAAGTTGATTCAAGCGATAACCGCTATCAGCAGTTATATTTGACAGAATCGGGTCATGAAGTTGCACCAAAAGTGCAGGAGGTATTGGATCGTGTCAAAAGCAAGACCAAACAGGGTATCGCAGATGATGAATACGATCTATTTGTAAGCCAATTGAAAATTGTACTTCGTAATCTGAGCAGACAGGAAGAAAGGTAAACTTATGATCATTTGAACTTTAGGAGGATGTTAATGATGATAGCATACCCGTTTATCGCTGTAGAAAACTGCAAAGATGAAATGAAGTATTATCAAAGCGTGTTTGGCGGTGAAATCAACATTTTGCGTAAGCAAGGGGAAGAAGTGCTAAATGCGGATCTGATTGTAGGGGATGCAATTCTAAAGTTTGCTGATACTAAAGCGGCAAAACCTGTGCTACAAGGTGATTACGTGAGAATTTTTTTGAAAATCGAGACGGAGAAAGAGTTCCAAGCGATCTATAGTGAATTTGCAGCCAGCGGAACAATTCATACAGAAAGGTATGAAGCTCCTTTTAACGGACTACTTGCTATCGTTACCGACCGAAATGGCGTGTGCTGGGTGTTGTCCCATTATCGGGACTAATCAAATCGCTCCTCACAATTGAGGTGAGGAGCCATAATCCAATGATTATGAATTTCTGTGACGATTTCGATTTGCTTTCACATGTTTAAGCTGGGCGACGATGATGACGCTAATAATGACTAGAAGGAACCATGAACTGATTTTACTGAAGCTGACCAGCTGCCAGGTTTGATGTTGGTCAGGGTACTTCCATGCATCAAAAAATGTGGCAATATTTTCAGCTAACCAGATGAAAAAACCTACAATAATAAAGGCAACCGTGAGCGGCATATAATATGTTTTAGCTCGCACCCGATAAATAATTCTTGTTTTCCAAAAAACAATGAATACAAGCCCGGTCAACCACCAACGAAAATCGGGAATAAAATGATGGGTGAAAAAGTTGAAGTAGATGGCTCCTCCAAGCAGAACAGAGGACATAAAGCCAGGCCAACCTGTCATGTCCATCCGCAATCTTCGCCATATTTGGCACATAAAGCTTGCTACACTTGCATACATAAATCCGCTGTATAGTGGGACACCGAGTACCTTCGTAAATCCAGGTTCAGGGTATGACCACGATCCCATCTTCACCTTATATAACTCAAGCGCCAATCCTATAAGGTGAAAGAGACAGATGACTTTGAGTTCATCGCGTGTCTCAAGTCCACTACGGTACATCATATATTGAACGCCAAGCAAAATGAGCAGAATAGCATCATAACGATGAATGAAAGGCATATCTATTGCAGTTGAGAGAGCTAACGTTCCGAATATGGCGACAGGAAAGATGCAACTCATCGCTTGATGATAGCCAAAATGTAATAGTTGAATAATAGATTTCACTTGATCTAATCTCCTTGTACTTTTCTTAAAATATTTTTGATTTGTTAATGATAATGGTGTAATGAGTTTGGAAAAAGAGAAATTAGCTAGTTTTAAATTGCTTATTTTCAATATCCGCTAGTTGCGGGCGTTTAGTGGACTTTGGAAAATATAACTAGGTGCCGACATGTGCAAAGTGATGGTAGTGTTTTTTTAAAATCATTATTTCACTACCATAAGAATGTATGTTCGGTATATAATGAATAAATATCGAGCAGATGGTCCTGTCTCGTAGGTGCAGCATTGGTTTAAGCGGCTCAGTTTGGCGTGAAACTAGATGACTTTAAGGAAGAAGAAGAAGGGGATATTGATCTTGATGGATTTCTGAACTTGTTGGAAAGCAAATGCACTCTCGAGAAAAGTATAGGGGTTGTTTCCAAAGCTTCAATTATGGTAATGACTTAATAGTAAGAAATAGAAAGTAGAGATTAGAGGGGGAAAATCATGACTCACACGGAAGACCTTAGTAAACTGCATTGGAAAAGAAACATCATTCTTTTTCTAAGTAGTCAAACTTTTTCATTATTTGGTTCTGCCTTAGTTCAATACGCGATTATGTGGCACATTACGCTCACTACAAAATCGGGTATGATGATGACATTATTTATTATTTGCGGATTTATTCCGACCTTTTTGTTATCACCATTTGCAGGGGTATGGGCGGATCGGTTCAATCGTAAATATCTTATTATAATTGCGGATTCTATGATTGCTTTTGCAACGTTGCTTCTCGCTATTACATTTTTATCGGGGTATAAAGAAAATTGGTTGCTGTTTGTTATTGCTGCTGTTCGCGCGCTCGGGGCAGGTATTCAAACACCTGCGGTTGGGGCTATATTACCTCAAATTGTGCCAGAGGATAAGCTGACAAAGATAAATGGAATAAACGGAACTCTTCAAGCACTCATGATGTTTGTTGCCCCTATCGTAAGTGCGATGTTGCTTTCTAAGTCTACGATTGAAGCGATATTTTTTATCGATGTTGTAACGGCGTTAATGGCGGTCGTTATTTTATCATTCTTTTTGAAAATACCTTTGCACCAAAAAGCTGCTGGTCAGCAAACGACAAGTTATTTGGAAGATTTTAAATTAGGAATAGACTACATTAAAAATCATAGTTTCCTTAAAACGTTCTTTATCTTTTTTGCCCTGTTCTTTATATTGATGGCACCAGCTGCCTTTTTGACACCACTCCAAGTAGCACGTAGTTTTGGAGACGAATATTGGAGACTGACTGCCATTGAAATAGCTTTCTCAGTCGGTATGATGACTGGTGGTGCTGTTATTGCATCATGGGGAGGCTTCCGTAACAAAGTATTTACGATGACTTTTGCGAACCTCATTATGGGTGTTTGTACGGTAGTATTAGGTATTGTACCGATATTTTGGATCTACTTAGCAGTGATGGCTTTATTCGGAGTAGCTATGCCAATTTTTAGTACTCCGACTACTGTCTTGCTGCAAGAAAGGGTAGATCCGAATTACATGGGACGAATATTCGGTGTGTTTGGTATGATTTCAACTTCCATGATGCCAATCGGAATGCTCATATTCGGTCCGCTATCGGATGCTGTAGATATTGAATGGTTGCTTATTGGAACAGGACTGCTGATGGTCGTATTATCGCTAGCATTCGTTCGTAACAAACGTTTAGTTGAAGCAGGGATGCCGCTTGCAATAGACGTGCCTGTAGAGCAGAAGTAATTGATAAGAAGAACATCCAACGATTGATATAACATTGATCTTAAAAAAGGCTGGAGTTTCTCATTTGGGACTCTGGCCTTTGCTATTCAAAGAGTTATAAATATGGATGGGACGTTTTTGTGGTACAATGATACGGGCAATTATAGATAGCTATGAGTAATAAATTAATGTGTATAGATGAATGGAGATAAAGAAAAATGAGTTTGTTAACAGTTGAGCAATTATCGCATACGTTTGGCGATCGGGTATTGTTTAGAAACGTATCTTTTCGTTTGCTTGAGGGTGAACGTGTCGGGCTTGTAGGTGCGAATGGTACAGGGAAATCTACACTCATGAATATTTTGACAGGGAAGCTACTTAAGGACGAAGGAAAAGTAGAATGGACGCCACGCGTTCGTTATGGTTATTTAGACCAACACACGAAACTTGAAGCAGGTAAAACAATTCGTGACGTATTAAAAGATGCATTTCTACCTTTACTTGTTTTGGAACAGGAACTTAACGAAGTTATTGCGCAAATGGGCGACGCAGATCCAGATAAGCTGGACCAGCTTTTAGTACGTATGGGTGAAATTCAAGAGGAACTGGAAATTGGCGATTTTTATTTGATCGATGTAAAGGTCGATGAAATGGCTAATGGACTAGGCCTTAATGCAATAGGACTTGATCGCGACGTAACGGCGCTTAGCGGTGGACAGCGGACGAAGGTTCTACTCGCCAAGTTGTTGCTTGAGAAGCCGGGTGTTTTGTTGCTGGATGAGCCTACCAATTATTTGGACGAAGAACATATTAATTGGCTGACTAATTATTTAAAAAATTATCCGCATGCGTTTGTTCTTATTTCTCATGAAACGGGCTTTATGAATCAGGTTGTTAACGTGATTTATCATCTTGAATTTACGAAGATGACGCGTTACACAGCCAATTATGATAAGTTTATGGAGATGGCTGAGCTGAATAAGGCACAGCATATCGACGCTTACGAAAAGCAAATGGATTATATTAAGAAGCAAGAGGAATTTATACAAAAAAATAAAGCGCGTGCTTCAACTTCTGGGCGTGCGAAAAGCCGTGAGAAGCAGCTCGACCGTATCGATCGCATCGACAAGCCGGAGGAGGCAGCTAAGCCGACTTTTAACTTCAAAGAGTCTAGATCCAGCGGCAAAACTGTATTTGAAGCACAGGGAATGGTTATCGGCTACAATAAGCCGCTTCTTCCTAAGATGGATATGGTCATTGAGCGCGGTGATAAGATTGCAATTGTAGGTTGCAACGGTGTAGGTAAATCGACGCTCCTTAAAACCATTCTTGGCGTTATTCAGCCACTAGAAGGCAAAACTTATCTTGGTGATTATTTATCACCAGCTTACTTCGAGCAGGAAGCTAAAGCTCCAACGATGACTCCGTTAGAGGATGTATGGGATGAGTTTTCATTTATGAACCAACATGAAGTTCGTGCAGCGCTGGCCCGTTGCGGTTTGAAAAATGAGCATATTACACGTTCTCTTAACCAGCTCAGCGGTGGAGAACAGGCGAAGGTTCGTCTTTGCAAACTGATGATGCGCGAAAGCAACTGGATATTGTTCGATGAGCCTACGAACCATTTGGACATCAATGCTAAAGCCGAATTAAAGCGAGCGCTACAAGCATATAAAGGTACAGTCGTTCTTGTATCTCACGAACCTGATTTTTATGAGGATTTTGTAACAAAAACGTGGGATGTAGAAGCTTGGTCGATGGAGAGCGTGAAGTAATCTACAGATGAATTGATTATCGTAGCAGTAAATTTTGAATACATCGTCACACGGGCAGTATGTCCTTGGTGGCGGTGTATTTTTTATGCTCAAAATCAAAACAGAGTCGAGAAGGAGGAGCTAGAATTATTTTGAGATGTTCTATACTTGGAGAAAAGGGGATGTCAGAGTGAATCGGAAGCAATGCTCATCAGAGTCACTGGTCATTGCATAGGCACTCCAAGCAGTTGCAGTAAGTCTAGACTTATGATGAGCATACTTTTTTACAGGTAACTTAAAAGTGCCTACTTGTTTACTTTTATGGATATTTTTATAATTACAGCAAGTCGACGAATATATTCCGTTTTATGGGAGGTGATCCATTTTCCTGCTGGTAGAGGCTGTTGAAATATTTTTCAATTTCCGGTTACGACTTCTAATTTATGATAGGCTCCTCTCGTAGAGTAGAGAGTTTTTACACAATATATATACTTCAAGCAGTGTAACATTATCTTTAGAGGGAATTTCACTCTTTAATTCGTGAAGATGAACAATAAATTTAGGAGGAGTATTAATGAAAAAATATATTTTGCTATTATTGACTCTTATTCTATTAATTCCAGTTAGCGCAGTTTCTGCTGTTAAAGATGTTGGCTCTTATGCAGAAGTAGATCGATATATTGACCCATCTCTACCAGAAAAAGATAAACAGATTTTGAGAGAAGTGATGCTGAATCTTGATAAAGAGGATCGCAAAAATGTTTTTTATATTAATGAAGCAGACGGTTTTTTTACTGCTAATAAAGTTGAAGCACTTAAAGAGTTTAAAGTGAAATATAAAAATTTAATTAATACTGATGGTAAGTTGAAAAAAGATCCTAACTATGTTGAGCCAAAATACGAAGTGGAGAAAGAAGCAGGTTTAGTTAGTACATTGGCATATTTACCACCGACGAATGTTTGTCCAACTGCACATACGGGACCATTCCGCAGAGTGAAATCAAAAATTGGTTATTCTAGAGTAAATGCGTACGTGTATCTACCTCAAAAAGGAACAGAAGCGGTAATGACTCCTAAATCAAAGACCGTAAATGGTGTAACTAAAATGACAGGCGATACTGCTTACATGTATCTTGGTGCAATAAATACTGCTACCGGTCAACAAGTAGATGCTGGTCTTTCATTAAATTATGGTGATGGAATTCCTCCTGTTAATCCAACTGAAGAAACGTGGGCAATGACTTGGCTTGGGATGGATTCAATTGCAAGTGGAAGTCCTGCTAATTTCAAAATGGGGACAACAGCATTTATGAAGTTTTATATCCCTGCTAATAATCAAGCTGCTTTATATGTAAGTGGAACTGCTAAAAATGGATTGCCGCTTGAACAAACTATGGTTTGGAATGTACTTCCGAATAAACAATTTACTCCATCAGGGGCAAATATGTTGGTCAAAAGGGTTACATCGATTGCACAGTCTATAGGATACGAAGATTTTACAACGGGCAGTTACTTAAATAATGCTAGATGGAGCAATGTGAATATAGGAACAACGGCTGGATCTGAAACACCTTGGAATGCTTCTCATATCGGAACGGGTACGAGTGGTGATCCTTCACATTGTGGTTACAAAGCAAATAGTGTGTTAATTGATTGGGTTTCATGGTCAGAAGAAACGATTAAAATAAAAACAGGCATTTTGCCTTAATTTATCGCTAATATTAAAAACTATCACTTGGATTATTCCAGTGATAGTTTTTTAGTTTACATTATTATAATTGTGAAAGCCTATTGTTTGTATTACTCGACATCCGAAGAGTCACTTTTTGGCGTAACAGCCAACCAAAGTTCCATTTCGTATGTGCCGTTGCCTCTGTCATAGGTCATTTCAAATTCTGGACCGACTACAATGTAATTGCAGGTTGGAACCCACTCGCTCCAAATACGCTTCCAAAGTTCATGAATGTTGCTTTGACCATTAGGATATATTCCTGTTGAGAAAATCGCATAGGTGTGTGTTGGGATAGCGAGCGGTTCAAACCCATCTGGAAGACCAGCTTGTGGCATAAAGTATCCAATCGTATAGGTGAATTCATTACCCTGATTGCTGTGAAAAGCAGCATGGATTTGTCCATTCTCCCCTAAACCTGCTGCTGTGCGGATCCGATCGACGGTTCCATCCTCGATACATTTGGTCCAAAATGCAGGTATCTCAATAAATGGATTTTCCCCGCCAGTATTGATCTTAGCCGAAACTCCGAACATTTCAAAAGCTTCTTTATCTTGAATGGTGTAATTCATTTCTGCAGCCCCTTTAATTGAAATATGAAAGGATAACCGCGGATAGGCTTTTAGTGTAACACCCTTGTCGCGCGCTGACATAGGCATTACACCATGCAATTTTTTGAACGCTCGAGAAAAAGCTTCTGGCGACTCATAACCATATTTCAATGCGATGTCGATAACTCGTTGTTCATTGTGCTGAAGCTCAAATGCGGCAAGAGTAAGCCGTCTTCGCCTTATATACTCTGATAGAGGTACATCGACTATGAATGAAAACATCCGCGCGAAATGAAAGTTTGAGCAACAGGCGATTTTGGCAATTTCATCGTGATCGATCTTTTCAGTTAAATGAGTCTCGATATAATTCAAAGCGTTATTCATGCGATCCAGCCATTCCATACGTTACCTCCTTTCAAGTTCAATTGTAGTAGGATTGGAGAAGGGATACTTAGCAATTGATGCACGGAAATATCAGGTAGGAGACATTCAATTTTCTCTTCATATACTTATAACGTTAAGTATGTAGCATGAATATTATGGATATCAAGTCTGAATTTTCGAAAAATGTTGTTTACCTTCTCATTAGATTTTGGTAATATAAATCCACAATGAAATGCGATGAAGAGACGAGTAGATAAATGGATTCTTTCCCAGAGAGCTCCGGTTGCTGAAAAGGAGTAAGGAAGACGTTATCGAAAAAAGACTCAGAGCAGTGCACCGGAACCTGTTATTATAAACGGGGGGTGGTGTGCCAGGAGCTCCTGTTACAGAGCTAGAGTATAAATGTGATTTAAGGTCACATCGTACTTGATGAGGCGATTATGGCGACATAACTGCGAATTTAGGGTGGTACCACGAGAATCCAATCTCGTCCCTAAGGCTGATATCAGTCTTAGTGATGGGATTTTTTTATTATAACAATAGGGGAGATGGATCTAATGACACAATTGTTGAGAGCAGGAATTGTTGGTGGTACAGGAATGGTTGGGCAAAGGTTTGTTCAACTACTGGATGGGCATCCTTGGTTTAAAGTAACGGCTATTGCAGCTAGCGCTAGCTCAGCTGGCAAAACATACGAACAATCCGTACAAGGCAGATGGAAATTGGATACGCCAATTCCCGATGCAGTTAAATCTATCGTTGTACAAGATGCTTCCAAAGTTGAAGAGTTTGCTGCCGACGTTGATTTTATTTTCTGTGCGGTAGATATGAAGAAAGAAGAGATCAAAGCGCTCGAAGAAGCTTATGCTAAGACAGGTACACCTGTTGTTTCCAATAACTCCGCTCATCGCTGGACTGCTGATGTGCCGATGGTTATTCCAGAAATTAATCCGAGCCATCTTGAAGTTATTGCAGCACAGCGTGAGCGTCTAGGCACTTCCACGGGCTTTATCGCTGTTAAGCCGAACTGCTCCATCCAAAGTTATGTGCCTATGCTTCATGCTCTTAAAGAGTATAAGCCAAAGACGGTTGTAGCATCGACTTATCAGGCGATTTCCGGTGCTGGCAAAAACTTTACGGACTGGCCAGAAATGCTCGACAACGTAATTCCTTACATTGGCGGTGAAGAAGAGAAAAGCGAGCAAGAGCCGCTTAGAATTTGGGGAAGTGTTGAAGACGGCGCAATTGTAAAAGCTAACGAGCCTCTTATTACAACGCAGTGTATTCGTGTTCCAGTACTTGACGGTCACTTGGCGACAGTATTTGTATCGTTCGAGAATAAGCCTTCTAAAGAAGAGATTCTAGAACTTTGGAAAAACTTCAAAGGTCGCCCGCAAGAGCTTGGATTGCCAAGTGCGCCTAAACAGTTCATCACATATTTCGAAGAAGAAAACAGACCGCAGACGAAGCTTGACCGTGATATCGAAGGCGGAATGGGCGTATCAGCTGGTAGACTCCGTGAAGATTCCTTGTATGATTATAAATTTGTAGGCTTATCACACAATACACTTCGAGGAGCGGCTGGCGGAGCGGTTCTCATCGCAGAGTTGTTGAAAGCAGAAGGTTATATTACAGCGAAAGTTTAAAGTAAGTTTAGCTTATTAAACAAGCAGGTCGATTTACCCTCTTTTTGGAGTTGGTGGATCGACCTTTTTTCTAACTAAAAATAGGAAGTGGAAAATGAAATTAATAAAAAATTTTACAAGTTTTATTTTAATTAGTCTTCTATTTTTAGCTCCATTGGTTATTAGTTCAGTCTCCATTGCAGCTCAGATTAAAGCCTCGTTATCAGTTAGTGAACTATTGGGTTTCACCAAAGAATCATATGATTTTACTGAAGTAACTGGAGTAGCAGTGTCTGATGTCATTGATAGATATGTAAATAGAGTTGAAAATATAAACAGCGGTCTACTTACAAAAGATTATTTCAAGGAGCAGGAGCGAGCTGTATTAAGAGATTATCAATACCCAAACCCAATTTATTTTTATTTGTCTTTATTTATTGTTTTGATATATGTAGCTGTAAACGCATATTATATTAAAACGATCCAGAAATCAGTTATTCTGAAAATCATCCCAAGTATACTTACTGCGATGATTTGCATTTATTTTGTTATTAGCTATTCTAGTGATTACTTGTTTATCATACAAAAGTTCGACTACATATTTTATAACTTCTTATAAGCAACGAGAAATTAATTAGTTGCCAGCTTAGAAAACACTTCCTTCATATATTCAAGACCTTTATATTGTCCCATTGCTAGCATACGAGGAGTGAGTACAATGAACAGAGAAATAATGAATATTCATCATGTTGGTCATGTTGTAACAAATAGGGAAGCAGCGATGGAGCATTACAGGAGGTTAGGCTTGAATGTTCACCGCCAGATATCCGGCGCTAGCGCAACATGCGGGCGAGACACCTAAGCTACTTGGTGCAGGTAATACGCATGTCTCATTTCTCCGTAATTTTATCGAAATTGTAACGGTGGTGAAAGAAGGAGAGAAACTCCCTGATGATGCGAGCATTATCCCGCTCCTAGTTTCTGTTTGTTATCTGGAAATTGATGGGGAGGTAGTGCCGGAAGGACGGCTGGCCGTTGCAGAAATCCACAAGCCAAAAACGTGCGTGTGTTCACTCTTGGCGAACACGTACGAGTAACCATTGTTCCCGAATGTTGTTTATGCGATATTTTACCCGGTGAATTAGCGCCGCCACTTCCTGGGTTTGCAGGATTTTCAGTTGCTGTACGCGACATTGTTGAGACGCGCTCTTATCTTAATGAAAGAGGGGTTCCAGTAGTGGAAACCCCAGCAGGAGAAATAATGGTACCGTCGATAGCAGGTCTAGGCACAGCTATCATCTTCCGCCAATTATAGTTTTGAAAGATAGGCATCAAGCTGATCAAATGTTCCTCCGAAGCCTTGTTTCATAGAATCAAACATGCCTTTGTAGAAGGCGTGTTGCTCTGCAGTTGCATTGTGAGGTCCGCCACGAAGAGTAAGGGTCGTTTGACCATCTTGTTCAGTAAACGTTATGATATTCATTACTTCAATAGGAAACTCGGAACTGAACTGAGGAAGAATGGTGTTGCCCTCTGCATCAGCGAAGGAGTTTATAAAGACGATTTTTTCGGGTTTAACGATTTCTTGATAGATGAACTTGCCCCACATTTCAAAACCATCTGGAGTGCTCATACTATAATGAAATGTTCCGCCAGGACGGAAATCAAGCTTCTTCACTTCAAGTTTCATACCCTTTGGTCCCCACCATTGTGCTAAGTGCTCGGATTGTGTCCATACTTGAAATACGAGTTCACGAGGTGCGTTGAAGGTACGGGTAATAACAAGTTCTGCTTCCTCAAATTCGGCTTGATTGGTGTTTAATGCTTGATTTTCAGTCATTTCTATTCCTCCAATTATCAATTAGCTAATCATTGTGCTTATTGCTTATAGTCTTCCTAATAGTCTGAGCGAATAAACTTATGCATTGAATATACCTTATTGAGAATATTCTTGTCAATGAATATTTAATGTTCAGCGGCTAGCATCAATTCGTATATTTTACGGGCTGTGTTGACGTTACGGACAGTTACACTTTGGTAGAGCTTCGTACCGATAATTTTGTTCATGCCACTTTTTCCAGCATGTTCCCTATTATAAGACCAAAGAATAGCTCCGTTAACATAGATGACGTGGTCAATATCCGGTTTTATGATCACATTTGTGAGGACAGATTCATCATTGACTTCATCCCATAAATATAGGACATCACTTTTCATACTTTGGTCGTTTGTCCAGTTAGGGGGAAGAGATTCCATAATCGTTTTGATTTCAACAAGAGTGCGGATCATGACTTTGATTGAAAGACTAAAGTCATTAACAATGGCTTCTTCTAGTATGTTGGCTAGTTCTTGCGGGGACCGATGATTATCAGTGAAAATAATATTCCCAGTGTTGATGTATGTTACAACATCATGTAAACCGACTCCCTCAAATGTGTTCTTGAGCTGTTTCATATCAATTTTATTATTACCGCCTACATTAATACCTCGCAATAATGCTACAAAAACCATTATTATCCCCCACAATCATAATGATAGTTTGAAATGTATAACAAGATTATACTGTAAGAAGATGAGAGTTTGTAATGGATGTGGCTTGAAGATAACGGTATCACATACTAAGGTTATGTTCGGAGGAACTATGACTAAACAGACAAAAGAAGAAGTAGTAAGATTCCTACATACATTAGACAAAAAAGAGTATGAAAAGTCGCCATTATTATGGGATGCCCATCAAAAATTAAGAGAGCTTTTGGATCAATTCGACGATATGGATAAAGTATTTGCTGAATGGCAAAACACAATAGAATATCAGAGATTGGGTGTCACAGAAAACGAGAGTATTATTGAAGATGAGGTATATGTTCCTTATGTCGCCATAAGTCACGGGATAGAAATAGTAAAAGAATTAGGTATTCCATATTCCAAAAACCAATTGGAGAATAGATTAATTGAACTGGGGAAAATAGCAGGAATAGAGGATAGTTTTCCTATGGCGGAGTATTTGTCTTTCTTAAACGGGACTCTTATTACAAATCCGAGTCTTTCTGAAAAGCTATTTGAAAATAGAGAAAAGATAGTTATGAACATTTCAGAAAATGAAGGTAAATATATAAAGATTATTAACGAGCCAACTATAATAGTTTACACCATAAGAAATGGTAATGAAGATAGAGAATACTGACTTCGTTCTTGACATTACCATTAGTGTCATACTTTATAATATAATTACCAACTAAAGGGAGGAGGCACTTCATCTGAAAATAAGTAAATTAGCTCATCTAACTGGGGTAAGTGCAAGATCTGTACGGCATTATGAAAAGAAAGGATTACTATCGGCATCACGTCTAGATAATAACTACCGAGAATTTGATGATTCCATTGTTGAAACGATAAATACGATACAACTATATCTTAATCTAGGTTTAACAACGGATCAGATTAAAGATATTATGTATTGCCAACTTCCTAAAGATCCAGCCGCAGACAAAAAAGAAGTGTATTGTGAAGAATTGATGCAAATATATGAAACGAATCTGAGTGAAGTTATTAGACAAAGGGATGCATTGGCTGAGGCCGAATTACGTTTGGAAAAGCAAATAGAATTAATGAAAGATCGTCGTGATCAATGGGAGCCGAATAGAGGAGGGGAATTATGACTATTTTAGTGACAGGAGCTACAGGAAATGTTGGTCGTCATATCGTTAATCAACTAGTCCAAGCGGGTCAGCATGTGCGTGCGCTCTCGCGCAATCCAGAAAAGGCGAATCTGCCTGAAGGTGTGGAAATTGTGAAGGGTGATCTGTCATCCCCCGAAACTTTGAATCATGCACTTGTTGGTGTTACAGGCATACATTTAATTACATTTAATGGCGAAGGGTTCGGAGCTTTGCAGACAGGAGCTGAAATAGTAGGACTGGCTGAGAAGGCAGGGGTTAAACGTGTCACCGTACTGTGGAACGGAGAACCTGGACCGGTAGAACGTGCTATTGAAGCAAGCAATCTTGAGTGGACTTTCCTCGAGCCTGTTGAATTTATGTCTAACACACATGAGTGGGCAGAATCTATTCGTTCAGAAGGTATCGTCCGTGACCCATTCGGCGACTCGCTTAGCGCATTGATTCATGAGGCGGACATTGCTAGTGTTGCAGTTGCTGCTCTAATTGAAGGTGGTCATGCCAATAAAGCATATACGTTGACCGGTTCTGAAGTGCTTTCTGTAGCGGATAGGGTTCGTATTATAAGCGAGGTTATCGGCCGAGACATTGATTTTGTTAGACTTACCGTGGAAGAAGGGCGTGAGCGTATGCGTGCAAGAGGAGCCCAGGAAGATGTCATTGATTTTGTCATTGGCTGGCATGCTAATCCGCCCGAGTCTGCATACACTGTAGTGCCGAACGTGGAACAGGTCACTGGTCGACCAGCACGTACTTTTGCTGAGTGGGTTAAAGAGCATGAACAGAACTTTAAACGTGCATAAGCCCAATTTTATTCTAAAACCTAAGAAGAGATAAAATAAAGACTGGAACATATACATACATCGCCGTGTATTCATATACTCGCAGCGGTGTATTTTTTATGTCTATAAACAACAATTAATCAATGAACAAGACGATTAGAAGCAATATGTTAGATAATCTTTCATAACCGTTACATAAAACTTACAACTTATAGGAATTGCCTATAGTTTTATAGTTTTGAATATTGAAAATATAGTCCGGCTGTAATATATTGAGATAAGCAATTTATCCAATCTAGCAAAGAGGTTTTGATATGAGACAACCCCGAAAATTATTTTTTAGATTTACAATTAGTCGTAAACTTTTTGTTGGATTTATTATGGTTCTTCTCATTTTGTTGTCTACGGTCGCGTTAGGATATTCTCAAATCTCTAAAGTAGACAAAGAATATGCCGCCATTATTAAAAATCAAGCGTATAATTTGATCCTCTTTCAGAAACTTAATGTAAACGTCAAAAAGGAACAGTCAAGCCTCCGTGGTTATTTGTTGCTAGGCGATGCAACTACGCTGCAGGACTTCACAGATGCACACAACGACTATAAAGCATTGAGTCGTGACTTGGAAAAATCGATTAAGAACCCTAAAGCTGTTGCACTGCTTCAAGAAGTAATCAAGTTAGAAAATCAATATTATCATGTCTCAAACAAAGCGATTAAGCTTGTCGTAGCCGGCAATGCAAAGGAAGCTCTTGCCATCACATCAACAGAAGGGCAAGAAATTGTTGCCAAGTTTGACCAAAAGGTTGAAGAGTTATCCGCGTATCAACAAACGCTCTTGGATGAAGGGAATCAAGCCGTACATAAAGAAGTCGAGATCATCAAGCTAATGGTTCTTTTGTTAGGGGCATCAGCTGTGGTCATCAGCCTTCTCATATCATGGTTTATCGGCCGGATCATATCCAGACCAATTGTTACACTTGCACAAACAGCGGAACGAATTGCTGCAGGAGACCTCACTTCGAAAAAAGTGGATGTGCGCAATAATGATGAGGTAGGTGATCTAGCCATTTCCTTCAACGAAATGTCGGATCACTTGCGTCAGCTTATTCAACACGTTGGTTCAAGCGCTGAACAGGTAGCAGCATCATCTCAGCAATTGACGGCAACGAGTGAGCAAGCGTCTTATGCATCAAGTCAAATTGCAATTACGATGCAAAAGGTTGCAGTGGACGCTAATAATGGCTTCAACCATTTAGAAGAAGCATCCAAAACGATCCATGAAATGTCTACGGGTGTACAACATATCGCTGACAGGACGAATATCGTATCGAGAACTGCAATTGCAGCATTTGAAAAAGCGTCAGAAGGCGATCACGCTATTCAGACTGTTGTCGGACAAATGAGTTCCATTCATCATACGGTAGAAGGTTTATCTGCTCAGATTAACGGCTTGGGAGAACGATCCGCACAAATTGGGAACATTTTGAATGCCATATCCGATATTGCGAGGCAAACGAACATATTGTCTCTGAACGCCGGAATAGAGGCGGCAAGGGCAGGAGAGCATGGACGAGGGTTCCTTGTAATCGCAAGCGAAATACGAAAGCTTGCAGAACAGTCGTCACAATCTGCAGATAAAATTGCGCAATTAATTGTTGCTATTCAGGTTGAAACGGAGCATGCAGTACAAACGATGGGAACGACTAGTGAAGAAGTATCGGCTGGCATTGAAGCTGTTCATTCAGCAGGTGCTGCGTTTACACAAATAAAAACCTCAGTTAATTCTGTAAATGACGAAGTTCACGAAGTATTATCTTTAATCCAGCAGATGGCTGGAGGAGCGGAGCAAATTGTTAGTGCAATGAAAGCCGTCACTGTTGTATCTGAATCAACATATTCTGGGACACGTGAAGTATCTGCGGCTACTGAGGAGCAACTTGCTTCGATTGAGGAAGTATCAGCTTCAGCTAAGGGTTTGTCCAATATGGCTGAGGAGTTGCAAACACAAATAGATAGGTTCAAAGTGTAGAAAAAAAGAAGGCCGGTAAGTTCTCAACTATTGAGCAACTTTCCGGCTTTTTAACTAGTATGTCATTCGGTTATTACTATTAAGTGGGTTTAAGCTCATCTATGTATTTTTTAATCGTTTCGGACTCAGGGAAAAGACGGATGTCGAGTAGAAGTACTGTATAAGCATCCACTCTGAGTTAACTCATCTGCTATAAAAGGAATTTCGCTCTCCCGGATATAATAAGTCTCCGACTTTTGCTCCGTAATAACAGTATACTGATCCATTGTGATATCTACGCCGTCTGCTATCGCAATCGCAGTTAAATGGTGTACAAGGGAACGTGTGATGCGGCTCACAGATTCTCCTAGCAAAGCAATGATCATATAGCTAAGACGAGATAACCAAATGAAATCACAGTTTGTCATGAGCGATACAGCTGTGCCATGGTCTGGCAACAATATCAAATGGCTTGAAAACCCAGTATCCATACCGCTATGAGATACGATGCGACTACCTTTATATTCTCCGAGAAACCAGCCAAGACCTATTGTTGCCATTTCCGCTCCATAACCAGTGCTAGCAGTGGATTGCCACATACTAGTATAACTTGTAGGCGATATGATGTTATGATCATCTTTTCCGACACCTTTATTTACATGCACTAGAGCATATTTCCACATATCCTCTGCATTAGCATATAGCGTAGAACTAGGAGCATGTCTTCGATTGTACGGAAAGATTTCGCTTACTGTGGGTCCGTAGCCATCCCTTGCCGAGAGAATATGAGGCCCGGATAATTGCGTATCGATTTCTTGTTTTAAGTAGGAGCTTGCGTGCATACCTGCCGGTTCGAGGATATTGGTTTTCATGCAATGATATCGCCTAACATCTCATATCCTATGTTACTGTATATTGCGGTTTATCCCACTCAATGATTTAAGTCGCTACAACAGTTTTTGAAATGGTTAGTATAAGTAATTAATCGGTATAATTAATTTTTATCAAATGGCTTCTGAGATTACAAAAGAAATAGACCGATAGCCACTCATTAGAGTTGCTACCGGCCTTTTAATCATCTGTTAGATATTAATAAACTAATCGTAATTCATCTTCTGTTGTTAAGCCCTGAGCTAACGCTTGCTCACGTAGTTTCAGGTACAATTCAGCTTTCGTCGCATTGATATACGGTAGAACAAAGAGGACACCGACGAATAATGCTAAAACTCCTAGAATGATCCAACCTAGGAAACTTAGATCAAGTACGAATATACGGAATTTATGACCTCGCGTCATTCGATTACTTAACTCCACCGCACGTGAAGTGCCAATGTTGGGGTTATCCGCCAAAATATATGGCACCAAACTATATGCGTACGTCTTTACGATACCAGGAATGATGAGGAGAAGATACCATAAGAAAGTAAGGAATCCTTTCCAAAGCATTGCTTTCAAAATAGACCAGTAACGTTCACTTTTAAAGGAATATCCCAAATTGTTTAAGTTCACATCTTGTTCGGCAGATCGCTTAAAGTAGCGTGTCACACCAACTTCAAGTGCGAAACCAATAAAGATACGAAATGCAAATGCTAACAACATCCCAAAAATTAAAATCACTATGAAGATAGCTATGAATGGTCCCATAGCCGCCCAATCAATATCACTGCTCGAGGAATCGGATAAATCGAAATTTGAGTTAAAGCTCGGAACGCTACCTCCACCACCTACGAATGCCAAGATTATACTTGCCAAAAATGCTTTCCAATAAGACTTGCGAAGAACATTTTTTGCTTTTTCCTTCAGTTCTTTACGATCCCACATTCAAATCCCTCTTTCCTTACAAGCTCGATTACATATCATACATTATTTTTATTAATGTTCAAAGTGGAAAAGAAGTGAAATTTTTGTCGAAGTCTGATTTTGTAAAGATTGTTTATGAAGCCGTCCATACGATAATGTACCAGATTGCTGCTTGGGCAAAAGAGTCAGTTGCGCAAGCAGTAACGATCAAGTGGATGAATGGTGTTACGCATGCTCAATTCAAAGGGAAACAATTAGCTGTAATAAAATGAGGTTAGTAGTTATTGCTTCTGCTCTAATAGGTTACATGTAATTTTTGTTACGATATGTCTTGGAAATAGACGAGGTGCTTGAGTCAATAACCAGTTTTGAAATCCTGGGACAAATATTTAGTTACTTGAGTATAAGATACTGCGTAAACATTAGTAAAACCATATGCCCACATAATAAAAAAGTACCGTTTGCTTTTTAATGAAAGCTGAACGGCACTTTAATGATATGTATGATTTTATGTGTAGATTGCAGCTGCTAAAGATAGGTTTATTAAGCAGCGATAATACCTTTTGCATGTAGTGCGCTTTGAGCTTGCTCATTTGCTGGACGATATCCTTTTTCTAGCAGCTCTTTAATGTACATGTTGTTATAAATGAAGGAGAAGATAATGCCTGGAATCCATGCGCCAAATCCTAAAGTGAAGAAACCAATTGCAGATGCAGTAAGGAACATAATTGCTGCCCATTTCAAATCTCCTCTGAAAAGAGCCGGGAAGAAACCGAAGAAGAACGTTGTCCAACTAAATCCTACCTTCACACTTTTCAAACCACCAGCAGCGTTTATCAGTTGTACATGCATAAATATAAACTCTCCTTTTATACAATGTTTTTAAGTCATTTTCCAGTATAGGGAATAATTATTACTTTGTCGATAAAAAAAGTAAATTGTCGTAAAAAAGTTTTCCGATGCTAAAAAATGAGTATTATAATAGTGAGAAATAACAATATATCAAAAATAATTTGAAATGAATGGGGGAGCAACGATTGCGCCTAGTTTTAAACGATATTAATAAGAAGTTTGAAGATAAAGAGGTACTAAGAGGAGCGGGATTTACCTTTGAGAAAGGTAAAATTTATGGACTGCTTGGTCGTAATGGAGCTGGCAAGACGACATTATTTAACTGTCTAAGCGGAGAGGTTGCGATGGATAGTGGGGAAGTCTTGATTGAGGAAAATGGGAACTCGCGGAAGCTGAGCGAGCAGGATGTTGGGTATGTATATTCGTTGCCGATATTGCCGGAGTTTCTGACAGGGTATGAATTTGTGAAATTTTTTATAGACATTAATCGGGATAAGCTGCAGATGGACAAGAGTATTGATCATTATTTTGACATGATGAGCATGACGATGGAAGATCGCCACCGATTAATAAAAGGTTATTCGCACGGAATGAAGAATAAGCTGCAGATGTTGTTATTTCTGATGACGAAGCCACCTGTCATTTTGCTCGACGAGCCGCTTACATCGTTCGATGTCATCGTAGCACTAGAGATGAAAAATATGCTCAGAGAAATGAAAAGTGATCACATTCTCATTTTCTCCACACATATTTTACAATTAGCAACTGATCTATGTGATGAGCTTGTTGTTTTGAATAAAGGAGAGTTGTCAGCGGTGCCGTCTGAACTGTTGCATAGTGAAGATTTCGAACAATCCGTCATTAATTTGTTGAGGGACGAAAGCCATGTTTAGAACGTTCCTTACGCTGTTTTCCATAAGGGCCTCAACAACGACGAACATGCTTATTTATTACATTCAGAAGCTACCAATTATCGGCAAGTTGATTAAAGGAAATCTTTACTCACAGTTGGATGTAAAAAAAGCTATATCAATTATAGCGATAATTATTACCCAGTTGTTTGGGTTTGCACTTCGTTTCCTATATGTAGGACTTTTATTGTTTTTACCTGTAATAGGATTAGGTGAAGGATTGTCTGATGAGGATCGCCTTAAACAGTTTGTACATATTTTTGCGATGATTAGTTTCGTGGCTGCAAGCGTTAGCACAGCGACTATTCTTGAGCCAAAACGTGAGAAATATGTAGCTGTGAAGTTGATGAGGATGTCGCCAACGAGGTATATGCAGGCAACGTTTGGTTATCGTTATCTCACTTTTTTTGTATATTTGGTACCTGCTATGCTCATATTCGGAACATTAGCGGGAGCTTCCTTTTTAGAAGCATTGTTATTAGCTGCATTGATTACACTATGGCGAATTGCTGCAGAGTACGGGCATCTTAAACTTTTTGAAAAAACGGGAATTGTTTTGATTAAACAAACAGCTATCGTTTGGGTTGTTATTTTTGCTGGATATGTGGCTGCATACGTACCAATTTTATTGAATATAGTGCCACCTACAGAAATGATTTTATTGAGTTTGCCTGCGATAATTGTTATTACTGCGGGAGGATTATTCGCGGCGATAAAGTTGGTGCGTTATACCGGTTACAGAGAAGTTGTTGATGCGGCAACTAAAAGAGATGATCCGTTGCTTGATTTAGGCCGTATGATGACGGAAACCAATAAGAAAAGTGTAGAGTCGAAAGACAGTGATTATACGACAGACAACAAGCAGAAGATTAATCTTGAGAATAAAGAAGGGTTCGCATATTTGAATGCGATTTTCTTCCACAGACATCGGAGTTTAATAAGCAGTCCAGTTAACAAACGATTGGCTATTATCGGTGCTGTAGGAGTAGTTGGCGTTATGTTGATGCTCCTATTCAAAAATAAAATGCAGCAATGGCATTGGGATTTAGAAGCGATATTTCCATTCTTATTTCTTATTATGTACTTCTTATCCGTTGGGGAAACCATATGTAAGGCGATGTTCTACAACTGTGATCTCAGTCTGATGAGGTATAGTTTTTACCGCAGTGCGGCCTATGAGCATTTTAAGATTCGTCTGGGGAAAATAATTGGTATGAACTTGCTCATCGCAGCGACAGTTGGAGTTGCAATAACAGCTATCCATGCAGCTGCAGGAGGGGAATGGCTAAGCCAACAACTGCTTATGCTGTGGTTATGCGTCATTTTGTTATCTATTTTCGTCTCCATACATCATATGTTTATGTATTACATTTTCCAACCGTATTCTACTGAACTGAATGTGAAAAACCCGCTGTACTATGCTGTGAACATGCTAGTATCTGCGGCAAGTGGAGTCATGATATTTTCTAGTGTTCAAGCAGTTCCTCTCACTATTGTTTTTGTCGCTCTGACAATCATTTATCTGGTTGCAGCACTTGTCCTTGTACGCAAGTTTGGTGCAAAGACGTTCCGTGTGAAGTAAGCAAGTGTTTTCATGAGTGCCATAAAACTTAGCAAATATGATCAAAAACTTCCTGTAATCATTTGTTATTCTTCTATTAAGCAGAATAACGATGAGAAAAGGAATGAGTAACCATGAATCTTTCGGTGATGGATTATGTGAAAGCAACTGCTATTGGACTTATTATGGCAGTCATTGTTTCCGGAATAAATATTGGCATTGCAAGTGCGATAAGTTGGTACAATGGGAATCCACCTGTCGATATTTTCTCAGTAGCACGGCTCGGCATATTTGGAGTAGTGTTCGTATTTGTAGGAACTCAATATTTGTTTTCTAAACAGAAGTCGAGGGGTTAAACCGAATAAAGGGATGGAAGTAGCAGTGGGTTTGTAAGGGTGTGGGTTGGAGGGCTGTGACTGGTTATGAGCTTAGATGCTCAATCCTGTTGCAGCCCTCTTTCATGCGATTTGCTATTGACCGATTGGTTTAACAACATATGCAATACTGTTTTCACGGTCGCCAATACGACCATCGATAGCTTGGAGCGCCCAGCCGAATGATAGAACAGAAGATAGCGAAAATGTTTCAGTTTCTGTAAGAGACACGATAACGGCTTCTTTACCAGGATCAAGCACTAGCTCAGCATCAAGTTGTAATGCAATCAATATCCAGCTATGTATCCCTCGAATCGTATTGTATTTAATCTGATAGCCGTCATTTACTGCACGTTCAAATGTGTCGGCATGGTCGCGAGCTAACTCGGACAAACCCGAATAATTAAATTGAAACTTACTTTCATCTTTAGGTAGCTTGGAAGCATACACATTTCTAATTATTTCTTCGTTTGACCAGCCATATGCCTTTAACGATTCTAACTGAAGGGCGTCCCACTGTGATAATTTCGTTTCTGGTTTGATTACGTTTCCCATATCTACATTCTCCTTCGATTCAAATGTACTATTCATATGCTATGCGAAAGAGACTGCCCGAGGCGTTTGCCTAGGACAGTCTCTTGCCGCTATGTGAGCTTATTTGCTTGCTTTATATGCGTTCAGGAATTCTTTAGCTTTTGCTGGATCAGCTTTCAGTTCAAGACCAGTTTGAACAATCGGACTTAGTGTGGACACAGCCTTGAATTTATTGCCGCTGTAATAAGCCAAAAACTCATCTTGGTTAATCGAGTAAAGGACAGCTTTTCTTAGATCAGCACTTTCTGCAATAGGGCGGTTTTTCGTATTGAACAGTAGGTAAGAAGCAGCATTGCTTGGTACAGTTTGTAGAGCAAGCTTGCTGTCGCCTTTTACTACGTCAAATTTCGTTTCGCTAACTCCGTAATAGATGTGAATCTCACCGCTGCGAAGTGCGGATAGGGCGCTGTCTGCATCTTTAATGAAACGGATTTTGATGGTAGAGATGTTTGGCTCATGTTCTGTACCCTTCATGTAACCAGGGTTTTTGTAGAAAATAGCTTCATAATCATTTTTGTGTGACAAGATGTAAGGGCCGCTTGTGTTCAGTGTGTTGTTGTACTTGCTACCTTCTGTAACCGTATTTTGGTCACCGTAAGGAATATCTTTGTTTACATCAAAGTTTGCAACATCGTACGTATTGATCTTTTCAACCTGTTTTTTAGATACGATACCTGCAGATTGGTGAGCTAGATAGTTTAATACTTGCGGGAAAGGTTTTGTCGTCGATAGTTTCACGACTTGGTATTTACCGTCTTTGTTGCTTGCTTGTGTTTTATCTGCCACTAGTGCAGATATTTTTGTTCCAAGACCTTTTTCAAGGGCTGACTTCACAGTGTCACTGCCACCGGATACTTTTGTAGCATCAAGTACTGCGGGATCTGTTACTAACTCAATGTTTTTAATATGTTCATGGAGCGTATAAGTACGATGGTCTGGTACAGAGTTTTTGTCCTTCGCACGATTTAGTGAGAAGATAACGTCGTCTGCGCCAACGCGCTCGCCAGTATTAACAACCGCTTTGTCTTTGATTGCAGCAAAGTTGATGTCATCTCTTAGGATGAAATAGTAGTCAGAATTGCCTTCGGCAATTGCATGGTTAAGTGAAAGCGATCCTACAGAAGTGATCTTGTCGTCGTCTGTTAGGTTAAGTAGGCGAACGTTACTGTTTGTATTGATGATGTTAATGGAACCGTCGTTACCTTTAATCGGATCAAGCGACGTTAGAGTCGGGATCGTAGATTGAAGTACAAGCGTGTCAGTCGTACGCTTGGACGGATCTTTGAAGTCTAGATCTTCCCAAGGAAGGGAGCGGGATTCCGATATACGAACAGAATCTTTGTTAAGAACTTCTTGGTTAAGAGCTTGCGCCTTTAGTGAGCTATAGAGTGGAGCAATATAGGCTTTTTCAAAAACAAGCTTCTCTTCGAACTTTTTGTACGTCTCTTTGTATTGATCAGGTGTTTGAGCGGAAGCCTCTTCGATAAGAGCATCAATCTCAGAATCTGCAAGAATGCTGTAGTCTCCACCAGTCTTGAATAGTGAGCGTACTGCGTAGTCCGGGTTACCTGTTACAGTTGTCCAGCTAGTAAGAGCGATATCAAAGTTGCCAGCGTCTTGTTGAGCTTTATAGCTGCCGTAGTCTGCTTGTACATTTAGTTTTACGTTAAAACCGTTTTTCGTTAATTGGTCGCGAACGATGTTGAGATCAGCTTCATTAGCGCTCATACCAAGCAATTCGATATCAACTGCTTTGTTGTCAGTGACAACTTCTGTTCCTTGTGTTGGTTTAGGTACTTCTGTAGCTTCTTCTTTTGTTGTTACTTTGCAACCACTAAGCATAATCGATAAGCTCAGTATGAGTATTGCTGCAAATTTACCTTTGTTCTTCATTGTAGTTCCCTCCTATTGGTGTAAAAAATATATGTGAACTCAAATGAATTCGTCGTCGATTCGTAGTTTCGTAACGTAGAAGTCGATGGAATATGAATGAGCTACATGACATTAATACAAAATCGATTAATGATCCAGCTTTGGATCGAGTGCATCGCGCAGCCCGTCGCCAAGGAAATTGAATGAAAGAACGAGCATAATAATAGCGAGACCTGGATAGATAGCAGTAAATGCATGTGTTTCTAGATAAGCACTGCCTAGTTTTAATATGTTGCCCCATTCTGGTATATGTGGCTCTACTCCAAGACCAAGGAAGCTTAAGCTACTCGTCGAGATGACTGCTGTACCGATCGTTAATGTCGACTTTACGATCATTGGAGCAAGTGAGTTAGGTACGATATGTTTAAACAATATCGTCCAATCGCTTGAACCGAAAGCACGTGCAGCTTGCACGTATTCTAACGATGATACGAGCATAACGTTTGCTCTCATTGTCCTAGCATAGGTTGGAATAGCTCCGATACTAAGAGCAAGAATCAAATTAGTTGTGCTAGCGCCAAATGCAGCAATAATCGCGATAGCGAGCAAGATACCTGGAATAGCATAAAGAATATCTAGCGCACGCATAACGATGTTGTCCGTATGTTTACCGTAATAGCCGGATATTGCGCCGAGTGCCCCTCCGATTAGGACAGGAATTAGGGTGGACAAGAATCCAACGATTAGTGAAATGCGAGCACCGAAGACGATACGCGAGAATAGGTCTCTACCGAAATTGTCAGTACCAAGCGGATAAGTTAAGCTTGGTGACTGGAGAATGGCGCTGTAATTATTTTCGATGGCCAAACTGTATTCGAACGTTAAGTAGCTACTTATAGCCAAAACAGTTAGAAATGTAATAAAGAGTAGTCCTAACATGGAAGTAGAACTTCTAGATAACCGTTCAACGAAGTTACCGAGCTTGGAGCCAGATGAATATCCGTTATCTCTGATCTTAGCAATCAAGAGTAAACCAAGGAATAAAGAGAATATGTTACCTGAGATCGAAATGATAATATATGCACCTGCAACAATTCCCATCCAGCGAGGGGGAATAGCTTGGTCCCCATATTTGGCGATCAATAGCAATCCGACTAGTTGGATTACGATTGCGATAATTAGCAAAAACATACCCATAAGAAAGCCGTTGGCGACAAAAGGTTTAAACAGGTTAAGCGTTGATACAGCGAATACGAGTATCGTTGCGAGCAAAGAATAGACAGCGAGAGTATAAGAAGCGCTCTTTTTCCGTTTAATAAGTTGAAAAGCGCTACTAACAATAAATACGTTCGCTGTTAGCAAGCTTAAGAGCAGCGCATAGCCCAGTGATCTTGTGGATCGTTTGATCTCACCTGAACGTGTGAGGTCTCTTTTAATGAGTGCCCATACAATGAATTGAAAGAGGGCAAACCCGAAATAAGTAAGAGTAGCTAACAATAATACTGGCTTCGCTGCTCCGTCAGCTTGCGAGAAGCTGTTCAGCAGCAGTATAAGAGCTAGAGCAAATGAAACAATGCCGGCGAAGCTGGCTTGGCCGTACTCTGGTGATGACTTTAGTCTGAACCGGATTTCTTGTTTCGATAATAAAGGATTGTTCACGGTTAGCACCTGCTTTAGTATTGTTTCATTCTGGAACGAATGCGTGGATCAAAAAAGGCGTATAACAAATCGACGATCACATTGACGATAGATATAGTAATGGCAGTATAGATAACGCCGCCCATAATACCAGGAATGTCAGGAATGAACTGTTTATCTACGATATAACTACCAATACCGCTTATGTTGAATACTTTCTCTGTAACGGCAGCCCCTCCAAGCAGGGCGCCGAACTGTAATCCGATTACTGTAATAATAGGTATTAATGCATTGCTTATGGCATGTTTTCTAAGCACATGTCTACGAGAAAGTCCCTTTGCCTTGGCGGTAATGATATAGTCTTCGTTGATGACTTCAAGCGTTGAAGAACGAGTCATACGTGCTACAGCGGCTGTAAGCCCGGTACCTAAAACGATAATTGGCATAATTGCTGATAACCAATTATCCGGATTATACGTTGCGGGTAGCCAAGGTAACTTAATCGAGAAGTTCAGTATAAAGATAAGCCCTTGCCAGAAGTTCGGTATTGATAATCCTAACAAAGCGATAAACATAAACGTATAGTCAAAAAATGAGTTGGGCCTTGTCGCCGAAATGATACCAACTGGCAAAGCGATAATAATGGCAATTAACATTGAAATGAAAGCAAGCGTCAACGTTACTGGAAACTTATTAGCAATTGCAGTTGTAACGTCTTCATTACCGGTAAACGATTTGCCGAGATCAAATGTTAATATGCCCTTTAGCGTGTTCCACAACTGGACAAGATAAGGTTGATCCAGACCGTAAAGTTGATTGAAATTAGCGATTTGTTCTGCTGTTGCTGTCTCGCCTAATACGTTACCCGCGGGATTCATCGGCGAAATGTAAAGAATCGTAAATACTAATATCGCTACTCCTAAAATAACGAATATCATCATGAAGAGTCGTTCTACAATGTACTTAAAGTAAGGGTTTGCGTAAATAGCCATAAGTACATACATTGGGAATCCGAGCACGAGTGAAATGGTAAAAAAGATTGGGTTGCTTATGAGCCAGTGATACGTATCACCGAACGTGAATTTATGTCCTGTCTTCAGGTCTAATCGTTTCGCGAGAAGGCCTTGTACCTTTTCGTTAAACTTTTTAGAAGCAATCGCTTCGGATTGTAATGCCACCTGATCTGGGCTAACGTTTTGACCGAAAAAGTGATGTTTGCGCTCAAGTTGTTCTCGTGCTTCTTGTAGAAGTATGTTTTTGTAACCTGATTGAATGAGCTCGTGTTGGATTTCTTCTATAATTCCGTGATAACCGTGCTTAGATCTACGATATAGGTAGATTCCAAATACAACTAAGGTTATTGGTGCTCCTGCTAGTAAAAGAAACAGCCTATAGGTGGGATGAAGTAACATTTTACGGTAGACTGCAGCTATTCCGTCTGTGAAGCCGTTCCCTTTTGCTGTAGTGTGTCCAATCAAACTATTCGGCTCCTTTATATGCGAGTTTTTTAAATTGTATTATTCCGATAGATATAGTATATTTTATTTTGAGAGTAGAGTAAAGTCAACAATCTCATTTAGTAATATTACTATTTCATTATATAATGAAATTAATACTAATTATTGGTTTTTTCGAAAAAAGAGCTTGCAACAATTATAGAAAGTTACGTTTGTGATTGGATGAAAACTATTTTATATAACAACATTGTAGGTGACGACATGACAACTTTATTGAAAGTTAATCAATTATCTGTTTCTTTCTTTATGCGTGATAAGGAAGTAGAAGCGGTGCGGAACGTCAGCTTTGAAGTAAAGGAAGGCGAGACGCTTGGTATTGTAGGGGAATCGGGAAGTGGTAAAAGTGTAACTGCGAGATCGATTATGAGATTGCTTCCGTCTCCACCTTCTATGATGAAGGGTGGGGAAGTGCTCTTCAAAGGCGAGAACTTAGCATACAAGACGGATTCAGAGATGGAAGCCATACGCGGTAAAGACATTGGAATGATCTTTCAAGATCCGATGTCCTCTCTAAATCCGACGATGCGAATCGGGAAACAAATTGAAGAGAGCCTAATCAAACATCGGAAGCTAAGCAAAGCGGAAGCTCGTAAAGAAGCAATTGAAATGCTAAAGCTGGTTGGTATTCCGAACAGCGAAGAGCGCTACTACCAGTATCCACATGAATTTTCTGGTGGAATGCGTCAGCGGGTTATGATTGCAATCGCACTCGTTTGTCGTCCATCGCTCCTAATTGCTGATGAGCCAACAACTTCACTTGACGTAACGATTCAAGCGCAGATCTTGCATCAGATGAAAGATTTGCAGAAACGACTGGGAACCGCGATTATTTTGATTACACATGATCTTGGTGTTGTTGCAGGTATGTGTGACCGCGTCGTAGTGATGAAAGACGGAGAAATCGTTGAGACTGGAACGACTGAAGAAATTTTCGAAAATCCACAACATCCCTATACGTTGAAGCTTCTTCATGCACTGCCAAGATTAGATGAGAAGAAGAAACCAAAGCTTGTTTCTGCGATCTCCCGAGATAAGGATGATGTGCCGATACTTCAAGTTCGTTCCTTGAAGCAACATTTTGACATGGGTAAGGGGCATATTATTAAGGCGGTCAATGACATTAGCTTCGATATTTGGGCTGGTGAAACGATCGGCGTTGTAGGGGAATCGGGGAGCGGGAAGTCGACGACTGGTCGGACCATTCTTCGATTAAATGAAGCGACTAGCGGAGAAGTGCTGTTTAAGGGCATACCGCTGCAACAGTTGAATCGTTCGGAGATGAAGATCATGCGGCGGCATATGGGAATGATCTTTCAAGACCCGTACGCCTCGCTTAACCCGAGATTACGAGTTGTAGATATTATAGGAGAGTCGCTCGACGTACATGGACTAGTTGCCAGTAAGAAGGAGCGGTTGAAGCGAGTAGAAGAGTTGCTTGATTTAGTAGGACTAAACGAGTCGCATGCGATGAGGTATCCTCATGAATTTTCGGGAGGACAGCGTCAGCGGATCGGCATAGCTCGAACATTAGCTGCTGAGCCGGAATTTATCGTTTGTGACGAACCACTATCTGCCTTGGATGTTTCTATTCAAGCTCAAATCGTGAAACTACTAGAAGAGTTACAGCAACGACTGGGTTTGACTTACCTATTCATCGCTCATGACTTGTCGATGGTGAAGCATATTAGTGATCGTGTAGCGGTTATGTACAAAGGACGAATTGTGGAGCTTGCCGAAAGTGAAGAGCTTTATGCGAATCCGATCCATGACTATACGAAATCGCTACTCGCAGCGATTCCGGTTCCCGATCCACGTATCGAATCGAAGAAAAAGCTTGTCGTACACAGTGAAGCTGACAAAGCCGATCCTTACGGACTGGATAACTCAGAATTCGTAGAAGTGAATGAGGGACATTGGGTTGCTGTTGCTAATGGATAATAGGTAGTGGATATAAACACATATATAAAATAGGAAAGAAACAATGGAAGCCGAGCACTCTTCGTAAGGAGTGGTTCGGCTTTTTATTATTTTATATGAAAAAATTTCATTTCCACATTATCTAAAAACATGTAAAATTAAGGTTGTTAATTATTTGAGTTAATTCTAAAGTTATCGTTCCAAGAGATCACTTGAAAAAATGAAGGAGAGGGACGTTATATGAACAATACAATAAAAGTGATCATTTTGTCAGTCGTTTATTTGGGTATATTTTTTGGTACATTTTCATGGTTCATCATACCTGTATCAATAACGGGATTCATGGATTATATGCCCACGTATAGTGAATCATTAGTTGGTTTAGTTATTGCGATGCTTTACGTGAATACATATATTTTGTGGCTGTGGTGGTTTTTTAAGTGGAACCCCAAGAAGCACTTTAAGATTCAGCTCGTTGCATTTCTAATATTATTCCTGATGCATGGTTACGTTAGAAGTATTGAGTAGTGTGGCTGAAGGGCGATATTCGGTATGGTGTAAGTTATGGTTGGTTTGCAGCAGTATCTAAAATGAAGGACACACGATCCGCTATTTGAGGTAAAAACGAGGAATCTGCATTTGAGAGGACACACGATCCGCTATTTACTCGAAATAGGACCAAAACTCATTGGGAAATTTGAAATAAGAGATCTGGTGTCCTTCAAGAGTGAAAAACGAGCGAAAATCAGCAAATAACGGATCGTATGTCCTCGAAAAGATTAATTCACCGGCGCCGCCGGAATCCAGCAAATGAAAGTACTGCCCACCCCGGGCTCGCTCTCAGCCGTAATGTGCCCACCCATAATAGAGCAGAATCTGCTCGTTATGGAAAGGCCAAGTCCTGTTCCGCCATATATACGAGTTGTGGAAGAATCAGCTTGTGTAAATGGTTGGAATGCTTTCTCTAATTGCTCAAGGGTCATACCGATCCCTGTGTCCTTAATGAGAAAGCTGTATCCGTGTTTGCCGTCCCGAGCTTCAGCATAAACGTTAAGCTCAATTGTACCTTCGTGCGTAAATTTCCCCGCATTGCTGAGCAAATTGAGTAATATTTGTCTGAGCTTCGTTACGTCAGCTTCCATCTCACCACGCACATGCTCAGTATGTAGTACATTCCTGTTGCTTTCAATAATAGGCGTAATCGTTGTAACGACATCTTGGATCATATCGTAGATTTCGAATGTCTCGTAATACATCTCCATCTTGCCCGCTTCAATCTTCGAAATGTCCAAAATATCGTTAATTAGGGAGAGTAGATGTTTTCCTGCTTTCCCGATTTTACCTAAATCCTCTACAAATACTTGCTCGCCAATTTCTTCTGCTTCCTCCATCAACATCTCACTATAACCAATAATCGCGTTCAGCGGTGTTCGTAGTTCATGGCTCATATTAGCAAGAAACTGGCTTTTTATTTGATTTGCTTTAATAGCTTCATCATGTGCTTTCTCTAATTGCGCTGTTCGTTCTTTGACTAGTTGCTCCAAGTGCTCATTTAGTTGGTGTAATTCCTTATTTATTTTTAGTATTTCAGTTGATTTCCCTTGAATTTCTGAATCTTTAAAAGAGAACTTATTGGAGATGTATATACCGATTAGAGATAGCCCTAACGTAAATAACGTTCCTCCAGAAATAATATAAGCAAGCCACTTCTGATCCAAGATCATTCCATCGCTCGGTGAGCGTAATGATAATTGTTCGATTTGAAAATGTGCAGCCATCATGCCGATATAATGCATACCAACGATTGCGGCTCCCATTAATAATCCACTACCAAGCTTTTTCCATATTCGGCTGTAAGTACGTTCATCATCTTTACGGAAATAACAAGATAGCCACAATGCTGCAATAGAGGCTACGACAGCAATGAGGATAGATAGAGCAAAATAAATAGGATCGTAATCGATGCCAATCATCATGGCTTCCATCCCGACATAGTGCATCGCAACAATTCCGCTTGCGAGTAACATTCCTCCACTAAGTAATTGCCGAAGGGATAGATGTTCCCGACCTACAATATGAAGGGCGGCAAAAGAAGCAGCAATGGCAAACACAACCGAAAGAATAACAGTTGGCATATGATAAGCGACTGGAACAGGCAATGAAAAGGCAAGCATGCCAACAAAATGCATGGACCAAATACCCATTCCCATCGCACAAGCGCCGAAAAGGAGCCATTTCCATCGTTTACGTCCATACGATGTACTAATTCGGCCTACTAAATCGAGTACCGTATAAGAAGCTACAACGGCAACGATATAAGAAAAGACGACCAATACGATATCGTATGTACCATGTGCATGGTTCATTTATTATCCACTCCTAATAAACTCCGTTTATTTATTGTAATTCGACAAAATATGATAAATACCTTTCCTGTTTTTTCGGAAATAAAGCCCTTAATATGCCTTTATCCCTACAATTAGAAGAACTCTATCGATTAATGTCGAATGATGAACTATAATGATAGCGAGTATGGAAAGATTATCTAATAACATATACACAAATGAGGAAAAATAATGGATGAGTTATGGATGAAAACGGCAACGTTTTTGATCGTAGATGATCAGGAATATAACATAAGTTTGCTAGAGCGCATATTGACACGAGCGGGTTATACGAATCTAATCACAACGACGGATGCGACGCAGTTAGAGTTACTATATCGAGACAACGAACCTGATATTGTTTTGCTAGATTTGCATATGCCAGTTATGGATGGACTGTCAGCTTTACAACACTTAAAGGAATGGAAGCGGGATGGCGACTATTTGCCAGTGCTTGTACTAACTGCTGATGTAACACCAGAGGCGCGGATGCGTGTTCTTCATGAAGGTGCAGATGATTTTATTACTAAACCATTTGATAGGACTGAAGTTGTGTTGCGGATCAAAAATTTTCTAAAGACAAGATATTATTATTTACAGCTCCAAGAGCAAAACCAAGATTTGGAGATAAGAGTTCAAGAACGAACGAAAGAGATTGAACAGGCAAAAAACGAAATTTTGACTGTATTAGGACGTACTGCGGAGTTTCGTGATGATGAAACTGGGCAACATACTCAGCGAGTTGGTCAGCTGGCAGGAAAGTTAGCACACGCCTTAGGATTACCTGAAGAAGAAGCAGATCTTATTAGACGAGCTGCACCTTTGCATGATATCGGGAAAATAGGAATTTCAGATACGATCTTGCTCAAGCCAGGTAGGTTCACGCCCGAGGAATTTGCAAAGATGAAACAGCATACGGAAATTGGGTCAATTATATTGCAAGAGAGTCAGTTCCCAGTGCTGCAATTAGCTAAAAGTATTGCGCTCTCTCATCATGAGAAATGGGATGGCTCAGGCTACCCGAGTGGTCTTAGTGGAGAGGATATTCCACTTGTCGGAAGAATTGTAGCTATTGCTGATTTCTATGATGCGCTTACACACGAACGTCCGTACAAACGAGCATGGACACATGAGGAAGCTATTGCTGAAATTCAGAATCAAAGAGGAATCCATTTCGACCCACGTGTTGTTGATGCTTTTTTAGAAGTAATAGAACCCTTCAATGACAATGAAAGTATAGAGTAGTAATAGAGAAACAGGAGGATGATTCATTGTGAAAGGAATGGTATTTACTTCTTTTTTAGAAATGGTAGAAACTAAGTTTTCGCTGAAGCTGGTAGATGAGATCATTGAATCGGCGGATTTACAATCAGGAGGTAGCTATACAACTGTAGGTACGTATGACCACCATGAGATGATCAAGTTGGTTGTCCAGCTTAACGAAAAAACGGGTATACCTGTTGCCGACTTAGTTCGAACATTCGGAGAATATTTGTTTGTTCAGCTGTTAACTATGCATCCTGATTTTGCAGTTGAAAACAGTACCGTATTCGAATTTTTGCAAAAGGTAGACAGCTATATTCATGTAGAGGTTCGTAAATTATATCCGGGAGCGGAGCTTCCAACTTTTCAATATGATACATCAATATCTGGAATGTTGATTATGACATATAGTTCCTCAAGACCTTTTGCTGACTTAGCAGAAGGGCTTATTAACGGTTGTATAGCCCATTACGGAGAATCAATAGAAATGAAGAGAATTAATTTGATCGATGGCACGTCAGCCCGCTTTGAATTAACGAAGGTGGAGGCATAGTTCGATGGATGACATTGATGTAATTCGCAGGATGCTTGAGCGAGAGAAGAAGGCCCGTCAAGCAGCGGAACGGATTGCCGAGGAAAAAACGCGTGAAATCTATTATGTAAACCAAGAGCTAAGACAATTAAACGATCAGCTTGAGGAGCTAGTTAAGGAGCGGACGATTGAACTGTCTAATGCTCGCGACGAAGCGATTGAAGCCAATCAGATCAAAAGCCAGTTTTTGGCGAGTATGAGCCACGAATTACGCACACCACTAAATGCGATTATTGGTTATAGCGAAATGCTCAAGGAAGATATGGAGATGATGGGTGAAGCAGTATTTGCTGATGATCTTAACAAGATTCATAGTGCGGGTCGGCATTTGCTTACGCTTATTAACGATATTTTGGATTTATCAAAAATTGAAGCGGGCAAGATGGAATTGTATATGGAGCAATGTAATATTGCATCTGTTATTCATGACATTGTAACTACAGTTCGTCCACTTATGGAAGTGAATAAAAACGAGATTAAAGTAGAATGTACAGACGGATCTTTCAAAACGGATGTAACGAAGCTGCGCCAAATGCTCTTTAATTTACTCAGCAATGCTAGTAAGTTTACGAAGGATGGTACGATAACACTGCAGGTGTTATTTGAAAGTGTAGCTGGCATGCCAGGCATCGCTTTCCGTGTTCATGATACTGGAATAGGCATGACATCAGATCAACTTGATCAAGTATTTCAAGCATTTAAGCAAGCGGATTCGTCTACAACGAAAAAGTATGGCGGTACGGGTCTAGGTCTAGCCATTAGTCAAAGCTTGTGTAATATGCTTGGTGGAAATATAAGTGCAGAAAGTGTATTTGGGCAGGGAACGACATTCACGATCTGGCTCCCTTTATTAGAACAGACGGTACCTGGACGACTGGATTTGATCATGCAAGGTGATGGCAAATCTGCAACAGACGAAGCTAGAACGATTCTTATCATCGACGATGACCCTGCAATGCTGAGGCTAATGCAGCATTATTTGGGCAATGAAGAGTGGAACGTACAACTTGCTGAGTCGGGCCAAGAAGGGATTCGGTTAGCGAAGAAGCTGAAGCCTTCAATTATCGCATTAGATGTACTCATGCCAGGAATGGATGGTTGGAACGTATTAGCAACGCTGAAGAACGACTCTGAGCTCGCTCATATTCCTGTTGTGATGATTTCTATGATGGATGAACAACATCTCGCTTTTGCGCTTGGTGCATCGGAGTTTCTGACTAAGCCGATTTATCGAGATCGTTTAATTTCTATTTTGGATAAATATATACCTGAGCGACATTCACGATCTGTCCTTGTTATTGAAGATGATGTAGTAACAAGCGACATGATGACTAAGCTTTTAAAGCGTGAAGGTTATCGCGTCACTAGAGCTGGCAATGGTCATCAAGCGTTGCAACGTTTGAATCAAGAAGTGCCTCAATTAATTTTATTAGATTTAATGATGCCAGAAATGGACGGGTTTGAGTTTGTTGCAGCTATGCGTGAGCATGAAGAGTGGCGCTCCATTCCAATCGTAGTTGTGACAGCCAAAAGTATTACGGAAGAAGATCGACAAAGACTCAACGGCTATGTGAAAAATATTGTGCAAAAAGGGCATCTTGATCGCAAAGCGCTCATGCATGAAGTGCGCCATTTGATTGCCCTTAGGGCAGATGAGGGGGAAGAACGTGTATAATATTTTGCTCGTTGAAGATAACGAAATGAATCGTGACATGTTATCGCGTCGCTTGCTACGGAAAGGTTACCAAGTAATAATGGCATCTGACGGTAGACAAGGCATTGATATGGCAAAAGCAGATTTACCTGACCTCATTTTAATGGATATGAGCTTACCGTTAATCGATGGCTGGGATGCGACTAGGGAGCTGAAAGCATCGAACGAAACAAGTCATATTCCTATCATTGCTTTAACCGCACATGCTATGGCGAGTGACCGAGAAAAGGCATTTGACGCAGGCTGCGATGACTTTGACACGAAGCCAGTTGAATGGAATAGACTTTTGGAGAAAATAGGACAGTTTCTAAAATAATTGTGTAAAGTAACATTATAACTTCGTTTGTTTTAAAGTGGGGGAAATAGAGATGGCGAGCGAACAAAAACCTGTAAATGATACTTTTAAATTTATATTGGTAAATGCGGTCAAAATTCCGGGTGTGAAGGTAGACCGGCGAGAGTTTTTGACAGGGCAATTTGCCGAGTATGATACAGACGGTCAATTAAGTGTCATTATCGAAAAAGGTCCGATTAAAGCAGGAGTCAGCTTAGATGTGATTGATAAGATGGCTCGGACATTAATAGAAAAACGTACTCTTGCAAGCACAGCAGCATCTACCGTTGCAGGAATTCCTGGTGGACTTACGATGGCGGCTATGATTCCAGCCGATACCCTTCAATTTTTCGGTGTGGCATTGCGTATGTCGCAAGAATTAGCTTATCTATTTGGTCGCGATGATCTGTGGGCGGACAATGAATTAGATTCAGAAAAAGTTATTCGCGAGCTTATTTTATTCCTTGGCGTCATGTTCGGTGTAGCTGGTTCAGCGTCAATGCTGAGAATACTAACTGCGAGCATAGCAGAGCATCTTTTAAAGAAGATACCACAACAAGCTTTCGCTAAAACGTTGTATTATCCGATTGTTAAAAAAGCAGCTGCTTATATAGGCATTAATATTTCTAAAAAAACGTTCGCACAAGGTGCATCAAAAATTGTACCGATATTAGGTGGAATTATTTCAGGGGGATTAACGTATTTCTCCATGAAGCCAATGGGCAATCGGCTAAGAAAAACATTGTACGAAGCTGCAAACGACTATTCTGAATTACAGTTCAATCAGGATTATGAAAACGTGAGGAAATCGATTCAAGATTCTGATGCCACCATAATCGAAGGTGAATGTATTGAGATCGATATAACTGCGGAAGAGCAACAGGCTGAGAAGGACGAACCATGTGATACTACCGTTCCCGAGAAGGGTAGCGTTGCAGACGAGTTGCTAAAGTTTAAACAGTTACTGGATATGGGTGCTATTACGCAGGAGGAATATGATCGTAAAAAGTTCGAACTGCTGAATGCATAATGATTACATTTGATTTAAGCGAAGTAAGGCTTAATGTTGCATGAGTCGACAGGTAACGTGTTCAATTGTATAATTGTGATAGAATTATACAATTGATAGATGGTGGTGAAGGTCATTTTATATGTTGCTGCATTTATACTATCCTTTTTAATCGTGCTAGTATTAATCCCTCCTTTTAGTAGACTTGCTTTCAAGATTGATTTTGTGGACAAGCCTAGAAAAGATGTTGAACGTAAGCTTCATCGCAAGCCGATTCCTTTAACGGCAAGTTATGCCATATTTATTGGCTTCTTTATAACCTATTTAATTATTGCAAGAGATTTCTCTTTGCAGACAGGTGCTATTTTTCTGGGCGGTATTTTATTATTAGTCATTGGAACGATAGATGATTGGTACAAAACAAAGGGCAAAGACTTTCCAGCATTACCGAAACTTATTGTTCAATTATCAGCAGCTATTTTGGTTTATGCGTCGGGAATCGTTTTTACCGGTTTCTACAATCCCTTTTCAGGTGACTATGTCGTCTTACCTGTAATTTTGCAATTTCTATTAACGATTTTGTGGATATTCGGTGTTACCACCGTCGTCAACTTTTCAGATGGATTAGATGGACTAGCTGGTGGACTTTCACTAATATCTGCAACGACATTATTTATTGTTGCTCTTGCTATGGGACAATCAAACTCAGCAATGATGGCTATCATTTTAGTAGGTGTAACTGCGGCGTATTTACGTTTCAATAAACCTCCTGCTAAAGTATTTATGGGTGATGCCGGGGCAACTTTTCTTGGTTTCGTCTTAGCAGTTATTGCACTGGATGGTGCGTTTAAACAAGCTACAATATTATCGATTTGTATACCGATATTGGCGCTTGGTGTTCCTATCTTTGATAATCTATTCGTCGTAATTAAACGATTCATGCAAGGAAAAGCGATTTATCAAGCAGATGCAAGCCAGGCTCATTATCGTTTGCTTCGTGCAGGGCTTAACCATAAACAAGTGCTTATGTTCTTGTGTTTAGTTAGTACGTGCTTTGGTTTATCTTCTATTATCTTGTTACTCGTGCAAATATGATGGAGCACAATCATCTAGATAATTAGATTTTTTTGAGGTGAAAGTCGCAATGGATATTCGAAAGTTAAATGAGAATGAGCAAGTTCCACTATCATTATTATTGCTAGCGGATCCTTCTCAAAAAATAGTTGAAGAGTATGTTGCAAGAGGTCAATGTTTTGTAGTTGAAGCAGACGGCAGCATAATAGGTACCTATGTTTTAATACGAACAAGACCAGAAACGATTGAAATTGTAAATATTGCAGTTGCGGAACATTATCAGGGCAAGGGCATTGGTAAACGTTTGGTACACCATGCGATTCAAGAAGCTAAAAGTCTTGGTATAAGGACGATTGAAATTGGCACTGGTAATTCAAGTGTTAATCAACTTGCGCTATATCAGAAATGTGGCTTCCGAATTACAGGAGTAGATAGAGATTTTTTCATTAGACATTACGATGAAGAGATCTTTGAAAATGGGATTCAAGTTATTGATATGATAAGATTATCGCAGGACTTATAAGTTTGTAAGTTAGGGCGCGTGAAGGTCATCGACTCTCACGCGCCCTATTTGTGTATGCTTGAACGAGGTTGCTAAGTACTGTCACGGCGAATAAAAATGGGTTCTATCAGAAGTATCTACCCCATACACTTGGAAAAGTAAACAGATAAAACTTTTTGGAGGGATACTGTAATGAGTAATGTACAAACAAGGGAATTAGTGGCGAGTATTAGATCGGAGAAAGCACCACTAAGTGGTCAAAAAAATCGTTCGAGCGGAAACTTCAGTACAGAAGTGCTTCCAACTGGGACAAAAAGATTGTTATGGGAAGTCGAAGGCGGCGGTGTAGATCCATATGATATCACGTTTAATGTAATGAGAGATGTGTCTGCAGGAACTGATCCAGTGGAATTAGAAGGAGTCATTACTGGAAATGCATCCAGAGTAGTCTCTGCAAGATCCCTATACATTGCTAATCCAAGCGGTGCTCAGTCTTCTTTTGTAGTAAAGGTGTACGCTATCGTTTAAGAAGTACGGCATCTCTTTAAAATGATAAAGAAAGGCCGACTGTCGGTTATGACAGTCGGCCTTATTCATTGGTTCATTTCCGTAATTCCTATTTTGCTGAAAATGATCCAGAAATAGCGATACTAGAAAACATGCTATTGTATTCACGAATATGGCGTATCCCTACAAATAATTAAGCCTCGTAACCAGATGAAGCAGGCGGTAGAAGGGATTCTTGTTGCGCGGAATGCTCTTGAAGTAACTCGCCCCATTCATATAGTTGCCACAGGATAGGAATAAATTTTTGACCTAATGGGGCTAAATAGTATTCCACTCGTGGAGGATTTTCATCGAATACTTCTCGTTTAATAATTCCATGGTACTCCATCTCTTGTAGTTGCTGAGTCATAACCTTTTTACTAATACGGGGCATTAAGCGTAAAAATTCATTATACCTTCGTCTTTGATTATCACGTAAATACCATACAATCATAATTTTCCATTTACCTTTCATAATATCGATTGAAAATTCTACCGGGCATTTTGTGTTGAAATGATGTATATGCACCACTGCACCTCCATTCGTATCGTTATTTCTATTTTAGACTATATCACCTAGTTTGTGGAAACTAAATAGAACAAAAAGACAGCTAAACGATGAACCGTTTAACTGTCCTTTTAGTAGATTAAATTAGTTACTAAATGCTGCTTTCCAATCATCGTCAGTGACCGTTTTTTGAGTAATTTTCTCTTGCAATTCTTTTGAAATTAGGGGTCTACTGTAACGTATATAATCGGCCTCAATTGTATGGTCTGGAGCGCCATTTAGATTCGTAAGAAAATTTATTCCGACTTGGAGCTCTTCCGGCAAGTGATCGCGTTCCATGGTAGATGCAAGTTGCCATTCTCCTTGATCATCTTCTTTATATAACTTCACAAATGTTGAACCTACACGCACCATACGTAGAATAATCCATTCTGATGCCACTTCTTTTATGAGATAAGAAGATTGACTGTTTACTGTTGTTTTATAGTCTACAATTCTTTTGTTGCCTTCTCCGCCTGTAGTGATGTACTCCCAATTTTCACCGTTTGCAGGTACTATTTCGCCTTCGATCTGACTTGGTGTTCTAGCCATAAGTCCTGCTAGATCATAAGCTCCACTCGGGATAGAAGAGGATTTACCGAGGACCTTCACTCTCAACGTAATAGAAAAATCTCCTTTAATTTTCTTATAGGACAGGTGGCCTGTATTTATAGAATACCAAGTGCCTGCTGTTGGCAAAATGTATAGAGAGCCCGGACGTGTCGTATTAATATCCATAACTTCAAAAAATCCTTCTTCTTTTTTGGAATGAGAGACATCATCGGCTATCAGCCATTGATTAAGGGTGCTTGCATCGTCAAACTCATCACTTAGAATTGCCAAGTCGTCTGTCGATTCTATTGTTTTATCATTAGTGCTACCACAACCAACGGTTAATCCTACACACATCATCATCGTGAGAATCGGTGTAAATCGTTTATTGAGATTCAAAATATCCCTCCTAGAAATGGTTGTTGCATCGTCGACGTAATTTAATAGTAATCAATTGCATGAAATGGAACAAGAAGGCACTTTAAGGTAACCTGCATGAACAAACATTTGATGATTAAAAGTAAACATAAAAAAGGACAACTACCAAACAAGGCAGTTGTCCTTCTATATGCAAATCTGTGGAACTAGATGGCTATTTTTAATCGTCAGAACGGAGCAGTAGTTTTGCTCCATAAGCTTGCTGTATGAGGACTTGGGTACCAGTTTGGCGCATGGGCAGTATGTGACTGGACACATCTGTAGAACTGGCCATCATAAAATACGATTTGCCCCGCTGTATATGTCCCTCCGAGCACCCATGATTCTATAACAGTTAGATCAACAATGGCTGACGCTTGGTATGAATACGATTCAATGTCCGTTTGCTTCCATAGAGCTGGTGTAAGGGCAGGCGTCCAGTTGGTCGCATGAGCTGTATGAGCTTGAATCGCTTTATAGTAAAGGCCATTGTATTCAACGATATCATTGACCTTATACGTACCTTGCCATCTCCAAGGTGTAGCGATAACTTCTGGTCGTAATGTGATATTGGTAAATGCTGCTGGTAGTATGCCATTTAGAGTTGTTTCGATTTTTAAGTTTAACGTTTCTCCATATGCAATATCAGTGTCATTCGTTCCTTGCAATGTATAGCGGTTCCCTTGCTTGCTCGTAATAATAGCATTAGTTACGGATCTAATATCGCCTGCAAAGTCAAATTGAAGCACCCAAGGAGAAATGGTGTTGTTTCTAGCAGGATCTACATAGAGGTTTGTAATTTGCAAATCAATGAGAGCAGTTTCATAGGATGTTCCGATTCCCCATGCAGTTCCTTGCGCAGTGGCTAATAGTGGTGGATTAGATTGTGCAGAGGCTGCTGGAACAAGTAGAGAGACAACGACTAGGGTGAGCGCTAGAAAGGAGAAGATAGACTTAAACCGCTTTTTTTGCATGGATGATTCCTCCTAAAAGTGAGTGGATTTGGTTAGCCATATTACTGTATGCTGCTCAATTTACAGTTAGTATTACGCTTTCACTTAACAAGATTATGACTTAGGTAGAACTTAATAATAAAACGTAGGAACTGTTCATATGATGGCATTCGGACAGCAAACTCCTTTCTCTACTTATTTGCAATTGACACAAATATTAGAAATGGTTAATATGAAATTAAATAAACATATGAGTACTTGTTCATATGTTATGGGGTGATGTGAATAATGGAGTTAACAAATTATCATGATTGGAGGGGAATCAAGTTCGTTTAATTATGCAATACCCACTTCCTTTCGTAAGGTGAGGCCATGAAAAAACATTGGAATAAATCGTTATTTACTATTCAAGTTGTGAGTATCAATTCCATTTTTTTGATTTTACTTGTTTATATTTGCATGAACGTTCATTCGCATCCATTTATGGGTATATACGCTGAATTGCATAATGGCAAGTGGCAAGTAACAAAGGTTGATAAAGAATGCGGAGCAAGCAAATATTACGACATCGAAGAGGGCGACATTGTCCTCAAAGTGGACGGAGTAAGTCCAGATGAGAATTACAATATAAAAAAATGGAACACCGTAGAGGGATTTTCTTCTGCTTCCTTCGTTAAGTCTAACGGACAAATTATTGGGATCACGGTTGATGATAAGTTAAGTAAAGATTGCATTAATTCTACAATGCCTTATACGATACTGGCCCTAATCATATGGTCTGTAGGGATTTATGCACTTTATAAACGGCCTCCCTCCAAAGCCCTTCAGTCCTTTTTTTTACTAAATCAAGTTTCTGCTATCGTTGCTATTACTGCATATCCGGCTAGTAGCGGCTTGTTGTTTGCAAAGGTAGCCAATATTATCTCAGCAGCTTGGATTCCCTATCTATTAATCGTTTTATTCATTCGTTTCCCAGTAAAAACGCAAACACCATTTATTTACATCGTTAAACTAATTAACTTATTTAGTGGAATTTTGTTCACTTTAGCTCTCACGTTATATCTTATTACAGGGTTGTCTAGTGAAATAATGATTGTTTTGTTTAGATACGGATTATCCATTAGCATTGGAATCTCTTATATTGTTGGGATTGGCATTGCGATAAGGAATATGGTTAGAATCTCACTTGCCGAAAATCGGTTGATGTCGACTTTATTGTTAGTAGGTACCAGCGCAGTTTTACTTATTCCTCTCATCTTTTCTATCTTGCCAGAGGTTGTGACGGGGGATGTAATTGTGGTACTCGAAGTAAGTATATTTGCTAACCTCTGTTTACCAGCCATTTTTCTGTATGCACTTGTCAAGCGACGTGAGTTCAATATTCAAGGTCATGTTCAACAATTGATGCAGGATTATGCTCAAAGTAACCTTTCTCAAAATCGCTTGCAGCCAACAAGCAGGGAATATACTGATCCAGTCATTGTAAGCCAAATGTTGATTCATGCTCAAGAAGCAGAAAAGCAACGACTAGCGGCACATTTGCACGATCATCATTTGCAAAATCTTATTTTTATAATGCGTGATTTTGAAAGGCTTAGTATGAATGATCCGAGCAGGATGGATTCCAATTCCTCTTCCTCCTTGCTGGAGTCAATGAAAGATGCCATATATGATGTTCGAGAAATTTGTGCCGAGTTATACCCTTCGATGATAGAAGATTTAGGTTTGAGATCTTCTCTGCAATGGCTCATTCGAGAGACGAAAAACAGACATAACATTTCTATTGATTGGGAGTATATCGACGTTCAAGAAGAACGGCTTCACTATACGGTCAAAGTGAGCCTATTTAGAATCATGAAAGAATTGGTTGCGAATACGCTCAAGCATGCAAAGGCAAGCCATCTATTTATTAGCCTTGTGTCTAAGTCAAACATGTTGATTTGCGAGATAAAGGATAACGGAATGGGTTTTGATCCATCAAGAGATCAATCGGGTAACGTTTCGGGTAAACATTTTGGACTGATTATGGTTCAGAAGCGCATTCACAATTTAGGTGGAAAAATGAAAATGATCTCGGACGTTGGGGAAGGAACAAAGGTGACGTTAAGTATTCCTATAGTGGAGGGATCACAATAGTATGGGCGGCACAAAAGTTTTTTTGGTAGACGATCATCCTATGGTCATGAATGGCCTGCAGTCCTGTTTGGAGCAGGAAGAAGATATTCAAGTGATAGGTGTTTTTCATAGCGGGGCTGCTGTACTCGAACAATTACAAAAGGGGATATGGCCTGATCTAATTATTACAGATGTGTGTATGAAATCGATAAGCGGATTCGATCTAACTCGTACAATTAGAACGAAGTATGGCAGTGAAATAAAAGTAATTATGCTAACGGGTTATTATTTTGAGGAATATATGAAAACAGCATTTGAGCTGGGTGTTCATGCTTTCATTTGCAAAGAGTCTCCATACAGTGGAATTGTAAATGCTATTCGGCAGAGCATGCTTGGCAATGTGCTTATTCCTGAGACATTTCAACGTGCAGGAAGAAAAGAGAGTTTAACTGTCGTTGAAGCAAAAGTGTTGCAATTTATTGCAAAAGAATGGACGAATGTGCAAATCGCTGAGAAGCTCGATGTCAGTAAAAGGACGATTGAAAATCATATTACGAGCATATTGAACAAACTTAACGTGGATTCTCGAGTAGGTGCGGTAGTACAAGGCATTCAAAGAGGAATTATAGGTCCGTATAGGTAAGTTTATATCTTTGAATATTCTGACAATATGTGCAATTACACATATTTAGTTGTGGAAATCCACTTTAAATATGCGAGAGATACGGATAGAAGGAGCTGTGAATCGTATGATAACCTTAGGAAGCTAATCTATTAATGCAATTATTTGGGAGGTCAAACAATGTCGACGATGAAACAATTATTTCAGAACATGAAAGACTTGAATTTGGATCCGGTGAGCATGATTGCTGCCTCAACACGTGAAATGTTTCGATGGGAACGGAAAGACGCTGAGGAAATGATAGGATATTTGATGGCAAATAACTTCAAATACCATTATGAAAAAAACACGTTCTATCGCAAAATTTGCGATGAAAGGGGCGTGACACCAGAGCAGGTTCAAGGTTTCACCGACATTAACAGTATACCACTTATCCCAGTAGCTAATTTTAAACAAGCAGATTCCCACTTGCTTATGTCGAAGTCACTCAGTGAAGTTGAGTTTGAAATGAGAAGTACGGGAACGAGCGGTATTCCTTCTTTATCCCGCAGAGACTCCCAGTCTGTCAGCCGAGCTGTTTTCGGATTATATGCGATGTATCGAGATCTGTTTCAGTTTTCAAAAGGAGCAGGATTGTTTTTGTTCCCTTCCCCGGAGGAAATGCCTGAGATGGGAATGGTTAAGGTGCTTAATATGTTTGGAGGGTTGTTTGACGCTACAAAGTGTCTAGTAAAAAGAGCCTCGTTCAAACCGAAAGAAGCGATTGAAGTATTGCAAAATTGGGATGGCATTCATACTCGCCATATTGTGGGACCTCCTTTCCTCGTATATAAACTTATCAACTATCTAAAAGAAAATAACATTCGTCTTAAGCTGGATAAAGGAACAAAAATTATTAACCTCGGAGGTTGGAAGCGGTTCTGTGGAATGGAAATTCCGAGAGAGCAGTACAACCAAGAGATTGCAGAATATTTAGGTATAGAAGAGAACCAGGTTAGGGATATGTACGGTCTTGTAGAATCAAATATTTTGGCAATTGAATGTGAAGAGCACTCCAAGCATGTACCGCCTTGGGTATACTTCTCCGTCCGTGACGTAAAGGATCTTTCACAAGAAGTTCCTCAAGGGCGCCGGGGTGTACTTGCCATAATGGACCCAATATCGCTTGCATATCCAGGTTTTATTTTGACCGAGGACTTGGTTTATTTGGAGAAAGAAAACGAATGTGCTTGCGGTCGGGTAGGACAAAAAGTTGTCTACATATCCCGTATTGCTGGCGCAGAAGTTGGTTGTTGTGCCATTAATTTAGAGAAGCATATGGATGAGATGGAAGCTGATTTGACGTGCAACGTATAGTCATGGAAACGAAAAAGCGAGGAGCGTATCTATGTATAATTCTATCATTGTAGATCATTTCACTTCACCTCGAAACATAGGGGAGCTTGAAGATAGGGATGAGGAAATCAGCATAGGGAATCCAGTATGCGGAGATACCATTCATCTGCATTTGAAAAAGAATGACAAGACAATCGTTGACGTGAAGTTTAAAGCTTACGGATGTGCCACATCCATTGCGACAGCTAGCGTTTTCTCTGAATACATTAAGAACAAAACGATCGATCAAATTCGCGAAACGGTAAATCCAGCTCGTGAAGAAATGTTAGGTGAACTGGAACCTTCACAGCGTCATTGCCTTGATATTTTGGCACAGTTATTCGGTCATTTCGACAGAATCACTGCTTAGGAGGACGTTATGGCTGAACGATATTTCGACTATAATGCAACGACTCCATTAGACTATGAAACAGCGAACTGGATGTTTGAGCAGATAGGGCTGTTCGGCAATCCATCGAGTACGCATACGTACGGTGATCAAGCGAAACAAGCATTGATCCGTGCTAGGGAGCAAATATCGCTGGCTCTAGGATCTTTGCCAGAGGAAATTATTATTACTTCTGGTGGTTCGGAGTCAAATAATTTTGCGATAAAGGGATGGCTGAGTCAATTTCTGGGCTGCCCCGGACACATTGTGACAACTTGCATGGAACATCCTTCTGTCTTGCAAGTTGTTCAGTATATGGTAAAAAGTCATGGCTTCCAAGCGACGTATCTCCCTGTGAACAGAGAAGGTTTTGTAGCGGTAGACGACTTTAAGAGGGCACTGCGTCCAGATACTCAACTGGTCACAGTAATGTTAGCGAACAACGAACTAGGCACTTTGCAGCCGATTCGAGAAATGGTTGACGCAGCTAGAGGGCACGAGCTCTTTTTTCATACCGATGCTGTGCAGGCAGTGGGTAAAGTGCCGATCGGGCTCCAGCAATTAGGGGTTGACGCGCTTTCCTTTTCAGCGCACAAATTTAATGGACCTAAGGGCATTGGCGGTTTGTTTGTGCGAAAAGGTATTGTATTGGAGCCGCTTATACACGGAGGCGGTCAGGAAGCTGGATGGCGCAGCGGAACGGAAAATTTGCTGGCTGTAATGGGTATGGGTAAAGCTTGCGAAACATTGACAGAACGGGCATTAGTGTTGCATGAAAGAAGCTTAAGAATGAAGCAACTGCTTGTTAGGGAGTTGCTGAAAATACCTAAGTGCTCGCTTAACGGTTCTTCCGATCATCTGCGTACGCTACCTAATACAGTAAATGTTTGCTTTAACGATGTGCGCGGCGAAGCACTTGCTGCACAGCTAAGCATGCTTCATGGAATTGCCATTTCAGTTGGCTCAGCTTGCAGCGCCAATAAGGAGACAAAGTTATCTCATGTTCTGACAGCGATAGGACTAACGGAAAGTGAAATCAAATCATCGGTGCGGATTAGTTTTGGTCCGAATACGACGGAGGACGATATTTGCTTTTTGAGCGAGTCTATTCATCAATTAGTTACTAATTTGCGTAAGCTTCTTCCGGTTGAAATGAGATAGGAGGGCGATTCAAGATGAATATTGTGGCTCCAGCTAGATCGCCTTTTATGCTGAAAGAAATGATAGAGGCAGGTGCAAACGAGGTATACATCGGTTTGAAACCAAAAAGTTTGCGGAAGCTTTCGTTCGACGGACGGTTTCAAACGGTAGCGGATTATCCTGCCCATGTAGAGGACGAAGAGACGCTTGAAAGTATGGTCAAATTTGCGAAGCGGGATGGTATAAAGGTTGCTTTTATGGCCAATCCCATTTTGCTCCCACGGGATTATGAGGATGAATATAAGAGACATGTTGCTACCGCTGTGGAGATTGGGGTCGACTTTGTCACTGTATCCTCACTGCAATGTGCCCGAATTATTCGCAAAGCGGGAATTACCGTTCCTCTTATTGCAGGCTCTAGCTTTTCTTTGCTCAACAGAGGTGCGCTACGGATGCTCAAAGATTGGGGTTTCGAGCGTGCAAACGTGCCGCACTCTATATCCATTGAAGAATTAGCTGGCTGGAAGGAAGAAGGACTTCAGCTGCAAATGACAGGAAACTTCGGAAGTGGCAGTGTGCCAGGTTTATGCCGTTTGTGGGAGTCCCCTAACAATTTGGAAATGGGAGACGGAACCCGTTCCGTATACCGGCTTACGCTGCCAAACGGCGGGACCCTAGACCAATCCTCATTTCTGGACGCGGCGACTGACTGTAGTTTATGTAGTCTTAGAGAATTAGAGCAAGCAGGCATAAGTTCCATTAAGCTCATTGGCAGGGAGGCACCAAATCCTTCAACACTTGCTGTCGTCATAGATCTCTTTAGACAATGGCTTGATATGGAGTCCGAAGGGAAACCCGTAAGCAAAAAGATCGAAGTGATGGAAAGAGAAATGTTAATGTGGACGATGAAGTGGGTGCCGCGGTTTTGCGATAAACAAAGATGTACATATCTCGCGACGCCGGTTACGAACAGTTATGTATAGTTTAGAACGGGAGAGGGGTGAGCTTTCATGATGAGTAGAAAAAGGGAACTTCGGCTGTATCCCTCTCAATTTGTTCTGCTACAGGAAGATGATCTTGCAGGTTATGACTCTATCTGTGTTGGTCATCCAAGCTGTGTACATAAAATGGTTGGACTTACGGAAGCCGTAATCGAGAGGGCATTGCAGTGGGGGATTGAAATCAATGTTGAAATTCCTGTTTTGTACGATACACATTACGCTGAATGGATGGAACGGATTGAGTCATGGCTTCATTTTCCTATCGGATTAGTCATACACGACCTTGGAACGTTGCACGGCGTCCACCGGATGTTGCATGGAACCCATCGCAAGATAACGCTAGGGCGTAATTTGGTTTATAGCTTCTACAATTGTCCTTGGCATGACGACATTTTGCAGGAAGAAGATATTGATGTACGCGCGAAGTGGGGAGAGCTTAACCTCGATAACGACGCTATGATCGACATACTTAGAGAATATAGGGTGTCAGCGATAGATGTTGATCTATCGCCTGCCCTTGAGGATTCCATCAGGCGAATTCGAGCGCAAGGTATTGAGGTGAATGGATTTGTAGAGTCGCCTCTTGCCTCTACCTCAAGAGCTTGCCATACACTGCGTTATTATAAAGGAGTCAAAGGGCAATGCCAACATCTGTGCGAAGAGCCCATTATGCTGGAGCCTAAACAACGCTGGAATAGATTTGATGATTCACTAGTTCGTATTGGTAAACCGAGCCGAGATGCGCTTGGGATATTGCAAGTATTCGGGAATACGATCGTTCGGAAGTTAGAGAAACCTGTAGAAGTAAGTTATGAAATTGATGTGCTCTGTGAGGATGTTCGTTATACCGCTACATCGAAACTTAGGGAGGCCAAGTTATGCTGACTAGCACTGAACTGAACCGTGAAGCAATATTAGAAAGTGTAGAGGAACTCATATGCGATTATCTGAGGCCAAATGCAAAAAAAATTGACCAAACAGGACAATTTCCAAGAGAAAATATGACGGCACTAGCGGAAGCGGGTTTACTGGGGCTTATAATTCCTCGTGAATTAGGAGGGCTCGGTGCAACACCTTCCTTATATAAAGAGATAGTGATGCGTCTTGCTAGTGCATGTGCTTCGACTGCACTTGTATTCGTCCAGCATATGTCGGCAACGTCAGTCATGTTATATGGTGCTCATCAGCCGTATGTTCAAACGTGGCTTAAAGGAATCGTTGATGGTCAATGTTTGGCAACGATCGCCTTTAGTGAAGCGGAATCAGGCTGTTATTTCTTTCTTCCAGTTAGCCAAGCAAAGTCCGAAGGTGAAGATCATTTTGTTCTAAATACGAAAAAAACGATGGTTACTAGTGCAGGCGAAGCAGATATTTACGTCGTCTCCACACGTTCAACTTTCGCAACGAATTCAATGCAAAGCGACTTCTTTATTCTCACACGGGAAACGGAAGGATTTAGTTTAGGCGGCGTATGGGAAGGAATGGGCCTTCGTGGAAACTGCAGCGCTCCTATGACGGTGAAGGATTGCCTTGTCCATCGTGACAAGTTAATAGGAACGGAAGGGGAAGGTTTTAAAATTGTTCAGCGTTCTTTGCTTCCTATGGGGCAAATCGGGATATCATCTCTAAATCTTGGCATTGCAAAGGCTATTTTTGATGAATCAGTTGCTTACGTTAAGAAACGTCATTATTCCCATTTGGATGCAGGATTGTCCTCCTTCCAAAGTGTTCAGCAGACGATTGGCAAGATGAAGGTGTTGTATGATCAAGCTGAGAAGTCGCTGCAAACCGTCTGTCGCCTGATGGAAGAAGGAAGCATTGACTTAGTGTCGACGCTAGAGATCAAAGTTATGGCATGTGAGACTGTAATTAGAATGGCGGAATACAGTTTGAATGTGTGCGGAGGTTTTGCTTACTCGTCGCACTCACCGCTGGAGCGTCTTATTCGAGACAGTAAGGCTGGAACGATCATGGGACCAACACCAGAGGTGCTAAAAGAACTGATCGGCCGAACGTTGCTCGACGTTCCGACGAAGCTGTAGAAGAGAATATGGAACATACGATCATGGGATGAAGGGAGTTGTCCGATTTGGAACAAACAAAGCCGGTATATGGTGGGCTGAAGCAAGTATTTGCAGTAAGCCTCGGACTGTTTATCGTTTTTATAGACAGCACAATCGTGAATATTGCCTTGCCCAACATGATAGAGGAGTACAGTATAGGACTTGGAGCTGCATCTTGGATTATAAACTCATTTGTTATTACACTGGCAGTGTTGTTAGTAACGATGGGTAAACTGGCGGATATATTCGGGAAAGCAAGGTTTTTTCTAATCGGCTTGTTCCTATTTATGATCAGTTCCTTCTTGTGTGGAGCTGCGCCGAACGAAGAGAGTCTTATTATTTTCCGTGTCCTTCAAGGAATAAGTGGAGCGATGGTTATCCCAACGAGTATGGTATTAGTTCGCTCGGCAGTACCACCCGAACGTGCAGGACTTGCAATGGGAATATGGGGAGCGGTTGGAGCACTTGCAGTTGCCATCGGGCCAAGCTTAGGCGGACTAATTACCGAATTAATTAATTGGCGCTGGGTTTTCTATATTAACGTTCCAGTTATTCTTATTGGATTGCCCCTTACATGGCTAGTATTCCGTGGAACAAAAGAAGAGCGGAAGCCGTTTCGCATCGATCTATGGGGTACAATTTCTTTAAGCTCTACATTATTTTTCTTAACGTATTCTATTCTTCAGGGACAAGAGTTTGGTTGGCTGTCTGGTAAAATTATTGCCAGCTTTGCCCTTAGTTTAATAAGTGGATTAGCTTTTATTTTCATAGAACGAAAAGTGAAAGACCCGTTGCTCGATTTTACGATCCTGCAAAATCGGGCTTATGTTGCGGGAATTGCATCCAATCTGCTTAGCGGTATCGTTTTGATGGGTACGATGATATTACTCCCCATTTTCCTTGCAGAGGTAAAAGGATTTGATACACTGGATGCAGCTTTCGCCATTACGCCCCTATCGGCTGTCATGCTGATCGTTGCACCGTTAGTTGGAAGACTAATCGATAAGGTAGGGTATGTTTGGCCATTAATTATCGGTTATATGATCATCATTGCCGGATTTGGACTATTATCCACCGTACATGCCGATATGTCGGTCGTTCGGTTGGTCTGGTATATTGCAGTTGCAGGTGCTGGAATCGGGATTATTATGGTGACCAGTGTTACAGTTAGTACTTCCGTTGTACGTCCGGATCAAATATCATTAGCTTCGGGAATATTTGCGATGATGCGTAACTTGGGCGGTGCAATTGGAGTTGCTTTATTCATTTCAATTACGCTCACCGGCTTGAACAGTCAGTCTTCGGTTATTGTGGATGAAGGCATTGCAAAGTTCAAGCAAGCTGATCTGCCTCCAGTCGTTCAAGAGCAAGCGATTGCCCGATTGGAGGAGCGGCGGGAACACTTCTTCGATTTCAACAAACCTGCCCCGGAGTTCCAACTATCGTCGGAACAAAAGGAGGAGCTTATTGAACAGAAAAAGAAGGAGGCAATCGCTGCCCTTCCTGCTGGTACCGAAATAACAGCGAAGCTACAAGAGGAAATTGGACTGAAGATAGAGTCTGAGCTAAAAGTAGTAGAAGAAAAAGTGACGGCGATACGAGAATCTATTACAGAGCAGGGCAAGTCAGATGTCGCTGAGTCTATGGGTAAAGCATTTTTGAGCGGCTTAATCCTTTGTGTATTGTTCAGCTTCACTATTGTTTTTCTGAGACGTAAGGCAATTGAAGGGTTACTGAATTCTCATCCAGATAGAAAGTCTTCCGCATCACATTTTCACTAATGTTATGATCCCCTTAAGTTTGACCGTGCCGATTGACTCTTTTAAGAGTTTATGGATACTGTTGATCGAAGGGGATTTTTTATGTCTACAGGGTGAGTTTGAAAGGGATACTTACAATAGTGTACGCTTAGTGTAAATAAAGTTTAAGGATGTGTCTTGCGTGAAGCAAAATAAATATGATGATTCCGATTTTTTTGCACAATATAGTGGAATGCCTAGATCAATTGGAGGGCTGAATGCAGCAGGAGAATGGCAAGAACTTCGTGCAATGCTTCCTGATCTACAGGGTAAAAGAGTGCTTGATCTAGGCTGTGGCTTTGGCTGGCACTGCCGTTATGCACGCGAACAAGATGCTAGCTCAGTAATAGGTGTTGACTTGTCTGAGAACATGCTAGAAAAAGCTAAGGAGATGACGGACGATCCAGAGATCACATACATCCGTCTTGCTATCGAAGATATTGAATTTCAAGCTGAACAGTTTGACGTAGTAATAAGTTCACTAGCGCTCCATTATGTTGAACGATTCGATCTCCTTTGCCAGAAAGTTTATACCTATCTTGCACCTGGAGGTACTTTCGTACTTTCGGTTGAGCATCCAGTATTCACTTCATTAGCATCTCAGGATTGGATATACGGCACTGATGGAGAAAGATTGCATTGGCCTGTCGATGACTATCACCATGAAGGATTACGGGAAACTAGATTTCTAGGCAATGATGTCATTAAATATCATCGAAACGTCGCAACACATATGAATGCACTAATTGATGCAGGTTTTACGATTACTAAGGTATCTGAGCCGGGCCCTTCGAAAGAAATGCTTGAGAAAGTACCTGGCATGCAAGATGAGCTGCGCAGACCGATTTTTCTTATGTTTTCAGCAGTTAAAAAGTAGGGAAGTGTTCTAGATTAGTATGATGAAATAGGATACAGAGCAGGGAGGGATATGACCTCCGCTGCTCTTTTTTTGATAAAATCACATCCAGGGTAACTATCTTGCTCATAAAATATCATTATGTATAGTTGTCTATTTTCTTTGAATGATACGTGTATTGATTGCACTCTTTAATTTTATGCATATGATATCTAGTTACGATATTAGATCCGTGAAATATGAGAAGGAGAATGATAATGTCACAAGCAAATATTCCTAATATTACTCCGCTAATTACATTAACTAGAGACGATGCAATTAATCTATTACTTTCCTCCATTGCATTAGAAGAACTAGGGCTTAGTCACATCTTGAATGCTGAAGGAGAAAAACTCCAATTTGTACTTGGTACTCTGCCGGGAGTATCATCCCCTCCAGCAACAATTAGTGACATTTTGACTATTAATGAAAGCGTTAGGGACACAATTAATGCCGTCACGAAAAAAGAGTTTTTATTAGACAGTAAGCTTAACAGTATTTTGAATACACCAATTGCGGTTGGTCCAACTGGTCCTACTGGGGCGACAGGACCAACTGGCCCTGCGGAAGGTGCTACGGGAGCAACGGGAGCAACAGGAGCAACGGGAGCAACGGGAGCAACGGGAGCAACGGGAGCAACGGGATCAACAGGAGCAACGGGAGCAACGGGAGCAACGGGTGCCACGGGAGCAACAGGAGCAACAGGAGCAACAGGAGCAACAGGAGCAACAGGAGCAACGGGAGCAACAGGAGCAACAGGAGCAACGGGAGCGACGGGTGCAACAGGAGCAACTGGAGCGGCGCCGACGAATTTTACAAAAGTTATTAATTTTGGTGGGAATAACGTTGGATTCCAACGACTATCAGGATCACCTGGAGCGCTTTCGAATGCTGTACCATATGTGGATGCTGCGGATGGAAGTATTGTAGCTTTTTCAGGAGGAATAAATGTAAACAACTTACCAGCTGGAACGTATAATTTTCTAGTATGTTTTGATGTTATTAATAATGCAGCAATACCATTACCAGCCAACGTCATATCTACAATTACGTTAACAACAACGGCTGTCCTTACTGGAACTATCGTTTTCTCAATTAGACCTACAGATGTAGGAGCTCAGCCTGTGCGCATTTCCAACGGAGCTGCTTATGTAGTCACACCTAGTGCGACAGTAACATGGACCAGTAATATAGCTGGTGACCCTGTCACAAGAAATGATGCAATTTCATTATTCCTAGATATGAATATTGCACAAAGTGCCGTTTATTCCGTTTATATCTCATCAGCAATCTAAAAGGAATGGACTAATAGTTATTAATCGAATTGTCATTTGAGAGCTGTAACGGGACATAAACTTGTCTTCTGTTACAGCTCTTTTTGGGTTATTTAGTTATAATCATTAATTACATTCCTATTAGATATTAATTGGTATAGCATGAATTATGGAAACATTCTTATATAGTGAGGTGTTGAAATGACGGAGAGGTTAGACACAGATTCTCAAGATGAGATAAGGAAAACAATAACGAAGTCGAAAAATACGGCGCTTAGAGCTCTTCAAAACTACGACTTGGATTGGGATCAAATCCAATTCAATCAATTATCAGATACATGCACTTTCAAGATAAAGACGAGTAATGACGGAGATTTTTTGCTTAGAGTACATTTAGGGGCGACTAGTGAGGAAGTTAATTCCGAGATCTTATGGCTAGATGATCTGAATGCAAAGTTAGGCGACACACTTCCAAAAGGAGTGTTAGATCGTAACGGCGCACGAACGGTGCAAATCGATCATGTGGATGGAACATTCAATTGCGTATCACTTATGCGATGGGTGGAAGGGGAACATTTTGATTGGCCTCTAACAGATGAGCAAGCTTACAAAGAAGGCGTTCTCTTAGCAAATTTACATGGGACATCACAGCAATTTCATATACCTTCTCAATTCACTCGCCCTATATGGGGGGAAGAAAGTTTTCATAGATCAATGCATCGTTTTACGAAATATTACGATACGTTTTTAACCGATGTAGATTTTGCATTGTATCAGTCCGCAGCGGATAAAATAATCTCTAACATAAAGAAGTTCCGAATAGATGACGAAAGCTACGGTTTAGTACATGGCGATTTGCACCAAGGGAATATCATCTTTCATAATGGCGAGCCGCGTCCAATAGATTTTGGCAGATGTGGATTTGGTTATTTTGTTTACGATATCGCACATACGATCCTGGGGCTTTATCCCCCACAGAGGAGATTAGTGCTAGAAGGATACGAGAGCATCAGAAAACTAACTCAGAACTGTATACAAGAGTTAGAAACTTTTATGGTAATGGTTATGATCGAAAATTATAGTCACCACGCCTCTGACCCAAGAGAATGGGAAGGGCTAAGGGAAGAGCAGCCATACGCCCAAGCTATTCTAAAAAACTTCTTAAATGAAGAACCATTTCTATTTAATGAAATAAAGATATGAGTTAAAATACAGAGAATGGAAAGTGAAATTTCCAATACTCTGTATTTTTCTGTTTTTAAAGCCGATAGGAAGTAGAGAGGTGAGAGGAATGAACTTTACTCCACTAGAGGGTAACCGAATATCATTAATCCCTCTTGAAGTAGGACATGCCAATGCACTATTTCAATGTTCGCAGTTTCCAGAGCTATGTTGAGGCAGCAATCGCAGAGAGGGAATGTGGGGAACAATTTCCTTATGTTGTCTTTGATAAGCAACTTCAAAAAATAGTCGGAATGACTCGTTACTTACGAATATCACCTTCGCATAAAAACGTAAACATTGGCTGGACGTGGTACTCTCCAGAGGTTTGGCGATCATCAGTAAACACAGAGTGCAAATATTTATTACTGAAATATGCGTTTGAAGGTTGGGAAGCAGTACGTGTTGAGATCATTACGACAACGACGCATAATCGTTCTCAAAAAGCTATTGAGAGGTTGGGGGCAACAAGAGAAGGCATTTTGAGAAAGAAATATAATGGTCTTGATTATGTCATATACAGCATTATTGATGAAGATTGGGCAGACGTTAAAAGTCGTCTCGAAGCGTATTTAAAATAGACCTCATAAGGAGAGACGGAAATGAAATCATATATTGTATTTGGAGCTAGTAAAGGTTTAGGAGATGCATTTGTAAAAGGATTGCCACAAGCAGGGGATAGAGTTTGGGTTGTTTCTCGAACTAGACCAGATAGCGTAGATTTGAATGATGGCGTTCATAGAGTATGGATTCAAGCAGATTTGTCCCAGCAGCATGCATCTTCCATCATTTCCGAGGCTTTGCAAGGCGAAAAACTTGATGTACTCCTATACAATGTGGGCATCTGGGAAAAGGAAGGTTTCGAGGATCATTACGATTTTGAAAAGGATACACCTGCAGAAATCGCAAACATTATCCATGTAAATATGACTTCGACAATTATTTGTATCCAATCATTATTGCCGAACCTTCGGAAATCAGATGCGGGTAAAATCATTTTGACAGGATCATCGGCAGGGCTAGATAATACAAATAATACACAAGTTTCGTTCGTCGCTTCAAAGTTTGGGATGCGAGGTATTGCTAGCGCATTGCGGGAGTATGTGCGTAAGGACGGGATTGCTGTCACTTGTATAAACCCTGGAGAGCTGGCAGCCGAAATCCCTTATGAAGATGGAGCTGAACGAGCTATAGTTGAATACAATGGTACGCGGATACCTGTTCAAGATATTGTTGCTCTAGTGAAGTGTGTTGTAAGTTTATCGAATGTGTCTTGTGTAAAAGAAATAAATATACCAGCAATTACGGATGTGAATGCTTAACTTAATAGAGTAGTATAATTAGATTAACGTTTTCAAAAAACAGCGTAGAGCCGTCATTCTATTAAAGAGGATGGCGGCTTTATCGCATCAACAATAAGGGACACGAAACCGAGCTCACCATCTTGGTTACGGTGATCGAATTTTTTGGAACGATAAATGAAACCTTGTGTTTCATCCCAATCATTACTATGAAACTGACCATCTTCATCGCAATATTCCAGTAATTTAACTTCAAATCCTGCTCGTTCAAACATGGAGACAATGCTAGCGTAGTTGTGAACAATTTTATGGCTTGCGGCTGGATGATCGATTGGTCCTGGCCCGTCGATTTTAACCATGTTTTGATATTCTGCATTCGGGAAAAAAGCATCGGGTACAGCACAGCGGATATATCCTCCTGGTTTTAAAAATTCCATACATAAAATTGCTGCTTCAGTGCCTTCTTCATAGTCTAAATGCTCCCAAACATGTTCCGCTAGTATTGCATCTATCGAATTAGGGGTAAATTTCGATTCCCAATGTGACCGTTCTACTAGATTCAGTTCTTCTTCTTGTGTGTGAAGCCATCCAGGGTTGTTGTTCTGGAGTCCTGCACCAATAACCACTTTTATTTGTTCCTGACTCATTTACATCCACATCCAATCGATCTATTCATTTTAAATAATTTTACGATATTATTACTATTAAATATAGGACAATCCCATCCGTAACTTGCAAAAAAATTATTTGATCTATTTTTCAATAGTTGGTCGAGTTATTCGTTTGTTATTCGTCATTACTATAGGGAGGGGACATATACAATCGTGAATAGTTCCGCTGTAGAGCGTACAATAGATGCCATTTGGCGGATTGAATCTGCTAAAGTAATTGCAGGATTGACTAGAATCGTACGAGATGTAGCACTTGCTGAAGACCTTGCACAGGATGCGCTAGTAATTGCACTCGAAAAATGGCCAGATACAGGCATTCCGGATAATCCTGGAGCCTGGTTAATGACTACAGCGAAGCGTCGTGCTATCGACTATCTTCGTAGAAATAAAAAGCGTGATCAGAAATATGAAGAGTTAGGTCGCAGCGGCGAACTATACTCAGAGGATGATATTGATATGGCTATGGATGGCGAGGTCGGAGATGATATCCTTCGATTAATCTTCACGACATGTCATCCAGCGTTGTCCCAGGAGGCAAGAGTAGCGTTAACGTTGCGACTACTTTGCGGCTTGACGACTGATGAGATTGCACATGCTTTTCTAGTTGCTGAAACGACCATTGCACAACGAATCGTTCGGGCGAAACGTACATTAAGCGCATCACGTTCTGACTTTGAAGTTCCTGTCGGTGAGCAATTGAAGGAACGTCTTCCCGCAGTGCTCGAAGTTATCTACCTCATGTTTAATGAGGGATATACGGCGACTTCTGGGGGTAACTTGATTCGACCGTTGTTATGTCAAGAAGCGTTAAGACTCGGACGTATTTTAGCTGAGATTGCACGTAACGAACCTGAGGTTCACGGCTTAGTCGCACTGATGGAAATTCAATCGTCCAGGTTCAAAACGAGGGTGAATGCAACAGGAGAACCGATTCTACTCATGGATCAAAATCGTGTATTATGGGATCAGCTGTTGATCCGCCGTGGATTATCTGCACTAGAGCGTGCGCAAAGTATCGGACGTCCGCTTGGTCCATATTCGCTTCAAGCTGCAATTACTGCATGCCATGCGGAAGCTCGGATTGCATCTGAAACGAACTGGACTCGCATTGCTGCTCTATATGAAGCTCTGTCTCGCATAATGCCATCTCCAATTGTAGAGCTGAACCGGGCAGTAGCTATTGCAATGGCATTTGGTTCAGCATATGGACTTCAAATTGTAGATGAACTGAATACTGTTCCAGCGTTAAAGGATTATCATCTGCTACCAAGCGTTCGAGGAGATCTCTTGGCAAAATTGGACCGTATGGACGAAGCACGTAAAGAGTTTGAACATGCAGCGTCACTTACTCGCAACGAGAGGGAGCGGGTGCTTTTGCTGAAGCGCGCAGCTGAGTGCGAATAAACGGAATAATATTATTTTTGTGTAAAGTTGTCGATAATGAAACCTCTCGTTCGTTGATTAAGTAGAGGCGGGAATACAAGTAGCCCCACCTTCATACGTAATCGGGAGGAAAACAGAAATGCGATATATGTTAATTGTTAAGTCTAATGGATATTCTGAAGCTGGTGTTAAGCCAAGTTTGGAATTTATTGAAGCACTCGCTGCATACAACGATTCCCTATCGAATGCAGGTATTCTTCTTGCGAATGAAGCACTACTGCCGAGTTCAAGTGGAGTACGAATTGTGTATTCAGAACATGCCGAGAAGCCAAAGCTTACAGTAGGTCCTTTTGCAGAAGTACAAGATATGTTTACGGCGTTTACGGTAATTGAAGTGCGGTCAGTGGAAGAAGCAATCGATTGGGCATTGCGTATGCCGATTTCGAAAGAATACGGTGAGTATGGGATTGAGCTACGACAGCTTTGCGAGGTTGAAAATGAACGAGAAGTTCCGCTAACCATTGCACTGGAGGTTGAACTAAGAGATCAAATCGGCATGTTAATAAAATAAACGATTTATAAGAGGAGCGAGAAAAATGAATCAAGAAGTAGTGGATTTTATTGAAGCGGTAAAAGAGCCTTGGCAAAGAGAAATATGCACACAGCTACGCGAGATTGTTCATGAGGCAGTGACTGATGTTCAAGAGCGTATCCAATATAAAAAACCTCATTTCTTAAAAGGTGGTAAGTATGCTGCTGTAATTTCTACTTCGAAAGATGCGGTTAGTTTTACAATCTTTAATGCGAATGAGTTGTCTTTTCCAGAAGGATTGTTCGAAGGACCGGCCGAAAGAAAGACGATTAAGTTACGTAAAGGGCAGTCGGTAGATAGTAATCTGCTATCTCCACTATTAAGTCAAGCATCTTCGAAATTATAATGGTGGCTCACGTTTCCGAACGTATGGCTAACGAACCCAGCAACTCTTATTTGACTAAAATGTACCGTTCAAAACGTTTAACGAACTCCAGAATGCTTATTACCAGCAAAGTAGCTTTATTTCGGTCAAATAATACTCAATAACGACACTGGAGTTCGATACATCAAATTACACGATATTTTCTTCAAAATAAACACAATACGATTCGTTAGTGGATTAACATACAATTGTTTATTGATTTGATAGAGAGTAGGTGAAGCGGATCTTCATTTGCTCTTTTTTATATGTGCTCAACCATAATAAGAACGTATGGTGGGATTTTCGATATGCTCAGATAACCCATAATATGGTATTGTGGGGTAAGGGTGGATATTTACGCTAGTTCGTTAATCTACAAGGAAGGGACAGATTACGATAATTCGATCTGATGAGCTAATTTTGCGAAAAACGGAAGCAAATGATTTAGCATTTGTTATTGAAACCGAATCAGATGATGGAAACAGTCCTTTTGTCGGACAGTGGTCCATTAACCAGCATTTAGATGCTTTGCAATACGAAGATATGATGCATTTAATAATAGAGGACAACCAAAACAATAGAGTTGGATATGTCCTATTAACAGGTCTGTTAAATCCGAACAAAGCCGTTTGCGTGATGCGAATAACGATTAAGATTAAAGGCCAAGGATACGGAAAAGAGTGTTTAACACGCGTGCTCGTCATGTTTATGAATCAGTAGGATTTCAATTTGAAGGAACTCTTAGAGACTCTTACTTTAATGGGAACACTTATGAATCACTTTCGGTGATGTAAATTCTTAGACATGAATACGTACGTTAAGCAAGAGTAAAAAGATCATAGGTTTATTTATCAATAGGGGAGGCTATATCATGATTTATGTGGTCAGACACGGGCAAACAGACTTGAACAAAGAAGGAAGGCTTCAAGGAAGACAAGGCTTACCTCTAAATGAAAGTGGTATAGAGCAAGCCGAACTTTTGAAAGAAGAGTTTAAATCGATCACATTTAATTATGTATTTTCTTCTCCACAAGAAAGAGCTATTCAAACAGCAGAATTAGCAACGGGTATAAAAGCAATTGTGGAGCATAGACTAGACGTCTTTGATTTAGGTGAAGCAGATGGATTAAAAAGAGAAGAAGTGAAGTTAGCAGGGGTTGTTCCAGATTCTAGCGTATATAAGGGCGTTGAAGAAATACCAACTTTCATGCAGCGAGTGTTTGCATTTATGAAAGAGCTTGAGGATAAGTATGACTCAAGTAATGTTACTATTTTGTTATCCGGACATAGATGTACGACAGGTTGTATTGGTGCATATTTCGAAGGAATACCTGAAGATGGAAACTTGTTAAAGCTTTCATTAGATAACGGGAAATTCAAAGGATACACGTTCAATTCGGTACAAGTACATGAATAAGCTAACTATTATATTGAAATTAATGGTTATGTTGTGTCTTCTAACTAGTTGCAAAGGTACAAATGATGAACAGGTGGAAGTAAATGAAGGGTTCCAGGTAACAGCTAACTATTATCAGCTTAATGGCGAATTACCCACTCAATTGTTCCCAAATGCTGATGCAAAGCTAATAGCTGACTGGGAGACTCTATTAGCAGATGCCAAATTAATAAGTGCTTCAATTAGCAGTAAACATTATAAATGGTCTGATGCCGATAACACGTATGTCGCAGCAGGAATTAATGAGATGCAAGATGAATCATTTGGGTATATTGTTCATAACTACGCTTTCGTTGCTGAGACGAAAGGGGAAAATGGTGAAGATCAGCTAGTTGTTTTTGGTTCATTTGAGCATAATTTCAATATGGATAAACTTCCCTCTAATGCTTCGAGTTTAGGATATTCTATTGCATTTAATACCAAGGATGCTATATTAAGTAAGTCTTCAATACTACACTATTTAAACAAAGATGATACGATTCCAGTCGCAGCTGTTTTCTCCGGCATTGGTTGGGAGAACGGGATGAATAACGATGATTTTCCGAGTAGTGGTACTTTCTCTATGAAAATACATGAAAATAAATTGGAAGACTACAGGGCCACTATATTTTCGAGACTAGATGTGAAATTTCACTCTCAAAATCAAGAACAGCTACATTATCGTTTTAATGGATCGCAACTAGATACATTAGGAAAAGCTGATGTTATTATAACTAGTGAAACGAAAAGCTAGTGGAAATAAAGTACCATACACACAATTTCGTTTAACATCATCGTACGGAAAGAGAGAACTATGACTATGAGCTCTATTGAATTTAATGAAATACGTCAGCCGGTTCATTCATTTTATATGCCTGTTCGTATAATGGGACTCGATAATGATAGATTAGGTAATGATCGAGTCGTAAAACAATCCTTTCATCGTATTCTGATCGTATGGAGCGGTGATGGGTTGCTTTTTGTCAACGAAGAGCAGCATGAAGTAGCTCGTGGGAGCGTGTTTTTATGTGATGCTGCTTCGCAACTAGAACTGAAGTTAAAGTCACGTTCTCCTCTTAAAGGGGTACTAATTGAATATTGCAACCTAAACATAGATGGCTACCAATCGAGTATTTTAAAATATCCAGTGCCGCTGCAACGCTGTTCGCTTGGCATATTGAGACTTGCTGGTGAACTAGAAAATGTATGGAGAGAGCCAGAATTGAGTGGTCCCTTCAGATCACAACAGCTATTTATTGAACTGCTCACTGAGCTTTATCAATTTATACTAACGAAACAACAACCGTCCAAGGATTGGCTAAATGAAGTTTGTAGTTACATGGAGAATCATTACAATGAGGACCTGACAAGGGAGCAGCTCGCTGAACTAGCAAGTGTAAGCCCAGAACATTTGTCACGTACATTTCGGAAACATACAGGACGAACGTTTAATGCCTATCTAACTCTAATTAGGATACGTAATGCTCAGAGTCGCATACTGACTGGGGCACCAGATTTGAATACGTTAGCACACGAGGTAGGCTACAAGGAAGGTTTTTATTTAAGTCGCAAATTTAAAGAAACGGTCGGTTTATCACCGACAGCCTATCGACGTGCTGACAAAAGGATCGTTTCTCTAAATCTTAATCATACAGCGAGCTTAATAGCGCTAGGTGTTGTTCCGGAGCTTGGTGTTTATACGTCTTGGCTAGAGCAAGTCATGCAAAGGGACAATATGATCATTGGTAAAAAGTTCAACCCGTATGGACATACCGCTTCAACCTATTATGATGGAATTGTCGCTGTAAACCCGGATGTCATTATTAGTTACATCAAGGAAGAAGAGAATAAAAGTCTGCTTCCAATTGCACCAGTATTAGAACTACCTTTTATGACGATGAGTTGGCGTGAACAATTTCATATGATCGCTCATATCGTAAACAAACAGCAGCAGGCAGAGGTATGGCTGGAAAACTATGACGCACAGGTTGTGAAAGGAAACAATCGTTTGGATCAGACGCTTGGCAGTCGTGGAACAGCAATTGTGTGGGAAATTGGTCAACATAAAGCATATTGTTTCAACAACAGTCATGGGAGAGGCTCTCAAGTGCTCTATGATGATCTCGGCTTTCGACTGCCTTCGGAATTGCTTGATCAAGGTATAGCTACGAGTGGTTATATTGAAGTTGACTTCGAGTCTATGGCGAACTATTCAGCCACACACATCTTTATTACAGCCATGCCGACCTCTCCAGAAGGACAAGAGCGGATCAATCGGTTATTTCGATCTGCAAACTGGCTGAAGCTAGAAGCGGTTAATCATAATCGGGTTTATCTCTTGAATGAAGATGAGGTGTTCTGGGGCTACGATCCTATATCTTCTCAAGCACAGCTTCAAGTATTACTACAGGCGCTAATACCAGATCATAAATTTGCATGAAGGAACATCACTTTTAGGTATAGTATTTTTCCCTCTTTCACTGTAGAGTGAACTGATAATGATTATCGTTATTAAATGAGGAGGATTACTATTGTTTACTAGAAGAAAACAAGAAGGCAGAAGTCGTGTATCATTTATCGTATTAACTTTATTATTGATCGTTGCTATCATCTCCGGGTGTGGAGCGCCAGCGACGAATAACAAAGAGGGAGTTAAGGGTAACGCTACGGTAGAACCGAGCCCTACAGCAACAACCGAAGCACCAGCGGAGGAAACAAAACAATTCAAAACAATTAAAACGATTAACGGTGATATTGAAGTTCCAGTTAACCCGATACGAATCGTTGCTGAAGAATATTTAGGTACGCTAATCGCACTGGGTGTTGTACCTGTAGGTGCGCCTGGGTTAACGATCAAAAACTACTATTTTAAAGAAGCGCTTGCGAAGGTTGCTGATATCGGCGATTACTCGAAACCGTCCATAGAAAATATAATCGCGCTTAGTCCTGACCTCATTCTAACTGGAGTGCAAGACAATTACGCTCAGCTTAGCAAAATTGCTCCTACAGTCGTCATTCCATATGGTGATCTAAAAAATACACATGATGAACTTACGTATTTCGGAACTTTGTTTAATAAAGAAGCAGAAGCAAAAGCATGGCTTGCGCAATTTGATGAGCGAATTGCCGCTGCTAAAGCAAAAGTAGATGCTGTCATTCCAGCTGATGCAACGTTTACGATTTTTGAAGATGGAGGAAAACAAACGTGGGCATATGGAGATAACTTCGGCCGAGGTGGACAACCTATTTATCAAGCTTTAGGCCGTAAACCGCCTACAGAAGTCGCAGCTGAAATTATGGAGAAACAGTGGGCCGAAATTACGGCTGAATTACTTCCGAAGTACGCTGGCGACTATCTTATTGTCACGTCGAATACACGCACGGTAGAAGATTTTAAAGCTGATCCGATCTGGGGAAGCCTGCCTGCAGTGAAAAACGGAAATATTTATGTGTGGAAAGAAGAAGTTTCCTGGTATTACGATCCACTAGCCGTACTTGCTCAAACGGAAGAATTGACAGAATGGCTTACTACTAAAAAATAAATTGTCAAAATAAGAGCGTTCCTTAGCTACAATCGCACAACTATGTGTGATTGTAGCTGGAACGCTCTTTTTACGTTATGAGAATAAGTTGCCTAACAACCGAACGTTTGAGGGATATAACGCATAATTTTAATAAATAGTAGAGTGGGATTAATGAAGCGGTTATTGTATCTTAAATTGGAGCGGAGAGATGACGTGATTATTATTAACAGCTCGAATCGTCACGACTATAAGTGGCTTTCTAACATAGAAGGGCATACAACGAGATTGAAGATAGAAGATGAAAGCTATTCTATATGTGATGCATATTTAATTTGGAGTTCTGACGACTCCGAGCAAGAAGTTACGCTCAAGACGGAGAATGCCGAAGCAAAAGTTAATTCTACTAAAGGATATGAAAGTAAACAAGCAGGCCAATACGCTCATATTAAGAACGTGCTAGCATTTGTACGTGATCATTCGAATGAAACGTATGTGCTGGATATCCATACTAGATGGCATTTAATTGTTGTCTATAGTTCACCATTTCTTTCAGTAAGTCATGTGTCTCTCTATATTCCAAAGCTATTTGAACAGGGACAGAGGGATGTTTGGAAGCCTTGGTTAAAAAGTTTGCCGATCAATCATTTAGATTTACCATGGTCAGCAAATGTACATGTTCTCGGAGCGGATCTAAATTCAATCGATATGGATACTAACCTCATATTGGAAGAAAATAGCATTCATGAACGTAACTATGAAACGATTCAGAATCAATTTCCAAGTCCTATCATTATCGCGCAAAAAATTAATTTACCCGAAACTAAAATGCGTTTAGAACACACAGTTGACATTGAGAAAATTAAGGTAGGAGATATCGTAACGATCACTACAAAGATTACTAATGTTAGTAAAGTAATTGCAGGTCCAGTCCAATACCGCTCAACGTTACCGCAGCGAACGACACTTCTACCTAATAGTTTCAGCCTAAATCGGACAGCGATTCCAATGGGAGTCGATGGCTTTAATTGTATTACTGTTTATTTAAGACATATGCCTGAAGGTGATGTCATTATAGTTGTCTATAAGATTTACATTCAAGCGGAATCATCTACTGAACTTTTTACAAGTAGTACACTGGACTACAACTTTTCTCCGGCATTAAACAATTGGCTTGTCGGTAACCAGCCGAGCAATATAGTAAAACTTACATTTTTGGATGGGTAGCCGAATGAATATAAGCATAGTAGAAAAGGTTTATAGGTAAATTTTATCATTAATAGTAATGGCTATATGCTAAAATGGTGATGAGAATATTAGATTAGGAGATCGTGATATGCAAAAAGAGATTTTGGCATTGTTCAATCTGTATGCAGAAGAGCACAGCTTTTCCGGTGCTGGGTTAGTAAAAAAAGGTGACGATATAATATGTGCAAACGCATATGGTTTAGCACATAGAGGGTTCAAAGTACCTAATGAAATAAATACGATGTTTGATACGGCTTCCGTTACGAAGCTGTTTACAGCAGTAGCTATATTGCAGCTCGTTGATAAAGGGTTGGTTAATCTAGATGATCGAGTTACCAATATTATTGATCTATCTGGTACTCAAATTCCAACGGACGTTACCGTTCGACATTTACTTACTCATACTTCTGGTATTGCTGATGATGCAGATGAAGAGGATGGAGAAAGCTATGAAGAATTATTTATAAACAAGCCTAACTACTCCATTCGAAATTGTATAGATTTTATTCCGCAGTTTGCTTATAAGGAACCTAAATTTAATGCGGGGACGAAAGTCAGCTACAATAACTGTGCTTTTGTATTGCTTGGACTTGTAATTGAAAAAGTGAGCAAAAACAGGTATAGAGATTATGTTACGGAGCATATATTCCGTATTTGTGATATGCAAAACACTTCGTTTAGCGCAAAAGACGATGCTGATACGCGAGTAGCAGAAGGTTATTCTGCAAGTACAAACGAAAGAAATGAAGTGATATGGAAGAAAAATATATATTCTTTCCCGCCGATCGGAACATCTGATGGAGGAGCCTTTACTACAGTAGGTGACCTTGATCTATTTATACGTGCATTAATTAGTGGAAAACTGTTGTCTCAAGAGATGACAACTGAAATGATAAAGCCTCAAACAACCATAGAGCAGAAATACGACTGGGGAAAAATAGTAAATGGATATGGCTTTCATTTTAGTTACAATAAATCGGACAAGCTGATTCGAATGTATAAGGAAGGTTCAAACGCGGGTGTGGCCGTCATGTTTGCTTATTACCCCGAAATAGATACAACTAGTATTATTTTGGCTAATCAAACGTGTAATGTATGGGAACTACACCGGAAGGTTGAACAACACTTACTCGCTGGAAGCTGATGATTTTGAAAGGTTATTGAAGGCTATTAAACGACTATTAAATGGAGGGTAACATACGTGGGAGAATCCATTGAAAACAGATTAAAGCAATTAGGTATTGAGCTACCAGATGCTAGTGGACCAGCAGCTAAATATGCTAATTACGTAATAACGGGAAATCTACTATTCGTTTCTGGTAAAGGTCCATCAGGCAATCCAAAGGGTAAATTAGGACGTGAATTTACAACGGAGGAAGGCTACCAGTATGCGAGGTTAGCAGCTATAGAGGTACTCGCAGTAGTGAAGGATGCACTTGGTAGCTTAGATCAAGTGAGTAGAGTAGTTAGAGCACAAGGACTAGTAAACGCCGATCCAGAATTTGAAGAACACCATAAAGTGTTAAATGGTTTCTCGGATCTTATGAACGATGTATTTGGCGAAAAGGGTCTCCATGCCCGATCAGTGATGGGAGCGAATTCACTAAGAGAAAATCTTCCGATAGTTATTGAATCTGTTTTTGAGATTAAAAGCTAAAGGAGCGGTTGTGATGCCTATTATCTATCAAAAGTTTAGTGAAGAGGATTCCCAGCTTACTAGGCTTGGTTATCAATTGTTTGTGCCATTGTTGCTCCTCAATGTCCTGCCGATTCGAACTGGCCTACGGAGCGAGATAAGGTTATTGCTTTATTAGATCAAATTGAGTCAGACTATCCTGTTGATTTATCTCACATCTATGTGACTGGCTTCAGCTTGGGAGGCAATGGTGCTTGGGATCTAGCAGCCTATCACTCTGTGCGATTTGCGGCAGTTGCTCCATTAGCAGGGTGGTTTCAGCCCGAATTAGCACATCTGCTGAAAGATATCCCCGTTTGGGCTTTTCATGGCGCTGATGATGATATTAACCCAGTAACGAGTACGATAGATATGGTTACTGCCTTGCAAGAAGCTGGTGGGCATATTAAAAGTACAATATACCCTCCAGGACTAAGGCATGAAATTATGCAAGAAACGTACAAGGGAGAAGAGCTCTTTAATTGGTTTCTTCAATTTAATCGACAAAAGGCTAGGGATAACTTTTCTTAAGTTACCCTAGCCTTTTTCTATGTACCATATAATCCTACACTGCTCTTGGTAAGTTACGTCCTTATGGTTTGTACAAAAGTTTTAGAACTATTTTTTTTGTCCATTGTAACATCGCAAAATATTGCGTACGATACTTATTGATAATGATAAACATTATCAATAACAGGATGATGATTTTAAAGGGGAGAGTTAAATGGTTAAAGTAAAAAAGGTAAGTCAGCTTCTGATTGTCATTGCACTAACAAGTGCGTTGTTGGTTGCTTGTGGCAACCCATCGAACAACGCAGCAGAGAAAGCAGTGCCGACAAAAGAAACTGTTGAACTAGCAACAGCCGAGCCAGAGAAAACCGAGTCTGCAACCCAATTGTATAAAGATTGGAGTGGGCATGAAGTTAATATTCCTACTAACCCACAGCGCGTTATATTTCATGGTGAAGTAACAGGTGATATTTTCGCGCTTGGTGTAACACCAGTAGGCGTATTGAAACAATCTGGCACATCGTATGATGAGCTGTTAAAGCCTATTGAAGATGTTGGATTCCCAATTAACTTGGAGAAGTCTTTAGGGCTTAAACCAGATTTAATTATATTCTCAAATAGCGATGCCGATCAATATGAAAAGCTCACCAAAATTGCTCCAACCGTAACATACGATTCCTTCTCCCCGCTGAAGGATCGTTTGACTGAACTTGGCGTTATATTAGGCAAAGAGACTGAAGCGGCAGCTTGGCTACAAAAATATCATACGGATCGAGATGCTATGTGGGCTGAACTGCGCAAAGAAGAAGTGAAAGAAAATGAGACTGCAACTGTATTTACGATGTATCCTGGCAATCGACTATTTGTAATGGCAGGGGCAGGATTGCCACAGTTTTTGTATGAAGAGGGTGGCTTCAAACCGGTTGCAGGCGTGCAAAAACTGATCGATGAAGCAACAGGGTTTCTTGAAATATCAACCGAAACGATTGGTGATTACGCAGGAGATCGCATCTTTATTTTGAATCCGACCGACGCTAGCGCAGAAGAAGAAACGGAAGCGATGATGAAAACAAGTTTATGGAGCAGTCTTCCAGCGGTGGAGAAGGGTTATGTTTACAATTTTGATATTGAAAAAGCTAGCGGAGATGCATTAGCAAGAACATGGATGCTTGAGGAATTGCCCAAAGCTCTTAATAAGTAATCATAAAATAATTTGAAGATAAGCTAGTGCCATGAATTATCTGGTACTAGCTTTTTTATTCGAAGTCGTCCATTTAGGTTTAGATATCCAAAAATGGAAATACCCAACCAAAGTCTAGGGCAACATACAGTCTCAAGTCTATATTGGTCATTTGTTAGCTGTGATAATCTTAGTGAGATTCACAAAATAATCCAATTATAGATAGGAGAGTATGGAATGAAGAGAAGATCTCGCATGACGGCGATGCTGCTTGCAGTGGCGGTTGCTGTTTCAGTCGCTTTTGTGCCAAATGAAAGTATTCAGGCAGCCGCATCCCAGGGACCCAAAGATGCAGCGGAAGTGAAGAAATTCGCAGATGCTTTTTTTAACCGACCTGATGTGAAAAAGAATTTAGTTGGTAGTGCGTTTGTAGTAGTTGGAGACGGCAAAGTTTTGTTGAATGAAGGATATGGTTATGCAGATGTAGAGAGTAAATCCCCTGTTGAACCAAATAAAACGATGTTCAGAATGGCTTCTATCTCTAAGGTGTTCACAGCATCTGCTGTCATGCAGTTGGTAGAGGAGGGTAAGATCGATCTAGACAAGGATGTCCATACTTACCTGAGCGATTTCACAATACCGAATAAAACAGATAGTAAATTAACGATGAGACATCTTCTAACACACTCTACTGGCTTTGATTATACCGATATATTGACTGACTCCACGGCAACAACTACTGATTATCCTCTAAAAAAGTACCTACAAGATTACAAACCTACAATTATTCGTGAGCCAGGCTCAGCATACCGTTATGATAATTTGGCTTCAGCCTTGCAAGGTTTAATTGTTCAAGAAGTTGCTGATAAACCATTCGAGGAAGTTATTCAAGAACGTATATTTGAACCGCTGGGTATGGAAAATAGTGACTTTCACATGAGCGATAAAGTACGCGAACAGTTAGCTACAGGTTACGATGGTGTAGGCAAGCCGTTGCCTCAATACGATAACACTCCAACTATCGCCCCTGAGGGAGGCATGTTCGCTACAAGTACTGATATTAGCCAATACATGCTTGCTCATTTGAACGGCGGAGAACTTAATGGTAAGCGTATATTGAAGGAAGATACCGTCAAACTCATGAATAAGACACATATAGGTATTCATCCTGAGATATCAAATATGGGTTTGGGTTTTGAAATGTTTTTCCCTGAGTTTTATAATGGCCAATACGTCATAGGTAAAGGTGGCGATTTACCAGGTGCTCACTCATGGATGTGGCTAATTCCCGAACATAATGTTGGTGGATTTATTGTGTCGAATAACGATAGCTCCGACATACGAACGAAGTTGTTCGAAGCCTTTATGGATCACTATTTCCCTACTCCAGATAAAGAACGTGAGGTTTTATCGCTCACCAAAGCACAGCTATCTAAATATGAAGGTCAATACAGCTACTTGCGCATGCCCGTATTTCATATGAGTGTAGAAGCAAACGAAGGCTTTTTGACCGTAAAAGGCCCGTCAAACTCTAAAAAGTTAAAGCCAGTAGGCGACAATCTGTTTCAAGATGAGGACGGTAAGTTAGCTGCTTTCAAAACGAATAAGTCGGGAGAAATCGTACATTTTTCATATATATTCCCCGACGCTTGGCTCGAAAAGCTTCCAGAACTGCCGAAGTTTGGCGATGTGCCACAAAACCATCCTTATGCTGATGCGATCTACTCTCTTCGTAATTCAGGTGCTCTCTTAGAACCGACTGCACAATTGTTTGAACCGGATCATACGGTGACACGCGGTGAATTTGCAACACAATTGTTTCGTTTAACAGGTGTAAAGAATACTCATATGCCAGCCACTTTTACAGATACGAAAGGACATAAGTATGAAGCGGAAATACAAACATTAGTTGAAATAGGCATCATAAACGGTACTTCGAGCAACCGATTTGAACCTGACCGAATTATAAGTCGTGAGGAATCTGCAGTTATTCTCTATCGGTTCGCACAAAAAATTATGGGAGCACCTCCCGTTCCGGCTAAGCTTAGCGCTCCAGTTTCACCTTGGGCTGAGGAGGGAGTTCAATTCGCTGTCGGTCTCGGTTTGTATGGTCCTGAGGTGATAATAAGTGATGCAGGTGCTGATTATCGCGCAGGTGATAGCTTAGTACGCAAAGAAGTAGCTATCCTACTTAGTAAATACGCGGCAATTCTTTCTGGATCAGTTGGATTGTAAAGCTGACATCAGGAGATTAAATGAAGAAGAAGCTATTCGGCGAAAGTTGATTAGCTTCTTTTTTTCAACTATAATCATCTAAATGAGATTCATTATCAATTGTAAAAGGATAGGGAGAGGAGGTCGAGCAGCGATGCAGGCTACAGGTGTACAAGCAGAACAACTACATACGTTATCTTTTCATATGCAAAGTGTAGAGCAAGTAACCATTAAGGCAGATAATGCCGCGAGCGAAAAAATGTCAAGCTGCTATACATTACTAGTATGTAGCAATGGAAATGGAAAGTTGTATTTGAAAGATGAAGTACTGTTATTTGATAGATTCAGCTCTTATTTATTGCCTCCCTACACTTATTTTCAATTTAAAAGCAGCAATCAAAAGGTCGTCTCTTACTATAAAATTCATTTCGTTATTACACAAATAAGTGAACCAAGTCCCCCTAGACCTTTTCAGGCGGAACTTTTTCCGACTATAAGTGAACTGAAGGTACACCCTGTTTCAGAAATGCTAGAAATGACAGAAAAGATTTATAGGAATGGATGGAAACAAAAAGGGCTATCCTTTTTTGGGCAAAATGTAATGTTTCTTCAGATGATTCATTTTATTATGAGTCATCATATCCAATCAGATGAAAGAGCAAATGCTATTCAAGCAGTAGAAGGAAGCATTCGGTATTTGCAAGAAAACTATGCTGACAAAATAACGGTAAGTATGTTGGAATCTCTTTCAGGCGTACCGAATGGACAGTATTCTACCATTTTTAAGGAACTAACAGGTATGAAGCCATTAGATTACGTAACGGATCTTCGAATAAAGCATGCACAACATCTACTACTCCAGTCGAAGGAATCGCTGAGTCATATTGCGAAACAAGTCGGGTTTACGGATGAATATTATTTTAATCGTAAATTTCGCCAGATGACAGGTTTACCACCGAGGCAATATGCTGTGAGAATGAAGGGGAGCATTCGTATTAATGATTGGAAAGGTAACGAGGTGACCATGGCTTCAAGTCCGTCACGCGTTATTTTTTATGGAGAGACGGTCGAAGACTTGCTTGCACTTGGTATTCAACCAATAGGTGGGGGAATATGTGTGGGTGAACGTCAGTTTGACTTTGATTCTGCGGAGTTGTTAAAGCCGGATTTAATTATTTTGGACAATGAAAGTCAAGAGGATTATGAGCGATTTTCACAAATTGCTCCTACATTGACGTATAATTCATTCGCTTCAATTGAAGCAAGGCTTTCTCTACTGGGGCGATGGTTTGGTAAAGAGAAGGAAGCCGATGAGTGGATAGAGGATTACCGCAGACGCAAAGATATGATGTGGCAGGGACTGAGCTCCACGATAAGAAAAGGAGAGACGGCGACTGTATTTATTTATCATCGCGGTAAGCAGTTATTCGTCATGGGTAACGTTGGATTAACATCCGTGCTCTATCATCCGAATGGCTTCGAACCTGTCCGTCTCGTTAAGGAAATGTTGAATGAAGAATTACCTTATAAGGAAATAACAAGGGATGACCTTCCAAACTACGCTGGTGATCGTGTATTTATGTTAACCCCGAGTAGTCCGAGCTCAAGAGATGCTTTAGAAGAAACATTATCAAGTTCGGAGTGGCAACAACTTGAATCGGTTAAGAAGGGACTTGTTTATCAGATTGATGTACTGAACTGGAACTGTTATGATGCGAACACATTTAGTAAAGTTATAGATAAGCTTCCTCGTTTACTTCAATTAGGTATTACTGAATGAGTGAGTGTTAATGACTATGCTGTCAACTTTTTATGGCACGATCTAGCATTAGTTTCATTTGAATATCAAGCTGATGATGCATGGAGATTGGATCTGTTACGGCAAATTCCTTGTATGATGTTTCATAAACGCGATCGTTTTTTACAGCAGGTAATTCGTTCCACCATCGCTCACTTGAAAGGCGATCGAAACGATCAGAATCTACGATAGTTAGAAATAGATGATCACCTGCATATGAAGGTATTTGCTCCTCCGATATGAGACGATAAGCTTCTTGATCGATCATTTCCTTCTGTACGATAGCTGGAGCACTTAATCCAAGTCCATCGTATAGATTATAAGCCCCTCTGCACCAGTAGTTACCGAATACATAGATGGAATCCGGGCGGATTTCCATGACGGAGAAGGTTTCGGAGCTAGAGATTAAGCCCTTTAATCGGCTCTTCAACCGTTGCGTCTTACGTTCATATTGTTGAATAACTCGTTCTGCTTCGGGTCCTTTGCCCAAAGTCTCCCCAAGCTTTCGGAGCAAAGAAAATGGTTTGTGCTCATTTTGTGAAAAAACGAGAGTTGGTGCGATAGGTGAAAGTTTCTCATATTCTTGTTCATTTCCTACAAGTATGAGATCAGGCTCCAAATAGGAAATTTCTTGTAGGTCTAGTGGGATGTTGTTGACCTTATGAATTTCTGCGCTTAATTTGTTTAAATAAAACTCATTTGATAAGTTTTTGGCTACAGCAGCAGGACGAACACCAAGAGCTAACAGATGGCCAAGGCAGCTCATAGCACAAATGTTTACGGGATGAATACGATTGCTTCTAAATTGACCAGGCGAGATGCCTTCTATTTGTTTAAAGCGTCGATTGAAATAGAACTCGTCGTTATAACCAACCTTTGTAGCGACATCTTTTAAACATTCACCACTTAGAAGTAAATGTTTTGCATGATCCATACGAAGGACTGTAATAAAGTCAGTTAAACTTTTCCCCGTCAACTGCTTGAACCAATGTGTAAATCTTCGTTTACTAATTCCAGCCAGTGCTGCAAGCTCATGTACTGTGATTTCTTCATGGAATCGAAGCTGTAACTGTTCAATAATTTCTGATACTTTCGCTTTGGAATGTTCATCAGCAATGTCATTAACTGATTCACTCGTCTCATTCCATATATTTCGCATTAGTAATTGAAAATGATTATGATTGTCCATCTGTTCAGTGGGAGAAGAAACATCACGAAGCATAGCGATTTCCATTATTGATTGAAGAAGAGAAGCGAATTCAGAGTTATTTAGTTCTTTTATAGTGGGAAGTATGTCAGTAAGGTTGTCTGAAGCCCCATGTGTGGAAAAGGAAATTAGCCATAAAGAGAGGCCAAGTTCATTGCTAGCTGTTATGCCAACTATATCTTCCGGTTTCAGTATGAATACCATATTGCTCTGTAAATTATGTTCCTTATTGTTGCAAAAAAGAGTGCCTTCCCCTTCCTGAGCAGCGATTAGCAAACTATTATTTATCTTCTGCAATGGAATTCCTTCGTTAAAGGATACCTCGCGATTTAATAAACCACGAAGCTCAAAATGTATGTTGCGGACGGAATAAGTAGCCCCGATTTGATTTAAATTCAAAAAAGCACCTCCACACTGATAATCATTATCACTTGGACTCATCATACCTAATTAATGGGTGATATTCAATAGGGAAGCATACGTAAAATCTTATGGATATTACAAAAAACACGTCCTACTGCTGTCATTTCAGTCGGATGTGGTGACAGCTGCTTACGGTTCATTCCGAAGTCTGATCTTTTTCGTATATTCACACATTCAGATTGACAAGAACATATGTTCTCATGTTAAAATGTTTCTAATAAATGTAAAGGGATGTGTAGCTATGTCAGAAGTTAAGACGATCATCGACACCTTCAGATCGATAACAACGTGGAGTAATCAATTTAATACGTTAGATGATACAGCATGGTTTAAGCCGATTGAGGAAGGAAAAGCGTCCACGGCAGAAATCATTTCACATCTTATGAATTGGGACCAATATCTGATTACTTATGGAATACCAGCCGTACAAAGAGGAGAAGGGATCGTATTTCCTGACTTTGACCCTTACAATGCAATAGCCTACTCATACGCAAAATCAGGAGTTAGCAAAAGTCAATTGTTAGTTGAGTTTAACGCTACTCGTCTAGAACTATGTGAGTTGCTACATGAAATGGGGGAAGAAACGTTAAGAAAACCAATTACAGCCAATGGCGATGAATTGTGCCCTCATACTGGAACACCGTTCTCTATCCTATCTATCATTCAAGATTTTATCCATCATGATACCCATCACAAAAATCAAATCGAAGAGGTATTGCAGACGATTGTAGTACACAATAGTCCCGTTTAACTTTAAGACCAGTAAGGCTCAAGCGGTTGTCGAGACGACCTCTTAGAGCCTTTTTGGTCTGTTCATTGTTAAAAAACGTTAAAGTTCTGTGACGGATAATCGTAAATGAAATGAGATCAATCACCTCGAAACACTCGAAAGCTTACCACTTGCATTAATTTGATATGATCAAAATATAACTAGTTGGAAGTAGTGACTAGATTAGAAGAGGGAGTGGTAATGATGAAGATTAACCATATCAATCTTACGGTTAACGATGTGATTGCAACGAAGGCGTTTTTGGGGGAATATTTTGGATTACAAACAAGCGAAGAAAATAGTGAAACATTCGATGTACTATTTGATGATGATGGATCAGTGCTTACTTTGATGAAAGGGAAAGAGGTCGTTTATCCGAAAACGTTTCATATTGGATTTATTCAGGAGAGCGAGGAAAAGGTGGATGAAATAAATAAACGATTAAAGGATGACGGATATGATGTAAAGCCGCCTAAAAGGCTGCATGGCTACACATTTTATGTGGAAGCGCCAGGTGGATTTACTGTCGAGGTACTTGCTTGAGTAAGATGGTTGTTAAATATAATCTATGAGTTGCTGAAGGACATAGCTAATAAGAAAGAACTCTTTCCGAATAAAATCGGGAAGAGTTCTTTTTTGACATTATTGTTGTGCTTGCTCTAGCGCACGTTTTGCATACATCTCTTTAACACTGTAGTGAGTCAAGATACAGAATATAATACAACATACCGCACCTGACAAGAGGAATACAAATCCGCCTTGCCAACCGAAAGCGTCAGATACAAGACCTACGCCAAGTTGGCCAAGTGTTGCACCAAAGATATAACTCATGAAACCACGTAGACCAACCGCGGAGCCAACTGCAAACGAAGGAACGATTTCCATCGTTTGTACGGAAGCAAGAAATTGCGGTACGTAGATGAAGCAACCGATAGCTGCTGCAAAAATTGTCGTCCAAAGCACGGAATCACTTAGCCAGTAACCGATAATACAACCGATAATAATGACCATGGAAGCAATCGCTGGCGGCATACGATGACCTCTGAAGAATTTGTCAGACAAGTAACCGATAAGTAATGTTGAAGGTATTGCAGCCCACTCGAAGAACAAGAATGCAACGTGCATTTCATCTTCAGAGAAATTCTTAACGTCGAATAGATAAATTGGCAAGAAGAACAAAATACCGTATCTGATCATATACACGAACACGTCAAGTAGCGAAACGTACCAAGCATTTTTATTATAAAATACATACTTCATGAAGATTTGGAGTGCAGTCATCTCTTCTGGAAGCTTGTCCGTAGATTTAAATTTAACAACTGGATCACTGCTATCTTTATGAACTTCTTGTACAGATGGCAAACCTTCACTCTTAGGTGAACCTTTTGTCAGAAGCAAGATAACGATTACAAAAACAAGTGCAATTGCAGCAGGGACATGATAGGTTGCAACGCGCCATTCATCTCTACCTACAACAGCAATTGTAGCACCGATAATTGGAGCAATTACGCCACCGCCGATGTTGTGTGAAGTGTTCCAAATTGCACCAACTATAGCTTTTTGCTTACGAGGGAACCAGCTAGCAATTGTAATAAATGCTGGGCCAACGCCCATACCTTGAACTAGACCAAGCATAATGACTAGTGCAACGAAAACCCAGAACGATGTACTGAAACCAAGCATAATGTTAACGAGTCCACTTAGTGTCAAACCAAGTGCCATAAAGCGTGCTGGACTTGCTTTATCTGCAAGAACACTCATAAAACCTTTACTACAACCATATGCAACCGTCATACACGTTCCGAGTAAACCTACTTGTGCAAGGCTTAGTCCCATCTCTTCTTGTAAATAAGGAGTAGATAGATTGAAGTTGTTACGAACGATGTAATAGGCCATATAACCAAAGAATACGCCTAGCAATGACTGGAGACTGTAGCGACGAAACGTTTTCGCAATGTCCTTTTCTGGTACTTGTGATGAGGCAACCTTTTGCCTTAAAAATGGTAACATTCTTTTCACCTCGAAGTTGGTATGTGTGATTCTGACAACAGAAAGACTTTTTCGTAGCTGTTGGCATAAATGCCAATTTATGAAACGCTTTCATAAAGATTCTATCCAGTGTCGTCTTCTCGATTCCTATTATCTACGACTTACCCTTTTCCAACTATCAGCGTAATTCTGATTTTTTATTAAGAATTTTTAGTAGTCATGTAGGATAAAATCCTACTGTTTAGTTTGCTATTCCCTTGGGTTATTAGTGTTGTTTTCATGTTATACTTCATTAATGTAAGCGCAGACATCAGGGTGGAGGTAAGAACATCTATGAATAAAATGTACAAGCTGTTGCTGATCGTTTTAATTTCACTGCTTGTATTGGGGTGTCAGGGTGGTCATACAAGTTATGACATTAACTTTTCCAAGATAGAATCTGCACCATTAATAGAGTCACCAGATAATGAACCAGATCCTGTCCGAGTAGCTTTTTCAAGTGTGCTGAACCCAGCTGACACGATAAAGTATTACAAAGAAATTTCAAATTATATAGGATCTAAACTTAACCGACCTGTCATTCTCATTCAGCGCAAAAGTTACAGTGAAATAAGTATGCTAATGATTAATGGAGGGGCAGATATCGCATTATTGTCCGCCGGAGCATTTATTACTTATCGCAATGTGGCTGGTTTAGAGGCAATTGCTATGCAAGAGAGGATGGGGTTACCCTACTATCAGGGCTATCTCGTAGTTAACAAAGAAAGCAACATAACGGATATACATGAATTAAGAGGGAAAAGTATTGCGTTCACAGATCCTATCAGTTATTCTGGGTACATTTTTATAGATCAAAAATTAGACCATATTGGAGAAGATCCCGAACAGTTTTTTGGTCGTCATGTGTATACGTATAATCACGAAAACTCACTACTAGCTCTACTAGATAAGGTTGTAGATGCGGCAGCTGTAAATAACTTGGTGTTGAAAAACTTAGAGCTGTCTAATCCTGAAGTTGCAGAAACATTACAAATCATTGAAGAATCCGCAACACTTGGAACAGGACCAGTCGTTGTTAACAACCAAATGCCGAGCGAAGATAAAAACCGTGTGAAGGAAATTTTCTTATCGATGCATGAAGACCCTAAGATGTTAAAAGCGCTAGAAGGTTTGTCCATAGACCGATATGTACCTGTAGACTTCAAATTGTTTGAAGCTATAGAAAACACGATTCCGGACAGAAGGGGTCGCTAATGAACGAAAAGAGTAGATTAACGATTAATCAAAAAATATTCGGAGCGCTCCTTGTAGCTCTACTTTTTCTTTCTTTAGTGTTAGGGCTTGTCATTTGGGATTCATTAACGAAAATGACCGGTGAGGAGTTGAAGAAACGTGGTCTCAGCATTGCGAATCATGTTGCGGTATCGTCTTCGGACTACATTTTGACAGATGATTATTACGCAACTTACTTATTGATTACGCAAGCTCAGCAAGCGAATGAGGATGTTCGTTATATATTGGTGTTCAATAGTAATCATACTCTTGTAGGTCATACGTTCTCAGGTGATTTGCCGCAAGGTATTATTAATGCACATCTCCCAAACGGTACAAATAAATATGATGTCGCTACATTAACGACAAACGAAGGTGATATGCACGATATTTTAAGTCCGATTGAAGAGGGCGATGTTGGGTATGTTCGTGTAGGTATGGCTGAAAAGCGTGCAAAAGCGAGCATTTTAGGAAAAATCGGGGAACTCATTGTCGCGACTATCATCGTCTGTATCGTTGCAGCTGCAATCGTATATTCGGTTACTCGTCTTATAACAAGATCAATTAACAATTTGGTCGGCGTTGCCACTGGCATATCTGCGGGTAAATTGTCACTTAGGGCGAACGAAACAAGCAATGATGAGGTAGGGAAATTAGCGCGAGCGTTTAACGAAATGGCTGACAATTTAATAAGCTCAAATATAGAAGTAGAACAGCTTCTTCAGACACTTCAAGAAAAGGATCGTATCCGGGATACGCTCATTTCCAAGCTGCTATCAGCGCAAGAAGATGAACGAAGACGCATATCTCGTGAGCTACATGATGAGACAAGCCAGGCGCTTACTTCATTAATGGTTACGATGCGTGTAATGGCGAACGAGGCAAAGGATGAAGAACAACATTTGCTGCTGACTTCATGCCGTGACATTACAGCAAATATTTTGCGAGAAATTAGAGATTTGGCGGTAGAGCTTAGACCACCTATATTAGATGACATGGGATTAATACCAGCCATTCGAAAATATGTGAGCAATTTCGAAGAGAAGTACGGTGTTGCTGTCATACTTGATCTTCCTAGTAATGAGGTTGTCATCGACATTCATAAAGCAGTAGCGCTGTACCGAATCGTTCAAGAAAGTATGACTAATGTAGTGAAACACACGTCAGCTTCACACATTTATATCACTCTGTCGTACGAAGAAGAGTACATCAATCTAACGATTCGTGACAATGGACATGGTATTCAATTACATGATTTTGAAAAAGCACGTGAACAGAATCGGATCGGGATATATGGAATGAGGGAGCGCGCGGAACTGCTAGGTGGAACTTTCCAACTAGCATCGACAAGTGTCGGTGGTACAGAACTGAACGTCTCTATCCCGCAAAACTAGACAAGAAAAAAGGTGCAATAATTATGGAACAAACAATTGAAATTATGCTTGTGGACGATCATGCAGTACTAAGAGCAGGACTGAAGCTGCTTCTTCAAAAACGTCCAACCTATAAAGTAATAGGTGAAGCTGCTGATGGATTGGAAGCTCTTGAGCTTTATGATAAGCTGATGCCTCATATTCTAATTCTCGATATTAGTTTGCCTCGTTTGGATGGTGTTCAAGTATTGCAACGAATTAAAGCAAAACATAAGGAGGCAAAAATAATCGTATTGACGATGCATGAGGATGAAGACTTTGTCAATTCCATCATGCAATCGGGAGCTTCTGGTTTTATTCCAAAGGTGGCTGTCGATGAAGATTTGTATGCGGCTATCGATCATGTGGTGATGGGCAACTTGTTCCTTCGGCCTAAAGAAACTCAAGCTTTGCTCTCATCCATGCTCAAAAAGAATGTACAGCAAGCAGAAACGCAAGTGTCTTACGAGCAATTGAGTCCTCGTGAACGTGAAGTATTAACCTTTCTAGCTCGTGGATACTCACTAGTAGAAATCGCTCAACAATTAACGTTAAGCATCAAAACAGTCGATACACATAAGACAAGACTTATGAACAAATTAAATGTCACCAAAAAGAGTGAGCTCGTAGAGTTCGCAATGAAGCATAGACTGCTTGATGAGGGTTAATCGGTTTTTGGTAAGTGAGGAGTGTACAGATATGTGGCTAAGTGATCACATTGCTTTATGGAATCGTGCATTAATAAATATGATAGATATAAGACATTTTGTAAAGTTTGAAGGTGAGGAGTTGCGAGGATTTATTTTGCCAAGCAGCTTCTATTTATTTGCGATCCGAGGTAATGCGCTCTTGTCATTAGATGGGAAGCAACACAGAACGGAACAATTTTATGTGCTTCACGGCGGTAAAGGTGCTTGTCTAGATATACATGCTACTAATACCTTCGAATATTATCTTATACTCTATAAGGCAATTATCCCGCATCCTTGCAGACTAGAGACTCAGCAGCTGCTGGATAGAAGTTTTCCCTTTCAGCTTCAATATGGACTGATGCCTCATTCATCCTTGAATCTGCTAACGAAAGTGAAAGAGATGGAGAGTTGTTGGAACTTAAAGGGAGAATTACATCGTCTTCGAGTTAAAGCACTATTTTATCAATGTGCACATGAACTCTTTACTCAGCTCTATAATGATGGAGTCCTGATGACCAAAGCATCGTATGTATCTCAAGCGACTCGATTTATGGATGAACATTATTCCAAACCTATTACGCTTAATATGTTATCAGAAATGTTGGATTGCAGCGTTGGTCATTTAGTTAAGTTGTTCAAACGGGAGATGGGTTGTAGTCCCATTCAATATTTGAATCGCATACGAATTACTGAAGCAAAGGAACTATTGTTGACATCAGACGCATCTTTAGAGGAAATCTCGAGTTTCATCGGATATGTGGATAAATATTATTTCAGCCGAAGCTTCAAAAAACAAACAGGATTATCACCAATCCAGTATCGATTGCAGCATCGTGAGCTGAGGAGAAGTGCAGAATATCCATCCGAGAAGCGCAATATTTCCATTGGCAAGAAAGGGGTAAACCTTTATATTGGTATTGATAATCATTATCAAAACAAATATAGAGGAGAGTTAACCATGTTTAAAGGAACTAGAGCTTTTGCTACCATAATTATTAGTTTGGCCCTATTATTAAGTGCGTGTTCGAGCAATGCACCGTCGAAAGGTAACAGTGTCGGGGGAAATCAGACTGCTACTGAACAGAATACGTCCACCAATACTGTGCAGATAGAAGCGGGTAGTCAGTTCCGAACAGTCTCTACAATGCATGGAGAGATTAAAATTCCAGATAAGCCAGAACGAGTAGTGGTAGACCTATATTTAGGCAGCTTCATTGCGCTCGATGTAAAGCCGATAGGTACTCCAACTCTTAATTTGAAAAATCCGTATTATGTGAATGAGTTAGACGGAGTAGAAAATATTGGTGAGTATGAAAGTATTTCAATGGAAAAAGTTTTATCTCTTCAGCCGGATTTGATCGTTACTGGTAACGAAGCAGCTTACGAGTCATTTAGCAAGATCGCTCCAACTGTTGTTGTCCCATTCGGTCAGTTAAAGACAGTTCATGAAGAGGTTAATTACTTTGGTAAACTACTTGGTAAAGAGAAAGAAGCAACTGCTTGGCTTTCCAACTATGATGATCGTATAGCGTTAGCTCGTGAGAAGGTAAATAATGCAATTCCAAAGGAAGCAACGTTTTCCATTATGCAAGATTGGGGAAAAACGGTAGGCGTGTTTGGTGACAATTTCGGACGCGGTGGACAAGCGATTTATCGCGCATTGGATCGTAAGCCGCCTGCAGCACATGCGAAGGAAATTATGGAGAAACAATCACTAGAAGTATCAATGGAAATGTTGAAAGAGTATGCAGGTGACTATATTATTTTCACGTCAAAAGAACTTACTCTAGAGGATCTGAAGAAGGACAGCATTTGGTCGACTTTTGATGCAGTAAAAAATGATCGCGTATTTATTTGGAAAGGTGAGAAGTCGTGGTACTTTGATCCCATCGCAACGTTGTCCCAGACTGAAGAACTTGCTGCATGGTTAGCAGGAGAGTAGTTTCTGATTGGAATGTGCGAAAAAGTACAAAGAAAAGATCACAATAGTCCATTGCCATAAGGGACAAACTAACGTACAATTTGATACTGATTATCAATATCAAATATTTGCATAAAAGGAGTGTTTTCATCATTGTTAGTTCGGCGTTTTTTTTCCTATTATCAACCATATAAAGCCCTGTTTATGCTTGACTTCACTTGTGCGGTACTTGCAGGATTATTAGAACTTGCATTCCCGCTTGTCGTAAACACATTTATAGATGATCTGTTGCCAAAAGGGGAATGGATGATTATTGTATGGGCTTCACTTGGTTTAGTTGCATTGTATGCAATTAATACTGTCCTTCTTTATATTGTGAATTATTGGGGACATACGTTAGGTATAAATATTGAAACTGACATGAGAAAAAAGCTGTTTGAGCATATTCAAAAGCTATCGTTCCGATTTTTTGATAATACGAAGACGGGTCATCTAATGAGTCGTTTGACGAACGACATGATGCAGATTGGTGAAATGGCTCACCATGGTCCAGAAGATTTGTTTATAGCGATTATGACATTAGTAGGTTCCTTTATCCTCATGTGCTTCATTAACTGGAAGCTCGCAGTACTTACTTTTATCGTCGTTCCAATTATCATTTGGCTAGTTGTTTATTTCAACGGTAAGATGACAAAAGCCGTTCACCAGTTGTACACGGATATTGGCGATTTCAATGCAAGAATAGAAGACAATGTAGGCGGAATTCGTGTTGTTCAAGCGTTCGCGAACGAAGAGCATGAGAAAAAACAATTTGCTGTTAACAATAGCAGATTCCGCTTTACGAAGATGAGCTCATACAAGTTGATTGCACTTAATGGTTCCATTAGCTATATGATGATGCGTTTTGTTACGATGTTCGTCATGGTATGCGGTACATGGTTCGTTATTGATAAACAGTTAACGAATGGTGAATTTATCGCCTTTTTACTTCTGACTAATGTGTTCTTTAAACCGATTGAAAAGATTAACGCAATCATAGAAAGTTATCCTCACGGCTTTGCTGGTTTCAAACGTTATATTGAATTGCTTGATACTGAACCAGATGTTGCAGACGCTCCGAATGCGGTAGCTATGAGTGAACTTAAGAAGGAAATTTCCTTCAACAACGTATCCTTTGGTTATGGAGAAGAGTCTGAGGTTTTAGCTGACATCAGTTTAGTTGTTCGTAAGGGAGAGACAGTTGCTTTCGTTGGACCTTCCGGTGCAGGTAAAACGACGTTATGTAGCTTGCTTCCTCGTTTCTATGAGGTAACTTCAGGATCTATTACGATCGATGGTATTGATATTAAAGATTTGAAGTTGGAGTCTTTGCGTAGTCAGATCGGTATTGTACAACAAGATGTATTTCTATTCTCAGGTTCGATTAAGGAAAATATTCTTTACGGTAAGTTAAATGCTTCTGAGGCAGAAGTATGGGAAGCAGCTAGACGTGCTCGTTTGGAAGAGTTTATCCGTTCTCAGCCTGAAGGAATGGATACGATTATCGGGGAACGAGGAGTAAAATTGTCCGGTGGTCAAAAGCAACGATTATCGATTGCAAGAATGTTCTTGAAGAACCCGCCAATTCTTATTTTGGATGAAGCAACATCTGCTCTTGATACAGAGACTGAAGCAGTAATACAACAGTCACTTGCTGAACTATCAGAAGGACGTACGACGCTAGTAATTGCACATCGACTTGCCACAATTAAAAATGCGGATAGAATTGTAGTTGTTACTGAACAGGGAATATCAGAACAAGGACGACATGAAGAGTTAATTGTTCAAGGTGGCGTATATAGCAGACTTCATCATGCACAATTCGGATAAGTCAGAGTACGGAATATAGGAGACGTTATGGCGCATACAAATCTAACAAGTACATCAAATGTACCCGTGCAGCATAAAGGCATGATCAAAAGTCGACCTCTGGCAGCTACGTTAATATTAACTGGTGGGTTAGTTGCATTAGCTATCGGAATGGTTCTTGCCATTTCTTTTGGAGCAAAAGATATTAATTTCTGGGTTATTTGGGATGCTATTTTCAATTTTAATCCAAAGATAACCGATCATCAGATTATTCAAGAACTGCGGTTACCGCGTGTATTTGGTGGTGCAATGGTCGGAGCAAGTTTTGCAGTTGCCGGTGCAATTATGCAAGGAATGACGCGGAATCCGCTTGCTGATTCAGGATTGTTAGGCATCAACGCCGGATCAGGTTTTGTTATTGCATTATGTTTTGCTTTTTTCCCTGGTCTGCCTTACATGTATCTAATCTTGTATGCTTTTCTAGGTGCAGGTCTTGGTGCAGGTATCGTCTATGGTATTGGAGCGTTAGCCAAAGGTGGTCTGACGCCAGTACGACTCGTATTAGCTGGAGCGGCACTTAGCGCTTTGCTCAGTGCACTTAGTGAAGGGGTAGCACTCTACTTCCGTATTGGACAAGATATCGCATTTTGGTATGCGGGTGGATTAGTTGGGACGAAGTGGATTCAGCTAAAAATTATGTTTCCTTGGATTGCTGCTGCGATAGCTGGTGCAATCATTTTATCAAGGTCCATTACGATGTTAAGCTTAGGTGATGATATCGCACGGGGCTTGGGTCAACGAACGAATCTAGTAAAGATTGCGTGCGCTATAATCGTCCTTATTCTTGCTGGATCTGCCGTTTCAGTCGTAGGTGCAGTAGGATTTATCGGGTTAATTGTTCCACATCTTACTCGAAAATTTGTTGGTGTAGATTATCGTTGGATTATTCCTTGCTCGGCAGTGATTGGAGCATTGCTTGTCGTATTTGCCGATCTTGGTGCCAGAATGATTAATCCACCTGCAGAAACGCCGGTTGGTGCGATTATTGCCTTAATCGGAGTACCATTCTTCCTCTATCTTGCACGTAAAGAAAGGAGGGAATTATAGATGGGATTCGCTACAGCGGAGCAGATTGAACAGAAAAGACGTAAACGAGGTACTATCGTTCTTATTATTTTGGGAGTTATTATTCTCATAGCATTTCTTATCAGTATGAATACAGGACATATTAGACTCTCACCGATGGATGTCATTCGTACGTTGTTCGGTGGAGGAGATGAAAGAGAAGCTTTAGTCTTGTTTGAATTCCGACTTCCGCGTATTGTGTTGTCCGTATTAATTGGTGCGGGACTTGCTGTATCTGGCTGTATTATGCAAGCTATATCGAGGAATGCACTTGCTGATCCTGGGATACTTGGTATAAATGCCGGAGCAGGTATTATGGTTATGTTATTTTTTTCCTTCTATCCGTCTAATGCAGCAGCACCATTGTATATGTTGCCTATCTTAGCATTTGTAGGGGCAGGAGCTACAGCATGCTTGATCTTTGTATTAGCTTACAAACGACATGAAGGGGTATCTCCTACAAGGCTACTATTAACAGGTATTGCTGTTGCAGCTGGTATTAGTGCAGCAATGATTGTATTGACATTAAAGCTGAGTCCAGAGAAATATCAATTTGTGGCAACTTGGCTTGCAGGTAGTATATGGGGGGCAAACTGGAAATTTGTATTAACGTTGCTACCGTGGATTTTGATCCTTATTCCATATGTTATGTTTAAGTCTAACACTGCTAATGTGTTGAATTTGGGAGATACAACAGCAAAAGGGCTCGGTGTTCACATATCAAGGGAACAAATAAAGATGCTTGCAGCTGCTGTTGCCTTAGCGGCAGCCTGTGTTTCCGTTAGCGGTGGTATAGGCTTTGTAGGGTTAATTGCGCCTCATCTTGCAAGAAGATTGACGGGACCAAAACATCAGATTTTGCTACCAGTTTCTGCAATGGTCGGAGCGTTGCTCGTATTAGTCGCTGATACAATTGGTAGAGCGATATTACAACCTTCTGGTGTTCCTACAGGAATTGTCGTAGCAGTAATTGGTGCGCCTTATTTCCTTTACTTGCTCGCACGTTCACGTACGTAGTTCATAGATTATCAACGAACGATTATAGAGAACTTTCGGAAGAAATAGGCGTTGTCCTAAGTGTAGATTAATCTATGCTTGGGGCAACGCCTTTAGTTTGTGCTTTGTTAAACCTCGTCTTATTAGTGATCTCATTGTCTAGATCGAGTCGATAGTTGTATTTAGTTTGTAATATAGTTGTTCCCGCTGCATCAACTCATGCATTACGGAGCATTGAAATAAACGAATCATTAAAACCAGCCTGTGCAGCCCTTGCGGAGTCCCATACTCGACTAGTTAGGTCGCCAGAATGATAATGTTGTGTTTCTTTCGTACGCGATCTAACTAATTTGGCAAGCATAGAAGTTTGGAGCTTTGTTACCGAATTGTTGTTTAAAGTTGATTTTAGCCATGTTGTGATCATCGAATTAATGAAGCGAAAAAGAATAATACCGATACCTAATATAGCTCCGCCATAAACCAAATCAAGGTTGCTGTTCGTTGCACCTTTTACAATCCGCCTAATCGATTCCATGTAACCTACTTCAATAACAGAAGCAATAATTGAGGGAACGATAAGCAAGGCCATCCAGCCCCAATTGCTACGTGATATCTGAAGAAGACGAAATAACGTTTTCCCTGTTCCATAAGATTTATTGTTAACTTCCACTGATATCGCATCCCCGATCTTGTAATCGTATAAACACGAATATCACTATATAATATCTAACTTGGTAATAGTGGATTTTAATAGATCTTTACCATCTATTAGGTGGTATACTTCTGTTATATACAAGTGTACCAATGTAAAGGGGGCAGTTTGGATGGACTATTTCACTCATTATTATAAAAGAGGTTCTTCTCCATTTCGGACGTTATCTGCTTTAACAGATGAGGAAGCTAAAAAAGTGATGGAACAGCTCGCTGATGATTCTCCATTATTCGCTAGATTTAAAACACCCCAGCAATATTTGAATACGAGAAAACAAGTAGAAAATTGGCTCAGAGGTGAGTTTATCGCCAAAGGCGGCTTACCGAAAGACGACTATCCGCTGTACGCTGTACTCGGTTCTTCCTCATGGATCGAAAGTCATTCTGCTAGCTTTGATATAGAGAAGATCCAAATTCCTGTTTCTTCATTTGATGAACGGGATATTAGCTTTACGTTCCCGGATAGTATGGTATCTTATTGGCTCGGCAACGATAAACCAGCGGATTATTATCAGGAAGAATATCACGGGAAAGTATTCACTCTTTCTGAAGTTAAGGCTTTAGTGGATGCAATTGGAGTAGCCGAAGCGGAGTGGAAAGTTACACTGCCAGCAGATGTGGCACCTTATCTTGAAGTACAAATTTGGAATCATAAACCTCTTTTCAAATAAAAGAAGACCAATCTGGGTGACTGGTCTTCTTGCTATACTGACTATCTTCGAGATAGCTTCCTCATGATTTTTTTGAACAGCAAAGCCAAAAAGTAGAAGGCAGGCATCGGGTCTTTTATGCTCCATACGGCTGGTGCTTTTTTCATAAAGTGTGTCTTAACGATCTGAAGGACGGTTAGTTGCTTCGTCTTAACGTAATTACGAGATGAGATAAGATCCTCGAAGAGGAAGCAGAATGCTAGATTCAAGTTGCCTCTAACAACGTGGCTTCCAATAGGCTTACCTGTTAACTCGTTATAAGCGAGTAGCGGGAAGTTTATTCCGCATTTTTGAAGAAGCGGATCGAGTGTAGTCGTTCGTGCGTTAATTTCTAAGAAATAGTACTTTCCAGTCACAGCATCCTTCTTGAATTCAATCTCTCCGAACCCTTTATAACCAATCGCTTCAAGAAAGGGAGCACCAATGTCATTAAGCTCTTCTACATATTTTTGCTTAGTGAAGGAGGATGCACCAAAGTTAATCGGGAACTGTCGCAGCTTTTGGCATGTCATCCAATGTGTTACTTTAGACGATTGGTCCAAGTATGCATCATAAGTGTACACATGATCATCGCTACCTGGAATGATTCGCTGTACGATGACTTTAAGTTTAGCTTGTTTTGCCTTGTTAATCGCTGCATAAACGTCTTCTATCGTGTGGCATGTAAAAATTTTCGCCCTGAAAGTAGTGACGAAAGTAGGGGAGTCCGTAGGTTTGACGATACAAGGAAAGCCGATTTCTGTTATTATCCGTTGTTCAAAATGTTCGTCAGAAGGACTAATGGACTCAGGAACCAGTACATTGTGCTTTGTCGCAAGTGAATGGAGAATCTCTTTATCCATTATTTCGCTCCAGAAACCTTGAACGGTCATATTAATATGATAGTACTTTTTTAACTCATCGAGATATCCATCTATAAACTCGACATAGGGATCTACACTAGGAAATAAAACAGGCTTAGCATCTTGAGCCTTCGCATAATCAATCAAAAACTGAAGGAGCTGTTCCTTCTGCTTCTTATAATGAGGAACGATATTTTGTTCGTTTAAATAAGTGGATTTAGCACCATATGTACCTTCTTTGGAATAGTCCATAGCGACAGTATATACACCGTTTGATCCTAAACCTCTAATAACACTTAAACCTGTATAAAAGTTCGAACCGAGAATGACAGCTTTATTTAGCACAAAACAACACTCGCTTCCTCATTCATATGGGGCCAGTCAATGATTAGTTTATCATTCGGATTCTCTCGAGCCAATACGGTTTTTTGATTTGGGTCATTCTCTCTGTTTTACATATTTTATTATAATAATTGTGAAGGGGTGTGAAATGAATATTTTAAAAGTAAGATTAGGCTATTTAGCTGTAACTAACATCATACTAGTTGCGGGTCTCAGTACGAGACAGTTTGCGGAGTATCTTCCAGCATTCGTAGCAAGTCACTTCGGTGATGCGCTTTGGGCGGCGATGATTTATTGCGGGTTCCGTACGCTTGCAGTTACGAAGAAACTAGAATGGGCGCTGATGCTAAGCATCATATTTTGTGTTGCAATAGAGTGTAGTCAGCTCTACCAGGCGGATTGGATTAATCATATTAGAGACACTTTAATAGGTGGGCTAATCTTAGGGAATGGTTACTTGAGTATTGATTTAGTGAGGTATGGAGTCGGAATTTTGGTTGCTTATATAATTGATAGAATGGTTAGTAAACCAATCAATACTTGAGATGTAACATTGCGAGATAGAAGAGGGAAGAGCGAGGACTAACCCGAGTAATCGGGTTAGACACGTAATAAAAAAGGAGCTACCCATTGGTAGATAAATCTACGAATAGGAGAGCTTCTTATTATTTGCTTTCAAACTCAGCGATAGCTTCGGGCAATTCGCGTTCGTAATTTTTATAAATTTGATAGCGGTACAAACCTTTGCAGCTTTGCAAAGCTTGTTTAGCTAGAGCAATCGCTTCTTGGCGATTACCGGATTTCACTTCAATTTCTGCAAATAATACTTGCTGCATATATTGCGATGGTATTTTAGCTGCTGTAGTGCGCGCAAGCTCCAAATTACCTTCCTCGATATGAAGGGCAGCTTCATAATAGTGGCGGAATTTAGGTGAATGAATAGAAGCAATTTCATTTTTTGCTGAAGCTAGATTTTTTTGATAACCGGCATATATAGCCTTGTACAGCACTTGTTTCTGCGGGTTATAGTTTTTTACGAGCAAACGGTCGATAATACGGGAAACCTCATCGTCTTGTTTGTTTGCTACTGCATAAATAAGAGCGTGATCCAAATTCTTCTGATTTTTAAGTAAATGCTTCTCAAGTTTATCAATATTGGTCTCCACCATCATAATATGATAAGTTGGAAGCCCTAAAAATAGTGCGAAAATGATAACGGCAGCAATGAAAGTATAAATCATTGGTTGTCCAAGTGAAGCTAATACAAATGCGCTAATGAATACAAGAAGATAGGCTATAATTTTTAAATTAAACGATTGTATAGTAATTCTCTCCCTCTAGATGTAAATAGTGCAATATAGGTTCAATCCGATATGCCCATGCAAATTATACAGGTTTTATGAAGGGGAGCGCAATTATGTTGTGAAAGCAAAATCTTCTTTAGTTTGTTCCAAGTACCCTCAAGTGATTAACGAGCGGATCAGCCATCCCATGCAACTCGCAATTTTGTTCCTTAAGTAGTTGGATATAGGCGACAATCTCCTTCGAAATTCTTTCCCCCATACAAATAACGGGAATACCCGGCGGGTATGCCATAACCATTTCTCCTGCAATCTCACCAATGGAATCTTCCAATGCAACTACCTTTTTAGGACTGTAAAATGCACTGCGCGGCGAGACGAGCATTTCAGGACTTTTTGGAATGGCGACGGAATGTGTAACCGTTACTCGTTCTGTTTTCATATCCGATAATTCGATTTGTATGTTATAGTCTCTTCTTAAAATCGTTTCGATTTGGTAGCCGGTATAGCCGATTCCTGCTACATGTATACTTAGTTTCGTTTCGTCAAAGTCGAAACATCCAGGTGTCCCGATTAGTTCTTTGCCGAATGCATTTAAACCTTCAATCGTATTGATAGCATCTCTAGCCCAGCGTGCAAGCTCTAACGTTTCTTCAAGCAACTCGTCCCCGTTTGTAGCCATCTGTTTTCTTGCGACATCGAGTGAACACATAAGAACATAAGAGGCACTGGGAGTGTGAGTTAAACTAAGCACTTGCCTTACTCGTTCTGGCGAAATAACATCGCTTCGAAGCAATAGAACTGAGCTTTGCGACATGGAGCCTGATGTTTTGTGCATGCTGGATGCACTCATATCTGCGCCAACCTCCATAGCAGTTAACGGGAAATCATCGTGGAAGGACATATGTGCGCCGTGAGCTTCATCAACTAGGACAGCCATTTCATGTCTATGTGCTGCACGAACAATCGCTTTTAGGTCGGAGACAGCCCCGTAATAAGTTGGATTAATAACGAATACTGCTTTTGCATGGGGATGTTCTTTGATCGTTTTTTTCAAGCTTTCTTCCGAAATACCCATTGCTTTCCTAATTTATCATTGATTTCTGGCTGAATATATACAGGTATTGCACCGCTCAAAATGATACCACCAATGGTAGACTTATGAGCATTCCGCGGGATAATCATTTAGTCGCCTGGCTCACAAGCACTCATAATCATCGCTTGTACACCAGCGGTCGAACCATTCACTAGAAAATAAGCATGTTGTGCCCCAAATGCATTTGCCATAAGTTTCTCAGCTTCAAGAATAACGCCTGTCGGATTGTTCGCATAATCGAGATCTTCCATGCCATTAACGTCCATTTGAAATAAGCGTTCACCCAAATAATCGGTTAACTCCTTAATTCCTCGTCCTTGTTTATGGCTTGGTACATGGAAGGGGACAACTTTATGATCAATATACGCTTTTAGCGCATCGAATAATGGCGTTTTATTTTGGTTTAATCTAGTCAACTATCATCCACCTTTAGTAGTTTAATGCTTTATTAAGACAAAGTAAATAAGAGAAATATAGAAAACTATCGATAAAATGTCAATCTATTTATTTAAATAGTCGGTTTACAGAAATAATTGTCGAAAAAATCTGACATTACGTGTAAGATGTATGAAGAGCATTTCGTTTAAAGATGGAGATGCTGATGCGATTAAGGGGGAATTCAGTTGACTATTCGAGTAGGTATTGTTGGCTACGGCAATCTTGGAAAAGGTGTTCAAAAGGCAATCTCGCAAAATCCTGATATGAGCCTAGTGGCAATCTTCACACGCCGCGAGCCTTCGCAAATGGAATCTCATGAAGAGGGCGTTCGCTTTGAACATATTTCTTCCGCAGAACAGTACATAGGAAGTATTGATGTTATGTTACTATGCGGTGGTTCGGCGACAGATTTACCAGAGCAAGGACCTGCGTTCGCAAGACTTTTCAACACAGTAGACAGCTTTGATACACATGCACGTATCCCTGAATATTTCGATGATGTACATGCAATCGCAAGTAATTCTGGTAAGCTTAGTGTTATTTCTACTGGATGGGACCCGGGTCTATTTTCATTAAATCGCCTATTAGCTGGAGCAATATTGCCAGAAGGTAAAGAGTATACGTTCTGGGGAAAAGGTGTAAGCCAAGGCCATTCTGATGCAATTCGTCGTGTACCAGGTGTTAAAGGTGGCGTACAGTATACGGTTCCCGTAGAGGAAGTCATCGAACGAATTCGTGGTGGTGAGACACCTGAACTTGCGACAAGAGAAAAACATCTTCGTCAATGTTTTGTAGTAGCTGAAGATGGTGCAGATCAAGAGGCAATTCGTGAAACGATTGTCAATATGCCGAACTACTTCGCCGATTATGATACGACAGTGGAATTTATTTCGGAGCAGCAACTAAAGGACGAACATTCGGGTATTCCGCACGGTGGTTTTGTTATCCGCAGTGGTGTAACTGGTGAAGGAACGAAACAAATTATCGAATTTGGACTTACGCTAGAGAGCAACCCAGAGTTTACAGCAAGCGTACTTGTTGCTTATGCAAGAGCGGTTCACCGTTTAAGCACAGAAGGACAAGCAGGGGCACGTACAGTGTTCGATATCCCGCTCGGATATTTATCACCGCGATCTGCTGAAGAGCTTCGCAGAGACCTATTATAAAACTTAACCCGATCACTCCAAATGGAGTGATCGGGTTTTTTAATGGGCGTTACAATTTATTTTTATTGGTAAAAATATTCTGAATTTATTACACTTCTCGTTAACAAGTACAAGCTTTTATACAGAAAATGCAAATGAAACCATATCCGATAAAAGGAGTGTTATCAATCATGCCCATCTCATCAGTAATCGTAGCGGAGCGTCAGGTCGAAGCAGAACAATATGTGCGCTCTGTTTTTGAAAAGGTTGTTCGTCGTGATCCTAACGAAACGGAATTTCATCAAGCGGTAAAAGAAATTTTGGAATCGCTAATTCCGATTCTTGCTAGGCATCCTCATTATATTCAACATGGTGTCCTCGAACGGTTGGTCGAGCCTGAACGCATCGTTACATTCCGAGTTCCTTGGGTAAATGATGCTGGTGAAGTGAAGGTGAATCGAGGCTTCCGTGTTCAATTTAATAGCTCGATTGGTCCGTATAAAGGCGGCTTAAGGTTTCATCCATCAGTAAACTTGAGCATTATTAAGTTTTTAGGATTCGAGCAAATTTTCAAAAATGCTTTGACTGGTCAACCAATTGGTGGCGGAAAAGGTGGATCGGATTTTGATCCAAAAGGAAAGTCGGATCAAGAAGTTATGCGGTTTACTCAAAGCTTCATGACAGAATTGTATAAGTATATCGGACCTGACACGGATGTACCTGCGGGAGATATCGGTGTTGGAGCACGAGAAATTGGATACATGTTTGGTCAGTATAAACGTATTCGTGGTGGTTATGAGGCAGGGGTTCTTACAGGAAAAGGAATTGGTTATGGCGGTAGTCTTGCACGTAAAGAAGCGACTGGTTATGGCTGTGTATACTTTGCCGTGGAGATGCTAAAATCAAGAGGTTTATCGTTCCAAGATAGTACGGTTGTTGTATCTGGTTCTGGTAATGTATCCATCTATGCGATAGAAAAAGCGCAGCAACTTGGGGCGAATGTCGTTGCTTGCAGTGACTCCAATGGTTACATTTATGATCCTAACGGTATTCACTTGCCGACAGTTAAAAGGTTGAAAGAGGTTGAACGTAAGCGGATCAGCGAATATGTAGAGGAGCATCCGGGAGCAGTATTCACTGAAGGTTGCGAAGGTATTTGGTCAATTCCATGTGATATCGCATTGCCTTGTGCTACACAAAATGAAATTGACGAAGCTGCGGCACGAACATTAGTAGCTGGTGGAACGATAGCTGTAAGTGAAGGAGCGAATATGCCTTCGACGCTGGAAGCGATTGATGTATTTTTGAAGGCAAAAGTATTGTTCGGTCCTGCAAAAGCGGCAAATGCTGGTGGTGTTGCAGTATCAGCATTAGAAATGGCACAGAACAATATGCGCCTGTCATGGTCATTTGAAGAGGTAGATGCGAAGCTGCAAACGATTATGAGAAACATCTATAATGAAAGTCTTCGCGCTGCTCAGGCTCATGGAGATGCAGATAATTTGCTCATGGGTGCCAATATTGCAGGGTTTATGAGGGTAGCAGATTCGATGATCGTTCAAGGGGTTATATAAGATTCCCTTTAAAGATGTACGTATTGAAAAGTAATTTATTTAAGCTGTCATCTCGTAGATTCTTCTACTAGATGACAGCTTTTTTAACTAGCTTGACTACGTTTCGATATAATTCTACACATTACGATTTCGATCGATTTATTGCGATAAAATTCCCAGTTATTTTAAGCCTAATTATGACAATATAAGCATAAGTCTTTCAAGTTGTAAAAACAAAAAAGCGAGACTACATAAGGTGTTTATCCATTTTTGTCTATAGAAAACAGAAAATTTTTATACAAGTTTTTAATTTTTTTATGACTCAGAAATGGATATTATGGTATGATAAAGAAATTATGTGGAGGGGTATTTAGAAAGTCACCGATGCGAATGCAGCTAAAGTAATCGCCTTGGAAGGACCGTGTTCAAATGTGGAGACTTGTTGACAGCCCGCGTTCTAGACGCAGCTTATTATTTATAGCAGGTATAGTCGTTTTAGCCATTATTAGTGTTTCGGAGCAACTTCAACTTATTTATGGAATTACGTTTGCTTTTACAAGTATTATGATGCTTCTATTAACTCGGCTATTTGGGCTACGAACGGGCTTGACTGCGTCAATAATCGTTTATGGTTCAGCACTGTTTTTCTTTCAAGCTCCGTTATTCATTTTGATTTTTTTACTAGAGGCTTGCTGGATAGCCATTTGGCAGAAGAAAAAAATAAGTCCAGTACTCATACCCGGGGTTGCATTTTGGATCATTTTAGGATTTCCTGTTACTTTATTAGCATGTTATCTATCAGGACCTTTCTCTACGACAGAATTTATTTTGTTATTATCAGTAACCGCTGCCAATGGTATGTTTAATGCACTTATTGCAGAAATAATTGTTGATTACTTACCGATTAGACGCTGGCTCAAATTGGGTAATACTCAGCAAAATCCTATTCCTTTCAGTCGTGCTATATTTCACCTCTCTATTACAATTGTTGCATTGCCTTTTCTAGTAATTATGGTGATTAGTGGCTGGAGCTCCTATCATTCCTCAACGAATACAACTCTTCAAAGCGTTAGCAACACAGTATCTAGTATCTCTGATGAGCTTGGGCAATGGAGCGAAAAAGATGTAATAGGTGTAAAGCTACAAAATATTGTGCAAATAGGTTATTTGCAAGAAATTATTAAACGTCATACACCACAAAAACTATATGGTATTGTAATGACTAATCCGGATATGAGAGTACTTGCTGGAACATCAAAGGGGATTGAAGGGTTAGCTACAGATGTTGTAACTGCAAAACCAATCGCTGATAATTTTGCGATTGAAATGCCGAAAACAGATGCAGTAATGCTTTTGCCAACTCAGCAGTGGCGCGAGGCGAAGTATGTCTATCGTGTCCAGCTTAAGGGAGTTCCTATTGCGATTGCAGTTAGTGTTCCTGTAGAGACATTTAAAGAACAACTTTTTCGAGAGTATATTTATCATTTGTTCTATACGATGGGTAGTGTAATTGTAGCTGGGCTACTTGCATTTGGTATAAATCGATGGTTAAGTCGTGGTTTGCAACAGTTAGCAGGCTCAACGACGAATCTCCCTGTAAAGTTAAAGATGGGTGTACCACTGGAATGGAAGCATAGTGGCATATTAGAAATAGATTCACTCGTTCATAATTTTAAGGATATGTCACATAATTTATCGTCGATGCTGAGGGAATCTGAACGAATGAATCATCAGTTACGTGATTCAGAAGTAAAGCTTCATCAATTGGCTTATTACGACAGTTTAACGGGTTTACCGAATCGACATCACTTTAAACAGACACTTAGTGCAATCGATGGAGATTCTTTGGAAGATGGAGAGAAACTAGCTATCATGTTCGTAGATTTGAATCGATTTAAACAGATTAACGATTCACTGGGTCATGCTGCAGGAGATTTACTTCTTCAACAAGTTGCGAAAAGATTTGTTGGAATTGTAGGGGAGAAATGTAGTGTATTTCGGCTCGGCGGTGATGAGTTTGTATTTGTACTTCGATTTGTAAATCCTGAGTTGCCGGCAGTATTTGCTGATCTGATTTGTGCTTGTTTCCATGAACCATTTGAAGTGAATGAATCGCATGTTTATACAACAACTAGTGTTGGTATCAGTCTTTATCCAGATCATGGGGTGATCATTGACGAGATAGTAAAAAAAGCAGGTATGGCGATGTATACTGCAAAAGAGCAAGGAATAAGCAGTTGCCATTTCTTTGACTATGAGATGGAACAATCACTAAATGAAAATATGCATTTGGAAATTGGGATGCGCAAAGCACTAGAAAAGGAACAGTTTTTTCTCGTTTATCAACCTAAGGTGTGTCCTTTAACGAGTTGTACAACTGGCTTTGAGGCTCTTATTCGCTGGGAACACCCGGAGCGCGGTCTAATCTCTCCTGCCAAATTTATTCCGCTCGCGGAATCTACTGGTTTAATATTGGATATTGACCTATGGGTGTTTAAAGAGGCATGCAGACAAACAAAAGAGTGGCAAAGGATGGGACTGCCACATATCCCGGTGTCAATTAACTTATCTGCAAAACATTTTTATCATAGTAATTTGGTAGAGAATATTGTTGGTATATTACGAGAAACGGGATTGGAAGCAAGTTGTGTCACTATCGAAATAACAGAAAGCGTATTTATTAGACAGATGGAAAGTGTAATTGGAATGCTAACTCAATTAAGGGATTTAGGGATACATATTTCCATAGACGATTTTGGAACAGGTTATTCATCGCTTAACCAATTGCAACGATTACCTGTTTCTATTGTTAAGCTTGACAGAACCTTTATTGAGGATGCAGAGCACGATGGAAGAAAATCTGCGGTAGTAAGGGCGGTTATTGAGCTTGCACATAGTATGGGGCTTAAAGTAGTAGCGGAGGGGATTGAGACGGAAGAAGAGAGAAAGTTTTTCAGTAGACTGAAATGTGACGAGTTGCAAGGTTTTTATTTCAGCAAACCTCTACCTAGCGCACAATTTGTCCGCTATATAAGAAGGGAACTTCAGCGTATTCACCTTGAAAAGCGAGGGATAGAAGCATGAAGATGAGAATGTTATTTATACTTTTTCTTGTTATGAGTATATTAATTACTGCTTGTGATCAAACCGCGATCACACCAAAGGGTGAGGACAAGTTATCAGAACAAAAGAAAGTGGAATTATCGAAAAATAAAGTAGAAATAGAATTTTGGTCACATTACACTGGTTGGGATGATATTATTGCAGAATTTGAGAAAAAGTATCCGAACGTAAATGTAAACACAAGAACATTTTCTTTTGATTCTTACGTTGAAACGTACGAAATGGCTATCGCAAATGGTAGCGCCCCTGACGTAATGATTGCCGATAGTAAAGATTTTGGTAGATTTGCGGCAATTAGCGGGTTAGAAAATTTATTAGCACATGGTGCGGAAAAATATCGTAAAGATTTCAGCAGCAGTTTATGGGATATCAATCTTTCTTTTGATAAAAAGTCTTTAGTCGGGTTTCCTTCTGGAAGTTCCCCATATATAACTTATTATCGTGCGGATTTGATGGAGCAGTATGGTTTTCCTTCAGATCCTGAAGAACTAGGGAAATATATGGAGGATCCTGAAAATTGGCTCAAGATTGCTAGAGCGCTAAAAAAGGATGACCGATACATTGCAAATTGGTTGATGGATATTGTACAAATATATGACACTACAGCGCCTGTATTTAATGAAAATATGAAATTTGCCAGAAGAAATGAATCGTTTATAGATGCGTTAGAGCTTGCAAGTACGATCTATAACGAGGGATTAACGTCATCAACGGATACGTGGACAGCGGCTGGTGGAGAAGCGCTTAAGAATGGGAAAATAGCCATGTTGTATATGGGAACTTGGGGGGCAAATGAACTTCAAAGTTGGGCCCCTAATACAACAGGAAAGTGGCGTCAAACTAGATTGCCATTTAATTTGAACGGATGGGTCAATAGTTCAAGCTTCATGATACCAACTTCATCCGAAGAAAAAAAATGGGCGTTTGCGTTTATTGAATATTGTGTAACGGAGTATAGTATGAAGGGAAAAGGAAATAGTGTACCTTCTTATTTACCAGCACGAGAAAGCGAGCAGAGGGTAGCTTCAGGCGTGAAGTTTTTTGGTGGCCAAGATCTGTTTGCTATGAGTGAAACACTTGCAGAACAGATGAAAGAGACTAGATTGACCCCAATTGATGAAGAAGCAAAGGCAATTTGGACTAGAGTAATTAATGAAGGCGTAGAGCGGAATAAAAGTGCGGATCTCATACTTGTTGAGGCAGAAAAGCAAATATATTCTACGCTCGGTAAGGAAATAGAAATATTGAGCGAATATCTCTATGAAAATAAAACTAAATAAGCGAAGAAGAGGTCAACCAGCAAATGTTGGTTGACCTCTTCTTCGTATGAGATTATTCGATGATCCAAAGTGATAGTCACTATGGTTGTGAAAGCTTAATAATCCATTCTCGTGCGCCATGAGCGATTAAACGTTGTGGTGTTTTTGGCGTTGTAATAGTGCAACACTTTAGCAATTCTGGTAATGCATGTGTATTTAACGCAGCGTGAACGGCGTCCATATAGCCCTTGTAAGTTGGTGTACTTCCACCGATAACGAGGATGCTTGGATTGTATAAATGAATTAAGTTAACGAGAGCATATCCTAAGTACGTTCCTGCTTGGCGTACAAGCTCGATGATTTCTTCGTCGCCAGCTTCGAGAAGCTCCCGAACAGTGGCTTCATCTTTACCAGCTTTGTTCGTAATTGCATATCCACTTGCAATCAAGTCAAGTAATACAGGTTCGCCATTTACAGCAATAATCATATAGCCTAGTTCACCGCTCCAGCCCTTTGAGCCAAGCAGCAACTCTCCATTAGCAACGATGCCAGAAGCGATGAAGGCATCAAGCATGACGACTGCAATCGTTTCATTGTCCGTATAATGTGCGGCTTCGGCCATCGTTGCTGCTTTAACATCATTGATAAAGACCACGGGGATTCCAGCTGAAGTTGCAAACTTATCAGCAGTTACACCGTTCAAAGCAGGTAATACATGGCTTAATTCAACTTTGTCATGGCCTACAACGAGTCCTGGCATACCCATTCCAATACCGCAGGGTGTGTAGGGAAGCTTAGATATGAATGATTCGATTTCTTGTTGTATCTCGGTCAGTGTACAGTCTCTGTTAATAGTAACGGAATGGTCCAAAAGTCCATCCGGCGTTTCTGCCATCAAGTAGATTTGTCCCCCGTCTAATTCGATGCCTACATATTGATTCATATCAATGGCTCCTCTATTAACGATTGTTAAAACAGAACTATTCTAGTGATAATGCTAACATATGTCAGTTTAGTATGACAATATAATATGATGTTGCTTATAGAGTAGAGGGGGCTAACTAATAATAACAATGAGCCCTGCATATAAATACAGGGCTCATTGTTATGGGTAAATTAATCGATAGAATCTGTTCTACTGGTAAATACCAGCCATAACATGCCAGCTTCCCCAAGCAGAAAGTTCATATCTGTATTGGCCTGCTGGTAGACCAGTTGCTAGAATTAGTTCAGGAGTTGTTCCTGTTCCTGGATAGATCCATTGACCAGGATTAAGCGTTATTGTTTTAGTTGCGACTAATGTGGTTCCACGATACAGATTAATCTTAAGATCGTCTCTATACTTTCCAGTATTAACAATAACGCCATTGCCGAACTTAACTGTTCCGCCTGCTAGATTATAATTTGGACTGGAGTAGCTGAATGCGGCAAACACTGTAGTTGCCAAACTTAGAATGATAACGACCATTAAACTTATTGAAGCGAGTGATTTTTTCATCTTTACAGCTCCCTCTTTAGATAAGTGATTAGGAAAGTGTGTATGGAAATATCTGTCCGAGCGATTACATTGTCGAAACAACTGAAAGCGATTTCAAAAATGTAAATTTGAGCTAATACTGAGTTGGACAGCTTAGAGCAACAGTGAACATGATAACGTTCACAGAAACTAATTACTTCATCCGTACACCTCGAATTTTAAAAGAAAGATAAGGAACGAGTGTAAGATGAATTAATAGCTAGTGAGATTAGCCTTTACATTCCAATCTCCTGAAGCTGATAGTACAACATGGTAATTGCCAGCAGGTTGTCCAGTCGCTAAAACGATCAAAGGAGTTGTTGTTGATCCAGGGTAAATCCAGGCTCCATTCCAAAGATGGACATTTGTAGAGCTAATTAAAGTGTTTCCACGATAGAGTTTAATCGTTAGATCGTCATGATGGTTTCCAACTGAAGTGTTAACAATAACTCCGTAACCATACGCGATAGTTCCGCCTGATAGGTTGACACTTGGCTCAGTAACGCTGAATGCTGCAAATGCATTTGTTGAAAAGCTTAGCACCGCAGCGAGCATGATAACGATTAAAGAAAATGATTTTTTCATCATTAAACCTCCAATTTTAAATGAAAGATAAGGAGCAAGTGTAAGATGAACTAATTATGGATTCCAGCTAGAACATGCCAGTTTCCTGAAGCGGATAGTTCATATCTGTATTGACCAGCGGGTTGGCCTGTTGCAAGAATAATCTCAGGAGCGCCTGCATATCCAGGGTAAGTCCATTGTCCTGGAGCGTAAGTAATTGTTTTGATACTTACTAGTGTCGTTCCGCGATAAAGCTTGACGGTTAAAGTGTCATATGTTTTGCCGGAGTTGGATATAACTCCTTGACCAAGCTTGATCGTTCCGCCTGAAAGAGTAATATTCCCGCTATTATAGCTGAACGCGGCAAATGCAGTTGTTGTAAAACTTAGAACAACTGCTAGCATGATAACAATTAAAGAAACTGATTTTTTCATCCGTACACCTCCTTTCTTACATGAAAGATAAGGAACGTGTGTAAGGTACCATCTGTGGATTAGAGTATATTTTAATTTTTTGTAAATGTAAATAAGGAAAATTATATAAAAAGTTAATAGGAAATAGAAGGGGGCAGAACAATACTTCCATTAATAAAGAAAATGATATAGTGTCTTATTAAAATAGTATTAATCATTCTCCATCGTGAGTGTTCTGAAGGGGATAACTGACAGCCTGGGGACAGTTGCTCAAAGGAGCGACAGCCTACGATCGCTCCATGCGATATTTCACTAAAGCAGAATAGATTTGGACCTTGCTTTTGGAAATAGCCATATAACTAATAATTGCAACAATGTAATCCATAAAATAAACATTATTGCTTCGCCTGTTAAAGAATCGATGAATTGCTTCACGATTGAAAATGGTTCGGTAAAGACATGAACGGAATGAAATCGAAGAAATCTGCCTATATAGATGCCGATACTCCCGAGTACAACGAATACAAAAAGGAGTAAAGTTCCCCATTTGCTTCGGTTAACAATATTGCGAACTTGCTCTATCATTAAGTGATAGAAGAAAATTGCAATAATTACACCGCTCGTAAGAATATAAAAGTGCCACCACTCTTTCGGCTCAACTTCAGCCCAAAACTTGAATGGGAATATTCTAAGATGAATAAGATCGGTTACCACATAAAATATATTTGGGGACATTAGAATAAAAGCGGTATAAACAATTATGCTAACGGGTGCTTGGAATTTCGATTTGAATAAGAATAAAGGAAGTAAATAGGACAGCTCCAAAGCTACGAACGCTAGAAACAAATTAAATATCATAAACGAAAAACTATTATCAAAATATATCAAAACACTACAATACAAAATAAACAGAATACGAGATTTATTACGGCCGCTCAAATTGTTCATATAGGACATAGGATCACCTTCTTAGTAGTAGTAAACTCAAGTGTAACATTATTAACCACTACAAGCACACATACAAAGATCCCTAAATTAATCATTTTAGAACATAATAAATGTATATTAATTATGGTTTAATTAAAGGTTTTGTATAACAATAGCATAAAAACTTAATATACAATGGCAATGAAATCATTTAAAATATGGAATGGAAGATTATTTATATTAATAATCGATTCCGGAATATTTATACACATTACTTAACTATCGGAGGTAGAAACGTGAGATTGAAAAAAATGTTATTATTGGTTTTAATTGCGGCTATTTGGATGCTCCCTGTTTCCGTACATGCAGAGGCGATCATCCCTGAAACTAAGCCTGGGTTAGTTATTGGTAAAGCTCAAAGATCAGTTACAAAGTTGTTTATAAATGAGGTACAAATACCGGCAATGAGCTTTAATGGAAGATTAGTAGTATTCACGAGTGATCTTAAAAATTATGGTTTTGTGCCAGGATGGGATGGCGAATATCGCGGTATTACAGTTCAGCGCGACTTGGGTGTTAAAAAATTCACTAAAGCAAAAGATACGACAAGTACAAAAGAAGTTAACGTGACTTATACAGATATTAAAGTGTTTTTGGATAATAGAATGGTGCCATCCTTCCACATCGACAAAAAAACAGCGATCTATGCAGACGATATTTTCCGGTATGGAGCAATTAGTTATGATACTAAAAATAAAGCACAACGCCTGACGCTATCCAAGTATCCGCTAAAAGAGGTCGCGGTAGGATATAAGACATATACCGGAGGGGAAGAACTTCTCTTCACAAATAAGTATAAAGAAGATTTGTTGTCAGTTGACTATAATGTGTACTTTCATAATCGTGTAACGCAAAAGATCGAAACAATTCCAATGCAACTAAGCTATTTGGAGGCAACAGATAAGGACTTGTATATACATACACCTTATATGACCTATTTCGAGGAAAATAATATTGGAAAGTATATTTTGCTAGGGGCTGCAATTGAATCGGTTAAAGATCATAATGGGAAAGTTATAAAAAACCCGATGTTTAATGATGAGGCAAAATATATTAAAACTAAGTATTCGGATTATGTTCTTATGCTAGAAAAAATTCGTAAATCAGCGCTAGCCGCTGAGCTTAAAGCCAATAAAAATGTGCCAGTCAAAGTAACAAAAATTGATATGTATGAAAATTCTATTGGTATTCCAGAACCTAATATTAACTTTAAAAATCTTTCTACTAAAACAATCGATGCCATTGAAATTGATATACGTTGTTTCGACACTTTTGGAAGAGCAGTCACATTCCCTGGTCAAAGTAACTTATTTGAAGGAATCGTTCAAGATGTTATGATTCCTCCAGGTGGCGAAGAAGCATTTTCATGGACACTCAATTTATTTGGTAACACAACAAAAATAAACGTAACAGTTGTAAATGTTCATTTTACAGACGGCACAACATGGAAGAAGAAATAACTAATAAAATAATTCTCTCTCTATTAAAAATCGACCATCACTGGTCGATTTTTTTGCGTTTACACCTCCTAATATAAATTTCTGACCATTGCTAGTAATAAGTGGATGATTTTGTCCCTGATTGTTTAAATCTATACCTATTCCAATAAAGAAAGCGCTTTTATAATGAAGATGCAACGACAATAACAAGTATCCATTGGAGGGTCTAAGGGATGAAAAAGAGTTTATTGATGATGCTAGTTTTAATGCTTAGTGCTTCACTCGTTTTGGCAGCATGTGGTAATAAAACTGATGCGCCGAAAGAGAGCGAAAAGCCGGCTGCTTCAGCAGATCCATCAGCGGAGCCACCAAAAGAAGGTGAGAAAGTGGAGCCTTTCACGGTATCACTTCGTCACATCCAAATCGGTGACACGCAAAAATTCCGTAAGGCACTACTCGACGATGTAGTAAAGAAAACAGAAGCAGAAATTCCTGGTCTTAAATTTGAGCTTGATGCAGTAGAAGACCAAGTTAACCGTTATACAAAACTTCCAGCTGAGATGGCTACTGGCAACCCGCCAATCATCTTCGACTTATTCGGAGGAAAAGGTGATGCTCAGAAGTATGGGGAAGCTGGTAAATTGCTTGAGCTAACGCCAATTCTTGAAGAGCTTGGAATCAAAGATAAATTCATTAACAACAGTCAGTTTATGATCGGCGACAAAACGTACGGCCTACCAATTGGTGGAAATAATGAAGGTATCTTCTACAACAAAAAGTTGTTTGCTGATAATGGGATTACAGCTCCAACAACCATTGAAGAATTGGAAGCAGCAGCAGATAAGCTGAAAGCAGCTGGAATTACTCCGATTGCAATGGGCTCCCAAGCTGCTTGGGTTCCAAACATGTTAGTGAATACACTAATCGGACGTTATGCAGGTCCTGAGCTTGTAGAACGTATCGGTGACGGTTCACTGAAATGGACAGATCCAACTGTCGTAGCTGCTTACAGCAAATACGAGCAATGGGTTAAAGCAGGCTACTTCCCTAAAGGTGAACTTGGTATGACGTATGACCAAATGTTGAACGATTTCTTGAACAGCAAAGCAGGTATGATCTTCGACGGCAGCTGGCGCTCATCAGCATTCAATAACCCTGAATTAACAAAAAATATTACGCCTGAAGATGTTGGTTACATTCCTTTCCCTGCAGTAACTGGTGGAACTGGCGACCAAACATTCATCAATGGTAACTATGGTAATGGTTACGGATTCTCCGCAACTGCAAATGAAAATGAACTAAAAGCAATTAAAGCGTTCATTAAAAACTTGTACAACGATGAAATGCAAGTTCGTGGACTTCTAGAGGATGGCGTGTTGCCTTCCATGAAAGTTTCCGGCGATGCAGTAAGCAAAGTTACTGATCCAGTAGTGAAACAAGTACTAGATGTTGCAGGTAAAGCAGCTGGTGCATTCTCTCACTACGAAATTATTATCCCGTCGAAAGTGTATACAGAGACAGAAGTACAAATTCAAGCAATCATTGCAGGTCAAACAACTGCAGACAAAGCTACTGCTGCTATCCAAAAAATATTGGAAGCTGAAGCAGGTAAATAACAGCGCAAGGACATGAGATGGAAGGCGCTTCCCGCCCTTGAGTGGGTAGCGTCTTCTTCTGTTATTCGGAAGGAGAGAGACGAGCGATGAGAAGTATCTTGAAGAACCCATATGCGTACGCCATTTTTATCATTCCAACTATAGCAATGTATTTCTTATTTACGATTTATCCGATGGCGTCATCAGCTTACTTAGGGTTCACTGACTGGGATGGGCTTAATGATCCTAAGTTTATTGGTTTTGATAACTTTGTAACAGCTATTAAAGATCCTTATTTCCGAGATTCTATAATAAACAATATGTACTTTATTTTGTTCTCTGTATTTATACAGGTTCCATTCATCATTTTCTTTGCCATACTTATTGGTGGGGTGAAGAGGTTTCAGCGATTTTATAAAACGACTGTATTTGTACCATCCATCCTTTCAACAGCAGTTATAGGTATTTTGTGGCAATTTATTTATCACCCAGAAGTAGGTATACTGAATAGATTTCTAGGGTGGTTTGGTATCGAGCCTATTTATTGGCTTGCTGATACGAAGTGGGCGTTATTAGCTATTTTGCTTACGAATGCATGGCAATGGATGGGCTTCTACATCGTATTAGTGCTAGCAGCAATATTGGCGATTCCAAGAGAGCTGAATGAAGCAGCGGAAATTGACGGGGCAAATGGTTTCCAAAGAGCTATTCGTATTACCGTACCACTTATTAAACCAATCATTTCTGTTATCGTGATGTTATCTATTGCTGGTGCGATGAGAGTTGTTGATATCATTCTCGTTATGACAAAGGGCGGCCCTGTGGCTTCAACTGAAGTAATGGCATCCTATATGGTTAATCGTGCGATTAAGTACGGTGAGTATGGATATGGTACAACACTCTCCATTATTATTTTCGTAGTCGCATTACTTTTAACTGCTATTTATCAACTGACATTTGGTCGTTCTAAGGATGAGGTGAATTACTAATGTCTGTAATTAAACGTATACTTCCACATGTTGTACTTATGATTTACGTCGTAGCTATATTGGCACCGTTTGTGTTCGTGGTGTTTTCATCACTTAAAGATAACAACATTGAAATTGCGGAAAACCCATTTGGGTATCCTCAAAAATTAGTATTTGAAAATTATGCTGATGCATGGGTTAAAGGTAAAATTAACAAATACTTTTTTAACAGTGCTTATTTATCTACTTCATCTGCACTTGCTGGTGTCATATTATCTGCGGCAACTGCATTTGCTCTAGTAAGAATGAGATTTATTCGAACAAGCAAATTAATTTATCAGATTATCTTGATTGGTATGTTAATTCCAGGTAATGTATTGTTTATCGCACAATATATTCTAGTTTCAGATTTAGGTTTACTCAACACCCATTGGGCATTATTTCTACCCTATACAGCAGGTGCACTACCTATCAGTGTTCTGCTAATAGCTGCTTTTATGAAGTCGATACCTAGTGAGCTAGAGGAAGCTTCGATCGTAGACGGACTAGGAATTATGGGGCTTTTCTTTAAAATTATTTTGCCAGTTACGATGCCAGCTTTAGTCACCGTATTTATCGTCAATTTCCTTGGCGTCTGGAATGAGTATTTATTGGCCAACTTCTTTATTAGTAAAGAGGCACTGAGAACACTTCCGACTGGAATGGTAGGTTTCAGAGATGCCTATCAAACGAATTATGCTTTAATTTGTGCAGGGATTGTATATAGCGTATTACCTGTACTCGTTTTGTATGGTTTCTTGCAAGAGAAAATTATTGAAGGAATCACAGCAGGTAGTGTTAAGGGTTAACTATTTGAAACGAGGTGCAAACATGAATGTCATTACGCTTTAAGTTGTTTGCAGCCTTTCTTATGTTTATTATTTTTCCATTATTGTTACTTGGAATCGGAGCTTATTATTATGTTTCCGAAACGGTAGAAAAAAATTATGCAGGGCAAACAGAGCTTACGCTCAGGGCCCTAAGGCAAAATGTTGATTTTGTGTTCAACGAAATGAATAAAGTAACGGATAGTACAATTGCTAGTACTGCATTACAGGAATTACTTAATCAACGTTTCTATGATTTAAATAACTTATCTAGAATAGATGAGTTTGAGCTTAACGGTATACAAGCTGAATTTAGAAATCTACTTATAAACCATCCTTCTGTAAAATATGCACTTCTATATTCGCTGGAGGATGGCATGCTTATTCCGATTTATTCAAAGGACTATTTCGAGGCTATGCCATTTTCGGAACTTACTGATCAACCAATCTATCAAGCTGTAGAAGTTAGAGATGGTAAGCCAGTTTGGATAGGACCTTATGAATACCCTGAGATTACCGGTTGGAGTTCCGTCTTTACGCAAATTCGAGTAGTAAAGGATGTTGGAACGCTGGAAGATGAGGGTATTTTGCTTGTGCAAATTAAACAATCAGGATTAGATGAAGTATTTCGTTACTTCCGATTTAATCAGGAGCGTTATGATACAAGATTTTTTATTGTTAATGGAAGCGGATTGGTTCTCTATGATAGTTCTGAACAAATCAATGGAAAAGTCGTTAAAGAATATACAGATAATGATTTTTTGAAAGATTATACATTTAATAGTAAACGACAGTTTTTTGACGGTGAAGACAGCATAGTATCTAGTGTAGGTCTTAATAATGAAGATTGGCGTTTAGTTTCGGTTGCTTCATGGGACTCAGTATCCAATGAAATTGATCTCTACGTACGTTGGGTTGCAGGAATTGTAACGATATCCATGTTGTTAGCTATGATATTTTTATTGTTTTTCGTAAATCGAATTGCCAAAACAATCATTCGAGTAGTCAGATTTATGCGGCGAGTGGAAGATGGGGAACTTAGCATTCGAATGGATGTGAAAGGCAGTGATGAGCTTCACTTGCTTGGCAACGGATTAAACAGCTTAATTATTCGTATTCAATACCTGCTAGGACGTGTGAAGCAGGAGCAGGAACAGAAAAACAAAGCGGAGATGTTGTTGCTACAAACGCAGATCAAACCGCATTTTATATTTAATACGTTAGAGTCGATTAATGTTTTGGCAGTGCAGAATGAAGGTCGTAAAGTGAGTCAGATGGTACTTAGGCTCGCCAATATATTACGAATTAGCTTTCGCAGTCAGGAAGAAATTCCGCTTTGTCAGGAAATCGAGCATGTTCGGAGCTATTTAGAAATTCAAAGTTTCCGTTTTGCCGACAGTTTTCATTATTCAATGGATATTCCTGATGACTTACTAGATTTTAGGGTACAGAAATTGACGCTCCAGCCATTAGTGGAAAATTGCATTCAGCATGGCTTCGAAGGATTAGAACGAATAGGACAAATCGTTATTCGAGCCGAATCTCTTAATGGAAAGCTAATATTGTCTGTTGAGGATAACGGAAAGGGTATATCAGGTGAGCTTCTGACAAGGTATCATGCTAACTCTACAGATGACGGACGAAGTAATTCGGATAAAGACAAGGATGTGCATAATCCGGAACTCAGAGGACTTGGACTTCGCAGTGTAGCCGACAGAATTCGTATTCAGTATGGATCAGCATTCGGATTAATGATATGCACGACAGAAGGACACGGTACAACCATTAGATGCACCATTCCAATGATGGGGTTAGGTGATTTCAATGAGGCTAAAAGCCATGCTAGTGGACGATGAGTTACCAATATTGAATAACTTAAAAGCAGTCTTGCCCTGGGACGACATGGGCATCGAGGTTATTGCTCTTGCTCGTAATGGGCAGGAGGCATTCGACTATTACAAGGAAAAGCAGCCTGATCTTATTTTGTGCGATATTCGAATGCCTATAATGGATGGAATAACATTTCTTACAGAAATTCGTAAGCTGAGTACGGAATGCGAAGTGCTGATGTTGACGGGGTATCAGGAGTTTGAATATGCTCGCATTGCACTCCAGAATGGTGTAAGGGATTATATTTTGAAACCAATTAATTATGATGTGTTAGAAACGACTGTAAGGAAAGTTAGCGAAGATATACGTGCTCGTAAGATGAAAAGTATTCATACAGGGGAACGCTGGCGTGTTATGGCTCAGATGGCCCATGAGAAAATTTTGTATAACATGTTGTTAGGATTTTCGTCAGAGCAGACGTTATATATGCATGTAGATGAAGATAAACCGATTGAAAAGTTCCAGTATACGATATTTCTTGCAGATACAGATCATTACGCACAATTGTCACTACAGTGGAGCGAAGTGGATCGTAAACGTTGGAATTCTGATGTGAGGCAAGTGCTCCAGACTGCGTTAGTTGCTGAAAACTTCCTTTGTTCCGTCTTGCAACTTCGAGAAGGGGAATGGTGCATCCTTGTTAGACATGAAAGTGATGAACATGAACAAGTAGAGGGTCGAGCGGGAGTATGGCTTAACTCACTACAACAATCAGTTCGAGAGCAAATTGAACTTCCAGTCAGTGTCGCTGTATATCCGAGCCAAATTGTAGTTGCTGATCTTGCAACATCCTATAAGAAGCTGCAATTTATACTGCTGCAAGCGTCAAGCAGTATGGTACCAGAGCTGCTCGATGAGAGCGCTGATGCTCATGACAGGAGTCAATCGTTATGGAATACAATTGATGATATTGTATCTGGACTACGTAAGCTAGATCAATCCATAATGCATAAGGCTTTGACTGGACTAAAGCGAATTTATTTAGAGGAATCACAGAGGAAGCAAGTTTCAATGGACAAGTTTCTTCATTATTTACTTATCCATCTGTTACGCGAAATGCGTGAGATGAATATTGTAACGTCAAATGAAGAGGAACAAATCTGGAAGAAGCTGAATCACAGCATAAGTGAAAAGGATGTTATGGAGGTCATCATTCAACTCGTGGATGCTGCTCTTACGAAAGCATTTTGCAAAAAATCTAGTCAAAAGTTGATGTTATCTGCCAAAGACTATATTCACAAACGACTGGCTAGAGATATCGGAGTTGAAGAATTAGCAGGACATTTAGGTATTAGCAGTAGTTACTTCAGTTTATTGTTTAAATCTCACTTTGGGGAGACATTTGTTGAATATGTAACACGGCAAAGAATGGAACTTGCTCAATCATTGTTGTTAACGTCAGATAAAACGGTTACAGAAATTGGAGTTGTAACTGGTTATTCAGAACGAAGGTATTTTACAAAGGTGTTTCAAAAGTATGTTCGAATGACACCGTCCGAGTTTAGGGAGATAAATCAAGCTGTAAGACAATAGTAGTAAAAAGGTAAGAAGGCCGGAGTTCTCCTCTTTGGAGATGCTCCGGCCTTTCGTATTTAATGAAGCATTATTGCAATGCAAGTAGTGCTTCCTTGGAAGGAAGGTAATCGGAATATATGTTAATTGAGTTATGATAGGCTACTTTGGCTTGCTTCGGATCGGATAGTTTTTCGTGGCATTGGCCAATGTAGTACCAAGCATGGAATGATCCGCTGCCAGCTAATGTGAGATGCTGGGTATGACTTTCTCCAAGTAGAATGCAGTGTTGGAAAGTGCTAAGAGCTTCGTCATATTGCTTATCGGTAAAAAGCATTATTCCTCGATAGAGATGCAAATCTACATAGTCTGGGTACATTTGTATCGCTTTATCAATTGCAGCAATTGTATTTTTATCGATGTGTTTAACTTCAATTAGAATAGCGTATTTTAATTTGTACAGGAGAGAAGGAGGGGCTTGATTTTTCCCAAGAAAAGCGAGTACTGCACGATTGACATAACCATACGCTAGTTCGTATTTTTTAAGATGTACATATTCACTTGCTAAATGATAATAGGTCCAAGGATTATCAATTTCTTTAACTAATGAAGCTTCTAGTAAAGCAATATTCCGATCCGATTTCCCTTTGGCTAATACGACATTGTTTAAATAACCATAATGATAGATTTCTATAGGCAGGCATTGAATATCGATTGATTGTAGCTCTGGCATTACTTCATGTACATTAATTGTTTCATGGACACTATTATTAAATTTTAATCCAACATAATTTCTTATGATTCGAACTTGATTGTAATGGTATGTTTCATGTGGAGACACATGATCTCCAATATAGTTAATGAGACGAATGGAGTAAATATTTTCGTTTGATTGCTCTAGCTGCTTTCGAATCGATTCGGGTTCACTTATTAGAAGTTGTTCATCAGCGTCTAGCCACATAATCCAGTCTCCTGTAGCGAGCCCAAGGCTGTAATTTCGTGCCGCTGCGAAGTCATTATTCCACTCAAGATGTTGAACGGTTACGCCAAGGGTGTTGCATATGTCTAATGTATGATCTGTAGAACCTGTATCAACTACAATAATTTCATCTGCGAACTTCAAGACGCTCTCAAGACATTGTGCGATCCATCGCTCCTCATTTTTTACAATCATGCATACGGATATCTTTGTTCTTTTCATATGCAGTCAAATCCTCCATTCCTGTTCGCATGTATCAACCAAAGACATTTCATGAATAAACAATCAATTATATGATTTTTTTGTTGTAGTTAGACTGTAGCTGCGGAATTGCACATAAGTAATAATGTACAACTACATAAACATAGGATTGTAAACGTAAGGCGAATAACACATAGGTATAAGCTAAATAGAAGCGAGGTGAAATTGAATTGTCACAACCGAATATTCCTAATATCACCCCGGTAATATCTATTACAATTGGCGATAGTATTAATTTGCTATTAGCCTCTATTGCACTCGAAGAGCTTGCGTTAGCACATATTTTGAACGCAGAAGCAGAGAAGATCCAATTTGTTTTGGGTACGCTGAGTCCAGGAATTGAACCGCCGCCATCGCTATCTCAGTTATTGTTGATTAACAACAGTGTGAATCAAACTTTGCAAAGCGTAATGCTGAAAGAGTTGCTGTTAGTCAAGAAACTAGGAGACATTATTAGTTTTATTCCGGAAGAGTAATTTTTGTTAGTTTTAATGAAGTACAATACATCGCTAGTGCATTATCGTATGTAAAGTGAGCATCTCCTGCAGTCAAAATGATTGTAGGAGATGTGTTACATATACATAATTTCTTTTGACATTTCCTCATAAAGATGATTAAGAGGACATATATGTAATGATGTAGGCTTTTGATAACTAAGATAACTTGAGAAATGATAGCCAAAAGGAGATTGATATCAATGTCGATGCCTAATGTGCCTAATATAACTCCAATAATCACTTTGGAACGCGAAAAAGTGATCAATTTACTACTAACATCTATTGCGCTTGAAGAGATCGGATTGTCGCATCTTCTTAATGCAGAAGCAGAGAAAATACAAAGTGTTCTCAAACACAAGGACTTTTGTTTAGGGGATGCGCTTCTTGTGAACGAAAGCGTAGAACGCATGTTACGTAACATCATTAAAAATCAAATGCTGTTACAGTTTAAACTTGAGGATGTTATTCGACTGGATCATAAACACGATCATCATTTTGAGGAATAGATTGTATTAAGCTATGAGTGATGTCCACATTAGTTAAGAAGGAGGGAGTACATGCACTCTTTTTCAGGAGACAGCATCCCATCAATGTCTGAAGCTCTGTCTCATCTTATCGAGTCAATTGCCTTAGAGGAAAAAGCATTATCAAAGCTAGTTACGTCAGAAGCTAACAAAATCGAGGCATTCGTCGGTAAGCAACGTAACTTTCCACTTCATCCTTCGTCGGAAGACATTATTCGGTTTAATGATTCAGTAATAAGTGTTCTGGACTCTATACAAATGGCAGAGTGGCTATTGTTTAAAAAACTACATACTATCGCCCAACTATCAAATTGGAGTGAGGACAAAGCTCGTATATCAAATGTTGAAACTTTGGAAGAGTCCGCCCAAATCATTGAGGTTGAGCAATTAGCGTTAGATGAAGAAAGTATTGAAGCAACGGATCAAGAAATAGAAACGGATCAAGAAGAGGTCAAGGATCAAGAAATAGAAACGGATCAAGAAGAAGATAAACAGTAAATAGTTAAAGAACGAGAGGTGGCGTGCAGTGAGTAGGGGAACACAATCAACTTCAATACTGATTGCAGCGATACTGCATCTGGTTAAGGCGCTTCATAAAAGGAAGAAGGGAATGCAGCGGGGTGTCCGGTTGAAAATTGAGAACCAGATTTCTATGCTCATTCATCAGATTGCAGAGATTCATATGGCAGTTAAGCGCAATGAAATTATGCATAGAGATGCGAAGAGTACCTTTAAAGTGGAAATATCTGCATTAAAAAATATAGATTCTGGGGATCATATGGCTCATGACTTGTCTGAAACGATAACGTTATTAAAGTTATGGGAATTTAACGATCCCTCTGTAGTATCACATTTGGAGGAAAAGCTTCGTTATTTACAACAATATTATCATTGAAGATAGTAAATAAGACGGCAGTAATTACTGCCGCCGCAATGATTTATATTAGTTCGTTCCTCCAAATGAATAAATGTTATGTTGCTTCATGAAATAAACCCGGTTGGCTAGTAGTTCTGGATGATCAGGATAATAATGAAGTGCAGATTCATTGTAGTCGTAAGCTATTTTATATTGTCCTAGCCTATTGTAGCTTTGACACAGCTTTAGGAGAGGTAACCATGTCTTGTAGTCTTTATTAGGCGGCAGTTTGTCATAATCGTCTTCAGGAGATTCTATAGCTTGCTTATACCATTCAATTGCAGTAGAATCACTATTTCTATCCGAATGCCATTCACCGATTTTGTAACATACTTCAGCTGGTGGAAAACCAAATTCGAACGTTCTGAACAATGCTTGAATACGAAGATCGTGTTGCTGTAGTTTGCCTGCACATTCTGACAACTTACAGCATGCTGTTACATGCTCACGTACGGATTTGGGTTGTTCGTTTAAGTATTTCGTATAATACACGATGGCTTTATCGTAAAGTTCATAATTAAACAACTCATTTGCATAACCTAGCGTTTCGTATGGTGATAATGAAAGTTCGGCCTCTAGACGGCTTTTGTAGATGCAGAGATTGCGTTCTGTTGATCGAAGACCTCTTTTATGAATAATGGCGATATCACTTTGCAGTGTAGTGCCATTCACAGATAAATAGTCATTTAAAGCACCTTGCCATTGGAAATGGGATCTACTGCGTACAAGTCGATTACATCGTAGAGTAGAAGTTAAACGTTCATTTGCATCAAATAGTTGGTGATACAGCATAGATACACAATCCACTTCAGCGGTGAGTCTACCTTTAAGTGATAGTAGACGTTCTTGAGCCTCCGAAGTAACTATATCATCTGCATCAAGCCATAAAATAAAGTCCTTAGTAGCTTTGCTGAATGCAAAGTTGCGTGCTACGGAGAAGTCGTTGATCCATTCCATATCATAAATAATCGCTCCAAAAGATTCAGCAATTTCCTTCGTACGATCCATTGAGCCAGTATCTACGATGATTAACTCATCTATTATATCTATTACAGATTCAAGACATTGCTTAAGATGAGCTTCTTCATCTCGTACAATCATACACAAGCTTATGTTTATGCTTGAATGGTTCTGATTTTTCATTTCCTCAGCGTGTTCGGCAATCTCCACTTTTAGCTTCTTTAAAGCTTCCTTTGCTGGTTCATAGGTCGGACAAGTCTCTATGCTTCGTTTATAGGCCTCAATGGCACTCTCGAGATGTCGCTCCTGCTCAAAGCATCTTCCAATATAATAATGAGCTTGGAACGTACCAAGGCCATATAAAGTTAAATGGCGAGTCATCTTGTCACCGAGCTCCAAGCAATGCTCGAACGTTTCCCTCGCAAGTACGTAGCGCTTTTTTAGCCATAATACGACTCCCTTAATAAAATGGAGATCCACATAATCTGCATATAGTAGTATAGCTTTGTCTATGCCTGGCCATATTCCTTCGTAAGTACCATAGGAGAGCATAGTCTCATACTTCAAACGATAGATTAAGGATGGCGGCAGTTGATTGGATTTAATGAATGCAAGGATAGATTTATTAACTGAATCATATGCTTTTTGATATTCGCTCATTTGGTTATATTCACTTGCAATATGGTAGTGTACCCAAGGGTTTGTATCCTCTTTATCCAGTTCTTGAAGAAGCATGGTTAGGTTGCGTTCTGACTTGTTTTTTTGTGTTCTTACGGGGTCTAAATAGCCGTAGTGATGCAAATTAGTAGCTAAGTAATGGATTCGATTCTCTTTTATATTTAGTTCCTTAACATTTAGACGTTCATGGATTCGTCCTTGAAACTTAAAGCCGATATGGTTGCGGAACAGTCTATGCTGCTGCACATGGTAAGCTCTATCGACACTTACAGGATAATCGCCAAAATAATTGATGAGTCCGATAACGCCCATATCTTTATCGTTCCAGCCAAGTACATCCCGTATTAATCCACGACTTGACTCCGCTAATATTTCGTCTGCATCCAGCCATAGAATCCAGTCTCCTGTAGCATGCTGTAGACCGTAATTACGAGCTGCTGCAAAGTCTTCATTCCATTCATAGCGTAGTACAATCGCACCATAGGATTCGCATATTTTAATGGTGTCATCAGTTGAACCAGTATCGACAATTATGATCTCATCAACGACAGAATGTACATGTTCGAGACATTCCTTAATAAAACCATCTTCATTTCGGACAATCATACATAATGAAAGACGTGGAGCAAGTTGCACAGATCTTTCCTCCTTACGCGAGCATTTACACCTATGATATGTTTTGGCGCTATTGAGGTGCTTATGTTCATTTGGCTTTGTTTCGAATTTGGAAAGATAGGGTAAGAAATAATAGATGAACATAAATGAGATGAGGGGTATTAAAAATGAAAAAAGAATTAGGGATTATTATGATGACATTACTGCTAGTGGGTTGTTCTTCTAATGGACCAAAAGAAACGACGAATGAAACGACCAATGGAACATGGGATTACCGTGAAGGTAATGTACTGGCTAAACAATCGACAAAGCTTCTAGTTGTAGATAGTACAGATGTAACAGAAATCGAGTTAAAGCCAGAGCTGGAAACAGTGGAACAAATTTTAAAAGTTGTTCAACCGGAAGCTGTTTGGGTAACACCAATTAACGAATCAGAGCTAGAAGCAGTCGAGGTTGGGGACGAAGTAAGTTTGGAAATTACCGGAGATATTTCGGACTCTTACCCAGCAGAGGCGTCAGCTAAACGAATCACTGTCATCGACAAAACGCAATAAATAGGAAATAATTAGAAATTAATTTTCTCTTTTTATGCCTACTATTCAATTCTATAATGGTATATAGATACGAATAGGCGGCAGTAAGGAGGGAGTAAAATGAATGCGATTCCAATTAGGGATAGATGTATTCGAATGATCGTAGCCACGCTTTGTTTTCCACTTACAATCGTACAGACAGTAATCGCAAAGCTATACGCGAAAAAATATCGTCAACCAGGAGAACTTGTTGCTATTGGTACGGATCATCTTCATGCAATTATTACGGGTAATGGTAAATCGACCGTCGTTCTTGAATCAGGAATGGGTGGGGTATCACTTGATTGGTCTCTCGTACAACACGAAATATCGGGACATGCAACGGTGCTTTCTTATGATCGAGCTGGATTCGGCTTTAGCAATCGATTATTAAAGATGCCAACTTGTCAGCAATATGTGGAAGATCTTAGATGCCTACTTCATACTAAACAACTAAAACCTCCATACATATTAGTAGGACATTCCTATGGGGGAATGATCATAAGGTTATTTGCCTCACAATATCGGGATGAGGTTGCTGGGCTCGTTTTGGTAGATGCAGCACATGAAAGTAGATTTATACCGAAGGAAATGGGTGCGATAGGTAAGGAGAAAAGGCGCATCAGCAGGAAATTGTTAAGATTGGGTTACTTGCTGTCTCCGATAGCTATTCCTCGTTTTATGAAAAGACATATCGGATCGAGAAATTTACCATCATCCATACAAAAGGTTATCAAACAACGAGGATACCGTAATGAAGCATATCGAACTGCTTATGCAGAGATGCTATGTACCGAAATGAGTGCGGAGCAGCTTGTTGCCGCACCTCCTCTTCCTAATCATATGCCAGTTATCGTAATGAGCGCGGGGAAGCAGGACGAAGAATGGAAGAAAGGTCAAGAGAAACTGTTAGATATAACAGGGAAAGTGACCCATATCAATGTTGAGGATAGCTGGCATTCTATCCAAGTTCATAGACCGGATACAGTCATTGCAGCGATTAAGAGTTCGCTATTCATTGGTAACAATTGCAACGATAAAGTTGGAAACGTGCAAAAAAACTCGATCATCTAAATGATGATCGAGTTTTTTTCATTCGCATCGTTTACGATTCTTAATTACATTGCGATTGCCATCCTTCATGATACTCTTCACAGTAGTCTATCAGTTGGTAGTTTTTGCAATGCGAGAGAATGTCTATAACCATTTAGTAACAGAAATTTGTTGGTAAAAAATAAATATAGTTGAACTTACACGATCCAAATGGTATCGGTTAAGTTATCATTTTGAAAGTAGCATATAGATAATTTTGGAAGGTGCGGTGTAATGTCTATGAATGGGTCTTATGAAGGAATTGAAGCCGATACTTATGATTTGTGGTTTGTAGGAGACAGCTCCGAAGAATCTGATTTTTACGAAACCTGTATGAAGGAAGTACCTGGGCCAGCGCTTGAAATAGGCTCTGGTACGGGTAGATTACTGCTACCTTATCTTCAAAAGGGATATGATGTCCACGGTGTAGAACCTTCAAAACAGATGAATGATATTTGCAAAGCGAAGGGGAAACAAATTGGCGTAGATCCAGTGCTCTACGATCAGTATATGCAACATTTGGACCTTACTTTATCCTATAAAACGATCTACATTCCGCTAGCGTCATTTATGCTTGTTGCTGATCGTGATGAAGCGATTAAAGCATTAGAACTTATGTACCTTCATTTGGAAGAGGATGGACAAGTTATTATTCCTCTATTTATCCCGCGCGAGCAATTGTCTAGCCCTAAGAAGGAGTGGACTATTCGCCGATGTGGAGAACGTGAGGATGGCGCTACTATTGTCGTGAATCAATCGTCGGACATCGCCTTCAATGATCAAATTCAAACGAATTGGAATAGATACGAGATTTATCATGCGGGCAAGTTGGTAGAATCTAACTTCGAAGTTATGAAATTACGTTGGTATTACCGCTATGAGTTCGAAATGATGTTAGAGCGCGCTGGCTTCCGTGACGTTTCCCTATATCGGGGTTATGATCGTAGCCCGTTATCTGCCGATCAGTCGTTTATGATCTTCCGAGCTCGTAAGTAAGCGTCCCTATTGAAATTGTCAGCATAACTAATGATTGCAACGTTATAGCAATCGCAGTATGCTTTAGGAAGAGTTTGACAATTTCAAATGGGCGGGTGAGACTTATGTCACAGAACAGAGCAATTAATTCACCATGGATGTATGCGTTCGGGATGTTAGCGATGATGATTCCAAGCCATGCATTTAGTACGTTTTATGTGTTTTATTATTCCGATGAACTAAATTTAGGTCTTGGACTGCTTACACTCGGTCGTTTGATTTATTTAATTTGGGACGCTGTTAATCAACCGCTAGCTGGTTACTTATCGGATCGAACAAATACGAAATACGGACGTAGAAAGCCATGGATAAACATCTCGATTCCGCTATTTATGCTTTCCTTTATTATGGTGTTTAGTCCACCAGGGGGAATGTCGGAGTTCGGTTTGTTTACATGGTTCCTTATAACGCTTCTAATATTTGAGGCGGTTGCTACAATTCTTTGGGTCAATTACGGTGCGTTATTCCCTGAGCTATTCCGAGGTGGAGAGCAACGTGTAAAGGCATCCTCTATCCAGCAGGCTTATCAGATCATCGCCATTCTTATCGTGTCGGTAGCTGCTCCAATTATCATTGACGCACTAGGATACGGAAAAATGTCCATCATCTTAGCCCTGCTATTTGTCTTATTTATGTTCATATGTATGCGCTTTACTAAAGAGGATGAGAATGCTCGAAGTGCCCCGCAAATGAAATTAAAGGAAGCTTTTTCTTCAACACTTACGAATAAACCTTTCTGGATTTTCAATCTATCCAACTCATTTGCCCAAACAGTAAATGGCTTACTTAGTGCAACGATACCGTTTTATGCGAAATATGTCCTCAAAATACCAGTAGAGCAAGTTACCATTTTACTCGCTTCTATATTCGTTTCAGTTATACCATTGGTTGGGGTATGGTACTACCTTATTCGGAAGATGGAGCCCGTTAAAGCATGGCGATTATCATTGTTCGCCTATGCATTGTCCGTTATTCCGCTTTGGTTCGGCAGCAGTTTAGTAGGCGGTATTATTGCTGGTATCATTGTTGGTTTTGGTTTGGCTGGTTTCTTTGTTACTCCTGCACTTGTTAATAGTGTCATTATTGATCGTGATTTTGCTGCGACAGGGCGTAGAAGGGAAGGCGTCTATACTGCGGTAGCTGGATTTATCAACCGTTCAAGTGGCCTAATTTCGGCACTTGCTTTCCTTATCGTTGGTGTTATATTTGGATACGAAAATGGAGATAACCCAGGTAATGACCCAGAAACGACGTTCCGAGTTCTTATTAGTTTAATTCCATTTATTTTGCTTACGATTTCGATTATTTTATCTTATTTTGTAAAGCTTAAGGGCGAGGGAAACAAAGGTTATGACAATTAAAGAGGAACAAAAGAAGATTATTGAAGCCGCAACGAAGTTTGCTAGAGCGTTCCATGAAAATGATGTAACTGGTCATGATTGGTGGCATATTCATCGTGTAGTGGCAATGACGGAGCGTTTGGCAAAAGAGGAAGGTGCAGATCAGTTCGTTAGCCTTATCGCGGCACTTCTGCATGATGTAGCTGATGAGAAGCTGAATGATTCCAAAGAAGCTGGAATACGTAATGTAGAGGATTGGATGTTAAGTCAGCAGATAGGGACAGAGGATAGAGAGCATGTCATAGAGATTATATCGAGGATGTCGTATAACGGTGGGAAAAACCCGCCTATGCGTACATTGGAAGGCAAGGTCGTTCAAGATGCAGACCGACTAGATGCGATAGGCGCGATTGCAATTGCAAGATGTTTTCTGTATGCCGGGTTTACAGGTGATCAGATATACGATCCTTCACTCGCTCCGCGTGAGATGATGACGAAAGAGGAATATCGGAACGGGAAGAGTACGGCAATCAATCATTTTTATGAAAAACTATTAAAGCTTAAAGATCGTATTAATACGGTCTCAGGTAAGCGGATTGCTGAAGAGCGGCACCGCTTTATGGCGAACTATTTGGAGCAGTTTCATTTGGAATGGGATGGGCGTGTTTGACGATAAAGGTTCAAGAACATAATTGCTGACTCCCATCTTGCGTGTTTCTGTGCGGATGTGGTAGGGTAGACAAAATAACTACCCGATGAATAGGAGTTAGCGCCGATGTACGAAATAACGATAGATTTGGTGAATGATTGGATCAACACAGTGAAGGAAGTGCTGCGCGGATCTGGATATACGCTAGAGGATGGATTGACGAATGAAGAAATCGCTTTGCGGTATTTCTTGCATTCTCAACCTGAGGAACAAGCGCTTGAGCTTGCAACAGATACGATGAATCGACTGCGTGAGATGCAAGAGATTGTGATCAGTCATATTGAGTCTACAATTGTCCCAGATATTCGTAGCAGAACAAAGTATGAAGGTAATGTGTTTCAGTTCAATTGGGTTTACGATCAAGGTGAACATATTGTTGAACTCAACTCGGAATATCGAATTCCACTATAGACAAGTTAGCAGAGTAAAGATCGCACTATCCGGCTCAATGAGCTTGGTGGGGAGCGGTCTTTTTTGTTAAGGAAGTTGTTGATACTGTACTGTTGTAATAATATAACAAAAAATATTTCGAAAGGGGTGCACAATATGGGCGTTTCACTTTATTATAGCGTAGAACGTTCAGTACCATTAACAAATGAAGAAGATAGCGCAATTGAGGAAACGGTTAGTAAGTTTCAACAATCTTTTGAGTTTCAAGACGAGGGAGAAGATTTCTGTATTTATGAGCTAAATTCATCCGAACCTCAATATATTTTCCGTGGAGCGACAAAATTGCCAATGGGAGATGTTGAGGATATGTTAAGTGCTTGCTTGCATTGGGCAGCTTGTTTAACAGCGATTCGTCATATTATAAAAGATGGGGATTGGAGCGTTCATTTAGACGATCACGACTTGCTTTGGTGTGATGAAACAGGTTGGTATCTATCGGACGAGTTTTAATTAATAATCGTTTAATTAATGAGGCAGTTCCAGTTTGGTTATATCTGTTTGTTACCATAAAACCCAATAATGAAATGATAAAATAAATAGGAGTGGGTAAATAGACAAACTACGGCTGGGAGTGTGAGGTTGTGATTTTATTAGGAGATCGATTAGTGCTTACCCAAATAACGCATAATGATTTAGATTTTGTTTGCAATGTAGAATGTGATCAAAACTTATGGTACTACGAGGACTTTGTACATTCAGATTTAGATGTTGTACGGGAAAATTACATAGAGAAGATTGAAGAGGAAGGGGAGCGAAGCAGCTACGATTTTATCGTATCGATAAAAGGGGATGACCATAAGACACCAATTGGCCTAGCGCAGATTTGGCAATACGTTGATAATCGAAAGAGCTGGGAGTTAGGTTTTGCGATCCTTCCAGGTTTTGAGAGACAGGGGTATGGGCAAGAATCAGTTAAGCTCCTGATGGACTTTGCGTTTAATCAATTAAATGCACATAAAGTAGTAGGCATGTGTAACTCACTTAATATACGATCAGCAGCCATTATGGAACGTTTGGGTATGACTAAGGAAGCTGTATTTAAGGAAGAATTGAATTGGCATGATCAGTGGGTGGATCAAAACTTTTTCTCTATTTTGGAAAAGGAATATTATTCAAAGGTGCGGGAGTAAAGGAAACATAGTTTCATGAATAAACATAAGAGGGATTATTTTGAATAAAGAAGAGACGCTGGAAGACTTGGTCATGATTGAAGCTAATAAGGCAATACGCTGTTCAACGGAACACGATACTTTGTTGAAGCATACCGTTTGGCAGGAGAGTCATTGCTTGATGGGCTAGATGTTGATGAACGAGATTTTCTGATTAAGATAATTAGGGATGATGATATACAGAGTTAATGCTGTTCCCAAGAGGACATAGGATCCGTTATATATGTAAAAATGAATCAGAATGACATCTACGAGGACACAGGTTCCGTTATTTAGTCTATATGGAGCTAAAAAGCAGTAGATTTTCTGAATAAGAGATCCTATTTCCTCCAAAATAACAAAACAGGCGATATGTAACAAATAAGAGATCTGGTGTCCTCATCAATCTACTGTAATGGAAGATACTACAAGCCATTATAGTTAGGTTTTTTGCTTTATAGCAGTAGACTCAGTTAGTTCCCGTTGTAGGTTTCTGTGTTTTAATCAAAGTATAAGAAATGAGTGGATAAATAAAGGAGCCTTTAAATGACTAATGATCTATATAAATTTGAAATTTAATTTAATTTCGGATCATATACCTTGCTTCAGTGTAGTGAATGTGAACTTCATCAGATCAGTTAATTATTATATAGACTATAATAATTATTATGATGAAGTATCCTATTTGGAAGTGAGGTATGTTTATGAGGATCAAATTCTACAGAAGAGTTGAATCTCTTACTTAAATTCACTGACGTATCGTCATTATCTTTATCAAGATTTGGGGCTTTAATCAAATATCAGGTTTCAAAATAGATGATATGAGAGAACAGGGTTGGGGTAATGATTTGAGATATTTTGTACATGATTATGAAGAAAGTATAATGGAGTTTTATTGTAGTTTAATCGAAGTTCTTTCTGTTGAAGAGGTAATCTTCTAGCCAATATTTTTTTATAAATGAATTCTTGATTAATATGAAGGATATTGGCGATAGTGTTTTTTATATGATATTTTTGGTTTTCAGAAAAAAAAAGACGTTTACTATTGCCACAAAAGCTTTTGGTTATAGTTACAATAAATATTCAAACTCGATTCTCGGCTATCGCTTTTAACCTAATAAAATCACTTAAAAAGAAACCTCACATCCGCATTGAAAGTGGATGCGAGGTTTCTTCATTTATTGCGATAGTGATCTTACTTCCAATGCTTCTCTTCAAAACGCAATTGCGCTTGAAGCCTTAATTGAGCTAGCTGTTGCTTGGTTAATGCAGGCAACTTAGGATCAGTTTTTATGAGTACAAGCTTTGATTCTGCGTTCCAGTTAACCGTTGCACCGAACGCTTCGGCTATCACTTTTGCAGGTGCATAGGTAACGCCAGATGTCGTCTGAGGTGGAGCACTGAGCGTATGTGCTTTACCATTAATATAAGCTGTCTTTGAACCAATCGTTATGGCAACTTTAACATCGCCTTTAGTAGCTGTTAGTTTCTTCTTAGCGGGTTCCCAGGTAACCTTAGCACCAAACTTCCCTACTATTTCACGGAATGGAACGAGTATCACTCCTTTACTATTAATAGGAGTGTTCTTGAGCTCAGCAAGCTCATTGTTCCATACGACAGCGGCTTTATAGTCAATATCTTTAGGAGCTGCTGCTAGGTCAATTAGCCAGTCGCTCGCTGGTGGAAGCTTAACGGGAAGCGGTTCATGAAGAAAGTTTAACCACTCACCTGTCTGTGCGTCAATATAAGGATGTGGCTCTTGATAATATAATGGCACTCCGGCTTTTAATTGCAATCGATATGCAAGTTCGGCTTTATTAGGTGTTGTGTCCAAATAATAAAGTTCAAGATCATATAAAGCGAGCAGTCTATGTTTTGCATATTCTGCCGGATACTTCGCTTTTACTTTTGCAGGTGGTGGTGGATTTATAGGCTCATGGCCTTTAAAAAACTTCCCGTTTGCATTTAGCTTGTAAGAACCTTGTGTCGTATAAATAAGCTTGAACTTGCCAGGCTCTTTGAGTGATTCATGATTAACTAGTGTAGGTTTGATCGCATTAAACAAGATTCGGCCAGCTTCGGAAGCGCTGATTTTAGTTTTAGGGTTCACGAAATCAACTTTAGACCAGTGGGTATAATATTTAGCTACCTTACCAGTCCATCCATTTAAAGATATCGTAATATTGTTGGAAGGATAAATAATGCCGTTATGCGTTCGGTCGAATTTGACAAAAGGTCCAGTACCATGTCTGTATAGCTCATATTCAGAAATTGGATCATCACTAAGTTTCCAATCAGCATCTATTTTCCATTGATGACTTTTGAAAAATTTGGTTGCTGCTACTGTCGCTTTGGACAGAGGTAATTTTGGGCTATCGATTGTACAGGGTTCGGGACACGCTTCGTCACCAACAACAACTTCCTCTGAAAAATGTAGCAGCTCACCCGTAGCTGCGCTAAGTGAAATAAATCCTCGTTCATTAATAACTAATTTATTAGTTGGATCTTCAACCGTATAACCGATTTGCCAACTCTCAATTGGCTTTGTATATTTAATAACTTCAATTTTAGCTTCTTCTTCAGGCAATAGCTTTAATTGCTTTGCTCTTTCAATAGCCTGCGTTTTGTCAGTAATCTTAACTGCTGAAAGCGTAGTTACGGAATTTGCAGCTTCTACCTTAGGAAGAATAGTAAATGTGGAGCTCCCGAGTGTAATTGCTACAATTAGAAGCAACTTCATTAATAAATCTCTCTTCTTCATGGGGTCGGCTTTTTGAGTATGATTCATCATGCACCACCTTTATCCATTTTATATAAAAATTATATAAATGATTAGACGGTCATTTTTATGAAAGGTTGCAGTGGGATGCTAGTTTTTTCAACAAAAGAAGGTTAAGGAATCTCAAAACAGCCCCTTATCCTTCATATAATGCTCCATTACTTGTTGTATCCACACATCCTCGTCTGGAGTAAAAGGCGAGGGTGCCAAAGCTTCGAGTTCTTTAATTTTGTCTTCGTCAATTTCGGCTAGTCCGGCTAGCGCTTCAAAGGTATCTTCTCCTACATAACCTAAATTCAACTTGATCTGCTCGTCTACCATTTGCTGAACCTCAGGATCTTCAACTGGTCTGCCTACTAAGCGCCTTACCTCTTGAATGAGCTTTACATATTGTTTGTCGAGCTCCTCCATCTCTTCATCAGATCGGTCAAATAGCCCCTTTATCGTCTTCGACTCTACATATTTTCCAAGCCATTCTCGTTGCTCCTTCTCTGTCTGAATACTACGAATGATGCTGATAAGCACTTCACTATCAATGACTTTGGTTTCATCAAGTAACGCTATTGCCCGTTGGATCGCTTTTAACGTCGTATCGATATGTGCCTTTTTTGCTTCCAACTCACTTTTCTGAGCAAGCAGTGTTTCTTGCAAGTCGGCATCGAATTGTTGCTGTTTTACGAGTGTAACGATTTGCTCTAAGCTATAACCAAGAAATTTGAAGGTAACGATCTTTTGTAAGGTTACAAGATCTGTATGGGCATATTGACGATGTCCGGACTTCGTGTCTTTATTTGCTTTAAGTAAACCAATCTCATCGTAATAGTGAAGAGTGCGAATAGAAATGCCAGTAAGTTTAGAAAATTGTCCAATCGAATAAATAACAGGTTTAGTCATTTCATAACCACCTTTGATCGTATCAACTATGTACTTGTTATCATTTTACAACCTCACGTAACTGTAGGTACAACATTTTTTTAGTTGATTCACGTTAAGTGGTGCCATCTTCAATATGGTAAAATGAATACAGCTGTGAAATAGTGGAATTTTCATATAAAAGTAACTATATGGAGAGGTGAATTTAAGTTGAAGCCAAATTTCAGTATCGAAGGTAAAGTTGCAATCATCACAGGCGCAAGCAAAGGAATCGGTTATGGGCTGGCGAAAGCAATCGCTGAATCGGGTGCGAAGGTAGCTCTTACTGCAAGAGATAGTAATGATCTAACACAACTAGTTTCGGACATTCGTGCCGAAGGAGGAATAGCTTCAGCATATTCCCTTGATGTACGCGACATTGGTGCAATTCGTGATGTGTTTCAGCAAATAGTAACTGACTTCGGACATATGGATATTCTCGTTAATAACGCAGGTTTAGGCGAAGGTATGTTAGCTGAGGATGTTACCGAGCAATATTGGGATGACATGCTTGATGTTAATTTGAAAGGTGTATTTTTCTGTTGTCAGGCTGCAGGTCGTTACATGTTAGAGCAAGGTAATGGAAAGATTGTTAATATAAGCTCACAAGTTAGCATCGTCGGAATTCCAGAAGGGGTTGCGTATTGTGCTTCGAAAGGCGGAGTTAATCAATTAACAAAGGTGCTTGCGCTTGAGTGGTCTAGTCGGGGAGTCAATATTAATGCGGTAGGACCAACATTCATACATACGCCGGGCACTGCTGAGCGGCTAGAAATACCAGAATTTAAGGCGAATGTACTTTCACGTATACCGATAGGCAGAATCGGAACGATAGAAGATGTTGCTGGAGCAGTTATTTACTTAGCATCTCCAGCGTCTGATCTTGTAACCGGTACCTTGTTAGTTGTAGATGGCGGCTGGACAGCACAATAATTTTTTAGGATGGGAGACAACATAATGGATAAATTATTGTTCGTAGAAATTGGAATGGGGATCGATCTTCATGGGCAAAATGTGACCAAAGCAGCGGTTCGAGCGGTACAAAACGCTATTCATCATAACTCAATGCCAGGCATTAGATCCGTATTGCCTGATGGTGACTTGAACAATATGAAAGTTAATGTAAGACTTGCTGTGCCTGCTGACAAAGAAGCTTTGGATTTGGGTATAGTCCGAAAGGAACTTCCATATGGAAAAGTCAGCTTTGAAGTAGTAGATGGCGGCATGCTCACAACTAGCGGAATCGTATTAGCTGACAAAGAAGATCGTAATGATCTTGCTTATGTCGTCATAGCATCTGTTGAAGTAGGTTATTAAAGAAACAAATGTGACAACTTTGTAATGTGCCCTGCAAGAAAGTTCGATGGTTGCTAATGGTGTTCTGAATTATGATAAGAACAGGCCAAAGACAAAGGGGAGATTACAAAATGAACAACCGTACACTTCGATCAGCTTGTATCATTATTAGCAGCCTGTTTAGTATTGTCTTTACAGGTCGCAACAATTCAATTTTTATGGAAGAACAACATATAAAACATATTTCCAAAAGAAGTGCTTAATCGATAGTATGCCCATTTAGAGTGGGGAAAAGTGATGATCTACACGGAAATGTGTGGATTGTCGCTTTTTTTTGTTTCATCCTTACCGAACACCATCCATGAGAATGGCAAATAACGATGTACAGCAGAAACGATATACCAAGAGCCGATAAGGGCAAGAAAGAATCCGATTACATACCAGAAATGAAGAATAGTGGTATTACTCGTTTCAGGTCTAAACTCGCGATATGCAGCGAGTAATAGAGGGTGGAACAAATAAATACCGAATGTTAGATTACCGAGCTCACGGAATTTCCGAAATACAAAGTTGTTGCTCCATTTACGTTGAACATAAAAGGCTGTTTGCATAAAAACAAGGGCGGAAGCAATAACATAAACATTCCAAAGTAGAGTGTATAGATAAAGCGGCTCAGCGATGTTATTAACTCGCAGTTCATACCATATGATGGTATGCCATATTCCTATAAACAACCAAAAACCCCAAATGGCGATGGATAACGCACTTAATATCATCCGTTTACGATTTTTGATCATAGTTGCTACTGATTTTTTGATGGTATTAAACCGGATACCGACATATACGCCGAGCATATAGATGCTAAAATAAGAGAATGCCCAACTTCCGTCATACGGAATGTTTAAAAGCTGATTAAGTCCATAAAATCCCCACTGAATGACAAATCCGAGTGGAATGCACCAATGTATGAGTGTGGGTACCTTTTTGAACAGTAGAAGTACAATAGGGAACAGCAAATAAAATTGAATGCTTATAAAAATAAAATATAGGTGAGTGTACGCAGTGCCAGTTGTCAGCTTAATTATGAAATCAGTAAAAAGATTTGCAGGCAATTCGCCTTTTTCTCTAGTAACTGCAACGGCTACATAATAGATTGTCGAAAAAACGGCAAATGGTATAACAATGTAAATCAATCTTTTTCTATAAAAGGAAGTTAGCGTTTTCTTTGATAATGGTTTGTGAAAATAATTATGAAATAATACAAAACTACTTAAAAAAATAAAGACAGCTGTTCCGAATTTCATAAATATATTTATAAAGTTATAGATGAAATAACTAGAAGGGTGGGACAACATTTCAACAGTAGCAAATGAAGTGGCGTGTACGGCAAGAACACCTATTATGGCAATCGCACGAACGAGTTCAATTTCAGTTATACGGCTATCTTTTGAGACAATAGTTGGATGTTTGCTCATAAGACCTCCGATAATATACTTAAATATTTGTACAGCTTCTATAGTAATATATTGTATTATTAGGTTAAATTAGTCAAGATTTTAAACTTAGCAAATGAGATCAAAATGCCTATACATCGTTATGATAAAGTTTTAAACAAGAGGTGATCACGTGAGATACCATCCTATGATTCATCAGGCGTTAAGCTATATCGAAGCACATTTGGAAGAAGAATTGACATTGGAAGATGTAGCGGCCGCTGCAGCATTTTCGATGTATCATTTCCATCGTATTTTTCAACAGCAAGTAGGAATAACGGTTGTAGATTATGTAAGAAGTAGACGTTTAGCTGGAGCAGCATCGCTTCTCATGTATACGTCAGAAGCGATAATAGATATCGCTTTTGGGTGCCGCTTTGAATCTCAGGAAGCTTTTACACGAGCATTTAAGAAAGAATATGGGATGCCGCCAGGCCGCTACCGTAAGGTGATGGGAAGTATCAATGGACGAGCAGAGATACGGGAGGAACAAACGATGACTAATGAGAGAAAAGGGATGAAAGGCTGGATACTCAGTGGTACTAATCCATCACTTTATGAGATGGGTACGGATCGGGAAACGGTTCATATGGGCAAAGTGTCCGGTTATTTGAAATCTGTTACTGCAACGTCTGCCGACCAATTCGCGACAATTATGCAACAGTTCAAGGCAGATAGATTTAGAGGAGAACGTATTAAATTATCCGCTTTTATTCAATCGGCAGATGTAGAAGTATTTACAGGACTATGGATGCGTGTAGATAATGCAGCAGGGGATACGATTCAGTTCGATAATATGAGTGATCGACCGATTATCGGTACGAAATCTTGGAATTTATATTCGATTGTGCTTGATGTACCTACAGGAAGTGACACCATTTCATTTGGCGTATTGCTCAGTGGGAAGGGAAAAGTATGGATGGATGGCTTTACCTTCGAAAAGGTAGATCATCGAACAGAAAGCACAAATATGCAGATGAACAGTGAAATATTAGATGAACCTATCAATCTTTCATTTGAAGAGGAATAGTTTAGCATAAGGAATGGATTTTAATGATTATCAACTAATTGAGGTTAAACGATTTGTGGGATATCCATTAAAGTGGATATCCCTGTTTAATAGAAAATCTAACCGGAATGCGTGTAGACGGCTTCACTACCCTCCATCTGTTGCCATAACTTGCGATAGATACCACCCTCACGCTGAAGAAGCTCACGATGTGAACCTTGCTCTTTAATGACGCCAGACTCCATTGCAACGATCACATCTGCTTCTTGAACGGTCGTTAGGCGATGAGCGATAACAAGTAGAGAACTGCTACGTTCACGGATACGAGATAATATACCTGCCATTACACGCCGCTCTGTTTCAAGATCTAGAGCAGAGGTAGCTTCGTCAAATATCCAGATCGGCCTGTCTGCAAGCACTGCACGGGCAATGGCTAACCGTTGTTTTTGTCCTCCGCTAAGCGAATTTCCATGTTCATTTATACGTGTGTCATAACCATCTGGAAGAGCTTCGATAAACGTATGTGCTTCTGCGATTTTAGCTGCTTTTATGAGATCAGCTTCCTGTGCGTGAGGCATCGCCATTAGCAAATTATCTCGAATTGTTCCCGAGAATAGATAAGGATTTTGTGGTACATATGAAACATTTTGTCTAGCAAGTTCTGCATTGATTAGAGAAGATGTACCATAGATATTTACCGAGCCATCAATAGGGAAAAGTAGTCCAGCGCCTAGCTTCGCGACAGTCGATTTTCCTGAGCCACTTGTTCCAACGATAGCGGTGAACGAACTTGGCCCGAGGGAGAACTCGAAATCGTTTAACAACTGTTTATTTGCCGTGTAAGCATCGACATTGTCTATACCATCCATCTCTTGAATACCCGCGCGTTGCTCGTATTGAAAGGATACTCGATTCCAAGTCAGAACAGACATATCGCTAGTATAGGCAACGGTTTGGGGTACATCAACTTCCTCTGAAGGCTCCTTCTTAGCTCGCCATATGCTTGCTATACGAGCTGCAGCACCTTTTGATTCCTGTATTTCACCCCATAAGCGTCCAAGATTGAGTAGTGGATCGTATACTCTCCAAATGAGTATAAAAAATGCCATAAGTGCTCCCAGTTGTAACTTACCCTCCACAGCTAGCCATGCAACCGCTAGAATAGAGCCCCATGAGATGAATAGAGCTAGTGTAGTCGTTAATACGTTTACAAGCTGCTGAAGCCACATTCTACGCATGTATAACTTGTTAAGATGGTTCCGCTGCTTAATGAAACGATCCATCATCCAGTTTTCGGCATCGAATGCTCGTAACGTATCCATACTTTGTAGAGCATCTTGTTGGCATTGCCGGAAGATTCCTTCTGCATCTGCGACTTCTTTTCCAATTCGTTGAAGACGATGACGTAGCAAATGGCTACCGATAAGGCCAAAGGGCATAAGAAGCATAATCCCAGCAGTAACTTGCCATTGAAGTGTTAGCATATAAAGACAAGCGAGAATTAGCATGAAAATTTGGGTACCCATGTTATTGAATATGGTGACAAGCAATGTGGTCACTTTACTGGAATCCCACATGATTCGCTGAGAAAGATCCGCTGAATGCGAGGCTTGAGATTTTTCAAGTGGTAACCGTTGCGTATGATCAACCAATTCTAATGTGATAGCCCGATGAAGTTTGCTCATATTATTTTGTTTAAGATAATGACCAAGAAGTCCCAGTCCAGTTAGTGCTAGTAGAAGAACATTGAAAATAATGAGTGCTGTTTGAACTTGTTTTAGATCTCCATCTTCTAATATATTGAAGTAAGTCTCCAGTACAATTGGGATCATCATATTAATAATCAAGTCGCTTAAGCAGAACAATATAGCGATAATAAACCACAATCGATTTGAACCAAGTCGATTCCATAGCATAGGGACAAGTTCGCGGATTTTTGGTGTAGCACTTAATCTATTATTTGATTGCATTATGCCAAACTCCTTTCAAGCACTTCATCCCCATCAGCCCATTCACCTGCTTGAACAAGAGAAGCATAACGCCCTTGTTGGCTCATTAATTCGTAATGAGTTCCAGCTTCCATTAATTGTCCATTCTCTACGTACAAAATGCAGTCGGCATCTCTCACCGTCGATAACCGATGTGCAACAACGATAACTGTCCGATCTTGTTTCATTGCCTGTAATGCTTCCTGCATAAGTGATTCATTTGTTGCGTCAAGTGCAGAAGTAGGTTCATCTAACAATAAAATGCGAGGATTACGGACATAAGCTCTTGCTAAAGCTAGCCGTTGTTTTTCTCCACCGGAAAGTCGTCCGCCGCTTTCGCCAAGTCGGCTATTATATCCATCTGGTAAAGCTTCAATAAAGGAGTGTGCATTAGCCAGCTTTGCAGCTTCTACAATGTCATCATCCGTAGCATCTTGTCTGCCGATACGGATGTTTTCTGCTACAGTAGCATCAAGTACAGCAGTATCTTGTGGTAAATAAGCTGCTTGCTCCCGCCATTGCTTCCAGTTCGCATCATTCAGCGCTGATTTTCCGTAGTGGATCGTCCCTGAGTCAGCAGGATATAAACCGAGCAGTAGTTTGAGTATAGTGCTTTTGCCGCTTCCGCTAGGTCCTACGAGTGCTGTAGTTCTGCCTTGAGCGAAGCTGGCAGAGAAGTTTGAAATAACGAGTTTATCGCCATAACGGAAAGTTACATTGTCGAGATGAATATCAGCTTGAGAGGAGAGATTGTTTATATCGATGGTGTTCGTATTTTGTTTCGCAGGTGACTCTTCTGTTAATTCCAATACGCGTCCAGCATGGGCAATGGCATCCTGAACCGCAGCCCAGCTGTTAGTGAGATGTGCCATAGGAAATACAAGCCTCTCATAAGATAGAATAAATGCTGCTATCGCACCAATACTTAATGTACCGTTAACGACCATCCATGCTCCCATACCTAAAATATATGCTTGACCAAATGAAAATCCGATCATAATAGATGAATTCGTTAGTGTACGAAGAAAATCAGTACGAAGCCATCTCCGCCGAGTCGTTTCTACACTGCTTCCCCATTGCTCATTAAATGATGCGCGAAGGCCATAACTACGTGTAACCTCTCCGCCTTGAAGTTGATCAAGTAAAGCAGCATCGGTTTTTGCTTGTGACTCGTTCGTCAATTCTTGATTTTTCCTGATTGGTTTACCTAGCCAGTTACTTAAGAGAGGAATTAATAGAGCAACAACAATGGCACCAGCCATAAGCTCCCAAGAGAGGACAGTTAAATATATAAATAAAAAAACGATGGATAATGAATTTTGAATCAGTTCTGGCAACTTTTGATTCATGCCTGTTTGTGCACTTGTTGCGGATTGATTCATTCGTTGGAGCTTATCTCCAGTATGCCAGCCCATAAATTTAGCCATTCGCATAATAAATAATCCGTGAAGTACTTCCCGTTGCAGTTCTAGTGTTGTGCGATTAGATAACTTTTGCATAAGAAATGCTCTAACTGTAGATATGAAGAGTTCAGAGGCGAATAAGATCCCGAACAATATAGCAGCAGCTTTTAGTGCGCTTTTATCCATCTCTTTGGCAGCATCGAACAATTGGCGCATAGCTTCCGCCCAGCCAACAGGCAATAATGATGCAGATACTGCGATCACACTTACACCTAAATAAGATAACCAATGTTTTTTTGCACGCTTCATCATGTTCATTAAAATGCGATAAGAGCTAGATTTGGCCGAAATAGTCAAGTAAGCACCTCCGAAATGTCCATCTAGTTATTCATAATGCCATAAAATAGCATAAGTGCATAGATACTCTAGTTGGAACCGTCATCGGTCTAGAGAATGAGGACTCTTGCAAGTGACTCCCCCTAAAAATGGAAATAGGCTATAATGGTTATAGTAATGAGAGAAAATGCTAACAGGAGTGATCAGAATATGAAGTACGAAGTTTTGAATAAAGGTGCTTTCGCTATGCTTAGTCTAAAGCTCTCACAAGGAGATCGAATAAAAGCGGAGTCGGGAGCAATGGTTTCTATGTCACCTTCTCTTGATCTAAAAGGTACGACAGAAGGTGGGATTATGAAAGGGCTTGGGAGACTGCTTAGTGGTGAAAGCTTCTTTTTCCAAGAAGTTAATGCATCGATGGGTGATGGTGAGCTAGTGCTTGCTCCCAGGTCATTAGGCGATGTTCAAGCAATCGAATTGGATGGCAGCCAAACACTACTTGTACAGAAGGATGGATTTCTTGCAGCCACGGATGGAATAGAAATTAGTACAAAAATGCAAAATCTGAGTAAAGGTATATTTTCTGGAGAAGGCTTTTTTATCGTAGAAATAAGCGGTAGAGGAACTGTGTTCCTATCCTCATTTGGTGCCATCCATGAGGTAAAGCTTGCGCCAGGTGAAGAAATTGTTATAGATAACGGACATCTTGTTGCTTGGCCCAAAACAATGCAATATAGTATCGAGAAATCGTCTAAGGGCTGGGTGTCTAGTTTAAAAAGTGGTGAAATGCTCGTCTGCCGCTTTAAAGGTGAAGGAGTTATTCTTGTCCAAAGCCGCAACCCAGGCAGCTTTGGTAACTGGCTTCGTCGTTATATTCCAACAACGTCAAGCTAGTAACAAAAAACAGTCCTTAATCGATATTGCATCGATTAAGGACTGTTTTAAGCAAGCTCTAGCGTGATTGGGCAATGATCGCTACCCATAATCGATGAATCGATACCTGCCGCTGTTATCGCAGATGCTAGCTTATTAGAAACGATAAAATAATCGATACGCCAGCCGATGTTCCTCTCTCTCACTTTCGCCATATAGGACCACCATGAGAAGGAGTCTGTACGTTCAGGATGAAGATGACGGAAAGAATCAACGAATCCAGCGTCAAGGAAAGAAGTCATACATGATCGTTCTTCGGCAGTGAATCCCGAATTTCCATGGTTAGACTTTGCATTTTTGATATCGATTTCTGCGTGAGCTACGTTCAGGTCCCCGCATACAACAACAGGTTTGTTAATATCCAATTTCCTAACATACTCGAGGAACCGACTTTCCCATTCCAAGCGGTAGGGGAGGCGTGAAAGGTCTCGTTTAGCGTTAGGTGTATATACATTTACGAGATAGAAAGTTTCGAATTCGAGCGTTAACATTCTGCCTTCGGGTTCTTCATTCTCTTCCAAGCCATACCAGACGGATAACGGCTTTTCTTTTGTAAATACTGCTGTACCTGAGTAGCCTTTTTTCTGTGCATAGTTCCAGTATTGATGATATGCTTCGCCGAGATCGAGGTCGATCTGACCTTCTTGCAGCTTCGTCTCTTGGAGACAAAAAATGTCTGCTTGAGCGCTCTGGAAATAGTCAATGAAACCTTTGCCGACACATGCGCGCAGACCATTAACGTTCCAGGATACTAGCTTTGTCATTGTAGGCAATCTCCTTGATTCTAGTAATAGTTATAGTTATTGTAATCTGAGGAAGCAGCGAAGATGACTACTACTATAACGAATACAATGACAACTAACCAAAGTAGGGAGCCTGCGATGCTGCAAATAAGACCAGCAATTGCTAAACCTTTTCCTTGTTCATTCGTTTTCTTAATTTCTTTGAGTGACAATGCACTCAAAATAATGCCAACTATACCAGGTAAAAATCCAATATAAGGTATAACAATTGCAAGTATGCCTAATACAAGTGCAGCAATTGATTTTCCGTTTGTTTTTGGCGGATTCGCATAAGGTTGGTAGTTTGGCGGATAACCATAGTTTGGTGGTTGCTGCCCGAAAGCATTGTATCCATTATTTTGATTCTGATCTTGAAATTGATTTTGATTCTGATCTTGAAATTGATTTTGAAACGGATTCTGATTCGGGTTCGAATTAGGGTTTTGATTCGAGTTTTGATCCAATGTATTTCCTCCTTATTTAATCTAGGTTGAAGATTGTAGAAAATTGTAGAATAACAATCTAATCTGTAAAAATAATATCAGACATGGCTATTGCTTACAACAAATGATTGTAAAGCATGTGAGGAAGGAGTAACAATGAGTAACTCTAAGGGATCAAACACATTTAACCACTACTACAGTATGCTTAGCAAATACTTGTTACCCCATAAGTCTTCATTAATTGGTTTGACGATTTTATTGTTTGGTTCAATTGGGCTTCAACTCGTCAATCCTCAAATCATTCGCTATTTCATCGATACGGCGGGATCTGATAAACCAATCGAACTTTTAATGTACGCAGCATTACTATTTATCGGCTTCTCTCTCGTACAGCAGATTATCGCTGTTATTGCTACATATGTAAGTGAAAACTTGGCTTGGCGTACGACAAACAAGCTACGAGGTGATTTAGCAGAGCATTGCTTGCGACTCGATATGTCCTTCCACAAATCAAATACATCAGGTTCTTTGATTGAACGAGTAGATGGTGATGTGAATGCGTTAGCTAATTTTTTCTCTAGTTTTATTATTAATATGGCAGGCAATTTATTTTTAATGCTCGGTATAATCATTCTCTTATTCCGTGAAAATATGTGGATTGGCGCTGGGATGCTTGTTTTCGTTATTTCAATATTTTCGATTGTGAAATGGATTCGCAAAATAGCAGCTCCTGTTTGGCAGAACTGGCGTCAAGCTAATGCAGAGTTTTACGGCTTTATTGGAGAACATTTGGAAGGCACGGAAGATACTCGCGCGAATGGAGCTTCTGGTTTTGTTATGAACCGGTTTTATTCTTTGTTAAGAAGGATGTTTCCACTTAGAAAGAAAGCATTTTTAGGATTTGCATCGATGTGGATTTCGACGATTATTGTGTTTGCACTTGCAAATGCAATGGCTTTAGTTATTTGTGCTCATTTGTGGAAAACAGGCCAAATTACGATAGGTACGATTTATCTTATTTTCTTTTATACGGAGCTGCTTGCTAAACCGATCGAAAAGATTCGACTCCAGCTTGAAGATTTACAAAAGGCTGATGCAAGTATGAAGAGGATTAGAGAGTTGTTTAACTTAAAGCCAAAGGTACAAGATGGGCCTGGCGTATTATTGCCTGAGGGACCGCTTGCAGTCGCTTTTCATGATGTGACGTTTGGCTATGATGATCAACCTAACCTCTTAAGTCTGAACATCGATCTTAAGCCTGGTCAAGTGCTCGGTTTATTGGGACGTACAGGAAGCGGGAAGACGACGATAGGACGTTTGTTGCTTCGTTTTTATGATCCTCAGGATGGCCAAATCACACTGAATGATGTAGATATTAAACAATGCACGCTATCAGAGCTAAGGAGTAAGGTGGCGCTAGTTACGCAAAGTATTGAAATATTACAAGGCAGTGTAAGAGATAATTTAACCTTCTATAATAGAAGCATTTCTGATGAAGCGATTGTAGCTGTGCTTGGTGATTTAGGGTTAACTGAATGGTATGCAGCATTACCGAATGGACTGGATACTTTATTAGACTCCGGTGGAGGAAGTTTGTCTGCTGGTGAAGCTCAGTTACTTGCGTTCGCACGTGTATTTCTGAGTGAGCCTGGCCTAGTCATATTAGATGAAGCATCCTCTAGACTTGATCCGCTAACTGAGCAACGATTAGAGAAGGCAGTCGATAAGCTGCTTCGAGAACGTACGTGTATTATTATTGCACACCGATTATCTACCATTGAACGTGCTGATCAGATTATCATTCTTGATCAAGGTGCAATTGTGGAGTCAGGTGAACGAAATAAATTAGCGACAGACCCATCCTCTAGATTTAACCGTATGCTTGCAGCAGGACTTGAGGAGGTGACAGTATGAACACATTTCAATATATGATGCGGTTAATCGGATATCGCAAAGGCTGGTATATCGCTAACGCACTTGTATGGACGATTATTTACTTAATGCCTATTTTCCCCGGACTTATAACGAAAGCTTTTTTTGATTCTTTAAAGATCGATGACCCAGTTATTTATGGAACAGGGATGCTGGTGGCCTTGTTGATTGGGGTTGCGCTAGCGCGCGGAATAAGTGTGTGGATCGGCTTTATAACCGACGTGAATTTCAGATTTAGAATGGGGATGCTCATTAGACGTAATTTACTCGAGCATGTCCAGAAAGAGCCTGGGGCAAAGGCAATTCCGTGCTCACCAGGAGAAGCGATAAGTTACTTCCGTGATGATGTGGATCAATCAGAGGAAGCGACAAGCTGGTCGGTCGATGTGTTCGGTATGACTTGTTTTGCGGTAGTAGCTTGTTTTATTCTCATTCGCATAGATGCAACTATGACGCTACTCGTATTTCTACCACTTGTGCTTGTTGTTATTGCTGCACAGCTTGCGACGACAAAGTTGCAGAAATATCGTACGGCAAGCAGAGAAGCGACATCACAAGTAACAGGAGCGATAAGCGAAATGTTTGGCAACGTTCAAGCGATACAAGTTGCTGGCGCTGAGAAACGTGTAGTTGACCGTTTTAGAGGACTTAGCGATAATCGGCGCAAGACGATGTTGAAGGATAAGCTAATGACAGAAGGGCTGGATTCGATCTTTTCCAATACAGTAAATTTAGGAACAGGACTTATTCTTCTGCTGGCAGGGGCGAAAATGCGAGGCGGTGAATTCGCCATTGGTGACTTTGCACTATTCGTATATTATTTAACGTTCGTCACACAATTTATCGCAAACTTTGGCAGGTTTCTAACTTACTATAAACAAATGGGCGTTGCATTTTCACGACTGACTTGGATTTTACAAGGGACATCAGCTCGAGTCCTTACATTGTATCGTTCTTTGAATTTGAAGAAGGGTGAAGGCAAAGTACCAGTAACAGCTACACTTAAGGAAAATGAAAAGCTGGAACTGCTTAAGGTTAAGGGACTTAGCTATCGTTATCCAGAGACAGGTAGAGGTATCGATCACATTAATCTTCATATGCCGAGAGGTTCTTTTACAGTCGTTACAGGTCCAATTGGCTCAGGTAAAACGACACTTGTACGAGTGCTACTTGGATTGCTTCCCAAAGATAGTGGAGTAGTACAATGGAATGGCCAAGATGTAGATGATCATGGATCATTTTTTATTCCACCAAGAAGTGCATATACAGCTCAAGTGCCAAGACTATACAGTGATTCTCTCAGAGATAACATTTTGTTAGGACAGCCGGAGAATGAGGATCAGATGCGAAGAGCTATTCATACTTCAGTAATGGAAGAAGATTTACGTCAACTGCCTCATGGCTTAGATACAATGATCGGGCCTCGAGGTGTTAAGTTATCGGGTGGTCAAGTTCAGCGCGGGGCAGCAGCACGTATGCTTGTAAGAGAAGCTGAGCTATATGTATTTGATGATTTATCGAGTGCATTGGATGTTGAGACTGAAAAGAAGCTTTGGAACAGATTGTTTGAGGAGCGAGGAGATGCAACATGTCTTGTTATTTCACATCGCAAAGCCGCATTATCTCAAGCCGATCACATTATTGTTATGAAAGATGGCTACGTTGAAGCCGAAGGAACGCTTGATAAACTGTTGGAAGAGAGTGAATCATTGCGTCAGTTATGGCATGGTGACCAAGAGATAAAGAGTTAAGTGTATAAAAAAAGGCGCCATTTCCAAAGATAGATCGTTATTCTTTGGTAATGACGCCTTTTTGAAATTATTTAATCCATTTTCCAATCAAAACTAGAATTGCTGGAAGCAGCATACCTCGAATGATGAACGTGTCTAACAAAATACCAACAGCCATTATAAAACCGAATAAAAACAGTTCTTGCAAAGGCTGGGTCATTAAGACACAGAAGGTTGCTGCAAGTATAATACCAGCAGATGAAATGACACCTCCAGTACGAGATACCCCGAGCATTACAGCATCCATCCATGGTCGCTTACGAGATTCTTCGAGAATACGAGAAACAAGCATAATGTTATAATCTACCCCTAATGCAATTAGGAATACGAAGGAGTATAGTGGCAGTCGGTAACTAATTGCATCGTAACCGAAGCCGATGTTCACTATTGCCCAGCTTATCCCGAAGGTCGCTGTAAAAGAAAGTAACATCGTTCCCATCATAGTCATTGCAATAAGCAAGGATTTGGCCTGAAAAACAAGCATAATCGTTATAAGTGCAATGACTAAAGAAAATACGACAATGACATCACGTTTGTTCATATCACGAACATCAAGCTGCTGTGCGGTTTGTCCTGCAAAATGCAACTTTGAACTCGCTGGATCGAAGCCGCTTGCGCTTAAGAGGGCGTCGCTGTTAGCTCGAAGCTCTTTGAGTGTTTGAAGAGAAGAAGCTTCGTACGGATGTTCCTCCAAAATCATTTCTAGCTGAACGAATCTGCCATCCTCAGATAAGAAATTCCGAGGTAGCGAGTTACTTGAGTCATCACTTGATAAGGCTGTTAGATTTGGTGATATTTTTCCAATACCATTTAACTTTTCAATATTATTTTTCAAATGGATGATACGATTTAGCTCTTCCTTACTAGTCGAATCAAGCTTATGATCGCTTTCCAGCAATATCGTTACCGGTGCTAATCGCCCTTTGGGAAAGTGTTGTTCTAGAAGCTCGAAGCCTTGTCTAGATGATAACTCTTTAGGAAAAGACTTCATCAGATTATAAGAGAAATCAATACTCCACACATTTAAGGAAGCAGCAATCATGAGAATAACAATACTTGATGCGACAACCGCTGGTTTCCTTGTGACAAACCGAGCAATTGATTTCCATAAACCATTTTCTTTGTTCGACTTTTGAGCTGTTTTTGGAGCAAATGGCCAGAAGGCTACCCGACCAGTTAATGTGAATATTGCAGGGATGAGCGTTAATCCTCCAAGTAGAATAATAACCATTGCGACTGCAAATACAGGAGCAAAATAATGATAAGGCTGGAAGATGGCTGCGAATAATACGATAACCGCAAGCAAGACCGTTCCTCCGCTAAATAAAATAGGTTCACCTACTTCGGTCATCGCAGCTTTCATTGCTTCATGTTTTGACTGATGTTTTCCTAGTTCTTCCCGATATCTTGCTACAACGAATAAGCAATAATCGGTCAATACGGCGAAGAGCAGAATCATCATAATAGATAGCGCTTGTTTGTCTACTTCGAACCAACCGGTTGCTGCCGCAAGTCCTACTATTCGATCCACCACCTGATAGACGATTCCTGCAATAAGCAGAGGGAGGAGTGCGATTAAAGGAGATCGGTAGATGACGATTAGGATGACAACAATTATTGCAACGGTAGAGAAGAGTAGAATAAGATCCGTTTTGGAAAATAGCTCGATCGTATCCGAAGCGATACCTGCTGGTCCTGTAATCTCCAATTGCAATCCATTTAGGCCAATTGAATGAGCATAGTCTCGAATTTCATCCAATGTATCGTTAATCGTAGCGGAATCTATATCTTTTGTTAGAGCAGCATTGAGCAACATCGTACTGCCATCTTTGGAGTAGAGACTATCTTTAATGTTTTGTGGAAATTGGTGATAGGGCATCGCACCTGAAATGTAGTTTGGTTGAGTATCGGATGATAGCCATTTACTTATTGCTTCAATCGTTTGTTTTTGCTCTTGTGTAATAGCAGCTGTATTGTTGTGAAATACCAACAAGGCGATTGAGCCGTTTTCCGATGGAAAATGTGCCTCTGCAAGCGCTCGAGCTTTTGCCGAAGGTGTATTGAGATGAATACTATTTTCACTGCTACTTATTGCGTGTTCTTTGGCACTTGGGGCACTGAAAGAAAGGAGTAAAACAAAGGCGAGCCAAACGATAACGGTAATATAACAGCCTTTGCGACTACTTACGATTTCAGCTAAACGTTGGAAAAAGGGTTGCATGGTGTTCATAACCTCCTGTAAGTTCGATCAGTTAAGATCGTAGAACAGGAATATGAACACGCGATGAACGGAGTATTACAAGGAAGGAAGATTTATTGTAAAGCGGGTTTCTTGTCCAGGTACACTACTTGCGTCGATTGTTCCTCCATGCAATTCAATGATTTTTCGACTGATAGACAATCCAAGACCACTTCCTGTCAAAGCTCGATTTCTCGCTTTGTCCGCTTTGTAGAAGCGATCAAAGATAAAAGGAAGCTCAGAAGGCGGAATTCCTATTCCAGTGTCGGTGAATGTTACTTCTATAGTTTTTGCTACGGAAATATCGATACGGATATGAGCGCCATTTTGAGAAAATTTGATGCTGTTAGTCATTAGATTCAGCCATACTTGATGCAATAGGGCTTCATCCGCTGTAATTGTAATTTCCGGCAGTTCTAGGGTTAGCTCCAGATTTTTTTGGGACCATTGCCATTCAGTAATAATAAGGATTTGGCGTAATTGCTCATCCAACCTGTAAGGTTGTTTATTTACAATTGTTGATTCAGAATCCAATGCCGCTAACGTTAGAAGCTGCTTGCTGAGAGAGGAGAGACGTTTGCTTTCCTCATTAACAATTTGCAAAAAATGTCGTTGCTCATCTTCTGTCGTTTCTCCATCAATAATAGCTTGTGTGAAGCCTTGAATGGAGGTAACAGGCGTTTGAAACTCATGAGAAACGTTAGCGACAAATTCCTGACGCATCTCGTCTAATCGCTCTAATGAAGATGCCATCTGGGAAAAATGTCTAGCTAGATCCCCGATCTCGTCCTTGCGTTTAACATCGAGCTCCATCTTATAGTTTCCACCGACAATTTTTTTAGTTGCGGCTTTTAAAGCTTTAAGCGGTTTAACGATCGTCCGAGTCAAAATAACGATAAAGGCAAGACTAAGAATAAAGGCATATCCAAGTAAAAGAGCGAGTAGTACTCGTATTTCCCCGACCTGTTGCTCTAGATTAGGACGTAAAAACATTGCATAAGTATCACCGTTCCACTGAATCGGCAAGCCTACCGTATTACGGATACTATTTTCGAAATAACTTGTTATCTCCAATAATCGTTGTTCTTCAAGTTTACCCAGATAGGTCTCACCTTGAAGTACGAGGTTAATTTTTTGTTGGTCAAATGCTGTATGTTTGAATGGGTCTCCATATACGGTGCTCTTTAACGATTGGTCAACTAAATAAATTTGGAAGCCCATCTTTGCAATTCTGTTCAAATAAGCAGGGAGGCTAGTGTTTGGAGCTGTAGATTCAAAAATGTCACGGACCTGCTCAGCGATAGGGAGAACTTTGTCTTCGTTGTAATGTTGAAGTCTAGTGGTGTAAAAAGAATTAGCAAGAAGCAGTGCAATGAATCCACTGACTACCGTAATGAATATAAAAATGGATACGATTTTTACATAGAGCGTTTTCAATTGCTTCGAACCTCCAGCTTATAACCAATTCCCCTAACTGTAGTGATAACAAAATTATCACTAACATGTATGAAGCGATCCCGTATTCTTTTGATATGGACATCGATCGTTCTGCTGTCACCGTTGTAATCAGCTCCCCACACTTGACGGAGAAGTTGCTCCCTAGTAAAGAGTTGCCCGGGATGACTGGCAAGCTGAGCAAGAAGCTCAAACTCTTTAAGTGGAAGCTCGATAAGCTCGCCATTCACTGTAATTTCATAGCTTCTTCGATTGATAACTATCCGATTTAGTGTAATGAGGTCGGCGGATACAACTTGATATCTACGTAGAAGTGCTTTTATCCGATAGAGAAGTTCAGCGGGATCAAAAGGTTTAACCATATAATCATCCGTTCCAGAGATAAAACCTTTTGCTTTATCCTTTTGTTCACCCTTTGCAGTAAGAAGGATAATAGGTATATCATAGTATCTGCGTATTTCCTCACATAATTCCCAGCCATCTTTTAGAGGCATCATGACGTCGATGATTGCAAGGTGCACACTGTTATTTTCCAAGATGGTTGCAGCGAGTTCCCCATTGTCAGCTTCAAATACGACGTATCCTTCCTTATTTAAATAGAACCGTAGAAGTTCACGAATATGATTGTCATCGTCAGCGATTAGAATGTTTAATTTCAACTATTTCCACCATCTTCCTTATAATTGTGAAGCTAGATTAGCACTGGCTTTGATTAGTAATTCCAATCGCTGTAAGTAGATTCCTATTTATTTCTGTTGCTAGATAAGTTAATATTAGATTAATCGTCAAAAAAACATGCGACCGTCGATTTTTGACGGTTTTTCTTATTTTGCATAGTAAATGATCAAGGAGTGAGTAAGTTGAATTCGATTTTGAATATTTTTCGTAAGTCACCTTTTTGGACAACCTTTATACTTGTCATGATAAAAATGGTCTTATTCCGTCAATTTAACTTCCAAGGTGTTCAAGTCGACAGATTGTTATCTGATGTCGCTTCCGTTCTCGTATTGCTTTGCGTATTCGAATTGATCACGACTTCAAGATGGAAGTCGCTAGTGTTTAACAGTGTAAATATTATTTTATCATTGCTATTGTTTTCATGTACCGTCTATTTTACCTTCTTCGGGAGTATACCAACGTATACAGCGCTTCACGGTCTGGACCAAGTTGGTGGAGTAAAAGAAAGTATTGGATCAGCAATTAACTTGAAGTTTTTCTTGTTCTTCTTGGATATTGTCATTATAGCTCTTCTTTACATCTTTACATTGAGAACGAGAGAAGATAAAGCTAAAAGTAAGTCAGTAGCGAAGCCGATCTATGTCGGTATTGCGTTAGTAGTCGCTATAGGAGCTTCTTTCCTATACATTCGTAATGATTTGGACATTAGCAACGAACTTGTGCAAGCGGAAAGACTTGGTGTTCTGAACTATCAAGTTGCAACTGCTATAAATGAGGCAAAAGAAAATAAAGCAATTCGTGAGGGTTCTACAGAAAAAACAAAAGAAACACTGGCTCAGCTTGAAGAAGGTTTTAGCGGTGAAGTTGGCGTTGTAGATACTGAAAAGCAGAATTTCTTTGGAGCCGCTAAAGGTAAAAACGTCATTGTCGTTCAATTGGAGTCATTCCAAGATATGATGGTTGGCCTTAAAGTAGGTGGACAGGAAGTTACGCCGGTACTAAATGGTCTTATAAAAGAAAACAGCTTCTACTTCCCGAATATGTTCCAGCAAATTGGACAAGGAAACACGTCCGATGCTGAGTTTATATCTAACACAGGACTATATCCTGTAGGTCATACTGCAATGTCAAAAGGTTTTGGCGATCGTGAAATTCCGAGTATGCCAAGACTACTAGCTAAACAAAATTATGTTTCTAACACGTTCCATATTAATGATGTAACTTTTTGGGATCGTCAAAATTTGTATCCAGCTTTAGGATTTGATAAATATTATGAACGTCCTAGTTTCGTTAATGATAACTTTAATGGCTTTGGTGCTTCTGATGAAGAAATGTATCGTGTAGGTATGGAAAAGTTGACTGAACTTCACAAACAGAACCAACCTTTTTATGCTCAGTTCATTGCAACTTCTAGTCACCATCCTTTCTGGATGAAGCAAAAGTTTATGAGTATTGATATTCCGAAGGAACTTAGTGGTACACAACTGGGTCACTATGTTGGTGCTACAAACTATGCAGATAAAGCATTAGGTATTTTTATCGAAAACTTAAAGAAAAATGGCATGTGGGAAGATACTGTATTAGTTGTTTATGGTGATCACCATGGCTTGCAGATCAAAGAAAATGATGCAGCTTGGGTTGAGAAAGTGCTTGGAATCAACTATCACGATCAAATCAGCCGCTTTAACGTACCGTTCTTGATCCATGCTCCAGGCGTGGAAGGAAAAACGTATGAAGGTGTAGCAGGTCAAATCGATATGATGCCGACACTTGCTAACTTGCTTGGTATTTCCCTTAAGGACGAAGGTTATACTGTATTCGGTAAAGACTTGCTTAATACAACAAAAAATGTCGTTGGTATGAGATATTATAGTCCGACAGGTACGTTCTTTAATGATGACATTATGTTTGTGCCTGGTAAAGGTTTTGAAGATGGAACAGCCATTGATTTGAAAACGATGGAGCCAGTTGCAGATTTCAGCAAGTACAGAGCGGATTATGATTATGTACTGGAACTTATGAAGCTTTCAGATGGTTATGTAAAACTGCTTCCTAAACGGACAGAATAGAGTTAAAATGTGCGAATTGTGAGGATGTCCCAAAAGCAGAAGTTTCAGCTTTTGGGACATCCTATTTTTAAATGAAAGAAGTAATGATGTTGGTTATAGATGTTTCAATTTTGAAAGGCAGAGTGTGTTCATTTATTGTTGTTTTGGCAGTTGAAACATGTTAGAGTATTTTTAATTGACGAACGTTCGTTAGGATCGCTTGAGGAGGACGATTTATGAGTACTGTGCTGAAAGAAGCGGCATTACATATATTTTCACAATATGGTTATGAAGGGACTTCACTATCGCAAATCGCTGATCAAGTTGGACTTAAGAAACAATCGATTTATGCTCATTTTAAGGGAAAAGATGATCTTTTCCTTCAAGTGGTTCGTGACTCGTACTGTATAGAGCTAGATCGTATAACTGCGTTAATAAGTGATATCGCTGAACTTCCCTTGCAGGAAAGTTTGTTTAAGATGTTGCGTAGTTACATTGATAGCTTTCAAAATTCTAGCCATCTTCGCTTCTACTTACGTGTATCCTTTTATCCGCCACCTCATCTATATGATGAAATCAATGGGTATTCCAATGATCACGTCGATCGCATAAGTGAACTTTGGTTACAATTATTCAAACGAGCGGCAGAAAATGGTGAACTAGCTGGACTCGACCCTGAGGTAGCTAACATGGCCTATTCCTCCTTAGTAGACTCAATTTGCCTAGAATTAGTCTATGGTGGATCTGAGCGTACTGAAAGACGGCTGAAAGCCGCGTGGTATGTATATTGGAAAGGAATTTCCAACTAAGTAATAACACTCATACGATTAATTCATAACTCTGCAAAAATAAATGAAACTTCCTTGAGTTACAACCTTTATACTAAAATAAAAATGTTACATAGATCAGTGAGAGTACTTCGAAAAGATAAGGTATGGATTGACTAAATGGAATAGGCAAGGAGGCCCTGAAATGACGATTAATACTGATGTTGATGCCCTTCAAATGATTGAAGAGCATAGACGATATTTCTATTCGGGCTCAACTAGAAGTTGCGCTTTTCGATTGGAGCAACTAGCGAAGCTTCGTTCTGCGATTATCCATTATGAAAAGGAACTGTCAGAAGCACTATATAAAGACTTACGGAAAAGTGAAACCGAAGCTTATGCTTCTGAAATCGGATTAGTTTTGAATAGTATTTCAGCTGTTTCTAAACAACTTAAGAAGTGGATGAAGCCTACAAAAGTAAAGACACCGATTCAACTTTTTGGGACAAAAAGCTACATTAAAGCAGAGCCTTATGGCACGGTTTTGATCGTTAGCCCATTTAATTATCCTGTTCAACTAGTGTTTGAGCCATTGATTGGGGCTATTGCGGCGGGTAATTGTGCTGTTGTGAAGCCGTCGGAACATACACCATTTGTAACTGCAGCTATAAGTAAGTTAATTAAAGAAACTTTCAATTCTTCGTATATTCGGGTTGTAGAAGGGGAGAAGGAGACAACTTCTTCGCTGATTAATGCACCTTTTGACTATATCTTTTTCACGGGAAGTGTAAGTGTCGGGAAGATTGTAATGGAGGCTGCCGCAAAAAATCTTGTTCCTGTTACGTTGGAGCTTGGAGGGAAAAGTCCAGTCATCGTAGATCGTGGTGCTAACTTAGAGCTCGCGGCTAAACGTATTGTTTGGGGGAAATTCCTTAACGCGGGGCAGACGTGTATCGCACCGGATTATATGCTTGTACATGAGGATTTGAAGTTGCCGCTAATTACAAAGCTTCGTGAAACGATTTATGCTTTTTTTGGAGAGAATGTGCAAAATAGTAGCGACTATGGACGGATTATAAATGAAAGACAATTTGATCGGTTGGCGGACATGTTGAAATCGGACAATGAGCGTGTTTGTCATGGCGGTGGACAGGATCGGTCAGATTTGTACTTGGAGCCAACTTTGCTCGATGTTGGGATGGTGGACGATAGAGGAATGGATGTCGCTTCCATGGCGGATGAAATTTTCGGTCCGATATTGCCTATATTGACCTATTCACATATTGATGAAGCGATCGAAATGATTAGGCAACGACCAAAACCACTTGCGCTATATCTTTTTACAGAGGATCGTGCAATTGAATCGCTTGTTATGGATACACTATCTTTCGGCGGTGGTTGTGTGAATGATACACTCTCACATATTATCAATCATCATCTGCCTTTTGGTGGAGTCGGAACTTCCGGCATAGGTGGTTATCATGGGAAACATAGCTTTGACTTATTTTCACACCAAAAAAGTGTGTTAAAAAGAAGTACTCGCTTCGAAATTGGCATCATGTTCCCTCCGTATAAAAATAAGCTTAAGTTGATTCGTAAAGTGTTGAAGTAAGAGGAGAGTATTGCGTTCGCGGTTTTGTACGCGAACGTGCGCGGGTATGCACGGAGCGGTGTGGAGTAACCCGATAAAATCGGGTTAGCGGTGGGCGCGAGCACGTGTGGAGCGGTGTAACCCGATAAAATCGGGTTAGCGGTAGGCGTTAGCACGCGTGGAGCGATGTAACCCGATAAAATCGGGTTAGCGGTGGGCGCGAGCACGCGTGGAGCGGTGTAACCCGATAAAATCGGGTTAGCGGTGGGCGCGAGCACGCGTGGAGCGATGTAACCCGATAAAATCGGGTTAGCGGTGGGCGCGAGCACGCGTGGAGCGGTGTAACCCGATAAAATCGGGTTAGCGGTGGGCGCGAGCACGCGTGGAGCGGTGTAACCCGATAAAATCGGGTTAGCGGTAGTCACGCGTAAGCAAGGAGAGCGCAACCATATCCTCTCTAATTAGTAAGGTTGATATTTTTCGAAATTAATATTGTAAAATCATTCGTAAAGCTCTATAATTTCCATATATAGTTTATTGTGCGTAAAGCATACGCCGTTTATCTCCATAGAGGAGGTACGCGGCGTTTTTTTTTATTACTATTGGAGGAGATATGATGTTTGAATCGGAGTTTCAGAAGTATGTAGAAAGTCAAAAGAAAAACGCAAAAGGTAGACGGTTGGAACTATTAGAGAAGGATTTAACAGGTGAAGAAAAACTATTTAAAGAGGTACTTTGGCCTGTATTTCAAACGTTTGATGGATTTATTATGCAGTATGAAATGGTCAGTATTACAGGAATAACGATGTATATTGATGCATTTTACGAACCATTAGCAATTGCATTTGAAAGTGAAGGATTTATCGCACATGCAGAAAATATTAGCCGGGATCGATTCGATTTTGAAAGAAGTAGAATTAGAACAATGGCTAGTAAAGGGTATATTTATTATCCAATCACTTGGGACGAACTAAGTAAAAAAGCAGAGTCATGTCGAAGTAGTTTGTATGCTTATTTGGGCAAGTACATTGGTATTAGTCATAAGGATTTGTCTGAGGAATGCGATTAGTTTAAATCGACCATTTCGGATTTCTGATGTTCGTAAATGTATACAAAAAGGAGAGGATTTTAGTAGAGAAGTTTTAAAAAGGCTAGTATCTAATAAGTTGATACGACCATTAGGGGGCAATCAAACTCGACACCATAAGTATGTAATAGAAAAAGGTGCGTATAACTATTTGCGCAACAGATAAATTCATGTTAGTTAATTTGCTAAGAGATTCTTGAGCAATCCGACCTATTTAGTAGTTGAATCATTATCAAAGTATCACCAAACGAGAACATCGCATTAATGATTATATTGAACTAGAGGGGGCTTAAGTTGCGATTTTATGATAATCAAAAAAAATGATACAAATCAATGATGGCAAGACCGCAACTTATGACTAAAGTTACAGTCTATTTATGATGGAGAAGGGCAATTGTCAGTAACAAATGCCCATCTATCATTTAAAGTAGTGATTTTATACAAACTACTTTCAAGAATCTGTATTTTTATATACAATCGTTGATATGTATCATTTTTTGTTGATCAGACAAATAGTATCCGATATGCAAACTCCTTTACAATAGCTATATCAACTTAGCAGCAAGGGAGGATACACATGTCGCAAACATCGGCAGAGCAAAATATTGGATCATCGCTGAAGATACAGAAACCGAAACCAAAGAAGAGCGGAATCAAGCGATTTATTAAGCAATGGGATATTCAACTTATGGTATGGCCGGGGCTATTACTCATAATTGTATTCTCGTATTTACCAATGTATGGAATCCTAACGGCTTTTATGGATTACAACATATTCACTAAAGGCGATATTTGGAAAAATCCATGGGTAGGCTGGAAGCATTTTGAAATGTTTTTTGCTTCACCAGACTTTGATCACGTAATGAGAAATACAGTTGTTATTAGTTTATTGAAATTTTTATTTGGATTCCCAGCACCGATTATTTTGGCACTTATGCTTAATGAGATTCGTCATATGATTTTCAAACGTGTCGTTCAAACGATTACGTACTTGCCTCACTTCTTGTCATGGGTAATTGTTGCAGGTTTGACGATGTCTATGTTGTCTACTGAAAATGGTAGCGTAAACATGATACTCGAAAAGCTTAGACTTATCGATGAACCGATAACATTCTTGTCCATTCCAGAATACTTCTGGACGATATTAGTGTCAGCGAATGTATGGAAAGAGATTGGTTTCGGATCGATTGTATACTTAGCAGCGATCGCTGGCGTTGACCCTCATTTATATGAAGCAGCGGAAATCGATGGGGCTAGTAAATTTAAACAAATTTATTTAATTACAATTCCAACGATTATGCCGGTTATTATAATATTCATGATTTTATCAATTGGTAGCTTACTTAATGCGGGTTTCGAAGATATATTATTGCTTGCGACAAACCCAGTATTAAGGCCAGTCTCAGACGTTGTTGATACCTATGTTTATCGAGTCGGATTGTCAAACTTCCGTTATTCTTACGCAACCGCAGTTGGTTTGTTCAAAGCTGTAATTAGCGTCGGATTGCTAACCCTGGCGAACTATCTAGCTCGCAGATCTGGAAACAGCTTATGGTAGTTAGCAAAATTAATAATCAGGGAGGGTGACCAATTTGAAACGCATAGCATTCGGAGATAAAGTACTAATTTTTTCAATATACGCTTTTCTAATACTTCTTTCATTCAGCGCATTCTATCCTTTCTGGAATGCATTAGTAGTATCCTTCAACTTGGGGTTAGACACCTCAAAGGGCGGCGTGACGTTTTGGCCGCGGGTTTTCACTCTTGAAAACTACAAAATCGTTTTTCAAGATGACAGATTAGTAAAAGGTTTTATCGTATCAGTGTCTCGTACTATCGTCGGTACAATATCAGCTATTCTAATGACGGCAATACTGGCATATGGTATGACGAAAAAAGATTTAATGGGTAGAAAGTTTTATATGGTAGTCTTCATATTTACAATGTATTTCGGTGGAGGACTTATACCTACATTTTTGGTAGTTCGTTCCCTTGGTTTGATGGACAGCTTTTGGGTTTTCATCATCCCATCGCTTATCAGCGTATGGAACATGATTATATTCCGAACATTCTTTAAGACACTTCCAAATGGTTTGGAAGAGTCCGCACAAATTGATGGTTGCAGCAACTGGGGAATTTTCTTCAAGCTGGTACTTCCATTGTCAGGTCCAGTTATTGCAACGTTAGGTTTGTTCACAGCAGTTGCTCATTGGAATGATTGGTTCTTGCCAAGTATCTACATCACTAATCCAGATCTTGTACCAATTCAAACAATGCTTCGTCAGATTCTGAATGCCAATATTGTTACAGAATTAACTAACAGTATTGATACAGCTTCTATAGCACGTTTGGATGGCATGAGAACGATCACAACCAAATCACTTACAATGGCTACGATGATGGTTGCAACTCTACCTATCATTATGGTATATCCCTTTGTTCAAAAGTACTTCGTTAAAGGCGTCCTAGTAGGTTCGTTGAAAGAGTAGTATTAATCTCGGTTTAAGGCGATTTCGCTTTGGACATATAACAGATTATGAGAGGGGTAGTACAAGCATGAAGAAAGTTAGAAAGTCATCGCTGCTCATCGTAACAGCAATTCTTTTGCTTACGACAGTACTGGCGGGTTGCAGCTCCAACAAAGGTAAGGTAGAGCCAAGTGCATCACCAGCCGAGTCTGCTGCAGCTACTGCTACTGCTGATGCTGGAACAGAGAAACCAGCAGATGTGTGGGAGTTTGGTTCTGAGGCGCTTGAATTCAGCATGTACGGTCACTACAACTGGTATGATGTTCCAGCTTGGGACAGCACAGTTGCAGGTAAATGGTTGATTGAAAACAAAAAACTTAACATTATCCCAGTATCCGCTGGTGGTAATCCTGAACAAAAATTGAGCACAATGATCGCTTCTGACAGTCTTCCAGATGTTATGTGGCTAGATCGTGGTGCTGATGTAGAAAGACTTCGTGTAGCTGGTCAACTAGTAGCATTTGATGACTACCTAGACAAATATCCAAACCTTAAAAAATGGATGGGTAATGACCTTAACTTGCTTCGTTCCGAAGACGGTAAATTGTATCAGTTCCCTAACTGGTACACTGGCCGTGCAAATGGTAACGCAGGTTATGTAGTAAACAAAAAGATTTACGAAGAGCTTGGTTCACCTAAGCTTGAAACAACAGATGATCTTTATGCTTACTTGGGTTCTGTAAAAGCTAAATACCCGGATGTAGTTCCTTTTGAGCCGCATCTTGCAAAAGATATGCAAGGTCTTGGCGTATTGTACACAGCTTTCGGTGAGAATGCATTGTACACTTACCTAAATGCAGGTGTTCGCGCAATTCCACAAGGCGACAAATTGACTTCTGTATTCACAGATCCTACTTTCCGTGAAGCTCAGAAGTATATCGCTAAATTGTACAGAGAAAAATTGATTTCTCAAGATGCTTTCACACAAACAATTGACCAAGTAGAAGAAAAAGTAATGCAAGGCCGCGTAGCAGTATACGCTGGAGCTAACCCTACAGTAGTAGCTATGAACGCTCATACAGATTTGGTTAAACAAGATCCAAACGCTGGTTACTTCATGATCTGGCCAATCCACAAAGAAGGATTGGACAAAAACAAAATCTTCCCAGGTACTTACACAGCACTTGGTTGGAACGTAAACGTTATTACTAAAAAAGCTAAAGATCCAGAAAAAATCTTCGCATTCCTTGACTGGTACACTGGACCTGAAGGTCAATCCCTATTGTTCTTCGGACCTGAAGGTAAAAACTGGAAAGGCTTCGATGCTGATGGCTTCCCACAATTTACTGGTGAATACAATGCAGAAGAAGTTCTAAAACTTCAAAAAGAGCATGATCCAATTATGTGGAATGGTAACACTGGCTACATCGATCCTGCTAAGATGAAATACGAGAGCACACTTCCGCCTGAAAAACAAAACTGGGCAGCTCGTTACCAAAGTGAGATCACATGGCCTACACAAGCAAACGCTACTGATCTAATCAACTTGAACCCTGCTCCAGACAGCGAGCTTGGAATTATCAAAACGAACATCGACGAAATCTTTACTCAAGCATATGCGAAGTCAGTAATGGCTAAGTCTGATGAAGAAGTAGATAGCATTTTGGATAAAGCACAAGCGGATGCAGTAGCTGGTGGCTACGATAAGTTGCTTGAGTTCCGTACTGAAGGCTGGGCGAAAAACAAAGCAATCATTGCTGGTGGCAAATAATCTAATTGTATAAACAAAAAGAGTATACTATACAAAAGTATACTCTTTTTGTATGATTTAAATTGTATAGATCACTCAATATATGATAACACGATCATTTACTACTAGCCTTGTAGACCTGGAGATGAAACCAATGATTAAAGTATTGCTGGTTGATGATGAAGTACTCGACCTTAAAGGAATGCAAACATTTATCCCATGGGGCGAATTAGGGATGGAAGTGATTGCAGCAGTAACAAGCGGCTTTGCTGCTAGTGAAATCATTGAGAGAGAATCTATTGATATATTGGTAACTGATGTTCGAATGCCTAATATGTCAGGGCTTGAACTTGCAAGAAAAGCGCTGGATATTCAAGAAAACGTTAAAATAATATTTGTAAGTGGGTATCAAGATTTTCATTATGTCAAACAGGCACTATCACTTAACGCTTGCAGTTACATAGTAAAACCGATGGATGACAATGAATTAATAGAATCGTTAAGGAAGCTTCGAATAGAACTAGATGAAGAAAAAAAATTAATAGAAACAGAACTCATATATAAACGGATGGTTCCGATGGTGAAAAATGAGTATTTATTGCAATTGCTTGAAGGAACCTGGAATATAGAAACGCTTGATGTGCTGTTAGTAGAATATAACCTTAGCAAAACACAGTGGCCAGCAAGTATAGTCGTTATAGAGCGTGATGATTGGATTACGCAAAAGCATACCGATGTAACGTTTGATGACTCTGAAATATCAAGCGTTTTTTGGAATGTGCTTTTATCGTTATGTAAGGAACTCGGCATAGATCATTTCTGCAGACTTTCAGACAGAAGATTAGGATTAATTATGGACTGTAGTGTAGAGATAGAAGCTATTAGAAATTCGCTTAGCGGAGAGCATTTAAATGCACCTTTCACTGTTACTATCGGAGTAGGCGATAAAGTGACAAGTCTTTATGATTTGAAAGATTCATTCCGGCAGGCTAAATCTGCTCTCGACTACAAAGTATTTTATGGAAAAGGGAAAGTTATTCATCACGAAGCAGTTCAATCCACACAGATGAAAGATGTTCAGAGTCTGGATATTCAACTTGATGCACTGCTTGTGGCTATGACGAATTACGAGCTAGTTAAAGTACATGATGAACTCAATCTATTATATGGCATGGCTAATAATATGCGGTCCAAGTTCACAATTCAAAACTTTACTGTCTTTTTGATCATGAAGTTGGAAGCGCATTTGCAAAAAAATAATGAAGATTTATTTCAAATGCTCAATCTAGATTTTAATAGTTTAGATGTATTGCTCCAATATGAGACGATCGATGAAATTCATTCATGGTTGCGATATAGAGTTTACGAGTTATCAGAAAGACTACAAATAAAGAAACAAAAGAAAAATTGGAAGTTAGTTCAAGATATCGTAAACGATGTAAAGCTTAGACTTCATGAAAATATTACTCTTAAAGATGTAGCTGATAAATATTCGTTTTCACCTAACTATTTAGGACAAATTTTCAAAGAAGAGATGAAAACAAATTTTAGTGATTATGTTTCATTGCTACGTATGGAAAAGGCGGGAGAATTGTTACTAAATACTAATTTGAAAGTATATGAGATTGCTAATTTGATTGGATACCGCTATCTTCCCTATTTCAGCAGACAATTTAAGGATTTCCATGGTAAGACACCACTGGAATACCGTAGAAAACTATGAATATATTCCGAAAATATCGATATATGCCATTTGGCTACAAGTTGATGTTATCCTATTGTCTCTTTATCGTGATTCCGGTGTTACTTATTGGCTATTTCGCAAACTCCGTTTATTTAAAGTCTATCAGCGAGCAAATTGAAAGTAGTGTTAACGGTACGTTAGTTCAAATGAGTGATAATGTATCTTACAAAGTCGAGGATGTTAAGCGTGTATCAAGTTTTTTCTACTTTGATAACACATTTGCTACCCAACTTCGCAATTTTGAAGAAGGATGGGTAGGATACGAAGCAACAATCAACTTTTTTGTTCCGAAAATAGTTGCGTATAAAGACGCCTCAAATAGTAACATGTGGTTATCGCTATATTTTCATAATAAGCTGATCCCCGAAGTATATAGAGACTATAAGGGTGATCCACTTAGACTGTTAGATAAACCTTATGACATATATCGAATAACTAGAATTAAAGATAAGGATTGGTATAAAAATTACCCAGAAGAAAAGTATGGTAGTACGATGCAGTGGGTTCAAATCGAAGACGATAAAAAATTTAATCGAATTTCACTTATTCGTCGATTAGTAAATCCTCAAGTTAATAGCCAAATCGTAGAGTTTGGTTTTTTAAGACAAAGTGTTTATTTATCTGATTTGTTTGATACTATAGATCATACGAAGATTGGAAATAGTGCTTCGATCTATGTTGTCGATGAAAATAAACAAATTATGTTGAGCTCTGGCGATTCAAAAACAAGTGTTAATGGTGTATGGAATGCAGAGAATTTTGCAGATCATATGGTCATTGAAAAAAACATTCCTAGTTTAAACTGGACTATAGCAGCAGTAATTCCAAATACAATCTATGAGGAAAAGATTAAGGAAGTTAGACTTCTGACATTTGTTATTTGTCTTATATTCGCATTTGTCTTTTTAATTTCGGGTGCGTTAATGTCGAACTATTTCTCTAGAAAAGTAAATAAGATTGTTTCTGTATTAAACTCTTTCCAGGAAGGAAACTTCCATAAACGTATTAATTTCAAAGGCAATGACGAGTTTAGTCAAATTTCATTGGCACTTAATGAGATGGGTCAAAACATTGGTGAACTTATACATAAAGTGTATGTAGCCGATCTTGAGAAAAAAGAAGCAGAATTAGATATGTTACAAGCTCAGATTAATCCGCATTTTTTGTACAATACGTTGTCATCGATTAATCGACTTGCTAAGTTTGGTGAACTGAACAAGTTGCAACAAATGGTTATGGATTTAGCCAAATTCTACAGATTGTCCCTAAATGAGGGTCGAATTCTTATGCCTGTAAGTGATGAGCTGGATCAAGCAAATGCCTATGTGAATATCCAAAAAATTAAGTATGAAGAACGTATGGGAATTAGCTATCATATCGATCCAGCTATATTGGGATTCACAACGATCAAACTAATTATTCAACCATTTATTGAAAACGTACTTGAACATGCGTGGTGCGCTGACCGTATTCATATTAGAATTGTAGGTACACTTGAGACAGATCATATTCTCTTTAAAATAATTGACGATGGAGTAGGCATAAGTGCATCGATTCTGCAACAAATGGAGGACCCTGAAGAGAGTACGAATGTTGGTTATGGCATACGAAATGTAAACCAACGGATTAAACTCTACTATGGGGCAACGTACGGTGTTAGTATATTTAGCAGGTTAGGAATTGGGACAACCGTTTCTATTCGGATACCGCTTGAGAAGCCAAGGGACTTTAAGTCAGATAGATATTAAAAAAACATCACCTTGCGAAAGGAGCTGTGCGATACAGCGAATCCTACGCAAGGTGATGTTTTTATTCGTTCAACAATTATTATTTTACAGCTCCGGCAGTTATTCCACCTGTAATTTGCTTCTGGAATAGGGAGTAGACGATGATAATTGGAACCATTGAAATAACTAGCGCCGCAAATAATGGTCCCCATTCTGTTCGATATTGCATCTCACCTTGCATAACTGCAATTGCAACTGGTAAAGTATAAATCTTTTGCATCGGATCGTTCATAATGATTGTTCCCAGGATGTATTCGTTCCAAATTGTTAATACATTCATAATTGCAACTGTAATAAGACCCGGTTTGGAAAGAGGGAGCATAATACGGAAGAAGGTACCAGCTTCAGAGCTACCGTCGATAGCGGCAGCCTCTTCCATTTCTTTAGGTAAAGACTTGTAAAAGGAAACTAAAACGAATATACCGAAAGGTAGTGCGCCAGCACCATAAACAAGAATTAGACCTAGTAGATTATTTGTAAGTCCAATACCATCAAGTAGGAAGAAAAGTGGAATTAAGCTAAGAATAATAGGAATCATCATGGCCGAGATATAGATGAAATACAAGAAATTGCTGCCTTTAAACGGATATCTAGCTATAACGTAAGCTGTCATAGCGGACAATAGTAGAGCAAGCGCTGTACTAGCAACAGTAACAGCTACGGAGTTGAAAAAGTAACCAGCAAATTTGTATTCGGTCCATACGTAAGAAAAGTTTGACCATTGAAGTGGAAACTCAGGCAGTGACCAAGGTTTGTTTCCATAGAATTGCTTATTGTTCTTTAATGAAGAAAGTAATGTCCAAACTAAAGGATATACGACTGCTACCGTCCACAGAAGTAGAAGCAAGCGGACAATCCACGTGACCAAGGACTCTTTTTTCGTAAGTTTCATGATGGCTGCCTCCTAAAATGGTATAAAGCAAAGGATGCTTCGCGCGAAAAAATGGTTACATCTGCACGGTTTCACGCTTCATTAAGCGATTTAATATAATCGATGTAGTCAGTGTAAGAACAAGGATTAATACACCTATCGCAGAAGCGTAACCCATATGATATTGTTTGAAGCCAATTTGGTACAAATAGGAACCCATAACTTGAGTTGAGTTGTCCGGGCCACCTTCTGTCATTAGCCAAATGATAATAAATGAACCGTTTAGTGTCGTTATAACGATATGAATAATGGATACTTTCATTTGCTCCCAGATTAGGGGGATAGTAATATGCTTGAACTGATGCCATCTGGAGGCACCGTCGATATTAGACGCCTCGTATAGCGACTCAGGTATATTCATAATTGCGGCCATCAATAAAATCATATAAAAGCCAATACCAGCCCATACGGCAGGTGCAAGGATTGACCACATAGCCGTATTTGTTTGTCCAAGCCAAACGGTAGTAACGGGGTCACTTGAGAACAATGAAAGAAAGGCATTCAAAAATCCGATGTCTGAAGGATTGTAGATGTATCTCCATAACACACCAATTACGACGACAGAAATTAGATTAGGGAAAAAGAGAATAATTCTAAATAGTCCAGAACGTTTTATATTTAAACGTGTTAAAGCGACTGCTAGAAAAGTAGCAATAATAAGGATTAATACAACCTTTCCGATAACCAAGAAATAATCATTGAAAATAGTTGTACCAATAATTTCATCCTGAAACAGACGCTTATAATTATCAATACCGATAAATGTCATATCTCCTGAATAACCGGACCACTTGAAGAAACTTATGTATAACCCCTTAAGTAGTGGATAAGCAGTCAAGAAGCAAAACAAGATGAAGGTCGGTAAAATAAAGCCTAGTATAAACAAGGCACGTCTCAGTCGATAGGATGTTGGTTTGGCTGTCATGGCTCACACGCCCCTTGAAAGTCATAATACAAGCAGAGGAAGGAGGGAGCCTCCACCTCTGCTTGTTGTTCATTTAATTATTTCCTAGCAGCTGCAGCTGCTTTCTCCATACGCTCGCCCCACTCAGCAGGTGTAATACGTTTGTCAAGCAATGCGATGATACCATCTTGTAGCGCTTTCTCTACATCTGCGTTAACGATAAGTGCAGGTGCTACAACTAGGTCTGGACTATTGAAGTATTTCATAGCTGTCTTAACGACAGGACCAGCTGAAGAACTTTCAAGATCAGCTTTTACGTTCATAATTGCGCCAGTCATCTCAGCCCAATCTACAGCAAATTGCTCTGTAAAGATGAATTGTAGGAATGCTTTTGCTGCTTCAGGATTTTTTGCTTTTTCAGCAATTGCAACGGAAGCTGTGTAAGGGATTGCAACATACTTTTCACCTTTGTCTTGCAATACAGAAGGGATAAAATCGAACTCAAAACCTGCTGGAACATCTTTGCTCATTTCGTTCTCAAGCCATAGTCCGTTAGGGATAAAAGCTGCTTTATGTTGTAGGAAAGCCATTTGAGAATCAGTATGGTTTAGTGCGATAGAACCTGGGTCTATGAAGCCTTTATCACGCAATTGCACGATTTTGTCTAATGCTTTCATAATCGGCTCGCTCTTGAATACACCTTCTTCTAAACTAGCCATTCTTGAGATGATGGAGCCGTCTCCGCCGTTCTCAGATACGATTGCGGAGTTAAGTAGTCCGCCATTAATGTAGTAAGGGTATACGCCAGTGTGGATGTAAGGAGATACGCCAGTTGCTTTAATCTTTTCACCGACAGCTAGGAAACTTTCGAAGTCAGTTGGTTTCTCCCAGCCTTGCGCTGCGAACCATGCTTTGTCATAGAAAGTTCCCCATGATCCGAATACAAGAGGCATTGTGAAGTTTTTGCCAGAATAATCTGTTGGTTGACCGATAGCGATATCAAGAAGAGCTTTACCATCTTTGTTTTTTGCTTCTTTTAGGAATGAAGTGAGGTCTAGTAGTTGGTTGTCAGTAACCATTTGTGCTTCGTTGGAGCCTGCTCCGTCAATGTAAACAAAGTCTGGAGGAGATCCTTGAATCCAACGAGGTCTCATTTGTTCGTTAATTTGTGAACCAGCTGTTTCCGTAATTTTTAATTCAGGATTAGCTTTTTGGAATTCAGCGAGCACATGTTTCCACCACTTATCACCATAGCCGCCAACAAAGTATTGAACTTCGAATTCGCCGGTAAGACCTGCGGGGGTTCCTTCTGGCTCTTTTGTTGCTGTTGTTTCAGAGCTAGCTGGTGTGGCGGTAGCAACTGGCTTTTCTGTATTTTTATTTGCACCTGAACACGCTGCAAGCATACTAACTGCAAGTAGTAAAACCAAAGTAACGAATACTGATTTTTTCTTGACGTTTTTCATCGTTTTATTCTCCCCTTAGCTTTTAATTGTTTAACATCTTATTGCAAACGATCTAAACCTCACTTACGTTCACAGTCTCAAATGTGATTACGATCCCCCTCTCAAGAAAAACAAAAAAGAGCATTAGAAACGAAGCAGAAAATAGCTTCGATAACTAATGCCCTTGCGGTAACACATTATCGTCAGTCGGTATTTTGTTTTACGATGCAATATTATTAAATATTTACTTTTATGTCAATCATTATTTTTCATTTCTGTGAAAGTAATCAATTTTTAAATCCCTTCACGTTGATTTAGTCGTTCAATATGAAGGGTGAGAAAGCCTATTTCATCATCTGGAACGACCTTTTTGAGCTGTTCTTCGAGAATTGAAGAAAGGATTAATGAATATTTATAGGATTGCGGATATTCGATCTTAATTTTTTGTAATAACGGATTTTTAATATGGGATTCTTTTCTGACTCGGTCGATTAATCCCTTTAGATGCGAAATAAACCGTACGGAGGAGAAGGAATCGTTAAATTGTAAGCCTATTGCTTTAGCTTCGTCCATTACTTTTGCTACTAAGCGTACGACAGCAAGTGTCTCTGTACCACGTTCTCGGTTGCGTGCACCGTGGAAATGCATCGCAAGGAAAGAAATTTCATCCTCAGGAAACTGAGCATCTAATTTCTGATTCAAGTAGTTAACTGCTTCGGTGGCGACATCATACTCATCTTTGTACATCATTTTAATTTCATAGGCAAAAGGATTAGTTATGAGAACACCTCTGCGACAACGTTCTATTGCAAAATTAATATGATCGACTAAGGCAGCATGAATCGTTTCCGAAAATTCACCTTCTAGTCGTTGTTGTGCCATAGCGATAACTTCTTCGGTAATACCAACAATGCGAGTGTCGACATTGTTTAGAATTTGCTCGTAATGTTCAATCGTCTCCATAGTGTGCAATAAAAACTCCTGTGAAATTTCTTTTTCTGAAACATTCATACCAGGCTGCTTCTTAAATCCGATTCCTTTGCCGAACACAATAGAATTTTTGCCTGAGGATAGTTTGGTCATCACGACATTGTTGGAAAGTACATGGATAATCCTTCTATCAATTGCGGCCATCACCTAACCCCCTTGCTTCAATTGCGTTCTGGCTAATCAGCCTTTGAATTTCTTCTTTAATAAGTTCGGAGTCGGTGCCGAACACAACATGTACGCTATCTTTGCCGATTCGAATGATACCGGCGGCTCCTAGTTCTTTAAGTCCATGCTCATGTACAATACCTGCGTCATTTAACGTTAAGCGAAGACGAGTAATACAGGCATCAACTTCTACTATATTTTCAGTACCACCGATAAATTCCAATACATCGACGGCTTTTTGGATCATTAATTTAGGACTCGTGTTTCGTGATATCGGCATAGTACGAGAATTCATAGAAGTAGAAACTTGAGCTGCACGGTCTGGAATATCCGGTATTCTGCCGGGAGTTGCAAGATTGAAGTAGCGGATAGAAAAATAGAAAGTAAAATAATAAATGACAAAGTAAGCAAGTCCAACAGGGAAAATCAGCCATGGATTAGAGGCATCGTTCCAGTTGATCGCAAGATCAATGAAACCAGCTGAAAATCCAAATCCCATCTTGACCTCTAACATATACATAATCGTCATCGATAAGCCTGTTAGCAAGGCATGTACAACAAACAGGAAAGGTGCAAGCAGCATGAAAGCGAATTCAATTTGTTCTGTAACTCCAGTAAGGAAGGAGGTAAAGGCACTACTTAACATGATCGACATAATGACTTTTCGATTTTCTGGTCTTGCACATTTAATCATTGCAAAAGCAGCACCTGGTAGACCAAACATCATAACAGGGAAAAAACCAGTCATATACGTTCCAGCAGTTGGATCTCCAGCATAGAAACGAGTTAGATCTCCTTGAACAAAGTTGCCACCTGGTTCAGCATATTCACCAATTTGAAACCAAAGGATATGGTTAATGATATGATGCAGTCCGGTAGGGATGAGCAAGCGGTTAATGGTGCCGTAGAGGAAAGTTCCTATCCCGCCGGTTGATTCAAGCCATAAGCCGAACACTTGAATAGTGTCTTGTATGGGCATCCATATAAACCCTAATGTGCCGCCAAGAACGGTCATCGTTAAAGAGGTGATGATAGGTACGAATCGCCTTCCCGAAAAAAAACCAAGCGCTTGAGGCAACTGGAAATCTTTGAACCGATTGTAGAGATAGGCGGTTATTCCCCCAGTTATTAAGCCTCCAAGTACGCCCATTTGAACATTGGTATCTGCTAAATCATTAGTTTGTACAACTTCGAACGTACGCATGACCTCTTGAAAGACCATATAACCTATAGCAGCGGACAATGCTGCAACACCTTGACCTTGCGTTAACCCAATAGCTATTCCAATAGCAAATAGTAGTGGGAGATGGTCAAAGATTGCCCCCCCGGCTGCCTCGCAAATTGCGGCTAACTTAATAAGGAAAGGATGATCAAATTCGATCTTTCCGAATCGGAACAAAATGGCAGCAGCAGGCATAACTGCAATGGGAATCATTAATGAACGGCCAATTCGCTGGATGTAACTCATCTTTTGCCCAACACCCCATTTTATGGTAAGAAAAAAAGAGCATAGCTCAAGAACAACATCCCTTCTTGAACTAATGCCCTCTAAAGGTAACACGTCCATCCTTTATGAATATTCACAGAAAATTATACCTTTTACGACTAGATCTTGTCAAAGTAAAGTTTAATTGGCCGATAGAGTAGGAGCAGCCTTTGGCTTGTCTACACCGTATCGAATAAACAGCCAAACCCCAAATATAATGAACGCTCCAGCACCTAATTGATAGCCGGTTAATGATTCTTTGAGTAGTATCCAAGCGAGCAACGAAGCGATAACGGGTTCACCAAGTACAGCCATAGATACTGCAGTAGCATTCATATATTTTAGTAGCCAGTTAAATAAGTAGTGTCCAAACAAGGTTGGGACGAGAGCAAGCAGGAAGAAGATACCCCATTCATTTGCTTCATAACCTGTAAAAGCATTGCCTTTAAACACATTATAAATAGCTAATGCTGTAGCAGCGATAAAAAATACCCAGAAGTTATAGGCAAAGGCGCCCATGTTTTCTCGAAGTCCTTTACCAATAAGCATATGAATAGCAACTGCTACTGTCCCAAAGAAGGACAAGGCATCACCGAGTAGTGCTTTGCCCGATAAGCTGAAATCACCCGCTGCTATAACAATGGAACCTGCAATTGCAATACCCATGCCCCATAACATCATCTTGTTTGCTTTTATTTTATAAATCCAATATGACCCAAGCATAACCATAAGAGGCTCAAGTGTAAGGATGACAGTCGAACTTGCTACAGTAGTATAACTAAGAGAGGCCATCCATAGTAGGAAATGTAAGCCAAGCATGATGCCAGATATTGTTATTAGTCCCCACTGGCGTGGTGTTAAACCAAATAATTCGTGTCGATACTTCCAAACTAGTGGTAGTAGCAATAGATTCGTTAAATAGAGTCTATACATAGCGATGACTGCGACATCTGCATCTGACCATCTAACAAAGATAGAGGAGAAGGAAATCGCAACAATCCCAACAATGTATAACAGTTCATACCCAGTGAAGCTTTTCATGCTGCGATTCATGACGTTGATTCTCCCGACTTATTGGTGTGGTTCGTCTTGATTCGTGTTGCTGGATTTAGGAGGACGTGGAGTAGACTCTACCTTCTTCACTAATTCTGCTTCGAAATAACTTCGCATCTCCGCAGCTTTTTTCGGATTTTCCAAAGAAACTTTATCTTTTAATACATGCTCTACAAACGATTCCCATGTTGGCTCCAGCTTTTGTGAGCGAAGCAGACGAATTGCATTTTTGATCAGTCTTCGTTCTTTAGCGTTCGTGTACATGTCTTTGTAGTATTGCGTTTTACTGAAGTCGAGTTCTGTAAATACACTTTTGAAAATGTCTGCTGTCATTCTAGCGTCATCAAGCGCTCTATGGGCTGCACCTTCAGATGATAGTCCTAACTCTTTCAGGGCACCTTCCACACTAACATCATTTGTTAGTCCTTTGACACGAAGGAAACCTTTTAGCAAATCGAAATAGGGGGTAGTCATCCAGTAAGCATCATCAAGCTTATGCATGCGTGTATCCAAAATAATTCGTTTCATATCCTCACCACCCCAAGTGACGAGCAGAACTTTCTCACTACGATCTAACCACCCTAAGAAGTCGGTGATCACTTTCGGAAAGTTTGCAGCAGTGTCAATAGACTCTTGAGGAATGCCGGTTTTTTTCTGTATAAAATGATTCAGCTTAGCAAAATACACCGGTTTAATAAAAGCAGTGTATTCATCTACAAACTGAAGGGAAGCGTCTAGTCTAGTCGCACCGATTTCAATCACTTCCATCGGAAGTTCGCTTGCAAATTTACGTCCATTAAATTCAATATCTAATACGATATAGTCCAAGTAAATAACCTCCGGTTTATGACTCGCAACATCCATTCTAACAGATATTTGTCCAAATTGCGCCCAGTAGAATTCGTTAATGTAAAGATGAGGGGAGAGATACGTAAATAGTTGTCAACATGGAATATCGGAGTTAGAATTATACTAATAATTTTAGAGTAGCTTTAATGAAGAAAGAAGGGATCATCACGAAGAACGCAGCTCAGTCTATTTCAAGTTCTAATCCAATGCATCGTTCGAAAAGACTATGGATCGCCATTATATTAGGTACCATAGCGAGCATTGGACCACTTTCCATCGATATGTATTTGCCAGCGCTGCCAGCACTTGCAGGTGAACTAGGAGCATCGGCGTCCGTTACTCAGCTTAGTTTAACTGCTTGTTTACTTGGTATTGCACTTGGACAATTAATTGTAGGTCCAATCAGTGACGTTCGTGGACGGAGAATGCCACTCATAATCGGTATAGCGATCTATTCTATCGTTTCATTATTATGTGTTATCGCTCCTACGATCTGGACGTTTATAGCACTTCGTTTTGTGCAGGGGTTAGCAGGAGCGGCGGGAATTGTAATTGCCAGGGCAAGTGCACGGGATTTATATTCTGGAGTAGAACTTACAAAGTTTTTTGCTCTGTTAATGTTAGTAAATGGCGCAGCACCAATACTTGCTCCAATTGTAGGAGCGGAAATTTTAACGTTCACTTCTTGGAGAGGCGTCTTTGCAGTTCTGAGTGTGTCGGGGCTGTTAATGCTCGCTGCGATTTTGTTCGGACTTAAGGAAACGTTACCGGCTGAACGACGTTCAACTGGAGGGATAGGGAATACACTTCGAACGTTCAGGGGTCTAGTTAGCAACTCCGTGTTTATGGGGTATGCAATGACATCTGGGCTAATGATGGCGGCAATGTTCGCGTATATTTCAGGATCATCATTTGTATTGCAAGAAATGTATGGAGTGTCACCGCGCATGTATAGCTTTGTCTTTGGATTGAACGGAATCGGGATCATCTTGAGCAGTCAAGTTGCTGGCCGCTTAGCAGGACGCATCGAAGCAAGAAAGCTACTAGGCAGCGGACTAGTGATGGCTATGTCAGGAGCAGTATTGCTGCTTATTGCAGCGCTACTGGAGCTTAGTCTTCCAGTTGTCATTATTGCGTTTTTCTTAGTTGTATCGAGTATCGGTGTTATCTCAGCAACGACAACTTCATTAGCTTTGCAGGATCAAGGGCAAACGGCGGGAAGTGCTTCAGCATTACTTGGTATGCTATCGTTTATTTTCGGAGGTGCAGCAGCACCGTTAGTTGGGTTAGGTGGCGAAGGGACAGCAGTGCCACTTGCTCTCGTTATTTTGCTGCTTGTAAGTGCGTCGATGGGTAGCTTCGTATTTTTGACGAAGCGCAGACGGTAAGGGGGCGCTGTGCAAGTGGCAGCGTACTGAAGAAAGTGCCCGCCAGCGGGCTCCTAGCCCGAAAAAATCGGGTTAGTGCGCCGAAGAAAAGGTCTGCTGAGGAAGTATCAGCAGACCTTCTTTTTTCCAATAAATGCGTACATGCTACGCCTTACATGCCACAAACACAGTGAATTCACGATGTTTGTATACGCAATCCACTTCCGAAAATCCTGATTCACGCAGCCAATGTAGCTGATCCTCTAAAGTAGCGCTTTGATCCAATTTTCTTCGTGTTTTGGAAGCTTCAATTAGTGGTTGCTCTAATCCACTTGCGATTACGGCTTGCTCCCATAATACGCTGAATTGCTTCTCGATAGCAGGTGAAGTACCCAAAGCTTGATCTGCGTTAACGAATATACCGCCTGGAACTAGATTGTTATAAATATTTTGGAATAATACACGCTTGTCTTCATGGGACAGATGATGAATAGAAAGAGATGAAACGATGGCATCAAATTTCGTATCGAATGGATGTGTGATGTAGTCATCTACAATGTAAGTTACCTCGTTGTTATCAGAAAGTCTGGACTTTGCCTGTTCCATCATAACTTCACTAAAATCGATTAAAGTAAGCTTAGCATCTGGAAATTTGTTCAGCATCATAGCGGAGAGAAGCCCAGTTCCAGCGCCCAAATCTAGAATTGCAGGTGTAGTAGTTGAAACGTTGGTCCAAGTTACCGCAGAGCTGTAAAAGTCATTGAAACATGGAATCAAACTGTGGCGCTGAATGTCATAGTCTTTTGCCCCTAGATCGAAAAGCTCCTTCAAAATGTTTGTCATCGTCCATCAACTCCCTTCAATTAATGTAATCTTATTCCAGTTACACTTATATGTGAAATATATAAAATGAATAATCTAAATAGCTTTAGCCTATAAACAAACGAAGTGCGTCAATCTATTGATCAACGCTAATTCGATGTATATGTTCTGGAGTAGCAAATTGAAGCAATCGTAGCCCTTCATCCATTAAAGCTTCAAGGTCTACTTTATGAAGAGCTTCGAATGGTTTTATCTGAAGAACAGCTTCTTTATTAGTTTGCTGAATCGACCAAAGACCTTGTACAAATCCGTCGATTAAGAAGGTAGCACGAACGATACCATTGTTAGTGAAAACAAGTGGTTTATAAGCGGGGGACATAATCCGGCTACGATCATTAAATGAAATGAGCATATTATCAAATTCAGATAAAAAACGCGGCGGGGCAGGAGTCTCACAATCCGGTAAGGAACATTCGAGCAGATCGAATAGCTGAATACCTTCTTCATTTTTCCAAACTCGAAGCAGTGGCATTAAATTATTAACAATTGGCTGAAGTTTGTTCAAACCAGACCAAGTCTGCATATCTTTAACGGATGCGGGACCAAATGCTTTTAAAAATCGAAGTAATAATGAATCTATTTCGGCTCCTTTAACAAGCCCTTCACGTAGCCAATTATCCATTGTCGTATGTATAGCAGCACCACTTTTTTTCCATAAACCTCTTGGTGGCACCTGAACAAGTGGAAGTAAGTTTCTTGCGACGTTAGCAAGTAAGCCTGCATCATAATTCGGCCAATGTTCCATTAATCGTTTCCCTAGCTCTTCAAAAGTTAGAGGTTTTTCTTCTACTAATACCTGTGCTGTTGCTGCTAACATTGCTATATCGATACCTTCTAGTTTACGACCGAAGTTACTATGCAAAAGTCGTTTCATCATCGGTTGCAGGGCAGATCGGAATGAGAGGCAGTCTCGTGCGGATACGAGGTGAATCGTTGAACGCATTAATGCGATTCGTACTGCTCGGCGGTTTAGGATAAGCTCAGCCAATTGTTCTTGCTCAAAGTTAACCAGTCTGCTCCATAGTGCAAAATAGGGTGGTGTAGGTGATTGAGCTTGTATTCCAGCTAATTGCTCTATCGCTTCTAGCGGAGAAAGCGAGGATCGGTGCAATAGCAGTTGCCTGTCGAGCAGTGCTCGATTCAACCTCTTTTTTGTAACGATTTGACCGCTAGGTATGTTAGTCGAATGAGAAGATGGAGTCATTCCGTACCTCCTTAATATAGCAGCATGAATCACCATTGTATGAAACGTATTAAAACGAGTATATCATTTGCCTACATCATAGATAGAGAGAATTGTCACAAAATGTACAAGTCAATAGACATCATTCCATACGTCTAATAGATTGAAGGGGGGCTCGAAAAAGTCTATAATGAGCCGTAGGTTATTTGAAATTTCACACAATAATATTGAAATATGAAAGAGGGGTTCAATAATGAAAAAGCTAAGAGTATTACAACAATTAACTGAAGCAGGTGTTGTTGCTGTTTTGCGAGCTGATTCGGCAGAAGAAGTAGCTGAGATGGCCCGTCGTTCGATTAAAGGTGGCATTAAAGCGATTGAAATTACGATGACTGTGCCATTTGCTTTACGAGCGATTGAACAGTTGTCAAAAGAATATTCTAGTGATGTATCTCCGGATGCAGATAATTTTGCGATTATTGGCGTAGGAACTGTACTTGATCCTGAGACAGCTCGTGCAGCGATACTTGCGGGTGCTGAATATGTTGTATCTCCAGCATTGAACCCAGATACGATCAAACTTTGCAATCGTTATGCAGTACCTGTCTTGCCAGGTACAATGACGATACATGAAATTCAAACAGCACTTGAACTTGGTGTTGATATCGTTAAGTTGTTCCCTGGCAATTTGTATTCACCAAGCGTTATTCCTTCTATTAAAGGGCCATTGCCTCAAGCGAATATTATGCCAACAGGCGGAGTATCACTAGATAATTTGAAAGATTGGATCAAAGCAGGTGCTGTTGCAGTTGGTATTGGTTCCGACTTAACGAAAGATGCAGTTAAAACAGGAGACTTCTCTATTATTGAGCAGAAGGCTGCCGCTTATATTGCAGCTTATCGTGAGGCAAAAGGCTTATAATTGAATGCTACTCTCTTGATTCTGAGAGCGAATAGCGTTATAACAGAAACAGGGTTGTCAGCTTTGGACTAATATGATCGTAAAGGAGTCGTTACTTTAATGGAATACCGCATTGAGAAGGACACTATGGGAGAAATTAATGTTCCTGCAGACAGACTTTGGGGAGCGCAAACGCAGCGCAGTTTACAGAACTTTAAAATTGGCGGCGAACGTATGCCGATTGAAGTTGTATATGGTATGGCCATTGTAAAGAAAGCGTCTGCATTTGCCAATCATAAGCTTGGCGTTTTGGATGAAGAAAAAGCAGTCGTTATCGGCGAAGTTGTAGATGAAATTTTGAGCGGCAAATGGGACGACGAATTCCCGCTTGTTGTATGGCAGACGGGTAGCGGTACGCAAACAAATATGAACGTAAATGAAGTTGTTGCTAACCGTTCTAATCAATTACTTATCGAACGTGGAAGCGCTACACGTGTACACCCTAACGATGATGTAAACCGCTCACAAAGTTCCAACGATACGTTCCCGGCAGCTATGCATATCGCAGGGGTAATTGCAGTGGAAGATCGTTTGATTCCAGCAATTGACGTACTGAATGGTACACTCCGTGCTAAAGCTGAAAAATTTGCTGACCTTGTGAAGATTGGCCGTACACATCTTCAAGATGCGACACCAATTACGCTTGGACAAGAAATTAGCGGCTGGTATGCGATGTTAGACAAAACACGTGCGATGATCATTCAAAGTGTAGACACAATGCGTGAACTTGCTCTAGGTGGTACAGCTGTAGGAACAGGTCTTAATGCACATCCAGACTATGCGGTAGCAGTTGCAGAACAAGTAACGGCTCTAACTGGTAAACAATTCGTAACAGCAGCTAACAAGTTCCATTCACTCACTAGCCATGATCAAATGGTTTATACGCATGGTGCTATCAAGGCACTAGCTGCGGACCTAATGAAAATTGCTAACGACGTTAGATGGCTTGCAAGCGGGCCACGTTGCGGCATTGGCGAAATTACGATTCCAGAAAACGAACCGGGCAGCTCTATTATGCCAGGTAAAGTGAACCCAACTCAAAGCGAAGCATTAACGATGGCAGTTTGCCAAGTTATTGGTAATGATACTGCGATCAGTATGGCGGCAAGCCAAGGCAACTTTGAGCTTAACGTCTTTAAGCCAGTTATTATGTATAACTTCATTCAGTCTCTTGCACTAATGGCGGACGCAATGATTTCGTTCAACGATAACTGTGCAATCGGTATAGAACCGAATGAAGAAGTAATTAAGCGTAATCTTGATCAATCGCTTATGCTAGTTACTGCACTTAACCCACACATCGGATATGAAAATGCAGCAGCAATCGCGAAGAACGCTCACAAAAAAGGTTTGACGCTTAAGGAATCAGCTATTGCAAGCGGATTGCTTACGTCAGAACAATTCGACGAGTACGTTCGTCCAGAAAATATGATCGGTAAACGTTAATTTTATTAACGTTATAAATAGGAAGAGGTTTGCAGAGGCGATAGATATGCCTAGCAAACCTCTTTTTTCTATTAACTATTTTATAACATTATCACCCGTAACTTAAAACAATCTCTCGTATCTTCTTGATTGTTTGCTCTATATCTACATTTTCTATTACATGTTCACAGCTTTTTCGATAAGTTACTTCTTCACTGTAATGACTTAAATATCGATCAATGATTTCATAAGAAGTTCCCTTAGCTTCTAGTCGCTGTAAAATAGTGTTTTTATCTACATATATAAAGATTCGAACAACTTGTTCTCCATATTGCTCTCGAAGCTTTTCTGTTCCTTCACGGTTTACAATTAAATAGACGCTTTTGCCAGCGTTTAAAGATGCCTCAAGACTGCGTCGACCAATACCATAATGATAGTGGTCAATTTGAACGGATTCTGCGAAAAATTGGTTAAGAAGCATAAGCTCAAATTGTGCAGTACTTACATAACGGTAATCGCTATCTGGATGTTCTTTACTTCGAGGAGGTCTATCCGTACAGGAGGGTATATGTACAATTTCGTTCTCTTTCAATGCCCGATGTGCTGCAGTTTTGCGGCCTGATCCGCTTGTACCTGTGAAGACGAACAAATAGGGGGAATGGCTACTCATAACGGTTCGCTCCCTTCTTTGATACTTATATCGACATTTCAAGCCATTAACGTTATGGCATCATCGTGCGGAAGCAAACCTATCTATGATATGATACAGATAGCTGTGCAAACGGCACTATCATATAACAAAAGTAGGTTAGGACGATGCACTTATTATCGGTTGAACATATAACAAAAAGCTATGGGGAAAAGATGTTGTTTGAAGATGTCACCTTCGGTTTGGAAGATGGCGACAAGATTGGCATCATTGGTGTCAATGGCACGGGAAAATCAACTTTTCTTAAAGTTATAGCGGGAATGGAACAAGCTGATTCGGGCTCTATATCGGTAGGTGGACGTGTTATCGTTCGTATGCTTGCACAAGACCCAACGTTTCTACCAAACGAGACTGCACTTGAGCATGTTCTTGGTGGGGATTCCCCGCAACTTCGTGCTGTTCAAGCTTATGCAGCCGCGATGGAAGCAATCGGGCTAAATCCAACAAATGAGAAGCTGCAAGAAGATTTGATTAAAGCGAATCAAATGATGGATGAATTTGATGCGTGGCAATTGGAGAGCGATGCGAAGACGGCTTTGTCAAAGCTCGGTATCCATCAATATGATGCTAAGGTAGAGACATTCTCTGGTGGGCAACGTAAGCGTGTTGCTATGGCTGCGGCGTTGCTGCTTCCGTCAGACGTACTCATATTGGACGAGCCTACGAACCATATCGACAATGATTCAGTAGCTTGGCTAGAAGGTATGCTTCAGAAGCGGCGCGGTGCGCTACTCATGATTACGCATGATCGTTATTTCCTTGATCGAGTCAGTAATCGTGTGATCGAGCTAGATCGTGGTAAAGCTCATTTCTACCAAGCGAATTATAGCCATTTCCTAGAACTTAAGCTAGATCGAGAAGAACGGGAATCTGCAACCGAGTCGAAAAGACAAAATTTACTTCGTACTGAGCTAGCATGGATAAGACGTGGTGCAAAGGCGCGTACGACTAAACAAAAAGCTCGTATCGATCGTTTTGAGGCACTAAAAGCAGCAGGACCTAAAGGCTCTGACGGAAAGCTTGATTTGTCTGTTGCTTCATCACGACTTGGTAAAAAGATCGTGGAAGTAGAAGGCATATCTAAAAGCTACGGTGACCGCACACTTATTCAAGATTTCAGCTATATTGCTGTCCCAGAGGATAGAGTTGGAATCGTTGGTCGTAATGGTAGCGGAAAGTCGACACTACTTCATCTGATCGCGGGTAGACTGGCTCCAGATAGCGGAACAGTAGATATTGGTACAACCGTTAAGTTAGGCTGGTTCTCGCAGGAGAGGGAAGAGATGAATGAATCGCTTCGCGTAATTGAATATATTCGCGAGGGTGCTGAACAAGTGAAGACTGCCGACGGTTCCATGATATCTGCAGGTCAAATGCTTGAGCGATTCTTGTTCTCGCCGACTATGCAATGGACACCAATTGCTAAACTTTCTGGTGGAGAGAAACGAAGACTTCAACTACTGCGTGTTTTGATGAATGCGCCAAACGTATTGCTTTTGGATGAGCCTACGAATGATCTAGATATAGCTACTTTGACTGTATTAGAAGATTATTTGGACGACTTTCCAGGTGTCGTGTTTGTCGTTTCCCATGATCGTTATTTCCTAGATCGGACAGTTGAGAAAATAATAGCGTTCGAAGGTGACGGTATCATTACTCACAACACGGGGAACTATTCGGATTATCAGGCTGCAACAGAGAAGAAGGAGAAAGAAAAGGCTTCGACTACTGTAATGAGCAATAGCGCGCCGGCTGGAAGCAAGGGATCTTCTCCTGCTGAAGTGAAGCCACAGAGCAAAGAACGATTGCTCAAGATGTCTTATAAAGAACAAAAAGATTTTGATGAAATTGATGACTTAATCGCAGCTGCTGAGGAAGAAATTAACGCGACTTCAAAGGCGATGGAAGCAGCAAGTAGCGATTCATCCAAACTGCAGGAGCTTTCAGCTAAGTTGCAGCAACAGGAAGAGAAGCTGGAGACACTTATGGAACGTTGGACGGAGCTAAACGAGTTGGCAGAGCGAATTGCTGCTCAGAAGCAAGGTTAATAAGATACAACTAATGGGCACGACAATTCCAAATTATACGATAAAGGCGGTTATTCATTATGTTCAGCAATCGTGATATTAAAAACATATATTGCATCGGGCGCAACTATCGCTTGCATGCGCTTGAGCTCGGGAATGAAGTACCTGAACAACCGCTCGTATTTACGAAGCCTTCTCATTCGGCAACTTTGATGGACGGTAATACGATTACCTTACCCGCAAATGTAGGCGAAGTGCATTTTGAATTGGAAATTGTCCTTAAGATTAGTGATGTTTATATCGCTGGCGCTCCTATAGAAGAAAGCATTGATGCAATAACTTTAGGTCTCGACCTGACCTTGCGTGATGTGCAATCAAAGCTGAAAGCGAAGGGACAACCATGGCTAGCAGCCAAAGGCTTTAAACAATCGGCACCACTTGGAACATGGATACCGTTTCCGGGAGAAGCGGAGCTTGGCAACGTTGACTTTAAGCTCATTCGTAATGGTGAAACGGCTCAGATTGGCAATGCAAAAGATATGCTGTTCGGCATTAGTGAGCTTGTAAAACATATTGAGGCTAACTATGGTCTTGGTGCTGGAGATATTATCTTCACAGGAACTCCAGCTGGTGTTGCAGCTTTGCAGGATGGAGATCAGCTCGAAGCATATTGGGGAGAGCAAGAGCTCGGAAATTGTTCTGTTAAACTTGCATAAGTACTAATGAAGCGGTAACTAGAATTAGCAGGATTTTTGTACAAGGCGCCATTTCGAATGTAGGTTAATCTACTTTTGAAATAGCGCCTTGTTTGTTTTCACTTGCAAGGACTATGCGATATGAACGGTTTATCTACCATTGAATGCACTTAGCATCCAAACATGTTTCTCTAAAGTAGTATGGATAGCAAGCAACGCATCAGCTGTTGTTTCGTCATCTGCCCCTTGTGCAGCTTCCATACCTTCTTTCAACTCACCAATAATGAGTGTAAAGTCAGCGATTAGCTGATCGACCATTTCGACAGCAGTTTCTTCTCCGTTTGCTTCTTTCACACTGGAAGTTTCCAGATAGTCGCTCATTTTGGCTATCGGTTGACCCTTTATCGCAAGCAGACGCTCTGCTAGTTCATCGACATGTAGAGCAGCCTCTTCATAAAATTGTTGGAACTTTTCGTGAAGTGTGAAAAATTGGCTACCCTTCACATACCAATGATAATTGTGAAGCTTAATGTAAAGTACGCTCCAGTTGGCAATTTGGCGGTTAAGATGTTGTTGAACAGTCATGATGATCATCCTTTCAAAATGGTCATTAGTTATGCGATACGTAATATTCCGTAAGCAACATTGGTTTTCGTGTTAGTTTGTTCCAAAGCAAGGTACGGAATACGGGCTAGACGAACAAACCATGTTAAAAATAATATTTAGATCAATTCCTTATTTATAATTATTATAAATTAATAGACGTTTGTCAAGTGTACTTCCTATGTCTAAGAAATTGTACCCAACTAGTTGATTGTTCAACCAACCCGAAAAATAGTTTATCGTTTGTAAAAAGAAAAAAAGATACAACTTTGGCTCATTGTTCGCCAAAGTTGTACCTGTCCTATGCTGTCCATATTTAAGCCAGTTGCGTGTTATGCTCCAATGTTTCCAAGTAACGCTCGCAGTCGAGTGCAGCCATACAGCCACTGCCAGCAGCGGTAATGGCTTGACGATAAGTTGTATCTTGTACGTCCCCACAAGCAAATACTCCTGGAATATTCGTAGTTGATGTACCAGGCTTCACGATAATGTAACCTTGCTCATCCGTATCGATCTGACCACCTAGGAAGCCAGTGTTCGGCGTATGACCGATAGCAATGAATACACCGTCAGCTTCAAGCAATTCTTCTTCACCTGTTTCATTATTACGAACGCGAAGGCCTTTGAGGCCAACATCTCCAGCAACAACTTCAAGCGGTGTACGGTTGAGGCTCCAAACGACTTTTTCATTGTTCCGGGCACGGTCTTGCATGATTTTGGAGGCGCGAAGCTCGTCGCGACGATTAACTAGACGAACTTCAGTACCAAAACGAGTAAGGAAGCCAGCTTCCTCCATAGCGGAGTCTCCACCGCCGACAACGATAATCTTTTTGCCACGGAAGAAAAATCCGTCACAAGTTGCGCAAGTGCTGACACCTCGGCCGATGTTGTCTTGTTCACCTGGAATGCCTAAATATTTTGCAGACGCACCTGTTGATATGATGACGGACTCAGCTTGTAGTTGACCTAGACCTTCGACTTCAAGCGTGTAGGGGCGTTTGCTAAAGTCAACGCTTTTTACCGAGCCCGTTTTGAATGTTGCGCCGAATCGTTGCGCTTGCTTGCGCATATTAGACATTAGCTCGCTACCGAGTATACCTTCTGGGAAACCAGGAAAGTTTTCAACTTCAGTTGTAGTCGTTAATTGTCCACCAGGCTGCCAGCCTTCGATGACTAGTGGCTCCATGTTAGCACGTGCAAAATAAATAGCTGCAGTTAGTCCTGCAGGACCGGTTCCAATAATAATGGTTTTGTGCATATAAATATCCCCCAATAACATTAGAGTGAAAATAATGATTTCTACTTTAAAACTATTACAAACTGTAACAAATGTCAATACAGTTCATCTAACTTTCATCTTCGTATAATAATGACATTTTGCGAATAATAAAGAAGATTATAATTGGCATCCATTAGCAAAAGGAGGTATAGTGGAGGGAAATACGTGACTCCCAATTAAGGGAGAAAGGAGCATTGTCATTAATGGCTAACAAGATTAGAAAAGCAATCATACCTGCGGGTGGACTTGGTACACGTTTCTTACCTGCGACGAAAGCTCAGCCCAAAGAAATGTTGCCAATCATTGACAAGCCAGCCATTCAATATATCGTAGAAGAAGCTGTTCAATCTGGTATCGAAAGTATCGTTATAGTAAGCGGAAGACATAAACGTGCTATTGAAGACCATTTTGATAAGTCTGTAGAGCTTGAAGCTGAGCTAGAAGCAAGAAACAACGAGATCTTATTATCTGTCGTGAAAGAAATTTCACAGCTTGCGGATATTTATTATGTGCGTCAGAAAGAACCGTTAGGTCTTGGACATGCTGTATTATGTGCTCGCCGATTTATTGCAGATGAGCCATTCGCGGTATTGCTTGGTGACGACATATTAACGTCAGAGCCGCCATGTCTGAAGCAGATGATGGACATTTATGAAGAAAAACAATCATCTGTTGTAGCTGTGATGGAAGTGCCATGGGATCAAACACATAAATATGGAATTGTAGATATTGAACGAGGCAGGCAAGTATCTGCTGTCCGAAATATAGTGGAGAAACCTGCACTTGGCGAAGCACCATCTAATTATGCAGTCGTCGGCAGGTATGTTCTGAGCCCTACTATATTTCATTTGCTAGAACATGCTAAACCGGGGAAAGCAGGAGAGATTCAACTGACGGACAGTTTGCAGGAGCTCAGACGATTGGAGTCTCTCACAGCATTCCGATTTGATGGACGTCGTCACGATGTAGGAGATAAACTTGGCTTTGTAAAAGCGACGATCGATTTTGCACTTGAGCGTGAGGATCTGACGGATGATATTCGGAAGTATATGATAGAAAGACTAGGTTTGTAGTCGTATATCTTACATGGAATGAACGGTGCAGGAAATAATCTGTGCTGTTTTTTTATATTTTTCAACGAATAGGACCGAAGTTCGGATTTTTACGTTTCCACTATTTTGAAATGGTGATTATTTACTTTTTGTTATAGAATAGAGAGAGTGAAAAGAAATTGATAGAGATAGAGAATACGTAATAGGAGTTGAATGTAAGTGTATTGCCATCATTGCGTCAGAGAATTTTCGGATGAAGCAATTTTTTGTAGTCAATGCGGCAGAAAGCTGCATTCTTATAAAATAATAGAAGTAGATAGAAAAATAATAGATCCGGACGAGCATGAAGAAGAATCAGCTTCACTTGAAATAGTTAGCGATAGATTCACACCTCAATTAATAGCTATATCAGGTACGGCTACTATAGATGATGAAAATATAGTTCTATCAAAACGGACTTGGTTAATGCCTATAAGTTTACTTTGTGTAGCTTTTATCGTTGCAGTAGCTGTGTTCTGTTATTTTCAATATGAAAAAAATAGGAATGAGAAGGTACTTAAGCTTCAAGTGGAAGCGAAATCCGCAGCACTTGGAGGGGAATACGAGAAGGCGCTCGGGTTATTAAATGAAGCAGCAGAAATTCGTCCAGCTTTCACGTCTCTTAAAGCAGACGAGGATATCATTCAGCACGTAATGGAGTTAAAAGAGATAACGAATGATGTAGAAAAGAATCTGTCTAATAATAAGATGAAAGAGGTCGAGGAAGGAATTACTCTTTTAAAGTCTGAGTTCAGTGGGCATAAGGAGCCGATCTACGACAAGCTTAGAGAGAAACTGGATTCTTTACAATTAAAGATGACACTAGAGCAATTAAAGAAGCAAGTAGGTTCGCTTGTTACACTTAACGAGCATATTGATATGCTTCAAAAGGTGAATGGACTAATCGGAAAAGAAGCAGTCATATTGAGAGAACAAGTTGTTACGGGTATTCGTAAAATCACATTAACGGATGTTGAACGGCTTTTGGAAAGGAAAAACTTCACTGCTGCAATGACTGTCGTTGAAAAGTCACTAGCAATTGTAAAAGGGGACGAAAACCTGCTAGCCCTTGAGCAACGTATCGAAGACGAGCAAAGACGATATGAAAGAGCGGAGCAGCAACGGATAGAACAAGCCATGCAAAGAGCTGCCAAAGAAGATTTAATCAATCAAACAGCAGCTGTTGAAGTGGGCAGCACAGAGAAGACATTAGATGAATTTGGCGATTTGACTATTGTAGGACACTTGAAAAACGTTGCAACTAGACCCATTTATTCCGTTACAGTTGAATTTACTGTTTTAAACAAGGAAGGTGAAGTACTAGGTAAAGGATCTGCTACCGCTAATCCAAATTATATTGAGCCAGGCGAACAAATGAGCTATACAGCGACAGTTTATGGCGTTTATACAGAGGATGTTGACATTGTTGTAGATCCTCCTACTTATTACTTGGACTAGGAGGGACATAGAATGAAAAAAAGAATGTGGATTGGCATTCTGGGCTCTGTCCTTATCCTTTGCGGGGGGATTGGAGCGGGCATTACGATACGGCTAGAAATCCCGAAACAATTGAACGGATCACCATTACTCGCAATTGGAGAAGTTAAGAAGACACTAAAGGATGTTATATTTGAAACTCAGAAGTTAGTCGTGATGATTGAGACAGATACAGGTTCACAAGGCTCCGGATTTCTGTATAACAAACAAGGAGATCTCATAACAAATGCGCATGTCGTCTCCGGTGTTCGCAATGTTCGAGTGAAGACATCTGATGCGCGCGAGCTTTCTGGTGAAGTTATTGGCATAAGTACAAATGTAGATTTAGCGGTTGTTCGTGTAAAAGAGCTTGCTGGTATAGAACCGTTACCGCTTGTACGTTATGAGAATGGTGAAGTTGGAGACGACGTAATGGCTGTTGGAAGTCCGCTAGGATTTCAGAATACAGTAACGACTGGTATTATAAGCGGTGTCGGTCGAAGCTTTCAAATTGATCAATATACCTATAACGATCTATATCAAATCTCAGCACATATTGCACCGGGTAATAGTGGAGGACCGCTTGTAGATATGAAGACGGGAGCAGTACTTGGTATAAACTCTGCCGGATTAGAGGAAAATGCAATTGGATTTAGTATCCCAATATCAAAAGTTCTTCCGTTGGCAGAGGGTTGGTCGAAGGAACCGATGACGATGTTGCCTGATCTTTCGTTAACAGATGAACTAGGTGAAGAATCAGATGAAAAGTCGAAGCTGCAACAAGATGGATCATCCATTGATAAACTTGCCAGTTATTTAGTCACTCACTTCTACGACAGTCTTAATAATCGGGATTATGTCTACGCCTATTCACTGCTTGGAGGGAATTGGAAGGAAGGCACTAGTTACGTTAAGTTCCGTGAAGGTTACTTGACGACTCGTAATGTCGTCATTGATGATATGCATGTGACCAGTAAAGATGAGGAAGCTGTTGTAACAGCGGTTATTTCAGTAGACGAGCGGAAAGATGGGGAGAACGTACTGAGCAAGTACCAAGTGACTTACAAAGTCGCTTATGAAAATGACCAAATTAAACTAATATCGGGCAAAGGCAAAGCGATAAGTAAATAGAGAACGGGGTGTTCCAAAAGCGATAAGCTTTAGGGACACCCCTTTTTTATGATCATGTTTATCTAAAAGCTAAAGTGTTGACGGAACTTCTAGCTATAGATGAGCGAAAGTGTCAACGTATCTGTGCGTTGTATTGGGAAACCCAGCAGATTAGCAGGAATGAACCGTCCGTTCAGCTGCAATTGGTAGTTAATATTACCGCTAATAGGAACACCGCTTACTGATGTGATGTTTCCGGTAGGAGAAAAGGTTACAGCTCCGGTCTCAGCTAATGCACCACCAACAGTTAAGCCAGGGCGGAATCGAACAGTGTAACCATTCGTAATGTTCGGAAAAGTAGGTCCCCCGTTAATAACTACAGTTACGAATGCCTGTTGACCTGGAGGATACGGTAAAGGTACCGGCAGTGGAATTGGCAGTATTCCAGGTCCTTGCCAAGGTCCTGGATGCCAATGTCCCGGATGACCGTGTCCTGGATGTCCATGACCCGGATGTCCATGGCCCGGATGTCCTTGACCATGATGTCCTTGACCATGATGTCCTTGACCATGATGTCCTTGGCCATGATGTCCTTGGCCATGATGTCCTTGACCTTGATGCCCTTGACCTTGATGCCCTTGACCTTGATGTCCTTGGCCGTGATGTCCTTGGCCTTGATGCCCTTGGCCTTGTTGTCCTTGGCTTTGCTGTTGTGATTGAGGGCGTAATTGCTCTATTTGCTCCTGCTCAAGATGAACTTGATCTTGTTGAATCTGCTCTGTATGATCTTGCACTTGAAGATCTCGATCTAATTGATCTTGTTCTAATTGATCTTGTTCTAGTTGCAACTGTTCAAGTTGCGCAAGCTCTGGGCGTCCCTGTCCGCCACCTTGGTGTCCGCCACCTTGGTGTCCGCCACCTTGGTGTCCACCACCCGGATGCCATTGACCTGGATGCCCGCCGCCCGGATGTCCCCACGGTCCCGGATGCCATGGACCTGGGTGCCACTGACCTGGATGTCCCGACCATGGTCCTGGCATCCAAGGACCTGGATGCCAAGGTATTGATCCTGGAGGGAGCCAGCCTGGGCCACCTCCTGGTATTGGTAATATTACTCGTTGATCTGTGCAGCCACAATTGCTGCCCGACACTGCGTACGTTCTTTGCAATGCTGGATTGGGCTGTAGATTAGAGTTGTCGTAAGTATGTGTCATGCGAGTCATCAGTCTCCTTCACAAATTCATTAGGCATTTACCCTGATGTATCCTATGCGGCATCGGCTTAACTCGTGTTGAGGTGTTTGGAAAGACAAAAAGAAAATAGAAAATTTCAACACAATAAGTTGATTTTTTGTATTACCGAAGCGTGTTATAAAGAGTAAAGTAAGGGCTATAAGGAACGATGATGCCAAAGGGGGATACAAATGATAATAAAGAAACGAGTGATCAGTTTGTTACTTGTAGTGGCATTGACACTACTACTAGCAGCATGCGGGGACAAAAATGAAGGAACATCCGTCAATAAGCCAGCTGAGAGCAAGCCCGAAGGCAAAAAGATTACGTTGACACTTCAAACACTCCAAACGGATAAGTCCACACCTCAATATCAGGTTGAGGAAGAGATCGTAAATAATTACATGAAGGAATATCCGAATATAAAAATCGAGTGGGATCGTCTTGATACGGAGCAGCAAAAAGTTAAATTAAAAACGCAAGCAGCGTCAGGTGAAGTTGCGGACGTAACGATGGTTAACCCAGGGGCACAATTGTTACCTTTCGCAAATGGTAAAGTACTTGCTCCGCTCAATGACATAGTAGAGGGAGAACTGGGGGACAGCTTTCTAGAGGGGGTGCTTGATTACTATACTGTCGACGGAAATTTATATGCGCTTCCTTATGATATGAATATTGCTGGCATTTTCTATAACAAAGAGTTGTTTGAAAAGGCTGGCGTCAACGTTCCGACGACGTTTGAAGATATCATTGCTTCGGTACCGAAATTCAAAGAAGCGGGTATTCCAGCAATGATGCTAGGCGGTAAAGATAAGTGGCCTTTATCTTTTATGTTTACGAACGTGCTGCAACGCATAAATGGTGGACCAAAATTTTTAGATGAAGTAGTAGCCGGTAAAAAACAGTTTACCGACCCTATATTCGTTGAAGCGTTACAAAAAACAAAAGAACTGATCCAAGCTGGTGCATACCAAGAGGGGGCGGCTACTTACGACAATAACACGGCTTCCCAACAGTTCCGCGACGGTAAAGCTGCTATGTATTTTATGGGGTCTTGGGAAATATCTTCAATTGAAGCGTCTGAGGCAGTGAAAGGAAAAGTAGGTTTTCTACCGTTCCCGACCGTAGCTGGTAAAGGTGATCCTAAAGATTACGTTATTGCCCCAGGAACTGCGTATGCGCTAGGAGCAAACAGTGAACATCTCGACGAAAGTAAAAAGTTTCTGAAATATTTTATGAGCAACTATCCAAAGGTAGCCTTTGAGAAAATGTCAGCTGTAGGTAACGCTCAGAAAGTAGAAGGAGACTTTAAAGCAGCTGGATACTCTGATCTTGCGATAGATGTAATGGGACGTTTCAACGAAGTAAAAGGCGGAGATATGAACTTTGACAACGTGATTGAGCCAGCGACAACGCAGACACACTTAACTGGTTTGCAAAGCTTGTTGATCAAAGATGTTAACGTGGATGAATTAGCTGCCGAGCACCAGAAGACATGGGAGCTTAACAAAAAATAAAAAGAGAAACATTAAGGGAGCCGTGAGGTTCCCTTAATCAATTATGTGGAAGGGAGGGCAAACAAGTGAACGGTGTTTTGAGGGTAAGCAAAGGAACGTTAATGGTGTTCGTCCTTCCTTGTTTATTGTTTTATTTAGCATTTGTTTTTGTTCCAATCCTTGTGTCAGTAAATTATTCTTTGGTTGAATGGTCAGGAATGGACAAACAAGTTTTTGTAGGTTTGGACAACTATAAGGTGTTGTTTACGCAAGACTCTATTTTTTGGCCATCTGTATTAAGGACACTTTACATTTCAGTAGCTTCTATGGCTCAAATTCCGATTGCAATAACGGTTGCAATATTACTGAGCCGTTATGTAAGACGGCCTAGTTTCCTCGTTTCTAGTTATTTCTTTCCTGTTATCTTATCAGTTGTAGTTATCGGTCAATTATGGAAGGCCATATACAACCCAGCATCGCTTGGGGGAATGCTTAACCAGATGCTCGTGAAGACAGGACTCGAATCATGGACGAAGACTTGGCTTGCGGATACTGATGTTGCGATTTTTGCTCTAGGTTTCGTTATTTTCTGGCAATATATTGGCTATCATGTGTTGATTCAGTTTACAGGTGTTCAAAATATTTCAACGGACATTTACGAGGCAGCTAGCATCGATGGTGCTGAAGGTTTTAAAGCAGACCGCTATATTACACTTCCACTACTTTCACCAGTTATAAAAATTTCGACTATCTTAGCAGTCATTGGTTCGCTTAAAGCGTTTGATCTCATTGTCGTTATGACCGGTGGAGGACCTGCTAATACAACTGAAGTTATCTCAACCCATATGTACAATATGACCTTCAATTCATTCAAATATGGCTATGGAAGTGCGATCTCCACGTTTCTTGTCATCTTCTGCCTTGTGATGACCATAGTGTTGAACTTGTTATTCAAACGTGCTGAGGAAATCGCCTCATAGAGAGGGGAGAATGGAAGTAATGAAAGATTATCGGCTTGCCAGACGTATTGGGGCATGGGTATTGATGAGCATATTAGCCGTTACGCAGCTTTATCCGCTGTTATGGTTGCTACTGTATTCGTTCAAGACGAACAGTGAGATATTGTCTGGGCAATTTTTTGCTTTACCAAAAAAGTTTATTTGGGAAAATTATAGTGATGCATTTACGTCTGGCAACTACTTAAAGTATATTGGCAATAGTATAGTGGTTACAGGTATCACTTTGTTGCTTACGATCGTGCTCAGTGGAATGGTATCTTATGCGATTACAAGATTTAAATGGCGTTACGGAAATATAATTATGATTATCTTTATGGTCGGCATTATGATCCCCATCCAATCAACATTGTTGCCTCTTATGATTATTTTTAAAAAGATAGATATTCTTAACACACATGCATCTATCATTATTCCATATGTAGCGTTCTCGATTCCGCTTGCTGTATTCATTTTATCTGGATTTTTGAGGAGTATACCAAGCGAAATCGAAGAATCTGCCATGATAGATGGTGCGAACATTTATCGTATATTTTATTCTATTATTATTCCAATTACTGTACCCCCGATTATGACGGTTATGATACTAACTTTTATTTCGATATGGAATGAATACATTATTGCAGCCACCTTCTTATCCAGCGATTCTCTCAAGACGCTCCCATTTGGACTAAACAGCTTTGTTGGTCAATATACGGCTAATTATGGAGCAATAGGGGCGTTTCTTGTACTAGGGGCATTACCGGTCGCTACCTTTTACTTTATCCTCTCTGACAAAATAACGAAAGGGATGGTTGCAGGAGCTATTAAAGGATAGAGATGTTTGTTGCGAGGGGGAATCGACTTGCTTGGACTTCGATTTAATTCGTTTCACGCGAGGTTACTGCTCTGGATTTTGTTGTCTACGCTAGTGCTGCTAATTGGGCTTACTGGCGTTTTCTATCATTATACTGCAGGCCAGATTGACTTGCGGGTTGGTGAAGCAGCGCAACGTAACGTCTCACAGGCGATGGATAACTTCTCACTGATGTCACGAGGTTATGATAGTTTAGGTAAATCCATTATGAGCAATTCTGAAATTCAACGACTATTATCCCGCGAAGCGGCAAACGAACAAGATGAATTTGATAAGCAGCTGCAGATGATGGCGGCATTAGGAACGATCTTTTACAGTTACAATGATGTAAAGGGTATTCATATCATCTCTAACGCTGGAAACGTATATAGCTATGAGTCTACGACTCATGGCATCAATGATAAGTTTATGAAAGGTGATTGGCTATCGGAATTGCGTCGTTCGGACGGCACACTTGAATGGGGAGGAATGCTCGGGGATCAATCGCTCACAATTCGTGAAGACTCCGTATTTACATTCGGTAGGTTAATGAGCAATCTATACACGACAAGACCACTTGGCGTTCTAATTATTGAGGCTGATCCTCGTACCGTTCTGTCTTCCATGAACAATTTGATGATTAAACCGGAGAGCCGAACTTATATTTTTGCTGCGTCAGGCACACTCCTTGTCTCTTCGCACCCGGAAGAGAAGGTGGAATCTTCTTGGCTAATAGATCATTCTCAATATCCATTCGGTGAGTCAGTCCTTAATGTTAGTACCAGTAACCATCTCATCTTAACAGCAAATGATTCAAAGCTTGGGTGGAAGCTGTTGTCCATTACACCAAAGCCAGTAGCTAAAGTAGAGCAAGCGGCTGCCAATCGTTATTTTATTATCGTTACAATCATTATCATTATGGTTGCAATAGCAATTGCTTACTTTCTTTCCCGATCTGTATCTAAGCCGATTAAATCTATCGTGCAGGAGGTGCGACGTGTAGAACGAGGAGATTTGAGCACCAATCTTCATGCGAGTGATTCATATGAAGAAATTAATTATTTGAATGAACATTTTAACCGTATGGTTAACGAAATTAATGGACTAGTCGAACGTAACAAAATTGCGACAGCTAGTGAAAAGAATGCTCAAATACATGCATTACAATCGCAAGTGAATCCGCATTTTTTGTACAATACGCTTGACATGATTTATTGGCTGCTAGACGAAAAAGAAAATGAAAGGTTGTCCAATCTCATATTGTCTCTTTCATGTATGTTCCGATATAGCAGTGATTGGCGAAGTTCGGTTGCAACGCTTGGCGATGAGCTTGAGCAGATTAAACACTATATGACGATTATTAGTGCTCGGTCGGACGGTCGAATACATGTAAACCACCATATCGACAACAAATCACTTATGGTTTCATTACCTAAAATGACACTCCAGCCATTAATTGAAAATGCGGTTATACATGGCCTTTCGGGACGGACAGGAGAAGGGGCTATTACTCTCACATCAACAGAAGAAGGTCAAAAGGTATTTATCTACATACATGATAATGGTGTAGGAATATCCGAAGAGAAGTTGGTGGAGCTTAAGAACTCGCTCGCAAGAGCAGAAAGATTGGAATGGAATGAACTTTTGGAAGAAGAGCGTCAGAGTATGACGGTTGAGCCAGCTATTTATGGTACGTCTCATGGTTCTGGAGCGGGCTTTCTAAATGTTCATCGGCGCCTCGTTCTAGAATTTGGCGCTGGATATGGCCTTCGTGTTGAAAGTAAGGAAAACAACGGAACGACGATTATTGTTATGGTACCGAATGTAATGCCTAGAGTATAGCCCATGCAAAAAGTCGATAGTCAGAGGAGGGAACGGCATGCATATTCTAATTGTCGATGATGAAAAAGTGATTCGGGAAGGTTTTAAACGAACAATTTCCGGAGCTTTCCCTGATATTCGGATCAGTACAGCAGCCACAGCAACTGAGGCAAACCATATGTTGCTAAGCGAACGAATTCACAGCGTATTCCTCGATATTATGATGCCGGGCATGAATGGATTAGAGCTACTTGCTAAAGTACGCCATACCTATAGAGGAATCAAGTGGATTGTAGTATCCGCTCATTCTGAGTTTGCATATGCACAGGAAGCGTTGCGCCTTGGTGCCAGAGACTATATTTTAAAACCTCTAGGTAAAGAACAGATTGTAAAATACGTCGCCGAGCTATTTGAAGAGTGGTCACAAGAGCAACACAATGATACCGATACTAGCCTATTGATGCTCAATTTGAATTATTTGCGTGAGGCTGTCTTCCGGAGATGGATACAGGGACTAGATTTAGGGCGATTTGATTTGAGTTCTATTCGTGATGAACATGAACATTTCCATCTGCTGGCTGTAAAGCTGGAGAGTCATTCTGAAATAGGTTTAGGCAATTTTATTGTAGAAAATGTGATGTCGGAATACATCCATCGATCGGGCAAAGGATTTATCGTTAGTTTGGATGGTGATTTCCTTGTAGGTGTCATTACATTAGCGGATCAAGTAGAGGCTGACCTATTTAGAGAAGGAGCGATTACAAATCTTAACCGATGTCTGAGAGTTCCTTTTCGATTTATTATGAGCGAGCAACTGACTGACTTTTACACAATACCTTCCCAAATTAAAAATTTTCATATATCCAGCATTATAGTAGAGGACGAAGCTTCAATTGATAATAAAAATGATGTAGCGGAAATAGCTATTCAGTATATAAAAAGTAGCTTCCAAAAAAATTTATCTTTGGAACTTGTTTCTTCTATCGTATACCTCAATCCAGTATATTTCAGCAAATTGTTCAAACAAAAAACAGGAACCGGTTATAAGGAATATGTCACGAAACTGCGTATGGAAAAGGCGGAGGAACTGCTCGCTGATTCTGAATTATCGATTACTAAAATTGCAGAGACGGTAGGATATCCTGATGTTAGACATTTTACGCAAGTTTTCCGTAAAAACTATGCGTGTACCCCCAGCCAATTTCGTCTGGGTAAGGTTCGAGCATAAGAGTGCTGTCCGTATATTTATAGTGTTAACTAAGCTGGTTCTCAAAAGAAAAAGGCGCTATCCTACAAGTAGATTACTCTACTTATGAGGGCAGCGCCTTTTATGTAAGCTTACTTATTTAACAGCAGCTTCGTAACGTTTGCTAACTTCATCCCAGTTTACTACGTTCCAGAACGCTGCGATGTAATCAGGGCGTTTGTTTTGGTAGTTCAGGTAGTAAGCATGCTCCCAAACATCAAGACCAAGGATAGGTGTTTCACCTTCCATAATCGGGCTGTCTTGGTTAGGAAGGCTGTATACTTTCAATTTGCCGCCAGCTACAGCTAGGAAAGCCCAGCCACTGCCGAAACGAGTAGCAGCTGCTTTAGCGAAGTCAGCTTTGAAAGTGTCTAGGCCGCCTAGTTCGCTTTCAATTGCCGCTGCAAGAGCGCCAGTTGGTGCGCCACCAGCATTAGGAGCGATTGTTTCCCAGAACAAGCTATGGTTAGCATGTCCGCCGCCATTGTTGCGAACAGCAGTACGGATAGCTTCTGGAACACTTGCAAGATCAGCGATCAATGCTTCAATTGATTTGCCTTGAAGCTCAGGTGCAGACTCAAGTGCTGCATTAAGGTTTGTTACATATGCATTGTGATGGCGTCCGTGGTGGATTTCCATCGTTGTTGCATCGATATGCGGTTCAAGTGCGTTATGTGCGTAAGGTAGAGCAGGTAGTTGATGTGCCATTATTCATTACCTCCTGAAATATATAGTTAGAACATGTTCATTATCTCTTATCCACACTAATAAATCAACATTGTTGTTTAAAAAGTCGGAACCGCTTCATAACCTACTTAAGATAACAATTTGAACATAGATTTATTCGAAAAGAGAGTACAAATGATTAATTATGCCAACGAAAAGCGCTTAAATGAATGAAAGCGCTTAAATAATAGCGCTTTCAAGAGTAAATTAGCGATTTCTTTGTTTTTTTAAAGAAATTACGATAAAAAAGAAGGATTTTCGGGAATATTCGTCGTATAATAGTTTGGTACGAGACTATGACATGATATAGAAGGTGTTATTTAATGAACGTTCGTTCCTTCCAGTTGTCCGATTATAAACCACTTACTACTTTGCTCGAAGAAGTTCTAACAGCTGAATGCTATGAGCAAACAATGGAAGCATTTGCAAGGCAATTATCATGGGATAGCGATCTTGTTCTAGTCGCTGTCAATCAATCAGAAATCGTAGGAATGATTATCGGCACGATCGATAACAACAAAGGTTATTATTATCGAATTGCAGTTTCACCTGATCATCAGCGAATTGGAATTGGTAAAGCTCTAGTAACTGCACTTCGTCAACGTTTCGAGCAACGTAACGTAAGCAAAATACTCATTACTGCGGACGAGCATAATGAGCCAGTATTGCCGTTATACGAATCGATGGGTTATGTAGCTACAGATTTCTTTAAATCGTTCCAGAAGCTAAGTATTGTTACAGGATAATTTGTGTTTTTCGCAATTCGTGTTTGATGAGAGGCATATCTTCGTCGCCATTGCAATTGGTGTCCGGATATGCTTTTCTTATTACTATAAGGAATTTGAGGAGCACGAACAGTATGGAACGATATGAACAGTGTATTATAAAGAGTTTTAAGCATAATGGTCATATTCATCGATTATGGCAGCAGAACTGGGTCGTTCCAAGTCAATCCCTTATCGCGCAGCATCAAGAAGAATCAATTATTGTACTTATAAATCGGCAAACGCCAATACTCGAATCGGATGGGAAACAATGGGTAAGCAGAGTGCCTGCAGTTTCTTTTTTTATCCCTGGACAATGGTATAATATCGTTGCCCTCTTAGAAGCAGGGGGAGTTCGTTATTATTGTAACATTGCGTCCCCACCCTATTTACAAGGTGGGGTGCTTACTTACATTGATTACGATTTAGATGTTATCCGGACAGCGGAGGGCAATAAATATATCGTGGATCAAGATGAATATGAGCAACATAAGGTACTTTACCATTATCCACAAGCGGTTCAAGATAAAGTTGGTGAAGGTTTAAATATGTTGCTGGATCGTATGGAAAGTGGAATTACACCATTTTGTGATGATTCAGCAAAAACGTATTATCAAGAATGGCTAACCGCTTTCGGAGAGGTAGATGAATGAGCATTTTTAAACTATTAGTTGATTGGTTGAAAACTATTGTAACTGCGCTTGTTATTGTACTTGTTCTTCATTATTTCGTATTCAACTTATCGACGGTACAAGGTGATTCAATGAAACCGACTCTTGAGGAAAACGAATGGCTTTTCGTAAATAAGATTGTCTACCTAATCGGAAGTCCGAACGTAGGCGAGGTTATCATAATGAAAGATCCGAATGGTGTGCCAGGTAAAGAGAAGTTTTTTGTTAAACGAATTGTAGGTATGCCTGGTGATCGTATCGAAATTTCGGGACAAAAGTTGTATAGAAATGGGAATCTTGTGGACGAGCCTTATACAGATACATTAATAGAGGATATGGATTACGGACCAGAAGTGATAAGTGATGGTCATTATTTTGTTCTGGGTGACAATCGTCATGCTGGGGCAAGCGAAGACAGTAGGTCTTTTAATGCTGTCCCTAAGAAACTGATTCAAGGCAGAGCTGATTTTATTTTATGGCCGATTGGGAAAATAGAAGCTCTATAACTTAGCAAGAAGAAGCTTTGATGGAGGTGCAAGATGAAAGAAGTAATGATCTATACAGATGGTGCATGCTCAGGCAATCCTGGTCCTGGTGGCTGGGGGGCAGTGTTGTTTTTTGGCGGGCACCAGAAAGAAATATCGGGTGGAGAAAAACATTCAACCAATAACCGAATGGAAATTCAAGCGGTAATCTCCGGGCTTGAATTGCTCAAAGAACGTTGTAAGGTGACGGTTTATAGTGATTCGGCATATGTTGTCAACTGTTTTGAAAAGGGTTGGATTCATGGTTGGTTGCGAAATGGTTGGAAAAATAGCAAAAAAGACCCGGTAGAAAATCAAGATCTATGGAAGAGACTGTGGGAACTTATGAACCAGCATACAGTGAATTATGTAAAGGTAAAAGGCCATAGCGACAATGAATGGAACAATCGATGCGATGAACTAGCTCGTGAAGCTATTAAACGGTTTTAAACGATGATGGATAGATGGGACAGACTAAAGCAAGAGATGAAGGAAGCAGCAGCGAGCCTAGGAATAGACGATATTGGTGTCGCCTCTGCAGATCCATTCGTAACGCTAAAACAACGTTTAATACGACATCGTGAGCTTGGAAGAGAATCTGGTTTCGAGGAATCAGATTTGGACAAGCGAACAAACCCAGCACTATTGTTCGATAATCCGCAGTCCATTATCGCAATTGCAGTTGCATATCCATCCAAATTGATTGATCCGCCTAAGTCTGAACCGGGAGCACGAAGAGGCATCATGTCTCGTTCTGCATGGGGTGAGGATTATCACCGTGTGCTCAGAGATCGACTAGCTAAGCTCCACGCCTGGCTACAGGAACGTGTACCTGAGATGAGAGCAGAAAGTATGGTAGATACAGGAGCGTTATCGGATCGGGCGGTAGCTGAACGTGCCGGTATTGGCTGGAGTGCAAAAAATTGTTCTATTATATCGCCAAAGCTAGGGTCATGGATTTATTTAGGTGAAATGATTACTAATTTGCCATTGCAGCCGGACGAGCAAGTAACAGAAGGCTGTGGTTCCTGTACAAAATGTATTGACGCTTGTCCAACAGGTGCTATCGTTGGCCCTGGTCAACTCGATTCTAATAAATGTATTTCGTTCATTACACAGACAAAAGGTATGATCTCAGACGAGTATATGCGTAAGATTGGCAACCGACTTTACGGCTGTGATACTTGTCAGATCGTCTGTCCAGAAAATAGAGGGAAAAATTGGACACAGCATCCTGAGCTAAAGCCGGATGTAGAGCTCGCTAAGCCTTTATTAATACCTTTACTTACAATCGGAAATCGTGAATTTCAAGAACGATATGGTTCAACATCCTCTGCATGGCGGGGAAGAAAGCCGATTCAACGTAATGCGGTAATTGCACTAGGCAACTTTAAGGAAGCTAGCGCTGTTCCCGATCTAATTCGTGTTCTTGAAGCTGATCCTAGACCTGTTTTAAGAGGAACAGCAGCTTGGTCACTGGGCCGAATTGGCGGGGAGCTGGCTGAAGATGCGTTACGTACTGCTGTGGTCAAAGAAACTGATGCAGAGGCCAATGACATGATCGTTAAAGCTATAGATGCGATACGTTTAGAGCGTTCTAATCGCGAAGAGGCTGGCGAGGAGAACAAGGTGTAGCAGATTGTGAAATAGGTGATTAGCTAGAAGGGAGACGGATACTTTAAATGACAGCGCTCATTGCTACGGAGATCACGTCTCCATTAGGTGGAATTGTTCTGATGGCAACGGATGAAGGCATCTGTCATCTTAGTTTCGGAACGTATGAAGAATCTAAAGAGTATTTAAATCTATGGAGCAAGAGTCATGTAGATGGAGATCATAAGGAACCAACGCTAGTGAGTGAGCAAGCCCATCCAATTATACAAGAAGCAGTCCGACAATTGGAGCTGTATTTCGCTAAAGAACTTCAAGTGTTCGATCTTCCTATTCATATGATAGGCACACCTTTTCAGCTTAAAGTATGGGCTGCTCTTCAACATATCCCTTATGGGGAAACATGTTCTTATTTAGATATAGCAAATCGAATTGAGCAACCAAAAGCAGTACGAGCAGTCGGAGGGGCGAACAACCGAAATCCTGTTTCTATTATTGTTCCTTGTCACCGTGTAATTGGAGCTAATGGGAAGTTAGTTGGATATGGCGGAGGTTTACCCAAAAAGACTGCATTACTTGAATTAGAGAGCCCTCAAATGTATCTCATCTGAGGGTTATTTGATCATTTCATTTCGTTGCGGAACAAGCATGAACATGCTATGATACAGGGATGTAATTCTACAAATTTCATACTATACGAAGGGTAAGGTGACATAGATGGAGTGGTACAATATTGTTATTCCTATCGTGACATTAGTCGTTGGTGCTGTTGGTGGTTTTTTCGGTGGGGTATACTACTTGCGTAAGCAAATTGAAAAGATGCAAAGTGATCCTGAGATGATTCAAAAAATGGCTAAACAAATGGGATACAACATGAACAAGCAACAAATGAACCGTGCTCAAAACATGATGAAAAACCAAAAATTCCCTCGCAAATAATAGAGTAGTTAAAAGTCCGGAAGGAGTGGATACGAATGGCGGGTAAAAAGGATTACGTCAATTCGAAAGTTACGGACAACCGGGAACAGATCGAATTTCATGTAAAAGAAATTTTGAAGCTAATCGGAGAAAATGTAGAACGGGAAGGTTTGCTTGAAACACCTGCTCGTGTTACACGGATGTATGAAGAAATCTTTGCTGGCTACGAGGTTGAACCACGCGAGGTGCTCGGAGTAACTTTTGATGAGCAGCATGAAGAACTCGTTATCGTAAAAGATATTGTTTATTACAGTCAATGTGAGCACCATATGGCTCCATTTTTCGGTAAAGCGCATATCGGCTACATTCCGAGTGGGAAAATTGCAGGTCTTAGTAAACTAGCTCGCCTTGTGGATGCGATCACACGTCGTTTGCAAGTGCAAGAGAGGATTACTTCCCAAATTGCAGATATATTAGATCAGGAGCTTGCTCCGCATGGCGTTATGGTCGTTGTGGAAGGTGAACATATGTGCATGTGTGCTAGAGGGATTAAGAAATCGGGAAGTAAGACGGTTACGTCTGCTGTTCGTGGAGAGTTCCGCACTAGTTCAGCATTACGATCAGAATTTCTTGCACTTCTGAAGCAATAAGCGAATACCTAAGTTTCTGCTACTAAAAAGAGCGAGCTTGCTCGTTAGGTGTACAAATGTACATTTGACGAACAGGCTCGCTCTTATTTATTTCGTTATACGTTGTTCATTCAATTGTCCTTCTACTTGACTGAGGAATAAGGCTGTACGTTGAACATATTCTTGTGGATGTTTACGGAACAGCATCTCATGTTGGCCATCTTGGACGATCCATGACCTAGACAATGAATCTCCTTGATTCAAAGCAATCGCTTCAGCAGTATTATGAGATGCTTTTACATCATCGGTACCATGAATTATAAAAGTTGGAATCGAAAAGTCGTTAGCTATAACTTGTTCCGCTGGTACTGATCCAAAGCTACCTCCCGACCAAAGTGGGATCATCGATTCGATAAGTGGCAATGAAGGAAAACGTGGCAGTGGTACAAACTGATTAATGTTATCGAAAAGTGCTTCTGAGCTTGGAATAAATAGACTGTCCAATATCATAGCATCAATTTCATTCGTTACTAGAGCAGTTTGAAGTGCAGTTCCTGCACCCATTGAGAAGCCCCAGACGATGACATCCTCAGCTCCTTTGTATTTGGCGTAGTCTATTGCAGCTAGAAGTTGTTGTGACTCCTCACGCCCCCCTGTAGCTGGTGCTTTGTATTGCTGCGAAGCATAACCATAATCAAAGAGAAGAACATTATAATTGAGATCATGCAGCAGTTTGGTCAGATCGTACATAGGAACCCAGTGTTCTTCACGGTTCGCACCATAGCCATGACTAAATACTACTGTTCGCTTAGAAACTGTTTCGACATTCCTTTGATCAGTAGAAGTTGGAGCCGCAGGCACATACCAACCGCTAACCGTCGTTTGCCCGCTATGACTTGGAAAAATAACATCTTCATAGGCGACGCCAATGGCCTCTTGCGGATTAGACGCTAGTGGAGCAACATACGGATAAGCAAGACTCCAAGCTACATAACCATGAAAGATAATAACAACAATGAAGCATACAGACAGAAGAGAAGCGAGTGAAGCAACTAGAATATGTTTGCTTCTTTTCGACGAATGCAAAGGTGCGATCGTTGGGTAAGGCAACTTTACTGGTGGAAATACTGGAACAGCAGGGGCTAAACTCTCCATTGCATGTGTAGTTGAAAGTGTTGTGCTCATTTGGTAGCCCTCCCTCTGCATGATAGTCATTCGTTCACTTGATGAAAATATATGGTTAAGCATAAAGAGAAAGTGAAATTGTTTATAAAATGTAAGCGCTATATAAATAGGTTGTGTTCTAATCGTAGTAGGGAGCTTGCGACCTGTCAATTCCTGTCGATACATTGTTAACAGCCTGTAATCGTCCTGTAATGTAATAGAACTTCTTTACGATATTAGGCTGTATAAGGTATACTAAATGAGAATCAATTTCATTGAGTTTGAAAAAGAGTTTCAGCGAATGAAACTAGAATGATATATAATTAGATATAGGAAGATGGATGGAGGTGTAACGGTATGGAGGAAGGTAAATCAACGGTGCGCGCAGTAGATCGTGCGTTAGATATATTGCTTTGTTTCACGTCTAAGACAGATTGGGCGATGACAGAAATAGCTGAGTATGTTGGACTACACAAGAGTACTGTACACCGTATGTTAGCGACACTTGAAGAGAAAGGTTTTATTGAAAGAGATCGCTCGACTGAGCGCTACCATCTGGGGTTAAAGGTGTGGGAACTGTCCGCAAACTTGTCACGTACAGATGATCAAGCAACAATCTGGTTGCCAGAGATGGTCAGAATCCGCGATGAACTTGGGGAGACGGTAAGTATTTATGTTCGGGATGGCTCAGAGCGGATACGTATGCAAGCAGTGCAAAGCAACCAGGCAGTAAGAAGGGTGGCACCTGTTGGTGTAAGGCTTCCTTTATATGCTGGGGCATCAAGTAAGGTGTTAATTGCTTATTCTGATCCTATCGTTCAGGATAATTTGCTCCAGGCGCCAACGTGGCCTTCTTATATAGATATGGAGCAGTACAGACGACAGCTACAAGAAATTATGGTGAACGGTTATGCGACAAGCTTTGAGGAGCGTGAACCTGGAGCAGCCGCGTTATCATCACCAATCTTAGACCGTAATGGCAACCTAGCAGCAGCACTATCTGTCTCGGGCCCAGCGAGCCGAATGACGATGGATACGATGCGCGCATACGCTCCAATTATGATGGATGCGGCTAGACGGATGGGGACGATGATTCGTTAGGGGTAAGCGAAGGTTTCATTTGTATAACTATTAGGAACATTAGGAGAAGTTTAAATGATCAATTTTCAACTTAAGGACTTGTTGAAGATAACCCCTTGGGGTGAAAATAATGACTTAACCTTGCATTGGTATGGATTATCGGATTCATACTACTGGTTCGTTTTAGGTGACTATGAACTTCTTAGATACAGCGATGAGTTTGAAGTGAAGTATCGGGGTGTTACAAACCTGCCCTATGTGGATTATCAATTTATAAGGTTATATCAGGATATTAGAGATATTTTGCAAAATATCGCTATACCGATTCCTGCTGATGTATTTGAATTTATTAATACTTTGGAAAAACAAGAATCATTTCTAACTTCATTGACTTATTGGTTAAATAACGTATGGAACGATAGTGATGAGGAATATGATGAGATATATGAGCCAGTGAAACTGTGGATTTATAATAGGAAACTAATATTATAAATAATCCAATAGAAAATGTGTTTGTTGACTATAAACAATTAACAAAGAACCATGTTCAATTCAAAGAAGAGTTAACCTTATCAGGAAAGAGTTTTAGCTCCATTGAAGTAGTAAATTGGGATGACGTCATATCTAAGATGGATATCATCCAAAAGTCAAAAAAACTGTAGAAACTAGAATTTCAAGCTGATCGCATAGCCAACATCTTAAATCATACAAAAAGCCTGAGAGGATGTTTTTCAACATCTTCCCAGGCTTTTCGCTTAATTACTTAGTTATTTCCATGTTAGCGATCATTTGACGAAGCACCGTTTGCAGGATGCCTCCGTTGCGGTAGTAGTCTACGTCCACTAGGGAGTCAAGACGAACGATAGCCGGGAACTCGAAATTTGTACCGTCTTCACGAGTTGCACGAACGTTAACCGTTTGGCTCGGCTGAACATCGTTTGATAGACCAGAAATATCAAACGTTTCGCGTCCAGTAATGCCAAGCGTTTTCCAACTTTGGCCTTCTGGGAATTGAAGCGGAAGAACACCCATACCAACCAAGTTGGAACGGTGGATACGCTCAAAGCTCTCAGCGATTACAGCTTTTACGCCAAGCAAGAAAGTTCCTTTTGCTGCCCAGTCACGGGAGCTTCCTGTGCCGTACTCTTTACCAGCAAGTACAACTAGGTTTTTGCCTTCTGCTTGATACTTCATGGAAGCATCATAGATGGACATTACTTCGCCAGTTGGCAAGTAAGTTGTTACGCCGCCTTCAGTACCAGGAGCTACTTGGTTACGAATACGGATGTTAGCGAACGTACCACGCATCATTACTTCATGGTTACCACGACGGGAACCGTAGGAGTTGAAATCTTTGCGCTCTACGCCGTTGTCGATCAAATATTGGCCGCCTGGGCTGTTAACTGTAATGTTACCAGCAGGAGAAATATGGTCAGTCGTAACGGAATCGCCCATTAGTGCAAGTACACTCGCTGAAGGAATATCTGCAATATCAGTTAGATCAGGACCAAGACCTTCGAAGAACGGAGGATTTTGGATGTAAGTGGATTTTGCATCCCACTCATAGCTTTCGCCTTCCGGTACGTCGATCGCGTTCCAACGCTCGTTTTGTGTAAATACGTTTTCGTATTTTGAACGGAACATTTCTGGGTTAAGGGAAGAAGCTACAGCAGCCTTAATCTCAGCGTTTGTTGGCCAGATATCTTTCAAGAATACAGGTTGACCGTCTTGGTCATGTCCAATTGGATCAAGAGCAAGATCGATATTAACCGTTCCAGCAAGTGCATAAGCAACTACAAGCGGTGGAGATGCAAGGTAGTTAGCTTTAACCTGTGCGTGAACACGGCCTTCAAAGTTACGGTTACCGGATAGAACAGCAGCAACTGTCATATCATTGTCAGCAATCGCTTTGCTTACTTCGTCTGGCAATGGACCGGAGTTACCGATACAAGTAGCACAGCCATAACCTGCAACGTGGAAGCCAAGAGCTTCAAGCGGCTCGATTAGGTTTGCTTTAATTAAATATTCAGTAACAACGAGTGAACCTGGAGTTAGTGAACTTTTCACATAAGCAGGTTTCGTAAGGCCACGAGCTACTGCTTTTTGTGCAACAAGACCAGCAGCAAGCATTACGCTTGGGTTGGACGTGTTTGTACAGCTTGTAATCGCAGCGATTACGACAGCTCCAGCACTCATTTTCGTTTGTTGTCCATCATTATGTTGAACAGCAACTACTTCTTCAATTTTCTCTTCCGTTAGACCATAACCGCCTTTGTCGATCGGCGTACGGATGATGCTGTTGAAGTTTTCCTTCATAGCAGTCAATTCGATACGGTCTTGTGGACGTTTTGGACCTGCAAGGGAAGGAACAATCGTTGATAGATCAAGTTCAACAATATCCGTGAAGATTGGATCTGGTGTCTCGTCTGTACGGAACATGTCTTGTGCTTTGTAATAAGCTTCAACAAGTTCAATTTGCTCGTCTTTACGGCCTGTTTGACGCATGAAATCAAGCGTTTCACTATCAACAGGGAAGAAGCCGATTGTAGCTCCATATTCTGGAGCCATGTTAGCAACTGTTGCACGGTCAGCAAGACTAATGTTGGATAGACCAGGACCGAAGAACTCAACGAATTTACCAACTACGCCTTTTTTACGAAGAATTTGTGTAACTGTTAGTGCAAGGTCAGTTGCAGTAGAACCTTCAGCTAGGCTGCCAGTTAGTTTAAAGCCGATAACTTCTGGCATTACGAAGTATAGAGGTTGACCAAGCATACCTGCTTCAGCCTCGATACCGCCAACGCCCCAACCTACTACGCCTAGACCGTTAATCATTGTTGTATGGGAATCCGTACCTACAAGTGAATCTGGATAAACGACAGTTTCGCCGTCAATTGTTTTTGTAGCTGCTACGGATGCAAGATACTCAAGGTTAACCTGGTGAACGATACCTGTCCCAGGAGGAACCGCACGGAAGTTATCAAATGCTGTTTGTGCCCAGCGAAGGAAACGGTAACGCTCTTCGTTACGCTCAAACTCAACTTTAGTGTTGTACTCAAGTGCTTCAGGGCTACCGAAAGCATCAACCATGATGGAGTGGTCAATAACAAGATCCACGGGTACAAGCGGGTTGATTTGTTTCGGATCTCCACCAGCTTTTTTTACTGTATCGCGCATTGCTGCAAGGTCAACAACTACTGGTACGCCAGTGAAATCTTGAAGAACGATACGTGCAGGAATGAAAGGAATTTCTTTGTCCTCGCGGCCCTTTGTCCAGTTGGCCAATTGTTTAACATGTTCAGGTGTAATTGCGCGGCCGTCGAATTGACGAACAGCTGCTTCAAGTAATACTTTGATGGAAAAAGGAAGCTTGGAAATATCACCAAGACCTTGCTCTTCCAATCCGCCTAGACGGTAGTATGCATACGAATTTCCGCCAGCTTCGAGCGTTGTGCGAACAGAGTACTGATTTTGTTTAGGCATCGCTATTCTCCTCATATCAGTTAGTAGGGGGAAAAATGTTTCATTGTATGAAACGCAATTTCAAAAACCTTATGTTTATAGTATAGCTTTAAAACAGTCGTTCCGTAAAGTCCAATTATGTCCTATCGAAACTCTCTTTTTTGAAGAATACACATATTAAAAAATTACATGAAAAGCTCACCGCACTCATATAATGAAGCAGTTATTCTGTGCCGTTTATACGACCAAGCTAAGCCGATTATAAAGTTAGGGGGGATCGTGATGTCAAAGTCAAGTAGCCGCAATAATGGGATGAAGCGGGCTAAGCGTACTTATCATTCAAATAAATCAGGCTCTTTATCATCTAAACGTCAAGTAAAGTCGAGTTCAACGTATAGCCAACGTGAAAAACAAGGAGAATTTCATCATGTTAACCAGCCGCCGAAACCTTCCCAGCCTCAATCGAAGCTAAGTTCATTAATACAATCCTCAGATTACACGAGACGGCCCCCCTCAACTAAAGAGAAAAGTTGGAAGGCTGCCGTTCAGCGGTATGTTAGTCTCTATAATCAGGCGGAGACTGAGCAGCATGCTCGCGTGTTAACTGATTTTGTTGTTGATCAGGTCCATCAGGAGCGGTTATGCAACAGACTTGATCGTATGCGAGAACGCGATCTTCTGCGTGGTGCATTGCCGGCAGGAAGCGAAACGAAAGCTGAACTCGTTCGTGTTAACGAGTCAACACATGAAACGTCCGTACTACTACGACTACATATTAAAAGAAAGATGGAGCAATCTGGCACTGTTTATATGGAAGAAAGATATGAGTACGAACGACTTTGGCTAACAATGTCCGGTGGGCAATGGGAAGTCAATCAAGTTGAGCCAATTATCGCTGAGCGTAGGCCGCGTTATGGAGCATCCGTACAACAGTGGGGGGAAGAAGAGGAATCATTGGAAGTGGACTCCTTGCCTCTAACACCATCTTTGCCATACTTAAATTATGACCTAATGCCGCAATTCAAACTCAGAGATAGAGGTAATCGCTACAGGAGAGATTTGGTTGCTGCTTATGCGGACCGTTGGTGGAATGCAGGCAATCCAGGTTATGAAACATTTGAGGATAATTGCACCAATTACGTCTCGCAGTGCATCTTTGCAGGTAATGCTCCTATGAACTATACTGGTAAAAGGGGAAGCGGCTGGTGGTACAAAGGACGGAATAATGGAGGAGAATGGTGGAGCTTTAGCTGGTCCGTCTCTAACGCATTATCGGGCTATTTGTCCAAAGGACGCAAAACCGGACTTCAAGCTGTCGTCGTACATTCAGCTGATCAACTTCAACTCGGCGATGTTATTACATACGATTGGAATGGTGATGGCCGTTTCCAGCACAGCTCAATCGTAACCGCTTTTGATTCTGCAGGACAGCCGTTAGTTAATGCCAATACAGTCGCCAGCAGGCACCGTTATTGGGACTATCGTGATTCCTATGCATGGTCGAAAGGAACGAAATACCGTTTTTTTCATATTACTGACTTGTTGTAATCGTATATAATGACTTGCGCCAGATGTAGCTTTGTTCAAATGGTTGTCTGATGGGATAGAGTTTGAATCAAGCATGAAATTTAATCGTACCGGAGGATATGCTATGGGGAGCAAAGTAAGAGTAGGACTTGTTTATGGGGGGAAATCCGGAGAGCATGAAGTGTCATTGCAGACGGCATTTGCCGTAATGCGTGAATTTGACTATAACCAATATGAAATTAAACCTTTTTATATTTCAAAACAAGGTGAGTGGAAAACGGGCGATGTCCTGTTAGCTGCACCGGATAGTGTAGAAGCATTGCGTTTCGGTTCAGAAAATGGAGGTACATCGAATCATTCACTTGCTCCGTTATTCCGCACACTGGATGGAGCAGCTACAATAGCTACACCAGAACCAGCATCATCACTGCAAGAAGCGAAAATTAGTGGTCATAGCGTTTCTCCAGCCGCTGATCAAAGTGATGAAACCATTGATGTCATGTTCCCTTTGCTTCATGGTACATTTGGTGAAGATGGAACGATTCAAGGATTGTTTGAGATGGCTAATATTCCTTACGTAGGTGCGGGCGTTCTTGCATCTGCAGTAGGGATGGACAAGATTATGATGAAGAAAGTTTTTGCGCAAGAAGGTCTGCCGCAATGTGTGTTCCGTTATTTTAATCGTACACAGTGGGAGAAGGACTCATCTTATTTTGTAATGGAATGTGAAGTGTCTCTTGGTTATCCTTGTTTCATTAAACCTGCGAATTTGGGATCTAGTGTTGGTGTGTCCAAAGCTAGAAATCGGGAAGAGCTGATCGAAGCAGTTAATTATGCTTTCCGTTTTGACAGAAAAGTTATCGTTGAAGAGTTTGTTGATGCGCGCGAGATTGAAGTTAGCGTATTAGGCAATGATGAAGCGAAAGCATCTGTTGTAGGGGAAATTGCTCCTTCTAATGAATTTTATGACTATAAGGCAAAATATATCGATGGCAAATCAACGATGATCATTCCTGCGGAATTGCCGGAAGGCGTTGCTGAATCCGTCCGTGAAATGGCTGTTCGCGCATTCCAAGCTATCGATGGTTCAGGACTATCCCGCGTAGATTTCTTCCTTCGGAAGGAAGATAACGTCATTTTCATAAATGAAGTTAACACATTGCCTGGCTTCACACCGTTCAGTATGTATCCATTGCTATGGCGTGAGACTGGCGTTCCTTATAAAGATCTGCTTAAAACATTGATTAACCTTGCACTTGAGCGTCATTCGGAGAAACAACGTATCGATTTCACTGGTGAGTCACTTTAAAGGGCAGAAAGGAAGATTATAAAATGGGTTTCGGAACAGAATTTAACTCCGTTTGCAAATTTAAGTCAGAGCAGGAGCTTTACGAATTGTTGGAGTACGGCAAGGGCAAAATGGTAAAGAGCGGATTCCGTGTTTATCCGACAGGACAGAAAGTAATTGCTTATACACCGAACAATGAAGCAATAGCAATTGTACGTATATCAGCATCTATTGCAGAAATTAATTTTCAAGGCGAAGAAGTAACACAAGTTGAAATGCAATTAGTTAGGAAGTTGACAGCGGAAGAAGCGAAAATTCAAACTTCACTTGCTTACGAAATGTTTTTTGGGGAGAGAGCCTAAACGATGATCGTTAGATTCGGCTTCGTTGCGATGAGCCTGTTGCTCGAAAATGCGTCACCATCACGAACTATGACCTATGCGACGCTTTCCAAGCTCGATGATCGAGAGGCAGGCATTCGTAAACTGGAACGAATCGCGGAGGAGAATTTGCAAAGTACACTCCGTATTTTGAAACATAGTAAAGCACATGAAATAGCGATGTATCGATTTTCCTCTAAGCTGATACCACTTGCAACACATGAAGGAGTAGCACCTTGGAATCCCTATGAGGCGCTAGCTCCAGCATTTCGTGAAGTTGGCGGGTTCGCCAAAGAGAAGGGGATTCGCGTTTCCTTTCATCCAGATCATTTTTGCGTTTTCAGTACACCTCGGCCTGAGGTATTGCAAAATTCGGAGAAGGATTTAATTCATCATGTTCGAATGCTGGAACTAATGAATCTGGATGAAACGGCTAAGAACAACATTCATATGGGTGGTGCTTATGGCGACAAAGTGGTTGCAAGTGAACGTTTCATCGAGCAGTTTAGTCGGTTATCGCCCACTTACAAACATAGAGTTACACTCGAAAATGATGACAAAACGTTCAATGTTAAAGAGACGCTAGCGGCTGCAGAAATTGTAGGTGTACCTATGGTGCTGGATATTCATCATCATGCTGTCAATCCGGGAGACATTCTAGAGGACGAGCTCATCGAAGCGCTTTGGCCCCGCATTGATCATACTTGGCAAATAGAACGAATACGATTAGGATTAGCAGACATAAGTCAGCTTCCCCCTAAGATTCATGCATCCAGTCCCAAAAGCCTCTCAGACCCGAGAGGCCATGCTGACTTTGTAGAGGCGGAACCGCTGCTTCATTTTCTTAGAGGTGCGGCTCGTACAACTTCCTATCTAGATTGTATGCTTGAGGCGAAAAGTAAGGATGCTGCATTGCTTCAGCTGATGAAGGATATGAAAGAGCTAGAACAGAATGGACAAGGTGTCCGCGTCATAGACGGTGGAACGATAGAAGTTACTCCTCTGTAACGAAATAAGGTGGTTTCTCATCATGGAATGGATCATATTAGTTCTTATTGGTGTAGTTGCAGCTATGTTCGGCAGTATCGTAGGGCTAGGTGGCGGGATCATTATTGTTCCCGCTGTTCTTTTTATCGCCCCATCGTTAATTGGCGAGCCAGTAGACCATGCAACTGCGGTTGGTATTTCCCTCACTGTACTAATCATAACGGCACTTGCCTCAACACTTACCTATGCAAAAAGAAAAATAGTCGACTTTCGAACAGCAATGTTGTTCTTCATTACAAGTGGTCCCGCAGCAATTATAGGTTCAGCTGTAACAGGATATTTGAAAGCGGGTACATTTCAACTTGCTTTCGGTATATTTATGTTATTAATGGCAGGCTTACTTATTGCTAGAGATTACATGAAACCTTTTACAAAAGAGTGGCCTGTCGTAAGATCAATAACTGATGCTACTGGACAGACACATACATACAGTTACGGGATTGTACCTGCGCTTGTAATCGGTTTTGGAGTTGGACTTATTTCGGGATTATTCGGTATCGGTGGGGGCTCATTATTTGTCCCATTGATGGTTCTTCTATTTAGGTTCCCACCGCATATCGCAACAGCAACGTCAATGTTTGTTATTTTTCTGTCTGCTATATTGGGAAGCGGAATGCATGTTGCACTCGGAGAAATAAATTGGCTGCTTGTACTAGCACTTGCACCGGGTGCATGGATTGGTGGGAAGTTAGGGGCTTGGATTGCGCTTCGAATGAGTGGCAAGTGGTTGCTCTGGCTGCTTCGTGTTACGTTGCTACTATTAGCAGCACAGCTGATTATAGAAGGCATTAGTAAGCTATAAACTAGCGGAATTTAGCTCGTCTGTGCGAAACTTGTAACAAACTTCATACGTATTATAATAAGATATGCAGTGTTAATAAAATCCAAATCATATAAACAGAGCAAGGGGAGTGATAGAGCGTGAACGAAGGAAACAACGCTTTTGTTGTAGGCGGCAAGAGCTTCACAGCTGTCGCTATCAACTGCGCTGCGAAGGCAGGAGAGTGGATTACTTCCAAGCTTGGTAATCACTCAAGTCTTCAAACGAAGCATTCATCGCATGACCTTGTCACAGAAGTGGACAAGGGTGCCGAACGACTCATTCGCAACTTGATCGGAACACACTTTCCTCACCATTCATTCCTTGGTGAAGAAGGCGTTGAGCCTGGACCGGAAGCTTCTGTACAAGCTCTGGAAGAAGTCAGCGATGCAGAATATTTATGGATCGTAGATCCAATCGATGGAACAACAAACTTTGTACATGGTTTTCCTTTTTTCTGTGTGTCAATAGCACTTGCTTACAAGGGAGAGGTCATCGTCGGAGTTATTTACGATCCGATAAAGGATGAGCTGTTCGTAGCCGAAAAAGGTAAAGGTGCATATGTGCATGGCAAGAGAATGAGAGTTTCTAGCGACAAAACATTAAAAGATAGTTTGATCGCTACAGGGCTGCCTGCAGACCAGCAGTATGCATTGCCGCTTAACTTGAGAGGAATTCAGCAAGTAGCACCAGAAGTTCGTAATTTGCGTATTGTAGGATCTGCTGCTCTTCATATGGCGTATGTAGCTGCTGGACGTCTATCAGGATTCTGGGAGATTGGATTGAACAGTTGGGATTTGGCTGCGGGTGCACTACTAATCAGTGAATCTGGTGGCACAGTGACCGATACAAAAGGGGCTCCATACACACTTAGCGTTCGAAATGTGACAGCGACGAATGGTCATATACACGATGAACTTCTTCAGAAACTTGCAAAAGTAGAAGCAAATGAATAGGACAAGACTTAATAGAACATGACTGAATGGACAACATGCGGCAGCTAGTGCGTAATGTTGTCTATTTTTTTATTACCTTTTAAATGAGAAGGAGATGATAGTTTTGTTGTATCGGAATGTAAAGCTAGCGGTAGTAGTGATTGGAAGTGCACTTATCGTAACAGCGTGCAGTAATGATAAAGATGTCACGCCCCCAAATCAAAAGAAGGGGGAGGAGGCTGTTGCAACAAAGGTGCCTACACAACCTGCGGAGAGTGCAAGCCCAGCAACTGTAGAAGGCGATAATGTCGTTATTGGTTCAGGACTTCGAATTCCTTGGTCGATAGAGTTTGCTGGCGATACGATTTATTTGAGCGAACGAGAAGGTACGATTATGAAAATTGCGAAAAAAGAACTTTCTAGACAAACAGTTCGTCTAACGAAGGCAGTTCATCATGATGGAGAAGGCGGGTTTTTAGGATTTGTTCTTTCGCCGGACTTCAATGATACTGGGCTCGCTTTTGCTTATCATACGTATCAAGATAACGGGAAAACGTTGAATCGTGTCGTTATGTTAAAGCAAGAAGGTGCTGAATGGTCAGAACAACGTGTTTTATTAGATAAAATACCTGGGGATCTCTATCATAATGGCGGACGCCTTGCTATTGGACCTGATGGTTATTTGTATATAACAACTGGAGACGCAGAGGAGAAAGAACTTTCTCTTAATAAAGATAGTCTAGCAGGCAAAATATTACGAATGAAGCTTGATGGATCGATTCCAGCGGACAACCCGTTCCCTGGTTCTTATATGTATTCCTATGGTCATCGCAACCCTCAGGGACTTGCTTGGACGAAGGATGGCGTTATGTATAGCTCGGAGCATGGGCCATCAGGACGACCAGGCGGACATGACGAAATTAATGTGATCAAGCCTGGTGATAGCTACGGCTGGCCCGCTATTATCGGGGATGCTAAGCAGGAAGGAATGATCACTCCGATTTATCACACGGGGGAAGAAGCAATTGCACCTTCGGGTACGATTATTGATGACAAAGGGCGCATACTTATCGCCGCCTTACGTGGTGAAGGAATTTACTGTTATACGCCAGAAACTGGCCACATGGAGCTATTCTATAAAGGATATGGACGTATCCGTGATCTCGAACTGCGTGACGGAAAGTTATATTTTATAACAAATAATCGTGATGGGCGAGGTCAGCCATCGAACGTAGATGATCAACTTGTGGCTATACAATATCAATAATCGTTTATAGTCAACTAATACCTATCTCCTTACGATGTAGAATGATAATCTAGTGTAATATACAGAAAATTACAACGTAAATGAGGTGCGTACAACTATGAATCCAATCACTATCGTCCCTTACCACCCTGATTTGGCTGGCCAAGTAGCAGATATGTGGAACAACAGCCGTGACAGTTGGGGAGACAGCAACTCGATCTCAACTGCAGAACAGGTTAAGCAGGAAGAATCGAGTTCGGACTCTCTAGCACTCTACTTGGCAATGGATGGTGAGAAAGTAGTCGGCTATTGCAGCTTAGGGGAATACCGTGAAGATACGGGAGCACTTTATATCCCTCTGCTTAATGTACGTCCTGATTATCATGGCAAAAAAGTAGGTCGTATGCTGCTTGACTGCGCACTAACCAAAACGATTGAACTTGGTTGGCCACGACTTGATCTATATACATGGGCAGGCAACACAAAGGCTGTTCCGTTATACAAAAAGTTCGGTTTTTTCTGGGAAGATCGTGACGATTGTACACATTTAATGAACATGATACCTACAGTGCTTCGTACAGAAGCTATCGCTCACTATTTCAATGAGCTTGACTGGTATCAAGATTCCATTAGAGACATTGTAATCGAACCAGACGGACGTAAAGAAAATGAATTTGATTATTTCGCTTACTCATGGGCAAAAGGGTCAACGAAGTTGTGTGTAGAGTTTGAGCGGCTTGGTCGTGGTATGCGTCTGATCGAGACAGATGATTATTTGATCTCTGCTGAAGTAGAAAAGATGGAGCTGGTTTTTGGACGGGAGTATCAGATTTTATATCGTATCACGAACAAATCAGGCAAATCGCTGCAGTTATCGTTGAGGGGTGAAAGCAGTGAAAATATACGTTTCGATTATGAGCACAATGTTGAGGTAATAGGAGAAACGACGCTAACAGCAACCTTTTTTGTTGACGAGATCAAGGAAGAACAAAGTGTCTGGCGTACGCATCCTCGTGTCAAAACAATGTTACTGATTAATGGTAAGTCAGCGCTGTTTCAAGTTGGAATAGTTCCCAAGTTTCCTGCTTCTTTGTCGTTGCAAGTACATGGGCAAACGTATATCGGGCAAGCGGCACCACTTTATCTCGATGTGGAAAATAACTTTGCTGAAGATGCGGAGATTTCATTCCAATTGCCTTCATCTTCATTTCTTAAACTTAAGGAGAATAGTTATAGCCTTCATATGAATGCCAAACAACGGATTTCACTTCCCCTTTCTGCTGACTTGCTGCAACACGGCTTTTATGAAGCGGATATAGTAATAACAGCTAAACGATCAGATGGAAGTTCCGTCTCTTTTGATAAGAAAATAGGTGCTGCATTTCCTGGATTAGGTGTTATGTTGTCAGGGGAAACGGAGCAAACGTGGCAAATTCATAACGGACGTTACACTCTCTCCTTAAACAAAGACGATAACGAGATTACCGTATCTTGTGGTTCTGGCAAATCTACTAACCTCAGTTATCCGAAGCTCGGCAAACCGTTTTCAAGTGAATTTTCCAAAAAACGTGCTGAGCAAGTCGTTTTCACACAGGAGCAAGGAGCAATCGGCATAAATGTTACGTATCGGTCAAGTTCATATCCACAAATCGAGCTGATGGAAAAATCGCTGTTGTTCGGCGATGGTACGGTCGAGCACGTAATCGAGATAACGAATCTTTCAACTAATATAGCAGCTTCTGAGCTTTGGCTTGCGCAAGGCTTTGGACATCATCTGCAGCGTCCAATATTGCCATATCAAGGTCGATATGTTGAAGTACCAGCATCTTATGGCAGTGAATATGAATATTGGGACGGAGAGCTTTTTAGTGAAAATTGGCTGTTTTCTAGAGATGAAGAGGGCCCGTGGGGGATTTGTTGGCCAGAGGAGTATCTCATCAATTTTCAATATTGGAATGTTTCTCTAGAAACGAATCTTGGCACTCTAGAGCCGCGTAGCAGCAAAAAGTACGGACCAATCTACCTCACTCATGGGGGTTATCCGAGTTGGAAGGAGTTTCGTGCATTTGCACGTAAGGAAGCTCTTCAAGCTGATCTATCGTTAACATCACATCTGGAGCTGACGGCGAATAAACGAAACCCATTTGTCATAGCGGATGAAGTTGATATACAGGTGAAAGAGTATAAAATGCAGTATTTGGAAGGGGAGTTAATTGCTTCGCTACAAAATGGAGCTTCTTCCAAGCAATCGCAGCTTATTACTGAGGACGAGGAGAAGGCGGAATCGAGCTTTACTATATCCCGTTGCGAGAGCTCATATGACATCGTAAATGTAGATGGACGATTTGCTACACATGAGATTCAATTGCGAACCGCAATTTTCCCAGTTGGTCATGGCAAAGTGAAAATGGAGTGTACGGAGGAGCAGGGAGAACAAGTTTTTGTGGCGGACAACGGTCTAATACAAATAAAAGCAGCTCCGAATTTCTTTTCGTCACTTTATTCGTTAGTCAGCAACGGTCAACAATGGCTCGCAAGCTCATTCCCGAAAAGGCAGCCTAAATCATGGTGGAATCCATGGGCAGGTGGGGTTGGCAATTTCATTGAAGAACTAAGTGCTTACTCCATAGTTAAGGAAAAACGAGAAGCTTCTTTTGCCGAGCTTGTCGATAACAGAGGGAACCTTTGGCAAGGCATTAAGGTTAGTTATTCCGTACAAAAACAAGAAAAGTATCGTGGTCTAACTTGTCATCAATACTTTTTGCTTATGCCGGGAGTGCCTGTACTATGCCATACGGTGCAAATTGTTCAACATACGGGAACCTATTTCGCTGGGAAGAGCTGGAGTACTGATATCTTTTTACAAGCAGAAAGTAACGGGGATGAGGTTAGGCTCAAGACAGTTGGAGTATCCGGTGAGGAACTGAACTACAAGCTGGGACAAGGCGGATTGTCCGTTAACGAAGTTTCCGACTATGTAATATCCTCACCATCAAGGAAAGAGCAATTGCACATCGTAACGGATCAGAGTGCAGCAGAGCTGGATGTGTACTCGAATAAGGAAGTCGTATGTGCTTCCGTTGTACGGGAGTTAAACTTGCCAGACAACAGCGTTATGTTTACACCACCTGTCTTTTTCTTGTTTGCTGACAAAATGATTCCAGCTGATTCCTTGACTGAATTAAGGGCATTAAGATTTGACGACAAAGGGAGGACAGACAATGAAGATCATTGATGCACATATGCATTTGTCTCATATTGAAGAGTTCAAGCGTACAGCTAAAGAAAAATCGTTTGTAGATTATTCTGTTAGAGGTATTTTGCAAGAGTATGCGGAAAATAACGTCGTATTAGGAATCGGTATGGGGCTGACGGAAACGAAAGCAGATGGTTTCCCTGATGCGGAGTCTGTTACACCGATGGGGCTGGATCTAGCTGATGAGCTTCCGCCTCAGCTTGTCTATTGCCTCGGAATCAATCCTTTTAAACTGGATGCTGCTGCACTGGCTAGAATTAAAGCAGATATGCAAAAGCCGAATGTTGTTGGACTGAAAATCTACTTAGGCTACTATCCTTTTTTTGCGTATGACAGTGTTTATGATCCGATCTACAAGTTAGCTGCCACATACGGGATGCCTGTCGTATTCCATACGGGTGATACATACTCGGAGCGGGGATTATTAAAGTATTCGCATCCACTTGCCCTGGACGAGGTAGCTGTAAAGTACAGAGATGTTAACTTTATGATGGCTCACTTTGGAGATCCATGGGTGTTAGATGGGGCAGAGGTCGTATATAAAAACCGCAATATGTTTGCTGATTTATCAGGCTTAATGGTAGGTGACGAAGCGAATTGCGAGCGGTTAAAGGACTCTCCGCTCTTTTTCTCCCATCTGCGACATGCCATTACGTATTGTGATCACTATGAGAAGTTCCTGTTTGGAACGGATTGGCCGCTTGCTCCAGTGAAACCTTATATTCAATTTGTGAAGGAGCTTATTCCGGTAGAGTACCATGAGGATGTATTTTACAAAACGGCACTAAAGGTGTTTCCGAAGATAAAGTCGTTGGTTGAGTAATATACTCAGCTACAGGATCATATTGATTGAATAAGATAGAAGAATTGATTAGAAATTATTAAGAATTAAATTAAAAAGGATCCACCTATTATGGACTGCTAATAGGTGGATCCTTTTTATTAACTATCTTTCTCTGTCAGCGTGATATGTAAAGTTCCATAGCTGTTTGGATGAACATACCAACGAATATATTGCATGATTCTAATAAAGTAATTTGAATCTTTGCTAATAGTTGTCGCACAGCATATTAACCTCATAAATTCTTCCGAAAATAATATTTTAGCTCAAGCTCTGCAGAAGAGTCTTCTACAAAGGTTGAGCATAAATACAAATTTAATTTAATTTAAGTTTTAGTTTTGTAGAGGCAGACCTGTAGTATAGTCAATAAGTAGGAAATAACCAGCTGCATTACCAAGTGGTGATTTTAATGGGCGAGTCACATATCCGTATTCTGTACCGAGTAAAGTGTCAGTGTTATTATAGCGATGCCAATGTTGTAAATCACCAGTATCAGTTTTCATTTTTGGATGAAATCCTACGTATGCTTTTTTTCCGGGAGGTATAGGATAAGTGTATGTTATTTGTTCTGAAGTTGCGGATGAGTAGTTGTAGCCAGCAGCTGCTTGCACAGCATCTTTTTTAATTGTATTGTTCACATTAGCGCCAAAGGTATGTGTTTTAGTAATAGTATACGTTACAGCAAGCGGACAATGAGTTGTAGTATTACACAAGAGTGGTTCACTGACTGCCGCGTATGGATCGTAATGTTCGTATGATCTATTAATAATAAACTTGTAGTAATAAAGGTTAATAGTACCACTTGTCGGATAAACGTTATTAATAATAGTGCGTTGTGAAGCTGATTCGAAATATTTAGCAGTTTGTGCTAGATATAAATCTTCTTCTAATTTGTTTTTTTCTAATTCGGATTTCTGTATCTCTGCTTTATAAACCTCCATAGGAACTTCTACTAATCTACCATCTGGATCAACTTCATATACTGCCAAAATTACGTTCCCTGTTTTTGGATCATGAAAAGTATTCGCCTGATGAATACTCTTTTGTACTGTATTCAGTTGTTCACTTGAAGGCGATTCACTTGCATAGATAACAGTACTAAGACTAAACATGAGGCAAATCGTAATAAGTACTGAGCTAAACTTTTTCATTATTCACCACTCCATCTATTGTATTTTTGTTACAAATAATATAATATATTGAAAAAAAAGATATGTAAAGAGGGTGGCTAAAAGGTATGAAGAGATTGGTTATTATGATAGTTTTAATTATTGTTACACTCTTGATATCAAGTTGTAATAAGGTGTCCGAACAAAAATGGTTTGAAACAATAGATGAAACTATTCAAAAAGGATTAACAGATTCAGATTCTATTGAAATACAAAGACTATCAATAGAAAATGAGATAATAGTTCTTTTTAAACTAAATGATGCAGATGCCGTTGGAATAGGCAGTGTAACGGTATCTGATAAGGGATATAGTTGGTACCCAGGGATACATCCTTTTAACGCTAGTTTCCTACAACTTGATTATCAAACAGAATCTAAGAAAGTTATTTCGTTAACAATAGGCAAAGTTAGAGATGTAACAATAAAAGAAGTTATACTAGAAGGAAAGCTAAATAACTACGAATTAAAAGTAGTTAAGGGATATTACATTGGAACCAATATAGAACCATTTTATATGTACAAGAGCCTGCCATAGGAAAAAAGTTTTCTTTAAACATTCCCCTACTCAAACAGATGCGGAATAATCTTATAACAAGTAAAAGTATAAAACGGTTGCAACTGATGATAAACTCACATACAGAACTGAACCGTTCCCCAAAAATAGACATTAGCCCCCGGTGATAATCTAAATTATTTTAGGGGGCGTTTGGCATGGCGACAAAAGGGAAAAAGTTAAAAAAGTATAGTCAAGAGATGAAATTGAAAGCTATTAAAATAAAACTACAAGTAAAGACATAACGCCAAAATGTAGAAGAACCTGGTATAGATAATAGTGATTGTGATAAGACTTAGATGCGTATGTATAAGCAGTTTAGCATTACAGAGAATCTATTAAACTCTGATTTCACAGCTGACCATTCATTGTATTACACACGTTAGAAAGAGTATTTAATAAACAAAAGAATTGTGGACAAATACTCAGTTGATTGTACGTAACGATCAACTCAGTATTTGTCTTATGCTTACCACGATATGCTACCACAGATTCATGCCCAAATCAGCCTGTCTATAATGAAGAACGAATCAAGAAGAAACTAAAGAAGCTGACTCCGGTTGAGTACCGTCGTCAGCTTGTGATCAATGGCTTTATTCGTTGTCTACTAAACTAGCGCTTGAAAAATTGCATCGGATATACCCAATCTCAATACTAAAGGGGTACACTTCATAGCGGTTATCAAGGGTTTTCTAGTGATTCAGAGAAGAGAAAATCAAATGCTCCTTAACCGCATTTTTAAGTATTTTTATAGTGCAGCCATCGCTTTGCTCGCCGCTTCAATCGTAGCATCAATATCCTCATCCGTATGAGCAATTGTCATAAACCATGCTTCATATTTGGATGGTGCTAGATTGATGCCTTGATCAAGCATAAGTCGGAAGAACTTGCCGAATATTTCACCGTCAGTGTCTTGAGCTTCGTCATAGTTCGTGATCGGGTGGTCACAGAAGTGAGCAGAGAAGGAGCCACGAATTTGATTGATCGTAAGCGGTATGCCGTTCTTCTTCGCAGCTTCGTTAAGTCCCGCAGCAAGCTTCGTCGATAGTGCATCCATACGTTCGTAAATGCCTGGTGTTTGAAGAATTTCAAGACATGCGATACCAGCAGAGATTGATGCAGGGTTACCTGCCATTGTTCCTGCTTGATAAGCAGGACCTAGTGGAGCAACCTGTTCCATAATTTCACGACGACCGCCATAAGCGCCGATAGGTAGTCCGCCGCCAATGATTTTGCCAAGCGCAGTTAGATCTGGTTCAACTGATGCATGATTAGGGAAGAAGCTATATGTTTGAGCCGCGCCGTAATGGAAACGGAAAGCACTGATTACTTCATCGTAAATAACGAGTGCACCAGCATCTCTTGTTAGCTTGCACAACCCTTCAAGATAGCCTTCATGGGGCATAACCATACCGAAGTTGCCAACGATAGGTTCCACCATTACAGCCGCTGTATCGTCACCCCAACGCTCTAGTGCTACAGCCAAAGCATCTAGGTCATTAAATGGAACAGTAATGACTTCATGTGCAATGCTTGTCGGAATGCCCGCACTGTCTGGAATGCCAAGAGTGGAAGGGCCAGAACCAGCCGCAACTAACACTAAATCGGAATGCCCATGGTAGCAGCCTGCGAATTTGATGATTTTGTTGCGTTTTGTATAAGCTCTTGCCACACGGATTGTAGTCATCACAGCTTCAGTTCCTGAATTAACAAAGCGAACCTTATCTAACGATGGGATCGCTTCTTTCATCATGCGAGCAAGCTTTATTTCTAGCTCAGTAGGAGTTCCGTAGAGAACACCATCTTGTGCAGCACGTACAATTGCATCTGTTATGTGTGGGTGAGCATGTCCTGTAATAATTGGCCCGTAAGCAGCCAAATAGTCGATGTAACGGTTATCGTCCACATCCCAGAAATAAGCGCCTTCAGCACGTTTCATAAATACAGGTGCGCCACCACCAACAGCTTTATAGGAACGAGATGGACTATTCACTCCACCGACAATATGTTGAAGTGCTTCTTGATATAGTTTTTCGGAAGTTGGTCTGTTTGAACTCATTATTCCATTCCTTTCAAAAAAGAAGTTTTTGTACAAGCTGAGGACAGCCTACTCGTTAGTCGAGTAGGCTGTCCATGAACATTGGGACTAATTGTTAACACAATATAACTCAAAGCTGAATATTGTTATCTGCTCGAACTGCTGTTGAGTGACTCCCCAGAAGTACTTGTGCTATCGCTATTGCTTTTACCATCTGGAGATGGTGATTCAGTTGGAGGAAGCATCGTGTCATCCTTAAGTAGAACTTCTTGTACGTAACCAATGAGCGCATCCGTATCACGAATACTAATAACTGATGCACCGCCAACATGCGTTTCGCCTACAAGCTCCATCGGAGGAATTTGGGCTGTGCCGCCAATTTGGGTCTCAACGCCAAGTTGTCCTAACTTAAGCATGTCGCTGACAGATAAGTTAGTTTCAATATAAGGAGACACACTCTCTAATATCTTTTTCATCTGTACGATGTTCCAAGTCGATTTCATCTCTTTGGCTACTGCTGTAAGGAAGTTCCGCTGTCTTTCTGTACGAGTGAAATCACTCATCGCATCATGACGGAAACGAACATATTGCAGAGCTTTATCGCCATCAAGCAATTGATATCCTTTTTTTAAATCGATATCATAACGATTCCCGTCTGCATTATCACGGTATCGCATATCTTTTTCGACTTCAAAATTAACACCGCCAATTGTGTCAATTAATGCTTTGAAGCCTTCAAAGTCGGTATATACAAAATATTGAATTTCAAGACCAAGAAGATTACCGACTGTTTTCATCGCAAGTGGTGGTCCACCAATTGTAACAGCGGTGTTGATTCTTCCATCTCCATGGTCTGGAATTTCGGCATACGTATCACGAAGGACAGAGAAGAGATGTCCTTTTTTCGTTACAGGATCGATTGAAGCAACTAGGATAGAGTCTGAACGTGCAATATCTCCGTCTTTGGCATCACGTGCATCGCCACCGAGCAACATAATGTTGACGCGTTCCGTTCCTTCCCATTTCGGCACTTCCACAACATTTTTGGGTTCAACCACTTTGAAGATGGATTCCTCAGGTGTTTTTTTGAAATTGTCTAAAGCACTATATATACCAGCGCCCCAAATGATCGCTGCTGTTAAAATACCAGCAGCGATGATGGAGAGGATAATGATTAGCCATTTCCATCTGAATTTTTTCTTTTTTTCCGACCCTGTACGCATTGCGTTTATTGGTCTCCTTTCAAGTGCGACAAATTAGTTTAATTCGTTCATGTAAGTAAGGTGGAAAGCATTGGTTATATGTGTGTACATGCGAAAGAGGTATCTGCGATCGATTTCGATGATTACAGATAATGGCGACTGTTCGCAAATACAGGCGCACACTGTGCATGCACCATTTACGCATATAGATAACTGATGTATGATTACATATCATAAAATTATAAAGCTCTTGGTAGACTTGTTGCAAGTTTTATCGTTTTGGGCATAATAAAATCGTTATTTCCCAGGAAATGTCGATAGGAGAGGGGTTGCTACAACACAATGTTAGCAATTGATGTTAAAGATCTGCGCAAAGATTTCCGTGTGCAGAAAAATAGAGAAGGATTGTCTGGTGCACTGCAGGATTTGTTTAAGCGAGAATATAGAGAAGTTCGTGCCGTTAAAGATATTTCATTTCAAATTCCGCAAGGTGAGATTTGCGGATATATTGGTGAGAATGGGGCAGGGAAATCGACAACGATTAAGATGCTTACAGGCATCCTTGTACCAACTGCTGGCGAGCTTAAAGTGAATGGTTATGTTCCTTTTAAAGATAGGGAGAAATTTGTTAACGGCATTGGTGTCGTCTTCGGACAACGTTCCCAGCTATGGTGGGATATCGGCGTTATTGAATCGTTCCAACTACTTCGTAAAGTATACAAAGTGTCCGAACCTGATTTCCGTAAGAGGTTAGACAATTTGGTTGAGCGCCTTCAGCTTGGAGACTTATTAAACAGACCCGTTCGTAAGTTAAGTCTAGGCCAACGGATGCGCTGTGAGCTCGTTGCGTCTTTATTACACAATCCGTCTATTTTGTTTCTGGACGAGCCTACCATTGGACTTGATATTGTTGTTAAGACCGAAATTCGGGACTTCCTTATGCAAATGAACAAAGAAGAGGGCACAACTATCCTGCTAACGACACACGATCTGCAAGATATCGAAGCACTATGCTCGCGCGTCATTATGCTTGATGATGGCAAAATTATTTATGATGGTGGACTAGATGATTTGAAGACGAAGTGGAGCAAAGGACGCGAAATACAGTTCCAATTCGGAAAACAAACACCTCTAGACAAGCTTAAAGCTCTGACCGATGGAATTAATGCAAGTTGGACAATCGAAAACGATATGACTGCGAAGCTGTTTGTTCCTCATGAAGTTAGCTTCTCAGATGCGATGGCTAGAGTTGTAGGCGGTGCTGACATTCGGGATATCAAAATCTTCGAAACGAACACAGACGATATTGTTAGAAGTATCTATCAATCGGGATCTGCAGAGGCAACGAAGAAAGAAGTCGCTTCATCATGATGAGCGCTTATATCGATTTTATCCGCATTCGTTTTATTATGATGCTTGCATACCGAGTTAATTATTATAGCGGTATTATTATTTATGCGATTAATATAGGTGCGTATTATTTTCTATGGCAAGCGATCTATGGGGAACAGGACACACTTGCAGGGTTTACAGTAGCTCAGATGACAACCTACATTGCGGTGTCATGGATGGCGAGAGCTTTTTATTTTAATAATTTAGACCGCGAGATAGCCAATGAAATTCGTGATGGCAGCGTTGCTGTTCAACTTATTCGTCCTTACTCTTATCTCCTTGTAAAGATGATGCAAGGTTTTGGGGAAGGTTTGTTCCGACTGCTGTTGTTTATGGTTCCGGGACTAGCTATCGTTTGTCTCATCTTCCCGGTATCTTTGCCTACTGATCCTGCCGTGTGGCTTATTTATCTCGTTATGTTGTTTTTCAGCTTTTTAATTAATTCTCAAATCAACATCTTAACGGGACTTTTTGCATTCTTTGTGGAAAATAATGAAGGTATGATGCGGATGAAACGCGTTATGGTTGATTTATTTTCTGGAGTAGTAGTTCCGATCGCCTTTTTCCCTGGGTGGTTGACTGGTATTATGGAGTGGTTGCCATTCCAAGCGATAACGTATTTGCCAAGCTCAGTATTTACAGGTCGAACTCCGCTCAATGAAGCGGCAGGCGTTTTTTCTATTCAAGTGATGTGGTTTGTAATATTGCTTATTCCAATCTGGCTAACATGGCGTGCAGCGCGTAAGCGACTGATCGTGCAAGGGGGGTAAGCGAAGATGAGATATGCATCATTATTTTGGGAATACATTAAAAACTATGCGAAGACAAGACTAACATACCGTGCGGATTTCTGGATTGAAGTTATTTCTGATCTATTGTTCCAAGGGATGAATTTGATCTTTATTCTAATCGTGTTCCAACATACACCGACGCTTGGCGGTTGGTCCCAGTTAGAAGTTGTTTTCGTATACGGCTTCTTCATGATTCCATATGGCGTGTTTAGCACGTTCTTTAGTATTTGGAACTTTAGCGAACGGTATATAGTGAAGGGCGAGATGGACCGTGTCCTGACACGGCCAGCCCATAGTTTATTTCAAGTGTTGTTCGAAAATGTTGATCCACAATCGCTCATTGGTTCGTTCGTAGGAGCGGGCATAATGGCATATTGTTGGTCCCAAATGGGTTTGCCGTTTGAAATAGTAGACTTACTCATTTTACTCTTGTTTGTATTCGGTGCAGTACTCATTTACGCAGGTATTTATACGGCGCTTAGTGCCATCTCATTTTATTCAGATGCGCCTACAGGGATTGTTCCGCTTATGTATAACATTCAAAACTACGGACGTTATCCCGTTAACATTTATAATAAAATGATCCGATTCGTACTCACTTGGCTGCTTCCATTTGCGTTTGTTGGTGTCATTCCAGCGTCTTACTTCTTAGAGAAGAAAACAGATGATTTATCGCAATTAGCGATGCTTACACCTGTAGTGGGTATTGTCTTCTTCAGTTTAGGTTTGGCGATCTGGAACCATGGCGTGAAGAAATATCGCGGGGCAGGTTCGTAAGGAGAAGGGAGGAAAGTAATAATGTCACTCCAATTAGGAAAAAAAGCTCCAAAGTTCAAACTCCCTGCTTCGAATGGGGAGATCATTTCGCTAATGGACTTGCGCGGGAGAAATGTCGTTATATTCTTTTACCCGAAAGATATGACGCCAACTTGTACAGAGCAAGCTTGCGATATGCGAGACGCTTATCATCAGTTCAACGATGAAAATACGGTTGTTCTTGGTATTAGTCCAGATCCTATCAAATCGCATTTGAAATTTATTGAGAAGAAGGAACTTCCTTATTTACTCCTCTCTGATGAGGGAAATAAAGTTTGTGAGCAGTATGGTGTCTGGCAGATGAAGAAGCTGTACGGAAGAGAATATATGGGCATTGTTAGATCAACTTTCTTGATCGATGCTTCCGGTAATCTAGTTCGTGAATGGCGTAAAGTAAAAGTGAAAGGCCATGCTATTGAAGTACTTAATGCAGTTAAGGAATTAAAAAAGTAGAATCATTATGGTAAGGAAATACATCATTAATAATGAAGAGGCTTAACGCATCGTTTCGAATGCGTTAAGCCTCTTTTTTTGTTGCTATTAACCAAATTAATATTAAGCGATGTTGTCATTTACTAGAATAAAGGTTCATATACTCTATCAATTCGATGATGTGCAATTATTTTGATGATAGAGAAGGGTGGCAATATCGATGCGGAGATTCGTACAAGCATCCATTTGTTTAGTCGTCATTTGGTTCGGTATTTTGGAAATTGGCAGTGGAATGCTTGATAAGAGCGAGGCAGCTAGAGAAAATAAAGAAGGTTATACGACTAATTTGGTCTCCTATCAATATGAAACAAGACCTTTGTTAGGTGAGCCTAGTCAGGCTATTGATGAAGTTACGTTAGCTAAAGAAACGAAAGAGAAAACGGTGACAACTGCTAGAGACGAAAGTAGTGAATCTGTGGCAGGTCATGCGAATCTCGTTTTTAATAAACCCCAAGAGGGGAAAATCATTTATTTAACATTTGACGATGGACCAAGCAAGCATACACCTGAAGTTCTTGATATTTTAAGGCAAGAGGATGTACGTGCAACGTTTTTTCTTCTTGGGGAACATGTGCTTCAAAATCCTTCAATCGCGAAACGAATCGTAGAAGAAGGTCATGCAGTTGGCAATCATTCTTTTAATCATAAATATGATCAATTGTATGGAAGCTTCGACAAGTTCGCCGATCAAATTATGCAGACCGATGACGCGATTTATGAAGCAACTGGTATTCGCACAACTTTACTGAGAGCGCCGGGTGGTACTCATACTAATTTTGACCAAGGTTATTTCGATGCACTTTCTGAAGCGGGTTATCGCGTCCATGACTGGAATGTTGACAGCGGTGACTCAAAGCGTAGAGGTGTGCCAGCAGGAGAGATTATAGTGAATGTAAAAAGTTCTAAGCTTCCAAATACGCTTAATGTATTGCTGCACGATAGTGTAGGGCATGAACAATCGGTTAAGGCATTACCTGAAATTATTAGCTATTACAAAGGACTTGGCTACCGATTTGAGATATTGAATGAAAACGTAAAGCCGATGCAGTTCCAAACAGCAAAACGTTTGAAATGGGAAAGAGATCCAGTTACAAATAGACAACAGAAGAAGTTACAAAACTTTGCGAATAAGTTGATTGTTAGTGGTGAGCGGACACTTTCCAAGCTGGAGGGGCCTGCATTAATTGTAAATCGTGGAGATGAGCAATTAATACTTGGGGCGGAGGAATATAAGCTTATTGATGGTTCGATTCATGTGCCATTGCTCAAGCTTACGGAGTGGTTAGGTGGTGAAGCTGAAGTTGATGAGAAATCGGGTATAGTAGAAGCTAATCTTCAAGGTAAAAGTGTGTTTTGGCTAGCAGACGCAAGATCAACTTCCTCTCATAAATCAGTTCAATTAATTGATGTTCCGATTAGAGCAACACTTGGTGAGTTCGGCATCTCGATTGCGGACTATGTCTATAACAACGATCAAAGAGAGGTCTGGATAAAAGAGTAACAGAAAGCTATGTAAGATTGGAATCTAGTAGGTCTAAATTATGAGTAACCTGGGGAAACTGAAAAATAGATAGATTTATTTTTCAGGAGGCGAATAACGCGATGATAAATCCCCAATTATTCGAAAATAGCGATAGTGAACAACAAACAAATAGTTTCAGCCACTGGCCAGAGTCGCCGCAAGTGCTGCTAAATCGTCTACTCTTGAAAGTAGAGCAAGTATTGCTAGGAAAGCAAGAGCTCATAAAACATACGCTCGTTTCCATGCTCGCTGGAGGACACGTATTACTAGAGGATGTTCCTGGTGTGGGGAAAACGATGTTAGCACAAGCCTTTGCACGTGCAGTTGGCGGAGACTTTAAACGAATTCAATTTACATCCGATATGTTGCCAGCTGATGTCGTTGGCGGTGTTGTGTTAGAGCCTCGAACAAATGAACTAGTGTATCGTGCAGGACCTATTATGGGTAATGTCGTACTTGCAGATGAAATTAACCGTACATCTCCGCGGACACAATCAGCGCTGCTTGAGGCAATGGAGGAACGTAGAGTTACGATTGAAGGAAAAACAAGACGTCTCCCTGTTCCATTTATGCTAATTGCTACACAAAATCCACTTAGCTTTGAAGGAACAAGTCATTTGCCGGAAGCGCAGTTAGATAGATTTATGATGCGTCTTACAATAGGCTACCCAGGCGCGAGCAATGAGAAGCGTATGCTTGAGCAATATGCTGAGGGAAAACGGATAGAGCCAGATCGTATTAGACCTGTTATTGCTATTGAAGAATGGCTGCAAATGCAAGCGGAGGTTAGACAGGGCCATACGCATCCTGCCTTGCTAGAGTACATGGTGCGGGTAGCAGAGGAAACAAGACGTTCGTCTGATATATTGCTTGGTCTTAGCCCGAGAGCGTTACGTGATTGGCTTCGAGCTTCGCAAGCAAGCGCGTATTTGGAGGGGCGTAGGTACGTTATCCCAGACGATCTCTTATCTACAGCAGAGGCAGTATTGACTCATCGCTTAACTCTTCGTGGGAGTAGCGGACTTGCTGGATCGGATGCAGCAACACTTATTCGCCGAATAATTAGAGATACTCCCTATCCGCCAGAAGCAGGAGTAGGCTTTGGAAGCAGGAAGTCGAGATGAGTTCTGTGAGCGGGAAAATGATAGAGCCACTTGTTTACGAAAAAAAGTCAGGAGTAAACTATCGTACTAGATGGGGTGTTTGGTCGGTTGTTTGTATTGCTTTCATTGGGACACTATATGCTGCATTGACTCGTGGAGGAGCTGTCGAATGGTATGTTCTAACTGTACTTGCCGGACTTTTTGTGTTCAGCGGACTATTACCGATAGTTGCTACATGGGGTATTGCAGTCAATAGAAGTTTATCCTGTATGGAAGCTAAAGAAGGTCAAGATGCTCAAGTTTCGTTAACCTTTAAGCGCTACTGGCGTATTCCTTTTGTTTGGATTGCGATAGATGATAGTGAACGTAATGAAAGTGAAATAGGCGAACGGAGTGTTCACTTCCGGGATGTTCAGGTGCCTCTGTTTAGTAAGGAATTAACGATCGACTATTCACTTCATTCTTTGACTAGGGGCGTTCATCGTTTTTCCCCCATTAAAGTTATTATTGGTGACTGGCTCGGATTAACAGCAATTAAGTGCACGATTATGTCCGAGAAGGAGATCGTTGTATTACCGGCTTTACCCCGAGAACAGTTGCCGATGGCAACAAAGGTGATTGGATCAGATGGGCAAGTAAGCGGGTATGCTAGGCAACCGTATGAAAGTATTCGATCAAGCGGGGAAAAAGGATTGGTTGATTCGTCACTATCTTGGGCGTCGGCAGGTGGAGGTCCAGATAGCAGACCTTATCGTGATGGCGATCCGCTAAGGAATTTAGATTTTCGAGCTGCAGCACGTGGACGTGGATTATTCACTAAAGTATTTTCCGGTGATGACGTGTCCGAAACATTTATCATTATTGACCAGCATGGCGATGCTTATAAAGGAGACAATCGATTATTTGATGCTTGTATAAGCTGGTCATTATTAGGTACTAAGAGCAGTTTAGAACGTGGGAATGCTGTAACGGTTATTACAAATAATTGGTCTTATGAATTAGGACGAAATTCGAACGGGGATCATCGTGTCAACATGAATGAGATAATGAATTTACTCGCCTATCTTCGTGCAGATGGAAATCATTCAATGGCAGAAAAGATGAAGGAAGCATGTGATAAATTGGCTAAGGGTGGCATGTTGAAGCTATTTTCGCCTGCTTGGCAAGATGCCGGGGGTTGGTTAACACTTGCAAGCTACGCGTCTGAACGCAGTATACGTATAGAACTATATTTTTTAGTTAGAGGTACAGTTGCAACGTTCGCAATGCGTGAGCAAGGTCGAATATTGGACGGTAGCGGTATAAAAGTGAAATGGCTCTCGATGTCCGAAGGTTACGAAACAACAGCTTCTTCTGAGGAAGGAGTGAGTAATTATGCCTTTGGGTAAATGGAGTAAATCCACTTCAGATTCTACTGATGCTAAGTCTGATAGTGACGGGAAAGGCAAAAGAATAGGTTCATTGGAGTATGTTAAAGAAGGCAATGTAGAAGAGGATGTTGCTAGGGAACAGGAAAATGAAGGAACGTTAGTCTTTCGTTTCGTGACGTCAATTCTCCTATTCGGATTACTAACAGAATGGCTACTACCTTGGGTTAGCGCAGGAGAATGGTCCGTCATCTATCAACCAGTACCACTCATCATGGTCATCGGATTAACACTGCTCGTTGGTATATTTAGACTGCCATGGGGAATCTCGTTACTGTTAAATATACTCATTATGTCGTTAAGTTTGATGTTACTGTTCAAAGGTGACGGTCAAAATGGGCTCCATTGGCTAATTGGATTTCCTAGCTTGCTCGGTGAACAAATGAATCTAATGGTTAAACATGGACTATGGGCAATGTCTGAGGAGATTCGTACTCTCTTGTTGTTCATAGGCTGGACGATGCTTGCCCCAGCACTTCAAGCATTAGTATGGCTGAAGCAAAGTGCGCTTAGTGTAGCTGCACTTACGTTGCTTTATTTGGTAACGCTACATATATGGCTCGGCATGGATATAATGGATGGGCTATTACGAACTACAGCTGAGGGGTTGCTATTAACAGCAGTCGTTGCTGTACCTCGCGTTCGCAGAATAATGGATGTCGACGTTAAGCGGTTAAAAGGGCCAGGCAGCAGTTGGCTTGCTGGTTCGTTGTTCCTGACATTAATTATTGTCGGATGCTCACTTCTCGTAAGTGGAGGGAAAGAAAGTGAAATGGCTCCCGCAGCTTGGACAGTTGCGATGACTGAGCGCTTGCAACAAGAAATGGATGCAATAAGTTCGGAAGGCGACAGTTTGTCAACGCTTAGAAATATAAACGTAGGGCAAATAGGAAAAGGGTTAACGGGGTATGGGTTTGACGACACCCAGCTCGGTATGTCGCTTAGTGATGACTCTACTGTCATTTTTAGAGGATACTCTCCTGTTCGGGCTAATTGGCGAGGAGAAGCGAAAGTAATCTATGACGGCAGAGGATGGAACAATAACGCAAGTGAGTTAACGTTACTACATGTGAAATCGGACGGAAATGGGATAAGCGAAGCGGGTATACACTCCGAGGGTAGTAGCGAGTCAGTAGGGGGAAATCTGCAAAATAGCAGACCTCTTATTAAGCAAACGATCATTTGGGAGAAGCCTTTACCTGCAATGCCGCTGTTTGCATCTGGTCAAGCAGGACAAGTAACTGACATGATAGCATCCAATCCAAGGCGCAAGTTAGGCAGTTATTTGGAGGATTCACTCTTAGATTCGATATATGCACAATCGGAACTAACAAAAGTGGAGCAATATACGATTCAAAGTTATTTGCCAGTAACAGGTGAAGCGGAGCTTCGAGCTTTGGACGATAGTTTTACTTTTAGGCATAATAATGATGAGACAAACCATGTAAGTGAGAGTTTAAAATTAGATGCAGAAGAGATCATTTTTGAAGCAAATGAAACAGAAATTAATTTGGGATCAAATGTGCAAAAAACAAGTGTTAATGAAAGCTTGCGTTTAGATGTGAACATAACCAATACAGATCCAAATATTGAAGCAAATGCAGGACAAAATGCAGTGCGAAATGCAGAACGAAATGCAGAACGAAATGCAGAACGAAATGCTGAATCAGATATAAACACGGTTAGCTTAGTATCTCATGCTAGGGAAGTGCAGAAGGGATTAAGTGAAAAGGAGCTGGAAGTGTTTTTGCAACTTCCTGAATCGTTGCCCGATCGTGTTATAGCGTTAGCAGCTGAAGTTTCCGGCGGAGGAGTTACTAGCCGCTATGACAGAGTGAAGGCGATTGAGCAATTTCTTGAGAGCAGCTACACCTATACGAAAACAGAAAGCAAAAGTCCCCCTGCTGGAACTGATTTTGTTGATCATTTCCTGTTTGATCAGAGAAAGGGCTACTGCGTTCACTTCTCAACCGCGATGGTTATTATGCTTCGAGCAGAAGGGATTCCTGCCAGATGGGTGAAAGGATTCGCTCCAGGTACTGTTGTTCCAGCAACGGAACGAGTTGCCGCGAGTAAAGAGGATGTTTCTTTAGCAGCAGGCGATGCCATTTATGAGGTAAAAAGCTCGGACGCTCATGCATGGGTAGAAGTGTATTTCCCAGGCGCAGGCTGGGTGCCCTTCGATCCGACGCCGGGTTATGACGGCGCGACTGCAGTAGCATCGTCCCCTGTTGATCATTCAGGGGACGGCACAGATGTCGCAGCGAACGGAGAAGCCGCTTCGGACACTGGCAGCGAGATCAGCTTCGCGAAGCTCGCTGATCGGTTTGAGGCGGCGGCTGAACTTGCCGCCTCAGCTCTTGCGCGCGGGGCGAGCGCCGTTGCCCGCGCTGCGGCTAGCGCCGCTGACGGGGCGGCTGCGTCGCCACTCGCAGCCGCCGCCATAGGCGTCGCCGCGCTGGCGCTCGCATGCGCGGCGGTAGCTGCGGCGCAGCGGAAGCGGCTGCGCCTGAGGCTCGCGCTGCGCCGCTATGGCGCGGCTTGCGCGCAGCTGGCAGTACTAGCGCCAGCCGCGCCAGGGTCTGCGCTGCAGGCGCAGCGAGCACCGCAAGAGCTGCGCGCGTTACGAGCGCAGCAAGCGGAGCTTGGCGACGCTGGCGAGCACAGCATCAGCGAAAGCGAGCCGGCGCAGCACGAGCCGCGCGAACACGCTGGCGAGCGCTACTTAGCGCGAGCGGGCGACACTGGCGCAGAGGCCCTGCTTGGGCCGCGTCGCGAAGCTTCGGCGAAGTCTGTGCTTAGCGTGGCTGAGCGGCAACGGAGCTGTCTGATCAATGTCGCGGAAGCGCTCATTGATTTGCTGCGAAGCCGAAAAGGTAGTGCTCATGCATTTTCGCAACAATATGTGGGAATAATGACGATTCGTGAGCAAATTCGTTCGCTTGGTGAAGATATGAATACAGATCAGCAAGCAGAATTGTTTACATTAACGCAATGGTTGGAGGATGCAAGTTACGGTGTTCCAGGGCTTTTACCAAATGCACCCACAATAGAAGAACTGCAAATGGTTTGCAGTAAACTTTTAAATCAGAATAATAAGGATAATCGCAAAATTAAGATTTCACACCGTATACAAGGTGAAAACTGAGTATTAATGACAAAAAAGCCGTTCCTTAGGTAACTATTCTAAGGTTCGGCTCTTCGTTTTCAATAGGTTGTCCCTCGAACCTTGACTCTCTTTAAGCGCCTTATATATAATTACTACATCAATTGTAGGAGGCTCGGTAATGACTAAGCATAATGAAATAATTGTTGTTCTGGATTTTGGAGGACAATACAACCAGTTAATAGCGCGACGTATTCGCGATTTGGGCGTTTACAGCGAATTGTTGCCTTATAATACGTCGGTGGATCGGATCCGCGAATTGCAACCGAAAGGTATTGTTTTCTCGGGAGGACCGGCAAGTGTTTATGAAGAAAATTCTCCAATGGTAGATCCAGCTATTTATGATTTGGGTATTCCAATTTTCGGTATCTGTTATGGTATGCAACTTATGTCGCATCAGCTTAAAGGTAAAGTTGAGCGTGCTGGCAAACGTGAATACGGTAAAGCAGAAGTTGAATTTGTGGAAGGTTCGCAAATCGGCTTTGGCTTAGATAAAGTACAAACAGTATGGATGAGCCACGGCGACCATGTTGTAGAACTTCCAGAAGGTTTCAAAGTAGATGCAAGCACTGATCATGCTCCAATTGCTGCTATTAGCAATGCTGATCGTGGATTGTTTGCTGTTCAATTCCATCCAGAAGTTCGTCACTCAGAGTTCGGTAACGAAATGATTCGCAACTTCCTTTACAACGTTTGTGATTGTGATGGAACGTGGACAATGGAATCATTTATCGAAGATGCTATTCGTGACATTCGTAATGAAGTTGGCGACAAAAAGGTTCTATGCGCACTTTCAGGCGGCGTAGATTCCTCTGTTGTAGCTATCCTTCTTCACAAAGCGATCGGCGATCAACTTACTTGTATGTTTATCGACCATGGCATGTTGCGTAAAGGCGAAGCTGAAGGCGTAATGGACACATTCGTCGGCAAATTCGATATGAAAGTGCTTAAGATCGATGCGCAAGAACGTTTCCTTGGTAAGCTTAAAGGCGTAGAAGATCCAGAGCAAAAACGTAAAATTATCGGTAACGAATTTATCTATGTATTCCAAGAAGAGTCCGATAAACTGGATGACTTTGAATTTTTGGCACAAGGTACACTTTACACAGATATCGTGGAAAGCGGTACAGCTACTGCACAAACGATCAAATCTCACCACAATGTTGGCGGATTGCCTGAGGACATTAAGTTCAAACTTATTGAGCCACTTAAAGCGCTATTCAAAGATGAGGTTCGTAAAGTCGGCGAAGAGTGCGGTCTTCCAGAAGCAATCGTTTGGCGTCAACCGTTCCCAGGTCCAGGTCTTTCGATCCGTGTACTTGGCGAAGTAACAGAGGACAAGCTTCATATCGTACGTGAATCCGATGCAATTCTTCGCGAAGAAATCGCTAAAGCTGGTCTTGATCGCGAGATCTGGCAATACTTCACGGCTCTTCCTAACATGAAGAGTGTTGGCGTTATGGGCGATGCTCGTACGTATTCCTACACAGTAGGTATCCGTGCAGTAACATCCATCGACGGCATGACAGCAGACTGGGCACGTATCCCTTGGGATATTCTAGAAAAAATCTCAGTTCGTATCGTAAACGAAGTCGACAACGTAAACCGTATCGTTTATGATGTGACATCGAAACCGCCTGCTACAATTGAGTGGGAATAGTAATTAGATAGCATTTTAAAAGCTTGGAAAGCCTATGTAGATAGGCTATTCCAAGCTTTTTTTTGTTGGGTGAGAAGGTTATTGTATTGCTCGCGATTGGTTTTGCGGCAAACCTAGGAGAAGATGAACAGAAGGAACAGCAACCGAATACAAACGTGGTGTTAAATGATTCCACAACAGAAACTTCTAAGCAAACAGAAGTTCCAAATCAATCTGAACAACCGAAGCAAACAGAACAACCTATAAGTGAATCAGTGCAAGTAACAAAATCAGGAGGTTTAGGGGATTCACAAGTAATTATCGAAAAGAATTATGGTCAAAATGAAAATAGCCGGACGCTGGCATATCGGCATATAAGAATAAGACCATTCTCGCGATGTACTACGATGATATTGCTTGGAATGTTATGCTAGCTTTTGAGGCAACGGATAAGAAGAGAAGAACTAAAGATGAAGCACTAGCAGAAGCACAAAATTTAATTCCAATTGATGCTGTGAAGGTAAAAGAATACAAAGCTGATGACAATCGTGACATCATTCAGTATGAGAGCAAAGCCCTTGCCGAGTGTCGCTTAGTTGGAAAAAAGCGGCGCTATAATCGTACTTTCCCTTCGTGATTAAGGATTACTATTGGTTTTAACGTCATTGTGTATACACTGTTTACAATAATAGCGATGATTACTCCCATGTATTTGCGTTGATTAGCAAACACATGGGAGTATTTTTGTACGAAATCAAGAGATAATTAATGATTCCAAGTTAACAAAGAAATAGTTCACAGAGAAATCTAGTTCGTTAAAACTATATATGGTAACATTTAACTATACATCCAGCGGCGTCATACTATAAAATTTGATTCTATCGTATTGGAATTAATCTTCTTAAAGACGTATAATTAATATTTTGCAAGAAAGAAAGGGTGTTTGAACACAATGCAACAAGGAAGGCAACAAATCGTAGATGCGATTAGAGGGCTAAGTTTATTAGGTATTCTGATTGCTAATATGGCAGTTTTTCAATATGGGACCGCTGGCAGTCAACTGTTAGAGTCATTTGACATTTCCTCGTTTGATATGGGTGTACAGTCTTTATTGGAAGTTGTCATTATTGCAAGTTTTATGCCAATTTTTATGTTTCTTATGGGCTATGGATTGTCTGCAATGTCTATTAGTATGACTGCAAAAGGCCGTAACTTCTACACCGCTATGATTCGGCGTTTCTCTTTATTAATTATTTTGGGAGCAGCACATATCGTATTCCTCTGGGAAGGTGATATATTACTTATGTATGGTATAGCGGCGTTTCTTCTACTGCTGTTCCTAGAACGTAAGGCAAAAACGGTTTTAGTTTGGTTCATCATTTCATTTGTTTTGTTGGTTCTCAGTAATGCTGGTGGAAACGCAGACTCTGGATGGGTGGAAGGACTTCTAATGCAATATGCAGATATTGCAAATAATGTATACGCAAACGGTTCCTATTTTGAGGTAATTGGACTCCGTTTAAATGAAGCCCCTATGTTTGGTCCAGTCATTTATCGAATAATTACTACATTATCGATTTTCATCTATTTGCCAATGTTTCTACTGGGCATTTATGCGTCCAAAAAACAATGGTTCCAGCAAGTTGAGAATAAACGCAAAACATTCCTATTAACATCATTCCCGCTTATTTTGGTGGGACTTGGAATGAAGTCAATCAAAGTAATTTCGCCAGACGCCGTTCATGGAGAAGGATTGTATATAGTTGGAGGAAATGTACTTGCGGTCGGCTATATTTTATTATTCACTTGGATGTTGTCGTTAACAAAAATGGAATGGCTAAGTAACAGATTTGCGGCTGTTGGAAAGTTGTCTTTAACGAATTATTTGATGCAGTCCGTCGTTTGTACGACCATATTTTATGGATACGGGTTAGGTTGGTTTAGCGAAATAGGGATATTGCTCGGATTGCTCCTCGCTATCGCTATTTATACAGTGCAATTATTCACTAGCCATTGGTATTTGAAGCGTTTCCGAGTTGGGCCAGTGGAGTGGCTACTTCGGGCTTGGACTTATTTGAGCTGGAGTGGCAGTTCCAAAGCAGCATCTAAAAAAGATACGGTAACGATGTAGATATTTGTTCGCCATAGTTTTCGATTTTCCAGCAGCTACCGTATGATTTACAACAAAATAGAGTATTTGAACACTCTCTTTTACTTGCGCTTAGTAGCAAACAAAAGAGAGTTTTTTGCGACCAATATAAATCTAACTAATTAACTCTGTTGAAAACTTAACGATGCATAGATGATGACTTTAAATAGTGATTTGAGAATGTTTATTAAGGGCTCGCCTAAAGAACGCCGAGCAATTTTAAACCTAATTGGACATTCGGATGGTCACGATTTTCAGTTAAGTAGAGCCCATAAGCCTTCGTAATTGGAAAAGGTACTTCACAGCGTAGCTCATACAATTGTTGAGTGTCTAAAAAGGATTGTGCAATTGTTCGTGGAAGAAATCCAAATCCTTCACCGTGTAGAATCATAGTGAGCATAATAGTAGAATGATCCAGCTCAAAGGTAGGTAGAAAACTCCCCCCAACAATTGCTTCGAACCACTTAGTGAACGAGTGTCCCCAATCTAAATGATAATACTGGCCAGATAAAAAGTCAGATTTAGTATGTAGATGTGTATTTGCTCGAGATGATACAAGTATGATTTCGTCCTCAAATAGTAATTGTTTAGTGACATTAGGACGATCTGGCTCGTCATATCGGATGGCAACTTGTACAACACCATCAAGCAAAAGATCACGGATCATGTAGCTTGAATCGATGTAGCTTAGAAATTTAAGAGCCACCTTTGGGTGCGTTTGTCTAAAGGTGAGTATATGTTTGAAATAATAATAATGCCATACCGATCCTGGTCCGCTCATAACAAGATAAGATTCTGCCCCTTCTGCTAAAGTTACTTTGCTCTCTTCAAATAAGATCAACATTCTTTCGGCATAAGGGAGGAAGTGGATGCCAGCTTGCGTTAAGCTCACATTACGATTATCTCGTAGAAATAGTGACTTGCCGATAGACTTCTCGAGCGCTTGTATTCTTGCTGTAACGGCAGATTGAGAGATATGTAAATACTCTGCCGCCCTAGTGAAATTTCTAATCTTGCTCACCGATAAAAAAGCTTCTAATTGTGAAATGTCCATCGTAGCACCTCGATTGATTTGATTTATGAATGATTACGATCGCTATTATTCGTTATACAAATTATACTTCTTTCATTATTATAAAACTATATAAGTAAAATTGGAGGGTTTATAATGACGAATGAAGTGAGTATTGAGCAATTACAATCTGTTGGTAAACACGTTGATTCTCTTTCTGAGCTTTTGATACAAGTTGTAGAGGATGGCGCTTCGATAGGATTTTTGCCTCCAATGATGCATTCAGAAGCTATAGCGTATTGGAATCAAGTAGTGAGTCCAGAAGTGATTTTATTCGTTGCCAAAATGGATGATCGGATCATCGGGAGTGTGCAACTACATCTTTGCACGAAGCAAAATGGCGGACATAGAGCGGAGATAGCAAAATTAATGACTCATCCCGACTATCGCCGTAAAGGGATTGGTCGCAACCTTATGGAGCAGGCAGCGAGGAGAGCGACGGATGAAGGAAGAACATTACTCGTTCTTGATACAAGGGAAGGAGATCCTTCGAACGATTTGTATACTTCGCTAGGCTACTTGGAGGCTGGACGAATTCCTGACTATGCAAAATCTGCAAGTGGCAAATTGGATGCGACAGTTTTTTATTTTAAGAAGTTAATATAAGGTTTTATGCAGAAAGCTCTCTTTACTTGCTTTTATAAAGCAAATAAAAGGGAGTTTTTTATGATCGATAAGAACAGAAAGTAGAAAGAATGGAGCAAAAGAACGACTCCAAGGTATGGTATAGTTGATTAAAGTATAAAAGAATAATTAAATGAAAGATGTGCATATGTAATGATTGATTTCCTTAAAAATAAAGGTATTAAGGCATATAATGAAATAATCGAAATAGCTGAACAACCTAATTTATTGTTTTCGAATGATAGAGGGCAATACAATTCCGAAGCTAGTTATAATGTATACACTATCCATAAATTAAATAAATTGATTAAGAAAAACAACATTTCAATCAGTGAATTGGATAATATATTTCTCTATATTGAAGCATCATGGTCTTCGTACTTGAACAAGTATTTCAAGGGGAAATCATTTGTTTTTTATCTATGGGGAGATTATCAGATACCTGCCATCAGAGTTTCAGTTGTTTCATTTTATGAGGGATTAGAATTGCCCTTTACGTGCGTATTAAACAAGGTAAATGACTTAAAAGAACTACTCGGTCAGTATAAAAAGGAAGCACAATTTGAAGGGATATGTATTAATCAAATAGACGAATCAGACAGTAACATCAATAACATTCATGAAATAGAAGCTGAATACACACTCACTATCTATTCTAAGATGATTAATTGTTGAAATGAGTAGCTAGATGGTGCTCGATAAGTTTCTAATTAAAGAAATGTCTTGCATCTAATGCTTCCGAGATGTTCATAAAAGGCAATTAGATAAAAGTTAAAGAGGATAAGACGGGTTAATTAGCACCATTAACGATTTTTGATGAACATGAGGGGGTTGGGCCTGGTGAAATTATTAAAGTTTGGTGTGCAACTGGTATTGAGTTCTGGTACAAACCTTGAGGGGATAGGGAACAAAACGTATTTTATCAAAATATTTATGAAAATTGGGATCTATTAATCCAAGTAGAAGTCAATGTGAGGAGATAGTTTGTATGAAAACCAAAAACCTTGTGTTTAAGCTAATATCACATTTATTAACGCTAGCAACGCTTGGATTTGTTATCTACTTATACTTAGATCTATTTGTATTTGTAGTAGGGGATAGCCCAGATGATGGATATAAATTGTTTCATTTAATCATTACAGTACCTTTTCCAATTATAATAGCGATTGTGCTTAACGCATTTATTGATAGAGAGATCAGAAACGATTACAAAAGAGAGGTTAGATTTCTTCTATTATTTTTTCCACTTATTTGTTTGGTAAGTACAGTAGGACAATTTTTATTACTATCTTTTACTAATGCTTCAAACCTATTTTATATTGTTTTTTCAATTATATTATTTTGTATAAATGTTATTCTATTTATATATGATCTAAGACATCGCTAAATGTGGAGGACTAATAAATGCAGATTACAATAGAAGACAATTCACTTGTGTACATATATTTGAAGGATGCTGGAAAAGAACGACTTAAAAGCGACTCATTAAACTTTATAAAGTGTCACTTACTTTATGATGGAAAAAATAATTTCATTGGAATGCGGATTTTTAATGAAATCGAGGACTCTGATGAGAGTATTATACTTCCTTTAGTAGGTGAAATTGAGTTCCCACTTCATAACGCCAAGCTTGAGGTCAACGAGTCAGAAATCCAAATATTATTTGCTGGAGAAGTAATGGCTGAAAAGGAAGTAGTTTGCGAATGTACAATTGATGTTTGCGAAGAAGGCATGGTTGGTATAGAGCCAATGCTCAGAGAGAAAATTGGAGGTAAAGAAGTTATCAAGCCATTTATTATTCGAGATAGCCCAACTATTCTGTTTGGAAGCAAAATTATTGATAAATGTACGTCATGTAAAAGTAGTGAATTGATTGAGGTTACTGAGCAGACAACTCATTGTGAAGAACTGAAGGGTTGGAAATGTAGTTCTTGTGATCAAGAGTATTATTTACTTGAAGAGTGAACATATGTTGCGAGCCATTATAAAGATTTAAGTAAAAGCTGATTTTAATGATCGGCTTTTTTGTTGTCTCACTATTCTTGAAATGAGACTGAAGGAGATAATATTTTGAATAATGAGCAATAACTAGCTCCTATAGGCACCGCGCCAAGGGCGCTAGCCCGAAAAAACCGGGTTAGTGCCTGCCACACTGCCCCGCGCTCTGCCGCTTCAAGCGCTCCCGACCCAAAGATTTTAACATCCCGGGTACTTTCTTAATGTTTAAGCCCTCATGCTCTGCTATAATTCATAGTAATTGCAGCCATATCCATAGGAGGACTGAAGCATGAAGATGTTCCCACCCATCATTCGGGATGAGATCGACTTGCCGCAGGGATTTCCCATCATTATGTCGCAAACGGAAGGTGTTAGCCCACCTTTTCAGCGACTTCATTGGCACTCCACTTTAGAAATTAATTATATATATAGCGGAAGTGGTTATTATCTTATTAATGGTAGTAGGTACGAGTTTCAGCAAGGTGACATTGTGTTAATAAACTCCAACGACCTGCACCGCGCAGTCGAGACGGAGAATCTTGTTATGGGCATATTGATGTTCGACCCTGCGTACCTTGCACTCGAGCAACGATATGATACAGATTTACTCATTCCTTTTCGCGAAATGGGTATGCGGTTTGATAACGTACTAGATCGAGAGCATCCTGAACTCACGCGACTGAGTACTATCTTTGCTGAGATGCGAGATGAGTACGTTCGTGCGGAGCCCCATTATGAAGCTATTGTCAGAGCTAAGTTGGTTAGCTTTCTGGCTTATGTTAATCGTTATTTCGCTAGAAACTCTGAGAGTAAATCACATCATGCAAGAGGAATGGAATCCATTCGTAATGTTCTTCATGTAATGGAGGAACAAGTGGAGTATGCTTGGACGCTTAAACAATTGTCGGAGAAGGCTCATCTAAGTCCATCGCGATTCAGTACTCTTTTTACACAGGTGGTTGGCACATCTCCAATGGACTATTTAATTCAACTTCGACTGTCGAGAGCTGTAGAAATGATAGAGACGACGGATCACAAAATTATTGAGATTGCATCTGACTGTGGCTTCCGTAATCTATCTAATTTCAATCGATTGTTTAAGCAACATATCGGTAAGCTACCATCGGAGCTTCGAGATTAATAAATAGTAAGATAGTATTAGAACATCGTTCTTTTTCATTAGAGAAACGATGTTTTTTTTATTAAGATAGAACTATACAGTGGTTACGAAGCAACTAAGGAGTGTGGACGTTATATTATTTCTTGGAATTGATGCTGGAGGAAGCAAGACACATGCCTTGCTGGTAGATGAGAAGGGTAATGTGCTGGGGCAAGGATTAAGCGGCAATGGTAATCATCAGACTGCGTTCCAAGTAGCACGTACAAATATTGAAGCGGCATGCAATGAGGCGCTTAAGTCAGCTGGAGTAACGAAGGAAGAGATTACGTATACTTATTTCGGATTAGCTGGGGCGGATAGAGAACCTGATTACGAAATATTACGTCCAATGATAGCTTCATTAGGTTATGAAAGATATTCAATTGCCTGCGACACGATGATCGGAATGCGAGCTGGCACACATCAGTCGTATGGTGCAGTTATTATAAGTGGAACTGGATTTAACGCGGCTGCGCGTAACGCACAGGGGCAAGAACTTCAATATGGAGGCTTTGGCTATATGTTTGGTGATGGTCTCGGATCAGGGACAGATCTCGCTATACATGCATTCCGAGCTGCAATTCGGTGCTGGGAGAGACGAGAAGAACCGACGATTCTAAAGGATCTCGTACCGCAAAAGCTTGGATACTCTTCAGTAAAAGAAATGTATGACGACGCTTTAGACAACGGAAAACAACCGCCAAAAGATTTGGCTAAACTCGTATTTGAGGCAGCTGGACAGGGTGACGAAGTCGCTATACGAATTTTAGAAGAAGCTGGTCGCGAGCATGCCAATTCAGTTAATGCGTTAATTAAACGGTTGGGTATGCAAAATGAACGTTTTGATGTGGTACTGGCGGGTAGTGTATTGTCACGAGGTAGCTCTACTCATATGGTTGATGCCATTCAAAGTGAAGTGAAAAAAGTAGCTACTAACGCGAGTATAGTGAGGCTGTCAGTTGACCCTGTTATTGGAGCTGTCATGAGTGCGATGGACAGTAGTGGACTTACGATTGATGAAGAAACAGATGCTGTTTTGAGAGGGATCACATTCTAAGGGAGGCTAACTCATATGTCTAACAAAAAAGCACTAAAGATCGCTGTAATCGGCGGTGGATCATCATATACACCAGAAATCGTAGAAGGTTTCATCAAACGTTATGACGAAATGCCGATCCGTGAACTATGGCTTGTCGATATTGAAGAAGGACGCCACAAGCTTGCAATTGTTGGCGAACTAGCGAAACGTATGGTTGAAAAGTCTGGTCTACCTATCGTTGTGAAGCTAACGCTTAACCGTCGTGAAGCAATTGAAGGAGCAGATTTTATTACTACTCAAATGCGAGTAGGTTTGCTTGAAGCAAGACGCCGCGATGAGCATATTCCAATCTTACACGGTGTTATTGGTCAAGAGACGACAGGGCCTGGAGGTATGTTTAAGGCGCTGCGTACTGTACCTGTTATTCTAGATATTTGTAAAGATATCGAGGAGCTTGCACCTGATGCTTGGCTACTTAACTTCACGAATCCAGCAGGTATTGTGACTGAAGCAGTTCAGAAATATAGCAAAGTAAAAACAGTAGGATTGTGTAATTCTCCTATTAACTTCTACAAGTTTTTGGCGAAGGAGTACGGTGTGACTGAGCGTGAAGTACTTCCTGAATTCGTAGGTATTAACCACTTGCATTGGGTAACTGCCGCTTACGTTAATGGTGAAGATAAGCTGCCTGAACTTATCGGTGCAGGACGTGACTATACGGCAACGAATGTAACAGCATTTGATTGGGATGCAGACTTCTTACGTTCATTAGGTGCTATTCCAACGTACTATTTGCGTTATTTCTATATGAAGGACAAGATGTTTGAAGATATGAAAGAATCGCTTGAGAAAAACGGTACACGCGCAGATGTCGTTAGTCGTGTCGAGACTGAGTTGTTCGAGCTGTATAAGGATGTAAACTTGAGCGAGAAACCTAAGCAACTTGAACAACGTGGCGGTGCTTATTATTCGGAAGCAGCTGTTAACTTAATGCATTCCCTTTATACAGATAAACGCGATATTCAAACGTTGAACGTTCGCAATGGCGGTATTATAGACTTCTTGCCAGAGGATGCAAGCATTGAAGTTAACTGTGTTGTAACTGCGCAAGGGCCTATCCCTATCCCATTACAAAATGTACCTGAGCAAGTAAAGGGTTTGATGCATGCAGTAAAAACATACGAGTCTCTTACGATTGAAGCAGCGATATCTGGCGATAGAGGAATTGCGCTTCAAGCGATGGTTAATCATCCACTTGTACCAAGTGTGTCAGTGGCGAAGGCATTGCTCGAAGAGATGTTGGAAGCTAACAAGTCGTATTTGCCAGCATTTTTTGAAAATGAACATGCTAAATAATCTGATTTAAAATAGAGATTTAAACAATAACCATATGCGGGGCTATTCTGATTGTGATCAGTATAGCCCTTCATATGGTTATTTGTATTGCAATGAGTTATTTTTCTAAAATGGAAAAATTATCTTCTTAAAGTAAGCGAATGGTTATTGCATATGTTAAATATAGTTGTTATACTTGATATATAACAGATAGATATTAAGTGATATTGATACCCGAATAAGTTAAAAGGAATGGTGGTGAAATAACAATGCTTCTAGGAATAGACCTTCAGTCGGAGACTCCTATTTATACTCAGCTTGTGAACGGGATCATTGAAGGGATCGCTCGAAAGCAACTATTACCAGGCGAAGCTTTACCCTCCGTGCGGAGTTTGGCAGGTGATCTGGGAATCAACTTGCATACGGTCAACAAAGCCTATCATTTGCTCAAGCAAGAAGGATATGTACAAATTAATCGGAAGCAAGGCGTAGTCATTCAGCTAGATGCATTTCCCGCAGCGGATGAACATTTTAGAGTGAGGCTGAAAGAGCAACTTCGGCCGTTAATTGCAGAAGCAATATGCCGAGGGATGGCGAAAGAGCAGTTTAATGAAATTAGTTTTGAAGTATTCACAGACATGATTAATGGAGGCGAATAGGAATGAGTAATGGAATGATGTTGCTGCTAGTGTTTGTTTTGATGGTACCGATTACTTTCATAATGACGGTAATGCCCTTTTTGACACGGAAGATAGAAAGCTTTGGTGTAACGATCCCGGAAGAGGCTCAGAAGGATTCAAAAATTACAGCGCTACGTTTCCAATATCTGTGGCTTAATGGGGGAATCGGTGCAGTGATTACTGCTTCCCTGCTGTGGTTCTCTAATAAAACAGTTTCAGAACAACAGTGGGGTATAATGCTTGTGAGTCATGTGCTAGGTTATTTATTGCTTTCCTTTGTCATTTACTTGAAGCAACATTATTCCGTTAAACATCTTAAGGAACAGAAAGGATGGTTAACGAGCTCAGTACAGCGGGTAATGATCAATACCAAATTTAGAAATGCAAAGTTAACTGTTTCATACTTCTGGTTTATTCCACATGTTCTTCTTATACTAGCTACGATATTAATTGGCGTGTTGAACTTTGATCAATTCCCTGAACAAATTCCGATGAAATATGGCTTGGATGGAGAAGTAAGCCGAAGTGTTGAGCGAAGTTATATGGCTGTTTTATGGCCAGCATTAATCCAAGCCCTTCTGCTGATTGTTTTTATTCTTATCAATTTTAGTATTAGTCGAAGCAAACAAATTGTTGAAGCAAGCGACCCAGAAGGTTCACTTATGCGTAATGCGATATTCCGTCGCTATTGGTCCGTTTATATAATTATTACTGGGCTTTTAATGGCGGTAATGTTCGGATTTATTGAGATTGGCATGCTGCTAGAGTGGGGAAGCAATGAAGTCACCTTTATAACATTAGTTGCCTCAGGAATTGTTGTGATATATGCAATTGTTTTATCGGTAATCACGGGACAAGGTGGTAGTCGCATCAAAATAGAAGGTGTATCGAAGGCACAGACAATGCCTATGGGTGACCAAGATCAATATTGGAAGTTAGGTCAAATTTATTTCAACCCACAAGATCCTTCTGTATTTGTTGAAAAACGTTTTGGTGTCGGTTGGTCGATAAACTTTGGAAGACCAATGGGATGGATCATTATTTTGGTGCCGCTTGCGCTTATTCCATTATTGATTTTTGTCATAGAAAGCTACATATAGAGCTAATAATTCACGTGAAAACGTTACCTTTACGAATGATTTTGTAAAAACTTTATCGAATATTCGTGAAAATTGTTGACAAAATGTTCATTTACTCTTTAAAATTGGAGACGGTAAACAACAATCGCATATACCTTTTCGTATAATCTCAAGAATCGGCTTGAGAGTTTCTACTAGATCACCGTAAATGATCAGGCTACGAGGAGAGTGGAATGGCGTTGTCGCAGCAGTTTTGCGATGCGTTGTTCCCCTTTTTGCAGAGCCTTGGAGAAATGCGTTATACGCGCTTTCTTTATGGGCTTTTTTGTTTGTTCCATCACAATTTTGGGAGGGTATTATCAAAATGAATGGATTCTTTCGATTGAAGGAACTCGGGACAAATGTAAGAACTGAAGTTATGGCGGGGATCACTACTTTTATGACGATGGCTTACATTTTGGCTGTCAATCCGATGATCTTGGAGCCAGCTGGTTTAAACTGGACAGGTGTATTTCTTGCAACTGCATTAGCTGCTGGTATTTTTTCCATCGCAATGGGCTTGTTCGTTAATTTTCCAGTTGCACTAGCACCAGGCATGGGACTTAATGCTTATTTTGCTTCTGTCATTCTTGCTTCAGCGGCGACGGATACACCAATCTCTCCAGCGATGGGACTTACAGCAGTTTTTTTATCTGGTATTATCTTTATTATTCTTACAGTGACGCAAATTCGTCAGATGCTTATAACAGCAGTTCCAGATAGTCTTAAACATGCTATTACAGTAGGTATTGGATTGTTTATTGCAATTATTGGTCTAAAGAACAGTGGTCTTATGACGATTGTCGTAGATAGCTTCTCTGATATTAAAACGAAATCATTTACTCCAGTTAGTGGCCCAGAGACGATCATAACGCTTGGCAGCTTCCACAATGAGACGGTCGTATTTACGATCATTGCAATTGCTTTAATCGCAATTCTTATGGTATTAAAAGTACCAGGAGCAATATTGTTCGGAATACTTGGAACAACCGGAATCGCGTTACTTACAGGCCATGTAGATGCTAAAACTGCATTTGAAGGTAAAACATGGATTCCTGATTTCGCGACGATGAACGTATGGCATTTCGACTTTGCTGGCGTTTTCGAAGTTGGTCTAATTACAGTTATTCTTACGTTTACATTCGTTGAACTATTTGATACATTCGGTACATTAGTTGGTACAGCTAACCGTGCTGGTATTATGAAAAACCCTGAAGAGGGCAAAAAGCGCATCGGTAAAGCGATGATGGTTGACGCAATCGGCGTTGGCGGCGGAGCAATTTTGGGAACAAGTACAGTTACTGCTTATGTTGAAAGTTCCGCAGGTATCGCTCAAGGTGGGCGTTCAGGTTTGACTGCAATTACAACAGGTATTTGCTTCTTGCTTGCTATCTTCCTTTCACCACTTGTAGCGCTTGTTCCTGGTTCTGCTACAGCAGCTGCACTAATCATCGTCGGTGTTTTGATGATGCAATCTGTTAAAGATATTGATTTCTCTGATATGGTTCATGCGATTCCAGCATTCTTGACGTTTTCGCTAATGCCTTTCACTTACAGCATCGCTAATGGTATTTCTTTCGGTATCGTATCGTACGTATTGCTTGCAACTGTCGCTAATCTCGGAGGAAAAGGCAAATACAAAGTTCACTGGTTAATGTGGATTCTTGCAATTCTCATTATTTGCCGATATGTATTTATGGGTGGAGAGTAAACTCTCGGACATATAGATAAAGATGAAAGAGCAGCGCTGAGTCGGCGCTGCTCTTTCTTATTTGTAGATAGTTACAGGGTACAGGGAACGTTTTGTTTAAACTAAATGTATAATTCTTATTTCAAAGAAAACGATTACGTTTATGTTTTAATGAATCGCACACGTGTTATTTCGTGCTGTAGTACAAATAAGAGTTACTGGGTTCGTTAGCATACTGTTCGAAATAATTGATAGTAACTGTGAGCATCGCATTTGCAAACAGCTCGATATGTAACAAACATAGGCTATTGTGCAAACACACTCGATTAAGCATTTAAAATCGGTTTTTGACGTAAGGAATCCAGAGAATGGCTGTAAAATATTTCGTTTTTCGATCTCCTAATAGACGCTTCGTTAAGTAAAGAAATATTATTGTAGAAAAGATAAAGATTAATAATGCGGTGGATTCAGTATAGCTAACCATTGAGTCCAAGCCCACATCGAATATTCTCGCTAAACGATATACATTTATGATAAGTTCGATTTGAATAAATAAGATAAAAGCATAAAAGGCGCTTAATCCGTTAATTCTCAAAAAAGTGAGCATACCATTCATCTCCATAATGGTTGGTGAAATGCTATTTTTAGCATAACATATTATTACATTTATAGTTGTGTAATGAAGGGTAGGCAATCAGCATGAGCACTAGTTTAAAATTGTTTTAATTAGGGAGTGAAAAGTAGATGTACCGTATTGATCTAAATTGTGATATGGGTGAGGGATTTGGTCCTTATCAGCTAGGTGTGGATAGCGAACTAATAAAACATATTACATCCGCAAATATTGCTTGCGGCTTTCATGCGGGTGATGCGGCAACAATCAGAAGGACGGTGCAGCTCGCACTCCAGTATGATGTAGCAATTGGTGCACATCCCGGTTTGCCGGATCTGGCTGGTTTCGGAAGAAGAAAGATGGAAATAAGCAGTCGAGAAGCATATGAAATGACCGTTTATCAATTAGGCGCTGTAATGGCTTTTGCAACATCAGAAGGAGGGAAAGTAGCTCATATTAAGCCACATGGTGCGTTATATAATATGGCTGCTGTCGAGCCGAAGCTAGCAACAGCTATAGCAGAAGCTGTCTACAAAGTAGACGGAAATATGATGTTATACGGATTATCAGGTAGTGAACTTATTCGTGCAGGCGAGAGAATAGGTCTAAAAACGATGAATGAAGTGTTTGCTGATCGTTCTTATGAGGATGATGGCACACTTACTCCGCGGGGAGTTGAAGGTGCTCTATTAACGAATTCCAATTTAGCTGCTGCTCAAGTTGTTAGTATGGTGAAGTCTGGAACAGTTCGTACCCGTCTCGGAAATATATTGCAGCTTAAGGCAGATACAGTCTGTGTTCATGGTGATACGCCGGGTGCGCTCGGACATGTTATGAAGCTTCGGGAATTATTGTTACAGTCGGAAATACGAATTTTGAAATCAGGCGAGCATTAGGAAAAAAGTTAGGAGGGAGAGGGATGGGTGATTCGAGAGTAAGTCTACATAGTCAGACTCTCAACTATGAAATGCAGCCACTAGGAGATCGTTGCGTTCTCATACGTCTTGGAGATGAAATAAACGAAGAAACGCATCACATTGTTATTGCCGTAACGAAGTTGATCGAAGGTCAACGTTTGCTTGGAATTAGCGATATTGTACCCGCTTATACATCAGTTGCAGTACATTATGATCCTTTACAAATATGGAGGAGCAGAAGTTTTGAAGAAACTGATCACGCAACGATCTATGCAACGATGTGTGCGAGACTTAATCTACTACTAAGAGCTTTCAAAGATATTGACGTTTCCCATATAGGTCATAGAACGATTGAAATACCGGTTTGTTATGGTGGAAAATACGGACCGGACTTGGGTGTAGTTGCTGAACATTGCGGTTTGAATGAGGATGAAGTTATTTCGATTCATAGTAGTGGAAACTATTTGGTGTATATGATCGGCTTTGCTCCTGCTTTTCCTTATTTGGGTGGAATGTCAGAGCGGATAGCAACGCCAAGAAGGCAAACACCTCGAACAGTTATTCCAGTTGGAAGTGTAGGAATTGCTGGAGTGCAGACGGGGGTTTATCCGATAGAAACGCCAGGCGGATGGCAATTAATCGGGAGAACACCACTTAGATTGTTTCAGCCTCAGCTTGAAATACCGAGCTTGTTAGAAGCAGGAGATCATATCAGATTTATACCTATTGCAGAGGAACAATACGAGGGCTGGCATACAGTAGATGAAAACGTAGCTTCATTAGTTAATAGCTTAGCTTCATCGGGGGGTGAAGTGAGATGGCAATAACGATAGTAAAGCCCGGGCTACTAGCTACCATTCAGGATCTTGGAAGAACAGGTTATCAAGGATATGGCATCGTTGTAGGGGGTGTGATGGACCAAGGTGCGGCAAGGGTCGCTAACATCATAGTTGGCAATAGTGATGACGAAGCAGTTATTGAGTTTACATCAGCTGGTGGAGAAATACGAATTGAACGTGAATTGTTAATCTCATTGTGTGGTGGGGATCTGGGGGCTACAGTCAATGGACGATACGTGCCACTTTGGCGCCCTGTTTTGCTAAACAGAGGTGATATCATCACATTTGGGGCAAGTCGATTTGGTAGCAGAGTCTATCTTGCAGTTGCAGGTGGCTTCAATATGAACAAAGTGCTTGGGAGTAAAAGCACATATATAAGAGGTGGTCTAGGTGGACACGAAGGTCGTGCACTAAAGGCTGGAGATCATCTTATGGTAAATGGAATTGCTGCAAGCTCGTTGTCAGCAAAATTGATTACGGCTATTCAAGAAAAGAGATGGTTATCTACATGGCATGCAGGTCAATTTGCACTTGCAGATAGAGATGTGTTTGTCATTCGAGTAATGGAAGGTACTCATAGTAATCGTTTATCGGATGAAGCGAAGGTGTCATTATTCGGCGGTATTTTCCGAATTGGGACATTATCTGATCGGATGGGATACAGGCTGGAGGGGAAGCGAGCGCTTGGACCACTGCAACGATCGGCTGAACTTTTATCGGAAGCAGTAGCGATAGGAACGGTTCAACTACCGCCAGACGGGAATCCTATCGTACTTCTTGCAGATCGTCAGACGACAGGAGGCTATCCTAGAGTTGCTCAAATAGCTACAGTGGACATTCCATTGTTTGCTCAGCTCAAACCAGGCGATAAAATTCTTTTTGAGCTAATTACGCTTCAAACCGCAGAACGATTATTGTTAACAGCTGAGCATGATTTGACAATGTTAAAGATAGCGGTAGGGCTAAAAGGAAAGGAGTAGACGCAAATGGCATCTACTCCTTTATTTTGGACAATTCTTTAGAGAAACACTAGCACGACTATTTGAAAAATAAGAAGTGTGTTGGTAGCTTACGCAGTCCTCCATCGGAAGGTTTGTTAATGACTTTTCCATTAAATATGAGAGAGGAAGATCCACCGCCATCAAGGTTGTAGCCATCGCGTGCACCGTAATGCTTAAGCAACGATTGTACCTCTTCTAACGTAGCACCGGAGCTACCGGCTTCATTGTAACCATCTGTTACTAAGATGAGCAATTGATCATCTTTATAGTTTGCGATAACGGTACGAGGAGCACGTTTTGGACTCGTTTGCCATTTGGGCGGAATCGTTTGTGCAGCGCCGCCTTTTAGCAGAACAGGTACAAATGATGCGCCGAACTTCGGTTTTTTGGCATCGAGTTGACTTTTATCAGAAAACTCGCCGCCAACGAGCTTGTTTTGGTCATTTAATCCTACAAAAAATAAGTCCGCATAAGATGCTTCAAAACCAGTCACATATTTCCCATCTACAATCGTATTGCTCATAGGATATCTTTTACCGCGACCATCCGCATAGCCACCTGCATTTACACCGACAGCTGCATTATGATCTTTAACGGCTTGGAGTGTAGTTTTGGCATGTCCGACTTCAGAGCCGCCAAGCACCATTTTCATAGCGTCATCTGACTTCAACTGAATTTTTACCGCATAACTCTTGAAGTTGTCATTGTTCAAATAAAAGAGTTGTGCCCGCAGCTTATCCGATGAAATCGTTGAGGCTGGTTTACCTAATTTGGCTGTAATTTTTTTATCATACATTTCGAGTGGACGCTTCGCTTGAGTTGTTGCTATTGTGGCAATTGCTTTCATCTCTGCATTCGTTTTTGAATAAAGGTTTAACTGTGTTTTTATCGACTTCTGAGTATGTACAGCTATTGCATTAGCTTGATCAAGTCCTACCGAAGTTTCTTTAAACACATTTTTCGCCAGTGATTGCTCTTTATCCACAACATCAGGTTTCGATTTTTCAGAAAGTTCAACAGCAATACTAGAGAAAAGTAACCACAACATAATTCCGACAAATGGTGCTACAGCTAGCAACGCGGTACGATTTAATGTTTTCACCGTTATTTTCATTTTAGGACGTCCAAACTTTTTTTCAATTCGTTCAACTGTTTCTTCACTTCATTTAATTGCGTGTACAGCTTATTGCTGTTGTCTGTTTTATTGTCCGCATTGTCTTTTGTGAAGGTTAAAAGTTCATTGAGTGCGTCAACTTTACCTTTAAGGTCAGTTATATCTGCCTTATAACTCGTTTCTAGTTGACCGAGGCGTTCCTCATAAGCTTTTTGCAAAGCAGCAACTTGTGCAGCCGTTTGCTTCTCAATGTCAGCAGTAATTTCTTTCTGCATCTGATCGGTGTAAAGTTTAGCACCAAATATTCCGCCACCTATGAGAATAATCCAAATGCCAAGAAAAACAAGAAAAGCGGTGGAGCCTTTCTTTTTACGAGTGCCCGTTGTTTGTCTACCAGTTGTTGCGAGATCGATATTCGTATCATTCATCGTTATTCATTCACCTCTATTGCAAGTTAGTATTGTTCCAAGTATGGGATGAACGAACGAAAAAAGTTGTCCTATTCGCGAAGCGGCTATCTAATTACGATGCAGAAAAACTATATTACCAATGAAAATAAGAGCTTGTCCACCTATTCTAACGTCAAAATAGGGCCGAAAGGTTGCGGTTGTAATCTTATTGTAACAAAGCGGTTTGTTGATGTCGCCATCTTCTGGAAATAAAATAAGGTGGTAACGTATTCAATTTTTGAAGCTGGCTATTAGTTATGTATAATAGGAGCAAGACCAATAAACATTATCAAAGTTAAGAAGGGGTGGTTGTGATGGAACAACAGCCGTTATCGAATAAATCGTTAGCTATGTTTGCAGGTGGATGCTTCTGGTGTATGGTAACTCCATTTGAAGAAATGCCGGGAATTGTCTCAATCGTATCTGGTTATACAGGTGGACAAACCGTAAATCCTACTTACGAAGAAGTTTGTTCGCACACTACAGGTCACACAGAAGCTGTACAAATTACTTATGATCCAGCGATATTCCCATATGAGAAGCTTCTAGATATTTTCTGGCGTCAAATCGATCCAACGGATGCGGGCGGTCAATTCCATGATCGTGGAAATTCGTACCGGTCTGGAATCTATTATTATACCGAGGAGCAACGTCTAGCGGCTGAAGCATCAAAGCAGGCGTTGCAAGAAAGCGGCCGTTTTGATAAGCCGATTGTAACGGAAATAGAGCCAGCAGCACCATTTTATGTGGCGGAGGATTATCATCAAGATTATCATAAAAAGAATCCATTCCGTTATAAAATGTATCGCAAAGGTTCAGGGCGGGACGCTTTTATTTCAAGCCACTGGAAAGTGAAAAAGGACAGTACAGAACTGAAGAAAAAACTGACTCCAGTGCAATATGAGGTTACTCAAAACAATGGTACAGAACGTCCGTTTACCGGAGAGTATTGGGATCACACTGAGGATGGCATTTATGTCGATATCGTATCAGGCGAACCACTTTTCAGCTCATTGGACAAATACGATGCGGGCTGCGGATGGCCAAGCTTTACGAAGCCTCTTCAGAAATCATCCATTGTAGAACATACGGACACGAGCCATTTTATGGTACGTGTAGAAGTGAGAAGCCAAGAAGGAGACTCTCACCTTGGACATGTATTTGATGATGGACCTCAGCCGACTGGACTTCGTTACTGCATTAACTCTGCCTCATTAAGGTTTGTTTCTAAGGACAAGCTTGAAGAAGAAGGTTACGGTGAATATCAGTATTTATTCGAAAAAATGTGAGGTGTTGAACATGAAGATTGTATCTGATGCAGTTAAAATAGAGCAGCGGGCAAACGATGTTAGTCTCTTGGAAGCGATTAGAGAACGTAGAACGATAGGTCGAGTTAAGCGAGATCCAGTTGAGCGTGAAGTCATTGAAGCACTTTTAGAATCGGCTTCTTGGGCACCGAGCCACCATAATACACAGCCTTGGCGCTTTGTCGTTATGACGGGTGAGGGTAGAGGGAAACTGGGAGAAGGTTATGCTCGCGTAGCTGCTGCTGCATTGCCTGAACTAGAAGGCAATGAACTTGAGGATCGATTAAAGAAGGAACGGGGAAAGGCAAATCGTGCGCCTGTTGTCATTACAGCGATTTGTTCTCCTGCGGATGATCCAAGAGCGGTACACGCGGAAGAGCTTGCAGCAGCACAAGCTGCAGTTCAAAATTTGTTGCTTGCAGCCCATGCTTATGGGCTCGGAGCTATCTGGCGTTCTGGAGCACCAATGTACGATCAACGAATGAAAAATACGTTTGAGCTCAGAGAAGATGAAGAGATCGTTGGTTTTATTTATTTGGGATACCCAGATATGAATGCTACAACGCCTGAGCGTACTCCTATTGCGAACAAGACGATTTGGTTAGGAACATAATAGGAAGCAAGAGAAACAGTTGTATATAATTGCAAAAAAAGTTATCGAAAGAGGGCAATCTCTTTTAGTAGAGTTATTTACTTAAGAGATTGCCTTTCTGTATATCCATTTGTGATGGGGTCCAAATTTCTCGGAAAAGGTTCAATCTTTCGTAATAAAATAGGAATTGATGGATAAAAATTCACAAAAACCCAATAATGATCTAGTTTCTTCTTGTAATGATTGATAGAATAAATAAGTTGTATATGTCATAGAGACCGTTACAATCTGTTTAGTGATTTAGTTAGATTAGAAGGAGGTTTACCGTTCACATGAAAAAAATGGCATCATTATTTATTGCACTCATTATGTTGCTAACTTTCGCAACAAGCTCGCAAGCAGCATCTACTCCGTATTCCATATTAGTTGACGGAGAACAACTGAAATTCGGGAAGCAGCTTCCCATTGTAGAAAAAGGAACGTTGCTAGTTCCTGTTCGATCGGTTTCGAAAAATCTCCATTTGGAAATTACTTGGGATGAAAAAAGTAGAGTAGTTACTACTTATAGTAAAAATGCAGTTATTACGTTGGAAATTAATCACAAAACGGCTTTTGTAAATAGTCAACCAAAGCAATTAGTTGTGGCTCCAAAAATTATTAACAAAGTGACTTATGTCCCTCTTCGTTTTATTGTAGAAGCAGTAGGGTATGAGCTTGAATGGAACTTTGATAAAAGAATCATTGCAATCGATACAATAGAAGATAGCAAAGGTTTTCTATGGAAAGTAGAGAAGAATGGTAACGTCGTATATATGCTAGGTTCGATTCATGTAGCTAGTGAGGCGATGTATCCTTTACGTAAGGAAATTCAAGAAGCATACGAGAAGTCAGACTATTTGTCAGTAGAAGTTAATGTAGTTGCTGAAAAAGCTGGATTATCAGAATACATTACTAAATTAGGTACATATCAGGACGGAACAACACTGAAGGACCACATTTCTGCGGAGACTTACGAGACGTTGGTTCAATTCTTAACAGATCTTAAAGTGCCAACAAATACGTTAGATAAGTTCAAACCGTGGTTAGCGGCTTCGATTATATCTTCATGGAATGATGAAACTAGCCCATTTAAATCAGAGCTTGGAATCGACAGACATTTTATTAATCAAGCTATTAAAGATAAAACACCAGTTCTTGAACTTGAGTCCTACGAGTCACAACTAACGATGCAAGATGGCTTCTCTGCTGGAATTCAAGAAGGTATGCTGCTGGGCACAGTCCAAGGCTTCTATTCAGAGGACAAAAGTACTGAAGTATTAGCAAAAATGTGGGCAGAAGGTAGCGAAAGTGAATTAAAGAGTAGGGTAGACGTAACTGCGCTAAATGAGGAATACTATAATGCTATGTTGAAAGATCGTAACATACTTATGGTGGACAAAATTGATGGATATTTGAAAAATGAAAAGCCGTCAACTTATTTCGTTGTTGTAGGAGCTCTTCATATGGTTGGTGATCACGGACTAGTGGAGCTGCTTCACCAAGAGGGTTATAAAGTTACACGTCAGTAATTGACGCATCTTTTTAAAGAATAGGAGTAAACCTTAAGAGGCAGCCAATCGATGTGGCTGCCTTTTTTGATGTATGTTGATACTCCCCCTCTATACCAACTTCTTGATCGTAAAGTTTTCCCCCAGCACAAACCAATTTTGCGGAAAAGGAACACCAAGTACCCAGAAGCTGACCCCACGTAATTTGAACGTTTTTACGATATCATATTTGGCCTGCACACTTCGTGCATCCTCAAACCATACGACATGTTGTTTGCCTTCTTTATCGTAATAATGATAATAAGGAGATTGTGATGGCTCATCGTAAAATATTGTTGATCCATACTTCGCTGCTCGATTGACTGCTTCAAAGGAACTGACCGAAGGAGCCCACTTCCCACCTTGAACGTAAGGCAGCGTCCAGTCATAACCGTACAGCGGCATGCCCATAATGATTTTTTCTGGGGGAATGACGGTAAGCGCATAATTTAATACTTTTACAACTTCGTTAAGCGGAGCGACCGCTCGTGGTGGTCCACCTGACCAGCCCCATTCATACGTCATTAGAATGACGAAGTCTACTATATTTCCTTGGATTTCATAATCATGAGCTTCGTAAAGTGTTCCTGCTTGTTCGGCCGTTAATTTAGGTGCAAGTGCGGTTGAGACTAGATAACCAAAAGGGTGAAGTGTATCAACTAGTCTTTGAAGAAATGTATTAAAAAGCTCTTTGTCCGCTGGAGGTACATACTCAAAATCAACGTGGAGAACTACATATCTTTGTTGCCTCATTATAGTGAGAATGTTACCGATTACGATCAATTGAACAGCAGGATCAGCAACAACTGCATGTGCAATTTCTGGACTGAAGTTTCCACCTTCGTAGTTCGAAATAACCATCATAGGAGTAGCTCGTTTCTCATACCCCGCTTGAATAATAGCGGCATCATCGATGGGACTTAACGAACCATTAGGTTGAATGCGATAGCTGAAGGGACTGAGGTGCGTTAAGTAATCTCCGATATCATTAATGAGGCGAACGCCATATTCTCCGAACTTCTCTGTATATGTATTAACTTCAATGATAGGCTTAGCCGCAATTGGAATAGATAACAGTTGACCTGGGATGATGACTGCAGGATTATGTATTTTGTTTACTTTAACGATTTCCTGTAAAGAAACGCCGTAGTGTTGTCCAATTTTCCAGAGTGACTCGCCCACCAATACTTTATGAATGTGGCCACCTGATGGAGTTGGAATTATGACAGCCTGACCAATGACAAGTGGACTCTGATTCGTGAAGCCGTTTGCTACGAAAATATGCTCGATTGGAACATTGTATTTCTGGGACAACTCCCACAGCGTATCTCCCCTCTTGACTGTGTGAATGTGCACGATTGGAACCCTCCTCCAAAGTTTTATGGTAGTGAACGTTAAGTAACGTGAACAAAAGTAAAACTTACATCGGAAGCATAAACTTAAAGTTTTATGGTAGTGAACGTTAAGTAACGTGAACAAAAGTAAAACTTACATAGCATGTACGACCCGTAGTAACCCTTTATCCCAATGTATTCAGTTTGTGCTTCTAGTAGTCATAAACATAGAAAACTCGTTTATTGGGAATTCTATTGGCATTATTAGCAGTTGAGGGCTTACAATTGGGGTCATTTGAGACTAAAAAACGAACTTTCACATTTGATTGTCTTTTAATGTTCGTATTTTGTTGACAGTACTGAGCCAATTCGATAAACTAGAATAGATTTGAGGCGGAGCATGCCGCCCATAATTGCAATCTCGTATATATTTGGGAAAGGCCCGAATGTCTCTACCCGGAAACCTTAATTTCTGGACTACGAGCTTGATGAATCGATGTGCTGATGCAAGAGCTAGTTTACCTCTAACAGGTGGGAAAATTAGTCTAATGTATGGGATCTATATGCTTCACGAATGACTTGCAAGACATATATAGGTTGCTCTCAAAAGGAGCAACCTTGAGTTGTCTGCCGTGCGCTCGTGTACATATAGAGTCGATTTCATTAATGTGTTGCTTCTACTGATTGTTCAGTAGAGGTAGCCGCACGGGTCCGATGGCATATCGCGTTATGATTGCTGTGGGGCCTTTTCTGTTTTCATAGTTGCTATTACATTCAAATTATAGAAAGTGGGTTTGAACAAATGTCTGCTAAGGTGGGCGTCATCATGGGAAGTAAGTCGGATTGGGAAACAATGAAACTTGCTTGCGACGTACTTGAAGAGTTAGATATTCCTTATGAAAAAAAGGTTGTGTCAGCTCATCGGACACCGGATCTCATGTTTGAATATGCGGAAACTGCGGTTCAGCGCGGCTTAAAGGTGATCATTGCTGGAGCTGGAGGAGCTGCTCATTTGCCCGGCATGGTCGCTTCAAAAACGATTTTGCCGGTTATTGGCGTTCCAGTAAAGTCTTCAAATTTAAACGGACTTGATTCATTGCTATCTATCGTTCAAATGCCTGGAGGTATCCCAGTTGCGACTGTTGCAATTGGCAATGCGGGAGGAACGAATGCTGGCTTGCTTGCAGCTCAGATGATTGGTGCATTTGAACCTGACATCCAAGCAAGAGTAGAAGCAAGGCGCGAGCGTATTAAACAAGAAGTGCTTGAAAGCAGTGAAACTTTATGACGAGTAGGACGGATGGGCCGCTAAAGCAAATGGATGATTCAAGGTTTGTTTTCGAGCAGATACCCGAGGTGAAAACGATTTTACCAGGGGGAACAATCGGCATCCTAGGTGGCGGTCAATTAGGTCGAATGTTGGCGAATGCTGGCAGTGAAATGGGCTATAAGTTCATCACACTCGAACCAACAGAAGATGCACCGATGGGGCAAGTTGCTGAGCAAATTGTATCAGCCTATGATGATCATGTTGCTGCACGAAAATTAGCAGAACGTTCAGATGTTATCACCTACGAATTTGAAAATGTGGATGCAGAAGTAGCCGCGATGTTAATGGCGGAAAGTTACGTTCCGCAAGGCAGTCATTTGTTATATACGACGCAGCATCGTCTGCGTGAGAAACGTGCGATTGAAGCTACAGGCGTAAGAGTAGCACCTTATAATGAAATTCGTAGTGAAGAGGAACTTCGCGAAGCAGTTAGTCGTTTCGGAATGCCATGTGTGCTGAAGACTGCGACTGGCGGGTATGACGGCAAGGGCCAATGGGTAATCCGGAGTGAAGCAGAAATAACGGAAGCCTATAAAACGTTATCTCTTGCGGGTACGGAGTTAGTACTAGAGCAGTTTATTGATTTCGCCAAAGAAATTTCGGTAATTGCGGCGAGAAGTTCAAAAGGGGAAATAAAAGCGTTCCCTCCTGCGGAAAATATTCATATTGAAAATATTTTGCATCTATCAATCGTACCGGCTCGTATTCATGAAGACATTCAGCGAGAAGCTGAACGTCTTGCAATTAGAATAGCCGAAGGGTTAGGTGCTGTAGGACTTATAGCAGTAGAGATGTTCGTTACAGCAAACGGAGAATTGTACGTGAACGAGCTTGCGCCAAGGCCGCATAATAGCGGGCATTATACGATGGAAGCTTGCCGTACATCGCAATTCGAACAGCATGTCCGTGCAATTTGTGGATTACCGCTAGGCGATACGTCATTGACTAGCCCAGTTGTTATGGTGAACGTATTAGGTCAGCATATGGAGCCATTATTAGAACAGCTTGTAGCAAAAGATGAAGTTGCTGAACGATTGCTCGTAGCACCTAAAGTTCATTTATATGGAAAAAAAGACGCAGTGTTCAAGAGGAAGATGGGACATATTAATGTACTTGGTCCTACGATTGAAGCGGCGCTTGAATGGATAGAAGAAACTAAGATTTGGAAGGTGTGAATGCTTTATGTTGGAACGTTACAGCAGACCGGAAATGAGAGCTATTTGGACAGAGGAAAACAAATTTAAAGCATGGTTGGAAGTTGAACTTTGTGCATGTGAAGCATGGGTAGAGCTTGGTGTTATTCCTCAAGAAGATGTTGCTGCACTTCGTAAATCGGCAACTTTTAATATGGATCGTATCTATGAAATAGAGCTTGAAACTCGCCATGACGTAATTGCATTTACTCGTGCAGTATCCGAAACAGTAGGGCCTGAGCGCAAGTGGGTACATTACGGTCTCACATCAACAGACGTTGTAGATACAGCAATGGGCTACTTGCTTCGCCAAGCGAATGAGATTTTGCTGAAGGATATCGAACGTTTTATCGAGATTGTTCGTGCTAAGGCAATTCAATATAAAGATACGCCTATGATGGGTCGTACACATGGTGTTCATGCAGAGCCTACGACTTTCGGTTTGAAAATGGCACTTTGGTATGAAGAAATGAAACGTAACTTGGAGCGTTTCAAACATGCAGCAAATGGTGTTCAGTTCGGCAAAATGTCAGGCGCAGTTGGCACATACGCTAACATCGATCCTTTTGTAGAAGAGTTCGTTTGTAACAAGTTAGGCATTACGGCTGCTCCAATCTCGACACAAACGTTGCAGCGTGACCGCCATGCGGAATATGTTGCTTCAATCGCTCTAATTGCAACATCACTTGATAAGTTCGCTACAGAAATTCGCGCCCTCCAGAAGAGTGAAGTTCGCGAAGTTGAAGAAGGATTCGCTAAAGGTCAGAAGGGTTCATCGGCAATGCCGCACAAACGCAATCCAATTGGCAGCGAAAACATTTCTGGTCTTTCCCGTGTTATTCGCGGACATATGATTACTGCTTACGAAAACGTGACGTTGTGGCATGAACGTGATATTAGCCATTCTTCTGCAGAACGTGTTATTTTGCCGGATTCAACAATGCTTTTGAACTATATGCTTAACCGTCTTGGCAACATCATTAACAATTTGACTGTATTCCCGGAAAATATGAAGCGTAATATGGGTGCGACATATGGTGTTCCGTTCTCAGGTCGTGTTTTGACAAAGCTGATCGATAAAGGTTTAAGCCGTGAGGAAGCTTACGATACCGTTCAACCGCGTGCGATGCAAGCGTGGGAGGAGCAACGTCAATTCCGCTCCATCGTTGAAGCAACAGAAGAAATTACAGCGGTGCTTAGTGCCGAGGAGATAGAAGATTGCTTTAACCCAGCTTGGCATTTGAAACATGTGGATACGATCTTTACACGTTTGGGCTTGAATTAAGGAGGAGTTGGCGTTCATGGGAGTAGCATCGCAAGCTTTGTCTACGGCAGTTCAATATGTGAAAGCGCCCCTTGTCTACAAAGGCAAGGTGCGTGAGTTGTACGATTTGGGGGAACATTTCCTGATCGTTGTAACGGATCGCATTTCGGCGTTTGATTACGTGCTTGACCCGGCAGTACCAGATAAAGGTAATGTGCTTAATCAACTGTCTGCTTTCTGGTTTGGCATTACTGAGGAACTTCAGAACAATCATGTCGTGCATACCGATGTTGAGAGGCTTGGCGACATTATTTCAGAACCGGAGCTTCTGAAAAACCGCATTATGGTAACGCGCAAGGCGGAGCGAATCGATATTGAATGTGTTGTCCGTGGTTATATTACAGGTGGCGGCTGGAGACAGTACCAGAAATCGTCTGCGATCAACGGAATTGAACTACCAGAAGGACTTCGAAAAAATGAACGTTTCATCGACCCGATCTTCACGCCAGCGGCCAAAAATGATGTTGGTCACGATGAAGATATTCCATTCGAGAAAATGCAGGAAATCGTTGGTGCTGAACTAGCGGTAGAACTAAGAGATAGAAGCATCGAGTTGTATCGCTTCGCACATCAATATTGCAAGGAGCGGGGCATCATCCTAGCAGATTGCAAATTTGAGTTTGGGCTTATCGACGGCCAAGTTATATTGATAGACGAAATATTTACACCAGACTCTTCGCGCTTCTGGGCTGAAGGAAACTACGCTTTTGATGTAGAGATTGATAGTATGGACAAAGAGCCCGTTAGAACGTATTTACTTGGATCGAACTGGGATCAGAACAGTAAGCCAGATTCGTTGCCAGAGTCAGTAGTCGAAGCAACGACTGCCCGTTACCGTGATATTTATCGCCGCTTAACTGGCGTCGAGCTAAGCTAGCCTAGCAAAGAACGATTACTAGAGAACTTATTTTATCCTTATTACCGCTTGCTAAGAACGATAAAAGCTACCTTTTTATACTAGTGTTCTACCAAAAAACGACCATTATCAGGAGGCAATTATGAAGGCAACTGTCTACGTCACGATTAAGGAAAACGTTTTGGATCCACAAGGAACTGCAGTACAAGGCGCGCTACATTCAATGGGTTTTGCAGAAGTCGGCAAAGTACGTATCGGAAAATATCTTGAGGTTGTGCTTGATACGAATGACCGCGCGGAGGCGGAGACTCGTTTGAAAGAAATGTGCGAGAAACTGCTTGCTAACACTGTCGTAGAAGATTACCGTTTTGAGCTGGAGGGATAAGCGATGAAGTTTGCAGTTATCGTATTTCCGGGTTCCAACTGTGATATCGATTGCTATAAAGCGGTAGAATTAACAATCGGCCAAAAGGTCGATTATGTATGGCATACGGCTACGGATTTGTCTGCTTATGACGGTATTCTAGTACCGGGTGGCTTCTCTTATGGTGACTACTTGCGTTGCGGGGCAATTGCGCAATTTGCTAATGTCATGAACGAAGTGAAAAAGGCAGCTGAGCAAGGAAAGTTCATTCTTGGTATTTGTAACGGATTTCAAATTTTGACGGAAGCGGGATTGTTGCCGGGTGCACTTATCCGTAACAGTGGCCTTAAGTTCCGTTGTCATAGTACGCCTCTCGAAGTCGTTAACGCGAATACATCATTTACAAACCAATACTCGCAAGGCGAGATTATCCATATTCCTATCGCCCATGGCGAAGGAAACTATTATTGCGACGATGCCACTTTGGCAGAGCTTCAAGAAAACAATCAGATCGTATTCCGCTATGCAGGAGATACGAATCCTAACGGTTCCGTAGACAATATTGCAGGAGTAAGCAACAAAGCTGGCAACGTAGTTGGCATGATGCCGCACCCTGAACGCGCAGTTGATCAATTGCTAGGTTCTGAGGACGGCAAACGGATGTTTACATCGATTTTGAATGCATGGAGGGAACAACATGGCGCAGCAATTAACGGCTAAAGAACCGACAGCGGATCAAATCGCTGATCAACGCATCTACACACAATTTGGTGTAACTGACCATGAATATGAATTGGTTTGCGGTTTTCTAGGACGTAAACCCAACTATACAGAGATTGGTGTTTTCAGCGTCATGTGGTCGGAGCATTGTTCATACAAAAACTCCAAGCCAATTCTAAAGAAGTTCCCAATTACAGGCCCACGCGTTCTAATGGGTCCGGGTGAAGGCGCAGGTATCGTAGATATCGGTGACAACCAGGCCGTTGTATTCAAAATTGAATCACATAACCATCCGTCTGCAGTTGAACCTTTCCAAGGCGCAGCAACAGGTGTCGGCGGTATTCTCCGTGATATCTTCTCTATGGGTGCTCGTCCGATTGCTGTTCTGAACAGCTTGCGCTTCGGTAACCTTAATAATGATCGTGTGAAATACTTATTCGAAAATGTCGTAAGCGGTATTGCTGGATACGGCAATTGCATCGGAGTTCCAACGGTTGGTGGAGAAGTGATGTTCGACGAGAGCTATGAAGGCAATCCACTCGTCAATGCAATGGCTGTTGGTTTGATTGATCATGATAAAATTCAGCGCGGTGTCGCTAAAGGTGTAGGTAACCCAGTATTCTATGTGGGCCCAGCAACTGGTCGTGATGGTATCCATGGTGCGACATTCGCATCAGTTGAATTGTCAGATGAGTCTGAAGAAAAGCGTACGGCTGTTCAAGTAGGCGATCCGTTTATGGAAAAGCTGGTTATGGAAGCAACACTTGAACTTATCAACTCTGGTATTGTTCTTGGTATTCAAGATATGGGAGCGGCAGGTCTTACTTGCTCTAGCGCTGAGATGGCGTCAAAAGCAGGCAACGGACTTGAGCTATACCTTGATGAAGTGCCACAACGTGAGACTGGCATGACACCTTACGAAATGATGCTTTCGGAATCACAAGAGCGTATGCTCTTTGTAGTTGAGCCGCAGCATGAAGCACAAGCAATGGAAATCTTCGATCGTTGGGGCATTATTTGTGCCAAGGTTGGTAAAGTGACAGATGATGGTCGTCTTCGCTTGTTCCACCAAGGAGAAGAAGTAGCGAATATGCCGGTTACTGCACTTGTTGATGAGTGCCCGGTTTACAATAAACCTTCAGCAGAACCAGCATACTACCGTGATAATGCATCCGTTGATGCATCTGCGTTCGCTGAATTGACTGATTTGACAGGCACACTTGAGAAGGTGCTAGGATCACCAACAGTTGCAAGTAAAGAGTGGATCTACAATCAATATGACTACATGGTTCGTACAGCAACAGCAGTTCAACCAGGTTCTGATGCAGCAGTTGTATTAGTTGATGGAACGCGTAAAGCACTTGCAATGACTACAGATTGCAACGGCCGTTATGTGTACCTAGATCCAGAAATGGGCGGTCGTATTGCGGTAGCAGAAGCAGCACGTAATATCGTTTGTTCTGGTGCAGAACCACTTGCTGTTACAGACAACCTTAACTTTGGTAACCCTGAGAAGCCAGAAGTATTCTGGCAATTGGAGAAATCTGCTGACGGCATGTCTGAAGCTTGTGTCATCTTGGATACACCAGTTATCGGCGGCAATGTTAGCTTGTACAATGAAAATGCTAAAGGTGCTATCTACCCGACTCCAGTTATCGGTATGGTAGGTCTTGTTCATGATATCGATCACATTATGACGCAAAAGTTTAAATCCGAAGGCGATGTAATCATACTTCTTGGAGAAACAAAAGCAGAGTTTGGCGGAAGTGAATTGCAATATGTATTAAACGGCGCACCTTCAGGTCGTCCGCCAGTTGTTGATCTTGCAGTTGAGAAACGGGTGCAAAAAGCGGTTCTTGGTGCTATTCAACAAGGACTTGTAGCATCTGCCCATGATTTGTCTGAAGGCGGTATCGCAGCAGCAATTGCTGAATCCTGTATTAGCGGTGGAATCGGTGCTGAAGTGAGCTTGTCTAGCGATCTGCGTCCAGATCACTTGTTGTTCAGTGAATCACAATCTCGTATTTTGTTATCAGCTAAGCCAGATCAAGTAGAAGCTTTGACCACTTGGTTAACAGATCAAGGAGTCGTTCATGCAACTATAGGTACAGTAACAGGTAGTCATGTAACGATTAAAGTAAACGGTAAGGCTGGTATCAGCGCACCTGTTAAACAACTGGAGAAGGTTTGGAAGGATGCGATTCCGTGTCTAATGAAATAATCGAGAAACCTCGGCTATGGACTGGAAACCACTACAATGAGGGCATCGGTCGTGACGATATTTTCGATAAGCTGCGTGAAGAATGTGGTGTGTTCGGTGTATTTGGGCATCCACACGCTTCTGATCTATCGTATTATGGCTTACATGCGCTTCAGCATCGCGGTGAGGAAAGTGCGGGAATTTGTACGGTAGACACAGCAGACAACAATAAATTCAACTATTATCGCGGCATGGGACTAGTGAAGGAAGTGTTCGATAAGGAAAAGCTGGATATGTTGTCTGGCGACCGTTCCATCGGACATGTTCGCTACTCAACGGCGGGAGAAAGCAAGCTGGCAAACGCTCAGCCGCTTATCTTCCGCTACCGTGACGGCGATCTTGCAGTTGCAACAAACGGCAATATCGTTAACGCACCGGAAATTCGCAAGGAGCTGGAGATGGCAGGATCTATTTTCCAAACGTCCAGTGATACAGAAGTTATTGCCCATCTGATTGCTCGTTCGCCAAAAGATTTCGAGACAGCAGCTAAAGAAGCTCTTCAAAGAATTGTCGGAGGATTCGCATTTCTCATTATGACCAATGACAAGCTGATTGTTGCGTCCGATCCGAATGGACTGCGTCCGCTTGCGATGGGACGTATCGGAGATGGTTACGTGTTTTCCTCTGAGACATGTGCTTTCGAAACAATTGGTGCAGAGTATATGCGTGATGTTCAACCCGGTGAGTTGCTTATTTTGGACGCTAATGGAATGCGTAAAGATCGATATGCAGAGGTGGAACGTCGTGCAACTTGTGCGATGGAATACATTTATTTTGCTCGCCCAGACAGCGACATTCATGGCATCAATATTCATTCTGCTCGCAAACGTATGGGACAGCAGCTCGCTATTGAATCGTTTGTTGATGCGGATATCGTTATTGGCGTTCCAGACTCAAGTATTTCTGCAGCAATCGGTTACGCAGAACAAACAGGAATACCTTATGAGCTTGGGCTCATCAAAAATAAATATACAGGACGTACATTCATTCAACCTTCTCAAGAGCTTCGTGAGAAAGGTGTAAAGATGAAGTTGTCTGCTGTTCGCAAAGTAGTTGAAGGCAAACGTGTCGTAATGATCGATGATTCAATCGTTCGTGGTACGACTTCTCGCCGGATCGTCAACTTGCTACGCGAAGCAGGAGCACTAGAGGTTCACGTTCAAATTACGTCACCACCGTTCAAAAATCCTTGTTATTACGGTATCGATACACCTGATCGTAAGGAACTTATCGCATCATTCCGAACGGTAGAAGAAATTCGCAAAGAAATTAATGCAGATTCTTTAGCATTCCTAAGCGATGAAGGATTCGTAGAATCAGTAGGCGGCAATGATGGAGAGCACAATCGCGGAATGTGTTTAGCATGTTTCGATAATGACTATCCAACGCCAGTTGACGAAGACTCGGATAAAAGCTGTAGCTGTTAGCAGATGCAGTTGATATAACGGACTTTCTAATAGTGAAACTGTATATATAGAAGGAGATGACCCCAGGTGTCAGAAGCATACAAAAAGGCAGGCGTCGACATTGCTGCAGGCAATGAAGCGGTTGAACGGATGAAGAAGCACGTGAAACGGACTTACCGTCCAGAGGTAATGGCTGAGCTCGGAGGTTTCGGCGGATTGTTTGGCCTAAATAAGGACAAATATGAGGAGCCTGTGCTAGTATCTGGTACGGATGGCGTTGGTACGAAGCTTATGCTTGCTTTTGCTATGGATAAGCACGACACGATTGGGATTGACGCGGTTGCAATGTGCGTAAACGATATTATCGTTCAAGGCGCTGAACCGCTATTTTTCCTCGATTATTTAGCATGCGGCAAAGTTGTTCCTGAGAAAATCGAATCTATCGTTAAAGGCATTTCTGAAGGTTGTGTTCAAGCGGGTTGCGCACTAATCGGTGGGGAGACAGCTGAGATGCCGGGTATGTATTCCTCGGATGAATACGATATTGCAGGTTTTACAGTTGGTATCGTCGATAAGAAAAAAATGATTGATGGTTCAACAATCGCACCGGGCGATGTTGTACTTGGTTTTGCCTCCAGCGGTATTCACAGCAATGGCTTTTCTCTTGTACGTCGTTTGTTGCTTGAACAAGCGGGCTACAAGCTGGATCAACAATTCGAAGAACTTGGCGGAGCTAAGCTAGGTGATGTACTTCTTGAGCCAACTCGCATCTATGTGAAGCAAGCTTTGGCGCTAATTGAGAAAGTTACAGTTAAAGGTATGGCTCATATTACAGGCGGCGGCTTTATCGAAAATATTCCTCGTGTTCTTCCTGAAGGAGTTAACGTCGATATCGAGTATGGTTCATGGCCAATTTTGCCTATCTTCGAACTTATGCAACGTAAGGGTGAAATTACGAATCGTGACATGTTCACGACGTTTAATATGGGTATCGGTCTAGTTATCGTAGTACCAGCCGATCAAGCGGAAGAAGCGCTTCGTGTTTCCGCAGAACTTGGAGAGCAAGCTTACCGTATCGGTACAGTTACGGAAGGCAGCCGCATTGTGACGTTTACTGGAGCCGTTGTATAATGGCGGCTCTTCGCATCGCGGTGTTTGCGTCGGGACAAGGTACGAACTTCCAGGCGATTGCCGATTCAGTGCGAGAAGGGAAGCTCGATGTCACCATCGAGCTTCTTGTTTGTGACAAGCCGTCTGCTCCTGTGGTGGGGCGTGCAGCTAAGTCAGGAGTAGACGCCTTTGTATTCAAACCTAAGGATTATCCATCTCGCGAAGCTTATGAAGAGATAATTATTCAAGAGTTGCGTAAACGCCAAGTAAATCTTATTGTACTTGCGGGATATATGCGTATTTTGACACCAGTTATTGTAGATGCTTTTTTCGGTAAAATGATCAATATCCATCCATCCTTACTGCCATCCTTCCCAGGTATGAATGGCATTCAGCAGGCGTTCGAGCATGGTGTAAAGCTGACAGGTGCGACCGTACATTACGTTGATGGAGGTCTCGATAGCGGACCAATCATCGCACAGACTCCAGTTGAAATAATGGAAGACGATACGTTGGAATCACTAAGTCAGCGTATTCATACGGCAGAACAGAAGTTGTTACCAAGTGTAATCGGATGGATTGCCGCAGGCAAAGTAACGCTAAACGGCAGAAAAGTTTCTGAAGAGAAGTAATCCGTGCATTGTAGCTTCATAATTACAAAGGAGGGTATTTAGTTGGCTATTCGTAGAGCGTTAATTAGTGTGTCCGACAAAAGGGGTATTGTGGAGTTCTCTAGAGAACTAGCGAATCAAGGGGTGCAAATCATTTCTACAGGAGGTACGTTTAACTTGCTGCAGAAGGAAGGTGTTCCGGTTATCGGTATTTCTGACGTAACGGGATTTCCAGAAATTCTAGATGGACGTGTAAAAACGTTGCATCCAGCAGTACATAGCGGACTTCTTGCGATCCGTGATAATGAGGAGCATCAGAAAGTAATGCGTGAGCTTGGTCTCGATTACATCGATCTCGTTATCGTCAACTTGTATCCGTTCAAAGAAACAATAGCTAAACTGGATGTATCCTACGAAGACGCAGTTGAAAATATCGACATTGGTGGTCCGACAATGCTTCGTTCTGCTGCAAAAAATCATGCCTTTGTATCAGTAGTTGTTGATGCTAATGACTATAGCGCTGTCCTAGAAGAAGTAAAAGCTGATGGCGATACTACTCTTGCAACTCGCAAACGTCTTGCTGCTAAAGTGTTCCGTCATACTGCTTCCTATGATGCTCTTATTGCAAATTATCTTTCTAAGCAAGTAGGCGAGCCTTTACCAGAAACTTATACGGTTACTTACGAGAAGGTACAAGATTTACGTTATGGAGAAAACCCGCATCAGAAGGCTGCTTTCTATAGCAAACCACTTGCACCTACTGGCAATGTAACGACAGCTGAACAATTGCACGGTAAGGAGCTTTCCTACAATAACATTTCCGATGCGAATGCCGCGCTCTCTATTCTTAAAGAGTTTGAAGAACCTGCTGTCGTAGCAGTTAAACACATGAATCCATGTGGAGTTGGTATTGGGGCAACAATTCATGAAGCTTATAAGAAAGCGTATGAAGCAGATTCCACTTCAATATTCGGCGGAATCGTGGCAGCTAACCGTACAATTGATGCGGACACAGCGGAACTGCTTGGCGGTATTTTCCTTGAAATAATTATTGCGCCGAACTTTACACCTGAAGCACTTGAAATATTAACGAAGAAAAAGAACATTCGACTTCTTAAACTTGGAGAAATGACTACGGCGGCTGAACGTAAGTCAGAATGGCTCGTAACATCAGTTGACGGTGGCATGCTCGTACAAGAAAGTGATGTTCATAGCCTGACAGAAGCTGATTTGAACATTGTAACTGACCGCAAGCCAACTGCTGAAGAGATGAAACAATTGTTGTTCGGCTGGAAAGTTGTTAAGCATGTAAAGTCGAATGCGATCTTGTTAGCGAAGGACGATATGACGGTTGGCGTTGGTGCTGGACAGATGAATCGTGTCGGAGCAGCCCGCATTGCAATTGAGCAAGCAGGCGAGAAGGCATCTGGCTCCATCTTAGCATCTGATGCATTTTTCCCAATGGGCGATACAGTTGAGCTTGCAGCTAAAGCTGGCATTAAAGCGATTATCCAACCAGGTGGCTCTATTAAGGACGAGGAGTCAATCGCAGCTGCGAACGCTAACGGAATTGCTATGGTGTTTACTAGCGTACGTCACTTTAAACATTAATACTGTAATCTTTTAATTCGGGGAGGTTTACGGATATGCGTATTTTGGTTATTGGCGGCGGCGGGCGGGAACATGCAATCGTGTGGGCGCTGAAGAAAAGTGAGAAAGTAACAAAGCTATTCTGTGCACCGGGTAATGCAGGTATTGCCCAGCTTGCAGAATGTGTACCACTAGCGGTATCGCAATTCGATGAATTAACTCGTTACGCAAAAGATACTGCTATTGATCTCGTATTTGTTGGACCAGATGATCCGCTTGCGGATGGTATTGTGGATGCATTCGAAGCAGCAGGTATTCCTGCGTTTGGACCAAACAAACTAGCGGCTGAGATTGAAGGCAGCAAAATTTTTATGAAAAACCTATTGAAAAAATATAATATCCCTACTGCAAAATACGAAACGTTCACTGATTACAGGGCGGCATTAACTTATTTGCGTCAACATTCGTTGCCAGCCGTTATTAAAACGGATGGATTAGCAGCAGGTAAAGGTGTAACTGTAGCAGCTACTTTAGAAGAAGCTGAAGCTGCACTTCGTGAAGCTATGGTAGATAAAGTATTCGGTAACTCGGGCAATCAAGTTGTTATCGAGGAGTTTCTAGAAGGGCAAGAAATGTCTATTTTAGCCTTCGTTGATGGTGAGACAGTGAAACCGATGGTTCCTGCACAGGATCATAAGCAAATCTTTGATGGAGATAAAGGACCGAACACTGGTGGTATGGGTACTTATTGCCCATTGCCGCACATTGATCCAGCTATCATCGAAGAGTCTATCGTGAGTATAATCATTCCAACTGCTAAAGCAATGGTAAGCGAAGGTCGTTCGTTCCGAGGTATTCTTTTCGCCGGACTAATGGTTACGAAGGATGGTCCAAAGACGATTGAGTTCAACGCAAGATTTGGTGATCCAGAAGCACAAGTTTTATTGCCAAGTCTGAAAACTGATTTGTTAGACATAGTACTTGCAGCGATGAACGGACAGTTAGGTAAGCTCGATATCGAGTGGAAGGATGAAGCGGCAGTTTGTGTTGCTATCGCTTCGGAAGGATATCCTGCTTCGTATCCGAAGGGCCGCGTCATTACAGGGATCTCCGAAGCTGAAGCGCAAGGAGCACTTGTATTCCATGCTGGGACAGCCGAGAAAGATGGCGAACTCGTAACGAGTGGCGGACGTGTTCTGGGTATCGTCGGTGTTGGACGAGATATAGCTGAAGCGCGTACTCGCGCATATGAGGCTGTTAGTGTAATTCAGTTCGAAGGTAAGCAAAACCGTACAGATATTGCGTCAAAAGCTTTAGTATAGATATCTCTAGTGTTAAATGTTACAAATGAAACTCTTTATCCAGGCCTCTCCTTCTATTAGGAGAGTCTTGGTAAAGAGTTTTTTTGCGAAACGAATCCTGTTTAGATATTTGTCAGTTCTTATCAATTATAAGAAGAGCTCTTATCATTGTTTTGTTATGTAAAGGCGGTTTCCGTCTAATAGGCACGAATAGTGTTACTAATTTGTAACTCTCTGAAACTACTATTCCGTTAAGATAAATCTATCAGCGGAATAGAAGGTGATTCAAATGGAAAAGGTTAAAAAGCGTCGTCGTAGAATGGCAGTGCTTATTGTATTTGCAGCAATTTTGGTATGGGTAGGAGGCTGTGCAACCGGTCAGTCAATGGGGTTGTCGGCACTAGTATCTATGGAAGACAAGGAAACCGCAGTTGAAGGAGATTCGGTTGTAGGTGGAGTAGTAGAAGGTAATACAAATGGCAGTGACGCTGATGAAATACCGAAAGATTCAAATAAGGATCAAGGTACAGACGAGCAGACTAAAAACGATGGTTCTAATCCGTACAAAGGCGACCCAGATGAAGATATCTCAGAAGAAACACTGAACCCAGATCATAATGAAAAACGTGTAGCATTAACATTCGACGACGGACCAGATACCCGATATACTACGGCTATTTTGGATATATTAAAGGAAAAAGGTGTTAAAGCAACCTTTTTTGTAGTGGGAACACAGGTTGAGAGGCATCCAGATATATTGCAACGGATGGTAGATGAAGGACATGAAATAGGCAATCATACTCAAACGCATAAAGATTTAAGAACACTATCGAAATCGCAAATTATATCCGAGATAAGTGAAACGGATAATGCAATAGAAGAAGTTTTAGGATTTACACCATCCATATTTAGAGCACCATATGGTGCACTTTCCAAAAAAGTTATGAATGTGCTTCACGAACATGATCGCAGACATGTTGGATGGACAGTAGATACACGTGATTGGGCAGGAACTTCTGTTTCTGATATGCGTGACATGATTCGAAATGAAACTAAACCAAATGGTATAATATTGATGCATTCGTTCGGAGGCAAACATATTATCAATACAGTAAATATGCTTTCCGGTGCAATTGATGATTTAGCGGAGAAGGGTTTCACCTTTGTTACGATAGATCAGATTCCGGAGTAAAAGCTATTTAACGGAAGGAGATCGGCTTATTGATGCAGGAACGATCACGATATCTCATATCCCGAATCTGGAATACGATTCGGATGAGTACGTTTCTTCTAGCATTGCTCGTTGTTCCGCTAATTATTTCTGGATGCAGCTATACAGCAGCACCTGCGGATTTATTACAGAAACCAGCGATTGATAAGGATAAAGAAAAGCTTGCAGAGTCGATTAGCAAGGCACTTCCTCAATATAGTGTACTAATGGTCCCTCATCGTGATGATTTCAAGGAGGCCATTCGAGTAATCGATTTAGATAGCGATGGGACAGAAGAAGCTGTAGTAAGTTACTATAATGAATACAGTACGCCAGAAATAATGGTGATGAAGCAAACGGAACATGGATGGAAGCAGTCGGTACTTATCGAGCAGCCACTTGCAAGAGACATTGCATGGCTAAGGATTACTGATATGGATGGTGACGGTAAATTTGAGTTTCTGACTGGTTGGATTGGTGGGTTTGATAGTCCTAATGTGTTAGAGGTTTATTCCTATAAAACGAAAGCGAGTCGAAATGATAAGGGAAGGTGGACACTTTCTCCAAATCAATCGATTCCTTATTATTTAGCGGATACAGGAGATTTAAATGGAGACAAGCTAACTGATCTTGTTGTTGTCGCTGAATCTGGAAGCAACGGTAAGATGAATAATCCGACGTTCGTGTTAATTACATACGAATGGAAAAACAATGAATTAGCAAAACAAATGAAGCTGAAACTTCCAGAAGACGTTAATTATTACGATCGTATGTTAATTGGAGGAGTATCAGCTGATCATCAAGGTATCGTTCTTGAAGGAAATACAGGTGCTCATAGTACATTAACATATATGTATACTTGGGAACGAAGCGGATTAAGGCTTGTATATCCTAATGTTGAATTAGGATTGGATGGGTTTAGTGCAACTCCAACAGCGAGCGCTGACATGAACAATGACGGAATTATTGAACTGCATTGGGTAAAAGAGCCCCCAACTAATGAAGGTGTTGCGTATGCTAATACGATATGGATCAATCAATGGATGCAATGGGATGGAAAGCAAGGTTTCAAAAAAATTGCTGAGCAGTATTTAGATCATACTTATGGGGTAATTTTAGATATACCAGATTCTTGGATTGGACATTATTCCATGCGTATGTCACCTGCATCTTCATATGGTATCGTTACTTTTGACTATTGGAATGAAGCAGAACAACTAACTGCCGAACTTGTAACTATGTATGTTGTTCCAGTCAAGCAATGGAAGGCAGTAGAGGCAGTTTGGAAGGAAGAAGAGCGACCTTATCGTATGTTGGCAACGGCAAGCGGTAATCATTATTTAGTATCATTCAAGGAAGAAATCCCTTCGGATTTACCGAATAAATGGCATGCCAAGTATGAAGAAATGGGTAAGGAAGTAACCCGACTTTCTTCGTACTTAAAGATTGAACAGGAAGATTGACGAGTGGCGGTGACAGTGAATGCGAATACTTTTGCTAGAAGATGAAGAATCAATTCGAGGATTTGTTCGAATTAATTTGAAGCGGAATGAAATGGAAGTAATAGAAGCAGAAAACGGTGAGGATGCTCTTGCATTTGCGGAATCAGAAGGACCATTCGACATTGCTCTGCTTGATGTTATGCTTCCTACCATTAGCGGCTTTGAAGTATGCGAACGTTTACGTGAACGATTTCCTCGTATGGGAATTATTATGTTAACGGCTAAGTCGCAAGAAGAGGATAAGATTCGTGGATTAGAGCTTGGTGCAGATGATTATGTTCAGAAGCCGTTTAGTCCAGGTGAGCTAATTGCGCGAATTAAATCATTACATCGCAGGATGAATGCTGAGCCTCAAATAATAGAATCTACGTCGGAGCAGGATTCTATTTCTGATTCCAATGATGAGCAATCGAACTCCAATTTAACTTCATCAAACTTCACTACATCGAATCTGACTGATAGAGACCATGCAATGGAAGTATGTAGTGGCCCATTTCGATTGTCCATTACTGAAAGGAAATTTTGGAAGGATGGCACCGAAATAATTTTAACACCTACGGAGTGGTCGCTTGTACGCCTCTTAATGGAGCGGGAGGGTGAAAGCATCAGTCGCGATCATATTTTGACTGAAGTGTGGGGAAGGTATTATGTAGGAGATCTTAAAGTTGTGGATGTTAATATTCGTAGAATCCGCCAAAAGATTGAACTGAATCCATCTGACCCATCCGTTTTGGAGACGGTATGGGGGTATGGGTATCGATGGAAACGGAGCGTGTCAGGGTGAGAAGCGTACAAACGAGAATGGTATGGAGTTACCTTCTTCTTATTGTGCTTGTCGTCAGCGTTCTAGGTGCAGCTTTTGCTACACTTATGTGGAATTATTATTACGGAAGTGCAAAGAGTTCGGTCGTGCAGCGTGTGGAATCTGCGATATCGCTTCATAGCCGTTCATTGTCTTCGCTCACCCTTCAAGATCAAGCAGATTATATGCTTCAGTATATGGTGGAAAGCGGATCAACACGTATCCAGCTTCTAAATAGTGAAGGTGAGATTCGTATAGATTCAGACGGCTTCTCGCCAAATATTCGTTATTCGACTGGGGATGTAAAGGCTGCTATGAATGGGTCTACTGGCAGTTGGACAGGTGAAGATCCATACTTTGGCGAACGGGTTATTTCAGTAACGATGCCACTTTGGAATGACTCAAGAGTTGTATCTATGCTTAGATATACGTCATCTCTTGAACGTGTTGATAGTATGGTACAGAAGATCATTCAAATGGCGACCTTTGTTGGATTCGCTGTAATTCTTCTATTTCTAGGATTAAGTATTTTTTTAGCACAACGAATCGTTAAACCTATTCAGGAGCTGACTCGTGCGGCACGTTACATGGCAGAAGGTGATTGGTCAAGGCGGGCGAATAAACGAGGTGATGACGAAATAGGGCAACTCGCAGAAACCTTTAATGCGATGGTTAGTGAGTTGAATAAACGTGAAAAGCTGAAAAATGATTTTATCTCTTCTATTTCCCACGAACTTCGTACTCCGCTCACATCTATTAAGGGATGGAGTGAAACACTTAAGGAAAGTGAACCAACTGAAGATGATGAGGAAGTAAAGCTTGGATTGTCTATCATAAGCAAGGAGACAGAAAGATTGTCTGGACTTGTGGAAGACTTGCTCGATTTCTCGAAGCTTTCGGCGAGGACAATGGAGTTACATACGGAAATGCTCGACTTGAATGGACCAGTTAAAGAAACGGTGCATCAATTAGCTGTCCGAGAGGAAGGGACGAGGGTTCGTTTGCTTGCAACGTTCGGAGTAGGTCCGATCTTAATACAAGGTGACGCAAACCGAATTAAGCAGGTCATCATCAATTTAATCGATAATGCTTTTAAGTTTACTGCAGCTGGAGGTACTGTTCGAGTAACAACTTCTGTTATAAGCGATAAAGCTGTTGTGATCGTATCAGATACAGGTAGCGGGATAGATGAAGATGATCTTCCTCACGTAATGGACAAGTTTTACAAGTCGAGCAATAGTTATGGCGGCTCTGGTCTAGGTCTTGCGATTTGCAAAGATATTGTTGAGCTACATGGTGGTGAAATTACGATTGATAGTGAGCGTGGTGTCGGTACAATTGTAAAAGTAACGTTGCCTATTCTTTATAAAACAGAAGTTTGCGATTAACAATAACGAAAATAACTGCGATAACGGCACCAGATGTTAACATGACCGACAACCAATGCACGGTTAGCCAAGTAATCCAAGCGGGCATATAACGACCTCCATTGATACTGGAACTCATTTTGAGGTCCAGTATTTTCATTTGATAAGTGTTTTTATATTTTGCACATCTTTGTATACGTTATTCAGATTTTTACCTGGACTATCTTGTTAAAGTGAGTAGGATAAAATTAGGAGGTAGTGATTGACAGCAAGTTTGATCGATGATATTCTTAAAATAATTAATTCATAGTATACAGATAGGAATTATCAAATATAGAATGCGGAGGATACATCTATGGAGAGACAATTAACGCTGAAGCATGAAGGCTTAGAGCTTGCAGCTACACTTCATTATCCTGCTTATGATAGCCATACAGAAAATACAAAGGATTCGGGAAAGAAACAGGCGATTATCATTTGCCATGGCTTTGTAGGGAGTCGTATTGGTGTCGATCGCTTGTTTGTTAAGACAGCTAGATCTTTAGCGGCACAAGGAAATTATGTTATTCGTTTCGATTATGGTGGTTGCGGCGAAAGCAACGGTGATTATGGTGCGCTTGGCTTCGACTCGATGGTAGACCAAACTAGAACGATTATCGATTACATCTCAGATATGGAATGTGTTGATCCAAGACGAATTGTATTGCTTGGACATAGCCTTGGCGGTGCTGTTGCGCTTATGACATCAGTAAAGGATAAACGTGTGAAGAGGCTGGTACTATGGTCGCCTGTTGCCTATCCATTTAATGATATTGTTAGGATTGTGGGTCGTGATAGTTACGATGAAGCGATTAAAACGGGAAGTACAGACCACGTAGGCTATTCACTTAAGCCAGTCTTTTTTGATTCTCTTATGCAACATCAACCGTTCCAATCGGCAACACGATTTGGCGGGGAAGTATATATCGTTCACGGGACTAGTGATGATCTCATACCTGTTGATTATAGTTTCTTGTATCAGAAGGTTTTTTGGACGCGGAGTGAAGGATTGTGTGATAAAGAAATTATTTTCCAAGCTAATCACACGTATTCCAGCAGTAGCCATCAAGAAGAAGCAATTCGAGTTACTTCCGAATGGCTCTCTGGTTTAGATCGCAAGCAACAAGACTGGCATCATTGGTCGATTTAATAAACCGATTAAGCGGTAAGTTAAATGGCAAAGGGCGATTTTAATGTAGTTCCTTTGCCATGTCAGTCGTTAGGAAGCAATCCGTTTATACTTTCCATTGTAGGTAATATTGATTTTCACCTCAAGCTTATCAATTGATTTATTATGAACGATTAAGGTTTTTCCGTTATTGGACAGCTTTTTCCACTGTTTTAAATTGTCATGTCTAAGTACATCCCCTAAGTTGTAAATATCGATTCCATTTTTTAGACCCTCTTTGTACACATTCACAATTTGTTTTTTTATGATTTCTTCCGCTAGTTGTGTCATTTCATGATAAGGCATAGGCTCATTGTATTCAAACATAGCCCCGTTATAACTGGCGATTATTTGAAAGGCGACATCATTGCCTTTCATGATTGACTTTATTTTTATTTTTGGGTCAGAAATGTTTAGATGAGCATATTCTGTTCCATCCCTTGCTACATTTAACGGCGCACGTTTCATCTCTTTTTGCATCCAATTATATCCAAAAAGTTTGGATCGGTTTAAATAGACACTTTTTCCTGTGGGTGATTGAAAATAAGCGCCTTTAATCATTAGAAGTGGCAAAGGTTTATCAGGTTGTTTCCATTGTTGTTTATTGACCCCGAGACTTGGAATAAAAGATGTAATAGCGGGTTCATTATATTGAGCAATATATTTGAATAGCAGAATCGGTGAAATGATTGAGTTTTGATTATAGTTCGGTTTTGGATCATGTAAGATCGAGAAAATAGGAGGTAGTTTAAATAAAGAGTTAGTTGAGAGAATGCTCTCAATAGGTTCTTTTGTCGTATATAGCCAAGTATTATAGCGAATATCGGGATAACGATTTAACATTTCTATAATAGATTTTCCTTGAGCTTGTAAAGCTTGCTCTGAAATAATTAGCGATGATAGATGACCCCAAGCAATGGTAACTTGTGCTGTGTTGTACAAATCATCTGTTGCAAGATTTAGTGTGCGCCCTTGCCCTTTTCCTAGATCGATGGAAGGACCAGAATCGCCGCCTCCACCGCTTGAATCAGATTTGGCTATCGTTGAAAACTTTAGCAGTTGTGCATGAACGATATATTGTCCATCTTTATAGTCGATGCCAAGCGCTTTTACATAACCTTTATGTTCAATATCAGAGGCATTCCAACAACCTGACAGCGTACAGGCTGAGAGTAGGAGCAGCATTAATTGAATATAATGTTTCAAGTTTCTGATCCTTTCTTGTTTGGATTTGGTGTTTTCAAATAGCTTGGTCTGCGTTTTCTAAGTTTGAGTGGTAATTTGAAGAAAGCACCAATGACTTCACTTAGATTCAGTGGGGCTGCAGGTGCTAAGTATGGAACACCAAAGGACTGAGTGTTTGCCAAATAAATGACAAACATAATAAACGATAAAATAAAGCCATACATACCCAGAGTAGCTCCTAGGATGAAAGAAGCAAAACGTAAAATAATCGTTGTGCTCGTTAAAGCTTGATTCACTAATGTAGACCCTGATACGACTGTAATTGCTGTAATAACGATCATAAGAGGCGATACTAATCCAGCACGAATAGCAGCGTCACCAATAATTAAACCACCTACCACAGTGAGAGTTTGTCCAATTGAGCTAGGTAGTCGTACTCCAGCTTCACGAAAAAGCTCCATTAAACACATAATGAAAAACATCTCCAGAGCGGATTCCATCGGTAGTCCGTGTCTCCCCATTGCTATCGTTGCAAGCAAAGAGTAGGGGACTTGATCAGCGTGGAACGTGCTGAAAGCGATATAAAATCCCGGAAGAAATATGGTCGTAAGTAGTCCTGTGAAACGGAGTACTCGACCGATATTTGCAGACATGATAGGGAAGTAAGCGTCCTCTGGCGATTTCATGAGCAAAAATAAATTAACTGGTGCAATGATCGCAGTTGGATTACCTCCCACCAAAATGATAAATCTTCCATTTAGCAAGCAATCTACTGCAAAGTCAGGTCTGCCGGTGTAATGCGTTTTTGGGAATAGAGCAAATGCACTTGGTGTTAGTTGCTCTTCTAAGTCTCCGGTTGAAATGATATGTTCGACATGGATATGTTCGATTTTACTCCGTATATGTGCGATGGCATCCGCATTTGCGATATTACTAACGTACAATAATCCAACTTCAGTTAATGATTTGCTGCCTACAGTGAAATATTCGCAAGCGAGTGTTACCGTTTTTAATCGTTTTCTAATGAGAGCTACATTAATACACAATTCCTCAATAAATCCATCCTTTGGTCCTCGGATGGATATTTCTGTTGCGGACTCTTGAGGAGTACGACCAGGTATTTTCGCAATATCGATTGCCCATATCGTTTGAAGCGATGGTAAACAAAATAATAATTGCCCCTCAAACACATGGGAAGCGAGTGCATCAGAAGTTATTTTATTGGTGTGATAATCATATGCGGTCCATTGTAAGGGTACTTCGCGATTGATTTCCTCTCGACGGATAAATTTTGTTTTCTCATAACATCTAAGAAGCTCTGGCATGATCGATTCGTAAATGATTGTTGTTTGCAACATGCCGCTGCAATAGATGAATATTGCAGGTACAGTAACTGGAGGTGTACCGAAATGATGTGTTTTAATGACGACGTCATCGCTAAGTCTGAATGAGGTGCGAAGTGTATGTTCATTGAAGAATTCACTTTGCTTATCAACATCAGGTTTGTCTACTTTCATTCGTTGTCGTCTCCCTTCGTTTGCTACGGCTCACTGCTATTGCGATTGTCAATAGTACTGTTATGGCAACAACATAAATAAGTAATCCTGGCATATGGTAACGTTGCAAGTACATGATTGTTTGATCGTCACGCCAAGGTATATAAGCGATAATGCCCATCAAAAGAGTAGTGACTGTAAGGCTGATTAATCGTCGATTAGGTTTTCGAATATCTAGCATGTCTGTAATTAAATATAAGCTTATAGAAACTCGTGCAAACGAGCCGCAGAGCCATTGATAAATGGACATAAAATCAACATGCTGAAGCAAATCTCCGAGGCTTAATATTTTCCATTGCTCAAAAGCAGTATCTCTTTGTTTTGCAGCCTCATCTGGTCCAAATTCAGTTATAGCGCCAATTGTAGGACCAATGGTCATACTGATAAGAAAAACCCCTAATACAATTAAATGCCACAATTTGATTTTACTTTTTAATTCGTGCTGAAATAGTAGCAGTATCCACAGTTCTAATAAACCAGCAATGACATAAAATACACCTCCCCAAGTAGGTAGCCAGCCTTCCTCTAAAATGGGGAACATTAAGCTATAATCTTTATATTTCATATTTGAAATAGAAACAAAGTAACCAAGGAAGATGACAAGCGGCAACAAAACGCTTGAAGTTAACGCTATTGAACGGATGCCTCCATAGGCCGCTAACAATGCAACACCAGCACCAGTGAATATAATAACGAGATAAGGAGTTTCATATATAAATGTAGCTGATGTCCACATTGACGTATCTTGTAATGTGTAAGTGCCGGAGATAAAGAGAATAAAGATTGCAGATATTCTGAATATCCAAGCTGGTACAATGCCAAATTGTCTTTGTATCCAGTCGGGTAATCTTTGATCTTTGATTTGCTTCAATATGTAAAACAAAGCAACCAACCAAAGTAAAAAGATAGGTGTTGCTATAATGACGGACAACCAGGAATCTCGACCGGATATGCCGAGAATGACGGGAATTGACATCACATGTGAAACAAGTCCAGTACTCAATATTAAGACGGAAAATGACATCCAAATCGTAATCGAGCTGCTTCCTCTGCTCAAATAAATCACCTATTCTCTATGGGAGATGGAGATATTATGTGCAACTTTTGGAATTTTAATCGAAATCTAAACATTTTATATCGAGACAACGTCTTATAACTATGATTAAATTAAGATAGAAATTGTAAGCGGCTTCAGTACGACTATTAATCTAGTAAAGGTGGAAACGCATGAATAAGAGATTGCGAGTTTTATTTGCGGTTAGTATGGTTTCTATCTTTTTAATCCTTACTGCTTGCAGTGGGGGAAAGGGCTCAGATGCCGCAGATCCTACATCAACTGATGGAACTTTAGAGACAAGTGAAACCCCTAATGAATCATCTGAACCAACACCAAAGCCTTACGCTGCACCGTTGACAGGAATAGGACTAGACAAAGATGCTCTTAACCGACCTATAGCTATTATGATTAATAATTACTCAGCAGCTCGTCCTCAATCGGGTTTAACGGGTGCTGATGTTGTGTGGGAAGTACTTGCTGAGGGAGGAATTACGAGATTAATTGCTATTTTCCAGAGTACTGACTCTTTGACGAACACGATCGGTCCTATTCGCAGCAACAGAGCCTATTTAATTGATGTGGCCGATAGTTACCGGGCGATAATGGCCCATGCAGGAGGTAGTCCAGAAGCATATAGTATATTGAAAAAACAAAGGAAACCGTATTTAGATGAAATCTCGAATGCCGGAACTTATTTCTGGAGAAGTAAAGACAGGAAGGCCCCTCATAATTTGTACTCTAACTTGGAGAAGCTTCGTGAGGGTGCGGAAAAAAGAAAGTATACTGATGATCAGCCACCTCTGAAATACACATTTAGTAGCGATGGAACGATAACAGGTACTATTGATGCAACAGCAGAATTAGCGACAAATATTTCGATTTCATTCCTTACGAAAGGTTACAAGGTGGGGTATATATTTGATCAAACATCAGGGTTATATAAACGTTCGATTAATGAAGAGCCACACATCGACCTTAACAACAACGAGCAACTGTCCGCAACTAATTTAATTGTATTAGAAGCAAGGCATAAGACACTTGATAATGTAGGTAGGCTAAGTGTTGATCTTGAATCAGGTGGATCGGCTTATTTGTTCCAAAAGGGTAAAAAAATCGACATTGATTGGGTTAGAAGCCCAGATGGGATGGTTCGATTCAGCAAAGATGGAACTGAGATTACGTTGCTTGTGGGTAAAACATATATTCATGTTGTTCCGAATCAACCTGCACTTTCAGAGCATGTATCATGGGTAACAAATTAATGCGTAGGAGATACTAATAACGGATGCATGAATGTGAAAGTGAAATTCCTGAAATTTACAAGACGATGTAAAGTAATTGTAAATTATGTTGTGATTTTAGGGCGAAAATCGAGTATATTGTTAATTTTACTTGTTATAGGCGAAAAAATATGATTAAATTTGATGGATGTTTACACAGCGTTAACAATTGCAGTGTAGACTAGTTCAAGTAAGTGGCAAGGACAACTAAACTTTCTAGTCGATAAAGGGGATTGACATGTTTAAGAAAAAAGATATTTTCTTCAAAACGCTCGAAGAAATGGCAGACACTCTAGTTGTAGCTGTAGAATACTTTGCGAGCGGTGTATCTGATCTGTCGGATGTCTCAGCTTTTGCTAAACGTATGAAGGAAATGGAAAGTCAGTGCGACAAGTACACTCATACAATAATTAAAGAACTTAACAAAACGTTTATAACACCAATTGAACGTGACGATATTTTGGCACTTACTAAATCACTTGATGATGTACTTGACGGAATTGAAGCTTGCGCTTCCCGTTTCGAAATGTACTATATCCGTGAAAAAGATGAATATATCACATTGTTCGCTGATATCATCTTGCGTTCCGCACACCAGATCAAAGATGCTATTTACCTACTCACACAGAAGAAATTGCTAGCTATCCGTGAGCATACAATTGCAATTAATGAACTTGAAAATCAAGCTGATGACGTACTTCGTGTATCCATTACAACGTTGTTCGCTAATGTAAAAGATCCAATTGAGCTCATCAAACGTAAAGAGATTTACGAAAGACTTGAGCAAACAACCGACTATTGCGAAGATGTCGCTAATACTCTGGAATCGATCATTATGCGTAATAGCTAACGTAAAGGAGTAGGGGTCGTCAATATGGAAATATATATTTTATGGATAGTAGTCTTTTTGGCGCTTTCGTTTGACTTTATTAACGGATTCCATGATACTGCAAATGCAATTGCAACCTCCGTTTCTACTCGTGCACTTAAACCGAGAGTAGCGGTGCTTATGGCAGCCGTTATGAACTTCTTAGGAGCGATGGCCTTTACGGGTGTTGCAAAAACAATTGGCGGCGGCGTTGCCAATCCTGCTGATTTGAAGTTCGGCGTTGAAATCGTTATAGCAGCACTGCTTGCTGCAATTGCATGGAATCTAATCACTTGGTGGTTCGGTATCCCGTCTTCATCTTCACACGCATTGATCGGTTCACTAGCTGGAGCAGTTATTGCTGGAGCTGGACTAAATGCTGTTAATGGCGATGGAATCATGAATATTATGAAGGCTCTTCTATTGTCTCCGCTTATCGCGTTTACAATAGGTTTTATCTTGATGTGGGTTTTGAAACAAGTATTTGCAAAATCGAGTCCGCACAAAATTAATAAGGGATTCCGTTCGGGACAAGTAATTACTGCCATGTTCCAATCGTTCTCCCATGGTACAAATGATGCACAAAAGGCAATGGGTATTATCGTATTTGCCCTAGTTGCAGCTGGTGTTCAAGACAATATGGATGTCCCTTTTTGGGTAAAAGTTTCTGCAGCAACGGCAATGGCACTAGGAACTTCCGTTGGTGGATGGAAAATTATTAAAACGATGGGTACAAAAATATTTAAAATTGACCCAGTGAATGGCTTTGCAGCAGATATGGGTTCAGTAATCGTTATTCTTACAGCAACGGCATTACACTTGCCCGTAAGTACAACACATGTTATTACCTCCTCTATTCTTGGTGTAGGTAGCGCAAAACGTTTCTCAGCAGTTAAATGGAACGTAGCTGGAAGAATCTTGATTGCTTGGGTCATTACAATTCCAATCACGATGCTACTTGCAATGTTGTTCTTCTGGATTATTAAGGTGCTTTTCTTATAAAATCAGTTTTGAATTATTGAACAAAGGACAGCTTCAATCCCAATAGCTAAGCTAATGGGTGAAGCTGTCCTTCTTGTGTGTGTTACTTGTTGTTGTGAGATGTAGTAAGAATTATCTTCTAGGTTTCTGACTTCTACGTCTAGAGCCACTACCGTTACGTGGTCTACTATTTCCAGCAGATGGTTTACGTTTTTTGCGCCTTTTTGGTTTCCAATCATTTTTAGACTCTTCACTTGAAGAAGATTTTTTGCCGAAGGAGCCCATGAACACTTTTACAAGTGGGGCAATTTGAGTAACACTGCTTACTACTTTTTGTACTTTAGTAACCGTTGAAAGAATACCATCTAAACCGCCCATTCGATCTACAAAACCTTTGATTTCAGTTATGTTTGCATGACTGACTAAGTTTGCAAGTGAGAACCCTTTTTTCGGAGCTACACTCTCTATTTCCCCGAATTGATTCGAGGAATGTGGTACGACGGCTGGCAGTAGACTTTGACTTGCTGAAGTTTGCGAAATATGCACCTCTGGAGAACTCATATCACCATCATAGCGAAAGCTCCCATGCAATCCATTATTGGGATGGTTCAGCTGATTTTGACCTTGTCGATGACTATTACCATCAACCGGCCCATTGCCATGATGGTTGCCGACACCGGGTGAGTTATAATGATTCAAAACGGATCACAACCCTTTTTTATAATAGTCTATGGCATAGGCAAACATACGGATTGGACGAATGACCCGATTTTATAATAAAATTATAGGGCTTTTGTACACATTAAGCGTTTTTGGGGATGCAAATAAGTCTCATTCCAACATTCGGTGAAGCGTGAATACGGTAATGTTTGAAAAATAATAGTTTAACCTATACAATGAAATCAATAGTAATTATAGGAGTGAATGCACATGCAGCTTAAAAAGCTGAACGATAAAGCAATAGATCAATTATTTGAGGCCGTATTAACATTAAAATCGGTTGAAGAATGTTATGTATTTTTTGATGATCTATGCACAGTAAATGAAATTCAATCCCTGTCTCAACGTCTTGAAGTTGCACGTATGTTAGGCAAAGGGAGTACATATAACCAGATTGAAGCGGAAACAGGTGCCAGTACTGCGACGATCTCTCGTGTAAAACGTTGTTTGAATTATGGCAACGACGGATACAAAATGGCATTAGAGCGTCTAGGTAGATAAGGGGCGAATGCCTTTATGAAGTTCGGCATTCTTATTATTAGTCATGGCTCTAGAGAAGCAGAATGGGTGCGTCTAGTGGATGAAGCTGTTCATTCAATAGCTACAAAAGTCGAAGCGAAGGTTGTTTCGGCTTTTTTGGAAATTGTTGAAGGCAGGTTAATTCAAGATGGCATCGATGAGCTGGAGCGACATGGAGTAACTGAAATATTTGTATTGCCGCTGTTTATATCATCGGGAAGTACTCATGTTGATGAAATTGGACAAGCGTTCGGCTTGCCCCCCGTTTCTGATCTTGAAGGTGATCTTGGACAGTTCCGTTTCCATGCAAAAATTACGTATGGTAAACCAATTGACGATGATCCAGAAATTGCTGAGCTACTGCTCTCTACTATTTCGAAGCTTTCGGAAGATCCGAGCAAAGAAGCGTTATTATTGATCGGTCATGGTAGTAAGGAGCCTGTTTTTCATGATCGCTGGGTACTCGGTCTCTCAAAACTTGTGGAACGACTTCGGGAATTAGGGAATTTCGCAAATGGAGATTATGCCATGTTGTTGCCAGATCAAGCTTCTGCAAAGCTAATTGCAATGCAACAAGAACTTGTGGGCAAAACTGTAATCGTGGTACCTTTATTTTTGAGTAAAGGTTATTTTACAAACCACGTTATTCCTTCACGACTAGAAGGATTAACATATAAATATAATGGAGAAGCCATGTTGCCTCATCCTGCCATTGAACGTTGGCTTGAAAGACGAATTTCGAATTGGATGCTCAGCAAGAGGGAATAGCTAGTTTTCATAAGGGGGTGCCAGTTGCGATGAAACGCGCAAGACTGATCTATAATCCGACATCAGGTAGAGAAGAAATGAAAAGACGTCTACCTGACATATTACAACGTCTTGATCAAGGTGGTATTGAGACGAGTTGTCATGCGACAACAGGTGAAGGTGATGCAACGTTAGCAGCTGCTGATGCAGCAGAGCGTGGTTATGATATGATCATTGCAGCTGGAGGAGACGGTACACTTTGCGAAGTTATTAATGGTTTGGCAAATAAGCCGAATCGACCTCCGCTTGGGATATTACCAGTTGGTACAACCAATGATTTCGCGCGTGCTACGGGAATTCCGAAACATTGGGAGTATGCTTGTGATCTAATTATTGGAGGATATACCAGACCCATTGATATCGGGAAGGCGAATGACCGTTATTTCATCAATATTGCTGGTGGCGGTTCATTAACCGAATTATCTTATGATGTTCCAAGTAAGCTGAAGACGATGGTTGGTCAGCTTGCTTATTATATGAAGGGTCTAGAAAAGATGACCCGTCTACGTCCGACTGAATTGAAAATCGTGGCTGAAGGTATTGGCGAGTTCCACGATGAATTTATGATGTTTCTAATATGTAATAGCACATCCGTGGGTGGATTTGAGCGTCTTGCTCCAGACTCCAAGCTGGATGATGGACTATTTGACGTATTATTGATTAAGAAAATGAATATTGCTGAGTTTATACGATTGGTTACGTTAGCGCTCCGCGGTGAGCATTTGAGTGATCCACATGTTATGCATTTTAGAACTGATAGTTTGAAGGTGACGACACCGGATTATGTGCAACTTAACTTGGATGGTGATTATGGCGGGGTGCTCCCGTGCCAATTTTCAATGTTGCCTTCTCATTTGCAGATCTTTGCGGACGAAACGGGCGAATCAACCTATCGTTAACCGGTTATCCATCAATGCCAGCTAGGAAAGAGCGGAGACAATATGACAAGAAAAACTTCAAAAGGTGCTAGAAATACAAAGGCAGTGAAGTCTGAAACAAATGCGCCGTTTCTAAAAAATGAAGAGCTCACGGTTGATATTATCGGCCTGACTCATGACGGAGAAGGGGTAGGCCGTGCTAATGGCTTTACCCTTTTTGTTCAAGGTGCGCTTCCAGGGGAATCTGCTCGCGTTCGAGTTATGAAGCTGAAGAAGCAGTATGGGTATGCTAAACTTCTGGAACTAACAAAGAAGAGTGAGGATCGTCTAAATCCTCCTTGTGATATATTTAAAGAATGCGGTGGCTGTCAGTTGCAGCACTTTGATTATGAGGCGCAACTCGCATGGAAACGTCAGCATGTCGTGGACAATCTTAAGCGGATTGGGAAGCTGCAGGTTGAGGGCGAAGGAAGCGATAGTGGACAAGTAGAGGCTGGTACTGCTGGTAAAGCTAATATTGCTGGTATAACTGTTCTTCCTACTGTTGGTATGTCCGATCCTTGGCGTTATCGAAACAAAGCAGCTGTACCAGTTGGGGCTAGTCAGGATAGCAAAGAGCTAATCGCTGGTTTCTTCGCACGTGGCAGCCACCGGATTATCGATATGGACGATTGTCTTATTCAGCATGACGATAACGATGAAGTTATCCGCGCTGTGAAGCGTATCGGTAGAGAACTTAGAATACCACCGTATAATGAAGAAACTGGACAAGGTGTTCTTCGACATGTAATGGCTCGTACGGGTGTAGTAACTGGCGAAATGATGATCGTACTGATTACAAATGGTAAGCGACTACCAAGACAACCCGAATGGATTGAACATATTCGTAAAGCATTGCCGAATGTAAAGAGCATCATTCAAAACGTAAATGAGCGGGATACAAACGTTATTTTCGGTGATGAGACGCGTGTTCTATGGGGCAGTGAAGTCATTTATGATGAGCTCGATGGCATTCGATTTGCGATCTCTGCACGGTCATTTTATCAAGTTAATCCTGAACAGACAGTTGCGCTCTATCGTACGGCTGTAGAATATGCGGGCTTAACAGGTGTCGAGAAAGTCATTGATGCTTACTGTGGCATTGGTACGATCTCGTTATTCCTTGCACGCCAAGCGGGGCATGTCTACGGTGTAGAGATAGTGCCTGAAGCGATTGAGGATGCGAAACGGAATGCGAAGCTTAATGGTATAGAGAATGCCTCATTCGAAGCTGGCCCTGCGGAAGTCGTTATTCCACGCTGGCGTAAGGAAGGCATTGAAGCGGATGTAATCGTTGTTGATCCGCCGCGTAAGGGTTGTGACCCAGCGCTGCTGGAAACGATACTTGAGATAAGGCCTGAGCGGGTTGTTTATGTGAGCTGCAATCCGTCGACATTGGCGCGTGACTTGCGTACACTTGAGGATGGCGGATATCGGACGGAGAAAGTTACTCCGGTGGATATGTTCCCTTGGACGGTTCATGTGGAGAGTGTGGCTTTGCTTACACGGAATTCTTAAATAAGACCGAATTTACCTGCTTTATATGGACTCAAGCATATAGTATGTTTGAGTCTTTTAATTTATTGTGTGCCTAGCAATGCTAAGCATAACTAGCCGAAGAAAGTTCGGTTAAGGTAAGAACGAAGTCGCTTCGTAGCTGACGGGTATCCCGTTATGAAAGATGCCTTTACTGGATTCACATAAGATACAATGCCTTTGTTTCCGCAGCAATTCTTTAAGGCTTTAGCAAAGTTGCCCAGAAAAAAATTTGCGATACTGTAGTGATGTATTTGATTCTAGTTTTTCTGTTGAAAATTTTATTTCTAGCAAGATGGCTTTTAACTTTGTAGGCTGAAACACAAAAGAACTATCGAGTAACTAATCGACTACAAGAAAACCAAAGGATTATACTTAAACTACTCACTCTAGTAAGTCACTTTCTCATTTAGTTTCAATACTGTTTGAAGTTCTCAAACATATTGTAATGTGGTGTTTTTTCCACTAAAGCGGATTTTTGTAGAGTATTGAAAGTATTCACTCTCAAAGTTAAAAACCATCAGAAGATCCCAAAGATTAGCACTAATTAATACTTTCAATAGATATATAAAATACCTAGAACAACAAATCGAATTATCCCCACGCTAGTTTTTTCTCGAACACATCTAGATAATCGACAATATGAAGTGGTTTGAAATCCTTGAACGAAATATGCTGAAAAGCGGGGAAGATTAGTAGCTTCAAACAAATAGTGCGTGTTAAATGCACGGTGTTTAAGAAATACTTCGATTACCATTACTCAACAAACGCTCCGAAATTCATTTTTTCTGGTACGTTAAATTCCTCTACTTCAACCACCAGCCTAAATTTCATATATTTGCTTTTCGCTTCCTGTTTTTGTTCAGCAATGAACAGTTTTGTTGAAGTGTATGTATTTTCTCTTAGTATCTTTACAGGTGTTGTACTGACAAGAACTATTAATTATCGACATGTTTAAATATTTGTTATTAAGTATTCATCCCTCATGTTATATATTTATAATATCGATATTTCCAAATATTAAGAAAAGATAATACAATTATCAATTATTTGAAACTCAGGCATTCGAAAAAGGAGTGTTTCGTTTGGATTTGTCATTGACGCGTGTAATAAAAGAAGCAAGTTATTTGTCGACACAAAAAACGCACCGATATCGTCCAATATTAAGATACATGTATGAGCAACATCGTATATTTAATAATGATGTTTTACCGATAGAAATTTTCACGCATCTTAAACAATTTCCGGGGTTTGAAGATTATACGCTCGAAGAGCAGGATGCTGATTTATCTATTTTAGTTCAAAACAATAACTTAGTGTTGAATCAGGATAATACGGATGCTGTTACATTGGAAGAGCTTATTAAGAATCGAAAAACATATTCCCTAACGGACTATACGATTGAATTTGAAAAAATGCTTATTTTTATGGAGAAAAAACTTCACCGTATACGTGGTGGATCGTTGGATAAAAAGCTCACCGAGCGCTTATACGATGCTCTTATTAAATTAAACGGATTCTCGGTACAAACCGATTTGGATTCGACTTCGCTTGTTCAATTATATGAAGCGTGGGACGAGTTGTTCGAACGGTTTACAAAGCTTGATAATGATGCTTCGGATTATTTGAATCATATCAGCGGTGATAAATTGGACAGCAAAATGGAAACCGATGCCTTTATCGTGTTTAAAAATCAGTTCCGTTCTTATTTAACGGATTTTATGGTTGAACTTAACCGCAATTCGCCTGTGATAATTAATATTATTACACGCATTTCGGAGAAGAAAATTAAGAACATCATATTGCAACTTGTCCGCCATAAGAAAAATATCCCTACCACGATGGTTGTGTCGGACAAAGAGTATTTCGAAACCTTTTTTGATGTATGGACAGGCATCCGTAACTGGTTTTTGGAAAGTGATACCAAACCGAGTAAAGCGTTTCATCTTGAGGTCCGTACTCGAGATGCTATCAGTAAAATGTCTAAGCTTGCACACTTTCATGCGGAGCGGCAATTTGTGAAAAAGAGTCGAGTAACAGAATTTTTACGACTTGCAGACATGGTGCATGTGTCCGACAACTTGGAAGAGGCCCACAGAGTGTTTTCTTATTTATTCGGATTCGAAGGCATTCAGCATTTCAAAGTCGCAAGGAAGCCGTCGGAAAGGAATGATGGTACGGTATGGGATTTTGATCCGGATGAACTAGATGTGACGTACCGTATTCGGCCTCCGTTGGACAGAACCATAAAGCAGAATTTGAAGGTATCAAAAGTGAGCCTGGAGTCACTTGAATTGAGACGGTTGCTCGTGGAACGGCTGGCATACGAGGAAAGTGTGCTAAAAGCTCTTGTGGAGCAGCCTTACTTAGTTCTAAAGGGTTTGGATATCGGAGTTGAGCCGTTTGTTCGAAAAGCATTATTAGATTGGATAAGTGCGGCACTTTTGAATCCAGTTGGTTACGGAATCTATGAAGGGACTACAGAATTTGGCGTGAAATTTAAACTTCATAAGGTTAGTAACGATATCATCGAACTGCACTGTTTGGATGGAATCCTCTTCTTGCCGAATTTCGAGATGACATTCACGGAGGTGAAAACACATGAAAAAGCCGTCACAGGAGTCTCTTAATTGCATTCATCAATTGCTTGATAGTTTTTGGGTTGTACGCAAGGAAAATCCGGAGCTGTTTTATGAAATCAAACAAAACGAAGGGTTCCTGCGGGATTACTTTAAGGACTACTTCCGTTTTAAATTGGTGGTCGGAGCAAATTTTGCAAAAGTCGAGAAGTTTCAAGTAACACCTCAACCGTCAACAGGTATATCAGATTTCAAAGAAGTGAAAGATTACGTCATTTTTTACTGCGTACTTGCGTTTTTGGATGGAAAGGCATCAAAACAATTTGCATTGTCGGACATTTGCCAAGCGGTCGTTTCGTACTACCCGAGGAGTTTAAAAGGAATAGTCAGTGAAAATACACCGATATTAACATGGAAGGGTAGCGAAGGGTATAAAAATCGACTATCCCTTGTCCGTGCATTGAAAGAAGCTGTTCGGCGGTGTTTGATAGAAGTAATGGATAAAAATATTGAAGACTTCCAAGACAGAGAAACGAATGATGCGCTGTTGCGTTCAACCGGACTTGTGAAATATTTTATGCGTAATATCAGTTTTAATATTGTAGAAAAGTTGAGGCTAAACGATATCGTGTTGCTTCAAGAAATGCAGGAACGGGAATTAGGTGTAGAAAGAAAGCATTTGCTGTATCGGAAACTGTTTTTGGAGCCAGCCTTGTATCGGCATGAAGTTTCGGCGGCAGATTTTGATTACTTAAGACAGTATGGACGTCATCTAAATGAACATGTTGAAAAATACTATGATATGAATGTGGATGTTTACGGGAGCAGTGCTTTTTTAGTAAAAGAGAACGTCGGCACTTTTCGGCGGTTTTTCCCAGCGAACAATGCCGAATCTAATCTAGTTGTTCAGTTTGCAACGTTGTTGCGGCTTAAAATCATCGACGATAATGACAGTCTCGTTGAACAAAAAGATGGGACAGTTAATTTAACCGACATTGATTTGGATATTATGTGCCGGCAGCTTATTGATGAGAACAGTCATGGATGGACGACGGGGCTAAAAAGCATGAGTGTCGCTGAAGTTAAGAATACAATTAAAAACATGCTATTTGAATGGAAGTTAGCAGAGGTAACGAAAGAGGGCGATTTGAAACTATACGATGTAATCGGAAGATTTTTCGAAAAACCTAAAGAAGAAAAAATAAAGGAGAATGACGATGACTAACCATGCACGGCGTTGGAAACCTCACCGCGTCATCCTATTTAATTATTGGTATTTTAATTATGAAGAATATTACTTCAAGAACGGAAGACTGCTACTGCGTGGTCATAATGGTGCGGGTAAGTCGATTGCCATGAACACGCTTTTTACATTCATGCTGGATGGAAACAAGGATCCTAAGCGGTTGGACCCATTTGAGTCAAGTGACCGTAAGTTTTATGACATCTTGCTTGGCGAAGAGTCGTTAAACAAGGACATTATCGAGCGCATTGGTTATGTTGTGATTGAATATAAGTTAACAAACACGGAGCAGTACATCACGACTGGATTTGGACTGCATTCCAAACGAAAAAACAGAAGGTTGGAAGATGCCTGGGGGTTTGTGATTCATGATCGCTCTCGGCGTATTGGGCGCGGAACAAATCCGATCTCGCTCTATAAGGTAGAAGTATTAGATGGATCACCGGAGCAAATCCCTTTAAATAGAAAAGAAATAACAGCAGTAATCCGTGAGAGTGGTACGGTCGTTGATAGTAAAGAATACGCTGAACTGATTAATAAGCAACTATTCAAGTTTCCAGATGTAACAGGACTTAAGCTTTTTACTGATGTTCTCGTGCGGCTTAAGAGCCCTAAGCTAACCAAAGGCGGGGGGCCGGACGATTTAAAGGAAACATTGAACGAATCATTGCCACCATTATCCGACCAAGAATTGTCTGCACTAACCACTACCGTAGAAGCGCAAGACCAAACGCAGCGGGAAATTCTAAAAACACAAAGCGACCTTGGTTTTGCAACGAAACTGGATAAAGGTTATGACGATTATATTTCATATGTATTTGCAGAGAAGGCTAAGTACTATTTGGAAAGCAACAACACGTGGAATGCCATTGCGTTGGAACATCAAACGGTACTAAGTGATATTGAAACCAAGAGTGTTGACTACAATGAGACGGAGCAAAAAATCCGAAATATTGAACATGAAATTGAAGGTTTGAAGCAAGCAAGGCAGGAATTGGGACATGATAAAATAGTGAATTTGGACGATACTCTTCAATCTGCCAAACGGGAGCTAACCCGAATATCGAATGAAAAATCAGACCAAACAGATCGCTATGATTTGAAGAAAGCATCATTAACGGATGCTAATAATGAACGACGTAATATTGAAAATGAATTATGGGTAATTGAGAAAGAACTAAAAGCCGCGTTGGAAAGTTTGGAGGAGTTGGGGATGGATTCGGCATTTGAAGACATCTATCTGGCATTCTCTGATCATTTCAAGCGAAATGAGAAAATTGAAAATTATAATTTTTCAAATTGGGAGTCTAATATAAGAATCAGGCTTCAAAGGCTTGGGGTGCTGCTCAAAAAAATTAACGAACTGGACCAAAAGAAGCGCGACTTGGATGGTATGAGACAACAAATCGAAGAGAAACAAGGCGTTCTTGAAATTGAAAGAGAAAAGCGTATGAACCTTGCGAACATCTATGATATGGATCGAAATAACGCTTATGCTGAGCTTGAAAACTGGATAAATGAATTAACAGCTCTTGTGCTCAGCGCTAATAGCAGTACGAGCGTGAAAAGGATGATTAATGGATATCTAGAAAATGTGACTGAAGAGCAGTTGATATGGCCAATCACGCGTGAGCGTGAAGAACAAGTATCCCAGTGTCTTATGGAGCAAGCATTAGTAGACGCTAAAATGCAATCAAAGATTGAAAAAAGAAAGCTCACCAAAGAAGAACTCTGTTTTCTTGAGGGGGCTGATGAAATAGAACCTGAGCTTCCGATATCCAAGGAAAATCAAATAAGGGAATTCAAAGAAAGGGGAATTCCATGTGCACCGTTTTACGCTGTAGTTGATTTCAAAGGAAACCTTACTGAGGAGCAGAAATCACGGTTGGAGTCGGTCTTGACTGAAACTGGCGTACTAACCTCGCTGATTGTACCTAATAACCGTTATAACGAATCATTATCTGGAACGGTTCTTAGTGCTCATCAGGCTAAGGCATCGAACAATCTAACAAAGTATCTAGATGTTTCGGCTGCCGGGGATGTGAGTCATGATGATGTGCTAGCAGTTCTGCAGGGGATTTCGGTTTCCGTTGAGGACGCTTATTTTGTAACGGCTGAAGGATCATTTAAAGGTTCCTTTACAGCCGGAACGGCCTCGCAGTATGGGGTGGCCAAGTATATTGGAAAGCATGCTAGGGAACAAGAGCGGCTCCGCAAAATCGCGGTGTTAAAAGAAAAAGTAGCCGCTCTCGAGTTCGAAATTGAGGAGCTTGAAGTGCTTTTTAATGAAAGTAAAGTGAGGCAATGGCAAATTGAAGTTGAGTACCAATCGTTTCCGAAATTTTCGCCTCTAAAGGACGCCAAGCAACAATTTGAATCCGTTGCAAAACGCATCACAGAATTGTTGGAACCTGAGCTCATGTCGTTAAATGAAAAATTTAAGGAACTAAAAACTAACGTGGAGAAGCAAAGCAGGAACCTGAACGCAGAATTCGAAGACATCGCTATTGAGAAAAATGTGCAGGTAGTAAATGGTACGTGTGAAGGTTTGCTTAATTTCGAGCGCGCATTATCAAATCTAAAAATCACTTACCGTTCAAGAGAGGATAAACAAATTCTTCTAAAGAATCAAGATGACAAGATAGACACTATTAAAGATGGTGTGAATGACGCAAAGGCAGCCGTTCTATCACTAGACGGGCAAATCAAGAAAATAAATGTTCGAATAGAAAATTATAAAAAGCAATTAGAGGACATTGACGCGGATAACATTCGTGAGCTTGCCAAAAGTATTAACGATAAACTGGAACAATTGCCAAAGGACCAAAGAGAGCTGGACGGACAACTTAGTGAACTGAAAAACAATTTAAAAAATCTTCGTAATCGCCTTCCAGTTGGAGCTCAGAAGGAACACTTTATGAAGGAGCTTGTTTTGGCGTGGGAAAGTGCCTTTCTGCAAGATGCAAAAGAATTCAGTGAAAAGTTTGGGCTTGAAACCGAATCAGATACGAAATTGCTTGCTGAGAGTGTCAAAGCGAAGTTCGGACAACTTCTCGCGAAGAAGGATAGAACGAAAAATAAAAGTGAATTGGGCAATGTCTTCTCAGATGCGGACAAGGGATTACCGGAATACAACTTAACGATGGAGCCAATGGAATTCGAGTTCGAGTTTTCTTATATGGCTATTGAAGACGAAATTCGTGTAGAAATGCTTAAAACGATAGCCAGACGTGAAAAAATTACACTAGAGTATCAGTCTCGTCGTGTTTCGCCGTCGTTTGCCAAAACCAAGCTGACCGAGCAAGACCAAATGCTTGCAGAGGTAATGGCTGAAAAGGATCGCGAGATTTACGAAGATATCCTGATTAACCATGTCGGAGATACGGTAAAAAACAAAATTCGAAATGCGAAAGAATGGGTAATACGTATCAATACAATAATGGAAAAGACACAGAACTCCAGCGGACTGAAGTTTGAAGTCGAGTGGTCACCGAAAAGGACCGACAATGAACAAGAACTCGATACGATAGAATTAATGCGATTTTTGGAGAAAGATCCCATATGGCTTGCGGATTCCGATAGGAAAAGGATAGCCCAGCATTTTCGTTCCAAGGTGTATGAAGCGAAACGTAAATCTGAGTTGAGCGGTACACCGACCTTCATGGAAGATATTAAGTTGGTCTTAGATTATCGAGATTGGTATGAATTCATTATTTACTACGAAAAAACAGGAGAAAAGCGCAAAGAAATGAAGAAAAGCAATTACAATACCTTCTCCGGAGGTGAGCGAGCAATGGCGATGTATACACCACTCCTAGCAGCGGTTGATGCACGTTTACAAAATGCTCACTGTGAAGCACCTCGTATATTTGCACTAGACGAAGCGTTTGCTGGCGTAGATGATAACAATATCAGAGAAGCGTTTAAAGTTATTGAGATGTACGACTTTGATTACACATTAAACTCACAATCTTTATGGGGTTGTTATGAGGAAGTGCCTGATCTTTCGATTTATGTTCTGAGTCGAATGGGGAATTCAAACCTTGTTAATTCAACGGCATACTCATGGAATGGTATTAAGCAGACGCGTGTGGAAGAACCGTATGAAATAAGTGAAGACATTCAATCTTCGTTTGTTCAAAATACATTGTTTTGAGTTTGGTGACGTCCACCGCATGCAGCGTAGGCAAATGCAATTCAACATGAGATAATCTGGGCAAACTCATAAGTAATAGTATCACAAGATTTCTTGATTTTTTTATCGTGAATTCCCCCTTTGCGGCAAGAAAGAACTATCGCTTAAAAAGATGATAGTACATAACTTCAATATGTTTACTAAAATCTTATAGGAAGACATACAGGAGGAACTAGATAGATGCAAACATCATTACAGCAGTTAGTTGAGGTTTTCCGAGACATTGATGGTTTTAACAGAGTGTTTTTACTTTTTCGACAAAAATACAGAAGTTACGGGAGAATTACCAAAAGTACCACAGTTATTCTTGAAGATCCGACACTTGATGAGTTGAAGGTATTAAATGGATTTTTGGGTTCGACTTATGAGAAAGAAGAAGCAGTCCCAATTACTGCTGACGAAATCGAGAGAGAAATTCGAAATAGTAAATATCGAGAATTATTCGATGGATACGATCTAAGTGATTTTCTGAAAATTTATTACGGGGGGAAGTTAACCTCAAAAAGTGAAGACAAGCGCCGTTATGATGCAGAGAAGATGAAATTTTTTCAATCATTCTTGAGTGAAACTCAGATGGAAAGTTCATTTTATCGATTTATTTCGTTTATCAGGACTTATAAAAATGCACCATCGGTTCATAACGCCTACAAAAAAAGCCCAGAATCACTCGAAGGCCTACTAATTTTAACAAATAATCTGTTTGAGCAGTTGCCATTCAACAATGACATCGATCTGCCCATGCTTGCATATAAGCTTAGAGGGGACTATCATGCGTTGGCTCCTAACTCGGATGCTGGCAAGATGATAATATTTGCTTTACAAGTATTAAATCACTTGGCTAAAGATGCTGAAGTTCTTCCGAAACTCGAAGATGAACAAATAGAGAAACTGTTGAAGGAGTATGGCATCTTGTTCTGTCCAGAATCCAATAAGATGGCACAACGGTTGTGGATTGCTGATATCAAGAATGGTGAAGAGATGAAGAATTATCAACTAATTCCCTTGGAGAAGATTGATCGGGGATCTTTTGCACAGGTGTACAGGGTTTTTGACCCGATTGAAAGAAGAGAGTGGGCTTGCAAAGTATTGTTTGAAAGATCATATTTTATGCAATCCTATGGGAAAGATGGGGAAGAATATCTACGACGTTTTAAAACAGAGATTAATTTGCTTCGAGATCATATCGTGCATTCTAATATTATTGAAATTGACAAGATGCAGCTAGAGCGTGATCCTGTACTGTTCACAATGCCATTAGCGACAACTTCCCTAGATAAATGGATAACTTCGAACCCTACTTTACCCCATGAGACAAAGTTAAGCATTTTCAAGGATATTTTAAGTGGTGTTGCTTATCTACATCAGCATCCAATCAGTCATCGGGACTTGGCCCCTCAAAATATTTTGTTGTTTCAACAAGATGCTGGAAAAGTAGTGGCAAAAGTAGCTGATCTTGGCTTGGCTAAAGATCATCGAGCGCTCTCTTCCATCACAAGATATTCGCAAGCTTCATATGGAAGGGAGGCGTTTACTGCCCCAGAGCAAAAGAAAAGTCTAAAAAATGCTGATGCTTTATCCGATATTTATTCTCTTGGGGCGTTGCTTTATTATATATTTAGTGGAACTTCACCTGAATATATATTAAAATCGTCTATTACTTATCAGCATATTGTTGGAAAAGCAATGAGAGATGATCGCTCCAAACGTTATCAAACTGTTCAAGAGTTGTGGGACGATATGATGAATAGTCCGCTAGCAATAGATTATTACTCATTTGAAGGTTTGATAAATTATAAATTTAATGATTTTACCAATGATGTGAATCATGTATTAAGATGTCTGACAACAGTTGATATTTGGGAAGAGAATGAAGTTCTTCGGACATTTATTAAGGCGTTAATCTCTGTGCCACTTAATATAATGGCAAAATGTTCAAGGCATGAGATGGTGATGGTTCCTTTCATACATACTGTAAAGAAGAATATAGATAGAGCAGAGTGTAGGGATGAGGAATGGTATCATGTTTCATTGCGCATAGCAGAAATTTATAAAGAAACTCAATATAGTGCGTTGAAATTATTGGCAGCTCAACTCATTCTAGTTATTTCCTTAAAAAAGGAGAGTAAATTGACTCAAAATATACTGGTGGATATTTTATCAACCTTAACGGGTCAAAATGCACTTTCCCAACAAATTGCAAATGTTATTGAGAATGAATTCTTAAGCTATCATGATGTATTAATTGGACTTTTAAAGAACATTGACTACCCATCCAACATACGTTTTGCTCTAAACGATTTTTAATATGAAGGTGTTTAAACGTTATGCTATGAATCGTGCCATTAGTGTAGTAATGGAAGTCCTGCATGGTAAGAACAAAACGTGTATTAGTTTCACATGGAAACTTAATCATGCTCCTACTTAAGAATTTTAATGACCGTAAGGGGTTTAAGGAGTGAAACCTTTATCTAATTCTGATGTATTTTATCTTTCCTTCTTAGAAGAGAAGCCCACCATTCATTAGATATGGTCAGAATCATCTACATTAGAGAGCAAGCATACTCTCTTGGACATGTACATATTTGTTGTTACTGTATAATCCGCACTATAGATAGTGCGAAAAGTTTAAGACAAAGAGGGAGTTTAGGCTCCCCTCTCTTGTTAATGGATTTATGAAATAGTAGTTGATAGTGATACCATCATCGACGCTGACTTCAATTTTCCTTATCAATTTGTGTATGATATCTCATAGTGTTTCTTCGTCAGGAGCTCGTGTTTCAGAAACTTCATTAACTCATTTTGAAAAAATTATAGGTATTGAGTCCAGAATTCTATATCTAATAACAGTTTCTCTAACTCCGCAGTGCGAGACTTTAATGCTTCCTGTGCTCATGTGATTTCTCTAACTATCTCATCGTAGATTACCTTCGTAATCCTTCAGATGATACTAATTATTGGGTTAATAAGATTAGCTCATTCTTCCGTTGTTTAAGCTGACTTTTGATATTCGTAATTTCACTTTGTAAAAGGTTGGTGTTTAGTTCTGCCCATTTCATGGTTCTTCATATTTTGTGATTCTGATGTTAATGACGCGATGTCTACTAATACTACCGTTTTTAATGTTTCGTGCTTGATGAAGTGGGAAGAGCAATGTTTACATATGTCGCACATATATTGCCTCTCTGGTACTACTTATAATTAGAACCTTGAGATACACTCCGAACAGAATACCAGCCTTGCGAATAGTGGCTTTTTATCTCTTCCGCGAACAGTTCTTATAGATTTTATTTCCCACTAATGTTGAGCTTTCATGAACGCGTCATCTCTAAATCAAAAGTTCATAACTGCCAACTATAACTGCATGTTGCTCAAGGTCGTTTTTAATTTGTTCCTTGTGTCCCTTTTTCTGAAGAAATAATTTGTAATCGCTATTAACAAATTCTTGCTCTTGAACCAACTTGTCAGTATAGTGAGGATTGCTGATACTGCATTTAGCGGTTGTGTCATAAAATTTTGTCTGTTTTTTGGGTAGGGAATTTTTTTTGTCATTCAAATGGCAGGCTATCTTATGGAGTTCCCATCTGATTATTGACTTTACAATAGATGATGAAGCATCAACTTACAATAGAAATGTGTACAACTACTGAGCTAAAGAAGTACGGAATAAGTCTATCAAGAGAGTAACTAGAACAATTAAATGTGGTTTGTTTTCTACGGGTGATTGATTTCACGGATTCTCGGCGTTGTATTACTTAAAGTTTTTTTATGGAAGGTAATAATAAATCACTGGCTGAGACGCTGAGCTACTTTCCAGTGTGAGTTAGAATATTAAACAAAATGAGCTGTTTATTCAGCATTTTAAGTGATTGTATGACGAGTAGAAGGATACTGGGTCATGATTTAATGTTCGGAGGGAAATTCAAGGAAATTCTGGCTGTAATCGTTTTGCAAATTGACAAATTTCCCAAGCAAGTAGTGAAGGATAATATAGGTATTACCGCATGAAAAGATAAATTTTTTATTTCTGCAAGAAACTGAAACATGCATCGCGTATAGTGCGTTATAAACTTCAAATTGAGGAGTACTCATCTAATAACCAGATGCTACAACTAATGCTGACAATGCCAAGAGTGGCTAGGCAACAACTGTCATAATCTATCAACCTTATATTCTCCACTTATACAAAGATATACAGATATTTTCGGGGAGATAAAGGATTATCTTTTGGAAAATGGAGTTACTTAGGAGGGAGGGGGCGGTAGCTGGAGATTACATACATAGTTGAGAAGTCCCCTACTCACCTACACTGTTTATTGAAATGTCAAAATAACTTCTTATCTAATAAAATCAGACAAAATTTATGCTCTTTGAACCGATAGAAAGTATAAATGAGAATTAGTATCGAATATATGCTCTTTCAGATGATATGTTTTATTAAAACAGATTTTCGATGACCTCTCTGCAACAATTGAAGAAGTGGTAGCGATACACGAGCTGATGAAATCATTTTTTCTTTTATAATACATTAGAAACTTCTCGTCCTATTAGTTTATTAAGAAGGTATTCTAATATTTTCATTGAATATAAGTTTATGGGAGGGATTGGAATATGAAATATTCTATGCTTAATATTAATAGGTTTAATATCAACAAAATGTTTGGATGGAAAGATGTTAATTTAACATTTGATGGGAATGTAAAAATTTATGTAGGGGAGAATGGTATAGGTAAAACTACAATCTTAAATATAATTTATTTTACTCTCACACTGGATTTTGAAAAGTTGAGAGAAATTGATTTTGAGTCTATTGAGATTGAATTCAAAAACAAAGAGAACGCAATTATTAAACGTGAATGGCTTTTAATTGAGAATGACTCCTTTGATTTCGATAGATATAGATTGCGATTGAACCGACATTTAACTCCTGATGAATTTGAATTTGTATTTAATAAAATTTATAGAGCAAGAGAAAAGACATTAGATGACTTCATTAATTTATTCAATGATGGGCTAATAACCAGACGAGCTAATGTTAATGGGATTTTTAGCGACATAAAAAGACTTGAAATTCATGCGGATGCAAGATACTCGGACTATGTTAATAATGTTAGAAAAGCAATTTCTAAAAATATCACACAAAGGATATTATACTTTCCTACATATAGACGTATAGAAGAAGATTTAAATAAATTAGGATACAAAATTCAAAAAGAAGAAGAAAAATCAGCTTATTTATCTCAAAATAGTAATAAAGCAAGTAACATAGTCCTTAATACTGGTGAAATTATTCAATTTGGAATGAATGATGTATACGCCCTCATTGAAAAGTTAGAAAAAAAAATTCAAGATTCAACGTTGTCCGGATATTCACAAATAACTGGAAAGATGATTAATCATCTGGTACACGATAATAAAGTAGATATTGAAATGAAGGAAGTTGTGAAAAATGCAGAATCTTTGAATATTGTGCTTGAGAGAGTTGGTACTCATCTAGATAAAAACGATAAAATACGGATAAGAGATTTAGTCGCATCAAATGTACTATTCGAATCTAATCAAAATAATTATAATCCATTGATATATTTTTTATATAATTTAATACAGCTTTATGAAGAGCACAGTGAAATCGACAATTCAATTAAGTTATTTAGAAAAGCATGCAACAACTTTTTAGTTGACAAGGAAATCGTGTACAACGAAAGTTTAGTGAAAGTTAATGTTATGAATAAGTATGGTAATAAGATAGAACTGAGCAATTTATCTTCTGGAGAAAAGCAAATAGTTTCACTATTTTCCAAAATATATCTAGATATTAATAATGAATTTGAATTTAATACTAGCAACGATTTTGTCATATTATTTGACGAACCAGAATTATCATTGTCAATTGAATGGCAAGAGAAGTTATTGCCAGAAATTATGTCCTCGGGAAAATGCTCATTTATGCTAGCAGTAACTCATTCTCCATTTATATATGCAAATAACTTACGTGATTGCGCAGAAAGTATTCAAGATTGCATGAAGGAGACTGAGCAACGAAATGGTCAATAGTGAAAGTCCACAAAATCGTGTAGAATTCATGGAAAGAAAGGCTAAGCTTATTGCTGGATACCATAAGTTTCTCCAAAATTATACAAAATACAAAGAGGCACCAATATGTTTTGTGGAAGGAGAAGATGAAAGGTATTACCACCTAAGAGTAAAGTTATTATGTGATAATCTAGAACCTCAGTTTATTATTTGTGGTAATAAAGATGGTGTACTGAATACTTTTGACTTAATAAATAGTTCAGAAAAATATTCAGATTGTAAATTATTATATTTTGTAGATTCAGATTTTGACCCTAGAATATCAAATAATTTAATTTATGAAACACCCTGTTACGCAGTTGAAAACTTCTATACCAGCCGAGAAGTTGTATCAAAAATACTTAAATGTGAGTTTAAGTTTGATGAAGATGGCCCTGACTTTTCTACTGCAATGAAGTTATATTCAGAAAGACAAAGTGAATTCCACGAAGCAATTTCATTGCTTAATGCGTGGATTGCTTGTCAGAGAGATATAGCAAGGACCGGTATAATGACTAGATTAAATTTAGGCGGGCTAAAGATAAATAATTTTGTAGCAATTGAGTTAGATAAAGTTGAAATGAGATATGACATTGATTTAATAGAATCAAAATTTTCACATGCATACATTTTACCGAGGGACAATGTTACTACCAAACAAGAGGAGCAGAACATTGCAAATAAGCGCTTGATTTTTAGAGGGAAATTCGAATTAGAATTTACTAAAAAATTTTTACAAAAGGTTAAGGATGACATAACTAGCCAAGAGCCAGCTTTTTTCAGTAAAAAAAGGAGTATTAGTATCAATATTCAAGAAGCGATTTCTCAATTTTCTATTTATGCAGAGACAACTAATTGTCTGATTGAATACACAAAACAACAATGGACAAGTTTATCGAGAGAAGCAGTATAGATAAATAAGGTGAACACTGGTACATCCTTTTAGTTGTCAATAATAATGAATCCATACATGTGATGTGTATAAATTAATGATAAGGAAATCAAAGAATGAGAAATGACATATTCGCTGAAGAAGTAAAAAGACAGGAAGATGATACATGTGGAGTGCGTTAAAGGGATTTGCCGAGTCGATACCTAGATTTCTATAGCTATGGGAAATAGGCGAAGTATTTCTCCTTTGCGAAGAACGATAGTGCTAACAAAATAAAGTACTACGAGATTCGATTAAAGCTTCGGTTGTTTTTGTTGTACACCATTTATCTCTCGAATATATAGTGGCTAAACCAGTCAGAACCGGTCAGAGAGAAGCGTGACTAATTGGAAACAGAACAGCTTGACAGCAAGGAGGTTATAACGAGGTTTAATCCTATCATGACATTGGGATTTATTAGCGTACGGAAGTCTGAGCATCTTCCGTACGTTGAAATTCGGGAAAAGATTACTTGAGCAGCCGGTATTGTTCATGCCGTCACGTAAGAACGATTTCAGCACTAGAATACTGATTAAGATGAAAGAGAAGTTCGCAAAGTCAGATGCGCCAGCTCTGCAAAATAAAGTGACGCTTTACTTGGAAGAGTAGTGCCCAGCCATGTACGGCGCGGCACCGTGCAAACCCCCTCCCTACTACCGTAAGCTGCGAAGAGGGAGGGATTCGCTCCAAAATCGGCCTCTGGGCTAGTTATCATTCTTCCATCGAACCGAAAAAAGCACACCCTCCCCTGTATTCGCCAAGCTATATTCCGACTGATGGATATTCAGTATCGTATTGACGATATATAGCCCTAGGCCGCTGCCTCCGGTCGTGCGGCTTCGGGATTTCTCAATGCGGTAGAACGGCTTGAACAGCTTTGGGATTTCGCTTGGCTCTATATATGCTCCAGTGTTCAGCACGCTTAAAAGCACATGTCCCTCATCCGCATCCAAGGCGATCCGGACTTGCTCGCCGCTCCGCGTATAGTAGACCGCATTGCTCATCACATTAGAGACGGCCTTGGACAGCAGACGTTTGTCTCCTGTCACCATTAGGTCTGGTGCGAGTTCGGCCTCCAGCTTAATGTCGTTCAACTCGCATACGTATTGTATCTGCTCAGCTACTTCCTGAACAAGCACAGACACATTCACAGCTGCCATGCTCGGCTGGAAGCGATGGTTCTCTAGCCGCGAGATATCAAGAATTTCATAGACCAGCTTCTCCATCTCTTTCAGAATGTGATGGGATTGCGCCAAATATTTGTCCCGATCCCGATATGGACCAACATTGTGTAGCATCGCTTCAAGCTGGCCAGATACGGCTGTAATAGGCGTTTTCAGCTCATGGGAGATCATGTCCATAAATTCCCGCCGCAACGCCTCATCTTCCTCCTTTCGTTGAATATCATCTTTCAACTGTGCATTTGCCCCGGTAAGCTCCTGCAAGGCATGCTGCAAATTCATGGAAAGTTCGTTTAGAGAGCGGGAGATATCGCCAATCTCATCACTGGAATCATGGCAGGACCGCTCCGAGAAATCCAGTTTGGCTAGTCGCTTGGCTATTTGGCTGATTCCGATCAATGGCCGGGCGATAAGGCGCGTGTATATAAGCGACGCTAGTACGGAAATTACCAGAATGATAAGCGCCATGTATGGGATGAGCCGCAGAAGCATTTGCGTCGCTTCATCAATTGGCTGTAGAGAAGCCTGCATAGACAACTTATAACCGCGGGATTCGTATCCGGGCAAGGGTAAATTCGTATGGGAAATCATCTTCGGCGTCTCAGCCAAGTGTACACTTAGATTTTCTGGATCAGGAATGATGATGGTGGAATGAACCCCCCCCTTTTCTGTGGGCATATCCGATTCCTGAGGCGGAAAGTAAGAAGCTTCTGTGATGAAATGGTCAGGGTACACCCATTTGCCCGAGCTGTCTTGCACGGACAGGGAGGCATTGTAACGCAAGGAGAATTCATCTAGCTGTTTGACTGCCTCCGTCCAGTCTTCTTGCGGGAAGGTCGCAAGCAAGCGAGTAATGCCCTGATCCAAGTCTGCAGATTTGTTCTGCAAATAAAAGGACGGCAAAATAAAATACAAGGTTACATACAACAATAGCGCAAAAGCAACCAGGACAAGACTGGTTAACACAAAAATTTTAAAAGCTATGCTTCTATACTTGCTCATGTCAGCCGTCCTTCCATTAAATAGCCGATGCCTTTAATCGTTTCAATACATGAGACCCCCATTTTTCTGCGGATGTTTTTGATATGGGCGTCGACCAGCCGCATATCTCCGAAAAAGTCATATCCCCATACACGATCCAGAATCATCTCTCGGGTAATGGTTCTCCCAGCATTTTCAATTAAATAGGCAACAATAGTGAACTCCCGGACGGTCAGTTCAACGGGCGCTTCGTCGACAAAGGCTTTATAGCTGTCGCAGTCCAGACGAATGCGGCCGTACAGTAACTCCTTCGGTTTCGATTCCGGGCGCGATCTTCGCAAGACCGCCTCGACCCGCTTGACAAGCACATTGAAGGAGAACGGCTTGGCAATATAGTCATCTGCCAGTAGATCGAAAGCCTGCAATTGATCCTTTTCCTCGCTTAAGGCGGTCATCATAATAATTGGCGTCCGACTCTGGTTGCGAATCATTCGGCAGATGGAGTATCCATCCATATTCGGCAACATAATATCGAGCAACACAAGATCGAAAGTCCCCTCGGTAAACTTCTTGTATCCCTCGATTCCGTCGCTGGCGACGTCCACTTGGTACCCCTGCGCTTTCAAATATTCCGCGATTAACTCCTGAATATAGCTGTCGTCTTCAACGATTAATATAGCTTCAGACATAATGCACCTTCTTTAATTGGTGATTTTTTCCGATCTTACCACATCGATATGAATTTTATATGAAAATAGAGCCGGCAAACTATCTTCTTCCCAATTTCAAACGGTTTTCATACGAATTTCACACGGCCGCCGTATGATGGGTTCCGAGGGGGAGGGCCTATGAGGAACATAATGAAAAGGATATTTTATCGCGAGACGAACATCGCCCTGTTATTTATGACGCCAAGTCTGGCGGGATTTGCCCTGTTCTATTTAATGCCATTTGGCGCCGGGTTTTATTATTCCTTGATGGACAGTCCCTCGGAAGGTTCGTTTGTGGGCTTGGCCAACTACAGGGAGTTGCTAGAGAGCGATTCTTTCCGTCTTGCCGCACAGAACACCGGGTTGTTCACCTTAATAGGAGTTCCACTCGTAATGGTGATCTCACTGGCGCTAGCACTGATGCTTAATCGTGCATTGCCACTACGCAATTGGCTCAGGGCCGCGTATGTCATGCCGCTAGTAGTGCCAGTGGCTTCGATTGTTCTTTTATGGCAGTTGTTGTTCGATCGCTCCGGTGCAGTCAATGGACTCTGGACGTTATGGGGAAGCGCGGACACAGACTGGATGAACTCGTCTTGGGCCCGGGTCGTTGTGCTGCTGGTTTATCTGTGGAAGACGATTGGATACAACATGATTCTGTTTCTGGCCGGATTGCAGAACATTCCAAAGGACTACTACGAGGCGGCGGGTCTGGATGGTGCCGGGCCATTCAGGCAATTGTTGTCTATTACACTGGTTTGTCTAACGCCAACTTCGTTTTTTGTTGCGATCATGTCGATCATCAGTTCATTCAAGGTGTTTCGGGAGACGTATCTAATTGCGGGAGATTATCCGCATGAAAGCATTTATTTTCTCCAGCATTACATGAATAACATGTTCCAGGCTTTGGATTACCAGAAGCTTACTTCTGCGTCCTTTCTGATGGCTGCGGTGATAATTCTTGTGGTAATAATCTTGTTCCGTTTTGAACGGAAATTTCACGAAAGAGTGTCGTAATGGAGGGACGCATGAAGGATACGTTGAAAATAAGCGCGCGCTTCTCCATCTTACTCATCCTGGCATTGATTATGTTGTTTCCACTTTTGCTTACGGTCAGCAATTCCTTTATGACAGAAGCTGAAATCGGGTTTAATTACACCGTGGATGAGAGGGATAGCGGTTATGTCAATCTGAAATGGATTCCCGACAGGGTAAGTTTGGATCAATACAAGGCGCTGTTGTTTGACCGCATGCAATTTTTGATCATGTTCTGGAATTCCTTGCTGCTAGTGGTGCCTATCGTAGTGGGACAGGTCGTCGTAGCGACCATGGCGTCATTCGGGCTGTCGCAATTTCAATTTCGCGGCAGAGAAACGTTGTTTTTCCTCTATATCATAACGATGCTAATGCCTTTTCAAGTGACGTTGGTGCCGAATTATTTGGCCATGGACTGGCTTGGCTTACTGAACAGCCGTGCGGCGATTATTCTTCCGGGCATCTTCTCGGCTTTCGGCGTCTTTTTGATCCGGCAGTTCATGATCGGTATTCCCCGATCCTATGTAGAGGCGGCGAAAATTGATGGCGCTGGTTACGTGACCATCTTTGTGCATATCATTGTCGCCATGTCGCGCCCCGGTATTGCCGCCTTAGTCATTCTGGCGTTCGTTGATTATTGGAATATGGTGGAGCAGCCTCTGATCTTCCTGCATGACGCGTTTAAGCAGCCGTTGTCCATCTATTTGTCCAGAATAAATGAAGGGGAGCGCGGGTTGGCTTTTGCCGCAGCCGTATTGTATATGCTCCCGATGGTGTTCGTCTTCTTGTATGCAGAGAACGATTTGATTGAAGGCATTCAGTTATCGGGTGTGAAAGGGTAGAAAGGCAGGTTGAATGATGGAAACCGAAAATGTACTTCATGCCAGACGCAAACGAAACATCCGCATCGCCGGATCATTGTTCTTCGGGCTGATGCTGTTGTTGACCTTCTTCTCCAACACCATCCAGCAGTTGACGTATCCGAAAGTACAAACTGTGAAGCCGGTGTATCAGCAGTTGAGCCATGTCATCAAAGGTGAAGGTACGCTGACGCCGCGAACGATCGAAAAGGTATACGACAATTCCGGTTGGAAAGTGGCACAAATCGAAGTGGAGGTGGGGGATGAGGTGGAGAAAGGGCAAAAGTTACTGACGCTTGATACAACCGTGGCCCTTAACGCGTTGCTCGATGCAGAGGTGGAATATAAGCAGAAGCAACTAGAGCTAGAGACGTCACAGACCGCGTATAAAACCGCCGTCCAGAATCAGTCGTCGGAAACGATTCTGCTTGAGGCGCGAGTGAATATGGAAAATATGAAGCTGGGTATGCAAGTTCAGGAGCGAAAGCTAAGCGGTATGCGGGAAGCCTTAAGCAAGCAACAATTTGTGGTTGCACCGCTGAGCGGAGTCGTGACCGAAATAAATGCCGATCTTGGAATTCCCACTACTCCAGGGCAGCCTGTCGTCAAAATTGCGGATAAGAGCAAGGGCCTTGGCTGGAAGTTGGTTGTTGCGAACGAACAGGTTCACGGACTGAAGGTTGGCGAGGAAGTCAAGCTCTATGTGAACGGGGACCAGCAAGACTTGATTCGAGCCATCGTGGGCGATATCAAGGATGCGGAAGCAACCGCGACTACCGCAGCGGGGAAGCAACTTTTCTTTCAGGTCACTGCTGCGGAGCTGAAAGGAGGTGAAGCTGTAGGCATTCATTGGGAGCGAAAGAGCGGACTAGTAGTGGCGACGGTGCCGAAAAAAATAGTGGATAGCGATGCGAAAGGCGATTTTGTAAACATTGTGGAAGAACGGAAGGGGCCCCTTGGCAATCAATTTATGATCCGGAAACGTTATGTCAAGCTTGGAGAAGCGGATGAGCAGAACCAGGCGATACTGGACGGATTGACGGAAGATGACAAAATTATAAAAGATAGCAGCGAGCCTTTGAATGAAGGCGATCGAGTCAAAATGTAGGTTGAAGAACAGGGAGGAGTTTACGAGATGAGAAAATGGACATGGATGATTATATTGCTTGTGATGGCGGTTGCAACAACGGCTTGCTCTAGTGCGAATGATAAAAATGAAGTTGGCGGGGAAAACAAAGCGAGTGGATCAACCGGTGGGAAAACAGTCGTGACGATTGCAGTTGTTCAGAGGGACCCGGGAGGGTGGCTGGAGCAAGCCGAGGCGGCTTACGAAAGTAAGAATCCAGATGTGGATATCGTCATCAAGGAATATGTGGCGCTACCTGAACGTTCCACTGGTACGACTATAGACTTGACGGCAGGAGTTAGTCCGGCTGATCTGGAGAAATATCGGAACGCGATAAACACCGATCTCATGTCTGGGAAGGGAGCTGACATTGTCTCTGTCAGTGATCTGGATTATGAGAAGTATAAGGACAAGGGTGTGTTTGCTGACCTTGGAGCCTTCATGGAGAAGGACCCAGAATTTGATCCCACAAATCTGTTTGGCAATGTCATGGACGCGGCCAACGGAGGGGGCAAGAAGGTCATCGCACCGATCTGGTTTGGCGTTCACAATATGAGCAGCGCGCTTTCGCCGGAGCAGTTGGAGGTGGATGGAGAGAGGTGGACGTGGGACGATCTACTACATAAGGGGGAGCAACTCGCCAAGGATCTGCCGGGCGATCTGGAAATTATGGGGGGAGTCGCGCCTACAAAGCTGGTTCGTATGATCGTGATGTCGGATTACGATAAATACATCAATCTGGAGGAGAAGAAGGTCAGCTTTGATACCGGGGAATTTGCTGGGCTCTTGAATCAGTTGAAGGAATTGTATGGAACGGGATTGCTGTCCGATAACTATGTCAAGACCATGGAAAACAAGGTTATTTTTCGTGATGAGACGTTTACCCTTCCCATGGTAGCACTGGAATCGCTAAAGTCCGGGCGGCAAATTTGGAATCAGCCTAGTAGCAACAAGCATGCGGGATTACGCTTCTCGTCCACTATGATGCTGGCGATCAACGCCAAATCCAAGGTAACAGCTGAAGCGTGGAAATTTCTGAGCTACTTGCTGTCGGAAGAGGCGCAGTCCAGTCCGGGGATGTTTTTATGGTTCCCGATGAATAAAGCTGCCACCGCTGGGAAGCTGAAGGGGAACGGAGCGGGAATGATGATGGCATCACCCGAAGGGGACATGTCCAGCGCCATGGGTGGAACGAGTGACAACGCGCCAGCGCCGGCAGAAGTCACGGCACAAGACGTGGAACGATTGATGGCCTTCATCGGGCAAGCCGGGTATTTCCATGGCAGCGATCCAAGGTTGCTCGACATCGTGGAAACTGAAACGGCAGCATTTTTCACCGGAGAGAAAAGTGCGGAATCCGTCGCGAAGCTAATTCAGAATCGGGCCAAAACCTATTTGAACGAGTAACGACATAGGCCAAAAGAGCGATTGCAATTATGTAGAAATTAGGGGTGCCTCAAAGTGTTTAAATCCACTTTGAGGCACCCCATTTATATTATTTGTAACTAACCAATTACCGTCAAATGTTTCGGAAAAGAGGTTAGCACTTCTACACCATCAGATGTTACAAGTACGTCATCTTCGATGCGAACGCCGCCAACAGATGGAACATAAATACCTGGCTCAATTGTGAATATCATCCCTTCGAGCAATCTCTCCTCGTTTCGTCCGTGAATAGATGGATATTCGTGAATGTCCATGCCGAGGCCGTGACCTAGTCGATGGTTAAAATAAGGACCATAGCCGGCTGCTTCGATCGATTCACGAGCTGCGCGATCAAGACTGCCAAAAGTAACATCTGGGCGAGTAGCTTCAATGGCTAGCAGATTAGCATTTAACACTGCTCCATAAATGTTTTTTATCTCATCAGACACTTCGCCAACTGCAAAAGTGCGTGTAATGTCTGAAGCATAACCATCCGCATATACACCAAGGTCGAATAAAAGAAGTTCGCCTTCTTTTACTTTGCGTTGATCTGGTTTACCATGTGGCAATGCAGATTTAGGACCAGATAACACCATCGTATCGAAAGAAGGACCTTGTGCACCTAGTTTCTTCATTTGATATTCAAGTTCAGCTACGATTTCAATTTCAGTTACGCCTGGTTTTACTTTAGCCACACCTGCACGAAGCACTTCTTCAACGATATGTACGGCATGTTTCATTCGTACGATTTCATCAGGTGTTTTAATTACCCGCATCTCACGCAGTGGCAATCCGATGTCAACGAAATTGCTAGCACTAACAGCATCACAAATCGATTCGAAACGGCGTACGGTTAAATCTTCTTTCTCCACGCCAAGATTATTGATACCTGAAGGTAACAGTGTGCTTAAAATTTCAAATGCATTGTCCGTATCGCTGTGCGTATAAATTTTCGACACGGATGATTCTGTTTGAGCTTCAGCAAAATCTAGCGCTGGAACTAGCAATATCGCTTCTTCTCCTTTAGGGAGTAAAAGTGCTAGCAATCTTTCGTGAGGATTGGTGGCAAAGCCAGTCAAATAATAGACATGTTTTGGTGAAGTGATCAACATTGCATCAATATAGTTAGCATCCATATAAGATTGAAGTTTGTTTATTCGAGAAGTCATCTCATTAACCACCTTTCAATCTTATTGTAAACAGTTAGTTAGTAAGTATCTAGTGCTTTTGGGGATATCCAACTTCAACCCTAGACTAAAGCCTAGGTTCAGATACCCGCTAAGACGGTTATGTCTGGAAAATAAGGCAGATATAATGAGCTTATAACTTAGAGCGTGACTAATGAAGTCAAAGGGGAAGTGTATGAAAATGAATGCAAAAGAAGCGTCTGCAATAGTGTCAACAAGTAAAGGAAATCGGGTACTTTTTAATCCAAAAACCTATGCATCGATACTCTACTTATTGTTGTCTCTCCCACTAGGGATTATCTATTTTACAGTAGCGATAACGGGTCTTGCACTTTCAATCGGTTTGGCTCCAATTTTTATCGGAATACCGTTATTTTTTGGAGTTGCTATGTTGTTAAAAGAAATTGTGAGATTTGAACAAAGTTTGATCAGTCATTTTTTAGGTTTACCGACGACTACTCATGTTTCGTTTACTTACAATCAACAGCCTGTAGAAGGGCAGAAGTGGTTTATGCGAATGGTAAGAGGTTTTAACGGTGGGCTATTCATTCGAAACCTGCTGCTCGTATTACTCAGATTTGTAACAGGCATTTTGTTTTTTGTCATTATGGTAACGGTGATTTCACTAGCATTAGGATTTCTTGCTCTTCCAGTCGTTCATATCATTTTGATGAATGAAATACAGATTGATATTTTAGAAAATAACTTCTTTAGCTATATTCAATTAGATTGGACTTATAATGAGCAATATATGCTGTCCGTAGTTCTTGGCCTTTTATTCTCTTGGATAGCGCTTCGCGTCGTAAATGGGTTGATGCAAATTCAACGTAGAATGTTGTTTGTAGATTAGCCCACTAAAGGGATGGGTGAATCCAGCCAAAAGAGAGCTTTTCTAGCTCTCTTTTTTTGATGTTAGGAAATAAGATCATGGCATGTGTTAACTCAGATCACTTAAACAAAAAATACTAATGAGAGATAAGAACCCCATATTGTTTAAAAAAGGTGATTATATCATGTTTATTCATCTGCTTATCCGGTAGGTCCTCAGGATAATAAATGCCTGGAGCTAATTGCTCGCCCTCAGGTGTTCGTAGTATCTTTTCTGCTTGGACGGCGGCTCCCAAGGCAGTAAGATGAGTCTGACCGAGTGGATCAGAAATCCCAACCCTCCGTTCAATCAAACTCCCTTCGTGATCACGACCCATGAGGTGAATGAGCACATGATGTGTACTTCCAGTCCCCGGATTGTAGAGAAGTTTTCGTCTAAACGAACGGAATCGATCACCGCTAATCATTTTCCATATTCCACTCCTAACCAGTCCGACAAGTGCGGAGGTAGATGCTTTACTGTCGAAGGAGATACGGAAACTAGCTGATTCGATATTGCCTGCTTTTAGCAACGTAACGTGATCGGGGGTATCAAGCCTGTAGCTTCTTGTTGCATAGCCGTTTGGAAACTTCACGTGAGCGGGCTCGCTCATAGGAAATACAAGGCGACGTCCTTTTTGCTCAGTAATATAAAATGGAATAGTCATGCGATCCATGTACGCTGCGGAATCGGGTCCTGCTTTGTCCTTTAATGAGTACAGCGCATGGATATTGACTGAAACATTCTTTAGGGAGTCTGAAAATAACGAAGCAAACAGTGAAGCAGTTCCCGCCATCCATCCGGAAGATAACACGACAGGCGCATGAATTTCCGTAGCATTTAATTTGGCGATAGATTGTTGGAATAGCTCTGTCCAACGTGTAACGTCGATAAATGGAATTTTTCTTCTGACCGCAGACAGAAGAAGTCGATCGTGAAGATCGTTGACAGAGTTAATAACTAGAGACACGTTTCCACTTATGTATTGAAGAGGATCTTCTGCATTATTATCTACAACACCTGTTTGAATTCGATCAGATGCGAAGGGTTCTGCTTTCTCTGGTGATCTACCTCCCAGAACAATATTCAGGTCGGGGTGTCTTTCGAGTAATAGTTGAGCAATTTGTTTACCCACTGCGCCGTATCCGCCAACAATAAGCACCGTTTTTTTATTCATTTTAATAACCTCCGTTTTTATATGTTTATTGGTTTAAACTCTTCGACATAATGGTGTTTAAAATAGGAATGTCATCGTACTAGCCTGATTACTGGACTAGTACTGGCATTCCTCTTCTACCAAATGGACAAGCTGTTTCATAAGTGAGATCGCTTCGTTAAACTCTAGAGAGTAATACATCTCTGTTCCCTTTTTTTGAACTGTGAGTAAACCTGCTTGCCTTAAAATTTTTAAGTGATGCGAGACAGTAGGACGCGACATCGGGATATGATCTGAGATTTGAGTTACATTCATACTCTCTTTGTCGATGAGCAGCGAAATGATCTGTTGACGAACCGGATCACCCAAGCCTTGAAAATAGGGGCTGAGATTCTCGAAAACATGAATGACCTTCTGATTGCCGATATACTCGTTCATAGTTCACTCCGTTATAATGTTTAATTGTTTAAACGGATTATAATACATTTCACAGTATAACACAATTCATTGTTAGTATTTTGACTGTGGGTGGGGAGGACTTAGAACTGAAATCCTCCCTAACCCTTTAATTCCTTTAATTATATTCCTGCACTCTGAGCAACAGGACAACTGCTTCCGCACGAGTCATTGAAGCATTCGGTGCGAAAAGATTGTTACTCCGTCCGTTTAAGATACCTGCTTCTTTGAGTGCTTTCACTGCGCCTTTTGCCATTTGTGGAATGTTAGCATCATCCTTATAACCGGTAGCTGTAACTCCGTTCGCATTCAGTTTAAGTGCTTTAGCAATCATCATAGCCATTTCTGCACGGCTGATTGTTTTATTCGGCTTAAAGCTGCCATCTTGATAACCACTGATGATGCCTTCTTTTACAGCTATAGAGATAGCCGTTTGCGACCAAGCAGGGATAGTATCTCGATCCTTGAATGTGAGTGTCGTACCATTACTTTTCGGCTGCAAAACACTTATTAGCATAACTGTGAATTCTGCTCGCGTGACGGTGTTGTTCGGCTTGAAAGTACCGTCGGGATAGCCGTTAACAAGTTTGTTTATCACAGCTTGCTTGATTTGTTGCTCTGCCCAATGTCCGGCAATATCGGTAGGTAGTTTTGGTTGTTCTGGTTTTTCTGGTTGAATTGGCGGTATCGGTTTTTCGGGTTGTTTTGGTTGTTCAGGTAGTTCTGGTTTTTTCTGTTGCTGAATGGTTATGGTGTATTTTTTCTGTGCACCATTTTCCGCATATACGAACACTTTTAATATATTTTTACCCTCTGCCAAAACAGTGTTCACTCCGTCCATCACTATTTGTTCGTTTAGCGTAAATATGACCGAAGCTTTTTCATGCTCAGTATTAGCTTTGACTTTAAGATGCTTTGCTTTAGTTTCAGTTTCTAAGGTATAGCTCTCAATTCCCACATTAAATTTCGGGGTAAGCGGGATCAATGTACCATCTAAGAGTAATTCCAATGACTTTAGATTAAAATTGCTGGATAAGTCCGGACCTGTTGAAAGTGAAAGTACTTTAACAATTCGAATGACGGTGTCAGCAGCATTACCAGCATTATCGGTAACATTATAACGAATCGTATATGCTCCTATTTTATTCGTATCGACCGTATCTCCAGAGATGATAATTCGATCACTTATATCTCCATCATATAAATCGGAGGAGATAGCTCCTGCATCCGTATATGTCTGTCCTTGGCGAATTTCGATAGCGGCTGCACCTTTCAAAGCAATAACTGGTTTCTCTCGATCGATGTTCTCAATTTTCAATTGCTCAACCGTTTCGTTGCCGACTTTATCTTTTGCATAAACGCTGATCCAACCGTTATCGCTTAGAACAATATTCGTTTTTCCATCTACGACTACAGGGATTGTTCCTGCGTTTGCAAAGTAGTTACTGTCATGTTGCCCCAAGTCGTACTTCACTACATCAATTCCGCTCTCATATTCATATACACTCGCCGTAACGGTAACATTTCCACGAGTAGAGTGTTCAGGATTTTTGTGAAATTTGATAGTTGGAGCCGTTCCATCCAGTTTGAATGGATTAGAAGGTGTAATTTTTGTATAACCGCTTCCATCTTGAATTCGCACATGTAAATACCAAATTTTCGATGATGTAGGTGCTGTGATCGTTTCATTGCCAGAAGACGCTGTCCATCCGACATTGCTGTCAAGCTCTATTTCATTGTTAGACCATTTGTAATCTATCTTGTCTGTTGCGCTACCAGGATTGGTAATAGAAAGTGTGACATCTCGTCCAGGGGATGAAACCCACGTCGAACCATATCCATTGGGTGATATTTTAACTGCAACTATGTCATCAATATTGCTAAATTTAATAAGAGGATTAGTGCTGGCAAAATCAGCTGCTGTTGAACCGAGGTAACCATATATCTTTTTAAGTGGTGAAGCATCAAAGGCATTAACATTAATAATTGTTGTTTTACCTTCAAAAATCACGTTGCTTAATGGGTTGTTTTTAAAAGCTGAACTTCCTAATTCAGTTACACTACTCGGGATAATTATATTCGTTAATTGGTTGTCTAAAAAAGCCATACTCTCAATGCTAGTTACACTATTCGGAATTACTGCACTCGTTAATTTTCTTTGTTTAAAAGCACTATTTCCTATTTTAGTTACACTATACTTTTCGCCGGAAACTACAACTACACTAGGTATTTTTACATCTGTATTGCCACCGTTGTAATCTGTGATTGTAGCCGTTTTCGAAACTTGGTCTACGCTGTACACAAAATCGTCTACAGCACTAGCATTGGCAATCTTCCTCCCTGCAAATGTCCACGTGCTCGTCATAAACACTGCGATAAGCATCATTACTACCAGTACTTTTTTCATATTAGCGCGAAACAACCTCATGGTTCTCATCACTTCCTTTATTAGAATTGTACTGCTAACCAAATGTTCATTATCGTTAGGGTTGGTAAAGATTCAATAAGAACAGCTACAGTGATTTGGAATTCATAACAATCCATAGAAAAAGTTAAACATTACAATTGAAAATATATTTTTTGTATGTATTCTCCTCCTTTGTGGTCTATAAGGGAATTTTGGGAAGGTGTCCGATAACATGTATAATTACCCATAACTTTTAAAAATGAATCAATAACGTTTAAATCCTATCAAGTCACATGCGAGGCGTGATATAATGAAGTCTGATATGTGAATCGGATACACCAACATAAGATAAACGTTCTAAATTATGGAAAAGTTGCTGTTATCACGTATGAAGTTTGAATAAGATGTCTATTCTATGCTTTAAAATTAAAAATGGAATGAGTTGGGCTACTTGGAAAACCTTGAAGAACAAAACGAATTGACGTTAGATTATGATCAACTAAAAATATTAGCAAACCGTACTTCCAACTGGAGAGAACGGTTAGCAGCTGTTGAAGAATTAGGTAAACTTGAAGATAATCAACAAGTTGTTGATGTATTGACGCATAGAATGAACAATGATTCTGTGTTTACGATTCAAGAAGCAGCTTACCGTGCCCTTAGAAAATTGGGTGAAGACGTTCAAATGCCAGCTAAGAAAAAAGGCGATCCATTTAAAGGATCGAATAAAATTTTGCTAAGAATTAAAAAAAGCTTACCGAAAGATCACTCCTTAGAGGAGTTCGGCGAGAAGTTTAAAAAGATGAGAATCGATATGTATGACACTTACGAAGGCCAAAAAGGTGACGAATTCGCTAAATGGCTTGAAGATACGTGGAATGCATTGACGATTAGATAGTTCTATTTTTACACTTAGAAGTAACAAATAATGCAATAAATAGAAGGTTGCCGAATGGTTGTATCGGTAACCTTTTTTTGTGTTTTCTAAATGACTTTAGGGTGAAAAGTGGGGGGATTCCCGAGATCATAAATAGGAAGATAGGTATTCCTGCGCTGGTGTTGATTATCAAACCCTGCCTCTGATTCAACTTGAATGTTGAAATTTCAATCTTATGTCCTATTAACCGTCTGGAAAAATTACCCGATAAATTGATGAACTCCTTAAGAGGGGAATATTGTCACGAGGAAGGATGAGAATGATGTATAACAGCAAGTGGAAACATGGTGTAATTCAATCGTTCCTTGCCGTATCTTTAGTATTTTCAGTTACTAGTGGGGTTGGTATTCCTAAAGCTTCAGCGAACGTTTCGCAACAAACATTATTGGAATGGAAAAGCTCCAAAACCTATAAGAAGAGCGACCGTGTTTCTTACAAAGGTTATGAGTATGTTGCAGGACGCAACACAAAAGGAGATAGACCAGATCGTCCTGGGAGATACGGCTATGTGAATCCTTGGAAAATGGTTGGGAAAGTGAAAGAGCCCGTTATTGTAGATGTAATTCCACCCACCGTGTCACTTTCATCGAATAATGTTCAATTCAACACAGACGACACACTTCTTCTACAATCCTCAGCGAACGATGCATCCGGTATTTCTAAAGTTGAATTTTATCAAAATAATACATTAATCCATACAGCATCATCTGCACCCTTTGAGTATCGTCTCGGAATAACCAAGGAGCTCAATGGTGAGCATTCATTTGTGGCAAAAGCATTTGATACGATTGGGAATACAGCATCGTCATCACCTGTAAATATACACGTTCAAATTGCCAATAAGGTGCCCGAAAGTAACATACGAACGATTACGTTTGAACAATTCGGAAATCCGAGAGCGGAAACGAGGGCACTTCGCAGAGAATTTAAGGGAAGCAATATACAGCCAACAGGCATTTATGTGAAGCCAAATGAAGTGATTACAGTTACATTGACGACGATGGATGCTACTAAGCTTCCGATTGCAGCAATCGAAGATCCTCATATTACAAAATATAATTATATGCCAGAGTACATAACGTTACAGCCGGGTGAAAATAAACTATCTAGTCCAGCAGGGGGCTTATTGTATTTGCAGCACTTTGCCATTTTTCCTGTCGCACCAACGGTAACTGTTGAAGGTGGACAAGATATTCCTTATTTCGAATTGGGCAAAACAACAAATGAAGAGTGGCAGAAGATGCTTAATCAGCCGGACGTCTCACCATGGACAGAACTAATTTCAGACCGAGTATGGATTACAGTGCAGACGAGTAAGGCTAAGCAATACGTTCAAGATGCTACTTTACTAATGGAAGCGCATGATCGAGTTGTTGCGGAACAAGAAAAAATTTCTGGATTATCGTTTGAAAATGCAAAACCACATCAAGGGCCGAAATATCGTTTTCATTACAAAGAGTATTTTAGTGATGATCAATACATGTTTGCATGGTACGATATAGCTGGTTTTCATACTGATTCTATTGATGCGATTTTAGATATTAACAGATTTACAAAAGAAGGCTGGGGTCCATGGCATGAACTTGGGCATTTCCATCAGCAAAATCCATGGACGTGGGATGGGATGGATGAAGTAACGGTAAACATCTACAGCTTAGCTACACAAAAGATGTTCGGCTTGCAATCTCGACTAGAGAAAGACGGTGTTTATGAAAAAGCATTTGAGTATTTGAACCAGCCGACACGTGATTACAACAAGTTAGAAGATCTTTTTGTTAAGGTGACTATGCTTTGGCAATTGCAGCTTGCATATGGCGATCAGTTTTATCCTGAGCTTCATAAGGCCTATCGCGATATGAACTACAATCAACTTCCTCAAACAGATGAAGATATGATTTCAATGTTTATCGTTATGACTTCTAAGACAGCGAACCAAAACCTAATTCCATTTTTCGAAAAATGGGGTCTTAACGCAGATGAAGAAACGATCAAATTTATCAATGAATTAGGACTTCCGACTTTAACGGCTGAAATTTGGAAAAATCGTGATAGTAACAACAACATACTTCCTAACCGTTAACACCGAGTGCTTTAGTTAATAGTTGGTTAAAAGATTTAGTAAAGGCTGCCAAGCGAAAACGCTGGCAGCTCTTTTTCATTTTCGTTATTTACATTAGAACATATGTACGTTAAATTTAATTAGTAAAAACTAGAAATTGACCTAACCCTTTGCTAATGACTAAGTAATGATGGGGTGTTTAACGCAATGAGTGAATTTATAGAAATTAAAGGTGCTAGCATTCATAATTTGAAAAGTATTGATGTTCGTATACCACGAAATAAGCTGACGGTCATAACTGGCGTGTCGGGCAGTGGAAAATCAAGTTTAGCCTTCGATACGTTGTATGAAGAGGGGAAGAGGCGATATCTTCTTTTTTCGGGAACGCAATTTTCGTCAGATCCTATTCCTAAATTTGATTCGATTACAGGTCTATCCCCTACTGTTGCAGTGGAGCAACGTATTATACGTCAATCTAACTCTAGAAGTACCGTTGGCACACGATCAAAGATCGGAAATTTAATAGCTATTTTATATGCATCATATGGACAACGGAACTCTTCTTACGGAGATAAGACACCACTTGCGATGGAGTTTTTTCAGAGAAATTCCCCTAAGGGGATGTGTGTAAAGTGCTTGGGAAGCGGGCGTTATCAGGAGATTAATGAAGATGCCATTATAAAGATGGACATGCTCATCAAAAACATTTTTGATGGTTTCTTACTGAAGCATCGTTTTCATAAGAGCAACTTTAATAAGTTTTGCCAAATGCATCAAATAGAAGTGAATGAAAAAATCGGATTACTATCTGATGAACAGCTGTTGTTGTTTAAGTATGGATGCCGAAAAAGTGGCTTTGTAGGAGCAGTTGTCGTTTTTCATGATATGCAGAAACATAAGTCTAATTTAAATGCCCGTCACAATTCAGCAGATAAAGAGATCATGTTGTGGGGGGTAAATATCGCCCCAGTCACATGCCCCAAATGTAATGGCTGTGGTCTCGGTGAAGAGGCTATTCACACAACGATCTCTGGCAAGACGATTACTGAGCTGGAGAATATGTACCTAGATAAGCTACTCACATTTTTCGAAACGGAAAAGGATGAAATGCCCGGCAGAAATGTGATAGATGACATTATAGTTAAGCTTAGGTGTATGGTCGATGTTGGACTCTTTCACCTTACACTCGCACGACCATTGCCGACTCTTTCTGGAGGTGAGATTCAACGTCTTTTTTTAGCTACCATTATTATCGCTGAAATGGATTCGATCACGTTCATATTTGATGAGCCGACTATTGGGCTACACGAAACTGAAAAGGATATGTTGATTACGATCATCCAAAATCTCGTGAAACGTGGAAATACGGTAGTTGCAGTAGAACATGACGAAAATGTTATGCGTGTTGCAGATTATATTATTGATATTGGGCCAGACGCGGGGATAAATGGTGGCGAGCTTATATTTCAAGGCAGCTTCGAGCAGTTCATGTCCTGTAAAAACTCTAAAACAGCTCCGTATCTTTCAGGTGAAAAAACGATGAAGCCCAAACTACAATTTAAAGCGGTAGATAACCAGAAGCTACTTACAATAGCTAACGCAAATCTTCACAATTTAAGGGACGTTTTTGTATCTATACCGCTAGGACTCATGGTAGGTATTGCTGGAGTGTCCGGTAGTGGGAAATCGAGCTTGATCAGCGGCACACTAGTTCCGAAGTTAAAGCAATTACTAAAGGGTAAGTTTGTACATGAAGATGATGATGATATGACTAGTATGGACAACGATGCGCTTGTGAGCGGAACAGAACATATTAAAAAATGTATCGTCGTAGACCAGAAGCCTATCGGTAGAAGCAAATCTTCTTGTCCGGCTACGTATACGGGTATTACGGATCGGATTCGTGCACTTTTTGCAAAAACGGAAGAAGCGCTTGAAAATGGTTATTCACTCGGAATGTTCTCGGTAAACTCCGAAGGTGGCTGTAGAGCATGTAAAGGTGAGGGATTTACACAATTTCATATTGGTCACGGGAATTGGATGGACGTAAAGTGTGAAATGTGTGAAGGGACAGGTTACATTACAGAGGCATTGAGCGTAACGCTTGATGGGAAAAACATTATGGATATTATGGCTATGAGCGTATCGGAAGCAGTGATGTTTTTTGGCCGCGAAGGCTCGGAATCGTATGATAAATTGGCAGCAGATATCCTCATTACATTAGAAAGTGTGGGGCTTGGCTATATTACGCTTGGGCAAAAGACACCAACGATTTCGGGAGGGGAAGCACAACGGATTAAACTAGCAAAAGAGCTTAGTAAGCAAAAGGGAGCAGGGAATGTCTATATTCTTGATGAGCCGACAACAGGTCTCGCCTTTTCAGATAGGGATCGTTTGATTACATTGATGCAACAGCTCGTTGATGATGGTAATACCGTAATCGTTACAGAACATGATCCTTTGGTACTGACGCGTTGTGATTATTTGATCGAGATGGGGCCAGGTGGTGGCAGTAACGGAGGATATATTATTGCAGAGGGTACGCCAAAGGAACTTATAGCAAATAAGCAATCGATCATTGGAAACCACTTAGAGAAGGTGAAGCGATGAGCTACGAATGGCAGTTTTCTACACCAGAGGCAGAAGGTATGAGCAGCACTATTTTGCAGCAAGTAGACGACTATATTAAACAAAAGCGATATAGACTTATCAATAGCATATTGATTTTGAAAAATGACAAGATTGTATTTGAAAAATATTATAATAAATATAATGAACAAAGCAGAAACCGTATTAGATCCGTATGGAAAAGTATCATTTCGATTGCAGTTGGGATTTGTCTGGATAAGGGTTATATTAAAAGTTTGGACGAGCCTATTGGGACATATATAGATGAATTTGCAAGCAATCGTCATCCCTATCATAAGCTAATCACGATTCGTCATTTGTTAACGATGTCGTCCGGTATTTATTGGAATGGTGGTATTCATTATCATTGTCCGATGTTAGCGCAAATGCTTAGATCAAAGGAGTGGGTAAATCACATATCTGATATTGCTATGAGCAATGTTCCAGGTACACAATTTCAATATAAAGAATGGGATATTATATTGTTGTCCGCATTAGTCGGGAGAGCGTTCGGAGGTACAGCTTACGAAATCGTTAATCAGTACTTGTATCGTCCCCTTGATATAATGAGTGAGGAATGGCTTCAAGGTTCGTGTGGAATAAGTTATAACGCGATATTGGATAAAGAACATGCTGATTTATCGGCTAGAGACCTCGCCAAAATTGGAATGCTTTTTCTACATAACGGAATGTGGAATGGGAATAGAATTGTTTCATCCGATTTCGTCAGGGACGCAATAACTCCATCTTTTGATACTGTTTCTATTGATGCCACAACAAGTGGATATGGATTGCTTTGGTGGCTTTTACCTGGAGGATATGGTGCCCGTGGGTCAGGTGGGCAAGAGATCAATGTAATACCGGAAAGTAATTATGTTTCGATCATTCAAGCTACTCCAACTGCTTCTGCAAAAGGATATGGGGACATTCATATGAACATATTGAGTCGAGCAATAGTGTAGGGATACTCTGCGATCGAGTACCCCTGGCTATCTTAATTTACTTACGTGCAATAAGCATAAATCTTGATGAATTTGTACGAATACCTCTGTCCGTTTGATTATGAGCTATAAACTGCTCTAGAACTTGGAAGTCGGCTTCGTCTTGACCGAAGTTAGGGATAATAGGAGTATGCTTTAATAGAAAAATTAAATCTTCCGCAGTCTCGTAATAATCAGTGGAGTTGTATTCAAACGATTGTATTTGACTGAAGCCAGCTTCGTTTAATTCAGCAATATATTGACCTTGTAATGTTCCTGCTTCAATACCTAAAGCTTGCCCTCTGCCAAATGCTTCTTTTAGATTTATTTTGTCGTCTTCGGCTACTTGTTGTGTGAAGAAAACACCATCATTCGCCAGTACCTTTGCTACTTCTTTGGAATTAAAACCAGAATGTCTGCATGAGACTATGTTGAAGAAGGTATTAGGAAAATCGAGATGCTCAGCATCCATATGCAGAAAGCGTACGTTAGCTTTGTCTGAGTGATTTAGATTGTTTAGTGCTGTATCAATCATTCCTTTAGAGTTATCAACACCAAGTAGAAGAAGTGCAGAGTCTGAGATGGACAAAACGGCTTCTCCGCCGCCAGTACCGATATCTAGCAAGAGGTCGGACTTTTTGCAACGCTTGACAACTTCATCGTAAAAATCCCATGCTACACCGTCGGTAACGCATTTCAATTTACTGAAATCCCATCCATTTTCTTTACCTACTGCATCATAAAAGGTTCTGTAATCTAGTTCATTCATAATGAGCGCCCCCTGTTATCTCGAATGATTTGGTATGTCGGCAAGTTTACTTTATTAGAAATAATATTGTCATTATATTTCTGTGAATTCGATATGCGCAAGAACTTTTTGTTAAATTTGGAATAACTAATCAAATTGTTAGGTGCCATGTGTGATGATCGGATTTTGGGGCAATGCTTAAAATGAACGAACATTTTCCTTGCCCGAAAGTAGGTCATCCATAATGATTGGAATACACCCTGTGCATCGTAGATTAGCGGAACTAGCACTAAGAGCGAAGCTGCTTGGAGACTTCAAGCTACTATCCCCCGTCGAGAAGCAAGAGTTGTCCCATTGTTTGTCGGTTAACCTTGAACTTGTACGAAAGCTGGATTCATTGAAATCTTTAGCTTTTATTGCTTATGATTGTGGTGACGTTTCTTGGCATCAAGATATATGTGCGGAGATTGAAGCGCTGGAGTCAAAGCTTCTATAATGCGTGGTTTATCTTTTCTTCGTGAAATTTGGTATGATAGTAGTGTTGGAATTGATAATCCACAACTAACTACTTTTCGAAGGAGAGAATCAGAATGTCATTTTTTAATCGAATGATGGCCAGTGTAGGAATTGGGGCTACGAAGGTAGATACGCTTCTTGAGAAAACGTCGTACTATCCCGGTGAGGATATTCGGGGAATCGTCCGAATTCAAGGCGGGCAAGTGGAACAACAAATCGAAGGTATCGATTTATCCATCATGACTTATTACATGCGAGAAATAAACGATAGCAAAGTACAACAAAACGTGGAGCTTGGCAAAATTCGTGTCGCGCCTCCTTTAACTGTAGCACCTAATGAGAAGAAGGAAATTGGTTTTTCATTCCGACTTGCTCCAAATACACCATTATCAATTGGTAGAACACCAGTATGGATTAAGACGACTGCAGACATTCGTTCTGCTATGGACCCGACGGACAATGACCGTATCGAAGTTCTTCCATCACAACCGATGAGTATTGTTTTGAATGCGATCGAATCACTTGGTTTCAGACTCAAACAAGCAGAGACGATTTATGCTCCTCGCTTAGGGGATTCTTCTCCATTTGTACAAGAGTTTGAATTTGTTCCTCAATCTGGCCCATACCGTGGTCGTTTAGATGAGCTTGAACTCGTATTCCTTCGTAATCGGATTACAGATCTTGAACTATTGCTTCAAATTGATCGTAAAGCTACTAGTCTATTCGGAGCGTTTGCCGAGGCGATGGATATGGATGAAAGCTTCGTAAGAGTGACTGTTTCACAATCGGATATCGAGCGTGGACCTCAGCATGTTGCAACACTCCTTCATAATGTCATTTCAAGATATGCATAATGCAATTATCCTAATCGGGCTGTCTTTTCGGTGCTTAATGACCGAATAAGGCAGTCCGTTTTTCTTGACATAGAAAGAGTGAATATGGTATATAAAAGGAAGTGTTAGCACTCTGGTAGAAAGAGTGCTAACGATTACCTGAGAAATTGTAGAACCTTATTTTGAAAGGAGCATTTATAATGGCAAAGAAGCAGTTTAAAGCAGAATCCAAACGATTGCTGGAAATGATGATTAATTCCATTTACACACAAAAGGAGATTTTCTTAAGGGAGCTTATCTCCAATGCCAGCGATGCGATAGACAAAATATATTATAAAGCGCTAACCGATGATAGCCTTGTTTTTAATAAAGAAGATTATTATGTAAAAGTGACAATTGATAAAGCGGACAGAACGTTAACGATAACAGATACAGGTATTGGTATGACGCAGGAGGAGCTTGAAAATAATCTTGGTGTTATTGCAAAGAGCGGCTCCTTGGCATTTAAGAAAGAAAATGAAGCTAAAGATGGCCATAACATTATTGGTCAATTCGGTGTGGGCTTCTATTCAGCATTTATGGTTGCTGATGAAATCGTCGTTACGACAAGAGCGCTTGGTAGCGAAGAAGCGTTTGTATGGACGTCTAAAGGCGCAGAAGGATACACAATCGTTACTGGTGAGAAAGAAAGCATTGGTACGGAGATCGTACTTAAGATTAAGGAAAATACAGAGGACGAGCAGTATGATGAATATTTGGAACAATATCGTCTACGTGCCATTATTAAAAAGTACTCTGACTTTATTCGTTATCCGATCAAGATGGATATGCAAAGCGAACGTCCGATTGAAGGTAATGAGGATGAGCTAGAACACTTTGTAGAAGAGCAAACGATTAATAGTATGGTTCCTATTTGGCGCAGAAATAAAAATGAGCTTACTGATGAAGATTATGCGGCATTTTATGAAGAGAAACGTTATGGCTTTGATAAGCCGCTGAAACATGTTCACATTAGTGCAGATGGTGCAGTCGTTTATAACGCGATTCTATACGTTCCAGAAAATACGCCATACGACTATTACACAAAAGAGTATGCCAAAGGGCTTGAATTGTACTCCAACGGCGTTCTTATTATGGACAAGTGTGGTGACCTTCTTCCCGACTACTTCAGCTTTGTGAAGGGTATGGTTGATTCTGAAGATCTTTCTCTAAATATTTCAAGAGAGCTACTTCAACATGATCGTCAGCTTAAACTCATTGCCAAAAATATTAAAAATAAAATCAAAAGTCTGCTTCAAAGCATGTTGAAGGATGACCGCGATAATTACGAGAAGTTCTATAAAGCATTTGGCCGCCAATTGAAGTTTGGTGTTTACAATGATTACGGTATGAATAAAGGCGATTTGCAGGATCTACTCCTCTTCTCCACATCGAAAGAAAAGAAGCTAGTTAGTCTGGATGAATACGTATCTCGTATGCCTGAGGATCAAAAGTATATTTATTATGCTTCTGGTGAGTCTATCGAACGTATCGAGAAGTTGCCTCAGATCGAAGTAGTACTTGATAAGGGCTATGAAGTTCTGTACCTCACGGACGATATTGATGAGTTCGCAATCAAGATTATTGCGAATTATAAAGAAAAAGAGTTTAAATCAATATCTAGTGGTGATCTTGGTTTTGAGTCAGAAGCTAAAGATGAAGCGACACCTGAGGAAGAAAACGATAATAAAGAGTTGTTCGAAGGAATGCTTACACTTCTTGAAGGTAAAATCAAATCAGTAAAAGCATCTAAACGACTTAAGAGCCATCCAGTGTGTTTGTCTGCAGAAGGAGATCTATCCATTGAGATGGAGAAGATTTTGAAGGCGATGCCTGATAGCGGTAATATGAAAGCTGATAAGGTGCTTGAAATAAACGTGAACCATGAAGTGTTTGCTTCATTAAAGAAAGCTCATGGAACAGATAAAGAGAAGTTTAACCTTTATACGCAGCTTCTTTACAACCAAGCTTTGTTAATCGAAGGATTGCCAATTCAAGATCCAGTAGAGTTTACAAATGATATTTGTAAAGTGATGGTCTAATCACTTAGCAGGGTATAGCAACACAATAAAGAGAGACCGTTTAGGCAACTTTGCTTAGACGGTCTCTTTTTGTAGCAAATTATCAATCACATTTCCTATTTATGCCCGAATACACGTACATCGATTGTATCTACGCGTCTGTTATTCTGACTGCGGCAATTCACATTTCTAGTAGCAAAAGCTCTAATATTCAGAAATCGGCCTGGGACAGTGTACGTGTTCGTAAATGATTCTCCGGGATTAAGTCTAATTCTATCCAATCTACCTACAGTACGACCATGCTCTGTGATGAGTAACGAAATAATAACATCAGAAACGGAAGTAGAACGATTGTCTGCGACTACACGAATCGTTTCGAACTTACGCACATCTATACCTCTGTTCCGACGACGGTTCTGTTCGTTATTCTCTTGTTGATTTTCGTTATTCTCATTATTATTGTTTTGCGTAATTACTCTGCTAGTTCCTGGGCGAAGCGAAACGCCCTCACGTGGCGTTCTGAACAGCAATTTGTTCTTAGCCATTGTCATATCACCTTCTTCTGTAAAGTACTATATGCTATGAGAAAGTCATAGCTTTCGCTTGTACTTTTGACCAAAGGTGATTGTCTCGCTAGTATTAGCCTAATCAGTTATAGGGAAGTAATAACTTTGTCAATAATCCCATATTCTAATGCTTCTTCTGCACTCATGAAGAAATCTCGATCCATATCTCTTTCGATACGTTCTATCGGTTGACCAGTTCGGCCTGAGACAATTTGGTTCAGCTTCGCTCGCGAATTCAAAATTCGTTTGGCGCTAATTGCAATGTCGCTAGCTTGGCCGCGTGCGCCGCCATGAGGTTGATGAATCATAATCTCGCTATTAGGAAGTGCAAATCGTTTACCCTTCTCACCAGCGAGCAGTAACATGGCACCGAAGGAGGCAGCAAACCCTGTGCAGATCGTTTGTACATGAGGCTTTATATATTGCATCGTGTCGAATATGGCAAAACCAGCCGTTACTGAACCTCCTGGACTATTAATGTACATATGAATATCTTTATCAGGGTCATCAGCAGTTAAGAAGAGTAGTTGAGCTATAACGCTATTAGCCATTTGGTCTTCGATTTCAGATCCAATAAATATAATTCTGTCTTTCAGAAGTCTGGAATAAATATCGTAAGATCTTTCACCACGATTTGTTTGTTCAACAACATAAGGAATAGGTATGCTCATTTTAAAAACCTCCGTTTATTTCATTTTGCGTTACACTTGGAAGACGAATGAATGTATCCTTAGGGTACGAATAGGGAGAGAAAAAAGTGATATCGATCTCCGTATCTTATTGAACTTCTTAAACGTATACTTAATGAGAATACTGCTTGCCAAATGGAATCGACTGGTGAAGGAGGATTAAAGATGCGTGAGAAAAGTACACAATTCAATAATAGTAATATGAGGTCCGAAGCAGAGATCATTGGGTTACAAGGGGCCTTGTTTCGATACTGTTTAATGCTGACTGGCTCGAATGAAGATGCTGAAGATTTATCACAAGATACATGGATAAGAGCAATCAAAGGTCATGCGATTTGGAGTCATATTAATCCAGAGGCATATTTATTACGTATCGCTAAAAATAGATGGGTAGATATTTGTCGCAGGAATAAAATGCTGGATGAACGTCTGGCTAACATGAGTGTACAGGAAGAGCAACTACAAAATGGGGCTCTAGAAATCGAGACGATTTTCCAAAGTATTTTTCATCACCAGTCCCCAGTACAACGATCGGTCTTTGTCTTACGTGAAGTACTCGGTTATTCTATCGCAGAGACTTCGATATTGTTGGGTACTACAGAAGGGTCTGTGAAATCAGCTCTATTTAGAGCTCGACAAACACTTCGTGACGTAAGGTATGAGCTTGAGCAAGGAGAATCTGAACGGAATGAGGACATAGAGCAAAGAGAGTTATTACGGCAATTAGCCAATGCATATGTACAAGGAGATAATGAAACCTTAATTAGATTGCTGCAACAAGGTCAGAGTATTTCGGCATCTACAGTTACTGCTATAGGGTTTACATTAAAGTCCAATGACGTTCATAGGTTCAGTACGAATCAAACATTTTTATCAATGCAAATGGCAGTATAAAAATAGTAAACGTGTATATAAGACTAAAAACCCGTATCCAGTTCTTTGGTACGGGTTTTTGTGTTAATGGCATTACTAAATTGTATTTTTTATGAAATAAAAAGAAGGATTATGCAGTGAATTGTCGAATATTAGGAAAATAGTCTTATATCTAGTGTTTGGTGATATTAATACGCCAAATAAGGCGTTTTAATACATAGTAACTTAAAATTAGGAGGAAATATCGAAATGCAGATGAAAAAGTCAGTATTTATCGCATCACTATTAACATGTAGTTTAGTATTTGGTTCGATCGGAGCAGTAGCATCAACAGGTGTAGAAAAGATTAAAGCTTCACTGAATCACAACATTAAGTTTGTTCTTAATGGTGATAATTGGTCACCTAAGGATTCAAAAGGAAACAAGTTGTCTGCTCTAGTCTATGATGGTTCGACATATGTTCCTTTGAGAGCAATAGGAGAAGCACTTGACGCAGAAGTAGATTATGATGGTAAAACCTCGACAATTACGATTGATCAAGACGGCAGCACTAGCGGTATTCCTCACAATGATGATAATGACGACGATAGCGGCAGCCCAACAAAAGAGCCAGAAAAGACTGAAGACGATGAAGAGGATGAAGAGGAAAAAGAGACCGAGAAAGAAGAATCCAAACCAGCAAAACCTTCATCAGCAAAGGGTAAAACATTTGCAACAGCAATTCCGCTTGGGGAGTCAGTAACGTATACAGATCCTTATGACAACGGCAAAGGATTTAAAACGACAGCTACGTACACGGTTTCAGTAACTTCTGCTAAATCAATAACGCGTAGTCAAATTGAGGACTTGGGATTTCAAAAGCCTGAAGAAAATGCTCTTGTCGATTACAAATTGGTTAAGTTAAAAGTCACTTTGAAGAACGGTAAGTTTATTTCGGATGAAAAGGGGGACGACAAGTTTGAAGAAGTAAATCTTTCAACTTTCTTCGCTCCAAAAATTTGGGGTGTCCAAATTGCTGACGAAAACTTCATTGTTGGTGGACAGACATGGGGTTTCGACGGTGCTTTGGAAAAAGAAATTGATAAAGCTACTGATACTAAGAGAATCACGGTTGGAGAGTCTGGTAACTATACAGCAGAAGGTTTGGTTCTTCTTCCAATCATCAAAGGACAGAAAAACACTTTAGTTCTGCAAAAGAAACATTATGATACTAAAGAGTACGATAACTCTTTCTTCCATTTCAAACTTGAATAGTTATTAAAGAAAGCCGAATTAGCATTTGCTGCAACCCGAGAGTGAACACTTTGAAAAGTGTCCACTCTCGGTTTTTTTTATTTTTATCTGTCTTTCATTTATTTGCCGTACCGTTCCAGCCAGTCACGCTGCCACGCCTCAAAGGATTTGCCACTTACCTCTTGTAGTGTCTTTCCATCTAACGAGAACATACCTTCCGCATCGTTGTTGCTACTTTTGACTAAAACCGTTTCGAATCCACCGATCGACTTACCATCAGAGAGAAATACCGTGATGATAGCTTCTCCCTCAATAGCAAGGCTTCCAGTCGCCGTATATCGCTCGACCTCTATCGTTTTACCGATATAAACAGCTGGATCAACACCTTCAAGTAGTCCCCACTGAACCATGTCTGGCATACGGATCAGCATTTCCTCGTTTAATACGTATCGCACGACATCGTCTTGTTGTTTTATGATTGAGTAACCTTTACTTTCTAAGAAATGAACAGCTGCGGATGGTTCAGACTTTTCGTCTCCACCACATCCGGCAAGCATAATCAGAAAAACAAATACCAGCATCATATTTAATTGTTTCATTAGATTCGACTCCTTTCTCTCTTCTACTTTCCCACATCATACCGAACTAACATTTTCTCAAGCTTGAACTTTAGCATTGCTCGGAGTGCAGGAGGTTCTATAATTTCTGCATCTTCCCCGAAGCTGAGGATAACATGTATTAACCACCGATTCATCGCATATTCATCCACTTGCATTCGCAAGGTGAGCGAACCGTCTTCATGAAATTGCCTTTCCGCCATGTGGAATGAATCCAGCGCTCTTGCGAGCGAAGAAGGGGATATTCGGACTACTACTTGTTTAAGTAATCGTTCCGGGAATACTTGATCTGGAGGTTCCATCACATTTTTTTGATGATCGTTGTGGAAGTGTAGAGCTGTGGCGCGTAAATCTGTTACCCGGGATAGTTTAAATTCCCGATAGTCGTTTCGTGTTCTGCAATAAGCTTGAAGATACCATGACTCAAATTTATAAAGGAGCTTTAGAGGTTCGACGGATCGTTCCACACGCTCGTTTTTCGCATTAATATAGCAGAAGTGAACGATCGTTTGTGACTCAATTGCATCTCTTAGTAGTTGCAACGATTTACGGTAGACAGGACGACTACCTATATCCATAGATAAAGCTGCATTTTGCTCGCTGCCTTGAATCGTTTGTAATCTGCGGATCGTTTCTGTCGCTTTATCATCTTGAAAAACGGAGGAAATGGACTGTAACACGCTTACTAACGAACCAACGTCATAAGAGCCGAGCAAGCTTTTATCCATCTTGTATTCTTCTATAATTCCATATCCACCATTAACACCTTGATAAGATACTACTGGGATACCAGCCGCACAGATTGTCTCTATGTCCCTATAGATAGTCCTTTGAGAAACGCCATACTTTTCTGCAAGCTCCGATGCGGACAGGATTTCATTATTAAGCAACATATAGATCATGGAAATTAAGCGCTCAAGCTTCATTATTTTCACTCCATATAATAGGATGATAGGTTTATAAATCAAACACTTTCATTATATCATGGGCTGGCCATTTACGAGTTCAGTGCTTTCGAAATATCATTTATCCGTTACTTTTGTGTTCGACAAATTGTGATAAGTAGATGCACCTTCATACTCATGTAAACGCTTACCAAACAATCTAAAATAAATGTGAAAGATGGTTTGATCTTATCTGATGCCAAAAAAAAATGAAAAGAGGATGAGAATGAAAAAGACTTTTTTGTCATTAATCGTTGTAATCGCGTTATCTATCGGTGTTTTGTCTCCTAATACGGTTTCCGCATATGATTCTGAGCATACAGTCAGCTCAGGAACAACACAATTTCATTATAGTACGGTATATGGGACCAAATATCATAAATTTACAACTCATAAGTCCGGCGTCGTCTATTTCATGGCAAATAAAACGAATACGACTAACGTAAGCATCGGAATACAAGTATTAGATGAAAATTATAATGTGGTTAGAACAGGTGAAGGCAGTATTAACGTTTCTGCAAATCAAATTTATTATCTTAAAGTGTACATTTTACCTGGTGGTTCTGGATTGCCGCCAGCGTACGTCTATATGGGACATTATGTAGCTTAACTCACTATTGAAAAAAGTCACTGTGCAGTTGCCGATAGCAACAAACAGCGACTTTTTTTGAGTTAGCTAGATGCTTCATTCAGCGATAAAATTTCTCGAAGATCCTGTTCAGTAAGGGTGGATAATGATTCGCTTCCTGGTTGAATGATTTCGTCGATGAGGTTCTTTTTGCGTTCTTGCAGTGCATACATCTTGTCTTCAACTGTTCCTTGCGCGACTAATCGAATGACTTGCACAACTTTCCGCTGACCGATTCGGTGAGCACGATCCGCAGCTTGTTGCTCGACTGCCGGATTCCACCACAAATCATACAAAATGACTGTATCAGCTCCAGTGAGATTTAATCCAGTGCCACCAGCTTTGAGTGAGAGCAGGAATAGCTCGCGCTCTCCGTCATTAAATCGATTACATAACTCTACACGTTCTGAAGCGGGGGTACTTCCATCAAGATAGAAGTAAGGAACTCCTTGATAGCCTAACTCACGACCGATTAGCCCAAGCATCTCGGTGAACTGAGAAAAGATCAACATGCGTCTACCAGTGCTGCGGCATTCCTCGATAAGCTCAAACAGTTGCTCGAACTTGGCTGAGCTACCCTTATAGTCTTCAATGAAAAGGGAAGGATGGCAACAAAGCTGACGAAGCCGTGTTATACCTGCCAAAATTTTGATACGCTCCTTGCCGAAGTCACCGCTGTCCAAATGTTTCAATGAGTCTTCCTGCAACTTAGCCAAATAAGCTGCGTAAAGCTTCTTCTGATCATCCAGCAACTCTGATGGCTGCAACGTTTCAATTTTTTCAGGCAATTCCTTTAGTACATCCGACTTCAAACGTCGAAGCAAGAAAGGACGACTCCGCCTTGCGATCGTCTCCCTCGTTAGCTCGCCAAACGTTTTCCTATCTTGAAATAACTCAGGGAAAACGGCGCTAAAGATGGACCACAGCTCTTCAAGCCTATTTTCAATAGGAGTTCCTGTTAAAGCAAAGCGATATTGAGCATTAAGAGATCTTACAATTTGAGCAGTTTGAGTCGTATAGTTTTTAAACGCTTGAGCCTCATCCAAGATGAGAGTATGGAACGATTGAGTGGTGTAAGCTACAGCATCTTTCCTAAGCAGCGGATAGGAAGTGATAATAACATCAGGTGTGACGCCACTTAGTCCAGCAAGTACTTCGCCCCGCTCCCCCTTAACTCCATCAGCGATGACCGCTTTTATCTGGGGCGCGAACTTAGTAAGTTCATTGCGCCAGTTATACATGAGAGATGAAGGGGCAACAATTAAGGCAGGTATTCCTTGTTCTCTAATAGAAGGGAGAACAGATAACAGAAATGCGATACTTTGAATCGTTTTGCCAAGCCCCATATCGTCTGCGAGAATACCGCCAAATCGATAATAAGCAACAGTTTTCATCCACTGGTAGCCATGTTTTTGATAGTCCCGTAATACGGGTGCGAGACTTTCAGGTATAGGGAAATCAAGATTTTCTGGATTCCTCATATTATCTAGCAGCTCTCTAAGCGACTTGCTTAGTTTGACTGAACTGTTCTGCAGTGGCATATCTATGAGCGATAATGCTCGGAATGCAGGTAAGCGAATCGAATCGTCATGAAGAGCGAGATGGTGGAGACCAACCCCATTCATCACACGAATAACGGCTTGGAATGCTGCTGTATCGAGTGGCATTAATGCACCATTCGGTAGTTTATAATATTGTCGTTTCTCATCAATAGCTTGAATTAACTTTTTAATTTCTTTGTCCGGAATACCATCCAATTCGAATTTAAACTCTAGCCAATCCGTCCGTTCATCCCATGTAATGGACATTTTGGGAGGGGCATGCTCGGTTACTAGACGCAGCTTAACTGCCGAAGTGGCGTAAATATCTAGAAGTTGTTCAAGCTCTGGGACAAGTTGATGAAGAAATTCATATTCAGCATCATCACTTTCAATGATATAGCCACCTTCTGTTTTTCCATAACTTTCATGCTCTAGCATAGCTAATATTTGTCGTTCCCTTTCACCATCACGCATTAGAATACGATCTGTTCCCCTATGCTTGTCCACTGCTTCCAGTGGATTGATGACGATATCGCCATATTGAAACTCCAACCCTGCAAGCAATCGATCCCGAACACGGTCCAAATACATTCTAGCTTTAAGTGGACGATAGAGAACTTGCTCTGATATCGACTCCGATATTTCCACAATGCCAAGTTTCATCAGACCTGGAATAACTCGCTCCATAAACGGTTCTATTTGGTTAGGCGAGATATAAAGAGAAGTGCGGTCACTTACTCCCAGCTCCCCTGCAAATAAATGTTTAAGCTTGGAGAACTGCTGGAGCATGCGATCTGTCACTCGATATAATTTTCCTTCTCTAAACGCCATGCCATAAGCATCGATAACGATAAGTTCATGTATGCCATGTGCTATAAGCACATATCCATTCCCTGAATGATCCTGATCGATAGAGAAACGAAGTGGTAGCTTTTCCTCGGTTAGTTGTAGTCCTTCAAAGCGCTGAGCAATATTACGACGATTGCGAAGTTCGTTTAGCACGATATTTACGTTTGGTGCATGCTGAAGATAAGGTAATAGTTCCTCCCATGCAAATGGGGGAATAAGCAAAAGTCTCTCATTATTTGCGGAACGTGCAGAATCAACGACACTCCGCAGCATCGTTTCTTTATAGGATTGCTCCTGCGAGCAGATCATTAATAACTTTTTGATTATAGTATCATCTTCTGGAGAGAATCGATGAAGAGCTGGATCATAAGCAAATAGCTTAGAGAAAGAGAATTCTTTGCCAAGCCGAATATGGTCAAGTACATCAATTATTTTCTGAACAATATATAATCGCTCAGTGCCGAGTTTAAGTTCAATTCCAATCTTGTGCTTGCGATAGCCATATGGGACAAGCTGGCATGAGAACTCCACTTGAAGTAGTTCTCGAGTATCTTGGAGAACTCCAGTACCAATTGGTCTTTTTGGCTTTTCGTAAAAGAGGTTCAGCATATCGTCAACGATTTGACCATTGGAGATGTTATCTTGTAGCTCGGTACCTAAATCAAAGCTATATGATTTTGTTGGTTTTTGATTGTGTCCATACTGTTGATTGTGTATATATAACAGGGCAGCTGCAACATGTTTGCAGTAATTGTTGTCTGTATAGAAAGCAAGACAAGAACATTCAGCGTCGACATCATTATTGCTATCAACTTCGATTTTGACATCGTAGTTTTTATTGCTAGCAATGATAGCGGAATAATGCTCCTGATCGTCGTCGCCTATTCGTTTACAAGTTACTTTACCGTCACGAAAATAAGCTTCACCACGTTCAAAGTTATCGGGTCCGCAGAGCAGCTTAATTATTCGCTCAGTTATTTGATATCCCATAGCATCGATGCTCCTTGCTGAAGAAACCCTTCAGTATCGGGTTAAAATTCGAGTATTCCTTTTATTATAATACAGTTTTAATGATCGTATAGGTTATTCCCTTTCGAATATCCAAAATAGAAAAGGAGCTAGTATATTGCCATTCACATTTGCTCATCCTCTATATGCAGCTCCACTCAAAGTAATTAAACCATCAATAATAAGTTTAACAGGTATTGTACTCGGAAGTATGTCACCAGACTTTGAATATTTTATAGCGCTAGAGCCGCACCAAACGATTGGGCATTCGACATTAGGTTTATTGTTGCAAGCAATACCGTTAAGTCTTTTATTTGCCTTCATCTTTCATTATTTATTAAAATCAGCAATCGCAGACAATCTTCCTGCAATTTGGAGTATCAGTGGAAGAGCGCAGGGGTTGATTCGTACTCATACTTGGAGAATGAATCGATTAAGCGATTGGATCGTGTTCGTCATATCTGTTGCAATAGGCTTTTATTCACACGTTCTATTAGACGGGTTCACCCACGTAACGGGCTATTTTGTCCAGCGTAATTCCTTTCTACAATATGAAATAATGGGTTATCCGGTATTCAAGTTTTTGCAGCACGGCCTGTCTTTGATTGGTTTGTCTCTACAGGGTATCTTCATTTTTGTTTTGTTCAAAAAGGTTAAGCCTATCTATCAAGCCAATGGGCCCTCAGCAATGAATAAATGGTTGTTTTGGATTATCGTATCAGTTGTTGCTGTCATTGTAGTCGCGCTAAAGTTTCTTTTGTCGAACAGTACAAACTACATTGGAATGGGCGTCGTTTCGATGCTGTCAGGAACTGTTTTAGGCATAATTGTCGCTTCGTTGATTTACCGTCTTCGTAACCAGAGTATCGTAGGCTCTACAAGGAATAGTTAACATCATATGGACGTCTATGAAGTTTGACTTCTAAAACTGTATAAAATATAATTACAGTAATTAGTTTTCAGAAATCATAGGGGGGAGATATCAATGTCCGTGGAACAACATTCCTATGTGCGACCGAATAAGAACCATTCTACCTTTGGTATTCCTTTATCTGTATTAGATGTTGCTCCAATTATTGAAGGTGGAACGATTGCAAACTCCTTGCGTAATACGCTTGATCTTGCTCAACATTCAGAACGATGGGGATATACGCGTTATTGGCTTGCAGAACATCATAACTCTCCAAGTATTGCAAGCTCAGCAACGTCCGTCGTTATTGGCCACGTAGCAGGCGGCACTTCGACTATTCGTGTCGGTGCTGGCGGTATTATGCTTCCGAACCATGCGCCACTAGTTATCGCGGAGCAATTCGGTACGCTAGATGCGCTCTATCCTGGTCGCATCGATTTGGGCCTTGGACGTGCGCCAGGCACAGATGGACTTACAGCAGCGGCTCTTCGTGGACAAAGGAGAGGGAACGGCGGTGATTTCCCTGAGCTATTGGATCAACTGCGTGCTTATTTAGATCCAACAAGAGCTGAAACGGCTATGGCAGTTCGTGCTTACCCAGGTGAGGGAGCGGATGTGCCGATCTGGCTGCTCGGATCTAGTGATTTTAGCGCTATGCTTGCTGCAGAACTTGGGTTGCCATTTGCATTCGCGGGGCACTTTTCCCCAACGTTTACGGTTCCGGCTATGAATCTGTATCGCAATAATTTTAAACCATCTGCTATGCTGGCTGAGCCGTACGCGATGGTTGCTGTCAACGTTGTAGCAGCTGAAACGGATGAAGAAGCTGCATTTTTAGCAACAACACTACAACAATATTTTCTAGGATTTATAAGGAATCGTCGTGCTCCATTGCCACCTCCTGTACGTAGTATGGATGGATTATGGACTGCACAAGAGAAGTATGCATTAGAGCAACAACTTGGTTCTTCCATTGCTGGAAGTCCAGCAACGGTAAAAACGAAGTTAGAGAAGTACATTGAGCTAACGGGTGCTAATGAAGTAATGATTGCCGCTCATATTTATGACCATACCGCTCGCCTACGTTCATACGAAATTATTGCCAATATTTAAAATAAGGCTATATAGAAATAGTCAATTGAATAGGATGGATAACGTCAATGTCAACACAGAATACAGGCAACAGCAGAATGATGCTGTTAATGGTGAATATGTTTATCGCCATGCTCGGAATAGGCTTAATAATACCTGTACTTCCTGAGTTTCTTCGGGAATTTGATGCAGGAGGCAAGACTGCAGGATATTTAATTGCTGCATTTGGTATTACGCAATTTGTATTTTCCCCTATTGCAGGAGATCTTTCGGACAAATATGGACGTAAACTAATGATCGTGCTTGGATTATCGCTGTTTACAGTCTCGAATACTATATTTGCACTAGCAGATCACGTGTCATGGCTCTATATTTCTCGTCTAATCGGTGGAATTGGTGCCGCGGCAATGATACCGTCTATGCTTGCTTATGTTGCAGATATAACGACAGAAGAAAATCGTGGTAAAGGTCTCGGAATGCTTGGAGCTGCGATGTCGCTTGGTTTCGTCGTTGGTCCTGGTGTAGGCGGATTACTCGCAGAACTTGGTGTTCGAGCACCATTTTATGTGTCGGCAGCAGTTGGTGCGTTAGCGGCAATTGGTTCACTGCTGTTTGTACCTGAGTCGTTGGCGCTAGAATCGAGAATGGCAGCTAGAGCGGTCAAGGAGAAGCGCGAAAATATCGTTAAGCAGTTTGCGAAGTCATTTAAGGCATCTTACTTTATACTGCTTGTCCTGATTTTCACATTAACATTTGGTCTCATTAATTTTGAAGCAATCTTCCCACTATTTGTTGATGCGAAGTTTGGTTATACAACACTTCAAATTTCTATTGTCATTACAGTTGGAGCATTAGCTGGCACAATCATTCAAGCTATGTTCATCGGGAAACTTATTAATAAGTTTGGCGAACAGAAGTTAATCAATTGGACGTTCCTACTATCCGCTGTATCACTGATCCTCATGTTGTTATCTGGAAACTTTATCTACGTGTTGATCTTAACGTCGTTCTTCTTTACATTGACAGCGATAATGAGACCGGCAATTAATACGTTGTTGTCCAAGTCGGCTGGCAACGAACAGGGTTTTGTAGCAGGTATGAATAATGCCTATATGAGTCTCGGAAATATTTTCGGTCCAGCTGTTGCGGGAACCTTGTATGATGTCGATATTAATGCACCTTATATTCTTGGAGCAGTAGTGCTCGCTTCGAGCCTATACTTGTCTATGAAAAAGTTAGGTCGAGTCAAAGCTGTCGCATAAGACGATTTCCCACTTACTTTAGAGATGAATTTAGATTGCGAAAAAGGACCTTATTCCCACTTAACGGCGGGTTATGGGGTCCTTTAGTTTATTTATGTGATGTCTGTGTAAACGTATATAAAGTAGCTCCTTTTACTTGTAGCCTCTATAATATAGCTTTACAATGTAAAGGAATAAATATTATAATTCCTATATGATAACTTGGTAATCTCCTAGTTGTTGCGTTCATTCCTCGTTTTCTATACTTTCTTCTGGCCTATGTCCACGTTGAAGTTCTCGAATGGAGTAACCAAAGTCCATCTGTAAATGAGGATAGTCTTTGAAGTTTTTCCAATCGCCACCCCAGCTAAATCCAAGCTGTTTGGCTACTTTAACAACTTCGATCCAGTCGGCCGAACCATTTTTGTTGCCATCGTATTCAAGATCCCAGATCACTTTGCCCTTCTTGGTCTTTAAAGCGAAGTCGATAGCTAATCCATAATTATGGTAAGACTCGCCACCTCGAACATGCGTAACGATGGGGCCTTCGGATTCTCTTCCTTTGTCATACAAGGCATTTTGCTCTTCATGACTACGGAAATCGTCGGTGATAAGAATCGAAATACCGAGCTTTTCGACTTCTGTAATAAGCTCTTCCTTTTTTAGTTGTACGATAGGATGAAGCTCAGTTATTTGTGGTGCATCCTTTTTTATAAAGGGAATAAGTCTTTCTAATTGCTCAGATCGATTACTCCATAAAGCCGTTACCAACAACAGAATAAAAAGCAATATGATCCAGTTGCGAATTTTTCTGCTTCTTGAAGTAGGTCTCTTATGAGGTAATCCGGCTGGTGGGCGTTGCTGGTGTAATGGTTGATAGTCAGCCATAATTATTCTCCTCATTCTTAAATATAGTAGTGCAGTACTGTTTCAATAGTAATGGACGATAGAAAGGAAAGCAATGAATTATATCTATCCAAGTTGTATGATGATGTAAGTTTTATTGACGCTGTATCAGTTTAGTTTTACACTGATGGATATAAGTGTAAGTTCGGTTGGTAGATTGTAATCGCATCATTTACCGGGAGGATGTCAGTTATGCATCACAGGGAGATTTATCTGAAAGGGATACATCATGTCTCGGCTATTACGGCAAATGGACTAGCTAACTTTGATTTTTATACAAAAGTGCTTGGACTTCGTCTGGTGAAAAAGACAGTTAATCAAGATGATACCTCTATGTATCATTTGTTTTACGGAGATGGGAAGGGCAATCCAGGTACGGAACTCACCTTTTTTGAAATTCCATCAGCAACGCAGAATCAAGAAGGTGTAGGCAGTATTTCTGCCCTATCTCTTCGAGTGAAGGATGATGAGGCTCTTACCTATTGGCAGGATAGATTGGCAGAATTTAAGGTGGAGCATGATGAAATTATCGTCCGTGCAGGGCGCAATACATTAGCTTTCAGGGATGGAGAAGGACAACGATTCATTCTTGTGTCTGATGAAGGCAATTGTGGTGTTGCAGCTGGAGAACCTTGGGATAAGAGCCCTGTCCCTTCTAAATATAGTATATTGGGTTTAGGTCCAGTCCAGTTAACTGTTCAAAATTATGAACCAACAGCGATGGTTTTAACGGGGCTACTCGGCTTCCGTGAGAAGGGGAAATATACTTCGACAATAAATGGCCAGCCGGATATTATCGTTTATGAAACGGGTGAAGGCGGTACGGGGGCAGAAGTACATATTGAGGAGCGGAATGATCTGCCTAGGGAAGTCCAAGGCTATGGTGGTGTTCATCATGTAGCATTCCGTGTGGAAAATGACGAGGAACTACGTGACTGGATTGAGCAAGTGAATAGAGTGCGTATGCCGAATTCGGGATTTGTCGATCGCTACTATTTCCGTTCCCTATATTTCCGTGAACCAAACGGCATATTACTTGAACTCGCAACGGACGGTCCTGGTTTTGATACAGATGAGGATATGGAGCATTTAGGAGAGAAGTTAGCACTGCCTGCTTTTCTGGAACCACATCGCATTCAGATTGAGTCAAGTTTGAGACCGATCTCAACATCCAACATATCATTATAATGATACTTGACCTTGAATAAAAAGATTTTAATACCTTATACTAGCAATAATTCTAACGATTGCAGGAGGGTCCCAGACCGATGAAGTAATCTCACGTTTTTTTCCTGAACAACTTGTCGATGTACAAGCGGCTTTCTCGTTAGTTACGGGAAACGGTCAGGGGATACGTGTGTCTAATGGGATGCCTGCATAACGGTTTAGATAAATGAGAGCAAGTTAGCTCCATTTATTTGACGCATCCTTTACGTATCCAGAGACCATGTGCCGTGTGCCATGGTTTTTTTCTTATTGTCCAAGAAGATACGGAGGATTGCACGATGATGATAATGAAAGTAACGAATCTTTCCAAGGAATGGGATGGAGAAACGTTATTCGATCATTTAAGTTTTGAAGTGAACGAAGGAGAACGGATTGCACTATTCGGACGTAATGGAGTAGGTAAGACGACACTACTCCATTGCTTGACTGGAAGAGTGGCCTATGATGGTGGAACTGTTCAGCAATTGTTGCCACTCGCAGACTGGGGCTGGATGGATCAACAAACGGAGCATGACTCAACATTGTCGTTATTTGAGTTTGTTCTTAGCGGCTCGTCACAATTATTTGTGCTCAAATGTAAATTAAATACGCTGCTGGTGCAGATGGAAGCAGGAGAAGTTTCAGATGAACTGATTAACGAATATAGCGAGCGATTTGATCAGTATACAGATTTGAATGGTTACGGGTGGGAGCGAAAGGCTGAAGTTTGTTTGCGTCAGCTCCAATTGCCAACTGAATTATGGGGTCATCCGTTCGAACAATTGAGCGGAGGGCAGAAGACGAAGGCGCAATTGGCATCGCTATTATTGAAGGAACCGAAGTTGCTATTGCTTGATGAGCCAACTAATCATCTGGATTCGGATGCGTTAAGATGGCTTGAAGACTGGGTTCGAACATATTCGGGCACGATCATATACGTTTCGCATGACCGTACATTTATCGACCATACAGCAACAGCCATTATAGAGCTTGATCGGAATGGTGCAAAACGTTATACAGGTGGCTATACAGATTATAGGAAACAGAAGGAACTGGAGCTTCGAACGGCTGAAGCGTTGTACAAGAAACAAGAGCAAGAACGTGAGAAGTTGCTTGAAAGTATACGCATGTACTCGCAATGGTTTCAACAAGCTCACAAAGCGGCTGGGCAAAATGATTTCTTGCGCTCAAAGTCTAAAAAGAACGTATCTAGGCAACATGCAAAAGAATCTGCTTTGCAGAGGTTGAATGACGATAGAGTGAAGAAACCGCGAGAAGCTGATGAGCTGCATATGAGGATCGAGGGCGAAACGTTTGAAGCTTCTACCTTACTCAGAATGGAACACGTTTATTTTTCATATGATCCGCAAAGTTCACCGATCTTAGATCGTGTTAATCTGACTGTAGGGAGGGGACAATGTATAGCAGTAATCGGTCCTAACGGTGTTGGTAAGTCAACATTAATGAAGGTTGCGATTGGTCAATTGGAGCCAACGAATGGCACCGTCATCCGTCACCCAGGGGTTCGTATCGGTTACTTTGAACAGGAGCTTGATCGCCTAGATGAAGAGACGACATTGCTGGATAGTTTACTTGAGTTACCAGGGATGACGCAATCCCATGCGAGAACAGTATTAGCTTGTTTTTTGTTCCGTAAGGAGGAAGTATTCAAGCGAATTGGAAACCTCAGTATGGGAGAGAAATGCAGAGTCGCATTTCTTCGCTTATTTTTCGGCAAATGTAATTTACTTGTACTCGATGAGCCGACCAACTATCTAGATGTTGCAACGAGGGAGCGGGTAGAGGAAGCGCTGGAGCATTATCCTGGAGCGATCTTGTTAGTTACTCATGATCGATATTTAACACGCAAGCTTGCTACTTCCTTGATGGTGATGGGAAGAGAGAGCGCGCCTGTTGTTTTCCCAGGTACGTATGACGAATATGAGTCTATGGAACGGACTAGACCAACTAGTATAGAAACGCAGCATCTAAATAACGAAAAGGAGTTGTTGCGTCTAAAGTTGGCACAGCTAATGAGTACGGAAGATGTGCAAGCGGTAGACGGACAACAACTATTGGAGCAAATTCGATCTATTCGTCAGCAGTTAGAAGTTCTTGAATCGACGTAGGAATTGTTGCTTATATTGACTACTCTTTGAGTAAATCATATAGATAGTCGACGGAACGCATCGCGTTTTCTTGTTTAACCACTTTCCCATTTTTAAAGACGATCAGACAAGGAACACTGGAAATACGCCATTGCTCGCGCAGACGAGGCGTGAAATTAATATTTGTTTTATAAATGGGATAGGCTACTCCTGTAACTTCAGTAATTTCTAGCATTCGTTCTGCGACCTTGCATGTGCCACACATCGGAGTAGTAAATAAAATAGCTGCTTTGCCAATGTCCGCTTCACTCAGCAGTAATAATTGGGCTTCATTAAGTTCTTGAAGGGGCATAGTACCGTTCCTTTCTAGGTGTAGATCACATTGATAAATTCGTTTTGTTTAATCATAACAAAAAATATTTTATTTTCGAATAAAAAAAGTGAAACCACATTCGAAACCATGACGTATTGTTCTTCAATACGACAAGTTCATAACACTTACACAACCAAATAATACTCCAAAGGGGAGTAGCTGTAACAATAAAGTCGTCATTCCGAGAATTATATTCTCCGGCTTTATTGGCAACGTCATTACGTTGTTGGCGAGACCTTTGTCTGATTAACCAATCGGGCAAGGGTCTTTTTGTGTGGCAGTAAGGTATGAGTGGGGTCAATAATCATTTCAATAGGGGGAACTAACATGGATTTTGCATTATTGTTGGAGTATGGATGGGTGCTTATAGTTCTTATCGCGCTAGAAGGTTTGCTAGCAGCGGATAACGCCCTAGTGTTAGCGATTATGGTAAAGCATCTACCAGACGAGCAAAGAAAGAGAGCATTATTTTATGGATTGGCAGGAGCGTTCGTTTTCCGATTTGCATCATTGTTCGCCATTTCATTCCTCGTAGGGGTATGGCAAGTACAAGCGATAGGTGCCCTGTATCTACTGTTCATTGCACTTAATCATATATTTAGAAAAGTTATGGTTAAGAAACAAGAAGATGATGCAAATAAAGACAAGAAGGATGCTAAAAAGAGCGGCTTCTGGATGACTGTATTTAAAGTTGAAGTAGCAGATGTAGCGTTTGCTGTAGATTCCATATTGGCAGCTGTTGCACTTGCAGTGGCACTTCCAAAAACGAACTTGCCACAGATCGGCGGAATGGACGGCGGACACTTTATCGTTATCTTCCTAGGTGGATTCGTTGGACTTATCATTATGCGTTTCGCTGCGACATTGTTCGTGAAGTTGCTTGAAGAAAGACCGAACCTTGAGATTGCTGCATTTGCGATTGTAGGTTGGGTAGGTGTTAAACTTGCGGTTTATACGTTGTCTCACCCGACACTAAACGTAATCTCATACGAGTTTGCGCATTCCAAAACATGGAAAATTTCGTTCTACGCTGTTCTTATTCTCATCGCTGTAGTTGGATGGTTCTTGTCCGGAAGTAAAGACAAGAAGACTGTAAAAGCTGTATAATAGAGAAACGTAAATGATTTTGGAGGAGATCTCTGTTGGCACAGCTTTATTACAAATATGGCACCATGAATAGCGGTAAATCGTTTGAAATTATTAAAGTAGCGTACAATTATGAAGAACAAGGAAAACCCGTTCTCATATACTCTCCGGCAGTTAGTGCAAGAGGTGGCGTGGATCGTGTAGGTTCACGGGTTGGGTTCGAGCGTCAAGCATATCCGGTTAGTGAAGAAACGGACTTGTTTGAAGATGTGAAAGGTCGCGTCGCAGAGCTCGGAGACAAAGGTGTTTATTGTATACTTATTGATGAAGCTCAATTCCTGAAGAAACATCATATTATTGAGTTGACCCGAGTTGTCGACGAGCTGAACATACCAGTAATGGCTTTTGGACTTAAAAATGATTTCCAAAATCAGTTGTTTGAAGGCAGTTATAACTTGCTCGTTCAAGCAGATAAGATTGAAGAAATTAAAACCATTTGCTGGTACTGTGATCGCAAAGCGACAATGGTTATCCGTTTCCGTGATGGGAAACCTGTTAACTCAGGTGAACAGATTCAAATCGGCGGCAATGAGGATTATAAACCGGTTTGTCGTGGATGTTATAATCGAGCTTTCCAAAATAACGAGGCTTAATACGTACATTTCACATGAAGGGCTGTTCGGAAGTAGTTCAAACTACTTGCGGACAGCCTATTCTTTTACGAGGTGAATAGCGGTGGCTATTAGTATTGGATTAGCGGGGTGGGGAGACCATGATGATCTCTATCCAAATGGAACGAAAGCTGGCAACAAACTGAATGTGTATGCTTCGCACTTTCCCGTTGTGGAAGTGGATAGCACCTTCTATGCGATACAGCCGCGTGATCGATTTGCAGCTTGGGTCGATGGGACACCGAATACGTTACGATTTGTTGTAAAAGCCTATCAAGGCATGACAGGCCATCAACGAGGGGCAGCGGGAACAAACGTGGATCATGGGGCTATGGCTGAAGCTTTCCGACATATGCTGGAACCTGCGATTGATAGCGGCAGATTAACTGCGGCGCTTTTCCAATACCCGCCTTGGTTTGATTGCAATAGCAAAAACGTTGCGATACTGCGAGAGATGAAACGTAGAATGAATGGCATCCCTTGTGCATTGGAGTTTAGACATCAGAGCTGGTTCGAAGATGGGATGCAGGAGCGGACGCTCGACTTTATGCAAGCGGAAGGCTGGATTCACAGTATATGTGATGAACCTCAAGCCGGAGTTGGTAGCATTCCTACCGTCTTACAAGCAACGGATGCTTCATTGTCTATCGTGAGGTTCCATGGACGTAATGTGTCAGGGTGGAATAATGGCGGTGGACCGAACTGGCGTGAAGTACGTTACCTCTATCGTTATTCAGAGGATGAGCTTAATGAGTGGGTGGAGAAGCTTGCTAAACTAGAGGAACAAAGCAAAGAGATTGCGATAATCTTTAACAATAATTCAGGCGGGGATGCCGCTACGAATGCGAAGCAATTAATGACGATGCTGGGACAGAAAAGGCCCGATGGGAGAGATCCATTGGAATCTCTGCCAGCCGAGCCGGAACAGCTAGAATTATTTTAGAATGAAGATTGTTGTATAGAGGTAGAAATCAATATTTGAGCTTAAGTAGACCACGTTCTTCTACAAATGTAGATGTGTTAAAGAGCATCAGCACGCTGTCGATGCCATTCTCTTCCATGTAGATACTAATATTACCATTATAGAAACGAATGTCGAGCATATGAATTTCTTCTACATGGTTCGTTAGAAACGGTAGCATGCTGTGGGCGTAAGAGTCTTTAATAATTAGAAGCTTATTTAGGTCGATCTTTTGTGGATCGATCTTATTTGTTAATTTAACTAGTGCGTGCACTCCACCTTGAAAATAAGAGTATTTATCTTTTTTGCGTAGGAAGCTATCGTCGTACAGACTAGTTACCGTTTCACCACTATCTGCGATAAACATTTCTGTTTCCACTTGGGTATGCGGCTCGTAAATTTGAATCGAATCTGGTTTCAACCCGCCAAATTGTCCTCTTGTATGGTAGCTGCCGAGAAAAGAATTCGTAACTGTACGGATGTTAAAATCTTCCTCAGACAATGGCTTCCAGCCCATTTCTTCTGCATACGCACGATAGCCCAGATAAGCACCATACGTTGTCCAGTGGTGATCTGTTCGGTAGAAAAGTGGTTTCTCATCGTTTGACGAAGCGGGATCAAGAAAATTGAATCCATTAATGAAAGACAAGTTATCACTGACTTGCCCCCCTATAAAATCATTCACTTTATTTTGCGGATAAGCATACGCAAGCCAAGGCAGACGCTCTGCATGTACACCGACAGAGTTAGGAGCTAGCAGAAATGTAGTGTTCGTGTCTGGATGATTAACAGTAAATTTGTTCACGGCGTCAACATATTTCTGAAGCTCTTCGTAATTTGGCTCTTGGAACTTTTCAAATAAATAGCCGTCGCTTCCTTTATAGATACCATTATTCTCCTTTTGTAGCCTGAGTTGTTCCATCATAGACTTAGATGCGACCCATTCGGTTCGGAAAGGGAAGTGGTCCGTAACAAAAGCCTCCGCATCATCGGAAAACTCCTTCGAAAAGATGCGCTCCCATGTTAGTTCAGGTACTTTTTGTAGATTTCGATTTTCCATTTCGGAGAACGTTTCTTTTGGCATGACAAAGAAAAGAAGAGACATGATGCCGAGTATGGAGAGAAATCCCCAGACATATAATCGATCGATTATTTTTTTCATAGTTGTAAACTCCTCTTAAGCTAGAAACGGAAATACAGAAACGGATTAAATGTTGCATCAACCAAATAGGCGATACACATTACAAACAATACAGCATGCCAGCATAATAGGGCGATCGGATGCAAGCGTGACCGCTTATCTAGCGATCGATTCGGCAATGATGCTACAACTAGCAGAACGAGTAATACGGCATTTGTGTAGAGCAAATATAGCGAGTGCTCATCCCATAGCGGGTTGCCGTTCATACCGAACATAGCTGAGAAATATGACCACACATCCGGTAACTGGTCGAATGCGAAGAACACCCAGCCAAACAATATGAGTAGTAGCGCATAGCTATGGCGGAGCCATCGAGGCAACCGTTGCAATAACGAAAGAGCAAACCATTTCTCCATAATAAGAATGATGCCAAAGTAAAGTCCCCATAGTAGGAAGTTCCAGCTAGCCCCATGCCAAATTCCAGTTAACGCCCACACGATCAAAATATTACGGAGCTGTAAAAGTAGTCCACGCCTATTGCCCCCGAGCGGTATGTAGACATAGTCGCGGAACCATGTACTAAGCGAAATATGCCAGCGTCGCCAGAAGTCCGTTATGCTCTGAGCAGTGTATGGCCTGTTGAAGTTTTCATTGAAACGGAAGCCGAACATAAGTCCAAGACCGATCGCCATATCGGAGTAACCGCTAAAGTCGAAATAGATTTGGAATGCAAAAGCGATAATGCCAAGCCAAGCGGTTAACGTTGGAAGTGAACCGACGCTTGATGTTGAAATCTCATTCCAAACTAAACCAATGTTGTTCGCGAGAAGTACCTTCTTCGCGAGGCCGATCGTGAAGCGTCTAACACCTTCTGCAAACATTTCATTCGTAACGACACGATGACGCAGTTGGTCTGCAATTGTTGAATATTGCACGATAGGGCCAGCAACGAGTTGAGGGAACAACGATACGAAGGTCGCGAAGTCGATCCAGTTCCGTTGAGCCTTCGATGTACGACGATAGACGTCGATAATGTAGGACATCGATTGAAACGTATAAAACGAGATGCCGATAGGAAGCGGAAGATCCGTCGGCGGTATGCTTGTCCCAAGCCATGCGTTCACATTATTGATGAGGAAGTCAGCATATTTGAAAAAACCTAAAACGCCTAAATTAATAATAATCGAGGCGATTAGGATACATTTGCGCTTAAATACGCTTGCCTTCGGCTTGTCTAATGCCAAGCCGAAGAAGTAATCCATAAAGGTGGATACCAGCATAAGCACAATGTAGATGGGCTCTCCCCAAGCGTAGAAAATTAAGCTTGTCCCGAATAAGATCAGGTTTTTCGTACGCCCGGGAGAGGTGTGATACAGCAGCAATACTGCTGGCAAAAAGATAAATAAAAAGAGGAGACTACTGAATACCATGTCTCTTCGTTATTTCACTAAAGTTTCAAATTCAGCAACCATCTTGTCCGCATCTTCCGCGATGACGAACAGAATGTAATTGCCTTTAGTCACTAGCTTATAGTTTTTTGCATTTTCGTATTGATCCTGCAAATAGGTTTCGAATTGTTTCTGTACATTAGTTGCACGCTTCTTGATCGCTTCTTCTACAGTTGGAATATCTTTAGCGTCTTTCACTTTAAGGACGGCAATTTCATTCGTTTTTACATTCATCATAGGCATCTTGATCGTGTATTCTTCTAGCAATGCTGCATCCAGATGGTACATGTCCTTCAGCATCTCGCCTTCGACGGGCATTTGAGCAGGTTGCTCTACTTTAGCTAAGATCGCTTCGACGATTTCTTTAGTTGAACCAGCTTTCACTGCGCCCGTATCGTCCCCTTTGCCTGCTTCTGTTTCTTTATCTTTATTCGTGTTTGTACCTTTATCGGTAGTGGAAGTGTTCGTTCCTTTATCCACATTCGTATCTTTGTTCGTCTGATCTCCGCCACATGCAGTAAGGGCAATACCCATCGCAACAACCATCAATAGAAGTAATACTCGCTTCTTCATATTCACTCATCTCCTAGGTGTCTAATCATGTCTATGTTATGTGAATTCACACTTTTACAAACGTGGAGGGGGAAAGGAATGTTGCATTGGGGGTGGGGGTGGGAAAAGATGGACGGAAATATTGTGTGGTCAATGAATAGTTACTTTCATAGTGGCCTTGAGGGAGTTATCCCTCAAAGCCCTTTTTTACCCGCTCTACCGTTTTTTCGAAAAGTAAGAAGGAAGTAAGAAACGAGAAAGAAAAAAGAGAGGTCACGACTATATGATGAAATTGTAAGGAAGCAGCGAATGGGTTCAAGTGAGTATAGTTTAAATTTTTCAAAAATGAGAGCGAGGAATTAATATGACTTCAAGCACAAGCGACATCAAAAAGAAAACAGCAATTATACTGACTGCGGCAGTAACAGCAAGTACCCTGCTTGTTTCAGTGCAAGGAGCCGTAAACGCACAAGAAGGATCTATAGCGAAACAACAAGTGGTGAGTCAGCAGGCTATCGTTGAAGAACGAGCTAATGTGAAGCTTGCGATGGATCAAGCAGCAGCTCATAAGCTTACACCGGGAATATTTGCTGTAGGGATAAAAAATGGTGAGCGATGGTCTTATGCTTCTGGTCAAGCAAGCATTTATGATTCGAATCCGATTAAGTCGACCTACAATTTCCGAATTGGAAGTATAACCAAATCATTTACAGCAACAGTTATTTTGCAACTCGTAGACGAGAATAAGTTAAGCCTAGAAGATACGGTAGAGAAATGGCTGCCAGGCGTTGTACAAGGAAATGGATACGATGGAAATAAGATTACGATTCGCCATTTGTTACAGATGAGGAGCGGAATAGCAAATTATGTATCAGAGGATTTTATAAAAGAGTTCGAAAAAACGCCATTCCGTACCTACAGTGCAAAGGAATTAATTGGAGTTGGACTTTCCAAGAAACCTTCATTTGCTTCAGGAGAAGCAGGGAAGTGGGAATATTCCAATACAAATACTGTGCTTGCCGGTGAAATTATTCGTAAGGTGACAGGTGAAACTTATGCTCAGCAGGTTAAGAAACGTATTATTGAACCGCTAGGAATGAAGGATACATATTCACCTGGCAACGCATCACATATTCCAGGATTACACGCTAGAGGCTATACAATCCCGCTTGGCAGTAAAGAAAATAAATTAGTAGATTTCACTGAAATAAATCCATCGTTTAGTAATGCTGCTGGGGATATGATTTCAACAGGGCATGATTTGAATATATTTTTCAGTGCATTGCTAGGTGGTAAGCTATTGAAGCCTACGACATTAGAGCAAATGCTGGATGGCGTTGAGTCACCGATAGGACTTTACGGACTAGGAATGATGGGAACAGTCTTGTCGAATGGTAAAACATATTGGGGACATGGCGGCGACATTCAAGGAAGTTCATCGTTTGCTGGAGGATTGATAGGCGGGGAGCATGTGATGGCTGTAAATATAAATGCGCTACATTTGGATACGTTTGACCAGCGTTTGAATGTAATAAAGGCTGAATTCAGTCAATAGAAGTTTGGCTGTGCCGCTAAACGTCTTAGAAATTTGAATAACGTCCCGCCGCCTATTGTGTAAGCAATGGGGTATGCGGGGCGTTTTATTTTACTTTCTATTATCCCTTCTCCTTCTGAAATGCTTCTCGCATTACAGTTCGAGCTTTCTCCGTAATCCGAGGGCAAACGAAACAATATTGCCCAGCTTCAATTCGATAATAAAGACAACACGATGGCTTTAGAAGAACATCTTCTTTTGTCCCATCCAGAGACTTTACATATCGTAACGGGATGTTTAACGGATTCCTTTTGAGCTGAAATAATGCTCCGTCCAAACCAGATACAACAGTATCAAAGTCATTGATAATGGTTGTAATCTGTTCAGAATGCTGAATCTCTTGTTTCCACAACATGCATGCATCATGAAGGGCAGCAAGCACCTGTCCCCATAATGCTCTAACACTTGATCCAGACACTTTGGCAATTACTCGCAGGAGAGGGGCAAGTAATTGACCATAAGCATGTGCGAGCGTGTTGTACCTCTGTTGTTCGTGAGACATTTTTTCCAGTGGCAAATTAGAAATCGTCCATTCATTTACATGACACCGTATCTCAGGGAAGGCGGATTCATTCCGCTCGATAAAAAATCTCATATCAGCAAGCTCAAATTTCAAAATATGATTGTGCACGGAAAGCATGTGTTGTATGGCGAGTGCGGCACCTGTAAACCAGCCAGCTAAGGAAACGGCTGCTGCCTCTCTATCTAAACCTTCAATTAGCGAACAATAATGATCTACGAACAAACGCATATTGTCATGTGACAAAAGCCCCTCCGCAGTAATAGAATCGTCGATCTTAGTCTTCGCAGACAGGTGTAAATAATAGCGGCTTGATAATAAAGAAGGGATCGCTTCACAGCAATCCCCTAAGTCATTTCCTCTGTCCATAATACTCATTTCCCTGTTGTCTCGAACTTCGCAATGATATCATCGATTGCATAGCTATCTGCAAGAGGAGACATACCTAGGCTGAACCACTCTTTTCCTCCTACAAAATAAACCTGTCCACTCTTAACTGCTTTTAAGTTTTTCCAAACGGAGTTGTCTGTCATTTGCTCGTACATCTTCTTAACATCTGGATTTTCTTCATCATCAAGTTGAATGATGAGATGATCTGGATTGTACTCAGGCATCTTTTCCATAGAAATTGTTAAACTAAGTTCTGATTGAGGGAAAGACGGCACTGGTGTAAGTCCCAATTGTTTATGAATAAAGCTGCCGCGATCAATCGTTTCTCCAAATACAACAAGTTCCTTCGGCATAACCATCATATATAATACTGTTTCATCGCCAACCAACGTATCAAGTTTTGCTTTTGCCTCTTCACCTTTAGTGACGAGATCAGCGATTACTTTTTCTGCCTCAGCTTCTTTGCCAAGAACGCCAGCGATATCCTTAAGTTCGTCTCTCCAGTTGTCACGTTGCGGTAGTAGCACTGTTGGCGCAATCTTCGTCAATTGATCATAACTAGTTTCTGACCACCATGCAGGTGTAAGAATAACATCAGGACTAACTGCCAACATACCTTCAAAGTTTGGCGTGCGGCTCATTCCTAATTTAGTTGTATCTTTCATTGCTTCAGTCAAGTAAGTCGGGAACTCAGCATGATAGTTTTCAACTGCTATAGGCTTAACACCTAGCGCTCCTAGAAAATCTGCATATACAGCAGACATCCCTACAATACGCTCCGGTTTATTAGGGATAACAACATCACCCTTAACTGTACTAACGGTTCGTTCTTTGGGCTCCGATGTTTCAGTCGCTTCGGTAGCGGGTTTATTTGCTTCTTTAGAGGGTTCAACTTTACCCCCATCATTAGTGGCATTGCCACATGCACTTAGTAGTAAAACGAGTATTAATAGTACGGCTTGTATTTTGAATCGACCAGTCCACGAACTACGTTTAATCATCTGTATTCCTCCTGAGTATGTGTTCGATATTGATAATCATTATCTCCACTCAGAAGTATATCTTAACTGTTTAATTGAACATAGTGACAATAAGGACGAGTTTTTATGCACGATCACGCCATATATTCGATAGTTCAATGATCAATAATTCATGAGTAAACGCGGTGTATTCTCCGAATGGTTCTGCAGAAAGGACGTCTACTTTACCCTGTTTAACTGCTGGTAGTGACAACCATTGTTCTGAATGTTGAATGTTTATCCATTCATTGTTAGAGCTTTGTTCTCTCTCCAAAAGAACAAACATCCTATCAAACTCCATTTGGCCTAATTGCTCCAATGATATCGGTATATCATCAGAATCTAAAGGCACCGGGTACGCCCGTGGAATCTCCAAATCATCAAACAGAACAGTTGCAGGACTATAAGTTCCGGCAAGCGAGCAGTTTAGTCCATTTATTTTTACAACGAGCATCGTATCCTTGCCAATTGTATGTTGAATAAGCTCCTTTAGGAGGTTTACTTTTAGATCATAAGCGGCAAGCCATCGATCATAGGTATGTTCAACCTTTAGAAACTTTGCCAGATAATGAAGTCGCTGACCCCAATCTTGATTTCGAACAGGGACAAGGCAAACTGGTGCGATAGCATGAAGCTCATTCTTTTCTAGATCGCTAACGTCTTGATCTAAACCAAAAATATAATCGACTTTAATAGATTTGAGTGCTTGAATTACGTCAGCCTTGTTTTCGCTCAGCGGTAATAGATTTTCCGTAATGAACTTGCGTCTATAATAATTAGTCCACGGATGTGCTTCAGGAGCTGCGCATGGTGTGAAGCCGAGTGCGAGCAATTGCCCGATAAGTTCTCGATGATAAGCAACAATTTGAAGATTTTGATTGCTAATAAAAGTAGCGGGAGGAATACCCGTTACTTGTTTAAACTTACGGCGGAAATAACTGTCATCATGGTAACCGACATGTCTAGCAATATCACGAATACGGTGCTGGGCACCAGACTGCATTAATCGCTGTGCTTCTCTAATACGAAATTTAGTCAAATATTCGATAGCCCCACAGCCGAATTTTCGCTTAAACAATCTGACAAAGTGACGCTGGCTTATACCGATAAGCGAGGACAATGTTTCTATAGTGAGATCATCTTGATAATGCATCTCTATATAGGATCTAACATATTCCAAAGCTCCTTCGAGCTCTAGCTCTTTTACACTTAAACGGTCTCGAATTAGTCGATACAACAGCTCATGAAAAAGAATACTACCCCTTAATCTTTCGAGTGGAGAATTCTCCTTCCAAATTAATTCGAGCGATTCGCAAAGCGACCATATGGTCACGGGCGAAGAGGGATTAATAGTACCAATGAGCGGGAGTGAGCTTTTGGAAGATAGATTAGTATCTTGTAACACATTAAAGGTTAGTAAAAAGATTCCTTGTTCTTTGCCTGAGTCTTGGAACTGGAAAGAACCATCCATAAGTTGACCAGCCGCATAAATGTATGTGCTGTTACTAGCTAGCTCATTATATTCGCCATCAGCACTAATCCAGCCGCTACCTTTGGATGTAATGATCATGACATGTGCATCTGAAAAATGCCGTAACAGTTCCCATTTATCTTCTCCGCGCCCAAGCCGTTCTATCGAACGTAGCTTCCACCACGTCGTATCGAGCACATCAAGCTGTTCACTATGAGTTGCTAGTATCTTTTTGTACATAAGGTAGCTCCGTCCTGCTGATATGGATATACAGTTGCAACATATACCTGAATTTTGATTTAGTCATTTCGTTGGTTTGCACTGTAATACTAAAGGAGCATTACTAAAATAACAAGAGTCCGTTACTTAAAACAAGTTGATGAGAAATATGTCCTAATTTTGTAAAAACAACTATATAGTGTATAGGTAAATTATGCTAAAATTGAGATGATACAAATTAGATCAAATTGGGTAATTTTTTCTGCAATAGGACTACTATAGATAAGAGGAGAAATGAAAATGTTAAAGAGAATGATTGCACTAATACTATTCATGACCATAATGATCAATGGATCTTCTATACATGGAGAACTATACCCACTGCCACCTGCGTACTTGAAAAGGATTTTTAAGGTGCGAGTGTTGCGAAAGTTAGGTAAAAGAAAAAGTACTGAATCAGCTCGCGTATTAATGGGGCATCGGATGGATGTAGGCGGGCAATATCTTTATCCGTTTTACTGGTAATTGCTACGCAATTCGCGAACTGATGAACTTATTATATTTTAAAGTATGATAAACAAAAAGAACCACATGGGCACTTTACTCCAAGTGGTTCTTAACGTTTTAATTAGTAAGCCTGTTTATGCTTTCTCTTCTACAACTTCTTCTTCATCTTCACCCGTCTCATAAAACCACAAAGGATCGTTATTATCGACTTCACCGTTGTAGTTAATAAGAATTTCCTCGCCTGCTTGGATGTCCGTATGAGCATAGAAGTCGATGGAAAGATTGTCAAAGTTAAGCTCAAACGTTGCGTTTGGTGTATAGGAATGGTTGAATAAGCTACCGTACCCTAAGCAAACAGCACTATGATTAGCACCAAAGTTAAAGGAATAATCAGCAATAATTGTTTTCTCAATATGCTCATGATCCTCGTTTAAATATGTGATCACTGGAGCCACATGAAGAAGAGTACCTTTTGAAATTGCTTGTGTTGCAAATACGCCTCTATTGAACTCACCGCTAAGTGGTCCGCTGCTAAGTTCAGAAATTTTAACTTCAATCATGACTACTTGTCACCTGCTCGCTGTTTAATCTTGAGAGTTCATATGGAACTCAAACGTTACAAAATTGTATCGTACCTTGATAAATAGGGCAAGTCCAGTGTACTATTAGGTTCGCTGTTGTAATCGTAGGAATCGTATCATTCACTATAGATGAAGCGAAACAATTACTCTGGTAGTTGCGCACAACACAGTTGTTTTAATGTAGATGTATATCCTCATACTGGAATAGCGCATCTTAACATAAATAAAGCTCTATTGTAATCGATTGCACATGAAGGACTGATTACAATAAATTACCTTTCAAATAAACTATTGTTTTTTCAATTCTGATGCCCTATGATAATAACCAAGTGAGTTGATAGGAAAAACAGGAATTGCCATACAAAGGAAGTGTTTTCACTGATTGAATTGATTGACATTAATAAACAGTACCGTAGGTCCGACAAATCTTATTTCCATGCACTTAGTGGAATTAATCTCAAGATTGAAAAGGGAGAAATATTCGGCGTAATCGGACGATCTGGAGCGGGCAAAAGTACATTGCTGCGCAGTGTTAATTTGCTGGAGAGGCCATCAAGCGGGACGGTAATCGTCGGAGATAATAACTTGATGTTACTTAAGGAAAAGGAGCTTCAAGACAGACGTAAGCAGATCGGAATGATATTTCAACATTTCAACTTACTATCAACTGCCACAGTGCGAGATAACATAGCATTCCCACTCAAAATTTCGAAGAAATCTTCAAACGAAATTGCAGTTCGTGTTGATGAATTGCTTGAATTAGTTGGTCTAACTAACCATCAGCATCAATATCCTCGTCAATTGTCTGGTGGACAGAAACAACGTGTTGGAATTGCGAGAGCACTCGCCAATGAACCGGATGTACTGCTCTGTGATGAAGCAACGTCAGCACTAGATCCTGAGACAACAGACAGCATTTTAACTCTTCTTAGGGACATTAATCGTAAGATGGGGATTACGATTTTACTTATTACACACGAAATGGACGTCATCCGAGCGGTTTGCGACCGTGTTGCCGTTATGGATCATGGACAAATTGTGGAGTCAGGAACGGTTCTGGATATTTTCCTTAATCCGACGAACAAAGTGACGAAGCAATTCGTATCTGAAGTGTTCGACACTTTAGGCGAAGAAACATTTGGTGCTCGTCAAACACAAGGTAAGATTGTCCGCATTGCATTTCGTGGTGAACAAACGTATGAGCCTATTCTTTACGAAGCAGTGCGTGGAACAGATGCAACGTTTGCGATACTGCAAGGTACAGTGTCTAAGATGAAGGATACCCCGTATGGGCAGCTTGTTGTTGAGCTGAGAGGCAGTAATGCTGATGTAAGCCGGATTATTGCTGAACTTGGACAACGTGGACTTGGGGTGAGTGAACTATGAATAATTTTTTTGAAAACGTCCGCTGGGAACAAATTTTAGAGGCATCCCAAGATACGATGTCGATGTTAGTATTTTCTTTGCTCTTTACACTTATATTTGGTCTCCTGCTAGGCATTATATTGTTTCTAACGTCGGCTGGACAGCTTCTGCAAAACAAGATTTCGTATGCCATATTATCGTTTGTTGTGAACGTGTTTCGCTCCGTTCCGTTTATCATTTTGATGATTATCATTATGCCTTTAACGAAAATGCTCGTAGGAACGTCTATCGGCGTTAAGGGCGCTATACCGCCACTTGTCGTGGCAGCAGTTCCCTTCTTCGCTAGACTTGTGGAGTCGGCGCTGCGTGAGGTAGATCGTGGCGTTATTGAAGCCGCAACTGCGATGGGAGCATCCAAAGCGATGATCGTATTCCACGTACTGCTTAGGGAATCAAGAGGTGGATTAATTGCCGCGGCAACAGTAACGGCTGTAACTCTGGTATCCTACACGGCGATGTCTGGTGCGATAGGAGCGGGTGGACTTGGTGCATTAGCACTCAGTTATGGCTATCAACGATTCCAGCTGGACGTCATGCTAGTAACGGTTGTACTGCTACTAATTTTGGTTCAAATTTTGCAAATGGCTGGAGATTCGTTAGTTCGTTACTTTAGCCGGAAGTAGAATTGACATAGAAAACGTGAGAATTTGGAGGGAATAGAGATGAAAAAGAGATCACAAATTTTGATTGCTTTGCTAGCACTTGTCGTAGTACTTGTTGGTTGCGGAGGTAATGGCGGTAAAAAAGAGGCTGAAGGCGGAACAACAGAAAAGCCAGCTGCAAAGGAAGTAACGATTAAAGTTGGAGCATCGCCTGTTCCACATGTAGAAATACTTAATTCCTTAATTCCAGTACTTAAAGAACAAGGCGTAAATTTGGAAGTAATCGAATTTAATGATTATGTTCAGCCAAACGTGCAAGTGTTCGAGAAACAATTGGACGCAAACTTCTTCCAGCACGTACCATACCTTGATCAATTCAATAAGGACAAAGGATATGATCTAGTTAAAGCTGCTGGTATTCACGTAGAGCCGTTCGGCGTTTACTCAAGCAAAATTAAAAAGATAGACGAATTGAAGGATGGAGCAAAAATTGCGATTCCGAACGATCCGTCTAATGGCGGCAGATCTCTTCATCTTCTTGCTCAGCATGGTCTGATTGAACTAAACGAGGGTGCTGGAGTTGAAGCAACTTTAGCTGATATTAAAAACAATCCGCGTAAATTTGAATTTGTAGAACTTGAAGCTGCTACACTTCCACGTGTACTTGGCGAGTTCGATATTGCTGCTATTAACACCAACTACGCACTTGCAGCTGATCTTAACCCGTTAGAGGATGCTTTGCTTATCGAGGACAAAAATTCTCCTTACGTGAACATTTTGGTAACACGTCCTGACAACAAGGACAATGAAGCGATTCAGAAACTTGTAAAAGCTTTGAAAAGTGCTGAAGTTGAGAAGTTCATTAACGACAAGTACAAAGGTGCTGTAATTCCAGCTTTTGATTAGTAAATTGAAAATATATAAATAGGAAACAGTCTATTCTCATTAGAGGGTAGGCTGTTTTTTTGTACAGAGATGAACGCATGATATCAACCTACTCCCAGTTAAAGTATCTATTGATATAACTTTGGGAGACAAATATTTGGAAATCATCTATTCTTAGTGGTAGAACGTATGTAGCTAGAGCGAGCAACATAATGGAGGGGAAAGTATTGAAGTTATTTGACCCAGAACTAGAGGATGAATGGTTGATACCTGAGCCGATCGTTTCTGATTTTTCATTACAATCATTTTTTACACTTTCAGTGCAAGAGATTGGATCGTTATTAACGTTATTAGATGATGCGATAGATAAGATTGTACCGTTAATGGATAGTGCGGATGACGATGACAATATAAAAAAGTTTACTGCTTTGTGGGAACCATTCGTTGAGCAAAATAATTGGTCTTCGAGTGTAATTATTCAACTTAATTTTTATGCAAAGATGTGTCATGCTTCATGGTTGACCCCTACAGATGATCATAGTAATAGTGACAATTGGCGTTCTTCGTTTGCTAATCATATATATCCGTTGGAGAAATTAATTGAGGTAAGGGAGCTAATCGATAATCTGAAGCATCCCCGAATAGTAACGTATAGGATTGAGAAGTATCTTGAACAAATAAACCCGGTAGCATTCGAGGTAGCTTATCAAGCATTCAATACAATAGTTCAAGCATTACCGCAGAAGAAGTTGCATGAAGATCATTCACGCTGGTTGGAATTTCTTATGATGCCATGGAAGACTATGCTTCGAGAAGCGGAATATGATGATGAGTCGTTCAAAAAAAGGTTTTATTCCCTATACAGCTACGAACGAGTTGCTAAACATATTTTTCGTGAGCCAGCGTATAGCATGTATGATGTGATGCGTGCATGTTGTGAAGGACTAATAAGTGAAAACGAACTATATAAACAAGTACTTATTGGCAAACATAATCGCTATTTCTTAAATGAACTTTTCTGTTCAAGAGCAGAAGAGTATGTGAAGGAGAGCAAGCTAGGTCGCATCCGAGACAACATACTTCAATCGCTAATGGATACGGAATTAGAAAGTTCAGATTATCCAACTGACGCAAGCTATCTTTTGATCCACATGCAAGATGTAGAAGGTATGCAAAATTGGATACGGATTATAGCGCTCTTGGGTGATGATTTGCATCATTATTACTATAAAGATCAGAAGTTCAGCACTGATATTTCTACAAAACGAGAGATGCTCATTCATTTGTTCAGACATATTAATTCAGCGTCAGGAGACGATCCAGTTTTACTTAGACAGTTGATACAACAATATGATATATCTCAGGGACAATTGCTTGATGCTGTTATGTTTCAACCGAGATGGTCTACCATTATCGAAGACTACTTGGAATGGCCTACTATGGCCGATGCAGTGGAGTTAATGAATCTTTACGCCTATTGGCCGCCGGAAAGATGGTTAGAGGAGGAAGATGATATTCGGAAATTCCGTGACGTGTATACGGGATTAGGGGAAGTCCGATTTCGAGCATTGCTTGAGAGTGCAGCCCGGAAAATTGGTAGTGGTAACTTTAGTAACTATACGTCATTAAAGCTTAGAATAGATGCGGTTCTAGGTCAATTGGATATGAAGCTCGTTACAGCATCACTATTAAATGATAGAAGCAAAGAGCATCTATTCGTATATAGTGTTATGCCGATTAGTATGGACATGGCGATAGCTGATCTATACGATAGATATGTTGTTATTAATCGTTTCAGAAATGAGAGCGATCCAAGTGATAGCTCAAATTTTGCGGATGATAGTAAAGCAGCAGATACAGCAATGAATCTACTTGCTGAATGCGCAGGCTATGCGAATGCAACACGATTTATTTGGCATATGGAGAGCGTGAAGAAGGACGGAGCTGATCCCGTTATCGATGTAAGTCAAATGATTATTGAGCTGGAACGATCGATGGAATCGCAGGACCCACTTACGATTGATGAGTTGAACGTTTTATGGCGTAATCCACCTAGTCAAGTCTTACTACGATCCATTTTATTTAGAAACGGGCACGTTGCGGGTTTATTAGATTTGGATAAAGGGTGTGTAAGGGCATTAGATGGAGAGGGGGCACCTATTACAGCTCTTGAGAGCATAGTTGTGGAGCATCCTTATTATTTGCTAGAAAATAGCCTGTTAGATGGGTGGAAGAGCAGGCTACGGGAGATGGGCATTACACAGCCTTTTGAACAAGTGCAACGTGATATTTTCCTAAATAAAATGTGTGCAGGAGCAGATGAATTTTTTATAGATACGTTTCTAAATAAGACAGTTAGACTCAAGGTTATGCTAGATTTGTTGAACAATCATTTTTGGAAAAACGAAAAGGAAAACACATGCAAGTTGTTTCAAATGTTTGGTGTTAAAGCTACAATAGAAACGAAATATAATCCCCATGTAGACGAAGATAAAACTAGCTTAACGTTAAAGAGACTCTATTTTGAAAGCTGTACTACGGGTGAACGAATTGCACTAGAACAAGTACCGTCAGTCGTAATCTCCGAGACATTGAGGGATCTCTATAAGATAACAGAGATACAATGCCTTATTTCGCCATAGCCAAATTCAGAGCACTTTTGAGTAATTTACCTATTTTTAAAATGGTATTCGATTTTCGACGCAAACGATGATAAAATGCTTAAAAGAGCTAATCCACGCGCTATGCGATGGCATGTAGGAGGAAAGACAGATGGAGTACATCAGTACCCGAGGAAAAGTTGGCAAAATTGGCTTTATCGATGCATTTATGATGGGACTAGCGGATGATGGAGGATTACTTGTTCCAAGTGAAATTCCGCATATTTCCACGGAAACGTTAAAATCGTGGCAGGAGCTTAGTTACCAAGAGCTTGTGCTTGCTATCTTCTCATATTATACGAATGGTGAAATTCCAGATGAAGACTTGAAAGAGATGGTTGAAGCTAGTTATTCAACTTTCCGTCATCCTGAAGTTACACCTGTAAGACGTATCAATGATGAGCTGTATCTGCTTGAATTGTTCCATGGACCAACCTTCGCATTTAAAGATATCGCGTTGCAGTTTATGGGTCAGTTGTATACGTATGTCGCAGCTAAACAAGGCAAAAAAATTCATATTCTCGGAGCAACATCTGGCGATACGGGTGCTTCCGCTATTCAAGGTGTGAAAGGCAAAGAGGGTATTAAAATTTGTATTCTTCATCCGAATGGTAAGGTCAGCAAAGTACAAGAACTGCAAATGACGACGGTAGAGGAAGAAAACGTTCTTAATCTATCTGTTGAAGGGAACTTCGATGATTGCCAGCGTATGATCAAAGATTTGTTCGCAGATCTTGATTTCAAATCGAAGAACCATCTTGCAGCAATCAATTCCATTAACTTCGTGCGTATTCTTGCGCAGACGGTCTATTACTTCTATTCCTACTTCCAAGTTGCAAAAGCGACAGGTTCCTTCGAAAAGGTTAACTTTAGCGTTCCGACTGGCAACTTCGGTGATATATTTGCAGGTTATTTGGCGAAGAGAATGGGTCTTCCTGTGAACAAGCTTATTCTTGCAACGAACGAAAATAATATCCTGGAGCGTTTCATCCAAGAAGGCGTATATATGCCGGGTGATTTCCGTTCTACGTACAGCCCATCCATGGACATTCAAGTTGCGAGCAACTTTGAAAGGTACTTGTATTATGTGCTTGGCGAAGACGCGGAACTGATCAATCGTTTGATGGCGCAGTTCAAGTCAGAAGGCGAGATTTCGATTTCAGAAGAAGCACTTAACCAAGTTCAAGCCGAGTTCGCAGCACATGGTGTAGAGGGTCAGGAATGTTTGGACACGATTTCTGATTATCAAGCGAAATACCGTTATTTGCTTGATCCCCATTCTGCATGCGGCGTAGCTGCTGTTGAAGAGTGTGCAGGTGACAAAGAGATTACGATCTCTCTCGCAACAGCACATCCTGCTAAATTCGATGAGGCGATTAAGCTTTGTGGAATTGAGCAGTCGTTCCCTGTGGAGATTTCGTCCCTGTTTAATAAACCGCAGCGCCAAGTGTTGGTAGATGGAGTATTAACGGATGTAGTTGTGGAGCTTGAGAAATTTTATAACGCGTAATTAACGACTCAACACTCATTTTAATGCTCTATTTAGTATGAACTTATTCTAAAATGCTCCTTGCAGAACTGCGAGGGGCATTTTTTGAAAACTGTAAGGGTCAAAAGTACCCTTGCAGCTTTTTTATTAACATCTGGTTTTAGCTTCAAGTACAATCACCCAATAATTAAGATTCCCTCAGCTTGGACGGGGGAATTTTTTTATGTTTTTTGAACGTACGACTGAAGTAATAGATATCATTAAAGCCAGATGCCGTTGCAACCTCAGATACGGTTAATGGTGTGTTGCGCAGCAAATAATCTGCTTTGTCCAGTCTAGCGGCAGTAATATATTCTGTAACAGTGCGACCGGTCAGCTCTTTGAACAATCTACTGAAATGAAAGCGGCTAAGACCAGCGATGCTGGACAATTGCTCAACAGACAATTCATTCGTGCAGTGCTCATCAATGTGCCTAAATACCGGTTCGAATCGCTCCACATTTTTCATCCGTTCAGCATATTGATCTTTGGATAGAACAGTTGCAACATAGCCACGTAGCAGCAGCGTGAGCAAACGGTACAACTCGGATTTGATTGCAAGCTCATAGCCAAACTCTCGATTGCCGAGCTCATGGATAAGGGAGAGCATGCAGGCGGTTGTCGCCTTATCACCTCGTATGTGGTTATGAAGAAGCAGACGATTTTGTGTAATTGGCGCTATAAATTTTGTCTCCGCAGCATCTACGAACTGACTATGAAGTAAAGAAATATGTGCAATTAATACATGATATCTTAAATCAGATGATAGGCTCACGCCATAGTGCAGCTCATTGCTATTGATGACGATTAAATCCCCTGGTTTCGCCATGATAGGTGTCGAACCACATTCGATAACCGCTTCACCAGTTTCAATGTATATAAATTCTAGATGCTCATGCCAATGGTGCGGGAATACGACAGTGCCAGCGTGCTCGAAGTGAGACTTATGCATCTTGATGGGGAATCGTGGGTCGGGCATATCCATAGGCTCACGCAAAGCTTCAAACTTAGTTAGCATTCTAATCGCTCTCCTTCAAATAGCACATTTGTACAAACAAACCGCACACCTTTACATGGCTTTAAATATTGAATCCATTATAATACGAAAGTATATACGTGCAAAGGCTTACAATTTTATAATCCCATTTCGACTCGACAAGGAGAGATTAAGAATGAAACCTGTACAAATCGGAGTTATAGGAACTGGTTCGATCTCATCGTTACATCTTGATTCATATAAGAACAATCCAAATGCAAAAATCGTTGCCGTTTGTGACTTAAATGAAGAGCGTGCACGTGAAGCAGCAGAGAAATATGGTGCCGAGAACGTATACACCGATTATAACGAGTTGCTTGCTAATCCCGAAATCGAAGCAGTAAGTATCTGTACATGGAACAATACACATGCAGAAATTTGCATTGCAGCTGTCAAGGCAGGCAAGCATGTACTCGTCGAAAAGCCGCTTTGTCGTACAGTTAAGGAAGCGCTCCAAATACAAGAGGCTGTTCAAGCCTCAGGCAAAATATTACAAATCGGGTTTGTCCGTCGATATGACGCAAATGCTCAGCTTCTAAAGTCATTAGCAGATAGCGGCGAATTCGGAGAAATTTATTATGCGAAAGCGACTTCACTTAGAAGAATAGGAAATCCGGGTGGTTGGTTTGCGGATATTGAACGTTCTGGCGGAGGCCCGCTAATCGATATCGGAGTGCATGTTATTGATCTTAGTTGGTATTTGATGGGGCGTCCAAAACCGGTATCCGTTAGTGCGAATACGTATCGGAAATTAGGCAACCGCGCAAACGTAGAGGGCTTATGGCGTTATAAAGCAGCCGATTATGATGCTTCTAAAAATACAGTTGAGGATATGGGGAATGCACTCATTCGTTTTGAAAATGGTGCTTCTCTCGCTGTAGAAGCTAGCTTTACAATTCATGCGAAGGACAATGAAGGCTTCGTCAAGCTGTATGGAGAGAAAGGCGGTATGGAAGTTGATCCGGAGGTTGTTATCGTAACAGAGAAATACAATACGATTATAAATTCTTACCCGCAAACGGATCACAAAGGGTTCCATTTCGAAAGCGCATTCCAAAACGAAATTAATCACTTTATCGATAACGTAATTAATGGCACGAAACCGATCAGTCCTGTAGAGGACGGCGTAGAAATGATGAAAATATTGTGCGGTATTTATGAGTCGGCAGCTAAAGGTGTAGAGGTGCAACTATGAAACTAGGAGTCAGCACGTACAGTCTGCATAATGCTTATCTATCTGGCGAAATGACATTACCGGGAATTATTGACTATATCGCAAGCATCGGCGCGGAGCATGCTGAGATCGTTCCAATAGACGTTGCGTTGCCAGATAATCCAAAGTTAATAGATGAAATTCGACTAGCCGCTAAACGTAATGGAATTGAGCTTTCTAATTATGCAGTTGGGGGAAATTTCGTTGGTCTTAATGATGCAGACTGGGAGCTTGAGCTGAACAGATTAAAGCGTGAAGTTGATGTCTGCGCAGCACTCGGAATTACTAGAATGCGCCATGATATCGCCGTTCCGAAAGACTTTACAGCTTTGCAAGACCTCTCTATACGTCATTATCTTTCTGAGTTACCTCGTTTCGTTGAGGTTTGCCGTCAGATTGCAGATTACGCTGCCAAATACGGCATAACAACAAGTATAGAAAACCATGGGTTCTTCGTTCAGCAAAGTGATCGTGTCCAAGCGATTGTAGATGCGGTTGATCGGTCGAATTTCCGAACAACACTCGATGTTGGCAATTTTTTATGTGTAGATGAAGACCCAGCCACAGCTGTTGCGAACAATATCAAGCTCGCTTCAATGGTACATGTGAAAGACTTCTATTATCGTCCGTCCTACCGTAATCCGGGTGAGTCATGGTTCAATACGACAAATGGAAATTGGCTGCGCGGTGCTATTGCTGGGCAAGGGGACATCGATATGCCGCATGTTCTTGGAATCGTGAAGAAAAGCGGCTACGACGGTTATATTTCTATCGAATTCGAAGGTATCGAGGAATGTAAGAGTGCAACTAAAATGGCCTTTAATTATATAGAGAAATTATGGACGGAGCTTTAATAGATAAGCGAAGGAGTGAATGAAACGATGTCATCACCTATTATGACGAACAAAATCGGAGTTATCGTAGATAGCTTTCATGTTGGTGTTAAAGAAGGTTTAGTGAAGGCCAAGAAGGTCGGAGCAGATGGTGTACAGATTTATGCGGTAAAAGGAGAACTTGATCCTGCTAATCTATCGCCTGCCGCAAGGAAAGAGTGGAAGTCATATATTGAATCTCTTGGTCTCGAAATTTCTGCGTTAGTTGGTGATCTTGGTGGTCATGGCTTCCAAGACCCTGCTCAGAACAGAGAGAAAATCGAGAAGTCCAAGCGTATTATGGAGTTAGGCTTTGATCTTGGTACCAATATCGTTACGACACATATTGGTATCGTACCAGCAGACAATAATAGTCGCGTATATGAAACGATGCATAATGCTTGTGAAGAGTTAAGTCGTTTCGCAAGCGATATGAAAGGTTATTTTGCAATCGAAACGGGTCCAGAAACATCTGCACAATTGAAATCATTCCTAGATGGACTAGGGACAAAAGGGGTTTCCGTCAACTTCGATCCGGCTAATATGGTTATGGTGACTGGGGATGATCCTGTACAAGGCGTTTACAATTTAAGAGATTATATCGTTCACACACATGCGAAGGATGGAATCAAACTTGGTCATATCGATCCGCGTGACGTCTACGGTGATTATGGTTATGAGGTAGAGCTTGACCATGAAAAGATTGCTATAATGGCAGAATCCGGATCAGCTTTCCGCGAAGTGCCACTTGGTGAAGGTGGCGTTGATTGGAACGGTTATCTAAAGGCCCTTAATGAAATTGGTTATAAAGGATATCTTACAATTGAACGTGAAGTAGGTACAAACCCAGAGGTAGATATTCAGCTTGCAGTTAATTTTTTGAAGCGGTTTAGAGGATAATTATAAAGGCGTTTCACAGTCGGTTTTCGGCTTGTGAAGCGCCTTTTCTTATATAATTTCAGAAATCTGTCATTTTTTTGCGGTTAATTCATTGTAAAGGTATAGGAATAAGATGAACTAACAGTTATAATCGGTTATAGTATACGATTTGTAACTGAAGACCGAAGCGGGACGGACGTTTCTCGGAGGTCAAAAAAACGATTAAGGAGTATTTGAAATGACAAAAACACTTATTTTTGGTCACAAAAACCCGGATACGGATACGATTACTTCGGCTATCGCATACGCAGAGCTGAAAAGCAAACTGGGTGCAAACGTTGAGGCTGTCCGTCTAGGCGAAATTAACGGTGAAACACAATACGCACTAAACTATTTCGGAATTGAAGCACCTCGTCTTGTTGAGAACGTAGCTGACGAAGCAAAAGACGTTATTCTTGTCGATCATAACGAGCGCCAACAAAGCGCTAATGACATTGATAAAGTACGCGTTGTAGAAGTAATCGATCACCACCGTATTGCTAACTTTGAAACGAGCGGTCCACTTTATTTCCGCGCTGAACCTGTTGGTTGTACAGCTACAATTCTTAACAAGCTATACAAAGAAAACGGTGTAGCTATCCGTAAGGAAATCGCAGGTCTTATGTTGTCTGCAATCATCTCTGACTCTTTGTTGTTCAAATCACCAACTTGTACAGAACAAGATGTTGCTGCTGCACGTGAGCTAGCTGAAATCGCTGGTGTTGACGCTGATGTTTACGGATTGGACATGCTTAAAGCAGGTGCTGATCTTAGCGACAAAACAATTGCACAGCTGATCTCCCTTGATGCAAAAGAGTTCTCGATGGGCAATTACAAAGTTGAGATCGCTCAAGTTAACGCGGTTGACACTAACGATGTATTGAACCGTCAAGCTGAGCTAGAGAGCGCTTTGAACGAAATTATTGCAGCTAAAGGTCTAGATCTGTTCGTACTAGTTGTAACAGATATTCTTAACAACGATTCCATTGCTCTTGCTTTGGGTAACAAAACAGAAGCAGTAGAAAAAGCTTACAATGTAACATTGGACGATAACAAAGCAGTACTTAAAGGTGTTGTATCCCGCAAATCGCAAATCGTTCCTGTTTTGACAGAAACACTAAGCGCAATGTAAGATATGAATTAAATTCACTTTGTGTTAGGCAGTCTGGAGCTTCGTTATGAAGCCTCAGGCTGCCTTTACGTATTTTGCTAGAGATAAGGGGTAGATGGATCATGTTTAGCATTCAAGAATTCAGCATCGAGAAGATAAGAGACCCGTACGGCATTTTGTCAGGAGAACGTTTCGAGCTTCTGCTTGATCTAGAGGTCGAAGATGATGACGAGTTGTATTTGGAAGAAGGAGTCAGATTACGTGTCGTCTATGTAAAAGAGGAAGATGGCAGCTCGCGCATTGTGAAATATGAGTTTCTTAACGCCTCTACGAACGGATATGTAGATATGGAAATGGAAGCTGAAGAACAAGCTTTCGTGGATGCTTTTTGTAAGGAGCAATTGGAGTTGCCTCTTGAAGATTAGTTGTAGTTGTATCCGTTAATATAGTTGCGATAATGAAAAAGGACCTCTTCCCACCTTGCAGTGGGTATAGAGGTCCTTTCGCTTATTTTCCGTAACGATTACAGTTTCAGTTTAAACGACTTTTTCGTCAAAGGGTACAGCCACTTTACACCGCTTGGCGTAAGGGTGTCCGCCACAAGATGAGAAACGTAGCCTAACATTGCTGTTACGGCCAAGCCATTTACGGCAAGCTCCTGTTCAAGACCCCATCCAATCCATCCCCAAAACGGGATAATCCAAATCGTATGTGTCATCCCTCTATGAGCTAGCCAAGGCGCCCAGCCTACGAACAAACCGAGCCCCATTAACCACGTTTGGTCATGCGAAAGTCCATGATAGATAAGATATAGTCCAACGAGACTAACAAGTGCATTTCGTACGAATCCTTGTTTCATGACTAATCCAACTAGGACTGCGGCGAAGCCGCCACCAGCTATAATAGGCGATATGTACTTGTCGGATAGGAAGAAATAAGCGATTAAAATGAGATATACTACTCCTGCCCAAAGTGAAAACTCACGAATCTGTTTGCTGAGCTTCGTTATTTTGCTCGTAAGCATACTTGGACCGTCCAAATCCGCACATAATGCTGAAAATCCAGCGACGCTAGCGAAAAGTGCGATATTGACTAGATCATGTGAAAAATAGATGGCTGAAGCCGCACCAACAGCTGCTCCTATTGCTAGATGTGTTTTTCCTGTCATAATGTCCTCCTGTGTCTGACTTAGATGATTAGGGCGTTTGAAGTGAAATAAAAAAACCTTTGCAAAGGTGCAAAGGTCAGTTACACGGATTCCTCGATTAAAGGTTGTTCTGAATTAACGCACTTACCTTCAATTTATCTAGTTTATTTTAGCATTTTGAAGGATACATTGACAATGAAAAGCTTTCATGTAATTATTCAAGTTAAAATTAGTAGAATGAAGTATTGTATTTCCTTAAGACGTAATTATCGGGTTAGCATGCTATAATGGGCATTAACAATTACAGGGTTGGTGAGATAAGATGGATAACGGAATGACAGTTGCAGCATGTGATGATTCATGTGCGGGGACAGAAGCGGATATCGAAACCGTCAAAAGCAAGTTAGTTGATGATCATACAGCAATTGAACTTGCTGATCTATTTAAGGCACTTGGCGATCCAACTCGGATACGTATTATTGATGCCTTGCTCCAATCGGAATTATGTGTTCATGATTTGACGGAAGTGCTCGGAATGGGCCAATCTGCCATATCTCATCAATTAAGACTGCTCCGTAATATGCGTATTGTGAAGCGGCGTAAAGTAGGGAAAACGGTATTTTATTCACTCGATGATGATCATGTAGAGCAGTTGATTGTGTTGACGCTACAGCATCTTAAGCATGAATAAGAAGTTATATTGATTACTCAAATTCAATTAAACTATGAATCTTTCGAAGACCATATTATTCGTTCGTGCTCGTGTTAAAGAGTATTGACGAATCGTATGGTTTTTTTTGCTATCTAAAATATGAACGGACTACGTCGGCTTTGAATAGTAATGAGTGGAATATAAATCGCAAGGTGTATTCCATAGGCAAAAGAGGGTATTAATAAAAAGAAGTTGCATATAGGAAATCGATACCATATAATACATATGAGCACATATTCATATATTGATATTAACGTTTAATTAGAAGCAGGAGGGTACGCTATGAGTGACAAACATGATCACAAAAATAAAGATGAGCATGAGCACAATCACACTCACGAACATGGGCAGGAGAGCTGTGGGCATGACCATAGCCATAATCACGGACATAGTCACCACCACGGGCATGGACACTCTCATGGCCATGGTCATCACCACCATGGTCCAAACAACAAAGCAGGACTTTTAATTGCTCTTATTATTACTTCAGGCATTATGTTTCTTGAATTTTTTGGTGGATTAATTACGAATTCACTTGCACTTTTATCCGATTCAGGTCATATGCTTAGCGATGCAGCTGCGCTTGCACTTAGCCTCGCTGCGATGTATATTGCTGCGAAAGCGGCTACTCGCAAAAAAACATTTGGATATCATCGCTTTGAAGTGTTAGCTGCACTGCTTAATGGCGTTACATTATTTGTTATCGCAGGATTTATTATTGCGGAAGCAATTGAAAGGTTCAATGAACCTCCGACGGTAGCAAGTGGTTCTATGATGATTATTGCTAGCATCGGGTTATTAGCTAATCTTGCAAGTGCATGGTTTCTCATACGTAAGGGTGATGTGAAAGGTAATTTGAACGTTCGTAGCGCTTATTTGCACGTATTGGGAGATGCACTTGGTTCAGTTGGTGCGATTGTAGCAGGCTTACTCATGCAGTTATTTTCGTGGTATATCGCTGATCCAATTATAAGTGTAGTTGTTGCACTACTTATATTGAAAGGTGCATGGGGAATTATTAGATCCACTATTCACATTTTGATGGAAGGGACTCCTGAATCAATTAATGTAGAGAAGGTAAAGACAACATTGCTGATTATCGACGGGGTCAAGGATGTTCATGATCTGCATATTTGGACGGTAACTTCAGGGATTGACTCTCTTTCTTGCCATTTGCTTATCGAAGATCAGGCTGATAGTCAGCTTATACTGCAACAAGCAATTAAAGAGTTAGAGGAAAAGTTCCAGCTTCAACATACAACCATTCAAATTGAAAAGTCTGGCATTCAGCATGCGGAGTTGAAAATTTAAAAAGTACGGGCGGTGCTTAAGTTAGATTGTTGCGACGGCATAAATGTTTTTTCTAAATGTTGGCATGCTATATGTAGAAGTAATGAACTATATTCTACAGCTACTGAAAGGAAGATGTTCGTTGTCACAGCAATCAGCTATATTATTCGACTTTAGTGATGGCAAAAGCGCTCATTTAGCATGTGATATGTTGCAGGAGCTAGGTTACGAGCCGGTTATGCATAATACTAATCGTATGCATATTCATGTCGAGGGAAGCGACTTGACGTCAGCACTCGAAATCGCCCAGTCACATGGCGGCCAACTAGTGGAGCAAACGGAAATTGGAGCGGAAACAATTACGAATACGGCTTATGCGCTAGATGCTATTACGATACCTGCTCATGTGGTTAATGAAGATTGGATCAATGAAGAGGAGTTTCATAATCGCGATTCTGTAGCAAATAATGATAATGAGTTTCTGCCAGACCCAGAGGAATATAACCATTTCACTGGTGATGTTCACATTTAAGTTGACTTGATGAAATACAGGGATCTAATTAAGGCGATTTTTCATTCGAAGTTGGATGAGAGATCGCCTTTTGTATATTTTTTGTGAAAATAAAACACCGAAGGGACAGATTGATTTACTAATCCTTCGGCGTTTTTTATCTACTATTATTCGATTAAGTCAATTTATTTTCCGCAGCATGTTTACCTGCATTGTAACCAGTTGTGAATGCCGCAGTAATATTATAGCCGCCAGTATAGCCATGGATATCTAATATTTCACCGCAGAAATATAAGTTGTTCATGAGCTTTGACTGCATCGATTTTGGATCAATTTCTTTCAGGTTAACTCCGCCACCCGTAACGAAAGCTTCTTCAATGGACAATGTCCCGTTTACCATAACGGGGAAAGCTTTCGATAGCTTTGATAACTCTATCCATGCTTGCTTCGGAATGTTGTCATATGTGACATGTTCTTGTAGTCCAGCTTGCTCTAGCAGCAACGGGATAAGCTTTTCTGGGAAGTAACCTTTTAGTACATTTTTGATACTTTTGCGAGAATCATTTCTGCACAACTCTAATGTTTGATTGTAAACTTCGTCCGCAGATACATCTGGGGAGAGATCGATCGTTGCTTTTACTTGTTTTCCGCTGTTTTGTTTCATTTCTTTGACGACAAATTGGCTGCAGCGAAGGACGATAGGACCTGAAATGCCCAAATGGGTAAAAATCATATCCCCATCATGTTGAATGAGCTTTTTACCCTTTGCATTCCATATGGATAAAGAAACGCTTCGCAAGGAAAGACCTTGAAGCTCTTTGCTGCGAATAAAAGGTTCCTTTGAAGTTAAAGGTACTTCAGTTGGGAAAAGATCTATAATCGTATGTCCCGCTTGCTCTGCCCACGGATATCCATCACCTGTAGAACCGGTTTGCGGGACAGATTTCCCGCCGACAGCAACAATAACAGCACCAGCACGAATGATTTTACCTGATTTCAACTTAACGCCGACTGCACTGCCATTTTCATAAATAATTTTATCAACAGGACTGTTGACCGAAATGTCCACACCAAGAGCGCGAACTTTGTTTACTAAAGCATCAACAACCGTTTTTGCCTTATCACTAACAGGAAACATCCTGCCATTATCTTCTTCCTTCAGCCGAATGCCAAGAGCTTCAAAGAAAGCCATAATATCGCGATTATTAAAAACAGCCAAAGGGCTATATAAATATCTACCATTTCCCGGAATATTTTTAATTAATTCGTCCATTTCCTTAGCATTCGTAACATTGCAACGGCCTCCGCCAGAAATACCTAACTTTCTTCCTAGCTTGTCTCCCTTATCAAGAAGCAGCACCTTTGCGCCATGTTCACCTGCCGATACACTTGCCATTAGACCGGAAGATCCGGCTCCTACTACTATTACATCATAGTTCATAATCATGCTCCTACAAAATCGATTGTAAACGTTTTACATTTTCACTATTCAAATTCATGGTTTAAAGTATAATTTAATTATAATACAGGGGCAAGGAGGCAATACGGTATGTTGCGTGAAGAATGGGAAACGTTGGGAGCTGGAGCGAAGAGGCTCTATGTACGTGAATGGTTACCGAACGATCAGATTGCTAAGGCAGTTGTAGTTATTGCCCATGGGCATGGCGAGCATGGCGAGCGTTATCAATTTGTAGCCAAGCAATTTACAGAAGCAGGTTATATCGTTGTTGCTTTAGATCATCAAGGTCATGGACGATCTGAAGGAAAACGTGGACATATGATCTCCATAGATGCGGCATTAGATGATACGATGCGTGTTATGGAAGAAGCTCGGAACAGACATCCGGATCTAGCAATGTTCTTATATGGACATAGTATGGGCGGTAATATTGCATTCAATTGCACACTGAGGCATAAGCCAGATATAAAAGGTCTTATACTTACGAGCCCGTGGCTGCGCCTTGCGTTTAAGCCACCTGCAGTTAAAGAATGGCTAGGACGCGGAGTTGCGACTATATTACCTAGTCTACCAATGTCTACACATTTGAAACATGAAGATTTATTCCGTCCGAGTAAGCTTAACATTCCACCAATTGGAGACGATCCGCTTAACCATACCACTATAACGCCAAAAGCGTATTTAGAAGTCCAAAGGGCTGGTGAGTGGGCTCTACAAAATAGAAGCGAGTTACATGTTCCATTGCTTCTTATGCATGGAACAGCGGATCGAGTAACCTCTTATGAAACAAGTAAGCAACTGGCGAAAGATTTAGGCCGGCAATGTGAATGGGTTTCAGTCGAAGATGGGCTACATGAGCTGCATAACGATACGAATGGTGATAAGGCTGTGAAAAATGTAGTGAAGTGGATGAATGCTAAGCTCCCATAAAAAATGAATACAAGAAGGAGGCTAGGCTGGCATTGCTAAAGGATCTGCTACTCCAATTTTTCTTATCCGTCTTACCAGTATTTACTTTTCTTCTTTGGCATGACAAGGAGCGTAGCTGGAAGGGTTACGAAATATTTATTGCAGTAATGAGTGGTATTTCCATGATTCTGTGTATGCTGACGACCTCGATGGCGCACGAAAACGAGGTGGATTTCCGCCTCGTACCTTATTTAATTGGCTCACTTTATGGCGGTTACAGAGGAATTATTGGACTGACTGTTCTTTATACAGCAATGCATGTTGTAACCTTAAATGAATCTATTGAAATTGTGTTATTTACTTTATTCATCTTAATTATTATGACGATCATGCTTGCTATCCATAGTACGTACAGGAATGATCATACGAATCGGAAAAAAAATATCGGAATTTTATTAATATGCTGTATAAGTATATACCTGCTAGTGAGTATGTTTGTATATATGGATGAGCACAACATTCCGCTGCAATCGGAACTTAGCGTTCATTTTTTAATTTCAGTCATTGGACTTATTCTTGCAGGCTGGTTATCGATCTACATCATTGAAAGTATTTATGAGAAGCGGCATCTTATAGGAAAAGTAGAGCTGCTTACAACAAATTATCGCAACGAAGTAGAGAAGCTCCAACAATTTATTGATAAAGCTCCGCTAGGTGTCATGATCGTTGATCAGAAGGGCATCATTACTCATGTTAATGAAGAGTGCTTGAAGCTTCTTAGTGTGGGTGCCCATTATGTAACTGTTGCAGGAATGAAAAATAATAATTATAGGGCAGTACTTGAACCGAAGGATGGGAATGTCAGTGCTAGACTGCTGGAGGAAGCTTTACTTGATAAAGTGAGTACTACTGTTCCGCATATGGAAGATCAAAAGATAATGTTATACACGAACGTAACATTACGTGATTCGACCAGTCAGCATGTCTCGGGAGCTGTCCTCATTGCACAAGATGTAACGGAACTTAGTAGGCTTAGAGACGAGATTGGCCGAATGGAGAGATTAAGTTTAGTTGGACAGATGGCTGCAAGTATAACACATGAAATTCGTAATCCTATGGCAGTCATACGAGGGTTTGTCCAGCTCATTCAAGAGCGAAGTCCGCAAAACCAATTCGAATATTTTAAAATCATATTAAATGAACTTGATCGCACGAATCTTATCATTAGTGACTTTTTATCACTAGCCCAAAATAGGGAGCTTAAACTGGAACCAGCATCATTAAATGCAAGCATAAACGAGATAGCGCCATTGCTTACTGCTGATGCGAATATGAGGGGACAGACAATCGAAGTAGATTTGTACGAAGAATTGCCGCCTATGATGCTTAATGATCGAGAAATTAAACAAATGATTCTCAACATTGCTAGAAATGGAATGGAGGCAATGGGTGAGAAAGGTGTTCTTCGAATTGCTACACGTTATAGTGACGAAGAAATTAGTGTACATATTTCCGATGAAGGAATGGGCATCCCTCAAGATAAGATTGGGAACTTATTTGAACCGTTTTTTACGACTAAAACAGACGGAACGGGATTAGGGTTGCCGCTTTGTCTTAGCATTGCAGAGCGTCATCAGGGACATATAGACGTAAAGAGTGCAGAGGGCGAAGGGACAACTTTTATCGTAACATTTAACATATCAAAAATGGACAAAGGACATACTAACCTTAACCGCATAGATCACTCCGTATCCATAGGAGTGTATAAATGAACGTAATTATTCGGTAAGGAGGAAGGTTCAGTGTCTGGTGGCAACTTAGATGATCCGAAGCTCGATCCATTCGAAATTAACTTTCTTCCTCAGTTCCGTGAAGGAAGAGGCGACAACGCTCCATTCATCAATAGCTATGGTGTATTAATTGGAGACCATGAATATGAGTCGGATCATTCGCCCCTCCAAAATTGGAGTGTAGATACTGATCCTGCTGTAATGGCTGGTGATGAGTGGGTACACCCTTTTAAAGATATCGGATTTCATAGTCCTGTAAATAGAGAGTGGTTTGAGGAAGGGTTACCTCCACATCAAGAAGGCTTCACGCATCCAGAAGAGAATGTTGTTTTTGGAATTGACGAGCCATCCTCAGAAAATGAGTCAAAAATAGAACAGCAACCGAAGTGATGACTTTGGTTGCTTTCTTTTCGTAAGGAACGTTATAATAAGAGCTAAATTCAAGTTATTAAGGAGAGTGTCAGAATGTCGATGTCATTTGAAAGATATATGGTAGATATGGTTCAACCAATGCGTGATGATCTTACAAAGTTGGGTATTGAGGAGCTTCGTACACCTGAAGATGTTGAAGCTAATGTTCCAAATGCAGAAGGTACTGCACTTATCGTAATCAACTCCGTTTGTGGCTGTGCTGCAGGTCAATGCCGTCCTGGTGTTGCACAGGCGCTACAACATTCTGTTATTCCTAACAAATTATTTACTGTATTTGCAGGACAAGATAAAGAAGCTACAGCTAAAGCTCGTGAATACTTTGCACCATACCCACCGTCTTCACCTTCTATTGCATTGATGAAAAACGGTGAGCTTGTTCATTTCATCGAACGTCATTCAATCGAAAATCGTTCAGCGGCTGATATCGCAGCTGATTTGACAGAAGCATTCGATAAATACTGCGTTTAATAGGAGCTGCCTTATGACATTACAAGAGCAAATTATCGAACGTCTCGGTGTGAAGCCAACTATCGATCCAGAAGTGGAAGTTCGCAAACGGATAGACTTTTTGAAAAGTTATGTGCTCAGTTCTGGCACGACAGGTCTATTAATTGCAATCAGCGGTGGACTTGATAGTGCTGTTGCTACTGGTTTGTGCAAACGAGCAACGGATGAATTGAGTGCTGAGTCAGGCAAGGAGTATATTACGTTAGGTGTATTCCAGCCCTATGCGAAGCAAGGGGATATTTCTGATAGCTATGCAGTTGCAGAAGCGTTTGGTCTTACGCATAAGGTTGAAACCAACATTGGTGAAGCCGTTGACGAAATAGCGCTGGAAGTCGAACATAGCTTCAAGTCGCTCGGTATTTCTCGCCATATTAGTCGTGGTGGGAAAGGTAATGTCATGGCAAGAACACGTATGGTCACACAATATGCACTGGCATTTGATTTGAACTTGCTTGTTGTTGGAACAGACCATGCATCAGAAGCGGTTACAGGCTTTTATACGAAGTGGGGAGATGGAGCAGTAGATATCACTCCGCTTAGCACACTTAATAAACGTCAAGTCCGACTAGTAGGCGCTCATCTTGGAGTACCTGATAGCGTTCTAAACAAAGTACCAACTGCTGGTCTTTGGGAAGGTCAGACCGATGAAGATGAACTCGGCATCAAATACGATGAGAACAGCGACTATTTAGAAGGTAAAAAGATTGCTGATTCAACTCGCGAGAAGCTGGAAAAACAATATTTGAAGACAGAACATAAGAGATCTCCGATTCCGGGAATCTAGTTCTGAGCGTGCTTGTTTATTTAAAAACCGTTTCAGACCCTTTGGTCTTGGGACGGTTTTTTTGCGCGGAGGGAGTTGTCACATTCACATATGTTTCACAGTAAAATAGCTCTATCGAGTCATGCCCGAGAGGTGCCGTCAGTGATACGATTAGAGAAGTAGACATTAACCAATGGAGGTTGATTATGTAATGAAGATTCGTAAAAAGGTAATTGGTGTAGCTTTGGCTGCAGTGTTAACAATTGGGGCTGCGGTTCCGGTGTTTGCACATGATGGCTGGTCTCAAGCTAATTCACCAATAATAGCACCTGGACAAGTATCTTATGTTGAACTTATGTTAGGCAATCATTCTAATGAGCATAAAAGTTATCGCATTGCTGGACAATGGAGTGCAGACACGTCCAAAGTGTATGTGACAACACCTGCTGGTGTTAAATCAGATATTACAAGCACACGTTTCTATACGGGTGAAGCTGCAACTGAAGCAGAACCAGCACTTAACAATTATTTCGTTGCATCGTTTAAATCGAATGCTCCTGGTGCATACATAATATCAGTTGAAGGTGATAGTGTATTCAAGCGTGAAGGTGTAGGAAGTCGTACACTTCGCAGTGCCAAATCGTTTGTTGCTGTAGGAGATATTCCTGTACTAGAGCGTGTCAAAGCACTAAAAGGATTCGCTAAGGAAGTAAGCCCTGATCGTGCAGAGTTAATTCCGCACACGAATCCAGCTGCAATTACAACAGGGCAAGAGGTTTCCATCCAATTGCTGCTTAAAGGTAAACCACTTGCGGATACAGCTGTAGATGTTATACGCCGCAGCAACTCTGAAGCTACCCAGCTGAAAACAGATGCTAATGGATTTGTAACGCTTAAAGCAGGCGCAGCTGACTATTATCTCGTTCGTGCAAAACCAGGAACGACAGAAGCAAAAGCTGGTGAATACGATAAAACGAGCTATGAAGCTACACTTACGTTTACTGTGCAGAATGAGTCACCTAAACTGCCAGGAAAAGCAGCTGCTGGAGTACCTCATATTTATGTAAATGGTAACGTCATTTCGGCTGATGCTGGCGTTTCGATCGAAAAAGGGACTACAAAAGTAACAGCGGACTTTGTTCGTAAATATATCACTGCTGATTATAAAGGAGATGACCTTTCAACACTTCGGACAGTAGCAGAAGCAAATGGTGCAACGGTTGAATATTTCCCCGCAGTTGGCGATAATCGTGCAGCTGTTGCGATTTATACGAAGTAACGGATAATTATGAAGAAACCATATATTTTATTTAGCATAATAGTGATGTTGTGGGCATGTTTGCCGAGCTTAGTCTCGGCACATGCCTATATTACTAAGTCGACCCCGCTGCCGAATTCTGAGCTTACGGAAGCTCCGTCATCCATTAAGCTTACTTTCAGCGAAGATATCGATGTTAAGTTAAGCAGTGTGACGTTAGAGAATCGAACAGACGGAACTGAAGTTGAAGGTGAACTAAGTAAAGATGGAGATAAAACACTCATCTATACGATCCCTGTATTAAAAAATGGTAAGTACAAAGTAACGTGGCAAGTACTTTCCGCAGATACACATATTGTAGATGGTTCATTTGTATTTACCGTGGGTGTAGAACTTGAAGCGAATAAACCCGATGATACAGTGTCGTTAGATGGTGGGGGAGAGTCGGACGCCTCAGGTAACGGAAATGTTGGAGCAACTGCAAAACCTACGGTGACTGGAAATAATGTTTCATCGGCGAAGCCGGTTGCTACAGCAGAGTCAGTTGTGTCTCTGAAACCTTCTGCAACTCCGAAGGCTACAGTTACGGCAAATGTGACTGCGAAACCTACTTCGACTGAAACACCAAATCCTTCAGCCGCTGAAACGCCAGTACCTTCTTCGGTTGAAACGGCGAAACCAGCAGAGTCTGGTGGTGTAACTGGTACTGCAAAACCTGAAGAGTCTAGCGTAACTGAAACGATGAAGCCAGGTGAAGCTAGGGCTACTGAAACGATAATAGAACAATCAGATGCATCCGGAAGTGGGCAAAAAAGCACACCTATTGCTAACGTTAATACTGAAGTGAATAATTCACCCGCTAATGAATCAAATTCGGTCGAAGAAACGATCGCGATTGGTGAGAATGAAGAAATTGATGTTGAGTCCGAGAGTCATGATCATGCAGGCGGTCAACGTCTAATGGTGATACTTCGGATTTTTGATGTCTTTGCAGCTATTTTGCTAGGTGGAATATTATTTTTCCGTTTTGGGCTTTGGAGAGGTGTTCAAGGAAAAGCGCCATTTGGCTTCTCCCAAAATGCTGAGCGAGTAGTAATGGTGGTTGCAGCATTGATCTGGATTGCTTCAGGCGGTTATCGAGTCAATATGTTAGTTGAACAATTTGGCGGTATTGAATGGAGCACAATTGTAACAACAACGATGGTAGGTCAAATTGCTTTACTCCGACCAGCAGCGGCATTGTTATTATTCGTTCTGGCATTTGCACCGAGTAGAGATGACGTTTGGTCCAATCCACTAAAAGGAATAATTACGTTAGTAATAGTCGCCACTTTCCCGTTAACGGGTCATGCTTTTGCAGCTTCATCCGGCATGGAAGTATCTATTGTTGCTCATATTGTCCATATGGCGACTGCTGCAATTTGGGTCGGTGGGTTAGCTGGAATCTGGTCGCTGACCTATCAACGTAACGGAATTGAGCAATTAAACAAGACAGCGGAGCGTTTCTCGAAATGGGCGTTAACTAGCATCATAGCAATCATCATTAGTGGTGTCTGGTTAACTGCAACTCAGCTATCAGCTCTAGAACAACTGTGGTCGAGTGAATATGGACGTTTAGCTTTAGCCAAGATCATTATTTTGATATTAGTCATCGGTATTGCGGCCATTCATCGCTCACTCAGAGCGAAAGCTAAAGGTGCAAGAGCATTAATAATCGGTGTAAGGCTTGAAATTGTATTAGCAGTTGGTTTAATCCTGTTAGCTGGTTGGTTATCGACAACATCCCCGCCTCCGGCAAAAGCTATAGCGAGCGGAGAGCCCATCTATTGGCATGTAATGGGTGAAAAAGCTCATATGACGTTAAAGATAAATGTATCTGATGGAAATGAAGTTCAACTGGCGCGGCTAAATGTGTGGACACCAGAAAGCTTAGACGTTCCGAAAATGGTGAGCATTGCCTTTATTCCTGCGGGCGATTCAACTTCATCCTCTAATGGTGAGGTAGTCATTCCAGTTGAGCCTATTGTGTTAGAGAATGAACCATTCTCATTCCCAGGTTTTACGAAACACAACTATGAAGGTGAAGGGATGTTCTTCACTTCGACAGATGCTGGCAAGTTGACGGTTGATATAACGGACGCTGCTGGGGAAGTACATCATTATGAGCGGGAGCTAGGGAGTGAGTAGGAGCGGGATTAAAAACCGTGATTTTTTATGCTATGGTTGACAACCTCTATACCATCTGCTAATGTCACCTTCAAGGAAAAGGCAGGTGTGCGAGTGATTATTGGAATAGGACATGATTTAACGGATGTTCGTCGAATAGCCGAAATGCTTGAAGGGAAAGTAGGCGAACGCTTCCTTGAGCGAATACTTACTTTGCGTGAAAGGGAGCTTGCAAGTAGCTATCGTGGGGCGCGTCTGCATCAATATGTAGCAGGGAGATTTGCTGCTAAGGAGTCGGTTTCAAAAGCATTTGGTTGTGGCATTGGAGCTTGTCTCGGTTTCCAAGATATCGATATTATTCGTGATGAACTCGGAAAACCTGGCTGCGTATTGAGTGATGACGCTTGGAGACGATTAAAGCTAGAATCGGAATCAGTTCGTATCCATATTACGATTACGCATGAAAGTGAAATAGCTTCTGCATTTGCTATCGTTGAACGAATAATGTAGACACCTTTCGCCCATACTTGGAATGTAATAGGTAGTAAGTATGCGGTGAAAGGAGCATGACGATGAGTGGGCATAAGCAGCAAGGGGTAAAGCGTCGGTTCAAGACTGGACATATGGTACAGCATGAAGGATTGTATTCCAATGATTGGGGAGACGATCTCCTGCTAATACAGGGCGATTTGTTCCCTACCCATCCACAGATGGGTGAGACGAACTGGACATATGCTGGCCCATCTATTATGCATCTCTCCAAATCACCGAAAATAAATGGACATTATATCGGCTATTAAGCTACATCCTACGATTAAACAAATATAAATGTAACAATAAGGAAAGGTGCCCTCGGCAGGAATGTCGAGAGCACCTTTTTTAGTTTGTAATTATTTCAAACTAGCGAGCCATTCTGCAAGGGAAGTAATCTCTTCCTGAGTGAGTGAGTCTTTGAAGGCGGGCATTACTAGGTTTTCGCCTTCCTGAATTTGCTTTGTAATATCTTCTAAAGTCATACGGTTACCGATGTCTATCAAGGAAGTGTTCGGACCGACACGCCCTTGTAATTCGCTACCGTGACAGTTTAAACAGCGGGCTTTATAAAGAGCAGCTACATCAGAAGGTGCATCTTGGAGCGTTTTTTTGTCATCATCTCCACAACCGAATAAGGTAGCAAGTAGAAATGCGACTATAAGTATTTTGACAACTTTAATTGGATTACGAAAGGTATACACGAAGAGCACTCCCTTTATTTTTCACACGATGTTCCTAGTTATATAGGCTTATAATTCGTATAATAGAGTATAGTCGTAGAACAAACAACCGATAATGCTCCTCACCCTATGTGCGGATGTGCAAATAACGTCGGAACTGTGAATAGAGGAAGGAACAAGATCATGACAGAGCAAGTAGCCAAAACTTATTTCAGCAAAGAGCTATTGTCATGGTATAGACTGCAGAAGCGGGATTTGCCATGGCGTAAAAATAGAGATCCATACCGTATTTGGGTGTCGGAAATTATGTTGCAACAAACGAGAGTAGACACGGTCATACCGTATTATCACACCTTTATGAGCAAATTTCCAACCGTTCGTTCATTAGCTGAAGCGCCAGAAGAAGAGGTGCTGAAGTGCTGGGAAGGGCTTGGGTATTATTCACGTGCAAGGAACTTGCAAGCAGGTGCTAGAATGGTCGTTGAAAAATATGACGGAATTATTCCCGATGATAAGATGGCAGTATCTGGATTAAAGGGTGTTGGCCCCTACACGAGCGGAGCGATAATGAGTATCGCATTTAATCGTCCTGAACCAGCGGTGGATGGCAATGTCATGCGTGTGTTATCAAGGTACTTCTGTTTAGAAGAAGATATAGCAAAACCAGCTACAAGAGTAGGCATTGAGAAGTTAGCCGTTACTCTTATCCCGGAAGGTGCTGCGGGAGACTTCAATCAAGCGCTAATGGAGCTAGGTGCGTTAGTATGCACACCAAAGTCGCCAAGCTGTCTGCCATGCCCAGTCATGGAGCACTGCGAAGCTAGACATACGGGTAGAGAGCTAGAACTTCCTATCAAAACAAAAGCTAAAGCTCCGCGTAAAGAGTTTAGATCTGCTGTTATCGTATTGGGCAAGGGAGAGAATGAGGGTAAGATCCTCGTTAGACAAAGACCAGCTACGGGGCTGCTTGCTCAAATGTGGGAGTTGCCGCATCTTCAAGTTCCTGATGATAAAAGTCAATGGTTCAGCGATTCTGCTTTGAAAGAGCAAGGTGAGCTTGCTGAGATGCTTAGCCATATGGTTGAAGGGGATACAGGACTACTCATCCGGCCTAGAAATTGGCTGATGGATGCTGATCATATATTTAGCCATATCGTTTGGAAAATGCGTGTGTACGTGACGGATCTTGGAGAAGAGTCTGTAGAGGATATACGGAAGCTTGCTGCCGTCTCTAGTGAAGACTTGCCGATGCTCGCGGCGGAATCGAATGAGGAATACGAAGTGCGAGAAGTTGCGAATACCAATAGTGATGTATTAACATATCGCTGGATTAGCAAAGAAGATATGGAGCAACTGCCTTTTCCTAATTTATTTTTGAAAATATTGCAGTATTATTGGAATTAGAATTGCTAAGCTGTCAGTGAAGGGATGAATGAGATGAGTGAAATGCTGGATAAGCTGTTAGAGCATAAAATTGTCGCTATACTTAGAGGTATTGAGGATCGTCATGCAGATCAAGCTGCAAGGTCTCTCATTGACGGCGGCATACGTTTGATGGAAATAACGATGAATACAGCAGGTGCTGCTAGTATGATAGATCGTTGGCGCACACATTTTGGTGATGAAGCGTCAATTGGTGCAGGAACGGTAATAGATGTTGAATTAGCGAAAGAGGCTGTAGCTGCAGGGGCACAGTTTCTAATTTCTCCTAATTTAGATGAAGAAGTAATTGCTTATGGTCGTGAACGGGGTGTGTCTGTATGGCCGGGTGTTATGACTCCTACAGAAATTGTGAAAGCTTGGAAAGCGGGAGCAGATGCGGTTAAGCTGTTTCCGATGGGGACGCTTGGTATCGGTTATTTGAAAGAAATAAGAGCCCCGTTAGGAGATATCCCAATTCTAGCTACTGGAGGAGTAGATCTTCATAATATTAAAGAATACTTCCATGCAGGGGCAAATGCAGTAGGTATGGGAGGCAAGCTTGTACCAATGGATTCCATAAGGGAAGGTAAGTATGAAATAGTTACTGAACGTGCGCGCGCGTTTGTAGATGCTGTTCGTGATTTGTAATCTGAAGGGGGTTATGGATTCGTGTTAACAGAATGGTGGTTTTATGTGGGAGTTATTGTAGCGTTATTCATCGTTTTCGGAGCATTAATATGGTGGATTGGGGCAAAGAGTCAACAACCGCGTATCGTACCGAACGACAAAGACCCGCAGATAGATACAGGATGGAAATCACTAACTTTTCAAAGCAGCGGGTTCAAAATAGAGGGATGGCTGTTACAGCCTGCGGTAGTTAGTGGGGAAGTTAATGGACTAACACCGATAGTCGTTATCGCACATGGCTGGGGCTCTAATCGGACTCGTGTGCTTCGGTATGCGAAGCCATTGTATGAAGCGGGATATGCAGTACTTATGTATGATGCTAGAAGTCATGGCGAAAGTGATAAGATAAAAGGCCCTTCCGCGCTAATGTTTCGCGATGATGTTATCGCAGCTGTAGCGGAAGCTCGCAAGCTGCCAGGCATAGACCCGCATCGAGTTGCTATTCTAGGACATTCTATGGGCGGATTCGGAACGTTGCTTGCTTTGGATGAAGGGCTTCGTGTGAATGCAGTAGTTACGGATTCGATGCCGGTACATTTTGATACGATGTTGAAAGCAGAGTTGGATAGTAAAAAACTACCGATGTTCCCGCTAGCCTATCTCATTCCAAAGATTTGGATGATTAGGTCAAAAATATCGAAAGAACAATTTGAGAGTGCGAATATTCCAGTTGTCCTAAAAAAGAATGCCGGAGCAGTCGAAGAAGGCAAACAGCCTGTGCTCATGCTTCATTCGTACGGAGACACATTTATTCCTGCGGATGATTTGAGCAAGCTTGTGAGAGAATTACCCCAAGGAACGATTGATACTGTTTTTGTGAACACAGAAGGACATAGCTCATCTGAGCAAGATCCTGGTTTTTGGAAGACTATACTTCCTTTTCTTGAACAAGCGTTTGCTCGGCGAGTGTAGGTACATGAAAGATAGATTGTCTTCTCACAATAAGTGACTTCAACCAGAAATGTTGCTCCTTGCGCATCATTCCTGTATACAAGCATATGATGGTAGGGATAGGAGAGTAACATGTCCGAAGTTTTATCGGTGAGGGGGAACGTATGCGTAAAGCTGTAATAAGACTATTTATGCTAGTGCTGATTATTGCTGGAACATATAGTTTGTATACGAAGATGGACTTGTTTCCAACTGTTAAAGAGTCGAATGCCCGTGTAGAAACGGAAGGCGGCGATGAAATCGTACTTAGCAAATTGGATAGTTCCAGCAAAGAGCTAGCACCTTATGAAGATCTAGTACTTGAGCTTGCCACTGGCTTTCAATCTCGGTCAGATCGCTTTTCTGCGACATTCACGGGAAACAAATCAAAGCTATCTGACAATATGACTGCCATCGTTCGGGCATCGTTAAAGTATGATGATTACTCCGCATATATATTAGACTCCTATTTATATACGATTCGAAGCTGGGGCAATCGTTCTACAATTACAGTGGAAGCTCGTTATCGGGAGTCAGAGGAAGAGACAGCTATCGTAGATCGTAAGGTAGAAGAAGCTTTGAAAAAAATAATTCAACCACGTATGAACGACCATGAGAAAGTTAAAGCCATCCATGATTGGGTCGTTACCAATGTTCAATATGACCAAACGTTAACCTTTTATACAGCTTATGATGCTGTGGCACTCGGGGAGACAGTCTGTCAAGGTTACTCGCTTCTAGGTTATAAAATGTTAAAGGAAGCGGGTATTCCTGTCCTTATTGCGGAGGGATCGGTCAACACTGGTGAGCACGCTTGGAATATGGTTCAGCTTGATGGCAATTGGTATCATCTTGATTTGACTTGGGATGATCCGGTTGGTGCCGAGGACTCTACAATCCGCTACACCTATTATTTGAAAACGGATGAGGAGCTCCGTGCAGATCATCAATGGACGAGGACATATCCTACGGCAAACAAGAACTACTTAGATGTCCTTAATGAGCTAGAGACCAAAAGTGATAAAGTCGATGGACTGCTCTATAATAAGCTCAAGCTTTCGCTTGGCTTACACTGGATGGATAGTGAAAATACAATTACAAATGAAAAGCTACTACGTGAATCGATTCAATCTGCTGTTCATTCCCGTAGCACGCTCTTGCAATTCCGTTATACGAATGGAACAGGGTTCCCCGATGCGCTGAAATCAGCATTTGAAGGAATAGGTGTAGCAGTCGGGTACAGAGCAAGTTATGAGCCATTCGGAAGCGATGATTCTTTGATTGTTAATATTCATTTGAATTATGAGTAGGGTAATTGTCTAGAGTATAAGCTGATTCCTGGATGTATTGGGAATCGGCTTTTTTATTTTATAAGTAAAAACTCAAAATCTCCGTTCTTCTTCCATTATGGAATAGAACGGAGATTTCATTTTGTTAAATAGATCATGCCTAATAGGAACGATTAATAAACTTGCTGCAATTGAGTAGGCCCTATAGCTCCTGAATTTCCTTGAAATTCAAATTTCAAGACATATTTGGTATGAGTGAGGTAACCCACATAAAAATTAAATGGACCTAAGCCAGGTCCAACATTTACGGTTGTACTGAACACGCTATCTAATTGACCAATTGGCCCTTTAGAATAAAGTGTTACCTTCACCGTATCATATGTGTAGTTTTCTAAAGCAGTATCAATCTCATAATAGGCTCCGCCCATGATAGAATACTCCCTAGTTTCTGTATAGCTTGCAAATACGTTAGTATTGAAAGCGAATACAAAAACAAGTACGAGTAGAATGATCTTTTTCATTATTTTCACCTCCTTTCACACTAAAATGATAGTTTAGCGAATAGAAAAGTAAAAATGAACGAATTGAAACAATTAACTAAAAGATTGCTATATTTCTAAATTTTAACATCATATAATTAATCATACGATAACTGTCTTGAGGAATACAATTGTTATTTTCAATGCTTCAACGCAAATGTAGTAATTAAAAGCACATTTATCCTATCCAAATATCGGGATTTCTTTCCGAAGCTTGCACTTTATGAGGATATCTACATTATGAAGCGAAAAGTAATTGATTTTGTTCGTGGTGTCATTACGTCGTCCATGTGCAGGAGGCAGAGGCATCGCCCCTCTCTTCGCGAAGCAAAACGTAGACCTAGTAGCCTTTTTGGCCCTAATAGCCAAAGAAGGTTCAGTGGCGGCTCCATTTAACTAGATATAGGTTAGTGAGGCATGGAATAGTTTGAACAGACCATCCAACATGAATTCCTTGATTTCCCTGTATATGGCTAACTGATAAGTGAGATAACATTCATTATTTTGTTTAACTGGAGTGATGATCTATGTTAATTAGAGTTGCTATTCTTCTAACTTTATGTAGTATGCTTCTTATATCTTGTTCAGTTTCTACGAATACAAACGAGAACCAATCGTTACAATACCCAACGATAGTATATATATATATCTATCGAAGTGACTCGATAAAGCCGCAGCCTGAACTTATATCTGTTATATCGGAAGCTAAATTGCTGGAAACTGTGACTAAAGAGATACAAAATGCTGATCCTCATGCAACTATTCCAACGGCCGAAAAAATAGATTCAATCTTTTATTTCCAATTTTCATACGAAACAAAGGGAATCACCACGAGGACGGAAGATTATATATATGTTAGTGATATGAACGGTAACTACTTCATTAAAAGCTTCAAAATGATGCCGCAATACGACTTTGACAACTATAATACGAGCGAAAAAGAGTTGCTGTTACGAAATATCGGATTTAACGATTGGAAGTCTCTTTCTTCGCCATTATTAAAGATAACGAGCCCGACGCAGTAAATCACAGACTGTTGTCAGTTCATCAGCAAACCCCACAAAAGAACGCTAAGAATTACAACTGCCCATGTCTTGGTGCCTTGTATATTCAAACATAGATTTTTACAATTACTAATTTGTTTAGTATCTTTAGGTAGATTTATTGAATATAAATCAACGTTCTATGAGAGTGAAGATAAAGTGAACTCATTCGAATCCTACTTAATCTCATCCATGGTTAGTACAACAGCTTTCGTATTCCATTTTGTATTTCAATGATTAAAAGACCTCGAGAAAATCTCTCGAGGTCTTCATATTTAAGTATTACTCCTAGTCACAACCTCAAGTTATTACTACCCCTGCCCCCTAGCAGCAGTCATCTGCTGCCACACCGAGCCAGCGGCTTCTTCGCCGCGTAAGATACGCTCTAGAGCGATCTGCGCTTGCAGCTTGATCTCAAACTCCACATCTTCTGCTGCAACTTTTAAAGCTTCAATCGCAGTCTCATCGCCCGCTTCATATAGGAAGCGAGCCGCTCTCCAGCGGACAAGTTTGTTCTTGTCCTTCAGCGATTCGATCATCGGGCCGATAGCAGCTGTATCTCCGATATCAGACAACGTATCGCCAGCCGTCCGTCTTACGGATGTTGAATTGTCCTTCAAAGCCTCGAATAAATAAGGCATTGCTTCCTCTGATTTCAAGTCCCCAAGGTAAATTACAGCAAGTCTGCGGATCGACACGTTTTCGTCACGGACAGCTTTTGCTAGCAAAGGTATACCTTCTGGCGCACTGACATAACGGTCTAGTGCTGCGTACCGTACTTGCCAATCTTCCGAAGCAAACTTCTCTTCTGCTTCTTCGAGTGTTAGCGGAGCAGGTCTTGGCGTAACGATTTCTTCTTGCTGATCAGAAGCGCCCTGTTGTGCAGCTAGTACTAGCGAATCTAATCTCTCCGCAGTAAAGGAAGCTTCAAGCTCACGAACAATTTCTACTGCTATTTCCTCTAGCTCTCCGTACCTTACTCCGTATTCTTCAAGCTTACGCTCTCGAATCATAGATGAACCTGCCGCACGTCCAACTGCATCCCCGAACTGAGGGGGAAGCGCGGAGCGTACTTCATTATCATTCGAGCGAACTCTCACTTGCATCGGTATGCCGCGGAACATCTGAACGAGCACCTGTGCTTCACCGAAGCTTGATGCGATAGCACCTTGCTGATCTTCTTGTGTTGCTTCGCCGCCTGCTGCCTGTAGCAATTGACGTGTATCTGCTAGAATGCGTGCCCAATCTGCACCGGGTTTACGATCAAGCGCGATGAAATCGGCTGTGCGGAACACGCTTCGTACACCATCAATTTGTAACAATCCTTTGAGAGGCTCTGGCGCACTCTCAGCTTCACTTGCCTTATATGTTATTCTTTGTCCACGCGGTAGCACCTCGTCCAAATTAAGTTTCATGGAGTTTGGGCTTGGCGTCGGCTCTATAGAAATAAGCTTCATGGGAAGATTCCTCCTTTATTAAATGCCACTGCTCCTACTATACCATGACAGGTGCTGATAATCCCAGTTTGCATTGTCGCTAACTCTACATGTTGCGTACACTACTAATGAGCTAGCAAATCCCCGAGATGACAAGCTTTATTTGCATTTCACACCTTTGGCTTGGTATCTTTAAGATAAGTCTGGAACAGGATTGGAGGAAGACGCGGTTGCGGATAAGAAGATTTGTGAACCAAGATCCGGTTAAGCAACAAAATTCCTATAATCAACTCAAGAGATGGCAGAAAGAACGAGTCAATAAGCTAAAGCTGAAGGACTATTCGTATAAAGTTCCTAATATTGAGCCAGACGTAACGTTCCTGCAAAATAATAAAATACAACCAACAATTACGTGGATCGGTCATTCGACCTTTCTCATTCAACTTGCAGGATTAAATATTGTTACCGACCCTGTTTGGGCAGGTCAAATGGCTTTCCGAAAGAGGCTTGCACCACCTGGTGTGCCGATTAAGGATATGCCTCCTATTGATATTGTGCTTATTTCACATTCTCATTATGACCATTTAAGTATTAGTTCTCTTAGGCAGTTAAAAGGGGCAAAGCAGATTTTAGTTCCTGCTGGACTCAGCGTCAAGCTGCGCCTTAAGGGCTTTACTAATGTGGAAGAGTTTCATTGGTGGGAAGCTTTGACGATTAGAGGAGTAAAGTTTACCTTTGTACCTTCTCAACATTGGACGAGGCGGAATCCTTGGGATACGAACAGATCTCATTGGGGCGGCTTTGTGATGGAGGTAAAACAGTCATGCGGGGATCAACTTGGACAAGTTGCACCTAGCCGAGAACAGGAAGAAGCTGCATTAGCTCCTTATAGGGAGGCAGCGGTGTCCTCTCACGAAATAACAAGGTTGACCAAAGAGCAAGTCAAAAAAGAAACTCCCCATACTTGTTGCGAACGCCCACTTGTCTCAGCTTCGCCAACGATTTATTTTGCAGGGGATAGCGGTTATTTCGATGGTTTCAAAGAGATCGGATGTCGTTTCGATATTGATGTAGCTTTATTACCGATTGGAGCTTATGAGCCAGAGTGGTTTATGGGTCCTCAACATGTTACACCTGAGGAAGCCCTTCAAGCTTTTGAGGATACGGGTGCACGATGGTTCGTTCCGATGCACTACGGTGCTTTTAAACTTGCTGACGATACGCCTCGTGAAGCACTTGATCGTTTGGAAGCGGATCGATGCCGTCGAACAATAGAGGAACAGAGGCTTGTTGTACTCCCACACGGAGAAACCTGGAAATTAACGGAGCAATAAGCGGATGCCGATCATTATATATAGTGTGTATTTAAACTGGGGGGACTATGAATACGATGAGTCAATCAACCATTACGGTAGGTATTATCGGTGCTGGAGCGATAGGTAATGTTCATATGAGTAGCTTTGCCCAAGTGGAGGGCGCGAAGGTGACGGCTGTCGCTGACACTTATTTGCCGTTAGCTGAGCAGCGGGCAGAAGAATATGGAATAGAGACTGTTCATGCAGATCCACAGACGTTGCTTGAGGATGAGAAAATTGACGCTGTTGTTATTGGTGTTCCGAACCAATTTCATGCTTCACTTGCCATAGAAGCGCTCAAGCAAGGTAAACATGTGTTGCTAGAGAAACCAATGGCGATTGATTCCAAAGCGGCACATTCGATCCTTGAGCAAGCTGAGTTGTCTGACAGAATACTTATGATGTCTCATCAACTTCGATTCAAAGGATTAAGCCGTGCTGTGAAGAAGCTAATTGATGATGGCGATGTCGGACGTATTTACAATGCAAAGGTAGGCTGGCTTCGTAAAAAAGGTATTCCGGGCTGGGGCTCATGGTTTACTCGCAAGGATTTAGCAGGCGGTGGGCCTCTAATTGATATTGGTGTTCATATGCTCGATCTATCCTTATATTTGATGGGTAATCCGAAACCGATCTCGGTGTATGGTTCAACTTATGCTGAGTTTGGTCCAAGTCGCCAAGGTATTGGCAATTGGGGCACTCCTAACTGGGAGGGCTACTATGACGTAGAGGATCTAGCATCTGCACTTATTAAGCTCGAAAATGGTGCAACAATGTCGCTCGATGTAAGCTGGGCTGCTCATTCCGCAGGTTTGACCGAAGATCCTTTTATCCATTTGATGGGGACAAAAGGTGGAGTGTCAATCGTTGGAGATAAAGGAACCTATGTCACGCATGTTGACAATGAGGTTGTTGAACGTGAGATTACACCATTAGAAGGTGAAGAGGATCGTTTCCAAATGATTCGCCATTTCGTGGAATGTATTCGAGAAGGCAAACAGCCAATTACTTCCGCTTTGTCAGGCTACACAAACAATCGTATTTTGGATGCGATTTATGAGTCTTCAAGAACGGGTAACGAAGTAAAGCTTGATTGAATTAACGATTAATGACATTATAATCTCTTATTATGGATTTGCTTGATTAGCTTTATGCATAAGGGAAAAGGCGTGTTAAGGTACAGAGTATGGGTAGTAATTCCAATCCGTACTCTGTTTCTATTATTTTGAGTGATTTTTTTGATGGTAAAACTGGCGATTGATGCGCTTTTCTAGGTATACTATGCTATAATGGTTCGAGAAAATGTGATTTTGTAACGAAGGACGGGATTGAAACTATGATTAGTACAAGTGGCATAACGCTTCGATTTGGGAAGCGCGCACTTTTTGAAGATGTAAATATTAAGTTTACACCAGGCAACTGCTACGGCTTGATTGGTGCAAACGGCGCAGGTAAGTCTACTTTTCTAAAAATATTGTCTGGAGAAGTTGAGCAATCGTCAGGTGATGTGCATATTACGCCAGGCGAGCGTCTTGCGGTACTAAGACAGAATCATTACGAATACGATGATTTCGTTGTTCTTGAGACAGTAATTATGGGTCATAAGAAACTATACGAAGTGATGAACGAAAAAAATGCGCTTTATGCAAAAGCTGATTTTACTGATGAAGACGGCATGCGTGCTGGTGAATTGGAAGCAGATTTTGCCGATATGAACGGCTGGGAAGCAGAGTCGGAAGCGGCTGAGATGTTGAACGGTCTTGGTATTACTCCTGACTTGCACGACAAGAAGATGGGAGAGCTAAGCGGTAACGAGAAAGTCCGTGTATTGCTCGCTCAAGCATTGTTTGGTGCGCCAAACATTTTGCTGCTGGATGAGCCTACCAACCATTTGGACATTGAATCCATTCGTTGGCTTGAAGATTTCCTTTCAAAATATGAAGGTACTGTTGTTGTTGTCAGCCATGACCGTCACTTCTTGAACACGGTATGTACACACATCGCAGATATTGACTTTGGTAAAATCCAAATGTACGTAGGTAACTACGACTTCTGGTATGAATCCAGCCAACTTGCATTGTCGCTTATGCGTAATGAGAACAAGAAGAAAGAAGACAAGGTTAAGGAACTTCAAGCGTTTATCCAACGCTTTAGTGCCAATAAATCCAAGTCGAAACAAGCTACTTCCCGTAAAAAGTTGCTTGATAAAATTACGCTTGATGACATTCGTCCATCCAACCGTAAATATCCGTTTATTCTATTTAAAGGCGAGCGTGAAGCAGGCAAGTCTTTGCTACTAGTTGAAGGTTTGACGAAGTCTGTTGATGGCGTGAAACAATTCGACAACATGACGCTTGCGATTAACAAAGGCGACAAAATCGCTTTCGTAGGGCCGAACAGCTTGCCGAAAACGACATTGTTCCAAGTGCTTGCTGGTGAAGTAGAACAAGAAGAGGGTACTTATTCATGGGGCGTAACAACAACTCGTGCTTACTTCCCTAAAGATAACACTACCTACTTTGAAGGTGTTGACCTGAACTTGGTAGAATGGCTTCGTCAGTACTCCAAAGATCCAGATGAGACGTTCCTACGTGGCTTCCTTGGCCGTATGTTGTTCTCTGGTGATGAGGCAATGAAAAAAGCTAGCGTGTTGTCTGGTGGCGAAAAAGTTCGCTGTATGCTTTCCAAGATGATGCTTGAAGGCGCGAACGTGTTCATCCTAGATGAGCCAACGAACCATTTGGATCTAGAATCCATTACAGCATTGAACAATGGTTTGACTGATACAGACTGTACGATTCTATTTACTTCACATGACCATCAGTTTGTTCAAACAATCGCTAACCGCATCATCGAAATTACGCCTAACGGTGTAATCGACCGTATGATGACTTACGATGAGTACCTTGAAAGTGCTGAAGTAAAAGCACTTCGTGAGCGTTTGTACGCTGAATAATGCGAATATATGAGGTGTCCCACAAGTCTTTGACTAATGGGGCACCTTCTTTTATATGTGTTACTTTTGATAAAAGAGTGATTAACTGTATTTTTACTCTTAGAATTTAGTTAATCAGCTCGATTCGTTAGAATAAACGTATAAATGCGCTTAAAACCCGAAAAGATTAGCTTAACGAAGAAATTAAAAGTATTTTTACGTTTATATTGTGATTGCAACGATTGACATTAGTATAGTTCATAAACTAAACTAAATATATCACAAAGTTGTTCCATACACTTTGTGTTCCTGTTTATAAGGGTGAAATGAAGGTCGAATTATTACCTGGAATAACGAATTGATCTATTTTAAGTCGTGGAAGGGGATAACGGTATTATGGTAAAAGCAACTGTAATATGTGAAAACACTGTTTTTAGCAATCTTGGAGCAATTGCGGAGCATGGCTGGGCGGTTCATCTAGAAACCGGACATGGCAACTTTTTGTTTGATACAGGTCAAGGAAAAGCACTCGTTAACAATATGAACGTCTTTAATAAGAAGTGGTCTGATATATCTGGTATTATGCTGAGCCATCATCATTGTGATCATACAGGTGGGCTTCTTTCAGCTCTTGAAGAAATAAATCAAAGCCATGTGCCCGTATATGCGCACCCTCATTTGTTTAAGAAAGGGTATCTCGTTCGTAAAGATTATCGCTATATCGGAATTCCGCATTCAAAGGAAACACTTGAAGATGCTGGAGCTCATTTTGTATACAACCGTGATTTTGTTGAAATCGCTCCGAACATTTATTTGACTGGGGAAGTACCTAGAACAAGTGACTATGAAATTGGCGATACGGATATTGTGGTTGAAACGAAAGATGGATATGCGATTGATCCAGTAGAAGACGACCAGTCTGTTATCATAAGAACTGAAAATGGTTTATTTATTATCCTCGGATGTTCACACGCAGGCATGATCAACATACTAAATTACGCAAAAGCGATGACTGGAGAAAGCCGCATTCATACTGTTATCGGTGGTACACATCTATGGACTGTAAGTGAAGAGCAGAAGTCAAAGACGATTGAAGCTTTAGTTGAAATGGATATAGAACGAATCGGCGTTTCCCATTGTACAGGATTCGAAGTTAGCTCAAGAATGGCACTTGCCTTAGGAAATCGATTTTTCCATTGTAATGTTGGGATGGTGGTGGAAGTTTAGTCTGCTGCAAAGCTTGACCTTGACATTATGAAGGGCATCCTCTAGTTTGATTATATAATCTATTACGAATCGAGCGTAGAGGACATGTCAAATTTGGAACACAATCATCTGATTGGTCAGTTAATTCATAAGCTTAGAAGAATGGAACGTGAGCCGCGAACATTCGGTGAGGCAGGGGAGCTTACCCCATCCGAGATGCACACGATCGAAGCGATTGGCTGTGGCGACGGTATTCTCATGAGTGAACTTGCGAAGAAATTGAGTATTACAAAAGGGGCAGCGACACAAATTGTGTCCCGCCTAGAAAGAGAACACTTTGTTCATCGTCAAGCTCACCCGTTAGATTTAAGGTCTGTTGTTGTTAGTCTTAAAGAACGTGGGGAAATTGCTTTCAAAGCTCATGAAGTGATGAGCAAAGCGTTGACGGACACATTGCGTGAGGAGCTTGGAGAAGAAGGCTACCGTAGCTTTGAAAGAGGCATTTCCAAGTTTATTGAATCTTTATAATAATGACTAGTTACAACCCGCGTATATCGCGGGTTATTTTTTGTGAGAATAACTAATTGGATAACGTAAATAACTAAATGTAGAATCTAACCTGTCACGAGTGCGGTCTGCTTGCTCTACAATGCATGAATAAAGTCTGTCCTCCGTCCTACTCTTTTGCCCTAGTGCATAAAAGTACGTATTAGGTCAACACTGTTTCTCTAGACCCACACAGGTTCAATCGGGTATGATACCGATAGACATTTTCTAGTGATTGGCAGGAGGGTAATTAAACTGACACAGTATGATGAAATTAAACAGGGCGAAAAGGGTGCCTGGGTCAGCATTGCTGCCTATCTTGCATTATCTGCACTTAAGCTTGGAATAGGTTATTGGTTCGTATCAGGAGCACTTGTAGCAGATGGTTACAACAATTTGACGGATATTGTTGCTTCAGTCGCCGTATTGATTGGCCTTCGCATATCTCAGAAGCCCCCGGATAAGGATCATCCATACGGACATTTCCGCGCGGAGACGATTGCAGCACTTGTTGCCTCATTTATTATGGCGAGTGTTGGTATTCAAGTATTGATAAGTGCTGTGAAGTCTTTGTTTAAGGACGAGTTTGTATCGCCAAATCCAATTACAGCTGGAATAGCACTATTTTGCGCGGCATGTATGTATGGCGTCTATTTGTACAATAGTAAGCTTGCTCGCAAAATAAACAATCAAGCGCTGCTAGCAGCTTCCAAAGATAACTTATCTGATGCTTTTGTCAGTATTGGAGCAGCGGTAGGTATTATAGGTGCGCAGTTTGGGATGCCTTGGCTCGACCCAGTTGCAGCGTTACTCGTTGGTATTATTATTTGTAAAACGGCATGGGGCATTTTTTATAGCTCTACACATGCTTTGACAGATGGCTTCGACGAGAAGGAATTGACAGCGCTTAGAGCTACAATTGCAAAAACTAAAGGTGTAGATACAATTAAAGATATTAAAGCTCGTATACATGGCAGCAATGTCTTGGTTGATGTTATCGTACAAGTCGATCCGGAGCTTTCACTTATTGAAAGTCATCGCATTTGTGATGATATCGAACGACGAATGGGTCGTAAACATAACATATTAAGCGTGCATGTCCATGTTGAACCGCTTGAATATGGTGGGGGTACCGTCCGAATATCCGATAATAGCTCGCAAAAAGGGCAATGAGAACTGATGGTAAATAAGGGGAACTGAGACTCGATGCTCATAAAATAAGTCTTTAGTCCTATATTCTTTATGAGAAGCTCTTAATCTGTATGAGTAAATACTCATAATTAGCTGCTCCAATAAGGTACTAGGTTTAGAGAGTAATGACGATAAAAGGTGAGAAGGCATTCCCGTAATGGGAATGCCTTTTATTAATATTCTCTTAGAAAATTGTGTAATACGATACTCCCAGTTTTGATAACCTCCAATTAGGGACATAGGTCGATGCTTGTACTAGTACGCCCGGCTTACAATGGTTTCAGCGCCGATAACGGCACAGCAACCACTACAAGGGAGGCGTATTCGATGAAATACACCATGAAGAACAAAATCGCAACCGCGACGATTACAGCAGCTTTGTTGTTCGGTTCCGTAACAATTATACCTGCACCATCTGTACACGCTGCACAATCTGCAGAAGTAACTTGGGGCGTTAATATGAGGACATCACCTTCTTCTACAGCATCTGTTATTCGTATGCTAAAGAAGGGTGAGCAAATATCTATTATAGATAAGGCAAATGGCACTTGGTACAAAGTAAGTGATGCTAAAGGCAAGACTGGATATATTTCTTCCTCATCGAAATATACGAAGCTTGGTGCAGACGATCAATCTAATGGGTCTGGTTCTGCCGGTAATGGTTCAACTGCTGGTTCCGGTAATACTGGTAACAACTCAGGATCATCTAATTCGGGTTCAGGTGGAAGCTCTAACGGATCTACTGTTGAACGTCCGTCAACTTCAACAAATAGTTCTGTAGAAAAAGTGATATCTGCAGGAATGAAATATTTGGGCACACCATATGAATTCGGATCAAATAGAAGTACAACAACAACGTTTGATTGCTCAGATTTTACGAAACAAGTATTTAAGGAAGGTCTTGGTATAACGCTACCTTCGGATTCCCGCCAACAAGGCGATTATGTGAAAAACAAGGGCAACGCTGTAACATCAATAAGTAAACTTAAGCGTGGAGATCTTATGTTCTTTATGTCTTACAAAGGAACAGGTGCATCATCATATAGTGGCGTTAACAAGTCGTCACAACGAATTACACATGTCGGCATTTACCTTGGCAACGGCCAGGTTCTACACACGTACTCCAAGGAGAGCGGCGGTGTTAGAACGAACAGCATTACTGGTACGCACTGGGAGCATCGCTTCTTATATGGAGGAAGTGCACAGTAGAGTTGTACAAGCATTACTATGGAGTGATCTATCACCTCATACGAAAAAAAGACCGCCTGGCAGATTGCTCAATCGAGCAACGCGCCTTGCGGTCTTTTACTTTTATGCGTCTTTTTGAATGTTGACGTTATCTGCTGGTGGAGTATAAGATTCCTCAGTTGTTTGCTCTAATTTAGCTTTCTTCTTACGGATTCTGCTTCTAATGAAGAGGAAAAGGCTAATTAAAGGAACTCCGCCGAGGAAAATGTACAAGGAAACATCTTTAACCATTGATTCAGCTGCCCGACCATAAGAGTAGAAGAGGAAACCAACTACATAAAACTTAACTGCACGACCTATAGCAGCGTACGCCATTAGGCGCCACAGCGGGAAGTTTAAACAGCCGGAGAGAATAGTGAAAACTTTAAATGGGATTGGCGTAAACGATCCAATTAGAATAGCGGCTTCGCCGTTTTTCTGAAAACGGGCTGTAGCAGCGTCGATCCACTCTTTTTTTAAAAAACGGTATAATACGGACTTTCCCATTACTTTTCCTAAAAAATAACCTACTGGAGTACCTAATAAACAAGCGATATATCCAACAGTAGCGAGCCATAGTGCAGATGATGGATCCAATAAGCTTAACGAAACCTGCAAGAAAAAGGCAGGGATTGGGAAGATGACTGCATCTAGAAATGAATGCGCGAACAATCCCCAGGGGCCGTAGTCATTCAGAAAGTCTATGATAGCTTGAAACATTAAGTAGGCTCCTTTTCGTTCAACTTTCCAGCTAAGTATAGCACACAGTTGAGTGTTAGTCGCCTTGATAACTGCACATTGGTCACAATTGCTAAATGTCGTCTTCAAGAGCGGGAGATTCGTGAAAGAATAAATTCCACTATAATGGCTACGTCTCAGAAAGCGTCAGGTTTCAATGAATTTAATGGAATAGCTTGATTTGCGCAACAAAATGGGCGATTGTCCTCAATTTTCTCAAAATTGCGCCATATTACTCTTTTGAAGTCGATGTACAGGAGGCGTATAGTTGAACTATGTGATAGTGCATCGGACATATGGAAGTTTACTCGAAGGGAGTAGTATCTCATGCCATCTTGGAAACGTACAATGTGGATTCTATGGTTTGGTGTGTTGTTCTGCAGTTCAAGCTATACGATGTCAGTACCGTTTCTACCTCTGTTTCTCTTTGATTTGGGAGTGGACAAAAGTTCGGTAAATTTATGGGCAGGTATCGTTCATTCATCGGCTTTTTTGATGGGGGCAATTATGGCTCCGCTATGGGGAATGATGGCGGACAAGTTCGGTAAGAGGAAGATGGTTATTCGAGCGGGGCTTAGTCTGACTATTATTTACGCGCTAATTGCTTTTGTTCAAACACCGTGGCAACTCGTAGGTGTGCGAATGATGCATGGGTTTGTTGGAGGATTTGTACCAGCTTCGATGTCAATTGTTGCTTCGATAGCGCCAAAGGAAAAGTTAGGCTGGAGTCTTGGCATGATGCAAGCTGGAGCGATGACTGGAGGTATTCTTGGTCCATTGTTTGGCGGCTTGTTAGCTGAAGCATTCGGCATGCGAAAGTCATTTATAGCTGCTGCTATTATTATTTTAGTTGCTACTGTTGCTGTTATTTGGTGGGTGAAGGAAGGGAAGGCGGGGACGAGTCAGGAGAGTAAGGGAGAAAAAGTAGCTCCGATTACATACCGAATGGCATTCCAAAATCGAGCACTCATCCATATGCTTCTTATTCTTGTATTATTTCAGCTCTCTTTCAATATGATACAGCCGCTATTATCACTTCATATTGCTGATTTACAAGGAGGAGAGAAAGGTGCCGCTTTGTCGGCAGGAATTGTTCTTTCACTCATTGGGATAGCAGGAATAATAGCCTCACCTATATGGGGACGACTCGGTGCCCAAAATGGTTATTATCGTATACTCGTATTATGTTTATTGAGTGCTGGTACAATCGTATGCGTTCAATTCTTTGTTGAGTCGCTTTGGTTGTTCGCTGTTGTGCAGTTTATATTTGGTTTGTTTATGGCCGGTATAAGTCCAAGCGTAAATACATTAATGGTTGAAAGTACGGATGAGCGTTTCCGAGGACGGTCATTTGGGCTTACAGCAAGCGCCAACCAACTAGGTTCGATGTTAGGCCCTCTAATTGGTGGACTATTAGGCTTGTTTCTCGGTATCCATTGGATATTTGTGGCGACAGGCGTAATTATGGCTACTACAGGCGTTGTAATAATGCTCAAGCGGCGTAAAGAAAAAGGGTCGGTTAGTTATTAGAGGGGGTTAATCGGGTTAGTAGCCGAAAGGCGAGCCCTTCTGAGGTCTGCATGTTATAACTTAGCCCAAAAGCCCCTCAAACCAAATAATGTTTGAGGGGCTTTTTCGGCAAATAAAACGTTCACCAGTAACTATTTTTAATCACTGCTCAGCATTTGCTAGTGTAATACAAATGTTTCTACTCACGCACATTACGACGTGACACACCGCTTTGTTGAGCTGCGGCAATTACGCGGCGACGTACTTCTTCAACTACTTTTGCGTTAAATACGCTAGGAATGATGTACATACGATTAAGTTCTTCTTCAGTGATGACGGAAGCAATAGCTTCAGCAGCAGCAAGCTTCATCTCTTCGTTGATGACAGAAGCACGGCTATCGAGAGCTCCGCGGAATATGCCTGGGAAGCACAACACATTGTTAATTTGGTTTGGATAATCCGAACGGCCCGTAGCAAATACACCAACAATGTCTTCTATTTCTTCAGGACGAATTTCCGGTTCAGGGTTAGCCATTGCGAATACAATTGGCTGTTTCGCCATACTTTCAACATGAGCGCGTTTAAGTAGTTTTCCAGCGGATACGCCTATGAAAACATCTGCTCCTTGCAACGCTTCAACTAGTCCGCCTTTGCGACGTTCTGCGTTCGTATTTTCCGCATACCATTGCCACATCGTATTGTCATACGACTCATCCGCATTCAAAATACCAGTACGATCGACACCAATAATATGTTGTGCTCCGCCTGCAATGAGCATCTTCGTACAAGCTGTACCAGCAGCTCCGATACCACAAACGACGATACGTGCTTCGCTTAGTTCACGACCAGTCACCTTCAAAGCGTTAAGCAATCCTGCATATAGAACGACCGCAGTACCATGTTGATCGTCATGGAAAACTGGGATATCTAGTTCAGCACGAAGTCTTTGTTCAATTTCAAAACAACGTGGTGCTGAAATATCTTCTAAATTAATACCGCCGAAAGCAGGCGCCATTTGTTTAACAGCAGTAATAATTTCCTCTGTATCTTGTGTGTCCAAACAAATTGGGAATGCATCTACTTCTGCAAATTGTTTAAAGAGCATCGCTTTACCTTCCATAACAGGCATAGCTGCATAAGGTCCAATATTACCTAGTCCAAGCACAGCACTACCGTCAGAAACAACGGCCACCATATTACGTTTAATTGTAAGGGTATGAGCTTTGGATGGCTCATCAGCAATGGCTTGGCAGACGCGAGCAACATCTGGTGTATAAACACGAGAAAGGTCATCACGATTTTTGATCTTCGTTTTTGGTTGAATCGAAATTTTGCCGCCAAGATGCAGGAGGAAAGTACGATCCGATATATGAAGCAATCGAATGCCAGGAACTGTTCGCAATGCTTCAGTTAGTCGTTCAGTAGCACCTTGCTCCGAAATTTTAACGGTCAAATCGCGAGTACTTTTGTTTTTGTCAGTATGTATGACGTCGATTGCGACGATATCACCTTTAGCTTGCTCAATTGCAGTTGCTGCTTTGCTGAAGTGAGCGACATTCGTATCAATCTCTAGTCGTAAAATAATTGTTTTTCCATCTGTCATTTGTGATTTCATGAAGTTAGCTCCCTTGTAGGTGTACATTCCCGGATTATGTATTCCAAGTTTGTACTGTTGTTTCTATTTATATTAAAAAATATAGCCGTTACTGCATAAACTGCAGAACGGCTTTTGGACATCTCATCGGATCGTACTGCAAGTTGCGCTTAAGCATAAGTTCCTCACGGAATAAGGTTGCAGCTTCTCTGTTATGTATGAGATGAAACCATCTGTCTACTGTATCGTTGGAAGTGAGCATTTCGCCGTAACCACTTTGAATAAAATATTCGCAGTTTTCTTCCTCTTGCCCTGGAATAGGCTCGTAGAATAACATGGGCAATCCCTTGCTCATCCCTTCTGTACAGGTCATTCCGCCAGGCTTTGTTATGAGTAAATCAGCCGCGTCCATCAATTTATGAATTTCGCGGGTAAATCCAACTATTCGAATGTTAGGATGTTGAAATAATGGATCTGCAAGCATCTTTTCCTTCATCTTTTCATTAGATCCTACACAAAATATTAACTGCGTCGTCTCGCGCCATTTCGTCATATAGGATAAAGCATTGTCTTCATATAAGATACCCCAACCTCCGCCCATAACAAGCACAGTGGGAATGTCTTTCAATTCATATTGTATCTGAACTTCTTCTTTAGTGTGTATGTTCCAGAAGTTAGGGTGGACAGGAATACCTGTTACTTCCACTCGATCCTTTTGAACACCCTTTTCAACGAGACGCTGCTTCACTTCATCAGAAGCAACCAAAAAATGATCAACTTCTGGATTAACCCAAGATCCATGCGCGTCATAGTCAGTTATTAGTGTATAAAGTGGTATATTGAGACCACTTCGCTTAAGTCTGCTTACTACCGTATTCGGAATGGGATGTGTACATATGATCAGGTCTGGCTTGAGCTGTGCAATTACTTGTGAAGTTTTTGTATAAAACACACGATGTAGTGCAAGCTGAGCAAAACGATTCGTTGGTTTTTTGTAATTGCTTCGGTACATTAGACCTACCATCTTAGGTTGTGAACTTACCGTTTTACGATAAGCGGATATGATCAAGGGTCCCATAACAGGGTTTAAAAATTTACCTAGTTCTATCACTCTTGCCGATATGTTTGGGCATAACTGCTTGAGTCCAACCGCGAGTGCATAGGCTGCTTGAGTATGGCCAGAGCCAAATCCCTCCGAGAGCAGCAGCACTCTTTTCTTACGCATATATTCACCCACTTTTCTATTTCCATATTACTTCGCATGTCAGGTTAATACAAGTCTTGATGTAAAGCTTGCCAATAAATTAACGTTCATTTACAGTAATCACATATAGAAAAAAGAAAAAGAGCACCATTTTTAAGTTGCTGAATATAAGGAGGAAACAGGAAATGATGAATGACCATTCAGAAAATGAATGTAATATAGGAGATATTGTAAAGATTGAGGTGCGGTCGGGACAATACGCTGGAGAACTTATAGAGTTTTATGGTCCAAGAGCGGTAGTTAAAGTATTGGCTGTGCTTAAGCATCCTGAACAAGGTGACCTGCATAATCCTTATAACCCAGATGTAGCAATGTTCCACGAACGCAGGGCATTAAGCTATACCGAAAAGACGACAGTGCTGCTGAGAGACGTGAAGAGATACAATGGCATCGTGCCAGAATACCATGAATCACTTCACGCCGCAGTTGCAGTTGAAATAGAGAAGTTAGATGCTTTACATCGCTGGACCGCAATGGGTCTAGCGCTAATGGAGCAATTGAAGAAAGAGTATAAATAAACTAGTTGTTTATAAATGCTGTTTTTATCGTATCTCGATAAGTTACTTGCAGGCCGAGTCCTTCCGATAACGCGGCGAGAGGAACGTACGTTTTTTTCTCGCCTGTAAATTGCTGCAAATAAGCAGGTTCTGCGTTTAATGGAAGGGACTCGCCGTTTACTTTAATCGTCTTAGCTCCGATTGTAATCTCTACAGTGCGCCCACCTAACTTAATAGTTGCAGTATTCGTAGAGCCATTCCATGATCTTGTTGCACCAAGTGCGTCAGTAATATCAGCGATTGCAATAAAGGTACGGCCCTTTTTTATAATAGGCGAATATGTAGTGATGATTTCTTTACCCTCAACAACGACGGATATTGGCACATTCGATTTACGAGGTTGTACAGTTTTATAGTCTCCCCACAGAGCTTCAGTGTAAGCTTTACCCATAACCGCATATCCAGCAGCAGTAGGATGTGAATCTGGTTTACTGTTCCCTTCGCTATCTTTAGCACCAATGCTTGTGTTGGTCATTACATTTTTTTCTATTCCAGTTGCGGAATCTGCTATTTTAATTGTGAGGCCTTTGCTTGTGAGCTTAGCGATAACACCTTCTAATTTTTTAAGTAATTGGTCTTGTACATCTAATAGAAAAAGTGCGGTTGAATCTGGTATAAGATAGGTAACTTTTTCTTTCAATATAAGAGAAGGAATAGGTAAGTATTGATTGGAAATAACAACTTCTGCATTCGGCTGAAGCTTGTGAATCGCAGTGAGCGTTTCTTCTAATTCTATGCTGAAAGTGTCCAATAGAGTAGCAAGAGTCGATTTCAGTTCATCTTGCTTCGTTTGCGGCAGTCCACTAAATTCTGTATTCAAATTCATCATACCTACAAGCTGCAAAAAGTCGTTGGCACCAATAGATAATAAAATAAGTTCAGCTTCTTTTAGGTCAGCTTCTAGTTGCTTCGTTTTTGCGACGATTGTTTTCACTCTTGGATCAGGGATATTGGGCTGAATGTCTGCATCTGTTACGGATTTACCAGTCGAAGCTGCACTTATCCAGTTATTAAGTCCATCTGAGCGAAGTCCTAGTATGCCGTAATTGCTGTATTCGGCACGGTAACCGTTGAATAGCGCTTGTTCATAGACATGTTCGCCAAATCCATAGGGTATAGACTTCTCTGTAAAGCCAAGCTCGTAGCCAACTGCTAGTGAATCACCGAGAATAACGATGTCATAAGGTTCTTCACTTTTGTTAGGCGTGTCCACTCCGGGTGCTGCCAATGCTCCAGATAAGGTCGTTGTTGATACTAGCAATCCCGCGATTAAAGCTGTAGCTGTTGTACGAGTTAGCGATTTCCTTAAGTTTCTATACAATAGAACCACTCCCTTTTGTTAAAATAGATGAAAATAAAGACTACTAACGATGCGACATTCCGTTAGGCCACTTCAGCCTGCTAAAGAATCCTTATCACAATAATAAAAATATTAAATTGATTCCGATTTGCCCTAATGTTAAAATCATATAATAATCGCTTAGCAACGGTAGATGGCAAAAGGAATGGCAAGGAGCAGGCCGCTGTGCCTCGCTGACTACCATTCTATGATATTTCAAGCCAAAAATGAAGCCAATTAAGTGATCTAACCTGTTTATTTACTATTCTACATTGCTTACCCAAAAATCTTCTGATAGAAAGGTTGCTCACGATGAGAGAAAATATTTTGGGATTGCCGCCTAAGCAAGGACTTTATGACCCGCAAAACGAGAAAGACGCTTGCGGAATGGGCTTTGTAGCCAGCATTAAAGGGGAAAAATCACATAAGGTTATCCGTCAGGCGCTCACTTTGCTTGAAAATATGGAGCATCGCGGTGGACAAGGAAGCGAACCTAATACGGGTGACGGAGCAGGTATTTTGCTTCAAATTCCACACGCATTTTTTGGCGCTGAAATGAAAAAACAAAGTATCGAGCTTCCGGCAGAAGGGGATTATGCTGTTGGTATGATCTTTATGCCGCAGGATGAAGCTGCACGTTCTGCCATTGAACGTGAGGTTGAAAGTATTGTTGCGGAAGAGAAGCAGTCGCTTATCGGCTGGCGCACAGTACCAACTAACGATGCAAAGCTTGGCAAGTCTGCACTAGCAGTTAAGCCATATGTTCGTCAAATATTTATAGGTAAAAATGCGGATTTAAAAGATAGATTGTCTTTTGAGCGCAAATTGTATGTGATCCGTAAACGTTGTGAGCTAGCGATTCGTTTTGCTGGTAAAGTTGGCGGGGACATGTTTTATTTCTCTAGCCTATCAACAAAAAAGATCGTATACAAAGGTATGCTTACAACGGAGCAAGTACGCTCGTTTTACACTGAATTAAATAATGAGGATGTAGTTTCAGCTATCGCTTTAGTGCATTCCCGTTTTAGCACGAACACGTTTCCAAGCTGGGAGCGCGCACATCCATTCCATTATTTAATCCACAACGGTGAGATTAATACACTTCGCGGAAATGTGAACTGGATGCATGCTCGTCAAACGATGTTTGCTACTGAATTGTTCGGTGAAGATCTTGCGAAGATTAAACCGATCATTAACCCAGATGGTTCTGATACGGCTATGTTTGATAACACGCTTGAGTTTCTACATCTTTCAGGTCGTTCATTGCCGCATGTTGCGATGATGATGGTTCCAGAACCTTGGTCTAACCATGAGAGTATGAGTGATGAGCATAAAGCATTTTATGAATATCACAGTACATTAATGGAACCATGGGATGGTCCAGCAGCAATGGGCTTTACTGACGGTACTCAAATTGGGGCAGTTCTAGACCGGAATGGACTTCGTCCTGCTCGTTACTATGTAACAAAAGATGAACATATTATTTTGGGATCGGAAGCGGGCACGGTTGACATTCCTGCAGAAGATATTTTATACAAAGATCGTTTGCGTCCTGGACGGATGTTGTTAGTTGATACGGAACAAGGTCGAATAATCTCTGATGAAGAAGTGAAGGCAGCAATTGCTTCTGAACATCCATATCGCGAATGGCTTAACGAACATCTTGTCGATCTAGAAGATCTTCCAGATGCACCAGAATTGCCAGAGCCGAGCCACGATACTGTTCAACAACGTCAGCAAGCATTTGGTTACACGTACGAAGATATTCGTAAAGTGCTAGAGCCAATGGCTGGCAGCGGTCAAGAGCCTATTGCTTCTATGGGTTACGATGCTCCACTAGCAATCTTGTCGGAACGTCCGCAACGTCTTTATAACTATTTCAAACAATTGTTCGCACAAGTTACGAATCCGCCAATTGATGCGATCCGTGAGGAAATCATTACGGCAACAGGTACAACGATTGGTCCTGAGCGCAACTTGTTGAACCCTGAGCCGGAGAGCTGTCGTCATATTAAACTGGACACTCCGATTCTATCAAATGAGCAATTCGCTAAATTGCGCCATGTTCGTCGTCCGGGCTTTAAATCCATTACACTTCCGATTTTCTTCACAGCAAGTGAAGGAGAAGAAGGTTTGCGCGCTGCACTGAAGCAAATGTGTGAAGCTGCTGACCGTGTCATTAGCAAAGGTCATAATATGCTGATTCTTTCGGATCGTGGTGTTGATAAGGAAAATGCTGCAATCCCTGCGCTGCTTGCTGTTTCAGCATTACATCATCATCTGATTCGTGAAGGCACACGTACAAAAGTAGCGATCTTGCTAGAATCCGGCGAGCCTAGAGAAGTTCATCACTTTGCACTATTGCTTGGCTACGGCGTTAACGCAGTTAACCCATACCTAGCGTTTGAGTCACTTGACGATATGATTACACAAGGTATGCTAAGAGGCGTATCGCACGAGAAGGCAGTCAAAAACTTTATTAAAGCGGCAACTAAAGGTGTCGTGAAGGTATTGTCCAAAATGGGTATCTCGACGATTCAATCGTATCGTGGAGCGCAAATTTTTGAGGCACTTGGTCTTCGCGAAGATGTAATAAATCAATACTTTACGTGGACGCAATCACGTATCGGCGGTATCGGACTTGATGTTATCGCGGAAGAAACGCTTAAACATCATAACCGCGCTTTCGCTGAGCAAGAGGGCTCTGAGAAAGAACTTGATTCCGGTGGCGATTATCAGTGGCGTAAAGATGGAGAAGATCATCTTTATACGCCGCAGACGATTCATACGTTGCAGATGGCGTCTCGCGCTAATGACTATAAGCTTTACAAGAAGTTCTCTTCCTTGATTCAAGGGGAGAACAAGAAACATTTGACACTACGTTCATTGATAGACTTCAAAGCAGGTAGCGTTTCGGTACCGCTTGATGAGGTTGAGTCAATCGAGTCGATCGTGAAGCGTTTTAAAACGGGTGCGATGTCATTTGGTTCAATCAGCAAGGAAGCACATGAAAGCCTCGCAATTGCGATGAACCGTTTAGGCGGCAAGTCTAATACAGGTGAGGGCGGCGAAGATCCGGCACGTTTCGTATTAGATGAAAACGGCGATTCCCGTAGAAGTGCAATTAAGCAAGTAGCATCCGGTCGTTTCGGTGTTACGAGCAATTATCTAGTTAATGCTGATGAAATCCAAATTAAGATGGCGCAAGGTGCTAAACCGGGCGAAGGTGGACAGTTGCCAGGCCTTAAAGTATATCCATGGGTTGCAGAGGTTCGTGGTTCGACTCCTGGTGTAGGTCTAATTTCGCCGCCGCCGCATCATGATATTTATTCGATTGAAGATTTGGCAGAGCTTATCTACGATCTGAAAAATGCGAATCCTCGTGCTCGTATTAACGTGAAGCTCGTTTCGGAAGTTGGCGTTGGTACAATTGCAGCAGGTGTAGCAAAGGGCCGTGCAGACGTTATTATGGTCAGCGGCTTCGACGGTGGAACAGGAGCTTCTCCAATGGGTTCGATCCGTCATGCTGGTTTGCCGTGGGAGCTTGGGCTTGCTGAGACACATCAGACTCTTATGCTTAACAACTTGCGTGATCGTGTAGTAATAGAAACAGATGGAAAAATGATGAACGGCCGTGACGTAGCAATCGCTGCTTTGCTTGGAGCTGAGGAGTATGGCTTCTCCACTGCTCCACTAATCGTTCTTGGTTGTATTATGATGCGTGTATGTCAACTGGATACTTGCCCAGTTGGTGTTGCTACACAAAATCCAGATCTTCGCAAAAAGTTTATGGGTGATCCGTCTCATGTCGTCAATTACTTGCGCTTTATCGCTGAGGAATTGCGCGAGATTATGGCAGAGCTTGGCTTCCGTACGATTGAAGAAATGGTAGGACGTGTAGATCGTCTTGAAACGAAAAAGCTTCATGATCATTACAAAGCAAAAGGTCTTGATCTGTCTGCTATTTTGTATGAAGGTGATTTCCCTGAAGGTACATCTCGCAGTTGTATTCAGGAGCAAAATCATGGTCTTGAGCTTACACTCGATATGCAACAGCTTCTTCCTCTTGCTGCACCTGCGCTTGAGCGAGGCGAAAGTGTTCGCGGTACGTTCCCGATCTTGAATACGAACCGTGTTGTCGGTACAATACTTGGTTCCGAAGTTACTCGTAAGTATGGGGCTAAGGGATTGCCGGAAGATACGATCTGGTATCACTTCGTTGGAACTGCGGGTCAAAGCTTTGGAGCATTTGTACCAAAAGGAATTACGCTGTCGGTTGAAGGCGATACAAATGACTACTTCGGTAAAGGTTTGTCCGGAGGTAAAATCATTGTAGCACCGTCACCAAAAGCTACTTTCGCTGCAGAGGAAAACATTATTACGGGAAATACTGGTCTATACGGCGCAACTGGCGGTCAGGCATACATTCGTGGTATTGCAGGCGAACGCTTTGCAGTTCGGAATAGTGGTGCAACTGTAGTCGTTGAGGGTGTAGGAGATCACGGCTGTGAGTATATGACAGGCGGAAGAGTCGTTATACTTGGAACAACGGGACGAAACTTCGGTGCAGGTATGTCTGGTGGAGTAGCCTATATCTATGATGAGAAGGGCGACTTCTACAGTCATACTAACCTTGAAATGGTGCTCTTAGAGCGTGTAGAGGAGCAAGTCGATATCGATGAACTTCGTCTAATGATCGAGCAACATGTTCAATATACGGACAGTGCGATCGGTAACCGTGTTTTGAATGATTGGAGCGCTGCTCTTACGAAGTTTGTGAAGGTCATTCCTAAAGATTACAAGCGGATGCTGGAGCAAATTCGTAAAGCTGAGGATACAGGTTTGCAAGGCGGAGATGCTTTGCTAGCTGCATTCGAAGCAAACAAACGTGAGCTTGCGCGCGCAGGCGGCAAATAATAATACGTTTACTCAAACTCGCAATGATGCCTAACGGTGTCATTGCGAGTTTTTTTGTTGCCCTGGATTCAATCGATGGATACTTATATGTAATTTCGATATCCGATTTATTCGGGCAATTGTCGGCATAGCACAACCAGTGTTGCTTTGCTAGAATAGTTATAAAACCTATGATAAGGGAGAGCTTCGTTTAAATGGCTAGAAATACTGAACGTGATCGGCAACAGCGTGAAGAGAGACGTAAACAAATAATGGATGCAGCGAGGTATGTATTTACGAAACGTGGTGTAGCTGCAACGAAGATAAGCGATATTGCGGCTCAAGCTGGACTTAGTCATGGTAACGTATACAATTATTTTGAATCTAAAGAACAATTGCTTGTGACATTAGTTGTTCAAGGACAGCATGGTTATTCGAGCATTTTACAGGAGATGCACAGACAACCTGGAGATTCGATACATAAATTAAGGTGGCTTCTTGTTACCTTTCTAAATTTGGGGCAGGTCGACAGCAATTATTGGATCGTCTTGCAGGCGCAAGCTACGGATGTTCTACCACAAGCTATGAAAGCAGAAATAACCGCTAATATGATGGCAAACCGGAGACTGTTGATTGATCTGGTTGAAGAAGGGCAGAAAGAAGGCACTATTGCAATATGGGATGCAGAAGAACTAACGACCATCTTTATTACAGCGTTCCATAATTTAGCGCTCTGGGAGATTAGAGGTTTCGGAAAGCCGGCTATAACAGTTGTTGAACCTATTTTAAAGCTGCTTCGCCCGTAATATTGATAAAAGTAAATTTTGTAAAAAAAGGATTGACATCCGTTTTGAATGCGATTATGATCTTATCACAGTTACAAAATGATTAAGTAGTCAGTTTGTAACATCTATTGAATAGGAACTGAATCAACTGGACGACCAGAGATTCTTTGACAGCCAGCGCGCGGTTGTCGGAGGGATCTTTTTTTATTGCAATAATACCTACTATTCGGATGAGATTTATAAGTTATTGAGGTGCAGATGCTCGTGCAGATGATTCAAATGTATAGCTAATACAAACGGAGGAGTGTTGAATATGAGTACAGAAGTAGAACAAGGTGTCGCTTCATTAGAGGTACTTAAAATCGGAGGTCGCGTCGGTGCAGAAGTGAAAGGTGTAAAGTTATCAGGCCATTTAGATTTAGAATCTATTGCAGCAATTCGAGAGGCATTGCTTACACACAAAGTTTTGTTCTTCCGCAATCAAGGGCATTTGGATGATGAAGGTCAGGAAGCATTTGCGGATTTGCTAGGCGAGCCATTCGCCCATCCAACGGTGAAGACTAAGGAAGGCAGCCGCTACATACTGGAGCTGGATTCCCATCAAGGCGGAAGAGCAAACGCATGGCATACAGACATTACGTTTATCGATTCCTATCCAAGCGCTTCCATTCTGCGATCTGTAACAGTACCGGATGCCGGAGGAGATACAGTGTGGTCGAATACGGCCGCTGCTTATGAAAGTCTACCTAAAGAACTTCAGCAGCTCGCAGATCAGCTGTGGGCACTGCATACTAACTTGTATGATTATGCAGCAAGACGACCAGATGCTTCAGAGGATGAGGTGAAGAGGTATCAGCGTACATTTGCATCAACCATTTATGAAACGGAGCATCCAGTAGTACGCGTTCATCCTGAAACAGGAGAGAAATCTCTTGTTCTTGGTTCGTTTGTCAAAAAAATATTAGGAGTATCGCAAAGCGAATCTGCGAGACTATATGATATTTTTCAAGGCCACATTACGAGTTTAGAAAATACGGTAAGATGGCGCTGGTCTGCAGGCGATGTAGTCATCTGGGATAACAGAGCCACACAACATATTGCAGTTAATGACTATGGTGATGCCCATAGAGTCGTTCGTCGAGTGACGCTTGCAGGTGAAGTGCCCATCAGTGTAGATGGACAGTTAAGCAACACGTATTTAAAGACCCCAAACGTGCAGATTTAAAGGTTAAAGAAGGATACGTTTTCAACTGATAAGGGAGAGAATGATTATGTCTACAAAAAAGGAAAACAATTTAAAGCATCTATTTCTTATACCCTTATCTCTACTGCTGCTAGTTTTGCTAGCAGGTTGTGCTAATACGGAGTCTCCAAAGTCGCAAGATCGTAATCCGGTTACCGTAAACCTTGCCATTAACGGTGGAACTAATTTGTTTACGATTATTAAGGAAAAGGGACTTCTTGACGAGAAATTTAAGGCGCTTAATGCAACGATCATATGGAGTGAATTTCCGAGCGGTCCGCCTCTTCTAGAGTCGCTTGCAGCAGGTAGAGTCGATATTTCGTTGTTAGGCGACGGTGCCGCATTACAAGGACAATCGGCAGGATTGCCTTTTGTGAACATTGGACTGCTCAGCGACGGTGCGAAGTTAAACTCCATACTTGTTCCAACAGGCTCAGATATTAAAACAATCGGTGACTTAAAAGGTAAAAAAATTGCGTTGGCGAAAGGTACGACATACCATGTTTTTCTGCTGAAGCTACTGGAGAAAAATGGGCTTAAAGAGAAGGACTTAAACATCGTCAATCTGCAAGCAACAGATGCGCTTCCTGCATTTTTATCGGGGCAAGTAGATGCGTGGGCTTCCGGTGATCCTTTTAAGACACAATTGTCGGTACAACAAAAGGCGACGGTACTTGCAGGGGATGAGCAAGGTGTATTAGCTCCAGTATCGTTAATTGCACGTACTGACTTTGCCAAAAAGTACCCTGAGCTTGTAATTGAGTTTCTGAGTGTTTATGAAGAGGCGTTGAAATGGCAAAACGATAATATAGACGAAGTAGCGAAGATCCACGCTGATGCAAGAAAAATTCCAGTTGAAATTATGAAAGAAGTTATCATCAATCAAAAAGCGGAACTGTCTCCGATTTCAGATGCTGCGGTGTCAACACAGCAAGCTTCAGCGGATATTTTGCTTGAGACGGGCTTTTTGAAAAAAGGGATTACGTATAAAGAGTACGTAGATAACTCATTTTTAGAGAAGCTTGCAGATAAATAAAGGCATGATGAAGCTAGAAAAGAGCGGCTCTGCCGCTCTTTCCTGTATTTTATCCATCTAGGGAGGTGCTTAAGATGACAACGGGGCTGCTCGAAGTCGTGAATGTTAGTAGAACGTTCCATTCCGACACTGGAGATGTACATGTACTGTCGGGACTGTCACTTACGGTGAAACAAGGTGAAATTGTTTCGATAATTGGGCCAAGTGGATGTGGTAAAAGTACGTTGCTAAAAATTGTCGCAGGACTGGATTTAGAAATTGAAGGCCAAGTGTTTCTGGAAGGTGAGCTTGTTACGAAACCTTCAGAGCAAAAGGGATTTATATTTCAAGAACATCGACTGTTCCCATGGCTGAATGTGGAGCGAAACATCGCAGCAGACCTTTCATTAAAAAATTCGAATGTAAGAAGTAGGGTATATGCTTTAATTAAACTAGTTAAGCTACAAGGATTCGAACGTGCGTATCCAAAACAACTTTCGGGAGGGATGTCTCAGCGTGTTGCTATCGCTAGAGCGTTGCTTCGTAATCCAAAAGTACTGCTGCTCGATGAGCCGTTTGGTGCATTGGACGCTTTTACTCGTAGTCACATGCAAGATGCACTTTTGGATATATGGAGAGAGAACAAAACTACGATGTTATTCGTGACACACGATATAGATGAAGCGTTATTTTTATCTCATCGTGTTGTCGTTTTGGATGCAAACATAGGTGGTATAAGAACGATATTGCCAGTTGACCTGCCGATGCCTCGCAAAAGAACAGGAAGTGCATTCCAAGAACTAAGAATGCACTTGTTGCGTGCGTTAGTAAATGAAACTCCAGACAAACACTCGTGGGAAATTTAAATCATCCAACTGAGAAAGGACGGATAGGATGAAATATGCCAAAACAGAGCGGCTACAAGGCTTTAGTTTAAACAGAAACAAGAAGACGGATGCACAACAATTAGCTATAAGGCAAGGTAAAATAAGTTCATTCAAAGGACGAAGGCTTATTATGGGCAGTTTGCTACCCGTAGTTGTCGTCGCTGGGTGGCAATGGGTAAGTGGGACAGGTATCGTAAACGCACAGCTTTTTCCTCCACCATCCGCAATTGCCGCAGAGTTTTACCAAATGATACTCTCGGGCGAGTTATTTCATCATTTGGAAATTAGTGTTTTACGCGCAATATTTGGTTTCTTATTGGGAGGCAGTTTGGGGTTAATTGTTGGGTTGACTGTAGGCATGTTTAGGAGAGCAGAAGAAGTAATTGATCCAACGGTGCAAATGATTCGTACTGTTCCACTACTTGCGATAACGCCGCTGTTTATTCTTTGGTTCGGATTCGGTGAGTTATCAAAAGTTTTGCTTATTGCTTTAGGCGCATTTTTCCCTCTATATGTGAACACCTTCCTCGGTGTTCGAAACGTAGATGCAAAGCTGTTTGATGTAGCGCGAGTACTGGAGTTTAGCCGAGCTAAGCAGATGCTACATCTCGTACTGCCTGCTGCTATGCCGAATGTATTGCTCGGTTTAAGGTTATCGATCAGTGTAGCTTGGCTGGTTCTCGTTGTTGCAGAACTTATGGGAGCGGATCGAGGCGTCGGTTATCTGATTCAGGATGCACGCTCCTTTATGCGAACCGAGGTTGTTTTTATTGGTATCCTTTTATTTGCTGTAGTAGGTAAATTAACTGACTCTCTCGTTCGATTATTAGAGAAACGGCTATTGAAATGGCAAGATAGCTACAAAGGATAAACAATAAGTTGGCACTCTCATTGCTATTTGAAGCGATGGGTGAGGTCGACTTTTTCTTTTTTTACAACAAAATGGTTTCGACAAAAACAGTAGCATTTTGCTCAATAATGGCGCATCGAATCGACATGTTCTACTCCAACACTCAAGTATAATAAAAAGATATTTCCAAGAACTTGAGGAGGATGTTGCTTTGAAAATCATTTTATTGTCTGGTGGATCTGGAAGACGAGTATGGCCTTTATCCGACAATAGTATTCCTAAGCAGTATCTCTCTGTGTTGGATGGACCAGAAGGAAAGCCAGAGTCGATGATTGAACGGTTATGGAGGCAACTAGGCAATGCTGACCTGCTTGAAGGAACTAGCATTGCAACTTGCACAGATCAAGTAGGGTTCATTAAAAGACAATTAGGTAATAATGTACCGCTACTCGTAGAGCCGATGCAAAGAGGAACTTTTTCTACTGCTGCACTTATGGGAGCATATCTCTATACTGTTGCAGGTGTATCTTTAAATGAGACTATTATTGTACTTCCTGTTGATATATATGTTGAAGCAAACTTTTACCACTGTATTCGTAGCTTACCCAAGCTTCTTAGAGAAAGTGATTCGGAACTTATGATGGTAGGCACGAAAGCAACACATCCTAGCCAGCAATACGGATATATCAGTCCAATCAACGATAGTGAATCCATCGAAACGAGCAGTTATGATTGGAAAGTAAAGGGGTATCACGAAAAACCTTGTGAGGCATTAGCAGAGCAATTTCTATCTGAGGGAGCGATGTGGAATAGCGGCGTATATGCTTTCAGCCTTGAGTTTTTGCTTTCGAAATTAACTGATGCCAAATTGCCAGTACATTATGAGGAACTTTACAAGCATTATAATAAGTTTCCTAAACTAAGTTTTGAGGAAGCGGTAATTAGTGATCCAACGGTTCATAAATCAGTGACATGTTACGAGGGATTATGGGTTAATTTAAACACATGGCTAACGATATCGGAAAGAATTGGAGTACAATAGTATTGTCGAATCACTGCATTCCAAATGTTTCCTAATTAGTATATAATAAAAAGGTTGCATATTTCTTGCGGAAATGAATAAAGGCAAATTGAAGGAGGCTTATTTAGTATGGATGAGATCATCGTCCGCTTACAGGATGTGACAAAGCGGATCGGTAAACGAACTATAATCGATCGATTAACACTTGATTTGCCGCGTGGTGAAGTTTTTGGATTTCTGGGACCTAATGGTGCAGGAAAAACAACGACCATTCGTATGATGGTAGGTCTAATGTCGTTGACCTCAGGTCAAATTCTGATTGATGGTCATAGCATTACGAAAGACTATGAAAAAGCGATTAGACATGTAGGAGCGATCGTAGAAAATCCTGAAATGTATAAATATTTAACCGGTTATCAAAATTTAATTCATTATGCTCGCATGATTCCTGGTGTTACGTCTCATCGGGTGAAAGAAGTTGTATCACTCGTCGGCTTGACGGGCAGAATTCACGATAAAGTAAAAACGTATTCGCTTGGTATGCGTCAACGGCTTGGCGTTGCGCAGGCTATTTTACATAATCCTAAACTTCTCATTCTTGATGAACCGACCAACGGGCTCGATCCAGCTGGTATGCGCGAGCTTCGAGACTATATTCGTAATTTGGCCAAAAATGAAGGAATCGCAGTATTCGTATCTAGTCATATGTTGTCCGAGATGGAGCTGATGTGTGATCGAGTTGCGATTATTCAAAATGGAAAGTTAATAGATGTCCGCCAAATCCAAGGGATGCGGGATACTTTGACTATAACAAGTATAATATTTGAAGTAAATAGTACAGAGGCTGCAATTGATGCGCTTGTTGCACTTGGGACAAATGCTGAAGTAGCGGGACCAAACCATATTGCATTTCAAGGTGATAAGGAGATGGCAGCGACTGTTAATGCTGCACTCGTTCAAGCAGGTTTAAAAGTGTATAGTATACGAGCCGAAGCGAAGTCGCTTGAAGATCAATTTTTGGAAGTGACAGGGGGCGAGAGTGTTGGCTGATTTCTTTAATCTCATTCAGAATGAAAATATGAAAATATATAGACGCCCAAGAACCTATATTATGATGGGGATAATGGTAGCGCTCGCCTTGATCGTTTCGATAATATGGTTGTCCGTTGCAAATGACAAACCTTCGATGTGGGAAGTTGTGCAACAAGAGTCATCGCTTTTGTTCATGCTTATAACGATATTTACGGTTATTGTCGCTGCAAGTATCGTAGCAGAAGAGTTTTCTGCGGGAACGATAAAGCTACTGCTTATAAGGCCATGGTCCAGATCCAAAATCCTTTTGTCTAAATATATTGCGACTGTGATGTTCGCTATTCTACTTGCTATTGTATTGCTCGCTAGCACATTATTAATTAACTGGATATGTTTTGATTTATTCAGTACGGCGGACACTACAAATGATTTTCGAATTTCAGAGGGATCTTCGAATTTTGGATATATCATACAATATTATGCATTGTCATTGGTTACTACAATTATGACTGTGACGATTGCGTTTATGATATCGACAATTTTCAGGAGCAACGGACTTGCCATCGGAATTTCACTGTTTCTTGTGTTAATCGTTAACAATATATTGTTTCTGCTTGGAGCTTTGCCATACAAATGGGTAGATTATTTGTTATTTGTTCATCTGTATTTAACGCCATATCTAGACAATATACCAATGCGTGAAGGCTCGACTCTAGGGTTTTCATTAATGGTTTTAGCAGGATATTATATATTGTTTATGGCAATTACTTGGTGGGTATTCAACAAAAGAGATGTAGCATCGTAATAACGGAAGTTCACATTTCTTTCACACACTCAAAAAATGGTCCCTGTTTTGTTCTCCTCATAGGAGACAATAACGGGGACCATTTATTTATTTTATAAACGACTGATCATCCCGCTTGACGGGACTTGGAGCGTGAGTCGTTTTTGGAGTCGCTTTTACTTTCATTTTTTGAATTGGAGCTAGAACCATCTACTGCAGTTTGGTTTTTGGATTCGGGCGATAGCTCCATTTTGCAACTGCCATTAATCATACCGCCATCTTGGACAATGAGAGCGTGAGCTGTTATATTACCTGTTAAGTGACCAGATGGGGTGATAATGAGTCTTCCTTTTGTTACAATGTCACCAAATAGCTTGCCAGCAACAGTAACGTCTTTGGCTGATATATTGGAGCGTGCGATACCACATTCACCAATAATAACATCACCGCGGCACTCAATATCTCCTCGGTATTCACCCTCGATACGTAGATTAGCTTCAGTGATTATCTTTCCCTCTGCAATCGTCCCTTGTCCGATTAAAGTATCAGTCGAGATAATCCGTTTGTTCTCCTTAAACATGAACGCAAACCTCCTTAGCATTGGCTTATGGATATGGGGTGAAAGACAGCCCCTATTGCCTGTCAGCTATGCTGCGCTAAATACTTTAAAGGATTGACAGGTTCGTTTTTTTGCATGATTTGAAAATGTAAGTGTGGCCCCGTACTTCTTCCGCTAGAGCCCAGCTGTCCGATTTTCTCTCCGCGCACGACGATGTCGCCTTCTCTAGCGTCAATTTTCTTTAAATGCATATAAGCGGTTTGGAGGCCTCCAAGATGTTCAATGATGACGTAATTTCCAAGCTGTGAATCAAATCCTACTTCGTTAACAGTACCGTCAGCAGCACTGAAAACAGCATCTCCACTATCACCGCTAATGTCGATACCAGCATGGAAGGTTGCTCTCCCTGTAAAAGGATCTTTCCTGTAACCAAAGCTAGATGTAAGCTGCTTTGAACGGGTTGGCCAATGTGACGGTATCGCATCAATGGTCATCCTCTTATGCTGTGCTTGCTTTAGCGTCTGCTCCATGGATACTTCCATAGAGTCAACCATCTCGTTAAGAGCTTGCAAATCGAGTGAAGTATGTTGTGCAAGTGAAGCAATTCCCATATTATTATTCGAAATAGAAGAATAAAGAGCGGGTTTTGCTCCTCTTGTACTGGTAGATAACGTTTGAACAAGGCCTCTGTGATCGTTCTCTGAAACAGAACTGGTTGTGCCAGTAACTGAGCCGCCATACTTCTCAATGAATAGCTTTAGCTTAACTTCCAATTGGCTAAGCTCATCCATCTTAACTTTCATCTCATTTGCTTGTTGCGATAATGCTAATAGTTCTTGCTGAAGAGAAACGATCGCATCATCCTTCCCGGCGATAACGAGATCCATTCCAGTAATCGTTTGTGTGAATTGTGCAGACTGGGAGGACAATTCCTCTTCAAGATGCTTCAGTTCAAAGGCAGCCTTCATTTGCAGGCCTGCTACACAGCCAGTCACTGCTAATATAGCTGCCACCGGCGCTACTAAAACTGATCGCTTTGATACAGAGAACTGCTTCACAGATTTATCAGCGCCGCGCATCACAACAAATGACCAAGTTGGTTTCCGCGCTCGTTTCACTAGTGTACTCCTTCCGGCCGATGTTATAGTCGTACAGAACGTTCTATGACTATTTATTCTCGGAAGGTATAAAACATACCTTAAACTTATTTCATTGAAGTAATAACAGCCTTCATTGGCTCAGTAAATGCAAAGTTTCGACCCTGAAATTGCTCAGGAGGAAGAGTTGCAAGTAGATCAATTCTTCGTTGAACCTCTTTAGTAATTTCGTCAATCCGTTCTTCATATTGTGCAGGCTTCGTATTATCACCTGCGGCTACTGCACTGCCATGTGCTAACGCGTAAGTAGTCATTGCACGTTCATAGGTTGTAATATCCCATGGGAATTTCACTAGCGTCTCTTCGATAACGGGCAAAGATTCTACAATCTGATTGTTTATATGAAGTAATTTAATTTGGTACTCGAAAATAGCTCTGCTGTAAGAATCCTTTTTTGCCGCTTCATTAACGGTTTCAATTGCAAGTGCTAATATTTTCGGATCTTTTGATTGTTCATAACCCTGCAGAAGCCAATTTACTTTCGTAACAGCATATGTAGTTTGGCTTGGAGCAATTTTCATCGACTTATCTAATCCAGCTAGCAACTGATTGAATGGAACTTGTTGCTTGCTTGCTTGATCAAGTGTTTGTGTGAAATTTGTAACTGCCCTGTTGTTTTGAATGGCGATAACAATTAAAACTAAGCTCATAATAATAAGTGACACAGGATATACTGATCTTCTCCATGATTGTGTAGTCAACTTGTTCAGACGATCAATTGTCAATTTCTCATGATAAGGTGCCAACATAGCTCCTAATGAGATGAATACAATAGCTGCAATATAGACATAGCTCATATCAAAGTCAATTGCGCTATGCATGAGTATAGTTAGAGACAAAATAAAAAATACTAAATGACTGCCTCTAAGCTCAGGATGGCGAATATGAGAGCGAATATATAAGAAATAGATGAATGCAATTAAGCCAAACAACGTTATAAATCCTACCCAACCGATTTCTACGAGAACCTGAACAAAGAAACTATGTGCTTGTCGGCTATTGTATGGGTTATTTTGATATTGTTCATAAATGGATTGCCATGCACCGCCCCCTGCTCCAAGAAGTGGATAGTCTTGCGAAGCACGAAGTCCGTCTTTATAAAACGTTAAACGCTCTAATACACTGTGCTGTTGTAAATTAATGTTGGCAATACGATCTGATAATTGTGCTGGTAACAAATCCCGAATTGCTGAACTACTAAACAAAAGAGTCATTAATAAGGTACTAACAATAACAATAGCTCCCGAAATGGAAAGAGATGACCATTTACGCTCTGCAAATTTCATTAATCTAGTTTCAACCCAACTATCTACTTTTGCATGGTATAGCCATGTAAATGCCAAAGTGATTAAGATGGCTGCGAATAGTAATCCCCAACTTTGTATAGCCAAACTGCTGAACATTGAAATTGTATCTGGAGCTTTTTCAGCGGTTGGTTGTACAATTTTTGCAATTTCAATTGTGTTTTCTGTCATTTTCCCAAGTACTAACATAGAAGCTAGAATGGAAATAGCGAGAAACGCCAAGTAAGCAATTTGTTTGGACAAGCGCAAAAATGGAATGATTAAAATAATAACCACTGGAATGATAACGATAGCTCCGCGTGAGAAAGTCATCATAAAAGATATCCAAATGGGAGCAAGCATTGCTGCATGAAACATTCGTGATCTAGTTGTCGAACTATGTACAGCATAATAGGCAGTAGCAAGGAACAAAGCGATTAGAAAACCTGCATATGCATTTGAGTATTGGAAAACAGATGATAAGCGATAGCCATCATGGGCAAGCCAAAGCGCGTCTTTAACGAAAATTTGTCCAAAAAGGTTGAATAGACCGAATAGGACAATGATAAAACCAGATAACATTATTCCAGATTCAATAATTGTTTGTGATAATTTTGTTTGAGCAGCGTATAGGCTGATAATAAATAAAGCTGCAAACATAGCATAAATGACGATAGTAAACTTGGCATTATAGCTAGAAACAGCATTAAATGAAGAAATCCAATAAAGTAGAGGCAATATTAGTATTAATATTGACAACAAGCTAGTGTAGCTATTTAACTGCCATTTACGGATGAAATAAAAGGCTACAATAATTAAAAGAATGAAAGAGTAGATGGATGCTGTATTTAATATTGGCTCAAAGCTAAATTCATAACCGTTAAACATCCCTCTATCATAAGGGAAAATTAGTAAAAACAATGCAATGCCGAGAGCACTGATAATAGAGATAAGAGGAGCCTCGGTTTTTTCAAGTGTGTTTCTTTTTGCAACTTTTTGTCGTGCACTCATTCATTTGAACTCCTAACGTCGTGGGATCTAGTATATGGTGTCGATTACTTTCTATATTTTATCAAATGGTTGGGAGGAATGCTATAAAAAAGGGAGTCTGTAGGGACTCCCTTTCGTTTAAACGAATTATTGTGTCAAAATTTGATAGATGATTTTAGCGGCTTCCGCACGTGTGAGATTTGCTTTTGGATCGAAATTACCATTTTGCTTACCCGAGAGGAGGCCTGCCTCTGCTGCAGCTTTTACATATTCACTTGCCCAATCAGAAATTTTATTTTGATCTTTAAATGTAACATTAATAGAATTCTGGCTTGAAAGGCTAGGGTTCTTTTCAATAAGTTTACCTATTATTACTGCCATCTCTTCGCGAGTAATGTTGTCGTTAGGACTGAATTTACCATCAGTACTTCCTTCAAGAAGACCAGCATTTTTAGCTGCTACAACGTAACCTGCATACCAGCTTGTAGGGTTAACATCTGAGAAGGTAGATTCTGTACTAACGTCAGATTCTAGTTCAAGTGTTCTACTAATGATCGCTGCAAATTGAGCACGTGTAATATTGCCAGACGGATTGAAGTTGTCTTTATCTATGCCTTCAAGAATATGTTTCGCTGTAAGTAATTTGATATAATCATGCGCCCATTGCTCGGAATTAACATCGTTAAAGCTCCTATTGTATTCTAGTACAGCGAGCGCTCCTGATTTGTAAACCTCAACTTCAATTTCACCTTTATCATTCAGCTTTCCACCAAGATACTCAAGTTTGCCATCCCCATTTATGGAGTAGACTCCCAAAAGGGCGGTATTAGTATCTTTTAACACGTTTAGAGTAAACTTAATTGGATTGCTCAAATCAGGTAAAGGTATAACTGTTCCAACCTTTGTAATAACAGCAACATTAAAGTTAATAGATGATCCAGCAGAATTTAAAATTGTGTTATTTGGTTTAGTTACTGTTGAAATTAGCTTAGTGGTACTGATATCTGAAAAGGGAGCTAATTCGATTGTAATTTGAGCATCTTTTAATTGTGCTTCAGTTAATTTCTCTTTAAATTTAGCAAGTTCGTCTGAAGGGAATTGTAAAGAGAATCCATTACCCTTTATTTCTAAAGAATTACTTCCTAGAAGCTCTGCTGCATTAATCGGCAGTTGGATCTTCTTAGTATCTTTAGCCAATTCAACGTTAACTTTACCGTCTATTGGTTTAGAGAGAGCATCTGCTGTTAGCAACTGTATACTTGTATCTACTTTTTCCACCGGAGGAACTCCGGGAGTAGATGGGAATAATGGGTTAGTTGTACCTGTATTGTTATTTGTTAGGGTGACATTGTAGAAAAACTTCATATTTACACTGTCAAAGTAAGGAGTATCCCTATACTCAGTAATATCTCTCAGGTAGTCACCATATTCAATAGAAGCAATATAATCACTACCAGCACTTGGCAAGCGTATTTCATTATTTGAACTAGTTGATGAAAGTTTCAACTCATAATTATTTAGTTTACTTAACGGCTGTTGGAATTCTAAAATAAATGAATCACTAGATCGTCTCCATGTATTAGTGACACTGGAGAAATTGTGTACGGGATGTACGGCGTTAACGTAAACACTGCTCGTAACACTTTTATTGATTAATTCAAAATCTGTTGATGCTGTAACAGATGGATGGTATTGTGCGGATTTAGTTGTTTCATAATTATATGGCAAGTTTACCTGTATGTAACGATGACTATCAGCCTCAGGGACAAAAGATAGTATTGAATCTCCTGCTTTTAGATAGCTGTCCCCTAGTTTGCCAGTGAATGATTCAGTACCTGACATTCGATATACATTTAGTGATACTGATTCATCATAATATCCGAAAAAACCATTATTTCCTTTAGTTATAACATTAGCAGTGTTATTTTCTGTAATTCGTATTTGAGATGGATCGTAATTTAATTGTTCTGAAAAGCTTAGAAAATGGTGGAAGATATTATTATCATCATAGCTATATTTGCCCATGTCAGATACATGCCTATTCTTTAATTCCTGATACTGATTATTTTCATCCAAGTACTCTACTTTTACTTTATCAGGATCAGCAACGTAAATTCCTCCAGAAAATTTCCCGTTATAATAATTAAATTCAAACATACTTGCCCCATAGCTAATAAGCGGCAAGAGCATTGATAACAACATAATCGTACATAATGAGATACTTAGTCTCATTTTCCATTCCTTAATCATTTTTATTCCTCCTAATTATAGTAAATCATCCTTTTAATATTTTAACAGAGTAATTATACTATTACTATTGATTTACTTATTAGTTCAGTAAATTTTATTGTAATAAGTAGTTTCTAATTTCTTTCAATAATTCACTATATTTCTTTTGTCTTGGAACTTTTGCAGAAGCTACTATAAGTTTATCTTCAGCGATTGAATAGTAATATTGCTTGTTATCGATGTTTCCAAGCCGGACATCATTTTTTGCAGACTCGTAAAGAATAGAGCTTGACCAGGGTAACAATTTTTCAGCATACTCTAGATTCTCTTTAGCAATAAGTAGGTTACCTTCCCTTGCTATTTCTATGCCTAGTGATTTCTTATTGTATCCCACGGCAAACCAAGTAAACATTACTACTAAAATAATCGAACTAATAGAAATAATGAATAACCAACGGGTATTGATCTGGATCATCATATTTTTATGATCTATTGAAAGGATTAGAAACAGCAACATCGTCATTATTAATGGATAGATCAAATCAAAATCAAAAGCAGCGTGGGATAGAATGACCGTAACAATTAAAATGATGACCTTTGTGTCAAAATGGTTAGTTGTTTTATTATTTTTAATGTTTTGAATTCCTTGCCAGAAAAAAAACACTATAAACAGTAGTCCACATAAACCTCCAATAATACCAACATCCAATATGACCTGAATGTAATGATTGTGAATGTACTTTACAAAATAATCTTGTGATTGATACAAATGTTGAAGAGCAGTCCATCCGCCCCCACCGGAACCTCCAATTAAAAAATCAGACATCATATGTATACTGTCTTTCCAATAAACTAATCGTATTTGAAATTCTGATGTATTAGTTTGAATCGAAGAGACGCGATTAACAAAAAATAAGAAGTCTTGTTTTATTAGCGCCGCAAAAATCAAGCTCAGTAAGTGGGTTCCAAATACATAAGCAAGGGCCTTTAGTTTGCGCAACTCCGGTGTAATAGCAATAAGCACAATCACTGATATTAACCAAAACACCCAAACAGATCTCGACATCGTTAGAAGTAATCCGACCGAGTTTATTGCTAGTAGAATTAGCGTAATATTCGACTTCGTTCTAGTATAATTTGACATGCTAATTAGAATATTTATGAGTAAAATAATCGCTAATGCATTTGCATATTGTATCGTAGACTCTAGTCTGCCATTTCTGGACATATCGAATAGACTGCCTACAATAACCATAAAGGCTCCGGTCCACGGCCAAAGTGATAGTATATGATTATATTTTCCCTTAGGAATCATTGTAATCATTAATGAAAGTGGAATCAGACTTGAAACTCTTGATGCCTCTAATATAGCTGCTTCGACATCAATAGCATAGAAACAAGATATCCAATACCATGAAACAAATAGGATGATAGGAATATGTAACATTGTTAAAATGAGTTCTTTTCTAATCCATATTAAAGCTAGAAATGCAGTAAATACGATAGCGTTCATTGTTAATAGAGTTGTATCCGTAACAAAGCCAGACCAAATGACACCTGATATGAAGAAGAATAGCATGAAATAGTAAGGAAAGGTTTTCGACATGAGCACGCTCCTGAGATTTCTAAATTAGGTAAGTTTCAAATAGTATTTTAACAGATGTAATGAAGCGACAGTGATTATTTAATGTTTGGAGCATAAGATGATCACATTCTCAGTTACGTAAGTTCTGACATGAGAATTAGGTATTCATGTAATCGATTGTTTGGTAAACTATAAGGGAAGATTCGACATTTTTATCGGGGGAATGGGTTTGGAAAATCATTCTATGGCGAATGATGCGTTAATTACAGTTAACTCATCTACATAAAGTCGAATCAATTTTTTATTACAATAATTATGCTAAATCTCAACCAATATATGGTAGTAATTTTGAAGAAATGACTAGTAGGTTATAAAGGGAATGTTTAGTAAATTATATCCTTTGGTTGCTCACATTATATAAATAGTTGATTGGAAGTGTTATAGTAGTGTAGGTAAATCGGAGGATATTAGTTTTATTACATGCATATTAATAAATTTTGCATGTTTAATAATATATATTTTTTAACTACATAGTAAGTGAAAGGGGATCGATTTAGATCATGAAAGGAATTATATTAGCGGGTGGTTCAGGCACTCGTTTATATCCAATAACGAAAGCAATATCAAAGCAAATTGTTCCTGTATACGATAAGCCAATGATCTATTATCCTTTGTCTGTACTGATGTTATCAGGCATACAAGATATTTTAATTATATCCACTCCACGAGATATCCTTACATTTAAAGAACTGTTTGGAAATGGAGAGCATCTTGGGTTGAAATTGAGTTACGCAGTACAAGAGTCTCCAAATGGATTAGCAGAGGCATTCATTATAGGAGAAGACTTTATTGGCGATGACTCTGTTTCATTAATTCTAGGAGATAATATTTTCTATGGTCAAAGTTTTGGTAGAGTATTAACAGAAGCTGCTCAATTAAAAGAAGGAGCAACTATTTTTGGTTACTTTGTGAAAAATCCACAAGCGTATGGTGTTATAGAATATGACGAATATGGAAAAGTTCTATCAATTGAAGAAAAACCGAAAGAACCTAAATCAAATTATGCGGTTCCTGGTTTGTATTTCTATGACAATAAAGTGGTAGAAATAGCGAAAAGTATTAAACCATCTGCACGTGGTGAATTAGAGATAACGGAAATCAACAATCAATATTTGCTTAGAGGCGAATTAAATGTAAAGTTGCTAGGTAGAGGCATGGCTTGGATGGATACTGGTACTCATGACACAATGCTTGAAGCAAGTAATTTTGTAGAAGCAGTACAAAAACGCCAAGGATTATACATAGCTTGTATTGAAGAGATAGCATTTAAGAAAAAATATATTACCAAAGATCAGTTACTCCAACTGGCGTCTCCATTATTAAAGACAGAATACGGAAACTATCTGGTTCAAATAGCAGAAGGATACTATTAATATCTGCAGGAGGTATAAATGGGACAATTTATATTCACAAAAACAGGAATAGAAGGTTTGACGATCATTGAACCAAAGGTGTTTGGAGATGATCGTGGATACTTTATGGAAACTTATAATTTTAATGACTTCTCTGCTGCAGGACTAGATATGAAGTTTGTCCAAGACAACCAATCGAAATCCAAAAAAGGTGTTTTAAGAGGATTACATTTCCAAACTCAACATGCACAAGGGAAGTTAGTGCGAGTATTATCAGGTACTGTATATGATGTTGCAGTTGATTTAAGAAAAGATTCTCCTACTTTTAAACAGTGGCATGGAGTTATGCTCACTGGAGAAAACAATAAGCAATTTTATGTGCCGGAAGGTTTTGCTCATGGTTTTCTAGTTTTATCAGAGGAAGCGGAATTTGTATATAAGTGTACTAATTTTTATTATCCAGAATTTGATTCCGGTGTAATGTGGAACGATCCTGATATCGGGATTGATTGGCCACTAGATGGAATAGAAGAAATCTTATTATCAGAAAAAGATAAAAATCAAAAAGCGCTCTCAGAATTATTTTGATTAAGACTTAATTCATTTTTCTTTACAATCAGGAGGTAGTTAAATAATGACTTCGGTAGAAGTGACAGACAAACAAGATACGATATTAATTACAGGCGGAGCAGGTTTTATTGGTAGTAATTTCGTGTTGTATATGCTTGATAAGTACCCAAATTATAAAATAGTGAATCTTGATGCTCTTACATACGCAGGTAATTTAAACAATCTTTCTACGGTGGAAAATAACAGTAATTACACATTTGTACATGGTGATATATGTGATAGAAGTCTAATTCAAAGTTTGTTTGATAAATACTCTCCTAAGTATGTCATTAACTTTGCTGCAGAATCGCATGTAGACAGAAGTATTTCAAATCCTCAATTATTTTTAGAAACGAATATTAGTGGCACACAAGTGCTATTAGACGCTTGTAAAAAGAACTGGATTGATGCTGGAATTTCTCAATCAGAAGTAAAGTTTTTGCAAGTGTCTACAGATGAAGTATATGGCTCACTGGGAGAAGAAGGTTATTTCACTGAATCAACACCGTTAGCTCCTAACAGCCCATATTCTGCAAGCAAAGCTTCAGCTGATATGTTTGTTAGAGCCTATAACGAAACTTATGGTTTAAATGTAAATATAACAAGATGCTCTAATAACTATGGACCGTTTCAATTCCCTGAGAAATTGATTCCCTTGATTATCTCTAATGCTTTGGCAGATAAAGATTTGCCTGTTTATGGTGACGGATTAAATATTAGAGATTGGCTTTATGTAGGTGACCATTGCAGTGCAATTGATGTTGTTCTCCATAATGGTAAATCTGGTGAAGTGTATAATGTTGGTGGATTTAACGAAAAAACTAATATTGATATAGTTAAAATCATCTTAAAAGAGCTTGGGAAGCCGGAGTCATTAATTAAATATGTAACAGATCGACTAGGCCATGATAAAAGATATGCAATCGATCCTACAAAGATAAAAGATGAACTTGGTTGGGAACCTACAGTTATGTTTGATGAAGGAATTAAATTGTCTATACAATGGTATTTAACAAACAAAGAATGGCTAGAGAATGTCCATAGTGGAGAGTATAGTAATAATAAATTTTAAAAGTGGATCTAAAATGAGTTATGATTAAATCCTAATTTCACATTGTAATTATTAGGAGTTTTGAAGATGAGAGTACTGGTTACTGGAGTTAATGGTCAACTCGGATATGATATTATGCGATGCTTAAATGAAATTGGCATGGAAGCTAGCGGTGTTGGATCTGAATTGTTAGATTTACTTGATTCAACAAAGACAACTAAGTACATTTTAAATTATTTACCGGATGTAATTATTCATTGCGCAGCATTTACTAATGTAAATGCTGCGGAAGAAGAAAAAGAAAAGTGTAGGGCGGTTAATTTTGGAGCAACAGCTACTATTGCTGTTGCTTGCAAAACAATAAATGCTAAGCTTGTTTACATTAGTACAGATTATGTGTTTTCAGGTTCAGGCAATGATCCTTATGAAACGGATTCAACAACAAAACCGTTATCCTTCTATGGCCAAACAAAATTAGAGGGGGAAAATGAAGTTCTACGTCTTGTAGATAAACATTTCATAATTAGAACATCATGGGCATTTGGTGAAAATGGGAATAATTTTGTGAAAACAATGCTTAATCTGAGTAAGGAACGACAAAAAATTGATGTTGTGTCGGACCAAATTGGTTCTCCGACTTATACAAAAGATCTTGCCCTGCTTATTATCGATATGATTAAAACAGATAAATACGGAGTTTATCATGCAACAAATGAAGGATATTGCAGTTGGGCGGAATTTGCTGCTGAAATTTTTCGGCAAACAGGATCCCAAACAAGAGTTAATTTTATTAACTCAGAAGAATATGACACGAGTGCGACAAGACCAAAAAATTCGCGGTTATCAAAAAAAAGCTTAGATATCAATGGATTTAATCGTTTGCCAGAATGGCAAGATGCGCTTCATAGATATCTTATTAGTACGGATAATATTAATTGAAAGCCTACAATTCAGTAGGCAAAAAATAATTATTGAGGATAGATGTGTTATGAATAATTTTAAAAATATGTGGCGATATAAGGATCTACTACGTGAGTTTATAGTAAGAGATTTAAAGATCAAATATCGGCGTTCTTTTCTTGGGTATTTATGGAGTTTGTTAAATCCCCTTTTAATGATGTTAGTTTTAGTTGCAGTTTTTTCGAATATTTTTAGATTTGATATCCCTAATTTTCCTGTTTATTTGTTAGCTGGACAAATAATTTTTAGTTTTTTTGCTGAAGCTACCTCACTATCTATGAGTTCTATTATTAATTCAGGTTCATTGATCAAAAAAGTATATATACCCAAATATATATTTCCCTTATCAAGAGTCCTGTCTTCATTTGTATCACTTCTGTTTTCGTTGGCTGCAATACTAATAGTAATTATATCTACAGGTGCACCTCTAACGGCTACAGCTCTATTATTCCCATTACCATTAATATATATTTTAATGTTTGCAATAGGTGTAGGCTTAATTATGTCCGTATTGGCAGTTTATTTCCGTGATATGCTTCATTTATATACAGTTTTATTATCTGCTTGGATGTATCTAACTCCTATTTTTTATCCTATTAATATGGTGCCTGATTACGTACGGGCAATTATTTATGCAAACCCAATGTATTACTATGTAGAAGCATTTAGAGATGTGGTTCTTTATAATCAATTACCTGATGCTCAAACGAATATATTATGTATTACGTTTTCATTTGTATCCATTGCAGTCGGACTTTTTGTGTTTTATAAGAATCAACATAAATTTGTTTTGTATATTTAAAGGAATATGAAATGGAAGGATTAAAGCTATGTCTGAATTCGCAGTAGAAGTATCAAATGTCTCAATGAGATTTAATTTGGAAAAAGAAAAAACGAATAGTTTAAAAGAATATATGATTAAAATGTTGAAGAAGAAAATTAATCGCGAGGACTTTTTTGCATTAAAGGAGGTTTCTTTTAAAGTAGAAAAAGGAGATTCCTTTGCTATTATAGGTGCAAATGGTTCCGGGAAAAGTACCTTACTTAAAGTTATTTCTGGCATTTTTAAGCCATCAGATGGAAATGTGAAAATTAACGGCAGCATAGCCCCGCTGATTGAACTAGGAACAGGATTTGATGTGGAACTAACTGCTCGGGAGAACATTTTTCTAAATGGGGCTGTCTTGGGTTATTCTAAAAAAATTATGTTGCAAAAGTTTGATGAAATTGTTGAATTTTCTGAGTTACATGAATTTATAGATGTTCCCTTAAAAAACTTTTCATCTGGTATGGTAGCTAGATTAGGTTTTTCTATTGCTACATTAGTTAAGCCGGATTTACTAATTGTTGATGAAATATTATCGGTAGGTGATCAATCCTTCCAGGAGAAGTGCGAAAAAAGAATGGAAGAGCTAACTGCAAATGGTACTACACTAATATTAGTTTCTCATTCAATTGATCAAGTGAGAAGTGTGTGTAAAAATGCAATTTGGTTGAAAAAGGGTGAAATGCTGGCCTATGGTTCTGTAAACGAAGTTTGCGAAGCATATATGCAAGGATAATCTATGTTTCTATAGTTGGGAGATAATGTTATGTCAAAAGGGAAGACTGTGTTAGTCACAGGAGCTGGCGGATATATCGGGAGTAATGTAGTGACTAGTCTGTTGGATATGGGTATCAATGTAACTGCAATTAGTCATAAGACAACACACATTGATTCACGAGCAACTATTATTAGCTATGATATTTTTGGAGGAAGCGATAATATTTATGAGGAATTAGGACGTCCTGACGTATGTTTACATATGGCATGGACGGACGGATTTGTTCATAATTCAGATTCTCATATGAAAAATCTTTTTTTTCATTATCAGTTTATTAAAAATATGATAAACGGTGGCCTTAAACATATTGCAATAATGGGTACAATGCACGAAGTAGGTTATCACGAGGGAGAAATAAATGAGAGTACCCCAAATATGCCCTATTCCTTATATGGTGTAGCAAAAAATAGTTTGAGACAATCTATCGAAATTCTTTTAAAGGATCAAAATACTATATTTCAATGGATAAGAGCTTTTTATATTTATGGTGATGATCAAAGAAATAACTCCATTTTCACAAAAATAATACAAGCTGAACGTGATGGAAAAGAAAATTTCCCTTTTACATCCGGGAAAAATCAGTATGATTTTATTAATATTAACGATTTAGCACATCAAATCTCACTTACTGTACTTCAGGATACTGTTAATGGAATAATTAATTGTTGTTCTGGTAAACCAATAGCGTTAAAAGATATGGTTGAAAACTTTTTATCCGAAAATGGTCTAAAAATAAAATTGAACTATGGTGCTTTTCCAGATAGACCATATGATTCACCAGCAGTATGGGGAAGTAATGATAAGGTGGAAAAAATATTGCAAGCTTCTAGAAACAAAGAGGGAGTAGTTTAGATGATTGTAACAACTAAGAATAAAAGCATGAAAAGACTAGGGATTTTCTTATTCTATGATAAAGATGGTATTGTAGATGATTATATCCCTTATATGTTAGAGGATTTAAATAAAAATATTGACAAACTTGTAATCGTTTGTAATGGGAAATTATCAGTAGAAGGTAGACAAAAGTTCGAAAAGTTATCAAGTAATATCGTTGTTAGAGAAAATAAAGGTTTTGATGTTTGGGCGTATAAAGAAGGCATGGAGTATATTGGATGGGAAGGCATTTCTGAATATGATGAGATGGTACTTATTAATTACACCATGTTTGGTCCATTGTATCCCTTTAAAGAGATGTTTGATGAGATGGGAACACGCAACATAGATTTTTGGGGAATAACAAAACATTATGGTTCTGAGGATGATTGGACAGGCGGCAATATGAAATATGGTTACATCCCAGATTTTATACAATCATTTTTTATAGTTGTTAGAAACAAAATGTTAACTAGCTATGAATTCAAAAAATACTGGGATACTATGAGACCGATTGGTTCGTATATTGAATCTATGGCATATCATGAAGGCGTTTTTACAAAAGATTTTTGTGACAGTGGTTTTATTTCTGATGTGTATATAAATACAGATGATCTTAAGGAATACACACAGGCTCCAACAACATATACACCTCTTGAATTAATAAAGAGAAAATGTCCTATCGTTAAAAGAAAAGTGTTTTTTGATTATTATGATTATTATCTGCGTTATAATACTGGCGAAGTCGGATTAGAAACTTACGAATTTATTCGAGACAACCTAGATTATGATATGAAACTCATTTGGGATAATATTCTTCGCACCAGTAATCAAGCTGATATTAAGAAAAATATGCAATTGAATTACATACTCCCAACAAAGTTCACCGAAGAAAGACCAAATAAAAATGCTAAAGTTGCATTGATTATGCACTTATATTTTGAAGATTTAATAGAAACTTGTTATACATATGCATCATCTATGCCCAATTATGCTGACGTGTACATTACAACTAACACTGAAGTCAAGAAGAATGCGATTATTAAAGTATTCGAAAAATTGGCAGTTAATAAAGTAGAAGTAAAAGTTATTGAGAATAGAGGAAGAGATGTTTCGTCCCTTCTTGTAGCTAGTAAAAAAATTCTAATGGATTACGATTATGTTTGCTTTGCGCATGATAAAAAAACCGCTCAGATTAAGCCGTTCAGTGTTGGAGAAGCATTCATGTATAAATGTTTCGAAAATATTCTTGGAAGTAAATCGTTTGTAGAAAACATTATTCATACGTTTGAGGATAATCCGCAATTGGGTCTGATGACACCACCTCCACCAAATCATGGGATATATTATTCTACAATTGGGTTGGAGTGGTCCAACAATTTTAAAAACACTAAAGAACTAATGGAAAAGCTAGGGATGAAAAATGTTCCATTAGATTCAAACAAAGAACCAATTGCCCCATTAGGTACAATGTTTTGGTTTAGACCCAAAGCTTTGAAAACACTGATTGAGTACGATTGGGAGTATAACGATTTTCCAAAAGAGCCAAATGAAATAGACGGAACGTTATTACATGCTATTGAAAGAATTTATCCGTATGCTGCACAATACGAAGGATATTATCCAGGATGGGTAATGTCAGATAAATTTGCTAAAATAGAAGTTACAAACTTGCAACATATGCTTCGACAGTTGAATGGAGCCATTTTTGAGAATGGTAGATATAGATACAAACATCTAGATGAAATTGTATATGGAGTTCGAACAAGCATAACCAAAAATAAATCAATGAAATACTTTATCAAATCAAAATTGCGTGAAAATTTACCTCCTAAAATGGTTAATGTGTTAAAAAGATGGAAGAGAAAGGTTTATGGAAGATAGTTATTTTGAACATATTGCTATAGACGAGGAGTAGGAACGATGGTTTTTAGTTCGTCCGTTTTTCTTTTTTGTTTTCTTCCTATTGTTTTAATAGTTTATTACTTGCTAAAAGTAGAGTATCGTAATCTGTTTTTACTTGTTGCAAGTCTTGGTTTTTATGCATGGGGAGAACCAGGTTTTGTTTTAATCATCATTCTTTCTATTCTAATTAACTATATCTTTGGTTATTTATTGCATTACTGTATGCAAAGGTATAGTAAAGCGATTAACCGGGCTGTTATGTTAATTGGAGTTGCAGCCAATTGTGGTCTATTATTTTACTTCAAATATTATGATTTTTTCATTATTAACGTTAACAATATTACCGGATTTGAGTTTGTAGTTCAGAATATCATTTTACCTATAGGGATATCCTTTTTTACCTTTCAAGGTTTGTCCTATATAATCGATATTTACTTAAAAAGAGTTGAAGTGCAGAAAAATCTATTGAAATTTGCTTTGTTTAAAGCATTTTTCCCGCAACTAATAGCAGGTCCAATTGTAAGATATGTTGATGTTCAAGATCAAATGGATAATCGAGTTACCACTGTAGATGATTTTGCTTATGGTGTGAGAAGATTCGTAATTGGATTAGGTAAAAAACTTATTATTGCTAACACGTTGGGCCAAGTAGCTGATAATATTTTTGCATTACCTTATGATCAAAATACGATGGCTATCGCTTGGGTGGGAGCTATCTGTTATTCCTTACAAATCTATTTCGATTTCTCTGGTTATTCTGACATGGCAATCGGTCTTGCTAGAATGTTTGGTTTTAGATTCAAGGAAAACTTTGATTTCCCTTATGTATCGCGGAATGTTACTGAGTTTTGGCGTAGATGGCACATTTCACTATCCACATGGTTTAGAGATTACTTGTATATCCCATTAGGTGGTAATCGTACAGGTAATGTATACTTTAATTTGTTAATCGTATTTCTCGTAACAGGTCTATGGCACGGCGCTGCGTGGAACTTTATAATTTGGGGATTGTGGCACGGGTTATTCCTTATTATTGAACGTATAATTAAAAAGTCGAATTTCAAATGGAAGATACCACAATTTATTACTTGGTTTTTTACAATGATAGTAGTAGTTATTGGATGGGTTCTTTTCCGCGCCCCTGATATCAACTATGCTATTGGTTATTTAAAGGTAATGTTTGGTATTGTAAGTCCTACTAACGTAGGTTTCACTGTTTGGTACTACCTAGACCCAATAGTAATTACAATATTGATTATCGGATGTATCGCATCATTACCGATTTCGAAATATATAAAAAATAATGTAGGGACATATGAAGAACATAGTACTATTAGTTTGTTCATTCAAAATGTTTATGTTGCAGTATTGTTGATTATTTGTATTATGTTTATGGCAACGTCAACATATAACCCTTTTATTTACTTTAGATTCTAAGGAGTTATGGAAATGAAAGCACATAAGTTTTTTAATATTATGATGGCGGTATTTTTTTGTTTAGCCATTTCTATACCCTTAATAGCTGTAAATAAAACACCGGGAAAAGTATCTACTTCCGAAAACAGGGTTTTGGCTCAATTTCCTTCATTTAATAATGAACAAGGTGGTTTAAACACTCATTTTATTAAAGAGTTTGAAACTTGGTTTAACGATAACTTGGGTTTAAGAGAAAAATTCGTTAAAACAAACACAATGATGCAGTATAAGTTGTTTGGCGAATTGACAAAACAGGATACTATGGTAGGAAAAGAAGGATGGCTTTACTATGTAACTCCAGAAATCATTAAAGATTACCAACATTTAAATTTACCAACTGATGAACAATTAGAACAATGGGGAAAATCAATAAATCAAATTGATGATTATTTAAAATCGAAAGATATACCATTCATCACAATGTTAAATCTGGATAAGAAAACTATATATCCTGAGTACTATCCAGATACAATTTTAAAAGTTGGTAATGTTTCTAGGACAGATTTACTTGAAGAATACTTTACTAATAAGACAGATTTGGATTTCTTTACTCCTAAAAATGCACTGTTAGAAGAGAAAAATAGAACAACCATCTATTCACCTAACTTCGATAACGGTCATTGGAATAGCTATGGAGCATTTATTGGTTATACGGAACTTATGAAGAAGGTTAGTTCTTATTATCCGGATATAAAAGTTTTAACATGGGCTGATATTAATACAAATGCTTATGACAGAACTACGAATATTTATGATGCTGTTACATTTTCAGAGAAAGATATTTCTTTAAGTTTAAAGAATAAAAGCACTGCTACTCAAGTATTTGGAGTATTAGACAAACTAAACCTTTCTACAAGTTTGATGTCGGCAAGTTACCAGAATGAAGATAAATCATTGCCTAAAGTACTTGTTTTAGGAGATAGCTATCTTTATGGCTTTGTAACACCCTATCTTGCAGAAAGTTTCTCGGAAATGAATTTTATTTATACTGACAACATAGACCGGATAAAAATGTTAGTTGAGTATTTAGATCCAGATATGGTTATCTATGAAAATGTAGAACGCAGTTTTGATAAAACGATGAGTATTTTATCCACCTCAACGGAGTTCAGCACATTTAAAGATTATATCGAATTACCTATTTCTCAAAACGCAACAACGATGTGGATAGATTTTTTGAATGGTGCATATGTTGAACAACAGGATAATATCAATGTCGATAAGTCAACTAATGTAACTAGTATTAGCGGATGGGCTATGGATGCTCAGGCTCAAGATGTTGCAAGCAATATATTTTTGAAAGTTGGAGACAAGTATTATTCGGGGTCTTATGGCATAGCGAGAAATAGTGTGTCAGAACACTTTAATAATCCTAAACTGCTAAATTCCGGTTTTGCTTTTTCAGTTCCTTCTTCTGAGTTAATCGAAGCAGGAAAATTTAGTTTTGTTATTATTTCAAAGGATGAAAAATATCAATATCATTCATCTGAATATAAAGTAATAGTTAAATAACTAAAATTCAAGCCATTAAAGAACTTGAATGAATACTAGTAATAAAGAAATAGGTGAAAAATGATTATGCCATCTGTAAGTATTTGTATTGTCACCTATAACAGCGAATCAGAGATTGCAAACTGCCTGGAGGCAGTTTGCAATCAATCCCATCCAATTCAAGCGATCATTATTGTAGACAATGAGTCAAAAGATTCCACGCTTCAGACCATTGAAAGTTATGATAGCAGGAATGTGCCGCTGGAGATTATCAGTAATAAAAAGAACAATGGATTTGCTGGTGGACAAAATCAAGCTATCAAAGCTACGAATAGTGACTATGTACTTGTTCTAAATCCCGATGTAAATCTGGGTACATTTTATATTGAAGAACTTGTTAATGCATTAGAATTGAATCGGAAAGCAGGAAGCGCAACGGGACAGCTAGTTTTTGCTTTAGACCCTGATGTAATTGATAGTACTGGATTAACAATGGGTATTACTAGACAAGCTAAGGACCGAGGGACTGGAGATCAAATAAGTAAGTGGCAAGTGGCGGGAGAGGTATTTGGTGTTTCAGGTGCTGCTTCTCTTTACTCAAGACGGATGATCCAAGACGTATCAGTTAATGGTGAGTTTTTTGATGAACAGTTTTTTGCTTACAAGGAAGATGTTGATGTTGCCTGGAGAGCTCAGAAATTGGGATGGAAATCCCTTTATGAACCAAATGCAAAGGCATTGCATGCTAGGGGCTGGAAAAAAGGTAATAGAAAATCGATCCCAGTATTTATTCGTCAGCATTCGTATATGAATTATTTCTATACGTTGATAAAAAACGAAAAGTTATCTACGTCTTCATTTTATCAACTTCCTCTAATTGCAGGAAAAGAAATGTTAAAGTTTGGCTATCTCCTATTTAGGGAACCTGCTGTACTTAATTGCCTACCGACACTTTTACGTACACTCCCCTCTATGTTCAAAAAGAGACGAATAATCGAGAACTTAATAAAAGAAAAACAAAGATAATCCTGTCGTACTACAAATAATAATTGTTTAAGTAATAATGGAGAAAAGGTCATTGATACAATCATGCTTGTAATTGTGTAATAAATTGGTTGACATTTTATACACTTGATAATGTGATATCTTTTTTATTCATCAAGTCGAGTGTAACTATGAAATAAAAATTGGTTTTAAATAAAGACCGAGTTTGATACAATGTTGCTAGCGTCGAAATTTAATAGAATGTGAGTGAGATCGGCCCTATGCTTCGACAAAATCAGCGTTTCCTGTCACAACTTTATATGATTGCCGATTTAGTTTGTACACTACTAGTCTTTCTTATAGCATATTGGATTAAATTCGATAGTGGCTGGCTTGTACATGCTAAGTCGGTTCCTTTTTCCACATATTTAATGTGGGGAACGGTATATTCTTTTTCAGCTGTTTTATATGGTTTCTACTTACAGTTTTATTCGCCTAAACGACATAAAAACTTCTCATATGATATTTTGAAAATTCTTCAGATTCAAATGATTAGTTTCCTTGGTTTGTTAGGCATATTTTACTTCAGTAACGAGTCTAATATTTCAAGGCAATTTCTTGTTATTTTCATACTTTTAAACTTTGTTTCTATTTCTCTATATCGTTACATAGTAAAGAGTGTGTTATCTAATTTCCGCCGTCGTGGATTTAATAAACGGTTTGTATTAATTGTCGGTGCTGGTTCAGTAGGACGTAGTTTCTATAACAATTTACAGCAGCATCCCGAGCTTGGCTATGAAACTATAGGATTTTTGGATGATTATCAAAAAGTTCATCTAATAGAGCATAGACAAATGAAACCAATCATCGGTAAGCTAGACGATCTTCAAGAAATACTTGCATCAGGCACAGTAGATGAAGTCATCGTTGCACTTCCACTTGACGCCCATCAGAAGTACTCACAAATTATCGAAACATGTGAGCAGGCTGGTGTAAAAACATTAATCATTCCAGACTTCTTTGATTTATTACCTGCACGTCCTCTTATCGACAATTTCGCAGGTATTCCTCTCATAAACGTTCGAGATGTACCGCTCGATGAAATGAGTAATCGATTTATGAAACGATGTTTCGATCTTGTTTTCTCAATTGCGGCTATTATTCTAACATCACCGTTTATGTTGGTAGCGTTTATTGGCATAAAGATCACCTCACCAGGACCAGTATTATTTAAGCAGGAACGTATGGGACTAGACCGTAAGTCATTTAATATGTATAAGTTCCGATCCATGAAAGTTACGAATAGTAATGTAGCTGATACACAATGGACGGTGGAAAATGATCCTAGACGCACGAGATTTGGCACTTTTTTACGTCGCACAAGTATGGATGAATTACCACAATTTTTTAATGTCCTCTTTGGGCATATGAGCGTTGTTGGACCACGTCCAGAGCGACCGTTTTTTGTTCATCAATTTAAGGGAGAAATTCCGAAATATATGATTAAACATCAAATTCGTCCTGGTATTACAGGTTGGGCGCAAGCAAATGGTTTGAGAGGCGATACCTCGATACAGGATAGGATCATGCATGATATTTTTTATATTGAGAACTGGACATTTATATTTGATTTGAAAATTATTTGCAAGACGATTGTGAAGGGTCTGATGAACAAGAATGCATACTAATGACCAATTGTCAGCCCAAGTATCCGTTATTATTCCTACCTTAAATGCAGGATTAGAGTTTGAGCAACTATTAGTAAAACTGCAAGAACAAACACATCTGCCACATGAGATAATTGTGATTGATTCAGAATCGACTGATGGAACTTGCGAACTTGCAAGAGAAGCAGGTGTTCGTTTACTACAAGTTAAACGAAGCGAGTTCGATCATGGTGGTACACGTAATCAAGCAGCTACGCTAGCTACAGGTAATATTTTAGTATTTATGACTCAGGATGCAATGCCTCATGATAATAGGCTGATAGAGTATTTGATTAAACCACTTGTTAATCAGAACAAAATTAGCGTTCTTGATGGTGAGATGTTTGAGGACAATAAAATTGCACTGTCTTATGCTCGTCAATTACCAAGACATGATGCTTCCTTGCCAGAAAGATTAGCACGAGAGAGTAACTATCCTTCAAAGTCACATATTCAATCCATCGACCAATTGGATAGTCTAGGAATAAAAACTTTTTTCTGTTCCAATGTATGCTCAGCTATTAAGCGAGAAACATTTGATGAGATGGGGCAGTTTCAAGAACCAGTTATTTTTAATGAAGATTTATTTATGGCTGCTAAATGCATATTAAACGGATATAAGGTAGCTTATTGTGCGGAAGCAGAGGTAGCTCATTCCCATAACTATTCGATAAAGCAACAATTTAAACGTTTTTTTGATAATGGTGTCTCAATGCGTCTAAATCCTTTAATAACGCCATACAGCGCTGTTGGTGGAGCAGGTTCTAAGCTTGTTCGCTCTCAGGTGAAAGGCCTTACGGCAAGTGGAAGTTGGTACTTGGTTCCTCATTTGATTGTGGAATCAGCAGCGAAACTGATAGGCTTCAAATTAGGGATGTATCATAAGAGTCTCCCTAAGTTTTTTATAAAGCGGATAAGTATGCACCCACTCATATGGGGGCAATTAGACAGAAAAGGTGGAACGGTAGAAACTCCTCCCGCACCTACTACGCTTAACCAATGAAAAAAGCTATCCCAACGTATATGTTAGGATAGCTTTTTGTTATGTTTGAAGAGTAGTGGATGATTTGCTGGAAAAAGATCTTTTGAGTAGTCGTTGCTTAATCCATTGTGTCAATCGATCTTCTATAATGTTATAGGATAAATGAGAAGTTATTATAGACAACAAAATCGTTAGAGCACCATAAACAAGCAGCAAGATCGTTGGGTGAGGAACGTATACACTAATCTTTGGCATTACAATCTTTAAAGCGAACATCACCATCGTATGCCACATATAAAGACTGTAACTAATTTTCCCTAAATAAAGCATAGGAGGGGTACGTAGTATCATTGACAAAAGCCCTTGTTGGAACAAGATTGGGACAAAAAATAAATAACTAAGCAACATTGCTAATAGAATAAATGTTTTTTCTTCGCTATAAGTTAAAAAAAGTGCTAGAAGCAATAGTATCCCGTTTAAGAAAAAAACTTTAAATGGCTTATTCCACGAAGTTAGCTTTTTCTCACTTAAGTACAACATAACCCCAACTAGGAAAAATAAAGAGTCCGGACGGAGATAGAAAATAGTTATGCAACTTAAAGCAATTAAAGTTAAGCAAGTGTACTTCAAAAACGTCGGAATTCTTGTTGAACGATATGCGAGAAAAATGATGCCTGAAACCAAATAAAAGGCAATTTCATAACTTAATGACCATGCTACGATCTGTGCAATTGGCAATGGAAACAATCCTGGTAGTAAAAAGAGATTTGAAAAGAAATTCACTATGTAGGAAGATAAGCTAATGTCAGTCATCCACTTGTATCCGATGAATGGTCCTATAGCAAACACCAATAAATGAATGGTGAGAAACACAGGGTAAATTCTAAGAATCCGATTAGTAAAAAATTTTCCAATGTTCCTTCTCTCTGAAATACTTCGAATAATCAAATATCCGCTAATAACAAAAAATAGCTGAACAGACACGGGCCCTAAAGCATGAACGATCGTATTCCAAAAGCCTTTTGGCCACTCTTCGATATAGCCCTCAATTACAGCTGATCCATAAATGTGATAAATGACAACAGATATTGCTAATAAACCACGTAAACCAGTTAATGTATCATTCGTTTGAGTTTTCATTGTTATATTGTAGTTTATTGCAGATTTTTTTTCTATACATAAGTTGTTTACATGCTCTGCTCTTAACTTCTATTGCCCCCACCCAAGTATACACTTCACTCCCCCGGCTCAAACTAACTTAATCTTGGCCGGGTTTGACATGCAGGAGGAAAGAGGTGTATTGATGAATGCATGGCTTATCTGCGTAATCGTTCTATTAGTAGCATATGTCGCACAGTTGGTTGCGATTTTATTGCTTGAACATAGACGTCAAGCTCATATGATGGCATGGCTATTCATATCGATTGTCTGTCCATTCATCGGCATTGCTGCATATTTGATTGCTGGCAGAAGAATGAATCAACAATTAAATAAGCAATATGGGACGAAGCTAGACCGTTTGAATCAACAAAAATATACAATACACGAATCTTTAATTATAGATGATCTAAACCAAATGAATAATGAAAGCCTTAAATCGCAGAATCGCCTTTTTGCTTTACTCGATGAACTTACCCCGTTTCCCATTACTGGTCAGAATCGAACAAAGGTGCTAACTGATGGGGAGAAAACGTTCAAGTCCATCTTAGATGAGTTAAATAAAGCTAAGCATCATATTCATATGGACTATTACACAATTCGGAACGATGGGATCGGAGAGAGGTTTCTACAGGTTCTAATTAAGAAAGCACGTGAAGGAGTTATTATACGCGTAATCTATGATGGTGTAGGCAGTTTAAGTTTGGATGAGCAGTATCTTGATCGATTACATAAAGTGGGAGTACAGACGTGCTGCTTTTCACCTCCGCGAAGAGCAATCTTTAACCGAACCATTAACTTTCGTAATCATCGTAAAATAGTTGTTGTAGATGGGGAGGTAGCTTTTTTAGGTGGAATTAATATTGGCGATGAGTATGTAGGGCTTAATAAGAAGCTTGGTTTTTGGCGAGACACTCATATACAGGTAAAAGGAGATGCGGTATTTCATCTTCAACAATTGTTTATCGAAGATTGGCTTTTCGTGACGAAAGAACAATTACCCGTGGATGAACATTATTTCCCGAAAAATAATTGTCATGGAGATGAAAGAGTTCTTATCGTTCCGGGTAAGCCCGGCATTAATGATCAGAAAATAGTAGAAGTACTCCTTTCAGCGATGGCAGCAGCCAAAACAAGAATATACGCGACAACGCCATACTTTATCCCTGATCCTAGTTTGGCTGCTAGTCTTCGCACAGCAGCGAGAAGCGGGATCGATGTTAAGCTTATTATTCCGGGTATTTCCGATTCTAAGCTCATACTTCTTGCCACACTCTCGTATGTTCAGGACATGCTTGAGTCTGGAGTACGTATATACCGCTATCAAAAAGGTTTTATACACGCTAAAGTGTTATTGGTCGATTCCATGTTAGCAACGGTTGGAACAGCTAATCTAGATATGAGAAGTTTATTCAGCAATTATGAGCTGCTTGCCATATTGTTTGATGAGCATCCTATTCGAAAGCTGGAGTTGGATTTTTTGCAGGATCTTGCACATAGTGAACGCATTGAACTTGAAGTATTCAAAGAGCGTTCGCGTAAGCAAAAGGTAGCTGAAGAATTGATGCATATGTTATCACCTTTGCTGTAGCAATTAGGAAGCCTTCTCTAATAGGAAATGCATGTTTTTATCTCGTATTGGGCATATTTTTTCAGTAAGATCCAATCATATGAACATAAGGAGGCTATAGCCTAATGAGTGATCAGAACCTTTCAGAACAATTACAGAAGGCTGAAGCTGAGCCGCATAACGAAGGCCGAGATGAATTTGATATGGATATTGATCGCATGGTCAATGAGGGACTTGGTGGCGGTAATGTGACTTTGCATAATGGATTAATAGCAGAATCAACAACGGATACGATGGAAGAGAAGCAGGAAGGGGAATAAGAAATGGAAACGACACGTGCCAAACAAATTTATGAATCTAAAGATACATTTGCTGTTCATTTGGAAGGTGATTCTGTCTGGATCGAAAATGTTGATGAGGCTAATGGAATGGCGACTGTTACAGTAGGTAATAATCCTGTAAATACGAAGACTGTTTCTGTTGATCGCCTGAAGGAAGCTAAGGAATAACGCTGTATTAACTATCTAAGAAAAAGCTAACAATTAAAGAGCCCAAGGGAGCCGCTAACAGCGGTAAACTTATGGGCTCTTTTTGTGTATTCCTCTATCCGCCATATGCTTCGCGGAATGCTTCACATAAGCGGATACGGTCAACCTCCCATAGCTCGGCTATTTCCGCACTAACATTTTCGTTCCACCACTCAGCTTGTGCTCTCCGGTTGCTTTTATTGTCTACGATCCATTGCATGTTAGTGACCACTTTTCTAAAGTATAGTGTCTCGGCTTGGTCCATCTTTTCCTTGGAAACCCACAACTTCAAACGCTTCACAGTTCGATATAACTCGTTACTGCAGGATCGGCGAATTTTGCGAGCTGAAGGCAGATCTGTTGTATGTTTCTGGGCACTAGGCTTCATCGTTACCGCCTCCTCTCTATCCCATAAGTATGCGGAATGAGTAGAGAAGGTCACTGGCCTAAATACAGGGCTGTTTAATCTTCAACTACGATATAACCTACCATTGGTCCACCACTGTGCATATCGGTATGGGTCAAGCATAGGATAGGAAATATACCTTCTTCCTGGGGTGTGAACGTTATTTTAGTTGTTTTCCCTTTAATGACTTCGCCTTCAATACCTAGCTCTTTAATGACGAATGGATGGCTAATTCCATTTACTCCGGATATACGAAGTTCAGTCCGTTCGCCTTTATTCACAACAATTGTACCGGGAGACCAGACGTAGGACTCAATTTCTCTTCCATCTTCGGTCTTCGACTTAAATTCACCTGTAACTAGCTCGAAGACGCGGGTCTCAGTTGGCTCACTGCTAACGGTACGAGCTCCATTCCATTTGATGAAAACACCCGCTGCGATGACTAGTGCAAATGTCACAAGTAAGAGCTGGATCATTCTTTTTTTGACTACAAATGCTTTGAACATCGTCAAACACCTCCCTGTTCCGGATTCTTGTGGATAGTCTATGCGAGGGCTTGTCTTTCGATGACTACTGCTTGACTTTCATCGACTAGTGGAAGGTTGTCCTAGCTGTATGTTAAGATAATAAAGGCGATTATGCGGCTTCTTGCAAATCGCACATATTGGATGGAGGAAACATATGGAAAGCTGGATTACAGGAATTATGGAACAATACGGTTATTTTGGTATTTTGCTTTTAATAGCACTCGAAAATTTATTCCCACCTATTCCTTCCGAGGTTATATTGACATTAGGTGGCTTCATGACGACCTCTACTGATCTTACACCTGTTGGCGTTATTTCGGTTGCAACTGTTGGATCATTGATTGGCGCCATTATATTGTATTTTGTCGGTCAATTACTTGGCGTTGAGAGATTAGAGAAAATAATTGATCGTTATGGACGTATTCTTCGGGTGAAAAAGGAAGATATTCGTAGAGCAGATGCTTGGTTTGATAAGTATGGATATTGGGCAGTATTGCTCTGTCGTATGGTTCCACTTATTCGTAGTCTTATCTCTCTTCCAGCTGGAATGTCAGGCATGAAGTTTGTACCATTTTTATTTTTTACAACAATCGGGACACTTATTTGGAACATTTTATTAGTTTCAATTGGAGTAGCGGTCGGCGATAACTGGACCAAAATCGTTGATTTTATGGATATTTACTCTAACATTGTATACGCGTTAATCGCGATTGCCTGCGTTGTTGTAGTCGTGCTTTATATTCGCAGAGCTAAAAAGTTTAAAGTATAATGGAATGGATGTTTATGGGCGAAGAAACCAAACTTATTGAAAAGAGGGATACATATGAGTAAAAGTGTAGCTGACAAACTTGGCAAGGGCATTAGCCCGAAACAATTCGTTGATGGTATGAACAAAAATAAAGAAATATTTGTAGAGTGGATGGAGAAATTCAGCTGGCCTTCTGAAGAAGATCAGCAATATTTTGAATCACTTAATAATCGTGACGATCTTCGTTGTCTCATTCTTATGGCTGAATGGTGTGGAGATGTAGCACGCAATGTACCTGTTATATTTAAAGCTCTAGAAAATAGCGGAATTCCGACAGAAGTGCTTATCATTGAAGAGCATATGGAGACGATGGATCAGTATTTAACGATGGGTGGTCGTGCTATTCCGATCGTAATTTTCGCAGATACTGGTGGAGCTGTCCTTGGACAATGGGGACCAAGATCGAAGTATGTACAAGAGCCAATGATCGCATTCAAAACCGCTAATCCGGATCGCGAAGCTGCTGACTATCAGGATAATTTGGCAGTTACACGCCAAGAGATCATGCGTCGTTATGGCGAAGGGACTGGCTACCAAGCAGACATCGTCAATGAGTTGCGCGTAGTATTGGAGTCGTTATAATTCATGTCAGTTGCACAATTTAAAGTTGAGACGTTTTCACTAGGACCTCTTCAAACAAATGCTTATCTTCTTACAATTAAAGATGGTGAGCAAGAGCGTGGAATCATTATTGATCCTGGGATGAACCCAAAGAGACTGTTAGAGCGAATTGCAGACACAACAATTGAAGCCATTCTACTTACACATGCTCACTTTGATCATATGGGCGGTGTTGATGAAGTACGGAAAGCAGCAGGTTGCCCTGTATATATTCATGATTTGGAAGCAGACTGGTTAACTGATCCACGTAAAAATGGTTCAATGCGCTGGCAAGATGTAACTCCGCCGCTATCCACCGATCCGGCTGAGTTCGCACTTGCAGAAGGTCAATCGTTAGAAATGATAGGCCACACATTCCGTGTTTTTCATACTCCAGGTCACTCACCCGGTAGTGTAAGCTTCCTATGCGGGAACCATCTTTTCTCGGGGGATGTACTTTTTAAAATGTCTGTTGGCAGAACGGATTTGCCTGGCGGTCGCGAAAGAGATTTATACGATTCCATTCGTAATAAGCTCTATAAGTTAGATTCGGATGTTGTTGTGTACTCCGGTCATGGTGGACGTACGACAATTGGCTTCGAGAAAACTAACAATCCATATACGGCATAACCAATAGGAAGCATTCAAGTCTGGTAACGGACGGGAATGCTTCTATGACGTCAATACAAATTAATTAAAGGACGGTGCATCGCATTTGGCTGAGACGACAAAAGGGGCTACTCATACAGCTTTTGAAGAAACAACAGCGAAGGTGAAGCTGACAGAGGAACAGAAGGAAGCTGAGAGCAAGCGTATTATAGCTGGAATTGCTGCTGGACTTTCCATTCCAATCTCAAAGGTGAAATCAGCGGTTGCACTGCTGGATGAAGGAAACACGATTCCGTTTATTGCCCGTTATCGGAAAGAGATGACAGGGGAACTTGATGAGAACGAATTGCGATCGATCGAAGAGAAGCTGCAATATATGCGCAATTTAGAGGAACGCAAACGTGAAGTTGTTCGTCTTATTGACGAGCAAGGCAAACTTACGGATGAACTACGAGCAGGAATTGAGCAAGCAATTAAGCTTCAGGAGATAGAAGATCTATACCGTCCATACAGACAGAAACGTAAGACACGTGCGAGTGTTGCCAAAGAGAGAGGTCTTGAGCCCCTTGCGGAGTGGCTCTGGTCACAACCGCGCCAAGGAGATCCACTCGCAGAAGCAGTGCGTTATGTAAGTGAAGAGAAGGGCGTAGCAACAGCGCAGGATGCTCTTCAAGGGGCTATGGATATTATTGCGGAAAATATTGCTGATGATGCTGCGATCCGTGCTTGGGTGCGTAAATTTACGTTCGAGCAAACATTACTTCGTACAGAAGCTAAAAATGCGGAAGCAGAGTCGGTTTACGAAATGTACTATAGCTACCAGGAGCCAATTCGTAAGTTGCCACCACATCGGATATTGGCGATCAATCGTGGTGAACGTGAAGAAGTGCTTCGTATCTCTTTTGATACTCCGCCCGATCGAATTCATGAGCATATCCGTCGTAAGCTTCTCCGTAATGGTACCGCACAGTCAGTACGTGAAATATTGGAGTCAGTAATCGAAGATTCCTATAAACGACTCATATCGCCTTCTATTGAACGTGAAGTGCGCGGAGAAATGACTGAAAAGGCTGAGGAACATGCCATTACGATATTTTCCGAGAACCTTCGAAATCTATTACTGCAACCTCCTGTTCGCGGGCATATCGTGCTTGGAGTCGATCCGGCCTTCCGTACGGGCTGTAAGCTTGCAGTTATTGACGACACGGGCAAGCTTCTTGAGGTCGCGGTATCGTATCCGACTCCACCTAACAATAAGGTAGTTGAAGCAGAGAAGCTCATTAACGGCTTAATCGACAAGTATAAGGTTGAATTAATCGTCATTGGCAATGGCACTGCATCCAGGGAAACGGAGCAATTCATTGCTACATTACTTGGCAAACGTGTTGAAGCGGGATTGACGAAGTCTGGTTCTGAGATTAAATATATAATCGTAAATGAAGCTGGAGCGAGTGTATATTCCGCATCAAAGCTGGCACAAGAAGAATTCCCTAGTTTGGACGTTGCAGAAAGAAGTGCTGTTTCAATCGCAAGAAGGTTACAGGACCCACTGGCTGAGCTAGTTAAGATCGAACCTAAAGCAATCGGAGTTGGACAATATCAGCATGATGTAAGTCAAAAACGTTTGGACGAGACACTGGGCGGTGTCGTTGAATCGGCAGTTAACCATGTTGGTGTGGACGTAAATACAGCATCAGCTTCATTACTTTCATATGTAGCGGGTGTTAATGCAACACTAGCTAAAAATATTGTAAAGTACCGTGAAGAAAACGGTCGCTTTGTAAAACGTACTCAGTTGCAAAAGGTTCCGCGGTTAGGTGCTAAATCTTATGAGCAATGCATTGGCTTCCTGCGTATTCCTGAGGCCGTGAATCCGCTTGATCGTACTCCAATTCATCCAGAGTCTTATGATGTGGTGGACATGCTCTTTAAGGAGCTTGGACTTGAGCTCAAAGCGATTGAGACAGAGGCTGTAAAAGAAAAGCTTTCCGAAGTTGACATTCAAGGTTTAGCTGCCACTCTCGCTGTTGGAGTTCCGACACTGCGGGATATTATTGACAGTTTGCTAAAGCCAGGTAGAGACCCTCGTGAAGAACTTCCGCCGCCTATCTTCCATACGGATGTACTGAAAATCGAAGATTTGACAGCGGGGATGGAGCTTCAAGGCACTGTTCGGAATGTAATCGATTTTGGTGCATTTGTTGATATCGGTATCAAAAATGATGGATTAGTCCATATTTCTCAGCTCAGTGATAAATTTGTTAAACACCCAATGGATGTTGTTTCTGTAGGTGATAATGTAACGGTTTGGGTAATGAGCGTTGATTTGAAGAAGGGCCGCGTCAGTCTTACGATGAAGCAGCCTAATTAATTGGAAGCCCGTCCATGTTGCGCTGGACGGGCTTTATTATTTATAGCACAGAACGAATAATGAGAGTGAAAACCGAGGAAAATATACAGAAAATATTAGTTAATGAAGAAAGGTTAGTTAATTGACAAAAGTTCGTAATCTGAATATACTTTTAGTATTGGAATGACAAAGGGACGTATCGTCTTGCTGTATAAGTTTAAGGAGGAATAATAATATGACTAATTCAAACAATACTAGTACGCAAGCTGAACTGGAAAAAGATCAATCATTTATTAACGTAATCGAGGGGCGCCGTTCTGTACGCAAATATGACAACAGTGCAGTTATATCTGACGAAGAAATTCGTGAAATTATAGCGATTGCAACAAAAGCTCCGTCATCTTCAAATTTGCAACCATGGCGTTTCCTTGTCGTTACAGATGCTGAATTGAAAGCGAAGCTGTTGCCAATCGCTTATAATCAGGAGCAAGTAGCAGATTCTTCTGCGGTCATTATCGTTGTCGCAGATCTTGAGATGTATAAACATGCTGACACAATATATACTTCTGCTGCGACAGCGGGCTATTTATCAGAAGAGCTTAAAGATAAAATGATTGCAAATACGACAACGCAATACTCCGCACTTCCTCAAGAACGCTTGAAGGAAATCGCTGTATTTGATTCAGGTCTTGTATCTATGCAACTTATGCTTGCTGCTCGTTCAAAAGGTTACGACACAGTGCCGATGGCCGGATATAACCGTGCCCAAGTTATCGAATTGTTTAACTTATCTGAGCGTTATCTTCCTACGATCTTGTTGCCGATCGGAAAAGCTGCGACTCCGGGTCATCCTACGACTCGATTGCCTGTTGATGAAATTACGTTCTTCAACCGTTTTTAACGAAATAAAATCATAAACCCGGTTTCTCTCGTTTAGGAGGGGAACCGGGTTTTTGTTTGTTATCGTAATGTTACAGTTATTGAAATACGGTTTCAGTACCTTGTTCCTTTGGACTTTGTTTCGTGCGGTAGAAGTACCAGCAATCGTTAAGTAGTTTGATCTGCTTTCGATCCTTCTGGTGAAAAGCACGCATCATTTGATTGCACAGCCACTGCGGCATACGCAACCTCCTCCTTCCGGGGCCTAACCTGTTGTTCTACTACCATATGGAGGAGGGCGTATGACCGTGCAGGTCCAATAAAATGTATGGCCGGAACAACTTTATTCGGGCTTACTTTGTGCTAAAGTTGTTGTTCTTCCTCATACTCTTCATACCATTGCTCTAACTGTGCTTGAAGTGCACGGATCTCCGTTAAGAGTGAAATAAGCGGGTAAGACTTTTCTTTTGTATCCGAAAACTCTTTTTCTAGACTGTTAATGTAGTCAAGCCCTCCAATAATAGCAATAGAGGTATCATGCAGATCGACGTTGTCGCATTCTGCAACGGCATAAGGCAAAGTAGGTACATTGTCAGCCGTTAATTTATCGAGTTCTTTATGAAGACGCAAGTTTAACGCGCTTAGCTGGTAAGCGTGAGTAGCCGGCATTTCGACAAAAGCGATAGAATGTTGCTCTTTTAAAAGTACGTAACGCATAGTAGCCATAATTGTAAAGCTCTCCCTTCAATCTGTTGCTACGATTCATAATTCCTACTTGACAGTGTAGCGCATGCTAGCGTTAAAATTCAAGTAGTTAGGAGGGACTGGCTATGGATAATAAAGTATTGCAGCAATGGGTAGAAAAAGTTTCGCTTGAATCGTTCGGAAGGCCGTTTCTACATAAAGCCACTTTTAATGCGAGATTAAAAGCAACAGGAGGCCGTTATTTTACACGTACTCATCATATAGAAATCAGCCCTCATCAATTGGACTCATATGGACCAGAGGAAACAGAAAAAATTATTAAGCATGAGCTATGTCATTATCATCTCCATATTATGAAGCGGGGTTACCAACATAGAGATGCTGATTTCAAAACTTTGCTTGCACATGTAGGTGGTTCAAGGTATTGCAAGTCATTGCCGGAGCGTATTGGAAAGAAAGCAACTGCCTTTCGGTATAAGTTAGTATGTAGGCATTGCGGGATGGAATACTTACGTAAGAGGAAGGTAGACCCATCGAAATACGTCTGTGGAAAGTGCCGAGGAAAATTATTATTATTTATGCTTGACAATTCTTCTGGGTCATGATAAATTATTTAAAGTCACTAATTGCTATTCCCTGATAGCTCAGTTGGTAGAGCACTCGACTGTTAATCGAGTTGTCACAGGTTCGAGTCCTGTTCGGGGAGCCAGAGTTTGGAGAGATACCCAAGTGGCTCAAGGGGACCCTCTGCTAAGGGGTTAGACTGCGTAAGTGGTGCGAGGGTTCGAATCCCTCTCTCTCCGCCACATTTTTTCTCAGGACTCATCGTAAAGAGGCCGAGCAACGGTCTTTTTTATTTGTAAAAAACCTAAACTATTCCGCGGAATATAAGGGTGATGAAGTTCTAAAAAAGATTTAAAAAAAGAGTTGCTTTTTGTGAGACAAGCTGATACAATAATTCTTGTCGCTAAAAAGCGAAGGTAAGAAATTAACAGTGCGGCCCGTTGGTCAAGTGGTTAAGACACCTCCCTTTCACGGAGGTAACAGGGGTTCGAGTCCCCTACGGGTCACCAATCATCCTCTTATGGAAAAAAGCTCAAATGAGTTCATTCCGCTTATGAGAGCCATTAGCTCAGTTGGTAGAGCACCTGACTTTTAATCAGGGTGTCGAAGGTTCGAGTCCTTCATGGCTCACCAGTTTCTTCTTCCCTCGAAGTCGACTGGTATGGGGGATACACCACAACTTCAAATGTGCGGTAGTGGTGGAACGGCAGACACGCTATCTTGAGGGGGTAGTGTCCAATGGACGTGCAGGTTCAAATCCTGTCTACCGCACCATTCTTAAATTTTAAAGATTTACATAGTTGAATTTAGATAGTGTGATTACTACACACGATTCTTATAAATGAAACCACTTTCTATTCAGGAAAAACTGAGCAGGAAGTGGTTTTTTGTTTACACTCTTACTTTTTTTATATGGAAATTCTAAAGGCAGGTGGGGGGAACATTAAGAAGAAAACGGGGATAATTCTTTTTGTAGTTCCGTTACTTACATTGTTTATATTCCGAAATCCTCTTATTAATCTTGTTGAGCAAAATAAAAATGTACACAGTATTATTGTTCTTACCGGTATTAAAGTGGAGGATAAGCTGGTTATCGACGGAGAATATTACGTAAAGTTAAGTTTCAGGAAAGAAATTACCGATAGATATTTAGTTAATAGTAATGAAAAGGTTTACCGGTTAGAAAATAAGGAGATATACGACTCAGTAACAGATGAGACTAAAGAAGATATTTATTCCATTAAGTTTATTGCTGATATAGATACAGATAAGTTAACTTCAGTTGAAGTAAAACAATTAAAAGATCAACCTCTGGTTGTTTTGTCTGAAGAGAAGTATGACGAGTTTATTACAATACAAAAGTTTTATTAGTATAAAATCGAATCATAAATTAGATAGAGACTATTCTGACTTATGCTGCACTCATTTAATTGAAACGAGTTAAGATTGAAACATATAGAAAAGGCACTGCGATAAGCAGTGCCTTTGTTGTATAACAAACTTTTAATTCAATAATTATCTTCCCCACAGCAACCAAGAAAATTTGATTTTCTTAGTAACATGAACGACAAACCATGACATAACAAGAATGAACAGTAACGTTATAACGTTGTAAATATGATAATAAGGATGCTCTATAGTGGGATTAAACAACTTTCTCCATGACGATAATACTGCTGGGTGAATGAGATAGATGCCAAATGATGCTATCCCTAATTGCAAAATCGTTTTACTTACAAAAGTTGATCGTTCGCATACGATCTTTCCGATCCATATGAGACTGATACCGACTAGAACAGCATAGAGGTTGTATAAAATCATGTAGGATGGTGACCAATATTGAGCTCCGGCTTTATTAGAGAGCAATAACATGATATAAATAAATCCAACAAAAATAGCTAGTCCGAACGTCCACCAGAGATGGTGGCTCTTTTCTGAAAAGGACTGGTAAGCCATGCCGATTGCTGCGCCTACACAAAATACGATGAAATAGTTGGGCATTAATGCTGCTGCATGTTCAATGGGTTTAACCAAAACATGATAGGAATGAAAGGCAGCTTTTACTAGTATGCCAAGTGCGATCATATGATAGGCTTTTAATTTCAGCTTTCTCACAAGAGTCATTAGTATTGGGAAAAATAAATAAATCTGAATGACAATGACCATGAAATAAAGATGATAGCTAGCTTGACCCCACTGTAATAGTTTTAAATAGGAGATAGGATCAAACTGAACGGAGTCTTTATAAAGAATCTGATTGTACACATAATAGATCGCAGACCATATTAGGTAAGGGACTACTATATACTTAATACGTTTTTTGTAAAACGATAAGGTTTGTCCAAGTGACCAATCATCTTGGTAACGATAAAACAATACTAACCCATTAATAAAGATAAATACTGGAACTGCAAACATACTTAGTTGATTGACGATTAAATAAAATGGCGCCGATTGGCTCCCCCAAGGTACGTCTACCCGCGAATTTGCTGTTGCATGAATAATTAGTACTGCCAATATAGCAATTGCTTTTACTACATTTAATTCTACAATATTCTTTTTTATTTTCTGTGCTTTCTCCATCTGCAACCCCTTCAATAGTTGTGAAATTAAATCATTCTTTTAAGCGCAAATTTTATTATAGCACACAGGCTTAGTCAGTAATATGAACAATCTTTTTTCTTTTATTCGCAGTTGATTTTCTGAAAGTAATTGTCGAAAAAACGAAATAGCTATGTTAGATTAGTTGAGGTGAGTTGAAATATTTTACAAATTAACAATTTGTATTACCTATTTCGGCTTACGTCTTGACACTTCCGTTGTGTAACAATTTATATTTCTTGGGAGAGAGGATGATAATTGTGAAAATAAAAGAGGTTTGCAAGCGCACAGAACTTACGGAACGTACAGTTCGCTATTACATTGAAGAAGGACTCATACAGCCAAAGAGTACTTTACACAATGGTCGCGAACACAGAGATTATTCGGAAACGGATATAGAAAATCTACAAACGATTGCTGGGCTTAGAAAATTGTTTTTCACCATAGACGAGATAAAAGACATGCAGAATAACCCTGAAAGGATCGCTCAGGTGCTGTCCGCTTATAAGTTAAAGATGGCAACGAATGCGAAGGCTAAAGCGTCGATAGTTGCAGCGCTAGATATGATTGATCATCATGAGCTGCGTCACATTCATTCAGTTGCGAGCAAACTAATCGCTATTTCTGGTAAGTTGCCTTTACCTCAAAGAGATATTAATCCTAACATTGGTCAGTTTGAAACAGATTCAAAGGAGAATCGTGAACGTGAATATGGAAAGTTCTTAGAACGGCAAGAGAGGCAGTTCAAGCGGGGAAAGTGGATCATTATTACGATTGCATCTCTTAATATTTTATTTGCATTGCTTACTCTTATTGTTGCAGGTGATATCATTAAACTTATAATACAGGTGGCATTATCTGCATGTTTGTTTTGGGGAGTTACGTGGGTTCGTTATTTGTTTGCGGCAGGGGCAGCACTTAGTTTTATCGTTGCTATTCAGTTCGTGTTTTATAGTGCAATGGCAGGGGACGGAATGTTTTTCTTAATTTTCTTTTGCCAAACGATTTATGGAGCGATTGCGTGTTATTTGTTGTTTAAGAGTGATGCAGTAAGCGAGTTTTTATACGCACAAAAAAATGGCTAGAACGTGTAATTATCAATAATGTGATAAAATCCGCACAATGGTGCCACATTTCGACGAGTGTACAGAAATAAGAAGGTCATAGTTTACATAGTATCGAATACATTAATTCTGAAAGGTAGGTGATAAGATGGAGTGGTGGTTATTATGGCTTATCGCAGCAGGTGCTTTAATTGTAATAGAAATGCTGACACTAACCTTTTATTTGTTATGGCTAGGTATTGGAGCGCTTGCAGCAGCGGTTGTTGACTTAATTGTTCCTGATGCTTTATTGCTTCAAGTTATTGTTTTTTGTGTTGTGGCTGTACTGCTTACTATTTTTACAAAGCCGCTTACACGTCGTATTCAGGCTTCGAGAGGGTTTAAAGATACAATAGATGATCTGATTGGTATGAGTGGAACCGTTGTAGAAGAAGTTAGTGAAGATGCTCCGGGCATTGTTAAGGTAGGCAATGAAACGTGGAGCGCATCTGCCGATGAAACGATCAATAAGGGTGAGACGATTGTAGTTGTCAGTCGTGGAAGTGCAATACTTCATGTAATTAAACGAGGAGGGTGACGATATGGGCTACACCTTAGTTATTGTCTTACTTGTTATTGCGGTCGTTTTTATTTCTTTATCAGTAAAAATCATCCCACAACAAAGAGTTGGTGTTGTTGAAAGATTAGGTAGATTTAATCGATTATTGACTCCGGGAATTAATATTCTTATTCCAATTATCGATCATGTTAGAACGTATCATGATCTTCGTATTCAACAAGCGAATGTGCCTCCGCAAACGGTAATTACGAAGGATAATGTACAAGTAAAAATTGATACGATTATTTTTTATCAAGTGACAGGCCCAGAGCAAGCTACATATGGCATATCAGATTATGTATACGGTGTGCGAAATATAAGTACTGCAACAATGAGACAAATAATTGGTAAGATGGAGCTTGATGAAACGTTGTCAGGCCGAGAGAAGATTTCGACAGATATTCGTGTTGCACTTGATGAAGCAACCGAGAAGTGGGGCGTTAGAATCGAGAGGGTTGAAGTTATCGATATTCAGCCGCCAGTTGACATTCAGGACGCTATGGATAAGCAAATGAAAGCTGAACGTAGCAAACGAGCACTAGTCCTAGAAGCTGAAGCTGCCAAACAAGATATGATTTTACGTGCAGAAGGTGATAAACAAAGCAAAATCTTGAAAGCTGAAGGGGAAAAGGAAGCACGTATCCGTCAAGCGGAAGGTCAACGTCAAGCACAAGAATTGGAAGCTCTTGGTGAAGCAAAGGCAATTCAATCTATAGCTGAAGCAGAGAAACTTAGAATCGAGTTAATTAAATCTGCGGGATTGGACGAACAAGTATTGACTTACCGATCATTGGAAGCGTTAACTGACATTGCAAATGGTGCGGCTAACAAAGTGTTTATACCAACAAGAGCAGTAGAAACACTAGGTAGTATTGGAGCAATCGGAGAAATGTTAAAAGAGAGCAAAAAGTAATTTTTCTCTTTATTCTAGTTCATTCGATAGAAAGTAATTCGATAGAAAGTAAATCAAAACATTAGTCTATCAATCTTCTGAAAATATGCCTCTATCCATAGTCTATTATACCTGTCGGTCATAGATTAATCTCATACAATATGTAGAGGTGAATCTGTTGGCTAAGAAAAACTATGCTAGCCGAACGATAAGAGGCAAGCTTCGAGTTTGTCGTTATTTACTAACCGAGTCTCACATTGGAAAGTATGTACCACGCACCGTAAAATTCAACCGATTAAACTTAGAGATGATGTGCAGCAAATATTCCTCTCTATATGTTAAACCGGATATAGGTTCACTTGGAATTGGCATTTGTAAAATTAAAAAGTCAGCCGATGGTTATGTTTTGCAACGAATAGTAGGGAAAAGGCAGTTGAAAGAGCAGTATCGAAACGTATCTGATATCTATGCGAGTATGAATAGATCGAAACAGGGAAGTCTTATCATTCAACAAGGTATCGGACTAGACCGTGTTAATAATCGTCCTTATGATATTAGAGTTATGGTTCAGCGGAAGCCCGGTGGCTCATGGGTTTGTACAGGATATATGGTAAAAGTAGGGGTAGAAAATAAGATTGTGACTAACTATTATCAGGGTGGTTCAATCTACACACTAAATAAATTGCATAGTCAGCTGCAACTGACCAAAGAAGAAGGAGAACGTAGAAGAGGAAGGTTGACTACTGCAGCTTTAGATGTAGCTAAAGTGCTCAGCAAAAAGAAATCGGGCATGCATGAGATGGGTATTGATTTCGCTTATGATAGTGATCGCCGTCTATGGATATTAGAAGTTAATTCTAACCACCCTCAATTTCATCCATTGAAAAGTATAAACAGAAAAGCATTTGATAAGATGAAGGAGTATGCTGCTTCTTATGGTAGGTATGATGCTAAATGATAGTCAGAAACAGTAGAACAAGGGAATGCTTGGTCTGCTGTTTTTTGTATGTTTCTAAAATATAGCTTGATAAACTAATGTCGTTAGTTTATTATAAAACTAATGATATTAGTTTACTGGAGGAGCTACCATACGATGAGAATGATTCGTGAAGGAAATGTTGTACAACTTACTTATTTGCCATTATTATTTCCTGTAAATTGTTATTTGGTTGAAGAGGAAAATGAGCTTACTTTAGTGGATACGGCACTACCGAACAATGTAAATGCTATTTTGAAAGCGGCAGAGAAAATCGGGAAACCTATTACACGTATCGTACTTACCCATGCACATAATGATCATGTAGGTGGCTTGGATGGTTTGAAAAAAATGTTGCCGCAGGCTACGGTTTATATATCCGGAAGAGATGCTATTCTTCTTAAGGGCGACTCTTCGCTTAAGAAGGAAGAAGGAAACTTACCTATTCGAGGTGGTATACCTAATAATATAAAAACAACACCTAATCTGTTATTGAGTGATAATGATAGAATAGGCTCATTACTTACGATTGCTACACCAGGTCATACACCGGGGTCGATGGCATTTTTGGATGAACGTAGTGGTATTCTTATTGCTGGAGATGCTTTTCAGACACGCGGTGGAATAGCAGTATCAGGGCATATGAAGTTATCCTTTCCATTTCCTGCACTCGCTACATGGAATCCAGCTTTAAGTTTAGACAGTGCAAGAAGATTGGCTAGTTTGAAGCCTACAGTATTAGCAGTTGGGCATGGGAACATGTTGTTAAGTCCTATGGAAGCTATGAACAAAGCCATTCATAATGCAGAACAACGTATAATAAAGAAAGGAAGTATGAACAGTCATGTCACCTAGAAGAGGACTCGATTTAGGAATCATCGTTGCGGCGGCTACTGAAATCGCTGATACAGTTGGATTTGAGGAAATAACTTTAGCATCACTCGCTAGTCGGCTTGGTGTAAGATCACCGTCTCTATATAATCATGTTGATGGGTTACCTGCACTAAAATCTCATTTAGTTACGCATGGTCTCAATCAATTGAATGAGGCGATTAAAGCTGCTTCAGGCACAAATCAAACGCGCGGAAAAATAATTGCTATAGCTGACGCTTATTTATTGTTTGCACGAAATCATCCCGGTTTATACGAATTGACATTGCGTGCTCCAACCGCAGAGCAACCAGAACAAATGAGACTTGGATCAGAGATTGTTGAAAGTCTTGTTGCTGCTCTATCGATTTATAAATCATCTGAAGAAAAGGCAGTTCATGCTGTTAGGGGACTAAGAAGTATACTACATGGTTTTGCTTCGATTGAAAAAAGTGGCGGCTTTGGAATGGCTTTAGAAGTGAATGACAGTATTACATTTGTTCTGAATAGTTTTTTGAACGGACTTGAAGAATAGTAACTAAAGCTGTACAAATGCGGATGCTTGTAATTATTCATTAATCAAAATAAGGCGCTGCCTACATTGCATGAAGCAATGTGAGCAGCGCCCTATTATTATTGAACGATAAGATTAGTAAAGGGAAATTGTAAGTGAGTCACGCTCGTAGTAGGAATGAAGCGTTGCTTCACTGCCTACAATTTCTACACTAATTAAAGAGGTAATACATTTTTTGAGTGCATTTTTGCCTGTCGTAATTTTGCGATTAAGTACGGTTGTTAGTTTCTCTACTGATTGTTTGTTCGTATCTGTTAAATATACAGGTATCGTTTTATTCTGGAAGATTAACATTGTTTTCATGGTATTGCCTCCATCCTCTGAAGGGGTTTCTTTTTAGTCTAACGTATAAATATTAAATGATTCTTAAAATTCGGTGTGCAAAAGATTACAAGTTTCTAATAAAGTCGCAATCTTACACCATAATACGGACATTCTACGTAAAAGTCGCATTAATTATAAGAAAAATGATGATTTTTTGAAGACAATTATGTAATTAGTTCGATTGTGTGTCAAATCTGCAAATCTAGTAGGATTGAATCTGGCTCTACCATCCCTACCACTCATCTAAAGTTTAATTAGCATAACATACGGTGTACCGCAGACGCCACGCAAAAATCACGCAATTACTCTTTCGGTATTTAAAAAAGCAAGGACAAAATCACATAAAAAGAGAGTAATAAAATAGCTAGTTTCCAGTGCTTTAGCTCTATATAATGAAACTCATAAGGCAAATTGACACATGTAAGACATCATAATATCTATCAAAGGGGAGTAGCACTTTTATGAAACGGATGGGCATTGGTCTACAGTTGTATACGGTTCGTGAAGCTACAGCGGTAGACTTCGAGGATACACTTCGTAAAGTTGCAGCAATAGGTTATGAGGGTGTTGAGTTTGCAGGATATGGAAATATTAAAGCAGAAGACATGCGTGACCTACTTCAAGAATTAAAACTGACTGCAATCGGAAGTCATATTGGACTTGAGAAACTTGAGAACAACTTAGAGGGTGAAATTACATACCTTAAAACAATCGGAGCTAAATATGCGATATGTCCATGGCTGTCCCCTGAACTTCGTAGTGAGCAAGCATGGAGAAACCATATGGTTGCATTCGAGCATTATGGGAAACGATTTATTGAAGAAGGTATCACATTTGCATACCATAATCATGAGTTTGAATTTGAAGTAGAGGTTGACGGGAAAAGTGCATTCGATGCGCTTTATGATGAAGTATCTCCGCATTTTTTACAGGTTGAAATGGACATCGGCTGGGTACAATTTTCCGGTAATGATCCGATTGCATATATTAATAAATACAGCGACAGACTTCCATTACTACATGTAAAGGATTACCGTACGAAACCGACCGATGGTGCAATTGAAACGGTTGAACTTGGCAGGGGAACGTTACAGTTACAGTCAATTATCGAAGCTGCATCGGAAACATCTGTAGAATGGCTTATCGTTGAGCAAGACGTATGTACGAATCCGCCGCTTCAGTCCGTAGAAGAGAGTTTTAATTGGATGAAAACAAATTATTTGAATCAATTTAAATAGAAGGCAGGGAATAGCTTATGTCAAAAATACGTGTAGCGATTATTGGGTGTGGCTCCATTTCTAAATACCGTCATGTACCGGAATATGCGGCTAATGCTAATGTGGAACTTGTAGCTTTCGTCGATCCTGTTATAGAACGTGCTGAGAAATTTGCAAAACAACATGGTGGCAAAGCATTTGCGGATTATAAAACGATGCTGGCAGAAGTTAAGCCTGATGCTGTAAGTGTTTGTTCACCGAACGCGTTACATGCTTCAATGAGCATTGATGCAGCAGAAGCGGGGGCTCATGTATTAGTAGAGAAACCAATGGCTGTTACAGATGAGGAAGCAGAAGCAATGATAAAAGCAGCAAGTGATAATGGCGTTTACCTCATGGTTGGTCACAACCAGCGATTAATGCCTCCACATGTGAAGGCAAAACAACTATTAGATTCAGGCATCCTTGGAAAAGTGTTAACATTCAGGACATCATTTGGCCATCCTGGGCCAGATTCTTGGAGTATCGATGGCGCAAACAGCTGGTTTTTCCGTAAGGAAGAAGCATTGATGGGTGCTATGGGTGACTTAGGTGTTCACAAATCTGATCTCATCCGTTGGTTGTTGAACGATGAGGTAGCGGAAATTGGTGCTTTCGTCAGCACTTTGCATAAGGAAAATACGGAAGTTGATGATAATGCATCATGTATTCTTCGTATGAACAGTGGAGTAATTGGTACGCTAGTAGCTAGTTGGACCTATTATAGAGGTGAGGACAATAGCACTATTTTATGGTGTGAAAATGGTGTTTTGAAAGTTGGTACCCATCCTGATGATCAGGTAATTGTTGAGCTTCGTAATGGGCAAGTAGATAAATATAAAGTTGGAGATATTGCAACGAATGACAAGCAACTATCTAGCGGCATAGTAGATGCATTCGTAGAAAGCATCATTACAAATACGAAACCTACTATTTCGGGAGAAGAAGGGCGCGCCTCCTTAAAAGTCATTCTTTCAGCTTTCGAATCTCAAGAAACAGGAAAATTCGTTCGTGTAAATGAATAATAAGTATTTCGAAAGTTAGCACCTCCTTTTGCTCAATTTGAGCAAAAGGAGGTGTTTTTTGTTCTATTTATACGGATGAGTAGATTCTAATAATGCAGGAACCGCGTACATTTAGGCACTATTTTCAAGCGTTTGGAAATTTTTGAGCCATGAAACACCCTACCCCCCATGCTAAGATAAGTGGCATCGGGACAAGCAACAACAAACTATCATGCTCAGGAGGAATTGAATTATGAAAATGCAACCTATACGCATTGGCGTGGCCAGCTTACTTGCAGCAACGATGATCGGTTCGGGTATCGCAGCTCCAAAGGCTGAAGCCGCTACAATTACGAAGTCTTACATTAAGGTGCATGCCTTTTATATGAATCACCAATCTCTTAACGAGATCGCACAAAAATACGGAATAGATTTAAGTAAGTTTAATGTCACGATTAAATGGCCTTCAACTGGTGGTGGTATTAATCCAACACCGAAGCCAACGCCGGTGCCGACACCGAAGCCAACACCGGTACCTACGCCGAAGCCAACGCCGGTGCCGACACCGAAGCCAACACCGGTACCTACGCCGAAGCCAACACCAGTACCGACACCGAAACCAACACCAGTTCCTGAAACTGGGACGATGCAAAACCAAGTGGTTACGTTAGTGAATCAAGAACGTGCTAAAGCTGGACTACCAGCACTTCAGACGGACGCACTATTGAATAAAGTAGCTACTGAAAAAGCAAGAGATATGGACGTAAACAATTACTTCAGTCATACATCACCAACCTATGGATCACCATTTGATATGATGCGTACCTTTGGTGTGAAGTACAATTCTGCTGGTGAGAACATTGCATCAGGACAACGAACAGCTGCACAAGTAATGAATGATTGGATGAATAGTCCAGGTCACAAAGCTAACATCATGAACAAAAGCTTTACGAAAATCGGCGTTGGTTATGTAAACGGCGAATGGGTACAAATGTTTACTGGCTAACATTAGCCATCATTTTTATCAGAACGTTAAAGGTTTTCACCTTTAACGTTCTGTATCATTCATTATTTTTGGAGGTAATACATCTTGAAGAAAACATTAATAGCAAGCGCAGCAATAGCACTTTCAATCGCACTATCCGCAGGTACAGCACAAGCATCAGCACACACACATACTGTAATTAACAATGATACATTCTGGAAGCTTTCGCTTCAATATAAAGTTCCAATGAAAAAGATTATGGATGCAAATGCATGGATCGATCCACTAAATATGCAAACAGGAATGAAAGTTAAAATTCCTGGTGTATCCAAAGTTACTTCCAACTCACAGAACAGTCCAACTATAATTCCAACTGGCAAGACGGTAACTGCTGCTAGTGGTGAAGTACTTTCTTACTCCAAGCAATTGTCAGTGAAAGCAACTGCATATACGGCAGCTGCCTCTGAGAATGGAAAATGGGGAGCAGTTGATTACTTTGGCAATAAACTTAAAGTTGGAACAATTGCTGTTGATTCCAAAATGATTCCGCTTGGAACAAAACTCTATATTACAGGCTATGATTATAACGGTTTGCCAAGTGGCGGAATGATTGCAACTGCAACAGATATGGGCGGTTCAATTAAAGGCAATCGAATCGACATCTTTGTACCTGGCACTACACAACAAGCGAGTAAGTTTGGCATTCAGAACGTTACAGCATATATTTTAAAATAATACAAACAACCGTAACCGGCGAATATCTTCTTAATGATGATATTCGCCGGTTTTTATTATTAACGGTAAGCTCTTTTTCCTATAAGCTCAGGTAAAGTGACGAGATCATACCCTTTGCTTTGTAGCTCTTCTATGAGAATAGGTAGTGCATCAATTGTGCCAGACAAGCTTTGACCTACTCCTCCACCAGCATGTTGTAGGATGATGGAACCAGGCTGAAGTGTCCGATTAATGTTGGCGATGACTTGTGAACTGCTCGGGTTTTTTTTCCAATCCTCTGAATCAACATCCCAGTTTACGATTGTGTAACCATTTTGTTTCCCCCATATAACTTGTTGAGGTAACAGATCCCCATAAGGTGGGCGAATAAGTCTTGGGGATAGACCACTTATGTTTTTAATAATACGGTTTGTTTGTAAAATTTGTTTTTGAAACTGAGCAGTAGTTAGCTTAGAGAAGATGGCATGGTTATAAGAGTGGTTACCTATAATATGCCCTTCATTTTTTATTCTTCTCACTAATGCCGGATGTTTGGCTGCTCGCTCGCCAACAACAAAAAAAGTCGCACGAATATGATGTTCCGCCAAAATATCTAATACAGCAGGTGTATATCTCGGATCGGGCACATCATCGAATGTAAGTGCCACTTTCTTCTGTTCCCTCGAGCCGCTCATCATAAAGGCACCAGGGTATTGTTTTTGTAGCTTAACCCAGGATACTTTTACAGCTCGTTTAGGAGGACGGTTTTTGTTTGGGTTATTTTTGTTTTGATTTTTTTGCGAAGATGGTTGCCGCTTAACCGTTTTTTTTGAATTGTTGTTGTTCGATTGCTCAGGTGCAAAAGTTTCGATACTCCCGTTAATGCTTAAAGAAGGAGCGGGAAGCGTAGTGGATAGAATAGCACTTATAACGAGAAACGAAAACAGCCTTATTAGGCGTTTGGTAGTTTTTTTAGGCATTCCCCTCATCCGTTCTTTTCAAATTTGTATGGTGGTATATGTACTTTCTCCGTCATAAGTTATATTCATTCGTGAAATTGTTAAATACTCATTTTCAAGCGAAACAAAAAGACCCGAATCCAATGATTAGGACTCAGGTCTTACTTGTCGTTTATTTCATTTTAAATACTTGAATCGTTCGTTGAAGTTGTGTTGCCATAGTGAGCATTCGCTCAGTTTCTTGTACAACTGCTTGAACAGAAGCAATTTGTTCATTCATTGAAGCAGATACTTGCTCAGTACCAGCTGCTGATTGCTGTGTTATTGCTGAGATGTTTTGAATCGCACCAGATATTTGTTGAGCACTCTCGAGCATAACATCGCTTTCTTTAGAAAATGCATAAATTTGTGTTGTTATAAATGTAATGCTTTGTTCAATTTCTTTGAATACGAGCTCAGACTGTTTAATATGCTCCGTTTGCAGGCTAACAACTTCTTCATTTACTTTCATGTTGCTAATCGCTTGTTTGATACCTTCATCGATACTTTTTACAAGATTAAATACTTGTTTGGTTGAAGCAGTAGATTCTTCCGCAAGTTTACGTACCTCTTGAGCAACAACTGCAAATCCTCTTCCATGTTCACCTGCTCTAGCTGCTTCAATAGAAGCATTAAGGGATAGCAGGTTTGTTTGCTCAGCTATGTCTGAGATCGTAGTTGTAATTGCGGATATTCCTTGTGCTTTGCGTGCTAAATCTTCTATTGTTTCGGATACTTTTGCAGTTGCGTCTATGTTGCGTTTCATCCCTGTTGCTTGAACTTCCAGAGCATGTTTACCTTTCTCAACAAGCTCTATCGTTTGCTCAGATCGGTCGTTCATTTCTTTGGTGGAATGGGCATATGCAGCAACTTTCTCTTCAATCTCATTAATGGAAGCGCTCATATCAGTAACATCTTCTGAGATCTCATTAGCTCCAGTAGCAAGTTCATGAGCAGATGCAGCAACCTGTTCCATTGCTGTTTGAACGTTGTTGTTTTTTTCGAAGATGCTGCGACTAGTTTCGGATACATGTTTTATAATGTTAGAAGTTTCAGTTAAGATGTCACGAAGCTTGTCTACCATACTGTTGAAGGAATGGCCTAACTCGCCAGATCCCGAATTTGTTGATGTGTCAATCTTTTGTGTAAAGTCACCTTTGGAAATTCGGTAAGCTGCGCTAGTTATTTCGTCAAATGAATATGTAATCGACTTTTCTACAAATGATGTAAATGGGTACACGACGAGAGCAACAATAATAGTACCAATGACGATTGCAAGCATATTTTCGCCCATAATTGCAGTAACAATAAGTGTAGCGATAGCAAATAGTGCTAAATATAAATAAGTTGTAATCAATAGTTTGTTGCGCACAGATTGTGAGTAGTACCATCGAATCATCATGTAAGCGCTCCCTTACTTGGAATATCCATATTATAACACTGAGCTCGAAAATGGTCTATATTTGTCGAAGTATTTTCAGTCTTTTTTAAGCAGGACTTAAGTCCCATTCGTATAGGCACAAAAGCGCAGAAAACCTTTCGGAAAATACTATGAATTTTTTCGGTGAACATTGCTTTTAGTGATGCTAACATTAAGGAAGTCGATGTAATATCTAGTTAATATTTGTCGAATTACATGATAAATTGTCGAAATTGAGGAGGCTTTCAAGAATGGAAATGACTTCGGTTTCTCTTGCGCGACAGGTAGATTTTGTTTTTCGGCAACTAGAAGGAGAATTAACGAATGCTTCAGCGGGTACTGTATTAATACATATTCGGAACAATGCAGTAGGAAAATTCGGGATGAAACATCATCCTATTGAAAGTAAAAATGGAAAGATTGAGCATTGTGACAAAGGTTTGACGCCTGCACAAGTACAAGCTTTTCGCCAAATGGCGATTGATGCATTAAAGTACAGAAAAGATTGGACGCATGGTGAGATTTTGTATGACTTTTCGGTACGTGCGAGCACAAACTCTTGGTCGGCTAGTGTTCTTTATGAATCAAACTACAATATGGCTACTTGGAATAATAAATACGTTCCGCAATTAAGACAACAACAAACACTACGTGATTTTCAATAAATAAGCGCTGTAATTAAATAAACAATGGCTACGGTAATTGAGTAGCCATCGTTTGTTTAATGGTTTTAGTATCCAAATTGGAGATCAGGATAAACATAAGGCGAAGCCGGTGCATCGATTCGTGTTATCGAAGTGACATCAATCGTTATTATTTCGTTTTCATTGTACATAGATGTTGTGAGCTTCCCCGTCACACTTACCCATTCATCTGAGCCATATTCATTTGCCTGTGGCCATTTAATCATAAGACCGTAAGGTAAAGAATCCGCAGAACAACAGTTCATAGCAAAGCGGCTAACAGCTAGGCGATCTTGCCCCATGTCTTCCTCTCGATAAACAAATCCACTTATTTCGATTTCTTTACCGATAAAGGCATTTCTGTATAAATCGAGTGTAGTTAAAGTTTCAATAAATTGCTTCTCAGGAACTTGAATGAGTGATTGTTCATAAAGGATTTTCCCATATTTCGCATGATCAATTGTATAATCATCGAATGGAAATAACTCATCAACCAAAGCGGAAGAACTTGCTTCTATAACCCCTTTGCGCGTAATCGATTCATTGCCAGAGAAGCTAACACCTTTTTTGGCTGCGAGAGAACTTCCGAGTGTTCCAGTTGGGAAAATGAAGCCAATAAGTAATGGGAATAGAAATAAACAGTATATGACCGTATTTTTAAACTTGGAAGGTGAAGGATGATGAGAACATCCACAATCTGCTGTATGTTTGTGTACTCGTTTTTGTAATGCGGCATAGAACTGATAAGCAGCGGCGGCGTAAAGACCTAGTGCAGATAACTTAACAAGCAATTCCATGCGTGGAGCGATATAAAGTGAAATTTCACCTGTATGGAATAAGTAGAGGATTAATAATGAAAATCCTGTTAATATGGTGCCGCGAATAAGATGGTGGATCATAGTAACACCCCCACTAAAAGTGCACCAGTTAAAGTAAGAACTGCAGTGAGCGCAATAAGTATGAGTACGATTTTTACTTTAAAAGTAGATAACATCATTAACGTATTTTTGAAGTCAATCATCGGGCCGAACACTAGAAATGCAAGCAATGGACCTTGCTGGAAAATACCACTGAATGAAGATGCTATAAACGCATCTGATGTCGAACAAATCGATAAGATAAAAGCAAATATCATCATAAAGAAGTAAGAAAATAGGGGTTGATCTGCAAAGGAGACAAGAGTGCTTCTGTCGATAGCCGTTTGGATAATAGCTGTTAGAAATGCGCCAAAGATCAAATATTTCCCCATCTCAAAAAACTCGTCTGATGCATGAGCAAGAGTTGCAGACGTTCTACCACGAACTTTATTTCCTTTTGGTTCTATTGGTTGTGTACTTATCATATGAAAAGGAGCTTGGCTAGCAGCAGATACACCTGTTAGATGAATAGGTTGATTATCTCCCCGCAAGGGGCTCGATTTAACAAACTTTGCGAATATAAATCCGATAATGATCGCTACTACAAAAGCTAGTCCCATCCGATAATAGGCCATTTCGGGTGTCGTTCGAAAAGCTGTGAATGTGGAAGTATATACGATTGGATTAACGATTGGTCCAGCGAGTAAATAAACGATTCCTATGTATGAGGGCATTCCCTTGCGAATTAATCTGCGGATGACTGGAATCATACCGCATTCGCACAGTGGAAACACGATACCAAGAAGTCCACCGAAAAGTACGCCCGCTATCCGATTTCGAGGTGTGAACTTGCGAATCATGGCGTCTGTGACGAACACCTGTAGTACGGCTGAAAATAAGACGCCAAGTAAAATAAACGGAAATGCTTCTAAAATAATACTAATAAATAATATTTTGAAGGATTGCAAGTTTGCTGTTTCAAAGAGAGAAGTAAGGGCTGACGGCAACTCACGATTCGTTGCTATTAGAGCGAGCATGATAAGGCATCCAGTTGCTAAGGCAGGTGTACCAAATCGAAAAATCATTTGTCGCATGAGGAGTTCCCTTTCTTAATTGTAATTATTACGATTGATCGTTTTAGTATAACATATGCAGTTTGTTTTGCCGATAGGACAACTTTTTAAATCTTTGCGCTTGTAAGCTAAACTCAGTTGTAACTTCACAACAGTTGCCATTAGCGGTGAACGTATGCGGATGACTTTGTTTAAAGCTAAATGGGATGGAAAAGAATTTGTATGCGCAGGTAGAAAAAATGGTTTTATTGAAGTAGCGAGGATAAAATTAGAAATAATTAGCCACCACCGTGAGTAACAATGCGGTGGCTTTAGAATCGTTTACGGTGAAATTCAACGTATCTTATTTCGTATCTTCTGAGGTTACTTTTTCATTCTTTCTTCTAAGTCTAGCCTTAACGATAAAACCTGCTCCCACACTAAACAAGGAAAGTAAGCTAAAGAGTAGTACAAGCCAACCATTATGACTGATGGAGATAGCTGTTGCACTCATAAACAATATAGATAAGCTGGCAAAAAATATCGATAGTGATTTAGACATTTATATAACACTCCTTAGATGGTTTGAAGTCGATCCAAATATTTTTTTAGAATCCAGCATAGTTTTTAAGACGATGCACATAATAACTTTGCAAGCTTGCAACACATCAAAGTGCAGAGGACGAAAGGAGAAATACCTTATGGCAGGAAGCAACCAACTAATTGTCCCACAAGCAACGCAAGCACTAAATCAACTAAAACTTGAGGCAGCGCAAGAACTCGGAGTACAAATTCCGGCGGATGGCTACTACGGAAACTTATCCACTCGCGAGGCAGGTTCACTTGGTGGATACATTACGAAGAAGCTAGTCCAAATTGCTGAACAACAATTGTCCGGCGGCTACCGTTAATCGCTTCTCATACACAACGATGGTTCAAATGAACGAAGCCCAAGGGAAACCTTGGGCTTTGTTTATGTTTCAAGTTCCGTCGTAACGAATAAAGCCCCTTCCCATTGTGCAGGAAGGGACTTGCTCTCGTCAATGTTAATACGTATCCATTCGTAGTCTCTTCATTAATCTTTCATCACTTAACCATCCGACATAAGAACCAACAGTTTCATATTGTTTGTTCATTAGCAATACAGCTACAAATGGATATTGCTTGCGATGTCGGTATCTTACATCTGACCATCTGACCTCGTAGCCCCAACTGTGCTCCTTCACATCTGCACAAGCAAAGCTTGTAAAATAAAGAAAGGAACGCACCGAAGCATCATTTTTTGATTTTTCTACCGCGGGATGATTGGAACATTGCACTTTATCCATCCAACGAAGTGAACTGCCGCGTAGATTACCTATAGAAAACGTTCCATCAGCGGAATGTTTCACAATATTCCAAATCGATAGCGATATGGTTGGAATAGCGAAATAAGTATCTCCCTTGTGATGGCCTTTATCTTTGGCTGGAAGTGATTTGACTGTACGACGAGCATCGAATGTTCGCCATATGAAGTAAATAGTAAGGAACAAATACATGAACGGAAACAGAGTGGCGGGATTTACGAGATTGGCTGCCCAAAGTAAAATAGCTATAATATGGACTGCGAATATGACAGGATCGAAGATATGGATAATGTTCCAGGAGATCCACTTTTCTTTGAATGGTCGCATCGCTTGAGTACCATAGGCATTAAATAAGTCTGTAAATACATGAAGCATAACGGACAATAGCACCCATCCTCCTACATGTAGCCAAGGCAAGCTTCCTCTGTACAACAACTGGAGTATTCCAGTAATTGCAATTGTCCAAACAAAGATGGCAGGAATGGAATGGGAAATACCGCGATGATTCCGGATATAACAGGCATTCCCTTTTAGCCTGAGTAGATTGTCTAGATCGGGGGCTTGTGATCCAGCGACTGTGCCGATGAGTACTGCCGTTAAAATAGTTGGATTTGCTGCTACTACTGGATCTATCGTTGCAAGCCCAGCAAGGCCAATGCCCATAACAAGATGTGTTCCTGAATCCATAAGGCGGAAACCTCCCTAATAAAATAATTAGGATTAGTATTAGCTCAGCAAGGGAACTTTATCAATATAAGTGAGAGGAGTCATTATTAAGATGTACATTTGTTTTGCAGAGTATCGTATTATGCCGGAATTTATTGATCAATATTTGGCAGAAGTAACAAGGTTGCAACAATTTGAAAAGCGACAAGTAAAGTTATTTGAAGGAACGGATCAGCCAGGTTTATTTGTTGAAATATGGTCTGCGGAACATGCAGAGGAAGCTGAACAAATAAAAAAAGAACGCTGCGATGAGCGTTCTTCATGGTTTGAGCTTTCACAATGGATCGTGGGCGGTCCAGCAAAGCTCCATGTGTGGACGTTTAAGCCAGTTGTTCCAAATGTAACTAAGGACGACCAACAGGATTAAGGTGTGGGATCGTAAACCTGAATTAACTAGCTGCTAATAGGTGTACTAGGTGTGACCACACTTCCTTGGAACGGATATTCGTATTTGATTGGCTCGTCAAATGTTACATAATCCAAGTTCAGCATTAGTAAGAGGTAGCGCATGCCCGTTGATGGATCACTAATAACGATATGATCCCGTCCAGCTGCCTCGATGATGCCTTTGAAAATTTTGGCGTTCCACTCGCGATTGTTTTCGTAAGTCATATAAAATGTAGCAAGCTTACCACGGTTGAGCCTAAGAATATTTTCTACATAGGATTCTTCCGCCGCAGGAATGGTAACGATATTGCCGCCGCTTGGTGTAACAAAGGCACCGCTTGGTACATTAGTTGGAGGTATTGTGCCTCCTGCGCCGGATGATTGCATAGAAGATATCGTTGCCGCTTGCCCTGTCATGTATGGTTGAGCATATTGTGGATAGCCCGCGCCGTACCCATAGGGCTGATTCATTCCATAGGGAGAAATGTTTGGACCCGCATTTGATATACTCACTTGCTGTTTGTATCCATAACCATTGATCATACTTGTTTATCCTCACTTTCGCACGTTAGAAATCGTTTCTTAGAACACGGCAGGACATTCGCCAGCTTGCGGGACGAAGAAGCAATGCGCTTTGTATCTTCCGCTGTTAGCCTGATCCCACCAAGTGGCTGGGCATCCGCCCGTTGGTCGATAAAACCATAGTGCATTTGAAGCAGGGTGCTGCCGCTCACCATTAATCACTCGTTTTGCGAGTCGAATTTCGCTTTCTCGTGCTTTCTGATAAAAATAACTTTTTTGGACAGCTTCGTAGCCTCCAGGGCTTTGATAAACCATGTCCGGGATAGATCGTATGTTTTTGAAATCGAGACAATTGCCGCGTATTCGATTGACGCCGACATTACCAACCATAAGCATGCCGAGCTCGCCTTCGCCCTCAGCTTCTGCTCTGAGCAACCGAGCAAGCATCTTCGTATCTTCTGCGTTCGTTTTGATAACGGCCATAGACTAGATCCCTCACTTCCCTTCGTGATCTGATAGGCGTTACACCACATGGTTATTGTATTTGCGGATAGGCGAATTGGTTACTAAAGAAATTCAAATGAATTGTCACATATTGAGTGTCGAATTATTGAACAAAGGCGAGGAACGTTGTCACCGTACTATTTTTTCTGTATGATTAGAGTCGATTCATCAATGAAAGATAGACGTTTCAAACGTCTTGACGCATAACTTGGGAGGCTAGCTTCGTGCTGAAGGATTTGATTGATTTAACCAAACCACGACTCCTGCAACTGAACATGTTCGCTGCACTAGGCGGTTATATGGTTGCTGCTAAGTGGGACATTGATTTTTGGATTATGTTCTGGATGCTGATTGGGTCTACTCTAACGATGGCATCAGCTACAGTTGTAAATAACTACTGGGATCGTGAGCTGGACAAGAAGATGGAGCGTACCAGAAATCGTGCATTGCCAACGGGCAGAATGAAACCTGGCCCAGTGCTTGCGTACGGTCTAATAATGGGCGTAGCAGGGATATCGATACTGTTTCTTCTCGTAGAACCGATAACGGGTTGGCTTGGTTTGATAGGTTGGTTGGTATACATCGTGATTTATACGATGTGGCTGAAACGTACTTCGACTTGGAGTACTTCAATTGGGGGTATTTCTGGTTCAATGCCACCTGTAATTGGGTATTGTGCAGTTACTGGTGAAGTTGATGCAGGTGCGTTGTTATTGTTCGCCTTGTTGTTTTTATGGCAGCCTGCTCACTTCTGGTCGCTTGCGATTCGACGTGTGGAGGAATACCGTGAAGCGGGATATCCACTTTTGCCGGTAGTTAAAGGTATTAAGCGTACGAAGTTGCAGATGATTCCTTACGTTTTTCTTCTATTACCAACAGTAGTGTTATTGTACACGTATAACTATGCAGGTATTTATTTCTTAATCATTTCAGTCGTTTTCTCTTTAATTTGGCTTGTCCACACACTCAAAGGCGTATCTGCTAAAGATACGGAGAAATGGGCAAAAACGAACTTTTTAATTTCTGTCAATTATTTAATGGTTGTATTTATCGCGATGATCGCTAACACGACATTCTCATAACGTATTAATCTGGTAACAAGATCGTTCAAAGTAAAAGCTGTAAAATGTTATGGGAGAGTGATTGGAAATGAGTTTCTTAAGCAAACATGGCTTTAAAATTGCAGTATTAGCATTATGTGCAGTGATGGGCATCTATTTACTTTTTACTTATGTTTGGAAACCAGAAAAACCAATGCCCATTCAGCAAGCAGCTCCTGCATTTGAGATGAATGACATCAATGGAAATAAAGTTTCATTAGCATCTACGGATGGCAAGGCGAGAATCGTTTATTTCTACTTTGCAAATTGTCCGGATGTTTGTCCACCAACGACTTTCTTGCTTTCTGAAGTTCAAGAGAAGCTAAGAGAACAAGGCACACTTGGAGAAAAAGCTGAACTCATCTCGATTACGTTTGATCCGGAGCGTGATACGCCTGAGGTGATTCGTGAATTTGCAGGCAGGACCTTCGCAGAATTTGAAGGTTGGCATTTCTTAAGGGGCGAGGAAAAAGAAACAATCGAACTTGCCAGAAACTTTAATGTAGGTGTGAAGAAGGACGAGCAAGCAAATTCCTTCATCCATATGAATATCATTACATTAGTTGATAAGAACGGTCAGGTTCGCGAATGGATTAACGGTAGCGATGAAGAACTAACTGCTGATTACATCGTGAAGCAAATCAATAAATTGCTTTAAAATTCATGTTTGTTCCATAATGAGGCGGGACCCAGTGCAGGATAAATAATATGCGCTTCGAGACCCGCCTTTTCTAATTGTCCGATTAAATAATCCTCTGGTGTATGTTCAACCCCCGGATAACCTCTTCTTGTATAGATATGTTCTGCATCTGGATACAACTCTCTAATTATACGGCGGATTCTTCTCCCTGAAGAATCATTATCTGTAAATATAAAGACGTGGCTATCGCCAATATCCTTCTGCAGCTTCTCCAGTTGATCCGTACCAGGAGTTCCAAAGGTGCAATAAATACTTATCGAATTGCCCAGTACTCTCCGTAACTTAGCCCGGTCATTTTTTCCTTCTACTACGATTGCAATATCCATTCCTGTCCCTCCATACATTCGTTCTACGGATAGTTTATCATCTAATGTCCAAAAGATAAAAAGGCAAGCGGACAGTTTGGCAACTGCCGCTTGCCTAAGATCGACTTGAAATCAGCTTACCAAAATCCTGAACATACAATGATTACTAGTAAAATGAACAACACAAGAATTGTGCCTACATTATTATGACGGTGGTGGTGCTGGTGATGATGGTGGTGGTCTTTTACACATGACATCTATGGAGTCACCCTCTTTCTTGTAGTTAAACGTCTGTATGACCCGCATTTTACGATTCTCATCGCCTTCTGGTCATTTGACTCACCGTATTGTATGTGGGAGGGAGACGAATGCCTTGTGCGAATACCTATACCCCTTTAAAATGGGTGTTTGGTGGTACAGTTATGGAACGAATTTTATAGAACGGAAGTAGCGATAAAGCTAACATCAAAGCAATAAAAGCAATATAGTAAGGTGATACATAATCGCGAAGTTGACCCGCTAGCATGGGACCAAGGAATGCACCGATCGAAAAAGCGATCGATAACATTGAGAAGGTCCGCCCATATCTCGAACCTCCACTCATTTCAATGAGCAGTGTTGAAAGTGCGGGTAGAATAATGCCTTTTGCCATACCTACACCAAAGAGCATGACCGCAAGTGGGATTGGAGCATCAGTAGCAATTGTGAAATACAGCATTGCAAGACATAACGCACCTAATAAGGTGCGATAAAATGCAGGAAAGCGATTCAAAAAAAACATGCTGAGAGTGACTAGTGCGCCGATACTTATTACAGAGAAGAGTAAACCTGTCGTCATCATAGCATCACGTGTTTTTGCAAGTAGAGGCAACTCGAAGGACAATATGCCTTGAGCGCAGCTGATCGCTACTGGTAATAGAAAAATAAGCCAAGGAAGTGGCACAGTTTTGTCTGGCTCAGCTTTTAATTTATTTTTTGAAAGTAGCTGCTCACTAGTTTCTGCTGGTTTGTTATCTAGCTTGCGATTGATATCTCTAATGAATATGAGTGCACAAAGAGCGGTCACGATCAGAACCCAGCCAAGAACAGTGAATGCTGTTCCGAAACCGATTTTGGCTACTAAATATGCGCCTGCTGCTGGTGAGACGACAGAAGCAAGTGTATGGACTAGTCCATTGCCGGCCATTAGTTTACCTTGTTCGGAACGATCATCCGTTAGTCGAGCTAACAAAGCTAAGCATGCAGGGGAAAGGAAAGCTAATACGAACCCGCTAATCGAGCGTAGGATAAGCAATTGCCATGGGTTTGTGACATAAGCTTGGAATAGTAAGACTACGCCGGCTGCAAACAAGCTAAATACGATGAATAGCCGACTGCCGTAACGATCGACACCGAATCCTGCTATCAGATTTCCAGGCAGATGTGTAATCGAATACAAGCCCATCATTAGTCCAATGAATGAGGGCGCCGCCCCAAGTGAGATTGCAAATGGGGTAAGAATGGGGTATTGCGCATGCAGATCGAAGAAAGCGACGAATAGAAACAAATATAACCATAGAGCAGTTTTCACAGGCAAAGCCTCCTTGCACATTTCCTTGATATCTACTTGTACGTTAAAATAGGACAGGATATGTCTGATGATTGAAGAGATAACGTTTACGCTCTTTCTTGTGTAGGCTATAATATTTTGTAATGAGGTAACGTAAGAGATATAATGGAGGGGATCACATGAATTTTTTAGATTTTGCATCGTATGACTGGGATACTTGGATGACGTTTCTGCAAGAAAACTGGTTTGTGTTAGCAATTGGACTTATCGTTTTGATTCTCGTAATACGTATCGTAAAAACAGTTGTGAAATGGGCACTAGTTGCGGCAGTTGTTATTGGACTTGTTGTTTATAGCGGTTATACGCTCGATGATGTAAAAGAAATTGGGACAAAAGTAATGGCCAGTGTAAAAGATGAAGCAATAAATGCAATGGTAGGGGAAGCTAAGGAAGCTAAATATACGTTAAATGATGATGGTACGTATACGATTACAACAAAAAATATTGATCTAAAAGGTAAGGTTGGGGATAGTGAAGTTAAAGTATCCCTTCACAACGCCCCATATGTAACATTGGAACTTGAAGGTGCAATTAAACAATTCATTGATCAAGCAAAGCAAAATGGTTAGTTGCAGGTATATATACCTGCATTGATTGGGAGTGAGAGAAATGCAGGATGATCCACAAAAACGTGATGTTGACAATCGGCGGAATTTTTCGTTCCGTCTGAACTTTTTTTTCTTTATTACATTTGCTCTTTTTAGTTTGTTAATTGTTAAGCTTGCTGTATTACAGTTTGTAGAGGGCCCCAAGCTAAGTGCTGAGGGTGCTAGAAAAAGTACAAGAGAAGACTCTATCCCCCCGATACGAGGCAATATCTATGATTCCAATGGACATCCTATAGCCTATTCTACGTCTACACAATCGTTGTATTACAGCCTTCAGCCAGGAAGTAAAAAGACAAAAACTACAGGTGAAAAAGCTCGGGAGACAGCAGAGCAATTAGCTAAAGTGTTTAGTGAGCATGGCGATAAGACGAAGAAAGCTATGACAGTGGACGATATTATACGCCAGATGGATTTGAAGTTTGCGCGGAACAATCTTTCAACGCCTAGGCGGATCAAGTCAGGACTTACAAATGCAGAAGTGGCTTATTTCTTAGAAAACCGAACAGCGTTTACTGGAATAGAAGTAATGGAAGAAAGCGTTCGTAATTACGACCAAGATTCCATAGCTACACAATTGGTTGGTTATTTGAAAAAGTATAAGGGTGTACGTTTGGATGTAGACTTTTATAAAGATAAGTTAGATGAGACTGAAGCAACACTTAAATATTTGGAAGAGGAAGAAGTTGGGTTAGACGGACTGGAGTTTATGTACCAGGATATATTGCGGGGCAAAAATGGGGTCAAGTCGTATCCTGTTAACAATCAAGAGCATATAATTGGTCCAGTACAGATTACAAACCCAGTTAAGGGCTCTGACTTGTATTTAACGATAAACAAAGATGTGCAGCTTAAGACAGAAGAAGCTATTATGAAACATCTTGAAGTTATTCGTAAATCATCAAACCAATATGAAAGAGCCACTTCTGCACATACAGGTTATGCCGTTGCAATGGAAGTTGAAACGGGTAAAATTGTGGCAATGGCAAGTATGCCTGATTACGATCCTAATATTTGGGCAGGCGGATCAATTAGTCCCAAAGACTACGAAAATTTCGGCCACGTTCTCTTAAACGGAACGATTCGAACAGCGTATGGCCCATACAAAGAAAAAGCAGAGCGGGATAAACATCCTTCCTCTTTGTTGCCGCTTGGCTCAACGATCAAACCTTTAACGGTATTGGTTGGACTGCAAGAGGGACTTTTTACTCCTTCAACCATTTATAACGATACAGGCGTGTTTACGTATGGTAAAAAGGGATATGAAACGTATATCCGAAATTCACAAAATAAAAGACCTGGTCCTATTGATGGAGCAGATGCGATAGCAGAATCTTCTAACCCATTTATGTCTGCAATGATCGGCGATAAGCTTTACAAACGCGGTTCAGTTGGAGGTAAGTCGAGCCTTGAGATTTGGGACGACTACATGAAGCAATTCGGATTAGGTGTATTGACTGGGAGTGGTCTGCCAGGCGAGCATAAAGGAATAATCGAATATTTTGCGGAGGAACAATCATCGGGTAGTGCACAATCTCCACTTATTCAAGCTTCCTTTGGTCAGCAAGGACGATATACAACTTTGCAACTCGCTCAATATACAGTCATGTTGGCTAACCGAGGCAAACGTGTGAAACCACAATTTGTTAACGAAATTCGTAGTAGCAACGGTGAAGTGCTTCAAAGCTATAAGCCAGAAATATTAAATTCAGTCGACTTCGCAGAAGCTTATTGGAAAGAAATTGAAGATGGAATGTCTAGAGTTAGTGTACGAGGTTTCGATGGCTTCCAGCATCAATTTATGCGTAAGACAGGTACATCTGAGCAAGATGTAGCCGGACCAAAGGATGCAAATAATGCGGTATTTATTGCGTACGCGCCAGCAAAAAATCCAAAACTTGCAGTAGCGGTTGTTATACCAGATGGCGGCTTCGGAAGTTATGGTGCTGCACCAATTGCTAGACAAATTTTCGATGCTTATGATGCAGAAATTGGTCTCACTGGTGTTCCGAATGTGGCACTAAAGAACAAATTAAATGCAACTTCACAAGGCAGTGTACCAACTAACACAGCAACGAATACAGATCAACCTGCTCGGGAAGAGGATGCATCTGAGGAGTAAGAGTAGAATAATTGTAACAACTAAATGACTTATAAAAGATGATTCCTGCTGTAGTAAGCAGGGATCATCTTTTTTTTTGTCGGATCTTGTACGAATAAAAAAATGTTGCACATGAGAAACATTTTTGTGTATACTTAAAAAAAAGGCGCATGGCTAAATAAACTTCATGAGGGCAAGTTCACGTAATTTGCTTTTTAAAATAATTATGGGCTGTAAGAGACAGCTATCAGGAGGGTAAACGTATGAAAAAAAGTAACCGGACAAAGTCAGCAGTAAAGCGATTAATACTTGCATTAGTATTTTTAACTATGACAATAATTGTGTTATCTGCCTGTGGCAACGGAGCTAATCAATCAGGTCAAAGTGGAAAGCTAAAGATTACGACGACAACAGGCATGATTGCGGATGCAGTCAAACAAGTAGGCGGCGAATATGTGGAAGTTACTGGACTAATGGGAGCAGGCATCGATCCCCATCTCTACAAAGCTTCTCAAGGCGACGTAAAGAAACTGGATCGAGCAGATATTATTTTTTATAACGGACTTCATTTAGAAGGGAAAATGGGGGAAATCTTCGAGCGATTAGAGAAGAGTAAGCCCGTTGTTGCCATTTCCTCGAAGCTTGAAGAATCTCAATTACAGAGTGGTTCTGCAGCAACAGGAGGAGCGACTCATGACCCTCACATTTGGTTTAACGTTAAGCTTTGGATGACCTCAGTAGAAGTTATTCGAGATACATTGGTCGAAAAGGATAGTGCCAATGCAGAACATTACAAAGCTAATGCAGCAGCGTATCTAGTTGAGCTTCAGAAGCTTGATGTGTATGCGAAAGAGCAGATTGCTATTATACCAGAGAAAAATCGTATATTAGTAACGGCACATGATGCTTTCGGCTACTTTGGCAAGGCATATGGAATGACAGTAACAGGTTTACAAGGGATGAATACGATGTCTGAATATGGTTCTAAGGATGTTAGTAAATTGCGTGATTACTTAGTAGAAAACGAAATAAAAGCAGTATTTATCGAGTCTAGTGTCTCTCCGAAATCAATCGAGTCAGTCATCGAAGGAGCAAAAAAATTAGGACATAACGTTACAATTGGCGGTCAGCTTTATTCGGACGCAATGGGTGATGAAGGAACGCCAGACGGTACTTATATCGGCATGGTAAAACATAATATAGATACGATTGTAAAATCGTTGATGTAACGATTTTAAGCTACAGCGAGAGTGAGTGATAATATATGAGTAATGCTGAAACTAAATTGTTGTCTGAGGCAGGTTTGCATATCGCACCACTAACCATTAACGGTCTAAGTGTAGCTTACCAAAAGAAACCTGTACTTCGTAATGTAACCTTTGAAGTCAATGAAGGTGAGTTAGTCGGCGTAATAGGGCCTAACGGAGCAGGGAAATCAACCATGATGAAAGCTGCGCTTGGATTGATCCCAACTATAAGTGGTGAAGTGCTTGTTTATGGCAAGCCATATAAAAGTCAGCGCAAACTAATCGGGTATGTTCCACAGCGGGAATCAGTGGACTGGGATTTCCCAACGAATGCACTTGATGTTGTGCTCATGGGTACTTATGGTCGGTTAGGCTGGTTCGGCAGGCCGAGATCGAAGGAAAAGGCACTTGCTATGGAGTGTTTGGATAAGGTCGGAATGGCAGATTTCGCAGACCGTCAAATAAGTCAATTGTCAGGTGGGCAGCAGCAACGAGTTTTTTTAGCTAGAGCTCTTGCTCAGAACGCAAAATTATATTTTATGGATGAACCTTTTGCTGGAGTAGATGCTGCAACTGAGAAGGCGATTATAACACTTTTGCAAGAACTGAAGAAACAAGGAAAAACCGTCATCGTTGTACATCATGACCTAGCGACTGTAGAACAATACTTCGATTCCGTTCTCTTGCTAAATGTAGAATTACAAGCATATGGACCAACTGCAACTACGTTTACTCAGGAGAAATTGCAATGCACATATGGTGGTCGATTAGCATTTTTGAATCAAGGTGCTGTGGTCTCTAGCCATAATGGCAATGGGGGAATGTAGTCATGAAAAATATTACGGATATGCTTGCAGATCCAAATATGCAGTGGATCTTCCTTGGATGTATGTTGTTAGGTTTGAGCAGCGGAGTCATTGGAAGTTTCTCTTATCTTCGTAAACAAAGTCTAGTCGGAGATACACTTGCTCATGCAGCTTTACCGGGGATATGTATCGCGTTTATGCTAACAGGAGTGAAATCGATAGGTGTCTTTCTTATAGGAGCTGCTATTTCAGGCATTATCGCCACGTTCGGAATCGGCTTTATTACAAGGCATTCAAGATTAAAGCAGGATGCTGCGCTTGGTATAGTATTAAGTTCATTTTTCGGTCTTGGCATCGTATTATTAACCTTTATTCAACATGGTGATTATGGTAATCAATCGGGTTTAGATAAATTTCTGTTCGGGCAAGCAGCCGCTATGGTCGGTTCAGATGTCATCATTATGTCCATTATAAGTATTTGTTTAATAACGGTTTGTACACTTTTATTTAAACAATTCAAGCTCATATCTTTTGATCCCGGATTTGCAAAAGGAATAGGTTATCCAGTTGCTCTACTTGAGCAATTGTTGATGTTATTAATTGTTGTTGCTGTTGTTGTTGGCATTCAAGCAGTAGGAGTCGTACTTATTGCTGCCTTATTAATTACGCCTGCTGTATCGGCGAGATATTGGACGAATCGACTTGGAATTATGGTAGCTTTAGCAGGTTTTTTCGGCGCTCTAAGCGGTGCATTAGGTACGTGGGTAAGTTCATCCGTATCTAATCTACCTACTGGGCCAGTAACTGTACTCGCAGCTACTTTGTTTTTTTTAATATCGATATTGTTCGGACCTCAGCGAGGTTTACTTGCAAGGGCATTAGTTCGCACTAATGTAAAAAGGAAGTTCGAACTAGAAGGCGAGCTGGTTAGAAGGGAACGGATGAAGGAGGAGACTGCATCATGAGTGACTTCTGGATATTGTTAACTGGCTCCTTAGTTGCAGCTTGCTGTGGTATAGTTGGTGTTTTCCTTGTACTACGTAAGATGGCCATGATTGGAGATGCGATTAGTCATTCGGTTATGCCGGGAATTGTTATTGCATTTCTGCTGAGCGGCTCTAGAGATTCATTACTCATGATGTTTGCTGCACTTGTGTTTGGTTTATTAACTACGTTTCTGATCGGAATGTTTGAACGTAGTGGCATCCAGTCGGATGCGTCAATTGGAGTAGTATTTACAGCTTTATTTGCAATTGGAGTTATATTGGTTAGCTTGTTTGCTAGACAAGTGCACCTCGATCAGGATGCGATTTTATACGGAGAAATTGCTTTTGTACATTGGAACATTTGGGAGCTTGGCGGGGTCAATATGGGGCCGAAGGCAGTATGGCTGCTAGGTGCTACACTTCTCATCATAGCTACTGTAGTTGGGTTGTTTTACAAACAATTCAAGTTATGTGCGTTCGACCCTGCACTTGCCGCAGCGATAGGCATACCAGTTGCTTTGTTCCATTATTTGCTCATGGGTTTAGTTTCCATGGCGACGGTAAGCTCATTCGAAAGTGTGGGCGCCATATTAGTAGTTGGCTTACTCATTATTCCAGCATCGACCGCTTACCTGTTGACGGATCGGCTTGGTGTAATGATTATGTTAAGTATTATAGTTGGAGTAGCAAGTACCTTCACTGGTTATGGTATATCCATCATTTTGGATGCATCCATCGCAGGGTGTATCGTGTGTGCTGCAGGACTGTTGTTTGTATTAGCTTTTTTGTTTTCTCCTTCTCAAGGAATCGTTATCCGCAAACTACGCCAGCGTAAATTATCTGTTGAAAGTGTGAGCATAGCAAAATAATTTCATAAATATAGTTCGTAACGAAAGATGTAAGTACAGAGGATGTCTGTTCAGGTCAATTTCCGTTGACTGTAACAGCCATCCTTTTTGTTTTGATTTGTGATAAAATAAGTTATATGTACGGATCGGACAAGGAGATGGGCAACATGACGAAATTCAAACTTATTGCTTTAGATATGGATGGTACTCTGCTTAATGATCAGAGTGAAATAAGTAATGAAAATGCTGAGTGGATTAAACGGGCGATGGATGCTGGCGTGACGGTCATCTTATCTACAGGGAGAGGTTTCCATAGTGCATTGCCGTTTGCAGAGCAGTTGAAACTTAATACACCGATGATTACCGTTAACGGTGGTGAGATATGGACGAAACCTCATGTGCTTTATAAGCGTACTGAGCTTAGTCACTATTATGTAAAGCGACTACATGAGCTGGCGCTTCAGCATGGCGATACGTGGTTTTGGGCGTATACAACGGACACTATTTATAATAAAGAACGTTGGTTTGACGCTACTCACAACTATGATTCTTTTAACTGGTTGAAATTTGGCTATTATACAGAGGACGACCTTGCACGTGAAAGTATTTTAGCTGAAGTTGAGAGCTGGGGCGCACTTGAGATTACTAATTCTTCGCTACATAATATCGAACTTAATCCACAAGGCATTTCAAAAGCTAGCGCACTTAAAGATCTGTGCAAATGGATGAATATCGATATGTCTGAGGTTGTAGCAGCAGGGGACAGCCTTAACGATATTGCTGCGATTAGAGAAGTGGGGCTAGGTGTTGCAATGGGTAACGCTCAAGATGCTGTAAAGCAAGCTGCTGATGTTGTCACTGTAACAAACAATGAGAGTGGTATTGCAGAATTAATTAAGAATTACGTATTGCAATAATGTTGTAAACAAAAAGAAGGGGATATGATGATATGGCTATGGACATTTTAGGCTGGAGTTTAGTTGTTATTTTGTTTATCCTCGGTATGGCGGGTACAATTTACCCTATATTACCGGGTGTAGTTGCCATCTACGGAGCATTTTTTGTTTATGGGTTTTTCTTTTCATTTAGTGAATTTGGTTGGTTCTTCTGGATTATTCAAACGTTAATTCTTGTTATTTTGTTTATTGCAGACTATGCGGTCAGCGCATGGGGCGTCAAACGATTTGGGGGAAGTAAAGCATCCATAGTTGGTACGACGATAGGACTTATTTTTGGACCATTCATTATTCCTGCATTTGGTTTAATTATTGGTCCGTTCGCAGGTGCAGTTATTGGCGAAATGATATCGGGTAAAAACTTTGAACATTCTCTTAAAGTAGGATGGGGTTCACTGGTAGGATTATTTACTAGCGTAATTGTGAAAGTTATTTTGCAGCTCGTAATGATCGTTCTATTCGTACTTTGGTTAGTATTCTAAAGATACGCTAGGATCGATTAAGCAACTGCGGTCGATCACTATTACTGAATAAGGGGACAATGAAGTTTCAGCCATGTTAAAAAAAGACTCATTAATTAAAGGTACGCTCATTTTAGCGGCAGCAGCGTTAGTAGCTCGGTTTTTAGGTTTATTCCAACGGATTCCGCTTGATTACATGCTTGATTCCGAAGGTATGGCAGCATTCGTAGTTGCTAACCAAATATATTTGGTACTTCTTATTCTTGCTACCGCTGGTTTTCCGAGTGCGCTTAGCAAAATGGTTTCTGAACGTTATGCACTGGGCAAACCAGAAGAGGCAAAAAGGATCTACCATGCGGCACTTATTTTCGGTGCAGTGACAGGTCTTATACTTGCTTCATCCATGTTTATTATGGCGCCCTTTTTTGCAGACTTTGTTGTTAACCAACCAAATGCTGATCTAGCTATTAGAGCGATAGCACCTGCATTGTTACTGTTCCCAATTATTGCAATGATGCGTGGATATTTTATGGGAAGACAGATGATGTCTGCTGGTGGTACGTCGCAAATTGTAGAACAATTTCTACGTGTTATTGTAGGTATTGGATTAGGTATGCTTGTTCTTAGCCTCGGATGGGGTACTCGTTGGGGTGCAGCTGCAATCACATTCGGTAGTTTCATAGGTAGTATTGGTGCATTGTCCATTATGCTCGTATTTGCTCGCAAACTGAAACGTCAGGATGCAGAGATGAATGAGCGATTTAATGGTGAAGCATCTACGGCAATAATGTCGCCAAAAGGTACTGATCGTTCACCATCAACGATTAAGTTCAGAACGATTTACAAAGAAATATTAAAAATGTCATTACCGTCACTTGTGACATCGATGGCAATCAATTTTATTTACTTTTTTGACTTAGCACTATTTATGAGACTTACAGAAGCCTATTACCCATATGCAATTGCAACGGATGTCATGTCCGATTTTGGTGGTAAAGCTCAATCGCTTGCAGGCATTCCGCCTATACTCGCGATCGCGCTTGGTTCCTCAATTATACCGATTATAGCAACTGCATACTCGATCAAAAACTTTGGTGAAGTACAACGTCAAGCATCTGTTGTTCTTCGCATCGTATGTTTTACTGGAGTACCAATCGCATTGCTTCTTACGATTGCTTCATATTCGATTACAGGTCTTCTTTTTGAATCAACTAGTGGTTACGAAGCGGTTGCGATGTTATGTGCGGGTACGATCCTTCAAATTACGATGATGACATCCAACTCCATTCTTTATGGTATGGGTAAGCAAAAGGTGTCTATGCGACATACACTTATCGGTCTGTTCCTGAAAGTTGTAGTGAGTATCGCACTTGCACCTTTCTTAGGTGTTTTCGGACTAATCATCGGCTCTACGATTTGCTTTATCGTTGTAACGATGCTTAACCTTCGCTGGATTAATAAGGAAGTAAAGCTTCATGTATTAGGCAAGCGTTGGGTCTCTTATATAATAGCGGTCGCAATAGCTGCACTCGGTGGCTGGGGAGCAGAAGTTGGTGTACTTGCTTTGACAGGTAACTGGCATGCTAAGCTCTCGTTTTTTGCGGCGGCAACAATCGCTGCTATTGTAGTTGGCGTGATGTATGTTTCTATGTTAATTCTGTTACGTGTTGTTACACCGGAAGATGTAAACTCATTCCCTGGAGCGCTGCGTAAGCCGTTTAAAAAGTTAATGCGAGTGTTTCACAGAGGAGTAGCCTAATTGTATGAATAAGAATGAGACTCATGCTTAGTGTGTGAGTCTTTTTTACTTTTTTATGACAACTTACACCAAAAACTGTTAGGTTGTCGAAAAAGTTGGTAATTCCCTTATAAACCATACATTTACAACGTACTCTATTTTCCATTACAATAGATGAAGTCTATCAAACAATTGAGTAGATAAGGGAGAGAAATAGTAGAATGATAAATAAGTTTAAGTTCAAGAGGTTATCAATGCTTCTGTTAGCGTTGACATTATTGATTGTTGCAGGTTGCCAATCAGTTGGTGGATTAGATTTGAATAAAACGCTTAAAAATGTACTCAAAGTTACATCTAGTGAAAGCAAGCAATCAGTAGAATTTCAGTTACATATGAATGATGAGTTTCTAGAGGAAAATGACGAAGAGTATACAGAACTTATTAAATTATTATCCCATGTTACTGTGCAGCTTGATAACGTGAAATTACAAGACGCATCACATGTGTCAATGGAAGGTAGTCTTAAGCTCGGTAAAGAGATAGAAATCGGGTTTGATCTACAAGCTAATGATAAAGCGTTAGTAATTGATGTTGATGGAGCAAAGGCACCGTTCACATTTGACCTAACAGGCGAAAAGCTACTGGAAATGAGTGGATTGACGCCTGAAGAAATAGAAGAAGCAACTCCAACTTCTACACTTAGTAATGAGTCAATGACTAAAATTGGTAAAGAAATAATTGATATTGTTGGTGAATATGGTATTAACAACTTGCCTAACCCAACAAATATTAAAGTAAGTCCAGTTAATGAACCGATTAATGGTATTAACACCTCATTGATGCATGTACAAGCTTCGTTAAATGGCACTGAATTGTTAAGCTGGGTTAAATCTTATGTAGATGCGCTCGTGAATGATCGTGCTGGACTAGATGCAATGGTTTCGGGCATTATAAAGGTGTTAGCAGCGAACCCAGACATTTGGGCTTCTATTGGTGAAGTAGATCCTTTCAATACCGGTGAACTAGATGCAATGACGCAAGACGAATTTGCGAAAGAATCATCTAACGCAATTGCTGAGATGTTAGTTATGCTTCAAGAAGAGATTGAATCGTTCGATAAGTCTGAAGATGAATCGATGAAAGAAGTGTTTACTAAAGATTTAGTATTGAAAACAGACTTTTACGTAGATAGCAATTTAGATATTCGTAAGCAACAAGTGGAACTTAGCTTCAAACCTGAAGCAACTACTGAAGATGAACTTCTTCCTTTTATTGGATTCACACTTAAAGCAACATCAGAACAATGGAATATTAACGGTGCAGTAAAAGCTGACGCTCCAGTCGTAACAGATGACCATGTTGCAGTTGAGGATCTTATCTCGCTACAAGGTTATCAGACATTAAAGCTGTTTGACGAAAAATCAGCAATTTACGATCTTCTGAAAAATAAGCTTCATATTGCTAAACAATCATATATGGCATTTTCTGATGATTATTATAATGCACCTATCATAATGCCTGGTTATGTAACGATGGTAGCTGCACGTGATGTAGCCGATGTTTTCGGAGCGACAACAACTTATGATCCAGCAACAAAAAAAGTAACCATTTATGATGAAGCAACCGATACAACAATTATTATTCAATCAGGTAGCAGTACAGCTGTCATTAATGGTAAAAAGGTTGATTGGAAGTTGCCTGTTATGAATTTTGATGGCTCTTTGTATGTTCCAGCCCGTAAGTTTGCTGAAGCGCTTGGAGCTGATATTAAATGGGAAACTTTAGAGGAAATTGAAGCGAAAATATTGACAATTGAGCGTGAGCTGTAGGAGGTAAGTACAACATGAACAAACTAACTACTGACCCAGAGTTCCGCGATGCGACTGCGGGAGAGGGACTTGTCATTGCAGTATTCAAAACGACCTGGTGCAAAGACTGTCATTATATTAATCCATTTATGCCTGATTTAGAGAAAAAATATGAAGGTAATGTTCGTTTTTTTGAAATTGATCGTGATGATCTGCCAGATCTTTGTTCTGAACTTAACATTTTAGGTATTCCGAGCTTTATCGCTTTCAAAAATGGGAAGGAAGTTATCCGATTCGTTAGCAAGCTACGGAAAACTCGCGAAGAGATCGAGGAGTTTGTAGATCGTGCGATCGAAGTAGGCAACGCCCTAAGTTAAGGAAGTACAGAAGAAGAAGTCCGTATGAAGAAGAGGTAATAATCCTCTTCACATGCGGGCTTTCCTTTTTGTTCACAATCATTTAACATACCCCAAGTGTCACATTTTCAACATGGCTTTTACCCTTAGTTATCGCTATAATTGAACTGTCATATTATACGGAAAATAGGTGATTTATTATGGTAACCGGCCGTTTTCGCGCGTTTGCAATTGCAGCGTGCATCGGAATGCTACTTGTACTTCTTGCCGGAGCACTCGTCACGAACACCGAATCAGGCCGAGGCTGCGGAGATGATTGGCCGCTATGTCACGGTAAGTTTATTCCTGCGTATACGCTCGAATCAATGATTGAATATTCTCATCGTGTTGTTAGTGCCTTGGAAGGCATACTTGTTTTAGGAGTAGCGATTGCTGTTTACAGGAAATACAAAAAGAATCGCGAAGATTTTAGAGAAGCATTATTTTATTCAGGATCAGCACTGTTTTTCACTGTTGTACAAGCTTTGATGGGAGCAGCTGCAGTTATGTGGCCACAGTCTCCACCAATTATGGCTATTCATTTTGGTATTTCTTTAATTGCATTTGCTGCTACAATGCTACTCGTCATTTGGACCTATCGAGTCAAAGACGGGCGACAAAAAACATTTGTTGTACCAAAAGCTATTTATCCTAGAGCCCTTATCGTTTCGATTTATTGTTATGTGGTCGTTTATTTAGGAGCATTTATCCGTCATACAGATTCAGCAGGCGGATGTGAAGGCTGGCCGCTTTGTAATGGAGAGGTCATACCAGAGCTGTCCGGAGCTACTGGAGCTGTTTTCATTCATCGTATTGCTGCTCTTATTCTTGGACTTATGGTTGCGGGACTTTATTTATACATCAAAAAAGTTACCGTTTCAGAAGAAGGCTTAACGAAGCCGACAGGCTGGGTACTGGCTTTGATCATTATTCAAGTATTTAGTGGAGCACTACTTACAGCCACTATTGGCGACGCTAATGTATTTATTTTCACAAGCTTGCTTCATAATGTAATTGTCGTCATTTTGTTCGGTATATTAATGGACGTTCTTATCCGTTCATGGAGATTTAGAGAAGGCCGCAAAAATCAATAACAGATGTAGGAGGCGAAAGTTATGCTTCATTTTATGTTTGGCGAGCAAGAGAAGGAACAGAATGAGGCATTGACAGACACCTACACTTTTATGGATCAATTTGCCGATGCTATGGTGAGGCGGATTAAAGGTGGTCAAGACACTACAAATAAGCTTCGTAAGTTTGAAATATGGACGCGTGGTCTTCGCTCGTCACTAATGGAGCTAGAACAAAGCCAATTTGCCGCATCTCGCTTCAAAGAACGTATTAAGTCGGCTTCAGTTGATGGTATGTCGGGGGAAGAGCGACTGAACTACGAGCGTTATGTTTATTTTGACAAAAACAGCTTTATACGTGTCTTTTCATTACTAGACAAATTGGGTACGCTGCTTAATGAGCTACTCGACATGAAAACGGAGAAAGTTAAGCCACATTTTTCATATTTTACAGTGCTTAGGCATATGAGAGAACGTAACGCTCACCCTGATTTAACATGGAAGCTTAGTGCAATTAAAGAGCAATACAAAGAGCCGATGAATCGTCTTAGAAAAAGAAGAAATACAGAAATTCATTATATGAATTCGGAGATGCAAGATGATCTCATTCAAAATCAGCGTATGTACGGTGAGCAAATTCCGCTAGAAAATCTTTCTTTGCAAGCCGACGACTTAGCAGCGTGTTTAGTTATGTCGATTGAATCGCTCAGACTTACGTTTCAATATGCCTGTGTGCTCATGAGAAACAAGACTGTATAATTCCGGGAGAAGGTGGAACGCTCGTGGACCTTAAGGGCAGAACTGCGTTAGTAACAGGAAGCGCTAAAGGACTTGGCAAACGAACTGCGTTGCAACTTGCGGAACAAGGTTGCAACGTCATTATTAATTATTTGGAAAGTGAACAAGAAGCTCATCAGGTGAAGGCAACGATTGAAGAACTTGGTGTTAAAGCGATAACTGTTCAGGCAGATATTACCTCCATTGAAGGCGCTCATAAACTAGCCGACGAAGCAGAACGATGGGCGGGCGGCGTAGATATTCTCGTTAATAACGCAGGCCCATTCGTTCGAAAGAGGCGTTTGTTCAGCGAATATGATGAAGAGACGATCATTAAGCTGCTACATGGTAATTTACTTAGCGTCATGCTGCTGGATCACAGGCTGTTACCTGGAATGCGTGAACGTAGATGGGGACGAATTATTCACTTCGGCTTCGGACACGCGAACGAAGCTAGAGCATGGCCTCATCGTGCCGTATATGCCGCTGCTAAGACTGGACTCGTATCGTTTACAAAGTCTTTGGCAGTAGAGGAAGCGCCATTCGGCATTACTGTGAATTTAATTGGTCCTGGCGATATTAGAGGTATTAACAAGGAACGATCTATTGATGAAGTAGAAGCGGATTATGATGCAGAGACGCCGATGGGACGACCGGGTGTAGGGGAAGATGTAGCAAGAGTGATCTTGTTCCTCTGTGAAAATAAGTCTAACTTCTTAACGGGCAATGTCATTGATGTAACAGGTGGCTTCGATCCGATCAGAGCGAACATTAAAGGCATGTTCTAATAGTGCTAACACAAAAAAAGAGTCTTATCCGGGGAGGTGAAGCATTGCTTCACCTTAAGGATAAGACTCTTTATGTGTTAGAATACTTGAACGACTTCGATTACGCCATCTACCTCTTCAAGCAACGCACGCTCAATACCAGCCTTTAGCGTGATCGTGGAGCTTGGGCAGCTTCCGCATGCACCCACTAGACGAAGCTTAACGATGCCTTCTTCAACATCCACTAATTCAACGTCGCCGCCGTCCCGCTGCAGGAATGGACGAAGCTTATCAAGAACGTCCAAAACTTCATCATACATTGTATCTTGTACCTGTTCACTCATTGCAATCAACTCCTTTCTACCCTATTATAGTACAAAGTGAAGCAATTGAAAATGGATCGTAATCCGCAATTATAAAAAGTAAGGTGATTCCTATGTTCAAACCAATGATAGAATTTTGCGCAAGCAATATGCATCATGGCACCGATGAGATTATGGATCGAATGGAACAAGATGATTCCTTTGAAGTAATCGAATACGGTTGTTTAGGCAATTGCGGCGAATGTTACTTAAAGCCGTTTGCATTAGTAGATGGAACAATCGTTGCTGCCGATTCAGTAACAGAGTTGTATGACCGTATTATTGCAGCCATCAAACAACAAGAAGCAGATAAAGATGCGCTTGATAAATTAATTGATGATCTGTAAATACGATTAACCCGAATGCCTCTTCGAACGCCACAAGATACCACTTTTTACTAGACGGGGCACTTTTCCTAAAATTGGAGTGCCTCCCATTATGCCGAATCCGCTTTTTTTGCCAAGCGAGCCAAGAACACCCTTAAGCTTAATCGTGCCAAGTCTAGGAGTCTTACCTTGCCAGATTGCATGAAGGACTTCAGCAATTTGTTTGCCCTGTGCTCCGGCAGCTTGCCCACTTGGTGATAGTGATAGTGCAGCACAATCCCCAACAACGAATATGTTCGTATAATCTGGAAGCTGATGATAGCCATTAATGATTAGTCGTCCCTGTGAGTCTTTAGGGAGATCGATCCGTTGAACAAGCTCAACAGGCTGTATACCAGCAGTCCATACCGTTACGTCCGTATGGAAGGAGCTTGAAGTAGCGGAATTGTACAGTATCCCTTGCTCCAAGCGTGTAAGGGATACACCACCCCACATTTCTACCTCATGTTCTGTAAACCATTCAGCGACGTAATCTTGAAGTCTGCCAGGGAAGGATGAAAGCACTTTAGGTCCTCTATCTATAATACGAATATTAAGATCAGGACGACTTTCACGAAGTTCAGATGCAACCTCAACTCCGCTTAATCCTCCACCAACAATAGAAATTTGCCCATAAGGCTTAACGTCATTTAGAAGGGCGTATGTTTTTCTTGCAGCAGAAAACGTTTGTATACTTGTTGAATATAGTTCTGCGCCTTCAATACCATGATACTTATCCGTACATCCAAGACCAATAACTAACCAGTCATAAGATATAGGATCTTGATCTTCAAGCATAACGAGCTGCCGTTCTTTATCAATTTCTGTTATTTCGCCATAAGTCAGTTTTACGCGAGGATCAGAAGGGAATTTCACCCTTAAATCGAGATCCGATACTGTTCCAGCAGCAAGAGCATAATACTCCGTTTTTAAGCCTTGGAAAGGCATTCGATCAATCAGTTCAATCGCAATGTCACTCGGCAGTTGTTTTTCTAACAGTTCGTTAATAATAGCAGCTCCACCGTAGCCGCCTCCTAAAATGACTAATTTTCTCATTGGTTTCCCAGCTCCACGTTTCGTGATGTTGGTAGTAGGTTGTGCCTACAACCGCTTGTTTAATCATTCATAAATTTTGATTTCGTTGTAGAAAGTGTCCCGTTCAACAGGTATTCTTCCTGCACCTTTAATGAGCCAGATCAGATCTTCACGAGTAATACCTTCTGGTGTAAGTGCTCCGGCAGCATGGCTTATTTTTTCTTTGACGATTGTTCCATGTGCATCAGATGCACCCATAGTTAAAGCAACTTGAGTTAGCTGTACGCCGATGTTAATAAAATAAGCTTTAATATGCTGGAAGTTATCAAGCATTAGTCGACTTATCGCAATCGTCTTCAGATCCTCAAACGCTGAGTTGCGGCGTCTGATACCTGCCTTTGGATTTATCGGCTGCATGGAGAGTGGAATGAAGACTAAGAAACCATTTGTTTCGTCTTGAAGTTCACGAATATGCATCAAATGGCGAATCCGATCTTCTTTCGTTTCAATTGAACCGTACAACATCGTTGTATGTGTTCGTAATCCTAGTTCATGAGCTGTCCGATGAACGTCAAGATATTGGGAAACATCCGCTTTAGTGACGCGCATCTTTTTGCGATAATGATCCGACAAAATTTCTGCACCGCCACCAGTAAGTGACTGTAACCCAGCTTTCATAAGCTCCTGAAGCACTTCTTTATAAGTAAGCCCACTAATACGGGAGAAAAAATCAATTTCTGCTGCCGTATAAGCTTTAAGCGTTACGTCTGGATAGTGTGCCTTCAGCGCTTTCAGTGAATCTACATAATATTGGAACGGAACATGTGCATTATGTCCGCCAACAATATGGAACTCACGTACACCTGGGTGGAAGTGCTGTTCAACGTACTGAATCATTTGTTCGCCAGTTAGCGTGTATGATCCAGGTTCTCCTTCGTCTTTACGGAAGTTACAGAAAGCACAATGGGCTTCGCAAACGTTTGTGAAGTATAGGCTCATATTTTCGATAAAATAAACCTTTTTACCGTTTTTACGCATATTGACTTCGTTCGCCAGCTGACCAATCGTTAGCAGGTCATCCGACTCATATAAGAAAACACCGTCTTCCAAAGTCAAACGCTGTCCATGACGCACTTTTTCGATAATATGTTGCATATGGTTTTCCTTAGTCGGAATTACAACGTTCATGGGAAAGCCTCCTTCATATCTTTATGGTACGTTACAGGATAGTTTGTGAAAAAAATAACAAGCAATCACAATTAATAAGCTCTAACTATTATAAACCTCACACGTAACTCGGGCAACAAGAAAGTCATTCAAGTTAAGAGAAACAATACAATTGTGATGGAATAAAGCAACTTGCCCATTAAGCTTGAGGAAGTAATCAAGGTGGAGTATACTATGGATAAGTAAGTGAACGATAGAGTATTGGATGGAGGGATGTAAATTGATCACGATTAGTGAGTTAGCATCTGAAAAAATAAAAGAAATGTTGGAGCAAGAAGCATCGCCTGATTTATTTCTACGCGTTGGTGTCAAAGAAGGCGGCTGCACTGGTTTTTCTTACGGCATGGGTTTCGATGATGAGCAGAACGAAGGCGATCAAACGATAAGTCAAGAAGGTCTAAAGATCGTTGTCGATGGCGACAGCGTTAAATATTTGCACGGTCTAGTTATCGATTATAAGGAATCCGCTATGGGCGGAGGCTTCACAATCGAAAACCCTAATGCAAGCGCAACGTGCGGCTGCGGATCTTCGTTCCGTACAGCATCTGATGCAGGTAAACCTGCTGCTGAAGGCGAGTGCTAATATAACTGAGCAAGTCCCTACACATAATACGTGTAGGTTTTTTTATTAAAGAGCAGCTTGATTAGTCACAATCGAAGGAGTATGAGAAGCGATGAGAGAATGTATTTTTCACTTTAAGGTCATTAGAGGAAATAAGACAGAGACGCTGCGTGCATTAATTATGCTAGACAGTAATAAAACGCCTACAATTACTGATTTTATAGAAGCATTCGAGCAACTTGGTTATCATGTTAGATTAGAGAATGAGCATGAGCTTATTTTTGCACCTAAAGGCGGGAAAGAGGACTATAAACTTGATGTAACCCGTATTGAAATAAAGGGTGAAACGGACGAGCAGTCGCAACATGATGGTGAGCTTAAAGCACTTGTTGAACATTTGGTACGTCGTAATTAGTGAGGTTATTTCGTAATTAAACTAACGCTTATTTTTCTTAATGAAAAGAAACAGCCAATGCATAATTTGGCTGTTTTTTTTGTGAAATAGTTAGTCTGATTAATCATTTAGAAGTAAGTGATTGATGTTCCTGATGAAAACATTTATATACAAATGAGTAAAAATTATCTATTCTATTCTAGAGTCTCAAACTATATGAACTCAAATTGTTTAAAGAGAGGAATGTTGCGAATTGATTACTAGTTATAAAAGTGAAAGGGAGGTAGATGATAACTTATATTTAAAGAAGTTTCAAAATGTAAGCGCTACAATGGCCTGTCTACTCGTCTCGAAATTATATGTTTAATAAGGGGTGTTGGTGAATGGTAAAGTTTTGGAATGAATCAGTATGGTCAGCATGGCTGGTTACACTAGTAAGAATTGTATTAGGATATGAATGGTTAACTGCAGGCTGGGGCAAGTTGAATGGAGACAAACCATTTGATGCTACTGGTTTTATAACAAATGCACTTTCAAATCCGGTTACGGATAGAGCTACAGGTGATCTCGTTTATCCAACGTATATATCATTTCTAGAGAATATAGCACTTCCAAACGTTAAAGTAATTAATATATTAGTTCCTTGGGGAGAGTTTCTTGTTGGTCTAGGTTTAATCTTGGGAGCGCTAACATTGACGGCAGCATTTTTCGGAATATTTCTAAATTTTCTCTTTATGTTTTCCGGGTCAGTAAGTGTAAATCCATGGTTATTACTTCTTGGTTTTCTAGTATTCCTGGCAGGCAGCAATACTGGACGTTTTGGAGCGGATCGTTATTTACTTCCTTGGTGTAAGAGCTATTTCACTAAGTTGTTTGGTGGGCAGAGTAAGTCGAGTGGGATAAGTGCAAATAACGGGAGTGCGTAACGGTATTGAATTCTTTTAGTGCGTTTGAACGGCCTTCGCATATTTGCGGAGGCTTTTTTGTTCATATTTTACGCTAAGTTCGACTCTAATTACAGTATTTGTTTATAATATGAAGGAAACCATATCATCATTTTCGTAGAGAAGTTGAACTTTTAGGGGGAGTCACACATCATGTATCGCATATTCATCATTGAGGATGACATAAAAATTGCAACAATATTAAAAAATAAGATGGAGCAATACGGGTATATTTCACAAGCGGCTACTCAGTTCCAAGAGTTGATGCCTGAAATCGAAGCTTTTGATCCACAGTTAGTATTGCTTGATATTAATCTACCTTATTTCGATGGCTATTATTGGTGTAGACAGATTAGAACACGTTCCAGCGTTCCTATTATTTTTATTTCTGCGCGTTCTGGTGAGATGGATCAAGTAATGGCTATCGAAAATGGCGGAGACGATTATATAACGAAACCTATTCAGCTTGAACTGTTAATGGCAAAAGTACGAGGCAGCTTACGTAGATCGTATGGGGAGTATGCTCCGGCGATAAGCGCTACTGATTTTCCGGATGGAGCGGGTAACGAGAATCGTCAAGATTCTTCTGAACTTGCTGTGCAAGGTCTAAGGCTATATATGAGCCGCAACGAACTGGAATGGGACAAGCGGCGTGTAGAGTTAACGAAAAATGAAGGGTTGTTAGCTGAATGTTTACTTCGTAAACCAGGGCAAATTATTTCCCGTGAGCAACTATTAGAAGCTTTATGGGACGATGTGCAGTTTGTTGACGACAATACGTTAACGGTTAATGTGACAAGACTGCGCAAGAAGCTGGAGGAACTGGGTCTTCCCAAAATTATTGAGACGATTCGAGGACAAGGATATAAGCTTTCAACGTACCCGCTTGGCGAAGGTGAGGATTAATGAGTAGAAGCGAACTAGGAATATCGATCGTTTTGTTTATAAAGGATCGTCTTTTATATATGTTGAGCATAGTTGTCATTATCGGGTTGGGATGCTCTGTCTATTTTTTGGAGCAAAAACGTTATCCGGGCTTAATCGAATCAGGAACAATCATTTATTTTGTAATATTGGCTTTGTCTGTACTTGGTGTATGGCTTGTTCTTGATTATGTCAGGCAACGTTATTATTTTAAACAAGTGATTGAGGCTCTCAGACGATCCGATGAATTAAATAGTGCAACAATCGTCCATTCAATCGTGACCGAAGAACAGAAGTTAGTGTCTAGCTTACTTCAAGAACAACATCGGGCTTATTTGAATGAGCTTAACAAATACCGACGGCAGCAGGAGTTACATAATCACTTTGTTCTTCAATGGGTGCATCATATGAAAACGCCAGTATCAGTTGTTGATCTATTGATGCAAGAGGCTGTTCATCAGCAACCTACCACAGAACATGTAGTTAAATCATTAATAGATAGTGTACAAGAAGAAACGGAGCGAATGACGCGCGGCTTAGATATGATGTTATATACGGCAAGGCTAGATAAATTTGAGCTAGATCTTCATGTACGCAGAATAGCACTGCATGAGAAGATACGTGGGGCAATTAATGAGAATAAACGGCTATGTATAAAAAATGCTATCTTCCCTCGAATAGAAGGGGAGGCATGGATGGAAACAGATGAGAAGTGGATTTTGTTTGTTATTAACCAGCTTATTGGCAACGCGATTAAATATAGCAAAGGAAAACAAGGTTCAAAACTATTATTAATTCGCCTTACAACGCAGGGAGAGGGTATTGGCAAGCTTGAAGTAATTGACCAAGGTATTGGTATCGCTTCCCATGATCTATCTCGTATATTTGATCCGTTCTTTACTGGTGAAAATGGGAGAACGACTGGTGAATCAACAGGTATGGGACTTTATTTGGCAAAACAAGTTTGTTCTCGTCTAGGGCATAGACTTACCGTTTCATCAGAGCTCGGTACAGGAACAACGTTTACGATTCATTTCGAGCCGAGTGGAATACATGTAATGGATTAGTCCTTATCAGGTGACAATAATGTAAGGTTCTCATTTATGGATTGAAAGGGAAATCGATGGGTCGTTTTTCTCCTCAGGTATATACTCGGTACATAGAGCAAAACACAATAAAAATTCCGAGGGGGATTACGAATATGAGCGTACTTAGTGCACAGGGAATTGGCAAAGTATATAGCAGTAAAGGTAATGTCGTATATAAAGCATTAGAAGATATAGATTTGCAGGTGGAGGCTGGCGAGTTTGTTGGGGTTATGGGGCCATCAGGTAGTGGGAAGACCACACTTCTAAACTTATTATCGACGATTGATCGTCCAACTTCGGGACGAATAGAGATTAACGGTATTGATCCGACGAAGCTGACTGATAACAAGCTCGCATTGTTTCGTCGACGTGAATTAGGATTCGTCTTTCAGGACTTTAATTTGCTCGATACGTTATCCATTAAGGAGAACATTATCCTTCCGCTCGTGATGGAGGGAATGGCTCCCAAAATTATTGAGCAAAAACTAAAGCCGATTGTCGACCTGCTTTCAATCGAAGGTATTTTGGGGAAAAGAACGTATGAAGTATCGGGAGGACAGAAGCAACGCGCCGCAATTGCTCGTGCAATTATCCATCAGCCGTCACTTGTACTAGCGGATGAGCTTACAGGGAATTTGGATTCCAAATCTGCCAAAGACGTAATGGACTCGCTTAAAGAGATGAATGAACGTCTCAAAGCTACAGTACTAATGGTAACTCATGATCCGTTCTCTGCAAGCTATTGTCAGCGAATCGTGTTCATTAAAGATGGCAGGTTCTTCTCAGAAATTCGCCGCGGTTCTAATCGCCAGGCTTTCTTCCAGCAAATTTTGGATGCATTAAGCGTGTTGGGAGGCAATTTCGATGACGTTCCGTTCGCTCGCACTTAGTAATATTAGGGGCAATTGGCGTTCTTACAGCGCATTTTTTCTTAGCAGTGTTTTTTCTGTACTTATCTTTTATGTATATGCGGCATTCATCTCGCATCCAGATGTATTGAGTGGAGTTATAATTGGTGCTGACAAAGTTCGCCAGGGCATGCAATTTTGTCTATATCTCATTATCATCTTTTCGTTCATGTTCATTTTGTATTCCAACTCGGCTTTTCTTAAAACGAGAAAGCAGGAATTCGGACTATTTTCATTATTTGGAATGACAAAGTCACAGCTTAGAAAGCTAGTTATTTACGAAAATATCGTCATTTCAATATTAGCCATTTCGGTTGGTATCGGTCTCGGTATTTTGTTTAGTAAACTCTTTTTTATGGCATTAACTGCACTTCTTGGTTTAAATAAAACGATAGCGTTCGTTGTACCGATGAAAGCGGTATGGATGACAGCAGGTGGATTTTTTGCACTGTTTATGATCATTTCGATTTTGACAGTACTGAAAATGAGACGTGTTGAAATTATTGAGTTACTTAGAGCTTCCAAACAACCAAAAGGTGAACTTAAATATTCGCCTTGGCTCGTTGCTATAGGTGCAATATGCCTCATAGCGGGTTATGGCATGGCAGTTATTATGACTAGCTATACGTTTATCGTATTTTCTTTGCCCATCTTAATTACAGTAGTCGCTGGAACGTATTTCTTATTTACTCAATTAAGTATTGTTGTTCTTCGATGGGTGCAAAATCGCCATAGTATTTATTACAAACGTACAAATATGCTTATATTTGCTCAATTAGGCTATAAAATAAGAGACAATGCCCGCATTTTATTTGTTGTCTCCATTATGAGCGCGGTTATTATGACAGCTATGGGTACAGTTTACATTATGCATATATGGACTAAACAAGGCATAGTAGAGACTTCCCCGTATACGATAGGTTATGTTGAAGAAGGTTTGCATACCCATCAAGTGATGAATCCTGATGAAATGCGCACTATTTTGAAGAAGGACAATGTTGCAGTCAAACACGAGGCTAAAGTTATTGGAATAGGTCTTAAACATTATTCGGTTAATTTTGATGATGGTACTACATTAGGTAGTCCAGAAGATGCTAAATATAAGTTAAATGCAATGATCATTTCTGCAACAGATTACAATAAGTTAGCTGCTCTTCAAGGTAAGCAGACTTTGACAGTAGAGAGCGGCAAGCTGATTGCACTATATCCGAATTTTGATAAGCTGGCACATGGATCAGGCGAAGCAATTGGGAAAATAAATGACAAGAGGGTACAGCTGCCGGTAGAAAGATCAATCAATGATAGAGTAATAAGCAATTGGATTGATTCTAACGGAACAACTTTTGTAATGGATGATTTAACTTATTTGAATCTTTTATCGAATATTTCTGAGGACAAGCAATTAGTGTTTTATGGCTATGAGCTTTCGAATTGGGAAAATGCTGCACCGACCGTAGAGAAGATAGCTAAACTGATACCGGACGAGATGAAATTTGAGAGTGATCTAAATCGGTCTATCCAATATAAAGACACTAAGGAAATGGTGTCCCTCACATTATTTATTGGTATGTTTATTAGCTTATTGTTCTTTATTGCAGCAGGGAGCATGATCTACTTCAAACTTTTTACCGAAATCCAAGAGGATCAAGCTCAGTTCAAAGGATTGTTTAGAATTGGTATGACACGTAAGGAAGTTCGGCGGATCGTAGTCTCTCAAATCGCGATCATTTTTTATCTGCCTTGTATCGTGGGTATTAGTCATGCCTTATTCGCAATGGTGTCACTCGACAATATGATGATGGCGTCAAATTGGAGCTATTCCTTTGTTGTCATCGGCATTTATATAGCGATGCAGACTATTTATTTCCTACTTGCTAGTAATAGCTATATGAAAAGTATGCTTCGTGGTACTAATGCATAACGATTTAGGACTGTTTCACAAGGTAAAGGCGCTCACCCGAAAGTAGATCACTCTACATAGGGCGATGCGCCTTTTCTTATATGTATGGTTTCGTTTCTTTACAACCTACCGAAAAAACGAAGCATCGCTTTAATCATCTGTTCTCTACCAATAGGTCCCCAAGGGTCCCATTCTCTACTGTCGGGATAATACACCCGACTCTCTTTAACCGCCTTAAGTTCCTGCCATCTAGGGTCAGCTGAGAATTCATTGACATCGGGTTCCTCACTCCAAATAATTAATAGTTGATCAGGATTGAGTTCGACCAAATGATCAAAAGCATCATTCATGTATGAGCCATGAGTGATACGTTTATCAGGCTTAAACTGTAGACGTTTATAAAAAAGTTCTGTGAATGCATGATCTTTAACACCGTACAGTCTACAGTTTCCGGGAAGCAGTCTAACAATTGTCCACTTTCCTTCCTTTGTAACGGCCTCTAACTTACGTCTTGCTTCTTGCTCGATTAAAGTTAATCCTCTAATGACTCTTTCCGCCTCCGCTGTTCGGTCAAGATGCGAGGCAATGTTGCGGAAATATTGCTCCCAACTTGTAGATTCGTCTATGAAAAATGCGCTGGAATCCTCTCCCCAATGTTTGTCACTTAGATCATCTTTCAGCCTCGTTCGTAAAATAAGATCAGGCGATAATCGAATGACATCGTTTGAACGGATTGGAGTTTCGGCGTTTAGGGGGATCGTACCGTCTAGTCGATCATGCAAATAGCTCGGAAAACCAGATGGTGTTGTGAAATAGTTTGGGTAACTTGGTGCTGCAATAGGAAGTATGCCTAGAGCTAACAAGTGATCTTGCAAAATAAGGCTACTAACGACGGCTACTTTGCGTTCACGTCGTTTCAAAAAAACGGAGGGTGATATTCCTTCCGTTTTCTTAAACACGCGGCTGAAATAAAGTTCGTCCTGATAGCCGACGGTAACGGCGATATCTCTTAATGCAGCATGTTTGTCAGACATAAGCTCCTTAGCTTTAAGCATGCGAAGCTGAGTTAAATAATTGCCTGGCGTTAGGCCGGTCATCTTCTTAAAAGCACGGCAATAGGAGCTTTGTGTCATACCTGCCAATTGAGGAAGCTCACTAATTTGTAAAGGTTTGGACAATCTTTGCTCCATATAACTAATTGTCGCTTGTACAGAGTCGTTCACATTTCTGCCTGGTGTTCGCTGATGAGCGTGTAAATGCAGCAGTAGCTCATAAAGGGTAAGCTGCTTACGCATAGAGCCTAATTCACCTTTTACACTCATGGCTTGTCTAAGATGAGAAAGTAGTGTGTCCGTTAGTGCAGATGCTGATTGATGCACAATGCCTCCACTATTAAGCAGAGATAAGCTTGTTGCAACCATTAGTTCGTTTTTCAAGTCGGATACATTATATTGAACGAGTGTGAGCTTAAGTGTGCTGCCTGGGTCGGCCATTAACTCATAACTGCACTCTTCCTTATGTATGAAAAAAAATGAACCTTCACTGAGAGGACTAGACATGTTGTCACCGAAAAATAACATGCCTATTCCACTATGTACAATACCAATTGTGGCATTATGGGGAACGATAGGCTCTGAACGAAAGCCTCCTTTATAATAAAGAGATTGAAGGTCAATAGGAAAACAAAACAGATAGGGGCTGTTATTCACACAAATACAGTCCTTTACAAAAGAAATAGTAGTCAACATAAGAAATCAATTGATAATTATTATCAGTTACAAGTGTAGCAATATTATCGTTTTGGGGCAACAGTTGTTTAGTTGACACTAATTTGAATATTTTGTCCATATGAATAAGACAATTTTGTGTATACAAAACAATTATGACGATCTGTACAATAAATGATGAAAATGATTATCATTCACAAGAGGTTGGGGGTTGTAACATTATTTTTAATCATTCAGTAAAGAAAAAGGAAAGCGATAATGCCAAACGCAATATCATGTGGCCGCTCCTGATTCTAGTCTTCATTTTATTAACTGGATGCGGTACAGCAAGTTCAGGCAATAAAGAAACGGTATCAGGAAATGCTGCACAGGGGAAACCTTCTGCTAATGAGAAGGGCGATCCTTTCGTCGATATTGCTCCAGCTGACATTACGGATATTCCAACAGCACTTGAGGAATTGTCCAGTCTAATTAAGTCATTCAAAGGCATCGTAGAATCGGATGACAAGGAAGAAGCAGTAAGGCAAGGGGAACGAATGGCGGCGGTCTGGAAAGCAATAAGCCAGGAAGTAGCAACAGTTCAAGCAGAGCAACATGATCAAATTAATAGGGATCTAGGTGCACTATTCGAAGCAGTTCATGCTAAAGAATGGGACAAGACAAAACTTATTGATCTTGATTATTCGCTCTACCAAGGGTTAAGAGATTTAAAACAAGCATTTCAAAAAGAATAGGATAGGTGATTGTGACAATGATTAACCGCAAAAAAGTACTATCATTTGTATTGAGTCTTGCACTTATTGTATCGCTTGTACCAGCAACTGCAGCAACTGCAGCAGCTAAAAAAATTAATGTAACGATTGATGGCAAGGGTCAGAAATTTGACGTTAGCCCTAAAATTGTAAATGGTCGTACAATGGTTCCTTATCGTGCAATTGCTGAAGCTTTGGGCGGTAAAGTAAAGTTTGATGTTAAAACGAAAAAAGCAACAATTGTAAAAGGCAAACAAACGGTTGAACTTACACAAGGAAGCAAAAATGCAAAAATTAACGGGGCTGCTGCTACTTTGGAAGCTGCACCAGTTAATGAAAAAGGTAGCCTTCTTGTACCTTTACGTTTTGTTGGTGAGTCACTAGGCGTTTGGGTAAACTGGAACAATAGCTCATCTACTGCTGTACTTGAAACGAAACGTTCGTTCAAACATGAGTTTGGTACTGCACAACTTAACGGCGTTCCTAAACGTGTTGTAGTATTGTACAACGGAGCAGTAGACACTTCTGTAATGTTAGGTATTAAACCAGTAGGTGCTGTTGAATCAATCGTTCAACAACCATTCTATGAATATATCCGTCCACAACTAAAAGGTGTTAAAGTGCTTGGTGACGAAGCTCAACCAAACCTTGAGGCGATTGTAGCTCTTAAGCCGGATGTTATTATTGCATCAAAATGGCGTCATGAAAAAATTTATGCACAATTAAGTAAAATTGCTCCAACAGTTGTAACGAAAGAGTTTACTGACTGGCAAGAAAGTGTTGATGTTATTTCCAAAGTAACGAACAAAGAAGATGTTGCTGCTAAGTTTATGGCTAGCTGGAAAACTAATGTAGCTGATTTCAAGAAAAAAATCTCTGCTAAAGATCTAAATTCAACAATTTCTATTATTCGTGTTAACCCGAATGGAAGCGCACGTGCTTACTATAGCGGATTCGCGTTCTTGATCTTCAAAGAGCTAGGATTCAAATCGCCTGCGGCACAAACTAAATTTGCAAAAGAAAAAGAAACAGATATTATTCCAGTTACTTCAACTGAGCAAATTGGTTTGCTTGATGGAGATTATATCTTCGATTTCACAACTGATTGGGAAGGTGACGGAGCAATCTACCAACACCAAAAAACGTGGACAAGCAGTGAGCTTTGGAAAAACCTTAAAGGTGTTAAAGCTGGAAACTACTACAAAGTTAATGCTGTAACTTGGAACCTGTCTGCAGGTCCACTTGCTGCACAACGTATGCTTGATGATCTTTACTTCTACTTCGGATTGGAATAGTATTTTTACTGGAGTAATGTGCTTGGATATGAATGTTATTTAAAAGCACGAGAGAATGGGCCTTTTAGGCTCATTCTTTTCGTCTATATTTATAACCCGGAAGGGAAACAGAACTTAACATGGGACAATTAGCAAAAGGAAATTTATATCGAGTGATTGGACTTTTTATTAGTGTATTTGTGTTAGTCGTAAGTTTTTTGTGCAGTATTAAATTTGGTTTTTATCCAATTAGTTGGCAAGATATTATTCATACATTCACAAACTATGATTCTAGTAATAATGAACAAATCGTTGTACGTACTGCCAGATTGCCACGTGCATTAATTGCAACAGCAGTTGGAGCAAGTCTTGCTCTAGCAGGTGCTATTTTGCAGGCGGTTACACGAAATGCGATGGCATCACCAAGTATATTAGGTATTAATGCAGGTGCTTCAGTTGCTATCGTCTTTGCTATTACGATGCTGAAGATTAGTGATGTAGATGTACTAACATGGATTGCATTTGCTGGAGCGGCAATGGCGTCAGTTTGTGTGTATGTACTTGGTTCTATGGGTAAGGGAAGTTTGTCTCCGCTGAAAATTATTTTGGCAGGAGCAGCTATGACAGCTTTCTTTTCTGCAGGGACACAAGGGATGCTTGTGCTTAATGAAAATGGACTACAAGATGTTATGTTTTGGCTCGCTGGATCTATTGCAGGAAGAACGATGGAATCGTTCCTGCCTGTACTTCCTTATTTAATTATCGGCGGGCTCGGTGCTGTCCTTATGTCTAGACAATGGAATGTATTGTTAATGGGCGAGGAATCTGCTAAGGGACTTGGTCAGAACATTATTTCTGTGAAAATAATAGCAGCTCTGCTAGTCGTACTGCTCGCTGGTGGTTCAGTTGCTGTATCAGGACCAATTGGGTTAGTAGGCATTATCGTCCCGCATATTGCTAGAAAAATTGTGGGCTTGGATTATCGCTGGCTTATTCCATACAGCGCATTATTTGGTGCTATTTTGCTGTTGCTTGCTGATATAGCTGCAAGGTTTATTTCATTCCCATTAGAAGTCCCGGTTGGATTAATGACCGCAGCTATAGGAGCGCCATTCTTCATCTATCTTGCTAGAAAGGGGATGAAGAAAAAATGAGTAAAAGCAGAATCCGTTATGTGATGGGTTTATCATTATTGTTAGTCGCTCTGTCCGCCGTATATTTAATGTTAGGTGATCAATTCATTGCTCCTATGGATGTGTGGAACGCATTATTAGGAAAGGGTGATGGAGAGCAAATTTTTATTGTACAGACGTTACGGGCTCCGCGTTTAATTATTGGATTACTAATCGGCGTTTCACTCGCGGTATCCGGTGCTATATTGCAATCTATCGTTCGTAATCCGCTCGCAGCTCCAGATGTTGTAGGTATTACAGGTGGTGCTTCTGCGGGGGCTGTTTTATTTTTAACTCGCTTTCCTGGTCTGTTTAGTGTTCACCTATTGCCGATCCCGGCTATGGTAGGTGCATTAATTTCAGCGTTAGTTGTATATTCACTTTCTTGGAAAGGTGGCGTTAGCTCGAATCGGCTTGTACTAGTTGGTATTGGGGTGGCGGCAATTCTTTCTGCAATAACTTCATACCTACTAATCTTTAGTCCAATTTATTCTGCGACAGCCGCATATATATGGCTGACAGGAACGGTATATGCGACTACATGGACTAATGTGATAACGTTGTTGCCTTGGACTGTAGGACTGCTCATTATTGTTGGACTAACAACTCGCCATGTTCATGTTCAGCTGTTAGGAGATGAGCTTGCTACAGGACTTGGCAGTGCGGTACAGCGTCATCGTTTCCTCCTGCTTCTTCTTAGTGTTGGGTTAGCGGGATCAGCAGTTTCAATTGGCGGTGTTATCGGATTTGTTGGACTTATGGCACCGCATATGGCCCGGAGATTAATTGGGCCAGTAATGAACCGAGTATTGCCGGTAAGTGCACTTATAGGAGCTATTCTTGTTGTGGCAGCGGATCTTATTGGCCGTGTAGCCTTTCTTCCGCATGATATTCCAGTAGGCGTATTTACTGCTGCGATAGGCGCTCCGTTCTTTATTTATTTACTATATCGCTCTCGAAATCAAGGTTAGTCTGTTCTCGTTTATATTTGCTACACAAAAATGCTCCATTGTCTCTTTAGACAATGGAGCATTTTTGTGTTAACAGCTACTTGCTGGCGTCGAACTTCACTTCAATATGGAGCACTTCGGAACGACTCCCGATACGAATAGGCGGCCCCCAGAAGCCGAAGCCGGAAGAAACGAAAGCATTCAGATTTTTTATTCGTTTATAGCCAAAGTCTAGTGGGAATATACGTTTCGTTATCAGATGATTTGGCATCATCTGTCCCCGATGTGTATGACCTGATAAGCTAAGGTCAATACCGTTGTCAGAAGCTACAATAATGTCGGATGGCTGATGATCTAACATGATCAGGGGTAAAGTAGTGTCAAGTGGTGCTAGGAGATCAACGATTGATTTCCTGCCATTAACTCCAAAACTTGCTGCGGCCTTGTCTTTCCGCCCGATAATAATAAAACTATCGTCAATCACTACTGTTTCATCCATTAATACTCTGATGCCTATTGCTTCTAACGTCTTAACAAATTCGGGAACCTTCTTACCGATATACTCATGATTACCTGTAACTGCGAACACACCGAGTGGAGCTTTAAGTTGACCGAGCTTGGCTGACATTCCTTTTTGCAGGAAGGGTGTTAGATCATCATCCAAAATATCTCCCGGTAACAATATAATGTCTGGTTTAATTTCATTAACCTTTGCAACTAATCGATCGATATGGTTGTTGTCTATAACAGTGCCTAAGTGGAGATCTGAGGCCATTGCGATTCGGAGAGAATCTCGATTACCTGCTGATTTCGCAATAGTTGCTTCATAATGACGAATGACAGGACTCCATGCATTTCTAGAGCCAAGCAATAAAATTCCGAGAAGTAGCAGTAGAACGGCTCCTCCAACACCTATCAAGTAGATTTCTTTCGAAACACCGGCCCATTTTAACAACAGTGCTGTGATGTTGGCGACTGGTAGAAGTAAGACCCCGAATTGCACAATAGCAAACCAATAGGAGCCAATGAGCTTCAGTAGTTCTGCGATTGGTCTTAACCACGTGGATTGTGTTGCACGTCCTATTAAATAGGCTAGCGCTAGAATGATGATAAGGATAGTATAAGTCGCCGATTGTTCCAGCCCGCTTATTTCGGAGAGGAACAACCAACCGTTCCAGCCGATGTACGCAGAGATCCCGCCGTATATAGAGAGGAAGATAATAATTGATGCTGTAATGCGAAGCTTCATAAGGGATGTATGCTCCTTCTTTATGCTGGAATAATAACGATAAGAAACTGAAACTACTATAGCATATTTGAAGAATAGGAACCAAATCTGCTAGATTGATAAACTTGTAAGGTAAATCGATGGTTCGATTATGTATAGGGCTTTATACTCAAAATAATCAATTGTTTCAGGAGGTTATTATGAATCGTTTAGAACTTAGAGATCGAATCGATGAATTAGATTATTTAAGAGGATTCGCTCTGCTTGGCATTTTGTTATTGAATGTTATCTCACTGCTCAAGATCCCTGTTCCACAGCCCGATTCAATGGGTGAGACGTATCAGCGAATGCTTTATTTGTTTGGGGAAGCTCGCTTTTTTAGCATTTTTTCATTTCTGTTTGGGATTGGGTTTTATATGTTCATTTCTAGAGCAAATGATAAAGGACACAATGGTATGTTGTTATTTCTAAGGCGAATTCTTGTCATGTTTGTATTTGGAATTATTCATTCTTACTTTCATCCAGGGGAAGCACTTGCAATTTATGCTGTATGTGGTCTGCTTTTGCTTCCTATGTTTAAGGTGAAGCGCCCAATTAACTTAATAATAGGGATTATACTTATGGTTTTATTTTCGTATACAGGTTCAAAAGTGTTGTTGCCTCTTCCTTTTATATTGTTAGGAATTGCCGCAGGTCAATATGGTGTTTTCGAACAATTAGCTAAACGACGTAAAGTATTAATCATTGTTACGTTAATTATGGCTTCAGTAGCAGCAGCAAGCTTAGTTTATCAATATCAACAAGCACCAACTGCACCATTCCAACCTTATGCTGTTGCAGGTACGGGTGATCCTATTATTGAGCAAGCGAATTTGTATATGAAAATAGGGATATGGAATAGTGCAATTGTATCTTTTGCTTATGCTGGCATTTTGCTTATGCTTCTACAAGCAAGATGGTTTCGCAAGCTGCTTTTTCCAATGAAAGCTTTAGGACGTTTGGCGCTTACTAACTATATTGGACAAACCGTGTTAGTACTCGTTGCAGGACATTGGCTTAATCTTATCGGAAGTATTGGGCTATTCGAGTCTTTAGTACTGTGTGTAGGTATCTATATTTTCCAAATGTTGTTTAGTGTCATTTGGCTGGAATATTTCGTTATGGGCCCTTTAGAATGGATATGGAGAGCTGCAACATATTTACAATGGCCGCCACTCCGTAGGCAGAAACGTATGATGAACGGATAAGATGGTCGTTGCATGGGTTATAGGCTTATGGTATCTTGTCACCATAACGCAAGAGGATTGGGGAGTAGGACAGAATGAAAGTATTAGTACTTGCAGAGAAGCCAAGTGTTGCAAAAGAAATTGCAAGAGTACTTGGTTGCGGAGCGAAACAGAAGAGCTACTTTGAAGGACCGAAGTACGTTGTCACATGGGCACTGGGACATCTAGTTACATTAGCAGAGCCGGAAGAATATGATAAAAAATTTCAAACGTGGAACTTAGAAGATCTCCCACTGCTACCGAATAAGATGAATTTGAAAGTGATGAAGGAAACATCTCATCAATTCCGTGCGGTTTCCCAGTTATGTAAAAGGAATGATATTGGAGAGTTAATTATAGCTACAGATGCGGGCCGAGAAGGGGAGCTTGTTGCACGCTGGATAATGGAGCTTGTCCACTGGAAGAAACCATTTAAACGATTATGGATTTCGTCGCAGACCGATCAAGCAATTAAAGATGGCTTCAAATCGGTGAAGCCTGGTCGAGACTACGATAATTTGTATACTTCAGCAGTATGCCGAGCAGAAGCAGATTGGTTAATCGGACTTAATATGACGAGAGCTCTTACTGTTAAATATAACGCGCAATTAGCAGCTGGGCGAGTTCAAACGCCAACGTTGTCGATGCTAATGAATCGCGAAAGTGAGATTGGTGGGTTTCAATCGCAGCCATATTGGACTATTGGGGCTAATTTCAGTAGTTTTTCAGCAGTATGGCGTCAGAAGGATGGTCATGACGGGAGATTATGGAGTCGCGAAGAAGCGGATAAGGCCGCGGCTAGAGCTAAAGCGGCTGGTACAGCTAAGGTGGAGCAACTCCGTACTTCGGAGCGGGCTGAGCCGCATCCAGAGGCGTATGATCTCACTGAGCTGCAACGTGATGCTAATAAGCGTCTTGGTTTTTCTGCTAAGCAAACTTCGAACGTCTTGCAAAAGCTGTACGAACAGCACAAGCTGGTTACTTATCCGCGAACGGACTCACGTCATTTGACGAGTGATATGGTTCCTACACTAAAAGGACGTCTTGAGAGTGTTGCTGTGGGGGCATATGCCCCGCTAGCTCGAAAGGTGCTTCGTTCTGGGTTGCAAGTGACAAAGCGATTCGTAGACAATAGCAGAGTTACTGATCATCATGCCATTATTCCTACTGAGCAATATGTAAATTTAAACGCGCTCACGAATGATGAAAGACGATTATATGATCTTATCGTTAGACGATTTATATCATTGTTTTATGGGCCATATCGCTACGATGAAACGAATGTCACACTGCTAGCTGATGGGGAAAGGTTCTATACGAAGGGTAAGATCGAAAAGGATATCGGCTGGAGAGAGGTTTACCAGGGAAATAGCGGATCGCTTTATAATGATACAGATGAAGCAGGCGAGGGAGATGCGGGCAATGCTGGGGCGGCTCGTCAGTCGGCACAGAAGCTGCCATCCCTTCAAATTGGTCAATTAATTCCTGTTAAGCAGACCGAGGTTAAGGAGCTTCGGACACTGCCGCCAGCTCGATATACGGAAGCAACGCTTTTGACACAAATGGAGAAGCATGGTCTGGGCACACCTGCTACTCGTGCGGACATTATAGAAAAACTTATAGCTACAGATACGATTGAGAGAATGCGAAATACACTCGCTCCAACAGGTAAAGGCAAGCAACTCATTGAGCTTGTCGTTGATGAGCTGCGAAGCCCTGAACTTACTGCACGTTGGGAGAGTGAGCTTGAGCGAATTGCGCAGGGCAAGGGAGATGCGGAGGCGTTCATGCGCAATATTCGTGAGCAGGCATCTAAGTGGGTCGCTGAGGTGAAAAGAGAAACAAAGGAATATAAACCACATAACCTTACAGGTTCTATTTGCCCGGATTGCAGTAAACCATTGCTCGAAGTGAAAGGGAAGCGGGGTAAGTCACTCGTATGCTCCGATCGGGAGTGTACATATCGAAGAGCTGCAGAACCTGTGTTGCTTAATAAGCGTTGTCCACAGTGTCATAAAAAGATGGAAATGCATACCGGCAAAGCCGGAAAGTATGCACAATGTAGACCTTGTAACGTTATCGAAATGTTAGGAGACAAGGACGGAGGTCGTATGAATCGCAGAGAACAGCAGAAGCTTGTACAACAATTTAGCGATAGTACACCGCTCGCAAATAGTTTAGCGGATAAGCTTAAGGCTGCTCTAGAGAAAAAATCTGATTAGAAATAAATCATAAGCCTCATTATCGACATTCATCCAAGAAGGTTGGCCTTTTCCACCATATAATAAGGATGAAGCGATGGTAAAGGAGTGCGGCTGATTTGACCAATCATAATCATGATGGAAGACAACTTGCAAGCAAATGGGAGAAGACAGAGGCGCTACTTTCACACCCGTCTCTTGTCCCTCACATTCCGCCCACTAGTCGATTTTCTGCTCCGCAACTGCGGAGTATGCTGGAGAGACACGGTACGGTCGTTATAAAGCCTGTCGTTGGATCAGGCGGCAAAGGTGTAATAAAAGTATCAAAGTCCGGAAATGGGTTCTCATACACGCATTATGAACGAACAGTATCCTATTCAAACTTTGATGGTCTAGTGATGGCATTGCTTCAGAAGATGGGGCAAAAGAGTTATTTGATTCAGAAAGGGATTTCACTTGCAACTGTGAACGGTCGACCGATTGATTACAGAGTAAAGTATGTGAAGTCTTTTAATCGCTGGGAATATCGCGCTTTGGTTGGACGAATCGCTAGATCGGGGTTATTTGTCACTAATCTTAGCCAAGGTGGCGATATGGTGCTGGCCGGACAAGGCATAAAAGCTTCGCTCGGACCCTCTTACGTCAAAGTGAAAAAGCGTGAGATGAGGGAGCTAACAGTAATTTCTACGAGAGTATTGGAACAGAGATTTCCTGGGATAGTCCAACTAGGTTTTGATTATGGAATTGATAGACAAGGGAAGATATGGATTTTTGAAGTAAATACCCGCCCACATTGAGTTTTTGCTTTTTTTATCGTATTGTTCCTGTAAATCAAAACGATGTATAAATAAGAGGATCGTCTTATTAGGTTTAAGTAACCTGGGCGATCCTTTTTACGTTCAGACCGTAATATGGACTTAAAATTAATGCCTTATTGCTCAGACAAGCTAGTTAACGACGTTAAAATATTCCATTAATAGGAAAGTGGAATGCCATTAAAGTTTTTTATTGATTTTCCGCGATAAAAGGATGTGGATAACCATATCCACATTATCCACGCCGTTTTTCCTAGTAATTCCAGATCTATTCACATCCAATTAACAGAATATCCACATACTGATGTGCATAACAGGGTCTGTTGTTTAGGTTCTACTTTGCATGATACACTAAAAACTGTAAATAAGAGGCATTTGGAAGGAGGGGGCATGATGGATCATCTATCGGATGAACTTCTTGTTGATACCTATTATGCAGCTATAGAATTTAAGCTGGAACCGGATTTCATACGTATGCTTGCAATTGAGTTGAAGCGTAGAAACGTCGATTTATCCGCTCAACGACACTCGGCTTAAATAAACCTCCTTAGAGGTCTGACACTTCGAGCAATAGATGATGTGACAGCATGTAGCCTCTGACTCCATCGTTTTCAACTGGCTTAATTGACCTTCCGCAATTTGTTCGTATGGCGCATATGGACTAGTATAATCCGATAAACGACCACAATCCGTTACGTTACCTCCACAAGAGATACAGCAACCTTGATAGTCTTCAATTCCGTTGCACACTGGGCAAAACATAAGGGTACCCTCCTCGGCGCGTATAGAACGAAATCAGTTCATCATTCCGCTTGGCCAAGCTTAGGATACCCTTATGAAATCATTTTATGAGAAAATGGCAGTCAGTTATAACTTCATGTTACTGCTATGACCTGGTGATAGTTTAGCACTTGGATCAACATATACTTTTGCATTATTGATTGCAGTTGGTGCTTCGCCGAACCCTACCGCAATTAGCTTCAGCTTACCAGGATAAGTTGTAATATCGCCTGCGGCGAATATGCCAGCAATGTTCGTTTCCATACGTGTATCGACAACAATGGAGCCACCTTGGATTTCAATACCCCACTCTGCAATTGGTCCTAATGAGGATACAAAGCCAAAGTTGACAATAACAGCATCAACCTCGATTTCTGTCACTTCTTGCGTCTTCACATGAGACAATGTCACTTTTGTAATCTGCTCGTCTCCATGTAGAGCTGTAATTTCGGTTGGAGTTATCACTTTAACGCTTGAATTTAATAAGTTTTCTACACTATGTTCGTGCGCCCGAAACTTATCACGACGGTGAATAAGTGTAACGCTCTTAGCAATTGGCTCTAGCATGAGAGACCAGTCTACAGCAGAGTCGCCTCCACCACTTATAAGTACTCTCTGATCTTTAAAGCGTTGTAGATCACCTACAAAATAATGAAGATTTTTGCCTTCGAATCTTGAAGCTTCTGGAAGCTCTAGCCTGCGAGGCTCAAAAGCGCCCACACCGGCTGTGATGATGACGGCTTTTGCATAATGTGAAGACGTAGCTGTTTTTACTTCAAACAGTCTCTCGTCATGCTTAATAACATCAACTACTTTTTCCTCTAAACAAATCTCTGGTTTAAAGAGATCAATTTGTTCTTTCAGTCTATCCACTAATTCCTGTGCAGTCACTTTAGGGAAACCTGCAACGTCATATATATATTTCTCAGGATAGAGCGCAGCAAGCTGCCCTCCTAACTGTGGCATACTTTCGATAATTTTGACCGAAGCCTGACGCATACCCCCGTAAAATGCAGCGAACATTCCAGCTGGTCCGCCACCGATAATAATAATATCGACTGTGTTTATGGATGGTTCAGTGTTTGACAATGCTAGCACCTCCAAAGATTTAAAGTTCACCTAATCAATTATAAACTTTCAACTGCCAGGATGGAAATATATAAATATCACAATGTTCCAAAGTTTTTTGTATAAATAACTATTGAACTTTTCGTGAAATGTCTGTAATATGTCTGATGTATGTAACAGTTAAATGCGGTTCGTCCAATTGGCGAAAGTTGTCGGAATAACAAAATGATCACCAATTGTTTTTCGTCATAAAAGTGCAACGCTAAGAGCAAACTCTTACTAACATCATAATTTTGTGGATTTGATTGTGTAATTTTTCACAATGTTTGTTAAGCGAACTCGCCCTGTAAGCGAGGGATTTTTTATATCGCCAATCAAAAGTAAATAAGGAATGGATGGGATTCTACGATGAGCAACATACCAAAAATTGTTATTCTTGGTGCGGGCTATGGCGGCGTACTTACGGCGCTTCGGTTACAAAAAGAACTAAATTATAACGAAGCTGACGTAACACTAGTCAACAAACATGACTATCATTACATTACGACGCATCTTCATATGCCAGCTGCAGGTACTGACAACCCAGAAAATGCACGAGTTAGCATCTCTAAGCTGATTGATGAATTTAAAATTGATTTTGTGAAATCAACAGTTGTACAAATTCGCCCTCAAGACAAGAAAGTCATTCTTGAAGACGGAACATTGTCATACGACTATCTTGTAATTGGTCTTGGCGGGGAGCCGGAAACTTTCGGTATTCCAGGTCTAGCTGAACATGCGATGAACATTCGAAGCATCAACTCTGTTCGCCTAATCCGCGAGCATATCGAATATCAATTCGCACGTTTCAAACGCGAGCCGCACCGTACAGATTATTTGACATTTATCGTTGGCGGCGCTGGTTTCACAGGTATTGAATTTATAGGTGAACTTGCTGATCGAATCCCTGAACTATGCAAGCAATTCGACGTAGATCCAACGTTAGTGAAAATCTACAACATCGAAGCAGCTCCAACTGCATTGCCAGGTTTTGATCCTGAGCTAGTTGAATACGGTATGGATGTATTGACTAAAAAAGGCGTGACATTCCGTATTGGAACTGCAATTAAAGAATGTTCACCAGAAGGTGTAATTGTAGGTGAAGGCGAAGAAATCAAGTCCGCAACTGTTATTTGGACTGGTGGTATTCGTGGTAACCGTTTGATTGAAGAAGCTGGCTTTGAAACGATGCGCGGACGCGTTAAAGTTGATGAGTTCCTTCGTTGCCCAGGCAACGAAAACATTTATGTAGTTGGTGACAACTCATTAATGTTTAATGCTGAAGGTCGTCCATTCCCACCAACTGCACAAATTGCTATGCAACAAGGCGTTGTTTGTGCACATAACTTGGTTGCTTCGATTCGTAACCAACCACACAAAACATTTGTGTTCCAAAACAAAGGTACAGTTGCATCGCTTGGTAAAGGTGAAGCAATCGGTATCGCTTTCGGCAAAAAGTACAAAGGCCGTTTTGCAGCTTTCCTTAAAAAGCTGATTGATATTCGTTACCTGTTTATTATCGGTGGAATTCCTCTTGTTCTTAAAAAAGGGAAGTTCCTATAATGAGACATTGCAGCGTACAAGTCCGCGGCTTATTGACGAGAGATGAGCTTGATCGTTATAACGCCTTAATTGAGGTAGGTTCTTTTTTGGAATCCCAATCTCGTTATGACTTGGCCTATACGGTGCAGCAAGAAATTGACCGACTCATTCAACCAGCGATTGAAAGGTTGAAGGACAAGGGACGTGCTCGCGATAAAGCTACCCAAGAATATTTGGAAGCGAAGAAGCAGAGCGCTGAGGATAGCACCGAAGAGGAATAAATAAAAAAGGGCCTTCACGTTAATCGGCATAACTGCTGATGTCGTGAAGGCCTTTCATTATGTTAATGTGTTTAATTTATTCGCATACGGTTGGGAATTAAACAGACAAAAGTTCAGTAAACTTGTCTGCATCTAGGAAGTTACCGATATAGAAATCACCGAAGTCGCCGTATCTTGCGCTTACTTCATCAAAACGCATTTCATAAATTAACTTTTTGAATTGAAGCGCATCTTCTGCGAACAAAGTTACGCCCCATTCCCAGTTGTCGAAGCCGACAGAACCCGAAATGATCTGTTTTACTTTACCCGCATATTGGCGACCAATCATGCTGTGGCTGCGCATCATTTCACGACGAACATCCATTCCAAGCATGTACCAGTTGTCGTTGCCTTCACGGCGTTTGTTCATTGGATAGAAGCAAATATGTCTCCATTTTGGTAAGATTGGCTTCAATCTTGCAACGATTTCTGGATTTTCCATAGGATCAGAACCTGGTTTAGCCATGTAGTTGCTCAGTTCAACAATACTTACATAGGAATGAACAGGATATGTAAAGCTAGCGAAAGTCGTTTTATTGAAAGCTGTTTCTAGTGCATTCAATTCTTCTAACGTTTCGCGAAGATGCATGAATACGAAGTCCGCTTTTTGCCCTACAATAGAATAAACGGCAGTGCTACCAAGCTTCTCTTCTTCTAATTGTGACCATTGTCCAAGGAAAGTATGAAGCTCGTCCAAAGCGCGTGTGCGCTCGCTTTCATCGGCTAGGCGCCAAGCTGTCCAATCAATACTGCGGAAGTCATGAAGGGCATACCAGCCCTCTAATGTTTGTGCTGCTTCACTCATAGGGTATTGCTCCTTTCAAGTCCTTATAAAGGCTACTATTATTGTATCGTAATGGTTACAGGATGAGCAAATGACGGTCTTGTGACATTTGATTAGACCTAATTGACTTAAGTAATGGCTTTCATTAAACTAAATAACAGAGTAAGAAAGGGGTAATTTGGTCTATGATTGAGGTTGTCCAAATCATTATAGCGACTGTGCTATTTTTCGTCATGATGTTCGGTATTGGGTTTATTCTCAATATGTTGCTCAAGACGACTTATTTTCCCATTATTTTGTTCGTAATTGTTATCGTTGTACTTGCAATCTGGTCTCCTTGGGAAGATGCGGCTAATCCGACTTTGGATAATATCGGAACTTACACATTAGTGTATTATATCCCAATAACAGGTGCACTTATCGGTGCATATGTCAGTGGCTGGGCTATCCAAGCGTTACGCAAAGGCGGCTACAAAATGTTTTAATATGAAAATCCCTCATTCGGGGGATTTTTCTATTTTTCGACTCGCCATTATCCCTTAAATATATGTTAAAATGATAGAAAGAGAATAAGAGATGGGGGCGGTACGATGCGAATCAATCAATTAATGCAATTTACAGAACATCACCGTTACTACATTTTTCGGGATTTTTCGCTAAGCAGTCTTGATTATAAAATGTTATCTTTAATCTATCAGCCAATGATTGGCGCATTTGCAGTCTCTCTTTACCAACAACTTTATCATGGTATTGAGGAAGGTCGTTCCGGTTACTCAGAGCTGGAACCACAGCGTAAGTTGTTTCTTGGGCTTGGCCTTGAGATGAATGAGAAAAGCCGTCGATTTATTATTGAACAAACATCGAAGCTTGAAGCAGTCGGGTTGTTGCAAACTTCACGACTTGGTGTTCCCGAACAAGCTGACGTAATATATGAATACGAGTTGACAGCACCTTTGTCGCCTGCGGAGTTTTTCCGAAATATGCATCTTGCTATGTTACTTAGAGATAAAGTAGGCAAATATGCTGTTATTTCTCTCCGAGAATCTTTCGGAAGTAATGAGCCTGATGAACTAGCCCAAGCACAATTAACGAAAGAAAATATATCCGTTCCTTTTTATGAGCTATTTAAACTTAATATGCAGTCATTTGATTCCGAGTTAGAGCAAGCACTTACGGAAGTTGCACCTTCTCGTCAAGCATCAAATCGTTCAGAATTAGCATCTGCTGGCATTCCATATGGAGAAATTATTTTGCGTTTTCCGCGTAATTCGGCGAATAGGTCATATGTTGAGCGACTACGTAATAATCCCGAGGGTCTAGCTCAAGTTAATTATGTAGCTTACAAATACAGTCTTTCCGTCGTAAATGTTTGTCGCTTGCTGGATGAGGACGGCATATTCGGACATAATGGTGAAATCGAATTGGATGCGCTCCAGCTTCGAGCGAACCAATTATATCGTCAAGATAAGAAACGGGATGGAGAGCAACAGCGTAAGCTAGCAAATACAGCTGTCCATAATGACGAACCAGAAGAGCAAGAAGAGGAAGAAGAATTCGAAGTGCAAGAGCAGGACTATTTGCCTGTACCGAATCAATTGCAGGGCCGCTGCGATGTGCAACAATACAATATGTTAATGCGCAATGAGCCACATACACGTTATTTGAAACGATTTTTCCCCGGTGCGATTCCGGATTGGATAGAAAATGTGTTTGAACGTATCGACTTAAATTATCGATTGGCGACGCCAGTTATTAACGTCCTTATTCATTATGTACTAGGTGCAAACGATGCTGGAAGAGTTACGAAAACATTTATAGATGCTGTTGCTTCTAACATGCTAATGAAAGGGATAGACACTTTCGAGAAGGCTGTCCATTATGTAAGAGAGCAAGCTCAACTAGAACAGGACAAGCAGAAGCGCAAGGAAGCTGTAACTGGAGCAGTTGGAAGCGGTACTTACAATGGCGGAAGAAGCGGAGCAAGAGCAGGTGGAGCACGAAATGGAATTTCACGTAAGCCATCTATACCAATAGTAGCGGAAGATCAAGGTGCTTCTTCTGTATCTGCCGATGAGATGGAGGAGCTGCGTAAGCTCGCTCGTAAGTTAGACGGCAAATCTTAAAGACGAGGTGTGAAGATCTGTGGAATCACTAGGTGATCTGTTGAAAGCATGGCCCGGGGGAAGATCCCTGACGGAACAAGCGGGGAAAAAGCTGGCGGATCTCATGCAGGAACCCCTCGTTGAGAAACTTCGCTCCAAATATCCAGAGGTAGACGAGGAAGCTGTTCGCCTTAACTTGAACCGAGTATATCAGTACGTAACCGAATATAAAAATTGCTCCAATTGTCCCGGTCTTGATAAGTGCCCGAATGACTATGAGGGTCATTATACCCTCCTAAGCTCAGAAACATTAAACGGAAATGCGCAGCTATATGATCGTAAAGTAGCATGCAAAAAGTTTTTGGCAAAAGAGACAGAGGTAGCGATTCGTAGCCGAATACGCAGCTTTTATGTGGATGATGCGGCACTTCGCAGAGGATATTCTTCGGATGAAATATTGACTAATGATTTCGAACGGGCTAAAGCAGTTGGACAAATTTTACGATATATTGATCGGACGAAAGAGAATGGTTTAGGTCAAGAAGGGCTTTATTTAGCGGGGCGATTTGGTACGGGGAAAACATTTCTAATGTGCTACTTGTTGCAGGAACTAGCCAAAGTAGGTCATTCCGGCGTCATTGTATACATGCCAGATTTCGTAGAAGATTTGAAGGTATTGATGCATGAACCAAACAAACTGAAAGAGACGGTTGAGATGATGAAGGAAACCGATCTTCTCATCTTCGATGATATTGGAGCAGAAAATTTGAATCCGTGGGTGCGCGATCATGTGCTTGGCGCAATTCTCAACTACCGAATGGAACGCAAGCCAACCTTTTACACCTCTAACTACGAGCTTGAAGCGCTTGAGAAACATTTCAGTTTCACGAGCAAGGATGGGGATGAGTTACATAAAGGGCAACGTATTATGGATCGGATACGTCCTTATGTAGAGGTTGTAATGGTAACAGGTGAAAATAAGCGTGGTCGTAAATAACGGATTGGAAGTAATGGGTTGAAAATCAATTTAGAAGCGTTGTCTTGTTAGTAGAGTAATCTACCGTGGGCAACGTTTCTTTTTATTAGATAGATTTATTTTAGCTGCCATGGATCATGTAAACCGACAAATTCGGGTTAAAAGCCGAGCAGCGCTCCGCGCAGGCACTCTAACCCGACGAATTCGGGTTAATCATTCGTTATTTCCTCGTTTTCCTCCCTCGTTTACCTCTATCGTTAATCCTTTGAGAAACAGAAAGTTCAGCACATCAGTTAACTTAAAAAGCAAGGTTCTCACACGACTATCTAATCGGATTAGATAGTTGAAGAAAAGTGCTCTAGTGTAGTGGCTTGCTTGGACGTATAAAAGATTCTTATAACAAAATTAAATATTTTAAATTAAGTGTTGACTGGAATGGAGATCGCTGGTAATATTCTTTCATAACCAACTAATCAGGTAGGAATAATTGATTAATGACCGGACGAACCGGAGTTGACGAGGGCCCTAACCACATTAACCAAGGGGTGTAAAATAATGAAGAAAACTTCAGTTCGTATTCAGTCCATTTTACTCGTAATCATAATGACATTGGTACTTACAGCTTGCGGATCACAAGGTTCAAACAAAAATGCAGAGAAAAGTACTGATACACCGGCAGCGACAACTACGCCTTCAAGCTCACCAGCAGCTGAAGAGACGAAGAGCGAACCATTGCCACCAGTTAAACTTTTGAATGTATCGTATGACCCTACTCGTGAATTATATGTAGATTTTAATAAAGCATTTGCAGCTCATTGGCTAGCAGAAAAAAATCAAAAAGTTGAAATTGATCAATCACATGGCGGATCAGGCAAACAAGCGCGTACCGTTATCGATGGCTTAAAAGCTGATGTTCTTACGTTAGCACTTGGTTATGATATCGATGCTGTTGTGGAATCAGGTCTTTTGGGAGCAGATTGGCAGTCACAATTCGAACTTAACAGCTCGCCGTATACATCTACGATCGTATTCCTCGTACGTAAAGGCAATCCAAAAGGCATCAAAGATTGGAATGATTTGCTGAAAGATGGCGTTGAAGTCATTACTCCGAATCCAAAAACATCAGGTGGAGCACGTTGGAACTATCTTGCAGCTTGGGGTTATGCTTTGAAACATAACAATAATGATGAAGCAGCAGCTAAAGATTTTGTAACGAAACTATTTAAAAATGTACCGGTTCTAGATACTGGTGCTCGTGGATCAACAACAACGTTTGTTGAACGTGAAATTGGCGATGTATTACTTGCATGGGAAAACGAAGCTTACCTTTCGATTAATGAATTAGGACCAGATAAATTTGATATCGTATACCCTTCACTTAGTATTTTGGCAGAGCCTCCTGTAGCTGTTGTTGATAAAACGGTTGATGAACGTGGAACACGTGAAGTGGCAGAAGGTTACTTGAAATATTTGTACTCCGATGAAGGACAAAAAATTGCAGGTAAACACTACTATAGACCAACTAATCCGACAATTGCAGCTGAGTTCAAAGATCAGTTCCCTGCGTTAGAATTGCTTAGCATTGATAAGGATTTCGGCGGCTGGAAAGAAGCTCAAACAAAACATTTTGCTGATGGCGGAGTATTCGACCAAATTTACACACCAGGAGCTAAGTAATAGATTTCTGATAGAGCGGAGCTGACTTCTCATGAAAGGTTCCAAAAACCGTAGAGTGCTGCCGGGGTTTGGATTGTCGCTAGGATTTACATTGTTTTATTTAAGTTTGATTATCCTTATCCCGCTTGCAGCAATATTTTTCAAAACATTTGAACTTACATGGGCGGAGTTCTGGAGTGCGATAACAAACCCAAGGGTTCTGGCTTCTTATCGGGTTAGCTTCAGTACTGCGCTATGGGCGGGATTAATTAATGCCGTATTTGGTTTGCTAGTGGCTTGGGTGCTCGTAAGGTATAAGTTTCCAGGGAAAAAGATAATCGATAGCCTGGTTGATATACCGTTTGCACTTCCTACAGCAGTAGCTGGGATCGCATTAACGACGATCTATGCCAAATCTGGATGGGTTGGCTCGCTTATTGAGCCACTCGGAATAAAGGTTGCATATACGCAATTCGGTATTACGATTGCGCTAGTATTTATCGGCTTACCTTTCGTTGTACGAACGGTACAACCGGTCCTTCAAGATATGGCGAAGGAAACGGAAGAAGCCGCTGCTATGCTCGGATCATACCGATTGCGTACGTTCCGAAAAGTGATATTGCCAGAGCTAATGCCAGCGCTTCTAACCGGCTTCGCTCTAGCTTTCGCGAGAGGAATAGGAGAATATGGCTCAGTTGTATTTATTTCCGGCAACATGCCACTTAAGACTGAGATCGCACCGCTGCTTATTATGACGAAGCTGGAACAATATGATTATGCGGGAGCGACAGCTATCGCGTCCGTCATGCTAATAGTATCGTTCCTCATGTTGTTAATTATCAATTTACTGCAATGGCGAATGAATCGTCGAACGATTGCGGATTGATAAGGGCAGATCAATAGGCACAGATCTCTAGTTAAAGGAGGAGAATAATATGGCCGGAGCCATAACTGTATTTGCACAAAAGGAAGATGGAAAACGACCAAAACACAACACAGAGCCGTTATTTGTCCAATGGCTACTCATTGGGATCGCCTTATTATTTTTGGGGCTGGTCGTATTAATGCCACTTGCCTCAGTATTCGTAGAAGCTTTCCGAAAAGGTGCCGCGGTTTACTTTAAAGCATTGTCGGAGCCCGATGCTTTATCTGCTCTAAAGCTAACGCTTATCGTTGCTTTGATTGCTGTTCCGGTAAATACCATATTCGGAATTGCAGCAGCATGGGCGATCAGCAAGTTTAGCTTCAAAGGTAAAAATTTACTCATTACACTAATTGATCTGCCTTTCGCGGTTTCACCAGTTATTGCTGGACTCATTTATGTTCTATTATTCGGAGCACAAGGGTTCCTAGGTCCATGGCTAGACGATCAAGGTATCCAAATCATATTCGCATTACCGGGAATTGTACTCGCTACAATTTTCGTTACAGTACCATTTGTTGCTAGGGAGCTTATTCCACTTATGCAAGCGCAAGGTGTACAGGAGGAAGAAGCAGCAGCGAGCCTTGGTGCACGCGGCTGGTCAATCTTCTGGCGAGTTACCCTTCCTAATATTAAGTGGGGACTGTTATACGGCATCATACTGAGCAATGCTCGCGCAATGGGTGAGTTCGGGGCTGTATCGGTCGTATCGGGGCATATTCGAGGACAAACGAATACATTACCGCTCCATGTTGAAATTGTATATAACGAATATCAATTTTCCGCTGCATTTGCGGTTGCATCATTGCTCGTTATGTTAGCCGTCGTTACGTTAATTGTAAAAGCGGTTGTAGAGTGGAAATCTGCTGCGCATCATACAGGCACAAATTAATTCCAACTTATTTTAGTATAATGGAGGAGATTTATATGGCGAAGCCATTAGAAGTGGATGTAGTGTGGCAGGATCGAATCCTGAATCAAGTGAGCGGATTGCAATATGGGCAAGTTATTATTACCGTACATGATGGTCGCATCGTTCAAATTGATCGTACCGAAAGAACTCGTTATGACGCACCAGCGGCACAGAAGCAAACGCCAAAAGAAGCTGCCAAACCATCTGGAGCACGTGACAAAGGGCAACAATCGGCGGAAGGTGAGTCGCTTAGAGCTGTTCAATAGCACTTCTAATAGAAATTAAAAAAAGCTTCGAACTTAAACGGCATGTTGCCGAAAGTTCGGAGCTTTTTTCTCTTTACTAAGAGATAACGAATTTCACGATTACCGCCACTGTAAATACGACAGTCATGAAGCCAAGCATACCGCCAAATCCGAACATAACATCCATCAAATCATGACGGGGTTCTTCGTTATAATGTTCGCGCGGATCTCTAACGTTTTCCATCGTTGACGTCTCCCTTCAAAGTTTGCACGTGCAAACTTTTCGTCATAAGCATACGCCTAAGACCTAGTACTTTCAATAGTATACCCAAACTTCAGAACAATTGTAAAGAATCTATCAGTGACAATTATGAGGCAAGGTGGGCGATGAGTATGCTAAAATGTGAACAGGAGCGTTATGTATTCGGAGGGGAATCGATATGGACCACATAGATAGCATGGACCCGAAGGATCATGCAGCAATTAAGGAGTCAATTCGTAATAAGTTAGCCCTATTACCAGATAAATCGGGTTGTTACTTGATGAAAAATAGTGAAGGCGTCATTATTTATGTCGGTAAGGCAAAGGTACTGAAAAACCGTGTAAGATCGTATTTTATTGGTAGCCACAATGCTAAGACGCAAAAGCTCGTTTCGGAAATCGTTGATTTTGAGTTTATTGTAACGTCTAGCAATATGGAAGCACTTATTTTGGAGTGTAATCTGATTAAGCAGCATCATCCTCGTTATAATGTATTGCTTAAGGATGACAAGTCCTTTCCTTATATTAAAATTACGAATGAAGCACACCCGAAACTAGAAGTAACAAGAAGAATCGTGAAAGATAAAGGGAAATATTTCGGCCCTTATCCCAATGCCTATGCCGCGCAGCAGACAAAAAAGCTGCTAGATCGTTTGTATCCACTGCGCAAATGTAAGTCGCTGCCGGACAAGGTATGTCTGTATTATCATCTAGGGCAATGTATTGCGCCATGTGAATTTGAAATAGAAAAACAAACCTATAGTACGATGATTAATGAGATTACACGTTTCTTAAACGGTGGTGAAGATGTCGTCAAGGCTGAATTGGAACGTAAGATGGGAGAGGCAGCAGAAGCTTTAGAATTTGAGCGGGCTAAAGAATATAGAGATCAGCTTATTGCAATCGATGCCGTAATGGAGAAGCAGAAGATTACGATGTCGGATGCGATGGATCGGGATATATTCGGTTACGCCGTGGACAAAGGCTGGATGTGCGTTCAAATTCTTTATATGAGGAAAGGAAAGTTAATCGAGCGTCACGGTACAACATTCCCTTATTACGGGGAAGAGTTCGATGATTTCATGACCTTCGTTACGCAATACTACAGTGATAATCCTGCATTACCGAAACAGATTTTGTTACCTCGTCCTCTTGAGCCAAATGACGAACAGGAAGAGGAAGTGATAGCCTCATTGAATAGCTGGCTCAAAGTAAAGGTGCTTATGCCACAAAGGGGCCGCAAAAACGAAGTTGTTAGTATGGCACAAGAAAATGCAAAAGTGATGTTGGATGAGAAGTTCCGACTAATTGAGCGTGATGAGGAGCGGAGCGTCAAGGCATCGCAATCACTTGCCGGATGGATTGGATTAGATAAAGTTCGTCGTATTGAGGCGTTCGACAACTCCAATATACAAGGAACGAACCCCGTTTCCGCGATGGTCGTGTTTACAGACGGCAAACCAGATCGGAAAGAGTACCGTAAGTACAAAGTAAAAACAGTTGTTGGGCCTGATGATTACGAAACGATGAGAGAGGTTATCCGCAGACGGTATGAGCGGGTGCTAAAAGACGGTTTGCCACAACCTGATCTAATCGTCGTTGACGGAGGCAAGGGACAGATTACAGCTGCTCTAGATGTGTTAGAAAACGAATTAGGGTTGTATATACCTGTATGCGGTCTTGTAAAAGATGCAAAACATAAAACCGCACAGTTAATGATGGGTGATCCTGCAGAGATCGTACCACTACCTCGGGATAGTCAGGAGTTTTATTTACTGCAAAGAATTCAAGATGAAGTCCATCGCTTCGCGATTACCTTCCACCGTGAGCAACGAGCCAAATCAATGGTTGAATCCAGATTGGATTCTATACCAGGAATCGGCGATAAGAGGCGTAAGGCGATGTTGAAACATTTTGGATCGCTCAAAAAAATAAAAGAGGCCTCAGTCGAAGACTTCAGGCCCCTCTCAATTGGCGAAAAACTCGCCGGAGAAATTATTGCTGCTCTAAGGGATGAACCGTCGTAATCGGCGGTTTCGTTCCTTTTTTGTTGCTCCAAATCTTAAGTATCAGAGCGATTAATGCTGGTAGCAGTATAAAGAAGATAGCCGATACAATATCGATGGAAGATCCGACCATAAACATCGAAATTCCTACAGTTATACTGTTGAAAATTGCATGAGTAAACATAGCCGAGATAAACCCATATCTAACGAATATGAAGCTGAAGATTAGACCGATAATCATGAGCTCAATCAATCTTGTCGTTGATGGGTAGATGGGATAAGTTACATGCCCTAACGCCCAGAACAATGTGGGGAAGATTGCTGCTGCGAATGTATGTCGGAACCATTTCCGGAATAATCCAATTCCAAAAAAACGGAACACTGCTTCTTCCATAATCGCTGCTGCCCAAGCTAATACAGGCATTAGCCATAGCATACTCATATTATAAGGAGACATTGTCACATCGGTTGAACTCCAAGTACCAATTAGTAATTCAAGTGCCCAGAAGATGATCGACTGTAGTCCAAGTAATATGAGGGCAAACAGATAAGATAGCCCCATACTGCGCCATACGTAATTCCCATATCCCTGATCTCGCAGTCTAGGCCACAGATTACGACCTTGGGCTTTCCACAATCCATCACCTGCAACGATTGAAAAATAGACTGATGCAGCGAGAGGAATAGTTAAAATAACGGAAATAATTCCCATAAATGCAATCATACCATCTGCAGTAGGTTCTTCACCTTGTAAAGCGATAATACCATCCATCACACCTAAATTCATAATCAGATAACAGATGAAGAAAAAGATGGTCAAAATAATGCCGTATTTAAATGATGTATGTTTACGGTACAAGATGGAATAGATTATCGCCAAAATGCCGAGGACGAAGCTCATAAATACATACCCTACACCAGTAAGCCAGTCACCTAACTTATCTTGGCCTTTTACATACGATTTATAATCGTCAGGTGCGACAAAAACAGGTTTGTATTTCGAAATGATATTTTGTCCATTTATAGAAACGGCTTCGGTCGATAATTGTAGCTTGGATTCACCAATTACATAATTGGCTGGTAAGAAGGTTACTCCTCCATCAGAATCAAACGTACCTGAATCTAGTTCATCCTCTTTAAATTGTTCGCCAATTAAAAAGCGGTGAATTGTTTCAAGCTGCTCCTCATTGCTTAAGTATTGCTCTGAATGAAGAATGAAATTCCAGCCAGTAATTCGTTCGTTGTACATATGTAAATAAACGAATCCATTGCCCTCATTATTTCCAAATTCAATGTTCACTTGGAAAGTATCAGCAGGAAATTGGCTGTCATAGTTTTTTTCATACTTTTCATGTAACGTTTCTTTAGCTAAATATCCATTTAGAAGCTTATCAGACTGATGTACCACTTTTGCAGAAATGACCTCTAAACCAGTTTGCTCTTTAGCGAAGTCGATTGCGTGCTGTTCTGCCACAGCTTTATCAATGACTTTCCCGCCGTATTCGTGTTTGTTCATTGATAAAACGGAAGGAACTATTTCCATTAAAATATAAATAACTGTAAAAATTATTGCTGCCAAAATAAACTTTTTCCATTCATGCTGTTTAATTTGATCTAGCATAGTTCACCTCTATTTGTTAAGTTTTACAAACCCTCCACTACCTTATCACAAAGGTGTCTATTTTATCCATTATAGTCGCTTTAATAAAGTAACACATCTCTCGATAGGATTTGGAAGATCAATTATGGCAATAATTATATCAAGTAAATTTTGCTGCAATTTCATTAATACATTGGCGAATGGCTGGACTTAATGCGGTTGGATCAACATGTATTAAGGAAGTTGTCCGTTTTGCATTCTCTAGTTCATGTATCGGTACAACGATAAGATCGTTATCTTGCAGCAACTGCTCGCGCATATATGATTTTGGTAGCAATGTACCTGCACGACAGGTGTGCAATAGCCTAAGGATCGCTTCAAAGGAGTCGATTTCCATTCGAACATCTGGTGATATTTTGTACGAGTCGAACAGCTCGTCAGTCATTATTCGATACCAAGTGCCTTTGGAAAATAGTATCATTGGCAAACCGTTTAAATCTTCAATATGAAGAGATCCTTTTTCCGTAACAACATGATTACGTGGTAATACAAGGAGCAGATGATCATCGAACAAAGGAATGCATCTGAGTGAAGAATCTTCGATGCTAGAGGCGACGATCCCGAAATCTACTTTATGTTCTCTTACATATGAAATGATTTCATGCGTCTTGCCAGTTACAGCTTTAATATCGTATTCGGGATGTGTGGATGTTAATGATTGAATAAGGTCTGGTAGAGTTGTTTGTAATGTAGTCAAACTGGCACCAATGGTAAGCGATGTGCGACCAGATGCGGTGAATTCGGCTACAGTTCCCATATATTCTCGATGTAATTGCCGTAGTTCAAGCGCATATTCGTATGTAAGCTGCCCAATTCGAGTGAGTTCCAGCCTTTTTCCGACACGTCTAAACAATTCGACACCAATTTCTCCTTCGAGCTTAGCAATCTTTCGAGATAACGCAGGTTGGGACAAGTTAAGTAGGGCGGATGCTTTGTTCATACTGGATTGTTCTACGATTACTGTGAAGACATCAAGCTCATCGTACATGGTGTTTGAATACTCCCTTATGTCGTTTTGTTATAAGAAATTATAAACAATAAGCAATTCCATTATAAGCTGAAAAAGAGTAGGATGGAAGTGTGGCAAAAATGTGTCGACTATTGTTGACGGGGGTAAAGTATAGCGTTACAATGTTGAATGGTTTGTTTACTACACAATGGGCATTTCAGTCTTGAAAGGAGAAGGAAAAATGAAAGGAAATTCGTATTTCTCGCGCAAATTGCACTCGCTTCTCGGAATTATTCCACTCGGCGGGTTCATTGTTGTGCATGGATTAGCGAACTATCAAGCTTTCGAGCGTGGACCTGAGGGGTTTGAAAAGGGTGTCAAGCTCATCAACAGCATGCCGCTAATACCACTTCTTGAAGTCTTCTTGATTTTCCTCCCGCTATTGTTTCACGGTATTTATGGCTTATACGTAGCCTACCAGTCGAACTCTAATACGGGCCGTTTTCAGTATGGTCGCAACTGGGCTTTTACAGCTCAACGCGTCACAGGTGTAATAACTTTTGTATTCGTTTTCTGGCATGTATACCAGACAAGGTTGCAGGTGTACTTAGGTAACATCACTCATGAAGAACTTGGTTCAACGATGCATCATATTGCTAGCAGTCCTGTTATGTTTACGCTTTATGTAATAGGTGTACTAGCAGCTGTATTCCATTTCAGTAATGGTCTATGGGCATTTCTAATTAGCTGGGGTATTACGATTGGACCGAAAGCACAACGTATTTCATCATTTATTTGTATGGGCGTGTTTGTGGTTGTGTCTGCCCTATTTATTCTTTCTCTTATTGCGTTCAGTGGCGACGAGTTCAAAGAAGCTGCAAATGCTGCACTAGCATGGACGAACATCGGATAGTTTTGAAGACAAGGAGCGAAGCGTAATGGCAAAAAATAAAATTATCGTAGTCGGCGGCGGACTTGCCGGATTGATGGCGACTATTAAAGCAGCGGAAGCCGGCGTACACGTCGACTTGTTCTCCCTTGTACCGGTTAAGCGCTCTCACTCCGTATGCGCACAGGGCGGAATTAACGGTGCGGTAAATACGAAGGGTGAAGGAGATTCACCTTGGGAGCACTTTGATGACACGGTTTACGGTGGAGACTTCTTAGCCAATCAACCTCCAGTTAAAGCAATGTGCGACGCAGCACCAGGTATTATCCATTTGATGGACCGCATGGGTGTTATGTTTAGCCGTACATCTGAAGGATTACTAGATTTCCGTCGTTTCGGCGGTACTAAATATCACCGTACTGCATTTGCGGGAGCAACAACAGGCCAGCAATTGCTATATGCACTTGATGAGCAAGTTCGTCGTTGGGAAGCAGCTGGGCTTGTAAATAAGTTCGAGCATTGGGAATTCCTCGGCGCTGTATTAGACGATGATGGCGTATGTCGAGGCATATCGGCACAAGATTTACGTTCGATGGAAGTGATTACAGTTCGTGCAGATGCAGTTATTTTGGCATCGGGCGGTCCTGGTATCATTTTCGGTAAAACAACAAACTCGGTTATTAATACAGGTACTGCCGCAAGTGCGGTATATCAACAAGGTGTTAACTACGCTAACGGCGAGTTCATCCAGATTCACCCGACTGCTATTCCAGGAGATGACAAGCTTCGTCTAATGTCGGAATCAGCCCGCGGAGAAGGCGGTCGTGTATGGACATACAAGGACGGTAAACCTTGGTATTTCCTTGAGGAAAAATATCCGGCGTATGGAAACCTTGTACCTCGTGATATCGCGACTCGTGAAATTTTCCATGTGTGCGTTGATGAGAAGTTAGGCATTAATGGCGAGAACATGGTATATCTCGATTTGTCTCATAAGGATCCGAAGGAGCTTGATGTTAAGCTTGGCGGAATTATCGAAATTTATGAGAAGTTTATGGGTGACGACCCACGGAAAATTCCAATGAAAATTTTCCCGGCGGTTCACTACTCCATGGGCGGCATGTGGGTTGACTACAACCAAATGACTAACGTTCCTGGTCTATTCGCAGCTGGTGAGTGTGAGTATCAATACCACGGTGCTAACCGTCTTGGTGCTAACTCCTTGTTATCCGCAATTTACGGCGGTATGGTTGCTGGACCAAAAGCGGTTGAATACATTAAAGGTCTTAAGAAGTCTGCTGAAGATATTTCGTCTTCTGTGTTCGATCGTGATACGAAGCGTCATACAGGCAAGTACAACAGTATCATAGGTATGAGTGGTACGGAAAATGCTTATGTGATTCATAAAGAGCTTGGCGAGTGGATGACTAACAACATGACGGTTGTTCGTTTCAACGATAAGCTTGAAGCAACTATCGGTAAGATCAAAGAATTGAAACAACGTTATAACAACATCAACATTAACGATACAGCACAGTGGAATAATGCAGGCGTTGCATTCACTCGTCAGCTATGGAATATGCTTGAGTTGTCCGAAGCGATGACACTTGGAGCATTGATGCGTAACGAGAGCCGTGGAGCGCATTACAAACCAGAATTCCCTGATCGTAATGATGATCAATTCATGAAATCGACGATTGCTTCATGGTCGCCAGAAGGTCCAAAAATTTCTTATGAAGATATAGATGTTAGTCTTATCGCACCTCGTAAGCGCGATTACTCTACTGATAAGAAGAAAGGAGATTAATCATGGCTGAATCGACTGTCGCTACCAAAACCGTTAAGTTTATTATCTCTCGTCAAGATTCACCGGAATCACAGTCTTACACGGAAGAGTTCGAAATTCCATACCGTCCTAATATGAACGTAATTAGCGGCTTGATGGAAATTCAGCGTAATCCTATGAAGGCTGATGGTAACAAAACTTCACCAGTATGTTGGGATTCCAACTGTTTGGAAGAAGTATGTGGTGCCTGCTCAATGGTCATCAACGGTAAGCCTCGTCAAGCTTGTAGTGCCTTGGTTGACAAGTTGGAACAGCCAATTAAGCTAGAGCCTATGCGTACATTCCCTGTCGTTCGTGACTTAGTCATTAATCGTGAGCGTATGTTCAATGCTTTGAAAAAAGTAAAAGCATGGATTCCAATTGACGGTACTTATGATCTTGGTCCAGGACCTCGTATGGCTGAGTCGAAGCGTCAATGGGCGTACGAGCTATCGAAGTGTATGACATGTGGTGTTTGTTTGGAATCATGTCCAAACGTGAATGATCGTAACAGCTTTATTGGTCCTGCGGCGATTTCACAAGTGCGCTTGTTCAATGCTCATCCAACGGGCGAGATGAATCAGGAGGAGCGTCTAGATGCTCTTATGACTGACGGCGGCATTGAAGGCTGTGGTAACTCTCAAAACTGCGTCCGCTCGTGTCCGAAGGGGATTCCGTTGACGACTTCTATCGCAGCAATGAACAAGGACACTACGAAGCATCTGTTCAAGAAATGGCTTGGTATTTAATAAATGTCCAATCGCAGTGTGGCTGCGATTGATTAAGTCTAGCACTCGATCGCAGAAGCGCGATTGGGTGTTGGACTTTTTTAAAGTATGATATTGATAATTATTATCAATCGTAATGGATTGGATGCTATTTGTCAATCACCTGTAAACAATTGGATTGCCGACCGTGAATCACTCGAAAAGCATTCATTTATTGCTAAGCAAAAGGTGTTTTAAGTTGAAGGTAGTTTCATAGAGAGCTACATTTTTGTTGCTAATGGGTTGTTCGAAGAGTACAATAACAGTACTTGATACATTATATGTAAGTTTTTCCTCTACATGTTCTTCAATAACCTACTCCGGAGATTCCTTATTACAATAATCCTTCTGGTTGATATTGGGCAAACAACTCAATTAATCCACAAACCATTCTGAGGCGCAACTTTGAATTTAACAGAAGCTGAAGCATTTGTTGTTATCCTAATTAAGGGGGTGATTAATAAAAGGCTAAATGCTGTTTTATTTATTTTGTAAGGGCTTACAAAAAATGAAGTGGAGGAATGAATGATGAAAAAAGTAGGGCTGGGTTTGATTGCTATTATTATGATGTTATCATTTGCAACATCTGCTTCTGCAGCGACACGAGAGTCAACCGGTACATTTACACATGCTGGTGGTACCATTTGGGTCGATTATTCTTTTTATGACTCACATGTACATGGATTTTTGAGCGTGTCTGTTTATCGTGTAACTTCTAGCGGTGATGTGTTTGTTGGTTGGTTTTCTAGAGAAGGTGGAAGACCTGGCCATGATATGCACAATGGTACAGGGTATGTTGCTTCTTCTCAACCAGCAGGTACGTATAAGTATGTAGCGACTGTACCAGATGCTTGGATGGGCCCAAGTTTGAGCTTCCACAATTAAATGGACCAAGCTGTTTAACTTTCTGTCATAATATTAGCGATTTGATACTAAATTTAGCAGTGTCTAAAACGTATAAAACGAATTGATATGGAGGAATGAAAAATGAAAAAGTTAGGTTTAAGTTTAATCGCACTTATTATGATGTTATCAATCGCAACATCCGCTTCTGCAACACCATATTATGGTCCCGATGGTCCATATGTTCCTCAAGTTGTAACGAATACTTATAATCTTGCAGGTGGGACAATTTTCCTCGATTATTCTGCTTTTCCTTTTCGACAGCACGGATTTCTGTATATAAAAGCCTATCGGGTTACGACTAGTGGCGATGTGCTAGTAGGTTCATTTGAACTTGAAGGAGGAAGACCAAATTGGCCTATCAGTCATAGTGGCACAGCAACAATAGCTGAGTCTCAGCCAGCAGGTACTTACAAGTTTGTGATAACTTTCCCGCCGCGTTGGATTTTAGCTAATCTGTATTTCCACAACTAAAATACTTAAATTTTTCAAAAAAGGGAGGATGAGTAATGAAAAAATTAGGGCTAAGTTTAATTGCACTTATTATGATGTTATCTTTTGCAACATCCGCTTCTGCAACTAATTATTATCATCAAACTCAGACTTTTGATCTTGCAGGTGGAAATATACTTTTTGAATACGCTGTTTATGACTCTCATATAGTCGGAACGCTATCTGTAGTTGTATATCGCGTAACTGCAAGTGGCGACGTACCAGTAGGTTCGTATTCAATTGATGGAGGACATCCATGGCAAGGTAGACATAAGGGCCAAGCATTATTAGCTACCTCTCAGCCAGCCGGTACGTACAAATTAGTATTGTCCATACCATCTGGTTGGATGGGAGGTTATATTTATATACACAATGGCAACAATCCGCCAAATTAATATACTTTCAAGTGAATGAACGTAAATCAAACAAACAAAAAACCGCCACTTGGCGGTTTTTTTGTATGGAGACTAGCAACTAGTCATCCACTTTTCTCCCCAGCTTTGGATAGACTCAATGACAGGTTTAAGATCTCTTCCTTTTGGAGTTAACTCGTATTCGATTCGAACGGGCATTTCTGGATATACTTGACGATTGACGATACCAATCGTCTCCAGCTCCTTCATTCGATCAGTCAACATTTTATCGCTCATTTCAGGAATTTGTTCTTTAATATCTTTAAATCGCTTCGGACCTCCAAGCAAGACCCGAATAATTCGTCCCGTCCACTTTTTCCCTAACAGATCAGCCGCAGCTTCATACCTTGGGCACATTGTCGAATAATCCAACCGAATCACCCCGCTTTTTGTAATTCTATTGTAGCATACGAACAAACTAAAAGTAAGTGCATATAGGTATTCCTGCACAATTGCATATTACAATCGAATTACAATTAAGCCCGCCAGCATAAACAGGTATGCGGCCCCTTGCACAAGGTTTAACCGCTCCTTAAAAAGTAAAATGGAACCAATTGCTACAATGAGACTATTCGTAGCGAAGATGGGTGCTACAAGGTTCGCTTGACCTATGGCGAGAGCAATTGCGTAAAGTTGAAGACCACCGTAAGAAAACAAACCTGCGGCGAGTCCTAACTTAATCCCGATTCGTTTTGACTTTGCTGTAACGACTTCTTTAGTAGGGATAAAAAACCACAACATAGAAAGCGTGTACGCAACAAATAAGATTGGCGCGCTAGGCAAACTAAGCTCATCCGTTACTTTTAGTCCACCATTACGGAGAGCGAACATAACAATGGCAAGTGCAACTAATATAAACCAGCGTTTCTCAGCAATCGTAAGTGGCTCTTTTTGCCTGTATGCAATAAGTATGACTGCGATTAAAAGAAGTGAAATACCAATTGTCTGTATGAGACTGATCGGCTCTTTATACCACCAGATCGACATCATAACAACAAGTACAATATTCATATTTGTTAGGGGTGAAGTTAAGCTTGCTGGGCCATATTGCAATGCTTTCATAAATAGTGAATTACCCCAAGCAGAGCCTATGCCGATTATTACTCCAGCGACCCAAATACGAATATCCAAAACGAAAGCAAAGCTGCCTTCAATGATTGAATGGATACAAAATCCAAGCGCTCCAGAAGCGTAAAGTGCGAGTAATAACATTCGGGTAGAGCCGCCCTGCATTTGTGATACTTTCATCCACCAGCCTGCTAGTCCAAATATAAGTGCGCTTGCTAAAGCAGTTATTAACCACATTGATGTCCACATCCCTACATTTGTTACACAATTGAAATGATATTGTTACTCCATTTTCACATGAAAGGGATATTATAATAAGCAAGACCCCCTTTTAATATAACTCTTGGGACCTGCCACGTGCGGGTCCACTTTTTTTGCCCTTAACAACCAATATCGTCACAAGTAACTTATTCCACACATAAAGAGAGGAGGAACGTTAAGTTCCCCCTCGATAACATCTACTTACAACAATACAGCTACTTGAACTCGGTTACGATAAAAGACCCACTGTGTGAACCCGATTTCTTTTAGACGCTTAGCAACAAGCTCTAGTTCGTCTCCTACACGACTTGGTTTATGTGCATCGGAGCCAAAGGTCACTTGAACACCGAAGTGGAGAGCACGTTCTAATATATCGTCAGACGGATACCATCCGCCAACAGCTTTTGTACTGCCTGATGTGTTGATCTCAATCGATACGTTACACGCTGCAATTGTCTGTAGAGCATCATCGATGGAATCATGGGCAGGTATATCAGAGAATGCGGGATAATAACCTTTCATTGCATCGATATGTCCTAATATATCGTACATTCCGCTACGAGCAGATTGTTTAATCAGGTCATAGTAGCTCTTTTTTTCATCGACATGCTGCGACTCATCTAACTTGCCCCAACGTTTTCGATTGAAGATGCTCACTCCGCCAACCTGATGTACAGATCCGATAATATAGTCAAAGGGAACTCCGGCAAAAGCGTCACGGTATGCTTGTACATGTACTGGGAAAAAGTCGGCTTCTACACCTAACAGTACTTCGATCTTTCCCGCATACTTTTCTTTTAATCGAAGCACTTCGTTTACATAATTTTCGAAATCGCTGCGAGCCATTGCTACCTTTGGAGACGGTTGATCCTCTTCATGATAGAAGTAGGGAGAGTGGTCAGAAATTCCGATTACGTGTAAGCCGGCATCCATACCTGCAATAATATAATCTTCAATATTTCCGTCGGCATGACCACATCTGAAATGATGGGTATGTAAATCAAACTTCAAAAGTATCACTCCTACTCACTGCTGATGAATTGATGCTCCGGCATGCCTCGTAAGTCACTTAGAAATTGCTGCATCGCCGTATTTAGATATCGTCCCGATCTATAAACGACACCGACAGGATGGCTTATTTCGAGCTCATGCACTTTAATGTTTTTGAGTGTCCCTAGCTTTAATTCCGTAGGGATAGATAGCTTGGAGACGATTGCTGCGCCAAGATCGATCTCGACCATTCGTTTAACCTCTTCACTGCTGGATAGTTCCATAACAATATTAGGTTGAATATTGTACTTACGGAAAATGCCATCAACAAAACGTCTACCCAAAGTGTCAGGAGCTAACATAATCATCGGTATGTCCCTTAGTTTGTCTACTGTCGTATGTTTTAAGTCACTCATAGGATGATCAGGGGACACTACAAGCTCAAATGTATCGTAATATAGAATAGATGAGGAAACGTTTGGATTTTTTTCTGTTAAATAAGTTATTCCGACGTCCACGGAACCGTTCTCAACACTTGTCATCACCTGAGAGGAAGGCATTGTATGAATTGTCGTTTTAATAAGTGGATATTGGTTCTGAAAGTATGATAATACCCTTGGTAAAATTTGAATAGCGATAGATGATGTCGTTCCAAGCAAAATATGTCCTTGCGGTGTATGATTCAAATCATCGAGCTTTTGTTTGAGTTCTTCTACAATAGTTAACATTCGTTCGGCGTGCTCCAGAAATACTTGACCGTGATCGGTTAACGTTACTGGCTGATTTCGATTAATGAGTACGGTCTTGAATTCGTCTTCAAGGCTCTTAATCTGTGCGGAAACGGCAGGTTGTGTCAAATTTAAAAGCTCACCGGCTTTTCTAAAACTCATCGTTTTGGAAATGGTGAGTAAGGTTTCCAGTTGGCTAATATTCATGTCCAGGTATTCCCCCTTTCAAAATAGCGAATGTTCACTGGTCATAACACCATTATAGCTAATATAGAAGCGCTCAGCAAAAAAAAGGAAAGGCAATTAGAGCCATTCCTTTTTGCGGAAGATGAAAAACATGCCACAACCTAAAAATACCATCAAAGCAAGTAAAATATAAGCACCAAAGCGATAATGCAGTCCTGGTATATCATCAAAGTTCATTCCGTAAATACCGGTGAGGAATGTTAGAGGCATGAATATAGTTGTTATTGCGGTAAACACACGCATGATTTCATTCGCTCGACTTGATAGGCTGGACTGATAGGCTTCTCGAAGGTTGCCCATTAGATCGCGGTACGTTTCGAATGATTCAGCAATTTTTAACGCATTTTCGTAAACATCGCTAAAATATTTTTGAAGTTGGTCGTCGATAAGTTTAAGTTCTTTTTTGTTGAGTGTAAAAACAAGCTCGCGCTGTGCACCGAGCATCTTCTTTACCCATAGAATTTCACTGCGCAAACCGATGATTTCGTTTAAGTGTGATTTTTTGGTGTGCATGAGAATATCGACTTCAAGTGTTTCGATTCGAGTATCGATTCGATCACCAACTAAGAAGTAGTTATCGACAACTAAATCGATTAAATAATATAGGAATTGATCAGGTCTGCTAACTTCCTGTTCCCATAGGATAGGTTTTAGGTAGCGTAGCTCATTGATCTTCTGTTTCGTTACTGTAATGATAAAGTGGCGACCCAAAAAAATGTTGAGCGCACGCAGGAAAATTTCTTCATCGTCGAATCGAATACTGTTAGCAACGATAAAATAATGATTTTCGTATATTTCAATTTTTGGACGTTGTTCTTCTTCATTTAAACAATCCTCAACAGCAAGATCGTGCATACCGAATAGAGGCTGAAGAATAACGAGGTCCTCGACATCTGCATCTATCCAATAGAAACCTTCGTTTGGAGCGATGAGTGCTTGTTCAACTTCATCAACTTGTGTAAATACACCGTGATTTACATGTCTTATTTTCATGAGCAGTTTCTCCTCTCTTATCATACAGGAGACTGCCTGTCAGAACTGAGCCTATTTAATGTTAATCAATTATTTCCGGGTTCATAACCACAATGAGAGTGTGGGAACACAGGAAGATAGCTGTTGCTCTTTGCTGACTGACAGCGGCCTTCTAGAGTCTGTTTCGGGCTTCGGTCGATCACCTTCCATGTCCTTCCTCACTCCTTTATTGTCGAATGAATGTCCGAATTCTTGTCTAGTATACTCCTGTGATGGCAGAACATTCAAGTATCAAATGGCTGTAAGTGTCTTTACTTATTCAGCATATGCAGTAAAGATCTTGACGGGAATAGAAGAATGCATTAAAGTAAAAATAATTGGAACAGCAACAATTGAATAGACTACTTTCTTATCAAGAGCAGGCGGAGGGACTAGCCCGATGAAGCCCGGCAACCGGCATAACTATGCACGGTGCTAATTCTTGCGGAAACATTTATGTTTCTGAGAGATGAGAGAGGCGGATGGCTTCTTTTCCGAGCAGACGACCTTTTCTCACGCAGAAAGGGTCTTTTTTATTGCCACCTTCCGAAGTGAGTTTTGTTTTATCAAACTTTATTTAGGAGTGATTAGAATGCCCATCAAAGTACCAGATCATTTACCAGCCAAAGAGATTTTAAGCAACGAGAACATTTTCGTCATGGATGAAAGTACAGCATATCATCAAGATATACGTCCACTTCGGATTGCAATCTTGAACTTGATGCCTACTAAGGAAACGACAGAGACGCAATTACTTCGCCTAATCGGTAATACGCCACTGCAAGTGGAAGTTGTTTTGCTTCATCCAAGAACGCACACATCAAAAAACACATCTTCCGAACATTTGGAATCTTTTTATAAAACGTTTGATGAAATATCACATGAATATTATGATGGTCTAGTTATTACAGGTGCGCCTGTGGAACACCTACCTTTCGAGGAAGTAAACTATTGGGAAGAGCTTCAAGAAATAATGAACTGGAGCAAAAAGTATGTAACATCGACATTCCATATATGTTGGGCCTCACAAGCAGGACTTTATCATCATTATGGTGTTCCGAAATATAATTTGGATAAAAAAGTGTTTGGCGTCTTTCCGCACACTGTAGTGAAACAGAATGTACAGCTTCTGAGAGGATTCGACGAAATGTTTTTTGTTCCTCAATCCCGTCACACTGAAGTAAAACGAGAGGACATTGAGCTTGTTGGAGATCTGGAAATATTGTCGGAGTCTGACGACTCTGGTATATATATTGTAGCTTCACGTGATGGAAGACAAATTTTCGTGACAGGTCATTCAGAATACGATCCTACCTCATTAAAATATGAATACGATCGTGATGTTGCTAAGGGCATGACAATTGATTTGCCGAAAAATTATTTCCCGGGAGATAACCCGGGGTGTATGCCTCTATCAACTTGGAGATCGCATGCGAATCTTCTGTTCTCCAATTGGTTGAATTATTATGTTTACCAGCAAACGCCATATGATCTCGGCGCGGGCATCTAATAATTGAAAAAGGGAGTTGCGACAAATCATGAAAATTGAAAGTCAACTGGCACAAATCGGCTCAATAAAAGAGCCTGTTACAGGAGCAGTCAGCTTTCCTGTATATCAGTCAACTGCATTCCGTCATCCTAAACTAGGTCAAAGTACAGGTTTTGATTATGCTCGTACGAAAAGTCCAACTAGAGCTGTACTAGAAGAGGCAGCCGCACAATTGGAAAGCGGTGATGCAGGATTTGCTTGCAGCTCTGGTATGGCAGCGCTTCAAACGGTACTCGCTTATTTCAGTCAGGGCGATCATCTTATCGTTTCTCTTGATTTATATGGAGGAACTTATCGTCTATTGGAACGGATTATGTCGAGGTTCGGTGTAACGGCTTCATATGTAGATACAAATGATATAGACGGTATGTCATTACTATTACAACCAAATACAAAAGCGGTTCTTATTGAAACACCTACGAACCCACTTATGATGATTACAGATTTGGAACGTGTATGTGGGTGGGCTAAATCTAAAGGATTACTTTCTATTGTAGATAACACGTTATTAACGCCTTTCCTGCAACGTCCAATCGAATTAGGTGCTGACATCGTTGTACATAGCGCTACTAAGTATTTAGGTGGCCATAATGATGTGCTTGCTGGATTAATTGTGACGAAGGGCGAGGAGCTGTCTCAGCAGATGGCAGTTCTGCATAATTCTATCGGGGCTGTACTTGGTCCTCAAGACTCATGGCTTCTTATGAGAGGGATGAAGACGCTTGCCCTTCGTATGGAACGTCATCAATTTAATGCAACAAAGCTAGCAGAATATTTGGATGAACATCCAGCTATAGAAGAAGTATATTACCCAGCACTACCCAAACATCAAGGACATGATATTCAAAATAAACAATCGTCCGGCAATACAGGGATCTTCTCTTTCCGTTTAAAGGATGCCCGTTATGTGGAACCAATTCTTCGTCATATTAAACTTATTGCTTTCGCTGAAAGCTTAGGTGGAGTGGAATCTCTTATGACGTACCCTGCAATGCAGACACACGCAGACATTCCAGAGGAAATTCGTAAAGCGATTGGTGTAGATGATCGTCTTCTTCGTTTCTCAGTGGGAATTGAACATATTGATGATCTGATCGCTGATCTTGGCAATGCACTGGAAGCAGCGAAGCAAGAGTTAGAGTAATGATATAAACTCGAATAATAGCGCGGTATGTTTCGGAAGAAACATACCGCTTTTTATGTGGAGATTATGAACTTTCGCTATTTTGCCATAATGGGTCAAAGCTAGTGGATGACTAGTCAGAATGATCTATGTTAGGATTAAGTATTGCAATTAATTCGAGAACAAAGTTAAGGAGGTCTTGCGAATGAGCTCGATAGACCGAATATTGGATAAAGCCTTAAGAGGCGAGCGTATAGAGTTAGAAGAAGGTATGGAACTGCTAGCATCCGATCAGATTGAGAAGATGGGTCATACAGCTAATCAGATTATGATGAAGTTTCACCGAGAGCCAATTACAACCTTTGTTGTAGGACGTAACGTCAACTATACAAATGTGTGCGACGTATATTGTCGTTTCTGCGCATTTTACCGAGCACCTGGATCCAAAGAAGGTTATGTACTGGATGACGAAGTCATTTTGAATAAGATTCAAGAAACGGTCAATGTTGGCGGTACAGAAATATTGATGCAGGGTGGTACAAATCCTGACCTACCGTTTACTTATTATTTGGATCTACTGAAAAAAATTAAAGCGAGATTCCCAAGTATAACGATGCATTCATTCTCACCTGCTGAGATTCAAAAGATGAAGGTTGTTTCAAACGGCTTATCACTAGACGAAGTTATTTCCCAGTTGCATGCAGCAGGTCTTGATTCGTTGCCTGGCGGCGGCGCAGAAATATTGGATGATCGTACAAGGCGTAAGATTAGCCGGATGAAGGGATCATGGACGGATTGGATGGATGTCATGAACTCCGCTCATCGTCATGGCATGAACACGACAGCAACTATGGTTTATGGGCTTGGCGAGACGGTGGAAGAGCGTGCACTTCATATGCTGCGTATTCGAGATGAGCAAGATAAAGTGAAAGCGAATGGTTATCCGACGGAAGGTTTCAAGGCTTTCATTTCGTGGCCGTTCCAGCCTGACAATACGAATCTTAAGCTTGAGAAGGCAAAACCAGAAGAATATTTGCGAATTGTAGCAGCTAGCCGAATTATGCTCGACAACATTAAGAACTTCCAATCCTCTTGGGTAACGATGGGTCCAGAGATGGGCAAACTTTCGCTATCTTATGGCTGTAATGATTTCGGAAGTACTATGATTGAAGAAAATGTTGTATCCGCTGCGGGTACTACTCATAAAGTAAACATCGAACTTATTCTTGAACTTATTCGTGAAGTTGGAAAAATTCCTGCACAGCGTGATACGAAATATAATATATTGCGTGTATATAATGAATTGGAAAAAGCGGATCTTGATTTCGTTATGCAAAATTAGGTCATTTATTTATTTACGAGTAGTTAAGGGGGATTCCCTTAGCTGCTCGTTTTTTTATTTTCCCGAAAAAAATATAACCAACCATTCCCATGTCCAAGTGCTGGATGTCAAACTCTTCTTTGTATATACGTCGACTTTAGGCCATATACTGTAACGGAAGAAAGGGGTGAGCACATGGACTTGTTTACAGTATCTTTACCAGATAACCTTCAAGGATCAATAAACAAACTACGTATGTTGCTGACTGAGCAAGCAGACGTTGATTTACATATGGCTGATGGATCGAAATTAGTTGCGGCAGGTGTTAAATATCACATTCTCCAGTCTCAACATATTCGCTGTGAAGCACAATTACCCCAGTTTAGGCTAAATACAGATGGCCCACTTCTTTATAGATCAGCTGCAAGTGCAATCGCTGAATACGTAATTAGTGAATTGGAGTCTAAAATGTTATCCGTCATTATTAAGAAAAAGTATCGAAACAATCCGTCCATGGATGTGTCAGTCATCGAAAGATATTGTTATGAATTGCTCAATGGAAAGGAATGGGATGGGTTAGGTAATAAGTTTCATGAAGGGGATCGAAACAGAAGGAAAAATAAAATTTCTGATGAGCTCGAGAAATATTTGGCAGAAGAAACTGAGTTAAATATAGACGGATTTATTACATTCCGCTTATTGTCTTATCGCAATGAGCTAACTGAAATTGTAGAATACGCTCTGGATGAATATGTGTTAGACAAACAATATCAGGAGTTTATTTCTCTGCTCAAATATTTTGTTCAGCTTCAAGAAACAAAGGTGCCTTTTGTACATTTGCTCCATAAAGGCGGACATGACTTTACAATTTACAACGAAAGTTTCCATCTGATTGAACCTAAGCCGCCAGCAGATCGCATTGTAGCGGAGATGTTGGAAACGGAAATGAATATCGAAGATATGGTCATAAGTTCGCTTATCTCCTTATCCCCGAAGCAAATAACGGTTCATACGCGACATCCAGAGTTAAGTGTCATTCGTACGATTGAAACGATATTTGATGGGCGTGTTAAAGTTTGTGTGCAATGTTCGGCTTGTACTAGTACTTTAGATGAATGGGTTCAGCCTTAAATATACAATTGTACTCTTGACCTGTTTAGTCAAATACGTCTATAATAATCAGCATATAGTTTTAAACAGCAATGACAAAAGACATGTGTTCGTTAGAAGCATTTGGAGCAGAGAGAGGAAACTTGGCTGAAATTTCCTTCCATGATGTATACGAATGTACCCCTTTTGTAGCTGTACAGTTGAACCCACCTACATTGCTTTAAGTAGCCTGTGGCGGTTGTAAGCTGTACCGGAATTCTCCGTTATCAGATAATTACGAGGACTGTTATGCCGGTTATACATTGAACCGCACAGTTGAAGTAGGGTGGAACCACGAGGCGATAAGCACTCGTCCCTTTTGCGGGATGCGTGCTTTTTTTGTGCGTTTTTTGCGACATCGCTTGTAAGAGAAGAACGGGAGGATGAAGGAAATGAATGTTAAAGTAACTTTTCCAGATGGTGCAGTTAGAGAGTATGCGGCTGGAACAACAATTGAGGATGTAGCAGGCTCCATTAGTTCTGGACTGAAAAAAAATGCGATAGCCGGAAAAATTGACGGTAAAGTCGTTGATGTATACACGCCAATCGAAGCTGATGCAGCTATTGAGATTGTAACAGTTGATTCGGCTGATGGCCTTGAAGTTTATCGTCATAGTACAGCGCATTTGCTCGCGCAAGCGATTAAACGTATTTACGGCGATAGCAACGTAAAACTAGGTATCGGTCCTGTTATTGAGGATGGCTTCTATTATGATATTGATATGGAGCAATCGCTCACACCGGAAGATTTGACTGCAATCGAAAAAGAAATGACTAAAATTACGAATGAAAACTTAAATATTCGTCGCCGTGTAGCAACTCGCGATGAAGCACTTGCTATTTTTACTGAGCTAGATGATAACCTTAAGTTAGAATTGATTCGTGATCTTCCTGAAGACTCTGTCATTACTCTTTATGATCAAGGTGAATTTTTCGATTTATGTCGTGGACCACATCTTCCTTCAACAGGTAAGATTAAATCCTTTAAACTACTAAGCGTTGCTGGAGCTTATTGGAGAGGCGATTCCAAAAACAAGATGCTTCAACGTATTTACGGAACGGCATTTCCAAAAAAAGCTCAGTTAGATGAGCATCTACATTTCCTAGAGGAAGCAAAAAAACGTGATCACCGTAAACTAGGCCGCGAACTGAAAATGTTTACTTTCTCACGTGAAGTTGGTCAAGGGCTGCCGCTTTGGTTGCCGAATGGCTCGAAACTTCGTAGAACGATGGAACGTTATATCGTGGATCTAGAAGAACGCCTTGGCTATGACCACGTATATACACCAGTGCTTGCTAACGTTGAGCTATACAAAACTTCAGGTCACTGGGAGCACTACAGCGATGATATGTTCCCGAAAATGATTATGGACAACGAAGAACTTGTTCTTCGTCCGATGAACTGCCCGCATCATATGATGGTGTTCAAAAGCGATATGAGAAGCTATCGTGACTTGCCTGTTCGTATTGCTGAACTTGGCACAATGCATAGATACGAAATGTCAGGTGCGCTTACTGGTTTACACCGCGTTCGTGCAATGACGCTCAATGACGCTCATATATTCTGTCGTCCAGATCAGATTAAAGAAGAATTTGCACGCGTTGTTAATTTGATCCGCAAAGTTTATGAGGATTTCGGAATTAAGGATTATCGCTTCCGTCTGTCATATCGTGATCCTAAGGATACTGAAAAGTATTTCCAAAATGATGAGATGTGGGAAATGTCTCAACGTATGCTTCGTGAAGTTGTTGAAGAACTTGAATTGCCATTCTTCGAAGCAGAAGGTGAAGCAGCATTCTACGGTCCTAAACTTGACGTTCAAATTAAAACAGCTCTTGGTAAAGAAGAAACATTATCTACTGCTCAGCTTGATTTCTTGCTTCCTGAGCGTTTTGAACTTGAATATGTAGGCGAGGACGGCAAGAAACATCGTCCAGTCGTTATCCATCGGGGTATTATTAGTACGATGGAACGTATGACTGCCTTCTTACTTGAAAACTTTGCAGGAGCGCTTCCGCTTTGGTTGTCACCAGTTCAAGCGAAAGTTATTCCTGTATCAACGGTTTATGAAGCTTATGCACGTCAAGTAAGTGAAACGCTGCAAGAAGCGGGAATTCGTGTAGAAAGCGATCTTCGTAACGAGAAGCTTGGCTATAAAATTCGCGAAGCACAACTTGAGAAAGTGCCTTACATGCTTGTTGTAGGCGAGAATGAAATGCAAGCAGGAGCTGTTTCCGTTCGGAAGCGCGGCGAAGGCGATATCGGCGCTATACCAAACGCTGAACTAATCGACTTGATCAAGAAACAAATAGAAGACAAAGAGTAGTATAAGCACGTATTTCGCATAAAGCTTGAATCATTGGGGCATTATTCTTCTGAGGAGGAGTTTGCTCACATGGTTACAAGCTTTTTTCTTTACACGAGAACATGGATTATAGGTTTGATGGCAGCTGTTGCTTTGTTATGGACACCTCCAATGCTTAGCATGGCTGAAGCTAAAACTGACAGTAAGCAGCTAGAGAAAAAGCCGGCTCCACAGCAAGTGGAAGTTCTTGCTACTGGATATACGGCAGGAGTGGAATCAACCGGGAAACGACCAGGTCATCCTGGTTACGGAATTACCTTTTCAGGTGTCAAAGTTAGACGGGATCAAGTGTCGACAATTGCGGCTGATCCTAAAGTTTTTCCAATAGGTACGCTGCTTTTTATTCCGGGTTATGGTTATGGAGTTGTCGCGGATACAGGCTCAGCTATAAAAGGTAACCGAATAGATCTTTACTTTAAAACCATTAAAGAAGTATACCAGCAATGGGGTAAGAAGACGGTAAATGTTCAAGTACTGAGACGTGGCAATGGTAAGTTGACACAAGCTTGGCTTAACGATATTAACCGAGCAATCGAGGTTGGCAAGCCAATTCCACAGTCGTATTTGGAATCATAAACCACTGAATAAGAATAACGATACTTGCCATACTAATGGTGAACGGGGAGGTGAATACAATGGCTAATAACAAAAATAACAAAGCTGCACAGAACAATAACAATAACAATAATTTTAATGCTGAATTCGCTGAAGAATTAAACTCAGCAAAAGCAGCGAACAACCAAGCTGCAAATCAAAAGGTAAACCAAGCGGCTCAGAACAACCAAAACAACCAAAACCAACAGTAACATTAAACAAAACAATAGTGACAAAACAAAAGAGAAGCCTTCGGGCTTCTCTTTATTTTTGTCTAAAAATGATTTACGAAGAAAAATAATTGGTAATATATCTCATCCCCTCCGTCTAGAGACTGAGATATAGCTCAATCGACCGCCCCTTATGTGCAAGCTAGATTTTCTGTATACTAGCGTTATAACCATGGATTATGAATAAGGAGTTGTGCACTATGGGAGGGAATTTTGCAAGCAGGTTATTTACTGGGCTTGTCATTATTACGGTTGGCGTTATTTTTCTGCTAAGACAGCTTGGTTATATCTCAATAGGGATAGGCGAAATTTTCTCAATGTTCTGGCCGTGTATTCTAATATATTTTGGGGCGTCTCAGTTTATTTCGAGTCGTTGTAACTTCAGTTCCACTTGGTGGGCTGCGGTTATGATCCTAATCGGCTTTATATTTTTGGGTAATAATCTTGAGTGGTTCACATGGTCAATTGGGGATGTTATTCCTTATTTGATTCCATTCATCATTATATTTGTTGGACTTCGAATGATATGGAGACCTAAATCGAAACCACAGACACCACCATCAGATGACTGGAAATCTTATCGTCCATATACAGATGAGGCTGATATTCCACCTGCCCCTCCACTTCATCCAGATCCAACGGGATTAAGTCATTTCCCTGAAGAAGTTAAAGATGAGACAAAGGATGATTTGGGAAGCTCGCAACAATTTAAGAGTAGCAACTCATATGACGAGACAATGCATCATGAACACATTAAACCAAAGAAACGCAAATCTCACAATCAATGGCATGAAAGCAACAAAGAGCATGTGGAATATTGGAGTTCGGGTGATCCTAATGTAATGAACCGCTCCAACTTTATTGGAGATATTCATATGGGGCATGATCATTGGGAACTTAAGCCGCTTAATATCTCTCATTTTATAGGTGACACCGTCCTTGATCTAACGAAGGCGCAAATCCCATTTGGCGAGACGAAAATAAATATATCATCATTTATAGGTGATGTTAAAGTTTATGTGCCTAATGACTATGATATTGGCATTAAAGTTGTATCGAGTGCCTTTATCGGTGACGTGAAAATATTAGGACAGAAGGAAGGCGGCCTATTTACAAGCGTAACGTTGCAGTCCCCGAGATATTCGGATTCAGAAAAAAAGATCAAGCTGGTCGTCAGCACTTTTATCGGCGATACGCGTGTGACGAAGGTAGGTTAACAGTACGATGATGGTGCGTTTCTTGCGGAGTGGAAAGTGGGAGCTAATCAGTATGTTCGTGATTGCTTCCACGGTTTCGGTATTACTCGCATTCCTATTATGGTATATGATGACGGATCATGTAGGTTTACTGGAGCTTAAGTTGTGGTCAGGAGTAGTCGTCCTTCTAGTGAGTGGTGCTTTTGGTTATTGGGCAGCACAACGTTTTGGAGGACGATTAGACGCGCTTCATTTGTCGCTCAAACAAGCTGTTAACGGAAACTTTCAGGTGCGAATAGCGGACGAAGGGCATCATTCTTTTGTACCTATTTATAGAGAATTTAACGAGCTTGCAGAGCAGATGGAAGAGAAGATGCAATTGCTTCAACTTTTAGGCGAAGAGAAGGTGCTTCAAGAATCTGCTTCCAACGAGGCTGCTGTATTAGAGGAACGAAAGCGATTAGCACGTGATTTACATGATACGGTCAGTCAACAGCTGTTTGCGATTCATATGTGTGCATCATCGCTCCCTAAATTACAGCAGGTTGATCAAGAGCGTGCGTTGTCTGTTTTGGACCAGCTCATTCAAATGTCTAATCTGGCGCAGAAGCAAATGAGAAATTTTATTTCTCAGCTTAGACCGATGGAGCTTGAAGGTAGAACGCTTCAAGAAGCGCTAGATAAATGGTTTCCTGATTATTGTAGGCAAAACAATTTGCAAGGAATGCTTGAATGGCGACTTACTGAACAGCTTAGTGAAGCGAAGGAACATCAACTATTTTTAATCGTGCAAGAGGCAATGGCTAATGTGGTCAAACATGCAAATGCGGTCAGTTGTACACTAACGTTAACGGACAATGAGAGACAGGTTATTATGATGCTTGCTGATGATGGAAGCGGCTTCAAGGTAGATGCTGTCAAAGCAGGTTCTTACGGTTTGTCAACGATGCAAGAGCGAGCTCAAAAGTTAGGCGGAAGAGCCGATATTGTAAGTAAAGTGGGTAGTGGGACGAGAGTGAAAGTAACGATACCAAAGATATCTCGGGGAGAGCAGAATCGATGAGTGAACAAAGTACAATTAAAATAATGATTGTTGATGATCATGATATGGTTAGAATTGGTTTGCGCACCTATTTGATGTTGGAGCCGAAATTTGAAGTGATTGCAGAGGCAAGCAATGGTAATCATGCGTTGAAATGGATGAATAAGAGCGCCGTGGAAGATCGGCCTGATATTATTCTTATGGACCTGATGATGCCCGAGATGGATGGTATTGAAACGACTAGAGCTATTATTGCTAATTTTCCTGCTACCAAAATTGTAATGCTAACGAGTTTTTTAGAAGATGATAAAGTATATTCGGCCATAGAAGCAGGAGCAGTTAGTTACGTACTGAAAACAGTGTCTGCAGAAGAACTTATTTATGCAATAAATGGAGCATTTAAAGGAATGCCGGTAATGACGACGGATGTGTCTCAAGCGCTAACTAGAGGACTAAGACAACGTACTGCACAGTCGGGTGACGAAGGGTTAACGGAGCGCGAGAAAGAAGTGTTGCTTCTCATTGCTGACGGGCAGTCAAATAAGGAAATTGCAGAAGAACTTCATATTAGTATTAAGACGGTAAAAACGCATGTTAGTAATTTGCTAATGAAATGTGAGCTCGAAGATCGTACTCAGCTAGCTGTTCTAGCACATCGCAAAGGTTGGGCAAATCGCACATAAGAGGGATTACAAGCGGACATAATACCCCATAGCAGATAAGAAAAGCTAGTAGTAGGAGGTATTCATGCATGATCCCCGTCTCATCAATTATCGATGGAAAGCAAAAAACGTTTACGGAAGCAAAGCAATGGCTCGAAAATAATGGGTTCACTCTTGGTGGTAATTGGGACTACAATCGGGGTTCATTCGACCGGGCGTTAGATAAAGAGAATAAAGTGTGGCTAAGAATTCCTTTCGAGGTAACGGAGGGGACAATTGATAGTGAGCTCACAGAAAATAATGCGCATATACGATTCGAAGAACCGTATGTATTAAAGCATCTTTACAATGAAGGCAATGATCCTGAAGCATCGGTAAGGGTGGTTGCTGCAGCATTCGATCAGTTTCAGTCTCCTGTAAATCCAGATGCAGATATTGAGCAGCATTGGGTGAATCGTGGAAAAGAAATGATACGACAATTGGAGACATCAATCCCAAATTGAACGCTTTGATAGCTATCTGAGTAAACTCTCCATGAGTGGCTGGAGAGTTTTTTTATTTAAGATTAAATTTCTTTTCAGTTTGTTTTAAGGTAGAATGTGCATGATAGAACTAATAAATAATTTAATTGTTTCTAAGTAATAAGGATCAGCAAGCTGATTGGAGGAGAATGTATATGGATGATCAAAACAATAAGAAGGGGTACGACGATTTTTTTAATCCAGATAACCCAAAGCGTTCAGAGGATATGAATGAATCTGATAGAGTAAAAGAGAATGAAACTAAATCTTCTTATTATTATGCCTATGGACCAAAAACGAATGAACCTTCGGTTACACCATACCGCCAAGAAAATAATATGACTTTAGATTCTTCTACTAACACGATGTATGGGGCGGAATCCACTCAACAGCAACCTCAGCTTCGTCCATTTACAGCTACACATACAGCTGGAAATAATGGATGGAAAGTGAAGGAGAAACGGGGCACATCATTTAAGTCCGTGTTCCTCTCTTTCCTTGCAGGTATGTTAGTAGTTGGAGGTTTGATGTATACAGCCGATGTAAGAAACTGGTTTACATCAAATGGTGTAGTGGAAACATCCAAATCTGGTTCAAATGGTTCTGGTGCTACAGCTGCAGAGTCTGTTAACAAAGGCTCAACAAATACAGCTGCGGGTCGTCCAGATAATATTGATAAGCTTTTCCAAACAGCAAGTCCCGCAGTAGTAAAAATTGAAACTTACGTAAATGCGCAATCACAGGGTGGTGGCGGCAGTATTTTGGATGATCCTTTCTTCCGTCAATTTTTCGGAAACAGAGAGCCTGAAGGAACAACACCTCCGCAAGAACAAGGTGGTCAAATGCAACAGGTTGGAGCGGGAACAGGGTTTTTCTTTGATAAAGAAGGGTACATCCTTACGAACCAGCACGTTATTGGTGATGCAGCAGAAATAAAAATTACGGTGCAAGGGTACGATAAGCCGTTTAAAGGAGAGTTGTTAGGTTCCATCTATGAACTCGACTTAGCTGTAGTGAAAATTAAAGGAGAAAAAGAATTCCCAACACTTCCACTTGGTGATTCTGATAAAATTAACATCGGCGATTGGGTTGTTGCAATCGGTAATCCATACGGTTTCGATCATACGATCACAGTAGGAGTACTGAGTGCGAAAGAACGTCCGATTGACATCCAAGATGCAAATGGTGAACGAAACTACAAACATTTGCTTCAAACAGATGCTTCTATTAACCCCGGAAACTCGGGTGGTCCATTGCTTAATCTTAATGGCGAAGTTATCGGTATGAATACGGCAGTAAGCGCACAAGCACAAGGTATTGGATTTGCAATTCCGACAAGTACAATTCAAGAAGTACTTGAAAATTTGAAAACGAACACTGAAGTTCCAAAGCCGCCTGCTCCATTTATCGGTGCTGAACTATTTAATATGACTGATGAGTTTGCTAAAGAGCTTGGTCTCGCTAAAGCTGAAGGCTCAATTGTCAAAAATGTATATTTAAATTCGCCAGCTTATTTAGCTGATATGAGAACGTATGATGTAATTCTTGGTATAGAAGGTAAGAAGATAGCTACAAGAGAAGAACTGATAAAAGAAATTCAATCACGAAAAGTCGGAGACAAAGTTGAATTTAATATTATCCGTCAAGGCAAAGAGATGAATCTTGTAGTCGAGATTGGTGACAGAAATGTGTTTGGACTAGAATAGGCTGAGTCACTAAGGGCTAGCTTACAAAAAAGCGCAGAGCTTAATGACTCTGTGCTTTTTTTTTCAGTAATAAGGGGGATTCTGATGAGATCACATATCGTAATCGTAGATGATGATGAAAAAATTATTTCTATGCTGCGTCGCAGCTTAGCTTTTGAGGGATATGAAGTGACAACTGCATCTAACGGTGCAGAAGGTTTGAAGGCATTATTGCATATAGAGCCGGATTTGCTCATCTTAGATGTAATGATGCCTCATATCGATGGCTGGGAAGTTTGTCGTCGTGTAAGAGAGAGTGGTAGTTCGGTTCCAGTTATGATGCTTACTGCTAAGGATGATGTCATTGATCGAGTAAAGGGACTTGATCTAGGTGCTGATGATTATTTAGTAAAACCATTTGCACTGGAGGAGTTACTTGCAAGAGTAAGAGCGCTGCTCCGTAGAAAGTCGGACAAGCTTGAAGATTCAAGTAATCAATTAATGTTCGATGATTTGGTCCTTGATATGGATGCACGAGAAGCAATTCGGTTTGGTCGGCGCATTGAACTAACAAGCAAGGAATATGATTTATTGCTCCTCTTTATGAACAATCCACGCCGGGTGTTGACGAGAGACGCAATTATGGAAAAAATATGGGGTTACGACTTTAGTGGAGAATCAAATGTGCTTGAAGTATACATCGCAATGCTTCGTCAGAAGATTGAAGATGGCGGTGGGAAAAGAATTATTCAAACGGTTCGTGGAACAGGTTATGTGTTAAGGGGAGAGGCGGGATAAGGGATGTCTATTCGGCTTCGCCTAACATTATGGTATTCGGGACTTCTTGCGGTGACGCTGCTCGTATTTGGAGTTATTGTGTATTCTTTTTTAAGTTGGAATACGTTTGATGATCTTCGAGAGCAAGTGAAGGGACAAAGTGATAATCTCGGTATAAGTGGCAGGTTTACTTTCAATACGCTCAAACTTGATTTGGATCGGCGAATCGAAGATAAAGATATGTACGTTCAACTCATTAATTACAAAGAAGGTGTCATTCGCCAGTCGAGTAATTTGAAAGAGCAAAATACCGTTATTCCTTATCCGGAAGCAGCTGCAAATCCACAATCTGAATTTGTAGAGTTCCCAATTCGTATAGGTAAGTCAAGTTATACGATGGTCACATATCAGCGACCAATAACGATTAATAACGAGCTTGTTGGTCTATTACAAGTCGGTGCAATTGCGTACAACGAAGAAAAATTTCTCAGCGGTCTTCGGACTTCACTCATTTTCTCATCGTTGGTCGTTGTGCTTATAGCCTTTACAATTGGTATGATCATTGCAAAACAAGCATTACGCCCTATTGGGAGAGTTATTCGGGCAACTCAGCAAATAGAGAAAGGTTCTGATCTTAGTGTTCGTATTCCTTCAGCAGGACCGAAGGACGAGATTAGTCTGCTCGTAGATACACTTAATTCCATGCTCTCTAGACTAGAGAAAGCATATAATGAACTTGATGAAGCTTATATGGCTCAAAGAAGATTCGTTTCCGATGCTTCGCACGAGCTTCGTACGCCGCTTACAACCATACGTGGCAATATTGATTTGCTTGAGAAAATGTGGAGTAGAGCGCAACAATCCCATCATTCTGCTGAAGGAACCGAGGCTGCGTTACTGTTAAATGCGGAGCATTGGAATCTGTCGAACGAAGCGATGTCGGATATTTCTGCTGAAGCGAAACGAATGACTAGTTTAGTCGGTGATCTTCTAGCTCTTGCTCGCGCTGATGCAGGACATAGAGTGGAAAAGGAGCAGCTTGAATTGTTGCCTTTGACCGAGGAAGTTGTACGAAGAGCAATGTTATTGCCGCGTACTGCTGAGTGGCGTGTAGGTGATTTGGAATTGTTGAAAGGTTTTAAGGTACACGGAAACTATAATTATTTGCAGCAATTGTTATTTATTTTTATTGAAAATGCATTTAAATATACACCAGACGGCTATGTGGAGTTAAGTTCAGTTCGTAAAGACGATTATATCGGTTGGAGAATTCAAGATACCGGCATTGGTATGAATCAAGATGAGATTCCACGTATCTTTGACCGCTTCTACAGAGCGGATGAATCACGTGGTGTTACTGTCGGCACTGGACTTGGATTATCGATTGCCAAATGGATATTGGATGAGCATAAAGGTTCCGTTGAGGTAGTAACAGGGGAGAATGAAGGGACAACATTCATCATATGGCTTCCAATAGACTTTTCTGAGAGCAGAGATTCGACTATAATAAAAGAAACAGACTTAGTAGAGGGATAAAACGTCCCGAAGCAGAGCGTTGTCAGAAAGCAGGTGCAAGAGATGGAAATAGTGAAAATTTCGCCGCGAGGCTATTGCTATGGCGTTGTCGATGCGATGGTGCTTGCGCTGCAAACAGCTAAAAACTTGGAGCTTCCAAGACCTATTTATATTCTCGGTATGATTGTTCATAATGCTCATGTAACAGACGCCTTCGAGAAAGAAGGAGTTATTACGTTAGATGGTGCTAACCGACTTGAAATTATGGAACAGATTAACGAAGGAACGGTTATATTCACCGCTCATGGTGTGTCTCCAGAAGTACGTCAGATAGCAAGGGATAAGGGGCTGTCCGTTGTAGATGCTACTTGTCCTGATGTAACGAAGACACATGATCTGATTCGCGAGAAAACGGAAGCGGGCTACCATATCATTTATATCGGTAAAAAGGGTCATCCAGAGCCAGAAGGTGCAATTGGAGTTGCACCTGACTTTGTACATCTTATCGAGACAGAAGAGGAAATTGAACATCTTCAAGTACCTGAAGGTAAAATAATCATTACAAATCAAACGACGATGTCCCAATGGGATATTCGTATTATTATTAATAAGCTAGTTGAAAAGTTTCCTCATGCCGAAGTGCACAATGAGATTTGTTTGGCGACACAAGTTCGCCAAGAAGCAGTTGCAGATCAAGCGGGAACGGCACAGCTTTGTATAGTAGTAGGTGATCCGCGTAGTAATAACTCTAATCGTCTAGCGCAAGTTTCGGAGGAAATTGCTGGTGTGAAAGCATATCGTATCTCAGATGTTAGTGAGATTAATCAGGAATGGCTTCAAGGGATTGATCGAGTAGCCGTCACTTCGGGTGCATCTACGCCAACTCCGCTAACAAAAGAGGTTATTACGTATTTGGAACAATATGATTATCGTGATCCTTCTACATGGGAAATTGTTAGAACAGTCAATATGAATAAATTGCTTCCGAACATTCGTGTAAAAACGGTTGAGAGCAAGGAAGCACCAGTAACACCATAAAGCTAACAGAAGGCGAAATGCCCTAAGTAGATTAATCTACTTAGGGCATTTCGCCCTTTTTTATTTTATTTTTATTGAACATAATTCGTCCTCACTTAAAACAAAACCAAAATGGAGACTTTCTGAAACAACAATTAAATCATTGGGCATTTCTAACATCAATTTCATGGCTCTAGCAATACTAATTATAAAATAAGTACAAATTATAATTGATTGTTGAATGCCTAAAGTTTTCATGTCTACTTTAATTGTGAACTAAGCGAAATTAAAAGTATATATACGTCCTTTTTCAAAGGTTGAAAGATGAATTTGTAATTTAGGTGTAAAAATACATCTATAACCGTGGATAGTCAGATTTTTGGAGATTCTAAGTGTAAAAATGTACTTATTTATTTGTATCCTCCTGATGATCTCTAGCACTCGTTTGTTTTCCGTATCATTCTGAGCACCTACACAATACTGGTCATCTCTATAAGATCCGCTGGAGAGAGAGTATTCCAAATATGTGACAAAGAAAGTACAGAACCCGTTAAGGTATTGACTACGGCTATAAATTTAGTTATATTTACTTTAGTAATTAAAAGCGTAGAAGCTTAAAAGCCAAAAAGCTTAAAAGTGCGAAAGTAAATTTTGGATAATAGCATTAAACTTGCAAAAGAAGATGATGATAAAACAAATATAGAGGAGCGATTACGATGATCGTAATAACAAAATCAAACATTGAAGAGGGCCGAATTGGGGAAATAGTAGCACAGATTGAAAATGCAGGTTTGCAAGCGCATGTATCGATAGGTACAGATCGAACTGTAATCGGAATAATTGGGAAGGCTGAGCCTACACTTGCGGAACATTTGCGCCAAATGAAAGGTGTTGACAATGTGATTAAAATTTCGAAATCATACAAATTAGCAAGTCGTGATTTCCATCCTGACGATACGATCATCGATATTAAAGGAGTTAAAATCGGTGGAAGTAACTTAGTTGTAATGGGTGGACCTTGTGCCGTAGAAAATGCAGAGCAAATTGATGAGATCGCAAGACTTGTAAAGGCAGCGGGCGGTCAAGTGCTGCGCGGAGGTGCATTTAAGCCTAGAACGGGACCATACAGCTTCCAAGGTGTCGGTGTAGAGGGACTAGCGATGATGGCCGAAGCGGGCAAGAAACATGGACTTCTCACAATAACTGAAGTTATGACTCCTGAATATGTGGATGTGTGTGCTGAATACGCCGATATATTGCAGGTTGGAACTCGTAATATGCAAAACTTTGATTTGCTACGTAAGTTAGGTACCATTCAAACTCCTGTTTTACTTAAAAGAGGATTCAGTTCAACTTATGATGAGTTTTTGAATGCTGCTGAATACATTTTGGCAGGCGGTAATCCAAACGTTATGCTCTGTGAGCGTGGCATAAGAACGTTTGAGACGTACACAAGAAATACGCTCGATTTAACGGCAATTCCAGTATTGCAGTCACTTAGCCATCTACCTGTTATTTCTGACCCTAGCCACGGGACAGGACGTCGTGAACTGGTTGAGCCGATGTGTAAAGCTTCTGTAGCAGCTGGTGCGAACGGACTAATTGTTGAGATGCATACAGATCCGGACAATTCGATGACAGGAGACGGCGTTCAATCGTTGTTCCCAGATCAGTTCGCAGCCTTACTGAAAGATTTAGCGCTTCTAGCTCCGATTGTTGGCAAGGAGTTTAACACGGAGAAAGCGCCAGCAGATGCATTTAAAGAATGGAAAATCGTTTAACGTCGTTTCATCAACCCGTCTTCCTTTGTAGGGAGGCGGGTTTTCTATGACTATCCGCGAAAACGCTGTCATTTTTAATGGAAGATGATAGTTGTGAGTTTACCTGACATGACTTCAAAAAATACCTGACATGGCTATTGACGGGGGTTTAAAAGTAGATTTATAATAACGACAAGGTTAAGAGAGATTTAATGAACATTAAATACTCAAACACTAATAAATGTTCGGAAATGGAGGAAGTTTAGATGTCAGTTCAAAAAGTATTAGAGCAAATCAAAGAAAAAAACATTCAGTTCGTAGATTTCCGTTTTGTAGATCTTTCCGGAGGTGCTCATCACATCACGTTGCCTGCTTCGGAGGTAGATGCTGATACTTTCGTGAACGGCGTAGCTTTCGACGGCTCCTCAATCCCTGGCTTCCGCGGTATCGAAGAATCCGATATGGTAATGATGCCAGATCCAGAATCCGTATTTATTGATCCTTTTACAAGTCATCCAACATTGAACATTATGAGCAACATCCATACACCAGACGGCGAGCGTTATGACCGCGATCCACGTAGCATCGCTCAAAGAGCTGAAGAGTACCTACAAACAACTGGTATCGGAACTACAGCGTTTTTCGCACCTGAATCCGAGTTCTTCATTTTCGACGATGTTCGTTATGAAAGCACGATGCACTCTTCTTCCTACTCAGTTGACTCCGAGGAAGCGGCTTGGAACTCCAACCGTAAAGAAGAAGGCGGAAACCTAGGCTTCAAGATTCCTGTAAAAGGCGGCTATGTTCCAGTAGCTCCATTCGATACACAACAAGATATCCGTAGTGAAATGGTTCGTTTGATGCAAGAATCCGGTTTGCGCGTAGAGCGTCATCACCATGAAGTTTCTACTGCTGGTGCTGCTGAAATCAACTTCCGTTTCGATACACTTACAAAAACAGCTGATAACCTTTTGAAATATAAATACATTATCCATAACACAGCTCGTCAATGGGGCAAAGTAGCAACATTTATGCCAAAACCATTGTTCGGCGACAACGGAAGCGGTATGCACGTTCATACTTCCATCTTTGATGGCGACACTCCATTGTTCTACGATAACAAGGAGTACGCTAACCTAAGCAAGATGGCTATGAGCTACATCGCTGGTGTTCTATACCATGCTCCAGCTTTGATCGCGATCACTAACCCAAGTACAAACTCCTTCAAACGTCTCGTTCCTGGCTATGAAGCACCTGTTAACTTGGTATTCTCTAAAGGTAACCGTTCTGCTGCGGTACGTATTCCAATCGCTGCTGTTACGCCAAAAGGTTGTCGTATCGAATTCCGTACTCCGGATTCCACAGCTAACCCTTACCTAGCATTCGCAGCAATGTTGCTAGCTGGTCTTGATGGTATTAAGAAAGGTCTTGATCCTGTAGCACTAGGATATGGCCCATTCGACAAAAACATCTACGACCTTCCAGAAGAAGAGAAAAAAGAAATTCGCAGCGTTCCTGGATCTCTTGATGAAGCGCTTGACGCTCTTGAAGCAGATTCCGGCTTCCTTACAGAAAGCGGCGTATTTACTCAAGACTTCATCGATAACTATGTTGCACTTAAACGTTCTGAAGCAAAAGCTGTTGCAATCCGTATTCACCCGCACGAGTTCGCACTATACTTCGGTTGCTAATCCCAATCGTGTAAAAATTGAAACGAGTCCTTCTGGGCTCGTTTCTTTTATCTATTTAATGACGAAAATCCGAATAATTGATGAAGTCTAACGTAATTATGTTCGACTTTTTTCCAATATTATACGAATTCTACTTGATGCAGACGTTCAAAATTGCTATTATAGCGATATCCTATTAATAGAAGAAGGGTGGAGACGTATAAATGACACGTGCATATAACTTTAATGCAGGACCAGCAGCTATACCGCTCGAAGTATTGCAGAAAGCTCAGGAGCAATTCGTTGATTTTCAGGGCGCAGGCATGTCGATCATGGAGATGTCTCACAGAAGTGCATTGTACGAACAAGTTAATAACGAAGCGCAGTCACTTTTACGCGAGTTGTATAGCATCCCAGATAACTATCACGTTCTTTTCCTTCAAGGTGGAGCAAGTACTCAATTTGCTATGTTACCAATGAATCTATTACGTGCAGGACAGCCAGCAGCATATGTTCATACAGGTGCATGGGCGGACAAAGCGATTAAAGAAGCGAAATTAGTCGGAGAGACGGTTATTGCTGCTTCTTCAGCGTCTGACAACTTTATGCGTACGCCAAGCTTGTCGGAAATTGTAGTGCCTTCTAACGCATCTTACCTTCATCTAACGTCGAACGAAACGATCGGCGGAACTCAGTTTCATGAGTTTCCGAATACGGGAGAAATTCCACTTATCGTAGATATGTCGAGTGACATCTTAAGTCGTCCTGTAGATGTAAGCAAGTTTGGAGTCATTTATGCAGGAGCACAAAAAAATCTAGGACCATCGGGTGTAACTGTCGTCATTATTCGTGATGATTTGGCAAAAGACAGTCCGAAGTCGATTCCTACAATGTTACGTTATGATACACACACAAAGAGTAATTCACTATACAATACACCGCCATCTTTTGCGGTTTACATGGTAAGCCTTACGCTGAAATGGATTAAAGAAAAAGGCGGCATCGCTCAGCTAGAACAGTTCAATCGTGACAAAACGAAACTTATCTATGATGCAATTGATGGAAGCGGAGGTTTCTATCAAGGTTGTGCACAAGTAGATAGCCGTTCATTGATGAATATAACGTTCCGCTTAGGTAATGAAGAGTTGGAAAAACAATTTATTAAAGAATCAGAAGCACAAGGATTTGTTGGACTTAAGGGACACCGTGATGTAGGCGGATTACGTGCTTCCACTTATAATGCAGTTACACTTGAGAGCTGCCAAGCACTTGCACAATTTATGACACAGTTCCAAAAGAAAAACGGTTAATCCTATTAAAATACCGCTCGATCATCGATTATTCGATGACTGAGCGGTATTTTTTATATCGATTATCCAAACGAAAGTGAGTTTAAATGTGGACAGTACATTTTGTACCCAACGTTTCGTACGGTTTTAATATATTCGGGTGACCGTGCATTAATTTCGAGCTTGTCCCGAAGATGACTAATGTGTACATCTACAATTCTAGTATCTCCGAGGAAATGATAGTCCCAAACACCATGTAGCAATTGTTGACGGCTTAACACTTTTCCTTTATGTCTACAAAGGAATAAGAGCAATTCGAATTCTTTTGGTGTCAGCTCTACTGGCCTATCGTCAAGAAAAACTTGTCGTTGTTCGACATCAACATGAAGCCCATTAATAGTGAAGGATATTTCGGTTATTGATCCTGGTATTGATTTTAGTCGTCTAAATAGAGCTTGAATACGCGATATAAGCTCATGTGGGCTAAACGGCTTTGTCATATAATCATCTGCGCCATTATCTAGTCCTGCGATTTTGTCTGTTACATCTTGTAATGCGCTCAGCATGATGACAGGGACAGCGTTATTTTGTTCACGTAACTTTCGACAAACTTGGAGGCCATCCATTTTGCCAAGCATAAGATCTAGGACGATCAAATCAGGGCGGAAAGGCTGCAACATATCGAAGACAGCTTCACCATTACCTATGCATTTCACCTCATAACCAGCGCGTTTTAAATGAAATTCGATTAATAAAGAAATGGAAGGTTCGTCATCGACAATCAAAATCTTCTTTTGCATAAGTTCAGCTCCTTTGCCACCTACTATATTGTATAGTATGATGGTAGACAGTTCGCAAAAGATTAACGGTACGTAAAGCGAATGTAAAATTATAGTGTTTGAGGTGGGTATAGAGGCATGGCATTTCATATCGTCTTAGTCGAGCCGGAAATTCCGGCAAACACAGGCAATATTGCTAGAACGTGCGCGGCAACGGGAACGCATCTACATCTAGTTAGGCCACTTGGTTTCGATACGGATGACCGTACATTGAAGCGGGCTGGACTTGATTATTGGCATTCTGTTCATGTTCATTATCATGATTCTTTTGATGAGGTCGTGCAAAAGTATCCGGAGGGACGGTTTCATTTCGCGAGTACGAGGGCGACGAAACTATATTCGGATTTCCACTATAGGGACGGAGATTTTTTTGTATTTGGAAAAGAAACAAAAGGTCTACCGCAACAACTTATTGAAGACAATCTCGATACTTGCATTCGTATGCCGATGACAGACAGTGTTCGATCATTGAATTTGTCAAATTCCGCAGCAATTGTTGTGTATGAAGCATTAAGGCAAATAGAATACCCTGGATTGCGCTAATTGTGTGAATATTGGAATTTAATTCAGTGAGAAGGAATTAGTCGATATATGTCGAAAGTGTATTATTGCAAAGGTTTCTCTAACTGCTAACAGACTAGACATAAAAGAGGTGAAACTGATGAAACCAGCAGGTGTTGTAAGGAAAGTAGACCAGCTTGGACGTATTGTGCTTCCAAAATCATTGCGTAAACGATATTTAATGAACGAGGGCGACCCCGTTGAAATTTTCGTTCAAGGCGATCATATCATTCTTGAGAGATATCGTCCTAAATGCGTGTTTTGTGGTTCTATGAACGAAGTGCGTGATTTCAAAGAACGTTACGTTTGCGGAGAATGCATGGAAGAAATGGGATACTTGAAGCGCTAGTCTTAGTATCTGGCCACATGATTAATCAAATGGCCTAAAGAAAATGAAATGAAGCTTCCAGAACTTAAGCTATGCTTAGTCCGGAAGCTTCATTTGTTTTTGTGCAAATAGTGGGTAAGGAATTAAAGCCCTTTAGATTTGTCATCGTTATAGGAACTGGTGAGAATTGCGACTATAAACAAAATGAAGACGGTCATCACAATCAAAAAATTCATTCTCTTCACACCTCCAATTAGCTAGTTATATTATAACCAACCATTACAAAAAAGAAAACTTTAAAAGTTGTGAACACATTGTTAACATAGAGGATATGAGTAAGGAAAGACAACCTGAGGTTAGTAGCCTTAGGTGTAAGTAAGAAACACACTATCCTTAAGGGGGAGCGCAATAATGGAATATCGTTTTTCATCCAGAGTGTCACAACTTAAATCATCTGCAGTAAGGGATATCTTGAAACTAACGCAAGGTAAAGATATGATTTCATTCGCTGGAGGGCTTCCTGCAGAAGAGTTATTTCCTGTACAAGCGCTCCGTGAGGCAGCAGATCGTGTATTACTTGCTGGTTCAAGTGCGCTGCAATATGGACTTACGGAAGGTTATCTTCCGCTTAGAGAACAGTTATGCGGTAGAATGGCTGCCAAAGGTATGAAGGTTACACCGGAGGAAATGATTTTAACTACTGGTTCGCAACAAGCCATTGATTTGTTAATTGGAGTATTGACCGAGCCAGGAGATACAATATTGGTGGAAAGACCGACTTATCTAGCGAGCCTACAAGTATTTGCTCTTCATGGCCTGAATGTCGTAGCTGCTGAAAGTGATGAGAATGGTATTATACCTGAATCAGCAGAACAGCTTATTAAGCAGCACAAGCCGAAACTTCTATACGCGGTGCCGACATTTGGTAATCCAACAGGACGAGTATGGAGTATGGAACGTCGAGAGAAGATGCTTGCACTTTGTAAACAAAATGAAATGCTCATTATTGAAGATGATCCATATGGAGATATTAAATTTAGTGCAGAAGATCATTTCCCAACGCTATTCTCACTAGAAGGTGGCGCTAAAGATAGTTCTGTCTTATATACAAGCACATTTTCCAAAACGGTAGCACCAGCGCTCCGCACAGGATGGGCAATTGGTGACAGTCGAGTTATTCGAATGGTGGCTAAAGCGAAACAAGCTGCCGATTTGCATTCAAGCACGATGGATCAACAAATATTAAGCCAGTTGCTGAATCACTTCGATCTAGATGCCCATATCGCCTTAATTTCAAAAGAATACGGTGATCGAATGCTGGAGATGCATGGCCTTCTTAAGAAGGAAGCATTGCCAGATTTGAATTGGGTTATGCCAAAGGGCGGCATGTTTATTTGGGTGGAACTGCCTGATGGGCTCGATGCTGAAGCTTTATTGCGATGTGCCGTTCAAAAAGGTGTTGCATTTGTACCAGGTAGCTCCTTCTTTGCAGGTGATCCAGTGCGTAATACGTTACGTCTTAACTATACACATAATAAAGGCGAACGTACCGTTCATGGTATCGCCCGCCTAGTTGAAGCAATTGGTGAATTTACTGTTCGAAGTTAGTCTGAGTGATCCAATCTGACAGAACTTCTTTATATTGAATAAGTGCCTCAGCGCCCTGCGGAAGCAGGGCGTATTTGCCGCGTTCTATCTTGTGAAACCACCCATATTCATTATTCCGAAGCATGTTCCCGCTTTTACTATATCCAGTAAGCAACGCGACTTCTCGCGGAGCAGAAGGCCCCTTCTTCTGAAGCGCATAAGCGCAGCGTAACGCCTTTTCTCTATAAGCAGTGACCAATTTCCTGCCCGTACTTCCCCCGACGTTGTAATCGCCGCTACGCTCCTTGAACTCGGTTAGTAACCGTTCACGTTTTCGATGTCGTATTCCTCTTTGCGGAGGATCACCCGGTTCACATAACCATTCAATGAACGGTGCTTTCGTTTTATAAAAGGTAACGGTCATAAGTCCCAGTCCAAGCATGCGGCAAAGCTCAGTTAAATCGCCAAAACGTTGATTATGAGCACCACTCTTTTTTCGATTGCGTTCAACTGCAAGTACTACATTGCTATTTAAGCGAAGACGTACAATGCCTTGTAGCAGCAAGGCTAAAGTGAACGTCTTTTTCATTTCAATAATAACAGTATCCGTATGATTCGGATGAAGGGCGACCATATCACAGTGCATCACTTCACTTTTTACGATATAGCCTCGTTCTTCATAATAACGTTTGATCGGGCTATACAGTTCTTCCTCAAGTTTTATAGCCACTTTCGCCTGCTCCTTCCCGCAATAAAAACACCAAAGTCAATTTTGTTGCCCTCATTATACCAAAGGAAAACAGGGCTATGTCGATATTTAACGGATGACAGAATAAAATAGTGGTCAATTTCCTAGTGGAATAAGCATAGGTATGTAATACTTCAAAAAAAGTTGGGCCACGTGGTCAATGATTGGAATTAATCCCGAGCGGAGAAAGAATAGCAGAGAATGGAACCGATGGGAGGAGGCACGGCATGGACATTTTCAAACGATTATCAGAATATCAAGCGGAGAGTGAAAGGCTGGCGTGGACTGGGACTTTCAAGGAGTATACGGAGCATCTGAGGAAGGATCCCTCCCCAGCCATGACCGCGCATGCACGCGTTTATGAAATGATTGAATCGTATGGGGTCGAGGATGTTGGTGGGTACAAATCGTATAAGTTTTTTGAGCAAGAAATTTTTGGTTTGGATCGTGCAGTAGAGAAGTTAGTGGAGGAGTATTTCCATTCCGCAGCTAGGCGGCTTGACGTTCGCAAACGTATTTTGTTGTTGATGGGACCTGTCAGTGGAGGGAAATCAACGATAGTTACAATGCTTAAGAAAGGTCTCGAGCGATTTTCGAGAACAGAGCGAGGGGCAGTTTATGCGATTAAAGGCTGCCCAATGCACGAAGATCCTCTACATCTCATTCCACATGAGCTAAGACCTGAGATTGAAAAAGAATTAGGCGTTCGAATTGAAGGGAATTTATGTCCGTCTTGTCAAATGAGGCTGCAAAGCGAATATGGTGCAAATATCGAAAATGTGCTGGTTGAGAGGGTATTCATATCTGAGGATAACCGTGTAGGTATCGGTACCTTTAGTCCTTCTGATCCGAAATCACAAGACATAGCTGATCTGACGGGTAGTATCGACTTTTCAACCATTACTGAATTTGGATCAGAATCCGATCCACGGGCATACCGATTTGATGGAGAATTAAACAAGGCGAATCGGGGTTTAATGGAGTTTCAGGAGATGCTAAAGTGTGATGAGAAGTTTTTATGGAATTTGCTCTCATTGACGCAAGAAGGGAATTTTAAAGCGGGAAGATTTGCCCTAATTAGCGCCGATGAACTTATAATCGCTCATACCAATGAATCAGAATATAAGTCATTTATTAGCAACAAAAAGAATGAAGCGCTCCAGTCGAGAATGATCGTTATGCCGATCCCCTACAATTTAAAGGTTTCTGAGGAAGAGAAAATATATGCTAAGTTGATTTCACATAGTGATATGCGCCATATCCATATTGCTCCACATGCTCTTAAAGCAGCAGCGATCTTCTCGATATTAACAAGGCTGAAGGAAACGAAAAAACAAGGGATGGATCTAGTTAAGAAGATGCGTCTATATGACGGCCAAGAGGTCGAAGGGTTTAAGGAAGCCGACTTAAAAGAAATGCAGAATGAGTATGTAGAAGAAGGTATGTCAGGCATTGATCCTCGTTATGTCATCAACCGTATTTCTAGCGCGCTCATTAAGCAGGATATGCAATGTATAAACGCGCTGGATGTGCTTAGAGCACTTAAAGATGGTTTGGATCAGCATCCATCCATTACGAAGGATGAGCGCGAGCGTTATTTGAATTTTATTTCGATTGCACGTAAAGAGTATGATGGATTAGCCAAAAAAGAAATCCAAAAGGCGTTTGTTTATTCCTTTGAGGAATCTGCACGTACTTTATTTGAAAATTACTTAGATAATATTGAATCCTATTGTAACTGGGCAAAGATCAAAGATCCTTTGACCGGTGAGGAAATGGACCCGGATGAAAGGCTTATGCGTTCTATCGAGGAACAGATTGGCGTATCGGAAAATGCTAAAAAAGCGTTCCGTGAAGAAATTTTGATCCGAATTTCCTCTTATTCACGTAAAGGTAAAAAGTTTGATTTCACTAGTCATGAACGTTTACGGGAAGCAGTAGAGAAAAAGCTGTTTGCGGATTTGAAAGATATTGTTAAAATAACGACGTCAACAAAAACGCCAGACGAAAGCCAATTGAAACGTATTAATGAAGTAACAAAGCGACTTATAGATGAACATCTATACTGCCCGGTGTGTGCAAATGAACTGTTAAGGTACGTAGGAAGCTTGCTTAATAGATAGTTTGAATTTAGCCTTCGCCTTATATTGGGTGAAGGCTTTTTCATTTGAGAAGGAAATAAAGTGAAAGGGTTGTCTGACTCTAGTATAATGTCGATATAATAGTATACATATCATAAATCATATCGCAGAAGGAGTCGTATTCTATTGATTAATGTATCTGCAGATCGACGCAAACAGCTGGAATATACCGGGATTGGAGAGCAGGATTTGAAATTTCTGAGAGAGCTCAGACCTGTTTTTCAAAAAATAGTAGATGAGGTTGTAGAACGGTTTTATGACAAAATTCAGGAACAACCAGAGCTCGTTGCATTAATCGCTAAAGTAAGTAATGTGGAAAGATTAAAGGAAACACAAAGAGTTTATTGGATGTCACTTGCAGAAGGCGTAATTGACCAATCCTTTATCGAAAATAGAATTCGTATTGGTGCGGTGCATTCACGAATCGGATTAACGACGGACTGGTATCTAGGCACATATATGACTTATTTAGATATCGCAACGGATGTGCTCAGAAGAGTAGTTCCGGATCAATGGCATGCTGTTGTATTTGCACTAACTAAGATGTTTAACTTAGATTCGCAATATGTACTGGAAGCGTACAATCAGCATGAACAATTTCGTATACAAGAGCTGGCTGATTCACGATCCAGTATGTTGTTTACAGTAACGAATGCTGTTGCGGAACTTGCTTCCCTAATGGTGGAGCTGGATGAAGGTGCTCAAGTAATCGCAGCGACTGCACTATCTACATCTCATTCCCAAGATAAAACACATACATTGTTAGGAGAGCTCCGTAAAGAGGTAGACGGAATTCAAGAGATGGGAAGTCTTATACGTGGGTTGTCAGATCAAACGCATTTGCTTGGCTTAAATGCAGCTATTGAAGCAGCTAGAGCTGGAGAACATGGACGCGGTTTTGAAGTTGTAGCAAATGAAGTGCGTAAACTAGCATCATCATCACGTCATGCACTCGAAGGTATTCAAACGAAGTTGTCAGAGATTGAGAAGAAGCTCCGTGAAGTTCGACAAGAATCTGAGCAAACATCTATTGAAGCTAGAAACCAAGCAGCTCGTTCGCAAGAACTCGCATCATTTGTGCAAATGGTGGACAAGGTTACGAAGGATCTGCAAGAGTTAAATAAGTCGTAAACGTAGTTGAATGTAGCTACGATGTATATTTATACGGCCTCTGTAAATGTTAAAAGCATATACGGAGGTGTTTGAGTATGAAAATTCATGTAAAAACGGTTATGTCCGCTTTGTTGTTAGGAGGAATATTAGCTACAGCTAGCGGTTGTACGTCCGGTCAAACTAATCACAATGAACGAGGTACAGTCAAACCTAACGGATTTGCTACGCCAAGTCAAATGCCTCATGTCGCTAATAAGACAACTCCAAATGACAAACATAAACTGCATTTAAGCAGTAAAAATTACGATGAAGTAGGACGGATTAACCGTAATCAGCTTGCACGTATTGTTGTGCAAGTTCCAGGAGTAGAGCATGCTGACGTAGTCATGAACAGCACTGATGTTTTAGTAGGAATTGGAATTGATAACATTGGTAAGCGTAAAATTATTGAGAAGCAAGTTTATTCTGCGCTACAATGGCAATATCCAGAGTATAAGTATTATGTTACTTCGGATGAAGAATTGCATAAGAAAATCATTGCTGTCAATGAAAGAGCGGAAAATGGCTACAACACTCAACTGTTTGATCAAGACATTTCTGCTATAGCCAAGGCTATTGCTTACTCACAGACGAAACCTTAATTTAAGAAAGAAACCTTCAGTTTCGACTATCTCAGTCGTCACTGAAGGTTTCTTGTTATATGGAGCTAAGTTGATGCCAAATTAAGCACGATCGCGATCGCGACTTCTCATACCAGCTAGGCCGAATAATCCAAGTAAACCAAGCCAGCCCCAGCTAAATCCTCTAGTTGCTTTTGTAGTTGCAGTCGTTCGGTAATGTCCATTGTTCAAAGCTTTTGTTCGATGTGTATTCGTATTGTATGCATCGTAATCACGTACACCATACGTGCGATTGCCATAATCCGTAGGCGTAGTTACACGATTCAAATTTGTTTCAGTATTCGTTACTCCACGATTAATGTCGGTTTCGACCCGATTAGTGGCACGATTGACATCATATTTCAAATTGTTGTAACCACGGTTGATGTCCTGTGTAAGAGTGTTGTTCGTTCCATTCGTTGTCACATTGACTTTGGCATTCGGATCCACGGCACTATACTCCGTAGCATTAGCGGCTGGCATTGCAAATACGAATGTGAAACATGCCATAATAATAGTTAATAATCCTGCTTTTTTCATGTTGTGCGAACATCCCTCTCTGCGTTGGTTTTGGTTTCGGGCTTATGTTTGTCTAAATCGCTCCACCATATGCAAACCTGTAATCCACAGAAGGATGGTAAGTTTTTTTGCTAGGTATTACACGAACTTTCGGCTCGTTTTTTTCCCGTCACAGCTGAAGATGATTCGTTTATCTTCAACCACCGTTTCAAGATGAACGTTTTTCCCCCACAACTGGACAACATAAGGTAGTGTACGCTCCACGTACTTGAGATCAAGCTCTGTACCTTCAAATTGATGAATCAAATATAGCTCTCCAACTTGATTGAAGTCGCCATCTTTGACGAACAAGCTTGGGAAACCTCCATTAACCTTGGAATAAACCAACTGATCACGAATTTTCTCCCATGATTTGTCCGTTATTTTCCACTCAGGGCCCTTTTTCTCAAAGATGTAAAGATCGAGTTCATCTACGAGCTCCTTAGTTAAATAATTACGAAGGAACGAGATGTCCGAGTCATATTCTCTAACTTCAAAAATTTTCTCCTTACCTTTACCTGGCACACGATGATATCGCTCTTGTTCTTCCTTTGTTGGATTATCCCACCTGCGCTCAATATCTTCAAAGATCTTTAGACCAAGATAATAAGGATTGAGGCTGTTCCGAGAAGGAACGACTACAGATGAGTTAAGTTTGGCGAACTCAATTGTTTCGTCGCTTGTCAGATCCATTTCACGCAAGATGCGTTGATGCCAGTAGGAAGCCCAGCCTTCGTTCATAATTTTCGTCTCGATCTGCGGCCAGAAGTACAACATTTCATCACGCAGCATCGTTAATATATCGCGTTGCCAATCTTCCAAAATAGGAGAGTACTCCTCGATAAACCAAATGATGTCCTTTTCTGGTTTTGGAGGAAACCGTTTCGCCTCTAACTCCTGTGCATCTGTAAGTGCTGTGGCTTTTGCTACAGCTTCTAAATCAAGATCCCACAAGTCTTCAAAGCTGGTGTTCGGCAATTGCCCTGAGGAGCCTTTATTTTGTTTTTGGTTCATTTCGATATACCGCTTCTTATCGAGTTGGTAAGGTTTAATAAGAGTCGGGTCAACATGTTCTTGAATAGCAAGGATGGCATCTATAAACTTTTCCACAGCTTCTCTGCCATATTGCATCTCGTATTGGTGAATCCGGTCAGCGGTGGCAGACATACTCTCCACCATGTTGCGGTTAGAAACGCCGAATCGAGCGTTGTTTTTGAAGAAATCACAATGTGCCAGTACATGCGCAACAATTAATTTATTTTGGATGAGAGAGTTACCTTCCAGAAGAAAGGCATAACATGGATTAGAGTTGATGACGAGTTCATAAATTTTGCTCAGGCCAAAATCATATTGCATCTTCATCTTATTAAATGTTTTTCCGAAGCTCCAGTGGCTAAACCGAGTCGGCATACCGTATGCACCGAACGTATAGATGATGTCAGCAGGACATATCTCATAGCGCATTTGGTAGAAGTCTAGACCAAATCCTTGCGCAATTTCAGTTATCTCATCAATGGCCCGCTCAAGCTTGCGCATATCATCTTGCTTCATCAATCATCCCTCCGTATAGGTAAATCCGTTTCATACCATATGTATGTTTAACACGGTAGAGATATGAGGGCAAACAGAAACTAGATAATATAGAAGGGATAATACGATAAATGTCGAATATGTAATTTAGTAGTAATATGGAAGTGCATCTTTTGAATTATGCATGAAGGGATTGGCGTATGTGATTGAATCATTATGGGCCCCTCTGATTCACGTTTGGTTATTTATAGCAGCGGCATGCCTAATTTATTTAGTACTCACATCCAAATTTAGATTTAAGCAACATGTAAGACAAATAGTATATATGGGGATAGGCTCCGGCCTGATGTATATATACATACTAACTGAAGATGTGGATTCGTTATTTTTTTCGATAGTACTTACACCGTTATTTTTATTAATGACTTTATTTATAAAAGGAAACTTTCCTAGTATATTGGCAACCATTTTGCTCTTTATTTGCGGTGTTTTTCTTTTGGAGACAGAGCCTATTGGTTTGATTATAAGTAGTAGCGTATTAGTTGTATCAGGCACGTTCATATTGAAGAGATTGAAGTGGGAATCGTTTGTACGAATAGCATTATTTTCTGTTCTATCTGTATCTATTTATTTAGTAGTATTTATCACGATATCCAGATTGTATTATAAAGTGACACTCCCATTTCAGGAATTAGTATTTCTTGTAGCGATGACACTGCTGACGTCGGTCCTAATACCGTTCCTTTACCTATTTGCAAAAAATCAGGTACGTCTTAGGCGTGAACTTATTTTATCCGAAAAAAATCAATCAGTTGGGCAACTGGCTGCCTCTATTTCACATGAGATTAGAAATCCACTTACGACTGCAAGAGGATTTCTCCAATTGATGAATGTAGACAAGCTTTCTAAAGAAAATTTTGAGCGATATCGAAAGTATGCTTTAGAAGGATTGGATCATGCCAATATTATCATTACAGAGTATTTGAATTTTTCCAAGCCAAACATTGAGATTGCAAAGCGACTAGATGTTAAACAAGAAATTGAGAGTATTGTTCAATGGCTACAGCCATATTCCGTTCAGATGAACATATTAATTGTTACACACCATATGTCAGAAGAAGAGCCATTCATTAAAGCAGAGTCGAAGCAATTCCAACAGTGCTTACTAAATATTATGAAAAATGCAATCGAATCGATGACGGATGGCGGTCTGCTTACGATTCATACTCAGATTGTAGAAAACCAAGTCCAAATTCTTATTAGAGATACCGGAATAGGGATGAGCAGTGAGCAACTGAAACGGATTGGAAAGCCGTATTTTACGACAAAAGAAAGTGGTACTGGGTTAGGTCTCATGGTAGTTATGAATTTAGTTAAAGCGATGGATGGAAAAATATTATTTCGCAGTAAGTTAAACCAAGGTACGATTTGTGAAATACATCTGGAACAACTACAATCTCCAGAAATAAAAGAAGAACCTTTGAACGCATAAGCGTCATTGGTTCTTTTCGTTATTTTTGACTGTGTACATAGATTGATCTGCGTCCGATATGAGCTCCCGTAGAGTAGAGCCACCGCCTTGCTTAGAGCTAATTCCTACGCTAGCATAAATGTTAATGGATTGCCCATTAATGGTGTAGGGCTCCCGTAGAGAATGTTCAATCTTATCCGATACAAATTTCATATCTTGATCCTGGGCGAGATGTTGGAAACAGATTAGAAATTCATCCCCACCATAACGAATGAGTACGTCGGATTTGCGGACATTTTGTTTTAGTCTCCCCGCAATCTCCAATAATAGAGCATCACCTGTATCATGGCCGAATTGATCGTTGACTTCTTTAAAATCGTCAATATCGATAAATAGGACGCTGTACAGCTTGTCCGAGCCGCTGTTGCAAAGATGTGTTAAATATCTTCTGTTATATAATCCAGTTAAACTATCGGTTACGCTCGCTTTTTCTAATTCAATCATATAACCAAGTAACGAAGACATCGATGTTAACATCTCTTGCTGAGCTTGGGATAATTGAAAGGGCGATGAATGAATGAGATTAAAGGAGCCGATAGGTACATAACTTTCTGGCTTATATATCGTAATGCTTTTAAGTGAACTGGCTTTACAACATTTAGTTAGTTCAGAAGTTGCTGTACGCTCATCTTCCATGATGTTCGGTATGTCGATAATAGAGGTTACATGTTGCGGTTCTATCGTTACAGACGTTTGTAGAGTTGGCATTATCATTCCGGTTGTGACTACATTTTCATTTCTATTATAGGCGTAAATTACGCGATTAATCATTGATTGGTCGTACAACGAGATACAGATTGTGTTTACTTCAACCATGTGTTTCAAGGTGTTAGCGAACTGCTTGGCTGCATCTTCAATTGAGCGTGCAAGGCTGCTCATGTTCTCAACTCCTGCGATATAGTGAGAGAATAGGACTACATTTCGATATTGTTATCAGATATAGTTCAATAGTATGCTAATTATATTCGTTACTCAACACTTTTAAGGTAAAAGTAGGAATTTATCCCTATAAAATAGTAATAGTATCCCTACATTCTATTTATGATTTGCATAGGAGGTAATCATATGCGCACAGTGTTTTCATATCTTAAACGATATCGTATTGCCGCTGCAACTGCAATCTTACTTATGTTAATTGAACTTACACTTGAATTGTTGCAACCCTTTATCATTGCGAAAATTATTGATAATGGCATACTACAAAATCAAATAAATGTTGTCCTTCTTTGGGGAGGAGTGTTGGTAGCGTGCTCCATAGTTGTATTTGGCATTGGAATACTCAGTTCCTTTTATGCTGCTCATGTTAGCCAGAGCTTTGGTTTTGATTTAAGGGAGAAGCTATTTGAGAAAGTTCAGACTTTTTCTTATACAAGTTTTATCCGATTTCCAGAAGCTTCTTTAATTACTAGACTAACGAATGATGTTATGCAATTGCAAAACACAGTATTCATGGGATTACGAATTATGCTTCGTGCACCTCTATATGTCATTGGTAGTATCGTTATGGCTTTTATCGTTAATCCAGCTTTAGCAATATGGTTTGCTCTTACAATTCCTTTTTTGGCGTTATTTCTAGGGTGGGCATTGAAGCGGGGTGAAGTGCTTTTCCGAGATATACAAAAACAGTTGGATCAAGTGAATGGTATTATGCAACAAAATTTAATCGGCATGCGCCTTATCCGTGTGTTCGTTCGTATTCAACATGAGACGGGTCGCTTCGGAACTGCAAGCGGAGAACTTATGAATAGGGCTATGACCGCAATGAAGTTGACGGAGCTAACGATGCCAGTAGTCTTACTCGTTTTGAATGTTAGCATTATAGCTGTCCTTTGGTTCGGTCGTATTCATCTAGATGCAGGTGTAGCTACTGTCGGAGAGATTGTAGCCATTGTTAATTATATGACGAGAACAGCAGGTGCGTTATCTTTAATGTCGATGCTCGTTGTTAGTTTTTCTAAAGCGAAAGCTTCGGCGCAGCGTATTGAGGAAGTTATTTTAATAGAAGATGATTTGAAAGATATCACTGAAGATGATGAGAATATAAATCAAGAGACTGGAAAAGTGGAGTTTTGCAACGTATCTTTCCGTTATCCTAATACAGACAATGTAATTTTGGAAAATATATCGTTTCAAGCAGCGCCCGCTCAGACAATCGCGATTATGGGGTCAACAGGATCTGGAAAGTCTACATTGTTACAGCTCATTCCTCGTTTCTATGATGTTGATGAAGGAACTTTACTTATAGATGATATAGATAATCGACTAATGAAACTCGAACGATTGCGGCAAGGAATCGGATATGTTCCGCAAGAAGTCTTGTTGTTTACGGGAACAGTAGCGGAAAATATTCGATGGGGAAAAGACGAAGCTAGTTTAGAAGAAATTATGGATGCTGCACGGCTCGCACAAATTCACGAAACGATAATGAAGTTGCCCCTGCAGTACGACTCAATTATTGGTCAAAAAGGGATTAACCTCTCTGGTGGTCAAAAACAAAGGTTGACGATAGCGAGAGCATTAGTGCGTAAACCTTCTATTTTGTTGTTAGATGATTGTACAAGTGCATTAGACGTTCACACGGAAAGTGCACTGCTGGAATCTCTAAAAGAAATGCAATGTACAACGTTTCTTGTTACACAAAAGATAAGCTCAACCGTAAATGCAGATAACATATTGCTAATTGATGATGGCAAGTTGCTTGCTTCTGGTACACATCAGCAGTTGATGAACAGTTGCCCACTCTATATGAAAATATACAAGTCTCAACATGGTAGGGTAGGTGTATCGTATGTTTGACAAGCTGAAGGAGCCATTTCGATATCCACGAATGATTCAAATGGAAGATGTCTCAAATAAGGTTATTAGCAAAGATACAGCTAAGCAAAAACCTAAGGTAAAAGACGCAGCAACAACACTGAAACGATTATGGCTTTATTTAATGGAGTATCGTTTAAAACTCGTTGTTGTCATAGTATTGATCATTTTAAGCACAATATTTTCGTTATTAGGTCCTTATTTGGCAGGTACTGCTATTGATCACTATATTTCTAAGCATAATAGTGGCTTCATACCCTTTCTAATCGTGATGGCGGTCGTCTACATACTTCATGCTTTTACATTATGGCTACAGAACATATGGATGATAGGGATATCTCAAGGAACAGTTAAGCGAATGAGAATGGATTTATTCAGCCATCTGCACAAGTTGCCTATTCCCTTTTTCGGGAAACGTCAGCATGGCGAACTAATGAGTCGCATGACGAATGACATCGAAAATGTAAGTTCGTCACTCAATAGCGCATTTATTCAACTGTTTTCAAGTGTTCTTCTATTAACAGGAATTGTAAGTGTCATGTTATCGCTTAGTCCGATGTTAACGGTAATAACTTTTATGATCGTGCCTTTAATGATAATCGGGATGAATTGGATTACAAATAAGACAAGTCGTTTGTTTAAGTCGCAACAACGGAATCTTGGTGATATGAACGGTTTTGTGGAAGAGACGTTATCAGGACAACGAATCGTAAAAGCTTTTTCTCAAGAACAAACGGTTATTCATAAATTTAAATTACGAAATGAACGTATCCATGCCTCTGGGTTTTGGGCTCAGACGATTTCAGGATTTATCCCAAAACTAATGAATGGTCTTAATAACTTAAGCTTCGCTCTAATTGCAGGAATTGGTGCATTACTTATATTGAATGGTTCATCCATTACAATAGGAGTTATCGTCATTTTTGCGGAGTTTTCTAGACAGTTCACAAGGCCGTTAAATGACCTCGCTAATCAATGGAATACGATGTTATCTGCTATTGCAGGTGCTGAGCGCGTATTTCAAATTTTGGATGAGGAAATAGAAGGTGCAGATGAAGAAAATGCAGTTCGTCTAAAACGTGTAGAGGGCAAAGTAGAATTTCAAAATGTTTCGTTTGCCTATGATTCAGGAAATGCTGCTATAAGTAATGTTACCTTCACAGCATCACAAGGTGAGACCGTCGCGTTTGTTGGTCCAACAGGCGCAGGGAAAACAACATTACTTGCAATGCTTTGTAGATTTTACGAACCTAACTCTGGTCAAATTCGGATAGACGATCGAAATATTAATGAGATACAGCGAGAAAGTTTAAGAAGTCATATGGCATTTGTTCTTCAAGACCCATTATTGTTCGAAGGTACAATTCGGGAGAATATCCGTTATGGCAGACTTGAAGCGACAGACCAAGAAGTAGAGGCAGCTGCTATTGAAGCGAATGCTCATTCTTTTATTATGAGGATGAAAGGTAGTTATGATGCCAAATTGAAGCTGGATGGTTCAGGAATCAGTCAAGGTCAAAAGCAATTAATTGCGATAGCTCGTGCTATTCTTGCCAATCCATCAATACTTGTTCTTGATGAAGCAACGAGCAGTATTGATACGATAACGGAAATGAAAATTCAAGAAGCATTACAGCGTTTAATGAAAGGGCGAACTAGTTTCGTCATTGCTCATCGTCTAAACACGATCGAGCAAGCCCATCAAATTATTGTTTTACAAGATGGTGCTGTAGTGGAGCGGGGCTCGCATAGCGAACTTGTCCATCGTAATGGATATTTTAATAGGTTAGTAAAACGTCAGTTCGTTAGGTATGAATAAGCGACACTCCTTTATTTACCGCTAGATTGAGACACTATATTCTGATATTCTTCTCAAGGACATAATTTTGGTTTAAGAGAGGAACATCACATTGAAAAAAATGATTTCTATGTTTATCCCGTTTGCACTCGCTGTTACACTTGTGTTTCCTGCACTAGCTACAACTACTTACGCGGCAGAGTATACTGAACTGGATATGTACTTTCCGATAGACATCGAAGAACATTGGGCGTACGACGAACTTGATAATTTCGTGAATGCGGACTTGCTTAAAGGGTATAAGGACTTTGAAGGCACAGTAACTGTGAAGCCAGATCAAAGTATTACTAGAGCTGAGTTTGTAGCATTGCTTGTTCGTGCATTAGCACTTAAGAGCGAAGAAACGGGCAAAACGTTTACAGATGTGAGCAAAGACAAATGGTATTATGAGCCCATTCAAATTGCTAGCTCTCTTGGAGTAGTGAATGGTGTAAGTGAATCTAAATTTGATCCTAATAAACGCATTAATAGAGGCGATATTGCAACTATGGTCGTAAGGGCATTCGAAAAATCTGTTTCTTTCGAACAAGAGTTAGGTGAATTGTACTTTAACGACGTTCCTGATTATTACGCTATGGAATCAATCGCTAAAGCATTTGAAGCGGGGATTGTAAATGGGGTAACGGAAGATGAATACAGACCATTTGCGAATGCAAAACGTGCTGAGGCTGTTGTCATGTTGCAACGCGCTTTAGATTTACAGAGAGGTAACTTGCCAA
>NZ_JAECMT010000001.1 GCF_016019935.1 Paenibacillus sp. GSMTC-2017
TGCTGAAATGGCAAGTTTCTYCCATACGTATCCTTCTTACGATGTTGATCCGATCTCCCGCATCGTATACTCTGCAACAAGAGCAGATGTAGAAACAACAATCGTTGACGGTCGAATCGTCATGGAGAACGGTATTATGAAAACGATAGACAGAGGTATCATTTTGCGCGAAGCGGATCGTTCTATCAAGCGATTGCTATCTAAATCTCCTATTCATTAAAGTCCAAATATAGATTTCAATGTATAATGAAGTCAGAACTTCATACATTCAAAGCTTCTATTAAATCTAACAATAGGTTAGAGGGGAGTATTACATTGACTCTACAACAATTAAAATATGTCATTGAAGTCGCTAACCGAGGATCAATCAATGAAGCTGCCAAACGACTGTTTATCTCTCAGCCTAGTCTTTCGAATGCGATTAAAGATTTAGAGGAAGAGATGCAGTTCGAGATATTTGAACGATCAAACAAAGGAATATCTATTTCAAGAGAAGGCATTGAGTTTTTGAGTTATGCTCGGCAAGTCGTTGAACAAGCAGAATTACTCGAGAGCCGCTATCTGAATGCTAAACCTTCTCCGCAACACTTTTCGGTGTCTACACAACACTATGCTTTTGCAGTCAATGCGTTTGTTAGTCTCGTTCAAGAGTACGGTCAAGAAGAATATGAACTGGCACTGCGCGAGACCAAAACATATGAAATTATCGAAGATGTAAAAACGTTGCGGAGCGAAATCGGCATCTTATATTTAAATGAGTTCAATGGAAAAGTGATCAACAAGCTACTTAAAAGTGCCAACCTGCAATTTAATAGCTTATTCACAGCAAAACCTCATATATTCATCAGTATAAAAAATCCACTAGCTAACCAATCGATTGTAACGATTGATCAGTTGCAGGATTACCCGTATTTGTCGTTTGACCAAGGTGAATATAACTCGTTTCACTTTTCTGAAGAAATACTTAGTACGATGTCTCACAAAAAAAGCATCCGTGTCAATGATCGAGCTACGTTATTCAATTTATTAATTGGACTAAACGGATATACGATATCGACAGGGGTACTTAGCTCTGATTTGAACGGGAATGAAATCATTCCCGTCCCTCTAGACTGTGAGGAAACGATCAATGTAGGCTGGATATCGCATAAAAATGCTGCGTTGTCCAAACTCGGAATAGCCTATATTGATGCGCTTAATCGAGCGATTGGCAAGTAATAATGTGGTATAGCCAAAGGATATAACTGGATATAGTTTAATACAGTTACACTATATCGCCGAAAGCATGTTATCTTTCTTGTAACAATTTGTATAGGGGTGTTACAGGAATGATTAGAAGTAGTGTGCTTGGCTATCCACGTATTGGTGCAGATCGCGAATGGAAAAAAGCGCTTGAGGCATTTTGGGCAGGAAAAATAGAGGAATCCGAGTTTCAAACTAAACTACAAGAAATCCGTTTAAATCATTTGCGTACGCAAAAGGAAAAAGGGATCGACCTAATCGCTGTCAACGATTTCAGTTATTATGACCATGTACTAGATACAGCTACGATGTTCGGCATCATTCCCAAACGTTTCTCTTATGATGGCGGAGCAGTTCCTTTATCGCTTTATTATGGCATTGCTCGTGGAACGAAGGAAGCAACAGCAAGTGAAATGACGAAGTGGTTTAACACAAACTATCACTACATCGTTCCTGAGCTTGATGGCGCAACACCTGTCGTAACCGAAAATAAGCCGCTACTTGCCTATAAAGAAGCTAAGGAAACGCTAGGAATTAACGGTAAGCCAGTAATTGTTGGACCGTTAACATTCCTAAAGCTTTCAAAAGGATATACGGCATCGGAGTTCGATGCTTGGCTTACTCGTTTGCTTCCGCTTTATGTACAAATTTTACAAGAGCTACAAAGTGAAGGCGTAGAATGGGTACAAATTGACGAACCAATTCTAGTAACTAAACTAAATTCGCAAGATCTAGAGCGTTTGAAAACAATCTATGAAACGTTTGCTACAGCTGCTCCTAAGTTAAACATCCTGCTCCAAACATACTTTGAATCTGTAGAAAACTACAATGAAATTGTTCAGTTACCAGTTGCTGGCGTCGGACTAGATTTCGTTCATGGACTTTCTGGCAATTTAGCTTCCCTTAAACAATATGGATTCCCAGCTGGAAAAGTATTAGGAGCAGGAATTATCGATGGACGCGGAATTTGGAAAGCTTCCATTAGTGAAAAATTCACATTACTAGAACAATTGCTAGGGTATGTAACAGATGAACAACTATTTGTTCAGTCGTCATGCAGCTTACTCCATGTTCCGGTCACAGTTAGAAATGAAACAAAGCTATTGCCTGAGCTAAAAGGTGCATTAGCATTTGCGGAAGAGAAGCTCGATGAGCTTGTTTTATTAACAAAAGGTCTACATCTTGGCGGACCTGCAATCTCTGCTGAATCGGCAGCTATTGAAAAAGATTTGTTAGCTCTTAAACAATCTGATGAGCGTAATCGTAATGAAGTACTTGCAGCGGTTGCTGCGATTAGCGCAAAGCAGCCTGTCCGTAATCTACCATTCGCTGAACGAAATGTCGTTCAACAGAATAAATATCAGTTACCGATTTTCCCTACTACAACGATCGGCAGTTTCCCTCAATCTGCAGAAGTCCGTAAAGCGCGTCAGTTATGGCGTAAGGGCGAGTGGGATAACGAGCAATATGCTACTTTTATAAGAGAGCAAATTAACATTTGGATTAAGCTACAAGAAGAAATCGGCATCGATGTTCTTGTACACGGTGAGTTCGAACGTACCGATATGGTTGAGTTTTTCGGTGAGAAGCTTGCTGGCTTCGCATTCACCCAGTTCGGTTGGGTACAGTCATATGGCTCACGCTGCGTAAAACCACCAATCATTTTTGGCGATGTAGCGTTTGAAGAAGCGATGACAGTAGAAGAAACGAAGTATGCTCAGTCGAAAACGCAACGTCCTGTAAAAGGTATGTTGACTGGTCCAATTACGATCATGAACTGGTCATTCGTCCGTGAAGACATCTCTCGTGAGCAAATTGCTTACCAATTGGCATATGCACTTAGACAAGAAGTAGAAGCACTTGAGCAAGCAGGTATTGGCTTAATTCAAGTTGACGAGCCAGCCGTTCGTGAAGGTTTGCCACTTAAAGAAGAGGATCAAGCCAATTACTTGGCTTGGGCAGTCAAAGCGTTCCGCTTAACAACTTGCACTGTTCAAGATACGACGCAAATTCATACGCATATGTGTTATTGCGAATTCCATGACATGATTGGTTCCATTGAAGATATGGATGCCGACGTCATTTCTATCGAAACGTCACGTAGTCACGGTGAACTGATTCATAGCTTTGAATTGAATACGTATAAGCTTGGCATAGGCTTAGGGGTATATGATATTCATAGCCCGCGTGTTCCTCGCGTGGAAGAAATGACGAATATGATTGATCGTGCATTACGTGTACTTGATCCGAAACTGTTCTGGATTAATCCAGACTGCGGACTTAAAACGCGTGGTATAGAAGAAACAATCGATTCGCTCCGCAATATGGTTGAAGCTACTAAGATTGCTCGTGAGAAGCATACGTTGAGTGTGTAGAACGAATTGTCTATAAGTAAAAGCTGATTAATATTAAAGAAAAGCAGACGCTCCCGCGTCTGCTCTTTTTTATGCGTAGCTTTTTTTACTTCTATATTAAACCTGTAACCATTTACCATTTCCTAACGTCTATCTTAATGGAGGTGCTTGAGATGAGAAAACAAATGATTTTAATTTTGATAATTGGCTTATTGATGTTAGCAACTATAGGTTGCTCTTCATCAAACAATGCAAAAGGAACACCTTTCGTAAACGTCACCATTGCTGAAATGGCAAGTTTCTCCACAACGAAGGAAAACACTTTACTAACTATAACGGATGAAAAAGAAATTGCAATCTTAAAAGAAGCTAGCGACAGTGCTACTATGATCGAAGGAATCTTCGACAGGGCAGACCCCGAATATAAGGTGGAGCTCGACGCAAATAGTTATTTTCTTTGGGTAGCTGAGGACTCTATAGTTTTGATGTATACAGACAATGACGTGGTCTATAAAGTCTCTGAAAAATTGGTGAAGCAAGTTAACGAAATTATTGAAAATTATCATATTAACGTAAAACTTCTTTCAAAATTGCCTACAGAAATGCCAAAAGATTTCGATTTTGTCGTCAAGTACGGTATTGGTATGAAAAATGAAATTAACACTATAAAAAATACGGTTACGAAAGATTTGATCGCAAATGGTACAGTGTCTGCGAACATTACTTTATACCCTGCAGATATGCAACGAATTTATGAGAAGATGAAAGAGATTAACATCATGGAGACTAAACAGCTATCTAGCAATCAAAGTTGTGCCTTAATACCATATAGCGAAGATATCTTTGAAGTTATTATTTTAGGAAAAACGATCCAGCATGCCTGGACAAGTAAAAGTTGTCATCTAACAGAAGATGCAAAGCAACTGTTGGAGCTAAGAACATTCATTGAAAATATCGTTAAAGATTATGAAGCATATAATAAACTTCCAGAAGCCGTAGGTGGCTATGAATAAACAGTGCATAATCAACATTAGATAAGGAGCATACCTTTGAAAAAAATATTAATTGTTATAGGTGTATTAGTAGGCGTATTTGCAATAACCTCTCTGAGTGGATTCCATCTTACAAAAGAGAATGCCATTCCTGGCGATGTGAAACTACTTCAATCTATACATATTGATAAAGACAGAATCGCAGTAATTTACAAAGACAATATGGATGGGACATATGGCGTTTCTAAACTAAATAAAAAGTTTGGACTTTTGTATCAGGATGGTGGAGGGGCGTATGGTTACTTTATTGAAGAAGGTAAACCCTTTCAAGCTATGGGAAGTGGAACCGACAAAGATTCTATAGTTGCAGTTATTACTCCCAATAATTCTACTATCAAATATATTGCAGTTGGAAACTATATGGAGGAAGTAACTCCCTTTGATAAATATGAATTATCACTTAATGATGTTAAATCTAACAGTGAAAAATATATGTTACAAGAAGTGATTAACAACCATGTTTTGTTTGTAAAATTAGGTATGTTTACAGAAGACTTCTGGACCATTAGAGCTTTTGATAAAGATGGAAAGCTAATAGCCGACAAATTGTTCGGAATGGACGCTAGATATATTAATTGGCAGTGAACTCATAACAGTTCGTTAAGGTGCTATTCGATCTCATTCACACATTTCATTTCCGATCTATACTATCCACGGTCAAAGCAAGTGATCTTACGATCCTTTCTGTAATGCTTTTACTCATAAAATAACCACTATGACAGAGCGGATTCCAGCTAGTCTTCCAATCTCCCACCTTTACTTCAACATCTTCTTTCACTGCAAGTTCATACATCGGATCTATATTCCGTAGAGGATAACCAAGTATATCATTTTTATCATAAAAGTTGGTCCATCCACCTGATACTTTAGCATAATGCGCACGAAGCAGAGGGGAGGGTACACTTACAGGTTGATTAAAGTTTCGGTATCTTAAACTCCATAAAGGTAACGTAGTTCCTAATGTAAAAAAGTGCGTTAACGTTTCTCCACGCTCAAGTGCAGACAGCGGATCAATAATCATCGACTCTTTGCGTGAAGTCATTTGCAGATCGTAGAAATAGTTGCTGGCAATGACCCCACCTAAGCTGTGCGCAATGACACATAATGGAGCTTTAGGACCAGCTTGATCCGATAAGCGGTTTAATGCTTGGCTAATTGTTTTATGAACGGCTTCATAATTTTGTGAAGGATACTCTACGGGTTGATAAGCTACCGCATCCGCTAAATAATGAATAACAAATCTTCGTAGTTGTTTGTAGTGGAGATTTTTGGCTGATACAAGTGTTTGATATAACTGATCTTCACGTTCCTCGAATATATCTGCCCAATATACAGGTTCAATCGATAACTGAGTAGATGGATTACCTGAAACTTTCGTATATGTCGACTTTAAACGTTCTACAAACGATCTCGCAAAATCTCTTTTTTGCCTGCCTAATCCATGAATAATAATTACCGCTATTTTTGTTTCCATTGCTACACCATCCTTTCGTGAGAATAGGTGATTGCATATGCGATAATAAAGAAGAATGAAGGAGGCCTTATTATAAGTATTATATGAACGCTTACATTTGAAAAGTTCCAAATTAACTACCTTTCTAAAATATTATGACTATTGACCACATATACAAAAGCCGTTACGCTATGAATCATAACTTCTGAAAGGTTTGATAATAATTGACAACCGCAAATATTTACTTAAAATATGTTGAAATGAATGATGCAGCAGCACTTCTGGATATTAAGCTAAGGAACCGCGATTTTTTTCAACCGTTTGAACCCATTAGAGATGAGTCCCATTATACGCTTGAAGGTCAACAAAAGGACCTAACGAATTGTATGGTAAGTTTGCAAAATGATCAAGCTTATACATTTGGCATTCATTTATCTGAAAATGATGAATTAATCGGACGGATTGCATTAACTGGCGTAGCCAGAGGGCCATTCCAAAACGCAAATTTAGGCTATTTTATTGATCAGAAACATAACGGTAATGGGTATGCAACGACGGCCGTTTCATTATGTGTGAAAAAGGCATTTACCGAATTCGGATTACATCGTATTCAAGCAGGCGTCATGCCAAAAAATCTTCCCTCAATTCGAGTGTTAGAAAAAGCAGCGTTTAGACAAGAAGGATTAGCTAAAGCTTATTTAAAAATCAATGGTGCCTGGGAAGATCACTTCTTATATGCGATTACTGCGGAAGATAAAGAATAGGAGGAGATAACAATAACAAAGGAACAGCCAATTTATAATCTTATTCCAATGAAACAGATTCCGGGTGGCATAGTTGAAATGCGTGACGATCGTAAAAAGAGTAACTGGACAGCCGATATTAAACCATTTCTACTTTCCCCATTTCCTGTAACGTTGGAACAATACTTCGCCATTACGAATAAAGCTCCAATTTCCACTGATAACAATCAAAAGCCTGTCGTCAATGTATCTTGGAACGAGGTAATACTGATATGTAATCTACTTTCACAGAGGGATGGTTTGCAGGAATGTTATACATTCAATACCGAGAGAGAAAAAGTTATTTGTAACTGGGAAGCTGACGGCTACAGATTACCTTCTGAAGCAGAGTGGCAATATGCATGTAAAGCGGGATCAATAGGATATACATATGGAGAGCTAGATCAAATAGCATGGTATAGAGATAATTCAGACGGACAAACTCAGCAAGTAGGAACTAAAGAGGCTAATGCTTGGGGCCTTTACGATATGTTAGGCAATGTATGGGAATGGTGCTGGGACTTATACGATGAAAGAGTATATGGCACGTATCGGATATTCCGTGGTGGAAGCTGGGCTGAAGCGGAGAGGGGTTGCGGCTCTACTTGCCGTCGTCGAAGTCATCCATCCTTTTGTATTGATGATCTTGGATTCCGCTTAGCTCGGTCCATTCGAACGTTCGATTAATGCACTTGAATGATAGTTACTTCATAAAATCACTTAACTTGACGCTCTTATACGTCTTGGAAAGTGGTTTTTTTGTTTTTCAATCTTCATCTTATCTTTACATTATCTCCACTTTCTCTTAATTTCCAGCTTATAAACTAACTGTAATGAATCGTATTGAGTAAAGAGAGGGCCTTTATGAAGTTCAAACCTTTATTACGGAAACAAAACGTCATCGCATTAGGCTTTCTTTTACCAAGCATAGTTGGTTTTTCCGTCTTTTATTTAATCCCGTTTATCCAAGGCGTTATTTATTCCTTTATGAATAGTACGACGGATGGTTCATTTGTTGGCTTCGACAACTATAAAGAATTGCTTACTAGTGAATCTTTCCGTAAAGCTTCAGCCAATACGTTGTTATTTACAGGGGTCAGCGTGCCACTAATCCTAATTATTTCTTTAATGATTGCGATGCTCTTAAACCAAAATATTTTTATGCGCAAATGGATTAGAACGGCTTATGTACTACCACTTGTTGTGCCTGTCGCTTCAATCGTTATGATATGGCAAATTCTATTTGATTGGAATGGGTCAGTTAACAATTTACTTCATGGTTTAGGAGTCGATCGAATGGATTGGATGAAGTCAGAATGGGCAAGAGGTGTGCTTTCAGTAGCCTATCTTTGGAAAAACGTCGGTTACAATATCATTTTGTTTCTAGCAGGTCTTCAAAGCATTCCTAAAGACTATTATGAAACAGCTGATTTAGAAGGAGCGGGACGCTTCCACAAACTAACGTCCATTACACTCGTTTATTTAACTCCAACGATGTGTTTTGTCGTCCTTATGTCGATTATTAATTCTTTCAAAATATTTCGAGAAACATACCTTATCGCAGGAGATTACCCACATGACAGTATTTACATGATGCAGCACTACATGAACAATATGTTCTTTTCATTAGATGTTCAAAAATTGACGGCCGCTGCAACGTTAATGGTACTCTGCATACTAATTATTGTTCTTGGTATGTTCGCATTGGAACGCCAATTCAGACAATACATGGAGTGAATGAACGATGGTAATGAAAAAATCAGCACTTATATACAAATGGTTCCTATCAGCTTTTTTATTATTACTCGCTGCATTTATGATTTTCCCTATCGTTTTTACGATTACAAACTCACTAATGTCTGAGCAAGAGATTGGAGCCAATTACGATTTAATTGGACAAATGATCGAAAACTCAGAAGGAGGTAAGGAGTCTTTTGTTACGTTAAAGCTAATTCCAGACTGGGTAACCTTTGAGCAATATAGGAAAGTACTGCTTGAAACGCCAAACTATTTAAATATGTTTTGGAATTCTGTATTCATGGTAGTTCCGATCATCCTTGGGCAGATCATCATTGGTTCGCTTGCTGCTTATGCATTTGCAAAACTACAATTCCGAGGACGAGACACTATGTTCTACGTTTACGTCGTGGTCATGCTTATGCCATTTCAAGTTACGCTAGTCCCTAACTATATAATTGCGGATAAGCTAGGGCTATTAAATACGGCTAATGCCATCATTTTACCAGGCATATTCGCAGTATTCGGCGTATTTATGCTTCGGCAGTTTATGTTATCCATTCCTTATGCTTTAGTTGAGGCAGCAATAATGGATGGAGCGGGACATCTCGTTATCTTTTACCGAATCATTTTACCATTAATAAAACCGGGTCTAGCAGCTCTCGTTATTCTACTTTTCGTAGATTATTGGAATATGGTCGAGCAGCCGCTTATCTTTTTGGAAGATGACTTTAAAATGCCGCTGTCATTATTTTTGTCACGAATCCAAGAAGAAGCACGCGGAATTGGTTTTGCCGCTTCCGTCTTCTATATGTCTCCGATGTTGCTTTTATTTCTGTATGCTGAGTCTTATTTTATCGAAGGCGTCCAGTTATCCGGCATTAAAGGATAGCGAAAATATCGTAGTGATTGGAGGGAATGATGTGCATGGAGTTGTTTTCAGAAAAACATCCTGGATCTAGGCAAAAGCGAGGAATCAAATTAGTCATAGTCGTATTTATTGCAGCATTGCTCATCCTTACTCTTTATAGCAACACGATACTCACCATGAATCTACCACGTGTTTGGACTGAAGAAGGGAGATCCGATCCGCTATTACAACAATATAACGGCAGTGGCTTACTGAAACCGATCAGTGAAGTCAAATTGACAAATAGATCTGGTTGGATCGTAAAGGAGGTGCTTATAAAAGAAGGTGATCGTGTCAAGAAGGGCCAAACTCTTGTGGTGTACGATAGTCGCGATACTGAGAGTACCATTCAAAGTGAACAAGCTAATCTATCAAAACAAAAATTAATGATAGAAGGCTTACAGGAGCAATTTATTGCAGCCACTCAAAGCGAAGATGAACTTAGCATTCGCAGTGCAAAGCGAGCTATTCAGGCCGCTAGGCTAGATTTGAGCGTACAAGAACAAAAAATATCAAATTTACAAGCTGACTTGGAAAGCTTTAAAACAATTGTTGCGCCTTTTGATGGGTATATCTCAAAAGTATCTGCTATGACAGGTTTACCTTCAGGGAGTGAAGGAAGCGATGTTATTGTTACGAATTCGAGTCTTGGCTTTCAATTCAACTTGCATATTCCATATTCAATTGCAGAGCAAATGGAGCTTGGAAGTACACTAGAGGTTGATATAAAAAAGAATAAAGTCACACGCAGCGTTGAAGGTAAAATTGTCGGTATTGAAACTGTAGTATCGGATAGTCAAACGTTGCCAACTGGGGAGTTGGAAAATAGGACATCCTCACAACTTACTCTAAAACAAGTAGTAATTGCAGTACAAAGCCCAGAACTAAAAGGCGGAGAGCAGGCGAATGTATCTCTTAGTAAGTCATCAGAAAATGACGAAGGAATGCTTCTGCCGCTTAAAGCGATACATGGCCACGGCGATAACAAATACATTTTTGTTCTAGAAGAAAAGCAGGGGCCTCTTGGCAATACGTATCACGCTAACAAGGTAAACGTTACTTTAGGCGAGTCAAATGAAGCGGATGTTATTGTGCTTGAAGGAGCATTTCCTGGTCAGTCCATTATTACGGAAAGCAGTGAACCGATTCAAGATGGCGACAGAGTAAGAAAACGATAGTAGTTAAACGAAAAAAGGGAGTGAATGAAACAATGAATAGATGGGTTAGCTTTTTATTGAGTCTAGTATTTGTTTTAAGTATGACAGCATGTAGTAGTGGCACATCAACGAACAGCAATAAAGTGGAGATTAATGATCCCTCATCACCTCCAGTTAAACCAACACCTGCTGAAATTAAAGGTAAAATTGAAGATGAAAACAAAGATGACAAAAAGAAACTTGTTATTTCTATTCTTGGCGTAAATGATTTTTACGAAAAGGCTAAACAAAAATACGAAGCTGCAAATCCGAATGTGACGATAGAATATAAAGAGTTTGGTGGAGAAGATAGTAGTGGAGTACTAAATCCAGCTCAAGTCGAAAAGTATATTAAACAAACGACAACAGAGATATTATCCGGTGAAGGTGCCGATTTATTCGCGATAACTTCAATAGAATTACCAATAGAAAAATACATTAGCAAAAAAGCATTTGTAAACCTAAACGAGCTCATTCAACAGGACTCAACATTTGATACAAGCAAATACCATATGAACATTTTAGAACATTCACAAAAGAGCGGCGGGTTATACATTTTACCAACAAAATTTTATTTACAAGTTTTATTCGGAGATAAAGTGAATATTGATAAAAGCGGTGTTACTTTCGATGATTCGAAGTGGACATGGAGTGAATTTGAAGAAGTAGGTAAAAAATTGGCTGCAAAAGGTATTCACGACTACACGCTAGGTGGCAATACGGAGCCAGAGTCTATGCTAAACTTGTTAGTTTCGGACAATTATGCACAATTAGTAGACGGAGCTAAACAGAAAGCAAACTTTGACTCTATTATATTTACCGACCTACTTGAGCGTGTGAAAAATTTGTACGAGGATAAAATTATTACTAAAGAATCCGTTCATACGGAAGACAGCTTCTTCAACCTATCAGAAATCTACTCCCCAAGAGATTACTTGGAACGCCTTGCAATCTTCTATAAAGACGGAACGATCTATCAAAAACCACACACAGCAGAACAAAAATCAGGGATCGCTTTTGGTGGACTACAAGAAATTGCAATGAATGCTAACTCAAAGGTCAAAGGAACTGCATGGGATTTCATGAAGTTTCTAATGTCTGAAGAGATGCAATCCATACCCGAGCAACAAGGCTTCTCAATCATTAAATCAGTAAATGATGAGATGATAGAAAAGCTTGCAAATGAAGTGAAAAATGGAACTGCGACAGCTGGAAAAGGTGGGACACTAAAAGTATCGGAAGAAGATAACATCAAGCTAAAAGCAATGTTAACGGAAGCAAGTCTTCCAATCACATTTATGAACAAAGTTCAGTCAATTGTTGCTGAAGAAGCTAAAGCTTACTTCACTGGACAAAAATCTGCTGAAGCAGTGTCCAAACTTATTCAGAACAAGGTTTCCACTTATATTAATGAGTAAAAAGTAGAATAACGAAAACCAACCCTACTTGTTTAATGGTTGGTTTTCTCCATTATAAAACGATGAACTCTTCGAACGCCTTCCTCGATCTTATCTGTGTGCAAATTTCCATAACCGAGTATAATACCTGCCTGATAAGGTCGTTCTGACTTTTTGTAATCATCTGAATGTTCAACACGAAAGCCATAAGAACCGGTATCATTCCAGGGTAGATTACTATATTGCTTGGTCTGGAATTGAACCTGGAGGTGCATGCCAGCATCATCGCCAGATATAGAAATATGATTACCGAAAGTGTGAGTTAATCTATCTATAAGTAGATTTCTCCGTTTTTTATACACTTTTTTCATCGAATGAATATGGCGCTCGTACTGACCATCCAATATAAACTGACTTAGCGCTCTTTGAATGTTTAGAGAAGTATACATATTAAGTTTACATTTCATAGTAGCAAAAGCATCGATTAAATGTGATGGGATAATTATAAAGCCGATTCGCAAACTCGGTGATAATGTCTTACTAAACGTACCAACATAGATAACACGATTAGGTGATAATGTCTGAAGCGGAGGGACGGGTATACCTTTTAATCTAAATTCACTATCATAGTCATCCTCAATAACATACGAATCATATTGATCAGCCAAATGAATAGCTAGTTGTCTGCGTTGAATGGAAAGTAAACTCCCTGTAGGAAATTGATGCGAAGGTGTTAGCAAAAGTAAATGTCCATCTTCGAGCTTTGGCAAAGAATCAACGATCATTCCATTTTGATCAACGTCTACTGGCTTAATGTCATAGTTCATCATTTGGAAAATATCTCGGGTAAAATGGATTGTAGGATCTTCTAAGTAAACGGAGTGAAACTTGTTGGACAATGTCTGGGCAATAAGAGAGATTCCTTCTGAAGCGCCAGAAACGATCATCACTTGGTTCGATGAACATATTATCCCTTTAGCCCGGTATAAGTAATCTCTAATCGCAACCCGTAACTTCTTGTCACCTTGAATGTCTCCATAACCATAGTCCACGTTATAATCCGTTTCTGCCGCATCTTTCAAATATTTTGCCCAACTGTTTTTTGGAAATAAATCGATATCTGGAATACCCGTTGCAAAGTCGATGATATCCTGTTGTGTGATCGTTGTATCTTGCTCGTCTTTGAAATCTAAAACAGTCGGATTTATCTTCAAACTAGCAGTAGACACGATACCTTCCGCCACATATGTACCCGAGCCTACACGGCAATCTAGGTAACCTTCGGCTGTTAACTGTTCATACACTTCGATCACGACATTACGAGCAATTCCCCAATCTTTGGCCAATTCCCGTGTAGGTAGAAGTCGTGTACCTGCTGTAAGTTGTCCACTTTCGATTAAGTCACGTAATTGTTGACATATTTGTCTTGTTACAGACAGTGATGAACTCTTCTCGATAAGAATACCGTACATACCAATTCCCCCCTCAGACATTGGTTCTTCAATTTCCATATAGATTGGATCTATTGATAGACCATTTCTCTCATTATAATGAATTCGAGACAATTCGAATAGGGAGGATATAACAATGTATAAAAAGCTAGGAAATACAGAAATAGAGGTAAGCTCGCTCGGATTAGGATGCTGGGCAATCGGAGGACACTTTACGTTAGACGGAATTCCAGATGGATGGGGAGAAGTCAACGATACTGACTCCATTGAAGCTATTCAAACTGCAATTGATATGGGAGTAAACTTCTTTGATACCGCAGATGCATATGGAGCAGGTCATAGTGAACAGATATTAGGACTAGCAGTGAAGGGACGGCGAAACGAGATCGTCATTGCTACCAAATTCGGTTATACGAATGATGAATCTACTAAAGAAGTTTTTGGCAAGTACGATGTTTCACCTAGCTATATCCGCAGTGCATGCCAGCAATCACTGAAACGTCTTGGTACAGATTATATCGATTTGTATCAGATCCATGTTGGCGTTATAAACCATGAAGAAATGGAATCAACTATTGATACGTTAAATCGGTTGCGACAGGAGGGACTTATTCGCAGTTATGGCTGGAGCACCTATGATGTAGCATTAGCGGAAGCATTTGCTCGCAAGTCGGATGCTGCTGCTATTCAACACACTTTAAATGTGTTGCGTGGTGACGCTGAAATGATATCCCTCTGTGATCAAAACGGATTAACTAGTATTAACAATTCTCCACTCGCAATGGGGCTTTTAAGCGGAAAGTTTAATCCGGAATCAAAGTTAGCAAAAACGGATGTTCGAGGTAGTGGTCATGAATGGGTAGCTTACTTCAAAGATGGTAAACCAGTAGCTACTTATCTTGCTAAACTTGAGGCTATTAAAGAGATTTTGACCAGCAATAATCGTACACTTGTTCAAGGTGCTCTAGCTTGGATTTGGGGAAGAAGCGATGCTGCAATTCCAATCCCAGGATTCAAAACGAAAAAGCAAGTGGAGGAGCTCGCTGGTGCAGTAGAATTAGGTTCACTAACGAAAGAGCAAATGGTTGAGATTGAAGGGTTATTAAAAAGATGATACGTTAGAAATATGGAGAACTGTCTTAAGACCTAAAATCTTAGACAGTTCTTTTTCCCTGTAAAATTTTGGACTATTTAATAGAGATAGGTTAACGCTATAATACATTTAACCAATTTGTAGAATAGTAGGGAAAGGAAGTTCAACATGTCGAAGTCCACTCAGTTAGCCTTAATGGTTCCTGGAATGCTTTTATTCGTATTTGTGTTTGCTATGATGCCAGTAGTTATACAGTTAGATTCAGACGGTTCACTCCAATTTTCTTTGGGACAAGGTATTCAATACTTAAAAGATTATCTCATTGGTATCGGAAATGGGGAGTCATTCCTGTTCGACTCTGGTAGAAATGAATATTCGTTTTGGGATTGGGCAGAAAAAAACTTTTTCACTTCACTCTTCTATGTAGTTGCAGCTAGTTTAATAGGGACGACAATAGGTATATTTGTTGGTATTTATTTCGCAGTAACAAAAATTAGATTGGTTAGAAGTATCGTGGATTTTATCGGTTCCCTTCCAGATTTTATTATTGTTTTGCTGCTTCAATTCATTGTTGTTCTTATATTTAAAAAGACCGGAATTTTATTATTTGAAGTGGCTACATTAAACACAGACAAAATCGCAGTTATGCTGCCTTTAATTGCAATGGTTATAATACCTGCAATTTATATGATTCGCAACGTAGTAGTGCAGATGCAACTTACACTAAAAGAGGATTATATCGGAACTGCAAAAGCACGAGGATTAAGTAAAACGTATATTATTTTCTACCATGCTCTCCCTAATGTATTACCCTTCATAAAAAGCGATTTACATAAACTTATTGGAATTATTATGGGTAACTTGTTTATTGTTGAATATCTTTTTAACAACAAAGGTATTGCCATGCTAATATTCAATAATGCTTTCACCTATTACTCTTATCAATATGACGTAGTTGTAAATGGAATGTTGTTGTTCCTCTTAATATATGGCATCGGTTATATCGTGCTCAGAATGTTTTTATTTGCACTCGGAAAGGTGTTCCAAAGATGAAAAATAAAACATTGCTTATAGGCTTAATAATGACGATTACAATGTTGATTGTCGCAATATTCGGACCACTATTTGCTCCCTATGATCCTAAACATCAGATTAAAATTGAATATATTGTTGGGAAAGATGGAGATGGGTATGTCGTTTCACCGCCTGAACCCCCTGGTCCTAATTATTTACTTGGCACAGACCAAAACGGATATGATATTTTGACAAAGCTTCTATATGGTGCAAAATATACGATATTATTATCAATCGGTATTGCTATAGCTAGGGTTATTATCGGTGGCATAATTGGGATGTTGTTAGGATTTTATAGCAAGGAAGGTGCAAAGAAGAAGGGGAGTTCACCTATTTGGAGCATGCTGAATGGGATCCCGGTATTTCTGATTGTTTGGATAATTATGATAGGAATATCGATCAATCCGAAAGCAACACCCTTTACGATGTCTATAATATTAGCAATTGTACTATTGATCATCGGAATTCCATCAGTCGCATCTACAATAAAAGCTAGAACATTAATCATTCGTGAGAAAGAGTTCGTAACAGCTGCAAGATCGCTTGGTGCAGGTGGATGGAAGATTATACGATCTCATCTGTTTCCTCATATGAAAGAAAGTTTTCTCATTCTAATCGTACAAGAAATACTCCTTATTTTGACTTTATTCGGACAACTAGCCATTTTCCAAATCTTTGTTGGTGGAACGACAATGTATCCTAATCCAGTCGAATATCACAGCCGAACAAATGAATGGGGTGGCCTAATCGGGCAATCCAGAATGAATTTTTATGTCGACCAATACATTTTTTATGTGCCACTAGCTACTTATGTAACGCTTATCATCAGTTTTCATCTTCTCTCGAAAGGATTGGAGAAAAGGTATAATAAGCTGTTTTCTAAATTCTCGCACTTATAAAACTATGGTAATCGCTTTTGTAAAGTCTGCAAGCTTAGCTTGCAGACTTTTTTTGCACGAATGGAACAATCACGCGTTTGTATAAAGTAGCTTTTGAGAAAGGACATTGTATTATCATATCTCGATGTTATAATTGCTGATGAACGGAATGAGAATGATAATCATTAATGGCATTTCGTTACTTTAACATATTTATAGGAGTGAGCTAAACGTGGTTAGACTTGCAGGTACTAGAAACAAGAAATTAAAGGCTATCATTATTTTATTCATCGTTATACTTGTACTAACTGGATGTGCTAATTCTAAAGGTGAAGATCAATCTTCCGGTTCTACAACTACTGCTACTACATTGAAACAAGAGACAACAGCAACAAATAGTACAGAAGAAAAGGCAAGTGCAAGTGAAATACGAGTTGTAAAAGATTATTTCGGTGAAGTCACCATTCCTGTTAATCCGCAGCGAGTTGCTGCTATTTATTTAGAGGATTATCTAGTGGCTCTTGGCGTAGAACCAGTTGTGCAATGGTATCATCCTTCTTGGGGTAAACAAGAGTATTTGAACTTGAACTCACCTCTTTATGATATCACAGGAGATATCGAAATACTTTTGAGTGAGGCACCAGACCTCATAATCTTAGACGGTTTCGCAGATGAAGCCGTTTATGAAAAATATTCAAAAGTCGCTCCAACGTATCGACTATCTGACGAAATAATAACAGGTGGTTCCACTGCGATTCTTCGTACCGTTGCTGATTTGGTTGGTAAAACAGAGAAGGCTGAGGAATTAATTAAAGAATACGAGCAAAAAGTTAATGATACAAAAACGAAATTAAAAACTGAGATTGGTAATGAATCTGTGGCTGTAATACGATTGAACATCGGGGAAAAAACGCTAAACATACTTGGTATAAAAAATAAGTTTGTCGGATCAATTCTTTATAAAGAATTAGAATTAACTGCACCAAAGATGGTCGCTGATATGGAGGCATTCATAGACACAATCTCTATGGAAGTATTACCTGACCTAAATGCTGATCATATTATCATTTTAACATCCAATGGAACTTGGGAATCACCTGAGAATCAAGATGCAATCAATAATTTGATGAATGATCCGATTTGGAAAACGGTTCCTGCAGTAAAAAATGGAAACGTTTATCAAGTAGAAAGAACCTACTGGCAAACAGGTGCTTTCACAGCTAATCAGCTCAAAATTGCTGATTTGGAAAAGATTTTTTTGAAATAAATGAAATCCAGATAATGACTACATTTAAAATGGGAGAAGAGCATTTCAACACGTTGTTGAAGTGCTCTTCTTTATCCTTTATAGTAGTAAAGTGATAATGATTCTCATAAAAGAAGTGGTTGGTGCAACTATGCGAAAGAATTTCCTGAACGTTTCTACATCCAACAATAAACAGTATTACTTAACTGGTTTATCATACTTTGAACTGAATCCGCATGTACAATGGAAAGCAGAATGTAGTGAAGACTTTTGTATGATAATTGTTGTGGAAGGTGGAGGACGTATGTATATGGACGAAAGTGGCTATCAGCTCGAGCGTTCCAAATGCTACATCTCCAAACCAGGTATGACTGTTTCAAGGGAAGCTTCCAAAGACGGTCTTGTTTGTTATGAAATAACCTTTGAAGTCATCCACTTAGATCATAATGACATCCAACATTCAAAGACAGAATATCAAACGTTATTCCCATATGTAGGAGAAGTTGATTGTAGCCCTTTTTCACAATGTTTGAAATGGGTAGAGGCCTTATTTAGTGACAATGAATCCGAAACAAGTTTATGTGCAGAGCTATTCTTGTTGAATCAACAAATCTTATTCCAACAACTTATTTATCATATCCTTAAGCAAAATGTACTTGATACACCTATGAAGAGCAGCCGACAAGCAGTAGAATCAACAATTAAACAACTTTCCCTGCATTACAACGAAGATTGGTCTGTAAGCAAATTAGCCGAACATGCAAATGTCGGACGATGGCAGTATTCTCGGTTATTCAAACAAATAACGGGTCAAGTTCCTCTCCAGTATTTAAGCAGTATTCGAATAGATCAAGCTAAACATTTATTACAGGTTACAAATGATCGTTTATTTGATATCGCGATAAATGTAGGTTTTGACAATGAATTTTATTTTAATCGTCGCTTCAAACAATCGGTGGGCTTATCACCAGGACAATATCGTCGTCATTATCGTGAAGAAATTCAAGTATTCGCACCCTTTCTGGAGGACTTCCTTGTCACACTTGGTGTTACACCTATACTCCAAAGCTCATACATGAAGAGGGGGACGCAGACTTATTTGGGGATCGATCATATTCCCTCGGTGGATCTATCGGAAAAGTCACCTGTACCATTACCTGTGAAACCCGATCTCATCTTAGTTGATTATGGCTTTTCTGTACAACAGGATAATCATCGATTTAATGAATGGGCTCCACTTTATCAAATACCTACTCAGGGTGAAGATTGGCAAGAGTCATTGCGGATTATAGCGGATTTAATAGGAAGAGGCAAAAGTGCTTTAATTACAGCTATCATTTCAGATTATGAACGTAAAGCTGAGTCTGCTAGAAAGAAGCTTCGTACAATACGTAATCAAACTACTGCTTTTATCCGAGTCCGAGATAATGGTATTTTTCTATATGGAGGGCCAGACATGGGCTGCACAGGTCCAATTCTATATCGGGATCTAGAACTAACACCTCCATCAATTGTGCTCGAATTAACGCGCAATACGAGGCATGCAGAGCTTACAGACGAAATGCTTGCCAAGGTTGACGCTGATAACTTGTTCGTTACATTCGATAATCCTTATTATGACAAAAGCAAACTCTATGCATCTTCAGCATGGAGATCTATTCCAGCAGTTAGTAATAAACGTGTTTCTGAGGTAGATTTCTTCAGTTGGATGAACTATGGGATTCTCTCTCACAACAAGAAAATAGATGATGTTCTACGTACTTTCGAACAGTATTGTTGATTATAGTTAAACAGTATCTTGTTTGCATCTCCAAATGAAATTAAGCTGGTTATAACTACTATAATTCATCATTTATCGGTTATAGAATAGGAGGTACGTATGAATATCGAAGTACGTTTGACGGACAAAGATGAGGCGTACATAATAAAAAATTTATACCCACTTTATTTACATGATTTATCGGGACATCACGGAACTTTTCCCAATACACATGGAATATTTGAAGATAGTAACTCATTCACAACGTTAACTGATCAATATGATATACAAAACGTATGGTGGGAAAAACCGGGATGTCTATATCCATTTCTAATCTTAGTGGACGGTATACCAGCAGGATTTGACCTTATTGCAACCCATCCACATTGTTCTAATGAGACCGATTACTTTGTCAATGATTTCTTTCTGTTGCAGCCATTCAGGGGGAAGGGTGTCGCAGAGAACGCTGCGATTCAAGTATTCGAAAAATTCAAAGGGAAGTGGGAGCTTTTCACAAATCCCTCTGAAAAAAATATTGCAGGACAAAAGTTTTGGCGTAGAACGATATCCATTTATACAAAAAATAATTTTCACGAATCATCCGGGGCAACATTTGATGGAGACAAACTGATTTTCAGATTTAGCAATAATTAATACGATCTATGTTGAAACTAAATAAATGACTAGGGTGATCTATTGAAAATTGTTTGGAACGAGAAGATGGCAGATCTATCAGACGTATTAAAGAAGGAAAAAATACATAGCTTTCTGGTTAACAAGGATGGGGAACGACTTTTTCAGTATTTTAAAAATAATAAGCTAGAAAATAAGATGAACAAAATCAACTCCGTAACTAAAAGCATTACGTCTAGCTTAATTGGAATAGCGACTAATCAAGGACTAATTCCTGATATTTCTACACCAATTAAGGAGTTTTTCCCTTCCCTCCGTAATGATCTTGATGAAAGAAAACAACTCATTACGATAGACCACCTGCTTACGATGAGTGCTGGATTTGATTGGCCGGAAATGACCGATTGGAGAGGCTGGCCGCAAATGATTCACAGTGGGAACTGGGTGAAATATTGTCTTGATAAGCCCTTACTTAATAGTCCTGGTGAATCTATGAATTATAATTCGGGTTGCAGCCATCTATTGCTAGCCATTCTTCAAAAAGCGACAAGTAAAAGTGCAGAGCAATTTGCCAATGAACATTTATTCTCACATCTCACGTTTAATGATTACATATGGCATTCGGACCCTCAAGGTATCAATATCGGTGGGTTTGGCATTCATCTTACTGTTCATGACATGCTTAAATTCGGTGAATTGTATCTCCGACAGGGAAAAAAAGGAAAACAGCAACTTATCAGTGAAGAGTGGATTGCTTCCACAACAGTCGCTAAATACATGACTTATCCTCACTTTGGTCACTATGCTCGGCATTGGTGGGTGCATGAAGATACTACTTCAGATAAGTTTTATTTCGCAATGGGAATGGGTGGACAGTATATTTGTGTAGTACCAACGAGAGGGATCGTAATTGCAACTACGTGCGATACGCATGGAAGAACGCTAACCCCTTTACGCATAGTAAAAAGTCTTCTTTCACAGTACGAAGTGAGCTAAATCATTATCAGCTTGTAATTTACAGCACAAATTTCTCAAGAGCAACAGCAACACCATCGTTATCATTAGATTCGGTAATGTGTTTGGCACAATTTTTCAGCTCAATTATCGCGTTGCCCATAGCGATCGGAAATCCACATTTATAGAATAGTCCTAAATCGTTAAAGTCATCCCCAAATACCATTACATTTTCTAGATTCACGCCGATATCACTGAGCACATATTGAACGGCATCTTCCTTTGAGGCTGATTTGTCCATGATTTGAACCAAAACACCTCCATCGGTTGCGATTACGTTCACATAGTCACCGAATCGCTCGATAACATCCTTACAAATGCTATCATTTAGAAACAAAATTTTGGTAGGGGATAGTGAGCGAATAAAATCTTTATCAACAACTTGGGGTTTTGGATCATTTGTACGGATACCGAAATGACGATATTGTGAGTCGGGGACTGATGTACACGTATACCATGAATCATTGACCTCGTATGTAATTAATGATTGAGGTGCGTGTGATTCGATGAAATTGTTTATCTGTTGACTAATCTCCATTGGGATACTAATGTGCCGCTGAGATTGCTTAGACTTGCATGTTAATAAAGCTCCATTGTAATAAACCAAGTAGTCTACAAAAGGAAAATTCTCTACAAATTGATTAGCCGCTCTAGGTGGCCTTGCCGTTGCAACAATAATATGAATTCCAGTATCAAAACATCTTTTAACAGTCCGATAATTCCGAGAAGATATTAATTTGTCGCTGCTGAGCAAGGTTCCGTCCAAGTCCAATACAATTGCCTGAATGTCCAACATCTGCATCCCCTCGCAAATAAATTCTAATTCCTATTTTACCAATTATAACCTAATAAATAGAGTAGGTGATAGCTACATTATTGAATTAATGTTAGTATTGGAAAGCAAATGATTTTTTGAAGGAGATAAGTCTTGATGCCTGTAATCTGTCTGGAAGGATAATGTTTCGAGTATTATCCGGGCAACATCTGACTTTAAACCTTCTAAAAAAACCCCCTTTTCTTTGGAGATATTTCAAAAAATGACTGAATGGTTGTCCACCAACAAGGCAATTGGTTCAGGTAAATGAAGAACGTTAGAGATACTCGAAAAGTTCTAATTATAATAATCCTTAGACAGTCTAAAATAATAAAAACGGCGAACTCCATTAACAGGGCTCGCCGTTTATCTTTATTAAGCTTGTTTACGTTCGAGATCATTCGTTCTGCAATCATCGGAGCAATAATTATCATGCTCGTCCATACAATCGTCGCATACAAGATGCTGAAGGTGGCATAGATCGTCTGCGCAGTTTATATAGACATCAGTAGGGTTCTCACAGTGATAGCATTTACCTACAATGATATCTTCGTCTGTCTGATTAATCCGAACCGAAATTCGTTCGTCGAATACATACATTTTGCCATCGAACAAACGGCCTTGAACGACAGGGTCCTTACCATAAGTAGTGATCCCGCCTTCTAATTGTGCAACATCGGTATAACCTTCGTTAAGCAAAACTCCTGTAAGCGTCTCACAGCGTATTCCACCTGTACAATAGGTCAAAATTGTTTTGTCCTTTGCATCACTCAAGTTTTCCCGAATCCACTCAGGAAACTCACGGAATGATTCAACCGTCGGACGAATGGCATTACGGAAATGACCTAGATCGTATTCATAGTCATTTCTTCCATCGATAATGATGACATCATCACGCTGCAACTGCTCATGAAATTGCTCAGGTGTTAAACGTTTACCGCTAATAACATTCGGATCTAATTTCGTATCGTAACGCAATGTAACAAGTTCTTTTTTCGGACGAACGAACAGCTTCTTGAACGCATGTCCTTCAGACTCGTCAATTTTGTAAACCATATCCGCAAATAGTGGGTTGCTTTGCATATGTGCGATATAAGCATCTGTTTGTTCAATCGTACCAGATAAAGTACCGTTGATACCTTGTTCAGCGATTAAAATTCTTCCTTTTATACCAAGCTGCTTGCAATAATCAAGATGTTGCGCAGCAAAGATTTCGTAATCAGGAATCGTTACATACTTATAATATAACAAAATACGATAAGGCTTTAAGCTTTCCATTCTGCTCACTCCAATATATAGTTAACTACATGAAATATCGTGTATGATAGGTTGTTCATTTAGCTCTCGTATGCACACAAAATTGAAATCATATCCTCTAAGCGCTCATACACATAACATACATTATAACACTTGTGACGAGTTTTTTCTAAACTTTCATTTGTCAAAAATTCGAGTAATTTCATTTCTTACGTAATATTTTGAGCATTTCGGCAGACAGTATTATAATAGTAGATGGCAATCAATAATTATTAAAACTTTTTACATACTAAAGGAGGAACTACCCCATGTATCCCACACAGAAACAATTAGAAAACTATGCAGAAATAGCTGTTAAAGTTGGTGCAAATGTTCAACCGAATCAGACCGTTGTCGTTATGGCACCAATTACATCAGCTCCATTAGTACGTCTCATTGCCTCGAAAGCTTATGAAGTTGGAGCTAAGAATGTACATGTTGAATACAACGACGAAGAATTGTCCCGTATTAAATTCAAACAGGCACCCGAAGAGGCTTTTTCACAATATCCAATGTTCCGTGCAAAAGGATGGGAAGATTTTGTTGAGGAAGGCGCAGCATTTATATCGATATATTCTCCAAATCCAGATCTTCTTAACGATGTTGATCCAGCACGCGTAGCTACAGCATCTAAAACAGCTTCTACAGCAATGAAAAACTACCGTGGTGCCCTTATGAACCATACCAACGCTTGGACACTAGTTTCATATCCTACAAATGAATGGGCAAGCAAAGTATTTCCGGATGCAACACAAGAAGAAGCAGTCCAGAAATTATGGGAACGTATTATTGATGCAACTCGTATCGGTTTAGACAATCCCGTTCAAGCATGGAATGATCATAATGCTAAGTTACTTGAAATGGTTAATGTACTTAATGATAAACGATATAAACAATTGCAATACGAAGCTCCTGGTACAAAACTGACAGTTGATTTACCTGAAGGACATATTTGGCTAGGTGGCTCTAAGGCGAATAGTAAAGGCATTTACTTCAATCCTAATATGCCTACCGAAGAGGTATTTACAATGCCTCATAAAGATGGAGTAAATGGTGTCGTTAGTAGTACAAAACCATTAAATTATAACGGTCAAGTCATAGATGGTTTTACATTAACTTTTAAAGAAGGTAAAGTAGTAGAGTTTTCCGCTGAGAAGGGCTATGATGCATTAAGCAACTTGCTTAATACAGATGACGGCGCAAGACACTTAGGCGAAATTGCTTTAGTTCCACATGATTCACCAATTTCTAACTCCAACGTTGTTTTCTTTAATACATTGTATGATGAGAACGCTTCTTGTCATTTAGCATTAGGCCAGGCGTATCCAGTTAACTTAAAGGGTGGTACTAAGATGTCACCTGAAGAGTTATTGTCTAATGGAGCAAACAGAAGTCTAACACATGAGGATTTCATGATTGGTTCGGAGCATATGAATATCGATGGTGTCACTCAGGATGGAAAGCTTGAACCAATTTTCCGTAACGGAAACTGGGCGATCTAGTTGTAGATTAAATAAGGATACCTAATGAAAAGTTATTATTTCAGCGAATCGATTGCTGAGATAGTAACTTTTTGTTTATTAATGCGATTGTGTCATTCCTCCATTTAAATAGTAAAGTAACTAAAGCGCAATATCATACAAGAAAAGCTACTACATCTATGATATTTTATAAAAGGTCATTACGACGTAGGAGGATAGACGGATGATAGACGAAATCCGAACGATTTATCTTGATTCAGATTTAGACGTAGAAGCATACCGTTTTAAAGGCATTATGCATAAGTTTCCTGCACACTTTCATGACTATTATGTAATCGGATTTATTGAAGCCGGTCAACTTGCGTTGGTTTGCAAAAGTCAACAATACATTGTTAACTCTGGGGACTTAGTATTGTTTAACCCTTATGACACCCACAGTTGTGAGCAACTAGACGGTAAAACACTTGATTATCGAAGCATTAATGTGAAACCTGACGTTATGAAAAAAATTGCAATTGAGATTACTGGGAATGAGAATCTGCCATTTTTCAAACAAAGTGTTGTATACCAAAGTGAACTCGTATTCAATTTAAAAGAGCTTCATTTAAAAATTTCACAAGATGAAACCCAGCTAAAAAAAGAAGAGTTATTTCTGTATTTTATGGAAGAGCTCATCGAAACCTATTCGGACCAAACGAATCAGCTACAATTAGCCGAAACTTCCTTTGAAATTAAAACAATGTGTACATATTTAGATGAAAATTACACAAAGCAGATTACGCTTAATGATTTAAGCCAATTAACCGGATGGAGCAAGTTTCATTTACTGCGATCTTTTACAAAAGAAATGGGAATTTCACCTTACAGTTACTTAGAAACAATTCGAATAAATCATGCCAAAAAGTTGTTAGAACAAGGATTAAAACCTATCGAAGTAGCCTTCTTAACGGGATTTAGCGATCAAAGTCATTTAACTAAATTTTTCAAAAGACAAATTGGATTAACACCAAAACAATACATGAGGATTTACCTAAACACATAAACAACGATGTCGTAACTAATGTGAACGATTTGATGAGGAGAAGTAAGATGGATAACTTAGCAGCCTATATATTAATGGCATTAATGATGTCGATATTGCCCGGAACAGATACAGTACTTATTATGAAAAATACGATTGCTCACGGTGCAAAAGCAGGGCGATTTACGATACTCGGAATGGCCACGGGTCTTACGTTTTGGACATTAGTTGCCGTTCTCGGCTTGTCAGTAGTTATTTCTCAGTCCGTTTTTTTATTTAATACCATTAAATATGCAGGCGCTGCATACTTATTTTATTTAGGAATTAGATCATTTTTTACAAAAAGCACTTTTTCTCTAGAAGCAGTTCAAGGAGAGAACTCAACTTCAACTCCAAAACCATCAAAAAAACACTTTAAAGATTCCTATTTGCAAGGTGTAGTAAGTAATATTCTAAACCCTAAAACTGTTCTCATTTATATTACGTTTATGCCACAATTTATTGATCTAAATGGGAATGTAAATCAGCAACTAATAATATTAGGTTTAATTCTTACATTCATTGCAGTTAGCTGGTTTTTAACGTTAGTTTATTTGTTAGGTCATGTGAAGAAATGGCTCAAAAAACCTAAATTTCAGAACATCTTTCAAAAATCAACTGGTGTAATGTTAGTCGGATTTGGTGTTAAAACTGTCTTATAACTTTTATGCGGTGAAAGCAATAGAAGAGGGGTTGTCCCTACGCAGTAGATAAAATCTGCCGTAGAGACAACCCCTTATTTATTACTAATTAACAAGTGACTGCTGATATTGCGTCCAGAGCGTATTCACGTTTATTCCAGTTATGGACTGAATTTGACTCTCTTTCCACGCAAGAGTTTGATTAGCGTCCAAGCCGTGTGGAACTTGATTAATCCCATTTATTGCGCGGATGAAGCCACGATGTTTTGTATCATCTATCCAACGAATGAAGTTTGCAGTGTGAGTGTTATGCCAAGCACCACCCTGAGAAATACCATAACGATTATGATAGCCTGTTGCAAAACGCAAACTATCTGCGACTGCTTCTGTATCGAAGTTACTAAGCTGATAAGCATGACCCAATTCGTGGTAAAGAATTCCGATAATTTCTTCACGTAATGAATTGTTAGGATTTGATACGTAACTTGCTAGATACTGCGAACTGAAACCAATTGTTTTAAGATCGGCATCTCCAGATATCCAAGCCCCTCCAGGTTGGTCTACGATTTGAACTGCTATTTTCTTCATTCTAACTGCCATTTCTGTCGGATTATTATAAAATAGTTCATTAACTTTACGTATGATTGCTAAGATCTCTTGCTCAGCATTAGGGAGTGCTTGATCAAATGGTGTGAAACCAGCAATATTTTGGATTTCGATGATCGGATTTTCTTCATGCCACATATCGTTTGTCCGTGAAAATTCAACTTCACTCAATTGAATTGCATAACCACTGTTGTTCTGTATATTGCTAAGTTTATAGTATCGATAAGCAGTCGTATTATTGTTCAATATGTAGTGTTTCCTCTGATGACGAAACTTGAACTTTTCATTGCTTCTAGTATCAATAGTCGTCCAATTTGTATTATCGTTGGAGCCTTGTAACAGCCAGCTTTTTGGATCAGCATCTGCAGTATTATTGTAAGACTTAGCCGATGTAAGAGCGTAACCATCAATTGTCACCGGTTCGCCATAATCAAATTGCAACCACGCTGTATTATTGTACGTTAACCATTTGGACGTGCTTGAACCATCTACCAAATTGGCTTTAACATCTGTAGGAGCATTTTCTCCGCTTGCAGTTACTGTAGGCTTTATCGTTCTATAGGTTTGTACTTCATTACCGAATAATTTAATTTCAGATATTTGTAAAATCGGAGTACCTGCGTTTTGATTAGTAATATTCTCAAATGCTACAAATTTAAATGCTGTTGTATTAGCAATTGAATAAGTTTTTTCTTGAAGACGAGTGGAGAAGCTCTGATTTTGTTGTGTATCCAGAGTAGTCCAGGTAGTACCATCATTTGATCCTTTTACTACCCAGCCTTTCGGATCACGCTCGGGTACATCATCTCCAGAAGTAATAGAATACGAAGTTATAACTTTAGCAGTAGTAAGCTCATATTGTATCCAAGCAGGATTTTCGAATGTTAACCACTTAGAAAATATATGTTTATCGAACGCTTTGTTCCAATCTTGGTGAGATCCATATCCTCCACTTGCAGTTACCGTACCGCCTACAGCCAAGTTCAGTGGAACAGTGATCGTTGTTGATTCAGCAGCCACCGCTGTTTGAAGATTGGTCGTACTAGTGACACCTAGACCAATTGCTACAGCTAAAATGAATACACATAATTTCCTCATTATTTCTCTTCTACCTCTTTTCATGAATAGTATGAATTAAATTTTTTTCTCCTATCTAATCTCTATAAATTAGCTCTCCTTTCCTAATTTGTAAAATCATATCACATTAATCCGATTATTCATAGTTAAATTGTTGTATATATTTTATTAATAATTATATTGTATTTTTTTGAAAGCCATTATCTTTAAAAATTATGACGATCGTCACTTATCATGTGACGTTCTTTTTTTTATATTTATTTTGGAAATGAAATCCACCATGAAGGAGTGGAGCGGTTGCATAACGAAATGGATGTTAAACAATATAGTGTCTTCAAAATTGTAGGGTTGTGGGCCGTAGTCGCTTTACCCATGTTCATTCTTCGTTTTGTCGTAATGCCATTACTTATTCCAATTGTTAACTTTCATCCGGGCATTCTTTATTGGTTGCTCATGATCATCGGTATGATCTGGCAGTTTGTTTTATCCATCATTATTTTGAAGTGCGAACTTGGGCATTTCACGTGGAAGAAACTCAAGCAGCGATTGTGGTTAAACCATCCCATACATCCAAAAACGTTTAAAATCTATAAACTTGCATATGCATTTACTATTCCAATCATTTTGTATGCATTTTTCATTGAAAGCTCCGGATTGTTCACATTTATTGCAGAAGCAATAAACCGCTTGTTTCCATTTATTGCACCTCATGATTACACTCAGATACAAAATCTAGCCACCCCAGAATTTGAAGGCGCTTGGTATTTACTCGGTATTGCGCTAGTTAGTTGTTTATTTAATTATTTATTAGGAGAAGAGTTGTTTTTCCGTGGAGTGCTATTGCCGAAGATGAAAGGTGCCTTCGGGAAATGGGATTGGGCTGCGAATGGTATTTTGTTCGCAGCTTATCATCTTCATAAAATCTCAGAAATCCCACTTTTTATTGTAGGTTCTCTATTTTACGGCTACTTAAATGTTAAATATCGCAGTTTTTGGCCTACTGTCGTTATTCATGGTGTCGAAGCTATATCTTTGCTTCTAGGTGTTTTGGCAGCTATTCTAGGATTTCTGTGAAATAGTTCTATCTGAGGGATGAGTGGGAACATGTACATTACCATTACAACAGTACAAACAATAAGTAATATTAAAGTAGCAAAACTGATATTTTATGGGCTCGCTACTGCTTATATCATGTTGCTAATCGTTTATATCGGATTATCTCAGTTTAAAGGTATTTTGTTTGTTCCGATCATAATTGGACTCTATTATTTAAGGCACACAAAATTAGTATTACATGACCCAAAACATCAACTCTTTGCAGCTCTTTTTCCTATTGTCGAAATCATTCTGCTCTTTCTATATTTCTTACAAAGTGATACAGGAATAGAGAACATTGTATTTGTTATCATCATTGCAGATATTTTACTTCATTATAAACCTTGGTTCGCATTTCCGATTGCCTATGGAGGATATATAACTTACAACTTATTGTGGCCGGCTGGTGGGGAAGGGTTATGGCGGAATGTGTTCGAGATTTTAAGCTACTCCTGTGTAATCATTTTGATTTGGAGTACTAAGCAGCTACTTAATCAAAGAGATATGAATTATCTATTGAATGAGGCTATGATCCGAGAAGCAGGAATGAGAGAAGAAATGGCTGTATTGAGAGAGCGAACGATGATTGCAGAAGAAGTTCATGATACGGTTGGTCATACGTTAACGACAGCTATTGTAGCTCTAGAAGGTGCTCAACTGCTATTTGAAAAAAGTCCTGAAGAAGCATTACGAAAAATTTTCGTTGCACGTGAACAGATGAAACAAGGACTCGGAAACATTCGTCAAGTAGTCAAGACGTTGAAGGCAAAGGAAGGGAATACGAGTGGGTTAAACCTCAAAGATGGCATATATAAAATCATATCAGACACAACTAAGCAAACAGACACTCAAATTGATTTTTATTATAATGTGACTACTCCTTTCATTTCCTTGCAGGAATACGTAATAATTAATGCCATTAAAGAATCAATTACAAACGCTTTAAAACATGGTAAAGCACGTTCCATAGAAATAACGGTCCTAGAACAACAAGAAACCATTCATTTAAAAATTCGAGATGATGGTTGCGGCAATGACTTTTTGGAATTCGGATTTGGGCTAAAAACGATGGAGGAAAGAGTTGAAGCAATTGGAGGGAGATTAACTGTGCAAAGTGATCTAATGAAAGGCTTCCTCCTTCATATGCAAATGCCTGTAGCAAGGGGATTAGTCGATGGGTAGAGAAGGCAAGATCAAAATTTTGTTAGTAGATGATCAAACACTAATGCTCGAAGGTCTCGAAACATTATTGTCAATTCGAGCAGAAATACAGATTGTGGGAAAAGCACAAACAGGGGAGGAAGCACTTGAATCTCTTCGATTAATTACGCCAAATCTTATACTAATGGACATTCGAATGCCGGGAATGGGAGGCGTTAAGGCAACTGAAGCAATAAAAAAATTGTATCCATCAATCGTTATCCTAATTTTAACAACATTTGATGATGATGAGTACATCATTGAAGCTTTAAGCAATGGCGCATCCGGTTATTTGCTAAAAGACATTGATGGAGAAAAACTTGTTCAATCTATCTACGAAGCACTATCCGGAAGTTTATTACTTACCGGCAAGGTTGCCCATAAGCTTGCACTCAATATTCGAAATAACAACAACCGATTAGATAAAATTGCCGAACTACTCACCTTTACACAAAGAGAAATAGATCTGGCAAAGCTACTTGTAGATGGATTTAACACAAAGGAAATTGCAGAGAAATTATATCTAACACAAGGGACAGTTAAAAACTATTTAAGTGTTATTTATAGCAAAATAGGTACTAATGATCGTACTAAAGCTGTCTTAATTTTAAAAAAACACTTATCTTCATGAACACAATCTACCAAACTTTGCTTTCGAAAGGCATAACTATTTCCGTTGCTACGGTGGTCCGGAAACGACGAGAGTTCTTATCCAATCTAAGAGGAAAAGGTGATTGATGATGAAAAAATTCACTCTAATGTTGCTTGCTTCACTGATGCTTGTTTTCTCATCTAGTACAGCAGTTTTTGCCAATGGTTCTTCAGTAATACAGGAATACTATTTAGGGTATCATGAAGCTGGTAGAGTTGGCATTAAAGGTGTTTCAACTTTCGCAGCCGGCTCTGTAAATCAACAGTTCGTATTTGAAGTTAGGAAGTTACAATCTGATGGCACCTGGAGAGGGGTTCAAGGATCAGATGCTTACTATAACAGTGGACACTTTTGGACTACTTTCGCACATGGCGGCTGGGCTCCTCCGTTGCCATCAGGTTATTACAAAATCGTAGTAATAGCTACTTCGGGGGTATCATTATCAAATGTAGAGACTCGAGTAAATCTTACGAACCAACCTTGGTAGAACTAATTTTGAAGATTTGCGAAATTTAATTAATGACATTAATAAAAAAGAAGAAGCAGTCCCTAGGCTGAGCAGATTAACCTGCCACTTGAGGGGCTGCTTTTATATCTTTTTTAGCAATCTGATATTTATCTTGCAACATATTTTAGAAAAATAGAAACATTATAATAGGAGGTTATCGGAGAGAATTGTCGAATAGTGTAATATGACTTTAATAGGAGCATATTTCCACATGAATAATATAAGTAAGAAGTCACATCCAGGCACATGTTGGTTTCTCTGAAGCTCACTAATTGCGCTAGTTATAACGATTTCGTAACCCAAGAGCTACTTTCCCGTATTATAAAGTTAATAAAAAATTAAAGCTGAGGTCATCCATCATATGAATGAGGAATATACAGGTCAAGCTGATACATGGTATCGGATGGCTGAGCAAAAGGCATCTAACTATTTTTCATCACTTTGTGCACAGGTAAAGGACAAAACGTTTGTCTCCACACTAACTGAAGATATTCATCAGTGGAAAAAAAATCATGTAAATCATTCCTTACTATCGTTTTTCTCCAGAAGTAAGAAACAACCAGATTCTCAAGATTATTATAGATATATGAAATGGATGCAATATTCTGGTAAGTTAGATGATTACTTGAATCGCAGCGTATCTTATATGTATATGAGAGATTTAGGTAAAGCAATGGACGCTCCTGATACAGGGAAAAGGATTGAGCGTGTAGTTAACAACATTAAGAATAGCTTGATTAACACCAATCCCAAAAATGGTGGAGACCAACCTGAATTTATGAGCTTAGCTGGATTGTATCGGTGGGCTCAGAAAGAAAGTGTTGAGAGCGCAGTTATATGGGTCATAGACAAATTAAAGACAGTAGCTTCTCAGATACCGAAAGAAATGAATGCAGAACAAGCACAGCGCAAATTAATCAAAATTATTATTGGTGTTATTCTTCATGTTACTGAAGAGATGGACGAACATGTTTCTCCTAAAGAACGTGCTCGAAGATTGGATGAAGCGATTAGGCTAGGTTATTCTTATGGTCTTACTTATCCATTTATTGACGATCTACTCGACTCAGGCGTTTTAAATACGAGTGAAAAAGAACAGTATTCCGAAATGATACGAACAACACTTCTGAATGGGGCGGTCCCAGAAATAGAAGAATGGAATGGTAGCAACAAGGAGCTTCTCCAATACGTACATGCTGAGCTCCGAGACGCTTTTGAGTATATTAAAAATCATCAGTCAGTTGACACGAAAAACATCTTTTTTGAGCAGTCGTATGTATTTTTTCATTCCCAAGATATTGATCGTATAAAAACACTTTCTAATTCCAACTACACAAACGAAGAACTATATTTACCAATCATAATAAAATCTTCTTCTTCCCGGTTGATCGTCCGTTCGGTCATTAGCGCACCCGAGGATGAGGGCTTTGATACTCGTACTTTCTATTATGGCATTTACAACCAGTTGGCTGATGATTTCGCTGATATATTTGATGATAATAATGAAGGGGCCGTAACACCTTATACCTATTATCAAAAATATCATAAACAGCGTCCCGATCTCATCAACCCATATGAACTATATTGGGCGGTCATCTCCAATTTAATCCATAACGTTTATCATTCCAATGACAAAACACGTGAGGTCATATTGGACCGAGCTATTAATGGTTTGAAACGCTGTAAAAAGCGTATTGGTGACGAGAAGTACAATGAACTGATGGACATCTTTGCATCTGGAAATCCAGAGTTTAATCGCCTCATTCAACAGATGGTTCGTAAAGCAGACGATGTTGACTTCTTCGATAAACTTCTAAGAGACCAAATGATTACGTATTTGAGAAGTGATCGTAAGGAAAAAGAAGACTTTTTCGAAACCGTCAAATCTGTACGTGACCAGATCAACAACTTTTTACCACTCCCGAAACTGTCTGGAATAGAGCAGATAGATGATTCCCTTATCGATGCTGCAAATTACAGTCTCGAAGGGGACGGCAAACGACTAAGACCAATTGTTGCTTGGGTTATGGCAGTTCACGAATACAAGCTGAATGCTGATTCCATCATTCCACTATTGAGATCGTTGGAATATATGCATACGGCATCGTTAATTTTCGATGATTTGCCATCGCAAGATAATGCGTCCACACGCAGAGGACGTCCAACTTTGCATCAGGTGCATAATAGCGCTACAGCAGAATTAACAGGATTATTTCTAATCCAAAAGGCAACTGAAGAGCAAGCTTCTTTAGATGCTTTCGATCCAAAAGTCGTATTAAAGTTAATGAAATATTCGTCTCAAAAAGCAGCAGATATGTGTAAAGGGCAAGCGATGGATGTTCATTCCAAAGGGAAAACGTTTACGCTTGAACAATTAAATATGATGTGCTTCTACAAAACAGGAATTGCATTTGAAGCCTCTCTCGTTATGCCAGCCATCCTTGCACAGGTTGGTGACTCAGAGATATCATCCTTGAAAAAATTTGCTTATCATGCAGGCATAGCGTTTCAAATTAAAGATGATTTGCTTGATTTGGAAGGTGACTATCTTTCACTCGGTAAGCCAGTTGGCAAGGATGCCGAAAACAATAATTCTACTTTCGTAACCGTTCTCGGAAAAGAAGGCGCAAGTAAACAAATGTGGGAACATTATTGCCTTGCCATCGAAGAACTAAAAGAGATGCAATACCATTCTGCTTTTCTGAAACATTTACTGAATTATTTTGTGAATAGAAACTCTTAAAAATGTGTAGCTCAGTAGCAGGGCAAATGATAAAAACATTAATAAAATCTTCCTCAAGCAACACTTGTGGAAGATTTTTTGTCTATTTAGGTCGAACCAATTAGTCCAAAGACCTAAACAGACCACATTTATTTTAGTTCTAAAATAGTAGTGCAATTATGGGAGCGTTTGCATTATGATTAAGTTACTCCATTACCCTCAGCAATAATCCACTTCATGGCCAAACATCTTTCTCAGAAGTTGGTCCATTCATTTCTCTACATTCAACTCAGTAACTAATTCACACGCCATCTAAAACAACAAACGATTCCAAAACGTGCATCATTCACTGTGTGTATGAGCTCTTTTAGAGTTTATATAAATCGGTTGAAAAAGGAGTTGATATACTAATCGCGTATGAAAGCTACGATTGACCACTTGTAAGAGAGGGGGCAGCTGACTTAAATTACTCCGCATTGTGATAGAAAAGTGGATAGAGACCGATACCTAACTAAAACCTAGGAGGTAATGTGATTATGATTCAATCCCGTTTGAATTCTAGTCTGATGATGCGTACTCTGGTTGTCTGTGGTGGTCTACTTTTAATATTCACCTGTATGTTGATATTTGCTAAGTCAGTAAGTGCTCACGGTTATGTGGATTCTCCTGCAAGCCGGGCAATCCAATGTAAAAATGGAATTAATACCAATTGCGGCAATATCATTTATGAACCGCAAAGCCTCGAAGGTCTTAAAGGTTTCCCTGCTGCTGGTCCTGCCGATGGTAAAATCGCTAGCGCTGGACTCGCTGCATTCGCAAATCTCGATGCACAAACGGCAACTCGCTGGAACAAAGTTGCGATGAGCAGCGGTACAAATACACTCACATGGAAATTCACCGCTCGTCACGCGACGACGAGTTATCGTTATTTCATTACAAAGGCGGATTGGAATCCTAATGCACCACTTTCTCGTGCACAGCTAGATCTAACACCGTTCTGCACAGTACAAGGCAACGGTCAACAACCTCCGGCAACACTTTCCCACAGCTGTAATATTCCAGCTAGAACGGGTTATCACATCATTCTTGCAGTTTGGGATATTGCAGATACACCAAATGCTTGGTATGTTGTAATCGATGCTCAATTCGGTCCATCCGATACAACTCCTCCGACAACTCCGTCTAATCTGACTGCAGGTACAGTAGGTACAACAACAGCTGCACTATCCTGGGGTGGGTCTACTGACAACAACGCAGTTGCGGGGTATGAAATTTATTCAGGATCGAATACTTCTCCAATTGCTACCGTGGCAGCAAATCAGCTAAACGCCAATTTGACGAATCTGCTCGCTGGAACGACCTATAACTTAACCGTCAAAGCCTTTGACACATACGGCAATCGCTCATCTGCAAGCAACAGCGTTCAAATAACAACAGTCGCACTTCCGATAGATAACACCCCACCAACTAATCCTACAGGACTCCATGTAATGGGTCCCGTTGGCTCGAACTCGCTGACACTGATGTGGAATGCGTCAACTGATGCCAATGGCATCGCAGGTTATCGTATTTACTCAGGGGCAACTGTTATTGCTACAGTTACTGGCACAGCTACCGAAAAGCTTATTACAGGATTGACTCCTACTACGAGTTATACCTTCACAGTCCGAGCCATTGATCCGTCGAATAACGAATCCGGTAACAGTAATGCGATATCGGCTACGACTATTCAAGGTCCAAGCGCTACCCCATGGGCAGCTAATACTTCCTATACGGTGAACACGCTTGTTTCTTACAATGGCGCAGTATACAAATGTATTCAGCCACACACTTCACTAGCAGGGTGGGAGCCAAGTAACGTTCCTGCTCTATGGCAACTACAGCCTTAACGAGTTATAATTAGTAAAATCAGGTATGAAGCCCTCGATGCTCATATGGAGCTCCGGGGGCTTTTCATTCTGAAAACAGGAGATATTACAACATGACATTATTCCATTATATTGCTGCAAGCCATGAACTTCCTACAGGCGCATTCGGACAGAAAAAGACAACTAAGACGATTATGAATCTCGTAACGATAAATAATCCCTCGGCAAAAGAACAATGAACTATTCAAGTAATGCTGGACAAAGATCCAAAAGGCGAAGATCTTATCGATATGAACGAAACATGCTGGGCAGAAGGATTTGAACAGTTTTCAGAAACACCTTTGAGAGAACTCGTACTTGACCTATCAACTTTTCAACTGGGAGATACGGTCGAGTGGAAAGAACGACATTTTATTCGTGTGAAAAAGTAAGTCAAAGGAGATGTAACAATGTTTACATTTAATCAAGTTATTCCGATAGTTCGTATCTTTGATGAGAAAAAGGCGAAAGAATTTTATGTTGACTATCTTGGCTTTCAAATTGATTGGGAACATCGCTTCGAAACTAATTTACCGCTATACATACAAATTTCTCGCGATACTATCGTCATACATTTAACTGAACATCACGGTGATTGTTGCCCCGGATCAGCTTTTCGTATGGGGGTTTCAGATATTAAATCATTCCACAAACAATTACTTGAAAAAGAATATAACTATCTGCGACCAGCAATTGAACGTACACCTTGGAATAGCAATGAGATGCGACTCATTGACCCTTTTGGCAATCGTATAACTTTGTTCCACTATGATGAATAACGTTTATGGTATAGGTTGAATAACTCTTTTAAAATAATCCTTGAATACCTTCAAACTAAGTTTGATGGTATTTTTTTGTTTAAATTGAATCCGTCACCTTAGGAAAAGACAGCCTCCTGTATAATAAATAGTAATTCAATTTGTTGAAATAAATTTACTTTTAGGAGGACACGAATGAGTGAAATTACTGAACATTTAGTAAGTCAGCTTATAAAAGCCCAATTTCCACATTGGTCTGATTTACCAATTAAACCTGTGGCGGTATCAGGAAATGACAATAGAACCTTTCATCTAGGTGATGAAATGAGTGTCAGATTGCCAAGTAAGGACTGTTATGTTCCTCAAGTTGAGAAGGAATTGTTTTGGCTTCCGAAATTACAACCACACCTTACGTTACCAATCTCTGCGCCCATAGCTAAAGGAGAACCAGCGGAGGGGTACCCTTGGCCATGGTCAATTAATAAGTGGATTGAGGGAGAAACAGTACGTTATGAAAATGTTCAAAGTATAAACCAACTTGCTATTGACTTAGCACATTTTCTCAAGGAACTTCAATCAATTGATTGCACTGGCGGACCTATCGCTGGATTGCATAATTTCTATCGAGGTGGAGCACTTTCTGTTTATGATGAAGAGACTAAGACTGCATTAAGGAATCTTCAATCTCATGTAAATGCAAATAAATGTTATAGCATTTGGATGCTTGCGCTGCAGTCGAGCTGGACCAATAATCCCGTTTGGGTTCATGGTGATATCGCTCCTGGAAACCTATTGGTGAATGATGGAAAACTCAGTGCTGTCATCGATTTTGGAATACTTGGTATCGGAGATCCTTCTTGCGATTTGGCGATGGCGTGGACCTTTTTTGATAAAGAAAGCAGAAAGCTGTTCTTTAATGAGATAGGGTGCAATGAAGAAACATGGCACCGAGCACGTGGCTGGGCTTTGTGGAAAGCGCTTATCGTATTGGATGAGAATGATAAAAATTCAAAAGCAGCATTGGATGCAGAGCGCACTCTAGGCATTATACTAGACGAGTTTGAACAGTTAAATAGGGACAACTGAATGTAAAATTATTGATATACCTAAGATAGATCTGTGTATTGTTACAGACACCTATCTATCTAAGGATAAAGTGGGCTACTTCTACTTTTTGCCGATTATAATCGTTAACTTCTCATCAACTCGAGCTCCAAAGTCCTCAGCATGGTTGTTTTGCGCGCGAGCCAGTTTAATTTCATTTGTGCCCTCATGCAGATTCGTCAGTTTAAACAACTTCTTACTCGTTATAGGTCCAGTAATATTACCATCCAAATAATAATGAACATGACCTTCACCTGCAACAGGTGCACCACCATAATTATTGTCGGTTAATTTTAAATTTGTTCTCACCTTTAAGTACTTTGATCTATGGAAATTATAAAATTAATATCTCGATTGGCCAATATAAATAAACATCATACACGCAATTCAAAATTGTTTTTTGAAAGTACTTACCGGATTTCGGATAAACCTGCTCTTGGCGGGAATTCTATCTAAGATGTACATTTTAGTACTTTCAATTCAATTAAAATGAAAGGCGTTGTAACTTATGAAGCAAGTACGGGATTTAATGTCTACCCATTGTAAAACTGTGACGTTACAAGACAATGTTTATGAAATTGCTGTTCAAATGGCCGATAATGATATTGGATTTGTTCTAGTAGTTGATGAAAATGATCGTAATAAGTTAATTGGAGCAGTAACAGATAGGGATCTTGTCGTCCGAGGGTACGCTGCTAAACGTCCTGGTTCGTGTCCGGTAAAAGATGTGATGAGTGAAGCACTTGTGACTGTCTCACCTGAACAGGACGCTGAGGAAGCAGCCGATATTATGGCCAACCACCAAATTCGGCGTCTTCCTGTCGTTGAAGATGGTAAGTTGGTCGGAGTAATAACGCTTGGCGACTTGTCGCTCGGCAATACAACGAAACATGACGCAGGTTTCGCCTTAACCGAAATATCAGAGGATCATGGGCAAGTACTACATTAATCAACAACGGCAGAAGAAGTACAATGAACTCATGTGTAAGTCATGCGCATGAGTTTTTTGTTGTTTATATTCCGTTTAAGTTACTCATATATAGTGAGGATTGTTGGAGAGAAACAACTTCCGACCAATATGATCAAGAAAGAAGGAAATCTAAATGAGTGAACAAACGAGTACAGGGAAAGGCTGGAGAAGATTACTTACTCTTATTATGAACGCCAAGCCACCAAAGTTGCTGTTATTAACGGCTTTACTACTAAGTTTATTATCGACTGTGGCCTACCTAATGGTGCCAATAATGACAAAGGAATTGGTGAATGGTTTTTCAGCAGATTCGTTAAAATCTAGCCAAATCGTATTAATGGCGTCAGCTGTATTCATACAGGCTATTACGCAGAGTCTTTCAGTCTATATGTTTAGTTACAGTGGTAACAAAGTTGTTTCGTCGATTCGTGATTCGCTATGGCGCAAAATTTTAAAGCTGAGGATCAGTTATTTTGACAATAACGCTTCTGGTGATGTTATTAGTCGAATTACTAACGATACTGCAGTTGTACGAGGTTTAGTTGCTGAACACTTTTCAAATTTTATTACAGGTATTGTATCGTTAATTGGTTCACTTATCATTATGTTTTATATGAATTGGCAAATGACTTTAGTCATCATCGGAGTATTTCTGATTTCCGCCCTGTTAATGGTACCGCTTGGTCGAGCCATGTATACGATTTCCAAAGGCATGCAAGATGAAACGGCATCATTCACATCAATACTAAGCCGTGTAGTATCTGATGTTAGGCTTGTAAAAGCTTCTGGCGCAGAGGCTGAGGAGTATAATCGCGGATCTATAGGCATTAATAAACTTTTCCGATTTGGCCTTAAGGAAGCGAGAATTCAAGCTATTATTTCGCCAGTTATTTCCCTCATTATTTTGCTAATTTTAGTTGGTATTATTGGCTTTGGTGGAGCTCAGATTGCATCTGGTGCAATGACTGCTGGGGAGCTTGTCGCTTTCATCTTATATTTATTCCAGATTATATTTCCAGTAATGTCGATATCACAATTTTTTACCCAGTATCAGAAAGCGTTAGGTGCTACAGAAAGTCTTGCAGCTATTATGCAGTCAGAAGAAGAACCGGAAGATGGTACCTCTACAATTCAATCTGGAAAAACTATTCAGCTCAAAAATGTATCATTCACTTACAAAGCGGATCAGCCTATTTTAGAGAATCTTGAGTTAACGATCGAATCTGGCAAAGCAACTGCAATTGTAGGGCCGAGTGGTGGAGGGAAAACGACGCTGTTTTCACTATTAGAACGATTTTACCTCCCGTCTAGTGGATCTATTCATTACGGCAATGAAAACATCGAGCAATTCACATTAAGGGCTTGGAGAGAGCAAATCGGATATGTATCGCAAGAAAGCCCCATTATTGCAGGGTCGATTCGCGATAATATCACATACGGACTGGAACGAATAATTTCCGATGAGGAATTAGCACAAGCTGCAGAAATGGCTTATGCGGACGGATTTATCCGCGAATTGCCAGATGCTTACGACACAGAAGTAGGTGAAAGAGGGATCAAATTGTCAGGAGGTCAAAGGCAAAGAATCGCTATTGCAAGAGCGCTTCTTCGTAATCCCAATATTTTGATGTTAGACGAAGCAACGTCAAACCTTGACAGCAGTTCAGAAGAAATTGTACAACAAGCGCTCCATAATCTGATGGCAGGTCGGACAACAATTATTATCGCACATCGATTAGCAACCGTTGTTGACGCACACAAAATTGTGTTTATCGAGAAGGGCCGAATTACAGGCACTGGTACTCATGAACAATTATATGAAACCCATCTGATGTATCGAAAATTCGCAGATCAGCAGCTACGCAGTGGTATAATCGAAACATAATGAAGGGTAACAGATCCTTGAATATCGTAAACAGTTAGTGGGAGGAATATGAATGCCAACTTTATTAATAGTGGACGACGATTCATATATACGGGAACTTGTCAGCGTCGTCTTGACACAAGCTGGCTTCATAATCAAGGAGGCTTCTGACGGAGCTGAAGCCCTTCAACAGTTGGAGCGGTGGACGATAGATTTAGCCATATTGGATATTATGCTACCAGGGATGGATGGCTTACGTCTGTGTGAAGAAATTCGCCAAGATAGAGATATCCCTATTCTTATGTTGACTGCGAAAGCCGAGACGGTGCATAAGATTAAAGGATTTGACGCCGGGGCAGACGATTATCTCGTAAAACCGTTCGATACTGCAGAACTAGTTGCACGGGTTAAAGCACTGCTCAAACGTTATCGTCTTTTAACTTCTCCTACTATCCATGTAGCAGGTTTGACTTTGCATAAGCAATCGCTCGAAATCGTGTCAAACACGCAAACTGTAACACTTCCTCCAAAAGAGTTTGAAGTATTGTTTAAGCTGGCTGAGAATATCGGGAGGACGATTCTTCGAGAACATCTCATTCAATCCATTTGGGGCATTGATTTTGACGGAAACGAACGCACACTCGACGTACATGTAAATCGACTACGTGACAAACTAGTTGAGTGGAATCAACCTGCTCGAATACAGACCGTACGTGGACTTGGTTATAGGTTGGAGGAGGTTCTCATACATGAATAAGAAGCCAAGCCAACTTCGATGGATCATCATTCTACTTTCTTTATTTGTTTTTCTGATTCTAGCATTATCACTCGCATATGCAGGTGTATCATTTATGTTTAGCCGATGGCTACCTGTAATATCTGGTTACTGGTTCAGTATGTCAGTAGCGCTGGCTGGTTTCGTATTATTCTGTATAAGTGCAACAATCATTAGCCATATGTTCGGACCTCGTACTTTTCCGATTATTGATGAAGTGATTGGTGCGATGCAAAAAATCTCCAAAGGGGACTTTGATGTAAATCTAGAACATCTTGAGAAGCAAGAACCATTTTCTGAGCTTGCAGACAATGTTCGTGTTATGGCTAAAGATCTCAAACGTATGGAGCAACTACGCCAACAATTTGTATCAGACGTTTCACATGAGATTCAGTCCCCACTTACATCAATAAGTGGTTTTGCAAAAGTGCTAAGAGGGGGTACGGTAACTGATCAAACCCGTGACCACTACTTAGCCATAATAGAAACCGAAAGCAAACGCTTATCTGTCCTTAGTGACAACTTATTAAAACTTGCATCGCTCGACTCAGAACATCATCCTTTCAACCCAATGCCATACAGACTTGATAGACAACTACGAGAAATTGCTCTTACCCTTGAACCACTATGGTTAGAGAAGAAATTGTCTTTACAAGTAGAGTTACCAGAAATGACTACAATTGCTGACGAAGATTTAATGCGTCAAGTATGGATAAATTTACTCACCAACAGCATTAAGTTCACTCCAAATGATGGAGAAATCAAAATTGACGCTGCTTTGGAAAGTGGTGAATATCATGTCCATATTCGAGACACTGGAAACGGAATCCCGATAGATGATTTACCACGAATCTTCGAACGATTTTATAAAGCGGATCGCTCACGTAATCGCACACAAGAGGGCAGTGGGCTTGGCCTCTCCATTGTCAAAAGAATAATCGAGCGTCACAATGGTAGCATTGAAGTAAAAAGTTCTGTTGGTGATGGAACCGTCATGTCGGTTTTGTTGCCTCGTGGACATGAACATTTTTCTGGTTCTTTAGATTAGTCACCCGGCATTTAAATCACTTTGGATCACATTATTTTTATGTTACACGTTTTGATTGAACGATCAAGAGGTCACTGATAGAGTAGTGACCTCTTATTATTTTATCGTTTCAATTAATAGAATCCGAGTTCACCGCTAGACAACTTGACTGTTTTTTATAGTACTAGAAAGTTAAATGAATGACTTATTAAGCGGAATACTGTCGTTACATAGGACAGAGGGCGTATTAGGAGAGCCATTTCGACCATTTTCAATTTAGTTCTAAAATATCAGTGCAATTATGATAGCGCTTGCATTATGATAGAGATATTCTACAGACCTCAGCTTATATCCACTAATGAGACTAGCTTCTCGACCATCGAACAATAATCCGTTTAATCCTTCGACTAGATTCTACACAAAAGTAGATCCCATTTCATCCTAGGTATGTGTACTAACCTTAAGCAATTTATCCCTGTTCAACGTTCATTACGTGTATAGGCTCTTTGGAGTTTATATAAATAGGTTTATGAAGGAGCTGGTACTACAAAATCCATCATTGCGCATCATCCATTAGATGAGAGGGGGTAACTCACAACAACACTTAGCATCTTATTTTTGAATCGATTGTTACCAATCCCAACTAAAACCTAGGAGGTTATGTGACGATGAATCAAATCCGTTTGAATTCTAGTCTAAAAATGCGTGCTCTGATTGCTTGTGGTTGTTTGTTGCTCATAGTAGCTATTATGTTAATATTCGCAAAACCCGTTTCTGCTCACGGTTATGTTGATTCTCCAGCAAGCCGTGCAATTCAATGTAAAAACGGTCTAAATACGAATTGCGGGGCAATCGTTAATGAGCCCCAAAGCCTTGAAGGCCTCAAAAACTTCCCAACTGCTGGGCCTGCGGATGGGAAGATTGCAAGTGCTGGACTTGCAGGATTCTCAAATCTTGATGCACAAACGGCAACTCGGTGGAACAAAGTTGCGATGAGCAGCGGTACAAATACGTTTACTTGGAAATTTACTGCCCCGCATGCAACGACAAGTTACCGCTACTTTATTACTAAGGTAGGCTGGAATCCTAATGCGCCGCTAACACGCGCTCAATTAGATCTTACTCCGTTCTGTACGGTTCAAGGAAACGGCCAAGCTCCTCCAACAACGCTTTCACATAGCTGTAACGTACCCGCTAGAACTGGCTATCATATCATCCTCGCTGTATGGGATATCTCCAATACACCAAATGCTTGGTATATCGCGATCGATGCTCAATTCGGTCCGTCTGGTCCAACAGATACTACCGCTCCAACAATTCCAACTAGTTTGGCAGCAGGGGCGAATGTAGGCACTACGACAGCTTCGCTTTCTTGGAACGCTTCAACAGACGCCAATGGTGTCTCAGGTTATGAAATCTTTAACGGGTCTAACCCAACACCAATTGCAACCGTATCTGGCAACCAAACAAATGTCAATCTGACCAACTTGCTCGCCGGAACAACCTATAATTTATCGGTCAAGGCTTATGACGCGGCAGGCAATCGATCTGCCGCAAGCAACAGCGTTCAAATTACTACCCTCCCTCAAGTCAATGATACAACGCCACCATCGAACCCAACAGGCTTGCATGTGATGGGTCCTGCTGGTTCAAACTCATTGACACTAATGTGGAATGCTTCAACTGATGCGAATGGTATATCTGGCTACCGTATTTACTCTGGAGCAAACATCGTTGCAACAGTAGTTGGGCCTGCAACTCAAAAGCTCATAACTGGTTTGACTCCAAATACGACTTACACCTTTACCGTTCGAGCCCTTGATCCATCGAATAATGTGTCTGGCAATAGTAATGCAATAACAGTCACAACCCCTCAAGGTCCAACCGCTACACCATGGGCTGTAAACACAGCCTATGCTACGAACACGCTAGTTTCCTACAATGGCGCAACCTACAAATGTCTTCAGCCACATACATCGCAAGCTGGCTGGGAGCCAAGTAATGTAGCGTCTCTATGGCAGCTTCAGCCTTAATAATTGAGTTAAACCCTCGATACTCCTAAGGAGCATCGAGGGTTTTTCATTAGGAAGCATAGTACATAATGCAGCTTAAGAGAGCAATCCAGAAGAAATGTAACTTTACGTAATTAGATAAAATAGATGTATCAATCTGTTTTATATTCATGCGGGTGTGTCACTATAATTGTTGATTTAAACAAAATATTAATAAAGGTAGTGGATACGATGAAAACAACTCTATCAAAAGATGGTACAACTATTGCTTATGACGTCTATGGAAACGGTCCTGCTCTCATATTCATCACAGGAGCCACCTGTTTTCGCTCGTTCGAACCAGTTTTGTATGATGCCACTGTATTTGCGGAACATTTTACCGTCTACAATTATGACAGAAGGGGACGTGGTGACAGTGGAAACACATTACCTTACGCAATTGAACGTGAACTGGAAGACATTGAAGCGCTAATTAATGAGGCAGGGGGGACTGCTTTCGTTTACGGGCATTCATCGGGTGCTATTCTAGCACTTGAAGCCGCAATGCATCTTGGGGAAAAAGTAAGCAAGCTCGTCATGTTCGACCCTGCTTATTCACATGACGAGGAAAATCAACATGAATTCAAAGAGCTTAGTCAATGGCTTTATCAACTACTCGATAATGGTCAATATGATGAAGCCATACGTTCATTCTTAGAAGGTATCGGCATTCCAATAGAAGTGATTACTGGAATGCAGCAATCATCGCAGTGGCCAACAATGGTAGCACTTGCACCTACGCTTGCTTACGATACGACAATAGCTAGTGAGTTGCCACCTATTGAAAGAGCCTCTAAACTTACAGTGCCTACTCAAATTATTGTTGGTGAGAATAGTCCCACCTCGATCCATATCGTTGCAAACCTATTGAATCAAGCAATTCCAAACGCAAAATACGACACATTGATTGGCCAAGATCATATGCCGAATCCAAATACAGTCCTTCAGATCCTTTCGGATTTTCTAAATCGCTAAGTAGAGGAATATTTGGAAACATGTAGAATAAATAAGCAATGAATATTGGAGGAGATGATTCGACTGACTACATTAGTACTTGAGACAGCGAGAAAGGTTGAGAAATCCGAAACTAACGCACTGTTTTCACGGTTAAATACAATTCGAAATATGGAAGGAAATCCAAACGAGGTACACATCGAACATTTTGGTAATACCACTGCTTTTATCGCTAAAGGGATTCCTGATCCTTATTTTAATTCTGTTCGAGGATTCACATTTGCTGATATAGAACTATTAGATCCAATCTTGGAATTTTATCGTAATCATAATGTTAAATGTAGAATGGATATCGCTCCTTTTGACGTAGAGCCGGAATTGTTAATACGATTATCTGAACGGGGTTATTATCAATATGGATTTCACACTGCATTATATAGAAAGATAAATATTCCATTACCACAAACTTATAATAAAGAGTCTCTGGTCATTCGTAAACTACGTGAAGATGAGTTTGGATTATTTGGAGAAATCTATACGAAAGGTTTCGGTATGTCTGATTTTCTTTCATCCGCGATTGCTAAGAACAACCAAGTGCTGTATCACGTACCGGGATGGCACTTTTATCTTGCAACATATAATAACAGTCCTGCTGCAATCGCAGTATTAAATGTTCAAGATGGAATCGGCTCATTTGCTGCCGCTACGACACTGCCAGATTTTAGAGGACGAGGATGTCAAACAGCTCTATTGGAAGAGAGATTAAAGGATGCAGCCGAACTTGATTGTGAGCTAGTGGTATCACAATCAAGATTTGGATCAGTTAGTCAAAGTAATATGGAGCGTGTCGGAATGCGAATTGCTTATACGAAGTCTCTTTGGAAAGAGATTTCCAAGTAACAACTATCGACTTGTTTATAATTAAACACTTCATTTTATAAGATTAATGCTTGAGCAATTCAATTTAAACGAATATAATAACAATAACAGAATAAATAAAAGAGGGAGCACCTCTAGATGAGCGCACGTGCGCTTATTTAGGGGTGCTCTACGTTTGTTTGGGAGGAAATTAGTTTGAAGTATGAAGTTTTTTTATTAAATGAAAGTAAGGAAACTTACGGACGCAAAAAAGATTGGATGGAGCTAGGAGTCATTGAGACAGAATGGAAAGTGTTGTCTGGTGATAGTTTGCTCTTAGATGAGTCCATTCAGGAAAAGGTTACTGTCGAATTTCCTCGCCTGCATCAGCAAACGTTTTATAAAGTAGATAAAGTTATCACTGTTCCAGATGATGAAACGTTAGAAATTTTAATCGTTCGATCCTCGTAACTAATGAATGTTAATTAGTAGCAACTAGCATATTATGCAAATGATTTGCCGCAACGGAAAGCGGTGTGCTTTTACGTTTAATAATTCCCACTTTTCTTGAAGGAATAGGTTTCTCAAGCTGAATTTCAAACAAGTTGCCTAATGATAATTCCGCTTTAATAAACTCACTAATAACACAAGCAATTCCAAACCCATTACGTGTAAATTCAACTAACAAATCTAAACTTCCAAGTTCGATCTCTGGTTTTATAATGAATCCGTTCTCAGATGCAAATTCATCAATACAAGTCCGTGTTTGGCCGTCTTTTTCAAGTAGAATAATTGGAAAATCAAGTAGTTTCTCGAATGAAACAACCTCCTCGGATAAGTATTTATATTTTTCTCCAACAATAAAACGATCTTGAATCGTTATGCTTTCTTGAATATCAATCTGCAAATCGGAAATAGGGAGATTAACGATTCCTATATCGATTTTCCCTTCTTTAAGAAGAGTTATTGTTTCTGTTGTTGTTCGATTAAAAACTTGTATTTTTATGTTAGGAAAAGATTCATGATAGGTTTTTAGATGTGGTAGCAAAAAGTGTTTGCATAACGTATCACCTTCTCCAAGCTTAACTTCCCCACTAGTAAGGTGATGCATTTCACCACTTCACTGGCATCCAAAAATGTGTTACTTGATCATTTGTACCGCATTTTATTAAAAGAATTATAGCAGTTACGAAAGCTTATTCCAGTTGTGTGGGTGAAGGAGCTTTTGTTTCTGAAATTTTCGATGACGAAGCATCTAAACTGCGAAAGCGTGGAGGAGATGCTGTTGAATATGGGGCGACTACTGGACGACCGAGGCGAGTAGGGTGGTTTGATGCAGTAGCAACCAGGTATGGATGTAAAATTCAAGGAGCAACCGAAGTTGCTTTGACGAATCTCGACGTATTAGGTTATTTGGATGATATCCACTTTTGCATTGCCTATCAAATCGATGGTAATCAAACAGTTGATTTCCCGAATCCATCAGAACTGGAAAGAGCAATACCTGTCTATAAAAAACTTACTGGATGGAAGACGGATATTTCTCATATTCGTTCATTTGAAGAATTACCCAAACAAGCACAAAACTACGTTACACATATGGAGAAACTTATTGATGTTCCTATTCGCTACATTTCGATTGGCCCTAAGAGAGAGCAGATTGTAGATAGAGGAATTAAAAGACAACACAATTAATGATTTGACTAAAGCAAACTGTTCATGTAAGATTATCAAAATTGTATTATATAGGAAAAGCTATGACCGAGGCCAAAGCGTTCAAAAATCGTTGTACAGAGAAGAAACCCAAAGGCTGAAAGGTTTCTCATTACGTGTGAACTACATCCTACCTTGTGAGCTGTTACGGACAAAACTTCCGTAATCGGTATAAAACCGTTATCTAACTTAAGGACCATTAGCTTATTTGCTTCGGTCAAAACTAGGGTGGTATCACGACACATTCGTCCCTGACGAATGTGTCTTTTTGCATTTATTTCTACTTACAAAGGGAGGCTACTTCTTATGTACCAAAGCAAGTTATTACTAACAACAATGCGAGAATCGCCAGCAGACGCTGAGGTAATTAGCCATCAATTATTGCTTCGTGCAGGATTTATTCGACAGTTAGCAGCAGGAATATACACACATATGCCAATAGGATTACGAGTACTAAGAAAGATTGAACAAATCGTTCGCAAGGAGATGGACAAAGCAGGTGCCCAAGAAATGCTGATGCCTGCGATGCAACCAACGGAATTGTGGAAAGAATCCGGTCGCTATTATGTGTATGGACCTGAATTAATACGTTTGCATGATAGACATGAACGCGAATTTGCACTCGGACCAACACATGAAGAAGTCATTACTTCAATCGTGCGTAATGAAATAAACTCGTATAAGAAGTTACCAGTTACACTTTATCAAATTCAAACGAAGTTCCGTGATGAAAGACGACCTAGATTTGGACTACTTCGAGGCAGAGAGTTTCTAATGAAAGATGCATATTCATTTGATATCGATTGGAACGGACTAGATCAATCTTATTGGAATATGTTTCATTCTTATCATCGGATTTTTAATCAATTTGGATTAAACTTTCGTGCAGTAGAAGCCGACTCTGGCACTATAGGAGGCGAAGGAGAAACGCATGAGTTTATGGCTTTAGCCGATATTGGTGAAGATACGATTGCAGCATGTACGTGTTGCGAATACGCGGCAAATATAGAGAGAGCTGAATCTAGAAATCCTCAATTGGGAGTTGATGAAGCTTCTACAACTTCACAACACGAAAAATTTTATACACCACATATTAAAACGATTGATCAACTCGTTGAAAACCTGCAAATTGACCCTACTGATATTATGAAAACAATCGTTTTCATTGCTGATCAACGTGCAGTTGCAGTTGTCGTCAGGGGCGATCATGAAATTAATGAGTTGAAAGTTAAAAACTATTTAGGTGCTGAACAACTATCACTCGCTGACTCAGAAACGGTAGAGATGATGACTGGTGTACCAACAGGTTTTATCGGTCCAATCGGTTTAAGCATTCCTGTTCTAGTTGATCAAACAGTAGTTCAGATGTATAGTGGGATTGCTGGTGCCAATGAGACGGATCATCATCACCGAAATATTAATGCAGGTCGCGATATTACCCTTGATCATGTTGGTGATTTTCGAAACGTAATTGAAGGTGAATTATGCTCTCGTTGTAACGAAGGAACATTAGCATTTCATCGTGGAATTGAGATTGGACACGTATTTAAACTTGGAACTAAATATAGTGGGCAGCTAAGTGCAACTTTCTTAGATTCGTATGGAAAAAGTCAAACTATGATTATGGGCTGCTATGGTATTGGGGTTTCTCGAATTCTTTCAGCAGTCATTGAGCAAAACCATGATGAGAATGGAATGATTTGGCCTTCGACAATTGCACCTTACCACGTCCACCTTATCCCTATCTCTGTGAAAGACCATTTACAAATGGAAGTAGTTAGTGAATTATATAATCGACTTCTAGAAAATGGCGTTGACGTGCTCATCGACGACAGAGATGAACGTCCTGGAGTTAAATTTAAAGATTCAGATTTGATTGGCATACCAATACGAATTGTTGTTGGTAAAGATGCTGTGAATGGAAATGTTGAAATCATCAAACGAAGAAATAACCAAAAAGAGATCATAACTGTTAACGAAGCTTTTGATCGAATTATTGATTCTATTAAAAAATCCGATTAAAGATCCATAGGATTTCGCATGTCCTGTCTGCACGATGTGTATCCTATTGGAAGTATTTATATTAAGATTAAAACAGAAAGAGTCTTGTATCGTTTATTTAACGGACACGACTCTTTTTCTGTTCATATTGACAACAATTGTTAATTCATAATATCATTAGGATGCTACTAAATTTATGGTTAGGAGGATATATGTCCCAATCCGTGTTTTTCCTAAAACGAACCTATATTATGATGCGCAAACAATTAGATGTGAGGTTAAGTGAATACAATCTCACGACGTCACAATTAGAAGTGCTCGGTTATCTTTATAAGATACCACACGGACTAGAACAGGTTCAATTGCAGCAGTATAGCGGAATAACTTCAGCTACTTTGACTGGGATTTTAGACAAAATGGAAAAAAGACAGTATATATCCCGTGAGATCAGCCATTCCGATGGACGTATTAAGGTTGTCGTGTTAACGGAACATGGATTTCAGATTTTTGCTCGATTAATTGATCTTATGGAACAATTTGAAAATGACATGTTAAACGGATTTTCAAAAGCAGAACGAGCACTCCTTGCTGATTGGCTGCAAAGGATAGCCAAAAATATGGGAGATGATTGGATCTACGGTTCAGAATAGTCTAAACATTTCGTTAGCTACCTAGCGAAAGGAGGCCATTTATGAAACATGCATTAGTTACAGGAGGCACAAGCGGAATCGGAAATGGCGTTGCGCATCAACTAGCAGAACAAGGATGGAAGGTAACTCTTGTTGGTCGAAATGTGAAGCGTGGTACCTCTATCGCGGATGCAATTGGAGGCAAGTTTATTGGGGCAGATCTCTCATTGATGTCAGAAGTGAATAGACTGTCCCTTTTAGTTGAAGAGCCATTAGATGCGCTTATTTTGTGTGCAGGAGGAGTATCCTTTCATTCAAAACCGATATTAACTACTGAAGGTTTAGAAACAACTTTCGCCAGTAATTATTTAAGCAAATTTGCCTTATCTGAATGGTTGCATTCCCGAATAAACCCAAACGGCTGCATCGTAATGGTTGGTGGTAATGGCAAATATTCAAATGCTCCAAGCGATTGGAACACTCCTCATCCAAGCTTCAAAGCCGCGTTTAAATCAGCGCTAGCTGTCGATTCTTTTGCCGCCCGGTTTGCGAAACTAAATAAAGAAATACGAGTTCATACTTGTTACCCAGGAATGGTTCGTACTAATCTGATGCATGATGCTGCCGCACCAATCCGACTTGTCACTTGGCTACTCAGCAAGCCAGTGGAAAAGGGGAGCTCCTATATAACTCGCCTTGTAACGGAGGAACATCAAGAAGTCCATTGGAAGTTGGATACACCGATGAACATTTACAATCCACTTTCAGAGGAAGCTGTAGACTCTCTATGGGCATACAGTAAAGATACTCTAAACAACATTGTCCCTAACAATGATTAATGAGTTAAATATTCAAGTGTAATAAGGGAGGCATGATTATGGAATATAATGCTGGCTGGCTTATTCAAGGGAAAGTATTAGCACTTACCCATTTTGAAACTGTTGTAAGCCCGCAGATTTTTATGGAAATCGCGACAATTACGAATACCCTTGTCAATGAAGTAACTGGACCATTTCACCTACTGATCGACGATCGAATCATTGCTGACACATCACTTGTATCTTTGGACAATATATTGCAGGTTATGCCTATTCTGAATCATCCACTGCTTCTAACGATAGTGATTATTCTCCCCGTTACACTAGAAGGTACAGCTGAAGATATCCCTGAACAGAAGAATGGTAATATGGTATTGAAATATGTAGACAATCTTGATTCGGCATACCGACATCTACAAGCACAAGATCCGACCATTAATTGGGAAGAAGCAGATTCGCAATTTTTCGTCCATACAAAGTAGAACCGTCTGAAACTGTAATCATATAACTCTGAAAACTCTTGCACATGGAATTGAGGTTTTTGTAGAAATGAGAAAGTACTTACTATTATTGATTGTTGCACTACTATTATTGGGTGCATATTTTTGGAAAATGAAAAGTGACGCAAAAGAGTTTACGCCATTACTTGACCAATTTTATAGTGATTTCATTAATCGAGATTATCCGAATACCTATAAACTTTACAATTTTGAGCCAACGACTGATCCAGCAGAAATCCTTACAAGGCAAGGTTCTGTAGCGCAATCATTAATAAATGAACGGAATTGGTATGGAAAAATTACGGGATATAAGCATACAACAACAAATTGGAAAGGTTTTGAAGTTAGAAAGGCAACCATAAAAATAAACATAGACATAGACATAGACATGGGAAACTATGAGGTTAAACAATATAAAGATACCCTCATTCTTGTGAAAAAGAGTGGGGAATGGAAGATAGACCGCTATCATTCAGGTGCACCTTGGAATTTGCCTTAAGATACCATTAAGTTAATTCATTATTAAGCATATGTCGAATTTTCACCAAATTATAAGTATACTAGTAGCTAATCTTATTATTTTGAGCTAAACTGAAGGTAGTAGCAAAAGACGTATGTAAGCGTATTTCAATAGAAATAACATTCTTCGTATTATGAAACACCTTTTTCATGTGCGTATTCTACGATATGTGAAAATGGTGTTTTTTTTGTATGAGAATGGACTAATTACTTTAAAATTTGTCTTTACGGTAAACGCTTCATACAATGGAACTGTAAGCATTAACATAAAAAGAACGGAGCGCTACAAGATGCGTTTTAAAGATGTTTTTTCTATTATTGGACCTTCTATGATCGGTCCTTCAAGTTCACATACAGCAGGTGCTGTTCGATTAGGTCGGGTCGCAAGAAAATTGCTTGACGAAGTGCCAAATACGGCCGAAATAACGTTGTATGGATCATTCGCAGACACTTATCAAGGACATGGGACTGATTTAGCACTCATTGGTGGAATACTAGATTTTGAAACTGATGATCCGCGTATTCCGGATGCTGCAGAAGTGGCGGAATCACTTGGATTAAAAATCGTATTCCTGACAAGTAAAGATAAAGCAGATCATCCGAACACTGTTCGGATCATTCTTTCATCCGATAATCGAGAAGTGACTATGACCGGAGCCTCCATTGGCGGTGGCAATGTAGAAATTATAAATGTGAATCAATTCGACGTGAAATTTACGGCAATTTACCCAACACTCGTTATTTCACATCATGATCGTCCGGGTATGATTGCGGATATTACCACTTTATTAGGGCGTAGCCAAATCAATATTGGTTTTATGGACTTGGATCGAAAAGGTCGCGATCAAGAGGCGATGACTGTAATTGAAACAGATGTTGCTGTTCCTGATTCACTTTTTGAGGAAATGAAAAACTTAAGCATGATTTTTGATATCAAAAGAGTAGACCTCGCAGAAAGGAGCTAATATATGCGATTCCGAACATTAAAACAGCTAACTGAAGTATGTACATCTGAGGGTGCAACGATTGCAGATATTATGCTCGCCGATCAGAGCCAAGAATCAGGAAAATCGCCTCAATATGTATTTGAAAAGATGCGAGAGTATTATCAAATCATGAAAGAGGCTGTCTCCAAAGGGTTGACAGACGATACGACCTCCCGAAGTGGACTGACAGGCAAAGATGCTCAACGTGTCGCAAGCTATATGGCTACAACCGAAGCATCTTTGGGAGAAGATGCTTGTAAAGCAATGGCTTATGCGCTTGCTGTTTCTGAAGTAAACGCTTCCATGGGTCGGATCATCGCTACACCAACTGCTGGTTCCTGCGGAATTATTCCCGGCGTTTTCATTAGTAGCCAACAACGATTTGGCTGGGATGACGACCATATGGTAAGAGGTTTATTAAGTGCCGGTGCGATAGGTTATGTCATTGCAAACAATTCATTCGTATCTGGAGCAGAAGGAGGCTGTCAAGCTGAAGTCGGCTCTGCCATTGGGATGGCTGCTGGAGCACTAGTTGAGCTTCGTGGCGGAACTCCGGAACAAGCGATGCATGCGGTTGGGCTTGCATTAAAGAACACATTGGGACTCATATGCGACCCCGTTGGTGGATTGGTCGAAATTCCTTGTATCGTTCGCAACGGATTTGGTGCGGTCAATGCAATGGCAGCAGCAGATATGGCATTGGCCGGCGTCAGATCGGTCATTCCTTCTGATGAAGTTGTTCAAGTCATGTATGAGGTGGGAACGGCTATGCCGGAGAAACACCGTGAAACAGCTAGAGGTGGCTTAGCTCAAACGCCAACAGGTCAACAAATTATGAAAGAACTTAATTTAGGGAAAAAGAGATAGTTACTCATCCCACTTTGGATACCCACTAATCAAAAAGGATCTGTCGTTGGCATATGCCGAGCGGTAGATCCTTTTGTTGTTTGGTAAACTTTATTTATAAACTTTTGATAAGTAACCTAGTGAAAGATTTAGTGTTAATATGTTGTAGGTTACGACTTTATATTAAATTATTGCTTGAGGGGGTTAAGTAAAATGATAGAAAAAATAATCCAGTTAGAGAACATAAAAATGAATGTGAAGTATTCATTAGATAAATCAGCAGTCGTTTTATTTATTCACTTCAGTGGTGGCAATTTAAATATGTGGGATGGAATTATACCGCAATTTGAGGAGCACTATAGTATCATCGCTCCAGATATCCGAGGACATGGCAAATCAGATAAACCTGAAATAGGGTATCACATCGATGATATGGCTAATGATATCTATTTATTGTTGCAAAAATTAGACGTAAAACAATGTCATATCGTTGGTAGCTCAATGGGAGCAGAGGTTGGTCTTAGTTTGGCCGCTTCACATCCTGAGCTTGTCCTTTCACTAATTTGTGAAGGTGCTTTATTTAATGAGTTTGGTGAATTTGGTTTATTTAATGGAACAACAGAAGAGATAGAGCAAAAAAAAGAACTGAAACAGATTCAATTAAATGAAAGAATCGAACGTGTTTTTACAACTAAAGAAGAGTACATTGAGGAAGTACAAAAATATTTAACAGAGCAAGGGATATGGAATGAGTATTTTCAAGCTTTTTTTGAAAATAATGTAGTTCAGTTGCCTGACAGTAACTATACATATCGATATCTAAACCGCGTTAGAATAGAATACATCCAAAAATATTGGGATTTGAAGTTCGAGGATTATTACAAAAAGGTTCGTTGTCCGGTACTATTTCTTCCAAGCGTCGACGAGTGGGAAGACGAAATAATTAATAAAAGTTTACATTCATTTGCTAGTTTAGTAGAGGACTACGAAATTGAACGAATTGAAAATTCTATTCACGCTTATGTGTGGATGCAACTTCCAACTATAGTTGGTGAAGTGGCGCTTGTGTTTATTAATAAAAAGAATGATAAGTTAAAACTTTGAAGTTAAAGACGATCTTAAAATAAAGGACTGCCAGGAGCAGTTCTTTTTTGTCTTATCCAAATAGGTCTTCAGTAATATCGCTTGCTCTTAAATTATTCTCACTTTCGTCCAGTTCAAACTATCGTTTTTTCCATAGTATGTACGAAATGAATAATAAATTAATTACAAGTGAGAAAGGAGATAGATAATGTCACAATCAAACATACCTAATATTACTCCGCAAATAACACTAACTAGAGACGATGCTATTAATTTGTTACTTTCTTCAATCGCACTTGAAGAGCTTGGGATAAGTCATATCTTAAACGCTGAAGGTGAAAAACTTCAATATGTTCTTGGGACTCTCCCAGGAGTAACTTCACCAGGGGCTACGATAAGCGACATACTGACTGTTAACGAAAGTGTGCTCAATACGGTTCAAGCTCTAACTAAGAAGGAGTACTTGCTGGATAGCAAACTCAATAACATCCTAACTACACCCATTGCTATTGGACCTACAGGACCAACAGGAGTAACTGGTCCAACTGGACCTGCGGAAGGACCTACTGGAGCTACGGGTGCGACTGGTGCAACAGGAGATCCTGGCGCTACTGGTGTAACAGGCGCAACAGGCGCAACCGGTGCTACTGGTGCTACTGGAGCTACGGGTGCGACTGGTGCAACAGGAGATCCTGGCGCTACTGGTGCTACTGGTGCAACAGGCGCAACAGGCGCAACCGGAGCTACTGGTGCAACAGGCGCAACAGGCGCAACAGGCGCAACCGGTGCTACTGGTGCAACAGGCGCAACCGGTGCTACTGGTGCAACAGGCGCAACCGGAGCAACCGGAGCTACGGGTGCTACGGGTGTAACTGGCGCTACTGGAGCTAATGGAGTTACCGGAGCTACGGGTGCGACTGGGGCAACGGGAGATCCTGGCGTTACTGGAGCTACGGGTGCCACTGGTGTTACGGGATCTACTGCACCAACGATTACCGCTAACAACGGTAACTTCGTGAACCCTGGAGCACAAATTGTTGGAGATACTACTCCAGTCGCTTTAGCAAATAATGCAACATTAAATGGTACCGCAATTACACATGCGCCTGGTTCAACAAACATTAATCTTTCTCCAAACCAAACTTATCTAGCTCTTTATGAAACCCAAATCTTGAACTCTGAAACTGTTCCAACGTTAACGGTACAATTTAACTTGAACGGGGCATTGGTTCCAGGAACGCAAACATCGTTTCAAGGATTAACAGGAACTCAAACCATCAATTCGCAATCTATATTTAACACTCCAGCTGCTCCTAATCCAAGTGTGTTACAGTTGGTTAATACTAGTGGTCAATCGGTGACTTTTAACGGAACTAACGTTTCTGTGCTTAAAATCGGATAACATTTCTATATTCCAAAAAAAAAATTCGACGATCTTTCGGTATTGTACTGCCGAAAGGTCGTTGTTTTTTATAACATTCACATAATAAAAACAGCCAATCAGGATAATTGATCCTGAAAGACTGTTAAATGAATTCATGTATTTACTTGTTAATTATTGAACAGCCAATAGTAATCCGAGGAATGGAAAAACAATAGCGAAACTTGTTAGTAAAATAAACAACCCTCTTTTTTCGCGTTTATAACTCATCATTAACATAGCTAATGAAACTAATCCTAATAAAATCAAAGCTAGCGAAGGCAAATTCCAATGCCACTGTAGTGACATATCCGTAATGTTTCCATTCAATAATTTGAATAAGCTACTTGCTTTAGGATCTTCAAATTCTCCTTCATGAGGTGGCTCTTGAACACCCAAATAAGCTGTAATCATCAGCATCAATAATGCGATAACCGTTTCCACTCTAAGCCACCATTGAAGTTTTCGTTCATTGCGACCTTGATCAGTAAGTTTCGTCATAAATCCATTCATAAACGCCAATAGAAGTAAAGGTAGAAACACGAGATGTTTCAGGAGTAGCGCTTCGCCATAATTAATTCCCCAAGAATTAATATAGTTATCTACGATGATGAACATCATCATTATTCCAGCAAACGTAATTAATATCATACTTCCTATAGACATCGGCGTAAACCATCGTACAAAAGCCTTCCAGTTCCAATCACCCCTTGTAAACCAAGCGACAATAATTAATGTGCCTAACCATATCGATAACGAAGCGACGTGGACGGATTGGTATAGTAAGCCCCACTTAGTGAAGCTAGCAGGATGACTTGCCCAGCCATGTGCTACAATACTCAAACACCAAGCAAATGCTAAGGCCCATTTTAACCAAATTGCTTTTATATTACCTAATTGCGTAATGATAAACATTACCGTACATATGATCAAATTCAAAACCCACGCATTACCGAAATCGTAGTCTTTTAGCACAATAATTAATAACTCTATGAATGTTAAGTTCTCTGCAAAATCTCTTAAACTAAAGACCGTTCGAAGAATCGTTGCGAATGAAAATAGTGGAATACCTAACAAAGCATATTGAAAGAGATCAATTGGGACTTTAATTTGCGGTTTTGAACTTTCGGAAATAAATAGCAACAAAATGAATCCACCTGTAAAGGCAAATGACAAATAAAGAAGTGTTTCAAAAAAATAAAAATACACGTTATCAGCTCCAAATATCTGTGTTGAACATCATTCAACATCATATCATAACGAAAAATACTTGAATACTTGCTCATATGTCTTTTGGATGAATTATTATAAGCCAGGAAAAAAGAAAACCCCTCAGAATAGACACGGTAAAGGAATTACCGCATGCTTCTAAGGGGAACATTTTAACGTATTGCCTGAGATCTCGTTCTACGAGACACACCTCTAATAATAAACGCAGCAATCCAAAGAACTAATGTTGCAGTTGCAAGGACAATGACATACGACTTGTCATACGATGTTTTAGCTAATTCAATTAATGCTGCACCTGCTACGTCAGGCAATTTCTCCGCTTCGATAATCGCTTCGTCAAGACTATCGCGAACGACTGGAGAGACAGTTAGTCCTTCAGGCAAAACTAATGAAATGGTGTATATGAATGACGAAAGGCTGCCCAATATCGTAATACTTAGCGTACTCCCGAGTTCGAAAGATACCTCCTCAATAGAGGCTGCCATACCAGCTTTTTCGATAGGTGCATTAATCATGATTGAATTCGAAGCAGAGGTCATCGCCCCCCCAAGACCTGCACCTAATATTAACAATGATGCCATCTGTAAATAAATACTATCGTTATGGAAGAGGAGAAAAGCACCCATACCTATTCCAGAGACAAATAAACAGATCCATTGTACTTTTATTATGTCAATACGATGCAGGATAAACCCAATTAATATACCAGATATAAAAGATGCAATTGGAGTAAATACGATAAACAACCCTGCCTCTAGTGGCGAATACCCAAGCACTAGCTGTAGCCGCTGAGTAACGATTAATTCCATCCCAATAAGTGCAAAACTTGAAAGCAATGCAGTTATGACTCCAGTAGTAAAGCGTGAATCTTTAAATAAGGTAAAATCGATTAAAGGTTCAGTCTGCTTGTTCTGTCTACGTAAAAAGAGCATTAACGCTATTGCTCCAAGAAGTATTGCACTCACAATGACAATTATTGAACTTTCACGTTTACCAATTTCTTTAATCGCATAAACGAAGGCAACCAAGCAGATCATAATTTGAACGGAGCCAATAAAATCCCATTTTTTATTTGATTGTCCTTTTAGATTTGGGATAAAGAAAATAGCTAAAATCATTGCAAGGATTACGATGGGAATATTAATTAAAAATACTGATCCCCACCAGAAGTGTTCCAATAAAAATCCGCCGATGAGTGGACCTATTCCTGCCCCTATACATGAAACGGAAGCCCATACACCGATGGCGATTGACCGCTCACGCTCATTGGAAAAAGTAGTCCGAATAATAGACAAAGTTGCCGGCATCATCATTGCTGCACCAACCGCAAGCAGTGTGCGGGCGATAATAAGGATGAGTGGAGATGGCGCATAAGCAGCTATTAGTGACGCCAATCCAAATACGAATAGTCCAGAAACGAATAATTTCTTATGTCCGAGACGATCTCCTAATGTACCTAGACCTGGTAATAGCCCTGATATGATGAGTGGATAGATGTTAACAATCCACAGTTTTTCCGATGCAGAAGCTGATAGATCATAGGTTAGTTGTGGAAGTGCAGCATAAAGTACTGTCATATCAATAACAATTAAAAATAATGCGCTGGACACAATCGCCAGTACGACCCAACGTTGAAATTTTGATAGCTGTAAAGTAGACATTCTGTAATCCTCCATAGATGAGTAAAAATTTACTGGTGTACAGTATTATGATGATCTAATCGTTTTTTTATGTAAAAACCTCCCAAATGCTAGGTTGTAGCTAAGATACTTGACAGTGTGAATGGGTTACTTTAATGTACTTTGAGGTATAGGGTAACCCGATAGTCAAGAGGAGAGTATCAAAATGTCTACAAATTATAATCAATACTTTACGACCAGTGAGTTTGCAAAAGTTTGTGGCGTAACGAAACACACCTTGTTTCATTACGATGCCATGGGTATATTAAAACCTGAGATCGTCAAAGAAAACGGGTATCGTTATTATTCCGCAAAGCAGTTTTACACTTTCGATACAATAGCCTTATTAAAAGAAACGGGTACGGCATTACAAAAAATAAAAGAATATATGGAAGATCAAAACACTATTCATTTTATATCGATGCTGAAAGAAAAGCAGAAGCAACTTGACGACGAACAAAAGAAGTTATTGAGAATGCAGCGACTTTTGAAGGGCGCAATAGACAATACCAATCGTGCTTTACAAATGAAGTATGAAGAGCCTTGGATCGAAGAAAATGAAGAAGAATATTTCTTGGCGGTCAAACTATCGAAGGTAAATGATGAAAAGGAACATGTTAAAAACATCTATCAAATTTTTGATTATTGTGACAAACATCAAATCGATTATGACTTTCCTATCGGCTCTATTGTTAATAAGGACAATTTAGAAAATGGTAGTTACGAACCAAATTATTATTGCAATAAAATTAACGATAAACATAACAGTGAACTTCTTTATATCAAGCCAAAGGGTAACTATGTGATTATGATTCACAAAGGATCATATGATAGCTTGCCCGCTACTTATGAGAAAATAAAATCTTATGTTGAATGCAACAATTTCACTATAATTGGTAATGCATACGAATATGAGTTACTTAGTTATTTAGCAGTTGGAGATCCGAACAAGTATGTCATTCAAATTGCTATTCAAATTAATAAATAACGTGTTTTTCGAAAAACCGTCTAATCTAGTGAATCGCCCCCCTCCAGATTAACAGTAAAATTGAATAATTATTACTTTTAATTGGAGGGGAGTACTTTCACTTTTTATAACCCCAGTTTATCATTTCTCTTCAAATGAAGAATCTACAAACTGCTCTGATAAACTTTTAAGTAGTAAAGGATCAATGTCTGAAGGCATAACATTGATACTAATTGATGGATAAGATGCGCTCAAAAGTTGTGAAGTACATTCACCTGATATCGTGCTAATGGACGTTCGAATGCCGGAAATGGGGGGACTCGATGCACTATGTGAAATGAAGAAAAGATGGCCATATTTAAAAGTAATCCTTCTAACGACTTTCGAAGATACTGCGCAGGCAATTAAAGCGATTGAGCTCGGTGCTGATGGATATATGCTTAAATCGATTCATCCACGTGAGATGGTGGAGGTAATAAAACTAATTAGCAACGGTGGAACATGGATTGATCAAAGAGTTATTTCTGAAGTGTTTGATGAGATGAAATATCGACAGGTGCAGACACTACGAAATGTTACAGAAAAGATCAAAGAGTCAACATTTGGGCTTACAAGACGTGAACTGGAAATATTGCAGCATCTAAATAATGGATTGCGTTACAAATCTATTGCGACCAAGCTATTTCTTTCAGAAGGCACAATCAGAAATTACTGTTCTGCCTTGTATGCGAAGCTTGGTGTAAGCAACAAAGAAGAGGCTATCACAAAAGCAAGATTAGATCAGCTAATCACATAATTAAATTACTATTTTTTGTTGGAAATGTAATGGTAATACCTTGAATTTATTTAATATCGTGGGTACAATTTAAAAATCTCAACGTTGGGGATTTTTTACAAACTATTTAGTCATGAGAAGGAGAATATCTATTTATGCTTGTTGAATATTTAGAAGAATGGTCCTATATTGCTGTATTTCTTTTATCTGCGATTCCATGGGTTGAATCTGTAGTTGTTGTTCCTCTCGGTATCTACATTGGATTAGACCCAATTGCCGTAACTACACTTGGCTTTCTAGGAAACTGGGTAGTTGTATTACTTATTGTATTGTTGTTTGACCGTTTTAACCAATGGAGAGCGAAAAGAAGAGCTGCCAAATATGGACCCGACTATAAAGATAAAGAAAAAGGGAAGAAATACGAACGTGCACATAAAATATTTGTGAAATATGGATTGCCTGGTCTAGCTGTAATTGGCCCAATTCTAATTGGAACAGATATAGTAGCGGCATTCGCAATGATCTTCCTTGCTCCTCGCAATAAAGTAATTTTGTGGATGACACTTGGTCTAGCTTTCTGGTCAATTGTAATTGGAGTCGTTACGCACTTTGGGCTCGACACATTCGAACTTATTCGTACTGACCTATATACAAAATAATTACGTTTATTTTTACAATTAATAATGTAACAAAAAACAGTGTAGGGACAGGTAAAAAAACCTGGCTCGACACTGTTTTTTGATTAGAGAGTATATTCAATTACAGATTCAACTGTTGATCATGATCAACTTGTCCAAGTATATAGTTGAGGCTGACCGTTATGACCCCATACGATCGTTTTTCCAAATTGAGTTTGCGTCCACTTCACATTTTCATACATTGCGATATCATGTTTTAAGAAAAATTCTGGATCAATTTCTCCAGAACCTGTAGTCGTAAATTGTTCGATAACACGAGCACTCTGTAATATCCATTCATATTCTTCAGTCTTATCGATGAGATCATCTTTATTTTGTTCCAGTATCGTAATGATTTGTTTGGCACTAGAAGCATACTTGTTTTTATCTACCTATGGCAGAAACACATATTCGTTAATATGTTTTGTCACTGGAATAAGTTTTGTTATTTCTTTATTTAGTATTGGAAGTAGATAGGCTTGTTTCGTTTAACGTAGTCCGAGATTTTGTTATATAAATCTTCATCTATAGTCTACATATCCCTTCCAATAACACGAACTTTATTTTCATGTTTTGGGTCAGCATTATATTCGTATATCCATTTAAACATATCTGTTATTTCTTTTGTGTTAAACATAGGAACGAGGTGATGACTAGGATCGCCTTCCCCAGTTTGAACGTATTGATTTATTTTCAAAATAGTTCCCCAATCCATCTCTAATACAAGATTCGTAAAACCTTTTCAGTAATCAAATATTGAATAAGACGATGTTTCATCGTAAATAGTTCTCGCATACCGTGTGTGTTTTCACCTAAGCCTACAACAGAAGCAGATCCGATCATATCATTTATGACAAAATGTAATGATTACATGCTTTATTTTACTTGCTATTCATGCGCAAAGTGGTAATATTCCATACATACTAAAAATTGATTAACAGAAGATAGGTTGTGAGTATTAAATGAGGACAGGCTTAATTTATGCTGTAATTGCATATACGATTTGGGGATTACTTCCTCTATATTGGAAGTGGTTTGAAAACATGCCCGCGAGTGAGATTTTGTCTCATCGTATTGTTTGGTCATTCGTAGTCGTTATCGGTATAGTTGCTATTAAGAAACGTTGGAAAGAACTTAAGATGACATTAACAGTCAAAGAAACCGTGTTGCCTCTCGTCTTTAGTAGTTTACTCATTACTGCGAATTGGCTCATCTTTATTTGGGCGGTAAATAACGAACAGGCTGTTGAAACAAGTATTGGCTATTATTTAACTCCACTCTTTAATGTTGTCATTGCTATTCTATTCCTCCGGGAAAAACCAACAGGAGGTCAATGGCTGGCAATCGCATTAGCAGGAACAGGTGTATTACTAATAGCAATTGATTATGGCCGACTTCCATGGATATCTATTTCGCTTGCGCTAACCTTTGGTTTATATGGACTTGTTAAGAAAAAAGTGAAGATAGATGCGGCGATTGGGCTAGTTACAGAAACGATGATTGTTATGCCTATAGCGATTATTTATTGGGGATATATGAGGATAGCTGAGCTCGACACTGCTTGGTCACTACCATTACCATCCATTTTACTGCTACTGTTATCGGGTGTTGCGACTGCTACTCCATTGTTGCTGTTTGCTAATGCAGCAAGGAGACTGCCTTTGTCGATGCTTGGTTTTGTACAATATATCGGACCAACACTAACATTAATCATTAGCGTTTTCATATTTAAAGAGGTTGTGAGTCCGGTTATGCTAGTAAGCCTTACTCTAATCTGGACTGCACTTGTTGTATATGCCGTCTCTTCCATACGTGCTGCAAAAGCACAACGATTTGTTGAAGTGAAGTAATATTCGTTAATTTGTTCGTAGACATAACTAACCGAATTACTTATCAATGAAACGTAGCCACTTTGCTACGCAAACCGCTAACGAACTGAGCAACTCTTATTTGATAAAAAACTTTATCGCGATTTAACGAATCCTATTACCGCTATTTCGATAAATGAGGCTCACGTACTTCATTTAATTGAGAAATAACGCTAGTTGAGTTCGTTAAATCAAAAAAGAGCGCTTTCCTGAAAAATAAGCATTACTCAGTTCGTTAGTTACATTATTCATATCGAAGACCATTGGAATACTCATCCAAACGTGACCAATCTAAGACGATTATCTTTTTTGTTTCTTTCTTTAAAATATTCATCTCAGAGAACTTATGAATAACACGATTTAAATGGCGTGGGGTAGTACCAATAAGAGATGCAATGTCTGGAATATAGGATGTGAACATTTCTTTTCCAAACAAATGATCATCTTGTGTCGTTAATAGATAACTTGCGAAACGCTCCTCAACAGAAGTTAATAAATTGACTCGTGATGCAGTTGTACACGTTTGGAGCTTGTAAGAAAGCTGCTTTAGGAGAAAGTGTAAAAACTTATAATCTTGCATGAGTTCAGTTTCAATTTTGTGTTTGTTAATAAATAGAAACGACGTTTGCTCTGTTGCTTCAACCTGTGACTGTATAACAATATTTTGTAGTAATTCAACATCTCCAAAGACCGCAAAGGGATGACAAAAACGTAATAGTAAAGACTTCCCCGTTTCCACACTTGACGATACTCTAGTTCGTCCTTTTACTTGAAAATAAAGCCCATCCAATTTTTCTCCCTCACTTAAAACGACTCCATCTTTTTCATAGGTACGAAGTTGAAAGGGAAGGGCATCCGGGTGAGAAAACACTTGATCCAATTTATATTGTGCTACATAACGTTGTATAATAGTTTGTTCTTCTATGATTTTCATTGTATTCTCCTTTTTCGGACATTCGTCCTTTTCATTATAAAGGAAACTGCTACTATAGGAAAAAAAAAGGAGTGCGATTCGATGAAAATAGTTTTTGATTTGGACGGGACAATTTGCTTCAAAGGTAAACCTTTATCTGAATCTATGGTTCAGGCATTAGACAAATTAGTGAGTGGAGGACACGAAATCATCTTCGCTTCAGCTAGACCAATTCGTGATATGTTACCTATTCTACCTGTGCACATGCATCGTTTTTCAATGGTCGGGGGAAATGGTGGATTTGTTGCAAAAGATGGAAGTATCATTTCAACCGTACATTTTGACTCCATGGTTGCAGATACTATCATTAAACTATTAGAGCAATATGAGGCAGACTATTTAATAGATAGTAGCTGGGATTATTCCTTTTCTGGTAGCGACGATCATCCAATCAGACGAAATATTGATCCTGATGAGCGTGCGAAAAATATACCTTTATCTGAATTGAACGAAATCGTAAAAGCAGTTATTTTACATACCCGTTATGAACAACAAATGTTAGTGGAACTTCACAAACTTCCAATTATAATCTATATCCATGGCCATGAAGGAATCATTGATATTAGCCCAGAAGGTGTTGACAAGTGGGTGGGATTGCAAAAGTTAGGAGTTAAGCCACAACAGTTTATAGCATTTGGAAATGACACAAACGATTTATCGATGTTCAAACATGCAAAACGTTCGATTTGTGTCGGAGATCATACTAATCTTTTACAACTAGCGACAGACAAGGTTAGTATTGTAGAAGAGGACGTCGTTCAAAAAATAGTAGAGCTTCTGGTAGTTACAAAAGTTAATTAATAATATTATTCGTGCTAAAGGAAATTCCTATAGCGCTCAAATGGTCACCCAAATTGCGACGTTTATTGTTCAATGTGAACAACGAACGTCGTTTTATTTTTGCTCATATTTGACTCTTCAATGTCCCTCCAATAAAGAGGATTAATAACTTGTTGTAGTTTTCAAGATTACATTACTATGTAAAACTCTCAACTTTTAGTAAACAACTTGTTCGAAGTGTTTTCTATTAAACGAACTTTTCTATTAAACAAGCATAAGATATACGAAAAAATAATGTAACACCGAGAGGGTGACGAAACATGACGCAGGGAAACATACCAAATATCACCCCAATTATTACGATGTCAAGGGATGACGCTTTGAATCTTTTGTTAGCATCAATCGCCTTAGAAGAACTCGGACTAAGTCACATTATTAATGCCGAAGCAGAAAAGATCCAATATGTCATAGGGACTTTGCCTGGGTTAAGTATTCCGGCAACAATAAGCGATTTACTCGCTGTTAATTCAAGTGTACAAAGCACATTACAAGAAATAAGCAAGAATGAAATGTTTCTTCAATATAAACTAGAAAACATTTTAGCGGCTCCCACTTTATCAGGCATCACCGGTGTAACTGGTGCGACTGGAGCTACGGGTGCAACTGGACCTACTGGGCCTACTGGGCCGTTCAATCCTGGTATTTTATTCTCTGTTAACGGACCATCTGGATCACAACCGCTTGCATTGGGAAGTCAACTCTTATTCGAATCGAGCACTTTGGATATCGAAGTTCTTCCAGGTTCGGCAAAAGTGCGAATCGATCTTGGCGAGATTCCTAGCGGAACTACCGGGGCGACCGGAGCTACTGGGGCGACAGGCGATACTGGAATTACAGGGCCAACTGGGGCGACTGGAGATATCGGCGCCACTGGAAATGCGGGTGTAACAGGTGCTACTGGAGTGACAGGTACGACTGGAATCACTGGGGCGTCTGGAGATATCGGCACCACTGGAAATACGGGTGTAACAGGTGCTACTGGTGCTACTGGCGAAATTGGACCAACAGGAGCAACGGGATCAACTGGTGTTACTGGAGCTACTGGCCCTGGGAGTGGATCAACCGGTCCTACTGGAGCAACTGGCTCGACTGGGACAACAGGCGATACCGGAATAACTGGGGCGACTGGCGCTGGAGTTACTGGAGCTACTGGACCAACTGGCGATACTGGTACGACTGGAGCGACTGGCTCGACTGGAGTTACTGGAGCAACCGGAGCGACTGGGCCAACTGGCGAAACTGGGACAACTGGGGCTACTGGATTCACTGGAGCGACTGGTACGTCTGGAGTTACTGGAGTTACTGGAGCAACCGGCACGACTGGGGTGACTGGAGTCACTGGAGTCACTGGGACTACTGGTGCAGCTGGAACGACTGGAGTTACTGGAGTTACTGGAGTTACTGGAGTTACTGGAGTTACTGGAATCACTGGAATCACTGGAGCGACTGGGCCAACTGGCGATACCGGAATAACTGGGGCGACTGGACCAACTGGCGATACCGGATCTACTGGGGCGACTGGATTCACTGGAGCAACTGGAACGACTGGAGTTACTGGAATCACTGGAGCGACTGGGCCAACTGGCGATACTGGAGCGACTGGAGTTACTGGAGCAACCGGTACGACTGGAGCGACTGGGGTGACTGGCGCTGGAGTTACTGGAGTTACTGGAGCTACTGGACCAACAGGCGATACTGGTACGACTGGCTCGACTGGAGTTACTGGAGTTACTGGAGCAACCGGAGCGACTGGTCCAACTGGCGAAGCTGGGACAACTGGGGCGACTGGACCAACTGGCGATACCGGAACTACTGGGGCGACTGGAGTCACTGGAGCAACTGGTATTTCTGGAGTTACTGGAGTTACTGGAGCAACCGGAACTACTGGGGTGACTGGAGTCACTGGAGTCACTGGGATTACTGGTGCAGCTGGACTAACTGGCGATACCGGAACTACTGGGGCGACTGGATTCACTGGAGCAACTGGAACGACTGGAGTTACTGGAATCACTGGAGCGACTGGGCCAACTGGCGATACCGGAACTACTGGGGTGACTGGCGATACTGGAGCTGATGGAGCGACTGGCGATACTGGAGCTGATGGAGCGACTGGCGATACTGGAGCTGATGGAGCGACTGGTGTTACTGGTCCAACTGGCAATACTGGAGCAACCGGAACTACTGGGGCAACTGGCGATACTGGAGCGACTGGTGCTACTGGCGATACTGGAGCTGATGGAGCGATTGGTGTTACTGGTCCAACTGGCAATACTGGAGCAACAGGAACTACTGGGGCAACTGGCGATACTGGAGCGACTGGAGTTACTGGAGCAACCGGTACGACTGGAGCGACTGGAGTTACTGGAGCAATTGGAACGACTGGGGTGACTGGCGCTGGAGTTACAGGAGCATCTGGTGTTACTGGGGCTACTGGCTCGACTGGGCCAACAGGCGATACCGGAACTACTGGTGCTACTGGTCCAACTGGTGATACTGGAGCTGATGGAGCGATTGGTGTTACTGGTCCAACTGGCGATACTGGAACAACTGGAGCCACGGGTCCAAATGGCAATACTGGAGCAACCGGAACTACTGGGGTGACTGGAGCGACTGGAGCGACTGGAGCGACTGGAGCGACTGGAGTTACTGGAGCAACCGGAATGACCGGGACGACTGGGGCAACTGGAGATACTGGAGCTGATGGAGCGATTGGTGTTACTGGCCCAACTGGCGATACTGGAACAACTGGGGTGACTGGAGCGACTGGAGTTACTGGAGCAACCGGAATGACCGGGACGACTGGAGTTACTGGGGCAACAGGCGATACCGGAATAACTGGGGCGACTGGTCCAACTGGCAATACTGGAGCAACCGGAACTACTGGGACAACTGGAGCGACTGGAGTTACTGGCGCAACTGGAGTAACCGGAACGACTGGGGCTACTGGAGTTACTGGAGCAACCGGTACGACTGGAGTTACTGGAGCAACCGGAATGACCGGGGCGACTGGAGCGACTGGAGCGACTGGAGCGACTGGAGTTACTGGCGCAACTGGAGTAACCGGAACGACTGGGGCTACTGGAGTTACTGGAGCAACCGGTACGACTGGAGTTACTGGAGCAACCGGAATGACCGGGGCGACTGGAGCGACTGGAGTTACTGGCGCAACCGGAACGACTGGGGCTACTGGTCCAACTGGTGATACTGGCGCAACTGGAGTAACCGGAACTACTGGGGCAACTGGAGATACTGGAGCAACCGGAACTACTGGGGCGACTGGAGTTACTGGAGCAACCGGAATGACCGGGGCGACTGGAGTTACTGGAGCAACCGGAATGACCGGGGCGACTGGAGCGACTGGAGTTACTGGAGCAACCGGAACTACTGGGGCTACTGGTCCAACTGGTGATACTGGCGTAACTGGAGATACTGGAGCAACCGGAACTACTGGGGCGACTGGAGTTACTGGAGCAACCGGTACGACTGGAGCGACTGGAGTTACTGGAGTTACTGGAGCAACCGGAACTACTGGAGCAACCGGAACTACTGGGGCGACTGGAGTTACTGGAGCAACCGGTACGACTGGAGCGACTGGAGTTACTGGAGCAACCGGAATGACCGGGGCGACTGGAGTTACTGGAGCAACCGGAATGACCGGGGCGACTGGAGCGACTGGAGTTACTGGAGTTACTGGAGTTACTGGGGCAACCGGAACGACTGGAGTTACTGGAGCAACCGGAATGACCGGGGCGACTGGAGCGACTGGGGCTACTGGAGTTACTGGAGCGACTGGAGTTACTGGAGCAACCGGATCGACCGGGGCGACAGGAGCAACCGGATCGACCGGGGCGACTGGAGCAACCGGATCGACCGGGGCGACTGGAGCAACCGGATCGACCGGGGCGACTGGAGCGACTGGAGCGACTGGAGCGACTGGAGTTACTGGAACAACCGGAGCGACCGGAGCGACCGGGGCGACTGGAGCGACTGGAGTTACAGGAACAACCGGATCGACCGGGGCGACTGGAGCGACTGGAGTTACTGGAGCAACCGGATCGACCGGAACGACTGGAGCAACTGGAGCGACTGGAGTTACAGGAGCAACTGGAGCGACTGGAGCAACCGGAACAACTGGAGCAACTGGAGCAACCGGAGCGACCGGGGCGACTGGGGCTTCTGGAGCAACGGGGACTTTTCAACAATTTCAGTCAGCAGAAAATACTCCAAATACTACGGGGAGTTCCGCAATCGCCATAGGTGCTGTCTCGACTTCACTAAAAACGATCACCATAACAGGAGTCCCGAATGGCACCCGGGTTTGGTTAACAGGGATTGTTGGTTGGGAATCTACTGCAGGAACTACCATACTTCAATTACAAATTCTTCGAGGGGCAGCTGTTATTTTTAGTATTGATCAACATTCGGCCGGGAATAACACATTTGGAGCCACTAGTGTTAATCATGTGGATTTATCCCCAGGAATTGGGAGTGTGACGTATTCATTAAACGCGCTGACTACTACCGGTACGGCGACTGCTATCGGGGCCATCACTTTTACAGGAGCATTAATACAGTCTTAGTTTTATAGAGAGTGATCCTCTTAATGTATTCCTGTCATATGAACAGATAAAAATTTCGTAAAATAGGAACAATCGAAACTATATTCATGTTATCCTCGTATTGGTTAGAGATTATGATTATGAAAAGCCCTTTGCATAACGAAAACACTTTCGTGTGTCTGAAAGCTGTTTAAGTGCAAAGCGCTTTTCTTTTTTATAAAGAAACGCAATGAATAATCAACATAAGGAGATAATAGGGAAAATAAATGAATAGGGTCATAGATAGACGAAACCTATTCGAGGAGATGATCATCCGGCTTATGCCTTAAAAAGTTTTTTCATTTGTGAGTTTCAAAATTGGGGAATTAGGAATCCTAATAATTGGTTAATTCAACTAGTACAAAAGATACATATTAAGGAGGAATACAGTGGTTAGACTTAATCAGTTTATAAAAATATGTTTCGCCGTACTTCTGGTATTGGCAATTATATATGTGGGATCATTGGTTGACTTTGTATTCAAACCAATCTTTTCACTGATTACAATCGTTACTGTACCATTAATGTTATCCGTATTTTTTTACTATCTATTGCTTCCGCTCGTGAACTGGATGGAAAAGAAAAAGATACACCGCACATTGTCCGTTCTTCTGATTTATGTAGTTATAGCGGTAATATTAGCTGGCTTATTTCTAGGCGTATGGCCTTCATTGCGTACGCAATTGCTAAATTTGCTGAACAACGCACCAAGTTTGTTTAACGCTCTGAATGAACAATTACATGAGCTTGAACAAAGTGGTTTCTTATCGGAATATCTACCGAAAGATGTAAATCCACTATCTGAGCTAACTAATTATTTGAACAAAGGGTTTACGTTTTTGACGAACTATGTGACAAGTTTGTTTGGCGTTATTTCTAACGTTGCGGTCGTGTTAGTTATATTCCCAGTAATCCTGTTCTATATGCTAAAGGAGAATGGAGGATTCGGGCGGAAAATGATCAGCCTGGCTCCAAAAAGATTTCACGATGAAGCATCCAAAGTAGTACAAGATATTGATCAATCGCTTAGCAGCTTTATAATAGGCAGAGTGCTCATTAATTTAGCGCTAGGGGTACTTATGTATCTGGGTTTTCTTATTATAGGTTTGCCATACGCACTACTGTTAACAGTGGTAGCGGTCATTTTGAATTTCATTCCGTTTATTGGGGCCATTTTGTCATCCGTTCCAATTGTCATTATCGGATTTATTGAGTCCCCATCCATTGCTATTTGGTCATTGATTATTATTCTTGCATCGCAACAAATACAAGATAATCTCATTGCACCTTATATTTTTGGCAAGCAACTAGCTATTCATCCGGTAACGACAATTATCCTTGTGTTGGTTGGGGGAGACTTGGCAGGAATTTTAGGCATTTTGCTCATCATTCCAATCTACATTATGATAAAAATTGTTGTTGTTAAGATTTATGAATTGTTCTTTAAGAAGAAGTGGGAAGAAGCGTAGAGACAAATTTATGTACGAGTATGGTGATATAGAGATTAACTAAATGCTAAAAGTTTAACAAAAAACAGAGGGCTGTCCCAAAGGTCATTATGATCTTTGGGACAGTCTTCTTTTAATTGGTCTTTATGTTCAGAAATAATCTATCATTATCAGACACTTATAATGGAAATTGATGTATATTAACGATCATGTATTTAAACCTAGTATAAATGGGTTATTTAAACTTGGCTCAATTTCGTTTTTTATATTGGCAAATTTCCTAAAAATAGTATATTAGGAAAAGGGGCTACATTTTACTAGGAGAGAAGGTGTCTATTAAACCTTGCAGATTGGTTAGCGAGAAACGCACGAAGTGCGAATAAAAGGATAAGGGAGAGTGTTAGTAGTGAAAAAACGGTTGTTATGTTTAATTGTCCTAATAAGTTTATTTTTTACATCGATTGTGCCAACGTCGCTCGCAGAAAATCAAGAGACTAGTAGAGATAATGTAGGTGCAGCAGTACCAAACACTGTGCCACAACTCTATTTAAAAACAGGACCAATAGATCCGATAGAAGTACAGAAGAAGGACATGAAAGAAGCTTTGCCGTCAGGAGAAAACTTTAACAACAAACTATATATCGTTCAATTCACAGGTCCAGTTGATGAGTCTTCCAAACAAGCTCTAACCTCAGAGGGAGTACATATAGACGGTTATGTGCCTGACTTTGCATTTCTGGTCAGTATGAATAGTAAGCAAGCAGATCGTGTAGCTAACCTCAAAAAAGTGAATAGTGTTATTGCCTATCGATCGGAATGGAAGATTTCACCTGAGATATCGAATGAGGCACAGATTGATGCCCGTATAACAGTGCTTAAGGGTAAGCAATCTGTTGTTAGCGGACGACTTGGCATTTCCAAACTTCATGTAAAGCAGTCGCATGAACCATATATCTTTACGAAAATTCCGAAATCGGATATTAACAAAATTAGTTTAGACGAAAACATAATCTTTATAGAAGAAGTCAAACCAATCACAACTTATAATACGAAAGCTGGCGAAATTGTAAAAGCTAGTACACCTGGTGGAGCATGGACAAATGGATTAACTGGGCACGGGCAAATTATCGGAGTAATGGATTCGGGACTAGATACAGGAACAATCAGTACATTGCATCCCGATTTGCGCGACCGACTGCAGGTGACCCCGATTGCTTACGCACGGCCAGAATGGTCGGATCTTAGCGGTCATGGCACTCACGTAGCTGGTTCAATTGTCGGAACAGGCGTTCAGTCAAACGGAGCACACAAAGGTGTTGCGCCAGCTGCTAAGCTTGTTTTCCAATCAGTAGGTATCGATAGCGGATCTGGACTGCAAATTCCATTTCCTTTCACAGATGCTCTTGCTGAATCTGTCTCACACGGTGCCACGATCCATACGAATTCATGGGGAAGTGGAAGTAGCTACAGTCAACTTTCCCAAGAAACAGATCAATATACGTTCGCGAACAAATCGTTTTCTGTACTATTTGCAGCTGGCAACGGCGGACCCAGTGCAAAATCTGTTGGTGATCCTGGTGTTGCAAAAAATGTAATCACCGTAGGTGCTACACAAAATAATCGTCCCGATGTCGTTGGCCCATGGCCAGCAAACAATCCATTGTTAGTCGCTGACTTTTCAGCTCGAGGACAAACGGAGGATGACAGAGTTAAGCCAGATGTCGTTGCGCCGGGAACGTTAGTGCTGTCAACCAGATCTTCACTTGCTCCGCAAGGCAAGTATAAGCCTGAACTCGATGCTTATTATGCCTATAGCAGCGGCACATCCATGGCTACACCGATCGTAACTGGATCAACGGCGCTTGTTCGTCAATACTATACCACCACGAAGCAGATCGTTCCATCATCGGCTTTGCTTAAAGCTACTCTCATCAATGGTGCTGAGGACATTGGCTACGGATGGATGAGCCGTGAAACAGGATGGGGCAGAATAGATTTACAGAATACGCTGTTCCCAACGGGCGGCAGAAAAAACTTGTTCTTCGATGATTCGCAGAAGACTGTCGGCACAGGTCAACAATCCAATTATCAATTTCACGCGAAGAGCGGCCAAATTCTGAAATTCACACTTGTTTGGACGGATTCTCCAAGTGCATTATATGTCGGAAGAAACTTGGTCAACGATCTAGATCTTCAAGTCGTTGCACCGGATGGGTCCGCATACAAAGGAAATTGCTTTGCAAGCAATACCGCAAGTACTTCATGTACTGCATTTGATCGATTGAACAATGTTGAAAACGTATATTTCCAAGCACCAGTAGAAGGAACTTACAGTGTCCGTATAGCTGGATACAATGTCCCTTATGGACCGCAGCCATATTCTTTGGTCGTATCCGGGAATGACGTAACGGTTGGAAGTTCTGCACCAACAGTTAATTTGAGCAAATTTAATGGGATCGATAACTTCTATTTGCAGGGTGGACCGGGAGCAATAAGTTTGCCCAATGCAAACGTTAAAGCATACCCGTGGAGCGATCTGAATGGGAACGGAAATGTGGAACTAATCGAACTCGGTGCAGCTTACAATTTGGGAATAAGCCTACCAAACGGGTCAATTGATGGAACTGGACTTACGAGTCTTGGAGTAGGCACGCATCAATTTGTCATCACAGCTTCCAACGAACATGGTGAGTCTGCGAAATCGACTCCGTTTACGTTGATATTAACAAAAGGGTTTATTCCGAAAGTTCCGAACGTGCCAACAAAGCCGGAATCTAGTATTCAGAGCAATACAGTATCGCTTAAGTGGGATCCTGTTCATGAAGCAGCTAGTTATGAAGTTAAAGTTTCGGAAACAAGCGAAGGTCCTTACGCGACATTGGCGAGCGGAATTACAACAAATCAATTTTCATATGCACTTCCGCCAAATCCCAAAAAGTCATATTACTATGTTATTAGGGCAGTCTCCAATGGTGGGATTAGTGCCAACTCTCCGGAAACAGCCTTGAGGGTTCCTTCGAACTTCTGGCTGAAAGCATCTCCGGGAAATGGTAGTATCGAATTAAATTGGACAAGAGCAGTACCCATTTTATCAAATTATATTAACTACTATATCTATCGTAAAGTTAATGGTGTAACGACGCTTATTGCAACTAGAATTACGGATGCTTTTATAGATACCCAAGTTACCAACGGAACAGAATATCAGTATCAGCTTGTAGCTAAAGATTATAGATCTCCAAATGAGCTCAGCACACCTTCTAATTGGGTGACCGTGACACCAAGTTCGAGTTCTCCAGAGGATTTTGCAGTCACTTTCAAACCAACCGACAGTCAGGTGGAACTATACTGGACAGCTTCGGCAGGAGCAGGCAAATATGCGATCATTCGCAATGGTCAGTCTATACATTCTAATATAACAGGAACTTCATTTACCGATACCAATCTCGTGAATGGTACTATATATACGTATGAAGTGGTCGCTTACAACACAACTACCAACGCTAATCGAAGATCAGATGCCGTTTCCGTTACACCTCATTTATCAGAGCCGCAATCCTTTATTCTGACGGTCACACCAGAGCAAGGACAATTACGTTTGAATTGGTCTACTTCCATACTTGCTTCTAACTATGATATTCAGCGGTCCCTTACGTATAATGGCACTTTCTCTACTATCGCTACAGCAGTTACAGGTACAACCTATGCGGACACGACAGGTACGAGCGGAGGAAGGTATTATTATCGTATCATTGCCAGAAATGCTTCTGGAAGTGCAGTGTCAAATTTGGACAATGCAGTGTTTGGCGGCACTGCAACAACGATACCAGCAGCACCAACTGCCGTAGTCGCTTTACCAGGTAACGCTAGTGTCCAGTTATCGTGGTCGGCTGCTGCAGGGGCATCAACTTATACGGTTAAACGTGGGACAGCAACCAGTGGCCCATTTGCTCCAGTGGCAGTTAATCTAACGACGACCTCATTCAATGACGTAAGTTTAACAAATGGTACGACGTATTACTATGTCATTACGGCTAGCAATGGAGCAGGAGAGAGTCCGAATTCGACAGTATTTCAAGCGACGCCGATAGCTGTGCCCTTAGCTCCAACAAGTGTAGTCGCAACACCGGGAGACGGCAGCATACAGATTTCTTGGGATGCTGTTATTGGTGCAACTAGTTATACTGTAAAAAGAGGCTTAACAGCAGGTGGTCCATTCACAACCGTTGCCAGCAATTTGGTTGCCACTAACTATCTGAATACTGGTTTAACAAACGCTACAACATACTATTATGTTATTAACGCAAGCAACGGCTCCGGGGAAAGTCCGAATTCCGCGGTCGTACTAGCAACGCCGGTCACATCCATACCGATACCACCAGCACCGACTGGCGTAATCGCAACATCGGGAGATACTAGCATACAATTGTCATGGGCAGCTGCATCTGGTGCGGACAGTTATACGGTTAAGCGTGGACTAGCAATAGGCGGCCCGTTCACAGCAGTTTCCAGCAATATAACGACAACGTCCTATAACAATACAGGATTAACAAACGGCACAACCTATTATTATGTCGTGACATCGAACAATGTAGCTGGAGAGAGTACTAATTCCACAGTCGTACATGCCATACCAGTTGCATCTCCTGCAACAGGTATACCTGGAACCCCAACGCTTAGTCATACGAATCAAACCAACGCTAAAAATTACACAATAAAATGGAATATCTGGTGGGGGAACAACGGATCATCGTGGAAGCTCTACGAAAATAATGCTGTTATTTACACTGCGGCTCTTACGGACAATTCACCCCAAGCACAGACGGCAAGCTACGCTTTTACGAATAAAGCAACAGGAACTTACACATACAAAGTTGAAGTAACGAATAGATTTGGGACGACAAGCAGCAGTAATGTGACAGTCACTGTTAACTAAACAGAGAGTTCTAAAGCAAGTGGAGGGAGCCATCCAATAACCTTTAAATAGGGGCATGGGTGGCTCCATTTTCACACTCGACAATGGAGGTTTACGATGGAAGAGATCTTTAGCAATAAGCAGCCTAAACAACTTCTTAATAAAGCATCAGGGTACCTAACTGGCTATAGTCATACTTTGAATCCGTATGCTGGTTGTTCTTTCGCATGTTCTTATTGTTATGTCAGGCAAATGCCTATTTCATTGTTTCGTAAAGAAGAATGGGGAACTTGGGTAGATATTAAGGAGGGAGCTGCAGGTCTACTCCGTAAAGAGCTTATTAAAGCTAAAAATAAAGGAGCTGTTTCAATATTTATGTCTTCCAGTACCGACCCTTACCAACCGATTGAGTTTAAGAAGAGAGTTACACGATCATTATTAGAAGTAATGGTAGAAAACAAACCAGATTTTTTGTTACTACAAACGAGAAGCCCTCTAGTAACAAGAGATATCGATTTATTAGTTTCTTTCAAAAACAGAATCCGCGTCAGTATGACGATCGAAACTGATCTTGAACATATACGTAAACGATTTACGCCAAAAGCACCTTCTGTAAATGCTAGGTTAAATGCGCTGAAACAAATCATCGAGGCTGGTATTCCAGCACAAGTTGCCATAGCACCAGTACTGCCTAGTAGCGATGACTTCCCACATAAGTTGGCAAGCATTGTACAACGTGTGTGCCTTGATGATTACTTTATGGGCGATGGAAGTGGTGGAAAGCGGACTAAGCGTTTAGGGATTTCCTCCATATATAACGAGATCGGGATGGAGCAATGGTATCATTCCGACGCTTATCTTAACGTATATGAGGGACTTAAAAAACATTTTGCAGATGATCAACTATTTATTAGTCAAGCAGGCTTTTTACCTTAAGAGCTTCTCTTTTACGAACAAGATCGCCGAAAAATACATAAAAAAGCCGACAGTAATTAATAACTGTCAGCTTTTTCTTATGAGTTTGAGTGGAACAGTTGAAAATTAATTAACCGGACTTAACTTCACTTTAATATCGTCATAGTATACTGTCGTCAGCCCTTCGAATCCTGAATCCGTACCGATAATTAGATATACATCACCATTCTTGTCAGTTGTTACTTTAGTTTCATACGTAAAGAGCTTAGCTTGATATCCTTCTTTATCAGCATTTAGTTTTCCGATATTCCCAATATTCTTCATATCTTTACCACTTTGACTCTGACTTCCTGTATCTATATTCATTCTATAATAATCTTCTACGATTTTAAGCCCCGGCTTTACATTTACTACCCCAGCCTTTACATAGACAGCTTCTGCAGGAGCGCCTCCAATACCGATCAGACCACTTGAAACATTAGAATAAAGATTAAAGGACATGTTAGCAGTATAAGTAGTATTAGGTTGTAGACCTGTTACTTTCTTATTCAAAAACATAAATAAATCATCGCTTCGGTTCATTCCCTTAATGTAATAACCAAAGTTAGTTGTATTACCAGGTGTCGGTATAAGAGATCTCTTATTTTCAAGCTCGTATATTGATTTGTCACCTATAGTTGGTAGATCAGCATAGTCCGCAGCCCAATCTTCATTACTCTTCTCAAATGAATAATGCAACTCAATGTCCTTAATATTCTCTGAGTTTGGAAGTGAAACTTTGATCGTTTTGGTGCTAGCTTGCCAGTCTATCTTACTATTCAGTACATCGGAAACGGCACGAATAGGAACAAAGATGTTTCCGTTTACAGAGGTAACATTTACGGGCATTTTGACAATTGTTTTGTTATCAATCCACATTCGATCATCGTTTACTCTTAACGTATACATCTTATTACTTGAAGAGAAAGAAACCTCATTTTTACTTTTATCCCACGAAACCGTCATCTTTAAGCCTTCAGCAAATGATCGAATTGGCACCATGGTATAACCGTTAGATATATATGGAGCTTCAAGTAATTGTTGTGCTCCCCTGTAATCAATGACTGTTTTCTTTCCAACTTGATAGGTGATAGAAGTAGTACTCTTTGCTTGAGCAGTTTCTGCTGAGGCTGATAACAGTAATGATGCAGTAATGCATGATAAAGTAGTATATATTATTGCTTTGGACAAACTTTTCATATTATTATCCTCTTTTCTAAACTATCATACTTATTAACCATTACTTGATAACAAACGAGTTGTTGTTTTGTAAAGTTGCATGAATGAATAATGTATTTTTGAATTTTCAAAAAATGAAATGAATAGGAACAATTCTATAGAAGCAAGTTTAAAAGTCAGAGTATAATACAAATAAATGTTCTGAGGAGGAATTATGTATGTGCCGAAATATAAAAACGTTATTTAACTTTGAACCTGCTGTTACGGATGATGAGATAGAAGCTGCTGCGCTGCAATATGTGAGGAAAATATCTGGATTCGTTCAACCATCCAAAGCAAATGAAGAGGCGTTTCACCGAGCTGTACTTGAAATTACAGAGGTGTCGCGTCGCCTTATGGATTCGCTAGTTACTAATTCAGAGCCTCGTAATCGCGAGGTCGAAATTGAACGCGCGCGCGAACGTAATGCTAAACGTTTCGGTGTGAAAGCTACTGAGGAATAATTTCGGCGTGTAGATAAACCAACAAATGAAGTGAATTTCTAATGCTCCTCTCACCATATTCTAATCTTCCTCTCACAGATTTCTCGGAATCGCTCGATAGAATGAACTCATGTCAACGGGAAAGTATTCCAATTATGAATCGTTGAAAGTTGAGAGGAGCATGTGAGATGAGAATAGTAATTATCCCTTCGGGATTTAAAGAAAGTTTAAATGCAGAGCGCGCGGCACATTGTATTGAGGCAGGTATTAAAAGAGTGCTGCCAGAAGCATCCATTAAGTCACTCCCGATGGTCGATGGGGGAGAAGGATTCGCAGAAACACTCGTCCGTGTTACAAATGGGGAGCGCGTTCACCTTACAGTCACCGGGCCAGTCGGCGATCCGATTGATGCAACATTCGGCTTTCTCGGTGGAACAGGACCTCGAACTGCCGTACTAGAGATGGCGGCAGCCGCAGGACTTAAACATGTGCCGCGCGACATGCGCAATCCTTCTTTAACAACTACTTATGGTGTAGGTGAGATGATTGCTGCAGCATTAGATCTCGGAGCAGAGCGAATTCTACTCGGCTGCGGAGACTCGGGTACATCGGATGGTGGAGTTGGGATGGCGCAAGCACTCGGTGCAAGGCTACTAAATGTCCAAGGTGACGAGATTAGTAAACGAGGTGCAATCGGGCTTCTTGAGTTGAACCAAATCGATCTAACCCATCTAGATGCTAGACTAAAGCGTGTACGGATTGACGTTGCTTGCAATTGGCATAATCGACTATGTGGTCCAAAGGGTGTCGCCCGCGTTTTTGGCCCGCAAAAAGGTGCATCTCCTGAACAAGTAAACGAGTTAGAAGTAGCTTTAGAGCGTTATGCAAACGTCATTGAACGAGATACAGGATTTGATGTGCGACAAGCTCCTGGCTGCGGTGCTTCTGGTGGACTAGGTGCAGGCTTAAAAGCATTACTCGGAGCAAAGCTTCATTCTCGTTACGATATCATTTCGCAATATATGAAAATTGATGAGATGTTGCAACAGTGTGATCTTGTATTTACGGCAGAAGGAAGTATTGATTATCAAACTCCGCACGGTAAGATCCCTTCTGAGGTAGCTTCAAAAGCGAAGCGACGAGGCATTCCAGTCTTTGCTTTCGCAGGTACTATTGGCAAGGATGCACGCGTGAATTATGAGTGTGGTATAGATGCGTATACAAGTATCTTACAAGCGCCATCTACATTAGAAGAAGCAATTCTTTTGGCAGAGGAATTGTTAACGGATAGCTCAGAAAGCGCTATGAGGACCATCCTATTAGGTTACAGATTAGGAGCAAACTCTATAAATGAGGGACATGCATCATGACGCAGATCGTCTCATTCATTCGAAGTGGAGTTCATACGTATCGTCTTTCGTTCATACTTCTTATTATACTCTCAGTAGCCATCCAGTTGCCGACTTCGCTGTCTACGGATGGAAAAATCACACTTTTTGCACTAGGAATGGCTACTATTCTATGGACAACAACAAGCATCAATTCTGCTTATATTGCGATAGGTATGGTTTCTATCATTATTTTGTTAGGCGGGGGGAAGCAAGAGCTATTATTTCATTCTTTATCCTCTGATATCGTTTGGTTAATGATTGGTACGTTCATTCTTGGTGGGGCGCTGCAAGTGACAGGACTTGCAGGTAGATTGACGCTCACATTGCTTAATAGAGCAAAGACAGTAGGGGGCTTATTCTGGTTGCTCGCAACCGCACTTCAACCACTTGCCCTTTTTATACCATCAACCTCAGGTCGTGCTTCAGTTACACTTCCGGTGTTTCGGAGTTTGGCCGGATATTTGAATGATGCCAAAATTACAAAAGCACTGGCACTTCTAATGCCGACGATTATTCTTGTATCAACTGTGTCTACATTGATCGGTGCTGGTTCACATCTAATTGCAGTGGATTTGCTTACGAAGGTGTCTGGGGAAGGAATATCGTTTATACAATGGATTTTGTGGGGATTGCCGTTCGGGATTGTCTCTAGTTATTGCTCATGTTGGGTGTTGCTCAGACTGTTTTTGACCAAAGAACAGCGCCAAAGTTCCATTAATACAAATACTCTAATAACCGCTATTAAAAATAATAGTCACTCTAACTCTGAAAACTCATTTTCCACTCACGAGAAAAGAACGCTTGGAATCGTCTTACTCATGATTATTGGTTGGTTGACTGAATCTATCCACGGACTAGAAATTGCTATGGTTACGATAATAGGTGTTTTGATTCTGACAATGCCAAAGTTTGGTGTCATCAGTTGGAAGGATGGACTGAAGCACGTCTCGTGGAATTTGATCATTTTCGTAGGTGCAGCACTTGCTTTAGGTCAGTCTCTAATTGATTCCGGCGCTTCGGATTGGATTAAAGATTCTCTATTTGCGGCAACTCAGTCATTGGATGGGCAATCGACATTTGCAGTACTCGTTGTTGTCATATTACTATCGCTTACCTCACATATTTACATGACTTCACATACGACACGCGCAATAGTTATGGTACCGCCGCTGTTATTTCTAGCATCAGCACTTGAACTTAATCCAGTTGCTGTTATATTTATCGGCACGATTGGTATGGATTATTGTTTAACGTTTCCTGTAAGTTCAAAAGCTCTGCTTTTATTCCAAGAAACGGAAACCGAAACGTTTGCACCACGAGATTTACTTCGTCTAAGTGCAGTACTCATCGTTGTTCATGCATTGTTAATGGTTGGTTTTTATTATGGATATTGGCAATGGACAGGACTTAAGCTGTAAGCAAAATGATATTTAATGATAGTAAGAGAACCTGCGTCGGCACTAGCCGCCACAGGTTTTTCTTTTTAAAAGATAGATTGTTTTTATTGAATATTTTGATTAAAAGTGAAGCATACTGTATGTTACGATTCATTTCGTAATGACTATTTAATTATAATAATTATAATTCACTTGACAATGAGTCTCATTTAGTTAATTATAATGATTATAAAGTATGTTCAAAACTTGTTGTCAGCAACTGTTGAATATGCTCGAAAAACCAAAATAAACATGCAGAGGAGCAATAATCATGTCACTTATAGGAACAGAAGTACTACCATTTCAAGCATCAGCATTTCACAACGGAAAATTCATCGAGGTTTCAGAACAAGATCTTAAAGGAAAATGGAGCGTAATTTGCTTCTACCCAGCTGACTTTACATTCGTTTGCCCAACTGAGCTTGAAGATCTACAAAACCAATACGAGACTCTTAAACAACTTGGTGTTGAAGTGTATTCCGTATCAACAGATACTCACTTTACACATAAAGCATGGCACGAGCATTCTGCTGCAATCGGTAAAGTTACGTACATCATGATCGGTGATCCATCACATGTCATTTCCCGTAACTTCGACGTACTAATCGAAGCTGATGGTCTTGCAGATCGTGGTACTTTCATCGTTGATCCAGATGGCATTATCCAAACAGTTGAAATTACTGCTGGTGGTATCGGCCGTGATGCAAGTGCTCTAGTTAACAAAATTAAAGCAGCTCAACACGTTCGCAATCATCCAGGTGAAGTTTGCCCAGCAAAATGGTCTGAAGGCGGTCAAACGCTTAAACCAAGCCTTGATCTTGTAGGCAAAATTTAAGGTACTGATTATGACATTAGACCAAGAAATAAAAAACCAACTAGAGCAATACTTGCAACTACTAGAAGGCAATATCGTGCTGAAAGTAAGTGTCGATTCCGATGATGCATCTAAAGAGATGCTTGCTCTAGTTGAAGAAATTGCAACCATGTCAACACAGATCACTGTGGAACATACTCAATTGCCAAGAACACCAAGCTTTAGTGTAAATCGTGTAGGTGAAGACACTGGCGTAACGTTCGCTGGAACTCCACTTGGTCATGAGTTTACATCTTTAGTACTTGCTCTACTTCAAGTAAGCGGAAGACCTCCAAAGGTTGACCAAAATGTCATTGATCAAATCAAAGGCATTCGCGGCGAATACAAGTTTGAATCTTATATCAGCTTGAGCTGTCATAATTGTCCTGATGTTGTACAAGCTTTGAACTTGATGAGCATCTACAATGCTGGCATTACTCATACAATGGTTGACGGTTCCGTATTCAAAGAAGAAGTAGAAAGCAAAAACATCTTATCTGTACCAAGCGTCTACCTTAATGGCGAATTTTTCGAGAGCGGTCGTATGACAGTAGAAGAAATTATCGCTAAAATAGGTGTTGCTCCTGATGCATCCGAATTCGATAACAGAGATCCTTATGATGTTCTAGTTGTCGGCGGTGGTCCAGCAGGTGCAAGTGCAGCAATCTATGCAGCACGCAAGGGTATTCGTACAGGTATCGTTGCTGATCGTTTCGGCGGTCAAGTAAATGACACAATGAGCATTGAGAATTTTATCAGTGTTAAATATATTGAAGGTCCTCAGCTTGTTGCTAATCTTGAACAACAAGTAAAAGAATATGGTATTGATGTGATGAAATTGCAACGTGCCAAACGTCTTGAGAAAAAGGATCTTATCGAAATCGAACTTGAAAACGGAGCTGTTCTTAAGAGCAAAACGGTCATCTTATCAACTGGCGCTCGTTGGCGGAACATGGGTGTACCTGGTGAAGCCGAGTTCAAAAACAAAGGTGTAGCCTATTGCCCGCATTGTGACGGTCCTTTATTCATTGGTAAAGATGTAGCAGTTGTAGGCGGCGGTAATTCAGGTATTGAAGCTGCTATTGACCTTGCAGGTATTGTGAAACATGTAACAGTACTTGAGTTTGCATCTGAACTTAAAGCTGATGCTGTATTGCAAGATCGTCTCTATAGCTTGCCGAATGTAACTGTCCTTAAAAACGTTCAAACAAAAGAAATTACTGGTACTGACAAAGTAAACGGCATTTCTTATATTGATCGTGAGACAGAAGAGGTTAAGCATATTGAATTGCAAGGTGTATTTGTACAAATTGGTCTTGTACCAAATACAGACTGGTTAGCTGACACGCTAGAGCGTACCCGCTTCGGTGAAATCGTTGTTAACAGTCACGGCGCTACAGACATTCCTGGCGTATTTGCAGCAGGCGACTGCACAAATAGTGCTTATAAACAGATCATCATTTCGATGGGATCTGGAGCTACTGCAGCATTAGGAGCATTTGACTACTTGATTCGTAATTAATTGATACAATAATGAATAGCTTCAGCTTTACTTCCCAAAGCAGGCAAGCAAAAAACAGCCTTCACTTTTTAATAAGTGGGGGCTGTTTCTTTAGATTTTCATCATAACGCGAGAATTGAGCTTCAATTTATTTAACAGAAATATATATTTTTAGAAACACGTTACATTTTGATTGAAAATGTTTTATTATAAAACAACACACCTTAGAAATGACCCTACTTAACCTAGGGGGAATTGCGGGATTTCCTAAAACCATTTGAGAGGGGATTCAGTATGATGAGGTTTAGAAAGGCGTTTGTAGTAATGCTTAGTATGATGCTTTTGTTTAGTTTTGTAATGGTTACGAATGCAAGTGAAGGAATTGGGGTTGGAGTTAATAAACCAATTAAAGCACAGGAGGAGAAACCGCTCATAACTAAAAGTGTACATTATAGTAATCAACTCTCACGTTTAGACAATGATGATCGTCTTACTACCTCTGTACAAGCAGTAACTGAGCAAATTAATCTCAACTCACCCGCAACTGTCACATTAAAAAAGGATTCCAATATCGTGCTGAAATCCGTTCAAGCAACAACCTCAACAGTAACTTCAGCTACATACTCCGGTACAATTACACAGACAGGTACTTCACAATTTTTACACCCTATATATTTACAACCAGGTCAATTATTACAGGCTCGTTTGACTGGGCCAGCTTCGGCACAACTTGATTATGACTTATACTTATATGAATTTAATATGAGTACAGGCGCTCTAAATCCAACTGAATTAGACTATTCCATCTATGGGACTTATATTAACAATTATCCGCAAGGTGCTGCAACACTATCTGAAAATGTAGGCACACGTAATGCGATTACAACCCCAAAAGCTTATGCACTCAGGGTTTATGCTAAAACAGGATCAAGTAGTACTCTTCCTTATTACTTGACCGTCGATGTTACATCCAGTTACGATGCATATGAACCGGATGAGAATGCTTTTAAAGCTTATACATTTGCCTTTGCAACTGGCGGTTCTACTCTTAATTCGCGTACCATTCACTCAAGCATTGACAATGATTGGTACAAAATCACTGTCCCTGCTACCCGCAACTATGATGCATTAAATATTAAACTTGATAGTACGTCGGTAGGCTATGGTTATAAAGCTGAAGTTTATGGCGTTGATACTGGAAACAAATTAGTTCTCCTTCCGCATACAAACAACAATGTTGCCTTAGGCACAGGAATCTATTATGTCAAAGTATCTACAACAAATCAGTTTTCAACGAGTCACTTGTATTCACTAACCATTCAACCTGTATTGCGCGCTGGTAGTATTTCGATTACTGGCTATAACTCATCTGCTAATGGACCGAATGACTACCCAAATTATAATCACGCAGGTGTCCATTATCGTGTTGATCAAAACAGTAGTTTTACGGTTAAGGGTATCGTTAAAACGACTGACAATTTACCAGTTGCTAATGCACTTGTAAGTATGACTTGGACCAATCCGAACTGGGTTGCAAGTACCGGATATCGGACTCGAACAGGAACGGCTTATACGGATCAGAACGGAAATTATAGCATTACTGTAACATTACCGCCTTCAACTGGAAGCATTTCACAATCGTTGCCAATCTATTTTACCCACTATTTTGATTACACATCTGTTTTGGTTCAAGTAGCTGGAACTCCAGTTACAGCTTCGGATAATGTGTATCACTTTGCTTACAGCGTCTATAACGGTGGATCATAAGACGAAGTGAGTTAGTTGAGTTACAATTATAAGCATTAAATAGGAAGCACCTCAAACATTGCATTTGTTTGAGGTGTTATTTAATGATAGCTGTAATACAATAACGCATTCCAATACTAGATTATTTTTGATAAAATGGTTTGATATATCGATATTCCAATGAGCTAAAGGAGCTGTTGACAATGGAAGTTTCAACTTACAGTGAATTTGTACAATTGGTTGAGAAATATAAGATTTTACCTTTCTCGGGTTTTGTTCCTGAATACCCATCACTATCTACTGCGGCAGTAAATGATCAATGGCATACTGACACCGATGCCGACCCCTGGCAGTGGCGAGTTAAGATTGTTAAAGATGGGGTTGCTGCTTATGGTAAGTTTTTTGGAGACAAACCATGCTTTATTCATAAAGATTTATTTCCTATTGTGAAAACTGTACTATCACTCAACAAAACGGTCGAAGATAGATTTAATGATGGTGAGCTTTCAAGAACAGCCCTTCAAATCTTTACAATTATAATAGAGCAAGGAAACATAGATTCACGGGAATTACGGAAGAAGTCAGGCTTGAATGCAAAAGAAGATAAAAAAGAGTACGAAAAAGCACTAGTTGATCTTCAGAATTATGGTTATGTAGTTATCACTGGAGCAGCAAAACAAGGTGAAGATGATTCGGGTTGGAGCAGTATGTGTTATGAACCTGCGGACATTTGGTTTACCTCGGTAAATGGGAGCAAGGAACATGTCTCTATTGAGGACGCGAAAAGACTAATCTTAGTAGAGTTATCTCAAACCTGCACTGATAAATCCTTGAAGTATTTTACTAAAAAGTTGAAACTAAACTAAAAATATCAACGATTTTTAGCTTCCCCAAATATCATCGAATCTGTCATCATTTCTGTTGGTGCGTGATTATCCGATAAAATCGTTCCATTCGAATATTTTTCTTTTACGATTGGAATTAGAGTCTCCGGCCATTTGTTACGCACCGCCGCTAATGGGGATGATGAAGGAATCCTTTTTAATTGTTCCAAATCTAACGGATTTGTGGAGCCCAGCAACAAATAATTATAATCACCTCGCACTTTAGTTAAGTACGTATATGGAAAGACATGTTGAACAGTTTTCGTAAGTGATGCGAGTAAAAGCGAATCTGGATTTGTTGCATTTATATTCATTGCTAGTAACCCGTTAGTATTTAAGTGTTCATGTACCTTCTGAAAAAATTCTATTGTTGAAAGATGGAAAGGGATATAGATTTGTTGAGAATAGCAGTCAACAATAATCGCATCATATCTCTTATCCGTATTATTGATAAAAACACGGGCGTCATTCGTTATAATGCTAGCATCATTAGGTTGTAAACCGAAGTAACGAGGACCTAGTTTCACCACTTCAGCATCTAACTCCACTCCAGTAATATGGATCTCTGGTAAAAGAGGCTTTGAATATTTTGCTATCAAATGTGACGTTGTTCCTCCAGCTGCGCCTAATATTAATATTTCTTTGGTAGAGGATTTGGACAGAAAAGGAACCATCGTAAAGTCGTTATAATAATCTTCGTATGCTAACGAATCTCCCGCACGACGTACAGACTGTACACCACCACCTTCGTTATAAACTAAACTTATATCTCCATCAGTACTCTCAGTCACCCGAATGTATTGATAAAGTGAATCTTTTGACCAAAGAATCTTTTGTCCTCCAACAAATTTTTCTTTACTGTTAGTGACAAAATAAAGTGTGATCGGCAAAATAAGGAGGAGGACAAGCCATTTCTGACGGTTTTTCCGAAGCCCCCAAGCACTCAGTAAAATTAAAAAACTAGACCAAATAAAAATTGTCTCCCTTGAACCCAAAAACGGTATCGTTACAAATGCAGTTCCAAACGTTCCAAATAAACTCCCCAGTGTAGAGCATGCATACAGATTTCCAGCGATCTTCCCAATCTCATCCCTTTCTGAAGCAATGATTCGAAGGATCATTGGATTTAACATGCCGAGTAGAACAATAGGTGGAGAGAAGACAAGTAATATAGCAAAAAACGAACAAATAATGATCCAAACAGGTGTACTCATGATTCCAGCGGTAAGAAATGAGAAAAGGAATTTGCACCATAAAGGTAGGAAAGAACTCATTATTCCAGCTACAAGAGAAAGAATCATAATCCACTTTCCGTCAGGACGTTTATCCGCCCACTTGCCCCCAACCCAATAACCAATAGACAACGAAAGCAGAATAAGTCCAATAATGTTAGCCCAAACGATCATAGAAGTTCCGAAATAAGGGGCTAAAAAGCGTGAAGCAGCAATTTCAAGCGCCATTATAGATGCGCCTGTTATAAATACATAAACGTAAAGAAATGTTGCCGAATATTTGGTTTGCACAATACAAGTCCCCTTTTTCCATTTCACCCAGTACCTACATTCTCATTATTATTTTCCAAATTCAGTTATTTCATTCTGCAGTTGGACGCGAATGATAACTCAATAATCAAAATGAAAAACGGTTAAAAGTCGACTATAGACGTTTAGTACCATCCATAAATTTTTATTTAATGTACGATGTTACTACTAACTCCTATTAGTTGAAGAATTGATGACCAAAAATAAACAACTGGAGGCTAAGATGTACTTAAATACGGAAAGATTAACGATTCGTAAATTTCACTCATCAGACTGGCAAGCTGTTTTTGACTATACTTCAGACAGTAATGTTATGAGATATATACCTGAAGGAGTATTTACTGAACAAGATGCAAAAGATTTTGTGAATAAAAACAGTGGTGAACATGCAACAAAATACGCTGTAATTCTAAATGAGACAAATATACTAATTGGTCATATGGCTTTTCATTCATGGTACGGCGAGATAGCATATGAGGTTGGCTGGGTGTTTCATCCCGATTACTACAATAACGGTTATGCGACAGAAGCTACACGTGCGATAGTTAAGTACGCTTTTGAAATATTGAATATCCACCGAATCATCGCTACTTGTCAGCCGCAAAATATTCCTTCTTATCGCATTATGGAGAAAGTCGGCATGAAAAAAGAAGCTCATTTTAAGAAGTGCATACCTGCGAATTTCATTATGGGCACAGAGTGGTGGGACGAATATTTATACGCTATTTTAAAAGAAGAGTGGATTTCATAGATGAAACGGAGTGATATAGTTTGTCTGAAAATGAAGTGATACTACCAGGCGGTAACGTCAACCAAGTGTTACGTATTGGAGATACCATACACCGTAGTGCCAAAAAAAATCAATATGTACACGATCTACTTTTACATTTGGAAAAATGCGGATTCAGCAAAGCACCACGTTTTCTCGGCATAGATGAACAGGGACGTGAGATGCTTACTTTTATCCCAGGAGTGGTTCCTGGTAATGACTATCCTGACATTCCATCTTACATGTGGTCAGATGCTTCGTTAATAGAAATAGCAAAATTACAACGGCAATTTCACGATGCAACTGTAGGTTTTACTTCTGAAGCAATGCCAACAAACGCATATCCTGATTCAACATTAAATGAGATCGTTTGTCATAACGATGCCGCACCGTATAATATAGTTTTTAGTGATCAACACCCATCAGCACTTATCGACTTTGACTTAGCTAGCCCAGGACCTCGAATTTGGGATATCGTGTATACACTCTATACAACCGTGCCATTATCTAGTTTCGAGCCAACTGGAACAGATGAGAGCTCAACAATATCCTATAGTCCCGAGCTACATGCTGAAAATCGAAGACGACGTATAACATTATTTTTCGAGCATTATGGGATCGAAGTTCCCAATAACCTAAAAGAGTGGGTAATTGAGCGGATTCAAGCTATGTGTGCAACACTTACGAAAGGTGCTGATGATAGGGAAACAGCCTTTGTAAAACTAGTAGAAGAGGGTCATTTATCACATTATGAGCAAGAAATTTCGTTTTTGACTTTACATTTCGACGATTGGTCACTAACGAAAGGTTAACAATACAATGAGCAATCATTCTTGTAACGTAATGCTACAGCACATAAGAAACGAGGAAGAGGCTACCGATAGGTGAAAAAAGTACGAAAGTTCCGTTAGTGATAAAATGGTCGTTTCTGTTTTGGCTCATTGCAATCGCAGCAGAGGTTTTTTAAATGTTCATCGCTGTAATTGAAATGCTATCTGAAGACTCGGAGACTGGGCACGAATCACATTGGCAGTTATTGAAAGGGAATTCTAATACGGAAGTTAGCAATGATATGAATATATACTCCACATTGTTCGGCATTCGTAATCATTAATCTTTTATATCCGAATATAGAAAATAGACTTGCAGATACAGAAATACAAGTCGAGGGATTTTATTGATATATTATACAGGAAAAGACATTTTTTTGTTCCTGTTTTTAACATTCCCTAAAGAAGGGGCTGTCCAGTCAGTCAGTTACACTGACTTTCTGGACAGCCCCTTCATTTTTGTTTGGAAGACTTTAATCTCACGCAAGTAAAAAACCTTTTCCACCCAGAAATCGATGAGTTTCTTTACGGTGCGTTTACAGCTTTAGGAGAGCTGACGATGAATGGAAATTGTGCGTTTAGCGGCACGGTGATCATATAATACTGGCTCGGATCTGTGCCTGCTTCGGCAGGTAGAGAGATGGTTGTATCCAACATCTCTTTTTCTTTTATTTCCCAATACAATTCCAGACTATTCTCAAAAGGTACGGGTTCGTGATTGCGAAATAGAACTGTCGCATACTGGCCTGGTTCCCCGGTTCCCCGTAACACTAGTTTCGTTGACTCATTGGCCAAAAGCGCGAGAGAAGGCAACTGAATAAAGGAGATCTCCGACCTTTCCTGAGAGAGGGCGACACTGACGTTGCCGACATCCAGTGAACCGGTGTAAGTGGACGGAATCGGCTTGACTGGTGCGAACGATAAATCGGGTTGTTCAGCGCTCTTGCTGACAGTCGGGGATTGGACCGCCTTCTGCATCGACAGTGTAAAGAAGCCGACATGAGGCTGTTTTTCTCCCGGCAACTCATCCATCCGATTCACCAAGACAATGAATAGTTCGCGTTTGGCAACCGCAGTAGTTTCTGTTTCAAGCGTGATCGGCACGTTCAGAACGGATTTGGATGGCATGCTCTGTGTGTACAAATACGTTTTATCTTCGCTGTTGTCGACCCGATATTGCTGCAGCTTGCCGTCGAGAAACAGGAGGAGGCCAACCCTATCCTGAATGTCTGTCGCATTCGCTAGCGACACGACCACTTGAAGCTGATTGTCCTTGTCCGGCTTCAGCGACTCAGTAGAGATAAACTTACCGTTCCACTCGTACAAGCGAAGCCCGTATCCGGTCATCATACTCGGATCGCTCGGTACGTTCCGTTTGGTCGTGTCCTCGATTTGATGGTTAAAGTCACTGACATCAATCAGTTCAGAAGGAGTGACGACCGGCTGGTCGTCATCGGAACCGTCTCGCTTTGTCAAAAAATACACCAGAAGCACGATTCCGATGACAATGACGTAACCCGCTATTTTGATGGCATTATTTTTCATGAGTTCTCCTGGGAAGATCGTTATTATGTAAATCCGAAATTATATTGCGGAAAACCCCTGCGGCATCATTGCACAGGGGCTATGATTGATTTAGAAAAAAACTTGCAAACTCGTGCCCCAGGTGCCGTACGTCGGATCTGTGTAAAAGTGCGAGCTGTAGGCTACGGTAGCATTGCGATTAGGAGCTTTCAATTCCGCACCGATGAACTTCGGCGTATAGAACCAGGGCATATGATAGCGACTGTCGCTAAATGTGATGGAAGAGCCTCCATTATAGAAGAGATGGATACCTACCTGAGAATAAGAAGAATTAGGAGTGTTTGTTGACGCATCGCAAAGCGTGTTAGCATAAGCATTGTCATTTCCGGAAACATCGACACCACCATTGTAAGCAAGAACTTGAGCCGAACACTTCGTTGGCGTGCCGGACGTAGTTCCCGTAGTGTAATTGTAATTGTAAGCCATCGCGCTCGTGCTGAATAAGAGAGTGAGTGCTAGCAAACTTAAAATTTTCTTTTTCATAATTAATCCAACCCTTCATTTTTTATTGATGATCCCCAAAAGATATCCTATTAGGGTTCATTACCCGTTCTGTTAAACTGCTGGAGTACATTGATCCCTCCCTTTGAATGAAGATGAGCAGACAACATAAATTCGCTGCTGACGGTGTTTTATGTACTTTTCCGTAAAGTTTGTTGCCTACATGTAACTTTAGTAAACAATAGCGTCATATGATAAGTGACGATCGTCATATCTAAATTACAAACGCATACTTTTATCAAAGAATTGCATTGTTTACTGTAGATTAAATAAAAAGAGGCGTTATCCAATATCTGAACTGTGACCCGTAAGATAGACACTTTGAAAAAGTGTCCCTCTTAAGGACGGCTATCATTATTACACTTATTTGGATAATCGTAAAATGTATCTGGGGAAAAAACTGGGCTCGTATAACATTGGCAATACCTCTTTGTTTAGTAACTTTTTCCTTAGTCATCGATCCAATCCAATGGTTATTGGAAGGTAATTCTATTACACAAGCTTTTTCTGGTATTAGTCGAATTATTCACTTAACCTCCGTTATCCTTGCATTAATACTCATGTTTCAGCCCTCTGCTAATAAATACTATCGAAAACCGGATTGATCGAGTCAGATATATTTTCAAAACAATTGACGTAAAATTACCATTATTATACTTATAAACTAGGTAAACCCTTAATTCAAGCACATTCATTTATACAACAGGAGGTAATCAATGTACAATCTAAAAGATCGAACAATTACAGCCGATAGATTGATATTATGGCCATTTGAATTATCAGATGCTGAACGCGTCTATGAGCTCTGCAATAATTACAATGTCTTCAAAAGTACGTTGACTCTACCGTTTCCTTATCCATTGGAATGTGCAATATCTTGGATCCAAACTCATGAAGAAAACTATAAACGATTTCATATTGGATAGGAGAGGAATATTGGGGTAGAGGTTATGCAACTGAAGCATCAAAGGCGATCATCTCTTTTGCATTTTCAGAAAAGAATTACCACAAAGTATTTGTGAGATACTTTGCATCAAATCCAAGCTCTGGACGGGTTATGTAAAAATCTGGCATGGTGCAAGAAGGTGTTTTACTACAGCATGTCTATAAAGAAAATAAGTTTGAAGAACTTTATCACTATGGAATTATAAACGCTTAAGAGAGCGTAAAACATGTTGTGTAATCAGATATTTCACGCTCTTCAAATAACGATCCTAGGAAAGGTGAAGTCATGTTTGAATTAATTAAAAGAAAAAATATTGTTTTGATTGGAATGGCATCATGCGGAAAGAGTACCCTTGGCGTATTAATCGCAAAAGAACTGGGAATGTCCTTCATTGATACTGATCTGATTATGCAACAAACATACGGTAAGCCTCTGTGGAAATTGCTTGATGATTACGGAAGCGATCAATTTATAAAAAAAGAATCACATGTGATATGTTCACTTGACTGTACAAACACTTGTATATCAACAGGAGGAAGTGCTGTTTACTCTGAAAAAGCTATGACCTTTTTAAAGCAAGGATCAGATATCGTCTTCATTAATCTTTCACATCCAAATATAGAAAAAAGACTTGCAAATACAGATATAACAAGTCGAGGGATCGTTATTGAAAACGGGAAAACATTGTTAGAAGTATATAATGAAAGAAAAATATTGTATAGCAATTATGCGGATTATACGATTGAGGCAGATGATAAATCGTTAGAAAATTTAGTAGCAGATATTGTTCGTTTATTTACAAAAGAAAGCGACCCCATTTGACGAATTGCTCATAGGTGAAGTGTAATCTTATAAAGAATTTTTTGTATGGGAGCCGCCTTGTTATGGCTCTTAAATTTTTGTTAATATGGATTATTATATTAGAAACAGCTAAGAGGAGATTACACTATGAATAAGGATTGGGAGTTTTCAATTCCAATTAAAACTAAAAAAGCAAAGCTGTTATTAGGTCTGTCAGCAGTCCTATTTGTTTTATTTATAATATGGTTTATTAGATTTCCAGTTCCAGCCAACGGTATTGTTGTTAATGAATTAACTGTATCAGGAAAAATGCTATTGTTCGATGGTTCATTTAAAAACGAAAAAAATCGTTATAGAAGCTACTCTTTAAAAACAAATAGTACAGGTGATGTAGTTATTAGACTATATGCAGGTTTTATCGGTAGCTCGAAAAACATACATTTCGAAACTAAAACTAGAAAGAACATTAAAGCCGTTTACCTATATTCATCAAGAAACAGTGAAGGAAAGAAAATATGGCCCGTTGCAGAATAATTACCATGGTTATCTAAGCAATGAAGAGTCATTTTGTGCTTTAATTGTGAGCATTGTGGGAATAGCAATAAACAAAGGCGCTGTATCATTAGTAGACTAGTCTACTAATGATACAGCGCCTTCCTGTTTTTAGATCGGATGAACGGAAATTTGCCAAACCGATAAGGTAGCAATTGAGTTAGTTATAAAAACTAGTTCAAGATAATAAACAAGTCCGTTATACAATTAGTGACGATCGTTTTAATCAAACAAACTTCAAAATGTTATGAAACATAAGGATTTGTACCCGATTGTCCAAGCCATTCTTTAACATTTTGCATCTCCTATACTAGTACAACCTTTTATCAATTACATTCAAAGGAGGCGTTTAAGAATGGCGACTGTAAATGTAGTTAGTGTATTTACAAGAGGTGCAAGATCGAGCGACACAGCTGAACTGCGACTAGCAAGAGTAGCGAATGATATTTCAAGAGCGAACCAAGTATGGAGCACAGGTTTTTTTCCAGGAGTGAGCTGCAACATTAATTTTGTTTCTTCGCAAATCATATTCCGGGACGACGTTACTTTAGTTGCCAACACTGTTCCTAGTATCGAAGATCCTAGAGTGGTGAATCTAATCTCGCAAACGAAAGCTGCAACGAACAATTTAATAGCGATTTATGTCGTTTATGTTAGTGGACCAACATTAAGTTCCGGAGCAATTGGAAATGCAGGTCCTCAATTTGATAATTTCATTAATACAACGAATTTCCGTCTTGTAGGAAATTGCGTCATAAGTGACGATGCAATTGATACTTTTTTATTGGCTCATGAAGTAGGACATGTTTTGTTTGGTCGTTTTTTGAATAATAACTCGGACAGCTTTACGATTAATGATCCTTCAAACCCAGGAAACGGTCATAATGACAATCCACAAAATGTGATGTTTCCGTTTATCCCTGCTAGTAACCCATTCATCAATGCTGCACAATGCAACGTTGCCAGCCAAAGCAGAGTGATCATCGAGAATGCTGGAGCAAATCCAGTGATGGCCACTGCAGATGCCAATGCTTTCAGTTCAATCGTGGGCAACGGTTCATCCTCATCATCGGAAAAAGGAGACTCATGTTGCCAGTGCTGTGATCACGGTGAACACGATGGCTGCTTTATCTGCATTCCGATTCCAAAGGAAGTAAAAAAATTGAATAAACATGTCTTTAAGCTTCTCAAAAAGATCGGCCCAGATAAACTCAATACGAAGTTTAACTATATTTGCAAAGATAAACAAATTGTCGTAAAAATCAAATAAACAATGTACGCGACCTCAGAGCAAAGTCGATGTACAAAACATTATTAAGGAGCAGTTTACATGGATAACTGCTCCCTTAATATGCACACTAGTGCGATAATTCCAATTGGAACGCGGAAGGAGGGATGGGATTATTTACGTACTGCGGCGTTCAACAAGATTGATGCCCACTCCAAAAAATATAACTGACATGAGAAGAAACTTAGATAATGGCAAATAAATGTCCGTCCAACTGTGCTGATAAATCGCGGCTCCAAGCATAGCATCCATGGCGTGCTGCAACGGGATAAACTGAGCGATGAACAGCAACACATCATTTGTAATCGTACCCGGAGGCATGTATACTCCGCTGAGCAACGGCAGGATCGATACAATTGACGTAAGGATCATAACATATTGTTTAGGGGTTCTAAAAAGTCCTGTAAATAGCAAACTCATAGCAACGACAGTAACAATGAAGAGTATACTAGTGACAACAATTATAGATATGTTTGGTCCGAGATTATAACTGAATAAATAATGGAAAATGAAAAATATAATTGTCAACTGAAACATACCGATTAAAGTACTGTATGACAAATGCCCTAAATACATTTGTGTTTTGGTCACAGGTGACAAAACAACCCGATTCCAGACCCCAGATACTTTTTCCTCATTTACTGCATTAATTTTGAAGCCGACTGTGAACATGCACCTGGATAGTTTTTATTATCGGAGTAGCGCTGGATGGTTATAATCCAAAAAAAATAGAATATCTTCCTCTCAAAGTGGGAAGGTATCCTATTTTTATTAAAAGCAATAAAACGAATAAATGGTAGTTTGTACATACAATCAGAGATATCCTTTTAAGGCTTAGTTGAAATGACTTCACAACATTCACTAGCTCGGCTCATTTTACGATATTGGAGTGGTGTAGTTCCTACAGTACCTTTAAATATCCTCCCAAAATGGGTTAAGTTCTCAAATCCTACACGTACAGCTATGTCCGATACCGATAATTTGGAATCCTTGAGAAGAGAGCGTGCTTCTTTCATGCGAATGTTATTCAAATATTCAATGCACGTAAATCCAGTAACGTCCTTAAACGTTCGACTTAAATGGGAGGGACTTATAGAAAAGTTTTGAGACAAGTCTTCTAAGGATACATGCTTATCATAGTTATGATTGATGAATTCCAAAATCAGAGAAATTTTCTTGTTCGCTCGATTTGACTCAACCAGATTGAGGTTTAGGCCCATATCGACTTTGCGTTTGAGAAATAGTAATAGTTCCGTCAAAAGCACTTTTTGGTAATAATCGTAGCCAGGCAGCTTATTCGTTTCTTCTTGAATCATTTTATTAAAATGATACTCAATAAAGGTTTGGTCATAACCACCTAATTTAATTGCATTTGAGTGGGAATGAAAATAGGAGAAAAGATTATAACCTTCGTTCTCAATGAGAAAGGTACTAAGGAAATCTTTTTTAAAAATCAAAGTTACTCTTTCGAAAGTAGCACCATTGATATTAACCAACTTGTGTAAATCATTCATGTTGATAAACAATAAGACACCGCTGACGATTTGGTAGGTTCTGTCTTCGACATAATAATAAATTTGACCTGAAATTAAATAGAGTATTTCATAGGCATCGTGATAATGAGCGGAGGATATGCTGGAGTGCGTTTTCTTCTCTCGACTAATGTAAAAAGGAAGAGACTCATAAAAATTGATTCCCATAGACATCCACCCCCATTTTCAGATGAGTGTAACATTCGTAGAAAAACAAATATTGAACTAGTGGGTTTTATTTCTATTGTTCTAATTATACCATCTTTCCCTTACGAAAGGCTGTTGTACAAAGATAATAGCAGTATACGTAGAAAATTAACCCTTTACGGAAAATAGGAAGAGAATTAACGTTCGATACTGCGATATATTGCAGATGAGACTTTCAAATAAAAATGGAAAAGAGGTAATAAGGATGAAAGTTAAAAGAACGTTGAAAAGAAGACTACAGCTCGTCATATCCGTTCTACTTGTTATCATGTTGTTACCATTCAATGTAATAGGAGGAGCTAGCGTAGAAGATCAACCAGCTGAGATAGGAATGTCAGCGATACCTGAAGTTATTGCAGGGTGGACCTTTACCAGCGCGGGAACTCAAGGTATCATTCCGGCTTCATCTGGTGTGAAGCAGCAAGGTGCAACCATTCAGGCAGTTGGCGGACCATACTTCGAGGCACTTGTAGCAACTGACAATAGTATTAAATATCAAGGCTGGAATGATGGAACTAATACGAAATATTGGTTAGCAACGCTTTCAACTAAAGATTATGACAATATAACTTTATCCTCTCAGCAGACATCAACAGGATCAGGCCCTCGAGACTTTAAAGTTCAAATTAGTACAGATAATCAGTCATGGGCTGATGTTCCTGGTAGTGGGCTTACTTTATCAACGAGCAGTTTTAACTGCACAACCTGTAAACTGCAGGATGCTCCACTTCAAGCGAACAATCAGAATATGTTGTATATTCGCTGGCTCGTAACTTCTACTCAAGCAACGAATCCAAGCAATCCTGCTGTTGGTCCTTATGGTTCGAGCTTACTTAAGGATGTTATTGTTAAAGGCACTCGGATCGATGTCGGTACTGAAATACCAACAACTGATATAGCAAAAACGCCTAGTGCGAATGCTAGTGGACAAACAGAAGACACACTCGTATCTGTAAAATTCAACAAAAGCATTAACCTGAGTACAGGATACACACCGACCATTATTGATAATAACGGAAGTACACTATCGGGCATAACCACCACTATAAACAATGATACTTTAATCATCAATCATCCTCATTTTCAAAATGGAAAAACTTATACGATAACAGTTCCTAAGGAGCTCGTGAAGGGAGTGGATGGAGTAGCACTAGCATATGACATTACTTGGAGTTTCACGATACGGAATGCCTCAACCACACCAATTGCCCTAGCAGAATGGATATTTACGAATGGAGGAAGTAATGGCAGCTTTCCAGCTACGAATGGTCATAACAAATTAGCGTCCACATTTACGAACGTGGGTGGCGTTTTCGAAGCCTATGATAGTGTCAATAAGTCGATCAGCTATCAAGGTTGGAATGGCACTGGAAATAAATATTGGGTTGCAACTGTCCCTACAACGGGTTATGAAAACATCACTTTATCATCTATACAAAACTCTTCAGGAACGGGTCCACGCGATTTCAAAGTCCAAATTAGTACAAACAATCAGACGTGGCAGGATGTACCGAATACAACTTTAAAGATGGCTATCTCTAACTTTGATTGTGCCGGAAATACGTGTAAGTTAATAAATGTTCCGATTCCGAATGGAGCTAATCAGAATGTGCTGTACATTCGCTGGTTAGTCAGTTCAAATGTAAATACGAAAGGAGAAGTAGGTTCTATAGGTAGCTTTGGTTCCAGCAGAATAAAAGATATTCGTGTAATGGGTAGCCTTATCTCAGGTACAAATCCGGGTACTCCAACAGTAGATGATGTGCTTCAACCTGTGAACGGTGCTGTAAATGTTGCAGTGGCTAGCCCAGTTACTGTGAAGTTCAATAAGCCGATTAGTCTTGTTCAAGGGTATGCTGCAACGATCAAGGATAGCAACAACATACCATTAAGTAATATAACGTCTGAAGTCATCAATAACGATACGTTAAAAATTAATCATCCTAACTTTACAAGTGGGAAAACTTATACAGTTTCAGTACCGAAGGAGCTTATAAAGGGGCAAGATCTGTTGCCACTAATTCGGGATGTATCTTGGAGTTTTACCGTTCAGAATTCGACTTCTACACCAGTTGTTCCAAAATTAATTAATATGACTTTCAATGGAGATCCGAAAACTAGCTTAGCCTTCGCTTGGTATACAGATGTAATGACGGATACAGTCGTTCAAGTGGTGCAGGCTTCTGCTGTACAAAACGGTGTATTTCCAGAGGTTGGAGCGACTACGTATCAAGGCAGCTCTGAGAAAATAGGAACATACTTGATCAAAGGAGATAGAGCGACCCAAAGAAAAACGTATTATTACGCACATAAAGCTATCGCAAACAACTTAATCCCAGGAACAGCTTATAAATACCGGGTAGGCAACGGAACGTCGAACAGTTGGAGTCAGATCGGCTCCTTCACCACAGATGCAGCAGGTAATCAGCCGTATCATTTTATTGCCGGCTCTGATTCTCAAGCATCAAGTCGATCAGGTTTTGAACCGTGGGCGGATACTTTCAGAAAAGCGAAATTACAAATAGGAGATCCTAAATTTCTTATTAATGCTGGTGACTTGGTAGACAATGGAGATTTAGAAGAGCAATGGCAGTGGATGCTCGGTTTAGCACAGAATGAACTTACAACTGTCCCTATCGTTCCAGTGCTCGGAGGTCATGAAGTTCAAGATTATACTGGAGATGAGACGACGCCTAACAACAACTTCTATAATCACTTTAACGTGCCTAAGCAAGTAGTTGCTGGTACTGACGAAGGTTCTGCTTACTCTTTTGAATATGGTGATGCACTTTATCTTGTATTCAATTCACAATACGAAGGAGGACTTGCGAGCAACGGAACAGTGTCATGGGTAGATCAACAATATTTGGACCAAGTGAAATGGATGAAAAATGTCGTTGCCAAGAGTGATAAGAAGTGGAAATTTGTAGCGCTCCACAAAGGTCCTTATGGGGCAGGCGATAACTCAGGAAAGTATGAAGATGAACGTGTTCAATTTTACAAAAAACATCTTGTTCCAGCCTTTGATGAGATGGGAATTGATATGGTATTTGAAGCTCACGATCATATGTATATGAGAACGTTCCAAATGTATAACGATCAAGTAGTTCCAACCTCGCAGATTACAGTTGACAGTGAAGGTAATGCTGTTAATCCTAAGGGTACCATTTACCTGATGTCGAATGCATTTGGTAATAAATTTTATACGAAGTATCCTGGCTACAACGATTATTTTGCAGCTAAAAATCTACAGCCTCACAAAAAAATGTTCACCGAAGTTTATGTATCTGATCAAGTGCTTAAATTTACAGCTTATACAGCAGCAATAGCAGACGAAGGTACAGGCAACAATGGAGTAAGGGCTTATGATCAATATGGGATTAAGAGAACCGATGTTAAACCAACACCCGTGACGAATGCTAGTGTCGTACGTACTGGCAACAAAGCCGTTATTTCGTGGAGCCCGCCTGTAGGAAGCACAGAACCTGTAAGAGGTTTTAGAATTTACGAGAAGAACGACAAGGTGTCCACATACTGGAGTGAATATATACCGGTTGTAGCAGGTAGAACGCAGTACAGCTTTACTGTAAACAATATTAATTCGACTACGAATTACGAATTCATCATTAAAGCTGTGGGTACGAGATTTAATTCCGATCCTATCGCGGTCAGTATTAATTAAAGCCACGTGAGATCCTCCTTCACGCTATCTGTATAGAACATACAGGTAGCGGTGAGGGAGGATTTTTTTATGGTGTTACATAATTGGATATGATAGTGCAATAAACCATATCACTTTTTATAGGAGGAAATATGAAACTAGGCGCGTTCTCTGTAAGTTTAAGTGTAAAAGACATTTACAAATCAAAATTATTTTACGAAAATCTAGGATTTCAAATCTTAGGAGGAGATATTACACAAAATTATTTAGTGATGAAAAATGAAAGTTGTATCATTGGTCTATTCCAAGGAATGTTTGAAAAGAATATTCTGACCTTTAATCCAGGATGGGATGAAAATGCAGATAATCTTAATTCGTTTACGGACATTCGAGATATTCAAAAACAGTTTAAAGCAAAAGGAATTAAAATGCTGTCTGAAGCAGATGAATCAAGTGATGGCCCTGCCAGTTTTACGATTGAAGACCCTGATGGTAATCCTATACTTATAGATCAACACAGATGAAATAGAGAATGGAAAAAAGCATCACCTAGAGGCCATCCTTTGCGGGATGGTCTTTTTCTGTTTCAAGACATCAACTCAACGACTGAAACCAGCTGTCACTTCCGAATACTTATATGTGTAGATAGACAACATGGGAGGACTTCGGTAAATGAGAAAAGCAACAAGACATACTCACAAACGACACAAAGTATCTAAGAAAAAGATACTGATCATATTTGGTCTACTGTTTCTACTTATTAGTGGAATAAGTTTGATAGGACTTCGTATGCTAGTAGCGGCTCAGGATGTGACGCAACTGGATCGTCCACTGCCTGCGGCTACCATTTTGTTTGATGAGAACGGTCATGAGGCGGTGACAATTTCGTTAAACAAAATAGAACCGATAACCTACGATAAAATTCCAAAACATATGATCGATGCCATTATTGCGGTCGAGGACCGGCGTTTTAACGAACATAAAGGTATGGATGTATGGGGAATCAGCCGGGCATTAATTCAAAATCTAACCTCGGGGAAAACCGTTCAAGGCGGAAGCACTATTACGCAGCAGCTAGCAAAAAATGTTTTTCTAACTCACGAGAGGACCTGGAAGCGGAAATGGAATGAAGTACTTCTTGCAAAAAAAATCGAAGAGCAGTACAGCAAAGACCAGATCATAACGATGTACCTCAATCAGATTTATTATGGCGAAGGAGCCTGGGGAATTAAGCGGGCGGCAGAAGTCTATTACGGTAAACCAGTCGAACGCTTAACGATAGCCGAATCGGCATTACTGGCAGGATTAGTTAAAGCACCTTCCGTGTTATCTCCATATAAGCGCCCAGAGCAAGCAATCGAGCGCAGAAATATCGTGCTTTCATTAATGCTGAATCAGGGATATATTGAGCAACGGACACACGAAGATGCCTTACAAGAGTCACTAAAACTGCGGGAATCCAAACCGAACCGTTCGGAATCGATACAATACCCTTTTTATACGGATCAGGTCATCCGTGAAGCGATAGACATATATGGATTAACAGAGAACGACGTGTTGCATGGAGGCCTTCGCATATACACGACACTGAATACCGACATGCAGAAGGCGGCAGAGCAAATATTTGAGGAAGATGACCTTTTTCCCAAAAGTATGAGCGACCAGCTCATTCAAGCTGGTGCGATCCTAATTGACCCGCGTACTGGCGGTATAAAGTCTCTAGTCGGAGGAAGAGGACCGCAGCCGTTTCGTGGTTATAACCGTGCCGTTCAATTGAGCAGACAACCGGGCTCCACGATGAAGCCGATTGCGGTTTATACACCTGCACTTGAAAATGGTTTTCAACTTGATAGCCGTATCAACGACGAACCGACTATATTTGGAAGCTACGAACCGAAAAATGCTGACAACACTTTTCACGGCAATGTGAGCATCTATGAAGCACTGACTCAATCATACAATATTCCTGCTGTTAAACTGCTAAATGAGATCGGTATTGATCAAGGAATCGATGCATCTTCCAGGTTCGGTATAACGCTTAAGTCAGAGGATCGAACGCTTGGACTGGCGCTAGGAGGTACGAAGACCGGTGTGTCTCCTCTCCAAATGGCTGAAGCGTACGGCGCTTTCGCAAATGACGGTATCCGTATGAGCAGCCATGCCATCGTTCGCATCGAGTCAGCCAACGGTACAATAGTTGCATCACGCGAGGAGGAGAAGGGGATAAGAGTAACTACCACTGAAGTAGCCCGAATAATGACTACCATGCTAAAAGGCGTGATTGATAGCGGCACTGGCAAAGCGGCAGCGATTGAAGACCGAGAGGTGGCTGGGAAGACAGGCACGACTGAGATGCCGGGCGTCGCGGGGTATGGAGCCAGGGACAATTGGTTTGTCGGTTACACACCCCAACTTGTGGGTTCCGTTTGGCTTGGTTATGACAAGCCCGACTCCAGTCACTATTTGACTACTTCCTCCAAGGCAGCTGCCGTTGTGTTTAAAGAGCTTATGAGTAGCGCATTGCAAGGACAGCCCGCAATTCCGTTTCCGTTTGTTAAAGGGATAAATGCCGGCAAGCAAGATCATGCAGAGCGAGTTTCTAAGAACAAAAGCGACAACGAAAAAAAGAGAAATAAAGAAAAAGAAAAGGAAGAGAGGAATAAAGAGAAAGAAGAGAAAAAACGAAATAAAGAGAAAGAAGAAAAAAAACGAGATAGAGAAAAAAGAGATAAAAAGGAAAGTGGAGAACATCGTAATGACTAGCTTATCGTTCGATCATTCTCCTATATAGCAACGATTCACCGTATTTTCAAAAAGTAAATCAAAGAGCGTACTGCAACTTGCAGTACGCTTTTTTCGGGCATGTATGGTGATAACCTTGTTAGGAGAGCAAATATAGATTGCTTCTGATTATTTGCATAATCATTAACAAGGGGAACTTGAATGATTGCTTCGAAACATTAGACCCGCTTTTCAAAATGATATTCCATCTCGCCAGCCAGAGACATTGGAGTATCGCCACTTTTGTGGAAGCTATGCGAATGAATCAATTGAAACTCACCGAAGTCGACTTGTTTGTAAAATTCATAGCACGGGAAACCGTCATGGGAGCCTTTTATATGGCTCGAACCATCCAAACGTATAACAATATCAAGCTGATAATCTGCACTAGGTGCATCAGGTCGAAGTGGATTGCTTGCACTAGCTTTCATAATGAAGGAGACTTCATCTTCACCCCAAGACTCGTTCTGGATGACAACTCCATCTGTCGGTGCTTGTCCTTGTATATATTCGATCTCACCGTCAGGGGAAGTCATTTTGAGTACCGTCAATCCCGTATTGGCGAAAGAAACAAGCCTGCGTTTCACAAAATCAACAACAATTTCCTGCTCAACTCGCGAGCGCCCAGTGTTTACTGCATGAGGAGTGAACCCTCGAATGTCTCCCGCGTATTCATGTAAATACCCGGAAACTGGATCCTTGATGGACGGGAGCCACTGTAAGCCGCCAATAAACACACTTGCTCTTATTTTCACCACATCAGCCATAAATAAACAAATCCTTTCTATCGTAATATGTTTGTGAATTTGTTCAGTAAACTTATCGCTAGAAGTTCTTTTTTGATAATGTTTGAGAAACTAAAAAAATTAATTCTGCACGCTTATACACATTCTAGCAAGGAGATCTCTTAATAACAATTGATCCTTGGGAGATATTCCTTGAATTGGTTTTAGTGGGCAAGCCGTTTATTTTATTGCATGGTCTAGAATTTTAAATACAACTGTTCAGCTTAACCATTTTCTATTGAAAGACTACCAGGATGAATTAAATAAAATACAAAAGTATAATCTTCATATTATTTGGGGAGATCATGATAGAAGATATTTATCTCCATTGCATTTTGGGAAAGTTGATTTCAAGCACATCTGACTAACCGTTTTCCTCTGAGTTTAATATTTTTGTTGACACGACACCAAATGGTGACCTATGATTAAAACGACACCAAATGGTGTCACAATGTAATTTTCGCCACGTGGGCGCTACATCGAAGAGCCGCATACTTTAAGCAGGTTATGAAATTAACGGCTGTCCCTTGGTAATAATATGTAGGAGAGGGTGTTGTGATCGAGAACAACCAGTTGCGAGATGTCTATGACGCGATTGCAGATCCAACTAGGCGCGAGTTGATCCGTCTGTTAGCAGAAGCGCGGGAATTGCCGCTTCATGAGTTAACAGCACAGTTTCAAATGGGTCGTACAGCGGTATCTAAACATTTGACAATTCTTAAAGAGGCTGGACTAGTCATTGATCGGAAAGTCGGAAGAGAAACACGATTTAGATTAAACGCCGCTCCACTTAAAGAAATTCAAGATTGGGTAGCATTTTACAGTAAGTTCTGGAGTGCGAATATGTTACGCTTGAACCAACTATTTGAGGAGGATGAAATATGAGTTTAGTATTATCATTAGATTTTCAGTACACAACATCGATTGAGAAACTTTGGTCCGCTTTAACAGATTCGAAGAAACTTGCAAAATGGGTATTGGAAAATGATTTTGAGCCTATCATAGGTCATCGTTTTCAGTTTCGGGCTGAGCCTAATGAATATTGGGATGGCGTTATTGATGGGGAAGTGCTTAGATTAGACCCACCAAACAGCTTGTCATATTCTTGGGCCGTCGGTGCTGAAAAACATATGGTCGTGTGGACGCTTAAAGATTTAGGAGACGGAAAGGTTAACCTCAACCTCAATCAAACCGGATTCTCCAACGTTCACGGTCTCGAAGGTGCTAAGCATGGCTGGAGTCAATGGTGTGGCCAACTTGATCAGGTTTTGGTTTAGTATCTGAGCTCTGTAATCAAACTACTCATTTCAAATATAGATGTCTGACTTCAAATATTGAAATTTGTAATGAAATAGATGAACATAAACCGGCGGCATACCGTTTGCAGTCGGTTTATATCTATTCCTACTATTTATATAACATTAATCCAACAGTGAAGATAAGTAATAGGAGTAGAAAATTACATGTACGGAAGGAAGTAAATCATGAGTGAATCTAATCTTGAATATATCGTTCTTTCGGGAGCAAGAGAAAACAATCTCAAAAACGTATCCTTGCGCATTCCTAAGCGAAAAATCACTATCTTCACAGGTGTATCCGGATCTGGTAAATCATCAATCGTCTTTGATACGATCGCAGCAGAATCTACACGATTGCTAAATGAAAACTTTAGCATGTTCGTACGTAATTTCTTGCCACGTGTCCCCCAGCCAGATACAGACGCGATTGAGAACCTAAGCATGGCTGTTATTGTGGATCAAAAACGGTTAGGCGGCGGCTCCCATTCTACAATGGGCACTATTACCGACATTTCTCCAATTCTACGTCTTTTGTTTTCCCGAGTTGGAGAGCCTCATGTAGGACCAGCGCACATGTTCTCGTTTAATGATCCACAAGGTATGTGTCCAGAATGCAACGGAATCGGTCGCAGACTAGGTATCGATATGAGCAAAACTGTAGATATGTCATTGTCACTGAATGAAGGGGCAATTATGTTACCGGACTATAAAGTAAACAGCATGGATTGGTCAATGATTGTGCAGTCTGGTGACTTTGATCCTGATAAAAAACTGACGGACTATTCAGAAGCGGAACTAGAAAACTTACTTTACGCAAAAGCAAGAAAAGTCGAGATGCAGTTCGCTGGAAAAGCAATAAACATTACCGTAGAAGGCATCATTGAGAAATTCACCAACAAATATATTAAGCAGGATTTAAAGACGAAGTCCGAGCGTACACAAAAAGCAGTTGCTCCCTACATCTCCGAGGGACCTTGCTCCAGTTGTCGCGGTGCAAGACTCAGTCAAGCAGCACTAAATTGCAAGATCAATGGACACAACATTGCCGATATGTCTGCGATGGAAGTTGGACTTCTCATTCGCGTCATTCGGGAGATTGACGATCCTGTTGCAACACCTGTCATTAAGTCACTAACCGAACGTCTACAACATTTGGTAGATATCGGGCTTGATTACTTAACACTGAATCGTGAGACAGATACACTATCCGGGGGAGAGTCACAACGCGTCAAGATGGTAAAACATCTGAGCGGTAGTCTAGTAGATGTTACTTACATCTTTGATGAACCTAGCGTTGGCTTGCATCCACGTGATGTGCATCAGTTAAATGAGTTGCTTAAGAAGCTGCGCGACAAAGGAAATACGGTCATCGTAGTGGAACATGACCCTGATGTAATCAAGGTTGCAGATTACATTGTAGACGTTGGTCCGCACGCAGGTAGCCGTGGTGGTACTATCGTTTATGAAGGAAGCTTCCAGGGTCTACTTACGGCTAACACTCTGACAGGTAATCATATGAAACGCCCGATAGAGCTAAAACATGATTGTAGACAGCCATCCGGCAAGTTGTCTATTAAAGATGCCACATTACATAATCTTAAAAATATCAGTGTAGATATTCCAACAGGTGTAATGACAGTTGTTACTGGTGTCGCTGGATCGGGTAAAAGTACGTTAATTAACGATTCATTCCTCAGTCAGCATCCAGATGCGATCGTCATCGATCAATCTGCAGTTGGTGTATCAACACGCTCCAATCCTGCGACCTATACAGGAATAATGGACGATGTGCGCAAGGCGTTTGCTTCGGCTAATAAGGTAAATCAAGGTTTGTTTAGCTTTAACTCCAAAGGAGCTTGTGAAAACTGCCAAGGGCTCGGAGTTGTATACACAGATCTTGCATTCCTCGACACCGTGAAGCTACCATGCGAAGTATGTGGTGGTAGACGATTTAAAGAAGAGGTACTCGCTTACAAACTAAACGGCAAATCAATTGCAGAAGTACTAGAAATGACTGTAGAGCAAGCTTTAGATTTCTTTGAACTAAAAGAAGTTGTACGCAAACTTCAAGCGATGAGTGATGTTGGGCTCAACTATATTACACTCGGCCAGCCACTCAGCACGCTTTCGGGCGGTGAATGTCAGCGCATTAAACTGGCAAGCGAACTTCATAAGAAGAGCAGTATTTACGTATTGGACGAGCCGACGACTGGACTACATATGTCAGATATCGGTCACTTATTAGAGATTATGAACCGCCTTGTAGATGACGGTAATACGGTAATCGTTATCGAGCACAACATCGATGTCATTAGTCAAGCAGATTGGATTATCGATATGGGACCGGATGGAGGAAGTAAAGGCGGACAGGTAGTATTCGAGGGTACACCTTCTAACATCATCCATGCGGGACAGTCGATCACTGGCAGATACTTAGTGTAGTACCACTTTGCAAGAGAACAATATAATCGCATTGGTGTATGCTAAAATAATAGCGACTGACAGCTGTTGTCAGTCGCTATTTTTTCGTTCACCCCGCTTGGCGCAAAGTATTATTAATCTTCTAACCGTGTATTTCAGAAGGGAAAATTCATTTTCAACATAGCTTGTCTTCATTCGATATTTTTCGCTATTGAAGATTCTCACCTCCATCCATTAAACTAAATTGGCAACAATTATAAGTTTATTCTTTTTACTGCTTTTTTTACTAGATTAAGAGAGAGGGGGCTGTTCAGGTAATCTGTAAAAAAACGAATTACAAGAAGATTCTAAAACATTCCTCATTACAAATTTAGAAAGAGAAGGTGATCGATTATGAAACAATTGTCCAAACGCTTTTCTATTGCCTTAATAGCTGCATTACTTCTTTTAAGTTCTTTTTCTGGAAGCGCTTCCGCTTCATGGGTACCTCAACAGGAAATAAATCTTGGTTATCTCTCTAGCAGCAGAGCGGATGGTAAGTTTTACTTACATGTAAGCGGCTTCGCTCATTTTAAAATGTCAAGCACGTCTACCTACGGAAATGTGGTTCCTATTCTTTATCAGCTACAGCCAAATAACACTTGGACAGCTGTTAGAGGCAGAACGCTAGATCTATATAATCACTTTGCACCTTATACTGGCACTCATTACAATGTTAACATTAATGAATCTTCTTACCAGCAACCGTTGTCCCCAGGTGTTTATAAGCTAGTTATAAATGCACCGAACGACGTTTATTTGGCGGATTGGCAAGCTCATGTCGTCGGTTATTGATTCTGACCCATTGATTAATCTTTGTTAACTAACGGAATTTTATAATTCAAGATGACAAAAAAAGCAACCGATTATCGATCGGTTGCTTTTTCCGTTGCAGTAACGAACAGTTAAAAGCTATTATATCCATCCAATATATAGAAGAATATAATGAATGTATGAATCTAGATCTAATGGAGGGGTATCTTTGTTTGTCCAGATCAAAATTGAAATTCCTCAAGTTCGTAAATCCTTGGTACCCAGGCCGAGGTTGATTAGCAAGTTTAATGAGGGGATGGATTCCAAGCTAACGCTTGTTTCCGCTCATGCCGGCTACGGTAAAACGACATCACTTAGCATATGGGCAAAACAATGTGGAGTTCCAGTGGCTTGGGTATCGCTAGATAAGCTAGATAACGATTGGGCTACGTTCTGGAGCTATGTATTGTCCTCTATTCGTGAAAGAATTCCCGATTTTGGCGAAACGTTAGGGTTTCTTCTAGAGATGGAGCCCGCGATATCGTTCGAGCCCGGTATTACAGCACTTCTGAATGAATTAAATCAATTGGATGAATCACTAATACTCGTATTAGACGACTATCACGTTATAGATATTCCTATTATTCATCATTCCCTAAGTTATCTTCTCGAGTATCTACCTTTGCATGTCCATCTTTATATCGCGAGCCGCATTGAGTTGTCATTTCCTACTGCCAAATTATTGGCGAAGGGAGAGATGGTGCAAATCGATATGAAGGATTTGCAGTTTAATGTGGAAGAAGGTGCTGTTTTTTTTAGAGATATGATGAAAATTTCCTTAACGAATGAGCAAATCTTTGATCTGTTCCGTCAGACGGAAGGTTGGGTAAGCGGACTTCAACTGGCGGCAATTACACTTAAAAGCAGCAACAACATAGCAGCTTCCATCCGTCATTTCAATGGACAGCAACGTCACATCTCAAATTACTTGCTCGAAGAGGTATACGGGAATCTTCCTGAGTCAACGCGGCAATTTTTAATCGCAACATCTATATTGAGTAAAATGAATCGGGACTTATGTCAGGCGGTCACAGGTCAAACGGATAGCCACCAGCATTTAGAACGGCTAGAGCAACTAAATTTGTTTCTCATTCCTCTAGATGACCACCACGAATGGTATCGTTATCATCAGTTATTATCCGATTTCCTGCAGCAGATTGGTGCCAGAGAAAACCCAGAACGGTGGCGGCGATTACATGTTCACGCCGCACAATGGTTTGAAAGTAAAAAATGTGATGAAGACGCGGTAGAACATTACATTAAGGGGCAGCAGGTAGAGGATGCCGTTCGATTGATCGAACGACTTCTTCCAGAGCTCATGCAATCAAAGGTCAACGTACTAATTAGATGGATCGCATCACTTCCTGAGAACAGCTACGAACATAAACCAATGTTCGAGATATTCTATATATCTAAAATGATAGAAGATGGAGAATGGAGTAAAGCATTGCTTCGAGCCGAACAGGCGGAGAAACGTTTCGAATCGCTCAGAACTATATTGCCTGAGACGGAATGGAAACAATTGATGGGAAATCTTTATTATTTCTGCGGCATTATTTGTTATTTGCAGCGGAATCTAACCAGAACGACCTATTATTTCGAGCTTCTAGATCATTATTTACCGGAAGGAAGTAGCTTCCAAAATTATGGAAGTAATCGCTATCAAGATTATTATCTTTTCACGGATCTTCTTTCACTTAACAATGATCTTCAAGTCGTAGAGCAGTTTCTACTAAAGTGGATTCAGGTTTGGGGGAAACGAGCGCATTATCCTTTTGTCGGCTATCTATATATTTCTTATTGTATGCTTCTCTACGAACGGAACAGTTTGGAAGATACAGAGCAGTACCTAGTAGTGGCTATGAAACGAGAAGATTTACAAAAGAACATATGGATGCGGGTTCAGCTTAATCTGATGTCATCATGGCTTAAGCAGACACTTGGGAGAAACAACGAAGCTATCGAAACGCTAACTTGGCTCAGTTCGACCATTGAATCACCAGACTATGAATTGATTATGCGAAAGATTAAAGAGCAGCAGGCTCATCAATTTTTGCGCCAAGGTCAGATCTCGAAGGCAGTCGATTGGTCGGAACAGACAGGACTATCTCATACAGATGAAGTCTCCATACATCGCATGGACGAATATTTGGTGCTAGCAAGAGTTCTAGCGGCAAGCCAGCGGATATCAGACGCGTGTCAACTGATTGCTAAACTGGAGCTGTTGGTCGAGAAAGAACAATTTTTAAGGATGCGCATCAAGTTATTAATAGCAAAAAGTAGAATACTTAGGTATTCAGATCAGCCTCAGGCGGCTCTTGGAGCATTAAAAGCTGCTCTGCGACTCTCTGAGCCAACGGGTTATATACGCAGCTTCATCGATGAAGGACCAACAATGAATGAAATGTTGTTCGAACTTCTCGATGAACAGCACGGACAGTGGGATAAAATGATTCCCCTCGACTATGTCGAGAATCTACTTAAAGAATCTCAAACTTTGCCTACTTTCGAGTTGTCGTTAAGGGCTAGATTAACAGATCAGGAATTGAAAGTACTGTACTTGATCTCTGAAGGGCTGCTTAACAAGGAGATCGCTCCCCGTATGCATATTTCGCTCGATACTGTAAAATTTCATGTGAAAAATATATATCGCAAGTTAGGTGTTCACAACCGTACACAAGCAGTTAAGCAGGCTATACATTTCCGTTATCTCATGTGACCAAAAACACTATTCCATTTTTAGAATAGCCTACCCTTATGGGTAGCTTTTTTTTGTTTCTGTTCGTTTTAGAATAAAAGCAAGTGAATGAAAGGAGTGATCGTGTGTCCGATGCATACCCAGCAATCGATGATCTCGTAAATGCAATGAAAGGGGTACCTACGACCAATCAATGGGATATTGTTTGTTCGTACAACGTGGATCAATTGAACAGTTTTTTACTCGCACAATATGAAGCTGGTAAATTAGCTAAAGAAGTTCAGTTATCTACGGAGCGTGAGAATCCATTAACAGGGGAAGAATATACAATCCGTTATACGATTCATTTCGCATCCCCAAAACTATCTTTTGTAAGCGGTAGATCAGGTTATGCGAGTCTCTTAATGCCAATGATTGAAGGAAGTTCATATTCCGTCATACCAAAAGGATCGGATAAACCTAGTAGAACTACTCAGATCCCTACTGGCAAGTATAGTGTCTTTACCATCGTTCCGCTTGCAGCGATCTGTGGCGATACTGGAAAAATCGTAGAGCAAGACGGTATTATTACTTTCAATGACGGCAAAGAACATGAAACCCATGTCATCATCCATTTTAAAAATGAAAAAGGTACTAGTTATCGTATTCAACCTGATCCAGATCCTAAGGATAAAGATCCACTCGTCACTTATTTTTTGCCCATTTTAAGCGAATATTTTCAAACAAAGATCGAAGAGATCGATTATGCTTTGTCTACTTTAAATAACAAAGTACCAAGCTCGGGTCAGACGGTCTTAACTCCATTATCATTTGCATTTGCTTCAACAGGTGATCAAGCAGATGGTGTTCTAAGTCTATACATACAGACCAAGGAAAGCGGTAATCCACCAGGCAACTTAACTCCCACATTCCAGCCTAATGATAGATCCATGTTTCCAATACCGAAAGATTATTCTGCATCCCTTATTTTATCTAACTCTATCATTTCAAAAGTTTTATTACAGCCTCAATTAGCCCAGTTAGGTTATAGCGTATCATTTGATCCCGCAAAAGAAGGTATAGCTGCTACTTTAAAAAAATCGGTATCTGTTATCGCAAATGGACAATCAGGCTACTATTACACAAGCAATTGGAGTTACGAAGGGCTAAATTTGAGCTTTGAAAACGATCCGTTGCAACTAACGATTTCCGATGCAATGTTATCTCTCGATTGGGAGGGAAGTACAATTTCTTCATGGGTGGAAACAGTGGGTAACCCTCCTGGTGTTCGCGGAATGCCTCAAATATATAGAGGACAAGTAAATATTTCTATTCGTTTAGATATCGAATCGGTTCCAATTACTTTAGATGAGCATGATGTCATAAGTTCAAATATAGCCGCTTCACAAAATGATTATCATGTTGTAACCAAAGTTGTTGGTCATGAAGATGGAATCCCTCCAAGGTTTTATACGAATGAAATGTCGCTTGTTGCACCTTCCATTCATTTTTCCTTTCAAGGCTTGAATTTTATCAAAACAACAAATTTACTAGCACCAGGAAAACATATGATTCAATTTGATACGAGTGTAGGGGTTAAAACACCACACGACTTTTTACTTGTTGGTCAAATTATTAAGGGGGAAAATTAATTATGCCTAAAGTACGTAGAAAAAAAGTTTATGATGCTGTTTACAATGCATCAAAACGCTACTTCTCTAAAACTGATCCGCACCTATTAAATCGATATCGTAAGAAATTGGATGCAAGAACAGCGATGCTACGTTATGTCACCTATTATAATTTCCAACCACAATTTGAACAATCAGGCAGAACGATATGGACTCAGCCTCAAAATGATATAGACAATCGTTGGACCGGCGTAGGCGGGGACGAGCAGATTGGCAAACAAGGTTTATATTTATCATTAGAAGAAGAAGGATCTCATCATACTAATTTCCCTGAAATAGAACATTATCAAGATCCCACTCTACCAGCAAACCAAGAAATTAGTTATTTCGAATACGAAGCTGGACGAACAGAAGCGAAGTGGCAGAAATCCAAAGTAAGCGAGCTTCGAACGATGTTTTTGTTTGAATCGAATAAAGAGCTTAACGGCTTTGACTTTACTTATAATCAAGAACCTGACCATATGTTTACCGAAATTTTTGAAGAGGCACGAAAGGAAAGCCCTGATGACTTTCTACCTGACGAAACTGTAGAAAGTTTATATTTCCATCCTGAGGATGCGAGCTTTAATCGAGCAATCGGTAATGCAGCACTCGAAGTGGAAGGTATAGACTTCTTTACTGCAACTTCTGTACGGGATCAAAAAAGTATAAATTTAATTTTAGGCGGCAATCATGGTTCACCGATCAACACATTGGAACCAAGAGGCAGGAATACTTTCCTTATTGATGGTATTACAAAAAAATCTAGATCTGTTTATACAGTAGACGACCTCATTTATAACGACACATTCGATGAAGCAGGCGTTGAAGCTCCTATGACCGTAGAAGAATTGGAGAGAAATTGGAGTCATCTTGAAGAGTATGCTAAAAAAATTGATGCTGATTTAGACTGGGAAACAGCTTCTATAAAAATTGATGCCGGCATTCATCAATATGTTGTGGAAGCCCTACAACAGATCAACGATCCATTTTCACTTGACATGGATAAATTAACTGAACAATTGGCAAGCAATGAGCTTTTGACAGCAGTCGAGAAATCGTTAAGTGATTTCGTCGTCACTTCTGCTGCTACAAGTTCTGAAAGCTTCGTACCTCTCTATAAAGAGATCGGTCTCGAGGGTGTTAGAAGTGTACTAAATAAAGAAATTGTAGAACCCCAATACGAAAAACTTGTTGCTAAAGATGGTTCACATTCCTACATTAGTCTTGCAGTTAGAAGCGAGCTAGCTGATAGAAAATCCCACTTTCTAGAACAGAATGCTTCAGACATTCAAAAAAGATTGAGTGAAGCAAACACTACTGTGAACGAAACAAGCACAGAGCTAACAACGAAACAAGAATCACTTAATCAGCTACAAGAAGAGCTTGAACGAAAACCTGAAGACACAGATTTAAAACAAGAGGTGGATGCTCTTCGTCTAGAGATCAATCGAATGACGAATGAATTACATGAAGCAGAATTGAAGAGAGAACAAGCTGAGCATGACGTAACGAACAATGATAGCAATAAACGAGAAACTTCCGAAGAATTAGAGCGATTGAAAGAACAGAGGGATGAACGTCGCCGCGAAATGGAAAGGAGGTAACCTATGAGTAATAACTCTAAAATAGAGGTACCCAATATACCACTCACCCAGACACTTGAAGACTTTCAAATGGTGAAGATCAACAAAAATCTAATTGTTATTTGTGCAAGAGACATATTTAAAATCGGCTCAGAAACTGACTTTGGTGGCGATTTTTCAAGTAATGATAATGTCTATCTGTACACAGAAGGTTTATTGTTATCCTCTACATTTCGTTTGAAAAAAGGTGTCATTTCTGCCCACACCGTATCAGTCGCTGGCAAAGGCGTTTTTGATGTTTCTGGATTACCGGGACAAAGTCCAGATACTCCGAACCAAAATACTGACGAAAAGGGGATAATAGGAGGAGATGGAGATGATGGCGGTGACTTATCTCTTTATGTAGAAACGACTGATGTGAAATCGCCGACTTTTCATATTTCTGCTAACGGCGGTTCAGGTGGTGAAGGTCAACTTGGCACTTTATTAACACCAGGTGGAGATGGGGGTAATGGCGGCAACGGCGGTAATATTGTTACTCTTATCGGATTACCTTACTTCGTTTGGCTTGCTAAACTTAAACAAATTGCCCAGCATAAATCGTTAACTGATATTCAAAAGGGGTTAACTGAACTACTAAAGAAGTACCCGAATTTAGAAAAACATACGGTTATTATGGAAACATTAACAGCAGCTATCCAAGCAACTGCGCTAGAAAATAGTCAATTGGCATTAGAAAATGCAGCATACGAACTGCAAGGTATGATTGCCGAATGGAACACATCTTTAGAATCGTCAATAGATATTTCGAGTGGTAATTATGGTGTTTATGGGGATGGGAAAATAAATGGTGTTAATGGGGATCCAGGTAAACCAGGAACCTTGCAACCTATATTATTTGAGAAACCGATAAATCTAATTAATAGATCCTTTTCTCCATTTATGTTGATTCATCCGAGTCAATGTACACGATTACTAGAGAAAATTAAGTTAATGTACTTAACTATTAATCCCGTAACTAATTCTCAAGGTGTTTCAGATATACTAACTTTGTTGAGCCGTTTACAAGCCCGTACAGATTTATTTGTAATCGCAAAAGATGACTCCGTGCTTGTGAAATATTACAAAGATAACGAATCAATAATTGGTTCTATTGGAGCCATAGGTCAATTAAGACATGTTAATGCTGAAGCAACACGATATATCGACCAACTCAAAAGTGGCAGTGATTTGTACGGTTACGATAGCACGCATGTGCCGCTAGCTTCCTTTGATAGCTACAATGATACTTTAGATAGGCTTATTGCCAATTTCGGTGAACTTCAAATGCAATACAACAACTACTTTGAGTCGCTAAAAGACAATAAAACAGAAATGGAAAACATTAAACGTACACGAGGATCGTTATCCGAAATAAAATCTACTGCCCAAAGCAACCTTAGAACATTAAAAGGTATCCTCTTAAAGCAAGAAAATGTGATCCAAAGCTATCAAACAACGTTACCCAAGTTGAAAAAGAAAGTGACAGACTCTATCAAAACACTCGAAGAAGACATTAAATCGTATTTTGACTTTAATTTTGATCGTTTATTCCAGTCGTTAACTAGTTTAGCCTTTTTACCTGAATCTGAACTCATGATAGCTACTTTAGCTAGTGAATTTGTATACAATGGAACAACAAAAATTACGAACGACAAGGATATACCCGTAAATAAAGACTATTTGATACGACAAATGAAGACAGTAACTTCAAATCTAACAAGTTTAAAAGAAGGGTATCAATCGTTAGAAAACGGTACATTAACTGCTGATGACCCTTCTGCAGGTAAACTGATTGCAACAGAACAGACCATTTTATCTATTTTAAATGATTTTTATTCAAAGTTTCCTGCCCAAACCGACGAACTGAAAAAAGTGTTTCAACATTATATTTCGAATGTGATTGCAAGGAATAATGAACTATTATCCTATAATGCCAGTGTCCTTCTCATGTTGCGGAGCCATGGGCTGATTAATTCAGCAGATGATCAAACTGAGGTGCTAAATGACGAAGCTCTTAAAACGATCTCGCCAGATTTACCAGATCTCGTCACCTTTATGTCCAGCGTCATCTATACGGCAAGGAATCAAATTATGGAAATGCTAGATTTGACTGTTCGGGCATATCGCTTTTGGTCCCTCTCGGATTTAAATCCGCTCACACAACTATATGAAAATAAAACGCTCCCGCAAATTAACTATGCGACCTTATTAGCTATAAAAAATACATTAATGATTGATTCCCAGCATGCATTGGAAAGATTCGGAACAAATCACTCCACTTTCCCGCGCCAGTCTGATGATCAAGGGTTAATCTATGAGCTACCATCATATCAGCTGGAATTGTTGCAACTAACGAATCAAATTATGGTTCGTATTCCTACCGTTAAGTTAGGAACAGTACTTAACGACAAGGAAAATATTAATATTTTTGCTGGAATGGCGAATGTAAGAGTTCGATTAATAAGGGTATGGATTGACGGAGTAAAGACGGCTAATAAACAATTAAAGCTACATATTATTCATACTGGCAAAGAGGAAATTTGCAGTCAAACCGGAGATGTGTTCAGCTTTTCTCATGAGCCTGTGAGCAAATCGTTTATGTATAATATAGATACCAACAGAGTTATTGAAGAAGCTAATTTTGGCATGGAACAAGGAACATCAAATTATGCGGCGTTAGGTCCGTTTACAACATGGAATATTATTATTAATCCTAACGAAAATGATCAACTTGATTTAACGGAAGTTACTGGTATCAGACTTGAATTTCATGGAACCCACTATGATTTTGATAGTAGTAAAAAAGAAAGTTAAACTATATTTACTCATGTAATGAACTGTTCGACTGATCAGAAGAAGTAACTAACCCAAAAATGGCGGTGCTAGGGAAGTTATCCCTGGACCGCCATTTCTAACATTCGGCCTGATACCACCTAACAGTACAATAGTAATTACGTAATTTGTCGGCTTCGAACCCACTCCATCACTACTTGTGAATGCTTCTCGAACATCGCTAGATCGCCTTGCAAATACCTCATAAAAAGCAAACCGTGAATCATTGTGAGTAGGAAAGCGGCATCGTCCCGATTCGGTAAAACCTGTTGAAACGTAGTAATATACTGTTCACCTACTGTATGCAAAACAGCGAGATGTTCGGGTTTTAACTCCGTGCTTCGGTTATAGTCCAAGATGAATAATGTCTTCTGGATGAAGTACTTTTCTTGTCCCATTAAATACTGGAACAGATGCTGTAATCGCTCATCCACGCTTTTGCCTTCAAGATTAACATTCCCCTGGGAAATATCCTTAATTGTGAGATGTTGAAGCATTTGTTTCAGTAGCTCGTTTTTGTCGGGGAAATAATGATAGATCGTTCCTGTAGAAACATCTAGATGCTTGGCAATTTCTCTCATCGTCAATGATGAGATCGCTCTGCTTGCAAATAATTCGAAACAACGATCCAGCAGTTCTATTCGATATCTCTCATGGTCGACGATCTTTGGCATAAGCATGCTCCTCATTGTAACCGTTTTTAATATTATATAACGCACGTTTGATATAAATAAATGGGAGAAAAGTGTCGGAATGGTAGTGCTTTGCAATCAGGACATTATAACCGAAATAAGATTAACCTTGTCGAAGTATGTCTATTTACTTTTTTTGATTTAATGCGTCACAGCATCATTGTTCAGAAAGGTTTATATCTCGACTTTTTCTATGGGTAAATGTTGGCGATTGGTCGACTAACGGGTAGTGCAAACGCTTCATTTACACTTCGGAATACGTCCGTTTATATTCGTGTTAGCATCGAAGGGAGGTGGCACATGACAAGGAGTATTAAACCGACTGTACCGTAACAGAGTTAATTAACGGGCTGCTGCAAGATCTATATCCGATCGTGTACGTAGCCGGAAGGACATCTTTGTTCTTTGTAAACGAATTGAGGGGAGTTTTACTGTACAAAAATGAAGGAGGTTGTTTGATGTATTATGTTGGATGTATTCACAGCTCAGCTGCTGCGATGGGGGCTTGTTGTACTTACAATCAGTGCGGGAGCTACACGGAGCCCGATGGTACCGTAAAACCAAAATACGAATTAACCGGTGCTTATTATAATCGCTTGTATCATTATTATACAGAATTTACTGAATGTCTTTGTTCAGCTCCTGGACCTGGCCCATCTGTTCCTGTGTAATCATATTGGCAACAAAATAGCGTCAATATCCAACCTGTTTAACTTAATGTATAACGCACGTTCGATATAAAAAATACAAATCATAACTAATAGGGGGACTTTTAAATGACAGGATGTATCGAAGAACATGTTCCGAGATCGCATTACACGTCCGCTTGCTGCACAACAATTCAATGCGGTTCAAGAACACTGCCGGACGGAAGTGTTCAACCTCTATACATTTTAGACGGTGGTACGTGGTGGTACACGGGCAGTTACATTCCTAGGCCAGGGGAAAATTATAGTTCAATATGGGATTGTGTGTGTACAGGCGCTTAGAATAATCGAGGAACACAAGCAACGATTTATTTTACGGATTGTAGCTGTACAGCTCCTGGACCAGGCCCATCTGTTCCAGTTTAATCTTATCAAACTGGCGTCGATTTCTATCGGCGTCAGTTTGTTCAATCGCTAAAATCCGAAGGAGGAACATCAATGCCGGTCGAATCGGCTTTAACTATACTCATTCTCATTTGTACAATACTTATCTATTCCTCTATTGCCAAAATAATTGGGTATCGCAGCTTCTAAGAAACGATTGCGAAGCTCAACTACCCGATTTGGCTGGCAGGTTTCGTCATTGCATTAGAATTTGTGATCCCTATCTTGTTGCTAGTGGAGCAGACGCATCAAGCAGGCGAAATTGGATTACTATCGTTACTTATAACTTTTGTATTCGTCGTTTGCCAGTCGATTGTGAAAAAAGTGAACGTGTCCTGCAACTGTTTCGGTGAGACGACTGCTGAACAATTGGGGTGGGGGACGATGTTGAGACTTGTGCCGCTAATCGTTGTTGCTGTTGCGATTCTATATATAAATTCCTATGTTTCCCCACTTGAACTCCCATGGATGGATACGATAAGCGTCGCCTTCATTGCTTTAGGTATCTTAACGATTTATGCACTATGGCAAAATAGAGCTAGTCTGTTGCAAGGAGGGCATTGATGGTGACAACTATATTACGTACTACATATCCAATTCTATTAGTAATTGTGCTCCTCCAAAGCCAATACCTGATTCATTCAGAACGAGAGGCTAAAGCGCTTAACGATAGGCCGTTTATCTCGCCAGGGGAGTTAATGTCCCAGATCACAAGAGGTGATCATGGGGTAGAGAATGGAAAGTTCTTTCCACGGCTTCTTTTTAAAACGTTAGCTCACGGTAAATTCAACTTGGCTGGTTCACATAAACACGGTTCGATTGTCGCATTTGCATCGGCGGGATGCGAGCAATGCAAGCTGATCTATCCCATTCTGAATCAATTTGTTAAAGATAGAATTGATATCGATATTTTAATACTGCTTGAAGGTTCAAGACAGCAAGCTCTAGCTGCAATTGAGAAGTACAACATTTCAATTCCCGTCACACCGATTACGAAAAAAGATATGGAGCTGCTCGAAACAGGTTTTTATCCGTACGTTTACGTCTTAATCAAGCGTGGACAAGTTCAGACGAAAGGCGCTGTTAATGTACTGCACCTAAAACTAATGGTCGAGAAGGGGCTTCCCGCACAATACTTAGGAGGGAATAAATATGAGCGTATTATTTAACATATCGTATGCCTTAGTGTGGACTATCGTCGTTTTTCATAGCTATTTTTTGCTCGAAAAAATGATTGCTTCTAGAAAGATGATGCAGGAAATGCGCGCAATGCGAAGCGAACATGGCGTTGAAAAAGATAAGTTATTCCCTCAACTTGAGTTCAAGACGATCCATCATGGAATCGTCAATATTTCCAAAACGAATAAACGTGGCTCGCTTATCGCTTTTACTTCAACAGGCTGCGATCAATGCAAACTACTTTACCCAATAAAGACGGGATATTTCCCCTTTGTCTATTATTTGAATGAACGCGGCGAAGTAGAGACGAAGGGCGTTATTAATGTACGCGAGCAGTTGGAACATCTTGTCAAGAACAGTCGGTCCGCTTAATATGAACGATTATCAGATTCCGCCACCTTCCGACCAAGCTCCAAACTCGATTCCACTCAAACAGAAACTTAAAGCTGTTACATTGCTTTTCAACACATTTTTTCCGATCGTCGTACGTGTTATTCCGCTCCATCTGCTCGGCCTTACGGTGCTTAAAGTAATATCTGCCTTAGTACCGATCGCACAAATATATCTAGTCAAAGAAACGATCGATTCGATTACCGCATTATTTATGGATAAGTCGGTTGAACTTACTTATTGCTTTCAACTGTTGGGACTACAGGCGCTGTTATATTTAGCAGATAAATTGCTTCAGTATGCAGACCAGATGCTGACAATGAGAGCGCAGCAGCAGTTGCGCTATTATTTTCAGTTGCTGCTGCTCAAAAAAACGTCACAGCTTCCGTTATTCCACTTCGACAACGCGGAGTATTACAACAAGATTGAGCGAACAACGGCAGGTATGGACACCAGAGGATTTAATGTTTTCAGTGCTCTAATGACAATTGTTCGCAATGGCATCTCGGTGACAGGTATTTTCTACATTTTGTTAAGCTTTCACTGGGTGCTGGCTGTTGCTGTTATGTGTATGCTGATCCCGAATTTATGGATTAATGCCAAAGCAGGGCAACTTCGGTTTACCCAGATGTTTATGCAGACACAGGAGCAACGGCAACTGTCTTACATTCAACAACTGTTACAAGGCAGGAACACAGCAAAAGAGATTCGGATGTTTGAAAGCGCACCTTATTTGATACAGAAGTGGAAGGGCATATTTCAAAAAGTTACGAAAGAAAAACTAACCCTCGAGGCTCAAAATGTACGTCGCAGCATGTTTCTCGATCTATCACATACGTTTTTGAACATCGGAGTATACGTTATTCTTGTCTGGTACGGATTTATCGGCTCACTTACGATCGGTCACTATGTATCTCTCTCGCAAGCGCTCACACAGATGCAAATGTTAATTAGCGGGATAGGACGAAGTATGGCGGCTATTTACGAGGACTCCCTCTATGTTACAGATGTGCTTCATTTTCTGGAAATGGAGCTCGAAACAACCGAAGATCATAAAGAATCGTTCCCGGAATTGCTACAGCATTCGATTCAGATTGATGGGCTCAGCTTCACGTACAGCGGACAATCAGACCCCACTCTTCAAAATATTAATTTAACGATCAAGCCTGGAGAAAAAGTATCCATCGTTGGCGATAACGGAGCTGGAAAAAGTACACTTGTAAAATGTATTTTAGGGCTGTATTTGCCCACAGAAGGGTCGATTTCCTTCGATGGGACGGATATCCGAACGATTCGCCCGAGCTCGATGAGGCGTCATATGGCTGTTGTGTTTCAAGATTTTGTCGGATACAACTTATCGGCTCGTGAAAATATTGCGTTAGGTCAGCTCGAGCATATCGAAGACGATACACGTATTCAAGTAGCTGCCGCTCAAGCCGGAGCAGTTGAACTACTAACTCGACTTCCACAAGGGCTGGACACAGAACTTGGTGTCATCTTTAATCGCGGATATGAACTATCGGGAGGACAATGGCAAAAAATCGCTATAAGTCGGGCTTACATGCGTGATGCCCAACTCGTTATATTAGACGAACCGACGGCTTCGCTCGATCCGATTGCCGAAGCCGAAATCTATGATAATTTTGCAAAGTTGTGTGAGGGCAAGACGACCATTATGATTTCACACCGATTAAGCAGTTGCCGACATTCGGACCGAATCGTCGTCATGCGCGATGGGTCTGTCGTTGAACAGGGGACTCATGAGGAGCTGATAGATCTGGGTGGGAGATATAAAGAGATGTTCGAACTGCAAGCTAAGCGGTATTTGGCTTAGTAACTTTCATCGCTAGAAAAAGGACATAGCTTGACGAGGGAACTAGTTTTAATTTCTTTACAGCTATATAACCTTGTGGTAATATTACTATTAAATTATGGTAATTTTGGATATGGAGGTATTGTCATGGAAGGTAAGTTTCTTCAACATGATGGAAGAAAAGTGGCTAGCTTCGAACGTTATCTGGATCATTCGGTAGAAAAAGTATGGGGAGCAATCACGAGTCCCCAGCAGATTGTCAATTGGTTAAATGCACAGGCTGAATTTGATCTTATCGTGGATGGAAAGATTATTTTTCGTTGGGAGAACGGGGACCTTGTCCATGGGAAGTTTATTAAAATTAACCCACCGAGCGAGTTGGAATACACATGGGAAGAGAAGTCTTCAGGAAGATCATTAGTACGCTGGGAGTTGAAAGATGACGATGGGAAATGCCATCTTCACCTGACTCATACGTTTTTCGAATCTGCTGTTATCGCTGATTTTTTGGCGGGATGGCATGTGCATTTGGAGATGTTGGATATGACCCTTCAAGAGAAAAGTATCGACTTCCCGGGGGAGCGTTTTAAAGAAATGCGTGAGAAATATGTTTCTATACTGAATTAAGGTGCATTGATGAAAAATATATTTGAAGTATTGTCGGAACCGCATAGACGGTCAATGCTAGATCTTCTGCGCATCCGCGAGCGGTCTGTCGGAGAGCTAGTAGAACAGAGTCAATTAAGTCAACCTGGCGTTTCCAAACATCTAAAAATTTTACGAGAAGCTGGGCTCGTAGAGGTTCGATCCGTATCCCAAAAAAACATCTATTCCATACGCCCAGAACCACTTCAAGAAGTTGATCGATGGCTGGAGGAATATCGCCATTTCTGGTCAAACAAGCTTGACAATCTCCAGCTTTACCTTGACGGAGAGGAAAGGTAGTTGTTTGATGAGAATAGACGATTAAAAACAGCGGAGTTACCGCAAGAGCATGAGGATTAGGATACGATCGTTCCTAATCTTCATGTTCTTTTTACATCGATTAAGAAATGAAATGTAATCGTTCGACTTATTTCGTCAACGAACTAATCCGTAATTTGTCTAAAAAACGGAGTAAAAAGTTTTTTTAAAAAAAGTTGATAAAGCTACTAGTAATTCCAAAATATTGTTGTATACTCTAGTTGAAAAGTTAAACCAACTAAACACATGGGATAAGTGGTTAAAATTAATTCTCCCCTAATCAATTTCAACTCTAGTTGAGCAAGGCTTTTTACTCTGAGGGCATCCTGATTTACTCACATAGAAAACAATGAATAGATCTCTGAAGGGAGTGTGATTGACAACAAAATTCAGAATATTCTGTAAATTATTTTCGTAGAGAGAAAAAAATTGGGTAGGAGATGATTAAAAATGAAAAAATTATTTAAGATCGTCGTATTAAGCGCAATGTTAACATCGATTGCTGTACCAGCTTGGGCTGCACCGAATGAACTCATCCATTCAGAAAATATTGTTGTACAAACGAATGCACCTCAAATTATTGTGGAAAAATGGGTTGCACCTCCAAGTCTAACGAATGAGGATAAGGTATGGAGTTATTTGGAGGCCAAGAAAGAAGTGCTTGGTGTAACAGGCGTTGTAGATCAGAACATCAGAATAACTAAAGATGTTACTGATGCTGAAACAGGTACCAGACACGTTAAATTGAAACAGTACATTCAAGGAATACCTGTGTTTGGGACTGAACAAACGCTACATTTTGATAAAGAAGGTAATGTCAGCTCATATATCGGAAACACAGTTCCAGACAGCGGACAACAATCTGCTATTTCCCTTACTCCTAAAATCAGTGCAGAAAAAGCCATCTCAATTGCTAATCAAGATACAGAGAAGCAAATTGGCAAGCTTGGTAGCCAGCAACGCGAACAAACTGCTGAACTAAACATTTATCCTACTTCAGGGCAAAATCTGCTTGTTTATATTACCGAGGTTAACGTACTTGAACCATCTCCAGAACGTATACGTTACTTTATTGATGCTGATAACGGTGCGATCGTGGGTAAATTAAGTTTACTTCACCATGCAACAGGAACGGGAACAGGTTCACTAGGAGATACAAAAACATTCAGCACAACAGCTAGCGGCTCACAGTTTTTGCTTCAAGATACAACGCGCGGAAATGGCATTACCACATATACGGCTAACAATGGAGCAATCCTTCCAGGTAGTGTGGTAGCAGATGCTGACAATGTATGGAACGATCCAGCGGCAGTAGATGCCCATGCTTATGCGGGAATTGTTTATGATTATTTCAAAAATACGTTTGGACGCAACAGCTTGGATGGCAACGGATTTGCTATAAAATCTACTGTACATTTTGGCTTAAATTATAATAATGCGTTCTGGAACGGTGTGCAAATCGCTTACGGGGACGGAAATGGCACGTTGTTCCGCGCCTTCTCAGCCGATCTAGACGTTATCGGTCACGAGCTGACTCATGCGGTTACAGAGTATTCGGCGAATCTAATTTATCAAGGCGAATCAGGTGCGCTTAATGAATCGGTATCCGATATTTTCGGCAATACGATTCAAGGTACGAACTGGCTGCTTGGCGACGATATTTACACGCCAAATATACCGGGCGATGCACTACGCTCGCTAGAGAATCCAACGCTTTACAATCAACCGGATCATTATAGTAACCGATACACAGGCACTGCCGACAATGGCGGGGTCCATATCAACAGCGGCATTAACAACAAAGCTTTCTACCTTCTGGCGCAAGGCGGCACGCATTATGGAGTTACAGTAACAGGCATTGGTCGCGCTGACGCTGCGAAAATTTTGTACAGAACGCTTACTTTATATCTGACTCCATCTTCAAATTTCACGGCAATTCGTGCAGCTTCAATTCAAGCGGCGACTGATTTGTTTGGTGCTAACTCCACGCAAGTAAGCTCGGTTCAAGCCTCATACGCAGCTGTTGGAGTAGGTACTGTGCCAACTACAGACACACAAGCGCCTACTGTTCCAACAGGACTTGCATCATCAGGGGTAACGAATACGAGTGTTTCCCTAGCATGGAATGCATCTACGGATAACGTAGCCGTTACAGGATACGAGGTTTATAGAGGCACAGTCCTTGCCGCAACTGTTACTGGCACTACAGCGTCGATTAACGGCTTAACCGCAGGGACAACTTACAATTTCACGATAAAAGCGAAAGATGCGGCTGGTAATAAATCCGCAGCAAGTAGCGTTCTGCCGGTAACAACAACTAGTTCAACTCCAGTAGATATTGTAGCTCCGAGCGTTCCTACAGGGCTTGCATCATCAGGTGTAACGGCATCAAGCGTTTCGTTAGCGTGGAATGCATCCACGGATAACGTGGCCGTTACAGGATACGAAGTTTACAGAGGTACAGTCCTTGCCGCATCTGTAACTGGCACTTCTGCTACAATTAGCGGCTTAACTGCAGGAACAACTTATACTTTTACGGTAAAAGCTAGGGATGCGGCTGGCAATGTGTCAGCAGCTAGCAGTGCTTTATCGGTGACGACAGGAACGACCCCTACCGTTCAGCCATGGGCACCGAATGTAGCATATAATGTGAATGATCAAGTTACTTACAATGGGAATACGTATAAAGCTCGCCAGGCTCATACCTCATTGCCAGGTTGGGAGCCATCGAACGCTCCTGCCTTGTGGAGGTTGGTCTAACTAAGCGCATTAATGTAGGAAAAATAACACTTTTAGAGAAATTTTAAACAATCTAGATGCCGTTCCTTGTGGTCTGCCAAGACTCAGGGGATGGCATCTTTTTTTAATGCGCTTTTCGATAAGAAAGTGTTTATTTATCACTGGATTTAGATCTACAATACTAGAATAAAGATATTATTGAAAAATGGAGGATCTAATTGTGCACGATGATAGCCGAGATTCCCATCGTACTTGGAGCTTTTGTTCATATTGAGTTCATACAAATATCGTATTATGTAGCCGCATAGACGTAAAAGGGGGGAAATACATGCCCAAGGCGCTAGTTGTAGACGATGATTTACACATTCGTGAACTGGTACGACTCTACCTTGAAGATGAAGGAATCGAAGTTGTCCAGAAGGGAAATGGCTCTGATGCGCTGGAATACATCGAAAATGAACCAATGGATCTAGTCATATTGGATATTATGATGCCTGGCATTGACGGATGGAATTTATGTACTAAAATCCGCAAACTTGGCGACATACCGATCCTCATCATTACAGCAAAAGATGAACCTGCTGACCGCATCAAAGGATTTAGGCTGGGCACCGATGATTATCTCGTGAAGCCTTTCGACCCGACAGAACTCACACTCCGCGTTAAAGCGCTATTGAAACGTTATCGGATCGCTTGTTCCCAATTGGTCAGTATTGGAGATTTACAATTGGATCGAAAAAAATACCAGGTAGTGTACAAGGCTGGATTTGCGATCACCTTGCCGATGAAAGAATTCGAACTGCTCTACAAACTAGGGAGTTATCCGGGACAATTGTTCACTCGGGATCATTTGATTGGGGACATTTGGGGAAAGGATTATGATGGAGACGACCGCACCGTTGACGTTCATATAAAGCGGCTTCGGGATCGCTTCGCCGAATACGAGTCTGATTTTCGCATTGTAACGCTTCGCGGTCTTGGCTACCGATTGGAGGTGTGTCACAATTAAATCATTATATTTCCGTGTTGTCTTCATATTCATTGGTGTCATCGTTTGTAGCCTCATCATCGCTTCTATTGCTTCTACACTCCTGTTGCGTAAACCGTTTGCTCAAAAACTTGAAAACAGCTTGTTGACGAATGGTAATCAAATCATTAATACCTACCGATCGTCCGTCGGTTCGGAATTGATTCCGTTCATGAACAACGTTTCCAGTATATCAATCTATGCTGTTCAACTATACGACACTTCCAGCAAGCCATTGCTGGAAGTTAGATCTGAACCCGTCGTTCCTGAGAAGGCACGAATTCGATATGTGTTGAACGGCGGTATGTCCAGAGTCAGCGAAAAAGACGGCCGATATCCTATGATTGGCCTTCCCTTTAAAGTTAACAAAAAAAGTTATGCTTTATTCGTTATGTTGAAGAGCAACGAAATGTGGCTTCAATCGAAAAAAGAAATCAATACGGAACTGTTGACTGTTTTCTTAATAGGAAGTGTCCTTATTTTGGTCGCTGCGCGATCAATTGTAAAGCCACTAATTCGTCTAAGAGATGCGGCTGGTCGAATGTCCCAAGGTCACTTTGACGTTCAACTCAATACAACCCGCAAGGATGAGATCGGGCAACTTAATGCGAGCTTCAATGAGATGTCGCAAGAACTAGAGAAACTGGACAGGATGAGGCGAGAATTTGTGGCAAACGTATCTCATGAGATCCAGTCACCACTTACGTCTATCTCTGGATTCGCCAAAGCTTTAAAGCAAAAAAGAATGAGCAAGGAAAATCGGATGTATTACTTGACGATTATCGAGGAGGAAAGCGATAGATTATCCCGTATCAGCAGAAATCTACTGCTGCTTTCTTCCTTGCAGCACTCTCGTTATCCCGACCCATCGACGGATATCCTGCTTGATGAACAAATCCGGAAGGTTGTCATTGCACTTGAGCCACATTGGACAAGCAAAGAGATATTTGTCGAGTTAGAATTGGATCCGATAACCGTTCATGCATACGAAGATCAACTCACTCAAGTATGGACGAATTTGATTGGCAACAGTATCAAATTTACACCTGACAGCGGACATATTCACATTCGTAGTTATGCAGCTGGACAAACAGCGGTCGTTAGCATTATGGACAATGGTATTGGAATACCTGAGAATCAGAGGAAGGAGATCTTCATGCCTTTCCACAAAATAGATACTGCTCGTGATCGCTCTGTTAGTGGGAGCGGATTAGGTCTGACCATTGTCAAACAAATCGTCGATGGGCATGGAGGAGAAATCAAAGTTGATGGAGGGCAAGGTGGTTGGACAGTATTCACTGTGCGGCTGCCACTGAAGAAAGTACTATGACATTCGTTTAAAAATATTGATCATCATATAGAAACACAATCGGAAGAAAAGTCACCACCGATTGTGTTTTTTTTATCTATTCATATTCAGTTCAAATTCATTTTGTATAGTGACGTTAAATGTATGAAAGGAGGATATTTATGAATCTATCTTTTAGAAAATGGATAAAACGTATTGCTGTTACTTTATTAACTCTTGCAATCTCTTTAGTTTCGATTGGTAGTATTTATGAGCAGTCAGCTCGCATCTGGGTTGCTAAGAAATTTCCTGCCCCAGGCAAACTTATCGATGTCGGTGGTCGTAATATTCATCTGAATTGTGAGGGGCAAGGCTCTCCGATTGTCGTGCTCGAGGCAGGTGCTGACACTAGTGGTTCCGCGCTATGGCAGCTCGTGCAAGAAGAAGTTGCTCGATTTACACGTGTTTGCTCTTATGATCGGGCTGGCATTATGTGGAGTGATCCTGCTAAGAATCGTGGAAACAACCTCACAATCACCTCAGATCTACACAAGGTACTACGTGCCGCAAATGAACAACCGCCTTATATTTTAGTCGGTGCGTCAATGGGTGGTCCATACGTCATGACGTACACGAAGTACTATGAAAATGAGGTAGCAGGGATGGTTCTAGTCGATGCTTCCCATCCTGAGCAGACAGCACGACTAGCTCAGGCTATCGGCGAATCAGAGAGCGAGCCAATTCCAATCGTATTTCGCGCTCTCGCCAAAGTTGCATGGTCTGGTCTGCCAAGGCTCATACTCCCCGATGCTAATATACCAGAGTTGCCATCCCAGACGGCCAAAGCGATCACCGCCTATCAATCGACATCACTTGCAGCCGCCTTCGCTGAGGCTGCCCGCTTCGAAGACTCATTATTCGAGGCTGGAAGTTTTCGCTCCCTAGGCAATTTACCTCTTGCAGTGCTCTCTAGAGGAAAACCTTGGAGCGCGTACAGCGAAGCTGACCAAACCGCAAGTGGCTTTACTCAAGAACAGTTCGAACGTGTGGAAGCAACTTGGGCAAGCATGCAAGCCGATTTCTCCACTTGGTCCTCTAACAGCACGCATCAAACCCTTGTAGACTCCAGCCACGTAATTCAGTTAGAGCGCCCTGACGCAATTATTGCAGCAATCAAGGATATATTTAGAGAGATTGTTCATGAAGCCAGTATTCTACAAAATACAGATTGACCATAATTACTTTGATCTGTTGAAGAAAATCATTAGTATACAATTAAGAAGATTGAATGAAATTGTAATAGGACATTCCAACAATGAAGAACAGGAAGAAAAGGAAGCCGTATTAATTGAGCGTGCTCAACAAGGGGACCATGATACTTTTAGTGAACTTGTTCGCCGACATCGCTCAAAAGCACATGCGTGGGCTTCGGGGTTAACAAAAGATCCCTTTATGGCAGATGACATTGTGCAAGATGCACTGTTAAAAGTGTTTATGCATCTCGGCACATTCGTTGATATTGCACGCTTTCTACCATGGTTGCACACAATTGTACGTAATCAAGCCATGATGAAATTGAGGCGTGGAGGGCCTTATAGGAACGAACGACCATTTACTAGTTTTGAAACCAAAGTTAATTCTAATCGGGTTGATTGAAAACGTGGAGAGTATTCTAACGTACATGGTGAATAAAAAGAATATGGAAACCATATCTCATGGTAGTCCTGAGGAACATGTCCTTCAGAAAGAAACACTTGAAACGATACTCGGACTTTTCTCTTGCTTAAATCTACGTGAGAGAGGAATTGTTGAGGCATTTTTCTTTAATCAGCTCTCACCGACAGAAATAGCAGCTTTGTTTGATACAACTACTGCAAATGTCTATAAAACTCTTTCTCGTACTCGACTAAAGCTTCAGCATGAACGGATTCGTCTTTATATTAACGAAAATCTGATCAAGCGCAGGGAGAAACATGGTATGACCAAAAAACGATTGGAACGTCCAGTGGTCTATACCGAACGAGTGGAAGATAGTCACTTCTTAGGATCTAGACCATCAGTAACGTACTGCATGTGGGGATTGTTGCAATATACAGATAAGAGAGGTATCTCTCTTTCTGATGTGAATGCTTTTACGGGATTTGCATTTTGTTTAAACATTTTCAAAGAAACCGTTCATATTGGTGGCCCTCTCTTTCAGAGTTACGCCAGTTCGCTGTTCAATTTTTGAAAGATCTAAAAGTGGCGTTTAATGAAAATGAAAAGGTAATTATGATTTTGAAATTTGGGATGAACACTACAAGCCGGAAAGCGAAGAGAACCTTATTGATGTTTATGTTCCATTAATGGATTAATGATTGTCAAAGTTTAAATGATATTTTCACATTTTCAAGCTAATTTGCTTAAGCAAAAGAGAGTGCTAATGGGTAATAATACACCATAAGCACTCTCTCTAAATTGTTACAGCTATCCAATTAGCTTATCTACGATCAGCTTCGCATAAAACTCTGCTCCTTGCTTATTCAAATGAACGCCATCGGCAGCAAATAAATCATTTTTTCCTTTGCTTGCAGAATACCAGTCTATAATAGTTACATTCTTTGATCTATCTGCCGTTGAAGCGAGCATTTTGTTAACAGAGTCTTGCCATTTGCGTGGCACTCGCGAGTTGACGAATACAACTTTTCGCTCTTTTCCAATAGCGCTCAGAAGTTTATTCATCTGCTTAGTTGTAAATGACCCATTTGTACCGAGCTGAATAACTACTGTATCTGCTAACTTATTGCTTTTTTTCAATGCTTCTATTATTTGGGCTGCCGCTCCAAACTGTCTTCCTATCTTTCCATCTATGAAAATGCCCGGTAGTTGCTTTTTCAAGTACGGAGCTGCATCTAAAATAACAGAATCCCCAATTATAGTAATGCTATGTTTGGCCAGAGGAGTGACTGGCGTTTTCTTAACAACGGGATTAGAAGTTCCATTAATATTTGAATTCTTGCCTGTTGGTTTGTTTGTATCCTTCGGTAATACAGTTGGTTTGTTTGTATCCTTCGGTAATACTGTTAGTTTATTTGACGGTTTGTTTATATCTTTAGGTTTTTCATTGTTTCCGTTGTTTCCGTTGTTTCCGTTGTTTCCGTTGACTACTTTATCTACTTTGCCAACTTGTTCTGTCTTATCCGATTTACTGTCAGCTGTATGATTTGATGTACCATTGGTTTTGTTTGGTACAACAACAGTACTTTCGCCTTTTTTGGCATCGATGCTTTCAGATTGTAAACCTAATCCGCCTGTGCAGGCTACAATGGAGAAAGCAAGCATAAGTACAGCTATAAAAGTGGTCGTTTTTCTTATAAAAAACGGCTGTTTCGTTTTTTGCTTAACCAAGACATACATTTTGCCCAAAGCTCCACGTCGTATAGGTTCCTCAATAAACCGGAAAGAAAGTTCAGCTAGAACAAATGTGAGTGTAACCTGCATAACCGCACGTGCAAGATGGAATTCCGCACCCTCAGCAGCAGGTGTCGTTAAAACAATAATCGGGTAATGGTACAAATAAATGCCGTACGAGCGAACACCAATCCAAGTAAACACTTTGTTGCCCATCATTTGAGCGAGTTTGCTAGCAGGGTGCGCAAGAGCAGCAACCACAATTGCAGTAGCGAGAGCTAGCACCACCATGCCCCCGCGATAAAGGAAGGAGTCGTACCCGCTAGTTTGATTAATCATAAGCAAAATAACGACGAAGCCGAATACACCCATACCATCTATAAGATAGCGACTGCGTAAGGAAATTGTGCTCAATTGCTTCCAACTCGGCCAGAGAAATGCAAGAGCTGACCCAATAAGGAGGCCAAAGGCTCTCGTATCTGTACCGTAGTAAACACGGCTCGGATCTGCCCCAGGTTCATACAGCAGAACCATTGCCCCAGCCGAGATAGCTGCAGCAACAAGTGTCCATAAGGCAAGACTTCCTCGTTTTGGTGAAAAGCGAAAAGCAATTAACAGGATGAAAGGCCATATGAGATAAAATTGTTCTTCAATTGCAAGAGACCACAAATGACCAATTGGAGAAGCAGGACCGAAGCTTTCAAAATATGAAACTTCATGAAAGATGAGCCACCAATTATTTATATAGAGCAAAGCCGAACCAATATCACTTTTTAGAGATAGAAGTCGATTCGGATCACTAATGAGTAACCAGATTGATACGAGTGCGATCATAAGGAACATAGCAGGCATCAGCCTTCGAGTTCGGCGAATGAAAAATGATTTGAGGTCGAGCGACTTATTTTCACTCATCTGTTTAAATAAAATGTCAGTGATGAGATATCCAGAGAGCACAAAAAACATCGTAACTCCTAACAAACCTCCAGGCGCCCATTGTACGTTTAAATGATAGGCAATAACTGCAAGTACGGCAATGGCTCTTAAACCATCGAGACCAGGCATATAACGTCCGTTACTGCCGTTTGATTTATGCATGTAGGAATCCTCCTACACTAAATCGGATTGGAGAAAATACAGCTTGTTTGATGAGTGGAAAACAGTGGTAAAAGCGATGAATGAAAACAATGTCGATGGTAAAGATGATGTTCAGCCCCTCTGGATGTTAGATCGTTGTAAAAACAATTATAGGGCGATTGTAATAAAAATTCGTAACAGAACAGTTACAAATCGGTATCAAACAAGTAACAGTGAATCCGTTAGAAACAAAAAAGACAACGTCTAGAAATAGACGCTGCCTGCTTCGTAATTATGTTACTTCATTATATCAATAACTGCATCAACAACAACTTGTGGGTGAGTTAACATAAAGTAATGATCTCCACCTTGGACAATAATTTGTTTACTGTAGTCAGACAATGTCAGTAGATCTAGTTGTAGGTTTGCCCACGTAGCTTCGATAACTGGTCCAAGACCATGCTCTGTGCCAGACAACACTGTTAGTGGTACATCTTTGAACGGCTTATCACTATACGTGTCTTTTGCTTGTTGCAATGTTTGCACGATAGTCGGGTAACCACCTTCAAGTTTAAACATGCTTTTGAAGATTGCTTGACGCTCTACAGGGAAAGTATCAGTCGTAACAGCTTCTTGATCAACATGTGCAGCATCAACAAACACTACGCCTGCAACTTCGCTCGAATACATATCAGCAAAAACAGTCGTAATTGCTGAGCCGTATGAATGGGTTACTAAAATATATGGAGCTTTTACTTTTGATTTTTTAAGCAACTTATGAAGTTGTTTCGCTTGAGTTACTGCATCGTAAGTCGTTCCACTATTCTCGCTCAAACCAATGTTCGCACGGTCATAGGAAATTGTTTGTGTTTTAGAAGATAAACCAGACTGTGCTCCAGCCCAAATTGCATGAGACACATCACGACCACTTTCGAATACAATTGCTGGCTCGCCTTTGCTGCGGTTAGCTGACCCTTGTATGTCCGCATACAGACTAAATTTGCCGATATCCACTAAGCCCTTATAATCGCGATTGGCTTTTGAGTTAGATGGACTAGCATACGCAGTTGCTCCTACAGACATCATTAAAACAAAGACCATTGCTACCAACATTAACTTCTTACGCATTTGTAAATTCCCCCAATGATAGTTTTGCAGACGGTTGGAATTGAACCAACAGAAGACCGACTCACGTCCACTTATGAAATGAGAGAATAAAATGCACCCAAATAAAATGATATCGATAAATAAATTACTTTATTGCCAATATTTGCATTGTAACATGAATGTCCAATTCTTACAATTCTTAATCTTTAAAAAGTAAATAACTGTAAACGTTTTTTTGTAATACTATTCATTAAATAATAGATGTTCACAATAAAGAAGCAGTATCTTGTGATAAAAGATGTACCTATCATCACTCACCAAAAACTTTATTACAGGTTCCATTGATATTTGCATTATTGCCTGTTGGTTTGTTTGTATCCTTCGGTAATAAGCAAATTTATAATTGGAGGAACGAATCTGAAACTAGCGAAGGCCCAGCCAGATTTACAATTGAAGACCCCGATGGTAACACCATTCTTCTTGATCAACATAGATAAATTAGAGAATTGAATCTTGCAATAAAAAAAGGGTTGATCTTCGCGAATGAAGATCAACCCTTTTTTTACCTATAGAGGTATTGCAATAATGATAATCATTATCATATAATGGTTGGTGTTGTGCTATTTGCGAAAATTTGAGGAGGCAGATATGTTAAAGCATCGAGTTCAAGCTACCGTAGTTTCAATCGTTTTTATTTTTTCGATATTGCTTACTGCTTGTGGAGGGGCGGCCAACAATGACAGGAGCGGAGCAGCTGTTAAAGATGCAGTTGCTACAACCCGCACTTTTGAAACGCAAAAGGGCATCATTACTATTCCGGCCAAACCGCAGCGGATAGTGACGGACTATTATGGAGGAGAGTTACTGGCCGTCGGTGGTAAAGTAGTTGGCGTGGATCCAGAAACATTCGCCAATCCTTATTTGAAAGAACAGTTGAAGACAGCCAAAGATGTCGGCAATCCTATAAACCAAGAAAAAGTGCTCGAGCTTGCACCTGATCTCATCGTCGTTATGAATGATAAAGACTATGATGCACTGTCAAAAATCGCTCCGACACTGCACATTCCTTACGGTACAGTAAAAAATGTACACGATACGTTACGATTTTTTGGAGACATCGTAGGAGACAAAGAGAAGGCAGAGCAATTTATCGCCGAATTTGACAAAAAGGCAGCTGAAGGGCGGGCTAATCTGGAGGGAGTCATTGCGGAAGATGCAACCTTTGGGATATATGAGGTTAGACATAAAGGGGATTTGTGGATTTTCGGTGACAATGGGGGCCGTGGTGGTCAAGCGTTGTACAATGCGCTTCAATTAAAAATGCAACCGAAGCTTGCGATCAGCAAAGAACAGGGGCTGCAGTTGTCGATGGAGACATTGCCGGAGTATGCTGCAGATTACATGTTCCTGACGAACTACGATCCCGAGAACACAGGCGAAGCGCTTAAGCAGTTGAAAGATTCGTCAGTTTGGAATGGCTTACCCGCAAGTAAAGACAATAAGGTATTCTATAATGACTTCCACACGTTCTACAGTTATGATCCAATCGCCATTATGGCGCAGATCGATCTGTTTACGGATATGCTAATTGCTAGAGCTGAAGAGAACAAAAAGAAATAGCGATGTCACAATAGTGCTAGAGTTAAAGACGATAGGAAGCCAAGCTTCATATCGTCTTTTTGCGCTGAATAATTACGTCATCCATCCAATCATCTGTGTCAAGGAATGGGGCTGGCTTATTTTTTAAATATTTATTGAAAAATTCCAGAAGAAATGTATTCATAATCGTTTCCATCTTATCGGGAAGAATGTCGCCAAGTACGCCAAACTCCACTTCTTTACCGTCTATCACACCGTTGTACATTTCGTTTTCATACATCACCTCGGTGTAATCTGTAAAGTTCGCATGAGTACTTTGTTTAACCGTTACTAGATAAGCATCATGATCGGAAATTAAAAATGGGAACATAAGATGACTGCCTAACGTTTCGCTTTCATGCTGTATCTGCAAAGTTGGTTTCTGAAATGGTTTTGACCAAGTCGAGTTATAGTAGAACCCATCAAGATTTGCACTTGCTTTTATACCATCACAAAGATGCGTCAAGCCTATAGCTGCAGCACCTCCAAAGGACATACCGAACGATCCGATTTGATCTTTGTCAACAAAATCACCAATCCAATTCGAATGCCTTTCAGGATTATTTAGAATCATTTCCAATGCAAACAAGCTGTCTTTTATCCAGATATTCATGTGCGCCAAAATAGTAGGTTGGCTATCCATAATTTCTTTATACCATGCATAATGTTCCTCTAGGCTTGCGCCATTACCTTCATTAATTAGCCAATCGGAATAAGCAGGGAAGATCTCGTTACTTTTGGAATGATGTGCTAAAAAATCTTTTTGCATTTCTGCATCTATCGTCGATACTTCACCATCTGGTAATAGGTAAGATCCTTCTCCTTGATGACCTATGCTGAGCACAATATATCCATGGGAAGCTAGTTCTTCACATTGCACTGTATTTGCTTCAAGAAACATACAATACCCATGATTGAACAGAATCAGCGGATGCTTTCCTTCATATATAGGAGCATTCAGATACGAATTCGTTTCAATGCCCTCAGAACCGGGTAAAATATGCTCACTGACATACTTTTTAATTTCCTTTTCATCCGCATGCTTTGCTGGGTAGAAGCAAAGGCAGGGGATGACTCGTTTATTGCTGTCATCTTCCACTTGCGTATATTCGAACATCAAATTGGTACAACCGACTAAATGAGAACCACTAGGCTTTTTAAGTTTGTGTTTTTCTTTGATTTTCGTAATACTCAACATAAAATATGCTCCTTTTTGAAGTGGTTAGGCTGATGTGTTGAATGACCAGTAGTAAGAAAAACAATATGCAGTAAAAGGAAACCAATCTTTACTAGATTAATCCAGTTATGAACGTATGGCAAACAGCTCGGGTTAGAGCGCTATCAAATCAGTCACGTTCGAACACATGCTGGAGGACGAAATATTGCCTATATCTGTGAAAAAAGAGGGCGTCTTTGAAAAAATGATCAGAATCGCCTTTTTAGGCTTTATTTAGCAACAATCTGGTGGAATGGGGTAGGCTGAATAAGTTGCCTTTATTTATAAAAGCAAACCACATGGAATTTTTTTAAATCAATTTGAGTGTATGCGCAGCGAGGAAGAGTTGTCGTAGACTATAAAATGTTTGGAAGACGATATCCTATATTCGGGATTTTTCAATTAGAATTTTATTAAAGTCGGCCATGACGGCCGACTTATTAAGTGAGGACAACATCTAATTTTCATTCATTCTTAAGGTTGTATACTAATTTATCGTAGAACTTTACAGTTGGAGGTCCAACACTACTAGCTGTAAATACATAAAACTCTGCTCTATTGTTAGTCCCATCGACGTAAGCTCCAATATTCTCCCATACTTTGCAACCGCCAGAAGGAATGTCTTTGCCACCTAAATTTTCATCTGCATTGGTACCGGGGTCATACTCCCGCAAAGTAAAATGTCCTCCTTGATTCGTGCAAACCCTAAAATCATCACCTTTGGATCCTACTACTATACTTTTATAAGTTATTCCACCCTGATACGCCATTGTGTCGGTACCTACTAACTGCCAGCCATCTGTACTTGCCGTTGAGAATGGGACTGCAACGGATAAAGATAAGGACTAGGCCACTAACAATGTACTAATTCGTTTTGCTTTCATTTTTCTTAACGCTCTCACACTAATAACCTCCTAAAAGTAAAGTAACTGCTAGAAAACTATAGCACACCCATAATAACTCTATGGTAAAAAGACATATTTTATAATGTTGCAAAATAGCGAATCATATTCCATAACAGGCAGTTTTCTAGACAGAAAATACAACTAATGAACCCTCTTTTTTTATATTGTTCACTTTTTGGACAGTAAATTAAACATACTAAAGTATCTGTTTCACCTTATCTTTTCCTGTTACTTTATTGTAAAAGACAGTGAAGAAAGGGAGGATTAATATGGCATCAAACACATTTTTAAATGAAACTAAGCTGGGTAAACGTATATATTCAGTTAAAAGTTCAGCGGCAATAACTGGGCTGTTATTAATAGTAGGGCTTATTGCAGGTGTATGTAGTGTTGTTCCTGTTATTGATGGAGCAGATTACCTTGTAAAGGCCCATACTAATGAAACACAAGTACTAACAGGAGCATTATTCCAACTATTAATGGTTGGTTCATATGTTGGTGTTCCTATAATGATGTATCCGATTTTAAGTAAACATAACAAAGGTTTAGCTATGGGATCTGTTGCTTTTGGCAATATTTCGGGTGTATTCATCATAATAGGTGTTATCATTCTTCTTTTGCTTTTAGAACTAAGTCAATCATATGCAACTGCTGATCCACCAGATATATCGTATTTTCAAACATTAGGCGAAATGTTACGGGCAGGACGTGATTTGGTAAATCACGTGGCAACAACGCTCGTATCTGTTTTGGCTATGCTCTTGTTTAACTGTATATTTTACAGATCAAAACTAGTTCCACGTTGGTTGTCATTGGGAGGAATTATAGGATCTTCATTATCCATTGCGGCTAGCTTATTATTTATGATTCGCTTCATTGGAATAGATGCAACTTACATGATGCTAAACTTACCAATAGCGTTGCAACAATTGCTTTTGGCTATATGGCTAATCGTTAAAGGATTCAACGGGATGGTTCAGCTACCGGAGCGAAAAGATACATTTTTATCTTGAATCCAATAGTTTCAATACAAAGAACCTTCAATGCCACTCGTTTGTGGTGTTGAAGGTTTTTTTCGTACGTCTGGTTGTTTCAGATAAATGCCACACCAAAAAACAATGATTTTCAAAGCTAATTCTAAGCTGACCGTGTCAAAATGCTTCTTACCAAAACATTCAAGTTACTGAGCGAACAAAGGAAATCGGAATAATGAAAGCCATCGGTTCCAATAAGAAACAGATAAAGCGAATGATTTCGGCGGAGAGTATTTTCATTGCATTTATGAGCTGGTTGCTAACCGCTGTAATCGGAGTGCCTATCGAATATGTAGGCTCCATCATAATGGGAAATATCGTTATAGATACGCCTCTGACTATTAATCTCGCTTCGTTTATCATTCCGAATTTGATCTGGTTACGTCCGAAAAGAGTTTATGTTTGATAAAATCATTCGAGACGTTATCATATTGTTTGAGTCACAAACGAATGCTAAAGGAATTGTGTTAAGTTGTGTTCTAGAACCGAATACATTAATAAACGGAGATGTTAATCGATTAAAACAACTCGTAATTATTTTGATTGACAATGCCATTCATTATACAGATCATCAGGGTCGGATAGATGTTAAGTTGGTCAAACAAGAAAAAACGATTGAAATAAGTATATCCGATACAGGTATAGGGATCGATAAAGAGCATTTGGAGAAAATTTTTGATCGGTTTTATAGAGCTGAACAATCAAGAGGAAGGAATAGTGAAGGAGCCGGGCTAGGCTTAGCTATAGCAAAATGGATTGTAGCAGAGCAAAACGGTTCTATTAAAGTAGCTAGCAATCCTGAGCAAGGAACGACGTTCCGAGTTTCTCTTCCAGACAATCAATAGAATCATTCAAATCAGAGGCAATACACTGCTGCAAAATTAGTTGCCGGTAGTGTAATGTTTTTGTTGCAGCAAAAGAAATTATATTAATTCCGAACCTTAGCGTATTATGACTTGTCTATTTAATGAGGTGATAGGTATTGAGTGAACAGTATCTAAAGTTTATTACACAGGTAGATTCAAATACATTGAATTCTCTAATGGATCAGTATGGTCAGGATGTTTGGAATTTTGCCTATTTTCTTACTAAAAATCGAAATGCATCTGATGATATCACTCAAGACGTCTTTATTCAAGTTTATAATCACGTAGATTCGTTTCGTGGAGAGGCCTCTATAAAAACCTGGTTACTTACAATAACGAGGAATATTAGTCGTAATTTTCTTCAGACCGCCTTTATTCGCAAAGTTCTACTTGTGGATATTGTAACTTCCAAAGGTACCTGTAGATCCGCGGAAGAACTATTTATCGAGGAAGAAGCAGCGAATGAAATTTGGAAGAAAGTATTTATGCTTCCTACCAAATATCGTGAAGTACTCGTGCTACAAGCAAAGTATCAGCTATCCATTTCTGAAATATCCGACATCCTCAAGCTTCCGCAAGGTACAGTCAAATCAAGGTTGTTTGAAGCACGAAATAAAATGAAACAATCGCTGAGCAAGGAGGGATTGCTTTATGAATCAATCTGAACCTGATTGGTATGATGATCTACATGGAAATCCACTTCGTAAAAAAACATTTACAAATGACTTGGCTGACAAAATTAGAGCTAGAACCCTCCCAACTGTTAAAGCTCCTCCAAAAAATTACCGAAAGTATTGGGTTGGTGGTGCAACTTTACTTGCAATTGGATTTCTATTGTTTACTAGTGATGCACCCATATTTGATCGTTTACCATCATCAGCAACCACCGGGATTGACTTATCTAAAGAAGATAATATAATTATGCCTTCCGATAGTAAGTTAATGAATTTAATTAATAAAGAGAAAGAAGACGGTTATCAACAGTATTTTTTGCACAAAGAAATCATTGATGGTACCAGCATGCTGTTATTTACAAATAAATTTGTTACAGGACAGGGAAGAATGATCTTATCAGCTGGTTTCGCTACTTGGACTTCTTCCAAACTCATTTGGACAGAAGAAAGGTTAGGAGAAATTGACATCGATTATGTTACCGCTGATGAATATGAGAAAGCATTCCTTAAAAGAGATGTTATGCGCTTTAGTGGTCAAAAAATTTCAATTCCATCAGATTCTTCTTCACATCTTTTATTCGGTCCTGTTTGGAGCCACCATGTTACAAAAGTGAGGATAACCGATGAAAACAATATCCAATATGATGTAAAAGTTGTTGATCCTGAGTTAGTTTCGTATAAGATATGGTATTCGTTCATACCTTTCACACAGGGAATAATCAATGTTGAGGCGCTTGATAAAGATGATTTGGTGTTAGATCGTATTGAAATAAAGTAGTCCGTTAATACGGGCTATTTTTTTTGTAGTTTTTATACTATTTAATCATTAAACTACAATATTGCTCTTTGATGTAATTGCCTTCTCAAAGCTAATTCTAAGCTGAACGTGCCAAAATGCATATAACAGGAAGATGAATAAATAAAAGTACGATGATCTTAACGGAGGCGACAAGAATGAAGCAAGTACAATTTGTTAGCTCTATCCTCTCATATTTTCTTATTGCCATTGCGATAGGTGGAAGTATAGCACATTTTATAGTTGGTCTGAATGTAAACGTTATCCATCATGCCAATAAAGGAAAGTGTCGTTAAAATGGCATGCTTGGATAGGCAGTTCTTCAGTTCTAATAACGATTATACATGTAAGTGGAATGTTTTTTACTGTTGTAATAATCGAATAGTTACTGCTTATGTTCGTTTATTTTGTAGGCAAAAAGAGCGGAAGCGTAAAGAAAAGATAATGAGTATACAAAAAGTAAAATCATTTCATTCAGAATAAGCGAAATTAATTCCTATACTAGATAAAGAACATACATTTATAACTGTAATTATTGAACATAACTATTAATTTTAATGTTAAAATGGAACTCGTAGTACCATATACTGGCGATAGGAATGCATTAAAGGGAGGATAATTTGGTAAGCCACTAATTAGATAGGAGAGATGAGATAAGCATGATTAAAAACAAACTTAATTACGTCGGGAAGACGTCTTGGATGATCCGCTTTTTGCTGGCATTTATACTTACGCTTGTGCCGATCCTTGCCGCGATGCCCGCATCGGTAGCCGCTGCCGACACGCCTGACCAAACATCTGGAGCAGGGGATCCGGGGAGCACGTACCGTGCGAACGGACTTGCTCAAAGCTTTACGGCAGGTAAGTCCGGCTATTTGAATCAAATTGATTTGTACATGGTTGATTATGGGAGCTCGGGAATTGTGTTTACACTAAGTATTTATGCAGGACAAAGTGTCTCCGGAACGGTGCTTGCTTCAGCGACTTTTGGCAGCAGCGATGTTCCTTATGCTCCTGGAGGCTGGTTGTCTGTACTTTTTGACCAGCCGTTACAGATACAGGCAGGGCAGCAGTATACGATGCACTTAACTTCTTCCATCGGCGATACGCCGCAAACGGTGTGGAAGCTCTATTCTACCAACGTTTATGAAGGAGGACGAGCATATACTGCTTCCAGTTGGTCTGATTATGACATGGGCTTTACCACTTTTGTCGGTGACTCTCCAAGAGATTATACGACTACTCTCACCGTTTCTCCTATAATCGGTACATACGGCCAATCGATAATGATTTCAACGACGCTGACAACTCCGGAAGGGCCGCTTGCAAATAAGAGAGTTAATGTCTTCATTAACGGAAGTGCTATCGGATACTTAACGACGAATTCCGCAGGTTATGCTTCAGGAAACTATTCAATCAGACAAGCTGCGGGAAGCTATGAGCTAAAAGTTGCGATAGCAGCTTCACATCCTTATCCTGCAGCGGAGAAGACAACGACGCTAACAGTCAATAAAGCCTCGCTTACTGTAACGCCTAACAATGCCACTAGACCATATGGAACAACAAATGATAATTTCACTATGGGTTTTATCGGACTTATGGCATGGGATACAGCTGCCTCTCTCGGGCAACCGGTATATTCGACGTCAGCTGACATTTCCAGTCCAATTGGAAGTTATGACATTACAGCCAGCGGTTTGACATCAACGAAATATACAATTATCTACTCGCCGGGCAAGCTAACTGTGACAAAAGCGCCCTTAATCGTCACTGCGGCGGATCAATCTCGAGCATATGGGCAAATCAATCCGTCTTTGAACGGTACGATCACCGGTCTTGTGAATGGAGATGCTATTTTGGCGTCTTTTTCGACACCAGCATCCGTATCAAGTCCAGTGGGAGCATATCCGATCGTTACAGCCCTATCAGATCCGGAAGGAAAGCTGAGTAACTATCAGGTTGTCATTGAGGATGGCGAACTTACGGTTACAAAAGCAGCGCTACGCGTTGCGACCGATTCGGTATCGCGTTGGGTCGGCAAAGCGAATCCGCAATTAAATGGTAATCTTATAGGAGTAGTTGCCGACGACTCCATTACGGCAAAGTATGAATCATCTGCGACAGAAGATAGCGCTGAAGGTGTTTATGATATTACTGCACAGCTTCTAGATCCGTTAAACCGTTTGTCCAATTATATGGTCATAACCGACACAGGCAAGCTAACCGTCTATGCTGCTCCAAAGCCGGTGTTTGCCGCAGGAGAGATAGCCAATAATGTGAAATCGAATATAGTGTTGCCAACCGTAGATGCTTCAGGCCGTCGGATCCGCTGGTCGTCTTCAGATAACAGCTTGCTTGATGCAACAACAGGGACCGTGCATCAGCCGGCTTACTCGAAGGGCGACTCATCCGTAACGCTGGAAGCAGCAGTTGATGCGAATCAAACAACCTATAACATTCAATATAACTTAACAATCGCCGCTGCAGATATGTCTGACGAAGAAGCAATAGCCCGAGACATAGCACTGCTTGCGATCGGTTACGCAGCTGGAGATGATGAAAAGCGCGTGCGCAGTGGTCTGACGCTCCCAACTACAGGTGCAAACGGTTCTGCCATTACATGGGCTTCAAGCCGAACAGAGCTAATTAATCCCACTATCGGTTCGGTTTCACGGCCATCATATGAGGATGGAGATCAAACAGTTACACTAACAGCTACGGTAAAGAAAGGGTCGAAAACGGACAGCATCCAGTTTCAATTAATTGTTTTAAGGAATAATCCACTTGTTGTGGAGCCAGAGCAACCTCAAATTGTTGTGGGGTCTGAGTTTCCTCAATTGAATTTTTATATCGATTTCATCACCGAGAATAATCAGAAGGAACGAATTAAACTTACACAGTCTGATGTGAACGCCGGTTTGTTTGAAGTTGTTAAAAATAAAGCAAAGGGATATTTCGAGCTGCGCGGAGAAACCGTTCACAAGCTGCTCCAATTAAATCCTTCGTTTGTGTTTCAAGTAACAACTACCGGCGGCACAATGAGGTTGCCTATCTCAGGATTGGCAGCTGCTGCAGATAAGCAATATGCAGGCAAGTACGCAGATAAACTCAACTTTACGATATATGCTGGGGAGATTGAGGCTGCTGCTTCTTTATTGACAGAGCTAACATTGCGGGGAGCAGAACTATTGTCTGACCCTGTTCAGTTTAAAATTGTTATGAGCAATGGCGACGGTACAGAAATTGCCATTAACCAATTAGCTAGCAAAGTAGAAAAGCGTATTGCGGTTGCACACAGCGGCGCGGATACAATTATAGCGGTATGGAACGAGCAGCTTCAACAGCTTCAATATATTCCGATACGAAATCAAAATATCGGAGAGCAAGCCTACGCGCTACTTCCAGTCAGTAGCGATGGCTTATACATGAAGATCGTTCACCGGAAAACATTTGCTGATATGCAGGGACACTGGGCTAGAAACGAAGCGGAGAAGCTGGCTTCCATGCTCATCTTTGAAGGAAAAAGGGACGGCGCCTTTGATCCGAATGCCGGATTAACACGAGCGGAGATAGCAGCGCTGCTAGTCAGGGCTTTAGGCATCCCCACGGCAACTCAGCCAGCAGCATTTTCTGATATTACCGAGCAATGGTACGAAACTGCGGTTTCCTCCGCAGCAGCAGTCGGATTGGTAACTGGATACGAAGACGGTAACTTCCGACCGAATGATTTTGTTACAAGGGAAGAACTGGCGGTCATCCTTGCGAGAGCGATCGCATACGATAGCGGCTCTGCTTCTAATGTCCCTGAAATCGGTTCGGAGCTTCTGAACGATTCGAGTGAGGTATCGAACTGGGCTGCAGATGCGGTTCAGCAAATAATTACTTACGGCATTGTTAAAGGTGACCATGAAGGTAACTTCAATCCGCAGCAAACCGCAACCCGTGCTGAAATGGCGATTATGCTAAGCAGATTGCTTGGAAAGCTTGGATATATTTAGAATAAATGCAGGTGAAAAAGTAAAGAGTCTATTCGAGTAGATCGGAATAAACTAATCAAAAACAGTGGCAGCCAGGGACCAATTCATGAAGTCCTAATCTGCCACTGTTTTTTTGAGATTAAAAAAGATCATCCCATTAGTACCATTTCATCAACACTTTCTACATATCTCTATACGATTGTCTAAGTATTTCTTCAAATAAATTGAAGGTAAATAGCTGAAACGTAAGTCCAAGCATTTGGTGTAACATAGAGTGTATACGTATCGTAAGGAAGATTGTTTAAACTACCGGTGGAAGGTCCGCCAATCGACGAAGAAAACACAGTAACGCCAGCGCTATTTTTTACGTGATACTGATACCACAGAACTGGCCCATGTTCAGGAGGGCCGTCGCTCTGGGCATCAATATGAATGGCCAATCTCCCTTGGCCTGTAATAGATTTTGAATAAGCAGATGCAGAAACTGATGTTAAAGGTATAATGGCAAAGATTAATGCTAGGAGCAACATAACTGGCACTATTTTTTTCTTCATCATCTCACAACCCTTTTCATATGAATTTTGGAATCCCTACAATACTTCCTAAAGCATTAAACCACTTTTCTGCCGCATTCCTCCTATCCTGGAAGTTATAAACAAGATAACATGTTAAATCTTCTGAAGAGAATAGTACAAATCTATCATTTATAGACTCAATAATTAACATATTTCAATAGCATATAGTAGAGGCGAATCATTATAATAGTGCTATTTAATCCAACAAATGATATTTTTCTATTAAAATTGACATAGCTTTTATAGACAGAGGCTCTTACGCCGAATCCCAAAATCCGTTTTTATAATGAATTGTCGGATGATAAGAAAGTGAGTCGATTAAATACCCCATGAATCGAGTTTTTTTGTTTTAAACGATTACCGATTTACAATTCTCATCCGCACAAGCTTATGTAATTGCAGTGATTGTTAACCTTACTGGCAGATTATACAGTGAACGCCATCACACGAAGTAGATGGCGCTTTTCGAAACATGTATGAACTCTTTCACTCCGGTTCCTTTAATTTGTATCATTTTTCTCCGAATGAGAGGCCGAAAACGAAAAAGGCAGTTGCGAGAGATCATTATCGTGTCAAGTCCATGATTACCGGAGTTATATGCGCTTCAATTAGACTTGCGGCAATCAGCATAACCGTTACCACAGCAAACAAAGCAGCACTTTGTCTAGCTTCCTTTCGCCATTGAATCTTTTCCCGTAGCTTGATCGCCCGTGCAAAGAAGCCTAGCGGTCGCAACCCAATTGCTCCCGCTAACAGCAAGGCTGGAATTTCCAAAATGCCGTGTGGAAGCAGTCCGGCCAAAAGGGTCGGATAGGAATGAACTGCCGCAGACAGCATGATAATAAATCCGATCATAATCCCGTTAAACAGCAGCATGATAATAGTAGGAATAGAAAGCAGAATGCCAGTGCCTGCTATAAGGAGAGCTACTGCGATATTATTAAGAGCAAGGTTATACCATGCGATATCCTGACCTGGACGATAGTACAAATCTGGGTGTATGTTCACAAAGCTCCCTAGTAGAACTCCCATAAACAAACCGCTGGAGAACAGTATGCTGGAAAGTAGCAGTCGGTTTTTTTCTTGTATCCACAATTTTTTTAGCATCTAACTCACCTCTTTCACCTGAACTTTCAGAACAGGAGGATATCAGCCTACATAAAACATAGGAAAAGTGTATCTACCGCTAGCGCAGATACACTTTTGTTCATCCTTACAAAGCAACAGCGACATCAATCAAACCAAGGTTAATTAGGCTAAGCAGAAGTCCCCTGATTGGTTCAAGCTGCGGTGGGAGTGTACCGGTTTCTATCAAGTTCCGAATAATTTCTAAGGCAATTGAAAGATCCACACCCAACACTTGCGCTACGTCTATCCACATATTACATCACCTCCTTCTCCTAACATTCTTCATGCTATGTAAAAATGATAGAAAGGTTCACAATTTGATAGAGATGTCTGATAGATTCGAGTGAGATGTCTGATAGATTTGAGAAAAAACAAGTAGTTGAATAATACACAAAGGGGAGGTGATGCAACGATATCCTGCTCTTTTTAATAAACTTACAGACAGGATAGTTGTATGAAAATGTTGAAATCATTTACTGCACAACAAATAAAAGGAGGTCATTAAGTAACTGCTGAAATCAAAAACAAGTTGAAGATAGCAGAATCAATTGCGAAGACTTATTTTCCAATTGGGTAGAAAGCTATACAGATTCAGCAGTAAGACTTATGGAATGAAATTAGTAGACGAATCTTATTCCACTAATCATTCACACCAGATTTTTCTTAAGTTTACTGAGCCGAAATATACCCTACAAGATGGTGCACTAGATGTCGGGAAGGGGATAACCTTCTTTGTTATGCTTGGAGTAACGAGAGGAGGCGATATCATGGATATGCTGGCGCAACTTAACAGAGCTTTAACCTATATTGAGGAGAATCTTACTGATCGTGTGGACTATCAGGAGGCAGCGAAAATTGCCTGTTGTTCAGAATATCATTTTACTCGGATGTTCTCATTTCTTGCAGGCGTCACTCTGTCGGAATACATCCGCCGAAGACGCCTAACTTTAGCAGCACTCGAGCTAAGTCACAGTGACATCAAGATTATTGATGCTGCGATGAAGTACGGATACACTTCCCCGGATTCCTTTACTAGAGCTTTCCAAAGCATACATGGAATTACTCCTTCGGAAGCCCGTATTCATGGAAAGTCCCTAAAAGCCTTCCCTCGGATGACGTTTCAACTGACTATCAAAGGAGGAAGTGAAATGAACTATCGAATTGAAGACAAAGAGGCTTTTCGCATCGTGGGGATTAAAAAAAGAGTTCCCATCGTATTCCAAGGAGTGAATCCTGCAATTGCATCTATGTTTGAAGGACTCACTCCAGAAATGATTGATAAGATTAAAAGCTTTTCGAATGTTCAACCTTCAGGACTAATTAGTGCTTCCACGAATTTTAGTGAAGGGCGGACTCAGGAGGAAGGAGAGCTCGATCATTACATCGGGGCGGCCACTACGAAAGATGGGGAGGGCTTCGCCCAATTGGAGGTGCAGGCTTCTACATGGGCTGTATTCACAGCCGTCGGTCCTTTTCCCAGCGCACTTCAAGAGATTTGGGGACGCATTTATTCCGAATGGTTTCCGTCCGCGGAATATGAAATTAACGAAGGACCGGAAATACTTTGGAATGAGCACAAAGATGTAACAGCGCCACAATTTAAAAGTGAAATATGGATACCTATTATAAAGAAATGAGCAACGTTTGTTAAAGTACTGGAGAACGATTGCTCTATGAAAACAAGAAAATATAATAAAAAAGCGGCGTCTTAGTACTTGTAATCATGTCCTAAAATGCCGCTTTTTTAAAACTATCATTTTCTGATAGTAGCTACAACTAGATTGTTCTATTACTTATTAATTCAATTACTTAAGTCAAATCAATTAACGATTATTCGTCCTTACATCACACATATTTACTATTTTTTGGTGGATATTCGCTCTAGCATATGTTACTATATTTGTGTAAAAAAACTATTTTATATCAAGAGGAGGTAACACATGAAGAAGTTTTGGTCATTTTGTTTAGTTGGAGTTTTATCATTTGGTTTGATAGGAAGCACAATATCAGCCAAACAAGTAGTGAAGAGCGGATCGATCGTTCCCAATGGTTTTGAAATTGTTAAGACCTATAAAGCATTTGAGCCATTAAGCAAACAAAATATGAAGCAGCTCGGACTTCCTGATCAAAAAATTGAACCACAAGTAACAAGTAATAGTGCCAACGAAAAGATTGAATTTGAAACATTAGAAAATGAAACAAGACCTGTACATGATTTGAGGAATAAGCTAACAGGAGAAATTGTAACTCAATATGAGTCAAATGTTGTTGTTTTAGCATCTTCAGCCACCTATTCTACAAATGGTAGTGATTCGACTTTATCTGTTAGAGCATACGGAACTCTTTTTTATATATTTAGCGGTAGTGTTGATGAATATGCTCATCTTGATAAAGTCAGCTGGCGTTACGAAATCTCTGACAATAACGCTAGAATCGTAAATAAGACTCATAAATTCGTGCAAAGTGGTGCCTATGGAGGGCGCGCTGTTAATCAAAATAAAACTTTAAACCCAACAGCTACATCAGGTACTGATCTTGTAAGAGACTGGGGCTGGAGTCCTGTTGATACATTAGCTGGGTACTGGAAGTTGGGAGTTGAAATGAACGCTACAATTGGTAGAACGAACAATTCTAGTACTTGGACTATGCAAATTCTAGTTTTTAGATCTTCTGCTCTTCCATGAGCAGGTAAATGAAGACCGTTTCATATGAAAGCAGTGTGAGAATTAAGGGAAGGCGCTCTTTAAAAGGGCGTCTTTTTCATTCTGTCATTGCATCTACCACATGCAATGCCTACTTGTAATAACCTCCATTCTTAAGAGAACGTATAAAGTGTAAGTTTGTAATTAATAAGAACAGATGATACTGTTAAGATATAAAACCAACTTAGTTGGAATTATTTTTATTAGGAGGTTTTGCATTATGTCTAAAATAGCGAAGAATCTAACCGATCTTATTGGAAATACTCCGTTACTAGAGCTCTCAAATTTCACAAAAAAGAATCAGGTCCAATCTAAAATAATTGCTAAACTGGAATATTTCAACCCAGCTGGAAGCGTAAAAGATCGCATTGGTTTTGCTATGATAAAAGATGCTGAGGAAAAAGGACTTATTAATTCGGATTCCATAATTGTTGAACCTACGAGTGGCAACACAGGGGTTGGTTTAGCCTTTGCAGCTGCTGCACTTGGTTATAAGTTAATTATTACTCTTCCTGAAAGTTTCAGCTTGGAACGTAGAAAACTTCTTATTGCCCTTGGTGCAGAATTAGTTCTTACCCCTGCAAATGAAGGAATGTCTGGTGCGATAGCCAAAGCAGTAGAAATAGCAGCAGGAATTCCTAACTCATTCATTCCGCAACAATTTACAAATCCAGCCAATCCCGACATTCATAAAAGAACGACTGCAGAAGAAATTTGGAGGGATACAGATGGTGAGGTAGATATTTTCGTTGCTGGAGTTGGCACCGGAGGGACAATCTCAGGGGTCGGTGAAATTCTCAAAGATCGTAAACAATCAATTAAGATAATAGCTGTAGAACCTACAGATTCTCCAGTACTATCTGGAGGTAACAGAGGTTTACACAAAATTCAAGGAATCGGAGCTGGCTTTATTCCGGAAAACTTCAATAAAGAAGTAGTCGATGAGATTTTTCAAGTTAAAAACGAAGAAGCATTTGAGACTGCTCGTCAGCTCGCCAAGAGTGAGGGATTGCTCGTTGGCATTTCCTCAGGAGCTGCAGTCTTTGCCGCTGTCCAGCTTGCCAAAAGACAAGAAAATAAAGATAAAAATATAGTCGTTCTCCTACCGGATTCCGGAGAACGTTACTTATCGACAACATTATTTCCAGATGCTTAGATTACACCATTGCAATCCACTTTAATGATGGTATTCTATAAAATCAAAAGTTGTTCGTTCGCCCATCTGAAGCTGATTGACTGAACTTGATGTTCAGCGCAATCGGCTTTTTTGCGTGAGAGGAGACAGTTATATGATTAAAACGATCGACAATTACATTAACATATGTTACAGTTAACCTATGTTAAATATAACGAGGTGTAATTATGTCAATTCAATTAGCAATATTAGGCATACTCAGTTGGAAGTCCTCAACAGGATATGAACTAAAAAAGATTTTTGAGGATTCCTCCTTTATGTATTGGTCTGGTAATAATAATCAAATTTATAAAGCATTAATGAGTATGGAAAATGAAGATTATGTTACTAGTGAAGTGGTTCATCAGGATAACTCTCCTTCAAAAAAAGTATATGCCATAACAGAAGAAGGACTTAAAGAACTAAAAAAATGGCTTGTATCATCTACAGAAGCTCCTGAGATAAAAAAATTATTTTTGGTGCAGCTTGCATGGTCAAATATGTTAAGTAATCAAGAATTAAATGAGTTACTCTCAAATTATGAAAATGAAATCAAACTGCAATTGATTATGCAAAATGAAAAATACAAACGTGCACTTCATTCACCGAATAGAAGTACTAGAGAAAGTTTAGTATGGGAAATGATTTCAGAAAATATTATATCAACCTATAATAATGAACTTAATTGGGTACGTGAAACCCGTCAGAAGTTATTTGAAAATGAGGTCATGGAGGAAAAAGACAAAATGAACTATCAAATTAGAGAACTAGAGAGTACAAAATATATTGAACTCATTTCTACTACTGATCCTTTAAGTACAGAAAACGATGCTCTTGATCTAGTAGCTTTATGCTGGGAACATGAGACAAATGCGCTTATGATTCACTATGTTGCTTTATCAGAAGACTTCTTCAAACTTAGAACCAAATTAGCCGGAAATATGATTCAGAAATTTATAAACTATGGTATTAAAGTTGCTGCAATTATTCCGCAGGAGACAATTCAAAAAGGCAGATTTAAAGAAATGGCTATGGAAATGAACAAAGGCAATCATTTTAGAATGTATGAAAGTAACGAAGAAGCCGAAAAATGGCTTCTGAAATAGAAAGAAAGGTGAGTGGAAATGGGGAAAATATATAAGTCAGAAATAGGCAAAAGAGAAGTTTTAGGACAGTACCGAAAAATACTCGCTAACTGGCCAGTGGAAAATGACCAATACGAAATTGAAACAAGTTTTGGACCAACTTTTGTTATAGAGTCTGGATCAAAGGACAATCCCCCACTAATTCTCCTGCATGGAAGTGTGTCGAATTCTTACACCTGGCTCGGCGATGTAGTTGCTCTTTCTAAAACATACAATGTCTATGCAATTGATATTATTGGAGAAGCAGGATTATCGGCGCCAAGCCGACCAAGCTACAAAAGTGGGGCATATGCTTTATGGTTGAACGAAACAATAACTGCACTTAGATTAAGTACCTGTTCAATTGTAGCTATGTCATTAGGCGGCTGGATGGCATTGAGTTTCGCCACCAGCTATCCGGATAAAGTTAGTAATTTGGTTTTGCTTTGCCCTGGAGGGCTTGCACATGAAAAATCCAGTTTCCTATGGAAAGCCATTTTTTTCTCCCTACTAGGAAAATGGGGTCAGATTCAAACACTCAAATTAGTGGGTGTTAATATCTCTTCATCATCGTTATCCGGATTGGGAGAAGATCTTGCATTCGCATCACTTACGTTCAAATATTTCAAACCACGAACGGCCAAGATGCCACCATTTAGTGATCATTCACTTGCTCAATTAACTATGCCGATTTTAATGCTTTTTGGTGATTCTGATCAATTAATACCTGCAAGTAAGTCTATTAAACGACTTAAACAATTTGCACAACACGCTAGCATCGAGATGCTGCCTGATACGGGCCATTTAATTATCAACCAAGCAGATCGGATACTTAAATTTTTGAACTCAAAAATTTAAGGAGGATTAAAGTTACAGTGTACGATCTTTTAGATGTATGTTATATGGAAAATCTTTTAATCACTGATTGGGAAGTAACATTAAAAGACGTATACTGTATCTGAAACTATAGTTTTCTTGCTTTAATTACAAAAGTTACAGGAAGCATCTTTGCTTTTTTTGCAAAATCGCTGTTATTGCCCCTCGATCATATAATATCTTCATCCGTTTGTTCAATCATTTGCTCAATTACAAAATCCGCTTTTGCTAATGCATTCACATAGGTTGATAGTTTACGTTCTGATAATGTTAGTATACCTTCATCAAGAGATACCGAATACCAAGATTCATCGAAATAGCATTTTTCAAAAGTAAGCCTATTATTTTCTGCAACAACACATTTGTGTATAGGGTGAGACCAACTGAAAATAAATACGCCGTCTCTTTTGAGGTAAGAAGCGATCCGGCAAAAAAGTACCCTCAAGATCAGTGGTCCAGCCTATGGCATAAATAGAATATACAAAGTCAAAATAATCCACTGGTATGCAACAGTTCAGATGCCTTGCGTTCCCCCTAATATTGCAAGGATTGACCGTCCCCACAGCCTATCTCCAGTATCTTTTTCCCTGAGACATCGCCAAATAGCTGACATTTTTCTTCTGAGACAAATGATTCATAAAAAGGAAGGACGATCGCTCTTAAGAAGTCATTTCCTTGTGTATCCCAATAGAAGCTGTTTGTTTTTTAAACAAAATTTTTGTCCATATCGACGTCCTCTCTTAAAACAAATAATGAGCTTATCCGTATATCTCTACTTGTACGTTAACCAAATAAAAATAAAACATATTAAACACGAACACTTTGAGTTATAGATTCCAAATAATGTACCATTTTTCCACGAACAATTCCACCTAAAATATTCCAGTTAATATCCATTTGAAATCGTTTATTCAGTTCTCCTATTTGGCAGAACCAACGAATAGAGATGATGGGATATCTGCTACTGATCCAAACCCAGAATATTTGTGTGGAAAAAACTGTTGACATTATAGGGTAGGGGGGTATAGTATACGTATGTAAACTAAATCAAGGAGGAATACAAAATGTCAGGAAGTTCGAATGCTATGACTAATGCGAATCCGCTAAGATGGAAAGCATTGTTCTTGCTATGCTTGGCCCAGTTCATGGTTATCATGGACACATCTATCATCGGGGTTGCTCTCCCAGCGATTAAAGAAGCACTTGGCTACTCGCAAAACAACCTGCAATGGGTGTTTAATGCTTATGTCATTTTCTTCGGGGGATTATTGCTATTAGGAGGCCGACTATCGGATCTATTCGGTCAACGCAAAATGTTTATGCTCGGGTTTATAATCTTGTCACTTGCTTCGCTGTTAGCCGGATTAGCTTGGTCCGAGGAGTCGATGAATATCGGTCGAGCCCTTCAAGGATTTGGATCTGCGCTAATCGCTCCAGCTGCATTGACCATTATCATGCAACTTTTCGTCGCTAACCCTAAGGAATTAGGCAAAGCTTTCGGCTTCTGGGGAGCATCCGCGGCGGCAGGCGGTACAGCTGGGGTATTCCTCGGAGGAGTCATTACGGAATGGCTAAGTTGGAATTGGACATTTTTGATCAACATCCCCGTTGGCTTGTTCGCTATTTTGTACAGTATGTATGTCCTTCCAAAAGGAACGAAAAGTAAGGGCAGCATCGATATTATAGGATCACTGACTGTCACGGCTGCGTTGGTGCTGGCAGTATATGCAATCGTCACTTCGGAACATAACGGATGGGGAACGCAAACATTCAGTTTGTTGGCTATTGCTGCTGTACTGTTCATTCTGTTTCTGATCGTGCAAGCGAAGAAAAAGGAACCGCTCGTTCCTCTACGAATATTTAGAGCTCCGAATCTACTTGCGAGCAATATCATTTTGGCAACTCTTGCAGGTGCTTGGATTCCGCTGTGGTTTTTCTTGAATCTTTATCTTCAACAAGTGCTTAACTACTCGGCATTCATGGGTGGGGTTGCTCTGTTACCGATGACGATCCTCATCATGATCTTGATGGTCGGAGTCATGGGAAGGCTTGTTGGCAAGTTTGGCATTAAAGGTAATCTCGTCATTGGTATGCTTATATTAGCAGGGTCACTCTTCCTGTTCGCTGGAAATACCCCAGAAGGAGGAAACTTCGTTACCAACGTGCTTTGGGCTTCTCTACTCGGTGCACTTGGCATGTCAATGGCTTATATCCCGGCAACGATCGCTTCGTTATCAGGAGCAAGACCAGAAGAATCTGGTTTGGCGTCGGGCTTATCCAATATGAGCTATCAGATTGGTTCAGCCATTGGATTAGCTATCATGGTTGCCGTTTCTTCTTCCTTCACAAAAGGGGAGATGGATAAAGGGATCGATCAAATCGCAGCATTAAATACAGGTTTTCACTCTGCATTCGTTGGAGCCGCTATTATAGCAATTGTCGGTGCACTAATCGCGCTCATTTTCATTCGTAAAGGGAAAACATCAGAAAATTGAGAATGAGGTTAAACGTATTTAATGTCATTCATTTAATGGAGGCTAAAATGAAACGAATTTATTTGATCGGTTTACTAGTGGCACTAATTCTTGTTGCTGCTTGCGGAAAACAAAATAAACAAGAAACAGACAATCATAGTGCTCACGGAGAAGAACATGCCGGAGAGACGAAGAAGCTAGAAACGAATGCTACTTGGAAATGGTCTGAAGGAACGCCGAAATCCGGAGTAAACACCTTAATAACCGTACAAATCCAAGATACAGAAGGGAAGAGCATCGAAGAATTCGATATTAATCACGAGAAGAAGCTCCATCTCATCGCGGTTAGCAAAGATTTATCATACTTTGATCACATCCATCCGGAGTACAAAGGGAATGGGCAATTCGAAATCACGACATCGTTCCCTTCTGGGGGAGATTATAAGCTATTCGCCGACTATATTCCTACCGGTGGAGCAGCCACAACAAAGTCCGAATGGATCAAGGTAGAAGGGAACGATGTTGAACAAGTTCCGATTAAAGCATCGGACGAACATTCAGTGATTGTGGATGGGGTAGAAATCGAGCTTGAAAACAATCATCCGGAAGCCGGAAAAGCAATTGAGTTGAACTTCAAACTTTCAGATGCGACGTCCAAAGATCCGATAACAGATCTAGAGCCTTACCTAGGCGCTGTTGGGCACGTTGTAATCCTAAGCGAAGATTCAGAGCAGTATTTGCATGTTCACCCGATGGAGGAAAAAGCGAAAGGGCCGAACGCGAAATTCATGACGACTTTCCCCAATAGCGGTGTTTATAAGATCTGGGGGCAATTTCAACGAAACGGTAAAACTTTTATCAGTGCTTTTGTAGTTGAAGTGAAATAAAGTAATGTAATCTCAAGTCCGCGAAAATTCGCGGGCTTTTTTTAGTTATCGAGCAATGTTCATGTCATCTCCCAAATACAAAAACGTTTCACTAATACCGACTTCAAACGTAAATCGGGTAATCGCCTATTTATTTCACTATATTAACAATTTTATTATTTTAATGCTTTAAAACTAGTTATTTACATATTTACTTATTTCCTTATATAATTGCATTGAATCTAAATATTACCAGGAGGGATTTCTATTATGAAAGCGCTATCATTGTTTCTAGTAATTGTTTTATTTTTCACCTCTAGCTTTATATCTTCAGATCTTGCCCACGCTAATCAATCGTCATTACCCCAAAGCAATATAACACAATTAGTTATTAATTCTTCGATCAACAAACTTACGATTCGAGGTACTCCTAATGCAACATCTATAGAGGCTAATTTAACAACGATAAATAACCTTAATAATATTGACTTTAGCCTAACTCAAGATTTGGATATAGCCTATTTAACAATAAATCCAAAGGCTGAAACAAATGAAATAATAGATTTATTGATTACTTTGCCACCAACCTTAGAAATTGAAATTTTGGATGAAAAAAGCATTCTTGAATTATTTGATATCTCTGGAGAAGTATCTATCACTGATAATGAACAAGACATTACGATTAAAAACATAAGTGATTTATCTATAACAGACAAATCAGGAAATATAAAAGTCGATAATAGTAACCTTATCGGTACTCCAAATTCAATTCAAGCATTAGAGATAGAAGATGGCTCCGGCCGTATTGACTTAACTAATATTAATAGTTCCGTAGAAATACTTGATAGATCCGGTCATATTTTTGTTAACGGAGTCCGTGGCAATGTAGAGGTCATAGATGATGCTGGCCATATAAATATAAAAAATGTCACTAAAAAAGTTCTTATTAATGATGGATCCGGTGATATACATGTACAAAAAGTTGGAGGATTGATCCTTGAAGAAACGGGATCTGGAAACATAACCTACGATAAACCACTACCTATTCCTTCTTCTCCCCCCTCACAAATGTATGAAGGCATTTATATCCAAACAAATGACGGTGAAAAAACAGCATTTCCTTCGCCATCACCAATTGATGTAGAGCCATATTCAGACGTAGTCATTTCTATTTCAAACTTCAGAAATTCAACATTTGATTATACTCATTTTGATACAGACTCAAGTTCACTTATCCCTAGTTTAATTCGAAATGTGGGGGAAGGTGCCTCAGTTACTATAAATATTGATAATAGCGTCAATGTAGAGCTTTTAGATACTCTTATTATAGGAGAAAAGAACTACGATGAAAATGGAAATATGACAGAAGACTTATCTTCTATAGAACCAGCCTTAATCAAAGATCTAATTATTGGGACTATTGCTTCTAAAAGTAGTGTAAACGTAACTATCAACAATTCTGCAAATGTTACTTTAGCTAACAATAATTCAACACTGCATATTGGTGGTGGAAGTTTGATTGAAAGCGTTATAAACGTACCTGATGCTGGTTCCACAACGATTAACTCTGAAGTGATTAATGTTAATATAATTGAAAGCGCTAACATTAAATCGAATCCAGGTGCAAATATGGGGATACTTAGAATATACAAAGGACAATTAATTAATGAAATTGTAGATGGTAGAGTACTATCAGATACTAAAATTAATATTAATTTTGAAAACTCATGTAACGTGTCATCCGTATCAACTACCATTATAGATGGTGAATTAATCGATGAAGCCATTGATTCTGAAGACATTAAATCAAGTGATATTGAAGTGGAATTTATTAATTCTGCAAACGTTAATGCACTGACTTATCTAAAAGTATTAGATGGAGAATTAATCGATGAATCAATTGACTCTGAAGATATTGAATCAAGTGAAATTGAAGTGAAATTTGTTGATACTGGAAACGTTAATGCGCTTTCCAAGGTTAATGTAGACGACGGTGAACTTATTGATGAAATGCTTGATATGGAAAATCTTCACTCTTCAACAATTGATGTTAGTATATTAAGAAGTTCAAATGTTACCGCTCCCATATTATCTATTTACGAAGGTGAGTTAATTGATGAAATCTTAGATGGTGAGGGGTATTATACCTCGACTCTTCGAATCGATTTTAATGCTTCTTCAAATTTTTATGGAAAGCAGTTATTTATTGAAGAAGGCGAATTAATTGACGAGGCAATGGATAGTGAAATATCTAAATCTTCTATAATCAAAATAACTCTGAACAATACTGGTAATGTAAATTCTGAACAAGTGAATATTACCGAAGGTGAACTTATTGATGAAACTGTGGATATTGAAGATGATTTTACCCATACCGTTATGGATCTTACGATAACTTCATCGGCTAAAGTTACGGGAAATAGACTTGTCATTGTTGGTGGTGAATTAGTCGATGAAGTCGTTGATGCGGCTAATGGAATAGGAAGCATCGTTAACATTTCTATAATGGATACAGGAAATTTCAACAAAAAGGGGTCTGATCTAAGCGAGGTTTTAATAACAGATGGTGAATTAATGGATGAAATTTTAGATGTAAGTGATTCTATTACTTTATCCAATGGAAATATCAAAATTGAATCTACAGGAAATGTGACTTCTGATAGAATCATTCTAACGGACGCACAATTAATGGATGAAATAGTTGATGCAGCTTATGTTGGGGGAAGTGCGCTTTTTGTAAGCGCTGCCAATTCAGCCAATGCAAAAACATCTTCGTTAACGCTTCTAGAAGATAGTATTTTATTACCTCCAATTGATATTGACACCATAGAACGATCCAATATTGTTTACAATGTAGTAAATTCTGGCGTTCACATACAATAAGAGCACCATTAATTATATTATGTAAAAACATTGTGTTTTTAAACCGTTGAACTTTAATTAGATCAACGGTTTTTTTTGTGAAAAATAAAGGACTCGTATATCCAAAAGTGACACTACATAAATGATACCAATGTGTCCATATGTGGTATTATTTAGGAAGGATTATAGATAAAAAATGAGAGAATGCAGGTGATAGATTGAACCTTGTTTTCATTAAACGATTATTATTATTTGCAGCAAGTCTTTTTGTCTGGTTTATTATTCACTCTACTTTCGTAATAATAGATGGGTTAAATGATGAATTAAAGCTTGTTGACGTAGCTGTTGTATTAGGAAATAAAGTCGAAGTTAATGGACAACCTTCTGAGCGATTAAAAGCAAGATTAGATAAGTCTGTAGAGCTTTATAATGGGGGTTATTTTACAAATATCATTGTAAGTGGTGGTATTGGTAAGGAAGGTTTCGATGAAGCAAAAGTTATGAAATCTTATTTAATAGATAAAGGGTTACCAGAAGATAAAATTATTGAGGATAATAATGGCTACAACTCCTATATGACCGCCCAGAATACCAGCAAGATTATGGATGAATTAGAATTTGACTCGGCTATGGTTATTACTCAATACTTTCATATATCTAGGACAAAATTAGCGTTTAGAAAAATGGATATTAAAGAAGTATACTCAGCACATGCCAATATTTTTGAGTTTAGAGATATTTACTCCATAATACGAGAATTCCCAGCATACTATAAATATTTGTTAGCAGAGATTTATTAATAGTGTAACAACATTTGTAGGGTGATTCAGAAGCGCTACTTTTTTGGGTCACTTGTCAGATAATGTAGGGTTTTCTGATATAATATGTAAGAGTTTTATATGATGTGAATCTTATATACATATTATTTTTAATTTCTAATCGTTCGCATCGATTTGTGCAAGAGAAGGTCTGATAATACCTATGTGAATTTAACAACACTCAGAAAGGTGGAATCAAAATGAAAACGGATGCCAACTTAAACTATTTGCTAGACATGTATAACGACAGCTACTACCCCACTTTTTTAGTGGATAAGGTGAAAGAGCTTATCCTGGAAGTGGTACGGTTTTTGGAAAGTGGTACCCATTCGAATGAAGCGATACAGGTTGAATTGGATAAGATGACAATTGCCATTAACGATTTACAGGAAGAATTCGATGAGCATGATAGCGAAATCGAAACTGTGGCACGAGAGTCCATTGGCGCGACCATAGAAGCGATTCTGCATGCATATAAGGTGGATATCGATAGTGAGACGGCCATTAGGGAGAGAGATTGGTAATTTACTAAAGAGATTTAAATGCTAATGAAACTATACAAACAAGGAGGAACTAGTGATGGGATCATGGGGAATTAAAGCACTGGAAAGTGATGAAGGTTTGGATGTCATCGATTTTCTGCAAGATAATATTCCAGACCATTTGAGTTTGGAGCTTACCGAACTAATCACGCTCATGAAGGAAGAAGGTTTACTTGGGAAATCAATGGCAGAGATTGATTTTTATTATGACAACACAGCTATGGCACTTGCGGAACTATATCTGATGTTTCAGGAGACGGGGAAGCTGGATTACGGTCATGAAGATGAGAAAAAATCTCTTCTAACTATCCGTTCATTCGTAGCTGATGCAGAGTCCTTACGCTTGATCTTGCATTATTTGACGGATATCCGGGATGAAGTGCAGGATGAGGATGGTATAAGAGAAATCGTGGAGCTATGGCGCGATTCTCCTAGTTGGGAAGCTTGGAGGGAGTATCTGGAGCAGCTGATTATAAAAATAGAAGAACGCATAATTAAGTGAGGCATCTCTTTAGATGAAACTTATCGAAATCTTGGACTGGATTACAATTTAATAAATATTTGATTAACACTAGAGAAGAGGAAACAAAAATGGATAATGATCTATTGAAAGAGCTCACTCTTTGGCATAACAAGAACAAGTATGAAAAAATCATAAACAAAATTATGGAAATACCCGAACCCGACAGAGACTATGACTTAGTTTGCCATTTGGCAAGAGCATTGAATAATCAAGACAAATATAGTGAAGCTATCAACTATTTTTTATCTGTGCAAGAGCAAGGCCAGTACGATCCTCTTTGGCATTACAGATTAGGATATGCTTATTATTATATTGGAAAGTATAAGGAAGCGATAGTTGCTTTTGAAGAGGCTGTAGCACTAAACCCTGAAGATGAACATAGCAAGACGTTTCTAGAAATGAGCCGCAATGCCGCTGGTAGAGAAGGAAATGAAAAGATCCGTAAAGTGAATGATGAACAGGTTGAGGGTCTGTTAGAAGTTGATGAAAAAATAAACCAATTTAGTCTAGTTGCTCATAATAATGGAAGCATATCAATGATTTTAAGTGTTGGAGAATATAAGCGTGACATTTTTCAAACACGTGCTGAAGAAGGAGTTGAGGGCAACGGGTATGATTGGGCTTCATTAGCAACTGTGTTTCTTAATGAAAAAATGCCCCATTTAGTTGATATTATAAGATTTGATCCCGAAGCCGATATGTTCGCTGCATATACAGATAATAGAGAAGCTATGTTTAGTTTTGCAATCGCCTTTAATGAAGCATGTGAAGATGACATATTAATGAAAGACCTATTTTCGCGAGCTGAATTAGATTGATCGAAATTATCAAGTATTTTTTCCTCGATTGCCGAATCGAATGAAAGAGTCATTGGATAAAGAGGAGATTTTTATGCATATTTCTATTGCGGAACATTGGAATCTTAAAAAGCATGAACTGCCCGGCATTAATTGCATCGTCTACCCAAATGGCACTATAACCATTTTAAATTGTTACAGCACTTATAACCCCAACACAAAAGAGCGTAATTTTTTTAGCTCTCCACTGTGTGACACAACCATTGAAAGCATAGCAAAGTACAACGTGGATTATTGGACGGTCGTTGATGAATGGGTCAGTATTGATTATCAAGACGGGAGAATCTATGGCGGTGATGGTGAAATGGGAAATGAAGGATTTATTTCCTGTACGGATGCTGATGACCGTTTGGTATGGGGAATATTTTTTGAAAATTCAAACCCTATAAAAAGCTTAGAAATTAAAGATCAAATCCTAATCGCTATTAATGAGCATTCTGAATTACAAATTGAAATCAACTTAGAAAACCTCAATGAAATTAATATGACCACTATAAACCACAAATGAACAACTAACTTCAAAGATGTAATAAAAACACACAAGTGCATCTACGAATTTCTGTGAAGGACGGATTCAGGAGGATTAATAAAAATAAGAAACGGTAGCCCATATAAGGGCTGCCGTTTTTTCTTGCGGAGACAGTGAAACAGGTATAAATTGTTAATAAGAACACTAATAGGATTTGTTTGTAGGGAGGAGAGAAAACATTGGATTGGGAAAAAATCAGAAACAAGATAACATGTACGGATTGCACAGTAAGCGAAATCAAGATTGGTCATAGCCTTGACGAAGGCGGCATTTATTCGAGGACACCTTTGAAAAGACCTGAGCATACGGAGTATCGACTCCTTAGCGAAAGAATTCTTTTCATTTGCAGTCAATGTGGTTTGATTCTGAGGGAATATGCTGAAAACCATGAGAAATTAAAATAAAACTTAACGAAATATTTCGAGAGCTTTCATTTATTTCTATTATTAGGGAGGTGTAATAACGTACATGCATATAATCTCGGCCATCTTACATTACCTGACGCATCACCCGTTATGGTCATTTTTGATTATCTTATTTATCAGCCTTTTCATTGGAATCCTCATTACGATATGGCGCAATCATGGAAAATGGTTAATTGTATTTCCTATTTTAGGTTTTATAACAGCGATTTTTAATATCTTTTTCACGCATTATCTAAATTCATTATTTCTTAATGCCGTTGGAACGGAGGGCACTGCCATTATTGTTTATGCAGAGCAAACAAACTCCACTTACAACGATAAATATATTTGGGAGTATTCAGTTGTACTTAAAACCTCCGAAGGTCAGGATGTGGCGACGAGCTTTAATACGATGTCCGCAAGTATCTATCCGTTGCGCAATGCCATTCTTATTCCTCCTCAGGGTGAAGTTTTTGTCGCTAAATATGTTCCTGGCTTCGAACGTAATATTCTCATCATGAGTGATAAATCAAACTACGGTAAAAAATGGGTAATTAATAAAGACCTAAAACCGGTTTTAAAAGCCGAAGCCCAGCTTGCAACTAGTCCTAGCAATCCTGATTTCATTTCGGAATACCGCTTAGCACTTGAAGCGTTCATCGAAAAGTACCGTGATGGACCCGATCCAGCACTAATTCAGCAGTTTGAGCAAAAACTTGAAGCGCTTGAAAAGTGAGATGTAGAGCAATAACCTATGCAATATTGAAAGACATTAACCATCATTTCAGCAAAATTAAAGCTCGAGGAACCGAGATAAAATCCAGGTTCGTCAAGCTTTATTTTCTTGAAGAGATGTAAACAGGAACAGGTAGTACCGTTACATCTATTTGTTATTTATCTGAACGAGTTCTTGGCAATGTTAGGTTCGTTAAAAATTGATTATACATATTTAATACCAAAAGAATTATCGAAAAAATAGTAATATAAGACTGTTAAACGCGATGGTTAATTCAATAGATTCATTTTAGAAAATTCGGAATGTTATAACATAAAATGAACGGAGGAATCGCTTTGATAGAACATAACAATCTCGAAGAATATCTAGATCCAATAAATTACGATCTTGAATTCGACGGTGAAATGGACAAATATCAGTTTTATCTTGAACTTGCTAAATCGAGTCCTGGGGAAGTTTTAGAACTTGCTTGTGGCACAGGCTTAACAACGATTCCCCTGTCTAGAGCCGGCATAACGATGACCGGTGTAGATATCTCTTCAGCGATGCTCGAATACGCGCGGTTGAAGGCCGCAGGGTTGACTGTTACTTTTATGGAAGGCGATGCTCGTACCTTCGAATCGGACAAGCGATTTTCGATGATATATTTGACAGGTAATGCATTTCAGGCATTTTTAAGTGATCAAGATCAAATCGATTTGCTAATGACCGTTCACAAACATTTACAACCCCATGGAATTTTTGCATTCGAGACCCGCAATCCGGAAGGATCGGATTTATCCGATCAAGAGGAGACAGAATGGGGATCATTTATTGATAAGGATGGGAATAACGTCAAGGTATCAGGCACACAATGTTACGATGCTAGCCAGCATATCATGCATTGGGTCACGATGCGTGATTGGGGGTATAAGCGAACCACTACTCGAATTGCTTGTCGGTTCACGGATCAGGATACGCTGCATTCTTTATTAACCCGTCACGGCTTTCGCATCGAATATCAATATGCTGACTGGGATAAAACGCCGTTCTCTCCGTCATCTTCATCTATCATTAGCGTTTGTAGGAAATGTTAGCAGAGACGTATTACATTATAGGATATCAAGATTTTTAGCCGAAGAAAGCAAGTTGGCTCTCGAAGTGGAAGAATGCATTCATGTGAAAAGACAAATAGAGCGCCCCATAAACCTTGGCGCCCTATTAGTAAAATGTTAGAAGAATCTAAAACGATTGAAACCACAAGGATCGAAACAACAACGATTAAAACAACAATGATGATGGTGATGGTGGTGGATATGGCGTCGACGGCGACAAGATCTATTGTTTCTCATTATAGACACCTCCTACTAACAAGATAATCCATTATATGTATTTTAAATAGATTTGGTATGGACTAGCATATATTCTAGTGAGAATTGGTATATGGGAGGAATGAGTAGATGGGAGAAGCTAGACGCCAACGATATTACAATGCGCAAGTCGTATACCCTGCATTTTGCTGTAAGAAGGTTGAAATGCTGCGAAATGATCGTGAAACGGGGCAAACACACATGTCGGTGACAAGAATATGTACCGATTACTGATAAAGGCCAACAATATATACAGATTGCCGACATAGTTGCAATACGTGTGCTCATTGATTCGCTTCGTCAGCAACAAGTACTTAGAAAATAGTGTGGTAAATACTGAAAGCCGTAATCATTTGATTGCGGCTTTTTTTATATACCTAATCAGCAACAGTCCATACCAACCATTTAAACCCCACATACCATAAATGGTATGTGCCTAATTTGTGGAAGTAATAAATAATCATTTAATTCTAGGGAGTTGGATACGTGAAATCAATATCGAGACTTACCGGACGAGTGATTCTCAAAGGACAACCAGGTTATGAAGCAGCTCGTAAAAATTGGGACCCTCATACTGACAGATTTCCTAAAGTGTTTGTTTTTGCTCAAAAAACTCAGGATGTTGCTAATGCTATAAAATGGGCTCGTAAAAATAATGTTCCAATTCGCCCAAGAAGCGGACGGCACGCCTTAGAGCCCAACCTTTCCCAGGTTAACGGTGGAATTGTCATCGACGTCAGTGAAATGAAAAAAATTAAATTGAATAAAAAATACAATACGGTTGTTGTTGAGACAGGTAATCGGGTAGGTAGAATTGTAGATACGTTGGCACGGAAAGGATTTATTGCTCCATTTGGTGATAGTCCAACGGTTGGAATCGGTGGAATTACAGCGGGTGGGGGAATTGGTCCTCTTCAAAGAACAACTGGACTCATCAGCGATAATCTAATCGAACTAGAAATGGTTGACGCAAAGGGAAGAGTTATTCGAGCAAATAAAAAACGAAACTCCGATCTACTATGGGCTTCCCGCGGTGGTGGTGGCGGCAACTTCGGCGTATACACAAAATATAAATTCAAAGTATTGCGCTCGCCAGCCAAGGCTACAGTTTTCAGCATTACCTGGCCATGGGAACAGTTCGAAAAAGTCGTAAAGAAATGGCAAGTATGGGCTCCTGACGCCAGTACCAAGTTGGGCAGCGAATTAAGTGTAGGTCCCAAAAAAGGTGGAAATGTCAGCATGCTCGGGTTGTACCTCGGTTCTAAAAAGGAGGCCCTACGCCAATTAGAACCTATTCTAAGAGTTGGGACAACTACGAAAAGAACGATCCGATCGCTCCCATACATCGAAGCAACTAAGTTTTTATTAGCCCCTGATCCAGTGCTTACCCAAAAGTTCAGTAACCAGTTCTCCAGTGGCTTCGGAAGACGTCCATTCCCGAATAGAGCTTATAAAGTTATGCGTGAATTTCTAACAAAAGCAGAAGGAGGGACTCCGGCCGGATTCTTCTTCCTTAACTGGGGAGGTGCCATAAGCCGTATCGCTCCTAAAGCGACTGCATTCTATTGGCGTAAAGCAAAATTCTATGTCGAATGGAACAGCTCATGGGTTAACCCATCTCATGCAGCTAAAAATATTGCCTTAGCTCGGAACACTAGGAAGAGATTACAGCCTTATATCGTAGGTTCGTATATCAACGTTCCTGATCAAGGTATAAAAAATTCTGGGCCTGTTTATTATGGTAAAAACTATCCAAGGCTACGTAGAGTAAAAGCTAAGTATGATCCGAATAATCTGTTTAATAATCCTCAGAGTATTCCACCGGCAAAGACAAAAACTTAATGAAGTGATAAATGATATACAAGTGGGCAGCCGACAAAAATGATCGACTGCCTTTTTCATTGAAGCTTCTACGATATTGCTTTATGCAAAGCCGACAAAAAAGCGGATGATTTTATAAATAATCTAATTATTGCTGCTAGCAACAGCTTGTTAATCTTGTTTCCATTGAAGATGAATTTTGTGATTTGGCTTAGTTTAACAATCCTTCACTTCAACAATGAAAATCAATCCTTGGTTTTTAAGAGATTGGGAGACTTTCATTCTAAACAGCTATACGTTCAAAAAATTAACATTCTAAATAAAAACAGGTCGGCTCTAAATAAATATGCAAAAAAATAGAGAGAAATCAACTTAAATAGACATTTTTTATCGTTGGACAATGGTTCCCAATTTGTGTATATAAATAGGATACGTGGACATAATATTTTTAGCTTACTGAGCCAATAACATGATCACTATAAATGATTAATAAAGATGAGAGATGGGAGGTGCTAAGTTAATGTCGAATAAAAAATGTTATTATGCATTTGAGGATACATCGGGCAACTTAATTGAATTTCAAGCCACTAGCTTACAACAGGCGATGATGATTAAAAAAAAGAAGGCCCAAGAACTAGGAATCTACAAAGAGGCTTTCGAGCTCACAAGCATAAGCAAGAAACCAAGCCAGAGCGCATAGTCTGGCTTTTTTTGTAGAAAGCAATACTGTTTGCGACTTTCCCTAAGCTAAGGACATGAACTATATTTCATGATTGAGTCTGGACAAGAACATGATGTCATAATAGCGCTATTTGCTCCGACAAAAATATTAGCTGATTAATAACCGCGTAAATCGCGGTATTTTTGTTTTACCGGTACATATTCCTGGCAATGTATACTGTTAAAAATATGTACCGATTACAGATGAGTTATTAATTTCACTTATGATTGCTCACTTATTTACGGTATTTCACTCGGTTGGAAAGGGAGGGAAGATATCTAAGATTATTATGTTAATTAGGTTTAGATAATAGGATAAAATGCAAGTCTATTTCTCATACTAACTTTGAGTGGAGGTGATTGCTATGCCAAAAAATGACGCCGATCCTAAGTATGACCGCGAGGATAACAAAGCAGATAAGAAAAACAATCAGCAGAATCATGCTCATTTCACTGAAGAAATACAAACGCTTGAAAGCAACAAAGCTGCTGATTATGTCCCAAGTTTAAATGGTATCCCCAAAGATCAAGTTTAACTAATTGCAGGCTGCCCTTCTCATCACTATATGAGGGGCAGCCTTTTCAGTCATTTTGTAAAACTTTCATATCTTGAAGATTCGCTTTACAAAGACTGGGGGTATTCGAAGATTATATGGAGGAACCTTACAGATTGAAATTTAACAAAACAATTAATTATGAATATTACTAGTGTGTTAAGCGCTAGAATTCGGGATGTATTCTAGCATTTTCAGTTATCAGACATGGAAAATTTTTTCAGATTTATCACAATAGATACGGTATACTTAAGGTGTGTTTTCTAAAATTTGAACTGGAGGTGTCAGCAATGTGCAGTATACCCCCATCCAGAACAACTCACTTATCCGACTCAATCATGTGCACCATCAAAGAACTTCCTCCCGAACTTCAAGTAAAATCGGCTGCTAGAGCGATCGAGATTAACCCAGAAAACGCTCCGAAAGCCCACCAAACACTACTTTTGTCACAAGAGGAGCAATCAAACCCCCTTAAATTGGCTTTACTGACATTGAAACGCTGGAGAAGAAGTGGTGTAAACCTGACTGTCGGATTTTTCGGTAATCCATCTGCTGAATTGAAAGCTCGGATTATTAGCCACATGAATGCATGGAACGTGTCCGGAAATATTCAGTTTACGGAATCTTCTAACAATCCTCAAGTCCGAATAAGTTTTGATCGTGAAGGATATTGGTCATATTGCGGGATCGATATTCTACAAATCTCTTCTGACCAGCCCACGATGAATCTCCAAGGATTCAGCATGGATACGCCAGAATATGTATTCCGACGTGTCGTTCGTCACGAAACTGGTCACACACTTGGCTTTCCTCATGAGCATCTCCGTCCAGAAATCGTGAATCTCATTGATTCGGAAAAGGCAATCGCCTATTTTGCAGATCGTTTCATGTGGTCTCGTGAGAAGACAATAGCGCAGGTACTTACTCCACTAGACCCGTTCGTAAATGTAACTGTGGTGGCGGATCCTAACTCTATCATGTGCTACAAGTTGCCGGCGTCCATCATGAAAGATGGCATTGCTATTAATGGAGGCACGGATATTAGTGCTTCAGACATGCAGTTAGTTGCAATTTTGTATCCCAAGTCTAATGCAACCAAAAGTCTCATGCATACTGTGCGTAACTCGGACGGAAGCTGGCAGCCCTTGGAGAATCTGCTTGATAAATTTAGTATTGAAAGTCCGATCCTTTCTCTTGCAGGTGCGAAAGACGAAAATGGCAATACTCATTTAGTTTTCACTACGATCTGGGGAGGACCTGAGGAGATTGGACAATTGTGGCACTCGATTCGCCACTCGAATGGCAATTGGTCGGGGCCGAACAATCTATCTCAGTTGCTAGAGATTTCCAAAGGTGTTGCAGCAGTCGCAGCGGCGAGCGGGCAGAATGGAACGATACAATTTATATTTACAACGAGCGATGGTCATCTATGGCACACTATTCGTGAATCAAACGGGAATTGGCAACCGATTGGTGACCTCCGAAAAGAAGTTAAGGTTTCTGGGAACGTGGTCGCTCTCAGCGGAACTAGCGGCGCCGACGGGGCTACACAGTTTGTGTTCACTACAAATGACGGACACCTCTGGCACACCATTCGGCGTGCTAACGGTAGCTGGCAGCCGCTAGGCAACCTTTCGGCTGAGCTTTCAAGGAAATGGACTGGAGTCGTCACTACAATTGCGGGAGCAGAAGGTCCTAGCAACGGGGATGCGGTGTTTGTCTTCGCTACAAACCAATCAAATCTATGGCATACACTTCGTCATAGAAATGGTGGGAAGTGGATGGGGTTGAATGATTTAGGAAAAGAATTGCAGGTAGAGAAACGAGTCATCGCAATAGGGGGTTGCTCCGGTGCAGACGGACAAACGCAGTTCATCTTTGCTACTCAAGATGGTCAGGCGTGGCATACTATCCGTTATGCTAATGGAGGTTGGCAAAGTGCGGTTCCACTAAATTGGGTACTGCCAATCATAGGCCCAATGCCCACTTTGACCGGTGTGACCGGCGACTATGGTGCAACGCATTTTTTCTTCACCACGTACCAGTAATTGGAATTACTTTTGACGTATTGCTTCAGAGGACTTATCCGGTATCGCTTACGCAAGATCATCGGCAATAAAGTCTGCAATGAGGTGATATCGCCATTTGGGATGCCCACAGAAAGGGTCCCTTGAAATGGTTTTTATAAATACAAGTTAACAGGAGTAAGGCTACGTGTATCTATGAGCGCCGTCATAACAGTTATTCATGCTTAAACGAAAGAGAAACCCAACTTCCTTTTCAAGTCTTTGGGTTTCTCTACAATTGGCGGGAAATCAAAAAAGACGCTAGTTTCCTGAGATAAGCAGTCGGCATGGACGATATTGTCTTAGTAAATAATATCGCAGTTTTTTAAATTATAGATACTAAGGTGGTAATCTGAAATCAGTCATGAGTCAAGTTACAAGCAGATCAGGAAGAGATTATACTTTAAGTTGAAATGTGGGAAATGTGGATCGAATCTTAAAGAAAGTAGAAGTGAGCAGAAAGTAATAATAGAAATGGTTTACTATTGTGACACAATGACGGATGACAAAAATAAATGCCGATTAATTACCGCGAAAATCGCGGTTTTTTTGTATTTTCGATACATATTCTTGGCAATGTACAATGTCAAGAATATGTACCGAGTGCCGAAAAAGGATCAAATTTTTCACATAAAAACTACCCTGAAGGACATGAGACATATCTTTCACCTCACCTTCAAGAAATTTTTTAAATTAAATGTACTGGTAAGACAATGATATTTGTTATACGCCTTTTTTGTTAACAGTGCAGTTATATAATTTATTCTTGGAACATAGTCTCGATATTACTTTGTGGATTGCAGTATAGAAGGATTTTCCTCCATTGTTGTCGAATTTCGTAGAACAAGTCTATGAATGGAGGAAAGCTAGCTTTGAAACTAAGAAAACAATTATTGGGTGTAACCGTCATTTTTGCTTTATTATCCAACGGAGCGGATGCTTCATATGCATCTATTCAGAGTTTATCGAAAGGGAAGACGCTGAGCGGGGGAGCTGAACAATACGCCCAGATTGCATCTGTTCAAAATAAAGTAACCGTTGCAAATATTGTGGCTGTTACTAATTTACGCAATGGACCAGGGCTGGATTATGACGTAGTCGCCAAAGCGAAGGCAGGCGAATCCTACCCTATTATTGGCACCGAAGGAGAATGGTATAAAGTATCTCTTTCAGACGGCGGCGCGGCTTATGTTGCAAATTGGGTAGTGGAAACTGCGCCGAGTGACAGCAATCAATCTTCTACGAATAATGGACAAAAACCAGGTAAAGATGTAAAGACCAGCAGTTCCAAAGATAAGAAAGAAATAGTAAATATAGTGGACACCACCAATTTGCGCAAAGGGCCGGGGTTAGATTATGAGATTCTTGCCAAAGCAAAGGCTGGTGAAACGTTTCCTGTCTTAGGATTAAAAGACAATTGGTATCACGTTTCGCTGCCAAACGGAGGAACCGCTTATGTTGCCAAATGGGTGGTGAATACAGGAGATGTCAGCCAAAGCGACAGTAAAGTGTATATCTACCATACACATAATCGGGAATCTTGGAAAAATGTTTCAAGCAGTACGAAGGGGACTTCCTTCGATGATCCGAAAGTGAACATTACGCTTGTAGGTAAGCACCTGGCGGAGAGTCTGCAGAAAAAGGGAATATCTTCAATTGTTGAAGAAACCGATTTTACTACAAAGCTGAATGAACAGAAATTAAGCTACACGAAAGCCTATTCCGAATCGCGGAAAGCAGTTGACAACGCAATGAGGTCACATGCTTCCTTGACCTATTTTTTCGATATTCATCGGGATGCGGATATTCCGCGCAACAAAACAACGGTAGTTATTAATGGCAAATCGTATGCTCGCATTATGTTCGTCATTGGAGACGCAAATCCTAATCATAAGGAAAACAAAAAGTTTGCCGAAGCGTTAAATACGCTTTTGAACAAAAAGTATCCGGGCATATCTAGAGGCATATTGCTAAAAAGTGCTAATCAAGGGAATGCTGAATATAACCAATCCGTCTCTAACGGAAGCCTGCTGCTCGAATTTGGGGGAGTTAACAACACGCTGCAAGAGAGTCTCGATTCATCTGAGGCTTTCGCAGACGTGTTTGCGGAATATTATAAATCAGTGAAGTGATTGTGCACCCCCTAGAATAGATATTGGAAAAACCCCTGGTTAAATCCGATGTTATTCTAGGGGGTGCATTTTTATGCCAGCAAAGAAAGTTAAGATGCAGGCATGGAATCTATGAAGTTTCGTGTAGATCATACAGGTGCCGTAATGGATCTAGAATACAAATAGTAGACGAAATAAAAAGTGATAAAAAATGATAAAAAGTGATAAAAATAGATACATAGTACCTTGCAAAACGCCCAAAAAATGTTATTTTAAAAGTATACTGAAAAGGAGGAATGATTAACATGAAAACAAAGGTTAGAAAGAGAATTATAGCTTTATCTTTTTTAATTACCATGAGCTTAATCATGAGTTCTGCTGTTAGTGCGAGTAGTCAAAACAAAGCAAGTGTTGGTGTGAATGCTAGTGTTGGTGTGAATGCTAATGTTGGTGTGAATGCTAGTGTTGGCGTGAATGCTAGTGTTGGCGTGAATGCTAGTGTTGGTGTGAATGCTAATGTTGGCGTGAATGCTAGTGTTGGTGTGAACTAAAAGTGTTGGTGTGAACGGTAATCGTATGTCGTGACAGCGGTTATTTAAAAGACGATATACTCACTGTAATTGGGAAAAGTGAATATGAACTTCTGTTAGACGAGGGAAGAAAAAGGAAAGTATTTGGGAACAGCAAAAGTTTAAAGATTTTAAAGAAAATAGTGAATGGCATACTTATGTAATTAATGTGCTAGATTCTAATAAACTTGACCAGAAGTAGGTTACTAATCAAAATGATAACATCGTAATTATGGAGTTTAGAAAAGAATAGCTGATTCATAAATTTTATATAAAAAAGCAGTCGGAAGTTGACCGGCTGCTTTTTTATTTTGTGCATTTTTAGTAGAGGAGTTTATTTAGATTGGATTAAGCCTCCATTATTTGATCAACTAGAAAAAACTGGCTTCAACACAATGGAAGAGTTGAAAGAACAAGATTCTGTCATCAGCAAACGTTTGATTTTGGTCGTATTGTCGAGGAAATGCGGCCAACATGGCTCAAGTTTCAACGATGGATTATGGCGAGTGTGCTAGGCTAATTAGCCGTTCGTATGGCTTTTGATAAAAGATAGAATATATGGCCTGGTTGCTCTGCGCGAATTATTCGCGGTTGCTTGCTTATTAAAAAATATGTACCTGACATCGAAAAAGCTTATGAACAATTAAACGGCACTGATTTACCAAACAAAATTATAATTGGGATTGAAATGCTGCTCCTACATATACTTAGATAGATAAATGGGGCAATGCATGGTCAGATATTTTGATGCTGTACCATCGACTGCAAAATATGCTTATAAAGCTTTTGGCTATTGTGCACTTTGTGGTTCCAGGATAAGTATGCAGAAACCGCAGGAGCACAAATCTCTGAATACGATAAGAATAGTTGCTTGTTATTTTTCTCCTATTGCTATTAGTAAGTTGTTCTAATAAAAAAGATACAGCGACTTTTACAAGTCAATCAAATAACTGGTTTATTTCAATTAATTATTAGAAAGTAGACAAAAGCTATATAGGAACTTCCACAATAAAATATGTTGGAAAAGATAAATTAGAAACGTTAGAAGTAGACATAATTAATAAGAATGAAGATGGGGATTTCAATCCATCTAATACAATTGATAAAAGCTCTATATACTTTAAACTAAATGAAGAAATACAACTAGTGGCAAAAGAAAAGATAACGTATTATAAAGATGTGAGAAGTGTAACTTTCCGTTGGACCACAGATACAAATGCTTTTGAGGAAGGGTTTGTTCTAATAGAGATTCTTGAATACTTTGCTTTTTGGCATATTAGCTTATTTTAGATACTTTTGCATAGAATAGATTCAGGAGAGTGCGTATTTATGGGATTTTTATTACGTAGAGCTGTCGAGGAAGACTGGGAACAGATAAAATTAATCTACGTGGAAGAAAGCATAGAATGGGTTCTAATCAAAAAGATTCCCGCAAGCGTTCCTGAAAGGGTTCAAGGGATACTTGCATAGCGATGCCTACTCGGGTTATGTGAAGCTAGCAGTGACAACATCTTGTCTATGTTGGGCCCATCTTCGCCGCAAATTTGTTGAGGCTTTGCTACCTGAGGCGAAGCAGCTGGAAGGCACCCTCGTCAGTGAAGGAGTCGCCTATTGCGACAAGCTTTTTGAACTGGAGAGCGAAAGGAACAACGTCTGGTGCAGGAAAAACCTGTACTCGATGTTTTTTGGTCATAGGTAGTAACAGCGAGGGGTAAAGCTCTTCCTAAATCCAAGCTAGGTGAAGCGCTGAGGTATGCACGTAACCACAAGGCAGAGTTGCTCGAGTACTTACAAGATGGGAACTGCTTGATCTCGAACAAACTTGATACCTACCTTCTGTGGAGTCCGGAAGTTCAACAATATTGTACATAACGCACAGCCTGTGGATCTTTATGACCATGGGTTTTTCTTTTGCAATACACCTGGTTGTTTGACGCTTACGAATGGAATTAGCCTTTGTTTTGTGCTGTGACATACTTATGCATTTATAAACCACAGATTTTCAGTGACCTCCCTTGTAGCAGTAGAAGTTTTTGTTTTTCTACTGTCTACTACGATGGGAGCATATCACAGCGATGTAAGGGGCTTTTTAAATTTGGAGAAGATTAAATGAAAATAATGATAACAGTGAATGAGCTTTCTGAACAAACAGGAGTATCAACTGACTCTATTTATGCAATGGTACGTGAAAATCAGATCCCGCACTTTCGGATTAGAAAGAGAATTTTATTTCACAAGGATACGATTGATAGATGGTTAAAGAGTGAACATTAAAATGATCGCAAGCCAATCAACAATCCGTAACGAATGTAGGCGATGTAGCAGAAATCAAAATTGGACCATTTGGACTATTGCTGCATAAGGGAGATTATATATAAAATGGATACCTATTAGTTAATCTATCACATATTGTTAATGGGGGAAAATGTGCTGACTCTAAGCTTACAATTTCGGACAACAAATAGAATGAATTAGCATCAGATAATACCATTTTTCCTGCATCATATTCTCTCAAGTCCAGGGTATAAAAAGATTATTGAACATAAGGCTGTTGGAGTTACAATGATAAACCTTAATGTACCAATTGTACCTGGTCTTCACATCCCTTTATTGCCCATTTACTTGCAAGAACAGTTTATTTTGTTTTTGGAACAGGTCGATAAATCAAAATTTGAATTAAAACAAAATATTGATAAGCTCGAAATTACTATAAAAGTTTGAATGTCAATGAACTTTGGTAAAAGAGATTGATCCCTTCTCCAACAAATTGAAATAAGTATGTTGATGTTGGGAAGGAATAAATATCCGAGAACCTGAGGTAGATGTCATGGTTGATACTATGGTTAAGAATGCGTTCATCCGACTTAATCCTGAAATTGCAGAAGATCCATCTCGTGCAGATGAAGTTATTTATAAGTTTCGTAGGATCATATTAACGATTCAATAACACAAGTCTTTGGCTTCTTATTGAGCAAGGAACTGCCGCAGTCTCAGCCTTATTTCTCACTTTATTCACATGTGTACAACTTGATAACGGAAGCATCGGAAAATATGCGAAAAAATATTTCATAAGGGCAACGACCCAGTAAGGAGCAAGAAACGGCCTAAACCCCTTGAGAGGTAGAACGAAGGAATGTAAAGGCATAGACCCAGCGTGACATGGGAGGGGAAACCTCGAGGGCAAACGTGAAGATCCATTGTGCGATCATAGGCAGATATCAAAGGTTTTGGAAAAAAATTGTTCTTAGCTCTGTTCCCGCCTACACTTTTACAGGAAAATAGTATACGGTCTACATCCTAAGTCGCTTCTCTCAAGATGTCAAAGTTGAAAAACTAAATATAAGCGAGAAAACAGGGGAAACATTACTTTATAGCGGGAGGAATGCTTGTGAACTTATTTGTTCCGTCAGAATCAGTTCAACATACTTGGCATTGTCTTGCTGACATTTGTCCAATTAAAGTAAGGAAATGGATGGAGTCGTTTGACATCAGGGGGATCTGTAGCGACACAAATCGGTTGAATGATAGGCTTTCCTCTCCTGATATTGAGCATTTAACTCAGCGTTACGAATGGCTAGTTTCAATTGCGAGAGAGGAATTGGCAGCTTTGAACATCGCAATTTTTGTTCCTCACGTATTTGTTATTTGCGATCCGTACGGTATTGCCATTGAATTGATCGGTAAGGAAGATACTATTGTTGGACTTGAACATATCAACTTTGGTGTCGGTACATCGTTTGCAATAGAAAGTACGGGATTTAATGCAATTTCTTTGGCGATGAAACTAGAGTCAACTGCTGTTGTACAAGGAAAGGAGCATTCTCTAGATCTCTTCCAAAATTGGTCCAGTATATGTGTGCCTATACGATTGAATGGAGCGGTATACGGTTATGTCGATTTTTCGTTTAACACGAATATGGATGTGACTTTTGCTGTGATCCTTATGGAGAAAACAGTTTGTTTAATTGAAAAAAAGCTGGTAAGAAAAAATCCAGAATCTAAATTCGAGAAAATGGAAAAATTGTATGAACAATTTAGACTGACCAAGCGTGAGAAGGAAATAGCTTGTGGGTGGCTACAAAATAAAAGTGTTATGGATATGGCAAATGTGTTGGGAATAACGGAAGGAACCATTCGGAATATGTTAAAAAAAATATACGCCAAAACGGGCGTGTGCAACAAAGGAGAGTTTTTCAGGAAATTTCTTTCATAGATATGTCCTATTTAGGATATATCAAACATATAAATTTTTTGATATTATTTAGGATGAGAACGCTAGGCAAAGGTAGCGTCAAGAATTATGTTTAAATGAAAATAACCTTATCTTTTAGAAGAATCAATTAGTTCTTGCTTGTGAACAACTCTTGAATTTCAGCTCGTGCTTGATCAAAGCCGATATGACAGCGAGTAGCGAAGTGCTGATTATACCCATCGAACTGTGAAACGAGAAACTTCTCTAGTGCTTCTTCATGTGGAAACTGTTCTTTTCGCTTTGTATACTTCTTGCTTTGCTTGTTAAACGATTCAATGAGATTCGTAGAGTAGATGCTTCTCCAGATCGACTTTGGAAAGCTGTAGAATGTGAAAATGTATGGATTTTCACGTAAAGATTTTACCATCTTGGTATAGGTGGCTTTCCACTGGTCACAGAAAGCGTCTAGTGCTGCTTTACCAGATTGCTCATCTTCTGAACGGCACACAACTTTGAAATCCTCACAAATGACTGATCAATCGGAAGCCCGAACTTTATGGGCGATATTACGTGCGACATGAACACAACATCATTGGTACTTAGCTTGCGGAAACACTTGCTCTATTGCCGATACAATGCCCTTCAATCCATCTGAAATAAGAGCAGTATCTCTTCCGTCCCACGTGCTCGAATGACTTGCAAGAGTTCGTTCCAAACATAGACGGATTCAGTTGGGGCAATCGTTTACGCGAGCACGTCCTTGGTGCCATCCTCACGAATACCCACCGCTAGATAAACCGCTTCTTTGGACACTGTTTCACGCTTACAGCCGCCCACAACCTGACAATTATCAAGCGAATTGTGTTCAATATGTTGAAAAATGAAACAAAAATCAAACCAAAAATGAGCAAACCGAACAAAAGAATCGTTGCGGCGTTGGATCTGGAATATCGGGATTATTTAATCAGTCAAGCTTTCAAGCAGATGCAATGAATAAATACGCGACGGAACTTCTAGATAGGGGTTTAACGAGTTCGTGAATTCTCCGTAATGATAGCGCTTTCATTGGAGAATTATTGTAATATATTTTCTTGATTTATTTTATAAAATGGTTTGTATCGTGAATTTGAGAAAGCAATTCTTTCAAGAAAGTAATCTCAAAAGGGGTTCAAACATGGATTGGTACGCGCTGTTTGTCGAAACTGGAAAAGAAGATTTAGTTCGTAGATTAATTCATAAATTCTTCGATGAGACTGCTGTTCGTGCGATTGTACCCAAACGTAAATTAGAAGAAAAAAGACAGGGACAAACATTCGAGATTTGCAAGACAATGTTCCCTAGTTACGTTCTTCTAAATACAAAAATGGATGTGCAAACTTATTACGATCTTAAACAAATACCAGGGTACTATCGGCTTTTGAATAAATATTATAACCATGATATCTACAAGAGAAAAAAGAAAAACAATAGCGAAGATCATCAAAATGATTATTTATTTTCTAAAATTAATAATGATGAAATTTCCTTAATTTTGCAATTGATTGATAATAAGGGGATGATCGATTATTCGCATATATATACGGAAAACGCTAGGGTCACAGTGTGTGAAGGACCCTTAAAGGGCAAAGAAGGAATGATTAAAAAAATTGATAAACGTAAAAAAAGAGCACGAATAGTTTTACAATTCATAGGAAATGAAATAAGCATGGACGTTGGAATTAAAGTTTTGGAACCACTTGAAATAAGAATCAAATAAAAAATCAAAGTGAATCCAATCGCTGCTTCGGTACGTTGTATTAGCTTTGAGGATATAGAACAGATACTATAGTGTATATGAAATATACACGACGTGGCGAAGCTATGTCATTTTGAGAAACAGAATTCCAAAATTATACTTGCAGTAGAAGCGTATGATAAAAGTAGGAGTCGTTAAATTACACTTTCATTCCATTATGGTAGGAGAAGCCGGTGTACAATATCTTAAAAGGTTACTTCGACATCTGTCTTGCTAATGCGCAACGCATTAAGAATGTACCTGGTCGTAAGACAGACGTTAATGATTCGTAATGGATGGCAAAGCTTCTACGATTTGGCTTAATTGAAGAGAGTTTCGTTCCTTCGGAAGATCTTTGTGAACTACGAGATTTGACTCGCCTTCGCAAGAAGTGAAATGGCAACCTCACAGCAGAAAAAAACGCATACAAAAAATGTCGGATGCCTCGAATGTAAAATTGGGAACGGTTATCTCGGATGTATTTGGCGTTTCCGGTCGGAATCTCCTGTAGCGTTTAATGGAACAAGGTTTTGTAGATCGTGACGACATCGAACATCGTGTTAGAGGCAATGTAAAGAAGAATGTATCTCGCATCGCAGAATCCTTGTTTGTAACACTGATCAAACATCAAATTCTAGTCATTCGAAATTGCTGGGAACACATTACTTTTCACGAGAAATCGATCGCTGAGTTGGATCAAGAAATTGAAGCACATCTTGAGCAGTACCAAGAGGAGCATAACCTGCTTCAAACCATACCCGGAGTCAGCAGCATCACAGCTTCGGCGATCATTATAAAAAACGGATCGTCTTTCCTTCTGGATATTTTGGAACAATATGTTCCAGAATGGATAGATATATCTCGGCATCATACTGTTTATGTTCTTCCTAGTAGATTTCACCAGACTCATAGTCCACAGTTGCGAGTAGTTTCGCGTTGTAATACTTATCATAGGTAGGTATAATTTTTTGCTGACCTTTAGGAAACGAAGTGCTTGCGATTGTTTGATCATCTCGAATCATGCCCTCATCTTCAAACAATATTTGATCAGTTTTGCATTCCAGCAATTTTTTTAACTCTTCAAATTCTTGTTTGAATTGTTCCTGTTTCTCAGGGTCTGCTTTCGCAAGATTATATGTGGGTGTGATATAGCAGAACCCTAAACGTTAGAGCAACTGCCTTGCGCCTCATTCAGAATATTGAACATCATAATGCTTCTTAATACAATCGCGCACAAAAGGATGTCCAGTTCATATTGGCTGGAAAACCAACATCAGTGGGTGTTTTTTCGACAATCGTTTTGTAAAGTGCCTGCTCTTGTTCAGTCGTTAGTCGTTAGTCGTTAGTCGTGTTGGCCTTCCTGGATAATGTTGCATACGTAACCCTTCCAATCCAGCTGCCTGATAAGCTTGCACATAATAACCAATCGTGGCGAAATCACGGTTCATTTCTCTCCATAGATTACGTCATGGAGAAATCATTGAACAGAAACCACTCAAAACTCTTTATTTATAATATTCAATATCGAGTATATATAAATATAAAGATATGTTCGATCCCGATTAGGAATTGAAGATTAACATCTCGTGATTTGTAATGAATCTGTCCACTCAATATGTTATCAAAAAATAAGCTTCAAAGCACTAGGCGGTTTCATTACGTTTGATGACTTGAGCGTAGCGAAAGGCATGGTTATATAAGATGATCAAATGGGAATTCTCACCGAACATAAAGAAAACATTTATAGACTATCATGTGGTTTCTATGAATGAACCTGAGTTTGCATTTTCACAGATGTATCAGCATCAAAATAGAAAACGGATTCCAAACGATAATTATCCTTTGATCAAATTGGATTATTCACTGGATTTAGATAATTCTTTTGAAAAAGTATTATATGAAAGGAAAACATGCGTTAGTCAGTTTAAGAATAAACAAAATATCAATCAAAAATTCATTTCAAAATTTTGCAACTTGGCTTTTATAGGTGGTAATCGAAGAGGACGTACTTATCCTTCAGGAGGAGCACAATATTATATTAGAATTTATATTCTATTTAATGAAAAAAATGTACATCAAGAAATGGTTGAATTCGGTAACATTGGAGAATTGAATTGTGATACTGGTGACTTAATGATAAAGAAATATCAGCCATGGGAAGAAGTTAAAACTGCTTTTATTCAGGAATATTTAACTGATACAACACAGTTTTCTATTGTTCTTAGTATTGATATACAGTCTATCTCAAAAAAATATCATGATATTTCTTACAAATTAGTTCAACAAGAAGCAGGTCACATTGGACAAAATATACAGTTGGTATCTCAATATTTAGGTATTCAAAGTGTCCCTTTGGGGGGATTTTATGATACGGTGCTAAGTAATATGATCAATGAAAAACAGACTGTACTTTATGCATTCTTATTGGGGTAGGTGTAAAATGTACTATTTAAATCACAGATTTCAAATCGTAAAAGAAGCTGATATTATCATTTTAAAAAATTGTATTTCGAATAATGCATTAGTTACATTTATTGATAAAGGGATTGATTTGGATAAGTTTAAACAAATCATGTATTTTGGTCAGAATAAAGATATGGATCATTCTATGGAGTCTTCAGAGATGAATCTATTAATCGACTCATTTCCGTCTAGTTTTACTTTTTGTTCTGATCATAGAACAACATCACTGTTTGTTTTTATAAGACAGTATACAGAGTTTTTATTACCAGCTTTTATCGCAGTGGATCGACTTGAAATGTATTTAAACTATGTTGAAGAAATTATTAAAGAAAAGAAAACTTGTGAAGTGTATTTATCACTAGACAACTCTTTACCTCATATATCAAAACTTCTTTCAGAAATTCCATTTATGAACATCGCTAACGAGGAAGATCATGATAGTAAGAAAAATTACGATATTGTAATTACAAAAATAAGAGGGTATGAACAAGATAAGTTATGGATAGAGAAGAGTGAGCATATTTTGTTTTTAAATATAAATCAGAACAGTATTGAAATTGGTCCGCTTGTATTTGCATCCAAATTCAAAATTCCAAATATTGAAATTGAATCAGTCAAAGCAACCACTAATGTATTAAAGCATGAAGAATTACTGATTTATTTCTTTTTAGAAAGAATATTATATATTTATTTTTTTAAGCTTTACGATAAAACAAATCAAATTGATTATTTTCCTACACGTAGTCGAATATGTATTGATAGGATGAATTTGCATGGCAATAGCGAACTAATTACTATGTATCCAAATTTTCTTGAGGTCTAGGGCGTGTCTGAATACTCCGAGGGTAGTAGATTTTGCCGAATTTTCGTTCCATGCAAGGACTTTTGTGAAGGTGTACCGGGGTACGTCAAGCAAAAGTGACAAAGCAGGGGGCGGAAAGGCGGTGAAAGATGATCCAGAGCGGGTTTTCAGACACGCCCTAGTGTGTTGTGTGAATTTATTATTAGAAGAGCAGTGACTACACCATCGATAATTTACATGTATGCATTAGTTTTCACCTTCACTTACGTGAAAGTTGTAAAATGAATTTCACAGTGGGAAAAAATAAGACCATCAAAAGTCTAAATCAGTTTAGTCTATCCGCCAGAAAAGGGACACAGTATCAACAATGTCGCTTACATGGCCATCGGCATTGCTCTGGATGAAAACAAGGATGTGCAGGGTTTGTGACAGAATTAGGGGCAGATGATGACTCATCTGTCTATTTTGTTACCCGACTAAATTGGTCATCATTTCGATAGGGGCTCGAAATCCACCCTAGAGGTGGACTGCACCGCAATTGTTAGATACAAGCTAACAATTGGAGGTGCAGTTTTTTTATGGCTAAGTTTACGGCGCAAGACAACATATAAGCTGTAAAAAGATATCTGGAAGGAGTCGAATGATGGGGAAAAATAGATAAAAGTATAGTGGTGGACAAATCTGGGCTCCACGAATGGATCATGAAATACCAGCATCAAGGACTACACAGGGAAGTCATTTAAATGGAAATCCATTTCATCTCTTTATGCTGTCCGGATCAGCTTGAAAAAGATCGAAACGATTTTACAATTACGATTATACAAGGAGGTATACATATGACTTTATTTGCTAATTCTTCAAAACGAAAGCCCGGAATGCCTTTCGTTCTAACTATGGTGTTTATTGATATGTTATGTTTGGGGATCATTATTCCGGTATTGCCAATTCTGGTTGGTACACATACGACAGATCCGAAGTTACAGGCATTCTGGTATGGTGCTTTGGTGGTAAGTTATGGATTAATGCAATTTCTCGTTGCTCCTTTGCTAGGGGCGCTTAGTGATCGCTTTGGACGTAGGCCAATTCTGTTGTTGTCAATCTTTGGTCTCGCAATTAGCAACTTTGCAATTGGAAGTGTATCGTCGCTATGGCTATTGTTACTTGCTCGCATCGTAGCTGGTGCCACAGCAGCGACTGACACGGTTGCCAATTCCTATGCCGCCGACATAACACCGCCCGAGGGCCGTGCTAAGGCATTTGGTCAATTTGGTATAGCGTTCGGAATGGGGTTTATTTTGGGGCCAGTATTAGGTGGGTTTTTGGCGAATATCGATATGCATTTACCGTTCTATGTTGTCGGAGGATTAGCCTTGCTTAATGGGCTATACGGTCTATTCATGCTGCCAGAGTCGCTTCCTGCGAATAAACGCTCATCGTTCTCTATGAGTCGCGTTAACCCGTTTTCCGCTCCTTTGGTATTGATGCGTCGCCATGGAATCGGTTCTCTGGTAGTTGTCTGGGCTTTCTTTCAATTAGCATTCGCAATGGTAGCGGAGACTTGGGTTCTCTACACAACCTTCCGATTTGATTGGAGTGCGAGCATGAATGGCTTAGCTTTGTGCGGTATTGGGCTTGCCACAGCTATTGTTCAGGGAGGTCTGATGGGCGTACTAATGAAGCGTTATGGTGAGGAGCGTACAGTACTTATTGGTTTATTCATGGCAATTATCGGATACACATTGTATGGTCTTGTTCCTCAGGGTTGGATGATGATTCCGGTCATATTCGTAACATTAATCATGTATGCAACAGGACCTGCATTGCTCGCGATCGTGTCAAAAACAACAAAGCCGACAGAGCAGGGTGCGATCATAGGTGCTTTAATGTCTGTGCGAATGTTGATGGTTGTGATCGGGCCGTTGATCGCTGTCGCTATTCTTGGTTTGGTGGCGGAACAAGTGGGGGAACTGCCTCGTAATGACATGCGTTTTGGTGTTGTGTTCTTTATTTGTGCTTTTTTACAGGTTATAGGTCTCTTGCTCGGTAATCGTCATTTCAGCCGGATGCGGAAGACATCTAATCTTAGAGAAGTTGAGCAGGAAGTTAATGTTTAGTATTATACGCGGGCTACTGTTTAATCCTTAGCGAATGAAAGGGTTGATGAAATTGGGAGATGATAGAGATGCAGCAAATTTCATGGGAGATTTCGCGCGTGATGGGGTTCATCTATTAGCGAGCGAGGACCCAGACCTATTCAATTTACTGAGCTTAGAGTATCAACGTCAGGTGAATACGCTATCTATGATTGCTTCATCCAGCATCGCGAACCCCTCAGTTCTTGCCTGCGAAGGGACGGTGCTCACTAATGTCACGACAGAGGGTTATCCTGGGCAACGTTTTCACGGTGGCTGCAAATATATAGATGAAGTAGAGAAAATAGCAATCGAGCGCGCCAAGTTAGCTTTTAATGCACGCTACGTGAATGTTCAACCTCACTCGGGATCGAGCGCTAATCAGATCGTTATGTTCAGCATACTAAAGCCGGGTGATCGTGTGCTCGGTCTCGGCCTCGATAGTGGTGGACATCTCACGCATGGTTCACGTGCATCTTTCTCTGGCCAGGTCTTTGAGTCATTCGCATACGGGCTCGATGCATCAGGATTTATTGATTACGATAATGTATTCGAATTAGCAAAACGACATCAACCTCGTCTAATTATATGCGGTGCGAGTGCCTATCCTCGAATCATCGACTTTGAACGTTTTCGGCGTATTGCTGACGAAGTTGGGGCATTGCTTCTAGCTGATATATCGCATATCGCCGGACTAGTTGCTAGCGGAATTCATCCGAGTCCAATTGATCATGCTCACTTTACTACGACTAGTACTTATAAGCAGCTATTTGGTCCGCGTGGTGGTCTAATAATGAGTGGACGCGACTGGGAAACTCGAATATCTGAGCGTTCGGAAACATTAGCCGATATCATTCAGCGTGGTGTGTTTCCGCGCATGCAAGGCACACCGATATTAAGTGAGATAGCAGCCAAGGCACGCGCCTTGGCTATGATCAATACACCACAATTTCGTCTGCTCGCAGGGAACATTGTAACGAACGCTCGTGTATTGGCAGAAGAGCTATCAGCTTTAGGCTATCGTGTACTGACTGGCGGAACTGATATTCATATGGTACTAGTAGATATCGGTGAACGCGGGTTGTCGGGCACAATTGCCGAACGCGTACTTGAAGAGTGTGGGATCATTGTAAACAAGAACAAAATACCAAATGACAAAAGAGGCTCGTTGATAACGAGTGGCATTCGATTTGGAACTAACACGCTAGCTTTGCGGGGCATGGATGCTACGAATATGAAAGACTGTGCGGCACTTATTGACAAGGTGCTTTCTAAAGTCGAGCCAATAGATGACACAGAATATAGACTCGACTCTTCTATCGTCGATGACGTGCAGTCTGAAGTCATGGCGCTCTGCAGACGTTATCCAATTCCGCAATATCCGCAGTGGACTACGTTTGATATGACAAACGAGGAGGCTAGAATTCAAAAAATGAGTATATAGAGTTGTTGGATTAATAGTTCTCTTTGAGAGTGGGTGATGTTTATGAGTGAGATATCAGAACGTATATCAAAATTATCAGAAGAACGACAAGCACTTTTCAATACTTTACTATCGAAGAGTAAATCAAATATAAATCGAATTTCACGATATATACGATCTGGAAATATTTCTATGTCGCATGCACAGAAGAGGCTATGGTTTATCGACGAGCTAGATCCGGGGAACCCAGCCTATACGTGTCCTGTGCCATTAAGGCTGCGAGGGCAACTAGACAAGCAAGCTCTAACAGATAGTCTAAGTGCAGTAGTCAGACGACATGAGGTGCTCCGGACAATATATGATATGCATGATGGTCGTCCCATTCAGATCATTAATGAGGATATGCCTTTGCAGTTGCAGCATTTTGACTTCTCGAATTTAGAGCCGACGGAGCAGCAAAATGCCATAGATCAGGTAATATTGCAAGACGCTACAACGCCGTTTAACCTGCGGCAAGGACCCATTATGCGTTCGATACTCATTTGCCTAAATTCAGAGGAACATGTTTTGGTGGTAGACATTCATCATATCGCCAATGATCATTGGTCAATTGGTGTACTCTTTCGTGAACTCGCGGCTGTCTATAATGCGCGATTAGGAGTAGAGAGTCAAAGTTTATTAGAGTTGCCGATTCAATATGCCGACTACTCATTATGGCAGCGCGAGCGGTTGAAAGGTCCAATTGGTGTAGAGCTTCTTAACTTTTGGAAAAATAAGTTGCAAGATCTTCACGTTATCGATCTCCCGACAGATCATCCAAGGCCTGCGACTATATCGCACCTTGGTGAGCAGAAACATTTTCAGTTAAAAAAAGAGTTAGTATCACGTTTGCAAGAACTCGCTAAAAAGGAGCACGCATCACTATTTATGGTGCTGCTAGCCGCGTTTAAAGTTGTACTCGCACGTTACACTGGTCAGACTGATATCTCATTAGGATGCTCCATAACGGGACGAGATCGAGCAGAACTCGAAGGATTAATAGGCTTTTTTGTCAATACGATCATTCTGCGTACGCAATTTAACGATGATCCGAGTTTTTGTGAATTGTTGCAACGTGTGCGTACGAACACGCTAGAGGCATATGCTAATTCGGAGTACCCATTCGATCTACTTGTGCAGGCGCTTAATCCACATCGATCGGCAGACCGCAATCCTCTAGTTTCTGTGATGTTCATGTTGGATGAGACACCGTCGGAGGTTGCCGAATTTCATGACCTCAACGCTACTTGGATGGAGCCAAGCTTTATAACAACGAAGTTCGATATATTGTTGAGTACTCGGCCATCCGCAGATGGTATACACGGTCATGTGCAATACAGTACGGATCTTTTCGAGCCAGACACGATCGAGCGATTGATCGAACATTTTATGAATGTTCTCGAAGCGATCGCGAGTAATCCAGCGACATCCTTTTCAAGGTTACCCTTATTGAGTGAGAAGGAAAGAAACACAATACTGGTGAAATGGAACGACACAGAGGTGAACCTCTTATCGAATACAACTCTGCATGAGACATTTACAAGCGTAGTAGAAAAGCAGAGCAATGCTACAGCAATTATAACTGGTAATCAAACCTATTGTTATGCTGATCTTGACGCAGCTGCAGAAAGCTTGTCGTCGTACATTCGTGGTGTATGTACGAAACCAGAAACATTGATAGCTATCTTGCTGGAACGATCACCGGAATTTATCATATCGATTCTTGCTGTACTTAAATCTGGATGTGCATATGTACCACTTGATCCTGCACATTACACTGATGAGCATCTTATTAATACAATGAGACAGGTTGGTTCTCAGATTCTTGTCTGTCGACGTAAGAACGCGCCAGGTGTAATACTTAACGAATCTATTCGGACGATATTCATAGATGATTTCGCCCGAGACGAAATGAATCTTCAAAGAACCGACGAGCCGGCAGATAGCCTAAATCTCCTCGCTTTAGCACAGACACACGAAAAATCACCTTCAAACGATAAACAACATGAACTTACCAATAGCGATTCACTTTCCTATGTTATCTGCAGTTCCGGCTCTACCGGAAGAGCTAAAGCAATAGCAATTAGACATGGTGGTGTACTTAATAACATTCTCGACTTAAATCAACGATTCGCAGTAGGTCCCGATGATCGAGTACTCTTTCTTTCATCACCCAGCTTCGATATGTCTGTCTATGAAACGCTGGGCATACTTATCGCGGGAGGGGCGCTGGTAATTCCAGAATCTTCTTCGCTTAAAGAACCTACACACTGGTTGAATTTGCTGATCAAAAACGAAGTGACAATATGGAATTCAGCACCAGCATTGCTTGAACTACTAGTCGCGGAACTGGAGCGAGCGAATCATATATTTCTCCCAAAACTACGTTTGGTAATGCTTGGCGGCGACTGGATCCCGGTGTCATTGCCTGATCGTTTACGCGTGTATGCACCTGATGTGAGCGTCATTGCTCTTGGCGGTGCTACAGAAGCATCCATTCATTCAACAATCTATCCGGTGGATAAGACTGACGAGAGTTGGACTAGTATACCGTACGGAAAGCCGATGGCAAATCAACGTGTTTATGTTCTTGATCGCTGGATGCAGCCAGTTCCTATAGGAGTTCCCGGAGAACTGTACATCGGAGGTATTGGCCTTGCACGTGGATACATCGGACTACCAGAACTCACTTCTGAGCGCTTCGTCGAGAGTACCTTGTTAGATCAGCAACCAGAGCGTCTATTTAGAACAGGTGATCTTGCGAGGTGGCATCGAGATGGTGTTCTTGAGCTTATTGGACGTATAGATTTTCAGGCGAAGGTTCATGGGCTGCGTGTAGATTTGAGTGATATTGAATCTGCACTGTGCTCTTGTGAAGGCATCAAAGAAGCAGTCGTCGTCGCAAGCAGCAATGATAAACGTGGCGCGTCATTGACGGCGTATTATGTACCAATATCGGGTAGAGAAGTTAAAGGGACAGAGTTGCGTAAGAATCTCACGCAGATTTTACCGATATATATGATCCCTTCTTCATTTCGAAAAATCGACAGTCTTCCAAAGAATAGAAACGGGAAAGTGGATCGACTCGCTCTGACCAAAACTACATCACACTCAAACGTAGCGACAAGGCAGGAACCGACGGACACTCTCGAGGCTCGGATTTTAACTTCGTGGAAACAAATTTTGGGGATTGATGATATTGGAATCGATGACGATTTTTTCGAAATAGGTGGCGATTCGTTCTCTGCAATTCGACTTTCGCGCAGCATCGAAGGTGGACTGCCTGTTGTAGAACTATTTAAGCATCGCACAGTTCGTATGTTAGCGAACTATTTGAAATACTCAAGTTTATATGAGGTTGAGTTGTTGCATCAGTTAACGCCAACATCAGGTCAGAACACCATTTCGTTGGTGTGCATCCCGTATGGCGGTGGGAATGTTTCTGTCTATCAATCGCTAGCCGATAGGATCCCATCACACATAGCACTCTGGTCAGTTGCTCTGCCGGGGCATGATCCGGGTCGAATTGGTGAAGCGTTTGCATCGTGGGAAGATGTAGCTGATGGCTGTTGCCGCGAGATTATGAAGAAGATCGAAGGTCCAATAGCAATTTATGGTCAATGTTCTGGATCGTCCATAGCAGTTTATCTCGCACATTTATTGGAAGAGCGTGGACGTGATGTTCGCGCTGTATATGTAGGTGCCGCCTTACCTGATATCGATCCGTCGGGCACCACGGAACGTGGTAGTTCTACATCAGACGACGAGTTACAGATGTATCTTAAGATGATAGGTGGATTCGATGGCGCGCTCGATGGCGTAGAGATGAAGGAAATTATCGCAGCAGTAAGACATGATATGTTGGAGCACGCACATTTTTTCGAAAAAAGCTATCGAGAACCACTTATTAAGCTGAATGCTCCACTTCATTGTTTATTAGGCGAATCTGACATCATAACAAACGCACAGGAAGATCGTGCTTTGGATTGGAAGTTCTTTGCATTAGACGTTAGGAGTTCAAAGATCTCGCAAGGAAATCACTATTTCGTCAAGCATGAAGCCTTACAAATAGCTAATCTATTGGCTGCCGAACATCCGTTGTAATCTACCCGACCACTTATAGAAAGAAGGTATCTGCATGGCCAATATAACAAATATCGATAATTTTATAAAGTCACTTAGTCATCTCTCCTCACAGGAACGCGCGCGAGTTCTTGCTCGTTTGCGTACTGAGAAGGCACGTGATTTCTCGACTTTTTCTAGCGAAGAATCGACGCTTCGGCGCGTGGTTAATCCGGAACCAATCGCTTCTTTCTGGCAGGAGCAGATGTGGTATTTGGAACAACTCGCACCTGACTTGCCGACTTACAATGTCCCGTTTCGTTTCAATTTACAAGGGCCACTTAATGTGATGGCGCTAACTGCGGCGCTTAACGAGATTGAACGACGACATGAATCGTTAAGAACGACATTACATCTTCGCCTTGGAAAGGTTGTTCAGGTCATCGCACCAGCAAGTTCTTTGAAACTATCTGTGACTGATTTAAGTGAAGAGAGCGATCCTGATCATTCAGCTGCCGAGATTGCGAAAAAATTCATGCAGACCTCTTTAAATCTTGCTGAGGGGCCGCTTTATCGCGTGCATCTCTTACAACTTGACAAGGCTCGGCATAAGCATGTTCTACTTTGGGTCGGGAGTCATGCAGTCGCAGATGGATGGTCGCTCGGGATAATCATTCGCGAGTTAATCTCGCTATATGGCTCTTTTTCTCGAGGAGAGGAACCTGATCTTGATGAGCTTCCCATTCAGTTCGGTGATTTTGCTGTCTGGCAGCGCGAAAGTCTCTCTGGTGAGGCGTATGATCGTATCTTAAATTACTGGAGAGAGCAGCTGAAAGGCTGTGATCCGTTAACCGTAGAAACTGATTTTCCAAGGCCATCTATTCAGAGTATGAGGGGGAGCACAAGTCGTTTTTTTATTTCGCAACAGACAGCTAGTAGGTTAACGAACCTCAGCAAGCGTTTTCAGGTCACACCGTTTACCATACTACTTGCGGCATATCAGTTACTACTCGTAAGTCGTACTGGACAAGAAGAATGTGTACTAGGCACTGGAATTACCGGACGAACGAAATCGGAACTAGAAGCTCTAATCGGATCTTTCGTAAACATCATCGTAATTCGTACAGATATGTCGGGTGATCCAACTTTCATTGAGCTGATGAATCGAGTTCGGAATGTGACACTGGATGCCATTGCACATCAGGATCTCCCGTTCGGTAAACTGATTCAAGAGCTTGCTCCAGAGCGAGATCCTAGTCGACCGCCGTTGTGTCAAACGATGTTTCTGTATGGCAGTACTCCTCTACTGGATAAAGATATAAAACTGACGACTGATCTTGGTTTAAGCTGGGATGGTGTTTCGACGTCGACCGTGAAATTCGATTTCGAACTAGCTATTGACGAACATCCTAATGGTCTATTGGGACGATTTGACTATTGCATCGATCTTTTCCGGAAGGAAACTGCGGAGGCTTTTTGCAACGATTTTGTGCAAATTGTCGAGGCGATCGCTCAGCAACCCGAATTACGACTGTCTGAGCTTTGTCCGATGATTTATAAAAAGATAACAAAAGTCAATCACACATCGGGCGACAGTGTAAACATAAAACAATCGACAAATTTTACTTATGAATCTGCTAAAGCAGAAATGACCACTATAGAAACCGAGATAGCGAAGGCGTGGTCAATCGCACTCGGCTTCGATCATATACAAAGAACTGACGAATTCTTTGCTATAGGAGGACACTCGGTTATGGCAGCACAGATGGTGGCGCAGTTCCGTGAACAATTCGATATTGATTTGACGCTAAAGCATTTTTTAGAAAATACAACTGTTTGTTCGCTTGCTAATGTAATCGAACAATTGACAATTAAACTATCAGATCAAGAGTATGTACGATCTCTGCTCGATCGCGTTGAACAGTTATCCGAGGCTGAAGTTATCGCTTTGATTGAGCAGCATGAGAAGATAGAACCGGCTTCCTTGCAGCAAGAGACGGCATATAGTATCGAAGATACTGATCAGCAGATATCACAGAATATGAAAAAAAATCGATTTAGTGAATCAGATCTACCGAAGGAACGGCAATGCTGATGGCAAAGTCGACAAACTGGTTACTTCGACAACCCAATCCTCATGTTGAGGCAAGATTATTTTGTTTCTCGTTCGCTGGAATTGGCGCTTCGGCATATCGTCTTTGGCCGATATTTTCAGGAAAATTCGAGGTATGTCCAGTGCAACTTCCTGGACGTGAGAACAGAGCTGGTGAATTACCATATAAGGATATAGAAGACTTAACAAACGATCTGCTTCCTGCACTTCTTCCCTTTCTTGATCGCCCGTATGCTCTATTTGGGCATTGCATGGGGGCACTATTGGTACATGATCTTACTTTAAAGCTTAAGCAACAAAATGTTCGAATGCCTGAACATCTCTACGTCTCTGCATCGCGCGCACCACATTCGAGTCATCGTGGGCCTGTACATTTGGCTCTGTCGGATGAAGAGTTAGCGAGTAACTTGCAGAACACTAATTTGGCACTTAGTGATCCGAAGTTGTCGGCAATACTTCTGCCACACACCATCCAGCTTCTTCGCAATGATCTCGCAATGTGTGATCGTTATCAACCTTCACCGAGCGTAATATCCTGTCCGATCACGACCTTCGCGTGGCGAAATGATCAAGGCATGCCATTTGCGGAGTTGCAGGGCTGGCGTGCTTATAGCGATGTGACGGAGTACCTCGTAGATGGAGATCACTTCGCAGTGCAGAACGAGTCGAACACATTACTTCCAATTATTGATGCTGACTTTGCGCAGGTAAACGCAAAAAAATGATTTAACAAAATATAATATTAAATTGGAGAATAACATGAACGATGACAGTGGGAAGGTTATAGCAAGCAGTGAGATATTGCCGTTTCAACATATCGTCTCTGCATTAGAAGATTTTGATGAAGTGCGCGAAGCTCAAGTGTTTCAGGTTGGAAGCGACTCAAGTGAACGATTGGTTGCGTTACTGGTTCCTGTGAGTGAAACTATAGCATTCTCTTTGTTACGGCGGCAACTGCATGAGGTATCGTCTGAGGTGCCAGTACCAGCAGAGTTGATTATAGTCGATTCGATCGACAAGAATACTCCGCTAAGTGAACAATTGGATTTGTACGATAAATTCTTCAAGCAGGAATCTGCCTACGTTAAGCCATGCAATGCTATCGAGTCTTACCTCGTAAGACTATGGGGGGAGTTGCTCCCAGTGGGAAGAATCAGTGTTACAGATGACTTTTTTGCGCTAGGCGGACACTCACTGCTTGTAGCGAAGATGCACTTTATGATCGAACGTGATATGGGAATCTACATGAATTTTGAACTTATGTTGCGTACTAGCGTGCTCTCAGAGTTGGCACAAATAATAACACAGATGAAGCATGAATCTAAGCTGTGAATGAAAATATTACCTCACTATTATTATTAAAATGGATATGTACTTGACTAACACATCTATCGGTACTTGTAGTGTCAACTTCAATAATGTTAGTCAGTTTGGCATGTGCCTGGTTGACCACCGGATACTTCCTTATTTTATTGAAAGTTAAGAGGAGGAAATTGTTTATGAAGTTTGACATATTGAAGCACGATGAGCAAGAACGATTCGAACCATTCCCACTTAGCGACATGCAACAGGCTTTACTGATCGGACGCGGCAGTGTTGTGGAGTACGGTGATGTGGGATGTCACGCGTACTTTGAACACGAATCTAATCATTTGGATGTAAAAGCATACGAGAAGGCATGGAGACGACTCATCGAAAGACATGATATGTTGAGAGCCGTCTTTCATTCAGATGATAGACAGCAAATTCTTCGCGATGTTCCTCCTTTTCAAATTCAAGTTATTGATCTAAGGGAGGAATCAGCGGATATCGTTGAAGATAAATTAAGCGAAATTCGCGAACGCATGTCTCATCAAGTGCTGCCTGCAGACAAGTGGCCATTATTTGAGGTGAATGTAGCTCTTCTTGAGGATAATTGCTATCGCATGTTCACCAGTATCGATCTTCTGATTATGGATGCCTGGAGCTACTTTCAAATCATTCTGCCGGAGTTGATCGCGTTTTACAATAATCCAGATCATGAGTTCCCAGATATTGAGGTTACTTTTAGAGACTATATAACAAAGGTTGATTCCGTACTTGAGAATTCAGAAGAGTATAAATTGGCGAAAGATTACTGGATGAAACGGCTACCGACACTACCGCCAGCTGCCACTCTTCCGCAGGTATCGACATTAGACCCGAACACAGAAATCAAATTCAAATCGCGTGGACATGTAGTTAGTGAGAAAGTGTGGTCTGAAATCAAGGCACAGGGTAAACGATTGGGAGTGACGCCATCAGTCATCATGGTGGCTGTCTTTGCCGAAGTAATAAGGAAATGGAGCGGATGTGACGAGTTCATCATCAATTTCCCTATTTATGACCGCAAACCTGTTCATCCTCAGATTAACAAGGTCCTTGGGGACTTCACCAACAATCTGCTCGTGGCTATCGAAAAAAGTGATGGTACATTTGCCGAACGTGCCAAGTCGATACAGGAACAGGTGGTTAAGGATCTCGAACATCGCAAGTTTAGTGGTGTGCGCGTTTTGCGTGAGTTAATGCGGTTACAGAAGGGCGTAAGAGCAATGGCGCCTATCGTCATTACAAGCTTGTTAGGTCATCCAACACGATATGAGATGGCAAACTTCGGCCGTGAGGTACATGTTATCACTCAGACACCGCAAGTGCTTCTGGACTTTCAAATTTCTGAGTTTGAAGGAGAGCTGCGTTTCAACTGGGATTCGCTAGACGCCCACTTTCCAAAGGGAATGATCGATGATATGTTCGAAGTTTATTGCACGACATTGAACGAACTTGCTCATAATGAGAGCTGGGGCAAAAAAAACTTCGAGATGCTTCCTGAGTGGCAGATCAAGCAACGCGATGAAATCAATGCAACTGATGCAGCTGTGCCCGAAATTCTACTTCACGAAATGCTTGCGCAAGTCGCACAAATTGAGCCAAACACATTGGCGGTGATTACTAGTTCGAAACAACTTACTTATTCCGAGCTTAGTCATCGTGCTAATGGGATCGGTCGAAAGCTGCGAGAGAACGGTGCAAAGCCAAATGAGCTGGTTGCGATCGTAATGGAGAAGGGGTGGGAGCAATATGCGGCGGTATACGGCGTGCTCGCTTCCGGGGCAGCGTATCTTCCAATCGATCCAAATGTACCGCAAGAGCGATTAGAATTTCTGCTGAAGCAAGGTGAAGTGTCAATCGTACTCACACAATCAGCAGTAAATCAGCGGCTCGAGTGGCCCGAAGGATTGCAACGATTCTGTGTTGATCACGACTTCGATGGAGTTGATGACAGTCCTTTGGAAAGTATCCAAACGCTGGATGATCTAGCATATGTTATATACACATCAGGGTCTACTGGTATGCCGAAAGGTGTAATGGTCGCGCATCGTGGCGTGGTTAACATGCTGTTTGATATTGAGAAACGATGCAGTCTGAGAAAAGGAGATCGGGCATTCGCGATTTCATCTCTGCAGCATGATGCTTCTGTCTTTGATGTGTTTGCAGTTGGTCTGGGTATAGGTAATGTCGTTCCTGATTCCTCTCCCAATCCAGAACCAGCACATTGGGTGGAATTGATCTCAGCATGGGATGTGACGTTTTGGAACTCGGTTCCAGCGTTCATGGACATATTGGTATCGTATATTGAGGGTAGAAATGAGCTACAAATGAAAACGCTTCGGCAGGTAATACTTTCAGGAGATTTCATTCCTATGTCACTGCCGGATCGTTTAAGGAACGTAGCTCCTGTGGTGAATATTGTTAGTGCTGGAGGACCTACAGAAACCATCGTATGGTCTATTAGTTATCCGGTCGAAATCGTGAATTCCAAATGGGCTAGTATTCCTTACGGACGCCCAACTACAAATCATCGCTACTTCATATTAGATAAGCATCTTGCTAATCAGCCAACATGGGTAGCAGGGGATATGTATGACGGGAGCGAAATTGGTCTAGCTCAGGGCTATTGGCGTAATGAATCTCTAAGTGATCAGCGTTTTATCACGTTGCCATCAACTGGCGAACGAATATACGCTACAGGTGATGTTGGGCGATATCTGCCAGACGGAAACATTGAGATTCTTGGTCGTAACGATTTTCAAGTGAAAATAAATGGGCAACGGATAGAGCTATCCGAGATAGAGGTCAATCTTGAGATGCTGAAAGGGGTTCGTTCAGCAACTGCGGTTGTTGTGGAGGGTCCATCCGAACACAAATGGATCGTAGCGTTTGCGGTAGCAAAATCTGAAGCCGAACAAGCACTTGAACCAAATGAACTGAAGACAGCGCTTGAGATGAAACTACCAAATCATATGATTCCATCACACATCGTAATACTTGACACGTTGCCGCTCAGTATCAATGGGAAGATTGATCGACTACAATTAATGGAGATGGCGAAAGAGTATACAAGCAGCGAACTGATCGCGGAATATGTCGCTCCTCGAACAAATTTAGAAGCCATTGTTGCATCACTAATGGCAGATGTGCTTCATTTGAACCGAGTCGGTGTGCTCGACAACTTTTTCGATTTGGGAGGTGATTCAATAAGCGCAACGCGTCTGAATAATCGTATCGAGGAGATGTTAGGCGTAAATATGCCTCTATCGGCACTTTTTACTAAACCAAGTGTTGAAGCGATTTGTCATTATATGAAGCGAGGAGACAATGCCGAACACCTCGACGCGATTGCTGAAATGTTTGCTGAAGTAGGCAATAATGAGCTAGATCGTGTCGTTGCTGACTTGAGAATAGAGGCTTAGGATACATGTGCCTCTACACCAAAAAACATAAGAAAAGTATCCGTTGATTGCTCTAATGAAAAGGATTAGACTGACAAACGGTTTAATGAGCAAATTCAACTAAATAAGGTGCAAATACGAAGGGAATGTAATTGTTGAGAACGATAGAGCTTTCGGAACAAGAAATACGACGTCTACGGCTACGTGCCCAGCATTTATTGAGAGATACGAAGTCGGGAATTCCCAATATTGCACAACTACTACAGACGATTTGTGGCGTACAGGCACAATATTCATCTGACGCGGCACTCGCTCTTCGCGTGCGAATGAACAATTTAACATCTACCGATTTGAAGCAGACACTGATTGATGAGAGAACGATCGTGCGTACTTGGTGCATGCGAGGGACATTGCAACTTCTTGCAGCAGAGGACTTTCACTTTCTCATTGACCTTCATGGGGTGGCATTTATTCAGAAAAGTAAGCGACGTTATGAAGAACTGGAACTAAACGAAAAGTTGTATAGAAAGAGCATAGATAAACTTTATCCGGTACTCGCACAGAACGAACCACTCATACGCGAAGAAGTGATCGATTTTCTTATGACACAAGGCATCGAACTTAAGGGCCAGGCATCCTATCATCTTCTGCGACGTGCCGCTCTCGAAGGTTTGATATGCTTTGGTCCTGACCGGGATGGAGAGCCAACCTATGTGCTGGTAGAGAACTGGCTGAGCGTTGTGCCTAAGCCCATTTCTAAGGATGAGGCCTTTGCTAAACTTGCGAGACGCTATCTTGAAGCTTATGGACCTGCCAGCTTGGCGGATTTGGCGAACTGGTCGGGCCTGCCAATGAAGTCGTTGCGCCTGGGGTGGGAGAGCATATCTCACGAGATGATCGAAGTGAAAATCGCTGATAAAAGATTGTCTGTGCTTGAGAAGCAAGTTCATGCTAACGAATCTAAGATTGTAGATTCTACTGTGCATCTCGTGCCAGCATATGATACCTATCTGTTAGGGTATCAAGATCGTGAGTTAATTCTGTCAGCAGATGCAGCAAAGGATGTATATCGAGGTGGCGGACTTCTGAGACCTGCGATTGTAATAGACGGATACATTGTCGGTTCGTGGGAGATGAAGAAGTATCAGCGTCGGATAGAAGTAAATATAAATGCATCACGAGAGATAGTTGAACCCTTTCAGAACGAAATGAACATCGAAGTACAGAAAATTGGTAACTTTCTCAGTATGGACGCAGAATTAATACTATGAGATAGAAAATGGATAATAGTTTCACTATTCTCATTATCTTAAATACAGGAGAACACAATGATATCTAACAAATTTATCTCGCATAATGGGGAAATTGTTTATTCACCTAGAGCGTGGTTCGGCGGTATTGCAGAAGCGACCTCGCTCGAAAGTGAGCAAAGAAAATCTCTGAACTTTTGGAAGCTTGCGGTTGCGCCACAACAAGGCGAGATTGCTGATTGTGCAAATGAGATAATGCGTCGATATTCACATTACACACCTGGAAGCGACGAATGCAGCAAGTTTCTATTATCACTTGTGCTGGAGTGTCGTGAACGAATTCGTAGTATGCTTATTTCTCCCGCTGATCGTGACCATTGTACGATTGAGTTTGTTCCAAACATGTGTAGAGGTTTGGAAATTGCGTTGTGTAGAATTAAAGGATTGTCTCGTATCATATTGTCACCGTATGAACATCCGTCTGCGCTGGCTGTTGCACGATGGCTAGCTAACCTAATTAAAGCTGATGTATGTCAGTTGCAATTTGAAGCAGCCGATTATCTATTATCGCGTGATGAACAGGAACAAAAACTTGTTTCTATGATTAAAGACAAGTTGCAGAACAGCGGTGGACCGACTGCGCTCATTCTAAGTGTGGTCAGCTATGCTACTGGGCTAGCTATTCGAACAGAGGAGATTACTAGTCGTTTACGTGTTATTGATGATTCATCATTACATGTCATACTGGATGGTGCTCATGCTGCAGGCAATTATATTTCTGATTTGGATATTCATAAATGTAATGCATATGTAATAAGTGTTCACAAATGGCTGTTGTCGCCTGAGCCATGCGGTATCATTATTACGCCTGGTCAAGTATGTGATGACGAGGTTTCCTATGATACATGGAGCCATTCTTTTCCTGCCACCACTGCAAATGCGCGCATCTTCGCAAGTCTCGTAAGTAGTCTTAGAGCCATATACAGAGTTGGTTTGGAAAACTGGAATGCACACTCCATACGCTCTCGTGATCACTTCATCGAGCGCATGCATTCACGATTATCTATTATTGGAAACAGCACTGGGATGGAAATGACCTCATTCATAGCAGTACGACCTAAATCAGGATATCGCTGGAGATGGCGAATGGAAGAACTAGGTGAATATTTAGAACAGCACTCCGTGTATCTATTGATGTTATCCATTGATCCAGAGACACCTTGGCTACGAATCGCATTTCCGTACACATTACACATTCAACAGGTGGATGAACTTTGTGACATTTTAAACACTAGTCTGGAGTAGGAGATTATTTTTATGACAATATCTGAAAAAGCTCGGACATTTTGGGACGAAAATCGTTACCAGATGAGTGAAACCCTAGTGTTGAACAATTTTGATAAGTTAATTGCACATACAAGCGGTACAATTCGAAACGTAGAAATAACCATCACATCTGAAACTCGCGATGCTCTGATAGACGCAGTAGGAAAGAGCGGCATGTCACTTGAGACGTTGTTATTCGTAGCACATTGTAAAGTGGTTAGTCTGTTAAGTGGTCAAGTGATGATTACAACTGGTATTTGCAGGGACGGACGTTACTCATCAGACAATCAGCAGGCAGACATCAGAAATGTTGTTCGAGTTTTACCGTATGCGCTTACATTGGGTGCAGAGGATTCATGGAATGATATTGCTTTAAGAGTTCATGAGTCGTTCGGTATGCTACACGAACTTCAGAAGCTTTCACTCACAGAGTTGAATGATGCTAAGAAGCTCTTCGATGTTCATTTCTCTTACACCGAACATGCTGATACGAGCTACTTGCTCATTAATAATGACGAATCGGTTATCGCTCAAGACAGCTACGATAACCATTCGCTTATCGTACGATTCAATTCAGGTTCGAACATACACGAGATTAACGATCTGAAGTGTGTGATAGAGTATCGTGACGATCTTGTAACCAAGGATCAGGTCATTGCTTTTGGCGGCTATTATTCTCGTGTAATTCAAGAAATCGGCAGAGACCAAGCAAGTATTCACACTAGCTCTTACTTGCTCTCTGATGAGAATGAACGGCTGATGTCAGAGTGGAACGATACGGTTCGGGAGTTCGACTTGAAGAACAATCTGTCACAACTCTTCGAGGAGCAGGCTCAGAGAACACCTGAGAAAGTAGCAAGCATCAACAAAAATGAGCAGCTCACCTATCAGCAATTGAATGAACGCAGTAATCAGCTTGCGCGTTATTTGCGAAAACTTGGGATCGGTCCCGAAGTGCTTGTCGGCATCTGCATGGAGCGTAGCAATCTGATGTTAATAGCATTATTAGGCGTTCTTAAAGCAGGTGGAGGCTATGTTCCACTCGATCCAAAGTATCCGAACGATCGACTTCATTTTATGTTGGATGATGCACAGGTGGAAATGATACTAACCGACACCATCATTAGCGAGCAGATTTCTTTCGGAGATAAGCAAATGATTACATTGGATGTTGAGTGGACGATTATTGGCACCTTCGAGCGTAACAACTTAGAGTGTCAGACAACATCAAACCATGTGGCATATCTTGTCTATACATCAGGATCGACTGGTTTTCCGAAAGCTGCTGTGATTGAACATCGAAGTGTGATCGAGCTCATGTACTGGGCAAGAGATGAATTTGGTCTTGATACACTGTCTGGTGTACTAGCTTCGTCGTCGATCTGCTTTGATATGTCGATTTTTGAGTTGTATGCACCGCTAAGTTGGGGTGGCACTGTGATCCTAGTAGACGATATTCTAAAACTTCGGGACACTCAAGCGGTTACAGAAGTATCGCTGATAAGTACGGTACCCTCGGCTCTTCGTACTCTCGCTGAATTAGGCTGGGTTTCGACTAATACGAGAGCAGCACTATTAGCGGGAGAGCCTCTATCTCATCAGATGACAAAGAGAATGTTTAGTAGCACAAAGCTCGAAAAGATATGGAATGCATATGGCTTATCTGAAGATACCACCTATACAACTGTATCAATGATTAAGAGGGGATGCGAAGAACTTGTAACGATAGGACGACCTATCGCAAATCGTCAACTTTACATACTTGATGAGTATCAGCAGATGGCACCTATCGGTGTGATTGGCGAGCTGTATGTCGCAGGAAACGGATTAGCACGTGGCTACATCAATCGACCGGATTTGACAGCGGAGCGCTTTCTGCCGAATCGTTTCGGTGACCATACAAATACACGAATGTACCGAACGGGTGATCTTGTACGTTACCTGCCTGATGGTCAATTGGCGTATATTGGTCGAAAGGATCATCAGATAAAATTTCGTGGGCATCGAATTGATCTCGGAGAAATCGAAATGACGCTTGCCACTCATGCAGATGTTGATCAGTGTGTAGTGGTATGTCGCGAAGACGGCGGTGATAAGCGATTGATTGCTTACGTGGTGATGAGAAATCACACCATCGACGTCTCGCCTCTTCAGCTGAAGGAGCATCTCAGAATAAAGCTACCTGAGTGGATGGTACCAGCTTCGATTGTGTGGCTTGCGAAGTTACCGACAACCTCTCATGGAAAACTGGATCGTAAAGCATTACCAGCACCTGAGCGCTCCTCATGGCCCAGCCCTGACAGACATGTCGGGCAATGAGTAAAGTCGAAAAACATATGATAATCATAAAAAATTTTCTTTTAAAGATTATTTTCTAAAGCTTCATTTATAAAATGAAAGGCATCAATTAATAGTTTAAAAAAATGGGCGAATGGGCTGAAGGAGGGATTCCAATTATTAATCGGACAATTTTGGACGCATTCGGACACTACGCCCCCAGCCAGTTAACAGAGACTATGCGATTCGAAGAGGAGATTTTTTTACCCGATGGACTTATTGCATCCATTGACGACCTTATTGTCGTCGCTGCAACTCTGGGCATGTTACTCATTCCAGCAGGTCAGGTAATCGTTGGGATAACTACTGGTGGATCAGCAACTTACCTTGAGGTCGACACGACGAAGCTACGTGATGCGGGCAACGCACGCACATTCATTACTGACCTGCGCCAGACCACAGAACGATCAAGACATAATGAGATGGTCCATGTAGACATTGAGGTGACGAACGGGAAGATTACCTCATCTGAAGAGTCACCGATATGGTTGTTCGTTCAGGATGGTCGGTGTGTGTTATCCGTAAGAGGGAGCTATATCGAGCCGAACATGTTTGCGCATTTATGCAAAGTCACGGCCTTTGCATGTGAGAGTGCCTTCAATCATAAAGTGGTCCCTGCAGTTGACACCCTACCTACACGCCCTAAATATAAACTGCATCAGCGGAAGTCGATGATCGAACACATCTTTGGGCACAAGCAAAAGAAACCATCGGATTTGGCGATCATAGATGATTCGAGTGGTCAAACACTGACCTATGCCGAACTTTGGAAAGCATCTGAAAGAGTGGTGCAACAGGTGCGCGAACAAGTAACTACCAATCAGGCATATCCCAGACTTGCCCTTTTCATGGAACGAGGTTGGAAACACCTAGTCTCCATAATCGCAGTTCAACGTATGGGTGGCACCTGTGTGCTGATCGATTTAACACACCCCGATGATCGATTGCGAGATTTCCTAGACGAATGCAGGCCTGACGCCTTAATTTCTGTTGGCACAGCGACAGATAGGGCACGTAGTCTAGTGCTCTATCCCGTACTCGATTTTGACAAAGGAATAATGCAACAAACAGGGATAAATTGGGAACGTGATGAGTGGATTAAAACTGACAATGAAGTCTGCTTCATCGCTGGAACCTCTGGAACTACCGGAAAACCCAAGGCAGTCTGTCTGTCCTATAGTGGGATGAGCACTACAGTTGACGCTATCATTGACGCTGCTAAGTTAGGAGAAACTACTAGAGGCTCATGGCTGTCATCACCGGGATACGGGATGATTGAAGTGGATCCGCTACCCGTGCTATGTGCCGGCGGAACGGTCTGTATTCCCTCATCTGTTATCTTGCAGGATGTTCAGAAGCTGGCACACTGGTTCAACGAGAACAAAGTTACGCACACATTGGTTATGACATCAATTGCTGAAGCGCTCTGGGCGAGTGAAATCCATACTGATTTACACACTATGCTAATCGCGGGTGAGCGATGCAAGCAGTGGCCGACCGCCAAATACCGAGTGCTTAACGTCTATGGATCTGCAGAAGCTGCTGTTGTCTCAATTGAGGATCTATCTGGTCCGAGGCGCACGTTGCTACCAACAGTGGGCCGTGCGGTGTCTGGTGCAAATATGTATGTGGTTGATGGTGACGGACAAGAGTTACCAGCATGTTGTGTTGGGGAACTAGTTATCACTGGTGAAACGCTGTCGATGGGTTACTTAGATTACAATCAGACTCAGAGATCTTTCCGTCCAAACACACTCGACGCCACATCAACGTTGCAATATATTACCGGAGACCGAGCACGAATGGGTTTGGATGGAACCGTCGAGATTTTCGGTCGGTCAGACGCACTTGTGAAGATTCGCGGGCATAGGGTTGACTTAGCTGAAGTAGAGATCACTGCACTCAAAGTTCCAGGTGTGGCAAAGGCTGCCGCCATTTGTTTCACCGATAGTGCTGGGGCAATACTAGAACTTTTCCTTGAACAGGCTCCTAATACTAATGATGTCAAGGATGCGGTTCGTAAGTATCTTAGGGAACAATTACATCCTGCTGCTCAACCTAGCCGGATTACTACGATAGAGTTGCCTCTTGGACACAATGGCAAGGTGGACTATACTGCGTTACGTGCCTATACAGCCATCCAAGATACAACAGACACACCTTTTTCCCCGACTACGAAAACCGAGATTGCTTTGCGTGACTGCTGGTTGACTTGGACTAGATGTGATGAGGCAACTCTTGAGTCTGATTTTTTTCAATCTGGCGGAGATTCTTTGCGAGCTATGCGTATGATGGGGGAATTGACTTACAAGTATGGAATCCACATTGAGATGAGTTCCTTTCTTGAAAACCCGGTGTTTTCAAACCTCATACGTCTAGCTAATTTCTCACCTATTGCCGATTTTCCAGTATTTGAAAACCTGTCTGCTGATCAACAATTAGAGCCCTTTGAGCTGAGTGAATACCAACAGGCTTTATGGATAGGTCGTGGTTCTGATTTCAAATATGGCGATGTCGGTTGTCAAGGGTACTTCGAGTGGGAGGTGAAGGATCTTGATCTTGACCGGTTTGTTCATGCCATAGGCATGCTAGTCGATCGCCACCCAACGCTTCGAATGACAATTGATGATAAAGGCTACCAAAGAATTGGAACAGTTGATGGCAAGCAAGCAGTTAAGTTCATAGATCTAAGTGAATTTTCACCGATTGAAATTAATAATGAGATTAACAAGATACGTTTCCGTATGGCAAATGATGAAATTGAAACAGCGAATTGGCCTCTATTTCAATTTGTTGTAAGCCGGATTAGTGCAGAGTCAAGCAGAATTCATTTCTGCATTGACTTGCTAATCGCCGATGCATGGTCGATCTTTCAAGTAATTATCCCCGATTTGATTGACCTGTATATGAAAGAAAAGCCACAATTACCGAGGATTCAGACTACATTCCAAGACTATGTCGCATATCGGTCTAAAGTAAAACAGACTGCACAATACCGTGCTCATCGTGAGTACTGGTTAAATAAAATTCATGATTTGCCAGCTGCTCCAAAGTTACCGCAACTAGAACTAGAGAAGTCTGCAGCGTCAGTAAGGTTCGATAGATTTGAGGGTACACTTGGGAAAGTATCTTGGGACCAACTCAAAGCCCAAGCTCAAGAACGAAGAATCTCTCCCTCAGGGGTTGTAGCCTTGGTCTTGTGTGAAGTGTTGCGTTGCTGGAGCGAAGAAGATCATTTCACCTTAAATTTCCCCATCTCAGATCGGAAGCCAGTCAGCGATGACATTGATTTAGTGGTTGGAGATTTCACAAATATATTGCTTGTACCCTACGAAACTGCTACTGACGATACGCTCCAAGCTCGTGGTCGGCGGTTACAGGATGCGATTTGGCAGGCACTTGACCATCGACTTTTTACTGGGGTTGAGGTTTTGCGTGAGCTATCTCGGATTCGCCGTATTGGGCGTGAGCCATTGATGCCAATCGTTTTGACCAGTCTTCTCGGGCATCTAGGTCGACATGATGTTTCACAGCTTGGTCGTGAAGTATTTGGGGGCTCACAGTCTCCGCAAGTGACGCTTGATGTCCAAGTTCGAGAGTCAGAGGGCACGCTGTATTTCAAATGGGATTACCTCACTGGAGTTATTCGTCCTGATGTGGTTGAGGCAATGTTTGGTTCATTCTGTGGGTTGCTTCAACAGCTTGCAGATGATCCTGAGATTTGGAAACGTACTTGGCTCGACCTCAGACCAGCGACACAGATCGCTGTACGAAACGCGGTCAACGTAACACAGGAGAGGAATTCCAAATATCACATCCTCACCGAAGGTTGGATTGATCGTCCAGATTGGGTGCCCGGTGAATTGCTGGTAGAAAGTGACATATCATTAGTTCGTGGATACTTCGGACAGCCAGAACTCACTAAGCCTGCATTTGTTAGCCACCCTCGGACTGGACGCCGAATGTATCGAACAGGTGACTTAGGCCGTTACCTCCCGAGTGGAGAGATAGAAATCCTTGGACGGATTGATAACCAGATCAAGATCAAAGGGATCAGAATTAATCTTGGCGAGATAGAGAGCGTGGCTCAAACCTGCGCGGGAGTATTGCAAGCCTGTGCCTTTTCATTGCCCGGACCAGATGGAAGACCAAAGCAGATTGCATTGGCTTATATTGGGGAAGCCGATCTCGATCCCATTATCATGAAGGAACTCACCCGCCTCTTACCTAGCTACATGATACCAAAGACTATTCAGCAAGTATCGCAACTACCATTAACGAAAAATGGCACGGTGGATGTAAAGATATTGAGAGAAATGTTATTAAGGAGGATCGATATGACAGAATTAAACAATAGGACTGGGCAAACCATTTTGCGACAGGTCATAGGCGTGATATCAGAACAACTCTCTCAATCAGTAGTTCTACCAGATGACAATTTTATTGAAATAGGTGGCGACTCGCTGGCTGCGATGAAGATCAAAACTGAATTGGAAGCCCTATTATCGATAACAGTTTCAATTGAAAGTATCATGCTGGCTGAGACAATTGGCGAGTTCGCGAATGATCTTGTAGAAATAGTACAGTCATTACCAAAAACCAATGATATCAATGAGAGAGATACGATTAAGGAGGATCAATATGGAAAAGTTAAACAATAGGGCTGGGCAAACCATTTTGCGACAGGTCATAGGCGTAATATCAGAACAACTCTCCCAATCAGTAGTTCTACCAGAAGATAATTTTATTGAAATAGGTGGCGATTCGCTGGCTGCGATGAAGATCAAAACTGAATTGGAAGCTCAATTATCGACAATAGTTTCAATTGAAAGTATTATGCTGGCTGAGACAATTGGAGAGTTCGCCAATGATCTTGAAGAAAGAGTACAGCCATGAACAAAACTCAAACCAATCAAGAATGGCTCAAAATCGTCACTGCATATCTAAATAGGCAAACGAATTTACAAGAGTTAAACGAGAAGGGCGAGTTGCGTACGCAAGAAATATTGGGGTACGTTCAGGAGCAATCCCCGTTTTACCGTGATCATCTGCATACCAAGGCGGGTTCACAGAGTGCATTCAAGGCTCTCGATGGAGTCGCATTCACTACTAAGAGTGATCTTCGTTCTGCTAATACTTCGATCTGTAGTGTCCCGTTTGATGAAATTGCGATGTACTATGAGACAACGGGGACGACAGGGAAACCAACACCTTGCCCGCGAGCACTAATTGATGTCGAGACAAGTGGGGCATATGTTCAGAATGCGATGAAGGAGGTATATCAGTCAACATTTGGTACGATGCGTGCACTTACTGCGATCATGGGGCCATCCGAGTTATACTCATTCGGGGACACCTATGGAGAGGTATGTCGGAATCTAGGTATTCCATTTGTACGTTTATGGCCCGAGAGCCCACGTGTAGGACTTGAAAAAGCTGCAGAGCTCATTACTGATCTTGGAGTCCGGTCACTAATCTGTTCACCTGCAGTGGCGCTTGCTCTCGCTCGTTTCTATAAGAGCATTGGAATTGATCCACAAAAGACCTCGGTGGGACAGATCCTTGTACTTGGAGAGTTGTGCACACCTGAGATGCTGTCAAATATTTCTCGAGTCTGGGATGCGCATTGCACTCATGGTCTATATGGATCGCAAGAGGTACATGCAGTTGCTACAGGTTGTCCAGAAGGGAATCTTCATCTTTCCGAAACTAATTATATTGCAGAAATTTTACCTAATAATGGTACCAATAGCGATATGGGTGAACTGTGTCTTACGATGCTCGTGCCAGGCGCTAAGCCATTAATACGATTTCGAACTGGTGATTTGGCTTACCTTTACCCGTCGAGTTTTTGCAAGTGTGGTAGCCAGTCCCGATGCATACGGATCTTTGGTCGGGTTGATGATGTTATGACAATCGGTGGCCGCCAGATGTTTCCTGCATCAATTGAATCGGCTATTTTTAAGGCAGTCGATCGAGTTTTGGGATATCAAGTCAATGTAAAGGTTGCAAAAAATGGTACAGACGAATTAGAAATAGCTATTGTCTCCCAGGTTGGTGATCAGTCAATTGATCAGATCGAAGGGCAGATTGCGGGTGATTTTGGTGTCCCGGTTAGGTTGCTATTGTCAGATCAGTTGGATCCGCAGACGGAGACAGGAGCTTATATCTCCTGGAAACACGCCCGAATCCGAGATTGTAGGCTAACACCATGATTAAGCAAGATTCGAAAGGCTCATGGGTCATCGAGCAATGTGTGGTTCCTGAGGCTGCGCAGGTAGCACAAGTACGGCGGCATATATTAGATATGTACCCAAGACCGGCCTTGTTCGAGACGGGAGCTGGTTTTCAAGCTGTCGATGGGTCACAAACAATGTTTATGGTTGATTTACTGTTTGAGATCAAGCTCGAGGATGGCGATTGGCATGTGTACGGCAGCGCACCCTTCGAGATGAAAATCACTGAATGTAGAGCAGTGGTTAGTGACGACACGCAGCCCATGTTGGAACGACTGCGACGTGTGACGCAAATTCTTGCGTTGCCAGAAGATTTCCCACTCGTGCTCGTCCTGGCATATAGTGCAGCTCGTTTTGTTGAACACTTGCCGGGGATCGCTATCGAGACGGGTGAACCGGAGGTGTTATTGCGCGTGTACAGATACGTTGTACGCTACAATGGTGCTGAAAGTGGGGCCATAATCGATGTTTTGAAAACCAGACAAGATGAGGCCACAGACATCGCAAATTTAGTCACAGCACTTATTGATCCCAGAAAGGATTCATCCTCGAGTAGCCAATGGGAACCGGGAGTTCTGCGGGATTTGACGGATCAGAGTACATTCTACGCTATGGTTGACCGAGCCAAAGAACATATTCGTGCTGGTGATATCTATCAAGTGCAATTATGTCGGCGCGCAGTATCGAGTACTACGATTCCTCCAGTAGATCTTTATGAACGACTTGCGTCAAAGAATCCAGCTCCCTATATGTATTACTTGGACCTAGGAAAACGACATATCGTGTCATCCAGTCCAGAGTTAATGCTCCGAAGCAGCGATGGTGTCGTTCAGGTTCGCCCCATAGCGGGTACAATGACGCAGGAAGATCAGCGCGGCAATCGTCTGGACCATATTCCGAAGGAGATGGCCGAGCATCTGATGCTTGTGGATCTGGCGCGTAATGACTTAGCGCGTTGCGCTATCCCAGGTGGTGTGAATGTAACCTCGTTTATGCAGGTGGATGCCTATGGTCCGCTTTTTCATTTAGTCTCGACTGTAGAAACCCCAGTCCGTGCGAATTGCGACATCTGGGACTTGATTGCAGCAAATTTCCCGGCGGGCACTATGACAGGTGCACCCAAGGTACGTGCGATGGAGATCATCGCCGAGCTCGAAGAGACAGCGCGCGGGGTGTACACGGGGTGTTCTGGGTATATTACGGGGAAGGATAATGGTGTGCTCGCCCTAACCATCCGAACGATCGTCGGCGACTCGGGTCGCTACGTATTGCAAGCTGCTGCGGGGATTGTGGCTGACTCACAGGCACCTGATGAATGGGACGAGGCGGGTGCGAAGATACAGTCTTTTGCCCGTGCGATAGGAGGAGGCGCATGAAAGTTTTATTGATAGATGCCTTTGATAGCTTTGTATACGTCATTGCACAGTATTACGAGAAGGTAGGCGCACAAACGAAGGTGGTACGTGTGAATGATGATCCAGTTAGTCAGTACCAGCTTTGGAAGCCTCAACTACTTGTCTTGGGACCAGGTCCGGGAACACCACAGGAACATGGATATCCAGAAATAATTCGTGCGGCAGGTGAACATCAAGCTATGTTCGGTGTCTGTCTGGGTCACCAAGCAATTGGTGAGTTTTTCGGCTGGAAGCTCATACATGCACCTACTATCGAACACGGCAAGAAAGCGCAGGTGCTACATGATGGGCAAGGTATATTTTACAGCGTCCCATCACCTGTCACTGTAGTTCGTTACCATTCACTGGCTATCGTTGATCAAGGTACGGGAAACGAATTAGTTACATCCGCAATTTCTGAAGTAGATAGCGTGGTAATGGCGGTGCGTCATCGTACAAGACCAATTGAAGGTGTGCAGTTTCATCCCGAGAGCATCGGAACAGAGCACGGGATCACAATGATACGAAACTCACTGGCATTGGCTAATCGCAGGCTTCAGAAGGTGGGAAGTTCGTTGCATCAGCCAGATAATAACGTCATCATTTTCTGAACTTCAAGAAGAAATCTTCAAATAATAGAATAACTTACATTTGTTGTTTTGAGATAGAGTCAATTTTACCAACTGTAAATCACAACAAATAATGTTAGGCTTGGGGCTTGATAGTTCTTTGTCGGAAAGGGGTTCTAATGAAAGGACGTGTAGCAATAGTTACTGGTGCAGCAAACGGGATCGGACGTGGTGTCGCGGCACAGTTGGCGGCAAGCGGATGTCAGGTTGCGCTACTGGACAAGAATATCGACAGACTTGGTTCGCTAGACGGTACGATGTGTTACGAGGTTGATGTCACCAACGATGACCAGGTTAAACAAGTATTCCAGTCTATAAATAAGGAATTTGGACAGGTAGATATTCTGGTCAACTCAGTGGGAGGAAGTCTGCATTCGAAATTGATCGAGACGATTGAGGATAGTGATTGGAACTCAACGTTTGATTTGAACTTACGAAGCGTTTTTAATTGTACACGTGCTGTAATTCCTGGAATGAAAAAGCGCGGTTGGGGGCGAGTGGTCAATATCTCAGCCGTGGCTGGAAGAACCTATACCTTCTTTGGTGGGGCAGATTTCACTGCTGCCAAAGCAGCCCTCATTGGCTTTACACGACAATGCGCATTTGAGTTGGCACCCCATGGAATCACCGTGAACGCAGTCGCCCCAGGATTGACGCTAACCGAACGTGTAGAGGTCATGTGGGCTGAAATTAATGAGGAGAAGCGAGCATCGATTCTAGAACGTATCCCGATCGGACGTCCATCGACTGTGCAAGAGCAGGTTGCAACGATCTGTTTTCTGTGTAGTGAGCAGGCCTCCTATATTTGTGGTGCAATTTTTGACGTAAACGGGGCGATGTTTGCTGGGTAGTAAAGTTTATGCTGTTATGGGATGACGCACACCTAATGGTTACTCCCCATATAACACAAAGTAGGCTACTGAGAAGTCCTAAATTCAATTATCTCATTTCAGTACTATAATCAGTGTTTTTAATTTCTGGACAGTGGAAAATTCTCGGATTTAAGAAATTGAAAATTTCCTATGATTGATATGCTCCAAGTCAAGTAGATCGTGAAAAAAACATAATCTGTGGCACTAACCGTCTGTACGAGGTTAGTGCCGTTTTTATGCTGCCGAGCGGAGAAGATACTGTCTGTATTCCAAAGGCGTTCTCAATTCCGGTCATCTCAACTTCAGATTTTCTATTCCGACGTTTGTCCGCCAGTGCATCAACACCATATTTCAAGTATTTATTTGTTCATGAGTAGATTTGTTGATAGGATACCTGAAACTGTTGTGCGGTTTTGTGATAATTGTTTTTCTGTTCAATCCAAAACTTTACAATTTCAAGGAGAATGATAAGGCATGTATATAAAAATGACAGAATTACAAAAAGCTTATTTGATGTCTAAAGTGGATGACTCCCAAGGAGGAACAGGCACACATCTTTATATTGAATTGCTCTATAATGGTCAGATAAGTGATTTGGAAGAAGCTTTTAATAAGGTAATTGCTTCACAACCCATGTTAAAAGCAAGAGTTCTTGATCATGAAAATTTTTTGATCGAAGAAACTTTAAATTATAAAATCAAGTGTATTGATAGTCAGTTCGATATGCAATCATTAATAGAGCTAAAACGCAAGGAATTGTCGCATAAAAAATATGAAGTTTATGATTACCCTTTCTTTACAATGGAATCAATCGGGAGAAGTGGGGATTTTAGAGTTATTTTCAGTATAGATCTGTTGATTGCTGATGGCTTGAGTATATATGAGCTGATGCGACAGTTAAAATTGTTTTTATCTAATCCGCTTATGTCAATTTATGATTATTCAAATGAATTATTGCAAATGCAGGATTTTTATCAAGAAATAAGGGATTCTAAGCACTATAAAACATCAAGAGATTACTACATGAATAACATTGAGCAAATTTACCCAGCGCCACAAATAAATTACCAGATTGAGCAAACAACAGATATGGAGTTTTTGCGTAAAGAATGCACTATCAATCATGAGCTTTATGCTCGACTTAAAAGCAAAGTAGATGAGTCATCTTTTTCTGTAACTGATCTGCTTCTTACGGCATATTCACTAGTTCTCACTAAGTGGTCCAAAGAACAAAACCTATCAATTAATGTCACTTCTTTTAATCGTCCAAAAGCCGAAAACTATTATAAAACGATAGGTAATTTTTCCTCTTCATTCTTGTTGCAAACAAGCTTTGATTTTGAAAAAAGTTTTGAAGAAAATATTCAAAAAGTAAAATTAAGTCTTGTTGATGCTTTGAAATATAAGCACTTCGAAGTCATGGAAATGATGTATGAAATGAACAAGAAGTCTGTTTCTGCAACTATGCCCATAGTGTTCACCTCTATGTTATTCAATGAAAAAGATGATTTGTTTGGCGATGTATTTAAGTTAGATTATTGCATTTCACAAACCCCTCAGGTGTTCCTCGATTTGCAAGCCAAAAACATAAGCGGGGAATTGAATATCACTTGGGACTATCGAAGTGATATGTTTGAGACCACTATCATTAATGCAATGTTTTCTGAATACTGTTCTTTGATTTACGAATTTTTGAACTCAACTGAAGATATTGTCTCCATATATAATTACACGAAGAAGTCTGGATTAATTTCAAAATATGAGAAATATAATGCTCAAACATGTAATGCAAATTTTCAATTCAATACATTAAGGTGGCATTTAGAAAGAATATTGACAGAATGCCCAGAAAATATTTTTGGAATAATTAACAATACAGAGTATACTTTCAGTCAAATATATGCTTTGGCCACTCAAAAAGCTATGGAAATCCTGGAAATTAAAAATAAACATCTGAAAGATAAAGTACGTATTGCCTTCAATGGGAAGAAGAATATTCATTCTATTACTTGCATTTTGGCATCTATCTTAACTAATGATTCTTTTTGTGTGGTAAATGAGAATTTTGGAGAAGAAAAGACTGAAGAAATTCTTGTGAGCTTGAAAAACTACATCTATTTTAAAGATGGTGAATTAATCAAGGTATCTGATACAGATTCGTCCATTGATACAGAAGAATCTTATATCATACATACCTCTGGAACAACAGGACAACCGAAAGGGATAATCATTACAGAAAAAGCAGCTCTAAATACAGTTTACGATATTATCGAAAAGTTTAATATTACTCAAAAAGATACTGTAATGAATATCTCAAACCTATATTTTGATCTTTCCATTTTTGATATTTTCGGATCAATCATTAGCGGAATGTCTGTTGTTTTTGTAGATATCTATGACCATGATTGGTTTTTTGAGCATAACTATTACAATAAAATCACCATCTGGAATTCAACGCCTGCTTTAGCGAAAGAATTTTTACTAAAAAGTAAGTTTGAAAAATTGAGAGGAATATTAGTTAGCGGGGATTTTGTTCCCAAGAAAATGGTTGAAGAATTGTTTTCTAAATATGGTCGTATTCAATTATTTGCTCTAGGAGGGGCAACAGAAGCTTCTATCTGGTCAAATTACTATGATTGTTCATCTTATGAAAATGTTTCATCTATACCATACGGGCTGCCCCTTGCCAATCAGCGGTTATATGTTACCGATTCAATAGAAGGTATGTGTGACTTTCGGGTCTTGGGAGAAATTTGTATAGCGGGAGAAAGTCTCTCAAAAGGTTACCTTAGTGATGAACAAACAAAAAATTCCTTTGTTTGGAATGAAGTATTGGAGGAAATAGTATACAAAACAGGAGATTTAGGCTACTTGGGTTCGGACAATCTCATTTATATAGTAGGAAGAGTTACAAGTGAAATTAAACATAATAGTTATAGAATTGACTTGCGAGAAATAGAAAAATATATCAATATGCACGCTGATGTTTCAAATTCAGTTGCATTTATCGAAAAGTTGCAAAATGGTCGTACACGATTGATTTGTGCCGTAGTTTGCAGTAATGCTCAAGACATTAAGCGGCAAATCAAATCTGAATTATTGAAGAAACTTCCTTTATATATGATCCCTAATCGTATTATTACGGTATCCGAAATACCTCTTACTGGAAATGGGAAAGTAGATATAAAGTCTCTTTGCAACATATTGAAATAAAATTTATACAATAATGTGTTATTTTAAAAAGTTTATGCATAGCCTTAACAATTCTTTTTAGTCCAAATGATCTTTATTCAGTAAATTTGACTTGAGAGGTATGTAATAAAGTTTACAGCAAATGGAGTTTCTAAAGACAAATGTGATAGCTCAAATCCATGAGTTTGATAGTTTTGCTCACATGTCGACAGCTTGCTTACTGTGTAATTGATAATCATTACTTACGTATGATTCTTTCTATAGCATACGTGGGTTCATATCTACTAAGGGTATTATTTATTAGATTCCCTAATCCAAGTTGCCTGTGGATCGTTTCATTTCCAGAATGCCAAGTAATTAAATCAAATTAAAAATAAAATTAGAGAGTGTGGTAAATATGTCAAAAGTTCTTTATGTAACAGCAAACCCAAAATCAGTAGATCAATCATATGGATTGCGTTTAGGCAAATATTTTACCGAGCAGGTAAAAACTAAAAATGGTAATGTAATCATTGAACATGTGGATTTGTTCAAAGAAGATATTCCCTTTGTTGATGCGGATGTATTGAGTGCGCGGGAGAAGTTAGCTTCTAATGAATCATTAACCACAGAAGAGGCGGAAAAAATTAGGCGTATAGATCAGATTCTCGATCAGTTTTTAAGTGCAGATTCAATTGTATTTGTAACGCCATTGTGGAATTTTACAGTACCTGCATATATGAAGGCTTATCTTGATTGTTTATGTCTAGCAGGTAAAACATTTAAATACAAGTATAACGGAGTGACAGGTTTAATTACAGGTAAAAAGATTTTACATATACAGACTATCGGTGGTGTTTTCTCAGAAGGGCCTTATGCAGAATATGAAATGGGAGATCGCTATGTTAAATCGATAATGGCTTTCATTGGACTTACTGATTATCAAAAGGTAGTCATGGAAGGTACGAATCAGTTTCGAGATCAAATCGATCAATTATTCGAAAAAGCGAAGCAACAATTAGATGTGCAAGTGGAACAATTTGTGTAAAAAATAAGTAAATTAAAGGTAACTACTCAGCATCTTGGAAATGATATTGTCTGAGGGCAACTAGGATTAGAGAATCCAATGAACAATCAGTGATATCTTAATAAAAAGGAATGGAGATTAAAGTTGCCATTTCTGTAAATTTATGATATGATTTTTTATCATAGAATCATATACACAATTAACTTTTTCATAAAAATTACGCTCGGAGTTCGGGTCAACTTGATGCGAAGTTTCAAATACCAACACGCGATTTTCGCTTATAGGTAAATAAAAATTATTGGAGTGAACCTACCATGAAAGAAGCCTTAGTAATAATTGATATTCAAAATGATATAACAAAGAATTATAAGGAGATAATTGATAATATAAATCAAGCTATTGATTGGGCAGATAGTAATGATAGACATGTTATTTATATAAGACATGAAAATTTATCAGCCGGCACGAGGATTCTTAAACCCAATACATACGGGTCTGAATTAGCTTCAGACTTGAAAATAGTATCAAAAAATGTTTTTACAAAATACAAAGGAAACGCATTAACCAGTGAAGAATTTGCAAACTTTATTATTAATAATGACATAAGTGAGCTCTACATAGCAGGAGCAGATGCTACAGCTTGTGTTAAATCGACTTGTTATAATTTATGTAAGGAAAATTATGAAGTTACTGTATTATCAGATTGCATTACCAGTTGGGATAAAAAGAAAATTCCCGAAATGATACAATATTATGAAAGTAAAGGCAGTAAAATAATTAGTTTGAATGATCTGATAGGGTCTGTCTAATAATCCCGTTAAAAAACGAGGGCATGACCCTCGTCAAGCTGTCGAGAAAGTCTCGGCAGCTTTTTTTAGTGCGCCCAGCATGGGCGCTATCTCTAAGGTTCAAGTCCCGAATGGTGAAGGCAGTAGTACCCATAGCTTAAGGTAAGGGTGTCCATTGTGATGTGGAATCTGAAGGAAGCCAGCGGCAAATCTCCGGTCTGAGGGACACGAACTTCATATAAGGCTAGCGTATGTTGGATGAGGTTGCTAAACAAACCAAAGCCCATACTGCCGAAGGCATACGAGAGTAAATGAAGCAGATAGATGGAGAGGAAGATAGCGTTCTTACCTGGGGGAGATCTGTACATAAGCAACGACAATGTTGTAAGCACGACTGTGAGGGTGTGTTGAATGTACAGAAGTCAGCAGAGGTCATAGTACGCTGGCTGTTGCAACAGTTTGCGGAAGGACTGAATATGAAATAGGAATGTGTAAGCTTGGCGTTCGAAGATAGGCGATGAGAGCAGACAATTCGAAAGGACATATCTCAGGAAAGTAGCGGTGAATACGCGAGGGTACTGGGAAGGGCTGAGTCTATCAGCGGCACAAAGAGAAGAAACATTCACGTAAGAAGTGTACCTCAAATGATCGAGCAAGTATTGTCACGAGCCAATATGCTATCGGCACTAGCACGTGTCGAAACGAATAACGGAATCCATGGCGTAGATGGAATGTCGGTAAAAACCTTACGCGAACACATCGTACAAAACTGGCAAACGATTCGTGAAAGCATCATAAACGGAACTTATGAGCCAAGTCCAGTCCGTCGGGTCGAAATCCCGAAACCGAACGGCGGGATAAGGCTCTTAGGCATACCTACTGTGACAGATCGACTTATTCAGCAAGCGATCACTCACGTATTAGCCCCTGTATTTGACCCGAAGTTCTCTGAACATCGTTATGGCTTTCGTCCACAAAGGCGAGGTCATGATGCGGTAAGGAAAGCACAAGCCTTAATACAAGAAGGTTACCGAATCGTGGTAGATCTGGACTTGGAGAAATTCTTCGACCGTGATCATCATGACAGATTGATGGCGAGACTAGCAGAAAAAAAAATAACGGATAAACCGTTATTGAAACTGATCCGCAAGTATCTGCAATCAGGGGTGATGGTGAACGGACTCGTAGAACCAACGACCGAAGGGGCACCGCAAGGAGGTCCACTTAGTCCACTGTTATCGAATATTATCCTAGACGAACTGGATAAGGAACTGGAAAAGCGCAGCTTGCGTTTCGTTCGCTATGCGGACGACTGTAACATCTACGTGAAAACGTGGAAAGCAGGAAAGCGAGTGAAAGAATCGGTGACGCAGTTCATTGAGAAGAAGCTAACTGAAGATAAACCAAGCGAAAAGTGCGGTTGACCGTCCATGGAAACGCAAGTTTCTAGGATTCACATTTAGCTGGGATAAAGCAAATCCGAAGGTGCGAATCTCCAAACCATCCCTGCAACGTGTAAAGGCAAGGATCAAAGAGATGACATCACCATGATGAGGTAAAAGTCTTCATGTTGTTTTGTTAAATACATATGTACAAAATACGAGTTTTGTGTAAAAGTAATGAATGAACAAAGTGAGATATCAAATTTCCCATCTATCCATGTAATATCTTGTACGTTGAAGCAAAACTACTCTAATCATGCCTTTACTCGTATCCGCATCGGATAATCTGCCCCTGCAATCTCAGATAAACGTAATCCTGAACCCAATATAAGTGTAATAACTGCAGTATCACGTTCTCAATTGATTAAATGGAAATTATAGTGCTTTTTATTTGATTTATTAATGATTCCATAACTATGTGCTACAAATTCACTGAGATTTTCAAAGTCATCAACGTCTCTTAATATTTTACCATTGATACGTTCTGTAGTTGTTGCTTGATCCTTCTTCTAATCGACATTTTGCGTCATTTCAATCTCAATGCTTAGTAACGTATTTGCGTTAAGATGCACAAAAAGTACAGAGGTCTAACATTAATAAGGCTAGGAATGAGTTCACAGATTCCTCTGTTTCTCATTCCTAGCCTTTTGTTTGAATGGAATACATTTTCTATTACGTTACGGCTCCACTATTTTAATACTGTTTAACGATGAGAATAAAAGAATAACTTATGTGTAGTTTTTGCCTAAAGTAGAACTAGCATCGAGGAACAACTGGGCCATCAGAACCTGTATTCACATAGGTGTCAGAGATATATCCCCAATAACCGTTATAATAAGCAAGATTCCATATGTTGCTTGTACCATATTTCCCTGTTACAGTTTGGCCGTTCTTGTAACAGTCTACATATACATCTTGTCCGCTAGGAACAGCAACTACAATACCAAATCCTGTACCAGGTCCTGTGCGGAGATTAACCGGTGATCCAGAGTTCGTGTTTACTTGATACCATCCTGCTGCCGCATAAATAGAGGTTGCGAAAAGTAAAGAAACAATCGCTGCTATCACAGTAACTTTCCATTTTTTCGATATTGCCATGGAAACACACTCCCTAGAAATTTAGTTTTTGTTCATACAAATTCCAATCAAAAAAACCTTATAGTGGAGCCGTGATCATAGTATATTGTATTTGTAAAAATTTACAATAGTATTTCAGGATGATATCATTTAGACCTATCCGAGTTACTATCCTATTTTAAATAGTTACAAATTATTTCCTTATTATTCATTTTTCACCTCAAATATTGATTATTAGGTTAGTTCACCGGTCTCAAGGACTTTACCCCCGAGTTAAGGTTTTTGACCGTAGACTAAGACCTAGTAGAACTTTAATCCGCCTGATAACCATACTTTTGCGCATGCAATAGGGCCTCTGCTGATTATTGCGGATTCAGCAGAGGCCCTAACATTAATTCATCAATTTCTTTTGATTTCTTTATTTCATAATTATCCCGATTGGGCCAACTACCATTCATTGATATTGTATCTATTACTCATTCAAAAAGGTTGTGACCCGATTTTGGATCAGTCTAGCAGCTTCCTCCGCGGACTTCTGGCCGCTGAAATAAGCGTGGGACTCCTCACTTACAATGGCAAGCACTTTTCCGTCGAGAAGCAAGTGTGGGTTCGCCATTTCAAGAAGCTGCGTAAACCGAGTAATTTCCTCTCCCTCCGCCTTAACGAACTGACCGTCAGGCAGTTGGTAGGTACCCGCCTTGATTTGCTCTTTGATCTCGTTCAGCTTCTGTTCGTTCACCGATTTGAGCAGTGAAAATCCGCTGCGTTCCGGTATCAACTGCCCCTCCTCCGACAGGAGGAAGCTGAGTAATTTCCAAGCCTCCGCCTGTAGAGGCGTTTTCGCCCAAATCGCTAACTCGGAGGACGGTATGATCCGCATCGTCGTGCTGGACTGTTCTTTGTTGTGCGGTTTTTGCAGCAACCGAGGGTGATCAAACAGCGTATGCGTTACGTTAATAACGTCAGAAGGCTCACTTATTACTGCAGAATAGAACAATTGCTTATCAAGCTCCGCTGGTTCTGCGGTCATCAGCCCTTCATCGTACATGTTGTTCACCTGATTCAGTAAAGCCACGAATTCAGGGGTATCGAACTTTGCCTTTTTTGCTGCCTTATCCACGTATAAGCTGTAACTGTCGATAGTCATTTCCTGCACGAGCATATCCGGCGTATAATCAGTCATTCCATACAAGTTGTCTTTTCCCTGCTTCAGCTCCTTAACAATGTCGGCAAAATCTTGCCAGGTCCAGGTCTGCTCATTAATGTCGGAGCTCTTCAACATCTCACCATTCCCAATAAACGCTCTCAGGGAAAAGCCGGTCGGAATCGCATACGTTCCGCCCTCTTTCTTGTTGGGCTTTAGTACATTCATGTACATATTGTCTTGCTTCAGAATTTCGTCCTTGTTCATTAAATCTTCCATATTTAGAAGAAATCCTTTCTCGACATATTGCTCAGCAGGTAATAAACCTAGTTCGAGAACATCCGGTCCTTTCCCCGATAGTAAAGCCGTATTAATTAACTGACGGTATTCCTCCAATTCCCCGGATTTACTCTCTTCTCCAGCCTGCTTATGTGCCTGAATCTGAAGATCGATGTTCGGATGCTTAGCCTCGAATTTTTTCTCCAACGCCGTATAGAAAGGTGTCGACTCAAAAATGGACAGAGTGAGTACGTTTTTACCATTTTCTGTTGTCTTGTTTTTCTCTCCCGTTACCGCGTTTTTCTCACCAGCCTTGGTCCCTTCTCCTCCTGAGCTACAAGCGGTCGTAGCCGCCATCATGATTGCCGCTAATACCACTGTCAAACCTAATCTTTTAATCATTGCTCCATACCTCTCATCTTTGTTTATATTTTTTACAACAATAGAATTTATAAGATTCCGATACATTCGGATGAACAAATTCTATTTGGCGATAAAACCTACCTTTAAACGCGGTCTCTCGTCTCTAAATGCACTAGATAGAGGTTTTCTCATTGGAGACGAATCCGGTTCCCGTCCTGCAGCGGCTCGCTACTTTCCATAATGATCAGATCCCCTTCATATAGTCGATCTGCCGGAATCATCGTCTCTCGATCCGTAGACTCGCTTGCCTCAATCGTAACCTTGCGAGCCACAAACTCATTACCCAAAGCCCCTCGTTGCTTCTCCACCTTGAATAAAAATCGTTTTTCTCCTACCCGATGAATAGCCTCGTTCGGGACAAGCCATCCCTTCCCGGACGAAGTCCGCTCTAGCTTGACCGAAACCTGCTCACCCCCTTTCAGAGTGGCATCGTCCACATGGATGCGCAGCTTCTTCTGCAGATTCACCGCAGGTGCTGCGGCGCCACCTTCAGGCAAGCCTGCGATCTGCGAGCCCGCATCGGTGATATCATGGATTGTTCCCTCCATCGGGCGGGCCGGCTGTTCTCCCTCAGCTAGTACTTTTAGCTCGACAGACTGCTTAACTGCAAGGCCTAAGCTGTCAATAAGGGATCTATCGGCATCGATATCCAGCCAATACCCTAAGTCACTGTTCGAGATTACGATATCTGGTTGGCTGGTGGAAGCAAGACCTTCTACTGCGTTTAAATCCATTACAATCCCATCAAACGGGGCGGCAAGCTCTCTTTGCCGATTCAATTGCTCTCGGAGTCCGTCGATTTTCCGCTGTTGCACCGATATATCGATATTTCGCGTTGTCAGTTCGCGTTCAGCTTTCCCTGTAGCGGACTCGCCCCCTTCAACTATCGACAATTTGAGCTGGTCCTGTACGTCTTCCAGCGCGATTGTCAGCTTCGTAAGCTGCGCGATCTCATTCTCCAGTTCCCTCTCTGCGGAGGTGCTGTCGTATAAAATGAGATTCTGCCCTTTCTTAACAACATCCCCTTCCTTCACAAGAACTTGCCGTACTTTCCAACCGGCTGGATTTGGCAACTCCGCTTGATTAACAGGCTGTAATATACCGCTGCCTTCCAACTTATAAGCAATTCCTCCGCTCGCCGCGAGTTCAGCATTTACCTTCGGCAAAGTAACTGACTGCAGCGTATTGCTGAAAAGAGTGAAGAACAGCAACAATCCGATCAACAGCAGCAACACGGTGGAAATCCATTTTTTTCGCTTACGATCAACCTGCTCCTTCGATAGCTCCATCCCTTGACCTTCCCCTCCTATCCCTTGATTCCAGACAATTGAACGCCTTCGATAAAATACGTCTCCGCATATAGGAACAACAACACCATGGGGGACATATACAACACGGAAGCGGCAAAAACCATATCCCATTCACCACTTAACCTCGATAGCAATACCGATAAAGGCTGCTTGAATGGATCGTTTATAAAGATCAGCGGCTGCTCGACCATATTCCAATAATCAACGAATAGCAATATCACCAGTGCAGCAAGTCCTGGCTTGACCATCGGAATGATGACCGTCAGGAATATCCTAAGATGGCCAGCCCCGTCTATTTTGGCAGCTTCAATGTAGGCGTACGGAATATGCAGCATAAACTGTCGGAGCATAAATACACCAAAAGCGGCAAAGACGCCCGGAAGGATGACAGCTCCCGAACTATTCAGTAAGCCCATCTTATCTGCGATAATATAGTTTGGAACCAGTGTCACCTGAAATGGCATCAGCATTGTTATCAAATACACCAGAAACAGAGAATCACGACCACGGAAATTCAGCTTCGCAAAAGCATAGGCTGCCAGTGCCGCAACTACCATCTGTCCAATAATGATTGGCACAACCAAGCCAACTGAATTCCAAAACAGTAACAAATAATTAGGTGAATGCACCAGCAGCTCGCTGAATTGCTCCAAGGTCACCTTGTCCGGCAGCCACTTCATATTGACAAACGTATCGGCACCCGTTGATGTCACTTCCGTGAGTTTCCCAATGACACCGTAGTTAATTTTTAACTCCTGTTCAGTCATCAGCGAATTCGTGAAGGTAATGACGATCGGGAACAGTAGCAGCAATCCAATCATCCCCATTAACGCCGTTAGTATTACTTTATGTATTCTTGTAATGACTCGCAAAGCTCCACCCCCTACTCCATGAACTGTCGATACCGGCGCTCCATCCCGAACAGCCCAAGAACGATTACCATGATGCCGCACACCATCAAAGCGGCCGCCGCCGTCAACTTCTGAATGTCTAGTGACACGAACATGTTGTTCATGTAATGCTGTAGCATGTAGATACTGTCATGCGGATAATCACCAGCCAATAAATACGTCTCCCGGAACACTTTGAAGGAATTAATGATCGACATAATGACTACAAAAAACGTTGTCGTGGTCAAATAGACTAGTGTAATCCCAAAAAACTGGCGAAAACGACTTGCACCTTCAATTTGCGCGGTTTCGTAATAATCCTTTGGGATTTGCTGGAGTCCTGCTAGAAACAAGATGACGTTGTACCCGATGTTTTTCCACAGATACACCGCTATGACCACATTCCGGGCTGAATCAGTCTTCATCCAGTCCACACGGTTGATGCCGAACCAACTGAGCGCGTAGTTCAAAGCCCCGTTCCAGTCAAAAATCATCTGCCAGATAATAATGACAGAGGCCACCGGAACGACAAGCGGTAATACAAAGGAGGTTCGCAACCATTTTCGGAAGTATATTTTCCGGTTCAGCAACAACGCAAGTCCCAGTGACAACGCCAGCATAAGCGGAACGCTCACCGCGCTGAAATAAAAGGTGTTAGAAGCCGCTTTACGAAAGGAATCGCTAGCTAGCAGCTCCCGGTAATTCGAAAGACCCGCAAACCTTTCCCCAGAGGCGCTACTCATGAACGAATACATAACCCCCATGACAAACGGGATCAGATAGAACATGGCAAAACCTGCTGCACTTGGCGCGAGAAACAGCCATGCTGCCGTAGCATCTCGGCGCAGCCACCAAGTCATGCGTAGCGGAGCGCGCAAAAAAACCCACTTCTTCATCTTTCAGTCCTCCTGCCGTTGATGCTCTAAGCATAGGCCAGACTGTTAAAAAAAGAAGCGGGTTAATTCTTAACTTTTCCTAAAATGGATTCATTTAAATAGATGAGATCAAGTAAGGCAATCGCACCTCGAATTCGGTACGAATGCGGTCGCTTTTTACCGATATGGTGCCTTCGTGCTGTTCTACAATGTTCTTGGCGATAAACAAGCCAAGCCCGGTGCTCCCTTCCTGTTGGGTTCGCGCACGATCCCCGGTAAAAAACATGTCAAACACATGCGGCAACTCGTCAGGCGGGATAAACTTGCCGTAATTGACGATTTGAATGACGACCTGCTCTTGCTCCTGACTGCCACGTATATCAATATATTCGCCGTCTTTACCGTAACGACTGGCATTAGACAGCAGATTCTCGAACACGCGTGCGAGCAAGTCACCTTCACCAGATACCATTAGATTTGGAGCTATAGCTAGGCGAGCGGTCAGCCCGTTTTTTTCGAATACCGGATACATTTCTTCGTTTAATTGTGTTAATAGCTCGCTCAGATCGAGCGGTGCTTGGCGGATATTTTGCTTTCCGTAATTCATCCTCGTAATTTCAAACAACTCGTCGATCAACTTCTCGAGTCGCTGCGATTTCGTGAAGGCAATCGTCGTGTAGTACTTCATTTCATCAATGGTCAAATCTTTGCCTTTAAGAATAAAATCCAAATACCCGATGACAGAAGTCAGCGGGGTTCTCAAATCATGGGCAAGGTTAAGCACAAGCTGCTCCTTGCTGTTCTCGGCGAAATCTCCGCGTTCCACCGCTTGCTTCAGCTTTTCGCTTGCCAAGTTTATGTCCCTAGCAATATCCCCGATTTCATCATTTGACCGGATATCGACCCGATAGGAGAAATCTCCCCCAGATAACTGGTTGATCCCGCGGGAAATTTCCCGGAAATATGAAACATAACGCCGGGTTAACAAATAGAAGTAAAAAAACGAAATCGGGAAGAAAATGATCAGAAACGTGTTAATATCGCCAATATCTCGAATAACTTCGCGAACTCGGAACATAGGACTATCAAAGAGCTGCGTATAATAATACTGCTGCAACATTAAGTAAATCAGAAAGGTAGTAGCGGCAGATAGCAGCATGCTGAACCCGAATAGACGGATCATTTGAAAACGGAAGCTTCGAAAATTGAGTTTAGCCATTGAATGTATAACCTACACCCCAGACAGTCTTAATCAGCTTGTTCTTATTCTGGTCCTCCCCAAGCTTTTTACGCAACGTTCGAATATGCACCATTACTGTATTCCCGCCTTCAAAATAGGCCTCGCCCCACACTTGCTGAAAAATATGCTCCGTGCTGAATACCTTCTTCGGATGGCTGGCAAGTAGCACCAATATATCAAACTCTTTGGGCGTAAGGTCTACCCGGTTGCCGTACAAGAATACCGTTCGCTGTTCGGGATAGATTACGAGTCCTCCCGCCTCCAGCATAGACTTATCTGCTTGAGTTGCCATTGAAGGATTCAACTGAATGAAGCGACGCAGTTGGGCGTTCACCCGTGCAACCATTTCCATAGGGTTAAACGGTTTGGTAATATAATCGTCAGCACCGAGAACCAGACCGGTGATCTTATCCAGATCTGTCGCCTTGGCACTTAAAAAAATAATCGGCAGATGATAGCTCTCGCGAATTAACCTGGCCAACTCGTACCCGTCGATTTTGGGCATCATGATATCTAATATCGCCAAATCCACGGACTGCGTCCGGATTATGTCGATGGCCTCTTGTCCATCAGCGGCTTTCAAGCACCGGTAACCCTCTTTGACCAGATGCAACTCAATCAAATCTGCGATTTCTGCCTCATCATCCGCAATTAATATATTGATCGATTTCATGGTGTTCTCTCCTCGCGCAGTAGTAACTTTTGAAGTCATTTTTTAATCATTTTCCAATAAAGGTTTAAACTCCAATTTGACATATTCTTTAATGGATTCCCAGTTAAAATGTGTAATTTCACATGTTCGTTTCATTCGATACACAGCGGAAGGTGATGACAACTGCTCGGCATATCGCGTAGCCGAGAAGTCCTCCTAAGGAATTGAGCAACAAATCATCAACGTCGAATTGGCCAATCATGAACAAAAGCTGAGCTATCTCCAAGCTCAAGCTTAAGAAGAGTGAACAGACCCATATTCTCACTCCGGCCATCCTCTCGTGATCGAATAGTAGTCCGAGCAAAATGCCGAGCGGTATAAAAATCACCACATTGCCAAGCAGGTTAACAATACTGTGGCCGTTTATCGAATGCAGCGATCTGGAGATTTCTCGGAATGGAATTATATTGCCTGTATCCAGTTGCCGGGAAAGCAATCCGGGCTGCTGAAGCCCTGCAAGCAGACGGCCCCAAAGAAAACCTAGGTCCAAGGAGTGAAACTTCAATAAGATAATTTTGACCAGCATTATTAAATAAAGACCAAGCAGGATTCGGAGACTTAGTATGCTCAGCCGACCTCTTCTTCTTGCTTTCGTTTTGTGATTGACCCTTGTATATCTCATTATCTCGGTGGCTGGCACCACGCCCACTTTTGTAATCATTCGTCCTGCTCCCCTCATTATCCTGCTGATTTGCGAATCGTAACGATAACACCATCTTGATTATTGCCGGAAATCTCATATTCGCCTTGCACTGGCACAGCGATCGTGTGATTTCCGGTCACTTGATAGTAAAAGACTTGATAGTTATCCTCCCCGATCGTTGTACTTACCGACTTCTGTTCCTTCAGAAAATCCAGATACTCTTCCAAAACGAGATTCTTCTCCCACATAATTGCGCTATGCGGCAAACCGACATAACGGAAATGCCACGGTTCAAATTGAATACCTGTCACTGCTGTTTTATCTTCGGGATAGCGTAAAACAAATCCGTATTTCCAAGAATGATTCTTTAGCCATTCACCCTCCGGCGCATGACTCATTTGGGCTTGTGAAGAGCCGATATCCATCGATAAACCGAGGTTGTGCTCACTATACCCCGCTGGCAAGGCAAGCTCCGCTCCCTTCGTACGATACAGTTCCTCCTGCTTGACTTCGTTTCGGTATCCGCTGGTAATCAAGAAATGAACGACTCCTTCCTCGGCTGCGTCTTTGACCATGGCCCGGAATTTGTCCATCATCCATGGCGATAACTCAACAGTGTTATCAATCACGCCGAAGAAACCATCGATTAGCTCAGGGTTTCTGACCAGACTTACCGCTTCCATCTCAGGGTTTAAACCATCTGGAACGGGATGGTCCTTGTTAACGAGCAATAAATCCCCTTGGAATATCATTTCTTGTGATACTTCTAATGTAAAACCGTCTGTTTGAGAATTCGTTTCAGCCATATTTGTACTTTCCATACGTAGTTTCGATTCATTGGGTAAACCGCTCATATCCGTCTTAAATTTATTGAATCCATAGCCCAGCAGCAATAAAACAAAAAAACAAAAAAACCATTTCTTCATGCTCCAGCTTCCTCCTGCTTCTTTGTATATTAGAAGGATAGAGGAAATTGTTAAAAATGAAATGGTGGCAAACTTAAAGTTTTTCTTAAATTGAAGAGCGGGCTTGTTAGTAAGCAGATTATTCCCAGTACAGCTCGTACAGCTTCTGCGCGACATGGCCGGCCTTGTGCACGAATCTATACATTATCTTGACATCCTGCAACAAATTATCTTAATGACACAAAAACCCTTTAGGAATGCATGAGAAGCGCATTTTCATGGGTGGCGCTACGAATATTAAAGGCATTAATGTTGTTGTCGACTTGTGTGCAGAAGCAACGCAATGTGTTTATTTAGGATGCAAAACTACTCCATATTGTACCAGAAAATCCTATATTATCTGAAAAGTGTCCAAAAAAAGTAGGGCTTATGAATCACCCTGAACTAATTAAAATAAGTTTAACTCAACGAGGCTGCCGTTCAATACCGATAGCCTCGTTGAGTTGTTTCTTACGTGTCGGATGGCTAGAATCTATACCGATTTATCTACCTGTCTCATCTACTAAACTTCGAGATGTTATCCTTTATATAACTTGGTACAAGGACCCTTATATTCGTATTTATTTCATTAATAGTAAAGGTAGTATCTCAAAACCAATTACTTAAGTTAGAGATTTCTTTTCATGTCAAAAGTAATATCCCGAATTTTCTATATTTATCAGTTCTATCATTTCAGTTGGTATCCAACAATCAGAGTGAAGAATTTATAAGGCTCCATTCTTCCAGCTACGAAAATTTCCAACTGTCATAAAAGCGCACTTCCCTACCCCCTATGCAATTTGTATGATAAGAAGGTGCGCAGATACAGGCCTTGTTCCTCCAGCAAGAGGGGTCATTGTTAGAGCTGTGGAATTGCCGGCTGGATTTCTTACAGTTAGTATTGAATTGATGACTGTCGTTTGCACAAAACCCATTCCTGGCATTTGAGAAGTACCTGTTGCTCGCCCGACTACAGAATCCGTTAAGTCAGCGCCATTAAGAGTTAATATCATTTGGCCTGGTTCGTTCATACTCCCCTGAAACATGACTAAATAGGTACCAATTGCAGACAAGTTAAACGAACTGGGACCAGTACGGATAATAGTAGCCCCACCAGCGGGGCCGTCACGTGGAAAACTTACGTCTGTACCGGGAGCAACTGTCGTTGGGTTATCAGGAGGCATCAAGGCAAAAAAATCAGCAAAGTTTAGTATATTCCCGGTTGTACCTGTAGCACCAACATCCCCGGTCGCTCCGGTGACTCCAGCAGCTCCTGTTGCTCCCGTAGTTCCAACATCCCCGGTCGCTCCGGTGACTCCAGCTGCTCCTGTTGCTCCTGTTGCACCAACATCCCCGGTCGCTCCGGTGACTCCAGTAGCTCCTGATGCTCCCGTAGTTCCAACATCCCCGGTCGCTCCGGTGACTCCAGCTGCTCCTGTTGCTCCAACACCCCCGGTCGCTCCGGTCGCTCCAGCAGCTCCTGTTGCTCCCGTTGATCCTACTGGACCACCAGATGGCCCCGTAGCACCAGTAGCTCCGGTTGGGCCAGTTAAAGAGGGAGCTGATAAGATGTTCTCTAGTTTAAACTGGAGGAGCATTTCTTTCTTAATTATTTCCTGTATAGTGTTTTTAACGCTTTCATCTACAGCAAGTAAGTCACTAATGGTTGCTGGAGTAGCTAGCCCTGGTAACGTACCAACGGCATATTGTATTTTTTCTGCTTCGGCATTAATAATGTGTCCCAGTCCTAATTCCTCGATGGCAATCGATGCCAATAATAGATTCAATGCATCATCTCTAGTAATGGTAATACTAGGGGTAATATTGGGGATATTTGATTGAGACAATTGGTATCACCCTTTCATACTTATATAAATTATCCTTTATATCATATGCGCTGGACAAAATGAAGTTCCTATCAAATTAAAAAGGAATGAGATAGAAAAATACAATCTCCCTCAGGACATTCTTATTAACTATAAACCTAATACTTTCATAGGACTTTAATGCCGCAAGTCACTACTGTACTTTGCAATTAATTTTAAGAACGATAAAATCTATCACTCCTAAAAACGAACGTCTGGATTTTTTAGATTCGCCAATTTTGCATTTAAATTTCTCGATTTCTGTTTTCATGCGTACCGATTCAGGGTCAGAAAAAAACCCTTCTGCATCATTAGCAGAAGGGTCTAGCTCTATTAAACATTGTTGACAGGACGTGATGGTCGTGATCGTGATCTACTTACTACTTTCTCAACGCTACTGCAGGATCTGTACGGATTAACTTGTAGCTGGCTATTATACAAATTAGAATAACAACAACGCCAGTGGCAAGTACGGAAAGTAAGATTTGTAATGGTGTAATGATTATGGCTAATTTAAAGATCATACTGATTAAATACGTAGAGCCAATAAGGATACCATTACATATAGATGACATTGCCGATAAAAGCAGATTTTCGCTGACAATCATTTTTCCTATTGTTCCTTTATTAAATCCCAAAGCCGACAGCAGTCCTAATTCCTTGTATCTCGAATTTTGCAGTTTGATAAGCAGTACTGTACTAATAAACAAACCAATTACTAAAATTAGAATAGAAACGATCAAGAACAAACGGCTAAGGCTGTCGAACGTACTTTGTAAAGCGCCTACTTCTTTGGCTGAAGTTTTGCTTTCGATATTTTTGTCAGTGAGCATTTGACTTACAGACACAATATCTTCAAAGTTTTTGACATCGTAGCTAATGGAATACCTCCTCTCACCCTCCCTATCTTTATAAAAATCCTGTTCAATGTCGGAGCTTATAAAGAAATCATCATAGCCGGCATTATAAATACCGCTTATCGTAAGCATGAATTCTTGTTCACCATGTTTTAAGGTAAGCTCTTTACCTAGCAAGTTACTGATATCATTGTCAAACTTTTTAGCAAGGCTCGGACTAAGTGAGATTTGCTCTTCACCTGTGTTTGGCATAGTACCATAGGACATATTTTCAGTCGCCTTTGGCAGGGGATATTTTTCTGCCATCGTTTCGGATATATCGCCCACACTTAAAGTCACATCCATTATTTTGTATTGATAATAAACATTTTCGATGCGATCATCGGAAGTCAGTATTTTAAAAACAGTTCCGTCGTCCTCCCCACCTTTGATATAACCATTGTTAAAGGCGGTGTTTTTATCCTTAAAATCTGAAATAGATTTCTCCATAATATTGCCCGACGATAGAGAGAGCATAAATGCAGGAATACCGATTGATATGGCCAGACTGACAGCAATATAGCGTGCGATATGAACATTGAAGTTTTTAAGCCCTCGCTTGAACACAGATACTTTGACTGCCTTATTTAAGTTGAGCTTATTAGAAGTAGTAAGATCAGTTCCAGTATTGATCTCTTTTGCAATAATTTTTCCGTTCTCAATATGGATGACGTCATCTGCAAAGCTACAAACCTTTTGATCGTGAGTAATCACAATAACTAAACGATCTTTTGAAATCTCTTTTAAAAGCTTCATAATTTCATTGGAGTTGCTGCGGTCTAATGATCCGGTCGGCTCATCAGCGAGCACAATACGAGGATTACGAATTAATGCTCTTGCAATAGCAGCTCTTTGCTTTTGACCACCCGAAAGATTTTCGATTTTTTCATTAATCTTTGCTGATAATCCCAGTTTATTTAACAGTTCTTTAGCATTTTTTTTGTTTTCCTCTTCACTTGAAGTGTTCAGCTCACATGCAAGAAAGATGTTATCAAGTACGGTATATCCACTTAAAAGATGATAATTCTTAAAGACAAACCCGATATTATCTCTGCGATAGGCACACAATTCATCAGCGTTCAGCTTGCTAATCGAAGTACCCCACACAGTAATATCACCGCTATAATGGCTGTCATAGCCTGCAATCATATTAAGCAGTGTACTTTTACCAGAGCCTAATGCACCCAAAAGGCAAATCAATCCTTTGCTTGGTAAGGTAACGCTTGTTTTATCAAAAATAAGTGAACGATCATATCCTTTTTTTAAGGTTGTTTATTCTAATCATTATCTGTCACCTGACTTCAAAGCTGTTGTTGTATTGGTCTTTATAATGGTAATAGCAATTATAAAGTAAGCAATAACGGCTATCCGAATATATTGTTGTAATAATATCCTTTTTCATTAGTGGTTAATTCTCTAATGCTCTTTCCGCAATAATGAGCCTCTCCGTCAAAATGTTGTTCCATACCGCTGATGATTTTCAAAAGAGTAGTTTTACCGCTACCCGAAGCTCCTACTATAAAATTCAATCCTTTTCCCATTGCAAATGAAACATTTTTCAACGCGAATTCGCCGTCATATTGTTTTGATACATTTTTAATTTCAAACATTTGTGTACTTCCTCTCTGATGTGTTTTTTATTTTCATATGTGATAGTTTCCGTTTCCCTTGTTATTACTTGATTTGCTTGATATCTATGTTTGTACCTCCTAAACTTGATGCAACAATCGTATAACAAACGAGGTTAAATCCCTATTAAGTGCTTAACATAGAACTAACCTATCATTAGGTACAATCGTAATAGAGGTGATTTGCGTATGAGGATACTTATTGTAGAAGATGAGCTTGATTTGCAAGAAGCGATTGCGGAAGGACTTAGAATAGAGGGTTATGCTGTTGATACATGTGACAATGGTCAAGCTGCTTATGAGCTTTTATATGATATAAATTACGACTTGGTTGTCCTTGACTTAAACTTGCCGAAATGGGATGGCCTTGAGGTTTTAGAAAAAATACGAGATGAACGGCCGGAATTAAAGGTGCTTATTCTCAGTGCCAGAGATAGTGTTAATGACAAAGTAAAAGGCCTAGACTTAGGTGCTAATGATTATTTGGCGAAGCCATTTGATTTTGCCGAGTTGGAAGCAAGAATACGAAATTTGTTAAGACGAAAGTTTGTGCAAGAAAGTAGTATGCTATCCTGCGGTGCAATAAATGTTGATTTATCAAAGCGTGTTGCAATTGTTAATGAAAATGAACTTTCACTAACAAAAAAAGAATTTGCATTGCTCGAATATTTCTTGCTTAACAAGGATAGAGTGGTTAGCCAAGAAGAGCTTATTGAACATGTTTGGGATCAAAATGCGGATAGCTTTAGTGGTGCTATTCGAGTTCATATTGCGACACTCCGTAAGAAGCTCCGGGCTGTTTTACAGTATGACCCCATTGGAACGAAAATCGGCGTAGGATACTATGTATCAGATAAGGATAGTGATGTTCATGCTTAAAAAAATGCCAATTCGATTGCGACTTACGGTTATGACTGTTGCTCTTTTAACTGTTTGTTGTGTAGGTCTTACCTTAATACTAAATTTATCTGCTAATAGAATGGCTACAAGGATTGATGCATCTTTAGTAGTACCGGCCAAAAAAGTCGCAGAAGATGGATCGGTTGATGAAAGCTTTCAATCACCGGCAGGCAGCATGGTCGCTCCCGTGTCATCTGAGGATTCTGAGCAAGCAAGAATGGATTATAGAATCGAAAGTATTATTTATATGTTATTAGTTATTGTTGGCGGGGGATTGTTAACCTACTATATTTCAGGCAAGGCATTAAAACCTCTTAATACGTTAAATGGTCAAGTGAAAAATATAAATGTGCGTAATCTATCTAAATCATTATCTGTGCCGTCTACAAATGATGAAATTGCAGAGCTTACTGTAACATTTAATGAAATGATGTATAAGCTGGACAACGCTTTTATGATGCAAGGAAGATTTTCGGCAAGTGCTGCCCATGAGCTTAGAACACCTCTTGCTGTGTTACAAACAAAGGTTGATTTATTTAAGAAGAGAAAAGATCATACAAATGAGGAATATGATGCTCTTATTTCTGTTATTGAAAAGCAAACAAATCGTTTGAGAGGACTCGTCGGCAACCTGTTAGATATGACGAATATGGACGATAACTGTGAGGAAAGCAGCATTTACGTTAAGGATATTTTCGAGGACATTATTTCCGAGCTTTCGCACATGGCCAAAGACAAAAATGTTACTCTGTCCTTAGATTGTGATAGTAGCATTGTTACAGGAAACACTGACTTATTGTATCGTGCGTTTTATAACCTTGTGGAAAATGGAATTAAGTACAATATGGACGGCGGTTCGGTTGGGGTTATTGTAAACAGATTAAGTAAAGAACAGGTTTCAATCAGGATTATAGATACAGGTATCGGTATTGCCGGAGAAAACAAGCAGAATACATTTGAACCTTTTTATCGTGTTGACAAATCACGCTCTCGTCAAATAGGCGGTGCGGGCTTAGGACTTTCGATTGTTGATACTATTATCAAAAAGCATAATGGTACAATTACTGTTACCGATAATGAAAATGGTGGAACTTGCTTTAATGTAATCTTAAAAATCTAGTAACTCGTTTATCTTAGGCGGTCTAGAAAAGATATTGTCGACGATTTCAATTTATTGTGATATAAGATAACACTGGCTCGTTTGCTCCTCGGCAATCGGTACATATTTTTGACATTGTATATTGCCAAGAATATGTACCGATAAAACAAAAAAACCGCGATTTACTCGAAGTATTAATTTTGCAATTAGATATTACGTCCGTTTTGTCACCATACGCATCAAAGTATCGGTATCCGGAAGCAAATATTGGCTGCCCTCATCCAAATCAATTAACATTAGACCGTGAATTGACGTTAGAAAAGCAGCAACGAGCTTTCTCGTATCGCCTCCCACAAGCTCTCCCGTCCTCTGCCCTTCGGCAAAGATCGGCTCCAGCCGATCGACAAACGCGGATAAAGAATACTGGCCGGTCAGCATTTTTTTAGCTTCTTCGGGAACTTCATCCGAGGTATAGGCATGATGGACAAGTCTGAAATAATTTCTATCACTTTCATTAAAAGTGGCATCGGTGAAGACGCGTATTTTATCAGTAGCTGATCCAGACATTTCCTCAAGCTCCATCATAGCAGCAATTGCACCTTCCATTGCTTCCCGAATCAGGTTGATAAACAATTCCTCTTTCGATGAAAAGTACAGATAGAGCAGTCCTTTGCTGACACCTGCTTCTTCCGCTACCATGCTCATTTTTGTACCGAGTAAGCCTCTTCTCGCAAATACTTTAAATCCAGCATTCATAATCTGCTCTCTTCGTTCATCCCGTAGTGCATGCAGTTGCTCTTCTTTATATCTGGCCAACAAGCTCACCCTTCAATTTTGAAATAAAAGTTAAAACGTTAATGCAAAGGTCGGGATATGCTCTTCGAGAAACATCTTCAGTCGTAGAATTCCAGCTTCGCCGGAATATTCCAGCCTTAATTCTAACCCTTCTTCCGTTGTTGCCTCATTCAGAACGGAAAGGATCTTCTCTACATTTAAAATCTCTTTTGGCGCGATGAGGAGAGAAGTCATAATCATATACGTTTCAAACATTTCAATATTTTGTTTTCCAATAGCTTGCGTTAAATATTCATCGAAAAAGCGTTGAACAAACTTGAATCCTTCCATCGAATACCCACCGGAATATTCAACCCCTGGCCACTGCAAATCGGATGCTGCGCTAAGCCACCATGCCGGTTCGATCGCTTCTTGCATTTTTTCCAGCACATTTCGCTCGAATGCGACTTTATTGCCGTTCAAGTGATTTTGCAGACAGAGATCGAGTATTTCAGCTTCAATAGCGGCTACCGTCATACCTTGCCCGTAAATCGGATCGAAATTGCATAGCGCATCCCCTATGACCAGCAATCCGGACGGCCAGTTTTGCATTTGGTCATACCGATGTCTTATACATTCCGCAACTCGGAATCCTCGTGGCGAAGCGACTGGCTCCATTTGCTTTAGAAGTTCGGAAATTGTGGAATCCAATAGCGTCTCTGCTTCTCGCACATAATCCTCACTTTTTACAGAAGGATAGGATTGACCGCCTGCTCGGAAAATCAGCACTTCGGCTAGATTGTTTTCGATTGGGCTGAATACGCCCGTACCGATCCCTTTAGCTGGATGCCCCTCTACAAGAATAGTGCTCCATTTGTCTTTCAAATGTTCGGGTACATTAAAGTGGCATGTGCTGTAACCAAGCGAAACTTTAAGCCGTTCCGGCTCCGGCACCTCATACCCAAGCTGAATGAGCCATTTTCCGAGCTTGGAATTACGCCCGCTTGCGTCTACTACCAGTTCCGCTTGAATAGTGACCGGCTGTTCGGGTCCAGGAGCTTTGCGTTCTCTCAGTTGCACACCTGTAATCCGCTTTTGGCCATTATCGTCTACACTCATCTCAAGTTTGCTAACTTCGCAGCCGGAAATGATTTTGACGTTTGGTAGAACACGAACCCGATTGCGAATCACCCATTCAAACAGGGCCCGGCTACAGCCGACATCCCGCTCGTCGGGAATGATAATGCTACCGTACCGATAATTTAATTGAATCGTCTTGCCTTCACGCAAATAGGCTCCTTCTGCGAGCAAGTCTTCGGTATAACCTGGAAACAACCGTTCAACAATCATTTTACCACGAAGCAGCACTCTATGGGGATGATAGGCTTGCGGTGTACCGGGACGATTAGTGGGGCTGTCTGGCAGTTCGTCTTTTTCTATAATAACAACTTCTTCAAAATAATTGGATAGCACCCTTGCTGCAAGTAGCCCTGCCACACTTCCTCCCATGACCAATGCTTTTGTCCCAATTTTCGTTTTGGATGTTTGATTATTCATTATCTATACACTCCTCAGTGAATATTATTGACTGACCAAGTCAGTCATTAATAATATAGGCGACTTTCTGTCATTGTGTCAACCATTTATTTCCTATTGATTGATTTTGTGTTACTAGTTGAATCTCATTAATAAAAAGCACCGATAGTTATGGTTTTCCCATGCGCTATCGGTGCTTCAAAAAATTTTACTGATAAGGTCATACAGTTGGTTTGCTAGTCAGTACAGTAGTAGTCATTAATGGTAACTCACGTTTCCGAACTTATTGCTAACGAACTCAGTACCTCTTATTTGATCAAATTGTACCGTTCAAAATGTTTAACGAACTCCAGGATGCTTATTCCGAGCAAACTAGCTTTATTACGATCAAAAACTAAGCAATAACGACATTAGAGTTTGTTAGAATAAATGACACGTTATTTTCTTCAATGTAAGCACAATAAGGTTCGTTAGCGGATTAGCATACTAGTCATTAGTGGTGCGAGTGTTAGAACCGCATCTACATTAATTACGAACCGTAAATCGCATTTCCAATTCCTCATGGAAGTCGATTTGCGGCATTGTATAAGTATAAAGGCGAATCGGCAATTGCTTATCAATTGGGGCAAGTTCTTGCACGTACATGAATGCATCTTTATTGCGGCCTACTATTCGAACATCTTTACGCTCTATCTTCTCTCCGCTTTGAATTAAATCTATAGCAACCGATTGTAAAGTAGGCAACGATCCTATTACTTCAAAATGCAGCAACGTCTTCTCTTCGAGCTTCTCTATCTTGGTTATCGTTGCCTGACCAATATCGCCTTGCTGTATAGTGTGCGGCAAAGAATTAAGCTTTGATACATTTGATCCGAATCCAGAACCGCGCTTACCTAAACTGCTATAAGGCTTAAATACAATCGTTTTGGATGACTCCGGTAGTGGAGCAAACGAAAGCGTCTGATCCCAAACGATATCGTTGAACATATGGCCCCCACCGCCCATATCTTCTAAGGGATAACCATATTCATCCGTTGCAGTAAACGCCAATCCCCACATTTCATCGTTCGCTTGAGCATTATCGGACGGAATGCTCATATGGAAATTCAACTCCGTTCCAAGAGGCGAAGTAGCTACGGAGCGCATGAACATGGTTACTTCATTCCGCTTTTTCTCCATCATTGGTATTTGCTTATACGTATGTTCACTTTGTCTTTGTATAGGAATTTGCAATACCCAATGTCCTTTGACCGTACCAACTTGTGGTATCTCCAGCTCAAGCGTGAAAGAGTCACCGAGCTTCTCTATATCTTCCGGGTCTTCTCCAAATTGCGCTTGAATTTCTAGCATACTAATAACTCGACCTACTCCTTGCATCGATACTTTCTCTCGTTCAATAGAGCCAAAATGAGCGCCATTTACCGTCGCTTGAACCCTACTTCCTATTTCGTTATAACGCATACTGTCCTCTTTGACCGACGGAAGCTGCTTCGTGGATTGCTCCTCCATTCCGATAATCAAGCGAATTCCGTCAAACATCACTTCTTTCACCGTCAACGTAATGCCTTGATCCGTGGCGCTCTTATTAACGGATACGGTTAAACCTTTGCTGTTAGCAACCTGTAACCGTTCATCACCTATCGTCTCAAATATTTGACCGATAAAAGGAATTTGCTTCAAAGTCTCAGCCATTACAGGCGAGACGAACCCGGATGTAACAATTCCTCCTAGCAGAATGAACAAAACTGAAGCGACTATAAGCAGCTTGCGAAACGCTCTATTCCGTGAAGGAACAGTAGGCAAATCAGGAAGATCGGTTAGCGCCTGTTCCCACCGTCCTCTAACATACTCGGGCATAGTATCATGATCGTCCGATCTTTCCTTCAGCTGTCTCCTAATATCCATATCTAGTTTTGATTCCATACGGGCACGCCCCCTTTCTCATCGCCACTCGTTGCACCGAGTAATTCAGCGAGCTGTATTCTCGCTCGATAAAGGCGCGACTTTACCGTACCTTCCGGTTGGCCGAGCACTTGCGCCACTTCCTTTAGTGGCAAATCTTCAAAGTAGTACAGAACAATAACTATGCGGAGCTCTTCTTCGAGCATATCGACCAGCTGCTTCGTGTCAATACGGCTATATGGATCGTCATGAGACGTCGTATGGAGCTCGCTTAAAGGGACAGAAGGCTTCTTCTTTCGCATAATACGCGAGCATTCATGAATAAGTATTCGAATGATCCATGTCTTGAACCACTTCGGCTCTCGCAACGTTCGCACGTTGCGGTAGGCGATCAGTAGTGTTTCTTGCATCGCATCCGCACAATCTTCATCCGATTTCACAATCGCTTTCGCTACTCTGTAAAGTGATGCTTCAACCGAACGTACGGCAGTGACAAATGCTTCCTTGTCTCCTTTGCAAGCCCTCTTTATCGCGTATTCTAGTTCCACTGCATTGATGTCTCCTCTTTGCCCATCCTGTCACATTAGTAGATAACAGAAAGCGACCAGAATTTCCCCTTGTTGTTAATGTTGCCTTTTACGGTTGGCTTGCCTTTTTTGGTAAATGTGTATTCGTCATAATCGCTTTTAACGTCATAACCTTTCAAATCCAGATTGAAATATTGCTTCGCAAGTGGACTTGCGGCGGCAAGAGCGGTCTTTTTCGTATAATAAGGCTTTGCAAATGCAGCCCTAAGTTCTTTATCGGTAACATATCCTTTGTAGTTGGTATAATTTCTAACTTCAGTTACCCGCTTGGCATCGTCGAGCACTACTACATGGTTACCCTTTACATCGGTAAAGTACAATTCCTTCTTCCCAGGCGTTCCAGTTATGTTCACCTCGACATTTGGCGCTAGCTTATTTGTTGCTCCCGGTGTAAGCTTCTTCATCATATCTTGCACAATCTTAATGGAGTCAGCATCTATTTGTTTCAGAGTATAGTTCATGTGTGCACCTATCAACTGACCATTTGCCGCATCCATGTTTCCTTGAAGATTGTTATCTTCATTGCTAAAAAATGTCCACCTATCTTCTCCTGTATTGAAATCTTTCCAACGCATGATCCTGTCTGCCTGCAGCTTCCCTTTTGGGACTAATTGCCTAATTGTTGCCGTAATATTTGCTTTTAACGTTTTGATCTCCTTTAAGCTGTCGTCGAACGTGTCCCAATCGTAATGGATCATAACCCTTACGACTTTTCCTGTTTGTTTGTTCACTATGGCGGATGCACTAACATTTTTGGCAGAAATGGACCATTCCGTATCGTTGCCTCCTTTAATGTCATCCAGCTCAATCTGAAGAGATTGACCTTGCCACAGCTGTTGCATCGTCTGCCGCACATCATCAACAATTGCCGGATCAAGGTCGGCAAGCGACTCCAACTTCCTTTCTGACTCTGCTGCATAAGCTTTGTTTGGCACATTCACCACGGATACGGAAGCGACTAACAACCCCACAGCCGTCACCGTAGCGAGCATCACTTTATATCGTTTCATATTCAATCTTCCTCCTCTAGTTGGTCTACAAATAATTAGAGGATTCATTCAATGGGTTTGGTTCACGGGAAAGAAAATAAATTTTAAAAAAACGTTGAGTAGTAATGGGTCACTACAGCAATTAAGCTAATCTGTGTATTTATTAAGAAAGTCTGTTGCAGCTTGGCGTGAGATTTGCGAACCCAAGCTACCAGGAGCTGCATCAAAAAAATGGTCGTTGTAGGGAATAGAAACAAATTCATAAGGGACGTTATTTGTTTTAAGCAAATTCGCAAAAGCAACTTGACCGCTGTATGGTAGTAGATGATCGTTTTTTCCTACGAGTAATAGTGTTGGTGGTGTATTCATTTGAATATGATCTCCAATATTGATAGCGTGATAGGCTTCAGGGTTGTCATTTGGGGAGCCGCCAATATATTCGCCAAGAAATGCTTCGCCATCCATCCCAAAAAAATGAGTTCCCTCATTCCATATCGTTGTCATGTCTTGAGCAGGATACACAGCTATTACAGCCTTCGGACTATAGAGTTTACCAGGTTCATAAGCGGCTAGTGTGCCATTATTTAATCTATACGCAACTTGCAATGCCAAGCTTCCGCCCGCCGATGAGCCGGCAATAAGAAGTTTATCCATATCGATTCCGTATTCACTGGCATGCTCGCCGATCCAAACAATCGAGGTAGCAATATCCGGTGCGGCTTTATCCCATGTCACATAACCTGGGGAGGCTAACCGATAGTCAACATCAAAAACGACGTACCCTCGTTCAGCATAAAACTTCGTCCAAGAAGGTGATTGATTCCGTGTACCGGAAACAAAACCACCACCGTGAATCAAAACGATAGGGGTGCGCTTTTTTGTATTCGAATCGCTCGGTAATGAAATATCCATAAACAATTCCTTGCCGTCTACTGTTGCATAACGAATGGATTTACTTATATCTGGTTTACCCCTATCAATTCTTATTTTCAAAGTGTCTGTCCAAGATATTTGAACATTGTGTTGATGTGCAACTTGAAGTATTTTCATAATTGGTATAGTAAAGCCAATGACACAAACTATCGCGCAAATCATAGCAATTATCCCCTGGCGTTTCCCACCAAGTTTTATTATCAATATGGAGAGTAAACCTAGCACGACGGCTCCTAGAACCAAATGTAACGAAAAAAGTGACATAGCTATTGTACCGAGTTCCCCAATATAAGGTATGCTTGGAAAGTGCACTCCTAAGAGAAGTAGGAGAAAAAGAAATAGAAATAAAAAAGTAAATCCGAGTACTATTTTTCTTTTCCAATCGGGGGTTGATTGTGAAATGATAGTATTGCCCTTCATACGAATACCCCTTTCATAATTGTGATACTAAAATCTTATATGATCTAATTTTACAGAAACAGAGTTAAACGCTTTGAAAACGTTAGTTAGTCTACAATAAAGGGGGGAGTGTAGCGGAATGTCGAAGAAAAAAGAGGATTTAAGATCACTGCGAACCAAAACATATTTAACAAACGCCCTATTAACTCTAATTAACGACAATACGAACAAATTTGAAACGATAACAGTTAACATGATTTGTGAAGTAGCTATGGTTCACAGAACCACATTTTATAAATATTTTGAGGACAAATACCACCTACTTATTTATTGCGTGGATTCCATGCAGCAGAAATTTGAACAATATACAGCATTCGAACATCTGGCTAAGCCATTTCATTGTATGTTTGGTATTTGGGATTATAAGGTTGCCTTGACAATCTTGGAGTGTCTCGAAGCTTCATCCTATTTTAAGATCTCTTTTGGAAATCGTATGAAGAAGATGGTGTACAATGATCTATGTCTGATAGAGGAAAACGGAACAATAATGCCAATTCCGAAGGAGATTTTAGTAGAACTAGTAGGTAATGCAATATCCGGCCTTGCAATATGGTGGATACAAAATAATCGGGATTTAACGGCAACAGAAATGGATGGATACTATAACGTAGTCATTAACACATCTATATTTGAGAGGAACGAAATTAAAGGGTTTATGTAAGTTCAATCGTGCTTTCTGACTAATCAAAAAGAGGATTGCCAGATTTAGGCAACCCTCATTCATCGACGATATCTGTAAATACATGCAGTTGATATCTTTATTCCCAGTAAGATTGTCCGTTTGTATCACGATTGCTATTGAGATGTTTCTTGTCAGCATAGAATATTCCTAAAAAGGACTGATCATCACCGCCATGCAATTTCAAAAAGATTTTGGTTGTTTCAGTTTCCCATTCCACTGTATAGATCAGATGACCTGCTTTAAGGGCTAATCCCCAGTTAGAGGGATCATCTTTGTACATATCATCCTTCCAATTTATATCGTCTGTAATCGGTGTGCCGTACTTCTCAATCAAACTAGTTTTCAGATCTTTAAAATCCTTAATGTATTCAGTAGCATTTGAGTGCTGCTCAACAATCGTATACGTAGCTTCTGCTAGCTTATTATCTATAAAATATGTTCCGAATACAGCCTCTAAACTGTTAATCTTACCATTGTAGGAAAGTGTATTTTCTGATTTCCCTAATGAATTTGTGTTATTTCCATGCCCATAAGGAATTGTGTCCTCTGTTTTTTTGTACTCGTTAGTCGACATTCCCCAGATCCCATTTCGGAAATCACCACGAAAATCTCCAAGTTTAGCCTCGGATTTATTATTTACAACATGTGAAGCATTAGAATTTGTCACTACAGATTTATCCGAAGCGGATGTGGCAAAAACTGTAACGGTTCCGGCAACAAGTCCAAAGGCAAGAATAGTCCCCGCTATAGAAAATTTTTTCATTTTCATGATAGATATTACCCTCTCTTCAATTGAGTTTTTGGAAAAATGGCTAACGATTTGGAACATTCCACTTTTCTTTTCTTCCAAATGAACAAGCGCTAAGGCGTAAGTAGACTTCTTACTGTCCCCAGTTGTCCTTATGACTGTTTCATCACAGGATAGTTCGATGTCACGGTTAGCCAAAATGTACATGATCCATACTAAAGGGTTAAACCAATGGACACATAGACTAGCGGCAAGCAACCACTTTTTGAGTGTGTCAAATCGTTTGATATGAACATATTCATGCATAAGGATAAGGTTAAGTTGTTCTTCATCCGTATAATCAATATGTTTCGGCAAAAGTACGACAGGCTGAAAAACACCATAGGTAAGCGGAGTCAAAATGGTATCTAACTGCCGAATTTGCACCTTACGCCATAACCGGTTTGATTTCTGCCATTTTCGAATGAAATCATTTTCAATTGGCAGCGACATTTTGTAATTTGAACGACTTTTTAAATGCGGGATGATGAAAGATAACGCACAGATCGCAAAACCAACAAACCATACCATCACAAACGGTGATATCGATGATGTAGACTCCTCGAATACGTTTTGATTCACCAAACCATCTGTTATTAGGGGCATTGTTACTGTACCATCATTTAAAATAGGTTGTTTTTGCAGTGTCTGGGTAATGCTCTCCTTGACAGTATATATTTTGTCAATATCGTTAACCGCCGTAAAAACACTAAATTGCGATTGTACAGAAACAGGAACAAGTAATCGGAATAACACAACACCCCAAAGAACGATAAAGGTCATCTTCGGAACTTTATGCAGGAGCAGGGAGCGAAAGAGTACAACTGCAAGTATGATGCAGGAAGCAGATATACTCATTTCAAGTAACGACATGCCCCACCTCATTGCAATCTCTCAATTAGTTGTTTTAAGTTGCTAATTTCCTCAGACGTCAGCCGCTTTTGCCCCAGAAGTGAAGCAACCAGTTTATCGGGAGCGCCATTATACATTTTGTTAATAAGTTCTGTTGTCTCATACTCTTGTACCTGCTCTTGCGATACAAGCGCACGACAAACGAAATTTGGATCGTGTCGCTCTATCGCCCCTTTATCAAGACATTTCTTGATGATGGTATAGGTTGTTGTCTTACTCCATCCGATTGTTTCCTTTGTTATTTCTGCAATTCTCTTTGCTGTTGTATCGCCTTCTCTCCACAAAATCTCCATAATACTAAGCTCGCTGTCGAATAGCTTCATACTCATTAGAAAACACCTCTTCTTCGTTCTACTGCAGTAGAATACTTTTTTCATTCTACTGGGATAGAATGAATTTGTCAAACCTTTTAGAAATATAAATGACGTTAGAAATTTACCTTTCATCGATAAATAGATAAGAACAGCAAAAAGACGCGTCTAGATTGATTGTTAACAGTAATCAATCTAAACGCGCCTCATCATTTTAATAGATATTTATAATAGGCCGGGAATTCTCGTATTATGGAGTAAATATCTCTTAATTCAAAGATTTTATCCATTCGAATATTATAGAGATCATTGATTTTCTTAATAACCATTAGGAATGTGATGTTAATGGAATTAAGAAATGTCTTGTTTTATCTTCCCATAACGGACGAACAAACAATGTATCGTCACTCTCTGTTATAAACTCTATCTGAATGTACTCATTATCGTAATCTGGCGTGAAATAAAAATGAATGATCGCTGTATCAGCTGAAACAATACAATTTAAAATCATATCGTAATCAACTTTTTCTTTACTAATGATATCAAAAATATGAAGATGCTTATCCTCCTGCTTAAAAATAACAATGGCATCAAGATCTTCGATATAATATATGGAATCATTAAATGCTAAAATAAAATAAAACATCAATAGATGTTCATTATTCTTCACACTCATTACTAAAGATACAGGTATTCTTTCCGCAGCAAACTGCTCCATTATTCGGAAATCATCCATGTTATTCGTATCTAACCTGCGTAACGAATGTGATTCTGCTAGTTGTGTTCTAAGAGCCGACATCTTTAACGAAAAACTGCTTTCTTGGACTTTTCCAAACCCAAATCTAGGATAAAAATTTAGAACCGATTCATTTGCAAATAAGTAGATAAAATCGTATTCTTGTTCATATTTCTCAATAATATGGTTCATCAGTTTCCCCGATAACCCCTGGTTACGATAAGCGGGATGAGTCATAACTGTACCCACTTGAATGGCTTTATACTCTTTACCATTAGATACAAACGTCATTTTGTTTATGGAAGCATTTGCTATGATTTTATCTTCATCAACATATGAATAACATATATAATTGTCATTCCAACACCCTTTTTCATACCATTTTTTGAAATCAAGTCCAAATACTATTTTTGCTAATTCATTAAAACTTTCCTTATATGATTCAATGTCCTTGTAGTCACTTACTAATTGATAATTGGTCATATAAACCTCTCTTTGTCTTAGGTCATTGCTTTCGTGTGGCTTCAAAGGTAATCACTTGGCCCTCATTAGATGGTTGCTTGTTATAAACATAATCAGCAGAACATGTAATATCAGTGAATCCTATACCTTCTAAAATAAGTTTAAACTCATCCACCCCGTACCAACGCATTGCAAATCGTTGCAACTCGGTTTGACTCAACTTTCCTTGATGCCATTTCTCATATTTTATATAGGATACTGTATATTGATTGAGCCAATCTATTTCTATCGATTTGCTTTCCATTGTAATCCCATCACCGTTAGGTAAAGAAAAAGTTGATGTAGAAATCTCTCCTGTTTTCCAACTATGAGGTAATTCAAGATCAACAATCAAGCGTCCCCCTGTAACAAGGTGATTATAAAAACAGTTTAATGCGTTTAGAGAGTCTTCTCGCTTTTCGATCAAACAAAAGGAACCCGTTGGAATAATAATCGCCTCATATTTATACGGCAATGAAAATCCCTGTAGTTTACCTTCATATAAGTTTGGATTCAGTCCTCTTTCTCTACACCGTTTACGACACGAGTCCAACATTTCAGGAGAGTAATCTATTCCATCGACAGTATATCCAGCCTCAAGCAGTGGAATCATAAATCGTCCCGAACCAACTGCTGCTTCAAGAATACGTCCCTGACAAGTTTTTATTCGTTCTTGGTAATACTCAATATCACCATCTAAAGAATAGCCCACTGGTTTTGTGAAGTCATAGATTTCGGTACAAAGCGAACTGTAATAACTAAACATGTTTTTCCCTCCGTTTTTATGCACGAAAGATTTTTAATAAATGAAACTTCTTCTATTAAAACTTCCGTACCTCGATTGTAATAGATGAATGAAAAGGTAGTCTGACTTTCATAAAAGATCACTCACTTTCCGTAAAATGTACAAGACTATTGTATGTAGTTCATTCTTTTAAAGCAATGTAGCTATAGGTATAATAATACATTTACATAGATCAATTTAAAAACTTTATCCCAAATGAAGGAGACTTTTCAGGGAAGACGCATGATCTAATGAAATGGAAAAGAAAGTAGACTAATAATCACGGATCTCAGGTTTTCGTTGCAGTTGTCCGTACAAACCAGCAAGCGCAGCGGCAATCGCCATAAAGATTGCGCTGGATGCCACACCGAATTGCAAGCCGTACCGTTCGACCACTACACCTCCAACGATGGGACCGATAATCTGTCCAGAGGCAAAAAAAGCAGTGGCTATGCAAAGACAAGCCGCATACATGTGATGCGGGACATGTCGACGAAGAAGCGCAGTCGTCATCAGCGGTGGAGTAATAAAGGAAACGAGTCCAATCGTGGTGGCTCCGAGCACAGTAAAAAACATATTATTGGTGGTTATCCCACTCACACCGATCGTCCCCAGAGTTAACCCCAACGCTAGCGTATACCCGCTCGGCCACCGGTCAATAGCTTTGCCTCCAATCCATCCGTTAAACAAACCTGCAAATCCGATTCCAGACCATATGAGCCCAGCATAGAGGGATGGAATGCCATTGCTCACCAAATAGGGAATCAGATAGGTGAAATAGATGATGTATCCTGAACCGAAGAAGAAATAAGAAGCGATGAGGAACAAGTGCCTCTTCGGTTTCAACAAGAGAAGAAACACATTTTCACTTTCTTTGTCCTGTGGCTTCGACTCAATCTGCGAGGGTACCTTTTCAGCTCCCCTTTTTCTAGTAACGAACTCGAAACCAAATGCGCCAATTATCCCAAATAAGCCCATGATCACCCAAGCATACCGCCACCCCTGCACGTGTGAAGGATCTATCGTAAAGGGAGCGAATAATCCCGTCACTAGAATGCCGGCAGATCCGCCCATCCATATAAGACCCGATGCGACTCCTCTTTCCGCAGGTCGAACAGCATCCATTGCAATGGAAAGAACTAACACAGTAGCAAATGCTGATAGCAAGCCAATTACGAACCGCCATAACCCAAGCCCCGTGAAATGAACACTAAATGCCGAGCCAATCAATGTCAATCCGAGTAATAAACAAGTAACCCTATTAATGAGATGTTTACGGTTTGGAAACCACGAGATTACAGGAGAAAGACATAAGGTTCCGACCAAATAACCGATAAAGTTGACTGTGCCGAGTATACCAAGCTGTCCGTAGCTCCCCCCGATCTCCCTCTGTATCCCGGGTAAGAAAATGCCGTAGGAGAGACGGGAGAAACCGAGAATAACAACAAACAATAAAGATGCCCATAAAGTAATCCAATTAAATGCGGATTTTGTACCCATTCTCCACGTCTTCCCCCATAATAATAAGTTGACCCTATCGAAAATCTCGGGTATACCCTTAGCTGCTATCCTTCTTGTAAAACAATTTCAGCATCAAAGCCCATCTGTTCACAGAGCTTATAAATACGGCGCATGTCCAGTGTGCTGGTAATCCACTCGCAACCCAAGGTCAATGCCTCGTGAGCCGCCCATTGCAGAACATATACCAAGGCATCTGCATGGGATTCCTTCGTAGCGAAGTCTTCCAGCACCAGCTCTCCCCCGCGGACCGAAGCACATACGTATGCCCAATGCTGGTCGGCAAAGCTGCGGGCGACAAAACGTGTTTCACTACCCGACTGGACATGTGTGGAGAGGGCTTGCAACCATTTTCTATAGGCGCCGGACCCTGTCGGAGCTTTCGGATTCCCCCATTCAAGTGAATCGGCAGCCAACTTCCGCAATTCATCTTCCCCTTCTACAGGCTTCCACTGCTCACTATGGAATGAACCTTGGAAGGTTGGTTTGAAGCGAACTTGCCATCTACGTTCTCCTGCACTGATACCATCAGCATTAAGCAGTTCGGATACGGGAACTACTGCAAGTCCTTTTGCGAGAGTATGATGCACAAGAGATTTAACAGCCTGCGGCGTTTCTTTGGCTATTTCATTGGCATGAAAAATGATAATTGACCCATTAACCAGCTTAGGTACCACCCTCTCCACAAGCTCCGCGCTTGGTGGTCCCGACCAATCAACGGTATCTTCCCCCTCGATTAGCAGATAGTTCCACTCCTCGAGCCATATCAAATTCTCCTCCCGATAAGAGGCATAAGGGAATCGCATGAAGGTAGGAGCCGGTCTTCCCGTTGCTTCTTGATATGCGAGCTCAGCCAGCTTTAGCTCTTCGAAGAATACGGCTTTAGTCACATCAGCCATTCTGCGGTGATGGTAAGTATGCGTTGTGAGTTCATGGCCTCTAGCGATCATTTCTCTTGCTTTCGCTGGATACCGATCAAACCACTCGCCTGTTAAAAAAAACGTACCGCAAGCACCTCCCTGCTCCAAGGCATCAAGCCATGCATCAATAGGAATCCGCATCGGACCGTCATCGAACGTAAAGGCACAGTGAGAAACCTCTGGATTGCCGCGAGTAATTACCGATTTTTTCATCTTATATCCCCCTTATGTGGTATCTTTCCACCATGATACCGTTGAACCTATTGTAAAATTACAGCAATGTTTTGTAAAATTGAATAATATGAATAAATTGTTCAAATATCTTAAACAAAGGTGATGCCAATGGATATTCGAATTTTAAAGACCTTCGAGGCTTGTGTGCGCCTTGGACATTTTCTGAAAGCCGCCGAGGAACTCCAATTTGCTCCCTCTACGGTAACTCTTCAGATTCAGCGTCTCGAAGCTGATCTGGGTGTTTCTTTATTCGTGCGTGACGGAAAACGCGTGATCGCGACTGAAGCAGGTCGATGGCTCCATCATGAGGCCACCACTTTGCTGAAGTCGATCGGAGCCATGAGGCAGACCGTCTCGGATATTGCTGAGGGAGATAAAGGCTCAGTGCGTTTTGCCGCAATCGAGCCCATCGCGAGCCAGCAGCTAGCGACCGTTGTAGCTAACTTCTGCAAGACTCGACCAAAAGTGGAGTTAACGATGGAAGTAAGCGGCAGTAGATCGATCGCGGAGAGAGTTCAAGCTGGCGAACTGGAATTCGGCGTTTGTTCGGCCCCACCTCAAAAGCTCATGCTGGAGTTCGAGCCGCTGATCGAGGAGCGATTAGGGGTCATGTTAAATAGGAATCACCCGTTAGCCGATCAAGATAGCATCAAGGTGAGCGACCTTGAAGGGCTAACCGTTTTAGTCAAAGAACCGACCTGTATGTATCGGGAGCTTTGGGAAACGACTATTTATGGAGCTGAACAAAACCTGTTCTCTTTTATGGAGGTTGGAAGTTTCTTTGTTATACAACAAATGGTTAAGGCAGAGTTTGGCATCGGAATTGTTCCGATTTATAGCGGTCTGGAACAGGAAGGATCCGTGGTTATAAGACCTATAACCGATTTGAATCCTGTTGTTACTATAGGCATCGCTTATAAAGACAAAAACGTCCTAGGCAAGGCAGCATTACTGTTAATGGAAGCAATTAAGGAGATCCGTGAACCCAACTTTAGACTTCCAAGTGAATGATTAAGAACTCAAGCAAAAAAAAGGAGGGCCACGTCGACCTTTTTTAGTCAGCATGGCCCTCCAATTTTCTATACTCCAAACACGAAAAAAGGGGCTTATCGCCCCTACCCTTTTACACCTTATATTGACGCAAGTAAGATTGTAAATCCTCTGCCATCTGTGCTAGCGATGTTGCCGAAGCACTGACCTGTTCCATTGCCGCTAATTGCTCTTCCGTTGCAGCCGATACATTTTGTGTACCTTCTGCTGAACGACCTGCAATTTCGGTAATAACATTCACCTGCTCAACAGCATTTTCTGTGTTGCTGTTCATCTGGATTGAATAAGTCGTTACCTCTTGAATTTGAGCAGCTACTTGCTGAACTGAATCTAGTATCTCAGTAAACGCTACGCCAGCTTGGTTCACGACATCCATACCAATCGCAACTTCACGCGTACCTTCTTCTATTGCATCAATTGCTATTGCAGTCTCGCTTTGAATGGAAGCGAGCAGCCCCGCGATCTGTTCCGTTGATTGAGTCGATTGCTCGGATAGTTTACGCACCTCACCTGCTACGACTGCAAATCCGCGTCCATGTTCACCAGCACGTGCTGCCTCAATCGCAGCATTAAGCGCGAGCAAATTCGTTTGCGCCGCAATACCAGAGATAACTTGTACGATGTTATCGATGGCAGCCGAGCGCTGTCCAAGTTGCTTCACGGTACCATTGATCGTATTAACGGTATTGTGTATCGATTGCATTTGCTGCATGACTGATTGCAATTTACGGTTACCCATATCTGCACTTTCCGAAGCATTCAGGGCAGAATCAGCAACACTCTGGGCGTTGTTTGATATTTGCTGAACCCCTTCAGCAACTTGATGGATGGAACGTACACTTTCCTCCACGTTTTGTACTTGCTTTTCAGAACCATCTGCTACTTCTTGAATCGACATTGCAATATGTTCTGTCGCTTTACTCGTATGCTCCGCGTTAGCAGAAAGTTCCTCTGCAGATGTCGCAACATTTTGAGCAGTACGATTAACTTGTTGAATAAACTGACGCAAAGTACGAATCATCGTATTTACTGCACTAGTCAGCTTGCCAACTTCATCATTCGATTTTACAGTGAGCTCCTCTTGATTCAGATCTCCGCTAGATACACGTTCAGCTGCTTCCGCAACCGCAACGATAGGGCGAGTAATCTGCTGTGCGATAAAGTAGGCAAGAAGAATGACGAGCAAACTTACAGCAACTACGATTAAGAACACAGACGATTGAATAGAAGAAACTGCTGCTGTAATCGAGTCTTCTGGAATGTGCATATATATGTTATATCCTGCGGTAGGAACTGAAGCATACGCAACCGTATAGTTTTTTCCAGCATCTGAGTAGGCAAATGACGTTGCTTCAGACTTTTCCTGACCCAAAATAGTAACTAATCCAGGCGTCAATTTCGCTTCTTCTGCCGTCTTTCCGATTAACTCTTTATTTTTGTGGAGTTGAATCTTTCCAAGATTGTCTACAACGATCGGATAACCTACCCCATTATCAATGTACAAGCTTTTAAAAATCTCATTAGTGAACTTTTCAAAATTGACAAGTCCTGTTAAGGCACCGGTCACTTTTCCATCGGCCTGCTTTACAGGTACGGCTACAATGATGGAGCGTTGACCTGTCGTCTTCGCTAAAATAACATCTGTGTAGGTTTCTTTTCCTTGCATTGCGTTTTTGAAGAAAGGCCGTTCGCCCAAATCAATGCCGACACTCTTTTCAAATGTGTCTGCCTTCACTTTACCATCCGTACCGATAAACGTGTTACCGTCATAGTGCGGAGCGTTCTTTTTTAAACTTTGAATAAATGTCATTTTAGCAACCGTATCATCTGTACGAATATCAGTCGTAGTTGCCAGTATCTTCATTTCACTCATACGTTCTTTAAAATATTGATCCATCATTTCAGCTCTACTTTTCACAAGCGAAACATAGGCATCACTTTGTTTCTCAATCAATTTAGATGATGCTGTACTATAGACGAATATAGAAGTGAGGACAAGGGGAATAAGGGAAACGATAAGAAACCAACCTATTAGTCGATTTTTAAGCTTCCCCTTAAACACCTTGCCCTCTAAAGCTATTTTGGGTGCATCCTTCTCATTTGATTTGACATGTTTTTTCATTACTTCATACCTCCATTTTGTGATCAGATAATTACGATTAATTGATTTCTAGCGCAATTCCGTGACGTCTGAGTCAAATTTAAGCATGATGAAGAGGTCGTCAAGGCAATCAACCATAATTGCCCCTTTTGACAACCTCTTCATATTTGCATGGAATTAATTATGCTTTATAAAGATTAATAACCTAATGCCGCACCTTCACCACGTGGATCAGCGCCAGCAAATTTAACGTTAGTTTTCGGATCGATTACAACCATACCGGATTGACCAACTTGGTCTGTATAGTCATCAATCTTTTTCACAGGATGACCACGGCGGATAAGCTCATCCATAACGGATTGAGGAATACGACCTTCCATTCTTAGTCCGTTAACAGACTCACCCCAGTTACGACCATGCAACCATCTTGGTGCTTCAATTGCATCTTGTACCGTCAAGCCAAAGTCTACAAAACGTGTAACCAATGATGCTTGTGTTTGAGGTTGTCCCTCGCCACCTTGTGTGCCGTAAAGCATATAAGGTTTGCCGTCTTTCAACAACATTGCAGGATTAAGTGTATGGAACGTACGTTTCTTAGGCTCCAAGTCGTTTACGTGGTTTGGATCCAAGGAGAAGAAGCTACCACGGTTTTGCAATAGAACGCCTGTGTCTTTCGCAACTACACCTGCACCCCAGTCAAAATAATGACTTTGGATAACGGATACAGCATTGCCGTCTTTATCAACGATACCTAGCCAAACAGTATCACCTTTAGGGTCAAGCGGTTTTACGTTTTCTTGAGCTTTGTTCATATCGATGCGTGCAGCGAGCTTCTTGCCGTGCTCTTTAGATAACAACTCATCAACTGGAATTTTGTTGAAGTCTGGATCAGTCAAATATTTGTCACGATCAGCAAATGCTTGTTTCGTAGCTTCAACCATTACATGGTAGTAGTCAGCTGTGCCATCGCCCATCTTTTTCAGGTCGAAGTTGTTCAGAATGTTCAAGATAGACAAGGAAGCCATACCTTGAGAATTCGGTGGAACGTTATAAGCTTGGTAGCCACGGTAGTCAACAGAGATTGGTTTAACCCAATCAGCTTTGTGGTCGATGAAGTCTTTGTGAGTCAATGAGCCGCCGTTAGCTTGAATGTCAGCAGCGATCAATTTACCCGTTTCACCTTTGTAAAACTCGCTAGAACCGTTTTTAGCAATACGTTTCAACGTTTTTGCCAAATCTTTTTGTACCATCATTTCGCCTGTTTTGTAAGGCTTGCCATCTGGCTTCAAGAAAACTTTGCTGAACGTTTCAAAACGTCCCAAGTCTTTCAACTCTTTATCAGATGTATCGATAGCACTGTTTGTCCATCTTTCTTGGTTCGGCGTTACAGGGTAACCTTTTTCCGCATAATGGATAGCGCGCTCCAACAAATCATCCCAGTCCATGGACAATTTCATCGTTTTTTCTGCATATTTGTAAGCTTCGCCCCAACCTGAAACTGCACCTGGAACTGTGTTAGCTGCCAAATAGCCGCGTGAAGGAATTTTTTCAAAGCCTTTATTTTTATAGAAGTCAATTGTCGTCTTCTCACCTGAACGACCACTTGCATTCAACGCTTTAAGCTCTTTTGTCTTTGCATTGAAAACAAGCCAGAATGCATCTCCACCGATACCTGTGTATTGCGGATATACAACTGCGAGTGTTGCTTGTGCAGCAATCGCTGCATCAACCGCATTACCACCCTCTTCAAGCACCTCAAGCGCTGCAGCAGAAGCTAAGTAATGAGGTGTTGTAACAATTCCGTTCGGTGCCATCGTCGTAGGACGATTAGCTGCACCAGCAGGTGCCCCAATAATTGTAAAGCACATTACTGTTGATACCAACAAGACTGATATTTTTTTCATTTTAGTACGCATGTTGTTCCTCCTAAGTATGTATTCATGATGTTAGTTTCTTGCTTTGCAGAACGAGTCCCTCTCCTTAACCTCCTCTCAATGGGACAACCAGCTTTCATTTGTACATGGTCTAAAGTGCGCATATTCACACAACTTTTTAACCATTCTATCTATTAGTCTATGATCATATGATCATGCAAATAGCAATAAAAAGTCTCACTACCATTTCTTTTCACGATAGGACACCCTGCGAATGAATCATTTATATAAGACTATCGATTCAGCAGATTTCTACAGATGTCTATTATTGTCACTATTATTATATCGGTTAAGAGGTTTAATTTATAAATATATTTTAAAAATTTTATTATATTTCTAAAATTAACATACCTTTCTTTAACGATGCCTCTTAATTCCAATTAATTTGGTACTATAATCCTACAAGAAAACGCAAAAAAAGAAAATACAAATTTCGGAATACGAAAATAAATCCGTTCAATCATGGACAGAACTGTGAATTGCTTTTCACTTCAATGTTAACGAAGCTAGCGTTCATAACTGTGATAACTTGTTTTTTTTCTACTAACTGACTTTCAATCAGTTACATCTGCTTTACCCGAATGTAAGTGATCAATAATCATATATTCTTTTGCAAGAAAAAGTGAGCAATAAGGAGTAATGAATTGATTTCTTGCTTAAAACTCAACACCAATGACTTTTATAACAGAATAAAGAGTTAAGTAGGTTTTCTCAAAAATTTACAAATTATCGAGAACAGCCTATGATAAATGATAAGCCTACATTGGCTAATAACAATCGCTGAATGCTTAAAAACTAAGCAACGGGGGAACCAACTTGAACATAATCATGTTCATGGGGTGAATCCAGTGACTAAACTCACTGGTAGGGCGACTCTCACGTCCGAATCCGACAGCTAACTTCGTAAGCGAATAAGGAGAGAGTAATAAATGTCCGTACAAATGATCAAACCGCTGTCTGTGCCTGTTATCCAACTGCCAAAGGTCCACATTGTCCACATGGTTCAAATCAGAAATATGGAACTATTCATTGTACCGCTTAAGAGAAATGGCAATATTCGCTACGAAGTAAACTTGTTATTAAAGACCAGTGTTGGACCGTTGACTAGTAGACTCATTCTTGAAGCGCAAGAAAAGCCTGCCGATTGGGTGACATGGTCTTCCTGCTTTCGAAAAATTCTAAATCCCATAGACTCACATGATGTATACTGGCTAACTCATCAATTATGTGAAAAAAGCTATCATAACCGATTGATCTGCTCCGCATTGGGGCAGACAACTGGCAGAACGAAGATGAAACGAAACCAATCCGTAGAAAGAGATATTTTGATTGAACGTGCAACAAACTATATTAGTTTATTCTAGTCTCATTTTTACTAACTACCATATCGCCGGATTTTAGGAATACGTATCCATTAAATATATATAATGCATATTTTATTTTAAGATTGGGATATCTCCATTTGCTTTTAAAAATAAAAACCGCATGATGAGACTGAACCTACTTAGGTTCTGCTATCATGTGGTAAATGAATAAGAATACCTATTTAGCAAACGGTCTCCAAAGATTCTAATCGGATAATGTCCTTGTCCTCCGATATTTTCTATCAAATGACAAGGACATTATCCGATTGCCAATTAATCAATAGTGCTTAATCTAATAAAACCCACAGCTTTAATGCGCACTGTGAGCTTTATAGCTTATTTCATTCGAACGGCTCCAAAAGTAATAAAAAGTGCTATGAGAATGATGATGACAACCGATATGGTGGTGGATCCAGCGATGTAAACACATGTCCCTCAGTTATGGGGAACATGAAATTGGTAAGAGGTTAGAATTTCATTGGGATACTAGCGATAAAACGTACTATTCCATTATTGTTATAAATTAACTCAATTGGTCATTCGCCAATCTATTAGTTTACGTTCACACTCGATTTTTATATACCCTCATTGCAAAGAAATAGGCTACGAACAATATTCCAACACACCACGCAAGAGCAATCCAAATATCATTGCCCACTGTTTGCCCTGACAGTAGCGCACGAATGGCTTCCACTATCGCGGTAACTGGCTGATTTTCAGCAAATGCGCGAACGACTGACGGCATCGACTCTGTCGGCACAAATGCTGAGCTGATAAAGGGCAAGAAGATAATCGGGTAGGAAAAAGCACTTGCTCCATCTACCGATTTAGCGGATAGTCCGGCAATTACCGCGACCCAAGTTAACGCGAGTGTAAACAGCATGAGTATTCCGGCAACCGCTAACCATGGCAGAATCCCCACCGATGCACGAAAACCTATAATCAACGCTACTAAAATGATGACGACAACTGAAATGGCGTTTGATACTAGCGAGGTCAGCACATGCCCCCAAAGTATGGTGGAACGTGAAATCGGCATGGTGTGAAACCGCTCAATTATACCCTTTTGCACATCGAGAAATAGACGGTAAGACGTATAAGAAATTCCGCTTGCAATAGCAATCAATAAGATGCCAGGCAATAAATAATTCACGTAGTTGTCCGTTCCGGTTTGAATTGCACCACCAAACACATAAACGAACAGCAACATAAACGCGATCGGCATGATCGTTACTGTGACTATGGTGTCCATACTACGGGATATATGGCGCATGGAACGTCCAAGCATAACGCCCATATCGTTGAAAAAATGTTTTTTTGTCGCTTCCATTTAAATTGCCTCCTTTTTTCCAACGATTGCGAGGAAAATTTCCTCTAAATTCGGCTGTTTTTCAACGTATTCCACCGCTGCGGGCGGGAAAAGCTTTTTTAGTTCCGACAGCGTACCGTTGGCAATAATTCTACCCTCGTGCAGAATGGCAATTCGGTCGGCAAGCTGCTCAGCCTCATCCAAATACTGCGTGGTAAGAAGTACGGTCGTGCCACCTTCGGAAAGTTCTTTGACAATTTTCCAAACCTCAATGCGTGCCTCGGGGTCAAGTCCTGTAGTCGGTTCATCGAGGAAAATAATTTGCGGATTACCAACAAGACTTAAGGCTATGTCGAGCCTGCGACGCATACCTCCAGAATAAGTAGATGCTCTGCGGTCGGCGGCGTCTGTCAAGCCAAAGCGTTTAAGCAAGTCGTCAGCAACTTTCCTCGGATTTTTGAGATATCTCAGCTTGGCAATCATGATCAAATTTTCCCGTCCAGTCAACATTTCGTCCACGGCTGCAAATTGCCCTGTAAGACTGATCGACTGCCGCACATTCTCAGGATCGGCCGCTACATCAAACCTGTTTACGGTGGCGGTTCCGCTGTCTGATTTGAGTAACGTAGTCAGGATTTTGACTACAGTTGTCTTGCCTGCCCCGTTGGAGCCAAGAAGGGCAAAAATACTGCCCTTTTCCACCTCGAAATCCACACCCTTAAGGACTTGAAGTTGCTTGTAGGATTTACGTAGCCCAATCACTTCAATAGCATTGCTTTTCATATTTTCCCCTCCTTATCTAACAGTAACTTTTGATAAATTAGCTTCCATACCTTTGAGCGCAGCATAGGTCAACTTATCCATGATTGCATCGTCAAAGCAGATGGTTTTGATGATACGGTAATATTTTTTAGTCAACGAAGATGTCGGAAAAGAAACGTTTTTGAGTGTCGCGCCCTTAAACGAAACATCGTTCAGAGCTGACTTGTCAAACTTAACACCGATAAAGGTTTGGCCGTCAAAACACAGACCTCCCAGATTGGACGATTTGAACTCCACTCCGTCAAAGATACAGTTTTCAAAGATTGTTTTACTGAGGTCGGTCGTGTTCAGGCTTACGTCGACCAGTTTTACGTCTTTGAATTTTGCCCCATACATTAAAGACGAGCTGAAATTCGTGCGTACTAGGATCGACTTATTGAAGCTTGCATTTGCTAAATCAAGGGAGGATAAACTACAATCCGTCAAATTCGCACCGTCAAAATTGGCATTGCGTACGTCACTGCTCTTAAACGAACTGCCCGTCAAATCTGCCCCTGAAAAGCTTGAACCGTGAAGCGCACTCCCTTTAAACAGTCCTTTATGAGCCGTAACGCCTGTAAAATCGCTCTCCGCCAGATTGCTTGAGCTAAGGTTTGTCACGACTTGGCGTTCCAGCGATCGAGAGAGGTTCGCAACCTCCAAGATTGTTTCCTCGATATCGCCAATACTTTCAATAGTCTTCTTAAACGCTGTTTCATCGTCTTTACCATCAGCTCTTAGTTCACGGTATCGCTCCTGCAAATCAGAGTGTAGGTCAGCCTTTAATTCAGTGACGCTTTTCACCCCATCGTATGGTGTAAAAACGCTGTCTAGATAATCCGTCAATTTCTGATTCATCTCGTCAATCTCCTTATAATAAGTTTTCTAACACGCGTTTTGCATACTCCCAATTGCTTTGGTTGCGGGCGTATGTAACTTTGCCCTTTTCGGTAATTCTAAAATATTTACGTCGTCCGCCCTGTGACTCATCGCCCCAATACCACTCGATATCACCGTCCACCTCAAGCCGCCGGACGCTGGAGTACATCGTTGCTTCCTTTAATTCATACTGACCGCCCGAGCGTTCAGCAATCAACTTGACAATCTCGTACCCATAACGGTCAGATTCGGTTAAGAGTCGTAAAATCATCGTATCGGTATGTCCACGCAACAGGTCGGATGTAATTTTGTTCTCGCTCATATCATCACCTCCGTATTTGTATAATACGACATACTACTGTGACTGTCAAGGTAGTATTTTTAATTATGTACTTTGTTTGAAAAGTAGGCCTTAAATCAATTTGGTCTTACATTAATTGACAACTAAACGAATAATACATAGACTCGTATTGTCATAGATCGTTTAAAAAATAGTTTATGGAGGAGATCAAATGAACCTTATTTTTCACGGACACTCTTGCATTCAGATCTCAGATGGAAAACACTCGATTATTATCGATCCATTCCTGAGCGGCAATCCTGTTGCAAAAGCTAAGCCTGAGGACATTCAAGTTCAATACATCTTGCTTACTCATGGACATTCGGATCATACAGCTGATGCAGAAACTATCGCAAGAGCGAACGATGCGACCATTGTCGCCACCTACGAACTGGCTACCTATTACTCATGGAAGGGCCTGAAGACGATTGGAATGAACATAGGAGGAACTGTCGACTTGGAATTTGCTAAAACAAAACTTGTTCATGCTTTCCATAGCTCCTCAATAATATCCGATGATTCCCAAAGTATCATCTATGCTGGCATGCCAGGTGGATTTATTTTGAAATGGAACGGAATTACGCTTTATCATGCTGGCGACACCTCTTTGTTCGGTGATATGAAAATGTTTGGAGAGCTCTACGATATTGATTATGCTATACTGCCGATCGGAGATTTTTACACGATGGGACCTGAAGATGCTTTAGTTGCAGCAAAGTGGCTTCAAGCCAAAAAAGTAATCCCCGTTCATCACAGCACATTCCCGGGGATCGTACAAAATGCTAAAGTCTTTGTCTCTCAGCTGAAAGAACAAGGAATCAAAGGTTTCGCCCTCAAGCCTGGAGAACAACTTGACCTTCATTCATAAACAAGAAAAGCCGTTGATTTGAAATCAGCGGCTTTATCGTTCCAATTTCATAGTCCTATACCCCATATACTCCCAATACTAATGGTTGATAATATCGCCTTAATTGCTATTCATTTTCTTGATTAACTTTCTATGTAACTAAAAAATCCCACTTCGGCCACAAGGCCGAAGCGGGATAGATTCTGAAGCTAAATTACCGGAGCTGGTGCACCAAATTCTGCCCACTGCTCTTTCGTCGGGCCATAAAGATCTGGTACACGCAGGCCTGCCTGGCGCATCAGAACCGTCATTTGTCCACGATGATGGATCTCATGTTTTACGATGATATCTAGCATCAATCCGTTCGGCCATTGATCGCCGTACATGTCGCTCATGATAAGCAGATTCTCATCCTTCCAACTGGACTCTACAGCTTCAAGAAGTGCTTGTGATGTCCGCTTATAAACATCCGCAATGTGAGCTGCCGAAGTTGGCACCGACGTATCTTCCCCTGGTCCTTCGAAAGACAATCCTGTGCGGGTAGGCATTTCGTGCAATGTTTGAACAAGGTGCCAAGCGAGACGTCCAAGCGTTCGATGGTCATTCGTTATCTGTTGGCTAAGAGACTCATCAGTAAGCGCCTCCAGCGTCCGTAGTGTAGCTGCCGTTTCATTTTTCCAAGTTGCAGTAAAATCCTCGATATGTTTATACATAGTTAACATCTCCTTTTTGATAGGTAGCAACACTATTATATCATTTCGTATTTGATTCATCCTGGTACATAAAAAGTCCATACTCAGTCATAACAGAGGAGTGGCCCAGTTGACGAAGCATAGCAGACAGATTACCTCGGTGGTATGTGCCATGATTTACAACCTGTACAATAAATTCTGAATACCTGGTGTTCAATTTTCCAGCGTAAGGATTATCTAAAGTAACCTCTTCTTCAAGATCCGCATGCTCATTAATACATGCTCTGAATCTCTCGGACAAATCGTCATACAAAACCTCCAGTTCTTCCATACTTCTAGCTTCTGCATCCGCCTCGATAGAATGAGAATCTTTCAAAGCTTCATTCATACTTTTCCCCAGCAGCATGTCCAGCCAACCACAATCAACCTTATAGATATGAGCCATAACCTTCGCTACTGAGGAAAACACACTTTGAATTTCCTGAGTATATAGGTGTTGCGGAAGCTCTTTTAATCGATTAAAGATTTTTTTATTAGCCCATACATGATACTCATAAAATCTCAAACTATGATTTGTCAATTCAGCTACCTCCTTTTTCTGTTTACTGTTTATGTATTCATCATACAATGGCATCACTGACAACAGTATGTCAGTGTTAAAAAAGAGTCCCTCGCAAAAACTGCAACAAACGATTCATCTGGAAAAGACACTTGATCAGCTTTTATCTCATTTAGTAAACCAAAATCAGCTTTGAATGTGATCCCTTCGGTATTCATATAGGAAACGGACTCCCGAAGGAGCCCGTAAACTTTGTTATTACAAGGAATTTGATGATAAGTTACATCATGCTTATGCTGACATGAGGTCGATTTTATGGCATTTTTCTTAGAAACTTCGTTGAAAACAGGGCCGTCCTGCCACTTCCTGACTTATCGGACAACCCAATCCTCTGCTAACTTTAGTAAGGACAGCTTCCACAGCCACCAAATTCAGCACAGTTCAGCTCGTAACAAATACCGACAACTGCATTTCCACTATATGGATAACCACACGCACCTTGACATTCAGTAACCCAATTGCCGTTTGGACAACCATTCGGACATGCCATTTATAATCACCTCCTTTCATAATTTTTTTTACTGCTCGCCACGGGAGACATACATGGGGTATTCGGCCAACTTCTCATTATGCTGATCGAACATGACAACTTTAAAGAGCCCTGCATCATGGACAACAAATCGGACTTCAAAGCTGAAATCTTTGCCTGCAGGCAACTGCGAAGGCCTCATATTGACAATATCGTCGAATTCTTTCTCCCATATCATGCTGTTGTTTGAGTCGTATAACCTTACGTAAACGATATTTTCGGCATTGTCTATGATCCAAATTTTCACCCAGACTTTAATGATGGCAACAGCAGGATAGGTCTGAAGTAAAATGTGATTACGGACGTGCTGAATAATATGGGCCTTCGCATGATCATCACTTATGACTTGATCCGCTACAACCAGTTGACCAATTAAACCAGTGCTCATGAAACAACCTCCCTTTTTTCAAAATTGTTTTTCAGCGTATATGCTTTCAGATACATATCAACTTCTGTATAGCGGATAAACCGTTTTCCATTCCATTCCACAATTTCCGTTCTATCCTTCAACAACGCAGCCCACATCGCAGAAATTTCTTCAGAGGCAAGGAGGATATGCTCGCTGCCTCTCCAAAACTTTTGTTTAATCCGAAATAAGAAATCTGGTCCATAAAGTACGACTACGATCCTCCCCGCATTTTCACCTTTCTCACATAAAAAAGCATCTATCCTTTTAAAGGAAGCATGAGCATAATCGACTCCTATAATTGTCATTTCTCCTTGTTGATCCATACCTAATTGTCGCATTGCTTCGCAAACCATTATGCGTCCCACTGCCCTCAAGGAACTCTTTGCTATCCAAAGCATACTGCAAAGTGTTGCTATAATAATGACCGTACCTACTAACAACCAAGTTTGATGGCTCATAAATGCAAACTCCATTTTTGTCTTTGTTTAATCGTTCCGAACACATCTGCAATGATGAAGAGACCACAGATAAACAGCGCATTTAAGGCCAATTGCATTAATGTAACAGTCATAGACTGATCCATAAAAGGGATCACTATCATTTTTCCAGTAACTAAGGCAAGTAAAATCAGATTCCGAATAATAGGAAAACGATTTAACCCGTTCATTGAGCCAAAACATGTACAAGTTGTTGCTTCACCTTTTGCTTTAGAACGTTTCCAAATCAAAGAAAATGTAAACGCTACCAGCATCACAATAGCCCCTATTTCCTTTATGTAAAGCACAGCTCCCGAAGCAAAAGCAACAAACAATAGAAATTCAGCGGTCAGTACGCTTATAGCTGCGAATGCTAAATACTTTTCATTCAGCAGCCTGTAGGAGGCTATCGATAATTGAAAATTATTAATCTTACTTACCTTTGAATAAAATGCCGCAAAAAACAAAGCAGCCAGCATACTATCCGTCACAAATGCGAGCCACATCACTCGATTAGATCCCCTTCCCGTGTTCAGCAAGTTCGTATAAATCTCTAATGCTCTGAATCGAGTAGCTATGGGAAACGATACCCTTCATGAGATGAAAGACGTACGGTGTGGCGTCAACTCCATATCTTTCTGTGTACGCCTCCACTGACATTGATCTAACAGGAAATCGATAAGCAAAATGACGTACAAGCTCTTGATTTTCTTCTTCCGATCCACTGCTAATGACGACGAACTTTCCTTTGTAGGAATCAGCGAATGCGGATAATTCCGGCAACATATCAATGCAAGCAAGGCATGTCATAGAAACAATACATACTACAGCCGATGCATGATTTTCAAAATGATCATAAACGCCTTCGCCAGGAAACTTCAGTCCTTGCAACAGTGACGGTTTCGTTTCTTGCAATCGAGCAGGCTTAAATTGCTTAATCTTTTCCTCTGCCCCCGGGGAAAATAAATCTTTAAAGCTGATTTTGCTCATTTCCGCACATCCTCTCTTAATCTGCAACCGCAATCGGTTCATGAAATCTTCGGAATGGAGCAGCTAGCTGTTCCAGAAACTCAAATCTCCCGGCATGTGCAATCGTAATAATCTGTCCTTTAGAGTTCAGTCCATATGCCCATGGGTAGGCTTTGATTTTCAATTGTTCCATCACCAATTCCTCTGTTGCGATATACAAGTTGGCTGATTCATGAAATGCCATTTTCGCAAGCTCAAACTTCTGCTCATCTGTTACAACAAATATTATTAGTTTGTAATAAGGATACTTTTGAATAAAAGCATCCAGCGCTTCCATAGCTGGCAGACAAGGAGCACAACTCGTGCTTAATGCAGCTACCAAAAGATAGTCATCTATCAAATCATAGAGTTTCAGATTCTCATTTTTCGATATTGGAATGTTTGGCATGTAATCTCCAATTTTCCACCTTTCATGGATGCGTAAGAAGCTGGGAAGATTCATTGATTCCAAATTCAAACCTAGTCACCCTTTCGTATTCATACTTAATCGATCACATTTTCTAAACATAAATGGGCAGCACAATTAAACCGCAGGAAATCCGAATTATAACGAATCCACCTTCCTAAGCTCTAAATGCAGGTTCCAAAATGGATCATGTAAAATATAACCTTCTGTCTATTAGCGTGTAAATGAAGCTAACAGACTACCCCTTTCTTTACGAATTGCGATGAACAAACTAGGTTATCGTCGATTTTTGCTTTAATCTGACCCATTCTCAAAGCAGCTTCCAATCAGGTGATTTAAAACGTCAAAATAACAGCAACTTCTATCTGTTTAAAAACAAACCGTCCTAATTATAAAGACTCATTTACTCGACAATATTCCTGCTTTTCTTATATCAAACGTTCGTTATAATTAAACGGAGTTAAATATAAATCCGTAAAACCTTTCTCCTGTCATTAAAACTCAGTTTTCACCATATTTTGAGCTGATCAATATGAATCGAATCCCCGAATAGATCCTTTAGTACTAAAATAATTCGTTGCCTCATATGCTTACTCGTCAAATTCATTTGTATAATTAATCTGCTTACTTTGATGCTGTTTTAGAGAGCTAGTGTAAATGTAACATTGTACCTATTTCAAATAATGAAAGCGATTGCTATATTCTTGGTGAGGACTAGATATGTTTCTCGAGTGAAGCTGCGACCATAGCATATTTGAGGGGTGGTGGTTATCTTCGCGTAATAACAAGAACATCGTTCACGTTGAATCGGTATCTCAAGTCGCTTTATGGGTTTGAAACTAGCTGATTGTAAAAAATGACGATGGAGGGATTATTAATGTCTAATTTACGTTTGACTTCTTCAAAACAGTTAAAATTATTTGTTGTTTTCAGTATTATTTTTTCACTTGTATACGGTGTGTCTAGTACGTTGCTCGTACAGAAAGCGTCCGCTCATGGTAACGTTACGAACAGCAGAGCGGCACTGTGTGCCAGCGGTCAAAACACAAATTGTGGTCAGATCATATACGAGCCGTACAGCTTAGAAGGATTAAAAGGATTCCCAGCGGCAGGACCTCCAGATGAAAAAATTGCAAGCGCTAACACTTGGTTCACACAACTTGATCAACAATCATCTACTCGCTGGTCAAAGGTGAACATCAGTCCTGGACCCTACACATTTAACTGGTATATAAAAGTTCCTCATGCAACTACAAGCTGGAAATACTACATCACAAAACAGAACTGGGACCCAAATGCTCCTCTCACACGCGCTTCCTTTGACCTCACACCATTCTGCAGCGTTTCTTCAGGTGGATCACAACCAGGCGGATCTTATTCCGATACGTGCAATATTCCTTCCCGTTCAGGTTACCAAGTCATTTTAGCAGTTTGGGAGATTTACGATACAAATAATGCATTTTACAATGTCATAGATGTTAATTTTAACGGAAACTCTGATATCCTTGCCCCTTCTGCTCCTTCCAGCGCCACTTCATCTAACATCGGAACGACAACTGCAACAGTTTCTTGGGGGGCTTCCACTGATAATGTTGGCGTTTCCGGTTATCGAGTTTTCAATGGCTCTAATCAAATCACGACAACTAACGGAGCACTTTCTTCTAATCTGACTGGTCTGACGGCTAATACGACGTATAACCTTACAGTTAAAGCGTTTGACGCCGCAGGAAATGTTTCAAATGCGAGCAATACCGTCACATTCACGACTCTCCCAGTAGTTGGACCTGATAATGTGGCGCCTACTGCGCCATCTAGCCTCCATGTAATGGGTACGACCACTTCGACATCTGTACCTCTCATGTGGAATGCTTCGACTGATAATGTTGGGGTCAAAGAGTACCAAATATTCCGTGGCAGCACTTATGTGGCAACAGTTACAGCACCTTCCGTACAGTACACAGTTACTGGATTAACTGCAAATACGGCGTACTCTTTCACAGTTAAAGCACTTGATAATGCAGGTAACGTGTCAGTAGCAAGCAATGTACTAAATGTGACAACACCTTTATCTCCTGCCATCTATCCAGCATGGAGCGCAACAACCGTTTATGTCGCAGGTAATAAAGTAACACACAATAACGTCAACTATGAAGCCAAATGGTGGACACTTAACGAAACACCAGGCACTTCAGCTGCTACGGTTTGGAAAGTAATTCCTTAAGTTTATAATAGAAACAGACGACTATAACCCCTGAAAATTTAGGTGTAGTCGTCTTTTTTCATATCTTAGCAAAAATCCTGTTTTCCCAATAAGATCACACCCTCCGTTTTGTTGCAATGTTGTAAGGCAATTGAAAGGTTAATCGATAGTAGATATTCTCTAGATCATACATAATTAGGGCAGCAAGTAAATGTAAGAGGATTTAAATGTTTAAGTTACTTGTAGACGTGACATACGTCCAAAAATATATTGAAAGTAAGGTGAAACGTTTATGCGTTTAGTACTAGTTGGGTTTATTGCCATTGTGCTTATATTTGGGGTTGGTGGTTATTATGTTGAATCCAAAACGGAAGGAATTCAGGCATTTACAGATAATTATTTATCAAAAAAAGAGGTAAATCATTATTATGTCATGACTGGCAAAGGGGAGAAAAAAGGGGATAAGTACTTATACGCCTTTGACGGATACGATGCAGATGGAAATCATCAAGTTGTGAAAAAGATGCTCAACCGTGAACTTCGTCCCGATGCATATTTAAAAATATATGCAAAAGGATCTTCAGGAAAAGGTTGGCAAGAAGTAAACAAAGAAGACGTGCCTACTCCAGCATTGGAGAAACTCAATAAGTAAGATAGATCAGATAATATGAGCAGAAAGGAACTTCAAAAGTCGAATTAGGGTAGTAGATCTAGCCCTCATTCGACTTTCTTCATGAAAGATCCGTTATCATCACAATAGTGACCGCTATAGTAGTAAACCGTGATCACTTAGCTAGCCAAGCTATTGTCAACTAAACCACTGATACCGAAAACAATTAGACTGGCAACAGCAACAATACTACCGATGATCCCAGCAAAGCTACTTCATACCAATTCATGTAACTAAACCACCCTTTCATCTTCTAATTTTTAATCTTTTTCCGCTTTAGCTTTTATCGCTCTCAATAACATATGGCGAATCAATGCACTGCCTGGATAAATAAGAAGCCAGTAAAAGTAGAACTTTAGCCACGTTGTTTTACTATTTGTTTGAATCCGTGTTTCTGTCAGGAGTATCAACTTTCCATTCGGTTGTAGCTGTAATTGAAAGTTCATGACCGCTTTTGCAAGACTTGGGTCGTTTAGCGTAATAAATTCCTCCGCTGATTTCACAAGGATCGGTTTATTGCCTACCGGTTTCCAAAACGCTCCAACTGCACCAACTATGAACTCTTGGCCAACTATTTCTTCAAGCATGACAAATCCATTTTTCAGCATACCCTTTATAAATGTTCCCGAATTCTCTTCCATTCTCGATTTACCAATAAGCCAGGCCGGAATCGTTCGAATACGAAATAACAGACGAAGGATAAAAATATCAGCTTCCTTCATGTTCAGAATTGCGCGAAAAACCTCTTCTCTTTCTGCATAAACTTCGATTTGATGTTTTTCGTAGAATTGGTAATTAGGCAAGTAGCGATCGAGTAACATGTTGACTCCCCCTTATCAAAAATCCATATTCTTTATTAAGTTTGAAATTCAGTTTACAATTTGGCAACGCATTTACTACGAATTCGTAGTATTTGACTAAATTGACACACCCGATTTCAACAATAGCTATAATTTAAAATTACTACGAATTCGTAGTAATGTCAATCCCACCATTTGTAAGTGTCATTGAATAGAATCTAGCTTTATTTATCATTACATTTTTTTGTCATCAAACAGAAAAACCGGCTTTTTTGGCCGGTTATTTGCTTACCTATATTAAATTCGTTGATCAATAATCTTAATTTAGTACCTCATAAAATGAAGCCTTGTTGAACCGCTTGTTTCATAGATCTTGGTAACAGGATGGATAATCATATTAATTTCGTCCACTAACCCTGCATGTAATAGACGCTGTACAAGACTAGCACTGAAATTGCTGGTCATCCACTCGTAATGACAAATGCAATTTCTTTGAATTGTGTTGCTGCTATAGGAGCTACCCAACCTCCTTCGCTAATTCCCCACACTCCAACCATATTTTTTATAACATCTGAACGTTTTGCAAAGTCTGCACCCCGAATACCAAATCCTGTGCTAACAGCTCATAGGAACGATTCGTTTTGGAGTAACCTTTACTTCGCTTGTTATATAGTAAGGTGACAATTCCCGCTTCCGCGAATACCTCGGCTTCTTTGCGAACCGATTTTTGATTGCCACTGCCATGAATAATAATCCAGCAATTTGGGTTAGTCAATGGACATTTCAAAACGATAACGCTATCATTTTGTTTAACTAGCAGATGTGTAGCGATTAAATAAATTATAAAGAAAGGTTGATGAATGATGGCTTATGATTACAGCAATGAGAAAATAGTGAAGGTAAATGGTATTGAGTTAGCAACCGAGACGTTTGGCGATCCGCAACACCCTGCTATTTTGTTAATTCAAGGCGCAGGTAATTCTATGATTTCTTGGGCAGCGACTATTTGCCAAACTCTAGCGAATGCAGGGAATTATGTTATTCGGTATGATAGTCGGGATACAGGCCGCTCGACAAGCTATGAAGTTGGGAATCCGTCCTACGAGCTACGTGATCTTCTAGCTGATGCATTAGCCATTTTAGAAAAGCTGGACATTAAACAATCTCATATTGTTGGTTTATCCCAAGGATCAGCCATCGCTCAATTACTAGCCATAAACTATCCTGATCGCGTAACGACCATTACACTAATCTCTAGTACACCTGGGGGACCAGGACATCAAGCTACTGATCTCTCACCGATGCATGAAGGTATTGCAAAAATATTTACAGGTGAAGCAGTTGTACCAGAACCCGATTGGGATAACCGCGAATCTGTAGCGAACTATCTTGTTGAAGGCGAACGACCTTTTGCGGGTGGCGGTACATTCGATGAAGATTGGATAAGGGATACTGCCCTTCATATTTTTGATCGTACTGTTAATCTTGCTGCACAATTGACTAATCCATTCCTACTCGATGCAGGTACCCCATGGCGCGAGCAACTATCTACGATAACCACTCCAACACTTGTTATTCATGGTACTACCGATCCTTTATTTCCACTCGATCACGGAGAAGCACTTGCGAGAGAAATACCCAATGCCAAGTTACTAACTCTTAAAGATGTTGGTCACGCACAGTTACCACGAAATGTGTGGGACATCGTTACGCAAAATATCATTGAACATGTTAGTCGATAACAATCTGAATACATTTTTTAAAAGATAATAATTGCATTAAAAAAAGGTTATCTCTCCACCAGTTAATTACTGATAGAAAGCTAACCTTTACCTTATTTCTTAAGCTCAATTCCTTTAAGTAGAACTGTTAATGCTTCTGCTCTAGTTGTATTAGCCGCTGGCTTAAACAGGTTTGAGCCATTTCCTTCAATAAAGCCGAGTTTCTTAATCGCTGCTACAGCACCTTTTGCCCAAACAGGTATTTCGTTATCATCCGCAAAGTCGGTTGAAACGTTCACTTCCAATGAAAGCCCAGCTGCTTTTGCAACAATTACTGCCATCTCAGCGCGAGTAATAAAATCATTAGGTCGGAATGTGTCATCTTGGTAGCCACTAATATATCCGGCTTTTACTGCTTGTGCGATTGAACTTTTTGCCCAATCTCCGATTTGATCCACATCCGTAAAAGCAAGTGTATCTCCCGCTTCTTGAACGTTTAGCGTATTCATTAACATAACCGTAAATTCCGCACGAGTCATTGCTTTGTTTGGCATAAACGTTCCATCCGAATAACCTTTTACAATACCGCTCGTTAAAGCTTGTTTAATTGCATCCTTCGCCCAATGACCATTAATGTCATTTACGTTTAACGAAGGTTTCGTTTCTTGTGTTGGCACTTCTATCGGTTGATCAACAGCAAACACAGCAAACTTCGTAAAGTGATTCACGGATACCGTAATTCGGTTTCCACTTATTTTGCCACCAGGAACTTCTTCCCACACCCGCTTCATTTCATCAAAGTAGAATACGACAGCCTTTTGATTACTTTTCACTTTGGCTGGATCGAAAGTGAAGGTTATCGTTACCGGTTTAGTAAAATTCTCAGGGAAGTTTTTCAAAATTTCATATATCGTACTGATAAGAATTTCACCTTTGGCAAGTAACTTTTGCGAATCTTTTACTTTGTCCACAGTTATAATTAACTCTCTATTAGTAGCGTCAGCAGGAATCAATAAAGTCATATCGTTATCGACACTAACTTCACCCGTTTTACCTGTTGGTAATGTTAATTTTCCGTCTTTAGAGATAAACGTTGATGGATCACCTCCGCCACCGCCACCAGAGTTGTTAGGTTGGTTAGATGTAGCTTCTCTAGTTACAGCAACGGTGTAAAGGGCTGTTTTAGTACCATCTTGTGAAGTTACATGGACAGAAATCGTATTTATACCTACATCTAATGTTTTGGAACCTAGATCAGTTGCTTTTATTGAAGCCTTTGAATCTGATGCAACAGCAGAAACAATTGCGCTCGTAACGTTATTCGGTACATTTGCAGTGTAATTCATTGTGTCACGATCAAAGGATGGATTGATCGTCACACCGCTTAATGAAAGTGTAGCTAATGTTGCATCTGTACTCTTTGAACTAATAACACTTGAATGAACGGTCAATATATGTGGGGTGGATGCTACTTCTGTATCTGTTGCAGCTACACGAATAGCAATCTTATCACCTGCATTTACTGAAATATTATCTACTTCCGTGCCTTGAATCGAAATATATGCTCCATCATTGATGGTATATTCCATTCCTTTTGCAACATGAATCAACTTCGTTGATCCACCTTCTGTTCCTTTGACCATATTAGTAAATACCCATAACTTTGGATATTGTCCCGGAACCAAATACCATTCAGTTGTGAAATCCCAACCGCTGAAAGTTGACTTTTCTTTCATTTCCGCAGTTGTTTTCCCATCGCCTTTGCCTGTATCTGATTGCTTCGCTGTGTCTTTGTCATAGAAGCTATTACTAATTGAACCACCATATATGTTACTTACCAAGCCTCCAAGTTGATTAGCTCCCTTAACAACACCAGCATTATAACTATTACTCACTATTCCATATGCATTTAGGCCAACCAAGCCACCAACTGAATTATATCCACTCACAGCTCCTAGATTATAACTGTTGTTAATTGATCCGTTTTGATTTCTACCAACCAAACCACCAACTTCATAATAACCGTCTATACTGCCTGAAAAGTAACTGTTACTTATTGTACTTCCAAATTGTTGAAAGCCAACCAATCCACCTACATAATTAGTTCCGCCTACAGTTCCAGTTGCATAACTATTGCTAATTTTTCCATGGCTGATTCCAACCAGTGCTCCAGTGTAATCAGCACCAATAACTTTTACATCTTGCAACTTCAAATTTGAAATAGAGCTACTATTGCTTATATTTCCGAACAACCCCTGTGCAGAACCACTACGCCTGTCTAACTGCAAGTTCGAAATTTTGTAAGAATTACCGTCTATATTGCCGTGAAAAGAATTGGCGCTAATATATGTCCCTGACCCTATTGGCTCCCAATTTGGGTAACTACTCAAGTCGACATCTGCAATTAGTTTAAAATACTTGTCCTCTTCTAAATGCTCTCTTACATCATTTAATTCATCTGCGGTAGAAATTAAGTAAGGGTCACTTATCGTACCCGCTCCTGCTCCAATAAACAACTTAATAATAGACTGATTTACGACTACTTCTGGATATCCCGTTGCTTTTATACTGATGCTCTGAATCCCTTTTTTCAGTACATTGGCTTTAATCGAAATTACTTCATCTCGAATAGTGTATTCTGTTTCTTTAACGAGCGCATTTCCTCCAACAGACACATCTGTAATGGCTTCTCGCCAAAAGGAATCGTCTACAAACGTCAAATCAATGTCATTAGTCGTATAATTTTCAGTACTATCTGATGTAACAGCAGGTGGAGTATAGAGAAAATCTTTTATCTCTATATCATAATTATAGGGGTTACCTGCATGATCTACGAATGCCCCAGCATCAACCTTAATGACGTTATGCAAACCAACTAAAGATTCATTAAAGCTTATTTTGAATGTACTAGAGGATGACGAAGACGAACTGTTCACAACCGTTTCGTTCTCTCCCAGTGCTGTGAAGCTGCTTTCGTTTGTCCTTTTAATTGAAATTTTATTTTTAAGATCTTCTACGGTACTCGCTTGTTTAGCATATACATTAAAGGTTACCGATACAGTTTTGTTAAGATCGTTTACCGATACCTTCAAATCTCCACTATCAAGCTGTAAATCGCGATAATAACACTTTTTCGCAATACCATAAGAAGGATCTCTACCAAACTCTGTAGTGGCGCAAAACGAATAATTTGTCGCAATTTTTGATACATAACCAACGGTCGTTGATGTAGTCGTATCGTAACCCCAATATCTCACTTCCTTTGTCCCTATAAAGGTACACAGGTGGCCCTCTTCTGCACAATACGTCCATCCAATACTACCATCTGGTCCAACGTTGTTTTGGACAGTTGCTGACGCATCAGTCGTTAGTAGTGAAGAAAACAAACTCATGAAGATAACGACTACTAATAATCGAACCGTTACTTTGTTCAGCAACGATCTAGGTGAACCTATTGACTTTAATTGAAACATCGTTGTATCCCAACCCCTCTTATTTCATCTATTAGGCAGAATGGTATCTTACCTATCGCAAGTCTAGTTCATCCCAATAAAAGAATAATGAAAGAGTTGGTAATAAAATCGACAAAAACCGCGTAGCAACAAGGCTTCACGGTTTTTGTCGACTGCAATGTTTATTTTAGAAGTATAGATGATTGAAACAGTAATAGATCAAAGGTTGCTACTACACCAGCTTGAACTTTGTATGTGTTATCGTATTCATCAAGCATGCTCGTCATAAGACGCCGCACACTAAGTTTAGATGAGTTAGCTTCTGAAGTACTAGCACCCATTGCTTTTACGGAATGTAGAAAATGATTAGCAGAATCATAGTTCTCTATGTTAATGAATTGCTCGTATCTATTATTTATTAGATCAGCATGTACTAACATTTGATTCCACTCATCAATTGAATGAAAGGAAAGTCCATGACGCTGTGGTTTCAGTCCGAAAGATTTATACACCTCATCGAATGAATGATGCAGCTCACAAAACGTTTTTGGACCAAACGTTGTAAACAGAAGCATACCACCCGGTCGCAGTAGTCTCCGAAGCTGCTTTAGCGTTTCTTGGGGTGTGACTAACCACTGGAAACAAGCGTTGGATACAATAAGATCGAATGAGCCCGCTTCCTCATTTAAACTCCAATGCTCTATATCTTCTTGAACGAACCGAATACGATCCCTGCTAATATTACTCACACTCTGATTATGTATCTCTTCATTAGCTATTCGCTCTTGTGCGACTTTTATCATATCTGGAGCAAGATCAAGTGCTGTAATAGTAGCCGCAGGAAACTGTTGAGTTAAATGATAGGTAAGAGCCCCCGTTCCACAGCCGATTTCTAAAATATTGGGCTGGTTCATTTCCGTTTGTTCCTGCCAACCAATTAGTCTATTCACTAACAACTCCTGCATCTTACGCTGAATGTGTGCATGAGTGTCATAACGATTTGCATTACGATTAAATTGACGTCGGATATTGTTAACTTTGCTTTTCATCCCACCATCTCCTAATCTCATTCGCTAGTTGTTCTTCTCTGCCAATAAACGGTACATGTCCACATTGCGACAACGTTATTAGCTCAGATTGTGACAACAACGTATGAAGCTCTACGGCAGCTGGATATGGACAAATGTAATCCTCAGTACCATGGATAATAAGAGTGGGACATTTGATATCACTGAGTACACTTAAACTTTGTTCAACTATTAACGTGTTGAGCCCGGATATTAAAGCCTCATTTGTCCAATTTCCCGATGATGGAATACAATTCCCTTTATGTTGCTCCCACTCAGCATCAGTAAATAATAGTCTTCTAAACCTCGTTTCCACACTTGTTCTATCTTTACCTAAACCCGTAATCATACTTCTTACATAAACCTCTGGCCAACCCAGCTCACGTTCTTCTTTTGGTCTTGTGAAACTTGCAGTCGCACTAAACAATATAAGTAAATCAGCCAATCCTTGTGCTGCATACTTCAAAGCTAATAATCCTCCAAAGGACCATCCGGCAATTACGAGAGGACGCTTATTCCCAACTTGCTCATTCGAACGAAGGCTCCGTAGTACCGTTTCTATTGTTCTAATCATCGACCCAGATGAATCTGTCCTATTATAGTCAACGGAAATATGCTCAAATTGCGGCAAGTTCGTACGCAAACTATCAAATATATTGTCTGGCATGCTCCAGCCTGATAACCACAATATTGTACCTTTTGTTTGATGCTCGCACTCTACTTCCAGTTGACCTACAGCACTCACCTCTTAAGCACCTCCAATTGCTGGCCAATTTCAATGATTGTTTCTGCGGCTTCAGCAAGTTCTTGCTGACCATGTACTGCAGACAAGGAAAAGCGTATACGTGCAGTTCCCTCTGGAACAGTTGGTGGCCGAATGGCAACAGCAGCGATACCTTTCTCCTCTAACGCTTCACTGAAACGTAACGCTTTATCATTATCACCTATAATAAGGGGTATTATTGGTGAGTCTCCCTCACCGATAACATAACCACCCTCTCGCAAAAAGGACCGGAATAACACACTATTAGCGTTCAACTGTTGTCGCCGCCAATGCTCGGACTGAACAAGTGATAGGGATGCTAATATTCCAGCAATGATAGAAGGGGGGAGCGCTGTCGAATAAATGAGCGGTCTTGCTTTGTTTACGAGCCAGCGAACTAACGTTCTACTTCCGCACACATACGCCCCATACAATCCAAACGACTTACTGAATGTACCCATCATTATGTCGACATCATGATGGATACCAAGTGCATGGCACAATCCTTCTCCACGTTCACTATATATTCCACTGCTATGAGCCTCATCTACCATTAATAATGCGCCATATTCGCGTTTTAACGCGATTAGTTCCTGAAGCGGCGCTTGATCACCATCCATCGAAAATATTGCATCCGTTACGATAAGCTTTCGTTCTTTGTGACGATATTTCTCTAGTAGCGTTTCCAAATGCTTCATATCATTATGCCGATACCTGGCATGATCAGCACGACTTAAAACAATACCATCTACGATACTCGCATGATTAAGCTGATCACTAAATACGACGTCCCCTCTGCCAACTAAAGTACGAATAATACCTGAATTCGCCATATAGCCATTGGCAAACACAAGCGCCGCTTCACGTTCGTGCCATGCTGCAAGTTCAACTTCAAGGTGTTCAAAAAGTGGATAATTACCCGTAACGAGGCGCGATGCTCCAGCACCTGCACCAACAATCGAAAGTGATTTTGACATTGCTTCTATAATTAGAGGGTGCTGGGATAGTCCGAGGTAATCATTCGAAGCAAGATTTAGCAGTTGTTGTTGTCCGCGTATGATATAACTAGGATGCAAAGCAACGGGAGCACTATTTCGCAAACTTCGTTCTAATGAACAATTTGCCAAACCATCAAGCTCCCTTTTCATCCAATCCATTGGCTCCCTCGCCCATTTCTCAACCTCATCTCTCATTGGTCATCCTCGTTCCTACTAACGCTTGTTTAATCGGTGCTAGTTGCAAGTGATTTCTAGCTGCATCTATTAAACCTTCTGTATTCATCCCTTTATCAAAAAAAGGAAAACGACCAAGTACTTTTACTCCACTATAAGCTTCAATAAGTTCAGCATTTGTTCCCCTACTAGGATCTAACGATTCGTCGCTTGCAACGCAATCGTTCAAAATAACACCAACAATCGGAATACCGTAATTCCGTAAATAGGATACAGTCAATAAAGTATGATTGATTGTTCCAAGTGAGGAGCGGGCAACAATTAAAGCAGGTATTTGTAGCTCTCTAATCAAATCCACCACTAGTGCATCCTCCGTTAACGGTACAGCAACCCCTCCTGCACCTTCAATGAGTAGAGAACTGTATCTATCGAAATAAGGTTCACCAGCCTCCATAATTTGCTGTATCGACAACACCACACCAGCATGCTTAGCTGCAAGGAGCGGTGTAAGAGGTGCTTCAAAACTAAAAGAAGCAATCCCCTCCCCTCCCTCTTTTAAACCAGCTAGCTGAACCAATCTTTCCCCATCAGTAGCCCCGCTACCTAGAACAGCACCAGATTGAACAGGCTTCCAAATACCAACATCTTGCTCTTCTGCACGCAAAACTGCTGTAATTGCTGCTGTTATTATCGTTTTTCCGACATCGGTATCTGTTCCCGTCACGAACAACGCTCGATTTGCATACAATTTACGTTGCTTCAACGAAACTTCGCCACCTTCATCAATTTCTCTTCAGTAACATCAATAATGGCTTGGATCAAAATAGTTGTCATTTCATCCAGCTCAGCTTCGCTACTCGATAGAGGTGGAATAAATACGATAACATTGCCTAGCGGCCTTGTTAACATGCCAAGCTCTTTAGCTCTCATACTCGTTCGTACGCCAATCCGCTCTACCCATTCATAGGGTTCCTTCGTTCCCTTATTACGTACAAGCTCGATTCCTATCATTAAACCTTGTTGCCGAATATCACCAACATGCTGGTGTTCCCTAAGAGCTTCTAATTTCTGCTTAACAAAAGCTGCTTTCTCCTTTACTTCATCAACGATATTCCGCTCTTCAAACAACTTCAAGCTAGCTAATGCTACCGCACAACCTAGTGGATTGCCCGTAAAAGAATGTCCGTGGAAAAAGGTTTTTTGTGCTTCATAATCTGCATAAAAAGCTTGGTACACCTCATCTGTCGCAAGCGTTGCCGCCACAGGCAAATAGCCGCCTGTTAATCCTTTCCCGACAACCATCAGATCTGGCGTTACTCCTTCCAAATCGCAAGCAAACATTTCTCCAGTACGTCCAAAGCCAGTAGCAACCTCATCTGCAATGAGCAACACGTTATAGGCACGACATAACTCTTCTATTTCACGAAGGCAACCTTGTGGCATAACGACTATGCCACTTGCTCCTTGCACGATTGGCTCCACTATAAGTGCTGCAATTTCATCTGCTTTCATCTCAAGCAAATGACGCAAGGCGGATATTGTATCTTCTTTAGCTCCCGCTTCACCGCCTTCATGACGATAGGCATGAGGATAAGGTATAACGTGTCTCGGAAATAACATCGGACGGAATACGTCATGATACAACGGAATCGCACCAACACTTACCGCTCCAATTGTATCTCCATGGTAAGCTTGATTCATCGTAATAAACGTTGTTTTCTTCGTTATTCCTAAGTTACGCCAGTATTGAAAAGCCATCTTGATTGCTATTTCTACACCAGTTGCGCCTGAATCCGAATAAAATACTTTTGCGAGTCCTACCGGTGCAATCTCTACTAATTTAGCAGCTAACTCAATTGAAGGTACATTTGCCATACCAAGTAAAGTAGAATGTGCTACACGCCCAAGTTGATCGATGATCGCTTGATTTAACTCAGGAACGTTGTGACCATGTACATTAAGCCAAACGGAAGAAAAGCCATCGAAAAATTGTCGACCTTCCGTATCTATTAACTTAACTCCTTCACCTCTTTCAATAATAAGAGGATCAGAATCGATATATTCTTTCATTTGAGTAAAGGGATGCCATAAGTATTCCTTGTTTAAACAAGATAATCTCTCATAATAGGTATCCAATAGTCATCACAACCTCTCTGTTTTATTGTTAACTACTAATTATAATAATAGGTTAACAATTAAATCGCAAGCGCTCATACTCAGTTAAACAAGAAAAATGGTGGTGCAGGAACTTAATCCTTCACCACCATCTTTATATTTTATATAGTCTATGTTATAAGCTTATCTCTTAAGTTCTGAAGTGTCTTTTCGCTAATCCCACATGCTTTGATCAAATAATTTTCTATCGTCCCATACTTACTCAGTATCTCTTCCAAAATATCTTCTAAATAGTCTCTGCGCACTTCAAGAAGGGGCTTAAGTCGATCCTTAGACAGTCGAAACAAACTCATTTTTCTAATTAATTTCGCTTGTTGATCTGCACGACTTTGATTTAACTCATTTGAGAATAAATAATCCTCCATAACGATAGAATATGGCACTCCCACTAGTAGCTGAATAAGAGCAGCCAACATTCCTGTTCTATCTTTCCCACTCGTACAATGAATAAGTGCTGGTAATTCATCTTCATCCGCAAGTTGTACAATTATTTCTTTTATTTGGTCTGTACATTGAAAAGCTATTTTGCGGTAAAAATCTTTCATCATTGTATTCAAATCTATTGTTCGTGCAGACGTCATCAACAATTTGAAATACTGGAATCGAGTATAGTCCTTTTCATTCTGTTGAATAGGCACATTAATGATTTGTGGCCTTTGACTATTCAAAATTCTAAAAAGTTTTGATGCCCTTTCATTTGGAGTACGGAGGTCATAAATCTTTTTTAACTTTAACGTCTGAAACTTCTCCATTTCCTGTACCGTTAATTGTGATGGTTCATCCGAGCGAAAAAGGATTCCAGTCCTCATCATCCGACCATCCGAAGTTGGTAAACCACCGATATCTCGGAAATTTCCGATATTAATAAACTGTCTTTCCCCACGATGTACAGCATTTATTGCGGTATTCATCCCCATGCAAATCCTTTCATTTATGAAAATATGGTAAAGTAATTGTTATGCAGGTTTTGCTTCAATTTCTTCTTCATTCGTTTTGTTTCTTTGAGCACAGTCGAAATATGAAGAGCTTCTTCTTTAATCGTATGCTCTGGAAGATGAAGTAAAAGTTGCATATGACTTCGAATGACCGTAAGTGGACTCCTGAGTTCATGAGATGCATCTGCAATAAATCGTTGTTGCTTATCCCAACCCTTTGAATCGGAATGAGTGCTCTCCTAGCTAATACATATCCTGCAAGTAATGAAAATAAAGCTCCTATCGAACCTCCATCGATCATCACTCTAAAAATGGCTTGTGAGATCGCAAGATCGTCCTCTATTACAAGTAGTTTCATAGCCCCCCAATCTTTTCTCTCTACACACTATTAAACATCTTGACTAGGTGCAACAAATCGGAAGAGAAAAGCTTGCTCATAGGCATATTGCAGATGATCCGCGATATTATTATACCATTTATTACCTTGTGATAAATCTACAAAATCTGCAGGAATCATCCGGCGAATGCCAATCTTGAAACCCGCACGGAAAAAAGCATCTGCTACCGTATCAATGGTATGTTTTTGCATTGGCAGTGTTGCGTTACTGTTAATTCTATCTCTAATGCTCGGCAAGCTAGGATTACCCGTATAATCTGCAAATGTAGCATAATAAACGCCACCTGGCTTTAATATCTTTTTCATCTTGAGCGCATGATCATCTAAGTCAGGTAGTAAATAAATAACTGCTAGACTAAAGGCATAATCAAAATAATGTTCATATTGTTCTGGAATAGAATCCGCAAAATAGTGAATGGGTAAGTTTCCTTTTCTACGATTAGCAACTTCTATTGATTGTCGAGCGAGGTCAGTGCCTACACCTTCTTTGAATGGTCTTTGTTCATAGAGCAGACGAAGGAATCCACCTTGATTACAGCCAAAGTCAAACACATTGCTTTCACTTAAATCTTCTACAGGTATAAAACTAAGCACTCGCTTCCAATGCGGCAAATGATCGTCTTCCATACCTTGCTCACCTTCACCTTTATACTGCCACCATACATCATATAATGATTCTGAAGTCATTTTTTATTCCTCCTCTATTTGTTTTCTATTAGATAACGCTATACATCCAACAATAATGAACACACCACCAATAATCGTAAGCAAGTCTGGCACTTCACTCCAAAATAAATAACCAAATATGGTGCTCATTACAATGCCAAAGTAGCTTACAACTTGAACCACTACAGCATTTGAATACGTAAATGCTTTTGTCAGCAACAACTGCCCGAAGAGCGAAATAAGTCCAATCAGCAACAGATACAGTCCTTCACGAACATCAGGTATGACAAATTCGCCCCACATAAAAGGGATAGCAACGAGTGCAGAAGTTGCTACAAAGTAAAAAACAATTTCATACGCATGATGACTTTTGCTTAAGTATCGAATGGCTATACCTGCTGCCGCAGCGAAAAAAGCACTTAATAATCCGGCAATTGCATAAATGGAATAACTAGAATATTGATAAGGTTTTATGAGGAGCAGAGCCCCAATAAACACAACTGGTAGAAGTGACCACGTTGCACGCGAAATTTTCTCCTTAAGAAACAGGGCAGATAGGATGATGACAAAAAAAGGTGACAAGTGTGCTAATATACTGGCGTCTGTTAGTGGCATTTTGGCAATCGTGTAAAAATAAGCGAGCATGTAGAGCCCACCTAAAACGCCTCTTAGCACCAACATCGGAATCCCATTCCGAGAAAAGGTTAGCTTACTTTGTCGCATAAGGACTACAATAAGCAATGTGCCAATTATTCCTCTAAAAAATGCGATTTCAGCTGCCGGAATCGTATCGCTAACTTCTTTGACAAGTGCGTTCATTACACTAAAAACTAGTGACGATAATAAAGCGAGTTGAACACCGTTTCTCATGTAAACCTCTTTCATCACACATATTAAGTCGAACTATAGTTCCATTTCTTCCGCTGCTGCAACTAACAATCGGGTATAGGCATGTCTTTTTTCGCTCCATAAATCTTTAGTGGAAAACAAATCAACTATTCGGCCTTCTTTCATAATAACGATGCGATCGCTCATTTGCTGTACAGTTGCAATGTCATGTGAAACGAATAAATAGGACATATTTAGCTTCTTCTGTAGCTGTTTCAGTAACATCAGAATTTGCGCTTGTACCGTTACATCTAAGCTCGAAGTAGGCTCATCACAGATTAACAACTTTGGACTGAGACTAATGCCGCGTGCTATCGCAACACGTTGCTTTTGCCCTCCGCTTAGCTCATGTGGGTACCGATCAAGATGCTCTGGCTCCAAACCTACCATCTGCAGCAGATGTAATGCTGTTTCCCGCCGTGATCGATTAGTACGATTAAAAAAAGGAAGTTGTGCTTGCGGAAAGTTATCCAATGGTTCGATTACTGAACGCCAAATCGGTAGCCGATTATTTAATGAAGCCGTCGGATCTTGAAACACGACCTGAACGAATCGGCGTAGTGTCCGAAGTTTTCTAGAATCAATATGAACTAACGACTTGTTTTCGAAACGGACATCTCCACTGTCCGGTCTTTCTAGAGCAAGCAGCAATTTAGCTACTGTGCTTTTGCCACTTCCACTCTCTCCTACTAGACCAAGACATTCTCCTGCTCCGATTTCAAAAGAAACATCTCGTAGAGCACATACTACATCGCTACCATTTTTGTACGTTTTACAAAGTTTGTCCACTGTTAACAATACTCGCATCTAGTTTCAACAACCTCCTCACCTAATTAGCTTAGGGCATGCTTCGAGTAACATTTTTGTATAGGGATGAAGTGGCCAGAACCTTATCTGTTTTGCATTTCCTTGTTCAACGATTTTTCCCTCTTGCATAACTGCTATATGATTGGCACGTTGCAATACTTGCCGTAAGTGATGTGAAATATGCAATACTGCACATCCTGTCTCAGCTTGCAGCTGTGCAATTAAATCCAAAATTAACGCACTCGTTATAACATCTAGCGCTGTCGTTGGCTCATCAACAATAAGTAATGAAGGCTCAAGCATTAAAGCAGCAGCTATTGCAATTCGTTGTCGTTGTCCGCCACTGAGCTCAAAGGGATAACTTAAATACACCCTTTCTACTGGCAGCGCCACACGAGCAAGCCATAATTTAGCTAGATCCGAAGCATCGCTTTTAGACAACTTCCGATGTGAGCGTATCATCTCAACCAGTTGGTTGCCTATTTTGATTGATGGCGTAAAACTGCCCTGATAGTCTTGATACACAATTCCAATCTGCTTACCGCGCAGTTCCCTTCTGTCATGTGCAGTCTGAGTTAGTATACTTTCTTCCCTAAAGAAAATGTGGCCTGCCCGGATGCGAAGTGCCTTGGGTAAAAGTCCGATGATAGCACTCGCTGTGACGCTTTTCCCGCTTCCGCTTTCACCGACAAGGGCAAAGGTTTTCCCCTTTTGAATAGAAAAGGATATACCATGAACAAGAGACTTACTTTTGTTATGAAGATAGGCATCAATATATAATTGCTCCACCCGCAGCACCGACTCATTCTTATCCTCTAATGGAGCAACTACTCTATCCACAGTAGAATCGAGAACGTCCACAGTCTTCTTACTTAAAGCATTTATACTCATACCTCACCTCTCTTTCCTAAGTCCCATTGCTCATTCTACATATTCACCTTCGTTAAGTACGATTACGAACGTCTAGATGGTCTCTTAGTCCATCACTTAGCAGATTGCATGCTAACACGACAGTTAGTATTAGAAGCCCCGGATAGATCATGAGCTCTGGCGCAGCTTGAAAATAAGGTCTGCCATCACTTAACATAGCTCCCCATTCCGGAGCGGGTGGCTGAGTACCTAATCCCAAATACGATAACATCGATATGAGAAGAATCATTTTCCCTACATCAAGTGCTGCCACAACTGCAAGTGGAGAAGCAATTTGCCGTAATAAATGTCTTTTAATTACCGTCCACGTTCCACTTCCCGCAACGATTGAAGCAAGCACATATTCCTTTTCCCGCTCTGACAAAATGATGCCTCGAACCAATCGAGCGTAGCTAATCCATTTCACACAGCAGATAGCAAACATAACGTTTAACAGTCCTGGCCCAAGAAAACCAGCCACTGCTACAGCAAGTAAAAATTCCGGCACAGCACCTAAGCCATCTGTTACACGCATTAGAATACTATCCACTATTCCACCGACATAACCGGAAAACAGTCCTATCGTTACTCCTATAGAAACGACTATTGTTATAAATACAAATGTGGTACCAAGTGTCATTCGTGCTCCGTCCATTAATCTTGAAAATAGGCAACGACCAAGATGATCCGTACCGAGTGGGTACTCTAGACTTGGAGAAAGGAGACGATCTGCCATGTTTACGAGTAACGGGTCATTCGGTACAATCCAAGGACTAATAATAGCTAGTAGAACAACAACAGCAACTAATCCCATTCCACTTGCTATCATAGGATTCCGAAAAGTTCTCCACCTTGTATGGAAATACACTCTCGACGAATGGGTTGCAACTGAACTTTTATTGTTCATACTCGTCTCCCCCTTCCTACACGAATTCTGGGGTCTAGCAGTCCATAACTAATATCAACTGCCAAATTAGCAAGTACAATAAAAAAGCCTGTTAGGAGAACATAACCCTGGATAAGCGGGTAGTTGCGCTGAGTAATGGCTTCCATTGCCATACTGCCAAGTCCAGGCCAACCAAATAACGATTCCGTGACGACTGAACCTGCCAATAAACTGCCTATACTCATTCCGAACACTGAAATTATAGGTAATAATGCAGCCTGTAGCGCATGTCTCAGCATTACGCTCGATTCTGCAATTCCACGTGCACGAGCTGCTCGAATATAAGACTCAGATAACGTTTCAAGCAATCCTGCGCGTAACAATCGAATATATTCAGGCGCCATAACAAAACCCAATGTTAGTGAAGGTAGAATTAGATGACGAAAACTCCCGTTACCCATTGTTGGCAACCAGTTCAACTTATAGGAAAAGAAGTAGAGCAGCAGCAAACCTAACCAAAAGCTTGGAATAGATGAGCCAATTAGTGCAATAAATCGACTAATATGATCGGGTAAACGCCCTTGATGTTGTGCAGCGAGCACTCCTAAAGGAACCGATATTAGCAGGAGAACGAGTAGTGCACCGATCGTGAGTGATATGGTCGCGGGTAGTCTTTCCATCATAATGTCCCAAACATCACGATTATTCATATAAGATTTGCCTAAATCAAACGCAACTACATCTAACAACCAGTTTCCGAATTGCTTATAGAGCGGCATCTCCAAACCTAGTTCCGCTCGGACCACATGCTGGTCATTCAGTGAAACTGCACCTTCATTTGCCTTTAATATAGCAAGCACCGGATCTCCCGGCGCCAGCTTCATAAGAACAAATATAACGATGCTTACTATCAACAAAACAATAACAAGCTGGACAAATCTAAAACCGATATGCCGAAGCATATTAATTCACATCCATCTTATTTGTTACGATATAAAATTCTTCAGCAGTGGGCTCCCACCCGCTAACACGGGCATTCACACCTACCAAAATATTTGGATTAATGATGTAGGAATGAGGCATCGTTTCTTTAATTACAGATACTGCTTTTTTAGTAAGCTCATTTCGCACTTCAACTACTCCAGTTCGATTTAGTTCATCTAGAATACTTGTCAGCCCTTCAACTTTTATGTTTGCAGCATTATAAGAACCACCAGGAACATAAGCAGCATTTAAAAAAGAACCGCCATCACCACGTGGAGATGTTAAATAACTTGATGTTGATATGTCCCAATCGGAATGATCTGCAATATAGACATCTGGGTACTCAACGGACACAATATCCACTTTAATTCCCACTTTAGCCGCTTCTGATTGAACAAGTAGAGGAATAAGCGGAAGTTCAGGATTGACCCCTGTAAATGCCATTAATTTAAGTGTTAGTTGCTTCCCGTCTTTTGTAAGTTTTCCATCATTTCCTTTCTCATAGCCAGCATCTATAAGTAGCTGCAACGCACCAACTTGGTCAAGCTTCTGATATTCATCCCTGTTGCCGAATGAAAGTGTTGGATTGAATGGCCCATTAGATGGTGTCGCATAACCAAACATAATATCTTTTACGATTGCATCTCTGTCGATAAGCTTATCAATTGCTTGACGAACATTTAATTCACTGACATTTGGACTTTTCGGGTTATACGTAAAATAGTGGGTGCGCAAACTTGAAACAGATTCTAGCGTCAATTCTTTATCCTTTTCAATAGCTGCAAGCGACTCTGGAGCAATATGGTAGACGATATCTGCTTGTTTCGATTGGAAAGCGAGTGTTCGGACATTGGCATCCGAATTAAATGTAAATACAACTTCAGCAAGCTTCGCTATACCGTCCCAATACGTATCAAAGCGCTCTAAATGAATTTCATTTCCGGCCTCAAAGCTCATTACTTTAAAAGGACCCGTACCAACGGGGGCATTGTTAAATGTATCCTTTCCTACCTTCTGCTCGGCTGCAACACTTATAATTCCTGTTGTTGGATGGACAAGCTCAGTTGGAAATGCAGGGAAAGGCTCCTTTGTTGTTATCGTTAATTGTTGACCGCTAGCTTCTATCCCTGCAACTTTTAATGCTGCTTCAAGTGCTTTACTATCTTTAATGCCACGTTCGAAAGATGACTTTACAGTTGCGGCATCCAGCTTAGTTCCATCTTGAAACTGTACTCCGTCTCGAATTGTAAAAACCCACGTTGTTTCATCCTTTGCTTCCCAACTTGTAGCAAGCCAAGGAGCCAGCTGCATATTCGCATCAAGACGAATTAACGTCTCCGTCACTCCTGCCCGCAATGCGATCCATGTATTATGGGGATCGAGTGAATCGTTAGGTAAACTGTGAATAATGGTTACCTTCTTTTTGCCTAGCTCCACTTTGGCATTACTTAAGCTACATGCCGTTACGACCATAGCTAATAACATAACAAGTAGAGCTGTAACGATCCTTTTTCGATCATGAAGACGAATAAACATCCTTTTTTTCACCCTCCTCCTTGTTCACTTTAGATAATTCATCAACGATCGCATTAACTTCATCTGCTGTTGTATCCGTTATCATTTCTAATCGAAACGTATGACTGCCCTTCTCCTCCACAAACGATGATAATTTTTGTTCAAACCGATCGATAAGTTTACATGTTTGTGGCATTGCTACATCAAATCTTTGTGCCAGACCATACATTAACTTCAACTTCTTGTAATCTTCGTAAGGGACTCTTGGAATAATCCATTTTCCCTCTTTGTCCTGTGACACTTGAACGTAAGGAAAAGCGGAGAAATCAGTATACTTCCCTTTCTCATCTGGTTTAGAAAAAGGATCAATTAATATAGACGAATACCGAATATAGAGCAAATATTGTTGTTTCGTTTCGTCCATGTCTACAAAACTTTCGATATCTTCTCTTGATAGAGTTGTTTCGTGTACGGGATAATTATCGTCATTCAAAAATTTTAATAGATTAAGAGGTTGTGCATGTAGCTTTTGAATGAAAGCAGAAGTTTCTTTCCAAAGTAGAAGCATTTCTTTTATCACATATTGTGTAATGGGTCCTTCTGGATACAGCTTATACATATATTTTGTTGATCGTTGCTTGCTGAAAATTTCATGTAGTGAAAAGTCATTGATAAAAAATGGAGGATGAACATACGCTGTTATACTTCTACTCTCTGCTTCAATCGGATGGGCGGCGATTTCACAAGTAATGCCTAAACTCTCTATAAATACTTTCAAGTTATTAAGCGTGTGGCTGCTAGATTGATTTGAACCAACAACAACTTTTCGTTTTAAACCTTTTACTATGGATGTTAACAATGTGGTTCCTTGGGGGTCGAATCTCGTTGCGGCATAATACGTGGACAAGCTAATGATCTCGATTGCGTCATTTGATTTATTAACAACACTTTGTACGAGCAAATTCGATCCAATTCCTGGTGATAACAATATTATTCTCTTAACTTTTGTTAATTCCTTCAATTTTAATTCCTTTACTACATTCAAATATGTGTCACAGGGGGTACATACAATAATCGTTTGCCACACATTATCGATATGTTCGAATCCTTCATAAAATTGGGACAATTGTGCCGTTCCAGATAGATGACTTTTCGATTCAACCTGTACAACAGTTGAGATAAGACCGGAACACCTTTCAAGCTCCTGCTTTATTCGCTCACTATGGGAGCCTATCCTGTTTGCTATCCCTACCTGATTGCACCAGCCATTAGAAATATCAACGGCAACATGAATAGCTGCTGGACCCGCTCCGATTATTAATACATTTTCAAATAGAGCTAATTGTTGTTGCCCCATCATAGGCTATTCACCGTCCCTACAGACAACCGCTTTTTGGACTCAATGATCATCGTATCGTAAATACTTTTATTTAAAGAAATCGGGGTCGTATCCCAATCATCGGTCAAATCCTTTTCCATAGGGTAATTAAACACTGATTTTAATCCATTCCCGTATCGCAAAATAATTTTAGCTTCTGCATTGAGTGTTTTCTTAAGCTCCTCCAATACTTCGTATTTGTTTCTAACAAGTGAAGCGATGATGACATGAGTAGCATCTTTGAGAAAAGTCTGTTCATTCAAAGGGGATTCCGAAAAAAGGACTTTCGACTGCAAACCAGATATTTCAGCAACTCTTCTCCCGAGTCTTATAGCTTCACTATCTATGTCTATACATAATACGTCTGCATTTGTTTCTTTAGCGATTGTGAGCGCGGACGTTGGGAAAGCACCTGAGCCGACGAACAACACTTTTGAGGTGGCTACGATCCGAAATTCATTTAGTTCATCTTTCACTGCCCCAGACAAAATGGTTAAATAATCGCTCATATCCATCTTGTTCTCAAGAGTACTTACTGATTGATACTTTTCCATCTCGCATAAAGCATAGGTTGACGTTTGACGAAGCTGATTACTTTGTTGCTTGATTTCTTTATCATGTCCCCAAAGTTGCCATTGCTCCTCGTTTATCTCACTAGTCATGAAGAGACAAAGCTCATCGAGTTTTACTTGCAGTAATTCGAAACAGTCTGAACACTTTTTTGAAAATAACGTTAGTTTCTTAATCTCGTATTCAATCGATTGCAAAGAAAGCAAAAAAGCATATTTGTGCTTCATCATTTCCCTCCTTTTCGTTGGCTTCACCCTGATAATACCCGAGAACGTATTATTCCATATGACTCTTTAGAGTCATTTTATGCAGTAACCTGCCCACGTATATCATTGTTAAAATAGCCTGTGCAATACATTCGTGCTTACTCGACAGTACCCGACAAAAAAAGACCGTCTCATGAAAGAGACGGCCCTAAATAAATATCAAACAGTTTTATTACACTTGTTTAAATGCAATCCAATCTAATTTCAAACCTGGTTTAACGAAATCAAACTGCATTTCATAAAGACCGGCTTCTAAGTTCACCTTTACAAGCTTTTGTACAATCCATCTGCCTTCTGTTCCATTCGTTTGAATGGTCGTCATCAATTGATCGTTCAACGTTACATTACATGCACTTTGAGCGAGGTCCGTTTCAAGTGACATGACATTAACAAAAACGCGATATACACCCGCTTGTTCTACTTTGATGAAGGTAGATCCTGCTTCAGCTAGTTTCACTTCAGTATTTTGTGATACTACATGAGCATTCTCAGTCGCAAGTGACGGGTTCGATTTGAACGTTTCGACTTTCTCTTCGATTACTTGGTTTCTAGAGAACACTGGCGCCTGCATCAAAAACTCGCAAATATTAATTGCTGAACGCTGCAATTCTCCTCGGGTTAAGGAAGCATTTTCAAGTGATTCAATTGTATTGTCTCCCCAAGCATTCGTTTCCGCTCCATAGTTGCTGACGACCATATAAAGATCGTTTTGCGCACGAACCATCCAGTTGGTTAGTTTCCGATCTGCTGGACCACCATGAACAACATCATTCATAATCGCCCACCAGTCCGTCATCACGATACCTTTAAATGCCCATTCACCGCGAAGTATCGTTGTATTTAAATCATAATTGGAAGCAGCCCAATGTCCGTTTATCGGATTGTACGATGTCATGATCGAGTTCGCCCCACCTTGCTTAACAGCGATCTCGAAGCCTTTTAAATAAATTTCTCGTAGCGCACGTTCAGAAACAATTGCATTAACTTTACTGCGATGTTTCTCCTGGTTGTTGCAAGCGAAATGTTTGAGAGTAGCGTTAGAGCCACCTTTCATTATTCCACGAGTACATGCAGCTGCAAACACGCCAGAAATAAGCGGATCTTCAGAGAAATATTCAAAGTTTCGTCCGTTAAGCGGACTACGGCGGATGTTCATACCTGGGCCAAGCAACGCGTCTACGTTGTTACTAACTAACTCTTGACCTTCCATCACATAAAGTTCTTCGACAAGTGCTGTGTTCCAAGTTGCTGCAAGTAAAGTACCTATCGCAATCTGAGTAGCCTTCCCACCGCTATCCATACGAATACCGGAAGGACCGTCTGCTGTACAACCTACAGGGATGCCATAAGAAAGTAGACTATCACTAACACCGCCAAAGGCTGAAGCTGTTCCCGGTGTAACAAGCGGACTGCTCATTCCTTCGCCTCTAACGATGGCTGCAAGATCCTGATCGTTAAGCTGTGCAATAAAGGTTTCTATGTTCGTTTTTTGTTCAAAAACATCTCTTAGTTTGTAACTTTGATCGCCCGTTTGAGCTAGTGTTGCAGGAAGATTGTTTTCGATTCGTTCTGCCATCGAGATTCTACGTACAGGAACTTCAGACGAAACAAGTTCGAACGATCCATCTTCCTTGCGAGCTCCCGGTTTCATTCTTGCAAAGCTTTCCGTAGGGGCCATCGCTTCTTCCAATTGCTCGACAACTTGAAGATCTTCGACTACGTAACCGCTGCCTCCAGCACCACCGATATCTACAAGATTTTTGACGCTATTACCTACATACAAATGATATACTCCAGCTTCGAGTACGTATGCAGAGCGATATCCTGTCACACCGCTATCATCATAGGATGACATGATATGAACAGGGAAACTTACTGTCAGACGTTGAGAGTCACCTGCTTGTAATACCTTTGTTTTCACGAATGCCGCGAGAACTTTAGCTGGCTTACCTAACTTTCCTTGTGGAGCTTCATAATAAACCTGAACTACTTCTTTACCTGCATATATGGAACCTGTATTTGTTACCGTTACATCGATTTCTATCTGTTTTTCTCCATTTTTGACTGTTAGCTTCGCTTCTTCTGGCTTAATCTCGAACGAAGTATAGGATAATCCAAATCCGAATTCATACTGTACCTTCTCAGGGCAGAATGTCTCAAAGTAACGATATCCAACATAGATATCTTCTTCATACACACTTCTAAACTCATCACCATAATTATGTGTTGATGGATAGTCTGCAATAGAATAAGCAATCGTATCCGTTAGTTTACCACTAGGCGTAACCTCTCCAGCTAGAACATCGGCAATTGCATTGCCGCCTTCCATTCCACCATGCCAAGCATAAATCACAGTTGGAATCGGGTGAACATAACTTTCATCATTCATCCAGTTCATATCGATAATGTTAGATACATTTAGAACAACGATCGTTTGTTCAAAGTATGTCGTTACTTGTTTAAGCATATCTTTTTCTTGGGCTGTTAATTGATAGCTGCCCGGCGCATCTGCATTATCTTGATCTTCACCTGCAGTACGTCCGATTACGACAATTGCTTTATCCGAGTTTTTTCTAGCTGCGGATACAAGCTCATCGGATAAAATCATTTCTTTCTGATGCCATGGCTCAGCAGCCCAGCCGCCACCACCGTTATCAAATGGATTTTTTTCAATCCACTTTTCATATACAGCAGCTAATTGCTCATTAACCGTAACATTCCCTTTACTGCGAAGACCATCTAATAAGTTAGTTGTATACGATACATGAACACTACCGCCTGAGCCTGTACCGCTTCGATAATAATTTAGTTGTGTTCTACCAAAAATCGAAACGTTTTCCTTGTCGCGAAGAGGAAGAACTTTTCCTTCATTTTTTAATAAAACAGCACCTTCTGCGGCTACAATTCTGCTAAACTGGGCAAAACCTTCTAATGGAACTCCTATTGTGTGAATACTCATATGATGCCTCCTGATACAAATATATGTGTTTTCAAACTTAAATCGATAAAATCGAAACGTTTCGATTAGTATATCATATTTTACCTAGAGTCGTACAAATGAAATTAACCCGACCACTGAAGGTCGGGTCTCCGAGCGTATACTCCACTTATTTTTATACAGGTATCTGCATCATTAAAGTCACTTTAACTTGCTTTAGTTTTAGCTTTATTAGTATCTGGCTTTATAAAAAATAATGCCAATAAACAACATATGGCAGCAATACCTACGAAGATGTAAAATAACCACGTTACTTTTTGCAGAAGGACAGATGCCACTAATGGACCAGCAGCGACGCCGATAAATCTTGTACTGCTATACAATGAGGTTATTGTCCCGCGCTGTTTTTGGTCGATACCTTCCGTAATTAGTGAATCTAAACTAGGTAAAACAAATCCGATTCCGAGTCCACTTACAGACATGAGAGAAATAAGAGTAATCAAGTTTTTAGTATTAGCTATCCCGCAGAAAAGCATAACAGCTGCCACTACAGCAATTCCAATAACGGTAAACCATTTCATTTTACTTTTACTTTTCCCAACCATCTTCCCAGCTGTAAATGAAGCTATACATATAGCTCCGAGAGGGATTGCGAGCAACGCACCTTTCCAAATCCCTTTTATATGATATGTATCCTCAAGCACTGAAGATAAATAATACAGAACTCCAAACATAATAAACATTGCACTGCCACCCACAGCAAAGATAACGTATAACCAATGTCCTTCTTTTGAAAGAATACTTTTGATGGTGGTTAGAAATTGTTTGAATTTCACTTTCGTTTTTTGAGCTTTTTTAGGCTCTTTGACGAGAAATAATACAGCTAATATCGAAATTAATGAAATAATAGGAATAACAATTAGTGGAAGAAACCAGACAACCATTGCAAGTGCTGACCCAAGAATAGGACTTAACACTTTACCAAATGTATTGGATGTTTCGATCATTCCTAGTCCACTGCTAACCTCTTCTTCGCTTTTGAACATATCGCCAACTAAGGGCAATACGATTGGAAATGCCCCAGCAGCTCCTATCCCTTGAATCAATCTACCTATCAAAATAATTATATAAACATGACTGTGCAATAACCATGCAGCCAATCCTGAAACTAATCCACCTATAGCGGCAATCGAAAGCCCAATAATGATAATTAGTTTTCTTCCGAAGCGATCAGACAAAAACCCAGCGATTGGAATAAATAAGATGGATATTGCTGCGTAAACCGTAATAATTAAACTTGATTGCACCGATGTTATTTTCAATTTATCCTGCATAAGCGGAAGGATAGGAATAAGCATCGAATTGGCAAGTGTCATAATTAAAGGAATTGAGGCAAGTGCCGCTAAATCCCATTTCTTTTTCTGCTGCTCCACTCACATTCCCCTTTTTACTAAAGATCATTATTCACTTTGTAACTTGGATTGGAACATCAGTATTGTTTTCCGCTGGCTTTCTGCTTATACGTAGAACTAAAAATGAATTCCTATTCAACTACTTGACAGATACTTGCTATATCTTTAAATTGAGTAAAATTGGTAATAAATACAAAGTAAAATAAGGAGTTGTTTAGATGGCTTGTTTAGGGTGTCGGATAGCTAATGGGATAGAACCTGACTTAAACGTCGTTTTTGAAAATGAACTTATTACATGTGTACTCGATATTAATCCTTTTAACGAAGGCCATTTGCTTATACTGCCTAAGCAGCATTACTGGGATGTTGAAGAACTGGATTCAAAAACTGCCTATTCCATTATGGATGCTTCAAAAAAACTTTCGATTGTATTAAAATCGTTGTTTAAACCCGCCGGCATCAGCATTTGTCAAAATGGAGGGAAATTTAATGACTTAACCCACTACCATATGCATCTAATTCCAAGGTACGAAGGGGATGGATTTACATGGAGTGAGCCATTAAATCCTCATGGAGCTGGGCAAAGGTTAGCTGAAACGAAAGAGAAATTTGTAGAGGTTTTGAAGGAGGGATAGGGATTATGTTAGCCCCTGTCTGCAATAAAATTGGGGATCAGTCTAAATCTTCTCCAATACTCTTCACATAATGAGATATGAAAGGAAGCAACGATCTCTCCTAACTTATCTATAACTTCATGAGTTATCGTTCTTGCTTCATTTTCTGTCTGACATTCAATAAACAAATTGATCAGTATCTTCTTCAACCCATCCTTGGTTACAAGCTTTTACAAAGTCGAAAGCCGCCTTTACAAAGGCGGCTAATTACTTTAATCAAGTTTTATTCAAACTCATTTATCGAGAACTACAATACTCTTTTCCTCTAATATGCCATCTTTAAGCATGGCTTCTTTATATCGAATGGTCCAACTATCCGAATTAACATCATAACTTACTTCTTTGATCACTAAAACATCAACACTCGCTAGTTCTTTATCTAGCAAAGCTTTTCGAATAACTTCATCCTGAAATGTATCTGCCCCCTCAGGCTTTTGAGTAGTGGTAATCGATACACCCTCTGCACCTGCTTGGGCTGGATAAGATGTTGCAATGTTACCTTTCAACTTCACTTGAACCTGTTGTCCAACTTTAAGGTTTGACGGTATAGCGGATACCCATATCGCTTCATAATATTCTTTATTTGGATTGGTCTCACTATTAACAGTGCTTACTACTAACGCACGGTGATCTTCTAATTTAGTAATATAACCAAGATGGACATATTCAAATTGACTTTCCTTTTTCACCACTTTTTCTTGCGTAGAACAAGCATTAAGGAAGATTATGGCTATAACAATTGTAGTTAGTGCAATAATTCGTTTCACAATATTCCCCCTTTATGACACGAATGGAATTCAACCTGACAATAGTCTCTAAAGCTCTTTTACCATCTTCAACACTTCAACTTCATAATTTAAATATTTATAGAAATTGACCGCACGCTCATTTTTCATATAGGCATTCAGCACAAGTTGTTTATAGCCTTTTTCGGTTGACCACTGCTCTGCTTTGAGCATAAGAGCCTTGCCAACACCTTTACCTTCACCTTCTGTGGAGACAGCAATGGAGACAATGAACCCTTGTTCTATACCACTTAATAAATCTGTATGTGGCCGTACTTCCACAAAACCAAGTAATTCCCCAGTTTCTGCTTCCGCAACAAACATTTCTGAATGTGGTGACGGATTCGAAACAGATTCATGTGCTAATCTCCGTTGACCTTCTTCTGTTTGCTCAATATCCCGCCAGTTCATCAGTTCAAACTCCATAAAACGTAGTGCAAGACTTATAATAAAATCTTTATCCGATTGTTTAAACGCTCTTATTTTCATCTCATTTCTTCCTTTCTCTTTTTAATTATTAATTTATCATAATATTACTGTCTGTAGAAATTAAAGTATTTTCTTAGTGCTTAGGTTTAAGATAAGCCCCCTGTTTAAGCACTACATACTATCGGCGTACGTTCTTTAATAGGTGATTGGAAATGGAATATAATGAGGAGGACGTAGCCCAAGCGAAGGCGCTAAAGCGTTCTTTTTATTGAACTAACGGGCAGGATAATTCAATCGTTTCTCGAATATTTTCTGAGTTGGATAATTATATGAACTTTGTGAATATAACGTTATCTGAAAGATACGCAATGATTATTTTTTGAAGGGATGATTAAATTGAAGCAAGGGATATTAGTTTTTCTAAATGGAACTTCAAGTTCTGGAAAGACCTCCATATCGACTGAACTGATAAATCAGAAAGAGATTCCTTTTTATCATTTATCAATTGATGATTTTTTTAATAATTACAATGATTTTATTAATAATAAATTTCCAGATGAACCTCCAAGAGAAATAGATCATCAAGTTGTCTCACAAATACTTGATGATTCCATTATCTCAGTGTACCATTCGACAATTAAGTTGCTAGTAGAACTGGGTTTTAATGTAGTAGTAGATACCGTAATCGACAATGACAAGAGGTTTAATGAGTTTCTTGACCAATTTTTCGATCAGCCTACGTTATTTATAGGTGTAATATGCTCGAAAGAAGAACTCATAAGAAGAGAGCAAACGAGAGGAGATAGAAAGATTGGACTAGCAGCTTCACAGTTTAGCAAAGTATATTGTTTTGATGAATATGACCTCGAAGTAAATACTGAAGTGATGAATCCAATAAAATGTGCCGAAAAGATATTACGTTTTATTAAGTCCAATAAGGAATACTCGGTATTTAAGAAATTAAGTAAAAGAAATGTTAGTGATTCCTAGATGTCATATCCAGATAACACCAATAAATAGGCTTTAACCACTTTAGTGCAACATGCTAAAATACCTTAGAGCAAAAAAACCTTGGTGTAGCTGCGGAGAATAAAATCTCGGGAACATCCGTTTTTAAGAGTATGCAGACATACGAGGGTGATAGAGATACTCGCAGAGTTCTATTCTAATGACTTTTCTACCAATATCTCCAAAAATAAGTAAGCGACAATTAAGGATTTGAATTATCCTTAATAAATTTTTCAAAGGTAACTACTTATTTTTTCGTTTGTTAACTTCAATCGTAATGAACTCCGGCAAATAGCTGGGAGTACATCCTTTTGCTACTATTTCATCTTTGTAAAGACCCGTTTTCTCACCAAGTTTAATACAACGTGCACAATACTTCTCATCATAAACGCCTATCCAGCCTGCGGTGAAATTCATAGCCCATTGAACTTCCGGTTCTTCCTGCGTAATATTTGCTTCTAATGTAGATAATAAGTCTGCGGTGTTATCAGGCGGTGTTTGTCCAGTCCATCTCAATCGCGCTTGATAATACCAGAAAGCTCGCCTTTGAAGAGCAGAAGGGCTATTATCCCATGACTCCATCAATGCAATTGTCTTCTTGTCTTTGGTGAGCTGATTAGCCATTAACCAATCCATTAAGGTATTTCGCTCATCAAAAGTGTGAGTCTGCATATCCTTATCAAACTTATTTAGCACTTCTTGTGAAAGAAATTTTTTATCCATAATTAAGATTGCTAATAGTCTGGGCAAAAACTCTTCGGTTGTCCAAAGTTCCATAGCTAGTTCGTGATCTTTTTTAATGTCCTTTGCGATTTTTCGTAAGTCGCCTAGCTTAGTTTTACTGTTGATCTGAGGTAGAATGTTTTCTGTTTTTGAAGAACGTTTTATTTCTGTACTTTTATATTCATTCATTTTATACAACTCCTTTATTAAAGCTCTGTTACATAATATGTCCTTGATGGGATATATCAAGAACTATATTTCGTTACAAGTCTTATTGCAGTGGTGTGCCTCCAATGGTTACCTTTTTAATATTGTAACATTAATAAAGCTTTCTCCAACTACCGCCAGTCTAAAACTTTACTTTCTCAGTTTATCAAGACCTAAATTTATGAAAGTCAGATATAATAAAGGTTCCACATATTAGTCATTTATAATATGTGGAACCCTTTATGTTCAACTATCGTTCATCGTTCCCAGATAGTTTAATTAGTCATAGCGTAATGAACTAATTCTTCATAAACGCCTGATTTTAAAATTTGTTTAGGGAAACTATGCTTTTGCATCCGAGGGTTCAAACAATCTTAGATTTAATCGACTTGTTTCCAATTTTGGACCCATTGACCTCCTAAAAACAAGAAATTGTATCGGAAGTATTATCCATGTAATTATAACTATCCTGCCCGTCCGTTGAACAAAAAGCAGCATCCTATTTCCAAAATTTCTTTTTCTCTCCAGCCTTGCATTGTCAAGCCACATTGACCAATCATTTCGTTTGTTTCTTTTAATACAACAGCCCAAAGTCCAAAACCATACTCTTCATATCTTTTAAGATGTCTGTTAAGCCAATTTTGTGCTTCTTCTAAGTTGAATGCACAGGAACAACTGGAACACCTACTTCATCCAACAGCAAATATCTCTTTTTATTATCTTTAACAATTACTTCTTGTACTCTCACAACAACACCCCCAACGAAAGCCTTTCTCCTCAAAATATTAAATAAATTATACTATGCTTTAAACCCATAGTTTACATTTCCATTAAACAAAAAATAGAGGAGATTAGCTCATATATTGAACTAACCATCCTCTATTTACGTTACTACTAACCCTGTCTAATACTTTATTTTTCAGTCTAATACTATTTTTTATCTGGACAATTACGACGTTAATTTTTATTGAGCAACTGATAGTTCTCCGCACTAAAACGTTAGCCAAACAAAAAGAGGACAAGCTGTTATGGCTTATCCTCACTTATAAATCGCTAAATGCTAATTTATTTTAGAAAGTACTTTCTAAATTATGATGTATAATGAGCGCTGTATACATAGTTTTGACCGGAAAATCCTTGATAATTAATCGCTGCACTAGTTATTTTCAAGTAATATACTTCTCCAGAATTCACGTATTTAGAAGTGTACGCGCCTACTTGTATTACGTTATAGTTGCTGTCTAGTAATTCTGCCTTTAATATATGCGCATTGTTTTTAGGTGTATAATTTAACATAAATAGTACCTGACCTGACTTATGGGCAGTAAATCGATGATAGTTAGTATATGTGTGATCTGATAAATTATAGGGATGTAAAGTGACAGGAATCCCCGATATTGGATCACTTGTCTGTCCCCCACTAGCATTGACAACAGTAACTGAAACGAGAATACTGAGCAAAAATGTAGCAATAAGTACTGAAAAAATAGACTTTCTTTTCATAATCATTAGCCCTCCTTAGAATTTGTTCATTCGTTAAAAGCCGCCTCCGTGAACATTCTAAGGTGTCAATCCTATTATGAATTAATTAGTAAAAAATAGCAACTACGTAACATGTTTCTCCATCCAAATATCTTTAAAATCAATCCAGCCTAATGAATTGACACTTACGCCTTTAATACTTGGATTATAAATTGTATTCCTTTTATTGTGGGTCAGGAAAAGAACATGTGCTTCTTCGCGTAATTTCTCTTCAATTTCCATTAACACCTTCCACCTGCCCATAGCCTCTTTACAAGCTAAAGCGGAATCAATCTTTGTCTTCACCCAGTTTTTAACTTTTTTATCCAGATGTTCACTTATAAAATTACCCGTTTGCTCGAATAACTCTATCATACAAACTTCATCCTCAGCAAAAACGATACAAAACAATAAGCAATCTACGTTATGTAACACTTCTGGCTCACGAATGCTAACAAACGTCTCCACTTGAACGTCAATGTTTACCCCATAAATAGATAATACTTTTTGTAACCAAATAGCATCCTGCTCATGTGTTCCATACGTTCCAATTCGGATTGTTTCACCTTTATAACCTGATTCCTTCAATAGCTGTTTTGCTCTTTCGTAATCAATGTTATCCGATTGACTGTTTGAACGATCATTTGTGAAAAAGCCTACAGCAGGATATTTCCGATGTTCACCTAGTTCCTCTATCATTACGTTTCGATCAACTAAAATATTTATAGCCTTGCGAAATTGTTGTGATTGCACGGGACCTTTTTTTCCCATATTCCATGTTAGAATACCGCAATCATTGCCAATATACTCTTTTCTTTGCCAGCTCTTCTCGACGTGTATATCTCTAACATCATTTTCAACTAGTATCTGCTCCCAAGTCTTTGTGTACAAATGTGTATCTTCCGGCATCGTAACTATAACAACACCATCCAGATGTGCACGACCTTGAAAGTAATGCGGATTTGCTTCCATCGTAAAACGATCTACAGTCCATTTCACGAATCGGAACGGTCCTGTACCGACTGGGTGCTGCCAAAATCGCTCATCTTGATGAACTAACTCATGTGGCACAATGGACATTCCAGGTGAACAAAGAAACCTTAGAAACAACCAGTTGGGGTTATCTAGTTTAATCGTAACTGACCTCTTATTTTTACTTTCAATCGAAACGATTGAACGGACAAACCAACCAGATGCTGCACTCCCTTTAAGGCGTTCAAGTGTGTAAATAACATCATCTGCAATCAATTCCCTACCATGGTGAAAATGAACTCCTCGTCTCAGATGAAACGACCATTCCTTCCCACTCGCATCACATTCCCAAGCATGGGCAAGCGAAGGAACGATTTTCTTCGTTGCTCGATCATATTGTACAAGGCAATCAAACAATTGTTTCACCATATGTGCACTGAAAGAATAATACAGATCCTTTGGATCTAGAGTCAAAATTGGTTTATAAACAGGAAGTCTTAATATATCTGCTTCACTATCATCGATCTGGACCGTTTTGTAACCAAATTGCCCATTCATCCACTCAACAAAATGTTGACGTACTGACGTTCCTTCGCCATACATTTGAATAAGCTCGAATGCGTGCTTATACTCCCCTTTTAGTGCAACCATTTCTGCGAGCTGCAGCAATTTCTCTTCTTTTGTTGCCAAAAAAGTTATTTTCGATCGATTGCCTCGTCCACGACCAGCAGTCCACTCAATTAACCCATCTTCTTCGAGCTTGCGTAGAATTAACTTCACATTTCGCTGCGTACAAAATAAGGCCTCTGATAATTGCTCCAAAGATACATCAAGCGGTATGCCCGCTCCATCTGATTCAGCAATCTTAGAATATAAATGAAGATACCGTTCTTCATTCAACATATGGAAAACCTCCTTTATCTAGAGGAAATATTTGCAAAAGGGGAAATTAATGATTCAGATTATACTCTTTTTATACCCTTTTAGCGAGCACATAATAAAGGTAACAAAGGAGATGAGCAAAATGGAGTTAGAACAATATTTGTCAGAACAACTTAGGAAAGAGAAGCTTGCCAAATTTGAATTGCGTGCAAAACGAGAGGAGTTTGTAGTTTATAAACCGAAGAAGAAGTCGATACTCAGAACAATCTTAGCTTTCTTTAGTCGGGAGAAGCAACATACGCAAGTATTAAAACGATATCAAAAAACAATCAGATGATCGTACTACATGGCAGTATACAAAAAAGGATGTTCCCTAACGTTTCATTAAAAACGAAGAGAACATCCTACCTTTTTCACCCAAAGAAATAACTAATGTAAATCATAATAAGAAGGCCAAAAATAAAGGAATACGTAGCTGGACGTTCATACCCATGACTATGCGTCTCTGGTATAAGTTCTTTATAAACAATAAACAACATCGCTCCTGAAGCGAAAGCAAGCCCGTAACCAATAAGCCATTCAATATAACTCGCGGCAAAATACCCAACAACGGCCGATACAACTTCCATGAGTCCGGTCACCGCTACAATAAGAATTAACTTGATCTTACTCACATTGGATTGTGTCAGAAAGATAGCAAGAACAAGACCTTCAGGTATATTCTGCGCACCAATAGCGACCGCTACCATCGTACCTAATCCTTCACTTGCACTAGCATAACTAAAACCTGTACTCAATCCTTCTGGAATGTTATGGATAAAAAGTGCGAAGATGACGAGCAGTGATTTGGAATCAAATGCACTAATACCTCGCTTCTGTTCAATATCGATATGCGGTATACTTTTTTCTAGTAAATCTAGAACGACAACACCGATAATAAATCCTATTGTTAAAGGGATCAACCCTGATTCCTTAAGCGCTTGTGGTAGAAGTCCAAATGTCGACGTCGATACCATGATGCCTGCGGTAAAAGCAATTAATATATCTTTCCACTTCTCAGAGAGCGAACGTACAAATAATAAAGGCACTGCACCAAGGACAGTTGCCATTGCAGAAATAAAGCTACCGAGTAATGCAGCTGTCATAGTGGAATCGCCCCTTATCGATTTAGTTGCTTCAAGAAGGTTAAATCTCTTTCTTGAATAAATTTCCCAACATATGTCTGCGGTATGTTTTTCTCCATTATTTTTATAGCTTCTTTTAGTGATACCCATCCCGTTGATAATCCACCGGCATGTTCTTCTTCCGTTAACTCGGGATTTTTTTGATCACTATACATTCTAGCTATGTAACAATAAGAAAACTGCATCAGTTCATGTTCATCTCTATATTCAATAATTAATCCAACCTCATCAGTAAGTTCAACGGTTGTGCCCAGCTCTTCTAACACTTCACGATGCAATGCCGCTTCCATCGTTTCACCTGCTTCAATTCCACCGCCAGGAAGCTTATAATAATGATCACCGCTCATATGGATAAGTGCAATTTCATATTTATCGTTAAAAATGATTGCTCTTACTGCGCGTCGGAACCAAAATTTATTGCCATGTCTACGAGATGTACTGTCACGCCCACTTAGACTAAGATCCCGTTCATATAATTCCTTTAACAGCTCCATTACTACTAATCCTTTCTATATGTACGAATTAGCGAGCTACGATTAGCTCAATCCTTCACGAACCATGTTTAAAAAATAATCTTTATGCCTTGGATGGCATGCAATTAAATACGGCTGCTTGCTAGCGACAGTGAATGGGTTACCATCATAATCAATAACAGCCCCACCCGCTTCTTGTGCCATCAGAAGACCGGAATATAAATCTTCACCTTCTGAGTTATAAACGATAATACCGTCGAGATCCCCTCGTGCTAACATAACCCATTGCAAAGTTGGTGCCCATAACCTCATCATCCGTTTTGTATTCAAGTCAATATGATGTCTGAGCTTTACAGCTTTAGCTTCATTTTGCACAGCATGACCTTGAATCCAGCCAAGCCTTGCTTTGTTGAATGCTCCGCCTGGTTCCATCGTTATAGGACGTTGGTTGCAGGTAACACCTCCACCAGATGTCGCTGTGTATAAACGATCCGTCATTGGCTCATAAATAACCGCTAGAACAGGAATAAGATGATGCATTAACGTAATCGATATTCCAAATAGTGGCAAACCTACAGCGAAGTTGTTAGTCCCATCGAGCGGGTCAACTAACCATAACCATTCGCTTTCGTTTTCATTCTCTCCAAATTCTTCCGATCGAATGCGATGTTCCGGGAATACATTTCTAATCTTCGCCAATATGATTGCTTCAGCAAGATGATCCGCTTCGGTAACGATATCGCCATGATCATCCTTTTCTTCAACATGTGCAAGATTTCCAAATTTATCTTTTGTTAGTCTTCCCGCTTCAAAAGCAGCAGCTATAGCTACTTCCATCGCTATTTTAAGCATCCAAATTCCACCTTTATCAAAATGGTTTATGAATTGACTACATTGCTTAAATGGATCTATTGAAACGTACTACCTCATCATACGAAAGATTCCCACCGAAAATATCGAGTGCACTACCTATCGTAAGATCGAGTTTTCCGTTAGATAACGTAAGGAATAACTTCATATCTTCTATCGATCTAGCTCCTCCTGCATAGGTTGTAGGAATGGTAACCCACTTCGCAAGATCACGAACTAAACTTTGCTGAATGCCGCTTTGTTTACCTTCTACATCTACTGCATGCACAAGAAACTCATCACAATAGCTCTCCAAGTAACGAATGTTTGCTTCATTTACTTCAAAGTCGCTAAATTGCTTCCATTGATTCGTAACGACAAACCATTTGCCATCCCGCTCTTTACAGCTTAAATCGATAACAAGTCGCTCCTTGCCTACTTCAGCTACAATGCTCGATAAATTCTCTTCGTTTAGTCGACCATCGCGAAAAATATATGAGGTCACAATGGCATGTGATCCGCCTTGCTTCAAATAATATGCAGCATTTTCCGCTGTAATCCCTCCACCAATTTGAAGACCATTAGGGTAATGCGACAATGCTTGAATTGCTGCTTCTTCATTATGAGGTCCGAGCATAATAACATGACCGCCGGTTAACTCATCTCGCTTAAACAATTCAGCGTAATACGCTGAATCATAGGATGATACAAAGTTTTCAATAATGTCATCATTTAACGTTTCTCCAACGATCTGTTTTACTTTTCCATCATGAAGATCGATACATGGTCTGAATTTCAACGGATTACCCCTATTCTTTTAATTGATCTATTTACATTTTGACATAGACGATTACATCTACGCAATATAAATAGAAGCATCTTAACTAGAATGGATAGCATTCGAGATAAGATGCTTCTATTTGTATATACAACTTAATTACCTTGTTGCTTTTTCTCACTAAAAGATAAGAGCATTAACCCGCTATTTAAGAGAAGAAACCATAACAAGATCGGGTATAACATCTGATAATCGAATAATAATGTTTCCTCAATTACTGCGATAAAAATATAGAGTACAAAATAGGCTGAAGGAATTAGTACAATGATCAACTTGCTAATTTTAACGTAATTTTTCCATTCTGCAGTTTGCTTTGTTTTCATTAACTTGCCACGGATATAGTATAATCCAACAATACCAATTACAGCTGCAATCGATGCAAGTATTAGAGCAAATAATTTTTCATCAAATACTTGATACGTTTGTCCACTCATAACTTGTATTGCGATAATCGGAATTATTAGCATCCATGTTATTACTAGATATCGTCTATCCATATCTTGAGCAAAACCTGATACCATACTAATTACTAAAACGGCTAATAATCCAATCGATATATCTACAATCCCAAACCGAAACCGAAAACTTCGAAATGAAAACTCTGGTTCAATGAAAGCTGGAATTAACAAAATAGCGATAATAAATAGAGTAGATAAAGTAGTAATGAACTTAATAATACGTGTATTTGTTTCTTCTACGTTAGACATTATCTTTTTTTTCAACCTCTCTGTGACTGAATAATTTATTTTACGTTAAGCATACTGAATGGCTCCACCATGGAAATGTAAGCTGAATATCACTTTTCCTTGGTATAAAATCTGCTCCTTACCATTAAAGTGATGAAAATCACCTTCCCAGTTACAAACATACTCAAACTTTTCACTTTTTTTGAAAGCTGGACCTCTGAACGGAGCATCAATACCAACTTCCGTTAAACAAGCATTTAGAAATTCAGGGAAACCTTCAATTGGATCATGTGTATACCCAAAATAGTTCATCGACCACTTTGCAACATCATTTTGCCAAACTACTTCTTGCCCAGAAAAGTGGATTTCCCCATAATAGCTGTCCAAATAGGCAAAATGTTCTCGTTTGTATGGTATATCTTTTGCTCCCGGTCGTGTAGGTTTCGCTTTTTCCCCACTTCCAGATGCATAAGCCGCTCGCTTTGCTTCCACTATAAAAGTCTTAATCGCCAATTCATTGTCAACCAACGCATCAGCACCACCTTCATTTTTTATACTGCATCTATTTTCTTCAAGATTGAGTCTGCAATTTGTTTAAGTAAATCTCTTTGCCTGTTAAGTGACTTCACGTCACGATGTGCTCCGAGCAAAAAGTCTAGATTGTCTAATAGAGGATCTGGGCAAAATGACAACCGTCTCAATTGATTCTCAATCTTTTTGTCGCCAGTGAAGTAAGTTTCATTCAGAGCAAATAGGAGTTGAAAATAGATATGAAGCGTTTGTTGTGCTATACCAGAAGTGTATATCGTATCGCAACGTTTAATTGCACTAAGATAATGGAAGTTATCCAGCCAGAAGGTTCCTCTCCACTTGTTCGTATCAAGGATCGCTTTCTTCAGCTTTGGAGGATATACTTCAATTCGTTTCTTCCAATCTGCGATAATACCGAAACGATCATCCAATGGTTGAATAAAACTTACTTCAGATAAACAAATATAGTTATAATAACCGCTGAGTGTCCAGAAGGTCGGTTCGGAGAATATAGTTCCTTCCAAACAATCTTGAATAGACTTTTCATAGTTCGTATAAGATTTGAGACTCGTCTCAACCTTTATACCTTTAAAGTAAAAATCTGCACATCCACCCCATATTGCAGCATCGATCGGATCGTCGAGATATGGTTCCTGATCTTGATCAGCAATTGCTGCTACAAGTCTTCTACGCTCTTCGAGTGGAACTACACCCTCTGTATATACATAAAAGTCCAAATCAGAATGGATGTCCGAAGTTCCTTTCGCATAAGAACCACCTAATGCTATCGCATATTTACCAGTTAACATCGCTTTAATAGTAGGTAACAATTGATCGATAACGTTAATTACATCATCCTTAATCATCTACTTTCACCTCATTCGCTAGTTAATATCATTTAAATATTTCGCCCCTAGCCAACCCGTCACATTGTTGAACGTATTTAGCCACTTCCTACTATTTCTTCCCATAATGATCTTCCATGATTATACAACTTTTGGAATCTACGAGAAAGTCCTATTCATAAATTTATGCTAGATTTAAGGTTCGTCTCCTAATAACTATTATTTTGCATCTCAAAATTAAGTTGACAAAAATAAATATTTATGATATGATTAAAAGTTTACTAATTTACTTTGTCAATTTCGTTTGATACGATAGCAGTTGACCATCATTATTCGATTGAATGGTTTAATCTAAATAATATGGAGGAATCATCATGCGATCGGAATCCGGTATTGCAATGTTGACAATTTCGGCAGAGATTATGGGAAGAATTGAATCCGTTCATCCAACTTTATTGTGGGATCAAAATGATGTAATTCTCATAGACTCCGCATACCCTGGCCAACTCCCATTGATAATGCAAGAACTGTTAAAAGAGCAGATTAGACTTAAGGATATCAGTCATATTATTATTACTCATCAAGACTTGGATCATATCGGATGTATCCCAGCACTTCTAAAGGAACTAGATAACCAAGTAGAAATTATTGCTTCACCATTAGAAAAACCTTACATTCAAGGAGATCGCATGCTCCTCAAGCTTACTCCATCAGCAGTTGAAGCAGCTGTTCGTTCTTTACCAGAGCATCTCCCATCGGAATGGAAAGCTTCGTTCAGAACTACGTTATTAAATCCTCCACGTTTTAGCGTAAATAAAACCATTTCTCATCTGGAGGAACTTCCATTTTGCGGTGGGATTATTGTCATTGACACACCTGGTCATACACCAGGACATATCAGCTTATTTCATAAACGGACACAAACTCTTATCGCTGCTGATGCACTTAGAGTTGAAAACAATCAATTACTTTTTCCCGATCCACAATTATGTAGCGATTTCGAGCAAGCGAAAGCTTCCGTCAAGCAGTTTCTGGACTTTGATATTACAGAAATTATTTGTCACCATGGAGGAAGTTACTCTAATAATGTTAGAGGGCGTATTAACGAGCTATGTAGCTCTAATTAATACATCAAAAAACCCGATTCATGCTATTAAAGCAGAATCGGGTTTTCGTCTACATGTAATGTTTTCTTATTGATCGGACAGCAAAGCTGGTACTAAGTGTTCAAAGATAAACTTGCGAGAATAGATAGCATCATTTCGTTTCGTTATTTGCTTACGTATGACAATGGAGAGGTCGAACTCAGGAATCATAAGCAAATATTGTCCACCATGCCCAAAGGCAAAGTAACAATCAGCCATTTCGTTATGCTCGAATGGTGAGCACCACCAATGATAGCCGTAACCTCCGTAGATTGGTGGCTCATAATTCATTAGACCGCGATGGTGAAGGCGAGTTGAATCTTTTATCCAGTCTCCCGAGATAATCCGCTGACCTTCCCATACTCCTTCTTGAATAAACAAAGCTCCGAACTTGGCAAGATCTTGTCCACATAGAGACAAACCTGTACCACCTTCGCTAATTCCATTCCGCTCTGACCATTTAGCTGCTCGAAATTGCAATGGCTCGAAGAGGTGTTTTTTCCCATACTGCAGCGCTGACATGCCTGTTGCTTTTGTTAATATGGCCGATAATAGATGCGATCCACCAGAATTGTAGGTGTATGCTTGACCTGGATCATGGATAATTGGTTGCTTCAATGCAAATGTAATGGGATCTTGTGAAGCGCGTAGAGCTTTATAAGGTTTGTCAAAATCCGGCCAATCAAATCCAGGAGTCATCGTGAGTAAATGTTTAATCGTAATCGTATCGCCTTCAGCTCCAACGATTTCGCTGCAACCCAAAATATCAGACATCTTTTGATCCAAGCTCTGCAACTCTCCCTGATCAATTGCTATTCCAATTAAAGCTGACAAGACACTTTTTGTACATGAATATAACGGACCAACTTCATCTTCTCCGTGTCGGTACCATTCATCGACCATGTGAGACTTTTTCATTACAATGACGGTCCCTATTTTCCATTCTTCTAAAAGATCTATCATTGACTTATTTATAACTTTTGTCATTATATCTTATTACCTTTCATCTCATGAAACTTGCCTTGTCCATGTGGTTTTTTGTTGGGCTAACATTACATTGTCGACCCCTGTATGAAATAATAAACAGAGCAATGCAATTACTTTACGTTTGACCCAAAGTTTTAATAAAGTCATTTACATTCGTACATAAAATAATCCGTATTTCGAACAGTTGGAATAGGATGTTTGGAGCTTGGGGAGTGTTTTTCGATAAAAGTAAATAAGGCTAGTAGCAAAATTGAGACTGCTATGTGCGAATTGATTAGCATATATTTAATAGATCTGCTACCTTCACCCTACAATAATGACATCGCATATAATAAAAAGAACATACGTAGTTAACTATTAATCTTTAATTAAGATACATTAGACGTTGAAACCATTTGAGAAGCTGATTGGGCACGACTTAAGCATATATCCAAGCAATAGCGCATAATATGTGACCGGCGTGCTGTTTCTTGTAATTCCCAAAATTGCACATCTTGAAACAAACGAACTAATACGCTCTGAGCTGCTTCGCATGCCGAAGTCTCATCGGAAAGTATCGTTAAACATATCGTATATGTAATGGATTCATAACTTCTAAGTCCATTTACTTTTTGGCCAAATTGCAACATTGCCGCTCCGCCTTTCGTCTTTCAACTAAGCTATTCTTCATTATAGCTCTGTAAATCCGACAAAAAGTTACGAATTGGTTAAAATTGAACATTCAACTTTACGACGAAAGGCTAGTATTCATTCAAATCGAACTATGATACCCTATCGTATATAAAGTGAATAAGAACGTTAGTTGCGATAGAAAAGGAAGCGTGTTGAAAGATGGCATATGACTTATTATTATCGATAATAGAACAGTTTGGTTATGCTGCATTGTTTTTAGTTTTATGCCTTGGCTTAATCGGGCTTCCGATCCCTAATGAAACGGTTGTAATGACTGGTGGAGCCTTAGCAGCAGCTGGCGTTTTATCACCACTGCCAGCCTTTTTAATGACATTTCTCGGAATATGTTCGGCAATGTCATTTGGTTACAGCTTCGGTCGTTTCTCAGGTGCTAAATTGTCCAATTGGTTTCGCAGCAAAAAAAACATAAGCAAGTTTCTCGCTCGCTCTGAAGAACTTAGTGAAAAGTATGGAGGATATGCAATAAGCATCAGTTTATGTCTTCCGTTTCTGCGCCACGCTACTCCTTATGTAATGGGCCTTAACAAAATGAAATATGGTAGATTCGCACTTTTTGCATATCCTTCGGCTTTCGTTTGGACGGCGACCTATTTTATCTTAGGATCACTATTAGGAGATCAAGTACAAGATTTCGCCAACTTAATCACAAATTATGGAACATGGTTACTAGTTGGGTTAGCTGCTGTTGCTGCCGGATATATCATCTTCCGCTTTCAAAAAGCCAAAAACGAGAAAAACAAAATAGAACGACCATTGTAAATATGCTTCTACGTAACTAAGCCCACCGTTGCTTCGGTAATCGCAACGATGGGCTTTTGTTATGTTTTAGCGCTTACTACTCTTCTTCCTGTCTAACGAGCTTTTCCTGTGCCGCGTGAATCAAAACTTCGAACAACTCGTCGTCCTCTTCCAGCTCATTATCTAGCGCTAGGAATTGCTCTTCACTACCAGACTCGTTCAAGAAAAACAACCCGTATCCCCAGTCTGATCCTCTCTTGCTATGTAAAGCTATCTCGTACTCTTGGTCATGTCCTTCAACACTAAATTGAACTTTGCCGACATATCCATCTTCCTTACTGTAAGTCATTGATGCATCAATGATAGTGATGTTTGCCATTATTCGCTTTCCCCTTCCGATCCTTTGCAACATACGCCGCCTTTATCCTATGTAGAATAGCATAGCAAGAAGTGTGACGCAACCTGTCGATATAAGGCAAGAACGCCTACATAAATCCCTGCATACATTACAGTACGATAGCGATAAGACCAGCTGTCGTCCATGTCGGGAGGATGAATACGGATGGATATTCAGTTAGGTGTAATCCACTTTGTTTACTTGTCTTTTGTTGTAGCGATTATAGGTTTTATGCTTATGCGTAGAGATACCACACTTATTTGTATCGCAGGTATTTTAGGAATAGGCATATTGGCCACTACCTCAATTGCAGGTTCTGTAAGTGGAATATTTAATAGCTTCATCTATGCAATCAAAGAGCTAATTGGAACGATATTAATTATTTCAGTCATAGTCGCTTTAAGTCGTATACTCATTCGAACAGGTATTAATGAAATAATGATTGCACCATTAACCCGTTTCATGAAAACGCCTACATTAGCTTACTGGGGTATTGGTATCATTATGATGATCACGTCCTTGTTTTTCTGGCCTTCACCTGCTGTAGCACTAGTTGGTGCAGTGTTATTACCAGTAGCTATTCGAGTTGGGCTACCTGCTCTTGGTGCCGCTGTAGCGATGAACCTCTTTGGTCACGGTATCGCATTATCAGGTGACTATATTATTCAAGGAGCACCTCAATTAACTGCTGATGCGGCTGGTTTACAAGTTAATGAAGTCATGCAAGCTAGTATTCCACTTGTTATCGTAATGGGTGTCGTTACGACTGTGGTTGCCTTTTGGATGATGAAAAGAGATTTGCGTACGGGTAAATGGAACGATGGATTAATTGATGGAGCTTCGAATGGGATTAACCAACTAGCATCCGAAGGGGATGATGGCGCAGAATTATCACATCGAACTAAGCAAATACTTGCGGTAATTATTCCACTATTGTTTGCCGCAAACGTAGCAACAATGCTTGTTCTTAACTTGCAAGGTGGTGATGCAACCGCATTAATCGGAGGTACTTCTATTCAGATCATGCTCATTGTGACGATGATGACACATCGGGGTAAAGGACTGGAGAAAGCTACAAGCTACTTGATCGATGGTTTTCTGTTCGGATTCCGCGTCTTCGGCCCCGTTATTCCAATTGCTGCATTTTTCTATCTTGGTGACTCTGGTTTTTTTGCAATGTTTGGCGAGAAGCTCCCTGAAGCATCTCATGGAATCGTTAACGATCTTGGTGTCGCTTTAGCCCATGTCGTACCCGTTAACGGAGTTGTTGGATCTATCACACTTACGATAGGGGGGGCAATTACAGGTCTTGACGGTTCTGGGTTCTCTGGCATATCGCTTGCAGGTTCCATCGCCCAGCTGTTCGGACATGCGATTGGATCAGGCATTGCAACTTTAACTGCTTTAGGCCAAGTTGCAGCTATTTGGGTAGGCGGCGGGACGATTATAGCATGGGCACTAATTCCGGCCGCAGCAATCTGTGGTGTTAGCCCATTTGAATTAGCACGGCGTAATTTGAAACCAGTATTGATTGGGCTAATTGTAACGACGATAGTTGCTATGTTTTTAATCTAGATTTGGTTATTCTCTTTCGATATCCTATCATCTTGATTCGCACTTCTTCGCTTGCTTGCTGCGCCGTTGGAATAATCCCTTGACCTCGTTCTGTTAGATCTGACCCAGCGGCGCTATATAGCGCTATCCTGCTGCATCGCTCATCGTATTCCCATCCAAGTTCAATACACTACATATCATTCATTTTCCCTTCTACTTTTATAATTATAGCTTTAATACCATTCGAACTGTCTTTAGTATATGTCCGTCAAAATCGTCATCAAACTCTTCAATAACTTCAAACTTTTTTGCGTCATAAAATTGTCTGCCAATTAAGTTATCTTTTTTAACATTAAGGAAAACTTCTTTTGCCCCCTGCGATAAACTAATTCCTTCTTTTAGCAACACTGAACCTATCCCATTTCCTTGATGCTCAGGATCTATATAAATAGCCACTAATTCGACTTTCCCATCTTCCTTTACAAATGAAAAGTTGGCAAACCCAACTATCTTCCCCTTAAGTTCAGCAACGTATAACATCGAGCGATCTAACCTTCTTAACATCATCTCATCATTGTAAACAGACTTTAGGAATTTCTCTTGGGACTCAACTGGTATTAGTCCATCGTAGGTTGCATTCCAACTTGTTTTAGCCACATGTTGAACGTGTTGAATGTCACTTAGTTGCATTGTACGAATCGAGAACTCCATTTGAACACCCCTAATTTATGGTATTTGCTCTGATTATATTACGAAATGAGCGGTATGTCTCAAAAATCTTGTACCTTATTCGAAGAGAGGCCTTTTCTCTAGTTTTTCTTTTTCCGCTATTTTCTGTTGATAAATTGATTAAAAGCAGCCATTCTTACCCACAATAAAAAGAATGATTTGCTTATCATCTTCTAATGGTGTATTATTTGACCTTACCACTACTGACATCAATCATAATGGGGGCATGTATAAATGCAAGAAAAAACGAAGCTTCAGTCAGGACAGACGCTAATTACTAATAGAGATTTTGAAAAAGCAATTTCTGAAAAAATTGAAATCAAAACGATGCAAGGCGGAATGCAGATTAGACCTACATCTGCAATTATTGGTTACAACGATACTTCCGTTCGTATGTCTGATGGTAGCATCATTCACAGAAGTGCAAACACATTTTATGTCAATTAATTGAGAAAGAGACCGACACTTGTGTCGGTCTTTTTTTGATTTGCCATTATTACTATTAATAACACCGACGTTCGAAAGATTGCATGACTCAAATATTCTCTCATTAGATGCCTTTAATATCCTTTTACAATATTTTGAATTTATTAGCTTAGGGTCTAGATACGAAATAAAAGTTGATTGATAAAATAAAGTAACTAGATAAGAAATGAACAGTAGCAGAGGATAGTTTTTAAAGGTTGAAAAGTGAACATATTGCAAGCGAACGTTTGTGCAAAAATCTACCCTAAAGAGAATGTATATTGTACTTTGGCTGATTACACCTATTAACTTACTTTTATTTTACTTAATTGTAAATTAAATACTCTTGAAAAGAGTCTCTTCTTACCTGCGCTTCAAGAAAATTACCAATACATCCTTGTGTTTTCTTTTAACGCCTCCACATCCTCATTCAATTACGATCACCTGATCATCCTTTAGCCTTGTCACATTACAGTTCTCTTGAATTTCGAACTCCCTAATCCTCTCTTCTAATGTTTTACCCCCATTATCTAGAAACACATCTTCTCTATCGTAGTGAAGAAATATGAGTTTGTCAGTTTTGTTTAATGCCTCATAATCGTTCATGTTGTGGATGTTCATCTCTGGAGTAAAGTGATGCTAGTTTTTTCAAAATATTATCCGCACCACTTCGCTTCACATGAAATAATAAGTGAAACGGATTGCCACCACAAATGTAAATGGCATCCGCCCCAGTAAGGCTTTCTGGATTTTCAAACTCAATGTCTAGAAAATCAACATTTTGATATCCCATTTCTATAAAATCCTGTTTAGCCTTCTGCGCGTATGGGCTATTGTCACTATAAAATCCGCATGAAGTTAGTAATAATTTTGTCATCACTAGCACTCTCTTTCATTTCATCTTCTTAACTAACAGATTCTGTAGCTAACTCAAATGCCTGATTCGGGTCAGTTGTATTATATTGCTTCATCCACGTATGAATATCACCTTCGAAAGCGATCCTACCCTTATGTAATAGGATCATATGACAATCTACGTTTATTAACTCATTAAGCTGATGTGTGGATACAACTACAGTCTTTTTTTGCTCAACTAATCCTTGAATCGATCTATAAATTTGTTTCCTCGAAACAGGATCAACGCCGCTCGTTGGCTCGTCCAATAAATATAAACTGTGTTCTACTTGTGTGAGAGCATTTACAAACAACCATTTTCGCTCACCTATCGACATCTTCCCTATCTTTAGATTCCATAATCGGTTAATCAATTCTTTATTACGAGCGTTGTGAGAAGATAAATAGTCAAAAGGATCGTTGCTCACCATTACACCGCTTATTCGTCTAATAAACTTAACAAAATCTTTTGCTGTTATATCATTTGAGTAAAATATCGATTGTGTTAAATAAAGAATCTGAGCTGTTTCAGGAAATTTCAAAGTACCAGAAAGTGGACTAATAATGCCTGAGATATAATCAAATAAAGTCTTTTTTCCCGCTCCATTTTGTCCAACTAATACATTAATTATATTCGGATTTAATTGAAAGCTAACTTCCTCAAATAACATTCTTTTTGAACCTTTATACTTATAAGCGACGTTGTCAGCACGCATAATTTAGAACCCCCTATCTTTGAACGTAAGAGATTAGATTTATTTTTCTATACGTAATTAGACCTGCTAGTATATATACCAGCAGTACAATAAGTATCGGAAAGTTCCACGTTTCAGTCATAATACTTAAACAAATGTTATGAATAACATAAAACGGATTGATGAGCGTAAAAATCGCAAATGGAAGACTGAACACGATGAGGAGGAAAGAATATAAAATAAGGTCAATTAATAATATTTTCATATATGTACCAACAATGATATTGAATAAAAACAAACTCATACAAGTAATCAGAAATGGCGTTAATAAACTTGATAAAATAATTGGAAGTTTGCTCCCTGCTATTAATACATAGGTTTTGAGCCAACCGTTTTCTCGCATTCCAGCAAGCTGTAACCCAATACCATTAACAAAAGTGATTACTATAACATATGTCCAAAATAATGAAAGGTAGTTCAGCACAGCTTGGTCATTATCTAAGTCGATAACACGACTTCGCTGATAAAGAATAGCAAGCACAATAGGTAAAATAAGCGACCATCTATAGATGTCTAGTCAACTGCGAAGATAATCATAATTCTAAAAATTTGCATTTGTAAAAGTTTTCCACGTCAATCAGAAATCTACAATACTTATAACTACTAATGATCAATGAGTAACATTTTCCTCACAATAATAATTAAAAAACCGTAAGACGGTAACTTCTCTCGGAGCTTTCATCTTACGGGTTTTATTATTGATTCTGTACTTGTTTTGATTCAGAAACTAAATCCACTTTACTCGGCCAAAATGCCTTCTTCCCTAGAATCGTTGTAATTGCTGGCACAAGAAACGGCCTAACGATGAATGTATCTAACAAAACACCAAGCGCCGTAATTAATCCGAACTGAAGGAGCACTTGAATTGGTAGCGATGCAAGTACAGCAAATGTGGCAGCAAGGATAAGTCCTGCTGAAGTAATGACTCCCCCTGTCTCACTAACCCCTTCCTTAATCGCTTGTTTGAGCGGCATATGTTTACGCTTTTGCCAAATGCTCGATATCATAAATATATTGTAGTCTTCACCAAGTGCAATTAAGAAAACAAAAGCGTAGAGCGGGATAGATCCTTGAATGGCATCAAAGCCCATCACATAGTGAAGAATTACCCACCCTAACCCTAATGCAGCAACATAGGAAAGCAAGACGGTTCCGATCAAATATAACGTTGCAACAACTGATCGAAGATAAACGAGCAACAATAACATAATTAATCCGATAACAAGTGGTATGATGACGAGGTTGTCTTGAATGGTAAGTTCTCTTGTATCATATTGAGAAGCCGTTTGACCGCCGATCCATACCTTCTCTTCTGTATTTGCTACATTTGATAATAGAAGTGCTTCACTAACCGCTTCCCGAAGTAGAGGAATCGTATCCATTGCTTCCTCTGAATAAGGATTGATGTCTAAAACTACCGAATAGGAGGTTAATCCCGAATCACTTTCACTAACTTTTGGCTCACTGACACTATTCACGTGAGGGATCCCCGACAATTTGGCTAGAGCATCTACCGCTTTGCCGTCCGTTCTCAACACTACTGTGATTGGAGCGAGATCTCCTGGCGTATAGGCATCTGCAATTACGTTAAAGCCTTCACGAGATGGCATATCCTCAGGAAATGATGAGAGCATATCATACGTATATTTGATTCCTATTGCAAACGATGCTAATAAGCCTAAAAGCAGAATCGACGACATAACAACTAACCAAGGTTTCTTAACGACGAGATTTCCGATCTTAGAACCTAATGTCTTCTCCTCATCTTTCTGCTTAAAGGGTTTACCACGTTTCTCCGATCTCTGCTTCTCCATTTCTTCCGTACGTGGAATAAACGGATAAAATGATGCCCTGCCAACAATCGACATGATCGCAGGTACAAGCGTTAAGCTCGCAACCATCATAATAAGGATGGATAAGCTAAAAGGCACTGCAAACCGCTCAAAAGCTCCATACTTCGCTGCAAGTAATGCAAACAACGAGATAACGACTGTGAAGCCGCTCATAGCTATAGCTCCGGATGAACCTTTAAACGCTTCTATTAGAGCAGTGAAGCGATTGCTTTCATGAGTCAGTTCCCTTCTGAAGCGTGTAATGAAAAATAGACAATAATCAGTACCAGCTCCAAAGAGCAAAACAGTCATAATGGCAATCGCTTGCGAATCAACAGTAATCCATCCTTCCCCTGCCATCCAGCCAAGGAGAGGGCTTGTCACACCATACGCGAATCCAACACCCGCTAGTGGAATAATTGCTAATATTGGTGAGCGATAGATGAGTAATAGCAATACGAGTACAATAATAACCGTGGCCATCAATAGTACAAAATCAGCATTTTTGAAAAGATCCGTCGCATCGACCGAAATCCCTACTGGTCCACTAATACGAACACTAAGCTCCGAACTGGATTCAATTGCAACAGCGAACGGATCTGCACCCGACGCTACCTTCACTCTATCTTTAATTGCCTCCATGTTTTCTTTAAGAAGTTCCGTTTCCGTCGCTTCTGCAAACAATACGGGTTGAACAAATGTCGTTCCGTCCTTTGACGATAGTGTAGAAAGAGGGATACCCATCGTGTGAAGTGGAACTTGTTCACCTTGCGCCTTTAGCGGCACTTCTGTAAGACTTTTGGACAATTCACTTATGAGCGAATAATCCGCTTCCGTTAATCCGCCTACCCTATGCCATACGACTAAGGCAGGTACACCTGACGAATTAGGAAAATGTTCTTTAATGATCTCGTCTGCAACAACAGACGGGCTATCTGTTTCTAGGTTTGGTGCATTATTTTTCTCCTTATCACCTACAGCTGGCAATGTCAGTGTTAGCAAAACAACAGCAACAATCCAGACGATTAGTGTGATCCAACGTGTTCGCGGACCAGCGAATGCTAAACCAAGTTTTTCGATCATTTCTTTTTCCTCCGTTTCACATCTAACCCATTTTCGTTTACAATTATATCAACCTTCATATTAATTATATATACCCGAAGGTTAATTAATCAATCGTTATTTTTGACACCTTTGAATGGAGTGTTATGCGTTGAAACAAGATCAACCGAAACGTAAACCAGGAAGACCTAAAGCAACAGACTCACCCCAAACGAAGGGGTTAATTATGAGAACAGCTTCCTTTCTCTTCATGGAGCATGGATATGAAAAAGTTTCACTCGATAGTGTTGCAAAAGCATGTAGTGTTACAAAAGCTAGCGTCTACTATTATTTTAGCAACAAAGCTGCCTTGTTCACCGAATCTCTCCAGCTCGTTCTGAAGATGGCATACGAGCAAACCGCACTCATTGTTTATGGTCCTGGAACGCTACAGGAGCGTCTTTTTGAAGTGGCAAAAAAACATATGCGTAATGCTCATGTTGACTTCGAAACGATGATGCGCGAAGCCGCATCTGAATTATCCGCTGAACAAGTTAATGCGATTCGTGGCAGCGAGAATACACTTCACATTTTGTTGGCAGAAGTGTTTCAAAAAGCTATGGATGAAAAAGAAATTAACAGTAGTGATCCAATGTTGTTATCTCATGTATTTATTGCCACAATGTCCGTCCGTAATCGTAGAGAAATTGTGAACAATGCAGAAACAGTGGGACAATCTGCTCAAGAGATCGTACAATTAATATGGACGGGTCTTGCTCCACGAACATAACAAGATTCATACCAAAATATTATTGGAGGTTTTACCATGTTAAAAACTGCTATTGGCAGGCTAAGAATTATTGGACTACTGGAAGGAGCATCATTTCTTATCCTTCTATTAATTGCTATGCCACTGAAATATTGGGCAGATACTCCTGAGCCAGTCGCGATTGTCGGAATGGCGCACGGCGTATTGTTTGTCCTATATATGTTTGCTGTCGCTCACGTTACTATCGTTCATCGTTGGTCCATCAAGAAGATTGCACTTGCTGTTATAGCATCATTTCTCCCGTTTGGTCCGTTCATACTCGACAAGAAGATTCTTCGTAATGAGCGCTAAACGGTTAATCTAGCATTCGGTTTCGTAGATAAAAAGCTTAAATAAAAGACATATGAATTCACCCTTGTTGAATGCACTCATATGTCTTTTTGCCGTGCTCACTAGCAATGGATTTATCAGGAGATTAGATAGCAAGGAATATGAGTATACAATGCCGAATAAGAAAAATAGTAGGAGGTAATGATTGAATGGGGATTACATTAAGTCTATCAGAATTAAAAGATGCCTCAACTATACATGAAATGCAAATCAAAGCATTTAAACCTTTATTGGAAAAATATCAGGATTATGAAACAAGTCCTGCCAATGAAACGATAGACAAAATCATTACTCGGATCAATCAATCTATTACGGATTATTATATTATCAATGAGCTGATCGAGCATATATATGATGATGCAAAATCGTGGGAACTAGTTACTATCAAGCAAGAGGTAGGAAATTGTTATTTGTACGAAAAGCTTGGCTATAAAAGAGTAGAAAAAACTAAAGTTATCAATGATAAAATGACTATCGTATTTTATGAAAAAGTAGTTCTATAAAAATAGTTGCGATAAAGTTATATGGAAGTATAGATACGCCTTAGTTAACGCGATTGTGCTTCATAATCAAGGAGAGGATGATAGCTTTTGCGACCTCGCTTGTGGCTGTTCACACCAACTTCGGCGCCTTGTAGTTCGCCATAGACTGTCTCCACGGTAGAATCAAAATCTAGAATTGATTCCTCTAGAAGCCCGGGAGCGACGATTTTGATAGTCATCTCTCTTAGCTCTGGAATAAAGCTGGTGCTGGTTTGAGGGGCATTTTTCCATTAATGATTTTTGAATAATCAAAATATACACCTTTACTGACGCTGGGAAAAATATAAACTATAGTTAGATGCGTACAAGTAATGTAATTAGACGTGTCTACATTAATGAGGTTATGCATAAAAGGGGTGATGCTTCTAAGGGTAAAACTAGAATGTGCAATCGATCATTTAAAACAGCATTAGTTGCAAAGTAAGGGAAATACAACAAGTCGCTGACAGAAGTGATCTCTGATTGGATATTCTATTTAATCAAATTAGAGGAGATGGTATTTAATGAAGGTTCGCAAATTAGTGATGTTATTTGTTGTTGTTGCAATGTTACTCGCATTACCGTTAAGCGCAAGTGCTATTGACGCAGGAACGATTCAAGGACAAGGTAATCTTGTTGTTTCTGGTAATTTCGGTGGTGCTGGAAACCCACAATTATGGATCAATGTTTATAGTGTCGTTAACGGAGTAGAGACACTTGTAGGGCAAGCAGTTCAATCGGGACAAATGAACGTGTACACTGAATTTACTTTCACTTTTTACAACCTACCACAAGGCACTTATAAGATAGATTATTACGCCGGTCCTAACGCAGGTGCTAATTTCACTACGATTGCGTTCTATTAATACCTAATCGAAGGTGACGATATTCAATTAGTAGGAGAAGCCCCTCTAATCGGCTGATGATTCGTGACCTCTTGTGGATCACAGTTCAATCGGACGAACAAGGGCTTCTCTACATTTGAGCTGCTAATTCTTCATAACAGTAATCCATACTTCACAACGATAATCTTCTGCATCTATATCCCCTGCAAAAGCTTCCACAACACCCAATATAATCGCTTTAATGATATCTTCCACTCTCTCATGCTCCTTAGTAATAAGATTAAATCTGCTCATTTATTTTCATAAGCATATATTTGCAATAGCTTGTTTCATGATGGAACTCTACTTAGTTCCTTGCACACTCGGTTAAAGTGACGTGAGAAACTGGGAAAAAGTTTAAATTGTAGAAGTTTATTAATGGACTTAATGAATAAGTAAGAAAATAGTACTCCCAATGTAAGAATCCTCCGATAGGATAAATCTTACATCATGTAAATAGAAATGGAGTTTAGGAGAAATGTCAATCAAAATCGCTATGCCAAGAGTTATTTTAGCATTACTATTTACAATTCTTACCCTCTGTTGGATCAGCATTTTAGGAAATGGTGGAGTTTCTGCTGTTGCAAGTTGGTGGTTTTTGATTGGGTTCGGTGTCATCGGTTGTTTGCTCTTCATTCTTTCATTAAGCATGTTGGCTGGCAACGTACGGCGTAGAACACGTATCCGGAAAAGTTGGATTATAACCCTATTTTTGTCCGTAATAGCCATTTGGCCGCTAGGGTGGATATTCGATGTGGGTAAGATTGCATTTCCACTTAGAGTTGAGGTAGCTACTCCTGCAGCAACGGTTAGATTTCCGCTCATACAGCCTACTATTGTAAGCTCAGGTGGTGATAAACTGAAAAACAATCATCATGCAGTATGGCCTATGGAACGATGGGCTTATGATCTTCTTATGGAACCTGTGTCAGTGGGCAGTACAGAGCTTGACGACTATGGAATATACGGTGCAGAGGTGGTAGCCCCTTCCGCAGGAGAGATCATTGACGTCTATGATGAGGAGCAAGACGGGGTCCCTGGTACAGAGAATTTTGAGACGATGCTAGGAAACTATGTGTATTTACACATGGATGAGACCGATACTTATTTAGTACTATCCCATTTAAAGCAAAGATCAATTGTAGTTAAGGCAGGTCAGCGTGTTAAGGAAGGCGAGTTACTCGGTCAAGTAGGCAATTCAGGTGCTTCAAGCGAACCACATCTCCATATTCATCATCAGAGACAAAACCCTACAACAACACATATGTTTTTAACTGAAGGTCTACCTCTCTACTTCCGTAATATTTACGGTCCTGCTATGCCTGTTGGTGGAAATACAAAAGTAGATGGCAAAAACATTCCTACAGGTGATCGGATTACACCTTTATAATATTTGTTTGACCAACCAACTAAAAGGCATCCACCTCCTAATTAGGAATGTACAAATGCCTTTTAGTTGTACTGTTCCCCATTTAAAGAATAATGAAAAAGAAAAGTGCCGCAAGTGCAAAACGATAATATGCAAAATAGCTAAGTCTAAGCTTTTTCATTAAATTAATGAAAGTAACAACGGCAATCATACCGACGACGAAAGCTGTAATTAACCCGACAAGGAATAACGGTACATCTGACATTGATAAAAAATCACGGCTGTCAATCAGATCGGCGGCACTAGCTCCAAACATGATAGGTACCGATACAATAAATGTAAATTCCGCAGCAGCCTTTTGACTTGTTCCCGTCAACATACCACCAGAAATCGTTGATCCTGAGCGCGAGAATCCAGGCCATAACGATAAGATTTGAAAACAACCGATATAGAATGCTTGTTTATACGATATATCATCTAGCTCTTCCGCAACAACGGGACGTTTCGAACGGTCCGCTGCTATCATAAGAAAACCTCCGGCAACAAGACCAATTAAGACTGTCTCAGGTGCAAATAAATACTTTTTGATTACACCATGCAAGGCTATTGCAAGTACACTAGCTGGCATCATCGCAATCGCAACGTGAAGAGCGTTTAAGCCGCTTCCTTTACGAAAATTGAAATTAAGCATCTTGCGGAAACGTTTTTGATAGAGCACAAGAACTGCAAGTACAGCACCTAGCTGAATAACGACTTCAAACGTTTTAGCTCTTTCCCCTGTAAATCCGATTAACTCTCCTGTCAAAATAAGATGACCGGTTGACGATACCGGCAAAAATTCAGTCAAACCTTCCACGATACCCATAATAATTGCCTTAATGAAATCTTCCATTTCCTATGCTCCTTATGTATACAAGAATCATGTTTCCTAACTATACTTAACGATGGCTTTGATAACTCCAGTATAATTCAAAGCTTATTCCAATTCGACGAACACTTTCTTCACACACCTTACAATATTGTAATAAAAGAAAAAATGTAATGAAAGTTGAGGACAGAGGACACTAGCAAAACCACTCACAAAAAAAGACATCTACACAACCCAATCGGGAATGTGCAGATGCCATTTTGTTGTGACATTCTATTTACATCATTATGAAGAAGAAAAGAGCAGCAAGCGCAAAGCGGTAATACGCAAAGTAACTTAGACGAAGCTTCTTCATCATATTGATAAAGGTAACAACGGCAATCATACCAACAATAAAAGCTGTAATTAATCCAACTAGGAACAATGGCAAATCCGCTATTGTCAAAAATTCACGGCTACCAATTAAATCAACAGCACTTGCACCTACCATAATTGGTACAGATACGATAAATGTAAATTCCGCAGCTGCCTTCTGACTAGTTCCCGTCAACATACCACCAGAAATCGTTGATCCAGAGCGCGAGAATCCAGGCCATAACGACAAGATTTGAAAACAACCGATATAAAATGCTTGTTTATACGATATATCATCCAGTTCTTGAGCAACGATAGGTCGCTTCGATCGATCGGCGACTATCATTAGAATACCTCCGGCAACTAAGCCAATCAACACAGTCTCATATCCAAACAAATACTTTTTAATAACACTATGCAGAGCTACAGCTAGAACACTAGCTGGCATCATTGCAATCGCAACGTGAAGAGCATTCAAGCCACTTCCTTTACGGAAGTTGAAGTTAAGCATCTTAAGGAACCGCGTACGATAAAGCACAAGAACAGCAAGTACAGCACCTAATTGAATGACGACCTTAAACGTATCCGCTCTATCCCCTGTAAAACCTATTAGCTCGCCTGTCAAAATCATATGGCCGGTTGATGAAATGGGTAAAAATTCTGTCAAACCTTCCACGATTCCCATAATAATCGCCTTTATTAAATCTTCCATACCTCTCACTCCCTAAAAACGTAATAAAATAAATATTTTCTATATATAAGGTTATGCATGTCCGTATTGACTCATTTCACTTTCTGCACAATCCGTATAAATTTCAATCTTACGAATACGATGTTCGTCTCGTTCTTTAATAATGAAGGTTGTGTTTTGATACGTCCAAGATTCACCCGGTGGCAAATGAGGCTGCTGTTGATACAACCAACCTCCGATCGTATCAGCAACATCGCTTGGCAATTGTAGACCCGATGCTTCGTTAACTTCAAAGATTGATGCTTTCCCGTCTACCATATAATGTTCCAGTTCCAGTCGTTCAATCTCTTTCACTTCGTCAGCATCAAATTCATCACGAATTTCGCCCACAATTTCTTCTACAATGTCTTCAATCGTAAGTAAACCCGACGTCCCTCCATATTCATCCATAAGTATGACCATATGCACACGTTCCAACTGCATCATTCTAAGCAATCTATTGATTGGCAGAACTTCAGGCACGGTCATAACAGGTTGTAGAAGTCTTCTCATATCCGGCTCTTCATCATGATCATGTAGAAAGAGATATTTTGTATTCAAAACCCCAATTATCGTATCTTTATCACCTTTAGCGACCGGAAATCTAGTATACTGCTCTCTCTTAATGATCGCAATATGCTCATCCCTTGTGTCGTCAACAAACAAACAAACCATATCCGTACGAGGTACCATAATTTCTCTAGCAAGCCGCTCGTCGAATTCAAAGATACGATTCACATAGCCGAATTCGCTTTTGTTGATTTTGCCGCTTTCGTAGCTCTCGGAAATAATCATGCGGATCTCTTCTTCTGAATGGGCTTCATGCTCGTTAGTTGGTTTAAAACCAAATAGACGAACAAGACTATTCGCGGAACCATTCAAAAGCCAAATAAACGGATACATCGTCCTATAAAAAAAGATAATAAATGGTGCAGTCCGTATGCTAACCTTCTCAGGGTGGATGATCGCAATCGTCTTAGGCGCAAGTTCACCTAGAACAACATGTAAGTAGGTAACAAGCAAGAAAGAAATCATAAATGATATCAACGAGCCGAAACTTCCTGAAACTCCGAACAACTGGAAAATAGGATGAAGCAATTGTTCCACCGTAGGTTCACCGAGCCAGCCCAAACCAAGCGCAGTAATGGTAATACCTAGCTGACATGCAGATAAGTAGCCATCAAGATGTGTTGTCACCTCTTGGACTGCAGTTGCATTTTTGATCCCCTCATCTACCATCTGCTGGACACGACTTGCTCGTAGTCTAATGATCGCAAATTCTGTGGCCACAAAAAAGGCTGTTAAGACAAGCAGCATCGTGAACAAAATAAGCTTAATAGCCATCGAAGAGTCTCCCTTCGTTGTTGCTCTATAGTAAGGACACGCTCGTCCACCTATACAGCCTATCCCTTATTTTGCACACTCATACCCCTTCATCCTTTTATACCTACACGAACAATCACGCTAGAACGTATTACCAAGGAGGTGAATCGTCTTCACCATCTCTTTGAACTGCATTCGATTGCGTATCATAAGAGTCGACGTCCTGTTCAGAAACTCTCGATCCAATTAGCGGAAGCACGTCCGTTAACTCTCTAGGTTGTAACAACTCTATCGGTGACATTCCTCTGTCAAACTGGAACTGATCTCCCTCAATAACGACTACATACCTACCGTTATGTTTGGCAAAATGGATACTACCACCGAAGTCAGATAATAATCCTTTCACCGTAACTGCATCTAGTTTGAAAGAAAACGGCAAATCTGGCTTTTGCTCTACGAGCGCAGCCGATGCTGCTTCTACTTGCTCGTGCGACCACCATTCCTGAAGTTCACGCTTCTCGCTAGAAGCCCAAACTTCCACAGCATTTTCCTCTTCGCTTCGCTCTGCTCCACCTTCATCTTGCCACTTGTCGGCAATATATTGGTGAACCATCTCTACCACTTGTTCACCGATTACTTCAGGTAGTGGCTTCTCGTAAGAAACATATTTAAGGAAATCCTCGAAGTAACGAGCATGTGAAGCCTGATGGATTTTTAGCTCCCATGGCTCCATAATACCTTCCTCAGGCATATGAGGATACTGGATTGACTTGATGCTACGAGCACTTATTGCCATCTCTACATGTGAAATAAGGCTGCGCTCATCCGAAATTCTAGCAATCTTTGGCTCAAAATCACATTTGAGAAGGAAAAGGAACGGCGTATCAAAGAACGTATTAAGCTTGGACAGCGCAACAATAAACGCACCGCCGCGAACAGCGCTTGTATCCATATAAATGCGAACAAGTTCATCAGCTATCCCAATAAATCTCTCTTTAGAGTCTGCTTCTCTAAGTCGCTGGAACAAGTTATAGTTCTGATTACTATCAAGTTCATAACCAGGCTCCACCATAAATCTGCCGACCTTCGTTGGCGCATTAGCCGTATTCGGATTACGCTCAACTTTACGCTTTACTATTCTCACAAACTCTTCGTCCAGAAACTTCTTGATTTCACTATCATCATAATCGTCGCCATCTAGCGTTTGATAATGCTTGAATCGTCTACCGGAAGATGAAGTCGACTGCTCTCCATCAGTATGGATAACGAAAAATGATAAATATTGCAACATAAAATCCATATTTATAGTTCCTCCATCATCCTAGGTCACATCTACTAAGAATAGCATATTCCACGCCTCTTAATCACCCCTCATACAAAGCGGACACATTTATGTTGACACTAACACTTATTTATCCACCATATAGACGATATAAATGACCACTTCCACTGCGGTCATTTACTCTTCTCCAAATTACCCTTCCCAATCAGCAAGCAGCGGTGTTCTTTCGCCGCGATAGAACAACTTCAGCTTATGAAGTGCACGTGTACAACCGACATATAGCAGTTTAGCATCCATCGTCTCGTAAGCTTCAGCACCTACATCCGCAATAAGTACCGCATCGAACTCAAGCCCTTTCGATAGATAGACAGGAACAACTGTCAATCCGCCGCCATAGGTTGGTTGTTTACTTTGTACAAGAGATGCTTCCATCCCATTTGCGATTAAATACTGATGAATATCGTAGCTCTCTCGCTCTGTCCGACCGATAATCGAGATCGTGTCATATTCCCCTTTTGCTTGCCACTCTTTTGCAACTTGGAGTATAGAACAAAGCCAATCATCATTATTAACATGCTCTGCGATAACAGAATCTCCACTACGGAACACAGGTACAGCAGGTTTCACCCCACCAGTCATACTTCCCAAAATGTAGTTAGCAAACTCGATAATTTCCATCGTCGAACGATAACTTCGATTTAGTTCGAAGAAACCGGTGTCCTCTTCTTGGAATAGTCCTTGAAGCTCATTCCAACTATGAACACCTGTGTAGCCGTGTATTCCTTGCTGAAGGTCACCTAAAATGGTCATCGATACTGTCCTTTGACAAAGCCTAAGCACTTCTAATTGGAACGGTGAATAATCTTGTGCTTCATCGATCACGACATGATCAAATGGCGCTGAACTTAGTCCGTAAAGCTTCAAATGAATATAAGTTAACGGAGCTAAATCTTCCGCAGCTGCCATTCCACTCCCCAATCGATCCGCAGTCGATTTAGCGATTGCTTTCGGTACACCCGGAAGCGCTGTTTTGCCTCTGAAAAGCGAAACATATAGCTTAACAGCTGAGAAAGAAGGCATTTTTTTCACAAACGAATTAAGTTTCGCAAGTGCCTGTGCACGTATTTTCTTGTCTACAACACCACGTTGCTTAAGCTCCGACTCTAGCCAGCGACGAATACGACTCGCAAGTCTGTCCCTCTTCACCATGATCGTCTCATCGCCGTAATCTGTTTCGTACCATTCACGCATCATTTCCGGTTTTAATTCAAATCTTGGAAGCGGAATAAACGATTCCGTTGGCAATATGGTCTCTTGAAGTTCCGATATTCGGCCATCAATCGCCTCTTTAAACGCTATACTTCCTTTCCATCTGCCCGATGCATTCTCCCACTCTTCTTCCGTACGGCGCTCCTCGAACCAATGCATCATCGTCTCAGAAGGATCGCTTAATTGAATCGAATGGTCAAGCAGCTCAAGTGCCCAATCTCCGAAAGTAGTCTGACCGATATCGCCAACTCCAAGCTCAGGCAACACGCCAGAAATATAGTCGAGGAACATACGGTTGGGTGCAAATATGATCATTCGATCCGCACGTATCCGACCTTCATATTGATAAAGAAGAAAGGCAAGGCGGTGAAGTGCAACAGTCGTTTTACCAGATCCCGCCACCCCTTGGATGAACAACGCTTTATTACGCTCTGCACGAATAATTTTATCTTGTTCGCCTTGAATAGTAGAGACGATATCCCGCAGTTTATTGTCTTTATTTTCACCTAGTCTGAATAATAGAAACTCGTCGGTTACACCGTCTTCCTCTTGACCACGCACATAACTATCAACTAACCTTACTAGTTCACCTTGGCGAATCATAAAGTTGCGTTTCAAATGTACATGACCTGAAATATCACCGTCTGGTGATACATACTCAGCAAGGGCATCTCCTCCCGTGAAGGAATAAAACAAACTAGCAGCCGGAGCACGCCAATCGATAACTAGAAGCTCATTGCTGTTTCCACTTCTCGCGACGCCAGCTTTACCGATATAAAGTGGCTTAGTTACATCTTCAATTGCTACCCCATCTTGAAACATTTCTTGAAAGTCGATTCGTCCAAAATAGGGCTCCTTGAATGCAACTTCAAGCCGTTGTTTTCTTTCTTCACGCTGAAAATCGAGCACTTGCTCTGTAAAATCATCGCCTGTATATTTCGGCCCAATTCCACGAAGCTGTTCCTCGATATCCTGTAAGGAACTGGCTAATCTAGCCTGCTCCTCCTCAAATGCAATATGTTCACTCATCGTATTCCCTCCCAAATATAAAGAGCCGAGCCGCTTGCACGGACTCAGCTTCATTTTCTAATCTGTCATGACTATCCTAATAATGAATGGTCTATCCTCAATTACCAATACCATATCATAGCAGCAATCACACTAATATTAACCACTAACAGTAAAGGTATGCCTATCGTAAATGTACGATGCTGTGTTTTATGTCGCCATTTCTTCATACCATACCAAGTTCCAAGTGCTCCACCAACTGCACTTATCAAAAAAAAGTGTTTCTCCGGTACACGTCTTGCGCGCCGTTTTGCTTTAGATTTGTCTTGTCCCATAAGTATAAATCCGTACACATTTATAAAGATCAAATACGCAATTACAATATAAAGGAATGTTGTCATCTTGCATACCCCTTCCTCCAAAAATAACCATTTAGTTAGGTTCTAGGTTTTGCCCGGTTTGTAGCTACAGCTTCATATGGATTGTCAGGCCAATAATGTTTTGGGTATCGTCCTTTCAAATCCTTCTTCACTTCGAAATAAGCATTTTCCCAAAAGCTTGCTAAATCACGCGTTACCTGAACGGGTCGTTGTGAAGGGGACAACAAATGTAGCGTTACAGGCAGCCTTCCTCTTGCCAGCCTCGGCGTTTCTTTTAAACCGAACAACTCTTGAAGTCTGACTGCAAGCACCGGATTGTCTGGATCACTATAATCTATAGGGATTCGTGATCCACTTGGTACAACCCAATGCGTAGGAACTTGCTCATCTAGTTCTTGAGTCTGCTTCCAGCTCAGCATATTGCCAAGTAGTTGAAGCATCGATAGTTTTTGGAGATCTGCTTGACTTCTTAGTCCATAAATATGAGGTTTAAGCCAAGCTTCCATCGTTGCTAGGAGAGACTCTTCAGACGAATCTGGCCATTCTATATCTCCGCTAAGTTGCATAAGTCTCATTCTACCAAGCAATGCTTTCGATTGTTTGTTGAAAGGTAACATATCAAAGCCCTTCTGACGAATTCCATATAATAAAGCTTCTGCAACTGCTTCTTGATCCGAGCTGTTTAGTGGACCTTCCTTCAACGTTAAAGCTCCAAGCTTCAATCGATATCTAGCTCGCACTGCTTTTACCGATTCGTCCCATTCGACCGCTTCTTCCTCATTTAAGAAGGATGACAATTGCGACTCTAGTTCTTCTATTCCGATTGCAGCGGCCGATCTAATCGTCCCTTCGGCACCCCCATCATCCATCTCACACACAACCAAATAAGAAAACAGTGAAAGAGGCTGCAATTGCTGTATTACAGCACCTCTTCCGTTAGCAAGCAAATAGCGTCCATCACTTCTTCGCTGTGCAATCCGATCTGGATAGGCGAGCGCCAATAATGCACCAATGGACAACTTAGCTGGACGTTTCTCAAGTTTAGTATTTGTACGATTATCGATTGCATGCTCACCGTTCGAGAAGTGTTCTATCATTCGTTTCCACTGTGTTGCTTGCGTTTTTATACGATAAGCCGCTCTATTACTTTCATTAGCTTCACCTAACATATCAAGTCGCAGCTGAATATCTACATTTCGTTCGCTAGACAATAGATCACGATCGCTTAGAAGTGCTGCAATTTCACTTCCTTCTTTCAGCATGCCATGTTCCGATGCAGCAAGTAACATTGCACCAAGTCTTGGATGTAAACCTAATTTCGCAATGTGTTTACCGACTTGCGAAGGTTTCCCATCGCTATCAAGCGCATGTAATTGCTTAAGCAACGATCGCCCTTGAGTGTATGCAGCCTGTGGCGGTGGTGTTAACCATTCCAATTCTAATGGGTCTTTCACTCCCCATATTGCAAGTTCCAAAGCCATGGACGAAAGATCAGCTTCCATAATTTCTGGTTTTCCTTGACCCAGCAAATGTCCATGTTCTGCTTCACTCCATAGTCGATAACAAACGCCAGAAGCTTGTCTCCCCGCGCGTCCACGCCGTTGATCTGCTGATGCTTTAGAAACAGGAACCGTCTCCAAATGACTCATCCCCGATCGAGCCGAGAAACGAGATACTCTCATTAAACCGCAATCAACGACGATTCGGACACCTTCCACAGTTAAGCTTGATTCCGCTATTGAGGTTGCGAGAACAACTTTTCGCTCATTCGCTGCACATGCAGCTATTGCCTCACTTTGTTGTTCCAATGACAAACTGCCGTGCAGCTCCATCACTTTTGTATGAGAGGTCTTTCCGCGCTCGGATAACCAACGAGCTGTTCGTCTAATTTCGGCAACACCAGGTAAAAAAGCTAACAAATCACCTTCATGCTCATTAAGCGCATTTAAAATCGTTTGCCCAACATGCGGTTCAATATGTCCATTTATTCGAGTCGATGAGTAATAAGTTTCAACTGGAAAGGAGCGCCCTTTACTTTTAATAATCGCAGCACCGCCGAGTAATTCAGCAATTGGCTTTTCCTCAAGCGTTGCAGACATAACGACAAGCCGTAGATCTTCCCGCAGAAGCCCTTGCGACTGTAGACATAACGCTAAACCTAAGTCGCTATGTAAATGACGTTCATGAAACTCATCGAACAGGATTGCTCCGACACGTTCAAGTGCAGGATCTTCCTGTAGCATTCTGGTCAATACACCTTCTGTTACAACTTCAATTATCGTTGAAGGCCCAACCTTCGTGTCCATCCGAACTCGGTATCCAACCGTTTCTCCAACCTTTTCCCCTAACGCATGAGCCATATAAAGGGCTGCAGAGCGAGCAGCTAGTCTACGCGGTTCAAGCATAATTATTCGTTTGTTCGATAACCATGGCTGCTTAAGCAAAGCAAGGGGCACTCTGGTCGTTTTCCCTGCGCCTGGCTCTGCAATAAGAATGGCATTGGTCCCTTTGCAGAGTGCATCTAGCAACTGCGGGAGCACCTCGTCAATTGGCAATTGCTTCATCCGATTCCCTCTCATCATTGCTATTTCATTATACGAAGCATCTGAACGACTATTCGATCGTCGCCAGACAGTGATTTTTCCTTGCTTAACAATTGCGAAGATCCATCGCCATCGAGAAAAATACCATCGACGAGTTTAGAATCACTTATCTTCTCTATAATCGCACTGCGGAACATTTCGAGAGTACCACTCGTTTCACTAACAACTAGATAAAGTGTTCCTTTATCATCATAGACTGCACCAGAGCGTAAACGAAGTTCGTCAGGGAATGGAGCATTTTCAACTTTAGTTTGCTGAACCCAGCCCGCTTCATTACCGAGACTCATACTAATACCACCTTGTGCCCAGAAGCGAGTATGATCTTTTACTTTCACTTCAGAAGCTTTAGACACCACCTGAACACTTAGTCCGTCTGATTCGCCATCCCATACTAACGTTCCTCTAGCATACTTCACATTTTGTCCGCCGCTTCCAAAACCATTCATTTCTCCATTTACAGCATGACTGTTCACAACGCTCATACTCAGAAGCGCATCATTATAAAAAAATCCACCGTTAATGCCCACTTTATCAGTTAACGTTACATTGTTATTAACTACTTCGAGTGTTATGAACGCAGGTTTAGTCGTTAGCACATGCAGCTTCATACCGTTTGATGCTTCTACAGAAGAATATCGGTACTGTTTAATTGCTTCTAGTGGAGCTTCAATACCAGGACTTCGTCCACTTAAGGATGTTAAGATGAAATAAAACAAAAGACCAGAAACGACAAGCAAAGCAGATAATACACCGATAACAATTCTAATTTGTTTTCTGTTCAATCGGCCATTTTCTATTGGTGCTGACTGCGATTTATGTGGATTATCCATAAGCAACTCCTTGCTTTTTCATTGATTTATTAGTCTATACCTTCGGCGATAGGTTTGTCCACCCTGATTGACCTAATTTGGTTCAAAAAGGGGACAAAAGGCATCGCCGCTCTACGCTAGAGCTGCGATGCCTGAATGTATCTATTCCGCTCGATCGTCCAGTGGATAGAAAATTAAATTAATTGGGAATGCTGATCCCGCTGGAGGACTGAATTCAATATCCAAACTTTCTTCTTTACCTGTTGTTTTGGCTAACATGACCATGCCATCGAATGCTGTAAGCACACCGGAAACAGGCGTCTTAACCATTTCACCATTAATTTTGAACGGGCCTTTGAAGGCACCGCCTCTTGCAAGTATCAGAATGGCCATCTTACGTGGCTTTTCGGAATGAATCTTATACACCGTGCCATAGTTGCCTGACAAAATAGCTTCTGTGCCACGTTGTGGATCATATCCCTTCTGGAAAGGATCTACTTTACCGTCCCCGATAATGATCTTTTTTGGCTTAGTCAATCCCGTTTCAGATAAATCAGTTTTCCAGTCAAATCCGGCAATTTGGAAAGTTCCGCGAACATGTCCATTAAAGGCAAGCTTCGGCATCTCTAACATATGTGTAGAAACTTCATCATCAGCAGCAAACGTAAACTGAACCTCCCCGTCTGTTTCTACATCATACATTAGGTTAACGCCTTGACCTGGGTAAAAGTCTGGGAATTGTTTATATACAAATGTACTACCTGGTGGTAAAGTCATTGTCTCTTCCACCGTATCATTCATCAAATAGTCTACCATTGCTTCACTACCGATCAAATGAGCATAGATAGAAGGGTAAACTTCGCCTTTGTTCGTCGTACGAACGGTAACTGGTTTGTCCGTATTGTTAGTAGCCAAAATAGCAAAGCCAACCTTTTTATCTGTACCATTTAAGTGATCCGCATACAAACGGCCTTTGCCGTTAATCGTATCCTGATACAATATTCCTTTTTCTGTGAACGTTTCTGGACTATCACTTAGCAATAGAGTCCGCGATTTATCTTCAGTAATGACTTTTTCAACGTCTGGAAGGTTAAAGTAATGTGCATACAACGTCTTCCAATCCGTTTTAATATACCCGCCAACAGGCTTTGTATAGACTGGGTATTCGACTTCACTTAGGTAAACTTCATCTTCAATGACTAGATCACGAGTATAAGTCGCGCTCACTTTACCGTTTTTGTCTGTCGCCGTTAATGTAACCGGATATGTACCTGCTTTGAAAAACACTTCTTCGTTCCCTGTCCATGTTAGCTTCAAACCTTCAGCATCAGGGTCATAACTTAAGTTAATGTATTTGATTGGCTCCCCGATTCGATAAGTTGGTTTACCGAAAGCAAATTTAGCGATTGGTTTTGAATTATTTTGATCAGGATCAAAATTGCCTTCTGGTTTTTTAACATGTAAAACATCTACTCGGCGAAGCTCGTTATTGTATGTATAGCTTGCACCCATATAGTCAGAAAGCCAAGTAAGTTTAATGAGCAGTCGACCATTGGATAACATAGCAACATCATCGAAAGGGAATTCCAGTCCATTTACCCATGCTTTTTTGTTAACGGTGTCTAATAATATTTCGTGAGTAGGCGTTTCCATTACGATCATTTTGGTAGCTGCCTGCCATTCTACTTTCATACCAAATGCATCGCCTAGAAACTTAGCCGGAACATATGTTTTTCCTTTTTTAATAATTGCTGGCGAATCAAGTGTCACTTGTTCTCCATTTACAAAAGCTTCTTTATTATCAATATATAATACAACATAAGAAGTTCCTGCAGAAATCGGTGGATCTAGCGCTGAAACTTGGGTAACCGGTGCTGTTAGTAGCAGCATCGATAACATCATCGCTGTTGCTTTCTTTTTTGTTCCCCATTTTTTTTGTGACATTAAAAAACAACTCCTCAATCTCTCTGGTAGTAAAGTGGCTATATCTCTCCGTTTATCAAGCCCTAACAATAGACGCTTAACATCTGGAAAAGTTGCACTATTTTCTCCTTTTTTCGATATCAAACCCCGAAAAGCAACAAGATACTTGCCTGAAATAATTAAATTAATGACTTGGATGCATACACTTATCTCTATCATATTACCCAGTTCATGCTCTATTAGACCTCAATATATGTTTATTCTATTCGTCGCCAATCACACGAGCATCTACATTATTCATTCAAAGACAAACATTTCTCCACAAATTGAATGACTTCCGGGCGGATCGGAATTAACCCCTGCTCTGCCGAGTTTGGATCTTTCCGTAGTTTCCAAAACTTATCCATCAGATCCGTATTACCAGCGAAGGTCGCATCCGAAAGCCGATTTAGCTCCGCTGTAATTGCAGTTCCCTCTACCGAATGCGGCTCAACCCCACCTTGAATACATTGCTCTATCCGTTTGATAAGTCTTATCCATCCGTTTGTCATCTCATCGTTATTTTCCATTCTGGGTAAGCACACTTTAAGTACTTTAAGCTCTTCTTCGTTAAAGTAATGTTGCCAAATTCTTCGTGACGAACTGGGTTTCCGCACAAGCGGAAGGAGCGTATCCCAGTTCAACTCATCGTCCAACTGATGAAAGTTCAGCAACGCTGTCGTGTACTCTATATATTCATGCATCCGAGCAGCCTCTTCCTCCAGATGCTTGCGATGCACCTCAAGTATTTGCCGGGTAGACAGCTCATTCAAACTATCTTGAATATCATCTAAAGAAAGACCTAGTTTCTTCAATAGAACTATTTTCTCCAATTTAATCAAATCTTCCTCTGAATATACGCGTCGACCCCCGGCTTCCGTTCTACTTGGACTAACCAGTTTAATCTGATCATAATATCGAATTGTTCTTACAGAAAGCCCTAGCTTGTTGGCAAGTTTCCCAGTCGTCCAATCTTCCATTGGCTAGCACCCTCTCGAAAATGGTTGTTGCAGCACTGATTCTAGTATACGTAATGAAACTCTTTGGAGGAAGCTATGAAAATAGCCAAACAGAGAGCATTCAAAGTCAGGTATAACTCAACATTCCACTAAAAGCTTCTTAATCAGTGGCCATATGTCACGCGGCTTGCCTACGATTTTGGAAGTAGTTGCAACAATTAAGTCTTGTTTCGGCAAACAACAGATTATGTTACCTCCATCTCCCATTGCTAAATATGCAACCATATCATCCTCTTCATATAACCACCATAAATAACCGTATTTGTTTGAGTTCATCTTTAACGACGCTTCAATCCATGGTTTAGATATAATCTGCTTTTCTTCCCATTTACCACCATTCATATATAAAAATCCAAACCGTGCCATATCTCTTGCAGATAGCGTAAGACCCCATCCTCCTGTAGATATCCCATTGGGATCATGAACCCATCCTTTTAGGTCATTCCCAAACAGATCACCTAGTCCAAACGATGATAAATTGTAATCAGCAATGACCTTCATTCCTATTGGTCCAAATAAATGTTCATTTGCAAACTCACGTGCACTTTGACCCGTTGTACGAGTAATAATGGCCGAAAGCAAATGAGTACCGACAGTACAATATTGGAACACACCGGGTCGACCCTTTAGGCCCAATTGATCAAGGGTATACTTAACCCAATCCTTCTGCCTACGCAACCTATCTAGCGGTTCCATCACACCTCCCCCTGGTTTCCAAGTAAAGGGGAATGGTGCTGTCATCGTCAGAAGATGTTTTATTGTTACCGCTATTTTCCTTTTATCTACGGGATTAGACACATATTCAGGGAAGAAGTCCATTACCTTCTCGTCAACACTTTTAATATATCCAGTATCTATGGCGATACCAATAAGTGCTGATATAACACTTTTTGTAACAGAAGCGACGTGGTGCGAATCATTTTGACTGCTGTTGTTGTAATATTTTTCAAAAGCAATGTAACCTTTCTGGACAACTACAATGCTATTTAAGTTACTAAATTGTTTCTTGATGGTAGTATCAAGGTCGGTAAACTTATCCCTATTTGTGCCCAAAGTTGCTGGGTCTTTCGTCTGCCAAGCTGTCGTAGGCCAATAAGCTCGATCCATTATAGATACCTCCCGATTAAAGAAGTTGGATTAGATTTCAGTAGCCCGGGTGATCCTTCTCCAATAATATACCCTCCATCTGCACCCCCACCTGGACCTAATTCAATAAGCCAATCGCATCTAGAAAGTACATCCGAATTATGCTCAATAACAAGCACTGAATTTCCCTTATCTACGAGTTCATTCAACATTTCTATTAGCTTTGAAGTATCATACAGACTAAGACCCGTTGTAGGTTCATCTAGTACATACAAAATATTGCCTCGCCGTCTTCGACCGATCTCTTTTGCCAGCTTTATCCGTTGTGCTTCTCCACCACTTAATGTTGGTGTGGGCTGACCAAGTTTAATGTATCCCATCCCAATTCGCTCCATCACCTTCAAAACGCCAATGATGTTACTACTATCTTCAAAGAAAAGCACAGCTTCTGATACACTCATTTCAAGAACATCATAAATCGTTTTGTTTTTATATGTCACAGATAAAGCTTCTTCATTAAATCGTTTGCCATGGCATTCTGCGCATGTTTTATTTATCTTCAGATTACCTCCAAGCCATATGGTTTCGTGTCCGCTACCGCTACATAATGAACAAGCACCTTTTGTATGAAAAGAAAAATGTCCTGCGGATAAATGACGCCGCTTCGATTCTGGGCTTTCTGCAAACAACTTGCGTATTTTATCCCAAATACCAATGTAAGTAGCTGGATTAGAGATGGCACTTCTCCCGATTGGTGCTTGAGATATTTCAGCGTAACCACAAATATGTTCCGCGCCTTCCAACCTATCTGCAACAACTTGAGTAAATTTTGTAACTCCATCTTCTGGGCTATCCATTTCATCTTCTTCAGTGTCGTCTGACGACTGGTCTCGAAAATAGCTCTTGAGAAGTGGAAGTAACGTATTTGAAATGAGTGAGCTTTTTCCGCTTCCCGACATACCTGCAACTCCAACCATTACGCCTAGAGGAATGGTAACCGTCACGTCTTTTAGATTGTTTGTTTTCGCATGTTTAATTGTTAGTCCGTGAGTCGATTCAATGTTCAGACGATTACTTTTTGCTGGCAAAGTATTTAGGCCCAAAAGATACTGACCTGTAATCGATTCTTTACAGACAAGCAGTCCTTCTAAATCACCCTCATAAATGACCCGTCCACCTTCAATCCCTGCTTTTGGCCCCATATCAATAATATGATCCGCCATTTTGATTGCATGTTTATCATGTTCTACAACGATCACGGTGTTGCCTAAATCTCTAAGCTCATAGATTGATTCCAGCAGTTCAATTTTTTCACATACGTGTAATCCTGCTGTTGGTTCATCTAGAACATAGATGAGAGAATCCATTTTTAAATCTAAATGTGCATGTAAAAATAACCGTTGTACTTCTCCACCACTTAGCGATGGCATCTCTCTGTATAGAGAAAGATGTCCAAGTCTAGCCTTAATCAAGTTATTAACTTTACGAAGTATGTCGTGTAATAGATTTTCTCCAAATTGCGAGAGCATCTTTTGCTGTTGTACTTCTTTTAAATGATTGTTCACTTCTGATATAGTCATCTGCCCAAGTTCGCCGATATGTTTGCCATTGAGATGCACTCTTCGTGCTTCCTCTCCAATTCTAAACCCATGACAATCCGTACAATGAACTTTGGAATAAACACCGCTTATATCTTCACCTCTACCAATTCTTGTATTAAAAATATTGATTAAACAAGCGCTACGTTTATTAGAGTTACCGTTCGCATACTGCCCATAAATAATTTCTTCTTGCACTTCTTCAGGTAATTCAGAAAAAGCTACCGATAAATAGTCGGTAAATTTCCGATGGAATAATCGCAAATAACCTGGGGTTAACCGAACACCGTCAAGCACTTGTTCCAATGTTATGTTGTAATCTGTTACGAGTTTTTCCATATGAACTTCAAAATACGTTCCACGACCGGAACATTTGATACACATTCCATTTGGAGAATTGAAGGAGAAATAAGTTGGCGGAAGACGTTCCTCTATGCTATCGCATTGCAAGCAAGATAAATTATCGCTCACAGGAATTCCGCAGTTGGAACAAGCTATAGTACCTTCTCCGGCATAGAGCAATGCAAGCAAATTGATAATGTTCGTCCTTGAACCTACCGTTGATCTAACGTTGCTTTGGCGAATAATATTTTGCTGTACGGCAATAGCAGGACTAATACCTTGAATACTGTCGAACTTGTCATCATCATCAATCCCAGCGAGTATACCTAACGATTGCAAATACTGTTTGCGCCCTTCTTCAAAAATAATATCGAACATAAGACTCGATTTGCCTGACCCACTAACTCCTGTTGCAACTACAAGCTTGTTTTTAGGAATAGAGATGTCTATGTTTTTGAGATTATGCGCTCGTGCTCCCTTTATCGTTATAAACTTCATTCAATCGCCCCTTAATAACGTTTATTTGTCGTTATCCCCCGTTGTCTTTCTCAACTCACTTTCATCATATGTAGATTTTTTATTTGATTCTTTGCAATTCTTGCTATGTTGACGTAAATAGAAAAAGGACTCCCGCAGGAGCCCTCAAAAAATTGCAACCATTATAACTCTGCTTTTTTGGGCAGTTGATGTTCAAGAAGTCATCCTTATTTGCTCAGGTTATTATTCAAGAGGACCAATTGGCAAATAAATATCAACCAATTGCTTTATTTGTGGATTGGGGTCTGGTTCACTTACATAAACTTCAAAACTCGAGGTGTCACGAGGCAAAAATCCACTTTGGGGTAGCCACTGTCCGCATAAATAATCCCATGCAGCTCCATACTCATCTGGATAAATTTCAAAATGACCAATAGCATATTTGCCAGCAGGAATGACCAATGTTCCTATTTCATTGTTTTCATCTTCAATAGACTTCACATTCTCACTTGGGATCGTTATACAAAGGCTCGTTCTTCTTAGATGTTCCTCCGTAATTTCAGGATTGTCATGATATATCGTTAACACTTTTGTATGCGCTGAATCAATGAGATTACGAATATGTAATTCATAAAACAGTTTTTGCATAAGCGATCCAAACACCTTTTTCAGTTCCTCAAACGTACCTAGATGTCTTAAATAAGCAACATGCAAATCATCAATCGTCTTAATCGTAACTGTACCTTTAACATGATTTTCATTGTCTCGTACAGTGGTTTTTATAAATCGTTTCACATAAGTAGAATGTTCAATAGAGTTATGGGATATGTTGCGATACTGATTACGATAGTTGTTAGGGCTCATTTGATAATAATTTTTGAATGCACGAGAAAAGGTTGAAGTATCCGTAAATCCAAACCGATAAGCAATATCGGTAACAGTCATCTCTGGTCGATGAATTAGTAAATTCACAGATTTCTCAAGCTTCACACGATTTACAAATTGCAACAACGATTCATTAACGATCCCTTTAAATATCCTGTGAAAATGGTATTTAGAAAAACCCGCTACAGCAGCAAGTTCTTCGAGAGTGAGAGAATTGCACACATTTGCTTCAATAAAATCCTGGACTTTATGAATACGCCGTAAATACTCCTTGTTGCTTTGAGAATATGCCATAGATTACCCACTTCCTATTAGCTAAACTCCTCTATTCTTATTCATCCATTCAGCGTTGTTCCAAAGTATAGACAATGCACCTACTTTTTGAAACTGTAAATGAGGGTCATTGGAGAGTAAAAAAGCGATCAACTTCTTTTGATGCTGGATGAGTAATCTCCAACTATTATTTTGAATAATATCTAACACTTCATGAGCCATATCTGAATCACGTTCATTGAACCTATCAAAGTTTTTGAATACGAATACGATTCCTTCATCACTAGGGTAAACATCAGATAGACAATCATTAAAAGCAGCTAAATTACCCCCATAATAACTAGGGAACTCCAACGTTTTGCCGATTTCAAGTAAACAGTTGTTTTTATCCCATGACTCACAATCAAAACAATTTATTTCGAAACCTTCTTCGCGTATATTTTGAATGGTTTTATCTAATATGCTTTGACTCCAAAACTTTACGATAGATCCGTTCATCATTAATGACTTCCAAAATAAATCCTGCTCCATCCGCCCGAACCCCCCTTACTCAACTAACCAGTCCTTATGGATTAAGATTAAACTCTTTATACCATTTTCTTAGCTGGTTAATATTAGCTTGATGATACCGACTATAGTCAGCTATATGCCATAATCCCCAACGAATAGTTGCTCGCTTCTCATTTTCATGACCAAAAGTGACCACTTTATCTAGTTCAGCATCTGTTAGTTGTGAACATGTTTCTTTCAACATCGTTAGTATGTATTCATAGTCTGTCAATAGACTATCCAATGATTTCCCTTTGATCATAGGAATTCTGTTATTTTCATCAATCATGGGGCCATATTGCTCTACTAAAGAATGAGGAAGCGGTTGTTCTTTTAATCGATAAACCCAATTCAAATCAACATAAGTAATATGTTTGATTAGCTGAGCAGTACTATTAAACTGATTAGAAGGACCTCTATAATCTACTTCATCTTGCGACATAACGTTAGTAATGAATTGCAGCCGTCCGCTATTTTCTCTCACAGCAGCATATAACATCCCTACGATAGGTGACATATTGTCTTCACCTTTTAAATCGAAGAACATGATCACTTCCTCCTTTTATCCAATAATACTTTTCTTAATCAACAGATCAATCTATAGCTTTTCGAATGTCGTAATCGGCTAAATTAATATCTAATTCCATTCCTAGCGCTAACTTTGCTAACTGAGCTCCTATATACGGGCCCATCGTCAATCCGGAAGCACCAAGTCCATTCACGGCAAGTAAGCCTTCCCACTCTGGAATAGCTCCTATAACCGGAAGAAAATCAGCAGTAAATGGCCGGAAACCTACTCTTATTTCCTGAAAGGTGCTCTCTGCTAGTTGAGGGGCGACTGTAAGAGCTTTGCTTAAAATTTCGTGCATTCCACCAGGCGTGATCCTCGTATCATAGCCTTCAAAATCGTTTTCATGAGTGGCACCTATTACGATTTTCTGCCCTTCGAAGGCGAGCAAATATTGATCAGAAGGCGGCATAATGACTGGCCATTTGCCAGTGTTTTGCTCAGAGTCTGGTACTTGCAAATGCATAATTTGCGCTTTTTGATAACTAACTTTAAAACCTACGCCTAAAGGTTGTAGCAACTGCCCCGCCCAAGCGCCTGCACAAACGATTACGATATCAGCTGGATAACTTTTCGCCTCGACCGTTACACCAGTTACTCGGTTAGATTGATAGTTAAGTTCGGCATCACCATAAATTAAATTAGCTCCATTCCTCTGTAATGATCGAAGCAACGCATCACGCAATGCTCGACCATCTACACGAGCAGCTCCACTAATATGTATGGAGGAGTATCCTTCCATTAGCAAAGGGAAGCGTTCACGTGTACTTTGTTCATCAAGCTGAGTAATCTCGCCGATTTCTGGCGCGTCTTCCATTCGATCACTGGCGCGTTCTTCCATTTTACTGATTTTCTCTAAGTCCGTATGTATACTCAGGGCACCTACCTTGGCATAACCTGTTTCGGTTTCTCCTTCGCTTTCAAGTTCTTTAATTAACTCAGGGTAGTAACGAGCACCTGCTTTTGCTAGCTGATACCAAGCTTTATTTCGTCGCTGCGACAGCCATGGGCAAATAATGCCAGCCGCTGCATCAGTTGCCTGCCCTGCATCTTTTCGATCAATAATCAGGATATCTGCTCCATTTTTAGCCAAGTGATAGGCTGTTGATGCCCCAGCAATCCCTGCTCCAATGACAATTACTTTCATGTTGTATTCACTTCTTTCTGTTATCGCTCTTTACATTATAACGGGATTAATTCAAATTGAAAAAGTGTAGGCATGTACTATTGAACTCACATTTTTCTCTATTCTAGTGTATTCGGCTTTGCAACTCCCTCACATCCAACTCATGCAATGAAAGCTTAGCTCCGATGGATTGGAAGCTGCCGATGACATCTTCATATCCACGCTCGATATGTTCGACTCCTGTAATACACGTGCTACCTTCAGCTGTTAATCCAGCAAGTATAAGACATGTTCCGGCACGTACATCTGTAGCTTGCACCCAGCCACCCTTAAGTGGAACTCCACCACGAATAATCGCACTATCTTGACGCATCTCGATCGCTGCACCGAGCCGTCTCAGCTGAGCCACATGTGCGAAACGCATCGGATAGACGCGATCAGTAACGATGCTTTTACCTTTTGCTTGCAATAGAAGTGCAGTCATTGGTTGTTGTAAATCTGTAGCAAAACCCGGATACATCCCAGTACGAATTCGTGTTGCTTTAAGTGAGCCCGTCCCGTAAGCCGTAATGTGGTTTTCGCCGCATTCTAAGTGAACGCCTACCTCCTCCAGCTTTGCGAGGCATGAACCAAGATGTTCAGGAATAACATCTTTGACGGTAACTTTACCCCCACGGAGACCCGCTGCCATTAAAAAAGCACCAGCAATTAGTCTGTCTGGAATCGCGACATGTGTTCCACCATTTAAATATGGGACGCCTTCAATGCGGATACGTTCGGTTCCCGCCCCATAAATTTTTGCTCCAAGTCGGTTAAGGAAAACTGCCGTATCAACGACCTCTGGATCGACAGCCGCATTATAAAGTTGCGTTCGCCCTTTAGCCCTTACAGCTGCTAACATCGCATTAATCGTTGCACCCGAGGTAATCGTATCGAAATAAATTTCTGCACCATTTAGTTCGCTGGCTTCAACTTCGTAATAATCGTTGAACATTTGAACCTTTGCTCCAAGCGTTTGAAAAACTTTTATATGTTGATCGATCGGCCTCGATACAAAATCATCTCCGCCAGGCAATCCAATCGAAACTTTACCGAATTTAGACAATAAAGCACCAGCAAAATAATAGGACGCCCGATAGCTCGAAGTTTTGCCCCGATCTAACATGGCACTGTAAATATTGCGAGGGTCGATAACGACTTGTCCACCTAAATGTTTTATGTGCATGCCGATATCTCGACCAATCTCCGCAATAATATTGACATCTTCTATGCGCGGGATCCCCCCTAGCGTAACGATATCATCCGCCAGACATGCAGCTACAAGAAGTGAAAGAGAACTATTTTTTGCTCCTGGTATATGTATTTGCCCATTCAATGGACCAGAATAGTGTGCCTGAATATATTTCATCAAGTTAATCCTACTTTCGTTATGACGATATCAATTCTGACTCGAGTACGTAACCGTTACCGCGTACTGCGCTAATAAGAAAGGTATCTTTACCAAATTTTTTGCGTACACGGTAGATCAGGGCATTTAATTCATCGAATGAAACATCTGACACACCTTCTGCTCCACGCGAACGTTCCGGCCATACATGCGATTTGATTTTCTCGAGCGTAACGAGTTGGTTTGCATTTTCATGCAGCAAACGAATGAGTAGACACTCTTTTTCTGACATTGGAATTCGCTTCCCCTCAACTATACATTCCCTTTTCTCCCAATGAATCGTTAGTGGCAGTTGTGGGATTTCCATTTGCCTCGTGAAGCCGATCGGTTCGATTTCAATTGTTTGATCGGCAAACATATAAGAAAAATGAAGGACGGTCATCCCTTTGGCGAGCTTAATGATATCAAAATTATTTAATAGATACGGGGTGTGCGGCACTATCCGAACACCGTTAATTTCCGTTCCGTGACGACTGCCCAAATCGTAAAGCACCGCTTTGCCTTTCTCCTTATGAATAACGAAATGTTTCCTCGAAATAAATGCGTTCGTAAAGGGCAAATCCGGAGTAAAATGATTCGACACACGTCCAACGAGCGTTTCTTCTGCATTCAGATTTATACTTGTACCCGATCGGTATGGCTCTCCACGAATGATATACAAACACGCATAATCTTCTTCCATTTCCGTACCTCCAGTTACTATGGCGGTCTGCCAATTGTATTGGGTCATCTATACACCATTTATCGTAACTCAAACTAATGTGGAATAAAATTACTTTTCACTGACGCTTCACTCATAATTGAATAACGTCATTACTAACTCTAACAAAAATCCTTTTAAAAAAGTTGCAAAAAAGATGACTCTCACATCCCAACTCGTATATTAATTTATACATGAACAGTAAAAATAGCCTTGGCCGACTTTCGACCAAGGACTATTTACACACGAGCAAATCGGAACCGATTCTCGATTAGTGATTATTCATCGCTGGATCAGGATTGATCCTACTAACAGTTCCGTCCTCTTCCTGCTTCATCGGCTTACGCAGAATCAGTGTTAACGCGACACCCGCTGTCACTAGGCATGCGGACAGGAAAAACGTGTCACCGTAACCTGCGACGACTGCGTTAAGTGGATTGGAATCCACTCCAGCACTTGTAGCGTGTAAAGTGATTTGCGAAGTCAAATAACCAGTCAGGCCAGCAACCGAGAACGAAAGAACGACTTGCTGTGCTGCTGTTGTTAGCGGAGTAACTCGACTCACTAGATGGCGAGGAGCTGAATTCAGTAAATGCGTGTTAAGCGGCATCATAGCAAATCCCATGCCGAGACCCAACATGCAGATGCACAAGATAATAACCCAAAGTGAAGTATCCACCGATATGCCTGACAAGATGAACAGAGAAATAGAAACGATGGTAAGTCCCCCGAAAGCAAGCGGGCGTGCACCGATTTTGTCGAACAAACGACCACTAATCGGCATGCCGATTGCTGCACATAGCGCATATGGCATTAGGATTAAGCCCGTTTCAAGCGCAGTGAAGTGCATGACGCCTTGCAGGTACAGCGGTATAATCAACATTGCTCCAAACAGCGGAAGTTGTATAATCCATGTTAGAATAATGCTGCGTGTAAAGTCAGACGACTTGAACACTTTCAGCTCGAGAAGCGGCTGCTTCTGTGATAGTTCTACGAAGATAAAGAGAATAAGTGCGATACCGCCGATGGTCAAACCCATAATTGTAGAAGTACTTGACCAGCTTGTGCCACCTTCGCTTACGCCGTATGCTAACATGGAAAAGGCGATCGGTGCGAGGCACATGCCAATAATGTCCAGATGCGGCGCCATTTGGCGGTCTGCTTTCGGCAAATATTTATAACCGAGAATCATAGCGATAATGCCGATCGGTAGATTGATGATGAAAATCCAGTGCCAACTGACGGAATCGACCAACCAGCCAGATAAGACAGGACCTAACGCCGGAGCCATTAGTAATGGTACGCCTAGTACGCCCATGACAGATCCACGTCTCTCTGGAGGAGCCAACTTAAAAACCATAGCCATCCCGATCGGCCCTACCATGCCACCGCCTAAACCTTGAATGATCCGGTAAATGATCAACTGCTCTACCGTTTGGGCAATACCGCACAATACTGAGCCGATCGTGAACAGAGCAATCGTAATCATAAATATTTGTTTGGATCCGAATTTATCCGACATCCAACCGGCAAGTGGGATAACTGCGGATAGGGCTAATGTATAGCCAGTGACCGTCCATTGGATCGTCTTCAAATCGGTGTCGAAGTATTCAACGAGTTTAGGAATAGCATTATTGACGACAGTGCTGTCCAGAATAACCATGATCATGCCAACAATAATTGCCACAAGGGGTGGTAGAATGGCTTTAAGCGAGAAATCGTCCCCGCTAGTTTCCATCGGTTTAGTTTGCGTATGAGCTGACATATATCCCTGCTTTCTGCTCATAGAGCTGTTTATAAAAATAATGATAGAGGAAAAAATTCATCATATTACGCATTCTCATACAAATTCGCAGGCAATGCTTGCACGAACGGCGACCAATCACCCCTCGTGTATAGTTGAAGCCGGTGCATGGCCCGTGTACACGCTGTATACATAAGTTTACGCTCGTTTTCCCGGCTATAAGCTTCAGACGAAGCGTCATAGATCATTACTGCATCGAACTCAACACCTTTAGCGAGATACACCGGGATAACCATTACTCCTTTTTCAAAGCCCATTGTCTCCTTTGTAATGAGTTGCAGAAATTCCCCTCCATGAATTCGTAGCGATTCATAGGCTAGACGGCTTTCAGCCGCGCTCTTCGTAATAATTGCGATGGAATCGAAGCCCTCAGCTCTAAGTATGGCTATATCAGCCATTATTTGTGCATCAGATCCCTCACTACCTTGCAATCTAGTCAAAAGAGGCTTTTTCCCTCCCCTTTCGATTGGTATAATATCTCCACCGTCTAGAAGCATCGATTTCGTAAAATGAACAATCTCTTTAGTTGAACGGTAACTGCGTACGAGCCGGATAAGACTTGTTTCGGTTTCGCCGAAAAGTCGGACAAGCGGTGAATCAGTTGCTGTCAGACTTGTAGACTGCATGAAGATCGCTTGCCCGTAATCACCAAGCACCGTCATCTTTGCACGGGGAAACAGCTTTTTTAAATATTCATATTGAAACGCCGAATAATCTTGACCCTCGTCAACGAAGACATACTTTATTTCCGTATTCGTTCGAACACCCTCAATCATTTCTTTTACATACAAATACGGCGTCGCATCCTCATGGAACAACTCGCTTCGGACAATCGAATCCTTGGTTTGCCTGCATATTTCAGTCCACATCGGAGGAATTTGAGTGCCATTCGTTCTCTCCAGATAAGTTGCTTCATCCACAAACAATTGGCTATATATGCCTTTGATGTTTATAAACGAAAATTTTTTCACACTTTTTCGCAGTGGGCTAAAGCTTTCTTTCACGATTCTTCGGCAGAGCAAATCTTCTTCCTTCTGTGCGAAGTCAAAGTCACTTTCATCTTCCCGACGCTTGTTGTTCAATTTCTCGTGAATGGTAGCGTATTGTTCCGCCAAATCGAGTACTTCCCTGTCCTTATGCAACATCCCGAACACTTCCGCGTACTGATCAGTGTCTAAGTAATTCAATTCCTCCTGTACCCAAGCGGCTTCCCGTTCCATACGTTCCAGCGCAGCTAGTTCCTTCAGTAGCCATTCCTGCAAGAGAACGACACGATGGAACAACGGTAAAGAACGTTCATTACCGTAAAATTGAACCTTCATTCGATCTGCAGTTATCAAATCACGATTCCGATATCGAATACTATTGAACATCATGCCTTCCTGACCTAACCACATTCCGTAGTTGTGTAGAGCTTGCAAGAAATAATCGGAAGCTTTATATTCGATCCCCTGAATACGAGCTTCATACCCCGTCTCTCCTTGGGCCGTTAGTACAAATTCCATCTGATCAAAGACATCCTCAGGCCTTACTGAGGAGCCTAGCCAATAGTCGATATATTCTTGAAAAGTTGTCTGCTGCATGTTCTCTTCACCGAGTTCCGGAAGAACCGTAGAAATGTAACTAGCAAACATCGGGTTTGGTGAGAAAAGAACGATTTGATCGGCGCTGATCTTCTGTCGGTGTTTGTATAGTAAATACGCCACCCTCTGCAACGCAGCGGAAGTCTTACCACTGCCGGCCGCACCCTGTACAATAAGCATCCGACTATTGTCGTTACGGATAATTGCGTTTTGTTCCTTCTGGATAGTTGCGACAATGCTCTTCATTTGTGAGTCCGCACCTTTGCCAAGCACTTGCTGCAACAATTCATCTCCGATTGTTTCGTTTGCGTCGAACATATTGTGGATTTGCCCACTTTGAATTTGAAACTGCCGCTTTAGCTCCATCGCACCTTCAACTCTTCCACCGGGAGTTGTATAAAATGCCAGACCAGGTGAATGGTCATAATACAAGCTTGCGATCGGTGTACGCCAGTCATAAACAAGAAAGTTCAATCCATCTTCATCGAGAAATGAAGACACGCCGATATAGTACTGCTCGATATTACCTAGACCATTCTCCTGAAAGTCGATTCGTCCGAAATAAGGTGATGGGAGCAAACGATTCATATTTTTCCATTGCTGCATCAATAACTTATGGCCCCGCTCCCGTTCGGCCAATACCGCAGATTGTTGGTTTATCGTGTAGAATGTCTCCTCGAAATCTTCTTGTGTGCTTGTATTGATCGTAACTTCTTCCCAAAATCGCTTACGGATGTCCGTAACCTGTTTGCTAAGTCCGACTACCTCAGGCTCTAGTTCGGCGATTCTCACCTGCAGCTTTTTCCTAACACATTCCAGCCTTTTCTGTTCAAGTTGCCAATCCTTCACCTTCATATTTTCTGAACACTCTCCTTTTTCCATTTTTATGGGATAAAAAAGGACGTTGACAAATCACAGATCTAGATGTAAAATTAATTTAGGAGTAAAACTACATACACTATTCTGATTGAATTGTCAATACCGCTATTGAGTATATCATAGCGTTATTTTTAGTTCAATTTATTTTTTCTTCTCTTCTTTCAGAGGTTGAATTTGATCCAAAATGTTAGTACCCTTAATAAACTACTGCGAATTACGCTGATTTGGGATGACCCTCCGATTCATTGGGGGTCATCTTTTTTATGTCTATTGACATTTCATTGAGATAGGAAATTTATTAAACGAGAATTGCTTGAACGTCATAAGGGGATTTTCGAAAACTAATTATTGCGATCAGAGCGTATAAGTATCTCAAATATTTAACACAGTTTCTGTGCTGGTTTAAGCCATGAAATGTCATATCCCAGTCTACTAATAATTTCGAGACCGTCTTTAAACTCCATTCTATTAGATCCATCCCACCCATTTTCCAAACCATATAAAACAAATTGTCTAACGATCTTAGGAGAATGTAAATTGAATTTTTCATGTTCTTTTGTCGTAACATTCATTATAGAAACACCAACTAACAAAGGGCTTCCCGCAATTACATCTTCCCAAGTACAAATCCGAAATAAACATGTTACGTTTTTTTGTTCTTTTAACGAAATAGATAGAGTAATATTGCTTACTCCTTGAACGTACTCGTACTTACTATTTATCACATATACGTATTCCTTTTTTTCTACAACAATCTTTTTTGTCTTTTTCTTCACAATTCATTCACCTAACCTAACAAATTAGATAGCTATTGTTTCTAGTTCATAGGCACTTATCCTCTTTTAATGTAGTTGTATCTTGTTTTATGTGCGACCTCATCAATACCAACCTGCTTGCGGAATTTCCATTGGATCTCCCTATTTAATGGTCTGTTATACGCCCAAATGTTATCATACAAAGTTATGCTAATAGCGCCATTACTTAATTCTAAATTGCTGTAACCATCAGTGAATGTAAGTAATTTTTCTTTAGGGATGTATGAGAAAAACTTATGCCCAAACCACATTTTCCACGCAGAACCAAACCAAATCCCTTCTCTCGTAAAATGATTATATCCAGGTAAAGTCTCTATATCGATTATTTCTTTATCTTTTCCAAAGTCATCAGGCTTGAATGTTACTCGATCCAAAGTCTTATTAGCTTGCATAAACGCATCAATATCTGTTGTGTTTTGCCATTTTTGATCTTCCTTTGAAACCGCATATCCAACTATTCCATCATACCTCTGGAAAGAGTCAGTAAAAATATGAGCAAATTCATTCATTGAACTGTTTCCATAAACTGTTTCACTAAACATACAAAGTATCGAAGGAAGTTGAGCGCCGTTTTTTTTTGATAACGTAAATGAACTAGTTTCATCTTTCTAATCTAATCTAGCTGAAAATACTGATCATTTCTCGAAAATATCTTCTCTAAATTTAGAGAAATGAGTCATTTTTAAGCTTTCGCTTTGCTCAATATGAAAAAAGTTGTGCAGCTTCTTAATACGCTCATGAAGCTCTTTCCTCGGAATATTCGATATTTTACCCATGTGCGTCAAATATTCTGTTGATGTCAACCTTAGCTTAGATAACCGATCCGGCATATAACCTATCACCATTTTAGAATGATGAACAGTCCTAGTTCCTGCTGTTAGTGAAATTAAACCGGCAACACACCGAAGCAAAGTGCTCTTGCCAGATCCATTGTTTCCTCTTAAAACAATACTTTCTCCTTTATTTATACGGAGCGTAATGTTAGATAAAACTACTCGATCCCCATACCTCTTCGTAACTTCATTTAAAACTATTAGATTATCAGACCCCATCTTCCCACCACCTCAAAGTAACATATCCTTTATATGTTAATATATTTGTGCCTATAAAGAGATATATGGATTAAAAAACAATCAAACTCATGATTAATGCTACTACTGTTGCATTAACATTTAAAATATTGAGTCAGAAAATAATAACCGAATCAACAAACAAAGGGTCGGACATCTCTTAAAAGAAACCCGTCCTTTGGTAGTTTCATGAAAAATGCACAGTAGTCAAAATCCTGAATTACAAGCCAAGTTTTTCTCTACTGTATTCGGATGGGAAGTTTCGGAACCAAATTGGGGGTAACGCACAGCAAAAACAGTCACCGACGGGGACCCTGGAATTGATGGTGGAATTGCTCAAGGTCCAGCTGATTCTCAGCAAGGCACTCGTATACAAATCCAAGTAGAATCAATCGATGAATCGCTTGTAAAAGCGATTGAAAATGAGCCATTGTTTCACAAAAAAATGGCTTTCGGAGATTTTTACCTGGCCTATATTGTAAATCCAACAGAAGTACATTTAGGACTTATACAATACAAATAAATGGTAAGACTATCCCCTTTAAGTAACACTCGAAAATGACCACATGTTATGATATCGATACGAGTGAACTTGGAGGGGATTGATAACAATGACAATGCAGGATGTTTTGAAACAAATAATAAAAGAAACGATCGCTCCCTTGTTAAAAAAAGAAGGCTTTAGAAAACAAGGCAATAATTTCGTGAAGGCGTTTTCTGAATATTCCGCAACCTTGAACATTCAATCATCGAAATGGAATACGCGTAATGAAGCTGAGTTCTGCTTTAATACAGGTATTTATGTTGATAAATTATTTGGGACGGTATTTCTTTATCAACAACCATCATTCCCTTTGGAAGTGAACTCGGTTTTGAGAATTACATCTGCAGAACTATCTAAAAATAATAGTTGGTATAGGTTGACTAAAGATACTGACATTCAGCAGCTTAAGCTAACGATTACAAAAGATATTTGTGAACATATTGTTCCACACTTTCACCAATTTGAAAATATTCATGACGTTATCAAAATAATGGAGTTACGTGAAAAAGAAGGCTTTTATGAGAACCCTCACTATTTAACGGTGCTGTACTATTCAATCGGGAATATGGAAAAAGCGCAGCAACGTATGACTAGCGTGTTTCATGAAACAAAGTTGGATACTCAAATGGAATTTACAAGAGAATTGGCTAACCGATTAGGTCTACAAGTTACCTCCACGTCATTAAATGTAGACATTTAGCTATTATTTTATAGCTTGATAAATTCTTTTTATTTGAATACACATCATATATTTGAATTTCTTTATAGACGGGACTTGGTCTAGTTACACCCCTAACGTTTCATAAATGAGTGGAAGATTCACATGTTTCCGCACATGCTCTGCTAACGTATCAAAAGCTGCCTCTCTTCGTTCATTGAAGCGAAGATCAGCATGAAGAGGAGGAAGTCCTTTCAACTTCCGAACATCATTCAGCCAATTCAGTCGGAAGTCATCATTATGCAAGATGCCATGTATAAACGTTCCCCAAACACGGCCATCATCCGTCATTACACCTTCTGCTTCATAATCTGAACCTCCGACTTCTGCTCCTTGAACTGATTTCTTTCGGATGTTGAACGGCTGTAATGGTTTAGTAATTAGGTGTCTCACTACACCCATATGGATTTCATAACCTTCAATATATGTTTCTTCTCCACTTGAATATAGCTCTGTAAACCCTTCAACACGAACAGTTCGCTTCGTTTGTAAAAATTCAACTTCAAAAGGGAATAAGTTAAGTCCACCTGATTCCTGCTGATTTGACTCTACCCCCAACGGGTCAAGCAACTTTTCTCCTAACATCTCATAACCCCCGCAAAGACCTACTACCGCACCGCCTCTTGCAATATGGTTAAGTATCAAGTCTGCAAGCCCCTGTTCTCGAACCCATAACAGATCTGCAATTGTATTTTTGCTACCGGGTAAAATAACGACATCTGGATTTCCCCATTGCTGAGGTTGATCAATAAATCGAAGTTGAACATCTTGTTCGAAACGAAGTGGATCTACATCAGTGAAGTTGGATATAAGCGGAAATCTAATGACAGCGATTTCGACAACATCCCTACCACTCTGGACATTAACATTTAAATGATGTAATGAAAGAGAATCTTCGTCCTCTAGCTCGAGTCCATTTAAATATGGTAGAACACCAAATACAGGCTTACCCGTCCGTTCTTCCAACCAATCAAGGCCAGGTTTAAGCAGCGACACATCGCCTCTAAATTTATTAATAATAAAACCTCTAATACGATCACGTTCTTCTGGCTCCAACAGTTCAAGTGTACCGACAATGGAAGCAAATACGCCACCTCTATCAATATCTGCGACCAAAATAACAGGAGCGTCTGCCCAAGCAGCCATTCGCATATTGACGATATCCCTGTCCTTCAAATTGATTTCCGCAGGGCTACCCGCACCTTCCAATACGACAATATCAAAATCTTGCCTTAACCGACCAAGTGATTCACGCACGATACCGCCAGCTATAGGTAGATACTCTTCTCTATATTCCCGCGCTTCAAACTCTTTCAGCGGTACGCCATGAACGACAACTTGCGAAGACATTTCTTTTGTTGGCTTAAGTAAAATTGGATTCATATCTGTCGTTGCCAAAATGCCGCAAGCATCAGCTTGCATTCCTTGAGCTCTACCTATTTCTTTGCCATCCCAAGTCACATAAGAATTTAAAGACATATTTTGAGATTTGAAAGGAGCCGTCTTCCAACCATCCCCTGTAAAAATACGACAAAGTGCAGCAGTCACCAAACTTTTTCCTACATCAGAAGCTGTCCCTTGAATCATAATTGTTCGACCAATTTGATGATCAGTTATTCGTTTGTCATCTGCCAACATCACTACCTCCCACTGATAAAAGATCACTTATTTCATGTAAAAGTCTTTCATTATGTTCTCTAAGCTTAATAGCGACTCTAATATAGGAATGATCTAAACCTGGGAATCGAGATGCATCACGAATAAGGACGCCTCTATGCCCTAGCTCATCTTGAAGCTGGCTAGACGATTTATTCATTACAGTTGGCAGGCGCAGAAGTAAATAGTTGACTTCACTTGGAAACACGTCGAATCCTAACTGCAATAGACCAGCAGTTAAGTATTCTTTCTCAATCTGTAACCAGTTCTTAGTGTCATTGACAAATGTAAGATCACCAAGCACTGCAACACCAATAAGTTGAGCTAAGGAGTTAACACTCCACGGAACCTGCAGTGCACGAAGAAGCTCGATTCTTTCAGGATGACCAACGATATAACCAAGCCGAATGCCAGGTATAGAATAAAATTTAGTCATTGATCGAATCACAAACAATCGCTCATGCGAAGATGCTTTCCGAATAAGAGAGTGATCATCTTCCTCTTGAACAAAATCCATAAATGCTTCGTCAACAACAACTGTCGCACCACTATCGAGTAATTGTACGATCAGTTTAGAAGAGACAAACCTACCCGTCGGATTGTTGGGCGATCCTAACATATAGAGATCAGCTTTACCATTTTCAAGCGACTGTCGGACCCACTCTTCATCAAGAACAAATCCCGATTTGGAGTGTAATGGCAACTCAACTACTTCAATGCCTTGTTTTCGAGCAGCGTCTCCATACTCTGCAAAACATGGTACAGCAATAGCTACTTTATTTGGTTTAAGTGCTCTAACGACTAAATCGATAAGTTCAGCAGCACCGTTCCCGATTAGAAGTGAATTCACTTCAATATGATGAATCTCGGAGAGCTTGTCCCGTAGTTCACGAACAGCAGGATCAGGATAGTTATGGATGTCTTTTGCATATTGTATAAGCACATTTTGCACAACACTTGGTGGACCAAGTGGATTCATATTGGAGCTGAAATCAACGAAACTAGTTGAGGTAATGCCGTATGTTTCCGTTGCAGTTCGTAGATCTCCGCCATGTCCATATCGTTCGAGCATTATGTTTCCTCCATCTGTTTTCAACGTTTCATCAGGATGTATACGTCCATATTACCGTACCAAGCAAAATCGCAAGTTCGATTGCTTCGTTCATAGCACCATATGTATCGCCAGTTAGTCCACCTAACTTCCTATTAAGCCAAGATGCTAAACCGTAACCACAAATCATCGTGATCAAAAAAGCCGCAGTTATAATAAACAAAGAATTTATATAGTTTATGTCATTAATAATCAACGTTGTAAAAGAAATAATTGCCGCTAGACTCAAGGATATTGCTGACCATCTTCGTTTAATGCCATTAAATAATACCCCAACACCTTCATTCTTTCTTGCAGGAGACCATCCAGTAATTGCAACCGTCATCCATGCTCTACTCCAACATGCTGCCATAATAATTACAGTTAACAAAGAAATTTGATTTCCGAGATTTTGTCCTTCAATAAGTTCAACAAGTAAAGAAACTTTAATTAGCAACAGAAAAACAGCCGACAGTACGCCCATCGCACCAACTCGACTGTCCTTCATAATTTCTAACATTCGCTCTCTCGAGCGATGACTAAGTACACCATCAGCAGTGTCCATCCAGCCATCCATATGTAATCCACCAGATAATCCCGTCCAAATAGCTAAAACGATAGCAGAAGCAGGCCAAGGAGGTAACACGAATCCTAGTAGCCAAGCTGACATTCCAACTACTAATCCAATAACGAGTCCAGCGAGCGGAAAGTAAATGACGCTGCGAGTCAGAACATGACGCTCGAAAGGGACAGACATTGGAATCGGAATTCTCGTTAAAAATTGAAACGCGGCCGCACATGCTTGTACATGAAGTTTTATTTTATGAAAAACCACGTTATCATCACTCCTACCAATAAAATTACACTAACTCCGTACATTATAGTGATAGTAGCTTTAATATCACTTGGCCGAATTGCTCTTGTCGCCCATCCCATTCTTGCCCGCTCACTTTTAACACCAAAATAGGTATTAATGCCACCGAGCTCAATGCCTAATGCTCCTGCAACAGCGGATTCTGGAATTCCACTATTGGGACTAGGATGCAGATGTGCAAACGTTCGAATGGCTCTTATACTTTTATCAGAGTTAAGTCGCGGAGTAAGCCAAACGATTAAAACGATCAACGCTCCTGTTATTCTTGCTGGGATGTAGTTCAACACATCATCTGACCTCGCCGAACACCAGCCGAAATAAATATATTTATCGTTGCGATAACCAACCATTGAATCAAGCGTATTCGTTGCTCGATATAACATAGCAAGGGGGGCTCCACCGAGCAAACCGAATAAAATTGGTGCAACAAAGGCATCTACCGTATTTTCTGCTACCGTTTCTACTGTAGCCCTAACAGCTTCACTTTCACTTAAATCATTAGTATCTCTACCAACTATATATCCGACATACTTCCGTGCGTCTGCCATATCACCACTAACCAATGGAATATATACAAGCATAGCGGCGTCTTTCAAACCTTTTATAGCTATTGTAGTAGAGATGAACCACGCAGATACCGTATAACCTAACCATGGATGAACCATGTCAGCGAGCCATACAATAAGCCAGATTATAAACCAACTTGAAGTAATCGTTATGGTAGTTAGAATGATGCCTAGCAGCTTTACTTTTAACGGTTCATTTTTATATCGTTCAGACGCAAGTAAACGTTCTAGTCTTGTAATAATTCTGCCTATCCAAATGACTGGATGTGTAGGCCACTTCGGATCACCTACAACCCAATCGATAACGATAGCTGCAGCACATAACAACAAAAGCTCTTGAAAACTGTACAACAGCATTAGAGATCATCCCACCGGAAAGCGATTGCCTTCAAATCGACTGGGATGCCTGCTGTCACAAGAAATACACGCTCACAAATAGCAGCGATACGCTGGTTAAGTCGACCCGCTTCATCTCGGAACTGTCTTCCGAGTGCATATGCTGGAACAATGCCATCTCCAACCTCATTCGTCACGATAACTAGAGGATAAGTAAATTTTTCAATTGCTTCAATAAGTCGATCTACTTCTTCTCGTAGCTTAGTCGCTCCATCATCATCTTGCTCATATTTAAGCAGCCAATTCGATAACCATAGTGTTAAACAATCTAATAAAACGATTTGTGTAGGAGTTGTAGAACTATTTCCCCGCACACCAGAATCCACTTCAGAGGATCGTTCGCTAAACTGTTTCTTCAATAAATCCAATCGTTCAGCAACTTGAAAAGGCTCCTCGATCGTCTCCCACTCAAAACCTGCTCTTAGGCGATCTTCCCGATGCCTTTCGATACGATCTTTCATCTCATCGTCATAAGGCCGACATGATGCGATATAGATGCCACTTCCACTTACACGACTTGCATAACTTTCTGCAAATCTGCTTTTGCCACTTCTCGCTCCACCTGTCACTAGAACAGCCATAATCACCCTCCGATCTACTCTTTGGAAATACCTGCGCTATCGAAAGTAGCCATCTCTTGCATAAGCTTAAGAGACGCATCGATTAGATGGAAGCACAATACAGCCCCTGTTCCTTCTCCAAGCCGCATTTCCAGTTGAATAAGCGGAGATAATCCGATTGACTTCATTAGTCCCAAATGTCCTTGCTCCTGCGAAAGATGGGAAGCAATCATATACGGACTTGTCCGTTCCGAAAGCTTAGCAGCAATTAATGCTGCTGTAGAGGAAATATAACCGTCTATGACAACTGGACATCCATTTGCCGCTGCACCAATAATAACGCCTACCAACCCTGCAATTTCTGCCCCACCAACTTTAGCGAGTACATCAATTGGGTCATTCTGATCTGGTTTGTTGAGTGTGAGTGCTCGCTGGACTACATCTATTTTGCGAGCGAATGTTTCATCATTAATACCCGTTCCTCGACCAACCGCTTGTGCAGGTGACATTCCAGCAAGAACTGCCGTTATTGCGGCACTAGCTGTCGTATTGCCGATTCCCATCTCGCCAGTGGCAAATATCCGTACACCATTCTTAACTTGCTCATCGACGATTGAAACACCGATCATAATTGCTTTTATTGTCTCTTCACGAGTCATTGCCGGTTCTTTGACCATGTTCCGTGTGCCTCTTACTACTTTGCGACTAATTAACGATTTATGCTCTAAATCAGATGCAACACCTATATCTACACAAACAACGTCTGCATTCGCATGCCTAGCAAGCACATTAACGGCAGCGCCACCATTTAAAAAGTTGAGTACCATCTGCGGCGTAACAGCTTGCGGAAACGCACTAATACCTTCTTCACATACACCATGATCACCCGCCATAATAATGACTGCTTTGCGAGATAAGTCTGGCCAAAGTACACCCGTTATTCCAGCAAGTTGACGAGCGATAGCTTCAAGCTTTCCTAAACTGCCTGGTGGTTTCGTTAAATTATCGGAATGCCGCTCCGCGCGAATAGCCGATTCTTCATCAAATGCTACTATACGATCCAGAACAGACTTAAGATCATTTTCGCTATATCCATTTTCTATAACTGACATAATAATTTCCCCATCTCCACTCCACTACAAAATGCTATATTCCCGGTTGTAGGATTAGTTGTGGCACTCCTGTAAGTGGATGTTTAATCATAATTGTTTTTGTATTGTAAATGTGATCAATTATTTCAGGTACAATTACTTCTTCTGGTGTTCCTACTGCTGCTACAGTTCCTTCATGCAAAGCAATAATCTCATCACAATATAAAGCTGCAAGATTCAAATCATGTAAAACAGCAATAACAAGTAATCCTTGCTTCTGTTGCCATGCACGAACGGTATCGAGCAATCCGATCTGATAACCAATATCCAAATAAGTCGTTGGTTCATCTAGTAATAATATTTCCGGTTTCTGAACCATTAACTTCGCAAGTGCTACCCGTTGCCGTTCACCACCACTTAATTGATGCAGCTTACGAGATTGAAGATCAATCAGTCCCATTACAGCTAACGCCTCGTCTATAATAGGCTGGTCGTCCTCCACTTCTCCACCTAACCAATTTTGATAAGGATACCTTCCCATCCCTACTACCTCTCTTACCGAAAAGCCAACGGGCGGAAGACCTCCTTGCTGGAGAACAGCCATTTGGCGTGCTAACGTTTTACGAGGGAGATCAGGCAATCTTTTTCCATCTAGAAGAACGTTGCCTGTTGACGGTACGTCTGTTCCAGTAAGAATATGAAGGAGCGTTGACTTCCCTACCCCATTAGGTCCAATAATACCGTAGAATCGTCCTTCATCAAAACGAAGTGAGATATGATGTAAGACGGGGTTTCCCTGCACAGTTTGCGAAATCGATTGTGCTTCGAGCATCATTACTTTATACTCCCTTCAAGCTTCCTACGACGATGTAGCAAATAAGCAAAGAATGGTGCTCCGATCAAAGCAGTAACAACGCCTAATGGTAGCTCTCTAGGACTTAGTGCCGTTCTAGACAACGTATCAGCCCACAACATAAATATTCCTCCGCCTATTGCTGACAAAGGTATGATAAAACGATAATCAGGACCAACAATAGTTCGTATTACATGTGGAACAACAAGTCCTACAAATCCAATGACTCCTGAAACGGATACTGCCGCTGCAGTGAGTAATGTAGAGATAATGAGAACGACAAGTTTTGTCCTCTCCACTCTTACACCAAGATGAGCAGCATGTCGCTCTCCAAGTACAAATAGATTTAATGGCTGACTGTAATAAAGTAAAACAGGGAGACCAATACAAAGAAAAGGTATGACCATATAAACATGATCCCAACTTTTCAGTGCAAGCGAACCCATAATCCAGAACAAAATTTGGTTAACGACTCCTTGTGACATCGAAACCATCAGCGATACAAATGCACCTAGGAAAGATTGAATAATGACGCCCGATAAAATAATCGTCTCAATATGCATCGCACCATTTGAACGGGATAACCAAATAACAGCAAATAACGTTACAATACCTGTTCCGAATGCAACAAGTGGAATTGTCCATATTCCAATCGCTAATTGCAGTCCGAATAAAATAATAAAAGCAGCTCCCACTGAACTACCTGAGGCTACTCCAAGTGTATAGGGGTCAGCAAGCGGATTGCGCAAAATTCCTTGAAAACCTGCACCAGCTAGTGCAAGACATGCACCTACCAATACAGCTAGCAGGACGCGCGATAATCTGACTTGGGTAACGACTGCTACTTCACCATTTGACCAATGATGTGAAGTATCTGAAACCCAAGGCAATTGATGAAGCAATATTCCCCACACATCCAAAAAGGAAATGCCAGCAGATCCAATGGACAAACTTGCGATCATAGAAACAGCAAGAAGGAGCAAAGCTGCTCCTCCATACGTCAACATTTTGATATTCATAGCTTATTTAATAAGCTCAGGGTGAATAACTTTTGCCATCTCAAGCAAACCATCAGCAAGACGAGGACCTACACGTACAAGTGGATCTTGCGTAACCTCGAACAATTGCTTGTTCTTCACAGCATCGATAACTTCCCAGCCTGGACGTGCTTCAATTCCAGTTAAGATAGAGTTTTTCGCTTCACCCATGTTTGGATAAATGATGACTTGTGGATTTTGTGTAATCACATCTTCCGCATTTACTTCAAACCATCCCTTGCCGGCAGCAGCAATATTTTGCCCACCTGCTAGAGTCAATAGCTCGTCCAAAAATTCTCCAGAACCAACTGTCCAGCCTGGTGAAAACTCTAGATATACCTTTTTCTTCTGTGCATCTTTTACTGCATCCGTTACTTTCGTTTTCACTTCATTCATATGAGTTGCAACTTTATTAGCTTCAGCTTGTTTATTAACGATTTTACCGATTTCTTCAACTTTAGCGATAACAGCGTCATATGTTTTCGGATCAGAAGCATATACGTTCAAATTCAGCTCACGCAGCTTTGCGATCGCATCTGTGTTCATTGAAGAGTTTGCTAAAATTAGATCTGGATTAAGTGCAGTAACTGCTTCAATATTCGTTGTCATATCGCCAATCTTTGCAATCGACAATGCTGCTTCTGGATAGTTGCTCCACTGATCCACTCCAACAACGTTAGCACCTGCTCCAACAGCAAAAATCGTTTCTGTTTCACTGGCTACAAGAGTAACAATTGCAGTTGGCGCCTTTTCAAATGTAACTTCCGTACCAGTAGCATCTTTAACCGTTAATGGATATATCGTTTCAGCTGTTTCTGGTGCTTTGGTTGCTTCAGGTGATGGTGAAGTTGTAGCAGTTGCTGAAGGGGTACCAGCTTCCTTATTGCCTTCTTTCGCTGTGTTGCCACCGCAAGCTGCGAGGAACATCATCATCATAATGAGGAGAATACTCATTATTGTTTTCATTGTCGTCATTCGATTAGCCTTCATTCGTTCATCCACTCCTAAGTTATGTATGGAACTGCAGGCAAGAAACGGTAACGTTTCCCACAAAAAAAAAAGCATCCCCGGCAAATGTGCCGGAAATGCTTCCTAAATACGCTACTAATTGTAGCGAAAATAAGCTTTTCCAACACCACCCTAAGTCCACGTAGGTCTAGCGTTCTATTAAACAGGCAGGTTTCCTGACTTGGATAACGTCAATTGCGTCTTCCCGAGTAAATACTCAGTGACATGTTGCAACGACGATAGCTGCACATTAGCTCCTCTAAAGCTTGTGCTGCTCTCCTCACAGTGGCGGGTCCGTGCCGGAATTTCACCGACTTCCCTATTAAGTCCAAACGAAATAGATTTAATGATGACATTTTGTAAATATCAATCACTACAAACTCGTTTCGACACCAGTTTAATTATAAAAATGATCAGTAGTTATAATACACTCGTTTCCTTCATTTGTCCAATATATTTCAACAAAAAATTCCATTGTCATATTTTAAAAGTCATAGGAAGAGCTCAATGTAGCATAGGTAATGGAGAGCTTCAATTGATGATTTAATATTTCATAACATGGGGGTTTATGTATGGGGGATATGTTAGCGATAGCAGCCACACAACCTGAAACACCCAGCCATATAAGTAAACTGGCCTTCTTTGGACTTATGTTTACTTTCGTCATTGCTATTTGTTTGTTAGTTTGGCTGTTTAACGTAACGCCTTCATTTGTAGATTCAGAGAAAACTCAACGTGAGTTTGACGGAGGTAAACAGCTTATCGTACAAGAATTTAATGACGGTGAAGTAGAGTTAGTCGGTTGATAAAATATTCAAACGACAAAAAGACCACTCCTTAGAGTAATTAAGTAGTGGTCTTTGCTATATTAATTAAAACATTGACTGCATCCTTTGTCCACGGGAAGAGACCTCATTGCCGAGGCATGTGTTATAGCCGCTTAATATTGCATAAAATCAATTTTCTTGCAATCAGTTGTTTTTAGAACTGGGGACGAAACACCAAAAAGTAACACGTATTCTGCCCAATCGTCGTATTACTCAGTAGCAAAGAAGCTATCTATTAAGTGACTTTTAGATATACCGAGTCTGTAAAATACTTTGTGTAAACTCTCAAACCTACTAAAATAGATTCAAAGTGGTCGGGGAGCACACATGATATTATAGACGGAAGAGCAGCTTCGGAACCTGATACAACCTCTTCGCTTTATGGTAACTCAAGTAAACCAAGCTCTTTTAAAAATTGGTTGTGCGTAGCCTTTGCCTTGCTAATAGTATCCTCGATTTCATCCAAATTCTTTTTCACATCTGCAAGGTTGATAATTTCTTCTTCTCCAGCCGTACTCACATATCGTGAAATATTCAGATTATAGTCGTTCTTCTCGATTTCTTCCATGGAGACGCGGCGAGAATACTTTTTGTCATCTTCTATTCGGTATTGATATGTGTCAACTATTTTATCGATATGTTCCGGCAAAAGAACATTTTGCCGTTTACCCCTGTCGTAGTACTCACTTGCGTTGATAAACAGCACGTCATCAAATTTTTTGCATTTTTTAAGCACAAGTATACAAACCGGAATACCTGTTGAGAAAAACAGGTTAGCCGGTAAACCAATAATCGTATCAATATTACCATCCTTGAGTAGCTTTGTTCTAATTTTCGCTTCTGCGCCACCACGGAATAGAACACCATGAGGCAAGATAATTGCCATTGTTCCCTCATCACTTAAAAAGTGAAATCCATGAAGTAAAAATGCAAAGTCGGCCGCTGATTTTGGTGCAAGTCCGTAGCTTTTAAAGCGGAAATCCTCTGCCAGAGTATCATTAGGCTCCCAACGGTAGCTGAAAGGTGGATTGGCTACTACCGCATCACATACCAACTTTTTTGCTGGGTTCATTTCATTGAGAATGTCCCAATCATTTAGCAGTGAATCTCCATGAAATATTTTAAACTCAGAATCTTTAAGCCCATGCAGAAGCATATTCATACGAGCAAGGTTATAAGTCGTGATATTCTTTTCCTGTCCGTATATCTGGCCGATACTATTAGCACCAAGCTGCTTTCTAACATTAATTAGAAGTGATCCGGAACCACACGCAAAGTCAAGCACGTTTTTGAGTTGCTTCTTTTTGCCTGTGCTTGGGTCTTGGCTGTCAAGAGTAACTATGCGAGAAAGGATGGTTGAAATTTGCTGGGGCGTATAAAACTCCCCCGCTTTTTTACCTGAACCCGCTGCGAATTGCCCTATTAAGTATTCATAGGCATCGCCTAAGATATCACTTTCGGTAGGGAATTCAGAAAGCCCCTCGGCAATTTCAGTTATAATTGAACACAGCATTGTATTGCGAGATTCATAATTCCTCCCAAGTTTATCAGAGTCAAGATTAACCTCGGAGAATAAACCACGAAATGTACTATCAAAAGATTCGTTTTCAATAAACTTGAAGCCTGCTTGCAAGTTTTTCAAAAGATACTTATTTTGTGTGCGCGCCAATTCATATATATTGCTCCAGAGATAGTGTGGCTTGATTACAAAATGAACCTTACGGCGCATTTGTTTTTCAAATGTAGACACTTGGTCTAAATTATCATTATACCAAACCATAAGAGGTGTTAACTTTTCACTTTCTAATGATGCAAGATGCTCTTCCATTATCATATTTTTTGCATTGTCTTCTAGTTGTTGTTTGCTGAAATAATCCGCTGCTCGTTCCTTTATCAAGTTAATTGCCTCATTTTGCTTGCCGGCAATAAAGATTCTTTTAATTTCCTCTTCACAGCGCAAATAATCGCTTCCTAGCTCTTTTTTTGCAGCTTCCTCATATTTATCAGAAAGATAGCGCAAGAAGAGAAAGGACAACATATAATCACGGAAGTCATCCGCATTCATAGCACCGCGCAGTTTATCGGCGATACCCCACAGGGTAGCACCTAATTGTTTTTGTTGTGTATCTTTCATTCTAGTTCCTCCTAAACTTGACCATCTTCAAATAGTTTTTTATTAAAATTATATTCATCTAAAAAATTATTTAGTATGTTTTTAAAGTGTTCTTTGTTTTCTTCAACCATTTCTTTAGGGTCAAATAAAGAATAGCCCCCATGGTTGATAATATTAACCAGTCTTGTATGGACAGGTTCATCCTCCTCCGCACCCTGTCTTATGCAGGAAGAAAAGTGTGCATAGCCATGAAAAGATGCTGTTTTTTCTAATATATTTCTAAGAATATTAAAGTGATACGTATATAGTTCACCTGAATCAGACGCTTTTTTCAATTCCTTCAACAATGCAACATGATGAAAGAAAGGTGTTTTAGTGGTGTCTTTAAGTATATAGGTACCACTTTTGGTGTTTTTCTGTAAAAATAATTGTTCTGCTCTATTAATTTCATTACATAAAACATTAAAAAACAAAGTATGATGAGATGAAACAATTACTTTAATATCATTTCCACTCATTAATTGAGCCAAATGACTTGCAACGGCAATAACATTGTTGTCATCCAAAGAAGAAATAGGATCATCGACATAGATATACTTTACCCAATTATACGACTCTACTTTATCCACTACCAACTGCACAACAGCAAGGAAAAAACACCAAACAAAGATGTTTTCCTCGCCGCGAGATATTTTTATATTATCAATTCTATTAGTAGTCCCCGAAGTTAGTACATTTCTGGAAAAGCTAATTGCCCATGTCTCATAATTAATAGTAAAATCAAAATCGACATATCGATGGAGCAATGGACGAATTCTGCTCTCCATTTCTAATTCATTTAGTCCTGCAAAAAATCTAGAGTTACTATTTAACTTTAATAATCGTTCGGTATCATTATCTAAATCATTATCCCAATAAAAAAGATCTTCAGTAAATGCATTGTAGTATAATGTATCAGCTGTTTTTTCTCCCGTATCACCAAGTAACTGTTGACCTAATGATTTAAACTCTACGGAAAGCCTCGTCTTCCCTGTACCGTTATACGCAAACAGTACAATGTTCTTCTTTTCATCTAACAGCATCCTAAAATATTCGGCAACATTTTTAATTGTATCAAATGGATTATATCCGATCCTTTTAAGTACAAAGTCCAATTTTGCAAGCAATTCATCGGATAAGTTTTCTATCAAGGTATATTCTTCCGAACTCCTTGGGCATTTGTAATTATCATTTAAAATTTTTTTGTAGTGGCTGAATTTATCATTATTCAATTTCTTAAGAATCATTTCCATAAAGGATTCTTTGGCTATTTTCGAAGGAACATTGTAACTCATTCTCTCGCCTCCTCAACAGAAGAGAACAGCCCTTGCATTAACCCTCTTTTGTGCAATTTCAGAGTTTCATTTTTTTCTACTTGTACGGTTATAAGAGTGTCCAAGGCAGATAGGCAATCAGCAATTTTTTGTTGTTCTTTTTCTTTAGGAAGTGGAATTGGTATAACATCCAGTTTTGATCTATTTAATTTAGGTTGGGCCATACCAGTAAGAAACTCGCCCAAGTCAATGCTATTCAAATAGCTTTCCACTAAAACTTGCGTAAAGTTATTTTCAAATTTAAGCACATGGGCATGATTGTTTACCCAGCTTTTTCCTGAAATGCTAAATGCAACAGGATATGTGCGAGCAACTAAGTTTGCTCCATCTTCCGACACACACAACAATATTTCGTCAAAAATAAAGCCATTAACATAATCGATAATACCTGACGCACCAAAATAAGGCGTGGAACCTTTTTTTCTGTCTTTTTCTGCTATTGGAATCCTTCTTGAATCTAAGTTTTCGCATACTTCATTCAATCGGCTGATTTCCCACTCGCCACTACCCCTAAACTCCGGAAATCGCCATTCGGGAACAGTTTCACCCTCGGTGGGGAATAACTTTTGCATTAAGCCTTTTTTATGCGTTTTAAGAGCCTCAAGCTTTTTATCTTCTGTGGTGATAAGGTCATCAAGGGAAGATAGGCAATCAGCGACTTTTTGTTGTTCTTTGTTTTCCGGTTTAGGTAATAGTATAGATGAAAATTGACTATAGCTCACCATCTTACCATCTCTTATGCCTTCTAGGTCTTTGTTTAGATCTTGTATAAACTTATTTGTTTTAAAATAATACTTGTAGTATTGTTCCACTATTGGAGTTTTTTCGCGTAAAATAATATAAGCCGGGCTGCAAATACCATGATACACAGAATATTCTATGCCGCCTTGAAAAGACCTTAAACTAATGATAAAGTCTCCTATCTCGACAACCTTGTAACTTTCAAGACTCTTATCCGTTACCGACACATTATAATCAATCTGATCTCTTGGAATTGCTCCATATTCCTGCGTTATAGCCAAAATAGGAAGATCGGAGTTATGATTTTTATTACTTATTGATTCAAATATTTCATTTCCATTTTCAAGGATAATCGCGCCTTTGTCTTTAAATTCTGGAAACCTTAGTTCCGGTACCAAAGTTACTTTATCTTTCTTATTCATACGCATTCAGCCCCACAATCACTCGTCCGTCTGCAAGCTTTCTCAGTAGCGGAATTAAATCATCCATCAATTCTAGCTCTTTCTTAGTCCTATCTCTCCAGCCTAGCTCCAGCGGCTCTAACAAATCGCTTAGTTTTTCACCGTCAAAAATCATGCGCCCTATAATTTCTTCTACAAGTACTTGTAACGCTGTAGGTTCAATACCGTGTTTTTTTGCAATTGATTCCATTTCTATCACTGCTTTTTCTTCCTTAAATTTTTGGTATCCGGTCTTTATTTCCTTTTCATCCAACCCTTTCCCAGCCTCTAAGGAGCTGATATAAGCAATAATATCCTCACGTTCTTCCATCATATTTGAATTAGAACAGAGCAAACTAATGAGCTGCTCACGGCTCATTTTTTCTTTTTTAGGCACATCCGGTTGTGTATATCTCGAAATTAGTGACATGATGTAGTCATAATCAATTATGGCAGAGGAAAATAGAACAAACTCAAAATCGAGCTCTTCGACCACAGGGTCTTTATCCTTAATATCTTTGCCTTGCTGTGCTTTTAGCATTTGAGCAGTTTCAATATATACACCACGGAACGCACGCAAAGTATCCTCCGGAAACAATTCTTCAATTTTTGTCACATGCTCTTCCTTTATATCTGTATATTGGTCAAGCTGCGTTTTAAGGCGCTGGACTTCCTTAAATTTATTGATAAATTCACCTCGTGCGGCATTACCCTTAAGATTGTTTACTTGTTCAGGCTTGCATTCTAAGCCCTGTGATTCCATAAACTTTTCAAGCTCAGCAACCGCCTTATCTAGCTTTTCAACCACAACAGGAGCCGGATCAACAAGCCAAATTTCTTTTGCCCTGCTACTGTTTTCTTTTCCAGAGAACAGCGCAATTGCTTGATCTACTTCTTTTTCTTGCCCTTTAAAATCAAGAATATTTCCGTAAGGCTTAGTGTCGTTCAAAACACGGTTTGTTCTTGAAAATGCTTGAATTAAACTATGTTGTTTTAAATTTTTATCAACGTATAAGGTATTTAGATATTTGGAATCAAATCCGGTTAACAGCATATCCACCACAATAGTTATATCAATTTTGTTTGCATGAGGATAGTCGGAATTAGGATGCTTTTGGTCTTTAATGCGTTTTTGCACATCTTGATAATACAAATCGAATTCGTTTATGCTATGATTTGTGCCGTACTGCAGGTTATAGTCATCAATGATAATTTTAAGTGCAGCTTTTTTCTTATCGGGTTCTTGTTCGTTATCCGCTTTTTCCTGCTGTAGGTCTTCTTGTAACTGCTTAACATCTTTGTTTCCTTCAGCTGGTGGAGAGAAAACACTGGCAATATTCAATGGCTCAAAGCTATCGGCCTCATTCTTTTTGCCTTTCCCTTTCAACAACTTGAAGATTTCAAAGTATTCTATTGCATCGTTGATAGAAGCTGTAGCAAAAATCGCATTGTAACGTCTACCATTAGTAGCGGCATCGTGTTTTGATAGTATTGCTTCGGCAATTGCTTTTTTACTAGCAGTGTCAGAGACCTTTGCTGCTCTGTAGACATCTTCCGGCATAAAATAATCGATGTGAAAACGAAGCACATTACGGTCATCAATGGCATTCGTTATGGTATAAGCATGCAGTTCTTTTTCAAAAACATCTTTTGTTGTGATAAGAGTTTTAACTTCACCATCAATTTGCTTATATGTTGCGTTTTCTTCAAATATTGGTGTTCCAGTAAATCCAAAAAGCTGTGCTTTCGGGAAAAAGTTTTTAATTGCTTCATGATTATCGCCAAACTGTGAGCGATGACATTCATCGAAAATAATAGCAATACGTTTATCGGTGAGCTTTGCCAAGCGGTCCTTGTAGGTAGGTTCGCCCCTTTTCTTTTTCTCTTGGTTACGCTTGCTATCCTCATCAAGAGCAAGACCAAGTTTTTGAATTGTGGTAACAATAACTTTGTCACGATAATCATCCGAAGTAAGACGCTTAACCAAACTTTCTGTATTTGTGTTCTCTTCAACGCATCCTTCTTGAAATTTATTGAATTCCAGTCGAGTTTGTCTATCAAGGTCTTTTCTGTCAACAACAAATAGACACTTCTCAATTTCAGGATTGTCTTTCAACAGGGTTGATGTTTTAAATGATGTAAGTGTTTTACCGCTTCCGGTAGTATGCCAAATATATCCGTTGCCACGATTCTGATCGATGCAATCCATTATTGCCTTAACAGCGTAAATCTGATAAGGACGCATAATCATCAACTTCTGCTCACTTACCACAAGTACCATGTAACGGCTTATTAATTGTCCGAGAGTACATTTTAGCAAAAACTTATCAGAAAAATCATGAAGATGAGTAATTTTATTATTGTCCTCGTCTGCCATCTGATAAATCGGCAAAAAGCGCTCGTCTGCGTTGAAACAAAAGTGCTCCTTGTGATTGTTGGCGAAATAATATGTGTTACTCTCATTGCTCACAATAAAAAGCTGCATAAAGCAAAGCAATGAGTTTGTATAACCATTGCCCGGGTCATTTTTATATTCTACTATTTGCTCCATTGCCTTTTTAGGTGTAATTTGCAGCGATTTCAGCTCAACCTGAACAACAGGAACACCATTAATAAGGATAATAATATCATAACGATGATTGCTATTATCCGTGTTAATGCGCAACTGATTTATAACTTCAAATTCATTTTTACACCAGTCTTTAATATTTACAATGGTGTACTGTAGTGGCGTGTCATCATCACGCTTGAAGGTGTTGATTTCTCGTAAAGTTTTGGCTGCTGTGAACACATCTGCAGTAACAATACTATCTCTTAGGCGTGTAAATTCAGAATCGCTTAACTTTACACGATTTAGTCTTTCAAAATGCTTTTTGAAATTAGCTTCAAGTGCCACCTTGTCTCGAATGTCTTCCCGATATGTGTATTTTAATTCTCGAAGCTTTTCAATAAATTCGACCTCTATTTGTCTTTCGGATTTCATACCTAAACCTCCTCATAATATAAAATAGTAGTATCCGAAGCCCTATTCAATATGCAATGCCTACTTTGTTTTGATGAGTAGTTCAATCAGCTCAGGACTAATGTTTTTATTCTTACAAAGCTCTATTAAAGCATGACGGGCTATTTGATTCGGCCTTGTATGATTATTCTCCCATCTGTTCACAGATGTAAATCCAACATGAAGCTCACGCGCAAGCCCCTCTTGAGACAAACACAGCTCCAAACGCACTTTTTTAATCGCATCGCTTAACTTCATTTAGAATCACCTCGTTATTGCATAACTAACCACAATAAATTATATCACAAGCTATAGCTTTTTGTGAGAAGCTAGTAATAATATGTACAAATGAAAAACACTCCTTAAGATAAATCAGTTGAACAATGCTTAAATGAATATTTTGATGAAATAGAGCCGCCATTCCGGTCATGAGTAAGCCAGGTCTTCGCAGAAAGTGATCCTCTACAGTGATGGGAGCCATGCGGAAGTAAGCAAGTTAAGGCCGCGAAGCGTTCATTTCATCCTTAACTTGCGTTGTTAATCTCCTTCATACTTACATTCCTCCATCAGGTACTGCTGGAGCTGCAGCACGGCGAGTGAAGGGGTGCAGCGGGATTTCTTCCTGCTTTTCCCCTTTGGAGACTTCTTTAACTGGCTCACCTCATCCGGATGGTTGCTCAAAAACCCCAGAGACCTAGCTCACTTTCACCGGAACGATGGTTTAGTTCGCTCTGGATTAATCTACTAGACTCAAACTTTTTTACTTCGAAAAGTCCTTTTATTCAGCTCTATATTATATCAATGAGTTAGATCAAAACTGCCCATTAATGTTTTCAGTAGTGAAATCTATCATTATTCCTTCAGGAGATGATTACTGATGGTACACAACATCGAGACCATGTTTTACGTTAGGGAAGTCCCGTGGCACAGGCTCGGAAATCAGGTTGAACACACACTCAGTTCGGATGAAGCATTGCAAGCTGACTGGCTCGATTGGGAAGTGATTAAGAAACCAATTAAAACTAGGTCGACATGGTCATTCCAGGCTACAAAGCCAACTTTCGGGACATCGACCACAAAGTACTTGACGTATCCTGTGTTCAGATCTTTCTTTTACCTTCACATCCCAATATCATGAACGGAGGAATCTATCTATGCTACATCGCCAGTCCGCCGACTATATAACATTAGTCAGTAATCTCATTCGTGAGAACCACAACAGCTATGTTGTATAACAGCTCATTTCAATGTTCCCCACCCCGAAGGATTTGCTTCATGCCGATGAGTCTGAGCTAACTATTTTCAAAGGAATTGGAAAAGCAAAAGCACGGCATATTGTAGCAGCACTTAGAATCGATCGCACAATCTCCTTAACCTTATAACCAATTAATCAGATTAAATCACCGGAGGATGTTCATAAGTTCATGGCTCCAATCTTCACAGATCTCAATAAAGAGCATTTCGTATGCATGTTTCTTAATAGCAAAACATGGTACTTGTCTGGGAAACCATCGAAATCGGTTCACTTAATGCCGCCCATGATATTAGGTGATTTTTTTGTATTTTAGGTCTTATCATAGGTTTACTATCCGAACCCCCTGAAAAATCAGTCCTAAATTTCATTGTCATTATGATATGTTTGCAGTGTTAGTGGTAAAAATGTGGTCATGGAATTATCAAATCATATGTTTCGTATGCGAGAAAATGCCGATTACTTTTCTTATCAGAATCACTGACGATGAACATGTACTACATTCAAATTCAACATCATCAAGTTTGATGTGTGTGGGTAACAGACAGCAAAAATGCTCTTACATTAATTGATGCCTGTCACTCACACAATTGATTCTGTGCATCAAACGCCAAAACATGATACTATTTATGATGGATAAAGAACTTTGCTATAACTTATCTCGTTTTTATATGTAGCAACAGGAGGAAATTGTATGAGTAATGAACAAAATTTTTGGCTTGATTTACCAAAGCCTTTTTTCATATTAGCACCGATGGAAGATGTGACAGATGTTGTTTTTCGTCACGTCATTAGTGAAGCTGCAAAACCTGACGTTTTTTTCACGGAATTCACAAGTACAGATAGTTATTGTAACCCTGTAGGAAGAGCCAGTACTCGTGGTCGGTTAACGTTCACAAAAGATGAGCAACCGATTGTCGCTCATATTTGGGGCAATAAGCCAGCATTGTTTGAACAGATGAGTATTGATATGAAAAAACTTGGTTTTCGTGGTATCGATTTAAACATGGGATGCCCCGTACAAAACGTCTCGTCAAATGGAAAAGGTGCTGGATTAATACGACATCCTGAAGTTGCGGCAGAAATTATTCAAGCAGCCAAAGCAGGTGGATTACCAGTTAGTGTTAAAACAAGATTGGGGTACTATGAGATTGATGAGTGGCGCGATTGGTTAGCACATATATTGAAACAAGATATTGCGAATCTTTCCATTCACCTTCGTACAAAAAAAGAAATGAGTAAAGTAGATGCACACTGGGAACTAATCCCTGAAATCAAAAAATTACGTGATGAAATTGCTCCAAATACGTTGTTAACCATTAATGGAGATATTCCTGATCGCGCAACAGGATTAAAATTAGTAGAACAATACGGCGTTGATGGCGTTATGATTGGCCGCGGCATTTTTACCAATCCATTTGCTTTTGAAAAAGAACCTAAAGAACATAGTGCGAAGGAGTTTCTCAATTTACTTCTTTTACAGTTGGATCTTCACGATAAATATTCAACAGAAACCCAGCCACGATCATTTAAACCACTTCTTCGCTTTTTCAAAATATATGTTCGTGGATTTAGAGGCGCAAACGAACTAAGAATCCAATTAATGGATAGCAAGTCAACAGATGAAGTACGTCGTTTAGTACAACCTTTTTTAGATCAAGAATTAGAGAATTAGATTGAATTAGATTGAATGATACCGACCTGTGCATGCTTAAAAAGACTTGTTGTGAAAACAAGTCTTTTTAAGCAATTTTTTTATTCTAAATGAAACTCTTATCCACTGCTATACGACTCCTTCTAAAAAATAGGAGACCTTTCATAAGTTCAATAAGCTCATGAAAGGTTTCTGATTTTTTCGCTAGGTGTTCAAATGGGGTTTCCTCTCAAGGAAACCCTTGATACTACAGACTTCTCAGCCGTTTTCTCGCTCACTAATGTCCACTTTCCGACGCTCGAATTAGACGCGACTTGAGTAATAACGCATTTGCAACAACTGAAACTGAACTTAATGCCATCGCAGTTCCCGCCATCCAAGGCTTCAAATACCCAATTGCTGCAAAAGGAATAATGATAGCATTATATAAAAAAGCAAATGCAAGGTTTTGACGAATATTACGAATCGTAAGTCTGCTTACGCGAATCGCTTCTGGAATTGCCATCAGCCTTGAAAATAAGAGCGTAACATGTCCCGCATGCAAAGCTCCATACGTTCCATTCCCCATCGCAATTCCGACATCCGACGCAGCAAGAGCCGGCGCATCGTTCCAACCATCACCTGCCATCGCCACTTTTTTCCCACTGTTTTTTAACTCATTGACAAGTGCAAGTTTTCCCTCAGGAAGCATTGAAGAGTGAACACTCTTGATTCCTATAACATGAGCGACTGCTTTGGCTGGAGCTGGATGATCACCGGTAGCCATTATTGGCTCCACGCCTAATTTTTTTAGTGCAGTTACCATTTCACTTGCACTTCGCTTTATTGAATCGGTGAACCCTATAAAACCAACACATTTCCCTTGTAATGTTGCATAAAGAACCGTCTCACCTAAACCTTCTCGTAACAATGCTACCTTTTTCATATTTGATTCGATAACAATACTTTGCATAGCCATATATCTTGCATTCCCAAACGTAGCATACTCACCTTTTATCCAGCCTGAAGTGCCTGCTCCTACTGTATACTGGATTTTCTCTGCATCTGGAATGACAAGCCCTAGACGTAACGATTCATTTCTCACCGCTACAGCAAGAGGATGCGTAGACTCCGCTTCTAATGCAACAGCAAGACGCAGAAGCACCGTACGTCCAATACCAAAACTCTCCATGCTACTTATTCTGAGTTTGCCTTCCGTGAGCGTACCTGTTTTGTCTAATAGTATTGTTTCAATAAAAGCTAGCCGCTCGACTGCTCCAGCCTCTTTTGTAATAATACCTTGCTTTGCTAATCTGCCAGATGCAATAACAAGAGATATCGGAGCTGCAAGGCCAAGCGCACATGGACATGCCGCGAGTAGCACAGCTATTGCACATATTGCAGCTTTACTCCAATTACCCGGATCAGCTATGAAACCCCATATAAAGAAAGTTGATAATGCAATAACAAGCATAGTCGGAACAAACCAACTTGCAACTACATCTACTTGAGATTGGATCGAAGATTTGGATCTTTGACCTTGATGAACGAGCTCTTGAATGCGATTAAGCATCGTGTCATGTCCAGCAGCAGTCGTTACCAATTTGAGCTTATCACTCATATTTCGTGTTCCTGCCCAAACTGAATCTCCCGCTTTTTTCTGTACAGATATGCTTTCTCCTGTTAATAAAGCTTCGTCTACTGTTGAATCACCTTGTTGAACTGTACCGTCTACAGGAATGATTTCCATTTCGTCTACATATACAACATCGCCACTTCGTATAAACTCAGTCCTAAGGGGAGTTACCGTACCTGCCCGCTCAACCATAGCGGTCTGTACATGCAATTGAGTAAAACCTAATGATTCGTTCTGCGTACGAAGGGAGGCAGATGTCTCAATAAATTTACCAAGAAGGACAGCTGTAATGACGACAGCCGACGTCTCGAAATATAACGGGGACGATTGAAGTGTATCCTCATGCGACAGGGTCAACCCTTGCGCAAATACAATGTAATGACTATATAAATAAGCTGCGGTCGTTCCTAATACAACAAGCACATCCATGTTAGCACTGCGCTGACGAACTGCATAATAAGCCCCAAAGTAAAAGGGCATTCCAATAACAAATTGAATAATAGTGGCAAGGGCAAGATGTAACCACGGCGCTAGCAACCATGTCGGTAAAAATTTAACAAACGGTTCAAGTAGCGGTAAATGATGCACCATACCAAGAAGAAGAGGTAATGTCAGTATAATCGACACCATAAGACGTAATCGTATACCTTTTCGCTCCCTCTGTAATCCTTCGCTTGCCGATTCATTTGTCATCGCAGTAAATCCCAACCCTTTTACCTTGTCTGTGACTTGTTCTTTCGTTACAGTTCCTGGTTCAATCTGGAGCCATGCTGTACGAAGAGGGAAGCTGACAGCTGCTTCCCTTACGCCTTCCAAACGTGTTAGCACCCTCTCAATTCTAGTTGCACATGCTGCACAGCTCATTCCTTGTATCGTTAAGTCCATTTCTGAACTTTTGACAGCTTTGTTATCTTCAAGTGCATTACTCATTAATTATTGTCCTCCGATCATGCATTAACAGATCTGTGAAAGTGTGCTTCACAGATGCTTGTACTTCCGCCTTATCACTATATGTGTGATTGGTGAATTGCATGATCGATTAATAAACGATTACATCCTCTTTGGCGTTGGTAATCCGAGTATGGTGAGTACTTCATGAAGTGTTTCTTTGCTGCGATGAGAGAGCCATACACGAAGTGATTTTTTACCCTCTTCTGCTTTTAAAATTGGGCATACCGCATAGAAATGGTTAAACGTAGCGGCGAGCTCATGCGCATACGTACAAAGCACATTTGGTGACAACTCGCGTTCAGCGTTTTGCAGTGTTTCTGGCCAATAAGCAAGCAGACGGAGTAACGCACGCTCTTGCTTTTCCAAATCATCAAACGATGGAAGCTCGATACCTACATTCGCAATGTTTACCTTCTCTAGTAGACTCGACGTACGTGCATACGTATACAGCAAGTAAATTCCCGTATTTCCTGTCGTTTCTGTCGCCTGCTGTAAATCAAATACAACTTCCGTCTGTAAATGATATTTCAGCAAATAATACCGGATAGCAGCAGCTGCAATCGTTCGGCTAGACAAGCCTATTTTACGGGAACGTCTCTCGTCTACAACTTTTTCCATCACACTTAGCATTTCTGATACTTTGACACCAATTCCTTGTCTGCCGGACATTGCATATGCTCGCTTTCCATCTGATGTATCGATACCAAGTCCCTTTGCAGTTTCAGGACTTAACGATACGACACCATAACTTACATGATGTAAATGCTGTGCCTGTGCCTCAAAACCTAACGCTATTAACGCTTCTTTTACCATCGCCTGAGGATATTGCTGCCTTTGATCGATAACATTGATAACGGTATCTGCAAGCCCAATTGATCTTTTCTTTCCTCCTCCGTTAGTCGTCCATAACCCATCACTAAACTTTTTGTAACGGAAGTCTTTATCCAGTAACCCAAATTTCCACAAATGATATGCGATGTCTTTAGCCGTATACGTGAGTACTCCATTGGAGCGGACCAACACTTTATCCTCTTGATGCCCATCCGAATCGGAATCATTAGCAACCTCTTCTGCTAGTACCCCCGAGACCTCGTCACTTTTGCCAGCATCTGCTTTTAGTACCCAGCAACCAGCAAGCTTGCCCGTTTGTTCCTGTCGGAAAACAGATGTCTGTTCAAGCTTCTCAAACGTTTCGGACCAAAATCCTTCTCTAACAATATCGCTTTCCCACACCAATACGTCGTACGAAATGCCGAATTGATTCATTTCATCTACATGCTCTTTCACGATACGTTCAGCAACTAGCAGCCCAAGCCAAGCCATTGCATTATTGCCTTCCTCTAACTGGTGAAGAATATTTGTACGTTGTTGTGTCAATTCTGGCGCTGACTTGTATGCTTTATTCACAGCACTATACGTCTCCCAGCAGAAGTCGCCGAATCGCTCAAAACTTCCTTCTGTTGTAGAGCGCAACAAGCCGACAACAGTATCAGCCAATTGATTGCCTAAATCGTCGATATAATTATGAACTTCGACCTTATGACCTTGATGACGAAGCAATCTAGCTAGCGTATCACCAATACACGAATTACGAAGATGACCGATATGCGCTGATTTATTAGGATTAATGGACGTATGTTCAATTAACGTTTTTTTAGCAGTTGCTGGTTTGCTACCCCCACCTTGTCTACTCAACCCTTCAGCCCAGCCACTCCAATTCAAATGAAAATTGATGAACCCAGGAGGAGCAATCTCAATGAGATCGACTATTTTATTTAGCTCGTCATCCTCTTTAAGCTTTTCTTGATAATATCGTGCTATATCTAGAGGTGAGCGTCTCAACAACTTTGCAAGTTGCATAGCCACATTACTGCTATACTCACCATGATCCTCATTTGATGGTTTCTCTACTGAAACTTTTATTGGTCGATCCGTAACGATCCCTTCTTTTTGCAATAATTGTTCGGTCGTTTGCTCAAGCTTCTGCTTCAATAGTTGACTAATCATTTCGTTTCTCCCCCTCATAGGTTAAAAAAGTATACAAAAAAGCTCCCGTCTCTAAAACATAGAGACGAGAGCTATACTCCCGTGGTGCCACTCCAATTAGTCGATTCCTTATGTGGAATCAACCTCTCGATTGTTGTAACGGTCATTGACCGGATTACCCTACTGGTGAATACATCATTCGTTCGGGAAATCATCTCCCGGGCCCGCTTCATCCAAAACATCCGTACCGGCTTCCACTATCCCGGCTCGCTGTAACTATCCTTTTTGGACTACTATCCCGTTCATCGACTTTTCGATTTAATATTCTGAAAATTAGGTTATTTATATTTATAATGTAAAGATAGTTTCTTGTCAAGTTGGGTTGAATTGTTGGTATGGATCCTTCAAGTGATTGTTAACACTCTATATTGCTTCTACTATTCTTTTCAATACTTTTAGGTAAGAGGTACATCGTCACTACCGCACTTAAAAAATCCAATACCCCAATTACTATGAAATTAATCGGTAGCTCGTACTTAATGGTTAAAACAATCGCAACGATACAAACGAATATTCTACCAAACACAGTTGATTTAGCAAAATGGACATTATTATCTAAACCGGACCGAACGTAGTAGAAACCAATACATAATAGGATCATACCAAAAAATTGAATCCAAACAGTTGAATCATCATTAAATTGCAAAATTGGCTGTACAACTTTAGGAGTAAAAAGAAGCGAAGCTCCTAAAATAATAATATAGAGCCCATAATAAAACATTAACTTTGAAACTTTATACATGATGATCACCACCAATTCAATTAATAGAGTAAACTATTACAAATGACTATTAACTTTTAGAAGTAATGTTAAACGTAATTTTTCAAAAGTCAATATTTTGAAACTTAGAAAAAACCATACTAACCGAATAGTCCCTACCAAAAAAAATCTATCTGCCATAGATATTTTATGATTGTGTCAGCCTCAACAAAATAAAAAAAGGGTCACCCCGTTAATGTCTTAACAGGGTGACCCTTTAGATAATTATTTCATACTTCCGGTTACTTATTTACAACCCGTTCCATCCGAACAAGATCACCGAAATTATTAAATTTAGCAACGATTGATTCTTTTCCTTTGCTGCTGAATGTATAATCTCCCCACTCTTTATCTACCTTTACCTTATAAGAGGACAAATCTACACCAAACAATTTTTTTGCAGCAGTCTTCGCGAGCGCAACACCCTGTTTTTCTGTTAATTTCTTTTGTTTCTGATCCTCTTTCTTAGATGATACTGTAATTGAAATTAACTTTCCTGTTTTACCGTCAATGACAACTTGTGATTCGCCGAAGAGCCATTTATTTTCTCCGGTTCGCTCAAGGGCATTATATTTTTTGCGATCAACGTCTTTAACTTCTATTTTCCTCTGCAATATCCATATTTCTTCTTTCTCTGTAGTCGCCCCGATATTGTTGCGCTCAATATGTGTAAACGGTTGAGACTTGTTATTTCCCATGCTCTTTAGTGCTTGCTCAGCCGTACTAACGATATTGCGATCAACGTCTGTCTCTTTAAATTTCAAGCGATAGTTGTTCAGCTTGCTCGTATTTACGTCAAGTGCAATAAATTGTTCGTCTTTCGTATAAAAACTGATAGATTGTTTCTTATTCGATTTGAGGTTCGATACAAATAGCTCCGCTCTTGTGAAAGCGAGTCCCGATTTAGCGTTTAGTTGCTTAGCTGAAGATTGAGCTGCCTTTATGTATTTGTCGTAACCTCCCTTTACCTCTGAAATATCGAAACCAAGAAAGAGCGTAAGCAGTTCTCCTGAAATGGCATCAACAGATACAATAGCACTGCGGTCTTTATTTTCAATCAACCAGCGAGTACTGTTGTTTTTCTCATCTACAAAGTATTCACTCTTAATCACATTCTCCAACTTAAAAGATTTTCCGTTACCGTATTGAACTACTGCTTTTTCCGCTGCTTCTTTAAAAGTCGCGTCCAATTCCGAATATTGAACGACTTCCGTGCCATTATCGCTTCCGTTGCCTCCACTAGGAGATGTTGCTATTACAGGAGTTGCTGCCAATAAGCTTAATGCTAATGTAAGTGCAAGTATTCGGTTCATTTTCATATATAACGGCCTCCACTACCTTATTTATATTCCCTACTCTTGTTCTCTCTCTAAAAAAGCTGTTCTATCTTCCAAAACTCTCCTCTAGCGTTAACAGTACCTCTAATCGATGTTGCTCCTTTTTTCGAAAACGTATATTCATTCATCTGTATGCTCATGTCATAGTCTTGCAGATTAATAGCAAACAGTTGCTCGATGATTGAACTAACCTTTGCAATCGCTTGTTCTTTCGTATAGAGCCCTTTAGCGTACAGTTTCTTTGCTGCACTTTCATCTCCAGGGTAATCATCCTTGAAGCTTTGCTCTACGAGCACAAGGTTATTCGTCCGTACATCAACTTGAGCTAACAAGCTGCCTTCGCGATAAATTTCCCATACATGTCTGTTTGGCATCCAACGCTGCTTCATATCGGTTGCTGTTAATGATTTTCCATTCGATAAGTGTTCGTAAGCTTCTTCTGCGATTGTTTTTACCTTCTCATCTAAAGCTCCAGCTGCATAGCTAATCAGTGCTTCCTTTACCTTGCCAGTTGCTGCATCAACGACGATGTTGAGCCCCTCATTATGGATAATCCACTGGTTACGCATGTCTGATTTTTCTCTTACCACTTCCATGGCCACAAAAGATTGTTCCGGATTCATCGCCCTTAACGTGTCTTCTACCGACTTCCGCAGCTCACTTTCTAATTCATGATAAGGAATGCTCCGCTGAACACTAATTGGCTCTGTTGTTGCCTTATCCATAATAACCAAACTGCCACTGTTGTCCTTCGTATACAGCAACCACCGATTCCCGTAATCTGCGACACCGTACATTTCTGCCTGTTTGTTCGGCATTAATTCACGCATCGCCCGCTCCGCTTCGTCCACAACAGTACGCTCTACTTGTTCTACCGTCATCTCATAAATCGGTTCATAATCCACCTGCGGAAGTGACTCTGTTGAAGACACTAGCGAAATACTCCAATTGACAGGTATTATCTTCGTCCAGCTGTTCAAATTCAAGCTTAGACTGCGAGGCAGCGAAGTTTGATCCGCAAAGAAAAACATCGTCCGATTATAATCATTCCCTTGCTCATCTTCCTCCCGCGCTGTTACTGATTCTACCATTATTAGTTTTCCTTGCTCGTCCACAATTGACCATTGCATATCAAGTGTATCCGATCCAAGCTGCTGATCGAGCTCAAGTATCCATCCTTTTCCTTCAAAAGCAGTTTGACCATTGTTTAGTAACTCACTCTGCTCTTCGCTCTTCGTCCGCGCTTTAAGTGTTACCTTCTTCCCATTCACCTCCTTTACAAGAGGTTCTTTTTTCAATAGCTCAGGAAGAACCGGCAATACAATTCCCGAAGACACTTGCTCTTGCGAATAAATCGCAGTAAGTGATAGTGTCAACTCTTCTGTATCCTCAAATGGAACGAAAGAATGTCTATATTTCATATGTCCAAGTGTTCCATATCCTCCTTGATCAATGGTGTTCACACTTTCTGATATCAAATCTTTGCGATTTAATCCATCATGTACAGCAACTATATTACCCCCTCTGTCTTTCACCTCATATCGAAACATTGGCGCGCTCTTCATCGCACTTCTCCAAGCTTGTGTCTCATGGACTTGCAGCATAATTTCCGAGGTGCTTGTTCCATGACGAAGCTGATTAAAATCTATACTGAAACCTAGCGGAGATTCGTAGCGCTTATTAATAGATACAACGGCAGTAGCAGCTTTCGCTTTTGTCAAATCGAGCGGCACTTCCAACTGCCATTTGCCATATGTACTGCCAATTTGATTAATATCAAATCGAACAATAATTTGATCTGGCAACTCTGACAAAGACGAGTGCGATCGCCCAGGAATAAAATCTTGAAGCGTTAGCGTCAATATTCGATCACTGCCCGTTTGGGTATGCTGCAATTTTAAAGGAAGAACGTTGCCTTCTTTATCGACAACTTCATATCTATTCACATACGGATCATCATCAGGTCCATTTGGAATAAATGTGTCGAACAAACGATCAGAATCTATCGATTTCCCATCCCTTTCTATACCATATAAAAGTGATACTCGCAGTTCATCGTGAATCGCTTCTTTCACTTTGAAGGTAATTCCTTGGTCGGATACTTCTTTGTTAATAGGCACAGCAAATCCGTCGCTAACAGCTTTTTTTATGCCATCATCTGTTTTATATAAGGTGAACCAAGACTTCACGTACTCTGCAAATGTTGGTGAAGCTGCAGCTCCTAATGAAACGACCAAAACAACCCCTGCTACCGTAATTGCCGCACCTTTAGCAACTTTCTTGGTGATGCTCGTTCGCCCGATCTCCCGCTTCGCTTGTTGAATACCCATTTTACTGCGCTCATGTAGTTCCTTAGGAATGGCTAATTTCTCTATTTCCTTCCTAATAGGATCGTGAACTGTCATAAGGTTTCACCTCTCTTTAAACTTTGTCGCAGCTTGCCTAGCCCTCGATACAATATTGTTTTTGTTGATCCTAAGGGCAACTCCAGCATGTCTGCAATCGCTTGAATCGTATATCCTTCATAATATTTCAGCGTAATAACACTTTTTTCGTTCGTATCGAGATCATCAAGCAATTGCTGCAACGTTACCGAAAGAGGAATATCTTCCTCACAGGTATTGGCATTCTCGTGCTCTTTATAGTCAGTTGGAAACAAAATAATTTTCTGCCTCTGCTTACATATATAAATGGCACGATTAATTGCAATTTTGAATAGCCACGTTTTAATATATTGCGGTTCCCGTAAGCTGCCAATCGACTTGAATGATTGATATGCTGTATCTTGCACGATATCAAGCGCATCTTCCTTATTCTTCACATACATGTAGGCGATACGGTAGATTGATTCCTCATACTGTTGAAAAAGTTCAAGGAATGCCTTATCATTGCCCTTTTGTGCCTTTTTAACGAGCTTATGTATATCCATGTTGCATCGTTCGCTCCTTTCCCTCTTATTTAGTTAGATAACGATAGACAAGTTTTAGCTTTAATTTCCACAATATTTTTTGTAAATTTATTTTAAGAGGTGATCCAATTCAGCTCGCATTTGAAACGTATGCGACAAATACCCCCACCTTGTCCGTAAGATGGGGGTAATTATTAGAATTAACTGATTTCAATCTTTTATCTCTATTAACTTAATTAAAAAATCTCCTTGTTCAATTCGAATCTGATTTTTTTCTTGATGATAATTCCATCCATTATTTATTGCGTATTGAATTAAGGTTGAGCATGTTCTTGGAAGATTGAGATTAAAAAACCAAGATCCTTGCCATGAAAACCGTACTTCGAAAAAGGATGTTTTAGTATTATGAGGATACACCTTAAAAGTAACACACTCATTTTTAAAATATTCATCAATGACACAATGAAAAAGAAAATCGTTAACTTTTATCTTCTTAGATCGTTTACTAAATGTTTTCAATTATTATTCACCTCATAGACTTATCAGTGCTGAACTTTAGATAGTAATGTTAATTGCAATTTCTCAAAATCAATACTTCGAAACGAAGAAACAACTATACTAACCGGATAGTCTCTACCAAAAAATTGATCTGTTCTTTCGAAAAATGATCGTTTCCCCTGCTCATTCGCCCAAATCCCGAATTTAGTCACTCCATTGTCTGAATAAAAGTCAACTTTATAAATACTGTTTAATAGGATTACTTTGTGGCCAAATAACCATCTATATTCCAGATGTTCGTCAGTAATTAACAAATAATGCTTTTTGGTAAATGTTATTGCAAGCCAAACGAATCCAAATAAAAGCGCAAAAACAAGAAATACAATGTTTAAAATAAATTTCTCTTTATCATCAGTTGGTATCATTATGAAACCTAAAAACATTGTTATTATTACACCATACAAAATGTGTAGTGATAGCTTTAGCTTGGGTTTTTGATATAGTGGTAAGCAATATAATCCATTATTATCTGTTACTAAATCGTCCACATTAATTTCTCCTTACACTTTCCATCTAGATGAACTTAATCATTAATGCCCTAAATTTACTCAACTTAAGAACAACTTAAAAAGGATTGCGAAGCATATTTAATCCCAAATTGCACAAGAAGACTACAATTACAATAAAAATAATAAACACAGCTATACCCGCTATCATTTTCTTCTTCGTTCTAACAACTTCTTTTTTATCAACTTCATCATCGTACCAATCCCGCTTATTGTTATTACTCATATGCACACACTCCTATGAGAAAGTTTAATATGCATTCAGCTAGGTACACTGCATCTCACAATTCACCCGATCAAAGCGTAGTGCTTTAAGATCATCCTCATGGATCCAAAAATAAATTCGGCCAACGTCTCCCCACATGATTCCTGTCTTATCTTCCTCTGAATCGATCTGAAGTAGCAATCGCCACTTCAACGCTGAGTTCACGATCTGGTTACGCACTTTAGAATCCTGCATATCTTCCCTTGTATGTTCACCATAAGCTTTTACACAACTAACCTGCATATCTCCTTGAATTTGATCTGGATGTCCCATTAGCCGATTAATATAACTTTCACTATCCCAATGCTTCCTGTATTCATGCAAGAATACATTCCAATACTTTTCATAATCGACAATGTTGCCATTCCATCCAAGATTCTGACTTTCCAAATAGGCAGATTCCGAAGTCGGTACAGACAACCCTGGAATAAATGAAATCTTATTAGACTTCATCTTAACACACTCTAAATCAGGTGTTTCTCTGCGTATTAATCGGTCAAGTTGATCAACTTCCGTATAAACAACGTGACATGTATCAGGGTCACCAAAAAATTCTATATCCTCGAACATCGGTTTTACGGCATAAAAAAAGGATAGTAGACCGCCACATGGAAGATCTAACTCAAATGGACATTCATCCAAATTAATTTGAGCAATAAAAGTCATATCATATTTTTTCCATATGGGCCAGTTCACATTTTCGAGAAGATCAGGATTACCCCCAACCTTGCTGCTACCAACTGGTATATAAGTATCAAGAACAGGCTCAAGAATCAGTTGTGCTGTAGGGTAAATCCATGTGGCGATTGATTGTTTATATTTTTCAAGTCCTGCCTTCTCAAGCAATTGAAGGATTAATTCATTACTAATCATAACTAGCTCCTTTAAAGGTTATTTAGTATATGTTTTCGTAATTTCGTTAGAATAATTTTTCCAATCAAAATAGAAAGGACCTATGTCGATTTTTTTATTTTCACTTTCTAATCTAAAATCTTGCCATATGACAATATCTTCTTCTCTATCAATACTTACTGATATAAACCCACACTCCTCATCACCACACCAAGGACATACTAAAATAGGGTATCTGTAATACAAGTATTCATGTCGCTGCTTAAGCAATAAATAATCAATCATTAACTTTTGATGTTCATTAGTACCCCAACCTAAAGCGGGAACCATTTCATATTTGCTTAACCTTTTATATAACGAATCACCATCAATAATGAAATCAGCAAATTGTGTATTTTTGTTTCCATCTTGATTTGGATCAAGATCCTCATATCTGCTTGAGAGTCTAGTTTCTATGTGATTAATTGTTTTCATGTTACCTCCTAAATACAGATATGAACCGAACGATATTACTAAATTAATGATTAAGTATAAATTGTTTAATGCCATTAAAACATTTTGACGTTACCATATTTTCATTTATCTCTTCTATCGTTTTGATAAGTTCCTTAGCTTTTGTAATAAGATCATATTCAAAGTCTGCCCATAGAACTCTTTCGTTGATAATGTATTCTTTTTTTACATTTACAAACGGATCTCTATTCGTTTGAATATACGAGACTTCGTGATGTTCAATCCTTAGCTCGCTAATGACAAGCTCATTTCCTTCTTTTACGAACTCAAGCCAAGTCCATGGATTTTCAATATACTTCATCGCAACATAATTGTTTTGTTGAAGTTTGTAGTACACCTCAAAAAGAATTTCAAAGTGAGTTAATATTAACTCTGAGAAACCATGCTTCGACTCTAATCTCAATTCAGGAGGAGGATAAGACACAGATAGATTAATGTACGTTTCCTGTACATCAATTGGCTGACAGACATCTCTTTCAGAATGATACATCCCTTTTCTACCATATTTTTATACAAACTTTACCCATGAATACTAAAGTCATAATCTTCTATTTTCAAAAGTTTTGAAGTTATCTTATCTCTTTCATATGCACATGGAGCAGGATCATTGATAAACGCTAATATCGAATCATCTATATTCAACATTACACCAACCGAAATCACTTGAGTATTATTAGCGTCTTCTTCTTCATGCCCACTAAAAAAGACCCAGCCTAAATCATCTTCATTATTTGGATTAAATCGAAGCAAGAAATTAAACTCATTTCTCGATAGTACGTCATTACTAACAACGACTTTATTATCAAAATAATAATCCATATCCGCTGACCAAGGATCATCTAGTTTAGTTGCACAAATATGTATTGCATTAAAATCAATTAAGTCCCCATATTGAAGAGAATTCAAATAATGAGGTTGATTTGCTAATTTCCCTACGAAATCAGAACCATTTCGAGAAATAATTTCAACCCACATTCTCTCACCATTGTATTCACTCTCAAGTTCTTCTATGGACATGAAAATTAACTTAACTAAGTCACCTACAGTCAATTTTTCTATTACTTGATCACTCGGAAGATAAAATGTATATGGTGCCTCTTTATGAAGTTCTACAACGCTGTCTAGTTTCCATGTCATTATATTTTTGCACTCCTTAGTATGAACCTACTTACTTTCAATCTGAAACTTACTAATACTGTTGCAAATATCGAGCCGCTATTCATCACATACGTCACCAATGTTTTTCCATCGCATCTTCACAGCGATTAAAGCCATTTCTTAAGTAAAATTGTACACTTTCACTACTTGGCCATAGGATAAGAAACTCGACGTTATTTTCTTTTGATCACTCCCAGCTCATTTGAACAAGTTTTTCAACATCATTTAACGTTGCCAATCGAACGATATTAATATATGCCACCCCTTTGATAACTTCATCTACTTAAAATATAATTCCCTGAGTAAATAGAAAAAATAGAAGTGTTTTATGTTACCCATCCACTCCTATATATATCGTTATTCGTATTCAATCCATATTTAAAAAGTAATCAAAACCACTAATTAACTGGATAACATACTTTGTTTCACCTGTAGCTTGGTTAATCTGATCATCCGCTGAGTTAAGCAAGTAACTAGAAATTCGACTACTACTGAGATTTTGATTTTGATAATAAAATCCTTTGGCATCTTCAACTTTCCGCCTGTCATCCTCAAAATATATCTCCAATTCTACTCCACGATTCTCACTTTTAGGATATGGGAATAGCTCAATATTTTTATAGTAAGCTAAAATTTCATCCTTTGTGAGTGTAGAGGTCATTTCCATGATCGCAACTACAACCCAATATCCCCCGCTTCCACCTAAACCACTAAAATTTTTGCCATTGAACTGATGTTTTGCAATAAGTGAGGTTTCTGCTGGGAGTGGATAATCAAATAAGTGTTCTGCAAATTGCTCAGATACCTTTTCTTTACTTATACTTGAATATAACATCATGCTAATGAGACTGATCGCTAAAATTGACCCAATCCATGTGAAAGTCTTCATCTAGTTCCTCCCTCAATCATTTCTTGGGTAATAGCAGGATTATCTTTTTTTCGACATTATGTAGCTTGTCTTTCGGACAAAACTGCTTTTATGATGAGAGGCAAGCTCCTGCCAATACATCTTCGTATATCCTTCTCTTCAAGAGATTGTAGTGAATCAGATTCTTCTTTCATTATGTCATCATAGACCCTACTTCCGAGCTGTTTTAAAATAATCCCCATATCTTCTATCCCAAAATGTTCATGGAGCAAGTTTTCATCTACGAGTTTAAGTAGTAATTTTTCTACTCTTGCTGTAGTCAAACATTCCTCTACAAACTTCATTACAAGGGATTGATTACTAGAATCTTTGGGCTCCTTCACTTTTTGAACTTCCTTAAACCGATCAGAAACCAATTTTACGAAGCATTGTCTATCAAAGGCATCTCTATAGTTAATATTTTTGACGACTATCCCTTCCCCATCTTTTGCTAGGGAGGAATGACCTACAAACGATTGAAGATGATCTACAGATTGAAATTCACCCTCATAAAACAAAGGAACGAGATTCAAGTTCAATCGTTTAGACTCATCTTTTACTTTGGAAAAATCAACATACACTGAGTCATTTTCGTTGTATAGGTCAAAAAGATAAAATTGGTTAGCATTTTCCCCATAATTAATTTTGTGTTTCACAAGCCATTCTCCAAAATAAACAACTCCGTCTACCAATGTACTGACATCAATCGTTTGTGTCCATTTATAAAATCCTCTTAGATCATTATCAGAACTTAATTGCATCGTACGAGAAAAAGCTTCAACAACATCACCACTACGCTTAAATGAAGCATTTGAACCATCAAGTTTTTCTTGAATTACGATCATATCACCTACGTTTAATACACCTTCTGTTGATCTATGACCGAGACGAATAACATCAGAGTACATTTTCATTTCACCCATATATGTTCATGCTCCTTCTTGTGAATGTGAGGAATGATAGATAATTATCAATTCTTATTCCAATCGTTCACTTTTAAAATTTCCTTCAACTAGTTTTACAGTAAATAATTCATCAAAACCTTCATCATAATGTGGTTTTTCAAGTCTGTTAATTGTACTCTTTATGCCAACTAGAGGGACGATATAACGCTCATCCCGTAGCTCATTTCTAACGATTGATCCGTCGTAATCAGGTTCGAAATAGTAACCAATTACTTTATATCCTTTACCTTTAACGGCATCAATATATTTTTTGCGATCCAGTTTGGTTGGATTCGTATTGTCAACAACAAATGATTGTTTAGCATGAATGGAAGCCTCAACATAGGTCTTTTCTCTGTATCTTGTTTTGAGCATATCTAGATTTATTCTCATGTGTGTGTTGAAAAAGTGTTCCTTATAAAAGGTTGACTTTCCTGAAGCTTGTATGCCTATGAAAATAACACAATCCAATTCATTCACCTTCATTTAACTTAACATATTGATTAATGAATTCTCTGTTTTGAGAAAAAATTGGAATGTCCATATCTACATCCCAATTACTTCTTTGTGTCTCACCTTTAAAGTAAGCTTGTTTTGTAATACAAGCTCCACGTTTTTGCCATGGGGGCAGGTCGTTCCAATTAATCCTCTTTTCTAAAAAGAGTTTATTCTGAAGCTTCTTACCGCTTAGACCCTGTAATCCACCATGAGGAAAATGCGCTTGTGCAACCATCGAAATGCTGTTTTTAGTAGCATCTTGTTGTCGCCACAAAAAGTAATTTGCTACCTCATCATGTGGTAGCACCCATGCTCTGCTATCGAATGTTGCTAGAGATGCAGATAATATTATCCATCTCCTATAAAGACGTAATACATATAATTTTTATCACATTATATAATAATGTCAATGTTAACCAAAAGAAAACCGCCTTTGAAAAAGCGGTCAAATCAACGATTCAAAAAGATCAATTCCTAATATTCGATTAATCGAAGCTAGTTCTTTACTCAAATCAACATCGAAGCGAATTAAAGTTGAATAATACTTCTTAGCTTCAGTGAGTATGGCTGTTGTTAGTTCGTTTTCGGGCAAGATTGTTGAGCTAACGATGTGATCTTCATCGTAGTCGAATTGTAATTTCATTTGGTTATTACCTAAAGTTTTCATTCGAAAATGCAATTGTCTATCATACGTAAAACCATGTCCTTCACCTGTACGCCAAGCTTCTCCCAAAGCTACCAATAATGAATACCATTGATTGGGATCATAACTAGTAAAATTAAGTAAGATTTCATCTTTATAGGTAATGATTATAGCCGTCTGAGAGTATTTACAGATTTGGTGTTTAAAAAAATTAATATTCTCTTCATTTTCCATTTCGTCTATATGGACAAAACAATCCGTAGCATTTCTCAAGTGAAAATTATCGTCATATACCTCATGTGGGAAATGCTCTACTACCCAAGAATGTTTCTTTTTAAAGTAAGTATTTATTGTGATCATATTTGTTACGCTCCTGCTTCAACTTCTTACATGTACCCCTTCTCAATCGCAACCGCATAGTCTTCACGACCGTTAGACCTAGCCAATCTCGCAGCTTCTGTCCAATCGTAAGGAACTTGTACATGTGATATTGTCCATTTGCCTTCGGTACCTTCTAATAAGACGTAACGAGCGTGAGGAGAGCCAGCTTCCATCTTGTGTGGAATTGGAAGCTCATCTTCATATGCGGGAAGACCAACGCTTCCTGCATTTACAATTAGCTTTCCATTCGGAAGGTAGACACTTCTCCCGACATGGCTGTGACCACATAAGATAATTTGCTCAGAGATTTCCGCTAATTCTTGCTCAAGTTTTGCAGGGCTCTTGATGGTACTACCTGTTTCCATAACTTCTTCCAACAAATAACGATTGTTAACAGTGGGTGTACCATGACAAAAGAGTAAATCTTTATAACTCCATGAACGAAGAAATTTCCCAAGCCATTCTGTATACACAGGCGTAATCAAAGGTTTTACAAAATTAAATGTTAGTCCCCCGACTTCGTCCACTAGTAGAATTTCGTCGCAATTGCCCATGATGTGAATGATGTTGCGATTCATAAGAAGGTCAGCTGTCCCAAGTGGATCAAGTGGACCGTATAAAGCGTCCCCAAGCTGAACAATATGGTCAACATTTCGAAGAATGATATTGGCGAGTACTGCTTCAAGAGCAAATTTATTACCATGTATGTCTGAAATTACTGCTATTTTTTCCATCTTATACACGCCTCATCTCAAGTATTTAGTGCTTCATCCCCAAAATATATCGAAGTTTGTACGTTTTGATAGTATCATTTGCGTATTCAAAGTTTTCTTCTAATGAACCTGTTTCAATAATTTTTGATTCCTTAAAGCGATTTCTAAGATCATCTTCGCTAAAAAAATGTGCTATCTTGCCGCGCTTATATTCAAATGTATTGTACTCTACTTCTTTTCCTATCCCATAAGCAGCATCCTCGTCTGAGAAACAAGTAAAGTAATACACACCTTTCTGAGCTAACTGCTCCAAACACTTATTCACTAGCTTCGCTCTATCACTTTCAGTGAATAAATGTATAAGGCCATAACAAAAAATGGCATCGTATTTCTTATTTGTATCAGGTAAATCAAAAATAGATTGTTCAATAAAATTACTTTTGCTATCCCAAAGACGAGCTAGAGTAATCGCTTCAGATGATAATTCAATTGCATCTACTTGAAATGTATCTGAGAGCAATTTTGTATTTCTACCATAACCTGCTCCTGGAACAAGAACTGTCCTAACATCATTTTCCAAAAATATTTCCTTTGCAGCATACACAGTTTCGCTTGGTCGTTCTCCCCAGATGAGCCCTTCACTTATAAATCTATTATCCCAGTACTCCTTCATAGATTAACTTCGAATGCGCATTTAATATCCATAAGTTTTGGCGCTCCTGTCATCGTCATGTTCAAACTTATAATTAAATTTATCTAGTAATATACCATATTTTATATATTCAACCCAACTTCAAGGATACAAAAAAAGACCCCATAATGAGGTCTTCTTACGTAAAAAATATCGAACCAACAACAAATATTATAATAATTACAACTATTAAAATACCAATCCCTTTCCAACCTAAACCATCTGCTAAAGTACTAAGGCTTCCTGTTTCTGCCCTAGTAATGGCATCGTTTGCATTCCCAGTTGGATTTCCTCTCCATTCCTCTTGCCTCATTCTTTCTCTTGTACTTTCAGGAGTTTCTTTATTTTCATTCACATTTAAACCTCCTAAGAGATCTATTTACAATAGATTCTTCCCAAGCTCTAGATACGATACGAAACAAGACATCAACGAACTTATCTATGAAGAGAATTCGTGCTCTTCATGTTCACAGCAATCACAACCCGATTTGACCGTACTACTTCTTACGTCTATTTTTAAAAACGACAATCAAACCTCCAATACAAATTCCAACTAATGCCCAACTTGTCATAAACAATAAAGATTTCATGCTATTAACCCCTCTCTTGTTGTTATAATAATAATGTCACTTAACTTTCATCCGCCAAAAGATCCTTTAAAAAGTGCTTAATTAATTATAACCTCATACACAAGTACATTAGCTGATAACTGGGTCAATTTTAGTAACAATTATAGCAAATATCTAATATAACGAAGCACGTACAAACAATTAATGAAGTTAATAGAGCGAAAGCAGTCCACCCTCAGTTGAGGATGAACTGCTTTTTTCGTAAGCCGATATTTTTAAAAAATGAAATACAAATATACAATTGCATATATCTATTATGTTTTATATAGCACTATCGACAGTTAATCACGCTCATAGATAGAACCTGAACGACTCGCGAACAACTCCGTATACATTTTCTCTGCATAGGAATCTGTCATCCCAGCAATATAATCCGCGACAAGACGCTCCCAAGGCCATTCAGCCCTTTGGCGCTCATATCTTACAACCCAGTTATGTGGTAAAATCAGTCGACCTGTCTCATAATGACTAAGACTATCCCAAAGCCGTTGCAACATATTTTCGCTCCGCTTTTGCAGACGCTGAACTCGGAAGTCTTTAATTAGAGTTACCCAAGCTAACTTCTTCAAAATTTCCATCGTACGCAGAAGCTCGAAATCTTCTGCACCGTCTTTTACAAAGGTTACACGTTTCCATCCCGTTCTTGGATCATCGATAATGCCCACTTGATTCGCAAATTTGCTCACCCATCTAGCTTTCATCTCACGCCTAGTACGGGAACTTTCTCTGCCGTATTGATGGTAAATTGACTTCCATTCCCTATAATAGTTGTCCAAAATTCGTTTGACCATTACGTTCAAATCCGTCTGTTCCCAGTGTACGGCTTCCATGCTTGCAGGGTCATTTATAATTTCTTGAACGACCCCATCAACAAGACGGTCATCCTCAAAAAAGTCTTCTGTAAGCTGTATTTTGCCCGCGCGAATTCCATCTTCAATATCATGGGTAGAGTAGGCGATATCGTCACATAGATCCATCAATTGCGCTTCGAGTGTGCTACATCCTTTCGGCATACCCCATAAACCTCTTAAATAATCGATACCCTGCCATTCCATCGGATAAACACCCTTCATACGGCCGGGCTCTTCAAGACTAAATGGGTATTTATTAACTGCGAGCAATACAGCAGCACTCAAATTTAGCCCTCTATCACTACCTGCTCGCTTCTCTAGAAACATCAATATCCGGAAATTTTGAGCATTTCCTTCATAAGGCAAGCCATAACCCTTACGCAAAATCTCGTCAAGAACATGTTCACCTTTATGACCAAATGGAGGATGACCGAGGTCATGTGCCAAAGAAGCACATTCTACAACCTCAGGTACAATTTTTAATCCTGGGTGCTCGTTTGTCGCTAGAAATGGGTAGGTTTTGTTAAGCCTTCTCGCTACCTCTCGTGCAATTTGTGAAACTTCTAGTGAGTGTGTTAACCGTGTGCGATAATAATCGCCTGAACCTGCGCCGAACACTTGCGATTTACCTTGCAATCTGCGGAATGCAGGTGATTGAATGAGTCTAGCATAATCCTTTTCATATTCGTCTCTGTCTTCACTCGAATGTGTGTTGTCTGTACCATCAAGTCTAAGTTTACGAATGTTCATTAGTTTCACCTATTCCCATAATATTGCGCTAGATCATGCAGTAGTAGAAGGTGCGTATGACTTCAACCACTGTGAAAGCTTAAGTTCCATCTCAGAACGAAGCTTATCCTTTTCTTCCCCTAGAAGGAATGCCGCATTTACGCCATTCATCACAAGCTTGCAAATCTCTTCATCCGTAAAATGTAGATGCTTCTGCAGCATTTCGTATTCCTTCGTAATTGTCGTGTCTGACACCGTCAAGTTATCCGTATTAACTGTTACTAAGAAACCTTTGTCGAAATAGTCTCTAAGCGGGTAATCTTCCCAGCTATCTACTGCTTTCGTCTGTATATTACTAATTGGACATAGTTCGAGTGGAATGTGCTTGCTTTTAATCAATTCCATAACAGACGCATCTTCCCTCATCCGTACGCCATGTCCGATTCTTGTTGCACCAAGCTTGTTTACTGCAATCTCCACACTCGGAGCGCCTAAAGCCTCACCTGCATGAATGGTAATTGGTAGACCTAGCTCAACAGCTCTTGAAAAAATATGTTCAAATTGTTCAGGAGGGAAAGCAGCCTCTGCTCCAGCTAAGTCAACTGCAACAACACCTTTACCTAAGAAACGACCAGCTACTTCAATTGCTTCAGCGTTCATCTCTTCGGAATGTCCACGCAAACAAATAACAATAATGCGAGCTCGCACACCAAATGTCTCTTCCCCGCGTTGCAATCCATTTCGAACATGCTGAATAACTTCATCTAATGACAACCCATTGTTACGATGTAACTGTGGAGCGAAGCGAACTTCGATATACGTACAGTTTTGATCATTTGCTTGACTAACTAGCTCGTATGCAACTCGTTCAAGCGCAGTAGCTGTATGTAGGAACTCGCCTACAAAATGAAACTTGTCCAAATATTCGGCTAAACTCTTACATTCTCCTTTAACTTTCATGTATGGAGCCAGCTTTTCGGGCTCCCACACTGGTAATGTTGCACCACTTTCACGTGCTATATCAATTAATGTCTCCGGCTTCACACTTCCGTCTAAATGTAGATGAAGGTCAACCTTCGGCAAAGCTTGAATACGATTTGTATTGATTTCCATTTATTATCCATCTCCTAGTTCATGCTGTCCGCGCTTCTAAGTACGCTACGTTGCTTTGAGCAATCGCATTTTTTATTTTTATGGACTACTATATACCATATGAATCTTCAATGTAAACAACTTTAATATGCCCGCAATATGAATTGCGATTACAATGGAAGTACCTTCCTGAAAATTTTATCTATTTGCCAAGTTCATACATGCAAAAAGCGGGATAAAGGCATCATTTGCCCTTTCCCGCTTTTCACTAATTAATCATTTATTTACCTTCAACAACTTCGCCTGGCCATGCCAACATTCCACCAGTTACGTTAACAACATCAAAGCCTTGTAAGCTCAAAAAGTCACATACTTTGCCGCTTCTTCCGCCGCTTCTACAAATGAACACGACTTCTCCTTCGACATCATGAACTTCATGTGCACGAGCTTGAAATTCTGACAATGGAATGAAACGAGCTTGTTCGATATGACCATCTTCCCACTCGTCTTGCTCACGAACGTCAATCAAATTTAATTTAACACCTTGCTTAAGCTGATCGTGCAGCTCCGAGGCTGTCATTTCCCGATACATATGTCCAACACCTTTCAAAAAAATTATAGCTGATAGAAAGCATTGTAACGTGTTGCAAGATGAAAGTCTATGTTAACTCCATCATAACTTATTGTTTTTGTTTTTTGCAGCCAGCAATCGACTTACTGTCCTATCTGTAGGTGTTGAACTCTGAACTTCTGGCTTGGACTGAACATCATTCGCGCTCAATCTCTGATCCGCAGAGTTGTTCACATTTGAGGAAGTTGATAACAAATCACGTTCTTTGAACTTCCCGCTAGGTGGAATTGTTGCCACACTAGGTGGCGTTCCCATTTGTGACTTATCTCGCTGTTCGTTAGAAGAATCGTTACCATAAAAGCGGTTCCTCTCCTCCGCTCGTTTCTTCATTCTAGTTAATGCAGTTGTTGATTCAATATTTGGCGGAGCAATTCCCGTTTGACTACGTTGTAAACGACTAAATGGTGCTGTAATAACGGTAGAGATCCGATGCCACGGTAAAGACAGCCGCCTTAAAGCAATGTCCAAGAGCCAAAGGAGCAGAACAATGACTAATAGTTCCCGCGTCCAATCAAATGGAACTCGATTTTTCAAAGGCTCAAAGGAGTAACTTTTACCTGCATCTTCCCATCCAAGCTCTCTGCCATTTGTTGAAGAAGCTAGTCCTTTTAATAGTTCCGGACCTTCCTCATCCCCAATTCGGTACTCTGGGGAATATGGTATAACAAAACCTGCCGTCGTTCCACCATTTATACTAGTCGCATTATTCGCATCGTTAGGCATACCAATTTGAGCTAAATAAGCTCCAGGCTTTACAACATCTAGCTGAGCTTCATAACGCCCCGGTGCAACAGGCATTAACCGCTTCAGCGGACTTAAACTATCTTCATTTTGTAGACCAGCCCAAAGTCCAGCCCCATTACCTGTAGCATAATCTTCACCAGTAGACTCAACGATGAGCTTACCATCACCACCTTCTACTTCTGCTTTAATGCTATAGGGTGATCGATCGAACTCAGGGAATGTCCATTTCACCCATTCAGCAAATATTTTCGGAAATGATCCCCATTTAACCCAGTCTGGTGACCATTTGCCCGTCAAATCACTCGTCCACGCAATGGACCGCCCCGATCCATATGTCCACCTAGCTAGTAGTGGATCACCATCTGGTGACCATAGTGCTACTTCGGCCATTTCCTTTGGAGTAGTAGCAATATAAGCTTGTAAATTTGGTGCCCCATCCTTCCAGAGCGAGCGCCAATCTGCCCCATCACCAATCGATGGTGTGATCGTCCCATCAACGATATAAGTTCGTGACATTAATACGGTCTCTCGGCTGAAAATGGCAGGTAAAGTACTCTGATCTTTTGTAAAATAAAACCGCCCTTTAGCTGCTTTCGCCAAACTCTCCAGCAACATTACATCCGAGCCCTCACCTACTGCAACAGTAGATAATGTCATCATATTTTCATTCATGGCATCCGTAATGATATCATAACTGAGGTTCGTCGCTGACTGGCCATCCGTTAACAAAATCATATGTTTGCGCTGAGCTTCCAGATTAAGCAATCCCTGATATCCGGCTTCCAAAGCTGTATAAATTTCAGTTCCACCTTGTGGTTGAATACTTTGAATTTTTTTCAATACTTCATCTCTTTTAGTAAGCTTTGTCGGCTCTACAACCCACCAAGGTGCAGAATCAAAGGCAACAACACCAACAGTATCTACATCTCGCAGTAGCTCTACCGTTCTCATCGCTGCTTCCTTTGCAAGCTCCAGCTTACCGTCTGACATACTCCCGGATCGATCGATTACGAGAACGAGTCCAAGAGAAGGAATTTGTTTTTTTCCTTGAAGATCCATATAGACGGGAAGAGCACGTTCTATTGGTGTTTGAAAATATCCACCAAGTCCGAAGCTCTCTTCTCCTCCAACCATCATGAGGCCAACACCATAATCACCTACCGCTTTTGACAGCCACTCCATCGGCTTCTTAGCTATTCTCGTTGCAGAGACGTTATTAAGAATAATGCTGTCATAGGCTGCATATTCGGCAAGCTCTTGCGAAAGTTGTTCTGGTGCAATAGTCTGATGTGCGATGACTGAAGCAGTTAATGCTGCTTCTATATTTTCAGAAGAATCGGGTACACCTTCTACGATTAATACAGCTGGAGGGCCACTAACCCGACTGAATGCATAAGCTGAATTATTAGCTGTTTGTCCATCCCCGTTTGCAAAAATTTCTGCACGAAATCGATGAAAACCCGATTCAAGTGCAACAGATTGAAGTGCAAATCTGTTTTCACCTTTTTCCAGTTGAACCTTTGACGTAGAGAGTTGCTTATTATCTTCGAATAATTGGAGCTCAGCTTCTCCTGTAAATGTGCTTTGAATTGTTAGTTCAAAGTTAAATGTTTCACCTTGCTTCAAAGTTAAAGGAACAAGAAGTTCATCAATTGCTGTATCCTGTTCAAGCTTCGTAGCCAAATTCACAACATCTACGGAAATTCCAGCATCTTGTAACAGTCTTGCTTGTCTACGCGCATCACCTGCATTTTCTGCCCCATCGGATAGAAGTACTATGCGGCCTCCACCTTGCTCACGAAGCATAGCGCTACTCAGCTGAAGCCCTTTTGATAGATCAGTAAATGAATCGTTTAATGATGTTCTGAACGTATACTGCTCATTGCTGGCAAGTGACTCTTTCGTCAGTGGACGATCTACTACTGCATGAAGGCCAGTAGATACAATGGCTCCATAATCATCTTCTGACTTCTTCTCCCAAGCTTCAGCAATCCATTGCCCTACTCTTTCTTGCCCCTTCATACTTGCCGAACGATCAGCGAGAAACACAATATTACGTTGCTCTACTGTACGATAAGGATAAAGCTGCGCTGCAATAGCGATTAATAAAAAGGTTATTAACGCTCGAGTTGCAATAACTGCCCATTTCCTAGTGCCATTCAAACGAGGTGTTCGTTTAATCATCCACCAAATATAAAGAGCCCATGGAAGTAAAAGAAGCAATACCCATGGTACTTCAGCTTGAATGCCCACGACGATACACCCCCCATTCAACTGACATAATAATGAGAATGAGAAGAGCTGCCCAAAGTTGTAAGGAATGATGAACGAGAGGTTTAGAAGATTTATTTGAACCTACATCTTCGGTTGTTATATTTCCATTATCAGTGGTCGAAGCAACTGAACTTAAACGCAATTGATCGTCCGAATCTAGTGCTGGCATTAACTCTACCGCATTCGCTGTTACAGAAAGATATCGACTAGAAAGTTGCTGTTTGTTCGCATCTCTTTCGATCAAGCGGTACAATCCAGGGATGGGCGGTACTTCATACAAATGATCACTATTTTGTTCCAGTTGTTTATTCGTAGAAAGAAGATCATTTTCTTGTGATATCCCTGATCCTAACCATTCCACTTCTTCCCATTCCGCTGTAGCCGTCTCTGCTAATAATGGGATATCAATCCACTCTCCAGCTGTTGCTGTACCTAGTTGTTGCAAAGTGCTGCCATTCATCCATTCAGCCGCTTGAACAATTAGAACAGGGAACTCTGGTCTAAGCGGTAAATCCGTTTCCTGCAACTTAAATGTGAAGCGAAGCCGTGGATTTCCCCCAATCGTTCCGGCAAAGATTGCTGGTACTTCACCGTAAGTAATGACTGCCTCCCCCCAGCTAGTCGCTTCTATTCCCGGAAGATGAAATCTTCCTATATGTGTATCTTGAAACGAGATGTATGAGGTAACAGGATGATCTTTAATTTCAATGTTAGAATGTGCTGGAACGGCCGAAGTCGTCGCCCCTTCCTCCGGATGATCGATGATCCATAGTGGCTTAGCTTCAAGCAACTTAGTCCATTCCTTATCTGCCCATAAAGAATGGTTTACTCCATCTAACAAAATCCAATCGATATTTCCACCCCTCGGCGGAGCGCTTTCTGGGCTCATTTTTACAGGCTGTATTCCTGCAAGTATAAGAGCTTTCTCTAAAAACATATTGCCGTCTGTTACGAGCAATACTTTTCGAGCCCGCTCTACAGTTGGAAACTGATAAGCAACATTATCTGTTTGGATGCCATCTGAAGTAGGGAGCAACTGCGCTTTATAAAAATCAGCATAGGGTAATCCTGATGCTTGTACACTTTGCCACTCGCCTGGAGCAGCTTTTACACTTAGCTCAGCTACCTTATTACTGCCCTTTTCACCCTCATTTGCATAAATTTCAACCGAATAATTTTGTTCTTTATTACCATCATTACGAATCGTTACAATTGCTTGGTTTAGATCAGCATTTGCCCGATCAGATTTAATACCAAAACTTAAAATCGCTCCGTTATTAGTACTTTCATCCTTGCCAAGTTTGACCATCTCAATTGGGCGATGCAATGTCAGTGCATTTGCTTCTTTCACATCGACCCACTTGCCATCTGTGAACAAGACAGTAGTACCGTTCTTCGCATCACTATGATGAAGGGAGTCAGCTAATGACAGTGCAGCCGTATTATCGGCGTATCCGTAGTGAGGACTAAGCGCTTCAAGCTCCCTTTTCAAAAGAGTATGATCCTTAACTCTAGAAGCAATGGTCTCTGGCAACGCACCTGTAGTGATAATAGAAATAGGTCTATTCTTTGGCTGCTCTTCAATCCAGCTAATGGCAGATCGAATGGCAAGTTGAAAATTCGTTTCATCCTTATTCGCATCACCATCTTGGGCAGAAATCTGGGAAATAGCTGTCATACTGGCTGAACGATCTACAACAAGTACGGCATGCCCAATTGAAGTCACATTTTTCGAAATGACAGGCTCCATCAACGCTATAACGATAATGAGTGCAGCAAGTAATTGCAGCAAAAGAAGCAAGCGGCTGCGCAGCTTTTGCCAGGGTCGATTAGCTTCTTGCTCTTTAAGTAGCTTTCGCCAAAGCATATGGCTTGCGACTTCCGTATTTTGATACGTTTTTTTCAAGATGTACATAAGTGCAATAGCCGGTAGCGCTACAGCGAACCAAGCGGATGCTATAGATAGAAACTGCACCCAACCCCCTCCTTCCTGCTTAATACGATGCTATTTCGCCAGTAACTTCCTGTAAATTATTTACTCATATCATTTATTTCCAATTATTCAATCGCTGTGATTCTATTAGATGACTCGTAAAACTAAACGCCTACTTCACTAAAGTGCTAGGGGTTATCATCATCGTTTTTATGACATCCTTAATAGACGTGTTTGTCTCTACAAACAAATAAGATGCGCCTCTCTCCGCACATAACCGCTTTAATTCCTCCCGATAGGAGGTCACTGCTGAACGGTATTCTTGCAAGAGATGATCGGAAATAGCGACTTCTTTACCTGTACCTAATTCGCTATCTATAAGTTTTAATTCTCCACTTAAACTTGGATTGACTTCTTCCGGCGACAAAATATGAACAAGAACAATATGTTGTCCTGCAGCCATTAACGCAACAAGTGTCGCTTCAATTCCAACTTCGAACATGGCGTCAGTGAACAACCAAGTGACACCTGATCGTCGAGGCAGTGTACCTGGAATTCTGAAAGGTAGGGACATATCCTGCGTTTGTACTCCCTCGTTGCCGAGAATCTCCTTGACTGTTAAAGGGGCTTCATGTGAAGTTATATCAACTGCGTTAGTAGATCGGGAATCATATTCAGTTGCAAGATGCTGAAATAGCTTCAAAGAGGCGCCTCTGCCATGGAGTCCTGATTGCTCACCTTTTACGCCATTGCTATCAAATAACTTAATAGACAAGCGGTCATCCCCGTTTAACGCGGCATAACCGATACAGGCTGCTAGTCGAAGTGCATATTGTACTTTACTTACATTTGCCCCTCCCAAAAAAGCCATCGAACGAGATACATCGACGTACATATGGACATGTAGTTCTTGCTCATCCCAATACTGGCGCAAATAAGCTCTTCCTGTCCGACCATACACATTCCAATCGATCCGCCGAACATCGTCTCCGGGTGTATATGGACGATAATCTGCAAATTCTTGCGAACCGCCTAACGAAAGGGAACGTCTTTTGCCAGCCATCGTTCCTCTTACCCGCTTACCACCAGCAATTCTTAATGGCTCAAATGCAGTTAGTATCGACATATCAGGAAATAGTAGCTTTAACGCATCGTTACCATCTACTTTCGCATTAGATGAAGATGGTGATTCCTTCCTGACAACATGGTCGTCCATCATCTTTTTGCCTCAATATTTTGAAGAATAGATTCTGTAATCCCATCAGTTGACACGCCAAGAGCTTGTGCTTCATAGCTAAGAACGATCCGGTGCCGAAGAACAGGCAACGCCGTATGACGAAGATCATTCCATGATACATGCATTTTTCCAGCCATTAATGCACGAACTTTGCTAACAGAGACTATCGCTTGCAACGCACGAGGGCCTGCTCCAAATCTAACAAAACGTTTTACGTCTTCCGGAGTGTCATTTTCGTTTGGATGTGTCTTCATAACAATTTGCAGGGCCAAATCAAGAACGTCATCCGCTATTAATAGTTGCTTTGCAACAAGTTGAAGTTCGGTTAGGTCGTTGCCACTCATGACAACTTTTGATTTTGGTTGATGAATGGATGTTGTACGTAACACAATCTCCTTAAGCTCTTCACGCGTCGGATAATCAACCCCGATCTTAAGCAGAAATCTATCAAGTTGAGCTTCTGGTAAAGGATATGTACCTTCTTGTTCAATCGGATTTTGTGTAGCAAGCACAAAAAAAGGCTTCGGCAATTGGTGAGTTACTCCACCCGCAGTTACCGTCCCTTCCTGCATCGCCTCTAATAAAGCACTTTGCGTTTTTGGCGTCGCACGATTAATTTCATCTGCTAATACTAGATTTCCGAATATTGGTCCAGGCTGAAAACGTTGCGCTGCTGCTCCCTGTGCGCCAAAATCGATCAACGTCGTTCCTGTTATATCAGACGGCATTAAATCGGGAGTAAATTGAATACGTGAAAATTGCAGTGCAACGGTGTCCGCTAACGTACGTACGAGCATCGTTTTGCCGAGACCAGGTATACCTTCGAGTAAGGCATGACCACCCGCTATTAAACACCATAACAGTTGCTCTACTACAGTAGATTGACCGACAATTACTCGCCCAATCTCTTCCTTGAGCGCTGCAATCTTAGCAGCAGCATCCTGAAGTTGTTCCTTCGATTCAATCATAATGAACTTCCTCCCAACAGGTATAGGATTCAAGCTAGTTGATATCTTTTTTGGTGCACCCGAAAATAAGGGATTATTTGTTGTTGTGAGCTGGGTTACTGTCTGTAGCCCGACTTTTTCGGGTTAGATGCTACTACGAGCTCCGTTTCGGAGCTTTAACCCGACTTTTTCGGGTTAGATGCTACTGCGAGCTCCGTTTCGGAGCTTTAACCCGACTTTTTCGGGTTAGATGCTACTGCGAGCTCCTTTGCTAGCTTTTAACCCGATTTTTTCGGATTGCACCACTTATCAGTGACCATGAAAATAAGTGGATTTTTGCGCTAAATACATAAGAATACAGGCCTACACATCAGAATAAGCGGATTTATGTCCTTAGTTCGCTAAATTACAAACCAAAATCCAAAAATAAGCGTAAATATGTGCTTAGTTTGAGAAAGTATTGACCTTGGTCGTGGCGGCTATCTCACCTTTGTTGGTTTAAATGGGTCTATGAGCTACAGAGATGTTGCTATGAGTGTTGCAAAGTAACTAATATCGAAAAAAAGTTGTTATTATAAAGAAATAATACTTCTAGCAATGAAAGGTTGCTCATAACAATGAACTTTTACCAGTTGTATTATCTATCCGGCTGGATTTCGTCGAAATATTCCTTTACTTTGTCCTGCATGCTTGCTGGTAGTTGTGATCGGCCAAGTGTCTCTTTTGCTTCAGCTGCATATTCGCTATATACCTCTTCATAAGGACGAGTTGTACCATCGATCATAGGGGATTGTCCGCCCGTTTGAGTCTCACCACCAGTTGATGGTCCACCATCTTGCTGGACATTGCCTGAACCATCCATACTCCGTGGAGTAGTTACTAGATTACGGTCTCCAACACCTACGCCAGCTCCGTTACCTTGTCCTGAACCCAACCCGCTTCCGCTCCCTGAGCCACTTCCAGAGCCAGAACCCGACTCGCTTCCGCTTCCAGAACCACTTCCACTCCCAGACCCTGATCCACTACCCGAACCAGATCCACTGCCAGATCCACCTGCACTTCCTTGTCCCGATCCAGCACCCTTTCCTTCACCCTGACTAGGGCTTGCCCCGCTTGAGCCATCTGAGCCAGACTCTCCAGCTGATCCAGATTCGTCACCCTGTCCACCACTCTGACCGGAGGAACTGCCAGATTGGCCGCTAGCGCTTGAGCCGCCTGAACTTGAAGCGCCGCCAGCTGCTGCGCTTGCCCATGATGGCGGCACCGCGCCGCCGCTCTGAGCCAGTTGCTGCGCAAGCTGGCCACCGCTCTGCTTAATCTGGCCCGACAATGACCGGGCCAACTGCTCTAGCTCGCCCTGCGTCAATTCGCGGGCGAGTGCTTTCTCCAGCTCGGCGAGACCATCGCCGTCGCTGCCAGCTTCCGGGGCGGCTTCGCCTTCAGCCGCCCCTTCATCTTCGGCGGCGCGAGCTTGCTGCGCCGCCTTCTCAAGCGCCGCGGCGAGTTCGCTCGCGGCGCCCTCCTCTTGCGGCTGCTCATTCGCCAGCCGCTCCAACGCCTCCGCCAGCGCTTCGCGCTCCGCTGGCGAAAGCTCTTTTAGCTGCGATCGAAGCTCGTCGATCGCTTTCTCCATTGCAGCGGCATCATGATCCTGTAGAGCATTTCCAAGCTGCCGCAAGCTAGGCTCCTCATTCATCGATTTCGCTGCTTCGTCAAGTCTTACAGTCGCAAGCTTAGCTTCATTGGCAGCTTGCTCTAGTTGCTTCATCGTCTCTGCTAACTGCTCCAATGTTTCAACTGCATCTTTACCTGATGCTGTGAGTTCTTTCTGTAATTCTTCCATCGACTTAAGAAGTTCTTCCTTAGCTTCCTCAGGCAACTTTGTTGTTGCGATCTCATCCGTTAACCTCTCAGCTTTTTGCTCGAGTTGTTTAAGTGCATCGTTCGCTGCAGCTATTGCTACCGCACGTTCGTCAAGCGGGTTCGGTACGATAAGCATAATAACTATTCCAACCCAAATAGTGACTGCACCATAAGCGATCTTTTTCCAACTGTGCCAAGCTGGCCAAGGCAGCTTATTGTTAATATGTAAGACGTATAGTCTGGCAGCTTCTTCTGCTTCTTGCCGCTGTAGTTTCACAATAAAAGATTCTTCTCTTTCATACGCAGAACTATCAAGTTCCCGATTTGCTTTTTCTCCCAAACCCTCATGTTCATTACTATTTTCTTCATCATATTCAACACTCTTATGTTTCTTTTGATCTATTTTCGTGCCAATTCCAATCCCTTTTACATGCAGCTCTCTATTTTCCATACCCTTTAACCCATCAAGAGCTGTCATAATAGCATCGTCTGTTCCGCTTTTATCCATCATTCTTGCTGCATCTTTGATGGAGACCTTTTTCCATACACCGATAGTCAATCCGATTGCAATACCCGCAAAAACTGCTGCAACAAAAAACCATTTTGCATAAAGGAGGGGGAAGATTCGGCTACTTATTAACACAAAAGCTCCTGCTAAGCTTCCGCCTAACATCCCTCTTGACATTAAACGAACATATCTAAACAAAGACAATCGAATACGAACTGGCTTCAGATAAGTGTGTAATGGTTCTTTGGACACTAAGCAACCCTCCTAAACATTTTTTGAAACAAAACAAACAATAACAACAAAAACGAGCACTAAACTACCATAACAACCAGGGCCGAGGTTCCCGCTATCTTTTCAACTTTCGTCGAAAAACCTGCTGTCTTTACTTCCATGTTCGAAGTTTCCTCTAGCTTTTCAATTGTCACCAAAATGTACTCTGTCTTTTTAACCATAATCGACGTTTTAGCTAACTTATAATCCGCGGCCTGCGTATCCTTATTTTTTCAACCTTGGTCTTAGTTTCCGTATGGCAGTCCATAATGCTAACGATGATAAAACACTATATATTATTATAAATTGTTGCCATAGCTGCATAGGAGCACCTTTAGCCGTACCTTGATTATAACTTGCAATATAATAAGCTTCATCCGAAATAGAAGGATCAAGAATACTATATAATGCAGCAGCTGGATTCCAAGCAATGATATGACCGATCCATCTATAAGCATCTGAATTTGCTCCATTTGCATTATAGTTAGCTTGCTGAGCGATTCCCGACATTACAAAAAAGATTATAGCTGTTCCAACGAAAATAAATAATGTAACACCATAAGTTACGATAACCGACATCATCGTCCGCTTCAATAATGTAGAAAACAATATTCCGAAAGATCCAAGTACAAACATCATAAATACATAAAACAAAAATACGAGAACCATTTGTTTTGGAGATACGCCTCCATATAAGAAAATCATACTGTAAACCGGAATTGTACTGATAACGATCAGTATCATAAAGCTAAGTGAAGAAACCAGCTTACTCAGTATTATCGTTGCAGAACTTTGCTGGGTAGTGAGCAGCAAATTAAGAGTTTGTTTCTCCCGCTCGCCACTTATTACTCCAGCTGTTAAGCCCGGTGCCATAAAAGCTACCAACCCAAGTTGCGCCATACTTAGAAAATAAAACAACATTTTGCTTTCTTCTGGATTAAAGGACGAACTTCTGCCTGACATAATTTGAGTCAAATAGATTGCACTTAACGCGATAAGGCCGATTGCAAACAAATAAAAGAACAATGTCCACATCGCACGCGGCGTCCTCATTCGCAGTCTAAATTCTTTATCTAACACTGGATTAATCCATTTGATCCCTAATCGGCTTCCAATACTTTTTGCAGCTGTCTCCTCCCTCATAAGTTGTCCCCTCCTCCTTTCGTTATTTCCAAAAATACATCTTCCAGATTTGTTTGTGCTTCACTGAATGATATAACTCGGAAACCAGCTGTGATAAGCTCAAGAAGAAGCTCGGATTGTTCCTCATCTTGACCACCGAAATGAACCTGCAGCCCTGTCTCATCTCGCATCAAGCGATTAACGAAAGGTCGATCACGCAAGAAATCTTCTGCTTCCTCCACTCGATCGTGAAGACGAATATGAAGGAATCGTTTTACTCGTAAACGGTTTTGAATATCTGTAACATTACCTACCGCAACCATAGCCCCATGCTCGATAACGCCAATTTCATCAACCATTTCAGCTAACTCTGGCAATATATGTGACGAAATAATAATCGTTTTCCCCATCGATTTAAGCTCTTTTAATATTTCTCGCATTTCAATTCTTGCACGAGGGTCGAGGCCAGAAGCAGGCTCATCCAATATGAGTAGATCAGGATCATGGACAAGACATCTAGCTAAGCAAAGACGTTGCTTCATCCCACGCGACAAGGTGTCCACATAGGAATCTCTTTTATCTGTTAAATTAACAAGCTCCAGCAACTGAGGAATTAATGCCTCTCGCTCTGCCTTTGGTATCCCATAACTAGCACCGTAGAAGTGTAAATATTCGATCGTCTTAAACTGATCATATACACCAAAAAAATCCGGCATATAGCCAATTCGCTTTCGAACCTCATGAGGATACTTAGTGACATCAAAGCCATCTACTTTTGCGTATCCATCGCTGGGCGCCATTAACGTTGCCAAAATAGACATTGTCGTTGATTTCCCTGCACCATTCGGGCCTACGAATCCGAATACAGTCCCTTTTGCTATAGTCAAATCTATTCCTTTCAGTGCATGGAAGTTTCCGAATGATTTGGCTAACCCTCGAATTTCGATCATAGGCTTCACTTCGGTTCCCGCTAGCGCGTACTCTTGACTCGAAAGATTTTTCTGATCTATCGTTTCATTTGTGCTCATTGCTGTAACTCCTCTCCCTCAAGAACGACATCCGGGAACGCTGATTGAGTTTCTGTAGCTGCTTCTAGCTTTATCTTTATAGACTGACCATCTACAAAATAATCTTTAGGTGCAGCTAATTCACCATTCAATGTAACCCACTTGCCAGATACTTCATGCCAAATACTCCAAGTAAGATTAGAACCGCCATTGTTGTTAATTTGAACATCAATTTTATCATAGGCAACACTATAACTATTTGGGACCAAATATTCCATTACTATTTCTCCAGTTCCAACACGAATGCCCGTTCCATAATTTTCAAAAGTAGTCATCGTGCTTGTCGTAATAATAGGACGGAGCACTCCTTCTGGTACGACAACTCTATTTCCAATTTGCTCAATTTGGTCTAACTCTTGTACCCACATTTTCAAATTATCTGACTTCACTTTTTTCCCGTTTACTTCATATTGCGACTTATGATCAATGCTGAATCCTATTATTGTAGGTACAGCATTTGTAATTCCGTTACTTCGATTAAAATAATTATTTATCAGTTGTCTTTGTCTTTCATTGTTATCCGTTCTACCATTTGATGAAGTGTTCGAAAAAATCATATGTCCGTAGCTATAGTGTCCATTTTGATTTGAATAGCTGCTAGCAATCTTTTGGACTGAACCACTTTCCCCTATTTTCAATTGACCGATTGGTTTAGTTTGACCGTTCACTAATAAAGTAACATTTGTTAAATCGGAAGTTGTATTATTCGTGACATGAACGATCGTATCGCCATCTTTATGCTCATACTTGATAGCCATCGTTCCAGTTTCAGCACTTTCGACTGCACGTCTCTCCATCCAGAGCTTTCGAGTAGACCAATAGGAGACTGACTTCCAATTTACAGTACTACTATCTTCATCCATTTTAACTTGATAGTTGCTATCTAATGTTAACCCTCCATTACCTGAATGATCAGCAAACAACGCAATTGGCCTTTTATCTTCGAACGCTGCGCTAACAGAACCTCCTGAAGGTAGAAATAAACCAGAACCACCTGAAACAACAGCCTTTCCGTCCTTTGACAATTCGATAATTTCAACCGTATGAGCTGAAATAGTGCGTTTATCTGCAGCACCGAAATAAAAAATGGCGATGCCCATTACGACTGAAAATGCTGGAATCATCCACCATGCCCATTCTCTTCGATCTGTTTTGGATAAGATGAAATATAAAATAGGTGCAACAAGAATCATGTATAACGCGAACATACCTAAAAGAAGTATAAACTTAGGTGCTTTTATAGATGGAAACATATCAATGATGTAATTCATATCCTGAATAACTCCACCAAATCCATTACCGTAGTTAATACTAACAGTGCCTGGTTGTTGAGGGAATAATGTACGTTGCAACAACCTTGCCCAAACGTCCGCATTACCTGACCAAGTGGCCATCGGTTCGAGTGATGGATCATAAGCGACATAAACAACAGAACCAAATCCAACTTCACTTTCTACAGCTATAGGCACGCCTTGCTCACTGATCCCAATTGACCCTGAAACAACACGACCATTTGATATCGTTATTGGCTGATCCAGTTTTAATTCAGCATCTCCAATAGCAGCAAGTGCATTCGTACTTTTAAGCTCAGTTATGCCACTTGCTTCAACAGGAGCAATATCTTTAAATGCTTCTGCCGTTTTAGTGTATCCCGCTCCTCCTGAGAGTACGAGTGTGCCGCCTTTTGTAACCCAATCTTTAATTGCTTTTATAGTAGATGTAGTCCATTGACCCGAATCAACATCATTAATAACGAGAGTATCGATAGCATCTAACATAATCGCATCCTCTGGTAAATCCTCTATAGCAAGTGGTATTACAGATATGTTATAACCCTTTTGATTAAGTGCGGGCATAAAGTTTAATGTATCCGGATCTCTTGATACGACTCCAATCGTATATCCCTGCATTGTTCTTGCTGATAAATAATTTGCACCGATAATACTAACTTCTTTTCCCTTTTTGTAGGAGCCTTCAAAAAAACGAATTCGATTTGTTTCTTTATTGAGTATGCTTCCAGGAATACTTACTGCAACTTTAATAGCAGTATCCTTCGGCAACTCAACAGGAATGACAAAATCAGTTGGTACATTTCCTATCGTAACGACAGATAAGACAACTTCACCTTTTAGTGACTCATCCGTTTTGTTTGTTAACGTTAGTTTTATCGGAATCCATTTATCTTCTTTAATACTGCCAGTGTATCCTACCTGTGATTGTACTTCGATACCACCAGTACTCTTATCGGCACTTACTCCCTCCGACATTGAAAACGCTGACATTAAACATGTTAAAACTAACATAAGTGCAATTAATCCATGTGCTCGGCTTAACCTTACGTTCACACTATGACCTCTTTTCTATGTATTTTGGTCCATTTTATAAATGACGTATTCGACCGTATTTAAGTTGCATAATTTCCCAGATGGTTTCAAAATTCGACAAAAAAAGCGAAATATCCCCAATCTAACTAAATAGTTGAAAGGAACGACTCCGCATTTATTTACGCATCTTAAGATCTAGAAGGAATTTCCTCAATCTTTGAAGACAAGAATGTGTCTGTTGATGTACGAATGGTGATCGTAACCCTAACTCCGAACTCACGACCATCATGCACGAGCCATAACAGAAACCTCTCTTCTGCATTTTCATTATTCGTTTCGAATCTTCCTTCATATTTATAATCAATGATGGAAGAATCTCGATAAGCTTTAGCTGTTTCTTCCATTGCCATCCTACCCCACTTCGCATAACTAGGAGCAGATGCATGTATATGTACCGGTTCTATCGGTTTAGAATCTGTGTAAGCCATACTTAATAGAAGAAAAACGGCTTTCACGATAATATTGCCAAACAACGTAATCCACCTCCTTTAATCAAAGAGATCCAAAGAGATCTTGAACGAAGTTATCTTTCCCAAAATATGGGCGTTTTAACCTTTTTTAAAACAGTCTATTTATTACGTTAGGCTTGACTTAACAATGGCGCGTACATCATAAGTGCTTTGTTTTCTGTTACAAACTCATCCGTTATGAGTTCACCCGACTCATTCCTAACTTTCCTGTAGATTGTATTGTGCCGAATATATCCACCCCAAGGCTGTGATAGAATCTGATGCTCCTTTTCATATATTTCGTACTTGTATTTCGTCTGTTCTTCCGAGCGCCATTCACCAATAAGTTCATCATCCGTAAGTCTAAACTTGAGTTGGTAAGCAAAAGCTGATTCATTCCTAATTTGTAAATCCAAATAATTATAAACACAGGTCGCCCCGCTGCCGAATGGCTGCGTACGCCCGGCATCTGGAAATACATCATAGCTATGGCGATGACGCTCAATAACGGTAAGTGAAGTATGCAGCGTCATCCAATAAATCAAATTAGATAAATGACATAACCCTCCGCCAACACCCGATTTGAATCCACCATAAAATAGTACCATTCCATCTACGTAACCTTTGCCTCTAGTAGGTTTCCCGATAGACTGACAATACGAAAACGTTTCACCTGGCATTAGAATTAATCCATCCAAACGCTCCGCACCTAGCTTTAAATTGATCACTTTATTCCTTTGCATCCAATTGTCTACATTTCGAAGATTACGCATAAGCGGCGTTTTATGGACAAAACTAACAAACGGAAGAACATCCTTCTGTTTTCGCTTTGCAATTATCGAACGATTCGTTATCCATTTCATGTACCGTCTAGTTGTGAAATACCATTTTCCAGCCCATAATCTAAGTTTTGATCGTTTAATAGGTCGATATCGAATCTGATCAATCATTCTAATGACCTCCATGAATAGAACAATCATTCATTTCCTTACTACCATGCTTGATAAAGCGCTTGCGTTCCTTTTTCCGCTAACCCTGCATCCGCAATTTTTGTATACAATTCTCTTGCAAGTGTTAGTCCGGGAAGTGTAATATTCATTTCCTCCGCTGCATCAAGTGCGATACCCATATCTTTTATAAAATGTTTGACGTAAAAACCAGGCTCAAAGTTGCCCGCAATAATACGAGGGGCTAAGTTAGTAAGCGACCAGCTTCCAGCTGCGCCAGTTCCGATACTTTGAAGAACGACATCTAGATCCAATCCTGCATTTTTGGCATACACAAGTGCTTCGCATACACCTATCATATTGGACGCAATTGCGATTTGATTAGCCATCTTCGTATGTTGACCTGCCCCAGGTCCTCCTTGCAACAAAATCTGTTTACCCATCCGTTCAAAGATTGGCAACACAGCATCAAATGTTTGACGATCTCCACCGACCATAATCGATAAAGCAGCATTACGAGCACCAATATCGCCACCGGAAACGGGGGCATCAAGTGTGTGAACTCCTTTTATTAGTGCCTCTTTATAAATTCGGCTTGCTAGAGCAGGACTTGACGTTGTCATATCAATTAATACCGCTCCTTGCTTAGCTGATGGAACTAGCCCTCCCTCACCAAGGTATAGCTCTTCAACATCTGATGGATAACCAACAATTGTAATAACAACATCACAAATTTCCGCGATCTCTGCTGGACGATCATGCCAAATCATACCTTGTTCAATAAGCTCACTCGCCTTGGACTTCGTCCGTGAAAAAATATGTAATTCATAACCCGCATCGGCAATATGTTTTGCCATACTACTTCCCATAACACCTGTACCAATAAAACCAACCTTAGTTATTTTTGGACTGACACTAACCATTCGATTTCACACTCCTAATCTATTTTGTTTGTACCTTGTTGATTTTCTCAATATTCACAATTGCATTATAACAAAAAAACAGCTCCATGGACTTTAATCATCCATGGAACTGTTCAACATTTTTATTTTGTTTGCGGGCGTAGATTTTTTTCCAAAAGTTGTTTCTTCAGTTTTTTCCGATTCAAGAATTCATAAACGATCGGAACGATAATTAGTGTTAGAAGCGTTGAACTCGTTAGTCCGCCGATAACGGTAATCGCCATACCTTTCGAAATTAATCCACCTGATTCAAATCCGAATGCAAGTGGCAACAATGCTCCAACTGTTGCAATTGCTGTCATTAAGATCGGACGTAGACGTGTAACACCTGCTTCTAACAATGCGTCTCGTACTGTCAAACCGTCTTGTTCTTTATGAATAACTCGGTCGATTAAGACGATCGCATTCGTAACAACGATTCCGATCAACATTAGTGCTCCAATAAGTGCTGTTGCACTAATCGTTTCACCAGCGATTAACAAGCCAATTAGTGCTCCGATTACCGTAAACGGTAAGGAGAACAAGATTGTTAGTGGAGTAAGTGCTCCGCCGAACGTTAATACAAGTACTAGGTAAACGATAGCTACTGCTGCAAGCATTGCCATACCTAGCTGTGTGAACGTTTCAGTCATCTGCTCCGTTACGCCGCCCATTTCAATATCTACATTTCCAGGAAGCTTTATTTCATCTGCTGTTTTTTGAAGCTCTTTCGATACAGCTGCTACATTAGCTGAGTTGGCTTCAGCTGATACTTCTGCATAAATGCGATCATCTTGACGTGTAATCGTGTTAGGTGATTCACCTTCCTCGATTTTCACAACATCTTTTAGCTTCACGGCCATACCTAGAGGTGACATAATATCTACGTTTTCTAGGTCAGCTTTTGTTTTGTACGTTTTTTGTTCTACTTTCAAGTAAACGTTAAACTGTTCGCCATCTTTTTCAATTGTCGTTAATACTGGACGATCACGTACCGGACTTAGTGCCATAGCAACCTGACCCGCCGTCAGACCATATTGACTAAGCTTATCGCGATCAGCAACTAGTCTATATTGTTCATATGTTTTCGATAAACTGGAATCAATATTTTTGAAATCTGGATTTTCCTTTAATTTAGCTGTTAGTTGCTCGACAACAGGTTGAATTGTCTTCATATCAGGACCATAAACAAATAATGAAAGCCCTGATCCACCCATTGCACCACCGCTAAAGTCTTGTTTCTTCCATTCCCCTGTTCCGCCTAGCTCTTGCAGCAAAGGAACGATCTTTTCTTGTTCATCTGCAAAACCTTTAAATTTCTTATCATAACTTAAGTTGAACAACGCTTGTTTAGATGCAGCTGGATTCATCGGATTTTTACCGCCAACAGCATACTGAACAATTGTTACGCCTTCACGCTCAAGAAGAATCTTTTCCGCTTTAAGAGATATTTCTTCGACTTGCTCACGAGTTTCCCCTGGAGCTGGATTATAAGTGATGATCAAAGCTTTCTGTTCATCAGCAGGCAACATACTGAATCCAATTAACGGTGTAAGCAACAAACTTCCGATTAGAAGTAAAACTGCTCCTCCGAATGTAATGAACTTATGATTTAGTGACCATTCAAGTACACCTTTGTACCAAAGTGCAAGGCGACCTGGTTTATCTTCGTGCTTTTGATTTGGCTTAAGCCCATTACGGAACATCATATGGGCCATCATCGGTACAACCGTAATCGCCACAATGAGTGATGCCGCTAGAGCAAACACGACAGTTAAAGCAAATGGTAGGAATATTTCACCAACCATACCTGAAACGAAACCTAGTGGTAAAAATACTGCTACAGTTACGACAGTTGAGGCCATAATTGGTACAAACATTTCACGAGTTGCATCCAAGATCAGTTCTTTACCTGATAGCTTCTCGGTAGACAACGACATACGTCGATATACGTTCTCGATAACGACAATTGAGTCATCAATTACGCGTCCAATAGCTACCGTAATCGCACCAAGCGTCATAATATTAAGTGTAATATCCATCTGCTTCAATGCAAGCATTGCGATCAAGATAGACAACGGAATCGATACTACTGAAATAATCGTAGAACGAATGTTACGAAGGAACAACATAATGATAAGTACCGCACAAAGTGCTCCAATTATAGCTTTGCTAATCATCGTATGAACGGATGCTTCGATCGGCTCACCTTGGTCGAAAGCAACTTTAATGCTCAATCCTTCATTTTTTGCTTCAAGATCAGTAATTTCTTCTTTTACGAGGTTTACGACATCTACAGTATTCGCATCAGCTGACTTCACGATGTTGATTCCGATAGAATCTTTTCCATTTGTACGTGAAATGGACTCAGCTTTACCCTCTACAGTAAGATCGGAAACATCGCTTAGTTTAACACCAGGGATTAGAACCAAATTGTTCAAATCATCTACTGTTGTAATATTGCCGTCAACCAAAATCGACTTTTCAGTATTTCCAAACTCAAAGATACCAAGAGGTACAGATAGAGCAGAGGCTTGAATAATTCCTTTAACTGCTTCTTCCGTTAATCCTTTAGCAGCTAGTGCAGCTGGATCAAAGGTTAACTCAGCTTCCATCACATTTTGCCCGGATATTTGAACGTCTGCAATGCCTTCCAAACCTTGAATTGTCGGAAGAACGTTGTCCGTTACTTGTTTCGTTAACTGTTCAAGATTCAGGTTATCGTTCGATAAACTGATCGAAAGAACAGGGAAAGCATTCATACTTATACGGGATACGTCAGGGTCTTGAACACCTTGCGGGAATGGCAAGTCAGCAAGTATCGACTTTACTTCTTCGGCTGCCTTTTCCATATCCGTTTCATACGTATACTCAATAATAACGGATGAAGCATTTTCAAATGAGGTTGAAGAAACTTTGTTCACTCCAGCTAAATTACGAGTCCTTTGTTCAATAGGCTTCGTAATCTTATCCATTACTTCCTCAGGAGCTGCACCCGGATAAATAGTTGTTACATTTACGATTGGAATCGTAATATCCGGGATTGTTTCCATCTTCATGTTCATTCCAGCATTCAAACCAGCGAATAACACGATGATGGTAATGATCCATAAGGCAAACTTGTTATTCAATGAAAACGATATAAACTTTTTCAAGATCTCTCCACTCCTCTATCTCTCTTATACTTTAAACCGATAACCAACGCCCCAGATCGTTTCTATATACTGAGGTTTGGACGGGTCATGCTCAATTTTTTCACGCAGTCTCCGAATGTGAACCGTTACCGTAGCTGCGTCTCCATTTGATTCTAAACCCCATATTCGCTCAAACAACTCTTCTTTCTCAAAAACACGGTTTGGATGTGATGCTAACAATAGAAGCAACTCGTATTCTTTAGAAGTCAACATAGCCTCTTCATCATGAATCGTCACTCTTCTTGCTTGCTTGTCAATTAACAAACCACGTATTTGAACGAGTTGTCCCAAGTTAGGCTTGTCTGCCGTCAATCTTTCATATCTAGCCAAGTGTGCTTTTACTCTTGCAACTAATTCACTTGGACTAAACGGTTTCGTAATATAGTCGTCAGCACCTAAACCAAGACCTCTAATTTTATCGATTTCTTCTTTTTTGGAAGTTACCATCAGAACCGGCATATTAAATTTGTTTCTGATCTGTCTACAAATCTCATATCCGTCCACTTTTGGTAACATCACATCGAGTATAATGAGATCAAAATTTCCCTCAAGTGCCTTTTGAAGCCCTGTATCTCCTCGTCCTTCAATATGAACAATAAATCCGTGGCTTTCCAAATAATCTCGTTGCAGCTCGGCGATTGCTCTCTCGTCTTCAATGATTAGTATGTTCTTCATGTTCGTTCACCGTCCTGACTGCCGTCGTTATTGGAAGCTCCAGACAAATGCGCGCACCGCCTTCTTCCTTGTTCTCAGCCCATACAAAACCGCCATGACCTTCAATAATTTGTTTTACAATAGCTAGACCTAGCCCGCTCCCCCCCATTTCAGAGTTGCGAGATTGCTCAGCGCGATAGAATCCATCGAAAATATAAGGTAGATCGTTTTCGTCTATACCTGGACCAGTATCATCAATGATAATACGAGCATTACCATTGTGTTCTGTCATCACAATTGAAATGATTGGATTTACTAATTCATCTTGATGAACCATGTACTTCAAACTATTATGCAAAATATTAGCAAGCACTCGGTTTAACTTATCTAGATCAGCAGCTATTAATAAAGGAGCATCTAGTTTAGGAGTAAACCGTAATTCCACGCCTTCTTTATCCATTTCAAACCGTTGTTCATCAATAAATTGCTCCATATACCGATTAAGATCTACCACTTTAAAGTCATAAGCTACCTTTTGCAAATCTAATTTCGTATAGAGAAACAATTCATCAATCAACTGATCCATATCTGTTGCCTTTCGATAAATCGTCTGCATATAACGAACTCGCTTCTCTTCCGTATTAGCAATTCCATCAACAATTCCTTCTACATACCCTTTTATTGCTGAAATAGGAGTTTTCAAATCATGTGTAATATGTGATAAAAGCAACTTGCGATTTTCCTCATATTGCAAACTTTGATCGATGGAAAGCTTTAATCGAATTCTCATTTCTTCAAATGCAGAACTTAACTGCGAAATTTCTGTAAGACGTGTCGTTTTACATAGTTTACCCATATCAAGCTCATCAGATAGGTCTCCTTCTTTTATACGTAGTGCAGCTGTACGTAGAGATTGAATCGGACGAATGATGCTTCGTGATACATAGTAAGTTAGTAGCAAACTTGTTAAAAGCACGAGCAACAGCCCTAAAGCCATGGAAAGTGGATGCCAAAAAATCGGAACCTGTTCTGTTCGATGTAGTAAGACAACACTTCCTTTACTTCCGTCTGAATAAACAACTTCAAGTGGATGCGCCGTAAACCGATACAGTTTAAATGAATACTCATCCTCTAGATTATCCACTAGCTGTTGCCAATTCTCATTAGGTGACAATTCCGTTAAATAAGGTGAAACTTCGGTTACAATACCATCCTTAGTAATAATAAGGCCAGCCCATTGATCACTCAATTTTTGTTGCACGCTGTGTACGAAAACTGGATCCTCGAGCTTTTCCGTATCGTCGGAAATGACGTAAGACAACTCACCGTAAATTAGTGCTTGATTGAAGTTTTCATTTCGTTGAGCCTCGGTAAACTCCCTCATATCCAGCTTTCCACCAGCAAAAAAGATCAACAACATTAAAAGGATCATGAGAATGACCGGAACAAAAGCCATTGCCAAATAAGACATATAAAGCTTTACTCTTATTGACATTGCCCCACGCTCCATCATGTTGTTTCTTATCTCGATCTAAGGTTAATCATAACGACTAATTCTAAACGAAAAAGAAATGAATTCTTACGAAATTATTACATTTTCAATGAGTCCTGAAAATGTAGTACCACAATCACTACTCCAATTTGCCAAATTTCCCAATTGGCCAAATACGGAATATCGCTTTACCTTCAACACTATCAATTGCTACAGGGCCAAATACACGGCTGTCCAAACTATTTTCACGATTATCACCTAATACAAATACATGATCAGCTGGAACCGTGTAAGGCACTTCTACAGTCCCGGAATATGTTTCACCTTTACTATACGTTTCATGCAACTCTGCACCATCTATAAAAACGTTCCCTTCACGAATGTCAATAACTTGTCCAGGCAGTGCAATCACTCTTTTCACTATTCTACCTTCATGCTCAGGACCATTAATAATGACGATATCACCTTGCGCAGGATCATTAAATCGATAGGTTACTTTATCTTCAATTAATCGTTGTCCGGCTACTAACGTGTTTTGCATCGATACATTATAAACCTCTGTTTGTGCATATGCATAATTTTGAAATAATAATGCCACTACAACAGCAACTCCTAAAGATACGACCCACTCTCTTACTTCTTTTACCCAGTTACTTTTCTTTTTCGTTGACTCTTCCATAACGCTCACCTCTTCTACATTAATTAGGAAACGGATAAGTGATGGCTTTAAATGCCTATACGATATACGATACCATTTGGAGATCGTTTCCAAAAGATCTGTTCACAAAAAATGTAATAGTTATTTGTGTTATCTCGGTAACTATTTAGATATGATAGGAGAAAAAAAGGAGAATGTTTTATGGCTCAATTTAGCAAAAAAAATAGACCGCAAATTGTGTTTGATATTGGAGGTGTGCTTGCGACTAATCTTTCACCTATCTTTTGGGATAGAGTGTCTGAACACGCTAAGCTGTCAAAGGATACGTTGTATCAAAACTATAAGGAGAATATAAGCAAGAAACTGTGGAGAGGACATCTTTCTGAAGCAGAATTTTGGGGTTGGCTGTTATTGCAGTCATCTGAAATTACGTTAGAAAAGGGACAAGCATTCCTTGCCGAAGCATTGACCCCCCTTCCCGCTATTGATAAGATTCCAAACTGGAGCAAATCTGCAGATATTCATATTTTGAGCAATCACGTTTCTTCATGGGTAGACCCTATACTGGAACCAATTAGACCTTACCTCAGCAACATCATTATTTCTAATAAAGTAGGTCTTAGCAAACCCCATAAAGATGTTTTCGACTATGTTGCTAGACTTTTACCGAAACAAAGCGTTGTTATTTTCGTTGATGATGGAATAAAAAATGTGCAACAAGCTGAATTATTGGGCTGGCACGGTATACTTGCTGATCACGATGGTGCTTGGATAAAGGAAATTGATAAGTTTATTTGATATTTCAATTTAATAATTATTGGAAGTGATTCTATTGTTAAGTTACTTCAATTGCTACAGTTTAATTTTCTAATAATCTTACTTCTCAATTAAAATATATAAAATTATGGGATAGATACATGCTATAATTTTCATATAATTGTATAAAGGGAGAGTTCGATGAAGAAAAAAATTGCTGTCATTTTATCTTTTTTATTGATAGTCACCTATTTTGCCATGTCAAAATCACCTACTACTGGTGAACAGAAAAGGCAAGTTCTTCGGATGGCTTCAAGTAATGTGACAAATGCGCTTGATCCGGCAATAGCTCAAGAAACGAGCACATTTACGATCTTGGGAGGATTGTTCGAAGGTCTTGTTCGTCTTGATGAATCGGGGCAAGTAGTACCTGCAATGGCTAAATCGTGGAAAATCTCAAATGATGGACTAACCTATACGTTCAAACTTCGTTCGAACATCAAGTGGAGTAATAAACAACGCGTCAAAGCATCCGATTTCGAATTTTCTTGGAAACGGACGCTAGAACCGGCTACTCAAAGCATTTATGCCTATAATATGTATCCAATTGCCAATGCGAAAGCATTTAACAGTGGTAAGTTGAAAGACGCATCAAAGGTTGGTGTAAAAGCTTTGAACCAAACGACATTGCAGGTTACGTTAGGTGAACCGACTTCATTTTTTCTTCAAACATTAGCTGATCCGATTTTTTTACCTCTACCTGAAACCGTAGTAAAAGCAAACAAGAATTGGGCTTCAAAAATTGGAACGATCGTGTCAAATGGTCCATTCAAGCTCAAAGAATGGCAAAAGGCAAAGAGGCTTGTTCTTGTCAAAAATCCAACCTATTATGATGCAGAAAAGATTCAACTCACAGAAGTTCAATTCACTCAATACACTTCGCAAATCTCACCGACAATAGCTTACGTGAACGGAGAGGTAGACTTTGTTGGATCCGATTTAACTATCGATTTCGAAAAACTAACAGAAGTCGCTTACAAAGATTACAAAATCTTTCCGCAATCAGCTACTTATTATTATCAATTCAATATGAACAAAGCCCCGTTTACGAATTTGAAAATCCGACAAGCGTTGGCAATGGGCCTTAACCGTGAGGTAATTGGATACGGAGCACCTGCGTATGGGTTCGTTCCACATCGTATTCTCGGAATTAAGGATGATTTTCGATCCGAATTTACTGACAACTATTTTAAGGAAGATATAAATAAAGCAAAATTGCTTCTTCAAGAAGGTTTGAAAGAGGAAGAATTAACGGAGCTGCCACAAATTACGTTGATTACGAATACGGGATCACACGTAAACAGTGTCGAAGAAATCATCGTTTCTGCATGGAAAGAAAATTTAGGGGTTGATGTGGATATAGAGGTACAAGAGTGGGAGGAACTGCTAGACAATCGTATGCAACAAAACTTCCAGTTAGCTAGAGCTAGTTGGGGCGCAGACTATAATGATCCCGCTTCTTTCCTAGAGTATTTCACCTCATGGAGTTCGAATAATGACTCTGGATGGAATAACTCGACCTACGATCAGTATGTAAAGCAGGCTCGTAGCGAGATCAATTCTCAGAACCGCAACCTACTTTACGCTAAAGCTGAAAAGTTGCTAATTGAGCAGATGGTCATTCTTCCAGTCTACTACTATGAAATTGATGTTCTACAAAAATCGAAATTAAAAGGGATGCAAGTAAATTATATGAGTACGGTTGATTTCAGCCGCGCCTATTTTGAATAACTACTCCTTCCTTGCCACAATTATAAAGATTCCGAACTTTGATTCAACAGTACTTTGATGCAATTTTCCAACAAGCTAATAGGAGACCTCAGCTAAATACAACAGCGGCATGCTAAAACTTTCTTTTCGAGTGTTAGATAGACTGATTTTTAATCACAAAAAGCGCAATCTTATAAGTAGATTATTCTACTGATCAGACAGCGCATTCTTGTTAAGATGTTTTAAAACCACATTGTTTTGCCATTTAGTCGCAAAAATACAGTTAGTTTCATTGGAATTAAATAAATATCATTTTCTAAGCGTATTTATCCACTTATCCAAGAAGATTGTACAGATTACGATAGCATTTAAGTGTAAAAATGCGTTTATTTATGAAGTCCTGCTTAGCATCTTCTTGCACTAGCGTACTTTTCAACACTCCCGATTTGAAACTGCATAATCAAAATTGAGTTAACTAATGAGGCAAAGCCTTTTCTCTTTACCTAAGCAACCTTTACGAGGCAGCTTGATATTTAAAGCCTTTGTCATCATTATGTGTTTGTAACCTTAACATAAACAAATTAATGGTTCACATTCTTACACTAATCAAAAACAATAATAACATACTCGCAAAAGCTATAGACAACATTATAGTATCTGGTTTAGTAAATGACAGTTTGAACCCTTGTGTAGATTTCTCCGTCATACTGCCATACCCTCTTGCTTCCAGAGCATCCGCCATACTTTCGGCAAGTCGAAGAATGGAGCGAATATAGGGTATGAGTAAAAATCGGATTAGTGAAATCGGAATAGAAGTTCCGCTTGAAACACCTTTACTTCTGGCCTGTACAAGCTTTGCAAATCTCCCATATTCCTTCATTAGTAGCGGAATAAATCGGAAAACAAGCGTTACAAGAAGACTAAACGAATAAATAGGGATACGTAATTTAGATAACCAACCGAACGTTTGCTCAATGGCTCGCTGAAGCCGTAATGGTGTCATCAACACAAGCATAGGCATACCTACAATCATTATAAGCATTAACTTTAATAATCGAACGGTTGTTGGTTCTGCAATCTCCCATTGAAAAGCGAACGGACTGAATGAAATCGCTCCAATAAAAATAAATATGATCGTTGCTATTAGGAATCCTCTTAAGACCGGCAACATGGAACGGGTAATCGGCCAGAAAGGTGCTGCGATACTAGCGATAATAAGAGTAGCTAAACCTATCTGATTCAAACTGTTCAACACTAGAACACCTGCTGTTAACAACATATACGAAATCACAATGGCTCGTGGATCAAAAAAATCTGAGCGTAGCCAGTTGCGTTTTCGCTTTAGTTCAGAGTTCAGTTTAGAGGTTTGTTCCGTTATAAATCCAGTTGACTTACTCTCTTGCGCATTTATTATAGGAACATAATCATGTACACAAGCTACAGACTCCCTCTTACCAACACTAATTGATGATATAGTTGCTATTTTATCATCTTGCCGCTCGTAGGCTGGCGATTCTAATACCCCTATATTTACTCGTTTATGTTTCATTGCACTACTCAGTTCTGTGGCTAGCTCCTTCGGAGTTAGCCACATTGGTTCACCACTATTTCGAGCATCTTGCGGTACCAAAGCAGTATGAGTCGACAAGGTGACCTCTGGCGGCAATACCGCCCTCTCGCGCAGCAGCGCAACTGCGCGAAGCGCCTGCGGCGCAGCTGCTGCAAGCGACAAGGCCGCAGCTAGCGGAGCCGCTTCGCGGACTATGCCGCCGTTAACCACGGCGACAACGTCCGCAAGCGGCAACAGCGCGTCGAGGTCGTGCGTTGCAACGACCGCTCCGCGCCCCGCCGCCCTGTGCGCTTCAAGCACCGCGCAAAGGCGGCGAGTACCTTCGGCGTCAAGCCCCGCCGTCGGCTCATCGAGCAATAGCCAGTCTGGCTCGCAAGCGAGCAGACAAGCTATAGCGAGACGACGCTGCTGGCCACCGCTCAGCGTCCATGGATCACGCTCCAGCAGAGCTGGCTGGAGCCCAACTTTATCGAGAGCGCCGCATATACGCTTCTCGATTTCTACGGCCGTCAGTCGATACGGCCTCAAAGAGAACTTGAATTCCTCTCTCACCGTGGCCGCAAACCATTGTGACTCTGAATGCTGCAACGAAATGCCTAACTTCATTAATACTTCGGCATTACGTTTTTTCTTATTTGTTTGCCATATTGATTGATCACCAAGCATCACTGAGCCTGAATGCAGTGAACGTAGTCCAGCCATCGTCTCCAATAGAGTTGATTTCCCCGCACCGTTATGTCCGACTAGCAATGTTATCCGTCCAGCTTTAAACTGCATGTCCACATTTTCTAGCAATAATCTCTCATCTTCTGCTCCATTTGCAACAGAAACGCTATTTAAATACCAATTAGCGGTCATAAAGAACCACCGCCTCTGTTAATTGTTCTATTGTTAAAGGTAGTGGCGATAACTGAATGCCTTCTTTTTCTAACTCCCATGCTACTTGTACAGCATAAGGAGCTTCAAATCCGAGACTTTCACATACACTTTCCTCTAGACTTAACCGTTTACGTTGAAACAATTCTGGAGCTTTACCATCGAATACGATTGTACCTTCCTTAAGGACAATAGCACGATCTTGCTCCCTTAGTTCTTCAAGTTTCTGCGTAATCCAAATAATGGACACACCAGACTGATGAAGCTCCCTCACCTTGTCTAGTACAAAGATAGACATGCTTGGGTCAAGCATCGTAGTTACTTCATCAAGCAGCAATAATGGAGCCTGCACAGCAAGACAACCTGCAATAGCTAACAATTGTTTTTGCCCACCAGAAAGCGTCTCAACAGGCTGATTCATCCGTTCCTTCAGTCCAACTGCTTCAAGTACCTCTACTATCTTTCCTTGTATAAGTTCGGCTGCAACTCCATGCCGCTCCAGCATAATAACAACATCTTCCCAAGGTGTTGAACCGATAATTCCCGCTTCCGGCTGCTGCATCACGATCGGAATAGGAGAAGTAGATAACTTCTCCCTGTTTCGTTTCACTTTACCGCTTACCCCTAGCCTGAGCATTCCTGAAATAACTTTTAGAAGGGTGCTTTTCCCGCTCCCATTTGAACCAATCACTGTAATCCATTCACCACGATTTATTCCGAAAGAAACTTTATTCATTATCAGAGCTTCACCACTTATCTCAAGTGAAACTGGAGTAACAGACACTTCCTCTAATTGTACAAGATACTGTTCCAACAAAAAATTTCACCTTACCTCTTCCCATGTTCGATCCGCTGTGCTAAAATTCGATCTGTTAACCTGAGATTATGTTAAATGGTTAACAATAAAATTGCAACCACTTTAAAGGAGTCGTTAACATCATGCACAACAGTCCTATTCGTTCGTTAGTTTATGTAGCATTATTCGCTGCACTATTTATTGTCCTTGGTATGGTGCAAATGCGCCTAGGTTTTTCTGCCGTACCCATTACACTTCAAACATTAGGAATTATTTTAGCTGGATTATTTCTAAGGCCAGTTCATGCATTCGCCAGCATTGCACTAGTCATTTTGCTAACTGCTTTCGGATTGCCTTTATTCGGAGGCGATGGAGGTATTTCAAAACTTACCGGGCCTTCTGCTGGCTTTATATTCGCTTTCCCATTCTGTGCCATGTTGACAAGCATCCTTGTAGGCAAGCTTATATCATCCAAGCGAATGATCAGCAATAAAGTCATAACTACTTTACTACTTTTTGCAATCTTCTTATTGATAAGTTCTTTGTTGTCCTATATACCAGGCTTGTTATGGATGAAAAACGTAGTGTTATCCTATAGTTGGAATAAAGTTTTAACAATCGGAGGTTCATTCGTACCCGGCGATACTGCAAAAGCATTCGTTGGTGCACTTATCGCAGTGTCCCTGCTCCCAGTGGTCTACCGTTTCCGTTCAACGACCGATACGAAAAAGATGAATCAGTTCTCAACTTCCGACTAATCCTACTCAAAACAAAATCCGCCCGCCTGCTATGGCTTTAAGCCGTAGTCGGCGGGCGGATTTTTTATATCAAGTCGATTAATCGCTGTTACCGATTAGTCGCTGCATTCCTCTGGAGCTGGCTCGTTAGCATCTTCAACATTGATACGATCAGATACAGTGTCGCGAATAATCGTAACAACAAGTTGAAGTAAATAGTTTATGTCGGATTGGCTTTGTTGAAACTGTGATACGATCGGCATTCCATCAAGCTCGTCCTGCAAAACTTCCATTTCAGCTTCAATCTTTTTGACCATATCAGGGTTTTTGAAAGTTGTTTCAAAAGCGACAACTTCCTTCTGCTTTTTCTTAATTTTAGTGATCAGTTGTTGCACTTTTTCGTTCGCATTGATTTGTTGCTCTGCACGACGATAGAGTTGAACTTCTTCAGAATTGAAAATAATCTCTGCAAGCTCTTTCGTTTTTGCCATAATATCTTCTTTTACAATTAGATCGCGTGTGTGGAAAGAAGGAATATCTTCAGTACCACCATGATGACTGCATGCTACACCGTGTGAGTGATCGTGTTGCCCTGCTCCTGTTTTCATTTGTTGCTCTGCCATTCATTATCTCTCCCATTTATACCGTTAGCTAACGGCTTCGTCTAAGGCCGACTTTATCGGCTCTGCTTTGATATACCATGTTTGAGCATCGGTTACTCGAGCATGTACGAATGTACCGATCCACTCTTTAGGTCCTTCCAAATGAACAAGCTTGTTAGTCCGAGTACGGCCAGCAAGCACATTGGAATTGTTTTTGCTTTCGCCTTCAATGAGCACTTCTATTATCTTACCACGCATTAGTTCATTTTTCTCGCGTCCAATTGAAGCTATTAGCTCATTCAAACGTTGTAAACGACGTTTCTTCGTCTCTATTGGGACATTATCCTCCATACTAGCAGCAGGAGTCCCTTCCCGTGGAGAATAAATAAACGAATAAGCAAATTCAAACTCTACTTGTTTGACAAGAGTCATCGTTTCCTCAAATTGCTCATCTGTTTCACCTGGGAAACCAACGATAATATCGGTCGTTAGAACCGCGTCTGGAATGGCCTTTTTAATTTTGGCTGCCAGTTCCAAATACGTATCACGAGAATATTTACGGCTCATCCGTTTGAGCACTTCCGTACTACCTGATTGTACAGGCAAATGAATATGCTCGACAAGATTGCCACGCTGTGCAAGTACTTCGATCAAATGATCATCGAAATCTCTTGGATGACTAGTCGTAAATCGTACTCGTGGTATGTCTACCTTTGATATATCAGCCATCAGATCACCGAAGCGATAGCTCCTGTCATCAAAGTCTTTTCCATAGGCGTTTACGTTCTGGCCAAGTAGCGTAATCTCCTTGTAGCCTTGTCTCGCCAATTCACGAACTTCAGCGATAACATCTTCTGGTCTACGACTACGTTCTTTGCCTCGTGTATATGGAACAATACAATATGTACAGAACTTGTCACAGCCATACATGATGTTGACCCAAGCTCTCATGCCGTCACGTTTCTTCGGCATATTTTCGATAATGTCGCCTTCTTTTGACCAAACTTCAACGACAAGTTCTTTACTGAAATAAGCGTTTTTGAGTAGATGTGGAAGACGGTGTATATTGTGCGTACCGAAGATCACATCAACAAAGGAGTGTTTTTGCAGGATTCTGCCTACGACGGACTCCTCCTGAGACATACACCCACAAACACCTAATATTAGATCAGGGTTTTCAAGCTTTAGCACCTTTAGATGACCAAGCTCACCAAACACCTTATCCTCAGCATTTTCACGAATTGCACATGTGTTTAGAAGAATAACATCGGCTTGTTTCCGATCATCTGTTGCGGAATAACCCATCTCCTCAAACATGCCTTTCATCACTTCGGTATCATGCTCATTCATTTGGCAGCCATACGTTTGGATCAAATAATGTTTGCCTACTCCCATCGTCCGCAATTCCTCCGGAATGGAGAAATCATAATGAACCTGTATATCCTCTTTACCCCGCTTTTTTTCATCCTTATAGGATGGAGCTGAATTAAGTTGAATATTACGGCCTTTAATACGTACTGTAGTCGTACCATCTACTTCGCTTAAAATTTTTGCATCCGAGAAATCGAAGTATTTGGAATAGTCCTTTTCGTTGCTCGCAGATGGCGTCGCATCCGTTCTGCCCGTCAGCTTCGTCACATTGTTCACATCCTCTGTGCTATATCTCCATGTTACTCCAAAAACAATCTATAAACATCAATTAGTAATTATATCATAGGTTCACTTTACTAATCCATCTTCGAATAGGTCTTCTCCTACTCCTTTGTTAGGAACAATGAATCAATGTACATTTCGCAAAATTGTTCGAAAATGAGTTCCTGCGTATACCCCTTCGTTTGAACAAGATGTCGATACGTATGTGGGGATAGAACAGCTATATAGGAATGAGCAATAAATGCAGCATCAATCTTTCGAACTAAAGTAGATTGATCAGCACTCAATAATAAGTCAGTAATTAGGCCGTGCAAGTAGTGATATGGATGGGATTGAAAAAAGTCTTCACTATTTTTTTCACTTAGCTTATGAGCGTGGATAACACCAAGCATTTTTGACTTCTCGTCAAGAAATGCGAGAATAATCGCAATGACGCCTCTTAATCTATTCCGAACAGATTGAGACGATGCAGATGACAAGTATTCAGCCATTTGATCACGAAAAATAGCAAGAGTTTCTTCCATCATACAAAGACATAAATCTGCTTTATTTGCGTATCTGCGATAAAGAGTTGCTTGACCAACTCCGGCAGTTTTCGCAATTTGATGCATACTGACTGCTTCTACGCCATGCTCCCTAAACAATTGACTAGCTGTATGCAATATTGTACTGCTTAGCTCTTCCTTTGTTCGATTATTTTCTGAACCCGTCATCTCTTTATCTCCTCACGTGTTCGCAAAAGATTCGATTGACTTTTAACTCAATCGTCCGTATGATTCTTAAATGCGGACAATTGTCCGCTGAATGATTTACACCTCTTATTGTAGCCTTGGCTGAATAACAGGTCAATCATTGAGAGAGATAAAGCCCAATATGGGATAGGAGGAAATATGATGTCGTCAAGAGCAACCAATGCTTCAGGCTCAGGAGAAGTAACCATCAAGAGTATTATGCTGCCCCTCATGGCTATTATTGTCGGTATGTTCATGGTTATTTTGGATGGGACAGCAATGAATGTTGCGATCAATCAGTTTATGGTTGATTTCGAAAGTACGTTTAGTTTGGTCCAATGGACAATTACTGGTTATGCACTAGCTCAAGCAGCAGTCATTCCACTTGCTGGGTGGTTATCTGATCGATTTGGAGCTAAGCGAGTATTTTTGACTTCTGTTATTTTATTTACGATTGGTTCTGTTCTGTGTGCATTTGCAGCAACCGTTGAACAACTAATCATTTACCGTATTCTTCAAGGTCTTGGTGGGGGAATGGTCGCACCAATTGCAATGGCATTTACTTATCGCCTTAGCCCTCCAGGCAAACAAGGTGCAGTAATGGGCATGATCGGTATTCCGATGTTGCTTGCGCCAGCACTTGGTCCCGTAGTAGGCGGATACTTAGTTGATTTTGCTACTTGGCATTGGATTTTCCTCATTAATTTGCCTATCGGTATTATTGCTGTCATTATCGGAATAAAAACACTTCCAAACTTGGAGCGTCAGACTGTACCAACACTCGATATACTGGGTATTATTCTTGCTCCACTTGCATTTGCAATGCTTGCTTACGGAATAAGCTCGGCTGGCGGTGAACATGGCTCAGGTAGTGGATGGACTTCTCCTGCAACGTTGACAGGTCTTATTGTTGGGGGTGTTGCTTTAATCTTGTTCATTATTGTGGAGTTGCGTCGTAGACAACCACTTTTAGAGCTTCGTGTCTTTAAATCCAGCGACTTCACAAGAGGTATTATTTTACAATGGATCACGCAGATCGCATTGTTCGGTACAATCTTCCTCATTCCAATCTTTTTGATTGGTGTAAAAGGTTACTCTGCCTTTGATACTGGCTTAATCCTTTTACCACAAGCACTTGCAGCAGGCATATTCATGCCTATTGGCGGCAAACTATTTGATAAGTTTGGTGCTCGTCCAGTTGTTATATTTGGCTTATTGCTCGTATCCATTGGTGCATATTTGTTATCACACATTTCTGCTACTACAACAATTCCAGAAATAATGGTTCCACTTGTTCTACTTGGTTCCGGTATGGGCTTCTCCATGATGCCGATCAACACCCATATCATTCAATCAGCACCTAAAGAACTCGTTGGCCGCGTTACGTCGCTAACGGGTGCTGCACAACAAGTAATGACTTCATTTGCCATTGCTGGTTTATCTACGCTACTTGCTAGTCGAGTGAAACATTATACGGTTGCAAGCCCAGGACCAAACATTCCGTATTTGTCCTACGGAGATGCATTCCTTGTTCTATCCATAATCGGTGTATTCGGTATTGCAGTAGCACTGCTTCTTCGCAAGCCGAAACAACAAGAAGGCACTAGCCCTTCTGGTGAGAAATCAGATATGTCAGTAATGATGAGTCATTAAATTTTCGATTTAAAAATTGATTGAGATCAAGAAAATGCTGTAGTCATGGACAAATTTATACGTCCTTGACTGCAGCTTTTTTTTGAAATTAAAATTGTTGGTCGTAAATCGACCTTACCAATTCACACTTATAGATATTTGCCCTACTTTAAATAATTTTGTTATCTTCGATCAGTTTACTAGTAATTACAGATTTCAGATCGATCTAAACTGCTTACACGCTAATTCCCCTCAGTACCCTTCAGTCACGACCCGCTTCGTAAAGCTTTTGTGCTAACATGCCTGGTCTTGTAAGTGTGTCTGTAAAATGGTCCCCATCGCCAACAATAAGGCGGAACTGACCGAGTCTTGTGGACATATGCGGATTCCAGCCGAAACCTTCCCCTTGTGGCAATGCATTGTCTTGGTAAAAATATAAATAACTTTTGGGAATAGACAATTTATAGAACGTTTTAAGATCCAACTTCTCAAAAAGCGGTTTAGCCGGTTCCGGAATGACGCCTGCATACAGATGTTTGGCTTCCTCAAATGTCGCCGTATTAACGAACAAGTCTCGAAATAGCGGAAATGGTAACATAATTGTATCATCATTTGAACTTGCTCGAAGTTGCTCGAAACCTTGCCTTGTTGGCGGCGGTAACTCTTCAGCAAGTGATTCGCCATCTTTTAGTACAAACGCATCCCAGAAAACGAGACGTTTAATACGCGCAGGTATTTGTTCTGCAACCTTTTGGATAACTGTTCCCCCGAAACTATGCCCGACGAGAATGAAGTTACTTAGGTTCAATTTTAATATAAAATCTACGACTGACTTCGTGATCATAGCATGCGTGACATCTTTATTAGGATCTTTGCCGTGTCCTGCATATTCTGGCGTGTAGACAATATGTCCATGACTACGTAGCACCGCCGCTACGCGGTCCCAGAAGTGAGCATCAGCCCAAGAGCCGTGAACAAGTACGAAGGTAAGTTGTTGCTGTACGGGCGATTGGTATCTTAAATCGGATTCGAGTGCAACATTGCTCCAGTTACACCATCCGGCAGAATAAGGGAAGTTATAATAAACGATAGGCATAAATCTAAAGTCGGGGTATCGGAAATGATCATTTAATTGGAGGTAAGGAAACATGTGTAAGACATCCTCTCATATCGGCATCTATGTTCAGATTATGCCTATTTGGTTCGAGAGGTGCCCACACTTGGAGTGACACTTTACAATAATACTTCCCATTAGCTTAGTTAGTGTGTTACTTATGACAAATTCTTGGATTAATTATAGAAGTTGATTCAGTTTCAGCTATAAAAATTGCATTATGCGTTTAACTTCTGGATGGTTTTCTACTTCACTAATGGAAAACCACTTTAAATCAATAAGCTATTGATTATTTTGAGATAATTCGGGGTCAGAACCTAATTGAGCATTACCACTAACAATTTCCGCTAAAAAGCAGAAATATTTACCGTTAATCCTTTCACTAAACATTTTGCATACTTTTTTAGTAATAGATATGATTAATCCAGTTTCTTCAAATACCTCTCTCACAGCACAATCTAATGCTGTTTCATCTTCCTCAATCCTTCCACCTGGAAAAGTCCAGATCGTTTCGCTTTTTATTTCTGTTTAATCAGAAGGATTAAATCGTTACTGATAATTGCTGCGCAACTTCTATCTCCCATAAAGATCCTCCCAATTAACATTACCATAATTGTACAACAGTAATTTATTTTATTGGGATTCTCTTTTGTTTGTAAATGAAAAAAGAATGGAATCATGTCAGTTAATCTCTAGTTAAGTGTATTAATACCGTTATTCATCTTGTAAAATAGCTTTTATCGCAAATTAAACACATAAATGTGCTTAGATACATATTTTAAAAACTCTTTATAAACAATAAGTGTATAAATACGTTTATTTATATATTCAATCTATAGCAGTTACAGTAGCAATAAAAAAAGAGGATATTAAAGTAACCTCAGTTACTTTAATATCCTCTTAATCGTCCGAAAATCTATTCCACGATTTCTGCCATATCGCCGTTATTAATACCAGCTGCATTAGCTTCATCCGTATCGATGTGCATATCAAGTGCATATTCCGGTGACACGCGAGCAATGACATGCTCGAATACAACGCCGCGCTCTCCACCAACACGAACACGAAGTTTTTGTTTATCTGTAATTCCAAAAGCTTCAGCATCACTTGTATGGAAATGAATATGGCGTGCTGCAATAATAACGCCTTCTTCAATTGTAACTTCACCAGCTGGCCCCTGAAGCGTTATTCCTGCAGATCCTGCCGTGTGACCAGATTCTCTAACAGGTGGTTTCACACCAAGCGCAAATGCGTCTGTGCGTGATACTTCCAGTTGTGTACCTTTGCGAGTTGGTCCAAGAATACGAACTTTAGCAAATGAACCCTTTGGTCCAACAACAGCTACAGTCTCATTAGCTGCAAATTGTCCTGGCTGAGATAACGGCTTCATCTCCGTCAACGTATAATCTTTACCGAAAAGAATTTGTACATGTTCGTCTGAAAGGTGAATATGTCTTGCGGATACGCCTACTGGTACTTGTTTAGTCATGATGTTCCACTCCTGTTTTCTATCTATCTTATTTTAAAATAAAAAGCATACGGCCTATAAGCCGTATGCTTATCATAGCACTTATCTAAATTCAGCCACAAGTTGGTTGAATTGTTCTTCGGTCATTTTTAATTCTTGCTTCGCAAGTCCCTCAGTTTTAAAACCTGTAACCATATCTTCATACGATTTACGACTAGTATTCTGATAGATGAGACCTGTTAACATTCCGTTTGTTTCCATAATCTTGTTCATCGCTACGACACGATCCCCTGGATTGTAATCTGGGAATTGCTCCAAGTTCACAATGTTTTCCTTAAACCAGTCGTACGTATTGATTTTGTTGAACGTTACACATGGGCTGAACACATTGATCAGTGAGAAGCCTTCATGTTTAATCCCTTGCTCGATTAGGCTAGTCAATTGCTTTAAATCGCTTGAAAACGACTGTGCAACGAATGTAGCACCTGCTGACATTGCAATCTCCAAAGGAGACAGCGTTGTTTCGATAGATCCTTCAGGTGTGGATTTCGTTTTGAACCCTTCCGCACTACGTGGTGAAGTTTGACCTTTTGTAAGTCCATAGATTTGATTATCCATAACGATATAAGTAATGTTCACGTTACGACGAATGGCATGGACAGTATGCCCCATACCAATCGCAAAACCATCTCCATCTCCACCAGAAGCAATAACCGTAAGTTCACGGTTCGCAAGCTTAACGCCTTGAGCTATCGGCAACGCTCGTCCATGAATACCATGTAAACCGTATGCGTTAATATAACCGGAAATTCGACCAGAACATCCAATACCAGAAATAACAGCTAGCTCATTTGGCTCCAGACCAACATTCGCAGACGCACGTTGAATTGCTGCTTGTATCGAGAAATCTCCACAACCGGGACACCAGTTAGGCTTCAAATCGTTACGAAATTCTTTAAAAGTTGCCATCTCTTAACTCAGCTCCTTACAAGCTTTATATACTTCAAGCGGAAGGAATGGATTGCCGTCATATTTTAGCAGGCTTTCAATTTTCTCTGCAAGTCCTACATTCATTTTCACTTGACCGGCAAGCTGTGCTGTCGCATTGTTCTCAATAATAATGACCTTTTTAGCACTTGTCATAAGTGGTTTAAGCAAATGAGTTGGGAACGGATGAATTTGACGGATCGTAACATGGTTACTCGTAATACCGTCTTCAGCAAGATACTCTCTAGCAGCGTCGATTGTACCGCCTGTCGATCCCATACCAATGACCAAAAGATCAGGGTTATCATGTGGAGCGTCAATGCGTAGTGCATCTCTAATTGCCAAGTTATCAAGTTTTCCAAGACGTTTATCCATCATCTTTTGACGGTTGACAGCATTTTCTGATGGACGACCAACTTCATCATGCTCAACTCCGGTTACATGATGTATGCCGCCCTTCTCACCTGGCAAAATACGTGGTGAAATTCCATCATTCGTAAATTCATATCGTTTGAATAATGCATGGCCTTCAAGTGCTGGGGCATCCTTCACAAGCTTACCTCGTGAAATCGCAATTTGACTGAAATCAAGTGCATCACATGATTGTTTACCGAGTGACAATTGCAAATCAGTCATTACAATGACTGGTACTTGATACTGCTCCGACAAGTTAAACGCTTCGATCATATCATAGAAGCAATCCTCAATCGATGCAGGTGCAATAACGATCTTAGGAATCTCACCATGAGTTCCGTACACCATTGCGTTTAGATCTGATTGTTCTTGTTTCGTTGGCAGACCTGTTGAAGGGCCTCCACGCTGTGTATTAACGATAACTAGTGGTGTCTCAGTCATTCCAGCAAGACCTATCGCCTCCATCATTAGAGAGAGACCAGGGCCCGCTGAAGCGGTCATCGTACGTACACCTGCGTAGTTTGCACCTATTGCCATCGTTACAGCAGCAATTTCATCTTCAGTTTGAACGACTGTTCCACCAAACTTAGGAAGCTTCTTGATCAAATACTCCATAATCTCCGATGCTGGAGTAATAGGATAGGCAGACATAAGGCGACAGCCAGCTGCTAAGCTTCCAAGTCCGATCGCTTCATTTCCGATCATAAACAACTTTTGAATACCGTCTGCATCCTCAAGCTTAAACGCCTCAAGAGGACCGCCAGCTTGCTCTAATACAAACTCTGCACCTTGTTTAACTGCTTCAATATTTTTTTCAACGATAGCTGGACCTTTACGGCCGAACTCTTCTTCTACTGCCTTATTAAAAACTTCGATTGGCAAACCTAATAGCGCCCAAGATGCCCCTGATGCTACCATGTTCTTCATAAGTGATGTGCCAAGATCTTCAGCCATCTTCGTAATCGGAACAGCAAACAATCGTGCATCAATACCTTCAGGAATCGTAGGGTTAAACTTAGCATCTGCCACAACTACTCCACCAGAACGAAGCTCGCGAGCGTTAAGATCAATACTTTCCTGATCAAACGCTACAAGAATGTCCAGGTCATCCGAGATCGCGCGAATAGGCTTCGTGCTGATGCGAATTTTATTGTTAGTATGTCCGCCTTTAATACGCGATGAAAAATGACGGTACCCATATAAATAATAGCCTAACCGGTTAAGCGCCGTGGAAAAGATTCGGTCGGTACTTTCTACGCCTTCACCTTGTTGGCCACCGATCTTCCAAGACAATTGACTAATCAAAGTGCCCATCTCCTCTGCTCCATTTAGGTGCATGATTTTCGACAATTTAGCCATTATATAATAGAAATGATAATAGTCACAACAATTTTATGTTTGTAACCGCTATTTTGCAAGATGTAAACGCTTATATAAAGTATATTAAAATTAGATTAAAATCATATCGATTTGCGATAGATTTTAGATTAGCTCACTGGAAGTTGTTCACACAGGAAACGCATTGCATTTTGTGAAAAGAATCCTTCTGTTTGTGTAGTTGAATATCGCTTAAGCAATGCATCTTTTAACGCAATTACTTGTCCCGGATGAGCAAGTCTCTCTACATAGGTATCAATCCCATCAAAATCCGAACCTAGCATAATATGTTTTTCTCCGCCTAGTGATCCAATATAATCAATATGACGAATAATGTCATCAATCGTTGCGGCACTTTGCGAGTTTAAGAACATAGGAACATATGTAATGCCTACAATACCTTTGCCTTCTATGATCGTTTTAATTTGTAAGTCTGTTAAATTACGTGGATGGTCACAGATCGACTTTGCATTGGAATGTGAAGCGAATACTGGCTTGTCCGATAATGCTACTGAATCCCAAAATCCACGTTCCGATAAATGTGACATATCAAGCATAATACCAAGCTTGTTACATTCTTTTATTAACTCTTTTCCTTTGGCGGTCAATCCACCACCTCTTGGCTCCATGACGCCGTCTGCTGCCCAATTAGCGTAGTTCCAAGTTATTCCTGCAGCTCTTACACCTAGTTGATATAAGTTCCGGAGCATAGCAAGATTGCCTTGTAAACCATCTAATCCTTCAAGTGACAATAACGCTCCTATTTTCCCATTTTGAATACAATAATCCAAATCTCCCGATGTACGAACCAAGTGCATTGCTGGACAAGTAAGTACTTTCTCATAAAAGAGATCAATGCTATCCAAAATAGGAGTCATACTACCATTTAATTTACTGGGAATATAAATTGCGAATGTCTGAAGAAGAGTATCCGCATCTTGAAGTCTTTCGTATGTTACATCAAGTGCTCCCGTAACATCATTCTTGAAATGAAGTCTATCATCTAACAAAAGTTTCATTAATACATCACAATGAAAATCTACAACCTTCAAAACCACCACTTCCCCTACTCGAAATAACCAGTGCAAAAAACCTGTTTACTTCGTAAACAGGTGAACTAATCGAACCGTATGTGAGTAGTCGCTTACGTTAGCGTGGTTCAACAATTAGCTTGATAGCGGTACGATCTTCCCCATCAATCACAATATCCGTAAACGCAGGGATGCAGATAAGATCTACACCACTAGGAGCAACAAATCCCCGCGCAATCGCAACTGCTTTAATGGCTTGATTGAGCGCTCCAGCGCCAATGGCTTGTAATTCAGCACCTCCACGTTCACGTAGAACACCTGCCAACGCACCTGCAACAGAATTTGGATTGGACTTTGCTGATACCTTTAATACATCCATAAAAAAGAACCTCCCCTGGAATGTTGGATGGATTCCACTTTTAAATAGTATTCGAGAGAAGGATAAAGATTCCTGCTTTATTTGATTAACTAATCTAATAGTTCTGAATAGTCAGATATTTAACGACAAAAAAGCTTCTCTACATGAGAAGCCAATCATCTTCGGTCAATCTAATTTTTGTTAGTTTAGTAGCTTTGCCTGTTGCATCATCAATCTGCAGAGACAAACCATGTAAATGCCACTTGCCTTCATCAACAACAAACCTGACAGGCATCCCTGTCAAAAATTTATGAATGACCGCATTTCGTTCCATGCCGAGTACGCCTTCTCTCGAACCTACCATTCCAACGTCCGTCAAATAAGCAGTTCCACCAGGCAATATCGTATCGTCATTCGTCTGAACATGCGTATGTGTTCCAAGCACAATAGAAGCTCTTCCATCCAAATACCAGCCCATAGCTATTTTCTCAGATGTTGCTTCTGCATGGAAATCAACTAATATCGCTTTTGTATGTTGCTCAGCTTCATCTATCAAATCATCCGCCATACGGAATGGGCAATCAATTGGCGGAAGAAAAACTCTTCCCTGCAAGTTTATGATTGCGAGTTTCTTCCCATTTGCTTGAATGATAGACATACCTTGACCAGGTGCTTCACTCGAAAAGTTCGCAGGTCTAACGATACGTGGTTCATCATCGATCCACTCAAAAATTTCTTTATTATCCCACGTATGGTTTCCCATCGTAATGCCATGTACGCCCCATTCAAAAAACTCTCTTGCGATCGTTCTTGTAATGCCTCGTCCAGCAGCGGCGTTTTCACCATTTACGATAATTATATGCGGATTATATTTATCTCTTAGCGCAGGCAAAACTTGTTTTAAAGCGCTTCTGCCTACGTTTCCGACGATATCACCGATAAATAGTACATTCATGCGATTAACCTACCTTTATATGCTTCTCAATGAAGAAAAGTGGCTGAATGGCAGCCACTTTTCCCCATTGCATATCATTTTGTTTACTTCGCGTATTCGACTGCTCTTGTTTCACGAATAACCGTAACTTTAATATGTCCCGGATAATCGAGTTCACTCTCGATTTTTTTCGTAATATCGCGAGCAAGACGGAAAGCTTCTGTATCATCGATCTTCTCTGGTTGAACCATAACACGAACTTCGCGGCCTGCTTGAATCGCATACGATTTCTCTACACCGTCGAATGATTCTGTAATAGCTTCCAGTTTCTCCAGACGCTTAATATACGTTTCTAGCGTTTCACGACGTGCTCCAGGACGTGCTGCGGACAATGCGTCTGCTGCGCCTACGAGCATTGCAATAACGGACGTTGCTTCCGTATCACCGTGGTGAGAAGCGATACTGTTGATAACGACCGGATGTTCCTTGTATTTCTTAGCAAGTTCAACACCGATCTCAACATGTGAGCCTTCTACTTCATGGTCAAGCGCTTTGCCGATATCGTGAAGCAAGCCTGCGCGCTTCGCTAGTGTAATATCTTCGCCTAGCTCTGCTGCCATCAAACCTGTTAAATATGCGACTTCCATGGAGTGTTTCAATACATTTTGACCATAGCTTGTCCGATATTTCAATCGACCAAGTATTTTGATCAGATCTGGATGGAGGCCGTGAACACCAACTTCGAAAGTTGCTTGCTCACCGTACTCACGTACGCGCTCATCAATCTCTTTACGAGATTTCTCAACCATTTCTTCAATACGTGCAGGATGGATACGTCCGTCTGCAACCAATTTTTCTAAAGATGTGCGTGCAATTTCACGTCTGATAGGGTCAAATCCTGACAAGATGACCGCTTCCGGTGTATCGTCGATAATGAGATCGATACCGGTCAATGTTTCCAATGCACGGATATTACGGCCTTCACGTCCAATGATGCGACCTTTCATCTCTTCATTAGGCAACGTTACAACGGATACCGTTGTTTCTGCCACATGATCGGCTGCACAACGCTGAATCGCTAGCGAAATAATGTTACGTGCTTTCTTGTCGGCTTCTTCCTTCGCTTGCTGCTCGATATCTTTAATCATTTGTGCGGTTTCGTGACGAACTTCCTGCTCAACATTGGTTAATATAATTGATTTCGCATCTTCCATTGTTAAGCTCGAAATACGTTCTAGCTCACTAAGCTGTTGCTTGTAAATGGAGTCAATCTGTTCTTGAGTTTCTTCGATTCGTTTTTCCTTATTGGCAACAGTTTCTTCTTTGCGTTCCAACGCCTCTAATTTTTTATCCAGCGACTCTTCTTTTTGGAGCAGTCTTCTTTCCTGACGTTGCGCCTCATTGCGTCGCTCACGAATGTCCTTATCAGCTTCTGTACGAAGTCTGTGGACTTCGTCTTTCGCCTCAAGTACGGTTTCTTTTTTCTGTGCTTCTGCTTCCTTTTTCGCATTTTCTACGATTTGGACTGCAGCTTGCTCAGCACTTGAAATTTTCGCCTCGGCAATAGACTTTCGATAAGAATAACCAATCCCAAAGAAAATTGCGCCAACAAGGATACTAACTAGAATCAAGATCCAGATGTTTACTTCACCCATCTTGTTCACCTCCTTGTTGCATACACCAAGGCATTGCTTGGGATGATATTAGGTTTTTAACCGGTTTCCATACCGTTTCATCATGTACCAAATGTACTAATTTGACGAAAATAATCGATTTGAATCAACTTTTGGAAGAAAACTTGATTCAAATTTTGAAGGAATACAACCTCATTTTATCTTTTCATAAAATCAATTGTCAAGCAAAACGCAATCATCTTCCTCATTATCGTCTTCGGAAGTATCCCATTCAACCGATTTAATAGCTTCTCTAACAATATCACTAGGAAAACCTCTACGAAGTAGGAAACCTGTAAGCTTTTGTCTGCGCTTTACAGTCTCCCCTTTTAAGCTCCTGCTTTTTTTGGCAGCAAGAGCTATCGCAGCGGCTAATTCACTCTCGCGATCAAGTTCAGATACAGCATCCGCTGCAGCTTCTTTCGGTACGCCTCTTTGCTGGAGCTCTTGCTTAATTAGAAGTCTACCTTTCATACCACTACGAACCCTGCTTGTCGCAAATTGACGAGCATATTGTTCATCATCAACCAGATGTTCGCTTTCTAAACGGTCGAGCGCATATTCAATACTTTGTTCATCCAGTTCCTTACGATGCAAATAATCTCCTATCTGCTTACGTGTTCTTGGCTTAGTACCTAAATAAAAGATAGCCATAGCGTAGGCGCGATATCGTCCATCCTCAAATCGAATTTCTTCGATCAGACTTTTTGTTATGAGTTGTCCCTTCATTAACCGAAAACGGACCATTATATCTTCGTGAACCGATAAAACTGGCTCCTCTGCTTCCGTAAAGATTAAATATCTTCGTTTCTCTTCTTTGTCGCGCCGTACGGATTGAATCACCCATCCGTCTTCGGTGTTTTCTTTAGCGTATTCCATCTTCACATTCCTTCTTATTCTTATCGAATTACGATTTTTGTTAACTTGTTAACTATGAACACACAAAATTTAAAAAAGCTTCGCCACTCAGTAAATGAGCAGCGAAGCCATCAATTAATCCAAATCGTCGAAATCGTCCTCTTCAGTGTCAGCTGAGAAGTTCGCTGGCGTTGCCGTTGCAGACAAATTACTTGCATCACGAATCTTCTTTTCGATTTCATCAGATACTTGACGATGATCCTTCAAATATTGTTTTGAGTTCTCACGGCCTTGTCCCAATCGTTCGCCGCTGTAAGAGAACCATGCGCCACTCTTCTGCACGATATCCAATTCAACACCAATATCGATAAGACTTCCCTCACGCGAAATGCCTTCACCGTACATAATGTCGATTTCAGCTTGCTTAAATGGTGGAGCAACTTTATTTTTCACGACTTTGATACGAGTACGGTTACCAACCATATCGTTACCTTGCTTCAACGTCTCAATACGACGAACATCCAAACGAACGCTAGAGTAGAACTTAAGTGCACGGCCACCAGGAGTTGTCTCTGGGTTACCAAACATAACGCCGACCTTCTCACGCAATTGGTTAATAAAGATTGCAATTGTCTTGGACTTGGAAATGGCTCCCGAAAGCTTTCTTAATGCTTGAGACATAAGGCGTGCTTGCAAACCAACGTGGGAATCACCCATATCGCCCTCGATCTCTGCCTTTGGTACTAGTGCAGCAACAGAGTCAATTACGATAATATCAACTGCGCCACTACGTACTAGCGCCTCAGCAATCTCAAGTGCTTGCTCACCCGTATCCGGTTGTGATAGAAGCAACTCATCAATGTTTACGCCAAGTTTGCTCGCATACAATGGATCAAGCGCATGCTCAGCATCGATAAATGCGGCTTGTCCGCCAATACGCTGTACTTCGGCAATCGCATGAAGTGCAACGGTCGTCTTACCTGACGATTCCGGTCCGTATACTTCAATTACCCGTCCTCTTGGCAATCCGCCAATTCCAAGTGCAATATCTAAAGCAAGCGAGCCGCTAGGCACGGTTTCAACTTGCATATGTGTGGATTCACCTAACTTCATAATGGAGCCTTTACCAAATTGCTTCTCGATTTGACGAAGAGCGTTATCTAAAGCTGCGCGACGATCTGCCAAGTAACTCACATCCTTCACTATTTATATTTAATATGATACCTTATTTCCGACTCGTTGCCAACCTTTTTTTCGAACACACATTCGTATTTTTTTCTTAAGCAGTTCCTCCTTCCTATTAATGCGCATAAAAAAACCGCAGCAAAGTTAGTCTTCGCCACGGTTCTTCCGATATTTGTCCATTATAACGAGTATTCCGACATTTGACAACAAAAAATGTTAACGTTTTCCTATTCTCTGAGGGCTTGCCATAAACGATAAAGAGCAGCTTTCACCGCTCGCAGTCGAATCATGTCGCGACCACCGCTTAGATGAGTCGTATGCACAACCGTTTCTTTGCCCCTCTCGGCAATGGCAAAGTAAACAAGTCCTACTTGCTTCCCTTCCGACTCGGCTGGCCCCGCTACTCCAGTCAATGATACTCCAAAATCAGCATCTGACAGATCACGAACACTTTCTGCCATTAACGCAGCTGTCGATTCACTAATAGCACCAGGAGCTCCTTCTCCTTCAAGTTGTGACATAGGAATGTTAAGAAGTCGATTTTTCATCATATTGGTGTAAGTAACAACACCTCCTACAAATTCCCCACTGCTTCCAGGTACGTTTGTTATAAGTTCTGCAAGCAACCCTCCACTACAACTCTCCGCGCTCGCTAAGCGGCGTCTAGAGGCTCTGAGCATACTAATGATTTCGACTTCTATTGGAATATCTTCTTGCGCATACAAATGATCGCCAATTCGCTTTTTAATTGCTTCAACTGTAAGATCGATCTTGCGATCTGCTTCTTCTATTGTTGAAGCTTTAGTAGAAACACGAATGGATACTTCACCTACTTTTGCATAAGGCGCAATAGTTGGATCACTTTGACCTTCAATCATATCGATGAGTTTAGCTTCTAAATTCGATTCACCGATACCAGCAAATTTGAGCAAGCGAGAGAATAGTGGTTTTTCATCCCCCAACATTGAGCGAATCCACGTCTGTCCTGATCCTTCTAACATCGGTTTCATTTCTTTCGGAGGGCCCGGCAGAAGAATGTAAAGTGTTCCGTCAACTTTCAAAGCGTTACCAACTGCGAGTCCCGTAGTATTCTCAAGTGGCTGACACCCTTCAATCATAAGTGCTTGACGTCGATTACTGTCCACCATATCCATGCCCCGCGAAGAAAATACTCGTTCAATCTCAGCCATCGACGGTTCATGGATCAGAAGCTTCCGATTTAAAAAATCAGCAAGCGCATCTTTGGTTAAATCATCTTGTGTTGGTCCAAGTCCACCAGTAAACACGAGAAGATCGGCACGGCTTCTTCCGATTTCAATCGCTTGAAGCAGTCTAGTTTGATTGTCCCCTACAACCGTTTGAAAATAAACATCAATGCCTAACTCGGCTAGCCTTTGAGATATAACTTGAGCATTAGTATTCACAATTTGCCCAAGCAGTAATTCTGTACCAACTGCGATTATTTCCGCTTTCATCTTTCAAGTGCCTCCTTAGACAAAAAAAGCTATTTACTAGGATAGGGAAAAGCACCTCCCCAACTATGGGAAAGTGCTTTCGTTTCTATTCAACCGGTATGAGATGTTTATTTTTAATAAAATAGTCAACCCCAGAATATACCGTAATCGCAGCAGCAACCCAGCTAGCAATTAGGTCAAACGGGAAGTCAATTAAAGCAAATGGGAAATTGTTAATAAGGAGAGCAATAATCATCGTAATTTGGATAGCTGTTTTCCACTTACCCCAAGTGCTTGCAGCCATTACTGAGCCTTCAAGCAAAGCAATTTGGCGAAGACCCGTAACAGCAAACTCACGGCTAATAATAATGATAGCAATTAGCGCGTTCAGCTTGTCCATCTCGACTAAAGAGATAAGTACTGCTGCAACTAAAAGTTTATCGGCAAGTGGATCTAATAGTTTGCCCAAATTCGTTACAATCTTATTTTTCCTTGCGATGTAACCATCAAGCCCATCCGTACTTGCCGCAATGATAAAGATCACTGCTGCCACGATCTGATTGTATGAGATCGTAAAGTCAGCGAAGTTGACAGAACCTAGATCCACCTTAATAAGTAGAAAAAACATGATGACCGGAACTAGAAATATTCTAGCCAGTGTAATACGATTCGCTAAGTTCACGCGGGTACCCTCCCTAGACAGGTCGAACTCTTATGCATGGTTAATGCGAACCTTACCAATAGAACCGATTTCTGTGCTACAGATTAAAACGAACACTTTGCCGTCTATTTCAGGTGCGTCATACATAGAACGCCCAATATATAAATCATTCTGTTGCCTGATTATCTGTAATTAGTAAATTGCAGTTCAACAGGCAAATCAGCACCACGTAGCAATGCCATTACTGCTTGCAAATCATCACGACTTTTCCCAGTTACACGAAGTTGATCACCTTGAATTTGGCTCTTAACTTTCAACTTAGAGTCCTTAATCATAATATTAATCTTTTTGGAAACATCTTGTTCGATCCCTTGTCTTAGCTTAATTCGCTGTTTAACTCTATTACCTGAAGCTCCTTCAACTTTACCATAATCCAAGTTTTTAATTGGAACACCGCGTTTAATCATCTTAGTCAATAAGATATCAATAACCGCTTTCAGCTTGTAGTCATCTTCTGAACCGATAACAAGCTCTTCTTTTTCCAAAGCGATCGTGCTCTTGCTACCTTTGAAGTCGAATCGAGTTTCGATCTCACGTTCAGCCTGAGCAATAGCATTAACTAACTCCGCCATATCAACTTTAGAAACAATATCAAACGAACTTTCCGAACTCATCGTTGCTCTCTCCTTCACATCCATACTTTTATGGATGGTTTATTGACTTTGTGTTTGCTCCTCATTTGGATCAGGAGTTTGTGACAGTTCCTCATTGGCATTAGGATTAGATGATTCGATGGCATCATCTGTTTCTGACTGCAATGGACTAAGCAATAATCTCTTAGGACCCGAACGATCTCCATCCGGCACAAGTACACCATTCACGACAATCTCCGCAAAATCTGATCGACCTACATTAATATAAATAGGTTGCGTTAGATCATAGCTAAGTGTGACTCCATCTTCTACTGTGTCATAATAAAGCTTCTTGCCAGTAGAGCTTCCTTCACGAACTTCAACCCAACCACGTCCACCAGAAACTTTTATTTCAACCTTATGTATTCCACCGGCAGGACCGATATCATATTTATCTGCTCTACCTACTTTACTGCTAAAAGTTACTGTTGTTGGTTCTTGGGTAGGTGTTGGTGGTGTTGGAGATGGCGTAGGACTGACTTCTCCACCCGTATTATTGTTCGTGCTTTCTGGCTTTTTGGACTCATCTGTGATCGATGTTTCATCTGCTTTATTCGTTTCGCCCGAATCCTTACTAAAGGCATAATACCACACGACGAACACGATTAAAATGAGAAAACACCACATTAAGAGATTAAAACCGATTTTCCCAAATCGTTCAGATGATTGTGATTTCATTCGACGGGGTTTTCTGACAGGAACCTGTTCAACAGTTTGCTCAACAGGTGAAGCTGGCACCTCATGCTGATAAAGGCGTAACACTTCATCCGGGTCAAGACCAACCGCCTCGGAATAGTTTTTTACAAATGCACGAACATAGAAGTTACCCGGCAGAACACTGTAATTGCCAGTTTCAATCGCTTCCAAGTATCGTTTCCTAATTTTTGTTACTTCTTGCAGGTCATCTAATGATAATCCTCGTTGCTCTCTCGCTTTGCGAAGCAATGCGCCTAAATCAGACATAGGTAAGCCTCCTTCCTATTAAAAATCATCCGTATAGTTAGCGGTAAATGATTCATACGATATTTCTTCATCGGGTGTATTACGTAGTTCAATAATAATATCGAAGTGACTATAATCATATTGCGATTCCTTTACAAAAATATCTGGATGTTCAATAACTTTTGTAGAAGGCATCGCCATAATCTCTTGCAATAATGAATAGTGTTTCTCATTAGATCTAATTGTGCTAACGATTCCGTCAATAATAAAGATGTTGTTTGGTTGCATTTCTTCTTCAGAAAGCTGGCTTCGAACCGTTTGACGCAATAGTGTAGAAGACACAAATGCCCACCGCTTGTTGGAACAGACGCTACCTGCAATAATGGATTCCGTTTTACCTACACGAGGCATACCTCTTAATCCAATTACTTGATTGCCGTCGCGTTTGAACACTTCACCTAGAAAGTCAACCAAAATACCAAGCTCATCGCGCACAAAACGGAAAGTTTTGTGATCATCACTATCTCTTTCGATATAACGTCCATGACGAACAGCCAAAATATCGACGATCGTTGGTGTCCGTAGCTTATTTACTGTGATGTTGTCTACTTTCTGTAGCATTTTCCCTAATAGCTCAATCTTCTCATCATCATTGGTTTGTAGCAACATGCCGCGGGTACGATCTTCAACCCCGTTTATTGTCATGATGTTGACTTCTAACATACCAAGCAATGAAGCAATATCACCAAGCAGGCCGGGGCGGTTCTTATGTATCTTGTATTCCATGTACCACTGTTTTGTTTCCACTGCTGTCACCGTCCTAAGCTTGAATAATAATTAGAATAAGGATAAAAATCAAGCTCCGCTTGTTGATCACCATATATGACTATTCTACAAATTTCGTCACAATCCTGCAAATGAAAAGAAACATTGCAGAAAAGCCTCCGCAGTGGAGGCTTTTCTGCACTTGAATAAGTGCTACGTATTACCGACAAGTTTAACCATCAATTTTGCGACAGTTTTCCGTTCCTCGTCGTCACCAACATCCCACAATTCTTTCAATACACGTTCTTCTTCATTTTTGGGGTCGACCTTCTCATCAAGGAATGATCCGATCTCGAATGCAAGATTCGCTATCGTGTCTTCAGTTAGACCAATCGACTTCGCTTGAGTAACTCTGTCAGCCAAAAAATGTTTCCATGTCTTGAAGTTCGAAAGGACAGTTGACATGTTTCTTCGCCTCCTCATTTGGTTAAGAAAAGAATGATCAACAGTCATTATATTGCGCACTGGAGACCATTCTTATTCATAAGGAGGCCAATCACATGAGCACCCGCTCCATAAAAAACTATGTATGCCACCCACCATTAGGACTTATAATTTGACCTGTAATATAGGAAGATTCCGGTAAAGATAAAAAGTAAATGAGTGAAGCGATTTCCTCAGCTGAGCCGAACCGTCCTGCAGGGATCTCCTGCTCAAGCGCTGCTTTCTCCTCAGGATTAAAGCCACTCATCATAAGTGTATCAACGACTCCAGGGGCCACAGCGTTAACTGTCACACCCGAAGGCGCAAGCTCCTTAGCTAGCGCCTTTGTGAAAGCGTTCATGCCGCCTTTCGTCGTTGAATACAATACTTCACAAGCAGCACCTGACATGCCCCAAACGGAAGAAACATTTATAATACGGCCATATCTTTGGGAGATCATATGTGGCATAAAGAGTTGTGAGCATAAAAACATACCCTTCAAATTAACCGACATAACGTCATCCCAATCCTCTTCAGTTACATCCGACAGCAAACCATAATGCGAGATCGCGCCGTTATTCACAAGAATATCCGGTTTAATACCGTGGCTGCCCAGCTTATCCCGCATCCGTGACAACTGATCCTTACAGCGAAGATCTGCTGAAATAGTCATCACGTTGGCACCCATCGCCATACACATTCTTGCCGTTTCATTTGCCTTTTCATGCGATTCCAAATAATGAATAACGATATTAACCCCTTCCGCGGCGAATCGTTTTGCAATTGCTGCACCAATGCCGCGGCTCCCACCGGTAATTAATACGGTTGTTTCTTGTAACGTCTTCAACTTTAGCTCTTCTCTACAATAGATACTGCAAGTTGATTAAAATCGAAATGTTCACGCAATCGTTCATTAACTTGATCAAGCGTACAACTCTCATAGAAAGCTAACACGTCGAACATGTCGCTGTTACGGAAACGGTAACGTGTAAATTCACCTGCGATTGATTCTGGGGAGTTCAGCATTCGCAAGTAACTACCGATTTTTTTGCGCTTAGAACGTTCAAAAGTAGCTGGCTCAATACCTTTTTTAATAGTTTCAGTAATCGCCGATTGAAGTTTGCTAATCAATTCGTCTGGATTTGGTGTATCTCCACCAATAACTGAAAAGGCATAATCAGAACTTGAGTTATACTCATGTCCAAAAGAATCTGAAATTAAGTTTTGCTCATATAGCGACTGATATAGCTCAGTACTTGAACCAATTAAAGCTTCCAACATCAACTTAGTCGTAACTTCGCGGCGAAGAAGTTCATTTCCGACCAAACCGACACTCTTTTCCTTAAATCCAAGCATACATTTAGGCAAAGAAACAGGAAGTTTAAACACTTTACGCGAGTTTTTCACCTCGGAAGGCTCATTTTCAAAATATCGCTTAATTTCACCTTGAGACTGGAAGTTTTTGCTCGCTTGGTTCGCTTTTACAAGCCTGAATACTTCCTCCGCTTTAACTCCACCTACTACAAAGAGCAACATATTGGACGGATGGTAAAAGGTTTCGTAGCAACGATACAACGTCTCTTTATCAATCTGACGAATCGAGTCAACTGTGCCAGCAATATCGATATGGACGGGGTGAGTGTGATATAGTGCATCAATTAACCCGAAGTATACACGCCAATCTGCATTATCACGATACATATTAATTTCTTGCTCAATAATTCCCTTTTCTTTTTCTACATTCGCATCTGTGAAAAAGGGATTCTGCACAAAATTGATAAGTGTCTCTACATTTTTGTGAATTTGCTCTGTTGCAGAAAATAAATAAACCGTTCTGTCAAACGTTGTATAGGCATTAGCTGATGCGCCTTGTGAAGCGAATGTAGCGAAAATATCTCCTTCAGGCTCTTCGAACATCTTATGCTCAAGAAAATGTGCTATACCGTCAGCCACTTTTAATGGTTCTTGATCGCCTACTGAAAAGCGATTATCAATTGAACCATACTTTGTTGAAAAAGTAGCATATGTCTTATGGAAGCCTTCTTTAGGCAATACAATTACTTCTAGGCCATTATCCAGCACTTCGCGATGTAACGTCTCTTGCACATTAGGGTAGTTCAACGTCTCCATAGCTTATGCCTCCTTTCGATCACGCAGGAAGTAGACCGTGTCTAGTTGAACGTTACGAGCGACCTCAACAATATCGTGGGCTGTAACCGCCTGCACTTGCTTTAACAACTCTTCTGCTGTTCTTTCATTACCAGTAAGTACACTGTTGAAGTCGTAAGCTAACATTTCATTTGCTGAATCCTGTAACTCTCGAAGATGACCGGAGATCATCGCTTTCGTCTGATTCATCTCTAAATCTGTTAACTCACCTTTGGCCATACTATCGAGCTGCTCCTTAATAATGGCTACAGCCTTATCATAATTTGCAAATTCGATACCAGATTGAACGGTACAAATACCTTTATGGCCATCTAATCTTGAAGCTGCATAATAAGCTAAACTTTCCTTTTCGCGAACATTCAAAAATAGCTTGGAATGTGGATAACCGCCCAATATTCCATTGTACATTAACGCAGCTGGATAAAGCTTATCGTCATACCCGACACCTGTTCGTAGTCCCAAATTCAACTTCCCTTGACTTACTTCCATCTCATCGACAACATATTTTGTCTCTTTGACAGTATGCTTAACTTGAGGTTTTTTATAGGTTGAAGGCGTTCCTGCTTTTAATTTGAAAGCTTCACCAACAAGCTTGGAAACTTCTTCAAGAGATGTATCACCAACTACGTAAAGATCAAGAGCGGCATTTTCAAGCCAATTCTCGTAATGTTGGAATAATGAGCTAGGCGTAATCTCATCAATTTTATCAAGACTACCTAGTGGATGAAGTCTATACGGTTCATCCGCACACATTTCCTCCAAGCATCGTTCAGCTGCATATCGTATTTTATCATTGACGATTGCTTCAAGTCGTTTACGGAGTGTTGCTTTCTCAGCATCGACATATTTAGCTCTGAAGCCTTCATTTTCTCGGCAAGGATCTGTTAACACATCTCCAAGAAAGTGAATTGACGCCTCAAGTAAGGAATGCTCAGAAGAAACAAACTGATCATTGATTACATCCATTCGGAATTGAACGACCTGCGAATCTCCGCGTTTGTATACATCAAAGCCGAAACCTGCCCCGTACATATCATCCAACTTCTCACGAAAAGCAATCGTTTCTGGTGTATTGGCCGTACCTCTACGAAGCACGAACGGAATCAGAGCAACAGGCGTCACAGTTTCTTCGGCTAGTGGAATACCAGCAAAGAGGGAAATCGCAAACGTTTTGAATCGTTTCGTAGGCAAAACATGCAGCCTTATGCGCTGATGTTGCCCTCTTTCAAATGAGGCCACGCGGTTTGCTCCTTTCATTGATGCCGTTTTTACCATTTTAACCTATAAGAAATGGAAGAAGCAACCGCGGCTGCACAAGGCAAAAGCGGCTGCTTCCGTTCATCATAGGCATATCGGACGGCAGCGTTACATACAAAAAATATGCTTACCAATCGTCTTTATTTGTGTTCTAGTCCAAATCCAAGCTGATGTTGCTGTATCAGGGTTAAAGTAGTACAGACATCCTCCTGATGGGTCCCATCCGTTTAACGCATCTTCTACAGCTTCACGAGCTTTTGCATTAGGCGTCAAATAAATTTGACCATCAGCTACAGCGGTAAAAGCTCTTGGCTGGAAGATAACGCCGTAAACAGTATTCGGGAAACTTTGTGACTTAACACGATTTAAAATGACGGCAGCAACAGCAACCTGACCTTCATAAGGTTCACCGCGTGCTTCGCCATAAACAGCGTTCGCCATTATTTGTAAATCATTTTCTGTCAAACCATGACGATTAGACTTTGCGAGAGTACTACCCTTTTTCCCACCCTTAGCAGGAGCCTTTGTAGATTCTGCTACCGTAGTACCAGGTTTCCACTCTTTTGATGCTGCTACAAGCTTTTTCTTCGTTCCCGCTCCAACGACGCCATCGGATTTCAGGCCAAACTTCCATTGAAACCAGGTGACCGCACCTTTCGTTTTTGTACCGAATATGCCGTCTATCTTGCCATTGTAGTAGCCCAGATAAGTTAGACGTCCTTGTAACTCATAAACGTCATTACCTGATGAACCAACCTTTATCGTGGAATTGCTGAATGTTGCCGTCGATCCGCCTATTTGTCCTTTCACTAGGGAGAACGAGCCGATTATCAACAAAACGACGATCGAGGTGACCGCTATCAAACGATTTCTCATGTTGGGATCTGCCTTTCTCTTGCAAGTTAGTTCGCTTTAGGTAGCGTTACCTAACAATAGTATGAGAAAGTTGTCCATCTTCTATGCAACATGAATGTTAACTATGAGCTTAATTTGCCTGCTTGAAATTGTTCTAGAGACATTAATACTTCACGCGGCTTACTTCCTTCATACGGCCCTATGATGGATTTTGCCTCCATCTGGTCAATCAACCTTGCTGCCCTCGTATAGCCAATACGCATTCTACGCTGAAGTAACGACACAGAAGCTTGTTTAGCTTCAACGACTATTTGTACAGCTTGATCATACAACTCATCTAACATTGGTTCATTATCAGTCGACTCTTCTTCAACTTCAGGCACTAAGTCTTCCTTGTAAACTGCTTCTGCTTGATCGCGAGCAAATGCAACGAGCACCTCAACTTCTTGATCTGACAAGAAAGCACCTTGTACACGAATAGGCTTTGACATCCCTACTGGCAGGAAGAGCATATCTCCACGCCCAAGCAATTTTTCTGCTCCGGCCATATCCAAAATTGTACGAGAATCCACTTGCGACGATACACCAAATGCTATTCTAGATGGAATATTAGCTTTAATTACCCCAGTAATAACATCTACAGACGGACGTTGTGTAGCTATAATTAAATGAATTCCTGCTGCACGAGCCATCTGTGCTAACCTAGCTATGGAATCCTCAACATCATTAGCTGCGACCATCATCAAATCAGCAAGCTCATCGACAATAACTACGATATATGGCAGTACAGCTGCTGGATTATCAGCCATTAACGTATTATAACCTTCGATATTTCTTGTTGCAGATTTTGAGAATAGTTCGTAACGCTTCTCCATCTCGACTACGATTTTTTTGAGAGCAAGTGATGCACGGCGTGGATCTGTAACGACTGGTGCAAGCAAATGTGGGATGCCATTATATACATTAAGCTCAACCATCTTCGGATCGATCATCAAAAACTTTACTTCATCTGGGTTTGCCTTATAAAGAATACTCGTAATGATACCGTTAATACAAACTGATTTACCTGAACCAGTTGCTCCAGCAACAAGTAAGTGAGGCATTCGTGCCAAGTTACCAACAATCGTTTGCCCAGATATATCACGACCAAAGGCAATAGAAAGTTTGGATTGAGAATTTTGAAAAGCTGGTGTTTCCATTACTTCACGCATCGTAACGACAGAAACTTCCATATTAGGAACTTCGATTCCGATAGCTGATTTCCCCGGTATAGGCGCTTCCATACGGATATCTTTAGCAGCGAGTGCAAGTGCAATATCATCTGTAAGTCCAACGATTCTACTTACCTTAACGCCAGTAGCAGGTTGCACTTCATAACGAGTAACCGCAGGTCCTCGAACGACATCAAGTACAGTGGCACGTACACCAAAGCTTTCAAGCGTTGCTTCAAGCTTCCTTCTTGAATCATACATATCCGTTGCGTCAGTGCCTTTAGATAAGCCAATAGGTTTTTCTAGCAAAGTAAACGGTGGTAAACGGTATGGCTTTGTTTTATTATCTAGTTCATTAGTTACGGCAATAGGTCTACGAGGTATTGCATCAACAGCTAGCACAGAATCTTCTTCATTTATTGATCCAGCAATTGTATCAGTATCAGTAATCTCATCATCTTCAACCGTTATTGGCAGAGGATATTCGTCAACTAATTCTGTTTCATTCTCTAATTCTTCATTCCGATTTTCCGGCAAAGCACCGTCCCAATCTTGTTCGTTTGATCGTGTATGATCACTATTGTCAGTATCTTTATGTAATGGCAGATCAGTTTTAGTAAACCCCTCTTCCCACGGAGGTGTTTCATCATCTAATTGCTTATTAGGATAATCGTTTTGTATACTTACGCCCGTTTTCTCCCAAGACTGTTCAGATTGTACTTCCCATGCTGGCTTTACTCCACTCAAAGTATCACGATCATTATGAGACGGAATCCACTCTTCTTGTCCATCCTGATCTTTTACTTCGGTCGATCCCTGTTTCCATGCAAAAAATATGGATTTGCGCTTTTTGACTGGCTTCTGTATATACTGCTCATCATCATCAATTGTGCTATCATCATCGTTATCATTGTCACTTGAATGTTGAACCTTTAATGCTGCAGCAGTTGCTGCCCGACGTTTGCGTATGGAATTTCGTTTTTCAAGTAACAGCTTAACCATAGAAACAAATCGTTTTTTGACGACACCCATTAATTGTACATAAGACTTTCCAGTAATAAGCATTATGGCAATTGCAAACATAACAAAAGCAATAATGAGTGCACCATAGTAGCCAAATAACATAAATAAGATAGCGTATTGAATTGCACCTATATAACCGCCGCTAATCGATTTATCCCTGACGGTTCCATCTTCACCTGGTGCTATAGAAATTAACTCCGATTTAAGTCCTTCACTAAGCGTACTAAGAATGACACTTCCGGATAAAACGTCTCTGTCCAGACCAGCGAATCTTGCGTTCACTTCAGAAATCGAGCTGCTGAGCGTGAAACCAAGCACCAAAATAAGCAAGCCTGTCCTACGGCTAGTCCAACCGGTAGGCCAAGCTCGCTTTATCATGACTGTAAGTCCTACAAATACACCTACAAGTGCCAATACAAAATAAAACTTTCCAAGCAAAAGTCCAAACAGCTTGGACAATGCACGACCAACCGTTGCTTCTCCTGAGAGAGCTATAACGGAAATCGTAATGAGCAAGATGCCATATACTTCATATTTGAGTTGAGCGCCAATAGATTTTTTTCTTGTTTTTTTCTTTGCCAATTCCGTCACCCCTGGATTCCCATTATAACACAGTTAATGGTTATCGGGCTATGCGGGAGCTTACGTACATATCGCAAAGTAACATTTTTTGTTATTGAATCTGTTAGCCATAATGAATTAGTGATCCTGGCATTAGCTCAGGGTTCAAATAATCATCTAATGAACAATTTAATAACCGTACAACCTTACCCATACCAGGTGCAATCGGTTCTACTTGCATATGAATACCTTGCACCCATATTTCATGTAACGGCTCCATCTCTTCATTAAATCCTTGAAGCACTGTTTCAAGCGGCATAGTTGTATATAATGTCATTGGATTACACTCTCCGATCCTGCCACTGGTTTTGATGCTCGGCGCTGCTCAATCATCGTATTTAATTCTCTTAAAGCATGTCCTAATCCACCTACTTCATCAATTAACCCATGCTTTACAGCATCTGACCCGATAACTGTCGTACCGATATCCCTCGTAAGCTCACCTGTCTTAAACATAAGTTCCTTAAACTTTTCTTCTGTAATATTTGAATGAGAAGTTACAAATTTAACGACCCGCTCCTGCATCTTATCCAAATATTCGAACGTTTGTGGCACACCGATGACAAGTCCATTCATTCGAATCGGATGAATCGTCATGGTCGCAGTTTCTGCAATGAATGACTTATCCCCTGCTACGGCAATTGGCCCCCCTATAGAATGACCACCACCGAGCACAAGTGTAACTGTTGGTTTTGATAATGAAGAAATCATCTCTGCAATAGCAAGTCCTGCTTCTACATCTCCCCCTACTGTGTTAAGGACAACAAGAATACCTTCGATTTTACTATTTTGCTCCGTTGCCACTAATTGAGGAATGATGTGCTCGTATTTTGTCGTTTTGTTTTGCGGCGGTAGTATGAGATGACCTTCGACTTGTCCAATAATGGTCATACAGAAAATGTTAGATTCTGCTGGTGCAGGTGAAACAGCAGTACCTAATTGTTGAATGTTTTCAAGTGTACTGTTCAGTTTTTTCTTATCATCTGCGTTTGGCTCCGGTTGCTCATTTTTTACTTTCATCGAAAATATTAAATCTGTCATTTCGAATTTCCCCCTTGTGCAAACTATAACTTGTCATAGTATGGGGTCGGCCGGAATTTTTATACTTATCAATTGCAGAATGTAAAAAAAGCCGCTCCTCTCCACCCTAATTAGGGTGCGAGAGCGCGGCTTTTTATCGTGATGGGTAGCGTCGATTATACCTCCATGATGATCGGCAAAATCATTGGGCGACGACGTGTTTGCTCATATAGGAAACGTCCAAGCGCATCCTTAACATTTGTTTTGAGGGATGCCCACTCATTTACCTTGTCGTTCATAAGTCTGTTAAGTGTCGATGTTACAATACGATTTGCTTCGTCAAGCAGGCCTTCTGATTCGCGAACATAAACGAATCCACGAGAGATAATGTCCGGTCCTGACAAAATAGTTCCATCTTGTTTGCTTAGTGTAACAACAACGACCAAGATGCCATCTTGAGAAAGCAACTTACGATCACGAAGAACGATATTACCAACATCTCCTACACCCAATCCGTCAATTAGAACATTGCCAGCTTGTACTTTGGAGCCTTTACGAGCATTACCATCTTGGATTTCGACAGTATCACCGTTTTCAATAACGAAAATATTTTCACGAGGCATGCCAATTGCTTCACCAAGCTTCGCATGTTGACGAAGCATACGGTATTCACCATGGACAGGAATAAAGTATTTAGGCTTGATAAGGTTAAGCATAAGCTTAAGCTCTTCTTGGCTGCCATGTCCTGATACGTGAACGCCAGATACGGAACCTGGACCATAAATAACATGTGCACCTAAACGGAACAATTCATCAACGGTACGTCCAACATATCGTTCGTTACCTGGAATAGGTGTCGCGGCAATGATAACCGTATCCCCTGGCAAAATATCAACTTTACGATGCGTTGAGCGAGCCATACGTGTAAGCGCCGACATAGGCTCCCCTTGACTGCCTGTACATAAAATAACGACACGATCAGCAGCAAGCTTGTTAACTTCTTCTGGTTCTATAATCATACCTTCTGGTATGTTCAAGTAACCAAGATCAGAAGCGATACCAACAACATTAACCATACTGCGACCTACTACTGCGATTTTACGCTTTGTAGCAATCGCTGCATTAATAATTTGTTGAATACGATGTACGTTGGATGCAAATGTTGCAACAACGACACGTTGAGTAGCTTTACGGAAAATATCTTCAAGCTCTTCACCAACATTGCTCTCAGATGGCGTATAGCCAGGGCGTTCAGCATTTGTACTATCAGACAATAGTGCCAATACTCCGCGGCTACCAATTTGAGCAATACGTTGAAGATCAGCGAATTGTTCGTTCACTGGAGTGTGATCGAATTTGAAGTCGCCTGTATGTACAACGACGCCTTCCGGTGTATCCAAACTAACACCAACCGAATCTGGAATACTGTGGTTAGTCTTAAAGAAGCTAGCACGAATTGCGCCTAATTGGATTTCGGAATCAGCGTTGATCAATATACGCTTCGTCTCACCTAGCAATCCAGCCTCTTTCAGCTTACCTTCGATTAATCCCATCGTTAGTTTTGTAGCATACAAAGGCACATTAAGATGCTTTAGCACGTATGGCAATCCACCGATGTGATCTTCGTGACCATGTGTAATTAGAATTGCGCGAACTTTGTCGCGATTTTCTGTTAAATACGAAATATCTGGAATAACGATATCGATACCGAGCATATCCTCTTCTGGGAATTTAAGCCCTGAATCGACGACAACAATATCATTGTTGTATTGAATAACGTACATATTTTTTCCGATTTCGCCTACTCCGCCTAGTGCAAAGATGAGCAGCTTATCCTGGATGTTCTTCTTAGACAAGTGTATCTATACCTCCTACAAAATGTTATATACATTTTCATAATTTTATTATGTTTCCCAATGCTGAATATTGTTTTATGGCAAAACAAAAACAATGTTAATCATATTGTTGTTAACGTCAGATGCCGCTCTGACGGTTACTTCCCATTTAAAAACAATTGCCGCACCCAGTCACTTGTGTACATTATACATGAAGAAAAAGCTGGAATACAAGTAATACAGGAGAAACCATTGAAACTAATTATGAATAGGCTTCCCAAAAAAATAAAACCGATGCTGTGCGCATCGGCTTATAGCGATATGTTCGTTATTATTATGATATAAGTTCACGTAAAAACTGTGCTTCTGTTTCAGTTACCGAAACAAGTGGTAGTCTTACTCCACCTACTGGAAGACCTTTCAAACCTAGTGCATACTTCACTGCTACTGGATTTGGTACTGGATGAGGACAATTAAATAACCCTTTAAAGTACGGGAAGAGCTTGCTGTTAATACGGGAAGCTTCCACTACGTTTCCGCTTAAATAAGTATGGATTAATTCCTTCATTTCAGAACCAATAATATGACCGGCAACGCTAACGATACCATATGCACCAATTGCAAGTGCAGGTAATGTTGCAGCATCATCACCACTATATACGTTGAAACCTTCTGGAGCACTGCTAATAATAAGAGTAAGTTGTTCTAAAGTTGCACAATCTTTTGTTGCTACAATGTTATCGATCTTTGCCAGTTTTAATGTCGTTTCAACAGATAAGTTTACAGCTGTTCGACCTTCAACATTATATAAGATAATTGGTAATTTAGTTTCTTCCGCTACCGCTTTAAAGTGTTGGTACAAACCTTCCTGTGTCGGACGGTTGTAGTACGGAGCAACTAGTAGAATCCCATCAACTCCACACGTTTCGGCTTCTTTCGTTAGATGAATGGTATGAGCTGTATTATTGCAGCCCGTTCCGGCAATAACCTTACAGCGGCCTGCTGAGTGCTTTACGACAAATCGAAACAACGCAAGCTTTTCGTCTTCTGATAAAGTTGGAGATTCTCCTGTTGTTCCAGAGACAACTAAACTATCCGCCTTCTGTACATCGATTAAATAATCAATAAGATTCCCTGCTGTTAGCCAATCAATCTGTCCATCCGCATCAAATGGGGTCACCATGGCGGTTATCAATCTCCCGAAATCCATCTAGACGTCCTCCTCTAAGGTTTGTTCAACAAACCTGCATCGTAAGCATTAGCTTAGGTTTGCTAAGCAAACCTACATCATTAATCTCTTATTATAATGAGTACACTGGATCTAATTTAGAGGTGAAGATCGAACTTCGCATGAAGAGCACGAAGAGCACAAACCATATCTGATTCAAGCACTAAAACCCATATTGTCGTATTAGAATCAGCGGATTGCATAATAGTAATTCCCTGTTCCGTTAAAGCTTCTACAATTCGTGCCATTACACCAGGCTCACCATTCATCCCGCCGCCAATTATCGAAATTTTCGCGCATCCTTGGACAGCATTAGGCGCAAAACCGCTTTCCTTCAGTAAATACAGAGCTTTTTCGGCATCTTGGTCAAATACGGTATATAAGGCGCTGCTTGGTGTGACATTAATAAAATCAACACTGATATGATGTTTCGCCATAGTCTGGAACACCTGTAGCTGCATGTCATTTCGACCTTCAATTGCACCAACAGATATTTGTGTAACGCCTGCCACATGGGCAATGCCGGTTACGTGACGATCCTGCACGCTATGTTCTGCACGATCAGTTGGTAAGTCTGTAACGAGCGTTCCTGGATCATCTGAAAAAGTGGAACGAACTCGTAGTGGTATTCGCGCCTGCTGTGCAACCTCGACTGCACGAGGATGAATAACTTTTGCACCTTGCCTAGCCATATTACAAATTTCAGCATAGCTTACAACAGCTAACGGCTTTGCTTCTGCAACGATACGTGGATCAGCAGTCAATATTCCACTTACATCTGTATAAATATCGACCATTTCTGCATGTAATGCTGCTCCAAGTGCAGTAGCGGTTGTGTCACTACCTCCTCGTCCAAGTGTAGTAACATCACCTTGTGAAGTTATCCCTTGAAAACCTGTCACTATGACGACCAAACCAGCTTCAAGATACTTCACCAGTCTATTTGGCTCAATTCTCTTAATTCTGGCACTACCAAATTGTTCGTCGGTTACAATACCCGCTCCGCCACCTGTTAAAGCTACAGAAGGTATTCCCCCACTATTTAGCAAACTGCAAAAAGCGGCCGCGGAAATAATTTCTCCGCAGCCTAACAACATATCAACTTCACGTAAAGGGAGCGCATTTCCATTTTCCCTAATAAGACCAAGCAAAGTGTCCGTCGCGTAGGGTTCACCCTTGCGACCCATTGCTGAGACAACGACAACAATAGAATATCCATTGTCACTTTCTCTTTTAATATGTTGAATTGCGCGTGCTCTAGCATTTTCGGAAGATAAAGATGTTCCCCCAAACTTCTGAACAAGGATTCGCATTTCGTTAGCCTCCATCATCTACCGAAGACGAGAGCAACGTTATACCCTGTATGTTTTCATTAACCTTTTGCGATATGTTCTGCGATTTGTACGACGTTCCATGCTGCACCTTTAAGCAGGTTATCAGAAACAATCCACATGTTAAGACCGCACTCATGTCCGAGATCACGTCTTAATCGGCCGACAAAAACATCAGGTTTCCCTGCTGCTTTAGTAGCAAGCGGGTATTGCTGGTTCGCAGAAATAGCAACTAGCATTACGCCTAGAGCATCCGCTATCAGCTGCTTAACATCTTGCGATTCATAGTTGTTTTCCTTAAGAGTGTCGTTCGATAAGTAGCGGTTGAATCTGTTTACCTTGAAGAGCTGCTTCGCATGCTTCCAAGACTAGATCCATTCTTGCAACTAAAGAATTTGGTTTTTGAATCGGATTATCTTGACCGTAAGGCACAAAATAAATATTTTTAGCCACTAATAACTTCGCAATGTTAGCGGCATTCAACCCAAGACCATCATTTGTAGAAATGGCAAGCACGAGAGGTCGATTATTACGCATTTGCGCCTTCGCTGCCATTAATACGGCACTGTCGGTAATTGCATTAGCCAATCGGCTAGTCGTATTACCGGTACACGGTGCTATAACCAGAACATCAAGCAATTTCGAAGGCCCTAGTGGCTCCGCCTGAACAATTGTGGAAATAATCTGATTTCCGGTAATAGAGGTTAACTGCTCTTGCCATTCCTTCGCTGTACCAAATCGAGTATCCGTAGTAATAAGCGTATTCGATACAATAGGCACAACATTTGCGCCTGCATCGACAAACCGCTTAATTTCCGGCATTACCTCGGCAAACGTGCAGTGTGAACCTGACAACGCATAACCTACCGTAATTCCATTCCAATTCATATTCCATTCCCCCGCTTAATCGTATCATCCAAAATCAACTGACTTAAGCACTCCGCTATGATACGTCCAGCTGTTTTCGGTGCCACGATACCCGGGAGTCCGGGAGCAAGTATAGCCTTAATACCACGTTTCTCAGCGAAACGAAAATCCGTTCCACCAGGCCTCGAAGCAAGATCGATAACGACTGCCCGTGACGGTAAATTGGCAATAATTTGCGCTGTGACTATCATAGTCGGAATTGTATTAAAAATCAAGTCAATATTACCTGTATTTTGCAATAAAGCACTGATGTAAAAAGGCTCAAATCCCATCTCTGATGCTCTAGCAAAATGCTCAGAGCGCCTAACTCCAACCTTTACTTTAGCCCCTAAACCTTGAAGTGCTCGAGCCATAGTAAATCCTGTTCTCCCGAAACCAAGAACCATCGACTCAGATCCATGAATCGTAATATCCGTATTCTGAATGGCAATCATTAATGCGCCTTCTGCAGTCGGAATCGAATTATAAATAGCTACATCATCACGATCAAACAACTCAACTAGCTTAAGATTTCTCCCTTCGCAAAGTTGACGCAAATAAGGTTTAGCCATTCCCGTATAAATTGTACAGTGCGGCGGTAGAACGGCCACATGCTTCTCCGTAAGCTTGAGCTCACGGTCGCTGAAAACAGTATGAATAAGTCCTTGGTCATCTGTCCCGACCGCTGGCAGCAGCAAAGCGTCTACAGATTCGAATAATGATTCATCAAACTCTGCATGCATTGCGCCATCCAGAGACGAATGAAGACCATCAAAGCCACATACGGTCACAGTTGCATCTAGCTCGCAAAGCTTCCTGATAACCTCAAGTTGTCTCGCGTCTCCACCAAGCAGAAGCACTTGAACGCCTGTTAACATCAGGCATCTCTCCCTTCTGGCAAATAGATATAACGTATCTTATGCTTTCGCCCAAAGGGGGGTGAGGATTTATATGCACAAAAAAAATCGGGGCTGCTTGAGCCCCGATTTTCATTATTTAACTCCAGTATGCCCGAATCCACCAGCACCACGAACGGTATCAGGTAGCTCATCAGCTTCCTCAATTGTAACAATAGGAATTTGTTGAAATACCATTTGAGCAATTCGCTCTCCACGAGTAATTGTAAAAGGTTCTGCTCCTAAGTTAACTAGCAATACCTTCACTTCACCACGATAATCTGCGTCAATTGTTCCTGGTGAGTTGAGGCAAGTTATTCCATGCTTGTAAGCTAAACCACTTCTAGGTCGAATTTGAGCTTCAAGCTGGCTTGGCATAGCCATTGCGAACCCTGTAGGAATTAGTGTTCGCGCGCCAGGCTCAAGTACAACAGGTTCAGCAAGGGCTGCTTGAAGATCAAAGCCAGCTGCCCACTCTGACATTTTGCGTGGAATTGCAATATCTTCATTACCTTCTAATCTCTTAAACAATACCTGGTACAAATTGATTCCTCCTAAGTCCTGCTGCATCTTTATCTGTGGAGCCAACCATAGCCACTGCAAAAGGCACAGCTAACAAACGTTTAGTCACTTCAACGATGTCGTCCATTTCTACACTATCGATCCGTTTAAGCAGTTCGTCTAGCGTGTAATGACGTCCGATCATTAATTCATTTTTGCCGATACGATTCATCCTGCTGCTCGTGCTTTCCAAGCTCAAAATAAGTGAACCTTTTAGTTGTTCTTTCCCGCGATGCAATTCATCCGCACCAAGCCCCTTCACTGACAGTTCATGAAGTTGCTCCATTGTTAGATCCATTACGTCTTTTGTTTGTTTTGGTGCTGTTCCCGCATAAATCGTAAACAAACCAGAGTCTGCATAACCCATGTGATAAGAATACACGGAGTAAGCAAGCCCTCTTTTCTCCCTAATCTCTTGGAACAACCGCGAACTCATACCACCACCTAATGCGTTATTGAGCAAAATCATCGCATAAAGTTGAGGGTCTTTATTGGAGCAGCCAGGGAATGTGAGACAAATATGGTTTTGTTCCGTTTTCTTCTTATAAAATATATAATCCCCTTTGAACGTTGGGGTTTCAATTAGTTGTGGTTCTGAATGAAGCGCAAAACCTCCGAAGTAGGTTTCAAGCAACTCCAATATGCCCGATTCCTCTACATTCCCTGCAACGCTAACGACCGTGTTTTCGATAGTATAACGTTCCTTCATGTAGTTTTTTAATGTATCTCCAGTCATTTCAGCTAAACGATCCTTCAAACCTAATATCGAATAGGCGAGCGGATGATCTCCGAATGAAGCTCGTGAAGACTCATCATGTACTTTATCATCTGGCGTATCCTCGTACATAGCTATCTCTTCGAGGATTACATTTTTTTCTTTTGCTAACTCTGCCTCATCGAATTGTGAGTTAAAGAACATATCAGAGAGCGCATCAACAGCAAGTGGCAAATGCTCATCAAGCACTTTTGCAAAATAACACGTATATTCCTTCGCAGTAAAAGCATTAACATTACCACCGATCCCATCAAACAAATCAGCTATATCTTTAGCCGTCCGCTTTTCTGTTCCTTTAAACAACATATGTTCGATGAAATGGGAAATGCCGTTGTTGTCTTTCGTCTCATTACGTGAGCCCGTTTTTACCCAAATGCCGAATGAAACAGAACGAACTGTTGGAATATATTCGACGACGACGCGCAACCCATTACTAAGTGTATATTTGTTCACCAAGCGTCCTCCTAATTAAACATGAATGATATCACTATATCAGAATACGTTTGCTCCCTCAACACTCGGCAGTATACGATCAGACGAAAGCGTCTCGCTAACCGTCCCGATAGCGTAACCTTTTGCTTTTGCACTGTCGATTATTCCAGCTAATGCATCGCGTGTCGTAGCCGTTGGATGCATAAGGATGAGCGCTCCTGGTGTTAGATTTGCATTTATTTTCCGAATAACAGCAGCAGCGGGAGGTTTTCTCCAATCAACCGTATCAATCGTCCATAATACAGTCTGCAAACCTTGCTCTCTGGCAATTTGTACGGTTGATTCGTTGAATGAACCCGAGGGTGGAGCAAACCATTTATTTTCAACATTTAACAACTGCTTCAACAGATCTTCTGTTTTTGCAATCTGGTTATATTGCTCCGCTCTTCCTAAGTTTTTCATGTCAGGATGAGAGTAAGCATGATTGGACAATTCATGACCTGCATCTTGTATCTTTTTAGCCATATCTACATTTTTTTTGAGCCAACTTCCATCAAGGAAAAATGTTGCCTTGACCCCTTTGCTCTCCAATGTTTCTAATATGGGTTCAATATATTCATTGCCCCAAGCAACATTAATCATAAGAGAGATCATAGCTTTATTCGGATTTCCTCGATATATTGGCTGAGGGCCGAGTTCATTCAAACTGATATGCGGTTTAATTTCTTTATATCGAAATGGTATCGCATCATCTCTAGGAGATCGAAGAGCAGTCTCGTACGTCTTTTCAATATCAACAACTAACCCGTTATAACCAGGTATCGCCCTCCATACCCGATCAATTTTAGCATCGACTGGAGGTATTGTCTTAGATTCAGCTTCAACAACGATAGCATTGTAAAGTTGTTTCTTTTCTTCGTCCGTTAACGTTTGTGAACTGCTAAATACAGCAGTTGCATCTTCCGTTTTTACAGTCGCAATAAAACTGCTTACATCACCATTCATTTTTACAAAAACAAACAACATTAACATTGTCGCGGCAATTGCAGTTGCTTTTCTAAACTTCATATGTTCCACCCCAGATCGCCAAGTCGCATGACATACAAAAAGGCTTGTCAATATGCGCTTATGAAGCAATGTATGTTAGGATGGACAACATTATGTCGCTACAAAACAAAAAAGAGACAGATAAACTCTGACTCTTTGGTAATGCTTAAATTTGTCGGTATTACTTGTTACGATTGTGCAGGAACGTCCGGAGTAAGAAGTACTTTGCGCGACAAATTAATTCTGCCTTGCTGATCGATTTCCGTTACTTTAACCGTAATTTGATCACCAATTTTTACGACATCTTCACATTTAGCAACACGATCCGAAGATAGTTGTGAAATATGAACTAGACCATCTTTGTTTGGCAATATTTCTACGAAACAACCGAACTTCTCAATCCGTTTTACCGTACCAAGGTAGATCTCACCGATGACAACTTCTTTCACGATGCCTTCGATAATCGCTTTTGCTTTTTGGTTCATCTCTTCATTGGAAGATGCGATAAATACCATACCATCTTGCTCGATATCGATTTTTACGCCAGTTTCCTCGATGATTTTGTTAATAATTTTGCCGCCTGCGCCAATAACGTCACGGATTTTGTCCGGATTGATGCGAAGAGTTAAAATTTTAGGTGCATATTTAGAAAGGTTCGTACGTGGCGTTGAAATAATCTCATTCATCTTACCTAAGATATGCAAACGTCCTTGACGAGCTTGCTCCAAAGATTGCTCCAAAATCGCACGGTTAATACCTGCAATTTTGATGTCCATTTGAATTGCAGTTACACCTTCAGCAGTTCCAGCAACTTTAAAGTCCATATCGCCAAGATGATCTTCCATACCTTGAATATCGGACAAAATTGCGAAGTGGTCGCCGTCTTTGATCAATCCCATAGCAATACCTGCAACTGGTGCTTTGATCGGAACACCTGCGTCCATCATAGCTAGAGTACTTGCACAAATACTCGCTTGTGATGAAGAACCGTTTGATTCAAGAACTTCTGAAACTAAGCGAATCGTGTATGGGAAATCAGCTTCCGAAGGAATAACTTTCGATAGTGCGCGCTCTCCCAATGCTCCGTGACCAATTTCTCTGCGGCCTGGTGGACGTAGTGGACGTGCTTCACCAACGCTGAATGGAGGGAAATTGTAATGGTGCATAAAACGTTTCGTTTCTTCAGGCGAAATGCCATCCAAAATTTGAACATCGCCCATAGCTCCAAGTGTACAGATGCTTAGTGCTTGTGTTTGACCACGTGTAAATAGACCTGAACCGTGAGTACGCGGCAAAAGCGAAACATCACAATCAATTGCACGAATCTCTTCCAAAGCTCGTCCATCAGGACGTACTTTATCATGTGAAATAAGGCGACGAACCTCTTCCTTCACGATATCGTACAACACTTCCTTCACGTCGCTTAACAGTTCTGGAGTTTCCGCATATTGCTCTTCGAAATGTGCAACAGCGTCACTGTTCACAGCATCAATAGCTTCTTGACGTGCATGCTTTTCCTGAGTTTTAATAGCTTCTACCAATCGAGCGGATGCAAAAGCACGAACGTCTGCATTAACCACTTCGTTTACAGTATGTAGCTTAACTTCCATCTTCTCTTTACCTGCTACAGCTTGAAGCTCTTCAATCTTAGTTACGATGCCTTTAATTGCATCATGACCGAACATAATTGCTTCTAGCATAACAGCTTCAGATACTTCGTTAGCCTCTGCTTCAACCATCATAATGGCATCTTTTGTACCAGAAACAACAACGAAAATATCAGTTGCTTGTTCTTGCTCAACCGTTGGGTTGATTACGAACTCGCCATTAACACGACCAACAATTACTCCACCAATTGGTCCGCTAAAAGGTACATCTGAAATCGTAAGTGCAGCAGATGTACCGATCATTGCTGCAATTTCAGGTGAACAATCTTGATCCACGCTCATTACGATATTAGCGATTTGAACATCGTTACGGAAACCTTCCGGGAACAATGGACGAATCGGTCTATCAGTAAGTCGACTGGACAAAATAGCCTTTTCACTTGGTCTTCCTTCACGCTTAATGAAGCCGCCAGGAATTTTACCAACTGCGTACAAACGCTCTTCATAGTTCACTGTAAGCGGGAAGAAATCCAAATCTTTAGGACCCTTTGAAGCAGTTACAGTACAGAGTATAACCGTTTCGCCGTAGCTAACTGTTACAGACGCGTTCGCTTGTTTAGCTAGACGACCTGTTTCAATGATAAGTGGTCTGCCGCCTAACGTCATTTCAATACGTTGAATCATTTAAGTCCCTCCTTTTCCTATTACAAAAAGCAACCCGAATCCCCCTATCCAGTTCCTCCGGATGGTGAGATCATCAGGTTGCTTTTCATTACGCATGTTTAACGGCGTAGGCCGAGTTTTTCGATCAATGCGCTGTAACGTCTAACGTCTTTGTTTTTCAAGTAAGCAAGTAGCTTACGGCGTTGACCGACCATCTTGAGCAAACCACGACGGGAATGGTGATCTTTCTTGTGCTCCCGTAGATGTTGAGTCAAGTTAACGATGTTTTCCGTAAGGATAGCAACTTGAACTTCAGGAGACCCCGTGTCACTTGCGTGAGTTTTGTGAGTGTCGATTAGTTCATGTTTACGTTCTTGAGTAATTGCCATTGTTATCCAACTCCTTCATTATAATCGCCGTTAGCCTCGAAGCCGATACTCGGATCGAACAACCAAGCTAAGGTTAAGTTTGAGATAGTACCTCTTCTCTCATAGAAAGAAGCGGGCCATCACAACGTTTTATAGTATAGCATAAATGAAGCCCATTGTCGAGAAGGACAACTTTACGCTGTCGTTGTGGACCTATAGATCGTTAAGTAAATCTTTTGCCGTTTGTGAATCAGCGGCAATTTGTGCAATTAAATCTGTTATGGAGCTAAACTTCTTCTCTGCGCGGATAAAGGATAGAAATTGAACTTTCATTTCCTTTCCATATATATCCTCGTCGAAATTGAAAAGATGAGCTTCCATTACTGGTTTAACATCTTGTTTGTTGAAGGTTGGTTTCATACCGTGGTTCAAGACGCCACCATGAGCAACTCCATCAATCCAAGCAATTACCGCATAAACACCTAGCCTAGGAGAAACATAACGATCATGAAGTTCAAGGTTAGCCGTCGGAAAACCAATCGTTCTGCCCCGGCCATCTCCATGAACCACCGTTCCGATTACTTCATAAGGTCGTCCAAGCAATGAAGTAGTCGTTGCAAGATCGCCTTGTTCAAGCGTTTCTCTTGTGTATGTGCTGCTTACTTTCGTTCCTTCTTCGAACAAAGGCTCTACGATCGATACTTCGATGTCTGGCTTGCCAAGCTCACGAAGATCTCCTGCATTGCCTGAGCCTTTGCTTCCAAAAGTAAAGTCAAAGCCAATAACTGCATGACGTACACCTAGTGGACGAAGTACTTCATTTACGAACTGGGATGGCGACATTGCCGCAAACGTTAAATCGAATTGCATTACGAATACTAGATCAACACCTAGTTTAGCAAACAAATCCGTTTTTATCTGAAGAGGAGTAAGACAGCTATAATATTGATCGCCATGTCCAAGCACTTCCTTAGGATGTGGGGCAAAGGTCAATACTGCAGAGAGCATGTCCGTGTTTTTAGCAACAGATATTGCTTCGTTCACGACGTTCTGATGTCCTCTGTGCACGCCGTCAAAGTGACCGATCGCAATGGATATCGGCTTGCCTTGTGATAACATTGTTGCATTCGTTAAAGGATAAGATAAAGGAATAATTTCCACCGCTGACACACCTGCATTTCTAGATAAACTTTAAATTGCTTTAGTTAAATACTTTGACCGGCTTTAACAACATGCCTTCAACATTTGACTGGAATATGCCAAGAAAAAGATTAGAAGTATCATAAACGCGCAACAAACCGTTCGGTTTCCACTCACCTGTCTCAGGTATAACTTGAGATAGCGGCACCTTCTGTCCACGAAGAACCTGAACAGCCGTAGATAGAGAAACTTGCGCTTTATCGATATGAGTAATGGCTTCATCAGCGGCAATCAAATGTTCTTCAAGCTTACCTTCCTGAAGGAGAGCTTCAATCTGCTCGAGCGTTAGACAACTCTCTGCCTCAATGCCGCCAGACATCGTACGAGTCAGCTTAGCCATCGTTGCAGGAAGACCAAGTGCTTTTCCTATATCAACACATAACGTTCGGATATATGTTCCTTTGGAGCATACTGCAGAAAATGTAATTTCCGGTTCATCAAGCTCAAGATCAACTTTAATCAGCTTAATGTCATATATCGTAACCGTTCTAGATTTTCGTTCAACTGTCTTACCTTCACGCGCCAACTCATACAACCGCTTGCCGTCAACTTTTAGAGCTGAAAACATGGGAGGAATTTGATCGATCTCCCCAGCAAAACGATTAAGAGCAGACTCGATATCCGCTTCTGTTATCGAACCAACAGACTTACGTTCGATGATCTCTCCAGACATATCTTCTGTATCTGTAGCAATGCCAAGCTTTAAAACAGCTTCATAAGCTTTTGGCCGCTCCTGAACATATTCGACAACCCGAGTTGACCTTCCCAAACATAGAGGAAGCACTCCAGTTACCATAGGATCAAGCGTTCCAGCATGACCGATTCGCTTCATCTTAAGCAACCGTCTTACTTTTGCTACTACATCATGGGAAGTCCAGCCTGCCGGCTTCCAAACTGCCAAAATACCGTCCATCTGTTAAACCAACGCCTTTCTAACTGCTTCAACCATAACTTTCATCGCTTCCGGTAATGGACCATCTAACCTGCAACCTGCTGCACGTACATGACCACCACCGCCAAAAGATTGAGCAATAGCTGCTACATCTGCCTTGCCTGCAGAACGCAAGCTGGCTTTTATAGCGCCATCACCGGCTTCTTTAAACAAAATACCGACTTCAACGCCATCGACATTAAGAGCGTAATTAACGATTCCTTCCAAGTCATCTGGAACTGCAGCACAATCCTTAATATCGTCTTTTCCGATATATAACCAGCCAATTTCCAAATTATCACTAAAGGTTAATCTGCTAAGTGCCATTTGCAAAAGTTTAAGTTTCGCAAAGGTCATCTTCTCTAGCAAAATATCGGCAAGTTTGTGGCCTGAAACACCTATAGTTAGTAAGCTCGAAGCAATCTGCATCACTCTTGGACTAGTGTTGGAATATCTGAAGCCACCAGTGTCCGTTAATAAACCGGTGTAGATAGCAGTCGCGCAATCAAGATCTGGCACGAGTCCAGCTCTTTCGATCAAGTCATACAATATTTCTACTGTAGCGGCTGCATCTGGCCGAATCACGTTCACGGTGCCAAATCCGTTATTCGTCGGATGGTGATCGATATTAAGTAATTTGCAGTCAGTTGGAAAAACCGCTGAAACTTCACCGATTCTTCGGAAATCCGCGCAATCGATCGCAATAACAGCATCAAACGTAAGTTCGGGCTGTCCGCTTTTAAAGGATATGATACGGTCAAAGTGATTCAAGTAGCCTAATCTGGAAGGCAGTTCGCTTTCGTTCACGAGCACTGACTTTTTCCCCAGTTGCTCAAGTAGCCAACTTACGACCACAGTTGAGCTTATTGCATCCCCATCCGGCTGTACATGAGATACAACGAGGAATGAGGCATTGTTCTTCATAAAGTCCAATGCCTCATCTAGTTGCCTCATATAATTGTCTTGCGCCGTCACTTGACGTCATCCTTGCTATTAATTTCGCCGATCAGTGACTCAATTCGGCTACCGTACTCAATGCTGCTGTCAAACTTGAAAATTAGTACTGGTGTGTGACGCAGTTTCATACGTTTGCCTAGCTCGGAACGAAGGAATCCATTAGCGCTAGAAAGCCCTTTAAGCGTTGCTTCCTTCTGCTCGTCGCTGCCAAGAACACTCAAATAAACTTTTGCTTGTGCTAAATCACTTGTCGTCTCTACACCTGTTACGGTAATAAAGCCCATTCTTGGATCTTTAAGCTCCAACTGAATGATTTGGCTAAGTTCTTTTTTGATTTGTTCACTTACTCTTCCTACACGAATCTTCGCCATACTATATTCACCTCTCTACCGTCTCCATGATGAACGCTTCGATAATATCTCCCTCTTTAATATCGCTAAAGCGATCAAGTGTTATACCACACTCGTAACCTTGGGAAACTTCTTTAGCATCATCCTTAAAGCGTTTCAAGGACTCAATTTTACCAGTATAAACTACGATGCCGCTACGAACTACACGAGCTTCTGCTGCACGAGTAATTTTACCGTCTGTAATCATGCTACCTGCAATCGCTCCAACTTTCGTAACTTTAAATACGTTACGAACTTCAGCGTGACCGATAACAACTTCTTTGAAGATTGGATCAAGCATACCTTTCATCGCTTGTTCAATCTCATCGATTACGTTATAGATGACGCGATGCATACGAACGTCTACTTTCTCTTGGCCGATTGTTGCTTCAGCTTGAGGGTCAGGACGAACGTTAAATCCGATAACGATTGCATTCGATGCGGATGCAAGAATGATATCCGACTCAGTAATTGCACCAACGCCGCTATGAATAATTTTCACGCGTACGCCTTCAACTTCGATTTTAGCCAATGAACCTTTAAGTGCTTCAGATGAACCTTGAACGTCCGATTTGATAATAACGTTCAATTCTTTTACTTCGCCATCTTTGATGTGAGTAAAGAGATCTTCCAAAGTAACGCGTGTATTGGCACCAATCTCAGATTGACGATGTTTAATGGAACGACGATCTGCAATTGCACGTGCTTTACGCTCGTCTTCAAACACCATAAATGGATCTCCAGCTTGTGGAACTTCAGTCAAACCAGTAATTTCAACTGGAGTTGAAGGTCCTGCTTCTTTCATACGACGACCACGATCGTTAACCATCGCTCTTACACGACCGAAGCAATTACCTGCAACGAATGCATCCCCGACTTTAAGCGTTCCGTGTTGAACGAGAATACGTGCAACTGGACCTTTACCTTTATCAAGTTCTGCTTCAATTACTGTCGCTCTAGCACGTTTGTTTGCGTTCGCTTTGAACTCGTTTACTTCAGAAACAAGAAGAATCATTTCTAACAAGCCTTCAAGACCGATACGTTGCTTAGCGGACACTTCAACGAAGATTGTATCTCCGCCCCACTCTTCCGGAACTAGCTCATACGAAGTCATTTCTTGCTTAATTTTATCAACATCAGCAGCTGGCTTATCAATTTTGTTGACAGCAACAATGATTGGTACGCCTGCAGCTTTTGCATGGGCGATTGCTTCTACTGTTTGTGGCATAATGCCGTCATCAGCAGCAACAACGATAATTGTAATATCCGTAACTTGAGCACCACGAGCACGCATAAGTGTAAACGCTTCGTGACCAGGTGTATCAAGGAAAGTAATCTTTTTACCGTTGATTTCAACTTGGTACGCACCGATATGTTGCGTAATTCCGCCTGCTTCTCCGCCTGTTACATTCGTTTGACGAATAGCATCAAGCAATGTTGTTTTACCATGATCGACGTGACCCATAATCGTAACAACTGGAGGACGAACGCTCAAGTTTTCTTCCTCATCTGTTTCTTCCACATTTTCGAAGGTATCTTCTTCAACTGGAATTTTCACTTCTACTTCTACGCCATAATCGCCTGCTAGTAACATAATTGCATCCATATCAATTTCTTGATTGATTGTTGCCATTACGCCTAGGAATAGAAGCTTTTTAATAACTTCAGAAGCATCTTTATGAAGCAACTTCGCAAGTTCTCCAACCGTCAAAGTACCGCGAACGATAATTTTCTTAGGCGTGTTGTCGATTTTCTCACGAGGAGGTTGATTGTTTTGTTGGTATTTACCATTGCGACCTTTACCGCCACGGTTATTATTGTTGCCTTTATAGCCGCCACCAGGACGTCCATCTTCAAAACGCTTCTGGCTGCCTTGATTGTTACGGCCATTTTTGTTAGCTGCGTTTCTATCATCTGAACCTGTACGTGGAGTTGTTGCTCTTGATTCAAAGCTACGGCTTTGACCTTGAGCTGCTGGTGCCGGACGTGCGCCTGGTCCACCTTGACCACCACGGTTGCCGCCACCGCCTTGACCTTGGCCACCAGAAGGTCTGCTACCGCCACCTTGTGAGAAGCCACCTGGACGACTGCCGCCAGTTGATGATGAGCCAGCTGGACGACTGCTACCGCCAGTTGATGAAGAACCGCCTGGACGGCTACCACCTTGGCCAGATGGACGATTGCCTTGACCGCCAGAAGGACGGTTGCCTTGACCAGTTGGGCGGTTGCCCTGACCTTGACCGGAAGGACGATTGCCTTGGCCTTGGCTAGCTGGACGAGTTGATTGTGATGTAGTTGCTGCAGACGGTGTTGTTGCTGCAGATGGTGTTGATGCTGGCGTTGGTGACTGTGCTGGTTTTTGTTCGCCTTGTTGCTCTGATTGTGGAGTTTTCGTATTAATGGAATTCATTGTCCCCTGTCTATCTTGAGTTATGTTCGATGTTGCTTGTTGTTGCTTAGGTGCAGGCGGACGAGTTGCCGCTTGCGGAGCTGACGATACAGATGCACCGCTACTCTCCTGCGCTCGTTTAGCCGCAGCATTTGCTTTAATGTCCCGGAAGAATCCCTCTACCTTATGAACCATTTCATTCTCCATGACGCTCATATGGTTATTGACAGGCAAACTTAACCGTTTAAGAATCGTAATAATTTCTTTGCTGCTCATATTGAGGTTCTTTGCATACTCATAAACGCGAAGCTTATCTTTATTGTCTTTGCTCTCCTGTTTGTTGCTCAATAGGATCCACCTCCGTATTTTGGCTCAGATTACTTCTAATCATTTTTCCGAAGTGCATATCTGTTACCGCAAGCACAACGCGTTCGGACTTGCCAATCGCCTTTCCTAGCTGCTCTCGGTCGAATGCTTCGGCGAGTTGTATTCCGTAGGTGTTGCATTTGTCTCTAAATTTCTTCTTCGTATTATCAGAAGCATCATTGGCAATAATCACCAGATAAACCTTCTTAGATCTAACAGCTTTCAAAACAATCTCGTCACCCGTTATAAGCTTTCCCGCACGCATAGCCATACCAAGTTGCGATAGCGTCTTGTTAGGTTTCATCCTGCGTCAGCTCCTTGGCTGCGATGAATTGATCTTCAACCGCTACAAATTCTTTTTCTAACTGATCATATATATGCTCGCCGACAGGCTGTTTTAAAGCCCGATCAAGCGCTTTTGTTTTTTTTGCGAGTTTGAAACAACTCACTTTGCCGCATAAATATGCGCCACGTCCCGCCTTTTTACCAGATAGATCGATCCCGACCTCATCGGCCGGTGTGCGCACGATCCGAATAAGTTCCTTCTTCGGCATCATTTCCTGGCAAGCGACGCATTTGCGAAGCGGTACTTTTCTCGGTTTCACCGTACACCCTCCTCTGCCGCATGTAATGTCGTCCTCGTACTAATCGATGGAAACGGAATCCTGATGCATCGTTCCCGCTGCGGATTTCGGACGACCGTATTCCTGTTCTGCTTGAGCTTCGCTCTTGATATCGATCTTCCAACCTGTAAGCTTTGCAGCCAAACGAGCATTCTGACCTTTAATACCAATTGCAAGTGAAAGCTGGTAATCAGGAACGATTACACGAGCCATTTTCTCTTGTTCAAACACGATAACTTCAAGAACCTTCGAAGGACTAAGTGCATTTGCAACATATTCCTCTACGTTTTCAGACCAACGTACGATATCGATTTTTTCGCCTTTTAGCTCATTTACAATTGTTTGTACACGTAGTCCCTTTTGGCCTACACAAGATCCAACTGGATCTACTTCCTCATTGCGAGAATGCACAGCAATTTTAGAGCGGAAGCCCGCTTCACGAGCAACAGAACGAATCTCTACGACGCCATCATAAATTTCAGGCACCTCAAGTTCGAATAGACGTTTAAGTAAACCAGGATGTGTACGCGACAATATAATCTGAGGACCTTTTGTCGTGTTTTCCACCTTTGTAATAAATGATTTCACCCGGTCACCATGTTTAAACTTGTCCGTTGGCATAAGCTCAGTAAGCGGGAGTACGGCTTCCACTTTACCAAGATCCACGAACAGGTTACGAACGTCTTGACGCTGCACGATTCCGTTTACGATATCTTCTTCCTTATCGATAAACGCATTATAAATTAATCCGCGCTCAGCTTCACGAATACGCTGTGTTACAACTTGTTTTGCAGTTTGAGCAGCAATACGCCCAAAGTCTCTTGGCGTTACTTCGATCTCAGCAACATCATCAAGTTGGTAATGCGGGTTTAGCTCACGAGAAGCCTCTACTGTAATCTCCAATCGCGAATCAAGTACTTCATCAACTACCACTTTACGGGCATAAACTTTAATTACTCCATTATGGCGGTTAATGTCGACTCTGACATTTTGAGCGGTGTTGAAATTACGTTTGTAGCTGGAGATAAGAGCTGCTTCAATAGCATCTAGAAGCACTTCTTTAGCAATTCCTTTATCTCTCTCGATTTCCAGCAAGGCTTCAATAAAATCCATACTCATTGGAACGAAGTTCCCCCTTTCATTAGTTAAGCAAATTTAAAATACGATAGCCAAACGCGCGCTTGCTACTTTATCGTAAGGAATTACATGTTCACTTTTGCCTACGCGAACAGTAGCGTTCTCACCGTCGAACGCCAATAGCATGCCTTCGAACTCTTTGGATCCGTCGAATGGCTCATATGTCGTTATGAATACATGCTTGCCAATCGCTTTCCGCACATCATCAGGCTTCTTTAGCGGTCTTTCTGCACCTGGTGAGGACACCTCAAGGAAATAGGCGCCAGTAATCGGATCATTGCTATCGAGCTCTTCGCTTACGAATTCACTCACTCGTTTGCAATCATCGATATCAATACCGCCTTCCTTATCTACGAAAATGCGTAGAAACCAATTACTGCCTTCCTTGATATATTCAATATCGACCAGTTCAAAGCCATTGTCATTGAGGAAGGGATTTATCATAGCCTCAATAGCGGATTTGATATTGGATGTGCTCAAATTAGGTTTACCTCCTGTTATCGTAGCGCAATGTCTTATTGCCGAATACAAAACGTAAAGAGTGGGTTTCCCCACTCTTCTGCATTAAAGATTTCATCTTCATCATTGCCACAAAAATTATATCATAATCGCATAAGAGTGACAAGAAATGATTTCTAGTCAATCCAATTTTAAAACAAAGAAAGCTGATTAGATTCAGGCAGTCCACGGAAACATCCCATACCCGTTAATACTTCTATAATCGTCTTCGTTGCTTTAGATTTCATCTGGAAATCTTCTACCGATAAGAAGTCGCCATTATTTCTTGCTGCTGCAATGTTCCGTGCTGCATTGTCACCAATACCTGCAATCGCAGCAAATGGTGGAATAAGCGACTCACCATCAACTTGGAACTTCGTTGCATCTGATCGGTAAAGATCAATCGGCTTAAATGAGAATCCCCTTGCTGTCATCTCAAGCGACATTTCTAGCTGTGAAACCATGTTTTTTTCTTTTGGCAATGCGTTAAATCCTTTTGCCTCTATTTCTGCAAGTTTACGCAGAATAGATTCGTAACCTTGACATAGCAGTTCTAAATCGAAATCATCTGCACGAACAGTAAAGTACGTAGCGTAATATTCGATTGGATAATACAGTTTGAAAAAGGCTGTTCGAACAGCTGAGATTACATATGCTGCCGCATGGGCCTTCGGAAACATGTATTCGATACGAAGGCATGAATCGATGTACCATTGCGGTACTTTGCATCGTTTCATCTCGTCAATCCACTCTTGGGTCAAACCTTTACCCTTACGAACACTTTCCGTAATTTTGAAAGCTAGTCCTGCGTCCATACCCGTTTTGTAAATTAGGTACAACATGATGTCATCACGACAGCCGATTACGGTTTTGATGTTGCAAGTGCCGTTTTTGATTAGCTCCTGTGCGTTACCAAGCCATACTCCCGTACCATGGGATAAACCGGATATTTGCAGTAAATCGGCAAAGGAGGATGGTTGCGTTTCTTGCAACATTTGCCTTACAAACTTAGTTCCCATCTCAGGTACGCCGTACGTAGCAACAGCAGATTTAATCATCTCTGGCCTAACACCAAGTGCTGTAGTTGAGTTGAACATACTCATTACTTTAGGATCGTTCATTGGGATGGTAGTTGGATCGACACCAGTCAAATCTTGTAGCATCCGCATCATCGTCGGATCATCATGTCCAAGTATATCGAGTTTGAGTAAATTTTCGTCAAAGGCGTGATAATCGAAATGGGTTGTTTTCCATTCTGCATTCACATCATCTGCCGGAAATTGAACCGGTGTTACGTCTTCAACTTCAATATAATTAGGAACAACAACAATACCACCTGGATGCTGACCTGTACTACGCTTTACACCAGTACAGCCGCTTGCTAATCTTGCAAGCTCTGCTCCACGCCATTTTTTATTTTGCTCTTCTTCATATTTTTTGGCGAAGCCGTACGCTGTTTTCTCAGCAACTGTACCAATTGTTCCGGCACGGAAAACACTTTTTTCACCAAAAAGTTCCTTCGTATAGTTATGGGCGATAGGCTGATATTCACCCGAGAAGTTGAGATCGATATCGGGAACTTTATCACCTTTAAATCCTAGGAACGTTTCGAATGGAATATCTTGGCCTTCGCCTTTCATAGGCTTATCACATTTCGGACAAAGCTTGTCTGCCAAGTCAAATCCACTAGGTACGCTTCCGTCAAGGAACCATTCACTATGACGACAATCTGAATTCAGACACAAATAATGGGCTGGCAATGGGTTAACTTCAGATATTCCAAGGAATGTTGCAACTACTGAAGATCCAACTGAACCCCTTGATCCAACCAAATAACCGTCCTGATTCGATTTCTTCACCAGCTTTTCCGAAATTAGATAGTTGGCTGAGAATCGATATTTAATAATCGGAACAAGCTCTTTCTCAAGTCGGTCTATAACGACCTGCGGAAGATCCTCTCCGTACATTGACTTCGCTGTATTGTAGCAAGTTGAACGAATTTCTTCATCAGCACCTTCAATAATTGGCGTAAATAGCTCCTTAGGGAACATATCGTACGATTCAAATCGTTCTGAAAGTGTCACAGTATTCGTTACAACAACTTCCTTCGCTTTCGCTTCACCCAAAAACTTAAATTCTTCGAGCATCTCTTCAGTTGTTCGGAAGTGGGCATCTGGCTTACGAATACTTTTGAGTGGGCTAAACCCTGTAATGCCTTGAATCGTTATGTCACGATACATCTTATCACGGGGATTCAAATAATGGACGTTCCCCGTTGCAATAACAGGCTTATTCAATTCATCAGCGATCTGACATATACGGCGTATAGCTCCTTCAATTTCAGCACGACTGCCAACGAGGCCCTTCTCTACGAGATGCATATAGAAATCGATTGGTTGAATTTCGAGCACATCATAAAATTCGGCAATATCTTTTGCTTCTTCCTGAGACTTATTAAGTACCGTCTCAAAAAATTCGCCTTTTTCGCATCCAGATATGACGAGTAATCCTTCACGAAGTTCCACTAACTTACTCTTAGGAATTGTCGCTACTCGTTTGAAATATTCTGTATGAGATAACGAGATAAGCTTAAACAGATTTTTTTTGCCGATAGCATTAAGTGCATATATATTGCAATGGAACGGTCTTGAGTTGGAAATATCCAAGCCTACATAATCGTTTAACTGTTTTAAATTTGTAATGTTGCGCTCAGCTGCAACACCGATTAGAGCATAAAGAACCCCACCAAGTGCGAGGGAATCGTCTATGGCGCGGTGATGACTTTCCAAGCTGACTTTAAATTTATCAGAAAGCGTGTTAAGCCTGTGATTCTTCATCGTCGGAAGTAGAAATCTTGCCAGCTCTAACGTGTCCAGAACAGGATTTTTCACTTCAGGAAGTCCAAGTGATTTACAATTCGCCTGAATAAATCCAATATCAAATCTAGCGTTGTGTGCAACTAGAACGTCATCGCCAATATAGTCGATAAATTCACGAAGCTTAGGTTCAAGCTCCGGCGCATCTTTCACCATATCATCGTTAATATTCGTCAACTGCTGAATGTGATAAGGAATTTTCTCATGTGGATTAATAAACGTAGTGAATCGATCCACTTCTTTTCCTTCACACATCCGGACACCAGCAAGCTCGATTATTTTATTGTTCGTAACAGATAAACCTGTTGTCTCTATATCGAATACGATATATGTTGCAGTAGCAAGTATCTCAGGTCTAGGCGCTAGAACCATTGGTACGGCATCGTTAACGACATTGGCTTCCAGTCCAAAAAGTACTTTCATTCCATGTTTTTTGGCTGATTTCACAGCATCAGGATAACATTGCACATTACTATGATCCGTAACTGCAATCGCTTTGTGACCCCATTTTGCAGCCATTTTCACATAAGCATCAATAGGTGCAACTGCATCCATCGTACTCATCGTTGTATGAAGATGGAATTCAACACGTTTCTCTTCTGCTTTATCCATTCTTTCAGGAGGCGAACCAATTTCATGCAGATCATTAGGCATCATAACGAGTTCTGGCTCCTGCATGAAGCGATCATATTCGATTCTTCCACGAGCTTTTATCCACTTGCCATTTGCTAATTGGGACAATACTTTTACATCGTCCTTTGTCTTAGCAAACATCTTCATTGCAATTGAATCTGAAAAATCAGTAACATTGAAAGTAAACAACGTGCTACCGTTACGTAGCTCTTTCACATCAAGGCCAAATACAGCACCTTGCACCGTTATTTTTTTCTCTTCATCCTGAATATTCATAAGGGGAACTGCATCTTCACGAATATCATAACCGACTGCTAGCCGAACAACCTCTTCACCATCGTCACCAGCCGCAGCCTCGATTTGCGATTCTGCCATCAATTGTTGAACAGCTTCTCGCTCCTCTTGTTCAATCTTCTGTACAAATTCTTCATAAATTTCTTGTCTAGATTCGCCCATAACAAGCTTAACTTTACAATCACGGTGGAAATGAGTTTTGAAAAACGAAGCTACGGCTTCATCGACACCTTTCTTGCGAGCAAGTTCAAGTCCGGTTGAATCAAGCAACGAAATCGTTACGAGGTCACCTTGTGCTTCAATTAAAGCTTTTTGTAACCAACCATTAACAGATGCAATTTTTCGCTGAGCCCACTCGATAAACAGCGGCCAATATTGTAGCACTATATTTTCTGTCTCAATAACAGAGTCATAAATGAACTCAAATGAAGTAGTTGCAATTGGCTCAAACTTCAATCTAACAGCCTGACAAAGTCCATTATAGGCCTGTAAAGGAACTATGGACGTTTTGCGTATGCAAAACGTCCATTCCCGGTTGCTGTTGCTTACGATCACTTGATCGATATAACCATCTTGAAAATAAGTATGAATAAGTTCTTGCGGCAGCCCCGCTTGCTGCAAAAGCAGCTCGAATCGCTGTCGCTTGTCACCGGTTTGGCTCATGTACTTCCACTCCTTGACGATCCGAACCGAACATATTCAGTTCTTAATAAGCACGCGCAAAAACAACAGTATGTTTGGATGAGTCACCACAAACAAGACAAGTAGGCTTCTGAACCGATGGTTCAAACGGAATGTTACGACTTGTAGCTCCCGTTTCTTCCTTCACTTGCTTCTCACAAGCTTCGGAACCGCACCATCCAGCTTCAATAAACCCACGTTTTTCTTCCATGAAAATTTTCATCTCATCAAGTGTATCTACGGTACGAGAGTTCTCTTCACGGAATGATTTTGCACGTTTAAACATTTCATCATGTGTTTCATCAAGCATTGCTTCAATTTCAGCAACCAAATTATCTTGCTGAACAATACGTTTCTCACCAGTTACTCGTGATACTAGAACAACTACGCCGTTTTCCATATCACGTGGTCCAAGTTCAAGACGAAGTGGAATACCGCGCATTTCGTATTCATTGAACTTCCAGCCTGGGCTTACATCAGAACGGTCGTCAACTCGTACTCTAACTCCTGCTTTTTTAAGCTCTGAGTAAAGCTCGTCCACTCTACCAACTACTTGCTCACGTGTCTTAGCAGGTCCGATAGGAATCATTATAACTTGTGTTGGGGCAACCTTTGGAGGTAAAACAAGTCCACGGTCATCTCCATGCACCATAATTAACGCTCCGATTAGACGTGTGCTTACACCCCATGACGTTGTGTGAGCGAATTGCAATGTATTTTCGCGATCCAAAAATTTAATATCAAAAGCTACAGCAAATTTCGTACCGAGGTAATGGGATGTTCCTGCTTGTACAGCTCGTCCATCCTTCATCATCGCTTCGATAGAATACGTATCTACAGCACCAGCGAAACGCTCTGAAGGTGTTTTCTCACCTTTGATAACAGGAATCGCAAGGAACTCTTCTACGAAGCTCGTATAAACATCAAGCATTTGCATCGTTTCTTGACGTGCTTCCTCTTCTGTTTCATGAGCAGTATGGCCTTCCTGCCATAGAAACTCACTTGTACGAAGGAACGGAAGTGTACGCTTCTCCCAACGAACGACGTTAGCCCATTGGTTAATGAGTAACGGCAAGTCACGGTATGACTGAATCCACTTTGCATACATATGACCAAACATCGTTTCTGACGTTGGCCGAATAGCCAATCTTTCTTCGAGCTTCTCCCCCGCTGCTTCCGTTACCCATGGAAGTTCGGGATTAAAGCCTTCAACATGCTCCTTCTCTTTTTGGAAGAAGCTTTCTGGTATAAATAGTGGGAAGTACGCGTTACGATGTCCCGTTTCTTTAAAGCGGCGATCTAGATCACGCTGAATGTGTTCCCAAATTTCATAACCGTCCGGGCGAAATACGATACAACCCCGAACAGGTGAATAATCCATAAGCTCAGCTTTTTTGATGACATCAATATACCATCCTGAGAAATCTTCGCTTTGCGGTGTAATTTCAGATACAAATCCTTTATCTTTGGACATGAGCGACAGACTACTCCCCTCGTACTAAACGTAATATATCATTATAAGTTACTACTAACATTAATAGCATTAACATAGCAAATCCAACGAAATGAACCATGCTTTCTTTACTTGGATCGAGCGGCCGCCTTCTTATGCCTTCTAGCCCTAGGAAGAGCAATCTGCTACCATCAAGTGCTGGTACTGGCAGAAGGTTAAATATTCCTAAGTAGAGACTTAGCAGTGCTGTCCAAGATGTTAATTGCGCGATTCCTTTTTTGGCAATTTGACTAGTTACTTCTGCTGTTCTAACAGGTCCGCCTAGATCATCGAGCTTGAATTGGCCTGTCACTAACATCTTTAAGTTTTCGAAAATAAATACAGTTGACGACTTCATAAGTTCAGCAGATCTTGTGACCGTTTCAACTGCTGTTGCGGGACGTGTAGGAAGTGATGGAGTAATTCCCACCTTTCCATCACCAGCTTCATCAGGACGAGGCGTAACTACTACTACCTGCGCTTGTCCTTCTCGTATAATAGTCATCTCTACTGGCTTGTTTGGAGATTTTCCGATGATATCAATCATTTTCGCAACATCTGCACCGATTTTCACACCGTTTACAGAATCAATGATATCACCTTTTTTCAGATCCACTTCGGACGCTGGTGCTTTCTCTAGAACACTACCGATTAAAACTTTATCTGGATTTTCGAGAGGTACACCAACCATTTGAGCATAAACGCCAAACAACACAAAAGCCAGAATAAAATTCATCATAGGGCCAGCAAATATTGCCATTGCCCGCTTGCGAATTGGTTTGCTTCCGAAATGTCTATCAATTGGAGCAATTTGCGTTTCTTTGCCCCGAGCTATTACTAATGCCTGCGGATGTACGGAGTAGTTTTCCACTTCTCCTTCCACATTGAGCGAGATGGAAAGCTTGTGTTCCAAGTCAACGGAATCTACTTCACCACGAATCGTTCCCGTTCTCTCGTCCAATCGATCGAGATAGAGACGGGTAACTAAATTGTCCTTCACCCGAATAGCTACTGTCTGTCCGGGCTGCACTTCGACTATTTCTGGATCTTCACCAGCCATTCGGACAAAACCGCCCGCTGGAATTAATCGAAGGGTGAATCTAGTCTCGCCCCGTTTTAAAGAAAATAACTTCGGTCCAAAACCGATTGCAAATTCTCTAACGAGTATCCCCGCACGTTTCGCGAAGTAATAATGACCCCATTCATGAATTGTCACAATGACGAAAAAAACTAAAACGGTCAAAAAAACGACCTGAATCGTTCCCATAGAAGTGTTGCCCCCTGTTCGTTACGGCCTGTACTTAGATTATCATTATTCTCCTATCCGATACAAGAGAACCACTTTTTCGGTAATGATCAGACCGATGCCGCCAGACTCCGTGCCCATTCGTCTACTTCCGTAATCGTTTCAAGATCATTAATGTCACAAATACTATGACGCTCGATGACCGTTTCCAATACTCGTTCAATATCAAGGAATGTGATCTCACCATTTAAGAAACGAGCTACTGCCACTTCGTTGGCTGCATTTAGTACAGTAGGAGCAGATTGACCTCTTCTTCCACATTCGTACGCCAACCTGAGACATGGATATCGTCCAAAGTCCATTGCCCTGAAATTTAATTTTCCGATGGCAGCAAGATTTAACCGTTCTGTAGGTGTAACTAATCGATCCGGGTACGTTAATGCATATTGAATGGGAACACGCATATCCGGCATACCCAATTGAGCTATCACACTATGATCAACAAACTCAACATAAGAATGAATGATACTCTCAGGATGAATCAAAACATCAATCTGATCATATGTAAGATCAAACAGCCATCTAGCTTCAATAACCTCTAAACCTTTGTTTATCATTGTTGCAGAATCAATCGTAATTTTGGCTCCCATTGACCAGTTGGGATGATTAAGTGCTTCAGATACAGTAACGCCTTCTAGTTCTGCTCGGCTACGATCGCGGAATGAACCACCCGAAGCCGTTAACGTTATACCTTTTACAGCTTTACGTTGCTCACCATTTAAACATTGAAAAATAGCAGAGTGTTCACTATCAATCGGCAAAATTGAAACGCCTTGTTTCTTAGCACGTTCCATTACGATATGTCCTGCAGTAACTAATGTCTCTTTATTGGCTAGCCCAATCGTTTTACCTGCATCAACAGCAGCAAGCGTCGCCGGTAGTCCTCTACTTCCAAGTATTGCTGTTACGACGGTATCAGCCTCTGTTCCAGCGGCAACCTCAATTAAGCCCTCTTCACCATACACAACTTTAGTACTCGAAGGTAAATGTGGTCGTGCTTGTTCAGCAAGCTCTTTCGTCGCTAAGCTAACAATAGCTGGTTTAAAGGTTTTTGCCTGTTCAATGACCAAATTTACGTTAGTACCAGCTGATAAACCAACAATTTGGAAACGATCAGGTTGATTTTTTACGACGTCAAGTGTCTGAGTTCCGATGGAGCCAGTTGAGCCTAGTAATGATATTTTTTTCAAAAGGATACCTCCATGCCTATAGGTGAATAAGTTCAGTGAGCAGGAGCAATGGGAATACAATTATCCAACTATCGCAACGATCTAGCACACCACCATGTCCAGGAAGTAAACTTCCTGTATCTTTAATTCCTTTGACACGTTTGTACGCAGATTGAATCAAATCACCAAATTGTCCCGCAACTGCAGCCACAATTCCGATAATGAGCGCTTTTGAAATACTAATTAATTCAGGCGATACCAATGCAAATATAACGGCCACAAGAAGAGAAACAGCAATACCACCTACTGCTCCTTCAATCGTCTTGTTAGGACTAATGGAAGGCCATAGCTTTGTTTTGCCGATTGCTTTTCCTACAAAATAAGCACCAATATCTGATGCCCAAATACAACCAAAAGCTAGGAAAGTCCAAAACAAACCATGTGTATCAATCGCTCTAACCGATATCATGGCAGAAAAACCATAACCAATATAAATAGACCCCAGCAACATTAGTGCTGCTCCATCTATTGTTGTTTTATTTTTAGTTATGACGCTAATCGCCATAAGAAGGAATGCTAACATCCACACCATCGTCATCTCAGAAGGGAGCTCTATTCCCCACGAGGACCATGGCAAAACAAAATATAATACTCCTCCGTAACCAAGCAATGCAGAAGGATGGAACGGATTAACACCATTCATGCGAGAATATTCTTTGAATCCGATAATAGCTAATAGTATGAGCAGGCCAGTATAAAACGCTCCGCCCATAACTGTAATGGCAATAAACAATGCGCCTGCAATAACACCGGTAATCAATCGTTGTTTCAAAGCAAAGTCACACTCCGTCAGATGAAGCTATAAACCGCCATATCGACGAGCACGTCGTTGATATTCTTGAATGGCTTCATAAAGATGCTTTTCTGTAAACTCTGGCCAATAAACATCTGTGAACCAAAGCTCGCTATAAGCAAGTTGCCACAGCATGAAATTACTTAGCCGTAGTTCTCCACTTGTTCGGATGAGCAAATCCGGATCAGGCAGCTCACAGGACAATAGGTTTCTAGACATAACTGTTTCGTCAATTTCTGCAACTGACAGATGCCCTTGCTGAACATCCTTTGCTATCTCTTTGACGGCTTCAAGCATTTCAAGCCTGCTACCGTAATTGAGTGCAAAATTAAGAACAAGACCCGTATTATTTTCCGTCTTCTTAATAGCTTCTTCTAAAGCGCTAACTGTATGCGAAGGAAGTTTTTCACGTGTTCCCATCATACGCACTTGAACATTATTTTTAATTAGCTCATCTAATTCGATTTCAAGAAACTGTTGAGGTAGCTTCATTAAAAAATCTACTTCATCTTTAGGACGTTTCCAGTTTTCTGTAGAGAAAGCGTACATCGTCAAATATTTGATGCCTAGCCGATTCGCGGCGATTGTTATACGTTTTACCGTCTTCATCCCGGAACGATGACCCGCCACACGCGGCAACCCGCGTTTTTTTGCCCATCGGCCGTTTCCATCCATAATAATAGCTACATGCAGAGGGATGTTTTCTGGCGCCAGCGAATCAGCCTTCGGTAAGGACGATTTGCCTAGTTTGGCCCAAAGTCGCTTGATCATCTAGCTTCCTCCCAACCGATATGAGAAAACCTCCACCAAGCCGTTAGCGGGGAAAGCGACCAGGAAATCTGGTAAGCTAATTCGCTCCGAGAGCAAGAGGAAGGTTTGGTCAAAATGTAACCCCACCTATCGGAGGGGCTCTTTGTATGTTTATACTTCCATAATCTCTTTTTCTTTACCAACTAGAACCTTTTCTACTTCAGCAATAAACTTATCCGTTGCTTTTTGAATATCTTCTTGATGACGACGTGATTCATCTTCGGAAATATCCGTTTTTTCTAGTTTTTTAATGTCATCGTTAGCATCACGGCGAATGTTGCGGATAGCAACTTTTGCTTCTTCACCGAATTTTTTCGATGTTTTTACCAAATCAACACGACGTTCTTCAGTAAGTGGTGGAACGGAAATACGAATCGCTGTTCCATCATTAGATGGAGTAATTCCCAAGTCCGATTTCATAATCGCCTTTTCAATCGCAGAAACAGACGATTTGTCCCAAGGTGTAATCATTACTGTACGAGAGTCTGGTGTATTAATATTAGCTAATTGGCTAAGTGGTGTTAAAGCACCATAATATTCAACCTGGATCCGATCCAGAAGCGACGGACTTGCTTTGCCTGCTCTAAGTGTTGACAAGTCGCGTTTCAGGGCAGAGATTGCTTTGTCCATCCGTTCTTCGGCGTTTTTCTTAATAGCTTGTGGCATTATTTAGCACTTCCTTTCACAATCGTTCCGATTTTTTCTCCGAGTACAACGCGTTTAATATTACCATTCTCAGTAATTGAGAATACGATAAGTGGAATATTGTTATCCATACATAGCGAAGAAGCAGTTGAGTCCATAACACCTAGATTAAGATTTAGCATATCCATATATGTCAGTTCTTCAAACTTCTCAGCTGTCTCATCCTTAAACGGATCAGCAGAATAAACACCATCTACTTTGTTTTTAGCCATAAGTATAACTTCTGCTTCGATCTCAGCTGCACGAAGAGCTGCTGTCGTATCCGTAGAGAAGAACGGGTTTCCTGTTCCAGCTGCGAAAATAACGACACGTCCCTTTTCCAAGTGGCGAATGGCACGACGTCTAATATATGGCTCTGCGATCTGCTGCATAGCGATCGATGTTTGTACACGTGTTGGCACATCAATTTGCTCTAGCGCGTCTTGAAGCGCAAGTGAGTTCATTACCGTTGCAAGCATGCCCATATAATCTGCTGTTGCCCGATCAATTCCTTTTGCCGAACCAGCGATACCTCTCCAAATGTTACCTCCACCAACAACGATGGCAACTTCAACACCAAGAGCGATAACTTCTTTAACTTGATTGGCAATAGATGAGATGACAGTTGACTCGATACCGAAACCTTCCTGCCCTGACAATGATTCTCCGCTTACCTTTAAGACGATCCGTTTAAATACAGGATGTTCCAACGTTTCTACCTCCATCATGCACCTCGCGTGCGAGGTCCTTCATTTTTGTTTCTATTATAGAAGCAAGGCGAGGCGGACGCCCCGCCCCGCCTGTGCGTTCGGATTAAAGTTTTGCTTGAGCCATAACTTCTTCAACGAAGTTGTCAACTTTTTTCTCAAGACCTTCACCAAGTTCATAACGAACGAAGCGACGGATAGCAATGTTTTCACCGATTTTGTTGATTTTTTCGTTCAACAAGTCGGAGATTTTTAGGTCTGGATTTTTAATGAAGGATTGCTCAAGCAAGCAATACTCTTCATAGTATTTGGAAATACGGCCTTCAACCATTTTCTCAACGATTTTTTCTGGTTTACCTTCGTTAAGAGCTTGGTTTTTAAGAATTTCTTTTTCTTTTTCTAGCTCTTCAGCAGAAACCTCTTCACGACGAACGAACTTAGGATTCGATGCTGCAATATGCATAGCGATATCTTTAGCAAATTCGCGGAATTGATCTGTTTTAGCAACAAAATCAGTTTCGCAGTTTACTTCAACGATTACGCCAATACGGCCGCCAGCATGAATGTATGATTCAACAACGCCTTCAGTAGCAATACGACCAGCTTTGTTTGCAGTTGCTGCTAGACCTTTCTCACGAAGAACAGCGATCGCTTTATCAACATCGCCACCTGTTTCGTCTAGTGCTTTTTTACAATCGAGCATTCCTGCTCCTGTTCTTTCACGAAGTTCCTTTACCGCGCTCGCATTAACTGCCATGAAAAACCCTCCTAAAAGTTTACATCTGAATTTTGTTCAAAAAAAGGGTAGTGAGAGGTTTTCACCATCTGACCACCCTTTGTTGTTATCGAAATTGTGTTAACAGCTTTAATTAAGCTGTTTGCTCGCCTTGATTAGCTTCAACAATTGCGTCAGCCATCTTAGCAGTAAGCAATTTAACCGCACGGATTGCATCATCGTTACCAGGGATAACGTAGTCGATTTCGTCCGGATCGCAGTTTGTATCAACGATACCAACAATTGGGATACCCAATTTACGAGCTTCTGCTACTGCAATACGCTCTTTACGTGGATCGATAATGAACAAAGCGCTAGGAAGACCTTTCATGCCTTTGATTCCGCCCAAGAATTTTTGCAAGCGATCTTTCTCTTTGCGAAGAATGATAACTTCTTTCTTAGGTAGAACTTCAAACGTGCCGTCCTCTTCCCATTTCTCAAGCTGTTTCAAACGATCAATACGTTTTTGAATAGTTGAGAAGTTAGTCAAAGTTCCGCCGAGCCAACGTTGGTTGATGTAGAAGTTTCCACAACGCTCAGCTTCTTCTTTCACTGAATCTTGAGCTTGCTTTTTCGTGCCGACGAACAACATAGTGCCGCCCTCTGCAGCGATCGATTTAACAAAGTTGTAAGCCTCATCAACTTTCTTAACCGTTTTTTGCAAGTCAATAATGTAAATTCCGTTTCTTTCTGTGAAGATATAACGATCCATCTTCGGGTTCCAACGACGAGTCTGATGACCGAAGTGTACCCCAGCTTCTAGTAGCTGTTTCATGGAAATAACCGCCATGTCCTCAACACCTCCTGTAATGGTTTTTTTGTGTGTCCCTCCGCCAATCGCATTTTCCGTCAAAACTTTCGCCGAGCGAAAGCACCATTAACGGAATTGATAGGCGTGTGATTTTAACACCGTCATTTAATATATCATAAATGCTGTTGCTGTGCAAGATTTCATTACAAATTGATAACCTTCAATCGGGCAAAAAGCAACTTCTGGTATAGTAGCAACTTTTACTATGATTGATCTTTCTTAAACTGGTCTACTTCAGCTTTCGTTAATGGTTCACCGGTTACAATTTCTATCGCTTCCTCTACGGTCATCCCTTTAGAGCACAAAAAATAACCTGCGCGAATCCGCTTCTTAGATGCCTTCATTTTACGAATAAATTCTGAAGCATCATCTACAATTTCTGCGGTTGCAAGCAAGTTGGCTGTCGTTGTAATTTTGAAACCTGCCTTAATGTGAACCAATTGTTTAACAGATTCAGTTGATTCGGATATAGGAGTTGCAATTGGTTCTTTTGACGTTGTATCATCCTTTGGCTTCGCAGTTGCTGTACTTGTAGGTTTAACAACTTGCGAAGATGTTGGAACCGGCGCTGGCGACACTTGAGCTGGTTGTTTGATACTACTAGACTCATCTAACTTATCGCTAATATCATTTAGGTTACTTTGACTATCTTTTCCGATATGAACCATTTCAAGTAGCAATGCTCCAACGATAATTCCAGCTCCAAGACCAAGAAAAAAGGATCGTTTATTAAACATGCTGCGATCCCTCCTGTTTTGCTAGGCCGATTATTAATTGAACTTCCCCTTTATTCATACCAAGTTTTTTTGCAATGGATTCAATCGATTTACCAGCTGTATAAAGTTGAAAAAGCTCTGGGTAACGTGCATGTATCGTTCCATGATCAGTCGGAGACATGTTTTCACTGTCCATCTGCTTTTGGTTATTTTCCAACGAATGATCTGAAATAGAAGTCTTCAGCAGTCCAGTATTCCCTAGAAGTTGTGAAGCTTGACTCACGCTAGGAGTCATTGCTGCCATCCCTGTGACGGTCGATTGAAGCTGTTCCTCTAGTTGCTGGCAACGCTTTTCTAATGCAATAATACGGTCATCCTTTTTCTCGGATTCCAGTTTGCTCGATTGCTGGGCAGATACAACAAGTTTCACTAGATCCTCATTGTCCTTCTCCATGTTTTCCATAAATTGCTCTAATGCCGTTTCCATATTCCGTACGGATTGAGCTGCTTGCGGAGGGGTATCTTGCTTTCTCTTAGGCATAACGAAGGCGCCTACAATTACAACCGCTCCAACAAGTAAAATATAATGTAATGGCTGCATCGTCTAAATCCCGCCTTTCGAATTATCCATTTCGTTACAACTTAATATCTAACCGATGACCTTTATAGGGATGTGCGGGTGACTCGCACGACTCTTCATCTTTATTTTCCTTATCCTGACTTCGTTTGCTCTTCTTATGTAAATTGCTCTGATTGCTCTCTTGATCTGCACGAACCTGAGATTTGGAAGATTGCTCAACCGCCGTATTTTGCTTGCGTAGCTCTTCTGTAAGTTTCGTTGCTTGATTAGCTAAAATATTTTGCTCTGATAATGGCTTTTGCAAGGCTTGTTGATGCATACTGCCAAATTCCTGCGTTCGAGGAACTGACATTTGCAAATCTAACGGCTTAAACGTCATTTCAGTTCTCCCCTTCCGGGTCAACGTTCATATCCTTTATTGATGATAGGGTACTAGTGCAATATCGCCATCCATTAGACGGAAAGTAACCCGTTGAGCGCTATCTTTCACAAACTTTGTATATCGACCGATTACCATCTTCGTTCCGCTATAAACTGTCCCACTTACATCTATTCTAGAACGTTCCGTGTTCTCTAACATCTTTTCAATTTCGAGCATACGGGTTTTTGATTCATCAATTGACATTGCTGTTTGTCGCTTCGTTGCACTCAGCTTTGAACGCATAGCAAGCCGATCTGGGGTTAATTGTCCTGCAGATGCTAATTGATCTAATATCGTTAACGCTTTATCTGTTTTATCATTACTTTCAACTGATTGTTTTATTAAAGCACGGAGCTCGAGAAATTCCTCTCGAAGCTGAGGATTAACGCCAACTTCTATAGCTGTTGCTGTGGACATGGAGTTCCCGATTGTTCGTGCCAGTACTACTTCTCCCGCTTGAACGATACCGCCTACGATAAGACCTTTAGATCCAGAACAAGTTACATTTCGGCCTGCCTTAACAGCTGAATGCATAATGCTTTGTGAAACTAGTACGTCCTCACCAGCGTATACATTGCCATCTTGGATAAAAGAGCTTTTTACATTGCAAGCAGCTTTCACATATCCTTTATTTCCTGCCATAATGCCACTCGTTATTTCGATAGAACCATCAGACTCTAGCTCCGCACCTTCAACGCCGCCTATTACTCGGATATCACCAGATGCTCTTACTCGAAAACCATTTAAAACATTGCCACGAATAACAACTGTTCCGACAAAATCAATATTTCCAACGCTATAATTAACATCACCATTTACTTCATAAACAGGGAACACATTAATTTTCCCTTTATCCGTCAAAGTTATTAAGCCATCTATAGCTGCGTATAGCGCTGTCTGCTCGCCATTCATAACCACATTTTTGCCAACTTTAAACCGAACACGCTTTCCGTATTTCGGTTCGATCACATCACCTGTAACAGACATTCCTGCAGGGCCTGCCTGTGGTTCTACTAGCTCTGCTATTAGCTGGCCTCGCTTGGCATTTTTAAGCTGAGTAACTTCCTTTAGATCAATTTTCCCTTCGGTATCCTCGGAAGGCTTATGCCCTCCATTGTCAATATCGAATGCATATCGGATGAAGCCATCTGTACCTGGGACTGAGTTTTTTCCTTGGGCGACTAAGGTTTGCTCTCGACAAAAAGCTAATGGATTTTTACTTAATTGATCTATTACATCCATCTTAAGCCCATGGACTACACCTTTACTTCGAATGAAGAGTTCCCATTCTTCAAAAGTACACGCAAATTCATCTGTAATTCGACTAAATGTAATAAAGGCAGACAGCTTATCAGCTGATATCTGGATACGTAGGTATGAGTCTAGTTGTTGATTATCCACCTTACTCCCCCCTTTCTAATGTTGCATAAGTTGATCTTTATGTTTAGCCAATGCTCCCCGCAACCTTAATATGGCTTTGGAATGGAGCTGGGATATTCTCGATGGTGAAAGTGACATCACTTCCGCAATTTCGCTAAGCGAAAGTTCCTCATAGTAGAATAGTGATACAACCGTTCTTTCTTTTTCCGTTAGACGTTCTATACCGCTAACTAATGATTCTTTCAAATAAAATTCATGCACTTTATGATCCGGATTTTTAGCTTTATCATCCACTAACAAAGACATTCTAGTTTCCGATTCCTCTTCGCGGATAGGATCATCTAGAGAACATATCGTTGCAATTGATATGTCTTGAAGCATCGTTGTAAATTCTTTTTCTGTCAATTGTAAATAATTGCTGACTTCTGCATCTGTTACCGAGCGCATAAACTGCTGTTCCAAATGTTGATAGGCATCTTCAACCCGCTTCGCTTTTTCACGGACGGATCGAGGGACCCAATCTCCCTGCCTCAACCCATCGATTATTGAACCGCGAATCCGCCATGAAGCGTATGTTTCAAACTGAAGACCTCGCAAATAATCAAACTTCTCGATGGCATCAATAAGTCCCATCACACCGTTGCTTGCGAGATCATCTTTTATTACGTTTTTTGGCAGACCAATAGCCATACGATTGGTCACATAATCTACAAGAGGCAAATAATTTTCTATTAGCCCCTTTTTTGCTTCAAGATCACCATGTTCTTTCCATGCTTGCCACATCTGGATGTTAGTCAAATGAGGCGTCTTTAGCTCAGTCATTGACTCACTCTCCTGTCAGCTGACGGATTGCTTTCGCTAAATCCTCTGGTTGCTTGTTGTTAGTTGATACAAATTGTGGTGGTGTTAACGGACGGAAGCTCTGATCGCTTTCATCCGAATTAGCCATTTCTTCGCGATCGGTACCTTGCGCTCCACTTTGCAGTTGTCCTTTAAGCAGGTCGTTTAAATCATCGCTCTCATCAGGGGTCGTTAGATCCAATTGTCCACCCTTTTCTTCTTGCTCATGAAACGGTTCGCCAACAATGGCAGGAGGACGCAATATAAATGCAAGAAGAGCGCGAACTAGGTAACCGAGAACAAAAAATGCTATACATGCATATAAACTTCTAAGTAAAATGACTGACAACGGATTGTTGCCGATCGAGAATAAGACCGTTAGTCCCACACCCAATATTCCGAATGCTACATTCCATCGCCATGTTCCCAGCATCTTAAATCTCCTTTGTTCCAAACTGCACGCTTCTTATATGAAGAATGCCATTGTTACTTTCAAACTCAACCGTTCTGCCGTAGTTGCCACCAGTGTCCTGTGACAAAATCGGAATTTTGTACTGGTTCATCATTGCAATACATGACTCTACGTTACGAGGGCCAATTCGAAGTGAATCAGATTGTCCCGAAAAAGCAAACATTTGAGCTCCTCCAGCCATTTTCGCTTCCATTCGCTCAAGTCTAGCTCCTACTGCTTTCATTCGCTCTAGAAGTTCAGGGATAGCTGTATCCGCATACTTTGCAACGTTGAACTGTGATTCACGAGCAATGTCAGATGATGGCAACATGACATGCGCCATACCGGCAACTTTGCTCTTTGGATCATAAAGAGTAAGACCCACACATGAACCTAAACCCGTTGTTTTCAAAATAGCTCCATCTATTGCGATGTTAAGATCAGCCATACCAACCTTCACTAACGTTTGCCCAATCATCCCTTACCGACTCCCAATGACTTGAAAATTTTGTTGAAAGATTCAGGATCAGGTATAAGGAAAAAATGTCCATCCAGAGATTGGCGATCTTCTAGAAACGTCGTCTCAATAAGCAAAGCGGAGTCTCCCATTTCTCCATATTGCATGAGGCCATAGCTCAATATCGCCCCAGCCATATCATGTGCAATGGCCGGAACTGAAGGTACCATTGACAACCTTGTAAAGTCAGCTAGAGAAGAAAGATAGGAGCCGGCAAGAATGTTTCCAATCTCACAGAGTGCGGACAATTCCATTTCAGAATATCCATCATCATCCTGGTGATTCATTGCAAGCAATTGTTTCAACATACGCTTTGCGGATGCTTCTTCGATAATAAAGAACATATTACCGGGTGCTTCCCCTTCAACTCTCAGAAAAACCGCTAATACGATTTGTTCTGCTCCACCAACTCGCTCAGCTACTTCTTCGAATGGGACTAAGCTAACTCTTGGCACTGCCATATCTACGGGCTTGTCCAATAATTTTGACAATGCCGTTGCTGCGTTACCTGCACCAATATTGCCGACTTCCTTAAGCACATCTAGCTCAAAGGCTTCGAAAGATTCAAATAATGTCACAGACTATACCTCTAGTTGCTCAAGTTGGATTATTTCGTTTTTATTTAGAACTTCAGACAAGTTAAGCATAATGAGCAAACGTCCTTCCCCAAGCTTAGCAATGCCACGCAAATATTTCGCTTTAATTCCACCTACTATTTCTGGAGGTGAATCTATCGTTTCCGTATCAATGTCAATGACGTCATTAGCGGAATCAACGATAAATCCTACTTCAAGATCAGCTACTGCTACAACAATAATACGTGTGTTATCTGTTAAAGCAGTCTCAGTTAAATTAAAGCGCCCTCTTAGATCAATTATCGGTACTACGATACCACGTAGATTAATTACCCCTTTAATGAAGGCAGCTGTTTTCGGTACTCGAGTAATTGGTGACAATCTTTCAATTGTGCGGACTTTATCAACTTCAATTCCGTACTCCTCGCTACCTAGCGCGAATACGATAACTTTAAGTTCTTCTCCCATTGAAAAAACCTCCTTATTTGATAAGTGCGTTCGGATCAATAATAAGTGCTACGTAACCATCACCAAGAATGGTAGCTCCAGAAATGGCATGGATATTCGTTAAATAGTTACCCAATGATTTAAGTACAATTTCACTTTGACCAATGAACTCATCTACCATAATAGCTGCCCATTTTTCACCTTTGCGAATAACAATAATTTCTGTTTCTTGCTCATTCGATTCGTCAAAGCTAGTTGATTCGAGCACTTGGCTCAAAGAAATGACAGGAATAATAGATTTACGGAACTCTATCATTTGATTACCATGAACATTCAAAATACTAGATCTTTGAATAATTCCCGTCTCCACTATTGAAGACAATGGTATCGCATATTTCTCATCACCTAATTTAATTAGCATGGCTGATATGATTGAAAGTGTAAGTGGCAGCTGTACTGAAAATTTCGTTCCTTTTCCTAGAGCGGAACTTATAGTAACATTTCCGCCAAGCGAAGTAATTTTCGTTTTTACAACATCTAATCCTACACCTCGGCCAGATATATCAGAAATTTTATCCGCTGTACTGAACCCTGGTGCAAATATAAGCATGTTGATTTCGTCGTCAGAAAGTTTCTTGCTTTCTTCTTCCGTAATTACTCCATTTTTGATTGCTGTATTGAGCACTCGTTCATGATTAATTCCGCGACCATCTTCTTCGACTTCTATAAATACATGATTACCACTATGGTAAGCACGAAGATAGATTGTTCCTGTTTCTGGTTTGCCTGCTGCTAGTCGTTCCTGGACCGATTCAATACCATGATCAACTGAGTTGCGGAGCAAATGGACGAGAGGATCTCCTATCTCGTCAATTACAGTGCGGTCAAGTTCTGTATCTGCACCAATAATATCGAGTTCGATCTTTTTGTCTAATGTTTTCGCTAAATCTCGTATCATACGAGGGAATCGATTGAACACCGAATCCACTGGGACCATTCGTAATTTCAACACGATATTTTGCAAGTCGGAGCTTACTCTCGACATATGCTCTACGGTTTCAGTTAGATCAACTCTCTTTATTTCACTAGCGAGTTGTTCCAACCTTACTCTATCGATCAACAGCTCACTGAATAGGTTCATAAGGGTATCCAAACGTTCAATATCGACACGAATGGTTTTTGCTACCCCAGCTCCTTGAGCTGCTGCTTGCGCAGGCTTTTTGACACTTTCGCTCTGTTCCTTTGCCCCAGTCACAGCCACTTTAGATGTTTCAACTATTTTCTCTGGCGCTTCAACAGTTGCTGCAGCTGGAGCAATCGTTAAAGATTCTAATGACTCAGCATCAAGTGGCGTTACTTGAACGGAATGTATCTCTGAAATATTTAAAATTTGATCCTTTAATTGTTGTTCACTTAATGTAGAAATAGTAAATACCGAGAAAGTTCTATCAAACTTTTCTTGCTCTAAATCTTGAACGGTTGGCTCAGCTTTGACGACTTCACCGTTACGTTCTAGCAAATCGAATACCATATAGGCACGAACAGCTTTTAGCACACAATTTTCGTCAACTGTTACTTGGATAAAAAATGGCTGATGACCACCTTCCATCGATTGCAACATGATAGACGCTTGGAATTGATCAAGCAACACTGAATTAGATGATCCTGCTCCTCCACTCGGAGCAGCAATTGACGTTTCTGTTGAAGCACCTGAAGCTTCATCACTTTTATAATCACTCTTCAATATTTTTTGAAGAGAAGCAACGATAGATGTAACATCTGCTTTACCAGTTCCGCCGTTTACGATATCCTGCACCATCGCTTCAAGTGCATCTAGACCTTTAAAGAGGGTATCAAAGATAAAACTATCCATCTTAAGCTTACTGTTACGGACCAAATCAAGCACATTCTCCATCTCATGCGTTAGCGAAGCTAGATCCTCGTAACCCATCGTAGCTGACATTCCTTTAAGCGTATGAGCGGATCGAAAAATTGATTGTACGATACTTAGATCCTCAGGATCGCTTTCTAATCGAAGCAGGTTTTCGTTCAAGGATTGAAGATGATCATTTGATTCGTCTATAAACATGGACAAATATGCGTTCATATCCATTTTTCTAGCACCTCCTGTTAGTATGATCGAGCACAACCTAACTTTTATCTAATACTGCTTTTACAAGTTTTGATGCGATTTGCTGTAGGGGAAGAACCGTCTGTACACAATGTGTTTCTACAGCAGCACGCGGCATACCATATACGATACATGTTTCTTCTGACTCTGCTATCGTTGAAGCTGCACCATTATCAGCGAGCATCTTCATGCCTTTAGCACCGTCACTGCCCATACCTGTCATGATGACCGCATGGCGTTCCAATTCCTTAAACGGTACAACTGATTCGAACAAAACATCTACTGAAGGACGGTGGCCATTTCGTTGTGGTTGATCCGTTAATCGAATGGCATAACCCGTTACGTCTTTTGTAAGTTCCATATGGAACCCACCAGGTGCAATATAGACGACACCAGCGCTTACTCTCATCCCTTGTTCTGCCTCAACTACTTGTAGAGCGCTAAAGCTGTCCAAACGCTGGGCCAACGATTTGGTGAATCTAGGCGGCATATGCTGAACGACGAGAACTGGTGCTTGCAATGAATCAGGAAGTGCAGTTATAACTTCATGTAGCGCTCGCGGCCCACCTGTTGAAGTTCCAATTACGATAATGTTCTTAAATGATCCTTTCTCCTTACGTGATAAAACAGGCTCATTTTTGGGGAGAGCAGTTTGGAACTCTATAAGCTTACTCTCCTGTTTCTCTACCTTTTTCTCTACCTTTTTCTCTACCTTTTTCTCTACTACCGTTTTTTTGTTAGCAATTGAAGCAGGGTTGGAATCGATTCTCGATTTTGTATCTGGGCTTACTTCTACATCGGCTGCTTTGTGCAAATTATGTAACGGTAATGATGCAGGCCGCCCTGCATTAGCAGGTTTTGGAGATGGCTGTTTTGTTGCTTGCTGTTTTTGGTCAATTTCCCGTACCTGCATTTCTGATTTAGGAGGACTAACCTCTTGTTTCAACTTATCTATCGATTGAACTGATTTATTTCGTTTTGTGTATACAGCAACTTTCATCTTCTCAAGCAATTGTTCACCAACCTGATGAATGTCAGTTGATATAGCGCTAGTTGGCTTGTGAATAAAGTCGAACGCGCCAAATTGCAGCGCTTTAATCGTATCTCGAGTGTTATCTTCGCTTATACCTGATAACATAATAATAGGTGTCGGATTAGACTTCATAATGAGCTGAAGTGCCTCTATCCCATTCATTACAGGCATTTCAAGATCCATCGTGATGACATCTGGTTTATACTCCGCTGCCGCAGCCACAGCTTCCATTCCATTTACAGCTGTAGCTACTATGTGGAATCGATCGTCCTGCACGATGAGATCACTTATAATTTTCCGCATAAATGCGGAATCATCAACGACTAATACGCGATAAGGAGCCAATCGTATCCCCCCTCTCATTTTCAAAGGATTATCTTGTGAGTCTGAACAATTTTGTCAAAAATCCTTTGACGCCTCCACTATCAGATATCGGTTGTGGAATCTCCAGAAACTGCATAGCGATATGGCTAACTGCTTTAGCCGCTTCTGTATCTGGGAAAGCGATCATGAAAGGCACTTGTCGCTTCACAGCTTTAGAAACGTTTGAATCATCCGGTACGATGCCAAGTGAAGGAAGCTCTGATTGAAGAAAACGACTTGCTACTAGACTGATCTTATCAGCAGTCTCCCTACCTTCTCGCTCATCAGTTGCACGATTTACTATCAATTTGAATATGACATTCATATCCATACTTTTTACCATTTTGATAAGAGCATAAGCATCTGTTATTGATGTCGGTTCTGGTGTCGTAACGACTATTGTTTCTTGTGCTGCAGTTATAAACTTAACCGTTTCTTTGGACAACCCTGCGCCAGTATCAAACAAAATAATGTCATATTCACCATGAAGCTTTTCAATCTCAACAGCGAACCGGTTCAACTGCTCCTCAGACAACTCAAGCAAGTCTCTAAACCCCGAACCTCCAGCTATATAATGAAGGCCTTCTGGTCCATTTTGTACGATGTCCCAAATCGTTTTCTCCTGCTTTAAAAGGTGATAAAGACTATAGGTTGACGTTCTCCCCATCAGTACATCAATATTCGCCATACCGATATCTGCATCGAATACGAGCACTTTTTTTCCTAACCTTTGAAGAGACAAAGCGAAGTTTAAACTAAAGTTAGACTTCCCAACGCCACCTTTACCGCTCGTTACTGTAATTACTCTTGTTTCTTTTCGTTCTAGGCGAAGCTCCTGCTGCTTGACTAAATTTCGTAATGCTTCTGCCTGATCATTCATATTCACTTGCTCCTAATAACATTTGTACATATTTTTTCGCTTGGAATGGTTCAATATCATCCGGTACGGTTTGACCACTTGCCATATGTGTCGGATACAACTCATATTTCAGAATTAAGTTAAGGATTGCTCCATATACGATTGTTTCATCTAGCTTTGTGAATAACACTTTATTAATTCCGAATTTACTGAACCGCTCTGCAACAATCGCCATATCTGTTGTTTTTCCAGTAAGACTGAGTACTAGAATCGTTTCGCTAGGTTCTTTCGTTTGCAAGAGACTATTTACTTCAGAAACATGAAGTTCGCTTCTAAAGTTGCGTCCCGCAGTATCCATCAAAATGAGATCCCGACTCTCAAGCTGTTTGTGGGCTTTGGGCAAATCCATTGGTGAAAAAACAACTTCGAGCGGTACATTCAAAATATTCGCGTATGTTCTTAGTTGGTCAACTGCCGCAATTCGATAAGTATCAGATGTAATGAAGCCAACCTTTTTGCCTAACTTAATCGTTTGCTCAGCTGCAAGCTTTGCAATTGTTGTTGTTTTTCCGACTCCAGTTGGTCCTACAAAATGTAAAACGCGGACTTCTGTATTAAGTTGAGCCTTGCTGTATGGTTCTAGCCAACCTTCAATAATACGAGTGGCATTTAGCCAAACTTCTTTGTTATCAAAAATCCGCTCAGATTGCTTCTGTTCTTCCAAAAGTGTATCAATTAACTTATCTACCAGCTCATGTTCCATCTCTTGTAGAATTAATCGGTCTTTCAGTGCTAGTAGAGGTTCCGATAAAGTATTATGATCCGATTGCTGTTTCGTCAACTTAACCATATATTCCCGAAGATCACGTATTTCATCGATGATGAACTGTTCCCGCTCGATTCGTTTATCTGAAGGCTTTTCAATAATGGGAACTGTCGGTAATTGAGGTGGCTCCATAACGGCAGTATTTGAACGCTGAGCTGTCTGTAATATCTGCTCAACGACTGCATTTACTTCCGGGCTCGGTTTGCGCTGCTGTGTCTCAGCATTTTTCTGAGCACCGGTTTCAACTGCTGCTATAACTTCCATCTTCTTTTTGCCGAACATCCCCATAAAGCCTCCGACTCGAATTTCTTTCGAATCAAGTATTACGGCGTCTTTGCCAAGATCTGTCCGTATCATTGAGACAGCTTCTGGCAGTGCGTTTACAACGTAACGTTTTACTCTCATAAATTCACCACCCCGACGCTTTGTACTTCGATATTCGGCTCAAGTTCACTGTAAGACAATACAGGTACATCTTGCATCGTTCTTTCGATTATTTGTCGCAAATACATACGTATCGTTGGAGAGGTCAATACAATTGGCTGTTGTCCCGATTGTATTTGTCTACTCACTTGCTCGTTAAGTTTTTGGTAAATTTGTTGAGTCGATACTGGATCAAGAGCAATATAGCTTCCTTGTTCCGTCTGTTGAACAGATTCTGCAATTTTCTTCTCAAGTTGTGGCCCTACAGTAATGACTCGAAGTGTATCTCCATTTGGTGTAAACTGCTGAGTAATTTGACGTGATAGAGATTGCCTTACATATTCGGTCAAAACATCAGGATCCTTTGTGTAATTACCATTATCCGCAAGCGATTCGAAAATCGTAACTAGATCTCGGATAGACACTTTTTCCTTCAATAACTTCGCAAGTACTTTCTGGACATCGCCAACTGTTAAAATGGATGGTATTAACTCGTCCACTAGTGCCGGGAAAGATTCCTTCACATTTTCAACTAACATCTTAGCTTCTTGTCGTCCAATTAATTCATGTGCGTGACGTTTAATAATTTCGGTCAAATGTGTAGCAACGACAGAAGGCGGATCAACTACTGTGTAACCAGATAATTCTGCTCTTTCTTTCATCGCTTCATCAACCCAAATCGCTGGTAATCCAAACGCTGGTTCTGTTGTTTCGATTCCGATAACTGAATCATCTTCGAAACCCGGGCTCATTGCTAAGTAATGATTAAGCAACAGATCTCCTCGTGCGACTGTATTTCCTTTTATCTTAATGACGTATTCGTTAGGTTTAAGTTGAATATTATCTCGAATCCTGATGACCGGTACGACTAGACCAAGTTCAAGTGCACACTGCCTCCTGATCATTATGATCCGATCGAGTAAATCGCCACCCTGCTGTGTGTCTGCAAGTGGTATTAGTCCATATCCAAACTCGAATTCGATTGGGTCTACTTGAAGTAAACTTATTACACTCTCTGGGCTGCGAACTTCTTCGATCTGTTGCTCCTCAACGAGCAGTTCATCTTGTTCTTGTTGTTTCACAAGTTTCTTCTGCATGCTCCAAGCACCTACCGTCATAATGACTGCAAATGGCCAAGTGGCTAACGGACCAATTGGAGTAAATCCAAGCACAAATATTGTACCTGCGCAAACATAAAGCATTTTCGGATATCTGAAAAGTTGTGATGTGATATCTTCTGATAAATTGCCATCAGATGCTGCTCTCGTTACGATCAATCCAGCAGCAGTAGAGATGAGCAATGCTGGAATTTGTGCGACCAACCCGTCACCGATTGTTAATATTGAAAATGTCTCTAGTGATTCTCCAAATTCCATTCCATGCATCGCCATACCGACGACAAATCCACCGATTAAGTTTATGATCATGATGATAATCGTTGCAATCGCATCACCTTTTACAAACTTACTGGCACCATCCATCGAACCATAGAAGTCAGCTTCACGTTCAATTTTGGAACGACGCTCACGTGCTTGCTTCTCATTAATAAGACCCGAGTTAAGGTCAGCATCAATACTCATTTGTTTACCCGGCATAGCATCAAGCGTAAATCTCGCTGCTACTTCAGCAACCCTCTCGGAACCTTTCGTAATAACGATGAACTGAACGACAACGAGGATTAGGAATACGATAAAGCCTATCGCAACATTACCACCGCCAACCCAACTACCAAAGGTAGCAACAACTTCACCGGCTTCAGCATGTTGCAAGATTGCTCTTGTCGTTGATACACTAAGTGCAAGTCGGAATAAGGTAGTTACAAGTAGTAGTGTAGGGAAGATTGAAAAGTCCAATGCTTCTCTCGTATTCATCGCAACTAGCAAAATCATAAGTGCGATAGAGATATTAAGTATAAGTAAAATATCGATAAGTAGAATCGGGATCGGGATAATCATCATGAGTACAATTCCGATGACACCCAATATGATGAATAAATCCTTAGCTTTCATGATGCTACCTCCTCCCGTGCAATTTAGGACCTCTTCTTGCGCCCTTTCATTTTATATACTTGAGCCAATACTTCCGCCACAGCTTGGAACAAGTCTCCCGGTATAACATCTCCGATCTCAGCTCGTTCGTATAACGCTCTGGCTAGCGGCTTGTTTTCCATCGTTAAGACACCATTTTCTTTTGCAATTTCTCTAATTCGTAGAGCTACATGATCCATTCCTTTAGCAAGAATAGTCGGTGCTTCCATCTTAGTGGAATCATATTTAAGCGCAATTGCAAAGTGTGTCGGATTCGTAATGACTACATCAGCTTTAGGTACATCTTGCATCATCCGTTGCAATGCCATTTTCCGTTGACGTTCACGGATACGACCTTTGATGAGGGGATCACCTTCTGATTTTTTGTACTCATCCTTTATATCCTGCTTAGACATCTTAATGCTCTTCTCGTGCTCGTATTTCTGATAGAGAAAATCTAGAAATGCAAGAACCGTAAGAACTGCACCAATTTCAATTCCTAGACTTACCGTTAAACCTGCTGTAAAAGAAAATATATCATTTATCGGCATAGATGAAAGTGCAAGCAACGTGTTCCATTCACGAATTAGTGCAAAGTAGACGAGAACTGCGATGATTGTAACTTTCAAAATACTTTTAAAAAATTCAGCTAAACTTTTCATTGAAAAAATTCGTTTAAATCCTTCAATCGGATTCAGTTTTTTTAATTGCATCTTAAGGGGTTCGCCAGTCATTAAAAATCCGAATTGAATGACATTTCCTACGACACCAATAATCATAACGATTGCGAAAATAGGTAGAAGTATAATTAACAGTTCTTTTGTAAGATGATAAAATAAAACGAGTATATTGGCAGATGTAAGCTCCATCGTGAGCCAATCTTGAAACAAACCGTAAAATAATCCGTTGATACGTTCCTTATAAAAATCACCTAACATACTAAAAGAGGCAAATACGAATAACAAAATGATTGCACCAGGCAAATCTTGTGATTTTGCGACCTGCCCCTTCTTTCTGGAATCATCTCGTTTTTTAGGAGTCGCTTTTTCTGTCTTCTCCTGGTTAAACATCTGCAAATCTAGTTCAAAGCGATACGTACGCACGAAAACAGCCTCCTATTGCCCTTCTGGCGGTCCCTGTACGACACCAAACAACTGCTCCAAGGACTGAAACATAATAGAAAACAGTTTATCAAACAACATTGCCAATCCAGGCATAAGTAGAACGAGCAAAAATAGACCAATAATAATTTTGAGCGGTATACCGATAACAAACACGTTAAATTGTGGCGCTGATTTCGTAAGAAAGCCTAACCCGAGGTCAGTTAAAAACATCGCTACAACTAACGGTGCAGAAACTTGTAACGCTAGTAGAAACGTATTACTTACTGTTCTTGTTAGAAAATCAGATACTCCACCGCTCATAATTCGGCTATAAAATTCATTTGATAATGGCATCCATTGATAACTATCCATCAAACCAGTCAACATATAATGATGACCGTTCATCATCAGAAACGTAACGAGCATAAGCATGTATTTGAAATTCCCTAAGAGCGGAGCCGAAGCTCCCGTATGGGGATCAACTACATTGGCCATTGCGAATCCGACTTGGAGATCCATTAACGAACCTGCCGTCTGTACAACTGAAAAGAACAAGTAACAAACATAGCCCATTGTCAGTCCGATCATGATTTCTCTTAAAATGACGAGTACATACCCAGCGTCTGTGACTACCGTCTCGCCAATTCCATATGTGAGAAAGACGATAAAAGAGATAAAAAAGCCAAGTCCAATCTTGAACGTACTCGGCACACCTCGCGACGAAAAAACAGGTGCTACGACGAAAAACGCAGTTATTCGACAAAAGATAAGCAAAAAAATAGGGAAACCCTGTACGATTGCATCCATCAATTCACTACCTAACCGATGTAATTGTGAAGATTGTTCAGTAGATTGTAAGTGAAGTCAACAACCGTATTAAGAATCCAAGGACCAAAAACGATAATAGATAGAAATACAGCTACAATCTTCGGAACAAAAGCAAGCGTCTGCTCCTGAATCTGTGTTGTTGCTTGAAACACACTAATAATTAAGCCAACTATCAGAGCAAGAACGAGCATCGGAGCACTAGCCTTTAATACAACATAGATAGCTTCGCCGGCTAATCCGATGACAAAATCAGCACTCATCCCCGTTTCCTCCTACCTTCATCAAGTGCTGAAACTCAGCAGCAATGACTTTACGATTAAATACCATCCATCAACTAACACGAATAGAAGCAACTTAAACGGTAATGAAATCATGATCGGCGGTAACATCATCATCCCCATCGCCATTAATGTGCTGGACACTATCATGTCAATAACCAAAAACGGAATGAAAATCATAAAACCCATTTGGAATGCTGTCTTAAGTTCACTTATCGCGTAGGCCGGAACAAGTACGGTCAGCGGTATTTCTTCATAAGATGATGGTTTTTCCGTTTTCGTATAGTTCATAAAAAGTAATAGATCTTTTTCCCTTGTATGGGAAAACATAAACTTTTTCATTGGGACTGCAGCTTTTTCAAGCGCTTCCGTTTGTGTTAACTCACCCTTTATATAGGGCTGTAGAGCAACTTCATTTACTTGTCCAAATGTCGGTGCCATTATAAACAAGGTAAGAAATAAAGCGAGACCAATTAATACTTGGTTTGGCGGCATCATTTGTGTTCCAAGTGATGTTCTTACAAAACTAAGAACAATAACGATTCGTGTAAAACTTGTCATTAGCACCAATATTGCTGGAGCTATACTTAGCACTGTTATTAATAGGAGTAGTGACAAGGCGCTTGTCCCTGGCTGCTCCCCACTACCATTATCACCGATGTTTATTGAAATATCGGGTATTGGTTCAGCGAATGCTTGAGTATGAAACAGTATGGACAGCAACAGAATAGCGAAAAAGGACAGCCACTTCTTATTTCTCATCATCCATCAACCGTTCATTCTTATTATGGTCTTGCAGCAAAGATTCGAGCTGTTCTTTACGATCTGCGCCCTTTTTTAGCTTACTGTCCAGCATTTGCTGAAAGGATGAAGGAGCATTCCACTGCTCGTTGCCAGATTCTTTATGCGAAGTTGTTCGATTGCGCCATTTCTGAATAAGGCCAGTCAAATCTTTTGTTGTCCAGCCGTTATCACTTTGACGTTCGAGTGATGCAATGACTGAGGCCACGTCATCAGGATCTTCAAGCTTATCTAACAAAGTTATCGTTTGACCAACACCTACGATGTAGATACGCTCGCCAATTTCTACAACTTGCATAGAACTGTTCTGACCTAAAGAAATACCACCAAGCGATCGCATGGAACGATTCGCTCCCCAGAGCTGATTTCGCTTAGAAAGCCATTTGATCACATAAAGAATGAGAAAGATGACGATTGCAAGCGCCACCATAACCCAAACCATATTTCCTAACAATTCACCCGGATTCGTGCTCGGCACTGGGGCAGGTTTACCATCATTCAGCATACCGCTGCCGCTGGAATCAGCAGCGGCAACAATCGGCATAACAGTAATCCCTATAACTGTTAATAACGCCATTCCTAATCTAGATTTCATCATCACAGACAACCGTTATCCAAGTGTTTTCTTGATCGCTTCAATAACACGATCTGCTTGGAAAGGCTTCACGATAAAATCTTTAGCACCTGCTTGGATTGCATCTATAACCATTGCTTGTTGCCCCATAGCGGAACACATAATAACTTTTGCACTAGCGTCGATTTTTTTAATTTCTTTTAGTGCAGAAATGCCGTCCATTTCAGGCATTGTAATATCCATTGTAATTAGGTCTGGCTTAAGTTCTTTGTACTTCTCGATTGCTTGAGCACCATCTTGTGCTTCACCTACTACTTCATATCCATTCTTTGTTAAAATATCGCGAATCATCATACGCATAAATGCAGCGTCATCTACGATCAAAATTCTGTTTGCCATCTTCATTTCCTCCTAGGATGTTATTGTAATTTTTGAATGCGGTCCCATTGACTTACGATATCTGTGACACGAACACCGAAGTTCTCATCTATAACAACAACCTCGCCTTTGGCTATAAGTTTATTGTTCACCAGAATGTCCACAGGCTCACCAGCAAGCTTGTCCAGTTCAATGATCGATCCTTGCGAAAGCTCTAAAATATCTTTAATTTGCTTCTGGGTCCTTCCTAATTCTACAGTGACCTTTAGCGGTATGTCGAGTAATAAATTGAGATTAGTGCCTTCCATTGTAACTTCTGGAGCATTATTAAAATTAGCAAATTGAACAGGTTGAACATTTACGTTTCGATTTACATTTTGTGAGAAATTCCCTTGTCCCTGGTATCCCATTTGTTGGTCGAAACCATAACCCATAGGTGGTTGGTGCTGCATCTGTTGATTCATCGGCTGATTCATCGGTTGTTGCATTTGTTGCTGCATTTGTGGAGGTTGCGTCATTGTAGTTGCAGCTGTCTGCTGCATAGCTACTTGCTGTTCAGCTACTGCTGGTACTTGTTGAACCGTGGCAGCTACTTCATCCATCCCGCTTTCACCCATTAGCGTAGACACCATTTGTTTCGCAAAGGAAACCGGTAGCAATTGCATAATCGTAGAATCGATCAAATCACCAATCGTTAAATGGAAAGATATTTTAATAAAGACGTCTACTGGAGGCAGGTGCCCCAAGCCATCACCGTTATTAACATCTAAAATATCGATTCCCGGAGGAGAAATGTTAACGAATCTATTAAAAATGGTCGACATTGATGTAGCAGATGATCCCATCATTTGGTTCATTGCTTCTTGAACAGCACTGATGTGAATTTCATTTAATTCTTCTAAAGTCACATCACCTTCGCCGCCAAGCATCAAATCCGCAATAATTTGAGCATCTTTTGTACGAATAACGAGGGAATTAATACCTTCGAAACCATCGACGTATTGAACACTCACTGCTACATGCGGTTTAGGGAAAATATCACCCAGTTCTTCGCGTCTAACAAGCGTAACTTGAGGAGTAGTGATGTCAACCTTTTTACCAAGCAATGTTGATAATGCAGTTGCTGCACTTCCGAAAGTAATGTTTCCAATTTCCCCTAGTGCATCTTGTTCAATGGAAGACAAGTAATCAGAAAGCTGAACTTCATTTGCTGGTAGTTGAACTTCATCAGGCTCATTAGAGGACTGACGAAGCAATGCATCAATTTCCTCCTGTGACAAATAGTCTTTACTCATCATAATCTTCTTCCGCTCCTTCAGTTACAATCTCGTCCACCTGTATCGCAAGCTTGTCTCTAACTGAGCCAGGACTACCTATGAACTTAAGCTTTTCTCCAACTTTTATTTTCAGTCCTTCATCTACTGGCTTATTTAATGTAAGAACATCGCCGGCGCTCAACGATAGAAACTCGCTTATTGTAATCGTAGTTTCACCTAGCTCGGCAACGATAGGAAGCCTAGCTTTATTGACGCGCTGCTCCAGAATTTCAACCTCTTCAGGAATACGTTCCTTTTTCTGAGAAACAAACCAATGATGAACGGACAATCTAGGCATAATCGGTTCCAGCACAACATGCGGGATACACAAGTTGATCATACCAGTTGTATCACCAATTTTTGTGCTGAATGATATTAACGCTATCGTTTCATTAGGTGAAACGATCTGCATAAACTGCGGATTCGTTTCCAGCGCTTCTAGTCTAGGCGAAATATCAATAATTGTTTTCCATGCTTCTTGCAAACTTTCAAATGTTCTAGCAAAAATACGTTCCATTACTGTCGTTTCAATTTCTGTAAGATTATTTATTTTCGATGGAGCAACGCCTTGCCCTCCAAGCATGCGATCCAGCATTGCGTAAGCAACGTTCGGATGCACCTCCAGAACCATGCGGCCCTCTAACGGTTCAGCTTCAAAAATGTTCAAAATAGTCATCTTAGGAATTGATCGTATAAACTCATCATACGGTAGTTGTTCCACATCAACGACATTGATTTGAACAAACGTCCGAAGTTGCGCCGAGAAATAGGTTGTCAAATATCGCGCGAAGTTTTCGTGAATGCGAGTCAAGCTCCGGATATGATCCTTCGAGAAACGAACTGCACGCTTGAAGTCATACACACTTACCTTACGCGATACCTCTTCCTTTTTTAGATCCTCCGCATCCATTTCACCAGAGTCTAATGCTGCGAGCAGGGCGTCAATTTCGTTCTGCGATAATACATCAACCAATTCTCTCACCTCCTTCGAGGAAAATTGCTTTTAATTGTTATAACTTTGCAATCGTGAAGTCAGTTATTTCTACTTTCACTAATTTGCCTTTTGGAATTATCGGATTGATGAGGGTGAGCAACTTCGATTCAAGCGCATCTTCCCCTTTGGAGCCATTAAGCTCTTCTGCAGTCATATCCGCAAGTGTGCGGCTAATGATCGGTTTAACTTCAATCTCTAACAACTTATCGAAATCTTCTTTTGTTTTCTTTTTATCCAATTGAAATGCGAAATTCACAATGACAACATACTCGGGATCTTTAAGGTTACGTCTGAACTCTTTAAGCTCAGAAGTTACTTCTACTCTTTCTGTAGCAGTAAGCACCTCGATTTTAACTGGTTCTTTTGCTTCTTTGGCGTCAGCTTCATCATTAAAAAGTGATTTAAACAAAATGATAGCTACAATTGCTATAAGAGTAATAGATAACAATATGGTAATTAACCAAGGCAACATCTTTTTCATGTTGTAGGCCCCCCTGTTTGTTCACTCATTTGGGCCGCAGCAACGAGGCCAATACCTTGAAGATATTTCTGATTAAGCCCGATTAAATCAGTGGTCTTTTCCTTCACCACCAGCTTTTTTCCAGTTGTAAGAGTTATAACCGTATCAGCTGACTCTTCAATCATTTCAATAAGAAGAGCATTTATAGTTACTTTGGAACCGTTCAAACGCGTTACAGTAATCATCAGCTACCCCCCTTTGTATGTAGAGGAGGCTGAAACAGCCTCCCGCTCTCTAACCTAGTCTATTAACTCTAGCGTTTCAAATTCACAACCTCTTGCAAAATTTCATCAGAAGTAGTTATGATTCTGGAGTTCGCTTGGAAACCGCGCTGTGCTACAATCATTTCTGTAAATTCTGCTGTCAAATCAACGTTTGACATTTCAAGCTGACCAGAAATGATCGCACCTGTTCCAGTTGCCGGATCATTTGCAAACTGCAACTCGAATGTTCCTCCTGGGTTAGCATTAACTGTCATGCGGTACAAATTACCACCCAATTTTTCCAAACCGCTTGGGTTAATCACTTTTGCAATACCAAGTCTAGCAACCTCTACTTGGCCGTCTGCTGTAACACCAATAATCGTACCATCTTGGCTTATGCTGAACCCAGTTACCTCTTCATCAAGAACGATTGGAGCACCGTCTTGTCCAAGGACGAACAATCCGTCACCATTAACAAGTTGTCTAGCAGCGTCGAGCGTAAAATTACCTGCGCGAGTTAACATTTGCTCAGTGCCATCTCCAGCTGATACAACAAAAAATCCGTCGCCATCGATACGCAAATCAGTTGCTTGGTTAGTTGTCATTGCACTACCAGCCGTATGTATCGTATCAATTGCTCCGATGGATACACCAAGTCCAATTTGTTTCGCGTTTACACCACCGCGCTCTCCTTCTTCTGGAGCCGTTACACCAGAAACGGTTTGACTCAAAATATCTTGAAACATGACGCGACCAGCTTTAAAACCTACTGTATTCACGTTTGCAATGTTGTTACCAATTACGTCAAGCTTAGTTTGAAACCCTCTCATACCGGATACGCCGGAATACATCGATCTTAACATGGTTTCATTACCTCCAATGGGTTAGGTTTACGATTAAAGTTGCTTCAGTCGATCCACAACTTAAGGCTTCCTGTTAGGTCCAGCCTTACGATAAAATAATCGCACTATCAATCTTTGTAAATACGTTGCTCTGCATTTGCTTACCGTCCATTGCTGTAACTACTGTGCGACTCGGGACGTTTACAATCATTGCGAGATCCTTCATTACTATTAAAGAATCTTTAGCACCTTTGGAAGCAGCATCGTCAACAGCCTTCATAATTTGTGATAATGATTCTGGCTGCAACGTAATTCCTCTTTGCTCCATACGTACTTCAGCATGATGACTGAATTTCAATACTTTAGATTCAAGCAGATCTCGGAATTCGGTAGACTGCGGTATACGCCCAATTGATCCTTTTACTGACTTATCAAGTTGCAGAGGTGTCGTCTTGATTGGAAATAAATGACCGATTCTTATTCCGTCACTCATGGTGTTACCACCTCTTCCTTCGCCCCATCTCCATCTGTTGGTGTTTTTTCAGGTTTTTCTGGAACAATAGGCTCTGTCTCTGAAATGGAAACAACATAATCAAGTGCAATTTCTTTTTCGCCTACTTTGGCAAATAGTAGACCATCTTTGGAAACGATAGAGTCAGCTATGCCTTTATGAGCGGTTACTGCGCCTTTGTCATCATACTCATTCCACTGAATCCACTTTCCGATCAAACTAGAAGCAGATCCAATGCTTTGACGCATGAGCGACAACTCCGTTGACATATTCATCAACTGCTCAACAGATGTAAATTGTGCCATTTGTGCAATAAAATCTTTATCTTGCATCGGCTGCATCGGATCTTGATTTCGCAATTGTGTTACTAATATCGATAAAAATTGATCTTTGCCAAGTGCGTCAGATGGTTGCCTGCTCGCTGCTGCCAGTACATTTTTTTTATCGTAATGAGGCCATACCGTTTTTGTCGATACACTTTCTGCCATTGCTGTTCACCCCCGATCAGTTATGATACGTCATCGTTTCAATTAGGCTGTTTCATTAATTGACCTGCCATAACCAAGACCATGAATTGCAGCTTGCTCGACCATTTCACTCTCAAAAGCAGTGTCTCTCACATTTTTGTCATCTCTAAAGCCTTGACCATTGTTAGATGACTGTTGACCTTGATTCCCTTGACCGGGATGTTGGTTTGTAAGCTGCGAAGCTGAAGTACTTTGGGTTACTTCAAGTTTTTCAACCGTAAGTCCCTGTGCTTGCAACGCTGCTCGTAGTTGAGCCATCTGATTGTCTAACAAGTCTTTAGCCATTGCTGTGTCCGCCTGGAATACAGCTGTAAGCAACCCGTTCTGCATTGAAATTTTTACATCTACTTGACCCAAATGCTCAGGGAACAATATCAACTTTGCTTCTGACATTCCATTCAGCGTACGTACATCAAACTTCTGAACGATTAAGCCATTCATCGTTTCGGCAAAATTTTCAGCTACAACAAACTCCGTTGCTACTGTTGTTTTTGCTAAAAGCGGAGCAAATTCCCGTGTTTGATCTGGTACGATAAACGAAACTGGTGAAGCGATAACATTCTCAGCAGCAGTTAGAACAGTTGTCCCTTGCTCTGTAGCAGGTTGATTTGATGCCGCTGTATTCGTAACATTAAATAGTGATGGATGTATGGCCTGTTGTGACAGGCGCTGTAGATGTACTCCCGCATCTTTTGTCGTTGACGCTTGCACATTCAGCCATGCTGGTGCTCCTTCTAATGCTTTATCAGACTTTTTCCCTTGACCAACAACTTCCTCTGCTAATCCAGCAGCAAATGCCTGAAGTTCATTTGCGATTATTGATAACGGCTCCTGACCTTTTATTTGACTCAAAGGGCCTTGCTGAAGAAGCACCTGAAGCTGAAGTAATGAGTTTTGAAGTGCTGACTTAACCTCAATTGTTGCAAGTTCAACATGTTCTGCGTTGGAACTTCCTTCAATAAGGTTAGTAGCTTTAAATTCCTGCTCTGGCAATGGGATACCTAACAAGGATAGTAAAGCATTCAGTTGCTCCAACATTGCTTCAAGTTCTTCAAGTGACGGTTCATGACTAGATTGTTCTTCACCTTCTGTTACTTCCAAACTATCCACAAGTCCATCAATCATCGCCATAACATCTTCAGTTAATAGCTGTGTTTCACCATTAGTTGCAGTTGTTATCGCACCTAACTGATTAATTACAGCGACAAGAGGGGAAGATTCGTTTACCGCTTGACCGTTATCAGAGTTACTGACGATTTGTTGAACTAGTACTTGCTGAAAGTCGTCAGAAGCTTCAGCACCTTGTTTAGAACCAGAAACCGAAGTACTCGCTGTTGATTGCTGTGGTGTTGAGACTGTTGTTGGGATCATCATCTCCATTGTTTTTCACCTCCTTTCTCATTCCTGACTATAATTTAAGCTAGTTTAAGATCCTGACATTAATTTGGTCATTATACTAGCTGCAGCAGCCTCATCAATGTTGGACATTTCCGTCAAAATGGAAGACCTTGTTGCATCGTTAACTGAATTAAGAATACGCAACACTTTGCTAGGGCTAATTTCCATCATCTTGATAAGCATCTCTCCAGCACTTTTTGCATCCATTGCTGAGAATGTAGCGCTAAGCTGATCAGGGTCTAACGTAGAAGAAACTGGTTTGTCGGTATTGTCCTCTTCTTTGTCTAATCTCGCCTGAAGCGCCGCGATTTGCATATCTTTGACGCCTTCACTATCTTTCATCTTCATCGTAGCGTCTGCAGCAATCTTAGGATCCATCTTTTCCATAATACGAACGCGATCATCAGGACGCATTGCTGAGAAAAGTAGCACTACCTCATCAAGTTCCATGTTCTGCACAATTGGTGCTGCCTTACTTGGAGCCATTTTAGAAAACATGCTTGCAAGTTCTGTAATTTTCGCACTATATTGCTCTCCATCTAGTTGCTTATCCTCATTTAGTTTTTTTAGGGAAGTATTCTCTTCTTGCAATCCCTTAACCGTTTGAGTTTGAGAGTCTGTTGTTGACTTTGCTGTTTCAAGTTCTGACTTAGCTGCTGCAAGCTCTGTTTCAAGCTCTTTTATCTTCTCCGTCATCTTAATTGAACGAATTTGATTATCATCCATAGAATTACCTGCAACTTTTGGCTCCGGCAAAACGTTCTTTAATACAGGTACGGATTGGCCGACTTGCAGCGCTTTATTTCGGAAATCGACATCAAACAGCGATAATAGAACGAAAAGCAGTACAACGACGAATATAATAGGCACCATCATGAACATAAATCGCTCAAAACCGCTATACCCTTGTTTTTCAAAACCTGTATCTGCCAATTCCATTCACTCCTCTAGCGGGCATTACACATCATTAAGGTGTTGGCATCATAAAACGTACAGTTGCCATTTCGTCGAGTTCATTCTGTTCCTTTAGTTGGAGAGCTTGACGGAAACGATCGAACGCATGGTCTTTCGATTTGAGCCATACTTTCTCGTCTTTCATCTTGTCTGCAAGCTTTGAACGATTCTGATCGACTACTTTTTCAGCCTTCATAACATCCTTCATTTTGCTTGCGATGCAAGTTTGAAGATAATCTAGATATTGTCCGATTACCTGGAGTTCAGATAACGGCACTGCTTGTATAGAGGCATCTTGAAGCTTTTGCTCCCAAATATGTTTCGTATCATGTAGTTGCTGGAGCAATTGCTCTTCCGTTGACAACAAACTTAGTGCAGTAGATAGCAGCCATTCAGCTTGTGTCTTTTCACTCGTCTTCAAATCAACAACTTTTTGAAAGGAATAATGGAAGGACGCCATTTATGAACTCAACTCCTAGAAAATTCATTAATTAATCGTTCCTGTGTTTCATTTAAGCTCACTTTTTCAGTTGTTTTCTGCTTTGCAAATGAAAGAATGCTATCGATATTTTGGATTGCAAGATCAATTTCTTTGTTTGAACCTTGCTGATACGCCCCAATATTGATAAGGTCTTCCGAATCTTTATATATAGCAAGCAGTCGTTTTAACTCATTTGCAGCATCTTGTTGCTCTTCGGTTACGATTTCTTTCATTACACGACTAACTGACTGCAAAACATCAATAGCTGGAAAATGACCTTTGTGTGCTAAATGTCTACTAAGTACGATGTGCCCGTCCAATATACCGCGAACAGCATCAGCAATCGGTTCATTCATGTCATCGCCATCTACTAAAACAGTGTAAAAAGCAGTAATTGAGCCTACTATCCCTGTACCTGCTCGCTCAAGTAATTTCGGCAAAGCCGCAAATACAGAAGGGGTATATCCTCTTGTTGCAGGCGGTTCACCAATTGCAAGACCAACTTCGCGAAGCGCCATTGCATATCGCGTGACAGAATCCATCATCAACATGACGTTTAAACCGCGGTCACGGAAATATTCAGCGATTGTTGTAGCGATCAATGCGCCTTTCATCCGAATGAGTGCAGGCTGATCTGATGTAGCAACGATAACGACAGAACGGGCTAGTCCTTCTGGTCCTAAGTCTTTTTCTATAAACTCAAGCACCTCTCTGCCACGTTCGCCGATTAAAGCAATAACATTTACGTCAGCAGATGTATTTCTTGCTATCATCCCTAGCAAAGTACTTTTTCCTACACCTGATCCAGCGAAAATACCGACCCGTTGTCCTTGTCCTACTGTTAGCAGTCCGTCGATGGCTCGAACACCTATGCTTAAAGGATCAACGACTCTCGGACGACTAAGTGGATTGCTAGGTTCGTTATGGGTAGAATAGTGCTGCATCCGACTAGGAAGGAACGATCCATCGAGCGGATTTCCTAAACCGTCGAGAACTTTACCGAGCAATTCTGAACCTACTTGAATCGTTAATGGTTTTCCTGTACCGACGACATCACACCCAGGACTTATTGAATGCAAATCACCAAGCGGCATCAGAATTACTTTATTGTTTCGGAAGCCTACAACTTCAGCCTTAAGGGGCTTAGCTCCCTTCGACGGATAGATGTAACAGAGATCACCGATACTTGCATCAGGACCTTCGGATTCAACTGTTAAACCAATTACTTGTGTTACTTTCCCATTAACACGTATTGGATCTATCGGCCTGAGATGGTCCAAATATTTGTTAACATCCGGATTACTCGCGGTCATTTGAATAGCCTCTTTCTTCGCTGCTCTGATGTGCGAGCTGTAACAGTTCTCGTTTTATTTCGGATAGCTGAGTATCAATACGAGCATCGATGCTACCAAATACTGATCGTATGACACATCCATTGTCCTTTACAGATGAGTCAGGCAATATTTGCAACTCCGCTTGTGAATCAATAGTCGTATGTAGCTCTTCTCTAGCAGCTTGCACGAATGCTAGTTGTGTAGGTGAAACACACAATGTGATTACACCTTGCTCTCTTCTTCTAGATAACGATTTTCTAATTAACTCAATTGCCATTTCTGGTGCTGTAGTTAATTGTTGTCCAATTATTTTTTCTGCTATTGCGCAACTCAATTCGACCAAAAACGGTTCCGCTTCATGGATGATTTGTTCACGCATTGCATAGGCTTGTTTAAGTACATCAGATGCTTCTGTCAGCTTGGAATCCCATTCTTCCTGAAGTTTAGCTACAGATTGGGCCGAGCCTTCAGCATATCCAAGCTCAAAACCAGATTGTCTGGCGAGTTCTGCAGCTGTTTCATCCTCAGCACGTTTTTGCAACCACCAAACATCAATTTGTTGACCAGTTTCGGTTAACATCCGTTCGCATTCTTGTGTAGATTCAAGCAATTGATTTGCAGCAAAGGCTTGTGCATCTTCCAAAATTTGATCACGGAGTGAAATCGTCTCTTCATCTGGACCGACAATTTCTTCTTCAACTTGATAGTCTGCTTCGCCACTGATTTTTACCAAATAGGGATTTGACCATTGCAATTTTTTAAATTGATCAACTGGCACAACGCTGGATGATTTTATCAAATTAGACAATGATATCATCCCCTCCGCCGCGTGCGATAATAATTTCACCCGACTCTTCTAACCTACGGATAGTAGCAACGATTCTTGTTTGTGCTTCTTCCACGTCACGCAACCTGACAGGACCCATAAATTCCATTTCCTCTTTGAACGTTTCCGCCATCCGTTTGGACATGTTGCGGAAAATAGCTTCACGAACTTCTTCGCTGGCAACTTTGAGTGCAAGCTGTAAATCTGCGTTTTCGATATCGCGAATAATGCGCTGAATGGAACGATTGTCGATATTGACAATATCTTCGAATACGAACATCCGTTTTTTAATTTCTTCAGCGAGTTCAGGATCTTGAATTTCTAGTGCATCTAAGATAGTACGTTCTGTTCCGCGGTCAACACCATTCAAAATTTGGACAATGGCATCTATACCACCAGCATTCGTGTAGTCCTGTGTAACAGTAGATGACAACTTTTGTTCGAGCACTCTTTCCACTTGTGAAATAACTTCTGGCGATGTGCTGTCCATAAGTGCAATTCTTCGTGCTACATCTGCTTGTTTGTCCTGCGGTAGTGAAGACAAAATTTGAGATGATTGTTCTGATTGCAAATAAGATAAGACTAGTGCAATCGTTTGAGAATTTTCATTTTGAATAAAGTTTAAAATTTGTGTTGGTTCTGCTTTTCTGGCGAAATCAAATGGTCGAACTTGTAATGTTGCCGTCAACCGATTAATAACATCCAGTGCTTTCGTTTCACCAAGCGCTTTTTCAAGAATTTCTTTCGCATAGGAGATACCCCCTTGAGAAATATATTCTTGGGCCATACATATTTGATGAAATTCACTTAAAATAACTTCTCTGTCTTGGCTATCAACTTTTCGAACATTGGCAATTTCGAGTGTTAGTTGCTCTATCTCTTCATCACGCAAATGTTTGAATATTTGAGCTGAAACTTCAGGACCTAACGTTATTAATAATATTGCTGCCTTTTGGCGTCCCGATAAACCTTGCATCGCTTTTGACAACTAGAACACCTCTATTCGTCCACTAGCCAAGTGCGAAGAAGATTGACGAATTCGTCAGGCTTGCGTTTGGCAAGTGTTTCAAGATTTTTACGGGCTTGACTGTCGTTGTTAATACTTTCCAAATCAAGCGTTGGATACTCTACTTTAGATGGAGCAGCTAGTTCAATACTTTCTATCTCTTTTTGCTTGCGCTTACGAGCTAGCATAAAGATTAATCCGCCGATCAAAGCAAGTGCAGCAACACCGATTCCAATTACCCAAGGTAAAGATATCCCTGTTGCCGAATTGGTTGATGCATTTTCAACGAACGTACCAGCAATTAACGATACTTTCTTATTAATGACTGCGTCATCACTAACATCTTGTCCTGAATCAGCGAGCTGAGCTCGTACTAAAGTTGTTAAATAATTCATAACTTGAGTTCTGCTCTGTTCATCATTCAATTTTTCGGCTTCGATGCCGATACTAATAGAAAGATCTTTTAGGACAAAAGGCCCTGATTGAATGCTGTTGTTAATGCGATTAAAGTCATAGTTTTTCAGTTGCGAACTAGTTTCGGAAGTACTGTTCCCTTGTGCATTAGCCTCATAACCTGGAATATCCGTTTCACCAGTACCTGGAACACCACCAGCTTGACCAGATGATCCTGTTGACGATGAGTTGTTTGACTCTTCGCTTACGATGATCCCGTTGTTGTTGTTGTTTTCTAGCGGAAGCACTAGATTTTCTTCAGTAAGCTTTTTATCGAAATTCATGCTACTAGATATACTTACTACAAGATTTTCCGAGCCTACGATTGGTCCTAGAAATCCTTGAATGTTTTTCTTAAGTTCCGTTTCATACTTACGTTGAATTTGGAATTGCATTTCAACTGCATCTGCATTTCCTGATGCTACACCACCAGCTTCAGATGAGACAAGCTCGCCATGTTGTGTGCTTGAAATCGTAATGTCTTTGACTGCTAGATCAGCAACTGTCGCTTGAACTAGATTGTAGTATCCATCAACATCTTTTTGTGAGGGACGGAATCCCGGTTTAAACTTCATAACAATTGCAGCAGAAGCTTGTTTGGCTTCCTCAGTCGTTAAAAATACACTTTCTTCTGGCGAACTTATAAGAACTTTAGAACTTTCTACTCCTTGAAGACCGTTCAATAGTTTCTGAACTTCTCCGTTTAATGCATTTTGATAGATGACATTAAACTCATTTTCGGTATGGCCTAATTGGGAAGAATTAGCACTGAATACTTCAAATCCGATTGAACCATTTTGAACAAGTCCTTGTGAGCCAACATCTACTTTCACTCGTGCAGCTTCTGTACTTGGCACCATAATGCTTGTACCATTAGCACTTAGCTCATAAGGAATGTTATTGCCGTCCAAATAGGTCATAACGGCAGCTGCATCAGTTGCGTCTAGATTTTGAAATGCCAGTTCATATTCTGTTCTTGTGAACACAATTGTTAACAATATAATTGTCAACAATATCCCGCTAATAGATGCCCCCAACCATATTTTTTGTTTTCTGCCCATCTGACTCCAAAAATTGCCGAGTCGCTCGCGATACTGGGCCAATCTCTCGTTCACATTGTCACCTCACCCAAATTCTATGCTAGGAAGAAAGTATGTTTAAATTTGCATCCGCATTATTTCTTGGTACGCTTCTACGACCTTATTGCGGACTTGTGAGGTAAGTTGCAAACTAAGATGAGCTTGCTCAGATGCTAGAAGAACTTGTGTAACATCAACTTTGCCAACCAAATATTGATCATTCATCTTATGCACATGTTTTTCTTGTGCATCTACATTATCAAGTGCTGTTTGCAGGAACTGACTAAAATTTTGAGTCAATTCTGCCGGAGTTGATTGCTCAATCGGCTTAGTCGTGATCAGTTTTGTGGGAGCCATCTGGCCCATAGATATCGATTGAATCATCAGCTTTCCTCCGCAATCAATTTTTATTATGCTCTTCCAATTTCAAGCGCTTTGACAAACATAGACTTTGTTGCATTTATTGCGGTAACATTCGCCTCATAAGAACGGGAAGCAGCAATCATATCAACCATTTCCTTCGCTACGTCGACATTTGGCATATGTACATATCCGTTAGTGTCAGCATCAGGGTGAGTAGGATTATAAACGAGTTTACTCGGTGTATGATCTTCTTTAATTTTTGCTACTCGTACACCTTGAGTCGATTTATTCCCGCCAAGTTCATTAGCCAAAACGTTTGAGAATGACTGTTGCATCGGTTCAAGCACGACGAGTTTACGCTTATATGGCTCGAACTTTCCATCAACATAACTACCTCGAGTTGTTTCAGCATTAGCGATGTTGGATGAAATAACATCCATACGCATCCTTTGTGCCGTCAAAGCAGAGGCACTAATATCAAATCCGTTTGACAACTTCACTTATTAACTCCTCCCTTCAATACCTGTTCGCATCATTTTTATATCATGGTTGATCTGTTGGATATAAAAGTTATAACTTAATTGGTTTTTAGCTAATAACGACATTTCTCGCTCAACATCGACATTATTCTGATTATTGTTCATTGAAGTCGATTGATCGGTAACGACCTCAGCAGTAGGTACTCTAGAAGAATTAGCACCGATTGGGATATGCCTACTGTCCGTTCTTCGTCCGGAAAGCTGATTTAACCCCTCATTCCCCATCGATTGTTCTAGTAATTGCTCAAAAAGAACTTCCGATCGTTTGAAATACGGTGTTTCTGCGTTAGCAACATTGTTCGATATGACGCGTTGCCGCATTTCGGCAGCATATACCGCAGATTCCATACGTTTAAATGCAGCGCCATTCAACAAATTCATGTAGTTTCACCACTTTCGCTTAGGTATCTTAAGTTAACGTATTCAACAGAATGTTCCCCATTCCTTCTTTGTTCGACATAAAATTATTAAAAAAATGAGATGAATATGTCGATTTATGCTGTCTCGATAATCTTCTTCAATTACCTAATTTATTACAATAAGAAAATAGCCCTATCTTTGTTCAAAGATAGGGCTACTGTAGGCTTTTAGGCCTAGGACTATGATTTTATCTTTTTAAGCTCCTGAAGCAATTGATGGTTCAATATTCGGATATAAGTACCCTTCATACCGAGTGATCTTGTCTCAATTACTCCCGCGCTTTCGAGCTTACGCAATGCGTTTACGATTACTGAACGAGTAATACCTACACGATCAGCAATTTTGGAAGCTACTAGCAAACCTTCCTTACCATCCAACTCTTCAAAAATATGCTCAACTGCTTCAAGTTCACTGAAAGACAATGAACCGACCGCTACAGAAACGACAGCACGGCTACGAACTTCTTGTTCGATTTCCTCTGTGCGCTCCCTTAAAATTTCCATTCCGACAATCGTGGAGCCATACTCAGCAAGTATGAGATCGTCATCATCGAATGCTCCTGCAGGTCTTGTGAGCACTAATGTGCCTAAACGATCTCCACCGCCGATAATTGGAACAACAGTCATGACATCTTGGTTTCCAAGCCTTGCAAAGGACTCAAATACTCCTTGATCAGGGGAAACATTCGTAATAGATTCTTGCGCTTCTAGAAAGCCCGCATTCGTCGTTTGAGAGAAACGTAGCTCGTCCACAGAAAGCGTCCGAATATAATCATGATCGTAAATATCTACTGCTGCACAACCTAATATTTTACCTCTTCTACTTACAACAAACACATTGCTTTGAATCGTCGAACAAAGTACTTCAGCCATTTCTCTGAAGCTAAGCGCTTTACCGGCTGCACGTTGAAGCAACCGGTTAAGCGTTCTTGTTTTATTTAATAAACTCATTTCTTAATGCCTCCTAAAACTGTAACCACTACAAGATATATTGACTTAAATCACGGTCTTGCGCAATGCTGCCAAGTTTGTCTCTCACATACTGGGGAGTTATCGTCATTTTTTCCAGAGAAAGTTCCGGCGCTTCAAATGACAAGTCCTCAAGAAGCTTTTCAAGAATCGTATGAAGCCTTCTTGCTCCTATGTTTTCCATATTTCTGTTCACGTCAGCTGCTATTGAAGCTAACTCGCGAATCGCTTCCGGCGAAAATTCAACTTCAATACCTTCTGTTTGCAACAATGCAGTATATTGCTTCGTTAAAGCATTTTTTGGCTCTGTTAATATGCTAATAAAATCATCTAAACTAAGACTAGTCAGCTCTACACGAATAGGGAATCTCCCTTGTAGCTCTGGAATAAGATCCGATGGTTTAGCGATATGAAATGCACCAGCAGCTATAAACAGTACGTAGTCCGTTTTAACAGGACCGTACTTAGTCATTACCGTTGATCCTTCAACAATTGGCAATATATCGCGCTGAACACCTTCTCTTGATACGTCAGGACCAGAACCACGGGAAGGACTTGCAATCTTATCAATTTCATCGATAAAAATAATCCCGCTTTGCTCTGCACGTGTAATGGATTCAGAAATAACATCATCCATATCGATCAATTTATTAGCTTCTTCTTGAATCAAAGCTTTACGAGCTTCTTTTACTGGCAATTTGCGTTTTTTCGCCTTCTTAGGCATTAACTGTCCGAATAGTTCTTGCATATTCATGCCCATACTTTCAGGATTTTGCCCAGAAAGCATATCGAGCATGTTTGGTGAAGAGTCTTCTACTTCAATTTCGATTGATTCATTTTCTAACTTCCCTGCTGCAAGCTGCTCACGAATCTGAGAACGCTTCAGATGAAGCGTATTGTCTTGCTCCTGGTCTTTCTCTTCCTCTTTTTCCTCTTGCGAGCCGCCGAATAGCATCTCAAAAGGATTTTTGGAAGGTTTGGTTTTTACAGCAGATGGAGCGAGTAAAGTTACAATTCTTTCATTAGCAAGTTCTTCTGCTCTATCCTTAACATGCTCAGTCTTTTCGGTTTTCACCATACGAATAGCGGTCTCTACTAAATCCCGAACCATTGACTCTACATCGCGTCCAACATAACCGACTTCAGTGAATTTTGTTGCTTCCAGTTTGACGAAGGGAGCTTTTACTAACTTAGCGAGTCTTCGTGCAATTTCCGTCTTACCTACACCAGTAGGTCCGATCATCAAAATATTTTTGGGTACGATCTCATCACGCAAAGCTTCGTCTAACTTGCTTCTGCGATAACGATTGCGAAGAGCGACCGCAACAGATCGTTTCGCATCCTTTTGACCAACAATATACTTATCTAGTTCCGCAACGATCTGGCGCGGTGTGAGTGCATCATGTCCCATTATTTAATCGCCTCCGCTATCATCTATACGATTTCTTCAACAATAATATTATGATTCGTAAACACACAAATCTCTGCAGCAATTTCAAGCGATGATCTAGCCATATCCTTAGCTTCCATAGTTGGAGCATGTCGTTTTAGCGCTCTAGCAGCAGAAAGCGCAAAGGTGCCTCCTGAACCGATTGCCAATATTCCATCATCAGGCTCAATGATTTCACCATTTCCTGAGATAAGCAGTAATCCTGTCTTATCCATAACAAGCATCATCGCTTCAAGCTTCCGCAAAATACGATCAGTGCGCCAGTCCTTTGCCAGCTCTACTGCAGCACGTTGCAAATTACCATGATGCTCTTCAAGCTTAGCTTCAAACTTCTCAAATAGAGTAATTGCGTCAGCGACAGAACCTGCAAATCCCGCGACGACTTGACCACGATATAGTCGTCTTACTTTCTTCGCGTGATTTTTCATGACCATACTGTTGCCGAAAGTTACTTGACCATCACCGGCAATTGCGCCCTTACCCTCATGTCGTATTGCACATATCGTCGTAGCATGAAACTGCATTTCCATTACGATGCCTCCTCCAAAGTTTCTGTGAAGAAAAACTTAATTTCGAAAGTCTAACTAATACTTTAAAGTCTCACTTCATAATTCTATGCCAAATTAGCTTTAAGCAATGTCTAGTTCTATAAGAATATGCTTAAACATAAATTCTCTAGTCTACTCTACGGCTGAATGCTGTAAATGTTCCTGTTTAAATTGTTCAATTTGTTCAAGTGCCCGATTCGCAATAGCTTCATTCTTATCTTTTTTACTGCGCATACGAGTTTCAAGCGGCGGGAACAGACCAAAATTGGCATTCATTGGTTGAAAATGTTTAAAGTCAGCTGTCGTAATATAATGCGCCATACTGCCAAGAGCCGTTTGCTCTGGAAGCACAAGAGGCTCAAGACCTTTCGCTAAGCGTGCAGCGTTAAGACCCGCAATAAGCCCGGAAGCAGCAGATTCCACATAACCTTCTACACCAGTCATTTGTCCAGCAAAAAATAGTGTTTCTCTTGCTTGAGTCTGATAAGTAGGTTTTAGAAGTCGCGGTGAGTTAATAAAAGTATTTCGGTGCATAACACCGAATCGAACGAATTCAGCATTCTCAAGACCAGGAATGAGTGAGAACACTCGTTTTTGCTCGCCCCACTTCAAGTGAGTCTGGAAGCCTACCATATTATACAGTGTTCCAGCCGCGTTGTCTTGACGCAATTGAATTACGGCATGCGGTAGCTTTCCAGTATGCGGATTAACTAACCCAACCGGCTTCATCGGTCCAAAAAGGGCTGTTTGTTTACCACGGCTCATCATAACCTCAATCGGCATACAACCTTCAAAATAAATCTCTTTCTCGAACTCCTTAAGTTCCGCTTTCTCTGCAGTAATAATTGCATCATAAAAAACGTTAAACTCTTCTTCAGTCATCGGACAATTCAAATAGGCTGCTTCACCTTTATCATATCGTGATGCAAGATAAACTTTACTCATATCTATTGAATCTTTTTCGATAATTGGTGCTGCAGCATCATAGAAGTAGAAATATTCCTCACCTAACAGGCTTTGAATTTGTTTAGAAAGATCCGGTGCTGTAAGTGGTCCTGTAGCAATGACTACGATACCATCCGTTGGAATTTCAGTTACTTCTTCATTTCTAACTTCAATTAATGGATGATCGTGAAGTCTACGTGTAACTTCTCCTGAGAAGCCGTCGCGATCTACTGCTAATGCTCCTCCTGCAGGAACAGCATGTTGATCAGCGCTGCTTAAGATGATGGAATCCAGACGGCGCATTTCTTCCTTCAAGACGCCTACAGCGTTCGCTAAGCCGTTTGCGCGAAGACTATTACTACATACGAGTTCAGCAAATTGATTCGTATGATGAGCTGGTGTTTGTGTTACTGGACGCATTTCATATAATACAACGGGCACACCCTGAGAAGCGATCTGCCATGCAGCCTCGCTCCCAGCAAGTCCTGCTCCGATTACTGTTACTTTTTGATGTGACAATTTAAGTCATTCCTTTCGATAGTAAATGATACCCAAACCCACAGGGCAGGCATTCGAACCCACCCAAACCCTCCCTTCCAAGGGAGGGCCCCTAGGCGCTGCGCCCTCTGGACACCCGCTTCGAGAAACGTTGGAGCTATTGTGTCTGTATGAAGATATTTTGTGCTTGGAGCGCTCTGGTCCCCTTGGGACACGCTAGAATAAGAGTAAACATAGTTAGTGTAATGACAGTAAGTACTGTAAACTTCCCAGCATTAATTCAGTTCTAGCTGTAAGGGCACTTTTTACCCTTAGAGCTACCTTCACGACCACTTTTGCTGCTGTAAGAGCACTTTTTGCCCTTACAGCTACTTTCATAGCCACTTATATAGCTATTTCAGCGACTTTTTTCTATTGCTTACATCCGATTAACAAATACATTACTAATGGGATGTCAGGTCTTAGAACAACATCATCCTCCCTTGTTCAGGGAGGACGTGTTGTTCAATATAATAGGTTGTTTGGTTAGCTATGTGTTAAACGCTGTTTTTTCAAAACTATTATAACTTAGATTCAACAGAATCAGCTACTCCTCGAAGAACCAGTGAAGTTCGAAGTAATTCATTTTCAATGCAATCCAACACTATAAACCCAAGTCGATCACAAGGCTTATTAGCAATCGTAAGGGTTTCAATTCGAGGTTAGCTAATCTAACATAAATCACTCAATAATAGCTACGATTATGCTTGCTCCTCGTGATCGTCGTCCAATACTTCTTCTGAGTAGTCACAAGTCACACATTGCAACTTTGCACCACTACGATTGCGCTTCTCAACTAACATGGATTCACAGTTTGGACAAGGTTTCCCTGTTGGCTTATCCCATGATACATAGTCACAGCCAGGGTACTGGTCACAGCCGTAGAAGAAACGGCCCTTTTTGCTGCGGCGCTCGATAATTTTTCCTTCGGCACATTTCGGACACGCTACACCGATATCTTTAACAATCGGTTTCGTGTTGCGGCAATCAGGAAAACCAGAACATGCGAGAAACTTACCGAAACGTCCCATTTTGTACACAAGATGCTTGCCGCACTTCTCGCATATTTCATCGGATACTTCATCTTGAATCTCGATCTCCTTCATTTCATCTTCTGCTACTTCAAGGCGCTTCTCGAAAGTTTCGTAGAACGTGGCAAGCACCTTCACCCAATCTTCAGTACCTTCCTCGACTTGGTCAAGGTTGCCTTCCATATTCGCTGTAAACTCCGCATTCAAAATTTCCGGGAAAAATTCCTCCATGAGCTGAATAACTAAATCCCCTAGCTCTGTTGGTATAAATTTTTTCTCTTCCATAGCAATGTAACCGCGCTTTTGGATCGTCTCAAGTGTTGGTGCATAAGTACTTGGTCTACCTATACCAAGTTCCTCAAGCGTACGAACAAGCCGAGCTTCCGAATAACGAGGCGGCGGCTGTGTGAAATGTTGCTTTGGCTCAATAGATTCCGAAGCAATGATATCTCCAACAGCTAGAGGAGGTAAAAACTTATGTTCCTCTACTGCGCCGTCATCATTACCTTCAACGTACACTTTCATAAAACCTGCAAACTTCACCTTAGAACCGTTAGCTCTAAAAATTGTATCTCCGCTCGCCATGTCCACAGTCATAGTATCTAGTACTGCCGATGACATCTGACTGGAAGTAAAACGTTCCCATACTAGCTTATATAGCCTTAATTGGTCACGAGATAGGAACGGTTTCATCGATTCAGGATCACGTAGAATGGAAGTAGGGCGAATGGCTTCATGCGCATCTTGTGCATTGCTATTTTTTTTCGTATATATACGAGGTTGTTCTGGAACAAAATCTGCTCCATACTTCTCCGTAATGTACTCTTTCGCTTCTTCCTGTGCAATTGGTGAAATACGTGTAGAGTCTGTTCTCATATACGTAATTAAACCGACTGTACCTTCTTTGCCAAGCTCCACACCCTCGTAAAGCTGTTGTGCCACTGACATCGTCTTAGATGCACGGAAACCAATTTTACGTGCAGCCTCTTGTTGAAGGGAGCTCGTAATAAATGGTGGTGCAGGATTGCGAAGTCGCTCTTTTTCTTTAACTTCGACAACGCTAAATGGATTGCCACCCATCGCTTGTAGTACTTCCTGCACGTCAGCTTCTTTATTAAGCTCTCGTTTCACTCCATTGATGGAGAAATATTTCCCGTCGAAGTTCATCCCGTTTTGAGCCAGCTTTGCAGTAATCGACCAGTACTCTTCCGGTACAAAAGCATCAATCTCATTTTCCCGATCAATTATTAACTTCACTGCTACGGACTGCACACGCCCTGCGGACAGACCCTTTTTAACTTTTTTCCATAATAATGGACTAATCTTATACCCCACTAAACGATCTAGTATCCGTCTAGCTTGCTGAGCATTAACTAAATCCATATTAATTTTACGTGGACTTTTAAAAGCATCCTTAACCGCTTGTTTCGTTATCTCATTAAATACAACACGACAAGTGTCGCCTTCATTAAGCTCCAAGTAATGAGCCAAATGCCAAGCAATTGCCTCTCCTTCGCGATCCGGATCGGCCGCTAGAAAGACATGTTTCACTTTTTTGCTGGCATCCTTCAATTCTTTCAGAACACTGCCTTTACCGCGAATAGTAATATATTTGGGATTAAAATCATTTTCGACCTCAACACCAATTTGACTCTTAGGCAAATCTCGAATGTGACCCATTGATGCTTTTACGATATATTTACTTCCTAAATACTTTCCTATCGTCTTAGCTTTGGCCGGTGATTCTACAATAACTAATGAATCTGCCATGCGAGGTGCCTCCTCTCTCTACGACAAGTTACAATGCAATATATATGGAACCGGGCTGAAGCTCGATTTTCCGTTTTATACATAAATTTAGCAGAAGTGCGTTCAAATGTCCAAACGGAATAGATGACAGCTCGTGTAGTTCATTAATTGACAATGGCTGATCACGCAAAAGAGTAATCAATTTACATTCTTCCGGTTCCAGACCATCCATATGTTTCTGTGCATAATGCTGTTCATTCTGATCTTTAGCAGCTTTCATCTTTAACATTTCATCTTGTAGCCAAGGTAGCTCTGTAAAGATCTGGTTGATTTCGCTAATTAACAAAGCCTTTCCTTCACGAATCAATTCATTAGGCCCTTCACTCTTCGGCGATGAAATTGGTCCAGGAACAGCAAACAATTCACGATTCATCTCCATCGCATGTTTTGCGGTAATTAATGATCCACTTTTACGTTCACCTTCTACAACAATTGTCGCTCTAGACAGTGCTGCAATAATACGATTTCGTTGATGAAATTGACCGCGATGAAGAGGTGTCCCGAATGGAGTTTCCGAAAGCAATAAACCTTTTTCAGCAATTTTTCGAAATAAGTAATCATTTTCTGGTGGATAACAGGTATCAATTGGTGTAGGCATTACAGCAATTGTCCCTCCAGCGCCTTCTAGAGCGGCTTCATGGGCACGGCTATCAACACCTTTAGCCAACCCACTAACGACCGTTATACCATAAGCAGAGAGTTGCTCAGCCATTAATGATGCTGTATGTCTTCCATATGCTGTTGGCACTCGAGTTCCTACGATTGCAATAGCTGGTTTATTTAATAGTTCGAGACGACCACGGGCATATAATACCCATGGAGGTTGAGCGATCTGTCTCAATATTTCCGGATAACGATCGTCGAATGGAGTTAATATCTCTGATCCGGCATTACGATTATTAATAGGTGTATCCTCAGTAAACTTCCACGGATGTTCTTTGTATAACTCAACTGCTATAGCAGCTTGATCCCGTCGTAAGCCAATTGCTGTTAAATCCTCAATTGTCCAAGATTCCTTCAGCCATAAGTTATGACGAACTGCTTTGTCAATCGCATGCCATCCTATACCCGGAAGTTCATAAAAAGCAATAATCATACGTCTGCAAATGTGTTCGTTATTGTCCATATCAACCAACCCTCTCGCTAAATGGGCTGGCTTGCATTCTTATCTATTGTGCGTTACATAGCACAAGAATGCAAGTCAACCATTAAAATTATGGAGCTGAACAAAAAAAAGGCAACCTCCGAGCACCCCTGTAAAGGGTGTCGAAAGGTTGCCTACCTTATCGTTTTACGCTATCACTATTTGCGAGTAATACATTTTTCAAGCAAGCCTTGCTCTTCAAGCACGCTTACAAGAGTGGAGCCCATCTCGGAAGGAGTTGGAGCAACTTTGATACCGCAAGCTTCAAGAGTTTTGATCTTTTCAGCTGCTGTACCTTTACCACCAGAGATGATTGCACCAGCATGTCCCATCCGTTTGCCCGGAGGCGCAGTTGCGCCGCCGATGAAGCCTACAACCGGCTTAGTCATGTTAGCTTTAACCCACTCAGCAGCTTCTTCTTCAGCTGTACCACCAATTTCACCGATCATAATAACTGCATAAGTATCAGGATCATCATTGAAACGGCTTAGAATGTCGATAAACTCGGAACCTTTAACAGGGTCGCCGCCAATACCAACTGCTGAGGATTGTCCAATTCCACGAGTCGTAAGCTGATGAACAGCTTCGTACGTCAATGTTCCTGAACGAGATACAACGCCTACATGACCAACGGAATGAATGTAGCCCGGCATAATACCGATTTTGCATTCGCCTGGTGTAATAACACCTGGGCAGTTAGGTCCGATTAGTACAGTTTTGCTTCCGTCCATATAACGTTTCACATTAACCATATCCAAAACTGGAATGCCTTCTGTGATACAAATAACAAGATCAAGCTCAGCGTCAACCGCTTCCATAATTGCGTCAGCAGCGAAAGCAGGTGGTACATAGATAACAGAAGCTGTTGCACCAGTAGCTTTTACTGCTTCGCTAACTGTATTAAATACAGGAAGTGCAACAACGGAACCGTTTTCAAGTGTAATGTCAACGTTCGTTCCGCCTTTACCAGGTGTAACGCCGCCTACCATTTGTGTACCGTAATCTAGTGCGCCTTTTGCATGGAACAAGCCAGTTGCACCTGTAATGCCTTGAGTGATGACCTTAGTATCTTTATTGACCAAAATACTCAACTTAACTCACATCCCCTGATTGAATTCGTATGCGTGTAAGCCGCACAGTAAGCTATCTTATTTCACGAGAGCGACAATCTTCTGTGCGCCGTCCGCCATGGAATCAGCAGCTACAATGTTCAATCCCGATTCGTTCAATATTTTCTTACCAAGCTCAACGTTCGTACCTTCAAGACGAACGACTAGTGGACGGCTAAGTCCCAATTCTTTTGCTGCTGCAACTACGCCCTCAGCAATAATGTCGCACTTCATGATTCCGCCGAAGATGTTAACGAAAATACCTTTAACTTTCTCATCAGACAAAATGATTTTGAAAGCTTCAGTTACTTTCTCTTTTGTAGCACCGCCCCCAACATCAAGGAAGTTAGCTGGGTCGCCGCCATAATATTTAATAATATCCATTGTCGCCATTGCAAGTCCCGCACCGTTAACCATACAGCCGATATTGCCGTCAAGCGCAATGTAACTAAGATCGTATTTGGACGCTTCAATTTCTTTTGCGTCTTCTTCTTCTAGGTCGCGAAGCTCTAAGATATCCTTATTGCGATAAAGCGCATTGGAATCAAAGTTAAGCTTAGCATCAAGCGCCATTACTTGACCGTCGCCAGTTACAACTAGCGGATTGATCTCAGCAATAGAGCAATCTTTTTCTACGAAAGCTGTGTACAGTGCAAGCATAAACTTTACTGTTTTGTTAACCAGCTCACTTGGGATATTTATAGCATATGCCAACTTGCGCGCTTGGAAAGCTTGCATGCCGACAGCCGGATCGATTACTTCTTTGAAGATCTTCTCAGGGGAATGTTCAGCAACTTCTTCAATCTCAGTGCCGCCCTCTTCTGAAGCCATCATCGTTACTCGGCCAGTACCACGATCCAATACTACCCCAATGTAGTATTCTTTCTTAATGTCACAGCCTTGCTCGATAAGAAGACGTTTTACTTCTTTGCCTTCTGGACCTGTTTGGTGAGTGACTAGTACTTTCCCAAGAATTTCACTAGCATAAGTTCGAACTTCTTCTAAACTTTTAGCAACTTTTACGCCGCCCGCTTTACCGCGTCCACCCGCGTGAATTTGTGCTTTCACGACTACTACAGGTGTTCCTAGTGCCTCAGCTGCCGCAACAGCTTCATCAACGGAGAAAGCAACTTTACCCTCCGGTACGATTACACCATACTGTTTTAGCACCGCTTTGCCTTGATACTCATGGATATTCATTGTTGAAATCCTCCATTTCACAGACTCAAATCAGTCATATGTACACAAACCTTTATCATTGTAGCATCTTTCCTTGTCCAATACCTTATTTTTCTCTTTGAAAGCGCAAGCTTTTTTGATATGGATATCATCTCAAAATGAGATTAAACCAATTACGCCCTCTAGTATGACCCATAGTTGGTAATATATCCAAATAATACGCCGTTTATTTTCTATTACCTACCATAACTCATTGACATTCATTTCTATTGACGCTAATATCTTAAACAACTTCATATTAAGAGATCTGACGTGTAAGGAAGCACCTTCATTATTAGCTAATTATAGCTCATGGGGGTGCTTTTTTGTTTAGTTTAATGCATAGTGCAAGTGTGTTTGGCGTTGAAGGTAGAAGTATATCGGTAGAAGTAGATATAAGTAATGGGCTGCCTCAAATAGCGATCGTTGGTTTGCCTGATCCTGCTGTAAGAGAATCTGTAGAAAGAGTTAGAGCAGCTATCAAAAATAGTGGATTTACTTTTCCGATGGAGAGAATTACGGTAAACCTTGCCCCTGCTGATCTTAGAAAAGAAGGAACAGCCTTTGATTTGGCTATAGCCGCCGGAATTTTGGCATCCAGCGGACAATTAAATGCTAGTTTGCTAACAGAATCACTACTAATCGGGGAACTATCACTTAACGGAAGTATCCGTCCTGTTTCCGGCGTTCTTGCCATGCTGGAGCAAGCGCAGCGGGTTGGCATTAAACGAGTACTCCTTCCACTTGCTAACAGAGAAGAAGCTGAGTGGATATCTGGCATCGAGATCTATACGGTGTCTCATCTTATTCAATTAAAACAACCGAAAGATGGTACTTCGTTTTGGGAGCAAAGAAGAGTTGATTCTGAAATTGCTCGTAACGAGGTTTCAGAGCAGCATAACTTTCAAGTGAAAACCGACCAAATTGAAGATTTTTCTGATATTATCGGTCAACATCAAGCGAAACGTTCTATGCTCATCGCGGCCTCAGGTAAACATAATATTTTGTTAAGTGGACCACCTGGTACTGGTAAAACGATGATGATCCGGCGTTTGCCCGGTATACTACCTCCACTTAGTGAGCGAGAAGCACTTGAAGTAACGAAAATATATAGTGTTGCTGGAAAGCTGCAAGAAGGAATTGGCGGACTTATCGTTAGACCTCCATTCCGTTCCCCACATCACAGCATCTCTTCCGGTGGTCTAATTGGCGGTGGAAGCATTCCAAAACCCGGTGAAGTAACACTCGCACACCGAGGCGTTTTGTATCTGGATGAGCTTCCCGAATTTCCTAGAATGGTGTTAGAATTGCTACGTCAACCGCTGGAAGATCGAATCGTCTCCATCGCAAGGGCAAGAGCGACGGTACAATTTCCAGCTAATATTATGCTTGCTGCTTCATTTAACCCATGTCCGTGCGGATACCACGGACATGAATATGGAGAGAAAAGATGTACTTGCAGCGCTCCTACTGTTGCACGCTATCGCTCAAAAATGTCTGGCCCGCTCCTTGACCGTATTGATTTACAGCTGGAAGTGCCTAGACCTATTTCTTTCGAACGTTTGAAAGAAGAAGAAATTATTACTTCAGCCTCACTCCGTGCCAAAGTCCAACTGGCTAGAGATAGGCAAGCTGAACGCAACAAAAAATACGGAGCCGTTTGTAATAACGAGTTGTCTGGGGATGCACTGCGACGTGCAGTTGAATTAAGAGCAGAGGCTTCTCGATTGCTCGAAAGTGCTTTTCAAGTGTTAGGAATAAGTATGCGTGCTTATGATCGATTGCTGAAACTCGCAAGAACGATCGCAGATGTTGAACAAAGTGAAACGGTAGAAACAGAGCATGTAGCCGAAGCTATTCAATATCGCAGGCTCGATATGCAATTGCAATAATTAGTTGACTCGCAGCATGATAGTATTAAATGGCATCATCCGCCCCTATCAAAATGCCCATTGTGACTAATCGGACAGGGGCTTTATTTTCATTTATCAATTGTAATTATGAATACTTAACTAAACAAATAGTTTACAAATTTCCACTTCCCACAAACCGAACATCACTCAGTGCTATAGATTTTACCTGCTCCTACTTTGAAGACTTATACTGTTTATTCTCAAAAAAGACGCCGTTTTCGCAGCGCCAAATCGTTAGAATGTATGTATTAGTTTAATTCATTTTGATTATCAAAACGCCGCTTCATAATGCCGATACTCATGAATGACATCATCTGCTCCTATTAAAATAGTAATTACATCGAACCGAATAGGGGCGTCCTGTTGTTTCGTGTATTGCATATAGGTTTGAGCTATTGCTCTCACTTGTTGCTGCTTGCGATAGTCAACTGACTCGGCAGCTGATCCAAATCGACCTACACTCACTGCCCCTCTAGTTCTTACTTCAAAGAAAACTAACTTATCTCCAATCGTAGCTATAATATCTAGTTCCCCGCGCCGAGAGCGCCAGTTCGTTTCTTTTATACTGTAGCCAGCATCTATTAATCTTCGGCATGCTTCTAATTCACCTAGTTTACCTATTCTCTGTCTATCTATTGTCATGACTCCAATCCCTCGCTTTACGATCTGATTGGTAGACAAAACTTAATATTTCCGCAACGAGTGCGTAAAGTTCTGGCGGTATTTCCTGATCCACATCGAGCTTAGACAATACTTCCACTAACGAAGCATCCTCTTGCACAGGAATACCATTTTCTTTTGCTTTCTCCAAAATACGATCTGCTATTTGTCCGCTTCCCTTAGCAATTAGAACTGGAGCTGTCCGTTCGCCAGGTTCATATTTAAGTGCTACTGCTTTGCGTAGAGACATTTTCCCACTTGTACCTTCTTGCTCCTTGCTCATGCTTTAAAATCCACTCCTTTGTAGCGAGTAGAAGCAAATTGTGATAAATCGGGTGGCGCTTGCCGTTTAACCTTTTGCTCAGTGGCTGTTGCCTCATCATTATTTGTAGGTAGCGGTGTAGTACGAAGCGACGAAAGTTGATAGCCTGTTTCTTTAAGTCGCTCGGCTATATCTGCACGTGAACCTTCAACCAACTCATTAATTGACGGATGATCATTCCATAAATTCAAACTAACTATTTTATCCGTTACATTAACATCTACCAAAGTATCACCCAATGATGCCATTGATAAATTAAAAAGCAATCGACAGTTATCAGCATCAAGCTCACCCCTGCGTCCTCTTCTCGTCTGAATGTGTACAGAAGCAGTGCTGCCACCTTGTGAATCTTGCAATGGAATAAACATGGTCACATGAGTTAACACCGAACTATTTCGTTCTGGAGTCAATAGTAGTTGTTGACCTGTAATTTGATGAATAAGTTGCTGAGCTGTCTCTCTGATTGCAGGTGGAGTATCATTTGAGCCCATTAAAGTGAGCAAAGCATTTTTCATCGTATCTTGTTGAGTCGGCTGCTGTTGAACAGGCTGTGTGCTTTGACCAGGTTGAGTAAGGTCTAGACCTATTACATCTTGAGTCAGTAGCGGAACTTGCGATCCACCAGGAAGCATTTGTTGTGATACAGAACGCGCGCTTACATTTTGCCCTTGACTGGCTTCCTGCTTAATAGAAGCAACGTTCTCATGAATACCTTCTGCTAGAACCCCAACATTTGAAACATTCAATGTCCCCTGTACAATTGTCGATGCTGTCATATTCATGCCATTTTGTACATTTGATGCTGCGATATCGATCCCTCTTTGAAGTTGGGCTGACCCACCTTGCTGAGTACTTACTGTCATTGTACGCACAGTTCCTTCATTTTCAGTTGCAAAAGTTCGTGACTGTGAAGCTGGTGACGAACTTGATTGATCGCCTGAAGTAGCTGCCTTTGCTAACTGCAACTCGTGATCGACGCCCATCCATTTCATCATTCCACTGAGCCAATTAGACGTATTAACTATTGGTCTTGAAGCTGCGTTAGCCGTATTATTGTTATCATCCATGTTATTTGCCGTCAGTTGAGCAACTACAGCACTTCCTTGCAGCATCGTATTTGCCCCTTGCGAAGCAGTTGATGCTGACTGTCCCGCAACTACTGTCGCACCTTCACGAGGAATCATCGCTCCTCGAAGTAGTTCTGCCCCTTGATCCAAAAGCGCTAAAACACGCGTTGCCGGATGTGCAGACTGCCCATCTCCATCTGCAACATTCACATCACTTGTAAGGAAAGCTCCGAGCTGTGTATGAAGTGTATCAAGAAGCTCATGAGCCCCTTTTCCAAACATAGCTTGCTGCATGGAACTTATCGTTGTGGCGGTCATCGGCAGTCCTCTCTTAAATGTAGCCGCAGTAGCTTGCATCCATTGCTCCTGATCCGTACCATGCGGCATGACAGCGGCTGCCTCTTGGAAAGCCTTCGACGTTATTCGGTTAAATGGAAAGCCCTCACGTCGCAAATCTTTTATAATATCTAAAGCCCATCGCTGATCAGGTAAGCCTAACAGCTTGGCATAGTCTCGAAAAGTATCGTCTAACAAACCAGAAGCACTTAAGTCGACGGGTTTAAGCGTTATAACTGCACCGTTTGTTTCTGGTTGAACTTGCAACATAGCTGATTGACCCGGTTGTAGTGGGATTTCTAACTTAGCACGAACTTGCACGCCATTAATTTGAACAACTGCTTCGTTGTTTTCAAGCATTTGCAAAACGACGCCTCTAACGACTTGACCAGCCTTTAACTCCAAAGCTCTTGAGTCACCTGCTGTAGCATCGCCAAGCAGTCCTCTCATCATTTGACTGATATTCACGTTCATTTCTCCTCCGATAGCAAATGGCGCTACACGATATATGCTTTATATCGGCCCGTCGCCTCCATCCATGAAGGGCAACACTCAAAGGAATTAACGGAGTCTAATTTACTGGCACACATCTCCATGCTGAATCAACAAAAAAACTCTTTATATGAAAAGACATAAAAAATACGCCTCTCTATCAGAGCACCCCTAATTAGGCATGCTAGCTAATAAATAAGCGTATAATCCGTCTAATCTATATCGAGGGTGAATCACCAAGCAATTTCCGCAAAAAAGTTCTCCTGTGCTGTAAACTTGGTCCATGCTCAAGTAAACGTTCCCGATGCAATTTAGTTGCGTATCCTTTATGAATACAAATACCGTATTCCGGGAATTGCTCTTCCCATTCCCCCATACAAAGTCGATCTCTCGTCACCTTAGCCATAATAGATGCAGCAGCAATAGACTGACTTGTTGCATCTCCTTTAATAATGGATTGTTGCGGTAGAGAAAGATCCACTTTTTCTGCATCTACTAATAAATAATCGGCAGCAACCTGTAGCGATTCCACCGCAATTTTCATAGCGAGTCTTGCAGCTTGTTTAATATTAATATCGTCAACGATCGAAGCGTTCACTCTAGCTACTGACCAAGCAATGGATGAATTCGCGATGACTTCATAAAGTTGCTCACGCTTCTTCTCTGACAGCTTCTTTGAGTCGTTTACGCCTTCTATCACGAGCCCAGGTGGTAAAATGACCGCCCCAGCAACAACGTCTCCGAATAGGCAACCTCGTCCTACCTCATCAACACCCGCTACCCGGGTAAAACCTTCTCCCCATAACGATTGCTCATATTGCAGCACGTCATTCGTCCCCCATTTATCGTTTTTGCTAACGCTTTTTAACCGGCATGTTATCATATGGCGCTTCAAGCGTAATACGGCCTAACTTACCCGCTCTAAGGTCACGCAAAATAATACCGGAAGCCTTTTCCAAATCTACACGTCCACCACCAATTAGACAACCGCGGCGACGACCAATGTCTTCCATAATACGAACGATCTCTTGATTATCTTCTATGTCACTAGGGGGAGTTTCCAGGTCATACCTTTCCTGCAAAGCTGGCCAATAACGGTCTGCCAGTTCTTTGACAGCAAAATAAGCAATTTCATCTACGTTAAGAATTTGCTCACGTATTGCTCCAGTCATCGCCAGACGATACCCGACTAATTGATCTTCAAATTTCGGCCACAAAATACCAGGAGTATCTAGAAGCTCCATTTCAGTACCAACTTTGATCCATTGCTGACCTTTTGTTACACCTGGTCTATCTCCAGTTATTGCGATATTACGACCTGCAAGTCGATTAATCAGTGTAGATTTACCAACGTTCGGAATACCAACGATTAATCCTCTAACTGCACGCGGATTAATACCTTTAGAGATTTGTCTATTTATTTTCTCATGCAAAATTTCTTTAGCTTTAAGCGGGATTTCGCCTACTTTAGTGCCGGTTTGCGAGTCAACAGCAATACACTCATGACCTTCATGAGCGAAGTAAGTCATCCACTTCTCTGTTGTTTTTGGATCTGCAAGATCCGATTTATTCAGAACGATAAGTCTAGGCTTTCCATGCAAAATCTCGTCAACCATAGGGTTACGACTTGATATTGGTACTCTTGCATCGAGCAGCTCTATTGTAATATCGATTAGTTTTAACTTGTCTTGTATTTGCCTCTTGGCACGAGTCATATGACCCGGAAACCATTGAATGCTCATTCTTTCACCTCATTTAATACCGATGCTTAATAAACTCTAGTTTGTTCAGCGGCCAAAAAACAATGTCAGCTCGTCCAACAATTTCGTCATCTTTAACGAAACCAATGCTTCGGCTATCTCTACTATTGCTGCGATTATCCCCCATTGCAAAGATCATACCTTCAGGAACTACCGATTCTGTGAACGTATTGTTAGGGAAGTTTTCTGTATTATTGTACAATTCGCCCTTAGCATGTGCTTCCTCAAGTACTTCCTTAATATAAGGTTCTTCAACCTTAACATCATTTATATATAGATCATCGCCTTCCAGTCGAATCTTATCGCCTGGAACTCCAATTACCCTTTTAATAAACTTTCGTTTTTCCTCTGGAACATCAAATACGACTACCTCACCAAACTTCGGCTCTTTAAAGGTATATAGTATTTTATTCACAATTAATCGTTCACCCGATATAAAATTCGGTTCCATTGACTCTCCATCTACAATATAAGGCGAGAACAGAAACTGGCGAATTAATAAGACGAGCACTACTGCAATAACAATTGCTTTAGTCCACTCTACAATCTCCTTATAAACTCCGCCCTTCTTTCCCGAACCAGAATTATGAGTCACAGAACGCTCATGTGTTAAACCTATTTGGTTACGCGATTCATCCGGGTGCTTATTCTCATCCGTGCTGAATGACTTTCCTTCATCATTTCGTTGCTGCGAATCCATATTCTCGCCCTCTTTCCTCAAAGAGTAATTATGTAGTTTCCATAATTGAAAAACGAAAAGGAGCTTGATTTCGCAAGCCCCTCTTGACGTTCCATCTTAACGAATTTCTTTAATTCTAGCAGCTTTACCGCGTAGTTCACGCAAGTAGTACAACTTAGCGCGACGTACTTTACCACGGCGAGCAACGTCGATTTTGTCAATCTTTGGTGAATGAAGCGGGAAAGTTCTTTCCACACCTACACCGTACGAGATTTTACGCACCGTAAAAGTTTCGCTGATTCCGCCGCCGCGACGTTTAATTACAACGCCTTCGAACAACTGGATACGCTCGCGCGATCCCTCGATTACTTTAACGTGTACCTTCAAAGTGTCGCCTGGGCGAAAGTTTGGAAGATCACTGCGCAATTGCTCTTGTGTAATTGCTTGTACAATATTCATTGAGTTCACTCCTTCCACCATAGACGTTCATGTAAGCTCCCAATACTCCAAATGAGTTGATCTTTGCTTATAGCGGACCGCCCGACTTTATGAACAACATTAGAAATTTTACCATAGATAAGCTCACAAATCAACACGTTTATTCTACATACCATATTCATGTATACTATAATGACGAAAGTAGTCAAATGGAGGTGCACATTGTTGCAACAGCACATCGGGCATTGTCGGAAGCAAATGCCAAACAGATTTATTTATTGGAGCACACTTATTGTATTATCTCTTGTAGTCGTCCTTACCAGTATTCCTACTTTAGCTCATTCCAATACCTACCGTGATACTGCGGGGCATTGGGCTAGTTCACACATTGATTGGGCTTTAAAAGAAAACATTATTCAAGGTTATGAAGATGGTACTTTTAAGCCAAACAAACCAATAAACGAGGCTGAATTTCTTGCTATGTTAATGAGAGCTTATAATGTTGCTCCAACAATTTCTGAAGTGCAAGGTAGCGATTGGCACAAACCTTATTATACATATGCTCAATCATTAGGCTGGCCAAGTACATTTAACAACGAACGCGGCAACTTTCAGAGAGGACATGCTGCTTTGTTAATGGCTTCTGCTGCAAATGGTAAACCGTTTGACATGAAAGCTGCTATTCAGTGGCTACTTGACGAAGGCATTTCCAAAGGCCGCACAGCAGCTACAGTCAATGGTTTCGCTGCAAACGAATCCATTACTCGTGCTGAAGCACTAACTTTTTTGTACAAGTTAAAAGAGCATAGCGGTAACTTGTCTACGACAAAAATTATTCAGAACCAAACGACACTTCATACTATCGCAATAAACGATCATGTTGAGAAACTTCTTTTTGTACTAGGGAAGCCACTTCGAATTGATCCAAGCGAATACGACTACAAATGGTATGTGTACAATTTAGACAAAAATAATTACAAGCAATATGCCTTATTCGGTGTACTAAACAATAAAGTAGTTGCTCTATATGCCAACACACCAAATCATTGGTCGAACCATGACGGGATCAAACTAGGCCAATCCATAACAGAAGCAAAAAGCAAAATAAATGGTGAAGAAAACATAAAAGAAGATGCCACTTATTATGCCTACACAAAAAACGGAATTCGTATCACTCTTTTTATTGATGCACATATGAAAGGTCAAGTCGTTGGCATACTTCAACAAGTTGATGGACTTAAAAAATATGAGTTTTCTTCATTAAAAGAAGAACATCGAATTGCAATGGAGAAGCAATTATTCGAGTTAGTCAATTCTGAGCGAGCGAAACGTGGTATTAGTTTATTGCAAACAGACTCTCTTGCTAGTGCAGCGGCTAAAGCACATAGTGAAGATATGATGAAAAACAATTATTTTAATCATAAAAACTTGGATAAGGAAACGCCTTTTGATCGTATGAGAGCAAGAGGTATAACATTCAGTATCGCTTCAGAAAATATTGCAGCTGGCTTTGCAAACAGTATATTCGCCCATTATAATTTACTCAATTCGACTACTGGCCATAGGGACACGATATTAAATGGTGATTTACAGCGACTAGGGACGGGCGTTGCGTTCGGCGGACGTTATAAGGTTTATTATACACAAGAATATTACACGCCTTTAGAGAGCAACTAGTAACGACAAATAAGGGAATGCAGCCTCCGATGGAGACCGCATTCCCTTATTGTTGTTCTACCTTCGTATTAGCGGCCATAGTAGCCAACCAATGACGTTCTTTTTTTGTTAACTCAGCGTCTTTAAGTAAATCAGGTCGACGTTGCAGTGTCCGTAGCAATGATTGCTCTCTGCGCCATAAATCAATTTTGGCATGATGACCGGAAACAAGAATATCCGGCACAGTCCAACCACGAAACTCCGCAGGTCTTGTATAATGCGGGTATTCCAGAAGACCTGTACTATAAGAATCTGTAACAGCTGACGTTTCATTTCCTAATACACCTGGAAGCAAACGAACGACACTATCAATAACGGTCATCGCAGGAATTTCCCCACCAGTTAATACATAATCACCAACTGACAGCTCGTCCGTCACCAAATATTTGCGAATCCGCTCGTCATAACCTTCGTAGTGCCCACAGATGAGTACAAGATGCTCTTCTCCTGCTAGTTCTTCTGCTTTACGCTGTGTAAACTGTTCGCCCTGAGGGCACATAAGAATAACGCGTGGTTTCTTATTGGGGTCAATTTGAAGATCCTCAACAGCTGCGAATACGGGCTCGGGTTTAAGCACCATTCCCCCGCCGCCACCATAAGGGTAATCATCTACCGTATTATGTTTGTTGTTCGAATAATTACGGAAGTTGATCGCTTGAAGGGATACGATTCCTTTATCTTTAGCTTTCCCTAAAATACTCGCACCGAAAACACCATCGAACATTTCAGGAAACAACGTAAGTACGTCAATTTTCATCGTTTAGATCAATCCTTCCATCAAATGAACCGTTACCTTCTTATCCGTAACATTCACTTGAAGCACCACTTCATCTATAACTGGAATAAGGATTTGGTTACCTTTTCCTTTTGGACGATCGACGACCCAAACATCGTTTGCTCCAGGGCTCAAGATCTCTGAAATAACGCCCAAACTTTCGCCTTCTTCCGTTACAACTTCACAGCCAATAATTTGATGGTAATAATATTCGCCGTCTTCGAGTGCCCCTTGCTCAGCCTCTGAAATCTTTAGTGCCCAACCTTTATATTTTTCAACATCGTTAATGTTATTAAAACCTTCAAGTTTCAAAATATAAATGTTTTTTTGCTCACGGGAACTTACAATTTTCACTTCACGGGATTGTCCAGTCGCCTCATTAATCATGAGCAACTTTTTGCCAACTGCAAACCGTTCTTGTGCAAAGTCCGATTGAGACAACACCTTTACATCTCCACGAATACCATGCGTATTGACTATGTTTCCAACTGTGAACCATTTCTCGCTCATTAAATCAGTCCTTCTTCGGTTAGTTATATCTATTATAACACGCAAAAGAGGGCCAGGACATTCATCCCAACCCTCAACTCTGCTTGTTGCTTATGAAATTATATCAACAATGACACGCTTGTTCGACTTTACAGAAGCAGAAGTCACAACTGTACGCATCGCTTTAGCAATACGTCCTTGTTTTCCGATTACTTTTCCTACGTCCTCGGGGTGAACTGAAAGCTCGTAAATCGTGCTGCGGTCATCATCCTTCACGCCAACTCGCACGTCATCCGGATGATCCACCAAAGCCTTCGCTATGACAAGAATTAATTCTTTCATCTCAAAGCCTCCTGCTCTTCAACAATTACTTCTGTTGTTTTAGCTCGTGGAACTTCTTCATAACACCTGCTTTGGAAAGCAAGTTGCGAACAGTGTCAGATGCTTGCGCACCAGTTTGTAGCCATTTCAAAGCTTTCTCTTCGTCAATGCTGACTTGAGCTGGCTGAGCAACTGGATTGTAAGTACCGATTTCTTCAATAAAACGTCCATCACGTGGGGAACGGGAATCCGATACAACTACGCGGTAGAAAGGTGCTTTGTGAGCGCCCATACGTTTCAAACGAATACGTACTGCCATGATAATTCACCTCCTTCTAAAAGAATTAAACTCTATATGATCCGTTAGTCAAACTTATTAAAACGGGAACTTCATTTTGTTGCCAATCATGCCCTTAAGCCCTTTTTTGCCGCCTTTTAGAAGACCTTTTGGTCCTTTTGGACCCATCATGGACGAGAACTGTTTCATCATCTTGCGCATATCGTCAAATTGCTTAATGAGACGATTTACTTCAACGATGGTTGTACCACTTCCAGCTGCTACACGTCTACGTCTGCTGTTGTTAAGAAGTTCTGGCTTTTCTTTCTCTTCCTTCGTCATAGAACGAACGATGGCTTCGATGCGGCCTAGTTGCTTCTCATCTACTTTGAGATCTTTCATGCCGCCCTTCATCTTGTTCATGCCAGGCAACATATCCATAATTTGATCGAGCGGGCCAAGCTTACGTACCTGCTCCATTTGGTCAAGGAAATCATCAAAAGTAAATTCTGCATTACGCATCTTACGTTCCATCTCTGCCGCTTTCTCAGCATCGATTCCGGATTGTGCCTTCTCGATAAGAGATAACATATCTCCCATACCTAAAATACGTGAAGCCATACGTTCCGGGTGGAACGGTTCAAGCGAGTCGATCTTTTCGCCCATTGCTGCGAATTTGATCGGACGACCTGTTACTGCCTTGACGGACAACGCAGCACCGCCTCGCGTATCTCCGTCTAGCTTTGTTAACACAACTCCTGTCAACTCAAGCTGTTCATGAAAGCTTTGCGCTACATTAACAGCATCTTGACCAGTCATCGCATCAACGACAAGAAGTACTTCATCAGGTTTTACATTCTCATGAATTTGTTTCAATTCTTCCATCAGCGCTTCATCAATGTGAAGACGACCCGCTGTATCGAAAATGACGTAATCATTGCCATTTTCCTTAGCATGTTGCAAACCTGCTTTTGCGATTTCAACAGGTGATGTCTTATCACCAAGTGAAAACACTGGAGCTTTAATTTGCTCGCCAAGTACTTGCAATTGCTTAATCGCAGCTGGGCGATAAATATCGCAGGCTACGAGAAGCGGTCTATGATTGCCCTTTTGAAGCAACTTAGCCAGCTTTCCGGAAGTTGTTGTTTTACCTGCACCTTGCAAACCGACCATCATGATTACAGTTGGTGGCTTGTTCGATCTAGCAAGTTTCGATTGAGTTCCACCCATTAGCTCGGTAAGCTCTTTGTTTACGATGTCGATGATGACCATGCCAGGTGTAAAGCTTTTGGTTACTTCTAACCCGATGGCTTGATCCTTCACCTTTGCGATGAAGTCTTTAACGACTTTAAAGTTAACATCGGCTTCCAGAAGCGCTAGGCGAACCTCACGCATTGCATCGTTAACATCGGCTTCCGAAACTTTGCCTTTGCCCTTCAGCTTGCTGAATACATTTTGTAGCCGATTGCTTAAGCTTTCAAATGCTGCCATGAACTATCGCCTCCTTCTCTTGCCGTTCCTTCTGACGCTTTGAATTGCCCAATGGCTTCAATTAGCGACTGTTTATCCCATTCATTCGTTACTAAGGCGTTAACATCTCTTTCAAGCCGATCTGTTAACTCCATTAACCGTTCATGTTTGGCGTGCAAGGCTAGTTTACTTTCATAACCTTCCAAAGCTTGTTCGGCCCGCTTTATATTATCGTAGACTGCCTGACGGCTAATCCCGAATTCCGAAGCGATTTCTCCTAAAGAGAAATCATCGTGATAATAATAAGTAAGTATTGTACGCTGCTTTTCAGTCAACAGGCTTTCGTAGAAGTCGAACAGCAAATTAATTCTTGTCGTTCTAGCTAAGGCATCTGGTTCATTCACCTTTAACGCCTCCTTCACTCGGCCCTTGATTATGCTGTCAAGGCAAAAACCTTTACAGCACTTCAACGACTCTTATCATACACGATGACAAATGCCACTGTCAAGTCTTTTACCTTGTCAGTTAAAAAATGAGTTTATGTTTCCGATTGCTCGTCCTCTTGTTTAATTAGACCAGCGAACAATGCATGTACAAATTGCTCTGAATCAAATTGCTGCAAGTCACCCATTTTTTCTCCTAAACCTACTAACTTAACAGGTAAATTGAGTTCATTGCGGATGGCAATAACGATGCCGCCCTTTGCTGTACCATCAAGCTTTGTGAGCACAAGTCCAGTAACACCGCTCTTTTCACCGAACAACTTCGCCTGGCTAAGTGCATTTTGTCCCGTTGTTGCATCAAGAACAAGAAGAACTTCATGAGGTGCATCAGGCAATTCGCGTTGAATAACGCGGAATATTTTGTTTAGCTCCTCCATCAAGTTTGATTTATTCTGAAGTCTTCCTGCCGTATCGCACAGAAGAACATCAACACCGCGTTGCTTAGCTGCATGAACAGCATCAAACATTACAGCAGCAGGATCCGAACCGGATGATTGTTTAATAACATCTACGCCAACTCGTTCTCCCCATACTTCCAATTGCTCAATGGCACCTGCACGGAAAGTATCTCCTGCAGCCATCAACACTTTTTTGCCCTCACTTTTAAATTTGTGAGCAAGTTTACCGATTGTTGTTGTTTTGCCGACGCCGTTCACACCTACAAAGAGAATGACTGTAATTTCTCCGTTTGGTGCCATACGAAGATCAGATCGATCATCACCTTTTAGTAGTCCAATTAGCTTCTCGGACAATATTGGCTGTAATTCAGCAGCATCTTCGATTTTACGTTTCTTCACTTCCACACGTAATTCATCGATGAGCGTCATAACCGTATTTACGCCTACGTCTGCGCCAATCAATATTTCTTCTAGTTCCTCGTAAAACTCTTCATCGATCTTTTTACGTCGAGTAATAAGTTCCTCAACCTTCTCCACAAATGCTGTACGAGTTTTTTCTAGTCCTTCTTTAAATACATTTGTGACCGCCTCCGCTTTGGATGCGATACTTTCCTTCAGCCTCTTAAAAAAACTCATTATAGCCGTTCCTCCATCCATACTTGAAGCGTCCAATCACGATTGTCACGCTAGTAACTTGTTATGCTGATACTGACTCTTCTTCCTCCATACGAACCGAAACAAGTTTTGAAACGCCGCCTTCCTCCATTGTAACTCCATAGAGCACATCGGCTTCCTCCATTGTACCTTTTCGATGAGTAACTACAATAAATTGTGTAAGCTCCGAAAACTCGCGCAAGTACTGAGCGAATCTTGAAACGTTAGCTTCATCGAGCGCTGCTTCAACTTCATCGAGTACACAGAATGGTACAGGCTTAACTTGTAAAATTGCAAATAATAATGCTATTGCTGTTAATGCCCTTTCTCCACCCGATAATAGCTGCAAGTTTTGCAACTTCTTACCCGGAGGCTGTGCGACGATATCGATGCCCGTGTCTAACACACGATCGGGTTCAACCAAGATCAAATCAGCACGTCCACCACCGAACAACTTACTGAATACGACGACAAAATGAGATCTAATCGCTTCAAATGTCGTTTTGAATCGTTTCGACATCTCGTCGTCCATTTCTTTGATAACTTGGTAAAGCGTAGTTTTCGCTTCGACTAAATCATTTTTTTGCTCGAATAGGAATTGATATCTTTCCTTCACTCGATCGTATTCTTCGATTGCACCTAAGTTAACATCACCAAGTGCACTAATTTGACGCCTTATATCGCGAACGTCATTTTGTGTGCCCAGAACATCTTCCGGAAGAGGATACTGTTCCTTGGCTAATTCATAGCTAAGTTCGTATTCTTCACTTAATTTGCGTAACAAGTTGTCCAGCTCAACATCTTGTCGGTTCACTGCGATTTCAGTGCTACGCATCTGTTCTTCAACTGAACGAAGTCTAGTCCGCTGTTCCTTCGTCTCGCTCTCACCTTGTTCAAGCTCTGAGATACGTTTCGCTCTAGCTGATCTTTTCAAATCAGTCTGCTCTGCGCAGTTCGCTTTTTTGATTCGCAAATCGTTCAGTTGTGCAATTTGAGCTATGCTCTCTTCACTATGCCTGCCGAGCTCCACTTCTTGTTGAGCTGCCAAAGATCGTAAATTCGACAAATCCTGTTTTGCACTCTGAACATCCGTTCTTACACGATCAGCTTGATCTTGGAAGCTAAGTTTTTCTTGATCAGTTTTCGCTACTGCAATCTTAATATCCGTCAATTGACCTTGAAGTTCCTCTTTGGCAGATTCACTTTCTTTGCGTCGTTCCTCAGCCAAACGAATCGCTTCTTGTAGTCTTGCTTCATCTAATGTCAACTGCTCAAGCTTAATTTTCGCAGTTGCAGCAGCCTCTTGAATCTTTTGCTCCTCTTCAATATGAGTACTTTTATCTGAGGTTGATAGCTGGCTCTGCTCCATAAGATGTTTTTCTTCCGATTTGAGCTGTTGAAGCTCCGCATGGATACCCTGTTCTTGGATACGTCCTTGCTCCGATTGCGTCCGGAGTTCCTCCATGTTTTGGGAACGAATAGCATTTTCTTTGCGTAGATCACTAAGTTTGTTCCTCAGCTCCACTACTGTTGTTTTAGCATCTTTAATTTCTTGATCAAGCGCCTCAATTTGACGACCTCTGCCGAGCAAACTAGCGCCTTTCTTTTGCAAACTTCCGCCTGTCATCGAACCACCTGCATTGACGACATCGCCTTCAAGTGTCACGATACGGTAGCGATATTGGCATTTGGACGCAATACGATTCGCTTGTTCCAACGTCTCCGCTAACATAACATTACCGAGCAAATTATTAATAATCGCCTGATAACGATCATCACATTGCACTAAATCTGCGGCAACACCGATAAAGCCTTCAATCGACGCAGCCATTCGTTTGTCACTGTCAGGTACCATACGTCCACGAATGACATCAAGCGGTAAGAAGGTTGCTCGTCCAAGTTGTCTCTGCTTTAAAAAAGAAATCGCTGTTCGCGCTGTTCGTTCATCTTCCATAACGATGTGTTGAAGTGCTCCACCAAGTGCTGTTTCTACAGCAACTTCAATACGTTCAGGCACTCGCATAAGTTCAGCAACCGCGCCATGAACACCTTCAAGTGCTCCAGAACCTCTACGTGCAGACTTAAGTACTTCTTTAACACCCTGCATAAAACCGTCAAGCGCGTCTTGCATTTCTTTCATCGTGTCACGTCTAGAAATATGACTGTCCAGCTTCTGCTCCCACTTGCGTATAGCAGACATAATGTCATCTAAATGTTGTGCAAGCGACTTCATTTGTCCTGACTCTTCTAACATACGATTTCTCGTCTGCTCAAGCTTCTCAATGGTTTCTATTAGAGCTGATTCCAAATCCGAGCGACGTTTGGCAAGTTTAGCTCCTTGCTCTGACCACTTTAATTCATCTTCGCTAATTCTCTCCATGCGCCGCTGCAGTGTTTCTTGTTGCTGCGTCGCATAACGAATCTCATTACGAACTTGGGCCATACTACTAAGAATGTCCAAAAGTTCGCCTTTCAGCTTCTCCTCAGCATCTATAACAGCTCCACCAGCAACTCCAATTAGATTAGCTTCTTCATAAGCAAGCTTCGTACGCAAATCAGCAAGTTCAAGTTCAAGTGTTGCAGCACGACTTCTAAACTCGGCTTCATTTTTCGTAAGTGCAGTAATACGAGTATCTTGAACAGCAATCGATTCTTCAAGTTGACGTTTGTTTTGCTCCAAATTACGTTTCCGCTCTTTCAGAACTTCACCATATCCTTCACATTTCTCCGCGTCCTCACTAATTTGAAGCATGGATTCATGCAAATTGTCCAGTTCAAGCTCAAGTCCTCGCAGTTGCTGCCGATCTTGTTCAAGATGAGCATCATGTTTGTTAACAACTGTCGATAATTGAAGCTGTTCTTCTTGGAGCTTCCCGAGCTTATCGGTTGCCTCAGACCATGATTGATGTACCGTCTCTATATTATGTACGTACATGGAAATTTCTTTAGATTTGAGCTGCTCCTTCAAAGCTTTGAAGTGTATAGCTTTCTCCGACTGCTTCCGCAGTGGTTCAACCTGATCTTCAAGCTCTGTCACTAGATCATGAATCCGCAGCAAATTTTGCTCCGTCTCATCCAGTTTTTTTTGTGCCTCACGTTTGCGCGACTTATATTTGACTATACCCGCCGCTTCCTCGAATATTCCTCTACGATCCTCTGAACGTGTACTTAATATTTCCTCAATACGTCCTTGACCAATAATCGAATATGCTTCTTTACCGATACCTGTATCCATAAACAATTCCGTAATATCTCTTAGACGGCATGGTTGTTTATTAATCAAATATTCACTATCTCCGCTACGATGAACCCTTCTAGTTACCGTAACTTCGTTATACTCTAGCGGCAATGCCCCGTCCGTATTATCCAAGGTCAATGACACCTCACCGTAATTGACTGCTTTACGCGCGTCACTTCCAGCGAATATAATATCCTCCATTTTGCCACCACGAAGACTTTTGGCACTTTGCTCCCCTAGAACCCAGCGGATGCCATCGGATATGTTACTTTTCCCGGAGCCATTCGGCCCAACTACCGCTGTAATTCCGGTTACAAATTCCAATTCCGTCTTGTCGGCGAAGGATTTAAAACCTGCTAATTCAATCCGTTTCAAAAACATGGCTTGGCTTTCACCTCACCCACCATTGTATCACAAATTTGTTATTTGCGTTAATCATTTCACTACCTTGGCTACCCTCCAATATATAACTTTAGTCCCATATTTCAAGCGCTTATTGCATACTCTATTCCAAAAAAATCCCCTCCAGCCAAACGACCGGAAGGGATTACATAATTACTATACATACATAACCGTTCAAGCATTTGAATGCGGATATGTAAGCTACTAAGTTTGTGAAAGTTTGTTCCACGCTTCGGCTGCAGCTCTTTGCTCTGCTTCCTTCTTTGTACGTCCAGCCCCTACACCATAACGTTCCTCGCCAAGACTAACCTCGACAACAAACTCTCTATCGTGAGCAGGCCCTCTTTCTTCCAAAATTCGGTATTCCACAGGACCAAGACCATAATGCTGAGAACGTTCTTGAAGCTTAGATTTAGCATCCTTCATAAGTAAGCCAAAATCATTTGATTCTATGTACGGGAACATATGAGCTTCTAGAAAAACTCTTGTACGTTCAATACCTGCATCAAGGAATATCGCTCCAATAAAGGATTCAAACAAATCTGCAAGTAGTGCTTGCCGATGTCTTCCTCCTAGTTGCTCTTCTCCACGTCCCAGTAGAACATGTTTTCCGAGCTCAAGCCTTTCTGCGAAATATGCGAGCGATGGCTCACATACAACCGATGCACGCATCCTTGTTAATTCACCTTCAGGACGCTTCGGATAAGTATTGAACAAATATTCAGAGACAAGTAGCTGAAGCACTGCATCTCCTAGAAACTCTAGTCGTTCATTATCTTGTACGAAGCCGCGTTTATGTTCATTTACATAGGAAGTGTGCGTGAATGCTTGCCTTAATAACTTCGTGCGCTTGAAAGCGAGCTGCAGCGTCTGCTGCAGCTCGTCAAAGTTGTCATTCTTCATATGCTTTCATCACGATCGTCGCGTTATGTCCACCAAATCCAAATGAATTGGAAAGGGCAACCTTTACATTCGCCTCACGCGGTTTGTTTGGTACATAATCCAAGTCAAACTCTGGATCCTGATTGTCCAGATTTATCGTTGGTGCAATGATGCTGTTTTTCAGTGTTAGCCCAAGAATTACCGCTTCTACACCGCCAGCCGCGCCAAGCAAGTGACCAGTCATCGATTTCGTCGAGCTGATTGCTACTTTATAAGCATGCTCTCCAAACGTTTTCTTAATAGCAGTTGTTTCAGAACGATCACCAACAGGTGTTGACGTTCCATGTGCATTAATATAATCGATGTCCGACGGTTCAATTCCAGCATCCTTGATCGCCTTAGTCATACAACGTGCTGCTCCATCAGGATCAGGCTCAGTCATATGATGAGCGTCACCGCTCATTCCATAGCCGATAACTTCTGCGTAGATTTTGGCACCGCGCGCCTTTGCGTGTTCGAGTGATTCAAGAACGAGAACGCCTGCACCTTCGCCCATAACGAAACCATCGCGGTCAACGTCGAACGGACGACTTGCCTTATGAGGCTCGTCATTACGCACTGACATTGCTCTCATAGAACAGAAACCAGCCATTCCAGTTGGACGGATCGTTGCTTCCGCACCGCCTGCGAGCATAACGTCAGCATCGCCGCGTTGAATCATTTTGAAAGAATCACCAATGGAGTGAGTCCCTGTTGCACATGCAGTAACTGCAGTGCTGTTAGGTCCTTTTGCGCCAGTTAACATCGACACTTGGCCGGATGCCATATTAGCAATCATCATCGGGATAAAAAATGGACTAACTCGTTTTGGACCTTTCTCTAGAAGGATATTATGCTGATCCTCCCAAGTACCAAGTCCGCCGATGCCGGAGCCGATCATTACACCTACACGTTCTGGATCAGCGTTTTCACCGATTTGAAGACCAGCATCTTGGACAGCAAGATTACTCGCTACTGCCGCAAATTGCACGAAACGATCCATTCGGCGCGCTTCTTTTCTATCCAAACCGTAGTCTTCTGGATTGAAGTTTTTGATCTCAGCAGCGATACGTGTTGGATATTCAGAAAAATCAAATGCCTCAACGACAGAAACACCAGATTTCCCTTCAAGCAAGTTACTCCAGAATTGCTCCAAATCAGAACCAAGCGAGGTCATAACCCCCATGCCTGTAACGACAACTCTTTGTTTCATTACATTCACCTCTGCAGACAGCGTATAGAAGACCGCTAGCGTAATCTTCATGTATATAAATAGCTAAAAAGCTTCATTATTTAAGTAAAATGTGAGATAAAGACAGTTAACATGGAGAGAAGTCCCGTCTGTTACGACGGGACTTGTCCATCCTTAGGTATGAGATTGTATGTAAGTTACAACTTCTCCCACCGTAGTGATTTTCTCTGCATCTTCATCAGAGATTTCCATATCAAACTCGTCTTCTAGCTCCATGACCAATTCTACAACGTCAAGAGAGTCAGCGCCGAGGTCATCTTTGAAAGAAGCTTCTAGTGTTACCTCTGCTTCGTCTACGCCTAGGCGGTCGATGACAATACGTTTAACGCGATCTACTACTTCAGACATCCGGTTCACCTCCTCCACCGTATTATACGAGAATTACTGATAAAATGCCAACTTTACCTTTTAGGTTAAGCAGTTTTAGAGCAGCAGTGCGTGCTACATATACATGCCGCCATCTACGTGAACGGTCTGTCCGGTCATATATGCAGCAGCGTCAGAAGCAAGGAATCGAACAACATTCGCGATGTCCGTAGCTTCTCCCAGACGCGCTAACGGGATCTGTCCAGACAACGTCTCTTTCATGTCATCCGACAATTTATCCGTCATTTCCGTTTGGATAAATCCTGGGGCAACACAGTTGACTGTAATACCGCGTGAAGACAACTCACGAGCACTAGCCTTCGTCAGGCCAATTACACCCGCTTTGGCAGCAACATAGTTAGCTTGACCCGGATTACCAAGAACGCCAACAACCGACGAAATATTAATAATACGACCAGAGCGTTGCTTCATCATCGAACGGGATACGGCTTTTATACCGTTAAAGACTCCTTTAAGATTCGTTTCGATTACTGAATCGAACTCCTCTTCCTTCATTCGCATAATTAGGTTATCTCTAGTAATACCAGCATTATTAACTAAAATATCTAGTGCTCCGAACTGCTCAAGCACATCTTTGACCATTGCATCAAACTCCGCTGCTTTACCAACATTTGCTTTAACGATGAATGCACGTCGTCCAAGCGCCTCTACAGCAGCAGCTGTCTCCGCAGCAGACGCTTCATTGCCAGAATAATTAATAGCAACATCTGCGCCCGCTTCCGCAAGAGCGATAGCAATGGCTCTTCCGATACCTCTCGATGCACCCGTAACGAGCGCCTTCTTGCCTTCCAAACTAGCAAACATAACATTTACCTCCGATATCGTTAATTGACCTGTAACGCTTCCAGCGCGGAAATGTTATTGATCGATATGATGCGAACATTTTTATCGATTTTTTTGATAAGTCCTGCCAGTACAGTACCTGAACCAATCTCAACAAACGTATCTACACCTTGCTCGAGCAAATAACGGATGCTATCCTCCCAAAGTACAGGCGAATACACTTGCTCTACTAGCAACTTACGAAGCTCGCTACCTTGGACTTCTTCACGTGCTGTTACATTCGCAACAACCGGAATCGAAGCATTGCCTACATTTACATTTGCAAGCGTACTTGCTAGTTGTTCAGCAGCAGGCTTCATTAAGGATGAATGGAACGGACCACTAACCTCTAGCGGAATGACCCGCTTTGCACCGGCTTCATCTTTGCCTCTTTCAACTACCGCTTGGACACCAGCAGCTGTACCAGACACTACGATCTGGCCTGGACAATTCACATTAGCAAGCTCAACTGCCGAACCTTCCGCCGAAATCGTTGTGCACAGACTAGCCAGCGCTTCACGTTCAGCGCCAAGTACAGCTGCCATCGCACCTTGTCCACTCGGAACAGCCTGCTCCATATACAATCCGCGGGCCCGAACTGTGCGAACGGCGTCCTTAAAAGAAAGAACGTCAGCTGCAACAAGAGCACTATACTCACCCAAACTATGGCCTGCTACGTAATCAGCCCTTAGTCCACTGCCTTCAAGCAACTTCAGGAAAGCAACACTAACAGTAAGCAGTGCTGGTTGAGTATTAGCCGTTTGTTTCAATAGCTCATCTGGACCGTCGAAGATCAGTGATTTCAAATCAAAGCCTAATGCTTCGTTTGCTTCATCGAAAATAATTCGGGCACTTTCGAACGTATCGTAAGCGTCTTTCCCCATTCCGACAACTTGAGCTCCTTGCCCTGGAAATACGAATGCCGTTTTAGTCAACGATTTCTCCCCCTACACCATGAACAACTTCATTGCAACTTATACATTTCTACCAAACTAGTACTGACGAACCCCATGTTAATCCGCCGCCGAAGCCAACGAATACGATACGGTCGCCTTCCTTAATCCGATTTTGCTCAACAGCTTCAGCTAGTGCAACCGGAATGGATGCAGCGGACATATTGCCGTAGTTGTGCAAATTAATCATCGCCTTCTCCTCAGGGAGGTTTAGACGATTCATTGCAGATTGAATAATGCGAATGTTAGCTTGGTGCGGAATAAGAAGATCGATATCTTCTTTGGTCATACCCGCTTTTGCAAGTGCATCTTCTGCCGCACTGCCCATAATACGAACCGCAAATTTGAATACATCGTTACCAGCCATATGAATAAAATGTTGTTTTGTCGATACACTTTCTTCAGAAGCAGGAATTCGTGAACCGCCACCGCTCACTTTCAGAAGTTCGCCGCCACTGCCATCTGCTCCAAGCTCGAAAGATTTGAAACCGCGTCCTTCAGCAACGTGGCCTAGAACGACTGCCCCTGCGCCATCTCCAAACAGGATGCAAGTATTACGATCAGTATAATCAGTGATGCGCGATAATGTTTCCGCCCCTACAACAAGTACATGCTTGTACATTCCAGAAGTAATCATACTTGACGCTGTTGCTAAGCCGTAGATGAAACCGGAGCAGGCAGCTGACAAATCGAATGCTGCCGCTTTGCTTGCACCTAACTTACTTTGCAATAAACAGGCCGTTGATGGAAAGAACATGTCCGGTGTAATCGTTGCAACGATAATTAAATCGATATCTTCAGCAGTCAGTCCTGCAGCTTCTATTGCGCGTTTGGATGCTTCCAGCGCAAGGTCGGAAGTCGCTTCCGAAGCTGCTGCCATTCTGCGTTCTTTAATTCCTGTACGCGTTACGATCCACTCGTCATTCGTTTCCACCATTTGTTCTAGATGTTGATTCGTTATAATACGTTCAGGCACATATTTGCCTGTTCCAATAATGCCTACAGGTTGCAAACTCATGTCACACACTCACTTCCCGTTAATTTCTGCGGAGATCGAGTCGATCAAATTTCCCTGAAGTGCGATTCGTGCTTGTCGAACAGCATTTTTCACTGCTCTAACGTCAGACGAACCGTGGCACTTAACGACAAGACCATTCAATCCAAGGAGTGGAGCGCCGCCATGCTCCTTATAATCCATCTTCTTCTTCAATTGTTTAAGCTTTGGAAGCATAATTGCCGCAGCAACTTTCGTCAGCAAAGAGCTGCCGAACGCTTCCTTAAGCATATTGAAAATTGTACCTGCCGTACCTTCCATCGACTTAAGCATTATATTCCCTGCAAAGCCGTCACAGATGAGCACATCACAACTACGATTCAATATGTCTCTCGCTTCCACATTTCCGATGAAGTTTATCGGTGCTTTCTCAAGCAGATCAAATGCAGCTTTAGTTGTCTCGTTGCCCTTCTTAGCTTCAGTACCAACATTGAGCAAGCCGACACGCGGCTCCTTCAGTCCGTGAACTTTAGAGCGATATATACTGCCCATTATTGCGTATTGAAGCAAATGTTCCGGCTTCGCATCCATATTCGCACCTAAATCAAGTGCGAGCACACCAACATCATCCATCGTTGGCATCATCGGGGCAAGAGCAGGACGTTCAATACCGTCCATCCGACCAACTATTAGCAGCCCAGTAGTCATAAGCGCACCTGTATTGCCTGCAGATAACATAGCGTCGGCTTGCTTCTCTTTGACCAGTTGACCTGCTACAACCATCGACGCGCCTTTTTTCCTTCTAACTGCTTTGACTGGCTCATCATCAGGACCGATAACATCATCCGCGTGAATGATTTTAACATTAGCCGGAAGGTTGTCCTTCAAAAGTGGCTCAATCGCCGCCTTATCTCCAACTAACAAAAGTTCCGTATCTGGCCATTCCGCCGCAGCTTCCAATGCTCCTTGAACAATAAGCGCGGGGGCATGATCTCCACCCATTGCATCAATGGCGATCCGCACTTTCATCTCCTCCTCTGTCTGCTTCACCTTCAGATCGATAGATCACGAAATTGCCTTGAAACACCATCTCGTCACCTACATATGTGAAAAGTTCAACTTTAGACTTGCCACGTTCCCCTGAAATGGATCGGACATAAGCTTTAGCTATACACTTCTCTCCCAGCTTAACCGGGCGGATAAAGCGAATATCTGCAGTTACTGTAAGTGCAATCGCATCGTTAATGACCGCTACCGCAAGTGAGTTCGCCTGTGCAAACACATGGTGCCCCCTAGCAATAGCTGTTCGAGAAAAGACATGTTCTTCGCGAATTTCAAAGATAGAAATACCGCTCTTGTCCAGCTCCAAATCAACAATCTCACCGATAACTTCATGTAACGGCAATGAGCGAACAGAATCATAGGAGCGTTCCGCCATCAGCTTCATGCGCTCTCTAAGTTCAGGAATACCAAGCTCCATCCGATCAAGTCGAATCGTTTGGATACTAACTTTTAGAAAACGAGTAAGCTCACGATCGGTTATAAAAGGATTTTCTTCTATACACTGGGCCAGCTGCTGATGCCGCTGCCGTTTGGGCATTCGTTCCATGCTCGGCACCACCTTTTAGTCTGTAGTGATTTCTAGAATACCTAGGTACACTCACAAATGAATGTTAGAAGCGAAAATGGCATATTCCATATAAATATATGTAAAGCGTTTATTTTTATCACCTGGTACTAATTAAGTATATGAGAAAACCTCTATCGCGGTCAACTCATGATGAACGACCGCGGCTAGAGGTACGTTTTATCGCCAATAAGAACTTGTTATCCGAGTAATCTCAGAACGAACATATTCTTATGTGTAAAATCATTTTCCTTAATGAAATCAAAAAAATAGCACTTCACCGCTAGATGAAGTGCTATCATTGAAATCATTAATTATTGGGAAATGATCTCTTTTGTTTTGTAATATCCACAAACTTTGCATACATGGTGAGCCAACTTAAGCTCTCCACATTGCTCGCACTTCACCATACCAGGTACTGCCAATTTGAAATGCGTACGACGTTTGTCGCGGCGAGTCTTGGATGTTCTACGTTGAGGTACTGCCATATTTCCCACCTCCTTCACAAAATTCAATCACTCTTAATCCTTAAATAGATCCTTCAGCGAAGCAAATCGAGGGTCAACCCGCTCGTTATTACAATCGCATGTACGCTCATTTAAGTTCTGTCCACATGACTGACAGAGTCCCTTACATTTTCCATCGCAAAGCGGGGCAAATGGCATAAACAATTGAAGTGCTTCTTCCACATAAGGCTTCAAGTCCAGTTTGTCCGCTTCAACTTCGACAAAATCACTATCTTCGTCCTCGCCTGTGTCTTCCTCAGGATCACCTTTGGAAGCAGGCTTAAACTGCTCAAAGAATGGGATAACCGTATGTGCCTTGGTCGGCTCCAAACAACGTGAGCACGCCAATACTAGATCAGCGGATAGTTCGCCGTCAGCCGTAATAAATCCATCATGACCGACAACCTCAAGCGATATGTGCAGCGGACTTGTACTAATGACATCGATCCGCCCCTCGAAGAGGCCACTTACATCCAGATCTTCTTTAATAGTTGACTTCAGGCCTTTGGCCATCATCTCTTGCATACGAAACTGCATACTATCACCCCAAACAAACAAAGATTATTATAGCTATTTTTATACCCTTTTGTCAACAATTTCGCGTTTCCAATTCGCATTAAACACATATAATCGTGATTGGCCGCCCTCTCTATGCTATAGTGAAACCACTAGAAAATACAAGAGAGGTTGAAGCTTCATGCGCGCCGTCGGAGTTATTGTAGAATACAACCCATTTCATAATGGACATTATTATCATTTGCAGCAATCTCGCAAAATAACAGGTGCCGACACCGTTGTCGCTGTCATGAGCGGACACTTTCTCCAAAGAGGCGAACCTGCCATGTGGGACAAGTGGACAAGAACGCGAATGGCACTCGCAGGTGGCTGCGACTTAGTTATTGAGTTACCTGTCGCCTATGCAACTCAAGCAGCCGAATGGTTCGCTTACGGTTCTGTATCGCTTCTTGAAGCAACTGGCGTCGTAGACGCTTTCTGCTTCGGTACGGAAAGTGGTCAACTCGAACCACTTCAAATGGCAGCAGAGCTAATTGTTGATGAACCGCCCGCATTCAAAACGATCCTAAAAGAGCAGCTTGCTACGGGCACTAGCTATCCTAGCGCATTTAGCACATCTATAAGTACTTATTTGGAAGAACAAGGATATGCAGGGTTTGCAAAATTTCCTTACGCAATGCCCAATCATACACTAGCTCTGCATTATTTACTAGCCCTAAAAAGAATAAAAGGAGTAATGAGGCCTTTTACTATTGCAAGAGAAAGGGCGCAATACAATCAGGATACTATTACTGATGGGGAAATCGCAAGTGCGACGGCTTTAAGAAAACAATTATTAATTCATCAATCCGTAAAGGAAATTCAAAGCTACATTCCATCAACCACTTACGATATTATCGATAAATGCTGGGCAAAAGGTATGAAACCAATAAGTTGGGACAATTATATTGTACCGCTAATGCACACTATGTTAACTCATTCCGCCCAGCAACTTTCAGATATGAATGAACTATCCGAAGGATTGGAACATCGCATTTTGAATAACTTACCAAACTTAACGTCCGCTAATTTTGAACAGTTGCTTTCATTGTTGAAAACCAAACGTTATACAAGGACTAAACTGCAAAGAGCATTGTTGTCCATCCTTTTAGGTCATAGGAAGTCAGATTTCTCACCCGACAAGTTGTCTACTGGCGTTCAATATATTCGAGTACTCGGATTTTCAGATAAGGGTCGGCAACTTCTTAAAAGAATGCGAACATCATCAAAACTTCCCGTATTGATGAGTGCAGCTAGACCACCGCAATCGTGCAACTATTTGGAAATGGACGTTCAAGCGAGCAATGCCTATATGCTTGGTATCCCAGACGCTGATATCGTTACTTCCCTCTATCGTGATTACCGCGATAAACCAATTTTCGGCTAATGTTTGGATTGCGATTGGAAAGCTGAGATAGCATTAATTGCTTCCTGCAGCGTTTCAACAGCTACAACTTTCATCTCCGATTTCATCGACTTTGCTTTGGCGCGGGCAGCCTTCTCATTTTGCTTCGGCACGAGGAAGAGGTCTGCGCCTTGCTCGCTTGTAATGACAACCTTCTGTTTAATTCCGCCTATTGCGCCAATCTTGCCTTCCCCATCAATCGTCCCCGTCGCAGCGATGCGAGCTCCACCTGACAATTCTCCGTCTGTGAGTAGATCTATCCCTTGAAGGGTAAATACCAAACCTGCAGAAGGTCCACCTATTTCCCCCGCTGCAATGTTAAGTTGTTGCTTTTGATCATTTGGCAAAATAGATCGAAGTTCCGTAAAACCTGTCACCCCTAGCAACTTTGCTAGATGCTCCGCTGTCCATTCGCCTTGAGCCACGTCAGTTAAAGCAATATCAACTGACATTACCTTACCTTGACGCTCAACATCAAGTGAAATTGTGCTGCCATCTTTACCATCCCACGCCAATCTCAGCTTAGATATGGCATCCTCCACACTGCGGAATCTTTCTCCACTATTAAGACCAACTACGTGATCTCCTCTGCGAAAAGGACTATCTCGTACGCCATCGATATGATAAACATCCGATACGATTATCGATTCTGTCTTGGCCTCATACGGAATATGTAAGTATCGATATACCGCTTCAACTGCGTCATTTTGCGAGCCCTCCATAATTACAGTAAGTCGTTCTGCATACTGCTTTTGGGACTCACCTCGGAATACATCCTTCTTCATGTACACATCCCGATCCGAATCGAAAACAGCACAAAGAACGCCCCACAAGTTAGGAGCAGTTAATTTGACCGCAGTAAGCATAAATTCACCACTATCCCCATTATTGGCTGACGTACCTTCCAAAGTAATCATAGGATTAACCGGCACAGCAAGTCCAGGCTCATATACGACATATGGAGTTGGCGAGTATAACAGCAACCACATCGCAAAAGCCGTTATCGAAGCCGATAATATGACTCTTCGTACTATCGGCATGCTTTTCCGCATAGGCTGATTCCTCCATTCTATGCTTGCACAATGAGACAATGGTCTATCTCTAAAGCGATTAGCGTACTATTAAACGAACAGGTTTGTCCAAGAAAGCTGAGGAGTTGAACGGAATTGTACAAAACCATCCTTCTCGCCATTGTCTCTATTCTATTAGTCTCCAGTATCATCTTGCAGCCAGATGAATCTTTCCAAGCTTCGCTGCAGGGACTTACAGTCTGGTGGAATATCGTCTTTCCGGGATTACTTCCCTTTCTTGTATTATACGAGATTATGCTTGCCTTTGGCCTCGCCCATGCATTAGGTGCGCTACTGGAACCTTCCACAAAACGACTTATTAAACTACCTGGAGAGGCAGCTCTAGCAATCGTCTTTGGCTGGTTAGGAGGTTACCCTTCAGGTTCCGAGGCTGTCGCGTCATTAAGGAAACGTGAGTTGATAGATCAGGCACAAGGCCAACGCTTGTTAGCATATGCCCATATGCCAAACCCATTATTTATGTTAGTAGTTATCGGCGCAGGTTTCCTACACAAGCCGTTTGCAGGCATTATGATAGCAGCATCCGTTTGGATTTCTGCCATTTGGCTGCTTTTGATTGCTTCACTCTTTCAAAAGAAACCGAATGATGTGCAGCCAGCTGTACTCGACAATGAAAGTGGGCCACGTCTCGGTTCTATTCGCTCTGCTTCGTTAGCTCTTCAGACAGGTAGAGAGCAAGATGGACGAAGTTTTGGGAAAGTGCTCGGAGACGCTGTCACAAATAGTGTACAAAAGCTGATGATGATTGGTGGCTTCATGATCTTCGCAGCAGTAATAGCTAAGCTGACTGAGCCGCTCCTTGCACCTTTACTGAAACTAGGCTTGCCATTTGCTGGTCCTGCCATATTCGAAAGTCATCTAGGAGCTTATGCTGCAGCCGTCTGGAACTCCGCTGGTATGGATGCAGCATTTGGCTCAGCCATAATCGCTGCTATTCTGGCTTGGAGCGGGCTTAGCGGCATTTTGCAAACCGGTTACGCTGTTGCTGGGACCGACCTTAAGCTAATGCCGTTTGTTGCTCATCGATTGAACCATGCATTACATGCCTTTTTACTTACGTTGCTTTTATGGCATCCGCTAAGCTGGCTTTTCCATAAACTCGTTCCCCATGGGAGCTTTCCCGTTATATTATCCGGGCAGTACCATGCTTCATCTGCAAACGTAAGTATGCCGCTTTCAACACTAGGAATCGATGAATTACCTGTCCTCTGGCCTTATTCAGTTGCACTTATTGGCCTCTTACTCATCGTTATGTCAATTGTATATTTAATAGTAGGCAGAACTCGTCCCCCACGATTGCATCACTAATCATTACTGTTTTTTGGCTTGGTATTTAGCTGACAGTCTGACTTCAACTTCTGGCGGAACAAGCTCGCGCACCTCACCGTGGAACTGAGCGATTTCTTTTACAATGCTGGAACTTAAGTATGAGTATTTCGGATTAGTCATCATAAACATCGTGTCAATATCAGCATCAAGAAGATGATTTGTTGAGGCAAGCGTCAGTTCATATTCAAAATCGGTAACAGAACGGATGCCGCGAATAATGACATCAGCTTGCTTTGACTTCATAAATCTAACTAGAAGATCGCGGAAGCTGTCAATTTCTACATTGGGAATATCTTTTGTTACCTCAGTTAGCAGTTCTTTGCGCTCCTCAACTGAAAACAGCGGATTTTTACTCGAATTGTTGAGGACAGCAACGATCAATCGATCAAATTGTTTAGCAGATCTTCGAATAATATCCAGATGACCGTAGGTAACAGGATCAAAGCTTCCAGGGTATACCGCGATTCTTTCCTTTTTGACGAATGGACTAGTTTCCTTGGTTGGTTCGTTATTAGTTGTTGTCATCAACTTCGCTCCTATCCGTGCTATCCGCTATGCTTTCGTAACGATATATTGTGACGGCTGTATCACCGTATTTAGCAAATTTGATCTGATGGAATGACGTCATCTCTTCCGGATAACGGAAAGATGCATCATGCTCAACAACGACAAGTGCATCAGGATCAAGCATATCTGTTTCTGCAAGCTCATTCATTAGTTTGTCCATCTCCGTCATACGATACGGCGGATCCAAAAAAACGAGCGTAAACTTCAAATCACGTTTGGATAAAGCTTTTAGTGCCCGCTCCGCATCGTTGCGATATATTTCTACAGCGCTTTCTGCGCCCGCTGTCTTTACATTTAGACGAATAATATCGATACTCGTTTTTTCTTTATCTACCAAAATAATCTTGTCTGCGCCTCTACTCCATGCCTCGATGCCAAGACCACCTGTTCCTGCAAACAGATCAAGCACCGTTCCTCCGTCAAAATAAGGACCGATCATACTAAATATGGCTTCCTTCACTTTATCCGTCGTCGGTCTTGTATTCGTTCCCGGCACGGCTTTAAGCGCGCGCCCTCTAGCCACGCCCGCAATGACTCTCACTGCAACTACCCCTCTCGCTTTCATTCCCGCCTATCGTACCATATATTATGTTTAAGAATAAAGGAAAAGAGAGGCGGTGAGACCTGCCTATTACGTCAATCAAGTTATAAAATAAAACCAAACGTTTGAGAAAATGCAAATAAACCCACCGACCACGAGGGCCGCTGGGCTAATGTTATTTATCTATAATTACCGTTCTAGTTGCTTCATTAAAGCTCACCTTGGCGCCAAATGCTTCAGCAATAGCTCTTACGGGAACAGTTGTGACGCCATTTTTGAGCGTCCCCTTCTGTGCCAACAAGTTTCCATCAAGCCGAATGTTAACATACTCACTCACGGGCTTAATCTCAGGTTTCAACTTAGTTGCTACTCTTTTTTTAAACTCTGTCCATCCAGTCCACTCGCCCCCATCATACATCAATCTAGGACAAATTTTTCCTGACCAATCAAAATGTCGTCTTAGTCTCTCAATACCCCATCCACGTTCAATGAGCAACTTAGCTACAAGTGCTACGGCGTTATCTAACGTTTTTTCATAGTCTCCACTTTCGCATATTTCGATTCCTATGCTAGATCTATTTCCACTCATTGAGCTTGACCCATCTCCAGAATGCCAAGCAGTTTCATTAAGTGGCAAGCACTCTATTACTTCATTCTCATCAATGACTAGATGATAACTTGCTGTACGTTTGTTAGAAGGATTGGTGAGCCAATTACGTTCATTCATTGCTGTACTAGCTGGGTTTGCCGTATTATGAATTGTTATAGTACTCGCTTCCATATAATACCCAGGACGACGATTATGAGGTGTAGATTTTGGGATGTGATTTTTTGTGTATGTACATAGCAATTGATCTACTCCCCTTCTTTACTTACTTTTATTCCACTTTAGTTTGTATGGCATCCGGCTTAATCTCTGTTTTCTCTCCGCTTTTCTCTTGAAGAATAGTAAGAATTTTTTTGAAAACTTCTGGTGTTTTAAGTCCACAACGAGCATAATTTTCTAATATTGATACCATTTCGTTAGAAAGCCAAAAGTAAATTACACCATTCATAACAATAGTTAAACCAAGTGCTTGATCCAATTTATAGCCAAGGAAAACAGTAAGCAGCACTAGCCCTTTTTTCCCTAGTCCAATAAACCCCACTGTACTTTTAACACCTTTTCTTTCAATAATGCTTGCAGCTATTCCAGAGATATAATCGATTCCAAATACAATTATTAACAGCTCCAAGATGCCGGTCCACCCGCCAAACATATATGATAGTAATGAACCAAAAAATCCCGATGTGGCGTAAAGCATCGTCCAATCTCTATTCGCTAAAAACTTGAATGTGAAATTTTCCAAATCGTATCACCCCTATTAATTTTTTATAAAAAGAAAGAGACGCTACCCATTAATGGATAACGTCTGTTTAATTGCTGACATTTGGCTGCACTAATACTATATAACCCTGTTCTGTGATTACTTAATATTGCGCATAGGTTATGTTATGTCCACCGACAAATACTAAGCATTAATCGTGCGTACTGGCTCTATTTCGATATATCTTCCAGCAGAACTCCCAATAACCCCTATGCGGTTACCAACTACTGAATTACTAATATTTAAGTAACCCGATCCACCAGGAATCCATCCTGTTTCTGCTCCTGTGGCTGGATCATATACAGCTACCCCCGATAAGCAACCTACGTATATTGCCTCTCCTGTCGCATAAGCTCCTTCAGGATTTCCTCGTATAATGCGAGTCTCCCATAATTTCGTTCCAGTTGAATTGAACTTGATTAGCGTATCATTCCCTGAGATAGCTGTATGAGCCACGTATACATTATCAAGTTCATCTACCGACATTGCGCCACCGTAAGGTTCGCCACCATACTGTGCGAGGTTCGGGTTTACTTCCCAAACATAACCTCCTTCATTAGTCATTTTACGTAACTTTGTGTTCGTCAACATATATGAATACATGCCACGTGATGCGACCGATCTCACGCTCTCCGATGTATTTATCAGGTTATTAAAGTACATAGTTCGAAGGTCTAGAATTCTTAAATAGTTTGACGTTCCCAACATATCACTAAAAACAGCATAATGATTATCAATGCCTTTTATCATTTCATAGGACGAATAACCACCGTAAAGTGTCTGAAAGTTTTGCAAATTGCCGTCATTACTATATTTGCGTATTACTTTGTTGCCTGTTACAAGATCATGCAAACAAATGTAATGATGTCCTCCATAATAAATATTGTTGTGACCACTAAAAATAATGTCACTAGTAGGCTTGTCTAAAACAAGAGTAGTTTGATTGGTTAGTGGATTGTATTTGTGTATGAGAAAGCGATTAGTAGCTGTTGTCAAATAATAAAGCAGCCCTGTTAATGGATCAATGTATACTGAGCTCGTATTGTTAGCGAAAATAGTCTTAAGTGTTGAAGTAGTCGATCCGTTAGGTGACATAGAGGCAGGTTGAATAGTATCTCCAATCTTATACTTTCCTTCTACCAGTGATCCCGTTAGACCAAATACATTGACTCCGCTGCGTATATTGGATGATACAAAATCGTTATCAGTAATCGTTACGAAGTCATTTACACCATCCCGATAACCCTCGGAAGCCCCTAATCGCAATGTTGTCCCACTAACCGCACTAGATATTGCAGCTGTATCACCAGCTCTATCAGGCATCGTACCTGTACGCTTAAGACCACCTTGATAAAAAGTGCGATTTGATAATACGTGGCTTGTTGATGCATCAGCGTCTTTAGAAATGTTTCCAATCTTTGTCGCTAACTGTGCAAATGTATCTACCGCCACTGCCGTTTGTCCCATGCCAGTAATCGCAGCAGCTACAGACGATTTACCGTTACTGGCAGATTGAAAAAGCTCATTGATCGCACTAACTACGTTGGTTTTTGAGGTTGTAGCTAGCTGTGCTTTATCACCAACATCAATCGAGCTTGCAAAGTCACTTGCGTTTTTCCCATCCAATAAATCAGCATCTAAACCACTACCAGCTCCATCATTTTCAGAACTCCAAATTCTAATCCAATTACCCCAAGTTCCGTTGTTTTTGATACGGTATCGTGGACCTACATCCATTAAACCAGTAGCATTTATCGGATGGAACCTCTGGATTGCATAGGTACTACCAGCATTCCAAGTATGATGTTCTAAATATCCTTGATTAATGCCATTTTGACCGGCAAAAGGGCTTCCTACCCAAGTGTCAGTGACAATAAAGAATCCATTTGTAGTCCAAGTGTTTGCATTTGTAATAGTAGCACCTATAGATCCGATGCCTGACCCACTAGGAGCAAAATCTGTTGCTGCTTTACCATCAAGAAACTTAGCATTTAAGTTTGGTACCACAGTAGAACTATCAACTGTAAATGGGGCAATTCCTTGAGGTGTCAAAAAGTTTGCCTGTCCACCAATAGATACATCCCCAGTAAATTCTACTTTCGCTTTAGGTAATACCCTATCATCACCAGTATAAATTTCAGAAAGTGTCATACTATCCAGAACACTAGTTATAGTTGTCCCTTCCGGAGATAACCCTTCTACATGAACAGTAAGAACTTCTCGATAGGCACTACTATGTTGATATGCTATAAATATCTGCAACTTACCTTTTGAATCATCATAAAATAGATCCGAAATTGAAAGAATCTCACCTAGTTCACCGATCACATCTGTATATCTAATATTCTCCGAACTGATATTAATATTATCACTCATGACTATAACGAAACCTTTACATACCCTGCCAGGTCTATTATTACCATTCCGCATACTAGTAACACTAACATCTAAGCAACCACTAAAAGGCCCAGTGAAATTAATATCAAATTTCTGAACACTCGAATTAACAATCGTAGTAATATTGCCTAGAGTTTTACTGAATTTATTTCCATTCTGTATTTCAGGAGCTACAACCCTCGCAAATGTTGGCTTAGCCGCTTTTCTAACATCCTGATCTAACTTCTGATTAATAGGATCAATCATTCCATTTACTTCAGCCCTAGTATATTTGGCATTCCAAGCCGCTTTCTCAACATCTGTCACAAAACGATTATTAGCATCTTGCATAATAATTGCAGGGGGATGATTAGCTGGATGCACATAATTATTGGCACTCGCAGCTATACCAGCAAGCTTCGTTTTCTCAGCGGTCGAATAATCTTCTGTGGACAACTGTTTACCTGCTACTTTATCTACTTTCCCACCAATCGCGGCATCGATAATATCTGAGTTATCGTTAAGATCTTTAATGTCCGTTACATCTGTATATTCTGGTTTTTTCAATCCTAAAATACTAGTCTTTAACATCGTATCACTCCTCGTAAACTCGTAATTCGCCCCATGTTTTCATTTTCGTTGCAGCCCATTTCAAATACTTTATATCATCCCAAATGGAATAGGTATAACGGAAACTGTATGTCAAATGCGCAGGTTTAATATCTTCAAGCATGCGGATAAAAGCTGCCATATTAGGCGGTATACCTTTAACCCCAATAAAAACAATTTCAACTCTGCTCTCAGCAGCATACTCTACAACATCGACCTCGCCGCCGCTGAAAGCTGCTGCAGTGCGTACAACCATTTCGTTTGTTGTCGTACCAGCACCAATCAATTTTGCCTTAACAATCTCTCTTCTACGATTTGAAGAAAGGGAACTTTCTGACATCAGTCCAAAGTCCTTTTCCCAATCAACAAGCCCCCAAGTAGCATGATCAATCGACTTTTGCATACGAGTCTCGATAATAAACGCGCCTAAGATGCCTAATTGATCCGCGATCAATTCAAGTAATTTACGAACATTAAATCCTAGTCGCATCCAATCAGGCAAATACTTATGAAGATCAGGTTTAGTATTCTCTATGTCGTTATCTTCCGTATTGTTATCACTATAAGCATGTGTACCATATGGATTATGCCCGTACATGTTACACCCCCTTTAATTGGCCCCAAGTCACGCCAGGTGATAGCTTTGCAGCAGCAAAATCCATAGTAGCTTTAACAGCTGCTGAAGTAGCGGCTACTGTTGCACTCGTACTGTTAGTTGCACTACTAAGTTGTGCTATACCAGCAGTTGATAAGCTTGCAACAGGTAATCGGGCAGCAAGTATTGTTCCTGATGTTATATCTGCCCCGCTATGTTGATGTGAGGCAGGTACAAAAGTTGTAGGTTTACCACTTATCCCTGCCCACGACACACTGTCTGCTATCTCCGCTGAATCGATTTTCCCATTATTGTTTGTATCGTAAATGGATTTCAACATATCTCCTGATGACTGAGCGGCTACAAGCAATACATTACTTGTACTAGTTCCGATATAAAACTTATGCGTGTCGGTACAAAAACCGAGCTCCCCAGGCTCAAGCTTGCCAATATTAGCTTCGAGGCCCCGCCTAATTTGAATTAATGTTTTTCGTGGCACTCGACCACCTCCTTAGAACGTGCCACCATCGATAACACCCAAAGTCAATTTATTTCCATTAACTGAATCAAATACGATACTATCAGCATCGATATTTACTTCAATACCTGTCCCATTAACAACAATTCCTCTACTTGGTTTTACTGACACAACGTCAGCCTCTACAGATATCCCATTTCCTGCTCCGACAGCAAGTGTCACCGTATCGGACTGTCCTCCACCAGTTAATCCATTACCTGCCGTAATTGTCTGGAGTGCACCGCCAGTTCTTACCCATGCACTGCCATTCCAACTGTACACTTTTTGCTCATCATCTACATAAACAGTCCAACCAACTTGAGGTGTGTAATAAATCCACGATCCAGCCGTATAATCTGCAATTTGATTCGTCTTTCCTGCCCAAGCTCCCGTAGCCCCTGTAGGAATGATATATCGATCATTTTCTACTGGGCTTACTGGTGGAGCAACAAGATGCTGATCCTTGACGGAGGCTTGCGGTTCAATATTATGTTTTGCAAGCTCAATTTCATTACGAATCTTCTGAGCCGACCACAAGTCAGTCGTTGCTGTGCTTGCATCATTAATGACCCGATGTTTAGTTGCATCATCAATATGAACTTTTATTTCAGAAGCCGTTTTCGTGTTCACACCGTCCGACACTTTATTAACACTGCCATTCGATATATCTGCTTTTTTTACACGAGCATAGCTGGCACCGTCCACAATATCATCCAATGTTCCACTTAAATCAGTAAGCGCTAATGCATTAATTCTCACCCATTGTGTACCATCATCCAAATACAGATAACCATTGTTAGCGCCGCCACCAGTTACAAAATAGTTTCGACCAGGAACAGCAGCACTTGGGCGAGACGTATACGGACCTGTTAACACCCTTCCTACAAATACGTTAGATGTGCCATCGCCTATATAAACTTCTTTTGTATCCGTGCAAAAACCCATCTCTCCGGAAAGTAATGCACCTCTTAAGACTAATTCGGCTTTTGTTCCGCGTTTAATTTTTATCGTCTGTGACATGTCTGCTTACTCCCCTTCATTAAACGAGCCTCCATCAATGACGCCTTCAAATTTATACCGTTCAATTTCTACCTGAGTGGTAATCAGAGAGGTTTGAAGTATATTTATATCTTCTGCCTCTACCGTATCACCAGGTGTCTCATATGAAATATAGAGAATTGGTGCACTATCAAAAATTCGTATCTGTCTCTTCCACGGCATCTCAGCAGATGATGAGAGACTCCATGTGGTCACTTCTCGCCCCGTTAACTTAGGACCTGTGTATACATTAATGGAATTAGTTACAATATTGTCATGTGCAAGCCATTTTTCATATTTACCAGCATGAGTCTTGATGACTTCTTCAATTGCATAGTTACTTTCATCTGCCCGCTTATTTAGCTTTTCGTTAAATTGATCCACAGAATTCGGATACGCCATGTTACACCTCCACTGTCAAGAGACCCATTAAAGCTAACTCATCGGATTGTAAGAGTACATTAGTATCACTACCATTTAACAGCATATGGTTGTAATCAAGCACACCGGGTACTCCAAGTAGAAGTGTTCCAATCTTTGCTATGCTTATATAAGAAGAAACAAGTGCATTTTCTTTCAGATGAACCAATAAATCATTTTTAAAAGTGTCTGTAACAGCTTGTAAATACGTACCCGGAGCTAATGTGACATGAACACTTACGTTTAGCGCTTTAGAACGAGCAGCAACAACTGTAACTTCTGCGCCAATTGGTCGCATTTTTTCAATATATAATGACGCTTCATTAACAAGTTCAATACTTGCCGGAAGCATCTCTGTGTCCGCCAAAACAACTTTTACTGTTCCTGGTCCACTCCAGAGAGGAAAAACTTTTGCTTTTCCGACACCTCTAACGTTTAGAGCCCAATTCAGATAATCCGCTGCATTTCCACTTGAACCAGGATTCTGAGTTTTCGTTAAGATACGGCTGCGGAATACTGGATCACTTTCCGTATCTAGTCCTCCACTTGCTTCTGCAACATTCAAAACACTGAATACATTCGCATCTGGATTAACGATCTTTGTAATTGTCCCTGCTCCAACATTGCCCCGACTACCTGTTTCCACTGCCCGCACTTGTAATTTTGCCAAGCCGTTGCTATCCAGTATTTGAATGGAAACAGTCTCAAAGATGATATTAGTTGCAGTTTGCACACGAAATCCTAAGGGTACAGAAAATAAAGGAGTCCCCGTTAATGTGACTTCACCTATTGCTCGATGAGCGAGTGTACGAGCGAGATTATAATTTGCACCTAGCCTATCCAAATTACGACCAGTTGCACTATGAATATGACCGCTATAATAGACATCTTCTAAACTCTGCCACAAACGCCCAAGAAACCATGCAACAAGACGAAGCAGAATGCCAAGCGCGGATCGTTCAGTCGTATTAATCTGTTGACCGTACACTTCCTTTGCTTTAACTTCCATTTCAGAAAATATATCTGCAAATCGTTTTCGTTTAAAACCATTCTGATTAAGCAAGATTACCCACCTCCCCTCGATAGCTCTCGCCATTTTTACCTATGAGCATAAATGATATTTGCAAAGCTCTTGCTTTCCGATCTGTTTCAAAATGTATTGAATCTACCGACTCAATCCGTTCATCACGGAGTAGAGCTTGCTGTAGCTCACTACGCATCATATCTTCATTTGTTTGCTTGCCAACAAAAAGATCATAATTAATTCCCATACTCGGATTGAGAAACCATTCTCCAACATTCGTTGCAATTTCGTGGCGACAGCATTGTATAACTTCTTCGTGACCTCTAATCAGCTGGAAGTCACCATTTTGTATGACTAGATCGCCGCCTTCCATTTTCAAAGACTCCAAGGAAACACCCCCACAATGACAGCATCATTTACGTCGTGCATACGAGAGCTGTCCGGTTTTGATACTTTACCCGTCTGTGCGTTTTTTAGTTCACGATCCGAACAAACGACGAGCACTATGTCCCCTGCTTTTACATATGGTATACACGTCGTTTCATAGCCGTTTATCATATAACGCTGACCAAGAACAGAAACATGTTCAATAATAGCTGGCTCTGCATTAGTCGTTCGAGTAAGTGGTTGCAGGCTAGCTCTATTTGTTGCCGCTTGATAGGAAATGACTTTGCACGGAAAAGCGACGTGCATACCACCCGCCATTTTGTTCCACCATCGAGTCAGCATCGCAGCTAGCGCGGCTGATGGATCAGCTTGCTTCACATTACCGCCTCCACTTCTGTTTTGAAATCGCCCGTATTGCTAAAGCGATGTGACCCCTTCCGGACGAAAAGCTTTCCCTCAAAAGCATTACATCTCAATTCAATGATAGAAGCTGTCGTTAAGCGATATTGCAACTGTGATGTTGCCTGATATCCTTTTGCTTCATTTTCATTAAAATAGGAAGGAGATCCGATAAGTCCCGTATCTGCAGATAATCGAAAAACATCATCTTTACCTTTTTTGAGATTACGAATATATAGCTTGCCTTTATTAATGTAAGCAGCTGTCTGACAGTCAGTAGCCACGTCAGTTAATATTTGTGTCACTGCACCTTTTGCGGTAAAGCCCTCTACATAGAGGAAATCATTAACAAGTTCGAATTGAGCAATTTTCAAGCCAATTGATTCTGCCATATCCCTCAAAATATAACTTGCCAACGTACCAGATGTGTACGTTTTTTCAATTTCTGCACGCTTACTAAAATCTTCTGAATCAAGCACATGAATCGTCGTAATTCGATTAACCCCGTCCGTTTCAGTTGTCACTTTGCTAACAAAACCTTGAAGAATAACACCAACATCTCGGCCATAACCTGCATTTACCGTCAACGTTTTACCTAGCTTTAGGGATTGAATAGATCGATTAGATAAATTCCATAATTTAAGTTCACTTTCGTTTGGTAATGGATCATCATCAAAGGGTACCGTTCCCTCCATCGTAAAGTCGGTGCTGGAAAAACGCATATCGTTCGTCATAATTTCAATGACACGCCCAAAATTACGCATCGTCCGCCCCCTCATACAAAAACAAAAACACGCTATCCGATAGCGTGTTCCAAGTTACTTCTTGTGCATTCCCTGATTCATCGTACGGAATGATGGCTGTTTTAGGGAACCGATTGTCCAGTACATCGCCAAACAACTGAACACCGTAAACCATTTTTTCACCGACTACTAATGTCTCACCATTACGCTCAAGATCTACTGTAAAAAAATCAAACTCACTATTATAGTGGATTTCGAACGTAAACAACTCATTATCTATCCCCATATCAAACCGATAGGGCACAAGATTTTTTTCAATCGCAATATACCTCATATCTATCACCCTTCCTGCCAAGGGCCTTCTATTTTAATGACAGCCTTTTGAGTCGTTTCGTTTGATTTAGGTGATGATGTTTTTCCTTTTGAAGATGGACTCTTCTCCTTAGGCTGCTTCAAGCCCGAGTTGTCAACTGCATCAACCTGTGTCCCTAGTGGGGTAGGTAAAGTCCCTTCATAGGAGGTCGTAGCAATTCTAACGGATTTAATCGTCAATGAAAACGAAAAACCATTTGCTACTCGATGATCATGTTTTGATGAAAAACTCGTAATGAGACCTGTAAAAGCATTCCTTCCCACATATTTCGCAATAATTCCTTGATCCATGTTCGAAATAATTTTGGCTCGGACCTGAGCAGCATCATCACCTACAATATACCCATTTAATGAAAGGGTGCGCGGTTTGCGTTGTACATGGTCGCTAAGGTTGATTCCTTTTTCAACGGGTTGGTCTGTAATATCTACTTCATATGAGGGATCTTCATTAATAACATGGATATATTGACCGTTTAAGATTGCCACTAAACCTCAACCTCCAATAGCCCCATTCTACGAATAGCTGAATCAACAGCATCTTGAATGACTCTCTTCATTTGTTCCGCCATATCACTATTGACCGATCCTCCTGAAGTACTTCCTTTCATGTCTATATTCAGATCGATCTCAAGTCGTTGAGTTGTGTTGGCTCGTACTGGGGCAGACTCTGGTGTATAGGTTGTAGCTGATACTTTCTGTGCAGGATCACTAAGTGGTGCAGTTACTTCTCCTGCTAGAGCAGTTTGGGTGTACGACGCAGTTGCATCACTCAAAAGTGCAGTCTGGGCATACGACGCAGTTGCTTCACTCGCAAGTGCATTCTGAACGTACGACGCAGTTACTTCTCCCGCTAGTGCGGTCTGAACGTACGGCGCAGTTACTTCTCCCGCTAGTGCGGTCTGTGCGTACGGTGCAATTACTTCACCCGCTAGTGCTGTCGATGCAACTGATACCATAGCCTGTGTACCTGTAATACCATCAGCTAACCCTTCACCTGTATAGTAGCCGACTTCCATCATTACTCGTGAGGGCGATTTAATGCCTAAGAAATTTTTGATCCCGGTTGTTATCTTACCTGCTACATTTGTAATAGCAGTAACTACAGCACCTGCCATATTCACAATACCGTCAATTAAGCCTTGAATAATGTTCCTACCGATTTCTTGCAAATCAATCCCTTGAAAAAATCCTGTTATCGTTGTCCAAATTCCAGTGAAAAAAGTTCCAATACCCGAAAATACGTTAGTGGTTATTGTTGAGATCTGAGTCCAGTAACCGGTAATAACTGTAACAATCCATGATATAGCGCCAACGATAGCCGTATGAATGAGTAAAACCCACCCACTAAAGAAAGTAACTATGCCGTTAAATACGTTTGTTGTTATTGTCGTAATTTGAGTCCAATAACCGGTAACCGTTGTAACTATCCATGAAATAGCACCGACGATGGCTGTTATAATCAGCAAACCCCATCCACTAACGAAAGTAACAATGCTATTAAAAATGTTGAAAAATCCATTTTTAAATACTGTCCATTGTGCTAATAACCATGGACCAATCGTTCCCCAATTTTTGAAAATAAGAATGGCAGCTATGATGACTGCAATGATACCAGCTACGATCCAAGTTATCGGATTTGCCCAAAAAGCAGAATTCAATGCCCATTGTGCTGCTGTCATAGCCCATGTTCCCGCTGTAGATAACCAAGTTCCAATTGTCATTACTCTCATTGCTGCTGAAGCTGTTGTAGTCGTAAATGTCATAATCCTTAACGCTGCTGTTTTTGCTTTAGCCGCTATCGTAGAAAGAACCAACCTTGCTTTAAGAGCAACTAGTTCAGCGTTTACTGCTAATAACAACGCTTTATGTGTAACTAACGGCACCTTACTAGCAATCCAAGCAGCTGTCATTCTTATAATCGATCCCACCGCTACCCATCCCGAAGCTGCGTACTTGTAGATGGATACAATTAAACTACCAGTCATTTTTGCAGCTGTTTTTACGGACTCTACCCCAGTCAATATAATACCTTTTAGGAAAGAACCTGACATCTTTGCACCACTAATTGCTGCTTGGACTCCTGTTCGGATCAAAGCCGGCAAAAAGATTGTTGTTAAGACGGCCGTCGTTGCAAGGATAGCGTTTTTGTTCTCTGCAATAAATCCAGTAAACGCATTAAAACCGGATATTAATGCTGGTATTGCACCCGCTACAACGTTAAAACCTTTACCAAGGAAGTTAGCAACTGCAGTACCAACTGCTTCGATTTGCGGTTTGTGATCAACCAGCCATTGGCCTAACTTCGACAGGTGGGGAAGCATTTTCTGACCAATAGGCATAAGAAACCCTGTCTCGATCTGTCGCCCGAACATCGCAAATGCTTCACCAGGCTTATTAAATTTAATTTGATTTAGCTCATTCATACTAGCCGCAGTTTCGTCGAACTTGTCAGTTGCATTTCCCATTGCTGTAACTACGTCCGCTTCCAGCTCTTTAAATTGAGCACCCATTAGAGCTACACCAATTTTATTCCTTTTAACGGGATCTTCTATCGCTGCTATACCCTTTATTACTTGGCTAAACGCCTGACTAGCCTTAGAACCACCCTCAGCAAATGTTTTCGTCATAGCATTAGCATCAAAACCTAGCTCTTTAAAAGCCCCTCTTGTCGATTTAGAGTTGTCTTTAGCTATACTATTAAAATCTTTTACAGCAAGGCCTACTTTATCTAACTGGTATGCACCTTCGATTGCTCCTGCTGATAACACATCGAACATTCCCTCAGCAGTAAAGCCCAGTGCCTTAAACTGATTGGAATATTTGTTAGCACTATCTAACAAATCTCCCGATTTGTTAAGTCCCTGCTGAGATCCTTGCGCAAGTAAATTCATTGCCTGCTCTGACGAAATGCCAAATTGCCTCATCATCGTATCAGCGGTTTTAACACTATCTGTTAATTTAAACCCAAAAGAGTCTTGAAGTAAGATCGCATTACGCGTCGTATTTTCTAATTGATCTCCTGTTTGTCCGGTAACTGTTTTTACTGCTACGATTGCATTTCCGAGATCTGCCCAATCTTTTCCGAAATTTTGATTATAAAGATTTTTCGCTATCCCACTTGTCTCTTCCATTTGAGCTTTTGTTGCAGCTGTTGCTCCTTGCACATCTGACATCGCTTTTTCAAAATTCGATGCTGCTGTTTGAGCTGCTACACCAATTCCAATAATAGCTCCAGGGAGAGACATTGCTAATTCTATAGCTGCTTCAGCAGCATTAGCCTTTAGTTTTTTAATACTTTCAGCAAACTTCGAAGTTTTGACCTCTGCTTCAGCTACTTGTTCCATATTCACGTTTATCGCTACGTTGTACATCAATATTCCGATTGTTTGCTCCGCCATCGCTTCCATTCACCCCCCATGCAACAAAAAAGCGCCCCGAAGGACGCTATTTCTTTTTGCTTCTAGAAGCCTGCTTTTGCAGCTGAACATATATATCTAACGCCGCGTTCGCTTCCATCAGATCATTCTGATCCATCATTTGAAGATCGGAATAGGAAATATTCATATCTGATAAAAGTAAGCGCCATTGAGACCAATTTGCTCTAGCCCTCTTCTCCGCTTCCAGCTTGCTGATCATCATCGTTGTCACCATCTTGCCCTGAGATGAAAGAGTAGGCAGCATTAATAACTTCGCTATATTCAGTATAGTCTTTAAAATCGTCAATCCGTTTCTTTGGCTCGACGACTACATGCTTCAGCATTTCTTCTGACAGACGCTCTTCTAGCACAACTCCATGCTTATTTTTTGATGCGTCATTAATTTTCGATACCATACGCACACCGGGATGCTGGAAAATATACTTATTTCCTTGTTTTGAAATGAAATCTTTCTGATTAAAATTAGTCATGCGGTATCTTCTCCTTTAATTTAAGCTTTTGAATTATTTAAATACAATTATTCAAATACAAGATCAAGACATTTAATTTCATATTCCCGATCTTCTAGTGCATTTGCATACTTGCGCGCACCAGGCTTTGAGATATAGCATTGTGTCGCTGATGTAATTTCTTTCTGTTCGCCTGCATAAATAACGGTTACCGGAACCAAATCACCTGTATTGGCTAAGTTATTCATAAAAGGAATCTGAGGGCTCGTCGGCTGCAACGTTAGCGTAATCGTTCCGAGATTATTGTTAATCTTCGTACGGACAACGTCTCCTTGTGCTCCTACTGAAGTCTCGTAATTGTCCTCATCTTTTTCAATTTCTACCATAGATTCACCGAAACCAGTTAAATGAACATTTTGGATAATGACACTTACACTTTTGGGATCATACGTATAACTCATACTTTTTCATCTCCTTAAATTTTGATGTAACCTCTAATTGCTGTTTTATGGATCGCACCTGCAAGTTCAAACGAGAATTCTCCACCCTTGTAGAGACGATTTGCTCGATCTGCAGCATCCACTTCGTTTCTCGATTTGAATGTTGTGGAGAACAGACCCATTCCCTTTTCATCCCGAGCAATCATGCCATTATTAAATGCACGTTGTAAGACGGTCCGCACGCTGCTCTCAATAAGCGCAATGCCGTTGTCATCGTAGCTCAATTTACGTGTTTGGTTTAACAAATCTTGAACAGAGAATTCAATCGATTGGACTAGAAAATCTTTGCTATGAACGATATCGATATATTCGCCACTAGCTACTTTGCCTTCGCTCGTTACAGCTTTTCCAGCTTTCATGACATATGTGTTTGCACTCAGCTCATGAATTTCATTCAATTCTGTAGCAGTCAGATCAAGAGGAACGATTCCTCTTAACGTCTTAAACTTCCAAGTAGCACTACCAACTTCGTCAGAACCCGTTTCACCGATCCATGCTGCTTCTGGATAATTTGATGTATTGGTATGATAAAGAATGCTTGTACGGCCATAGCCCTTGGCTTTAATCGCAGCCAAATCCGCTTTGGTGCTTGAACTTGTTAGGAACTGCCTCGTTCCATCAAGCTCTACTGCATCAGCAATTGTAGTAATACTGTCGACTGTTCGGTCTGTTGAAACAAGGAAATACCAATCCTTTGAGAAAATCGATGGCAAAAATACCTCAAGAGTCTCTCCCGCAGTTTTATGCAGCATTACCGCAATTTCAGCTGGTGCATTATCCCCTTGGTTAAATAAAGCAAAAGCCGCCTTATAAACTTCACTTGTCGTAGCGAAATCTGTCTTAACCGCTTCTAAGTTCGCATATGATTTGTAGTCCTGCCCTGTAGCGCTAGAACCGATAATTAGTGTTTTACCAAAACTCAGCTTTGGAGTCGGTTTTTGAATATCAATTGTGACAATTACATCTTGTATGGACAATTTAATTTCCTCCTTGAATATTAATTTTTTCAATAACTTCATTAAGAGTTTCTACTACACTCGTAGTTCGAAACTCTACTTCAAACCCTTGACGCAGCTCTAACACGTTATTATTGGTTACGTCCCGATTTTCGAGATCTCCAACATTAACTACAACTACATCTACTAGTTCTTTCAATAAAACATGTCCTGCTGTTTTGAACCAATCTCTGGCAACCAACCCATTTTCGATGCTTGTGGCACGATCGCTTGCATGAGACAAAAAAGAGACCGTAAATGATACTGTCTCTCTCTCGATTCGTTTATTTGATTCAAAATAGATTGACGGTTGCCCCTTCGATGCTCTAAACCCGCCAACAAAATCATAAGTAAAAAACGAACCTACAGGTCTATCAACCCCGCTATGCATCTCAATAACGGGAAACTTCAAATGTTCTGATAGATTAGTAACGATAGCAGAACGAATTACCCTAATTGCTAACAAGTGCAATCACCCTTTTCATAACACCTTACTCTGAACAACATGCTATTAATCGTCAATAGAACAGCGAGTAGATACTTCGTTTGGGGGATGCACGCTCCCGTATCCCTTCACAATTATGTTGTCCCAGAGTAGACCATTCCTTAGTGAAAGCCATCGATTGAATCGTATCCATATCATCACCCCCTTCACTTGAAAAGTTCAGAGTTGCTGCGTTTTAATCTTGCGTAGATTGTTTTTCTCCAAAACACACTTCGGCAAATGACATAATTGCTTCGTCTCTCGCCATTCACCCCAATAACATCCTTTACATTTCGCCGGTTGCTTTGGAAGTGGCGGTTCTTTAACCGATGATTCCTCTGTTTCCTTCATATCCCCGGTCCCTCCCTACCTTTAGCGGGATACTAACCCATGCAAAAGGGGCCGCCCATTGGACGACCCCTCACGCACACTTGCCATATTTCATACTTCCATAATTCAATATTACCATGTTCTTTTGCAACTTGTCGGACATGAAGCGGACGTAGAACGGACATAAAGCGGACATCGTATTTTAGCACTCTTTTAGTACCAATAAACCTAGAATAGTTGCAATGCGATACAAAGTATCTGACTTTATCCGGCGGTAATGGCGATCACTATATCCCATCTCCATCGCTACATCGATATCAAGCACACTGTCCTCGTCTAAATATCTAGCGCGTATTAATTGCTGTTGTTTAGCTCCCAGCCTACTGATAGCACTCTCCGCTCGCTCAATGTGACGACGCCTCCGTTCGGGCTCATCTACATTAATAGCGGCTAATCTCCCCGTATGATCGCTTGTCATACCTGTATAGCTTCGCGGCATGTCATTATAGGAAGCTGTTATAGACTGCTCCATTGGTATATAGGCGGTTACTTGGTACTCCCTGGCTTGTAATAGATATTTCTCCACTGCATCCTTCGTTGCACTGTCATCCACTTTGTAATTTTCCAAACTCATTCGTTTTGCTCCCATTACTCCCATCTCCTCTGCTATTTTATAGATAAAATTATTTAAACCCCTTGCTACCATTCTCCAACGTGCTTATTTACATTTATTTGATTACTACTGCTGCTACCCTTCTTCGCGAAATTCGCCGAGACTGTTGCCCCTCATGTTCCCCATTATTCTTTTTGTTCATCAAGTCTACAAGAAACGGTGATCTCGCCTTGCATATTTGTCCAAACCTTTCCTATGAATCAATCATAGAATATATCATCCCAAAAGAAAGGGTGATAGAATTGGCAAACGTTGATGTAAGGCTCCAACTATTCTCTGGCAATAACTTCACAAATCGGCGGATTGTTTTTAGACGTGGAGGCGTAGCAGTTCAAGACTTGGGAGCATTTCGTTTTGATAATGTTCTTTCCAGTTTTCGTCTAAGAAATGTCTCAACCACAGATTCTGTTACACTTGTTTTATTTTCACGAATTAACTTTCAGGGATCCACTCGCGTATTTCGTGGGCGCCAAAACGTGTCTAATTTAGGTAATTTCAATAATCTAACTTCTTCACTAATTTTAGTAGGGCGCAACCTTACAGATGCCGAGATTCAACAGATCCAACGTACAGGTGTCCCTCCACGTGATATTTTAGTTATCAGACAATAACTGATGAAGGAGAAAAAGGCACAGGAATGTGTCTTTTTCATACTTCCAAGCCATACTTCATTTCAATTCAATTCACGTTTGCAACAAGATTGTTATACTGCCAAGCGACGAGGATCTTTTAATCTAAACAAAAAACTCCTCTTCCGATTCGTTCTATATCATCATCCGTTGCACGAGTTATAATAAAAGGTTCACTTCCGTTCCACCACACCATTTCTTCGCCTACCTCAATCTCCTTAAGGGCCTCACACAGCTCCTTTGTCGGTTTAATATCTATTTTCCATCTATTTTTTAATTTCGAATTAATCATTACTTAACTCCTTCTATACTTAATCATACATTCTTTTGAGCGCGTCCTCATGCCGTTTTGAAGTAGCCATGTTTTCAAACACTCTGCAAGATCCAATAATACGATCAATCAATCTTCCGTCTACATCCAATTGCTCCCCATTTCTACCTTTCTCAAACCACTTGCTTAGTCGATTGAGATCTAGATTGGTAGAGTAGTTCGTTTTTTTGCCCATTCTACCGTTTATAATTGGAAATAAGATGTCATTAAACTCCGTTTCGGACAATATACCAGAACCGATTTCATCCAATGTCAGCAGGTCACAATCAACCGCTGCCGTAATAATGTCCGTTAATGAAACTTTGCTGCTAAACTTGAACGTATCTTTTGCAATATTAAAGAGCTGTGAAACATCGAGGAACAAACACACAAACCCTCGTTTATCTAATTCATGATGAATGGATGCCATCAGATGGCTTTTACCGTTGCCTGGCTTCCCATACAACACTAACCCTAATTGTTGTGTATCGAAGGTATCTGCAAACTTCTTTGCTTCATTAAACACATTTTCTGTACCTCTACGAATAATAAAGTTTTCGAAGGAGGCACGTTTAAGACTGTCACTTATGATGTTACGCTTATAATGCCTCTCAAGCCGATCCCGACGTACTTTCCGTTCAAGGTCCTGCCGCTCCTTTTCCATCCTACCCGCATCACATTTACATGCAGAGGGCATGACGTATTTCTGAAATAGCGGGAAAAATACTCTTTTCATCTCAACTCGGCAACTCAAGCAGCAATATGTACCTTCGACAGGGTCAGCGGCGTACAAAGAGGTCATAGTTTTGTTTGGAACTGATAATATCGCTTCCGTGATCGCTTCTACGTTCATTCGTTCCACCTCCATAACGCTGCGCTTTAATCTTTTTGTCAGCTTTGTTCTCCATTTCGATGACTAACCGATCAAATTGCTTCCGAAGTTTGCCTGGGCTTAAAATATTTCTCCGCCAAAAGGTGTCCGTTGTTACCCATTCAATTACTGCCTTTACTTGCTCCGTCTCCCGTTTGTCGATCTCATATATTTTCCGGAAATCGTCTGCCCAGTGCTGGAAATCTGGTTGTTTCAGGCTACCCGTCCATTCAGTGATTTTTGAAAAAAGAAATACTGCCATTCTGTAAGAAGAAGTATCTTCGGCATACGTTTTTCGTTTATTTGTTATCTTGTTTTCCTCTTTGTTTACCTTGTAGTCATTGTTATCATTTTTGTTTGTGGCCACTAGTTGGTCATTTGCTGGTCGCTTGTTGGTTATTTGCTGGTCATTTTCACTCTTTTGCTCTTGGTATAAATCCCAATTAAGTATCGTTACAACTGAAAATTTCGTTGTCGATTGGATGGTCAAAAAATGTCCCCTTTGCAATGTTTCGAGCCATCTCCAAATTGTTTTTGGACTTTTTTTCTGATCACTTTTTAGCCCATTGTTATACATGTCATGGAGGTCAAATCTTCCCGTTACGAACTGACCAGGTTGAAGCTGAACGGTCTGTCTACCGATCATCTGATTACGTTCAATATAGGTTGCTTCTGTCAAACAAATAAGCCACAGTCTCAACAATTCCATATCATTAAAAATTGCATTTTTTCGAAGTTTACGATGAATACATATCCAGCCTTCCATTTATCTTCCTCACATCCTTTAACTAGTTTCTATAGCAGACGAATATATGATTTACCGGATCTACAAATTGGGCTTCATACTATACGCTTCGCAAATTGCAATTTCGAGCAGGAGATTCTCTCCAATCGGAAGCTTGTCCAATCGTGCTCCTGCACGTATTCTCCCTTTTTCAGTCAAATGAACATGACCACATTCATCGATTACGATAAAACCTCCTAACCTAAGCTCACTAGTCATATATTCACGTTGATCTAGAGCCGAATTTCCTGTTTCAACTGTTCTATTCATTATTGGAATCATTCCCATCTCAATGTTTTTGTTAGTTACAAATGTATAGTTCATACAGATATCATCTCATGCAACGTTTCATTGCCTCCATGTTCAAAAAAAGCGTCCACTCAAATTCTAGAGCGCCTGCTATCTTTTTTGCTACTTCAACACTTGGATTCCCCCTCCCACTTTCAATCATTCCGTAATATTGACGTTTAATTCCAACCATTGTCGCAATCTGTAAATGTGTGAGCTTTTTATGTTTTCTGATCTTTTGAAGCCATATTCGAGTCATTCCAGCCATCCTGTCACCTCCTTGGCAACGTTTCATTGCCTTATTCACGATATTAATGCAACTAAACGTTGCTGTCAATCTATTTATGCAAAGTTTCATTGCCTCGGTTGGCAGGCAACGAATAATTGCCTATAATAGAGCTAATCTGTTAATGGGGGCTATTATTATGCTACCTGATCGCCTTCGAAATCTACGATTAGATAAGAAGAAGACACAAAAGGACATGGCCGATTTCCTAGGTATTACTAGGCAAGGATATGGAAACTACGAAAGCGGAAAAACGGAGCCTGATCAAAAAACGATAAATGCACTTGCTGACTACTTTAATACTTCTATCGATTACTTGTACGGTAGATCTGATAACGTTCAACCTGATCTCACTGACCAGCTTAACCATTCATCTAGCAAAACAAAACATGATGAAGGTCATGAACAACGTGCAGATAGCGAAGCGAATATTGGACGAGCGTTTTTAGGTGGATCTGATAAGTACTCCGAGGAGGAGCTAGATCTGGCGAGAGCAGCTGCCAAGGCTGCAGTGGATGCATACCGTAAGGCTCAACGAAAAAGAGATGAACAATAACTTTATTATAGCCTTAGTCAGGCTATATTTTTTACTCATACATACGAACATACGTTTCTTTTTTGGAGGATGATAACAAATGTTGGATTTCAGTTTATACAAACCATCCGATTTGGAAATTTGGATTAGTACAAGATATATAGAACATGGAATATTAACCCCTTCAGACTTGACCATTAAAGCCGTTTCGCAAGCATTTAATGTTGAAGTGAGATATTATAGTGGTCCATGTTTCGCTCAGTGGGAGGAAAACAGCTACTCATTTATTTTTCTTAAAGAAGATTTAGGTTACGAGGAGCTCCGGAAAGAATTTTTTCATGAGCTGTGTCATCCTCTTAGACATGTTGGCATCCAAGATTCCATGCCTTCTACCTTTCAAGACCTTCAAGAAGCACAAGCTACACAGTTTCAAATGGTCGCTGCAATGCCTTACTTCATGTTAGAGAAGTATGAACCGACTAAATATTTGCATCATTACTTGACGATCATTTCTGAAGCATTCAGGCTTCCCTATACCTTTGTGAAACAACGTATAGAACAAATATTACGAAAAATACATAGTGAGCGCGAAGAGCGAACTCTACGTGCAAGAACTACTATGAAACCTGTGATCTATACTTACTCCCATGCCACAAATAATCTATTAAACCAATTAAACCGCCAAATTGCCGAGAGCAGGAGTGTATATCGTGTTGAAGATTAAAGTCATTTATGAAGAATCTGGTGAAGACGGGCTACTTAATCCCGTTTGGATGATTGTAGACTGCCACTCACTCGACTGGAACAAAACGTTAACCATCGATATAACAGCACCATTCCAGCGAATCACTTATGATGAATTTGAAGGTGAGCATCCGTCAATCACGGTGCCAGACTTTGCATACACGCGCTACGAGTCAAAAGAACACCATATTGGTATTATGCTGCCACTTGTTAAGAAAGCGGCGTTTAGAGCTGCGAATGTGCTTCCTTCGGAATTGGACTTATCTAGTGTCGAGCGGCTTGTACTGCGGATAAGTGATATTGAGGATGTGTTGCAATATAGCATAAGAACGATTATACGAGCTAAATGTGATACATAAGGGCTTATAAAAAACAATCGAGGCCCTATCACTAGGGCCTCTTTCATGGGAGAGGAGAAACCGGACGAAGAACTTATGGGGAAACGTAAGCCTTCTCCGCGGTTGTCTACGACATCTTCCGACGCCGATGTTTTTAGCTTCTCCCGAATCGGTATGAATATACATGACAGTGAAAATTTTCATCATTCGATTCCAGATTTCCCACACTATTTGCTCATACAAGTTCAAATAAAAATACTTCCTTAAATCCCTTCTCCCCTTCGCAAGTCACCTTTATTGCACGTGTACCCGGTATTCGTTCAATCCAGTTTAATGCAAGAAATCTTTCTAATAGAGCAGTACCCAAAGCGCCTGCCAAGTGATGCCGCCTCTCACTCCAATCTAAACATTTGTGCGAAAATGACCTCCTCTTTTTCTTCACTTGTTCCACATCAATATGAAATGAAGCAAAAAAATCGTTCCCTTTATCCGTAATGGAGAAGCTGTCCTTCTCTTCGGATATAAACCCATTTTCCAATAATGAAGCTGTTAATTGCACACCTAGTTTTCCAGCTAAATGATCATAACAAGTTCTTGCCTTGCGCATTGCGCCATCCTCTAATGCTTGCTTAAATGATCTAATTTCCATCGGAGGAGAGATAGATAATAACATTTCCATAATGCCAGCAACTTCTTGACTTTGAATGCCATAATAGCGGTGTCTTCCTTGCTTTTCGATGGAAACGATATTTGCATCAACCATTTTTGCTAAATGAAAACTAGCTGTTTGAGGTGTTATCCCTGCTCTATATGCCAATTCATTCACTGGATGGTACCTGCCATCCATCATTACTGTTAATATCGCTGCACGAGAAGCCTCACTTACCAAAGCAGCTACAACTGCCACATTTGGACTAACACTCATCTTACATTTTCTCCTTATGTAATCCATATTTCGATGATCATCTACTTACTTACATTTTACAATAAGTTAGCAATGATAACTAAGTATGAGGAGAATTTACGATGAGCACACACGATTACATTCCAAGAACAGAAACTATAACACCTTCCATTTTGTATTATGGAACACCAGTTATTCTACTAACTACATGCAATGAGGATGATTCTGTAAATATTAGTCCTTTGTCATCTTCATGGGCATTAGGAAATTATATCGTACTTGGAATTGGGCTTGGCGGAAAAGCAATCGAAAACGTAAAACGCGATCCTGAGTGCGTAATTAACATCCCAAGCCCAGCACTATGGTCAAATGTGGAGAAGCTAGCCCCGTTCACAGGGAAATATCCCGTTCCAGACTATAAACGTAACAATAGGTACACTTTTGAAAAAGATAAATTTGCCTGCTCTGGATTAACGCCGTCGCCATCCCTTTCGGTGAAACCTTCCCGAATTGTGGAATGCCCCATTCAAATTGAAGCTAGAGTAAAACATATTCGTATTCCCGAAGACCTTCCACATATCGCTATCGTTGAAACGGAAGCTGTACATGTACATGCACATACAAAAATTATTTTAAACGAAAACCATATTGATCCGAACAAATGGAGCCCACTTATCTATAATTTCCGTCATTATTTCGGGCTCGGAAGCCCGCTTGGCAAAACCTTTCGTTCTGAAACGTAAGGAGTTTTACTGGTTAAACATCCGATTTCCAAATATTTACCTTGGTTATGAACGTCATTTTTGTTTATAATATCACAGCATACTTCTGAGATCGGCAGAGATGTATTCACTTATGAAAATAACAACATAACATTTTTTGGAGGAAATCAACGTATCATGCAACATGAATCACATTCGAATGTCAAAATTGTATCCGCAGATCCAAGCGCAATCGGTCTGTTCGGACTAGCTATCGTTACTCTCGTAGCATCATCCCAAAAACTAGGCATAACTGAAGGTCTTAGTTTCGTTATTCCATGGGCTATTTTCCTTGGCGCATTCGCCCAACTTTTTGCTTCCATATTAGATGGCAAACATAACAACACATTTGGTATGACTGCATTTGGCGCATATGGTTTCTTCTGGCTAGCTGTTGCTGGAAGTTGGTTAATAAAGTTAGGAGCATTTGGACCAGAACTTGCGGCTGACGTTGACGTGAAGCAATTGGGCTTCGCTTTTCTTGGCTATCTTATATTCACCTTGTTTATGACGATTGGCGCAATGGAAACAAACAAAGTTTTGTTCTTCATTTTTGTACTTATCGATTTCTTGTTCATCGGACTAACTTTTGATGCTTTTGGAATCGTTCCTGCATTTTTCCATAAGCTTGCTGCATTCTCTGAGCTCGCTATTGCACTTCTTTCTTTCTATGCTTGTGGTGCAGCAGTTCTTAATACACATTTTGGTCGTGTATTTCTACCAATTGGCAAGCCTTTCGGCATTTTCAAAAAATAACAAAAAAACCGCTCTGTCACGCCGATTCGTGATAGAGCGGTTTTTTATTCCCAAATAGAACGATTACATTACTGCTTTGTAAATATAACTTTTTTAGGTGGCAGTTTATCTGCTTTAGTATTGTCCCCTTCACTGAGCACTTTAAACTTAACTTCATACGTTTGTGTGGAGTTAGGTGCAATTTCGAATACATTTATACTTAGAGAATTATCTACTATAGCGTAAGCAAACTTCTTTTTAGCTACACCCATTTCCTTTGATAAATCTGTTTTCATTGTAAATCGCACATCATTATTTGTTATATTTTTCACCGTTATGTCAGAGGTAAAAACGATGTAACCCGCTTCATCAATGGAATAGTCATGAAATGTACTTTTGTCATAAATATAAGACAAGCCACTCCCAACTCCGCCCATTTCCTTCAATATCAAAGGAACTGAAAACAGTAAACAAATGATTAACGGTATGATCATTATTTTTCTTCTCATATGTCGCACCTCCCTTCAAGCCGCATTATAAAATCAGTTACTAAGCTTTTCCCCTCCTACAGCCGATACAACTATCAAGGAGGTGTAAGTATTGGATATTGCAGCACTATCAATCTTAAAAAGCCAATCGTCCTTATCTCAAGCGGTCGGTCTTAAAGTACTTAATATAGCAAAAGACCAAGCAGAGCAACAAGGACAACAGCTTGTCCAAATGATTAATCAAAATCTCGACCCTACCCGTGGTCAAAGCATCGATCTTCGCGTGTAATGATTGAACCCGCAAACTGCGGGTTTTTTTCTTGTACGGATATCAAAATAAGAGTGACTCTCCTATACTCATAATCTATCATTTCTATCATTTCTATTCCTTCAATTATTTCAATATAATTGCATCTTAACTATACACCATTTGATTACATCATGGCTCAATCTTCTGTTGAATTTAATAACGAGAAGCGCGAGATCGAAGAGGACGACGATCATGGCGATGATAAAAATAAAAATGTACGCATATGTACCTCACATTGAAGCAAACTAAGTTGTCTTGCCAAACAAAACCAAAAGGAGTGTTTCTAATGCGTGAAGGATTGATTCCTACTGTTCTTGGGACTGTAGTTACTGCTTCTGGTGCTGCTACACTACTGAAAAGCAAGTATAAACTTGTTGGTGTTGGTGTGCTCGGCTTTGGACTTGCTCATGTCATTCTTGGTGCAATCGATTTGATCGAACACCGATAGTCTTGGCAAGATAGGCAGGGAGGCACTTTATTGTCTCCCTCCTTTTTGAAGATTCAACTCAAAACAATAGAAATAGTTGTGCAACCCAATCCTTCCCTCCATCGTTCCCATACTATGGGTGAAAGGAGGATGCACATGCCCAATTATCGAATTATTGTCGATCTCTCTGATCGGAGATTATATCTTCTTGATGGGGATATTGTCGTACGTGGTTACCCTGTTGGTATTGGGAGAATGGTTACACTTACCCCGACCGGCGAGTTTTTCATCATTAACAAACAGCCTAATCCAGGAGGACCATTCGGCGCGTTCTGGATGGGTCTATCTAAACCGTCGTATGGCATACATGGAACAAACGATCCATCTTCAATCGGTCATGAAGTTTCTCATGGGTGTATTAGAATGTACAACCACGATGTCCTTGAATTAGCAGCACTCGTCCCGATCGAGACACGGGTTACAATACGCCCATAACATCATGTCATTTGGTATCTTCTAAGCCCAGAATGCCCTATCGTTCATTGGGCTGTTCCGGGCTTCATTCAATTACGAACACACCTCGTTTATTTGCAAAAAGCGGCCACTCCCCAGAACATTATTTCTGGAGAAGTAGCCCCTTTATCAACATAAAAACTAATCGATCATTACAACCTGCGCGCGCTCATCCCACTGAAAAGTACCACTGCGCACATTGACCAAATCCCTTACTTTTACATATCCCGTCGATTCCGACAGCATGGACTCTAACTCTATACCGTTTACAGTAACCTTACTTCCCGTCCAGCCAATCTTCATTCCAAGGAACTCACCGATTTTTCTGGCAGGTATCCAAGGTGTTCCATTTAATAAATATCCCGTCCCAATTACTTGCCCTTGATACGTTATAGGTATAATTGAAGCGGCCTCAAACCCTCTTGTTTTCCTAGGGGGCGTTACCAAATTATCATATTTCTTCAGTCCATACTGATTTATAATCGAGATTAACTTCGATGCATAAGCAGGATCTGTTGCATATCCGCAAGCATAAAGCATTTGTGCTTGTTGTTCTGGCGTGGTGGCCTGCCGTACTCGTTCATACCTTGATATATTCATAAGCAGGTCCAAATCTTTATAGAAATGATAAATGCTTTTATATGCTCGGAATGCTGCTTTTATCGTTACATTTCTACCATCTACATATTCCCATGTACCCTTTATGACCGCTGCACCTTGCCAATAGGCATTCGTCCGCCCACTGCCAACTTTGATCCCACCCAAATTGTTCCACGCATGAATGACCCCACCTGATTCCAGTAAACTTTGTGCAAGTCGTACAGACGGAAACAAATGAGAACCTTCCTGACCAACTAAGATGGCTGCTGGTGCAATAGCCGCAAAAAACTGATCTCTCGTCAGCTTCGCCATATCCTCACTCCCCTAACTACTAGCCCTCCTTATATGCACAAAGGACTCTTACTCTTTTGTATGCGACAGCTTGGCATAAGGAAACGGCACTTCGTCCTATTGAGACAAAATGCCGTTTCTACAGACGAATTATATATCGTAAAAACGTTTCGTATTTTCAAGTAATACAGATGCCACTTTAGCAGCATTCATTCCTTTAACAGCTGCGATATCCGCAATAACGTGTCGCACCATCGACGGATTGGTTGATTGGCCACTGTAAGGTCCTTCAAACAACCACGGTCCATCAGTCTCTGCCATAAGAAGATGAATCGGATATTGCTCCACAAGCTCAATAATTTCCCGCTCATATGCAACATCCGGTGTAATAGATATGAAGTAACCTGCCTTAATCATCCGCTCCACTGTATCTCTGCTTCCTTTAAACCAATGGAAATGTGCTCTGCGAATCCCATATCTCTGAAGCAAGTCGCATACTTTATCCGCATCTTCATAAACGGCATGAAGAACGATTGGGCGATCCAACTCTGCTGCAAGTGCAACGAAGCTTTCCAACAATGACAAATAGGGCGTCTCATTAAATGGCTCTCCTGTAGCTTCGAGCTCCGTCCGTTTATAATAGGGAAGACCAACTTCACCAATAGCGAATGCTTCCCCAGCAGCATCTCTTTCTCTTATCCAACGGAATAGCTGCTCCCGCTCAGCTGCAGAGGGTAGCTCCTGCTCTGGATGATAGCCGAATGCAGGATGAACTCGCCCCGCATACTTTTTCGCCAATCCATCATTCGTCTTGGAGGAGGCCAGGTTCATCGATACAGCTATAACAGCTTCCACACCGTCCCTGAACGCTTCTTCCAGCAGGGTAGTTCGTTCCTCTTCTGTATACAAATCCACATGAAGATGAGCATCAATACAAGCAAAATTATCTACACCGCGAATAAATTCTTCATTCGAATTATGCACGAAGAGCTGCCTCCCTACCGCTATCTTGAAGATGAGTATAGATACGTTGCTTCAGCTCGTTGAAGCGGGTATCCATCCATAACTCCTCCCTGCGCGGTCTCTCGAACGGGACAATGATCTCATCTTGAACAATTGCAGGTGAGGCGGACAATACAATAATCCGATCCGATAAATAGATCGCTTCTTCGATACTATGCGTGACTAACAGCACTGATCTGCGGTTTTTCTCCCAAATCGATAGAAGCCACTTTTGCATATGTTGCCTCGTTAGTGCGTCCAGCGCTCCGAATGGCTCATCCAAAAGCATTAGCTTCTGCGGAGATAACAGAGCTCGCAGGAAAGAGACACGTTGCTGCATACCGCCAGAGAGAACATGTGGATATGCACCCGCATATTCGCCAAGCCCAATTTCGTTCAGCCATGCGTGAGCATCATCCTTCGCCTTTTTTTTATCTATACCTGCAATAGTAAGTGACAACTCAATATTACTTGCTACTGTCCGCCAAGGTAGTAACGAAGCCTGCTGTGGCATATAAGCGACATGACCGCTTTCAAGCGTCGTTTCCTTCCCGTCAATCCATATCTCACCGGCTGTTGGACGTTCCAGTCCACCGATCACTCCGAATAATGTCGTTTTACCGCTGCCTGAAGGACCAATAATAGATACGAACTCGCCGTCCCCTACTTGGAGAGACAGATCTTGAAGCACTTCCTTTATGCCCCTTTTATCTTTGAAGATTTTGCTTACTCCCTTTACTTCCAGCATCACTTCACTTCTCCTCCCTTCTTAGGTTGCCAGCGTACGATTAGACGTTCCGCCATTACGACGATTCCAAACAGTGTTAAGCTAAGTGCAATAATAAGGACAACTGCTGCAAAAGCCCGTTCCGGCATATACCCTCTGGATGACAATACCATGAAGCCACCAAGCCCGATCTTTGGCGACAACATTTCTGCGAACACAGCACTCATTACGCTGTAGGTTGCAGCAATTTTGAGTCCTGAAAATAAATGAATAATAGAATGAGGCAGCTCCAATCGCCAAAACAACTGCCACTTCCTGCTTCCTATCATTCGCAAATAATTACGTAATCCGTTATCCGTACTGGACAATCCGCTCAGCATTGCAATGGATACGGGGAAAAAACATACCAATATGACTAGAAGTGCTTTTGGAAGCAATCCATAGCCAAAAAGCATCGTCATAATTGGCGCCAATACGACGATAGGCACATTTTGCGATAAGATTAGAAGGGGGTAGATACCTCTTCGTACACCTGGCAATAGATGCAGCAAAGCGGCGAGCACAAAGCCCGCCGCCGATCCTCCTAAAAATCCAATCAAGGTGAGCTTAAGCGTTGCACCTGTATGTTCCATAAGCCTCGGCCATACGTTAGCCTTAAGCGCTTCTTCTACAACTGCCAAAGGCGAAGGTATCATCCAGCTGTGTACGACTCCGAAGGATACAATCGCTTGCCAGCAAGCAATCAGCACCACTAGTACAACAACTGGTGGCCATATGCTCGACCACGGACCTTTGTTATTGCCCATCTGGATATTTCTCAAGCAGTCTTCCCATTGAAGCGCCATTCTCTGGGTTATAATAAATTTTTATTTGTGAAATAACGGAAGCACAGCCCATCTCCGTCATCGCCTCGTTCATTCGCTGTACAACGCCAAGTAATTCGCTAAGCTCTCCCTCCATCGTCGTCTCTAGTGGAGCGACCCGGTATGGAACTCGCGATTCCTTTATAATGGAGATAGCCCGATCTACATAAGGCAGAACACTTTCTCCTCCTGGTGTAGTTGGCAATATTTGAATACTGACAAGTGCGTTAGCCATTTCTATTCCCCTTCTTTCTCCCATGTTGTTATCAGCTTACCGCATTATTCAGGCAAAAATTCGTTTGTAAAAGCTTTCTCAGCGTCTAGCTCCGACTCCAAAAGTCCACGCTCGAACATCCAGCCCGCGTAATTTTTCCATACGCTTAACTTCTGCTCTCCCCAACGAGGAGCATCGTCCTGATAACGTGTAGCTAACCACTTCTGACTAGCCTTCACTAAATCAGCGTTCAGATCAGGTTCAGCTTTAATCAATATGTCAGCAGCTTCCTCTGGATTGTCAATCGCTAGCTGATAACCTTTCGCTGTCGCAGTTGTGAAAGCTTTCACCAGATCTGGCGAATCTTGAATCAACTTTTCGTTCGTAACGAGAACGGGTGTATAATAATCCAGCTTGTCACTATAATCCGTCAAATAAACCATGTTAATTTCTTCGCCGCGAAGCTCAGCTTCAACGCCCGTCCAAGCATAATAGATCCATGCAAAATCAATATCCCGCTTCACTGCCGTGAAGAAGTCGCTGTCTCCAATGCTCATTATGTCTACTTTGCCCACATCTGCGCCATCCTCGCGCATAACGGAATCGATTATTGCTTCTTCTACAGGTGCTCCCCAGCCGCCGTAGCGCATTCCTTCGAACTTTTTCGGAGAATCTATTCCTTTCTCCTTCGGTGATGCGAAACCAGATGTATTATGTTGAATGACTGCAGCAATAGAAACGAGCGGCACACCCGCAATACGAGCTAATGTCACTGATTCTTGGTAGCTAACGCCAAATTGTACATTTCCGGAACCGACCATTTTGTCCGCACCGTCTTGACCAGGTGGAATAATTTCAACATCAAGACCTTGCTCCTTGAAAAAACCTTTATCGCGAGCGACATACAAACCTGTATGGTTTGTATTTGGCGACCAATCAAGTACAACCTGCACTTTTTGTAGCGGCTTCCCCCCTGTTGACGTCCCCTCTTCAGCTTTATCTGAAGGTTTTCCGTTGCTATTTCCCCCGCAGCCAGCCAAAGCTAGCATAAGCGCTAATAAAGTGATCGAAAGCGCTGTAACGTTTTTGGTTGTTTTATTGCGTATTTTGTTGCTTAACATGATGTGTTCCCCTCTCCGAGCATTCTTTGTATGTATTGACGACCCCTTCGTGCTCCCTGTGCACATGTAGAAAAATAAAAAGACGCCCTCCCTATACGGAGGACGTCATGTTGTCGGCTATGTCATTGCTTCCTACTTCAGACACAAAACCACTGTAGCTACTAGACTAGAGTCGATTTCGTTTACTTAAGAGAAGCTTAGCTTCAATTCCTACGCCGGCATTATCCGGATCAGGTTATATGGGTCGGAATATTCATCTATTCCCTCTCAGCCGGCAAATCCCAGCTCCCCAGAGCATATTTAGTTTCGTCAATTACTAACTCATTATAGCAAATTCCGATCAGAAAGCTAGACATATTTTCACAACTCCATTCTTATGCTTCTTGCCCTTTGGCCCCATTCCCTGATACTCGATATCGCTTTCTCACCCCGATGGCAAACATAAGTAGCGGCAGTACGATCTGAAAAAAGGGTACAATTTTCAGCGTAATATCAAGCCCGATCCATATATGATACGTGTTGTTAGGCTCAAGGAAAGAGGCGGCATAGATGATAACCCCGACTGGGAGCACGAAGTAACGCTGACTGATACGTGTTACGGCACTTAAGGTGAATACTGAAGCCATATACAATGTCACAATTTTAACGAAAAGTCCGATAAACAGTAGCAGCGTAACGATAATATCCAGCCGCTCTAGAAAGTTCGCAAGCCTAATCAATTGAACGACATGCAGCAGCGGGAGCGCTGTGAGCCCAGCTAGTTCTTTTCCGAGTACACACAAAATAATGGCATTCATAAATACGAGAAAAATTGAAACACCAGTAAGTGATAAATACGTCACTTTTCCTATTAACTTCTTCTCTTTCACATGATTCCAGAAAACAAGCAATACAACCATCTGACCAAACGGAAATGATAGTAGGTCAGGGAATGCCGCCTTTACTATAGGTATTGGGCCATTCTCCATAATGGGCATCAGCTCTTTTACATTGACAAGACCACCAAAAAAAAGCAATAAGATAATAACTGTATAACTGATAAAAACAATTGGAAACAGCAGTTGTACGACACGCACAAAAACTTCTATCCCTTTATTAACGGTGTAGGCCGCTACAAACAAAATTAACAGCATAATAACCCATTTGGGCGTGGTGCTAAGAAGCGCCATCGACGTTAATTCGCCCACATCACGTACATTTCTCATTGATTCGTAGGAGAACCATACGGCATGAATTAATGCGATAGCCGCCCCAATATATTTGCCGAAATGAATCTTATATAACTCAGCAATATCAGATTTTGGTGATCTCATCTGGATGGTTACATAAATGATAGTCAACAGCAGTCCGACTACGGCCGCCATTGCCATCGCAAGCCATGCATCTTGCTTAGCCTCTATACCAAGCTCAAATAGTGGTGTACTTCCTATTAAAAATACGATAATGAGAATGGCTAGCTGATTTTTGCCGAACTGCTGCATATTTCTCCCCCCTCTATCTATAAAAAGTTTCCCTCTACCATCTAAGTAGCTACGAACCTGCTTTTTCTTGTGCTGCTTTAAAATTCCTTCCACTCATTCCCGTCGATTCAACCTTCATCTTTACCGATATTTCAAGCTCCGTCAGTGGAAACAACTCATCCCAATTCCCACTGCTCTCCTTCCATAACTTTGGATGCTGCTCATGAATGATGTTTCCAAATCCCATTATGTCTGTTTTGTATTTCCGAACGGACTTCCAGCCACCGAGCGCAATGGCTTTGATTTCCTCTTCTATTTTTCTTTCAACTCTCTCCACTTCTTTTGGTTTCGTCAAATCATGATGGCAACTATACTCCATCAATACACCTTTCGCCTCGATTTTAACTTTCATTTTCCACTTATTGTTCATTGGTACGGATTGTATCTTTGTAGATGCTTTCATTATGCGAACGGATGAGCCATCTGGTCCTACCTTGTTTTCGGCACAGGAGTAGGAGACCGTTGTTTTGTCCACATTGTCGCTGAGCCACATTACTCCTCTACTCTGATCATCATTCAGCCATCCCACAAGCTTGTCGCCATGAATGAGTCCAAGTTCGTTTAATCTTACCTTAGATGGCGTTGATGTTTTCCCCATCTCATCTACACTATCTGTGCTTTTCCCAGATCCAGCTAATACTAATCCCGGTATACCAGTAGCCTTTGTATTGCTAAGTAATTCCTTAAGTACACTATGAATCGTCATTTGCCTAAACGCCGCACTACCTGTCTCTTCATTTGTAATCATTCGCTGTACTGCAGCGCCAGGAATTTGCTCCGGCGGAATGAGCTGCTCCAACATTTTTCTGGCGTTTCCCTTGGACAAAAAGACACTAACCGTTTCCCTAGAATCATGATTTCGCAAATAAGCTTCAAGTAAAGGCGCTATTCCCTTTCGCGCTGCTTCCTGACTAATAATGACGACTTGATTATGTGAAAAATATAACCGGCGTGCGCTTTCTTCACTTGCCTTGCTAATAGCCATCCGAAAGTTTTCGCCCTCCGTCGAAAACACATTAACCGCAGCTGTCCCGCTTCCCGACGTTCCGCTTGATATCGCTTTTGGAATGACGATCTGATAGGACATCACCCACTTGCCGTCCTGCCAATCAACACCTGTCGCCGATATAATCGCAATTTCGTTTAGCTCCACTCTGTTCCAGCATCCTGTCAGCAGCAGGAACGATGCGAACAATAATATAAACTTCATTCTCATAGCTCCTGTCTCCTATCCTTATTTATCAGAATGCCTTTGAGAAGGCGGCCTCTTAGCATTGCGCTGCCGCCGTGAATTGCGGGGATTAAGCTCTAGTGGCCTAAACATAATTGCCCACCAAGGAATTCGAACGAACACATCATGCCATAATCCGTTGCCTTTCGTACCCGGTGCCATAGGCGACATATAGGGAACCCCAAATGAACGAAGCGATACGAGATGAACAAGCATAAACATAACCGAAACAAAAATACCGAAAAAACCGAACATTCCCGCCATTAACATAAATCCAAAGCGAATAATGCGAGATGTAGCAGCCATATTGAACTCTGGCATAACAAAGTTGGATATTGCTGTAAACGAAACGACGATAACCATGCCTGCCGATACAATTCCCGCTTGTACGGCAGATTGCCCCAATACGAGCGCTCCAACGATTGATATTGCAGGTCCGATTGCCCGCGGCATTCGCAGTCCAGCTTCTCGCAGTACTTCGAAGGTCATCTCCATTAGTAGCGCTTCAATTAGTCCCGGGAATGGGACACCCTCGCGTTGTGCGGCAAGACTGATAAGAAGAGTTGTAGGCAACATCTCTTGGTGATAAGTAGTAACTGCAATATAGAGTGCAGGAAGCAACATCGATACAACATAGGCCACATATCGAATGATGCGGACAAAAGTGGCAATATCGAATCGTTGATAATAATCTTCTGCGGATTGAAAGAAACTGAAAAATGTCGTTGGAGCAATTAGCGCCATCGGTGTACCATCCACCAAAATAGCTACCCTTCCCTCTAACAATGACGCCGAAATCGTATCTGGTCGCTCGGTGTTTAATAGTGTAGGAAAAAGCGTAAACGTTTCGTCTTGAATAAACTCTTCGATATAGCCGCTCTCTAGCACTCCGTCAATATCGATAGCAGCAAGTCTGCGGTATACCTCTCTTACAATTCCTTCATCAGCAACGCCATTTAAGTACATTACCGCTACATTCGAATGTGTTTGCGTGCCGATCTTATGCATTTGCACATGTAAATCTGGCGAGCGAATAATGCGTCTAACAAGACTAATATTTGTATGAACGTCCTCTACGAGACCTTGCTGCGGTCCACGAATAACCGTTTGTGTTTGCGGAATATTTACTGCCCTTTGATTGCCTCCGTTAACATCGGCCATAAGTGCAACTGTACTGCCCTCCGCTAAAATGAGGCAAAACCCATCTGTCATAAACTGAAGAGCCTCTTCTAGTGTAGCTACACTTCTTACTCCCCCTACCGAAACGACGCACGCACGAAATGACTCGATCAATTGGTCGCCCTTTTCACCTCTATGGGGGGACAGTTTAAGTGACATTAACGGTTCGAGCACACTGTTGTTAATAAAATCCGCATTGACTAGTCCATCAATATAAAGTAACCCCAGCTCACGCCTCGGGGCAGCATCACTCTGAAATAATCGAATAACAAGATCACAGCTTCCGCCGAACCTTTTATGTATCGTATCCGTATTCGCCTTCAGCGATGGGCTAAGCGGCGTTAATGTCGGCTTCTTTGTTTGACTCATAGCGCACCCTCTATTTCCATGTTGCCTCTATTTTGGCGCATTATGGTTCTAAATATGTATAGCACCATCCTGTATCTCCGCTAATAGAATGATATTGACGATCAGAAATGAAGGGATGAGGCCGATTGATTAGTATCAGCTTATGTATGATTGTTCGTAATGAGGAAGAAAGTTTAGGACGCTGTTTAGCCTCTGTAAGAGAAGCTGTCGATGAAATCATCATCGTAGATACAGGCTCTACAGATCGTACGAAAGAGATTGCGGCGTCTTTCGATGCTATTATCTATGACTTTAAATGGATTGATGACTTTGGCGCAGCCCGCAACTACGCCTTCGAACGAGCAACACAATCTTATATCCTTTGGCTAGATGCAGATGATGTCGTTGAAGAAGATGATCTCTTGAAGCTAAAGGAACTTAAAGCGCAAGAGGACTTCCCCTATGACAGCGTCTCGATGAACTACAATCTCTCCTTCGATCAGGAGGGAAAACCGCTTTACAGTTTGCGTAGAAACCGTCTTGTCCGCCGTGCTTGCAACTTCCGCTGGATTGGTCCTGTGCATGAATACTTGGCTGTATATGGCAACATTCATCATAGCGATGTTGCTATAGCACATCGTAAAGAACGGCTCTATACTGATCGCAATTTACAAATTTATTTGAAGCGTCATGAAAGCGGAGAAGTATTTTCCCCTCGCGATCAATATTATTTCGCTAATGAGCTGCGGGATCATGCCAGATATCAGGAAGCCATCGACTGGTACGAAAAATTTCTAATTTCTGGACATGGTTGGGTCGAAGACGAGATAGCCGCATGTATGAAACAGGCTGATTGCTACGGTCGCTTGGAAGAAAAAAATAAGCAGATTACCTCTTTGCTCCGCACGCTCAGTTACGATACACCAAGAGCCGAATTTTGTTGCCAGCTAGGGTCCGTATTTATCGAGCAAAAAAGATTCCCGCAAGCGATCTACTGGTTTACTATTGCTACGTTGCTTGAGAAACCAAAAGACTTGATGAGTGCAACCGATAATGCAACTTGGACTTGGCTCCCCCATCTGCAGCTAACCGTTTGTTATGATCGTATTGGAGATAGGGAAAAAGCGATACAGCATCACAAAATTGCGAGGCACTACAATCCAAGTCATCCAAGCGTTCTGTATAACGAGAAATTTTTTAAGGGGCTTGACCTCGTATAAAATGCGAAGTGTGGCGTGGAGCACTAACTCAGAGGCGGAATTTCCGCCTCTTTTTTGTTTGTCAATAATACCCACTCAAAAAAGGTGGAACGAGAGCGTATGTTCTGTATATAATGGAGCATATAATAAAGGGAACATACATTCGCTTTTAAGAAAAAGGGGATATGCTAACATGACCGATGAAAAAGTGATCATGCTGGCTGATTGCCAATCCTTCTATGCCTCCGTTGAGAAATCGGAGCATCCCGAGTTCCGCGATCGACCACTTGTCGTCGCAGGGGACCCGAAGCGACGTTCTGGCATTATATTAGCAGCCTGCCCTATCGCTAAGTCGTTTGGTATAACAACAGCAGAGCGACTCGGGGATTCGCTCTCGAAGTGTCCTGATCTTGTTATTATGCAGCCTCGTATGCAGCTATATATTGATATTTCTTTAATGATTACGGGCATTTACCAATCTTTCACCGATTTGGTTGAGCCCTATTCAATAGATGAGCAATTTCTCGACGTAACCGGCTCCCTCCATCTATACGGCACTCCTGAAGAACTCGCTTCCCTTATCCAGAAGCGGGTTAAGGCGGAGACAGGCATTCATACACGTTTCGGCATCGGGCCAAGTAAAGTGCTTGCCAAAACAGCCTGCGACAACTATGCGAAAAAAAACGATTCCGGCGTTTATGTTCTATCCAAACAAAATCTTAGCACTACGCTGTGGACGCTGCCTATCGCAAAAATGTTTATGGTTGGTAGCCGTATGACTAGGCACTTTAACGCCATGGGACTAGAAACGATTGGTCAGCTAGCCGCTACGCCACTAGAGAAACTAAAAACGATGATGCACCGCAAGCTCGGGCGCAACTCTGATATTAACGCCGAGTTGTACTGGCGTATCGCCAATGGGATCGATAACAGCCCCGTCACACCTGGCACGCACGGAACTGCTCCTCAGACGATTGGTCATATGATGACCCTACCACGGGATTATGCCATGCTCGAGGAGATCAAGATCGTGCTGCTGGAACTGACGGAGCTTGTTTGTCAGCGTTGCCGCAGCAAAGGATACATGGGGCATGTCGTCTCTGTCGCCTGCATGGGAGCAGACTATGATCGTCCCAGCGGCTTCAGTCGTCAGATGAAGATGGAGGATCCTACTAATGTGACGAATCAGGTATTCCGATTTGTGATGCAATTGTTGCGACAACATTGGGATGGACTGCCCGTCCGTAAAGTAGGCGTAAGTCTCTCCGAGTTTAACCCGGATGACGAATACCAGCTATCTATGTTCAATCCTGATCAGGAGAAGTGGATGGCGTTAGAACGTGCAACAGATGCCATCAAACAAAAGTATGGCGACTCAAGTATATTACGAGCGGTCTCAGCGACCCCAATAGGTCAGGCAACGGACCGGGCGAAGAAGATTGGAGGACATTACAAATGAGGAAAAAGCTTGAAGGAAATGGACTTTGGGAGTCCAGCCGTATGATGTTGCCAGAGCACAAGGCCGCAATCAATAGCCAAGTAGAATCATTAAAACGACGTAGCCGAATTGAACTGGATGAGCAAGAGTGGGAGCATGTTTCCCGCGCAGTATCCGAATCATTACTACGGCGACAACAAATTAAAGTACGTATGTTTCACCCCATCGAGCTACTCACCATCATTGGCATCGTAGATCGTGTAGATGAACTGAAAGGTCGCTTCATGGTAGACGGGGAATGGTTCCCTATTCGCGATATCGAAGGTGCCGCTTTAGAAGAATATTTGTAAAACAACTCTCTCTAACCTGTTTCGTTACTTAAGCGACTCCAAGAGTAGCGGCTGCTACTCTCTGTTAGTTGCCGCTACTCTTCCCGCGTTGTGCAGCGAGTACCGCGAGCTCCAACTTACTTAACATTAGTCCATATTCATTCGTTATTTCGAAGGTTTGTGGAAACGGAAGCGTGTGGAAATAACCTAACACCGTCTCACTGCTCAGAAACCAATCGGTCGTATCGTGGGACTCTATAGGATGATCCTTCCACGCAGACTGCAATGAAGGGCTGTAAATGGGTGAAGCCCCAGACTTAAGCCGTCCGCCAAGCAGCTTCTCCTCATAAATACGACGAGGTGGATTTTTACGAACAGAGTGGAACAATGCTGGTGAATAATCGCTTCGCGAGCCTGTATGCTTAACAGCCGCAGCGAAACATTTCGCCCCAGCAAAGACACGTGGAATACCGAACAACATGGCATACAGTCGTTTTCCAAATTCAATACGCTCATGTACATTTTGAAAATTTTCAAGGATGAGACCCGCGAGTTGTAATTGTTCGCCCGTATCCTCCCTCCCGCTGCCGTAAGGAAATAATACACCATTAAGCTGTAATAGGGACTGCAACCCAAAAAACATAGTCTGCAACACATGCTTCTCGAAGTAATCGTTACGAACGACACGTCCTTCAATAAAATATTGTTCGTTCACGATTAGCGCCGTGGTGAGAATAGCGGAATCTCCCTCCCGCCAAAACTGGCGCCATACCGGTATCATAAAGGCCGATACACCAAAGGCAGGCAATAAATGAAACAAACTGCGGTTTTGACTACGGCTCCACTGATATAGAAGCAGCTGTGGGTAAGCATCTTGAAAGATGAGTGCATTTGCCCGCTCCAGAAACAGAAATACATCCAGGCGCTGCGCTTCAGTTAGTAACCGTGGAAGCCATTCTCCTTGTAAATCTGTCATATTCCATCCGCCGTTGCGGGAAACTAAATGGGCGAGCAGCGCCCAGTGCAGCTCTGGTGTGCGGAAATACACATTACGATATGCTTCGGTACGCGTTACATTGTTGCGATTCGCCTCCGTGGTCTCCATTTGGATACGCTCGATCAACATCAACTCCTCCGGCGACCAAGCCTGTAGTGCTGTGTCGGAGGCAACGACCACCTTTACTGCCTTTATCTCAGACTCAAGCTTTAGCAAGCTCTCCGTCAATCTAGCAACAGCGGCAGGAGCAAGTTGCAATGGCTCTGCGGACTGAAGCATTTCTTTTGAAATATGACTAGCATTCCATTTGCCAATCGCATAGGCAAGCGCTTCACCAGGAAGAGAAAGTAAGTGCCCAAGCCACCCGAGCGGTCCTCCTCGGTCATTAGGCTGCATGTTGTTATCCCCCATCGCGAACTCCTTCCCAAATAGAGCTTGTTGTTACCATTATCCACGTTTCCAAGCAATCGCATACAGAGAGAAATCAATATATTCGTGCCGAAACAAGATATTGTACCCTATGCAACAGGGTGCCCTATTGCTTCTCGCAAGCACTAATGTGCAAATGTATAATAGAGATACTACGCTTATTGAAGGAGGATCTGTGATGTGCGGGCGCTACACGATAACGATCACGCTCGACGAGCTGATGGTTAGATATATGATAGATGAAACGATGGTGCCGTTTCATCGGCCTAAATATAACGTCGCTCCGAGCCAGCAAGTATTAGCCATCATTAGCGACGGCACAAGAAATAGACTAGGTGAACTTAAGTGGGGGCTTGTTCCGCCGTGGGCTGAAGATCCCAAAATAGGATTTAGTATGATCAATGCGCGTTCAGAGACAGCCGCGACAAAACCTGCATTTAGGGAGCCATTTCTTCGGAAGCGCTGTATTGTGCCTGCAGACAGTTTCTACGAATGGAAATCTACAGCACAAGGCAAACAGCCCATGCGCATAATGATGAAAAATCGCTCACTATTCAGCATGGCTGGACTGTATGAAATATGGATTTCACCTACCGGAGAAAAGCTGAGCAGTTGCACCATTCTTACAACAAAGCCCAATGAAATCGTTGCACCGATACATGATCGAATGCCCGTCATTTTGAAACCAGAGCAAGAATCTTTATGGCTAGATCGGAAGCAACAAGATATCGCCGTTCTGTCATCGATGCTGCAGCCATACCCGTCAGAAGCGATCGAAGCCTATCCAGTTGGAAGTGCAGTTGGGAACGTTAGCAATGATGATCCATCGCTAGTCGTCCGCCAAGAAGTGGACGAGCAGCTAGAATTATGGTGAGGGAATTAACACGAGAGTCAATAATAGTAGTGTGTATAGGCTCACAGCCAAAAAGTTGGATACTCCCGTTTCTTATCAAGATTATTAATAAGCAGAGCAAGCAATACAATGATTAACGTTCCGACTAGTACAGGGGTAATCAAAAATGACCAACTACTTCCCGCCATAATGACGATGATAGGATTGGCACCTGCTGGAGGATGTGTCGTTTTGGTCAACATCATGAAACCGATAGCTAAACCTACCCCAGCAGCGATAACGATCATGCCATCGCCAAAGGAATGATACATCGTCAAACCTACAAAAGTAGCAATGAGATGACCACCAATAATGTTCCTTGGTTGTGACAAAGGTGCATCCCATAGACCAAATGCAAGAACGCAGCTCGCACCAAAAGGAGCCATAATCCACACTTCAGATGTAAGATCAGTTAATAGTGATAATGATAAAATGGCAATAAAACCACCAATTACACCGATCGCTATATTTCTCGGAAGTACTTTTAGAGGACTTCTTTTCGCCCCTCGCATCTTCATCCAATAGCTGGAGGCCTCTTGTTCATTCATTACCTTCCCTCCAATATTCATATTTAACTAGTTATTTAGTTATATATAATTGTATTAACGCTGTCAATACATTATGAACGCTGTATAATATAAACAGTTGAATAGGAAATGAGGTGTATGCGTTGGAGCAGCTTAAACAATATCTTAAAGTCGAAAACCAGTTGACGTTCAGCGTTAATACACAAATCAAGGAACAATTGAAATGGTTGATCGGTACCGGGCAAATCGAACCCGGTGATATGCTTCCAACAGCTAGCTTGCTCGCTGATACGCTCGGACTAAATCGAAATACAGTGAATTGGGTCTATAATCAACTGCAAGATGAAGGCATCGTTACGATGCAAAGAGGCAAAGGTACGAGAGTTGCAAGCGGGAAGGGAACGGAGCTGCTGAGGAAAGAGCGTTTACCAATGAAGCGGCTTTTAAGCGCAACGATACAAGCGGCACAAGAAGAAGGGCTAAACTTGCAACAGCTTTTTATAGCAGGACTTGCTTATACGCTGCTGGACAGCAATCAGCAACTCATTGCTCAGCCTATCTTATTCATCGAATGCAGCGAGCATGATCATCCCTTCTACAGGGAAGAAATCAGGCGAGTTACAGGCCGTGAAGTTAAAACAATACTTTTGGAAACTGTAAAAATGAATGGAATAGCCGCATTTGGCACATTAACACAAGGCAGTATTATAGTTACCACATTGAACCATGCAGATGATGTTAAGAGTCTCTTGTCCACTATCGATCAAAAGGTACATATCATTGGCGCTACTGTCGATCCCAGCATCTATCTAGCCATAGCAAAACTCCAATCGAACACAACTATATCATTTGTTTGTTTAGGTGAAGCGGGTGGCGAATGGATGGCCCGTCGTGTGAGCGATGCTGGCCGTACTGATCTTCGTTCAGATGCATTCGGCTTAGATGACAAAGAACGATTAGAAGCAGCACTTATTCATTCTACCAAAATCTATGCATCCGAAGCCGTTTACTCTGAGCTTAAGCATCGTGCTCCACACCAAGTTGAACTTTACCCGATGCGCCTTGAGCAAGGAAGCGAAAATCTGTTGCAGCAGTTTTTAATAAAACGTTAATTTTTATCGCATAAGAAAAAAAGCCCACGATTTACGCGGGCTAAATTCAAAACATATTTTTGTGATGCAGCCTTTGTTGTTCGAAGCGACCTATGCTTCAAATGGCAAATAAATATGTATCACGTTCTCCTCTTGATCAAGTGAATCTATAGTCGCCCAATACTCGAAATCAAACGGCCGACAACTGCTTATATCTTTTTCCCGAATGGAATCATAGGTGTCTCCTATTTGAGATTCAGGTCCCTTATGAGTCACCTTTACATATTTACCAGCAGGTATCGTATGTTGAACTAATCCCTCAGGGATAATGGAAAATTCGCTAACTTCTACTGCAACAATGCTTACAAACGGAACATCTGGCGACCATTCGTCTTCTGAATAGACTTGAACTAAATAAATGCCATCTTCCTCAAGACGATTAGCAATTTCATGACGTTTACTTATTAAATCCTCACGTAATTTCCCGACTATACCAGCTTCTAGATCTTCATTTAACGATACCGTTACAGTATAGCCGACCAGTTTCGTCTCATTACGCTCCAGCGTTTCGATTTGTTCAGTTGTCATAATGGCACACTCCTAATTTGTAACAAAATGATAGAAAAACAAACTGTTTAAACTCGATTATACTAGAATTTCCAAATACATCAATCGAAATCAATTACAAACAAATAAGCTGGCTCCGGCAAATTACCAGAACCAGCTTGTTTCTATAAGAGTGTTATCTATATCTCCATTAAGTTGATAGCTTGTCCCAACCGCAACCCTGTATGAGTTATTTTTTCACTTCCGTTTCACTAATATCACGGTTATGGTCAGGTTGAACAGGACGGTGATTGTTAGGGAAAATGGCTTGGAACGCTTTAATTTGCGCCTTAGACATTTCGATTGATTGCTCAAAGACGGTCCAATTAACGCCTTCGGAGCATGGTGGTGTCGTTAAAGATCCTTGATAACGGTATGCGTCTAAGTCTTTCGGCAGTAGTTTTTTAATATCAATCGCAGCTTTCAAAGTAAGATCTGTATCTGTCTTTTTATTCGGAAGTTTGGACCACATTTCGGTGACAGCGGTGTTTGCTTTACCTTCTTTAATAAGTACACCTAACACGGCGAGGCTACCCGTCTTGCTCTTATGAACAAAGTGGAGCTCTAGTGGAGATGCTTTGCCGTCAATCTTGTGTTCACTTGGCGTATGAAAATGAAATTGTGCAAGATTATATACAGTGCCAGAAAGAGTTAATTGATTAGCAGTAGATGATGTATTAGCTTGAATCGTATGACCATTGTTTCCGAAAGTAAATGCAGTCGATTTATAATTGACTGTTACTTTCCCTTTGTTACCGCTTTCATTTGTTTCGTCAGTATCAATATTAATTGGGGATTGTTCCTCTCCCACCTTGCAAACAGCATACTCTTCGCTAATGTGCCCCCAATGTTCAGGCCCGGTATCACCTTCATAGGACCAATGTGGTGTATTACCGCTGTACGTCTGTGCTTGTCTTGATGGTTCCGCATAAGCGACAGCAGAAGCCGATAAAATAATAAAAAGAGTCCCTATAACTGTTTTTGTCAATCGTGATCGCATACGTCATTTCATCTCCTTAAAATAGGTTATGAATACCATACAATAATGCTGATACTAACGACTGAACACCTCCTTAACAGATACTGCGAACAAGTTACCATACCTAACAATAAAATGAAATATTTGTCACATATTGATCATTTTGTTCATAAATTTTCTTCCGCATTCGAGTTCTCGTCATTTTTTCTATAGAAATAAAAAAAAGCTGACCGAATATCGGTCAGCGGAACATTCCCCAAAGTTTAAGTAAATGGAATGTGTTATTCGGATCAATCTTCTGCGCTAATATGAAAGCGACAATACCATCCTCTTGTGCCTCTGTTAGTTTCTCTTGTAATATGACTGCGGCTGACTTTACCAGCTTACGCACTTTGACACGATCCTGAAGATCGTATTTAGTCACTGAACCAAGCAGCAGCCTAATTCGATCTTTTACTGCGGAATTTTTCAGCTTGAGCTTCACACGTTCAACCAATTGCGGCTTAATACCGTAATTTTGATAGCTCATCGTTTCAGCACCTCCGTTCGGCAATCCAGTCTAATGAATTAACTATATGCCGAAAGAGCGTAAAAATTGCCTAGTCCAGTTGCTCTCCTTGGAAAAATTGATCCTGACGCAAAATGTGCCATAACCTTGCAAAGGATTCATTTGACCAGAAATCTTCTCGTTCCGTGAGCCGTGCAGCATCTTCTCGCGCTAACTCCAACGTCTCATAATCGGTTACCATATCTGCAATTTTGAACTCGGGTAGCCCACTCTGCTTCGTGCCGAAGAAATCTCCAGGGCCACGTAGCTCCAAGTCTCTACGTGCAACTTCAAAGCCATCATTCGTTTCCGTCATAACCTTCATCCGTGCCCTGCCCGTCTCTGACTTAGGATCAGCCATCAGAATACAATGAGATTGATGCTCACCCCGTCCAACACGTCCACGTAGCTGATGAAGCTGAGATAGACCGAACCGCTCTGCATCCATAATGATAATTAAAGTAGCGTTAGGTACATCGACGCCAACTTCAACAACCGTTGTTGCGACAAGAACTTGCGTCCCATTCACACTGAAATCCGACATAACTGCATCCTTCTCCGTAGCAGTTAATCTGCCATGCAACAACCCTACTTTCAAATCAGGGAAAGCTTGCTGAAGTTGAACGTATTGATCAATAGCATTTTGTACATCAATCTTTTCGGATTCCTCAATAAGCGGACAGATGACATATGCTTGTCTCCCATTTGCAACTTCTTTACGAATGAAGCCAAGAACACGATCCATTGCATCATGTTTCACCCAATACGTTTTGATCGGCTTACGCCCCTTAGGCATCTCTTTCAGTGTGGAAACGTCCATATCACCAAACGCAGTAATGGCAAGTGTACGCGGAATTGGCGTAGCTGTCATCGTAAGCACATCAGGATTCATCCCTTTGCGTCTTAGCACGCTTCGCTGATTCACACCAAAACGATGTTGCTCATCAGTTACGACTAGACCTAAACTTTTAAAAAACACATCGTCTTGAATAAGTGCATGAGTACCTACTACTACGTCAATAAGACCCATCTGAAGACCAGCAAGAACATCTCTACGTTTCCGCTCAGTAAGACTGCCAGTAAGAACGCCTACTTGCAGGCCTAACTCGGCAAATAACTTCTGCAGCGATTTGGTATGTTGCTCTGCAAGAATTTCAGTCGGCACCATTAACGCCCCTTGATGGCCTGCTTTGACAGCACCGTATAGGGCAATTGCAGCAACAACCGTTTTGCCAGAACCTACATCCCCCTGTAATAACCGGTTCATACTGTAGCCTCTACGCATATCGGTCAATATTTCATTTACAACCTTCTTCTGTGCATCTGTTAGCTCAAAAGGAAGAGTAGCTGCGAAAGAGCGGATCGTCTCACTTTCAATTCGGAATGCGATACCGTCAGCTTTGCTACGATTTAAAGATCGATACGCCTGAAGTTTCAACTGGAACAAAAAGAGCTCCTCATAAACCATCCGTCTACGTGCCTCTTGCCCTTGTTTCATATCACCTGGCATATGTATGAGTCTAACTGCTTCAAGCCTCGGCATCAGACGATGTTCTTCTACTAGCTCATATGGCAACACTTCTTCTAGCATGGAACCATATTGGGTCAGAGCTACTTCTATCATCTTCCTAATCCATGATTGTGTAATATTACCTCCAACAGAATAAACCGGCTGTAGAGATCCTGATTTCGAAGACTTTGCGCTATCTGGAAACTCAGAACCTGATACAGTAATTTGCAAACGATGCTGCTCCCACTTGCCAGTCAGTAATATTTCACGAGAAGGCTGCAATTGCTCTTGCAAATAATGGCGGTTGAACCATACGGCAGAAACGAGCAATCCCCCTACCTCTACCTTACAAGTTAGGCGAGACTTTCCTTTACCATATCGCTGAAGAACCGGAGCACCACGGACTAGTCCCAACACGGTTGCTTTCTCACCATTTTTCACATCAGCAAGTTCACGTACTCGATAATCTTCATAACGATAAGGAAAATATGCTAATAAATCGGCAATTGTATGCACACCAAAGGCGTGAAGCTCTCCCTCTTTCAGAGCACTCACGCCTTTAATTTGTCTCACAGAAATTTGATCCAGCTTGATCATACCTGTATTCACACCCTGTACATAAATACGGCTGCTGTACCTGGACCAGTATGTACACCGATTACTGCCCCTACTGTCGTGTAGTCAACCTCTTTTACATTCAATGCGCTCTTCAAACGCTCAGCTAGCTCATCTGCCGGTTCTTTATTATCTGTATAAGCAAGAACCATCCCGACAGGATCATCACCATAAGCATCCTTTAACAATTCCGCAATACGCGTCATCGCTTTTTTGCTACCTCTAACCTTATCAACGGAGTAAACTCCGCCGTCCTTATCGAGTGAAAGGATCGGTTTAATGTTAAGAATGGAGCCTATCATAGCCGAAGCTCGTCCGATACGTCCGCCCTTTTGCAAATATTCAAGACTATCTACAAGGAAATATAATTGCACATCGTTTTGTAAACGCGCGACCTCTTCCAATATACGTTCCTTGGATTCACCCGCTTGAGCCATCTTTGCAGCTTTTACAACTTGAATGCCAATACCGTAGGAAGCAGATTTGGAGTCGACAATTGTAATGTCCGATTCCTGTTCAATCATTGACTGAGCGATTGTAGCAGATTGGTGCGTGCCACTCATAGCAGCTGACAGATGAATGGAAAGAATAGGTGCTACTTGATCTTCAGCAAGCAATCGCTCATACGTCTCTGAAAACTCTAGAGGTGATGGCTGCGATGTTGTCGGAAGAACATCAGAAGCTTTTAGCTTTTTATAAAATTGGTCTGAATGAATTGTTATAGCGTCTTGAAAGGTTTCTTCACCAAAAAGCACCTTAAGCGGCACCATGGAAATGCCTAACCGTTCCCGAACCTCCACCGGTATATCGGCTGTACTGTCCGTTACAATGCGCACGTTCCCCATTAGATCCCCTCCATTAATACGTTAGTAAGCTCTTATTCCACCGCGAACAAATAAGGATATAAAGGCTGTCCGCCATGTTGTACCTCAAGCTCGAGATCAGGATATTGCTCCTCAGCCCATTCACATAACGAAGTTGTAAATCCAGCTTCTGCATCCTCGCCTGTAAAGACCGTTAACAAATCTCCACCGTCTTCCAACATGCTAGCAAGTAAAGTTTGACATGTTGTGAGTAGCTCCGCATGGGATACAACGATTGCTTTTTCCTTAATACCGATATAATCGCCTTCTTGGATGACAACACCATCTATAGAAGTATCGCGTACTGCATTCGTTACCTGTCCAGAAACAACACCTTCTGCTGCATTACGCATCCAATCGCCGTTACGTTCAGGTGACTCATCTTCTTTAAATGCAAGAACAGCAGCTAATCCTTGCGGAATCGTCCGCGTAGGAATTACGGTTACAGAACGTTCGCTAAGTTCTGCGGCTTGTTCTGCTGCCAAAATAATGTTTCCGTTATTCGGAAGCAAGAAAATATGATCAGCCGAAAGTGCATCAATCGCCTTTAGGAAGTCCTCTGTACTTGGATTCATCGTTTGACCGCCTGACAAAACGGTGTCTACGTCGCTTGCCAAGAACATTTCAGAAAGTCCTTCTCCTAATGCGACTGCGATAATGCCAAATGGAGCACGTTCGAACACTTGCCCCGGAGCAACTCCACTAAGCGCCTGTCCTGCAAGCAACTCTGCCGAAGATAGATCGGTTGTGCTGATAGATGCTGAGTCTTGCTCAAGTAAGTCTCTATGTTGTTCACGCATATTCAAGATGTGTATATCTGTTAGTTCCCCGTAAGGAAGGGATAAATTAAACACGTCTCCAGGCTTGCGGGAATGAACATGAACCTTAATGATATCATCATCTGTAATCACTAGGATGGAATCGCCATCTTTTTCGAGCGCTCTCTTGTAAGCGGATTCATCAAAATAGACTACAGATTGTGCAGTTCGTTTACGATTTATAAAAAATTCCATGTCATACAGGAATTCAATGTCATCCGTTGATAATCGGGATTGCGCTGAATTTGGACCACTTTTTATGTGCTCTCTTACTGGAGCTGGAACCGTAACTTCTTCTGGTGAAGCAGCCTCTGATGGTAGGAAAAACAGATCCTGATAACTACCAGATTCACTTTCCGTTAAATAACGTACGAAACCTTCATAAATATAAACAAGTCCTTGTCCTCCAGAATCAACTACCCCAACCTGTTTAAGGACCGGTAATAAATCTGGTGTACGTTGAAGCGATTCATAAGCTTTGCGATGCACTTCCTGCATCAAATCCACAACATCAGTCGTACGGCGCGCATACTGAACTGCAGCTTTAGCAGCTTCTCTTGCTACCGTAAGAATTGTACCTTCAACTGGTTTGACGACAGCTTTATAAGCCATATCGACACCTTGTTGAAATGCAGCTGCTACTTCTACTGCAGTTGCTTCATTGAGATTTGCGAGCGATCTTGAGAAGCCACGGAATAGCTGTGACAAAATGACGCCAGAGTTTCCTCTCGCACCCATTAATAGTCCTTTTGAAAGTGCCTCCGATGCTTTTCCAATATGCTCAGAGGGCTTGCTGCGAAGTTCCCTAATACCAGAGCTCATCGTTAAATTCATGTTTGTGCCTGTATCGCCGTCCGGTACTGGAAACACGTTTAATTCGTTAACGCGTTCCGCGTTATGCTGTAACAACTCTGCACCTAGCAAAGCCATTGCGGCAAAATCCGATCCGTTAATTGAGCGCTTACTCAATGAAAATTCCCCTTCCTGCTACCTTGATACCCTAACGTCTTGTACAAATATATGGACTTCATCCACTTGTAAACCAATCACATTATTAAGCACATAGGATACTTTAGATTGAATGTTGTGCGCTACTTCAGAAATTTTGGTGCCGTAGCTAACAATAATGTAGAGGTCAATATGCAGTTTTTCATGTTCCCTTCTTACTTCTACACCTCGGGACATATTTTCTCTGCCAAGCAGTTCCGCGATTCCATCCTTTAATCCTTTACGCGAAGCCATTCCGACGAGTCCATAACAATCCATAGCTGCCGAGCCCGCTAAAACGGCGATGCAATGGTCGGTAACATGGATAGAGCCAAGTTCGGTATTAAGCTGCAGTGACATGGAAATACACTCCCCTACTATATATATTATGGACTAAGTACCATTGTACTATAAAAGACGGCGATATTGAAGTCCGTTCATGAAACTCACCCAAAAGCGCATAGATTTGGGTTGAACAGGGAGGGAGTTTGTGATACGATATTCAAGTGTGTTTAATTATGCTCTACTAACAGCTAATGTAAGAAACGAGCTCTCACACGCTCCATGCACTTTATTGTGTATGAGCTGTCGAAGTCGATTTTGCGCTCGCAGATCAAAAGCGTAAGCTTTTGAAGTGAAGTTATACTTCACAAAACTTTTTAGGAGGTGTAGTCATGTCCCGCAAATGTTACCTAACTGGCAAATCGCCACGTCAAGGCAATAACGTTTCCCACGCTAACAACAAAACTCGTCGTTCATGGGGCGTTAACGTGCAAAAAGTTCGCATTCTTGTAGACGGCAAACCGAAGCGTGTTTATGTCAGCGCACGCGCGCTTAAGTCCGGTCAAGTTACTCGCGTATAGTGATGGCTAACGCCATAGACAAAAGCACCTGAAATTCAGGTGCTTTTATTTTTTGTTCCCCCAAAATCATGGTCACTTAGCGATGGGAGCATATGCATTAACTTTTTTGGAAGGTGTTCAAAATCGCTTTAACAAACCCGCCTAGAAATTTAGGCAGTTTGATTGTATAAAATTTCATGCCTCATCCCTCCTCAGACACACTCATGAAATAGTTCCGTGACAAATCCCTCGCTCATGTAATCATCCTATGCGAAAAATTAGTGTCCTATTCCATTGTTAGTGTTTCTAAGGCAAGGATTATATTAAGCTTGTCACTAGGTCCGAATTATTTTGGGCATAGTGAAAAACGGCAAAACAAACTGCTGTCAAAAAGTACACTACAATGGCTAGCACGATAAATGTCGCACGTAAGCCAACTGTTTCAAAACGCCGAAAGAAACGAATCCCGATATAAATAGCAAGTAAAGAAAACAAGTATTTATGAATTTGTGCAATTTCTGCGAACAATGCTAATGAAATACCAGCTAGCATAGCGTAAAGCAGTATCCACAGGGTCGTTTTTACGGAGTCGCTCATTTTGTTCCTCCTAGACGTAATCCTGAAATAGCAGCAGCTCGATCCTTAGCCCCGAATACTGCGTTTCCTGCAACGAGTACATCCGCACCAGCTTCAATAACAGCTGCGGCTGTTTCCAGATTAATACCTCCGTCCACTTGCAGATGAACATGCTGTAACCCTCGCTCATCTAGCATCGAACGTACTTGACGAAGCTTAACGAGAGAATAAGGAATAAAGGATTGTCCTCCAAAGCCGGGATTAACCGTCATAATCAAGATCAAATCAAGATCATGTATAATTGGCTCGAGTACTGCAACAGATGTTCCAGGATTAATCGCAACTCCTGCAGGTAGCCCTTTTTCCTTAATGGAATGTACGGTACGATGCAAATGTGTGCAAGCTTCTGCATGTACAGTTATCCGATCTGCCCCCGCTGCAATATAATCTTCAATAGATAGTTCAGGGCGTTCAATCATTAGATGTACGTCAAAAGGTAATGCCGTAGCAGAACGAACGGCTGAAATAACAGGTGGACCGAATGTCAAGTTGGGTACAAAATGACCATCCATAACATCAATATGAATCCAGTCTCCTCCAGCTTGCTCTATTACTTTAATTTCATCGCCCAGCTTTGCAAAGTCAGCTGATAGTATTGATGGTGCAATAATAGTCATCTTAATCAGTACCTCCGTTTAATGTCTTTCATTTCAGTAAGGAATAACAAATAATGATCGTAACGACTCTGATCGATGTCGCCACTTTCAACTGCTGCGCGAACAGCGCAACTTGGCTCATGGACATGAGTACATCCACGGAACTTACAATCTGGAGACAATCTCCGCATCTCAACGAAACAATAACCTAAATCTTCAATGCCCAGTTCACCGAAATCCAGTTGGCTGAAGCCAGGGGTATCCGCAACATATGCTCCGCCTATATCGATCAACTCAACATGTCTTGTTGTATGTTTACCTCGACCTAATCGATTACTAATTTCATTCGTCTCGAGCGTCAGGCCAGGTACAATTGCATTAAGCAATGAAGACTTTCCAACGCCAGATTGACCAGCAAATACGGCTACATGTCCATTTAGTCTTTCTTTTAGCTCCTGAATACCTTCACTTTTACGTGAACTTGTACCAAACACCTCGTAACCAAGGTTACGATAAATGCGATTAACCGAGGAAACTGCCTTAGCTGCTTCCTTGGTGTCACCACCTTCATTCTCAAGATCCTGCTTACTAAGACATAATACTGCTGGAATACCAGCGTGCTCAATATGTACGAGGAACTTGTCCAGAAGCTGTAAGTTCAGTACAGGCTCCGTAACCGAAAAAACCAAGATAGCTACATCAACGTTTACTACAGGAGGACGGATGAGCTCCGAGGAGCGAGGAAGCAGCTTTTCAACCGTTCCCTCGCCATTCTCCGTCAAGCTATACTCCACCCGGTCTCCAACTAACGGAGTGAGCCCCCGATTTTTGAATACGCCCCTTGCACGGCATTGCACAGTGATAGAATCCCGCGCTTCACCTTCTGCTCTCACATAGTAGTAACCGCTCAGCGCCTTGACGATTAATCCTTTGGCATAGTTATTGTCCTTGTTCGCTTCCTTCACTTTCGCCTTCGGTTGTACTTTCGCCATCGCTTCCGTTTACCTCTCCTTGTACCGGCTGTTCTTCGGTGTTCTGTGTTGGTGGTACTAACTCTTCTCCTGGGATCGTAAGTCCAGATGATCCTGTTCCGGATACTAGCTCATCATACGAAATGGTTTTTGTGTCCATAAATTGATTATCCCTACTTACAGTAACTGTTGCTACCGTATCAGGTGCCAAAATAACGGTGACAGGTATATCCACAGTACTTGTGATCGTTCGTGTGATACCTTCCATATTTTCGCCTCTAGCATCGGAGTACACAATTTTAACTTCGCTTGACTGTCCTTCTACTGCAGGAGAAATACGAACATTAAGCACGTATGACTTAGCATCAGCAGGTGGCCCTGAGCTTACACGAATTGTTATATCTGATCCTTTCGGAACTTGATCTAGTGGCATATGGGTTTCTTGCATAATAATGGTGTCCTTCTCATGCAAATAACTTGGTTCATAAAGGATATTCTCTTCTTTAAGCACCAATCCAAGCGACTTGAGCAGCTTGCGAGCTGTTGATAACTTCTCACCGACTAGGTCAGGCATCTCGACTGTCTCAGGCCCTTTGCTCACTAGGAAAGAAAGCTTTACCGTTAAAGGATCAAAGAGCTCACCTGATGCCGGCGTTTGTTCCAAGATCGTCCCCAATGGTTGTTCATTATGTTCTTCTTTAATCTCGATACGATCATTCGTTATACCAATTGAATGCAGCTCTTCCTGAACAGCTTTGATCATTTGACCAACATAGTTTTTTAGTCCGACCATCTCTGGTCCGTCACTAACGTAGAGTACAATTGCCGAGCCCGCTTTAACCCGCATATTTTGTTTGTTTTGATCAAATACTTGATCCTTCGGAATGTCTTTCTGGAACTCCCGAATTGGTGGATCCTGCGCTTCCAAACCTTTACTTTCGAGCTCTTTACGAGCATCGGCTAGTGTCATTCCTACCACATACGGCACTTCTACTTCTTCAGTATCAAGCTTATCAAGAAGCCAGAGGAAGCCAAAAATAATAAGAGCAAGAAGCACTAAAGTTACTCCAACCACAGTTAGTGGTTTTTTCCACTTTTTAGGATTCTTATTATTCTCCCCATCCGCCCATTTAGTGCTGGTATCAGATACGACTACTTTAGGTTCGAACCGTTCAGCAGATGCACTTGCAACTATATCCCCACGTATAGCTGGCATAACTCTCGTTTCCTCCAAATCATTAAACATTGGGAAAATGGTCTTGGACTCATTCAAACGATCAGAACGGAGACAAGTATCTAAATCCAGAAGCATTTCTTGTGCAGAACTATAACGCTCACTTGGATTTTTACGAGTCGCCTTCAAAATAATATTTTCCACGCTTTGAGGGATATGTGGGTTGATCGAACGTGGAGCTTCAATGTTTTCCTGTAAATGCTTAAGCGCTACACTAATTGGGCTTTCACCAAGAAACGGCAATTTGCCAGTTAACATCTGATAGAGCACAATTCCTAAAGAATATAAATCAGATTTTTCCCCAGTATTTATACCTTTTGCGTGTTCAGGTGAGAAATAATGAACAGATCCAAGAACTGATCCCGTATGTGTAATCGTCGAAGAAGTAACAGCTCGTGCAATCCCGAAGTCAGTTACTTTTACTCGACCGTTATTTCCGATAAGTATGTTATGTGGTTTAATATCACGATGAATAATATGATTTTGATGAGCATGTCCTAACGCATCACAAATTTGAACGGCAAAGCGTACAGCCTCTTCGGCCTGCAAGGGAGCCCGCTCTTGAATCAATTCATTAAGATTATTGCCTTCAATATACTCCATAACGATATAATGTGTTTCATCCTCTTGCCCTACATCATAGATGCTGACAACATTTGGATGAGAAAGTGCTGCTGCAGATTGCGCTTCCCTTCGGAAACGTCTAATAAATTCATCATCATTCACAAACTGCTGACGAAGCACTTTTACTGCCACTTTTCGGTTCAATAGAACATCATGCGCTTTATATACAAGCGCCATTCCGCCCCCGCCAATACGTGACAATATTTCGTAGCGTCCGCCTAAATCATGTCCAATCATAGTGACCGCTCCTCTCGCTTCACTTTGGCAGCCTCTTGCATTAAGACAACGGTTATATTGTCGTCTCCACCTGCATCTAGCGCCAATTGAATGAGATGATCCGCTTTAGCTTCTAGCTCCAGCTCATCATTTAATACTGTTTCCAGCAATTGTTGTTCGCTTACCATGTTCGTAAGACCATCGCTACATAACATTAAAATGTCATCCGGCAACAAGTCCAGCGACTGTACATCAATATCTACATTCCGATCTGTACCGATCGCACGAGTTAGAACGTTACGCCTTGGATGGTGTAACGCTTCCTCTTCTGTGAGTTGGCCCGATTTCAATAGCTCATTAACTAATGAATGATCCGTTGTAAGTTGTGAGATGCCCTCGCTTGTCACTTTATAAGCGCGACTATCACCTACATGTCCGATGATCGCAGAATCATCATTAACAAGTAAGGCAACAATAGTTGTCCCCATATTATGATAACGCTCATTTTGGGAAGCCATTGCATAGATTGTCTCATTCGCCTCGCTTATCGCTTGGCGAATGAGCATCTTGCCTTCCTGCTCTGACAATTCTGTTCTTTCAGTGTGTTGCTCAAACGCAGTACGGAATGCGTTAACTGCCATCAAACTTGCAACATCGCCAGCTTGATGACCACCCATTCCGTCTGCAACAATTGCAAGTGTCACACCATTATTCAATTGCCCAACCCATGACTGGTCCTCATTAACTTGTCGGACTCGTCCAATGTTACTACGGCTTGCCGTTAACAAAACGTCATCACCTCGTCGTGGACTCCATATGTTTCGCCCTTAATTGGCCGCATGCGGCTGCGATATCATGTCCTTGCTCTCTTCGGATCGTTACGTTAATCTTGTTGCGTTCAAGTATACGTTGGAATTCAAAAATATCCTCACGAGGTGTCCGGACATAGTTGCGCTCAGGTACATGGTTAACCGGAATCAGGTTGACATGACATAACATGGTTTTCAAAACATCTGCTAGTTCTTGAGCATGCTCCGCTTGATCATTTACTCCACCAATTAGTGCGTACTCAAACGTAATTCTTCTACCTGTCTTTGCAATGTAATAATGGCAAGCCTCAATTACATCGTCAAACGGGAATCTTCTGTTTACAGGCATTAGTTTGGAACGAAGTTTATCGTTAGGTGCATGAATAGAAAGTGCCAAGTTGATTTGCGTGTTCTCATCTGCAAATTTGTACATGCTTGGAACGATACCGCTCGTAGAAACTGTAATATGGCGTTGACCAATATTTAGTCCCTTTTCGTGAATCATATTACGCAGGAATACCATTGTTGCATCGTAATTTTCAAATGGCTCGCCTGATCCCATAATAACGATACTCGAAACGCGCTCACCTGTAGCATCCAGCATTTGTTGAGCCGTTACCACTTGGGCAACAATCTCACCAGCTGTCAAATTCCGTTTCAAACCACCAAGCGTCGAAGCACAGAATGTACAGCCGATTCGGCAACCTACTTGCGTCGTTACGCAAACGCTATTCCCGTAGTTGTGACGCATAATAACGGTCTCAATAGCGTGAGCATCATGTAGGCCGAATAAAAACTTCACTGTGCCGTCTTTGGATTCAAATTTCGTAATTTCTTGTAGTGTTACGAATCCAAACTGGTCATTCAACTTTTCGCGCAAGCTTTTGGATAGATTGGTCATATCGTCGAAGCTCATTACTCTTTTAACGTAAATCCAATCGAACAATTGCTCCGCACGAAAGACTGGCTCACCATTCTCTCTCATCCAATCCTGGAGATGTTCTAACGTATAGTCATAAATAAATGGTTTCATCTCATCACACCTGTATTTTATTGTTGGACGGCCCTATCTATGATTAAGATTTCGCAGCCGTTACTGATTTATTTTACCACAAACGCCTATGTTCAGCCATAAGAGGCATTAAGGACGTCTTGTCATACGCGCAATATAGAAGCCATCACTGCCAAAATGTTGCGGAAGCAACTGTAGCTGTCCATCAAATTCTGGTCCGATGACACCCGCTTGGCGTAATTTGTTCATCACTTCTTCAGGCCAATTAGCATCTAATTCAAATTCAGGATGCTGAAGTAGAAACTTAGCTACTTGCTCCTCGTTTTCTTCCTTTTCCATCGTGCAGGTGCTATATACAAGAGTTCCACCAGGACGAACTAAACCACTGACGTCATTTAACAAACATTGTTGAAGACCGGTAATTTCCGTAATGTCACCTTTTGTTTTCGTCCATTTGATCTCTGGCTTTCTACGAATAACACCGAATCCTGAACAAGGAGCATCAAGCAACACTGCATCCATCGATCCAGGTGCAAAACGATCCTTTAACGTTGTAGCATCTCCAACGATTGCTTCAACATTACGAAGTTTAAGTCTCTCAGTCTGCGTTACAATGAGTTCTCTCTTATGTGCATGCAGATCGTTAGCCCAAACCTTGCCTTTACCGCCCATAAGTTCTGCTAGATGAGAACTCTTTCCACCAGGTGCCGCACAACAATCAAGCACTTTCATTCCAGCTTCCGGAGAAACAACTTCGGCCACAAGCATCGAGCTTTCATCTTGGAGTGACCAGCGACCAAGGCGGAATCCATCTGTATCAGCTAAATTACCACCACCATGGACGATAAGACCAGCAGGAGCAAGTGCAGACTTTTCTGCTTCAATCCCACTTTCCTTAAGCTCTGCAATTAACTCATCAACGCCACCCATGAGCGTATTGACGCGAATGCTAGCATGTGGCTGTTCATTGCCGGACGCACATATCGCTTCCGCAACTTCAAGGCCGTAGCCATCTACCCAACGTTTCACTAGCCATTCTGGATATGAATGTCTTAGCGCTATCGTCGAAATAGGATCATTCGTTTGAATTTCAGCAATAACAAGTTCGCTCCGATTACGATCAATACTTCGAAGCACACCGTTCACCATACCAGAAATACCTGTATGTCCTCTTCGTTTTGCAATTAATACAGCTTCGTTAACTGCCGCATGTGCTGGAATCCGATCCAAAAATAGCAACTGGTATGCACTAACTCTCAGCAATTGATGAACCCAAGTATCAAGCTTGCCCAGTCCTTTGGCTACGAATTTCGAAAGCCAATGATCAAGTGTTAATTGCCGTCCGATCGTTCCGTATACTAGCTCAGTAGCAAGTGCTGCATCCGCGCGACTTAAATTCGAATCTTGCAGCGCACGATTTAGCTGAATATTGCTGTACGCTCCAGTCTGAGCAACCTTAACGAGAATATTGAGCGCAAGCTCTCTCGGTGACATTGGTTTCTTTTGATTTACTGCTGGTTGTGATTGATTTTGTGATTTACCGCCATTTCTATTGCCTGAATATCTTCTTGTGCCATTATTTCCGCCGCTCATTGTAAACCTCCTGCTGTAAATCTGGTTCCCGCTTCAATACGAGCCCCTTTAACCCATTCGGCAGCGTCCATCACACGTTTTCCAGCTGGCTGAATACTTGTTAACAACAATGTTCCTTGACCTGTTTGTACGACGATTCCTTGTGCACCAGAATCAACAATAGTACCAGGCTCGTCCTTACTATTATTCCCCGTTTTCTGAGCCAAAACCTGACAGGCCCATACTTTAAACACTTCATCCCCAAGCTGGGTGAAAGCACCTGCCATCGGAGACAGACCTCTAACTTGGTTAAAAAGCTCACGAGCAGATTTGTTCCAAACCAAACGCTCATCTTCACGAGACAAATTAGGTGCATACGTTGCTTCATCATTATTTTGCGGAACAGCTACTGCTCTTCCTTCAATGATTTCCGGCAATGTTTCACCGAGCAACTTAGCGCCAGCAAGGCTTAGCTTCTCAAACATCGTTCCTGATGTATCTTCGTCCAAAATAGGAAGCTCAACTCTGCTGATCATATCGCCAGTATCGAGCCCTTCTGCCATATACATGATCGTAACGCCTGTTGACGACTCACCATTAATAATGGAGCGTTGGATCGGCGCACCTCCACGATATTTAGGTAGCAATGAGCCATGAACATTAATACATCCAAGTCGTGGTATTTGTAGCAAAGCTTTCGGCAAAATTTGACCATATGCAGCCGTTACGATAAGATCCGGCTCATACGTTGCTAGCTCAGCAACTGCCTCAGGACTGCGCATTTTCTCCGGCTGCAATACAGGTAGTCCCAATGACAACGCCGCTTCCTTCACAGGCGGCGGCGTCAACGTTTTTTTGCGGCCTTTCGGTCGATCCGGCTGTGTTACAACCGCAACGATCTCATAGCCGGTTTCGATTAACAGTTTAAGGGAAGGGACGGCGAAGTCCGGCGTCCCCATAAATACGATACGCATAAAATTTATTCGCCGCCTTTATTCGGTCTGTCAGAAATGTCATAAACACTTTCAGCCAAGTCCGTAAATAAAATCCCGTTCAGATGATCAATCTCATGCTGGAATGCACGAGCAAAAAAGCCGCTAGCTTCAACAGTAAATGACTGTCCGCTGCTATCTTTTCCTTCTACGACAATGCGGTCTGCACGGCGAACATCACCGTTCAGATTAGGAATGCTTAAACACCCCTCCGGTCCCAGTTGCTCACCATCTTGCTCGATAATAACAGGATTGACCATTTCAACCAATCCATTTTCATCTCCAACATCTACAACGATAACACGTTTAGAAATGCCGATCTGTGGTGCTGCAAGTCCAACACCCTCTGCGTCGTACATCGTTTCCGCCATATCTTTAAGCAGTTTCTGCAAGTTGGAATTAAATTTTGTTACTTCAATAGCAACCTCACGCAATACCGGATCTGGGTCCTTTACAATCAAACGAATACTCATTTTATTCCCTTCCTTTACCTATAATAAATTGGTTATATTATAAAATAACTTGCGGATCAACATCTACGCTAAATTGAATCCCTTTACCGGGCGGACCACTCGTAAACGGCTCAAGCGCACGTTTAACCAAAGCAGATGCGTCGATGCTCCCACGATATTTTATCACACATTGAAAGCGGTAGCGATCTTTCATTCTCGCAATCGGGGAAGCGACAGGCCCTAACACCTCTAATGCTCTTGGCATTCCGCTTCCGAGCGGTATGAGAACACCCTCATGTTGAGCCAACTCCCGAAGCTCGGCAGCGAACTGTTCGCTCACTGAAGCTAATAGTGCCAGTTGCTCATGTGACATCGTAACAAGAACGAGCCTGCAATAAGGCGGATAACCCATGACGGAGCGATGTTTAAGCTCTTCTTGGATAAATGCGGCATAGTCATGGTGCTGTGCTGTAGAAATCGCGTAATGCTCAGGCGTGTACGTTTGAATAACAACTTCGCCTTCAAGCTGATGTCTGCCTGCACGCCCCGCTACCTGAGTCAGCAACTGAAACGTTCTTTCGGCTGCTCTGAAATCAGGCAAATGCAAGGAAGTATCTGCAGCTATAACGCCCACTAAAGTAACATATGGAAAATCGAGTCCCTTGGCAACCATTTGGGTGCCAAGCAGCACATCTGCATGACGATCACCAAACTGCTTAAGCAATTTTTCATGTGAATGTTTTTCTGTCGTCGTATCAACATCCATTCGAATGACCCGAATACCAGGGAAAAGCTTAGCGAGTTCCTCTTCAACACGTTGCGTACCCGTACCAAAAAATCGGATATGCTCGCTTTCACATGAGGGACATTGTGTTGGCGCTTGCTCAGCATGTCCACAATAGTGACAACGAAGAACGCGTGTCTTCTGGTGGTAAGTAAGTGATATATCACAATGCGGGCATGACGCTGTATGACCGCATGACCTGCACATTACGAAGGTTGAATATCCTCTACGATTAAGCAAAAGGACAGATTGTTCGCCTCGCTCCAATCGCTCCTGCAGCGCAGCATGAAGGCTGCGGCTAAACATCGAACGATTGCCTTCCTTTAGTTCCTCTCGCATATCTACAACTGTTACTTCAGGCATTGGCCGATTTCCGACCCGAGTGGGCATAGGGAGCAATCCAGGAATTACAGTTGATTGAGAAGAAGCTGATGGACGACTCGCTGCTGCGAACGATTCTAATGACGGTGTAGCTGACCCTAAAATAACGACAGCACCATGTTGCTTCGCTCGTCTCACTGCAACATCTCTAGCATGATACTTTGGACTTTCCTCTTGCTTGTAGGAGGACTCATGCTCTTCATCTATTATGATAAGCCCGATTCGTTCAAAAGGCGCAAATATCGCCGAACGAGCTCCTATTGCAACTTGCGCCCGTTTACTCCGAATTTTACGCCATTCATCAAATCGTTCACCATTTGACAATCTGCTATGTAAAACAGCTACCGCATCTCCGAATCGTCCTTTAAATCGTTCGACCATCTGAGGGGTTAATGATATTTCGGGTACAAGTACAATTGCTTGCTTCTCTTGTTCCAGACAAGTCTGAATTGACTGTAAATAAACTTCCGTCTTGCCGCTCCCTGTAACACCATGTAAGAGCATCGTTTTTGACTCTACCGCATCAAGTGCATCTACAATTCGATCATACACAGACTGCTGCCCATCAGTAAGCGGCAACGGCTGAGTTTGCTGAAACTCCCTATGCGCATAGGGGTCCCTTTCACTCTCCACCTCACGCAGCTCCACTAAACCTTTATCGGCTAAAGCTCGAATACTTGCAGGTGAAACACCTGAGTCCATAGCCAATTTTTGAAGCGGGATTGGTCCATCATGCTGAAGTAAATAGGCAAGAGCCTCTCGTTGTTTTGCAGCACGGGCGGGGATATCAATCAACGCCTGCTCTAATACGTCACGTTCGCCAAGCAGGAAAACAATTAACGTTTTGCGTACTGACAACCTGTTTCGAATAGACGTTTGCCCGATAAGCGCTCCACTTTTTAATGCCCATTTCACTGTATGTAACTGATCTGGAAAATGAAGCAACAGCTTATCTAGCTTCACTAATCCACCATTGCTCGTTATCCATTCCGTTAGTTCTGGAGGAAGATCGTCTTCAAAATCCTCCCCTAAAGCAATTTTACGCTCCTCTTTGCCTTTCAAAGCTGCAGGAATCATGACTTGCAGCGCTTGTGTCCAAGAACAGCAATACTTGTCGCTCATCCACTTCGATAATTCAATCATATCAGGCAATAATGGCGGAACCGGATCAAGCAGCTCAGAGATCGATTTGAGCCGAGTTCGATCAACTGAGGCGTTATCTGCGAACGCGATAACAAACCCTTGTAGCACTCGTCCGCCAAAAGGAACTCCGACTCTACTCCCTACCTCTATCCATTCCTCCATCTCGAATGGCACTTCATAGTCAAAAGGCCGATCCGTCTGGCGGCTCGGCACGTCGACAATTACTTTAGCAATCATTACTTAATCCCTCCGCGCTTAGCGTATTGCTCAGAAATTAAGTTCATCAGTTGATTTGCCGTTTCGCGCTTTGACATAAGCGGAATTGCTTTTACTAACCCTTCGGGTCCATAAACTTCAACTGCGTTTGTGTCACCATTAAAGCCTACTCCTGGAGCACTAACGTCATTAGCTACTATAAGATCACAATTTTTCCGTCTCAGCTTATCCAGCGCATAATGCTCAACTTGCTCTGTTTCAGCGGCAAAACCTACAAGTAACTGATGTGTTTTCTGTTCCCCAAGTGTTTGCAAAATATCCGTCGTTCGCTCCAACTCAAGAACGAGCTGTTCACCCGTTTTCTTTATCTTCTGTTCATGAATAGTAGCAGGCCGATAGTCCGCAACAGCTGCAGCCTTTACAACGATATCAACGTTTGAGTACAACGCTGTAACCGCTTCTAACATATCTGCTGCCGATTGTGTTCTAATCAACTTGACGCCAGAAGGAGGTTTTTCAGTCGTCCTTCCGGCAATCAATGTCACTTCAGCACCCATCTGCTTTGCCGCTTCAGCAATAGCAAAACCCATTTTCCCAGAAGAATCATTTGTCAAATATCGAACAGGGTCTAGACGCTCCATCGTTCCGCCAGCTGTAACTAGTACACGTTTGCCTTGAAGCTTATTCGACTTCGAAAACCAATCTTCTATAGCTACAACAATATCTTCGGGTTCAGCAAGTCTACCCTTAGCTACATATCCGCAAGCAAGCTGACCAGTTCCTGGTTCTACGAACATCGCTCCACGCTCTGCAAGCAACTCCATATTGCGTACGACTGCAGGATGTTCATACATATGAACGTTCATCGCTGGCGCAATAATAATAGGACACGTTGCTGCAAGTAATGTCGTACTGAGCATATCATCACCATGCCCATTCGCAAGCTTAGCCATAACATTCGCTGTTGCAGGAGCAATCACAATTAAATCCGCATGATCTGCAAGATTAATGTGAGAAACGACCGATGGATCACGTTCGTCGAAAGTATCTATAAATACTTGATTGCGAGACAACGTTTGTAAAGTTAACGGAGTAATAAATTTAGTGGCCGATTCCGTCATGATGACATGAACAGTAGCTCCTGCCTGAACAAGCCTGCTGCAAAGTGTAGCTCCTTTATATGCCGCTATGCCTCCAGTAATGCCTAAGACGATTCTTTTCCCCTGAATCATGGTGTACTCTCCTATTCCATCAAGCTTCCGTCCCATCTTCGCTAACGGAGCTTACCATTCCAATCTATCTTTTAAATTCGTAATATGAGCAAGATGATGATTCCCGTGCCATGCGACAAAACCTAAGAAATAAGAAAGCTGCACTTGTTTCCCGATTGCTGGATGATAAAATTGTTTATCAAAATCAGCACGTTGCAAAGATTTTAGTAGGAGCACCCAACGGGCGTATATTCCTTCCAATATGATTAGACTAAGTTCAGGGGATGCATCTAGACTATCCACCGTATTAGCCCAACCTTCTTCATCGAACGGCTTGACTGTCGGATTAGCTTCTGTAAGTGCAAGTTTAAACCGAGAAAAACAATTAATCGTTGCATCTGCCAAATGATGAACAACTTGCCTAACGGTCCAACCTTCAGGACGATAAGGAGTGTTGAGCTGCTCCTCGGTTAATCCATCAATCGCTTGCCTCATTTGAGCAGGTAGATTTTCGATTTCAACGATCCACTTGTCCTTCTGAACCACAGTCATACCTTCATAAGAATATCTTCCTATCGGATAACGTAACTTCTCCATATAATCCCTCCTCAAAGTTTTGTGAAGCAAAACTTACTACGGAAGCATAAGCTCAAAGTTTTGTGAAGCAAAACTTACTACGGAAGCATAAGCCAAAGTTTTGTGAAGCAAAACTTACTACGGAAGCAATCTTTTCATATCATATCACATAACAGGGTGAAAATAGACTTCCACTACCTTTTTCAGCTTCGAATTAATTAGCTCCTAAAATATATTGCAATACACCAATAGATACAATCAGACCAGTCAGAACAATAGCAAAAGTTATGAATGCTGTCAGCCAAAAGGGTCTTTCTCTTTTTCTTGATGTCGTTAATTCATTCACTTGCGATTGTAATTGAGCGAGCTCTTTTTTCACTACTGTTAATTCATCATCCTTTTCTCGCAATTGGAATCCCCCATCTCAACGTCTACTTGATCTTATAGCTACCTGCAATTCGATCTCTGTCCCATTTGTGGCAAGTTCCTTTAATTCATTATATTTCTCTGTCTCCATACCATAGATGGCAATTTTACCGTCAGCGTTAAAATGTACGCCCCACCCAAATTTTTTAGTTAATTGAGACGCTCTTAAGCAAGGATGGTTTTTCGACAATAATTCTGCCCTCAATTTTTCCAACTCTTCAGCGTCGGATACCATTTCGTAGCCCTTATGACGTTTATATACCTCGAAGAGCTGATCTTCAAACGTATAGCGATAAGGAGATTCCATTAGCAGCTCATACTGAATAAGATGTGCAGGCTTCAATGCTCGTTTAGAGATTGGAGTTACACCTTCTGCAACTGGACAATCTGATGCCACTTGAATAAACATATTTGTAAAATGTCTAATCATAACGGTATCCCCCTCTCTTTTCTATTTAGACAAAAAAGGGGTGTAACACTGTCGCCAGGTCACACCCCTCATGTTTAGGAACATATAAATTTAGTCTTCTTTAGTCGTAAGATTCTCAACTTGAAGAATATCACCATAAATTTCTTCTAGTGCTACGCCAACAAATTTGTGCGAGCGAGGGTTCACAAGCTCAGACTTCTCACCGTTACGAAGCATCCGGGCTCTCCGGGAAGCGGCTACGACAAGCGTGTATTTGCTGTCTACCTTTTTGACCATTTCATCGATTGATGGATATAACATTGGACATTCTCCTCACTCATGCTTTCTCAATTGCAGCTTGCATCCCAGAAACATAGGGTTCGAAACGTTCTCTGCGGCAATGCTCGGCGATAATAATGCTGCGAATCCGATCGCAAGCCGCATCAATCTCATCATTCATTACAGCATAATCATAATGCTGAAGAAGATTCATCTCTTCTACAGCTACATTCATACGCTTATTAATCGTATCCTGAGATTCCGTACCTCTACCTGTAATGCGTTGCTTTAACTCTTCAAGAGATGGAGGCAACAAGAAAACAAAAATTGCTTCCGGAAACTTCTCCTTCACTTTTAGAGCACCTTGAACTTCAATTTCAAGAATAACGTCTCTGCCACCTGCAAGTGTCCGATCAACAAAATCGCGGGGCGTGCCATAATAATTGCCTACGTATTCCGCATACTCAAGCATAGCATCGCGAGCAATTAAATCTTGAAACTGCTCTCTTGTTTTAAAGAAATAATTGACCCCTTCAACCTCGCCCTGTCGCGGTTGCCTGGTTGTAGCCGACACGGAATAGACGATTTCTGGCATACGTTCGCGAAGCGCGGAGCACACCGTACCTTTACCTACTCCGGCAGGTCCGGACAAAACTATTAACAATCCCATCTGTTCCATACTCCCTGTACTATTCGTCGTTATCGTCATCCTTTGTGGATAAACGATGGGCAACCGTCTCCGGTTGAACCGCAGATAAAATTACATGATCGCTGTCAGTAATAATGACTGCGCGAGTTCTACGTCCGTAAGTAGCATCAATCAGCATGTGACGGTCACGAGCTTCCTGGATAATTCTTTTAATCGGAGCTGATTCCGGACTAACAATAGAAATGATGCGATTCGCAGAAACAATGTTCCCGAATCCGATATTAATAAGCTTAATAGCCAAGCCAGGTCCCCCTCCACTTACGGTCTTACTCCATGCATAAGTAAATAAACAATTCCAAAAAACGACAGACCATTACTCTATTGTTGACAAAAGTATGAATGAGCATACGTTAATTAGACAGCTTTAACTTAGAACTTATTCTAATTGATTTTCACCCTGTGAACAAGCAAAAGTTAGATTTCATCGATTTTTTGGTAGATTATCGTTCATTTTCATTTGTTTTCGGGCTATTTCTTCGTTTTTTGCCAAACGTATTCTGTAAGTTGTACAGCCATATCATAGAACATAAATGGTGTAATTAAATAGATTCCGTTGAAATGAGGTATTGCGCTATCAATAAGTTCTTTCGCAATTTGCACACCTTCGGCACGTCCCGCTTCACCTTCTAGTCCAGCCATTCGACTGCGAACTTCGTCCGACAATTGAATACCCGGCACTTCATTATGCAAATATTCCGCGTTACGTCCATTAGCTAACGGCATAATACCGATAAAAACAGGAACACTCAAATGTTTTGTTGATTCTGCAATACGTTCAATTAATGCCGGCTCGTATACGGGCTGAGTCATAATATAGTCAGCACCAGAAGCGATTTTTCTCTCCAAACGTTGCACTGCTTTGTCTAGATGCTTAACGTTCGGATTAAAAGCTGCTCCTACAACAAACTTCGCTTTCTGCTTAAGCGGTTTGCCGGAGAAAGCGGTACCTTCGTTCAATTGTTTGATCATTCGGATCATCTCGAAAGATGTTAAATCATAGACGGAACTGGAATCTGGCAAATCACCGAAACGTGCAGGATCTCCTGTTACTGCTAAAACATGATCGATGCCGAGCGCATCAAGCCCCATCATATGAGACTGCGTTCCGATCAAATTGCGATCACGACAAGCGATATGAACAAGTGGTCGAATGTCTACACGTTCTTGCAATAGTGCAGCTAACGCAATATTGCTCATGCGAGTTACGGCAAGTGAGTTGTCTGCCATTGTAATCGCATCTGCTTTTATTTTCTTAAGCGCGGCCGCACCTTCCATAAACTTGCGAATATCTAAATCACGCGGCGGGTCTAATTCTACAATTACCGTATGGCGTTCCCGAACGAGTTCAACGATGTTTGGTTGAAGTTCCTCTGCAAGCGGCTTAACTTCCGTCGCTTTGGCTGATGAAGGATCTGGCGTCGCAGCAGTAGTTCCTTTTAATGGGCCAAGTGGTTCTGGGCGTACCTTAGGAACATAGTTTTGTAGCGCTGCAGCCATAGCAGCAACATGCTCAGGCGTCGTTCCGCAGCAACCTCCAATAATTCGAGCTCCACGATCTGCGAAACGTCGTGCACATTCAGCGAAGTAATCAGGGCCTGCTTTATATGCGTATTTTCCATCTACATAATCTGGTATTCCGGCATTAGGGTATACAGAGAAAGGCAGCTCAACCGGACCTGTGATGGAGTCGATTGCACGCAATATACCATTTGGACCACTACGGCAGTTAAATCCAACAACATCTGCTCCAAGCTTCTTGAGCTGATCAAATGCATCCGCCAAAGCTACTCCATCCTGCGTGCGGCCTACATCTTCTACACCAAACTGACAGATCACAGGTATATCAGTTAGTTCACGAGCAATTCGCAAAGCTAGTTTCATCTCTTCTAAATCGTAGTAGGTTTCTAGTAACAATCCGTCTACGCCTTCGTCTATTAAAGCGCTCATTTGACCTTTATAAGCTTCAATAACTTTAGCTGTACGAACGTTTTTTAGCTTTCCATCGCGAATGGAGCCCACTGCACCAACTACGTAAGCATCATCACCAATTGCAGAACGCGCAATTCGAACACCAGCGCGATTGATAGCTTCCATTTCGTTTTCAAGCCCATATTTCAATAGTTTTTCATAGTTAGCAGAGAACGTATTTGTTTCTATCAATCTTGCGCCTGCTTCATAGTATTGACGATGAACGTTCTCAATAATCTCAGGTCGCAATATGTTAAATTCTTCGTATGAAACGCCGACAGGGAACCCCATCGCATATAGATAGGTTCCCATGGCTCCGTCTCCTGTCAAGATGCGTTCCGCTAACGCTTCCCGAAGGTTCAGCTTCTTCAATTGATTATCACTCATAGCAATCACCCTACAAGTTGCCGCGGAATACTTCCGCAGCAGGTCCCGTCATGTAGATATGGTTATCGTTTTCGTTCCATTCAATAAAGAGATCTCCGCCCTTAAGCGAAATTGTCGCAGCGCGGTCAGTTGCTCCAGTTAATACAGATGCAACAAGAGTTGCACATGCCCCTGTTCCACATGCAAGCGTAGGTCCAGCTCCACGCTCCCATACCCGCATATCCGCTTGCGATCGTGAGTTTACCGTTACGAATTCAACATTTATTTTGCGAGGGAATATCGGATGAGTTTCAAGTTTAGGTCCCCACTCTTCCAAATCAAAGTTTGCAGCATCATCTACATAAATGACGCAATGAGGGTTGCCCATCGATACCGCTGTGAATTTGAATTCTCTGCCATTTACTTCAATAGGATGCTCAATTACGCGCTCAGCATCTATTGTAGTTGGCACTTGCAAACCATTCAAAATAGGTGCACCCATGTCAACACGAACCGTTTGCACTTTGCCGCTACTTACGGTCAACTGCACTTTCTGCACGCCCGCTCCCAAAGTTTCAATCGTAATTTCTTCTTTAGTAGTCAATCCGTTGTCATAAACATACTTCGCTACACAGCGGATTGCATTGCCGCATTGTTCAGCCTCTGATCCATCAGAATTTATAATGCGCATACGGAAGTCCGCTTGATCAGATGGCAATATATAAACAAGCCCATCAGCACCGATTCCAAAAAAACGATTGCATAACTGAATTGCTAGCTCAGCCGCGTTGTCTGGCAACGCGGATTCGCCTGCAATAACGATAAAATCATTGCCAAGTCCATTCATCTTCGTAAAGTTCATCTATCGCTCTCTCCTTATATATAGCTGCAAGTATGCTAAACCTAGTATTAATTCCCTATTAGCATACCGCAAAGCTAGGAGAAACGCTATTCATAATTTGTATCTTCATTTGCACTTTTTTCGTTATCTAGCAGCGGTTTGTGGACCTAATGGCCACTTGGAATTTGTATTTGTTTTGCCCGGCTTGCCTAATACACTGCCAATCCCCATTACGAAGGTTGGAATACCCGCCGCCACTAACACTAAACACCAGTCGCGCAAGCTAATCGGAACTGTTTTGAAAATCGGCTGCAACGCCTCAATGTAAACTACGCCAAGCATAAGAATGAGTGAAGATAAAACAGCCAAAACTAAATATTTGTTCTGGAATGGATTACGATGGAAGATCGACCGCGAACTGCGGCAGTCAAATACATGTATGAGTTGTGCCATAACAAGTGTAGCGAACGCAACCGTCTGAGCATGTATTAGCCCATTCGCATCGCCTGCTCCTTCTCGCAGCGCAATCCAGAATGCGCCGAGCGTACAAATTCCAATTAGAACGCCTCTACTAATAATTTTCCAACCAAGTCGTCTTGAGAAAATACTTTCTTTCGCAAAACGTGGTTTCTGCTGCATAAGATCTTTTTCTGCTTGATCTACACCAAGCGCCATCGCTGGCAATCCATCTGTTACTAAATTAACCCATAAAATTTGGATTGGTACGAGTGGTAGCGGAAGCCCGGCCATCATCGCAAAAAACATGACCAAAATTTCTCCTACATTCGAAGCTAACAAATAACGAATAAACTTACGAATGTTTTCATAAATGCCTCTACCTTCTTCAATTGCTGCAACGATCGTAGAGAAGTTATCATCACTAAGCACTAGCGCAGACGCTTCCTTCGTAACATCCGTACCTGTTATACCCATAGCGATACCGATATCAGCTGCTTTGATTGCGGGAGCGTCGTTCACACCATCGCCGGTCATAGCGACGACATGTCCTTTTCGCTGTAGCGCTTTAACAATCCTTAACTTATGCTCAGGTGAAACTCGTGCGTAAACGTACGTTTGATCGACCAATCGATCAAGCTGTTCATCCTCCATAGCTTCGAGCTGTTTCCCGCTCATTGCAATGCCTCCACGAGGCATAATGCCAAGCTGAGCGGCGATCGCTTCTGCAGTCAGTTGATGATCACCTGTAATCATAACGGTTTTAATTCCAGCTCTTCGGCAAGTTGCTATCGCTTCCTTGACTTCACGACGAGGAGGATCGATCATACCTGTCAGTCCTACAAAAACCAAATTATTTTCAACGTCGCCTTCGTTTTCATAGTTATCCGTTCCCCGCAGATCACGATAAGCAAGTCCGAGCACCCGAAGTGCAGATTGTGCCATAAGCTCACCAGCTTCAGCACATTTACGTTTAAGTGTTGCAGTGAAAGGAACTACTTTCCCGTCCCAAAGTACATAAGCACAATGCTCCATCAATAGATCCGGAGCTCCCTTTGTGCATATCAGTCTACCACCTTGGTGAGAGACCAACACAGACATTCGTTTTCTTTCCGAATCAAAAGGATATTCTTTAACTCTTGTATAGAGTGTCTCTAATGATTTAGCTGACGAACCTAACTTGGCGGCTAGAACCGCTAATGCCCCTTCAGTTGGATCACCCTTCAATATCCATTCCGTTAAACCTTCCTTGCTTTTACGCCGCTTCGGCTCATCAACCTCTACTTGAGCAATTTGAGCGTTATTGCACAGCGCGCTAACTTGAAGCAATCGCTTTAACGGCAAATCATGCTTCAAATCTAATGCTTTACCATTTTCATAAATGGCACCCGTAGGATCATAACCTTCACCACTAACTTCGAGCTGCCTTCCACTAAGCCAAACATGTGTAACCGTCATTTTATTTTGCGTTAACGTACCTGTTTTGTCCGAACAAATGACTGATGCGCAGCCTAACGTTTCTACCGATGGCAACTTCCTGACGATCGCTTTCCGCTTGATCATCCGCTGAACACCAAGCGCGAGTGCAATCGTAACGATAGCCGGAAGCCCTTCTGGAATTGCCGCTACCGCCAAACTCACTCCTGCAAGGAACATTCCATATGGTGGCTGACCGTGCAATATACCGGCAACAACTACCATTACAGTTAGTCCGAGCGCTACAACGATGAGTATTTTTCCTAGCTGTTCTAACCGATGCTGCAGCGGTGTCTCCATCGACTCCGTCTCTTGTATAAGACCAGCTATTTTACCCATTTCTGTAGCCATTCCAGTCCTTACGACGATCCCCTTAGCCGTTCCCCTTGTCAGCATCGTTCCCATAAAACCGATATTGCGCTGATCGCCAAGCGGTAACTCTGCATCATCTATGACTGCTGCTATCTTACCAACAGGTACTGATTCGCCAGTTAATGCTGATTCCTCCACATAACAGCTATTGGCTTCGATGAACCTAATATCAGCAGGAATACGGTCTCCGCTTTCCAAATACACAACGTCCCCCGCCACTAACTCCTTAGCGGTTACGGTCGTTAATTGACCCGCGCGAAGCACCTTCGCTGACGGCGCAGATAGCTCCTTTAATGCTCTTAAAGACCTCTCTGCACGGAATTCCTGCATGAAACCTAACACAGCATTAATTACGATAATGGCAATAATCGTAATCGCATCCAAGTATTCTCCCAGAAGACCTGAAATTAGTGTTGCTCCCATCAAAATCAAAACCATAAAATCTTTGAACTGGTTTAAAAAGAGTACAATTGGCGAAATACGCTCGCCTTCGGTCAGTTCATTGTGTCCATCCTTCTCCAAACGTTCTGCAACTGTAGATGGCTTTAGCCCATTTTCTAATGAGCAATCCAGCGTTTCCACAAGTTCATTTAAACCCAATTGATGCCACTTTACATGTTCCATCGTATGACTCCCTCCCGTATGTTGCCGTTTAAGCGGACAGCCCTTCTAACGTAAATGTATTCGGACAGCCTATAAAATATCCCAAGACCACTTAAGTTTTTGTCTCAAGTATGGCATGATAGGTACATACTGCTGGAAGAGAGGTACGAACATAATGGCATTAGACGGTATTGTTGTTCGCGCGATCACCGCTGACCTGCAGCGAAGCATCGGCGCACGTATTCATAAAATTCATCAACCTACTGAGCACGAGTTAGTGTTCAGCATTCGAGGAGCGGGCGTTTCAAGTAAGTTACTCCTGTCTGCTAACCCTACATATCCACGAGTACACTGGACAACGGGAACCTATCTTAATCCACTGGAAGCACCAATGTTTTGTATGCTACTTCGCAAGCACTGTGAAGGTGGAGTCATTGAATCCGTTAAACAAGTGGGCCGGGAACGGGTTATTCATATCGATATTAGACATAGAGATGAGCTTGGTGATTCTTCGAGCAAAAGAATAATCATTGAAATAATGGGCAGACATAGCAACGTTATTCTCGTCGATCCATCAACAGGAATGATTTATGACGGGATTCATCATGTTACTCCATCAATAAGCAGCTATCGGATTGTTTTGCCGGGGAGTACTTATACTGGTCCACCTGACCAAGAGAAAGTAGATCCGTTGAGCGTAAATGATGTAGAACAATTCAAGTCCTATTTATCTAAACCAAATGAGGAAGAGCCTATCCCGCCATACAAAGCACTAGTTGACGCTTTTAGCGGGTTTAGTCCACTCCTTGCAAAAGAACTCGTTCATCGTGCTCAAGTTGCTGTTCCTTCTTCAAGCTTGGAAAGTAATGTGGTCGATATGGAGTCATTATGGAGCAGCTTCCATTCGCTAATGCAGGATGCTGCAGCGGACAAGTTCCAGCCTGTCATAGTGACCGATAATGTAACTGGAAAAGCAAGTTTCTCCATTACACCGCTCACCCATTTGACTGGAGATACGAGTGAGTTCGCTACCATTAGTGATTGCTTAGAAGCTTATTTCGGTGATAAAGCAGAGAGAGACACTGTTAAGCAACGTGCAGCTGATCTGATACGTTTCGTTCAGAATGAAAAAGCTAAAAACATTTTGAAAAACAAAAAGTTGGAAGAAACGCTACATGAAGCAAGGGATGCTGAAAAGTACAGAGTGATTGGTGAGCTACTGACGGCTTATATGCATCAAATAAATCGTGGAGATACTTCTATTGAATTAATCAACTTTTATGATGAGGATCAAGCAACCATTAAGATTCAATTAGATCCGCAGCTTAGTCCATCTGATAATGCACAGCGATATTTCCGTAAATATACAAAGCATAGAAACAGTCTTGTTATTGTTGCCGAGCAAATGGAGCTTGCAAAAGGAGAAATTCAATATTTCGAATCGTTGCTGCAACAGTTAGATAAAGCAGCGTTAACTGATATTGAGGAAATTCGCGAGGAGCTTGTTGGGCAAGGATATATGAAAGAGCGAAGCAAACGAGGGCCGAAACGCAAGAAATTGCTTAAGCCTGCTTTACTTTGCTACACATCTTCTGAGAATGTGCAAATCTTTGTAGGGAAAAACAATACACAGAACGAATACTTAACTAACCGCCTTGCTGCACCAAATGATACGTGGCTCCATACAAAAGATATTCCGGGCTCTCATGTTGTCATCCGTGGCGGAGATTTCGGAAATGCAACCTTAGAAGAAGCTTCTATGCTTGCAGCACATTATAGTCAAGCAAGATCTTCAAGTATGGTGCCAGTGGATTATACGTATATCAGGCATGTTCGCAAACCGAGCGGCGCTAAACCTGGCTATGTCATTTATGACAATCAGAAAACGTTATTTATTACTCCTGATGAGGAACGCTTAAAGGCACTTCCTTCGGAAATCAAATAAATAGTAGATGGTTTTCTAACAACAGAAACAGCGGCAGCCATGGACGTAAAAACAAGTCCTGAACTGCCGCTGTTTTATTGAACCAGTTACTCTCTAAAAAATGTTTCATCCGTAATTTGTAAAAGCTTATCCGTCGCTTCTTTACTCGCAGGATCAGTTACTAATACAGTAAATATTTCCATTAATTGCTCTGCACGAGATAGGACTTTATCTTTTGACCTATCCTCTCTCAAAGAAATATAGAGATTATGCAGGCTAATACCTAAGTCACCATTCTTTTCCTCGTAGGAAGTTAATTCACTAATAGAAGCCACATTAGAAACGTTCGATAAGACAGATCGATAAGTGTAATCATTCATCACCATGCCAAAACTATCGCGGACACTACTTAATTCACCCTTAAATTTAGCATCAATTGCGTTTTGTAAGTTTCTAGCCTCGGTATTGTCGTCAACGTAGATAAATCTTAAAATGATGAAGCCAAGAACAAGAAACAAGCTTAAGTAAACCCATTTCTTCAACCTGCAACACCCCTTTAACGATCTTTCTCCATTTGCAGCTGTTCAATAACCGAATATGCCACGTTTTTACTCCCAATTGCACCGTGATAGCTTTGTCCCGATCTCATCCCATGGAAATCTGATCCACCAGTTTCAATAAGTTTATATCGCTTCGCAAACAAGCTGTATTTCTCTTCTTCTTCCATACTATGATCGGAGTGGAATACTTCAATTCCATGAGCCCCGCCTCTGATGATATCCTCCACAAGAGCATCATTCTTGTATAGTCCAGGATGCGCAATGACGCACACTCCTCCAGCTTCTCGTATCCACTGGATCGCCTCAAGAGGATGTACTCTTGGAACTTCTACGTAAGCAGCTGCTCCTGAAGCTAGAAATCGTTCGAATGCTTCATTCATACTTTCAACGATACCTTTACTTATTAACAATTCTGCAATATGAGGACGACCGATGCTGAACTTAGAATCGCTAGAAGCATTTTCTTTTTGCCGATTAAGTGCTACTGCTATAAGTTCATCCATTGTAATAGAAATGCCCATCGATTGAAGCTTCTGAACGATCAATTCATTTCTACGCTCTCTTGTATTACCTAACTGCGCCAATCGATCTTGCCACTGAACATCCTCGTTATTTGTATAATAAGCCAATAAATGAATGTCATTTTGATCTGCAACTGTACTAAGCTCAACACCTGGAACGACCGTAATCCCAATGCGTTCGCCTTCAGCCACAGCTTCAGAAACACCTGCCACTGTATCATGGTCTGTAATTGCTACAGCCCCTAGTCCTGCTGCTTTCGCCATTTGTACAACTACTGTAGGTGCATGAATTCCATCCGATGCTGTTGTATGTGTATGAAGGTCGACTTTATCACCTTTAATTAAAGCCATTGTTTTAAATCTCTTTCCCGTAGAAAGGTTAAAAACGTCACAGCTGAAATTGGAAGTAATGCCGACTTTAGATAGATTGAATAAAACTGGCGCTGAAACTTTATATCTGGTATTTTTACAATTTTAATAAGTCCAAGAGCAACTTCATGCTTAACAGAGGAAGTCGATAGGAATGAAATGCCAAGCCCTGCTTCAACTGCGGACTTAACTGCACCTGTACTGCCAAGCTCCATAACAATCTTCATCTTCGAAGGATCAATTTTTTTCTTGGCGAGTTGTTCTTCCATTACTAATCTTGTTCCAGACCCCTGTTCACGCAATACGAAGGAATGTTCCATTACTTCGTTGATTGAAACAGATGCCCGTTCCGCTAATGGATGGTTACTAGGGACTACAAGTTTTAGTTCGTCACTCATAACAGCTTCCATATGCATATCCGGGTGGTTGACTGGCGCTTCAATTAATCCAAAATTTAGTTGATGATTTAATATTTCTTCCATTATTTGTGCTGTATTCATGACTTTCATACTAATAGAAATATGGGGGTACTCTTGTCCAAAAGGGCCTAATAAACGAGGCAATATATATTCACCAATCGTAAGACTAGAGCCGAGTTGAAGTCTTCCCTTAAGTTGCTTTGTGAAAGTGGACATTGTTTGATCCGTGTCACGTATTAAATCGATGCTACTTTTGGCAAATGGCATTAAAGCACGCCCCGCATCAGTAAGCTCTATTCGTTTTGTAGAGCGTTGCAATAGTTTCGTTCCGAAATAATCTTCCAATGATTGTACTTGCATCGTCACTGCAGGTTGAGTCATATGAAGGGATTGGGCTGCTGCCGAAAAGCTGCCACGTTCTGCAACCATATAAAAAATATGTAATTGATGAAAGTTAAGTGCCATCATGTATCCGTCCTTTCTTTGACACTATTATACTACAAAAAAATAAAAAAACGCATGATCATCATATGACCATACGCTACATCTAATATTTGTATTATATTAATCTTTTCCTAATATAATCTTTTTATTTACGTTTTCTACTATTTTTTACTAACGTCATTCTTCTTGAATGTCTTAACCAAGAGTAATAAGACTTTAGATCTCTTAACTCTATCGTTTCCGACATTCGACCTAGAAACGTTACTACAATCATCTTATGCAATGGATTTCCTAGTAAATCCATTTCAGTTAATGATTCGGTGAACTCTGCCACAAACACAAGATCTTCATCAATTAAATAAACATCCTGTTCGTTACGATAGTACGGTTCGATACGATCTTTCTTCAAACATTCCCAAATGTACTCTGCAATGTCTTCAAAACCGGTCTTCTCGCTTTCGATTCGGTCAAGCCAGCGACTTTTGGCATGGTTCGTAATGATGACATCAACCACTTTTTTATCACCAAGATCGATATAAAACGACTCATATGTACTCCATCTTCTCGTCATTTTATCCTTCATTTCGCAACCTACTCCTCCCAAAGAACCAGGGCTTTTATCCTATTAATTAATTCCATTCTACCATGAATATCCGATATTTCAACAATAAATTAAAGACAGGCCATTTCTGTATAAATATGTTAATGAGAACAAAAAAATAACGCTTCTCGGCACATTTCGTGCACCAAGAAGCGTTATTTGTTAATCTTTATGTGTTATACACTATAAAATCTCGTTTTATCTTCGCTATCCTTGCTATACTCCGTCTTAATCTCCGTACGATAAGAACGTTCTACCTTACGCACATACGATTGCCGGTTCATCTGCTTGAGCGAATCTTCCACACGTTCAGCATTCATATACAAAACAACATAATGCAACTTTTTGGACATATAATGAACGGTTCCGAACCTTTCCAATGCCCTCGCTGCTTTCAAGTCGCTAACCCACACTATAAAACCTGTTCGATCCGGCAACATATGCCCGCTCCTCCTCCAACAATTCCGGTGATTACTACGCTATAAAAACTATCCGCAGCCGCCGCTTCCACATCCGCATGAGCCGCCACTTCCGCAGCCACCACCAGAACCCTTCTCATTGCTAGGCACTTTGATGTTTTCAGACACAGATTCTGCGATCATACGAGATACTTCATAAAGCATCTCATCGACAACCTGCTCCGATTCTTTAAATCGTGTGACACATTCTAACTCAGCCATCTGCTTCTCAATGAGCTTCACTTTATCTTTCGCTTCATTGTAACTCGGATGGAAACGTCCGAATCGTTGACATTCCTCAAACAATTCCTTCGCTTTGGAAAATTGTCTCTGAAGAGATTTCACTTCTTCATTCTGAGATACTTCCGACTTCCAATATAAATATTCGGCCACTTCGGCAGAATCATTAATCCAATCTCCAATTTCATATGCAGACAAAAGCAGCGATGCCATATCGATCGTAGAGCCATCGCCATGTGCTTGCAAGGTTGAAGCAGTCGTCCATTGTTCGGCAACAGCCATTGACCCACCTCATTTCTATTCGCTGATATTACATTATCACATCATAGACATTTAGCCAATAGATAGAAGATGCTTACATTGTGTGACTACCCGGAATAAGTAATCTCATTTCTTCCCACATATCCGGAGTTAGTCGACTAAACTCCCCAACATCATTAGATATAAGTTTGCCCGTTACTGCCCACTCATCACCCCTCTTCTCCATTTGTTCAGGAACAAACGTATGAAGGTTCCCCGCGAGTTTTAATTGCACAGCCGTCTGTAGCATAACCGCTTGCTGGATTAACTCCTTGCGCGTCGAGGTATGGTAACTTCGCAATTGTTGCCACCAAGCAGCAGGCAATTGTTCAATACCTGGGAGAAGAATGACTTCTTCCCTCCTTGTAATATTGTCCAATTCATAATGACTTAGTGTGAAGGAGTCATATAAAAATGTTCCCATTTCCCTCTTTCCAGCAGTTATGATCTTATCAGACTGAATCACTACATGTTGATCCGTTACATCTATCGCATGGGCAGCGATGCGTTCATCCGCTCTTTGAATCCCTTTGCGTGGCGGGTAACCTGCCTTTTGTAAGTAACGACGGATATGATCCCTTTTACTAGCTTCGATGATGTAATCAAACTCACCAAGTCGCTGAATCAGATGGGGGGCTACTTCCTGAAGTAATGTAGCAGTCTCAGCCATTTCAACAGAATCACACCGCAGTAACGTAACTTCCGCAAATGTAAATCGACCAGCCCTTCTTGTCCATTCCTCTAGCATAGACAATACTGAACTAGGTAATTGTTCATCTCCTGATGCAGCTTTTAAGAAACTAGCGATTGAATCTCTAGTTCTGCTATGTTCAATTGCTGTTGCAACACTTTGCGGAGTTAGCTGGTAGAGCACTGCTTCTTCTCCGTTCATTCGTTCACAAATTAGTTCTAACTCAAAGCGGATATCAAAACGAGATCCAGGACCTATAATGATCTCACCGTTTGGTTGTACAATAAGTTCCTCGCTATTGTGTGATTGAAACACTTTCCAACAAAAAACACGATAGCTTTCTCCATTCTCAACACATTGTGCTAACTCTATCCACCCGAGTTCATGAAATAAAGAAAGCCAACGCTCTGTCCAACCTACTGAAGACTGCATTTGTTGATCCTTCGAAACGGAAGTCTCTACTAATCGATTACACCAGTTTTCAATATCTGTTACTTTAAACCACTGCCCCCGCTGCAAGCTCATTATTGCAATTGCAACACTAGCATCCCTACCTGCATACTTAAACAAAAAGCCACACAACCAATCCAGCAATTGCGACTCTCTGAGTTCCTCTGTTGTCTGAAACCAACAGTTCAAGTTAACCATATCTAGTAGGAGCGTATTTTCTTTACGATATAGAAATCCTTGTGTTTGTCCCGCTTCCAGCACTAATGCAACTATCAATGGATAGGTCTCACTATGCGCCCAATTCAAACCAAAAGCTCGGAATGGTACTTCGTTTATACCAATTTGCTCGACCAATTTGGATATTGTCTTCTTTGAAAGTACACCTTTGGATGTAAAGTTCCTATCCCATTTCATTAGTGTTGCTAATGCATAAAGTAACTTTCTCCCGAATGATTCCTTGTTGCCGACAAACTGTCCACTCTCATCCGAAATTGCCATCAGGTTCGATGATGAAACATTGTGTAGTGTACATGGAAACAATATTCGGAACCAGATTTGATAACATTGTTGCACTATAAAAATAACTTTTTCTCCCCATGTTTTCCGAACAGCTAAAAGCAAGCCTGCTTCCTCCAATTGCCGCACACCTAAACGGATTTCTGCACCCGACAACAGCGAATGAACTCGGAGCTTTGCCAATAGCCTGTCTTCTTCAACTGGAACAGGCCCAAAAATTAGCAGAACTCGCTTTAACACTTCAAGTGCATGTGACGTCATAAGAAGAGAAGCTTCCTGAATCGCTTTATGATCCACTATCGCTTCTTGCCATGATAAACCTCTCTGGGTAGCATTTTTCCAAATTGGATTTTTCTCATACATTTTGGCTTGCTCAGGAGATAATTTATGTATGACTTCACTTATATTCACCTTAAAACAACCTCCTCATCTTCTAAGCTGCGATCTTCTTGAAGATCATTCGCTTTGAAATGATCATAGGAGTACCCTTGTTCTATCATAAATAGTTGGCGCTTTAGCGCAAACTCGGTTTCTTTTGTTTCGTCTGTTACAAGAGTGTAAAACCATGCCTGATTTCCCCCTGACTTAGGTCTAAGAAGTCGTCCAATTCGTTGCGCTTCCTCTTGCCTTGAACCGAAACTGCCAGACAGTTGTATGGCAACTGCGGCATCGGGTAAATCGACAGCCAAGTTCGCCACTTTGGATACAACTAACACTTTTATTTCTCCGGATTTAAACTGCGCATAAAGACGTTTCCTCTCCTCTTGAGGCACCTCACCTGTCAGTAATGGCGCATTTAATTGGCAGGCAACTTCGTACAATTGCTGCAAATATTGACCTATAATTAAAGTAGGTTTTCCTTCATGCTTACTGAGTAGCCTACGTACTACGTTTATTTTGTTTGGATTCTCTGATGCAATTCTGAGCTTGGATCTTGCAGTTGCCTCTTTATAACTTTGTTCTTGTGAAGTCGATAGAGCAACTCTTATTTCTGTACACCTAACTGATGAGATGAACGCACCTTCTTCTGCCTTTTTCCATTCCATATCGTAATTTTTAGGACCTATTAATGAAAAAACATCTTCCGCGCATCCATCTTCCCGAACGAGAGTTGCTGTTAATCCGAGTCGTCTAGTTGCTTGAATGGAAGCGGTCATTCGGAAAACGGGAGCAGGCAGAAGATGTACTTCATCATAAATAATAAGACCCCAATCTCTCTCCGTAAAAAGCCCCATATGTTTGTATTCCATTTCCTTCGTTCTGCGATGAGTAAGTAGTTGGTAGGTTGCTATTGTAACTGGACGAACAACTTTCTGCTTCCCGTTATGTAACGCTACATCCGATTCGGTTAAAGTCGTTTTATCCAATATTTCTTCTCTCCATTGCTCAGCAGACGTCACACTTGAAGTTAAGATCAATGTCGCAGATCCCAGTCTAGCGAGTGCAGCAATTCCAACGATTGTTTTACCTGTTCCACATGGCAGAACAACGACACCACTCCCCCCAAGAATACTGCCATCTTTGACAAAATGGTCAACAGCTTGCTTCTGGTATTGTCTAAGCGAAAAGGGCTGACCCTTCTTCGTCACATCTCTCAATTCAACTGATAGGACTTCGCCAGTATGATAACCAGCCAAATCGATAACTGGATAACCTAGCCGCCCAAGTTCTTGTTTCAGCAATCCTCTGTACTCTGCTTTTATTTCCCACTCGTCCTCCCCCCTTAGCTCCCCAATCCATTCATTAAGTGAACCGTGACTACTTAATTGAAGAAATATTTCTCGTTCACCTTTCAGAATCAGCTTATTACCTTCAGTGACGAGCGTTAATTTCCCATATCTATTTGACCAAGCATAAAGTTTAGCTTCCACTTGCATTGGAACCCCATACCTCGCATATTCCTTTAATTGCTCTACAATTTTTTTGCATGTATAGCCCATACTCAGTGCATTCCATAATGAAATCGGAGTAATACGATACATATGTATAGCTCCAGTCCGCTTAATGGTTTCCGCAAACGTTTTAAGTATAGGGTGAACAAATTGCGACTCCGGTAGCCTTTCATCAAGCAGAATCGTTAAATCAGACTGTACTATTATTGCTTTATTTTGTTGTATCATTGTGCAAAAACCTCCGTAAATAACATTCCTCATTATTCAGTATGAAAGCTTTTTTATGATTTTATCCCCTTATTGACACACTCTATTTCGATTATTAGGTGTAACTTGTGGTATAGTAATGAAGATATACATCGAATAAACAATTAATTTGAGCTGGAGGCATAATGCAATGAAACGATTATTATCTATGTACCTTCTCCTGCTCGTCTTTATATTGGCAGGTTGTGCAGACATTTCTATAGCCCCTTCCAAAGCAGTTAAAGCAGATACATGGTATTCGGTATCTAGTTATGTTGATGGGGACACTTTCAAAATTAAAGTAGGAAAAAACGAAACTACAATTAGACTCCTTTATATAGATACACCAGAAACGGTAAAGCCTGATGCACCAATAGAAGCGTACGGTCCAGAAGCTTCCGCATTAACGAAGCAACTGCTCGAAGAATCAGGTAAAGTTCGTTTAACGTTCGATAAGGAAACACAGGATAGATTTGACCGAACATTAGCAGTAGTTGAGCTTAAAGATGGCAGAATATTAAATGAGGTTTTGCTAGAAGAAGGTTTGGCGAAGGTTATGATTTATGAGCCTAACGTGAAAATGGAAAATGTCTATAAGCAGCTTGAACAGAAAGCAAAAGAAAAAAAGGTAGCCTTGTGGAATTCCGGGAAAGAAACAAGCCAAACTGACGTAGTCGTTCACAAGAAGAAGGAAATGGGCATCACAATCGAAGTGGATAAAAAAGCGGAACTAGTAACGATAACGAATACAACATCGTCACCTATTGATTTGGAAGGTTGGAAACTTGTAAGTGTACGCGGCAACCAAACGTACACATTTGAGCCACATGTCTTAGCAGCACAAGGTAAAACGCAAATATCTTCGGGCGAAGATATTACGTTAGATCATCAAATTCCGTTAATTATTTGGGAAGTTGATAACGTTTGGAACAACCAAGAATCTGATCCTGCAGAATTATATAATGAAAACAATGAGCTTGTTGCCGTTTGGGAGGACAAATAATGTCCCCCAGACGTTCAACAAGCTTTACCTTTGTTCGTTAGAATAATTTTCGGCCATACTAATCAATATTTTTGTAGCATGTAGCATCGCCCGCTCATCGATGTTAAATCTCGGATGATGATGAGGATAATGTGCTCCACAATCCGAGTTACCCGCTCCCACGAACATAAAACAGCCCGGTACCTGTTGCAAATAATAGGCGAAATCTTCCGCAACTGTAATGGCATCTGCGTGTATAACTTCTTCGATTCCGTCTATGCTTTTTGCAACAGTAAAAAATCTAGTTGTTTCCCGCTCATCATTAACGACTGGTGGGTATCCAATACGCATTTGAAAGTTGTATTTTGCACCATGCATTTCGCAAATATGTTTAATCACTTGCTCCAATCGCGTATGAATCAAAGAACGCGTCTCTTCATCAAATGAACGAACTGTTCCTTTCAATTGACATCTTTCAGCAATGACATTGTTTGTTGTTCCACTTTGAAAGGAACCAATCGTCACTACAGCAGGATGCAAAGGGTTTACGTTTCTACTAACGATCGTCTGAATACTTTGTACAAGTGTAGTACCAATAACGATTGCATCTATTGCGACATGAGGCAACCCACCGTGACCACCGCGCCCTTCGATATCAATAACAAATTCGTCTGCTGCGCTCATGAAAGGACCAGATCTTGAAGAGACACTCCCATAGGAGAGCGGAGTCCACAGATGAACGCCATAAATAGCATCAACATCATCGAGCACTCCGTCTTTAATCATTTCAATTGCACCACCTGGGGTAACTTCCTCCGCAGGCTGAAAGAGCAGCCTTCTCTCTCCTGAAAATGTATGTTTATGATTGTTATAATAACTAGCGACCGCAAGTAAGGCAGCCGTATGACCATCGTGTCCACAAGCATGCATTACTCCCGTAACTTTGGATGCATACACACATTCCTTCTCATCTTGAATAGGCAATGCATCAATATCGGCACGTAATGCAATGATAGGACCTGGCTTCTCACCTATTATTTTTGCAACGAGTCCATGTCCGCCGATATTCCGTTCGACGCTACATCCTATCTCTTCCAATCGTTCTGCTATCCACTGGGACGTTTCATTTTCTTTAAATGATAACTCAGGGAATTGATGAAGATGTCTGCGCCAGCGGACCATATCCGGATATAACTCTTGCAGCTTCAAATCCACATTAGGTTCAACCATCTATACACCCCTCTTGTCCGACTAGTTACTATAGAGATAATGTTTTTTTATAGTTTAGCAGATAATTGTCACTTTAAGGAAGCTTCAGAAGATTATATCGAGAGAATTGCAATTGCACATTTCTCAGAAATGTCACGAACATCATCGAATTGACTTGGAGTAAGGCTTGCACTGACTGGGGAAACATACTATCATGAGTAAAGAATGTACAACTATGTCTTGTGAATTTGGGGGGAACCAGAAATGATTATTGAAAACTCCGGTTTAAACGGTGTTCAAAGCGAATTAAACTATCTGGACGACGCAGCTGAAAAAGTCGGATTCGTACGTTGGCAGTGGGAATATTATCGCGCTACATATGATTTGAAGCTTGTTGACCGCGCTAGCGGTTCCGAATATTTCCTACGAATTAATACTCGTGCTATTGAAGGCAAACTAGAGTCACCGCATGCAGTTCTAAACATTGAAGCTGTTTATATTGGCCGTGCTACTTTCCCGCATGGTTTAGAGTATGAGTCGCCAGTTCCACAACATATTATGGATACAGCTACTCAAAGGCTTCAACAATTAAAACAGCAGCTCGTTTAAAGCAGACATTATGAAAGCTACGCAGAAGGGTAGTCGGGGAAGGCCGGACTTTTTGCTTCTCATCATGACACTGTTGCTCGTAGGCTTTGGAATCGTAATGGTATTCAGCGCCAGCTCCGGTGTTGCAGCTGTGACCTGGGGCGATGCTTTACATTTCACCAAGCGCCAGCTTGGATTTGCTGGCCTTGGAATCATCATCATGTTTTTACTGATGAATTTTCGTTACCATTTGTATAAAAAAGCTTTTCCCATCTTCTTTATTCCAGTTATTATCTTACTTATGATTGTACCTTTTAGTGAACCAGTCAACGGGGCGAGAAGTTGGTTTAACATCGGACCGTTTGGTATACAGCCTACTGAGTTTGCTAAGCTCGCAATCATATTGTATCTAGGTGCGCTAATAGCAAAAAAAGGTGAGAAGTTCCGTGACTTTAAAAAAGGGCTTCTACCCGTCATCATTATTATCGGCTTTGTCTGCGGCCTTATTATGTTACAACCAGATTTAGGATCGAGTATGGTTCTTGCATCTTGTGCTGTCATTATGATCATTGCTGGCGGTGCCAATTTGAAGCAAGTGTTTCTTGCAGGTTCAGTAGGAGCGATTGTCCTTACGGTGATGGTTAGTATTTCTATGGCCATAGATCCTACTGCTTGGCATTATCGTGTCGCAAGATTCACTTCTTTCATGGACCCGATAGGAAATGCTCAAGAAGGTGCTTGGCAGATTATGTCTTCCTTACAAGCACTGGGACACGGCGGCTTAACAGGCGCTGGCTTCGGTGGAAGTGTACAGAAGCTTCATTATTTGCCATATGCCTATAATGACTTCATTTTTGCTATTATCGGAGAAGAGTTTGGGTTCATTGGTAGCACTATATTTTTATTATTTTATCTCTTTTTCTTATGGCGTGGACTTATCGTTGCCCTTCGTTGTCCCGACCATTATGGTACGGTCATAGGTGTAGGAATTGTAGGATTGTTTGCATTCCAAGCCTTTGTTAATATCGGTGGTGTAACAGCAGCAATTCCGCTTACAGGCGTCACACTTCCCTTTATTAGTTACGGAGGCTCTTCTATTCTTGTTTGTTTAATGAGTATGGGCATTCTTCTGAGCATTTCACGAGAATCAACCCGTGTTGAGAAAACAACGAAGTCTACAACCGAGTATCGCAAAAATAAGGCACCTCTCCATATGTGAGAAGTGCCTTATTTATATAGGGACTTTCTTTACTTCAAGCGCTGTGGCTGTTGTTCTTCAATATCATCTTCTTTGAAGGCAACACCCTCTACCTTCACATTAACTTCTACTACTTGAAGCCCCGTCATATTTTCAACAGATTCACGCACATTAAGTTGCAATTGACGACAAACCTCTTGAATAGGTATACCATAATGTACAATTATACGCAGATCAATAGCAGCTTCTACTTGCCCAACTTCGACAGATACACCTTTTTGAACGTTTTTACCGCTGAGACGTTTGGCAAGTCCTTCAGAAATTCCACCAGACATAGCCGCAATTCCAGGCGTTTCGAGTGCCGCAAGTCCCGCAATTGTAGCTACAACATCATCAGAAATACGGATAATACCAGTTTGAAGGTCTTCGGTCATGTCATCCACTCCTCATTTTGCCATATATATTTATTGTAATAGAACAGACGACACGAAGCAAGGTCACTGTTCGTTTTCTAACATATAAATAGTAATATTTGTAAAATGATCGACATTTTATTCACAAAAAAAGAGCAGACTCTCGTAAGAGACTACCCTTTGCGATCCAAAGCTTCATACAGAACAGCTAAGTTACGTTCAAGCTTATTAATGATTTCTTTACCTGCCAGCTCAGCTATTAGTCCTGCCCTAACGGCAAAGTCTACTTCTCTTGAGAAGCCATACATTTGTGTATCTAATACTTCTTCATATAATGGACATTGACGAGTCGTCAAGTTTGCCATTTGTACTTCAATCAACTTCTCTATTTTACTCGCGTCTTCTTGAAGAAGTCGAAGTGCTCTCTCGTGTAAAACTTCCGTAACCTCTGGTGCAGACATTCTTCTCCCCCCACTCGCGCGTATCCGCCATCTTCTCTTTCTTTATATTAGACGAAAAGTAGGGATTACACAAGGACAAAACAGAAAAGCGCTCCTTCATAGTTGAAGAAGCGCCTTTCTATTACCAATATAATGATTATTCCGAGATTACGTTTACATTTAAGTTATGTTTAGCGAATACATCAGCCATTGCTTTTTTCGCTTCTTCAGCATCAGGACCATGAACGTGAAGATCATAGGAATGACCACCAACCAAAGTTGTGAATAATCCTAGTATACTTTTTACGTCGATGTATTTGCTTTCTGCTTGCAATACGATAGATGAAGTGAATTGGCTTGCTGTTTGAGAAATTTCGACAATTGCTGCGTTATTGGACATGGGAGATCCCTCCAGTGAAATAGTAAGTCTTTCCTTTGTCACAATAATAACCCGAATCTCATCATCCTACAAGAGGATAGCGAAAAAAACGCTTCATTTACTATTATTTCAAATTATCGGGATTTAACATTTCTAGTTCAGGGATGACAAAAATACCATCTTTTCTAATCAAAACATCGTCAAAGTATATTTCCCCGCCGCCGTATTCGGGGCGTTGAATAAGTACCAAATCCCAATGAACAGAGGAACGATTTCCGTTATCTGTTTCTTCATAGGCTTGTCCTGGCGTAAAGTGCAGGCTACCTGCTATCTTTTCATCAAATAAAATATCATTCATCGGGTGCAAAATATGCGGATTAAAGCCAATTGCAAACTCTCCGATATAACGCGAACCTTCGTCCATGTCCAATATTTCATTTAGACGCTCCGTATTATTGCTTTCGGCTTTAACAATTTTTCCATTTTCAAATGTAAAGGAAATATTTTGGAATGTAGTACCTGCGTATACACTTGGAGCATTATATGTAATCGTTCCTTGAACGGAATCACGTACTGGTGCAGAGAATACTTCACCATCAGGAATATTACGATGACCTGAACATTTTTTGGAGCCAATCCCTTTAATCGAGAACGTCAGATCTGTTCCTGGTGCAACAATGCGCACACGATCAGTACGATTCATCAATTGTTGCAACGGGTCCATTGCTTTGTCCATCTTGCTGTAATCAAGATTGCAAACATTGAAATAAAAATCTTCAAAAGCTTCTGTGCTCATCTTCGCAAGCTGAGCCATTGAAGCGCTAGGATATCTAAGAACGACCCACTTCGTTTTCTTTACACGTTGCTCCATATGTACAGGATTACGGTAAAGCTGCTCGTAAAGTCTCATATTCGCATCTGGCACGTCTGAAAGCTCATTTACGTTATCACCTGAACGAACTGCGATATAACCGTCCATCTTTTTCATTTTATCTAAATCTAGCTCTGCCCATAACTCAATCTGCTCTTTCGTCGCATGAGTTAGTAGTGATCTTAATACGGAATTGTCTCTTAGTTCAACAAATGGATGACCACCACGTTTAGTTACTTCTTCTATCAAACATTTAGTAAGTTCCTTCTCCGAACCGATCATATCAAGAAGCACATTTTCACCTGGCTGAACATCAATCGAATATTGTACCAGGTTTTGAGCTAACTTTTTCAATCTAGCATCACGCATAAAAGTATCTACTCCTTCTTGTTAACTATTTCTAAGATGATTATCTTTTTCCTTTAACATCCTATCATGATTTTGGACTTATTGCATCATTAGCAACTGATCCGTCAAAGGATTGAAAACGGACATTAGTATGTCTATATTCTTTAGTTGGATTCCCATTTCTCATATAGGAAAACAACGTTTGTTCTTCCAACTTAAGCGGGATCAGTTTCTTTTTATCAATGATTATTTCGTATTGTGAATCAACCTCTAAAGAGTCCAACATATTGTTAAGCTCAATTTTTGATTGCTCCAGAACTATCTTCTGTTCTTTCCCTCCAACAGTTTCAGCAATGAGATGGTTTCCCGCTAATTGATCTAATTGTTCATTAAGCTTTTTGCTCCAATTTTTTTTAACAACATTACGGTCATCCCATATACGTAATACAATTATACCCGCAGCTGTAGATTCTTCAGTACCATCCTTAATGATCTCAATCGCTTTATGCGATTCATTTAATGACCTCAGCACATCAACAGGATTTCTATACAACGGATCTTGCTGTTCAGATTGAAGCGTCAGCTGATGATGATTGACGATCTTGCCTTCAAAGGTTTGTGGCTTAAACATCATCCCTTCCCCCATCCCCATGCTCATAGAGCCAGTAAATGCATACTGATCCATTGCTGCAAGACCAGAATAGGACAAAGACAGCCATTCCTTAGGTGATCGGTTTCTAGACGTCCCCATACATCCCATTAACGATTGCATGATTAAAATAAATACCAATACACTTAAAATCCTTCGCAAACGACCCACCGCCCTTTATCACAGCTTTAAAACACGACACCTTAATCTAGAAAAACAGTTCAACCACCCATAACATTAGCGTACCATTTCATCGATCGCATTATTCTTCTACAAAAACGGTACATTAGAACAACAAAAAAAGACGCCTCATAGCGTCTTCTCATAATTAAATGGTATATATGATTAGTCAGATCTTATTTCTGTTAATTTTCTCCAACAACAACACAGTTTCTTCCATTGTTTTTGGCTTCGTACAGCGCCATATCTGCTCGGTAGAACAGAGACTCCACACTAATTTTTTCATTATCGAAAGTCCATTCTGATACACCGCATGATACCGTAACAGTAGGATCGGTTTCCTCAGCTACTTGCTTACGAATCCGCTCAGCTATGCGTAGCGCCTTCTCCGTCCGAATACCTGGTAAATAAACGGCCAGCTCTTCTCCACCCCAACGTGCGGCAATATCATCTTCTCTAATCGATGAAGTAATGATATTACTAACTTGCACCAAAATCCGGTCGCCCACTTGATGTCCGTATGTATCATTAACACGTTTAAAGTAATCAATATCTACCAATATTAACGATCCAAATGGATCTTTCCGCTGACGACTTTGAATTTGCTCATTCAAATAATGTCGTGCGTGAAGCCCTGTTAAATTATCCGTAATAACCATTCTACGCACTTCAGCATGTAGCGAAGCATTCGTCACTGCAAGGCCGATATGTGTACTCATCACTTGTAAAAGCTTGTAATTGTCATACGAGAAGAAGCTAGGAATTTTATGTGTAATTAAAATAGCTCCAACTACATCGCCATCAACAAATATTGGTGCAGCAATCAATGATCTAGAACCTGTATTATCCATAAGTTTGGATGTAACAACTCTTGTATTCCAGTAATCCGAAATGATTAGTGGTTCTTTCGTTCTGTAAATGATACCGCTAAAACCGTATTCTGGTGAAAAGGCCTCGCTTGCTATCGCCGGAATGTTCCCCGATTTAACGACAAATTGGTTCGTTTCCTTATTTAGTTGTAAAACACAGCAATAATCTGCTTCGAATATAGTTAGAAGTTCACTTGTCGCGAACTGAAAAATTTCTTTTACTCTCAGCGATTGATTCAATCGCTTCGTCATATCATTAATGAGTCTCAGTTCATTAATAAGTAAGTTAGACTGCTCATACAATTTCGCGTTTTCGAAAGCGGAACCAGCAGTGTCGGCTAATAATAAGAAGGCTGGTAAGTCCGAATCATCCCATTTCCCTCTACCGATCGAGATACAAAGAACGCCATAAGCAGCTTGTTTCCCTGACATTGGAACAGCAAGTCGCATCGTACCATCTCGGTCATATTCTTTTGCTGGTTTACCATCTAAGAATGCTTGCGCAACAATATCATGAGCGGTATTCTTAAATACGAGCGGTTTCACTCGTGGATCACCATCCACATAGTCTTGTGAAAGATGCATGTTTATTTCCGACTCTGGGTAAAGCGTCTCTAAACTATGTAGCATTTCTGATAAAACAGATGTAACATCGATCTGATCATATAACCTCTTTGCAATGAGGAACAAAGCATCTCTGCGGCTTGCTTCTTTGTCTGTACGTTGTTGGTATTGAAGCATATCTTTTACAAATAATTGCTCAAAGCTACGGTAAAAGCAGCTTTTGTAATGGAGCGCTGTTGACTGTATCTCCGCATGATTGATTGTAGCTTCAATTGTAGTTATATAAACGAATACAGCAAACGTTTTCTCATCATTACGCCGCTGTATAGGAATAGCAATAAGTTGAACGTCGTTGAACGTGTGATAGTTGATTTCATTATTTTCAAATGTAGCAATCAATGCTGATTGTATAATCGCTTTATGGTTAATTGTGTATTCATCTAGGTGGAGTCCATTCGTTGCATGACAAACTCCATCTTTACTATAAATGCCGAATTGTCCCATACGAAAAGAAGCTAGCTCTGAAGCTTCTTGTCCCCATTGAAAAAAGCTTTCTTCAAATAAAGACGGAAGATAAGGCTCGTCCGCATCATGAATATCTTCGCTTGCAAACCATATGGGATGTTTGACGTTCCATTCATTAAACATGCAGCACCTAACCCTTTCCTATGTACAACAGGGAGACGAGCACTCGCCTTAACCATCATACTTTATTTTTAAGAATATTGCACTATCATTTCCATAATTTATAGGACTTTAGACGCTTTTTTTGACATACCCTATATCACACATACAATTAGATTCAACCTTGACTTTTTGTATGGATTTCGTATAATATTAATTGTTGAAAACATGGGCGTACGGTTTTGTGTCACCCTCAGGAATTACGATCACTAATAAGCCTGCGGCTGAGGTGCTTATTAGGGACGAGCTACCCTCGTCCCATGAACGTTTTTCCGCGCAACACAACCCCATTCTCAAAATTCACTTTGATGAAGGAGTTAAAAGACACATGTCACGTTATACAGGACCTAAATTTAAATTAAGCCGCCGCCTAGGTATTTCCCTTAGCGGAACAGGCAAAGACTTGAAACGCCCTTTCCCTCCAGGCCAACACGGACCTAACCAACGCAGAAAAATGAGCGGTTACGGTATCCAATTGCAGGAGAAACAAAAACTTCGTCACATGTATGGAATGAACGAAAAACAATTCCGTAACTTGTACGACAGAGCTGCAAAACTTAAAGGTAAAGCCGGCGAAAACTTCATGGCCCTTCTTGAGAGCCGTCTTGATAACCTAGTTTACCGTCTTGCATTCTCCAACTCCCGTGCTGGCGCACGTCAACTAGTTGCTCACGGTCACGTGACTGTAAACGGTAAAAAAGTTGATATTGCTTCCTACACTGTTTCCGTTGGCGATGTAATCGGTTTGCGTGAGCGTAGCCGTAGCTTGAAAACAATTAAAGAAGCTATGGAAGGTCGTCATCATCTTCCTAACTACCTTGAATTCAGCGAGCAAGCAATGGAAGGTAAGTACGTTCGTCTTCCTGATCGTGCTGAGCTTAGCCAAGAAATTGACGAGAAACAAATCGTCGAGTTCTACAGCCGTTAATTTGGGACAAAAAACCTTGAACCTTCCGGTTCAAGGTTTTTTTTTGCTGAAATCAGCCAAACACCTCTATACGGGATCTGTTACATCGGGCAGTTTGATTTCTTTCATTGGAGTTACATCCTTTACCACTTCAGGTGTAGGTGCTGAAGACAGTGTTTTTAAGTCCGGTGCGACAACCTTCGAAGTTAACCCTTTGATAAGGGTATTCACATCTATGCCCGAAACGCTCTTCAACATTTCTGGCGCTGTAGCCATTAAAGACGTCACATAATTGCTTACCCGAGCCGCCCCTTCTCCGTTACCTGTATCAACAACTGTCAACTTATCAATTGAAGCGATCGGCGAAGCAATTTGACCTGCAAGTTCAGGTAACATCTTCACAATAATATCAAGAACCGCTGCCTCACCGAACTTAGCAAACGCTTCAGCTAACTTTTCTTTTGCTTCTGCTTCCGCTAATCCACGAAGACGGATAACTTCAGCCTCGGCCGTACCTTTAGCTCGTTCCGCTTCTGCAACTGCAAGACCATCCAACCTTTTTTGAGCTGCGTGTGCTTTCGCTTCGGCTTCAATGCGGTATTGAATAGCATCCGCTTCATTTAGTTGCTTCGCTTTGTTTGCTTCTGCTGCTTGAACGACAGCATATCGATCAGCATCCGCTTTTTTCTTCACTTCTGCATCGTATTGCTTCTCACGACGGAGAATCTCTTTTGCTTCTAGATCAATTTCGCGCTCCTTACGTACGAGTTCAACCTTCATCTGCTCTTCGACAACACTTTGCTTTGCACGTGCTTCCTGAATAGCGTATGCTTGATCCGCTTCAGCTTTCGCTGTATCTTGATCACGTTTGAAAGAGGCAACCTTCATTTCCTTGTCCTTCTCTGCTTCTGCTATGTTTGTATCCCGAAGTAACTCTGCTTTTTGTCCAGCTTCAGAAGCAAGTGCCTTCTGTATTCTAGCGTCACGTACCGCCTCCGCCTCAGCAATCTCTGCATCACGTTTAACAGCCGCAATTCTCGGTTTTCCTAATGCATCCAAATAGCCATGTTTATCGCGTAAATCTTTAATTGTAAAAGAAACGATCTGTAGTCCCATCTTCTTCAAATCTTTAGCTGCAACACCTTGTACTTCTTGAGCAAACTTATCGCGATTTCGATATACTTCCTCAACAGTCATGGAACCAAGAATCGCCCGTAGATGTCCCTCTAGTACTTCCTGTGCTTCACCTTTAAGCGCTTCTGTCGGTTTGCCGAGAAATTGTTCAGCAGCAGTCGCCACATCCTCAATCGCTCCACCAATCTTTATAATAGCTACTCCGTCTGCCATAACAGGAACCCCTTGCTCCGTATAGACTTCAGGAGTTGAAACGTCGAGCTTGTGAGAAAGTAAAGATAAGTACTCAGCCTTTTGGAAAATAGGAAGGATAAATGCCCCTCCGCCTCTTATTATTTTCACTTTGCGTCCAGATTCGTCAACAAGCGCATTACGACTGCCTAAGAATGAACCAGTAACAAGCATTGCTTCATCTGGACTAACTGTCTTATAGCGCGCCCAAAACGCAAGTCCAAGGACAACCAAAACACCAACAACGATTAGTGGAACAATCATATACTCTTCCATGTCCAACATTCCCCTTTCAAATTTTAGATTATAAGTTTACTTCGGATACATAGAGCACACTGTTTCGCACCTCGACAACTACGATTTTTGCACCTGTCGATATGGGTTCATTTTCGAAGCTGGCTGCAATTTGATTCGTAAATCCTGCACCCACCTTCACTAATACTTCACCATAACCATTAACCGGAATCGGAACTAGTACCTCACCTAATGTCCCACCTAGCGATTGCATCGTAAAGGCAATAGAGTTTTCACTATTTTCCATAGGTCTCACATAGAGGAAGAAGACAGCAACAGCAGTGACAACGGCGATAATGATTGCAAAAAGAATAATGACAGGATTGCTTAAATCACTATATTTTGCAAGAAGTAGTCCAGCACCGCCAAATACAGTTATACCTCCTACAATCGTCATTGGCTGCAAAAAAGACGGTCCATCAATCGAAAGGAAATCAAGTATTCCATCGAACATCTGGCCAAGCCAATCTCCGAATATTACACTCACAATGGCATAAATAATTCCGCCGATTAAACATGCCATAAATAAAGTGTCCATCTTCCTCCTCCTATCTCATTAACCAAAACCTGCTAACATTTCCGATATTTATTACGCTATCTTTTTACAATAGTTTCTTAGAAAACATAAAACATGCCTAGTTACAATAAAGGTATGTTTTACGCCGTTTAATTATTTCGTTCTGATCTTCACAATAAGTCGTTTCACAACTTGTAATTACTGTTCTTTCTTATCGAGCCAATTGTTTCGTGCAACAAAAAAAGACGAAGAAATTTTCTTCGTCAAGTGTATGAAAATATTTTAGCGGCTTTCTTTTCGGAAGGAAGATAATGTTCGCCGTAAATTCACTTTATAATTCCATAATGAATCATGTCACAGTATCGAATCATTTTAGCGAGTAAGTTTTGAACGTACTCCTCATTAATAACGTCTACATCTATCGTCTCAACAAAGAACTTGTTCTCGAAATATCCTAGTGTATTCATGATAAACTCAAACGCCTCATTGCGATCTACACCTTCTCTAAGAACCACTTTATCGAACAATCGCTCCCAATCCTGATTTTTAGAATTGAGCAAACTGCTGTAAATTTTATTTTTGTCCTCTTTCAATTCGTCAGGCGTACAATAAAAAGCTTCGAATACTAATTTAGATTCATTGGAATGTATGCAATAGTAATCGAATTTATTGCGCATAAACACGGTAACGGCCTGAAAAAAATCTTCATATTGTGAAACTGTGTCTGCCTGGAGAGCTGAGCCAACCTTCCCATAACAATACTCCAATAAATTAAAATACAAGTTCTTTTTGCTTTTAAAATGATGAAAAATTAAAGCTTTAGAAATACCCGCAGCCTCCGCCAACATCCCGGTTGATGTATCTTTGTATCCATGGCGCGCAAATACAGACAAACAAGCATTTAAAATTTGTTCTCTCTCATACAACTGCAAAGGCAACTTAATCATTTCCTTCCTAACTGATTTATAAAACTGTGCATCACCTCAAGCAATTTTTGGAGCAGCACGCATGCCGATGTAACAGCAGCCGGTGCCATCCGGTAAGGAAGAGAATACTACAGGCATCCAATCCTCGTTGAAGGAAGGGCCGGCCCCACTTCCAGCAAACACCTTATCCGACACAGGCACAAGTTCCATTTCCAGAGGCGGGGACAAATCTTTCATACCATCTACAAAATCATACAACAAGTATGGTTTGTTGTCCCTCTCAAAGACTGTAATAACGACCCCCTCACGCTTATAGGTACCGACGAACGGCGTGAAGTCTACAGAAGGAGGAGGTGTTGGTGGAGCAAATGATTCTGGCATTGAAACTCCTGCTAGCTCATGCAACAGCTCCCGAAAGAGTGATGCGTAAAGTAAGCGAGCTCCCCCGCCGTTTGTTACCAAAGCGATGGCCACCCCCTTATCCGGCACCACGCGGACGTAGCTGTACTGTCCGATTGAAGCGCCGTCATGGCCGAATCCCGATATACCGTTCCAGTTGTAAAGTGTCCAGCCTAAGCCCCACCCATCTGAGCTGACGGTCCATTTATCCGGAACGTTAATTTCATAGCGTTGCATTAAAGCGACGGTCTCAGCCGCAATGACGCGGTTTCCGTCAGGCGCTTTTCCGCCGTCCAGATGCATCTGAGCCACTCGGATCAAATCGGCTGCAGTAGCTATAACCCTACCACCTGGGCCTGCCGAGCGCGGCATATAATCCCATGACGAAACTGGAATCGGGTCTTTACCCCCCTCGACCAGATGTCCTATTGCTGCACGATAACGCAACACTTCCTCGGGTAGCGTAATCGTACTAGTGAGCCCAAGCGGGCTCAGCAACAAATCTTTCATCGCTTGATCCCAAGTTAGGCCGGTAACTGCCTCGATGAGGCGGCCTAGCACGATATAGCCAATTCCACTATACGAGATGATCGTCCCAGGTGGGCAATCTAGTGCCACGCCTTTAATTGCCTTAACGTAACGAGCCAAACAATCATCTCCGCGACCTGTATCATGATTGAAATCACAAGTCAGTCCACTCGTATGGCTGAGTAGTTGTCTGATCGTGATCGTCCTTGTCGCTTCAGCATCGGCGACAATGAACTCAGGCAATATGCTTGACACCGGCGTGTCCAGATTAAACTTGCCTGCTTCAACTAGCTGCATCACCAACGTAGCAGTATAAATTTTGGCGATCGAGCCCAATTCGAACACTGAATCTGTCGTCACATTCAAACCTGATCCATGATTCAGTACTCCACTTGCCATTTCGTAGATAGTCCCTCCTTCGTACACTGCTAGAACTGCTCCAGGTACGTTGTACGTCGCCCGAAGTTTATCCAATCGCTCCTGCCAATGAATAAGATTGAAATTGTTGTTTGTCATCTCATTGCTCCTTTTCTCCCTTTATTTAGGGTTCGAATTTATTGAGCGCTTCTATGATGTAGAGGAAAATAACAAAAAGGCCTTCATCCTTAATGGGGTTTGCTGACTTATCGGTTAGCAAAATAATAACTCATACTGATCGACTGGTCAACATAATTTTTCATTTTTATTCCAGATCCCCAGCTAAGCTCGATTCAATCCCAAAACTTTTCCTATCTATTGTGCGTCTATAAATAAACAAAAAAAATCCATCCAGTCTCAAAGACAAGAAGGATTAACTTGCGATATGGTGCAAACTGATTTCCACGAACCACTTGCTCATCGCGATTCAAATATTAGTGGGAAAATGAAGTCAATCAGGAAAGTTTCGGAAGCACTTGAAGGAACATATGTACCAATTGGCGATTTGTGATATAATAGATATGCTATTTTGGAGGAGGAATTATTCAGATGCAAGAAGATCATCAAAAATCGCCGGCACCATACAGCAAATGGCGATTGTTCGGTACGGTATCTTTTATAACTGTAAAATGGATCATTTATTTTGGCATATTTTTTGGTCTTTTAGGCGCAGGGGCTGTGACTGGCTACGTTGCTGCACTAGTAAAAGACGAGGAGATTAGACCTCAGTCCGTTATTCAGAGCAAGGTCGGGGAATATTCGATGACAGGCTATGTCTACTTTAATGACGACTCGCTTGTTGGACAACTTAGAACAGATGAAGATAGAATCGTTGTTACATATGAGGAAATTCCAACTTCAGTTATTAATGCTCTACTAGCAACTGAAGACAACAACTTCATGGATCATAACGGTGTTGATATCTACGGTCTTGGTCGTGCAGTGAAGCAAAAACTATTCAACGAGGATACTCAAACTGGTGGTAGTACGCTGACACAGCAACTGGCGCGTCGCGTGTTCCTAAGTTTGGACAAGACAGATAGTCGTAAAATTAAAGAAATATTTTTGTCGCTTCGTATGGAGCGATATTTGATCAAAGAAGAAATATTAGCAGCTTATCTCAATAAGATGCCTTTCGGAAATGGTTCGAACGGTTATCAAGTATTTGGTATCAAAGCTGCGGCAAAAGGCATATTCGGTATAACCGATTTGCAAAAACTAAACATTGCGCAATCTGCATATTTAGCTGGTTTGCCACAACTGCCTTCTCTCTATACCGCATTTACGGGATCAGGCAAGTTCAACGAGCCAGGCTTTGAACGTGCAGTAAAACGTCAGCAACTCGTTCTCTCTCGGATGTTAGAGACGAAACGTATTACTAAACAGGAATACGATGAAGCACTGAATTTCGATATTCGATCTACAATTGCTCCATCTAGCAAAAAAGCATATACAACATTTCCTTATTTGATGCTCGAAGCAGAGCGTCAGGCTGCAGAAGCACTTTTGATGCAAGAAGATCCGTCTCTGACAAAAGAAGAACTTCGTAAAAAAGAAAACGCTAATTTGATCGAAGAGGCTCGCGAACAGCTTCTGCGCGGTGGCTATCATGTTTACACTACGATTGATAAAGATGTGTACTCCATTATGCGCAAGATCGGAAGCAATGAAGATAACTTTGCTCCTTATAGTCAAGAAAAAGGGATTGAGCAAATTGCTGGAATCATTTTAGATCATAAAACCGGTGCTATAATCGGCATGCTAGAGGGTCGCGATTTCTATGAAGAGCAGATGAACTTCGCAACACAGATGATTCGTCAACCCGGTTCTACGATGAAGACACTTGCTGCATATTTGCCAGCTATCGAAAAAGGTACCATCGGTCCTGCGAGCATTATCGATGACGCACCGCTTATTTTGAAAGACGGTCAGAAGGGTTATCATATCCCGATGAACGTTAATCGAAAGTTTGCTGGACTAGTTACTGCACGTGATGCACTTAACAGATCTATGAACTTGCCAGCTTTAAAGATCTTCAATGAAGATGTAACGATTGCAGGTGCATGGGATTTCGTAAGACAGCTTGGCATTACGACCTTGCAGCCTGAGGATGCATATTCGCAAACAGGTGTAATCGGTGGTCTTCGTTTAGGAGTATCTGTTGAAGAAATGACGAACGCATATGGAGCTATCCCGAACCAAGGCGTTTTCCAAGATGCGTATATGATTCAAAAAATTACGGATGCCAATGGCAAAATCATATTTGAACATAAGCCAGAACCAAAACGGGTATTCTCTGAACAAACAGCGTTTCTTATGACAGACATGCTTAAAACGGTTATTTCCAGCCCAACAGGTTCCGGAAATGCGGTTTCCAAACAATTTAATCAATACGGAAAAATTCCGGTTGCCGGTAAAACTGGCTCTACACAAAGTTATGGAGATGTTTGGTTTATGGGCTACACACCAGACGTTACACTTGGTGTATGGGCAGGATATGAAGAGCAGATTAATGCCCTTTCCAATAATGGACGTACAAGAGCGCGATCGATTTGGACACAAATCATGAATGAATTAACAAAATCGAAGCCTGAGTTGTTCCCGACAAAACAGTTTGCTAAACCAGATGGAATTGTAAAAGCTTCCGTCTCTAGTGCAAGCGGCCTTCTTCCTAGCAGCTTAACAAGGGAAGCAGGTATGGTCGTAACGGACTGGTTTAATAAGAAATATTTGCCGAAGAAACAAGACGATGCATTGGTAAATATGAAGCTAATTACGTATGAAGGAATCAATTATGTTCCAAATGCGCTAACACCTTCTGATATGTTGAAGGAAAAAATAGTTGTTAAGCGCAAGAAACCACTTGATGAACTAATGGATGAAATCAAAGCAGCCCAGTCTAGACTCTCTGGAAAAAATAGAAGACCGATGGAAATTTATATTCCAGCAGATGCCGAAAACGCTGCCCCATCTAAAACTGATCCACGTGTAGACGATGGAGCGGCACCTGCTCCACCAAACGATGTGAAGCTTCAATCAACACCTGGCGGTGATATTACCATTACATTCTCCGATAGTAAATCGGCTGATGTCGTCGGTTATCGACTGTATAGCGCTTTGGATAAAGCTCCCTATACGAAGCTAGGTGAATCAGTATTGCTTGGTGATGAATACAAAAAGAGCTTCAAAGCGTCCGATAAAGTATTCACGACCTATTATGTTGTTGCGGTTGATGTAGTAGGCAAAGAATCTGCACCAAGTACGATTGTCAACTTCGGTACAAAACCTACTACCCCAGAAGTGCCTGAAATACCTGAAATCCCCGGTATTCCCGGCTTACCTGGTGGTAATGATGGGGAAACAGGAAATGAAAATGGAAATGGTAATGAAGGCGGCGAAGAACTCAAAGTTCCTAGCGCACCAACCGGAATTCAAATTGAAGGCTCAGAATTGAGTGTTCTTATTAGCTGGTCAGCTAATCCTGTTTCGGATAAAGTATTCCAATATCATATTTACTATAGCCCAACAAACGAAAACTCATTTACCAAAGTTGGTACAACTACAGAGACTAGCTTTGAGCATCCAACACCATTTGCAACAGGTACCTATTATGTAGTCGCCGAAAATAGTGCTGGAATGTCATCTAATTCACCAAAAATAACGAGAAGCGAATAACAACTTCTCTACGCAACAAACACAAAAGAGCTTACGCACGCCAGATGGCATGTGTAAGCTCTTTTTCATAGTAATCAACAATACCCCACAGAATAGCCGCCAAGATCCTTAGAACAGGTTCTGACGGCTTTAAATAGGTTAATCCTCTATTGTTGATAGATCGCCTGTCGGCAAGTTAAGTTCCCAAGCCTTCAGAACACGTCTCATAATTTTACCACTACGCGTTTTAGGTAGTTTATCTTTAAATTCGATCTCTCTTGGCGCTGCATGTGCAGACAAACCAATTTTAACAAATTGAGCGATCTCCTTCTTCAATTCTTCCGAAGGCTCGAATCCTTCACGAAGAGCGATAAACGCTTTAATAATTTCACCACGCATAGGATCAGGTTTTCCGATAACGCCTGCTTCAGCAACTGCTGGATGCTCAACTAGCTTGCTTTCGACTTCGAAAGGTCCTACTCGCTCACCTGCTGTATTGATTACATCGTCGATTCGACCTTGGAACCAGAAGTAACCATCTTCGTCCATGTAAGCCGAGTCACCGGAAACGTACCAACCTTCCAAACGGAAGTACTCTTCATATTTCGAAGGATTGTTATAAATTTTACGCATCATCGAAGGCCAAGGTGTACGAATAGCTAGGTTACCCATCCGATATGGTGGCACCTCTACCCCGTTGTCATCAATAATGGCTGCTTGAACACCCGGTAGCGGCTTGCCCATTGAACCTGGTTTAATATCCATACTCGGATAGTTACAGATTAATTGACCACCAGTTTCCGTCATCCACCATGTATCATGAATGCGCTGATTGTATACTTTCATTCCCCAACGAACTACTTCTGGGTTAAGCGGCTCACCGACACTTAATACATGACGAAGGCTAGACAGATCAAATTGCTTCGATAAGTCATCTCCAGCACCCATTAACATACGGAATGCTGTTGGTGCGCTATACCACACAGTAACTTTAAATTTCTGAATAACAGAATACCAGTCACTTGGGCTAAAGCGCCCGCCTCGAACAACGTTAGTTGCACCATTCAGCCATGGAGCAAAGATTCCATAAGATGTACCCGTTACCCAACCTGGGTCAGCCGTACACCAATAAATATCATCTTCCTTTAGGTCTAATACTGCTTGACCTGTAAAGAGATGTTGAACCATAGCATTCTGAACGTGGAATACGCCTTTCGGTTTGCCTGTTGAACCTGATGTATAATGTAGAATAAGTCCGTCTTCACGATCAAGCCATTCAATTTCAGCTTCATCAGAAGCTTTGCTCATTTCTTCTTTGTAGTTGATAATGCCGTCTCCACTTTCAACGTCTTCACCAAATACAATAATATGTTTAAGTAATGGAAGTTCGTCACGCTTGATCCGATGTAATAGTGCTGGGGTTGTAACGATAGCTGTCGCTTCGCTATCTTGTAGTCTATCTTTAACTGCAGTCTCCATAAACGCTTCAAAAAGAGGGCCAATAACTGCGCCGATCTTCAAAGCGCCCAATACGCTGAAATAAAGTTCTGGTGTACGAGGCATAAATATAAATACGCGTTCGCCCTTACTAACGCCTAATTGACGAAGCACATTAGCGAAGCGATTTGATTGCTTGCTTAGTTGTTCGAAAGTATACGATTCATCCCGCTCGCTGTCGCTATAGTACAGAGCTGTTTTGTTACCTTTGCCTAGCTCAACGTGGCGATCAATCGCCTCGTAAGCCATATTCACCTTTCCGGTGTCAAACCAACTGAACTGCTGTTCAATGTTTACCCACTTGAATGATGCTGCAGCTTCTTCATAATTTTTTAGGTTTGGATTTATTGCTGATGTCGGAATACGCTCTTGATGTAAGTTGATCATACTATCACTCTCCCATCAAATCTCTCATTATATGGTTTCGGTAATCGCTTTCAAAAATCCACTATTATTATATCACAAGATGATTCCTTTCGACTACGCTTTTCATTTTCTTGATTGTTTGTTATAAAGAATAGTAGGAAATAATCATTTTGAAGGAAAAAACAATCAGTTTTCTCGACAGTTGAGATGAAAGGGGACCCTAGATATGGAGCACCGGAAACGGCTGCAGAGAGAAATGATTACAATAAACGATGATCGCGAGCTTATCATTGAAGGACCCGTTCCACCTAGTAAGCTTACCGACTTTCACATGCACCCTTCATTAGATGCATTCCGTAGGCCGGCTGAGCAGCATGAAGCTTTGGTAGAAATTGCAGCGCTTGATGAAGGCCGGATCATTCTTGTACGTGAAGGAAGTCTCATCGTAGGTTATGTCACTTTTCACTACCCGGACGAATATGAACGTTGGTCAGAAGGCGGCATGATCGATTTGGTTGAACTCGGAGCTATCGAGGTCGCAAATGACTATCGTGCATACGGACTAGGAAAACGATTGATTAGAATGGCATTTGAGGAAGAACAACTAGAAAACATGATTGTGTACACTACTGAGTATTATTGGCATTGGGACTTAGAAGGCACTGGACTTAATGTGTGGGATTACCGAAAGATGATGGAAAACTTGATGAAATCAGTAGGGATGATTTGGTATGCTACCGACGATCCTGAAATATGTTCTCATCCTGCGAATTGCCTTATGGTGCGTATTGGTAAAGAAGTTCCTCTCCAATCTATCGAAAAATTCGATCAAGTACGATTTCGAGGGCGATTCATGTACTAACCTACCTATTTTCCATGAAAGGAAATGAGCTCAGAATGTTATCTAATGCTGTTTTTATACATCATTCCGATTCATCCGGCTATAAATTTCATGACGATCACCCTTTCGATCCCATTCGTCAACTGCTAACGATTGATTTACTAAAAGAAGCGAATGCGCTTTCGGATGATGATATCGTCTCCCCAGATTATATCGTCGATGAAGAGCTGTTATCTCTCGTTCATCGAGATGATTACATTCAAGCAGTCAAACAATTAAATAGTGAAGATGATCCAAGGCGGAAATCAGTTATCGCTGAGCAGTACGGCATCATGACGGAGGATACCCCACACTTTGAAGGCCTTCACGAAGCTGCATCCGCAATTGTTACTGGATCTGTAGCTGCTGCAGAGTCTGTTATGTCAGGACAGTCACTACATGCCTTCCATCTCGCTGGGGGCCATCATCATGCGTTTCCTGATAAAGCTTCCGGTTTTTGCGTCTATAATGACGCTGCTATTGCTATTAGACATATCCGAAAACACTATAACGCTCGTGTATTGTATGTTGATACAGACGTCCATCATGGCGATGGCGTGCAATGGATATTTTACGATGATCCCGATGTATGTACATATTCCATTCACGAAACAGGCAAGTACCTATTTCCAGGAACAGGATTTGCCTATGAAAAAGGCGTAGATAAAGGATTCGGCACATCTTTTAACGTACCGCTTGAACCGTATACAGAAGATGAATCGTGGTTAGAAAGCTTTAATGTTACAATCCGCAAAGTAATTGATTCCTTTAAACCTGATGTCATCATAAGTCAACATGGCTGTGATGCACATGCTTATGATCCGCTGTCTCATATTCATTGCAGCATGAACATCTATAAGGAAATTCCCGCTATCCTCCACGAACTAGCACATACATATACAGATGGCAAATGGATTGCCTTAGGCGGGGGCGGCTATGATATTTGGCGAGTAGTGCCGCGAGCTTGGTCGCTAGTATGGCTTGAAATGATGGATCATCCATTAGCCTCATCCATAAAAGGAAGTGAACCCGTCCCTTTACCTGCTCGCTGGCTTGAACAATGGCAGCCCAAAAGTCCTAATGAACTTCCTCACAATTGGCTAGATGCTGATGATGATATCGTTACTATTCCAAGACGAGACATTATATCCGAGCAAAACCGCAATATCCAGTCCATCGTCATTCAGGATTTATAATTCTTATTTCCCCTATAAGCAAAAAGAGCAATCGATTCGGCTCCAAGCCAATATCGATTGCTCTTATTTTGTTCTATTATACGTGTTTAACCATTTCGTCGATCATTTGGAATGAATGTTTCGACGCTTGAATGGTGAACTCAGTAAAATTAACATGAGCGGAACCGTCCGCTTTATCAGACATAGAACGAATAATGACAAATGGAATTTCATTCATTTCGCAAACTTGAGCAACAGCGGCACCTTCCATCTCTGCGCATGCTCCTTGCATCGTATGATGCAATTGCTCTACTGCCTCACGGCTTGCTATAAACTGATCACCAGATAACACTTTGCCCTTCAAACTGCGTCCTGGGAAAAGTTTCTCACTAGCTGCAGCAGCAATCTCAACCAGACGTTCATTAGCAACAAACTCAGAGTTTGGATGGAATGGAATTTCACCCTTTGCGAAGCCAAGCGGCGAACAATCCATATCATGCTGAATACAGCTTGTAGAAATAACGATATCCCCAATATTAAGTTTCGGATCAAGTGCTCCTGCTACTCCTGTAAACAATACGCCGTCTGCACCTGCATCGAGCAACAATTGTGTACATACAGCTGCGTTTACTTTACCAACGCCCGATTTGCAATAGATGATCGACTTGCCATGAAAAGTACCTTCATAATAAGTAATACCTGCTCTTGTATATTGGGACGCTACTTCAACATGTTCGTGCAGCAATTGAATTTCTTCTGCCATAGCGCCAATTATTCCGATTTTTGTAATAGACATTCCTTTAGATTCCTCCAACTGATTGACGAACAACGATCTCATGAGGCAAGACAACTCTAGATTGTTCGACATTTTCCTTCTTCATTAACTTTGTAAGCAGACGCATCGAAACTGCACCGATATCATACATTGGTTGAGCTACCGCCGTTAGTTGCGGTCTAACCATCGAAGCCATACGACTGTTGTCAACACTTATGACCGAAATATCGGACGGTACTTGTAGTCCAGAATCCTGGATACAATGAATAGCTCCGATAGCCATTTCATCCGTTGCCGAAAAAACAGCTGTAGGACGTACCGACTGGTCAATAAAGTATTTCATTGCTTCAGCACCAGATTCATAGCGATAATTACCAATACGAACTAAAGCATCGTCGTATGTAATTCCAGCTACTTCAAGTGCACGTTTGTACCCTTGGAATCTCGCGTATCCGTTCGATGGGTCCTGTAGCGTACCACTAATCATTGCAATACGTTTGTGGCCTTGTCCAATTAACTGCATAACAGCATCATATGCTGCCGCTTCATGATCAATATCAACAGATGGAATGTGATTCGTGTCATCGCTAGTAGCACATAACACGATTGGAACATTTGCTGTTCTGAAAGCTTGCAGATGCTCTTCTGTTACAGCTCCACCCATGAAGAGCAATCCATCAACTTGTTTCTCTAGCAACGTATTGATAACTCTAATTTCTTTATCCTTTTTCTTATCTGCATTACACAAAATAATATTATAATGATACATGTTGGCGATATCTTCAATTCCTCGTGCGACTTCAGCGAAGATCGCATTAGAGATGTCAGGAATAACGACGCCTACAGTTGTTGTTTTTTTGCTTGCAAGTCCCCGTGCAACAGCATTAGGACGGTAACCAAGACGTTCAATCGCCTCGAAAACCTTTTTTCTCGTTGCTGGTTTCACGTTTGGATTGTTGTTCACAACCCTGGAAACCGTAGCCATAGATACACCTGCTTCTCTTGCTACATCATAAATAGTTACAGTCACGGATTCCCTCTCCATTTGCTCAAAATTTTATTTAATACGTACGCTTCAGATAAACGTAATGATACGACAAAATATTACTTTTCGCAATGTTCACGCTGGTTTAGCGCATGAAGCTCGGATGAAGAATCCTTTTAACGACATTTAGCTAGATCTAATACTTGTAGTCACCAGCGAAGTTTCCTTATAACAAAGACTACCTCGTTAGACTATATGTATATAGTGATTTTCCGCTAATTTGTTGGAGTCTCTTATTTAGATCCACAATCCAAGCCTCATCATTCAGCGTTTGCGCCAGTAAGTACATATCTAGTAGCATATTGATTCGTTGTTCAATCAGCGCCTGTACCTCAACAGTGTTAGGTTGGCATTTATTTACTTTAGCCTCTACTAATAAATCTGCCCATTCGTTACACTCATTAAACAAAAGCGTTCCTTTGCTTGGGTCTGCGCCAAGCTTTGCGATAAGTCCGGTTAAATCCGGTTTTACTTCAGGTATTACTTCGCTTCTTTTACAGCTTGTACATGAAAAGATTGGTACGTTATCGATCTCAACCTTTCCTGAATAGATGACTGTGCGTAGTTTCATCGTCATCATCTCGCCGCAAGGGCATTTCTTCCGCAAGATGGTCAGCTCCTCTTTATAGTGACTAAAGTCACTATCATCCCTACTGTTATTTCAATGAGAATGAGAGAATTATTCGACCTTTTTTGTCAAAACTCCTGCTTTTTTCTAGTTTGTAATTTTTACAATTGTTCTCGTACTTTTTCCCTATTAAAAGTACCTTCTCCATATACGTCGAACAAACGGAATAGATCCACAAACTGTCCATATTGCAGCGCCAATCATATCATTACGTACGTCTGTTATATCCATCATCCGACCACCAACAAACGACTGGTGGAACTCATCAGTTACTCCATACAATCCGCATAACAAAATAATAACAAGTTTCATTGATAGTCGTTCCGAGTGCTTACCAAATCCGTAATCGAATGCTGCTGCTAATATAAAATAAGAAACATAATGACCCCAATTAAAATCGGTCATACCAGGAAACAACTTTTGAAATAAGGGCAAAACCGTACTGATCTCATCACCGGTGCGTGATGACAATATAAATATAATCGTCATCCAAATGATCGCAGGGATGAAACGAAGCAATCTAGTCCAGTTTTTACTTTTCTTTTGTGTGTTTATTTGATTCATAGTTACTCCTTCGTTACAATAGAAATAATGTAGCAATTATGTAATTGGAGGGGATTAATATGTCCTTGCAGAATAAAGTCGTAATCTGCTTGCTAGACGATGAATTTGAGGATTTGGAGTTATGGTATCCAGTCTACCGAGTCCGTGAAGCTGGAGCAACTGTTCTCTATGCTGGTCCCGAAAAAGGAAAAACGCATATTGGTAAGTATGGTGTACCTGCCATTGCAGACCTGTCCTTTGACGAAGTGAACAGTGAAGACATTATTGGAATGCTCGTACCGGGAGGTTGGGCTCCGGACAAGCTAAGACGTTATCCAAAAGTACTTCAGCTCGTACAAGAGCTAGATGCAGCGAACAAACCAATTGGACAAATCTGCCATGCGGGCTGGGTACTCATTTCTGCCAAAATATTAGAAGGACGAAAAGTCACTTCAACTCCTGGCATACGAGATGATATGGAGAATGCAGGCGCAACTTGGTATGACGAAGCTGTCGTTGTAGATGGAAATCTCATCTCTGCGAGACGACCACCAGATCTACCACCTTATGCAAAAGCTTTTGTAGACGCACTTGAGCAGCGAATGGGTTAACCATTCGCTGTTTGTGCGTCTAATCCTTGTGAGAACAGCTCAAGCTTATCAATAATTTCTGCACTGGTACGGCACTGGCGAATCTCCTCGAAAACAACTCGACTCTCACGTTGATAGGTGCTGAGCAACCGCTCCTTTACTTGAAGAATGGAATGAGAAGACATACTCAATTCATCTACATCTAGGCTTAACCATATTGGTAATGCGCGAAGATCTCCTGCAAGTTCACCGCACACACTAATTGTAATACCATTCTGCTTAGCCGCTTCTGCTGTTTGTTTAAGCATTCGCAGCAACGCCGGGTGAAACGGATCATACAAATGCGAAATTTCTTCGTTCATCCGATCTACCGCTAATGTAAACTGCACAAGATCGTTTGTCCCAATGCTGAAAAAGTCAACTTCTTGTGCGAGAAGATCCGCAATCATAACGGCTGCTGGAACTTCAATCATAATACCTACCTTCATGCCTGTATCGAAAGGTATACCTTCTTGTTCTAGTTCATGCTTTGCTTCTCTCAAAATTTCGTTAGCTGCACGAACTTCCTCTACGGATGATATTAATGGGTACATCAACTTTACTTGACCGTAAAAGCTAGCCCTCAAAATTGCTCTCAATTGTGTCTTAAATAGATCTTTTCGAACGAGTGAAATTCGAATAGCCCGATAGCCTAAAAAGGGATTATCCTCTTCTGGCAACTCAAAGTAGTCAAGCTGCTTGTCCCCACCGATATCCAACGTTCGAATAACGAGCGGCTCACCTCTTAGCTTCTCCGCTACGCTTTTATATACCTCATATTGTTCTTCTTCTTTAGGGAATCGATTGCGATCCATATATAGAAACTCTGTTCGGAACAAGCCTACACCATTAGCGCCACTGGACAATGCAATCTCTAGTTCCTTAACTGAACTGATGTTAGCTCCAAGCCTCAACCACTTACCATCTGGTGTTTCTGAGCGGCGATCAGCAAAATGTTGCAACTTCCTCTTAGCTTCTGTATGGCGAGCATGTAAATCGTTATATAGATCAATAACAGACTGTACTGGCTCAATATAAACGGTTCCATCCCCACCATCTATAATCATTGTTTGCCCCGTAATAATGGGTTCAGCCAGACTAGGCTCCACCCCAACAACTAATGGAATGCCAAGTGCCCTCGCCATAATAGAGGAATGTGAAGTCGTGCTTCCTACAAGCGTTACGATCCCAAGCACGTGATCAGGATTAATATGTGCAAGCTGGGAAGGGGATAACTCTTTTGCAATGAGAATAAACGGCTGTGTATCTGAAGGAAGTGTAATTTCAGGGACACCAAGTAAATGCTTCAGTAATCGATTACCGACGTCCTTAATATCAAGTGCACGTTCCTTCATGTAGTCATCATCGAGCAAATCGAACATCGTTACAAAATGATCAATTGCTTCCTTCACCGCAACTTCTGCAGCTTTATATTGCCGCTGAATGATACCTTGAATTTCGTTCATAAAAACAGGATCATCCAATATAGCGATATGTGCATCAAATATATTCGTTTCTTCTGAGCCTACTACTTCCCTAAGCTCATCCTTTATTTGCTCGATTTCATGTTTAGAGGATCGTATACCTTCATATACCCTCTCAAACTCTCGAGCGAAATCTGAAACGTCTATTTTGTGCTCTGGGACTTCCCATTCCCAGTTCGGCAATACAAATGCTCTTCCAATCGCGATGCCTGACGAAGCGCCTATTCCTTGAATCATTGTGTTTCCCCTCCACCATTGCTCTCTTTAAGTACGACTGACATAACCGAAGACTGTCCCTTTTTTACCGCTTTAAATGGCGCATAACGCCATGAATGGACACGATCGGAGTTGGTAATGACCATTGGTGTAGCTAGTGATTTACTTTCTTTACGAACCTTTTGTAAATTAAACCGAATCAGCAGCATACCAGGAGTGACCTCATCGCCTTCTTTGACGACTGCCTGAAAGTATGATTTCCCTGCCAAGTGTGATGTATCAATTCCGATATGCAATAGCACATCTAACCCTTCAGGTGTCTTAATGCCGATGGCATGCATAGTCGGATAAATATGAATAACTTTACCCTTAACTGGTGAAACCAATTCACCTTTATCAGGTAAAAATGCAACACCTTGTCCGACTAATTTCCCTGCAAAGATTGGATCAGGCACATCATCTAACGAAATCATTTTGCCTTGCATCGGTGAGTGGAACAAAACTTGTTCTTGATCACGATGCATCGCTTTAATCATTTCTTCACGAATAAGCTCGGAGTACGTGCCAAACACAACCTGCACATGACCACCTCCAAGTCTAATTACTCCTGCCGCCCCTAAATTACGGAGGGCGTTAACATCTATGATCTTCTCGTTCGTAACCTTTATCCGGAGACGCGTAATACATGATTCGATCTGTACAATGTTTTGTTTGCCGCCAATAGCTTGAAGAATAAGTGGTGCACGATAAGGAATATCGCCTGCCCATTCATCAAGTTGAGAGCCTTCTTCACGTCCTGGCGTTGGTATGCGGAATTTTCGAATCGCCCATCGGAATAAGAAATAATAAAACAGTCCGACGACGATACCAATCGGGATAATGAGCCAACCACGCGTAGCAAGATGCTGATTAATTGCAAAATCGATTGCTCCTGCTGAGAACGAAAAACCATGGCGAATACCTAATTCGAAGGTTACCCACATAATAAGACCTGACAATAGTGAGTGAATAACATACAAGTAAGGTGCTACAAACAAAAAAGCAAACTCGACAGGTTCTGTCACTCCTGTGAGGAATGACGCCAGAGCTGCGTACATAAACGTTTTACGAATTTTCGGTTTCAAATCTTCACGTGCTTCATGAATGATCGCAAATGCGATCGCTGGCAATGCAAACATCATTGTAGGATATAATCCCGCCATAAAGGCACCTGCACTTGGGTCCCCTGCGAAAAAGCGCGGTAAATCTCCATAAACGACATTACCAGCTTCCGTCTCGTAACCACCGATCTGAAACCAAAACACATGGTTAACGAGATGATGCAGACCAAATACGACAAGAATTCGATGAACGAATCCATATAGGAAAACACCAAAGCCACCGCCTGAAGCTACAACCTCGCCGAGTTCTATCATAAGCCCTTGTAAAAAAGGTGCTATATTAACCATCCCAATGGCAAATAGAAACGAAATTAAGCTCACAAATAACGGAACAAATCGTGGGCCTCCAAAAAACTGTATGTACTCTGGCAATCTTAAATCTTTAAATCGTTCATGACTGTAACCAGCTGAAATTCCGATAATAGCACCAATCATAACGGTCGGCTCTATCTCAGTACTAGATGTTCCAATTACACCGGTATAAATAATCATTCCAACAAGCGATGCCATTCCTGCTGCGAGCGCATTTCCAGTCAAACCAAGCGCAATACCTACTGCGAACAAATACGGCAAATAAAGAAATATAACTTCACTTGCAGCACGTAAATGATCTGACATACCCGGCAATCCTATGTAATCCCAAGGCAATTGACTTAGGCTAAGAAATACGGCTGCTCCTGGAAGCACTATCATCGGCAGCATGAACGCTCTTCCCAGCTGCTGCAGGCTCCCTATGAAAGTCATTTTTAACCTCCTAAAACGTTTTGCGAAGCAAAACGTAACTTCGTAAGCATAATCCTATTTTTACAATTGCAACTTTACATCGTAATTTTGATTTTGTCGAGCATGATGCCTACTTCGATGTTAAGCCCTTGTTCCGCATTTGTCAAAATAAAAAGACGAGCCACTTAGGCTCGCCCTATTAATGATTTTTCAAACTTTTATTAATCTAACGGCTATTAATCATGTGCGCCTAGTCATCATAACTATGCGACTTTATTTTTGAAGCCTATCTAACTGTGGAGAAACGAAATCATCATTACGAACGTTACCTTTTTCCTTTTCCACCTGGAAGAAGAATGGAGTCCTCTACTTTGATGCAACGATCCATAATGACATTCAAGCTGCCGTCCTGTGCTATTTTACCCGCTTCTTCATTCAATACACCAAGTTGAAGCCAAAGTGTCTTTGCGCCGATCGCAACAGCCTCTTCAGCTATTGGAGGTGTATGCTCACTACGTCTGAACACATTAACAATATCGACTGGAACCGGAATATCTGCTAGAGTAGCATAACTTTTCTGCCCCAATATCGTGTCCGCATTAGGATTAACTGGAATAATCGTATATCCTTTTGCTTGCATTGCCTCTGAGACCATATAGGATACTCGTTCTGGATTATCAGATAACCCTACCACTGCAACAACGTCACTGTTGCTCAGAATTTCCTTTATTTGTTCCCGTGTCGGATTTTCAAAAGCCATAATTGCACCTCATTTCTAAAAACTAAGTATCGTCTGGACAATTTACTTTAATGCAATTTGCCTTCCACCCACTCAACATTAGCACCTAATGCTTTCAAGTGATCGAAATAAATCGGATACGATTTGGCAACATGATGTGCATCATGAATACGGATCGGATTTTTGGAACGTAAACCGACAATCGTAAGCGCCATAATAACACGGTGATCATAATGAGCGTTAATATCAACGCCACCTTCTACACCCTCTGGACGACCATGAACGATAATTTCACTTTGGCGCTCCTCTACGTTTGCCCCAGCTTTCCTCAGCTCATTCAAATAATCCGTAATGCGGTCACATTCCTTATAGCGAAGGTTTTCAACATTATAGAAACGTGAAGTTCCTTCTGCAAAAACAGCTGCAGCTACCATTGCAAGAACAGCGTCCGTAGCATGATCACCGTCAAACTCAACTGCTTTGAGTTGCCCATTTCCTTTTACATGTACAATGTCATTTTCATGAGTAAGTGGCACTTCCATCATACGGAGTACATCCACTACAGCACGTTCCCCTTGTTTACTATTCTCAACTAAACGATGAACAATAACATCTGATTCAGTAACGGCAGCTGCGGCAAGAATAGCAGCAGATCCAGGATAGTCACCTTGTACGGAATACGTTTTCGCTTCATAATTTTGACGACCTGGTACACGGAAACGCATATAATCTTCATCTGCATGGATTTTGATTCCTGCTTGCTCCAGCACCTCTAATGTTTGTCCAACAACAACTTTTGATTTCAAATCGTGAAGAACCTCGATCTCACTGTCTTCTTCAAGAAGCGGGGTAAGAAATAGAAGTGCACTTAAAAACTGAGAGCTAATATTACCGGAAACCTGGATGTGCCCACCCTTTGGTTTACCGCCTTTTATCGTAATAGGCAACTTACCTTCATTATGCTCAATTGTTACGCCCATATTGCTTAGAGATTCAATTAAATCATGGTGCGGACGTTTACCAAGCGAATCTGGGTAACGATTTACAAAAGTAAGGTCTGGACATAATGACGCTATAGCCATCAAAAATCGTAATACTGCACCAGCATTTCCAACATCAAGTTGTTCAACAGGCTTAGGATTGCGGCCAAAACCAGTAATAACGATCTTTTCTTCATCTTCTTCTACAATTGCACCAAGATCGCGGATACAACGGCGCATCGCATCGCTGTCTTCGCTGTGAGCTGGGTAATAGATGGTACTCGTCCCCTCTGCCAATGCAGCTACGAGTAAATATCGAGTTGTATAATTTTTGGAGGAAAGAGCTCCAATTTCACCCTTAAGCCGGGGAGTCGGCGTTACAATAACGTCCATTAAGAATGAATCTCCTTTTACATTAATTTATTTGGAAGAGGAATAATGATTCCACTGGCTTACAATTTTGGATACAACGTCTTCTACAGTCAGTTCAGTCGTATCAATCGTACAATGCGCAAAGTCATACGCTGTTTTTCTTTGTTCAAGCAAGCTGCTAACACGGCTATGAACATCACCATTAAGCAGTGGTCGAGATTCATCATTCATCACTCTTGAAACAATTTGATCTGGGCTTGCCTTAAGAGCAACGACATAACCGTTATCGAGCATATCCTGACGGTTGGAGTCGCGCAGCACTGCACCTCCGCCAGTTGCAATAACGGATACTTCTGAAGTCGTTAGAAGTCTTTGTAGTACGCGACTTTCAATTTCTCTAAAACCTTCTTCACCATCAATCTCAAATATAGCGGAAATCTTTTTATTTTCTGAACGCTCAATTTCTTCATCAACGTCAATTCGAGCGCATCCTAGCTGCTCTGCAAGTAATCGACTAACACTTGACTTGCCAGTACCCATAAAGCCGATTAATATCAATTTATAGGAGATTTTGGATTCCATTGCGCTTTTTCCACCTTTTAACTCTTTTTACTCAACTTTTCTACCACATCATATCATTTTTTTTGGCGAGAAGGGTATAAAAAAGTGAGTTAAGCCGTATGGATGATTAAGATGCACATTTTATGCACATTTTTGGACGGGAGTGATTCTGTAATGACAAGAAAGCCCTATCCCCAGTCTTCAGATCCAACAGAACTAAGAATTAATCGAATATTGGATCCTGCATACCCTCTAAGTCGTGACGATGTCGTTTGGATGCTCGGTTATATCAAAAAAAAGGTGGCTGACGATGATCCATCTTTACTGGATCTGTCGCAGCCACGATTAATGCAAAACTTTTTGTCCTTTGCCGAAGCAGCGATGGCCCTTATTCAACGCAGACATGCGAGCGACCAAGAGGCCGAGCGTTTACGCGAATGGTTGAAACAAGCCGCTTATGGGATTATTCCAAAACGCTAACTTAAGATTGGAGCCAGTTAAAGTGGAATGATCCTTCTTTGTCCACACGTTTGAATGTATGGGCACCAAAGTAATCACGTTGTGCTTGCAATAGGTTAGCCGGCAAACGCTCAGTACGGTAGCTGTCGAAGTAAGCAATCGCACTAGAGAATGCAGGAACTGGAACACCGTTCGTTACGGCAATTCCGATTACTTGGCGCCAATCACCTTGGTAAGCTTCCACGATGTCCTTGAAGTAAGGATCAAGCAACAAGTTGCGAAGCTCTGGATCGCGGTCGTAAGCATCTTTAATATTTTGTAGGAAGCGGGCGCGAATAATGCAACCGCCACGGAAGATCATCGCGATGTCGCCGTAGCGTAGTTCCCAACCGTATTCTTCCGATGCTGCACGCATCTGTGCGAAGCCTTGTGCGTACGAACAAATTTTACTTGCAAACAAGGCTTTGCGAACTGATTCGATAAATGCAGCTCTGTCACCTTGGAATGGCACTTTTGCAGGTCCATTTAGTACCTTGCTAGCAGCAACACGTTCTTCTTTCATTGCTGAAAGGAATCGTGTAAATACGGATTCAGTAATGATGGACAGAGGAACGCCAAGATCAAGCGAGCTTTGGCTCGTCCATTTTCCTGTACCCTTTTGGCCAGCGGAATCCAAAATAACGTCAACCATCGGTTTGCCCGTTTCAGGGTCATATTTGGAGAATATATCACGTGTAATTTCGATAAGGTAGCTGTCAAGCTCACCTTTATTCCACTCTGTAAAAATGTCATGAAGTTCTTCTGCACTAACATCAAGAACATTTTTCAAAAGGTCATAAGCTTCACAAATTAATTGCATATCTCCGTACTCAATTCCGTTATGAACCATCTTTACATAATGACCTGCACCGTCAGGTCCAATGTATGTACAACATGCGTCTTCGCCAACTTTAGCAGAGATTGCAGTCAAGATCGGCTCAACTAGCTCATATGCTGACTTCTGGCCGCCAGGCATGATGGACGGTCCTTTTAGTGCGCCTTCTTCGCCACCAGAAACGCCTGTTCCAATGAAACGGAAACCTTTTGCTTCCAAATCTTTGCTGCGACGTTGTGTATCAGGGAAATAAGCGTTTCCGCCGTCAATAATAATATCACCTTGAGCAAGATGAGGCACAAGAGCATCAATTGTAGCATCCGTTCCTGCACCGGCTTGAACCATAATCAAAATTTTGCGAGGTACTTCAAGTGATTGTACAAACTCTTCGATTGTATAAGCAGGTACTAGGTTTTTACCTTCGGATTCCTTAATCAACTCGTCAGTCTTTTCACGAGAACGGTTAAATACGGAAACAGTAAATCCTCTGCTTTCAATATTAAGGGCCAAGTTTTTGCCCATTACAGCCAATCCTATAACACCAATTTGTTGTTTTGACATCTGGTTCTCCCATCCTTCTCTATTTATTTAGTCACAATAGTGTTATTCTACTCCTTTTACAGCAATAAGAAAACTATTTACATGGAAAAATAGCTATAAAGCACATCAGAAATATTGACATTAAGCAAAAGAATTGCTTATACTGCGGAAATCGACTGCTTACTAACTTAAGTCCATACGAAAAAACGACCCTATACGCCGCAATTAATATACGGGGTATACGATCGTTTAAAAAAGATAAACAACATTACTACTCATCCATTACAGCTCCAATTGAAGCATTTCTGATCGCAGAGCAACTAACCGCTCCTTCGATAAAGTAACCGCTTCCTCATTTTTGTCCTCTAAAGCTTCAAACAAAACAGATAGCTCATAATCCAATTCGAGTCTGAGTACCAGAGCTCTTTCTTCAGCTCGCTTCGATTGAAACGCCTTTATCATTTCTTCTATTGTGACAAAAGGCTTCTTCTGATAAATAATCCGATGTTCCATGCCAGACACCTCCACAAGTCGTATAATCTCACCGAACATAATACTCTCAATGACGATTTGACGATCTTTGATCCGCTTCACGACCGCATGTCCACGTGTGTCATTAATCAACTTTTCTAGTAGAACTGACAACTTTTCATCCTTGATCACATAATCTCCTACGATTTTGTATCGGTTTTTCATGCGTTGAAATTGCAGCTTTACGAGCTTGCGCCCCGTCCGGATAGATACCAGAAACTGCCCCTCCGTTTCGCTCCAATACAAGGAGTACCCTTCCTGAATAAGATCACGGATGAGATTTTGGATTTGCCGCCGCTCGAAACGCAGCTCCAAATTGCAGTATTCGACTTCATAGCTTTTGTTCACGGCAATCCCTCCCCTTTTCCTTCTGTTAGTTGACTAAATGTTCTGAAAATTTGTTCTTATCATTATCTTATACTCCATCTTATGTTATGGCAACTTGGATTATTGACTAATTTTACATGTTGCTTCGATTTATTATCGAAAATGGGTAGTATGTTCAAAACCGACCGGACGTTACTCTATAAAAAGTTATTTGAAACTATGAAACAAATCATCTATTTATAACTTCTTCATTATAAGTTTCGGCGAAGTATTCGTTATTATTGCAGCCATTCTTTGATTACATGTAATCTTCATTTAATTAAAGCTTATTTATGCTATAATAATGATTATCAATAAATATTTATTATCTATCTTGATATAAGGAGCAACGACGATGACGACAACGGTTCAAACTCAAACATCGGCGCTGCCAGGCTTTCACTCTTCTGACTTCGATGTATTCGGACTACAAGGATTAGAAGAACGAATGGCTGGTATCCAAACACATATTCGTCCTAAATTCCAAGCAATCGGCGAGCAACTTACGATGGAACTATCCCTCCTATCAGGAAACGAGATGTTCCTTCACATTGCAAAACATGCAAGACGTACCGTCAATCCTCCTAAAGATACTTGGCTTGCAATCTGCAACAACAAACGTGGATATAAAGCTCATCCTCATTTCCAGCTTGGACTATTCGATGATCATTTGTTTATATGGTTTGCACTCATCTATGAAGCACCGAATAAAAAAGCAATCGCTACTGCTTTTCTTAATGAACTAGATCAAGTGATATCATCAGTTCCTAGTGATTACTCGTTATCTCAAGATCATATGAAGAAACAATGTGCAAAAGTAGCCGAGATGGACCGTCAAGATTGGGAATCTTCACTTAAACGCTTCCGTGACGTCCAAAAAGCCGAGCTTCTAATCGGTCGTCAAATTGCGGCAGATGATAAGCTGCTTCAAAATGGTGATGCATTGCTTGAATTTACTGTGTCTACGTATAAGCAACTGTTTCCGCTATATCAGCTTGCTTGTTCACGTACAAACTTGTAAGAGGGGGCGCCTAGCCCCCCGTCCTCTCACACCACCGTCCATGAGCATAAGGCGGTTAACGAAATATTTCTTATTGTTTTCCCCCATTAAAGAGTCTTTCCTTCGACACGACTAATGCTGTTTGTTTCTTCACCTTCGTTCAAGGTAAGAACGCTATCTTCCAATCCATCTATCTGTTTCATTAACTCTATTACGCCTTTTAGCAACACAAAGTTTATCCTCTTCTCAATTGGAAATAATGATCCTATAAAACAATTGATGGAGGATTTATAGTGACCACTAACAATCATTACAATGGAAAATTACTCTTTAATGCCGAATCTTATTGGACAAACTCAATTCATTTACCCGAATACCCCAGTTTAAAGGAAGACTTGCAAGTCGATGTTGTTATTGTGGGAGGTGGAATTACAGGTATTACAGCTGCATATCTATTGGTGAATGAAGGTTTAAAGGTTGCTATTATAGAAGCAGACAAATTGCTACATGGAACAACAGGTCATACCTCAGCTAAAATCACAGCCCAGCACGATTTAATTTATGATGAGTTCATCCAAAATGCAGGAAAAAACACGGCAAGATTATATTATGAAGCAAACATCGCTGCTTTAACATTTATTCAAGAAATGATTAATAAACATCATATTGATTGTGATTTCACTCATCAAGATGCCTATGTGTATGCCACTACAGAGGAATATGCACTCAAACTAGATAAAGAAGCAGCAGCCTATAAAGAGCTTCGCATTGAAGGCCACCTAGTAAATAAGCTTCCTATTGATTTAGAAATATATAAAGCTCTAGTTATGAAAAATCAGGCACAATTCCATCCACTCAAATATTTAGCTCATCTTACACAAATAATTACGGAAAAAGGTGGATACATCTTTGAAAATACAACAGCGGTAAATATTGAGACGGGCGAACAACCTGTAGTTCTTACTAATGGAGGAGCCCGTGTAACTGGAAACTATGTTCTTTCCTGTTCTCACTTCCCTTTTTATGAAGGCGCGGGACTTTACTCCACAAGGATGCATGCAGAACGTTCCTATATTATTGCTGCAAAAACAAAAAAAGAATATCCAGGTGGCATATACATTAGTGCAGATGAACCAAAGAGATCTCTTCGTTATGCAACAATTAATGGGGAACAAATGATTCTTATCTCTGGAGAAAGTCATAAAACTGGACAAGGTGGAGAGACATTAAAACATTATGAGCCTTTAGAAGTATTCGGACAACAATTATTTGAGCTAGAAAATATTTCATATCGATGGTCCGCCCAAGATTTAATTACATTAGACAAAATTCCTTACGTCGGTCAAATTACCTCTGGTCAAAAGAATGTATTAATAGCAACTGGATACAGGAAATGGGGTATGACAAACGGAACTGCGGCTGCACTTTTATTACGAGACATAGTATGTGATAAAAAGAACAAATATCAAGAATTATATACCCCTTCCCGCTTCCATATGAATCCAAGTCTGAAGAACTTCTTAGTTGAAAATGCTAATGTTGTTGGTCACTTAATTAAAGGTAAGTTTGAGATGCCTCAGAAATCTATTCATGATTTATCCAACGATGAAGGAGCCGTTATAACTATTAATAGCCATAGAAAAGGAGCTTATAGAGATATAGAAGGAACGCTTCATATCGTAGATACAACTTGTACTCACATCGGTTGTGAAGTTGCTTGGAACAATGGAGAACGTTCTTGGGATTGTCCTTGCCATGGTTCTCGATTTTCATTTACAGGAGAAGTACTTGAGGGGCCTGCTGAAAAACCGTTACAAAAATACGATTATAAAATGATAGATAATCTTACTTCCGAAGACTCTGGTTATTAAATGAAATTATATAAGCAAAGTAAGCCAAACCAATGTCCCATTGATTTGGCTTCTTTTGCCCGAAGCAGGATTTTTTGGGGCTTTATTAATTGAAAATTTGCCTCACCTAAAACATCCCCTTCGCTCAGCTAACCAATCTTGAGCAGCGTCTTGGTGTTGTTTGACAAACAAAGGAGGTAAGTTAGTGACAGGGAAAAACGCAAGCTCTAACGTTTCATCTCCGTCCGTTTTAAGTTCTCCTTCGATCGCTTTGCATTGAAAAAAGAAAGTAATGGTCTGCGCTTTATCTCCATTCGGATATTCATCAAAATACTTCGTGTATACGCCTATGAGATGGTCAACTTTTACATGTAAGCCAGTTTCCTCAAACACTTCACGTACAGCTGTTTCTTCTGCCGATTCTCCTAACTCCATCGCCCCTCCTGGGAAACCCCAAGCATTTCTATCACCTCTTTTTTGCAATAATAGTTCATTGTTTTCATTCACAATAATGGCGCCTGAAAAGTTTAAAAATAACAAGTCGTGCCCGACTTTTTCGCGAATTGAACGAATGTAGTTAGTATTAGACATCGTTTTACACCCCTTGTCTATCAATAACCAATTAATTCAACTAATAGACTAAATAAACCTTCTACACGATGGAGACTAAACTGACATGTAGAAACTCATATATCGTTTCCTATGATTAAAAAGGAGAAAAGGACGCTCTCCAAAAATAGATTACTCTATTTGATGAAGAAGCACCCTTGGTTAGTTGCATATGTTTCTTTAGATTACTTCGACGATGCAGCTGCTGCTTCGGCAGCACCTTCAAACTTAATTGCTCTTCTTTGCTTTGCTGATTTGCGGAAAAATAATAGCTCATATGCACAAGGTACAATGACTAGTGTAAGCACTGTAGCAGCAGCAAGTCCGCCAATAACGACTATCGCCAAACTTTGGGACACAATACTGCCGGATTCGTGATTGCCGAATACAAGTGGCAACATCGCACAAATCGTCGCAAGTGCTGTCATAATAATTGGTCGCATTCTTGTTGTTGCTGCTTCAATGAGTGCTTCTCGAATCGACATTGTTTGTTCGTTATGTTTCACTCGATCGATTAATACGATAGCATTAGTGACGACGATTCCAATGAGCATGAGTGCGCCAAACATCGCCGTGAAGTCAGGTGTAACACCTGATATAAGTAGACCTGTTACTGCACCAATTGCTGCCAGTGGCAACGAGATCATAATCGCAAGTGGAGCACGTAGCGTCTTAAATGTTAATACCATGATGAGGTAAACGATACCGATTGAAATTAATGCCGTTACACCAATATCGGCAAAGTCACTCATTTGGTCCGCTGATGCACCGCCTACAGATACTTCTACACCCGCAGGCAGTTCCAGTTCGTTAGCAACTTTCGTTATATCCGCTCCAACAACTGAAAGCTGCTTCGGATCTGCACTTGCCGTTACACGAACATAAGGTTTACCATCCAAGTGATAGAACACGCTAGGTTGTTCCGAACGAACGAGCTCAGCAACTTGGGAGATCGATACTGCTCCTGCTGCTGTCATAATTGTGAGATTATCCAAATCTGCTTTTGATTGAGGATTAACGATTGGTTGCAAAACAACTGGCGTATCTCCTTCTTCTAACGACAACGTACCAAGTGGCATCGGATGTAGGATACTTTGTAACTGCATCGCTACCTCCTCACCTTTTGCTGCCTCTGGTTTAATATGATACGTATAGACAGGCTTAAGTGCTTCTTGATTGCTCTCCACCTTCTCTACACCTTTAATAGGCGCGATAGCTTCCGTTAATTTCTTAGCCGTTTCAGCAAGTAATTGTAAGTTATCACCAGTTACATCGATGTACACGGTAGGTTTACCGCTACCCATGATTAAATCAGTAGCGTTTGCTTGAAGATCAGCTTCTGGGAAGTTTGACTTCTTAGCTGCTAGACGTTCCAAAAACTTCTCGGCATCAACATATTCTTTAAGATCGATAAGATAAGTGACTAAAGTAGGCGACGAAACGTTACCGAATTGCGCATCATCAGCACTATTACCAGATGTCATCATTACCCACTCGACTGATTCATCTTCGATGATCATACCTTCTAGTCGTATTCCACCTTCCAAAACTTTGTCAGTCGGTGTATCACTCGGGTATTGCAGTGTTACGTTAACGTTCTCTGCACCAGAGGAGTCAATAGCCCCCTTCGGCATATTCACGTAAGCTCCTACTGAAACAACCAACAATACGATCGCTATAGTAATAGGAAGCCACTTGCGGCTTAAATTCCATCTTAAGAAAGCAGCAAATTTCGGTGAACCACGATGTTCCTTCTCTTTTGTACCGCGTAGCAATATTGCACTTAGAAGAGGGACAACTGTTAATGCAACGAGCAAGGAAGCAAGTAATGAGTAAGTAACTGTAAGCGCAAATGGAAGCAAGAACGCTTGCAATGAACCTTTTAATAGACCCATAGGCAAGAAGACAGCAACCGTTACGATTGTTGAAGAAGTAATAGCCGCTGCCACTTCTTTAGTCGCACTAGTAATAAGACCAATGGAGAAGGGTTCTTTCTGTAGTCTTCTATAAATATTTTCGATGACAACAATACTATCATCTACTAATCGACCTACCGCAACCGCCACACCACCTAGCGTAATGATGTTAAGAGAAACACCCGATAGTTGCAGTAAATATAATGTAATCCCAAGGGATAGAGGAATCGATACGATCGTGACGATCGTTGCTTTAATGTTGCGCATAAACAATAAAATAATAATCGTAGCAAATAAAGCGCCGAGAAGGACTTCTCTAAGCATACTATTAACGGAGTGTACAACAGACTCTGAGCTGCTTAGGAGAATGGCTGCTTCAATGCCAATCATCTCTTTATTCAATCTTGTAATCGTTTTTTCTACTTCTTCCCCTACCGATACAGCATTAGCATCCGAAGTTTTTGAGATTGTAAATACGACAGCAGCTTTTCCATTTTTACGGTTCACATTTTCTGCTTCATTGCTTAACTCTACACTAGCAACGTCGCTAAGTACTTTACCAGATGCAACCGGAAGTGATTTGAGTGTATCTATGTTTGTTATTTCATCAATTATCGTTACGTTAGCAGATTGACCATCTACACTTCTTTCCCCTAGTGAAGTCGAAATACCTCTGCCTTGTAGAACCGTCATTAATGATTGAACAGGTATTCCAGCTTGCGACAGCTTCTCACTATCCGGCTTTATGTACACAACCGCATGCGACTTTCCGGATATACTTATTTGTCCCGATCCTTCTATTTTCTGCAGCTCATTTTTAAACTCTACTATTTTCTTCTCCCGCTCCTGATCACTAATGCTTTCATCAAAAGAAAGCGTAACCCAGCTGATCGGAATCATCGACGTATTGAGCTGCAAAACGAATGGCTTCATTACGTTCGCAGGTAGCTGTACCGAAGCAACAGCACGTTCTACCTCAGCTTTCGCTTCTTTCATATCTATTTTGGAATCGAAATTAATGCTAATTTGAGAGTAACCATCCCCCGAAGTTGAAGACATGGACTTTTTACCTTTTATAAACATAACAGCTTGCTCTAATGGATTCGTAACCTTCTGCTCCATTGAACTTGCATTACTGCCTTGCCCAATTGCAGTGATCATTACTTGCGGGTTATCTGCTGCCGGCAAAAATTCCATCGGCAATCTGAAGTAGCTCATTAATCCCATCACTAATGCCATTACTACTAACAGCCAAACGGCTGCTTTATTCCGGAAAGACCATTCCGTTAATTTACTCATACTAAGTCCCTGCTCCTTCTCCTAATTGGATATCTTTTTTAAGTCTACCTAATCATAATAGCTGGAAAAGTATTGTAAAAACGTCTGGAGTCGGTGTTTGTTATACAGCATTAGTCTCATAACGACACCGACTAAGGTCTAGGTGTAACAAAATGGTAGCAACCATTCTAATTAGTCTAATAGCTCCATCTTGATGCATAATAAATAAGCGCAGCAGCTTCTTGTCGCGTTAGTACTTGCTTTGATTTGTAATCAACCGTGCCGTCTGCGGAAAGAGTTACTTCAGGACCGTAATACTTCATAGCTGAAATAAATTTCACCCCGCTTACGGCCCAATCAGCCGTATCCCCTGTAACGCTTCCTTCAATTGGTGTTGCCCCCATTGCAAGCATTACATTCGTCATAATAACTGCAGCCTCTTGTCTAGTTATTGGTCTATCCGGCTCAAAGGTTCCATCTGGCATTCCACTAATAAAACGATATTCTAAAGCACTCTGAATCAATCCAGCATGTGGCAGGTGACTAATATCCGTGAACGTTAAAGGACTTTTGGATGGAGTCATCCCAATCCACGTTGCAACTTGATTTACAAATTCAGCTCTAGTCACCGTTTTCTCTGGATCGAACATTCCTTCAAAATCGCCTTTAACGATCCCAAGTTGATGTAACTCATTGATATACGCTGCATATGGATGTTGTTTATCAACATCTTTAAATGGTATAGCCTCATTCAGCTTTTCTACCCAAGCTACCGGATTGGCGCCAGAGAACAAATACGCAATCGTCCCGCCAGCATCCTCTTTAAAAGCTACTTTCCCACCATCCTCATCTACAAACAATAACGGATCTAACGGTTTAACTATCTTTTTGCCCGTCAAGTTTTCTACTGCCAGCTTTCCATCTGATGTTGCACGAATGCGAGTTATTACGTAACTAACTCTTGAATCACGATATATCCCTTCAAACCGTTTTAATTGTTGCTGCGATAATGTAAATGTGTTTTCTTGTTCATTTTCCCTCTTCTTCGGATAATAGTGATCCATAAAAGCTTGGAACAGCTTTCCTCTCAAATCACCTGACTTATTGTAGACGACAAACACACCTGTATTATGTTCAGGCAATAACCACATGAGAGAAGAAAAACCGCCGGGAGCCGCGCCTCCTTTCTCTATCACATGTTGCCCGTTATAAAGTTGTTGGTAACCAAATTCAAACCCGTATGCCATATTAGGCACTTTTGGATGGATCGCTAAGTGCACTTTACCCATTTCTTGAACGGAATGATTGGTCAATATTCGCTGTCCATTCCACTCACCTTCGTTTAAGTAAGCAAGCATAAACTTCGCCATATCACTGCCAGTTGTAACCATACCACCTTGTGGCATCTCGTTAGGCAAAAAGTTATAGTTCGGAGTAGCCTTGTTCTGGTCATCATAACCAACTGCTAGATGTGGTGTCAGATCAGTTGACATAAGAAAATAGCTATTTTTCATGCCTAACGGTTTGAAAATGTTATCTCTCATATACTGATCAAATGAGGTGCCCGAAACTTGCTGAACGACATACCCTTGCTGCAAGGAAGCAATATTATCGTATTTGAATGCTTCCCCAGGTTTATTTACAACCGTAGGCATCCATTCCTCAACATAATCTTTAAGTTCAACTTTTTTCGTTAAATCGTATGTAATGGCATTTAATTGGGGCGGGTCAACGATATCGTAACCAGTCGTATGCGTCAGTAGATGTTTCATTGTGAGGGGTGTTCCCGTTTCATTTTTTATTTGAATATCGCCAAAATACTGTTGCACATCACTTTCTAAATCAATTTTACCCTGCTCAACTAGTTGCATGACCGCCGCTGCTGTAAATACCTTTGCTACCGAAGCGATTCGAAATAATGTTTTTTCTGGATCTACAGCAATTTTCTTCTCAACATTTGCAAATCCGTAGCCCTTCTGAAGCATCACTTTCCCATCTTTCACAATGACGACTGTCGCCCCTGGAATCTCAAGTGCTTTTACATCCTCTCGTGCAAAAAAGTTGTCCACGAATGTTTGTACTTCTTGAGCGTTTACTGGGCCTTGCAACTGATTTTGAGTTATTGCGGACTGGTACAACTGGGGCATCGCTTGTACGGATGATGCAGTTGCCGGTACTGTTGCTGTCATGAATACCCCTGCAATTAACACTGGAATGATCACTTTATTGCTTACCACTTTCATAAAAGTCCCCCCACGTACTTTCATTTTTTTATAACCACAATCTGAGTTTATCGTTCAAAACTGTCTTATAACTTTCACTATTCTTACTTTAATCTTACATTCATTACCAACAGAGAGGAGTTTGTCGAATGATATTGAATTAATGAAGAGGACATGAGAGGAGAACGTCATATATGACTAAAACAATACTTATTGCTGATGACGAACCAGAAATTATAAATGTATTAACACTATTTCTTGAGGCTGAAGGATTTAAAGTTGCAGCTGCATGTAATGGTAAAGAGGCTCTCACTTTTGTTCAAAAGGGAGGCATTGATATGGCAATTGTAGATATTATGATGCCGAGTATGGACGGTTTCCAATTAATAAAGCTAATTCGAGCACAACATAAATTCCCTATTATTATTTTATCTGCCAAAAACCAAGAAACAGACAAAATTGTCGGTCTTGGCATTGGTGCAGACGATTTTATATGTAAACCGTTTAGTGCGATGGAAGTGCTAGCACGTGTACAAGCACATCTACGAAGAACTTATGAATTTAACGAAGCAACGTCTCTTTCAGATATTTCACAAATTCGTGTTGGCAATATGACTCTCGATCACCATTCGTGCATGTTATATAAACGGGAACAACCAATATCTCTAAGTTCGATTGAATATAAGTTGTTAGATCTGTTTATGAAATTTCCTGGACGTGTGTATACGAAAAAACAAATTTTCGAACATGCATGGTCTGAGCACTATTTTGCCGATGACAATACGATTATGGTCCAGATTAGCAGGCTGAGAGATAAAATTGAGGATCATCCCAAAAATCCAATGTATATCAAAACGATTAGGGGTCTTGGTTATCGCTTCGCTAAAAAGGATGAACTCGATGAAAAATAGAAACAAACTATCTCGTTCTCTCGTTAAGAACTATATTTTCTTTTCTATAACCGTTGGCGTACTCGTCATAGCATTTTCACTCCTTTTTAACTTTCGATTAATCTACATGCTGGGTACAGATTCATTGTCAGAAATACAAGCAAGCGATATTGTTAGGCCAAATATTGTGGATATTCCTACTGCAAACATTGAATTGCTCGAAGGTTGGGTAGAAATTCTCGATGAAGACTTGCAGATTATTGATGTTAAAGGTAATAAAGTAGATTCACCCACCGTCACTTACACCGAAAGGCAATTAAATCAATTATTTTACGATCAAGATGACAACCCTTATCACATATCTCTTGCCCCATTTGTAACGAATGAGGGTCAAACCCTTTATTGTCTTATCAAAATTCCAAAAGAAAATTTGCGCCACAGCTTTGCGATAACGAGCAAGGCTAAAGAGACTACTCATATTTTTTGGGGTGTACTTATCGAAACTGTTATTACATTTTCCTTGCTCTTTATTGTTAGTGTGTATATATACAGCCGCTGGACCGCATCCAGAATTACTAACCCGCTTCATCAAATCGTCGAAGGTATTAAACATGTCGCTAGTGGTCACTATTCGAAAAGGATAGATTTCAAAGGGAGTTATGAACTCAAACAAATTCAAGAGCATTTTAACGTGATGGCGGATAAGCTCGAGAAAACGGAGCGGGAAAAGCGAGAGTTAGCGGAAAGTAAGCAGAGGATGTTAGTTGATATTTCACATGATTTGAAAACGCCTATTACGACGATACAAGGATATGTTGAAGCACTTCAAAGAGGACTTATTCAAGATGAAGAAAAAAAACAAAACACACTTAACCTCATTCATAATAAAGCAAGATTAGTTACTTCATTGATTGAAGACGTATTTGACTTATCAAAGCTCGAAAGCCCCGACTATCCTTTTACTACTGAGGTGCAGGACATTACTGAATTTATGCGTGAGCTTTCAGCGCACTTCTATATGTCATTCGAGGACAAGCAATTTAACTTTCACTATGAGATCCCTGCATCTGAACTATTGGTTTCGTTTAATAACAAGTTGTTATTCCGTTCCCTATCCAACCTCTTATCTAACGCTTTAAACCATAATCAATCTGGGACAGAAGTTCAATTAAAGCTAATGGAAGGTGCAGATCATGTATACATTCATATTGCGGACGACGGAATCGGAATTTCAGAGGATAATAGGATTAAAGTGTTTGAAGCATTCTACCGTGGAGATCAATCACGCAAAAGTGATGGAGGGACAGGACTTGGACTCACCATATCCAAAACGATCATCGACTTGCATAAGGGGCTAATTCATCTAGATTCTAGTCAGAGAAATACGTTGTTTCGAATTACTTTACCGAAGTAGTCAAAAAAGGTTGATACAGGTTAAATAAGCTGACACTCACAGCTCCATGACTCGTTCTTTTTCATACTGCAAGAGTAGTTTTTACTCTTGCAGCTACATAAGTCGTTCTTTTTCATACGGCATAGTAGTTTTACTCTTGCCGCTCAGTAACAGCCTAGCCGATATAATATGCATCGATTTAGAATTTGACTCTTAAGCATCACTTTCACCCTAAGCACTTAGCTATCATTTTCCAGTAGACACAGTTTGCTCACTTTGTTCAATTCGATCAAGCTGACGGAATCGAACAACAAACACAATAGCTGCTATACAAAGAATGCCTCCTAATAAGTAAGGCAGTCCCATCTCCACTGTAAAGAGCAGTGATCCGAGTAATGGACCAGCAATACGACCAAGGCTATCCATCGATGAGCTTAGTCCTGATGCGACGCCATGTCCTACTTTTGTCTTCTGAGTAATCAATGATGTGACACACGGTCTAATTAACGCATTGCCGATTCCGAATACGGCAAGTGAAACGGTCGCCCATAGTAACGAATGTGCGAATAAGAGAAGGAAAAACCCTAACGCTGAAATAATCAAACCTATAATAATGTATTTCGGTTCATCGCCTTTATTAATTTTTCGGCGGACAAATCCTCCCTGCACAAGTGCCCCTACAAATCCACATACAAAAAACAATATTCCAACTTGCAACGGAGTTACATTAAAGCGACTCATTCCAAAAAACTGAAGAGTAGCCTCCATTCCTGCAAGCGTAAACGTTACAAAAAAGGCAAGTACGTATAGATGTTTTAAAGGCCCATTAAACGCGGTCCATCTCGATACCCTTTTTTCTGATTTATGCTTACGCTCGGACTGAGGAATTGATTCCTTAAGTTTCCATGCAGCAAGGAAAAACGTAATTAGAGCAAGCGCCGATGCAACATAAAAAGGGGTTTCAAATGAAATTGTGCTAAGAAATCCTCCAAATCCTGGTCCAATCGTAAAACCAAGACCGATGGACATACCAACTAGCCCCATACCTTTTGTTCGATTTTCTGCTGTAGTAATATCAGCGACATAAGCAACAATAACTGAAGTTACTGCACCTGAAAACAATCCGCCTAATATGCGTGAAATATACATAAGTGTCAAATTGCCTGAAGATAGTCCAAAGAGCAGAAAGCTTGCTGCAAAGCCAATCAAGCCAACTAAAATAATTGGTCTGCGGCCAATTCTGTCTGACCATGTTCCCCAAATTGGGGATAAGATAAAGGAAACTGCAGAATAAATAGCAAGCATCATTCCCGTATGTAATTCTGCCTTATTTGGATCTACATCCAAAATAATTTCCGGCATAACTGGGATAATAATGCCGAATCCTATAAATGTAATGACGAGTATAGACATTACGATAACTAACCGATTATCTCTCATGCTGAATCCCTCCACAAACTATCGTACCATATCTAGAAAGATGCTATGTATGAACAATTAAAGAACAAATGAACCTATATTCAATTGTTCTGTTGTTGATTACTCAATACTACTTGCAATCCCCCTTGATTTTGCTATACTCAAGTTTGTTTATACATCAGATGAAAGGCAGGGATGAAAGCGATGGACCATACGAAAACCCCGCTCTTCACTGCGCTTCGCAAACATGCGGAGCAAGATCCCGTTCAGTTTCATATACCGGGACACAAAAAAGGGGTAGGCAGTGATTCAGAGTTTCGCGAATTTATCGGTGACAATGCGTTGTCCATCGATCTCATCAATATAGCTCCACTCGATGATTTGCATCAGCCAACAGGAGTAATTGAAGAATCTCAAAAGCTTGCTGCAGACGCTTTCGGGTCGGACTATACGTATTTTTCAGTACAAGGAACTAGCGGAGCAATCATTACAATGATTTTATCCGTATGTTCGCCAGGTGACAAAATTATTGTCCCACGGAACGTTCATAAATCGATAATGGCTGCTATCATCTTCGCAGGTGCGAGGCCAGTATTTATTTCTCCTGCACGAGATAACAATCTTGGTATTGACCATGGCATAACAACACGTTCTGTTCGTCGTGCTCTTGAGAAACACCCTGACGCAAAAGCTGTACTCGTTATTAACCCTACTTACTTCGGCATCTGTGCGAATTTAAAGGAGATCGTCGATCTCGTTCATAGCTACGACATTCCTGTACTCGTTGATGAAGCACATGGCGTATTAATTCATTTCCATGACAAACTACCGATGTCTGCTATGGAAGCAGGTGCAGACATGGCTGCAACTAGCGTGCACAAGCTAGGCGGTTCCATGACGCAGAGCTCTGTACTGAACATTCGCAAAGGTCGTGTAAATCCGCACCGTGTCCAAACCGTTATTAGTATGTTAACAACGACGTCTACATCATATATCTTGCTTGCTTCACTTGATACGTCCAGACGTAATCTAGCTTTGAATGGTTATAGCATCGCTGAACGTGCCATTTCATTAGCACAAGACGCTCGCACCCAAATTAATGAAATTGCTGGACTGTATTGCTTTGGTGAAGAAATTCTTGGTGACGAGGCTACTTACGATTACGACCCAACTAAACTATCCATCCATGTTCGCCACCTTGGGATGACGGGTTATGAGACGGAAAATTGGTTGCGCGAGCATTATAATCTGGAAATTGAAATGAGCGATATGTATAACATTCTTTGCCTAGTTACGCCTGGAGATACATCAGACTCTATATCAAAACTAATTGAAGCACTTAAAGGATTGTCTGAAGCATTCCATGAAGGTGCCGAATCTAGAGAGGTTGTCGTGAAGATCCCTGATATTCCTCAGCTATCTTTGACACCTCGCGACGCTTTCTACGCACAGACAGAGGTTATACCATTCAAGGAATCTGCTGGACGAATCATTGCAGAATTTATTTATGTTTATCCACCCGGAATTCCGATACTACTTCCAGGTGAGGTCATCACGCAGAAAAATATTGATTACATCGTGGATCACGTCGAAGTTGGGCTTCCTGTTAAAGGTCCTGAGGATCGCAGCATTCAATTTGTTAAAGTAATTGTAGAAGAAACGGCTATTTCTTAGTCCATTTCGTACTTCTTGTAAAGCTTTCCAGCCCATGCTATGATTGGGCTAGAGGTGATTGGCCATGAGTCAGAGTGCTTATATTAAGCTCGTGCAAGGCTCGACAGACCAAGAGATAACGCTTCAAGACGTTCAGAACCGTCTACTGCATTACCAAGAACAAACTTCTAAGACAGGCACACAGCTAGGCTGGGACTACGCTGGATCCGCATTCCCTTATACGATAGAATCAAAAGGGGACGATCGGTGGTTTTATCTGAAGGGTGTTAATGGAAGTTATAAGCATATTATCCTTGGAACTGGAGAAACAACCTCCGTCAGTGGCCAAGAAGTTCGGTGCATCCAAGTCGTGTTGCCAGATGAATCAACACATGGCGACAAGGCTAAAGCAAATGAGCTATGCAAATTTATAGCGAAGTCGTTACAAGCCGAACTTACGATGTTTAATGGAAGAACAGTCTACTACAACCCTCGGAAATAATCGATAATGAGAATAACGAAAAAAGGGGCTCACATGAAGGTCAATGACCATCGTGAGCCCCTTTATTATGCCGATCCCTTAAGCGAACTATTATTCTTGTTCGCCGTCAGTGCGTGCAATTTCTTCATAAATTTTTGCTACACGTTCCCACTCAGCATCATCTTCGATACCTACTAGGAAAGATTCGCCGTTCTCTTCTTCAAAGCGGAAAATAACGCCATCCTGTTCAGGATCTAGACGATCCAACAATACTGCGTACGCGCTATCTTGAGATTCGAAAGTATAGACCATAACCATTTCACGTTCTTCGCCTTCATCGTTTGCTACCATAAAGACATGCTCTTCGTGCTCATGATCATGCCCGCAACCGCAATCTTCTCCATGTTGATGCTTATGCTCGCTCATGATTGTTACCCCATTTCAATGAATTAATCATACGTCCCTATCCTACCATGCCGGACTGTTACCGTCAAACAAAATGCCCCTCTAACTGAGGGGCATTTGCTTATGGATTTTTGGATGTAACAATTTTCTCGGAAACGACTGACCATTCCTCTGAACCAGCAGGCTTTATACTAAATCTCACTGTATATTGACCTACAGAGTCAAACTTAAAATCAAACTCTCCTGTTCTGAACCAAAACATATTACTTTTCACTTCATCTGCTTTAAGAGTTTTCGTTTCTATTAATTTTTCCTTCCCAGATGGGTCGGTAATCGTTACTTTGACAGCCGATATTTCCTTCTTCAAGTTATCAACTTGTGAGAACACTTGAATCTTACCTTGAAAACCTTTGTCTACAATTCCAAATGGAGTATTGCCATTGTATAGAAACATATGAACATTCGGTTTAAATACTGTAGCCCGTTTATTCGTATTATCCCATTCAATAATCGCTTGCATACTGCTTGCTAATTGTTTGAGCGGCAAATATGTTTTGCCGTCAATCGTTACTCCACCATCATCTGACTCGATCCCGTTTATGATTAAGCGCACCTTCTGCACTGTACCACTCGCATAAACTACTGAGCCACTAAATAGGGACAATAGCAACAGCCCTATCGCTATTTTCCTGAATTTCATTGTTGCCACAACCTCCATCCGCTTATGTTGGATGTAAGTTTATACTCTACCTCTAAAAAAAAGTTGCGATAAGATTGAAAAGAATTTTAAAACGCTATCAGAAAACCACTCATTTGTCAAATGTTGTTGAATTATGCGTTTGACTGGGAAATGATTACCTACTTATACATATGTTTTTGTAAGGATACAAGGGATACCGTTTCCTACCGAACCCTTCTCCTGCATATGGGCTAAATAACGCAAACCTCTTGCGCATGGTGTTTTACATACCGCACAAGTATCAGAAAGTACTAGCTTATATGACACTTGTTTTCGATCACTAGCAGGCTGTTTTTTCTTTATAACTTTGCCTTTAGCTTTACTCATAACAACCATCTCCTTCATTCATCCTCTTGCTCACATATTGTATGAAAGGAGTGATGCAGGTGTTATGAAAGTAGTAATATTTGCGAAAATTTGTTAGAGTGAAGCAAATGTAACGTCTTTGATTAGGGGGATGAAACTAAAATGAAAATAACGATGGTTGGTACGGGTAGTGCTTTCGCCAAACGATTTGATAATAACAATGCTTTAATCGAGGTGGATGGTTACCGTCTATTAGTGGATTGTGGGATTACTTTGCCCAAAGCATTACATGAAATGGATATTTCCTTCCATGATCTAAATGCCGTGCTCATTAGTCATATTCATGGTGATCATGTAGGCGGATTAGAAGAACTTGCCTTTCAAATGATGTTCAAATACAAACAGAAACCTGTCCTTTATTTAGCTCAAACATTAATCGAACCTTTATGGGAAAATACACTTCGTGGTGGACTTACGCAAGAGAGTCTGAATAGGTTGGATGACTTTTTTGTTGTTAAACCGTTAGAAATAGGCAGATCTTACCAACTTGCTCCTGGCTTGAATGTAGAACTCATTAAAACGGAACATATTATAGATAAGGATAGTTTCTCTTTTCTATTTAATGAGAGGTTCTTCTATTCTGCGGATATGCGCTTTGACCATCTGCTGCTCCAAACTCTTGTTGATAAAGGTGTAGAAACCATTTATCACGATTGTCAGTTAGAAACTCCTGCCGTCGTTCACGCAGGATTGGACGAGCTGTTAACATTACCTAAGTCGATTCAAGAAAAGCTATGGCTTATGCACTATGGCGATGGAATAGATAATTACCGTGGAAAAACTGGTGCAATGCGTATCGTCGAGCAACGGAAGAGTTATTTCGTATAATTTCAGTTTACATCCTTAATCAAAAACCGCCTCTATGTCCCGTTTATGGTACAAGAGGCGGCAAAAGTATCATCGAATAAGATGATTTAACATTAGAATAGAGGTAATTGATCTAAGTTATTTGTTGGATCGCCATCGGCATCTCCACGAATATAAGTATCTCCATCTCTGCCTTTAAATGCGTTCACTCCAGCAATCTTTCCAGCTTGCACTTCTTCAAGTGCAGTCGCATAATCCAGTTCGCGGCCTGATGATGTTTTGAAAGCGGTCAAGTCTCCGTCTCCGTTTTTCTGCACCGCTACGACATACTCTCTTTCTTGACTGCTTTGTTGTTCATTCGACTGGTCCATATTTCTTCCTCCTATAATGTAACCGGATAGCAATCAGAAATTAGGATGCCAATAGCGACAATAATTTATTCTCTTACCTTTTTTAGCCATATAAATTTCTCATCGTAATCCCAAGTATCAGTCCGAACGAAATGAGTTAACAGGCTAATTACTACACCTATAATGGTAAACATGCCGATAGACCAGATGAATAACCATGCGTAATGTGCCGACATTCACAATCGCCTCCTCCACTCTTTCCATAAACCTATGCAAAATAAGAGGTGATTAGTATATGTGTAGTAAATGCCACAACTTTATGGACAATTAATCGAAAAAAATGATAAAAGCCGCAGATAAGACCTTATTTGGCCTTTCTCTGCGGCTTGCGAACTTCTTTGCGACTAGCTACTTTTACTTCCGGCTCCTTCTCATTCTCATTCTTTGCAGCGAGAACAGCCAGCAAAGCAATAATATCACCTATAACTACGACAACCGCCGCAATGATAGCCAGATCATCCGCAGATAAACCATCTTTATCTCCTGAATCGAACATCGCTAATCATCCCACCCATTGATTCGTTACATTAGTCTATTCAACTAGGCGTAGATGGTATGGGCTAGAGCCATTAGATGAGATTTTTATATAGGCATGTCTTAATTGTGATGTTTCTCAATCAAGCTCTTTTTAAGATCCCAAACTTTAGCACTCATATCAACTGGATATTTTTCTGGATTTAGCTTACGTAAATATTCTGGCCAAAATTGTTGCAACTGCTCTTCGTGGAAATTACGAATTTGCTGTAGATTTGGTAGCTTATATTCCAATTCTCCACTTTGGAAAACCGTGTGTAATAGAGGAATCGCTTCATAGTTCGTAACTTGTTTGGACAAATAAGGATGAAGCGGATCAAATAATTTAAGCGGTTTGCCGTCGTGCATGTCACTCTCATCCGATAAAGCAATATAGTCAGCCTCTGCTTTGCCCGTCTCTTTGTTAATGATACGAAACACATTTTTGACACCAGGAGTCGTTATCTTCTCTGGATTTCCAGAAATTTTTATGACAGGTCTGTATCCACCTTCACCGTCTTCTTTGGCAACAAGTTTATATACACCACCGAGTGAAGGGTTATCAGCTGCCGTTATTAATTGTGTGCCAACTCCCCAGCTATCGATTTGTGCTCCTTGAGCCTTTAAGTTAAAAATAATATTTTCGTCTAAATCATTGGAAGCTACAATCTTAACGTAGGGTAGTCCTGCGGCATCAAGCATCTTTCGAGCTTGTTTCGAAAGATATGCTAAGTCACCACTATCTAATCGAATACCTTGCATTTTCTTACCACGGCTTTCTAAAGCTTTTCCAGTACGAATAGCATTCGGTAGACCGCTCTTTAGTGTGTCATAAGTATCTACTAATAAAGTCACACCGTCAGGCAACGAATCCGCATATCGGTCGAAGGCTTGCTGCTCTGATTCATGAAATTGAACCCAAGCGTGTGCATGTGTTCCTTTGGTTGGGATACCAAACAACATCCCTGCTCGAAGATTCGATGTGGCATCGAATCCAGCAATATATGCAGCTCTTGCACCCCATATTGCCGCATCTGCTTCTTGTGCACGCCGCGTCCCAAATTCAAGTAAGTTTTCTGCAGGAGCAACTGCCTTAATCCGTGCTGCTTTAGTTGCGATCAATGTTTGGTAATTTACGAAGTTAAGAACTGCCGTTTCAATGAGTTGAGCCTCAAATATTCTAGCTTCGATCTGTATGAGAGGCTCACCCCCGAATACAATTGTACCTTCCGGAACGGCTTTTAGTTGTCCAGTAAATCGAAACTTTCGAAGTTCTTCCAAAAACTCTGGATCATAATTTTCCTCTTGCTCAGCAAGATAAGTTAGTTCTGCTTCACCGAATTGTAGGCTTTGAATGTAATGAACGACTCTCTCCAAACCAGCAAATACAGCAAAACCATTTCCGAAAGGCAATTTACGAAAATAAACATCGAATACTGCCTTTTGATTATGTGTCCCTTGTTTCCAATGTGCATACATCATATTAATTTGATATTTGTCAGTATGCAGCGTTAAATTTCCATAAGTCATATGTTTCACTCCTATTGTCATCGTAAGAATATTAGTTTTCTAATGGTTTACCGTCAATAAGCACCTCTGCCCCTAAAGTATGGCGGAAATGTCCCAGCGACCAATCATGTCCAGCTTCGTTAAAGCTAGCTACTGCATCTGCATGGATCGTTATCGAAAAACCTTTGTTGTACCCATCAACCGCAGTATGCAATACACAAATATCTGTACAAACGCCTATAAGATGAATTTCTGTAATGCCTCTTGCTTTCAATCGAAGCTCCAGATCAGTTCCACAAAAAGCACTATAACGTGTTTTGTCCATCCAATATATTCGATCCTTGTTAGCATCGTAAAGATCGTTTAACTTGCCATATAATGCCCTTCCTTCTGTTCCTCGAATATTGTGTGGAGGAAACAGCTTAGTTTCCGGATGATAGAGATCTCCTTCATCATGAAGATCAACTGCCATAATGACATCATCACCCCCATTTACGAACGACTCAGTTAAATTAACAATTCGATCTTCGATCGCTATTGCCGGTTCCCCACATGGAAGCTTTCCAGTTACAAAATCAACAGTATAATCAATCACAATTAACGCACGCATATCGTTAACCTCCTTGAATGTCTATATTATAAATTACGAATAATTACATATGGTTTCTTCTGATTACCTATCCATAAATTGAGAGTTGAGGCACATAATCAGTGAAACGATATAATTGTGCCGCCCTTTGTGAATAACGATTGGATACGACCTTTGTACCATAGCTATCAACTACTTCCTCAATAATCCCTCGTCTACTTTGAGTGGACGTAATCTTACGAATGAAGTTTTTCTCTTGGAAATGGGGTACAACCGTTTGAATAACGTGATAAAGTTCGCTCATCGTAAATGTCTCTGGCAGAAACTCTTTTGCGATCGTTGTTGTTAACATCTTCTCCTGAACTTTTGACCATGCATCCATCAGCACTTCCTTGTGGTCGAATGCTAGCTCCATTTGCAATGCTTCTTTGATTGGAACTAAACGTACGTCTGCTGCATCGTCATTAGCTGCCCGGCCTGCTAACAAACTTTCATTCACCAAGGCAAAAAATGCGTGAGAGATCATCCATCCACGAGGATCTCTTCCAGGTTTGCTGTACACGTTGAAATATTCCATGTGGACGTTCGATACACCCGTTTCTTCCTCGAGCTCTCGTCTTGCACAGTCATACATACTTTCTAATTCGTCACAAAATCCGCCCGGCAATGCCCAGCACCCTTCAAACGGCCATTTCTTACGTTGAATTAGAAGCACTTGTAACTCCCTTTCGGGTAATGCTTTTTTCGCAAGCTTTTTCTCCGTTGTTGTGATGGTAAAGATAACGATGTCACTTGGCGCTCCATCAGGTGTACGATAGCTCTTAGATGTATAGTTAGATTCATTTTCGATCATTTCCATGAGGAGTATTTCGCTCCATTCCATATTGTCATTTTGATAATTTCATTATGACATTATTTTAGTAAATGTCAATTCCCTTTTTTAGAAACTAAGAAACTAACGACTATAACCTATAATATGGTATCCTTGTATACATTGGACATTTGCAAATAGGAGGATTATATATGAATCTCGCAAACAAAATTACAATTGCAAGAATTTTATTAATACCTGTTTTCATTTTATTCTTCCCCATTTATCCAGAATGGCTCGTACAACAATCCGGCGTCTTACAACATCTCGATCATTATGGACTTCTTTATGCAGCAGCATTTTTCCTGTTAGTAGCAGCTACCGATAAGTTAGATGGCCATATCGCGAGAAAGTATAATCAAATAACAAATTTAGGTAAGCTCCTCGACCCGCTAGCAGATAAGCTACTTATATCGGCCGCATTGATTTTAATGGTCGGAAGCGACATTATTTATTCGTGGATTGCACTCATCATTATCGGTAGAGAAATCATTATTACTGCTATCAGAGTCATCGCCGCTTCCAAAGGAATAGCACTTCAAGCCGATGGCTTTGGCAAAATAAAGATGGTATTTCAAGTCGCTGCTATTGCCGCTTTATTAATGAATCACGGTCCTTTTCCGTTGCTAAAAACACTGCAAATAGATCAGCTATTAATTTACATTGCATTAGTGCTCACAGTTTATTCCGGTTACAATTACATTCGCAAAAACTACTCTATGTTGAAGTTACATATGTAATCGTAGTAAAACAACGCAAAAAATCCTCACAACAATAGTTGTGGGGATTTTTTGATTACAGCTTCACTTTCATATTTATAACATACGGCTGCAAACCAGCTTTTAACCAAAACTGATGCCCTGAATGGTTAGCTGCAAGTACATCGACACTAAGAATATCAATTGATGCAAATCGTTGTTCTTTAAGTAGCTCAACTCCTCGTATGCCATACCCTTTGCATCGAAATCTGTCTACGATAAAATATTGTCTTATGTACACATCTTTACAATGTGAATTTGTATCATTATCACTGAAACGATATAGTGCATATCCAACAATAGCATCCTCTAACAAAATAATGTCCGCTAAATAATCGGTAGCTAAAAAAACCTTCATTCTCACTTCTAATTGCTCCACATTCATTGGATTAGAGTTACCTTCGTCATCAATTAATTGTTTATTCATTTTTGCTAATAATGAAATATCCGCTTCAGTAGCTAATTTTAATGTAAGTTTCATCTATTCACATACTCCTCTCGATCGTTAAATGGAAACTTTTTAGTTTAATAAGTTTTGTAAGGGGTGATACTGGACTTAATGTTATCATTCCGGAAAGGAATACCTATATGTGGATTGCTGTAGCAACCATTGCCGTTGCACTTTTTATTATCAAGATCGAAGTTCCATCCCTACGAAGAAAGCAGTTAAAAAAGGAACTATGGGTATTTGCTACCCTTCTATTGTTAGGATCTGGGATATGTATTTTAATGGGTCTACATGCTGATTTCCCAAGCCCTGCTGGTTGGATAATTACGGTGTACAAACCTATTTACGAAACAATTTTCGGGCAATAAAGTAAGGGAGATGGGGAGTCGATGTTAGAGAGAGGGAAAATCGGAGCACGTCAACTTGCCATTCTGGCCTGTTTAGCTACAATTGGGGATTCGATATTGGCTCTACCGTCTATAACAGCTACCGTAGGTAAACAGGATGCTTGGATCTCTGCCATTTTAGGACTCGTAATTGGAATTATAATCGTTTTTTTATTTACGTTTGTTGGCAAACTCTATCCTTCATTAACAGTAATTGAATACAATGAAAAAATATTAGGTAAATGGCTTGGTCTATGTGCATCATTATTGTTTTTATTTTTTATTTTTATTGATGCTTCCGTTTATGTTCGTGAGATTGGTGATTTTATGACAACGATGATTATGCCAGATACGCCAATCCAATACATTCATGTTTTATTTATCTTCATTGTTGTAATGGGAATACGTTTAGGTCTCGAAGTTTTTACGCGCGCTGGGGAACTCTTCTTCCCTTTTTTTGTACTGCTCTTTATGTTATTTATTATTTTTCTTGCACCTCAAGCAAAGTTGGAAAACATTCAACCTATTTTTGAAGAGGGAATTAGGCAAGTTATGCCAGGTTCTCTTGCTTCAGCTGCTTATCCTTTTATGGAGTTAATCGTCTTTTTAATGATTTTCCCTTATGTTAATCGGACAGACCAGATAAGAAAAAGCATGATAATTGGAACGCTCCTTGGGGGAATCGTTATCATCTTGATTGTCATGCTTTCTATTCTAGTATTAGGTGTAAACTTTACCGCAAGTCACCACTATCCTAGCTTCGAATTAGCAAAAAAAATAAGCATCGGAGATTTTTTGGAAAGAGTAGAAGCGATTATGATGATATTGTGGTTCCTTTCCATTTACTTCAAACTTGCTATATACTTCTATAGTTTCAACTTAGGAATAGCGCAGATGCTTCGGCTAAAGGAATATAAATTTTTAACTCTTCCTTTAGGTATCATTCTACTGATAGGCTCACTTACACTAGATCCTAATATCGTATATTTTAACCAATTGGCAAAATATTGGCCTATGTATGATCTAACGTACATCGTTGGATTTCTTGTACTGTTATTGGCCGTATATGCCGTTCGTCACAAAAAAGAGTAACTTATATTATTTTCTCAAAATGTTCAACTGACGGAAACGGATCATAAAAATGATGTAATAACGCTTTCCACTCTAAATATTGTTTTGAACCTCTAAAGCCAATCGTATGATCCTCAAGCGTTTCCCAGTTTACGAGCAAAATATATTTGTTGCGATCTTCGATACAGTTCTGAAGCTCATGATTAATGTAACCCTTCATCATTGAAATGATTGCCGATGCTTGTCTGAAATTACCTTCAAACTCCTCTGTCATTCCGGGTTTTACCTGTAGCATTGCAACTTCTAATATCATTGTAATCCTCTCCTCTGGTTGGTTATCATCATCTATTTCGTTGTGAATGATCGTATCGAAACACTGCTATTTCAGGTGGGCAGAAGAAACGGACTGGAATTTTTACCGTTCCTAGCCCTCTATTGATATAAAAATTTTTGAGTTCATCAAAACGTGTTAACCCTACATGGAAATTTTTATAACTACCGAACGTTCGGCCACATATCCTTATTTGACCACCATGAGTGTGACCAACAAGCAATAAATCATAAGGCAGATGATGCAAGTCCACCAGATTAATGATAGAAGGAGAATGTGCTAACAATATAATATGATCCGCGTTTTGGATTTCTTTTTTACTAATAGTAACTTTTTCATTACCATAAATAGAATTATCGAATCCATAGAACAATATTTGTTTACCTGCGCGCTCGATTAACACACCGCTGTTGTTTAATACAACTATTCCTTGATTACGTAGAGATTGGACAATATGCTCATGTTCTTCTTGCGTATAAAGCCTCTTTTTAAAAAAGTTAGCTCCTTCACGCTCGTAATTACCGGGAACAAATAAGATGTTGCGACAATTGATCTTTTGAAGCTCGATTAATACGCGGTTTAATTGCTGTATATTCGATATTAAATCCCCTGTTATAACAACATAATCAGGGTTAGTACTGTTAACCATGCTACTTAATGATCCATTAATAAATCGTGTTTGACCATGAATATCAGACAACTGAACAATTGTGAATGGCATATTGGACTCATTCTTTAGTACAATTGTCGAATACTTGACGTAATACGTATGGTAAATGAGATAAACGAACATACAAACTACCAGAGCTAAAAATAAGATCATATCACAATGTCCTCCAATATCGGCAACTATAATCGTGAATTTTATTACAATATTTTCAATATGACCAATTCCAGACTAGGTAAATTTATGTTATTCTATCATATAATGAATGAAACTGGGTTTTTTTAGTGAGTAATCTCTTGCTAGTTAGAGTAACAGGATTACTAATTGAAAATGAGCACATTTTATTAGTGAAACAGTAAATATCTCCCGCTCGAAGCTGGTCTCTACCAGGTGGACGAGTAGAACAAGGAGAAACACTGGATGAAGCGATTGTTAGAGAAATTGAGGAGGGTACGGGACTTCTCACGGATGTAATCAAACTATAAAGGACTGAAAAGTTATATTGGTTTACAATTGGCGTAATATGCTCCTTAGTACTTATGATGTTTAGATTTATGCTGTCAGATCATTTCTGATCAAATCTGTTTTGAATATTCGTATTATCTTGTAATACCACTACTTTACCGCGATATGGCTTCAGCAGTTCAAAAACGATTGGTTTATCTTTTTTCTGATAGTTGTAATTCCAACTCAAACCCTTGTGAGACCCAAGATCGTCAATCACTCAGCTTTTCCTTTTGGCATTTTTAGTTATAATGAAATCGTTATACTAACGTATTACCTAGTTATTTTGCAATAAACGTCCTTACTTTCTTAACTGACGAAAGATCAATTTTACCTGTAACCCCTTGAAACTCTGGCTCCAAATCCCACCAGGGCGATTGTCTCAACAACGCAAGTTCAAATACCCGCTCCCAGCTCTCTTCTTTTGAAATAGTCATCTCGTTTCTTTTATATAACTCCCACTCTTCATCGTTTAAAGCTAGGAAACTTTTATTTAGAACGCTATGCCATGCATCAAAATCGGATAACAATACTAGATCATTTGGTATCTCCACTTCAAGACTTACTGCACTTGTGCCTCTTTCAAAATGGTTCCCTCTTCGAAGATCCGGTTTTTCCGTCCATAGCCAAATAGGGTATTCACCGTTATATTCAGGAAGCCTTTTCTTCATTTGTTTCATCATCCAATCGTAACTTTGAAGGAAATACTCCCAAATGAACTCGGCGTTCCCTACTAAATAACCAACCTTTTGAGCATGTTCCCAAGCTTCCGCAGTTTGGTTTGTCCAATATCTTGTCATAAATAATCCTCATATTCTTTCTAGAATATTAACAACCAATTACTCAACAATTTTGAATTCATCACCGATAACGTTTTTAAGACGCGGTAGTACATTTTTTTTGAAATTGTCAGGTGTACTAGTAGAAATGAAAAGTACCATACCGTCATGCTCATCCCCATGATCCTCAGAATATTCCAGGAAGTAGCTGTAGTCTTCAACCGCTGTGTTTGGACTCACAATAACGCAAATAAACCACGATCCGGTTAGTTCAAAAGACTGAATAATTTCTTCTTTCGTGTTAGCTCTATACCACAAAACGTTTTTCAAATAAACGGGACGATCATGAGGGAATAACCATGTCTTATTTGTATATACCAAGCGATTGTTCACAAACGCTTGCGTTACCTCATCACGATCTTCCAGTGTGTATATCGATTGTTTTGTATATACAACAGTACCAATCTTTAATAGCAATTCCTCATTTAACTCATCCAAAGGTACCTCTCTAAAATGAGTGAGTAATTGATCCATTACAGCCTGATTGTCCTTTGGATTACGCTCAGGTGCATAATGATGCAGCAGTACCTCCTTCACTGCCTGACTTATCGATTCATCGGGGTCACTGATTAAATCATTGTGGAAATTGTGTATTGATTCTTCAATCAAATCGCCCTTATACGGATCCAACTCCCTATCCCAGTTCGTATAGTTAAATAAAATATCCGTTCCCTGTTCTTGAAATGCCAATATTAAATCAGCCAAAGTGGCATACGTAATTGGGTTATCTTGTTCCAATCGATAGGGATAAATATTCATTTTTAGTTTCATAATTGTTCCTCCTCAAGTATCTCAACAGATGTTATGTACAAAAAATCAAAAACCCTCCCAAATTATATATCCTAAGCATTGCTTGGATTGGGAGGGTTTAATCAAAAGCTTTGTTATTTATGATACAGTACGGCGTGCTACATTTAATGGCAAGTTTTCACTTAATCCAAGTGCCTGCGCTGTAGCATTATGAATGTCTTGGAATAAGTCTGGGTTTTCCAATAGTGAAGCACCATAAGAAGGTATCATTTCTTTTATTTTCGGTTCCCACTCTTTTACATGCTGCGGGAAACATTTTTCGATTAGCTCAAGCATGACGGAAACGGCTGTAGAAGCACCTGGTGAAGCCCCAAGCAACGCAGCTATCGAGCCATCAGCAGCACTAATCACTTCCGTTCCAAAACGAAGTGTACCTTTTCCTTCGGCAGTATCTCTAATAATTTGTACACGCTGACCTGCTACAAGCAATTCCCAATCTTCGCTTTTTGCATCTGGAACAAATTCACGTAGCGCTTCCATCCGTTTTTCTTTCGATAACATAACTTCTTTGATCAAATATGTTGTAAGTGACATGTTTTTTACGCCTGCTGCAAGCATTGTCACTAAATTATGTGGTTTGACGGAAGTAATCAAATCAAACATCGATCCGTATTTTAAAAACTTTGGTGTGAATCCAGCAAACGGTCCAAAAAACAATGACTCTTGTTTGTCAATCACTCTTGTATCAAGATGTGGAACTGACATTGGAGGAGCTCCAACGGAAGCTTGACCATATACTTTTGCATTGTGTTTTGATACTACATCTGGATTTTTACATACCATAAATAGTCCACTTACCGGGAAACCTCCGATTCCTTTTCCTTCAGGAATACCGGATTTTTGCAGTAAATGAAGACTTCCTCCACCACCACCGATAAAAACGAACTTTGCAGTATGGCGATCGACGGAACCATTTTCGACATTCCGCACTTTTAATTCCCACGAACCGTCACTTGTACGTGTAACATCATCAACATCATGATTAAATTTTATATTGACGTTTTTACTCTTTAAATGAGCAAACATTAACCGCGTTAAAGCGCCAAAGTTGACATCAGTACCTGTTTCGATTCTAGTTGCCGCTATACGTTTATTCAATGTACGGTTCTTCATCATGAGCGGAATCCATTCCATCAGTTTTTCTGGGTCTTCGGAATATTCCATCCCTTCAAACAGTGGGTTGTTAGACAACGCATCATAGCGTTTCTTTAAAAAAGTTACATCCGTTTCCCCTTGAACAAAACTCATATGAGGTACTGGAACGATAAAGTCCCGAGGATTACGTATCAAGTTATTATTTACAAGATAGGACCAAAACTGTTTAGAAACCTGATATTCTTCATTAACTTTTGTAGCTTTTTTTGTATCTATAGATCCGTCGGGTTGTTCCACGGTGTAGTTTAGCTCGCAAAGTGAAGAATGCCCAGTTCCCGCATTATTCCATTCGTTTGAGCTTTCTTCACCTGCGTTTGCACGTCTCTCAATGACTGTAATTTCTAAATCCGGAGCCAATTCTTTCAGCAGTGATCCCAAAGTAGCACTCATGATTCCGGCACCAATTAAGATAACATCTGTTTTAATTTGTCTGTTGCTCATCTTTACCGTCCTTATACCTTAAGATTTGCAGAAAGAATGTAGGCACTCCTGTTGAGACGCCACAGCAAGCCAAGGGCGAGCTAATCACACATCTTTTCTGGATCATTTTTAACCTTATTATAGTCTATCACTTTTGATGGTTATAAGCTATTGGTCAGCAGGCATAAAAGTGCGGGTTTCGTTCATAAAATTTTTAAATCACACAAACACCAAACCTTTATCACTACGTCAAAAAAAAGAGCCAACCATACCTGATTTGGTATGATTCGGCTTCAATTTCTATATTCTCCTCTTGTTTCAATCCTCGTTTTATCTATATGACTTAACCGCCCATTGTTTGTTTTTAAATACAAGCCAAAATTCCGAATTTGCTTTTGCCTTATGTCTTTCCATATTGTTATAAACATCGTCAAAATCCAAGATCTTACCTATAATGCTAAAAGGAATTTCTATACTGTTTTTCGATTTAATACACCTATATAGCTCTATCAATATTCCGTCTTTCGCTAATCGCACCAATTGTTGTACAACGTCCAAACCTAACCGTTCCATACTCTTCTTATACATACTCAATCTATTTGGAATTAGCTGTCGTAATATATTGATAAATTCATTTATGTCTTTATAGATAACTTTGTTGTACCATCCATCATCATGTGCTAAATAAACATATTTGTTATTGAGTTTATCAGAAAACGGATTACTTAATGCTTTTTTGTAATGTTCTAAATAAAGTAACTCTGCCTTTTCTTGTGGTTCGAGATTATCTAGAGATGTTATTTCATCAAAATCGACCCAACAAAAATCTCCATAATCATAAACATTTTCTTTGTAAAGATCAATTAAATGTTCTTTTCTAACGAATTCTAATCTTAAATCAGTGTGATAATCTTCTCCTGTATATTGTGAAGCAAGCAACAATACATTGTTTAGCTCAATAGTAAGTGAAGTTACAAAATCATTAAACTTAATACCCATTGATGTTACTGACTGTTCCTTCTCGTTATAAATCATATAAATGACATCTTTTGTTTTCATCTACATTCCTTTCGGAAATATGCTTCTTGTTTTCAATGATTCAGCATCTTTAGCCATAACCCTTTGCATGTTAATGATTGCTTCCAAATGTTCCACTTCATCTAGTAACTCTGCATTTTGTGAACCGTTTTCCAACTTTTCCACTAATGAGAAATATTTTGGTACTTCCCATTCACATCGCAATGCGCTGCTCAAATAGTAGCCATATCTCGCTAACCTCTCGTCACCTTGCCAACCCGTATCTTTTAAACCTAGTATGTACGCTTCAAATAAAGATTGTTTAAACGATCCGTATTGGGTTGGCGGAACAATACCAAGACTCATGCTTACACCAAACATCTTGCCAAGGTCTTCACCTACGCCCGAGATGCTCATAAATTGCCAATCGATTAATACTACCTGATCAGTTCCATCACTCTGTTTAACTATCAGCATATTCATAGGGCTTAAATCTTGATGTGCTAATACCCGCGGTAACTGTTCTAGAGAAGCTAGATGCTCGTCTATTTGACCTGTAAACTCTTGAAACCACGTCCATATGTTGCGTTCATTTTCCTTTTGTAATTGCTTTAAATATGATTCTGATTTAGGTGCATACATTTTGCATCCAGTGGTCCATGACCTCAGCCAACCTTTGCATATCCATTCCTCATTCGGTAATGACTTCCCATTAAGATAAGTCCCATTGAATCGTCCTAATTGACGAGCAATAAAAGTGAAATGATCTTGAGAATTTGCATGTTCGCCTGCGACCCGCTCCATCCATATCCAAACAGTTCCATCCTGTTGCTCTTCAACAAGATAACTTTTGGCAGTCCGAATCGATTCAGGCAACTCGTTTAAAATGCTAGATTCGATAACGAGCGCTTCCCGTCGCCAATAGTTGTGATGGAGAGGATCATCTTTTTCTACACTGTCCGGTTTAATCACTTTTAAAATAATCGACCACGGCTGTTCCTCTTTGTTAACGTTCACAATACCATGCAGATGATAGATACCTGCAGTTGTAAAATTAGGTGTTTTGTAACCTAAATCGTCACAAGTAACAGACAATAGCTCGAAATTACTGTGATCTAACATTTGCTCCAGACAGCCACGCAGTTGATCCATTTTGTTTTCCAAAGGCACGCCTATATGGTTTCGAAATAACAATCCCAACATACTTTTACCCCCTTATGTATTTATTCTGCTAACTAGGGCTTATATATCCTTCTTTAAGTAGTAATGAGTATGTCCGCCTGCATTTTCTATTGTTCCATACACCTCATATCCTTGCCTCTTGTAAAAATCTATCGCTTGGAAACTTAATGTATCGAGTTTAATAAAATCGCAGTTTTTTTCTTTAGCTATTCGTTCGGCCTCGACTAAGAGGCGCTTCCCATAGCCATACTTTCGATATTGCTCATCAACAAAAAAATAATGGATCTCGATCCAGTTCCAGCATATTTCACCGACTATTCCACCGAATACTTCTCCAGCTTCATTTTTCAAAAACAGATTTATTTCTTGATACCTGCCGTTCAAATGTTCAGGGAAGTTTTTCATATTAAACGCAATTAGCTTATTTCTTACTGTAGCCTTGTCATCACTATTTATTTCATTCGATATGTATAGTTCCAACTTCATTCGCTCCCAGCATAGTTGTAATGTTCTAATAGAAAACATAATTGTATTACCATTAATTTACCACAATTTAACTAATGTTCGTTGGTAACGATTAGTTTAATTCGATTTAAGCTCAATTAACCGACTGAGTTTAGCTTCCGTTGAAGAGTTTGGAGCAGGTGTATAGACGCTACATCGGATATCCGAATTACCGTGGACCTGGAATGAAGTTAAATGGAATAACATTTTCCCCATCTTAGCATGACGGAATTGTAGTAACACCTCTGGTGCTGAACTTACTTGGCTTTGTTCCCATAACAGATTAAATTGAGGGTGGTTAGCCTTCATCTCTTCAATAAAACGCTCATACCAGTCATCCTCCACGTACTTCCCGTAATAAGAACGGAATATCGATAGATAGCCACTAACAAAATGTTCCCAGTTCAAAGCTAACTTCCGAAGCTCCTTACGCGTAAACAATAAATGAATCATGTTCCGCTGTTCAACAGGTATAAGGTCAAAATTTAAGAAAACCAGTGAAGCCGCATTATTCCAACCTATAATTTGGAATTTCCTATCTGTAATAATAGTTGGACAAAAGCGCAATTCCTGCATTATCTTTTGCAATGATGGGCTAATTTCTGCGAGTTCTTCTTTTATGACACTTGTCCCTGGTGTAGCTTCTATTGCTAATGAATACAAATATTTACGTTCATCAACCGTTAGTCGTAAAGCTGTCGCAACAGCATCTAAGACCGATGTGGATACTTTAATATCTCGCCCTTGCTCAAGCCATGTATACCAAGTCGGACTAACCCCTGCTAATTGAGCAACTTCCTCTCTTCTTAGCCCTGGTGTTCTTCTACGGGTTCCAATCGGGAAATGTACAGACTCTGGTTGTATTTTAGCTCTTTGTGTTTTCAAAAATATGGATAACGCCTGTAGTCTCGCTTGTTGATTCATATTATCCCGTCCCTTGCCTGTTAGTTAAGGTGGTAGTGTTTATACTATAATAAACAACAACTTGTAATAGTATAACTCATATGACAAGATAGCTCCTATAAGCACTATGAGGAGGCATACAATGGAAAGAGTCGTTATTACTGGAATGGGCGTAGTCTCACCACTTGGCAATACGGTTGATCAATTTTGGAGGCGATTGGTCCAAGGTGAATCCGGCATTTCCTCCATCGATACGTTCGACACAACCGGCTATAAAACAAAAATTGCTGGTCTCATTCGTGACTTTGATGCTGATACTTTATTTGGCCGTAAAGAAGCAAGAAGAATGGATCGGTTCACCCAATTCGCATTATCTGCAGCTGAGCAAGCACTAGATGACTCTGGCATAAAACTTGATCTAGTAGATCGCGAACGGGTTGGTGTATATGTCGGATCAGGAATCGGAGGCATACAAACGTTACTTGATCAAGCAGCTGTTCTACGCGAACGAGGTTCAGAGAGAGTTAGTCCGTTACTTGTACCAATGATGATAGGGAATATGGCTGCCGCGATGATAAGTATAAAATATGGCGCATTAGGCCCTACGCTCGCTCCTGTAACGGCTTGTTCAATTGGAAATACTGCGATTGGTGAAGCTTGGCGACTTATTCGCTCAGGCGGCGCTGATGTAATATTTGCTGGAGGAACAGAAGCGGCAATAACAGAAATATCGATTGCTAGTTTTGGAAATGCAACAGCGATGTCCACTCGAAACGATCAACCTACCAGGGCAAGCAGACCATTTGACACTGGACGAGATGGTTTTGTTATGTCGGAAGGTGCAGGTATTATAATGATGGAATCTCTTTCGCATGCACAAAAAAGAAATGCTCGGATCTATGCTGAAGTGATCGGTTATGGTGCTAGCTCTGATGCTTATCATATTGTCGCTACTCATCCCGAAGGGATCGGAGCCTATCAAGCGATGAAATTAGCTTTGCTCGAAGCTAACATTCGTCCAAGTGATGTGGATGTAATTAGTGCACATGCAACAAGTACTGGAATCGGGGACATTTCTGAAACGATGGCTATAAAAAAGTTGTTCCAAGATGATGCTTATCGTATTCCCGTTACGGCTAACAAATCGATGATAGGTCATATGCTCGGCGCAGCAGGTGCAGTAGAAGCAATCGCCCTTGTAAAGAGTTTGCGTGACGGCATCATTCCCCCAACGATTAATCAGGAACAATCCGACCCTGTTTGTGATTTGGACTATGTCCCTAATATTGCCCGAGAAGCGGATTTGAACATTGGCATCTCAAGTTCTTTTGGTTTTGGTGGGCACAATGCGGTTATCGTATTACGAAAATTTATGGAGTAATAAGTGATTACTTCTACACAAATAGAAGAGGGGGTACTACCCCCTCTTTCACTCTTACGTTCGTTTTTATGTAGTCTTTTTAGCCGAAAGAAATAGAAACAACGGGATCCTTAATCTGCGCTCATACGTTTCTTCATTTTCGAAATGTTCACGGTGAGGTGTCGATTCTCTGAGATTTTCAACAGTAAAACCAGCCCCTTGTAATGCTCTATAATAGCCCTCAATAGAACGATGGTACTTATGAACAGTTCCACCTAACCACTGTTGCTCCCGGAACCCTTCTATAAAATAGTTATCTACTGTCCAGCTTGTACGTGTTCCTGATGTTTGGAGCGTTGAAGTGATTACGGGATGTTCAATTGAAAATACGATTACACCATTCGGCTTTAATGTTTGGTGAATCTTTTTAAATAGACCGTCTATATCTTCAATATAATGTAGGGCAAGTCTAGAGATTACGAGATCAAAGCTAGATTCAGGGTACTCCCAATCTTCCATTGTCGCTTGTATTACAGCACCATTAAGTCCCTCGAGAGATTCTGTAGCAAGTTCAATCATATTAGTAGATCCTTCAATACCGATATAATTCTCACAGCCTAAATCAAACAACTCCTTAGCAAACTTCGCATCGCCGCAACCTAAATCTAAAATTTTTTTGCCGCTTACTTCGCCAAGAAGTTCTCGAACAACAGGTTTCTCAAGTGTGTCATTTGCATTCTCTTTCCACGCTCGACGCTCCATATATTTTTCAAAATTAGTTTCATTATCGTAAAATTGAAATCCATTATAGCTCATAAGTTCCTCCCCTAATAAATAGCGATTTTTTAGTAATCCTCAAATTAAACCACTAACTCGATGTGGACCTAACATCATAATCTTTGATAATTGTTCGGCCATTTCAGTTACGGAGTCAGCCAAATTATTTTCTAACCACTGTATGATGATGGATATGTATGCACCGGATACGAATGTTGCCAACATTTGCTTCGAAACAATAAGTTGCCTTTCATCTGGTTGCATCAAAGCTATACTTTCCATGTATTGTTGTTTAATAGCTTCAGTAATTCGTCGTCTAAACGTAGGCGCTTCTTCTAACATAACGCGATAAAACGGTGCATTACTCTGTATATGCTCAAACATACGAATAAAAAATGGGACAGGATCATAATCGTTGTAAGTAGCTTTCGAATCATCATTGGATGCCTGCTTTGTTGATACATCTACTATTGCCTTAGCAATCATTTCATCCATACTAACTTGGAGTAAGTCTTCTTTATCCATGTAATGATAATAAAAGGTCGATCGATTAATGTTGGCATATTCCGTAATATCTTGAATGCTAATCGACGAATAGCTTTTTTCTGACATGAGTTTAATGAGTGCTTCCTTAATAAATTGACGAGTTCGCTTGATACGACGGTCTACTTTTTCAATTGATTCCAACAGGTCTCCTCCTTCAAAAATAGTACTTTTTAAACACATCTATTTAAACTGTTGGATATCAAACAGGAGGCATATTTCTGCTGGTTGTGTTCATTCCATTTCCAATTATAATCAAAAATAGATTGTGATAACATACTTTCAAAAAGAAAGAGAGGAATAAAAACATGCCATTACACCCACAAATTAAGCACTTTCTCGATCGTATAGAACTTCTCTCCAAGCAAATATCTCCAGATGAAATGACGATTGCTCATCTTAGAAATTATTTCACTTTAACGTGGTCATCTGAAGAAGTAGAGACTGTAGAAGATGTACAGAATTTGAAAATACCTGGCCCAGAAAGTGAAATCCCTATTCGTATTTATAAACCCGAAGGAGAGAAACCATTCCCTGCATTGGTTTACTATCATGGTGGTGGATTTGTATTAGGCGGGTTAGATTCTCATGATTCCATCTGCCGTTCATTAGCAAATAAAGCTTCCTGCATAGTAATCTCTGTCGATTATCGTTTAGCGCCTGAAAATAAGTTCCCAGCGGCAGTAGAAGATGCGTTCACAGCGCTTAAGTGGGTGACTGAACATACCAAGAAACTTAACATAGATCCTCAAAAAATCGCAGTAGGCGGCGACAGTGCTGGTGGTAACCTTGCGGCTGTCATGACAATTAAGGCAGCAGAACATGGAAACCTCCCGATCATTTACCAATTGCTTATTTATCCTGCTGTCACAATGGATACACTCTTTCAATATCCTTCGATGATAGAAAATGCTAGTGGATATTTATTAACTAGAGAATCGATATTATGGTTCTATAGTCAGTACTTATCCACACTTGAGGATGCCAGCAACTCATTTTCCTCACCACTATTACATGGTGCTTTACGTAATTTACCTCCGGCTACGATCATTACAGCTCAATTTGATCCACTTAGAGATGAAGGAGCGGCATACGCTGAGCGTCTGCAATCAGCAGGAGTGTCTGTTAACTATCGATGTTATGAAGGTATGATTCATCAGTTTATGAATTTGGCACATGAAGTCGATACAGCTAATGAGGCGCTTGAAGATATTGCCTATACATTAAAAGCAGTGTTCAATAGCTAAACGTTGTTAAAAAAGAGCCTCCTTACAAATTGTAAGGAGGCTGCTCACATTAATTCGACACTGAATTCACATGTTGCTGTTGCTGTTGGTTCTGATACTGAGTTTGGTTCTGATACTGAGCCTGTTCCTTAGCAACTAATGTTACTTCCAGACCTCCGAACTTTTTAGAAAACCCATTATAAATTAAGCCATTCAACATTCCAAATACAGGATATAAGATCATCATGAAAATAGGCATTATAATGTAAGGAATAGCCATTACCGTAACAGTATGCTCACCAATAGCAAAGCCGACAACCAGAGCGATCAATCCAAGTACAGCCATGAAACCAGCAGGTAGAATTAAAAAGTATAATACCGTTTTAAACACACTGAAAATACCAAATGCTTTTACTTCCATCTTCAATCAAAACATCTCCCCAAATTCGTATGTATGTAACATTTCTCACTAGACCACTTCTGTTACTTTCACTGCACTCTCATCATAATGTTTAATTGTTTGATAAATGACCTTATTCTTACTCTGACTCCAAATAAAACTCATTTCAAATGTACCCGATTGAAAGAAATACGGAAACCTTCTCTTAAACCAATCTTGCATCGGCAGATCAAATGCTTTTTCTTTCTCGATCCACAGTAAATCACCTTCAGGAGGGTTTTCGAGCAACTCGCCTTCAAAGTCTCTCACTAAATAATTAAAAACCATGTACCTGCTTCCTTTTTCAAGTTCGCAGAATTCATCCAACCCCTTATACACAATATCTGTAACAAGTAACCCCGTTTCTTCTTTTACTTCTCTAATAGCACCAGATACGATACTTTCAGGGAAATCCACTTTCCCCCCAGGTGCCAAATATCCTGGGAAGCCTAATCGATCGGGTCTATTAATTAGTAATACTTTACCATCTTTTTCTATCATACACATAGTCAAAATTTTAACTTCAATATGATTAGACAAAACTATCATCTCTTTTCTAGTTGCATTTCAGATTATTTATAAAAATCATCATGAAATAGTGAACTAATATATCCTATTAGTTCACTGTTTTATAAAATATACAACCTCTCAATTGAAAAAACGAAGCTGTAACAACTGGGTCTTTATCCGATCATAGTTCTTTCTAACATTGCTTCTTGTATCCGCAAGCAAGTTTATTTCTGCTTTTGTTGCAATGTAAGATACAACTTCCGAAGTTCTCATTTCATTCGTATCTATGTGATGTTGAAAGGTTTCATGTGATAACCCTTCTATACATCGATCTATTTGCCTAGCTGGCCATGAGTTTTTACCTTCTCCCCTGCTCTTAAGCCGCTTAAGCAATGTGTCTTTAGTAGCGCACAAGGCAAAATGTTTGACGGTTATCCCGTCATTTTCAAGTCTAGTTACGATTTCGGTAAATATGGCAGGATCAACAATCGTCATTGGTACGATAATTACTCCTTCATATTCATTAGCTAAGTAACTAAGCATCGAAAAATTCATTTCCCGCCATATTGTATACTGTTGAAAATCACTTTTTCTTATCTCGTCTGGAATGTTTTTTCGAATGAAATAACCTATCTTCTCTGGGTCATAAATAAACGACCCCGCTAATCTTCGTTGTAATTCATGCGCAGCTTGCGTTTTGCCAGACCCAAATGCGCCATTTATCCAGATAATCATCTAATCACCTCTTAAATCGCCGAAACGTTCATCGTAGGCTCTTATTCAGTAATACTAATTTCTATCTGTTGTTCGATTGCTCGTATCGACACTTTTCCACCGACAGGGAAAGTGATGATTGGCGTTGTGTGCCCGAAGTCAACATCAGCAATAACTGGGATATGGTTTAATTCCGATTTCGATCGAATAATTTTCACGAGCTTCTCTTTCGTCATGTTTGAACCTTTTTGAAATCTGCCAATGACGATCCCTTTAACCTCTTCAAATGAAGGCTGATGAATGAGTGACTGTATATCTCTATCGAAAGTATATGGCTGCACCTCATAATCATCTTCTACAAACAAAATGGAGTCTTTTAAGCTTGGCATAAAATCCGTACCTTGAAGTAAGTTTAGCGTACACAAATTACCACCAATAATCGTTCCACTAGTTTCTCCCGGATTGATTACATATGGACCATCATTAGTTATAAAAGATCGGTTTTCTTGATCCAAATACCATGGGTCATCACTCCACTGCTCGGAATGAATCACCTTAAAATCAGTGTCTTGCATCATTATTTTCGTGAAATATTCCACAGTAAACGTATTGCCTTGCAACATAGCAAAGGTCGAGAAATGTGGACCCGAATAGGTGATTAATCCTGTTTTTGCATAAATCGCATTACTTAACGCCGTTATATCTGAATATCCGCAAATCCGTTTTGGGTTTGCTTTAATTAAATCGTAATCAATATATTTCAATAGTTGGTTAGAGTTAAATCCGCCAATCGTCGTTAAAATCGCTTTTACATTTGGGTCTAGAAAAGCTGCATGCAAATCGTCTACACGTGAACGAATAGAAGAGGAAACAAACTCATCGGATTCTAGTACATTTTCTGAAAATGACACTTTAAACCCTAATTCCTCTAGACGAGTTTTTGCGATATTTCTATGGTCTTCTGCGATTATTGACAGGCTACGAGAAGGAGAGATTACGCGGATTTCATCGCCAGCTTTTAATTTCGGTGCTCTCATATGTATCATCCTTTTAGTTGTAGTTAAATTATAGAATACTCTACCATTTTCCTACATTGCTGTATAGAGCTCGCCCCCGTTAAAAGCAGTGCGACATCTAGGATAAATACATATGCCATCTGATTATAAATTGTTATTCATCGAGGTTAATAATTTCGTGGTCTACTTTTTGAGATAGAAACGAAGCATCAATATCTTTAGGGAGTTTCTTTAAATCTAACTTTCCAATGAGTAGTTCACTTTTGTTTTCGACACTCCCAGGTAAGTGGCTAGATATATTGACTATTAATTGATCTTTATTTCTCACGATTTCAGCAAAAGGGTATGTGTACATACCTGACTTGCTCAATGTTGAATACAAAATAATCGTTTTACCTTTCGTAATAAAATAGATATTCGGTTTATCCAGTTGCTTAATTATAGCTTGAAACTCCTCATCTAATTGTTCAACCTTTACCTCTTCGAAACCGACTTTATTACTTTGAAATGTGAAGATTAGTACAGTTGCTGCAATAACAGCTACAAGTAAACCAATAATTTTCACTCTCATCGTTAAGCCCTCCATCATATGGAATTGTCTCTTCATACTATACGCAACATTTTCCAATAAAGTTATATACTCAGAAAAAACAATTAACCCCGCAGAGACGTTATGACCTCATTGCGGGGTTCTATCCTATTTGACGCTCAATATGTAGTCTCATTCATTGAATCTTCCCATAACAATGGTACTGTAGTATTTACCATCGGCAAGAAGCTTATCATTTTTCAATATACCTTCGATTTCAAAGCCACATCTTTTATAAAGTTCTGTAGCGTTTTCGTTGCTTTCTAAAACGTTTAAAATCATCTTCTTAATACCATTTGAGTCAGCCCAGCTTATTGCTTCTTTTAATAAATTTTTCCCTATCCCATATCCCCAAAATTGTTTCAAAACGCATACTCCAAACTCTACTTTATGAGACATTCTTTTTAGATGACTACCTTCGCATCTTGAAAATCCAACAATCCGTTCATCAACTTCAGCAACTAAAAACAAGTTTCTAGGATGATCAGAATCGTTCTTAATCAATGCTTCAAAACCGGTTTTATCTATGAAAGCCTCCCCTTGTTCTCTGTCCATATTTTCCGTTTCACCATCAATTTGCACTCTTAAAGAGGATAAATGGATCGCATCCTTTTTTGATGCAGATCTAATTGTGTAATCGATTCCTTTTACATGGAAATGTTGATTATTAATGATCATCTTATGCTCCATCCGATATTGAACGAATTGAATAAAATAATTCTCCATTATAGAAGTCAAACTCTTCCGGTAAGTCAGCTACCGTAAACTCATAATGAAATCCTAATTTCTCTATTATTCTCTTTGAGGCGATATTGTCAGGTTTGACCACTGCAGATAACTTTTCCAGCCCAAGTTCATCAAAACAATACTTCATTAAACCCTCTATTGCTTCAGTAGCATAACCACATCCCCAATGATGCTTACCAATTAAGTAGAATATTTCAGTAACGTTATGGTTGAAATCTAAACTTCCGAATCCACACCATCCGATATGACTTCCTGTTTCTTTATCCGTAATAACAAAAGAATATTTAAACCAATTTTCAGTATGACTTATTTCGTAACAGCCAATAAGCCAGTTAAATACATCAGTATAATCATCTAATGACATAACGTCCATCGGTAAATACGTAAACAATTCCTTATCTTGCATTAACTGAAATGCCTCAAGAAGGTCACTAGCCCTATATGGTTTAATAACCAATCTGCTCGTTTCTAATACCATATCTTTGATCACTTCACACTCACCGTCTTATACTCATCTCCTTGATAGATGAGGCAATTTAGTTGCATACCGTAAGCGCAGCCACCATCAATTCCAATCTTACCATTACCAAACCAGACTTCAGGCGTCTCTTGAAGTTCTACCGTTCTTGTATGCCCAAACACAACTGTTTTGCTTAGCCCAAGATCTGCCTTGTGAAAAATTCCTTTAATATACATAAAATCGTGATCCGTCTGTTCCTTCCAATCCGGATATGTTGGATTTATTCCTGCATGAACATAAATATGTTTTTCATCCTCGTAGTAAAGGGGTAGTCTCTCAAGAAACGCAATATGATGCGAATACTGTCCTCTAATATGGCAGATCGTACTTTCAAGAGATTCATTACAGCTTTCATCAATACAATAGCTTTTAATTGTTTCAGGACCACCATGCTGCATAAATTTATATTGAACTTCAGAACTGTTTTGCTGGACTAAATCTACTAATCTTTGATCATGATTCCCACGTAATGCGATGGCATGATGGTTTTCTACCAAATCAATGACTTTATCTACAACTTCTTTACTATTCGGACCCCGATCAACATAGTCACCTATCAAGATCAACTGATCATTGCTAGCGTTAAATTCCACTTTGTTCAGCAACTCATTAAATTGTTTGAAACATCCATGGATGTCACTTATTATTAACGTTCTATGCATCATTTTACTCCTTTAAGTTGCCTAAAATCATCTTAATTCCTTGACTAAATAAACGAGTAGCTCATCATCTACGATAACAGATTGTCCAGGCGAAACTTCTACGTTATTGTAGAACATACCTTTCCCATCTAGCATATATCCACGTTTGCTATACATCATTTGGGCATTTCCATAATCTTTATATAGTCCAACCCCTAAGCCAATATATTCTGAAGTGTTAGCTGCAATTAGCTCTAACTCATCGAAAAATCGACTAGCTATTTTATTTCTTCTATATTCAGGAAAGACATCAAGACTGTTAATCTCAGGTATGTTCTTATCTTGAAAATGCGGATACTTTGATTCATATAGTAAATGACAGCAGCCTGCTATCTCCCCATCAACTAATGCAATAAGGGTTACTCTTTGCCCACTACTTATTTGTTCTAAACAAGTATGAAAATAATTCCGATCTTGGTACCATGGATACTGTGCACGAAATGCTTCATCAAGCATGATAACTTCATCATTACTAGATAGCTTTTTTATAATGATACTCTTTTCCAAAATAAACGCACCTTTCTATCATTACGGTCTCATATTCCACGGCTCCAAAGTGCCGACAATGCTTATTTCTTCTTCACTGTTATAAGCACGGATAACACCACTCGAAATTTCATTGTTTGTAAGCCATCTTGAGGTATTATGTTCAACAATAAACCCAAGTTTCACCTGATGGTATTTACAATTGACTGGTATATTTAGACCTTGTTTAACTTCTTGCAAATTACTTCTACTACCTAATACATGAAAAACGTTAAATGATTCTGTCCCAGTAATCTCATTCATAATTATTCCTAATGCCTTCGATTCATTGGATTGAATCCAAGCAATAACACAATCAATTTGCCCAAACTTGTTGGCATCATTTTGTAAAACGTGCTGAAGTTGTTCATAATTCTCGTAGTCTAGTGAAATACTGTTGAACTGATCTGGATTGTTGCATCGACTATGTAGATGTTCTAGCTTAGACTCGCCTCTTGCAATAACCGTGACTTTATTGCCTTGATTATTAAGCTCACAAACAGCATCGGCAAGCATTCCTGTACCACCAACAACTAAAATATGTTTCATATTAGCACTCCTCACATACTAAATATCGACGATTGACTTTCGTTTGATAATCATCTAAATCCATAAGATTTAATAGGTAAATTATACTACAATAACCTCATTTAAACATTTTACTATAGAAATAAAATAGTTACGTTACATCTATAGTTGCAAAATAAATCATTGTAAACAATTAACTTTAAATGTATATTCTTTTTATAGAACAAAACGTTCTTCATTAAGAATAACGGAGGTTCACTTTGCAAACAAATAAACGACTTGATCAACTTGATTCAATCAGAGGTCTCGCTGCTACTTCAGTAGTTCTTGCTCATATATCTATCCTAATACCTTCGTCTCTTTTTCTCGATAATCTTAATAAAACACCACTTCATTTGTTCTGGCTAGGTCATGAATCTGTCATCCTATTTTTTGTGCTCAGTGGATTTGTTTTATCTCTTCCCTACTTAAACAATAATGCTCCTACATATACAACCTATATCATACGTCGCATTTGCCGTATCTTAATACCAAGTTGTGTATCACTAATTATCGTACTTGCACTTATATATCTGCTTTCACCTAATGGTATATCAAGTATAAGCCAATGGGGCAACGATATTTGGAGAGATCCTATTTCAATCAGTATGATTCTAAATCATATATTTTTGTTAACTGAATTTAACACGATGACATTAAATCCTGTAATCTGGTCACTCGTTCATGAAATGCGTATTTCAATCCTTTTTCCATTTATTGTATGTCTTATAGTTAAAGGCAATTTCGTTAAAAATACTGCAATTATATTATCAATCCCTATTTTATTTTTTGTAGGTTACTATGTTTGTCTTAAACTATTTTCATATGATATTACAGCTTTCAGTGGTGGGTATTCCTCCTACCTACTCACCCCACATTACATTGCATTCTTTTTGCTAGGTGCACTTTTAGCCAAGTTTCAAGTCAATATGAAAAAAATCTATAACAAGATGACACTACCATTAAAAATCATTATGTTACTATTAGCATTAATCTTATATATGTATAATTGGCTAGTTCTACCTAACATCGCCATCCTTCATATGTTTATTCTAAATGATTGGGCTATTGCAGGTGGATGTGTACTATTTATCTTTTTTGGATTACATTCTAGTACGATAAAAAACCTATTACTACTAAAGCCAGTGCACTACGTTGGGAAATTTTCATATAGTCTATATTTGTATCACATGCCAACTATGCTTGTATCACTTTATGCTCTCCAAGGAGCAATGCCAATATGGTTGATTTTAACCATTGCATTTGTTTTATCATTTATTGTTTCAGCAATAATGTATCATTTAGTTGAATTACCGTCCGTCAAATTAGGACGATATTTAACTAGTAGAAATAAACCAATACGAGAAAACATGTCTAATAAAACTACAGTAAGCATGAAAAATATCCAACGATAAATAATTGAGGGAAACATTTTGTTGAAACAGATAAGAAGTTTAGGAGATTGCAGCACCTAATTTGTGAACTCCGAGTAGGGTTATAAAGAAGGTGCTACATAGCCTGAATAAGTCAAACAAAAATTAATGTTAATCAAAAAACGGTGCGTACTGGGGATATTTCGCCTTAAGATCTGCTATTTGCTGATCAATTCCCGCAATCTGTTTTTCATATTTAGCAAGCTCTTCACTATCTGTTGTTTTTGATTGACCTTCAACAGCTACAATGCGATCAAAAATTAGTTTATTCATTTTGAAATCGTATTCTTCTTGATACTCTACATGATCATCTAGAAGTTTTAACATTTCTTCTGGCAACTTTTCCTCTGGCACTTCTTCTACGGGTGCTTCTTCTATCGATTTCAACATGATTGTTCCCTCAACGAATTCAACTTCCTTACCAAGTAATTGTGCAAATTCTTTTAACGGGAGATACGACGAACCATTGTATGCTAACGGAGAATTTTTTAACTCAATCGATTTGCCATCAAGTTCAACTTTATAATCTGATCTAACGGATGCTGTCACTTTTTCTATAATTGTATTTGCCATGGCAGTGCCTGCTGTAGCGAATATTGCCCCTGCGATAAAAGCTACTATAATCTTTTTCATCCTGATCACCTCATAATTACTTTTATACTTTAATTATAGAGATGATTTTGAAATATTCCAATATATTCATAAGGATCAGTGACTAAACAAAATTACAATCTAATTTACCATATTGTATGTTCACTAATAATAAGCTATAGTTCTTTATAACGAACAAATTTCTGGAGGGCTTCCATATGTCATTTAAAGAGCTAAAATTGTATTGGTTTTCAGATTTGTATCGCTATGAAGAAACAATGAAAGTAAGTATGTGGAAAGTTTTTTATAGACGATTTATGATTGCTGGGTTTCATTATATGTTCTGGGTCAGATTATGTAAGTATCTTAGTCAAAAAGGGAAGTTTATGTTCCCAATATACATGATAAGTATGTTTCTTCTGCAACGTTATAAATACAAATATGGCATATCTATTTCTCCTGGAACTAAAATAGGTAAAGGTTTCTATATTGGCCACTTCGGAGATATTAATGTAAGTAGCTTGTCTGAAATCGGGGATAATTGCGTTATTATGCAAGGGGTCACAATTGGTGCAAGTGGTAGAGGTGAAAAACGTGGGGCTCCTATTATTGGGAATTTTGTCTATATGGGACCGGGGGCAAAAATTATCGGAAAAATAAAGATAGGTAACAATGTAATTATTGGAGCAAATGCTGTTGTAACAAATGATATTCCTGATAACGGTGTTGCAGTTGGAATCCCAGCGAAAGTTATTTCATTAAAAGGATCGGATGGTTACATTGGTTTCCCATTCCCCATTGAAACATATATGGAGAAGCTCGGAATTAAACAAACAAATCATCAGAGTGATAAAATTGTAACCGATAAAGTTTTAACATAGTACTGTAGAGGTGAGGACTTCAAATGAGAAGTCCTTTTTTTATGGTAAAAGCTCAGACTGACCACTCCGATAATGTTAATCAATTCTTCATTGTAGTAACTTATGTACCCTCTACTCAGAGAAAAAAACTAAGCATTTAGTGCCGATACTTCCTTGGATAATCCCAACTATCGAGAGAAATATTATTCTTATTCTTGGCAGGTAATTTGTCGCTTAGGGGCTTACCGTGGACACTAGGGAAGATCAAATTTCAATCGCTGCTCTAGGTGGCGTAAATGAAATTGGAAAAAATATGTACTTCGTTCAATATAATGATGACATTATTGTCGTGGATTGTGGATCTAAATTTCCAGATGAAAGCTTGCTTGGCATTGACGTGATTATTCCCGATATTACCTTTCTACTCGAAAACCAAAATCTAGTTAGAGGCTTAGTAATTACACATGGACACGAAGACCATATTGGCGGTGTTCCTTACATCATTAAACAGATGAACATGCCGATTTATGCAACTCGTCTAACACTTGGTCTAGAAAGCTAAAAGAGCACGGGTTACTTGATCACGCAGAGCTTCATGAAATTGAATCGAGCTCTGAATTTATGCTCGGCTCTGTGAAGTTAAGCTTCTTTCGTACAAATCACAGCATACCTGATTGCTTAGGTATTGCTTTCGAAACGTCACTAGGAACGGTTGTTCATACCGGAGATTTCAAGTTCGACTTGACACCAGTAAATGAACAATATGCAGATATTCATAAAATGGCCGAGATTGGGAAAAGAGGCGTTCTTGCGTTGTTATCGGAGAGCACAAATGCAGAGCGACCCGGTTTTACTCCTTCTGAACGACTAGTGGGCGAACATATCGAGGAAGCGTTCCAGAAAGCGGACAGCAAAATATTTCTTTCTACTTTTGCTTCAAATAGCCACAGGTTACAGCAAGTTATCGACGCTGCGAAGAAGACGAACCGCAAATTAATGTTGCTCGGCAGGAGCGCTCCTGCCTAGTCTACACTTCAATATTCACTTCACTTTCGTATATCGTAAAATTAAAAAAAGCCGCAGTTATGCGACTTTTTGACTGTCACAAAAACTGCGGGTTATACACTTATTGGTAAGAGTTATTGGAGTAACTGTTTGTTTGATGTTGGTTGTTGTTAAGAGCTGTTACTGGTACATAGTGTGATTGCGTAGTTTGAGTCGCTTGGTTGCAAAGAGCAGAGATTTGTTGAAGTTGCTGAATCGCTGTTTGATGACCTTGTAATGCTGTTTGAATGATTTGAACAGCTTGCTGTTCTTTATGTACCAATTGTTCTAGTGTTCTTGCATTTTGCTGTTCTTGTTGGAGTAACTGCTGATATTGGGTTGAAGCTTGTTGTGTCTGTTGAATTAACTGTTGGACCAGTTGATCGGCATGGGCAAGTTGCTGATTAGAGTTACTTCCTTGTTGAAATTGATTGAACATGTATCTTCCTCCTGATGGTTTAATTAACACCTTCAGTAAAATAACCACATGTCAATGATTTCATTCATCACACCAATTATATGTTTTGTCAATTACTCTTCTATAGAAAGTTGATGGGTGATTTTCAATTCCTTCTATGCAACTACATAACGGTGGAAAAATGATTGACCGACATAAGCTGAAAAATTTGATAAATTAAATTCTACTAAAACAGATACTTAGAAAAAACATCAACAACTCGTCAACAACTATGAAAATTAATGATCTCATCCATAATATTTATTTAAAATAAAAAACCCTTGATAACCAAGGGTTTAAAGTGTAAAGTTATGGTGATCTGTAGTGGGCTCGAACCACTGACCCCTACCCTGTCAAGATAGTGCTCTCCCAGCTGAGCTAACAGATCATCTTTGCGATAGAATATAATATATCAAAAATTCACCCTAGAGTCAATAGTTTGCAAACGTACACAGAAAAAATATTTACCTAAAATGGAACACCTTGCAACCTATTGTTTGAACATTGCGTCAATGTATGTGCAGCTGCAAATTATAAACGAGGTGAGCTTATGAAGAAGAAATCACTATTTATTTTAACTATTATTGCCGTTCTAGTTTTTACACTAGGCCAATCCGTTATGGCATTCTCCGATGTAACTAATCATTCCAATGCGGAGAAAATAAAATCATTAAAAGAACAGGGCATTATAAGTGGCTTAACCAAAGATGAGTTTAGACCAGAAGATAAACTTACTTATGCTTCTGGCATATCGATGATTGTAAAAGGTCTTGGTCTCAATATTAACCATATTCGTTTTATTAAAGCACCACTCGCAAGTGATAACCATCCAAACCTGAAAGATGATGCATGGTATTCACAAGCCTTTATCGTTGCAGATTTCTACGGCCTAGATATTCCAAAGCTAGTGAAAGCTAATGATCCTATGTCTAAGGAGCAATTCGCTCAACATCTTTTCAAAGCTATGTCTCATACAGGTGAATATTCTTTCATAGAAATTTTTATTCAACTTAATGATGCTGCAGATGTTAACCCTGATTATCAAGATAGTATCCAAAAGCTATTAATTAGCAAAATAGCTACTCTTGACAAAAATAACAACTTCCACCCTACTACTGCAATTACACGTGGTGAAGCAGCTGGCTGGCTATATGATGGAATCGAGTTCGTTAAGGAACATTCAGTAGTTGAACCTGAACCTAATTCTCCAATCAACGATCTATCTCTATCTGTCGAATCAGTTAATGCCGACATCAAGAAGGTAACTGTATCTGCTACTTTGCCAAACCCTGGTTATGGCTTACGTATTACTTCTATTGATTTTGTTAACGATAATGCAATCATCAATGTTGAAGCTATTCTACCTGACCCCGACAAAATGTATCCACAAGTTATGACGACTGTAAAAGTTACAACTTATATTGATGCTAAATTGACACCAGTGTTACCGGAAGGTGCAACTAACCAACTATCTGGTGGTTCTGTAAGCAGTGAGGGTATAGTAAAATAACATGTTTACAAACTAAAGGGCTGTACGATATCTGATAATAAAACAGATATCGTACAGCCCTTTCTTTTTTAATCATCGGATATTGACCAATTTATAGGAGTTAACCCATTACTTATCAAAAAATCGTTAGCTTGTGAAAACGGCTTGCTCCCAAAAAATCCTTTACGAGCAGCAAATGGACTTGGATGAGGAGAGGTTATAATTTTGTGCTTATTACTACTAATAAAACTAGCCTTCGTCTGCGCATGTTTTCCCCATAAAATAAATACGATTGGATTCTCATGTTCGTTCAACAGCTCGATAATCCGATCAGTAAAACGCTCCCAACCTAATCCTTGATGGGAGTTTGGCTTTCCCTCCTCGACAGTAAGAACAGTGTTTAGAAGTAACACACCTTGACCAGCCCATGACTCTAACGATCCGTGTACAGGTAGAGCGCAGTCGATATCATCTACTAACTCTTTAAAAATATTTTTTAATGACGGCGGTTGCTTGATACCCTTCTGTACAGAGAAACTTAAGCCATGGCCTTGGCCAGCACCATGATAAGGATCTTGACCTAATATAACAACCTTCGTATTTTCAAACGAAGTAATGTTGAGTGCGTTAAATACATCATGGCGTTCAGGATAAACTACCGAAGTTGTATATCTTTGTTCTATTTGTTCAAAAAGCTCCTGTATGTACGGCTGGGCCAGTTCTTCCTCAAGTTTTTCTCGCCAATCATTTTGAAAAATGTTGTCCATCGTAATAACCTCCGTCCCATTTGACTGCCAAATTATATCATGGACGCTCTGCTCATACAAATCTCTAGTTTCTTACTAAAGGACATTCCGAAAAGTAGCATATGCTTCTGTTATCTAACTGACTTATATTTCGGCTTTAAAATATTCAAGTACTATAAACGTCCCGTAGCAACCTCTTGCAAAACAAAATTAATTTTATCTTTAATATCATTCGTATCTCTAGAACAATATTGAAATAAAGGTGAATCCCATTTCTCAGCTTGATCCTCATCTTCACATAACTCTATTAACACAATTCTATATTGTCCTTTAGGATTGGAAGATGGATACCATCCAAGATCTAATATCCTTTTACGATATTCATTTGAGAATTGTAAAATATCTTCATTTAAATCCCATTCATAAGGATAGGTATCGTCTATAAAATCCTCAGTTGAGATTTCGAGAAAGTTATTATAGCCCACCGACCAACCTGACGATATTCTAAGGGGAACTAACTTTGGCTGCAAAACGAAACCCACCTTTCTTCTAATTGTCTAATAAAAAGCAGACTTTTGAACCAGATTATAGCAAAAAGGCAATCTTAATTCTACAATTTTGCACAATATGAAATATGAATTATTAATTAACCGCAACTAACAAATAATCGTGAGTCTAGTTTTCATATATCGTTTGTTCACAAACTTCACCCGCCTACTTCCAATAACCAAAACAAACGAAAAAACCTCCTTCAACTGCATCTAATTAAATCAGATACTGTAAAGGAGGTTTCTTCAACTTCTTGGCGAATCCAATGTTAATTAAAACAGAGAGGATTCACATTTTGTACAGGGTTATGTACATTTCGAAAACCTTATTCAATAAGAGTTTTCTTCGTATGCCGAGAGCGGGAATCGAACCCGCACGGTGGTCACCCACCGCAGGATTTTAAGTCCTGTGCGTCTGCCAGTTCCGCCATCCCGGCATGAGTTGAGTCTTTAGACAAATGGTGGGCCCTGAGGGACTCGAACCCCCGACCAATCGGTTATGAGCCGACCGCTCTAACCAACTGAGCTAAGGGCCCTCGAAAACGTATATTTCAACGTATTGATCGAAGTATTGGTTGCGGGGGCAGGATTTGAACCTGCGGCCTTCGGGTTATGAGCCCGACGAGCTACCGGGCTGCTCCACCCCGCGACGTTATCCATCTGATTTAAAGCATCATTTATTGGCGACATCAATTAATATACTATATATCACTATCTATAGTCAAGCATTTTATACAAATTATTTTATGGAAGATATCGAACACCGTATCTACCCTTTAAAGAGCGGAAAACTTCGACCTCCCTTGGGCATTCATAACCATAGATCCACCAGTCGTTTTCCATACGTTTTACTAAACATCCAGCTTGAAATTTGGTTTCATACAAGCGCAACCAATATACCCATTTCATGAAATGCTCCTCCTGCCATTCTCTTGATGCTTCCATTAGAATACCCAATAATTTGAAATACAAGCATACTAGGTTCTTTATCTTCGATATTTTCGGGTATACTATATGAAACAATAGGAAAGAGGAGTTGAATGGAATGCTATATGGAATCGCTATTTTTCCGGATAAAGAAATTCAAGATGCTGCCAACAGTTGGCGTGTCCGTCACGATCCACACTATTGTAATATTCCAGCTCACTTAACGTTGCGCGATGCAGAAGAATGGGATGACTCTACAAGAGAACTTGCGATATTACATCTACAGCACGTCGCATCAGCTTTCAAACCGTTCAGTATACGATTTAATCGAGTATCTACCTTCTTTCCCGTTAGTAACACGTTGTACCTCGCTCTAGAGGAGCCTCAGACGGTTATTACGCTCAAACAAGCTATTTGTAGTGGCCCTCTTGTTCAACCGCTCTCTAATCAAGTGTACACGCCACACGTAACGATTGGCCGAGACATGCCAGCAGATGAGTTACATGATCTTTATGGCAATCTACGCATGAGTTCAATTGACTATTCAACAGTAGTCGACCGCTTCCATCTACTTTATAAAACGGACCAAGGCGGATGGACAGCTCTTCAGTCTTTCCAGTTCAAAGGGTAGAACTAACAAAAGCCGCTCGCATAAGACATTGTCTTATGGGCGGCTTTTCTTAATCCAACATTTAGTTATTGTACGTCATAGGTCTTGGCATAATACCTACTGAACCTTCTGGAATAGGTTTTTCAAGTATAGCATTACCTCTAGTTTCCCATTCAGCAAGTGCTTCTCGTGCTTCCTTCTTACCAGCTAAAAACTCTTGGAACATTTCATTTCCTACATATTGAGCTTCGCCTGCATTTGGATTTTCACGGAAGATTTTTTCTTCATCAACAGTTGGTGGAAGTGGCTTCAGTAACGTAAAGGCATCAATATTGTAATTTAGGCCCGCTTGTGGTTTCAAAAACTCTTTACGTGCAACTAGTTCATAGTTACTTCTAGATTTAAGCTTCGCCCATTCTTTACTGTTAGAAAATTTAATGAATTCCCATGCATCTTTTGCGTTTTGTGCTTTTGTATTAATACCCATAAGTTGGCTTAAGCCAATATTGCTTGCAGCACCAGGATTAGCTGGATCCGTTGGAACCGTTACAACATCCCAGTCGATTGGTTCAAAATTTTTGATACTGCCCGCATTATCATTTACTCTTTTTATTTCATTTACATAATAAGATTCATTAACTACCATAGCTAATTGACCTTTAAGGAATAAGTCACCATAGAAAGGATCATTTCCGCCCTCAGAATTCATTTTCTCATACATCTTAGTCATAAATTCTTGGTTAGGCACAACTTCTTCCTTGTGGAGATCTCTAACAGTATTCCATACTTGTTCCCATTGATCGCTATTAACTAGCATCTTCTTACCTGCTTCGTCAAATGTTTTTAGTTGCAAGGAGCGAGCGTAAGTTTGAGAATCTGAGAATGCATCGGAATTCCAACGATTAAAGGAAAAACCAAATTTCCGGTCCGCACCTTCACCGCTAGCAACTTGACGTGCTTTGTTGAATACATCTTGCCATTGCATCATATCTGTTGGTGGCTCAACACCTAAATCAGCAAATATTTTCTTATTGTAATAAAGTGCAGCCGACGTGAACGTTGGCGTTAAAGCAAAAATATTGTTGTCTCCTGCCGATTTGATACCATCAATTACAGTCGGTACATAATCAGACAAATCGAACTTATCTTGCTTGATCATTGGATCAAGCGGCTGAAGCAAATTATCTTGAGTAAATCGACGAAGCATATTGTAATCCAATACTACAACGTCAACAGGATTTTGACCTGTCATCATTTCTTTCATCTTCTCATACGGATCGGGCTGCTCTTGCGGCTTATCTGGATTATCTGGTTGTTGGAATCTGTGATCGTCATAACTCATAGCGCCAACGATTTCGAATGAAATATTAGGGTTCTGCATCTCGAACATATCTGTATACTGCTGACGGAAGTATGGCTCATTATCAGATCCACCGTAAAGTACACCGATTCGAAGTACTCTATTTTCTGCATCACTTGTGCCGGAACCACCTGTACAAGCTGATAATAAACCTACTAGTAATGCTAAAGTCAAACTAACTTTCGTCCATTTGGAAAAACGTGATCCTGCGTTGCCATTATTTCTCATGGCTATTACCCCCTAATGATTTTGGAGAAGATATTATAATGCGTTCCCCATCAAATTCCATTGATGCCTTGTCTTTTATGCCTAGTGAGGTTAAATATTCTTTAGGTACTTGCAATCTACCAACACGGTCAACGACTACATAAGCTTCATGAACATTGTTTAAGCCTTTGCCCATCGAATGAGCAAGTTCCGTACCGTCTGTCATGTTGGGATTTCGTTTAATAAACTCCGTACTCGTTAATCCATCACGAATAGCAACAACACGGTCAACTTTACTTGCAAGCGTCATGTCATGCGTAACGATAACGATTGTAATGCCAATTTCACGATTCAATCGTCTAAAGATACCCATAATGATATCTGACGTGGCCGTATCGACTGAACCTGTAGGCTCATCTGCCAGTAGAAGCTTTGGACGATTTGATAATGAAATTGCGATAGCAACCCTTTGCTGTTCACCACCAGAGAGCTGATGAAGCTTGTTGTGCATTCTTTCTTTAAGACCAACCCATTCTAACAATTGCTTTGCATAGGCGCGATCTGTTTTTCCAGAAAGCATCATTGGCATTTCTACATTCTCTAGTGCAGTTAAATACGGGAGCAAGTTTCGTGCATTATTTTGCCAAATGAAACCTACTGTCTCTCGTTTATACTGTACTAGCTCTTCTTCTGTAATCTTTAAAAGATCCCAAGGTCCCACTTTGACTTGACCGGCAGATGGCCGATCAAGTCCTCCTAATGTATTCAGTAGCGTCGATTTCCCGCTACCACTGTTACCGATGATAGCCATTAATTCGCCGTCTTCTACTTTAAGATTTAAGCCTTGGAGCGCAACAACTTCCAAATCATCTGTTTTATAAATTTTTACTAAGCCTTCGCATTCAATCATTTGATGTTAACGCTCCTCTCCCATTTTGACCGCTTGATGCACCTTAAGTCTGCGGATATGCAGGAAGAGCAGCAATACTCCGATTAGCATCATAAAGCCAACGACATAGAACAATTGATTCGTATCTTTGGATTCGAAGATGACACGGAATGGTGGTACAGTCTCAGCAACGTTTTCGGTCGTTTGTAAAAACGGCAAGAAGAGCTTACTTACTACTTTACCGATCAACACCCCGAGTCCAATAGCTAAGCCAGCTGTAAATAGCTGTTCTAACATAAGCATACCTGTCAATTGTTTGCGAGATAGACCCATTGCTCGTAATATACCGAACTGTACGACACGGCCTGATAGATTAAAGAACCAGAAGAGCACATATCCAGCTAACGTAATAATTACTGATACAAGGAAACCAAGACTTAAAATACCGAACACACCACCTCTAGTTGGGTGTTTGGATTGTGTCAGCAATTCGTTTCGTACATCTTTAAAGCTTGCAAGCTCAAGGCCTTCCTTTTGAAGCTGTTCAAGCATAGGTTTAACTAGTGCGTCAGGTTTCATTTTCAACCATACTTCATAAGGAATTAATGGAATCTGGTCGTAAATGTAGTCTAGATTTGTAATAACGAATGGCGCTTTATCTGGGTATTGACTCGGCCAATACGGCAAAATACCAACGATTGAAAATTCTATCACACCGTCAGTAAAACCGACTGTAAACGTATCGCCAACCTTCAATTGGTGTTTCTCTGCTACACCGCTAGGAATTAGAGCAGCATGTTCGGAGAGACCAAGATTGTAAAGGTAATGGTTCTGATGAATAGGATAAAGATCTTCACCAAACCAACCTACCTTTGCAAAATCATAGTTATCGATACCCATAACGTTACCTTGGCCAATCGACTTGCCAGAAACAACAACATTTCCTTTTGTTGTTAAAACTCTGGTAGCAGATTCGACGCCTTCCAGCTTACGGAAAATTTCGAATGGAGGCTCATTAAACAACGTGCGCGATGGAACACCGCCGCCGTTTCCTCCATTGCCGCCACCACCGTTTCCTCCTTTGCCGCCGCCACCATTTCCTCCACCATTTTCACCTTTAGGTGGTACTTTGACTTCAGGTGTACCATCCCATACGGTCTGAATAATAACATCTGATCCGTATTTGTATAGTGTACGTTCAGTGGAGTTCAAATCAATGGTACGAGCTGCTGATGCATTATATACACCAAGAGCAAGTGTCAGTACTAACAAAATCATCAGTGGATAATACCCTTTAGACGATCTTGATAGTTGAGTTAATGTAAGATAAATTGGTACTGGTAAAAACTTGCGACCCATCCAGCTAAATAGTTTCAGTAGCCATGGGAACAATCTTAGGAAAAACAGCCCTAATGCAAAAATCGCAAGAGCAGGTACAAAAAACAAAAATGGCTGTACACTGAGCTGATCCGTAGTCATTCCAGTTTGGAATGTCAACATTTGTCTCTCATTAAACATGTACCAACCGTATCCTGCAGCACCGATAAGCAGTACGTCCAAAAACCATCTTTGCCATATTGGTTTGCGATCAGAACGTGCCAAATCTTGCTTGTAACTTACGATTGAAGAGCGAGCATAAATAACTGCTGGTATAACCGTTGCCATAATAGCGATAAAAACTGCTACACCACCAGCGATCATTGCTTCTGTCGAGAATCCTACTGGTATCGATTTCCGACTAACAAAGGATAAAAAGCCATTGGCTGATCCTATACTCTTCGCCATAAACCAACCGAGGAATGGTCCACTCGCTAATGCTATTCCACCAAGCAACAATCCTTCAAGCAAATAGATCCAAATAATTTGTTTTGTTCCCGCTCCCCGGCTTCGAAGTACGGCAATGTCACTTCGTTGCTTATCAAGCGATTGACGAGCATTCATAGCAATGAAGAAAAATACCATTGCAATCATAGGCGCAGCCAATGTGAATAGTAGCGTCTGCAATTGCAAACTTTGCTTCTTGAATTCCGTTAGAGTAGATGCAAAAGAAATTTCAACGCGAGTGTCCTTGAGACGTTGATAAAGATCAATATCAAGACGATTAAGTGTTCTACCCAATGGGGATAGTTGACTCGTCTTCACTTCAGTTAGATCAAAAGAATAATACCATCCTGCATTGTGAAGAGGTATTTTCAGTTTCTCTAGAAGTTGCTTTTGGAATGCTGTCTCACTGATCTGTAAAGTGCCAAGTAGCCCTTCCAAACCTTCATACCAGTAAGCATCAGCTGCATCTTTTGGATTAACTGCTCCGACGATCTTGACTTTAAGCGTCAAATTGAGACCGCCTGATATCGGGTAATCAAAAACATCTCCGATATGTATGTCGTTACGGAACATTGCTTCTTCCAGCATAACAGCTTCGATTATTTTACCGTCGCCTTCCGCCTTATCGAACCAACGACCTTGTGCAATGTCTGAATGTCCTTCTAAATCAGACATTGTCATAAGTCTAAGCTGCCTATTGCGTCCTGCGTCTACTTTTGTTGGGTCTTCAGGAACGACATCAGCGCTTCGAATAGAGTAACTTTTTAAGTAGGTGTCATATGTAAATCCGATGTCTTTAGGTACTGTCGTTTTAATGTAATTCTCAAGCCCTGACAGTGCAGTAAGATCCGTTTTTTCTCCCGGTGTGGATTGATACCTCATTAACAATGAGCCCGCCGGAAGACCGGTACTCTTTTCCTTCAACGATTCGGCAACAACCCGTTTCAATGCTCCATCTGCATACATTGGTATACTTGTTGCAAAGGCAACAGCTATTGTTAAACCTGCCAATGTACTTAACGTAAGCCATCGTGTATTCCACATTTTGCGGAATAAAAATCGAAACAGCGGAATACCCATCGGCTAATTACCTACGACTTTCTGACCTGGCTCAAGACCTTGCAATATTTCAATTTCTGTAGCTGTACGCTGTCCAACTTCAACGTCAACCTCACGTTTACCATCTTTATCTATTACTTGAACATAATATCGTGGGCCAATATTACGTAGAACCGATGGTGGGATGACTACCGCATCTTTTGTACGGCTTGTAATAACATTAATAGCGATTGGTGTTCCACGTTTCAGATCTTTAGGCAGCTCCGGCAACTCTAGCAACATAAAATCTTCTGGACGATCTGGTTTATTTTCCTCTCCACCAGGGAAGCCTCCATTCCCACCGTTGTTCTCCTCAGTTGTTTTGATAGGGAGTTGCTTCACTTTCCCTGTATATTTACCTACACTACTAATATTCACTTCTACTTCCATCCCTACCATAACCTTTTCTAGCTCGGTTTTCGTAAGTTTTGAAGCAGCTGTAATTTGTTTCGTATCCGCTACAATTGCGACGGGTTCATAAGCTTTGGCAAGATCACCTTTAACAACATTTAACGTCACAACCGTTCCATCGAAAGGCGCAACGAGTGTCGCTTTAGCGATTTCTTCTGCTGCATCCTCTAACTTTTGCTTACTATCTTCGAAAGCAAACTGCTTCTCTGCGAAATCTTCTGGACTCATCTCATCGCGAGTTCTTAGTGCTTCTTTCATTTTCTCTTCTTCACGTGTGAATGTTAACTGATCACGTCTAAGTTGTTTCTTTAAATCATCGACATCAAGCTCAGCAATAATATCACCAGCGTTAACGGAATCTCCTACTTTTACATGAACTTCCTTAACGCGCTTATCTGTTTGTGTAAAGAAAAGTGTTTCTTCCTCTAGTGAGATCAGCTTTCCAATGAGCTGAACTTTGCTAACCAAATCTTTGGTACCAACTACATATTCAGGTTTTTTCGAAATTTGAGGCTTAATAATTTCTGGTAAAACTTCTTCTTCTTTTTCTTTAGGCAGCAATGCACAGCCGCTTGTAAATACTAATGACAGGCTCATCGTAACAATCAATGATTGTTTAAATAAATTTCCCGTCAACCATTTCATAGACATGGTCGGCAACCTCCAAAATTGTAGGATCGTGTGTAGTCATACAAATAGAAACTTTTTCAGTACGAATGATATTTTGAAAAACTGCCATAATTTGAGCAGACATATTTGTGTCTAGCTCCGCCGTTGGCTCATCGGCAAGTAATAACATTGGCTTATGAGCAATCGACTTTGCAATCGCAACACGCTGTTGCTCACCACCTGATAGCTCAAATGGACGATGATGCTGACGCTTCTCAAGTCCAACGAGCTCTAAACATTCTTGCACTCTACTCTTCCATTCTGAACGCGGTGTTCCTGCCATACGTAGAGACAGTTCTACATTTTCCTGCGCAGATAGAAGAGGCATCAGTGCAAAAGCTTGGAATATAAAGCCCATATTTTTACGGCGTACCAATGTTCTTTCGTTGTCGCTCATCTTGCTGAATGGCAAACCGTTGAACATTATTTCACCTTTGCTTGGGGTATCGAGCCCGCCCAAACAGTTGAGTAAAGTTGTTTTACCTGAGCCAGATCTTCCCTTCAACATAACGAGTTGACCCGGTTTAACTTCCATCTGTATACCCTTGAGAACATGAAGGGAATTACTTCCCACTTGAAAAAATCGTTCAACCTTATTAACAACAAGCAACGATTCCCTCGTTTCAGTCTGCTCTTGATTGATCGAAGTTTGATTTTCATGCGCTTCAGTAGGTAACTCCAGCTCTGCCTGTGATACAGCGTTTTGAGTGATGGTCATATCTTCCTCCACTACCCCCTTTCTCCTCTACATCCATTTTAATATTTCTAATCTAACAACTTAGACGGTGTTTTGTATAAAAAAGTTACGTTTCATGACAACTATATAAAACATTTTTTTACTCTACAGAAAAAGACTGTTTCAGCATATGTTCACTTTCGCCGAAAACAGCCTTAATCCTTCTATTTTTTCACTTTAAAATGGGCAACTGTCCCGTTTAATTCATGAACGATCTCATTCAAATGTTGTGACGCAGCAGAGATACTTTCCATTAAAGCTAGCTGCTCCTCAGTCGCAGCTGCAACGCTTTCTGTATTTTCCAAATTGGAAATGGCTGTAGATGCTGACTGTTCCATCGATGCGCTCACTTCTTCAGAACTTGCAGACATCTGCTCTGTGACAGCAGAGTTTTCTTGAAGTTGCTGAGTCATTTGAGAAACGGAAACACTTATTACATCCAATTTGTTACTTACATCTCTTACACGCTCACTACCACGTTCAACTTCTTGCATCGTTTGACTCATGAAGGAAGCTGCACCGGCAATCTCATTTTTCGTAACTTCCACTAACTGATTGATGTTTTCTGCAGATTCCAAAGAGCCAGCAGCAAGCTTTCGAATTTCACTTGCAACGACAGCGAATCCTCTTCCATGCTCACCGGCTCTTGCAGCTTCAATTGCTGCATTTAATGACAAAATATTCGTTTGGTTAGAAAATGTCGTTATATTTTCAGCAATTGCTCCGATCTGCCCAGAACGTCGCTCAAGAGTGGCAATAGTAGAGGACAATTTCTCTATTACTATTTTCACTTCTTCCATCTGTCCTTCCAGACGATCAAGGGCAACCTGACCTTCTTCTGCCTGCGATGATGTCACGAGTGAATGATCTGAAATAGCAAGCGTATTCTCCGCAATTCTACCAATCCCAATTGTCATTTCTTCAATTGCACGGGACGTTTCTTCCGCACCTCGTGCTTGAATCTGAGATCCATTAGCTACTTCTTGAATATGTACGGCAACATGTTCAGATGCTGCTGCTGATTCTTTGGAAACGGTAGATAAATGCTCAGAAGACTGACTAACTTGCATTGTATTACTTAATACAGCTGTAATAAGTCCATTCATATTTTCGATCATGTCATCCACTGATCGCGATATTTGACCTAACTCATCCTTATCATAACGGGTGTCTCTAGCTATTGTAAGATCGCCTTCACTTACTCTTCTTGTTTTATCCATCACTGTTTTGATCGTCTTCATTAATCGAACTATCATTATAGTTACTAATATGGTTAAAGAAATGGCTACGGTTATAATAACAATCAATATCGTTAATTGCGATTTCTTCAAATGTTCCTCAATACTATCAATTGTGAGCTTTGCATGTTTATCAATACTTTCTCCAACTTCATCTATACCTTCTCGGCTAATTTGAAACTCGAGGTCAATCTCCAAGTTAAATGGCACAGGTTTCCCATCTTCAACTGCTACTGCAGCTATCTGGAACCAGTAGGCATAATTTTTATCAAACAAATCAAAGATTTGCCCTGTAGTTAGACCAGACTGTCCATATGCCAGGTCAAGCAATTCGGCAGATTCAAGTATTTCCCTTGCAGCAGCAACACGTTCTACTGCTTGTTCCTGATTAGCCTTCATTTCTTTTTTTGCAGTTTCAAATTGTGTTTTATTTAGTACACCGGACTCTAATTGCAAATAAGCTGAATAAGACTGGTACATATCTCTGTCTGCGTTCAATACTAGCATACTCACTTGATTGGAAGTCTCATAAATACTACTCGACAATTCTTCAAAAACTTCCTTCTCTTCACTTAATAAATAGAGACTAGCAAGTGCAAAACATAATAAAGGAAATGCAACTAGTAAAGTAAGCTTCATTCGCAATGACAGTTTCAATAAATCCAGCACCCTTCGTAGTTGAAAAATAGTTTCCTATTATTATCGGATGATTTCAGCTTAAATAAGAGGTTAAATACATAAAAAATTTTGTATAAATAAAAAAATGAGAGCCTTGAGTGAAAATGATCTACTCAAAACTCTCATGATCTACTTTACTTGCCAAATGATTGTGGATCTTGACGCCATGCTTGTAATGTAGCTACGTCCGACTCAGCCACTTTGCCTAACTTAACTGCTTCTTCGATTAAAGCTGAATAGTTCGACAATGTTTCTAATTCAATATTTTCATTGGCAAAAGCTTGCGCTGCTGAATCGAATTGATAAGTGAAAATAGCTAGAACACCAGCTACTTCTGCTCCTGCTTCTTTTACTGCTAGAGCCGCTTTCAATGAACTACCACCAGTAGAGATCAAATCTTCAATAACAACGACCTTCTGCCCTGGCAAAACGCGTCCTTCGATTTGATTTTGTTTACCATGGCCCTTCGCCTTGTCACGAATGTACGCCATAGGCAAGTTTAGTTTCTGAGCTACCCATGCTGCATGCGGAATACCCGCTGTAGACGTTCCAGCTATAACTTCTGCATCAGGATAACGCTCGCGGATAACAGTAGCAAAACCTTCTGCAACTAAATCACGAATGTTTGGGTATGTCATTGTTAGACGATTGTCGCAATAAATTGGAGACTTGATACCAGATGTCCAAGTGAAGGGATCATTTGGCTGAAGTGCAACTGCACCGATTTCCAATAAGTTTTTTGCAATTTCAGTAGGTAAATCAGCTAGTGATAGTTTACTCATATGAGATCAGCTCCTCGATAATAGATTCCAATGAGGCACGTGGGTCAGGTGCAGCCGTAATTGGTCGACCTATAACCATATAGTCTGTACCTTGCTTAATCGCTTCACCAGGCGTCATAATACGTGATTGGTCATTTAATGCTGCGCCTGCTGGTCGTATACCTGGAGTTACCGTCTGGAATGCAGATCCACATACTTCCTTAATCGCAACTACTTCTGATGGAGAAGCAACAACGCCATGTAATCCAGCTGCTTGAGCCAATTGTGCATAACGTAATACTGCATTCTCTACAGAACCCGATATTCCGATTTGTGCATTAAGAACCTCTAGATTAGTACTCGTAAGCTGCGTAACGGCTATGACTGTTGGCTTGCTGCCGCCTACAGACACTGCTTGATCAACACCTTCAAGCGCCGCTTCCATCATCGCACTTCCTCCAGCTGCATGGACATTAAACATGTCCACACCTAGCCGAGTTACACTGTTAGATCCACCTTTGACAGTGTTCGGAATATCATGCATTTTCACATCTAGAAACACATAGTAACCGCGTTTCTTCAAACTCTCAACGAAGGAAGGACCTGCAGCGTAAAATAACTGCATCCCAACCTTCATATAACAGGGAATGCCCTTTAGCTCTTCGATGAGCCGTTCAGCGGCTGATGCATCTGGATAATCTAATGCAACCATTACACGTCCAGCAGCTTGTTCTCTTGTTAGCTTCATTGCCATTCCCTCCAAAAAGTTTATTTCAAAATAACCGGCATCGCATTGGAAGAGAAGTTAATCGTCTCCATCATTCTGAGTAGCGCACGAACCGTATCTAGTGAAGTCATACACACAACGCCGTTCTCAACTGCTTCACGGCGAATACGGAAACCGTCACGCTCAGGTGCTTTACCTTTAGTCAAAGTATTAACGACGAAGTGGGCTTTACCTTCCCGCACCAAGTCAAGAATATTTGGAGATCCTTCACTTAGCTTGTTCACGCGAGTGACATGTAGACCTGCTTCTTCAAGCGCTGTAGCCGTACCACCTGTCGCAAAAATTTTGTAGCCGATATTGTAGAAGCCACGCAACAACTCTACTGCTTCTTCTTTATCTTTGTCTGCCACTGTCGCAACGATTGCGCCAGAAGTAGGGATTTTCATACCTGCTCCGATAAGTCCTTTATACAATGCTTTCGCATACTGCAAATCACGGCCCATAACTTCACCCGTTGATTTCATCTCAGGAGTTAGCGTAGGATCAACACGGCGCAGCTTAGCGAAGGAGAATACTGGAACTTTTACCGATACAAACTCGTCTTCTGGCCATAGACCTTCTGTGTAACCAAGATCTGCAAGCTTAGTGCCCATAATCGCTTTTGTCGCTAGATTAGCCATCGGAATATTGGTCACTTTACTTAAGAATGGTACTGTACGCGATGAACGCGGATTTACTTCAATGACATATACTTGATCGTTATGAATAACAAATTGAATGTTCACTAGACCGCGTACTTCAAATTCTTTCGCAATCTTAATTGTAATATCAACAATTTGTTGCTTAATATCGTCAGACAATGATTGCGGAGGATATACCGCAATGGAGTCGCCGGAGTGAACACCAGCACGCTCAACATGCTCCATAATACCTGGGATTAGAACCGTTTCTCCGTCGCAAATAGCGTCTACTTCAGCTTCTTTGCCCAGCATGTAGCGGTCAATTAAAACTGGGTGCTCAGGGTTAATCTTAACGGCAACTTCCATATAACCTAGAAGTTCCTCGTCAGAGTACACGATTTCCATTGCGCGTCCACCTAGTACGTACGAAGGACGGACAAGTACTGGATAGCCAAGTTTTTGTGCAGTTACAACTGCTTCGTCTACTGAAGTAACTGTTGAACCTTCTGGTTGTGCGATATCAAGTTTACGAAGCAATGCTTCGAATTTTTTACGATCTTCAGCTGCATCAATGCTCTCAAGGCTCGAGCCTAAGATGCGTACGCCAGCTTTTACAAGCGGTGCAGCAAGGTTAATCGCCGTTTGTCCACCGAACTGTACAATAACGCCGATTGGATTCTCTTGCTCAATTACGTTCATTACATCCTCGAAGAATAATGGCTCGAAGTATAGACGATCTGATGTACTAAAGTCCGTCGATACAGTCTCTGGGTTATTATTAATAATAACGGCTTCATAACCAGCATTCTGGATTGCCCATACCGCATGAACAGTGGAGTAATCAAACTCGATACCTTGTCCAATACGGATCGGACCAGAACCAAGTACAAGTACTTTCTGCTTCGTTGTTTCGATTACTTCATTCTCAACTTCATATGTGGAGTAGTAGTAAGGTGTAGTCGCTTCGAACTCAGCTGCGCAAGTATCAACCATTTTGTAAACGGGTTTCAAGTTGTTCTCAAGACGGAATGCACGTACATCCGCTTCAGTTGTATGACTTCCGTTCGGGAACCCTTCCTTACGAATTTCAGCAATGGAACGGTCAGAGAAGCCTTTGCGCTTCGCTTCATATAGTGATTGTAGGGTCAATGTCGACTCTTTGCGTAAACGATCTTCAAATTGAACGATAGATTCAATTTTGTCTAGGAACCACCAGTCAATGTTCGTAATCGTTTGAATTTCTTGCAACGCATAGCCACGGCGGAACGCTTCCGCTACTAGGAACATGCGCTCATCGTCTGGCTTCTCAAGACGTGCACGTAGTACCGAATCTTCCAAGGAAGAAGCTTCTTTCAAGTGAATACGATGTGCACCGATTTCAAGTGAACGAACTGCCTTATGAATCGATTCTTCAAATGTACGACCGATTGCCATAACTTCGCCAGTCGCTTTCATTTGTGTGCCAAGCTTACGGTTAGCGTTAACGAATTTATCAAACGGCCAACGCGGAATTTTCGATACGATATAATCCAGTGTAGGCTCGAAGCAAGCATAAGTCTGACCAGTAACTGGGTTTACTAATTCATCCAGTGTGTAGCCTACTGCAATTTTTGCAGCCATCTTAGCAATTGGATAACCAGTTGCTTTGGATGCAAGTGCTGAAGAGCGACTTACACGTGGATTAACTTCGATTACATAATATTGGTAGCTTTGTGGATCAAGTGCGAACTGTACGTTACAGCCACCCTCAATGTTCAGCGCTCTAATAATTTTGAGTGATGCAGAACGAAGCATTTGGTATTCACGATCAGACAACGTTTGCGATGGTGCAACTACGATACTGTCACCAGTATGTACACCAACTGGATCAAAGTTTTCCATGTTACAAACTACGATACAGTTGTCGTTTGCATCGCGCATAACCTCGTATTCAACTTCCTTCATGCCTGCAATCGACTTCTCGATTAGACATTGGTTGATCGGGCTATAACGAATACCAGAAGCAACGATTTCAACCAGTTCTTCTTCATTTGCACAAATACCGCCACCTGTACCGCCAAGTGTATAAGCAGGACGAACGATTACCGGATATCCAATACGGTTTGCGAATATTACTGCATCTTCAACTGTAGTTACAATATCGCTGTCTGGAACTGGCTGTTCTAGTTCACGCATAAGTTCACGGAACAAGTCACGATCTTCCGCTTTTTCAATCGCGATTAATTGTGTTCCAAGCAACTTCACATTTTCACGTTCTAGTACGCCAGCACGAGCAAGTTCAACCGCCATGTTAAGACCTGTTTGTCCTCCAAGTGTTGGAAGTAAACCATCTGGACGTTCTTGACGAATAATTTGGGAAACAAAATCTAATGTTATAGGTTCAATGTAAACTTTGTCTGCCATATTTGTATCCGTCATGATTGTAGCTGGGTTACTGTTGATAAGGACAACTTCGTAACCTTCCTCTTTCAGCGCTTGGCAAGCTTGAGTTCCAGCATAATCAAATTCTGCTGCTTGACCGATAACAATCGGGCCTGACCCGATTACAAGAATTTTTTTGAGTTCATTATTTCTGGGCATACTGAAGCTCTCCCTTCGATGTCTCAGACAAAATTGCCTGACGAGGTTTTAGTGGGTTATTTCTTTTGTGTGTACGGATCATCTCTAAAAATTCATCGAATAAATAACTGGAATCGAACGGTCCTGGAGCAGCCTCAGGGTGGTACTGCACAGAGAATGCCGGATAAGTATTATGTTTAAGACCTTCAATTGTTTTATCGTTATTGTTAATGTGCGTTACAACTAGTGGAGTTCCTTCAACAGAAGATTCCACAACGGTGTAGCCATGGTTTTGTGATGTAATGTAACAACGGTTTGTTGCAAGCTCTTTAACCGGGTGATTTCCACCACGATGTCCAAATTTCAGCTTGCCTGTATCTGCGCCGCAAGCAAGAGCGAACAGTTGGTGACCTAAGCAAATTCCGAAGATAGGAATTTCACCAAGTAATTCAGAGATCATTTTCACGGCGTGAGGAACATCCTTTGGATCCCCAGGGCCATTGGACAACTGAATGCCATCTGGTGCATAACGACGAATCTCATCTGCTGTAGTGTCATGCGGAACTACGATGACATCGCAACCACGCTGAGTCAATTCACGCAAAATGCCGCTTTTTGCTCCAAAGTCTACAAGAACGATACGTTCACGAGTACCTGGGCTTGAGAAAACTTGTTTCGTTGATGTGCGTGCAACTTGATCCGTCATTAAGCTCGACAAGCTCAGACGCTCTGCCAATTCTTCCACACGCTCATTGCCGGTCGTAATAAGACCTTTCATCGTACCAAAGTGGCGAAGTTTACGAGTAAGCATACGAGTATCGATATCGCTGATACCTGGTATGCCGTATTCCTTAAGCAATTGACCAAGAGAATATTGTGCGCGCCAGTTGCTTGGGATAGGCTCATGACGACGAACGACGAAACCATGAATGTATGGACGCATCGATTCAAAATCATCACGAGTAATACCATAGTTACCGATAAGCGGGTATGTCATCGTTACGATCTGACCACAATATGACGGGTCTGAAAGCACCTCTTGATAACCTGTAATACCTGTATTAAAAACAACCTCGCCCATCATTTGCGCTTCAGCTCCGAAGGACAAACCGGTGAATAAAGTTCCGTCTTCCAACAATAGTCTTGCTTGCATCCGAATCACTCCTCTGGTGTTAATTAAAGTCTATTCCGTCCAAACAATTTTTCCATCAACGATAGTTGTTACAGACCATCCTTTTAATTTCCAACCGCCGAATGGCGTATTATTGCTTTTCGATAAGAAGGTTGAAGGTTCAACTTCACGTTCGTTCTCTAAATCAACGATCGTTAGATCCGCTGGTGCACCTTGTTCCAACTTTCCAGTTTCCAATCGGAATACACGAGCTGGATCGGAAGTCATCCGCTTAAGCAAGAAACCTAAGGTCCATTTGTCTGTTTCAACAAACTTTGTATACAAAAGTGGAAAAGCTGTCTCGAAACCTACAATTCCGAACGGCGCGAGATCAACTCCACGTCCTTTTTCTTCTGCGCTATGAGGGGCATGATCCGTTACGATCATGTCCAAAGTGCCGTCCTCAAGCCCTTCAATTACCGCTTGAACATCGCGTGGTGTACGAAGTGGCGGGTTCATTTTCCAATTTGCATCGTCTAGCCCTGGAATGTCTTCATCCGAAAGAATCAAATGATGAGGGCAAACTTCTGCAGTTACTTTAATTCCTACACTCTTAGCCAATCTGATTAGACGAACCGATTGCTCTGTACTGACATGACAGACATGATAGTGAACACCTGTTGCTTCAGCAAGAAGTACATCGCGTCCAACATGGATCGCTTCGGATTCGTTCGGAATACCTTTAATGCCATGTTTGCGGGAAAATGCTCCTTCGCTAGCCCAAGCTCCTTCAACGAGTGTGTCATCCTCACAATGAGCGATAACTGGCATATCGAGCGACTTAGCAAGCGCCATAGCATTTTTCATCATTTGCGCATTTTGAACGCCTACTCCGTCATCTGTAAAGCCGATTGCTCCTGCTTCTTTAAGTGCTGCAAAATCTGTAAGCTCTCGACCAAGCTCATTTTTCGTAATAGCTGCATATGGAAGCACCTTTACGATACCTGCACTTGCAGCTTTATCCAAAACATACTTAACCGTCTCGGGCTTGTCGATAACAGGACGCGTGTTAGGCATACATGCAATTGTTGTGAATCCGCCCTTGGCAGCTGAGCGAGAACCTGTTATAATATCTTCTTTATGTTCAAAACCTGGATCTCTCAAGTGGACATGCATATCGATAAAACCTGCAGATACGAGTTTACCTTGTGCATCAATGACTTCTGTGCTACCAGTGTCAATGATTTCACTACCATCAACCAATTCCGCAATTTTACCTTCGTTTATTCGTATATGTTTTTTCTCTGTACGGTCTGTTTGCTCATCCCAAACGATTCCGTTAATGATCCATAATGACATTGCTTGTTCACCCTCCGATTTGGTTCGGTTAAGACGTATAAGTATGTTAGCTTAACGCTCTTTCGATAACAGCCATCCGAATCGGCACACCATTTTCCATTTGGGGGAAAATGCGTGATTGCGGATGTTCGACTAATTCATCATCGATTTCTACATTCCGATTAATTGGAGCAGGATGCATAATAATGGCATGTTTTGCGAGTGTTTGTGCTCTTTCAACAGTAAGACCAAACTGCTCGCGGTATGATTCAGCTGAGCTGAGCATTCCGCTTTCATGTCGTTCTAGTTGTACCCGTAGCATCATAACGACATCAGCTTTCATTGCCTCATCAATTGAGACGTACGGGGCATCAAGCTCAGTTGCTTGCATATTAGACGGAGCGCAGAAACTTACATTGGCTCCGAACTTGCGTAGAGCATATAGATTGGATCTAGCTACACGACTGTGTAGAATGTCACCGACTATCGATACATTCAAACCGTTTAGTGATCCGAACTGCTTGCGCATCGTGTAAAGATCAAGCAGTGCTTGCGTAGGGTGCTCGTTATTTCCATCACCAGCATTTATAAGTGGTACTTTGATGCTTGAAGCAAGTTCAGCAAGCACTCCGTTTGGCTTCAATCTAATGATACCTACATCAATACCCATCGATTCAAGCGTTCGAACCGTATCATAAATCGATTCGCCTTTCGCTACGCTTGAGGCAGCAGCAGCGAAGTTAATCACTTCTGCGCCGAGCCTCTTTTCAGCTACTTCGAAAGAAAATCTAGTTCGTGTACTATTTTCGAAAAACATATTAGCTGCAAACTTACCTTGCATGTCCTGATGTACTTTGACCGGATGTTGCTCCCAGTAAGCAGCACGTTCTAGTATCGATTCAATTTCTTCTTTGCCTAGCTCTTTTAATCCGAGCAAACTCCGTTGTTTCAGTTGTGTTAGTGTCATCCGGCTTGCCCCCTTTGATTAATAATCGTCACCTGATCGATAAGGTCAACTTCATTTAAGGAAACATCGATTTGCTCTTGTTTGGAAGTTGGAACGTTTTTGCCAATGAAATCAGGTCGTATAGGAAGTTCACGATGTCCTCGATCTACTAATACTGCTAGTTGAATGCTTCGTGGTCTGCCACAGTCCATAAGTGCGTCCATTGCGGCACGTATAGTCCGTCCAGTGTAAAGCACATCATCGAACAATATAATGATCTTGTCTTTCGTATTTAATGGTGCTCCTCCAATATCCCTTAAGCTAGCAGTCATTTCGACACCCGTAGATGAATACTCTAGACGATCATCCCGATATTGCGTAATGTCCAATTCGTATACTGGAACCGGCTTTCCTTCAATTTCTGCAATTCGTTCTGCTACTCGATTTGCCACATAGACTCCTCTTGTTCGAATGCCTACGATTACGCAATCGTCAATCCCTTTGTTTTTCTCGACGATTTCATGCGCAATTCTAGTTAATGCTCTTCGAATCGCTGTTTCATCCATTATGACTACGTGTTCTTCTTCCGCCATTGTCGCACACCTTCCTTAAATCACCTTCAAGATCGTGAAAAGCCACAAAAAACCTCCTTGCGAAGTTCGCAAGGAGGTTGTGATTAGTCAGTTTAAAGAAGAGGCATCCTAACGCTTACGGTCAACAGACCTCAGACGTATGTTCGGATTTCTCATTCTAAATAAAATTAGACCTATATTCACGTTACCTTGCCAGTCTCACAGGACTGAGTTAAAGGTACTGCTCTGTATCATAGGAATTATCCCACGTTCGACAAAAGAAGTCAAGAGCATATATGCCTTTTGCTCGTCATTAGTGTGGGCTGTTTCAGCCCAACTATACAAGAATACCAATAGTAACGTAAATATACTTAATCTGTGAAATTAGAGACTTAACTTACGGATACGATCAACTGCTTTTTCCGTATTTTCACGACTGCCGAAAGCTGTAAGACGGAAATAACCTTGGCCGCTTTGTCCAAAACCTACACCTGGCGTTCCAACAATGTTTGCTTCATTAAGCAGTTTATCGAAGAAACTCCATGAGTCCATTCCTTTAGGTGTCTTAAGCCAAATGTATGGTGCGTTAACGCCTCCGAACACTTCAAGACCGATCGAAGCAAGACCATCTCGGATAATTGCTGCATTCGTCATATAGTATTCAACAAGGGAAGCAATTTCTTGTTTGCCCTCTTCGGAATAGATCGCCTCTGCTCCACGTTGCGTCACGTATGAAACACCGTTAAACTTCGTTGTGTGACGACGATTCCAAAGGTCATTAATAATAACTGCATTACCTTCCACATCGAATCCTTTAAGATCACGTGGAACGACAGTGTAAGCACAACGAATGCCTGTGAAGCCAGCTGTCTTCGAGAAACTACGGAACTCAATCGCAACTTCTCTTGCCCCTTCAATCTCATAGATGCTATGAGGAACATCATCTTCTTGAATGAACGCTTCATAAGCAGAGTCGAACAAGATCAAACAATTGTTTTCTCTCGCATAATCAACCCATACTTTAAGCTCATCTTTTGTTAGTGTCATTCCTGTCGGATTGTTCGGGTAACAAAGATAGATAAGATCAACTTTGCGGTCTGGCAAGCTAGGTTTAAAGTTGTTTTCAGCAGTACACTCAAGATAAACGATATTTTCATACCGTTTCGTATCTTGATTGTATTTTCCAGAGCGACCTGCCATAACGTTCGTGTCCACATATACTGGGTATACAGGATCTTGAACAGCAATGATGCTATCTGTGCTGAAAATTTCTTGAATATTACCAACATCGCATTTCGAACCATCACTGACGAACACTTCGTTTACAGCGATGTCAACTCCACGTGATTTGTAATCATTTTCGATAATGGCTTTAATAAGGAAATCATAACCTTGCTCTGGACCGTATCCACGAAAAGTGCCCGGCTCTGCTAGCTCATCCACTGCACTATGCATAGCTTTCAGAACGGATTGTGGCAACCCACGAGTTACGTCACCAATACCAAGACTTATAATTTCAGCATTCGGATTTTCTTGAATAAATTTTGTCCGACGTTTTGCAATTTCAGAAAATAAATAGCTGCCTTGCAGCTCTAAGTAATTTTGATTAATAGCTGTCATGAATGTCACCTATCCCTATCTTCAATAATTTCACTAAGTATAAAAATAGGATATCGTACTTTCGATGCAAACATAATGCAGGATATGCCGAAAAGTTTGTACTAATTTCAACATATCCATGCAGCTTACTAATCAACCGATTACATTAAAAGCTGAAATTAACGAAGGCGCAAACTATTAAGCACATGTTCCATATCATCAGGAATCGGCACTTCAAAGTTTAGGCGCTCTCCTGTACGAGGATGCGTGAAGCCGAGTAGTGCAGCATGTAACGCTTGTCCTTTAAGAGCTACCGTTTTGTTTACTCCGTAAACGGGATCTCCAGCAAGTGGATGTCCGATATATTTCATATGAACACGTATTTGGTGAGTTCTACCTGTTTCCAGTTGCAGCTCCATAAGAGTGTAGTCGCCTAAACGCTCCAACACAACGAAATGAGTGACAGCAACTTTACTGTTATGACCCGTCACAGTGAACAATTTCCGATCATTTGTATCGCGTCCAATTGGAGCGTCAATTGTTCCATGATCATGTGGAACATTGCCATGAACAAGTGCAATATATTTGCGTGTAACTGTATGCTCTTTAAGCTGTTCTGCAAGAGAAACGTGAGCAAGATCATTTTTGGCAGCCATCAATAGCCCTGTAGTATCCTTGTCTATACGATGAACGATGCCCGGGCGCAACATGCCGTTAATGCCCGACAAATCTTTGCAATGATACATTAATGCATTTACAACAGTACCTGATGAATGTCCTGGTGCAGGATGAACGACCATTCCGCGCCCTTTATTAATGACGATTACATCAGAATCCTCGTACATAACTGTAAGAGGAATATCTTCTGCAACAATATCTGTACTTTCAGCTTCAGGAATGCTTAGAACTACAACGTCATTTTCAATTGTTTTGTAGTTTGCCTTTACTACTTTTCCATTCACTTGTACAGCGGCAGCTTTAATCCATTCTTGCACTTGCGTTCGAGAAATTCCCGCTTCGTCGATTTGATCGACTACATATTTATCAATTCTCTCCCCCGTTTGATCGGGGTCGACTTTCCATTCATGTGTCGCTTCTTCAAGCGTTGGATTGCTTTTCATGCTCTTTTTGCTCCTTATCTACTTGCGCAAGCTGTTTCTTTTCTTCTTTCATGCTGATAAGCGTATCGAGCAGAATTAAACCAACACCGATTACAATGGCAGAATCTGCAATGTTAAAGATCGGGAACGTATAGCTACCGAAGTTGAATTTGAAGAAATCGACAACCTCTCCAAATCGAACACGATCAACAAAATTACCAATCGCACCACCAAGTACTAACGAAAGTCCAAGCAGTAAAGGTGTTTTCCCCACTTTTCTCATCGTATGCAAATACCAAACTAACGCCGTCACAATTACAATTGTCGCGACAATGAAAAAGGAGCGTTGATCTTTCATAATACCGAATGCAGCACCTGTATTACGATGAGATGTAATGAGGAAGAAGTTACCGATTACACTAATCTCCTCATATAGATCCAATTTGGTAGCAATGATCTTTTTAGTTGCAAAATCAATAATAAGAACAATGACTGAAACAAGGTAATAGTACCAATAACGCATTTGACCACTCCCAAAAAGTTTTGTAATGCAAAACTTCACTTCACAAACATAAAACGTCAGCGTAGTGGAGTAAAGCGATACATCGTAATCACAAGCTTTTTCAATACTCATGATGTCATTTAAATAGTGTAGCACATGGCCTTTAACAGAACCAGTAATTGCATTTCCAACTGTTAGCAAGCTTCCATGCATGCCCATACTGAAATCAATCAGAACAGCAAAAGCTAACGAGGCAATTATGTTAAGCGGCAAAGGACGGTGCAATCGATATGTCATCTTTAACAAGTCCACAACTTGCTTTGCTGCACAATCGTTTGTTAAACGAGCAGCAGGAAATTGAATCTCGTCTGTCCCATAATCAACATTACGGAATGTCACAGTCACTACGCGATGCAACTGGAGAGCTCTCTCCTATAGACAACCATCCGGGTGATCTAGCAACAGAACTTTATGATCGCGAAAAGGACATTGCTCTTCTTGAGCAAGAAGAGCTTCATCTGAGTCGTATTGACGCGGCTCTTGCTGCAATGGAGAAAGGAACTTATGGCATCTGCATCTCTTGTGGTGAAAGAATTTCTTATGAGCGACTAGATGCTGTACCCGATTCCCTCTATTGCCTAGAACATGCACCAAGAAAGGAACTTTCTCACAATCGCCCAATCGAAGAAACGTATTTGCAGACGCCTTTCGGCCGAACAAGTATGGACGAAAGATCCGATTATAACAGCTTCGATGGTGAAGATGCCTGGCAAATTGTCGAGCAATGGGGCAATGCTGATTCTCCAGCGTTATCCGAAAATAGAGAAGTACATGATTACGCTCATCTAGGTATTGAATCGGACGAAAATGATGGCTACGTAGAGTCGATTGAAAGTTTTCTTGCAACCGACATTACAGGTCGTCATGTCTCAGTCGTCCGTAATCGAGAATACGATCAGTACATTCACAGTGATGAAGGTGATCATGGGTTAGAAAGCTATAATTAACTTAGTAACCTTTACCTTCAAGTTGAATCTGTACAATCCGTACAATATCAGCGATATAATCACCGACAATCGGAAGATTAAGTGCTCCTAATATTTGAAGGACGTACAGGATCGTTGCAGCAAAAAAAGTAAAGCCGATCGCAATACCGACGCCTCTTGCAGTACCTGACAGCAGATTTCTCCATATTAACGAGAAGGGGCGGTTTAGCAAATCAACATATTCAGCAATATGTGTCCGCTCCATCTCAGTCGCGATATGCTGAAGTCGCTTATCTAAAAAAGATAATGACTCCTGTAGGGCTGGCAAATCTTTAGGTTCATCATGCGATCCTTTATCATTTCGTTTTCGTTTCACGAGTTCCATCAACCTCCGGGTAGCAACAGAGGAAGCCCGCCCCGCCAGCATGGCGGGCAAGCGGGCTCCTTTATTCTATTACTATGTCCCTATTCCTTGATGAAAATGCCAACTTCCTTGTCGCCAAGTGTAACTCGCTCCATACCTTCTACAGCTCCGTAGGATACCGATTGAAGCAATACGTTTTCATTCAGTACATCAGCGAATGCTTCAAGCGCTGCCTTAAGCACATCATCTACATCTAACACAAGATCCACACGCTTCTCAATTGGAAGATCCTGTTTTTTCCTCGTATCTTGAACAGCTCTAATGACTTCACGAACCCAGCCCTCTTGCTCTAGCTCAGGTGTAATGTCTGTATTTAGCGCAGCGGTCATACCGTTGCCAGAAGCAGAAGCAAAACCGGACTTCGCTTGTTTCTCAACAAGCAGTTCATCCAGACCGATATGAAGCACTTCGTTTTCTGGTGTTGTGAAGATGAAGTTTCCACCAGTAACGATCGCTCTCGTCTCATCTGGAGTTAAACTTTTCAGCGTTCCTTGGATAGGTCCAACTTGTTTACCATATTTTTTTCCGGCTACTTTTAAGTTTAGCTTAAGCGTGAAATCAACAAATCCACTATCGGATGTTTGAACCGTAATGGTCTTAACATTAATTTCATCCTTAATGATCGCTTCATATTCAGCAATCGGGAAATCCTGATCAAGCGATACGATAAGCTCTGACAACGGCTGACGCGTTTTAATTGACGTCTCGTTACGTACATTACGTGCAAGCTCAACGATTCCTTTTGTGCTTTCCATATTACGTTCAAGCGTCAAGTCAATTAGCGAGTCATCCGCAACTGGGAAGTCTGCTAAATGAACACTTCCTACGCCACCTAGATTGCCGTATACGTCTTCCGATAGGAAAGGAGTATATGGTGCCATCAAACGAGATAACGTGAGCAGAATGTTACGTAGTGTCTGATAAGCTGCAATTTTATCTTCAGTCAGACCACTGCCCCAGAACCGGTCACGTGAACGACGGATATACCAGTTACTAAGCTCGTCTACGAATAGTTCAATCGACTTTGCAGGATTCAAGAAGTCATTTACTTCAAGACCTTTTTTCACTACAGAGATCAAGCTGTTTAATCTGGATGTAATCCAGCGATCAAGTTTATTATCGGACTTAAGCTCAGCGTGATCCGCATAATTAAAGCCATCAATTGAAGCATACAACGCGTAGAACGCATGTGTGTTTACAATCGTGTCAATTACTTTAGACTTTGCTTCTCCTACAATACCACGCGAGAAACGTTTGCTGTTCCATGGAGCGCTGTCTGCGAGAAGAGCCCAACGGAATGCGTCAGTACCGTACTCATTAATAATTTCCCACGGATCAATTACATTCCCTTTTGATTTGGACATCTTTTGCCCATTCTCATCAAGAATATGTCCTGTAGAAAGAACAGCTTTATATGGCGCTTTGCCATTGTATAACGTTGATACAGCAAGTAAGCTGAAGAACCAGCCACGAGTCTGATCAATACCTTCACAAATAATATCTGCAGGATACTGCTCCTCAAATGGCTTTGGATCTGCAAATGGGTAATGATGTTGGGCAAATGGCATGGAGCCACTGTCAAACCAAACGTCGATTACTTCAGATGTACGTCTCATTACTGCACCTTCAGCAAACGGTGATTTTAATAAAATTTCATCTACGTACGGTTTATGAAGCTCGATATCAGCTGGTACTTCTTGGGTTGCACGTGCACGAAGATCAGCGATACTGTCTGGTGCGTATTGCTGACCAGTTTCTTCACAAATCCAAACATTTAGTGGTGTTCCCCAATAACGGTTACGGCTAATGTTCCAATCCACAAGATCTTCAAGAAATTTACCGAAACGTCCTTCACGGATATGTCCAGGGTACCAATCCACTTTGCTATTGTTTGCAATTAACTGATCCTTAACTGCCGTTGTTTCAATGAACCAGCTTTCCGTTGCATAATAAAGCAATGGAGATTTACAACGCCAACAGAACGGATAACTATGCTCATAACGCTCTTTAGAGTATAGTAGTCCTTTTTCGCTAAGCATCTTCACGATATCAACATCGCAGTCCTTAACGAAACGACCTGCAAGATCAGTAACTTCATCTACATAACGACCTGCATTGTTTACAACACTTAGCATGCTGATTCCATTCTGACGCGCAACTTTGTAATCATCTTCGCCATGTGCTGGAGCGATATGAACGATACCAGTACCACTTGTGTCCATAACGAAATCACCAGCAATGACTACATGACCCTTTTCGATTGACACATAGTTGAATGGAGGCTCGTAAGATAGACCAACTAACTCAGCACCTTTGAATGTCGAAAGAACTTCATACTCTTCTTTCAAAACTTTCTCAGCCAAGTTTTGCGCAACGATATAAATCTCGCCCTCTTTTGAAGCACGAACATAGTCCAGATCAGCATTAACTGCTAAAGCGGCATTCGCAGGTAATGTCCAAGGTGTCGTCGTCCAAGCAAGAACAAATTCGCCTGAATCAGTAAGTTTGAACTTAGCTGTTGCACTAAGATCCTTTACATCCTCGTAGCCTTGTGCAACTTCATGTGAACTTAATGTCGTTTGGCAACAAGGGCAATATGGACTTACGCGATGACCGCGGTACAACAAACCTTTTTTGTGGATAGTGGACAAAATATGCCATACACTTTCGATGTATTCATTTTTTAACGTAATGTATGGATTATCAAGATCTGTCCAGTAACCAATCGCTTCAGTCAATTCTCTCCATTGCTTTTCATATACAAATACGCTGTCCTTGCATTTTTTTATGAATGCTTCTACACCGTAATTTTCAATTTCTTGTTTACCAGAGATGCCAAGTTGCTTCTCAACACCTAGCTCAACTGGCAAGCCATGTGTATCCCAGCCCGCTTTACGAACAACGCGGTAGCCAGTCATCGTTCTATAACGACAAATAAAGTCTTTAATAACCCTTCCTAGCACGTGACCGATATGTGGTGCACCATTTGCAGTTGGAGGTCCTTCATAAAATACAAAATTTGGTTTTCCTTCACGGTTCAAAATGGACTGTTTAAATGTATCCTCTGCCTTCCATTGCTCCAAAACACGCAACTCTCGATTACGAGCGCGCTCTTTCACGTCTACACGTTGCATCTGTATTGCCCCCTTCGAATATCAAAAAAAATAAAGCCCCGTCCCGATAAAGGGACGAGGCTTGCTCGCGATACCACCCTTGTTCCACAATTGCCTCTCAAAAAGTTAGGAGACAAACATTCGTCATGTCGTGACGATGCTTATTGTGGCACCTTAGCTGCGAATCCAATCTTGATTCGCGTTCCCTGTAACGTGGGAAAATCCGTCGACGCTTACTGCCGCGTGCAGCGGGTTAGGCGCCTCTTCTCAGAGAGGATATTCGGTAAAGGTTCAAGCACCGGGCTTTCAGCAATCGCCGGCTCTCTGAAGCATGAACGCTGAACGTACTCGTTCTCGTCAATGAAGTTGTTTGATTACTTATTGTATTAGTTATAGCTCACTTAACAGGGTCTTGTCAAACGGGTAATAACCCATTCTTCATTAACCTCTCAGTAGCTCTCTTTCCGAATCTCTTGCACTTGATTCGAGCGACTCCCAACCATCCTGAGTAAGTAGCTCTAATTGTGCTTCTACAAGTGTGCGGAATCGTGCTCTATAGATAGAAGCTTGTTTCTTAAGTTCCTCTACCTCAAGTGATACTTTACGCGATTTGTTTAGGGATTCATTCAAAATGCGATCTGCATTTTTTTCTGCTTCCTTCACAATGAGCTGCGCTTCCTTCTTCGCATTGTTGCGCACCTCATCAGCAGCTTCCTGAGCGACGATGATCGTCTTACTCAGTGTTTCCTCGATATTAGTGAAATGATTTAGTTTCTCTTGCAATGTCAAAGCTTGATTTTGAATTTCCTTGTTCTCACGAATGATGGATTCATAATCTTTAATAACTTGATCGAGAAACTCATTCACTTCATCTTCATCATATCCTCGAAAACTACGAGCAAACTCCTTGTTATGTATGTCCAATGGCGTAAGCGGCATCGGAACACCTCCTTATAAACTTTATTGGCACTTCGCAATCGACGGCAGCAAGCTGCACGAACGCCATCGTTGCCCTCTGACAACAATGATTCGACAGCCTCGCGTTATTTCCTGCAACCTTCTAAATAAATTTACCAATTTTAACCCGAATTCTGCCCCTTTTTGTCACGCCATCGACTTCAAGCACCTTAAATCGACCTAATCCTTTGAAGGATATTACATCGCCTTCTTTAAGCGTTTCAGACGGATCATCCTCCGTCTTCCAGTTCACTCTACAACGCCCTGCACGAATAGGATCTACTATCTTAGATCTGCTCACTCTATAAACATCACTTGCAATGCCATCCAGACGCATAGATGCGACAGTTAGGCTCATTTCTTCAAACTTAGTTGGAACAGGCTTCAGTTCGGAGAGCGGCAATATTTCCGTTAAGACACTTAGTCTGTGTACTTGACGGAGATGTATATTTAAATAATCGGCAATTTCATCCGTAACGATTATATGTGCAAACAATTCATGGACATGAATATCACCGATACGATCTCTTTTAATCCCGAGTCCAAGTAGTGCGCCTAAAAAATCACCATGATCTAGTTCAAGCTTACTGCCTGCAGGAGCTATAGCGGCAAGCACACAAATAGCCACAGGCTCATCATCTAAGCTGCGGTAATCTGGTGCAATTAATGCTCTTTTTCGCTCTGCCTCAGCATAACCTCCATCTAGACGGATGCTTACATCTTGATTTCGACTAGCAAGCATAGAAAGGATGTGGGCTTGTCTTGGGTCTAAAAAATCGGTCCGCTTCAGCTCATGCTGCTGTGCGGACCGCTCTACCCATTCCAAGGCCCGATCGACAAAAGATTTCTCTTCGGGGTGGAAATGTTCATATATAGTTGCTTTCATACAATTAGCCTAAACCTAAGAAGAACAAAATAACTGACTCAAGTCCAATACCAATAAATCTAAGTGCGAAGATAGCAACGATTGGCGATAGATCTAATACACCACCGATTGGTGGGATAAATCTTCTGAATATACCGATGTAAGGTTCTACGATCCGTCCTAGAAATTGTCCAATTGAACTTTCACGAGCATTCGGGAACCACGACAAAAGCACATACCCGATAATCAAATAGCTGTAAATATTTAATGCATTTCTCAAAAAAATGATAATAGTATCTTCCAACCCAAGGTCACCTCATTTTGTTGTAATCGTTCTCCTCTGCAAGCATTTCCGTTATGGCACCTTGAATTTCTACTGAATCAGGCGTACATAGAAAAATATTAGGACCAAGCTTTGAGATGCTGCCACTTAAAGCGTACACTGTGCCGCTTAAGAAATCAACAATTCGTAGTGCAAGATCTGTTCTAACCCGCTGTAAATTTACGATAACAGCGCGGCGAGAGCGCAAATGATCAGCAATCTCCTGTGCTTCGTCATACGAACGGGGTTCGCTTAACACGACTCGAACATTTTTCTGCGAATGAATGCTAACAACATTATTACTGCCAGCAACCGCAGTGTTTCGTATGTTTCTACGTGTCTCGAACGGAGAAGTTTCATTCTCTTGCTCTTCTGGCTGAGTTACACGCTCACGTTCTACCACTTCTTCTTCTTCCTGCAAGCCAAACCAATTCATAAACTTGTTCATTACACTCATCGCTCATTCCTCCTCTTTCCCTACTAAAATAGTTCCTAAACGAATCCATGTTGCGCCTTCCTCAATAGCTACATCGAAATCATTCGACATTCCCATTGATAAATGCACAATTCTGCTGCCATGAGCTGAGTTCATCTGAACATCATCTCTAAGCTCTCGCAATGCTCGAAAGACTACTCTTGTTTCTTCGGGCTTTGATTCATAAGGTGCCATAGTCATTAAACCAATAGGTTTCAGAGCTGGATATGCTTGCAATGCTTCAATAAACGCCATTAAATCTCCTGGCTCCATACCATGTTTGGAGTCCTCTCCAGATACGTTAACTTGAATAAAGCAAGGGACAGTAATACCTAACTGGGAAGCACGTTTATGCATAGCCTCCGCAAGTGACAACCTGTCCAACGAATGTATGTATGAGAACTTTCCTATGACGTCCTTAGCTTTATTCGTTTGCAAGGAACCGATGAAATGCCAACTTGGACTATCCTCATCCGTTTGTCCAGCTTCCTTACTTAACGCTTTCCATTTCTGCTCTGCGTCTTGCCAGCGATTTTCGCCAAGATTCAGCAAGCCGCTTTTATATGCTGAAATTGTTGTCTCAACCGATACATATTTCGTAACCGCTATAACATTTATGTCTTCTCTGCGTCTTCCGGATCGCTCACAAGCCTCTGCAATTCTCTGCTCGACGTGCTGAATACGTTCTTGTATAGACATTATTTATTCACCTTCCTCGAATGCCGATCCAACTGGCCATTCGTCCTGTACTACCGCCTTCCATTCGATGTGAATAGAAAAGATCAGTCCTGCAGCCAGTGCACCACTTGGTTAATTCGATATGGATCGGCAAAATTCCTGCTTTTATCATAATCTGTCGGTTTATTTCTTTCAAGTTTAAATATGCTTTACCATTTTGCGACGATGCAATACAGTTCTGCATGATTGTTTCGTTTAGTTGTAGTTCATTCATAACTCGCTCAACTTCCTGAATGACCACACCATCCACTTCATAACAGCAACTGCCAATGGAAGGACCTATTGCTGCTTTTATATTTTCTGGCTTCACACCATATTCATATCCCATAGCGAGAATAGTCTCTTTTGCTATGTTTTCAACTGTCCCACGCCACCCTGCATGAGCAAGCGCAATAGCTCCGGCCTCTTCCGCATAGAAATAAAGCGGGACGCAATCAGCATAAAAGGAAGCCAGCAGTACACCAGGAACATTCGTCATAATAGCATCACAGTCCCCTATTGTGTCTGCCATTGCCATTCGACCTTTTCCACGTTCCTTTTCTGTTACGATCGATACACGATTGCTATGAACCTGCTCTGCACACGTCCACGCTTCAAAAGGCCAGCCAATAGCGGTTGTTAGTCTTTTTCGATTATCTATTACATCGCTCACAGAATCACCAACATGCAATCCTATATTTAAAGATGTCCAAGGCGCAACACTGACGCCTCCTTCTCTCCCGGAAAATCCAGCTGAAAGTGAATGATTACCTTGCATCCATTGTGACAACAAAAAAAGCGAAGGCTCCTTCGCTGTGTTTGACTTCGTTTGTATAAATGGTTCCATAATTTCACCCCATAATTAAACATTATGCGTAATAAACGAATAACATTTTCCGCATATGTTCAGTTTAACCCCTTAAGAACGGGCATGCAAATCATCTTCTTCTTGGCGCAGTGCTTTTGATTCGTCCATTCTAACGAGCACGACGTCCGCACCGATCTTAACAATATTGCGCCAAGGAATAACAATTTCCGTTCCGTTATTTCCGAAGAGACCAAACATCTTTGTAAACTGTGGCACAACAATAGAATCAATACGGCCCTGACGAAGATCGAGCTCCAGATCAGTTATATGCCCGAGTTTTTTGCCATCTACGATGTTAATAACATCCTTTGATTGGAAATCGGATATTTTCAAGTAGACCCACCACATTTCTTATAGATTGTATTCCACAATCCTTTGTATAAGTATATGATTGATTTGCCCAAAATGTCCTAATGTCCTAATTTTGAATAAAACAAAAATGGTGAGATGCATATGCACCCCACCACTTTTTAATTGTTCATGTTTTTACATGCTTTTGCATCTGTTGGATCGCCGATTTCTCAAGTCTTGATACTTGAGCTTGTGAGATGCCAATTTCATCGGCTACCTCCATCTGCGTCTTACCTTCAAAGAAACGCATCGACAAAATCATTTTTTCGCGCTCATTGAGCTTACGCATCGCTTCCCGCAGCGCAATTTCCTCTATCCACGACACATCCTTATTCCGGTCATCACTTATTTGGTCCATAACATAGATGGGATCTCCACCGTCATGATAGATCGGCTCAAACAACGAAACAGGGTCCTGAATAGCATCAAGTGCGAAAACAACATCTTCTTTAGGAACGTTCAGCGCTTCCGATATTTCAAATATCGTCGGCTCGCGAGAATTTTTATTCGTGAGGCTGTCACGAACTTGTAGCGCCTTATAAGCAATATCTCTAAGGCTTCTTGATACTCGAATCGGATTATTATCCCTCAAGTAGCGGCGTATTTCGCCAATAATCATTGGCACAGCATAGGTGGAAAACTTAACATTTTGACTAAGGTCGAAATTATCAATCGCCTTCATAAGTCCGATGCAGCCGACTTGAAATAAGTCGTCTACAAACTCTCCCCTATTGTTAAAACGCTGAATGACACTAAGCACGAGCCGCAAGTTGCCATTAACTAATTTCTCTCTTGCTATCAACTCGCCCCGGCTCTGCAATGCCGTAAAAAGCTCTCGCATTTCAACATTTGTCAGTATAGGCAGTTTCGCGGTATCCACTCCACAGATCTCGACTTTATTTCGGGTCAACGTGATTACCTCCCAAGGAGAAACATTAATGATCATTATCTCCTTGGACCCTCTTTTTATTCCTAATCTGACATCGTTCGACAATCGAATTTGGTACAAAAGCTTGCTGGACACTTAGACCATCTTATTAAATTCTTTTCGCAAACGTTTAATAATCCGCTTCTCGAGGCGTGAAATATAGGATTGCGATATACCTAACATATCCGCTACATCCTTCTGAGTTTTTTCCTCACCATCAGCAAGACCGAACCGAAGCTCCATAATAATTCGCTCTCTCTCGGAGAGCTTATCAAGTGCCTTATGAAGAAGCTTGCGATCCACTTGTTCTTCAATGTTTCGATAAATCGTATCATTTTCAGTACCAAGTACATCAGACAAAAGAAGTTCATTGCCATCCCAATCAATATTAAGCGGTTCATCGAAGGAAACTTCAGTACGCGTTTTACTGTTACGACGAAGATACATTAAAATTTCATTTTCAATACATCGTGAAGCGTATGTGGCTAACTTAATTTTTTTCTCGGGATCAAATGTATTGACCGCTTTAATAAGCCCAATAGCCCCAATCGATACTAAATCCTCAATATGGATGCCCGTATTTTCAAATTTCCTAGCGATGTAAACAACAAGTCTTAAATTTCTTTCAATGAGCAATGCACGTATTGCGGTATCGCCAGAAGGTAGTTTCTCTAGCAAATACTCTTCTTCCTCGCGCGTCAAGGGAGGCGGTAATGCTTCACTGCCGCCAATATAATATATTTCTTCGCTTTTTAGTCCGAATAAAAATAAAATCCTGTAATAATATAACTGCAGTATTAGTTTGTACTTGACGAGCATGTGGCCCATCCCTCCCCGGTAAAATGTGCTTACGCTTGTTTCGTTTGTACCATTGACGGATGGATAATCGCTTGATATGCCCCATCTGCTGCAAGCTTGCCGCCATCTAAACCTATTAATACTCGCTTCGTTTCAAACACTTGACCTTCCCTTGTAATTTCAACAACATCAGGTTTCAATGCTAGCATGAATTGCGATCCTCTATTAACCCCTCTAAAGGGTATGAGGCGAAGCCGGTCCTGCCACTTAAATGGTTCCGCGTCCAGACCTGCTACTAGACGATCTACTTGCGACTCGCGAATACTTTTCATCCAAGACGCTGGAAACTCATTCTCCCAGTTTGCCACTTCCATAACCATTACCGGAGTGCGAGTTAGTGGATCATAAAGCTGATTGCCCGTATCGATTAATCCAATACACGTATATGCATGTTCATCGATCCTAACCATAACTTCAGCAAGATGAGTTTTCACTAGCTCCCGTTCCCGCTTTTGTGTTAATACAGCCCGATAAATAAATAGACCAATACAAAACGCGGCAGCAAAATAAAAAAGTCCTAGCTTCAGCTCTGCATTCACGCTACCGCTGGCAATCGTTAACGTTTCCCAAACCTCACCAGATCCTTGCATAAACAAATAATAGAGACCTAGCACAGCACCAGCAGCTACAAAATTAACCGTATAGAAAGCTGCAATATTACGTATAAAATGTTGCAGCGAATGAAATCCGAACGTTATCCATATCATGAATAACGAAAACATGACTTTTACGGCCAACGTAAACAGGAATGATAGCTGAGGAACTAGCATAAGTACAACATAACAGGCTCCGAATGTGGCAGCGAACAGTACTCGCCATGGCTTTGGCTTATAGTTACGAACCCACGCTGTTGTCAGCAGCACAGCTCCATCTACAAGCAATTCACGTAGAAACAGGATATCGATATAAACAGCCATGATCGTCCCCTTCCTCCCATTCCAGCGAATCTGCTCGTATTCGTTAATTCGGGAGAACGATTGAGACTAGTATATTGTAATCCTATTTCAAAGTCTGTCTATTCATGACGGCACTAGGCATCTTTTTTTGTCGACGATTCAAAAAAGAAACGACTCTACGAGTGAAATGTATGCATTTATTACACAATAAAAAATAGGATTGTTCAGAAGATCACTGATGATCTCATAGAACAATCCTAGTTGATAACACTTTTCCGACAACAAATAGGTATTAACTTTCCTATTAGGCAAATATATTGTTAATTCGACTACGAAACCCAAATCGACACCTCGAAAACCATTAAAAGTAAAAAATAACCCTATTGAAAGGTTCGATGAACGCTTCAATAGGGTCATTCTATATTTCAACTATCTGTCGCTACGAGGTTGCTTGCGCAAAAACGCCGGAATTTCCAATTGATCACTAGAAGTACCCGTGTTAAAAGGTTTTACACTTGACGCTGCGTGTGTGGATCTAGACTCAACTTGGTCAGAACCTAACGAATTTGTACGACGCTCTGGCTGTTGGTTCGCTTTAGCTTCAAAACCTGTTGCGATAACAGTCACTTTTATTTCATCATTTAATTCTTCGTCAATGATAGCACCAAAAATCATATTAACATCTGGATCTGATGCAGATATTACGATTTCAGCTGCTTCGTTAACTTCATAGAGTGACAGGTTGCTGCCACCAGTAATATTCATAATTACGCCACGTGCACCATCGATCGAAGTTTCCAAGAGTGGGCTCATAATCGCTTTGCGAGCTGCTTCAGCTGCACGATTCTCACCTGTAGCAATACCGATACCCATAAGAGCTGAACCACGCTCAGTCATAATTGTCTTAACATCAGCAAAGTCAAGGTTAATGAGACCAGGTACTGCGATAAGATCAGATATACCTTGTACTGCTTGTCTAAGAACATTATCTGCTGCGCGGAATGCTTCTAACATTGGTGTTTTCTTATCTACGATCTCTAGTAGACGATCGTTAGGAATAACAATTAGTGTATCTACTTTTTCTTTAAGTGCTTCGATTCCAATCTCAGCTTGTCCAGAACGTTTACGCCCTTCAAATGTGAACGGACGTGTTACGATACCTACAGTTAGTGCTCCACATTCACGTGCAATTTCAGCAATTACTGGCGCTGCGCCTGTGCCTGTTCCGCCGCCCATACCTGCAGTAACAAATACCATATCGGAGCCCTTAAGTTGATTAACAATGAGCTCACGGGATTCTTCAGCAGCTTTATTACCAACATCTGGGTTAGCTCCAGCACCAAGACCACGAGTTAGCTTATCACCAATTTGCAACTTATGTTCGGATTTAGCAAGATGAAGAGCCTGTGCATCGGTATTAACCGTAATAAAGTCAACACCCTTTACACCATTCTCAATCATTCGGTTAACAGCGTTACTACCACCGCCGCCTACACCTATTACTTTTATTTGAGCGAGCGTTTCAAGCTCCATATCGAATTCCAACATCACTTTTTATCCCCCAGTCAAATAAATTCGTTAAACATATTTTTAATTCTCTCAATCATACCGGGTTTAGAAGTAGCTGCGGGACCGGCTTTACGACTCGTCGTTTTCTTTACCGTGCCGTTGCCACGAATTCCTATATATTTAGATACATATTGAATCATACCTACACCACTGCTATAAGATGAATCCTTTACGCCAATAAAATCAGGCAATGCAATTCGCACTGACGCCTCAAGTTCCGCCTGTGCAAGTGCAAGTGTTCCAGGTAGTGCGGCAGCACCGCCAGTAAGCACATACCCATTCACCTTGTCACCATAACCAAGGCGACGAACTTCCTGACGAATTAATTGGAATATTTCTTGCATACGAGGTTCAATAATGCTAGAAAGATCTCTCTGAGAAAACTCTTTCTCCATGTTGCTGCCCATACGAGTCACTTTGAATTTAACATCCTCAGCCGCATCTGCAACATTCGCACATCCGTACTTCAGCTTAAACTTCTCAGCTTGATCGCTTTGTGTGCGTAAGCCATACGCAATATCATTAGTTACGAATTCTCCGCCAATCGGCAAAGTAGAAATCGCAGCCAAACCACCTTGATCGTAAACCGCGACTGAACAAGAACCAGCTCCAATATCGACTAGAACCGTTCCTATCATCTTCTCATCCTTAGTCAGTGACATTACGCCTGAAGCTAAGGATAATAAAATAACACCGTTAATTCGTAGTCCGGCTTTCTCAACACAGCGACTTAAATTATGTATGGCCGTTTTCGTTCCTGTAACAATTGTTGCTTCAACTTCTAGTCGAACACCAATCATCCCTCTAGGGTCCGAAATGCCCTCTAAACCATCCACAAGATATTGTTTAGGAACTAAGTTAATAATTTCACGCTCTGGAGGGAGCGCGACTACTTTAGCGGCTTGCAATACACGTTCAATGTCTTCTTCACCGATTTCTCGGTCCTCATTGGATACAGCAACTACGCCATGATTGGTTTGCAATGCAATATGATTGCCTTGAATACCTACATAAACATCTGATATTTGAATGCCAACCATGCGCTCTGCATGCTCAACTGCATTTCGAATGGATTGAACGGTTTGATCAATATCAACAATTGCTCCCTTGCGTATACCCTCTGCGTCAGCAGATCCAACTCCGATAATATTAACGGTTCCATTGCTTAATTCACCAATAATAGCACGAACTTTGGATGTACCGATGTCCAAACTGACGATGATGTCATTGCTGCTCAACTTGCGGCACCTCCGTTTCCAATAATAATAATTGCATTTTTATATGATAAATCTCTCTAAGTCTATCTACTTATTCAACGCCCTTAATATTTTCCCTCTTTTTTCAACAAATTTTTCAGAAATTTTTAAGTTTTTTGTCGAAGCATGGAAAAATATATGAAAAGCAATTTGAATAATTTCGTTGTAAGGAAGCTTGTATCATACTTGCTGGCATAAATGTCTCTAATAGCCCTATTCTTCTAACGTCATAAATAAAATTCTACCATTCTTTCAAGCTATTGAGTAGTCTCTTTTTAGTCTGATTGTATATTTTCTCCATCTTCGATACTGAATGGAACATAAGTATCTGCAAGCAACATCGTAATTTTACCAGGCTCTTGTGTTTCAATAACAGCATTAAGTGCTTCAATTTTGTCTGGAAGAACAGAAACGGCTGTGATGACTTCGAATCTCGTTCTTGTGTACATCCGAATACGGTCAGGGTATGCCTTTGACGGTATTGGAGTTATTTCCGATAAGTCAGAAAGCTGTTTAACTGGAATAAGCGCCAATTGCTTCGTCAATGCTAACTTTACTGGATCATCAGATTTCCAACCAGATAGAATAGGCTTGTCGAGCAGTTGATTACCACTATTAACTGATTTCACGCTTGTCCCATTTGCGAGCAAGGCTGTTAACTCTCCTTGTTCCGCTAGCTCAAATGCTACTACTGGAAATTCCTTCACCGTAATTTTAACGATGCCTGGGAAAACTTTCATCACATCAACAGATTCCACTTGCGGTTGTTTCTCCACTTTACTAGCAATAGAACTGGATGAAGTTTGGAAAAAGGCATCTCCAATATGAATACCCGCAGACTGAACAATTTGGTCACGTGTTGTAAATGTATTACCCGTAATCTGAATATCAGAAACTTTACTTATAGATGAGTTAAAAAACAATACGGCTAGCAAAGCAATAAACAATAGTAATAGAATGGCAAGCAGCTTCTTATTGCCTCTGCGTTTGCGAGCAGGTTCCTTTAGCACAGGCATTTGCGTGCTCATAACTTGTCCCTCTTTTCCTAGAAACGTCGGCTTCCTTAGCAATTGCTTTACAATCTGCCGCGTAACGATACGCTTTAGGTATTGCAAGCAAATAGGAAGCCTGTCGTTTCTATCTTACTATTACGTATATGATTAATTATTAGGCACTGGTGAATAGCGAGAAATATTTGCACCTAACCTCGACAACATCGACTCGATTTTGTCATAACCGCGATCAATATGATGCACCTGCTCTACGACAGTCCGGCCTTGAGCTGCTAATCCAGCTATAACGAGTGCTGCTCCAGCACGCAGGTCAGTTGCTTCAACAGTAGCCCCATACAGACGTGGAACTCCTTTTATAAAAGCTGCATTAAGATCTACGCGAATATCAGCACCCATTCTTGACAGCTCATCCACATGTTTAAGTCTGCCTTCAAATATCGTTTCCTTCATTATGCTAACGCCGTCAGCGAGCGTTAATAAAACCATGACCTGTGATTGAAGATCAGTAGGAAAAGCTGGGTAAGGCGATGTTACGATACGTTCTACTGCCTTTGGTCTAGCAACACTACCGACTTTTATTATATCACCGTCGACGACTATTTGAACACCTGCGCGGCGCAGAACATGAATAAGTGAGGATAAATGAGCGGGATGTGTTTGCTGAAGTGTGACCCCACCGCGAGTTGCAGCTGCCGCAACCATAATCGTACCTGCCACGATTCGATCGGGAATAACTTTATATCGGCATGGAGTTAATTGTTTAACACCTTCAATGGTGATGGTATCCGTACCCGCCCCCATAATTTTGGCGCCCATTGCATTTAAGAATCGTTGCAAATCTTGAATTTCAGGCTCACGTGCGGCATTGCTAAGCGTCGTTCTTCCTTCTGCGAGTACTGCTGCCATCATAATATTTTCCGTGGCTCCGACACTTGGGAAAGTAAGATGAATGTCAGCGCCTTGAAGTTTTTCGGCACGGCATATAATGCGATTACCAATTTCTTCGATCTCTGCACCCAGTGCCTGCAAGCCTTGCAGATGCAGATCGATTTTCCGTTCACCGATCGCGCATCCACCTGGTAGATAGACTTCAGCCTCGCCAAATCGAGAGAGAAGCGGACCCATTAAAAAAATAGAAGAACGCATCTGTTTCATCAACGTTTCCGGCACATGGGACGTGTGTGCAGAAGTTGTGTCAAGCACCACAGTATCACCCGTGTGTTCGGCACGGCATCCTAATTCGCGTAAAATGTTCAGCATAACATCGATATCAAGCAAATGAGGTACGGAATCAATCGTTATCGTACCTTCAGCCAATAAACTGGCAGCCAATATCGGTAAGGCGGCATTTTTCGCTCCTTGGATAACTATGGTTCCTGAGAGAGGTTTCCCGCCTTCAATAACCAATTTGTCCAATGTATCACCTCCGAATTACCGCTCGCCCACCACTAATACCTCTGGCACAAGACTTACGCCGAAGCGCTCTTCTATTGTGCTCTGGATATGAGACATTAAGGCGAGAACGTCTCTAGCTGTCCCTTGCCCGGTGTTTACAATAAAATTGGCATGTAGTTCAGAGACTTGCGCTCCTCCAATTTGGAAACCTTTCAGTCCTGCCTCTTGGATGAATCTAGCTGCGAAATCACCCGGCGGATTACGAAATACACTTCCAGCGCATGCCATTTGCAATGGTTGAGTCCGCAGCCTCCGCTCCTTGTGAGCGGCAAGTGTTGAAGTGATTTCCGTCCGATCACCCTCTTCAAGTTCAAAGGCTGCCTCTATGACGACACCTCTTAGCTCATGAAGAATGGAATGACGGTATGAGAAACGCATATCTTCCCTTTCATAACGAACCAATTCCCCTGTTTCCAGTACAATGTCAGCAGACTTAAAAATACGTGATACATCCGATCCATGCGCTCCAGCGTTCATATAGACGGCACCGCCAACCGTTCCGGGAATTCCACTTCCGAATTCGAGGCCACTTAGCCCTTGCCTACCAGTCAATACGGACAGCTTGATAAATGAGTACGAAGCTCCTGCAATAACAGTGTTCCCATCAATACGCATGTAATCGAGACCTTGGGCTGGTTTGATCACAACACCGCGAACGCCTTTATCGCTGACCAGCATATTAGAGCCACGGCCCAAGTTCGTCCAGCCTAACCCATGTTTATGCAGCAGCTTTACTAGCGCTACTAGTTCGTCTTTGCCAGTTGGAAGGATTAATAGATCGGCAGGTCCGCCGATTTTCCATGTTGTATGTTTAGACAGCGGTTCATTGTATAGAAGCTCGCCCACGTTTGCTTGCTCCAATTCCGCTATAAATGCTTTCATTGCGACAACCTCCTTCATAGGTGCAAATAGTGCTTTTCGCTACGGCAAATTGCCGCTTTATTGTGAATTTCCGCTCCCGCAGTTGACGATCACGAATATAGAGTATCCTATGCCTTGACATTTCGTTGTGTGACAATCGCCTATTTCGCGCTGTCCCGTGTATTTCTATGATATAAAATCTTCAACTGCTCTACTATACGCGCTGCAGAGTCAGGAACAGCAAGTTCGCAAGCAGCCTCTGACATTACAGACATACGCTCTCTATCGTTAAGAAGTTGCTGTAACCGCTCAAGGAGCGTATCTCCGCTAAGCTCACGTTCCAGAACGATTTCTGCTGCTCCAGCTGATTCGAGACTTCGTGCATTTGCTTCTTGATGATTGTTCGTCACATTTGGTGACGGAATTAATATAGACGGCAATCCAAGAGCAGTAATTTCAGCTAACGACGACGCACCAGATCGACCAACAACTACAGATGAGTCTCTAAGAACATCTGCCATATTATGCAAATAAGGTACAATAATAAGATTATTGTTCTCTTTCGTTAAAATGTCCTCTAAACGAGTAAGCGTCGACTGGTAATAAATTTCTCCCGTGACGAAAACGACATGAGCATCCTTTAATTCATTCAACTTTGATGCCATCTCCACAACAGCTTCATTTAATGCCCGTGCCCCTCGACTGCCACCAACAATTAACACAAGGGAAGTAGTAGGGGGTAGCGCTAATGATTGCAGCCCTCTGCCAGAGACACCTCGTAGCACATTAGTAGCACAAGGATTACCTGTAAAAGAAATGCTTTTTGCTTTTGGGAAATGAGATATCGATTCTTTGAAACTTACACCGATATGATCAGCATATCGGGATAAAAATTGATTCGTTAAGCCCGGAATTGCATTCTGCTCATGAATAAAAGTCGGTATGCCGAGTTTAGCTGCAGCATAAACGACTGGTCCACAAACATATCCACCTGTACCAACGACGACATCAGGTTTGAACTTCCGCAATATCTCTTTAGAGCGCTGCACCCCTTTAAGGAAACGTACGACTGTTTTAACATTTTCAAACGATAGCTTTCTACGGAATCCTGTAATCTCAATAGACTCGAAATCAATGCCCTGTCCAGGAACAACTTTACTTTCGAGTCCTTTGGATGTACCTATATATAAAAGCTTCGTGTCCGGGTCGTTCTGCAACATATGTTTGCCAATAGAGATAGCTGGATAAATATGTCCGCCTGTACCACCTCCGGTCAACACGATTCGCATCACATTCTCACCTCGAATAACGGGATATATTAAGTAAAATGCCTAGTGCCGTAAGTAAGAGCGTTAGTGATGAACCTCCATAGCTAACTAGCGGAAGTGTTATACCCGTTACAGGCATCATACCAATAACAACACCTATATTAATCAGCACTTGCACACCGATAATTCCAGTAATACCAACAGCAAGCAAACTACCGAACGTATCTGGAGCTCCGATCGCAGCACGAATGCCACGCCAGACTAAGATCATAAATAATAATATTAAAGCCGCACCACCGATAAAGCCCAGTTCCTCAGCCAATATGGAAAAAATAAAGTCTGTTTGCGGTTCCGGCAAGTAGCTGTACTTCTGCCTGCTCATGCCTAAGCCTAGTCCTACTAAGCCTCCAGGTCCAATAGCAAACAGTGATTGAATGATTTGATAGCCTCCCCCTAAAGGGTCAGCCCATGGATCAAGAAAATTCGTTATTCTCGCCAATCGATAAGGCGCAGCTATTATTAGTCCAACAAAACCTGCCACTCCAACAAGCGCTAAGCCACCTAAATGTGCCATTCTAGCTCCAGCTGTAAAAATAAGTATGAGGGAAGCTCCCATCATGACCGCACCAGTCCCTAGATCGGGCTGAAGCATAATAATGCCGAATGCAAGCCCTACTAATCCTAATGGCGGCATTAACCCTTTTGTAAACTGAGTTATCGTCGATTGTTTCTCAGACAACCATTTCGATAAAAAAATAATCATCGCGAGCTTCATAAATTCCGATGGTTGGATTCCGAATGAACTAATGCCAAGCCAACTACGTGCACCGCCGCGAACGACACCGATACCCGGAATAAGAACAAGGACGAGCAAACCAAAACATACAATAAGAGCTGCTGGAGCCCATTTCTTCCAGATCGAATAATGTGTATTCATAGTAAATATTAACGCACCAATCCCTAATCCGGCAAATAGTAGCTGTCGTTTCACGAAATAGAAACGATCACCAAACTCATGAAAAGCTAACACGGCACTCGCGCTGTATACCATCACGAGACCAATTGCAAGAATAAGTCCTATTGCGACTATGAGCCAAATATCTGGGGCAGATCGCGCTTTTGCCATAGCAAACACACCTCTTAGTATGGGTAAGTAGGGACAAGCCCCCTACTTACAAGGTATGCGCCGATTGTTTAAAAATGCTCCCTCTCTGCTCATAAGATGCAAACATATCCCAGCTTGCACATGCAGGTGACAGCAAAACGATGTCTCCAGGCTCCGCAAGTGCGGCTGCTTGCTTAACAGCTTGCTGAAGGGTGCTTTCGGCGTCCTTCTCAGCGTTCACCACTTGCACCTTTGATAAACCTGCCAGTTCCGCAACGTGAGCCAGCTTCTCCCTAGTTTCACCTAGCGTCACAAGTGCTTTAAGCTCTTTGAATACCGGAAGCAGTTCCAAGTAATCTGATCCTCTGTCCAATCCTCCAGCAACAAGTACGATTGGACCTTTTAGAGAACGGATCGACATCGTAGATGCGGTAGCATTTGTTGCTTTAGAGTCATTGTAGTATTTGACACCGCTACGCTCACATACATATTCCAGACGATGCTCTACACCCTTAAAGAACGTAAGCGGTTCTGCAAGAAGCTCTGGCGCAGCTCCAGCTGATAAACAAGCTGCAATAGCTGCAAGTGCATTTGCCGCATTGTGACGCCCAGGTATGCCCAGATCATCCACTGGCATAATAACAACTTCTTCGCCATTAGCCTCTGTAGAGCCACGATAAACAATAGAACGAATAACTGATTGTTCTGACCCCGCATTGTCGTAGTGATCCTTAACATACGGAGGTTCAATATAAACGCCTGTTTCTAGACGCTCATATAGCGAAAAAGGCAGCTTCTTAGCCGGGATATTTTGTGCAATTTCACGACATACTGGGTCGTCCCAGTTAATAACGGCAGTATCTTCATTCGTTTGATTCGCAAACAACTTCGTTTTCGATTGCACGTAATCAGCCATACCACCATGATAGTCGAGATGTGTTTCCGCTAAATTAAGCAAAAGAGCTACTTTCGGTCGGAAAGCTGACGTCCCCTTCAACTGGAAGCTGCTTAATTCAGCAACGATCCATCCGTCTTCAGCCACATCTTGTACAGCATCACAAAGTGGTAGACCTATATTACCTGCTACGATTGGCTTCATACCAGAAGCTTCGAGAAGTTTGCCTATAAGAGTCGTTGTTGTTGTCTTTCCATTAGATCCGGTAATTCCAATAATAGGTGCTGGAGATAGCCAATAGGCTGCTTCCACTTCTGTAATGATTTCGACGCCTTTGTTTAACGCCTGCTGAACAGGATCTGCCGTGTATGGAATGCCTGGATTTTTGACTAGTAGAACGGTCTCATCATTAATAAGATCCTCTGGATGGTAACCGCATAGCACAGAAATGCCCAAAGCAGTTAATTCATCCGCTTCGGGACAAGATTCACGATCTTTTTTGTCATTTACGATAACATGAGCGCCAAGCTTATGAAACAACTTCGCAACACTTACGCCACTTCTTGCAAGTCCGAGAACGACCACTCTTTTATCTCGATAGGTTGATGGATGATTCATAACGACATCCCTTTCTATGGATACATGAAGCGGCTCTCATAGCGAGAACCGCCCTAATGTGAGTATATATTTATATAACAAATAATAAACCTAACGCAGCTAGAATAAGTCCTGCTAGCCAAAATACAGTTACTACTTTCCACTCTGACCAACCAACTAGCTCAAAGTGATGATGAATAGGGCTCATCTTAAAGATACGTTTGCCTCTAAGCTTAAAGGATGCTACTTGCAAAATAACGGATAACATTTCAATTACAAATACTCCGCCAATGATGATCAAGAGCAGTTCTGTTTTCGTAAGTATCGCTACAGCTGCAATACCCCCACCGATACCTAATGAACCCATGTCTCCCATAAATACTTTCGCAGGATGTGCATTAAAGATAAGAAATCCTAGTACTGCACCAACCATCGCAGCCGAAAATACAGCAGACTCATGTGCAGATGCTTGTAATGCAACAATTGTAAACGCACCAAATGCAATTGCACTCGTACCTGCTAGAAGTCCGTCGAGGCCATCAGTGAAGTTAACAGAATTGCTTGCTGCAAACAAAATAATGACTACAAGTGGATAATAAAACCAACCTAAATCAAATCCAAAACCAGTACCAGGAACTACAATTTCTGTACTATGATTCATATTATATAGTAACGCACAGACGATAATAGAAAATAGAAGTTGCCCAAACAGCTTTTGTCTTGCCGTTAAACCAAGTGATCTTTTAAAAACAATTTTAATATAATCGTCTAGAAAACCAACTAATCCAAAACCTAGTGATGCGGTAAGGAGCACCCAGAAATCTCCTGTTTTATCAGAAAACCGTAAGAAAGCAATCATCATGGCAATCATGATAATAATGCCGCCCATTGTCGGTGTTCCGCTTTTTTTCAGATGACTTTGCGGCCCTTCAGTACGAATCTGTTGGCCAAACTTCAGACGGCGAAGTAAAGGTATGAACAATGGCCCGAGCAGAACAGCTAGTAAAAAGGAAGTACCGATTGAAAATAAGATGACCATCATATCCATTTCCTCACCCCTTCTCCAAAGCTTGGACAACCTGCTCCATACGCATGCCTCGGGAACCTTTCACGAGTACAAGATCGTCTGGCAGCAATCTTTCCCTTAACCACTCGGCAAGTGCATCTTTATCATCAAAGTGATGCACCATCTCGGTTTGAGCAGCTTCTTGCCTATTCTGGCGAGCACCTTCCGCCGTATTCACAGACAGTGCTCCGAAAGTTAGTACACCTTCTGCTTTCTCACCTGTAATATATTCACCGATTTCTCGATGAAGAGCAACTTCGTCTGGTCCAAGTTCAAGCATATCTCCAAGAACGATCCATCTCCGTCCGAAGCCCTCTAGCCCTGCAACGAGATCAATTGCAGCACGCGTCGCCGTTGGATTCGCATTGTATGCATCATTCAGTATAACCGCATCGTTAAAGGCACGTGATGGTTCGATACGCATACCTGTCAATTGGAGTGTACTAAAGCCTTTCTCAATGTTCGTTGGCCCCACACCGAAATAACGAGCAACCGCTATCGCAGCAAGTGAATTACTAATATTATGGCGACCAGGTGTAGGTATTTGAACGGTGCCAAGCCCACTTGGAACACCTTTATGCAGCGCAATAAACTTACTGCTATATGGTTCAAGCGAAATATGTTGCGCAGACCATTCATTATTGTCTTGTAGTCCAAACGTTTTTAACGTTGTTGTATCCGGTATTGTCATCGACTGTAATCCTTGAGCAAGTAGCGGCTCATCTCCGTTATATAGCAACAAACCGTTTTCTCCAAGCCCAGCAACAATTTCTAACTTAGCTTTCGCAATACCTTCTCTTGAACCAAGATGTAAAAGATGAGCATCACCGATATTAGTAATAATCGCTGCATCGGGTTGTGCAATTTTCGTAAGCTCCTCAATTTCTCCGAAGCCACTCATACCCATCTCAATAACGGCTACTTCTGTTTCTTCATCCATCTTCAAAAGAGTGAGAGGCAAACCAATATGATTATTGAGATTGCCTTCTGTTTTCAATACGCAATATTGCGTACCAAGTAGAGCAGCTACCATATCTTTAGTTGTTGTTTTTCCATTGCTGCCTGTTATGCCTACTACTCGGACCATAAGTTCACTTCTATACGCAGCAGCCAATCGCTGAAGCGCAGCTAACGTATCTCTCACAAGTAGGAACGATACTCCAGGCAAAGTAGACGGAATTTCCTTATCTTTCTGCCATAACATCGCTTTTGCACCACTGGCAGCAGCTTGCTCGGCATAGTCATGTCCGTCGAATCGTTCCCCCACGAGAGGAACAAATAGTTCTCCACCACCAGACTTCCTAGAGTCAGTCGTAACACCGACTACTACTTGATCTGGTTCTCCTCCCTTTAATTTTGCACCACACATGGTAGCTATTTGACTTACCGAACGTTTGATCACTGTAATAATCTCCTTATCGCTTCTTTTGCTACTATTCGATCATCGAAAGGATATATATCTCCTCCGATTAACTGGTAGGTTTCATGACCTTTCCCCGCAATCAATACTACATCTCCTGGGCTTGCCATTTCAACCGCTTTTTGAATTGCAGCCTTCCGATCAGGAATCAGCGCATAATTATCGGTGTCAATTTCCACCTCTTTGAGACCTACTTCTATGTCTCGTATGATCAACTCAGCATCTTCCGTTCTCGGGTTATCTGATGTCACAATTATATAGTTCGCACATTGTGCTGCAATTCGTCCCATAATTGGCCGTTTTGTTCGATCCCTATCTCCGCCACAACCAAAAACGCAAATAATTCGATTTTCAGCAATCTCATTAACTGCTCTAAGTACGTTGTCTAGACCGTCGGGGGTATGCGCATAATCAACGATTACAGAAAAATTTTGACCTTCATCTACACTTTCAACTCTTCCTGGCACCCCAGGAATCGACTCTAGCGATCTCTTTATATCGGATAACTCGATTCCTTCAATCAAAGCTGCGGCAATAGCCGCCAATGCATTATATACGTTGAATTTCCCTGCAAGCTTTAACTGTATATCCGCACAACCACGAAAGGATTCTACATGGAAAAATGTACCTTGTGGTGATATCCGAATTTGTGAAGCACGCACATCTGCTTCTTGTTCCACACCGAATGTGATTACTTCTGCCGCAGTTAACATACTATACCGTCTTGAAGCGGGATCATCACTATTCAAAACGGCATAAGATCGTTCATCCATTGATTTTGAGTAAGCATTGCCAAGTCTGGAGAAAAATAACCCTTTTGCTGCAGCGTATTGTTCCATCGATCCGTGAAAATCTAGATGATCCTGAGTCAAATTAGTGAATATAGCAGTACGGAATCGACAGCCTTTCACTCGTCCTTGCTCTAGTGCATGAGATGACACTTCCATAGCGCAATACTGTATATTAGCATCTCGCATTTCACCGAGTTGTCTTTGCAGTTCTAGTGCATCTGGTGTCGTCCCTTTCATAGGGTAAGACTTATCGGCGTAGCGCCATTCTATTGTACCAATGACCCCTGTAGCCTTAAGTCGATCATTAAATATCTTCTCGATCAAATAGGTTGTTGTCGTTTTCCCATTTGTACCAGTCACGCCAATAAGTCTTACCCTCTCACTAGGATGTGCATACACATAATCAGCAATAACAGCCATCGCTAATCTACTGTCTCTCACAACAAGTTGGGGAACATCTATTTCCAATACTTTTTCTGTAACGATAGCGACGGCTCCTCTCCGAACCGCCTCATCAGCGTATATATGACCATCAACCGTCAAACCTGGTACACACAGAAATAGCTGACCTGGCTTTACAGATCGAGAGTCATTCTCTATATCTGTAAACACCGTTTCCCCATCCCCAATAAGACTAGCAGTTAAAAGCAATTTCGTAAGATCATGTAGCTGCATCCCCTTCAAGCCCCCCTCGATTACTCTGACGGAATACTATATGCCGCCCAAAGCAATCGCGTTAATTACCAAAATAATCAATGGGAATGGGGTACATCTTCTTCATCTCCGAGATAGATTCGGATTGTTGAACCACGGTCAACACGTGTGCCAGCCGCTGGAGCTTGGCGGACTACAAACTGACCAGAACCAGCAGAAGTTAAATTAAAATTCATATTCAAATCCTCGTATAGATCAGCTACACTTTTCCCAAGCAAGTTGGGTACGGTTACGATTGGCGTATCTCCGTATTTGTAAACACGATCGATCTGTTTCTCACGAGGAGGCACTTCCAAAATTGTTAAAGAATCTTCCATAATATTACGAACGATAGGTGCTGCGACTACTCCTCCAAATTGAATGCCTTGAGGATTATCAACAGCTACATAAATAACGATTTGAGGATCATCAGCTGGTGCAAATCCGATAAACGAAACAATGTGTTCGTTCGTGGAATAACGTCCATTTATGACCTTTTGGGCCGTCCCAGTCTTACCACCAACACGGTACCCGTCGATGAAAGCATTACGACCGGTTCCTTTGGCAACTACGCTTTCAAGCGCTTCTCGAACTTGTTTAGACGTCTCTTCTGATATAACCGTTCGAACCACTTCCGGCTCCATCGTTTGTATCGTCTCACCTGTATCCCGATTTATCAATGCTTTTGCAACATGCGGCTTGTAGAGCGTACCTCCATTGATAGCTGCCGAAACTGCAGCAATTTGTTGGATTGGCGTGACAGATACACCTTGACCAAATGCAGTCGTAGCTAGCTCAACCGGACCTACTTGACTTAATTTGAATAAAATTCCGTTTTCTTCGCCTCCGATGTCAATACCGGTTTTTGTGCCGAAGCCGAAGTTTTTAATGTAATTAAATAACATATCTTTGCCTAGCCGATTTCCAAGTGTAACAAAACCTGGGTTGCAAGAATTTTCTACAACTTCTAGGAAGGTTTGGCTGCCATGACCGCCCTTCTTCCAACAACGAAGTCGTGCCCCACCTATTTCAATTGCACCAGGATCGTAAAATCGCTCTTTATTCAGATCCACTTTATTTTCCTCAAGTGCCGCTGCAAGCGTAATAATTTTAAACGTAGATCCTGGCTCGTAAGTCATCCATATCGGTAAATTACGATTATACACTTCCGATGGTACTTCCTTATACTTATCAGGTTCGTAAGTTGGACGGCTCGCCATCCCTAATATTTCACCATTACGAGGATCCATCGCTATTGCGATAATGCTATCAGCCTGGAGCGAAGTCATCGCTTGATCGAGCTCACGCTCCATAACAGCCTGAACGCCTTGATCGATTGTCAATTGCAACGTCAAACCTTCTTTTGGCTGAACATAGGTGTCTGATGAATTCGGCATTTGCCGACCGGCAGCATCAGAGAGAAATGAAACATTTCCTTGAGTACCGCTGAGTGACTCATTATATTTTGATTCAACTCCGGTTAACCCTTGATTCTCAATGCCAGTAAATCCGAGCAAATGAGCAGCAAGACTGCCGTAAGGGTAAAATCTTTTGTTATCCTCTGCAATTACGATACCGGGAAGATTGAGCTCCTGTATTTCTTTTGCCTTTTCTTGCGTAATCTTACGTCCGCCAGGTCCAAGTTGAACGATCATTTTTTTTGTTTTTAGCTTAGTAAGAATTTTCTCTTCTGGCATATCAAGCATCTTAGCCAATATTGCAGCGGAGCCTTCACGGTCCTTAACTTGAACCGGCAATGCCCAGACGGTAGGAGAGCTCACATTGTATGCTAATTGAACTCCATTACGATCCCAAATCTCGCCGCGCTTAGCCACATAAGGAATATCGCGCCTCCAAGAGTTTTCTGCTCTTTCAGCAAGCTCCGCTCCCTTCCAAAGCTGGACATAACCAAGCCGCAAACATAGCGCTATAAATGCCACGCCAGCCAATATCAACACAATGAACAGACGTCGCCTAACTGTTACATTTGATACCTTCATTCCACTTCCCCCTCGCCCTTAGCTTCGTAAGGAGCGTACGCTAACGCTCATTCCCAGCATATTCTGGACAAGAGGGGGATAGAACAAGCTATATGATCACTTCGCTAGTTCTCGCCGCTATGGGATATACCAGTATCAATCTCATTATTTGATTCGCTAGTATTGCCTTCTACTGCTTCATCATTAGCGGCGTCATCTGCTCCTTCAGTTTCACCTGAGCTTTCAGCTTCCGTACCAGCACTCTCATCCTGTGCAGTCGACTCAACTGGAAGCTCAACATATTGTTCAGATCCGATTGGAGGAGAGAGCTTTACACGTACAATGCGTTTTTTATCTACTTCTTCAACCTTCTGCGAAACAACATATCCCGTACCTTCCGTAATGAGCTTGGCACCAACGAGTGAAGTCAGCTCAAGCGCATCACGTAGCGAAACTCCCGTTAAATCTGGCACTGGTAGTTTATCACGTTGCTCTGTAATGAGATAAACGCGCTGGGTAGGATGTATGACCGAGCCTGCAGCAGGAATTTGTTGTAGTACCGTACCACCGTTTCCAACAATCTCGAAAGTAACTGATTTAGCCTTAAGCTCTGCTTTTGCTTGCGCAATTTTCAGATCCTTTAATTGTGGGATCGAAACATGAACTTCTTCTGACTTCACATCAACTTCAAATTCCTTACTAGGTGCTATACCCATTTTGCGTAAGCTCTTTAACATAATTTCTCGGAAAGCTGGCGCTGCGACCGTACCACCGCCTACAAGTGAATTGTTCGGCTCATCGACAGCGACATATAACACGATCTTTGGATTTTCCACCGGTGCATAACCAATAAAAGATACCATAAATTTTGTAGTAGAATACTTTCCATTTACTACCTTTTGAGCTGTGCCCGTCTTACCAGCAATACGGTAGCCTTCAATGTATGCATTTTTACCAGTACCTTGATCTTGGTCAGATACAACTTGTTCCAAATAACCACCTACGAGGCGCGAAGTTTCTTCAGAAATAACTTGGCGCACAACCTTTGGTTCTGTGAGAGTGGTTTCTTTCGTCTCCGGGTCCGTCTTACTCTTCACTATATGTGGCACTAACAACTTCCCACCATTAGCTACTGCGGCTACCGCCGCAACCTGTTGGATGGGTGTAACTGCTACTCCACCTTGACCAAATGTAGCAGCAGCAATATCACGATTGTAATGGAATTGAATTGTTCCTGTAGCTTCATTACCAAGCTCAATACCCGTCTTTTGACCAAATCCGAAACGACTGTAATAATCTCTCAGCTTATCTGCGCCAAGTCCTTCATATCCCATCTTGACAAATGCAACGTTACTAGATCGTTTCAAACCTTCTATGAATTTAATTGTTCCCCAACCAACCCGATTATGATCGCGTATAACTCTCGGATCGCCTGGAACTTTGTAGCTTCCTGATTTATAAAATTCCTCTGGATCAAAAACTCCCTCTTCAACAGCAGCAGCTAACGTTGCGATTTTGAACGTAGAACCTGGCTCATAGAGAGATCCAACTGCATGGTTATAAGAGTTGGCGTAATCACTTTTCCAATATTCATTAGGATCAAACTCTGGCATGTTCGCCATCGCTAAAATTTCCATCGTATTAGGATCAGCTGCGATTGCTGTCGCACTTTTTGGAGCATATTTCGAAACAACATCTCTAAGTGCTTCCTCCACATAACGTTGAATATCGCTATCTATCGTAAGCGCAACATCTTTGCCATTCACTTCTTCTTTATATTCTACATCTCCCTTAGAAAGCTGTACCCGTTTACCATCTTTTTGATAAACGATATAGCCATCCTCACCTTTGAGCTCATCATTGAAAGCACCCTCTATACCGGTCATATGTTTACCGTTCTTACTAACGTATCCTACAACTTGGGAGGCTAGCGTTTTACTTGGATAGAAACGTTTCAAAGTAGGTGAGAGATAAATGCCAGAATCCACGACTTTCTTATTGCTAAGCAGCTTCTTTTCCAGTTCATCGCTGAATGTAGTCAACTTATCAGCTAACGGCTTATCGATTTGCCAACCACCATTTCGCAATTCTCGGTGAATATAGAACTTCCCTTTATCATTTTTCGCCGTCACAATCTTTCGCAGTTCATCTTTTGGCACATCTAATATCGCATTTAGCCCGTCAATTACCTCCTCTACAATCGCTGCATCATGAATGATTTGAGGATTAACAGAAACGTTATAGGCAATCGTATCCATAGCAAGTATATTACCATCTCGATCCGTTATTGATCCTCTTTTCCCCGTTAATGTTTCTGCTGTCGACCACCTTTTTGCTGCTAATTGATAATACTTGTCGCCGTCTACAATTTGTACATAATAGGTTCTACCAATTAGAACGAGAAAAAGGAGGGTCATTACCCCTCCAAATAATAATGTACGTAATCTAATCCGCTTACTCATCATATCCCACCTTATTCACGCATGGCTGTTTCCGGATTGATTTCTCCCTTATTCACTGTAATGCCACCTTCAAGGTTGTTAACCATCCCTTGCAATACTGCCATCTTTCGAATGCGCTCAGGATCACTGAGCATCTCAACTTGCTTTTTAAGCTCTTCCATCTCAATGTTCAAACTGTTATATTCCGTGTTCATTTTTTTGATCTGGAGATTCATATCATAGATTTGTGCGTACCTAAAAATAATGACTCCAGCCACGACAACGCAGATCAATACTGTGAACAAATAAAGCAATTTCTCCTGAACAGGCAAAGACTTTCTTTTGACTAAAGTCCGTTTTGTTTCTTTAATAACCTGCTGTTGTTGCGGTTTTCGCTTCGGCTGAAGCGCCAGATTACCATTAATGTACGCCACTAGATATCCCCCTCTTACAATTTTTCCGCAACTCTAAGCTTGGCTGATCTAGAGCGAGAATTGAGTTCAAGCTCTCTTTCACTAGGCAAGATCGGTTTGCGATTAACCAATTTAACAATACCTTTCGTTCCACATACACATAGCGGAAAGTCGGATGGGCAAGTACATTTCTCCACATATTTTGCGAAGATTTGTTTGCAAATACGATCTTCCAGTGAATGGAACGTGATGACTGACGCCCGCCCCTCGGGTGCCAAACATCTAATAGCTTGTTCTAACGCTTCTTCCTCAGCACCAAGCTCATCATTAACTGCAATTCGAAATGCTTGAAACGAACGTTTTGCTGGATGACCACCTGTTCGCCTTGTAGCTGCTGGTATACCAGATTTAATTAACTCTGCTAATTCACCAGTCTTTTCGATAGGTGCTGTTTCTCTTGCTTTTATAATTTTCCGAGCAATGGATCTAGCAAATTTTTCTTCACCATAGCGATCCAAAATTCGGGCAATATCTCGTTCATCCCACGTATTGACGATTTCATGAGCGGTCAAATCACCGTCACGATCCATCCGCATATCTAGTGGAGCATCATGATTGTAACTGAAGCCACGCTCAGCTTCGTCTAGCTGTGGACTAGATACACCAAGGTCGAATAAAATACCGTCAACCTGTGGAACACCGTCTTTCATCGGCACATTACATCCATGAAGCTCTTGCTCAAGATATCGGAAATTACTCTTTACTAGAGTCACTTTATCTATATATGGTGCAAGTCTTTTGCGTGCGTTGTCGAGCGCCCAGTCGTCCTGGTCGAATGCGATCAAACGTCCTCCAGCGCCCAGTCGGGATGCAATTAACTCGCTATGCCCCGCTCCTCCAAGCGTACAATCGACGTATATACCGTCTGGCTTAATTGCCAATCCGTCAACCGCTTCTTCCAATAAAACTGTAATATGCTGAAACACGCTAAAGTCCTCCCTATTCTTGTTGTTTATCTAGAAGTTAATATCGAAATCCACGAGCTTCTCAGCAATATCGTTAAATGCTTCCGCAGATTGCTCGTAGTAACCATCCCAAGTTTGCTTACTCCATATTTCCACTCTACCGGAAACACCAAGCACCATACATTCTTTATCTAGCTTCGCGTATTCACGAAGATGAACCGGTATATTTACCCTTCCCTGTTTATCAAGCTCGCATTCCGTTGCACCAGAGAAAAAAAATCGTGTAAATGCACGCGCATCTGACTTCATCAGTGGAAGTGTCTTAAGCTTTTGCTCTAGTACACTCCATTCGGTTAAGGGGTATACGAATAAGCAGTTGTCGAGTCCACGGGTTGCAACAAAAGTTGTTCCAAGAGAGTCGCGAAATTTTGAAGGAATAATGATACGTCCCTTCTCATCAATGCTATGTTGATATTCACCCATAAACATAGTTTCGCTCCACCCCTTCCCCTTTTCACTCCACTTCGCCCCACTTTTCCCCACCTTGATACACTAATTCGCCACCTAAAATAAAAATCCTGCTCTGGGAGCAGGATTTGAAAAAAATATATTTTACCCTATTAATCATCTTTATCCGACGATTCTTTACTTTGTTCTGGGACCTTACTCCTATTCCATTTCCCCTGATAACTACGGCGTTTCATTAGTATACGTATGGGAATAAATACAATAGCTAGCACTGCTAGAACGGGTAATGCGCCAACAAATATGATGATAATCCACTTAATTGCTTCGACTACAACATTAGCACTTCCTGATAAAGTACCTGATAGCTGACTCCCAAAGCTATTATCCTTTTTTGCTTTACTGGTTTGAAGTGTCTGGTCCGTTTGTACTATGCGAAGCTCGATAGTGGACAATGCTACATTATTGTCTAAATATCGAATTTTTCCTTTGATCGCTTCAATTTCTTCTTGAATAGCTCCTAATTGGTTTGAAAATTGTAGCAAATCTGCCGCTTTAGTCGCTTTCTCCATCATAATAATTAGTCGTTGCTCCACCAACTGCTTTGCTTTAAGTCTAGACTCCAAATCAACGTATTGTTCCGTTACATCTTCCCCAGAAAGACTTTGCCCAAAGTGATTGTTTTTTATCTTTGCAATATCTTCGATAAATGACATAAACCCTTTGGCAGGTACTTTAATCGTGTAGCTTGCTGCAATTTCACCGTCAGAGCGATTATCGTTAAACGCTAACGTATAACCTCCGCTCAGATGTATAACATTTTTTAATTTGTTCGTCGTCTCCTTCAGGTCGTCAACTTCCATCACGATATTAGCAGAGTAGATGATTTTACCTTGCGCTGAACCAACAGTGGTTGTCGCATTAGCAGAAACATCATCAGAACTTCCTGCTGCAGTTGTTGTCAGAGCTAATTCCTCTGGTTGTCCAGCCTCATAATTACTTATAATTTCTTGCTCACTTGCGGCACTTTCATATTTAACCTTGCTTGCTTCAGTAAATGCATCGTTCTTTACACTTTTCTTACTTTCTCCATCTGATTCCGATGAAGAACAGCCTGCAAGGACAGCAATAACTAGCAGAAGCGTGATGACTAGCGAGAGCCCTTGTTTTATATATCTTTTCGGGACCGCTGAACCTTTTGTTTCACCCATTGGACTACCCCCTTATATCGTTCCCATCAATCCAATAGACGGAACTAAACTTGAAAAGGTTTCCAAGTGAAAATCACATTATTTAGTGTTTATAATGGCTGGTATAACAAATTGCTCGACTAGCATTTTGTTCCCTTCATAATGTCTGTCGAGACCTGATGTTATGACAGTAACAAGATCTAGTTCAGGAATGATATATATGAATTGCCCACCATAACCCATTGCATAATAGCTCGTATAATCGTTCACTTGCGTCACCCACCACAAGTATCCATATTTCCCGCCAGAGGGAAGTCCACCATCCGTATGTGCTGTCACAGATTCATCAACCCAACCGGCTGGTACAACCGTTTTACCATTCCATTTTCCTTTATTTAAATACAGCTGACCGAATTTCAACATATCTCTTGCCGTTAGCTCAAGCTCAGCAGGACCGAAATTATTTCCTTGAAGATCCGTTGGCCATTCATAAGAATGAATTCCAAGCTCATCGAATAAGTACTTTTCGGCAAAGTCACTAGCTTTCATTCCAGTAGTTTTCGAAATTATTCCTGAAAGAATATGTACTCCAGGATCATTGTAATAAAAATCTGCCCCTGGATCTGTTATGAGATCAAGTGCTAATGTCGTCTCTATTGGATTATCAGCACTAATCCATGAGCTATAATTCATATAATTATAAGGAATGCCCGAGGTCATCGTAAGCAAATGTTTAATCGTAATTTCATCTACTTGTGGATGAGTCTCTTTCGTCATATATTCAGGGAAAAACTCTTCTACTTTCTGGTCAATATCTTTAATAAAACCTTCTTCAATAGCAATTCCTATAAGTGCGGACAACACGCTTTTTGTTACAGACCTGACATGGTTTAAAGTACTTTCTGTAGCATCGCCATAGTATTCTTCAAAAATAATGTCTTCATCTCGAGATACGATAACACTGCGGATTTGTTGTTCTTTATCCTGTATATAAGTGTGCAGTTGATCGAACTTGCTGGGAGGAATTGTTTCTTTCGAACTTTCAGTTTCTTCACTTAATGGAGTAGATGGTTGCAAACTTTCTATGACCACTGGAACCTCCTTATTATTTTCAACTGCTGATTTTGTACAACCTGTAACTAGTAACACTAAAATTAACATTCCAATGCAAATTCGCACGAGCTTCATCCTATTCAACCCTCCTTTAACTATTGTTTTTCAAACATATCACATTAAATAATTAGTAAACATATGTAAAAAACGTTTTTTATTAAACTTTCCCACGCAAATTCCCTTAACACAAAAAAATCACCTTCCACTAACCCAATGAAGGCTAAATGAAAGGTGATTTTTAATTATAATATAATATCGAATAATAGCTTATTCGTGTTCTACCCAGCTATCTAGATAAGCAACTTGTTCACTCGTTAACTTATCGATACCGAAACCAAGAGACTCAAGTTTAAGACGCGCAACTTCCTCGTCTAACTCATACGGTACATTCACGACTTTACTGCCAATTGCTTTATACTGTTCGTTTACATATTTTAAAGACATCGCTTGAAGTGCAAACGTCATATCCATAATTTCCGCAGGGTGGCCATCGCCAGCTGCAAGGTTTACAAGTCGACCTTCAGCTAGTAAATAAATGCTGCGTCCGTCTTGCAACTTGTATTCCTCAATGTTGCGGCGAACTGTTCGTTTGCTAGTAGACATCGCTTCAAGCTCAACTTTATTCACTTCTACATCAAAGTGACCTGCATTGGACAAGATGGCTCCATTTTTCATAACCTCATAATGCTCTCCGCGAATAACATCACGATTACCTGTTACAGTTACGAACATATCACCAAGCTTAGCAGCTTCTTTCATAGGCATAACAGCAAAGCCGTCCATGTAAGCTTCAACCGCCTTAATTGCATCAATCTCTGTTACGATAACTGTTGCACCAAGACCCTTTGCACGCATCGCAACACCTTTACCGCACCAACCATAACCAACAACAACAACCGTTTTTCCTGCTACAACGAGATTTGTTGTTCTGTTAATGCCATCAAATACAGATTGGCCTGTTCCATAGCGGTTGTCGAATAAATATTTGCAGAATGCATCATTGACCGCTACCATCGGGAAGTTTAATGTACCGTCTTTTTCCATCGCACGCAATCGAATGATACCAGTTGTTGTTTCTTCAGCTCCACCACGAAGATTAACAGCATGTTCCTTACTTTCAGAATGGAGCAAAGTAGCTAAATCTCCACCATCATCGATTAGCAGATCAGGTTTGCTCTCCAATGCCTTCATGTTAAGTGCTTTAAATTCAGCAGGTGAAGGATTGTATTTAGCAAATACGGTAATTCCGTCCTCCACTAGTGCTGCACAAACATCATCTTGGGTAGAAAGAGGGTTACTTCCCGTTATCGTAACTTCAGCTCCGCCAGCTTTAACAACTTTGGCTAAATACGCTGTTTTTGCTTCAAGATGAAGTGAGATCGTTACTTTTAATCCTTGAAAAGGCTTCTCTTGCTCGAATTGCTCTTTGATGCGATTCAAAACTGGCATATGCGCGCTTGCCCAATCAATTTTCAAATGACCTTCTGGTGCAAGCGTCGGGTCTGCAATGATGCTCTTATCCAATGTACTCATAACGTATAATCCCTCCAAGATAATGTTTGTATTTACTAATTACCTTTATAAATATACGATTTCATGCCCGCCCGTGCGACTATAAGGCGCCTCAAGCAGATTATGAAGCCATGAATTACCATATCGATTCCAGTAGGCTACCATCGTAACGACTCGCTCTTGTGGCTTGCCAGACGGGTGTAACGCTAATCGGATACGTTCGAGCTGTCTAATCGATGCTTCAAATTGTTTCTGATGTGCATCGGTCGTTTTTGACTCCATGTAATCGATTTGCTCCAATATTTTTGTCATATTGGTGTCTCCGAGCTTAGCGAGGCCTTGCTGAATAGAAGCTGCAAGATCAACCAGCGGCTTATATGACGCTTCGAAATTGGCCCTTACGATACCAAATTTTTCTGCAATCGCTAAGCTATCTTGATCCTTGAGCCACTTCTCCTTGCGCGCGTCGAAACGTTCCATCACATCAGCAAATGTCAAATCATATTTCTCCATATTTTTAGCTACAATGCCTTCAACAAGAGTAAAGGACATTCTAGGAACAAGTATTGGCATTTCCATGCCAAGCACTTTGAATGCTTCACCAGTTAATGCCCAATAAGCAATCTCTCCTGGACCAAGCACTGTTCCTAATACTGGAAATAAATAATCTTGCATGAGCGGGCGTGTTAGTACATTATTGCTTAATAGTTGCGGCCTCTCAGCAGCTATCTGGAGTAATTCCTCTTTCGTCCACGAAGAAATCCCCTTACGATCCTCATATCCTCCGTTACGCTTGTATAGCAGCACTCTTTCTTCACCTCTATCCGGATGGAAGAGGAATATATTCGCACTGCTTGCAGTAACTTCAGCTTGTAATGCATAGCCAAACTCCTTGATTGCTTCGCCTGTAGACACGTACGCTGATTCTAACTCATCATTATGTTCAAGCATACGTGAAAACATTGGGGATTCAAGCTTCCGAAGTTCAGGATCATCTGCATCAAGCAGAACTAATCCTTCACGACCAAACAGATGGCTTAACATATGAGCAAACATATCTGAAAGTGAATATGATCCTTTGGACATATCAGTGAGCTGTTCAAGCAACTGTGGTTTGAATTCGGAATGAGGCAACGATTGTTCTAGCTCCTCAATCAATCGAACCCAAGTGTCAGAAGATAATAAAGTTCGACTCACCGAGGTGCGTGCACCTTCTGGCCTAGCTACAGATAATTTTCGTAATTCTTGGTCAGAAGTAATGACGTAAGTGTGATTTGCTTCATCCCAATCATGATCCTCACCAGCAATCCAGAACAGGGGTACAACAGTGATTCCTAGCTGCTCACTTGCCGATTTAGCGGCCTTAATGATGGATACCGCTTTATGTATAACAAGTAGCGGACCCGTCCACAATCCTGCCTGCTGTCCTCCTATAACAACTGGAGAACCTTCTGCAAGGGATGAAATGGCTGACATCGTCTCTTCCGTTGCATTCATCCTTTTATTATAAAGGCGTAGTACGTTTGCAACATCTAGTGAAGATGCTCGAGTATTCGAATTATTATGCAATGAATTGGCACGTTTCTCCCAATCCTGCTCACAACCAGAATGATAGCCAAACAACGTATTTAACCGGGAATCCGTCCGATGAATATACGCTTCTGTCAAGGGCTGAGCGCTTGAAAGTTGATACGATTCAGTAGTCATAACGTAGCGAGCGACCTCCCGTATTTATCTATTTGTATGATGATCTCGTTTGCCCTCTCCATCAAAAGTATTTCCACAGTCATTGTACACAAAGATGAAGCTAACCGTCAAAATAAAAAACGCCTCCCGATAGTGGAGAGACGTCTTCATTTCTCTTCATTATGCGACTGAAAAAACAACTCTTCCTAGCATAATTACCATAAACAATAGATACAGCACACTCATTGCAAAAAAGCTAAGTCGCCAAATCATCCTAAAAATCTTTTTGACATCTACACTACCTCGTTTGCGAAACTGAGCGTTACCTAACAATCCACCGCCAAGAAGCATAAACAACAAAATGCCATATAACCCAAATCTATTGTCAAACAAAATATTAAATAGACCTGCTACACATAATACAAAAAAAATGTTTGACACATCCATCGCCATTAGAAGTGCTTTTTTTCGATTTTGTATATAGGCTCCATATCCGAATAGAACGATTGCAAATGGCAGAAGAGGAATAACTGCCAACACCGTATAGAGCTTCTCAAAGCTATTCCAAAGCGCACCCATGCCCGTTCACTCCTTATTGTTATGGTCCAGTTTATAACTTTTAATCATTGCAATGACAGATTCATTCATCGGCGCTTTCAATTGGTGTTGTTCAGCTAATCTTACAATTGCACCATTGATTGCATCTATTTCTGTATGACGCCCCGCGCGAACATCCCCTAACATAGAAGATATGTTAGAGCTTGTCTTCTGGCATACATCGAGCAGTCGTTCCCAACTATCTTCTGGTACATCCATACCTGTTGCTTGAAGAACAATTACCGTTTCATCAAATAATGCTTTCATGATATCTAATCGCTTTATATGTTTTGGAAGCTCTCCATTAGTACTATCAAAAATTGAAGTGAGTGGATTAATAACAGCATTAATCAGCAATTTTTGGAAAACTCGTTTATTGATCTCATTCGACAGAAAAACGTCAAATCCTGCCTTTTTCAGATAGTCTATAAACATTTTTTGAGATATTACGTCTATTTGTTCACGATTACGGTCATTTTCAGCTTCTTCACTAATCCAAACCTGTCCAATACCTGTATGACGTACTGTACGTTTATCTTCACGCTTAGCACCTTCTGTCGTCACTGCTGCATAAACCGGAATCTTTAAGTCTAGCGTAGTAAGCTTTTCTATATGACCAATCCCATTCTGCAAGCAGACAATAGCGGAACCTTCTTCTAAACGAAAAGACATCATATGAATTAACTGGAGCAATTGTTCAGTAATATCTGTCTGTTTAACCGCTAATATAATCCAATTAGAGCTTAATTGTTGCAGGGAACTGATACGCTCACTAGTCAACCATTCACTAGATACAGCTATTACTTCCTCCGCACTACCGTTATCCTTCATAAATCGAATACCTTCACGATTAATGATATCTGATTGTTCGTGAGTTCGAGTCCAAACCGTAACACTAGCTCCTGATATAGCCAACCTTGCGGCATAAAGAAGCCCAATAGAGCCACCACCAATAACATCAATACGCAATGTAGTCATCCATCCTCTTTCAAGATCTTCCATTCATCGTATTATACACTTACCCTTTTTCAAATGGAAAGACCTGCCGATTTACTATCGGCAGGTCCCTTGCATACCACTATCATTATTCAATACGTTCCAAATTACCATTTGCATCCATTTTAAAACGCGGCTTTACTTCTTCTTCGCTTGATAACACGGTCAGACGACGCGCACGGTCCATAATTTGTATTAATGTTTTGTAATCGTCATTGACTGTACGGTAATCTGTTTGCGCGCTATTTACTTCTCTGGTCAATCTCTCATTTTCGATACGAAGACGATAAATATCTTCATCTTTGTCTTTTACTTCTTTCTCAAACAATCTGATCTGACGAGACAAATCCTGATAGGTTGTTTTGAAGCCGCGCAAGAAACGAATGACTGCGTCTACCGACAGTCCTTCATCCAGAGAACTGACATCTTGTTTGAAAGAACGCTCCTCAGTCTCAAATACCGCTAATGAGGATACTTGTGAAGTTGGTGTTACCGTTTGCTTCTTTAAATAATTGCGTTTCTGACGTTGTTGCTTCGAAATTTGGATAGCATCCTCATATCGTTTACGTACACAACTGTTCCAACGAAATCCACAAGCCGCAGATGTGCGACCAATTCTTTCGCCTACTTCTTCGAATGCTGCGAGTTGAGTGCTTCCTTCTCGAATATTACGGAGTGTTACCTCAGCGAGAATGAGATCATCATCAGGACTCCACGCATCTTGTCTAACTGCTGTCATGCAATCAAAACCTCCTAACGTAAAAGGCGCTTACTTATTTCTATGCTCTTGGTAGAGTTCATAGAATCTATTGGATACTAAATTGTATAACCATTTTTTTGATTCCTCATACATGAATAGTCATAATGTTGTACAAACTATTGCTACGCAATCCTTTACGGGACAAAAAAAAATTATGATTTCGTCACGTCTAAAGGTTTACACTGTTATATGCAAACGTTATAATGATCATTAGAAAATCGGGTCAGCTGTAAAGGGGGATGTATCATGGCACGCATGTATCGAGTACTTGGTTTCTGGTGTTTAGTCATCGGATTAATGGCTTTCGCAGGCCACATGCCTGAGTTTGCATTGTTGTTTTTTGCTCAAGCTGTAGCGTTTGTATTTCTAGGTTACTTGAATTTCTCCGAACGAACGTACATAATGATGTTCTGGGGATATATGGGAGTTTCATTCATTGGATTCACCTATTGGTCAGTCTTCCAGATGGACATGCCTTTTTAACAAAAGAAATCAAAAAAGATGCCAGCCGCATTCGGTTGACATCTTTTTCATTTTTATGATCCTTTTTTTTCTAAAATCATTACTTTAAAGGATTCGCTCATTCCATCACTCAGCAATAGTTGCCGTATAGCTCGATTTCGTTTAGCTGTGTCACTAAACGGATCCTTTCCATCATGATCACGAAGTAGACTCAGCGCACCGTAATCGATAAGAAATTGCTTCTGTGTGTCAAAATAAACAACGTTAAAACCTGCTTCTTCTGCCGATCGACGAACAAAAGTAAATGAAACATGGGCGGTAATATCTTGCTCTCCAGGTCGTTCAAATGGAGAATCGCTTGCACGATGTTTCGAGTAGGTCATTAAAGTACCTTCCATTCGATGCTCCGCACTATATTCCTCAGCTTCGTGACCATAATCAATTAAGAGTAGTCTACCTTCGCTAGTGAGACTAGCCAATAAGTTAAGCCATTCGACAACCCTAGGACAAATCTCTGTCACTTGGCCTTCGTATAATAAGATGCCATCACGTTCTAACCAACTAGAAAGGCAAGAGTTAGTAAGCTCCATCTGAACGTAATAAAACCCTTCTCCCTCTGAATAAGCTACTCCAAGCTCAAAGAACTTACCTCCTCTTTTCATTACACGATGAACAGGAAATGCATCTAGAAGTTCATTTGCAATAAATAAATAAGGACAAGTGAACCATTCATTTGCACTTTCTACCAACTGCTCAGAAGAGAGTACTGCTGGTATTTTGTTGATGCCAACCTTCTGGAAACTATTTTGTACAGCATCAACATGACCACTGTGATTTTCAATAAGTACCGAATGAAAACGGTCCTCCCAATCCTTATTTAATCGATAACCTGCTGAGGAGATAGCTGCGGAAAGTGTTCCTGTTCCCGCTCCCCATTCACCTAATAACATCCGTTTGTTCTGTTCTTTACTATAAGTTAACGCGTACTGTGCGATCACTTCTCCCATAACATTGCCGACTGCCGAGCTGGTGTAGAAATCCCCTTCCTTCCCAACTCTAATCGCACCCGCTCGATAATAACCGTACACTTCATCATAGAGACATATGTCCATATAGTCATGGAACGAAATGCAAGGCACGAGTTTTTCATGTTCAACGCTATCCTTCTTAATACCCTTATATATCGAGTGGGAGATTCGTTCTGTTATTTTAGTTGCGATTGGAGTAATCGGCATTATAGTCATAGCTTGTTCATCCTTTTCTAATTGTAAGATATAATAGATTAGTCTGCCGCATAAACTAACGCTTAAGGAGGGAGAATAACGTTGACTGTAGAACGAATCGCGACTGCATGTATTGTATTGCTTGTCAGCGCTCTGTTCATGACCCGACTCCCTATTGTTGCTGAGCAGCTGCCTACGCCTACCGAGGATGTACATTCACTCCTTGAGAAAAGCCTCTCCGTTATCGAGATTGATAAAGAAATTAGTAGAATTCAATCCGAAAAGCAAACACTATTGCTTACGATGACTGAAGCTGAGAAACAGCTCGCTATACAAGAACAAACAATTTCTAATAAAAGGGAGCAAGCGGGGGATGTGCTGCGTGCCTATTATATGGGAGAGCGTGATCAGCTTTATTCAGCTCTCTTAACATCAAAGTCATGGTCGAACTTTTTTCGTATATTGGACTATATTGACATTATCGTATCACAAGACAAACATACCTTAAACGAATATATAGGGCATTACGAACAATTAAAAAACAATTACGGGTTGCTCGAAGGAAAACAAGCCGAACTCATCTATATTGAGCAAAAGTTGCAAGATCAAAAGAAACGTGTACTGGCACTTGAAAGTGATCTTGCCGGTCAGCTTGATGGACGATCCGACAGCGATAAAATTAAACTTATGATCGAGGAACTGACTTCTTTTTGGGAAAAAGAAGGGCTTTCGGAAGTAAGAGAATACTTTAAAGCCCTTTCAACTGCAATGGGTGAATTACCTTCATGGATTCAAGACAATAAAGATCTACTCGAAATTAAAGGATTTCAATATACGATACGTGTGCCAGAAGATAAGCTGAATGCCTTCTTAATAGAACAGGACGAAAAATTTAAACATTTCTCATTTCAGTTTAAAGATAACAAAATAACAGCATCTGGAAAACGAGATAATATTGAAATAAGTATTACGGGTCAATATAGCGTCGAGAATGAGCCAGTTAACGGCATCTTGTTCCATGTTGATGAGCTTGTATTTAACGGTTTTGTTCTACCGGACACTACCCGTGCAGCTTTAGAGGAAGAATTTGATCTTGGCTTTTATCCAGGTTTAATTTTAGAAATGCTAAAAGCAAAATCAGTAGAAGTAAAAGATGGAGAGCTTATAATCAAGCTAAGTATTACTCTCTAATTGAAGTCAGTTCCAAAACAATAAATGGCCTCCTTGTCGAACGAGGAGGCCGTTATTTATTGTAAGCCATTACTTATCGTAATGTCATTTTTTCAACAAAAACATCCAGCTTAACTTCCTCTTTGGTAGCCATCTCCCATGCAAGCTCCCATTCCGTCCATCTGTCAAGCCAATTTGGATCAGCAAGTAATAACTCACCTTCTGGAAGTTTAGCATTCATAGAGTCAAGCCACCAACTAGGGGGGGCTTTTTCACCCATTATTTGGTTATCGTAGAGCGAAGCTCGGACAGGAAGTTGATTGGATAATACAAAGTCCTTTAGTGCCCCTTGAGTATCAGTCATTTCTTGAATCCAGAGCATAGCTTCGTCCTCATATTTACTACTTGAGCTAATGACGTAACTGCTACCATCCAACCACGGATAATAGAGTGCTTCGTTATCAACAATCAACTTTTTCTGAGCGTCCTCTTTCAGTGAGATGAGTTCTTCCCATGGAAGAATAAGTGTAAGTAATTGATGATTAACAATTAGCTCACTAAGTTGAATCTTTTTTTCCAAAGGAATAGATACTACAGCTCCTTGCCTCGATTGAAGCCATGTTAGTTGCTCCGCCTGGTTTGGCGACAATTCAAGTAAATTAATAAGAGTAGAACGCTCTCCATTAAATCTGGTCGCCCACATTAGTAATTGAGGCAAGTCTCCAGGACTAAAATTGACTAGATGCCGCTTTACATCAGGTTCAGATAAAGCAAGCTTTTCAGCTAGTTCCTGAAGAGAATTCCAATTATCCGGCGCTTCTGTCAACCCTTCTTCTGCAAGCATGTCCTTATTCCACGCAATCACATATGGATTAATATCATCAGGAGTCCCCCATAGGTAACCATTCCACTTTATTGGTTCTAATAAACTTGCCAGTTGGTCAGAAAAAACATCCCCTGACATCAAGCTGTCAACCGGCTTCAAATAACCTTTAACGGCTAACGGAATGACCATACTATTATTCAGCAGCATAATGTCTGAACCACTTCCTTGCGCGCTCAGTTCAGAAATCGTAGCGTAGTTTCCGACTTTCTTGACATCGTTAGTCAAATGAATTTTTATTTGTGGATATCGATTCATAAATATGTTGTTCTGTAATACAAGTTTATGATAGTCAATTGGAGGAAGGGAAACGTTTACATAAAGGTTAGTAGTAGCTTCTGAGATTCGCTGGCCTCCAGCAGGCTCAACTAGCGTAATACCGTTAGAATTGTTACTCTGATCCCAATTCATTGATCGTGAAAAATAAATCAACATAAGTGCCGTTATAAGCAATGCGCCAGCAAGTAGTGGCACATATTTGCGAGGGGACACAGACTTCTTCCTTTCCGGCTTCTTTATTATGGATATAGAATATCAATAATAGGGTATTTTTTACAACAAAAAATTAAATAAAGCGCTCCGCATAGGTAGATTTCTCTACTTATGCGTTAGCGCCTTAACGATTATGATGCTACATTTAATGTTAGAGAAGGTCCGCTGCTTGCTGAGCAAGCTTGGAACGTTCACCCTTTTCAAGCGTCATATGACCACTTATATTCTCTTGCTTAAATCGTTCCACGATATGGGTTAACCCGTTGCTAATTGAGTCTAGATAAGGGTGATCGATTTGTCCAGGGTCTCCCATGAGTACAATTTTACTTCCTTCACCTACACGCGACACAATCGTTTTCACTTCATGTTTGGTCAAATTTTGTGCTTCGTCAATAATGATGAACTGACCTGGAATTGATCGTCCACGTATATACGTTAACGCTTCGACTTGTATACTTCCCATTCCCATCAATATTTTATCGATATCGCCAGCCTTTTTTGTATCGAACAAAAACTCCAAATTATCATAGATGGGCTGCATCCATGGTCTAAGTTTTTCTTCCTTTTCACCTGGCAAGTAACCGATGTCCTTACCCATTGGAACGACTGGCCTAGCAATTAGCAGCTTTTTATATTTATGATCATCTTCAACCTTTAGAAGTCCCGCTGCAAGAGCAAGCAACGTCTTGCCCGTACCAGCTTTACCAGATAAAGTGACGAGTGGAATATCATCGTTGAGCAAAAGTTCCAAAGCCATGCGCTGCTGTGCGTTGCGAGCTGTTATCCCCCATACAGGATCATTACTTAAATACAGTGGCTCAAGTCTGTTGCCATCTTGACTTACTTTTAATAATGCTGACTTGGAAGTGCCGAGTTCATCACGGAGTATAATAAACTCATTTGGATTCAATTTCTGCTTTAGTTGCAGATGATTTACACTTAGAAATCGATAAGAATAAAATTCATCAATCACCGAAGGATGTACATGTAGCGTCCATTGACCTGTATAAAATTCTGAAGAATCGATAATTCGATCAGACAAATAATCTTGTGCTTGTAAACCAAGCACATCAGCTTTGATCCTCACGAGCACATCTTTACTTACCATCACGACATCTTGTTTCTCCGTAGCATTCTGTTGCTCCATATGATAATTGAGTGCTACAGCTAAAATTCGGTTGTCATTAGACATTTCGCCGAACATCTCTTGGACACGAATAAAGCTTCTGTGATTGAGCTCCACTTTTAATACTCCACCATTTGGCAAAATAATTCCTTCATGAAGATGACCTTGCTCACGCATTTTATCTAATAGTCTAGAAACGGTTCGTGCATTACGCCCCAATTCGTCCGCAAGCCGCTTCTTAGAGTCTATTTCCTCGAGTACTACTGCGGGAATAATGATCTCGTTATCGTCGAATGAAAAAAGAGATTGTGGATCATGTAGCAATACGTTGGTGTCGAGCACGAATATTTTTTTCATGAGAACCCTCCCGGCATCTGATATACAATTGCATACATAGCCTCAGTTGACAGCGGACAAACTACTTCATAAGCAAATCCGCGATCAACAACAAAATAAATGAGGTGGAATACATGAGTAAGTGGTTAACTGCTACACTTGTCATTATGATCTTGGTTTCTGGCTGTGGCAATGGAACAAAAAATGAGACATCACCCTCTTCGCATAATAATCACAATTTACAGGCAAAGCAGAACGAGAGTGGCAAGAAGTTAATACAAGACCGGGCACAAGTTGAAGTTCATCTGGAAGAGCTTGCAAAAGGTATTGAAGGGGTAAAAAACGCACATTGCGTCATTGTGGGTAATACTGCTGTCGTCGGAATTGATGTGGATGGCTCACTTGATCGCTCGCGTGTAGGGATTATCAAGTATTCAGTTGCGGAAGCGTTCCGTAACGATCCTTACGGTATAGACGCTCTTGTTACGGCAGACATCGATATTGCAAGCCGTCTAAATGAGATCGGAACTGACATTAAAAATGGCCGGCCTATATCCGGCTTTGCAGAGGAACTCGCTGACATTATGGGTAGACTCATCCCGCAAATACCTCGTGATGTGATGCCTTCACAGGTGAACGGACACAATCGTGTTAAAGGAAAACATTCCAATACGAACCATCCAGCTCCAGTCAATCAATTACGGTAATGATGCCCAAAAGGCACAAAAAGCCTAGTGATTAATCACTAGGCTTTTTGTTTATTAGGAGGACAGTATGAATCCATACTCGCGAACTTCTCTCGATTACTTCTTTGTTCATCCGCATGACCACCTTCTGAATTAGAATTCAAAAGCAGTTACTTAGCTCTTATTATAACTTTAAGATGAATACTGGTCTACGGTCACTCTGCCAATCTTTTGTTTAATTCCGCTTTTACATTAGCAAGACTTGTTTCATCTGCAATTACATGTGGACTCTTCCAAGTACCTTCAAGAGACAGGAAAGTAATATCATTACTACGGATAGTAAAATATTTCTCGAGCATTCTGCTGATCTCTTTCTTAGGCATATCTACACTAATATTGTTAGCTGCCGCATCGATTACAGAGCCAACTTTCGGAACGCCCCCAAGGCTCAAAAGCTTATCAAGGATAGCGCTCACTACTTCGCTCTGCCTGCGGTTACGATCGAAGTCGCTAGACTGTTCTCCCCCACCATTCGACTTGCGGTAACGAACAAAATCAAGCGCTTTTTTGCCGTCTAATACTTGTATGCCAGGTTCTAAGTCTATATTCGTACCATCATGAGAATCAGTATATTTCATCCTCATATCTACGTTGACCTTAACCCCTCCAACAGCATCTACGACGTCAGAGAATCCTTGGAAGTTAATCGTTGCAGCATATTGAATATTGATGTCAAAGTAATCGCCAAAAACTTCTTTAACAACCTTTTTGGCAGCGAGCTCAGCATCTTCCTTGTCTTTGCCTTCTTGCCTTGCAACGTTATAGAAAGAAGCATAATAGCTATTCGCTTTACGGCCACGATAGTCTTTTACATCTACATATGTATCACGTGGTATCGAAACGACGGTCGCTTTTTTGGTAGTTGGATTAAACGCGGCCACCATCATAACATCGGTATTAAGTGAGCCACCTTTTTCACGGGTATCAATTCCCATCAAAACCATTGCAACGGGTTTTGCCTTTACCGATTCACCAACAGGTACTTCTTCTACTTTGTTATCATTCACGCCAATGGTACTAATCGCATCGTTCGTTTTATACACCAAATAACCAAGGACTGCGGCTACAATGAGCAGCAGTCCTATTAGAAGCTTGATAAACGTTCGGAAAAACGAACGTTTCTTCTTTGGTTTTTTGGGCTTTTTCGCCTTTGTAGGCGGAACGGAGCCGCGCGATCCCGAGCGTGGAGGCAAAGATGTCGATCCTTGGCTCATCTGTTCCACCCTCAAATCAATTGTATTTGGGATTTGCAACTATATCTTGAAGCAGTTGTTCGCAAGCCTCACGTGGATATAGCTGCAGCTTAACACGTTCATCCTTTTCATATTTCACATGAATCATGGTGTCATCCGTCTTCGTAATGACAAATGAACCTAGACCATGATCCTCACGTAAAATTTGTTCAAAAAATGCTAATGTGTTGTTTGCTGCCTCATCATCAGGTCTTGCATTTGCAACGATCTGAATTTGAAGCCAGTTAAAAAGCGCATCCTCTAGTCTCATTTGCCACTCTCCGCATGTTGAGATTCGGTTTTTGCAGCTTTTCCACCCTTCCACTTGTCATACAGTTGGCGGCCGCGCAACATAAGCATCATCAGAACAGCAATGCTCATACATTGAATGATCGGCAACTTATCTACTTGCAATATCATCAAGATGAAGGAACCAAAAATCATCAAAAGATAGACAAGTATTTCCTTCAGAATCGGCAATTTCTGCTGTGCTCGGAAAACTTGATTAAATATATAAATCGTGAATCCAAGTATGATCAAATAGGAAACGAGTTTATGATCACTCAGCCATGCTTGCATCCTTATACCTCCTAAGCCTTAAGCCTAAGGTTTGCCGAACAAACCTCATTCATATCTTAGATTAAACGCCAGCCTGTTGTGCTGATTTACGATTCTTCTCAGCACGCTCGCGCTCGCTCTTCACTAGTAGTTTTTTACGAAGACGAATCGATTTTGGAGTAATTTCGCAATACTCATCATCGTTCAAATATTCAAGAGCTTGCTCCAAGGAGAAGATTACAGGTGTTTTAAGCTTAACTGTATCGTCTTTACCAGCGGAACGAACGTTTGATAGTTGTTTTTCTTTACAGATGTTAACGATGATGTCGTTATCACGGTTGTGCTCGCCTACGATCATACCTTCGTAAATTTCTGCACCTGGCTCAAGGAACATATAACCACGATCCTCAACACCCAGCATGCCGTAGAATGTTGATGTACCATTTTCACTTGCAACTAGCACGCCTTGATGACGGCCGCCTACGCCTGTTCCAGCAAGTGGACCATAGCTGTCAAATGCATGGTTCATAATACCATAACCGCGAGTAAGTGTAAGGAAGGACGTACGGTAACCGATTAGTCCACGAGCTGGAATAATGAACTCTAGACGTACTTGACCGTTTCCGTGATTGATCATGTTAACCATTTCAGCCTTACGAGATCCAAGGCTTTCCATTACAGCTCCCATGCTTTCTTCAGGCAGGTCAATCAACATTTTTTCGTACGGCTCTTGTTTAATTCCGTCGATCTCTTTTACGATAACCTCAGGCTTGGACACTTGAAGCTCATATCCTTCGCGACGCATGTTTTCGATCAAGATACCAAGGTGAAGCTCACCACGTCCAGAAACGACAAATGCATCCGGGCTATCTGTTTCTTCAACACGAAGTGCTACATCTGTTTCTAGCTCTTTGAACAAACGCTCACGAATCTTACGGGAAGTAACCCATTTACCTTCACGACCTGCAAACGGACTGTTGTTAACAAGGAATGTCATTTGCAAAGTTGGCTCATCGATTTTAATAACTGGCAATGCTTCAGGATTTTGTGGATCAGCGATTGTTTCTCCAATGTTGATCTCACGAATACCAGCGATTGCAACGATATCACCAGCACCAGCTTCTGGGATTTCTACACGTTTCAAGCCTGAGAAACCAAATAGTTTCTCGATGCGAGCTTGTTTAACTTTTCCATCATGATCGATAACAGCAACTGATTGACCTTGCTTGATCGTTCCGCGGTTAACGCGACCAATCGCGATTCGGCCCAAGTACTCATTATAGTCAAGAAGAGTAACCAAATATTGCAATGGCTCCTCAACATTTTCAGTTGGTGAAGGAATATGTTCTACAATGGTTTCGTACAATGCCATCATATCAGTGTCCTGTTTCTCAGGATCAAGGCTTGATGTACCGTTCAGTGCAGATGCGTATACAACAGGGAATTCCAGTTGCTCATCGTTTGCACCAAGCTCGATAAAGAGGTCAAGAACTTCATCAATTACTTCAGACGGTCTTGCATTCGGACGGTCAATTTTGTTAACGACAACGATTGGTGTAACATTGTGCTCTAGTGCTTTGCGCAATACGAACTTCGTTTGCGGCATACAACCTTCGAAAGCATCTACAACAAGTAGAACGCCATCAACCATTTTCATAATCCGCTCAACTTCACCGCCAAAGTCAGCATGTCCTGGCGTATCCATAATGTTGATCAAGAAGTTTTTGTAGTTAATCGCAGTGTTTTTCGCCAAAATGGTAATACCGCGCTCGCGCTCTAGATCATTGGAATCCATTGCACGTTCTTGTACTGCTTCATGATCTCTAAATGTGCCCGACTGTTGTAACAGTTTGTCGACCAAAGTCGTTTTGCCATGGTCAACGTGAGCTATAATTGCGATATTGCGTAAGTTCTCTCTTGCTTGCATAAGAAATAATCCACTCCAATTGTTTATTTAAATACCACTTACCAACGCTTACGTTTACCAAACATCATCCACGCACCCGCTGCAATAAATAAAACTGCAACAAGATATATTCCCCAGCTCCACATCAGGCTGATCACGAGGAACAAAACAGATGCGGCTGCGAGCGCGATTGATGCTCTGAATACGACACGCGGTATTGATGAACCGAACATGTAATATTCATAAAGACCTGCGGCAATGCCGAGTATAAACATCGGCCACAAATACTTCAAGCTCTCCCAACCGAAAATGTTGCAAATGACAAATAGCAATGCGTAAACAACGAGCATTCCGCCAGGCACTAACATAACTGCCGGAATCACTCTGCCAAAATAGAGCACATGCAGCAGCACTCCCGGAATCAAAACGAGCAAAGGCCAGAAAATAGCCCCCAAGAAGCTGAATACCCCTATTTTGCCCAACAATATAACGATCCCGACAATCAGCAAAATAATTCCAGCGGAATATTTGTTTGTAGGCATACCCATTCCGCTCCTTACAACATCGATCGTATAGACAGACGAAAGACGCCAGTTTTTATCTTTATTAGTTTATAGGAAGTGAGGCAAAAATACCAGTAATACATGTTGGTAAGCACAAAAAAAACCGCCTCAGCTAATAAACTGGGGCGATTTTCCTCAAAATAGACATTATTTCGTCCTTTTCCGCAAAATAGAAAGAATAATGACAAACGGTACACAAAGCAGAGGAATAAGCTCTGATAACATTGGCGAACCATGAAACAACACGCGTTCCAGACCAGGATCATGCATAAGCATCTCTCCTGCAGCAAAAGCAAGCAGTGCAGCTCCAATATACGCAACAAATGGAAACTTCTGCAGAATCGTCCCCAATAATTGGCTTCCCCAAATGATCATAGGTATGGATAACGCTATACCGAGCAATATAAGAACGAGATCACCTTCTGCCACCGCTGCAATAGCAAGCACATTATCTAAACTCATAATGACGTCAGCTGTAACGATCGTCCAAATTGCTGCACCTATTGTAGTCGCCTTCTTTACATGATGTGTATCCTGATCGCCTCCCGCTTCTGCGAGTAACTTGACGGAAATATAGAGAAGCATTACTGCACCTACAGCTTGTAAATAAGGAATCTGGAGCAGCTGCAACGCAACAACAGTCATCAAACATCTTAAACCTACTGCAGCGAATGCTCCCCACCAAATGGCTCGCTTTCTTTGTTCAATTGGAAGTTGCTGGCTTGCCATTGCAATAACAATTGCATTATCTCCGCTAAGCAGTACATTAATTAATACAATTTCGAGAAAAATAAGAGCGTTGTCCATTCGGTATTCCCCCTCTATAACAGAGGTATGTACAAGCTAATGGGAATATGTCCAAAAAAAATATGAACACATCTTCCCGAATGAACGTATTTATTGTAGACTTCATTAAGCATAGATATAGAAAGGAGGAAAATTTAATGGATTTTTTCACGGCCGAGTTTTTTACAGCCTTATTGACAATCGTGTTCATCGACCTAATTTTGGCTGGTGATAACGCCATTGTTATAGGGCTAGCTGCACGCAAGTTGCCTCCTCAACAACAAAAGCAAGCTGTTATTTGGGGAACAGTAGGTGCAGTAGGTATTCGTGTTATCGCAACACTTCTTGTTGTTCAATTGCTTGCGGTACCTTGGCTTAACCTAGCTGGTGGTTTGTTGCTACTTTGGATAGCATATAAGTTGCTCATTCAAGATGGCGCTCACGACAACATCACTGCCGGCAACACGCTGTGGCAGTCCATCCGCACAATTATTATTGCGGACGCAGCGATGGGCATCGACAACGTAATTGCTGTAGCAGGTGCGGCTCATGGATCTCCGGAGCATGAGATGGTGCTAATCGTTCTTGGTTTGCTAATCAGTGTTCCTGTTGTCGTTTGGGGTAGTACACTATTCATCAAACTTATTAACAAGTTTGAATGGATCGTGTATGTCGGTTCCGCAGTACTTGCTTACACAGCGGCTAAGATGATTACACATGAGAAGAAGTTTGGTGGTTATTTCGAAGACAACAAACTTATTTACTGGGGATTCATCGCAGTAGTTGTTGTATTAACTGTAGGTGGCGGATACTTAATGAACAAACGTAAACAAGCAGCTAGTGCACAAAAAAGTAGCCAAACCCATTAAGGGAAGGCACTAAAAAAGCAGTAAATCTCATACCATGAGAATTACTGCTTTTTTCTTTTCTGCAAATGAATTTTAGAACCAGCTATCTTCTCCAGCCTTTTGAGCTGATGTAGCACTGTCCGGTGTCAAAATCATTTGTTCTGTTCCTTCGATAGCTGTTTTAATCATTTCTTCCAAACCAGATAAACCTGCTTCCGCTCGCTCAACCGCTAACAAGTTGGGATTAATGCTTGGCGATTTAGGAAGGAACAACGTACAACAATCCTCGTAAGGTAATATCGACGTCTCAAACGTTCCGATCTTAACTGCTATGTCAATAATTTCACTTTTATCCATCATAATAAGGGGCTTAATTAACGGTAGCACCGTTGCTCTGCCAATAACATTCATGCTTTGCAATGTCTGGCTAGCAACTTGTCCTAAGCTTTCACCCGTTACTATTCCGTTAGCACCATTACGTTCAGCAAGCTGCTCCGTTATTCGAAGCATGATCCGGCGCATTAGCGTAATCAGATAACTTTCATTTCTCGATGAAGCAAGCATCGTTTGTATTTCTGTAAAAGGAACAAGATGAAGCTTTATCGGTACTCCACTGAAATAAGACAGCCGCTTCGCTAGCTCAATAACTTTATCCTTCGCTTGTTCACTCGTAAACGGATAGCTGTGGAAATGGACCGCTTCCAGCTCAAGTCCTTTTCTCATCGCACTCCAACCTGCTACAGGACTATCAATTCCTCCAGATAAAAGCAACATTGCTTTCCCATTGGAACCAAACGGAAATCCTCCAACAGCAGGAATCACTTCACAGAATATATAAGTAGATTCTTCTTGAATATCAACCCGCAGTTCGATTTCTGGGTTCCTTACATCTACCGTTAAATCTGGGAATGATCTTAAGATGTGAGCACCAACCAAATGGTTCATTTCATGAGAGCTGTGCGGGTACTTTTTCCATGCCCGTTTCGCGCTAACCTTGAACGTTTTAGGGGGTGTCTCTAGCGCAGTCATCACGGACATCGCTGCCGCTCTAATGGCTTCTAGTTCCGTATCCGTTCTTAATACTGGACTTAATGAAATTAATCCAAATAGATCTTTAACCCGATCAGCAATAGCCTCATACGGATGACCGTTAAGTTTTATATATAAACGACCAAATGTTTTCCAGTATGTTAATCCTTCATAAGCTACAAGTGCATTTTTCACTTGACCAAGCATCTTTTTTTCGAATTGATTGCGATTTTTACCTTTCATCGTCAGGTCGCCGTATCGCAATACGATTTGATCATAAATCAATAGTTAGAACCCCTCTCAAGCGGCTTTAGCTGCCCTATAATGCGTGTTAGTGCAAGGGATAGCTCTTCAATATGTCTGTCCTCATGTTCGTCTCCAAGACTAATTCGAATGCCTCCAGCAGCGTGCATTTCACTAGCGCCTAATGCAAGCAGCACACGACTTGGTTTATTCTCCTTGGACGAACACGCTGATTTTGTTGATGCTATTATACCATTCTGCTCAAGCATATGAACGATTACCTCTGGCTTCATTCCTGGATAGGAAAAATGAATGATATGGGAAGCAAGCGGCTCTGTTCCATTTAACTTAAGCTCTGGCTTTGATTCAATAAAGGTTCTAAGTTGCTGACTTAATTGCTTCATTCGAATGTTTCTTTGAAGGCTTCCCTCTACGGACATTCGCAAAGCTTTTGCAGATGCAACGATAGCAGGTACATTTTCAGTTCCTGAACGGAAACCAAGTTCATGAGAACCTCCTGATGACAGAGGCGTAAGTTTAACCCCTTCTCGAACATATAAGAAACCTACTCCACGTGGTCCACGGAGCTTATGTGCTGATCCACTAACTAAATCAATGCCCCAGCTATCTGGGTCAAGTGGAATTTTACCCAAACTTTGTACAGCATCGACATGGAACAACGTCTTTGGATAATCTTTCAGTAATTGGCCGATCTCCTCTATTGGTTGAATCGTTCCAATCTCGTTGTTTACATGCATAATGCTTACCAATATCGTTTCTTTCGTTAGCGCAGCCCTAACATCTTCAACATTCACATGTCCAGATGAGCTTACTGGCAAATAGGTGACTCGGTATCCCTCAGACTCCAATTGCTTCATTGCCTCATGTATAGATGCATGTTCAATACCCGTCGTAATAATATGATTTCCACGAGAGCGATATTGTTTGGCAACACCTTTAATAGCCAAGTTGTTAGATTCCGTACCACCAGATGTAAATAGCCAGCTTCCTTTTGTCGTGCCGAGCTGATCAGCGATTAATGCCCTTGATCGCCCAATTAATCCCGCTGCTTCAAGTCCTCCTGCATGTAGCGAGGATGGATTTGCATAGTGTTTTCTCATTACTTGCACCATCGTCTCTATAACCTCTTCATATGGTGGCGTTGAAGCACTATGGTCGAAATAAAGCATAATTGTTCCCCCTCTCTTACATGTTCAAATAAAAAGAAAAAGATCAACGTTGACCTCCGCTCAATCTTTGCGGAGCATCCAACGTGATCTTAAAACACATTATAGTTTCGCTTCCTGTACCTTCACAATATAACGCTGAGTTTCTCTCGGTAGCTCGTGAAGGTTAGCTTGAAGCTCCTCATTTGTTGATATGCTAAGTCGATCTATTCTTCCAGGACCCGCATTATATGCGGCTAGCGCCACCAATTCATTGCCATCATACTTCTTCATAAGTAATGACAAGTATCGTGTTCCACCATCTACATTTTGCTCTGGATCAAATGAATTAGATACGCCCAGTCCTCTTGCAGTTCCATCCATTAATTGCATAAGGCCTTTTGCACCAGCATGTGATTCAGCTTGCGGGTTAAAGCCAGATTCCGTCGCGATTACCGCATGAATCAAGGATGGATCTACACCATACTTAGACGCTGCATTCCCGATGAGATTCGCAAAAGGTGTCCCTTGTAGTGCAGTTGCCGATAAGGACTGATTGGATGAGACCTCAAGTGGAGTTGCCTCCGTGATACCATATTGTGCAACCTGTGCCCAAATTTCATTGGACCAGACTGGAACGTTAGTGTCCGATGTTTCATCTATCGACGTTTGGCCTGAAATCTGTGCTGACAATAACTTATTAAATAAGGAAGCTTCCTTGTTATCTACTTGATCCTGAGATGACTTCTTCGATAAAGGTCTGAAGTCTAAATTTGGCGCAAGCTGAGCTTGCAGCATCGCTTTCATCGTGCGTGGATCTATACTCATGAATGTTGCCCCCTAATTCAAGTCAAAAGACGTACATGAGTGATATCGGTTTTTATTGTACATGTTTTTAGAGCTTCCTGCTAGTCAGCGGCAAAATTATCATAATTATTTCATCGAAATAACGAAATTATATTCCTCCTAGTACACGCTCACCTCGCAAAACAACCACATTCGACTCCAGTCTAGGCGAAAACTTAGACCATCGTCTGATCTACTTAAGGTAAATATGTTATAAAGTGGAAAATTTAGTGAATTGCATTTAATTCGAGAGGATGGTAAAAATCATGCTACTTTTGAGAAAATAGCAATGCGAGGTCTGATATATGATGTCTTACGACATCGATTTCCTGCATGGTTAGCCGTGTTATTTCAATCCTTGCTATTTTTAGCTGTCCCTATAGCACTCACTCTGATTCAAACGCTTATAGCACCTATTCATGTATTCAAAATAGACTTGTCGTATATCCTGATATTATTTTTCTTCGGAATATGTTTACAGCTACTTCGTTTATGGACCGGAAGTCTCTGGACGTCGATTGGTTTTCACATTGCGTACTTAGAAATCGGCAGGTTTGTGCTCGGGTCGCGTGAAGTTGGGGCACCGTCAATCTTAACCTTCCACGAATCATTGCTCGGAATCAGTAGCCATATTAGTTTAGGTATGAATATTATTGGGGCTATCATTCTATCAATCGTGATATTAAGTTCGAAGCGTCTTAGGCTAAAGATTACTAAACACTAATCTACTTGCATAAAGAAAAACCTACAAATCCACTTTCATAATGGCTTTGTAGGTTTTTTGTCGTTTTGCTATTACGTAAACTTTTTGTCTAACTACTTCACGTAGATGGTACGGCCGTTGAGAGGTTTTGTATTCCGATCATTATGTGCAAAATTTGCGTTATACTTAGCCAAATCCGTATTCAAAATTTTAATTGGAGTATGAAAAACGTACCACTTGATACCTTCCGTAAACGGACAAGTTGTTAATGATCCGTCATAATGATAATAACTTCTTGAATTGGCATCTGGCAGTAGCAAGTTTAAGTCGATTGATGAGGAAGGAGTAACTGAAGCGTTTGATACAGGAATTGTGTCTAACAAGGCCGTTAACGTTTCGTTAACATCTGCTGGTCCTGTAACAGACTCCACGAACACTCCGATTACAACGTTTTGTCCGCTGGTGCTTTGATGCTTAATATGAATTTCCATCGGGTATTCAGTCCCGTTCAAGTGATGCTCGCTTTTGGTATGGAAATGAAATTCTGTTAATTTATAATCTACGCTGTTGATTGTTATTTTGCTTCCTGACGCAGGGAAACTGGGATTATCAATTACAGAAATCTCATGTCCTCCCTTATTAGTGATTTTAGGCAAAAAAGCTGGGTAGAATATCGATTGAATTTCTTTATTTGAGGGTATCGCTGTTAGTGGAGCAACCAGATCAATAGGGGATTGACTTGTTCCAATTACGGGATCAATGCATGTTTCTGAGTTAATAGAAACTACTTCTGGACTTCCTCTCTCACCCGTAGGTGCTCCCATAACTGGCCAGACGACAGTTGCAGACAAAACTAACGACAACAACACAACCTTAAACCATTTCAATTTCATACTTTTTCCCTACCTTCATTTTATAATGAAGAAGAAATTTCAGTATGCAACCGCTTTCAATAGTTAGGAATTTCTTCCTCTCATTCATTAGTATAAGCCTATTACCTACTGGCGTATATGGTTAAATTCTACTATAAATGAACGCTATGAAACTATATTCCCGATATTAGTTGGTGTTTGATGAATTTAGAGACTATCCCCTCTGTAGAATTACATACTTATGAGATAGTCTCATTATTATTTTCAGACGTTTATTTACATTTCATGCTACGTTACTCATTCATTACCGGCAGGTCAGCTTGTTGCGGTTGAGGTTGAAGTTGCGACTGTGGTTCTGTATGTTTCCACTTGCCATTAATCCACGTAATAAGAAAAGATATTGCACCTAATATAAGAAGAATAAGTACTTTAAACAGTGCATCTTCTCCACTTAAATCCATAAATATCGCTTTTATAGCAACTAGAATAAGTACAACTGAGCCGAAATATCGGAATGTTCGTTCATTATAATAAGCGCCCCATAGAACTAGAATGACGGCATATAGCGCCCATACAACGGATAATGTTAAGTCCATATAAACGTCAGGCACTTCTTGTAAATACTCTGTAAACACATTTTGAATTTGTCTAGCCATCAATCCCCCAACAATAAAATGAGATAATAATGCGAACGTACGAGACAAATTTCGTTTTGCTTTATTACTCATACCTTGCATTTGTAGTCCCTTCGAAAAATAGAAGCCTAAAGCGGCAAACATTATCCACGCAAATGCTCCCCAATTAAGAAAAGGAATATAGGTACCGAACCATTCGCCCCGCGGTGAAGTCCAAGTAATTGCATACCAGTATACGCCAACATAAAACCAAATTAATACTGCAGCAATTGTAGCAATAACTGACTTTTTCACATAACCAACTGCAGTTAATATATAGGCGTATACACACCACGTGATAACGGTAAACAAAACTCCTTCACCAAAGCTCTGGATTGACAAAAGAGACAATACTAAACCAGCCACTCCAAATAACATAGAAGCTACAGTAACACGTTCACCAAGCTTATAGATACTAAAACCAGATAACATATACACAACACCATAGAACAATAATACATATCCGAAGTCTACTTCATCAAACAAGATCCATAATGACCATAAACCAAAAATGATACCATTTGGGATATTTAGATACAGATCTACACCATCAATATTTTGTTTCCTTTTCCAAGCAGTTACTAACATACTTAAAGTAAAGAAGAGAAATATGGCAATCGCATAACGGATCGATATACTTTCTAACCCTCTCACAAATGGATCGAAATGAATATAATAGACAACAAACATAAGCCATGTGCCGATAAAGCTGACAATTCGAAGTTCAATCCAATGTTTAATAATACTTAAATAAACGAATGCAGAATTAAGGACTAACAAATATAGAAACAACGTAAATACTTGATCAGATTCCGGTTGCAACATCAGCGGCGCTAACATCCCACCAGCCAAAGCTATATTCATGAGTAATCTTGACTGGCATTGGTGTGCGTAATAGGCTATTCCAATTGTAATAACAATCATTCCGAGCGTTACAACTATTGGCTCCCACAGGGAATAATAAATGCCTGCAAATGTGAATGTAGTGTACAGAATACACGCTCCAATGCCGAATATTATTTCTCCTGTAGGTTCATTTGGCTTACGCTGTAAAAACCTGATTCCTATATAACTGACAGTAGCTCCTGAAAATAATCCTAGACTAATTTTCATTAAATCTGTCATCCAGCCCATACCTATCGTATATTGAAATAACGTTATAACTGCTGCAACGATAAACACAGCGCCAAGCAAAGAAGTCCAATGTTTTTGCAAAACATTTTTCATCTTACTTCCTCCTAGTCATTTTATGGATAAGCTCAGTGATTCCAAGCAGCACCAAACACATTGCAATAGCGAGTAGCTCCATCTGAAGTAAATACCAAGGCCATGGTGCGAGTGCATCGAGTAATGAAGCTGATGCTGGCTTACGAGCAAGAAACATAAAATTGGTCGTACCAGTAACAATGTTCACAATAGCAGCAGGAATGGCTAACACATGAATCCATAACAACGCGCTGAACACCGATCGAATCGTTGGCCGATATTGCTCTACTACAAGTAAAAAGAGCGCGGTTGCTATAATCCCGATATGTGCGATAAAAAAGTGAAAATATCTGAACTGTGGAAACGCTTGATCTAAGCTAGGCGTTATTAATGCTTGTAGAGCCCCTAAACTACCTAAGAAAAAAACAATTGCATACAGTTTTTTCACTCGAAACGCTAGTACAATAGCTGATAGTAGAAGTGTAATACTACATAACTCGAATGGAAGTGACTCAGCCCCCCAGCTCCCTCCTACTATATATGTTGCTTGCAAAGTCACTTCACAGCCTAAAAGCAGGACAGCCATGAACCATCGAAACTTACCATTCAGCTTAGGACCCCTTAGTTGTTTGCGATATACGATTATGGCGACAAATATAACTACCCCAACAAATAGTGCGGCATAATGTTCAATTGAAAACATTTCAAACATGTAACGCCTCCTCAATACTAATTTCGTACGAATTAGTATCTGACAATAAGGCAATTTTTACATGTAAAATGCAAAAAAAATAGTACCAACAATTTATGGTACTATCTCCCTTTATTTTCTTTATCTAATAATCCCATTTCTTTCAGCTTGCTAGCTGCTTCCTTGGAACCTTCCATACCCAGTTTCTTCAAAATATGATTCACATGGTTTTTTACAGTCCTCAGTGTAATAAACTGCTTCTCGGCAATTTGCGGCTGTGAATAACCTTGGTCAATTAAACTTAACAGCTGAAGCTCAGAAGGTGTAATCAGGTCTCCCATCTTTTTCGCTTCAAAATCACGTTCCATTGCCCTCAGCCTACGGAACTCTTCCCGTAATTGCTCTGCAGCAGTCGCGCTGATCGGTGATTGTTTACTATACGCTGCTCTAACAGCATCCGGGATTTGTTCAAAGTTTGATTTTAATTGATAATCAATTGCCCCTGCTTGAAATGACTTTAAAATAAGTTCCTTTTCTTCCATTGAAGTAAGCATTATGATACGTGCACCTGTTGCTAAGGCAGTTTCTTCAGCAAGTAGAACTCCTTCAGGTTTACCTTGAATCATAATATCCATTAGTACTACATCCACATTCCCATCAGAATGACTTAAAGCTTCCCTAAGCTCCTCACCAGTTGAAGCTGTCCATACAAGATTAAAGTCAGACTCACCCTTCAAAAAATCCGCTATACCTCTAAGCCAGTCCGGATCATCTTCAACAAGACCAATTCGAATATTACTCAACTACTTCACCTCCATTAACTAAATCTACCGAAACCCATTCTGCTTGCACCACTTTTTTGGGAAAACCCATATAAAAAGTTGTCCCTTCGCCTTTTTTGGATCGGAAATTAAGTGAGCCCTTATGTTTTCGCATCACGTGATAGGCGTAAGGTAAACCTAGACCAAAGTTATTACCACCTAATTTAGTCGTATAAAATGGTTCAAAAATACTCATACTTTCCACTCTATTCATACCTGGTCCACTATCTTTAATTTCAATAACTAACTCACGTTTCATATCTGTTATCGTAACTTCTAGCTTTCCAGCACCATTCATTGCCTCTACAGCATTTATAATTAGATTCGTAATTGCTTCTGATACTTGAGCATGATCAATCTTGCATTGCCAGCCAGCAACTAATGTAGTCGTTAATTGAACATTACCTAATGCAGGACGAAGTGTATGAAGTGTCCCTTCTACTAAGCTAGCAAGATCTCCTTGTTCTAGTTGAAGCTGAATATCTTCTGTTCTCTGATGTACACGTTGAACCATCTCCTCCATATGCCTAGACGCCGATAATATGGAATTGATATCTTCCAGCAAATCCATTTGATTTGTGGAGATGGCGTGACGCTTCATTTTCTCACCGAAAAGTCGCAGTTTACCTGCGTCATTTTTGATCGCATGATTTAACATAGCCGTCCCCGAAGTAACTGCTCTTAGTGTAGAGTCATATCGTTTTCTATCAATTAGTACACGCATCCCCATAAATCCATATGTAAAGAGGCCGCCAAAAAATATAGTTGCACCCACTACCACAATCCAAGTGTTATAGATCCACATACGCATCATACCCATACTTGGAAGGATGTAATTCATAAACATAACAAAGAGGACTGTAGGCAATACAGCGAAACAGACTATCCAGTGTGTACGTGCTAACATCGTTGGAGGGATACGTTTGGACAACACAATAATCGTACCTAATATAATGTAGGGCGCTGCCCACCATACAACAACATGATAGGTGATTGGATATTGTGTTGTATAAAAGGGTGTCGTCGCTATAGTGTAAAAGATTGGGATTAAAAGCAGTAGTGGAAGAAACAACGATAAAGCCCGGTTCAACGGGAAATTGCGGTATGAAAGTGCAAAGAGCAGGAAGAAATAAGGAATACCATAATAAGAAAACAAGGAAGAAAACACTTGCAGTTGATATATCATCAACTGTACACTTTCATTTGCACCCGCTTGAACAGCTTGCGGCAACCAATTATAATCGATCAGTGCCGCAAGAGCTCCCGTGCCGCCGCTAAAAGTAAGTGCGCCGAGTCGCTGATTAACAGCAGAACTCGGCTCAGACAGCCAAAGTATTGCCGCTATTGCAAATAAGGCAATAAGAACAAAAAGCATCTTACAGCTCCTTTACTACTCCTTAATCATTCACTTCTATCGTTATCGGTGACCACTCAGCAATTACGGTTTGTCCATGTACGGAAACACTGCCTTCTGGACCCAAATCTTTTTCCGTCATAATACCTAATGCTACGGTGAATTCATTAAACTTAACGGGTATATGTTGTTCTCTGCGGACTTCTACTCCATTTACATAGAATACAGCTTCATCATTATTTCGGTTATACGAAATTTTGTACGTATTAAATTCTCGCGGGATAAATGCTTCTTGATCTTCTTTGAAGACGCAGAAATAACGTGTCCCTTCAGTCTCAGGCACATTTACCCCAGGGAACGGCAATACACCATATACACTTGCGTATTGATCATTACTCGCAAAAAAGTCCAATGCGCCACCTGTTGTAAAATCAAGCAGATTTAACGAAACATAACCGTCATAAAGGTCACCAGCAACTGTATTTTGTGTTCTTGCTCGAATGTTCAGCTCAAAGCTAATTTCTCCGGTCTCTGGTACTACCACCGGTTTGGCAGAGTAATACATATGTTTTGCATTATCTAAAATTTGCACTTGATCATTCGATCTACTTAATGTGGCGCGGACATAAAGGATACTATTGCGCACAATAACGACTGCATTCGGCTCACGATATTTCCAAAACGAACCATCTGGAAGCGGGAACCCACCTATTTTCCAAACCTCACCATCGTTCAATATTGTATGAAAATCGCCTAACGTTTTACTATTATTCATTATATGCCCTCTTCTCTAATTGTCTATTGATTTTATTGTAAGGCTCCCTGAATGATCAGGACAGCTATTAATACGAGACCACAGCGCATCGTAGCTTTTAATGAGGCACCCATTAAAGGCAAATAAGCAACTGATTTATTATGCTCGTTCAAACGACCATAAACTATATATAATGGTATAGCTGTCGGAAGTGCAATCAAAGCGTATACTGGAAGAGCTTTGAATACGATACCCACAACTAATGATAAATACGCAAGGAAAAGCAACACTCTAGAAAATACTAATGCGCGTTTCTCTCCCCAGACGACAACTAATGTACGTTTACCCGCTTGTCTGTCACCTTCCCAGTGAAGAAAATGATGATTAAACAATATAAGCGTTGTAAGCAAACCAATCGGTAACGATAACAGTAGTGCTCGATAATCAAGTGCTGACGTTTGCACATAATACGCACCTACTACTGGGAGCACACCAAATGCAAGCAGTATCGCAAGTTCACTATAGCCTTTCCCTCTATAACCAAATCGAATTGGTGGAGCAACATAAAAGTATGCAATGAATGCACCTGCAAGTCCAAACATTAGCACAGCCCATCCGCTAAATAAGCTTAGAATTATACCGCAAAGGGCAGCAATGAAGAAGAGCAACCATGTAATCATTTTAAAGACCCCTATACTCCATGTACCGTTAGTCAAAAATCCGGAATTCGTGGATATTGCACCTTCTGTCCCTTTTGCAGCATCGTCCGTCCCATTATAATAATCCCACAAATCATTGATCATATTAGAAAATAGATGTGCTGCTCCTGCACCAATTAATGTGAGTACAAACAATATTGGACGAAATTGTCCTACCCAGACAAAAGCTCCCAACGCGCCAAGCACAACGGGAATGAGCATGACCGGTATCACCTTGAATCTAGATGCCTTCATAAATTGCTTCAACATGATTACTCACTACCCTTTCCTCATATATATAATCTCATGACAATATCGTCTAGCAAGTGTTTGAAAATACGCGGATTGTATTGAAATAACTGCAACAAATAAGATGTTGCTGAGTGCTGTATGTTGCTCTGCTGTTAAACCCAGTATGTTATCTGCAATAGTAGAAGCTTCTTCAACTATTATCTTCTCCAATTCATCCGCTTTCATCGTTCCCCAAATCGTCCTCTTGTCCAATTTTTCGTACATAGTTGCATACGCTGATAGTAAAATAAGCGGCGATACTAAATGTGCTGGTGACTTGTCTTCTTTTAGGCATGGTTCGAATAGAATAGAAAACAAATTTCTAATCGTCTCGAAATCTAGATTTGATTTCAAATCGTCAATGATTAACAACATTGCTGCTTGATTTAGAGAATATTTTTTCCCGGCAAGCGGACAATTGAAATAGGACTTAAAATCTCGTTTAACCCAGTTCTGCATTGATGTTGCCGATGCTGTAGAAAATTCAAGCAGATTGCCTAAGTCAGCAATTTCATGCAAGGAAAAGCCATTCCTCTCACTACATCTCATTAATTTCTCTATAATAGGTGGAAGAACAGGTGATGAAAGCAAACGCTCTGTATCATTTTTTTCAAATGTTGTAACTCGAACCTTTTTCCAAGCTTTTTGCAAAATGTCTTTTGCTTTATTTGCATTTGTTTCGTCCAGTGCGAGCAGGAGGGAAGCTAGCTCTTGGCGTGTAAGCGAATAGGATTCCATCTAAATAACCTCCAATTTCAAGCAATCAGTTCATATGAACTCATCTTAAGGCTGTGAAATAGAGTTGTAAAGACTCGAAAAACGATGAGAACGTTACTCCATAGTCCTGTAAATGCTTCTAATAGAGTCTCAAAGGCTTAGAGCGTCCCTTTTGACAGTTGTCATTACCTGTAATCTTTCGTTATAGTAATCATAAGTAAACAAAAATCCAAAAAACAAAGGGTAGTGAGATTCCGGAATGGATATTGGTATAGGACTTAATTTAATCATGATTGCAATTCTAATTTTATTAACTGCTTTTTTCGTCGCCACAGAGTTTGCCATTGTTAAGCTCAGGGGGAGCCGAATTGATCAGTTAGTGTTGGAGGGCCGGAAGAACGCATTAGCTGTTCAGAAGGTTACGAGCAATCTGGATGCCTACTTGTCGGCGTGTCAACTTGGTATTACGATTACAGCTCTTGGACTTGGTTTCTTGGGCGAACCGACAGTGGAAAAAATACTTTTACCCGTATTTAATGGACTAGAATTTAACGAAAATGTCAGCCATATTATTTCCATCGTTATCGCATTTATCTTTATTACATTTCTACATGTTGTCGTTGGTGAGTTAGCACCTAAATCACTTGCCATTCAGAAGGCTGAAGCGATCTCCTTCTTGACTGCAAAACCGATTATCTTTTTCCATAAACTAATGTACCCATTCATCTGGCTCTTGAACGGTTCTGCTAACGCACTTGTGCGCATGTTCGGATTAAAACCGATGAAAGAGCATGAAGATGCACATTCCGAGGAAGAAATTCAAATCATTCTTAACGAAAGTTACCAAAGCGGCAAAATCAACAATACCGAATTTGGTTATGTGAGCCGAATCTTCGCCTTCGATGAATTGTTGGCAAAAGAGATCATGGTACCTCGTACGGACATGATTTGCTTATATACGAACTATTCTCTAAAAGATAATTTAGATATTATTCGTCAAGAACAATATACACGATTCCCAGTTGCACTTGAGAGTAAAGATAATATCGTCGGTATGATAAATACGAAGCAACTTTTCCTTGAATATGAAGCGGATAAAGCATTTGAAATAAAAAAACTCATTCATCCTGTACTTAGCGTATCTGAGGTAACACCAGTAAAACTGTTATTGAAGAGAATGCAACTTGAACGTGTTCATATCGCAATATTGGTTGATGAATATGGTGGTACATCCGGACTTATAACAATTGAAGATATTCTTGAAGAAATTGTTGGCGAAATTCGTGACGAGTTTGATGCTGATGAACGTAAAGAAATCGAGCAATTAGCTGACAATTGTTATTTACTAGATGGCAAAGTACTTCTCGATGAACTTGGTGAACTTACTGGCATGAAGTTTGAAGAAGAAGACGTTGATACAATCGGTGGTTGGTTGTATAGCAAGCTCGTAGATCCAAAGCCGGGCAGAGAACATCATTATGAGCACTTAAAATTTATTATTCGTGAAACAAGTAAAAACCGTATACGGAAAATCGAGCTACAAATCGAGCATCCAGCATTGGAAGGCGAGTCAGCTTAGATAGTTCCTAGTTACAATAAGAAGCAGCCCTAATTAAATGGGGCTGCTTCTTTCGTTATTTGGGCTATGTGAAACATGATGTTAATTAATAAGATTTCTCAAAATGATGGCATGTTATTTTCATTTTTCTATTTAAGTAAAACCGATGCGCATCATATCTATGTACCCCAGAGTCTAGATGCATAGACACACAACGATTATTTATTAATTCATCATCCAACCAATCAAACAACTGTTTTGCATATCCTCTTGAACGTCTATCTTCATCCGTTATTAAATCGTCAATATACATATACTTGCCCCAAGCTAATGAATCACATATTCGGTAACCAGCGGATGCCTTTGCTTCCCCACCTTCTATTAGTACAATTAAATTGTAGCCGTACTCCAGTTGAAGTTGCTTGATTCTGCACAAATAGTTTTCTTCTTCAAGATGAGGACGTAACTGCTTCATCAATGGGTAGCTTGCAACTATATCTTCATCCGTTTTTGCAAGTATGACGGGCATGTATCTTCCTCATCTCTAGAAAATAATTATTCGTTCTCCTTAGCCGACTTATAACGAACAACTAACTTGAATACTGCAGTCTTACTTCCGAGCGATGAGCGATAACGCTCCATATGCGACTTCGCTAACGGGGAATTATAATATCCTGGTACATACTTATCCAACATCGCCTGCATCGCTTCCGTTGCTTCATCAATATCATATACAGCTTCTACATATCCAAATGCCATTACACTCATATACGCAGTATCTGTCTTTGCTGGGACTGGATCTGGTATTGTTCCATATGCCTCACTTATGGTAAAACATGCTTCGTTGTTTTTACCGATAATATCAATTTTGCGACCTTCATCAGCTCCATGGAAGTAAATAAACTCGTTTATCCAAACAAAATTAAGTGGAACAACATAAGGTTGTTGACCATCAGAAAGTCCCAAAAACCCTGTCTGAGCTTTTGCAACAAATTGTTCAATTTTAACTTGGTCGGTGCACTCTCGTTTTTTCATCCGAACTGTAAACATGAACCTCATCCCCTTCTCAATCTATATCTGTTGTGATATTGTCACTATATGACAACTGTGTCACCTTAAAAAGTGACAAAAACATTATTTACAAAGGGGTCAGAGAATAATGATGTTATCATTTACACCTTTATTGAACAAATCAGGAGACATTCCTCTTTATATTCAGCTTTATAAATATATACGCGATCAGATCGAGACAGGTAAGCTTTCAGCAGGTCTGAGCTTACCTTCGATCAGACAGCTTGCACAGCATCTTGTTCTGAGCAAAAACACAGTTGAATCCGCCTATAATCAACTACTTGCTGAAGGGTATGTAGAAAGTCGTGCACGAGGGGGATACACGATTCTCCCGCTTGAAGAGTTGTTGATGCCGAAACTTCCAGTTGAAAGAAATGCATCTCACCCTCCTCTACATCAACTAGAAAAGCATCACAGACCAGAATACGACTTCCGTTATGGAGACATCGCATTTGATCGCTTTCCACACGAACAATGGAAATCGTGTATCGCTCAGGCTCTTGCTTCTCCCCCATCATCCATATTGGGTTACGGGGACCCACTCGGCTTTTATGAGCTTCGTCAAGAAATTGCACAATATGTTTTCCAAACTCGAGGTGTTGTTTGCCATCCAGATCAACTTTTTATTAGTGCAGGTACACAACATGCGATCAGTATGATTGTTCAACTATTAGGACTACAACATTACCCGATTGCTATGGAAGAGCCAGGTTACTTCGGTGTCAAAACTGTGCTGCGCAATATGGGATGTAATCTACACCCCGTTACATTAGAACAGGATGGTATCAGTTTGGAGAAATTACAAACGACTGGAGTTAACACTGTTTATGTAACACCCTCACACCAATTTCCAATAGGTATGGTCATGCCAATCCAAAAGCGCCAACGATTATTACAATGGGCAGCTGAGAGAAATGGACTTATTATTGAAGACGATTATGACAGCGAGTTTCGATACAATAGTCAACCCATTCCCTCTTTAAAGGCGCTTGATAAAAATGAACATGTCATTTATTTAGGGACATTCTCTAAGTCATTCCTACCAGCAGCAAGACTCAGCTACATTATTTTGCCTACTCCCCAAATGAATAAAGTACGGGATAAGCTGTCGAACTACAGTCAAGCGGTTTCACCAATGATTCAACACGCGATATGGCTGTTTATGAAGTATGGATTCTTTGCAAGGCATGTTCGCAAAATGAAACGAATCTATCAAGCGAGACACAAGGCATTGACCGACGCCATTAGGGTCAGGATGGGTGATTGTGTTGAAATCATTGGCGATCAGTCCGGTATGCATCTCTTGCTTAATGTAAAAAAACGAAATAACGAAGAACTTCTTCGGCTAGCCGAAGAAGTAAATTGTAGAGTTTATACGCCGAGCAAACACTGGAACATTCCTTCTGAATGCCCTGAATCATATGTTATGCTTGGCTTCGGTGGATTGACGGAGCAACAGCTGCAAGAAGGAATCGATCGACTTAACAAGGTTTGGTTCCATCAGTAAGTTTTTAGAAAATTTAAACTTCAAAAAAAGGCTTGCAATTATTATTGGTAATATGCAATAATACATCTTGTGTTCAAGAAAAAAACACGCCGTTGTAGCTCAACTGGTAGAGCAACTGACTTGTAATCAGTAGGTTGGGGGTTCAAGTCCTCTCGACGGCACCATTTTTTCCCGGACGTAACTAAGATTCGCCGTTGTAGCTCAACTGGTAGAGCAACTGACTTGTAATCAGTAGGTTGGGGGTTCAAGTCCTCTCGACGGCACCATCTTTTCCGGGACGTAGCTCAGCTTGGTAGAGCACCTGGTTTGGGACCAGGGGGTCGCATGTTCAAATCGTGTCGTCCCGACCATTACCACGAACTTATGAAATACATATAACAAAGGAAGCTCTCCACACTGATCAAATCAGATGGAGAGCTTTTTTTATTCATTTAAAAAAACGGAACTCGCTGAGGAGAACATATGCTCACTCATCAAGTTCCGTTCTTTATTCCTATGTTAGATAAATCATTTATCCGACTCATCCCATTTTTTCGAGTACGCTTTTTTTGTCACCCATAACGTAACCCACGTTACTAATGCAATAATAATAGCTGAGAAAATCCAAACCGACACTGGAACATTAGCCATGCTTGTCCCCCCTCTCCTCTTCTTTATTTTACAATATTTCTATGCTTATATTCATAACAGTCGTTAACAATTAACGAACATTTTTGTAAACTAGCCCCGACGCATCGTACCGAGCCACATATCAGGTGTCAGGCATCTACGGAACAAGAGGAATAACACTAATGGTGGAATGCTAATTAAAGCAGCCATTTGGAGATTCTTTGTGAATTAGCTCAGAAGTCATTTGAATTGGAGCTTGTGGTTCCATTTTTTAAATCCTCCCAATGTAAGGATGTATTTTTTTTCTAAAAGATACCATAATATTATGTTTATGTATATCGATTAGTTGGATTTATTCATTAATAATCGTATAATTATTATGTATTGGAAGTTGAGGAGGAACGTTTAATGGAATTTAGATTAGATTTAATGGAAACGAAAATTGAATTTTTTGAAGCAGCAGATTTAAAGTCACTAGAGTCCAGAATAGAGAAGTCGATCGATATTAATAAAGCACTTATGCTTGATGTTTATTCCATTTCTCATCAGGCAGCGTTTAATCACCGTACGGAAAAGATGCATTTCAGTGCAGTTGTACATTTTAAGATCAAGCGATAATTTGAGTATACATGCAAAAAACGGACTTCGGGATGAATTCCCCTTAGTCCGTTTTTTACGTTTATTTCTAAACCGTTAATACAGCATTTCTACACCAAGCTCCAAAGCGCTGGCACATTTGTAGGCTCCCAGCCTAGAAGTGATGTATGTGGTTGACGACAACTATATGTTCGACCACCAAAAGTGACTTGGTCACCTACTTTGTAGCTAACATTAGGTGCCCATGCTGCTGGACCATTTGTAGTACTCGTCGTTGCTTGAACGGTTGAACCAATGGATACATTGCCTGCAGCATCCAATGCTTTAACTATGAACGTATATGATGTCCCAGCAGTTAAGTTGTTAATGGTAGTCGTTGTTCCCATCACATTAATGCTCGTTGAACCATACGAAACGGTATAACCTGTTACACCGTATTCATCGGTCGATGGAGCCCAAGATAATGTTACGCTTGAATTCGTAATTCCACTAGCTTGAACATTAGTTGGCACAGTTGGTGCCGTGGTGTCAGGTGAGGACGGTGTTAATCGGGTGTAAGGATTGCTAGCTAATGACAAATTGCCTGCAGCATCTCTTGCCTTTACAGTAAAAGTATAAATAGTGTTGTAAGTAAGTCCTGTAATCGTTGCAGTGGTAGTATTACCAGCAACATTAACACTAGACGATCCATAATAAACGGTATAGCCTGTTACTCCAACATTGTCCGTTGATGCAGACCAGCCTAGAACAATCGAAGTAGCAGACATACTAATCGATTGCAAATTTGTTGGCGTTGTTGGTGAAATGAGATCTGCTGGACCACATGGTCCTATCAATTTCCACACGCTACTTATGTCTGGACGTTCCCCTTTCGTCCACCATCTCGCTTCATAGATATTCCCGTTGTAGGAAGCTCTTTGTCCTCCCGTATAGACGGTGTTGGCATCCCACTCTTGCACCGTGCATACACTTGCTGGATTTGTCGTCACAGACAACGGCAAGCTAGATCTAGATACATTACCGAATGAATCATAAGTCTTTACTACAAAGGTATAGGTTGTGTTCGGTGTTAGTGCGTTAATTTGCACACTTTTGGTGCTCGAATTGATCACGGTATTTCCATAGGAAACACTATAGCCTGCAACATCCCTTCCTTCCGTATCAGCAAGCCATCCCAAATGTAAACTTGATGAAGTTACGTTCGTTGCATATAATCCGCTCGGAATCGGAGGCTCCAATGGATAAGAAATGGTGGCCGTAACAGCATTACTTGCGGCTGATTGATTACCCGCTGCATCTCTCGCTTTTACCGTAAATGTATATGTGGTACCTGGATTCAGTCCGCTAATTGTTGCATTTGTAGTGGCTCCATTAACGGATGTTGTCATCGTTCCATACGAAATGATATAGCCCGTAACACCTCGATTATCGGTAGAAGGAATCCATGATAAGTTGACACTTCTATCAATAACGCTGACGACCTGTAGACTTCCTGGGATAGTCGGAGCAATAACATCTCCTCCACCCGTATTTAATTGATTCAAGTAGGCGCGGTGACTCGTAGAAAACTGGAAGTTGTTATATTTATCCCAGTTAATCGACCACGTCATTAATCCGCGCATACCTGGATGCGCACCATTTCTTAACACGTAACTACCACCAAAAGATTCACCCTTATACAAATAGTTTAGTGCTTTATGGACCTCAGCAACCGTCGTAAATCCGCCTCCGGCATTCACATTCGCAGGCAATCCGATTACAACTTGATCTGGACGAAGCCCAGTAAAAAAGTGATTACTGTTACCCGCTACCGGGAATCCGGTAAGTACCATATCAGCCATCGCCACATGGAAATCGGCATTACCCATCGCATAAAACTGGTTATCAAGAGCTGAAATTTGACCAGAGTTGTAATGCTGAACTTGCACCCAATCTATGATGTCACGAAGCACATGAATAACTGGTAAATATGAGCCTGCTCTATTATCGCAAGATAAACAGCTTCCTCCGTAAAACTTATATCCAACTTGAACAAAAAAAGTTTCCGGAGCCATCGTTAACATAAAGTTGGTTCCATAGAAATCATGTAGCTCTCGCACAGCTGAAATTAAGTTTGTAATAACTGGAGTTGTCGGATTTCTGAAATCACTATCACCGCTATTAAAATAAAGGGAATGGCCTTCGAAATCAATGTCCAATCCGTCGAATCCATATTTCGTTATTATCGTTTTCATCGATGAAATAAATTGATTTCTAACGTTAGCGTTCACAAGTTGTACTTGACCATTTGCTCCACCTATCGAGATGATTACCTTTTTCCCTTGGCTTTGCAAATATTGAACATCCGATTTAAATTGTTCTTCCGTAGCGTTGAATGGCGTGAAACCTATCGTACCTCCTTGCGGGCCATTTGTTGGCTCAGCAAAGGAAACGTTAATAACATCAAAATCTGGGGAGACATCACGTAGACGAATAAAACCCGACCCATTATCGAAGTTATGCCAATAACCTACGATGACCTTGGAATCTACAGGAATAGTTGCATGCGCTTTTGCTGGGCTCAAGGAGAATCCAGTTATAACAAGCAACATAACTAACACAATGATCAACAGACGTAGCGTTACATTTTCCGTACGAATGAAGCTCATCCTAATCGTTCGCCCCCTCATCTAAATCACGCTCCATAACGCTGGTACATTTGTAGGTTCCCAGCCGAGAAGTGATGTATGTGGTTGGCGACAACTATAAGTGCGGCCACTGTAGGTTACTTGATCCCCGACCTTGTAGCTAACATTAGCCCCCCATGCGGCAGGACCACTTGTTGTACTCGTCGTAGCTTGAACAGTTGAACCAGTAGAAGAATTGCCTGCAGCATCAAACGCTTTAACGGTAAATGTATAGGCTGTAGATGCTGTTAAATTACTGATGACTGCTGTGGTCCCCGTAACATTAATTCTTGTTGTTCCATATGAAATGGTATAGCCTGTTACAGCATTGTTATCAGTTGATGCTCCCCATGATAACGTTACACTCGAGCCTGTTATCCCGCTTGCTTGAACATTTGTTGGTGGAGTTGGGGCAATTGTATCAGTTATGGATGGGAGAGTTAAAACTTGAACCGCATTACTTGCTTGTGATAAAAGACCCGATGTATCCTTTGCTTTTACAGTAAATGTGTAAGGTGTGTTCGGAGAAAGTCCTGTTATCGTTGCAGTGGTACCCCCAACATTGACGATTGTTGAACCGTAATAAACACTATAGCCGGTAACGGCAACATTATCGGTAGAAGCACCCCATGTTAGACTTACTGTTGTGCTCGTTATTGCCGTTGACTGTAAATTGGTTGGAGCGGTTGGTGGATAAAGCTCGCCTGGTCCATCATTGCATGGACCTATCAACTTCCAAACACTGCTTAAATCAGGCCTCTCACCTCTCGTCCACCACTTCGCTTCGTACTCATTACCTTCAAAACCAACTCGTTGACCTCCCGTATATGCGGTAGTTGCATTCCATTGCTGTACGATACAAGAGTTCCCCGAAGTTGTTCTTACAGTTAGAGGTAGACTTGCTGTTGAAGCATTTCCTGCTACATCATATGCCTTTACTGTAAAAGTATAAGAAGTGTTAGGTGTTAAGTTCGGTATATGGATGGCAGGGCTATTTGTGGTTAGACTTGTAGTACCATAAGTTACTGTGTAGCCAACTACTCCTACATTATCCGTAGAATCATTCCAAGCTAGTGTCAAACTAGTCGAATACGTATTTGGTGATCGTAAATTGGTTGGAACTGTCGGAGCGATCAGATCTCCATGCAAATATTCTGTAGTCACAGTAACTGAATTGCTTACACCCGATATGTTGCCTGCTGCATCCCTTGCCTTTACTGTAAATGTGTATGCTGTATTCGGCAACAATCCACTGATCGTTGTACTTGTACCTGTTACAGTCGTTGAATTCGTACCAAAAGTAACGATATATCCTGTAACGCCACGATCATCGGTTGATGCGTTCCAAGACAAGTTTACACTGTAAGAAGTTTTGCTTGGTGATTGTAGATTACTCGGAATTGTTGGTGCTGTCGTATCTGATCCGCCAGAGCTATATTGATCTAAGTATGCTCGATGACTTGTGGAAAATTGAAAGTTATTAACTTTGTCCCAGTTAATAGACCAAGTCATCAAGCCTTTAAAGTTTGGATACCCTGCAGCATTTCTAAGAACATATGTCCCGCCAAAAGGGACACCTTTAATTAGGTAATCAAGTGCCTTTTGCACATTCGCTGGTGTCGTATAACCTCCGCCAGCCGCTTGTGTCGATGCAGGTAACCCAATAACAATTTGATCTTGACGTAATGCTGGGAATACATTGTTAGGATTGTTCCCAACCGGGAAGCCAGCTAATAACATTTCCGCCATAGCCACTTGAAAGTCTGCTGTGCCCTGTGAATATGATCTTCCGTCAAGACCTGGCATTGGACCTGTATTATAATGTTGCACGTGCAAGTAATCCAGATCATTTCGGAAATTATAAATGACAGGGAGATAAGCACCCCAAATTCCTCCATAGGAACCAGATCCTCCTTGTACATAAGCTGTTTCAGGTGCCATCGTTAGGAGAAAGTCTGCGCTATAGCTGTTTAATATTTCTCTAGTCGCAGAAATTAAGTTTGTAATCTTTGGAGTTGTTGGTGCTTTGAAATCGGTATCTCCAGCATTAAGTGCAAGTGAGCTACCTTCAAGATCGATATCAAGGCCATCAAATCCATAGGTGTCGATAATATTTTTCATCGTTGTTACAAACGTTGTTTTGGCCTCAGCTGTTGTAAGCTCCACCGTACCGTTTGCTCCACCGATGGAGATGAGTACCTTTTGACCACGTGCTTTAAGGAAAGCAATATCTGCTTGAAAATCACTAACTGTTGAATTGTAAGGTGTAAACACCATATTGCCCGTATGTGAACCACCAGTTGGCTCAGCGAATGCAACTTGAATAACATCATAATTAGGAGAAATATCTCTCAAACGAATATTAGTAGAAAAATTATCAAAGTTATGCCAGTAGCCAACTATTATTTTGTTACGCGCGGTCGCAGCTTCAACTCTCTCGTTTTTCATCTGTACCCCTGTTATAACGATTATCGCAGCAAACACAGCTAAACAAGATCGCATGATCGGACTTATCTTTAGCGAATAGGGTTTCATCATTTCATCTCTCCCTTCTCATTTTGCAAACACTGTGTACTAGCTTTGTAAGCGATTACATTTCACTCATTATTGAAAACATCACCTCCTAACTATAAAAATAAGCTGCAAAAAGAGATAAGAGAAACATTGGGAGATACAAATAGCATTTGAATTTTGTTGTGACCTTTAGAGGATAGAAGGTAGATCCATTGGAGAGAACACTTTTTCTGTGGGAGTAACTTCTATTCTGAGGGGGAAGACAGTAGGAAATAAAGGGTATTTTCCTGTAATAGGAGGGGGAAATATCTCTTAGTGCAACATTTTTCCATACGTTCGCGTCTTTTTATTTGAAATAAAAGGAAATTACTTCTGTGTATGAAGACTCATTAATGAGGTTTAGAAAGTAGGGAGATACTTTGAAAACGTGTAGTTTAATCATCTTGGCTCTGCTCTTATCGGGATGTACGACTAACGGAGATCGGAATAAAAGTTCAACAATCATAATCATTCCTTCTGCTTTGCCATCACAATTCGTCCTGATTGAGAATAGCGCTACAACTACACCACATCCTACCCAAACAGCTAACATCACCTTGGACATTAAAACAGCAAATCTTATCGGAGAAAGTGACAATGGTCTTATTTATGAAGCAGATGGACATCTCTATTTGTTGCGAGAAGGGGAAGAAACGATTGAAATAGGTAACCCCGCTATTACTAAAAAAAGCGTAGATCTATCCAATGACGGGAAGACTCTTCTATATCAATTTGTTGATAAATCCATTGAACCATTTAAAGTTCGGCTTGCAACATATTCTATTGCTGAAAGTAAGGAAGACATTCTTGAAACGGAAGATTATCATTTTGATCTTTATAAATCCATTAATTGGTTCGGACAAAATATATTTATGCAAACCGATAGCCGTTTAATACCATCAGATTTTATCTTGCTGAATGGGAGTACTGGAGAGCAAATATTATCAGGTAGAGTGTTTGGGACCGTTCTTGATAGCAACGATAGATCACTGAAAATATTGTTAGGTAACAATGGGCAATCTGATCCCTCTGTCCGAACACCTACTGTTATAAAAGCATTAGCTGAAGACGGCACCCTTAATAAGCTATTTGAAGAAGATCTTTACGAAGAACAATTTCTCGATATTCGAATATCTGATCATTTATCAACTATAGCAGCGTGGACTCATATCGTACCTGCTGGAAAATCAAGACTTTGGATTGCAACCTTAAATAAATCCAATTGGGAAGTTGGACAATGGAAGATACATGATACAAAGTTTGCTCGTGAAGGCACCATTAGTTTTAACTCTACTGAAACGAAAATCGAATTAAGTAATGGCCAAACTTTCCCTGTTCCATCATCTTCTATTCAATAAACATACCCTTAATCTTGTAATCAATTTTGGGAAGCGAATAGGTGAAAGTTACTCTCAAATGTAATTGAGTAATCTCATTGCGATCACACTATACTGAAAAAGACGATCTTCCTTCAATTATTAAATTGAGAGTAGATCGTCTTTTGTTGCTCCGTGCTTATATTTTGAAGCGTGACAAATTATCTAGTAATTGCTGAACAGTACCGTTTAAAGATACTGCAGCCACAGATATTTGCTCCATCGAAGCAAGCTGCTGTTCAGCTGCTCCCGCCACATGCAATGACTCTATAGATGCAGAATCTGCAAGATCGGATTGGTAATCCATTGTAGCAGAAATCTCTTCCGTACTTGCAGTCATTTGCTGTGAAGCATCGCTAACCGCTTGTAACTGTCCATTCACTCGTTCAATCTCTTGTAAGATAGATCTAAAGAGTTGGCCACCTTCGCCTACTGCCTCTACACCAATCGCGATTTCCCCAATTCCCTTTTTCATTGCTGACTCTACTCGTTTAGTGTCCGTTTGAATCTCTTTTAAGATCGTAGAAATTTGGGTTGTAGCAGATTTGGCTCCTTCCGCAAGCTTTCTAATTTCACCTGCTACAACAGCAAACCCTCTACCATGTTCACCTGCTCTAGATGCTTCGATTGCAGCATTTAACGATAGTAGATTTGTCTGCACACTAATATCAGCAATCAATTGAATAGCACTGCCAATATCCTCAGATTTAAGTGCTAATTGATGCAACGCCTTTTCAGTTTCATCGGCTGTATGATGGATTGAGTCCATCTTGCCTACTGCCTGCTGCATCTTTACATTCCCGCATCTTGTCTGTTTTGCAACTTCCTCTGTAGTCGCTGAAACGTCAGCGCTAGATTCAGATATACGCATCGCTCCATTGGCCATCTCTTGAATAGCAAGTGACGTATCTTCAGACGATCTACTCTGCGACTGTGCGCCATCAGCCACAAGCTGTATAGACTCAGCAATTTTCCTTGAAGCTTCGCTTGCCTCCGAGGCTCCCGCAGTAAGCTGCTGTGAGGTTTGTCCTACTGTAGTCGCCAATTCAGATACAAGTCTAAACATATCCCGTAACTTTACTGACATCGCATTAAATGCTTGACCCATCTGTCCAATTTCATCATTTGTACGGATGTCTAATTGGCCAGTCAGATCGCCTTCTGCCATTTCTTTCATCTTACTCATTAGCGACTGTACAGGCTTAACGATCATCTGCCTTACTAATATGTACACAACAACGCCAAGCAACATCATTGCAGCTATCGTCAATGCAATCGTTGTTAGCCTGCTTTTCTCATAATCTTCTAAAATACGGCTTTCTTCAACTGCTGTTTGTGTGTACCACACTTGGTCTGTTCCAGGCAGCTTTATCCCATCGAACGAACGCATAACTCGCTTACCCTTTGAATTCATCGTATAGCCTGTATCCTGTTTATTTTTAACGATTTCTTCCCAAAGTAGCACTTTCTCCGGGTTGTCTCCGAATGTTTTCCCTATCGAATCTGGGTCAGTAGGATTAGTCAAATATGTTCCCGCTTCTGTAATTAGTGCTACGTAACCACCCATTGGCGTATATTTAGCGGCAGCCTCTTGTAAGCTATCCATTGATAAAAAGAATCCCACTATACCAAGCAATTTGCCCGAATCGTCTAACATCGGCATCACAATTGTTGCTTTCATTACTTTTTGATTGCCGTCATCGTAAAGCATAGGTTCCATATATTGTGTTTTTAATGTTTGTTTGGTCAATAAATAATAATCACCTGAACCCTCTTTATCATAATTAATAAGTTGATCCTTCTTAATCTCCGCACCATGACGCTCTACATAAATATTGAAGCGACCTGTCGCATCTCCATTACCCAGTGAACTAACATGATCCGTGTCCTTCCCATCAAATGCATTCGGCTCCCAAAGCATAAATAATCCATAGGCATTCGGATTTTCCTCGAGAACGTTATTTAACAATGTTGCTGCAGCAGGCCTGCTACTTCCACTTTGCATACGCATACTCTTTAAAGATTCAGATAACGTAACTAAAGTAGATTCGTATCCATGCATCGTTGTAGAAATTAGTTCGGCGTAAGCTTTACCAGCACTATGAGCTTCAATCTCTGCCTTCTCGATACTCGTTTTTTTGAGCGTTTTAAGATTGACGACGCCATAAAGTCCGAATACAACTACTAATACTAAACAAAGCATAAAAATTAATTTTACAGATAAATTTAAATTACGATACATTTGAACCATAATTGCCTCTCCTCATTCATTCTTTTGAACTACTCTATTATCGTGTCAATCATCGAATTTCAGTGTAAAAGCTCCCAATTGTGACAACATAGCTAAATGTAACATAAAAACTACCAGTCAAACCATATTAAACATATGAAAATAACTTTTTTTTATCTCGTAAAAACTAAAATTAAGTTTCAACTTATGCTTTACATTGCTAGACACAAGTGATAGTCTATTCTCAAAATAAACAACCTACTATTATCCTCAGTCTACAGCTCCTCACGAGCAAATGTGAAAGCGCTGACATTTTCATGCTAGCGCACTTATTTATCTAATCAACCCGCAGCTTACCTTACTTTTTTCCAATACAGACATCCCAAATATTTGGATACTTCAACTCAATTTTTCGGAGAATGTCATTCTCTTATAATCCAAATATTAATCATGCCCTCACAAAAAGTGATCTCTTACAATAAACTGACCTCGAACTCGAATCTATCATTACGGTTGTATATGAGCGTAGCTTGTTTGCGTTTATATAAATATGATATGAAGGGGGTGCTTACTCCAAGAAGTGGACTATTTTGTACGAACAGGTACGAATTTAACCATTAAAGGAGGCATTATTATGACGAGGGATTTACGCATTCACCAGTCGGGTCTATTCAAGTGGATTACTATCGGTAGTTTAATGGTACTTGCTATCATCTGCACACTAATATTTTCGGAGAAGGCAAATGCTCATGGTTATGTGGAAGGACCTTCTAGCAGAGCTTATCTATGTAAGTTAGGACAGAACACTAACTGTGGTGCAATCATCTACGAGCCGCAAAGCTTAGAAGCACTAAAAGGATTTCCTGCTGCTGGACCTGCTGACGGGCAAATTGCAAGCGCTAACGGGGCTTTCCCATTGCTAGATCAACAAAGCTCGACTAGATGGACTAAAGTGAATATTTCAAGTGGTCAGAACACATTTTATTGGAAGTTGACTGCTGCTCATGCTACTACAAGTTGGAAATATTATATTACGAAGCAGAACTGGAACCCGGATGCCGCGTTAACTCGGGATTCCTTTGATCTTACACCGTTTTGTTCAGTCAGCCATGGAGGAACTAGACCTCCATTCAACTATTCAGATACTTGCAACGTTCCTTCAAGAACTGGTTATCAAGTTATCCTCGCTGTTTGGGAAATTGCAGACACACCAAATGCTTTCTACAACGTCATAGACGTAAATTTCGGCAATTCTAACGACACAACTGCACCTACTGCACCGTCCCCTATTTCTGTTTCTGGAACAACAAGTACAACAGCAACACTTTCATGGGGTGCATCAACAGATGCTTATGGTGTAACTCAATATCGAATATACAATGGCTCAACACTCGTTAATTCCGTAGCAGGTTCCAACCTGACGTATACTGTAACTGGGCTCTCACCTTCTACCTCGTATTCGTACCACGTTGTCGCACTTGATGCTGCTGGCAACATTTCACCTGCAAGTGCTACCGTCATTGCTACAACGACAGCTCCTATTATTGATACAACCCCGCCAACCGCCCCAAGCGGCTTGCATGTTATGGGTACACCAACCTCAAACTCACTTCAGTTAATGTGGTCGCCATCGACAGACAATATTGGAGTTGACAGCTATAAGATCTACCAAGGCTCTGCACTCTTAGTTGTTGTTACCGGAAATCAAACATCATTTAATGTATCTGGCCTCACACCAAGTACAACCTATTCATTCACCGTTTATGCGTTAGATGCTGCAGGCAATCAATCTGCTGTCAGCAATTCAATCTCAGGTACAACTGCTGCACCACCTGCTGTACAAGCATGGGCTCCTAACACTGCCTATGCGGTAAATACGTTAGTATCTTATAACGGCGCAATCTACAAATGTCGTCAAACTCATACCTCACTAGCTGGCTGGACGCCAACTGCAGTTCCTGCTTTGTGGCTGTTGCAGCCATAATAATTCTGTTTTTTTTGGAGCTTGGCCGTGAAAAGATTAAGGCCCTGTGGACATTTTGTCACAGTGGCCTTATTTTATTATTATTATCTTCATTAATCGTTACATCACCTTCTGTTTTGCGGTCTGGCGCGCATATCGGCATGTAACATTTTCTGTCGGAATTCTAACGAACCTAGTAACTCTTATAAGGTCAAATAGTAATCGTTTACAGTAGTAACGAACCCCAGATTCGCTATTTCAAGAAAACATCCATATTACTGCTATTTATGATGAAATAACATCAATGGAGTTCATTAGATGTAATTAATTACGAATTTTCATAAAATAAGCATGATACAATTCGTTAAAATGGCAAATGACTTTTTGATAATCAGATAATAAAAAAGATCGAGATAGCGCGATGACGCCTATCTTCGACCTTTTGAACTAAACTAGAACATTCACTATTAGTCAATAGTGATCTGGTAAATTATAGATTAGTAAGCTTCACTTGCAAGAAATGATTCAAACCATTAATTACTACATTCTCATCTACAGACACATAACAAGCTTTACTCTACTCAATTCGATAGCTCGACTCATCAAAACACCTCACTTTCGAAAATGTATTCAGAACCAAGCGTTCTTAATTAAGAAGATTATAATAACCGCATTTTGTAATAAATTGAACTATATTACTTTTTAACGATTTTTTAAACTTTTCAGCACAGGTACAACAAATCATTATTGGAATTGGTCAAACTTCATATGACAACAAGTAATGTCATACATTTACCTCTTATTCCATGCAAAAAGGTGAGAACATACATCTTATGTCCTCACCTATTAACCAAGCCCTAATTACACTTACTAAATCCACAAACGCTACATTGCTTACAACCTTCTAAGTTAACTAGCGCTGCAGAACCACACGAAGGACAGAGATCACGTTCCGTTTCAGGGTATAAATTTATCGAATGCGACTCTTTCGTAAGTACACTCGCGCCAACTTCTTCCTGCTGCGGCACTTCTCTATCACTTGCAACGTCCACCTCTTCACCAACTACATTTTCACCGTCAACTTGCCTCATTTCACTATCCCCATGCAAATCCAATGCCTTTGCAACCGCATCTGCGATTGATTCAACACGATTCGCACCAAATCCAGTTGCACCCGAACCACCAATACCTTTCAGATGTTTAACTAACAATTGAACCTTGTTACCATGGTCACCGTAACGGAGAAACAATGAGCATACCCGCCCCAATGCTTCTGACATGGCAAATACATCTGAGCCTGCTTTTCCGACATTGAGGAAAATTTCGGCAGGTGACCCATTCAAATCATTGATTGTAATATACGCCATGCCAAATGGTGTATTAAACCTATAAGTTGCTCCACGTAGTACACTCGGCCTGCGTTTGTACTGTTTGTCTAACGTGCTTTCTGCTAACGCACTTACTCTTAACGCGCCTTCACTTGTATTACTTGCAGCTACTAATGAGCTTCCACTTGCATTACTTACACCTAACGAACTTTCACTAGCATCCACGTTAACTAATAATGGCGAATCTACAGGAGGAGCCTCATCTGGTAACCATTTCTCCTCGTCTAATGTATCATCAGTCTTCTTCTCGTCCGAACTTGAACTTGTTGAAAGCACTTGTACATCACGACTTCCGTCACGATAAATGGTGACTCCTTTGCAACCAAGCTCATAAGCCAGTTCGTAAAGTCTCCCCGTCTCTTCTACAGTGAAGTCTGCAGGACAATTTGCCGTTTTCGAAATGGAGCTATCTACCCAACGCTGAATAGCGGCTTGCGTTCGAATATGATCTTCAGCAGATAACTCCATTGCTGATACAAAGTAATCGGGCAGCTCCTGATCCAGATGGTCGTCCTTCCACTTCTGAGCAATCGGGACAAGCTGCTTATCGAAGCCAAGCCTGCTCTGACGGAAATATTCGAAAGCGAAATAGGGTTCAATACCCGTCGATGTACCCACCATAGTACCTGTACTTCCTGTTGGTGCTTGTGTCAAAACAGTCACGTTACGTATACCCTGTTTCGCAATTTTTTCGCTAATCTCAGGATAAGCAGCAAGTAGTTCCTTCATAAATCCGCTTTGTACATACTTTTCTCTGTCAAATGCCGGAAACGAGCCCTTTTCTGAAGCGATCTGTGATGAAGCTAAATAAGCTTCCTTCGCCATAAAACCATATAACTTATTTAAGAAAGTTAGCGACTCTTTACTTCCGTATCGTATGTTAAGCTTAATCAATAACTCAGCAAGTCCCATCGTACCAAGACCGATGCGCCGCTCCTTTTTTTGATTGGCTTCATTTTCAGCGAAATGGTAGGGCGTCTTATCGATCACATTATCTAGAAACCGCACTGACCACCGTGTTACTTTACCTAATTCATCCCAATCTACATCTTTGCGAGACGCATCGTAGAACTTAGATAAATTAACAGCGGACAAGTTACATACACCCCAGCCTGGCAAACCTTGCTCCCCACATGGATTCGTTGAGATTATCGGGTTGAAGTACCAGCTATTTGACATCTTGTTATAACGCTCCATAAACACGACACCCGGTTCAGCTGACTTCCATGCAGACTCAATAATGGTTTGCCAAATTTCTTTCGCTCGAACCTTCTTATATGAAATAACTCGTTTTCCCAATTGTCTCCATGCCTCGATATCTCCAGTCCACAGCTCGTCATAACCGCTTTCCTTCGTGTCAGGGAAAACGAGTTCCCACTCTCCGTCTTGCTTCACAGCTTCCATAAAAGCATCACTTACACAAACAGACAAATTTGCGTTCGTCACTTCTCCGCTCTTTTGCTTCACTGTAATAAACTCCAAAATATCGGGATGCCAATCGTTCATCATTAGCATAAGTGCCCCCCGCCTGCTACCACCTTGCTCAATAAGTCCAGTCGTATAACTGAACAAACCACCCCAAGATACTGCACCACTCGAAGAACCGTTCACACCAGCCACATTTGCACGCCGTGGACGAAGTGACGAAATATTAATGCCTACTCCTCCGCCTCTAGCCATAATTTCCGTCATATCTGATAATGTCTTTATTATGCCGCCCCTACTATCGATTGGAGATGGAACGACATAGCAGTTAAACAACGTTAGCTCTTCACTCGCACCCGCTCCAGCCATAATTCTCCCTCCGGGTACAAGCTTCCAATCATCCAAAATATATCTAAACTTTCTCTCCCACTCTACTGACTTTGCAAGCGAATTCTCCACAGAAGCAATAGAAGTAGCAAGTCTATCCCACATTTCCTCTGGATGACGTTCAATAGGGTGCATCAATTTATGGATACTAGTAGAGACGATGTCTCCATTGTGCAGACGAACTTCCACACTTTCATGCTTCCGACTAACAACCTCTCCAACTTCTTTTACCGGAAACTTAGCATCTTCCTTTAGCAGTACTAGAACCGTATCTCCCGTTTTCACCTTACTTGCATCGACATTTTTCCTTGCATACCGGTCCAAAAATATTTTTTCACTTAGCCCTTCAAGCCGCCGCATTCCGATCAACTCCTCCTAAATAGGTCATTGAATTGAAACTTTCCCGCATTGCAACTATCCGATCAAACGATATAACTTCAATATATTGTATTCAAAAGGATTATATCATACTATATGTTGATTTATACTCTGTTCACAGATGCTTCTTATTATTATTGCTCTATAAGGCAATACTAATGACAACTTATCCCTTGTTATCGAAAAGGAGCGCTCTTCATGACATTCGAAATATCGCCGCAAGCTGCTACAGCAGAGAGTAGCTCATCCATAATGAAACGGAAACTACATTCACATGTAGATTTACAAGTAGATCGTACTTGGTTTGATGAATTGCAAGATCGACTCTCGAAAAATGGCCCCTGGGATGATTGGACGCTCTATCAGCTAGCTATTGAAGCAGAACAAGCTAAACGCGTCGAAAGTTTCGAAGAACTACAATGTTTACGGACGTTGCCTGCAATCGTACCAATGCCTCATCAAATCAGCACTGCGAGCAAAGTGCTTCATGAAATGGGCGGCAGAGCTATTCTTGCGGATGAAGTTGGACTTGGCAAGACGATTGAAGCTGGACTTGTGCTGAAAGAATATATGGTGCGCGGCCTTGTGAAGCGAGCCCTCATTCTTGTGCCTGCATCTCTAGTGCTTCAATGGGTGCGAGAACTAAACCAAAAGTTCGGTATTTCTGCATTCGCGCAGAAGAAAGAGCATACTTGGGGGTATGACGTTGTTGTCGCTTCTATCGATACTGCCAAACGCGAGCCGCATCGAGAACGTGTACTAGGAACTGAATACGATCTTATTATTATTGATGAAGCTCACAAGCTCAAAAATAAAAAAACGACTAACTACCAGTTTGCTACTCTGCTTCGCAAAAAGTATTGCCTACTGCTAACAGCGACACCGATCCAAAACGATTTGGACGAGCTTTTTAATCTCATCACGTTGTTAAAGCCTGGACAACTTGGTGGACAAAGTGATTTTGCAGCTAATTTCGTCGTAGATAAGCGGCTCCCAAAAAATGAGGATCAATTACAAGAAGCTTTATCTACCGTAATGATTCGCAATCGTCGCGGCGATGGAGGCATTCATTTTACGAAACGAATTGTCAAAAACATTCCACTCGCGCTTTCCGCTGATGAAAAAGCACTTTATGATGCCGTTACCGGCTTCGTGAAGGAAAGATATAACGAAAGCGGCGGCGATATGAGCAGCATGCTTTCACTTGTCACTTTGCAGCGCGAAGTATGTAGTAGTAGAGATGCTGTATTTCTAACACTCATCAATCTGTTTAAAAAAACGGAGGAAGATTCACCGCTTAGACCAAAGATTTGGGGACTGGTGGAGAAGATAAAAAGTATCAAAGCCAACACGAAAGCGGAAAAAGCGATGGAACTTGTGAAAGAGATGAACGAAAAAGTCATTATTTTCACAGAGTACAGGGCGACGCAAGAATATTTACTCCAATTTTTCCGTGCACAAAACATAATGGCTGTGCCATACCGTGGCGGTATGAACCGCGGTAAAAAGGATTGGATGATGGATTTGTTCCGTGGGCGAGCTCAGGTGCTTATCGCAACAGAAGCTGGTGGTGAAGGAATCAATCTTCAGTTTTGTCACCATATGATCAACTTTGATTTGCCATGGAATCCTATGCGAGTTGAGCAAAGAATCGGCCGCGTTCATCGGCTCGGTCAAACGGAGGATGTACGTATCTACAATTTATGCACGCTTGGCACAATAGAAGAACATATCGTTAGTCTGCTACACGAAAAAATCAATCTATTCGAGCTAGTTATAGGTGAACTAGATCACATATTAGAACGGTTCGAAGGCGGCGACTCGATCGAAAAGCGGCTTGCCCGCGCATTACTGGAGTCTGGAGACGATCGCGATTTAGAGAAGCAATTAAATCAACTAGGAAGTTCACTCAGCCAAGTGCGAGATGAAGTTAAATCGACAACTAATCCATTATCCGCTGGCCCGGAATTGCTGATAAAAGTAGATCAACTTGGTCAAACGGTGGAGGTAAAGCCATGAATGAGAAGCAAGTGCATAAATTTGTGAACCGCTATTTGGAAGCAACCGACTGTTCTATCATCGAAAAGTCACCAGCCCACTTTACCGTTAAATTGTCACCTAGTGCTGATCGTGAACTAACGAACAGACCCTATTATTGGAGCTTCGTAGATCGTGTTGGAACTGAACCTGAGACGATGACCTTTCTGTTCGTGACAGATAAAGAACGATATGATGCGTTGCCTTCTACGCCAGAATTAACACCTAGTGGTCAAGCCGAAGCGGGTAACCAAACTTCTGCGGTCGATGCTGCACTCACAAGGTCGTTCGGCTTCATTAATAATAATTTGACTGCACCAGCTCGAATTCCGCGAGAAGATTTATATTTCGGCTCACGCAAGCTGGAACAATTATTCGGTGCTGCAAAAACGAAGGGCAGTTTTGTTTATTTATTTCAAGAACCTGATAAACGAGGGAGTAGCCCTTTTAGTTCCACACCATATACAGCTTGGCTTGGTGTTAACATTCGGATAGAATTTGCCTGTGATCGTAAGCGGGAAGAAATTCATAGCTTTGGTGTTTCGCTGGTGACTGGTCATTGTGTTGACCGCTTTCATGATCGACTAGTTGCTACGAAGCTGACTCCAAGGCTACCTGCCAACATTCATGTGACGAAAACAGGAATTTCCTTCAACAAAGCGTTAACGATTGTCGAGCAAACACTGGAACGAAAGCTAAAATCGTATGATTATAACTGGGCAGTTGATGCCACTAACAGACTTAAACATGAAATGGATCGAATCAATGCCTATTATGAGCCGCTATTGGAACATGCAACAGAAGAAAACAAACCTGCCGTCACCGAGCAATACGAGCAGCGCCAAGCAGAAATTCGTTGGCAATATGAACCTCGTGTGACGGCTTCCGCCATTAACTGCGGCATTTTCCACCTGGAGGGAATCGATTGAATACAATTAGACGGGAACCGCATCATTACGGCAAAAAAAAGCGCTATTACGACTCATTGATGCCGACAGGTTGTAACAGCATTCTTAAAGCCTGTCCGCTACAATGTAGCTGAGGTGAAAACATTTGCGAAAATTATTGATTAGATGGACAACTGTAGCTGTATTATCAACCGTACTGCTCGCGGCAAGTAGCCCCCCTGTCCCTATTGCTGCCCTCTCCGTGTTAGAGGTTAGCATATCTGCAGAAACTACATTAGAGTCACAGGCACAAAGCTGGGTTGACGAACTTGCTTCTAAATCAGATTACTCAGAGTGGAAGTCAGCCACTCTCGCTATTTCTCCACTCGGTCCGGGAACACATAGCTGGTTAGTTTTACTTACGAAAAAAGAAACAATTGTTGGTTACTTGGTCGTAAATGCGACCGAAGATGGGAAGTTTCAGCTAGGGGAATATGGCATTGGGGAATACCCGTTATTTAATGAACAATCGCTGCAGCTTTCCTTGCTGCAGCTTGAACTAATAAATCAGCCTAATCAAGCCGAAAAGGTTTACGTACACCCGCTTCAAGCTGCATGGCGAATTACATCCAAAAAAGCTGTCTATTATAGAGATGCTAACTCAGGTGAAGATCTGCCTGAGTATAACATCAACTGGGACAAGCCTGCAGGTGACAATGAATTAGAAAATAGACATGGGTTACTTTCCTCCCATGCCAAATTGGCTCATTATCGTTCTATCGGTTCATTTGATCCTTATGGACGGATGCCCTGGTTAACAAAAAAACCTATCGCTATACAATCTAATGACTATTCCACTATAGTAACAGCAATAAAAAACAAAAAGCAGCTTCGCTACACTTACGTTTCAGAAGACAATTCTTACCGTGCAGTATGGTCGGTAGTTGGATATGACGAGTGGGAAAACGGCGAACTGTTCGTTGCTCTCGACACGGATGAAGACAGCTCAGATCGCCGTTATATTCCGATGGCATTACTTGTGGAAAAAGGCAAATTTTATCGTTGACGATCAGCTCTACCTCTCCACCAAAGAATAAAACTTACCGGGCCCCAACCAAACCAACGCGTCAGCCACGGCTCTCTAGCCGCCTTGGCTGACGTTTTTGCTTGTTTTCGCTCATCAGCCGGTGTCTCCATATAATGTATAAATTGCTCCGTCATATATTTAACGAGATCATTTCCTCCAGCCACATGAATCACCTCCTACGCTAAACTCTTACCTAAAGCATACCCCATTCTTTTTGAACATAATCATGTATGAGTTTTCCTCAGATCAGCCACGCTAATGGAATATAAAACGCCAACATGCGGAGGACTGAGCATATGATGCAAAAATCGTTATTGTGCTTGATATGTGTATGTGTGCTTGGTTTAACTGGGTCTGCACCTGCACAAGCAATGGATAAACGAAAAGAAGAAGAGCAAGTCGCACAAATTAAAGACCAAAACATTTCACTTCCTCATACAACCGTTATTATCGATGTTGGTCATGGTGGTATTGATGGTGGTGCGTCACACGGAGATTTGCTGGAGAAAGATATTAACCTCGCTATTGCAGGTAAATTGTATCTTCTTCTTAGAAGTCAAGGCATTCCAGCTATTATGAATCGTACAGACGATTACGCACTTAGTGATGACAATCACTGGCACAACTCGAAATCGAGGCATCGCAAAGATTTGTCGCAAAGACGTCAGCTCACCGAAGAAATTGACAGTGAGCTGCTTGTTAGTCTACATGTGAACTGGGGTAAAAACAGTTCCAGAAGAGGCCCTCTCGTCTTACATCAGGAATCTGGAGAAAGTGCTCTGTTAGCATTTTGTATACAAGACGCCTTAAATCGTCAACAATCTTCAAATGCCCTTCCTAAACTTGGGAATCCGTTTTATTTACTAAGACGCGTAGAGCAACCTTCTGTTATTGTCGAGATGGGTTTTATTAGTAACCAAGCCGATCGCGACATGTTAACTGATTCACGAAGTCAATTACAAGTTGCTGGGGCTATTGCATCAGGGATTAGGCAATATAAATGGATCAATCATTGATGATCGAACCATATCGGATAATTTAACGAAATGCGCAACTGACCGTAAGTCAGGAATAGACCTTAGTAATACTGCTGATGTCTTTTTCCCAGGCGGTCCAACATGACCTATCGTTATGCAACTTTCATTATTTTCTAAATGTCTTCTAAGTAAATTAACTTGCTTGGAAATGTGTTGCTCCGTATATACGTCATCAAGGAAAACGTTATTCCCGAGCGTTGGCACACCTAATTCTTTTGCAACTTGAGGAACTACCGTTTTAGGAGTTGTCTTACTATCTAAATAAAACATGCCATGTTCCTTAATAACGGTAAGTACGACTCGCATAATTCTTTCGTCAGCTGTAATTTTAGAGCCCATATGGTTGTTCATTCCTATTGCGTGAGGAACGTCATTTATGGCGTCCTCCACTCTCTTTCTCACTTCCGCATCGCTCAAATCAGCTGTAATAGCCCCTGGACCAAGCCATGATTTTAAGCCTTTGTTCGGTTCCATAGGCATATGAACAATCACATCATGACCAAGCTTGTATGCGGCCTCCGCATCTTGCTTTGACGTTGGCATAAATGGCATTACTGCTACCGTAAAGGGGATCGGAAGTTTAAGCATCTCTTCCGTTCCAGTCATTCCGTTGCCGAAATCATCGATGACTATGGCGAGGGTGCGAGTTTTTGCGTTCTTGCCTGTATCGTCTACACTTGCGGCAACGATTTGATTGCTTGTACGAAAGGATGTACATATACAAACGATACAAAATACAAAAATGCCTATCATACGAGCTACTTTCCAACTTTTTAGTCCTTTGTTATGAATTAGCTTCATCTTATCCGAGCTCCGTTCTCTGTTGTAATACGCTATCTGTCCGTGACCAAACGAAAATATGCTACCCACTAATCGTTAACATTCCCCATAATTAACAGGATTATGATGATTCATTCATTCTCCCCCTCGGATAGTGAACCTTGATTTCAACAGTTCCTCTAGCAGGGTGCAATCACTTTCCAAAATTACCGGAAGCCGATACTAGCTCCTTCAAACTGACCATGACCAAGCAAGTCCTCCGAAATGACAGTTTGCGGAGACTTGAAGTGCTGATGCTGATATATTCAATTGTTCGAGTTTCCACCAAGACCATGTAAAAAACAAGGACAGGCTCCTGCCCCTCCTTGTTGTAAACTATCGATTCACTGCTGTAAAAACCTCCATATTGTCGCATCTCTACGTACCATACTTTTGGATCTCTGTTCTCTACTATGTTAATATTAACGAGTGACATGAAAAAGACACTAACGTTGTGTGTGTATATAGTATACGAAAGTCTTGAAGATTTTCTTGAAGTAAAGTAGCCTCCTAGTCCCTACGTTATCTACGATTATATTGACAATAGCTTTAGCCTTCTTTCAGGATAACCATACTTGCATTGAGGTCTTTAGCATGATATAACCCGCACGAAGGACATATCATTTACGAAGGCATAGACTTAAAACGTCCTAGCTAAATTTTAATCCACACATCCGTGAAGGATGTGACATGCAAGAGCTTGAGCCACCACCGGTAAGAGTTATTTAAATCCACACATCCGTGAAGGATGTGACATTACATTCGCCATCCCTTTCGCCGCATCTGGTGATTTAAATCCACACATCCGTGAAGGATGTGACACACGAGTCCGTAAGAGAACTATTGGAAGATGATATTTAAATCCACACATCCGTGAAGGATGTGACTGAAGTATGATTTTCAACGTACGAGGTTAGGACATATTTAAATCCACACATCCGTGAAGGATGTGACCTTACCACCTTATAGTGGTGCTTGGGACTTGATTATTTAAATCCACACATCCGTGAAGGATGTGACGACGATATGGGTAGTCTTTCACTACGCAATATTATTTAAATCCACACATCCGTGAAGGATGTGACTTTCAACAAACCATTCAGTCACATACTTGTGATATTTAAATCCACACATCCGTGAAGGATGTGACAACGTAGGTATATCGAAGCAACGGACAAAGGTGAATTTAAATCCACACATCCGTGAAGGATGTGACATGTTAAGTTCAGGAAGCAGCTCATCCGATCCGTATTTAAATCCACACATCCGTGAAGGATGTGACCTCAGTCATATGTTTGAGATATCGGTTGAAACTATATTTAAATCCACACATCCGTGAAGGATGTGACTGAGAGTGTGCAAGATCGCCCAACTAAAGCACATATTTAAATCCACACATCCGTGAAGGATGTGACAACGTTGACTGGGCCTAGTGTCGTCGCGCTAATAATTTAAATCCACACATCCGTGAAGGATGTGACTCTACGATTTCAGATCTTAAGGTCACAATTGACAATTTAAATCCACACATCCGTGAAGGATGTGACTTTGTTTATCCCTACTTTAGGACATTGCCTTTAACCATTTAAATCCACACATCCGTGAAGGATGTGACTAGAATTGGCAAGCGATATCGTGAGGAGGATGGAATTTAAATCCACACATCCGTGAAGGATGTGACACCACTTATAGACATACATAAATAAAGTCACTTTATTTAAATCCACACATCCGTGAAGGATGTGACCCCATCTTCTCTACCATTCCAGGCATTTGTGATCATTTAAATCCACACATCCGTGAAGGATGTGACAAATACTAATCGCACCTCTGCTCTACGACGTTCAATTTAAATCCACACATCCGTGAAGGATGTGACGCATCGGGATTGATTGATCCTATTCAGTTTTGGGATTTAAATCCACACATCCGTGAAGGATGTGACGCATAGGGATACTCAAACGGTTAAGAGTCATAATATTTAAATCCACACATCCGTGAAGGATGTGACGCTTTATCACCATCATCCAAGTCATACTCTTTAAATTTAAATCCACACATCCGTGAAGGATGTGACTAATTAATCTAATTTCGATTTCAACAAACGAGAATTTAAATCCACACATCCGTGAAGGATGTGACTTCGGTCATGCTGCTCCTCCTCTTGGATACCATAATTTAAATCCACACATCCGTGAAGGATGTGACATGGAGCCGTTGTTTTACGTTCAAAAACAAGGAGATTTAAATCCACACATCCGTGAAGGATGTGACTCGCAACGGTATTATATACTGGTGCAATGATGTGATTTAAATCCACACATCCGTGAAGGATGTGACTAGATATCCAATTGATTCCTAGCTCCGTAGCGTATTTAAATCCACACATCCGTGAAGGATGTGACTATGCAAGTCTGCGTGATCGTTTGGACTATGTAGATTTAAATCCACACATCCGTGAAGGATGTGACTAACCTGCCATTAGGCGCAGTAATAGCAATAGTTATTTAAATCCACACATCCGTGAAGGATGTGACACCTCGTGGACCGCTAGGTCATCTTCGTTATTATATTTAAATCCACACATCCGTGAAGGATGTGACCCGCCTAATAGACTCGTAGAGACGCAATAGATATATTTAAATCCACACATCCGTGAAGGATGTGACGAGAGGGAGCCTAGCGGCTTCCTTTTTTGTTATAATTTAAATCCACACATCCGTGAAGGATGTGACTTGCCGTTAGCTCTTATCGTAACTTGCCATTTGTATTTAAATCCACACATCCGTGAAGGATGTGACTTAATTTGTCCTCATTAAGCTTCAGCTCTGTTTTATTTAAATCCACACATCCGTGAAGGATGTGACGCCGCGATGATTTCGAAAAGTGGTTACTTGGTAATTTAAATCCACACATCCGTGAAGGATGTGACTCCCCACGCCGGGATAATCGCAATGAATGGCATATATTTAAATCCACACATCCGTGAAGGATGTGACATGATGGCTCAGCGTAAAGTTAGTCGGGTTAATATTTAAATCCACACATCCGTGAAGGATGTGACGGTGCTATGGTTTACAAATGTCCTTGATGAATCAATTTAAATCCACACATCCGTGAAGGATGTGACTTGGGTACTTGACCCAGATGAGGTGAGGGAGGAAATTTAAATCCACACATCCGTGAAGGATGTGACTGGAAAGTCACAAGATCCAATTCGCATGATGATTATTTAAATCCACACATCCGTGAAGGATGTGACGCAAAAGCAGCTAGGCTAACGCATGAAGAGTTTATTTAAATCCACACATCCGTGAAGGATGTGACTTTAAAGACTCCGATTCGACCGAATACGCTCAACATTTAAATCCACACATCCGTGAAGGATGTGACGGAAGCTTCCATCCATACGACCACCAAATATGATATTTAAATCCACACATCCGTGAAGGATGTGACTTGCACTAGTTCCTCTTCATCGCGGTAACTAATATTTAAATCCACACATCCGTGAAGGATGTGACAACCCTCATACAGGCGAACACTTAATCATGGATGATTTAAATCCACACATCCGTGAAGGATGTGACTGCTATCGATGATATCAATTACCTGACCAACAAAATTTAAATCCACACATCCGTGAAGGATGTGACTACAACTCGACGACATTAAAAAACTACTTGATGTATTTAAATCCACACATCCGTGAAGGATGTGACTCAATGTGTAGTCTTAAATGTGACGCGCTATATATTTAAATCCACACATCCGTGAAGGATGTGACTTCCAAAAGCGCACCACGACTTGCTGAGTATGAAATTTAAATCCACACATCCGTGAAGGATGTGACGACCTGCATCATCCGTGTAAGTACCTGTATAGCTATTTAAATCCACACATCCGTGAAGGATGTGACGTATTTCATCCTCACAAGTAGCGGCAGGATCGGTATTTAAATCCACACATCCGTGAAGGATGTGACTACGGAGACCAGGTACATCCGCATTACGGGTGAAATTTAAATCCACACATCCGTGAAGGATGTGACGGCGATTTTACGCTAAAAATATAAAAAAGACTATATTTTCATGAAAAATCGTATGAAAATTAACCTGACACATGATTCCGTCTCATTTTCGGCTTATTTATTAACAATTTCTTCTTTATATCTGGTGCGAATGTCCCGGGGATTTCATGTGCACTATACATTCGCACCACGCTTTCGCACTAAAATATAAGTGGACCTTCTAGATCCAATGCTTCTTTCACACCAACATGTTCTACTTTATTCTTGAAGTTATTTCCTAGTTGGTAGAATCTAAGACTATCCTGATCTTTGTCGATGATATCGAGAAGTTTTAATTTTAATTCCGTAAATTGAGCTGCGTCTACAATGCATTCAAATACAGAATTCTGGACCCTCTGACCATAGTTTTGGCATATTTTAGATACATGCCGCAACCTTCTCTGACCACCACTGCTGATAGTGCTTACATCATAAGTTATTAATACCAACAACTAAAGCACCTACTTCCATAGAAAAGGTGGATACTCGTCTAGGTCATCGCGCAAGTACCTTGCTAACAACAATGCTTGTGTATGCGGCACAAGTCCCCAAGATATCTTCTCCCCTAAATAAGGATGTGTAATCTTCTCTTGTTTCTTATCTTGCCAGGCCGTTAAAAACTTCTTCCTACCTTCGTCCTTCATAATAACCGCACCATTTTCTTTCTTAAAAAAATCGTCATTGTTCACAATTTTCTTATTGATCAATGACAATACAAATTTGTCTGCAAAAACCCCTCGCAACTCCTCCATTACATCGAGTGCCAAAGATTCTCGCCCTGGGCGGTCTCGGTGCAAAAAGCCGACATAGGCATCTAATCCAACAGCTTCCAAAGCAGCAGCCATATCTTTAGATAACAATGTATAAGCAAAAGATAACATGGCATTCACATTATCAAGCGGCGGTCTTCGATTTCGATTATGGAAATAAAAATCCTCTTTTTGTTGCAATATCATATGGTCAAACAACCGATTATAAGAAACAGCTGCTTGACCTTCCAAACCTCGTAATCTCTCTAAATCTTCACATTCTCTAACGTCAATAATGATAGATGATAAATGCTGCGAGGCAGCTTTAAATTGGTCAACATCTATCCGCAATGGATAATCTCTTGTCATTCTTTCAAGCATCCATTTATGATTATAAATTTTACCGACAATGAAGTTACGAGCAATTTTTGCTGATACCACTTCATCTTCAGACACCAAATATTGCTTCTTTCTTAAGATCACATTACCTTTGCTTTGACCTATTACTCTTGCTAGAAAACGCCCATTCATCGTCATAAAAACGATATCGATATTGCGTTCTGCACAATAGCCCATTAGAGCTGGGCTCGCTCCTGTATAACCAAAAGCAATTATAGATTCGATGTTATGAAGCGGTACTCTGCCTAACTTTTCTTGTTCCTTTAGTAATAAAATATTATCTCCATCGAGTGACAAATAAATATCCGGTTGTGTAATGTACAATGTATTCAGTAATTTTTTCATTCCTTGATTTTCCCTTCAAGATAACTTTTCACTGTCCGTTTAGTCATCAATTCTGGTAAGCATATATTATGAAGGGAACAACTTTTACAAAATGAACCTGTTTTCACTTTTGGTGTATGTCTACGTCTGTAGTAATCTTGCATTTCTGTGAAGATTCGCTGGACCTTAAACTTTATTTCCGAAGTAATTGGTACTTCAACCCTATGCTTTATTTCATTGTAGAACATATAGCCTACATCTATTTCACATAACAACATCTCTTCCAAACAAATTGCTTGTGCAGCTAATTGTAAAATATCTTCATCATTTGTTTTTGGTTTGCCACGTTTATATTCAACCGGGTAAGCGATATACTTCCCCTCGGCTCCAAATACTTCGACACCGTGATCACTTTTTATAAACTCCACCACATCGCAAATGCCTGAAATGCCATGCTTATTTGACATTATAGGCATTCCGCGAACGACGAGCTTATCTCCCCGTTTCTCTCTTGTAAACGGCTTATCAGCATTCCTATGAAGATGTTGCCCTTCAATTGTCTTCACATTTTCTTCCCATTGTTGTTCTATGTGAATTAATGCCCACTGACGTTTACAAAATTGAAAATGTTGTATCCCCGATAACATAAGAAAGTCATCTTCGTTATAGGCCATCAATAATCTCGACTTTCAAACCTTCCAATGGCTGCAAATCAAAGCTGTAATCTGTATATTCTTTTGGCTCAGCTACACGTTTCTCTACTAATAGTGAACGATGTACTTTAGCTGATGAGTATTGCCCTAACTTGGAATTATGCTCCCACCAAAATACTTTATGAACTTCCATACTTCCTTCTGGTCTTGCAGATGATAAATCATTTTCGAATAATGTAATAAGTGCCTGCTTAAACTTTTCTGCATCCTCTTTTGTAAATTGCGTTTTTTCTGCCAATTGCGTATTAATGCTTCCCTTAAAAATATATACACCTGAATCTACACGGTGCTTCATACCCATCGTATCAGATCCTCTCGATGAGCCAGGTTCAGAATTTACACTTTTTGTAATTTGCATACTTGTAATATCAATAGGATCAATGCTTGTTGCTGTATGAATAGATACTGGACCTCTTACACCTACTGAAACACCTGATCCAGCCTTATCTGATTTGAATGCAAATACTTGACCAAAACTCCGAACGTCAATCCACTCTTGACAAGCAATCTGAGCAAACTCATCACTTGATCCTGTTTTTGACTTCAATATTTTCCCTAATTCAGCATTGGAATCAGCACGTTCTCTTAAACTACCATACGAATCATTTTTTCTGTCATTGGACTGTACAAAAATGGATTCTCCCATATCTTGCAGGCGGTTACGAATCTTTCTCTTCAAGGCAACGTCGGAAATCTCACCGAACCCATCATAATTTTGACGTGGACGGTTTCCGTTAAGCGGATCTCCATTGGGGTTAGCCTTCGATACGGATAGTACAACGGCAAAATCAATTTTATAATCCAAAATCGTCATATTTTATCTCTCCCTATTAGTTGATTGTCTCTTCAATTACAGCTTCATCTTTATCCTTTTTCTGATAAAGCTCGTGCCGCTGGCTATAGTAACCTAACAAATATAGACCTGTTAATGGTTTATTATTAAATTCATCAATTGGGAGACGCGATCCAACTTCATCAATAATCTTATTTAAATCAGTCGCTTTTCTCCCTAGTCTTGCTTGATATGGCTGGAGACATTGCTGTATAGTTTTCCATGTTCTCTCTGGATGATTTGAAAACGCATTCATAAAGCGAATGGCGTTACTCGCACGATTCTCATCGGGACCTAGTGCACGTCTTTCTAGCACATCTGCAACTGCCAATAACCGTCCAAATAAATAATTTCGATCGTTATTATCATAATCTAATGCCACATTCAATTTCTCCCTTCTGTTGATTAATGAACATGTGATACTAAGCGTCTTCTCCCATTCCCAATTTTCCATAGCAACCGGATTAGATGCACGGTGAAACGCACTCATTTCAATATCACGAGGTACTTTTTGATCATCCACAATACATGGAAACATTCGCTCTATCAAGCCTTTGACAACTTTATCTCCCGCCCTTGATCCATATGCAGCAAATGCAATATCTTTTGTAGCAGGAGCGCCATAAAACTTAACAAAATTGCCTTCTTCATCTTTACGATAACGGTGTAACCATGCGCATGATGAATGCCACTTTACAAGTCTGTCCAAATAAAACTCTTTATTCAAACTTCGATAATACAGTACTGCCATGCGTCCTGTTGTTGCAGAATCAAGGATCATAATGTTTACGTCAGATTTTGTAGGAATGGAAAGCCGATTTTTGTAACCATCTAATGCTTTCGCAACTTCATTAGCAAATTCTCGATACGTGAATGGGATGGTGTCCCTTACCTTTGCAACAGATGGGAAGATATCAAAAGATTCCTCTGTTAATCCTGGCAAATCTAGTTCCGTATTCGCCCATACAAGAAAGACTCGTCCATCAATGATTTTGCCTTGCCGATTAATGAGCCACTTTAAGGCATTATGTGCCTTCTGTGATACATCATAGCTAATACTTGCCACTTCAAATCCCTTATTAAAACGTCCACGAAACGTAAACCCAGTATCATCGTTTGCTGAAATTAATTTTGCCTTATCGCCAGCATGTCTGATTTTATTTGCATGTTTATCTGTACTTGGCAATAATTCACCCGTCACATAACAATAATCAATCTCTCCGAGTTGCTGTCTATAGTACTGAATAAATGATTCATGCATCTCTTTGTCCTTCCACACATCATTCGATAACGGGTTCTGTGAATAGACATTAAATCTGATAAATATACTTTCTGGACCACCAACCATAACCGAATAAATGGGTGGTTTAGGGCCATATCGTGCTTCAGAATCCTTGTCCCATTTAGTGATTAGACGTCCGTCTTCATCTGTATAAAGCACCTTATCTTCAACTAAGTCTTGAATAAGACAACCCTTGGCCAAGTAGGAGTAGATGCTTTTAACCTTGGGGACAGCGTAAGGAGATTCAGCCCACTGGCCTAATTTACTAATGTAAGCTGCAAATGGATCTTCTCCCTTCTTCACTTCTCCACCATAGGCTACAAAATCCCCTGCTACATAACTTAACTTATCATGTAGTGGGTAAGGTGCTACTACAGCACCTGCTCTGCTAGCAGATTTTTCCGTACAAGGAAGAAGAGTACTAGCATCGGACTTATCAATGACTATTGCAGAATGATACCTTCCATCCTCAGTGATGTCTAATTGAATATGTGCGGTTTGTGTCGTGTGAGAAATTGGTAGCAATGTATACTCTTGATCATTATGTTTTTTTTCTATCTTACCAACGTGTTCTAGATTAGATTTGTAAGTTTCATATAGATGGAGTAGCCAACTCATAGATTCCCCCTCCCTTCTAATTCATCAGATAATACATCCACTTGCTCAACATTGCCCTGATCAAAATATTTAGCCTTCATCGCAGAGACCGTTCGAACCTGCTCACATTGTTCTGGTTTTTTGAATTGAATAATGCCATCTCTCATTACCGGACTCCATAGACGTACTTCTAGCTGCTCTCTTCCTGTTTCATCAGGATAGTTAATACCATGTATCATATTGCCAAGATGAATATCCCCGTAATTGTCATAAAAGCTTTTACCTTCACCGAAAACACAGGGTTCAACATATGCCTGGCATTCTCTAGTCCCAAGAAAGATATCTCTACGTCCTCCCGCTTGCAGTGAACGCTTAAATATGTTGTGATGCTTATTTTCGTTACGATCAAAAGCCATCTCTGGACGGTTCAAGTTGAACTCAAAATGAGCTCTTACCTGATAACAAGGGTCCTTCAAATAAGTGTAATTTGCTAGCGTATTGCCACCACCGTATTCCAGCGGACGAATACCCTTTGACTCCATACGGATTGCATTCATGACTCTCACTTCGTCTATCACCATAATGAGTGTGGGCTTCCAATAAATAGATTCAACAATCCCTTTAAGAGCCTGATAGGTTGGGACTTGGTAACTAAGCTTTTCTCCTCCCAACTTAGTTAGAGGGTCTGTAAACAATGCGTAACTTCCATATGCCAAAAATTCCACCGAATTCCTCATGCAATCACCTCCTTACTTTAATGACATTTGTTTCTATTTCAATATATCTCAAATGGATGATATTGTAAATGTTTTTTTGTTTTAATACATTGTATGAATTTTTTTAAATCAAACCCATATATGTTATAATTAAATGTCGCTATTTTTATAGTGTGGATTGAAATATACATTGTATGAAATGAAAACCTACTTCATAAAGAAGATAGGTTTCTTTCATTTACACCCTTAAAAAAAGCCGCCTTCAAAGCCACTCTCATTCTCAATATCAACACCAAATCTATCACTATAAGCACTTTCCTTAAGCGCCCATACCTTCCCATCAAATAAACTTACTAATCCGTTATTCTGAGTTAACTTCTGGATTTCATAAGGAAGCAAATTAATCGTGTATTGCTGTGAGCTCCGTAACAGCTTTGTTAAATTTTCAATCGTCTCACTTCCATTTAATTTCGCTATAATGTCCTTTCCTTCTTCTCCATAAGGTGCAATTACAGCGGTTGTATAATTATCTATAACCTGAAAGTGATCCGCAGCTGTTCGATAGCTATTTATTATAAAAAGTGGCAATGCTGTACCGTTTTCATATTTGTTCGCAAGATAGAAAGAACTATCTTTACGATTGGCGAGTAATAACTCCGTCATATCTCTCTCCAATTTTGAAATCGGATAGTTCAAATTTGATTTTAATTGGTTATAAAATCTTTGGAAATATTGTTTCATCGCATCGACAGACAGGACATGTCCACCGTGATTATTACGATCCTGTTTTATATCAATTAGTAACTTTTTTGAAATCTCTTTTCCAATCCTTATTTCCTTCAAATGTTTTAAATTTTCTTCCTCATGATCAATGACATATACATACTGAATATCCCATTCTCCATGACGATTACATCTGCCAGCAGCTTGGGCAATCGAATCCAATCCAGCCAATGAACGAATGACACATTTAAAACTTACATCAACTCCCGCTTCAATCAGCTGTGTGCTAATACATACCACCTTCTCTTCCCTAGCAAGGTGTTCTCGAACTTTCCCCAAGATATCATTTCGATGGGCAGCACACATAGCAGTGCTCAAATGATAGATCGACACGTCCTCGCTACTTCTCAATAGCTCATAAAGTCGTTTGACAACCGACTTCGTATTAAGAATCACCAGAACACTTCCGACTTCCTCAATCTTCTCTTCTACGAATTGAACAAGTTTTTCATTCGTAAATGTTTCATCTGTCGCTCTATCTATTATTTCCACACGTGTGAATGATTCTATAATTTGATCCAAATGATTAATAATTTCGGATTCGGCTTCTAATTCAAGCTTATGTTCTACAAAATCAAGAGTCGGTTGTGTCGCTGTGCATAGGATAAGTGTGGATTGACCATATATTTTAAGAAAATTAACAGCGTAATTAAATAATGAAACACATGGAACAGGAACCTTCTGTACTTCATCAAATATAATTACAGATTCGCTCAGATTATGCATTCTCCGAATATTCCGACTTCCCCGTTCATAAAAAACATTTAGAAATTGTACCATCGTTGTAAAAATAATCGGAGCATCCCAATTATCTTTTGCAAGCTTCAGCTTCTGACTTTTATTTAGAATGCCATCAATATCCTCATCATCTTCCGTATCATTAATAACATTCGAATGATGTTCAAGCAAACTAGCATCATCTTGAATGATTTTGCGTATTTCTTCAGCGTTTTGTTCAATGATCGTTGTGAACGGAACTACGTATATAATACGTTTTTTCCCAAACTCCATTGCATGTTTGAGAGCATAGCGAAAGCTCGCTAACGTTTTTCCACCGCCTGTTGGAATCGAAAGTTTATAAATACTTGGCGTTTTCATCGCAAACTCATCACAACGATCCGACATTTGCTTTCTTAATAGATTGATAGTGGAGTTAGCGTCCTTATGCTCTTTAAATGAATTTATTTTGTTCATCAATTTCCCATAATAATCTTGAAATAACTTACTGCTTTCTACGGGTGGCTCGATACTTTTGTTTTCCTCAAACAATCGTGTGTTTGTACGATCTGCATCAATTAATGCACTAAATATAAACTTTGTTAAAAACATAAGTTTACTTTCTTGAGATTCTGTTGATGGTTTTAACATAAAGGATTCTAGTTCAGTTAATGCTTTCTGTACGTATTGTCTAAGTTCATCCTCGCTTACAACAGCATCAAAAAAGTTTTTTTTTGCTTCCTCATAAAATTTAAGTTCTTTTTCAAACACACGTTTCAAATAATCGGATTCTAGATCAGGATTCAAAAAGTCATGCAAATAGGAATGGTGTGAAATAATAACGTTGCCAACTACTTCTGCCAAAATCCATTTCAAACTAGGATTAGGTTCATTATGATATAGTTCAAATAACAATTTACCACCTGCTGTTGAGTGGTCTACGCTTCCACGCCTCGGCGGATTATCCGGACTATTCACCGCGTCCAATATATACTTTCGAAATTCAGCTGTAAATTTACCCATATCATGAAGTAAACCAGCTAATCCAGCAATATGCTTTACACCAATTTTCTCCCCATACGATTCGGCCAACTTCTTAACTCCAAGCAAGTGCTCCTCAACACTTTGAATAGCTTTATCTTTCCCTCGAATGTGAGCAAAATAATCCATGCAAATGACCTGCTTTCTTTTTATTTTGATTATCGTTAAGATGCTATGATGTAATTATGCAATTTTGAAGTGACAACCATTCGTCTCGAATGTACGTTCGATTTATTGGTATAATTTCATCCATACATCCAATTCTTTTTTAATTGAATCTCTAGCCTGCAATGGTTCTAGTATCTCTGCTTCTGGTCCATACTGTCGGACCCATCTAATAAACTCTTCTTCGTTATTTACAGTGACCTCAAATAGAATACTTCCGTCAGTCATATCTTTCATTCTTGGACGAACAAATAATTCCTTTTCTTTTATATATCTAGCCACATTAGGGCTAAATCGAACTTTAAAAGTAACATTCCGATTACCTTGTTGAATAGACCACGTATTTTTCAAATGATTTTTTATATTAAAATCGCCTTTATGGAATGTGTCCGAAGTTATTTTAACTTCAAGCAGACGACTAACCCTGAATGTTTTCACTTTCTCATCTTGAAGGCATTTGCCAATCAGATAAAAACGTTGATCACGAGGCACAAGAACGTATGGGTCAATTTTCCGTTCCTTCGTTTCATTTCTATACTGGCTGTGATAGACGGTCTCGATCGTTTTCTGCTCCAAAATAGCTTGTATTATCGTTTGTAGATAGTTAGGACTGTCCTTTCGATATGCAGGTGTTCCTGTTTGAATAATTACTGCGATATTCTCAAATACATTGTTCTGCTGTGATTTTTCCTTATTAAGAGTAGACATAACCTTGTCGTAGGCTGTTTCAAAACCAAGAGGTAGCTTTTCTAAATCTAATACTGAGGGCAACAAAGAAAATACAAGTGCTTCTTGTTCGGAGAAGTTAAGAGGGTACATAAAAAAATGACCGATAAATCTAAATCCAGCACCTCTACCTTCACTTGTAATGGGGGCAATTAAGCTGATAATATCTATATCTCTATAAATCGTACGTATAGTAACATCATATTTGAGTGCTAATTCGGACGCAGTTATTCCTGGTTTTGCTTGAATTGCGATAATAATATTTATTAGTCGAATAACTTTATCAATCATAGATTCGCTCCTTATTTCAGGAAATGAGATACTATGATTATAAATTCGACAAAATCCAATAATTTCCTCTATAAAAGATATTTTTTGTCTTCATCTGACGCAAAACTATAGAATAAAAGACGAATTGGCAGCATATTGTCGTTTCCATATTGAAATTAACTAGTTAAAAGAAGATCTATATAATCCTAAAACGAGATATCTTTTAATCTGAGTTCATTGCTACGACTATGTCTCGGTTAGTTTAGTGTTTTACAGCATTAGTAATATATAAAACAACATTATTTCATATCACACATCCATGTAGGATGTGACACGTGCTGAACTCGCTGTTGCTGATTTGAGATTAATTTCAATCCACACATCCATGTAGGATGTGACCTTTAAGTGCCTCTGTAAGCCCTGTGATCTGACCATTTCAATCCACACATCCATGTAGGATGCGACCATCATTTCCTCTAATTAATTCAGTCGTTCTAGGATTTCAATCCACACATCCATGTCGGATGTGACGTCTTCTCTACTCAATTCCCCACATTCTAATAGATTTCAATCCACACATCCATGTAGGATGTGACTCTTCGTCCGCAACAAGGCGAATAAAGCCATCCCATTTCAATCCACACATCCATGTAGGATGTGACTGGCACAAAGTAATTAATCCAGCCCATAATCATCATTTCAATCCACACATCCATGTAGGATGTGACTCACCCGTCTTTGATTTACTAGGGTGACGGGCGTATTTCAATCCACACATCCATGTAGGATGTGACTTGTAAACTGCTTCAAACGGCAACCCCGAATTTATTTCAATCCACACATCCATGTAGGATGTGACCGTACATAAGGGATATCACAACAGATTATTTACAATTTCAATCCACACATCCATGTAGGATGTGACAATCAGTAATCCAAGTAGGGAGCTTAGTATAGAAATTTCAATCCACACATCCATGTAGGATGTGACCTTTGCTCCAATGCCCCCAAGTAGTAGACCGATATTTCAATCCACACATCCATGTAGGATGTGACCTCTGCGTTCTACCGCAATGTATGGCTGCGAAGGATTTCAATCCACACATCCATGTAGGATGTGACGATCTCACGGAACACACCAAAGTGCCAGCAGAAATTTCAATCCACACATCCATGTAGGATGTGACCTGGCGGTTTTAAACCACATAAACGCAGAGTTATCAAAAGATTTCAATCCACACATCCATGTAGGATGTGACACCAGCAAATGACTCTGATCTTATCATCTATAAATTTCAATCCACACATCCATGTAGGATGTGACTATCCAATGAGTCCTAATATACATATAGCAAATAATTTCAATCCACACATCCATGTAGGATGTGACTTATTGGCATGGTTGGCAAGAGTGCTGAAATTTATTTCAATCCACACATCCATGTAGGATGTGACTTGGCTACAAGATTAGCAGAAGGCATTGTTAGAATTTCAATCCACACATCCATGTAGGATGTGACCTTCGTAAGGGACTCATGGAGACTCGTAGTCATAATTTCAATCCACACATCCATGTAGGATGTGACGAGATTCATCCAGCACAGTAAGATACCCTGCCCATTTCAATCCACACATCCATGTAGGATGTGACGCCCAAACGTCCGTTTATCTGGATACCTTGCAGATTTCAATCCACACATCCATGTAGGATGTGACACGCTTATGATTGGTGTAATTAACCAAACCAGCAATTTCAATCCACACATCCATGTAGGATGTGACGATGGGGGCGGCACTTTGTATAAAAGAGGGAGTATTTCAATCCACACATCCATGTAGGATGTGACATTGCGCTTCTCTTCTTTAGTGGCTGACATTTGAATTTCAATCCACACATCCATGTAGGATGTGACAGTTAACATTCCGAGAATTAGCCCGACCGGTACTATTTCAATCCACACATCCATGTAGGATGTGACAAGTCCCATATTTCATATTTTGTTCTTGTTAAAATTTCAATCCACACATCCATGTAGGATGTGACTTGACTAGCTTCTGCAAACGACTCCGAGATGATATTTCAATCCACACATCCATGTAGGATGTGACAAGGTGGTTTTCACTTACAAGAAAGAAATAATGGATTTCAATCCACACATCCATGTAGGATGTGACTGCAAGTATCGGTGTAACCATTGCCCATAGTTTAGATTTCAATCCACACATCCATGTAGGATGTGACGACATACCTAAAAGATAATCTGTGGAGACATCAAATTTCAATCCACACATCCATGTAGGATGTGACTATCAATCACTAAGTAATGCAGTATGTCAGGATGATTTCAATCCACACATCCATGTAGGATGTGACGAGCCGCTAGATGTGGATGGAAGATTGATAGATAATTTCAATCCACACATCCATGTAGGATGTGACTTACCTTGTGGTAAACTCTTAATTTGATATAATAATTTCAATCCACACATCCATGTAGGATGTGACTTGGACGTGGTTCTATTTCTAGATAATCTATTAAATTTCAATCCACACATCCATGTAGGATGTGACTCCTCCTAATTTTGAAGATGTCATTTCTTACTGTATTTCAATCCACACATCCATGTAGGATGTGACAAAAGCTTCATTTGATCGATAATCAAGTGAATAATTTCAATCCACACATCCATGTAGGATGTGACGGATCAACGCCTTTGTTTCGTTCTTCACAGTAAATTTCAATCCACACATCCATGTAGGATGTGACACAGGTGAAAGCTTGACGGTTCAAATGAGTGGAATTTCAATCCACACATCCATGTAGGATGTGACGCAGGAGCATAAAAGGCTGAAATTATTCTGTGTAATTTCAATCCACACATCCATGTAGGATGTGACGCATGCTTCTGAGCTTGATCTCCTACATAGTTTTATTTCAATCCACACATCCATGTAGGATGTGACAAAGACGAGATAGCAGAAGGATCGCACAGAGGAATTTCAATCCACACATCCATGTAGGATGTGACAAATAACCAAGCTCTAGTATCCGAACTATGGTGATTTCAATCCACACATCCATGTAGGATGTGACAGCTTTTTCTTTCAACTTCTTCACAAAATAGTTAATTTCAATCCACACATCCATGTAGGATGTGACAACCAAATTGCTACTGACTTTGGTTTAAAGTTAGATTTCAATCCACACATCCATGTAGGATGTGACTGCCTTGAAATTTGATTTGCGGATGCCATTTGCCATTTCAATCCACACATCCATGTAGGATGTGACAGCGAATTTAAATAAAATATTTGAAATAGAGACCAAATTTACTCATCTATCAGATATTTTTATAAAAAATTCAATACTACGATAACAGTTTTGTGCATTTTTACATAAAAAGTCGCTCTAATAGTGGTGCGAATGTACCAGGGTTTTCATGTACACTCCACATTCGCACCATTATTAAAATGGATAAAATAATTTTATTTTAAAAGTTTTGAATCTATTTGTTGTGATAGTAACATATTCTTCCTGATTAATTCAATAAAATGTAATTGCATGCATCGGCAATATCGAATCAACTAAATGATGAGACGCTGGGTGTATGCGACCAAGCGATTGAGCTTCTTGTAACTTCTCCACAATTCGACCTTAATCCATTACAACAACTTCATTTGCGAACTTCCCTATCATCTGCATATCATGGGATATGAACAAATAAGACAATCCAAGCTGCTTACTGCTTCAACAAACATGATGAGCTATGGTTTCAGCGCTATCGCTCTTGCTATACAGACTCGTTGAAATTGTCTTCGTTAATTTCATGTAGATATTTTTCATTCACATTAGAGCTCAAATTTCTACAATAGTATATTAATCTATCAAATAGATCTATTTGAACTACCTTTATCATTTTTCCTTCAATTAATTTCCACTTTAGATATATAACATATTGACCACTAATTAATTTACCAATCTACAGGCCGTTCTAGCAACCCGCCGTTCCAAAACACCTCCCTTCACGCATCTAATACAACATGTACAAGTAGCTTCACCGATAACTTGTGACACTAAGGGAGGGAATGTTATGGCTGCTAATCTAATAGCTGTGAAGTTGGTCGACAAAGTATGTGCTGTCGTGAATCAGACGTTGACGTATACCATCGTCATTACGAACTGTGGACCTGATGCCGCTGACAACGTCATTTTTACTGATATTGTGCCTACTGATACGACTTTTGAACCAGATAGCTTTATATTAAATGGCGTGGAGCAAATAGGTGCAGATCCGAACGTGGGGGTAAATATCGGGACGATTGTTGCTGGTGGATTTGCGACGGTTTTATTCCAAGTTGAGATTAACTGTCTTTCTGCTACAACAATTATTTCAAATGATGCATCAGTTGCATTCGATGCCGTCATCGTGACAAGTAATACAGTAACGACAGAAGTACTAGCTGCTGATGATGCGCTGTTGCAAATTGCACTTGATGAATTAAATATTGCAGAAACATTGAACGAGCAAGGAGAGAATATTCAAGCAGCCATCCAAAGTGGGGTTTCCATATCTGATTTACTTGCAGTAAACGAAGCAGCTGAAGAGGCAATCGAGGAGGCAACTGACGAAGAAAGGGAATTAGTAGAACAATTGCAGGATGTTTTGGAATGTATATCGATTACTCCATAATATTTTGTTATTTTAACGGTCTCCACGATTTTTCTCCTACTTTATTAAAAAGGGAACAGGCATACGTGGCAGTCTGCTCCCTAGCTATCTTTATCCCCAATGACTATGACAAATAAAGAAACCGGAGGAACGTGCAAACGGCATAGAGTGAAAACACTTAATTATACCCCGTAGCTCATTCAAATACTAAGTGGATAGAATTACCGTTGGGAGTTACCTTCTTGGTCAACAGATTGTTGATAGATGTCAGCGTAAGTTATTGAATCTTTGATTAGATCGTCGCAGAAAGCAGCTACGTCATTGCCAGTCACTTCAAGCACACCTTTCCCTAATGCCGCACCTTCTTCAAAAAAATCAACAATCCCCGAGAGTAAATCCATCCCATCGGTCAGTTCAACAGGGCCGACCTTAAAGAAATATTTTTGAATCTCTTTATAAACAATTTGATAATCTTTTGGAAGCGCTTTGACACGCGCTATGTGCGCTCGCCACTCCTTTTTGCCTTGGATGATATCTTGTATTTTCATTTTCCCCCTCCTATTTCCCTAATTTTTTCGCGATATTTTTATTGAGTTGCTCACGCCACTTGTCACGATAAGACTTTGCCCCTTCTTCGCCGACCAGCGCTGAACAGAAACCTTTGATATCATCACCCAAAACCTCTTGGACACTCTGACCGTCCGCTGCTGTTTCTTCGAGCAGGCCAAGTACACCGTCAAGAATTGGCATGAGGTTGCGACCAGTAAAATCTGAGTGCGCCCAAAGATTTGCATTAATTTTTCCCCATGCTGCTTGATAATCAGCCGGCAGCTTTTTGGCTCGCGACTCAAAAGATTTCATCTCTTTAGTCATGTCACTTCCCGTTACTTTTTCCCAAAAGTTCATTATCCCCCCTCCTTTAACTCGTTAATTTTTGATGAAACGAACTCCCATTTTTCCCAGAACTTCTGTAGTTCCTTGCGCCCTGCGTCGTTTAGCATGAAAAACTTGCGCGGCGGTCCCATGTCGGAAGGCTTCTTAGTGATCTCCACCAACTTGTTTTTTTCAAGCCGGATTAGGATGGTGTACACTGTTCCCTCCACAACATCTGTGAAGCCAATAGCATTCAACTCCCGCGTGATTTCGTAGCCGTAGGTTTCTTTGCGGCTTATAATCTCAAGCACACAGCCCTCGAGCGCCCCTTTGAGCATTTCCGTTAAGTTTTCCAGCACAATCACTCCTTACTATTCTGTATCACTGGTATGAAGTGATACTTACTACAGCTATAAAGTAACACGTAGTAGCAGTGGTGTCAAATGCCTTTTCTCTATTACTAATTTTCACTATACTGTCCGTAAACGTAATGAAGCTACCGATTGACGCTGGCAGCTTCATTCCTGATCGTTTATAAAACCATTTTTCACAATAAATGGTCGAATTACAATGTTATTTTATTATCCACTAACTTCAATAACTTCCGGTTCATCAAACAACCCCAAACTTAAATATCTTTCTCCTGTATCCGGGGCTATACAAAGCACCCGCTTCCCTTGACCTAACTTACGTGCTACTTGTAGACCTGCCCACACGGCTGCCCCTGAAGATGGGCCTACTAAAATACCTTCCTTGCGAGCAAGTTCCCTTGCCGTTTGCCAAGCAGCTTCATCTTCTATTTGCAGTACTTCATCAATGACGTCTCTATTTAATATAGGTGGAATAAAGCCGGGACTTGTGCCCGGAATTTGATGAGGCCCCGGCTCGCCACCAGAGAAGAGTACAGGTGAGTTTATCGTTTCAACTGCTATCACTTGAATGTCAGTCTTCAATTGTTTGAGCTTCCCTCCTACCCCAGTGATGGTTCCACCCGTACCAGCGGTAGATACAAAAGCATCGAGCCTTCCTTCGAGCTGCTCCCATATTTCAATCGCGGTAGTTATCCGATGAGCATCAGGATTTGCTACATTTTCAAATTGATTTGGAATGTAACTGTGTGGAATGCTCACTTTCAATTCATTTGCAATACGTACGCCACCCTCTACCCCATCCGCTGCTGGGAAAAGGATCACTTCAGCTCCATATGCTTTCAGCAAGCTGATCCGCTCACGCGACATGGAATCAGGCATAATGAATATCGCTTTATACCCCCGAACAGCCGCATTCATCGCGAGACCAATTCCCGTGTTTCCACTAGTTACTTCTATTATGGTAGATCCTTGTTGCAATCGACCGCCCTGTTCAGCCTGCACAATCATATTGTGTGCTGCTCGATCTTTAATGCTGCCACTTGGATTGTAAGCTTCCAGCTTTACATACAGTTCTGCATCACCTAGCTCAGTCAACCGATTAATTTTTATTATTGGAGTATTACCTATCAATTCATCGATACGTTGTACAAGTTCTCCACGTCTACTGGACAGATACAACACTCCCTCTCAACTCATCCATGATTGATATATTCCATTTCTATTCACGGTTCATCGCCTGCTTAACTTCATCAAACCAAATGACAACTAACAGAGTGCCCTCTGCGTGCTTCTTTAAGCTCCGGCACTTCCCGCTTGCAACGATCCTCCACATACATACAACGAGATTGGAACGCACATCCACCCGAAAGTGCAAGAGGACTCCCAATATCCCCCTTCAAAATAATTTTTTCTCGCCGACTATGCCTGTTCTCACTCGGAATGGCTGACACTAAAGCTTGGGTATACGGATGGAGCGGCTTTTCATAAACTTCAGACACTTCAGCAATTTCTACGATTTTGCCCAAGTACATAACCGCGACTCGATCACTCATATAATGGACAACGTTTAGATCATGTGAAATAAACAAATAGGTGAGCGAATAATGCCGCTGTAACTCCTTTAGTACATTTAATAGTTGAGATTGAACAGACACATCAAGTGCAGAAACAGGTTCGTCTAATATTAAAAATTCAGGATTCAACATAAGTGATCGTGCGATTCCAATCCTCTGCCGTTGACCACCGCTAAGCTCATGCGTGTACATTCTTTCATATGATTCATTTAGACCGATTCGCTCAAGCATCTCCATAACCATACGTTTCCTGTCCGCTTTATTGCCGATCCGATGAATACGCAGCGGTTCTTCAAGCAATTCCGCTATTCGATGTCTAGGATTTAATGAGGCGTATGGATCTTGGAATACATATTGAATTTGTTTGTGCATAGCTTTCGCTTCGGTTCCACTAACCTTTGTAACATCCTTACCCTTGAACAAAATGGTTCCTGTAGAAGTAGGGATTAGTCCCGCAGCCAATTGTCCTGTCGTCGATTTCCCGCTTCCACTCTCCCCTACTAATCCAAGCGTCTCGCCTTTTTTTATAAAAAGAGATACGCCATCAACTGCACGAAGCACTTCATCCCTTCTCCACATACCTTTACGTACATAGTGCTTCTGCAAGTGCTGTAATTGCACAATTGGCTCAGTTAACGGCATATGCGAGTGCTCCTTCTTCTACGGCCAAGAAACAGCTGACAGCATGCATCTTGTTTATTTCAATACGGGGAGGTGAATGCACAAAACATTGCTTAGCTGCGTGTTCGCATCTTGAGCTAAATCTGCAGCCAGCTCCTCTCTCATGTAGTGCTGGAACTGTGCCCGCAATCGAGAACAACCGCTCATTCTTTTTCGCTGGAGTCGGAATTGAATCAAGCAGTGCTAACGTATAAGGATGTTGGGGATGATCAAATATTTCTTCTACCGTTCCTTCTTCCACTATTTGTCCTGCATACATAACCGCCACACGATTGCACACTTCGGATATAACTCCCAAGTCATGAGAAACAAGCATGATCGTCGTTCCGAACTGTTGCCGAATTTGCTTCAAAACATCCAGTATTTGAGCTTGAATGGTAACGTCGAGTGCAGTAGTCGGTTCGTCTGCAATTAATAATCCCGGATTGCATGATATCGCAATTGCAATCATGACACGTTGTCTCATACCACCAGATAGTTGATGTGGATAATCCTTCATCAACGCTTCCGGGTGAGGGAGACCTACCTTGTGTAGCAATTGCACGGCATGTTCTTTTGCCTGTTTTCGAGACATTTTAAGATGATACGTTAACATTTCTATAATTTGTTTCCCAATTGGTAAAGTCGGATTTAACGACGTCATCGAATCTTGGAAAATCATTGCGATCTCTTTTCCTCTAATCTTCCGCAACTCGTCTTTAGAAGAAGGATCCAGTAACTGTGATTTGTACTCTACTTCTCCCCTACTTACTTTCAAAGCACTTGGCAACAAACCTAATACGGAAAGCGATAATGCACTTTTCCCGCAACCAGATTCACCTACAATTCCAACTACATCACCCGGATAGATCGATAAAGATATTCCATCTAACACAGACAGTCGCGGCCTAGAAGATTTCACTTCGACATGCAAATTACGAATATCGAGCAGTGGCTTCATCGTTTCCTCCTCTTAATCTCTTATGTCCTGCTATCCCTTAAATCTCGAATACCGTCACCAAGCAAATTGAATCCTAAAACCGTTATCGTAATGATGATGCCCGGAGCAAGTGTAAACCAAGGTGCTTTGCTCATATAACTTTGCGATTCATTTAGCATACTGCCCCAACTTGGATCAGGCGGCTGGACACCTAAACCGAGGTAACTGAGTGCAGCTTCTATAAGAATAGAGGTCGAGAAGCTTAACGAAGCCGTCACCACTATCGATGAGATCATATTAGGTACAATATGTCTCCGTACAATCGTAAGGTGCCCCGCACCAATACCCCGCGCTGCTTTCACAAATTCAGCTTCCTTTAATTGAAGAAATCCGCTGCGACTTACCCTTGCAAAGGTAGGAATCGATAACACACCAATCGCTATCATCGTCTGGAACAAGCTAGGTTTAAATAAGGTTACAAGTATTAATGCAAGCATAATACCGGGAAATGCCATAAGTGCATCGATCAAACGCATAAACACTTCATCGACCCATTTCCCTATATAACCTGCTAACGCCCCAATGATAACTCCACCAACTAATCCAATACCAACGGAAACCGCTCCAACCGCAATTGCAGTCTTCGATCCTTCCATTACTCGGCTCAATATATCACGGCCAAAATTGTCAGTCCCAAGCCAGTTTGACAATGATGGACCTTGCAAACGATTAGCGATATTCATATCATTCACATCGTAGGGGATGTAGACAAAGCTGATCAGCATCATGAGAAAGAGAAAGGAAACGAAGATGATTCCAATCCATAACGTTATTCCTTTTTTCTTCTTCACTATTATCCCATCCCTACTTCAGTCGAATTTTCGGATCTAACCAGCGATAAGAAAGATCTACAACAAAATTAATGAGCACAACAGCAAATGCAACGATAAGCACAATCCCTTGAACTAAAGGATAATCGCGATTACCAATCGCTGTAATGAGTAATCTTCCGAGTCCAGGCAATGTGAATACTTGTTCAATGACCAAACTGCCTGCAACAATTTCACCAAAGTTCATGCCTGCCACTGTAATGACAGGAATGAGTGCATTTTTGAGCACATGTCTAAAGTAAATAGTGAAGTCAGACAATCCTTTACTATATGCTGTTCGCACATAGTCCAAATTTAACTGCTCCAGCATAGTCGTCCGTAAATAACGAACGATAATCGCCACTTGTGGAATCGCGATAGCAATGGACGGTAGCAGCAACGATTTAAATGCCAACCAAGGATCTTCCGACCATGGCACAAAGTTGCTAATCGAAAACCACTTAAGAGCAAGACCAAACACGAGAATTAACATAATACCTGACCAGAAGGATGGAATAGCGAGCCCCAACTGTGTTCCGATAGAAATGACCAAATCAATGAACTTCCCTCTCGCCCTTGCCGCGGTAATACCTAAAGGGATAGCGATAACGATCGTTAGTCCAAATGACATGAATGCTAAAGAAACAGTAACTGGTATACGATCAGCAATAAGTTCAAGCACAGGCTGCGAGTAACGAAGCGACTCACCAAGCTCGAAGATTGCTAAGTCTTGTAGCCAATGAAAAAACTGCTCATACAGCGGTTGATTAGCCCCTAACTTCGCTAATAAAGCTTCAATTTGCTCTTCCGATGCTTCCGTCCCCAAAATCGCAAGTGCTGGGTTTCCCGGAATGATACGAAAGGCAAAAAAGGTTAACAAGATAACGAACACAACAGTCAGAAGGAGTGTACCAAGTCGGCGCAACACATAGCTATCAATCATATCCTTTTCTCCTTCGAGCACTCAGCATTTATCCCATTATTCCGTTAAATATACGGTTGATAGATCCTGCACATAAATCGGATATTGCGTATAACCCGCAATGTTCTTCTTCAAAGCGACATTTAGATTCGGGTCCATAATGTAAAGGGCTGCTGCATCATTTGTTAAAATCGTTTGTGCTTTTTTGTACAGCTCGATTCGTTTGGCGAGATCGTTTTCTGTTAAAGCACTATTTAATGTTGCGTCGAACTCCGTATTTTTATAGTTAAAAAAGTTGTTTTTGGCATCGGACAAATATTTGCTTAATATATCGTGCGGATTCAACTTTCCATCTAACCCGATTATGGTTGTATCATAATCTCTTCCTTTATAAATACGCTCCAGCCATACTGCCCACTCGACAGGCTCAATTTTTACCTTAATGCCGACTTTATCGAGTTGCTGTGCAATAACTTGTGCCGTATCTACATGGAATTGATAGTTGGAAGGAACCGATAATGTTGTAGAAAAACCATCTTTAAACCCCGCTTCAGCTAGCAAGCTTTTTGCCTTTTCCACATTAAAGCTATACGTATTTTCCAAACCTTCTTGATAATATTGTTTGAAGATAGGACTTAAGTTTGAACCTAACTTCGTTCCTTTGCCAAAGGCGACAGCCTCAATAATTTCATCCTTATCTACTGCATAATTGATCGCTTGGCGAACTAATATATCGTCGAACGGTTCTCTTGCAATATTAAACGTTAGAAGTTGAACAAGATTTTGCGGTGCACTTACACTTTGATAATCTGGATCTAATTGCTCCAGCTTCTCCGTCCCGATTCTCGGATAAATATCTGCTTCCCCAGCTTTAAGTGCAAGAAGTGCTGCTTCCGCATCCGTAATAATTCGGAATTCCACTTGATCGAGTTTAGGGGTATCTTTTACGTAATAATCTTGAAATTTAGCAAGTACAAGCTTCTGACCGGGCAAATATTCAACAAACTTAAATGGCCCTGTACCGATTGGTGTTTTGTTGCTGTCCTCATATCCTTTAGGGATAATCGCCGTTGTAAGTGAAGTAAGAAACGATGAGTTGTTAGCCGTCAAATGAATGACAATCGTCTTCGCATCTTTAGCTTCTATCGAATCAACAGCTGCAAATGCTGGTGAAAGCGGCTTGCCTGTATCTTTGCCTGCTAATCGATCATACGAATATTTCACATCTTCGGAAGTTAACGGTGCTCCATTATGGAACTTTACTCCTTCACGAAGTTTGAACGTATAATCAAGTCCGTCTGCTGAAATTTCATATGACTCCGCAATAGCAGGATATACTTCACCTTTACTATTTGGTTTAAGTAATCCTTCAAACACGTTAAACAACATTTCCGATGTTCCTGCGGCAACTGCTAAGTGAGGGTCCAAAAAATCAATATCTTGAGGGACGATAACGACGATATTCCCTCCTTTAACTGGAGTTTCCGCAGCTTGCTGAGTTGCCGTCACTTCCTCCTTATTTACTTTCGGCTCTGTCTTAGCGCACGCCGACAAAAGAGCAATAGCAAACACGATAGCCCCTATCTTGAACCAAAACTTTCGTTTTCGACTGATCTTCATCATTATTCTCCTCATTTAACAAGTAATAGTAGCGGTACTTCTTCTATAGAAGTTACAATGTGCTCACACGTCAATTCTTCAATGCCATACGTTCCAAATCGGTTAATTAATACGGAGTCCATGCCTACTCTAGCGCTCCCAACCACATCATCATAATAATTGTCCCCGACATACAAACACTCTTCTGGTGAAAGACCTGCTAACCGCATCGCCCGTAAAAATATTTCTTCCGTAGGTTTCTCCACACCAATCTCTGACGAGATAACAATATGATCAAAATAAGGAAGCAACTCGCCTTCCTCCAGTACTTTTCTAGCCGAAGCATCCCAGTTACTTATTAGACCTATTCCGATTGCGTGTTTCTTTAATTGTTCCAGCACTTTTTTCGAATAAGGAAAGGGTAGCCACTTTTGCTTACGTACATGCTGTATTTCCTGCATGCGTTGACTTTGCTTATTTAGGTCGAACTGTAAACCTAACTTGTAATTTAACACTCCGATATACCAAGGCATAAACGTCGTTACTTCTTTGCCAAGCGCGCCTGGATATTCTCGCATAAACTGTTTATCTGTTGCGTGATATGCCCGCTCCAACTTTTCCAAAGACATATTAATCCCGTTTTCCTCTAGAAATTGTCGATACACTTGTTCTCTTGGCAAATACACAAGTGTATAACCTAGGTCAAACCATATGAACGTTTTTTTCATGTCTTCTCTCCACTTTCGGCTACAATCCGATCTAACGGGAGTCTGCTATTCGTCATCGTATTTAGGTTCACTCCTTACCTATAGCACTAAATAAACACAAAAAGGAGATGCAGGTTTCTAATCAATACTGAGTAGAAGCTACATCTCCGGCAGTCCGGTCAATTTAACTTTTGTTATTTAATTTATATTTAACCTATGCGCTTACTTGGTTATTGGCAATACTACCACAGACCTAGAAAATCGGTCAACATTATTTTTGTGAGTTGCGATCATCTTGCTCACCCTTTTCTCCAAACCATTACATACCCCTTTGCTGATGTGTTTTCATCAACAGACTCTTCTGCAATAGTAAATTTATTTTTAATATAAAATCCAATCGCACTTTTGTTTTCCTGATACACTTTTAGTTTCAAGCTCTCTTTCTGTTCTTTCGTGTAATCCAAAAGCACCTTACCATACCCTTTGCCCTGCTTAGCGGGATCTACAAACAATGCTGCTAAATAATTATCAACTAATGAAATAAAGCCAATAAGACTATCATCTTCTACTAAAACAAATGACTGGGACATTGGGAAATAGACCTCTTTCATTGCCTTTTGGTTGGAAACCCAATAATCTTCAGCGATAAATTGATGTGCCTGCTTGGAAGCCTCAAGCCAAATATGTACCATTTCGTCTAAATCATTAGTTGAATATTCACGTACTATCAATTCCAATCCCACCTATCTCTGATTTATTTAATCAGTTGTTATTTTCAACACTATTTTACCATAAGTTTCCTTAAATGGTCTATTGCTCACACAACTGATCGACCCATCTTTATCTTAAATAACTAGATATCATTTAGTTGCTCAATCTCTACTAATTGTTTATAGTTAAATTCAGGATTAATATAAAGCGCTTTCAAACTTACATAGGTGGACCGTATATGAGATTACAAGCAAAAATGTTCAATGTTCGTTTTCTAACACAATTAGTCATTTTAATTTGTGCAGTAGTGTTCATTGGAATGGCATTAGCTGGGATGTTGTTTTCTTTTATGCTTAACGACATTTTAAAGAAAAATATCGGACAACAAGCGATGACTGTAGCTAAGCTCGCTGCGATGGACAAACAAATTATAGATGCATTTGCTCTACCCGACCCTTCCGCAGAGATCCAACCGATCGCAGAAAGGATGAGGTTAGAAACAGGCGCTAGTTATGTCGTTATCGGCAACAAAGACAACATTAGATACTCTCACTACGACCCCGAGCAGATCGGCAAAGTAATGGGAACGACTAACGAGCCCGTTTTTTTGGACGAAATGTCTGTTGTTTACGAAGGAAGCGGCATATCTGGTCCAGCTTTAAAAGCAAAAACTCCGATTCGTGATCATCATGGTGATATTATCGGTGTTTCTTCTGTTGGCTTTCTCCTAGATGAAGTTGATGAAAAGATCGCTCAATATCAAAAAAAAGTTATTATGCTCACTCTTGTACTGTTTCTATTAGGATTTGTATTAGCTTATCTTATTGCTCTCCGGGTCAAAAATTTAACGTTAGGACTTGAGCCGAGTGAAATATCTTTTTTGTATAAAGAAAGAGAAGCTACGTTAGAGTCGATCCGCGATGCGATCGTAGCTGTTGATATGGAAGAAAAGGTTGTTACGATGAATCGTCGAGCGCGCGAACTGCTGCACAGGGATATACTAGTCGGTCATAGGCTTAGCCATCATCATCTTCGTGAAATTATCCGAACAGTGACGAATACGGGTCAAGGGCACAGCAATGGCAGAATTTTTCTTGATTCACAAGTGTTCGCTATGCAAGTGGAGCCTATTTTGCAAAATGACGTCGTTAAAGGTGCTGTAATTACTTTTCGACCTGAATCGGAAATTGAGCAACTAACAAACGAGTTTTCCGAAATCAAAACATTTTCTGAAAATATGCGCGCCCAAAATCATGAATATTTAAACAAACTAAATATCATTTACGGGCTAATCAGCTTGAAACACTACGATAAAGCGATCGAAATCATTTCTGAAGAAGTCAAAGAACGGCAAAATATTATAGCCTTCCTAATGACTTCCGTAAAAGTACCGCTAATTGCAGCTTGTTTACTAGGTAAGATCAATCGTTCAAAAGAATTAAAAGTTAATTTGGAAATAGATGCTGATAGCCACTTAACCTATCTTCCACCAGATGCAGACTCGAAAGCACTCGTCACTATCGTTGCCAATATCATTGATAATGGTATGGAATCTGCACGTGAAAAGAACGAGCACAACCCTATTGTAAAAGTCTCTTTTACTGATCTCGGCAATGATATTGTGTTCGATATCGAAGACAACGGCCGAGGTGTTACGAAGGAGCAAGAAAAACTTATATTTGTGGATGGTTATACAACAAAGTCTGGAGAAAACCATGGAATTGGCTTAACTATTGCCAAACATGCTTTACAAGAATTAAACGGACAACTATTCATCGACAAAAGCTCACTTGGCGGAGCAAGATTTACGATCGTTGTACCGAAAAAGTAAATAATCTAATTCATGTACAACTCAGACGGGGTGATGATGATGGCAGTAGCATTAACGGACAATTATATTAAAGTTATGATTGTAGAAGACGATAACATCGCGGTCAAAATTTATGAGCAATTTACGAATAAAATAGACGGGTTCAAAATTGTCGCATCGGCTAGCGATGGGAATCAAGCTTTGGAACTACTAGAAGTGTTCACGCCAGATTTGCTGCTTCTCGACGTTTTTTTGCCTGATATGCGGGGAATTGAACTATTATGGAAAATTCGTCAGTCACAATTGCAAATCGATGTCATCTTAATTACTGCAGCTAATGACTCCGAAACCGTAAGTGAAGCTATTAGAGGCGGTGCCTTCAGCTACATGATTAAACCGATTATGATAGATAAATTTACTAGTACGCTCGAAAGATACAAAAATATACGTACTCAGCTGAGTGATCAGCAAATTGTAGATCAGCATGTGGTTGATCAGTTGTTCCGACCTGTCGGCCCAATGACACCAATAGCTAACAATCCATCGAAAGAGAACTATCTGCCTAAAGGGATAGACAAGTTAACGTTAAAGCTCGTTCGTGAGAAAATCATGTCCATTCAAGTAGCGGTCGGCGTGGAAGAATTGTCCGAAATTGCAGGAATGAGTTACTCCACAGTGAGAAGATATTTGGAATACATGGTATCAATTGAGGAAGTTATTATCGATATAAACTACGGGGTAGTAGGACGACCAGAACGTAAGTATAGATGGTCTAACAAAAGTTAATAGAGAAAGGTCTAGCTTCTAACGCCAGCAATATGGCAGGAGATAGACCTTTCTCTTTTTTAATCACTCTTTTTCAAAAAGCGTCATCCATTCATCAATCTGAATTGACAAGATGTTGTCGCCTTCCGTAACGAGCCCACAATACTGTTGCAAGTCTTCATCAGCACCCAGTAAATGCGAACAAACGGATTCTACCTGCTCATCTGTATCTGCTGTGCGTCTAACCCAAGATGGGAAGTCAAACGTCTTTTTGCGAATACGAGATTGCTGAGAAGCTATCCCTGCCTCATGTGCAAAGTTAAGCCATTGATTAATAGAATAACAGCATACATGACTTGTATCACGCAGCTTTTCGATTTGGTTCACAAAAGTTGCTGTCCGCTCGTCTTCAGGCACAATATTGTCGATGAGCAACAACTTTCCACCGGGTTTTAACACTCTTGAAGCTTCCTTCACAAATAGTTGCGGGTTGGGAAAATGATGTGCAGCAATTCGGCACGTTACCAAATCGAAGGTGTTCGCTAGAAATGGAAGATTTTCAGCATCCGCAACAACATACATCACATTTTCACAGCTAGGCGTTAGATGTTTTTGTGCGGTGCTTAACATATCTACTGTAAGATCAGTTGCACATACTAATGAGACATAAGGTGATAATTGCTTTGTTACATGACCACCACCAGTGGCAATATCAAGAACCTTCCAATTCTTTTGGGGCTGCAGCCATTCTAACATTAGAGTCAAATCGTCGCCTTTAGCATGTGATTCACTTGCAACATACTTTTCAGCATTTTTACCAAATTGTTGCCGAACTGCATCCTTAACAAGTTCATCATTATTCATCTTAATTTCCACTCCTCGTAAGTCTTCAATCGTTATTTTTGCATGCCGAGAGAAACTAATACTTCTTGGATAACCTTTTCTTGCTCTTCAAGGAACTTTTGGAAGTCGGCTGCATTTTTATATCCATTTTCCCATCCATTCGCTTCTAACTGTTTTTTCCACTCTTCCGTTTCAGATAGAGCTTTTAGCTGAGTTTCCCAATAAGCAACAGCATCTGCAGGCATTTCCTTACTACCAAAGAGACCACGCCAGATAGTAAACTCTGCATCGATACCTTGTTCCTTATACGTCGGGATATCGGCAAATTGTCCTGTAAGTCTCGCAGGTGCTGAAATACCTAACACTTTAACTTTCCCAGCTTTTAAATATTCCGTCACTCCTGAAATGTCAGTCGATAAAATCTCGACATGGCCACCGAGCAATGCCGTTATCGCTTCCCCGCCACCGTCGTAGGAAATAAAGTTAACTGTTTTTGCGTCTACTCCTGCTTTCAGTGCAGGAAGCATTGCGATAAGATGATCTTGCGATCCTGGAGCTGATCCACCAGCGATCATTAGACTTTTTGGATCTGCTTTCAAATCAGCAAATAACGTTTTTAGATCATTGTACTTAGAATCAGCTTTTACTACAATTGCACCGTAATCTGTTGTTAATTGAGCAAGAGGCGTTAAATCCCGGAACGAATACGGGCTATTCCCTTCTTTTTTCAAATTGTTAATAATGAGTGGTGCAGAAGGAAGGAACAAATTATATGCGTTCTTTTTATCTTGAGTAACATAATACGCAAGTCCAACTGCTTGACCGCCCCCAGGTTTATTTTCTACCATTATTTGTTGAGAGACAAGCTTTGTATCACCATAAGCTTTAGACAATGCCCTAGCTGTAAGATCAAGTCCACCACCAACGCCAGATGGCGCTGTAATTGTTATAGCTTTTTCAGGGTAAGATGATTTTGGCGCTTCTGTCTGTTGTGCGACTGGAGAGCTTTCCAGTTGTCCGGTTGTCGTTGTCCCCGACTTTTCCCCACCACAAGCTGTTAAACTGAGAGCCAATAACGTACAAATCAAGGTTGCTTTCCACTTTGTGTTCATCGTTTTCATGTTTATCCCTCCAATTTATGATAACGCTTTCATTTCTAATTAAAACGTTATCACACCGTCTGGAACTTAAATAGTACACAACCATTTTTTCCAATTTTATCTTATCCATCATTAAATTCATATTATTTACGGCTAAGTCAGCAGAAAGGAATTGTATACTCGCTACAGTAATTGTATGGTAGATATATATCATTTTTCTTGGATATTCAATACAAAAAGCCGCTATGATTTAAGCGACATTTCCATTCATCATTATGAAGTAACAATTATAATTTGTACCCTGTTCTGTTGTTAACTATTCTGCATGTTTAAGATCATTGCAATGAAAACGAATATAAACGTTGCAAGTACCAATGCGAGGATAGAAAGTACAATACCAGCAATAGCAATACCCCGATTTTTGGATATTTTTAAAGAACGCAGTCCGAAGATAAGTCCCAATAAGGCCAATATAATTGTATTAATGAACGTAAATTCCGAATTTAAATAAGCTGGAATAACCAATAAAAACTACTAATTCCGCAAACAAAACTAGTCATTGAACGATCTTTTTTGTTAATAATAATAACACTCCTCTATTTTATCACCAGTTTCATGTTAGCATCATGTTAACTTATCCAAAAAACAAAACGAGATTCTAGTAATAGAAACTATTATAACATAAATAAATTTTACATATAAAGGAGTATACATTTAGTATTTAAACAAGTTATCTAATTAATTATTCCAACTCACAGTGTAGTGTTAATTCTAAACCGCTTTAAAGTGGTAAAGAATGCAAAAGATTCACTCTATTAAAGCTATTTTCGTTGACATAATGCTGTATCTATGATAATTTTTCTGTGAAGGTTAGTAATTTTTATTTTAAACTATTTTTTATCTAGGTGTTGAAAGCGGTAACATGTAGACGTTTCATATAGCGTTAAGAAAGGATGATTTTATATACGGAAGTTTATTGGCTACTTTTTTTAATACTACATGTAGTGACTTTAGTTTACTTGATCCTCATCGCTTTCCCTCTAAGACGGCAACATCAAGTAATTAATTTCTAAAAAAATAACATTTAATAAATAATTCGTGTTATTATTCATTACATCTCATGTAATTATACTTATCGCAATATTTCTAAATGCCTCCAACATGAACTACTCACATCTCCATAGACTCAACTCAATGTAAATCACAACATTCAAATCATCACATCACTAATAATTTTAGAAAACTCTCTCTCTCACCTATCGTTCTACACTGTTTTCACTTTAATCTCTTACCAAGTAAACCACTCGACAAAGGGGGAAACTTTTTGCAAAAAGAGTTGTTAAAAATCGAGCGATTGTCCACGTCCTTTCGGATTGATGACCACTATTACGCTGCTGTGGATAATGTTTCTATATCCCTTCAATCGAATGAGATTCTTGCAGTTGTAGGTGAATCTGGTTCAGGTAAGAGTGCACTGGCTTTTTCAATCATGGGACTTCATACCAGAGCAAAGCTAAATGGCGATATACACTTTAATGGCGAAAACTTAGTTGGCTTATCTACTGTTAAATATAACAAGATGCGTGGTAAAGACATGGGCATGATCTTTCAAGATCCGCTGTCAGCCCTGAACCCTCTTATGCAGATAGGTACACAAATTGAGGAAGCTATCTTGCTTCATAATTCAGAATTTTCAAAAAGTAATCGCACTAATAGGGTAATAGAACTTCTTGAAAAAGTTGGCATTCCAAAGCCTCAAATCGTATGTAATCAATACCCGCATGAACTGTCCGGCGGAATGAGGCAACGCGTTATTATCGCAATTGCAATGGCAAATGATCCAAAGCTTTTAATAGCTGATGAGCCAACGACTGCTCTAGATGTAACTATTCAATTGCAAATTCTTGACTTGATTAAGAAACTGAAAAATGACAGCAAGGCAGGCGTTATTTTAATTACGCATGATCTTGGTGTCGTTGCTGAAATGGCTGATCGAGTAGCTGTCATGTACGCAGGCGAAATTGTTGAAATTGCTGATGTAAATACGCTATTTACAAAAGCGCTTCATCCTTACACAAGATCATTGCTCCATTCCATCCCGAGTGCCAACGAAGTTAAATCGAAGCTACATGTTATTCAAGGTATGGTTCCTTCCCTAAAACATTTGCCACGTGAAGGTTGCCGCTTCCGTTCACGAATTCCATGGATAAATGAATCTGCACATGAGAGTGATCCGATTCTACATGAAGTTGCTCCAGGTCATTGGGTACGATGTACCTGCTACAAGCAATTTCATTTCCCAGGCAACGACCGAGGAGGATCACAAAAATGACATTACTTAGCGTCGAGGATTTAAAGGTTCATTTTGACATACGTGGAGGATTGTTCGGAACTAAAAAAGGTTCAATAAAAGCAGTTGACGGAATAAGCTTCTCCATAGAACAAGGTCAAACCTATGGACTCGTAGGTGAATCGGGGTCAGGGAAAACAACATCAGGTCGTGCCATTATCGGACTGAATAATATCACATCGGGTAAAGTGATGTTCGGCAATCAGGATTTAGCGCAAAAAAATCGGAAAGACTTTGTGGACGTTCGTAGAGATATTCAGATGATCTTTCAGGATCCATATTCGTCTTTAAATCCAAGAAAGCGGATTTTGGATATTATTGCGGAGCCTTTACGCAACTTCGAGCGATTATCGCCTATAGAAGAGAAGCGGAGAGTTCGCGAGCTACTTGAGCAAGTAGGGTTAAGTTCGGAGACAATCTATAAATATCCACATGAGTTTTCTGGCGGACAACGGCAACGTATAGGTATCGCAAGAGCGATCGCCTTGAAGCCTAAACTTATTATCGCTGATGAACCCGTTTCAGCACTAGATCTGTCTGTACAGGCTCAAGTTCTCAATTTCCTGCGTGAACTCCAACAGGAATTGAAACTCACCTATCTTATTATAAGTCACGATCTTGGTATAATTAGGCATATGTGTGATCACATTGGAATTATGTATAAAGGGAGATATGTTGAACAAGGTACAACTTCTGACATCTTTAATAATCCACAGCACATATATACGAAACGTTTAATAACAGCTATTCCAGATATCGATCCATTGCAAAGAGCTCGTCAATCTGAGTTACGTGCAGCTGCTAAGAAAGAATATGATTCTTTATACAAGTCTCAATTTGATGAAGAAGGACTTGCCTTCCCACTGAGATCCATCAGTACCACACATAAAGCAGCATTACCAGAGGGAGGTTGAGAGCAATGTGGATAACGATTACTAGAAGAATTCTCATTATGATTCCTCAAGTTTTTCTACTGAGCATACTCGTCTTCTTGTTAGCTAAGTCGATGCCAGGTGATGCACTTACAGGTTTAGTTGATCCGAATATCGATCCAAAAGCGGTAGCAGACATGCGAGAAAAACTTGGACTTAACAACCCTTGGCATGTGCAATATTGGGATTGGATATCACGTGCTGTACAAGGTAATTTTGGAGAATCCTTTAAGTTTAAAATGCCAGTTTCAGACTTAATCGGTGAGCGTATTGGCAATACGGTTTGGCTTGCGCTCGTAACGCTTATTTTCACTTATCTAATCGCAATACCACTCGGTATATTAAGTGGACGCTATAACGATTCATTGGGTGATCGATTGATTACTGGTTACACATATTTTGGTTTTGCTGCTCCATTGTTTATTTTTGCACTTCTTATGGTATGGATATTTGGCTTTTACTTTGGTTGGTTTCCAACAGGGGGAAGTGTCACACCTGGATATGAACCTGGAACCCTGCAATATATGGCAAGCAAGTTTTATCATTTGTTGCTTCCTGCTCTTTCTATGGCACTTATAACGACAGTAGGTACCGTTCAATATCTTCGTAATGAAATTATTGATACGAAACAAAAGGATTTTATTCATACAGCAAGAGCAAAAGGTGCTTCTGAATCAAGAATTTACAATCGTCATGTTTTACGGAATGCTTTGCTGCCAATCGCTGCGTTTTTTGGATATGAAATAACGGGACTTATCGGCGGCTCTATCTTTGTTGAGCAAATCTTCAGTTATCCAGGAATGGGTCAATTATTTCTTAGCTCTATCATGATAAGAGATTTTAGTGTCGTAACTGCTTTGGTACTATTGTATGGAATTGCAGCCATCATCGGTTCCCTTATTTCCGACATCATCCTCTCAGCCATTGATCCGCGTATTCGGATTAAATAACAACTCGATAAGTGGAGGTGAAAGACATGACTGACATTAATGCTCAAGCTGTAGACCGCAGTCCTTCAGCCCTGCAGATTCTATGGCGAGAAATTGTTCGCGATAAGTTAGCTTTAGTTTCACTTATATTTCTTGCCATTATTTTATTATTTGTATATGGAACTGCATTATTTCTAGACCAGAAAGAAATTGTAAAAGTTGATCTATTTTCGCTATATAAGTCCCCCTCCTCTGAGTTCTGGTTAGGTACTGATTACGGCGGCCGTGATGTATTCGGTCAATTAATTATTGGTACACGAAACTCTCTCAGTATTGCTCTAATGGTAACTGCAATTACTGGCGTTGTTGGCGTGTTAATTGGACTCATATCTGGTTTCTTTGGTGGTAGGGTTGATAATTTTGTAATGCGTATTATCGACTTTTTCTTGATATTGCCCATGCTTATGATCGTAATTGCTTTTGTAACTGCTGTACCAAAATATAACATTATGTCTTTTACACTTATTATGTCCGCTTTTCTTTGGATGGGTATTGCACGATTAATTCGATCAAAGGCATTACAGGAAAAAGAACTCGAATATGTCCAAGCATCAAAAACAGTTGGTTCATCATCATTTCAAATTATGTTCAAACAGGTGCTTCCAAATTTAAGCTCCATCATTATCGTAACATTAACATTAAACTTAGCAGCCAACATCGGTCTTGAGTCCGGTCTCTCCTTCCTTGGTTTCGGATTTCCAGAGAATACACCAAGTCTTGGCACGCTAGTCAGTTATGCAAGAAACCCACAAACATTAGAATTTAGATGGTGGATCTGGTTACCTGCATCAATCCTTATATTGGTATTGATGTTGAGTATAAATAACGTCGGCCAAGCATTAAAACGTGCAGCTGACGCAAGACAAAGAAAAGGTTAAATAAAAAGGAGGAACTATTTAATGAAGAAGATGAAAACTGCACTAATCTTTACGTTTATGTTATCTCTACTTGTTGTACTTTCCGCTTGTTCTAAGGAAGACGGCAATACAAAAGTGGATCCTTCACCATCGGCATCTGCAACTGCAACAGAATCTGCAAAGCCTGCTGAACCAGCAGATGACGGCCTATTCTCAATAAAAGATTTTAGCAATATCAAAACGAATTCCGGTGAAGCTATTAAAGGTGGCTCCATCACATTCGGACTTGTATCTGATACACCGTTTGAAGGTACGTTAAACTGGAACTTCTATGGCGGTGACCCTGATTCTCAAGTATTAAACTGGTTCGATGAGTCATTACTTACTTGGGACAAAAGCTATGTCTACACAAATGACGGAGCTGCTACATACGAAGTGTCGGAGGATGGACGTACATTTACGTTTACAATCCGTGACAACGTAAACTGGCATGATGGAAAGCCAGTAACAGCGACTGACTTGCAATTTGCACATGAAGTTATTGGACACAAAGACTATAATGGACCACGTTATGACTCTAACTTTACAAACGTTGAAGGTATGGTCGAATATCGTGAAGGAAAAGCAAAAACAATCTCGGGTATTAAAGTAATTAATGATAAACAGATTAGTATTACTTATATAAATTCCAGTCCTTCACTTTTAACAGGTGGCGTTTGGCCGTACCCACTTGCAAAGCATATTTTTGAAAAAATTCCAGTAGCCAAAATTTCTGCTTCTCCAGAAGTTCGTCAAAAACCAATCGGATTTGGACCATTTAAAGTAGATAGTATCGTTCCTGGTGAGTCAGTTGTTTATTCCAAAAATGCTGATTACTGGCGTGGAGAACCTGCTCTCGACAAAGTTATTCTAAAAGTTATTAACCCATCTATAATTATACAATCGATTAAAAGTGGCGATGTAGATCTTGTCAGCTCCTTCCCGACTGATCAATTTAAAGAAAACGCTAATTTGTCCAATGTAGAGTACCTCGGTGCTATTGACCGTGCATATACTTATATCGGCTTTAAACTAGGTACATGGGATAAAGAAGCAAGTAAAGTAGTGCCAAACGAAAAAGCTAAGATGCGTGACGTTAACCTAAGAAAAGCAATGTGGCATGCGGTTGATAATGATCAAGTAGGAAAAAGATTCTACCATGGACTAAGATGGAACGCGACAACACTTATCCCTCCATCCCACCCAGAATACCATGATGCAACAAATCCTGGTATTACTTATGATCCAGCTGCTGCAAACAAATTGTTAGACGATGCTGGCTATAAGCTTGACGGTAAATTCCGTACTAACCCAGACGGAACTCCACTAGAAATTACTTTCATTTCTATGACAGGCAGCGATATTGCGGAACCTCTCGCTCAATATTATGTACAATCATGGGAAGCAATCGGACTTAAAGTTAATTTAGAAATGCTTGAATTCAATACGTTCTACGATCGTGTAGGTTCAGAAGGAAACGATGACACTAAAGTAGATGTATACCAAGGGGCTTGGAGCGTAGGTATCGATGTTGATCCAGCAGGCTTGTATGGTCCTGATGCAATGTACAACTTCCCGCGTTATGCAGATCCAGAACTTGATCGCCTTCTAAAAGCAGGTGTTTCGAAGGAAGCATTCGATGTGAAATACCGCCAAGACATCTACAAAGAATGGCAACAATACATGGTAGATAACGTACCAGTATTCCCTACACTCTATCGTTCAGTAATCTCACCAGTAAATAAACGTATTCTGAACTATGCAATTGGTGACGGCACGAACCTTTACCCTTACCAAATTGCTGTTTCACAAGATAAACCTTTTGTAGCTGAGTAACATAAAGAAGTGGCTGTCCCAATGGGGCAGCCATTTTCTTTAATAGGAGTATCTGTAAGCTATATTCTCGATGACTTTAAACAAAATTGTTCCCAAATAATAGCTACGTCCTCTAAAGAATTATCATTCGTAATAGATGGATCAGATAAATCGTAACCATCCTCATAAACAAAACGATGTATCTTCTCTTCAAACAAATGAATGAATTGTTCAGATTGCGTCATAGAAAGCCCTAGTCGTTGACCTAATCCGTACATTATTTTCAACTTCTTGTAATCTTCATAAGGTACTCTCGGTATAATCCACTTCCCCTCTGTATCCGCTTTTATTGTTCGATAAGGAAAAGCCGAGAAATCTAAGTACTTACCATCTTCATCTGGCTCGGAGAACGGATCAATTAAAATAGATGTATAACGGATATACAACAAATAGTTTTGTTTTATTGGATCTTCATCTACAAATCCTTCGATATCAGGACGTGATAACGTTTGTTCATGTACAGGATAATTATCATCATTCAAAAACTGTAATAGATTTATTGGTCTTGCACCCATGAGACTAAGTAACTGCGATATTTCCTTCCATAAAGCGATCATCGTAGCAATTACGTGCTGCGTAATAGGTCCTTCCGGATAGAGCTTATACATAAATTTGGTAGAACGTTTTGGACTAAAAATTTCACCTAACGAAAAATGATTTATAAAAAATGGTGGATGTACATAAGTTGTAATGCTGCGACACTCAGCTTCAATGGGATCTTCGACTTGTTCAGCATTTATCCCGTGAGACACGATAAAATGGTTAACATGTTGGGGCATAAATCGTCCTACTTTGTTACTCCCGATAAATACTTTTCTTTTTAATCCTTTGACTAACACATTTATAAAAGTTTCCGATTGCGGTGAAAGAGGAAAAATGGAAGCCCCATAATAAGTTGAAAAACTAATAACTTCTATCCGATCATTATTTTCGCCTAACAAATGTTCAACAAGCAAATTCGATCCGAGTCCAGGGGATAACAAAATAATCGTTGTAAGCTTTGTTAAATATGCAAAATCTATTGATCGAACGACACTAGCATAACTATTGCACGGTGTGCAGATGACAACGGTATCCCAACGATTATCTACATAGTCGAAACCTTCGTAGAACTGCGATATTACCGCTGAACCTGATCCAAACTCTAGTGATTGGACTTCAACTTTTGTCGAGATGACGTTACCACTACTGGCCAACTCCAATTTCAACTTTTCTGACCTCTCGCTTTTACGATTGAGCAATCCTATCTGGTTGCACCATCCTCTCGACAAATCTACAGCCATATGAATACTTGCGGGTCCGGTTCCAATCATTAATGTATTTCCGAATGGAGAAGCCACGTTATTGACTATCACTTTATTAACCGCTCCTTTCCTTTAGCTTTTGGTCTGCAATATCGCAAAATCATAAATACTAGTGTTTCGACGAATATCTGTTATGTTCCAGTCCTTCTGCACATTTTCTTCCAGAGAATAATTAAACACTGATTTTAAACCGTTCCCGTAACGAACAATAATTTTTGTTTGCTTCGATATCATTGGCTTCAGTTGCTCTAAAACTTCATTTTTATTTTGGACGAGTGAGGCAATAATGACATGTGTTGCTCCTTCTATAAAAGTAAGCTTATTGGGTTCAGATTTCTGGAACGTCACTACTTCCCCCATACCTATTGCCTCTGCAACACGATTCCCACTAGCAATGGCATCGCCATCAATATCTACCCCTACAACTTGAACGCCAGTTTCCTTGGCAATTGTAATAGCAGATAACGGGAATGCGCCTGACCCGACGAATAATAATCGCGAGTTAACATCCATTCCGAAATAGGACAGTTCCTCCCTAATAGACTCCGATAGCAATTCCACATATTGACCAGCATTCAATACTTCATTCCACACAAGCATCGATTGATGTTTCTCCATATCACATACGAGCCGTACAGCAGTTTCTCGCAGTAACTCTCCATACTCACGAACTTCATCACTGCTATTCCATTTGTTCCAAAGATCATTGTTATCAGTATCTAATATGAATGAACAAAGTTTATCCAGTTTCGATTGAACAAGCTCATAGCAGTCTGGACATTCTCTAGAATAACAATGAAGGACATTTAATTCATATTGTATCGATCTTAGTGCGGATAGTAGCTGAAACTTATCCTTCATCAAACTTCCCCTACCTTCTTACCTGTAAATTTAACTTGCACTATCCATTTCCCACCAGCTAATGCTAATAAAGCTGCACACCCTACAACAGTTGCACATATCATGTACATGCCTGAGTAAGACAAATGATCCGCGATTGGTCCCATTAAAATACTACCCAATGAAAGACCTAAATCAGCAGATGCAATAAACCATCCCACGATTACATTTCTTTCTGTTGCAGGCGCAATAAAAGTCAAATACGTCATTAAGGTAGGATAAATTACTGCTTGTGCATATCCTATCAATACTGCTGCCACGTATAGTAGTGGTGGAAACTTAATCGATAACGATAGCGATAGTGCAGCAATACTTGCACATATAAGTGCAATTGCAATATATCGAGAATGCCACTTTCCGTCTGAAGGTATATATTTCCTTACTATTATTCGAGTCATCACTACGACTATAGCTTGAAGGGATAAGTAAATACCTGCATTCCCCCCTTGAATATGGTCTGCATACAGTGGTACAAAACCGATTGAACCAAATAATAAAGATGCACTTAACATCGTTACACTACACAAGATGAAACTTTTGTTCCTTGCTAGATTTCGAAAACCTTTAATAGAAACGACACTCGAAATGGGTGGTAGCTTCTCTCCATGAACATATTTTTTTGTAGGAATCGATAATCCAAATAGGGCAGTTACAACTGCAATCCCAATCATGGCAACAGTAAACAAGTTCATACCGCCCCACTCCCATATCCCAAGGGCAATCAAGGGACCAATGATAGTAGGTAAATAAGTAAACAAGGAATACATCGATACACCTTGTGAACGTTCTTTATCAGGCAACTGATCGATGATGCCAATTTGAAGCGCCATAGAGAAAAAGGCTGTACATATTCCTTGAATAAGCCGAGCAACAAAAAAGCCTTCTAATCCTGACATCGTATATAAAACAAGTCCAATGCCATTACAAACTACAATTATTCGAAGAATTTTAATGGGGCCGTATCGCGCTACCAAGTAACCCGCCCATGGACGTACTAGCATGCAAGTCAACATATAAGCACCCATAATAAAGCCGATCATACTGTTTGAAATGCCTTTTGTTTCACTATATAGAGGAATAATAACGTTCAATATCGAATTGGCGCTAAAAAACAAAAATGCAAGAACATACATTTGTAGAAATGGCCATGTCATCGCCTTCGACTTACTCAACTTTCTTGTACCTCCTTATTGTGACCCTTGAACAAGCGCTGCTGTGTATGGATGACGATCCCCCGACCATATTTCATCTCGATGGAAATGGTCTACTATCGCTCCCTTTTTCATTACAATAATACGATCTGACATCCCATGTACTGCTGCAATATCATGAGAGATAAACAAACACGAAACACCTTGCTCGTGTTGAAATTGCTTTAGAAGATTTAATATTTGCTCTTGAATGGTAACGTCCAAGCTCGACGTCGGTTCATCGCAAACGAGTAGTTGCGGGCTTACGCTCATTGCCCGGGCAATAGTTATCCGCTGCCGTTCGCCTCCGCTTAACTCATGAGGATACCGATCTATGTGGTGAGTCTGTAATCCAACCATCTCAAGCAGTCTTTCTGCAACTCTTCTGCGCGAATGTCGGACATCTTTAAGAAATGACGGATTGACGTCAGGGAAATTGTCCAAAGGCTCCATTATAGAACGCCAAACGGGAAGGCTATCATTGAGCGAACCATTACTATTTTGAAAGATGATACCTATATGCTGGCGCATCGTACGTAAATCTTTTCTTTTGAGCAAAAATAATGATTTTCCGCCCAGCCATACATCTCCTTTGTCAGGTGTTTCAAGTGCAACTAAAACTTTTGCAAGAGTACTCTTTCCGCTGCCGCTTTCCCCTACCAAACCTAGACATTCACCTTCGTTAATATGAAGAGATACATCGTTAATAGCTGCAAAACCTCGGTTTCCCTCGCTGTATCTTTTGACAAGATTGTTCGCAATGAGCACTTTATTCATCGTACTTCCCCCGTTAGTAGAAGGTTATGACCCCATTATTATCCAAACTAGTAACTGACTGCTTAGTGTTGGTTATTCGTGCAGTGATATTATTGTTTGTGATTCTAGGACAAGCTTTAAGCAAAGCTTTTGTATACTCATGTTGAGGATAGTTAATCAGTATTTCTGTTGGTCCTGCTTCGACGATTGCACCTTTTTTCATCACAACCATTTCTTCTGAATGCTTGATTACTTGACGCAAATCATGTGAGATCAACAATACAGCACATCCTGTTTTCTTCTGCATGGACTTGATCAAATCAAGTATGGCTTCTCCAGTCAGTACATCAAGAGCTGTAGTAGGTTCATCTGCAATTAGCAGCGAAGGCTCAAGCATTAGAGCACAAGCAAGTGCAACCCGCTGGCATTGTCCTCCACTCAGTTGAAATGGATAACTTCGATAAATACGTTCTACCGGTAATTCCATCAATTCCAGCCAATTAATTGCTATTTCACGAGCCTGTCGTCTCGGCTTCTGCTGATGAAACATGATTAACTCTTCCATCGCTTTACCAATTCGCATAAACGGAGTAAGACTCCCTTCAAAATCTTGAAACATCCATCCTATTTCAGAACCTCTTAACTTTTGCTTTTCCTTGGAGGACCAAGGGATGATATCTTCACCATGCCATCGAATAGAGCCATTATTTATTTTCAGAGGCTGCGGTAATAAACCAGCAATTGCACTTGCTGTTACACTTTTTCCGCTACCACTTTCTCCAACAATCGCTAATGTCTGACCTGCTTTTATAGTAAATTGGATGTCAGAAATAATCGGTTTTCGTTGGCTTCCGTGATCGTTAACTATTATTAGTCTCTCGACCTGAAGAATCGGTATATTGCGTCTACTCTCTCCCATAACTTGTTTCCTCATCTAATCTTTTTTTGTATTAGTACATCGTCATTTGAGTTTGCTATTCTTGACATCTAGATGATCTCTCAATCCTTCACCAATCAAATTACACGCAATGACAACAATAAATATGGCTAACCCCGGATATAGAATGAGCTGCGGATGTGACTGAAAAAAAGTTCTTCCCTCATTCAACATAGCACCCCATTCAGGAGCTGGTGGCTGAGCACCAAGCCCTACATAAGACATCATCGCAATAATCATAATGATCTTCCCTATATCGAGTGATCCAATGACTAGAATAGGAGGTATAATCTTTTTGACCAGATGAAGGATCAATATGTTCCATACATTACTACCCGCCGCACGAGCGGCTAATATATAATCTTTTTTTCGTTCTGCTAACACAATCCCTCTTGCTACTCTCGCGTATCCAATCCATTTCACCCAAACAATAGCAAACATTAGATTTGTCAAACTTGGTCCCAAGAAACCCGCTATCGCAATTGCGACTACAAATTCGGGCAACGCACTAGCTCCATCAAGGAAACGCATCATAATGGAGTCGAAGCGACCACCTAAATACCCAGACAACATACCAAGCGGTATACCAACGAATACAACGATCATAAGAGTAAGCATTGTAATTCCAATCGTAGTCCGAGCACCTACAACTAGTCTTGAAAACAGACATCTACCCAGATGATCCGTTCCAAGCGGATAAGAGAAACTAGGTGGAGCAAGCCGCCTTCCCAAGTCAATAGCAAGTGGATCGTTTGCCACTAACCATGAACCAGTCAGCATCATTAGAACGATTACAGCAAGGATGAACATACCAATCGTAACCATACGATGTGTAAAAAGATGGACCATTACAATGGTTCCCCCTTCCCATATCGAATACGAGGATCGATTATTCCATAAACGAAATCAACAATGAATTGAATCACTACAATAAACAACCCAATTAAAAGTACATAACCTTGAATAACAGGATAATCACGCTGAAGTATAGCATCAATCGCTAAGCTTCCAAGTCCCGGTAAAGCGAACATTATTTCAACGACAACTGTGCCCGCAACAAGGCTCCCCATACTCATACCTAATACTGTAATTAACGGCAACAGCGCAGGCCTTAGAGCATGGGTCATCAGAATACGAGTTTCCGACAACCCCCTTGCACGTGCGGCTCGTACATACTGTTGCGACATACTGTCAATAAGCCCGCTTCGCAGCAACCTAGAATAGATAGCGGACATCGAAAATCCAAGTGTCAGGGACGGAAGTATAAAGTGCTTAAGTGAGCCGGTGCCCATCGTTGGGAATAAGTTGAATTTATAAGCTAGAAAATAAACAAGTAGTAACCCTAATAAAAAATTGGGGATCGACGCTCCTAGCAGCGCAAATAATTGACTAAACCGATCTGGCCAGCGATTGGGATAACGAGATGCTAACACCCCTAACGGAGCGGCAATAACAATCATGATGAGTACTCCACCTGCCAATAATTGAAGGGTTAACGGTAATCTCTCCATCAACAATTCCATTACCATTCGATCATTACTATACGAATAACCCAGATCTAGCTTGAACAATCCTTTGAGCCAGCTGAAATATTGATCATAAATCGGTTTGTTAAACCCTAATTTCTCCCTCATCGCTTCTTCATCCGCCTGAGTAACTGCAACCTCGTCTATATTCAAAATCGTTAAGACAGGATCACCCGGAGCATATTTCATCAATACAAAGGTCATACCCGATAACAGAAATAATACAATGATGATCGCAACACTTCTTCTACCGATAAACAGGAGCATACCCCTAATTCACATCCAGTTTATTTGTCACAATATAATATTCTTCAGCACCAGGTTCCCAACCGACAATACGATCGTTAACACCAACAATAAGATTCGGATAGGCAGCATATGCATGAGGCAATTGTTCTTGAATTATTTTAGTTGCTTGTTTAGTAAGGGATATTCGACTTTCTACATCACTAGTCTGGTTAAGTTTGGACAATACGTCGCTAAGTCCTTTCACTTCGATGTTTGCTGGATTGATAGAGCCACCTGGCATTAGAGCCGCATTCAAAAAATACCCACCATCACCACGAGGTGATGACAATATTGCATATGTAGCTATTTCCCATTGTTTATCTTCGCGCAAGTGGACATCGATATCTTCTGAGACTTGAATGCGAATTGTAATTCCTACTTTTGCAGCGTCAGATTGCAACAGCTGTGCAATGAGAGGTAGTTCGGGACGACCCTTGTAAGTTACAATATCCAGCGTTAAAGGCTTACCGTCTTTGTGTAACAATCCATCATTTCCTTGTAAATAACCCAATTCATAAAGTAATGCCTTTGCTTCCTCTACTCTTAACGAATTAGCTTCTTCCTTATTACCAAATGGTAAGACTGCATGGAAAGGGCCATTTGCTTTTGTTCCATTACCTAGCATAATTCCATTTACTATGCCATCACGATCAATAAGCATATCAATAGCCTTGCGTACTCTAACGTCACTCATTTCTTTCGTTTGTTGATTGAACATTAGCAAATATACCCGTAGACCCGAAATTGACTTTACACGTAATGAAGGATCTTTTTGTATCGTTGCAATATTTTCGGCAGGCAATTGATACACAATATCTGCTTTTTTAGACTGCAACGCTAGCGACCTCATGTTGCTATCTTCATTAAATTTATACGAAACTTCATTTACTTTCGCGAGACCATCCCAATAACGATCGTATCTTACTAAAGCAATTTCGATGTTTGGTTTAAATACTTTTACTATAAATGGCCCTGTTCCGACAGGTGCAGCATTAAACGCTTTCTCCCCTATTCGCTTTTTCTCTCCTGCGTCAATAATAGACATGTAAGGATTAACTAATTCAGACGGGAGTGCAGGATACGGTTCAGCTGTCGTTATAGTCAACTCTTGTCCTTGTGCTGATAAGGAGGAAATTTTCAAGGAAACAGCTAGTGATTCATTTGTCCGTATCGCTTCTTCTAGGGAAGCCTTTACTGCATTCGCATCTAGTTTAGTGCCATTGTGAAACGTCACATTGTCACGAATGGTAAATACCCACGTTAACTCATTTACATTCTTCCATTCAGATGCAAGCCATGGTGCAAGCTTCATATCAGCATCCAATCGTAACAACGTTTCTGTTATTCCTGCTCTAAGCGGTTCCCAGCTCTTCAATGGATCTAGAGAATCCGATTTGAGATTACGAATAATGGTTACTTTTTTGTTAGCTTCAGTTAATCTCTTTCCCTCCCCCTTAGCCTTAGTCCCCTCTGTTCCACCGTCATTTGTGCTGCATGCCGTTAGTAGTGTTGCCATTACGATGATAGCGGTCATAAACCTCACTGCACTTTTTTTTCTAAGCTTTCTGATCTTTCCATCCACTCTGTTGCCACTATTCCGCCAATCTAATCTCATCATTTAAATCCTCCTTAGTTATGTACTGCGTGAAAAACAACCTTTTCGGGATTCGTTAATCTCTGATCCTTTAATCGTAATAAATACGATTATAGATCGTAATTATTACGATTACAACCCTCTTATTAAAATTAATATTTTTATTGACCTTTCAAAAAGATGTTCGTTCTAAGTGGATAAATACGCTTAATCTCGGAGAGAAACGGGGAACTTCTTATTCTTAGTACATAAATATGCTTAATCGTAGTGAAAGTCGGAAAACTTCCTGTTCTTAATACATAAATGCGCTTAATATCGGAGAATATCGTGGAACTTCTTATTCTTAGTACATAAATACGCTTAATCGTAGTGAAAGTCGGAAAACTTCCTGTTCTTAATACATAAATGCGCTTAATATCGGAGAATATCGTGGAACTTCTTATTCTTAATGCATAAATACACTTAATATCGGAGAATATCGTGGAACTTCTTTATTCTTAGTACATAAATACACTTAATATCGGAGAATATCGTGGAACTTCTTATTCTTAGTACATAAATACGCTTAATCGTAGTGAAAGTCGGGAAACTTCCTGTTCTTAATACATAAATGCGCTTAATTCAGAAAAATCGGGAAACTTGTATCTCTCATGTTTTTGCACAAAAAAAAGAGCCCCACTCTACAAAATGTGGGACTCTTTTTCGAACTATGTAATTTAAGTCATTACGCTTGTTGTTCGCCTAAATTAAATTGCCAATGTACTCCGAATTTGTCAGTTAGCGAACCGTAGCTTTTGCTCCAGAACGTTTCCTGCAGTTCAAGTTCTACTTTACCGCCTTCTTTCAATTTATTAAATGCGGCTTGTAGTTTCTCTTGGTCTTCTGTAACAATCGCTATCGAAGAATGATTACCGACCGTAAACGGTGAGCCAGGGAACGTATCCGAGAACATAATATAATCACCAAATGCATCCAGTCTTGTGTTCATGATTAAATTTTTTGCTGCGTCTGGCAAAGGATAGTCTGGATTTTGTGGGCCGCCACCGAAGGTAGCCATTTCTGGAACTTCTACACCAAATGCATCTGCATAATGTTCTACCGCTTCGCGACAATTTCCGTTGAAAATCAAATAAGCTACTAAAGACATAATTAGCCCTCCATTAATTTGAACTATTTTAATTATTGTTACCTAATCTAATTTAATCTATTTTTATAATCTTATCCACACTAATGGCAATCCTATTATTATTCAAACAAGTCACCAAAAACATCCAGAACCGTCTTCTTCTTTTTTGGGCGGCCATATTTATCGTATCCATAATGTCCATAACCGTGGCCCTGATTATATCCTTGGTTATAGTTTGGTGGATACGCCGGGTTCGTTGGTTGTGCTTGTCCATATCCAGCAGGTGGCTGGTTATAACTTTGACCACTTACCGGAGGTGTGCCAACTGAACCCGGTTGTGGATTAACAAATGGTTGACCATAATTAGTACTACCGGGGCTTTGTTGACCAAAGCTTGGTGTCGTTGGCTGTTGACCAAAGCTTGGTGTCGTTGGCTGTTGACCAAAGCTTGGCGTCGTTGGTTGTTGACCAAAGCTTGGCGTCGTTGGCTGTTGACCAAAGCTAGGTGCCGTTGGCTGTTGACCAAAGCTAGGTGCCGTTGGCTGTTGACCAAAGCTTGGCGTCGTTGGTTGTTGTGAATTAGCATTGTTGAACGGAGGAGCATTTTTCTGTATCTGCTGTTCCATTCGCTCATAGTCCTGGCGTACTTCTCTTATCCCTTGCATTAGCTTCTCAAGCTCGCCACGGTCTAACCAAACGCCTTTGCATTCCGGGCATACATCAATTAGCACTTCATCTTTAACGACTTCTTTCATACGCACATCATTACAAATTGGACATTTCATTTTATCACTCCTCTTCATCATACAACCATTTGTACTATCCTATTTCCCCTTAATCTATCGAAGGAGGAATTCTATCCTCCGAAGCAGGCACATAACGATATGTACGACTTAACTTAAGCACTCGACGGCTTGGCTTACGAATGACGACGATTGACTCATCCCATGCTACAACTATTCCGAGCACATCGTTAACTTCCATCTCATCCCGCATGACCCGCACTGTTTCACCTGATTGACGAAATGCATCCAATTGTTCTTCTGATACCATACTCTAGCCTGTCCCACCTTCCTCAACTTCCTCCAAGAAGAAGCTTCTAGCTCCCATTATACTAAAAAAACCTCAATGATAACATTCACTTATCATTGAGGTCACATCGTATCTTTATACAAAATACATGCGGTTAGCCCACATGCTCACGTGAATCGTTAGTCTCATACCATTCGTCGAGTACGCGTGAAGACATTACTCGTTTACTAATGTACTCTCCTTGTTTCTCTGTGAACTGATCATGCCATTCTACAGAAAGCTCTTCACACAGCTTTACGATCGTAAGCAACTCGGACCAAGCGACGTAACGTTTGTACCAGAAAAACTGCGGATGTTCAATCATATAAGGATATAAATCATCAAACTCCGTATGTTTGCAATCCAGTGCTCTCTCGAAATGAGTTTTGGCATCGGTTAGCTTCCCATTTAAATATTCTGTAGACATGTTTTCCATCTTTGGTGCCTCCCCTCGATCACTTACGTTTCATTATAAGCGAAATATTCGCTTCGGAAAAGAGCATTAACATTGGTAGATGTTACTCAAACTTTATTTCACCATTATCTAGTGATGCAATTCGCACCAATGATTCCACACGAATATCTTGTTCTCTAAGCGTCCTAGCACCTGCTTGGAAAGATTTCTCAACTACGATTCCAATTCCTGCTAATGAAGCGCCGGAGCGTTCAATAATTTTGATAAGGCCACGAGCAGCATCACCATTTGCAATGATATCATCTATAAACAAGACGTGATCGTCACTTGTCAGAAACTGCTTGGAAACCATAATATCTGTTACAATTCCTTTTGTAAAAGAAGGCACTCGCTCACAATAAACATCTGGATCAGCGATAAGCGTCTTTTTTCTACGTGCAAATATAAGTGGGACATCTAGTACTAATGCTGTCGCGAAAGCTGCCGGAATACCTGACGATTCCACTGTTATTACTTTAGTAATCGGTTGTTCAGCGAATCTTTTGGCGAATTCCTGCCCCATCTCCATTGTCAATGCCGGATCTACCTGATGATTAATGATAGCATCCATCCGAAGTACATCACTCGACAAGATTGACGACTCTTCAAGTATACGTTGTTTCAATTTTTCCATCTTAACTGACCTCCGCCAAAAATCCCTTTTCGATAAAGTAACATAGGTAAGGTAAAGTACGCAACCATATATAACGCAATAAGTGTCATTTATTGTGAACATGTCTCTATCGCAGCATTTTTTCCTATTTAATTTGTATAAAAGAGCAACTTTAGCCCACGGGAATGCGTTTTATAATATAGATACACGAACGGAGGAACGCATATGAATCATACCAAGAAATCTGAACTCAATAAGATTATTCTATGGTTTGCTGCTTCTGCGTTTGCCATTATTTTAACCGGTTGTCAAAGCTCAGCAAGCCCTAACCATAAACCATTAAATAATATAGAGCAAACGGAACAAAATAAGAAATCAGTAAGACCCGAACAGTCACAATTGAATGCTAACAATACGTCTAACTCCACTGACCCTACGACAATTCCGGATCGGGAGTCTACGACAGAGACTTCTAACATGCAGTCAAAAACGAGTAAAAACACCGCTGTAGATAACATTACTAAAGCTAAAAACTGGAGCAAGGTCAGTCCTAAATTAAATGGTATTGCAATAGGCGATAGCGACTCGCATGTACTAGATTATTGCGGCAAAGAATCTGACAGCTACCTGCTAGAAGAGCAAGAAGAAGCTATTCAAGTGCTTGAATATGACGGCTTTGCTGTTGGTATTAACACGGAAGGTTCCGTACATTTCGTAGAAGTATACGGTTCGCATGTTCAATCTGGATTAAGTGGTCTTAAGATCGGTGATCATCCTGAGAAAGTACTTAGTGAGCTTGGGAAACCAGATTCACAATCAGATTATTTACTCCTTTATAACGCACTCGGAGCCAAAATAAAGCTAGATGTTGATCCAAATATGAATGAAATTGTTTCGATCAAGTTATTAGCACAAGGCTAACGTTAGTCTATAACCATCATATTGTTGGTACGATAAGAGGGCGGGATCTACTCCGCCCTCTTCTTTATTTGAGTACTCTATTCATTTCATATAACATTTGTGTCATGCCTGTCCCCGATTGGACATACCTTCTTTATAGAGAAGAACGTTGGATCGGAGGACGGAACACATGCAGAAACGAACAGGCAAAGTGTTGCAGATCGCATCAACCTATATGGGAACAATTGTTGGAGCAGGCTTCGCCACAGGGCAAGAAATTTTACAATTTTTCACTCGTTTCGGTTATTGGGGAACGTTTACTATTGCACTGTCTACCGTATTGTTCATTTGGCTCGGCACAAAGATGATGTTGATCGCTAGCGAAATTCGAGCAAAGTCTTATGAAGACTTAAACAAAGCACTTTTTGGAGACAAATACGGTAAGCTAATCAGCCATTTCATGTTGCTCATTTTGTTAGGTGTAACTGCCGTCATGTTAGCTGGAGCTGGTACAATATTTTATGAACATTGGAATATTTCTTATCAAGCTGGTTTACTGATTACAATTGTAGCAAGCTTCTTCCTGCTCCGAAAAGGAATGAAAGCTATTCTAACCGTCAATGCCATAGTCGTTCCTATTATGTTGTTATTCACCGTGTTAGTCATGATTGATACGTTCAGAACACCAGGAACCTATAAGTTCATTACACTTGCAACTGACTTTTCACCATGGGCTGCATGGGCTGCACCTTTCCTCTACACAGCTTTTAACCTATCGTTGTCACAAGCTGTCCTTGTACCTTTAGGAGCTGAAATACAAGATAGAAAAACGATCATTATTGGCTCTTGGGTAGGCGGACTTGGAATTGGTTTTATGTTGCTTGCTGGTCATATTGCTCTATCCGTTCATATGCCTGGAATACAACAATTCGCCATTCCAATGGGTGGAATCGCAAGACAACTAGGACAATATGTCCAGCTCATTTACATCTTCCTTATTTTTGCAGAAATATTCACAACACTCATCGCCGATATTTATGGGTTAACGCTGCAACTGCAAGAACGACTGAAATGGTCGAGGGAATTGCTCACCTTCGGTGTACTCGTCATTTGCTACTTTGCGAGCCAAATTGGCTTTGGCCCGCTTCTGTCTACACTATATCCATTATTCGGACTAATCAGCTTAGGATGGCTCATCCTCATTATTCGTAAGCGCGTCCTCTTTCGGCGACTATAGAAGATTCCGATGTTACACCGCTTCAGGCGGACTTAAATGTACAAGAATCGTTTCCTTACAAATTGCTAGAAGTACATCTCGCACTTTTTCATGACATGTGAACAGCAGCAGCTGGCGTTCATTCGCCAGCTCAGCAACTAGACGTGCAGCTGCATGTAGTCGTTCAGAATCGAAATTTACGAACAAATCATCTAGCATTAACGGAAGCTTCTCCTCTTGTGAGGATTCACGGGCAAGTGCTAATCTCATCGCCAAATATAATTGTTCTGCTGTCCCACGACTAAGTAAGCTACTATCTAACATAGAATGATCCGCCTTTTCTACTCGAATGCCAGACTGTTCTACGTTTACACTTACTCTTATGTATCGCCCACCAGTAAGCGTTCGGAAATAATGTGATGCTGTTTGAAGCACAACTGGCTGGCGTTCTTCTTCATAAATTCTTTTCGTACGATCAATAAGTGCTTTACTGATCATTAACACCGCATAGCGTTCCATGTTGTTTTCAAGCCCCGCAATTGTCATTTCCCTCTCTAAGATGAGACGTTGTCGTTCATCCGCTTGCATCAATTGCTCCCTTGCTTGATTCAATCGACCTCTTTTCTCCAGCAATTCAAATTGCAGCTCTACAACATTCGCTTCTTGAACCTTTGCCTCTTCAAGTGCCTCTGCTAATTGCTCCTCATCAAACTGCGCAAATAACGCTTGAAGTTGTTCGAGTCGTTCATTCGTTAAACCAGCTGTCAGCTCGATTTGTAGTCTCGTCAATTCCATATCAAGGTCAGCGAGTAACTGACGATCTCTTAGTGCAGTAGCATACTCCACTTCGTCTGTTAGACCCGCTTGTACAATTAATTCATTTAAAGATTGTTTGATTGTAGCTTCTTTTGACTGCAAGTTTTCTAACGTTATCAAAAGCTGTTCTATTCGCGTTATGATACCATCGGCTTGAGCTTGTATAGCAACGTGTCGTTGAATTTCTGCTTGTAACAATTGCATCGCAAGCGTGGGATCACTTTGAAGTTCTCGAACACTATTCGGGAAATTAGCACAAAGCTTCTCTGCATTCTTTTGATAACTATTAATTTCCTTATTCGTAGTAGCTTGTCTTGCATAAAGTCGATCATATTGTCTAAGCCGCTCCAAAGCTGATTCAGCAATCTCGAAAGCTTCAAGCGCAGCAGCAGGTGACATATGATTCGGTAGAGAACGTGCTACAAGCCAGTTTCCCCACTCGACTGCTTCAAGCTGTTGCTTCCGCACAGCAACTTCTGCTAAATCCCCACGTTCACTCAATTCCCCACGTATCCGATCTAGTCGAGAACGATTTTCTATGCGAATGTCTGTCATCCGCACAAACTCACTAATTGCATCGAGACGCTCCTGCACCTCCATACGTATCGCGGAGCGTAGAGACACTACAAGATTAGATGTCTGATCGGTAGATGTTGCATCAAATAATGTTGCATACGTTTTGTCAGGCTCTTTAACAAGTACTTCCAGCGCTTCATATACACGAAGCTCGCCCCGACTGCGTCCTGCACGATTGCTTCTAGAGCTTATTCGAGCGACATGAGAAGAACGACCATTTTCGCGTTTATTGCCATAAAACTTCATGCCAAGGAGCAATGCAACTGAAGCTCCACCAATCGTAATAGCCGAAATAGTCGCAATACCCGACGTTTCACCCAATAGACCACTTGCAGCAGCACCAGCTACAGCTAATGCTCCACCTACCCCACATAACCCTGCCAATTTCAGTCCACTACCCGCAAAAGATTGACTTTTTGCTCCTACCTTACCAATAGCTCCGGCACGTTCAAGTTCCCAATCGCGCAGCGCTTCATCAAAGGCATCCCACGCCGCAGTAAGCGAAGGTTTCGTGTCTGGTAGAAGTGCAAACCTTCCTCTGCCACTGTCTTCTAAACGCTCCATTACTTTTCGCAATCGTTCCTCTGAATCATTTAATTGCAGTAATAATTCCCTCTCCTCAGCACGAAGAGTTTCCATTTCCGCTTGAATCCGTTCTTCAGAGCGACGAAAGGTTTGCCATATCTCTAACTTCCCTCTTGCAAAATCACGGTCTGCTACCGTTACAATCAATTCTCTTAGTTGTCGCTCAGTCCATTCAGTAGATATGCTAGTAACAAGTGTGCCTATCGACACATCTAAACCCTGCATTTCTAACTCCAACTCGGGTAATTGTTGTTTTAATGAGCGTATGCGATCCGCATCTTGCAAAACAGCACTAGTCTCGGCACCCTTATCAATGAAGTCATTATCGTAGAGTAAGACTGACTTTTGACGTTCAAGCAATGACTTTTCTTGTTGCAGTTCTTCAATATGTTCGATCATTTCTGCATACTGTCGCTGCAAATCGTCCCATATTTGCTCTGATCCAGTTAGCAACCGTTCTGCATAGGCTATTTTTTTTCTATTGGTAAGTAACTCCTGAATACGAAGCCAATGTGGACGAGAATGAACTGCCTTACGAAGTAATTGCAAGTCTTGCTGAAGAGAAGGAAGTTTCACGGATACTTCAATAATCGCATTCTCTGTGGACTCACTATCATCTCTCAGCACATTAAATCGATCAATACCATCTGCAATTCGCCTTAGCTCAGCATCAAATTGCTCAAGCATCTTCCATTGATTGCTCATACGCTGATTAGTGCCTTTGAGCTTAAACAAGGAATCAAGCTCTTGCATAATTTCCTTCTCTGCAGCAGCAATTGCCTTGCCTCCATCCCATCCAGCTTGATAGAGATGACGACCAAGTTCAGCTCCAGAGAGCGCACTTACTTCATTTAACTCTGTTAAAGTAATGGCATATAATTGGCGGTAAAGACGCGCGTTCATACTACCAAGAAATTGTCCCTCCCAATTAGCCTGCTCCATTATTCGCTCGATGACATCTGTAGAAGTGGAACTGTCAAAGCTCCCTTCTAACATCCGCACTTTCGGTTTACCACCAGCTTCATCGGCATATCGATTTATTATGTAACTGGCACCTGACGAATCACGAAATATTAACCGACCACCGTGGCGACCGCCATGTATAGGTTCTTGTCGTTCCGATAAGTTGGAACGTTTCGTGAAACCAAATAACATCGTCCTAACAAAACCAAACAGTGTACTTTTACCCGCTTCGTTGGGTCCAAAAACGACAATAACCGGCGCATCAAGATCTACGCGCCGGTTATTTAATCGTCCATACCCGTCAATATGAGCTTCAACCAGCCTCATCCTATTTGCCTCCCAGTATAAACGGATACTTCACTTCGTGTAATAGCCGTACAATTTTATGAGCGGTTGTTGTCCACCCGATTTTCTGCCACAAGACTAAGTGTTAGCTCCTTCGCTTGCTCCAGCCAATGATTTGAAGGTTTGTCCCACTTACTTCGTCCGATCCGTCCAAGTTTCGGGTGGCTACTTATATCTTGCAATGCCGATTGTGCAAATGATCGCCAATCTTCTTTGTTTTCTTCCAATCGATTGCAAAGTCTGAGTAACTCACCTGCAAAACTATCTTCCACTGAGAGAGCTTCCCAGTCGAGCTCCGCCCCTGTTTCAGCAACAAGTTCATAAACATAAATCCAAGGCATTCCTTGCGTTGGCTCGTATTCCGATTGTAGTTGCTCTAAAATTGTCGCACATACATATGCACTGCGAATATGATCATGTAGTGGTCCTCTTCCTTTTAAACGAACTCGCAACATGATAGAGCAGCCATCTTCCTCATCCAGCTTTACACCGATTTGATGTGAAAGTAGTTGTAGAAGCTGTTGTTCTGTCGCTAATCCCTCAATAGAAACATCTTCTTCAAGCCAACGAATGGAATCAAGTGTTGTAAACTTCGCATTAGTATTTCGAGAATCGATTACATCTACAATATAACAACCTTTAGCACCTGTTTCTTTCGGATTTCGACCTTGCGTATTACCCGCATAGACAACATGAGGATATTCACTTAACACTTGCCGCTTATGAATATGTCCTAATGCCCAATAATCGAATCCACTCCTTGCCAATTCCTCTAACGTGCAAGGAGCGTAGGGATCATGTCCACTATCTCCGCCAACATTAGCATGAAGAAGCGCAATATGATAAGGTGCTTCAGGTGCTGTCTGATACGTTGCAGCAATATTACTCGCAACAGCTCTTTCGCCATAAGACATCCCATAGATGTAAGCTACTAACTCACCATTTCTGTGGAAAGCAGGACGATAGGACATTTCCTCCGCTCCGAAAATGTGTACATTGGACGGCAACGTAAGTTTAGCACGTTTGCCGCCAAGATGATCATGGTTACCGTGAATAGCAAACACGGTTATACCATTGTCCGCTAATCGCTCCCATTCCTTTAAAAAAGCCAGCTGAGCACGAAGCGAGCGGTCAGCCTCGTCAAACAAATCCCCTGCTATGACGATAAAATCTACTTTTTCAGCAATAGCCGTATCCGTCAGACGCTTTAGAGCGGCGAACGTCGCATCCGTCAGCTCTGCTCTGACGACTTCCGGAACTTTCGTAAGTCCACGGAAAGGACTATCTAGATGTATATCCGCAGCATGAATGAATCTAAATGGCATACTCATTCTCTTCCCTGCTCTCTATCCAACATTATTCAATCTCTGGTGTAGGTCTCGGCTCGGACTTCACAGCAACGTAAGCTTTCTTGAGCTGCGAAATAACCCGTTGCAACGAATATGTTTTTTTCGCCGTATCCCATGCTGTTCGCGCTAAATTGTAGCGATAGGACGGATCACCAACCACCTTTTCGAGTGCATCTGCAAGCGCTAGCGGATCTTCAGTTGGTACTAATAAGCCGTTTACACCGTCTTCGATCTGCTCCGCAATACCACCAACATTCGTACCTACAAGCGCTAGCCAGCAAAGGGCAGCTTCAGCAAATACAGAGCCGAACGCCTCCGCTCGTGAAGGGAGAACAAATACATCAAAGAATGGCATAAATTCTTCTGGGTGAAGCATATATCCGTAAAAAATAATATCATCGTACAAGCCAAGCTCCTGAGCTAACAACTCCAACTCTTCTCGAATCGGCCCATCGCCGATAATGTGGAGGACAAACGGGCTCCCGCGACGTTTAAGTTCCGCACACGCATACAATAAAACATCTATTCCTTTTGCCGGAACAAGCCTACAAACGGTAATTAACTGCGTCACTTCATTTTCATGGGCGATCGGCTTAAAACGCTTTTCATCAAAACCATTTGGAATGACCTTTATACGTTCGGGAGTCTCAACGTAAGGTGCAATATAGGATCTGAATGATTCCGATACTGTCATTAATTTGTCAGTCGTAACTTCTAGCTCACGGTACAACAAATTGAGGAATCGGTGCTCGGGCCCACCTTCTTCTATTTTCCCATTTAATATTAGCTCTCTCGCATAGCTTGAATGAATGGTCATCACAAGTGGTGTATTGGGAAATACCCGCTTCATTGCCAGTGCAGCTATAGGATGATGAGCATGAATAATATCATATGATTTCTGTATTCTAAGCTTAGTCCACCATATATAATCCTTATAGGTTTGAATGTATTTGTCTACCAGCGGGTTTCCCCTGAATTCGGTGTGATCGAAAGTTTGGAATATAACCTCTTCATGTCCTTTATTTCTAACCCTCTTAGGCAACGAAAACAGTTCCATTTGCCAGCCAAGTTTTAGAAAGCGCTCCTGGATATAAGGTATCATCGATGATACGCCCCCAGGTTGCTCCGGAGGGAAAAATAAAGCTTGTAAAATATTCATAAATAACAGCTCCTGAAAGGTTTCTAAAGCGGCGTTCGCTTCGTAAAAATCGGATTACACTCTACTGGTGTCGATAGCTCTCACCTTTCACACTTGATGTTGCCCATATAGTCGGTCTTTCATGAAAATTGGACATAACTGTATGCGAAATTTAGACTTCCTTATCTACTAAAACATGATATAATAGAACATACGTTTCTGTAAAGTTTTCATCTATTTCTATAAATTGGTGGTTGGCTTATGACAATAATGCAGTGGATTACAGGTCCGAACGGACAACTTTTTTCATCATCGTCTGTTATCGTTATCCTAATATTGATGCTCTTTATGTCGATCAAGTTATACGTAAGCTACCGCAACAAGCAAACGTATAGACTGCTTATTGCAGCTATTTCTCTTATCATTGCGAGACAATGTCTGCTCGTTGCGCTTGCTTTTCCTGGATGGACGTTAGAGCCTTGGATGTATTTGGTATCCAACATATTGCAGATTATCTCCTTTATTATTATAAACTTTGTGTTCATGAAATTATATACTTACCGTTCCGCTCAGCTCAGAATTGTCCCGTTCATTTTTATGCTGCTGCTAACGATTGTTTTATCCTTTATACAAATCGCACTTACGCCTTTATCGACGATTCCAGCAACTACATACGTCATTTCATTTCCATTGCTTGATATCTATTGCATAGTCGTTTCCCTTATTATATTACTGGCTACGAGAAGTGCTGACATGAATACAAAATATTATTCCAGCCTAATCGTCTTTATTGCAGATGAGATTGTTAGAATGGCGGATGCCTATCTGTTTCAGGGCTCGCAACCTTGGCTTTTATTGTTCAATCTCGTCTCGCCAATTATCTATTTCTCATTACTGTTCGTCCTTCTGTTTGAATGGGTCATTGAACGTTTAATGTCTACTTATCAGTCTTCCATCGTTGATGGTTTAACTGGGCTTTACAACCGAAGACATTTCAACTCCAAGGCAGAGCAACTCCTTTTAAGGAGCAAATCGGTGGCAATCATCTTCTGCGATATCGACAACTTCAAACGTTTAAACGACACGCAAGGTCATCATGTTGCAGATGGCGTTCTAAAACGTGTATCGGAGATCATTAAAGAGGAAACGAGTGGTATCGGTTCTGCAGGGCGTTATGGCGGAGAAGAACTATTAGCTTGCATTAGTATCGACCGCGTTAAGCCAGATATCGTTGCAGAGTCGATTAGACGTAGAGTTGAAGCTGAAACCGTTGTCACTATTAGTATCGGTTTCAGTACTACCAAAGAGAGCGTATTCGTCGGAGAAATGATTCGGTTAGCTGATGAAGCGATGTATTATTCCAAAACAACTGGAAAAAACAGAGTTACCGCATACAAAGCAATGCCTGCTTCTTACAAAACTAAAAAAGAAATTTAGTTTGACACTTTTTACTTACTAATTCTTCTACCTCTAAAAGGCAAGAAACGAAACAAGCTGACTCCGGTTGAGAACCGTCGACAGCTTGTTTTCTACGTTTTTCCGATATCCTCAAAATTGGAGCTTAACCGTATCTGATCCGTACCTTTGTTTAGTCTGGTTCATATCGTTGAATCAACTCTTCTTGAAGGTCGAAAAAAAAGATAAAATAGTTCCAAATGTAGTGAACAACAGAGCGAGATTAAAAATCAATTCCGAATCTTCTGCTGTCAATTTCCACAGAATTAGTGTGAAGACTCCAAGAATCGTTAATTGAATTCCTAAGAGTAGAAAATTAAGAGCTTGAATATTTTTGAAACTCCTCAATAAAAACCAACAAATTACTATACTTAACAGAATTAGAACAGGGATTAGAACTATTAGCGATATCAAATTGAGAACCCCCTTCTTTTCGAAAGTAGTATCAGATCCGTTAAAGATAGGGAATCTGTGTACATTATGAGAAAAGCTAATATTTGCGCCAAACTGACCTCCTCCACCAGAGAATCCAATACTGTTAATTGTAGTAGAGTTCCATGTGTGCGCGTACATTGTTCTGGCATAACCATTGTAATTTGAAAACTTGGAATCATAACTTACTGAGGCAGCGAATCCTGATCCGAAATATGTAAAGTCAATCGCGTTTAATACTATAACGTTATTTTTCAACTTCATTTTATCTTGAAAATCAAAAGCAACACCAAATTTTCCATCACCATGGGAAGGATTATATATGTTTTCGCTCCAACCATTATGATCAGTAACATATCCTAATGAACTAACTACAGAAGTATTATATGTTCCATATCCCCTAAAGGGCTCCCTTTATAAATTCAACACAAATACGAAAAAACCTTCCATATACTAGAAACTTTAAATAAATCTGTAGTTTCCGTCGTTAGATTCCACGCATCAGTTCTCAACAAAACACATTAATTATAGAGCATATAAGGAAAAATAGGTGAGAAACGAGTCTAAACTAAATTCTTAAAGGTAACTCTGTACCCTGGGTAGTTTTATGTATAAATCTGCGTTATTGACAGTTTATTTTACTCTCGATGATTCTTTCTTTTTCGTCCAGCAAAGATGTTTTACTTGGCTGGTGTTACATTTCTTAAGCCAAACCACATGATATAGCTCACCTACAGAAACGCTTTGAGCAATCTATAAATCTGTAACAGGCGAAGATACTCGAAAAAAACAATCAGCGATATTATATTGCAGTAGGTAATTTCGGTAAGATACTTGCCCTTGATAATAAGAGGAAGTTGATTTGTTGCTTCTTTCGTAATCTTCTCGCCGTAAGCGGCTATTTTACACTTCGATATTGGCAGCAACACTATCTTCTCGTCCATATTCACGAATGAGCGCCGCTACTGCTTGGTGATGTGGATTGGGGCCATAAGCCTCTAAAGCTGCCTTATCTTCGAATCTGACACGGAGCACTAGCTGATAGCCTTTGTTGTTGTCAGAGAAATTGATCCCTGCATTTACTTCAATAACACCAGACAAGTGTTGTTTTAATGCCTGAAACCGTTCCACGATTTCCTCGAGCTGTTCTTGCGTTGTTTGTTCACCGAATTTCACGAGAATGATACGATCAATCATCTGATGATTCCCTCTTTCCCAGTATTTATAGTTTTAAGCACTATAGCATGAAACATGTACGATTTTCCAGCTTATTTTGGCTGCTTACTACCGGTTGATATCATCATCCTGCGACTTTCCAGTGTTCAATTATCATTTTAAAATCATTGAAAGATTATCAATTTTGATTTATTATTGGAAAATATTTCTCTCATTCCCGTATATTTTGATAGCATCCTTGTCAAACTGGAGGTCTTTTATGTTCAATCTATTGCGTAATCGTCTATTTCTAATCTATTGGCTCTCGGGGACGTTGGGGACTGTCGCTTCCATTTTCATAACAGTTGGACTGATGTCATTCATCTATTCGAAAACAAATTCCATCTTAGGTGCAACAACTATTCTACTAGCTTCCTATGGCGCAGATTTTGTTGGTAGCTTTCTTTCATCGCACTTTATTCATAAGTTTAACTATGGAAAACTAATTATCGTCATTCAATTTTCACGTACACTCAATTGTTTAGCCCTATTTGCACTACTCGGCTTTAGCCAGTCAACAAACGTTATTATTATCATCTTTATACTAAAATTTTTGGCTGATACGTTTGCTGCTTGGGATCTACCAGCGAGACAAGTTATCCTTCGAACAATCGTACCTCGCGAACAATATTTGCAAGCACGAAGTACGCTAAATGTAGTCCGCCAATGTTTAATGATTGGTGGATGGTCGTTAGGCGGTATATTAACAGCCTACTTCTCATTCCAAAGTGTATTAATTGGAGCTTCTCTTCTCTATTTCGTCTCTGCATGTTGTCTTTTTGCGATTCGGGGTGGGTTATATGCTACTAATGTAGAGGAAGCTGAGAATGACGACATTAGTAAAGCCGATACATCCAACAATAATAAAGAAAATCCAAACCCACCTAAACCATGGAACACGCTCGTCCAAAACAAAACAGTCCGCCAGCTATTATTCATAGATCTAATAGAGATGGTTGCAAATACGATTTGGACATCTTCCTTGCTTTTAGCATTCACCAAAATCGTATTAAACAAGGATGAACAATGGTGGGGAATGCTAAACGCAAGTTATTTCGTAGGCAGCATAATTGGAGGAGCACTATTAATTGGTATGGCAACTTGGTTTGATCGGCGTATTGGTTATGTGATCGGACTATCATCGCTTACTATGGCTATATCTACTTTCCTAATGACGTATTACCATCATCCCATTTTTGCACTTGTTGCGGTCATGTTAATAGGACCGCTTTACGAGATTCGTGAAACGTGCCAAGAAGCACTCTTTCAAGACTCCGTTCCACACCATACTCTAGCAAACACATTGTCGGCTAGAAGTACGATATTGTCGCCTTGGAATGCCCTTGCAACGTTTGGTGTCGCTTATTTTGCAGAAATAAATAGTATTGAAGCCGTCTTTTACGTTGCCAGCGGGATCTACTTCAGCGTATTTTTGATCGTGTTTTTGCAGCCGCAACTACGAAGAAAAGGAAGTACGCGAAGAGCAACGAGCTAGTTGAGGCTAACTCGCTCACTCTCATGGTCAGCACTTCCGCATTCTGCATTAATTGCTGACCTCAAGCTCACCACGAAGCACGGTCACTGCAGCACCTGACAACAACACTCGATCGTCTACTAGCTGCATGCGAACTATGCCGCCCCTTGCGGATGCTTGAAATCCAGTTAGTTCATCCTTTCTTAGACGTTTACTCCAATAAGGAGCCAGCGCACAGTGGGCTGAACCTGTTACTGGATCTTCATCAATACCTATCCCTGGAAAAAAGGCTCTCGATACGACATCATAGGAGTAGTTACCATCTACTCCTTTATTCGCTCTACTAGTTACGATTACTCCTCTTGCATCCAATCGCTTAATAAGGTTAAAGTCTGGCTGCAACGTTCGAACCGTATCTTCGTTATCTACTTCGATCAAATAGTCCATTCGATTCCGTCCTACATAACGTGGAATTAATCCTAATGCTTCGATTAACTCTTGTGGAGCCTGCACTGCCCCAGGAGATTCCGACGGGAAATCTAGTACAATCCACTCGCCATCATTTCGTGCAGTTAACACCCCACTTTTTGTGAAAAAAGTTGCTACTTCCTTTTGCTCAAGCACACCCGTCTCCCATAATACATGCGCAGCAGCAAGAGTGGCATGACCGCAGAGTTCAACCTCGGCTACAGGAGTAAACCACCGTAATCCAAAACCATCACCTTCTTTACTAACAAACGCTGTTTCTGATAAGTTCATCTCAGCCGCGATCGCTTTCATCTGATCTTCTTCTACTGCATGCTCAAGTAAACAAACAGCCGCTGGGTTACCTTTAAATCGTTCCTTCGTGAATGCGTCAATAATCCATATTTTTATTCCCATATTAAACCCTCCAGTAGTCTGCTAATGTATACAAAAAAAAGAACCTGCTCCCGCAAGCTCTTCCACCTATTAATCTTCAAGCGGGATGAGCAGTTCTACAGGCTCCTCTTCCCAATGCTGCTCGTCGATGTAGAACAGCTCTATAGATACTGCATTTGCAAGTTTTTTCAGCCCATTCTCATTCATCCAAGCGTTTAATTGTTCGTAGCCTTCACCGATCCGTTTGTTCGAACATGCTACCATTGCGTAACGATGGCCTGGAATTGTCAGTTGGACCATGCCTGGCGGAAGCTCCTCCAAATGTTGGACCTCATAACATGCCCAATACGTTGCGAATGCTTCGTTTCCAAAATAAGGACTAAAAAGTATGGTCGATTGTGATGCTCCATTCAATTCATGCTTTCTCGCCAGAAACTCGGTTTGCAACCGAATCGCTTCATCTGGAAATGATGAATACGGACCGCAATAGCTGATTCCGACTAAGTGTAGAGCAGGTTTTGTAACGATAGAGCAATTTTCCACGCTTACTTCCTCCTTTTGATGGGACAGAACATTTGCGTTAGGATGAGCTTTTCTCGTATTAGTGTAGCACAAATTCCCATAATTAGGATAGTCCCCTCGGACGAAACTAATCTATTCACACTCCAAACGTTTCATAAACTCTTCCGCTGCACTGTACCCTTGTGTTTTCAAGTACCAGTTGTTAGCTGCCGCTTCGATTAACCCTGCTACATCCCTACCTGGTTGTAGCTGAATTTCGAAATGCGTTATTTGTACCCCCATATATTCTTTAAACTTCGGTTCCAATTCTAAATCATTGTTTAAGTCATTATCTCTCCATTTCGTCAGTTCAATATCTAACACAATACGAGTTTCGTCTTGAAACGCCTTTCTCCCGTATAGCCGTACAACATTAATAAGACCTACACTACGGAGTGCAAGAAACTCCTTCGACTTTTCGTTATGAGTGCCAAGCAACGTCTGTTCACTAAGCTTCTTGAGTACGACCATATCGTCAGCAACTAGCCGATGTCCACGTCTTATAAGGGTGTGTGCCGTCTCACTTTTGCCTACTCCTGATTTGCCGCGTAGTAGTATGCCAATGCCGGATACGTTAAGACAAACGCCATGAACGGCAATTTCCGGTGCCAATGCTTTTTGTAGATATGCATCAAGACTTGTCATAAAGGCTGTCGTTGTTTTGTTCGTCCGCAGCAGTGGAATACCTTCTTCTTCGCAATATTTCGTTAAATATTTCAGTCCGTCTTGATTAGATGTCACGATGAAGCAAGGTGGATGATATTTGACAATATTGCCAATATGGTGATTCCGTTCCTCTTCTGTTAATGCGTGAAGATACGTTATTTCCTTTACACCTAATATTTGCACATGCTCCTGAGGAAAAAAGTCGAAGTATCCAACAAACTCAAGACCTGGGCGATATGTTTTCGCTTTCATGATTTTCCGATCCAAACGATCTGATCCAACGAGCACCTCAAGCGAAAATTTCCCAATTAGCTCGTTCACTTCAATACTTTTCATTTATGGACTCCCCTTTACTCAGGATTGGTTAAAAAAATCGCCCCCGCCGTGCCAATAGGCATAGTCGAGAGCGATTTTGGTGCGATCTATATTAGCTAGCGCATCATTTTAGAAGTTGAAAACAAAGTCGTCATCATTCAATGGTTCCACATGAATCGTGCGCACGTAACCGTTGCCCTTCTTAGAGAAGAAGTCGTGCTGCTTCGTATGGGTACTAATACCGTTGAATACGATCGGGTTAACTGGTTCTTCTGGGAAGTGAGCTTCCATCCCTAAGTTCATCAGTGCTTTGTTCGCGTTGTAACGAACATACGCTTTTACTTCTTCTTCAAGTCCAAGCGGGCTGTACAGATCATCTGTATAAATAACTTCGTTCTCGTATAGCTCATCAAGTAGAGCGTATACCTCAGTTGTTAGTTCAGCCTTCTCTTCTGCTGTGAAGCCTTCGAACAACTCCTGAGCAAGAACACCTACATAAAGTCCGTGGATGCTCTCGTCACGAAGAATAAGGTCGATAATTTCGCCGCTGCTCGTCATCTTGCCTTGACCAGCCAAATAAAGCGGGTAGAAGAAACCACTGTAGAACAAGTAGCTTTCAAGGAATACAGAAGCAGCCATCGCTTTATACAGCTCTTTCTCATTTGAGATGTTGCTGTACCAAGTAGATACTAATTCCGCTTTTCTCTGAAGCTGCGAATTTTGTTCTACCCAAGCAAATATTTCATCGATCTCTTCGCCAGAAGCAAGAGTTGTGAAGATACTGCTGTAAGACTTCGCATGAATTTGTTCCATCATAGACATGAAGGACAATACAGCTTTACGTTGCAAACCTTCTACATGCTCCAAAATTTTCGGCATACCGATGCCGCCTTGTATCGTATCAAGCAAAGTCAGGCCGCCGAGTACATTTTTGTACAATGTACGCTCAGCATCCGTCATTTCCATCCAATCCATCTTGTCATCTGACAATGGAATTTCTTCGTCCGTCCAAAATTGCATTACATTCTGCTGCCAGAACGTAAGTGTAAAATCATCGTCCGGGCGATTCCAGTTTACTGCTTTCATAGTAGACATGCTCCTTCTTTGCTACGTTATCGTTCGATCAACTAGCCCTGTTTATACTGCGCAGCTTGTACATTCCTCAACGGAAAGACGCTTCGTTCTTGTGTAATAAAGCGATTTAAGCCCCTTTTGCGCGGCATAGACATAGAAACGTGCCAGCTCGCGAGTCGTAACGTTGCTGTTAACATGAAGAACAGTTGAAATCCCTTGATCCACATGTTGTCCAATTTCGGCAATCAGATCAATCAATTTGAACTGATCAATATTGTAAGCCGATTTGTAATAGAAGAAATTATCTTGCGACAAGTACGGCATCGGGTAGAACGTAGTCGAATTCGCATAGGTGCGAGTTTCGATATGCTCAACGATCGGCATTACGCTTGAAGTCGCATTTTGGATATAAGAAATACTTTGTGTTGGCGCAATAGCAAGTCGGTATGCATGATAAAGACCGTGCTGCTGTACTTTCACTTTAAGAGCAGCCCAATCCTCAGGCGATGGAATTTCCATTCCTTCGAATAGTTCACTTACACGCGCTGTTTTAGGACGGAAGTCCGTCTCAACATAACGATCGAAATAAGTGCCTTTTGCATACTCTGAACGTTCGAAGCCGTTAAACGTAATTCCACGTTCCTTCGCAATTTCCATGCTTTGCTCAAGCGAGTAATAGTTCATCATCATAAAGAAAACGCCTGCGAAATCTTTTGCTTCTGCGCTTTCGTATGCGATTTTGTTTTTCGCTAGGTAACCATTCAAGTTCATTGCACCAAGACCAACCGAGTGAAGTTCCTCGTTTGCCTTACGAACACCTGGAGCATTATCGATTTTGGACAGATCACTTACGGTTGTAAGAGCCTCAATACCAACATGTACCGATTCCTTCAACTTCTTGTGTTCCATTACGTTAACGATATTCAGCGACGCCAAGTTACAGCTGATGTCGCGGCGAATAATATCATCGTGGCCATAATCTTTAATTTCAGATGTTTCTTGCAGCTGGAAAATTTCCGTACAAAGATTGGACATCTTAATCGAACCGATATCTTTAAGTGCATGCGCTTTGTTTGCATTTGATTTGTTCATAATATATGGATAGCCTGATTCTAACTGAATCGAAGCAATTTTTGTCAACATGTCACGAGCGTTCATTACGCTCTTTTTCGTAACTAGGTCATTAGCAAGAAGCTCTTCATACATAACATCCATATCCATGTCGTCTAGATGTTGACCGTACGCTTTGTGTACAGAGTGTGGACCAAACACAAATAAAGGTTTATTTTGAGCAGCAAGCTCGTAAAATTTATTAGGAATAATAAGACCGATTGACAACGTTTTAATACGTGCTTTCTCGTCTGCATTAATCTTTTTGCAATCCAAAAACTCGATAATATCCCATCCGAAAATGTTGTAGTAACCAGCTCCAGATCCTTTGCGTTGTCCCATTTGATCTGCATAGGAGAATGCATCTTCCATAAGCTTCAGCACCGGCATAATACCTTTAGCTGCGCCTTCTACACCTTTAATAGCTTCGCCCCGGCCGCGTAGCTTGGACAAATTGACAGCAACACCGCCACCAATTTTGGACAACTGCATACATGTTCCAAGAACGTAGTTGATAGAGTTCAAAGAATCGTCCATCTCAAGAAGGAAACAAGAAACCATTTCACCACGACGGCTCTTTCCTGCGTTAAGGAATGTTGGAGTAGCCGGCTGCAAACGTTGATCAATCATTGCTTCTGCAATACGAAGTGCTTTGTCAGCATCACCTTGACCAAGGTTAAGTGCTACAATCGCAACACGGTCAGCGTATTGCTCCAAATATTGTGCTTTATTGTTCGTTTTCAAGGCATAGTCCTTGTAAAACTTAGATGCTGCCATATAAGACTGGAATTTAAAGTCGCTGTTTGCTGTCAAATGATAAACAGCTTCTACCTGCTCGTAAGTATATTTATCGAATACGTTATCGTAGTAGTCATTGTCGATGAGGTAATTCAATTTATCACGAAGGGAATCAAACTTCACACTTTTTTCTTCTACTTCTGCCATAAACGCAGCTACTGCTTCTTTATCTTTCTCCAGTTGATAAAATCCGTCCGCTCCGCGCTGCATTAATTCATTATTTAATTCAATATGCTTCAATAGCCTGCACCCTTTCGACAAAATGTTGCGTATCTAAACTTGTTCCCGACAGTTCAAACTTCAAAATGACCGGCACATCATACTTTTGGGAGATCGTATCTGCGCTCTTCGCGAAGCCCTGGCCCCAGTTGCGATTGCCACTTGCAGACACTCCGCGGAGCATTTCGTGGTTCGACTCCAAGAAGGAATTAACCCTCTCCGGAACCTGACCAAAACCAGTTGTGTAAGTGACCAGCACGAAGGGCTCGTCCATCTTTTCCCGCTCGTCGATTGGTACTGCTCTCATATTCAGTTTCTTGATGAAACGTTTCACATTACCTGTTTTGGAATCATAGACAAGTAGCAATGCACGTCCGCTCCTCTACTGATTTTTTGCAATTAAAAAGCGCTTCTGACCGCTTCTTACGGCAGATGCGCATGTTCACGATATGCCCAATGGCAAATCATTGAAAGCACTATAACCATCAATATGTAGTTGATGTTCTTGATTTTACATCAAGATATAGGTCTCGTCAATGAAAATTATAGATACGATAGCAATCCGTTTTTTTGACGCACTCGACTATTTTAACAGATACAGCTATGATAGGATAGTGACATTATATAGCTATATTGGAGGTCCAAAATGGAGTCAAAAGTAACAGGTTCACAAGTCCGTTCGCAGCTTATCCAGCTGTTCCAAGATGCAGGATATGAGCTACCGGAACTGATCGTATTTATAGAAAGCCTTGAACAAAAGAACATTCTATTAGAGCAAGAAATTAGTAAATTGAAGAGCGCCTCGGCACGTCGAGTGACAACTACTTCTACAATGAACACCAGGCTGATGGACGCACTTAGGGAGTAACCAAAGGCTTATATCATAACATAGTCAGACCTATTTCGCCATGGAAAACATCAGTCGAATTTTCTCGAACATGAGTCTATGGTCGTCCCGGTTGCTCTGACGAAATTCGAGACGAATCTACATATTGTATACAGTTCCGACATCATCCCTTCGCACATAAATAAGGTTGCCTATACACGACAGAACCGCGCATAGACAACCTCTGGCAAATGATTGTATTATTTGATTGCTGCAAAGAACAATCGCTCTGAAGAAGAACTAGCAGCCTTTAATTCAAAGTCTGCAAAACGATCAACTGTACTAAACCCCGCACGACGAAGTGCAGCTTCAATCCAGTCAGGATCATAAGCTCTCTGTAGATGTGTTTCCTCGAATCGATCAAACTTTGCATTGCGATCACGAGCGAATATCGTAAGATTATGTTCGATCTGGCAACGCGACTCTTCAAAATCACATGTCCAAATGTAAGCAATATCTCGTTCATCCAGCACAAACGGCTGCTCCTCGGCATAACGGATCAATTGTTTCGGTGGATGCATATCGAACAGAAATGAGCCGCCACTGCGCAGGGCAGCGAACGTAGCTTGGAAAGCTGCTTCGATGTCTTCCTTCTCCGTCAAATAGTTCAAGCAATCACAAAACGATATGACGGTGTCCACAGGCTCTGCTAGCTCCCAGCTTCTCATATCCTGTTGCAGCCACCTAATTGTACCTACACGAGGCCTCACAGATGCTTGAGGCGATTCGTCCCATTTGCTTCGGGCTATCGCAAGCATGTCAGCGGATAGATCGATACCGTACACATGAAAGCCTGATCTAGCTAGAGGTATAGAGAGACTCCCCGTACCACACCCTAGATCAACAACCGACTCAGGCATCCCATATCGCGACCAGCTTGCGCGAGCGAAGCCAAGCCATTCTGCGTAAGGCATATCCTCCATGAGCTGGTCATACACTTTTGCGAATTGTCCGTAGGACTGGGTCACTCGCCTTCAGCTCCTTCAGTTGTTTCTACCGGCGATTCTTCCTGGGCCAAATAGGTCCAACTACCCTTCTGCGTCACAAGTCTATCTCTCATCAATTTCCCAATCGCACGTTTGAATGCCGATTTGCTAATACCGAAACGTCCCTTGATCGTATCAGCATCAGTTTCGTCAGAATATGGCATTCCACCACCTGGACGCTCCTTAAGGAAAGCCAGAATACGATCTGCGTCTTCAATTCGTCCTACTTCTTTGCGCTCAGTCATGGATAGATTGACTCGGCCATCCTCACGGATGAACGTAACTCGTGCACGAACACGCTCGCCAAGTCGAATCGATTTGGTTCTCTCTGAACTCGGTATTAGTCCATATACACCAAAGCCGACTACTCCACCATCTACAATGACAAAAGAACCAAGCTGCAACGTTTTCGTTACCCAACCCTCAACCCAGTTGTTCATCCAAGATGCCGGAGCATGGAATACAAGTGGGGAAAGTTCCTCTTCGTAAGCAATTTTAGCAATGAGTCGTCCGCTCTTGTCATGCTTCATCACAACAAATACTTCGTCTCCTGGCAATGGCCGATATTCGATCTTTTCAGGAAGCTCAGATAAAGGGAGCAATAGTTGACGTCCGAGTCCCATCTCTAGAAAACAGCCTAACTTTGGATGTACGTCAGCGACACGCAAACGTGCTAGCTCCCCTAGCTGAAGCAACGGCTTTTTCATCGTTGCGGCAAGTCTGTCCTCGGAATCAAAATAGATAAACACGTTCACTATACTGTTAATATTCGGCTTTCCGCCCACCAACTCGGTATAGTGAAGCAACACTTCATTTTCTTCATCAGTCAAAAAATAACCATAAGGCGACACCTCACGCGCAACTTTTAACGTAAGTGTAGTCCCAGCAATCAAACTCATACGAATTCCACAACTTTCGCGTCGGACCAAAGACGTTCGATATTGTAATATTCGCGCTCATCTCTATGGAAGACATGAACAATGACATCACCAAGATCGATCAGAACCCATCTTGCCGAGTTCATACCTTCAATACCACGGACACGTGCACCGCTTTTTGCTGCTTGTTTGTGTATTTCTGTTGCAATGGCTTGAACTTGTGTATCTGAATTACCGCTACAGATCACGAAATAATCCGCAACCAAAGAAACTTCCTTCAAATTTAAAGCAACGACGTTCATCGCTTTTTTATCTTCAGCGGCCTCTACCGCAATTTTCATTAAAGCATCTGATTGTACTGACATACTTTAACCTCCTTTTATTTCTTCAATTAAACTGTTTCGAGCTTCGATTGTAAGTGGATAAATACGAACACCTTTTGCAATCAAGAAGCTAAGTGTACCGTCAAGGCCAGCTAATATCGCTTCCTCCAAGTTAACCTCACTTATTGCACGAACGTGATCTACACCAGGAAAATCACGACCTGGTTCTATATAATCGGCAAGCCAGACAATCTTTTCAAGCTTAGTCATCCCTCTGCGACCTGAAGTATGGTAACGTATGGCATCTAACACACCAACATCCGTAACACCAAACTCATGTTCGGCTACCCATGCACCCACCGATGCATGCCAAAGCTCTTTATCATAATTAAGAACATCAATTGGTAAATTGTTGTCTCTTATGACGTTCCCTTGACGCACTGTCGGCCAGAATTTCGCCACATCATGTAATATAGCTGCAAGCTCTGCACGTTTTGCATCTTCACCATACCGATTAGCCAAAATGATCGCTGTAGCCATTACACCTTCAGTATGCTTCCAGCGCTTCTCAGGCATTTCTGCCCTGACACGTTCGATCATACTAGTTCGATCCATACAAGCCATGCCTCCTAATATACGCTAAAACCGAATCAGGCAAGGAATAACGTACCGACTGCCCTAGAGACAATTTCCTTCGCAATGCTGTTGATGAAATGCCTATTGGCGGCATTTCTACAAGATGTAGTCTATCCTTCAAATAGGCTGGCAGCGACTCCATACAAATGGCTTCTGAGGGACGCTCCAGACCTATAAAATTGACAACTTCAGCTAGCTTTTCAATTCGATTCCACTTGGGGAGATCATTAATGCGATCAGATCCTATAATGTATGAAAAGGAGCAATCCGGAAATATCGCCTGTAGTTCTGTGACAGTATCATATGAATAACTAATTCCACCGCGCTTAAGCTCAATGTCGAGCGCACGAAACTTGTTATTGCTGCTAATCGCTTCGACTACCATTTCATATCGTTTCACTGCATTTGCCCTTTGTTCGTTATCCTTAAGAGGCGAACCAGCAGTCGGGATGAACCAAACTTCGTTTAAGCTACAATGTTCCCTTGCTACTTCAGCTGCAAGAAGATGACCAATATGAATCGGGTCGAATGTTCCACCCATAATACCAATCTTTTTCATATCGTCCATTCCTCCTACAAGTCAGTAGCTTAGTTTATCCTTCAACAATCATATAGCACGATTAAATGAAATTATTTTTTTGGAAGAACGATTGTTTTGTGATCTTTGGACTCTTTGTATAACACGATCGTTTTACCGATCACTTGAACGAGCTCAGCGCCTGCGTTAGCCGCAATCTCTGCTCCAATTGCTTTAGGATCATCAAGACAGTTATTTAGAACAGAAATTTTCATTAGTTCTCTAGTCTCAATAGCTTCTTGGATATGACGAACAAGATGATCGTTAGTACCGCCCTTGCCTACTTGGAAAATTGGTGTTAAGTGGTGGGCCAATGAACGTAAATGTCTTTTTTGTTTACCTGTTAGCATAATTAAACATCCTTCTTTCGTTTGCTTCATTCATATAAAATGTGCTTCACTACTTTGTGTATATTAAACTTGGAGTGATACAAGCACCGAATCTCTCATCGCTACTACTGGAGCGCTCTGTCCCGTCCAATATTCAAAGGCATATGCCCCCTGATAAATGAACATGCCAAGTCCGCCATGAGTTTTGCAACCACGAGCTTCGGCTTCCTGAAGAAAAGTAGTCTTCAGTGGATTGTAGATCAAATCACTTGCGACAGCTCCAGACTTCATCCACTCACCCCGAATTGGTGATTCACCGATATTCGGGAACATACCAACCGAAGTTGTATTAATAACAATATCCGCGCCTTCGCACAGATCTTTAAGGCGGTCAGAAGCGGCCGCATTCAGCTTAACTGCTCCACCCTCAAGTGATGACGCTAGTTCCTCCGCCTTCGTTATCGTACGATTCGTAATTGTAATTTCTGAAGGATTCTCTTGAAGAAGGGCATACGTAATTCCTCGGGCAGCACCGCCGGCACCGATAACGACGATACGTTTGCCTGAGAGATCAGGAGCAGCCTCTTCCTTTAGTGAACGTACATACCCTATACCATCTGTATTGTAACCGACAAGATGTCCGTTATTGTTTACGATCGTATTGACTGCCCCAATTGCACTAGCCCCAGCATCGATCTCATCTAGTAGATCCATGATTTGAAGTTTATGAGGTATCGTAACATTAACACCGCGAATGCCCATCGCCCGAATACCACGGACAAAATCACCTAGCGACTCAGGAGTGACATGGAAAGCCGTATAAACCCCATTTATCCCAGTCTCCCTAAATGCACGATTCATCATAATCGGCGATTTCGAGTGACGAATCGGATCACCGACAACTCCATACAAAACAGTATGACTGTCAATACGTTCGTTAGTCGTCTCCCCTGTCATAGCCGTTCCTCCTTTAACAGTCGTGTTAAACAGTACGAATGTTAGATCATAGAATCGCGTAACATTACTTTGACACCCTTCGGTGCATATACATCGATCAATGCTCCGTACATACCGTTTACTTGTATCCAGCCAAGTCCCGCGATGAACACATCTTGTTTCAAACCTTGCTTAACTCTAAGCGAATGTCTAGTCCATTCAGGAATTTCAGTTAATTCTGCAACCGATGGACCACCTAGCAACTCACCTTTATGGTTTTCGTAGAGTTCATCAGCACGTTCCATCTTCGTACGGTGTACATTTAGTGCATTAGAAATATAGAAAGTGAAGGATTGACGTTCACCCTCCACAAAGTCAAAGCGGACTAAACTACCGATAAACAGAGATTGTTTTTCGTTAAGCTGATAAACAAGCGGCTTGATCGGCTTGTCCGGAAGTAATGTACCAAGAAAACTACGTGGTACAACTTCAGTCATTCTGCTTGTGTAAACAATTCCAGGTGTATCAATAATCGCTTTTCCATCCTCAAGCGGAATATGAACAGCATCAAGCGTCGTTCCAGGATATCTGGACGTCGTAAGTTCACGCTCCATATCACTATAATCGCGAATAAGACGGTTAATTAATGTTGATTTGCCGACATTCGTCGCGCCAACAACATAAACATCGCGTCCGTTACGATGACGCTCAAGTGCATCAATAACATGCTCGAAGCCCATATTGCGTTTCGCACTGCACAATATAATATCAATCGTTCTTAAACCCTGTGACTTCGCTTGCTGTTGAACCCAGTTACGAATACGGTTCGTATTCATTCCTTTTGGAAGCAAGTCAATTTTGTTCACTACGAGAATAACCGGATTGTTACCTACGAAACGTTGCAAGCCAGAAATCAAACTGCCTTCAAAATCATACAAATCAACGATATGAACGACTAAACTGTTAGTCGTACCGATACTGCCGAGCAACTTTAAGAAGTCATCTTGGTCAATCGCCACTGATGACGCTTCATTATAATGCCGTATACGGAAGCATCGTTGACAAATAATCGGCTCTCGCGAAATCGCGTTCTCCGGAATATATCCAGCTTCCTCAGGTTGCTGTGACTGTATGTGAACCCCACAGCCCGCACATGAAGTTATCGTCTCATCTTGTTGTCGTTCTTTCACTTCTTTTCCTCCTCATGCCACATACCACGCCTACGAAGTATGAATAGCGCAATCCGTTCAATTCTTCTATTAACGAGCGTCATCAAACCCTCATCTGGCGGGGAGACCGGCGCTACAAGAATCGTAAATAAACCCATACGATTTCCGCCAAGCACATCAGTCATCATCTGATCACCGATCATGACCGTTTGATTAGCTGCTAGTCCAAGCAGAGCAAGTGCCTTAAGGAAAGGCCTTTGTATCGGCTTTCGTGCTGCATGGATATATGGAATACCCAGCGGCGTCGCGAAACTACCCACTCGCGTAATATTATTATTGGAAACAATAACTACTTTGAACCCGAGCGAACTAGCCTTATCCAGCCATGCAACAAGCTCCGGCGTTGCCAGTGGTTCCTTCGCACCAACTAGCGTATTGTCCAAATCTGTAATAATGCCTCGCACTCCCCGAGAGGAGAGTTCATGCAAATCAATTTCGTAAACCGAATTGACGCGTAAATTCGGTACCAACCTTTCAAACATAACTACTATCCCTCTGCTTTCTCCCTGCTATCTTACGAAACTATACCATAGAAACCAAATTTGTTGCAAAGAAATACCGACCATCAGACCACCTGACGATCGGTATTTATTTACATTAGCCGTAGAGAGCATTATTTTAGTTCACCAATCAAGTAACGGACTTTAGTTACAAAATGATCAACTTCTTCTTTTGTTGCAGATCCAGCTCCATATTTAGCCTTTTCGAAAGTGTTCAACACCGTGCGGAAGTCCTCTCTAAAACGCTTATGATTATGAGTATTTGTCCAGCGAATAATCGCTTCTCGAATTGTCTCATATTCTTTCCGCTCAAAACCTCTCTTGTTGCAAGCAGCTATCAACCTGCCAGTTTCTACTACAATCTGATCATTCGTACTATATGAACCTGTTCTTAGCCTAATCCATAGACCTGAAAAATCTCGGCGTCGAATAATAACTAATGCTACAACACCAATAAAAAGAGCGGATACAGCAGTCCATAGTATCACTTTACTGCTTGTATAACTCTTTTCCGTAATATTAGTTGCTGCCACCTCTTCATTCATATCCTTATCTGGGAGAGAAACCTCTTCACCCGCTGGCATTCTGTAAGGGAAATCAAAACCAGCAGTTGGCTCAAACGGTATCCAACCGTAACCTTCAAAGTAAATTTCAACCCATGAATGAGCGTCAGAGTTACGAACCGTATACGTTCCTGCTCCAAGCGGATTACTTACTACTCCACCCGTCATAAATTCTTCTGGCGGACCGACACTGTCACTAGGCAAGACACCTGGCGAAAAGCCTTTAACCCAACGCGTCGGCATTCCTAGTGTTCTAGCCATTACTGCCATTGCTGTAGAGAAATAATCACAATAACCTTCTTTTAGCTCGAACAAAAACTGATCTACGAAATCAGGGCTTGTACCAGATAACTTAGTCAAATCCGGCTTATTATTATATTTATACGAAGTGCTTAAATAATTTTCTAGAAGTCTTGCTTTATCATAATCATTTGTACCTTCTGCAGTAACTTCTGCTGCAAGCTCCCAAACGCGATCAGGAACACTACCTGATATATGGGAATAGAAGCTGTTGGCATTGGGATCAGAGAATTCAGCTTCAGTCCCACGTAAACCTTCCTCATCTAATACCGTAACAGCAGAGGTAACCGAATAAATCGTTGGATATTTAATTTCCATATTCCATTTGAGTTCCCAATACTCAGGAGACCAGCTAAGCCCGGACGGGAATAACTCATTATCTTCTTCAATCCAGTTCACTTTCGTAATTGGTGCAGCAGCGAATAAGATGGGATATGGCTCAGTGCGGACCATCGTAACGATCTGTTCTACTTCAACTGTTTCTGCAAGATCTCGATTGATCCTGTTTTGCAGTTCAACACCCTTTTCTACAGACTGATATCCCTCTTCAGCGGGACGTTCAACCCAGCCTTCTCCATTGTATGTAGCTTTAGTCTCACCCCGCCAGTAGCTCTTATGTGAAGTGGAGACAGTCATCATCGGAGAAAAATCAAAGTCAAAGCCACCACCGAGCGTAGCATCATTACGGCTATAGCCAGAGCTCGCATTAGATTTGGATAACGGTGTATCATCTAGAATCGCTTTTTCACCGAGAAAAACTTGTACTTCTTCGCCTTTAGCATTTTTCCAGATTGTATAAGGGTCTTGAAGAAGTGGTGCCATCGCTGGTGCATTCAACGATATAATCATTAATAGAGATAAAACAATGATTGCAGGTGTTGCAACTCTGATCGGGTACTCCAGCAATTCTCCCCAACTATCAGGGTGCGTTCGCTTGAGCCTTTCAAGATGACTAAGCAAAAGCCAAACTAAACCAACAAATACAACTATCGCGACATTATCCCAAAGCCATATAGGCGTGAAAGAATCTGCAACCGTAAGCAGCAGAATACTTGCCCCCATTACGCCGAACATTTTAGTTCTAGTTACAGCCCAAATGCTAAGCAAAACATGAATAAGGAGTAAGGAAAGACTTATCCAAATAAACGGTTGTAATTGTGGTAAAGTCTGCTCAACCCACCATAGCCATCTTTCTTTGTTAACAGGATAGATTGATGGAGATTCGATCCTCGCAAAGCTGAACGTAATGACTATCGCAGCTACAATCCTTAATCCCCATCTTAACAATCGCAATCGAATAGGAAGTAAGACATCAATCAATAGAGCAACAGATAAGGACCAATAACCAATAGTGAAACTCTCTGACCACCAATAACCATCAAATACAGCTAAACAACTCATAATAATGATCGCTACAAAAACGGATACGAACCGCGCATACCAATCTTTTGCTACGTAAGATAGCAATCTTGATGTTCGTTCCCTCATGCAATTACGCTCCCTTCAAGAACAGCAGGAAGCTCCTGCAGTTGCCGAATCTGATAGACGAGCCAACCACGACTTTGTATCATCTGTTTCCAAGCAACATCTCCGCTTATTTTATCAATTGAGGAGCCGATATGAATGAGGCATGGCGTAACGCCTTTACGAGACAACCACTCCATACTTTGAATGATTTGGCTTCCTGTGTTTGTGGAAATAATAAGGGCAAAACTTCCACCTTCAATTAATGAGTCCGCTCTTTGTAGAGAAGTAAATATAGGATGAGAAGCGTCAGCATCAACAAATGTTAAATGTTTCATAACTAGATTACGTTGATCAATGCCCGACTTCGGAGGTAGTATGGTCATCTTCTCACCGATCGAAAGTAGCCCCATCGCTGTGTCATCTCTTGATCCATGCTCAATGAAGGAAGCTGCAATAGAAACTGCAAGCTCAAATCGTTCTTGCATATAGCTGTCATATACCGGATAATGGCGATCCAAAATAAGAAGAGTTCGCGGAAGTGATTCTCTCTCAAACGCCTTCGATTTCCACTGTCCAGTCTTAGCAGTTGCATTCCAGTGGACGCGTGACAATCTATCACCATACAAATATTCTCGAACACCATTTATTTGCGTCGTTTCTTTCGCAGCTCGAGAAGCAGTTGCATGAGAATAAGGACCTCTTATGCCTTGCCTAAATCCACTCCATTGCTTAAGTGGAACCGTTTGCGGCAATACGCTGAATACCGATTCAGAAATAAATATACCCGAATGTTCGAAAAGTCCGAACACATCGTACGAAACACATTCCGTCTTCTTAAATCGATACTCCCCCCTTTGCAGTGGAGGAGTGCGATAAAGGACGGAGCCTGAACGCTTCCAATTCGGAATAAAGGACGTTTCAAAACTCAGCTCTTGCCCATTATGCTTCTGCATCCCATCACGAACAATAATGTATGGCAAAGGGTAATAACCAGGAACTTTTACATTCAAACTTACATCAATAGATGAACCAGCAATAATAGAGCCATGTGTTGTTACTCCGTGAGTAGAATAGTTCCGATTACCGGTTACGTTAGTAATTCCACTCCAGCGCCCTAACCCCAAATAAAGTAGAAGTAGATTAATAATAATAAACAACATTAACGCCGTTTTGCCGCCTTGGAATAAGAAATAAAACAGGCTGCTAATATAGACGACAGCGATGAACTGCCAACGTAATTTCTTAGCCCTCGTGGCCTTCATCGGATTATCGCTCTAGCCGAACAGGCACTTTCGTATTTTGAGTCACTTGTGCAATAATATCTTCTGCACGTAAACCGTTCATCCGCGCTTCAGTACGGAGCAATATCCGATGTGACAGAACGTATGGAGCTAACGCCTTCACATCGTCCGGCGTGACGAAATGGCGCTCTTTTAAAAAGGCACTAGCTTTCGCAGCTCGCGTTAGCGCAAGTGCGGCTCTTGGACTTGCGCCAAGCATAACATGAGCATGCTCGCGTGTTCCTCTTACTAGAGATACAATGTACTTTCCAATTGCATCATCAATATGAACCTCTAGCACTTGCCGCTGTATATGTATCATATCGTCGATATTTAATACTGGTTGTATGCGATCGGATGGATGATAACTCTCATTTGAAGTAACCATACGCTGCTCATCTGCTTCGCTAGGATATCCTAATGACAACCTCATCATAAAGCGATCGAGCTGCGCCTCAGGCAATGTATATGTACCTTCAAATTCAATCGGATTTTGTGTCGCTAGCAAAATAAATGGCTGTGGTAGTTCATATGAATCACCATCTACCGTTACATGCCCTTCCTCCATCGCTTCTAGTAGAGCGGATTGTGTCTTTGTAGTAGCGCGGTTTATTTCATCTGCTAATAATATATTCGTCATCACTGGGCCAGGTCGGAACATAAATGCTTCCTGCTTCGGATGATAGATTGAAACGCCTGTAATATCAGTAGGTAGCAAGTCAGGATTACATTGAATACGCCTGAACTGTCCACCAATCGTCTTTGCTAACGCTTTCACGAGTTGCGTCTTACCAGTACCAGGTACATCCTCTAGCAAAACATGTCCACCTGCCATAACCGCGATCAATAATCTTTCAATTTCTTCATGTTTTCCCAGGATACAAGTATCTAAGTTTCGTAGAATTGAAGAACATAGTTGCATGTTAGTAGTTCGGATGTCCATTACATAACCTCCCGGAATGTGTTCATAGCAAGTGTGTTTCTAGTACTATTTTACAGTAATTCAATGAACATACACAAATGTTTTCATTCCAAAAAAAATTGGAGAATCCCACAGGATTCTCCAATACTTGCAACATTTTAACCTTTCGGACGAGCAACCAAAGCAGCTAGAAACGAGAATATAATCGCAGCTGAGACGCCCGCGCTCGTAACTTTAAATATACCCGATATAACACCAATCCAGCCTTGACTCTTCAATTCGGTTAAAGCGCCGTGCACGAGCGCATTACCAAAACTTGTAATCGGAACAGTTGCGCCTGCTCCAGCAAATTTGATTAACGGCTCATATAAGTTAAATCCATCAGCAATCGCCCCGAGCACTACTAACGTTGCCATTGTATGTGCTGGTGTAAGCTTAACTACATCAAACATAAGTTGTCCTATAACACAAATCGCACCACCTACAAGAAAGGCCCACAAAAAGATCATCGTTATTGCTCCTTTCCCGCAGCAATGGCAACCGCATGAGCAATACAGGGAATACTCTCACCTTGCTGGAAAGATAACGGGGATAACAAAGCGCCAGTCGCTACAACGAGAATACGCTTAAGTTCCCCCTTCTTAAGACGTTTCAATAAATGTCCATACGTAACTACAGCAGAACAACCACAGCCGCTTCCGCCTGCTTGTACCTTTTGCTTCTGAACGTCATAAACCATAAGCCCACAATCATTAAATACAGTGTTATCCATTGGCACACCATTTTGAAGTAACAATTCCTTTGCAATGGGATGGCCCACACCTGCCAAATCTCCAGTTACAATTAAATCATAATCACCTGGTGAACGACCTGTATCGTTAAAGTGGGCTTGTATCGTATCAACAGCCGCAGGTGCCATTGCTGCTCCCATATTAAATGGATCTTTAATACCCAGGTCAACGATTTTACCTATTGTTGCACACTCAACGACCGGACCATCTCCTGTTGCTGCAACAACAGCAGCACCAGACCCTGTCACCGTATATTGTGCAGTGGGTGGCTTCTGGGAGCCATATTCCGTCGGATATCGGAATTGCTTCTCTGCTGTACAGTTGTGACTACATGTTCCGGCTAGTGCATAATTCGCCGATCCGCTATCAACAAGTAATGAAGCGAGCGCTAGTGTTTCCATAGACGTCGAGCAGGCACCGAATACTCCGATGTACGGTACTCCAAGTGATCTTGCAGCGAAGCTGTTACTAATGATTTGATTCATTAAATCTCCGCCGATATAAAATTGAAGATCACTTTTTTCAATTCCAGCATTTTGAATCGCAAATTCAGATGCTTGTTCCAAAAGCAGCCGCTCCGCTTTCTCCCAACTTTTCTGACCCATATCAAGCTCCGGATGAATAAGATCAAACTCCGCAGCCAATGGACCTTCTCCTTCATCAGGACCAACAACAGTTGCAGCACCAATTATGACCGGCTTATTGTTGAACCACCATGACTGCTTGCCCATTAACATATCATTGACCTCCGGTGCCTAAGATAAGATGGGCGATACCTACAAAAAACGCCGCTACAGTTCCGAATACAATGACCGCTCCAGCAAGTTTAAACATGTTGCCACCGACGCCAAGTACTAATCCTTCACTACGATGCTCAATGGCAGCCGAACACATTGAATTCGCAAATCCTGTTACCGGAACTGCAGAGCCAGCGCCTGCGAATTGTGCTAGCTTGTCATATACACCTAGACTCGTCAAAATAACGGATATTAAAATTAATACAGCAACTGTAGGATTACCAGCTTGCTCTGGCGTCATTTTCATCAAATGAACGAAGAGTTCCGTTATGACTTGCCCTACGATGCAAATACAACCTCCGACAATAAATGCTTTTAAGCAGTTACCCAAGATGGAACGGGGAGGCTCCTTCTCTTTGGCAAATGCCTGATATTCTTGTGGTGACATCGACATCTTCTTATAACGATTAGCTTTTGAATCCTTAGACGCCAATTTAATTTCCTCCTTAACCGTTGCGGTCGCTGTATTAGGCTGTAAACTGAACCAAACGGTCAGCACATACAATCTGACTACAGATTGCCACGGGCTACTATGTTACCTTCGATTACATTATTTGTAGTTAGCGGTGACGTTATGCCAACAAAAAAAGAATTGTCCATTTCCGGTAAACCGGATGAACAATTCTTTGCATTGCTATTGTTATAAACCTGCACCAGCAAACACTAGATCAAAACCCTTCTTAGATCGGGCAATCAATTGCTGGGGTGTTTCCGCTAAAGCCTGTCCAGTTAAAACTTCTTGAGACACTGGCCCCGTATATCCAATTGTCTGTAAACTCTGTAAAAATCCAACTAAATCGATGATTCCTTCACCTGGATAAATCCGGCCATTATCAAGCACCTCTTCAATAGCTACATTTGGTGCGTCATTAATGTGTACATGGACAATTTGTTCTGCTCTTAGTGACTCAATATGAGAACGCGTTAAACCAGTCGTATACCAATGATAAGAATCTAGCAGCAAACCAACATTTTGTTCATCAATTGCACGGATGAAGTCCAATGTTTCCTCCATCGTCCAAATAAATGGATTGCGCCATCTTGTCCGCAAATGATGGGGACCTACAAATTCAAGCCCAAGACGGATACCATACACATTCAGTAGTTGAGCACATTGACGCAACCGACGTATTGCAAGCGCCATAAAATGTGCTGAATCGTGGTCAGTTGATGGCAAAATAAAGGTACAGCATCTAGTACAACCAAATGTTTGTGCAGCAGCCGCGTAACTCGCAAGTTTTTGGAAATCTTCCAAAAACTTCTCTTCTGTTGATCGCCATTCTACCGGTAAGCCAAACGAACCAATGACAACACCATTTGTCTCTAATAATTGCCGAGCACCTTCTATACCGTAACGTTCTGTCAAAGTCAGCACATCCAAATCAACTGCTTGAAAGCCGTATCGACCAGCAAGCTCGATTAACTGCGCATCACTTTCAATCTTGCCGAGTCCTGCACTCGTTATTCCTCTCAACATTGGACTAACCTCCTATTTTTCCCGCTTTACTTCTTCATGTCCCAGTTCAAAATAACTTCATGCCCACTGCGAGATGATTCATATATAGCGTCAAGAATAAGATTATTTGTATAGCCAGACAGTACAGAAGTAATTGGTTCAATACCTTCACGAATACAAGTTAAGAAGTGGCGGCTAAGACGAAGTCGCTCGCCTTCATCGTTGTCAGGCTTGCTAAGCACTGTCTCATAAGGGCGATCAAATTTCTCTGTCAGCAATTTGCCCGTGCCTCCCTTGTAGCTCGCACCACCTTCAGCGCCCATAAGATGAACGAACGGTAAATTGTCCGTATCCATATGGACAGCCCAGCTCACTTCAAGCGACAATGTGCTGCCATCTTCCATTTTAATAAGAGCGGTTGCCAAATCTTCTACATCATAAATGCCATTCCAATCCGGTTTACCCCAATTACCGATTCCTTTGCGTTTCGGGCCAAATTCAGCGTAAGTAGCACCAAATACCGAAACCGGCTTCGGATTCCCCATCAAATATAGAGCTAAATCAAGCATATGCACTCCGATGTCAATTAACGGACCTCCGCCAGACTGATCTGTTCGAGTGAACCATGTTCCCCAACCAGGAATCCCTTTTCGTCTGAACCAACCAGCTTTAGCTGTATAGATCTTACCAAGCTCACCACGATCAATCTGCTCCTTAATTTGCATCGGAATCGATTCCCATCTCATCTGATGTCCTACCATTACAACACGATCCGAAAGTTCGGCTGCTTTTACAATTTGGCGTGCAGCATCGCCGTTAATACCCATCGGTTTTTCAAGCAATACATGTTTGCCCGCTTTAATCGCTTGAATCGCTAATGGTGCATGAAATTGATTTGGAACTGCAACGATGACCGCATCAACCTCTTCACTCATGATCAACTCTTCAGGAGTCCCTGTTACTTGTTGTATTCCGTATTGTGCAGCTTTCTCATGCGCCAACTGTAGATTCGTGTCTGTAATAGCCGTTAATTCACAGTAATCGGACAATTGCGCGAACTGCTGAAGATGAACGCCACCGATATTCCCAGCCCCGATTACACCTATTTTAATCTTATTTTCGTTAACCATAATTGCGCCTCCCCAATATAATTCCGTTAGTGTTCAACTAGAAGCATCTCGCTTTATGGTCTTTATGTTAAAATAAATGGGATGAGAAATCGTGCTTATTTTTCGGAAAACATCTCATTTTTTCGAAGGAGTCCTTTATTTATGACCTACTTTCCAGATTACTTGAAAACGTATCCAAATATGAACACATCCAACCCTCTGCATATAAGCCTCAATCGGCTTCCAAGAGGCTTTCGTCCGCATCGGCATGACTTTCTAGAATTTTCATTCGTTATCGATGGAAATGGCTTTGAATCGATAAATGAAGCAAAACATCCTATGCAAGCAGGCACGTTCACTTTTGTTCTTCCTTATCAGGTGCATGAACTATTCACAGAGCCAGGCAGCACGCTCATATTATACAATTGTATGTTTGGCATGGATTTATTGTTAGAGTCCGGAATTAATGAGGGGTTGCTAACGTTAATTGAACGAGGCGGCGCTCCTTACGTCCAGTTAAGTGAAGCTGATAATGAACGTATGCGGCATTTAGTTGAAGATATGTATAGAGAGTATAATAACAATCTTCCTTGGAGGAGCGTTATGCTTCAACAACGACTAAAAGAAATATTAGTGTTATTTGATCGAGCGCGGCAAAAAAAGAATCCGGAATCAACTCAAACGATGGTGGAAGGAAAACGTAGTGCCTCCGTTTGGCCTATTATCCATTTTATACACCAGCATTATCAAGATGAGATCGCTTTGTCCTCTTTGGCTAAGCGGTATTCAATGAGTGTGTCAAGAATCAGCGAAGTTATTAAAGAAACAACGGGGCAAACCTTTGTTCATTTCTTGAGGGATTTGCGAATTCGACACGCTTGTAGCTTACTCGCTTCTACAGAAATGAATATAGCGGAAATTGCGATGGAAGTTGGTTATGGCTCTTACCCCACATTTTCCCGAGTTTTTCGAGAAAGTAAAGGGATGTCGCCAAAAGATTATCGCAGACTTAAGCTTGCAAGTCGGGATGACTCCATCTAATGGAAATAAGCCGAAACCATAATAGAGGAGGTTTCGGCCTTTGCATTAGCGAGTCAGTTCCCCCAATGAATAATTGAACTAACAGTAAGCACGATCACAACGACGCCATACAAGACGATTGAAATGATGTTCATTGTACGCCTATTCATAACCCGCTCCTCCCTGCATTTACATAGGCTTCATTACTCCATCCTATGCAAACCGAGACCAATAAGGAGCTTGTTTACAATAATCTAACTCAAATGAGTATTACAATTTTATTTTTTTCTTCATCATATATACGATTCCATAAAGGAGGGCACCTAAAATCAAGCTATCGTACAACAACACTAATAACTGGGCACTCTCAAATGGTACAATATTATAGTGTACTGCACCGTTTGCAGAATTAATCGACTCCAGTCTAAAGAAACTAAATGATTGATTCTCTGTCGCAAAACCCGGTAGTATTATCATCGCTAAATACGGTGGCAAAATAAATAACAACAGACAAACGAATATACCGAGAAATGTACCGCCTCTTCCCTCAATCGTTTTGCTGATCGCAATACTGAAAAAGATCATGATAGTAGCGACAATTGTTGCCCAACCAACACTAAGAACGATACTAATTAATTCCAAAAAGTTTTGTTCTCTAAGTGTACTTAGTATTATTTCATCGTAATCGACGAAAATAAGTTGTACAATGATCAAATGTGCAATAAACAATAAAAAAATAAATAATTGAACCAATATTAACAATATTATAGGAGAAACAATTGTGTATATCGTAGGCAAAGGAAGTAATCTTCGGCTATATGCTTTTATATTGTAATTAAACGTCTGACAAACCATTAAAAACGCCAATAATCCGCTCATGGCGAATACTAAAATAGAAAAATTAATGACAATATCAACTTCCCAATCTCTAAGTGAACCAACTGTCGTCAGTCCAATTAACACCAGCAACAAGATGACAGTTGCAGACCAAATTACGGTAGCATTTCGTTTCCAATCATATTTCAGTAACTTGATCATTCCGCATACACCTCTTTGAACATATCAACCACGCTCTTACCGTAGGTCATACGAATATGATCAACTTCCTCGTGCATAATAAGCTTTCCACTTTTAATAAACGCCACTTCATCAAAGATCCGTTCAATATCATGAATGAGATGAGTCGTAACAATTAGACAACTCTCTTCATTATAGTATTGCACAATAGCGTCCAAAATTTTCTCCCGTGCAACAGGGTCAACCCCGCCAATAGGCTCATCAAGCAAATAGAGCTTAGCATTCCGTGATAAAGTCAAGGTTAGCTGAAGACGTTCATTCATCCCCTTAGATAATGAACTGATCTTCTCGCGGCTATTAAGCTGCATAAAAGATACCATCTCTTTTGCCTTATCTCGGTCGAAGTCGGAATAAAAATCGCTAAAAAAAGAAATGGCGTCTTGAACACGCATCCATGGCTCAGTTAGAGGTTTATCCGGCATAAAAGCAGTCATCGCCTTTGATTGAGAACCAACAGGCTCGCCGCAAATGCGCACTACGCCGGAAGCTGGCTGCATCAGTCCTGAAGCGATTTTCATCAATGTCGTCTTACCACTGCCGTTACTGCCAAGCAGTCCGATAATGCGGCCAGGGCTCGCTTTGAATGAAACTTCATCCAAAGCGAGCTTAGCACCATATTTTTTTGTGACTGACGACAATTCCAGAATTGGTTGCATGCTATAAATCCTCCTTGCTGCTTGAATCTGAATTGACCGAGTCAGTTACTAATGAAATAATATCTTTGCTACTGAACCCTAGTTCCTTCATCCCGGTCACAAATCGATCAAGCAGCTCTCCCGCCATTTCCTTCTTGATTCGCATAATTGTTGACTCCTTATCCGTCACATATCGACCAAGTCCGCGCTTCGTCTCCACTATGCCTTCTCTCTCTAATTCTTGAAAGGTACGTTGTATGGTGTTCGGGTTAATTTGCAACTCTAGAGCTAGATCCCGTACAGACTCTATCTTGTCACCGGGACCCAGCTTTCCAATAATTATTTGCTTCTTCATATAATGCATAATTTGCAAATAGATCGGTAGATTATTATCGAACTCAATAGTCACAATGGGCTATGCTCCTTTTAGATGCCCCTCTACTACTATCATTAGGAAACATCACGTTTTCTAAATGTGACAAAACTTGCCAACAATGAGATTACAATATAAACACCGATTACAGATGCAGAAAAAGTAAGTGACATGCCTTCCATAATGACTCCACCGTCTCTGTACGGAGACAAGTCTACGTGAGGGAATAACGTAAATTTCAAGAACGTATATTTAGACATAAGTAGTGTAAATAGCCCACCAATCATTGTGCTAAACATTGTTATACCAATCGTTGCTCCAATTGATTTCGTTAGTACACTAATCATAAATGTCACAGTAACGTAAGTGAATGTGTAAATAGTCAAGTACATTACATTTTGAGCGATGTCTCTCCACACAGCCGTGTCGCCACCGAAACCGTATGCGATTGTTCCACCAATAAGCAATAAACCAAGTGTCGTTAAAATTAAAGCAGCAGAGAAAAATAATGCAGTAATATATTTAGACGCTAATATTTTGTTACGACTGTGAGAACGGATCAATAACTGTTTAATCGTACCCATTTGGAATTCCTGAGGCACAATGCTCGCAACTGCTATAATAGCAATGATTGGCAACAGTTGTCCAGCAGTAGAAAGCGATATAAAGAAATTTGTAAAGGTCAATGCTGTATTATCTTCCAACCAACGGTGACCAACATAAGTTGTGATAGCAACATACAGTGCCATTATTCCGAAAAAGATGAAAAACGATTTTTTCTTGTACATCTTCAACCATTCATTTGTTAACAATCCGCTAAATTTAAGCAATGCGGTTCCCCTCCGTCCATTTCATAAACTGATCTTCAAGCGTTGTTTTCTGTTCTTCCATACGATAAATACCAACTCCGGCATTGGATAAAGCTTTTACAACAGTTGGAACTTCTTCATGCAGCAACGTAATCGTAATTCGGTCGTTTGCAGTTCCTTCTAACTTAACTCCCGCTTGACCTTTAAGTGTTTGCTCAGTCAATTCAACATCACTAACTTGCAAAGACAACGTTACTTGCGGCTCCGATTGTTTTTCTTCACCGATCGAACGAACAGTTACTAGCTTACCTTCCTGAACAACAACAACTCGGTTGCACATTTGTTCCATCTCGGAGAGCAAGTGACTGGATACTAATATTGCAAGGCCTTCCTTCTCAGCAATTTCTTTCATATAACCACGCATTTCACGAATACCTGCTGGGTCAAGACCGTTTGTTGGCTCATCCAAAATGAGAATGGATGGGTTATGGAGCAAAGCTTGTGCAATACCAAGACGTTGTCTCATACCAAGTGAGTACGTTTTTACTTTCTTGTCTAATGCTAACTCGAGGCCAACAAGCTTCGTTACTTCCTTGATTCTTGCTTCCGTCACACCCTCAGACATCCGCATAAATTGCTTCAGGTTATCCATTCCTGTCATGTAGGAGTAGAACTCAGGATTTTCAATAATGCCGCCTACGTGACGAATTGCTTTCTCGAAATTATCTTTAATGCTATAGTCGCGAATACGAATGTCGCCTTCGGTCATACTGATCAACCCAACGATCATACGAATCGTAGTTGTTTTACCTGCTCCATTCGGTCCTAGCAGTCCGACAATTTCACCCTTTGACATCGTAAATGACAGATCATTTACAATCGTCTTGTTGCCAATACGTTTCGTGACCCGATCTAATTGAAGAACGATTGATCCGTTCGCTTGTGTTGCTGTTTTCATTGATCATAACCTCCATGTGTTAGTGTCTTAGTTACATAGTACACTAGAACGTTAACATTGTAAACCCCTACTTATTTGTTTTTTTATTACATATCGTTTCAATCAGATAATTAAGGGGTAATAACTTATAACAACAACTAAAAGGAGTGATTGATATGAACTCATCAGGACAAAACGTTGAAATAGAAGAACGCCAAATTCAGAAAAAATCTGATTCTAGTCGTGTGCTCTCCACCCTTATTAAATACACCGCTTATCTGTTAATTTTCTTTGGATCACTTTATTTCTTAGTGAAATACGTGTTTCCGATGTTCTAAAAACTGGCAGGTCATAACAACGGGTCGTCTCAATAGTAGAGAAATCTACTTGAGGCTGCCCGTTTGTTTATGCCATCGTGTATGTAGCCAAAAAAACAAAACTCTTCTATCGCAGCAATTCAAAACTCGAATTTGCAATAAAAGAGCTTGTCCACTCTATTATATTCAATTAGATAGTAATCACTTACGGTGTCATCGTGCTATCTTCCGGTGCTTCGGTTTCTAATGGCACTTGCGGGTCACCAGTTACGATTGGACTATTGGTTCCACTATTGTTAGCACCATTGCTAGCATTGTTTGCTCCTCCATTATTACAAGCTGCTGTACTAAATATCAATATGGCACACATTGTAGCTGTAAGTAGCAATTTCGTCACTCTCTCTTTTCCATTATTCATCTTCATTTTGTTTCCTCCTATTAAATGTGTTTTTAGTATATTTATCATTTCCTATCTATACTTAACCAACCAATCAACTTTTGAATCAGAAGATAGACAACGCGATTCTTAGAGGCCTTTTGTTGACTAGCTCATTTGAATAGAAGTACTATAAAAATATACATATTTTTCTACTTAAAGGAGGTTGTATCCACATTTAATGCTAATGTACAAATAAAGAAATTTCATTTTGTAGCATCTGAACATATTAGTTATTACATAGGGGGTACTATCCGTGCGTAAACTTTTAACGATTATCAGTTTTGCCTTATTGATCTCTATATTAACTACAAGTTGCTCCTCAATCGGAATCGGAAATAAAACAAAAGATGAAGTTACAATTAAAATGATGACCTATTCAAAAGCTAATTCTACAGACTTAATCAATCATCTCAAAGAGAAGTTTCCTCATATTACATTAGAAGTGATTGCAGTCGATGATATTATGAGAGAAGAAGGGTTTACTGACCATACGAAAAGAATGGCACGTATAAGTGAGATTATTACGGAAAAACAAGTTGATTTCTATCAACACATTGTGCCAACTATGTTCGTTCCAGATCATCAGCTCTTCGATATAAAGCAGCTTATTGATCGAAATCAACTTGAACTAAACGAAATACAGCAACATATGATAGCTTCATCTACTAGAGATGATGGCACCTTGTATACAATTTCACCAACATTTGACCGGAGAGTACTTTTCATTAATCGTAAGCTATTTCAGAATAGTGGGGTTCCTGAACCAATAAGCCCGATGACATTTGAACAACTTCGTCAAAGTGCAATTAAGCTAAAAGAAAAAAACATCGGTTCATTTGGTTACAACTATCCAACGGGCAGCTGGTATTATTCGATCAAAAGTATTGGCGAAGAAATGAATGGACTTCCATTTATTAATAACGATGGACAGTTATTATTTGATCAACCAGAATGGCGTGATTTGGCTCAAAACGTGCTCGATGACAGCAAAAATAAAGTGCTCAGATCTGATCCATTTATGCCCGCTGACTCTGACCTTGTGCGCATCGGAATAAGCCTTATTTACGCAAGCCAAATATATAACTATATAGCCAACAACTTTAGTGCGGAAACTTTAGCAATTTCAAACTTGCCTTCTAATCCATCTAACCCAACTTCGAATCCTTACTTAATGACAAGTCAGTTTTCTATAGACTCAACTAGCGAACACGTCGAAGAAGTATGGGAATTACTTACCTACCTTATGAGCAAGGAAGCAGCCACATTTATTAACGAAAAAGTACTTTTAAACGGTTTCGTAACTTACCCAGATCTAGTTAAAATTGGTGATTTCAAGTTAGAGTCCTTCATGGAAACTGGCAATCCTAGAACTAAAGCATACTCATTTGATTTATCCGGTGAGGTGACAACTAAACTGGTAACTACAATTAATGAACAATTCCTCGCGTACATTCAAGATAAAATTAGTTTTAATGTTGCTTGGAAAAACATCGAGGTAGTGGTGCAAGATATTAATGCAAATTCTAGTAACTTTGTAGCGGTTAAATAATATCGAATAAAGACGCAGGTTGGTCAGACTTCGTATGGGAAATTCAAACTGTTAACGTCAACGTGAAATCGTTCTAATAAAAATAAATAGAAAGGTCGTCCCACATGTCTTGTTTAGACACGATAAGACGACCTTTTCCGATGCGTACAATTAAGATTTTCATTCTAGTTTGAATTGTAATCGGTCCATCAATTGCTCTGCATCTTCCCATATGAGAGGTCTGATCCATTCACTTTGAGCACGAAGTTGCTCTGCTTCATTACTTCTAATCGTCCAAATAATTGGGACAGTAGCTCGTTCTGCATAGCCAGCGGCAAAATATAGTTCCGGATCAGATTCTGTTAAATCAGCAATCATTAGGTTACTTTCGGATATTCGACTCAGCACTGTCTCATCCATTTTTCTAAGTGTAGAAAGCGAAATTAACTCCACTCGGTATCCGCATTGCTCAATACGCGGCAACACATTTGCAGTCCATTCTTCGCTAATGTCAACTTTGCTGCTCAGAAGTACAATACATGACTTACTCTTCTTCCCACCAGCCAATGCCATTGCTTCACTCCAGCCTAAAGTAGTGAGCTTTAATACGGAACCTTCCCTTTCGATCATTCCGCTTTCTTTTAAAAGCTCAATAATGTATACAAACTCTTGGAGATTTGTGGAATACGTCAAATTGTAATGTTGCGATAGAGGATGGAGATTGGTTGCCTCATATGCCACGTCAGTAAGATGATATAGATGAATCAACAACCGCTTACCTTTTTCTTCTAAGGTTGCAGGTATGGACGGTAGCGTCTCGATTGCTTCTACTTCCTCTAACGTAAGATGAATAGACCCTTGACTTGTAGACTGTTCCCGAATATAGGCAGAAACAAACGGCAACAATCTCCTTTTTTTCGCATAAGGAAAAGCGTTGATTTGTGAATACGTATCTTCATCAAGACTGTAATAACCGTCAGGTGAGCACATGCATGCTGTAAACTGATCCACTACACCTTTACGCTCCACAGTCACTAGTTCATTACAAAACAAACAATGTTTTTTGGATATCATTAATAATCACCTCGTCTCATAACATTCGGTACAGAAGTGGGTTATGGGACTGTCTGGGGGGAATTACCAACTCCGTATTGAATGGAATGTTAATAGTATAAATTTAAATCATCCTATTTTTCATTACGAACTTTTTCACTTAGGCAGTAACTTTAGATGTAACACTCATTTCACTATTTGTCATACTACTGTTTATTGGTATTCCATCAGGCCTATTACCTTACTTCAGTCATCGTATTCGTAGAGGACTATCAATATAAATACACCCCATATACTAAGAAGAATTATACAGTAGAAAACAACACAACATATTACCATACAAATAGTAGTAACGACTGTAGCAGTAATAATAGTTCGGATAACAAGCGACCTTTACTTACCTTCCATTTGTGTCGATTGTGAATAAAAGCATGCACATTTAGATCTATAAGCCGTAACACTCAGTTTCAATTATTTTACTATCACAATAAAACTGACTGCTCCCACAGTGGGGCAGTCAGTTTTTAAACTTAGTTTGTAATAAGCTTAAGCCCCTAACCCCGTCTCTCTCCTTTTATTAAAAACACCTCTCCTTCCATGTGACCAATCAAGTACCGGCTTCTCTACTAAATAGAACGAAATTGTTGCAAAAACATAAGACACTACTAATATAACCAGTGATATGCTTGCCCACTTGCCTAAATCTGTCATATTCATCCATCTATACTCTTTGGCCCAAGTTAGTGAAGAAACACGCATAATTAGATAATGCCAAATGTATAAACCAAACGAGATTTTGGATGTAAATCTGAAAAACGGATTATCTAATATTTTTGCAGCCCAGCGTGTATGTGCAGCCGTGCACAAACTAATTGCAATAAAAGTTGCATACATTGGGAAATAAAATGGTTGACGTTGCAAACTAAAGTCAAACTCCCCGAAATATCGCATGATCCCAAGGAGAGCAAAGGATAAGAACAACGCCCCCAAACACAACAGATCAAATCCTCCAAAATGTTTGAATCGTTTTGTTTTCTCTGACACTTGAAACAATCGTACGGATACTCCAGCAGCGAATATGCCAAGCGCAAAATGGCCAAATAATCCTATTGGGTTATAATTAGGCATCCAAAACTTTGCCCCGCCTATAATCCCATACTGAAAACCTCTTCCTTCCTCGCTCAAAACGAACAACGAATGAATCAATTGATTGAGTATAAGAATTAGGAAAAAAACACCTATCCAAAATAATATTCCTGTTAAGAACGAACGATTTTTACCAAAAAAGCGAAATAGAGCAAACATAAATAGTGGCATTAATAAATAACAAAACATTTCAAAACTAATCGACCATAATGGCCCATTCATTTCACTCGGAAAAAAAGTGATATAGTGAAATCCCGAAGTAAAGGTTATACCTGCAATTAATCTTGCCCAAAAGTGCTCCGTAACAAGCTCAAAATGATTAGCTGCTATAACAGCAACAATAATAGCAACATAATAACCTGGTGCGATACGTGCAAATCGTCTTAGAGCATATTGCTTTATGCTTGGAAAGGCATCCCCTTCGAGATACTTTTTCCAGAACGGATACGATAATAAAAAACCACTCAGCACGAAAAAAATGCTTACCCCTACGTTTCCCATAGAGAAAAACGATAATACATTTTGAAGCCACGGCGCTTGACCTTCTCTAAACATATTACCCACTAAATGAACAATAACAACCAACAGACATGCAATTGCTCTAAAACCATCAGCGCCGCCTAATCGAAAGTGGGTTTGTTTGAATTTTTCCAGTAGAAACTACCTCCAATGTAATTATGAAAATAATTCATCATTAATGGAAACAATTTTTGTGGTACTAATAATAAATTATTTATACCTTCCAATTATTAATGAAATTAAGGACTTATGTTCGTATGCGAATAGATCATACAATAGAGATTTGTGACTTTCAACCTATAAATGTAATCATCAATAATATTTATTATAAATACCTATTTATTAATAATTTTATAAAAAATACGATCCAAAAGAACTATGTGTGATGGAGCTACTAAGGAAGGATTTACTTTTTAAAGATGGTTATAATCAACGGGTTATGATAGAAAACGATGGAGGTGTTTGATAATAAATCGGCAAAATGCGTACTAGTAATTGAACTCAGTATTACAATTATTTTTAGAATTGATAATTAAAATAATACGTCTAGTAGATGAGTTTTTAATGATAGCTCATTTAATATATTTAATTAAAGTAATTTATTGCAAACGATTACTTACGAGATAATAAATTTAATGATCAGCATCTTCATCTAAATCCTCTTCGCCATAATCGCAATTGTGATGGTACTTCACGATATCAACTTGTCAGCGCGCGATATGGGGACTATATCTTCACTCTGCGTCAAGGCCCAACTGGTCGCTGAAGGCTCGCCGTCAGAAGTCATTTCAAGTACGCTTGTGAAGGAAGTATTCGGACTCGAAGTGAGCTATGCGAGTATTTAACGGTAACAACACAACAGCGCCACCTTCATCAAGGCGGCGCTACTTACTTTTCTATTCAGCTATCTTTCCCTGGTATCAGGCATCTACCTCTTCACCTTATAAAACTCATGATAAAGCTTCATCAGTGCCCGCTTCTCTATCCGCGACACATAGCTGCGGCTTATGCCAAGCTCCTTCGCAATTTCCCGCTGCGTCCGCTCATCCCCACCATGTACCAAGCCAAACCGTCCGATAACAACTTCCTTCTCACGGTCGTCCAATATGTCCAAGTTTTTATATATTTTGCTCTTCTCGATCTTCAATTGCACCTTATCTGCCACATCATCTGACTCCGTACCAAGAATATCAATTAACGTAATTTCGTTGCCTTCTTTGTCAGTCCCAATTGGATCGTGCAGCGATACGTCCTTGCGGGTTTTCTTCAGAGATCTGAGGTGCATAAGTATTTCATTCTCGATACATCTCGCCGCAAATGTCGCAAGTTTAGTGCCCTTACCCGACTGAAAGCTCTCGATTGCCTTGATGAGTCCAATTGTTCCGATGCTGATGAGATCTTCCAGATCTTCTCCGGTGTTGTCGAATTTCTTTACGATGTGAGCAACCAAGCGAAGGTTATGCTCAATAAGTAAGTTTCGCGAATGTGCGTTGCCCTCCGCCATAAGCGCGAGATGCTTCGTTTCTTCCTCTTCTTTCAGCGGCTGAGGAAACGCATTATTTTTCACGTATGAAACGAGCAAAGTGAGCTGTTTAATAAACAAAGCGATTGCTGTAAAAAATCCCATGCCTCGTACACCCCCAAGCTGTATTGCCTAGACTCATACATCAAGCCTCAGCGCGCAAGAACGTCAGTTATACAGTGTATGTGGGCAGTCGCCTATGTGTGCATGTACCCCTATTATGATGGTGAATTGTTGCGATCTAGACAAGAGCTTAAACAACAAAAAAAGCCTACTCAACCGAGCAGGCTTCTAACTTTTTTTTCAGTGCTTAGTTCAAGCAACACTTTTTATATTTTTTTCCGCTACCGCAAGGGCAGGCGTCGTTACGTCCTACTTTTTCCCCAGATGGGAACTGAACGACATTGGAGCTGTTCGTAGCTTTCGAAGAAAATGATGAACTAGTTACTCGGTTCGATGTACGACTCGTTAGCTCACTTGAACGATGACCCTTCAAGTACCACTGCCGCGTATCATTCATAAGAGGAATAACGTAGCCCACCAGTTCTTGCATAATGCTATTATCCATCTCTAAGAAATTATCTAGAACACCCATAATATCTTGTAACATTTTGCCCGCTGTAATCAAATATTCACATTCAGAAACAATTTCATCTGCTTCCTCATTGCTCATCGAATAGTTGTGCATTAGGTAACCGATTAATGCATTGTAGCTTGCAGTTCGCTCAATAAATCCATCTTCGCCAGCTTGTAGCAACTGTTCCTTAGTAAATGGATAGAATTCGAGCGATTCTCTAAGTTGCTGCTCCTTAACGAGCTCTTCCATATCTAATACGCCAAAGTCTGAGAAAACAACCCGATTATACTCAAACTCATACATTTCAGTTGCTTCTGTCAACACACTCAAGCACTGCTCACGAGGAACCGAATCCGCTGTATATGATTCAAGCTTTGTAATCATCATTTCATTGCTTACCATTCCATAATAATGAACCATACCTTGAGCAAGTTTGCACCATTCTGTATTTTTACTCACCATTTTGCGATAAAAGGGTGAATCTAATTTATTCAACAATGATTGAATTTCTGCAGGCATTACAACACATCTTTTGGAGTCAAGTGTACCTGTAAAAAGAAGTCCTCGTTCTCTCATATAAGGGATTCCAATATCTACTGGTGCGCCTTCTTCAATTAGAAAACAACCATTTTGTTTACTAACCTTTTGCAACAATTCGTATCTAGTTTCATCAAATGTTGCAAAGAGAATCTCAAGTTGAAGAAACATTTTCTGATACAAATCATCAATTAACGCTTGTTTCTTTAATCCACTAGCCTTTTCCAACTTTAAATTAATTCTAATTTCTATCAATTCTTCTTTTGTTAATCGGCTCAATAGATCAATTAATGAAAGTGGATGCGTAATAGGTTTCCAATTTTTTTTATCCATTTTTGCTAGCTCTTTAACGAAATTTTCATCGAACTCTTCCAGTTCGTTCACGTAATCTGTTTCATTCGTACTTAGATCTTTTTTCAATTCAATATACTCCTCTATTAAACGAACTCCACCAAAAATAATCCCTCTGTACTTCGACAAAAATGGTTTACTTCGTGCAAAAACGAGTTCTTTTTCATTTTCTGCTTCATCATAAGCGGATAATCTATATTCATATCGTACCATTATTTCAACAATTTCTAAAGGGTGTTGTCACTTTTCTCCATCCATTCCCAATAGATTCATGATTTTCAATGACACAACATTTTTGTCGCTACTCCATTCAAATCAAAAAGAGCAAGAGGAAACCTCCTCTGCTCTTTCCTTAGTAATTATTATTCTATTCACCTATCGTATTCCGCTCGTCCAACTTCACTTCCTCAGGTAGTTCCTTAGAAGCTCCCGGCACTTCTCTCGGCTCAAGTGCTACAAGCTCAGACGAAGTAATACTTACACTAACCTGCCCCGCATTCGCATACGTTCGAATAAGAATGGGATGATCATAGGGGTTTTCGAAAACAAAGTCTGGGCCGTACCAGCTGACAGTGGCATCTCTACCCGAAGGGACATAATGTACACTTCTACTATGAGAAAATCGCTCAACGATCGTAAGTCCTGCCCGATCTACTGCGTTAAATAACGTCGAAGAAACTTGGCATATACCACCGCCAATGTCTTCATACAATTCTCCCCTTACAATTACAGGAGCCCGTAAGTAACCCTTTTGCCTCGTACGTTCTCCCACCGCAAAGTTAAAAGAAAATCGTTCACCAGGGAACACCACGTAATTGTTAAGCGCATGAGCAGACAAAACGATATTCGAAGAACGATTTTTATTTCTTTTGTTGTAATAGGTCGTATACTGACCGATTAGTCTGCCTTTAATGGATGAAAGTACTTCGCTGTCTACTCTTGGATAAACCTTTCGAAGGGGCACCTCGATCGTAGAAGATGTTCCTTCTATTATGTATCCATAAAACAGTTGTCTAAAGGCTAATCGATCCAGCTTGTTGCCTGGTACCTCAGGAATAACTTTACCATAGCCATCTAATGTCGCGTTAACAGGTTCCCTTTCAACTTTCTTAGCTACCTCATCCATAAGCTGTTCTAACTGCTCGTCATTAACGAGCGGGATTCCTGGCATTTTATAAATATAGTTATCCCTAGAAACTTCGGATAAAACACGTTCACCCTGATGCTCAATGATCAAATTAGGATAAATGGATTGCTGAACGATAAGCAGCATCCCAAGCAACCAATTCCATCCCATAACTGTTCTTCACCCCCGATTACAAAGTAACCGGATTAGTATACGAATAATAAGAAAGTCCCATACAATTATTTTTGCTAACTTTATTTTTTATCGATCTGTAGCAATGTGACTTGTTTAACTGAATACGTATCTTTAAGTTGATCTTCAGTAAGAACTTTTAGCTTAACTAAACTTGCGATACGAGTTAAATCCGGCTTAGACAACATACGCCATAACTGCGGATCTGGCAGTGCTTCAAATAACTTCGTATCGTCATATTCCTTACGTTCTTGTTTCACTAGCTTAACTTGGTAACTACCGAAAGTCGTATCATAGACTTCCTGTTCTTCGCAATACGCTAATATTTCCTTACGCAATTCAGTAAGCTCTAGTTCAATTTCTTTCTGCTTTGTCTTCAATTGAAAATAACGACTCACTTGTCGATTCACCATATCCACACTCCCCTTCGTTCTCATGTATATGCTTGGGGAGCATGGATTATCAATGAAAGCACTAGCTCTTTATTTCACTGTATTATTAAGATTTTGATCATTAGGCTTCAAAGCAAGCGTTGCATTCACTATTGTGTTATTTTCAATTACATAAGCAGGTGCTCCATTACCTGCATAGATCGTCGAGATTCCAATTGCTTTCAAATTGGACGAGATTGTGTTTCCTTTAATAATGGCACTTAATATATCATGTTGTTCATTTCTCTTCCAAAAATCATTTAGTTTAACAATTTCCAATTTATCAGACGTAATTCCCGTTGCGTTAATAGAGTTATTCTCAAAAACGAATTTTTTTGCAGCTACAACATTTATTGCCCGTGTATTTCCACTAAGCTCAAACGATGAGTTTTTAATGGTAAGATCGAGCTTAACCTGATCTGCAACGATAGTATCAAATGCAGTTGAGCTAGCTTTAAACTTACAATTGTTAAACACGTATGGCCCCCCAGACGCCGCCGCAACACCAATTGATCCAGTCTTTGCCCCGGCGGCTCCTGAAATTTCACAATTGTTATAAGTGGCCGCTGGCAATGAGATTCCATAAGTGGAATTAAAATCAGTCACTTTTAAGTTGTCAATAATGCTACCAGGTTCAATCCCACCTGCAACTGTACGTAATGATGACTCTCCAGATATCGTAATATTGCTCAGTTTTATCGGTTTCCCCCACAGAGACAATCCAGCAGGGAGACTTTTATTGATACTCGTTATTGTAACGTTCGATGCTGTCACTCCAAAAGGTTGTTTCGAATTGATAGTAAGCGTCGAGTCAGTCATCGTTAAACCGTCAATTGTAACATTGGGTCCTTCGAACGTCGTGTATGAATCATTCATACGATTGTTCAAGAAAGTAGCATCGTGATAAGCAAGTATGCGACTACCGTCAAAATGATTATTTCTAACTAATGCCCCAGTAAAAGGTGGTGATATCGCAAGTCCGATTTTACCTCGAGAGCCAAGACGATTATCCTCGACGATCGCATTTTTTCCATCATATAATATGACATCATAAGATTCATTATTATGAAAATTATTCCCTTTAATAACGATTCTGCTATTCAACTGACCATTTTCTCCGTAGCCACCCTCCAAATCGATTCCGGATTGTGGCATTGTACCTTTAATATGATGTATCTCATTATTTTCAATGAGTACGGTATCAGCTCCAGCTACTGTAATACCTTGCCTGCGATTATGTGCAAATTCCGAGTTTTTCACAACTACATTTTTGCTTACCACTCGATTCCAAACTTCTAAATAAGACCCCTTACTAGATGCCTTTTGAAATACAAGATGGAAATAATCTGCACCTTCAGGAATTTGAATCGTTTCGCGATTTTTTTTACCTGGCAGCTTGCTAATCAATTTTTTGGATTTATCAAAAATATAAATGTCAAATGTAGTGGGTAAATTTTTTATATTAGATATTTCAAAATCTCTATTTGTTTTGAATGCTTTATGATCGAATCGAATCGCTTTGCTCGTTCTTACCTTATCTTTATTTGCAATAGCTTTGCCTTGAGTATCGTATTCCCCAGATACCAATTCAGCTTCATAAATATCCGAAATCAATGATCCATGTCCTGAAATAACTAAGCCATCACCAATAAAATGTGTAGCAGTGACAGCTTCTATAGTTACTGAATGGGCCCCTTGCGTAATAATACCGTAGCCGCCTTCATGTGTACCGGGAGTGTAGGCAAACTCTCTTTTTGAATAGTCATGAGTATCCTTATCTCCTTTATAAATTCCACCCCTCAATGTAACGTTTGTTACATGGACACCGATATGCATGAGGTGATAGCTTTCTTTCGTATTTGTTTCCTTTTGAAGAGTAACATTTGAAGTCAATTGAAAGAGCATATTACTTACCATATTAATTCGACTATTTTTGTCAATGAGATATGTTCCAGGTGGCAATGTCGTGGCAGTGATACCGTTTTTACTAGCCCATTGCAGTGCTTTATTAATACCTGCCGTCGTTTCCACAGGCTTCGTTCCATCGTTGTGTATACCCCATTTAGTCAGGTCAATTAGATGCAATGATTGATCTGTACTACTATTATTTGCCCCTGTTGGTAGTGTAAACGGATACGTCCGTTCTTGGTTATTAACTGAAGTTGTTGCTCCAGTTGTATTTGCCTCCACCGCTTCTTCTACTGAACTCATCTTCGAAGCATCGCGATTTACTCCAACGCCATTTCCAGTAAAGGAAAAGCTGGACAGTAGTGACAGATGCAAACTAACGAGCAAGCTCCATTTTAAAATTTTCACGTTAACCCTCCCAAACTTCTGCATAATTGTACAAAAAAGTTCCACTAATTAACTATAACACCAATAAGGTTCTATATAAAGAACGAAAATAGTCCTATTTTCGCTATAACAAACAAGCCTATACCATCTTTGGTATAAGCTTGTTTGTTATGATTCAGTTGAAAATGGCTACACATTAAAACATTTCAAGGAATGGAGCATATACACCATGCAAAAATAGATACAATAGAGCACCAACTGCCGCTCCAATGAATGCTCCATTTAAGCGGATGCGTTGTAAATCGGTTTCTACTTTACTCTCAATAAAATGAACTAGCCTTTCCTCAGTAAAACCGTCCAGCGTTTTGCGAACGATTTTGCCAATAAGAGTATGCTCCTGTTCAATGATTTCAGCGATAAACTGCTTCAGATAACCTTCAAGCTGATTCTTAGTTCCTTCATCAGATTTAAAGCTTTCCCAAAATGATTGAATTAAGCCAACAATCCATTGCTTAATATCCTCTGTATGAACGGCACGATCTGGCATAACAACATATTTGAGATCACCATCTGAAACTAACATTTCCTTTACAGTTCCAAGTAGCGCCTGGATTGATGGTTGAAGAGACAGTTGTTCAAACATCTCTAATTTCCATTCTTCTATTGCAATGGACACATTTTCGTTGTTTTCTAAATGATCCGCGAGCTCATACAATTTATTTTCTATTAGTTGCCTTAGTTCGTGCTTAGGATCCTCTAGATCCTGTAGAAACGTTTGCATATCTCGAAACATTGTTTCCGTTGCTTCATCAAGGTTAATTGCATTTGACGACTCTGCAAAGTCTACAAGCTTTTGCTTAAACCATCGCGAAATCGATCCGCCTTCATTTACAAACTTGTTTTTCTCTTTGTTTAGAAGAGCTCGAATAGCTTCTTTTGTCTCATCTGTCGATGCACGTTTAGATGCATATTCAACGATATATCCAAGCCATTTCTGAAGATTGACATGTCTAAGCAACCATCTGAGCGCTTTACCAGAATAAGGAGCAAGATTAATACCCTTGAGTCCTGTTCTTAAATGTTGATCCAATTGCGATGCGACATTGTGTATATTCATGTTTCGGAGTAACCCAACCAGCAGCTCCCATCCCTTGGTCCCAATACTACTCTCACTCGGCAATTTATCGAACCATTTAATTAGAGCTTCTACAATATTTACTTCACTCAACTTCTCTTTAAGCATACCTTTTCCGAGCAATTGCTCCTCAACCATCTTTACAACACCCTCTACGAGCTTATCTCGATTGCGAGGAATAATAGCAGTGTGGGGAACCCAACTTAGTCCGAAGGGATGACGGAACAAGACCGTTACCGCAAATAGATCTGCAAGTGCACCTACTAGCCCTGCTTCTGCCGTATATAGCAGCATACGTGACCACCAAACATCAGGATATACATACACACATATTGCTGCTATGACAAAAAGCAGTGCAAGAAGAAACAAGCTGATGTTAGCTTTTTTTCTCATCGTCATCTCTTACACACCCCCAATCCAGAACGTAAGAGTGTAGAGTAAAGTCCCGACAGCAGCCCCAACGATCATGCCATTTAGCCGTATATATTGTAGATCTTTTCCTGCTTTTTCCTTCACCAATTGACCAAATTCTTCTTCTGAAAAAGCATTTAGTTTCTCTTTAACCGTCTGACCTATAAAAGCATGCTTCTCTTGAACCCAAGACATAAGCATATTTTTGATGCTTCTATCGAGTTCACTCTTTAAATCCGATCGCTCGCTCAATTGATGAATACCTTTATCGATCCATTCTCTGAGCCAATGAATTGACTGTATTTTAGAATGTTCGGATGAACGCTCGGATGCAATAACTAGAAGACCTTCTCGCAATGCCTCAATCCGCTTACGAAGAAAATGATTAAGACCCACATTATCTTTAATTGTATGAATAAGCGCAATTTTCCCAGACTCTATCCGAAAGCGTAGTTCATCATCGGTTCTTAATCTCTCTGTGAAACTAAGCAACATTTCTTTAAACTTCACTCTTTGCGGATGTTCCTCGCACGCAACTTGCTCGAGGAAACGTACAAGCCAATCTTGTACTCTTCCACTTATCGAGTTTGCATTTAGACCCGCTGTAAAATCGACTAGTCTGCGCCGGAACTTGTCACCTTCATAGGAACGTATTGCGGATTGTACCAGTTGCTCTATTATCATTCGGAACTGGTTTGATTTGATTAGCTTAACAAATTGATGAATGATGAAAGTCGTCATACGATCATCATAGCCTTTGCGAATTGTCCAATCAGCAATATCGGCTAATATATCACTAACTTGTAGTGCGTCCCCACGCTCTACTAGGAAACGATGTATACCGGAGGCTAGCTCCTCAGCGTCCACTTTGCCTAGAAGTTCACTGGTAAGCTTTTGCGAGATAATGTGAAGATCATCCGCTCCTCCATGCTCTTTCAGATAACGAACAATAACAGTTGCAAGATCATGATCCTCTAGCGTTTCTCTAATTGATGCAACCGTTAGAAGTTCACTCTCCACCATATCTACAAGCTCGCCTATTAACCTCTCTCTATTTCTAGAAATAATATGAGTGCCCATCCATCTCGGCCACTTTATTCGAAGAGGATCTCCGAATAGAGCGTTAATTGCAAATGTGTCAGCAAGGCCCCCTATCGTTCCTGCGCTGAAAGCCGCAAATAACAGACCTCCCACAATCGTATGCTGGAAAGGAAACGCAGCCAATATGCCAATTGCTGAAAGGATTAGAAATCCGTTTGCTTTTTTTCTAATGCTCCATTTCTCCATCAAGATGCTCCATTTCTTTACAAGTATGTCGTAATGATAGTTTAACCTTTTTTGGCTCAGCCATCCACTAAGCAAAAAGGACCTGACGATGATCGTCAAGTCCTTCTTCTAGATACAACAGTTGAATTATTGTTGGCTTCCTGATTTGCCTTCTGGTTTACCTTTTGATCCGCCAGGGCTAACATTGCCACCTGGTGTCTTACCACCTAGGCCACCCGTATTACCTCCTGTGTTGCCACCAGTGTTACCACCGATATTGCCGCCTTTGCCTTGGCCGCCTGTGTTGCCGCCAGTGTTACCACCGATGTTACCGCCTTTGCCTTGGCCGCCTGTATTTCCACCGATGTTGCCGCCTTTACCTTCGCCGCCTGTGTTGCCACCGATATTGCCGCCTTTACCTTGACCACCAGTGTTGCCGCCGATGTTGCCGCCTTTACCTTGACCACCAGTGTTGCCACCGATGTTGCCGCCTTTACCACCTTGTTCACCAACTTGTCCTTTGCCGCCGCCTGCGCCGCCTCCAGCTCCGCCGCCTGCACCGCCACCAGCTCCGCCGCCTGCGCCACCACCAGCTCCGCCACCAGCTCCGCCGCCTGCACCGCCACCAGCTCCGCCGCCTGCGCCACCACCAGCTCCGCCGCCTGCACCGCCACCAGCTCCGCCGCCTGCGCCACCACCAGCTCCGCCGCCTGCGCCGCCTCCAGCTCCGCCGCCTGCACCGCCACCAGCTCCGCCGCCTGCTCCGCCTCCAGCTCCGCCGCCTGCGCCACCACCAGCTCCGCCGCCTGCACCGCCACCAGCTCCGCCGCCTGCTCCGCCACCAGCTCCGCCGCCTGCTCCGCCGCCTGCTCCGCCTTTACCAGCTCCGCCACCTGCACCGCCGCCGCCTTGGCCAACGCCTTTTCCTTTACCCTTAGATTGCACACCAGCTTTTTTACCTGCTTTTGCAGTTGAATATGAATAGCTTATTGATTGAATCGTTTTTGCGTCTACAGATCCTGTTATTGGTAAACCATGTGTCTTCTGATAGTACTTAACTCCTCTTACCGTTTGCGGGCCATAATGACCATCTATCGGTCCGCTGTAGCTACCCAAAGACTTAAGCATTCCTTGGATAACGTATACGTCTGGTCCTTTTGCTCTCTTGCCGACCGCCAAAGTTGTATTTGGCAGACTAAACATTAATGCCAGCGTAACAATAGCCACGCTTAAGTATTTAACCATGCGCCAGCTTACCATCTTTTGTGTATTTTTCACTAGCCTGCACCTTCCTTTTCCTCAATTAATTGTTGCTACCAAAGTTACTATCCCCAATTTTCTATTTTCATTTCAGCATTTTCAAAAAAAATTTTTATCCATCGAACAATTGCTCTATTCCACTGAGCTCTATTCTTGCGAAGAAAGGAAAATGACGTTATTTGTAGAATAATAACAAGGACAGCATACAAAATGATCTGAAAAAGTGGTGACTATTATGCAATCATTAAAAAATAAATCGTTTACAATCTTTGACTTTGAAACAAGTGGCCTTGACCCAAAAAAGGACCGCGTCATAGAAATGGCCGCGATCCGAGTCGTTAATGGTGAAGTTGCAAGTGAGTTTAGTACACTCGTTAAATTTGATGGCAAGCTTGCTCCAAAAATTACTGAGTTAACAGGTATAACCGACGAAATGACTACTTTTGGTATGGATGAGGATACAGCTTTCCGTATCTTAAATCGTATGTTAGGGGATCACATTCTCGTCGCACATAATGCACAATTTGATCTAGGCTTCCTACATCATTCTTTGATGAGAATAGCAGGTCGTTCCTTCAATAATGACTTTATAGATACGCTTACGATAAGTAGAGCCCGTCATGTTTATCCCCATACACTCAAGGATATGTGTGATCGTTACAACATCCCCCTAATCGGAGGACATCGTGCATTAAATGATGTCGTAGCGTGTTGGGAGTTATTCCGTACGATGGATGAAGAGTCACCAGCAATGGATGCTCTGAATAAACTTGGTTACATAAAAAAATACGGGCCCCCTGCTTGGAGCCCGCCTTATGCGAAGTTGGAAGCGATTGAGCTAAAGTTTGCTCCTCGCTAACCGTTATTATTTTGCCAGCTTCACAATTGCACCTAGTGCAACATTGATCTCACGTTCAATGGCAAGTGATACAACATCTGTATGTGGATCATATTCAGCAGCTAAGTCGGAATCCGCATACCCGTCCAAAGCTACAATTGCTCCTGCTCGCGCCCCACGAAGCGATGCAATGACGTAAAGAGCCGCAATTTCCATCTCAACAGCGAGTGCACCTGCTGCTTTATATTGTTTATGTGGAATCTCTACTACACCGGAGAAAAATACGTCCAGTGTTACAGTGATTCCTTTCTCCACAATGCCTTCGCTCTCCCGAGCTGTTTCATAAAGTGCGTTCACTATATCACCATCTGCTACTGCTGGGAATCCATCTGGTACAAGCTGGCGAGTCAATCCATCCGCACGAACTGCGGCAGTACTTACGATTAAGCTGCCAGCTGGGTGATCTGCAGAGTACGAACCAGCAGTACCGACGCGAATTAATGTAGTTACTCCACCTTTAATTAACTCCTCAAAGCAAACAGCAGCTCCCGGGCAACCTACACCATGACTGACAACTGCAAGTTTAACTCCGTTATATTCCCCAACAAATGTCCGATATTCTCGAGCAAACGCAAGTTCTTTAACATTCGTCAGCTTTTGGGAGATGGCTTCTGCGCGTCTAGGATCGCCGCATACTAGAGCATATGAAGGTAGATCTTCTGATTGTAGTTGCAAAATAGGTAAGTACATCATTAATCAAACTCCTTTTGTAGCCATTCATCTTCAGGCATACTATTATCTTCGCTCGTGAAACGTTGCTCTTCGAACGGGTCTGCATAATTGTGGAAACCGTTGCGCTCCCAGAAGCCCGGTCGGTCTTCTTTCATGAACTCAATACCTCTAATCCATTTCGCGCTTTTCCAGAAATACAAATGCGGCACAATCAATCGGAGAGGCCAGCCATGTTTGTCTGAAAGTGGCTCCCCATCAAAATGATGAGCAAGTATAACATCATCACGTATAAGATCTTGCAACGGTACGTTTGTGTCGTAATTTTCATCCGCGTGTATCATGACATGACGAGCATCAGCTTTTACACCAAGTAGCGGTAGCAGATCCGTAAACCGAATGCCTTCCCACTCCGTATCGAGTTTAGACCATCTAGTCACACAATGAATATCACAAACGATCTTCGTTTGTGCTAGCTCCATTAATTCGTTGAAAGTGAATGTACGTTCTTGCTCAACCTCACCAAAAATACGAAGAGACCAGTTAGCCAAATCATATTTCGGTACTTCACCTTCATGCAAAATAGGAAATCTTTCCGTAACTGTTTGACCCGGAGGAACACGATGTGCAATATGTTCAGGAACCTCAGCAAGCTTTGGAGATACTCGTTTAAGTCTGTCTGCTTTGTTATGCATTTCTTCACTCCTCTAGATGTCATAATAAGTAACAAATCTACTCACCTAATAATCAAATTCGCTCTAACGAGAGCTTTCATTTGATTTGCGCGCTTCCTCCATATAACCTTTGTCCTTGAAGAAAAACATCGCCACAATAGTTACAACATAAGGAACCATATAAGTAAATTGTGTTGGCATAGCAAAACCTTGAAGTCTAATACTAAGTGATTCCATGAATCCAAACAGAAGACTTGCAGCTGCTACACCGAATGGATTGGATTGTCCAAGCATTGTGGCAACTAATGCAATAAATCCACGCCCTGCTGTCATTCCTTCTGTAAACATCGTTACATTTCCTAATGAAAGCTGTGCTCCTGCCAGTCCACATAATGCACCACAAAGTAGAACAGCACCATACTGAATACGAGATACCTTTATGCCAAGACTTCTTGCAGCCGTCGGATTTTCTCCTGCAGCTAATAACCGGAATCCAGTTACCGTCTTGAAGAGGAAAAATTGCAAACCGAGTACGATAACAATCGCTAAATAAACAAGTACAGAATGACCCGACAATACTTGACCAAGCCAAGGTATGTTCTCAATAACTGGAATATCCCATTTTGGAAGACCGACCATATTTTTGTCATAAAAAGCGCCCTTCACATCAAAGATCGCTCTCAAAGAGAAGGTCGTTAACCCTAACGCCAAAAAGTTAAGCGCAATACCAACCACGATAACATTAGCTCGCAAATGAATGCTCATATAAGCAAATAACAAGGAGAAAACGAGTGTACATATCATAGCAAACAATACGGCTGCGACTATACTTCCCGTTAAATAATTTCCAACAATGGCTGTAAAAGCGCCAATGAGCATAAGTCCCTCTAGTCCAACGTTAAACAATCCTACTCTCGCACAAATAGCACCACCGAGCGCTGCTAGAAGAATCGGAGTAACCATTCGAAGCGCAGAGGCAAACAACGAAACATCAAAGAGCTGATCCATCTTTCGCCCCCGCTTTCTTGCGTTTAATAAACGATAAAGTAAGTTTCGCAGATACAAATAAAATCAAAACAGCTTGAATAATACTGGAAACTTCAAGAGGAACTTCAGTGTTTCGTTCCATGCCCATTCCACCTGTTTGCAGAGCCGCAAGCAATATAGCAGCAACTGATGTGCCAAGTGGATGAGAGCCTGCAAGCAATGTCGCCATAATACCTGACCAAGCATAACCTGGAGATGTTAATGCATCGTCAAGGTAACGGTACTGTGTGCCTAGAACTTCTACAGAACCAGCTAGACCAGCTAATCCTCCACTAACGAACATACTCATAATCATTAGCTTACCTCGTTTAACGCCACCATAACTTGCGAAAAGTGGATTTCCACCTAACATCCGAATTTCATAACCTTTGACCGTATGCTTCAGAAATAGATACAAGATAATTGCGCCAATTACAGCAAACAGGAACCCTGCATGTAGCGCATATCCATCAAACAACTTAGGAAGCCACGCCTCTTTTTCAAGCATCACTGTCTGCGACATTGCTGCTGATCCTGTATTGTCTTTGAATGGATAAGTGACCATATACGCTGCGAAATAAGTAGCAATATAGTTAAGTAAGAGGGTTGTAATAAGTAAATTCATCCGGTACTTCGCATCGAGCCAACCGGCGAAAGCTGACCACACTCCCCCAGCAATAATGCCGGCAAATAATGCACCTATGATCTTGAGCCAGCCTGGTCCTGGCAAGTATATAGCTGTTAATGCAGCACTAAGTGCTCCTAAAACCATTTGTCCTTCAGAGCCCATATTAAAGAAACCTGCACGGAAAGCTAACGCCACCCCAAGACCGATTAAAATAATTGGTGTTGCGCGGCTTAGCGTATTCGTAAGGAAATAGAAGTTGCCGAAGGCACCCTTCCACATTTCCGCATATGTCTCTGTTATGGAACCGCCAACGATGACGATTGCGATAGCACCTACTACAAGTCCAACTATAATAGCAAGCAGCGGCTGTACTAATGAGCGAAGAAATTCTGTGAGCTTAACCAACTGCTTTACCTCCTGCCATAAGCAAACTAATTCTTTCTTCAGTTGCCGTTTCTGCCATTAATTCGCCAACGATTTTCCCCTCGAACATGACATAAATCCGATCTGATAGTTTAAGCACCTCAGTAAGTTCAGAAGAAACTAACAAAATTGCGCCTTGTTGATCTCGTTTCTGAAGCAACTCTGTATGAATAATTTCCATAGCACCAACATCTACGCCGCGAGTTGGTTCTGCAGCAATAAGAAACGGCGATTGTTGCGCTAGTTCCCTAGCAACGATTAGCTTTTGAAGATTTCCACCGGATAAATATTGTGCTTTTGTATGGAGGGAGCCCGTCTTAATGCCAAACCGCTGCACCCACCCCGATACCATCTTACGAATTCCCGCTCCTTGCAAAATACCATTTTTCTGATGTTTATCCGTGTGGCCCATCAGCCCGTTTTCTAGCACATCAGCTTCTTTAGATACGCCCCACTGATAACGATCTTCTGGAATATGTGCAAGTCCACGCTCTCGAATGGTAGATACTTGCTCACCAATTATTTCTTGCCCTAATAATTTGATAGAACCTGCATCTGGTTTCATAAGTCCAGAAATAGCTTGAAGAAGTTCAGATTGTCCGTTGCCGGATATACCCGCAATTCCAACAATTTCTCCTTCATTTACTTGCAAAGAAACGTTATCTAGCAATGGCTTCGTCTTCGTTCCTTTAATAGATAGAGAAGACACTTCCATAACAGGTTTACCTCTGGAGCTATTATTTCTTGATAGTTTAATAAGTTCTCTTCCTACCATTAACTTCGACAATTGCTCTTCATCAGTATCTGCTGCATTCACTGTTCCAGAAACTTTACCATCACGAAGCACTGTAATTCGATCCGCAACTTCTAAAATTTCCTGAAGTTTGTGACTAATTAGAATAAAGCTTTTCCCTTGTGCAGCCAGCTTCTTAATTGCTAGTAGTAACTCTTTTACTTCAATCGGTGTAAGAACACCAGTAGGCTCGTCCAAAATAATAACTTCTGCTCCTTGATAAAGTACCTTTAATATTTCAACTCGCTGCTGAACACCAAGTGAACATTCCGATACCTTTTTCCAGGGATCTACGGGCATACCAAATTGCTTAGTTAACTTTTCTACTTCTGCAGCGGCAGCTTTGCGATCGAAACCAATCGTTTTTGCAGGTTCTCTGCCTATTACGATATTTTCTGCAATTGAAAACGATGAAAATAGCATAAAGTGTTGATGTACCATTCCAATACGATTATTGATAGCATCTTTTGGATTATTGAAAGAAACCGTTTCCCCGTTTAGCTTTATTTCACCGCTTGTGGGAGTCTCCATTCCGTAAAGAATGCGCATAAGTGTTGTTTTTCCTGCACCATTTTCCCCAACTAACGCATGGATTTCTCCCTTACGCAAGTTAAATGATACATTGCTGTTCGCTGTTACATTCCCGTACGTTTTTGTTATGTTTTCCATTTGCAGCAACATATTGAAACTCCTTTCAAACGAGCAAACCGGCTGCAGGGTAGCAGCCGGTGTTTTGGATTATTTAGCTAGAGGATTTACAACGACTACTTTGCCCGACTTAATATCTTCTGCTATTGCTTTTACTTTATCAACTGTTTCTTGACCGATGAAAGGACTAAGCGGTGATTTACTCTCTTTAGTAACAAAAGTAAGTCCCACACCATCTTCCTTCAAACCGTAATCTGCAACTCCGAACTTAAACGTATTAGAGGCAAATGCTTTTACCGTTTCGTATGCAACGGCATCTGTACCTTTCAACTGCGAAAGAACAACATGCTCTGGATCAATTTCAGTACGGTCAACGTCTTGACCTGAAGAATAGAAGCCAAGCTCTTTTGCTGCTTCGAATACACCTAGATCGCCAACAGCAGCCATTCCTGCGATGAAATCAGCACCTTTAGAGTGTTGAAGAACAGCAAGCTCTTTACCTTTTGCCGAATCAGTAAAGCTTCCTACAAAGTTGATCAATAGTTCGGCATTTGGATTTGTAAGCTTCAAGCCTTGCTCGAAACCTGATGTATATTTGCTTAAAAGCGGAGCATCGATTGCTACTACTGCCCCTACCTTATTTGTTTTTGTTGAAAGACCTGCAGCTGCACCTAGCAAAAATGCTGCTTCATGCTCACGGAACACTACACTGCGAACATTCGGCAAATCTACTACTGTATCAATTACTGCAAATGATTTAGTTGGATTTTCAGCAGCTACCTTTTTTAGCGCATCTTCTGCTTGGAAAGTTGCTGTAATAATAAGATCATAATTTTCAGCTACAGTTGTACGAAGGTTTTGCTCAAATGCAGCTGGATCAGTCGATTCAATTGTTTTCACTTCTGCGTTGAACTCAGTACCTGCTCTTTTGAACCCTTCATCCATTAATGAGAAAAACGGGTTAACGCCAATTTGTTCAGGAAGTACTAGCGCGATGCGCTGTTTCTTCTCTTCACTTCCGCCGTTGGTAGCTTTGTTTCCACATGCAGCGATAACGCTAATCGCCATAACCAAAGTAAGCAGCAATACTAGATGTTTTTTCATGCTAATCTCCCCTTGTTACATTTTTAATAGAACGATTGTACTAATTCCTATTTATCCTAGTTGTTTTATAGGGATTTGTCAATCCTATTAAAACGACATATTTCTACTTTATATTACACAATCCGAACATTTTTGCATAGTAACATCGCTATAATTCACTAATTTTTAATAGAAGTACAGTTAATTAACTATTTTTTACCATATTAGCACTCAATTTACGAAATAACTGAAGTCCTCGCTCCATTTCCTCCATGCTAAGTCCGTCAAATAACTTCAACATGACATTCTCGCGAACTTTAAGCATAGACTCTACCATTGCTTGTCCTTCAACCGTTAACATTAGCATCACCGTTCTTCGATCCTGACTACTACGTTCACGCTTTACATAGCCGAGCTCGATAAGTCTATCTGCTATGCCAGTAACGCCTCCGTTCGTAATCGTTAAACCTTCCGCCAGTGCTGTTGACTTCTGTGGGCCTGATTCATGTAAAATAATGAGCATTCTTCCATGTGACATACCTAAGCCATGTTTATTTGTACGATTCCACTCTGCAAGTATTTGCTTCCTTACTTCCCGGAAGGATTCGTCTAATTTTTTCATCACTACTAATCTTTGCTCGTCCACTGGATCCATATGTATAACACCCCATTCTTCGGTTATAGAACCGAATTTCCTGACCACAGTATAGACGTGACCCTTGTAAGCGTCAACGACTTCCTTAACATTTTTTCCCTAAGACGAGTTTGTGTATGTGTACGATGAGAATAAATCAAATAAAACTTGTCGAAGTTAATCCTGTCACTTGAGTGTAATTCAACCTTAAATGGAATGTTCAAAAGCAATATAGGGGATTTATCTAGTTAATAACAGGAAGGTGAAACAACATGAAAAAGAAGAGTCACCTCAAAAAAATTACGATTTCTTTATTATCAATTGCAATTGTTGTTATTGGATACTTAATCGTTGGCAATAAGTTGTTCAATAAAAGATATGACAGATTAAACGAAACAGACAGAACAATGTTTGCACAATTAAATGAGTTGTATACAAACACAGCAAACACGAAGGAAGCTTTATGGAGAGGTTATCAACTTAATAAACTTCCTATCATTCTCGTAGCGAAGGGAAACTCATTAAATAATTCTAGTGGTACTTTTAATGCGATTAGAAGAACGGCTTATACCGTAGGAATTTCTGGACTAGCGGATAAGTGGTATACGCAAAAGATTACAATGCCTGACCATTTTACATTACAAAATGTATACAGGCTTTCAGCACTAACCCCAGGTGTAGGAAGCACTTGGAACCCGATTGGAAACTTTTCAACCTTTGGTGAAAACATCTCGCTTGGAGATGCTACAAATGCTTATTATTTTAAATACAATAATAAAAATCTTGAAAATCCGATCAAAGAAAGTCAATATTTCATACCTTTTTTGATACACGAAAACTTTCACCATTCGGTGCAACTAGCTTGGAAATCAGATAGTGGAGATGTACGAATAGAGGAAAAGAACGCAGAATGGTTTGAATATCTTGGTTATCAATTTGCTGCACTTGATGGTATTAAGGATGCAATCGTAAATAATGACAAGGAAGCAATGAAACGCGCAGTTGCTGAATATGTAGTTATTTCGGAATATCGAAAACAGCAGGACATACATACGTATTCTTCAGAAAAATTACATGAGACGTTAGAAGGCACAGCAACCTATGTCGGAATAAAGGCATCTACACATGCCAGCACTCCTCCATTACTTTTACTTCCTGGTGCTCCAAGTGAAGAGCAACGCAACTTCTCTTATTTCTTTACTTCTATAGCACATCATCCAGGTTATCTCTCTGAAATAAAATGGAACAGATACGAATCGGGAGCTTTGCTGTGTTTTGCTCTTGATAAACTTCTTGAGGATCAAAGCTGGCAACAAAAGTTGAACGCTCAGAAGAGTAATTCCCCCGTCACGATATATGATTTAGTGGAACAATATTACGATGAACATGGGCTAAAAGAATATGCTAACTCCGTTGATACGCTCTTGAAGAAATATGATACATCTAGAATTCGCAAGGAATCGAAACTTTTGGACAATCAAATATAAGGCGAAGCAGGAAAAAGGAGTGCGGTGACATTTGATAAGCCACGCACTCCTTTTTCATTTATACTTTCTAGCTTATCAATTAACTACTTAGCAAATCCGAGTTCATACAACTTCTTTGTCTCTACAAAACGTGTGTTCTTTGAATCCGCGCCCATCACAACCGAAATTAATCGCTTATCTCCCTGTTTAGCAGTTCCAGTGAAGCAATATCCTGCATTTGGTGTATATCCTGTTTTTAGACCGTCATTACCAGGATAAGCGTGTGGTTTATTGGCAAGCATCAAATTTGTTGCTTCTAGTTGGTGTTTCTGTGTAGAAACTTTGACACTGCCGCGGCTCGTTACTGCAAGCACCTCTGGAAACTTGCCCATCAAGTAACCTGCCAGCATAGCTGTATCTTTAGCAGTCATCAAAGTATCTTCTATATGTGATGATCCTTTTAATGATGCGATATCCTCTTTACTTAAGCCAGACGCATTACCAAAGATCGTTTTTTCTGATAAACCAATTCGAGCAGCTTTATCGTTCATTAATTGAACAAACGCCGATTCTGACCCAGCAATATGTTCTGCTAAAGCAACCGCCGCGTCATTCGCAGAATAAATGGTCATGGACTCGAACAATTCTCTTATCGTCAGCACATCACCATTATGTAAGCCCATTCGTGCTCCCGGTATATTTGCTGCATAGTCACTTGCAATAACTTGATCGTACCAATTAAAGTTACCTGTAAGTACCGCTTCCAGTACAATTAACTCTGTCATCATCTTAGACATACTTGCAGGCGGATATGCAACATCAGCGTTTTTCTGAAATATAACTTCACCAGATTTTGCATCTATCAAAATAGCTGACTCGGAATGCAGGTACAATTCATCCGCCTGTATCCATTTTTTCAGCACTTCTACTCCAAAGAATACGATAGCAGCTATAACAACAATTGCTGCAATGCTCATTATAAATCCTGTATAAGATCGTTTATACGTTACTTTAATCGTATTCACAAAAAAATCCCCTCTCGCATTTCCTTATCTCTAACGAGTATAAGGAAATAAGCTTAAGGAGAATGTAACAGAATCATAAAAAATTCTTAAAGATTTTAAAGTCGTGGCAATGTAACCCGGAAAGTCGTTCGTTCTGAATCACTAGATGCTTCAATCGTACCGTCATGTTTATCTATAATACTTTTGGATATAGCAAGTCCAAGTCCTGATCCCCCTGACCATTGCGTTCTCGATTTATCGCCTCGATAGAAGCGGTCGAATATATGTGGAAGATCTATAGCAGGTATCGCATCTCCGAAGTTCGATACTTCGACAATCACTTCTTTACCCGTTGATTTTACTTTCAACTCTATAAACTTGCCTTCCTTGCCGTAAGACATAGCGTTCGAAATTAAATTTTCAAATACACGAACAAGCTTCGCTGCATCTCCTCTAATGGAAATCGATGTTACTTCACTATCTAGCTTGCTCTCCATTCCCACTTCCTGAAGCGGCATATGATATTGAACAAGCAATTGCCCTAACATTTCCACTAAATTAAATGTTTCCCGCTTCAGTATTACCGAATCATGACGCATTCTTGTGTATTCGAACAAATCATCAATTAGCTCATGAAGCCGCTGCGATTTATCATACGCTATTTGTACATAATGGCGCAGTTCCACCTCGTCACGATATCGATCCTGTTCAATAAGTCCCAAATAACCAATAATTGAAGTTAGTGGTGTTCTGAGATCATGCGACACGTTTGTGATTAATTCATTTTTAGTTTGTTCGGCTTTACGCTCGTCTTCAAGCGCCACATGAAGTCGATTCGACAGACGATTCACATTACTAGCTATAACACCAAAAGTACTGCTTTGTTTTACAACGATTTGATAGTTCATATCCAGTTGACCATCAGCTATTCTTCTTACTGTTTCATTGACACTGTCAAAGTAACTGAACAACATCCATTGAAGGATAAAGAAATAGACCATAAATATTGCTACCCATAAAAAGACAATTCCTAATCCTGATGGAAAAATATCAACAATCCCTCTTCCTACTACACGCAAAAATTGCAGCTGATAAAAATTTCTGCTTAAAAAGTCTGCAACATAATAAAGTAGAACGACACTAATTAGCGCCAATATCGCACTTAGGATTAGATTTACAAACGACCGAAATACTAATCGGAATACAACTCTATCCTTCAACTTTGTAGCCAACCCCCCACACTGTCACAATCATCTTTTCACCAAGCTCCTTTTCCAGCTTGTCCCTTAACTTACTAATATGAACCATCACTGTATTGTTCGACTCAAAATATTTTTCCTTCCACACTTGTTGAAAAATGTCCTCTGCACTAAATACCCGACCTGGCTGACTTGCGAGCAAGTGCAAAATGCCGAACTCTGTAGATGTAAGATGCAGAGGACGACCGTCCACTTCTGCAGAATGGCTGAGCTTATCGATGCGTAGTGAACCAAGTCGAAGCTCCTTGCCTTCACCGTTTTCTCGTGTATTTCCACCGCCATCAGTTGGTTTACTATATTGGTACGATCGACGCAGTAGAGAACGCACTCGTGCAAGCAGTTCGAGCGGGTTAAATGGCTTAGCCATATAGTCATCAGCACCAGTCATTAACCCCATTATTTTGTCCATATCTTGCGTTTTTGCACTAAGCATTAATATAGGTACATGATGTTCCTTGCGCAGACGTCGGCACACTTCTAGTCCGTCCATCTTTGGCATCATAATATCCAAAATAACGAGATCAAACGACTGTTTATCGTATGCTTCAAGTGCCTGCTCCCCATCGAATGCTACTTCCGTAATAAATCCTTCATTTTTCAAATAAATTTCTATTAACTCAGCAATCTCACGCTCATCATCAACTACTAGTACTCTTCGTTCCATCTTTCCTGCCTCCCAATAAGCCGATAATATCATTGCCTTTACTATACATGAACGTTCATCAGCATGTAATGACTTCCGACTGAATTTCACAAAGCTTAAGTCAATCTTAAGATTTTTTTAATGAGTCGATTGTTGTTTTAACTAAGCCCGTTTATATAGCCAACATTTGTCCGGTATGATAAAATGGGCAGTATTGATTATTTTATGACAAGTGCATCGAGGTTTTTTAACGCTTCGACTATTTTAGGGGAGGTACTACAATTATGGCGGCCAAAAGAATGCGTTCTGACATGATCAAAAAAGGCTTCGACCGCGCACCACACCGCAGCTTGCTAAGAGCGGCTGGCGTTAAGGAAGAAGATTTCGACAAACCATTTATCGCGGTTTGTAACTCTTATATCGACATCGTTCCTGGTCACGTCCACTTGCAAGAATTCGGGAAAATTGTGAAAGAAGCAATTCGCGAAGCTGGTGGTGTTCCTTTCGAGTTCAACACGATTGGTGTAGATGACGGTATCGCAATGGGTCACATCGGTATGCGTTATTCGTTAGCTAGCCGTGAAATTATCGCTGACTCAGTAGAAACCGTTGTGAACGCTCACTGGTTCGACGGCATGATTTGTATTCCTAACTGCGATAAAATTACTCCAGGTATGATTCTTGGCGCGCTTCGCGTTAACATCCCTACGATGCTTGTAAGCGGTGGCCCAATGAAAGCGGGCAAAACGTCCGATGGACGCGCAATTTCACTTTCAAGTGTATTTGAAGGTGTAGGCGCTCACCAAGCAGGTAAAATTAGCGATGATCAATTGCTTGAGCTTGAGCAATACGGTTGTCCGACATGTGGTTCCTGCTCAGGTATGTTTACAGCAAACTCAATGAACTGCTTGGCTGAAGGTCTTGGTCTTGCACTTCCTGGTAACGGAACTATTCTTGCTGTAGCACCAGAACGTATTGAATTTGTAAAAGAATCCGCTCGCCAACTTATGAAAATTATCGATCTTGGCATCAAACCTCGTGATATCGTTACGAAAGATGCAATCGATAACGCTTTTGCACTTGATATGGCTATGGGTGGTTCCACGAACACTGTACTTCATACACTTGCAATCGCTCATGAAGCTGGAATCGATTATCCAATTGAACGCATTAATGAAGTTGCAGAACGCGTACCGCATCTTGCGAAGATCGCTCCTGCTTCCGACTACCATATTGAAGATGTGCACCTTGCTGGTGGTGTAAGTGCTGTTCTTAACGAACTATTCAAAAAAGAAGGCGCATTACACGGTAATTGCCTAACTGTAACTGGCAAGACGCTTCGCGAAAATGTTGAAGGCTGTGAAATTCAGAATACTGATGTTATTCACACAATCGACAATCCGCATACAGCACGTGGCGGACTAGCTGTTCTTTTCGGTAACCTTGCTCCACATGGTGCAATTATTAAAACAGGAGCAGTCGACAAATCCGTTGGCGGCTACCATAAAGGTCCTGCTATCTGCTTCGACTCTCAAGATGATGCTCTTGCTGGAATCGCAAATGGCAAGATTAAAGAAGGGCATGTCGTAATTATTCGTTACGAAGGACCTAAAGGCGGCCCTGGTATGCCAGAGATGCTTGCCCCTACTTCACAAATTGTCGGCATGGGTCTTGGAGCTAAAGTTGCTCTTATTACTGACGGACGTTTCTCCGGTGCATCCCGCGGTATTAGTATCGGCCATGCTTCACCAGAAGCTGCCGAAGGCGGACCGATCGCTTTCGTACGCGATGGCGACATTGTAGAAATCGACATGAACAACCGTACAATGAACATGCTAATTAGCGACGAAGAGTTCGAGAAGCGCAAAGCCGAATGGCCTGGCTTCGAGCTCAAGATCAAACGCGGCTACTTGGCACGTTACGCTCATCTGGTTACATCCGCAAGTACTGGCGGCGTAATGAAGATGTAATTTTCCTATCACTTATTAGCGGCATTATATTATATAGTTCTAGTCATTTTTAAAAATTAAGGCGTTGTTCCAAAGTAGAGAAATCTACTTTTGGACAACGCCTTATTAACTTTATAGGGTGTTACATGCAAATTCTTTTCTACTTTGGTCGTTCTTACCCGATTTTTTCGGGTTAGACTGCCTTCTTAACTTTTTCGATCATTCATATCCCTTTTTATACTTCCTTCACTTTTAAGGTTTATGTAAGGTTACCCTCAATAAGGTGTAAGGTCGCCCCCTTACAATAAGTCTTATCACATTATAGATAAGGGGCATATCAGAATGAAGGCATTAGCAACAATAGCAATAATAGTAGCAGGATTAGCCATTGGTTTTATTTTCATTATGCAAAACATGAATATTAACCGTTTAGGTACCGAGGGCTATTATTTACAAATTACTATAGACGGAAAAGAAGAAAAAACGAGAATATCTCAAAATGAAATCATGACGAGGTATGAATACAACTTGCCAGCAGTCGATAAGGAAGGCAATGCGCAGACATTCAGTTTCACAAGCGAGAAGCAACTTCGTAAAGGTGCTTATTTAACTCTGTATATAAAGGACAAAGAAACCGTTATGTCCTATCAAGAACTGAAGTTCGAGGAGATTCCGCAAAAAGCAGCCGACCAATTAAAAGAAAATAACACTGAGAAGAATAGTACAAAATAATGAAGTCTATCAATCAACAAGAACGAATCGTTTCATTAGATATTATCCGAGGTATAAGCTTATTAGGAATTTTATTTATTAATGCCGCTGGATTTACGCCGCTAATGGAAGGTGGTCCTATGCCGGATTCCAGTGGTGTGAACAGTTTAATTAATGCATCAATAGACGTTATCATTCAGAAAAAGTTTTTTTCCATTTTCTCTTTCTTATTTGGTGTTGGTTTTTATATTTTCGCTTCAAGAGCCGAACTAAGAGGAGATAAGCCAAGATTACGTTTCGTACGTCGTTTGTTGACTTTATTTCTAATTGGTATTGTACAAGTAGTTTTCTTTTGGGGAACGATTCTCCCGTTCTATGCGATTATTGGATTATTGCTCATTCCTTTTTATAAATGTAGCAACACAACAATTACTAAATGGATTATTAGTATTTCAGCCAGTTATATCATTTCACTCATCATTGTACTTTCAGAATATCACTTAGCCGTCTTAACGGATGCTGCTCAGTTTATTGCAAAAGATACAACATTAATTTTCATTATGTTCCTAGCAGGTTTTCTTACTGCTAAAGCAGATCTATTGACACAAATTCATCGTCTAAAATCTCAATTACGTACTATACAAATGATTACATTACCGCTATTCCTTGCTTCTTCTTATTGGACTTGGCATGCTTCTACTCAGCAATCGCCACTACTAGAAGAAATAATTGGTATCGGCACATTGCCTGCTACCTTGCTTTATTTATCAACACTATTCCAGCTCTTAGAAAATGAAAAGGTTAGACGGCTATTTAAACCAATCGCAAGAGTTGGACAGATGGCTCTAACAAATTATTTTGCCCAAAGCTTTATTGGCCTCGCACTAATGTCATTAATGGGTATTGCTGTAGTGTCTGCAACTGATATCCTTATTATCGTTCCAATATTATATTCCATTCAAATCATCGTTAGTTGGATATGGCTAACTTATTTTAAAATGGGGCCATTGGAAAAACTATGGCGCTTTATGACTTACGGAAAAAGTCGCAAAGGAACCTAAATCACGTTGTCATTGGTACTATAGTTATAAATAATGATGAATCGAGAGAAACTTAGTTATCTGTACATTACAGAAAACTAAGTTTCTTACATACCTATTGAACATATACGGAGGATACTATGTCACATAGCAACAAAAGCGTCTTAATTATTGATGATGAAGCAGATCTTCTAAAGTTGCTAACGATGGTACTGAACAAAGAAGGTATCAATCCCGTCTACACCGCCACTACAGTCAAAGATGGTCTTACACAGTTTGCGCTTCATAAACCAGCTATCATTCTACTCGACAATGAAGAAATTGATAAACTGTTAGGTCTTGCGATCGGTGGTGACGACTATATTACGAAACCGTTTAGCCCTAAGGAAGTCGCTTACCGTGTTAAAGCACATTTTCGTAGAGCCGGATTTATGCAAGAAGTTATTGAACCTATCCTTTTGACGGCAGGCCCATTTGTTTTAGATAAGAGTCAAGCACAGCTACATATGAATGGGAATGTTATTGAATTAAAGCCCAAAGAACTTGGTTTAATGAATCATTTTATTAAAAATCCAAATCGAATCATTAGTAAAGAAAGTCTATGCGATCATGTATGGGGTGAAGAATTTATCGGCTTTGACAACACCATTATGGTCCACATACGGAGATTACGTGAAAAAATAGAAGCTGATCCATCAAGCCCCATCCACTTAATTACTGTCAAAGGTCTAGGATATAAGCTCGTTGTAAAGGATGAATAACGAATGAGATGGAGAGTTACTGCCAGTTATTTATTTTCAATCGTTATTTCGATTTTACTCGTAATCATTCTTAACATAGTTGCAGCATTCATTATGCTTGTCGTGCAATCACATCAAAAAAGTCCTATTCTTAAGGGATTAGAACCATCAGCAAATCAATTTACAAGGAGCTTTGCCGAGCATGTAATAATGACAGATAATAACGTGACGATAAGTGAAGCCGGAAAACAATTACTTAAAACTTCTAATGCTTGGATTCAAGTACTGCAAGAAGATGGTGTGGAAGTCTATAGCTACAGATTACCCTCTGATGTACAAAAGAAGTATACACCAGTAGATATCATACAGATGTATAAATATCGTGAAGTAAACATTGACACCAACGTATTTATAGGTGGAAAAATAATTGACCACCGTGAATTTAGCTATTTAATCGGAATTAGAGATCGTACAATTAATAAAATTGTCATGACATTAGATTCTGATTACATCCTTCATTTACTGAAAGTCGGCGGAATACTATTTTTTAGTATTAATGGTGTAGTGACATTATTAATCGGTTATTTATTTAGTCGCAGACTAAGTAAGCCACTAAACTCCATTATAGATGGGATTAAACATCTCGTTAACGAGAAGTATGACCACCACTATGCAGTAAAAGGCATTTACAAGGATGTATTTTATAACGTAAATCGTTTGTCTACTCAGTTAAAACAGACCGAGGAAGAGCGAAAAAGATTAGATCGCATGAAAGAGGAATGGATCGGTAACATTTCCCATGATATTAAGACGCCATTAGCTTCTATTCAAGGTTATGCAGAAATGATGGGTGATCCTAGTTACCAATTTACACTACAGGAAATGTCTGAATATGCAAACATTATTCAAAATAAATCCCTTTATATAAAAGAAGTTATAGAAGATTTGAGTTTAACAACAAGGCTAAGAAACAAACAGATAACGTTACATAAAAAAAGAGTTAACCTTGTTAGTCTCCTAAGGAATGTTGTCATTGATATATTAAACGATACAAAATACGCCGAGCGGCACATTGCTTTTATTTGCGATGAGGCACGAATTGACGCAGAAGTAGATGTCGTATTGATACGAAGAGCCATTAGTAATCTCATTTACAATGCCATTGTCCATAACGATATGGATACACAGATTATTGTTAGCATTGCTGTGACAGATAGGGCTCTAATTACGATCGAGGATAATGGAATAGGCATAAACAGCGATGAGCTAGATAAACTATTTGATCGATATTATCGAGGAACAAACACAGGTGAACTGCAAAGAGGATCTGGTCTTGGTATGGCAATAGCTAATGATGCTATTCAAGCGCATGGAGGAAGAATTGAAATTACGAGCGAAATAAATCGTGGAACGAAAGTTATTATTTACTTATAGGAATTGGAATGAGCAAATCAATAAATAACAAAGCCAGTGCCAAAGAGGCACTGGCCTCTGTACTAAATCATTATTATTTCAATGAACATACATTAAACCGCAACTTAATTAAATTGCACCTGCACATTACTAAATGACCAAGGTTGGCCTGGAAGCTCAACAGTGTATGTACCTTGAGGCAAGCCAGTGAAAGTAATACTAAAGTTACCTGATCCATTTGTTAGATATGCTGTACGTACTAATTGTAGTGGCCCTTGCTTGTATAATTTTACTTCATTCGAACCCGGATAAGCGGCTCTAAATGCGTTTCCTGTTACCGTAAGGTTTCCTGATCCAGTAGTTGTATGGTATGAAGCTGCAGATGCTGGAATTGTAAATACAAAAGCCATAATAGCTAAAAGGAACACAATGAATATTTTTTTACTTTTCATTATTAAAACATCCTTTCACTTTTAGATTTGTTGAAGGACAACTCACTTACATGATCACCGGCCAGCTTATCAAAAAAAATTGAATAGTAGTATTATTTATCAAATACAAAAACTGCATTAATCGCAAACAGTACAATTAACTACTTCAATTAAATTGAATTTGTACATTGCTGAATGTCCATGGTTGGCCTGGAACTTGAATCAGATAATTTCCTTGCGGTAATCCACTGAAACTAATAAGGAATACAATAATTACTTTTTTACTTTTTATTAATTACATCCTTTCACTTTTGGACTTGTTGAAGGACAACTAACTTTCATGATCGCTGGCCAGCTTTTCAATTTAAGATTAAGTGCCTTCCGTCATAATTTACCATCAGAATCCAATTTAGTAAACGGTTTTTTGTATAAGATTTCCCGGCTTTGTATAAAAAAGTTCTATCACACTAACACGTTGATTTATGCGAAAAGAAGTGAATCCATCAATCTCGCGTCCATTAGCGATTCTACATCCTAAACAATCTATAAAAATCTTCGCTCCGTCCTTAGTAGAATTTTCATAGATTCGGCTCATAATAAATAGGGTTGCATCCAATGAATTGTTACTCCTTGGATGCAACCCTTTATTTAGGTTCTCATTCTTTACACTAGTTCATATTCGCAACATCAAATCGCAGTCGTTTTAGATCCGAGCGACGATGCTTCTTCTGTGACGCCTGTAATCGTTCTCTCTACTGCATCACCAATACGTTCTGCTTCACCTTGTAATAGCGAAATACTTGCCGTCGCATACGATCGAATAATATCTACAGGCATAAGCAACATCCGAGGTGACACTGGTTCATTTCTTTTACTATTCTTTCGAACGTTTTTATATTGCTTCGTGTTTGTCAATACCTTCAACACTATATTCAAATAAATACGAGACGTACGGGCAAACAATCCGTCCTTCAGCTGAAATACCTCAAAACCTAGTCGATCTGCACCGCGATGAATCATTGTCACACCGTATACTGCTTTAATATCTTTTGCAGACGGGTCCTGCAATAATTGATTAGCAAGATGTGGCAATCCATTTTCAATTTCCCTGAGCATACGAATACCGGTTGTAAGTGGTGATTTCGATTGTGAGGCTATGCCTGACAACATTTTGTTGTCGAAGTGAAGTTCGGCAACCGCATCTCCTTTAGCTACACTGCCCCCTTGAGCGAATTGAACGGGGTCGCCAGTATATTTGATAACTCTGTAATGAAAAGCTGGGGTATCACTATCACCAACTTTTTTCAAACCGAAAATAAGGTGGAAAGCTCGTTCCCATAACAACCACAATGAAATGATAAGCTTCTTTCCGAAGGACTGATGAAGCGCTCGCTCAGCATCCGTAATCTTAATCATTTCATCAATACCTACAAACGAGAATCCACGCTTGCTGCCTTCGGACAAATATTCCTCAAGTGCAATGAGCATATTACGCGGCGCATCCTTATCCGCACCAAAAGTCATTCCGCAATCGTGAAGCAATACAACTTCGCCTGGACGAAGTTTCTTCATCATGCGACGCTTTAGTCGCTCTGCACCAAGCTTTATACGCCAATCTCCGAACATAGCTGACCATAAAATGATTTGTAAATAACCAAGATTTGAATAATCAAACAAATTAATGATTCCCCAAGGTGGTCGATAATAGATCGATCTAACACCTACCGCTTGCTCGATAATATCATTGGTCTGCTCGATTTGACGCTTCACCGTTTTGGGACGCATAAGCCAATTCGATTTGTGGATATAATTGTGTATACCAATAACATGACCTTCCGACTGAATCCGACGCAGTAAATCCGCTTGTCCCTCAGCATGTGAACCAACGATAAAAAAAGTAGCTTTAGCGTTATAACGAGCTAGCAGGTCAAGAAGAAGTGGTGTATATGTTGGATCAGGTCCATCATCAAACGTAAGCGCAATTTCTTTCTTCACCTTTCCCTTCTTAAATACACGAAATCCGAAAGTACGGCTGATTAAGCCCGGGAGAAAAGCATAAAACGTCATGACATAAATGCCCCAAAGCAATAAATTTTCCATCTGTTTTCCCCACCATTATATGAAATAGTCAACGAATGATTAGCGGTTCAGAACAATAACAATAGCTCTAATTGTATCATAACCAAATAAAAAAAAGGCACAATTTCTAAAATCTATAGTACAATCTTAGTGGAAAGATTAACTATAATAAAATTACAAGATGAATAGGAAGAGGGAATACGATGCTGCCATTTTACAAAAAATATTGGAGAACCGCCTTTGACATTGCGCTTATTGCACTTACAGTTTATCTCATTATGTTCGCCTTTAGTTATTTCTATAAAATTGCAACGCCGATTATATTCTCCTTTGTTATTTTTCTTTGCATCGAGCCGCTAGCCAGAAGATTAAATAAATGGGGGATTAAAAAATCTATCGCCTCCGGTATTTCAGTCTTACTGTTCAGCTTAACGATATTAGCTGCATTCTCGGGTGCTGCGTTTCTCATTACAAAACAAGGAACAGCCCTTGCAGATAAGTTGCCTACCTATCAGAAAGCTCTGGTCGAACAAATCGCTGCTATTACAGAAGACATGGATGCTCGTTTTGGTGAACTTCCTGGTGATTTCGATCTTGCAGAAACGATAAAGGATTTGACTGAAGGCGCTTCGGCTAGTTTTCAAAAATTCGGAAAAAACATTTTGAATAGTTTGGTTGGTTATGTTACATCGTTCTCGACCTTTATATTCAATTTTATTATCGGTATAGTATTAGCTTATTTCCTAAGTATAGAAATTACGACTTGGAAACAGACCGCAAACGAAAAAACACCAAAAACATTTAAAGCAGCATTTTTCTTTCTTAGAAATAATGTGTTCAAAGGGATCGCACTGTACATTAAAGCACAAGCCAAAATGATTAGTATTACCTTCATTGTTATTCTAATCGCACTAATCTCACTTGGTGTAGACAACGCCTTTGTCATTGCTGTCGTTGCCGCAATACTAGATATTCTCCCCTTACTTGGGGTTAGCGCATTATTTATCCCTTGGATTATCTATTTATTCATCGTAGGGCAGGTAACACTTGCGATATGGTTAATTGCACTTCTACTTGTCGTTACGTTGACCAGACAAATACTGGAGCCAAAAATTACTGGTGACTCGCTTGGTGTATCTGCCTTCACCATGCTCGCATTTATGATCATTTCACTTTCGTTATTCGGCGTTGCAGGTGTTATCATGTCGCCAATTCTCGTTATTCTTTTAAAATCGTTATACGACCAAGGGTATTTCCATCGCTGGGTTCATTCACCTGTTGGTGAATATGACGATCCTAACGCGTCTTCCGGTGAAGTAATAAGTGAGAGCGAAGGAACTGTATCTACTACAGAGGTAATTGTAGAACAGCCTAAGAAGGACGTTTAACGATCGGAAGGAAAATCGTAAGCAGAACAAAAAATGCTAAGACTAGATCATATGGCTAACAAAAAAAGACTTCCAAACTCCATTTCAAATTTGAATGGGTCAGGAAGCCTTTTTTATTTGCAGCTTGATTCCAATGCTGCAGCAAATACGTGCCGCTTAAGTCGCAGGTTTCGACTTAACGGCTTCATGTTTCGCGGCGATATCCATGACGCCGCGGAATAACTTCGTCGCCTGGTGACTACTCCCAGGCGACCGATTTGCTGCAAGCACCGCGACTGCGTAGCGCGGTGCTTGCACGGGGCCATAGCCCGCAAACCATTGGTGATTGCGGGCAACCCCTGCTTTTACCGTCTCGGCGGTGCCGGACTTGCCGGCGACAGCCCATTGCCCTTGGCGGATCGATCGACCAGTACCATGGTCGACAACCGCCTCCATGCCGCGCAGCAGCGACTTGGCAGTGGCCAGCTTAATGCGGCCACTTCCTACAGCGGCATCGCGCCGCTTGAGAACTGCCATCCGCTGGCCATTGGCATAGCGGATTTCGCTCACTAGGCGCGGCTCCTTAACGCGCCCGCCGTTCAAGAGCGTAACGATGAGATTCGCCGCTTGGAGTGGCGACATTCGAACATCACGTTGCCCAATACCACTTTGGGCCATTGCCCCCCCATCAATCTTCTCCCCTTCCTCATCTATGAGCTCGGACGAAAACACCCGCCCATCCTCTTCCTCTTCTAGCAATCTGAAAGGGTGTGGAAACGGTCCATATGCTTTACTACTATGCCAGCCGATGAGTCCAATTACTCCCAGCGATTTTGCCGTTTTCTGGAGCTGCTTTCCACTTAATCGTTCAGCAAGCGTTGCAAATACAATGTTGCAGGACTGCGCAAGCCCTTCTTGCAAAGAAATATCGCCATGCCCACCATCCCTCCAGCAGGACAAACCATATTTGCCGTATTCACCATCACAATGAAATCTTTCATGCCGCTCGACTACGCCATTCTCGATAGCCGAAGCTGCTGTAACAAGCTTAAAGATCGATCCAGGCTCCACTGCCTTAAGAGCATGATTTTCCCACTCGGATCCATCCCCACTCCTGAACTGGCCAGGCTTAAGCTTTGGCCGCGATACCATTGCAACAATATCCGCATTTTTTGAATCAAGTACAACGATTGCTCCTTCCTTAAGCCCCTGCTTATCCGCATAATGCTCTATTTTATTCTGGAGCAATAAGTCTATCGTCGTTACAACCTGTAGAGGATAATAGTTGTTTTTGGGCTGAACGATCCGCAAATCAAGTCCATGCAGAGGAGAATTACGTCCATCAATGAAATACGAAACGGAAGTTTCACCTATACCATGAAGCAGGTTTTCCAATGATTTCTCGAGTCCCGATCCACCTACCTGCTCCGAAATTTTCCGCTTCCCGAAAGTTAATTTTTCTTTATGTTTTTCTTTAAGCCATTCAGGATGTTGACTCGTAAATCCAATGATGTGTTTTGCATCAAAGCCAGGTAAATATCTATTTCTGTAAGGCAAAACTCGGATACCTTCAACCTTAAGTCCGTTAATTTTTTCAACCTGAGAAGAAGTTAAACGGATTGGATTATTTTGCTTTGGTTCATGCCAAAATTCCGGCTCTCTAATTGCGTTCCAACGATTGTTGAGTTCGGTATATGTAACATTAAATAGTTTAGCTAAAGCCGCTAACTGCTCTTCTGAACCTCTTATAGTTGGACGTACTGGAAATAACGCTGCCGTCATATACGTTTCACCAGTCATCGGTCTTCCGTAACGGTCAACAAAATCACCTCTGCCCGTATCAAGCACCAAACTACGTTGCCTTTGTACGACGGCTAACCTCTTCCAATTGTCCCTCGCATGAGTAACGGGAGCCGTTGAAGTTGCTGTTCCAGGTAACAATTGTAACCACATTAGTCTTCCTATAAATAAGAACATAATCAAACTAACGATTATGCCCATTATTACAGCTCGCCTTTTCATACCTTGCACATCCTGACTTTTTACCTTACGAGTACGTGAAGGCTAATACCCATATTTATTTACATATGTTTCTAACCCTCCATTTCCTATTGTTGCCGTAATGTCACTCATCTCAAACGCATATACTTGCAAACTTACTAGCTGTACAACTAAAAAAGCTGCCTTCCCATAAACTGAACCCTTTGTAAAAATCATTACAAAGGGTTCAGTTTCCCAAAGGAAAGCAGCTCTCTAACACTTCTATTCATTAATTTGGAATTTAGATAACGAATCCTTTAACCCTCTTGAGACGGCATCAAGCTTACTAGAGAGTTGTACTAAACCATCACTTATATTGAGTTGCTCGCTGCTAAGCGATGCAACTTCTTCGGATGTTGCGGAGGATTGTTCTGCTACAGCACTCACATTTGTCATCGCATCGGATATAACAGACTGTGACTTATCTAGCTCACCTATCGCTCTTGTTGTTAGTTCCAGGCTCTCAACAAATTGTTCCATCTGTCCTTGCACGATCAAGAAAATTTGATTTGCTTCTTTTACAGAAGATATTTGTTCTTGGAATATTGGATACGCTTCTGATAACACGCCAACTGTCTCTTGAATCTCAACTTGAATTTTCGCTGTAATTTGTCCAACAATATCAATCGATTGTCTAGATTGATCAGCTAGCTTACGAATCTCATCTGCAACTACCATAAACCCTTTACCTGCCGCACCAGCTCTTGCAGCTTCAATTGTCGCATTAAGTGAAAGAATATTCGTTTGCTTCGTCAAATTGTTTAATACATCTAATATTTTCACAATCGATCCTGTACTATCTTTAAGTGCATCGACCTTCTCTACCATTGCGCGGGTCATTTCTTCTGTCATTCCTGTTTTTTGAATGAGCTGCTGCATGTAAGCTGTGCCTTGTTTACTTGCATGATCTACTTCAATGGCTGACTTTGCCATTTGCCCATTCGCAGTAATAACATCCTTCATCTGTACGTCCATTTGATTCGTTAAATCGCTGCCTTTTTCTGCTTCAACTGCAAGGCTTGTAGCTCCGTTTGCAATCTCTTCGGTTGCTACTGCAATTTCTTGCGCAGCAATTGCTGTTTTCTTAGATGAGTCTGTTAAATCAGCTGCTGTTAGTAATACCTCTTCGGCTGAACGTGTCGTTTGCTTAGCAAGTGCAGTAATTTGAGTCATCATATCGTTAAAACTATCCGAAAGTTGACCAATTTCGTCCGCTCGATTGCGGATAGAAGATCTTACCGTTAAATTACCGCCTGCACCCTTAACCATTAAGTTACGTAACATAACTAATGGATTTGCTATTGTTTTAATAACTAACATACTAATCGCAATCGCAATGATTCCTGAGAGCACTACCATTATCCAAGTCAAATTCCGAATCAACTTCGTATCTTCGACTAACTTATCTACTGGTATAGTAGCTACAAATTTCCAACCCGTTAATTCGAATGATTGATACGCTGTAAGTACCAGAGCACCAGTCGTTGTTTTCAAATTAAGACGTCCTGTTTTTACCGCATCACCTTCAGTCGGCAATTTCACAATATGTGGTTGTCCGATGCCAGTAATCTCTTGTGCAGCAACGTTTTTCCCTTCACTATTTACAATCGATAATGTGCTGCCTTCTCCCATATTTACATCAGCATATCGTTTTGTAATAGATTCCAAAGAGATTTCCATAACAAGGATATAAAAATCGTCTAAAGTCCCATTTGTTCTTACGATTCTTGCCAACCCAATAGATGGATCCGAGTTTGGAACTAACAATCCTTCTGGTTGATCCTCTAACCACAATTCAGAACCGTTAGATTTTGCAAGTTGTTCAAACCATTTTGCATCTTTCAGCAAGGCAGTAGCAGTTGATGTCGCCCCACCGCCAGTTAAAATATGACCATCATCTTTTAAAGGAATTAACGCTATACCAGTAATCGAACTATTTCCAATGATGAAGTTGGAAAGTCTAGCAGATACGTCGCGTGTTGCTTTTAATGTTTCATAATCATCTTCTGACTTGGCTAAGACACCAAGTTTTCCTTGAAGATCTGTATCTATAAGTATTTGAAGAGATATATCTTTATAATTACCAAACACAGTATCGAGGTTTTGAGCAACCTGTTTAACCGTCTGGTAGCTTGCTTCTGACACATTTTCTTCAATTAGTTTCTTTGACTGCGAGTAAGCAATTAAACCAACTGTAAGTACACAGGTAACGATACTTACAAAAATAATAACTAACAATTTTATACCAACTGATTTTGAAGGAATAGCAATTTTTGTTCCTTTAAGTCCATTAGTCCCCTTCTTCATTGATGAGGAGAAGCTTTTTCCTGCCCCCTGCATTTTTTTTAGCAGATTACTCTTTTTTTGTACTTCCTTGCTACTGTCTGATAGATTCTTCGAATCTAACATGATGTAAGACACCCCTTTTAGTATGATATCTGCAATTTTGTAAAAAGAGCACATTCTATTATCAATAGAACAAAGCTTCTAACTTTTATCGACCTTTGACACCCGTTTCATAATAGTGAACATGAAAAAAAGGAACTAATTGTTGCAAATTAGTTCCTTTCTCTGTAAAAAAACGATTTATTGTAACTTGAATTGTGCTAACGATTCCTTTAGCCCTCGAGATACTGCATCCAGCTTTTCGGACAAATGGACTAAGCTTTCACTAATATTAAGTTGCTCAGTGCTAAGCGATGCTACTTCCTCAGAAGTTGCTGATGACTCTTCGGCTACCGAGCTAACATTAGTCATTGCTTCCGCAAGAACAGATTGCGATTGATCCAAATCATTTACTGAACTCGTTACACTATCAAGCTTTTGAACAAACTGACCCATTTGATTTTGAACGCTTATAAATATTCCATTTGCTTCTTTAACAGAGCTAATTTGTTGTTGGAACATCGGGTACGCTTCTGACAATACGCTTACCGTTTCATCAATTTCAGTTCTTATTTTTTTCGTTATTGTTGCAACAATATCAATAGATTTTCTTGACTGATCCGCAAGCCCTCTAATCTCATCAGCAACAACCATAAATCCTTTTCCTGCTTCACCTGCACGAGCTGCTTCAATTGTTGCATTCAGAGACAATATATTCGTTTGTTTCGTAAGATTGTTTAACACATCCAATATTTTAACGATAGATCCTGTACTTTCTTTTAGTGCATCAACCTTCTGAACCATAGAACGTGTCATTTCTTCCGTCATACTGGTTTGTTCAATTAACGTCCCCATATATGATGTACCTTGTCCACTTGCTTTCTCTACTTGAGCTGCTGATTGAACCATTTCTTCATTAGCATCGATCACTTTTTTCATATGTATAGTAATATGTCCTGTTAAATCGGTGCCTCTCTCCGCTTCAACTGCTAAATTAGTCGCTCCACCTGCAATTTCCTCAGTTGCTAACGCAATCTCTTTTGCAGATACTGACGTCCTCCTAGAAGCCTCCGTCAAATCCGCTGCAGTCAGAAGCACTTCATCCGCAGAACGAGTCGTTTGAAGGGCAAGAGCAGTAATTTGCTCCATCATCCGATTGAAGCTGACGCTAAGTCCACCAATCTCATCTTTACGTTTCCTCATTGTTGAACGAATCGTTAAATTGCCTTCTGCACCTTCATTCATCAAATTACGTAGGTTAACGAGTGGTTTACCAACCGTAATAATGACTACTGCTCCTATCGATATTGCAATAATTGCAGCAACGATTGCCGTTATCCAAGTCATATTACGAATGGACTCAGCATCTTTGACAAGCTCTTCAACTGGAATTGTTCCTACCAACTTCCAATCCATTGAGGTTAATGCTTTATACACGGCAAGAACTTCTTCACCCTCTGAAGTCGAAACCGCCCTCGCCCCATTGTTCGCTTCATCTCCCGTTGTAGGTAAACTCACTTTTGCAGGTAATCCGATAAATGACATATCATTTGCAAGTACATAGTTACCATTAGAATCAATAATCGACAATTCACTTTCTTCACCTAGAACAACATCACTATATCGTTTACTAATGATATCTGCTTCCAATTCTATTAAGATTAAATAAGAAGCACCACTCGATGCACCATCTTTAAGTAGGCGGCTTAAACCGATCGTTGGTTCGCTGCTTATTATCGATATTCCGTTTGCATGAGGTGCTATCCATTCCACTTTTCCGTCTAGCTCGATCGTTTTTTGATACCAATCGGTTTTTGATAACGCTTCTGCCCTCGTTTTTAATGATGAACCTGATGAAATAACATGGAGTCCATCTTTGAGGGGAAATAACATAATACCTTTAATTGTATTGTTACTGATGGTATAACCTTGTATAATTTCGTTCAAATCTCTTACTGCCTCGTAGCTGACATATTCGTCTTCACTCAAGACAAGATCGACTAAATTATGAAATTCTCTGTCTATTAATATTTGTAGTGATAAGTCTTCATATGTTTTGAAAATAACGTCTAAATTGCTCGCAACTTGATTAATTGTTTGAAGACTAGCATTAGACACTTTTTTCTCTACCATCGTTCTTGCTTCGGAATACGCCATAAGTCCCACTGTCAATACACAGACCAATATGCTACCAAAAATAACGATAAATAGCTTCATACCTACCGATCTGAGTGGATTAAAAACTCCAGATCCTTTAAACGTACCCTTTGCTTTTTCCGCGCCACTTATTGACGAATGATTTTGCGAACCATCATTTAATGATTCTCCTGGAGTAGAAAGAGTATTACTTTCTTTACCTCCTTTTTTTCTCGAAAAAAACTTCGGCTTATTATTGAGATTACCCGTCATGTTGGATAACACCGCCTTTGGTATGGTAGATATATACATCTTTCAATAAATATATCGAAAAATGTCGAATATTGAAAAAAGTGATAGTTCTATTATTTGGTATAAATGAAAAGTTGTCAATTCAAAAAATATCCACGTTATGTAACTAATATAGATGAGTCTTTATCGAAATAAATAAAAAAAAGCAGTCAAATACGTCCTATTACAGAACGAATGAGACTGCATATTTGAATATAAATCATTATTTTATTTAAAAATTATCGAATCCGTTTACGCATCATGTCCATCGCTTTTACTGGTTTTAGAGTACGAATACGTACATGCTCCATTGGATGTTTTGCTGCATCTAAAGGTTGTCCTTCAGCATTTGTAAGTTCCGTAACTGTTTGCTTAAAGAACGTTCCACCTGGTCCGACAAACTCTACTTCTTGGCCAACTTTAAAGTGATTACGCTGTTGCAATAGTGCGAAGCCCGTTTTTTCGTTGTACTCAAGTACGATACCTGCAAAATCGTAAGGTGCTGCTTTCTCCTCTGGCTCGTAAATATGATCTTCCGCACCAGGTGTATCTAAGAAGAAGCCCGTGTTAAGCGGTCGATTTGCCGCTTTATTCATTTCGTCAATCCATTCCTGTTTCGTCTCAAAATGTTCTGGATCAGCGAAATAAGCATCGATCGCTTGACGATACACGTTAACTACTGTAGCAACATAATGGATACTCTTCATTCGACCTTCAATCTTAAAGCTATCTACCCCAACCTCAATGAGTTCAGGTAAATAATCGATCATACAGAGATCTTTGGAACCCATCGTAAATTGATCTTCCCCCTGCTCGTACATCGGGGCATCATCAACAAATAAATCATATTTCCATCGACAAGATTGGCAACAACCACCACGATTCGAGTCTCTATCCGTAAAGTGATTAGACAATACACATCGTCCTGAATAGGAGGAACACATTGCACCGTGGATGAACGCTTCTATCTCGATATCAACATGTTTTTTAATCTCAGCAATATCTGCAAAGCTCGTTTCACGAGCGAGAACGACACGCGGTAAGCCCTCTTCTTTCCAAAATTGTACGGCTTGCCAGTTCATTGTCGATTGTTGCGTACTTAGATGAACTTCTAGTTTAGGTGCAACACGTTGTGCGGTCTCGATAATGACCGGATCAGCAGCAATAATTGCTGCAATTCCTGCCTCTTCCAGATTACGCAAATAGTCTTCCAATCCGCTCACATCTTCGTTATGTGCATATATATTTGTTGCGACGAACACTTTTGCACCATATCGATTGGCGAATTCAACGCCTTCCTTCATCTCTTCAAAGCTGAAATTGCCCGCATTAGAGCGAAGTCCGTACTTTTGACCACCGATATAAACTGCGTCAGCTCCATAATGCACCGCAAATTTCAGTTTTTCCAAGTTGCCTGCTGGGGCCAACAGCTCAGGTCGATCCAAGCGATTTCGCTTACCTTTATAACGTGGTGCAGCTTTTGTTGTACTAGTCATTTCTGTTAACACCTCCTGCACTTCCAATTAATATACTTGTTCTTTATAAAAGAAGCCGTAGCTTAACTCTCTATTAGCGTCCTGAATCTCTCTAATCGGATCAAGCCATTCATCTTGGAACGAATAACCTTCAGGATCGGCCAAATAAGCGTCAATGACCATTCGATATGCTTTAATAACCGTTTCATTATACTCTATTGACTTCAATATTCCTTCTACTTTTAAGCTATCCACAGAAATTACCATGAGTTCATGCAAGTTTTCCAACATACAGATATCATCCGCACTCATAATATGGGTACCATTAGCGTCCTCATAGATTGGGAATCGCTCACCCGGTCGTTCAGCTTCCGTTAAATAAAGCCCACGCTCCTGATCGACATTTACTGTTTGTTCACTCGTACCTTGATGCTCCATATAACTATTAACAAGTGAACGCTTAGAATGGTAGATATTCGTCATACCATGTACTTGAACCTGTATTTGAAGATCTGACTGACTTTTTGTATCTTCAATCTGCTCCATATTTAGCTCACGAGCCATTACGTAACGAGTAGCTCCTCTACGCGACCAATATTGTGCAGTCACAATATTGGTTGAGGTCATTTCCGCATTCCAATGCAAATCCATACCGGGTGCTGACGTTTTTGCTGCCATCAGTACAGCAGGATCACCAAATACGATTGCATCAACACCAGCTTGATGAAGCGCAGCTATATATTCCGGCAAACCTTCTAACGTCGCATTATCAATTAAATTATTAATAGCAACGTAGATGCGAACACCCTTCGGCTTCGCCAGCAGAACCGCCTCCTGAATCATAGCAAGCGTAAATTGTCCTGCTAGACGTGCCCCATAACGAGCTTCACCGATGACAAAAGCATCAGCGCCTGCAGCGATTAATCGCTCCAGTTCCTCGATAGACGCAGCGGTCGTGAGTAATTCTGGTTTGTACGACATAGTTGATCTCCCTCATGATTAGACTTATAGCTTCCACACGATCTTACTGTGCAGTTTCATTGCTTTTTTCAATATTGCGTAAATGTTCCTTGTACGATTTTGCAAACAAATGCGATTGAGTACCGTCTTTTTTCGTAACATAATACAAATAATCTGTATCTGCTGGATATAATGCCGCTTCAATCGATGCTAAGCTAGGGCTTGCAATTGGTCCTGGAGGCAATCCATCCACTTCATACGTGTTATAGGGACTATCGATTTTTAGATCTTTATGGAATAATCGTTCTTTGGGCGCGTCTAACGCATATTGGACAGTAGCATCTATTTGCAGACGCATTGGCGCTTTTAAGCGATTCATAATAACTCCTGCAACAAGCGCACGTTCCTCGTCAACAACAACCTCACGTTCAACTAAAGAAGCTATCGTCAATATTTCATGAAGCGATTTCCCCGAATCTTCTAAAACATCTTGCCAACCATCAGGCAAAGTACCAAGCTTACGATCCGTCTCCACTAACATACGGGTAATGATATCTTCCTCTGTACTTTCTTTCTTAAGTTCATAGGTTTCAGGGAATAGGTACCCTTCTAATCGTTTATGCAAGTTTTTCTTGTTTGCAACTGCAAGCACGGATTCTGCATCTGCCCATACTCGATTACTCTCTGCAAGCTCCAGGAACTTGGCTTTATCGATTACACCTTCAGAAGAAAGTTTATCTGCTATTTGTAACAAGGTGAAGCCTTCAGGTATAGTAAACTTGATCGTCTCAGCTTCTATCGTTTCTCCAGCATTGAGCTTGTCTATGATTGCTTCCTTTTTCATACCCGGATTCAGCTCATATAACCCTGCCTGGAAACGTGAACCTTCATCCTTAAGTTGCAAATAATAGCTAAACACAAAGCCACTTTTGATAATCCCATTTTCCTCAAGTGTATCTGCTACTGAATTAGCAGACATCCCGCGTGAAATCGATATTTTTTTCACTTCACCCTTAGGCATAGGCTGCAATTTGCTCCATACATAATAAGCTCCGCTTCCCGCGACAATTGCCATAATACTAAGCAAGCTTATGACAACCCACATCGTTATTTTCCAACGTTTCGGGCCAACTTGAGTTCTCTTGTGTTTCTTCTTTTTATTGTGAGCAGGCTTTTCTTCCAACTTATCCAAATCTCTACACCCTCTTCTGAAAGTTTCCGAAAAAAAGAGCGGTTGCAAGCCGCCCTCTTGGTTCAACTATAAGAAAGTATGTCTTTAAACGCTAGACAGTCATTCATTACTATTAAGGTCTTTCGTCATTTGCGAAAAGTAGATCGTCGTATGCTTCCGAAGCTGTTTCCCATTCTTCATCATCTTCGATCGTCTCAAGAGCAGGTTCACCGTTACCTACAATAACTCGGAATAGCTCAACTTCGTCTTCTCCGCGCATCGCTTCGCTCTGAAGTGCTGCGTAGATAACATCGCCAATTTGAAACTCATCTTTGATACTGAACAATTCAGCAACGCCTTCTTCGGAAATAAGTTCAACATCATTGCCGAACGCTTCCTTCAAGTGGTTTAGCCTCTTTGGTGTGTTAGAGCTCTCAGACATTACTCTTGCTCCTCCAATTCGCCAAGAAGCGTGTTGAACGTCTCCTCAACCATGTTCCACTCTTCTTCGTCCTCGATCGTATAAAGCTTAAGATCGTCTCCTTCTTCCTCATAACGGAAAGCATAAACTTCATCTTCCTCGTCGTCAGCTCCGATAAGAGGTACAACCATCATATATTTTTTATCCGAATCATCTACTTCAAATTTCATAATGACTTCGAATTCTTCTTCGTTACCTTCTTCATCCGGAATATAAATAATTTCCGGCTCTTCGAATTGCAAGTCTTCCTTTGTCATTGTTTCCCTCACCTTTTCGTTTTAGAATCGAGATAATTTTGCAAAATGAGCGTTGCCGCCATTTTGTCTATCACTAGCTTTCTCTTCCTCCGGCTGACGTCCGCTTCTAGAAGCGTTCGCTCGGCAGCTACCGTAGTCAGCCTTTCATCCCAAAGGTGAACAGGTATATCTAACTTCAGCCTAATCTGATCGGCAAATGCGATGCAAATTTCACCACGCGGGCCGATGGAACCATTCATGTTTTTCGGTAAACCTACAACCATTTCGGAAACCTCATGCTCCTTCACCAGTTCAGCGATTCGATCAAGCTCTCCGCCATCACGTCTCTTCTCAACTGTAGTAAGACCTTGAGCTGTCCATCGGAATGCATCACTAACTGCCACCCCTATGTTGCGATCTCCATAATCTAATCCCATTACTCTCATTCCATGTCCGGCCCCTTACGTTACTCTTTCTTATGCTGCAAGTAAAACCGGACCAACTCTTCAATCAATTCGTCGCGTTCCTTCTTGCGAATCAAACTTCTGGCATTGTTGTGCCGCGGTATATACGCGGGGTCACCGGACAGCAAATACCCAACGATCTGGTTAATTGGGTTATACTCTTTCTCCAGAAGCGCTTCGTGCACCTGCAAAAGAATATCCCCAGAAGAAGTCTCTACCCCCTCCGCCTTCACGTTAAACTTCATTGTTTGGTCCATAGAACTCATCAACAGCACCTCGCTTTCCAAAACACATCCTAAAAATTGTTGCCTAACTCTATCATATCACATTCGCCCTACTCATAACCAGTTCTTCTACAAGCTTAAGTGCCTCATCCAGCTTAGTAACGTCCTTGCCACCAGCTTGTGCCATATCTGGTCTGCCTCCGCCATTACCGCCACATACGACTGCAGCTTCCTTAATAATGTTGCCTGCATGGAAACCTTGCTTAACCAGATCAGCCGACACTGCCGCTGCAAGATTAACCTTATCGTCTTGTATAGCACCTAATACGATAACGCTTGATCCAAGTTTCAACTTTAACTCATCAACAATGCCGCGAAGTGCGTCCATTGATGGAGCATTCACTTTCGTGCAAAGTATAGTGATGTCTCCAACCTTAATCGCACTCGACTCTAGAGAACCCGCTTCAATGCGACTTAACTTAGCCTGCAACGACTCATTCTCACGAGAAAGTTCTTTCACTTGTCCGAATAGTGTCTCGATACGTTTAGGCACATCCGCTACATTTGATTTGAGTAGAGCTGCCGATTGTTTGAGTAACTCAACTTGATCTTCATAATACGTATAAGCATGCTTACCTGTAACGGCTTCGATACGTCTTACACCTGAACCGATTCCGCTCTCCGAAAGAAGCTTAAACAATCCAATTTGTGACGTATTGCCGACATGGCAACCGCCGCATAACTCAAGGCTGTAATCCCCTACACGAACGACACGTACTACATCGCCATATTTTTCGCCAAAGAGCGCCATTGCTCCAAGTGCCTTAGCTTCAGCAAGCGAATTATTCGAAATTTCAACATCTGTACCAATCCAAATTTGCTCGTTAACTTTGCGCTCAATTGTAGCAAGTTCTTCTGCTGTAATGCTGCCAAAGTGCGAGAAGTCAAAGCGTAGACGGTCACCTTCAACGAGTGAACCTGCTTGATTAACATGATCGCCTAATGTTTCTTTTAGTGCTTTATGCAATAGATGAGTAGCCGTATGGTTTTTAATAATATCTTCACGAGTTGATCTAGCAACTGATGCTGTTACAGATGCTCCAGATTTAACTGTCCCGGATAAGACAACAGCATGATGAATGCTTTGACCATGCGGAGCTTTAGTAACATCCTCAACACGTAGCTCAAACCCTTCACCAGCAATCGTACCGATATCTCCGATTTGACCGCCGCTTTCTGCATAAAACGGTGTACGATCTAGAATGATCACAACTTGGCTGCCTCCACTAGCAACTTCTACAAATGCGTCATCCGACATAACTGCAATAATTTTGGATTCAGTTACCAATTCATTATAGCCAACAAATTCGCTTTTATCCGTAAAAGCAGCGAGCGGACCGCCTTGTACCTTCATACTGCCTGTATCCTGACGTGCAGAGCGAGCACGATCACGTTGTGCTTCCATCGCTGCATCGAAGCCCTCACGGTCAACCGACATTCCATGTTCAGCCGCAAAGTCTTCTGTCAGATCGAATGGGAATCCGAATGTATCATAAAGTTTAAACGCATTTTCACCATTAATGGTAGTAACGCCTGCACTGCTCGCTTGTTTAACCAAATCAGACAACAAGATCAAGCCATCTGACAATGTTTCGTGGAAACGCTCCTCTTCGGTACGAATAACACGCTCAATAAACTCCTGCTTCTCGACAACTTCTGGATAGTAGCTACCCATAATATCAGCTACAACTGGTGTAAGCTCAAACAAGAATGGACGATCCACACCAAGCATCTTTCCGTAGCGCACTGCACGACGAAGCAATCTGCGAATAATATATCCGCGTCCTTCATTGGAAGGCATAACGCCATCACCAACAGAGAAAGCAACCGTACGAACATGGTCAGCAATAACTTTTAGTGCTACATCGTGTTCTTCATTTGTTTTGTACGTTACTCCCGCAATTTCACAAGTACGATCAATAAGTGGGCGGAATAGATCAGTGTCGAAGTTGGAGTCAACGTCTTGAATGATAGACGCCAAACGCTCAAGTCCTGCACCAGTATCAATATTTTTATTTGGTAGCGGCGTATAGCTGCCATCTTTATTATGATTAAACTGAGTAAATACGAGGTTCCACACTTCTAGGAAACGCTCATTCTCGCCACCCGGCCAACATTCTGGATCGGATAGATCTCCATACTTGTCGCCACGGTCATAGAAAATTTCTGTACATGGACCACATGGGCCTTCACCAATATCCCAAAAATTATCTTCAAGTTTGTAAATACGCTCAACGGGAAGTCCAATCTTTTCTTTCCAGAAAAGGAATGCCTCTTCATCTTCCGGATAAACCGTTACTGACAAACGCTCAGGATCGAAGCCGATCCATTTCTTGTCCGTAAGAAATTCCCAAGCCCATGTAATAACTTCTTCTTTAAAGTAGTCGCCAATGGAAAAATTACCCAGCATCTCAAAGAAAGTGTGATGTCTACGTGTTTTGCCGACGTTTTCAATATCGTTTGTACGAATACATTTTTGTGAATTAGTAATGCGTGGATTATCAGGAATAACACGTCCGTCAAAATAAGGCTTAAGCGGCGCCATACCAGCATTTATCCATAACAATGAAGGGTCGTTATGTGGAACAAGAGATGCACTCGGTTCAATTTTGTGTCCCTTTTCTTCAAAAAATGTTAACCATTTCGATCTTATTTCACTTGCTTTCATCGTATATTCCTCCCAAGTTATTCTGCTTTAGTCAAAAATACAGAAAAAAGCCCCTGTCATAGACAGGGACGAATTAGTTTCGCGGTACCACCCTGGTTATTACGCGAAGTACAACGTAATCTCCTTAATAGACAATAACGGGTCCAACCGGTGAAGTTCATTCACACTCCGAAAAGAGCTTTCGGCCACTCTTCGCCATGAGCACTCTCTCAACCATCGCTTACCGTAACTACGGTTATTAAACGAAGGAACGCTCTCTCTGGCTGACGGGCAATGGCTTACTTCATTTCGTCAACGATTTTTAACCTATATGCTCAAATTATATCTACCCTCTATGAGGCTGTCAAATGATCTTTCGCCGTACGTAATACGCAAACATATGCTGCACGATAACTTTACAAGCTGCAAAGATCGGAACTGCAAGAATCATACCAACAATGCCCGCAATCTCTCCACCTACGAGCAATGCAAAGATGATGAGCAACGGATGCATATGAAGTGTTCTTCCAACGACTTGAGGCGAGATGACGTTCCCTTCTAAAATTTGACAAATCGTATTTACGACCGCTACAAGGATCATCATTTTTAAAGAAACGGTTGAAGCCATTAACAGTGCGGGCGCTGCTCCAAAAAACGGCCCCATATAGGGAATAACATTAGTAATGGCAACGATTCCTGCAAGCAGAAGTGCATAAGGCATACCAATGAGCAAATAACCACAGTAAGCTAGTATACCTACGATCAGACAAACGAGAAATTGCCCTCGGATATAACTCCCGAGTGCGTGGTCGATATCCTTCATAAGTCTTACCGTGTTTTTACGATGTGACTTAGGCACGTAAGTAATAACGGTTCGCTCAAACACATCAAAATCCTTCAATATATAGAAAGCAAGGAATGGAATAATAAACGCGATAAACACTACGCTAAGTACTTTACCGATATTGTTAACGAAGTCGAATAACGCCTCTGAAATCCTCTTCTCCATCCCAACTAACGCTTTATCAACACCATCACGGAAGCTCTCTGGCAGAAATGACGTATTATTAATATCTGTTACGAGGTTTTGCGCTCGCATCGACAATTCTGGAATATGTTGATTGAGCTCCTGCACTTGATTAACAAACATCGGAATTATATTGACTAGCAACACCGTAATCGCCGCACAAAATACTGCGTAAATGAGCAATACAGCTATCGTCCTTGGTACTTTACGTTCATGCAGTAGAGTTACGATAGGATTAAGCACATACGAAATGATCATAGCGATAATAAAAGGACCTAACACTGCTTTGAGAAAATCATATATGGACACAATTATAGGTTTCAACTGCATTAAGAAGAAGATCGCGATAAGACCTAATATGAAATAAATGAGCCAAACAAACAACCGATTTTTCGTAAAACGTTCCATTCCCTTGCACCCCCGAACTTTCAACTCGCGCTAGGCGCAAAGTCTTAGCAATCCTAGTTCAGTATATGTACAAGTTGTACCATTCATCCTTCAACCTTATCCATTTTCACCACATATCAAAAAACTTTTTTCTCCAAAACAAAAATACAGTTATACATGTTACTAACGGAAAAAAAAGACGACCTAAGGCCGTCTTTGGGTTATATATTCATGTTGTATATAGTCAGTTCATATGAGCTTCTGTTGTTGGTATTTCCTCATCGAAAAAGAGATCATCCAGCGAGCTGAGCGTACCATCCTCTTCCACCTGGTACACCGACATCTTCTCACCATTCACCGATAGCTCTATGAAGCAACCCCAGCAATAAAATTGATGGGAACCAATCTTACCTATATCTTTTGAATTACAATTCGGACATCTCATCATTATACATTTCTCCCTATTCTCTGAAATTGGAAGCTGCGACAGGCTCCAATTCCGCTTCACTGACAGCAGGAACAATAATCGCGTCTTCCCCGAGTAATACCATATCCGGATCACTCGGCGCTTTCAGCCATTTACGGCCCTCCATCAGATCCGAAACAAAACCGTCAGTAAGCTCATAGCCTACTATTTGTGTACCCTGAAATGGGTAAAAATAAACATCTGATAGCAAACCAAGATGTAGTCCTTGCACTGTGACGACCGGTAAATCTTTTAATTTCACGATACCAGTGTAAAAAGCTCGTCCTACCTGCTTCGGTTTAATGGCCAATACAGCTTCTTCGCTTGCAATAATGATTGCGTCCTCTCCGCAGCTTAGGACGTCACTCCATTGCACTACTCGTATAGAGGTTGCGAACCACTTCGCAAATTCGAGTATGAGCCCATTTAAGCCCCAATGCTCATCAAACCAAGCATCCTTCACCGTACCGACAACTTTGCCGGAGTGAATAACGATGACCGGCAGACCTATTAGCCCTTGGAGTTTAATCACTTTGGATGGAATCCTCCTAATTTCTAGTACGAATGCGACTCACGATACGTGCAACGATCGGAGCAGCTTCTTCTAATTCCTCCAAAGTATTCCCCAAACCAAAGCTAAATCTTACTGCAGAGTTCAGTCTTTCTTGTGACAGGTCCATTGCGCGTAGTACATGTGACTTTTCGAGTGAACCTGACGTACAAGCAGAACCACTTGCTGCTGCAATACCCGCCATATCCAAATTCATCAACATTGATTCTGTATGTACACCAATGAAGCTAATATTGACAATATGAGGCAAGCAGAATGTATCGTGGCCGTTTACGACCAGATCCACATCAACAATAGTTTCCTTGAGCGACTCTACCCATCTCTTACGAAGTGAATCTATAAAAAGTTGCTTATTTGTACGATCGTTCACACAAATGTCAAGTGCTTTCGCAAATCCAGCAATTCCTGCTACATTTTCAGTGCCAGCACGACGTTTTCTTTCTTGTAATCCACCTTGTTGCATGGATTCAAATGGTGTTCCAGCAGCTATATACAAAGCCCCAACACCTTGCGGACCGTTAATTTTGTGCGCAGAAAAGCTCATCAAATCAACCGGAAGCTCTTTGAGCTGATACTTCACATAGGCTAACGTTTGAACAGCATCAACATGAAACAGTGCATCTCCCGCATGAACGACTTCACCAATTTCCTCTATTGGTTGAATAGTTCCTACTTCATTGTTTCCATGCATGATGCTTACAATCGCAGTATCTGGTCTCAGCGCGTCTTTTACATGAACAGGATCTACTCGCCCTTCACTGTCTACAGGAAGCACAGTTAATGTAAAACCTTCCTTCTCCTTCAACCACTCGCATGTATGCAACACAGCATGATGCTCTGTTGCAGCAGTTATAATATGCGACTTCCCTTTTCTTCGCTGTGCCCTTGCCGCTCCAATTAAAGCGGTATTATCACTCTCTGTACCTCCAGAAGTAAACATCAATTCTGTAGAATTACAGCCAATGGCACTCGAAATAAGATCACGCGCACGACTAAGCTCTCCTTTAGCTGCTCGTCCGTACGCGTGAATGCTAGAGCCATTACCGCCAGGACCTTGCATCAGTTCAACCATCGTCTTGATGACTTCGGGATGCATAGGTGTTGTAGCAGCATGATCGAAATAATATTTATTCATTATTATTCACCCTTTAACGAGGTTGCTAAATTTATTTTATAGTACCTAAAAGAGTATAGCACACCCGTCAAGAACCCGCACTACGTATGGTGTTTCCACAATTTCCATCTCCAAAAATCCATACAAAAAACTCTAGTATTCGACCTATTGTTGATGGAGAAATATAGTATGACTGCAAATATCCTGTCGAATAATTTATAATTATTTGGTACTATTTAGGGTATAAGGTCATATAAAATAATTAGCACCGAAAATTGGAGGAGAATTTAGTTGAGAAAAAACATTCTTTTGGCATCATTGTTAGCATTAACACTTGTAGCAGGCTGCAGTAATTCTTATGAAACAGTTGATCCTGCAAGTAAGACATCCACTTCGACAAATGCTAAAGCAAAACAATCTGTAGAAGAGCTTGCCGCTGCTGAGAAACTTGCGCTTGAGCACGTAACCGTCTTTATTAACGGATCTGATGAGGAAACTAAGAAAAAATATGTAGAGGAAAAAATTCATGCGGATAGTAAAGCCGCATACCAGATAGTTACAGAAGTATTATCCAGTAATCAGCAATTTGTAAACCCAAAAGTAATTGAAACAATTGAACCGACAGACAACAAAAAAGCTGATTCACTTACTTTAATACGGGATGATAACAACAAAGAGGTTATTGTATATATCTTAGAAGGAAAAATGAGCTGGGCATTCTCATCCGAAGATGAATCTGAGGCACTAATGGTTGCTTTTGAAGAGGCACGATCAGAATTTAAATAAGTTAAAAGCCCGTCATACTAATTACCTCTTATTGTCGAAATAGCGCTGTTTTTAATACTAAAATCCATATTTTAGAAACAGTTATTTTGTCTTTATTTGTCTATTATTGTCGAATCTATTGGATATTTTGGATATCCGTAGTAGTATTGGTCTAAATTAATCGAAATGGGGTTTTTAAAATGGGTTTTATTAAGTCTAATACTAAAATGAAGTGGGTGCTTAGTCTTGTACTGGTTATAGCTCTAACAGGTTGTGCGGAAGCTAATATCGAACCAGTATCGAAAAACGCTGACTCTACTACTGCTACTACCGCTACTGCTACTGCGGCACCAGCAGCATCTGAAGCTCCAAAAGTTGAAGTTTATAAAATTGGAGAAACAATTAAATACGACAACTTGGAGATCACATTAAATGATGTGAAAGACTCTACAGGTGATGACTTTATTAAACCAGCGGAAGGAAACGTTTATAAAATAGTAGATATTACAGTTGAGAATAAAGGTGACACGGAAGAAGTCATTTCATCTATGATGCATTTCGAAATGGTTGATGACGGCGGATACACTTACAATGTTGCTATAACTACTGCTGTAAAAAATCAACTTGATGGTTCCGTAGGAGCAGGACGTAAATTAAGCGGTCAGATCGCTTATGAAGTGCCAACGGACGTTAAAGGATTAGAGTTAATTTTTAAAGATCCAATAAAAACTGGGGAAGTTATTTGGAAAGTTAAATAACACCCATCCATTCGCCCGCTGACGATTAAAAGTCAGCGGGCTTTTTTTTTGCACATTAACTTCCCGTTATTACCATGCTCACAAATTTTAATTCCGATATGCTAATGGATGTAAAAACACAAAATAAGCCTATCCGCAATATAGTCACGGGCAGGCTTACTTGTTAATAACTTTAAAAGAACAGGAAACTGTCCCTTCTAAATGTAAAACATATAGCTATCCTTCTTCTCTTCTTCTTTGTAAACAATCATGTTTTCTAACGTTGTCGAGTCTAATACTTCTGCGATGCTATCACGAATACGTAGCCAAAGATTACGTTTTGCCGGGTCATCCTCTTCTGTAAAATCTACAGGTGAGATTGGCCCCTCCAAAATACGAATAATATCGCCTGACGTAATTTGGGACGGCTCTTTAGATAAGATGTAGCCGCCGTAAGCGCCTCGAATACTTTTCACTAACCCTGCGTTGCGAAGTGGAGCTACTAATTGCTCCAGATAATGTTCAGAAAGTTGGTTTTTCTCAGCAATACTTTTTAGAGAGATTGGGCCTTCTCCAAATTTCATTGCAAGCTCCATCATGATTGTAAGACCGTAACGGCCCTTCGTTGATATTTTCAAGGTAGCACCTCTCTTTTTAATTCACTGTATTCCCATTATCCATCTATGTTAACATATTGTCCATGCGCCGTGTGCAAAAAGGTTCATATCTTCATGAAAAACTTCTTGTCCTATGGTACAATAAGGTCAGTTTCAATCAACTAGGTGGTGGTACAGGTGAAAAAATCAAACGCTGAAACCCGCGTCGTCGTTGGGATGTCGGGGGGTGTCGATTCTTCAGTTACTGCATTGCTTCTAAAGCAGCAGGGTTATGATGTAATCGGCATATTTATGAAAAATTGGGATGATACCGACGAGTTCGGTCATTGCACTGCGGAGGAGGACTCCGAAGATGTCCGCCGTGTATGCGACCAGATTGGCATTCCTTATTATACCGTTAATTTCGAACGGCAATATTTCGATAAAGTATTCACCTATTTCCTAGATGAATATAAGCGGGGACGTACACCAAATCCAGACGTTATGTGCAATCGGGAGATTAAGTTTGGCGACTTCCTAAATAAAGCTCTGGAGCTAGACGCCGATTATTTGGCAACTGGACATTACGCTCGCGTTGAGCGCGATGAAGACGGTACGACTAGACTTCTACGCGGTATAGATACGAACAAAGACCAAACGTATTTCCTTAGTGCACTTAATCAGACGCAATTAGCTAAAGCAATGTTTCCAATTGGACATTTGCCGAAGCCGGAAGTTCGCAGAATAGCAGAAGAGGCTGGCTTGTACACAGCGAAGAAAAAGGACAGCACAGGCGTTTGTTTCATCGGCGAACGCAACTTCAAAGAGTTTCTTAGCGGTTTTCTACCAGCTAAATCAGGTGATATGGTCGACATTCGTACTGGCGAGAAAAAAGCTCGTCACGACGGTCTTATGTACTATACACTCGGCCAACGTCAAGGACTTGGAATCGGCGGTTCTGGTACAGGTTCTGGCGAACCATGGTTCGTCGCAGACAAAGATCTAGAGAACAATATTCTTTACGTTGTTCAGGGTGAAACCCATCACAGCCTCTACTCAGAGAGTTTGATTGCAAGTGGCATGAACTGGATTGTTCCTCGCGAGATTGGTGAAACTTTCAGGTGCCATGCTAAATTCCGTTATCGTCAGCCGGATCAAGGCGTTACTGTGACGATACAATCAGATGGCGGTGCAGATATCGTATTTGATAAGCCACAGAAAGCTGTTACACCGGGGCAAGCAGTTGTCCTCTATGATGGTGAAGTTTGTCTTGGCGGCGGTACTATTGATATCGTCAACAAAATTTCTTCTGAAGTGACTAGTTAGATTTAACGAAATAACAAAGGGCTCAACTAGGAAATTGGTCGTTTCCCTTGAGCCCTTTGTTATGTTCATTTTCATGTACTAGTTGTTCTATCTCGGCAACACACTTGATTCGGATACGTGTAATTCGCAAATGTTGCATTTCCTCGATCTGGAATTCATATGCACCTTCCTTATATATCGGATAATTATAGAGTGGCGGAAAGTGCATACGAGCATACATTAAGCCGCCAATGGTATCGTATTCGTCCGTCTCAATTGTAGTCCCGAAGAAACTATTTATTTCTTCGATTAACATGAGCCCACTAACTGAAAATGTACCATCTTCCCGCTTCACGATACTTGCAACATCAGGATCAAATTCATCCTGGATGTCCCCCACAATTTCCTCCATAATATCCTCTAGAGTAACTAAACCAGACGTTCCACCATATTCATCGATTAGAATAGCAATCTGTGTCTTCTTTACTTGCATAAGCCGGAGCAGTGTACTGATTGGAATCGTTTCCGGAACCGACGTAATTGGTCTCATGAGCGTAGAAATATCTGCAACACTCTGCGCAGTATGTTTAAGTAAATCTTTTATATGAACAAAACCAACAATGTTATCTTTATCATTTTCGCAGACAGGATATCTTGTTCTCATATATTGAATGGCTATCGATTTATTGGCGTGTAGGGATAAATTCGTTTGCAGACAAATCATTTCTGTACGGGGGATCATTACTTCGCGGGCTGTTGTTTCGGTGAATTCAAAAATATTGTCGACGAGCGTAAGCTCGGTTTGGTTAATATAACCCCGCTGATGACTTTCTTTCAGAAGATTTCGTAAATCCTCCTCCGTATTTGCGGTTTCCTGTTCCTTTACTGGTTCCATTCCAAATCTCTTTAACACATATTTTGTGATTCTATCAACCAAACGTATACAAGGTGAAAGTATCTTATAAATCATGTAAAATGGTTTTGAGATAACGAGTGTAATTTTTTCCGAATAAACGATTGCTATTGTCTTAGGCACAAGTTCTCCCATAATGAGATGAAGACAAGTTATCAAACCGAATACCCCTATAAACGATACAAAAAACGTTACTTCACTACTCATTATGTTTAGTAGGATAAGCCAATCTACGACCCATTTCGAAGCTATACTAGCTCCAATCCAGCCAATTGCTAACGACGATATCGTTATACCGAGCTGGCAAATGGATAAATACGGGTCAACACTGCTCAGCATCCCTATTGCAAGCTTCATCCTTATTACGTCCCCTGCAGCGATAAGCTGAATTCGATTCACTTTCGCTCTCATGAGCGCATACTTTGCAACTACAAAAAAACCGTTTATTCCAATCAGCATAAGCGCAACTAACACCGAAAAGCCCAGTGGAAAAAGTTCACCCAACGCATCCCTGTCAATCGTGTCCAATAAGCAGACCAAGCGACAACAGGTGCACCTCCCTTTTGAAAACAAAACTTCTAAAGAAGCTTTGTGTAGTTAATCATATGTATTCATATTCATAAGAGCTTAACCTTTATGCGTGATGTGACAAGAATAGAAGCACTTTCTTTTGATTTGCTCCATTCAAGAAATGTTCATAACTCCGCAACGAAATGCTCACGTATAAGAAACCTACCCCTGTACAAGTTTGATATAATACTAAAAGTGAATGTCAATAAATAACGAATGTTCGCAACAATTGAAAGGTGGCGTTTTTTATGATGAAACGAATTGTATTTATGGTATTAACTTTGGTCCTTCTTATTCCGGGAGCTGTTATGGCTCATTCCAAACTTGAAACAGCTGTACCTGCTAAGGACTCTACTGTTGAAGTATCTCCGACATCTATTGAAATGAGCTTCGATACAAAAATCGAATCTCTTAGCAACTTTAAGTTACACAATGCTGCTGGGGATCAAATCGAGACAGGTAAAGCAGAAGTAGACGGTTCAACTATGAAGGGTTCACTAGCTGACCCGCTTGAAAACGGAACGTATACGGTTAAATGGACGATTATTGGAGCAGACGGACATTCTGTAAAAGGAGATTACTCCTTTACTGTAAATGCTCCTGTAGCTGTAGAACCTTCACCAGAAGCTTCAGCAAATGTTACAAGCCCAGAACCTACTGCAACTCCTTCACCAGAAGCGACAGTTGCACCTGTGCCAACAAAGTCACCTGCTGATCTTAAAGAAGAGAGTAAGTCTAATGCTAATCTACTCTTCATTATAGGTGGTATTATCGTTGTTGCGGCTGTCATTGTTGTGCTGCTTCGGAGGCGCAAATAATGATTTATTTAAGTGAAGGACTGCTTTACATTAGCTTTGCAATTTTAGTGGGATCTTTGCTGCTTCGGCTTGTGCCGGAGCATGCAAGGCCTGCAGTACATGTGCCAAATACGTTATTGCTTGCATGTGCCATAGCAATTCCTATATTGTCCTTCGTGCCACTACATAAGCTCGCTCAGTTATTTGCGAAAGAATTTGAGATGTCCTATGTGGACATGATGAAGAGTTTATTGCTAGAAGTGAACTCAGGAAAAGCTTGGATTTGGACAACTGTTGGTTCAATCGGACTTGCAGTTCTACTTGGTTTAAAATCATTCCGCAACGACAAACATACGCCGAAAGTCGCGTTATTTGTTACTCTTTTACTCATCGTCTGGTTAGGTTATGCAAGTCACGCTTCTGCATTAAGTTCCTTTAAAGGGATAGTCGTACATACGTTGCATTTCCTCGGTTTCAGCGTCTGGATCGGTATATTATTTGTGGTTAGCTGGTTTGCGAAGGATGAAAACAATTGGACTCCATTTCTTAAATGGTTCTCCCCAGTTGCAATTATATCTGTACTTATTACTTTAATTGCAGGGTTCACTTTGATGACCTTTACTACTCCACAATATGTTAACGCTTGGATGATTCCTTATGGTCAAATGTTACTTATTAAACATGTGCTCATCTTGCCGCTACTCTTATTTGCGTATACGAATGGATTCGGCTACAAGCGAGCGGCTAAGTTAAATAGCGACTTTAATCCGAAGCGATGGCTAAAAATTGAAAGTATTATTGCCCTGCTTGTTCTTGCCGCAACCGCTATTATGGGGCAACAATCACCACCTCATAATTTGCAAGAAACGTTGCAATCGGTTTCACCATCACCTCTTTTTACAGCCATTTATAAAGGTTCATTCAGTCCAGATATGTTGTTGCAATTTACTATCCAATTGGAAAGTGTATTAATGTTTGTTGCAGCATTAATTATGATTGCTGGTGTTATTTGGACTCACCGATCAAATCGACTCATCCCTTCTTTTATGATGGGTGTGTTGTCAGCAGTGTTCCTTTACTTCGGACTCATGTTTTCTATTGCGTAAAATAGAAAAACCATCAGCCCACACATTTGTGTGTAGCTGATGGTTTTTTTGATTCGTACAATTACTATCTGTTACTTCTTAGCTTTAAGTTCGCTTTCAGTAACCCATTTATGGTTAGTAACTTTTTCGCCACCTGTTGTAGGTACGTAATCAACCATATATACTGTCGTTTGCTCCGCTGTATCAATAATAGCGATAGCGTCTTTCATGCCATTCATATGATCCGCTTCCAAAACAACTTCCGCACCTGGCTTATAAGGATCATTACTTCTGTTCTTAATTTCTTCGTGGATTACCCACTTATGATTGGTAACACGTTCGCCGCCAGATGCAGGTGTATAAGATACAGCATACACGGTTGTAGCATACGCCCCCACTATCGTCGCTTCAGCTCCATTCATACCAGCCATATGATCCGAAGTCATTAAGGCTTGGCTACCGACCGGGTAAAGCGGATTATTTGCTGCTTCTAACGTTTCAGGAACTTCTCCCGAGCTAGAGTGCGAACCATGATCCATTCCACCCATATTTTCCTCTACTTTTTCACCATTGGACCCATTACCGTTACCACAACCACTGAGTACAAGCGCAGCTGCAATACCAAATATAATCATCTGCTTCTTCATTAATTATCCACTCCATTATGTTATATTTACATCATTATCCGTTCTAAAATAGAAACTTGTGTAACAAAAAGCTGCTACTAACACAACTTATAAACAATAGTGTATTTAAGCTAAATGTCGCTAACGAAATCAATACTGTTCGAGGTTTCCAAATTGGAATTTGAATCTGCCCATCTGGCTCGAGTATTTGCCTAATCCGGTAATTGTTTGTTGTTTCAGTAAATTGGCTGAGAATATGCGAATCTGTTTTTGTTACATGTAGTTTAGCCAACTTTAAAATAACGAAACCGAGCGGCTCACTCGTATTCATCGTTTGTATCGCGTAACGATCTGCGAGTAGTTCAGCTTTTGCATGGTAAAAACCTGTTATTCTTTTCATTATCGGTACAAAAAAGACGATCTCTGCCATCACATCGACGATGTATTTTTTTAAAGGATCACGCATTAATACGTGATGATATTCATGCAACAAGATCGACTCAAGCTCTTGTTTGTTAAAATCATGTAACACTTGAGAAGAAATAATGATAATCGGCTTAAAAAAACCTATTGTCAACGCTTTAAAATTAGCTTCGCGAATAACGATAACTTTATTGTTGCAATTCGGATATTTCGTATTTATGGTTGTCGTTAGTTCGTTGTCTATCTGCGCTAACATCTCTCTTCTAAACTGAAGCGTACGATAAATTTTCCAAAGCGATAGAGGAACTAATCTCAGGAAAAGCAGACTGAATCCGATTGTAATGCTTGTCCCTAAAACGGACTGATGCTCAGACATATTACTCATCGTAAACCAAGGCAACATGATGTTGGTGAAGTGATGTAAGAAGTAAATAATCATCTGAAAAACAACGGACAGACTAAACACGGATACGACTATAAATGCTACTATCATCCCGAATGACGGATTTATTTTAGTTTTCATTTTTGTCTTCGTTCCCTCGCTTCAAGCAACCTTTTTTCAAGCTGCTCAAGCAACGAAGGTTCGATGTCTTCAATTGCTTCTACAAATTGTGAAACAGCAATATTGCCAAACTCTTGGATTAAACCCGTTGCAACCGCTTTTGTTTGTTCCTCCAGAAATTGATCCTTCGTTTGAGTTGGCTCAAACAGTCCATTCCTTGCTTTCGCTTCTTTACGCAAATGTCCTTTTTCCACAAGTCGATTCATGACTGTCATGACTGTATTAAATGCTACTGTTTTGTCTGGCTCTAATTGTGCCTGCACTTCTTTAATTGTTAGTGGCTTAGAAGACCAAAGAATTTGCATAATTTTCGCTTCTAATGCACCAAAAAACTGTGTTAAACCTTCTCCGTCAGCCTTGTAGTTGCTCATCCTTATTTCTCCACCTCCGTTTCACTACATATTGTAGTGAAACGGAGGTGGAATGTCAAATTTACTGGTATTTAACCAAATAGAAAAGGCCACCAACACGATGTAGTTGGCGGCCTTACCTAGCCTTCGATAACCGTAGGTATATGCGAAGAGTTTATTTACTGGAGTTTCTTGTATCAAATTATAATTAGTGACTTTCATTTTCAACCAGAGTGGTCGGATATAATTACAGCACTCATATTTGGACTCAGCCATTTCATGAAAGGATTCAAAGGTATAATTAACTCTTTACTATTTGGACTGATAATGGGTTACTTGTTTTCCGTCACAGGAAGCTTAGTTGTCCCGATCATTATCCATATCCTTTATGATTTAAAACCAATCTACATAAGCAGAATAATTAATCGAACTTCATACACAAATGATACAGGTAGCCAAATCATGTATAAACTATATTTACAATCTCCACCTGGTCTAAATTACGATTTAAATATAGTGTTGAAATTACCTACTGGCCAAATTTTACCTCTTGGATCAGCATCAGATTACGGTCCTGGCGGGCTAGAACAAATGCAGGGAAGTTTAAGTGCAGGGTCGACTCTCTACTTCCTTATAAGAGGACAAAAATCCTCAGATCACTCGGCAACCGCACTATATAATTTTAGTATTGCTCCATATTAAAACAAACAGTAAGTCACCTTAACTAATTGGGTGCCTTTTTTTATATCTCGTCTTCTACTATTTGTTTTTAACCTCGCAAATATTTCCTCAACTGTTGCTTTAAATACCTTAAATGACCTTACTCCAGCGCTTCCACCTTTTCCTATAACCCAAACATAAGGAAACACCTTTAAACGGAATATATCGCAGACTCGTTGAAGAAGGGTTACGATGTGGATGAACATAAATTTTTGGTGAAACCAATAGCCAATTTTGGTATGATAAGACATTGGGGGAAATTATCCCAACTATAGGGGGATATGTAATGAAAAGAATTATTTATTTTTTAACATTATCATCTGTATTACTATTGTCTGCATGTGGAGACGCACAACAAAATCAAACCACAAACAAAACAGTGTTAAATGAAGTAAAATCTCAACCTTCTGCAGTTACCGAAGAAAAAGAAAAAGATCAAACTATTGAAGTAGATAAAGGTTTACTAAGCAATGAAGTTACATTACCTGCTAGCATGTTCAATGGACAAGATTTAGATCAAGTAATTGCAGCAGCAAAAGAAAAAGGAGTAGGCGAAGTCACTAAAAATGCTGACGGTTCACTGACATACAAAATGTCAAAAACCGTATACAATAAGATGTTGAAGGAGCTAAAGGGCACTACTATTGAATACGTTGAGAGTTTAAAAAATGGTGTGGATTATACATCAATTAAAGATGTAACTTATAACGAATCGTTTTCCGAGTTTACATTAATTGTAGATAAAGAAGCATACGAAAGTAGCCTTGATGGGATGGCATCATTAGGATTATTTTTCTCGGCATCTTTATACCAGTTATTCGAAGGAGTTTCTAATGAAAAATTAAAAATTACAGTTAATGTCCAAGATGAAAAAACTAAAGAGATAATCAGCACTAAAGATTTTCCAGATGAGTTGAATAAATAATAAACAAAATATTAATAAGCATACCACCTTCGGGTGGTTTTTTTGTTGCCTCTACCCTTCCCTCAAATTCCACTTATCGCCAATAATCTCAGTTTGATGTAGACTATTAATTACATAAATTATTTTAAAAGAGGCTCAAGAACTTGAAGAAAATCTACGGTTTACTATTAGCTGTAATGCTAGTCACATCGGCATGTAGCACACAAGCTAGTACCAGTCCTACAAATGCACCTACAAATGAACAAAAAGAGCACGACCATGAACTCATATTTCCAAGTGATAAGTACCCCGATACTGCTAAGCACATAATAGCAGCAATCAAAAAAGGTGAGTCCAATATCTGCACAATTGATCGCGAGGGTGCTGATAATAATCGCGAAGATGGCCTATGGCAATGTGTGCCGAGGGTGGTATAGGAGCAGATGTTGTATACGTGGAATCAAGTGATAACCGAGGATCTGGTAGCTGGGTTGGAAATCAACTGACTGATTATCCCGACGGTACTAAGATACTCTTTATTGTAGCTAAACCTACAGCAAAGCCAACAGCCAAACCGAAATCAACTGCTAAACCAACTCCTACTCCTGTTGCTGAAACGGAAGTATATTATAAAAACTGTACTGCTGTAAGGGACGCTGGTGCTGATCCTATCTATGAAGGAACTTTTCGGCAGCAGTCGTAAACAATAAAATTTATATCATGGGTGGAACTAATGCAGGACATTATGTTCAACATGTTGATGAATACGATCCTGCACTAAATGTATGGAGTGTTAAACCCACAAACTTACCGGGATTTAGTTATGGAGAAGTGGAGAGTATTGGAAGTTCAATTTATATATTAGGAGGAACAACTACAACAGAAAGCTATTCTTCAAAAGTATATGAGTATAACCCCGTGGAAAATTCAATAACACAGAAAGCTGATATGGGCACAGGGCGAATTCTTACGAGTAGCACAGTAAATAATGGTAAGATCATGGTTATTGGCGGAGCGGATTCAGCTAATGGAGGAATTTCAATTGGAGTAGTTGAACAGTATAATCCTGTCACAAACAAATGGAGTAATGAACCTGCTTTGCAGACTGCAAGAAGATCTTCCACTGCACAAACAGTGGACAATAGAAGCTTTGTATTTGGTGGAGTTGGTGTTTCCACTTCATACACACTTGATTCTGTAGAAGTATTTACTAATTCTCCAACAGATCCAGTTCAACCACAACCTAGTGGTGATAGAGCAATCTTAACTATTACATTAACTAATGGTGTAGAAAAAGAATATGACCTATCAATGACAGAAGTAACTGCTTTCTTAGATTGGTACGACTTACATAGTACTGGTTCAAGTTATTCTAAGTTCGCAATTAATAAACAAAACAAAAACAAAGGTCCATTCACTAAGCGCACTGAATATGTAATTCATAATAAGATCCTTATCTTTGAAATAAATGAATACAAATTAACTAGTTAATTTTCACAAAAAAAGCCCGCTAACCAATTGGTCGGCGGGCTTTGATTTTATTTCGCCTATCAAAAATATTCAAAAATGTTGCAACTAAATACCGCATAGTTGTGTTTTATTAATAAATATTAGAAATTAATATGATTCTTTTTCTATATTACTAAAGAAATTATTCATTTATTTATTGACAAAAAATATTAATTAGCTTACGATATCATTGAATCTAAATTATTACAAAGGTGGGATAAAATGAAATTTAAACAGTTGTTTTTGACATTACCTTTAGTAGCATCACTATTATTCACTACTACAAGCACTAGCGCATTTAATCCTGATCTTCATGATCCTTATGAACCAAATGACTTCACTTACACTGCATACGTCGTACCTCATAACATGCCTTTCTATCCTGAAACGAAGATTCATGCTTATATCTCCGCCCCACATGATTTTGATTTTTTTAAGTTCACAGCCATTACAAACACTGAACAACGGACTTACTTTGACCCTCCAGATAAACAGGCTTATGTAATATCAGTTTTTAAAGGGAATAGCGAAAGATCACTTCAATCATTTATTGTAAGAAATGATGAGCCAGTTACTATGAGATACCTGGTAGATGCTGGTGAGAGCTATACTATTCTAATTAATGCTCACAGAGATAATGTCGGAAATAACACTGATCCTTATTACCTAATCCCTTAAGATTAAAAGCCCGCAAACCAAAAGGTCTGCGGGCTTCGATTTTATTGCTAATTAACTGATTGTTTAATTAGTTGATGAGACAAGACAGTAACTCCAGTGACCAATACACCTTGCAAAATTCCTTGTACCAAATTGCCAACGACAACGATTCCTCCAGCTACTCCAACGACAAGCAGTACCCATGGGATCGTCCAATCGGCAACTTTAGGCTTTTTCTTCAAAAACAATACCAAAATAAAAAGCACCGGTTTAAATGGACAGATAAATAGAAAAATAAGTTAAGTAGTGCTGATTGTATAACTCTCATTATGAAGAAGATTTTGCATCGTTTGTTCCAATTCCAATTGCAAACTTTTCGTAATCGGAACCATTGGCAAACGGAGTGTGCCAGACGAAATTACACCTTGCTGCGCAAGCAACCATTTTAAAGGTGCTGGGTTCGGTTCTTGGAATAGTTTTGCAATCAATGGAGCCAACGGATCAAATGCCTTTTTAGCTGCTTTAAAATCACCTTGGCTCGCAAGACGAAACACATTGATAAAGTCTTGTGTATTTATATTCGCTGATGCAAGGATACCACCTGCAGCACCTTGACTTAACATCGTATGAAAATAAATGTCATCCCCACAAAGAACTGGTTTAGAACCGCGGCTTGTTAATTCTGACACGAGTGCCGTTCCGCCTGAGCTATCTTTTAAACCAATAACCCCGTCAAGCTCCATAATTCTTAATGTCGTATCTGCAGTTAAGCGAACTCCAGTACGGGCAGGAACCTCATAGGCGATGACTGGAACTCCTACTTCTGCCACTTTTCTAAAGTGTTCAATAATACCTTCTTGTGAAGGACGATTATAATAAGGGACTATAACCATGACAGCATCTGCTCCCAGTTGTCCTGCCCATTCTGTCCGCTTCACAGTAGAGACTGTGTCATTTGTTCCTGTACCTATAACAATTGGCATACGACTATGCTTAGCCAGCATACTTGCCTTTGTCGTCTGTACAAGTTCGACTACCTCATCCCAAGAAACCGTCGGAGATTCACCAGTCGTACCGTTAATAACTAATCCTTGAATGTCTTGTTCTAACAACTTTCCTAAGTAGTTCCGATACGATTCTATATCAAGCTCTGTACTTGGTAAAAATGGAGTTACAACCGGTACATAAATACCCTTTAGATCCTGTTCATTCAGCATCATTTTCCTCCATATGTTCTTTAGTGACTTTATATTATCATGGTAATTTGAATCAGTGTTATCTATAATAAATGATGAGTAGTATCAATAATATTGATAGGTGGATAACGATGGATCTAATCTATTTCCAAACATTCCGAGAGGTTGCCATTCGCCAAAGCTTTACCCGAGCAGCCGAAGAGCTTGGCTATGCCCAGTCCAGTGTTACGACGCAGATTCAGAAGTTGGAAAAAGCTTATAATGTGCAGTTATTTGAGCGATTTGGTAGAGGACTTCGTCTAACATCAGCTGGAGAGGAGTTATTGAAGATTGCTCTTCAAATGCTTGATCTTTATCAGCAGTCTAAGGAAACGCTGACCCAGCAAGGTGGAGGAACTCTTTCGATTGGGACGATAGATTCGTTAGCAGCCTATTATCTTCCGCCTTTAATCCAACAAATTCGACAGAAATATCCCGACCTTGTTATCCGACTTCAGCCAGATCGTGAAACGAACATAGTAAACAAAGTTAGAGAAGGCGAACTTGATATAGGGCTCATACTAGACAATAAACCATCAGATCCAGCACTAGAGTGGACAACGATCAAGGAAGAACCTTTAGTTCTAATAGCCAATCCAGGACATCCATTATCAAAGCTTGATAAAGTAGGTCTCGACCATCTAAGTAGCGTTGAATGGATTATGACAGAGGATAGTTGTAATTACCGTATTATGCTGGAGAAGATTTTACGGGCTAATCGGATCTCCTATCGAATTGGCTTGGAATTAGGTAATCCCGAAGCTATTAAAAGATGTGTAATGGCGGGTTCAGGCATCTCCCTTTTGCCAAAAATGGTAGCTGCAGAAGAAATACGTAGAGGGGAACTTAAAGTTCTTCCATTCGAACACTCCGACATTCGGTTGGATTTGCAAATGGTTATTCATCCGAAGAAGTGGATGTCGCATTCGTTAGCGGAATTTATTGACTTGCTTAAAGATAGTTCGGAAGTTATTCAAAAGTATATAGTTCAATAAACACACTATAAATGGGGCGATTTTATTCGAAAAATAGCTAACCAATTCGTACATCTCTTAGTGTTTTCGGCAATCTTCTATATGTTATTTAAAATTTACAAAGCTTTCGCACAAGATGATTGGTTTCAAACACTTGCAATTACTAATCTAGTGCAATTGATACTGTTATTTATTATTGCCGTTATCTCATTGATAGTTACGGTGAAGTTAATAAAACTGAGCAGGAACGAATAACGAGTGAAAATGTTAGTTAAAATAGATTAGTTTTTAGAACAACATTAAAAAACAGACGACTTCTATCTTTCATCGAATTCGTCTGCTTTACTTTTAGTACCACTTATAACGTCTCTGTTATTTTTTTCTAGCATGATATAAAACATGTTTGTACAAAGGACTATCCTTCTCAACTTTCGGGTGGTTGAAATCTCGTATATAACTCATACCGATTTTCTCCATAACGCCTTTTGAAGATGTATTAATATCGGCTGTAAAGCTATATACATCATTAAAACCTAATACATTAAATCCATATTGCAAACAAGCTGCCGCTCCTTCAGTCGCATAACCGTTACCCCATGCTTCCCTTTTCAGTCTCCATCCAATTTCTATACATGGTGTGAAATCAGCCTCAAAGATTGCTTTATGAAATCCTATAAACCCGATAAACGCTTTGCTTTCTTTAACTTCTACCGCATATAAACCATATCCACATTGCATAAACTCATCAGTAATGGTTTGATAGAACAATTTAGTTTCTTCCACCGATAACGTTTTTGGAAAGTAAGCCATAACTTCTTTATCCCCATTTAATCGACTAAATGGCTCTAAATCTGTATCTTTCCAGTCGCGCAACTGTAATCTCGATGTTTCAATATAAATCATTACACACCTCCTAGCTGATACCTAATTTTCCATGGACTAATTATATATTATCTTGTCCATTCTTTAACTACCCTTTAAACTAAAAATAACAATAATAACCATTGAGGTGAACGAGTTGCTAATAACAACTGATTGTTCAAGAGTGATCTGCCCGGTAGAATACGCATTTGATCTGATTGGCGGTAAGTGGAAAGGCGTTTTATTGTATCATCTTATTGATGGAACGAAACGATTTAACGAGTTTAGAAAAATATATCCGAACATCTCTCAACGAATTCTCACCTTACAACTTAGAGATTTGGAAGAGGCGGGTATTGTTCATCGTGAAGTGTATAAGCAAGTGCCACCTAAGGTTGAGTATTCACTAACCGAATTTGGCAAAACGTTAATCCCCATCATTTTGATGATGAGAGATTGGGGTATAGCACATAAGGAGCACTTTAGTATCAAAATGGTTACCAACTAACAATAATGTGCGTACTTACGTGTTTGATAGGTATAAAATATAATGAGGCTATCGATACATAGGGAGTGACATTCATGTTAAATAAGCCTCAAATATTAGAAGCTTTTCATGCTCGCCATGCAACAAAAGAATTTGATTCAAGCAAAAAAATTAGTGAAGAAGATTTCGCATTTATACTAGAAACTGGCCGATTATCGCCAAGTTCATTCGGTTTTGAACCTTGGAAATTTCTTATTGTCCAAAATGCTGAACTTCGCGAAAAACTACAATCATTTTCTTGGGGTGCGAAAAACCAGCTGTCGACAGCAAGCCATTTCGTCATTTTGTTATCCAGAACAAAGTCGCAGATGGAATCATCTTCAGAACATATACAATATATGATGAAGGATGTGCATTTACTGCCGCCAGAAGTTATTCAAAACTTGACTCATTGGTATGACGAATTTTTGAAAACCGGCTTTGCACTACTAGATAATGAGCGAGCTATGTTCGAATGGGCTAGTCGTCAGACGTATATAGCACTTGGCAATATGATGACGTCTGCGGCATTAATTGGCATTGATTCATGCCCAATCGAAGGCTTTGACAAAAAACAGGCTGAAGATTTGCTGCGATCAGAAGGCTACTTGAATGACGATGAGTTTGGCGTTTCTTGCATGCTTGCATTTGGGTACAGAATACATCAATCTTCAGCAAAAAAACGCAGGCCGATTGAACAAGTTGCTGAGTGGATTAATTAAGGCTATATCGCGATAGTAATGAGAAAACGAGGGTGTTCCTAAAGCCACAGGCTTAGGAACACCCTCGTTCAGAATCGTTACCATTTCATTTCAATCGCCGTTGTTGATTTTGTTTTATTTTATCCTCCATACCTTGCTCTGAAGGCTTATAGAAAGATACTTTCGCAAGTGGATCGGGTAAATATTGCTGCTTCACATAATGATTAGGAAAGTCGTGTGGATACTGGTATCCTCCATGTCCTAGCTCCGATGCACCCTTGTAATGTGTATCACGAAGATGCAACGGAACTTCAGCGTTCCCGCTTCTTTCAATCGAAGTCATAACGTTGCCGATGGCAACGGCTGTTGCATTAGACTTTGGACTTTCAACCGCAAATAGGATCGCTTGCGCAATGTTGTATTTGGCCTCTGGCCAACCTATCTTATGATAAGCATCCATTGCCGTCACAGCCTGCACCATTGCTTGTGGGTTTGCGAGCCCTATATCTTCACTGCATGCAACAATGAGTCTTCTTAAAAAGGTCATCGGGTCCATCCCTAGTCTCTCTACTGCATAGAGGAACCAATATAACGCCGCATCACTCGAACCTCTGACACTTTTATGAAACGCGGACAACACATCGTATTGCGTCGATTGATCGGCTCGAATAGAAGGCTTTCTTACAGATTCCTGTGCAACCTCCAGCGTAATTTTAACAGAACCATCAGGCTCTGAAGGAGTCGTCACCGCAGCAAGCTCCAGCGCATTCAGAGAGCGCCTAATATCGCCGCCAGACATCGCAGCGATATGATCCAACGCTTCCTCCTCGACATTCAACGTCATAAAACCTAACCCTCGATCACGGTCCGCTATTGCCCTTTGCATCGCATCTAGTGAATGTTTCTTCTCTAGTGCTTCTAGTTGAAATAACGTCGAACGCGATAATAGTGCTCCATTCACATGATGAAACGGATTTTCAGTCGTCGCTCCAATGAATACGATAATGCCTTGTTCAACAGCAGGTAGCAGTGCATCTTGACGGGATGTATTGAACCGATGTACCTCATCAAGAAATAATATCGTTTTTTTCCCGTATAACGTCTTATTGCTTCGTGCTCGGTCAATGACTTCTCGAACATCTTTAACGGATGCTTCAACCGCATTTAATTTAACGAAGTCACCTTCGGTTTTCAGCGAAATGATATGGGCAAGTGTTGTCTTTCCGCAGCCTGGAGGGCCATACAACAGAATAGATGACACTTGATCCCCTTCAATTGCTCTTCTAAGCAACTTTCCTTGTCCCACTATATGTTCTTGTCCTATATATTCGTCAAGCGTCTGCGGGCGCATACGATCCGCCAACAAGCGCGCTCTGGGCGTTTCCTCTTCCTGAAAATTAAACAGATCCATGCCAGCGCTCAATCCTTTATGATGGTATAGCAAGATCATAGCATACTAGCACAAATGTTCGCCACACAAGTGTAATTACATAATCGTATATGAAACCTGCATGAACAGTGTCCATTACACTTCACCCCAATAGAGTTCAGTTACATAATCGAGTACAACTACACCACCCTTTTGTGATTTCTCAAAAATGTTACTTAATTCAGCGATCATTGGTTCATAGTTAGGATGCCCTACTGCTGGAATGTAAGATGCGGACAGCAATCTACCCCGTAGTCCTCTTTCGTCTAGTAATTGCTCATAACAGAACTGTTCGCATTTAAGGCTATCCTTTGCAAAATAAGGCCTTAATGAATCTAATGCAGCACTTTTGTGGGCAACCTGCTCATAATCAGTGCCAAATGTTCGAATCAAGTTTTCATATTGCTCTAGAAACGGAGAACCTATTTCTTTTCTAACGTTCCAAATCAGTACAACTTTGCCGCCTGGCTTAAGGATACGTTGAAATTCTAACTTAGCAGCCTCTCGATCAAACCAGTGGTACGCCTGCGCACTTACAATAAAGTCGACCGAATGAGAAGGTATTCCTGTTTCCTCTGCAGCACCGCTAATATGGCGGTAACGTTCTTCCCCGTTCAAAAAGGTGATCGCCGCTTCGCCCATCGCTTTATTAGGCTCTATCCCAATAACTTCACTTCCTCGATCTAGAAGAAGCTTAGAGAAAATTCCGGTTCCAGATCCGAGGTCTGCGATAACACTATCAGCATTAAAACCAACCTCGTCATATAAAAAATTTATCGCTTCTTTCGGATACGTAGGACGAAACTTCACATAATCATCTACACGGTTCGAAAATCTTTCTTTATTGTTCATTTCGCGTCAGCTCCTTCTGAGTTCAACCCTATTTGCTCCAAAAACTCCATCCGATTACCGAACGGGTCATTCAAGAAAAAACGTTGATAACCTTCCTCTAGCCTGATCTCATCATCAATGATAGCTACACCTTGATTAATGAGATTCGTTCTGAGCTGATTCAGCCCTCTGACTTCAAAAGCAAGGTGAGCTTTCCTTGCGGGTATAAAATGTTGTTGTACACCGATATGAACTTCATGGTTTCCACAAAGAAACCATACACCACCTCTAGGCTGCAAACTTTTTGGTTTTTCAATTTCTTGAAAACCCAACATATCGCCAAAAAACTGTCTCGCTTCACTCTCACAACCTTCAGGAGCCGCTAACTGAACATGATGAATACCAACAAAACGATAACTCATACGATCACCACTTTCCTAAAAATGATTGCTTACTCTGCTAGCCATACAGTGGCGGACTCTTTTCCACACCATGTGTTGGTAAATTAAAATATAAGATATTTGATTAAGTTTCATTAGTTGAAACATTGTTTCATTTTAATTCAATAATACCCCTTATCTTTATGGAACTCAATACCAAAATATAAATTTCAGTAAACCATTTGAAAATGTAACGATTGACGTAGTTATCGCATATGCAAAGTGCTATTAAAATAAAATAACCCGCAAGGGAGGATGCTTTTGTCAAAGCGTCCATCTCACGGGTTGCATTCTAATAAAACGTAACTACTCTAACGAATCCTACAATGCCTGTTGTGCAATAAAACGGACTTTAATTGTTCTAACGAACACACATACCGTTATTGCTTCATTACAGTAACTACTGGACTTCTTTTAGCCAAATAACGGCTCTGGAGTTCGTTATAAGACAAAAACGTTACATTTTAATGAAATAAGCGTTTCTGAGTTCGTTAACGTATGTTACTTCAGCATATCTACATATTCCCCATAGACGTAGGCAACAGATCCTTTATAAGCAACCTTCACCCAACCGTGCTCAGTACCTAACACTTCAAAAACAGTACCTTTCGGCACAGCTGTATATATTTTCGCTTTTGAGGAAGCTTCAGCACGAACGTTCAAGAAATACGCCGTTACTTTTGCTTGCTTCTTCACGACCGGTTTTACTTCTGGTTTCGTTTCGGGTTTTGTCTCTGGCTTCATTTCCGGCTTTGGCTCCGGTTTTGGTTTTGGCTCTGGCTTTGGTTTTGGCTCTGGCTTTGGTTCTGGTTTTGGTTCTTTTGCCGCCTTTATAGCCGCATTCAGTTTTTGGTAGAACTCACCCTTTGTTTTAACGTGAGCAAACAACTCTTGCTTCACTTTCGCTTTTTCAGACAACTGTGCAATTTCTTCCTTAGTGACGGCATCCAAAATGTTAATAGAAGCTACATTCGTAAATTTGCCATCTTCCGTTTTAGGAATTTCCAAAATCCCTGAATTGATAAGTTCAACTACATCTTTACGAGCTGGCGAAGTTGTGTCCACACCAATCACTTTCCAGTTATTTTGAATGTCAGGCTCGTATACACCTTTTTTCACATCTTTCAAATAAGCGATCGCGCGATTACGAATCGTTCCATCCATTTCGCCAAATGCGCTTGCATCTTTAGAGGACCATAGTTGCTCGAATTTCCGACCTTCAAGTGCTCCTCCTTTTGCTATAAGAGCGTCCATACGGTATGCGTTCATACCCAGCTTGATCGTATCTTCCGTCTTAATAGATGTTCCATCTAGTTTACGCAAGTTCGTAATTCGGTCACCGTAAGGCTTCGTTAAATCAATTTCATATTTGACATTACCAAAGAAATCATTTGTGCTGTATTTGGACGCACGGCGTGTTTTATCGAAACTCACCGTTACATCTCCTGGTCTTGTAGAGTTAAAGTAACCCGCTGCCCATTCCATATAATCTTTTAAATCTTTACCCGTCACTTCGTATACGGTAACTTCACCGAGAGCGAATTGATAGTTATAAGCAATATCTTTTTTCTTAATAGGACCTATGTCGAGTTTAGCCTTATCGTTGTCAATTTGATGCGCCACTACATCAGCTTTACTGTAATACAGCATAACTTCATGGAAAAAATCGGATAGAGGAGTTTCCTGAGTTTGCACAGCAGGAATACCGTCAATTTCGTTTTTAGGAACTAGATTCGTTCCTTTAAGCTGAGCAACCTCGATGTTAGCATCTGCTCTTGCAAATTCGTGGTACGGCTGCAATGTCGATTCTAAATTCGGATCTGATAGTTCAGTTGTGCCGTCTGCCCCTTTAACTGGCATTGCCGCAGCTTTCTTATCTTTCAGCACTACTTTATCGCCTTGTTTTGTAAATGTAAGATCGATACGAGAAATATGAGTTCCGTATTTGTCTGGTTCAACAATTAAAACTCCGTTCACCGTTTCACCTTTTATAAGTTTATGCATATGACCTGCAAAGATAGCTGCAAGCTCCGGGTTCGCATTAGCAATATCAGCTACGCCAGTACCTGGAATACCGTTTTCATTTTCAAGTCCCATATGCATAAGGCCAACCATTACATCTACTTTACCTTCTAATTCTTTGATCGCTTTTTTCGTTTCTTCAACAGGATTTTTGAATACGAGACCATCCAAGTGATCGGTACCCTTTTCAAATTCAGTCGTCATCGGAGTATCCATCCCGATAATACCAACCTTTATGCCCGCTTTTTCAATAATCGTATAGGCAGGTAAAAAGCGATCACCATTGTCTTTATAAATATTTCCTGCTAGCATTTGGCCTTTATATTGAGAAGTAACCTTCTTGAACACATCTAGTCCAAAATTGAACTCATGATTGCCCATTACCCAAGCATCATAATTCATTTCATTCATAGCAACCATCATCGGAGACTTCGGCTGGTCATTAAACAACTCAGCTGAGTTTCCTTGAATCATATCACCTGCATCAAGTAAAATCGTATTCGGGTTTTCTTCACGCACTTTTTTGACAATTGTAAATAATTGCGTTAAGCTCCCGCTCGGATTAGCACCGTCTAGTGCATAGTCCCACGGCATAAATCGCCCATGAATGTCCGATGTACCTAAAATTGAAATCTGAGTTTCCGTACTTACGGCTTCTGCCGCTTTTACTGGTGCAGGGACGTACGTGACAACGCTTCCAAAAAACATTAAAGCTGCAATGACCACACTTACTGTTTTCTTAGCTTTCATTATGACTCTCCTTCGATGTGTTGAATTTCCGTAAACAAAATATCATTATACGGGTTGTCTTCAGTAGGGAGTCTACCATTTTTACCCTATCACTAGTAGCAACTTACTCATTCTATAATATAAGAAGTCATTTGGACATAGTGAAAATTAAATTGTTTATTAATAAACATCACAATATTTCCCTATACGTCTACTATTTTCAATGTGATAACATGTTATCGATTCAATATTATTTTTGTTAACCCCTAGCGCTTAGCTGTAAAATGTCACATAGACAAGCCGAAATACCCCCTGAGACTACAGAGAGCATTCCTGCTTACGCTTTTAAGAGTGATATTGATTATGGAGTTACTACGTCATACTCATCGATTTCAAATGTTAAAATTTTATTGAACAGCACATATTCCGCACGTGATTTAAATGGACCTTTATTCCACGTCTTCACAAACTTGTACGACTCTGATCCAGTACCTGAAGCTTTTAAGTCATACCACTGAATAAAGTTATTGATGTCTGTCATGGATAAATCGTATTCCTTCTCCAGTCCGTTGATCAACGTAATTGTCAAAATGCCGCGTCCGACGTAAGGTACTTGCGGTATAACTTGAACCTCACTGCTCTTCGCTGACTCATTACCATTAACGTCAACTGCTGTTACCTTAAAAGAGTATGCTACGCCATTAGTTAGCCCAGCAACTTTGTATGTTGCTGCAGTAACAGTTGCAACATATACATTGTCTTGATATATTTTGTAGCTTGCTAAATCAGACTCCGTGTTCGCCGTCCAATTTAGATCAGCCTCGGTGTTACCGGGGATGCCCTGCAAACCAGCAGGAATAGCAGGAGCGCTCGTATCAGGTGCTTGCGGTGTAACTTGAACCACACTGCTCTTCGCTGATTCATTGCCGCTTCCATCAACTGCCGTAACCGTGAACGCGTGGGCTACGCCATTAGTAAGCCCAGTAGCTTTATATGTTATTGCTGGTGCCGTAACAGTAGCAACATATACATTATCCTTGTATATTTTGTAGCTAGCCAAGTCAGGCGCAGTGTTCGCCGTCCAATTTAGATCGGCCTCGGCGTTACCTGGGATGCCCTGCAAACCAGTAGGTACACCGGGAGCCGTCGTATCAGGTGTTAAATGACCAAACACATCAAACTCAATAAGCGTCATGTTTCCTGATGTTCGACTATTTCTAAAAGATACTTTCGCAACATTGCTTACTGGAGTTGTTAAATCGATTGTAACCGTCAAAAAACCAGTAGTAGCCCGAATATAGTTGTGTGTAAAAATTGGGGTGTTTGATTGATCATAAAATATAATTTCTAAATTATCATCTGATCTTAGTTTTATACTATTTATTGTTACTAGTTGCGAAAAAGCATACCAACCCATTCTACGTGCACTAGAGTCTAGTAAATAAGATGTACCTTCATTTCCATCTGTCCACTGCGTATGAGTAGAATTAACCTGATTGGCGTTTGACCCTCCATTAATCGTTTTCCCTTGCAGTAGTCCTCCTGGATATGCACTTATTGTATTAGCAGTATTAAATAATGCCAATAAAAATGTGAACACTAATAAAGACGATAGAAACTTTTTCATTTGTTAGCCCTCCCAATCTTTTTTGAATAAACGAAATAGACTAGCTTATTAATCCTCTCCTTCCACTGGATAACACGCTAATCATAACCAATTATATACAACAATTACAGACTTTTAATGAAACCGTTTACATAATAAAATTGAAGGTTGTAGATGTGATACTATCACCCGATCTGAACGTAAAAAAGACGCTACCCGCAGTTAATTAACTGCGGCAACGTCTTTCATCATTATTTTACCCTTGTGCCTTTGCTTCACCGATAGCTAGCAGATCCTTCACCACTACACTTACCATGATGAGCCCAGCTACAGGTGGAACGAATGCATTACTTGCAGGAGGTTGCTGCGCTTTCCGAATCTCAGGCGCATTGTCAGGTACGATACGTTGTGTAACGTCCTCACGCGGCTTCATAGGCTCCTCGTCAGAGAAGACAACCTTAACGCCTTTCTTAATACCATCCTTGCGCAGCTTCGTCCGTACGACGCGTGCGATCGGATCCGTATGAGTCTTGGAAATGTCAGCAACCTTGAATCTAGATGGATCCATCTTGTTAGCAGCACCCATGCTAGATATAACCGGAATGCCCCGCTCCAAACATTGTTTGATGAGATGAATTTTATAAATGATCGTATCCGATGCATCTACAACATAATCAAGCTCATATGCAAACAGCTGCTCATACGTTTCTTCCGTATAGAACATACGCAAAGAGATGACATCACATTCTGGATTGATCAGCTTAATACGATCACGCATCAGGTCAGCTTTAGGCTGACCTACCGTAGTCGTTAACGCCATAATTTGGCGGTTAATGTTCGTAATATCCACAACATCTTTGTCGATCAAAATGATGCGACCAACGCCTGTTCTTGCCAGCGCCTCTGCCGCAATCGAGCCAACGCCGCCGATGCCAAGCACAGCTACCGTACTATTTTTCATCAACTCTAGACCCTCAGGACCTATCGCCAGCTCCGTTCGTGAAAATTGGTGTAGCATAGGGATGTTATCTCCTTTTAACTGGAACGTTATTTGTCTGTGCCTTCAGTTGTTGTAGTTGTTGTAGCAGTTGTTGCTGCTACTGGCTTAGGCTTAAGCACTGTACGGATGTGAAGCTGCTCAAGTTGAGAAAGCTCAACTTCAGATGGAGCGTCGCACAGTAGATCAGTTGCACTCGCTGTTTTAGGGAATGCAATTGTTTCTCTTAGGTTTGTGCGGCCAGTCAACAACATAACTAGACGGTCGAAACCGAATGCAATACCACCATGTGGTGGCGTTCCGTATTCGAATGCATCAAGCAAGAATCCGAATCTGTCTTGTGCTTCTTCTTTTGTGAAACCAAGTGCTTGGAACATTTGCTCTTGAACTTCACGTTTGTAAATACGCATCGAGCCGCCGCCCACTTCATAACCGTTCAATACAAGGTCATAAGCTTGTGCACGGATTTTACCTGGATCTGTATCGAAGTAATGAAGATCCTCTTCATTCGGACGAGTGAACGGATGATGTTCTGCAACATAACGTTTCGCATCTTCATCCCATCCTAGTAGTGGGAAGTCAACAACCCAAGCGAATTTAAATTTGGAATCGTCGATAAGTTTAAGGTCACGACCAAGTTTCAAACGCAAGTTACCAAGAACATCTGCTACTACTTTTGCTTTGTCAGCGGAGAAAGTAAGCAAGTCGCCTTCTTCAACTTGTAGACGCTCTGTAAGAGCAGCAATTTCTTCTGGCTTAAGGAATTTCACGATTGGACCGCGCCATTCGCCGTCTTTCACTTGAATCCAAGCAAGACCTTTACCACCGTAGCGAGCAGCAAACGGTTGTAGATCGTCTAGTTCCTTACGGCTCCAGCTCGCACAGCCCTTAGCGTTAAGTGCTTTAACAACACCACCGCCAGCTGCAACGCTTGCGAACACTTTCACGTCACTGCTTGCAACGATATCTGTAATATCTTCAATTTCAAGACCGAAACGAAGATCTGGTTTATCTGAACCATATTTGTTCATCGCATCTGCATACGTAATACGTTGGAATGGAAGCTCAATCTCAACATTGATCGTCTCACGAAGCAACTTAGCAGACAATTCTTCCATCATACCAAGCAACTGATCTTGAGAGAGGAATGAAGTTTCGATGTCGACTTGTGTGAACTCAGGCTGACGGTCAGCACGAAGATCTTCATCGCGGAAACAACGTGCGATTTGATAATAACGCTCAAGTCCGCCTACCATTAGCAACTGTTTGAAAATTTGCGGCGATTGCGGCAATGCGAAGAACTCACCTTCATGCACACGGCTTGGTACCAAATAGTCACGCGCGCCTTCTGGCGTACTTTTTGTCAAAATTGGTGTTTCTACTTCGATGAAGTTTTCGCCATCTAGGTAGTCACGGAATATTTTAGCTGCTTTCGAACGAAGCAACAATGTCTTTTGCATTTCTGGACGACGCAGGTCAAGATAACGATATTTCAAACGAAGTGACTCATCTACCTCTACGCCATCTTCAATAGGGAAAGGAGGTGTTTTAGCCGCATTCAGTACTTCAATTTCAGTTACACGAATTTCGATTTGGCCAGTAGCAAGGTTTGCGTTAAATGTTGCTGCATCACGCTCAACAACCTCACCTTTAACAGCAAGAACAAACTCATTACGAGCACGATCAGCGACAGCCAGAGCATCGCCAGAAAAATCCGGGTTAAATACGACTTGAACAATTCCTGTACGGTCGCGAAGGTCAATAAACAATACGCCACCCAAATCGCGACGACGTTGTACCCAGCCGTTCAAAGTTACTGTTTGTCCTACTTCTGCTTTTGTTAACGTTCCGCAGTTATGCGTTTTTAGCATCGTCATGTTTATTCTCCTCTTTGTATGTTAATTGTATGGACTAGAACTGTGGTGTTTATCCCTTAAGTTCTTCGGCAATTGCGGTAAGAGCGACCATGCGTTGCTCACCTTTTGCCATATCTTTAAGCGCTATTTCACCACGAGCAATTTCATCATCGCCCAAGATAGCTGTAAAACGTGCGCCAAGACGATCGGCAGACTTAAGCTGTGCCTTCATCTTCCGGCCTTGATAATCACGTTCTGCTCTAACCCCTTGTCGTCTAAGCTGGTGTACTAGCTTAGTTGCCTCACGATCAGCTGCTTCACCAAGCGCAACAATGTATACATCAATTTCATTTAGATTCGGTAGCTCAGTCTGCTGGTGTTCAAGTAACAATACCGCACGCTCAAGCCCAAGTCCAAGCCCAACACCAGGTTGTTCAGGTCCACCGATATCGGAAACTAAACCGTTGTATCTACCACCGCCGCCTATCGTATCAATAGCACCTATACCTTCAGCTTTGTATTCAAACGCTGTGTGAGTATAGTAATCCAATCCGCGAACAAGACGGTGATTGATCGTGAATGGAATGTCCATATCCGTTAAGCTTTGTTTCACTTTCTCGAAATGGATGCTGCACTCTTCATCAAGGCTATCCAAAATGGATGGTGCATCAGTGAAATGTGCTTGATCAACTTTACAATCGAGAACACGAAGCGGATTGCGGTCAATACGCGATTGGCAGTCCTTACAAAGCAATGAACGCTTAGGATCTAGGAATGACAGTAGTTTCTCTCTAAAAGCAGCTCTTACAGCAGGTGTTCCAACAGAGTTAATTTCAACCTGTACTCCCTTTAGACCTATCTCTGTAAAGAAAGTGTATCCAAGAGCAATAACCTCTGCATCTAATGCTGGCTCGACAGAGCCAATCGCTTCAACACCAAATTGGTGGAACTGACGGTAACGTCCAGCTTGTGCACGCTCATACCGGAACATAGGCCCGATATAACTAAGCTTGCTTATTTCTGGATCACCAAACAATTTGTTCTCTACATAGGAACGAACAACACCTGCTGTACCTTCAGGACGTAATGTTAAACTCCGATCACCACGATCAATGAATGTGTACATCTCTTTCTCAACGATATCCGTTGTTTCTCCAACACCACGCTTAAATAGATCTGTTGATTCGAATAAAGGTGTACGAATTTCGCGGAAGTTAAATCGTCTGCAAATATCGCGTGCTATTCCCTCCACGTACTGCCATTTCTCAACTGTTCCTGGTAAAATGTCCTGCGTTCCAGGCGATTTTTGAAATTTCATTGTATTCCCTCCTCACATAATTACGTTAAATAAATGTCACCCTATTTTTGAAAACAAAAAAACTCCCGCTCCTAACGGCATCGCCGTAGGGACGAGAGTATATCTCCCGTGGTACCACCCACATTCCAAATGTTACATTTAGCATGAACACTCGCTTCAAAACGGGTAACGTCCGTTATTCGCAGCCCAGCTATTAAGTAAGTTCGCCTGTAAAGACGTCTTGCCTTTCGCCGTCTGTTCTCGGGGAGGTCTTTCATTCAACCGGTATAAGGATGCTTGCAGCCAATTGGCATCCCTCTCTGCGTATCACGTGTTAAATTACTTTATCCCGTCAAAGAATCACTATTTAATTATACTGATTGTTAATTTTACTTGGCGATTGAACGAAAGTCAAGAATTGCGGTGACGAAATTTGTCTTTTGGTTCCCAAACCACCCTGAAGACAGAAAAAAACCTGCACACACGTTGCAGGTCCAAAATAAAGTATATTTTTAAAAAGGGGGTCGAGATTTATTATAGGTTAGTGATGTTAAGGGAACGTTAGAGATTCGTTACAGATATATTACAAATTAGAAAGCGTTTTTATGACAAAGAAGGAAAGCGGTCATCAGGACATTCTACTCCCCGAATCCTGCACGCCTTGAAGGCAATGGTCTGCCATCCCATTCCTCTGCCACTTCCATATTCGAATCGATCTCAGCTATTAAACGAGCTTCTCTAAGATCGGGATTGAGCAATATTTTTGCTGAACGTTCTAATCCTTGTTCTTTCCTAGATTGATGCATAGCTGGCATTCCTCCAACAAGTGTTGCCGCAATATGATTTCTCCTTACGGCTTATCCTTATTGTTACCAGCAGTCGATATCTTAAGCACCGCTCTCCAAAATGATCGTAACCGGCCCATCATTCGTAAGCTGTACGTCCATCATTGCACCAAACTTACCCGTCTCAACCTGAAGTCCAAGTTCTTGAAGCGTTTTGTTGAAGGCGTCATACAGCACCTCTGCTTGCTCTGGCCTTGCTGCTGCCATGAAATTAGGTCTTCTTCCCTTTCGGCAATCGCCGTAAAGAGTGAATTGGGATATGGACAATACCGCACCACCAACATCAAGAACGGACAAATTCATCTTTTCGGATTCATCCTCAAAAATTCTAAGCCCAGCAATTTTATCTGCCATCCAGCGTACATCCGACATCGTGTCTTCATGCGTAATCCCGACTAGGAGAACTAAACCGGATTCTATCTCTCCTGTCACATTTCCTTCGACAGTTACTTTGGCACCTTTGCTTCTCTGCACAACAACCTTCAACGTGTAACTCTCCTTTATTGCATAATGCGCTGAACGGAATAAACATCCTGTACCCGCTTAATCTTCTCTACAACCGCAGATAGATGATCGATATTGCGAATGAGCACCGTCATATGAATAAGCGCCATCTTCGTCTTAACAGACCGACCAGTAACAGCAGATATATTCGTTTTGCTCTCGGATACAGCTTGCAACACTTCGTTTAAGAGACCTCTGCGATCATGACCGGTAATTTCAATGTCCACACTATAATTCGCTTCAATCGACTCTTCCCACTCAACTTCGATGACACGTTCTGCTTCTTCGCCATCCATTCCGAATGGGATGTTTAAGCAGTCCATACGATGGACAGAAACACCGCGCCCGCGTGTAATATAACCAACGATAGCATCACCAGGTACGGGGTTACAACATCGAGCAAATCGAACAAGCAAGTTATCGACACCTTTAACCGTTACACCATGGTTAGGTCTATTTTTACGATGAGCTGTCTTAATTTCTTTCTTCTCACCATTAAGCTCAATTAGATTTGCTTCTTCTGCTTCTTTGCGAAGTCTTTCTGTCAGCTTTGTGCAGATTTGAGCAGCTGTTATGCCACCAAAACCAATAGCAGACATCATATCTTCAATATCGTTAAAAGCAAACTTTCCTGCGGCTTCTTGCAACTTATCATCTGACAACCATGCGGAAGGCTCGAGTCCAAGTCGTTTAAGCTCACGCTCAAGTAGATCGCGGCCTTTAGCCACATTCTCTTCACGCTTCTCTTTTTTAAACCATTGACGAATTTTACTGCGAGCATGTGAAGACTGCGCAATCTTTACCCAATCTTGGCTAGGTCCATACGAATGTTTCGATGTTAAAATTTCTACAATATCACCGGTCTTAAGTTTATGGTCTAACGGTACTATCCGTCCGTTCACTTTCGCTCCAATTGTCCGATTCCCTACTTCAGTATGAATCCGGTAAGCAAAATCGAGCGGAACAGAGCCAGCAGGCAATTCGATAACTTCGCCACTTGGTGTAAATACGAACACTAAATCGGCGAAGAAGTCCATTTTGAGCGACTCCATAAACTCGGAAGCATCACGCGCTTCATTCTGAAGCTCCAATATTTCTCTAAACCAAGACATCTTATCTTCAAAGTTGCCATCGGGTACAACCATACCTTCTTTGTAAGCCCAATGCGCTGCTATTCCGTATTCCGATGTCCGATGCATTTCCCACGTTCGAATTTGTACTTCAGTCGGTTCGCCTTTAGGCCCAATAACGGTCGTATGGAGAGACTGATACATATTCGCCTTCGGCATAGCTACATAATCTTTGAATCTGCCAGGCATCGGCTTCCAAAGCGTATGAATAATGCCTAATGTCGCATAACAGTCTTTAATATTGTCAACGATAATTCGAATAGCAAGCAGGTCATAGATTTCATTAAACTGCTTGTTACGGGCTGTCATCTTTTTGTAAATACTATATAAATGTTTCGGTCTGCCGGATATGTCGCCTTCGATGCCCATTTCGTCCAGCTTCTCGCGAATGCGTAAAATAACATCTTCAATGAACTGCTCCCGCTCCGCGCGCTTTTTCTTCATCAAATTGGCAATTCGGTAATACTGTTGTGGATTGAGGTACCGAAGCGCGATATCCTCCATCTCCCACTTAATAGCCGAAATACCAAGCCGATGAGCGATCGGACAGAAAATTTCTAATGTCTCATAAGCAATACGCCGCTGTGATTCCTCTGATTGGTATTTTAGCGTGCGCATATTGTGCAAACGGTCCGCGAGCTTAATAAGAATAACGCGAATATCTTGCGCCATAGCTACAAACATTTTGCGATAATTTTCATTCTGTTGTTCTTCTTTAGATTGAAACCTAATTTTCTCAAGCTTGGTCAATCCATCAACCAGCATTGCACAAGTTTCACCAAATTTCGCACGGACGGTTCCTAAATCTACTGTCGTATCTTCAACAACATCATGAAGAAGCGCTGCAATTATCGACAGCACGTCCATACCCATATCCACCAATATGTCAGCAACCGTTACCGGATGCAAAATATAAGGCTCTCCCGATTTCCGCACTTGTCCGTGATGGGCTTGCTCTGCGAAATCATAGGCTTCCTTGATGCGTATGAGGTCCTGCTCTTTCATATAGACGGATGCCTTCTCAAGTAACTGCTCTATGCCCATGAAACGACCCTTTCCAAGCGTAAACGGTTAACGCCATCTTTTCTTTTATACAACGGATTTCCGTTCAGTCAAATTCCGAGTTTTCTAATATTATGCCTTTAACAACGCCGCCCCGTCAACTTCCATCAAAAAAAATAAGCCGCCAGCTTTATCACGTCGATAGACGTAATAACAATTGGCGGCTCTTGTTTAGTCATTTTAAGAGCAGTTATCTCTATTCGTATGTCATAATCGAGGACACTTCAATACCGTCTAATTTCTCACGGCCATTCAAATATCCAAGCTCAATTAGAAATGCTGCGCCTACTACTTCTCCGCCAAGTTGGCGAATCAAATCGATGGAAGTAGCAATTGTTCCGCCAGTAGCAAGCAGATCATCAGCGATCAAAACACGCTGGCCTGGGCTAATCGCATCTTTGTGCATAGCAAGTTGATCATTGCCATACTCCAAAGCATAACTTGCAGTAATCGTTTCGCCTGGAAGCTTACCACTCTTACGAATTGGAGCAAAACCTACTCCTAATGCAATCGCAAGCGGAGCACCTACTACGAAGCCACGAGCTTCTGGACCTGCAATAACATCAATTTTTAGATGTTCTACAGCAGCTCTCATCTCTTCAATAACAGCACGATACGCCGGACCGTCCTTTAACAAGGTCGTAATATCTTTGAAGCGAATACCTGGCTGTGGGAAATCCGGTATAACGCGAATGTAATCTTTGAAATTGTATGTGACTTTGGACACGATTGGTCAACCCTTTCTTTACGTACAAAATAATCTTGTTAATGGAGCACATTGAAGCGATCTGTTCGCTCCTTGGCTGTGCAATAATGTTTCGAAGATGTCAATTCACGCTTTTCCGGTGAAGGAACTGCCTGGAAGTTACTACCCGTTATTTCGATAAACTTCAACTCTTCGAATACGTCAAGCATAAGCCGAACAGCATCTGCCGTCAAGCCGATTTGCTGCGCTAGTCTTTCGGATAAGCCAAGCAGTGGAGCTTGACCTATTCTACGTAGCTGCTGATACACACTCCCAAACTGTTCACGACTTGGAAATATAGGAAGCGGCGCAGGCTCATAATGAAGATCATGCAACATCAATTGCGGCTTTTTGGCGCCATTCCATTCATTAATCGAAAGTTCGCCAACAATGTCAATTGCACATCCTTTATGAAGCGTTGCTGCGAGCTCCCCTTTACCGAAGGCAATGACATCCAGAAGTTTCCTCCCGCTACCGAGCGCAAGTTTGAGATGTTTAGCTTCCTTACCAATCGCACGCTTATCAGCTAGTTCCATACCTTCAAATAGAAATCTTGGCGAACGATTGCCAATTCCGAACGGTTCGAGAAGTGAAAGTTGTGTAATCGTCTCAAGACTTGCATCTTCCAAGCTACACTGAATATCAATGGCCGATCTTGGAATCCAGTCGTCGTCACTTAACCATTCTAGTGCTAGCTGAGACATACGCGCCTCCAACTGCTCTAGATGATCACGATGAAGAGTCATACCAGCCGCCGCTTGATGGCCACCGTAATGATCGAGTAAATCTTCGCATCTCGTCAATGCAGCGTGAAGATCAAATCCTTCAATTGAACGAGCAGAACCTTTGCATTTACCTGTTTTTTCATCAATACCAAAAATAATAACTGGTTTATAATGACGCTCTAGTAGTTTCGATGCGACAATACCGATAACGCCAACATTCCATCCCTCAGCACCTAATAAAATGACTGCGGGGCTATCATTGCCTGATGTTGCTGCAATTTGCAGTTTCGCCTGCCATCGTTCTTCCGCTTCCTGTACAATCGTTTCCACAATTCTCTGTCGTTCTTTGTTGAGATTGTCGAGACCTATAGCTTCAAGAATGGCAACATCATAATCAGGAGTTGTCAGCATCTCTACAGCCCGTCTAGCATGATCTAGTCTACCAGCGGCATTCACGCGTGGTCCCATGCCAAAAGCAATGCTAGATGACGTTATCGACTCTAATTCAATCCCCGTAACTTCAGCCAAAGCTCGAAATCCAATGCTTGCATCGCTTCGAATCCTATCTAGCCCATATCGAACCAAAATGCGATTTTCATCAGCGAGTGGCATTAAATCAGCAATTGTACCAAGGCTAACGATATCCGTAAACTCCAGAGGAGGTCGATCAAGCAGTGCACTAGCCAGCTTGAACGCTACTCCTACCCCTGCAAGTCCTTTAAAAGGATAATTGCAATGCGCTTGTTTGGGATTAATGATTGCACAAGCATTTGGGAGTACTTCGGGAGGTTCATGATGATCGGTTACTATAACATCTATTCCTAATGAATTGGCATATTCCACTTGCGTGTAAGCGCTTATTCCAGTATCAACTGTTACAAGTAGCTTAACGCCTGCATCCGCTGCTTTAGTAATTGCATCGTTATTTAGCCCATATCCTTCAATCGCGCGATGTGGAATGTAATAATCGAAGTCCAATTTCATTTCACGAAACACGTGGACGAGCAATGAAGTACTTGATACGCCATCAGCATCGTAATCGCCATAAATACGCACCTTTTCACCATTTTCAATTGCTGATTGAAACCGCTTAACAGCGACCTTCATCCCATGCAATAAATAAGGATCATGCAGATGCTCTTCACCGCCATACAGAAACTGACGAGCGCTGCTTTGCTCTCTAAAGCCTCTTTGCACGAGCAACTTTGCAACTAAAGGTGGCAACCCTATTTCCTCGCTCAATCGACTGGCATCTCGTTCTTCCGGGTCAGCCCACGGAGCAACATCCCAACGTGTTTTTCTATGGATCATCAGGTCAACTCCTTTCCTGCTGTCGTACTTGCTATTGCAGCAGTGTCGGCATCTGCTCCTGATTAGGGTCGTGATTAGATTTATACGGGTATCCCGGATCGTAAGGTTCTACATAGATCGATACATCAGATAGATGGGTGAATCGATGCATTAAGAGCAACTTGACCCTCTTAGCGATATCTTGACCTTCCAAAACTGAGATACGCGGATTAACACTAATGACTATTTCCGCAATAACATAATGTCCATGCTCCTTAGCACGGAGTGATTGCACCGTGACGACGCCTTCGACACGTTGAACAACCTGCATCAAATCATCCACAGACTCTTCCATGTCCGTTTCCTTGCGTTTACCACGAACGCTCCGAAGCAGATCGTCCAACACGTTTTCCCATAAGCGCTTCCTGCTTGCAGGATACTTCTTTTCTTCTCGCTGTCTGGTTGACATTTTGTACCTCCTACAAGGTTTTGCGAAGCAAAACCTACATCGTAAGCATTCACCCAAGGTTTTGCGAAGCAAAACCTACATCGTAAGCATTAAAGCTACTCCATTAAGGAGTAGCTTTTGCAGCAGCAGCTTTAGGCTTTTGCTTTTGATTACGTTTAAACAAGTACCACAATGGGCTTGCAATAAAGATCGTTGAATATGCACCGCTAACCAAACCTACAAGAAGAGCAAGACAGAACATCTTAATTGATGGACTTCCGAGTAGGAAAATACTTACGGTTACGATGACAACTGTCAATACCGTATACAAGTTCCGTGCCATCGTCTGCCAAATACTAGCATTAACAATTTCCGCTAAATGGCTGTGGCTTTTTATTGTCGTAAAACGTAAGTTTTCACGAATACGGTCAAAAATAACAATTTTATCATTGATGGAATATCCAAGTGTCGTTAGAACGGCAGCAATAAACGGCAAATCAACCTCAAAACGGAAGATCGAGAATATCGCAATAACGACAAAGCTATCATACAAAATGGAAATATTCGCTGCTAACGCAAAGCGCCACTCGAAACGTGCCATTACGTAAAGCATAATACCAAAGCTTGCGACCAAAATCGCCCAAATCGTTTTAATACCAAGTTCTCGAGCTAAATCAGCAGAAACAACGTTAACCTCAGAAGATATGTCATCACCAAATTTTGCTTTCATAGCATTTAACACTTTATTGGTTTGCTCTTGATTTAAAACATCGTCAAACCGAATAGAAATTCGATCATTATTAGCTCCACCAACGGTATGAGCTGCTTCACCATAACCAGCAGTAGTTAGTGCTTCCGTCACTTGTTGTTGTGTAACTGCCTTGCTTACCGAGATGTCCATATTTGATCCTGCTTTAAAATCGACGCCAAAATTCATTTGAAATAGTAATAACGATACAATACCGGCAATCGTCAGAGCGATTGAGAAAATAAAATATTTGTTTCGGTTACCTACAACATCATATCGGATCTTCGTATCATAGTTCACGAATTTCACTCTCCTTCACACCATAGTAGCTCGGTTTCATAAACTTGTTGCTCCGAACAAGCAGTGTCATCAAGAAGCGAGCGAAGAAAATATTCGTTAGAATACTAACTAGAATACTAAAAATCATCGTTAGCGCAAATCCTTTAATTGCACCATCTCCGATAACATATAGGACACCACTAGCAATAATACTCGTAATATTCGCGTCCATAATGGTACGGAATGAGTTTTTGGAGCCTGCTTTTAGAGATGAGAACATACTCTTACCACTACGAATTTCTTCTTTAATCCGCTCAGCAGTAATAATGTTGGCGTCAACCGCCATACCGACACCAAGAACAAATGCCGCGATACCCGGCAATGTTAATGTTGCGTTCATCAAATTTTGTACAAGGATTAACAACCACGCATAAGTAATAATCGTAATAGATGCAACTACACCTGGAATACGGAAAATAATGACCATAAACACTAGTACAATCAACGATCCGATAATACCAGCAGTGACTGTGTCTTTGAGCGATTCCATACCAAGTTTAGCACCAACACTTTGTGTATATTTCTCTTCCAATTTAAGTGGGAGAGAACCCAAGTTGATTTCATCGCGAAGCTTGTTAGCTTCTGCAACGGTAGCATTTGGACCAAGTGTAATTGTAGCTGATGAACTACGGATTTCATTAGAAACTCCTGGTCTGGATATTTCCTTATCATCCATATAAATAGCCAAGTATTGTCCGATTAAACTTTTTGTTACATCACCAAATTTATTGGCATCTTTTAATTGAATAGATACGAGCGGTTTACCAAGCCCATCATATTCAACAGCCGCACCATTTTCTTTAAAATCCAAACCAGTTAGCTTAACCGTTCCATCAGGCGCACGGAACGTTAAGTGGACAGGTTTAGACAACTTTTCACGAACCGCATTTTCATCTTCAACACCAGGAAGCTTGACTCGAATACGATCTTTTCCTTCTGTTGTAATTTCCGGCTCAACAAGTCCCTCACTATCAATCCGTTTCTGTAGACTTATTGCCGTTTGTTTTAGCGATTCTGGTGTTACTGCTTCTCCACCCTCGAGTGGCGAAGCTTCATACAACACCTCGAAGCCGCCCTTCAAATCTAGGCCCAGCTTCACATCTTTTACGATTGCTGGGCTTGTCCCAACGATAACGGCGAACATAACAACCACTATCGCAAGGAAGGTAATTATTCTCTTCCCGAACATACTTCTGAATCCCCCTTATGATCTCAATATTGCTATTATACAGATGCAGTAAAAACGAGTCAAAAAGAAAGAACCCATTTTTTTAAAATGGGTTCCCTTTATATGCGCTCATCGTCATAAAATTCATGAATTGAGTTACCTTGAGTGAGAGGATGTCATTGACTAGTTGATGTAGTTCAGGCTGTCCTGTCTTCACATATTTGGCGTTCACGCATTCCCATACTTCATTACCAGTCACATGCTCATAGCCGATTAATCGAAATTCCTCCGCTTTACTGAGACATAACTCTTTGATCGTAGCAGCTAGCTCTTCATCTACCATGCCACACCTCCTCGTTTGCAATGCTGTTCAATATGTATTCGATGCTCAGTAATCATTTTCCTGCACCAGAAGATGAGATGAGTAAAAATGACAGACATGTAAAGGGACATGCCGCGCATAAAGTGATAATAAAGCATGTACACGAAATGCTAACTGGTCTATTCAGAAGGAGATGAGGTCGTCAATTATGACGAAACAAACATTTATTAAAGGAGCTATGATCCTCCTTGTCGCTGGCATTATTAATCGTCTGCTCGGCTTTGTGCCTCGAATAGCGCTACCAAGAATTATTGGAGCAGAAGGCGTTGGACTGTATCAGCTTGCCTACCCTTTCCTAATCGTTATGTTAACCATTATTACAGGCGGTATACCGCTTGCCATCGCAAAGTGGATAGCTGAGGCAGAATCACAAGGCGATACAAAGCAGGTTAAACATATTTTCCGCACTGCGATGATATTGACGATTACGATTGCTACTGTTCTAACGATAGCGATGTTATTATTTGCACCGTTTATTATCAGATACGTATTACCTGACGCCCGTGTCTACCGAGCATTTCTAATGATGACTCCGTTATTACTCATAATAGGTGTCTCTTCTGTTTATCGTGGTTATTTCCAAGGAAAACAAAATATGATTCCGAGTGCAATTTCTCAAATTACAGAAACGGTCATAAGAATTATTGGGTCCCTTTTTCTCGCTTACTTCTTTTTACCCTATGGATTGGAATGGGCTGCAGCTGGTTCTATGCTTGGTGTTGTTGCAGGTGAAATTGGTGGATTATTGGTCATGTTGTGGAAGTACAAACGTGAGAAGAAACCCGAATATGCAACAGAAAACGAACTATCCCAAAACATGCCACGTCATTCAACACCTATTTTGAAACGGTTGCTCGGGTTATCTATCCCAGTAACTGGCAGTAAGATGGTTGGTTCGATATCCTATTTGTTGGAATCCATATTTACTGCACGAGGATTAGCTGCAGCAGGTATTGCTACTGGTGCCGCTACGGCACAATATGGTGCATTACAAGGAATGATTATCCCATTGTTGTTGCTGCCAACTGCACTGACATCTTCATTAGCAGTATCGTTAATACCATCACTTTCAGAAGCTGCTGCTCGAGGAGATAAGGCACTCATTCACAAAAGGCTACACCAATCGATGCGAATTGCTCTAGTGTCCGGTGCACCTTTTGTTGTCGTCATGACATTGTTTGCTGAACCTTTATGTCGGATGGTTTACGCACATGCAGAGATAGCACCCATGCTTCAATGGATGGCACCAATTGGTCTATTTATTTATTTGCAAGCTCCACTCCAAGCAGCCCTCCAAGCACTTAACAAAGCTGGGACAGCTCTCATGAATACATTCGTAGGCGCTGCAGTAAAGCTTATTTTAATCGTGCAACTAGCGTCCGATCCTGAGTTAGGCATTTATGGTGCGTTAATTGCGATTAACGTCAACATCGTATTAGTGACTATTTTACATGCCATAAGTGTCATGAGATTTATTGGGTTTTCAATGAAAATGCTCGATTTTCTAAAGGTGGGATCGGCCATGATCATTATGGGAGCTGTTGCTCACTGGATCATGAATCAGACACCGTTATCTCAGGAATGGGTCAATTTAATTTTGGCATGCCTATGCAGTGCAATCGTCTACCTGCTCCTTATGGTATGGATGAAAATAATCGATCGTTTTGACCTTGCACGAATTCCTTGGCTCGGGACATTGTTTAAGTAAGTCTCTTTTGATTCACATCAACAAAGAGTCTTCCTTTATGATCAATCGTACATAGGAATACTTCTTTAAAATCATTAACTTTCTGTTCTTGAAGCACATTTTTGAGCCAAAATCGCGTTTTTTCAATTTTTTCTAAGTTTTCATCTTGTACTTTTCCATCCATAATTAACGGTATTGGCAAAATTTCATAGCGATAATTAATCGGTATAATCTTTTCACGACCTGTAGCAACTAGGGTTCGATTAGATTTTTCAACATCTGCATGTTGCTTTTTCCGATCACTACCAAATGCTACTTCAGACTCCTCAGCTCCATCCTTTGGAATTACAGATAATTTTCCGCTTGTTTCCAAAATGGCGAATTCAACATCTGCAACAGATGTGATCTTGTTTTCACGTAGTTGCAACATCAGGTCATCCAAGTTATACCGTTGCTTGCGCATAACATCTCTGTTTATTTTCCCTTTTGCAATAATAACGCTGGGCTTTCCATCAAACAACAACCGGAGTTTACGATTATTCATCGATATCATAGCTGTACTTATTTGAATGAGCAGTAGAACTACCATAGGTACAATCCCATCCCACATCGGTCGATCTACATCCTCAATGACAATTACTGCTATTTCTGCAACCATAACCGAAATAACGAGATCGAGCACTGAAAGTTTGCCGATCTCTCGCTTTCCCATAAACCGCATGATCAAAAATACGACGAAATAGATAACGATCGTCCGGATCAACAGGCTCCATGTTTCCAATGGTAAGCGCCTCCTCGAAAGTAGCATATTGACTGTTCAACCAGCCTTAAGCTCGTAAAGCTATTCTGACCTCCTACTGTTCACATCATACGAACACAAAGACACGAATATATGGCAATTCCATTACACCAAGTAACAGAATTTCCCGTATAACCTGTACTATTCCACAATGCTTGACCATATGGATAAGTAATACAACCTTTTTGATTGTCCAACAAAATGGAAATAGGAGGAATAGGATGAGTTCCGTCAAGCAAGCTCCTAAACCGCTACTTATTGGATCACCTCTACTAGCGGGTGTTGTTTTTTCCTTGATATGGTTAGGCATTGGTGCATTGTTTTTATCCTTTATGTTACATTTTACAAACATGAAGGAAAGTGAGCTTGGTACATATGCACTTCTCGTACATGTCTTCTCTGCCCTTGCAGGAGGCTTTACTTCCGGCAAACGTTCTGAACGCAAAGGTTGGTATAATGGCGGTACACTTGGTTTGTTCTATGGCATTATCGTCATTATTGTTAGTTTTTTGGCCGCTGACGCAACTTTATCCTGGGACAGCGTGTTGATGTTAGGCTCTGCACTACTTTCGGGTATTCTCGGGGGAGTCGTCGGGGTTAATCTAAAGAAATAAAGAAACGGCCCGCAGAATTAATCTACGGGCCGTTTCTTTATTAAGTATTATTCAGTTGGAGCTGGAGCCGATGCAGAAATTGTATTGATTGCACTACGCTCGAACGTCATTTTTGTTGTATCGTTGACACGAATAACAACAGTATCATCTGTTAGTTCCACGACTGTGCCGTGCAAACCACCGATTGTCGTAATTTTGTCGCCTTTTTTAATCTGATTTAGCATTGCTGTACGCTGTTTTTGTTTCTTCTGTTGCGGACGAATAAGCAAGAAATAGAAGACTGCGAACATAAGTACAAACGGCAGAATCATACCCCAAATACTTCCACCTTCAGCTGCTGCTGCTTGAAATATCGACATTGAATTCACCCCTTTCAAAATCCTTTATCATTATCATTAAGGCCGTACGTTTCGAAGAATGTATCCCGGAAATCAAGTAGCCGGTCTTCCATAATCGCTTGACGAACGTCTCTCATGAGTTGAATCAAAAAGTGTAAGTTATGATACGTCGTCAATCGAATACCAAACGTTTCATCGGCCTTCAGCAAGTGCCTTATGTACGCTCGGGAATAATTTGTGCAGGTATAGCAAGAGCAATTTGGATCCAGTGGACCAAAATCTTCTGCATACTTAGCGTTACGAATGACTAGTCTTCCATTGCTCGTCATGGTTGTCCCATTTCTAGCAATACGAGTCGGCAAGACGCAGTCAAACATGTCTATTCCTCTGATCGAGCCTTCAATTAACGCATCTGGAGAACCAACACCCATTAAATAACGGGGTTTGTCCGCAGGAAGATAGGGAACTGTATAATCTAGAACGTCATACATCAGATGTTTAGGCTCACCTACGCTCAATCCTCCAATAGCATACCCCGGGAAATCCATGGAAGTCAAATCTTTAGCGCTCTGAATACGCAAATCTTTGTGCATACCACCTTGTACGATAGCAAATAACGCTTGATCCTCTGGACGAGCATGTGCTTTAAGACATCTTTCTGCCCAACGAGAAGTACGCTCTGTCGATTGTTTCACATATTCGTATTCAGCTGGATAAGGAGGACATTCGTCAAAAGCCATCATAATATCAGGACCAAGTGCGTTTTGAATTTCCATAGCTACTTCTGGTGACAGAAACAGCTTATCACCATTCAAGTGCGAGCGGAAATGAACGCCCTCTTCCGTAATTTTACGCATTTCGCTAAGGCTAAACACTTGGAATCCACCACTATCTGTTAGTATAGGGCGATCCCAGTTCATAAACTTGTGAAGTCCGCCTGCACGTTTTACGATATCATGTCCTGGGCGAAGAAACAGATGGTACGTGTTGCTCAAAATAATATGGGCATCCATAGCTTTAAGCTCTTCAGGGCTCATCGTCTTCACCGTTGCCTGAGTGCCTACTGGCATAAACGTTGGTGTTTCGATAATGCCATGAGGGGTATGAACGCGACCGAGGCGCGCTCCCGATTGTTTACATTGTTTTATAAATTCGTATTTTACAGCCACAATTCACGCTTCCATTCTACATGATTAGTAAATAAACATTGCATCTCCGAAGCTAAAGAAACGATATTTCCGCTCAATTGCTTCATGATATGCCTTCATAACTTCATCTCTTCCAGCAAGTGCACTAACTAACATAACTAACGTTGATTTAGGCAAATGAAAATTAGTTAACAGCGCATTTACTAACTTAAACGTATAGCCAGGGAAAATAAAAATAGAAGTCCAACCACTGCATGCTTCGATCTCACCTTCTTGGAACCTTGAAGCTACCGTTTCAAGAGTGCGGGCAGAAGTAGTTCCAACTGCAACTATACGTGCACCATTTCGTTTAGCCTCATTGAGAATAGAAGCATTACTTTCGTCCAGCTCGTAATACTCAGCATGCATCTCATGCTCTTCTACCGTATCTACTGACATAGGACGGAACGTTCCTAGACCGACATGAAGTGTTACGTAGGCAAGCTTCACACCTTTTGCCTCTAGCCTACTTAGGAAAGCTTCAGTGAAGTGTAGACCTGCTGTAGGCGCAGCGGCAGAGCCCTCATGGCGGGAATATACCGTCTGGTAACGTTCCCTCTCATCCAGTCGCTCTTTAATATAAGGTGGAAGGGGCATCTCTCCTAGTCGATCAAGCAACTCTTGGAATATGCCTTCATATCGGAAGCGAATGATGCGTGAACCCATATCACCCATCGACTCAATTTCTGCAGTCATGAGCGGGTTACCGTTACCATCATCACCGAATTGAAGGATTGTCCCAATCTTTAGCCGTTTCGCAGGTTTAGCAAGTGTCTCCCATCGATCTTCGCCAAGCTGCTTAAGAAGTAGCAATTCCGCTTTTGCACCGGTGTCACTTTTACTTCCCATTAGTCTAGCTGGTATAACTCTTGTGTTGTTTAAAACAAGGACATCTCCAGCATGCAAACTATCCTCCAGATCTGTAAAGACGCTATGCTGGATCTCTCCATTGCTTTTATTTAATTTTAGCAATTTTGAAGCCGTTCTCTCTTCCAGCGGTGTCTGTGCAATCAACTCTTCAGGTAATTCGAAATTAAACCATTCTACATTCATATCGTCTCAATCATTCCTTAGCAATGGTTATACCGTTGTAATAGTATTTCAAAATATATTGATAGTCATACCCTTGCTTTGCCAGAGAAAGCGCACCGTATTGGGATAAACCGACCCCATGACCGAAGCCAGTGCCATTAAACTGGAATGCCGGATCTTTTGTTGCTGCTCTTACATTATCGTTACCGTCTAGGACATACACATGTTTGTCGGTTAAAGCAGCCGATTTCCCACCTGCACCCATGACATAAAGCTTTTTACTATCGTCTATCCTAGTACTTTGCAAACCTTGGGTACCTTGCACAACTAATTTCCCTGTTTCTTCAATTTCAAATAATGTGCTTGGTAATGATCCACCATGTCCTAAAATGGAGCGAATGCTGTCTGGCGACGAAATCGTTAATTTCTGTCCATTTACCGTCAATTCGTTTGCTCTACCCGAGATTCCCCGTTTGCTAACTTCAATAGAAGTAATTGTTCCCGCTATTTTCGGGTTAACTCGAGCATTAATTGTTGTTAGTAGCTCAGCATCAGTGAATGGTCCACGAATCCAGTTCATCGGATTCGATTCAATAACCTTTTTGAGCACGACTACTTCAGAACCTTTTGGTAACTTTGCTACAACTGGAATAGTGTCCTGAATAATAGGATGTCTACGAATGTTCGTATTGTCAGTTGTTAGTGCTAAAATACGGCTTCCTGCTGCTGTTTTTCTGCCTGTATCCGTAGCAAGATCTTCACGAATATACCCAATTAGACCACTCGGAAGTACGATCTGATACCAGCTAAGTAGTCCAACTTGAGAAGAATCATCTGGACTTTTTACCGACTTCAAGTACGGAATTGCATTTTTCCATACGTCAGAAGCATCTGCCGTTTGTCCTCCACCATTAGATGAGAATACAGCTTCGATGACTTTCCCATTATACAAAGCGACCTCACCAGCAGTTGCGTTCACTGCTTCGGTGGATGTCGGTTTTTCAACGCCTGCACCATAATACGCTTGGCTTAACGTAGTGTCGACTACATGCGCAATTTGGAAGCCAAAACCTTTGTTAAGCGCATAAGAACGAGCAGCAACAGCTTGTGCCTTAAGTGCTTCTATCGGCCAACTTGAATACATTTCAACTGCTACAACGGAGTATAAATATTGTTCGAATGGAAGCTCATTAATGACAGCAAGTTTCCCATTAAAGGTACTTAGTTCAAACTGACCACGATATGTACGTTTACTTCGTTCCAGCAAACCAATTGTATCTGAACCAGCAGGAGATATCCATACTTTCATACTGTTGTTCGGAAACAAATAAAGTTCGTTCAAACTACTTTCCTTTGCGCTTAACGAATGATCATTTAAAAGCAACATATGTCTGGAGTCTTTAGCAACTGCCTTTAGACTTGATCCATTCGGAAGATTTATTGCAGCTGCTTTAATTTGAGCTAGCTCTTCTTCCGTTGTTGCTGCTCCAACCATTACTGAAAAGGCTAGTTCACCAATAGCAAGCTGTCTTAATGAGATAAATGCATTTAAGCCAGCAGCTCCATATGCGTTTACTGTCGCTTCAGCTTCAGCCTTATTTTTAAGTTGTGACGTTTCCAAATACAACGGACCGCGCAGCACTGGCTTAAACCCAGTAATTATACTTGCGAGTTTCGGATCAGCACTCCAACGACTTACGGCAGTTTTACCCTCAGCAAAGGTCGCGTAAGCCCCTTCAGAAACTTGGAACTGAACGATACCGTTTTTTGTAGATGAAGTTAGATACGCTGATCCTTTAAGAGACATTATGTACTGATATACAGCTAGAGCAGCACCAAAGTTGTTTGATTCGAGCAAAGTAACTTTAAAATCATCTAATGCGAATCGCACATTTTGTTTTGCTGGAACTGTGAACCAGCCTTTCTCTCCATCTGGCTCTCGAACACCGATACTGAGGCCACCATTAGAATGAAAAGTAGCTGCAGGTGTTGTCGCAGTATATTTGCCTGGCAATTGCATGAACATCCCTACGCGAATCGTATCAAGGGTTGGCACTGCAGCTTGAGACGGTTGTACCGACCATAGTGATATTAGCATCATAAAAACAATTGAGGTTAACACTAAACGTTTCATAGACATGTTAAACTTCATTATTAAACTCCTTCCTATTCGGGTATGATCAAGAAATTGATTTACACACGTTTTGGAAGAGGCAATCCTAAATGGGTATATGCGCTATCAGTTGCAATTCTACCTCTTGGTGTGCGCTGCAAAAACCCAATCTGCATCAAATATGGCTCATATACATCTTCAATTGTTTGACTTTCTTCCCCAATCGTTGCTGCTATCGTATCGAGTCCTACTGGTCTTCCAGAGAAACTTGTCATCATCGCATGCAACATTTTATGATCAATATGATCTAGTCCCCTTGGGTCAACCTGAAGTAATTCCAATGCCGAACGGGCAATCTCATGTGTAATCACGCCGTCTCCTCGTACTTGAGCAAAATCACGAACACGCTTAAGCAAACGATTAGCTATCCGAGGCGTTCCTCTTGATCGCATTGCAATCTCCATTGAAGCTTCTCCTACAGTTGAGACACCTAATATTTCAGATGCACGAGATACGATAAATGCAAGCTCATCTACGGTATAAAACTCAAGTCGGCTCACAACACCAAATCTATCACGTAGTGGGGCAGATAGAAGTCCCGCTCTCGTTGTCGCTCCAATTAACGTAAATGGAGGAAGATCAAGTCGAACGGAACGTGCGCTTGGGCCTTTTCCAATCATTATGTCTAATGCAAAGTCTTCCATGGCGGGGTACAAAACTTCTTCTACCGTTCGGTGAAGACGATGGATTTCGTCAATAAAAAGAACGTCGCCTTCTTGAAGATTCGTTAGAAGCGCCGCAAGGTCTCCAGGCCTTTCAATTGCTGGACCGGAAGTCGTTCTTAAATTAACACCAAGCTCATTGGCAATTATGTTAGACAATGTCGTCTTACCAAGTCCGGGAGGACCATACAACAATACATGATCAAGTGCTTCCTTCCGCATCTTGGCTGCCTCTATATAGATCGTCAAATTTTCTTTGACTTGGTTCTGTCCAATATATTCTGCTAAATATCGCGGCCGCAAACTAAGTTCAACCGCCTGTTCATCCATCATGAGGTTTGCGGAAATGATTCGATCGTCCATAACCATAAGTCTCCTTCCCGTTACCCTTTAAACAACTGCTGTAGCGCCCGCTTCATGAGCGAATCCACTGCCTCTTCAGCTTTAACAGTATCTTTCATACTGTTCCATGCTTTATCTAACTCCGCAGCAGTATAGCCGAGTGCAGCAAGACCATCACGAGCCTCTTGCCAAGCTGTCCCTGCTCCTTGAGCATTACTATTTGCAGGAAGTTCTACTCCAAATCCTGAAGCCGACAATAAGCCGCCATCCAGTCCCGCACCAATGAGCTTGTCTTTAAGATCAAGAATCATACGCTGTGCAGTCTTTTTTCCAATTCCCGGAAGCTTCGTCAAAAAAGCGATGTTCTCTTGTTGAATAGCAGCGATAATCGTTTCTGGTTTACCTGCAGACAAAATACCAACTGCGACACGTGGTCCGATACCAGATACTTCTAATAATTTACGGAATAACGTTTGTTGTTCTCTCGATTCAAATCCGAACAACAAGATTGCATCTTCCCGTACATGATGATGAATATAAACCGTAACTGCTTCATCTTTACCAGCAAAAGCATACGGATTTGGAGTAAATACACGATAACCTGTATCTCTAACATCCATGACGATATATTCAGCTTCCATATGTACGACTGGACCTCGCAAAAAATCGATCATGAACGAGTCACCTCATCTATTTTTTGTTTCATTACTGCAGAGTGGGCATGGCATATAGCAACTGCAAGTGCATCTGCCACATCATCCGGCTTCGGCACCGCGGATAGTCTCAAGAACACTTTAACCATCTCCTGAACTTGACGCTTCTCAGCCTTGCCATAACCAACTACAGATTGTTTCACTTGTAATGGTGTGTATTCTGCAACAGTCAGACCTCGCTGAGCCGCTGCCAAAATAATAACTCCCCGCGCTTGTCCTACAGCAAATGCAGTTGATACGTTTCGATTGAAAAAAAGTTTTTCAACAGCAACTGCTTCTGGTTTGTATCGATCCATCAATGCACTAGCTGACTCGTAAATTTGTACGAGACGCTCCTCTGGCGGTGTATGTGCTTCCGTAGTAATCGCACCATATTGCACCGGGGTCAGCTTATGTCCAACTTTGTCGATAAAGCCAAAGCCAGCAATAGCAATGCCGGGGTCAATTCCTAGAATGCGCAAAATGCCAACTCCTAACTTAACATCAAGCAAATAGATACATATTAATCAATTAGAGCGACATATGTTATGAATGCCTGTCCTCCATTATAGCAAAAGTTGCCGAGAATGAGAACGAACGTTTGATAGTATTGTGAACGAATGCAAAAAAGAGTCGCTCATTGAATAAGCAACTCTTCAGCATTTAGTCTAATTGGATGCCATTAACATCTAATAAGCGTGTTTCATCGTTTTCTCGTTATACTCGATTGCATAATCGCTAAATGTTGATAAAACACTATTATATTCCTCAATATCATTTACTCGAATCCCATGCATCAATTGATCAAGTTGATCCTGTGGCAAACTACTCTCCATAAAATGAATATCTAATTGAAAAAATGTACGCATCACTTTTTCTTCTCTAGGTATTCCGTCGAAAAGTGAGAAGTTACCATGTTTGTCCACTCCGAAATAGGCATGACTCTTACAATGACTAGATAAATCATGTATTCTCTGTTGCAACATAACCGTCTTGCCATCTTCATGTAAAGTAGCGTTCCATTCAGGATGCTCTTGTAGCATTCTAATGACATTTTTAGAAGCCATTTCACCAATTAGTTCTATTTCTTCTCCGCATACGAAAATACGTTGAAGCATGACTTGTACTTGTTCGTTTTCGTTTTTAAGCTTGTTGCTAATGGATGGCTGGTCAATCATATTGTCTATTGTCAAAAGGTTACTGCTGTTCACGTGTTGTGCAATGCCGCTGTTAGGTATTTCCCCGTTTGCATATGCAATTTCCGACATACATATCATCGCAGCGCCAATGCTCACAAATAGGAATAGCGAGATGCCACCAAGTGTCCAAAGTGAGCGGCGTTGTCTGCGAATACGTCGTTTTAATTGCTTCCACAGGCTGAATATCATCATGAGGAAGCCCCCTTTATTGCGTTTTATGATAGTTTGCTCCAACATTACATAATTATTCAAAAATAGGTGTGTTAAGTTAATAGAAACCATTTAACATAACGATTCGTAAACAATCTTCCGTTGCAAAGATTTTGAGGATGTTTATTCATAAGCTGAGTGGTTAGATAAATCTAATCAATATTACTAAATGGGTTTAGCCATGTTGAATTCATTCAAAAAAAACGACATGAAACCACATTTTGCGGAACGAAAGGGATATTTCGGAAAATACAAATTCTATTTTCGTTTTCATAGTTAATATAAATTTGTTATTATTTGGATTATTAAATAACAGTAACATTTATTTAAGAGTGATTAATATCCCTTTTGGGTTTATTAATAAAAAAATAAAAGGAGATGTTTGAAATGAAGAAAAGCACCTTGATTTTTTTAACGTTAATTCTGGTTTTATTAGTACCTTCTGCAGTCTATGGAGAAAAAGCTAATAACGAACCAAATTCAGTCAAAGTATCTGTGTCACAAATCGTTCCTCAATCAGAAATTAATAAATACAAAGGAAAGTTTAAAAGTTATGATGAAGTTTACGCAGCGTATGGACTGACAAAAGAATCTCACAAAAAGCCCCAGAAAGAAGCCATTATTATTAATAACGTTGATGAATTAGCTGCGCTAATCGGATATACTAAACAACAACATTCAAAAAGTTTTACTCATCAAAACTTATCTTCACCTAAATCCATTAAACTCCCTGATTTGTTATCGTATGAGCAAGTAATAAGTGATAGTAAAGTATGGTGGATTAAAGGATATGCGGATGTTAGTGTGGATAACCAAAAAAATAGTGTGACAGCTGTAACTGCATCTACTCAAATTCATGGGTTTCATCTAGGAATTACTTATACTCCAAGTCAAAGCACAGCTAACATATCTTCTGATAAAAGAGGATTTACTGCAATATTCAGAGGAGCGTATTCTTATAACATAATCATTGCTGATACATCTAGCTTCATATCTGTACCTGTAAGCGGAACAATGAATAAAACAGTATTCTATTCAGCTTAAATAAAGTTAATTCATTATTTCAAAAGAACCGTCTCAAAAGCAGTAGGTCCGATAGTGAAATAGCTCGTATTGAATAAAAACTTTTGAAATCATGAAAAATGGCGGTACATGGAGCTATCCTGTATCGCCATTTCTCTTTTATTGCATGTAAGTTCCGGCTATAGGCAAGCGAAAGCTACTCGATATCTAAACTCAACTATGAAAGATATCGAAGCAGGTGACGCCGAAATTCCCGATTGAGTTATCTATAGCTATTATGACAAAAAACACCCCTTAGAATTTCATTGGATTAACCAAAAGTTCTCTCCAACGCCATTCTTAGGGGTGTGCTTCAAAACTTAAGAAGGTCTTTATTATCATTCTAACGGGAGCGTAACAAAATATTTATTGTATTATTAATTACGCCAGTATCACTCTATAGAATTTCCTCAATTATGAGTAATTTTTTCCTTATTGCTATTAACGATTAAGCCATGGTCGACTACTACTCGTCGTTTTTTTCTTCGGACGTGGTGCTATTGTACGAACCACTGCCTTTTTGCCTTTTTTCTTAGACTTTGCTGGTGTAGACTTCGAAGTTAGCGAATTGGAAGATTCGATACCAATTTCGTCTTCCCGCTTACCGCCACAACCACAATCTCCCTTATTGGCGCTTGTCGACTGAACAAGTGCAGCGTTCTCCGGCCACATTGGGTAAGGAGTAAACGGCGGGTAACCTGGTGGATACCCTTGGCCATATGGCTCATAACCATGCGGAGAATACATCTCTGAATGAGTAGACACATTTGGATTAGGATGGTTAGGCATCGGTGACAATATCCCTTCGTTTGATGCATTCGACATCGGAGAAATCAGTCCGGTGTTCGATGCATTCGATAGTGGTGAAAAGATAGCTTGATTCGGCACAACAGATGCTGGTGCAATCGGGAAATTACCTCCCAATCCCGCATATGACGCATTACTATAACCCCAGTCTGGTCCTCCTCCATATTGTAATAACGCCGGAGCAGGATATCCCATTACATGTGAGCCTGGTGGAGCTTCAAATGGGAATGAAGGTGCCATATTACCGTAAGGAGCTACGTTACTGTTTGGTGCCATATTTCCGTAAGGAGCTACGTTACTGTTTGGTGCCATATTTCCGTAAGGAGCTACGTTACTGTTTGGTGCCATATTAGACTCCATGTAACCACCATACGGCATCAAATGATTTTGTGCCCCAAAATACGGTTCAGTCATATTTGGAGAGTTGGCATCTGGATAATTAGGCAGATCATACAGTGACATTACTTCTGTCGAAGGTGTGCCATATTGCTGAAACAAATCAACACTTTGAATATATTCAGAGTGAATCGCTTTAAGTTTTTTCTCAACTGGCTTTTCAATAGGCAACGCCTTTTTGCCACTTGGAGTCACTTTTGTAGCTGGCGATGTATTAGCTGATGGTCCTACATTGCTATTAGGTCCCACATTTGAGGAATTTGGAGCATAATTAGTTGAATACGGCGCTATGTTGTTCGACGTTAGCGGACCGATGTTGTTTGAACCTAGCGGCGCTATGTTGTTCGACGTTAGCGGACCGATATTGTTTGAGCCTAGCGGCGCTATGTTGTTCGACGTTAGCGGACCGATATTGTTTGAGCCTAGCGGCGCTATGTTGTTCGACGTTAGCGGGCCGATATTGTTTGAACCTAACGGCGCTATGTTGTTCGACGTTAGCGGGCCGATATTGTTTGAGCCTAGCGGCGCTATGTTGTTCGACGTTAGCGGGCCGATATTGTTTGATCCTAACGGCGCTATGTTGTTCGACGTTAGCGGACCGATATTGTTTGAGCTTAGCGGCGCTATGTTGTTTGACGTTAGCGGACCGATATTGTTTGAACCTAGCGGCGCTATGTTGTTCGACGTTAGCGGGCCGATATTGTTTGAGCCTAGCGGCGCTATGTTGTTTGACGTTAGCGGACCGATATTGTTTGAGCTTAGCGGCGCTATGTTGTTCGACGAAGGCAACGTTTTCCCTTTACCTAAAGGCTCAACTTTTCCACTAGGTAGTTCTTTTTTGACAGCAAGTGGTTCCACTTTAGTAGCATGTGGTTCAATTTTTCCGCCAAGTGGTTCTACCTTAGTAGCATTGGGCTCCACTTTAGCAGCGTAGTGTTCTGCTTTTTTTACGGGCTCTTCTTTTTTAACCGGCTCTTCCTTTTTGGCAGGCTCAATATTAGCGGCCTTTGGTTTCGGCTCTGGAGCAGGTGGTACAGGTGTGACGATTGGTCCCGTTGGTTGTTTCTCTTGGATCGGTGCAGTATTTTTCTTGTCAGTCACATATCCCGTAAAAGTTTTGCCAATCGCTGTTGCAGTAGAAAGTTTGCCAACAATGCCTTGAACACCTTGCATAAACGAACCTGTTTGAGAACCTTGGTTAGATCCCTGGTTAGATCCCTGGTTTGATCCCTGGTTAGAGCCTTGATTGGAATGAGCTTGCTGACCCGTTACGCTCGGAACGGACACATTTGCCTTAGGGATGTTAACGATCTCACCCGTCAAAAGCACATTTGGATTTTTTAGATGCGGATTAACATGCACCATAGTAGCAAGCGGAACACCCCATGCTTTGGACAACTTCCACAGCGTATCACCTTGCTTTACGATATGTTGGTGCATAATCATATTCTCATTGACACCACTCTGTCCTGTTTGGGTCGATGAAATTTTCAGCTTCGTACCAACATCAAGCACATCTAGATTCGATATTCCCGGGTTCAACTGCAAAACTTCTTCGAGCGGAACATTATACTTCTGGCTAATGTAGTATAACGAATCGCCCTTTTTTACAATATGGATTTTCACCCGCTGATAACCTCCTGTCACGTTCTGAATAACTTGGCATCATTAACGCCTGTTATCGATCTTTACATCCTATGCAGAATATAGGCAGGTGTCTCCACTTTCTCAAAAAAATAGATACAAAATTCGCATATTCTCATATTCAACCCAATAAAAAGAGCCTCTCCATCGATATTGCTGCAATTTGCATTGCGCAGATCTCAATGAAAGGGGCTTATTGTTGTTAAGTAGAGGAAAACTTCTTTGGTTTAGGTGAATAAGAAAAACGAACTTCTCGGAAAGATATTTAACGAACCTGAACGTTCTTATTTTATCAAATAGTAACGTCTAAAAAATCTAACGAACTCCATAATCGCTATTCAGAGAAAATAGGCTCAATTTCTAATAATTACGTTCAAATAAGATCAGATGAGTTCGTTAGACGAAATGAGATGCGATTATTTCGATAATAAGCATCATACGGTTCGTTACCCTGCATGTAGTCATGCAGCAATTCAGCCAGACAGTAATCCGGTCAATCAACCATACAGCTATTCAGAAATACAGCGATGCAACACAAAAGCCCAACTATAATAGTTGGGCCCAAATCACTATTCGTAAACTTTTACGCCATCAACAGATACGATACTGCGGAACTCTTGTAGAAGATGTGTAGTAATGGGACCTGCTTGGCCTGAGCCGATTGTACGGCCGTCAACCTCACGAACTGCAATAACTTCAGCAGCCGTTCCCGTAAAGAACACTTCATCTGCAACATAAACATCATGCAGAGTGAATGGTTCTTCTTTAAGCTTGTAGCCATGCTTCTCACAAAGCTCCATAATAGCAGCGCGAGTAATTCCTTCAAGCGCACCGACGTAACATGGAGGAGTATAGACCGTTCCATTTTTGATAATAAAAATGTTATCACTGGAGCCTTCTGCAACATAACCTTGTGAGTTCAGCATAATCGCTTCCCCTACACCTGCTAAGTTCGCTTGAATTTTCACCAAAATATTGTTTAAGTAATTCAAAGACTTAATCTTTGGATTAAGTGCGTCTGGAATGTTGCGGCGCTGCGATACTGAAACGGACACGAGGCCGTTTTTGTATGCTTCTTCCGGATAAATAGCTAGCTGTTCCACAATAATGATTACCCATGCAGAAGGGCAACGTTTAGGATCAAGCCCTAAATTACCTGGTCCACGAGACACAATCAAACGAATGTATCCATCACGCAGTTCATTGCGACGAATCGTTTCTACAAGAGCAGCTTGCATCTCATCGAATGCTAGCGGGATATCAAGCATAATTGATTTAGCCGAATCATATAGCCTGTCCAAATGCTCTTTACACTTAAAAATATTGCCGTCATAAATACGGATGCCTTCAAAGATACCGTCCCCGTATAGAAAACCGTGATCGTATACTGAAATTTTTGCATCCTCTTTTGCAACATATTCACCATTCAAATAAATAACTTGCTGTGCCATAACTAAACTTGCACCTCCGTTAATTTGTATGATTATTACAACAATTGTTCATAAGAAAAGCTTGGATAACATCCTAGTATACGAATTTGGCAGCCAATCGCTTCGATTTCTTGAAACGCAGCTGGCAGCAATACTGTATCTATAGACATTTCGATCTCGATGTAAAAATAGTAACTGCCTAACTTCTTTTTCGTTGGACGCGACTCAATTCGTGATAGATTGATTCGGCGCCAAGCAAAAGCAGATAACACTTGATGAAGTGCTCCTGGGAAATCTTCTGGCAATGTAATAAGTATACTTGTTTTAATTCTATCTGACTTACGAGCCGTATACGGCTCGGAGCCTACAAGTAAAAAGCGCGTATAATTGTTGTCATGGTCCGTAACTTCAGTCTCAAGCAAATCAAGCTCATTGTTCGCTGCAGCAATTCGAGTTCCGATAGCGGCAATGCCTTGACCAGGATTGTCACGAACGATGCGAACACCTTCTGCTGTACTGCTCACATGTTCAGTCTCCGCATGAGGAATGTGCTTCCTTAAATAGTGAAGACATTGAGCCATTGCGACAGGATGACTGATAACTTTTTTGATCCGAGAGAAATCAAGCTCACCAGATTCCAGCTCTAGCTCAGATCGTCTTCCAATTAAATTTTGGATGGAGGGGTAGATCCACTCCGCCTGAACGGGTAGATCCACCTCATGTACTAACCAATCCATATGAAGGCTAACAGAGCCCTCAATTGTATTTTCGATAGGAATGATACTATAATCGCTAATTCCGTTTACGGTTGATTGGAATACATCAGCAATGAGACGATGATGTTTCCACTCCACCTTGTCTTCTAAGGAAAAAAGTTGTTTAGCCGCCTCGTCAGATACTGAGCCTGCAGGCAATAACGCTATCGTCTTCATGCTTTGACTTCTCCTTTAATTCTCTCTAGCAGCGAAATTCGCTTCCCAGAAAGAGGATCGCTCCCTGCTGAAAGTTCCTCTATCGTCACTTCCGGCCCAGTCTTACACGGCGCTAGCCACATCGTCTCGGCCGTAATACCTTCCTTCTGCAGCGTTGCTTGCAGAAACCGTTCCAGCCCAGCCTTGTCCGGGCTGGCTGCATCAACGAACGCTATCAGCGTCGGCCCTGCTCCGCTCAGCGCAGCACCAAGCGCGCCAAAGTCTGTCGCGCGCTCCAATATTTCCGTCATGCCGGGGATGAGTGCTGCACGGTAGGGCTGGTGCAGCCGATCCTTCATTGCATGACGGATCAAACCTAGCTCGCCGCTAGCAAGCGCGGCGACAAGCAAAGACGTACGGCCGACATTGTAAACCGCGTCGGCCATCGATATTTGAGTCGGCAGCGCATGGCGCGCCTTCTCGGTAGAGAGCTGAAACGCTGGAATGGCAACCAGCGTTTCGAGAGACTCCTGCGGCTCAATCCGCACATGCTGCGCCTCCGAGCCGTCCCATGCTGATACAACAATGCCGCCGAACAATGAGGCGCCTACGTTATCAGGATGCCCTTCTAGTGCTGTAGCCATTTGGAACAGCTTATCATCACTAAGGGGGCTGCCAATCAGTGCATTTGCTGCAACTAGCGCACCAATAATTGCTGATGCACTACTACCCAGTCCGCGAGTAAGTGGAATCTCGCTGTACATGGAAATATGAAGATCCGGTACTTCAACCTCAGCCTCGCTAAATACAAGCTGGGCAACTTTATAAATCAAATTGGATTTATCCGTTGGCAAGCCGTCCATTCCGTCTCCATGCAGCTGGAATGTCGTGTTACCGGTATCCGATTTCTCCATTTCAATCCATGCGAATAAAGACAATGCCATACCTAGAGAATCAAAGCCTGGGCCTAGATTCGCTGTGCTTGCTGGAACTTTGACGATAACTCGGCGATTGTTCATCGGACTAACCTTCAACTCGATAGACACTTTGTATTTTGTTAACAACATCAAGCGATTCAAAAGTAGCTAGTACTTTCTTAATTGCCGCTTTATTCGCATCATGTGTAATAATAATAATTTCAGCTTCTGGGTTGCTTGGATTTGGTTGCTGCAGCACCGATTCAAGACTAACCTCAAATTCTGCAAACACTTGTGTAATGCGAGCTAAAACGCCAGCACGATCAGCTACATGTAGCAAGATGAAATATTTCGATGAAATTTGCTCATCTGTCTTCAATTTCTTCTCGTTGTATGCTAGACCGCCTTGTTGACCGTTAACTCCAAGCTTCAAGTTTCTTACAACTGCAACCAAATCAGCTACAATTGAAGTTGCTGTAGGAAGTTCACCTGCACCAGGACCATAGAACATCGTCTCGCCTACCGCTTCACCGTACACATAAACTGCGTTAAACACACCGTTTACAGCTGCGATTGGATGAGATTTTTTCACCATCGTCGGTTGAACACTTATACTAATTGCATCATCTTGGCGCTCTGCAATACCTAGCAGCTTCAGTACATAACCTAGACGGTTAGCATACAAGATGTCTTCTTTTGTTATAGAAGTAATACCTTCAGCAGAAACATCCTCGAGTGCAACGTTAGCACGGAATCCAAGTGTCGCAAGAATAGTCATTTTACGAGCTGCATCAAGTCCCTCAACGTCAGAAGTAGGGTCTGATTCAGCATAGCCGAGCTCCTGCGCTTCCTTCAATACATCAGCATAAGATGCGCCTTCTTGGCTCATCTTCGTTAATATAAAGTTTGTTGTTCCATTTACGATACCCATAATCTTAGTAATACGGTCAGATGAGAAACCTTCTACAAGTGTACGAATAATCGGAATACCGCCAGCTACGCTAGCTTCGTACAATACATCACAACGATGTTTTTGTGCTTTTGCCAAAATTTCCGGGCCATGTAGTGCCATCAAATCTTTATTTGCTGTAACAACATGTTTCCCCAGCGACAAAGCTTCCAAAATATATTCTTTTGTATGAGCAATACCGCCCATTACTTCAACAATAACATCAATCTCTGGGTTACGAATAACTTCCCAAGGATCTTCCGTTAACAATTCTGGTGAAATAGAAACGTTCCGAATTTTACTTATGTTTTGTACAAGTACTTTCTCTATCAAAATAGGAGAACCTACTTGACTTTGCAAATCATCCTGATGTCCTTCAATTATGCGTACAACGCCTGTTCCGACTGTTCCAAGTCCTAACAATCCTACTTTAACTGGCTTCATATGTTCCCTCCGTTACTTTATTATTAACCTCGACCGATTATTGCAGCTTTACGTACTCCAGCTTGTTGCTTTAAAAGCTCCACGAGCTCTGAAACATCTCCTGTAACTTGCGAAATATCTACAGATAATACGACGTTAGCAAAGCCTTGCAGCGGAATGGTCTGATTCATTGTCAGCACATTTCCTCCTTGGCTTGCCACTAGGCCAAGTACACTAGATAAAATACCTGCACGATGGTCCAAATCCATAGAAACCGTCACAATATTCGCTTGTGTCATCTCATTCAATGCATAAACGCCATCTTTATACTTATAAAAAGCACTACGACTAAGACCAACACGTTCTACTGCTTCATGAACAGTAGCCGCTCCGCCGGTACTTAGCATCTCCTTGACCTCAATCGTCTTAAGAATTGCCTCCGGCAAAATGTCCTCGTGAACGACATAATAGCGACCAGCCATTTCAGTCCTCCTCAAAAAGACAAATGTACACCTATAGTGGACATTATATCGGAATAGACGACCATCAGCAATAGGCAAATGCGAAAAAAGACGACTTGCGTCGTCTTCCGATCAATCGTATGGGTTGTAGTCACTGCCTTCAAAAAATTCAAACGCATAGTCTACGACTCTAACCATATCGCCGTCCTTAGCACCCTTCTTACGCAAAGCGTCATCGATGCCAAGTTTTCTAAAGATACGGGCTAAACGCATAACTGCATCGTAGGAATTCAAATTCATACGTTTCATCATACGCGCGATACCATCGCTTTCCACGACGAACACTTCATCTTCACGATGAATCGTAAACGTAATGTCTTCTTTTTTCTCGTAAACATAAACTTTGCGTTCGTCGTTGATCTTAACATCTTCAACTTCTGTATGAACTGCAATTGTATCAAGAACATCTGCTGCTTTATACAACAACTCTTGAATACCTTGTTTTGTCAAAGAAGAAATCGGAACAATTTCGTACACACGATCGCCGCTTACTTCTGCAAGCTTCTGTTTAAACAGCTCGAGCTGCTCTTCCGCTTCCGGCATGTCCATTTTGTTCGCTGCAATAATTTGCGGACGATCAATCAGCTTCTCGTTATAGAGTACCAACTCAGCATTGATCTTCTGCCAATCTTCGAACGGGTCACGTCCTTCAGATGCAGCCATATCAATAACATGAATGATAACGCGAGTACGTTCAACATGTCGCAAAAACTCATGTCCTAAACCTACGCCCTCATGTGCGCCTTCAATTAGCCCTGGCAAGTCAGCCATTACAAAACTACGACTGTCTCCAACATCTACAACACCTAGGTTAGGCGTAATCGTCGTGAAGTGGTACGCGCCGATTTTAGGTTTTGCACCAGATACAACGGAAAGAAGTGTGGACTTACCTACACTTGGGAAACCTACGAGTCCAATATCAGCCATGACCTTCAGCTCAAGTACGACCCAGCGCTCTTGACCTTCTTCGCCATTTTCTGAAATATATGGAGCAGGGTTCGTTGCAGTAGCAAAACGGATATTTCCGCGGCCACCACGGCCGCCTTTCGCGATTACGATCTGTTGTCCGTTGCGAGTTAAATCCGCAATAATTTCACCAGAATCATCATCAACGATAACCGTACCAGGAGGGATACGAACAACTGTATCGTCAGCACCAGCACCGTGCATACCTTTCACTTTACCGCGCTGACCACGATCAGCCTTAAAGTGTTTTTGATAACGGAAGTCCATTAGCGTACGCAAACCTTCGTCTACACGGAATATAAGATCTCCGCCACGTCCGCCGTCGCCACCAGCTGGTCCACCATTTTCAACATATTTTTCGCGGCGGAATGAGATTATTCCATCTCCACCATCGCCGCCTTTTACAAATATTTTCGCCTTATCGACAAACATGTAATGCCTCCGTTCAAGCGCTCATTTCCGCTCTTAACAGCACTTTGGAAAAGGACTGCTCGGAGCCCACTTGCTTCAGTGGCGCGCCTTCCAACTGCTGCTTGATTTTTTTGTTCCATTGCTGCTCATTCATGAGCTCACCCTCATAATAAAATGCCGCATATAGCGCATCCTCATCCGCGCTTAGCTCCAGCCTAAGAACTGATAATTCACCGTTACCCGCTTTTACAGCGAAACGGTAAGCATTTATTATATGTATAAGTGTCTCTGCAATTCCTTCCGCATCAATCGACATCTCACCTATATTAAGTTCATCTTGAATTTCGACCTCAAGCGCAAGCGAGTTTGTTATCGTTCGGAAAGATTGAATAAAACTAATCAAGGACGGCACACCGAGCTTCGCAATTGCGGTCTCCACAGCCATTCTTGTCTTTATTTTTTCCACATATAGAATCGTCTTATCCAGTTTGCCCAATCTTGCATAGCCATATAGCACCTGCAAATCGTTCATCCAGTCATGACGGTGGTGATTTAATGTTCGTATACTCGAACTTTGCATAGCTTGAATCGTCCTGGTCATTCGCTCTTGGTTGTTTTTGCGCTCTGCTCGAATCCAAAACATGGCAGCTAGAACTAGCCAAAGTATCATTAGGATCGTGATCCAACTATTGCTTGGCCACACTAACGCCGCGCCGGCTGGGATCAAGATAGATGCTGCAACATAATGCTTCGCTGATGTAAAGCGTCCCATTCCAAGAACCTACCTTCTTCGATATTCACACCGTATACAGTATACCATGGTTCCCGTTTACGGTCATCAGCCTAAATATAACGAAAGCCCCGAGCCAAGCAATGCCGGCCGGGGCTTTTGTTTTATTTATGCTTCTACTGCTGCAGCTACTGGAGCTTGAACAACAGGATATACGCTCACTTTTTTGCGATCGCGACCCCAACGTTCGAATTTAACTACTCCGTCTACTTTAGCGTATAGAGTATCGTCTTTGCCGATACCAACGTTAGTACCTGGGTGGATCTTAGTTCCGCGTTGACGGAACAAGATGCTTCCTCCAGAAACGACTTGACCGTCAGCACGTTTAGCGCCTAGACGCTTCGACTGAGAGTCACGACCGTTCTTAGTGGAACCTACACCTTTCTTGGATGCGAAAAGCTGAAGATTCAGTTTCAACATGGTGTATCACTCCTTCCCTTAAATGTTGCGTTGTCGATGAGCAGCTTCAGCGAAGCTGCTCATGTATAACGACATACTTACCGTATGATTTAGCGATAGTCTCGAGCATAACCACCATCGATTCAAGAAGCAATTGCATCCGTCCGTCTGCATCAGCATCCGGCAGGATAGGAATGTCCGAAGACAACCAACCGTCCTTCATCTTAGCGGGAAGCTCTACACCCGCCAACGTTTCTATTGCATTTACCGTGCCGATCGATACGGTCGACACGCCGGCGCAGACGATGTCTTTGCCGGGCTTCGCATATTTAGCATGTCCTACGACCGCGAATGATACGATGCGCTTATCACTGTCATTCCTAACGATTGTAATTGTAATCATAATAAAATCCTCTTACGCTTGGATTTTCTCGATTGTTACTTTCGTGTAAGGCTGACGATGACCTTGCTTGCGGCGATAGTTCTTTTTGGCTTTGTATTTGTAGACGATGATTTTTTGGCCTTTGCCATGTTTCTCGACTTTGCCAGTAACTGTAGCTCCAGATAGAAGTGGAGTTCCTGTTACAAATCCGTCTTTACCGGATACTGCCAATACGCGGTCGAAAGTTACGTTTTCACCTTCGCCTCCATCCAGTTTCTCGATGTAGATAACATCGCCTTGCTGAACTTTGTATTGCTTTCCGCCTGTTTCAATGATTGCGAACATAGTTGGTGCACCTCCTTGTTTTCGAAGACTCGCCTAATTTAGGTGGCAATCGGCTATTGCCAATGCGCTTAAATACCCGATCGGAGCGGTACCTGCATGCTCGTTATAAATACCTATACGAAACACACACCCAATCAGTCTATCATATTAATAGGCTCTATACAACCCCTAAATCCTCATAGCAGACTGTTTACCTGTACCATTACACACTTTACAGCTTTCTTTCAGTTGTTGAATAGCATTTTCTCTCGCCTTTTTGCGAGTCAACTCCATTAAACCAAGCCTTGTCCAACCAACAATCGTACATTTTGTCCCATCACGCTTCGCTTCATCGGTCATACTGACCAAAATTTTCTGCCTGCTATCTTCCCGCTGCATATCGATAAAATCGATGATAATGATGCCACCTACATCTCTGACACGGAGCAAGCGTGAAATTAATTCAGCAGCTTCTATATTAGTTTGAAAAACCGTATCCTCTAAATTATCAGTTCCTATGTATTTGCCCGTATTAACATCGATTACAGTAAGCGCCTCTGTCTCTTCCCATATTAGATAGCCGCCATTCATCATCGGAATACGTTTTGAAAATGCTGTAACAATCTGTTCAGATACTTTAAATTGTTGATACATGCCGCTTGCACCACGCTGCTCAAACAATTTAAGTTTTTCTTTAAGTGTCGGTGTCATGTCGTGTAAAAGTTTAGAAGCTTCATGAAACTTGGTCTTACAATCAATCCATACTTCATCCATATCGAGCGTAAGCGTATCCCTGATTGCTCTATGGAGCAAACCCGCTTCGCTATGAAGTAATTGTGGAGCTGAGCCCTTTGAGCTACCTAACTTGATCGTAACCCAAAGATCCCTCAACTTAGAAACATCCGCTGTAAGTGCGTCTTCCCCTTCGCCCGATGCTGCAGTCCGCATTATTATGCCTTCTTCATCTAATCTGAGTTTTTCCCCTATTAAACGGAGACGCTCACGTTCCGCTTCACTACCAATCTTTTTGGAAACACCTACATAATCTGCATATGGCATATAGACGAGCCAGCGGCCAGCCAAATTATAATGCATCGTCACTCTCGCGCCCTTGCCGCCTAAAGGATCTTTAATAACTTGTACAACAAGTTCTTGCCCTGGCTTTGCAACATCTCCGATATCCGGTTTATTCTGAGGCTGCTTGTCCACATGTGGATGAAGCATATCATCAATATAGAGAAAGGCATTTTTCCCAAGACCAATATCTACAAATGCGGCCCCCATACCGGGAAGAACATTAACAATCCTTCCTTTGTACACATTACCTACTAGACTGCTTCCGCCAGAACGCTCCATAAAAAATTCAACGAGCCTCCCGTCATGCAGAACTGCCGTTTGTAGCATATCCCCTTCTACATGCATCAGCATTTGCTTCATGACCAGATTCTCCTCCCCAAGGATACTTTTCTTATAGTTTAACTGAAAAGTTCCGTTACTGCACGGTGGGGGTTAAGTCCTGACAAACACCCGTCGACGATTGTCTGTTCGGGCAAAACTTGCAAATCATCTGCAGCCCGTTCTATTACATAGACGATATGATAATGTCCCCTTCTAAATAGTCGAGCAACAGACAAAATAGATTGATTCCCACTTACCATTATTGGACTCACCGGTTTTCCTATTTGCAACGCTACTTCTGAAGCCCTCACTCGATGTGTCAGAAATCGATAGAAGAGAAACGGAATATTGCGGCTATACGTCAAATTAGTCATCAATAGAAATACACCTACGAACAGAAGATTTAACTGCAAACCTTTTCCTTCCATAACTAACGGTTCGAATGCCGCTGCGATCATTAATCCACTAAATAACAAACTGATCCGAGCTGTCCACTGCAAAGTTCGATAATAATTTTGCCAATAGCAAAGAAATGCATGAAGCAACTTCCCTCCATCTAACGGATGAATGGGTAGCAAATTGAACATTGCAATCATTACGTTAGCATGTGCGACATATTCACTCCACTGAGTATCCCATAACCCTAATGCACCAAAAGCCCATGCAAGTGCGCCCATCCAAACATTTTGCAGAGGACCCGCAATCGCGACTAATGCCTCTTCTTTTGCCGAAATCCCGCCTGCTTCTTCCACTTCAGCTACACCGCCGAAAGGAAGTAATTTCACCTCTCTTATCGTCCAGCCAAAGTTACGAGCCACAACAACGTGCCCGAGTTCGTGTACTAAAACGATAACAAACAATGTTAATAACTCAACAAAGTAACCGGTCATAACTGATGCCATCATAACAATGATAAACAGGGGGTGTATTGACCAAACGATGCCTCGCCATTTAATCAAGCGGTATCACGTCCAACGGGTCCAAATATCGATCATTTTGTTTGATCGCAAAATACAGTAAGCTTGGCTCGCCTTCCTTTGCTTTCTTCAAATGACCAATCGCGTCACCTGCTACGACCCAATCATTTACCGCAACCTTGGCTGAGCCAAGCTTTCCATAAATCGTTATTCGGTTATTAGCATGCTGAATAAGAATACTGTCTTGTTGTTCTGATACTTGAATAACTCTACCTGTTTCCACTGCTACAACTTGCTCTTCGGATATCCCTGCGAGTTCAACTCCGCTTAGAAGATCAGCGAACGAACGAATGATGGACGCATCCAAAAGCGGAGAAAGGGTAGCCGCTTTAATTGTTCCATCAACAAGTGTTGCATCTCCTGACTCTTCTCCAAATATAGGAATAAATGAAGGTGCTCCAGCAAATACCTCCTTGTACCACAACGCTGCGGAAGCAAAATCTATTTCATCTGTTAAAGCCTGTTTTACAAAAAATTGTCCTTTAACAGTCCACGTTTCATTATATTGAAACATCGCCCACACACAACCAAATAGAATAACAGAAATCACACTTTTCCATATGAGTTCCTTACGTAGTCTTCGCCAATAACTTGTTGGCGGATCCTCCCGTTTATGAAATTTAGGTGCCGACTTCACAAATCTTCCTTGTGAAGCTTTAATGACCTTCTCATCATCCCAAGCAGCCCATGGGTTCGGATTTCGCTTCCACGTCAGTTCTGGATCGGGAGAACTATCCTCGTTGTATACAAACGAATTTCGTACAGGAACCGTTGGTACTTGAGTCGGAAGCGATCGGAATGGTTCTTCGTAAAACTGGTCTTCACCATTTTTTGAAGGAAGCTCGTCCGGTTTTCCCAGCTGCTCAAACGATTCATTTGCAACCTTACTGCTATTGTATTGATCCAGCAAGCTTCTTATCTTATCGTGCCTACGCTGTCTCACATCATCAATTAGGCCCATACTATCTCCACCCGCCTCTTCCCAAAAGCTCTATTCCAGAGCTTGTTCTCATACTACATAGTTATGAGTTTAAGTAGACAAGTATGCGAAGGAGTTACACAAATAAAATAAGCATTACATAGCTAAGAGATAACCTCCTAGTGTGCAATGCCTAGTCATAATAAACTATTCAACAAGCTCATAAACTTCCTGATGAGCTTTAATGCTAAATACAAGCCCGATACAAGCCATATTGAGCAGCAATGAAGTACCACCATAACTGACGAAAGGCAACGTAATGCCTGTAATAGGCATTAAACCGATCATCATACCGATATTTTGAAATACTTGAAAAACGAACATGGACACGATTCCAATAATGATGTATGAGGCTCGCCTATCAAAACATTTAAAGGCGATCACAATCATCCGATAAATGAGGAAAAAGTACAGCATCAGTAAAACAGCTGAGCCTTGGAAGCCAAATTCTTCTCCAATAACAACAAAGATGGAGTCAGAATACGCATAAGGCACGAACCCGCCATTTTTCATATCACCTTCCATCAAGCCTTTACCGTTTAGCCCACCTGAGCCAACTGCTATTTGAGCATTTTCAGATTGATGTCTGGCATCAGCGCTTGCTTCACTTGGATTAATGAACGTATTGATACGATTGTACCAATGAACTTTTTTCTCTTTTATTAAATAATCTTTAATTTCAGTGTTATAGGTGTTAAACAGGAACATACATAACATTATTCCAGCAATAACTGCCCCGAGACCAATCGCGACATGAGAGTATTTCACATTTCCGATCCATAACATACCAAGTACAATAACGAGGTATATAATCGCATTACCTAGGTCAGGTTGAATCATTACGAGTAGAAACGGTAAAAAAGAGAACGCTCCAATTGCCAATATATCACTCGAAAAGTTAAGTCGATCACCTTGCCTTCGGCCCATAAGATAGGCGATGCCGATAATCAATATAATTTTCATTAGCTCCGCGGGCTGAAAAGATAGTGGCCCCACTTGGAACCAACCCTTCGCTCCATTAATCTCCTGACCGATGAAGAAGATAAGGATTAGCAGCGAAATACCAATTCCATACAACACATACCAGCTTTTTAATACGATGCGGTAATCAAATAGTATAGAAACAATCGCAACGATAAAACCCAATCCGAAATAAATAAGATGTTGCTTTTCTTTACCATGATAAGCTGGATTCGGATCGTTGGCTGTTGCACTATAGATGGCAATTGTACTTATCAACATAAGACAAGCTAGAATGATTAAAATTCCCCAATCCAGCTTTTTCAGTTTATTGAGCACTAGGCAATCATCCTATTCCAAATAACTTTCGGAAACGTTTAAAAGCTCCTGCTTTCTCGTCGAGTAGCATAAGCGGAACCATATCTCCCAAAATACGACGCGCGATATTCCGATATGCTAGCGCCGCTCGTGAAGCTGGGTTCATAACTGTTGGCTCACCCGAGTTAGCTGCAGAAATAACTTTTTCATCATCCGGAACTATACCGACCAAGTCGATCGCAAGAACTTGGCAAATTTCATCAATATCAAGCATTTCACCGTTTTTCACCATCGCGTGACGAATTCGGTTAATAATTAGTTTGGAAGGGATTTTGCTCCCTTCAAGCAAACCAATAACACGATCCGCATCACGCACTGCTGCATTTTCAGGTGTTGTCACTACTATTGCACGATCCGCCCCTGCTATCGCATTTCGGAAGCCTTGTTCTATTCCAGCAGGACAATCAATAATGACATAATCGTGTGACTGCTTTAATTCAAGGATCATCTCACGAATTTGTTCCGGGTTAACGGAGTCTTTATCCTTTGTTTGAGCTGCAGGTAGCATATACAACTCGTCAAATCGCTTATCTTTCACCAATGCTTGGCTAAGACGGCAGCGACCTTCTGCAACATCAACCAGATCATAAATGATCCGATTTTCTAGACCCATAACAACATCGAGGTTCCGAAGACCGATGTCTGTATCTACCAAGCACACTTTTTTACCTAGCAGCGCTAGGGCTGTACCGATATTGGCTGCAGTAGTCGTTTTGCCAACGCCACCTTTGCCCGATGTTATAACGATCGATTCTCCCATGTTCTACACTCCTTTAAACATAATAGGATTATGCCTTAAGCGGAATAATTGCGATAACTTGTCTATTTGCATTTGACCTTCTGCCAAATATGCGAATTCCATCGCAGCATCTCCTGTCAGCCATTCCTCGGGCGGCCTGCTAACTACATCTGCAATTCGCAGTTGGGTCGGCTTCATTAATGAGGTTACGATAACGACATCTTGTCGCCCACCTACTCCGGCATGCGCCATCCCTCTTAATGCCCCCATGACATATATATCTCCCGTACAAAGCAAACTGCCACCAGGGTTTACATCACCAATTAGCAATAGGTCTCCATCATGCTCCAAGGTTTGTCCTGAACGAACAATAGAAGTGATGACATGCGGATTAGATTTAGAATCAACCTCTGTTGCAACGGAAGGTATTTCCGATTCCATAGAGCTAATCATTAGATTGCCCTGAGCACGAATAATAGCAGTTAACTGCTCCTTTTGTTCGTCCGTTACTTCTCTAGCTCCAAGTTTAACTTGAATATGCACAAGTGGGCCAGTTAACAACTGCTGGTGAGTTTTTTCCAATTTATATTTCAATTCGGCTAACAATGCTTCAAATACACATTGATCATCGAGAAGGAACAGAAGACCTTCCTTGACGCCTTTAATCATAATATGTTGTTTCTCGGTCACAATCGTCCCTCCCCAACCTATTGAATTCTTGCTGACTAACCAGTTCTCCTGCATTAACCGTTCATTTATTCCTCGTCTTTCTCCGAAACCGAGTTGTTTCTCGTCTCAAAGATCCGTCTTACAGGCACATAAATAATTAGCGCAAATGCTAGTTGTAAGAACAAGCTTGGTAAAATGTGATTAATAAGCGCCCATGCATATTCAGCACTCGTAATTCTGAAAACTTTGTAAATAAAAAATAAGGTCGTATCATACAGAATACAGGCAAATCCAATTACAGTGAGCGCCATCATAATGGTAACTCGTTTACGTTCAAGTACCACTCCTGTAAAATAGCCGATTAATCCCATAATAAAGAAATGTCCACCAATTAAATGCCCGTAATAAACAATATCTTGCAGCAATCCAAAGCCTGCACCTAAAAACAACGCTTGGTGGCGATTACCATACAGTGCGGAAAATAGTACAACTACAAAAATAAAATGTGGTATGATGCGGTCGCCGAACCCTTCCGGAATAATCCAAGGAATGAGTGTACCTTCTATTACAAATAGAAGCAGCATAAGGCAAACGATCCGGTTCATACTCATTTCGCCTGCTCCTCCATTTGAGGATCTTGGACAACAAAAACTTCCGTCAAATGATCAAAACTTGTAGCAAGTTTGATCGTTGCTGTGTAGGTTAGACCAAAATCACCAACTTGTTTCGTTTCAACTGTTCCGACACGAATACCACGTGGATAAACGCCTCCAAGACCTGATGTTATAACGGTATCACCAATAACCATCTTGTCATTTTCAGCGATTTTTGTCATAACGAGTCTGCCGGTATCTTTGTTATAGCTACTTAAAATACCAAAAGATTCATCTTCTCTACCCTCTATAGTGACCGCAATAGAATTAAAAGTTGGTGAAGATTCATTTAGCTCCGTTATTGGCATAATCGTAGAAGTGAATGGAGTTACACTACTTACAAGTCCAACTAAACCGTCAACCGTCGTTACTGCCATATTCGGCTTAATGCCATTTTTGGAGCCTAAATTAATACTCATCGTACGATTGTTTGCATCATTGCTTACAGAAATAACATGAGCAATGAGATAATTATAATCAAACATTTTTTTCTGCTGCTCGGTAAAATTAAGCTCTTCCTTCAACCGTTCATTCTCATTTTTGATAAAGTTGTAATTCGCCTTATCTCTCGCATATGCAGCAGCAGTGAGCCTAAGTTGCTCATTTTCCTCATAGAGCTCATTCAGCTCTCTAATATCCTCAAAGAAGCCCGCTATATAGCCAGCGGGCTTGTAGAACCACTGCTGTACATAACCGGAGGTATCACGCAAAACTTTCTCCGGCCATGTCAGCTCTTTACGATCACTTAGCGAGAAGCCGATGATCGCAATGAACAATATTAAACCGATCATAAGCATAAAAACACGCTTATTTCTCATTAGATTAAACAGCCCGACCACCTGCCCATCCTGTATCCGTTCGTAATAAATATATTAATTAACGTTTTGAGCGACCTGTTCCTCTGCTTTTAAACAAATGAATATGATCTAGTGAACGACCCGTACCGATTGCAACACAATCTAGTGGGTTATCCGCAACAATTACTGGCATACCTGTCTCGCGTTGCAGCAACTTATCAAGATTACGTAGCAATGCTCCGCCACCCGTAAGTACAATTCCACGATCCATAATGTCTGCAGAAAGTTCCGGCGGACATTTCTCTAATGTTACTTTCACAGCTTCAACAATAGAATTAATTGTATCTGTTAACGCGTCTGTAATTTCATCAGAAGTAATCGCAAGTGTCTTAGGCAATCCTGTTACTAGATCACGACCACGAATTTCCATCGTTTCTGGCTTATCCATTTGAAGAGCCGAACCAATTTCCATCTTAAGCTGCTCTGATGTTCTTTCTCCGATCAATAGGTTGTACAATCTCTTGATGTACTGCATAATCGCTTCGTCCATCTCGTCGCCTGCAACACGGATAGAGCGACTAGTTACGATGCCTCCAAGAGAAATAACAGCAACTTCAGTTGTTCCGCCGCCAATATCAACAACCATACTTCCTGTAGGCTCCCAAACAGGAAGATCCGCACCAATAGCAGCTGCAAACGGTTCTTCGATAATATACGCTTCACGTGCTCCTGCTTGCTTAGCTGCATCTTCTACCGCTCTTTGTTCAACAGCAGTAATACCCGATGGTACACAAACCATTACGTTCGGATGACGAGGGAAAAGCGAACGTTGCTTTTGAGCAGCACGGATAAAATATTTAATCATCGTTGCAGTCGTTTCGAAGTCAGCAATTACGCCATCTTTCATCGGTCTAACTGCGCGGATATTGCCAGGTGTTCTTCCGATCATCTTTTTGGCTTGTTCGCCAACTGCTTCAATCGTTTTTGTATCTGTACGAAGAGCAACCACGGATGGTTCTCTCACAACAATTCCTTTACCCTTAACGAATACCAATGTATTCGCTGTACCTAAATCAATTCCCAAATCTTTCGAAAAACTCCCAAACATGTTGTTGCTCCCTTCTAATTGCGACAATCCCTTTTATTATATTACAAATGTCCCTGCTCCTTCAAACTGACAAATCGTCCGTCACCAATCACAAGATGATCCAGCACCTCAATGCCTACAAGTTGTCCCGCTTCCGCAAGTCTTTTCGTTAACGAAATATCTTCCGGGCTAGGAGTAGGATCACCACTTGGATGATTATGTGCACAAATAATAGAAGCACTGCTGCATTTAATCGCAGCTCGAAATACTTCTCTTGGATGTACGAGTGAAGAATTTAATGTTCCCATTGACAATGTTTCCCGGGCAATAATATGATTTTTTGTGTTAAGGAACAAGCAGACAAAGTGCTCTTTCTTCAAATAACGCAGATCCTCCATCACATAATCAGCTGCATCCTGAGGCTTCCGAACAGTGACCACATCGCCTAATCTACTTTTCGTTATTCTTCTGCCAAGCTCAATTCCCGCTCGCAGTTGTATCGCTTTGGCAGGTCCAATTCCGCGTATAGATGTAAGTTCATCCATACTCATATCCATCAAATTGCGTAAATTACCGCATTGCTTCAATACTGATCCCGCCAAATGAATAGCTGATTGGCGTTGTGTTCCCGTTCGTAATAGGATAGCCAGCAATTCTGCATGACTAAGTGCCTCTGCCCCATATCGCATCATGCGCTCTCTTGGACGTTCTTCATGGGGGACATCTCGCATATTCGTTGATTGCGGTTGCATGTCCCAACCTCGCCTTTTATTAGGAGTTTTAACCCAATATCATCATTATTTGTAAATTAGATCGTATTGATTCCATATGTTTCAAGCATGTCCGATAGAAGCGATAGCGGCAGTCCCACTACGTTGAAATAACATCCGTCTATTTCTTCTACAAGAGTAGATCCTAATCCTTGAATACCATATGAACCTGCTTTGTCTCTTGGCTCCCCAGTAGCTACATATCTTTTAATCCGTTCAGCACTTAAAGGCTTCATTTTCACCTTAGTTCTACGGTGCGAGATATGCATCTTACCGGAGCTGTTTGCTATGCAAACAATACCAGTATAAACATCATGTTGTTTGCCTTGAAGATTCGTCAGCATTTCAATCGCTTCTTCATCACTTTGCGGTTTACCCAAAATTTCACCATTTAGGACAACTATAGTGTCTGCCGCTATGATGAGATCAGAGTAGCTCTTTTCACTATCAACCTGACTCAGTAGAATTGCTTTTGCCGCTTCAGCCTTACGAAGACTTAGCTTCTCTACTACATCTCTCGGAGACCAGTCAGCTTGTACCGTTTCATCCGCATCGGTGGACAAAATATAAACCGGCAAGGAAAGGTCGAGAGATGCGACCAGTTCCTTCCGGCGCGGCGACGATGAAGCCAATACTATTCGGCTTATCGGTTCATGTTCATTTGGTTGATATTCCATTCGAATTTCGACTCCTTAAGCAAACCTTCTGTGACTGTATGAATGGTCAAACTACATTTTACGATATAGCCAAATCGTTAAAGCAGCACCTAAAATGCTGAACAAGCTTATTTGAAGCTTAATCGTCATATCAAAGCTGAGCACATACAGATCAACAGCGGGTGACCAAGACGTTACTATTGGTTTTGTTAAAAAAGAAATACCTGGAACTGTTTCGAACCACTGAGCTAACAGTGCTCCACCAACCAGTCCTAGTACGATAAATAAGAAAAGGATCCATCCATTTTTCTTCATCGTTCAATCCCTTTCGCCACGAGATGACACCTAATTCTATTATACGCAGGATATCATCTCTTTACAATGCGCTCATAGACTCAAACCATTCTTTTTGCGAAAGTACAGCATTCATAAGTTCCGATTGTGTCGTCCAAAGATGCGATTTCTTCGTTTGTTTATCGTAATCTAACATGGAAGTTGCTGCGTTCTCGATAGATTGATTTAACTTATTCAAATAAACTATCCCTTTTTTATCAACAGTACCTTCTTTCATTAACGCTGCGCTTTCCCTCCATTGCTTAAATTTCTGTTGCCAAGAGGATGAAGCTGCTTCACTTAATGGTGACAATGTGACTTGCTCTAGTTGAGCATTAATAAGAGATGACCATGATGCAATAAGATCGTTTGTCCCTTCAAAATAACGAGTAGCGTCGTTTTTACTACCACTAAAGGTCAGCTTGTCCGGCAATTGAACGACAACTTCTTTTTTATAAACCTCAAGTCCAGGAAGTTGTGCAACTAAAGTAGTCGCCTCAGTACTATCCGATGCAATACCAGCGTATACAGGAAACTTCTCCCCCACTTGAGTCGAGGCTGATGCAATGCCTTTTGTTTGTAATTGCTTGATTGCTTCGTCTCGCCCTACAGTTTGGCTAAAGACACCATACTGAAGCAGTATATACGAATAGTTTGCTCCCCCAAAACTAATCGAGGTTGCAGGTTTAGATTCACCATTTGCTGATGATTCCGCTTGCCCACCTGATTTATCACCCTGCCCCTCAGAAAGAGGTAAATTTACGATCTCATCAATGGCTACACCGTTACTTTTATCCGAAGTAACAGGAGTAGATTCATCTCCTTGATTCCCGCTCGGCCATATGTCTCCTCCTACAAATAGAGACAAAATAAGATACCCGAACAATACTCCCGTTGCCAAAGCTGCTGCAACTGATAAAAATACGTTAAACCATGAGGGTCCATTAGAGTTTTTTTCTTGAACCTCTTCATTTAAGATCTCATCATCGTAGAATGGTTGCGACCGCTCGAATCTTTTTCCAGAAGAAACAATCGATTTTTCTACATACGGCTGTTGCTTACTCCAATGCTCATTCCATACATCGTTAATTTCAATCCGGGGTAGCGGAGTCGTCGTGTCGGTGACGTTATTTCCACGTTTATTCGAAATGTAATGATCATTAACTTCCGATGTATGTTGACCTGACTCTCTTATCAGTTGCTCAAGAGCACCTAGCTCATCTTGATAGGAATTGTCCCAAGGATGGATTTCATTTATAAGATTCGTAGCGTTTGTAGAATATAAGGGTACAACGTTATTTATTGGTGCTTGGTTAGTTACTTTCTCTGAAGTAATTATCCCTTTTTCAACTTGCTTAGCTACCTGCTTACCTTTATGGTCGAATCGATACGTGATCCGATTATTTGGATTCATGTCCATCTCTCCTCGTCCTAGTGTCTGCTATTAGTCTATGAATTCGCAGAGAGAGTTATGACGAGATTTGTGAGAGAAAGTATAGAGACACAAAGAAGCGAAGCCGCGTATAGTATACGCAGCTCCGCCCTATTTATCTTATATTCGTTATTGTTCTGATTGGAGCGTCTTAGCCAGTGCATCTGCGACTTTCCAAATATCTCCTGCACCCATCGTTATAACGAGATCACCAGGAACAACACGTTTCTTCAAAACTTCAAGCACTTCTTCTTTTGTCGGAATATATTCAGCACTAGCATTGCTGTTATTGCGAATCAGTTCAACTAGTTTGCTTGAATTAATTCCTTCAATTTGTTTTTCTCCCGCAGGTGAATAAATATCGGTAATAATAACCTGGTCTGCTTCAGGGAAAGCTCTACTAAATTGCTCGAATAGGAAAAAGGTCCGAGTATACCGCTGAGGTTGGAATACAGCGATAATTCGTTTTCCTGTTGCTTTTGCTGCACTAATCGTTGCTTGAATCTCAGTCGGATGGTGAGCATAATCATCGATAACAAGAATATCATTGACTTCACCAAGCACTTGGAAGCGACGTTTCGCACCGCGGAACAACTTGATTGCTCCTTTTATTTTATCGAAGGAGAGACCAGATTCTAGACAAGTAATGACTGCTGCCATAGCGTTATAAACGTTGTACAGTCCAGGAATGGACAGTTCAATCGTTCCTAATAATGCTCCATTTTGGAGAAGGTCGAAGGAAACTTTGCGATCTCCCAAAACGATATTTTCGGCTTTGAAGTTGGCGTTATCATGAATACCATACGTCAAAAGCTGTGAAGCTTCTATTTCAGTACCATCCGAATAGATTCTAGGTAGCAACTCCTGAACGGTTTCATCGTCAGCACATACAATCGCTTTGCCGCCTTCTTTCACTTGGCGAAGAAATTGTACGTATGCCGATTTTAACTTTTCGAAATCGCCATCATAGTTTTCTAAGTGATCTGGTTCTATGTTTGTAACAATCGCTATCATCGGGTGATATTGAAGGAAAGAGCCATCACTTTCATCTGCTTCCGCTACTACATATTCACCTTTACCAGCTTTAGCATTCGTACCAACGTTAACGATCTCGCCGCCAATGATGTAAGTAGGATCTGCATCGCAAGTTTCCATAATAAGAGCAATCATCGATGATGTCGTCGTCTTGCCATGTGCTCCGGCAACCGCTACACCTTTGCCTGCATTCATTAATCTTGCCAGCATCTGTGAACGATGTAAAACAGGAATGTTCAGCTCTTCTGCAGCTTTACGCTCCACATTATCGCTTGTAAGTGCAGTCGAATAAACAACGAGGTCTGCACCTCTCACATGTTCTGGCTGATGACCGATATATATATCGGCCCCTTTTGCTGCAAGCTTCTCTGTTAACTCTTGTCTTGCGACATCGGAGCCTGTCACTTTATAGCCCATCTCCAGCATTACGCGTGCAATGGCACTCATTCCGTAACCGCCGATTCCGATGAAATGAACGTGTTCTGCCGTATTCAAAGACGGTTCACCAACCTTTTTCAGAATCCGAGTTGTACAATAAGCGGGAGCGCACATCTGCTATTAAATATAGCGTACCTGTCACGACCCCAAGATCTCCATCCCCGGTTAACTGTTGTAATTTGTTTAATGCTTGTTTCCAATCCTTCTCCACAATAAGCTCGAAAGGTTTGGCATTTGGTATATCTTTACGCATTCCCTGCACAATTTCTGCTAACTCCTGCGCTTCTTTCTTCATCCGATAATCGGGCTCAGTTAAAATAAGCGTATCCACTATTGGTAGTATATGCTTAAAGGTATCTTCATGATTCTTATTCTCGAGCATTCCCATCATAAGATGAAGGCGATCATAGCTGTATGTATGTTTTAAGGCATCAGCGAGCATCTCTGCACCTTCTGGATTGTGAGCACCATCAACTAGAATACGAGGCTCTTTCGTGAGCATCTCTAGTCTTCCAGGCCATGCCGTTCCAAGCATACCAGCTTGAAGAACCTCATCTTCTACGACCAAAGCGTTGTATTGACGTAACACTTCAAGAGCCATAACAGCTACAGCAGCATTTGTTCGTTGATGTGCACCGTTCAACGAAATCGTGATAGGTTCAATGGTACGGAACAACCCTTCAAAGCGGAATGTCTGCTCATCTTCTTTTATCGATATCGGCAACTCTTTAAATTGTTCACCCAAAAGATACAATGAACTTTTTCTTTCGCTCGCTCTGCGCTTCAGAACTTCTATAACCTCAGGCTGTGTTACAGCGCTGACTACAGGAACAGCTGGTTTAATAATACCTGCTTTTTCTTCCGCAACTGCTTCCAGCGTATCTCCAAGGCGATCCATATGATCGTGACCGATATTCGTAATAACCGATAGAACAGGATGAACAATATTCGTAACATCCATCCGTCCGCCGAGTCCAGTTTCCCAAACAACGTAATCAGGATATACAACTCTTGCAAAATAAAGAATAGCAAGTGCAGTAGAAACTTCAAACATCGTAGGTGATCCAAGCTCTGTATCAGCAATTGCCTCCACATGTGGTTTCAATTCATTAGCAAGAGTTCGCAGTGTTTCCTCTTCAATGTCTTGACCATTGTATTGAAAGCGGTTTGTGAATTTAGTAATATATGGCGATGTGAATGTACCTACATCGTAGCCACCTTTTACAAGTACACTTGTCAAATAAGCGCAGGTAGAACCTTTGCCATTCGTACCTGCAACATGAATGAACTTTAGTCTTCTATGGGGATTATTAAGTCGCTCCATCAGCTCGTTAATGCGATCGAGACCAGGGCGAATACCAAATGGTATAAGCCCTGTTATCCAATCTACAGCAGACTGATAGGTGGGAAGCGTATTTGATTCCCCTTGCTCCCGTTTATTAGTAAGCTCTGTCATCTATGGTTACCTTCTTCCGCTATGGGCTATTAACCGCGTAATTCAGCGATTCTGGCCAACACTTTATCACGTTTCTCCGCATAGTCATTCATCTTAGCACGTTCTTCATCAATGACTTTAGCAGGAGCTTTAGCAACGAAGCCTTCATTACTTAACTTCTTCTCCACTCGCTCCACTTCAGCAGTCAACGTTTGATGTTCTTTCTCAAGACGTGCAATCTCTTGTGAGATATCAATCAAACCTGACAATGGCAAATAAAGTTCAACACCCGTGAGAATTGCAGTCATCGCTTTATCTGGAGCGCTTATATGAATACCCGTCTCTAGCATTGAAGTTCCACAGAAACGTTTAATAAATTCTTCATTACGGGACAAAATAGCCGCTTCTGCTTCTCCCGCTGGTTTCACGAGCAATTCGATTTTCTTACTCATAGGCACGTTTACTTCTGCACGGATATTACGTACGGAGCGAATCATTTCCATAAGCAATTCCATTTCTTTCACTGCTTCAGGAGCTTCAAGTGCTGCTTCATACGTTGGCCATGGAGCAAGAGTTATCGTCTCGCCTTCATGCGGTAGATGTTGCCAAATTTCTTCACTAATGAAAGGCATAAACGGATGAATGAGACGTTGTGTGCGATCCAATACGTAAGCAATAACTGATTGAGTTGCCCGCTTAGCCGCTTCGTCTGTTCCATTCAAGCTCAGTTTCGAGAACTCGATGTACCAGTCACAAAGATCGTCCCAAATGAAGTTGTAAAGAACTCGACCCGTTTCTCCGAACTCGTAACCGTCAATTAGACGAGTAACGTCGCGAACAGTCTCATTTAAACGATGTAAAATCCAACGATCCGCTGTTCCAAGCTTCACGTCGATATTAATGTCTTCCGCACGGAAACCTTCCAAGTTCATAAGCGCAAAACGTGAAGCATTCCATATTTTGTTCGCGAAGTTGCGAGCCTGTTCCACTTTCTCTAAGCGGAAACGCAAATCTTGCCCTGGCGTACTGCCTGTCGAAATCATGAAACGCATCGCATCGGCACCGTATTGCTCGATAATGTCAAGCGGATCGATACCATTTCCAAGCGATTTCGACATCTTCTGTCCGTCTTTATCCCGAACGAGGCCATGGATAAGAACATCCTTAAACGGCATTTCATCCGTAAACTCTAGTGCGGTGAAGATCATACGTGCAACCCAGAAGTAAATAATATCGTAGCCCGTAACGAGCACATCTGTTGGGTAGAAACGTTTCAAATCGTTTGTTTCGTCCGGCCAGCCAAGTGTTGAGAACGGCCAAAGCGCTGAACTAAACCACGTATCCAAAACATCATTATCTTGGCGTAAATGATCTCCTGCCATATCGTCACGCGATACATGCATTTCGCCAGTTGCATCATCAAACCAAGCTGGGATACGGTGGCCCCACCATAGTTGTCTGGAAATACACCAGTCATGTACATTTTCGATCCAGTTCAAATAAACCTTCTCAAATCGATCTGGTACAAACTTAGCACCTTTACCTGATTTCTGCGCTGCAATTGCCGCTTCTGCAAGAGGTTTCATAGCAACGAACCATTGTGTTGACAAATACGGCTCAACAACGGCACCAGAACGTTCGCTATGTCCAACTTGATGCAAATGATCTTCAATTTTCACGCAAACGCCTTGTTCTTGCAAGTCTTTAACTAGCTGTTTACGGCAATCAAAACGATCCATACCTTGATAAGGTCCTGCATCAGCATTCATCGTTCCTGATTCATCCATAACGATAATTTGTGGAAGGTTATGTCTTGCACCTACCTCAAAGTCATTAGGGTCATGTGCCGGAGTAATTTTAACTGCACCAGAACCAAACTCTTTTTCTACATACTCGTCAGCAATAATAGGGATTTCTCTTCCTATAATCGGCAATACGATCATCGAGCCAATGAGATGTTTGTAGCGATCATCTTCTGGATGTACTGCAACCGCAGTATCCCCAAGCATCGTTTCTGGACGAGTAGTTGCAACTGTAATATGTCCCGAGCCATCTTTTAGCGGATATTGCAGATGGTATAAATGTCCGTTAATTTCTTTATGCTCAACCTCGATATCCGATAGAGCTGTACGAGCTGCCGGATCCCAGTTAATGATTTTTTTACCGCGGTAAATCAAACCTTTTTCGTACAATTTAACAAATACTTCACGTACGGCTTTTGACAAACCTTCATCCAATGTGAAACGTTCTCTTGAATAGTCTAAAGAAAGTCCCATCTTAGCCCATTGCTCGTGAATAGTATCCGCGTATTGATCCTTCCATTCCCATACTTTCTCAAGGAACGCTTCGCGGCCTAGATCGTGACGGGTCTGTCCTTGTTCACGAAGCTTCTGCTCAACTTTCGTTTGAGTAGCTATTCCTGCATGATCGGTTCCAGGTAGCCAAAGTGTATCGAAACCTTGCATTCTTTTGGTACGTATCAAAATATCTTGCAACGTAAAATCAAGCGCATGGCCGATATGCAGCATTCCGGTAACGTTCGGCGGTGGAATAACAATCGTATACGTTTCTGCATCAGGACGTTTGCCTGCTTCAAAGTAATTACCTTTAACCCAGTAATCATACCACTTTTGTTCTGCCGCTTTTGGATCATACGTCGTTGGCATTGCCGGTTTGATTTCGTTATCTGACATTCGTTTCCATCCTCCACAAGTCGTTCTAAACAAACAAAAAAACCTTTCGTCCTATTGATAAAGGACGAAAGGTCAAGCTTCCGTGGTACCACCTTTGTTCCGCATGAAATTTAGATCATACGGCACTCGAACAGATAACGGCTGCTACCGGCCTAATCTAGACGGAGCGCTAGCCGCTCACGTTTCAATCAGGCAACTCCGGGGCGACCCGTATGCAGTCACATCCTGCAGAACCTCTCAGCGTAACGGTTCCACTCTCTGAAGGCTCGCTGCGCACTATTCCCCTTCAACGTTGTTGAAACATATATATGTCTAATCATACCTTTGTTCATCATTTGAGTCAACCTACTACGCTACAATACCGAGTGTTTACGCGATTAAGTCCTCCAAAACATTCATAACAATACACCTATCATTAATTGTTCGGACTTATAGCGACTGATATAATAAATGGAATTGTTTGAACTCCCTTCCGTTCAGACGATAGAGGGGGAAACCGAATGGCCCATATTATAGTAGCAGATGACGATATGCACATCCGCGAATTGATCGGCGTCTATTTACGTAGTGAAGGATTTGAAGTGACTGAGGCGGAGGATGGCGCAGCCGCGCTATCGCTTATTAAAAACGTGCAGGCTGATCTCGTCATTCTCGATGTTATGATGCCAGAAATGGATGGCTGGGATCTATGCAGACTGCTTCGCGCGATGTATCCAGACTTACCTTTGTTGATGATATCCGCTAAAGGAGAGCCTGCCCATAAAGTGAAAGGATTCCGACTTGGGACCGACGATTATGTGACCAAGCCATTTGATTCACTGGAATTAGTTATGCGGGTAAAGGCGCTACTGAAGCGGTATCGCATCACGTCGACCCAGACAATCCATCTGGGGATGCTGCAATTGAACAAACAAGCGTATAAAGTAACGCGCGGTGACGAATCATTCACATTGCCATTAAAGGAATTCGAGCTGTTATACAAGCTCGCCAGCTATCCAGGGCAGATTCTCACGCGAAACCAATTGATCGAACAAATTTGGGGGTACGGTTACGATGGAGATGATCGTACGGTGGATGTCCATATCAAAAGATTGCGCGATCGGTTTGCAGGTGATGCCTGTCAGTTTCAAATTGAGACTGTACGTGGTCTAGGTTACCGCCTTGAGGTAAGAGGATGATCCGGTCGCTTTATGTCCGCGTCGTTTTTATCTTTCTAATGGCGGTTATTGTTGGGCTGGCGATCGCATTTATTGCCACATCAACTATTTTCGAGAAACAGTTAGCAAAAGAAGTACGGGACGAAACGACTTTAGTGGCAAATGATCTTATTGATACCTATATCAATAGTACTAATCAAGACATCAACTCACTACGCAACAACGTTCGCGCATTGCGATACTATTCCATCCGTATTGTAGGAACGAGCGGAGATATTGTCGCACTGCACGCCAGAAACTCCACTACAGCTATTACTGCAACCCCGCAACAAATCGCTCAAGTACTAAATGGCGAAACAATTATATTTGACGAAGGGGTTATTGGACAGCCCTTTATGATTAAAGGCGAGATCTATGCATTGTTCATCATGCCTGTTTTCACCGACCTCATCACGTTGCCCAAGGTGTTGATTACTTTTCTGCTGATCATATTCAGCGCAGGCAGCCTTATTTTCCTGATCGCCTCTCGGTTCCTCATCAAGCCGATTCGCACCATGACAGCGGCTACGGAAAAGATGTCTCGTGGTGACTTCGAGGTCGCACTGAACTTGAGTCGTAAAGACGAACTCGGTACACTTGCACAAAGCTTCGACCGGATGGCGAAGGAGTTGAAACAAATTGAACAGATGCGGCAAGACTTCGTATCCAACGTTTCCCACGAAATGCAGTCACCGCTCACCTCTATTACCGGATTTGCTAAGGCACTACGTGACGGCGTTGTTTCAAGTGAAAATAATGCTCGTTACCTCGACATTATTGCTGAAGAGAGCGAACGACTATCACGGCTCAGTGACAATCTGCTTCAACTAGCCTCGCTAGAGTCAAAGTATCATCCACTTGAACTAAAAACATTTGCGCTTGACGAGCAAATTCGTAAGATAGTAGTCGCTTTGGAGCCACAATGGTCTGAAAAAGGCATCACCATCGAGTTAGAACTTCCAATCATCAACACCACTGCCGATTATGATCAATTGAGCCAAGTCTGGACCAATCTTCTCGGAAACGCGATTAAATTTACGCCTGAAGCAGGTACCATTTACATTAACATGAGTAGCATAAAAGATGGAATAATCGTTACAATCGTTGACACTGGTATTGGTATCCCAATGGAAAATATGGAACATGTTTTTGAACGCTTCTATAAAGCCGATCCATCACGCAACAGATCACGAACAGGCAGCGGACTCGGGCTTGCTATCGCAAAAAAAATTATTGAGCTGCACAGCGGCCGAATCCAGGTAAGCAGCACGCTTGGTAAAGGAACGACTTTTGAAGTCATTTTGCCAAATGCCATCATGCCCGAATAATTCACTTCATTCCCTAAAGCATGCCAAAACAACCTCTGGACGGTCTTATCCCGTTTCAAGAGGTTGTTTTTTGTTCTTGTTCATATTCCGTTCATATTCGCGTCATGGCCCATTCACATTCGCACACTACATTGAGATTGTTAATAGAAAAATTTATCTTGGGGGAATGTTAATGAGACTTTTTGAGTTGTTGCTACTACTTTCTAATGTCGCTTTACTGTTTTTATGGATCTTTTCAAAGAACCACATTCAGATTAGGTTATTCGTAGCAAACGCGATCAGCACAACTATTTTCACCGTTCATTTGATGGTAGAGGGTTATAGGATACAACTTCTATTCCCGTATTGCTTCACCATCGCATCTTTAGCCGTTTTTGTTTATCGCTATTTCAAACCTACCTATCGAAAAGCAACATGGTTATTGTCATTTTCTACTCATGTATTAACTGCTATATTGTTGCTTGCAACTGCAGGATTCATGTACGCTTTTCCTATTTTTAAACTACCTGAACCGACCGGTCCCCATTCGATAGGCACGCAAACATTTCATTTTGTTGATAAAAACCGAGATGAGATTTTCGATGAGAAACAAAACAGCAAGCGAGAATTGATGGTTCAAGTATGGTACCCTGCACAAAATGGGAATGGAAAAAATTCTCCTTTTATGCCCAATAGCAATAAAATGCTTCCCGAAGATCCCATTGCAAAAATGTTTGGGATTCCAACAATGTTTATGGAATACCTCAAGTACATTCCGAGCCATTCCTATCAAGATTCCGACATTTCAACTTCAAGTCCCCCATACCCCTTAATAATTTTGAATCACGGTTATGGATCATCCAAAACGTATCATACATCTCAGGCTGAGAACCTTGCTAGTCACGGTTATATTGTTGCTTCAATCGACCATACATACAGTACATTTGCAACCGTTTTTCCAGACGGAAAAACAACAACTATGAAAACAGATGAAGATTTGATTGGTGAAACTAACTATCGTGACGTGGTAGGGAGCGTTTGGACAAAAGATGTTACATTTACAATCGATCAACTGGAGAAAATTAATTCTGGTCAAATTCCCAGTGTACTTAAAGAAAAATTGGATCTTACTAACATAGGAATATTTGGTCATTCCTTTGGAGGTGCTGCAGCATATGACTCATCCTATGATAGTAGAATCAAAGCGGGAATCGATTTGGACGGATCGCTTTATCGCTACAAAGATAGAGAGGGCATCACAAAACCGTTTATGTTTATTTTCTCGGAAGGGGCGTTTGATTTATATAATAAAGCTAGACAACAATACGATTATACAGATGAAGAACTACAAGCCATGGGAACCACACGAGAAGAATCTGCGGAGGATGTTAAAAATGTACAATATCAAATTGAACACCTTAAGAAAGTAGCGAAGAATGGTGGTCATATTCTATACATTGAGAATACACAGCACTATAATTTTGCCGATTTGCAATTTTATTCTCCCATTCTCCAATCACTGAAGATAACTGGAGCAATAAATCCAAAAAGATCCGCCTCCATTATAAATGAATATACATTGGATTTTTTCAATAAGCACCTAAAAAACAAAGGCGGAGGTTTACTTGAGGGACCAAATAGTAATTATCCTGAGATGAAATTTGCAAGTTCTTTGTTTGCTGAGGACGAGTAGTCACTAAGCCACTTGAAAAAGTGGCTTAGCACAAACACATCATAACCCCTTAATTATTTTATGACTTGTCGAGTGAAACGCCACTTTCTTTATTCGCTTTAGATCCCCAATGATCTCTACGTGAGCCATCTGTGTAGGGTGTGCCACCTATAATAGCTAATGCAATCACATTTAGACAAAGGCCGAGACCGAACCAAACCAATGGGCTTTTTCCTCGTTTTGCAGCCATATAAGCACAGGCTGAAGCGATAACGATTACAGGTATAATTAATTCCCATATACTATTCATTCGATGATTCTCCTTAGCTGATTCTTTTTCTACTTATGATTATATCACGGAGCGTAAGCTCAGCACATTATTGAATAAATACTCCTACTATTCAGCGGCTATCTCAGCTGCTAAACGTGTACTTTAAACGAATTGCCGCCTCCCTGTAGAGGAAGCCTCCCTGATCGCATCAAGCAAACGATGAAGTTTTACAGCCTCCTCGAAGTCCGGTAATTCGCCAGCGTTAACTAACCAAGGGTTTTTAAGCCACGTATAAAGATGCGCCACATTATATGCGGGCCCAGCAGTAACCGAAGGTGGTATATGTCTGTAAGCAACCGGAGTCTCTAACTCTTGCAACGCCTTACCATCGCTCGCTCCTCGTACAATAAGCCGATCCATCTGGAACATGAGTCCGTCTCTTGGTGTTGCGAGCAGCTCGCCTTTTGTGCCGATAATTCGAAGCGAGAAATCAGCAATACCCCCATTCACTATTTGCAACGATACAACAGCTCCTTGTTCAAGCCTGCCTCCAATCTGCACATGGTCAGGTGCCGTTGCTGTGACAGTCTCTCCTGTCTCTAAGATCGTTACAACGGGATATTGTGTTTCCAAATAAGCTGTTACATCCGCGAATGGAGCTACTATAAAAGTTATGGCATCCAATAGATGTGCTGCTCCAATCGTAAGTTGATCCGCTCCGTTCTCCTCGTCTAGTAAATAGAGATGTGCTTGATCAACAGCTCCTGTAGCCGTCGGAAAAGTAGGTAATGAGCAAACAGCTTGAACTGCGAGCACTTTTCCTACATATCCGTCCGAAATCAAAGCCTTTATATGTCTAACAGCTGGATTCCCTCTAGCTTGCAAACCTACAACATGACGAACACTGTTTTCTATCGCTAATTGAAACATCTCTTCTGCTTCGGAAGTCGTCCTAGCGAGCGGCCATTCGCAATAAATATGTTTACCCGCTTCCAACGTTAACCTAACTAATTCTTCATGTTTCGGAACTTTCACGGTTACCGCAATTACGTCCAAATCAGGTTCTGAAACCATCTCCTTAACATTACTGTATGATATTTCAATGCCAAATCGCTCCGCTGCAACATTTGTGCGCTCTGAACTCGTTCCAGCTACCGCTGTTACCGAGTATTCCGTTAATGCTCCCATAGCAGGGATATGCGCTACTCCACCCCATCCGCCTGCTCCGATTATTCCAGCATTCCAATGTTTCTCAACCCTATGTTTACTCATAAAGCAATCCCTCCAAAATGGAATTATCTACCTGACAAGTAAAAGCATAAACGGTATAATGAGTTTCAGAAAGTACGCACTTTTAAGTGATGTAGTAACCAAATGGTAACGATCAGAAAGGAGAGGAACAGAAATGACTTCTGAGCCCTCTAAACATCGCGATCCTGTAGAAGCGGCCATACAACAGATTGGCGGTAAGTGGAAAACGGCAATCCTATGTTTACTAGGTGATCAAGGAAAGCAACGAAACGGCGAGTTAATGCGCAGCTTAAAGCCTATTACACAAAAAATATTAACTGAGCAGTTGAAGGAGCTAGAAAAAGACGAACTGATTTTGAGAACGGTATTTCCCGAAGTTCCTCCCAAAGTTGAATATGAATTGACGGATAAGGGGCGGAAGTTAGAAGGCACACTTCATACACTCTGCGAATGGGGCAAACAATTTGCTTCCCCTACTCAAAATCATGACGAATAGATGAGTTGTTGAAATAAAAAAGAAGCAGACGCTGAGTCTGCTTCTTTTTGTATGATTTAAAATATTTCCGTTACGGAATGTACAATAATTGCCCTTCCGCTACTGCGGATTCGTGAAGGCCATTGCGGATAAGTAATTCTCTCGGATTAAGACTGTATCGAAGCGCAATTTGCTCAAGCGTTTCTTCTCGCTGAACGATGCACATTTTTATTTTGCGGAATGCGTTATCTTCGGACTGCTTACTTAAAAATAACCTTTTCCATTCAATCTCTTCCTCAACTGCGTTCGCCTTTGCCGCCTCTTCCGCTTGCTGTACCTGTTCTACTGCCTCACGGGCTGCTTGCTCTCGCTTGCTCGATTGCAGAAGAGTGCGGAAACCGAGATTGGATTGACCTTCCTCACTACTTCCAGAAGGCTTCCCAGAAAATGCGATCTGGACCTCTTGTTGCTTTCTATATGCTTGCTCCTGCTCAGCATGGTAAGCTTGTTCTGCTTGAAAATCTTGTTCAAGCTGTAGAGCTTGTTCTGCCTGTACAGATTGTTCATCTCGTAAATCTTGTTCTGCCTGCAGATCGTGTTCCTCTTGTGAGTATTGTTCCTCTTGCAAGGTGTGATCTATTGCTTGAACTTGCTCTTGCCTATAAACAGGTTCCCATACAATAGATTGATCTGACAATTGTGTATGTGCTTGCGTATATGCTTGTGTATGTGTTTGTGATTGCGCTTGTTCTGACGCTCGATTAGCAAACTGTTGCAGCTCGTATTCAGTACTGTTCTGATCGTGTTGAGCTACAGACTGCTCATTAGCATTCAAATTGAGCCAACTTTCATTAGTTTCTTGCTGAGAGGTGAGTTGTATATCACGTTGCTCCTCATAATGTGGCTCCGACAATTGTTGCCCTGTTATGTAGAGTTGATCGTGTTCCTGTCCTTGAAACTCAGCCTGTCTACCCTCTACTCCCTCACCATTATAATGGTGGTGAACTGCTCCATAAAGCGTCGCATCTTGTTGCTCCGAAGCAAGAATGAACGCATTCTGCTCGTTATGGTCTCGCTCATGAACTGCGGTAAAAGATTCATCCTCCCATTGCTGGCTATTATGATCTTCTACTGGATCTACGGTTATGCCTCTAAGGGACAAAACGCCCGTAATGTTCAATGTTCGAGCAGACAATAAATCAACATCAAAGTTATCAATTTCTATAGAAATATCATCAAGTCTCGTTACACGGTTCATCGGCAATGATATTTCGACTGGTATCCAATGTTCAAGCGTTAATTGACCTCCATTGACATCTTGACCACGGTATACACCACTTAAGAGCAATTGCCCCCTGAGTATAGCCTGATCCCCTTGATCAATAACTTGTATACGAGGCACTAATTCAATTTCTTCAAGTTCGTCAATTGCCGCTACATCGTCTGGCAGATGGACTCGCTCGTACACATCAAAGCGCAAACCGTTCGTCTGATTAGACACGCCATATTCCTCCCTTCTCATACTGAATGCTTGGGCTAGCTATACATTCACTACTTATCTATATGGTAGAAGAGGCATGAGCATGACTGTCATTTTTTCAAGGACGAACAATACCAGATAACTTTTTTAACCAAACAGGCCATGAGGCAAGGACATCAATTGGACTTCCCGACAAAGGATGGTGAAATTGCAGACGCTCACCATGCAGTGCCTGATGATCAAGCAACCTAGAAGATCCTCCGTATAGTTTATCACCAGCTAGAGGATGCCCGATGTGACTCATATGAACTCTGATTTGATGCGTTCTTCCTGTTTCGAGTTGCACTCTTACAACGGTTAAATCACCGCTTCGCTCTACAACCTCATAATGAGTAATCGCGCTGTCTCCGTTAGGTGTAACACGCCGTTTCATAGAATGATGCCGATCCTTGCCAATCGCAGCATCAATCACTCCTGAATTATTTTTCACCCTGCCCTGTACAACCGCAATATAGATTCTATCTATTAACTTATCTCGCATCGCTTCGTCCAATCTAAGCTGCGCTAAGTCGTTTTTCGAATACAATACTGGCCCCGAAGTATCATCATCAAGTCGATGAATATGTCGTACCGGAAGTGGATCATTTCTGTTGATCATATGTCTGGCAACCGCCTCATCGAGCGTACCTGATTGCCCTACAAAGGATGCATGTACAGGCATTCCAGCAGGCTTGTTTATAACAAGACAATAATCATCTTCATAAAGAATGGGTGGTATCTGTGAACCCTGTGACCTCTGAGCACTACTATACAGTTTATCCTTGGACATATTTACTGTAGGAAAGGTGAGAAGCTGGATTCGATCATTCTGCCATCTAATGCCGCCAACTGAAAATATCCGATTGATCCACTTCTGTGGAAAAAAGGAATGGGCCAGAAGCCACTGCCGCACTAGATGCGGATGGCTGCCGGCCCGTGGCTGTGCAAGCTCATTAGAGGGTGCGCTGTATGCAGGATCATGAATGATTCCATCCATGTCCAGTTCCAGCCATTCTCCCTTACGTTTTGAATAGTAATTAAGCATTTGCATTAAGCCTCCCTGTCGTTCTTACAAACGACTTAGCGCTTCATCATTCGCTGCAATCGTGGCAGCAATATCTGCGTCGCTATGAACACCCGAAACGAACATACCTTCAAATTGAGAAGGTGCTACACTTACGCCTAGATCTAGCATAGATGCGAAATATGCTTTAAATTTCTCTAAGTCAGCCGTCTTAGCTGTTTCATAGTTAATGACTACTTTATCTGTGAAGAATGGACAAACCATGGAACCCACTCGGTTAATTGTCGTTTGTACATCATGTTTACTTGCGTTAGCTTCAAAGCCTAGCTGTAATTTAACAGCTTGTCGCTCAAGCTGCTGGTACATTTCTGGTGTTAACAGTTTAAGCGTTGTATATCCAGCTGCCATCGCAAGTGGATTTCCAGATAGTGTACCTGCTTGATAAATAGGACCGCTTGGTGCAATCATATCCATCAATTCACGCTTACCACCATATGCCCCAACCGGTAATCCTCCACCGATAACTTTTCCGAAGCATGTAAGATCAGGCTTGATGTCAAAGAGTCCTTGTGCACAAGAGTAACCAACGCGGAACCCTGTCATAACTTCATCAAAGATTAAAACCGTTCCATAATGAGTTGTAATGTCTCTTAGACCTTGAAGGAAACCTGGCAACGGAGGCACAACACCCATATTCCCAGCTATTGGCTCGACGATGACACACGCGATTTCTTCTCCGAAACGCTCAAATGCCAGCTTAACTGACTCTATGTCATTGTAAGGAACCGTTATCGTATGTGAGGCAACATGTTCAGGTACACCCGGGCTATCTGGCAATCCAAGTGTAGCTACACCAGATCCTGCTTTAATGAGCAAGCTGTCCGCATGACCATGATAAGAACCTTCAAACTTCATAATTTTACTACGTTTCGTATATCCGCGCGCTAGTCTTATAGCACTCATCGTAGCTTCTGTACCTGAGTTAACCATACGTACGACATCAACGGATGGAACACGCTCGCATACAAGTTCCGCCATTAACGTTTCAAGTTCTGTAGGTGCACCAAAGCTTGTCCCTTTTTCTGCAGTTTTGCGTATGGCTTCAACGACTTCTGGATGTGCATGTCCCATAATGAGCGGTCCCCATGAAGCGACGTAATCAATATATTCATTGCCATCGATGTCATAAACGCGGCTTCCTGCCCCACGTTCCATATATACTGGCGTTAGACCAACGGATTTAAATGCACGAACTGGGCTATTTACTCCACCAGGAATAACTTTTTTAGCTCGTTCAAAAGCCGCAGCGGAACGTTCAACTTTTCTTACTCTAGGCTCGTTACCCATTACTACAGTTCTCCCTTCAGCCAGCGCGCAGCATCTTTGGCGTGATAAGTAATAATAATATCCGCACCAGCACGCTTCATGCTTGTTAATTTCTCAAGTACGATCGAACGTTCATCAATCCAACCGTTTGCGGCAGCAGCTTTGACCATCGAATATTCAGCGCTGACATTATAGGCAACAACCGGAAGATCGAATTGTTCTTTAAGCAATTTAATAATATCCAAATAGGCAAGTGCTGGCTTAACCATCAACATATCCGCACCTTCAGCGACATCAGACTCAGCCTCACGAAGCGCTTCACGAACATTGGCAGGGTCCATCTGATATGTCTTACGATCACCGAACTGCGGAGCGGAATGAGCCGCATCACGGAACGGACCATAGAAGGCTGAAGCATATTTGACTGAATAAGACATTATCGCAATGTCACTAAATCCTGCTTCGTCTAATCCAGCTCTAATGGCATCTACGAAACCATCCATCATATTAGACGGAGCAATGATATCTGCACCTGCTTCCGCTTGGGAAACAGCTGTACGAACGAGTAGTTCAAGTGATCGATCATTGTCGACAACAGCTATTCCTGTCGCATCATCTACGTGGACTATGCCGCAATGACCGTGGTCTGTAAATTGGCAAAGACATGTATCTGCAACAACTACGAGCTGAGGGGCCCATCCTTTTACTGCTCGAATGGCTTGTTGTACGATTTCATTGTGATCATACGCTGAACTTCCAACCGCATCTTTATAATTCGGTACACCAAACAGTAAAACAGATTTTACCCCAGTTGCGACAACATCTTTAATTTCTTCTTCAAGTAGGTCCATTGAAAGATGGTACACCCCTGGCATAGAAGGAATTTCTTCCTTCACTCCATTACCATGCGTAACAAAGATCGGATATATGAAATCATCAGCGCTTAGTACCGTTTCACGAACCATACTTCTTAATCCGGCACTTCTACGAAGTCTACGATGTCTAACAATTGGGAAACTCATGATTGCATTCTCCTTTGCTGGTTATAATCTATGATATCTTCAAGCAAGCTATCCAATGTCGAAGCTTTTGCTTCTAAAGTTACTTGGAGTCCTGCTTCTACAATCGTCTTCGACGTTATCGGTCCTATGCTTGCAATCGGAATTCCATCTAACACTTTCACCGGATCTTCAAAACCTCTACGTCTTAACAATTCGAGTAAATTCGTTACCGTTGATGAGCTCGTAAAAGTTATCATATGTATGCCGCCCTCACGAATCCATTCAAGCGCCAGTTCATCCTGAAACGTTGCTAATACCGTTTCATAGACGTCGATTTCTACGGGCTCTATCCCCCATTCCCGAAGCTCTGTAGGTAGCACATCTCGTGCAAGATCACCACGAGGAAGCAATGCCTTTTCACCCGGTTTAAGCTTGCCCTCTAAAGTCTCAAGCAGTGACTCTGCATGAAACTTGACGGGTACTTCTTCAACTGTTAAACCTCTATCAACAAGCGCTTCTGCTGTCTTAGGTCCAACAGCTACAATCCGCGCAGCATGGAAACGCCTTATATCAATATTAAATCTTCGAAGGAAATTAAAGAAGTAGTGCACACCATTTACGCTCGTGAACATAAGCCATTGATAACTTTCAGCAGCTTCAAGATGCATACGGAGTGTTTCTAGTGCAGCAGCATTAGTCGGTTCACGCGTTTCAATAACTGGGAACTCGCATGGCTCTCCGCCAAGCTCTTCTATGCGATCAGCAAGTTCACTCGCTTGTGCTCTAGCACGTGTAACGAGAATTCGCATGCCGAACAACGGTTTATTTTCGTACCAACGAAGCTTGTCCCTTTGCAACACAACATCGCCAACTACGATAACTGCAGGAGGTTGGAAGTTAGCTGCTTTAACGATCGCTTCAATCGTTTCCAATGTACCTACAATCGTTTGTTGCTCAACTCTTGTACCCCAACGAACTAAAGCAACTGGCGTTTGTGGTGGCTTGCCGTGACGAATCAATTGTTCCGTAATATAACCAATTTTGGCTACACCCATTAAGAAGATTAACGTTCCGGTCGCATTCGTAACTTTATCCCAATGAATAGAACGATCCAGTTTGTCTGGGCTCTCATGACCAGTAATAATAGAGAGTGAAGATGAATGATCCCGATGGGTGACTGGAATACCCGCATATGCTGGAACTGCGATAGCTGACGTGATACCTGGAACAATTTCGAATGGAATGCCATGATCATAAAGAAGCTCTGCTTCTTCTCCTACACGTCCGAATATGGTAGGATCCCCACCTTTTAGACGAGTAACCGTCTTACCTGAAAGCGCAAGATCTACGAGCAACTGATTGATCTCTTCTTGCTTCATCGTATGTCTGTCAGGTAATTTCCCCACATACACAAGTTCCGTTCCTGGCTTTACATGTTGCAATAGTCTTGGGCTAGCGAGCCTGTCATAAACGACAACATCGCATACTTTCAAACATTCCAAGCCACGCACTGTTATAAGCTTAGGATCTCCGGGACCTGCACCAACCAAATAAACCTTCCCCGTGTTCATTTGTTATCCCCCGATTTCCGCTAATATGCGGTCAGCTCCATTAGCAATAAGGACGTTCGCAACATCTCTGCCTAACTGTTCCGGATCTGTCCCACGCTTCATTTCTTTCAGCAATGTAACTCCGTCTGGCGATCCAACCATCCCTGTAAGCTCTAGAAGCGGCTTTTCGCCATCTTTAGAGATAATGACTGCGTGGGCACCAATTGGAACCTGGCATCCTCCGTGTAGCGTTCCAAGGAAGCTACGTTCTGCACGAACAGTCCATTCTGTTTCTTTATCATTGAAGAGATCAAGCAACTCTCTTATTTCACTGTCATTTTCGCGGCATTCAATACCTAATGCCCCTTGTCCGACTGCTGGAATACAAACATCTTCCGAAACTAACGCGGAGATTCGATCTTCCCAGCCCATTCTCGTAAGACCTGCCGCTGCAAGAACAACCGCATCAAAACCTTCTGTCTCCAGTTTTTTAATGCGGGAATCAATATTACCTCGTATAGATTCTAGGTTAAGGTCAGGCCTTGCATTTTTTAATTGGCAAGAACGACGTAGACTACTCGTCCCTACACGAGCACCTAGTGGCAAGTCAGCTAGGCTGCTGCCCTCTTTCATAACTAGACAGTCCAGCGGGTTTACACGTTTCGGCGTAGCGCCATTTATCAAGCCCTCTGGCAACTCATACGGCATGTCTTTCATACTATGAACCGCTAGATCAATTTCACCATCAAGCAGCGCTTGCTCAATCTCTTTTACGAATAAGCCTTTGCCACCAACTTTTGATAATGTTACATCAAGGATACGGTCGCCTTTAGTTATCATTTTCCGAATTTCGAATGTATAGTTAAACCCATGCTCTTCACTGATCCGTTTTAATTCATCAATGACCTGACCTGTTTGCGTTAGTGCAAGCATGCTTTTTCTTGTACCTACAGTAATGACGCGTTGCTTAGAAGAATCGTTCATCTTGTATGCTGCCTCCCATTTATCCGTTCAAGTAAGCTATCCATCCATTCGTTAACATCTAATGACTCGCAAGATGAGTTCATTACTTCTTCAGCAGCAAGCTTTAACATTGCCTCTTTGCAAGCTTCATCCTTAACATGCACTAGGATTAATTTTCTCAATTGCCCCAGCATGTCTGTTGCCTTTACGTAACGTTCACCATATCGATCCTCAAGCTCCCTCTTGATGAGCTTTGAAAGAGAAGGGCTTACACCGGAACTCGTCACTGCAATCATTAGCTCACCACTGCGCATAACTGAAGGCGTTATAAAACTTCCCTTTGCCCCAGAATCTGCGTTGCTCGACAAAATGCCGAGTCTGTCAGCTTCCTTCACAATTATGTCATTTGTTTCTCTATTGTTAGTTGCTGCAATTACTAGCCACACTTGTTTCAAGTCGTGTATTTCGACTTGTCTTACTAGCCATTGTATTCGCTGTAATTCAGCCATCTCTCTAATAAAATCCGTTGCTTCTGGACTAATAACAGTAATTCGATCTGCACCAGCATCTAGTAAGCCACTAAGCTTACGTTCGGCAACCTTTCCTCCGCCAACAATTAAACATTGTCGACCTTTCAACTGAAGTACAATTGGATAATAGCCGTTTGGAGCATTGACCTCCATTGCTGCTTCATTCCTTTTCTATTGAACTAATGAAATGAGGAGAAAGAGTTTGTCAGCAGATTTATAAGTAGCATGCTGAAAGATATGATATATAATTTAGCGAGCTGTTTGCCTGGCCTCTTCTTGACTGCTCTTTGATAAACATAAGCAATATACATAACTAATGCTGCAAACGAAGTTAATACTTTCCAATCTAACAATAACATCGGTCTTCCCTCAACGAGTAATGATATGACTGCAACAGCAAGTGACATCGCAAGAAGTGGTACACCAATAATAACTGCCCGATCAGCGTATCTCTCGATCGTATCAAGGCTCGGAAAGCGACGTACGAATTTAGACCATCGCTTAACTTTAAGTCTATGGTGCAGGAACAAATACATCCCGGCAAGAAGTGCTCCAATTGTTAATGCAGCATAAGCACATAGGATAAGACTGATATGAACATATAGAAGTTCCCTTGACATTTGCCATAAAGCATAGGTGTCACCATCTGATGACCCACTATATAAATTAACTGCAAGTACGGCAAAACTAACGACATTAACAAAAAATACGATGTAATCAATAAAAAAGAAGCGACTTATAACTAGTGATATTGTGACTAATAACCATGAAAATCCAAGCCAATATTCAAAGGTGGCGATATTATGAGTATCTAGGCTCGAAATTAATTTCATAACAAGATAACCAGTCTGTAACATCCAAACAAAAATAAGGAGCCCTGTACCTATCCGCTTTGCTCTCCGGCTTGCATTCATAAAGTCGGAGAAATAAAACAGAAGGGTCAGGGCGTAGATATAAAGTATTGCGTCATACATCCAGTTAGCTGTTCCCATAGCTCCTCCACATTACAACCCTTTAAGGGATGATTGGCAACCATTACAATGCCGGTGACGAGCCTATTAAGTACGAGCAAATGCCGGGGCACTCGCATGAGTATGAACGTTGTTTGTCTGGACGTTAACTGCGGATTCTTGCGCAGCCTTTTTCTCAGCTTCATTCGTATGAGCAAGCTGCTCTTCCAGAGCGAACAGCTTTACGAACATGTCCATTGCGTCATCTGCTCGTTTCTCGCCCGCCATTTCTTTTATTCGAAGAATAGGATCCTGCATCATCTGATTGACGATACTTTTAGTAAGTTTACGAATGACTTTGAGCTCATGCTCACCGAGTTCAGGAAGCTTATTAGAGATGCTCTGCATCGTTTCCTCATGGACCTCAGCTGACTTCGTTTGAAGCGCACGAATGAGTGGTACAACGCCTAACGTCTTATACCATTGTTCGAACAGTTTCAATTCATCGGCTATCATAACTTCAATTTTAGCAGCTTCTTGGCGACGTTGCTCCAGATTACTCTGAACAATTCCCTCTAGATCATCAATATCATATAGGAATACGTTCTCTACTGCTGCGATAGATGGATCTAAGTCTCTTGGCACTGCAATATCGATCATAAAGAGTGGCTTTGACTTACGGCGTTGCATAGCTGCTTGAACCTGCTGACGATTCATCACGTAGCCTTCCGATCCTGTAGAACTAATAATGATATCTACATCCGGTAATTTGTGAATAGCCTCATCCATCGAACATGGAACTCCGTTAAACTTATCAGCTAATTTTGCTGCTCTCTCGAACGTACGATTGACCACGATAACACGATCAGCTCCATTCGCATAGAGATGTTTTGCCGTTAATTCCCCGGTTTCCCCTGCGCCGATAATCATAACCGTTTTTTTGTTAAACTGACCAAAAATTTGTTTGCCCAGCTCAACAGCTGCATAGCTAACAGATACTGCTGTTTCACCGATCATCGTTTCGGAATGAGCTTTCTTCGCCATCGTTACAGCTTGTTTAAATAACATATTAAACACTGTACCCGTAGTCTTTAATCCTTGTGCTAATAAAAAGGCACTTTTTACTTGACCAAGAATTTGAGTCTCACCAATGACCATGGAATCGAGACCACTTGTTACTCGAAATAAATGTTCAATCGCTTTATCATCTTCATACATATATAAATGGTTCGTGAACTCGCTTCTTGGCAAGTTAAACCACTTTTCCATAAAACTGCGGATGTAATGTCCACACAATTGATGTCTATCTACGATGGCATATAGCTCTGTCCGGTTGCAGGTCGCTACGATGACACATTCCATAATACTCTTCGTATCCATGAGTCCTTTTAGCGCACTCGGTAAATCTTTTTCTGCGAATGCGAACTTCTCTCTCACTTCCACTGGAGCTGTCCGATAGTTAAGTCCAACGGCAATAATGTGCATTAGCGTTCTCCTGCCTCCTTCTTTAGCTAGTACCATAGCCTTGATGTTATGAAATAGTATAGCATAGTTCGACATTCATAAAGAGTTCATTTATGAATAATGTTTGAAAAATTCATTAACATTATTCCCTTATTTCACAAAGAAATAACCATGGATAAGCTCCATGGTTATTTCCATATCGTACAATAAGGAGCTCTCTTAAACGAGCTCAATTTGTTTCATCTTTGGTTCTTCCACTTGCAACTCGCCCATGCCGCGAACTAGCTTCTTCGCATGAGTTGTCTTCGGCTTCAGTACAGCAAGCATGTAATCGATCGCAAGCTGAGGATCAACAGTTTCACCGCAGGTATAACAGTCTAGCGCAGCAAAACCTCTCTCAGGGTACGTATGGATCGAGAGGTGACTCTCTGACAGCAGCACAAGTACCGTTGCGCCTTGAGGATCAAATTGTTTAGCTTGCACGGATAATACAGTCGCGCCACACGCTTCAGCAGCCTCTACCATATTTGATTGCAAAAATTCCGCGCTGTTCAGCAAATCAAAATCTACACCCCACGCATCAACAGCAACGTGTCTTCCGAAAGTTGAGTATTCCATCTTCCGGTTCCCCCTTCCTAGGAATAAAATGTTTAAAAAATTTCATCCGCTAGGACCTACGTCATTCACTTCCCGAGGGATTAATCTCTCGCAACATAACCATGTCCTGAGTGAATCCTGGTTCCTAATTTTTTTGCACAACAATGTTTTCAACGAAACTAAAAATAACATCTATCCGGGATAAATGCAATAGTTTTTTTTGGTAAGGATTGAAATAACAATTGCATTAATCGTTCCGAATCAATGTATGTTTGTCAAACATGTCCCGAAACCGTCTTTAAAAAAAGAAGCAGCCCAATAAATCAGGTGCCTCTCTTCATTCTAGAACGTTATTAGTTTTAAGCCTCAAGTACAAATAACTTGTGAGTTAGTTCCTTCAATCTTTCGTCGATTCCGGCTATTTCTGCCTTATCGATCGTTTGATTGCGCAAATCAAGCAATTCATTTACTGCACCATTGATCAGTCCAATTTCGCGTTCGATCAATCTGCTGTTAAATACCCGCTCCAGTTGTCCAAGTGTGTCTTTGTGTTCGAAGACAACACGGTCACCGGAAGCTATGCTCTCTACAATCTTATGAACGGCACCGTTCCTATAGTAATAGATCATCGTATAATGGCTGTATATTCGGTTGACAATGGCGTTGCCTCTAAAAGCGGAGACCGCTTTGCGCATCGCATTAGTCAGCCTTGGTTCTACAAGACGGCAAGAAAGCTCGCAAACGTAATAGTCTTGTTGACGTTCAAAGGTCAGTCTGACTTCTTCCCTTCCTGCTACATCTTGAAGAACAAGCTCCTGATTGCCGTTATCAAGCACCAGTACTTGCAAACGCAGTTGTTGATCCTCCATAAACGTAATAAATCGAGCCATCTCTTCGTGTTTTAGCTGCAGTTTGGCATTTACATACTCTGTGGCTAGCCGCTTAGCCATAAAAATCTCCTCAATTCTTTTAAGACCCCACCATTTGTTCAGTGACAGCCTTTTCAGCATTGCTTAGTTTTTATTATACGTGATCGGAACGATTTATTCCTGCTCTCCAGTCGCGATATTTGCGCATATTTCAATAAATATCGGTAGAATTCACGAGGAACCCTTACAATTACACTGTATTCTCTGCTTTATAGAAGAACTCCCAGCACTTTCTACCTTATGTGGCAATCGCAGCGGAAATAACGTCCCATAATTGCTCACGACCAAGGCCTGTCTCAGATGAAAACATAACAACTGTATCTCTTGGATCCGTTTCAAGCGACGTCTTGATCATCTTAATATGTTTGTCCCATTTCGATTTAGGAATCTTGTCAGCTTTCGTGACAACGATGCACGTAGGAATCTCAAAGTGCTTCAGCCATTGATACATTAAAATATCGTCTTTAGAAGGCTCATGTCTAATATCGATGATTAAAAGCTGTAGCTTAAGCGGTTCCCGTTCGCGTAAATAAGTTTCAATCATTTGACCAAACTGTTCCCGTTGCGTCTTCGACACCTTCGCATAACCATATCCGGGGAAATCGACGAAATACACCATATCGTTTACACGGTAGTAGTTAAGTTGCTGTGTTTTACCTGGCTGAGAACTCGTTCTAGCCAGATTTTTTCTCATGATCATTTTGTTAATCAAAGAAGATTTACCCACGTTAGAACGCCCTGCCAGAGCTACCTCTGGCAAAGCATCCTCAGGGTATTGATGCGGCTTAACCGCGCTAATGATAAATTGTGCGTCCATTATTTTCATGAAGTCGTTGTCCCTGCCCTCTCCTCTTGCGGTACTGCACGTAATGCATGTTGCAGCACTTCATCCATATGACTCACTGGAACAAACTCCAGTTCATCACGGATGCTATCCGGAATATCCCTTAGATCACGCTCATTATCCTTCGGTAGTAAAATCTTCTTGATGCCAGCGCGATGGGCTGCGAGGGACTTTTCTTTCAGTCCGCCAATCGGAAGAACTCTGCCGCGAAGTGTAATTTCGCCTGTCATAGCAACCTCTTTGGATACATAACGATTCGTAAGTGCTGAAATTAGCGCCGTTGCAATCGTTATACCCGCTGAAGGACCGTCCTTTGGAATTGCTCCTTCAGGGATATGGATATGAATATCATTTTTTTCATGGAAGCTTGGATCAATCCCAAGTTCCACCGCTTTTGAACGTGTATAACTAAATGCCGCTTGTGCGGATTCCTTCATCACATCTCCAAGTTTGCCCGTTAACGTCAACTTGCCGCTGCCCGGCATAACCGTAACTTCGATAACAAGTGTATCTCCGCCAACTTCTGTCCAAGCAAGCCCAGTAACCGCGCCTATTTGATCATTACTTTCTGCTAAACCGTAGCGGAATTTCGATGGTCCAATCCAGTCCTTCACACGGTCAACATCTACATTCATAGGTTCCGAACTTTCACTGGACACAAAGTGCTTGGCAGCTTTACGACACACTGCTGCAATTTGTTGTTCCAAATTCCGCACACCAGATTCACGTGTATACTCGCGAATAAGAAGCTGAAGTGCTTCGTCTGAAATAGTTAGTTGCTCTTCGTTTAATCCATGTTCGCTTCTTTGCTTAGGGAATAAGTATCGAACACCTATTTGTAGCTTCTCTAGCTCCGTATAGCCCGGAATGTAGAGAACTTCCATTCGATCAAGCAATGGTCTTGGAATGTTATGTAGCGCATTGGCTGTCGTTACAAACATTACTTTAGACAAATCAAATGGCACTTCAATGTAATGATCGCTAAACGTATTATTTTGCTCAGGATCTAACACTTCAAGAAGCGCTGAAGCCGGATCACCACGGAAGTCCATTGCCATCTTGTCGATCTCATCTAACAAGAAGACCGGATTTGCGCTTCCCGCCGTCTTCATTCCTTGGACGATCCGACCAGGCATCGCACCTACGTACGTACGCCTATGACCTCTAATCTCGGCCTCATCTCTGACACCGCCAAGTGATATACGTACAAACTTACGACCAAGTGATTTCGCTATTGAGCGGGCTAGAGATGTCTTACCGACACCAGGAGGCCCAACAAGACAAAGAATAGGACCTTTCAGCTTCTTAACGAGCTTCTGTACTGCCAAATACTCAAGTACGCGCTCCTTCGGTTTCTCTAAACCGTAATGATCTTCGTTTAAGATTTCCTCAGCTTTCTCTAAGCTAAGATCATCTTCCGTCGTATTTTTCCACGGCAATGCGAGTAACCAATCGATATAATTGCGAATGACGCCACCCTCGGCTGAGGATGGAGGCATTTTTTCGAGACGGTCAATTTCTTTATTAACCTTCTCCTTAACTGCATCTGGAACACCAGCTTCTTCAAGTTGATTCCGAAGATCCTCGGCTTCACCAGCCCGGCCTTCCTTCTCGCCAAGCTCCTTTTGGATCGCCTTCATCTGCTCACGAAGATAATATTCCTTCTGCGTTTTTTCCATCTGCTTTTTCACGCGCTGATTGATTTGACGTTCTAGTTCAAGAACCTCACGCTCATTGCTTAGCAGATCAAGCAGCAGTTCAAGTCTTGCTGCAACATCAATCGTCTCAAGGATGTCTTGCTTATCCTTAATTTTCAGAGACAAGTGGCTTGTAATGACGTCCGCAAGTCTTCCTGGCTCATCAATATCTGAAACAGCGGCATACGTTTCTGGGGTTACTTTCTTCGAAAGAGAAATGTAATGCTCAAATTGATTCAGTACCGAACGCATTAATGCATCCACTGCTGGATCATCTGTCTCTTCTTCTGGAAGCTCCTTCACTTGCACTTCATAATATTGATCGTTCTCTACATAACTTAGCACTTCAGCCCGCACAACACCTTCAACGAGTACACGTATCGTACCATTTGGAAGTTTAAGCATCTGGCGAACCTTTGCAATTGTTCCGACTTTATATATATCCCCTTCAGTCGGTTCTTCAATATTCACTTCAGACTGCGAGCAAAGCAATATCATATGATCTTCGACCATCGCACGCTCAAGCGCACGAACCGATTTGTCCCTTCCCACATCTAGGTGGAGAACCATGCTGGGATAAACGAGTAGCCCTCTTAGTGGAAGCAAGGGCAGCCGACGACCTTTCGATTTATTAGGTCCCATGCCAGCACCTCCATTCGTTAACATCTACCTTATTTTATCATTCAGCGGAATCAGCCTGCAAATAGGGAATGTTAGACCCAATAAATGGATCAGATATTAAAGGCGCCTCAATATGTTTCGCAACCAAAATAGACTGCGGGAATACATAATCGAACACCTCTTCCACACGATCTGCAGGAATAACCTTTAATCCATTTAAATCAGCAAATATAGCTTGCCAGTTCTCTCTTGGAATAATAACCTGAGTAGCCCCTGCTTGGAAAGCTGCTTCTACTTTCGCCAATACTCCTCCTACAGGCTTCACGTTGCCGTGTATGCCCACTTCACCAGTCATTGCAAGCTTATTGTCTATCGGCACACCAGTAATTGCAGAAGCGATTGCAGTAGCCATAGCTATTCCCGCAGAAGGACCATCAATCGGCGTTCCTCCTGGGAAATTGATATGAAGGTCATAATGTTGAGGGTTTAGCCCGATACGGCGAAGAACAGTCAGCACATTTTCTACTGAACCTTTCGCCATACTTTTTCTTCGTAGTGTACGGGAACCTCCACCTAACTCTTCTTCGTCCACAACACCCGTAATCGTGAAGAGGCCTTTTCCCTTTGTTGCGGGAATTGCACTAACTTCAATTTCAAGAAGCGTTCCGAGGTTAGGGCCATATACAGCAAGACCGTTAACAAACCCAACTTGCGGTGCTGCAGGTATTTTACGATCTGGACGAGGTGGAATTTGGCTACTATTAACGACCCATTCAATGTCCGCTGCCGAAATACGGTCACGCTTCTCCGAGAGTGCCACTCCAGCTGCTAATTGGATAACATTAACTGCCTCTCGACCGTTAGTAGCGTATTTTTTGACAACATCGATCGCCTCGGGGCACGGAGCAAATCCGATTTTTTTGACAGCATTTTCTGCTACCAGTGCGATCTCATCTGCCAAAAGCGGTCGGAAGTACACTTCCATGCAACGCGAACGAATCGCGGGCGGAATATCTTGCGGTGAACGTGTAGTCGCTCCTACCAAGCGGAAATCGGCGGGAAGTCCATTTTGAAAGATGTCATGAATATACATCGGAATATTAGCGTCTTCCGAATTGTAATAGGCGCTCTCCAAAAAAACCTTCCGGTCCTCTAGCACTTTTAAAAGCTTATTCATCTGCACAGGGTGCAATTCGCCTATTTCATCAATAAACAATATTCCCCCATGTGCTTTCGTTACAGCACCTGGTTTTGGTTGCGGAATACCAGCTACTCCCATTGCTCCTGCGCCTTGGTAGATTGGATCATGCACTGATCCGATCAAAGGATCTGCGATGCCGCGTTCATCAAATCGTGCTGTCGTTGCATCAATTTCTGTAAACTTCGCTTCTGGAAGAAAAGGTGAAGTCGGATTTTTTTTCGCTTCCTCTAGGACGACGCGTGCTGCCGCAGTTTTACCGACACCGGGTGGACCGTAAATGATAACATGTTGTGGGTTTGCACTGCAAAGTGCCGCCTTAAGCGCTCTAAGCCCATCTCTTTGACCAATGATGTCCCCCATCGTCTGCGGCCTTGTTTTTTCCGCGAGAGGTTTCGTAAGTGAGATCGATCTCAGCTTCCTGAGTTTATCCATCTCCTTTTTCGACTCCCGATCAACAGCAGTCCGGTTTGTCTTCTGATTTCGAAGCAAATTCCAAAAATACAGACCAATAACAACCGCAAAAAACACTTGAATCAACATTAACACAAGATTTAAACTCATTCCTCCAGCTCCTTTCAAGCGTAAACGGGAATTGTGCCCTTTGGCACCAATTACTCGTTTCGCGGAGAAATATACAGATGATGTTCATCATTTGAACAATCGTATATTTCAAGCGTAAACGGGAATTGTGCCCTTTGGCACCAATTACTCGTTTCGCGGAGAAATATACAGATGATGTTCATCATTTGAACAATCGTATATTTCAAGCGTAAACGGGAATTGTGCCCTTTGGCAGCTATTACCCATACTGAACCGTCAAATATATCCGTATTAACTCAGTATTGCCTCATGGTTGAAGGAATAATCGCAATCTATTTGAAAATGCCGACTATATCAAAAAAAGTGCTAGTACAGGAGAGGCTCCTGCAACTGCACTTTTTAGATGTAGATTATTTGATTCGGGTACAATCTACGCGTGTGCGTGATTTTTACGTCCAGGAATTTCACCTGTCTCCTCAAACACTCTTACAATCTCATCAATTTCTTTCTTAAGCTCGTTCAGCAGTTCTGCTTCAGGCACTTTACGAATCATCTCTCCGTAACGGAAAAGCATCCCCTCGCCCCGAGCTCCAGCAATTCCAATATCCGCTTCCCGTGCTTCACCTGGACCATTAACAGCACAGCCTAGTACGGAAACTTTAATTGGCACTTTAATTTTTGAGATATAATCTTCAACTTCATTAGCGATTGAGAACAAATCAATATCAAGTCGACCGCAAGTCGGACAAGAAACTAGAGTTGCAGCGTTCGTAATGAGACCAAACGTCTTCAAAAGCTCTCGCGCTACTTTTACTTCTTCTACCGGATCTGCACTCAAGCTGATACGTACCGTGTTTCCAATGCCGAGTGCAAGCAAAGCTCCAATACCTGCGGAACTTTTGATCGTACCGGTATGAAGTGTACCTGCTTCTGTAATGCCAAGATGAAGCGGATATTTAATTTTCTCAGCAGCCATGGTGTATGCGGCAATTGCCATTGGCACATCCGATGCTTTAAGAGAAACGATAATATCGTGAAAATCGAGTTCTTCCAAAATGCCGATATGGAATAGTGCACTTTCTACCATAGCTTCAGGGGTAGGATAACCGTATTTTTCAAGTAAGTGATTTTCAAGTGAACCGGCGTTTACACCGATTCGAATCGGAATGCCACGTTCCTTACAAGCCTTTACGACTGCTTCTATCTTCTCACGTCGTCCGATATTACCCGGATTAATCCGAACTTTATCAATCCCGTTTTCTATAGCTAATAGTGCTAATCTATAATCGAAATGAATGTCCGCAACGAGCGGAATATGAATGCGTTTTTTAATCTCTTTGATAGCTTCAGCGGCTTCTTTGTTGTTGACAGTCACCCTTACGACTTGGCAGCCAGCTTCCTCTAGACGTAAAATCTCAGCTACAGTCGCCTCTACATCTGCCGTTTTTGTCGTACACATACTTTGAATGATCACTTCATTACTGCCGCCAATCGTCAAATCGCCGACTTTCACCGCTACCGTATCCTGGCGTAAATACATGTGTATTCTCTCCTATCAAGCGTAAACGATTTGCGCCGGATTAGCGGCAAAGCTCGTTTCGCAGTGAACTTAAAGTACGATATTAGGCCAATTGCTTATAATTTCTTATCTATAAATGCCAAAGTCCACCCTATGAAAAACGGTAAACCGTTCGACATAGGGTGGAAACCTTTGTAGGAACTAAAAATCGCTTAGGCGCTTTCTTCCTTCTTCTTGCCTTTTTTCGTGGAAAGCTCCGGCATGATTTTGTCTTGAACAGATTTCTCTGTAATGAGACAAGTACTCACATCGTCGCGTGACGGCACTTCATACATCACATCAAGCATAATGCCTTCGATGATGGCGCGAAGTCCACGCGCACCCGTGTTACGCTTAATTGCTTCTTTCGCAATAGCATCAAGTGCAGCAGGTTCGAAGTCTAGTTTTACGTTATCCATCTCTAGAAGCTTCTGATACTGCTTCACAAGCGCATTTTTTGGCTCGGATAGAATCCGAACAAGCGCTGGCTCATCAAGCGGCTCTAGCGTTGAGATTACTGGAAGACGTCCTACAAACTCTGGAATAAGTCCGAATTTGAGCAAGTCTTCAGGCAATACCATCGTTAAGTATTCGCCTGCTTTCAAATCTTTCTGCATTTCGCCGGAAGAATTGAAGCCGATAACCTTTTTGCCGATACGACGTTTGATCAATTGCTCTAGGCCATCAAATGCACCACCGCAAATGAACAAAATGTTCGTTGTATCGATTTGGATAAATTCTTGATGCGGATGCTTACGTCCACCTTGAGGTGGCACAGAAGCTACCGTACCTTCCAAAATTTTCAGAAGTGCTTGTTGAACACCTTCTCCTGAAACGTCTCTTGTGATCGAAGGGTTTTCTGATTTGCGAGCTACCTTATCGATTTCATCGATATAGATAATACCGCGCTCAGCTTTCTCTACATCATAATCAGCTGCTTGAATAAGCTTAAGCAAGATGTTCTCAACGTCTTCGCCAACATAACCAGCTTCAGTAAGTGAAGTAGCGTCTGCAATCGCAAATGGAACATTCAATATTTTGGCCATCGTTTGTGCAAGAAGCGTCTTCCCTGAACCCGTAGGTCCTAGTAACAAAATGTTACTCTTTTGAAGTTCAACGTCTTCGATCTTGCTTCCTGAATTAATACGTTTGTAGTGATTGTAAACCGCTACTGACAAAGACTTTTTAGCAAAATCTTGTCCGATAACATAGGAATCCAAGATAGAACGAATATCTCTAGGCTTTGGAATATCTTTCAGATCAAGCTCTTCTTCATTGCCGAGCTCCTCTTCAACGATTTCCGTGCATAGCTCAATACATTCATCGCATATATAGACGCCAGGGCCGGCTACTAATTTACGAACCTGATCCTGCGATTTGCCGCAGAATGAGCATTTTAATTGGCCTTTTTCGTCATTGAATTTAAACATGTACTCACCCCTTCTATTAAATCGTTACGATACCAGGCGAAGTTATAACTTTGTCAATCAATCCGTATGCAAGAGCCTCTTCAGCGCTCATGAAATAATCGCGATCCGTATCACGGTCGATTTTTTCATATGGCTGACCAGTGCGATCAACATAGATTTGATTTAGTTTCTGCTTCGTCTTAAGTATCCAATCGGCATGAATCTTTATGTCAGTCGCTTGACCACGCACGCCACCGAGTGGCTGATGGATCATAACTTCAGCATTAGGTAGGGCAAAACGTTTGCCTTTTGCACCTGCTGTAAGCAACAAGGAACCCATGCTAGCTGCCATGCCCATACAGATCGTGGATACTTCCGGTTTAATATATTGCATCGTATCGAATATTCCCATTCCAGCAGTTACTGAACCGCCAGGGGAGTTAATGTAGAGATGAATGTCCTTCTCAGGATCGTCGGCCGCCAGAAATAGAAGCTGAGCGATAATGGAGTTTGCGACGTCATCATCAATTGCACTTCCTAGAAAAATAATGCGATCCTTCAGCAACCGGGAGTAGATATCGTAGGAACGTTCCCCACGATTCGTCTGTTCAACAACGATCGGTACCAGATTCATGCGACCAACCTCTTTTCTTTTTTGGCATTTGTAATGCTTACCCATTGTAACACGTACGCTTATTGATGTCATTTTTCCAGATACTACAGTATACGGCAACGGTCGTTCGTTATGTACGCATAATGCGTGAATTCACTTTCAGAAAATCAATTATGTAGGGTCAAAATAAGGCACGTATAGAACACGCGCCTTATCTTGGGGTAAAACTTATTATTCTATTCCAGTGTTAACCGGGTGTTTTTAAACTGTCTTGCTGTTATCAAGCAAGAACTTAACTGTTTTGCGAACTTGAATATCTTCTTGCAAGTTGCCGATGTTACCGTTTTTCTCGAAGATGCTGCGAAGCTCTTCTGCAGGACGGTTGTAAGTTTTAGACAATGTCTCAAGCTCAGCAGCCAAATCCTCTTCAGAAGCTTCAAAACCTTCAGCTTTAGCGATTGCTTCAAGTACCAAGTTGTTCAAAACGCGTTTTACAGCGTCAGCACGCATTTGGCCACGAAGAGCTGCTTCGTCTTGACCGGAGAACTGGAAGTATAGATCCATGTTCATTCCTTGCATTTTTAGGCGGCTTTCGAAATCTTTAACCATGTAATCAGTCTCAGTTTCGATCATCGCATCAGGAACGTCTACTTCAGCAGCAGCAGTTGCTTTGTCTACGACTGCAACTTCACGCGCTTGCTCAGCTTCCTTCGCTTTTTTCTCTTGCAATTTGCTAGTCAAATCTTGTTTGAATTCCTCTAGTGTGTCGAACTCGCTAACATCTTTTGCGAACTCATCATCCAAAGCAGGAAGCGTCTTACGTTTTAGTTCATGAAGTTTAACTTTGAATACGACTGGTTGACCAGCAAGATGTTCTGCATGGTAAGTCTCAGGGAAAGTTACTTCGATATCCTTGAAATCACCTAGCTCCATACCAACTACTTGATCTTCGAAACCAGGGATAAAGGAGTTGGAGCCTAGCTCAAGCGAATAACGCTCGCTGTAGCCGCCATCGAATTGCTCTCCATTCAAGTATCCATCGAAATCGATAACAGAAACGTCGCCTTTTTGAGCAGCGCCATCTTCTACTACGGAAAGTTCAGCGTGACGACCTTGCAAACGCTCAAGTTCAGCACCGATTTCCTCTTCCGATACTTCAACCTTAACTGCTTCAACTTCCAAACCTTTGTATTCGCCAAGTGTAACTTCTGGCTTAACAACAACTTTAGCGTTGAATTTGAACTCTTGACCTTTAGCAAATTGAGTTACGTCGATTTCTGGACGATCAACTGGCTCAAGACCATGTTCTTTAATTACTGCTGTGTAAACTTCAGGCAACAAGATGTCGATTGCATCTTGATAAAGACTTTCAATTCCGAAACGGGATTCAAAAATACCGCGAGGTACTTTACCTTTACGGAATCCTGGAACGTTAGCCTTTGCTACTACTTTCTTAAAGGCTTGATCCAAAGCTGTTGCTACTTTCTCTGCACTAACCTCAACATCGATTGACACGATGTTCTTGTCTATTTTTTCCCAAGTTGCTTTCATTTTATGCCTTCCCCTCCAAAAATGCGCATGCATCACATGTTTTCACGTTACATAAACCATTCTATTATAAACAAGATGGACGAGCTTTTCAAGGCTGATCTTCATCTTCACCCGTTTGGAGCAACATTGCAACACTTCGAAGTGACCTGCATGCTTGCTCATAACGGAAACGCATTGCATCGGTAATGCTGTATGTATCACGAATATCATCATCGTTTGCAGACCCGTACAGAGTCAGGTTTAACGTGAGATGTAGCGCTGCCGAGAAACAATCTACTGTTTCATCATCATCTCTTAACATCCACTGATACGCCGTTGTGCCGTACAGATACTGTAAACTTTCTTTCCATAACTCTCTGGCAAAATGAGGCAATGTCGGATCATCAATTTCAGCCACTGCTTCTGTTCGCTCAACAATTCGGCCTATTTGCTGGGGGAAATCGTCCATCGATAATGGAGTAGATTCAATATCCAGCAGTACGTTCTCTTCTAATCGAACGATAGAGATTCCACCTGTTAAACCGCGTTTACGCAGGCACTGTAGCGCTTTGAACTGAACCATTGGATGAATATCTTCCCGCTTCAACCATTCCAACATAATGTCGTTCACGTTTTCCGCTTCGATGAAAACAATTCTTTCAAGCGCGAGCATCTGTTGATCAATCATAGGATGATGTTGCATGATGTACAGCACTTGATTGATATAAGCCTCGTCTTGATTATGAGGATTCAGCAATTGTTCCCTCAAAGCCGTTTCATCTTCAGGCTCGCTCTCTACAATACTGCTTTCCTCATTATCACTTCCATCAGGAAAAGCCATTACAAGCCAATCGAGCAAACTTTCCCATTCCTCATAATGCCGTTTCTCTTGCCCTTGGCATTGAACTAGAAATCGAAGCAATTGTTTGGCTTCCTTGTATTGCTCCGCCTCCAGCATACGAGTTAATTGAATCTGATATTGATCAAGCATGCTGGGAAATAAATATACGTTTTCTTTACCCTCTGTTTGTGGATCTTGAGGAGTTGTAATGATAACACCGCCTTAAGGTATATCCATATGAATCACCCAGTAATCTTGCGATAAATTATACCATGATGAACGCAAATAAAAAAATAATGCCTTATTTCAAAAAAAATTTTTCGAAAGGGTTGCGCATTTCGAAAACTCATGATATATTATTTCTTACGCGTCCCAGTAGCTCAGTCGGATAGAGCACTCGCCTTCTAAGCGAGTTGTCGGGGGTTCGAATCCCTCCTGGGACGCCATATATTTTTATATGAGTGTTCTAACAAATAAAAACCCTCGAAACCCAGTAGTATATGGGATTCGGGGGTTTTCGTTATTTACTAATCGATAATTTGTATACCTCTAGTAGATTGGCTCTACGTTTCGACACTTCTTCAAAAAACAATCCATCTTTAATATGATCGATGTAGAGAATTCCGTCTAAATGGTCCATCTCATGTTGCATACATCTTGCGAGCATACCTTCCCCTTCAATAATCAATTCCGAACCTGATCTTGTAAACGTTTTTACTTTAACATATTAATATCGTTTAACTACCCCAACGTAACCTGGATAGGATAAACAACCTTCGGTCCCTGTTTGTTCTCCGTTACCGCTAATGATCTCTGGATTAATTAATTCGATTAATCCATCTCCACAATCCATAACGATGACTCTTCTAAGAATTCCTACTTGAGGAGCTGCTAAACCAGCTCGACCATCTACTGCGTAAAGTGTTTCTTTCATATCGTCCAGTAGTTTTATTATTTTCGGAGTAATGCCCTCAACTGGTTTAGATCGTTTCCGAAGAATCGAATCTCCAAATGGTACAATTGTTTTCGCTGTCACGATCTACGCCTCCCTTAAACTTGGAGTTGGTGTATGGTTCCAAAGATCACTCGGCTTACAATCTAATGCTGTACATAATGCATCAAGCGTTTCTGCTTTCATTTGCTTCGGCTTTCCTGATATTAGTGCACTAATTGAAGGTGCTGATAGTTTATAGTTTGCTTTTTCTTGTAGAAGACGAGCAAGTTCTGTACCTGACCATATTTTTCTGTCAGCCATCATTTCTCTCAACATCCATTCAAGCAATCCAAACACCTCACAAAAATTAATTAGGCATTAGCTAAATTAATTAGGTACTGCCTAACTAATAAATTGCCACAAAATAGAAATTAAAACAAATTATTCTTTTAATGCAACGATACCACTTGTCTGAGACCGCACAAAAAAAGACACCCAAAAGGATCATTGGTTTCCTTGTAGGAGGACTTCCCAATAAACCTTAAGGGTGCTTCAAATGGTTAAGTATACGATTACGCAGAACTAGCAACCTTCATAATATCCATAAAAGGCACTTTAGTTGTTTCCCCATTATATTCAACGTGAACAAGCTTCGTTCTTGAATCCATCTTTACGATTTTCCCATAAACGAGTTCATCCCAGTTCCAAACTGTAAGCTGTAACTCCGTTTCCCCTTGATACGCCTCTACTAATCTTTCTCCTAGCTCCTCTAGTTCAAATTCATCTCTAGTTGGTCGCTTTGGTCCTCTTGCCATCTTGATTACCTCCAATGTCGTTCGCAAAATTTTCTACCCTTAAAAGAAAACAATAATTACTCTTTCGTTAGTGACAGTCCTAATCGTCATTTTTATATTACAAGTATATACCAAACAAACGTTCTCATGGAAGGATAGTCATAATTTTTATAAGTTAACACAAAGCTATATTCATTACAATCGATATGGTTTGTCGATTTATTTTATGGTAAAAGTTGTCGAAATTAACAGTGATTAATAGTAAAATAGAAAAGCTGTACGACTACAATGAAAAAAATCTACATATCGGAAGGAGATGTATTATGAAAGCTGCACATGGTACTAATCAATTATTCTCAACAATAAAAGGAATTGTAGTGCTGCTAGTTATTGCAAGTTTAGTTGCTTGTAGTCAAGACGATCAACCCGCATCCACTAACCAACTACCAAGCTCATCCACATCTGGTAAAACAACTTCTGCTTCTATTATTACTAAAGCTGAGTTTGAAAAAATCAAAAATGGGATGACCTACAAAGAGATCGTTGACATCGTTGGCGGTGAAGGAGAACTCGTTTCAGAGGGCGGTGAAGAAGGCAGTGAGACGCATGTCGTCATTTATATGTTCGAAGGTGATGGCGATGCCTTGGCTAGTGCTACATTTGCTATAACTGCCGGAAAACTGATTACAAAGACACAACTTGGATTAAAATAAGTAAGAGGGGCGTCTATAACAGATAGTAATTAATCCGTTAAGACACCCCTTTTTCAAAAATATATGCTCATGCAGCTATTTCTACTCACCGGTAGCGAATCGTTTAAGAATATCTGTTTTTTCTGTTGTAAGCTCACCGCTATTGTCGAAAATGAGTATAGATGATGCCGGGATATCCCAGTTAATAGCCGGAACAAAGTCTACCCGTTTCTCGAAAAGTCCCCAGTTATCAAACTTCCACTGATCACGCTCTGTTTGTCTTCCAACGATACGATCCTTCTGCAGAGCCATATCTTGCAAAGTCACAACAATAACTTTAACGTCCACTTGCTCTTTGGTAAGGCCAGCTGCTGTAATCACATCTTCAATATATTGCTTATTTTTTAACTCCGCAGTAAACGGAGAGATCATAAACACATTTTGTCCAGCAGCCAAATTTTCGATACAAACATCCTTAGCTGTATCATATTCAAGATCACGCAAGTTCGCTTTGTAAAATTCCGAGTCACGATCATTTTTATCTAGACCCTTCATTTCCAAAATGGCTTCTACGAACCTTCCACCGATTGTGTCTCTATCAAGAAAAGCTGCTGGAATTTCAGTACTTAACCGCCTAGCAACCGTAGTTTTCCCAGTACCTGCTACTCCAACGAAAAAAATTAACTTTTGCACGATGTACGCCTCCACTTTTATGTTAGGAATTATACTATGTTAACAGCTATTTGGGCATCAACACAAATAAGGCGATCCAACGTCATTAAGAAATGACATATGTACCGCCAAACTGCCTTTCTCAACCTTTTTTGTTATATAATTCCCATTGATTCAATGTGCTGCTTCGTTTCCTCTGTACCACATTCATATAATAGCCGGTAGATCCGGCTAATGATTTCATCCGAGTTGCCGTTCAATTCCACATCATTACTCGGTGAGAAAGGTCTACTGTTGAAATGAAGCACAGACCAATTGTCCATTGAATTAAGCTCTTTGAAAAGTTCATGCAACCTACTCTTATCATCTTCATTCGCTAAAATCTCCAGCTCATATGCAGCTGCTTCAGGGTCCTCAAGAATTTGTCCTGCTTGCACCGAAACATAATAGGGCTTTCGATTGCTTTCTCGGTCTGAATCGTGTTGTTGTTCCTGCATTACAACTTTCATCCCTTTCTTGCTTCGATTTGCATTCCAATGACTCGACCTCACTAGCATCCCCAGTCGGACAGACATTTTATCCCTTTTTTCTGCATATAGCTGTTATTATCGCTACTGGAGTCCAGCAAAGAGAGGAATGAGAAGGATGTGCGGAATAACCGGCTGGATTGATTGGAACAGTGACTTGACCAAAGAAAGTGAGAACTTGGAGAGGATGACAGATACTCTTGCTCCTCGTGGGCCCGATGCCGCTGGAACCTGGATATCGCCACACTGTGCACTTGGCCATCGTCGCCTATCCGTAATTGATCCTGAGAACGGCGCCCAACCTATGATTAAGTATACGGGTGACGACAAATATGTCGTCGTTTATAACGGCGAGCTCTATAATGCGCCTGAACTGAAGAGAGAGCTTGTTAGTAGAGGTAGAACTTTCACAACAAACTGTGATACAGAGGTTCTACTTGTAGCCTACATGGAATGGGGCAGAGCTTGTGTAGAACGATTTAATGGCATATTTGCTTTTGCTATTTGGGATGTGACGGCACAGGAGCTGTTTCTTGCACGAGATCGCCTAGGAGTGAAGCCGCTTTTTTACAGCAGTCAAAATGATCTATTTATTTTTGGTTCGGAGCCAAAATGTATTCTCCAGCATCCGGCAGTAAAGGCTGAGGTTGGCGCTGAAGGACTTGCTGAAGTGTTTATTATTGGGCCTGCCCGTACGCCAGGTCAAGGTGTTTACAAAGCGATAAGTGAAGTGAAGCCTGGACAATGTATGGTCATCAATCATGCTGGCGTCAAAACCATTACCTACTGGAAACTTACGAGCAGTCCGCACGAACATGACGTTGAACAAACAGCAGAGCATGTACGTATTTTGCTAAAAGATACCGTTGAGCGTCAGCTCATATCCGATGTACCTGTCTGTACCCTCCTGTCAGGTGGGCTAGATTCAAGCGCATTAACTGCACTTGCCGTCGAATATTACAGGGCAAATGGTCAAGGTAACGTGCATACCTATTCGGTTGATTACCGAGATAATGACAAACATTTTCAAGCTCATGCTTTTCAGCCAAATAGTGATGCGCCATGGATTGAGAGAATGACTTCGCATCTTAGTACCATTCATCATCCGATTCAGTTTGATACGCCTGAGCTTGTTGCTGCGCTTCACGATGCTACGCTCGCCCGAGACTTGCCTGGTATGGCTGATGTTGACGCTTCTCTCCTCTTGTTCTGTCATGAGATCAAGAAAGGTGCAACAGTTGCTATTTCGGGCGAGGCTGCTGATGAAATATTTGGCGGTTATCCGTGGTTTCATAGAGAAGATGCACTGGCTGCAAACACCTTCCCTTGGTCTCTTGCAACGTCAATGCGCGGAGAGTTATTAGCTCCTGATATTGCCAAGTGGATTAGACCAGAAGAATACATTGGTGACAGATATGCTGATGCCGTCGCAGAAGTACCACATCTTAAGGGCGAGAATGAAGAGCAACAGCGGATGCGCCGAATGTCCTATTTAAACATAACTCGCTTTATGCCCACACTGCTTGATCGGAAAGATCGAATGAGCATGGCTGCCGGACTTGAGGTCCGGGTACCATTTTGCGATCATCGTCTGGTGGAATATGTGTGGAACATCCCATGGGAAATTAAATCATCCGGCGATCGGGAAAAGGGTATTTTGCGTAAAGCACTAACAGGCATTCTCCCACATGATGTATTAACGCGGAAGAAGAGCCCTTATCCAAAGACACATAATCCTGCTTATCTTGCAGCGGTACGTGGTCTCCTACTAGATGTACTAAATGATCCTAGTTCCCCACTTCTCCCCCTCATTAATGTGAAAAAGGTTAGGGAGCTAGCCGAATCCGATGCTGCCAAATCCAATATCCCTTGGTTTGGTCAGTTGATGTCTGGTCCTCAGTTGTTCGCTTATTTGTATCAAGTCAATCTGTGGCTGAAACAATATAAAGTTTCGATTAACTAATGTAAAAAAGAGCTGTTTCAAAGCAAGAGGCTCGCTTTGAGGATATCATATAAAATGGCGGTGCAGGGGGCTGCACCGCCATTTTCTCCTCAACTCTGACGCTTTAACCCGGAAATATCGGGTTAGCGTTCACCATATGCTTGGACCTGGCGCTCTAGCTCGGAAATATTGAGTTACACCTATAAATAAAAACTACTTTATAAATAGAATTCTCTATTTATAAAGTAGTTCCTCATTTAATTTTATTCATTCACATTTTCTAACTTGGAAAGTAATACTTTAAGTGCCTCTCCGCGGTGACTGATTGCACCCTTCTCATCCTTAGTGAGCTCCGCCATACCTCTACCGAGCTGTGGTAGCCAAAATAGCGGATCATAACCAAACCCACCATCGCCATGCGGCTTGTCCGTTATAAGTCCATCGACTGTTCCTTCTGCTTCAACAAATTGTCCAGTAGCCGGATCATAAAGTGCTAATGCACACACAAACTGCGCTTTGCTAAGCAACAATGATCCGTCTGCTAGCTTATCGTCAGAATATGTAGTGCCCAGCTGTTCAAGTTCCTTCAATAACTTCGCATTATTATCGCTGTCCGCTGCACCTTCTCCGGCATAACGAGCTGAATATACGCCAGGCTCACCTCCGAGTGCTTCTACTCGCAGGCCTGAATCATCTGCAAGGACAGGAACACCAAGGATATCCCCAGTCGTTTTCGCTTTAATTCTTGCGTTCGCGGCGAACGTATCACCATCTTCCACAATATCAGCAATTTGCGGATAGTCATAAAGACTCGTTATACGTTTCCCCAGCTTCTCAAGCGCATGTGCAAATTCTTTCACTTTGCCGCTGTTTTTCGTAGCGACAACGATTGTATTTTCACTATGATCCACACTCGTCATATGTTACAAGCCCCCAATTAGTTTCCAATGCGATCTGCAATAGGGCCAAGCACTTCACGTTGCTTCTGAATAAGCTCAGCTATACCTTCTTCTCCTAGTGCAAGCAATTGATTTAGTTCATCGCGTGAAAATGGCGCATCTTCGCCCGTTCCTTGAACTTCGACGAATTTACCGCTGCCAGTCATAACTACGTTCATATCTACTTTAGCTTTGGAATCTTCTTCATAGTTAAGATCTAGAAGTGCTTTCTCCCCAATAACGCCAACGCTGACAGAGCCAAGAAAATCTGTAATTGGGTATTTGGCGAAAGTCGTTTTTTCGGAAATTTTATTAACTGCGAGTGCCAAAGCGATAAAAGCTCCTGTAATCGAAGTTGTACGAGTACCGCCATCCGCTTGAATAACGTCGCAATCAAGTGTAATCGTACGTTCACCCAAAGCTTGTAAATTAACGACTGAGCGCAAAGCTCTTCCAATGAGACGTTGAATTTCCATCGTACGTCCAGTTAGCTTACCCTTGGAAGCTTCACGATGGTTACGGGTATGAGTTGCACGAGGCAACATGGCATATTCAGCTGTAATCCAACCTTTGCCTTGTCCCTTCATGAACGGGGGAACACGTTCTTCAACGCTGGCCGTACAAATTACTTTTGTATCGCCAAACTCGATTAGAACAGATCCCTCTGCATGTTTATTTACGTTTGTTGTTATCGTGACCGGCCGAAGCTGATTCGGTTGCCGACTGTCATTTCTCATTAAAGTGTGCCTCCTGAAAGTGAAATCCAATGTCAATCCTATTCATTCTAACAAAGTGGCTGACGAATTGCACCCACACAAAGACGAACCAAGTAATTACCCGGTTCGTCTTTGTATGTAGAACTATTTTGAAACGATTATGATTTCAGTGCATTGATATGATGTTTCCTGCCGACCGGCTCACTGTAGGAATTATTATTTTCATCTACGAGGTTAGTTTCGCCATTGACCCTTATTTGAACAGTTTCCGCATCTGAATTTTCTGTGAGTGAAAGAACAACAGCCTGTAACATTTCTGATGGAATCTGTTGCCCTGTTACGTACGCCTCATCTTGCAGATCGATCGTTACGACGCCATCTTTTTCTACAATTTCAGTTACTTCTACATCAGGCAAAATAACGCTTGTCAGTTCCTTTTTGTTAAGCGGACCTTCGATCAACTGCTCCATCGCTGCATGTACTTGTGAATCAGAACGGGAGATCAGTCTAGTAACTGGAACATAGTATTGTTCTTGATTTTGTGTCTGCGCGGAGAAATATAACGTAACTGGTGAGGAGCTCGATACGTTAACACCTTCCGCAACTTCTATGTTTATGCCGATGGCACGCGTTAGCTTGCCCTCAATCGGATATGCAGCAACAGGCATTTCTTGCAGCAATTCACCCTCCACCGATAGCTCCACACCTTCTATCCCTGGCATCGCAGTTAGCGTCCATGTGATAGCTTCCACGATCGCTCTTTCGTCTTGGGCATTATAATCAACAAATGCTTTGGAGAGATCCACCTTAGCAACCTTCAGTTCCTTATCGTATTGATAAGACAACACTTGTGTACCTTGAGGGATAAGCGCGCGGAAATCAGCAGGAAGTTGCGATGCATACGCTCCATTATCCACCATCATCTCAAGTGCTTTCTGAGCCGCAGTTTCATTTTCAGCAAGTGTTAAAGGAACTGCCACTGGTGCTACATAACCATTACTATCTTGCAAATAAATCGTCAATCTTGAACCCGTTTCCCCATCTGGTGTAACCTGTCCCGTTGGTTCGCCTTCTACTTCCTCTGTTACCTCAACTTGCGGTGGGTCAATTGATTTACTTGTTTGCTGAGAAAACAAACCGCATCCCGCTGTAAATACGGGCAGCACTAGTAAGGCAACAAAAGCGGTATGGCGAATCCATTTTTTTTGAATCATTTGTACATTTCCTCCCCAATCGATATTAGCCCTTCGGCTTTGTACAACTCCTCATTTGTAGTATTATGTATACGAGCCCTTCCCTTTTTTAGACCAGTTTTGTCCACAAAATCATAAGGGGGAAATACAATAATGAGTAATTCTGAAATCTACGCCTTAAATAGCAGCAAAGTTGCCGCAGCAACAGATGAATGGCTCGCCAAACGAGGAGTGACAAAGCTTGCAATTGCTGAGCTTGTACACTTTCTGCAGAAAGATTATTTTCCGGATTTAACACCCGAAGATTGTATCGTTCATGTCGAAGCTGTATTGTCCAAACGTGAAGTCCAAAATGCTGTATTAACCGGCATCCAACTTGACGTTCTAGCTGAAGAAGGTAAGCTCATTGCACCACTCCAAGATATGATTAAACATGATGAAAGCTTGTACGGTTGTGATGAAATATTGGCTCTTTCTATCGTTAATGTGTATGGCAGTATCGGATTTACGAACTTTGGCTATATCGATAAACTTAAACCAGGTATTCTCGTTCGACTGAACAGCAAGTCTGATGGGGAGATACATACGTTCCTCGACGATATCGTTGGAGCGATTGCCGCATCCGCTGCAAGCCGTATCGCCCATCGCAGACAAGCAGAACGTGAAGGCGTTACGACGCCACCGTTGGACTAATGATGATATGAGGTCAGATATAACTGACTTGTGATGAAAAAGAGCTCCAACTATGTCCTTTTGTTAAGGATCTAATTGGAGCTCTTATCTGTATAAAGAAACATGAATAATGAATTATGAACAATGAATAATGGCTATTATTTCGTTTGTTGCAATAGTGGTTTATTGGGTAAATAGTGCAGGGTACGAACGAAACGTACCGTCTTCGTCTTCGCTCTCATGACGATTGAATGCGTCTCAGCACGCTCGTCTGGGAAATAACGTACACCGCCAAGAAACTCGCCAGGAGTAACTCCAGTAGCGGCGAAGATAACGTCCTCCGTACCAACCATGTCGTCCATCGTTAAAACACGATAAGGTTCCTCGATGCCCATTTGGATACAACGATCATATTCTGCAGCATCTGCTGGCATAAGACGGGCTTGCAGTTCACCGCCAAGACATTTCAGCGCTGCGGCAGCGAGAACGCCTTCTGGTGCGCCACCTGAGCCAACATACAGATCGATACCCGCTTCAGGGAACGCGGGAGCCATCGCTCCGGCTACGTCGCCGTCAGATAGAAACTTAATACGTACGCCTACTTTTCTCAGCACCTTAATAATGGAATCGTGACGTGCACGATCCAAAATCATAACCGTTAAATCAGATACTTTTTTATTTAAGGCGTCAGCAGCCTTCTGCAATGTCTTCTCCATTGGGTCCGAAATGCTTAATTTGCCAACAAGAGCAGGTCCATAAGCTAACTTCTCCATGTACATGTCAGGAGCGTGAAGCAATTGACCTTTGCCTGCGACAGCAATAACAGAGAGGGCATTGTTCAAGCCCTTAGCTACAATCTCTGTTCCTTCTAGCGGATCTACAGCAACATCCACCTCTGGTCCATTTAAGCTACCTACTTCTTCTCCGATATATAACATCGGAGCTTCGTCCATTTCACCTTCTCCGATTACAACAGTCCCTCGTATCGATACAGAGTCAAACATGGCGCGCATAGCCGCTGTCGCCGCTCCGTCTGCACTATTTTTGTCACCTCTACCCATCCATGGTGCTGATGCAAGTGCGGCAAGTTCCGTTACTCTAACAATCTCCAATGCTAATTCTCTTTCCATCTCTAGCACTCCCCCATGGCTTAAGTCATTTCTTATGTGTATTAAATCATAATTAATGCGTGCTATATTGTATATAATATGTATCATATATTTCAATGTGACGCAATATATGATTTGGTATCTTCATTAAATCATCATGAATGTGGGGGTTGTTACCGATATAATTTACATTTAGATTAGGAGGAGCGAACTAGTAGTAATAAAAAATAGGTCGCTTATGGTACTATCTCACCATAAGAAACCTATTTAATAGATAATGCTATTTTTGTACCATCGCAATAATATGCTCAAAAACTCGCTTTGTTGCTGCTCCCGAGGTTGGTAGTAATTGCTCGATCCGTTCCATTATCGGAGTTTTTTTGAAGACTGTCTCTAAATGATTTGGTGGAACAATTACTCTTAAGGAATCAACACAAGTTATAAATAACTCTTCATCTTCTAAACTAGCAAGCAAAATTAAGCTTTCAATAATGACTTCATCATTAAGATCACTATCCGCACAATAGGCAAATCTGATTTGCCAGTCTGTTGGTTTAGATAGGACGTTTTCTGATAACTTCGTCCAGTCGTCGTGATTGAATTTCGCAAGCATTTCCCTTGCGAATTCAAAACCAGAATCGTACCAGTAATCTACTGAAAAGTGACCTAATAGATATTCGTCGAATTTTTCGAACATGAGAGATTCCTCCTGGATAACTAGATTACCCGCTAGCAATTGCTGTCATCCATTATCTCTTCAATTGAGGTTAATTTACTATAACGTAACAACTACTAGTCTACTGTTCGTATTTGAAATTCACCGAGTCAACATAAAATATGCCAGCTCCGTCTTTAGCGATAGCTCGTAGATTAACACTCACTCTTGCATACACTGCACTCAAAGGAGTTTTATCTTGAATAGTAATGTTCTTATACTCTCCATTCGTCGTTGCAGCGGCATCTACCACTTTAGTTCCAACCATTTGATTAGAAGAGTTGTAGTAATCTACTTGCATTTGAACTTTCGCATGGCGCAAACTTAAAATGTTGACGGCCGCATTTAAGTTAAAGGCTTTTCCTGGTTCTACTTTTACCGTTTGAGCTATTCCTCTATAATGACCATTTTCTATCCACCATCCAACGATCTTTTGAGCTCTACTTCCTTCGTGTACACGTTTTGAAGCAACAGTCTCTACCAACTTCATTCTTTTCAAAAGATTACCATTTAAATCGTACTTATAACCAATATGTGTATTACTCTCTTTATTAAAGAGGCTTGAACTAACGATTTTGCCTGCACTATCATAGGTATAAACTGTTCGATTTAGTACGGCATCCTCTTTCGATGTAATCAGGCTAATTTCGTCTCCCTTATTAGAAACTTCCCATCCGCCAGCAAGAGCGCTATTTTCTAAAGAATTCTCAAATCCAGCATCGTACAACTCACTTGATCTGTCGCCATATGAGAGATTGATCTCATCTAAATAAAAAGTTCCTGCTGCACCGTCACGGATCCCTTTAAGATTGGCATACACAACGGCATATGTCGAATCAACTGGAACGATGCCTTGATTCGAAAGTGTCATATAGCCACCACTTATCCAATCTTGTTCGGTAAGATTTCCTCCAGTTTGTTGATTACCATCCTTAAAGAAAGCCACATAGAGTTGTATTTTAGCATCAGTCAGTGACTCTACATTCATTCTCCCACTAATCGTAAAGGGTTTATTCGGCTCTACTCTTATTGCCTGACTCATCCCAACTATGCCATTACTACCAATCTCAGAACCTACAACCTTTTGAACTCGCGATCCTGATGCTAAATGTACTATACTGAAAGAAGAGTTTTTCGCACCCCATTTGCTCCCTAGCCACGAATCTGCAGAACCAGTTGTACCTGTATAACCATCAAAACTATGATTACCAAGTAATTGACTGTTCTCACTATAGGAAAGATTCAACTCATCCACATAAAATGTCCCCGATCCTCCATCGCTGGTTGCCTTAACATTCGCATATACAACTGCGTATGTCGAATCTGCTGGAACAACACCTTGATTCGACACCGTATAATTACCACCACTTATCCACGTTTCTTCGATAAGATTACCACCTGTATATTGATTACCATCCTTATAGAAAGCGACATAAAGTTGAACTTTTGCATTAGTTAGTGACTCAATATTAATCGTCCCATTAAACGTAAAAGGTTTATTCGGCTCTATTCTTATTGCCTGACTCACCCCAACTATGCCATTACTATTAATTTCGGAACCCACAATTTTCTGAACTCGAGATCCTGTCGCTGACTGTGCAATTTCAAATGCGGCATTTTTCGCACCCCATTTGCCCCCAAACCATCCATCCGCAGCAGCTCCAGTTGTTCCTGTATAGGCATCAAAATTACTGTTACTGAGCAGTTGATTATTTTTACCATACGAGAAACTCAATTCATCCACATATAATGTTCCCGATCCTCCATCGCTGGTAGCCTTTACATTCACATACACAACTGCATATGTTGATTCTGCTGGAACAATGCCTCGATTCGATACCGTGTAATTACCACCGCTTATCCACGTTTCTTCGGTAAGATTACCCCCAGTGTTTTTATTACCTTCCTTAAAGAAAGCAACATAGATTTGTACTTTAGCTTTGGTTAGTGACTCAATATTAATTGTCCCATTAATCGTAAATGGTTTATTCGGCTCGACTTTTATATATTGACTTACTCCGACTATTCCATTACTACTTATTTCAGAACCCACAATCTTTTGAACTAGTGATCCTGTCGCTGACGGTACAACTTGATAAGATGCAACATTCGCCCCCCATTTCTCTTGTACCCAACCATCTGCTATTCCGTTTGTTCCTGTGTAAATGTCAAAATTGTTGTTCTCAAGCAATTGAATATTTTTGACTTGCGGTTGATTATCTTTACCATACGAGAAATTTATGTCCTCTAAATAAAATGTTCCCGATCCTCCGTCACTTGTAGCTCTGACAAGAACATAAACCTTAGCACTTGTTGTTCCAGCTGGAATGTCACCTTGTTTCGAAAATGAAATGTAACCTCGGCTTATGACAGACTTTTCCGTGATAGTAATTCCTTTTATATAATTTCCACCCCTATAGAAATCAACATAGAGCTGCACCTTAGCGTTTTTCAAACTCTCCACATTCATTCGTCCATCAATCGAAAATGGTTTATTGGGTTCGACTTTTATAACTTGACTCATTCCTATTGTCCCATTACTGCTTATTTCGTGACCTTCAAACTTTTGAGCTCGCGAACCTGTTGCTAACTGTACCAATTCGGAAGATGAAACTTTCGCACTCCATTTTTCTTGCACCCAACCATCTGCTATCCCATTTGTTCCTGTGTAGGTATCAAAACCATTGTTACTAAGTAATTGGTTATTTTCACCATAAAAGAGATTGATCTCATCTACATATATTGTCCCCGTTCCTCCATCACTTATTGCTCTGACGAGAACATGAATTCTTGCATGCGTAGTTTCTTCTGGAATGATGCCTTGATTAGATAAAGTAATATTTCCTCCGCTTATTTCTAATTGTTCTGTTACATTACTTCCTGTTATACGATTTTCTTTCGAATAAAAATCAATATAGAGTTGTACTTTAGCATTAGTTAGAAACTCAACATTCATTCTCCCGCTAACTAAAAAAGGTTTATTTGGTTGTACCTGTATTAACTGACTAACACCAACAATACCATTGCTACTTATACCACTAGCAACGATCTTTTGAGCTCGCGTACCAGTTGCTGATTGAATGACTTCGAATGAGGCACCATTTGCCCCCCATTTTTCTTGTACCCATCCATCTGAGGTTCCATTAGTACCTGTATTAATATCAAAACTATCATTACTGAGCAATTGCGCCGTGGAAGAATAAGAAAAATTCATTGCATCAACGTAAAAAGTTCCTGACCCATTATCACCAATTGACCTGACAATGGCATGCACCTTAGCGATAGTAGTTCCTAGTGGAATGACTCCCTGATTCGAAAGTGTAATATTAGCACCACTTATTACTGTTTGTTCTGTTATATTGACTCCTAAATGTGCGCCTCCTTGACCATAAAAGTCTACGTACAATTCAACTTTTGCATTTGTGAGTTCCTCAACATTAAATCTTCCGCTAACAAAAAACGCTTTATTAGGTTGTACTTGAATTCCCTGACTAACTCCAACGTAGCCATTTTTATTTATTCCATTTCCAACAATCTTTTGAGCTAGCGTACCTGTTCCAGACAAATGTTTTTCAAATGATACTCTCTTTCCTCCCCAACTCTCCTGTACCCATCCAGTTGCTAACGCATTTGAGCTGTCATAGATATCAAAATTAGAATTGGCTAAGCGATTATTAGCCTCCGTGCTGAATTTAGGTTGCACAGATGATGCAGTTACATGATTGATTGGTAAAAGTGTTACTAAAACAGCAGTAATCAACATCAAAGATGCACATCTCTTAAAAAGTTTTATCATATTACAATCTAGCTCCTCTTCATATCTCATCATTAATGGATAGTCTTTGAGATCAATTTTTTAACAATTACATCATTAAAAATAGCCTTTCCGTTGTACGTATTAACTCCGAACTGCCCGCTAGCATATGATGAATCGTCAACATCGATTATCGGAGAAGCACTGCCGTTCAAATGGACCTTAATATTACTTCCATTCGTTATAACTTTTAGTTGATAAGTTTCATCCAATTTGATAGGTGTGTAGTAATTCACAATGCCTTTTCCCGTACCAATGTCCCATAAACGCACGACTTGTCCAAGTGAGTCAATGTTCACTACATAACCCGCTGTAGCACTAGCATTTGCTCGGAATACGAGAGCTCCGGCAGAAGGAGTCACTAATTTTATCGAACCTTCGTATACGAAGTCCTTCCCTAAGTGGCTATTAAGATAATATGAATTCGTTAGTTTAATAGCTTCACCTTGTTTTCCCTCTGGTAAAATTGACCAACCCCCTCTTACTGCAGTCCATTTACCAAGTAGATTAGAAAAGGATTCACTTACATTAATATTTTTAAATGCTGCCTTACCATAGTGCACATTAAGTCCAAACCGCCCGCTTGCATAAGTGGAATCTTGAACATCTATTACAGGTGATGTGCTGTTGTTCAAATAAACCTTTATATTATTTCCGTTAGTTACAACTTTTAAGTGATGACTTTCATTTAAATTAATAGGCGTATAGTAATCCTTGATGATTTTCCCCGTCCCAATGTCCCATAACCGCACGACTTGTCCGAGTGAGTCAATATTCACTGCATACCCTGCTGTGGCATTAGCGTTTGCACGAAATACGAGCGCACCGGCAGATGGAGTAAGTAGTTTTACCGAACCCTCATACACGAAGTCCTTCCCTAATTGACTGTTGAGGTAAAACGTATCGGTATGCTTACTAGCTTCACCCTGCTTTTCATCTAACACAGTTGCCCAATTTCCGCTTACCACATTCCATTTGCCAAGTAGATTAGAATAAGATTCTCGTGTATATACGTTGTGAAATGTAACCTTGCCATTGTACACATTGAGTCCGAAATACCCGCTTGTATAATTAGAATCTTCAATATCAATTACAGGTGCAGTACTGTTGTTCAGATAGACCTTAATATTACTTCCATTCGTTATAACTTTTAAATGGTAGACTTCATTCAATTTAATAGGAGTATAGTAATCCTTAATGACCTTTCCCGCCCCAATGTCCCATAATCGAACGAATCCAACCGAGTCAATATTAACTACATACCCTGTTGTGGCACTATCGTTTGCTCGAAATACAAGGGCACCGGCAGACGGAGTAAGTAATTTTATCGAAGCTTCATAGTGGAAATCACTGCCTGATCGGCCATTGATATAAAAACCATTGTAGTATTGCTCAGCCTCGCCTTTTTTTCCATTACTAATGCTACTCCATGAGCCGCTTAACGATTTCCATGAAGTTGATAAATTAGTGTATGTATTCTTTATTTTATTAACTAAATTCCCGTTATTATCATATACGTATTCATAAATATCACCATTCGGGTGACCAAGCTCTATTAATTTACCAGAAGGGTCATATGTATATGTGTAGCCATCGCTCGTAGCTCCGTTATTACCAAACGCTATACCTGCTGGTGCAATTGAAATAATGATGCACATACACCAAAGCAGTAGCCTTATTTTATTTAATCTCCACATGTAGACTCTCCTCTTTTTGAATTCTATTGGATTACTTAACATAATTGAAATTCACCGAATCAACATAAAACACCCCTGCACCGTCATTATTCGTTGCTCGAAGAATGACACTTACTCGAGCATATGTTGCATGTGCTGGTGTTTTACCATCAATAGTGAGAGTTTTATACTCTCCATTAGTAGTTGTTGCAGCATCCACGATGCTAGCACCAACAATCTCATGAGATGAGTTGAAAAAATCTACATAGAGTTGAACTTTCGCATGGCGTAAACTTTGGACATTGACGGCAGCATTTAAAGTAAATGCTTTTTCAGAATCAACTTGTACCGTCTGACTTATTCCTCTATAATCATCTTTCTTTAACCACCATGCCGTTACTTGTTGAGCGTGTGTACCTTGATTCACTGGTTTAGAAACGATAGGCCCAACCAAACTCATCTTTTTCAATAGATTACCGTTCAGATCAAACTTATGACCGATTTGTGTTTTATTCCCTTTCGAATAGAAGCTGGAAGTCACAATTTTGCCTGCACTATCATACGTATACGATGTACGATTGGGAGTAACGTCCTCTTGCTTTGAAATGAGCTTTATTTGATCACCACTATCGGTATTTAGCGTCATATCCCATCCTTCAGCAAGCGAACTGCTGCCTGTTGAATTCTCGAAATCAGGATCGAATAATAAATTGGACCTAGTTCCATTTGAAAAATTCAACGAATCAATATAAAAAGTTCCTGCTCCAGCATCACCCGTTGCTCTAATAAGCGCGAATACCTTCGCAAATGCTGCACCTGCTGGTGTTACTCCTTGCTCTGATAACGTGATATTCCCGTTACTAGTAGCCCTCTGCTCGGCAGCATTTATCCCAACTAATTGTCCATCACCTTTAAAAAACTCAACATACAGTTGTACTTTTGCTTTTGATAAGGATTCAACGTTAATATTTCCGCTAAAGGTATAAGGTTTATTCTCCTCTACCTTAATGACTTGATTCACGCCAACAACACCATTGCTGGCGATTCCCGATCCTACAACTTTTTGAACTCGTTTGCCTGATGCCAGCGTTTGAACATCATAAGTTGAGAGTGTACCTCCTATGTTCGACTGTCCCCAACCATCCGCTACCCCATTGGTCCCCGAGTAGGTATCAAATGTCGGATTAACAATCAATTGAGAGTAAGAACGATATAAATAGTTTATCTCCTCTACATAAAAAGCTCCTGACCCGCCTTCACCTGTTGCTCTAATAAGAACATACACTTTTGCGTAGGTTGTACCTGCAGGAGTAACGCCTTGGTTAGAAAGAGTAATCGTACCTCCACTTACAGTTGCGTACTCCGTTACATGATTTCCAATAATACGATTTGTACGATCAAGGAATTCAACATAAAATTGTATTTTTGCTTGTGATAGCTTCTCAATCTTTGTTTTTCCACTGATCTTAAACGGTTTGTTAGGCTCTACTTTTATTATCTGACTAACGCCAACGACACCACCGTTGCTAATCCCAGATCCTACTATTTTTTGAGCTCTTTTGCCTATCGATGTTGGTTGAACTTCAAATAATGATGATGTTCCTCCAATATTCACCTGATCCCAGCTATCTGCTGCCCCATTTGTACCCGTATATGTGTAAAAATTCGGGTTAACTAATAATGAACGATTCTCATCATATGAAAAGTTCATCGCATCCACAGTAAACGTTCCTGATCCTCCGTCACTTGTTGCCCGAACAAGAACATATACCTTTGCAAAGGCTGTTCCTGCTGGAACCACTCCTTCATTAGAAAGTGTAATGTTTGCTCCGCTAGTATGTAATTGTTCGGTGACATTATGTCCTGTACGGTTATTTATATCACGGAAAAACTCTACAAACATTTGTATTTTTGCATTCGATAGCCCTTCGACATGAATTCTCCCACTAACCGTAAAAGGTTTGTTAGGTTCTACTTTTATAATCTGACTAACCCCAACAGCGCCATTATTGGGGATTTGCGAGCCTGCCACTTTTTGAACTTTTTTGCCTGTTGATGATGCCTGAACTTCAAATGTTGCTACCTTTGCTCCAGAGTTGTCTGGTCCCCATCCATCTGCAACACCCATTGTTCCTGTATAGGAGTCAAAACTCGGGTTAACGAACAATTGAGATTCAGAACCATATGAAAATTCTAATGAATCAACATACAATGTTCCCGCTCCCCCGTCACTTGTTGCTCTAACTAAAGCATATACCTTTGCATGAGTTGTCTCAGCTGGTATTACTCCTTGATTAGAAAGTGTAAATGGGCGACCCAAACTGATTGTTTGCTCAGTCACATGACTTCCAGTTATATAATTTGCACCTCGAAAAAAATCTACATATAACTGTACCTTTGCATTCGTTAATCCCTCGATATTTAGTCTACTATTAATCGTAAACGGTTTGTTAGGTTCTACCTTAACAACTTGGCTCACCCCAAGTAAGCCATTATTACTCATCTCTGAACCGACAACTTTTTGAACGCGTGTACCTGTAATGGACTTATCGATAGCATAAGATGCTGTTTTCGTTCCTATGTTCTCAGGAGCCCATTCATTTGCTATTCCATTTGTACCAGTGTAGGCATCAAATCCTGAGTTATCTATTAATTGCGTGTTTGAAGAATATGAAAATTCTATCGAATCCGCGTAAAAAGTACCCGCTCCCCCATTGTTTGTTGCTCTAACAAGAATGTACACCTTTGCAAAAGTTGTTTCTGCAGGTATGATGCCATAATTCGATAGCGTAATCGTTCCTCCGCTGATTGCCGTATTGTCTGTAACATTTATTCCTGTTATATGGTTGTTATCCCGATAGAAATCAACGTACAATTGTATTTTTGCATTTACTAGACTCTCAACATCAATTCTTGCATTGATTGAAAATGGTTTACTAGGTTCTACCCTTACGGTCTGGCTTATCCCAACTATTCCATTATTAGTGATTCCCGCACTTAAAACTTTTTGTTCCCGAATGCCATTTGATTGCGTTCGAGGTTCGAATTCAGCCAACGTTCCACCTATGTTTTCTTGTGTCCAACCAATCGCTGCACCTTTTGTGCCGTTGAAATCAGTAAAATGAGGGTTGGTTAAGAGGTTGTTGGTTTCTGTGCTGGTGATAGAGTTTGTTGATAAAGTTTTTGCGGTTGTAATTGAGTTTTGTGAAGGGGATGCATTTGTGGTTTTGATTGGGATGGATGATAACAAAATAACACTAGTTAATATTATTGATATTAATTTATTAAATCTCTTAGCCATTTTATCTATGGTCCCTTCAATACTTAATCTGAAATAGTTAGATCTTGCAGACAATTCTATGATAAATTGCTGTGTTCTTGGCACACAATCAATTAAATGTATTCTTCAGATTTAGACTAGAATACTTCGACACTTAAATCAAAATATTTTTATTACCATTCCAGTTTTAAAGAATTTAATTTTTCTTTCTATTAGTCCTCATTATCTATTGGCATTAAACCACCATCATGCATTCTCCATACTAATTTTGTAGTTTGTTGGTTGCCCAGCGATGAATTTGATTGCTTTATCACCCAATGTGTCAACTGGTCCATCCTTGGAGTGATTCTTCTAGTAAATTTCGACCTCATATTTTCTATTTCTCATTTGATTCGTTACGAACTACACAAGAAATTTTATTTTCTCATTCTAATTATAGAAAAACTGCACTCCTATTGTATGCTCGTGTTAAACAATTGGAGTGCAGTTCGTTATATATACTAATAAGTAGTTTAATTATCACATAATGATTCCAACTAAAACTATGTCACCCACGAAATATGTCAAATATATTATTCAGCATATCATAATATATTTGACAAGGTTATCGACTTGTTTAGATTGATATCACTATTATAATCATTCAACGCATGAGTCATGTATATAGCATCCTGCTCGTCGGATTAAAATTAATAGAGTATCCAAATAATTTTGGACATTTCATGTACTATTCAATTCTCTATTCCAGTCCATATCACCATATATTCCAATTGCTTAGTACCTTTCTCATTTATAAATGAAAATGTAATGCCATCCAAAGTATATTCGTTCTCCATTGAATCAAATTCTAAACCTTCAATAACCTTACCTTCTAATTCCTCTAAACTTGAGCCAATACATATTTCATTTAGATATTTCCCTTTAAAATTATCAAATACAGTAATTGTTGTAAGTCTATTTGTTTTTTTCCAAATAAAAAAATTTATGTCCTCGCAATCAATATTTATTATATCTATAGTTTCTGTTAATTTATAAGGAGCATCTATTATTTGAAGTAACTCTTCCAATGTAATTCCTAATACATACTTTCCAACACGCTCTCCTGCTATTATGGCATCAACTAAACTTAAATCCATACTCTTCTACCTCTTCTACAATTTAATTTACTTTAATGCTAACTGTCATCAGAATCGCAGTATAAAAATGACGATTGCTGTTCGCGTTATCATAACTATTTCTCCAATCTCCCATATTTCCAAATGCAATTTGAGCTCCCTCAGTCGGAACAACTGAAACATGCCCATTGCCATCAAACACAACATTGAATAAACCTGTAGCTTTGATAGCTTCAGCGGTAGAGACCCATCCAGGAATCATCATATTGGTCGACCACGATAATGCCTTATCATCTCTACCTTTCGGTTGCATTGTTCCATTCCTCTTCTTAAGTACATTTTTATGTTCTGCTGTCATACTTTGGGCATCAGTTTCATCTGATCTCCTGTAAAGAAACCTTACGTCATCATCAGCTCCTTTAACAAACATTTTCATGAGCGACTTCGACGCTTTTTTTATAGCACTTCTTGGATTAGGCACAGCGTCAGCAATTGCTTCAACAAAATCGTCATTTAACCCATTCCTAACTTGGTTGGCTACAGCAATAAAATGATCCTTTCGAATTTTTTGAGCTGCTCCGTGAATATTATTTTGAAGTGCTTTATTCCCCTTAGCATTATCATAGTCTATTGTAAGTTGCTTGATTTTAGCTTGATCTCCATCTGATAATTGATTATCAAAACCTTCAATCCAATGACCTGTAGGGTCCAGCCAAAGAAGAGGATTATTATGCACATATGTGTATAAATTCTGACTTAATGGATTACCTATATCCCCTTCATACGTATCCTCATTAATAAACCGCGCCATACTCGGATCATACCATCTTGCTCTCAAATACTGTAACTTCGTTGTCTTGTCCCAATATTCGCCCGAATACTTGAGGATATTCGGCACAGTTTCCTTCTCTTCAAGAGGCAATCCCCAGATGTCATAGCGATACTCATTCAACTTCTGACCTTGTTCATCTACCAATGCAACAACGTCACCGTGTCCATTTAACTGATAATATTGCATCTTGCCAGCCATAACATCATGTCTGCCTATCAGTTGCCCGTTTAGATCGTGGATATAAACATACTTCATCTGCGATTTGCCATCTGCAGTGACATTAGCTTCTCCAAGCAATAAACGGTTTGCATCATAATAGTAACGACTCTTTACCTGGTCTTCCGTTCGTTCATATAATAATCCTTCACCCGTGTACGAATAGGTTACTGGATTATGACTGCCTGATACCTTCGTTAATTGATTTTTCTTGTCGTACTCATACTGCACATCTTGCATCGGTACTTCTCTTGTACTTTCTAAGGTTGAGCGATTATAACGCTCATCGTACGTAAACTTCTCATCGAACTCACTGGAGGTCTTTAGTTGATTTAATCGCGTATACGTAAAGTTCGTTTCGTAATTGTTTTCATTCCGACGTGTTATGTTGCTTGCATTGTCATAGGTATATTCGAATGTATTCATTGCTGCATTGTTTTTTACATATTTTAATTGTTTCAGCTTCACATCTGTAAATTGACGATCCGAAGTGAATGACTCCCCGTAAACTTGCGTTTTTAACTGTCCATTCTTCAAATAACCATAACTAATCGTTTTAGCAGCCTCGCCACTTTTTGACACACCTAGCGCTATCAAGCGATTCATCTTATCATAATCGCCTGTCACTTTTACATTAGCCTGAGGTGAGATTAGCTCATAACCTGTTTTTTTATTGTCGTCAAAGCTATTAACCAGACTTACTCCATCAGGATACTTGACCTCGGTTAAGAATCCTGATGTAGGCTGATACGTAAAGGTTGTCGTTCCACGATGGTCCGTCATCGTCAAGCGCTTGCCTTCTGTATCATATGTGTACTCTACCTTTTCAGTACCCGTCGTTGTTTTAATTAATTCGTGCATGTTGTTGTAGACATTTTCAGTTGCTACACCACTTCGATCAATTGATTTTAACACATTACCATAAATATCATAATAAACCTTTTGGACTTGTCCAGTACCATTGATGCTGTTAATGACTTGTCCAATTTCATTGTATACTTTCTCTGTTGATTGTTGGTTGCCAATTGTCGTATTTACAAGGTTTCCTAGCATATCATACTTGTAGTTGGTCGTCTGTTTCTCCGCATCAGTCACAGCAATCAATTGACCTACAGCATCATAACTGTAGATACTTTCATTCTCATTTCCGTCAATTGAAGCAATAACTGCCCCTGATTCATTGTATCTTTTCTTCTGAATAGGAACATATGTCTGTTTGTTCTGTAGCGATTCTATCATCACTTCACGGCCAAGGGCATCTGATGTTATACGCATACTGTTCTTTTCTGCATCCTCTGTGGTTACAGTTAGACCTACATCATCATATTTCACAAAAGAAGTGGTGTCATCTTCGAATGTGGTCTTTGTTACGCGCCCAAATGCATCGTATTGAAAATCTGTACGATTGTCATATGCGTCGTCTTGCCATAATAAACGGCTAGTCCGTTCGTCATACCCATATTTCACGACACCTTTGCCTTCTGTTGCTCTAACCTTCCGACCAAGTGGATCAAACCAAATCTCTTTCTCTTCACCAAGTGTATTTGTAGCTATAATGTGGTTTGTACTATCGTTATACACAAAAGTTTGCTCTTTTTTGTTCGGTAAAGTAACAGAGATTGTACGTCCAAGACGATCATAGGTATAAGATGTTGTCTGATCAGGACCATTCGTATATGAAAGCAACCGACCTGTTAACTGATCGTACTTAGCTGACTCTACGATATTTGTCTTATGTCCATCTACATTTGTAACTTCTATTTCTTGTTGTGTCATAAAAGCGTACTGGTATTCAGGACCGTAAAAATATTTGTACACCGCTGATTTTCCATTATTGTTGTTAGCAATTACTTTCGTAACATTACCAAATCCGTCGTGCTCAAAGTTGGTATGACGTAATAGTTGACCATTTTCAGAATTTGCGTAAGTCTTAGATTCTACAACGGATCCATAAGGGTTACGCACAAAACGTGTGAACGACTGCTGGGTTGCATCTGTTTTACTTGTCACCGTTTGTGGTAGGGCAAAGGTTGAATCATAGGTTGTTAGAGTGCTTCCCCCCATATTGTTCGTTTCGCTTGTTATATTACCATAATAGTCATACTGACGATTGACAATAACTGCTGGACTCTCTGCACCACCGCTTCTCTTCTTCGAAACTATTTTAATTGGATAGGGATGGCGGTAGTATTCATCATACGATTGCTGGGTGATTTGTTCAGTAGAACCACCCTTCTGCACGGTTTCTACGTTATAAAACTTATCTTGGCTATCTCTCTTTACTTTGTTGTAAGTAAACGTTGTCGTTAAATCTCTTGTAGTTACATCTCCGTTAGAAACAATCGTTTGATAGCTATATTCGCTTGGTGATGAATACGGATCTCCTGGATATTCAAACATACTTATGTTGCTTTCTACTTTTGGTCTACCTGTATACTCTGTCACATCTTTACGTTCAATTACACGAAATTGTGTTTGCTTTGTCCCACTGCTTGGGTTTCGTAGTATAGAATCATACTTAAACTCAGTCTTCGCACCTGTTGGATGATGAATCTCTTTAATTAGTGCAAAGTCGTTGCGAGCATAAGGTTCATTTCTACCTGTTACAGTAAACTTTGATTCCGCGAAATCATGGATATAGTGCGTTTTTCTACCTGCTACATCAACAGACTGCAAGTATTTTAAACTATGATACGACGGATACGGATTCGGATTCGGAATCGGGATTGTGCCAGTCTGATAGACAACCTTATCCGTCCCGTTCGAAGCTATAATCTGATCTCCCGAATACGTTAACGTAATCGAATTACCAAGTGGATCTGTTACCCTCTCTAAACTGTATTCTGTATCTCCCCAATAGTGATACTTATAATCTAAGTAGTTGCCATACGCATCTTCTTGGCGTATCAAATTACCTTTATTAGTAAAATAATACTTCATGCCTTGCTTAAAGGTTAACTCATAGTAGGTACGCACACCGTTAAATACCTTCTGGTTATTTATGCCAAATGTAACGTCGTTCCATGGATAATTTTCTAATTTTTTATCACTACCAACTTTGTAGACGCCACCACCATTAGGCATCGATACATACGGTCTAAATGGATCTTCTATTATCATATATGGAATGTCCCAAGACCAACCTTTGCCTAATTGTGTTCGACTATCCATAACATCAACTTTAGTTCTTGAATCATAACCACGAGAACTACAATCGGGTGTAGTATTATACGAAACTGAATTTTTTTTAGGATATAATGCTAAATAAAAATTCTTGCCAAGTTTTGGTGCAGGGACATAATAATCTTTTACCATTATATTTTCATCTAAGTTAAGACTATTCAGTGTTTCACTAATATCATAACCAGCTACATCATACAAAACAAATCTGTGAGGCGCTATTACTTTCTCTCCCATAAAAAAAAATTTACCATCACCCACATATGTGGTGGTAGTTTCCGGAAGGTCCACGTAAATATCTCCAGAAATGTGCTCCTTAGATTTTATTTTGTAATTAGGACTAAAATCTATTAAACACCTTGCTACCTCTGCCGCGTACTTATCATAATATTCTGATGCATTGCTGTTATAAGAACGTGTTAAGTTGAACGAAAGACCGTTACGACCGGGAATCCCGATATCCGTTTCCTTCAGATTCAGCGATCCATCTAGCGTTGATATATTTTCTACACCTGCACTTACACTATATGGGGCTTGGTCCAGTTTAGCGTGTTGATTATTGACTCCCAAATAATCATATGAAGTACCGTCCCCGGGTATACTTCTCATCGAAAATCTGTAAACAGATTCAGTCACTGACTTCTCACCGTGCTCTGAATTAATCTCTTCCTCAAAGTTACTTAACGTTATTGAAATTCCATGATTAATAGTGTACGTTACATCAGTAACTGTAGCTTTCTGATTTAGTTCCCACTTTTCAGGGTATAATTGCTTTAGTGTTTCCGATAACGCAGCAGTATCCGCATTTACTTCTAGTGCTGCCAAAAGTTCTTGTAGCGTATAATCTTGGTTCAGCAACTCGATAATAACAGAAGTAGATACGTTATACTTCGTAGATAAACTATCAATTGTTAGAAGTTCTCCTTGCTCGCTTACCTGCTTCGCTGCCTGCTGTGCCCCCTGTGCTGTTGCTGTTTGTTGCAATCCTGATAGACTAGGCAGCACTAGCTCCAAGCACATGACGATAATAAGAGTCCAAACTATCTTTTTCATCTTGCAATACTCCCTCACATGTAAAATTTATAATGTTCATTAATTTGTTACTGTTAAATTTAGAAACATTAATCAACTACTTAGACAAAACCTCATCAATACTTACACTATCGACCCAATACGACCCCTGTCCATTTTTCTCTAATGGAACTAGAAGCGCCCACATCTTCATCGCTCCTTCGGGCGCAGTACCAATTGCCTCAAGCTTCTTCCAATCACTCGTTCCAGTTACCCTCTCACTTGAAGAGACATTGAACTCCGTCATGATTTGGTCATTTTTATCAATCCAGTACAGTCTTAACTCTATTCCTTGCCCGCTAATATTTTCGGATTTAATATAGGAAGACGCTATAAACTTTCGATTGTGCAGTTTAGAAGCACCAGGGTGAGTTGCAAATTGATATTGATCTCCCCCAGTTGCTACATTTACTCGCAGAGAATGGCTACCGGTATGAGAAGTGCTTTGATCGATAGCGCTATTTCCTCCGATTGCATTACTAATTTGCCAATGGTTAGTGTCATCCTCAAAACTAGAGTTATAGAGAGGGACTGGATTAGAATGTCTCTCAAATAATTCAAAACTATCGATCCAATACGTTCCCTTCCCGTTTTTGTGCTCTGGAGCTACCATTAACGAAACCGCTTTGGCTCCATGTGGGGCTGTCCCAGTTACTGTAACTTGAGTCCATTCCGAATTATCTTTAACTCTTTGAGAATCAACTACATTTACCCAAATCCAGTCCTTATCATCTGACCAATACATCATTAATCGGACATCGTTGTCACTTAAATCCTTTGTGCGTATGTAGGCTCTACCCTCAAATTTTCTGCCCTCAATGCTCTGTGGGAATGTAATTTTGTTGTATTGATATTGATCTCCATCATTTGCAATTGTAACTTTTAAGGAGTTTTCACCAGTCGTTTTGGTACTGCTATCTATTTCGACGTTACCGTTCGTGGCATTAGAAATTACCCAGTTATTCACTCCTGATTCGAAGCTAGGGTTAGCTATTTCCTTAGCGTTTTCATACACTTCAAACATTTCTAACCCATCAATCCAATAATGACCTTGCCCATTTTTGTTCTCTGGAACTACCAAAGCGGCTAAGCCATCTGCTCCATATGGAGCAACGCCCGTAACGGATAACTTGGTCCACTCAGTAGTTCCGCTGATTCGAGTTGAATCAACGACATTTGACCATATCCATTCAGAACCTTTAGACCAGTACAAGCGTAATCTAACTTCGTTATTGATTAGCGCTTCTGTTCGTATAGACAGATTTACAGTAAATCGTTTTCCTGCAATATCTGATTGATAGGAATGACCAAAATACTGATATTGATCGCCTCCAGTAGCTACTTTTACCTTAAGCGATCCTTTTCCCGCAACACTTTTTTGAAAATCCAGCTCAGACTTACCATTAACACCATTGTTTATCATCCAGCTTCCAACACTATTTTCGAAATCTGAATCTCTTAAAGAGAGCCGTAGTTTATCAGCTTTGGAAAGTAAATTGCCATTGTTATCATAGTTCATAAACATGACTTGACCTGACTGTTTCACCACTCTTATTAATTTCCCACTCGCATCATAATGATAATGGACATCATTCCATCCAAACGCACTGTGTGGCAACAACACGATTGACACTAAACAAATCATAAGTACAATATGTAATCTAAATGATTTTTGCATAATATCTCCCTTTCTATCTCCAATGCTTACTTATAGCTATATCCAACAGCATCATTATTTGTTGCGCTGATAATAAAGTGAATGATTGCAGTCATTGCTTTAGCAACGTTTGATAAATGCTGAAATAATGATCATTTTTTTGATGATATCATTTATTTCTCATCCTAAAAGCTTGTTTAATTCTGTATCACATATCAACGTGATTACTTCAAAGAAGGAGTAAACTAACAAACAGCTTTATTACTATATAGCATGTTAAGACACAAAATCAGTAAGAGATTTTGACGAACTGTGTCAAATTATGTCGAATTAAGCGAATCTATCATACTACATAACAAATTAACTGTAACAAATATTATAAAATTGATAATAGTTGGATTTTTTATGAATAAAATGTTGCCTTTTTGCAAATAAAAAATTAATACAAAATGATATTCAATACTAACCATAATTCAAATTTAGAATCTTATAACATTTATATTTCAATAATTTCACAACACCATATACAAACATACTTCATACTTGGATGACCATATAATCTAATAGGAATAAATGAATCTGGAACTTATTCTTGTAATTTCAGGAGAAGAACTTATGATTTCAGAAAGTTCATTAAATCTATCTTCTATTAATTGTGTGGGTTCTCTATTTTTCTCAGTACTAGGCGGGGAGATTTCTAGAAGTGCGGTTATAGATGCAATTAAAATAATAGGTGTATCGTCTGTATAGCATTTACCAATGCATGAATGTAAACTTCGGGGATAAAATTATATACAAAGATAATGAGAACAAAACTTTTTCGTATCCGCTCGATTAATCAGGTACTAAGTCATATAAAAAAAGACCTTAAGTAATAAATCACTTAAGATCATTAGCAAAAACATTAAATAAATATCCTTTTTACTCAAGACCATATTTTAATAACTACGCCATTATTTCTAACCAATTGATAATCTTCCGACTCCTTAATAACTATACCTCATAGATTATTGTAAACTTTTTTCTTTTAAGTTAATGATAGTGGTGAAAAATGAATGTCACCCTTAATTGCTTTTTATTAATATTGTAGTAACTTTCAAGTTCGGCAAAACACTACGAACATTTTAATATTATTTTATCACTAACACTATTCCTCTTTTTATCCATCCTTGCTCTCACGCATCGCAACAATCAACTTTGTGTACATATTTTTCGTTCATATTTCCTAACACATTAAAGTACAATTCTCCTAATTACTTTGGAAATGTAGTAATAATTTGATTATTTAGTTTGTGACTAAATAATATACTTACACTGAAATGTACGAAATGTAAGAAAGAAGACCTTGAAGATAATCTCCAAGGTCACTTCCATTACTCTAATAATGAGTTAGCTATCGTAAGACATTCATCTCTGTCCTTATCAAATACGGTTTCACCAAAATGTTCAGTGAATATCACATAAATATAATTAGCAATTTCTTTTGTGTCATTAGATTTTTTCGTGAAATTTGCAATAAAATCAATTTCTTTCTTATATTCATCAGGAGGAAATAAAGGAAACAAATTTATCGGATCCCATTTGTTTATAACATCTTCGACTTTATCATATGAAATATTCATATATAGTCTCCTCATTAAGTTATTCAGCGTATAATGTATCTACTATTGACTGCATCCCTTCATCTCATTTAACATAGGTCATTGGTTTTTACCATTTTAATGAATATTTGAAATAAATAATTTTCTGTTGTTATTTGACCTTCTCATTATTTAATTACAAGTTAACCAAGATCATCAATTTTGAATTCCACTTTCTGCCCTACTACAAATCCCTCCCAAGTACTTTTTTTAAGCTGCTTAAGTTCCTCTCCAATTTGATCGAAGTGAAAAACTACAAAATAATTACCATCACTCTCAAAAGTATCCTTTACTTTTCCGGTTAATTTCTCATATGTTAACTTTTTATTTATCGTTTTAATATATGTTTGTTTACCATCTCCATAGCGAAACGTAACAAAATCATTGATCTCCACCTTTTCCCATAATTCTTTGTTACTCACTTTTATTACTTTCACCTGCATTATTAAGTGTTTTAATAACATACTCACCAACATCATTTATTTATTTCTCAGTCACAATAGAAGTGGACTCTACAAGTCGTTTATTACTCATATTCCCTTGCCTCTTACATCCACTAATATGTATTATTGGTTGAATGTTGGATTCATTCGTCACCTATCTCCTCCAAAAAAAAAGAAACCTTGAAGACACAAAGTCAATCAAAGTTCCAGCTTTTGATCTTACAAAAAATCGACGGTTATACGATTTACTCTAATTTGAACATATTGTTCATGCAGATAACCATAATCCATTAGAAACTCACTATCAATTTCAAAAGTAATACCACCTGCATCTAAGGCTCTATTATCAATATCTAGCTTTCCTTGTAGGGTGTAAGATAAACCATTGCCCTCCTGATGTATCTTATACTCTTCCCAGTCCACTTTCTTGATAATAAATTCATCAAGTATGGTCAAATCAAGTTCAATCTGGTAAACTTCCCCTACAATGAGTTCAAACGGACATAAATTTGCAAATGTAACTATCTCAATTCCATCAATTTCAAGCGTAACCTCTTCTTCAATTATTGGACTCATTTCAACAACTTTTGCCAAATACTGAATGGGGAATACCTCCTTTTCTACTCTAACGGGTTAATAGTTTTATCATGCTTGTTTCCATTCAACAATTTCCATACATCTTCTCCGCGTTTTACATGATAGGTTGTTATATTTCCATTATTATTTGTACCAACAAACTCAAATTTCGCTTCACCTTTTTGGGTGTTACCCATAAATTTAACATACCCCGTCCTTGTTTCGACCGTTCCATTCTTTAATTTATATTCGTATTGAACTTTAGTACCATCGTTTATTACATCATTTGCCCCACGGAGGTACTCATCAGCATCTTTATACGAACCTTTAAATTCTCCTTTATGTTTGTCATAATGCCCTTCAAGAAGTGTTCGATCAGCAAAATTTGATGAAGGTTTACTCATCCCCTTAGCATTACTCTGCTTAGCTGCAAGATTTTCATTGCTTAGTGACTCACCATCGTTATGGGCTTTCGCATTAGCTTCCGCTTGCGTCTGAGCAGGTTTTTTTGCCGGTACTGAGACAAGTTTACTTGAACTTGTTGTTTTCGTCTTTGCTGGTATAGTTATTGCCCTACCGCCACCGCCACCGCTACCATGAATGAGATGTTTATTTCCTGATGGATCAATATATTTAAGCGGATTATTTATTACATAAGTGTACAAGTTCAAGGTAAGTGGATCATTCAACTCACCCTCGTACGTATCCTCATTAATAAAGCGCCCCATGCTCGGATCCTACCATCTTGCTCTCAAATATTGTAGCTTAGTAGTCTTATCCCAGTATTCACCTGAATATTTGAGAATATTGGGTACCGTTTCTCTCTCTTCTAGTGGCAAGCCCCAAACATCATAACGATAAACTCATGTGTTTTTCAGATATCAGCAAGTATGGATGGCAATGTATATAATTCGGTAGGTAATATGTATTGTTCTTGAGGAACTAACTTGCTAGAATCATGCTCTTATCCTCTAATTCCCCCGATATGGCGTTCCACCGACTTTGAACTGCACCCGATATTTCTAGCAATCTTGTCAATGGTGGGGTAATACTGATTCTTGTCGCTCTTATAGGTGATAATATCCACCCAAATCAGCTTCTCATACACTAAGAGTGTAAAACCGATTAAGCTTTTGCGGCAAAATGGTAAATCTCTTATACTTCTCAGTAAAGTTACTCTCCTTGGAAACCTCGTCCATGTACGCATTGGCAGCTTTAGCACTTTTAATTAATCAGAAATCAGTTGTTCTTGTCTTCAATTGATGTACCTTCCTTTTCGATTGGTGTACCACCGCCCGGCGGATTTGAAGTCAGGAAGTCAGCTAGCCTAAGCGTTACCTTGCCTGTTCTATGTAAACTGGTCGTCACCAGACTATCGTTCTTCTATCGAGGCGACGTAGTTGACATTTGCGAGTATATTTAAAAGAAACGTAATAAAACGAAGAAAACAAAAAACAGATCAATCATGGTGGTATCTGACCATAATCGACCTGCTTAATGCAACGCAATAGTGTTATTCAGTTTATAAAAATTAAAGCAATTGATGTGAGTACAAACAAAATTACGAAATCTTGATACGTCTATTAGATTGGTTAAATGTGTTATTGGTTGAATGATGGGTTCCTTTGGCACTGGGTAGCCCACCACACCATAGAAAAAGCCTTGAATGTACTAAGCCAATCAATGTAAAAGGTTACTCGAAATCTTCAAACCAACAAGTTGAAAATTGTATCTTGAGATTACAAAAAACAGCTACCATTTCTTTAACACTTGAATGGGCGGATGTTTTCCCCTTATCCCACGACCACTTATCAGATATTTTCCTCAAAATCTTCTCAGCCTGTTGATAATCCAACGAGTGTGTAGATTCAAAGTTACACGTGGTTTTAAACCAACCATCTACTTTCCAATAAGGATCATTTTCAATCAAAACATACGATGTTATTTCACCATTCAATACATGTATTACATCATTTAGAACTTTTAATGCTTCATCATCAGAATTAGTTTCTATAAACAAGCTAAGTTGAAACATGTGAACCTCCCTACTTTAATGCGAAATAGTTCCATCTGGAGCTACATTAATATAATTTTTTCCATTTTTCGAATAACTGCCCCATTCCTTTTTCCCTTTTTCGGACAACTGTACATCCCATTCGAAATCAAAGTTCTTATTAGGGTTGCCATGATATTGCCCCTTCTTCCATACGTTCCCAAACTTATCTACATAGCCTCCTAGACTTTTATCAAATTTGACTTCATTGCCTGGAATAAACCTAAAGCTTCCTTGGTTTGGTAATTGGGCCTTAGTCATTGGATTTGTCACACTATTTTGATAATCAACTGTCCTTTGTTCTTTTCGCTGGTAGTAACCACCATAAGCATCCGCAGTATCACTCTTCCCCTTAGCATTACTCTGCTTAACTGCAAGATTTTCATTGCTTAAAGATTCACCATCGTTATGGGCTTTCGCATTAGCTTCTGCTGTTGTCTGAGCAGGTTTTTTTGCTGGTACTGAGACAGGTTTACTTGAACTTGTTGTTTTCGTCTTTGCTGGTATATATATCGCTCTACCGCCACCACCGCCACCGCTACCATGAAGGAGATGTTTATTTCCTGATGGATCAATATATTTAAGTGGATTATTTATCACATAAGTGTACAAGTTCAAGGTAAGTGGATCATTCAACTCACCCTCATACGTATCCTCATTAATAAAGCGCCCCATGCTCGGATCATACCATCTTGCTCTCAAATATTGTAGCTTAGTTGTCTTATCCCAGTATTCACCTGAATACTTGAGAATATTGGGTACCGTTTCTCTCTCTTCTAGTGGCAAGCCCCAAACATCATAACGATACTCGTTCAGCTTATTTCCTAGCTCATCGACCACAGCAACAACATCCCCATGACCATTTAGCTGGTAGTATTGCATCTTTCCTGCTGCAACATCATGTCTGCCGATCAGCTGTCCGTTTAGATCGTGGATGTACATATAGTTCATCTGCGACTCACCATGTGATGAGACGGTAGCTTCTGCTAGAAGCAACTGGTTTTCATCATAGTAATATCGATTTGTTACTCCATTTTCTGTTCGCTCATACAACAATCCTTCACCTGTGTATGAATACGTTATTGGATTATGAGTACCAGATACCCTTGTTAGTTGATTTTTCTTATCGTACTCGTACTGTGCTTCTTGCACAGGCAATTCTCTAGTACTTGCTACTGTGGCGCGGTTATAACGTGAATCGTACGTGTATGTTTCATCAAACTCACTTGATGTCTTCAATTGATTTAATGGTGTATACGTAAAGTTTGTTGCATAATTGTTTTCATTCCGACTTGTAATGTTATTAGCAAGATCATAGCTATATTCGAACGAATTCATAGCGGTMTTATTCTTTGTGTAACTTAATTCTGTCATCTTCATATCCGTATACATACGTTTAGATGTGAAAGACTGATCGTAAATCTGTGATTCTAACTGTCCATTCTTCTTATAGCCATAGCTAATCTTMTTCGTACTTCCACTATAATTTGATACATCTAACGTCTTCATTCGGTTCATTGTATCGTAATTAGCTGTTACTTCTACATTGGCTTGTGGTACCCTGTAACCTGTCTTCTTGTTAAGATCATAGCTGTTGGTCACAATTATATTGTCTGGGTACTGAACCTCTGTTAAGAATCCGGATACAGGCTGATACACATATCTTGTCATGCCACGGTGATCGGTCATCGTCAATCGTTTGCCTTCCGTGTCGTACGTATATTGCACCTGATCAGTACCTGTCTTCGTCGAGATCAATTGGTTCATGTTGTCGAAGATATTATCAGTTGCAACGCCACTCCGATCAACGGATTTGATTACATTACCATTCTTATCGTAATAAATCTTCTGAATTTGACCAGTACCATTGATGTTCTTTATGACCTGTCCAACTTCGTTATACTCTTTCTTAGTAGACTGCCCATTCCCATATATGGTAGTTACTAAGTTTCCTAGTCTATCATACTCATAACTTGTCATCTGTTTCTCTGCATCGATTACGGCACTTATTTGTCCCAGGGCATCATAACTGTAAGTCGTTCGATTACCATTACCGTCTGTTGATGCAACAACAGCATTTGACTCATTGTATTCCTTCTTTATAATCGGCACATAGTTTTGTTTGTTCTGCGACGATTCAACCATTACTACACGGCCAAGGGCATCTTTCGTAATGCGTGAACGATTCTGTTCTGCATCTATTGCCGTTACTGTAAGCCTAGAGTCATCATATTCCACACTAGAAGAAGTTTGATCGGCATAAGTAGTTTTCGTTGGACGTCCAAACGCATCATAACTAAATATCGTACGATTGTCGTAAGCATCATCTTGCCATATTAAATTACTCGTCCGTTCGTCGTAGCCATACTTCACTTCACCAAGGCCTTGCGTTTCTCGTATGATTTGACCAAGTGGATCAAACCATACTTGTTGTTCTTCACCGTGTGTATTTTTAATCACAATATGATTTGTATTGTCGTTATAAATATAGCTTACCTGCGATTGGTTCGACATCTTAACCGAAGTCGTGCGACCAAGACTGTCATACGTATATGATGTTGTTTGGTCTAGTCCATCCGTGTATGAAAGCAATTCTCCTGTAAGCCTGTCATACGTTGCCTTCTCTACAATATTTGTCCTTACACCATCAACGTTTGTAACTTCCACTTCTTGTTGGGTCATAAAAGCATGTTGATATTCCGGACCGTACAAATAATTGTACACCGCTGACTTTCCATTCGTGTTGTGAATGATTACTTTCATAAAATTACCAAAACTATCATACTCAAAGTTGGTATGGCGTAGCAATGGACCGCCTTCTGTATTTGCGTAAGTCTTGGAATCGACAACAGATCCTTGTTCGTTACGTAAAATCCGTGTGAACGATTGCTGAGTTGCATCTACTTTACTTGTCACCGTTAAAGGAGCGGCAAAGGTTGGGTCATAAGTTGTTATGGTGCTTCCACCCATATTGTTCGTTTCGCTTGTTATATTCCCATATTGATCATACTGACGATTGACAATAACTGCTGAACTCTCTGCACCACCACTTCTCTTCTTCGAAACTATTTTAATTGGATAGGGATGGCGGTAGTATTCGTCATACGTTTGCTGGGTGATTTGTTCAGTAGAACCACCCTTCTGCACGGTTTCTACGTTATAAAACTTATCTTGGCTATCTCTCTTTACTTTGTTGTAAGTAAACGTTGTCGTTAAATCTCTTGTAGTTACATCTCCGTTAGAAACAATCGTTTGATAGCTGTATTCGCTTGGTGATGAATACGGATCTCCTGGATATTCAAACATACTTATGTTGCTTTCTACTTTTGGTCTACCTGTATACTCTGTCACATCTTTACGTTCAACCACACGAAATTGTGTTTGCTTTGTCCCACTGCTTGGGTTTCGTAGTATAGAATCATACTTAAACGCAGTCTTCGCACCTGTTGGATGATGAATCTCTTTAATTAGTGCAAAGTCGTTACGAGCGTAGGGTGCGCTTCTACCTGTAACCGTAAATTTTGACTCTGCAAAATCATGGATATAGTGCGTTTTTCTACCTGCTACATCGGTAACAGACTGCAAGTATTTTAAAGTATGATTCGACGGATACGGATTCGTAGAACTCTTACATAAAGCGAAAGCACAACTAGTTATCGAATTTTATAACTCATCAAATCAATTGTTAGACAAAAGAACGACCGAATCTATACTAACTGCAGGACAATATGTCACTTTGAAAAACAATGGGCTAACTCCTGCCGGCTCTTCATACGCAAAAATATCTTTGCAATACATTGCAACAGCTGGGGACGCAGCAGGGACGATGTATGTTGATGCTCTTAATTTTAAGTATGAATAAGTATTCCATGAACAATAAAACTACCTACCCTACCGATTTTAGTCAACACTAGCTTTTATTTTAATTTTTTGCTCCATCAATACAAAAGCTCGCACATTTAATAATTTTAACTGCTAAAAATTAGAAAGGAGGTACTACGTTCGATATCAAACGTAGTACCTCCTTTCACAGTTTGCAGTTATAAAAACTGATTTAATCTATAACGTTTATATATATGAAAATAGCCTTATCATTATACGTATTCGTTTTAACTTTTAAATGATAGACTTCATTCAATATTAATAAGAGTATAGTAATCCTTGATGATTTTTCCCGCCCTAATGTGGTTGCTTGGGGCCTTAATAAGTTTAATTCGTTTCATATAACATAAGTTATTAGATTTTACCATTTGAATGGACATTTGGAATAAAGCATTTTCTGTTGTTATTTAACCTTCTCTTATTTAATTACAGGGTAACCAAGATCGTCAATTTTGAATTCCACTTTCTGCCCCACTACAAAGCCCTCCCAAGCACTTTGATTAAGCTGCGTAAGTTCCTCTCCAATTTGATCGAAGTGAAAAACAACAAAATAATTACCATCACTCTCAAAAGTATCCTTTACATTTCCGGTTAATTTATCATATGTTAACTTTTTATTTACCGATTTAATATATGTTTGTTTACCATCTCCATAGCGAAACGTAACATAATCATTAATATCCATACTTTCCCATAAATTTTTGTTATTCACTTTTAATACTTCATTCTTCTTGCCACCTGCATTATTGAATGTTTTAATAACATACTCACCAGCCTCATTTATATACTTCTCAGTCACAATAGAAGTGGACTCTACAAGTCGTTTATTGCTCATATTCCCTTGCCCCATACAACCGCTAATAAAAACTAAAAATATCAACATTAAAATTAGAACTTTATTTTTCATTAATTAATCACCTCGTTAATTTAAATAACACAGACTTTAAAAGAATTACTCCTATAATTACATAAATTAAGTTGACATTATATTAGGTTTATTATTAGCAAGCTCCTCGCATTGTTGATTGACATGGTATTAAGAAAATAAGAATTTCATAATGTCGGATTAACTGGAAAGAAGACTTAGTTAGGCAGACTAATAGCACTTCCGTTTACAGTAGCTTGTTCCGTTATATGAGTTCCAATGAAACTATTTCTACTTTCAAACAATATTAGTTTCCTAAGATTAATTGCTAAATGAATGATTCATATGAAAATTTATTATGCAAGTAGAGCTATTAAATAAAGCGAAAGGACAGCAATACATTGCAACAGCGGACGACGCCGCAGGAACAATGTACGTTGATGCTCTTCATTTCAAGTATGAATAAGTAATTTTAATAATAACAAATCTACTATACTATCGATTTATTTAGAAAGGAGGTATTTTGTTCGGAATCGAACGAAATACCTCCTTTTAACTCGTCATGATCTAAACTAGCTAATAAAACTAAGCTTTCTATGATGACTTCATCATTAAGGTCGTTATCCGCACAATAATCAAATCTAATCTACCAGTCCACAGGCTAAGAAAGAATATTTTTTGACAAATGTGCTCTGATAGATAATCATCAAACCCCATATACATACGAGACAAATTCCTCCTAAGTAGACTTACCTGTAATCTACTAAAAAGAAAATACAGTTTGTAGAACTACTATATCATTGAACTTACATACTCAGCGCATTCTTGAACAAACGCATGTAACAAATCCGAATCCGTACAACGCCTCATTAATACCGGATTGTCCCAATCATAGTCTTTAATTGCAACAACCTTAAACAGAGTAGGATACCAGCCTACGTCGAGAGTATAATTGTTGCCGTCAATATATATGACTTGAAAAATATCTTCTTGATCCAAATCATCTGTACCATTATAAGTAACAATCCCAGGTGAAAAGTCAATATCATCAAACATAGAAGTACAACAACTCCTTACACTCTTAATCAACTTGCAAAAAATACAACCTCACCATCCCTAACCTCTACCCTCACCAAACCCCGCTCTTCCAAATAGAACAAATGCGCTAACGTCTCAGACATTGCAAAACGCAAATTATGCGGATTATCCCGCAATCTGATTCCAAACAATGACTCACAAAGCTGGAATGCGCTCCGAGGCTGTTCGCTTAACTGCTCCACCATTCCTTTTAATCTTCTTTCATGATGCCCCTGCAACTCAGCAATTCTCCCTTGGAAATCAGTGAATGGGTCACGATGTCCAGGAAGTGCAAACTTCACTTCATATGTTTTCAACTCTTCCAAACTATTCAAAAATGCTGCAAGCGGATCTCTTTCTTCCCCTGGAACGACACTTACATTCGGCGTAATATGTGGCAATACTTGATCACCGCATATCATCCAGCCCCACTCTCTCTGATAGAAGCACAAAGCACCATAGGCATGACCGGGTGCATCAATCAATTCCCAAGACACTCCGCCCAGCACCAGGGTACTTCCCGCTTCTATATAACTAACAATCGGCTGAGGTGATACTTTTTCAATAAAGCTCAGTAAATTATCCTCTATCGCGTTCATCAATTCCGAAGGCATGCCATGCTCCAAATATAACTCTCGTAAAGCTGCTGGATAGTCACTTTTTGTTCCCCAAAGCCGAAGCGCATAGTGATGTGATCTCTGTGACATATAAACAGGACAACCACTCTTCTGTTGTATATATCCCGCTAGTCCGTAATGATCAGGATGCTGATGCGTAAGCACAATTCGGGTAATTTGTCCCCACTCTATTTTAAAATGCTCCAAAACATCGTCCCATAGTTGAATCGCCTCATCGGTTCTCAGTCCCGGATCAATAACGGTAAACCCATTATCCTCAGGGATGATGTAACTATTTACCCATCTTAACGAAAAAGGAAGCGGGATCTTCACCTGTATCCAACCGTTTTCGAGCACTGTCACTTCATTCATCATTGCGCCGTCCCTACCATAATCAATCTAGGCGAATGTGCCTCATCATATGTAGCTCCATCATAATTGCCATACACCTGCTCCAATTTCAGACCAACCTCAGCAAGATGCTGATCGAACCAATCCAATGAAAACAGTCTTACCCGCTCCAAATATTGTCTTGTCCGCTCTGGATAATCTGGCTCAGAAACAGTAATTTCTTTTTGCACCCATCCATCAACGATAGATCGAACTTCTACTATTGTAAGACCACTTTCCGCATCCTGCCGCTGGGATCTTGGTACAAGGTTCTTTTCTACATAAACGGGATTTAGGAAATCAATAAGGAATGATCCCCCATCCTTTAACACTTTACGGATATTACGCAAAACTTGTACATTGTCATCTTCTACTGAAAAATAACCAAATGATGTGAACAAGTTCACCGTCGCATCAAAAGAATGCTGGGGAAACGGAAACTCCCGCATATCGCCTTGCACCCATTTTACAGTCCCGTCCGGATCATGTTTAATTGCCTCTTCCAATAAAATCTCCGACAAATCCAAACCAGTTACACCGTACCCAGCTTCAGAAAGCGCGAGCGCATGTCTGCCCATCCCGCAACCAACATCCAAAATTGTAGCTCCCTGCGGTAGACCTAGCCACTCCGCCATTTTGCGAACTTCACGACTCGCATTTTCCCAATCTCTATGTTTATAAACGATCATATAATCGCTGCCAAAGCTTTGTTCATACCATGGTTTCATATCATTTCGCCATCCTTCTTAATCCTTTAATTTCAAGTTGCACGAGTAAAGATACCTTATCTTAGCATATTACTTGGGTGTTGGTACAAACTAAGGAAGCATGTCCCAACGGCTAGCCGACATATCCCCTTACTTAAGGAGGCACTACTTATGAATGAGCGTATTCAATTGTTGTTTGCTGACGCAACTGACTTAAAAACATACACACTCAAAAACAGTGAAATGACGATAGAAATGGCCTACATAGCTCCTCTTTGTGATGAGAAAATGATCAGTGATTTTATTACTGTCCCATTTATAAAAGAAGAAGTTTCATTTCGGACCCACTTAAATACGAACCCCCAATACGTAACAGTAGAGGACCCTGCGAGATGGCAAGATCTTATTTTGCGCGGAAATGTTCTTATCGAAAATGATGGTGTCATTTATTCGCTTTATACAGGAGATGTGATATGCAATCAGAGCCCACAAACGCAAGTAGAAAGTGCCATTCAAGGCCCTCAACTTGCACTTAGTGAGGATCTTAATAAATCGATTAATCTCATTCGCAGCATGTATCCTGCGGCTGAGCTTGCGATCGAGGAACATACAGTTGGATACGTCTCCAAAACACCTCTGCTTGTCGTATTTGATCAAAGACTTGTTGATCCGTCCGTACTTGACAATGTGCGTTCAAAACTATCTGAAATTAGCGTTGATATGGTTCAAGCGGCAGGAGAGTTAGAAAAGCTGATCATCGGCAAGAAACGTCATCTGTTCCCTACTGTCCTCATTACTGAACGACCTGATCGGATAACGAGAGCAATCGCTAAAGGTAAGGTTGTCGTTCTCATTAAGGGCAGCATGTTTGCACTCATTATGCCTGCCGTATTCTTCGATTTCATGCATGCGGTTGAAGATAACTACGAAGCCTATTGGATGACCCGATTTTTGATCTTTATACGCTATTCCGCACTCATTCTGACAGTTACACTTCCAGCACTTTACATCGCCGTCGTTTCATATAATCCTGAATTATTTAGAATCCAGTTAGCCTTTTCAATTGGTGCAAGTCGTTCTGCTGTACCGTACCCATCTTTCATTGAGGTGTTTATTATGTTATTTATGATTGAAACATTGATCGAAGCAAGTACTCGCCTTCCAAGATATATAGGATCAACTGCCACTACAGTTGGCGGTCTTATTCTAGGACAAGCTGCTCAACAAGCGGGTCTTGTCAGTACGATCATGATTATTGTGACATCTGTTGTTGCTATTTCCAACTTTGTTATCCCAATAAACTCACTTTCTTTTGCTGTTAGGTTTTTAAAGTATCCTCTTATAGCGGTTTCTATATTTTTCGGCATTACAGGGGTGGCTATTGGTCTGTTTATTTATCTTGCCTATCTTTGTAATCTACGCAGCTTTGGCAAACCTTACTTTCGCCTTCATGGTGAAATTAATCCTGCCGAAGGTGATATTGGGCAGGTGCGAGCGAAATGAACCGTTATTTTTTCTATCATTTTTTGATGGTAAGTCTAATGAACTTACTTCTATTCGTTCCCCAAATTCTAATCCAAAATCGGACAACAGGAGCTGTAGCATCACTTCTCATCAGCCCGATACTTGGAGCGATTTTCATTTACATGTTCACAAATGCAATGGCGCGGTTCCCGGGTATTGGGTTGCCGGAAATTTTAAAGATGTTTTTACCAAATTGGGTCGTATCACCAATGATGATGTTCTACGCCGTCATGTGGTGGTTTTCCACGACTTCAGTTGCGGTCGCTTATGCTGTATTAATTAACCGATTCTTCAACCCTGACTCCAATATCATGTACATCTTGCTCGGGCTCATTTTGGCAGCAGCGTATGCAGCTTCTCGCTCCACATTAACCGTTATGTTGATTTTAGAAATTGGCATCATTGTAAATGCGCCGATCGTTTTGTTTATTCTTTTTAAAATGATTCGAGACCCCTTATTGAGCATGGATGCGATTCGCATTATTGCCAGTTACGTAACCGAAATGCCTACTCTTTCAACGCTTGCAGCTGCTTCCTTCATTTTTACTGGGTACATCAATTTATCGTTGTTTAATCGGTTGTTCCCTCCAAACTTTCGAATCAAACATCGATGGATCTATCCGTTTCTTGGTTTTTCAGTACTGCTTATGACATTTTTTATTCCGATCGGTTTCCATGGGACCGAAGGTGTAGATAACTACATTTATTTATGGACGACTACAGCTGACTCGATTGCTATGCAATATGGATTTATTGAAAGAGTATTGTTTTTGTTCCTAATCGTTTTCTTAAATTTAACATTGCTATATATGATGGTTGGATTTCATGTGGCTCTTGATCTTGTTAAGTGTGCTTGGCCTAAATATAAACCTGAAATAGACTCTCCACAGACACCGATCATGAATTATGTATTACTTGCTATATTCACTTTAGGTACATTAGTTTATTGGTATCTATCGGACGAAAAACTTAACTTTATTATTACAAGCAATTGGATGATCGTACGTTTCATTACTGAAGCGGTCACTGTTGTTGGGATTTTCATTATTAGTCGAAGGAGACGACAATTGTAATGAGTCGATTGCTGCGAATACTTCCTCTGCTTCTTCTATTCAATGTATTAGGAGGCTGTGGTTTCAAAGATATTGATAAACGCTTTTTCGTTGTCGCAACTGGGTTCGATTTGTCTGGTAATGAAAACAAACCTTATCGCATCACGCTTCAACTGGCTATTCCATCACCGCAAGTTGAACCGGGGTCTTCTAAAACGCAATATGAAACCATTGATGCACCAAGTATTGCGGAAGGTATTCGCATGTTGAAATCGTATGTAGACAAAGAACTAGATTTCGGACATTGCAAAATGTTTATTATAGGCGAATCGCTTGCACGCAAAGATATAACTTTATTAGTAGATTGGATGCTGCGCAGGCGGGATATTCAAAACGTTGCTAATATAGCTGTTGGACGACCAAATGCTGCATCCATCCTTCACATTCAACCTAAATCTGAACGATATCCTGGGAATGCTTTGCTGCTTTCATTCGGTGCTGACGGAACAGAATCATCCTACAGTTATGCAGAATCTTTATCAGGACTAGCAAGGAGAATTTCTGAAAAAGGAATAGATCCGATCCTCTCCATCGTTACCAATCATGGTGATAAAAGCTATATCATTAATCAAGTTGCAATATTCGATAAGACAAAAATAAAAGCCGTTCTAACACCACCTGAAACACAGTTATTCAATCAACTAACCAATCATTTCACCAAAGCTTCTATGCACGGCATGTTCGGAGGAGCAAAACTTGTCGTTGCTATTAATAAACTGCACTCCAGCTTTCAAGTAAAGAATGGGAAAGATACTCCTTTGGTAACCATGAAAGTAAGTATGGAAGTTGTATTTGAGGAAGCACCGACAGGAATATATGACGTGGACTGGAAACCAATTGAAAAGCAGCTTTCTGAGGAATATGTCAAAGCAAGTACAAAATTACTGAAAAAAATTCAACAGACCGATGTCGACCCCTTTGGATTCGGTCTAAGGTATCGAGCAGACCATCCAAAGCAGAGAAACGGAAATGAGTGGAAGAGTGTTTTTGCCCAGTCTCAATTCGATATTAAAGTTGATATGGAGATCAAAGGAACGGGATTAATTAAATAATCGGCATACCTTCCTCGAATAGGATGGAATGCCGATTATTTTTGAATCTCACTATTACATTTATTTAAGTGCTAACCTATTTGTACGACGGAGTTGTTCGATTGTACCTACTCCAATACCAAACATAGCGGTTCTAAGTTCAAATTCAATTCGCTCAAATTGGAGAAGCAATTTCTGAAGAGATACTTCCCTGTTAACACCAGCCGCTTGCGGCAGTAATACTCTACCAAAGCCTGCGTAATTCGCGCCCAAGGCAATTGCTTTTGCTGCCTCTACCCCATTACGTAAACCGCCACTTGCAATGACCATCGTATGAGGAGCACACTCTTTTATTTCAATCAAACTTTCTGCTGTCGGGATACCCCAATCTGCAAAAGCTTCCGCAGCTTCTCTTCGTACAGGATCATGAACACGGAACTTCTCTACTTGACTCCAGGACGTTCCGCCTGCTCCTGCAACATCTATAAATGCAACACCTGACTCGCTCAAGCGACGAGCAGTTTCACCGTCTATCCCCCATCCTACTTCTTTAACACCGACTGGGACAGACACATTCCTACATACCTCTCCAATCTTTTTGAGAAGTCCCTTGAAGTTTGTATCTCCTTCTGGCTGAAATACTTCCTGCAATGCATTTAGATGAAGGACTAGTGCATTCGCTCCCGATAGGTCAACTGCCCGCTGGCAAGATTCCACCCCAAAGCCATAATTGAGCTGTACAGCTCCAATATTCGCTATGACAGGAATCGTTGGTGCTTCTTTACGAATGAGGAACGAAGCAGCTAACTCTTCTTTCTCAATTGCCGCACGCATAGAGCCAAGTCCAATGGCCCAACCTCGTTCCTCCGCTGCAACTGCTAATCTGCGGTTTATTGCACCTGCTTCATCCGTACCACCAGTCATTGAACTAACTAGCAATGGTGTATGCGCTGTTCGACCAAACCATTCCGTATTTAGCGACACATCCTCATGCGCCAGTTCTGGCAACGCATTATGTTTAAAGCGATATCGTTCAAATCCTGTTACTATACCCGTTCCATTTACCTCTTCTTGCAAGCATATCTGAATATGTTCGCCTTTTCGTTTTGCTGTATCTCCTTCGTGCTGATCAAGCTGACTCAAGGTGCTACCTCCTAAACTTGTACTCGATTATGAGAGCCGTTTATATATAGAAACGTTAATTGATTGATTATATTTCAATGAAGCTACAGTATCCAAAACTCACCTTTTACAGCATAGCATATTTTTTATCATTTCGCCGTCATGCATCTTTCTCTCACTCATTTATGATCATTTCAATCATTTAATTGAAAATGCCAATCATTTTTATTGTGTAATCATTGATTTTCATATACACTTAAATCATATCATCATGTCTTTATTGATCGGAAATACCACATTATAATCAATCAGGAGGTACGACCATGGACATTAAAATTTTTGAAACTACAGAACAACTTGATCAATTCGCTGCTGAACTATTCTCTGAACTTATTACTAAAAAACCTAATGCGGTATTGGGTCTTGCAACTGGATCGACACCTATTAGCATTTATGCCAAAATAGTAGAGAACCACAAAAATAATAAAGTGAGCTTCAGCGGTGTTACAACTTATAACCTTGATGAATACGTAGGACTAACACCGGACAATGATCAAAGCTACGCCTATTATATGAACAAGCACCTATTCTCACATATCGATATTCCTGCGATTCAGACTCATCTTCCTGATGGCATGGCTGAAGACCCGCAAGCAGAGTGTGTACGCTACGAGCAATTGATTAATTCGCGTCCAGCTGATATTCAGCTACTTGGTCTTGGTCATAACGGTCACATCGGATTTAATGAGCCTGACGAGAATCTCTCTGGCGGAACACATGTCGTTAAGCTAAAAGAAGAGACTCGCGAAGCAAACGCACGCTTCTTCGCATCGATGGATGAAGTTCCTACGGAGGCATTCACGATGGGTGTTGGTTCCATATTGAAGGCTGATACGATTTTGTTAGTTGTACGCGGTTCCGACAAAGCTAGAATTGTTAAAGAAGCTTTGACTGGACCAATTACAACTCAAGTGCCTGCTTCCCTATTGCAGACACATCCACGAGTAATCGTATTGCTAGATCGCGAAGCTGGAAGGATGCTGAGCTAAATGACAGGGAATGCTTCTTCTTGGAACATTAGCAATGTCAATGTCGTTCTTGAGAATGAGGTTATTAGAGGAACTGTATTTGTTAAGGACGGAATCATACAAGAAGTTATTGCTGGAGGATCTGTTGATAACACGGAGCAACTAGATGTCCTCACTATTGATGGCAAAGGCGGCTGGCTTCTGCCAGGCTTCATCGACGTTCATGTTCACGGTGGATTTGGTGGCGACTTCATGAATGCAGATCGTGAGAAATATGATCGCATTACGAAGTTCCATGCATCTAACGGAACAACAGGTATGCTCGCAACAACAATGACTGCTTCTAAAGAAGCAATTGAAGCGGTTCTGAGCGCTGTTGCTAATTATCAAAAGGATACGATGCCAGGTGCTTCACTACTCGGTGTTCATCTAGAAGGACCTTTTATTAGTGAGAAGTGGCCTGGTGCACAAAACCCTGCCTATATTCGTGATCCAGAGCTAAATTGGCTTAAAGCTTGGAACGAACAATATCCCGGGTTAATTCGTTTACTTACGCTTGCTCCTGAGAGAGCAGGTGCCAAAGAAACGATTGCTTGGATGGCTGAGGCGGGTATTATTGCTGCGGCTGGTCATACTGATGCGGTATATTCGGAAATCATATCAGCTGCTGATGTTGGATTAACGCATGCTGTTCATACGTATAATGCAATGCGTGGTCTTCATCATCGCGAACCTGGCACACTTGGCGCAGTATTAACCGATGATCGCATCTATGCAGAAGTAATAGCAGATGGCGAACATGTCCATCCTGCTGCAATTGCTCTTTTCTTAGCTGCCAAACCGCTTGAAAAGGTCATACTCATCACAGACGCTATTGAAGCATCAGGCATGCCTGATGGTGAATACGATCTAGGTGGTCAAGCTGTAACTGTCAAAAATGGAACAGCGCGTCTTTCTGGTACTAACACATTAGCAGGCAGCAGCTTATCCATGATTGATGCATTTCGATATATGCTGGCAAACACGAAGCTTACAGTTAATGAAGTTAGTCAACTTGCTAGCGCTAACCCCGCTAGAGAACTTGGTCTATACGAACAAAAAGGTTCAATAGCTACAGGAAAACATGCTGACCTTGTATTAACCGATTCTGAGTTTAACGTTGCTCAAACTTGGGTACAGGGACGTACGGTGTTTAGTAAGTAAGAGATAACATCTGCTAGAAAAATGAAAAGGCGCTATTTCAGAAGTAGATGATTCTACCGATGAAATAGCGCTTTTTTCAATGTAGCTAAAGAAGTGGATAGTGTGACCCTCTCCAGCGAGATAAGATTCCTTCACTACGATATCAATATTTCAAGAACGTCTTGTTTAACAAGCGAGTTTTTCTATCACTCACCGCTATGGGCATATTCTAAACGCATATATACTTTTATTTTCATCATTATGCTGATGATTTCGAGTATTAAGCGCAATTATACATTTATTCTCGGGGTTTGAAATGATTTGACTAATTTTAAGAGTAAAAATACACTTCATTCACCCGTGTGGTCCGATGCTCTCACAGAATGTAATAATAAGCTCACACTTTCTCTCGATCTATGCCTCACAACTAGCCAATCTCGGATATAACCACAATACGAATAAAAAGGGCTAGCCCATTCTAAACAGTACCCTATCGAATAGACACTTTGAAAAAAGTCTATCTGTAGGGGACTGTTTATTTCTGAGTAGCCCCGTAATATTAATCTGTTACGTAAATAGAAACGTTTTGACGATTTAGTTCTTCAGCAACATCACCTGTTAGCGGCGAGTCTGTTATTACAGCACGTAGCTCTGATAGAGCCGCAATCGAAAACAATGAAGTTCTATTCGTCTTCGTATGGTCGAACACTGCATACGTTGCTTGTGATCGCTTAATGAGCGCTTTGGCGATTTGTGCTTCTTGTTCTGAATAGCTGGATATTCCGCCTATCGCAGAAATGCCATCAACACCAATAAACATCTTGCCAATGTGAAGTTGCGAAATCATCCCTTCTCCAAGCGGTCCGCAGAGCTCAAAGCTATTATGTCGCATGATGCCACCCGTTACAACAACTTGTATCTGGCTTCCTGCGAGTTCCATCGCGATGTTAACTGCATTCGTTACTACCGTAATTCCCTTACGGGATTTAAGTAGTTTCGCAAGTAGAAAATTCGTTGACCCACCAGACATTCCAATGATGTCACCTTCAACAATATGAGATGCGGCGAGCTGTGCGATCTTTTCTTTTTCCAGAATGGACAGACCTTCCTTCTCTGCGAAGTGGAGCTCTCTCATCGTACCCATTCCATCGTACATCGCCCCGCCTATCGTTCGAATGACAGGGTATACCTCTTCCATCTGCTCTAAATCTCTACGAGCAGTAGCTTCCGAACAACCAAAACGTTCCACCATTTCAGCTATCGTAACTCGCCCTTGACCCTTAAGTAGCTGCAAAATTGCTTCACGCCTGCGTTGTCCTTTAGATCCGTTCCCTTCGGCCATATTTAACGTTCCACCCATGCTTTAGCTGACATACGTTGCTCTACAACTTCCCACTCAGGCAACGCTTCCCAATCGCCACGCATCTGAACAACAAGTGATCCATTAATACTTGCTAGTCGCACTGCTTCAGCAGGCTCCATACCTTTCATAATTCCTGCTAAGAAACCAGCACAGAAACCATCACCTGCACCTACTGTATCTACAACTGTTTCAGCAGGATAGAACGGAATGGAAATCTCATTTTCTTTGTCCAAGACAACAGTAGAGTCGCCAAGCCCTTTAATAACAGTGACCCCTTTTAGATCAAGCAATTTTTTCTTAATCTGCTCGTAATCATCCGTATTATAAAGCAACTTTAGTTCGTCCCATCCTGGCAGGAAAAAATCAGCGTCTTCTGCGAAAGGAAGAAGCGATTCTCTAGCTTCTTCAATAGTCCAAAGCTTAAGGCGCAAGTTCGGATCAAAACTGACAAGCACACCAGCATCTTTAGCAATATCTATTGCACGACGAATCGTTTTACGACAGTTGTCGCTTAATGCTGCTGTAATTCCCGTCACATGAAGCAGCTTAGCCCCACGGATATAGTTTTCATCTAAATCCTCGGGACGCATTTGGCTTGCTGCTGAATGTTTACGGTAATAATGTACAGCTAGCTTGCCTGCAATATGCTCGCGAAACATCATGCCGGTTGGTGCCTCATTGTTTAGTCGTGCTCGAGAGACGTCAACACCTTCTCCTCGCAGCGCTTTCAAAATAATTTTGCCGAAAGGATCGTTCCCAAGCGCTCCGAACCATCCCACCGAAGAACCAAGTCTTGCAAGTCCAATTGCGACATTGCTTTCTGCTCCTCCGAAACTTTGCTCAAGTGTGGCTGCACGTTCAATTGATTTATGTTCTTGTGGCATAAACAATGCCATAGATTCGCCAAATGTTACGATTTCAGGTGAACTTTCACGCACAACATAATCCCCCTATTCGCTTGCTAACAGTCTGGTTGAAAACCTGTTAACCTGCAATCCGTTCTTTATTTATTCCATTACTTAGAAGTGGAATAACATAAAATAAATATTCACAATATACAGAAGCAGAACAATAAAGCTAAGTACTCTAGCTTTTTTAATATGAGCTGTAGTGCTTTGTCCCGCAGAAATAGACGATACAACAAGCTTAAGTGGTTTTGTAATAATACCGCCAACTGCAGCAATACCAAGGAACAATACCGTTACGATAATCATCCATGCAACCGCATAGTCACCTTGAGACATTAAATATCCACCAGTGATGAACTGTAAGATGAGGAAATATTGAGCGATTCTATTCGCAGACAATAGTCCTTCAGCAAGTCCTTGTTGACCTACTCCTGCAAGATTCGAAGCTTTTCCAATCATAATGGGCAGGACAACATAAAATCCCATCCCAACTGCACCTAGCACATGCAGCATTAACATAATTTCATACATTGTAATTCCTCCTGTTTATGTACATATACCTAGTAGTTTATCAGAAACCTAACTATTTTCAAATGCGCAGTACTTCAATATCTTGTAGATTTGTAGTCAATTCACTATAGCTTCTAGCTACCATTCATCTTATATTTGCTAATGACTCCATGAATGGCGAAATAAGTAACTTCTGAAGGGAGCTCGTCTTTAATTGGCTTTAACTTCTCTATACCGACCTTCTCAATAGCTGACAAAATCACTTCTTCTTGATCAGGAGGTATAATTCGCTCCCAATCCACCTCATGCCCTTCATCTGTACAGCGAATAATATGACCTTCCACCGTTACTTGGCTGAATCCTCTCTCTTTAGCAATATCTTTTGTTGACTTGCCTTCCATAAACAATTCAAAAGATAACATATGGCTGGGACGCTCATCTCCCGCTCGATAGGCAACAGGTGTTTTACGGGGCCGTATTGAATCAGTTCTATTGCCAGTTGTTTCTGATCCTCCACCTTGACTAATGACTACAGAAATGAGATCTTCTCCGTATTTATCCGCTTTCGCAGTACCGATACCTTTAATGTTCAGAAGCTCATTTATTGATGAAGGTCTAGCATTAGCGATATCTCTTAAAGTAGCATCAAAGAACACCATGAATGGAGGTACTCCTTCCAGCGCAGCAGCTTCTCTACGCCATTGCTTCAAAGCATCGAACAACGGTGAAGCAGTAAAGTCATCGCTCGTCGTTGCTTGCTTCACGCTTGCTCTTACTCTTTGCGTTATCGCTTCTCTTCCCTCAAGAACTGGCAATGCGTTCGCAGTAAGTGAAACCATCGGATATTGACCTTCACTTAAACGCATATAACCTTCTGCAACGAGCCAATAGAGCCAGTCCGCTACTTCCTTCTCAGGCAAATGGCGCATCAATCCATACGTAGACAATCGATCAAGTCCAAACTCAAGTAATCGCTTGTCACGCGAACCTTTGAGCACCTTCGCCGCCATCATAACGCCGAATCTCCCCTTCATCCGCCCCACACATGAAAGTGCCATCTTAGCATCTTCCGTACGATTAACGGGTTCACTCTTATCGAGACAACTACTACACTTACCACAAGTCGGGACATTGCTTTCTCCAAAATAATCAACGATAAATTGTTGTAGACAACGCTGCGTCCGGCTATAATTCATCATTAAATTAAGTTTAGACATTTGCACAGACTTACGATCTAAATCACCTGTCCCTTGTTCAATCAAAAAGCGTTGTACTTGCATATCCGCAGGTTCAAAAAGCAGAATACAATCACTTTCTTCTCCGTCCCTTCCAGCTCTGCCTGCTTCTTGATAATAAGATTCAAGGTCGCCGGGCATTTGCCAATGTAGAACGTAACGAACGTTAGGCTTGTCTATCCCCATACCGAATGCATTAGTCGCAACCATCACTCGAATATGATCAAATCGGAATTTCTCTTGTGTATCTGCACGTTCTGTATCTGTTAAACCACCATGATATTTCCCAGCTTCTACACCACCCTGCTGAAGCAAAGAGCAAACTTCCTCCGCTTCCTTCCGCGTAGCTGTATATATAATGCCAGACTGCTCCTTCCTTTCGCTCACGAACTGCTTAAGGAAACTTTTCTTCTGAACTCCTGTTACTACAGACAACGACAAGTTCGGTCTAGCGAAGCCAGTAACATACCTGCTCGGTTCTCTTAGTCTTAACATTTCAACAATATCATCGGCGACTTCTGTTGTAGCTGTAGCAGTAAATGCTGCAACAATCGGACGATTAGGCATTCTGCTAAGATGACCAGCTAACTGTCTGTAACTTGGACGGAAATCATGTCCCCATTGTGATACACAGTGTGCTTCATCGATTGCGATTAGTGGAATGTGCAGTTGTTCAGACAGAGATTGGAACATAGGAGCATCCAATCTCTCCGGAGCGACGTAAAGTAGCTTATATTCTCCTCGCATTGCATTACGCAATACATCTCGGTACTCCTGTGCTCCTAATGAACTATTAAGAAAAGCAGCAGAAACACCCAGTCTTTGCAAACTGTCTACTTGATCTTTCATTAATGAAATAAGAGGAGATATAACTAATGTTGTTCCTGGAAGGAGCATTGCAGGAATCTGATAACAGACCGACTTTCCTCCACCCGTTGGCAAAATAGCAAGCGTATCCCTTCCTCCTACAATAGACGAAATGATATCTTCCTGCCCTTTACGAAACGTGTCATAACCGTATATTCGCTTCAGTAATTGCTTTGCTTGTTCGATCAATGATTGTATCCCCCCTCAAAAGTTTGCGAAGCAAACTTCACTTCATAAGCACTTGAATCATGTAAATAGAAAGAACCCCGGCAGCATTGTGTCAGGGTCCTCCCATACCTATTATAGACGATAACTCGTCAATTATCTCGTTGATTAACCAGCAGTTACAACCTTGATAACGTTACGAACAGAATCAGCAGATTTATCAAGCGCTGTTTTCTCTTCAGCAGTCAATTCAAGCTCAATAACTTTCTCGATTCCGTCGCCACCAATAATAGCTGGTACGCCCATAAACAAGTTGTCATAGCCGTATTCGCCTTCAAGGTAAGCGATAACTGGAATAATACGTTTCTTATCCTTAAGAACCGCTTCAGTCATTTGTACAAGAGACGCAGCAGGTGCGTAGTATGCGCTACCGTTACCAAGTAGGTTAACGATTTCGCCACCGCCAACGCGAGCGCGTTGTACAATTGCTTCAATACGTTCAGCCGGAATAAGCTTTTCAATAGGAATTCCTGCAACGTTGGAATAACGAACAAGAGGAACCATATCATCTCCGTGACCGCCAAGTACAAAGCCACGAACATCTTCAACGGAAACATTAAGCTCTTGCGCAATAAACGTGCAGTAACGAGCAGTATCAAGAACACCAGATTGACCGATTACGCGGTTTTTAGGGAAACCAAGCGCTTGGAAAGCTACATAAGTCATAGCATCAACCGGGTTGCTCAAAATAATAACATAAGCGTTCGGGCTCGTCGCTTTCACCTGTTCACAAACCGATTTCACGATCCCAGCATTCGTGTTAACAAGATCATCACGGCTCATACCAGGCTTACGCGCAACACCCGCCGTAATAATAACAACATCCGAATCCTTAGTATCGTCATAATTCGACGTACCAACAATATTTGCATCTACGCCCATAACTGGAGTCGCTTCAAGCATATCAAGCGCCTTACCCTTAGTTGGGTTCTCAAGTGGTGCGATATCAACCAACACAATATCACCAAGCTCTTTTTGCGCTAGCATTAGCGCAGTAGTAGCACCTGTAAAACCAGCTCCAACAACAGTAATCTTTTTACGTGTGATAGCCATTAAGTTAAACCTCCTAGTGTATAAGCATACAAGGAGAGCCAAAGGCTCTCCTACGCTTTTTATCCATATGTTGTTAGATTGTCCCGAAGGGTCAATCCCCATGCTCTTAGCTATCCTGTCCCGCAGGGACAATAGCCTGCTCTTGGGCTATCGCGTCCCATAAGGGACAATAGCCCCTCGCAGTACCTCGCATGGATGTCCCGACAGGGGCATCCGCCCACCACAGCCACATTCACGCGCCTCTGTCCCTCCAACGTTACTCAGGGCGGGTGTCCAGAGGGCGCAGCGCCTTGGGGCCCTCCCTTGGAAGGGAGGGTTTGGGTGGGTTCGAAAAAGCTTTTAAGCTTTTAACTACATGTTTTTAATAATCTCGTTAGCAAACTCAGAACATTTAACTTCAGTAGCGCCATCCATTAGGCGTGCGAAGTCATAAGTAACTGTTTTATTGTTAATGGAAGTTTCCATACCTTTGTAGATAAGGTCAGCCGCTTCTTGCCAGCCAAGGTGCTCAAGCATCATAACGCCGGAAAGGATAACGGAACCTGGGTTCACAAGATCTTTGTCCGCGTATTTTGGAGCTGTGCCGTGAGTAGCTTCGAAGATAGCATGTCCAGTCAAGTAGTTGATGTTAGCGCCTGGAGCGATACCAATTCCGCCAACTTGTGCAGCAAGTGCATCTGACAAGTAGTCACCGTTCAAGTTAAGTGTAGCAATTACGTCGAAATCAGTTGGACGTGTAAGAACTTGTTGTAGAGCGATGTCAGCGATAGCATCTTTAACGATGATTTTGCCAGCAGCTTCTGCATCAGCTTGTGCTTTGTTAGCAGCGTCTACGCCTTCAGCATCTTTAATGCGGTCGTATTGACCCCATGTAAATGTTTGCTCAGCAAATTCTTGTTCAGCCACTTCATAGCCCCAGTTTTTGAAAGCTCCTTCAGTGTACTTCATGATGTTACCTTTGTGTACCAAAGTAACCGATTTTCTCTCGTGCTTGATTGCATATTCAATCGCAGCGCGTACGAGACGTTTCGAACCTTCAGCGGATACTGGCTTGATACCGATACCAGAAGTTTCAGGGAAACGGATGTTTTTAACGTTCATTTCTTTTTGCAAGAACTCAATTACTTTCTTCACTTCAGCAGAACCTTCTTGGTACTCGATACCAGCGTAGATATCCTCAGTGTTCTCACGGAAAATAACCATGTTAACAAGCTCAGGACGTTTAACTGGAGAAGGTACACCGTCGAAGTAACGAACTGGACGAAGGCAAGTGTATAGGTCAAGTTCTTGACGAAGTGCTACGTTAAGGGAGCGAATGCCGCCACCGATTGGCGTAGTCAAAGGTCCTTTAATAGCAACGATGTATTCACGAATTGCAGTTAGTGTGTCAGCTGGCAACCACTCACCGTAGTTATTGAAAGCTTTTTCGCCGGCAAATACTTCGTACCAAGCGATTGATTTGGAACCGCTGTATGCTTTCTCAACAGCTGAATCAAGAACACGTTTTGCAGCGCGCCAGATATCACGGCCAGTGCCGTCACCCTCGATGAAAGGGATAATTGGGTTGTTAGGAACTTGAAGAACACCATTGTCAATCGTAATTTGCTCGCCTTCAGTTGGTAATGCGAATTTTTCGAAAGTAGCCATGAATAATTCCTCCTAAAAGTTTTGTGGTTTTTGATAATAAGCGATTACTTAGCGATTATAAAACAAAACTTACTTCGTAAGCATCAACTTAGTTTTGTGGTTTTTGATAATAAGCGATTACTTAGCGATTATAAAACAAAACTTGCTTCGTAAGCATCAACTATTCCTCAGAAAGGAGAACAAGCATATTGCCTGCTCTCATTATAAGAATATAAATTACGTTTTACTATTAACGTTGTTCAATTGGAATGTACTTCGCATTAACTGGTCCAACATAGTCTGCACGTGGACGAATTAATCGGTTATCTTGATATTGCTCAAGAATATGTGCACTCCAGCCGGACAAACGGCTAATTGCAAAGATTGGTGTGAATAGATCACGTGGAATTTCTAGTGCTGTGTAAACGGATGCAGAGTAGAAGTCAACATTTGGCTTCAGACCCTTTTGGCCAGTTACAAGCTCTTCAATTTTCACGGACATTTCATAAAGTTCCATGTTGCCAGTTAGCTTACCAAGTTCATGGGACATCTTTTGCAAATGTTTCGCACGTGGATCGCCGTTTTTGTAAACGCGATGTCCGAAGCCCATAATTTTCACTTTGTTAGCAAGTGCATCGTTAATGAAAGATTCTACGTTTGCAAAGGAACCGATCTCCTCAAGCATAACCATAACCGCTTCATTAGCTCCGCCATGAAGTGGCCCCTTCAAAGCGCCGATAGCAGATGTAACGCCGGAATAAATATCTGATAGCGTAGCAACTGTTACACGCGCTGCAAAAGTTGAAGCGTTAAGCTCGTGATCCGCATGCAATACTAGTGCTTGATCCAATGCTTTAACTGCTACTTCTGCTGGCTCGTTGCCAGTTAACATATATAAGAAGTTATGAGAGATTGAGACGCCCTTTTTGGGAGCAACGGGCTCTTTTCCTTCACGAATACGAGCAAAAGCAGCAATTACAGTTGGGATTTGCGCCTGTAATTTAATCGCTTTCAATTGATTCGCTTCTGGGGACATGTCGTTTGCTGCACCGTCGTATAATGCAAGGCTGGACACGGCTGTACGAAGAGCAGCCATTGAATTCGTATCTTTTGGATACAACTTCATTTGTTCAAATACTGCACTAGGAACCTCTGCATATTGATCAAGTTTCGTTTGCAGCTCATCTAGCTCGGAACGATTTGGTAGTTTACCATACCAAAGTAGGTAAGCAACTTCTTCAAAAGAAGCATTCTCTGCAAGATCATCAATATCAATGCCGCGGTATGTCAGCACTCCGTCAATTATCGAACTTATGGACGACGCTGCTGCGACAATTCCTTCAAGACCCTTTGTTGCTGTCATCGTTCTCTCTCCTTTATACTCGAAATAATTAATATCAATGTATAGTAGCGGAATTATATTGTCACTTTTCAATCATAAATGATTTTGCCAGTTAAGCCAACAAAAACGGACATAAAATTGCTTTATCGGCATCATTGATATTTTAAATCGCTTATGTAAATAGACTTTATTTTCACTTGTATTCACCAGTTATCTCGACAGGTAATTATTCCACAAAATAGGGGACAATATACTTCGTGTAACCGCATTGTATATGTTAGAATGACCAGAAGACTACTGGCATCAACTGGATGCCGCACCGGAGGTTAACGATGACAAGTCAACGCATAGGAATTATCGATATTGGTTCCAATTCTATTCGACTCGTCGTGTATGAGAGAACCGAAAATGGTGCTCATCGAGTTGTAGACGGCAGTAAGCGTTCAGCAAGATTAAGTAGCAAGATAGATGATAATGGTGCTCTTCCAGGGGACGCTATTAATGAACTCATTGATACGCTCAAACACTTTATTCGGATATGTTCTCTTCATGCAATAGATCGTATAAGAGCAGTTGCTACAGCAGCCATTCGAAATGCAACTAATCAACCCTATATTTTAAAAAAAATTAATAAAGAAACGGGACTATCAATTGAACTGCTATCAGGTAAAGAGGAAGCTGAATATGGTTTTCTCGGCATGATTAATTCTTTACAGGTGTCGGAGGGGTATCTCATCGATATCGGCGGCGGGAGTACGGAGGTGTCCTTGTTTCGTAATCGGATATTGTTACAGACCATTTCACTCCCATTTGGTTGCGTAAGTTTGAATCAAAAGAATGATGCCAAAGAGCAAATAGACACTAAAAACTTAGAGTCTATTGAAAAGCTTGTTTTAGGAGCGTTAAAGCAACATAAATGGATTTTTCATGCGCCCAATTTGCCTCTTATTGGTGTTGGAGGTACAGTTCGTGCATTAGGAAAAGTACATCAAGCTTTGAACAGTTATCCGTTAGCTCAAACCCATAATTATAATATTGAAGGTTCACAGGTAGAGAATTTATTTCAATTAATGCTAGCATTGCCACTCGACCAACGACGAAAATTACCTGGCTTGTCCAAAGACCGTGCAGATGTTATCGTTCCTGGTGTAGCAGTACTTCGTGCTATTTTCCGAGCAACACGAGCTTCTCATTATAAAATTTGCGGGGCAGGTTTGCGTGACGGTCTGTTTCATGCTACCAGGTTTCCTAACCATTCTAAACAAGACAACCCATTAACGTTCAGCCTGTCTAATTTAAGCGCTCTGCATACAGAAGCACCAAGGCAACATGTCAAACAAGTGAATCGACTAGCTAAACAGCTTTTTAATGAACTTTATGTTCATGAGCAGATTGATCCTGCAATACGTGTTCTATTGGATGCTGCATCTCAACTTTATCGAATCGGTGCATCAATCGATTATTATGACTACGCAAAACATTCCTTTTATTTGATCATCCATTCCCATCTGAATGGACTGTCTCATCGAGAAATCGTCATGACTGCTGCAATTGCATCTTTTAAAAGTAAAGGGCGTGCGAAAGAGTTATTAGCGCCATATCGATCACTTATAACGATTGCTGATCTTGATCTTATTTGCAAACTAGGGGTATTGCTTCAACTTTCAGCAGCATTAGATCGAAGTGAATCTCAATCAATTAGACAACTTGCCATCAGAATAACAGGTAATCACTTAATTCTTCTACCTCTACATCCTAGAGGATCTCTCGCAGTCGAGATCCACGAGGTGGAGGAACTTGCTTCTGATTTCAAAAAACAATGGGGCCTCTCTCCTATACTGAAACAATACGAGGGCCATACCTAAACATGGCCCTTCCAATATGGAATATGTCCCGCTTCAAATTGACTTCGGAATGGTTTATCTGATTCTTTTCTAACATGCTCATAAAGTCCACTAGGTTTTAGCTCCCTCGCTTTTACATTATCGTTCAAATTCAACTTTAACATCTTGATGAGCATATTCCTCAGATCTGGATCAAATACAGGACAAATGAGCTCAATACGCTTCAACAGATTGCGAGTCATCCAGTCTGCACTCGATAGATACACCTCTTCTTCACCATTATTGTGAAAATACATAACTCTGGCATGTTCCAAGTAACGATCGACGATGCTGATTACTTTAATGTTATCGCTTCGCCCCGCTAGTCCCGGACGTAAGCAGCACACACCTCTCACGATCAATTCAATTTTCACACCCGCAGCAGATGCCTCATAAAGCTTATCTATCATCTCTTGATTAGATAACGAATTCATTTTGGCAATAATATGTGCCTTCCGCCCGGCTTTTGCATTTATTCGTTCACGATCAATTAGACGATACAATTTATCTTTCAAATCAGTAGGTGCTACTCCAAAAGCTTTCCACTCATATGGTGACGAATAACCTGTTACTTCGTTAAAAAGTGCTGATGCGTCCCCCCCAATAGTCGGATGGGATGTGAATAACCCAATATCTGTATACAATGTAGCCGTGTTATCATTATAATTCCCAGTACCTACATGGACATATCGTCTAAGCGTACCTTGTTCTCGGCGTACGACTAACAATATTTTCGCATGCGTCTTTAATCCAACCAATCCGTAAACGACATGGCAGCCAGCCTTCTCTAGCTGCCTAGCCCATGCGATATTTCGTTCTTCATCAAATCTCGCACGCAGTTCAACGACTACTGTAACTTGTTTGCCAGCTTCCGCTGCTTTCGCCAAAGCTTGCACAAGTGCTGATTGACCACTTACGCGGTATAATGTCATTTTGATCGCTAACACTTCAGGATCGTATGCAGATTGCAACACAAAGTCATTGACCGCTTCAAAAGACTCATACGGATGGTACATTAAAACATCTCGATTACGAATAACCTCAAACATATCATCCGATTCATCGAACTCTCTTGGATAAGCGGGCTCTAACTTCTCATAACGTAAATTGTCATGTCCGGGCAAACTATTCACAAATCGAAGCAAAAAGCTTAGATCAAGCGGTCCATTAATCTCGAACAAATTATCTTCAATTTCTAACTCTTCGCGAAGTGTCTCAAGCGCTATCGGATGCATGCCTTTAGCTACTTCCAGTCTAACTGGATTACCCCAGCGTCGTCTTCGTAGCTCCTTCTCGATCTGCTCCAGTAGATCTTCTGCACCTTCTTCATTGATTGTTAAATCTGCATTGCGAGTCAAACGGAAAGGATGTACAGAAAAAGGAGCATAACCATTAAATAACGTATCAATAAATTGCTCGATTACATCCTCAAGCAAAACAAATTCTTGTTTTTTGTTATTAAGTCGACCAGGCACAGGGACGTATCTCGTTAAAATCGAAGGCACTTGAACGATCGCAAACAACGTTTCTTCTTCCTCCGCTTTAAGATCGCGCTTTAGCAATACGGCTAAATAGAGCTCTTTCGTATGAACGAGAGGAAATGGCCTGCTTCGGTCAACTGCCATTGGAGTAAGCACAGGATAGACGATTTCATGAAAATAATCCGAAACAGCTTTTTTCTGCGTCTCATTAAGGTCCTTTATTTTATTAATGACGACGTTTTCTTTCTCAAGTGAACGGACTACATCACGAAATGTACTGTACTGATCCGAGACCATACTAGTCGCACGTTTAATAATTCTCTTCCATAAGCCAGCAGGTGTATAGCCAGTAAAATCAGTCTTCGTAAGCCCCGCTCTCTTCTGATCCTGAATGCCAGCTACTCGTACGCTCATAAATTCGTCTAAATTGCTAGAAACAATTGAAAGAAACTTTGCGCGCTCAAGTAGTGGATTACGCTCATCCTGCGCTTCTTCGAGCACTCTTCGGTTAAACTCTATCCAGCTCAAATCCCGGTTAACGTATTGAGATATTTGCTTGGTCATATGTTCCTCCTAAAGTGTTTGCGAAGCAAACACACTTCGTAAGCATTAGCTTAGGTTTACGAAGTAAACCTTGCATCGAAAGCATAATCTTAGTGTTTGCGGAGCAAACACACTTCGTAAGCGATTCAATATCATTGAAATGAACGCTAGTAGATCTATTAGACTATTTCTCTTTTATCGCCTTATTATCTAATTTTAATCTTTAAAATCTTTTAATTGTAAAATTTCCGTTTCGCATCCTTTTCTCAAGCCACTGTAATACCATATGTCGGATAAATGGTCTTGTGATAGGCAATAACATTACTATCCCAATTAGATCACTGAAGAACCCCGGCGTTAATAACAAAAGGCCACCTAATAACACACAAATTCCATCGATCAGTGCACGGCCTGGCATTTGTCCAGCTTGCATTTGCAATTGTGCTTCCATCCATACTTTACGTCCTTCTGAACGGGCCAAATAAGCTCCAAGAGCACTCATAACGATAATGATTAAGAAAGTATTCCAACCGCCTATCCAATCACCAACTTGTAATATCCCCCATAACTCAATAACGGGTATGATCAGGAATGCTGCAAGTAACCACTTATACATCGTATTCCCTCCTCAATAAATGAATGCAAAATATACATTTCAACCTATTACTTTTCGCAAATTAGTGAATACAACTCCGGCATAACTTTGCTTAAGCGTGTAGGCTGCCATTCTGAATTAACCCATACATGCTTCGTTCCACCCTGGACCAATAACTCACCTGGTAGCTGCTCATCATAACTTATTTCTGAAGAAACAAAATCTTGTTCTTCTACTCGTCTTATTTGTGACTCAAAGGTTATACGTAGAGGTGTACTCTCTGCAATTCGAGTACAAACAACCACCCTATCATCATACCTCGCAGGTACTGTATAACGGCATTGTAAATCGATGACAGGAAGGAGTAATCCTTTATTCTCTATCGTTTTATAATCAAAACCTTTATGTCTAATCCATTCCGTACGTCCAATTTCAAACCAGGTTACATAATTACCATGAAATACGACACCCATTTGATCCGTCTCTTGATAGCGTACCCTAATAGGATGCAAATACCATTGACTAGCCGACATAATCAAACCTCCTTACTTTACAATTAATTAAATACGAATTCATTAACCATTATAATTTAACAAAAAGCGACGGTGAGATCACCATCGCTTTTTGTTTGTACATATATAGTTGTTTACTGATTGTTAGATAACTTTGGATTGACCAGAGTAAATGACACCAGTTTCTGCATAAACGGTAACTTCCATTCCGTCTTTCAGAACATCTGTAGCTTTTTCTACTCCAAGAATAACTGGGATGCTTAGATTAAGTCCGCATACAGCCGCGTGGCTAGTAATGCCGCCTTGCTCAGTAATAACTGCTCCAGCTTTCTCGAATGCAGGCATATATTCTTTATCAGTGGAGATTGCAACAAGAATGTCGCCTTTTTCCATCTTTTCAATTGCTTCTTGTGGTGTACGAGCAACAACTAGTTTGCCCGTAGCCGTTTGGCTTCCGATACCTTGACCTTTAGCTAACAATTCACCAATGTGATGAATTTTCATCAAGTTTGTTGTACCAGAGTGACCAACTGGAACACCTGCTGTAATAACAACAGTATCACCAAGACTCAAAAGTCCAGTGCCCATAGCGCCTTTAACCGCGTTTTTGAACATTTCATCAGTTGTTTCAGCTTCTGCACCTTTAACCGGGATAACGCCCCAGCCTAAAGCTAGACGACGCATAACTTTTTCGTCTGTTGTAACAGCGATGATTGGCGCTTTTGGACGATATTTAGCTACCATGCGAGCTGTGAAGCCGCTTTGTGTAGACGTAATAATCGCTTTTGCATTCAAATCAAGAGCGGAGTTAGCAACAGCTTGGCTGATTGCTTCTGTAACTGAAGTTTGTTGTGCATTTGCTTGTTTCGTGAAAATTTCACGGTACTCAAGTGCATCTTCAGCACGCTCAGCGATACGAGACATCGTTTGTACAGATTCTACTGGATATTTACCAGCAGCTGTTTCGCCGGAAAGCATAATTGCATCCGTTCCATCTATAATTGCATTGTAAACGTCACTTGCTTCTGCGCGAGTTGGACGTGGGTTACGTTGCATGGAATCAAGCATTTGTGTAGCTGTAATAACCGGTTTACCAGCGCGGTTACATTTTTTGATCATCATTTTTTGAACAAGAGGAACTTCTTCAGCTGGGATCTCAACACCTAGATCTCCACGTGCAACCATCAATCCGTCGGAAACTTCAAGAATTTCGTCTAGATTGTCTACACCCTCTTGGTTCTCGATTTTGGAAATAATTTGAATGTGGCTGGAGCCATGTTTCTCCAATAGCTCACGAATTTCCAATACGTCGCTTGCTTTACGTACGAATGAAGCAGCGATAAAGTCAACGCCTTGTTCAATACCGAAAACGATGTCGTTTGCATCTTTTTCAGTAATACCTGGCAATGAAATTTTTACGCCTGGTACGTTAACACCTTTTTTGCTCTTGATCGGTCCACTGTTTACGATACGGCAATGAATTTCAGTTCCTTCAATCGATTCTACTGTAAGTCCAATCAAGCCGTCGTCAATAAGAACAGTTGATCCAGGAGAAATATCGTTTGGAAGATTGCTGTAAGTAACTGGGATACGAGTGCGATCACCCAAAATTTCTTCAGTTGTCAAAGTGATTGCGTCGCCCTGTAGAAGCTCAATCGGCTCTTCTTTCAATTTACCTAAGCGAATCTCTGGTCCCTTCGTATCCAAAAGGATAGCTACTGAAGTACCAAGTTCTGCATTAGCTTGTCTAATGTTTTTGATCCGGTTGCCGTGTTCTTCGAAGTCGCCATGTGAGAAGTTAAGACGACCAACGTTCATACCAGCTTGGATCAATTTTTTTGTGTTTTCCAGAGATTCACTGGAAGGTCCGATTGTACAGACGATCTTAGTTTTGCGCATTTTTAATTTCCTCCGATTAGTGCTCTAAATGTCATTTTTAAATATCTATTAATACACGGTTTCCATTAGCTTGTCCAGTGGAAACACATTTGTAAACATTATTACTTCAAAGTTGAGGCAGCTTCCTGTCCTTCAACCGTTGCATCTGCTGGTAAAACAGTAGCATTATCTGCACTTAAATTACCATTATCTACTTTCTCAATTACATTAGCCGCTACTGCTGGTTCAGCTATTTTGAAATAGCCAACCTTACGGAATTTGTTGTAACGGTCTTCAATCAATTGCTCTGCGTTCATCACAAGCAGTTCTTGTAGATGACTCCAAAGCCCTATTTTAATTTGTTCAGCTTGGAATTCAAGATCGCGATGTGCTCCGCCTTGAGGTTCTTTAATAATTCCCTCAATAATGCCAAATTCCAGCAAGTCCTTCGCTGTAATTTTCATCGCTTCAGCAGCTTGATCCGCTCTGGATGCATCCTTCCACAAAATAGAAGCTGCTCCATTTGGAGAGATGGCAGAATAAATCGCATTTTCAAGCATAAGCACTCGATTTCCTACACCAAGCGCAAGTGCGCCCCCGCTTCCACCTTCACCAATAACTACACAAATGATAGGCACACCGAAACCAGCCATCTCCCGCAAATTACGAGCAATCGCTTCCGATTGTCCTCGCTCCTCTGCCGTATTGCCCGGGTAAGCGCCCTTCGTATCAATAAATGTAATAATTGGTCGATTGAACTTATGTGCTTGTTGCATCATACGCAATGCTTTACGGAAGCCCTCTGGATGTGGACTGCCGAAAAATCTTGCAATATTTTCGCGAGTATCCTTACCCCGCTGATGGCCGATAACCGTTACCGGAACACCATTCAGCTTTGCAAGTCCACCTACGATCGCAAGATCATCCGCAAACAATCGATCCCCATGTAACTCCATAAAATCAGTAAATATAGCATTAATGAAGTCTAAAGAGGTTGGACGTTGATGATGACGGGCAAGATGCATCTTCTGCGCAGGGGTCAAGTCGCTATAAAGCTCTTCTTCGAGCTGTTTACAGCGCTCTTCCAGACGCAAGATCTCTTCTGAGAAATCGATGCCTTTATCAACACTCAAGCTTTTAAGTTCCGTAATTTTCTGACGCAATTCAGTGATTGGCTTCTCAAAAGGCAACTCATTCGCCATGGAACGATTCCTCCTTCACACAATGCATGTCAAGCAGTTTCGTTAGTGTAGCTTTCATATCCTTCCGATGAACAACCTTATCAAGCTGACCATGCTGAAGATTAAACTCCGCCGTTTGGAAGTTGTCTGGAAGCTTCTGACGAATCGTCTGTTCGATAACGATACGACCTGCAAAGCCAATCAATGCACCAGGCTCGGCCAAATTATAATCACCAAGACTCGCGAAGCTGGCAGATACGCCACCTGTCGTCGGGTCTGTGAATACAGAAATGTAAAGACCGCCTGCACCTTGGAATTTCGCTAATGCAGCACTTGTCTTAGCCATCTGCATTAAGCTTAAAATACTTTCTTGCATACGTGCCCCGCTGGAGGTTGAGAAGATAATGATCGGAAGCTTCTTCTCATGAGCTGCTTCAATCGCTCTTGTTATTTTCTCCCCAGCAACGGAACCCATACTACCTGTAAAGAAATCAAAGCTCATTGCTGCTACTACAACTGGGAATCCGCCAATCTTACCTTCTCCAGTAATAACGGAGTCTTTTAAGTTTGACTTAGCCTTTTGTTGTTCCAGCTTATTCGCATAGCCCGGGAATGAAAGAGGATCGATAGATTCCATCTCTGCATCGTATTCCGTTAGCTGACCGTCATCAAGCGTCAGTCCGATACGCTCCCAAGCATTCAGCCTGAAGTGATGCCCGCAAGACGAGCACACCTTTAAGTTTTTTTCCAATTCTTTGCTATACTGAATTGTGCCGCATTTGGAGCACTTATTCATTAAGCCTTCCGGAATATCGCGCTTAGTGCGCTCCGAAGGAATTGTTGCATATTTTTTCTTCGAAAATAAGTCCTTAATTTGCACGTTCGTGACACCTCTCAAGGCGCAATAATAAAGATCTTGTCATCAAGGGCGAATGATGGCGTTAAAGACTTCTTGCACTTCCTCAAGCTCGCCTGATGGAACTAAGATCTCAAATTGCTGTTTAGACAGATTAACGGGTCTGATCTTTACTAAAAAACCTTCATCCGTAAGCCGTTTCTTGATATTTTCAGCTATCTTTGCTGTTGGTGCGATATATATTACCGTCCACATCATGGTACCTCCTGAAAACTTTGCATTCGCAAAGTTCACCTGTTAAACTCTACTGAAGTCCCGCCAAAGGCCATATGATCTCACAATCATAACATAGTTATGGCGATTCCGGCAAATGATATTGGATAGCTTTGGGATCGCCATGAGCGATCCGAGCAGATGCCGCAGCTGCCAATCCTGCCACCAAATCATCAAGAAACACATGTATTTTCTCGCCTTTTACATTTAAACGTCGAATGATGCCCGGCTTCATTTTGTCTAAATAACCGAAGCTTGTCAGTCCAATCGTACCATAAACATTTGTAATGCCAAGAGCTAGCGTTTCATCTACTCCGTAAAGAGATTCATCACTCTCCATTATGGATTGAAGCGGCTCCGGAAGCAATTTTTGTTCCGCTAATTCATCTAATGCTATTCCCGTATAAAGGGCATATTGAACCTCGCGCTTCTCAAGAACGGCTCTAACGCTTAACCCACATTCCTCTATTGTTAAATCCGCGTTATAAGGATGCTGTAGTGTAAAAACAATCTCTGCAATTTCATCAATAGTTACACCACGTCTTTCGAGCCATTTCTCTATTCCGTTCACGGGTATCATTCCTCTCGTGCCTGTCTGTACCTCTATGCATATGCTTGAACAAGCTATAATGTGCATAGAAATTCAATCAGTAACGAAAGCTTTATTTGATTACAACCGTCCCATCACCTAGCAATTCCTCTATCGCTTTTAGCAATTGAGGAGCAGGTGTTACGCGATGACTGTCACTTAGCGCAATTAGTTTGTTGCCATTCTCATAAAATAAAGCTGAATCTAGTGTTCCCGGGTAGGTTAGAAGCAGTTTCTTCAAACGATTAAGCACAGCTGCATGTTCTTTATCAGCTGTAATCTTAATATAGATTCGTTGACGCTTCAGACCTGGCGATAATCCCGTTTTGCCAGCTTCTTTTACTAATGCATCGTTGGATCTCGTCAAACGATTTCCAGTTCCTGCACTTGCAACGTTTTCGGGGCTTGCCTGCGTCTCGCCAGTTGGCTGTTGCGTTTTTGGAACGTTCATCCGTGCAGATCTTGCTTTCGCACTTTGACGAAGACGACGTACTTGGGCAGCCATATTTTCCAAAGGACCAGTAAATGGAACTACATCTTCAACCAGTAACTTATAATCATCATCTTGTTGCTGAACGGTTGCTTGAACAATCATTAAACCGTCTTTTTCAAGCTTATGACCACATCGTTTCCAAACGGTTGGGAAAACAACTGCTTCGACGCGCATGATACGATCCTCTAGTTCCAAAAACCCCATCGCATTGCCCTTTTTGTTCGTAAAAGGTTTAAGCCCTGCAATCATCACTCCAACGATAGCTATTGTACCGTCTTCCACATCCGTAAGCTCTACTAATCGATCAAGATCAAGTCCTTCAAGCTGTGTCTCTACAGCATCAAGTGGATGTCCCGACAAGTACATCCCTAACAAGTCCTTCTCGAAATCCAGCTTCTGCGCTGTAGTGAATGGACGTATATCCGGCAACTCAACATCCCAGTTCTGTACCTCTTCAAAACCGAACATCTCAATTTGCAGCTCTTCGCGCTCTTTTCTCCACTTTTGTGCAACTTCTACCGTTTCATCGAGCGCTCCGAGTAATTGTGCTCGATGTCCTGGCAACGAATCACAAGCTCCCGCTTGAATGAGTGACTCCATGACACGTTTGTTCACGACCCGTAAATCTACACGTTTAGAGAAATCAAGTAAACTCTCAAAAGGTTTCTCTTGTCTTTCTTTGAGTATCGCGTCAATGGCTTGAGAACCTACGTTTTTGATGGAGGCAAGTCCAAATCGAATGGCTTGACCAACAGGCGTAAACGATGTACTGCTTTCATTAACATCTGGAGGTAATACCGGAATGCCCATTCTACGGCACTCATCCGCATATTCCGCCGTTTTACGCATATTTCCTGTGACGGAAGCGAGCATGGACGCCATAAAAGGAACAGGGTAATGAGCTTTAAGCCAAGCTGTCTGAAACGCCAATACTCCGTAGGCAGCCGCATGTGCACGTGGGAAACCATAGTCTGCGAATCGAACAATCATATCGTAAACACGATTAGCTTCTTCTGTACTATATCCTTGCGTTAAGCTACCCTTTACAAAGTGAGCACGTTCTTCGTCTAGCACTTCCCGTTTTTTCTTCGAAACAGCTCTTCGCAGTAGATCTGCTTCTCCGAGTGAGAAGCCCGCCATAAGCGAAGCAATCTGCATAATTTGTTCTTGATAGACGATAATACCGTACGTATCAGCTAGAACCGGTTCGAGCGAAGGATGCGGATATTCTACAACAAACGTTCCATGTTTGCCGCCAATATATTTGGGGATAAACTCCATCGGGCCCGGACGATAAAGCGCAAGTACCGATACGATATCTTCAAAGGTAGATGGCTTCATATCTTTCAGCACTCTCCGCACACCTGCAGACTCTAGCTGAAAAATGCCTGTAGTATCCCCTTTCCCAAGCATCGTATATGTCTTAGGATCAGAATCACTCACGTTTCTGAAATCGATTTCTTTCCCAAACAATTCCTTAACCCAATCGAGAGTACGTTCAAGAATAGATAAAGTTCGCAAACCAAGGAAGTCCATCTTAAGCAATCCAACCGCTTCCAGATGTTCCATAGAATATTGCGTTAACGGGATTTGTTCGCTACCTGCCTGAAGCGGGACGTAATGAGTAAGCGGTTCTTGTGAGATGACGACACCTGCAGCATGCGTTGAAGCATGCCTTGGCATCCCTTCTACCTTCATCGCCATTTTTAGCATTGTATCTGTTTTGGGTTGGTTATCGGACATCTCTTTTAACCCACTGCCGCTCTTCAAAGCTTCCGCTAGCGTTATGCCTAGCTGATTAGGAATCAGCTTCGCAGCTTTATCTACCTCTTGGAAAGGTACATTTAACGCCCTTCCAACATCTCTCACCGCTGCCTTTGCTGCCATTGTTCCAAATGTGATGATTTGTGCGACATGTGCTTCACCATACTTAGCTGCAACATAAGCAATAACTTCGTCTCTTCGCTCGTCGTTAAAATCAATATCTATATCCGGCATAGATATCCGTTCTGGATTTAGGAATCTCTCAAAGAGCAATTTATACTTGAGCGGATCTACATCCGTAATTCGTAGCGTATAAGCAACAAGACTCCCTGCTGAGGAGCCCCGTCCAGGTCCAGTTCTAATTCCTCTTTCATGTGCAAATCGTACAAAGTCCCACACAATTAGAAAGTAATCACTGAAGCCCATACTTTCTATAACGGATAGCTCAAAGGCAAGTCTAGCTTCCGCCGTTTTCCGAAACCCCGCACCTTCTACCCAATCGTCCAAACCTGCATACCTTGAATTAAGTCCATCCAAGCACAATTCAGCCAAATATCGAGCTGAGCTAGTACCTGCTGGTACTGGCCTGAAGACTGGAAGTGCAGCCCGTCCTAATGTGAGCTCCAAATCACACTTATTTGCAATTTCAATCGTATGAGCGATAGCTTCTGGTACATGCCGGAATAACGAGGCCATCTCATCACCGGACTTCATATACAATTGATCCGTCATAATGCGCATTCTGTCCGTATCATCAACAGACTTTCCTGTGCCGATGCAAATAAGGACATCCTGAACAGCAGCATCCTCCGGTTGTAAATAATGAACGTCATTAGTTGCAACAAGCTTAATGTTCGTCTCTCTCGATAATTCGATCATAGCTGTTGCTACTTTCTTTTGATCCAGAATGCCATGATCCTGTATCTCTAAATAAAAATCGTCACCGAAAATTGTTTGATAACGTAATGCCGCTTCCCTCGCAGCTTCCTTTCGGTCATGCAGCAGATGTTGCGATACTTCTCCCTGCAAACATGAACTCAGACAGATTAGTCCTTCAGCATACTGGGCTAGCGCCTCCATATCCACTCTAGGTTTGTAATGAAAACCTTCCAAATGTCCTACTGAACATAACTTCATCAAATTACGATAGCCGGTTTCATTTTTGGCTAGCACAATGAGGTGATACGTTGGGTTATCTTTACGCGAGCCACCTTCAAAACGGGAGCCAGCAGTCAAATAAAGCTCACAGCCGATGATCGGCTTTATTCCATTTGCGCGGCAAGCGCGATAGAAGGGAATAGCGCCATACATCACACCATGATCTGTTAGAGCTAGCGCCTTCATCCCAAGTTCCGCCGCTCTAGCAGTCAGATCCTTTATACGGGCAGCGCCGTCGAGCAGACTAAATTCGCTGTGTGCATGCAAATGCACAAATGCCGTTCCACTCCTGCCATCCATCGTGTCCTTCATTCCCTTCTTGCTCTTGACTCATAAATGTTAAGTTACTGCTATTTTATCATAATTGGGTTGGACACGCCCATAGAATGGTAGAAAGCAATGGCGTTAGAAGGAGGATTACGATATGACTTATTTTTTGTCAAAAGCAGGATTGGACTTTTTCATTGCATTCGGAGTCGTTATAGGTGGTTCGATGCTTGCAGGACTGGGTTCGGTATTTATGTTACTGCCACCAGCGACTGTAATGCTTGATACTGCCATGAGATTAAAAATATGGGCCATCGTCGCTGCGATTGGCGGTTCTGTCGACCCTGTAAGAGTCATCGAAAGTAATTTTGTAGCAGGACAATTATCACCCGTTGCGCAACAGATTTGTTTTATAATGTTTGCGTTTCTCGGTGCCCATGTTGCCACTGAGTTGGTGAAATTAGTTTACAAGGGAGCCGTGTAACGTATGCGTCTGCCTACATTCGAGCGATACGTCAGAGGAATGCAGTTTTTAGGAGTGTTTCTGCTTGGAATGTTGGTGGGAGCTATTACGCTAAATTTGTTGTTTATTGAGGAGTTTGAAGCGTTGTATCATACAAGAAATGAGCTTGAAGTGAAGCTGGAGCAATATGAACAGGACATTAAAAATTTAAATCAATACAAAAATCAGCATACAGTTATCAAAAGTATCAAGCTTCGAGTTGCTGAGGACAACAGCGGAAATCCCGCTCGTCCACAAATCGATAAAGTAACTGAAGGATTATTAATTAAACTAGTGAAAGAAGATCTGTCTATTTTCCTTGGTCAAAGTATCTACGAGATCAATTCTGATGCCAAGTTCGCAAGAACTTTACTCCAGCGCAAAGTTTATATGGATGTCAACGGAAAAGACTATCTTATCGATCTACGCACTGTGCTGCTTGCTGATAATGTATTGCAGATTTGGTTTGATGCACGAGTGCATGTAAGACCCCCTGCAACATAAAGCATTCTATCAAGGAATCTGTTACAATAGGACACAGATTAAGCCAATTAACAATTCAAAGGAGAAACATCTATTATGGATCAACTACTGCAATGGGTTCTATTTCCTTGCATCGTCATTACGCTGGCGCTTTCGTCCTTTTTCAGCTTCAAATCCCGGCGTTCCAACGAAGCAAGAACTAGAGGCATGAATACTGCTCGCATGAATATTAGTATGGGCTTCTTGCTCTTGTTCATTGCTGCCGTTCAACTTTTTTTATCTGAAGAGTCTACCCTTCGCATCGTAATTGGTGCTATCTTTATGGTGATTGGATTATTTAATCTCTTTGCTGGACTTCGAAATCTATCCGCTTACCGAGATAAGGGTCAACATGAAGCACGTCGCCCATAACCTTTCATTCCATCATTAATAAGGATCAATCATCTGTGCCGTCAACATTGCTTTGGCGGCCAGACCTTGACTATCCAATACCTCTATTTCGAGCTTCGAAAATTTCCTGCTCATCTCCAAAGCTTTCGGTTTTATCGTAATAACACTATCAATCTGTACGGGTCGTACATAATATGAGGTCATGCTTTCAAGAAGAAAGTCTCGTTTCCCCGTCTCTCTGATCATTCGTCTTGACGCTTGTGTCATTAAAGTGGATAACAAGCCTTCTGAAGCCATTCCAAGTGCTCCTGACATCTGTGGAGTTATCGCCCCCTTGTAACTAATGCCGACTTCTTCGGTTCCATTTTCTTCCGATTGCATAAAACCTGCCCACATTAAATCTTCAAACGTTTGACCAGATTCAGGCTGCTTTCCAGCAAATCGCATAGCATCAAGAACTTCCTGACGTGTAACGACTCCAAGCAACTTGCGATGACGATCAACAATTGGGAGTAGGTCGATACCTTCTGCAGCCATAGTATGGGCAGCAGAAGTAACTGTAATATTGGGCGCTGCTGTAATAGGCTGTCTAGACATAATTTTATCTACTGGTATTTCATCAATTGAACCTACTGCATCCTTTGCTGTCATCATGCCAATTACTTTGCCTCGATCATCTACAACTGGAAATCTGGAGTAACCTGTTTCTTTCGTTAATTTGTTGTAATTCGCTACAGTTGAACCGATTCGCAGCACATCAGCAGGACGACTAAAGGTTACGATGTCTTCGATCAACATAATTTTGCGTTTAATAAGTCGATCATACATAGCTCTATTAATGAGCGAGGCTACTGTAAACGTATCATGTCTGGAAGATAATATCGGAAGAGACATCTCATCTGCCAATTTAATAATTTCTGCACTCGGCTCAAAACCGCCTGTTATAAGTACGCCAGCTCCTTGTTCTAGGCCACATCGATGAGCGCTTACTCGGTTACCAACAATTAGCAGGCTTCCTTGATCGATATAACGAAGCATCGCATCGAGCTCCATCGCTCCGATAACAAATTTATGCAAGGACTTGTCCAAACCTTCCTCACCACCGAATAACCGTCCATCCACGATCTGAGCAACCTCTCCGAAGGTAAGTTGATCAAGAGCATCTCTTCGCTTTCGATCAATGCGAACAGTACCTATTCTTTCCTTTGTACTAACTAGACCGGAGGCTTCCGCTTCCTTGAATGCTTTGTATACTGTACCTTCACTAACGCTCAGTGATTTAGCAATAGCTCGTACTGAAATTTTGGTCCCTATCTTAAGACTCTGTATATGATGAAGAATTTGTTCATGCTTTGTGCTCGTTTCGTTCCTTGAATTATGGTTCGTGGTCACTTTCGTATCACTCCTTGTATCCTTACATTATAGGAGATCATACCGAAAATAACGACTACCAGTCGAACTCAACATTAGTTACTTTGAATTTAGCATCGACAGGTTGATTATCTTTACCGTTCAATCGCCATTTTTTGAAAAGTCCTTGCATCGTGCTAACGTTGATCGCACTTTCTGCTCCCTGAACAACAAACTGCTGCCAATCATAAGAAATAGGCACTCGATAACGGAGTTTAAGAATTGGATAATTAACGAATTCGATTCGTTGCTGCGGAATTGCATCATATATGCTGGAGAATAGAAATGAGCCGCTCTCTGTGTGTGGTCTTTCGATAATATCTGATTTCAGCTGCATAATATATTCAACCGTCTGTGAATGTGCATTAACTCCGCAACTGAATGATCCTTGGGCTGTAGCCTTCTTAACGTGACGGTGGGAGAAGCAGTATGTAAAAGTCAGCCTAAATGAAACATTACAATAATACGCTCTTACTTTACGGTAAAATTCGAACTCTTCTACCATCAATCCTTCCTCGCTCTTCTCCATTTTTCATTATTCCACCATTCTAACACAATTGTAATATTTATGTTAATTATAATAAATAATCCACATCTAAGTCAATGACTATAGTAACTAAAATAGATACATTCTATATAATGTTGTTGCTCTTCTCACAAAACCCTATCGTTAGGCTGAGGTGACAAAATGAGTGATATTGGGCGACTAATTGGCGATAACATTCGAGTTTGTCGCAAATCTAAAGGCTTCAGCCAAGAGCAACTCGCACTTCGTGCCGATATTAATGCTTCTTATATGGGTCAAGTAGAGCGTGGAGAAAAAAATCCTACCATCGACGTGCTCAGCAAGATCGCTATTGCGCTGCAAACGCCATTAGAGAAAATCGTAAATGTTGAGAACAACCAAGAGACTACTGAAGACTCAACACGATATGCCGACAAAATCGCCAATCAATTGACCGGGCTAACATTGAGAGAACAAGAGGCTGTTTATAAATTCGTCAAACAGCTCGTTCAATTCAAGGAAATGGACTAATCGGAACTAAAATAAGCCATTTAACCGCCAGCCCGCAGTTAAATGGCTTATTCATCCAACATAGATTTTTAATTTCCTATTCCCCGTTCGCTCTTCGTTTACTACCCATATATTTCGTAATACCTTTCTCTATCGCTTGCTCCATTTGCACTGACTTTGCTCGCTTTATCCGGGCTAACTGTTTACGCTTTTTTTCATTCATAAACAGTAGCATATTGATATTGGCAGCAATAATAATAGCGGAAAAGGCCATCCATACAAACCAAAAAAGATTTGCTCCCTCCTGTAAGTTACTCCGTTCAAACTGTGACAATGCGTAAAATAGTATACCTGAAGCGATGACAACGTAAAAAAGATGTTTCCCTCTGCCAGCACCCTTATCTTTTTTTACCATCATTCATTCAACTCCTCTTCTTAAGTACTCGTCCCACACTTATTGATATTCTATGAATATATCGAATGACATATGTCAGTTGTGTCATAACCTAAACGCCCATACTGCTTCATCCTAATCACCATCCAATAGGCATATTCATATGATGAATTAATTCGTGTAATACACCTATAGGCCTCATGCCTCTATTCGCCATACCTCCTGATTTGGAAGGAGAATAGGAATGCTCAAATCGAAAGTTGCCATACAGGCGATCAATACTGGTACATTGCCAGATGATACGATTATGGTTGGCGAATTTTATGTGAAACAGTGGAAAATCCCAAAAGGCCAGCATGTTGGGCTAAAGTTCGGAGCCTTTAGACAGCATGTGAAAATCATTCCGGTAGCCAAGCTCAATGGTATTCGTATAAGCCCATCCATAGCACAAAAAATGGGGCTACTATTGGAAAGTCAATCACCATTACATCTTCGGATACACTTTTCTGCGGTTACAGGAACATTAGCGCTTGGTCCTTTGATCGGTGTACTCATTAGCCGTGACTTTGAACACATACCGGAGAAGCCATTTGGTACGATCACAATGTTTTGCAAAGAACTCGTAGACGCTTGCAAGTCACATGGAGCTCACGTTTTTTTCTTCACACCAAACCATATTGGGGAAAATGTCCATACGGTGCAGGGTTGGATCTATTCCGGGGGATGGCGGCAAATGATAGTACCTGCTCCTGATATCATTAATAATCGCTTAACTACACGGAAGCTGGAAAATGATCCTGACGTACAGCATTTTATTAAAGAAACAAAACGACTGTATTCAACTGCTGTATTCAATGAAAAGTTTTTAGACAAAACCGAAGTATTCGATGCACTAAAAAAGGATCCAACTCTAGATCGTTATTTACCTGAATCCCATTACTTGAACAACTTCGCTACTTTTAAGTCGATGTGCACCAAGTATAACAACGTTTTCCTTAAGCCAGTTCGAGGCAGCCTAGGAAAGGGAATAATCCGTCTCTCTCATCTAGAAGGTGAAAGTTATCTAGCGCTTCATACAACCCCTACAGGATCGAGAAGACAAATCCATCCCAGCCTTGCAAAGCTATACTCCTCACTAGCTGTCAAAATGAAAACGGCCAAGTTTCAAATTCAGCAAGGACTGCAATTGATTGAAATTCAAAAACGCCCCGTTGACTTCAGAGCACTTGTCCAAAAGAACTCGCTTGGTAAATGGGTCATAACTTCCATCGTTGCTCGGACTGCAGGAAGTCAGCACTTTGTGTCAAATTTAGCGCGTGGCGGCTCACTTAGTACAGTAAGTGCGGCTGTCGCCAAAAGTAATTTGGGCGCAAGCATCAATCGATTAAGCGCTTCTGGTCAATTGCGACAAGCTGCACTTACGATTGCAAATGGAATCGATACGAATATTCCAGCCCAATTTGGAGAACTTGGCATCGATTTAGCAATTGATACAAACGGGAAAGTGTGGCTGCTGGAAGTGAATTCGAAGCCTTCTAAAAATGATAATACCCCTTTAAACGAAGGGAAAATTCGTCCATCGGTACGTATGATGATCCAATACGCCCGTTTTCTGTCGGGATTTTAAATGGAGGTTGCCATGTCGCTGAAAATAATTTATTTTGGCATAATGAATGCATCTACTAGCGATGATACTCATTCAGCGATTGAGTATGAATGTATACTCTCTGAGCCGCGACTATGCAAAGAATTAAGTATTGCCGCTAAATCTCTCGACATAGATGTGTATGTTTTCTCAGCGAAGGATTATAACCAAAAAACAGGATTATTGCACGGGTATCGCTTAATAGATAAGAGTTGGAAGAGACAACAGGTGCCTCTGCCCGATATCGTATATGATCGTTGTTTCTACCGTAGCGCTGAGGACCGTAGGGAGAGCGCTACTGCTTTAACGGATATGAACGCACGAAAGAACCATAAGCTACTCAATAGCAGGTTGCCTTCTAAATTTCGAGTCTATGAGGCATTATGTGACGATATCGTCCTGCATTCACATTTACCTCCAACTAACCGATACCAAACGTTCAATCAACTTCTAGATGCAATAAATCGTTATTCGAAAGGTATTATTTTAAAACCTGCAGCTGGGATGCAAGGTAGAGGTATTGTTCACATCAGCAGTGAGAGATTCAAGAACCAATTTCTCGTAAGTGGACGAACAAGAAACAATAGACACTTTTCTATTTCATTTCAGAACATAACCTTTCTTGAGAAATGGTTGGACCGTTTTATTGGAGGGTCTTCTTTTCTCTTCCAACCTTATCTACCTCTGTCCGATTCTACTAACAGACCGTTCGACATTCGAGTTTTACTCCAGAAAGATGCTGATGGAAAATGGAAACGTACCGGCTCTGCCGCACGGCTCGGACAAAAAATGTGTTTAACGTCAAATCTTCATGGTGGCGGTCATGCAGAGGCTGCACACTCCTTTCTCTCTAATTACTTTGGTACGAATCTTGCAGAACGTTTACTCCGCAATATCCATACAATAAGCGGGCATACAGCAAAATGTATCGAAAAAAACTTTGGCAGATTTGGTGAACTCGCATTCGACCTCGGCATCGAATCAAACGGTAACATTTGGCTGATTGAAGTTAACGCGAAGCCCGGAAGAGATTCCTTTCGACTGATCAATGACAAAAAAGCACAGCAGTTGTCCATTGAACGACCCCTGCGTTACGCACGATATTTGACCAATCGCGTATCACCTACTCTTATTACGAATCATTCCTTCTTATGACCTATTCAGGCCACTGAGCTAGATAGCGTTCCACAATAGGATGAAGTCTTTAAACGTTCAGGAGGTTCATCGATGAGTTTGACAACTTGTAACGTACATTTCTCACAGCAGTCCGATAAAATTGTCTATTTGTCCAGATCGCTCTACAAGCAGCTCAAGCTGTCTGGTAAACGGTCGATCCAACTTAAGCTGGGCAATGAAATCATTACAGCGACAGTAAGGCAACTAAGCCGTTCTGGCAATCATCTGTATCTCTCCGCAGGTGTTCGTAGTTCTTTCCGCGTGCCGAAGTCTGGCAATGTCTATGTATTGAGTACCGCAGATGATGAACTTCAGTTAGGGCCACTTGTTGGCATTTTAACAGATACGATTAACCAAGGGGATAGTTATCCATTTGGTTCACTATCGGGATTTATTAAACAAGTTATCCGAACAGGCGACCGAAAAGCCTATATGTTTGGATTCACTCCAAACGATATTAACTGGCAACAGGAGACGGTAAATGGCTATTTTCTAAATGCGCAAGGAGATTGGTTCCGCAAAATAGTTCCGCTCCCCGACGTTGTATACAATCGGCTTCCAAATCGCAAAGCAGAAACTTCACCTTTTATAAGTTCGATTAGGGAACGGTTTGTTAAACGGAAAATCCCATTATTCAACTGGAGCTTTCTAAACAAAGCAGATGTCTATACCTTACTAGACAAAGATCCTGAGGCGCTTGCACATTTGCCGGAATCAGTCCCTAACCCTTCTTCGAACAAAATCAAGGAGATGCTTGAAAAGTATCATTTCTTATATTACAAACCAGGTGGCGGAAGTCTTGGCATTGGTATTTATCGGTTAACCTATCATCCGACACGCGGCTATTTCGTACGTTACCGCAGCGGCAGTGAAAATGTTTTGCTTCGATATAACAATTTTCAGAGTATGATGAAAATGTTGCAAAACAGGCTCGGAAGTAGAGTAAACCAATATGTCGTGCAGCAAGGAATTAGATTGCTCGAAATAGATAGGTGCCAGTTAGACTTCCGTTTTCATATGCATAAAAACGGTAATAACCAATGGATTCCTGCCGGAATCGGAGCCAAAAAAGCAGGACGTGGAAGTGTTACAACCCATGTCAAAAGCGGCGGAACGCTCATGACTCCAGAACATGCTCTAAGCAGAGCTTTCGGTAGCGAAGCGAATGTAATATTGGAGAAAGCTAAACGAGTTGCTATAAAGCTTTCAGAAGCAATCGAAAGAAATTACCCACACAGATTAGGTGAACTCGGGCTCGATATTGGAATCGATATGCAAGGGAATATTTGGATGTTTGAGGCAAACGCTAAACCTGGCCGTTCTATATTCAAACACCCTGCGCTTCGTTCTGAAGGAAAAGCATCTGTTTCCTATATTTTCGAACATTGTCTCTATTTAAGCCGCTTCCAAGGAGGAAAAGGGTTATGAGTAACCTTCTTCAGGAGAAGCAACCTCAGATTGCACCACTACCTGGCCCACCTGTTTTAGCTATTCTTACAACGGATGATAATGACGGAGATTTTCGTGGTAATCGGAGCAACTTCGCCGACCTCATCCGCACGGGACAATCAATGGGTTTTCTCGTTTATGTACTGACGATAAAAAATTTACTATTAAGCAAGAGGATGCTACGCGGTTTCATTTATCTCAAAGAAACCAGCAGCTGGAATATGCAACTCTTGCCTTTTCCAGATATTATTTATAATCGAATTCCACAACGCGAAGATGAAATGTTGCCTGCCGTTAAACAAAAAATTAACGCTTGCAGAAAGCACTCACGCGTTATCTTGTTCAACCCTTCCTTCTTCAATAAATGGGATCTGTTCAAGTGGCTAAAAGAATCAAAAAGTACGAAGCCATTTATCCCGACTACCCGCCGATTAGTCAATGTCAGTGGACTCGGACATATGATGAGCATGCACACCTATCTCTACTTGAAACCTGAGAGTGGGAAAGCAGGAAATGGCATAATGACTGTCAAGTTACAAAGAGAGAAAACACTCCCCTATCGACTCAAAGTGCAAGAAGATAAAAAAAGTTCAACTTACAACTGTTCATCTATACAAAAACTATGGAGTCGCATCCAGAAGCAAAGTGGTGGCGAAGCCTATATTGCACAACAGGGTATACAACTGGCTGCTATAAACGATAACCGATTCGACTTGAGGGCACTTGTGCAAAAAAATAAGCGTGGTATATGGGAGCTGACTGGTCTTGGTGCACGTGTCGCTGCTACTTCCAGTATTACCACTCATGTACCACGAGGTGGAAAGATAGAAGATCCAGAGAAATTGTTAACCCATTCATTCAACTCTGAGAAAGCTCATATGCTGATTCAACAGACGAAACGTGTAACCCTTTTAATCGCAAAACAAATTGAACGTGCCTCAGGGCAACGGCTTGGTGAGATGTCGATGGACCTAGGCGTAGACAGCAGCGGAAATTTATGGTTTTTCGAAGCTAACTCCAAGCCGATGAAATTCGATGAACCTCATATCCGTCAGAAGTCGTTAGAGCGGATATTTCAGTATGGCGCTTATTTAGTAGGCAGAAAAAAATTGAAGCAAGCAGGAGGCGCATAACATGGAGCTGTATTCGCTAACACCTGAAGATTGGATAAAGGAACGGAGAAGACTACTCAGCTTTATCGTTCGATTCGGGGAGAAGCGAATTACAGTAGCTGCTCTCCATGCGATACGCAGCTTAGATGAATCTTGGCTTCAGGCAGACGAGAGCGGATACACACGGGCAACTATCGTCATCGCAAAACGTAGCGGACATCTAACAGGTCTAGGGTTTGCCTCAGATGGCGGTGACGGAGGTTGTTTAATTGTTGTTCATCCAAGCGCACGAAGAACGGGCACAGGAAGCGCAATAATGACGTCGATGATGAATACGCTTGGAAGGCTGGCTTGTCACGTCGCAGCAGACAACATACCAAGTATGGCTCTCTGTTTTGGACTTGGCATGAGAGCTGTATCCATTCATAAAGGTCCAACTGGCAAATCGACTCTCCGGTTTGAAAGGGGAATCCATCATGACTCAGCCCATTCTGGGCATATTGACGTTATATCTCAATGATGCTGGTTTGTTGGAAGAAAAAGATATATATGAGCGTATGACTATAGAAGGAAAAAGATTGGGCATACAAGTACTCGTATTCACTCCCCAAGACGTTAATTACAACAATAACCGAATACTTGCCTTATTCTATAACCCAGAAGCGGGAACATGGAAAAAAAAGTGGACTCCTCTCCCAGAGCTCATATTCGACCGATGCAGAATTCAGAAATCTCACCGTTACGATCAATTGCTTAAGTTTCGCGCCAAATATAACCATCTAAACTTCCTTAATCGCCCGCTTCGTAATAAGTGGGCGATTCATTCGATATTGTCCAAAGATGCCAAACTAGCATCCTTTCTGCCAAAAACACGTTACATTGAAAAGGTACAAGACGTACATGATATGCTACGCGTCCACTCGCTACTTTATTTAAAGCCAGTAAACGGAACTGGTGGACGCGGTATATTTCGAATAGAAAGAGTACGTGACGGAACGCTTCTTATCCAAGGAAGAGATCAATCCCGTCACATTATTAAGCCACAACGAATGAGCAGTAATCGACTAAACGATTATCTAAACGGATGGGATTTGAAGGAAAATCGTTATATCGCGCAGCAAGGCATTCAACTAAAACTGCCGAATGGACGTGTCCACGATTTTCGATTATTAGTACAAAAGGATGGTAGTGGCAAGTGGCGTGTTACTGGCTGTGCTGGTCGCGTCGGAGCCCCCGAAAGTATTACAGCAAATTTGCATGGTGGCGGTAGAGCCGTTAAAATGGATCAATTGCTTCGGGAATGGATCAATGATGAACAAAAAATTAGTAGCATTAAAGCGGATGTGGATAGTTTCGGTGTAAACGTGGCGACTTATCTGGAGCTATGTTATGACGCCCTGTGTGAGCTTGCTATCGATATCGCCATTGATCGCAATGGTCGAATATGGATGATAGAAGTGAATCCAAAACCTGCGCGTGAAGTGTTTAAACGTGCTGGGGAAAACGACGTTTATAGAACTGCAATAGCAAGACCACTTGAGTATGCTCTTTGGAAATATAAACAAAGTGGGAAAAGCGACAAAACATTCGTTTCCAACAAAATCGCTACAAAAAAAGATGATTGAAATGCTTCGTCAAATTTTTTTTCTGAGTAAATGACAAAATGAAAAATTAGCTCGGTCTCAAAAGCAAATTACTCTGCTAATGAGACCGAGCCGCCTGCCTTTTTTATATTAAACTCTTTAGACAATACAATTCATATGAATAGTACCTAAAATCAAAACGGCTTCATGCCAAGCGTATCTACTTTTTCACCTGTAATATCTACACCCATCGTCTTCGTAATATCGCGGTAATGTCCAGCGCGTCTTTTTACTGAACTGCCTTCAACCTCACCTAAGTTTGCCTCTAATCCGTTAAGCACCATAATCGTAATACCGAATCCTGGTTGACTTAACCCCTTAGCAATGTCCGCTTTTGAAGGTTTCCACTTATTGATAATGACATCATGAGCAGATGGCTTCGGATCTTGTGGTGTCATCCAAAATAGAATTGCTGTCATGAATCCAACTTTTCCATCCGCAGAAACAATTTCAGGGTTTTTGAGCAGCACATTTTTGTCGCCATAGATGATTGAGCTAAATAATCCGTAGTTGAAATTCCAGCTAAGCATAATTGGACCACGACCATAATACCGTTTGTCTTTCACACCTGGATACAATGCAGCACTTGCCTCATCAACGAAAGCTGACGTGTTAACGCCCGTTCTACCTGCAATGTTTTCATTCCAGAACAGACCCCATTTGAGTTCTCCGCCAGGTGCGGTTGACCAGCCGCCACCCGTTTCATGTGCAAGGTTAGCAAGGAATGCTGCAAGCTCACGCTTACGATCTTTCTTAAATCCTTCCTTCAGGAACGTTCCAAAATCAATGATAACGGTTACAATTTCTTGTTTCTTATTTTTCGCTGAATTAAAATCACTAGAACGACTTACTAATGTTTCAATTCTGGCATCTTTGTCTAATCTATTGATCTCCTGTACACCAGGGCTACCTTTGCGGTGACTGATTTTCAGTTTGATGTTCGCAACTTCGGTAACAGCATCAATCAGATTACTGTAAGAGAAATAATCTTTTTGATCAGCTTTGAAATATTCTTTACCTTTAGCAATCTCATACCATGCTGGGGAGCCCAACCGATTCGGGAATAACGCCTCGTAGTCCTCTAAAGAGAGTAATTCCTTAACCGCTTTGACCGCTTGATCTGGCTTATAATCCGGGTCGATTCCGTCCCACTCTTTCTCAATGTTGCTTCGCGTTAGAAATCGATTTTCACCTACGGTAAGTAGGCTTCCTTGGAAATTAGCTTTACCCGATTGCTCTGCTGCAAATTGCACGTTTTGATACTTGCCATTCGAGGATGATGCCGCCGATGCTGTAATCGGCGTTACGAGAAGGGCGACTCCAACTGAAAAGCAGATTGTGCGATGAATAAACCTACCGGATAACAGCTTGCTCCATTGTGGCATGAACAGGTCTCCTTTTAATAAAAAAATTCATTGCTTTTCCAATTTAAACATTGCCGTTTCAGTTGTACATAGAGCCAAACACATGCTCACAAAGACATGTTTGCCTTAATCCGATTAATTTCTCGGGCCCTGCATGTGACTTACTGAGGATGCTATTTACATACCTTTTGTCGAAACGACCGGATGTGCCTGCCATACTCTCGATCAACAGAACTAGTTATGCTACCTGCCCAAGCAGGTCGATAGAAGCAAAAAAAATAACTGTCGATTAGTTCTCGACAGTTATAGTGCAATATTTTATATACATCAAATAATAGGTTCGCTTAAAGCAGTTACCCCTTCAAAAGTTCTCTAAAATCTACCATTTGCACATCTGCATCCGCAAGTTCTGACTCTCGTCCATATCGTGCATATGCGCAGCCAATTGTCTTAAGTCCGTTAGCTTTACCCGCCTCAACATCCGATGAACGATCACCTACCATCCAAACCTCTTCAGATGTTAAGTTATGATCCTTCAGCAATAATGCGACTAAGTCAACCTTGCTCGCTGTTTCATATTCCCCTGCACTATAGATGCCTGTGAACAAATGGGATATCCCTTTGTACTGAGCCACTCCTTTTACATAGTCTTCTAACCCATTACTTGCAACAAACAGTTGTATACCACGATCATTCAATTTATGTAACGTTTCCTCTACATATGGGTACAGCTCACCTTCACCAGCTGCAAGCCCCTCTAGTTCATATTGCAAAAGAAGAACATCTGCCCTTGCACGTGCTGCTTCAGTACTATTGGGCATCAGTTGCTTCCATATATCTTCAAGAATCATGCCAAGACAAGCTAGAAGTTGGTCTACTGGGGGTGTTTCCTCCATGTACAACTCTTCTTCACGCAGTGTCCGAAATACGCGTTCATGTACTCCAATTAAAAGGGTATCCGTCTCAAACAACGTACCATCCATATCAAAAATGACAGCTTTAGGTTGTATAAACTTCTCTTTACTCATCCAGTTACCGTCCTTTCTCTCTAATGCTCTAATCATACTGGACGGATACTAGCACCGCAACTTTAACTGATTATAAATCTATACGTTAATCCCCTCTACGCCAAGCAATAAGCGCTACTCTTGCAAGCCCATAAATACCCAAGTATGCACCGCTAATCAAAAAGGCTGGATTCATAAGCACACTATGTACTTCCGTCATAAACACTGTCCCGTCTAAATTGGTACGTAAAACGGCGGTTGCTGCATTGATTGAAAAAATAAATATAGCTAAACAAGCTACCCAGTCGAACAATTGTCTTGCTCTTTCCATTTTACTGCTTAGTACAGCAATTACTGTTGATAAAAGCACAAGTACAACACTAACGACAACAATCATCTTTACTCACCTCTTCGTGTTAGCTTGGCTAATATTGCAACAATATAAACCTAATATCTCTACAAAAGGTTTGTATTAAAATGGATGCCATTGAATAGATACTACTTATGAGCAGGGTGTAAACTATTGATTAAATGATGTTAATATGTCACACTGATTTGTGGACAATAAGGTAACAATAATCCTCGTATAGAAAGGATGTGACAGTATAGCTATGACTAAATGGCTACTACGCTCTATGACAGAGCTAAGTTCACGTAAATGGATCTCTAGAATAACTGGAACGTTTGCACAATCATCTGCGAGCCGCCACTTTATTCCCCGTTTCGCCAAGCTGTACGGCATTTCGATCGAGGAAGCAGAGAAGGAACTTGCTCAGTACAGATCATTAAATGAATTTTTCACTCGCAGGCTGAAGCCGGGGATGAGAACTATACATAATGGTACGAATGCGCTTGTTAGTCCCGTTGATGCACTTATAACAGGTGCAGGGGAAATTAAAGCAGGCACAATTGTCAATGTTAAAGGTCAGGATTACACCATCGAAGAGCTACTGAACGGATCACCACGCACAGCAAGTTATCGGAATGGTTATTATATGGTCCTCTACTTAAGCCCGACAGACTACCATCGTATTCATGTTCCTGTAACCGGAGAAGTTGTAGAACGCGAGCATATTAAAGGTAAGGTATATCCGGTTAACGACTTCGGACTGCGGCATATGAAGCGAGTGCTTAGTCGTAATGAACGACTGATTACGTATATTAAACATAGTTGCGGCGAAGCTGCTGTTGTAAAAGTAGGCGCAATGAATGTCAGTAGTATCAAGTATGTACAGCCGATGCATGAATCTGTTGAAAAAGGTGATGAACTTGCCTTTTTCGAATTTGGTTCAACGATTGTTTTAGTGCTTGAAGACAATACTTTCTCCCCACGCGAAGGTTTGCAAACGGGAATGAAAGTTAAGATGGGCGAATATTTAGGGGAACTATGTGAGACCGAGAAATGACTCAGGCAGCAGTCATTAACGATTAGGAAAAGTTCTATCTAAGAAAATAAACTCAAGCATCGGTCAGGGAAGCCCGGTGCTTGAGTTGTTATAAGTAATTATTGCAGTTAACCGAACTATAACTCTTCGAATCGAATTCCGAAAAACTCCGCCGCTGTATCCGCTGTTGCCTTAGCAACCTCTTCTGCTGGTCTACCGATACATCGTGCTACGGTTTGCAGAATATGCGGTAGGAATGCAGGTTCGTTCCTTCCATCCACTGGCTTTTCCTTTAAGTCTCGTGGAGTCAAAAACGGTGCATCCGTCTCAATCATAAGTCGATTGAGCGGAATCGTTCGAACAAGATCCCTCAAATGTTTGCCTCTCCGCTCATCACAAATCCAGCCGGTGATCCCGATATAGAATCCCATATCAAGATACGCTTTTAGCTCTGACGGAGTGCCAGTGAAGCAATGAACCACCGCTTTTGGGACTTCATACTTCTTAACAATCGCTATAAAATCTGAAAACGCCTCCCGCTCATGTAGAAACAGCGGCATATTTAGTTCAATAGCCAAACGAATCTGCTCGGTAAACCATTTTCTCTGTACGTCCCGCGGTGAGAAATCACAAATAGCCCCTCTTTATCTTTGTATGCCTCAACTATTTCTCTCTACTGACCAATAGTACACAACACTCCACATGTTTGAAATGATGCAACAGTCTTTCCTGTACATAGGGAGTTAATTCAAAACATTACCTTATTTCCGATGGACTTCGCCCAGTATATTGTTTAAACTGACGACTGAAGAAGAAGATATCACGATATCCGAGTGCATCTGCGACTTCCGTTACGTTCATTCCTGCATGCATAAGCAAATGTTGTGCTCGCTCAATTCGAGTGCGAATCATATACGTCTGCACAGACATACCGATCATTTCCTTAAACTTCATTGAGAAATATCTCGGCGACAATTGTGCTCTTGTAGACAGATCTTCCACGCGATGAGCAATACTTGGGTTCTGCCTTATGTAATTCGCTATCTCATGGATAGCTTCCGTTAGCTGGTTGCTCCCCTTTTTCTCTATTGGTGCTGCGTTGTCAGCACGCAGAAGCTGGATGAGCAGCGCTTTCAATACAAGCTTTGCCTCTTCCTCGGCTGCATAGGTTTGGACAAGAAACAGTCTTACATATCTCGAAAGCATATATTCAAAATCTACCGTGTCAGTTAACATGCGATATCGCTCTGGTATAAGCTCTACAGGCTCATTGACTGCAAAGTGGATATAAGTTAAAACGAATGGCCTCTGAGGATGATGTGTCGCACTCGTGTAGTCGCCTGGCCGAAATAAAAAGCAACTTCCTGCACTAACCTTATAGTGAACCCCATTAACCTCGACTTCCCCTTCACCACTCCACACGTAAAATAGATCGAAGTTTGCCATCGGTTTTTCTCGTCTTGCCCATCTCCAGCTTGGCTCACATACAATTTTGGCGAATGCGGGCAACAGTCCCAATCTTTCTGGTGATAGCTCGAGCATTGTTAAATCTCCCTCCATAACAAATACGACTGAGCCCTGTTCTAAACAGGCCTCTCGAAACTCTTGTCCTCCTATTATAAAACATCATCACAATCATTCAACAGAAATCGTAAGATATGAAGAGTAGCAATATTCAGAAAAAATATGCAATTGAGAATGGCTTGCTTCCTGCAAAAATGGTATAATATCACGAACCTTAATGATACTATAATGAATGATTTCGGAAGGATGGAATGAAGTCCATGACCCTACTTGCTCAGCAATTAAATGAGACGTTGCAGAAGGATAGTCCCAACATCTTTGCCATGTTGTCAAACTTAGGCAAAGCAATCTATTTCCCGAAGGAGGGCATTCTTAGTCAGTCCGCTGAGGCGAAATCGAAAGCAACCAAGTTTAACGCAACAATCGGAATCGCTACCGAAGGCGGACAGCCAATGCATCTTAAGCTCATTCAAGATACACTTAGCGCTTATAATCCTAAAGATTTATATGAATATGCACCACCAGGCGGCAAGCCGGAGCTTCGGAGCGCATGGCGTTCCAAGATGATTAAGGACAACCCGTCGTTAGAATCTGGCGGATTCGGAAATCCGATCGTGACGAATGCTCTGACCCACGGCTTAAGCATCGTTGCTGACTTGTTCGCAGATCAAGGTGACGCTGTTGTCATTCCAAACAAAAACTGGGAAAACTACGAGCTAACTTTCGGCGTTCGCCGCGGAGCTAACATTGTTGAATACCCGCTCTATAATGAAGATGTACGATTCAATAGTGAAGGTTTGCGTGAAGCACTTCTTGCCCAGAAGGATAAAGGTAAAGCGATTGTTATCCTCAATTTCCCGAACAATCCAACTGGTTATACACCTGATCAGCAAGAAGGCGACGAAATTATTGCCGCTATCCGTGATGCTGCTGAAGCTGGCGTTAACGTTGTAGCGGTGACTGACGATGCATACTTCGGTTTGTTCTTTGAAAACTCACTTCAAGAATCGTTGTTCTCTAGATTAGCTGAACTTCACCCACGTGTACTTGCTGTCAAAGTAGATGGCGCAACAAAAGAAGAATATGTATGGGGATTCCGTGTCGGCTTCATTACGTATGCCTCCCAATCTGCATCGACATTAGCAGCGTTGGAACAAAAAACACTTGGTATTATCCGTTCAACGATTTCCAGCGGTCCTCACCCTTCTCAAACTTTCGTATTGCATGCGTTGCAATCTCCGGAATTTGAAGGACAGAAAGCTGAGAAATTCGAGATTATGAAAGGTCGTGCCAATCGTGTTAAATCACTGCTAGACAGTGGACGATATGGCGATGTGTGGGGTTACTACCCATTCAATTCCGGTTACTTCATGTGTCTTAAGTTGAATAAAGTAACGGCCGAGGAAGTTCGTACTCATCTGCTAAATGAATATGGTATTGGAACGATTGCCCTTGGAGAAACTGATCTTCGCGTTGCTTTCTCTTGTATCGAAGAAGAAGATCTAGAGGAGTTATACGACACGATTTATAAAGCAGTAACGGATCTTATTAAAGCCTAATTAGCCATTAATCAATCAAAAGCCGCCTACTTCAACTAGATTGTTGGGGTAGGCGGCTTTTCTGATTAATTCGATGTTTGGCTATTTTCCATTCCATTCTTCTACCAGAATTCCATATACAATGTGGTCAACATAATGGTCATACAACCATTCTGCTTGTCTAATACGTCCTTCATTAACAAAGTTCAATCTTTCGGGAATACTACTGCTTTTTTTATTCCCTACCGCAACCCTAATTTCAACTTTATTTAAGTTTAACTCACTAAAAGCATATTCGCTCAGCGCCTTAGCCACCTTGGTCATAATTCCATTTCCTTGAAATTCTTCTCCAAGCCAGTAACCTATATATGCTGTTTTGTTTGACCAATTTATACTATTAAATCCTGCAACTCCAACTATTTCGCCTCTAAATAATATAACTGTATGCAGGCTATTATTTTCAGCGAAACCTTTTAAACATAGTTTGATATACGCTGCTGTATCTTCTAGTTTTGTTGTAGTATCTAGCCAAGATAGCCATTCTCTTAGATAGTTTCTTGACTTATTTATTAATTCAAAAACTTTTTCTCCATCCCTTAAACCTATGAGTTTTAAAGATAAATCCTCATCAATTTTATGTATAAACATTACTCTCCCCCAATATGAAATACATTCGACATATTTTATTCTTCCTCAGCCTCGGTTTGCAATTTCTTGCGATACCTGGTCGGTCTTATGCCAATATAGATCATCATAACTACAAGAGCAGTAATTGGTGGCACAACAATACCTTTCCATAACAATGGAATCGCCATTGGAATCCACAATAGTAACAGCCCTGTAATTAGCGTTGCACGGTCAATTCGAAGTAATTGCTCGACACGTTGACTAGTTGGCAGTGGGTAAATATTTTTCCAAACGGAATATTGATGAACGACTCTTAATCCTCCTGCTTGCAAACAAAACACCACTGCGAATATCGCATAAACAAAAACTGCTCCCCATCCTTCCAAGCTCGCTGCATCAGCACTCCAATAAATGACAAGTAATCCGAGCAGAAGAATACGGGTCAATATACCTCCTATTTCAGTTCGAAACAGTGATGCACCATATAAATATACAAACGTATTTTTTTGCGAAAAAGAGATTCTCGGAAGCATCCACGCCAAATATGGTCTTCTCGAAATGGTTGACGACATCGTCGGTACATCAATAAACATACCGAAAAATACGTAAAATCGTCTGTGCGTCGTTATTTCCTCTGCGATCAATCGCTCCCAAGGAATACGTTGCGAAAGAGGAATGCGATAGCTTAATCCTACTAATAGGATACATAGAATCGTAAACCCAGCCGATTTCCAAGGATCAGCAATTAGCCAAACCGCTATCGTAAGCGCTGTTAATATCCAACGTAACAAACGGAACCCATTTCTAATGCTTGTCCACGACATTTTGCGTTCTTGCCAACCCCCAACAGCATTAGCAGCTTTTAATAAAACAAGGGCTAACGCTAATATCCATGGACCGCTAGTGGCCTCACCGTTTAGATAGATTGGCAAATAGAGCAGAAATACCGCAGTTGCGATTAGTACGCTTATTCGAATAGAGTGACGATAAGACTTCCCAATATAAGAGCCAATCTCATGTTCTCTTGGCATCAAATACACAATATCAGCATGTGCAAAAAATGTTCGGAGAGGACTCCAACAAATAACGGGTGTTAACGCGATAATACCTACCCATGTAACTGGGAAGTCTGAAGGAAAATTTTTAATAAGTGTAATATAGCTTATCGTTGACGCAATTAAAATTAACGACAAAAAGGACGGAAATCCACTTTGCGCCATGTAGCGAAAATAAGGCATCGTTTCTACTCGAAACGCTCGTGCTCGCTCCTGCCAAATTTGCTCAGGCCTAATCTTCGCATTCATTAGACCTCTCCCCCAGCAACAAGAGAATAAAAAGCATCCTCGAGTGAACCGTTCCCTATACCTTGCCCTGCTGACTCACGTATTGCATCTAAATTTCCTTGCGCAACAATTCGTCCCTGATGCATGACAATAAATCGATCGCAATAGGCTTCAACCGTCGATAAAATATGAGAGCTCATTAGTATCGCTGCGCCTTGCTCTTTAACCTCTACGAGCTGATTTAACAATGAACGAATACCGAGCGGGTCAAGCCCCAGAAACGGCTCATCTATTACGAATAGTGGTGGAGATGCGAGCAATGCACTCATAATCATTACTTTCTGTCGCATCCCCTTTGATAGATGAGAGGCAAACGCTTTTCGTTTCGGAATCATTTGATATTGCGCAAGAAGTTCATTCACTCTACGATCATAATCGGCTTCGTTAACATTATAAGCCATCCCACTTAAACGAAGATGTTCTTCAACGGTAAGTTCATCGAATAAAACAGGCGTTTCTGGCACATAAGCAAATGCTTCTCGATAACGTTCAGGAGCTTCATTAAGCGTTACGCCAGCCACCTTCACTTCACCTTGATGTGGTGACATTAATCCAAGAATATGTTTAATCGTCGTACTTTTACCTGCACCATTAAGACCGATCAAACCGACCATCTCTCCAGCCTTAAGCTGGAAATTTAAATCATGCAATACAGGTCTACGGGCACTGTATCCTCCCGTTAATTGATTAACACTCAATATCGTTTCCAATGAATTCACCTTCAACCTGCAAGTAGTATACTTCCAACTACAAGCATAACGAATTTACTCAATAATATCAAAGAAACGGTATCTGCATTATAAAATAACTAGAACTAAAAAAGGGGAGCAGCTTTCGCCACTCACCTTCTCTGATCTAATATCTTTTATTTTTACGCAATAGAAATAATAAGCTTACCACCGTTAGCATCATCTGCAACCTGAATCAGAAACTCTCCCGTAGATGCATCCAACACCCAGCCTACGGCTCCCGCAGCGAGCTGCTCATGCGTTATGTTTTGTAGCCCATCAACATCCTTTGTCATGAAGTTCGCATTACGGAACGAGAACCGAATGAACTTACGCTCAGGCTTAAATCCTTTCAAAGCGTTATATGCCCAGTTGAGCTCTACCATATTCCCTTGTCCGGCTACGTTTACAGATAACTGGGAATAAGCGCCATTACGATAGTCGAAGCTCACCCCATCATCTTCATACAACGTATACGAAGCTGTAGAATCTGCTCCTGCACTATAAATATTGAAAGTAACGAACTCATCGACAATATCATCTGCACTTTGCTTTAATGGTCCTTCTGCAATGATTGAACTTGCCTTCACGTAGATTGGCATGATCTCAATTGGCGCATGTGCGAGAATGTGACGACCTCCAGCCAAACGCTCTCCCGTCCAATAATCGATCCAGTCTCCAGCTGGCAAATAAACAGAGCGGTGTGCAGTATCTGGACGATAAACTGGTGCAATCAATAGATTTTCCCCGATAAGGAACTGATCACAAAGGTTCGTTACATTCGGATCAGACGGATATTCAAGCAGAAGCGGGCGAAGAATCGGCAAACCGCTCGTTGCTGACTCTTGGAATAAATTATAGAGATGCGGCATGAGACGATAGCGGAGACCAATATAAGTCCGTACAATCTCTTCCGACTTCGTTCCAAATGACCACGGCTCTTGACGCACCGTACCAATAGCGGAGTGATTCCGACAATACGGGAAAAATGCTCCCATCTGTGTCCAACGAATAAGCAGTTCATCCGATGTATGATGCGCGAAGCCACCAATGTCGGGACCAGCAAACGGTATGCCAGATAATCCCATATTCATAACCATCGGCATTGCCATCGCCATATGCTCCCAGAAGCTGCGATTGTCGCCAGTCCATACAGCAGCATAACGCTGAATACCCGCATAACCAGCACGTGTAAGAATGAACGGACGTTGTCCTTCAAGCAAACCACACAAGCCTTCATACGTTGCTTTCGACATCAACATGCCGTATAGATTATGAAGTTCTTCATGCGTTAGCGGATTCCCATTGTTGCCATGCATGGCGTCAAGGTCCATCGTCTTGCTCTCATTAAACAAGGCTGGCTCATTCATATCGTTCCAAATGCCTTGAATGCCAAGATCTGTATAGAACTTATGTTGCTCTCCCCACCATTTTGAAGTACGGTCCTCTGTGAAATCAGGGAAAGCGCTAATGCCAGGCCATACTTCACCGAAGAAAATATCCCCTTCAAGCTTTTTGACAAAATGGTTCTGACGTACGCCTTCTTGATAAATCTTATATTTTGCATCCTTCTTCACGCCTGGATCTACAATAGGAACAATTCGAATACCAAGCGACTTAAGTTCTGCCATCATTCCTTCCGGATCTGGGAAACGATCTTTATCAAAGGTGAACACACGATACTCGTCCATATAATGAATATCCAAATAAATAACATCACATGGAATTTGTTTCGCACGGAACGTTCTAGCCAGCTCCAGCACTTCCTGCTGATTCATATAGCTATAGCGAGATTGATGATATCCGATTGCCCATTTAGGAGGAAGATCCATCCGTCCGGTCAGCGTCGTGTAACGTGAGACTACGTCCTTCAGCTGAGGTCCATTAATGAAATAAATATCATAAGCACCTGTAGTACAACTAATTGTAAATGCAGTTTGTTCTGAACGCATATCGAAATCGGTCCGACCAGCATTATCTAAAAAGAGTCCATAACTGCGTTCACCATTCATATGAATGAGTAATGGAATGGACTCGTACAGCGCCTCGATCTCTGGCACATGCGGTGCATAAACATCGGTATTCCAGTTCGTATAGCGTTCACCGCGCTTGTCGAGGAAACCAGTCTTCTCACCTAATCCGTAGAAATGAGATTCTAGTGTACTATCGTAAGTTGCTTTCATCTCACCTCGTGCATTCCAGCTGATCGGTTGCTGGTAAGCCATTTTATTTCCCGCAAGATCCTCATAAGAAAAACTGAAATCAGCTTTGTTAACAACTAGTTGCATAGAAAACGTTTTGAAAATAATATGTTCGTCGTTCTCTTCTATCTCTACATCTACTAATTGCTCTTGAGGCAGTACGCCTGGTGTGGTCGACAAATCTACATTTTCTTCATGGAAAATCTTAATTCGGCAGATGTTATCTGAAAGAAATAAAACCGCCGCATTACCCTTCTCCCCACGACAAATGTGTACGCCATCCTGGTGTTCTAACGACTTTACAGCCCCCAATTGCTTCCTCGTTGCTTGTCCCTCTAACAGAGCAACCTTATCTGGATGTATCGCTGCGCTTCCTTCCATATCTGTTACCTCCCATGCTGTTATGAAAAGAAGCGTCCGCCGTTAACCGGAGATCGCTTCTTTTTCCTCTTATAGTTGTTGTTCCTTTAATTTCTGTTCTTATTTCGCTTTTAGATTATCCCAAGTTTTTTGCAAGTCTTCGTATAAACCCTCTTTATCCGATTTACCTGCAATGTACGATTGAATGTTATTACCGAATTCATTTGCGCTGCCATCTGGGAATTTTTTGAAGTTCCAGCTTAATACTTTATCAGCTTGGCTATAAGTCATAACTTCCGTTCCCAATTGTCCTAGATCTTCATTCATTGCTTTGATGCTCTTGAAAGCAGGAATAAACTTAAATTCTTTCGTGATATATTTTTTACCGGCATCCGTTGTTACCAACCAGTTCAAAAATTGTTTTGCTTCTTCTTTTACAGGCGAATTTTTGTTAACAACCCAGTTGTTAGGTACGCCAACTAGCAATTTATCATTTTCAGCCGCATTATCGTTTATTGGCATTGGCAAAATACCAGCGTTTAAGTTCGGGTTAATGCTGTCAATTTGTACTTGAGTCCAGTTGCCTTGTTGTGTCATTGCCGCTTCGCCACTCGCAAACATCGTCATTTCTGTGTTGTAGTCCGTTGTTAGTGGGTTTTTGTTGCCGTATTTCATCGTTAGGTCAAGAAGATTAGTCCACTCTTGGAATACTGGGTTGCCAGGAATTTTTGCTGTTCCATCATTTAGACTTTTAATGAATGCATCCGGGTCCTTCTGATTAGCAAACGCTAGGTTCAAAGAGTGATCACCTAGAATCCAAAGCTCTTGATAGCCGTTAGCGAATGGTGTAATTCCACTTGCTTGTAGTTTCTTCGCAACTTCTTCGAGCTGTGTAATCGTTTTTGGCAATTCTGTAATGCCTGCTTTTGCGAACAAATCTTTGTTATATACAAATCCATAGCCTTCCAAGTTCATCGGCTGACCATAAATTTTACCGTCCTTCGTCATTGGCTCTTTCGCAACATCGATTGTATCAGCAACCCAAGGCTGATCGGACAAATCTTCCAAGCTGCCTATCCATGTTTCCATTTCACTGTATCCACCGTTGTTGAAAATATCCGGCTCATCGCCTGATGCGAACTTCGCTTTTAGCGCAGCACCATAATCGGAGCCACCGCCAACCGTTTGAATGTCCAGCTTAACACCTGGATGTGCGCTTTCATATTCTGCTTTTAGCTTATTCAGAGCTTCAGCAATCTCAACTTTAAATTGAAAGATTTTAATTGTTTTTGTTTCTTTTACTTCCCCTGTTTCACCTTTGTTTTCGTTTGCCTTTGAGCCGCAAGCGGATAATACCATGGAGAAAGCAAGAAGCATAACGAGTGTGAACTTTGTATACTTTTTCATAATAAAGCCTCCTTGTAGGTTTTAACTGGTATGTTTGAAAACGTTTACTTCTTCATTGTAGAGTGTTGCATGCTTATGTTGTAGGGAGGATATTGACCAAAGAGGTAGACATCTGTGACATCCCCTTATCCTTTAACAGCACCTTGCGTAATACCTTCAATAATGTACTTCTGCATCGACAAGAAAAAGATGATAACAGGGAGAATACCCATAACTAGAGCAGGCAATGCCAAATCCCATTGCTTCGTATACTGTCCAAAAAAATTAAATGTCGCAATTGGAATCGTCCGAAGCTCCGGTGATTGTAAAATAAGCGACGGAAGCAAGTAATCATTCCAGATCCAAAGCGTGTTCAAAATAAATACAGTTACAAGCATCGGTTTAAGAAGTGGCAATACGACCCGGTAAAAGACGCCATATGCATTCGATCCGTCTACAGTCGCAGCCTCTTCAATTTCTAGAGGGATGGACTTCACAAAGCCATGGAACAAAAATACCGATATCGGAACGCCGAAGCCAAGATAACAAATGATTAATCCTGGAATGCTGTTCATGAGACCTAACGTACTTGTCACCTTCACAAGCGGTATCATAATGGATTGGAATGGCACAACCATTGCAGCTACAAACAAAAGGAAGAGAACACGATTAAACCTGCTATCTGCGCGTACCATCCGATAAGCTGCCATCGAACTTAAAATAACGATAACTACATTACTTACAATAGTAATGATAAGTGAGTTAACGAATGCACTTGGAAACTTTGTAATTTCGAAGGCGCGTGTATAGTTGCTCCACTCTAATACTTTCGGCAGACTAGCTGCATTTGTATATAACTCACTAATTGTTTTAACTGAATTTACGAACAAAAAGTAAAACGGTACAAGAAAAAGCAAAGCGATTAAAATCATGATGACTTCCGTCACAATTTTTGCTGTACGATTGTTTTTTGTCATGTCCATTACGCTTTAACCTCCTTGCTTTTTGTTAGCTTCACTTGAAGGCTTGTAATAACAGCTACAATAACGAAGAATATAATTGCTTTTGCTGTACCAAGACCATATCTATTACGTGCGAAAGCTTCATTGTAAATATTCATGGCTACCGATTCGGTTGAGCCGAATGGGCCACCTTTTGTTAGTGATAAGTTAAGATCAAACATTTTGAACGACCAAGAAATAGCTAGAAATAAACAAACGGTCGCTGCTGGCATAATAAGTGGGACAATAATGGAGCGTAGCACTTGAAAACGATTTGCACCATCGATTTCAGCCGCTTCCAAAATATCTTTAGGTACATTGTTAAGTGATGAAATGTAGATAACCATCAAATATCCGGCCGTTTGCCAGACGAACACGATAACAATTGCCCAGAAAGCTGTACTTTCTGTACCTAGCCAAGGTAAGTTAAAGAATGAAAGACCTGTAGCGGTGCCGATAGCTGAAAACCCTTTTACAAAAATAAACTGCCATATAAAACCTAATAAAAGTCCGCCAATAACATTCGGCATAAAGAAAACTGTCCGAAGAAAATTACGGGATTTAAGCGGTTTTATTAGGAAATAGGCTAGGAAAAAACCTAATACATTCGTAAGCACGACACCAAGGATTGTAAATTTAGTCGTAAACCAGAAAGAATCGCGGAAACTACTGTCATGCATAAAAATTTGTTTGTAATTTTCTAAACCAACCCATGTAACTTCTCCCGATACACCGTTCCAATCCGTGAAAGAATAATACAACCCAAGTAAGAAAGGAATAACAATAATAACGCTGAAAAATAGAATAGCAGGACCGGTGAATACAACCTGCTGCGTCAGCTGAGAAGTTTTTTTGCGATTCATCCCATTCTCCCCTTTGCACATTTCATTTATGGCTTATAATTTAGTATGCGAGAATAAGGAAGCAAAAAAAACTGACGATCGTGAACCATTTGGAGTACAATATTGATCTCATTACTCTTATATCCATTACGGAAACGAGCTGATCGCAGATGAACTCACATAGTATACGGACAAAACTAATAAAGTTTATGTTACTGGTTACCATCGTTCCATTGGTGCTTTMTTTGGTCATTACACTCATTCACACGCGTGAATCTATTAAGGAGCAGTCAATAAGTGAAAATACGAAGTTAATATTTCAAGGGAAAACAAATCTGAGTAATTATTTGACCAGCATTAATCGTGCTTCTATCGTCGTATACTCAGATCCGCATTTCTTAAATAATTTATCTAAAGACATTAATGACTATAAAGCGATTGCAGAAATATACAGCACGCTTCAAAATTTGCAAGGCTCATTACCAGACATTCAACAGGTATACATGCACAGCCATCTAACCAGTCAATCTACGCTCATAACCAATAGTGTCCCAAGTCGAGAGCACCGTGACTCGCCATACATAAGTATTGAGAAATATGATACGAACAAAACGAATATAGAACCGCCTCATCCTCTTCATAGCTATGGCTTTCTCTCTTCGCTTGGTGGAAATTCTAGCACCCCGGTGCTCACCTTCCATCGTCCGATCACTCGGATTCCATCTACCGAGCAGTTAGCCATTTTGGCTATTGATGTGAAGCTAGATAGTATTGCTGCAATCTGCAACCAGCTATATAATGCGGAGGATGAACATCTTTACCTGCTTGATGAAAACAATGTCGTTATTTACAGCGGTAATTCTGAGGACATCGGTAAACCGCTTGCTAACGTTGATTTGGCAACACAAGTAAAAAATAATGAGTCCGGCGTTATTGATGGGGACGACTCCATCCAAGTTTATGAGAATCTGGAGCTTCCTTTTGCGAAGTGGACGTTAGTGAAGCAGATTCCTCATGCTGGTCTTTACCATAAGTCAACACAATTGACGACCATTAACGTTATAGTTGCCATAATCGCCTTGCTTGCCGTTATTGTTGGCACACTGTTTATTTCTTTCCGTATTACAAAACCTATCAAACAGCTTGCAAGTTATATGAATCAGATTCAGACAGGCCGCTTAAACGTTGAGATTGAGCTGAACAGCCGTGATGAAATCGGTTATTTATCTAGACAATTCAGACAAATGATGGATACCATTAACAACCTTATTTTACGGAAATACAAGCTTGAACTAGCCAACAAAACGAATCAGCTCAAAGCGTTGCAATCACAGATTGATCCTCACTTCTTGTACAACAGTCTGCAATCGATCGGTACAGTAGCGCTTGAACACAACGTGCCTCGTGTGTATAATCATCTTTCTTCCTTAGCAGATATCATGCGTTACAAAATGCGAAGCGGAGAGGTACTTGTAGCTTTACTAGAGGAAGTCGACCATTTGAAGCTTTATTTGGGCCTGCAAAAAGAACGATTCGATGAACAGTTTGATTATAGGTTTGATTTAGATGCTGACAGCTTAACCGCACCTATCCCTAAGATGACACTTCAGCCATTAGTTGAGAACTATTTCAAGCATGGAATGGACCCACATCTAGGAAACGGACAGCTAGTTGTGCGCAGCAGTATATCATCTGGAAAACGACTTGTCATTGAAATTGAAAATAATGGCGTTTCTATCCCAGAACTTGAGCTAAAACAGCTTCAAGAGAACTTACTAATAAACCTTGTAAACGACGATCATGATGAGACTGAATATACGTCCATCGGCTTGTACAATGTGCTTATGCGCTTGCAACTATATTATGCTGACACAGCTGCCCTCCGTATTGAGAATATTGAGCCTCATGGCGTTAAGATCACCTTAGAGTATGTGTGGGAGAGTGTAATTTCATGAAAGTACTAATTGTAGACGATGAAAAGCATGTACGGAATGCGATCAATTTACTAGCAGATTGGAAGACATACGGGATTACGGAGGTCGCCGAGGCATCAGACGGTGAGCAAGCCGTATCCTTAATTGAGACGCTCAGCCCGCAAATCGTATTGACGGATATGAAAATGCCTCGTAAAGATGGGGCAGAGCTATTAACTTGGCTGCATACAAATAGACCGCATATTAAAGTAATTGTCATTAGCGGTCACGATGAATTTGAGTATGTGCGTCATACAATTCGTACGGGTGGAATGGATTATCTTCTTAAACCAGTCAAAGCAGATATTCTCAATGAAGCGTTAAACAATGCGACGAATTGCTGGCTAAAGGAAGAGGAGGCTAGACAACGCTTAACACAGCAAAGTATTGAAGTAAATGAGATGAAACCTCATTACGTTGATAAATTGTTAACAGATCTCGTTACTGGTCAAACGCGTAGAGACCTTCTAAATCAGCTTCATGAAGATATTCATATGCCGATGCCATTATCATCCTGCTCAGTTGCTGTTTTATCTATTTCACAGTTGGATCAGAAACTGCTTGAGAAATTCCAAGGACAAACCATGTTGCTCTTCTTCATTATTAGCAATATTTGCAATGAGTTATTAAAGTCTAAGGGCATCGCTTTCCGCCACTTGAATAGTTCCAGCGAAATTGTCATTTTCTATTGGGATGATCGAGGTTCTTTTACAAACCTATTAAAAGGGATAGATGATGGGATTTATGCTACATTAAACTGTCGTGTTCATTTCGGAGTTGCAACCAAGCGGATACTTGCTGAACAATTGTCACAAGCATATATAGAGGCTTCCAAAGCTTTATGGAGTAGAAATTTACTTGATTATTCTTCTCGGGTGCATGTGCTCGGAGATACTAGTATTCAATTGACTCGACCACTTCGATTAACTACCTTTGAAGAACAGCTCAGGCTTACTGCACTAAGCGGCAAGCAGGAACAATTCGAGCTGATCACAGAGAAATGGTTAGATCACATCAGAAAGCTAGGAATCGTTACTCCTGAGCAGCTTATTGAATGGGATAATGAATGGGATTGGATGCAGATTAAATGGTTTGAGAGCGAAAGTAAGGAAACCCATACCATCGAACGCGAAACATCAAGAAATGATTTTTCCCACCCCTTGCATTTGAATGAGGATGGATTGCTGCAATTTGAGCAATTGAGCGATCAAATGAAAAATCGATTAGGAGCTGCTTCAAAGATATTAACTCAGCTCCATAAGAAGGACCATTTATTTATTCATGATATCGCTAAATATGTGGAAAATCATTTTCAGGAAGATATATCGCTTCAAGATGTTGCTAGTCGCTTCTTCCTAAGTCGAGAATATATTGCACGCAAATTCAAGCAAGAATACGGGGTCACCCTGCTTGATTATCTGAGTCGTATCCGAATAGACAAATCAAAGATACTGCTACATAATCCCCATCTCCGTATCGCACAAGTTGCAGAGATGGTCGGTTATCAGGACGAGAAATATTTTAGCAAAGTTTTTAAGAAGCTCGAAGGAATAAATCCCGGTGAATATCGTAAAGATCAAGCATAGTCGACTTGATCCATGCACTAACCCGAAAAAATCGGGTTAGATACACCGAAGCGCGCTTGATGCATGCGTTAACCCGAAATAATCGGGTTAGACACACCGAAGCGCGCTCTACTTATAAATCAATCAGTTTAACTTAATGAGGGACTTTTTTGGGATATCACTATTCTAGTTTAAAAGCTGATGATGCTCTTTTTAACTCTTGCGATAAATCATCAATAGACTTCACCATATCTGCAAGCTCCTGCACCATTGCAGATTGTTCGTGCATCGTCGCGGTCACTTCCTCAACAGAAGCAGACACTTCTTCTCCAGAAGCAGACAAACTTTCAACAGATGACAATACATCATCCTTTTCTTTCTCCATAGATGAGACCTCGCTCGACATCCCTTTTATTTGCTCCGTAATTTCTTGTACATGACGGAATATCGTATGGAATGCTTCTTTAGTCTGACCTACGAAATCGTCTTGCATCGTTGATATTTCGCGTATTTGATTTACACTATTATTATTTTCTTCAACATAGGATAAATTCTGTTCAATAATAGAGCGAATATCATGTGACTGTTTGGAGCTTTGTTCTGCTAATTTACGAATTTCACTGGCTACAACAGCAAAACCTCTGCCATGTTCCCCTGCTCGCGCAGCTTCGATTGAAGCATTCAAAGCTAACAAATTAGTTTGACTTGCGATTTCTTGAATCGCCCCTGTTATTTGACGAATTTGATTAGAGCTATCTTCTAATCTGCCTGTAATCGATGAGATTTTAATAACTTCTTGTTCATTTCTTTCATTGTTTTGAATTAAAGCTGCTACTACATCATTACTTTGATGGAACACTTTTATAATTTCGTCGGAACGCTCCCCAATAGAAGTTGACTGCGCGTTTATCCGGTCGATTTTGTTCCCAATTTCATAAAACTTCCCTACAATCAACTCCGTCTCATTTGCTTGATTTTCCATTGCCTTTGCAATTTCTAACGTTGTTGTTGATGTTTCGCTTACCGAATGTGCCGTCGTTTTAGACGATTGATCTAACTGGCCTGTACTTGTATTTAACACTTGAATCGAAGTGTTCATATTAACAACAAGAGCTTTGTTTTGCGCTACCATTATATTGAAATTATTCGATAAATCTTTAAACTCACTATCATATTTTTTATCAGAAACAACCGTTAGATCGCCATCTGCAAGCTTGCTAAACAAACGCGTTAAGTCAATTACCGGTCTTGAAATGTAGCGCGATAATAAAATTCCTAGTCCAATCGCAAGTATAAGCGCACATATCGTCACCAGAGCCATCTGATTCAAAAGAACATTGAGTGGTTCCTTAATATTTTTGTAGGAATCTTGGACCACGATGCTCCAATCCGCAACAGGAATTTTCGTATAACGAATATAATTTTCATCCGTTTCTATACTTCCCTGTACCAGTTTATCTGTCGCATTTTCCTGAAGCTTCTCTGAGACACCTTTAACTTCATATTTCTTTCCAATTGATTCCTTATTCTTAGAGTTATATATCATCGTGCCACTTCGACTCGTTACGATAATACTTCCCTTACTATGACTTTTGGCTCCCAACAGTTTATCAAAAAAGGAAGCAGTATCCACTGTTGTGGCGTATACTCCTAATACTGTACCATCATCGCCCAGAATAGGTTCAGCGAATGAAATAAGCCAGATCCCTTTTGATTTGGACAAAATCGCATCGCTAATGAACCGTTTCCCCTTCACTGCTTCTACAAAGTATTCACGATCTGAACGAGAATCGCTTAACGTATCTGGATTAGTACCAGCGATAATCGTACCGTTCCGATCAATAACTAAGATAGAGTCATTTCCACTAAGTCCTTTAAGGCTATCATTTAAAATATCATTCGATTTTACAAACAACTCATTATCTTTAGAAAAGAATTGTTTCTCATTGAGTGTCCCACTAGCTCGTAGTTTCAATAAATCTTTAACAGTAGGATGTATCGAAACTAAATAGGTAGACTCCTGCTTTGCTTGAACAGTAGACCCCAGTCCTTCTCCGATAAGATCAGAGCTCACTTCAATTTCCTCGATGCTTTTATCTAATAGCAGCTTTGACCCAAACTTGTACATCATTACGCTTGATCCTAACAACACAACAACGACTAATAAGCTAATTAATGTCGGAAGAGTTTTCTTCAGCGACATATCTCTTAGCCCCTTTACTTTATTCATCCAATTATTCAAACGTATGTCCTCCCATGATGTGCAAAAATTTAACCATTCAATAATATCGGAATGACATAGTCATTAATGAATAGAACTATCCGAAACTCTACTAACATTTAAACAATACTTGTAGAATTATTCTGCCCAATAAAAAAAGCACCCCCAAAAAAGCGAATGCTTAAATGGAAGTGCTTATCTTTTAATCTTATCTGATTTCGATTGATTTAGCGATTCCTCCATCACCTTTGATCACTACAAATTGGTTATGTTTAAGTTTAGTAGCATCACCGATAATCGTTACATTAGGGTCTACTGAATAACTAAATGTAAGATTTTGACCATTTTCGGAACGAGTTACTGAAATGGACGTCAGTCTAGCATTGGAATTGAACACAAGCGAGCTAACAATGCCAACCTCTGTAAACGTAGTTGTTACAGGTGCTTTTTCCGTTACTTCGATAAAGATTACTTTTTTCTGGAAAGTACGGATAAACAATTTATCTCCCGCTTGAAGTGCACTAACTGGTGAACGTTTGTCATCTCTGAAGATGAATACATTAGGATCAATGTCTAATGTTACTTCTGTTTTGTCCGATTTTGTAATCGTTAGTTTACCATCTTTCGGCAGCGCTTTTAATTGGCCACTTACAGCATGCAAGTCTACATCAGGAGTTTCAATATCGGTATGATCCAATAATACGGTTAAATCATTGCGGCTAACGGTATGATTTGGATTAAAATATTTATTTCCATACTTATCTGTTGTTACTTTGATGATGCCTTTTTGCAGAGCTAGTGCAACATAACCAACAGAACCAGCAGGAATGTCTTTAGCATCTTTTATATCAAGCTTTGTATTATTTAAAGCTTTTGCTTCATCTTCTAGTTTTAATGCTTTGATCGCTAAAATAGTTGCCCACAATCTTGATGCGTGCTGGTCAGCCTTAACTTCGAAATCCGACTCCAAAAAGAGATCGTTTTCGACAGCTACAGCTACGTACCCAACTGCTTTAGGATACTTTTTCTTAAGATTTGCAGCATCTTTAAAGTTTAGAGCCGTGTTCATCTCTGCAGAAGATTCTGCTTGCGTGCGTAGACCCATTAATCTAACTGCTGCAATAATCGTATCGATACGTGTTACTTTATCTTTATTTTTGATTTCATCAAAAATGTCATCATAGCGGTCATCGTCATCATCGTCGCGATCATCATCACGGTCATCGTCATCATCGTCGTCATCATCATCATCGTCGTCATCACGGTCATGTTTTTTGTCATACCAACTGTTCCCTTTGCCTTTATCGTGACCATATTGATTACCTTTACCATCCGCAAATGCGGAAGTTGCTCCTGTAACTAACATAATCAATGCCATAGATGTGATAGCTGTTTTTTTCCACAACGTATTTTTCGTCAAGAAAGCCACTCTCCTTTGATTTCGATAGCGGAATTTCCGCAATTTACCTTCGCCAATAACATTCGGGAGGTAATGATCGATTAAAGGGGGTGGCTTTCAAAAATAATTATTTTATTCTGATTTTGGGTTTAATTGTTTTTCTTTTAACCACTTTGGAGCACCTTTATTTTTACCTTCACGTTTCTTCTGCGCACTCGATTTCGCTTTAGCTACCTGTTTAGGTGCTGGCTTGGAAGGCGATGTTGCTGCTGAAGGATTAGAAGTGTTAATAATAGGCTTATTGCCCCGCGATTGCGAGATTGATCCAGCTTTTGCTGACTGATTGAAAGCAGGCTTGTCCTGACCAGATACAGATTGATTAGTTGTTGACACCGATGCCGATGCACGCTTTGCTGAATCTGTATCATTCCGATTATTCATTCTTCCACCTGCACCACTATAAGAACTGCTGGAAACAGAACTTGTATTTCTACCGATTTGACTCTGCTCCCTTGACGCTCTAGCTGCACCAGGTTTCGTAGCTTCTCTCAGTTCCTCTTCCGACAACAACTTACCACGGTACATTGCTCGTTCGCTAAGGTCGATACCAAGTTGCTTACGGAATTTCTCCATAATGAAAAGTTCCTGTGGCGTTACAATCGTAATAACGGTACCACTTTTACCCATTCGCCCCGTCCTACCAGCACGGTGAACATAATGATCTGCGTCAACAGCTGGATCTAGTTGCAATACTAGTGGCAAACCTTCAATATCTAAACCTCTTGCTGCAACATCTGTAGCAAGCAACAATTGACAACGTCCGTCACGGAAACGTGTCAGCGTCGCAGCTCTTCTTTGTTTGTCGGAATCACCATACAATGCTTCTACCGTAAATCCTTCGTAACCAAGTTTCGATTCCCAGTTGGAAATATTATCGGTATCATTAAGGAATAGCAGAGCTGACTTCGGGTTCAGCAATCTGATGATCCGTCTCGCTGTATCTGTCTTATCTCGTTTATCACTTAATATATAATAGTTGCTTATCGTTTGAGACACGGTATGTTCCGGCGTCAATTGAACACGGGAAGGTCCTTTCATCCAGCGCCCTTCAAATCTTGCCATTTGCTCTGGATAAGTTGCGGAGAAAAACGCCATTTGACGATCGTTGCCCGTTCCGAAAAGAAGTACCTCTACTTCCTTCGTTGAGCCTAACTGAAACACTTGATCCGCTTCATCGATAACAACATTTTTAACATCATGAAGTTTAAGTTTACGATTTTTGTACAACTCATGGATACGGCCTGGCGTACCAATAACAAGCTGTGGTTTTAGTTTAAGTTTTTCCACTTGTCGTTTCATTGCCGCTCCGCCGATTAACTGCTGCACACGAATGCCTAGCGGCTCTGCATATACTTGAGCTACTCTATAAATTTGCATAGCCAGTTCCTGTGTCGGAGAAAGAATGAGCGCTTGTATTGCACCCGAATTAGCATCAATTCGTTGTAACATCGGCAATAAAAAAGCAAGCGTCTTGCCTGTTCCCGTTTGTGATCTAGCCGAAACATCCGCACCAGAAAGCAATACTGGAATCGTTTCAGCCTGCACCTCCGTCGGTTGTACAATGTCATTTTTCTCTAATGCCTCTCGCAGCACATCATTAATTCCTATTTCACTCCACGTTTTGCCACTCATTAATCATTACCTCACTTATCTTTAACACTATTTTCTATTAAACAATCCACCGAACAACCGATCAGCAAGCCGAGGAAAAAGACCATAAAGCTTTATACCAATACCTGCTGAACGAGGTAAATCAACTTCAGCCGTTTTCCGCTCCATTACACGAATGATCACTTTTGACACATAGTTTGGTTTCATCATAAACCAACTAACATTTTTTACATAAGATCCTGAAGGATCAGCAATTGCAAAAAACTCCGTATCAATCGGCCCCGGATTAATGGAAGATACAAAGATTCCTTGCGGCCTAAGCTCCATTCGCAATGCGTTCGTAAATCCAAGTACAGCATGTTTCGTCGCCGTATAACTTGTGGACTTCGCTGACCCAATCTTACCAGCCATCGATGCAATATTAATAATATGACCACTCTTTTGCTTCAACATATATGGCAAAACAGCTTTCGTACAGCGAACAATACCCAAATAATTGGTGTCCATCATCGCTTGAAAGCTCTCAATAGGCATATCAGAAAAGGACTCAAATTGTCCATATCCAGCATTGTTAAGCAAAATATCAATTTTCCCATACTTTGCAATAATATCTTCTACCGTTGATTGGACTTGATTCATATCTGTTACATCCATCACGTAATAGGCACATTGTCCCTTAATCTCAGCAACTTGCCGCTTCAACTTTTGTTCGCTGCGACCTGTCAAAATAGGAATCGCACCACGACTTGCCAGCATTGATGCGGTTAACGCACCGATCCCACTTGATGCACCTGAAATGAGTATAACTTTCCCGCTCAGCATCCAACATCACCCATTCATAATTTTACTCCAACATAGCCCACGAAGCAAAAAAAGCTCCCAAAAGGAGCTTCATGCGCTTTAGGAAGCGATTAACACTTGAATGTCCAGTTCCCCGATCCCTTCCATAATGAGAGGAATCGTTAAAGCTTGAGTAGCATTAAATCCTGCTAAATAATCGGATTGAACTAGTTTTGGCGGTGTAATATCTACCCTAACACCCTGATTGAATAATATCGTGCTAGCATTTCCGCTTATCATGTTCCCAAGCTCTGAGATGCCACTTTTGACTATTTCATCAATTTCAGAAAGTGCATATCCGCCCATCATTGCCGATACCATCTTAAGGGCAACCTGTTCACTTAGTCCGAATACAATATCACCGTTCATTTGTCCATTAAGCCCTATCTGGATCCAAATATAATTCTCAACAATCGTTACGTCCTTGAGCCCTAACTGACCTGTCGCAGGTTTAATTTGTACGACTTGCTCAATTACGATTTTTGCTGATTCAAGAAACGGATTTATATATTCTGCCTTCATAAAGAGGTTACGCTCCTTTTTTTCGACAAAATTCGCAATTTGTCTAATTTGCAATTATTATACTTGAAATAATAGGACAAGTATACTAGAAAAGGAGTATATCGAACTTTAGACCTAGTGCAATATGACATCCATACCTAGTTTAAACGGCTTTTCCTTGTCCATTTCTACGGTATCGCATTCTCATTAATCGAAGTTTTTCATACAAAAGTTCTACTGGACGTTCCCTGCTATTATCGACATTTTCCCCATAAACCTGAAGAAGAACAGGCTTTAAGTACCGGTCTCCTACCTTTGTCAGCGCATCCCAGATCAGTTGTTGCTCAGATTCAGGAACAGTTATCAATTCCTGTTCAATCAATGGCTCAATATTATAACCTTCCTGCTCTAATTGCTCAATTCTTAGCAACAACTCACGTCTAGGTATAGAAAGTTCTGATTGTATTTGGTCTAATGTGCTTGACTGCTGAAGTAGTGTCAAAATTCGTTTCTTTTCTTGCTGCTTATCCATCAAGTCTTTATATTTATTTTCTTTTTGCTTATAGAGCCATGCCGTATATACTTCTGTATCTAGTTTATCCGAAACCCAATCTAGAGGAAATACTGTGTCTCTTTCCTTTTGGCTCGTAATTTCTAATATCGAAGAACCGTACGTATCATGTTTCGTTTGTCCCCAGCCAGGAAGCAATTTCAATTCTCCTTCTGTTTGTGGAACAAACGCACTAATCATCCATAACATTCTATTCGTAGTTACTAAATAAGCAGACTTCTTCTCTGCGGATGCTGTCTTCCGGCGCCACTCTCTTAGCAATTCAAATAACTCCGGATCAGAGTTTAGCTCCCCATAACATTGAAGCATTGTGACAAGACTTCCACCCGAAGATCGACCATTCTCAAGTAAACTTTCAATAATAGGTGTGTAGCCTTGTCCCATTACTTTCGCAACGCCATGTCGAAAAGCGGTTATCATCTCTTCCCATGACGTACCTTCAAACCAGCTATTAGCTGAATCCTCTCCTTGACCGAGCTCGCTTTCCTCCAGCCAATTGACGGACCAAAGCCCTTGTTCTTCACATATGGATAGCTGCGCACTTATGACTCCATTTCCTTCAGACGGTTTCTCAAATGTGTTCAGAAATACAATTTGCATACTTTCACACTCACCCTTCATTGGATTAGAATAGCGAGCCAATTAAACGTAAATGCGTAAGAACACGCAAAAAAGCACCTCTTCTGCTAGAGCAGAAGAGGTGCTTCCTCATACGTTCGTTGATTCGATTGCTTACATGCTATCATATAAAAAAACGATTGACAAGCAGTTTTTGTTAGCCGCTGGATTAAGAATACGGTATAATAAAACTAACACATTTACTTCGGAGGGATATCCAATGCAGCTACCTGATTACGATTTTATGTCGGATACAACCGAGGAGACAACTACCAGATTCGTTACCTTTATTACACCAAGTCTAACACGATTTGACCTTGCGGTCACAGCTACGAGTCGATTTTACGGAAAAAAGCTTGTTACCGATCTTCAATCCGGAAAAACTGCAATCATCGGGGCAGATGATCTAGAAGAAGAAGGATATTTGGAATATACGTTCAAAATAACAGAAGAAGAAGCTCTTGAGCTTGCTCAGTTTCTATACTTCGTAATCGGAACGGTGAATTTTACAGAATAATGTGGGTAAAGCTAATAGGGTAGTCAGTGACTAACGTAAGAGGAGCTTGCCAATGGATTCATTCCTTAAAGAAAATCGTCAGCCGTACACCGATGTAACAACAGTTGAATCACAGCGGAACGACCTCAATGCGGAAGAGTTTCCTGATGGTCCATATGGCTCTGATTTAATAAGTGAGTCACTCGGTAAAAGTTCACCATGGCGTATTGATCAACGTTCTTCGAACCGCTTCAGTTATGAAAATCGTTCGCTCCATGAAGGACAGGGTCGTGATTATCCTGGAGAAGACAACTTTAAAGCTACCATTCCAGAAATTCAAGACGAACCATAGCACGTAAAACGCCCTTGGTCGTTGCAAAGTAAATTGCAACGACCAAGGGCGTTTTCATTTTTATTGATTCATATTGGTACGATTATGCTGGATTAAGTTCCAGTTCATCCTCATCGCCACGATTAAACGATTCACGGTCGAATTCACCTTCAGAATTAGCTACTAACAAAGCAGTAACTGTAGTTCCTGTTGCGTTCACTGCTGTACGTCCCATGTCAATCAACGCTTCAACAGCGACAACAAGAGCAATTCCTTCTAATGGAAGACCAATTGCAGTTAGTACAACTGTTGTCGAGATCGAAGCTGGACCAGGCACACCGGCAACACCAATTGAAGAGATTACACTAACAATAACGATTAGAACGTAATCAGTAAGCGTAAGTGTTACTCCATATACTTCAGCGATAAATACCGACACTACTGCAGGCCAAATACCTCCGCAACCATTAAAGTTCATTGATGCGCCAAGTGGAGCTACAAAGCTTGCAATCTTGGGAGAGACGCGTAATCGCTTCGTAATCACTTCAAGGTTGATAGGTAAAGTTGCAAAGCTGCTGCGAGTTGTGAAGGCTACAGCCACTGTTGGATAAGCTTTTTTGAAAAATTTAAGCGGGTTTACCTTTGCAACAAGGGATACAAGTCCCCCGAATACAAACACGAAATGAATGGTTAAGGCAACGTAACTAACTAAAATTAACATGGCTAGCGGTTCTAACGTTTCCCAGCCGTATTTTGCAGCCATAACTGCAATAAGTGCAAATACACCATATGGTGTAAAACGAAGAACAAACTTAACGACTTGATGCATAATTTCTGTCGCTGAGCCAATAAAAGCTCTAACAGGTTGAACGGCTTCAGGTTTTTTCGTTCCGATCTTAACAATTGCAATTGCAATAAATAATGCAAAAATTAATATTGGTACAACTTTCCCTTGGGCTGCATCATTAATTGGATTTGAGGGCATTTGATCCAAAATAACTTGGAAGAAACTCGGAATCTCACGCGCTTCAAAATCCGCAGGTGGTGCAGCTGAAAAGCCAGCCCCTGGATTCATAGCCGTTGCTACAAGTAAACCTATAATTGCTGCAATACCAGTTGTTCCTAGAAACCAACCAATTGTTTTAATGCTGAGCTTCTTTAAATAGTTCAAATTCGTAATTGAAATGATACTATTAATAACTAGTACGAATACGAGGGGTATTACAATCATCCGTATAAAGTTAATATAAATAGAACCGATTGTCCCTACGCCTTCTGTCTCCAATTGAAAATGATTGAAAACTAGACCCGCTCCAAGTCCAAATCCTAATGCAAGAAGGACACGAGTCCCAAATCCAACCCGCTTCTTAGCAAGAAAATAAAGAATACCTAGAAAAACCGCAGACACAAGAAGCGAAATGCCATTGGTCTCAAATGCTGTTAATAAATTGTTTTCCATGATGATGGAACACTCCTTCTACTGTTTTAGCGACGAAAGTCTCCACTCTCTTCTATTATTATCCTGATGTCAAAAATATACTCGAGAATGTGTCTTATCTGGATGTCGATTATGCCGCAATATCATATGAGTTTACTCGGATATCAACTGATGATATCAGCGCTCTAATTGTTTGTCAATTACATTTATCACCAGTATAAAGTAAAGAAATCACCATCTATAACTGATTTCCCACATACTAGGAGAACAATTTATTCCCTTCTACTTAAAGCTCATGAACCGTAACTTCACTTCTAACCATAAATCTAGCATTTACCCCTGCTTGACCTATTCCCTTTGAAATGTAAAAGGCATTATTCGGTTGTACATGAAGTCCTTTATAAATACCACTAGCCGCAAGTTGTCCCTTAGGATAAATCGAAAAAAATAGCGGGACATTCATCTGCTTCCCGTGCAAATGACCTGCTAGCAAGTAATTGTACTGTTTATTTATCGACAAAACTACTTCGGGATCATGAGTAATAACGATGACAGGCTTACTCCCTGTCACATTACGGAACGCTTTTTGAACTCGGCTATGTCCAGTACAATAATCATCGATTCCAACGAGCTCAAATGTAGGAAATACTAATGAAGAATTGCGAAGAACAGAAATATTGTAGATATTGAATAGTCGGATAAGACGTTGCAATGAATGTACTTGATGATCATGATTGCCAAGTACCGCGTAGGTAGGGATGCCACACGATGCAATTGCTTTCAAATATCGTTCAAGCTTCGGTAAATAGCTGCTTTTATATGTATAATCTCCAGTGAGGAAAATATAGTCTGGTTTAATTGTATCAATCGTTTTCGCAAGTCGGTGGGAAGAAATTCGAAGCATGTCGACATGTAGATCGCTAATTTGCAAAACGCGTGCGCCAATTCCGAGAGGATAATGGACCGTTTCAACTTTTAGCCATTGCGTAGGGAAAATAAATAAGAAGTACCACAAAATGGAACAAATGACTACTATAAGTAAGATAACATACCATTCTATCATTCAATTACTCCCCCTCTCACCGTATCTCAGCTATCACAAAACTAAGTTAAGTATAGAGTAGATCATGAATGAACGCGAATTACATCAATTCAAATGTTTATATTCCAAAGTATATAAGCCTTTCCTCAGACAAGTGTGCAACAAATGAAAACACTTCCGCTTCACAGGTCATTCGATCAATATCATATTCGCCGAGCAAAACATTGACAACACGGCCTACCGTAATAGGCTCATACGCCAGCTCCCAAATGCGACTCCCCATATCTCCAAGCTCATAATACTTACCTGTTGATGGGATAAGAATAACCTTTGATTCATCACGATTCACACTAAATAGGAGATTTTTATTTCTAATAATAAGAAGATGCGTCGATAAAGATAACGATTCTTCACTCTTTAATAACACATCTTGATTATTTTCCATGTTAACAATCTCTCCTCCATTTAATAGGTATTTTTTCCCTATTACATCACTTTTAAACGATAGTTTATACATATAAAGTTACATCTCTGAATGACACTTTATTTAATATAAAGCAGTTTTTTATATGCAAGAATATGTTCTTTATAAAGAACATATTCGGATTCTATCACTACTTTTAAAGGGCTGTCAATGTAGCGTGTAACATCCTTTTCGACATCCTAAAAATTCCAGTTTTAAGAAATGAAATTCAACAATTTATTCATGATTATTTTGTTGACAAGGCTGAAAGTAGATGGTAACCTTATACCTAGTTCTCAATAAAGAACACCGAAGTTGAAATAGTTCTTTACTACGGTTTTCGACAGACTGATGTCTGCGATAAAGTAACTATATAGGCACAATCGACATTTAAAAGAAGTGTTCTATACCAAGAACAATATATTCCCTACTAATAAAGAAACGAAACGATATCCACTATAAGAATGGACACGTCAGCGGGAGGAAATCATGAGCGCCATAAGTAGCATCTGTCATATTCATAATCAGTCATTTTCGCATGAGCTAGGACCTACTCTTATGAAAGAACTATTAAGATATCCAGCACATGCAATCGATGCTTGGCAACAAGATGGAATCTTCCTCGGCTGTCACAGTCAATGGATCACCCCGGAATCTAGACATGAACCGCTCCCTTACTATGATGCTGGTATGGACCTAGCAATAACGTCAGATGCCATTATTGATAATCGTGATGAGCTGTTTGAGAAACTACAGATTCGTCCTGCAGATCGTAAAGAAATGACAGATAGTCTGTTAATTATGCTTGCATACAAAAAGTGGGGACAACACGCTCCGAAACATCTAATTGGCGACTTTGCCTTTATTATATGGGATCGAAGTAAGTCTACATTGTTTGGTGCAAGGGACTTCTCTGGAGCCCGCACACTTTACTTCGCACAAACTGATGGGCTAATTGGATTCTGTACAGTCATCCGCCCCCTTCTTACATTACCTGGAATGGTTAAGGAGCTAAGCGATCAATGGATTTCAGAATTTCTTGCCATCCCAATCACAATAGAAGCCGTAGATTTGTACTCAACTGTTTACAAGCAAGTAGGTCAAGTGCCACCATCACATAGCTTTACGCTACGGAATGGTAAATTGTCCTTCGAGCGTTATAGCACAATCGCATCTGAAAACACACTTAAGCTACGTTCTGATGGTGAGTATGAAGAAGCATTTCGCGATGTGTATACAAAAGCTATAACGTCCAGACTTCGTACCTACCGCGAAGTAGGAGCTAATTTGAGTGGTGGTTTAGACTCCGGTTCTGTAGTCAGCATCGCTGCTAGAGAATTGATGCGAGAAAACAAAAAGTTACACACGTTCAGTTATGTTCCTCAAGATGATTTTCAAGATTGGACGCCAAAAAGCCGTGTTGCTAATGAAAAAGTACATATAAAAGAAACTGTAAAGTACGTAGGTAATATTAATGATCAATATTTCGATTTTCCAACAAAGAACCCTTTATCTGAAATAGATGATTGGCTCGATTTAATGGAAACTCCGTACAAATTTTACGAAAATTCTTTTTGGATGAAAGGCATCTATGAGCAGGCACAACAATTGGATGCTGGTGTTATCTTAACTGGTGCTCGTGGCAATTGGTCGGTGTCCTGGGGCCCAGTAATCGAATATCAAGCTACTTTGCTGCGACAGATGAAATTGCACAAATTTTATAATGAACTAACGCTTTATTGCAACAATGTTGGTATAAACAAATCTCGATTATATAAACAAATCGGAAGAAAAGCATTCCCTACTCTTGTAGGCATGATTGCCAAAAATCCGGAAAAGAGTTACGAACCATTAGGGTTAATAAACCCGCATTTCGCTGAAAAGATGAAGGTATATGAAAAACTCGATACCTATGGCTATGAGATCTGGGGACAGACCGTACAAGATATGGAACAGTTAAGAAAAGCTCAATTTGAAAAACTTTATTATTGGACGATAACTGGAACGGTCAGCAGCAAACAATCATTACGCCATTCCCTTTGGGAACGCGACGCTACTAATGATCTACGTGTAATTCGATTCTGCTTGTCGCTACCCAAAGACCAATTTGTACAGAATGGCTTCGGTCGGTCTTTAATTCGACGATCAACGAAAGGTTATCTACCTGATAGCATTCGTCTAAATCAGAAATTACGAGGTATACAAGGTGCAGACGGCATCCATAGAATGTTGCCTGCTTGGAATGAGCTATTGAGCGAACTCCATCAAGTCATTAAAGATCCTGCAATTTCTGAATATCTAAATATAGATGAGCTCACAAAAGCACTTGCAGTAATCGAACATTCACCGCGTCCTGATCTTATTTATGATGCCAATTTCAGAATATTAATGCGAAGTTTAATTTTCCGACGTTTTATCCAAAAACATGCTTGAAAGGAGGTGATCTCATGAAAAAAACATGGCAACAACCAACTCTAGAGGTACTAAACGTCAATCTTACTATGGCGGGCCCAGGTATCGCAGTTCCAGACTCCGCACAAAACGATCCAGACGAGCACGTGAACCACAGCTAGAAATCGTTTAGAGTCCTCGTTTACTTATTAATCTGATGCCCTTATGTTATTTCTAATAGGGGCATCTCCCACCACAAAATAGGTTCATGATGAGGTGATCAACCTGTTAACTTTGGATTACATGTATAACTACTACTCCTTTGGGCTTCGAATCGCAAGTGAACTACAATTACCGGAGTTACCAATGTCAGATCAAGGTGGGCATGGAGCCACTCCAGAACTGACAGTTACGATAAGAGATCTTTCGACAAAATGGCAAGAACTAGAACCTATTAGTGAATATGTAGCTATAGATAGTGATACTGTCTATATTCGAGTACCCGACACTGCTATTTTCGCTATGTATAAAGGGGAAAACATCTTTATCTCTGCCTTTCCGAATGCTAGTATCGATAAAATTAGACTTTACGTTCTTGGCACTTGCATGGGTATCATCTTAATGCAAAAACATATTTTACCGCTTCATGGTAGCGCCATTTCTATTAATGGAAATGCGTACGCAGTAGTCGGTCATTCTGGGGCCGGCAAAACGACGACTTCATCTTACTTAATTGAACAAGGTTATCAATTATTAAGCGACGATTTGATCGCTGTTACATTCGATGAGAATAATACTCCTCTCATTATGCCTGCATATCCGCAGCAAAAAATTTGGCAACAAACGATTGATATGCTCGGTATGGATGCTGCGGGACTTAAACCACTATTCGATAGGGAAACAAAATTTGCTGTACCAGTCCCCGGGAGCTTCTGTAATAAACCTCTACCGCTCGCTGGTATTTTTGAACTAGTAAAAACAGATAATGACGCGCCGAGTATTTCTCCAATTCAAGGGTTGGAAAGATTCCATACGCTGCTTCAACATACATTTCGAGGATTTCTCATCAAACGGTTAGGACTTCTCGACTGGCATTTTGGAACGTTAGCACGATTCGCCAACCATATCGAGATGAATAGACTTTATAGGCCACAATCTGGTGATAGCCTTAATGCTCTTGGTGAGTTATTGCTTCAATCGATTAATAAGGAGAGTAATAAAAATGAAAACAGAGCTATTGTCTAAATCAACAGTTGTGTCATCCTGTAAAGAAAACATTGTTAGCGATATGGGTGGCGAAAAAGTTATGCTAAGTGTTTCAAGCGGGAACTATTATAACTTAGGCCATATAGGCGGCCATATTTGGGATGCAATCACAGAACCTATTTCCATTCAAGATCTAATCAATACGCTATTGGAACAATTCGATGTAGATCGTGAGGAATGCGAAAGCCATGTGGAATCGTTTCTCGATCATCTTCGAAAGGAAGGGTTAATCGTTGTCCATGAACAAGTTACGGGTACTATTAAAGCTTGATCGTCAAACTTTCCTCTTATTTGTTGAAGCTTTAATTTTTTTAGCAGTAGCTCGGCTTCTCCTCTATCGTCCGTTCATGAAAGTAGCTCCAACCTTAGGCACACGTACTGAGATAACACCAGAAGACTGCGAGAATAAACAGGTTCGGATTCAATCGAAAAAAATAGCATCTGCAGTAGATGTAATGAGCCGTAATACATTTTGGGAAAGCAAATGTTTTGTTAGAGCTATTGCGTGTATGAAGATGCTTGAGCGTCGTGGTATCGCGAGTACACTTTATCTGGGTACTGGAAAAGATGAGCATGGAAAACTTATTGCTCACGCTTGGCTTCGCAGCGGCTCTATTTATATGAGCGGTGCTGAAGTGATGAAGGAGTTTATCGTGGTTGAAACTTTCGCAAACAAAGCAAATTTTACTGCCCTATAACGATTTATAATTGCCTTATAATGAGGGAGATCTCCATGAAATATATCCTACATTTCCTTAAAAAATTGCATGCCCACGCTGGTTTTGCTCTATATCGCAACTTATTTGGCACTGTGACTAGCAGCTTCCTAGAAAGTGTTGGTGTTTTATTACTTGTTCCACTTCTTAGTCTAATCGGACTCATCGGTATGGGTGTTAATCCAGGAGGATATTTCACTTGGATATCCGAGCGGTTAAATTCTTTTGATACGTTAACCTCATTATGTATTGTCCTCGGAGTGTATGCTTTAGCAACTACCCTTCAAAACTTAATTCATCGTCATATCATGATCCGGAACGTTGAACTGCAGGGTCAATTCGGTAGGCAGCTTCGTCTCGATACCTATCGCGAGCTGCTGCAAGCGAATTGGCCCTTCTTTCTGCGTAAGAGAGGATCAGATCTCGTCAATTTAATGACACAAGAACTAGCAAGAGTAGTTAGTGCGATGAACACTTCTCTTCAACTCCTTGCTTCTGTCATCTTTACAATCATCCAAATCGGTATTGCTCTTTGGCTATCCCCACTACTCACTTTATTTGTGTTAGTTTGCGGTTTGTTGCTTGCTGTAGCATCAAGACGTTTCATCAAAAGCTCGAAGCAGATCGGAACTCAAACCACACAAAATTCTCAGAACTACCTTGGTGGAATTACAGATCAAATAAATGGGATGAAAGACATTAAGAGCAATACGATGGAACATACGAGAATGGAATGGATGGATAACCTAACACAAAGTATGTTCCAAGAACAGATGGCCTATATTAAATTAAGAATGAATTCCCAACTACTCTACAAAACAGTCTCTACTTTTCTCATTGCTAGCTTCATTTTGGCGTGCTTTACGTTGTTCAAAACGCAAGGCTTACAGCTTCTAACGATAACGTTAATTTTTGCACGGCTATGGCCAAGGTTTACTTCTATACAATCTAATATGGAAACATTATCATCCTTAATACCAGCCTGTAAAACTGTACTAGAATTGAAGGAAGAATGTACACAATCAGCAGAAAAAGGTGCTGGCATCGACCGTGCGGGAAGCCGACTTGACATTGCACAGCATATTGAATGTCGAGAGCTAAGCTATAAATATAATAAAAACGACCATGAGTACAATTTAAAGGGAATTAACCTCCGTATCAAAGCTCACTCTACAACCGCTATTGCTGGTGCATCTGGAGCTGGAAAAAGCACGTTAATCGATTTGATCATGGGCATTATTAATCCGGACAAAGGGCATATTCTCGTTGATGGGTATCCTATCACAGAACATAATTTATTTGCTTACCGTAAGTCCATTAGTTATGTGTCACAAGACCCTTTTCTGTTCAACACTACCATTAGAGAAAATATGGAGCTTATTATGCCAAATGTCACTGAGGAAGAAATATGGCAAGCATTAACGTTTGCTTCATGTGATACATTTGTAAAAGGGCTGCCTCAAGGGCTAGATACTACGATTGGAGATAGGGGAGTGCGATTGTCCGGAGGGGAACGCCAGAGACTGGTACTTGCAAGAGCTATTATTCGTAAACCTTCCATTCTTGTACTTGATGAGGCAACCAGTGCGCTGGATGCGGAAAATGAACGCAACATTCAAGAAGCTATTGATCGATTAAAAGGTACGATGACCATTATTATAGTCGCTCATCGCTTATCTACTTTACGCGGGGCTGATCAGGTATACGTCATACAAAATGGAGAAATCGTAGAACAGGGGAAATTCGCACAACTAGCCGGAGATCACGAAGGTTACTTCGGTCGTTCACTTCACCTCCAAACGGGTTCCACCGCAGCTTCGTTCTAAATAAAGAATGATTCCTCTACTATTACTTTCGTATTTACAATAAATTCGTTATAATAGAAAAAAACAATGCACCTTAGCATTATCGGGGGAGTCTACCATGATTGGACAACGTATTCAGATGCTTCGCAAGCGAAAGGGTCTATCGTTAACTGAGTTGTCACAACGAGCTGGAGTCGCAAAATCTTATTTGAGCTCAATCGAAAGAGGACTCCAGCAAAACCCTTCTATACAATTTCTAGAGAAAATAGGCGAGGTATTAAACGTTCCCGTTGAGGAATTTGTTAATAGTGAGCAAACTGAACGAGCAGCCGACGGTCTTGACATGGAGTGGGGCGAATTGGTCCGAGAAGCGATGGCTTCTGGAGTCAGCAAGGAACAGTTCAAAGAATTTCTAGAATTCAACAAATGGAAATCAAATCGCGAATAGCGCCGTATTCTTTATACAGCGCTTTCTTGTAATTTTGCAAACCCTTCTTCACGAAGTGTACTAAGCAATTTTCTTACATCATCGATACTTAATCCCTTATCACGTGCTTGTAATATAAGCTCTACCCATTCTTTATCCAATTCAAGTTGGTTGTCCGATACTAATAGTGTCATCCTCATATCCCCCAATTAATTGGGGCCGGTTGCACCACTGACTCCATGCGCTTAAGGTGCCCATATAATAAACGCATTTCCTCGTCTCCCAATTCCATAATTTTGACTACATCACTAATAATAGCCTACTACGCTTGCATATACTGTCGGTTCATGTCCCCAAATTTTGATAGATTACTTCTTAATTTGTCGAATTTATAAAAATGATATTTTTGAAACCGTATTCATCAGCGTTTTTTTAAATAAACTCTTAACATAGTTCTTCCGTCCCATTTTATATAGATAGCTAACGTTCTTTTCACGAATTGCTTTAATGAACTCTGGTGAGCATCGACTTGCAGCAGCTTCAAAGTTCACACTCTCCTGGACAGCTGGGTGAGAGCAATATTCGTTTATTAGCGTGAACTGCTCCTGCTTAGATAAGCTACCAAGGAACATGTTTCTTAAGCATGTAGGGAATGTATTCAGCAGCATTAATCTAATACCTAACAAATGATAATCTTGATTTTGGATATAGTAAGTTTCCACTACTTCCTTCTGAATACGATAACCACTAACTGCATCCTTAAATAGATAGGACATGTATTTGCTCGTTGATCCTCCAGCACGATAATAATAAAGTCCGTCAGGAATTACTTTAACTGTCTTAGCCTTAATGAACATCTCAAGATTGTAATAAAGATCATCACCAAAGAAGTGGATACGGGATAAGAAATGACCATCTGTCTGCAGCAACTCTCTTTTATATAACTTACCATGCATCTGAGCTGGGAAAGAATGTCCGTGAAGAAAAGCTGGAATTAACCCGCTAAAGATTTCATCTCCGGTATACAACTTTTCATTAACAAAATATTCACTTCTATTCGTTTTCCTTATCCACTTCGATTTCCCGAGTACTTTAACTAAATTACAAACCGTAATATCTGCATCTACAGCTTCTGCAATACTAATCATTCTCTTCAGCATTAAATTGTCAATCCAATCATCAGCATCAACAAACATGACGTACGAGGAGCTGGATAATTCTACACCTTTGCATCTAGCAGCTATGCTACCAGAGTTAGGTTGATGATAAATTTGAATGCGATCATCTCTAATTTCGTATTGTCTGGCTATTGCTATACTGTTGTCACTACACCCATCATCAATGATCAACAGATTCCAATCTTTGAAAGTCTGACTCATGATAGATTGTAAACAGCGATGCAGCTTATCTCCCGCATTATAGACAGGAACTATGATGCTGACTTTACTCACGGTTAGCACCTCGCAATTTATGTAACCTTCGTAGTCGTGTGATCGGTGCAAGTTGTGTTACAGGTAGCTTTATCCCTTCTGTGCAAGAGTAGCCAATTCCCTGTAACCATTAGGATTCATCGACTGCCATCGCCATGTGTCTCTGCACATTTCTTCTATTCCTCTTTCGGCAATCCAATTTAATTCTGTATTTGCCTTTGTTGTTTCAGCATAACAAGTAGCGATGTCTCCTTGCCGTCTATTTGATATACGATAAGGAATAGTACGCCCCGATGCTTCTTGGAATGCTTGGATCATCTCCAGCACACTAAACCCTTGACCTGTACCTAAATTGTACGTACAAACACCTTGAGTCGCTCTAATTTTGAGAAGAGCTTTCAAATGCCCTAACGCAAGATCGACAACATGGATATAATCCCTCACTCCCGTTCCATCTAACGTATCGTAATCTTTTCCATACACTGAAACTTCTGTTAACTTACCTACAGCAACTTGCGCGATGTATGGTACTAAGTTATTAGGCACTCCACTTGGATCTTCTCCTATCCTCCCACTTTTGTGAGCTCCAACTGGATTGAAATATCGTAATATTGCAACACTCCAATTTGGGTTAGACTGAACAAGATCATGCAAAATCTGCTCAATAACTTGTTTTGTACGTCCGTATGGATTAATTGCACCGATCGGTGCGTTCTCATCAATAGGTACATGCTGAGGAACACCATAAACGGTTGCAGACGAACTAAAGATTAGTTGTCTGACATTGTTCTCTTCCATTACTTCACAAAGTGTTGTCGTACTCATTAAATTATCGTGATAATATTTAAGTGGAAATTGTACCGATTCACCTACTGCCTTCAGACCTGCAAAATGAATAACCGCATCAATATGATGCTCTTTAAATACATGATCCAATGAATCACGATCCATTAAATCAATAAAATAAGATGGGAACGACTTGTTCGTTAGTTCTGTTACACGCTTTAACGCCTCGGGATGACTGTTTGAAAGATTGTCAACGACTACTATATTAAAGCCAGCATTAAGTAATTCTACACAAGTGTGACTACCGATATAACCTGCTCCGCCAGTAACGAGAATAGCCAATTCTATCTCCTCCAAAGTTCTTTTTCAAGAATACAATTGTTCTTTATAAAGAACATTATAACAGAACAAATTGTGAATGTCTTTAATTAATAGAAATTTATAACAAAAACCCCCTTACACAATCATTTATCGTGGAAGGGGGGTTGATCCTATTTTATGACTAAACATCCGCTATTTCTGTATTATTGACGGCGACTACATATGGTGATGAACCTGTAATTGTAACTCCCTTCAATACAGATGCAGCTAACGTAAATGAGTTATTTTTTCTGAGCCAATTCATGTTCACTTTAGTGTTCTCTAAATAAGAGTTTACTATCTTCGCTTTTGTGTTTCCATCTGACTTTCCGATTGCCGTACTAAAAAAAATACTATTTGTAATTGTTGTTGGTCCTTCGAGTACGACAGAAACTCCTTGAAATAGAGCTGATCGAACTGAATTCTCTCTTACATAAGATGAACTATTTGATCCAAATTGAATATCCCCACCAAGCCGGGTCGTCTTATTTCTAATAAACTCCCCACTTTCAATGTGACATCCTTCAAAACGTGCATAACCTTCTATAAGTGTTATTCCTTTGATTACATTCGGACGGCCAACGTAGTTTGCAGGCACTAACAACGCTACATCATAATTTTTTACTGTAACGTTATTTATAACTGCTCCCGCCAATAATAAGTTCAAGTTCGGAGTAAGATTATTATCAGGACGCCAATCTCTCTCCAATACGATATTGGATAAATAACATCTACCGTAATTGTAACGGCTGATATTATAACCAATTACCCCCTGATCAGATACAACAACTGCAGGACCATCAAGCGTCTCAGATACTTGGAAAGCGTTTGCGCTTTTATTTACTATAAAATAAATTTTATCTATACTTATTCCAATTGGTACTTTACCAACCCACTGCTCGAATACTACCTTTGCACCATTCCCCATTCCATGAGGAGTAGCGTACGTAAATGTTTTATTGTCAGTTATTGAAAGGGGTGATCCAAAGTAACCATACAGACTAGAACCATATATAAGTCCATCTTTAATTCTACAGTTATTTACCGTCGCCCCTAATACATTGAGAAATCTCAAATTCCCACCCCGGAAGACGGCTCCATCTACAAAATTATCACCTTGCACCCATAACTCGCATTTATCAAATATGTTGTTGACGAACCTAATATTTGCATAGTTCGCATTCGAATTGATTCCCCCAACATTGTAGCCTTCGAAATTATTGCCTTCTAGTAATACATCTGTTCCATCTGTATTAACAAAATGTCCTCTTGCATTGCTATAAATATAATTATCTTTAATAAAGATTCGATTGTTTAGTTCTAACCCATCAGGACGATCTTCCGATTTAACTGGGATATTCATTTCACTAAGCATCGATTCTATGTCAATGCCATACATAGGTAATGTACCATTTCGAAAATTTGTTGTTATATCGTCATCATCAAAGCCAATATGATGGATTCTGTTTCGATAGATATGAGTGTCATTCGTTGAACAAATAGATATACCTTGTCTCCGACAATGGTGAATGTCGCAATTTTTTATATTTACATGCTGGCCCATCTGTTCTTGCGTATATTGTGTTGGATCGATATGATATTTTTCCCAACTTGAGAATATGCCGTCACCTGTACAATTTGAAATATCTATCCCTGTAATGTCAACGTGATTTGAACCACGAATCGAAATTCCGTGCCCGCTTTCATGTGTCGTAGAAAAATGATCAATTTTCGCTTGTAAAGCTGCGATTTGCGCATTCGTGAGTGGTGAAGTGGGCTTTATCGCGATAACCATTTTATTATTGCGATCAATACCTTCTTCATCCAAAATCCAACCTCTTCCATTCGATCCGCTTGGTGCAAATATTCCGTTTGTACGAAAACCTACTAAAGTAGAAGCCATAACAACATCCTTGTATTGATAGAACTGATACCCTGGAGCTGTCACTCCATTAATTCCCCATACTCGGAATGAGGATAATAGTCCGGGGTTGTCATAACGATCTATCACTTCACTTCTGATCCAGCTAGCGTTGTTATTTAAAGATCCATCAGCGTTTATTCCACCTCTAACGAACTTTACGTACATTTCGTATCTATGAACTTTTTTATCCCCTACTATTTTCCCGCCTGATAGCTTAGCATGCCGAATACCTGTCATATTGAATATGGCATAGCTCGGCGAAGAATTTCCTTCCAGGCGAATTTCACAATCGTGAGACATTTCTAGATGCATGTCACTAACCATATTTATCGCAGTCAAAGTAGAAGGATCTAAACTGACTTGATAGATACCACCAGGAAGGACAATATGACTATAACCTTCATCTTTTGCCCAAATGATCGCATCATTAATTCCTTTCCGCGTATTGTCAGCATCCGTACCATCGTTGCTAATACCGAATTCAGATAAGTCGATAAAGTAGGAAGCTCCTCCATTGATAGATTGCGGTGGCATAATTACATCACCTCCGAGTTTTACTATCAATTTATGTAGCCTGTCTGCGAAACGTTACAAATTATGTTAATACGTCCATTTAAAAGTTATTTAAAGCACTATTTTTTGCCTATCTCTACTTGTTTTGTAGGTAGTAACATTCGGATTGGGACAAACTTCACCATTAGCGGTAAGGCTATTGCAGTCAAATACTTAAATTCTGCCGTCTTAAAAAATACAAGAACATAGATGACGTTTATTACAATAACAACAACTATCCCTTTCACAATTAAGGCTACTAGACTACTCGTAGGAAGCAGGCTTATGATTGCAAATGATGCTGAAAATGCTGCGAAGCCTATTACAGAATACAAAAAATAGGTTATATAGAAATGACTAAGAGACTTGAGGAACACTTTCTTATATACAAGATAAGGTGTTGTCCAGAAAGGAACAACTATAGCACTAATAAATCCTCCAATAAATACGCCAACGAGACCTAGTTCTTTAACCAGGATATAAGATAGAACTAAATTAATGAAAGCTTGTATAAGTGGCGCATACCGATCCTCATGGAAAATTCCCGCTGTTGTTTTTACTGTTGTAATCGTATTGCGCATCCCTCTTTCATAAAACATAACGATTAAAACGATAAGAATAATATTACTCATCAGAAATTCTGTTCCAAGCCAAATTTTAATTAAAGGTTGAATGAGCAAATACATTCCAATTGCGAGCATAGAGTATAACCAGAAACTCATAAGTAACATTACCTTATAAATGCTAAACACTTTATCCGCACTCTCTTTGGCTACTAAATTGCCAACACTATGGTATAAGTTACTAAATATTTGATTAATAAAAGTTCGACATATATCAATTAACATTCTGTAGTTGGAGTAAATGCCAACCGCCTCAATGCTAACAAATTTCGCAATAAAAATGCTTTCAACGCCGAATATAAAATACGTACCGACATTTTGGATAAAAATAGCTTTCATATTTTTAAGAAAACTAGCCTTTGTTTCGGGATCCAGTACATCTGCCTTACCAAAACGAAGATACGGATATTTACGATCCACTATCCGTGCAAGTATGATAGAAGTTGCAATCGTGATTACGCTATCTGCTACCAAATATAAGATAAAGTTTTCGGTATAGACGAGAATAGCAATTCTAATACTCGTTGAGACGATGGATGAGATCGAGAACACAGCCGTCACTATATAATTTTTTTGGTTAACATTTAAAAAAGAATGTTTGTAGACAAAGAGATATGGTAAAGCTGTGTTCAGCAAAAAAATGACGTACACCCACTCTAAATGCTGTACATGAGTGTCACCAACGATTTGATCCAGAAAAGGTAAAATCATAACGCCTAATGCGACTACAATCATTGCAATTACCCGGTACGTATTTCTGTACATTTTCATTAGTGCTAATACTTTGAGCCGATTACCTTCAGCAACTGGCTTATAGAGATTATAGACAATACTCGATCCGATACCCGCTTCGGCAAGCGAGAGCATCGCAAGAACACTTGTAAATAGTGCATTTACCCCAAGATATTCAATGCCAAGGCTATGAATAAACACCGTTCTCGAAACAAAACTTAAAATCGTAATGATAAGTTGATTAATTAAACCTGCAGACATATTAAGCAATGAATGCTTTACCCTCATACCTTACTCCATTCACGTTGTCCTTGCGTAGAAACATTAACCTCTGATTCGTTAACTTTACTATACAAACGTCCTAATCTAATCACAAAACCTTGAGTAAACGGTAAACTGTCAAAGAGTGTAGAATATACACCAATATCCTTTGTATCCCCTTGAGAAAAGTCCACTGTACCGTCTCGTCTAGTGACACCTTTAAGATAGTTTATTGCCTTTGTAACACTGTTCAAACTATTCTCTTTCAACTCATCCAAAGCAGAAGCTCTCAATAGAAACCAACTTAACATAACGGTTGTGGATGAATCCGAGCGGCTTTCCTTTCTCGTAACAGTCCAGTTCCAACTGCCACTTGGCTGTTGCCATTTCATTGCAGCATTTGCGAAAGAGGTAACAATTGCATTAAGTTCCGATTTATAAACATGGTTACTAGGCAATTCAGTCCACATATCGATTAACCCAAGCGCAAACCAGCCTAACCCTCTGCCCCATCCTAATAATCCTAGTGGTGCAGCAGTTTTGACATCGTAGGCATGGTAAGGTAATCCTTCTTGCTTTTGAAAACCATGCTGAACATAGGCGCGAATTTGTTTCATAGCAAGATCTATACAGGATTGTTCCCCAAACTTCATTCCGTAAGCAGTCAGAAATGGGCAAATAAAACCAATTGTGTCCACATAGCGATAATCATTCATCGATTTTCTATAAAGAACAGTCTCTTCTGTCCCCATATGCTCTTTAATTAGTTGCAAAGTGGCGTCAAGAGCTGGTCGGTACTGTTCAAGGTTAATGCCAGGAACCTTCATAACAGAATATGCCAATATCGCCGAATCCACATGACGAGGTGCTACTTTCCACTCGCCCTTCTCATTAAACTTGGATGCTAAAAATGTATCTATTGCTTTTTTGTCCTTATTATCTAGCACTTGCTCAGTCAATCCGAGCAGCAATAGAGCTTGTTGCCAATCCTGTAACGTTGCAGCAGAATATTGACCTTTCACTCTCTCTAAAATAGTGAATCGAGTATGGTCGGTCACTTTAACCTTGGGCGTATCGTTAAGCCATTTGACTCCTACTTGCGAAATAAGTTTATTCCATTCTGAAAGATCAGAATGCCTTCCGATGTGAATTCGTCCTAGCCATGTTCTGAAAATAGGATAAATATCCAAAGAAACGATGACGATTACAGCGATAAATACTACAGTTGCTATAGCTCCTGTTACTAAACTTAATCCCATACAAGAACCCACCTCCAATCTTATTAACAAAATCGATTCAACCTACCCACTGATAAAACTTATTCACTTCACTTTCATTATCTAACGACTCATCTTTAAGATTGTTAATCAACTTCTGTCTTAATTCATTATTAGTGATCAGTTCCTTGATCCCATTGCTAATCGATTCTGCATCTTGTTCAACAATCAACCCATTTTCTTTATGAGTAATTTGATCATAGATTGCTCTAAAATTTGTTGACACGATCGGCTTTTGCAATATTTTTGCTTCTGTAATGGTTAAACAGCGTCCTTCGTTCAAAGATGTTTGAACATAAATATGACAGTGTTTAATATATGGGTATGGATTAGATTGAACCCCTGTTAGTATTACAGTATCCTGCAATCCTTTTTCATCAATTAGATGCTCTAAACGTTGCCGATCCTCTCCTTCTCCAACGATATACCATTTGATTGGTATACCTTCCTTCTGGAGAAATCGACAAGCTTCAATAGCTAAATCAAACCCTTTAACTCTGTTTAATCTCCCCACAGAAACAATATTAATATTGTCAAACGGCAAAGGAGTTGTCTCATCTGCCATTGTATAAATCGTTCTCGGTGTAACGATATTGTGCATCAACTTTATTTTGGAATGAATATCAGGAAACATTTCCCTTAAGGAACGAACACATTCCTCTGATACGGTTACAAGATGATCAAGTTGTTTAAAGTAAGGCTTGTCGATGACTGCGTCCATTCCGTATGCTTCATATTCACTATGTATAAACCCCAGTTTACTTTTGGCATTCACTTTGTCTATTACATAATAGATTGGTGACTTCTCCAAATAGCCGATAGCAGCATCATATTCTTTTTCTAGTAAAGGGAATGCCTTAGAAACATAACGCCACATTCGTTGCTCGCATCTTGCCCTGTTTTTCTCTGTACGCATTAGAATGGCTGATAGTACCCTAGATGCAAATAATTGCAGTTTCATGTTCCGTAATGAGAGTACTAATGCTTTCTTAATTGGCATATCAAAAACAGTATAATATTGCGGTTCCTCCAGTAAATTCACCTTAGGCGGAATTTTATTTAAAAATAATCCTTCGTGCTTAAAAAGAAACAAATCTACTTCAAATTTGTCGTAATCAATACTTTGTAACAGTGAGAGTAATGACTTCTCAGCGCCACCACAAGTCATATTATTCATTACGAATAACAGCTTTTTACGCATATCTGCATCCCCTTACCCTAACAACTTGTAAAGTTTTTCGATTTCCCCTTCAGTACCAAGCTGCAATAAGGAAAGATTTTGTTGCAACGTATTGCGTAATTCTCGATCATAAGCCAGTTCCATAATCTGCTCAGCTACCGCTTCTGCCGTCATATCAACGATAAGACCATCTACGCCATGGCAAATTTGATCTTTAGCCGTACTGAAATTTGTTACGATAATTGGTTTGTTTAAGATTTTCGCTTCATCAATAGCGATAGACTTTCCTTCGTATCTGGACGTCTGCACATAGATATCAGTTTGCTTAATAAACGGATACGGGTTAGTTTGAAGCCCTAACAATCTAAAATGTGAACCTAGTTCATAATCTTCAATTAATTTAGTTAGTCGTTTCCGTTCTTCACCTTCCCCTATAACATTCCATTGTACTTTGCATCCTTTATCTACTAACAATCGGCATGCTTCGATCGCTAGCTCAAATCCTTTCTGTGGATGAAGGCGGCCAATCGTTAAGATTACCAGTTCATCATTAAGCCGACTAAAGACATCAGAAGAGGTTTGATTGGCTAGTTTAGCGATAACGGTTGGCGATACAATATTTTGGATAACACTAACTTTATTCTCTTGCTCTTGAAAAGCCTCTTTAAGCGAGACTGCACATTCATCCGATACGGTAACGATATGATCCAACTTGTGGAAATACGGCTGGTCAAAGTTTGGATCTATTTCTAGTTTGAAATAATCGTTATGTACCCATCCAATTTTGGACCCTGCTTGTACTTGGTCTACACAAAAGTATATGGACGTCTTCTCTAGAAATCCTATCGCAGTATCATACGTCTTACCCACTTCATTGATACTTGCGGACAAATACTTCCATGTATCTTGTTCTCTTTTCCCGATGGAATGGGAGGTACGATTAAACAGTGCATATAATAATCTAATATAGGCTAGGCGGACGTTTCCTTTTGCAAGAAACTGTTTAATAGATGTTCCTAGTGGCAATACAAATGATTGATAATTCGTCGGCAATGGCAATATCCGAACTTGCTTAGGGACTAGTTCCATAAACATTCCTTCGGGATGTAAAAGAAATAAATCCACATTAAAGCGGTCATAATCAATCTGTGTAAGTAAATTTACTAGACTTCGCTCGCCACCACCTGCTGCCAAACTCGGAATGACAAACAATAGATTCTTTTTCATATGCTATCAAGCCAGCTCTTTCAAGTAATCTACAGCTTTGTGAGACATTTTTTTGATCTTTGGCATAGACTCTTTTAACTTAGCTTTGATGACTTCCTCTTCTCGCACCATTTCATCAAACGAATCTTTAAGAATATTAGCATGCGATAATTGCTTCAGATCAAGTACCAGCTTCTCTTCTCCGAATATATCTTTGGCAATTCCTTTGGACTTCACGCTATATCCTAACACCATCGTTGGTACATAATTGGAGTAGGCAGCGATCGTTGCGTGTGTTCTTGCGCCAATAAAAAATCTCATTCTCGCAATGTAACCTTTATATTGAATAGCTGATAAATGATCCGGCAACAAAATAACCCGATTCGTAGATTTAAACTGCTCGTAAATTTGCTGTAGTACAACATAATCATTATTGCCTTCGTAAATGACGTGTGGTGTTAAAGCAATCGTCATCGTCGTTTCCTTCAAAATGTGTTTAATTAATTGATTAACTGCTTCGCGAGACTTTTCGTTCAACTTAGACACTAACGGGCTAAAGTTAATGCCAACCGTGTTGCCCTCCTGCCAGCCTTCTGGCAGTGAAAGCTCTTCCTGTTCCATTGTGAAGGCGGGGTCAGCCGAAAGTTTAACTTTCTTTAAACCTTTAGAAATCAACATGTTGTAAGTTAATGTTTCACGTGCGATGATCAGATCAAAGCGTTTTAGATCCTCTAATTTCTCATCAGACATATCTTCTTCTCCAATAGAACAGCCCCATAATACGAGTTTTTTTCCTTGTTGCTTTACTCTGCGATCAATTTCATACCAGTTCGGTTGCTCTCCGTAACAATAGTTATCTCCACCGATAGACATAACGATATCCATGTCCTTAATATGACGAATCGTGTTTTTCTCAATAACACCAAGTGCATATCTTTCTGATCGGAACAGCTTATTCTGAATCGTAGCTACTAGCCACTCCTTAGAAAACTTTCGAATCCCTACTGCCGACCCGTCATAAATGCCATCTAATCGTGTTAACAATTTGTCCGTTTCTGGTTTATGCGATGCCAAATATACTTCTGATCCGTTTATTTGATCCTTGATTAAATTTGTTGAAGAACGGACGATAGCTTCGCAACCTCTATTTAAACTTCCACCATGTGCAAACATCATAATTTTCATCGTTTACCCTCCATTACTCATTTCATTTCTATACCTGCTGTAAGCTGTTAGGCAATATAGCCCTAATGTTGATTTGATTTTAATAAAAAAAGTCATACACTTTTCGTATCTACTTGCATCCTTTCTATGCTCCACATAAATGTGAAAGGCTTCCCTTACTTCCTTCTGTTCTAGAGCTCTGTTTACGGCACTGTATCGTCTCCAGAAACCAAGCTCTTTAGTCGCATTAAAATAAATATGAATATATGAAATGATCGCTTTCATTAACTCGATTGATTTCAGAACCTTAATTTCGGATGGGTCAAACTGACTAGCGTATACGATAGGATAATCCTTTCTAAACACTTCTATTGCATTTCCGAAGTAGTCCATCTTCGCTATGTTATGTGTAGCACTACCCTCTACTTCTCGGTAGTGATAACCTCTATAATCCAAATAGACAATTGTGTTCGCATAACTAAAAATGTTCATATTAAAGTCCTTGTCTTCACCTAAAGCCATCCCATGCTTAAATGCCACTACATGCTGCTCAATCAAATCTTTACGAAAAATTTTGTTCCAAACAGCGTTTAAGGCTGCGGTCCTCATGAAAATGGGAAGTATATTTTTTTGAATATACGATTTGTTCAAGCTAGTATCCGATGGAAAATCATAACGAGTTAGAACGGTTTTCCCGTTCATCTGACTTTCGAAATTGGATATGACAACATCGCATTCATTCCGGCTAGCAGCTTGATACATCCTTTCATACATATCAGGTTCAACCCAATCGTCTGCATCAACAAAACCGATATATTCACCTCTTGCTCTTCTAATGCCCTCGTTGCGTGCCGTACTAACGCCTGCATTCATTTGATTGATGAGGATAATTCTATCGTCTCTGCTCTGATAGCCTTTAAGAATAGCAGCGCTACTGTCTATGGAGCCGTCGTTAACAAAAAGGAACTCACATTCTTGAAGTGTCTGTGCCAGAAGAGATTCCACACATGCAGGCAAATAAGTTTCAGCATTATAAACCGGGATAATGACACTTACTTTAACGTTCAAGAATACCCCCTCCTGCTAGATTCAGTACCCATTAACTGATACAGTTTCGCGAGCTCATCTTTATTGGTGAAGTCTCTCTCTAAGCAGTGATTAGACAATCGTTCCCGCACTTCTGGATGTGAATACAGATACGCAATACCATCAGCGATACCCTCTTCAGTTAGTTCTGCTATATAACCATCTACATTATGAGTGACTTGGCTTGATGCAGTCGGATAACGAGTGATCATAACAGGTTTCCCAATAATTTGTGCTTCCGTCACCGTAATCGCTTTTCCTTCATAACGTGATGGCTGCACGTACATATCACATTCTGCCATGAATGGATATGGATTAATTTGTTTGCCAAGCAGAATAAATCGGTCTTCTAATCCATATTGTTTGATGAGTTCCTTAATGTGAGGCTCATCACCGCCATAACCAACTACGTACCACGTTATGTCCTTTATTCCACGTTGCTCCAACAGCTTTAGTGCTTTTACAGCTTGGTCAATTCCTTTTGCATGTGACAATCTAGCAACTGTAAGCAGCTTAAATCGATTGTCTTCCTTCATCATAAGAGAATGCGACTTATCTCTGGAAAGTAATCGAATGGACTCTGGTGACATTACATTTTCTATCACAAATACACGATCTCGAAGCTCACCATATCTAGTTAAAAATGATTCTTTGCAAGCTTCAGAAACGGCAATAATATAATTAAATTGCCGCCACATTCGCAAGTCCAACTCGACATCAACTTCTAACGTTGAATAATCCGTATGAATCCATCCTATTTTTTGGGTAGCATTCACTTTATTCGCTACATAATAATGTGGCCATAAATAGCTGATAGCTACATCGTAATGTCGATCTCTGCGTGGAAGAAAAGGTAAAGCATATTTCCACATCAGCTGTAGTTGATAGTACCCATTTTCCGAAAACCCCTTTTTGCTACCTACATAACTTGCCTGCAATTTTGACAAAATTCTCGTCACACCAAGAAAAAAAAGCCCTTTCTTGATTGTTTCTAAAATAGAGTAACGGAAACTTGCATATGTCGGAATCTCTTCTAGCAGCGTTGCCTTGTCTGATAGTAGATGCATAAAGTCCCCACTATGCCTAAATAACATGAGGTCAACTTGTTGCCCGGAATAGTCATATTCTTGCAACATGCTCGCTAAACTTCTTTCTACTCCTCCTACTTCCATATCGTAGGAAGCTATTAAAATATTTTTCATATTTCCTCCGATAGTATAGGTTATTATCTACGTAGCTATTTTTCTCGTCTTTCGCCAAACCCATAAGAGCGGCCGCAAAGGAAAATATAAAAAGTGTAGATTTTTCGGCAATGGAAGAGTCTCAGCATCTTCTGAAAAAGGATGTAACATACTGGCGAAAAATACGATCTTTTGACGACTTGTCATTAATGCAAGTAAATACCGTTTGTGATACCGTTCGACATCTTTTGGCACCGGTGGACTATGCAAATTCACCATTCTTTTTACATAAAACATGGTGTCCTCCGCCAGCCACTCTGCTTTACGAGTAGTCAAAATCGGCCGAACTTCCTCTTTTAGTGGTACCGCGAGTAACTTAGCTGCCAAAGAAATAGCCTGGCCGCCAATATGTAGAAGATGATGCTTACGTAGCAACACTGCAAGCTTCGTCCAGTCTATTTTTTGTTTCATTAACTGCTTAATATCCAAAAGCCAACGTAATCGCGACCAACCATGTCGCGCTCCATGTGAGACTAAAAATAAAAAGAGGTCTTCTCTACCTAAATAATAGATAGGCCTGCTAATTAAGGAGCTTTGACGCTTTCGATCCCATAATTCTTCGAAACTTGGTTCTATGGAAGGTGACGGATTAAGTCTCCAATGTACTTCAACCTTGATACCCTTAGTTGGATGGTTAAACGTTATATGATGATGTCTCCATTTCCAATCGTTGAGAACGGAAGTGATATAATCATTTTTTTCGTAACCTTGCAACAATAACATTCGTTCCACTTGCTCCAGTTTGTTCATAGGTACGAGAAAATCCAGATCACATGAGGTCCTTAGAGATACATCACCATATAGGTCTGCTGCAATAACTGGCCCCTTCAAAAACAAAACCTGGATGTCACTGCCGGAAAACAACGTAGCAAGTTGCTCCATCTCTCCGCATAAATTTAGCATTTGCAACGTATTTCGATAATAATCCCTATGGAATAATTGGAGGACAAAAGAAGGAATGTGCGCTGATTTTAATTCTTTCAGCTTAAGGTTGATAGAAGGAAATACACGATGATGCCTCGCTAGTTCAATAAAAAGAGACCAATCCACTTCTTGCAATAGCTCCCATTGCTCAAAGGTCGGCTCTGATTGATCATCCACTTCAAGTAAAGCTAGCAATAATCTCAATTCTTGAGAAAAAAGGTCCGTAGCATATCCAACTTCGTTATTCATCACAATCTCCCTCACAACAATTAGCTAATAACGAACAAACTGAATAATTTTTGTTCTATAAAACGAACACATGCTCAGAATATCATCCTATTTTTGATCTGTCAATTGCTTTACTGTTCTTTTCCCATTTCCATCTACAAATTCTATCCATTATGCTAGAATGGAAATGTTTAGTATTTCTCGCAAAGAAGGAGTTGTTAGTGTTGCAATCTATTGTCGTATTTGGAGCAGGTGGTCATGCAAAAACGGTCATTGATGTTATAGAAAAACAAGGGCTATATCGTATCATTGGACTACTAGACTCCAATAGGTCTGCTCATGATGTCGTTTATGACTACAACATATTAGGTGATGAAAGCTGGCTTTCGCTTCATTCTGATGCCATTGACGGAGCAATTGTTGCCATTGGAGACAACTGGACACGTAGCTGCATCGTTTCCAAACTAAAGGCATTTGTACCAACACTTTCGTTCATTACTGCAATTCATCCATCTGCAGAGCTAGCAAGAGGAAGCCGTGTAGGTGTTGGATCAGTCGTAATGGCTGGAGCAGTGATTAATAGTGATGCTACTGTTGATGAACACTGTATTTTATACCCTCACACTTCAATTGATCATGATAGTAGAGTTGGAAGTTTTGTTAGCTTTGCTCCACAATCAGTTACTGGTGGTAATGTTTCTATCAACGATTATACTGCAATCGCGATAGGTGCTACGATTGCTCACGGGATAACCATTGGCGAACATAGTGTTATTGGTGCTGGTGCAACTGTCTTAACTAATATTCCGTCGCACACGATTGCCTATGGTACTCCAGCTCGAGTCATACGACCTAGAGGGATCGGAGAACGTTATCTTTGAATAGTAACTTGCACAGTTTCAGCAATTACCCTTTCAACAACTTCAATCACTCTCATTTGATCTTCTATTCCCAAATTTGAGCCCGAAGGAAGACATATACCCGATTGGAATAACTTTTCACAAATTGATGCCGCTTCTAACGTTGGATGAGGGTAAAATCGTGTTCCTTCAAACAAAGGTTGTTGATGTAATGGTTTCCAGAGCGGGCGCGCCTCAATATTATTCGCTGACAACTCATTTAAAAGCTCCTGTATTTTCCAAGCGGAGTCTTCCTCAGTGATCGTAAATGTGGTCAACCATCGATTAGAACGTGAGCCTATTTGTTCCGGCATAAACTGTACATTGTCATAATGACGAAACGCATTTACATACCGCAAAAACACATTTCTTCTTGCTTCAACTCTTTCATCCAATACCTCTAATTGAGCTCTACCTATCCCAGCAAGTATATTACTGAGCCTATAGTTGTACCCCATAACACTATGTTGATAATGTTGGGCAGCATCTCTTGCTTGTGTGGCGAGGAATCGTGCTTTATTAATGGCTTCTAAATCATTAGATACTAACATGCCTCCGCCAGAAGTTGTAATAATTTTGTTCCCATTAAACGAAAAGATACCAAAATGCCCAAATGTACCACTTTGTATGCCATTGTAAGTTGAACCTAACGATTCAGCGGCATCCTCGATAACAGGTACATCATAGCGATTACATACAGACATAATCTCAGTCATTTTGGCAATACAACCGTATAAATGAACGACAATAACTGCCTTAGGCAATTTCCCTTCGGCAGCACATTCCATCATTGCTTGTTCTAATGCTTCTGGTGACATATTCCATGTATCTGGCTCAGAATCAATAAAGATTGGCTCTGCACCAAGATAACTTATTGGGTTAGCACTAGCGATGAAAGTAAAACTTGGGCAACATACGAGATCGCCTTTTCCAACGCCAAGAAGTTCCAACGCTAAATGAATAGCCGCTGTCCCGGAACTAACAGCTGCTGCTCCTTTAATACTTACATAACTCGCAAGTTCACTCTCGAATGCATCAATATTAGGGCCAAGAGGAGCAATCCAGTTACTTTCGAACGCCTCATCAATATACTTTCGTTCATTCCCACTCATATGTGGGGGGGACAAATAAATTTTAGACTTCTCCTTCGCTAACAACAGTTATCTCATCCTTCCTTATTAGTTGCTTTGCCTTCGAAAAGCGGCATCGTAACATGTTTTCCATTACTAATTCCTTCAGAATGTACGACTTTTTTTATAGTCATCATCACTATTTTTAGATCGATCCATAAATTGTGATGTTCTACGTACCAAACATCGTAAGAGAAACGATCTTCCCATGATACGTTGTTTCTTCCGTTCACCTGTGCCCAGCCCGTTAAACCTGGCCTTACAAGGTGACGCTTAGCTTGCTCATCCGTATATAGCGGCAAATATTCCATGAGAAGCGGTCTAGGACCTACTAAACTTATGTCACCTTTAATAATATTGATCAGTTGCGGAAGTTCATCCAAACTAAACTTTCTAAGCCATTTACCAAAGTCAGTAAGCCTCAAAAAATCTGAAAGAAGTTCTCCCTCTGCTCCTCTTTCGTCTGTCATTGTCCTAAACTTATACACATAAAATGGTTTGCCATGTAAGCCTGGTCTTTGCTGCTTGAATAAAATCGGAGTTCCGAGCTTAGTTCTAACTAGTATCGCAATAATAGCAATGAATGGAGATAATACAAGAAGTAATGCACTAGCAGTAATGAAATCGAATACTCGTTTGATCATATTAAATTTCTCCTGATAATCTATTTAATGCTCCAATTAACGAGAAACAAACAGTTGTCTCATTCTGGAGATCACTTTAGGTCCTACTACTCGGCTAACAATTCGTTTTACATTGCTTCTTAATCGAACATGAGCAGGAAGCCACGACTGTGCAAAGTGATGAATGGAATAACTTTCATCTGTAATATAGTTTCCACCGTTGATGTAATCGTATGGACTGAAATAAGTTCGAGGATAACAGACCACACCATTTTTGAACGTTTGATACTGACCATTTAGAAGCAATCCATCTTTTTTGCATAGTTTTGATATAACTGCTGTATTTGTCATCATGTCGTAACTACCATCTGGTAGCAAAAAAGTTCTTTGCTTGTAATCTTCAAGTAACTCTTCGATCCATGGGTGACCACTAACAGCACCCATCGTTCCAGATTGTAAATAATGCTCATCCTCAAATCCGGTGAATGCTTCATGCTTTAGCAGCGGATCAAGCGACTTAATAACTTCTACATCAGTATCTAAGTAAATACCGCCGTATTTGTGCAACGCATATAACCTTACATAGTCACTTACAAAAGCAAACTTTCGAGCAGCATAAGCCTCCTTAACATATGGACTTGATTCGATATCAAAGTTGTCTTCATTCCACTCCATCAATTGATATCCGTTTAGATTTTTTGTCCAGCTCTTCATACACTTCATAATCTTCTTCGACTTTTCCCCACGCCCAAACCAACAGTAATGAATGATTCGGGGAATACGCTCATTATTTTCCATATAAGCTCCTCCTTACTAGAATGGCCAACTAATATAGTCACTGTCATACTTAAGATCCAAGATGATGACATTTTCATAGAAGTAATAGAACAAATAAAGTGAAATCATAACGATGTAGACAAACTTTTGATCCTTTTCTCTAAAAAGTTTAATAATCCATCCGATTAATAGCAGTTGATATACATTGAAATAGATCGCTAATCGCGCAAAAATCCAGTTCTGTGTAGCAATAATCATCAATACCGCACCTATTAGAGATAAATTAACGACTATATCTCCACCTGGGAATATGGCACGCAACTTCTCTCTCCCCATAAATGCGATAAATATCGGAGCGATCGTTACGAGTAAACGAATAACGTTTGCTCCCCCTTCTTGAAAGTCTTCGTAATATCCATATTGCGTATCGGCTATTACATCGAAGAGCACATCCCATAAAAAGTTATAACCCATAACAAATAGTACTGCGCCTAACAGAAGTCCGATCGTAGTACTCGTCCAAGCTTTTCGCCTTACAATAAAATAGATCGGAATCATAATTAATGCACTTTGATGGAATACCGATGCAAACAATACGACTATCAAGTATGCCTTCCAGCGTCCCTCTAACAAATACTTAGTTGCTGCAAATATAATAGCGGCTGCCATATATTGCCTCAAGCCATTCATAGAAACGATAAATGCTCCTGAAGTAATATAGACGAACATACTAATTTCGAAGAGACGTGCATATTTGTAAAGCACAGCGACTATTAAAACGTTAGTAACAAACGCTGTTATAAACAATAAAAGTTGCGGGTCATCTGTTATTTGTTTCAGTACCATTTGTAAAAGATTAAAACCAATATCTTTCCCTTTCAAAACTGCTTCCAAACTAAAGTCATTTACTTCATAGCCGTGCATGTAGAGATAGGTATCACCAATTGAGTTACGTAGACCTGAGACTACAACAAGTGATAATGCAACGACGCCAGCTAACACTTTATTGGGTTGAATGGTAGTAGGGCCCATTCCTCCTGAAGTAGAGAAATATCTAGACATCAAAGCGAAAAAAAATACGATTACTAAACTAGCCCACATTATAGCCATTTATTTATCCCCATAATGTTTCTTCCTTTCTCGTTTTGAAAGCAATAAAACAGTATAAGAGAACCCCCGGTGGCACTGCTAGTAGAGTCATCCACTTCATCGGTGAATCTTTTAACCATTGCTTGTTTCTAGAAAGGATACTGCTGGAGACATAATGGATCGCTTGACGAAACTTATATGACAGACCACATAGTGGAGATTCCATCAACGCTTTCCGATAAAAGGTAAACCCTTTAGGATTACGAACATATTGTTTTAACATATTTCGAGATGAACCATCCTCCATATATTCCACAATGCATAATACTTCATTGAGCAGAAGCAGAGGGTATTGCTCATCTAGTTTGTAATATTTATAGGCAAGCCCAACATATCGTTCATCTGGAAAGATGGGATATGGAAATTGCGTCGTTAAAATAGAACGATAAACTAGTTTTTTATCTCCACGTACACCATGTTTATTGTAAAGATCAAATAGGTTTGAACGGCTAAGTTCAGTCGGAAGTTTCGTTCCGATGATGGTATCATCACTATAAGCGTCTAATGCTACAAACCCACTAACTTCATTGCTACCATTCTTATCCCAAAAGCTAGTAATCATTTCAATTGCCCGATCAGATAAATAATCATCTGAATCTATACATACATTAAGTTCAGTCGTGATCTGCTCATAAGCGGTGTTATGCGCACCATGCATACCTTGATTCTCCTGTTTAACATATCGGATACTTACAGCGTCTTCTAACTGCCATACCTGCACGAGAGACTCCGTATTGTCAGTTGACCCATCATCGATAATTAACCATTCAAAGTCGTCGCATGTTTGACGTTTCATACTCTCATACAAACGACCTAGGCAATATGCTCGATTATACGTTGGCGTAAAGACGGTTACGGTTTTCATTGTCCACCTCTAGTAATTGAAAATAGTATTCCTGAATCCAACGGGCAGTAGCCCTTATGTCATAACCTACACTCTCTAACTGTGAGCTAGTTATCATTCGCTTGTTCTTCTGCTGCTCAGACGTAATGGCAATTACATATCCTTCTATTGAGCGATTGGAGACAAATTTCATAAGACTTAAGCCCAAATCAGCTTCTTTAGATATAGCATCAGAAACGATACAAGGAATACCCATCGCTTGTGCCTCTATAAGCGTTACTGGTAGCCCTTCATGATGTGATGGAAATACAAACTTATCAAATGCCAGTAATAAGCGGTCTACATCTGCTCTCACACCTAGAAACTTGACTTTATCCGCTATGTTTAATTCAATAGCTTTTTTTTCCATCTCAATTCGGAGAGGTCCATCACCTATTAGAATCAACAAACTATTGTTATGAACTTGTAACAAGCGACTAAATATATCAAGCAATTGTGTATGATTTTTCTGGTGATTGAAACGGCCAACATGCCCGACGACAAGAGTATCATCTTTAATCGATAACTCTGATCTAATAGCATTCCGCGCAAAGTCTGAATAAGTAAACCGAATAGGATCTACACCATTTTTTAATAGTTCTACTCTCTTGTTACGTCCCTTAAACAGCCATTTACCAGCATCTTCGGAGCAAGCAAATCGATGTGTTGCAGAATGATCAATGTACAAACTAGCGTAACGTTTGTACAGTCTAGCCATCCATCCGCCTTCACTTCTTGTATTGTGACTATGAGCGATACGAACGGGCACACCAGCATTTTTTGAAGCTCGTAACATTAATCCGCTCATTCGATCCATATGTACATGTATGACATCGTACTTATTATTGGAATCAAAAAACTCTCGAAGTACTCTTTGATATCCGAAGTGACCTACTTTATCGATGTAAGGAACTCTATGGATTTGTCCGCCAAGTGAAATAATTTCTTCATCAAATACGCCTTCTTTACTCGTAAGAAAGTCAAATTGTAATTTGCTTCGATCAATATGCCGGTACAAATTCATCAATAATGTTTCGGCGCCGCCTCTGTTCATATTAACTATGGCATGGAGAACTCTTATTGGACGTTCCACTCCAACCTCTCCTTTCCGTCTCTCTCTTGCTCCGTCATAAACGTGTTATATATCCCTTTCAGTTCATCCTTAACAGAATCTAACGAATAAACTTTTACACGTTCCAAACTTCTTCTCCCCATCTCTAGCCTTGACTCATGAAAGGTATAGAGGAGTTGCAAGCGACTAGCAAATGCATCGACATCACTAGGATCAATTAGAAAACCGTTTTGCCCTTCCTCCACGAGTTCTATATGCCCTCTATTATTCGTAGCCACTATTGGCAATCCGCTTGCCATAGCTTCCATAATATTAAGAGGGAGCCCTTCCCTTAGGCTTGAGGCAACAGCAACATCACACATTGGAATAAGCTTGCGCATATCATTCCTAAATCCTAAGAAGTTAACCATATGAGATACACCAAGTTGCTGGGTTAATTCACGGCAACTCTCTTGCGTTGATCCCTCGCCTGCCAAAAGTAGTCTTGCTTCTGGCACCTTCTCTTTCAGTTTTGCAAGTGCATGAATGAGCAACTCGTGATTTTTGTTCGTGTTAAATTCAGCTCCATAAATCATTAAGAAGTGATCCGAACTATAGCCAAGACTACTACGGAGCTCTCTTTTTCTCTCTTCCGTAATCGGTGAGTACATATTTGTATGTACACCAACTCCATGTACATGATGAATTTCGCGCGCTCGAAATCGACTTGCTAGCGCTCTACGGAAATCCTCACCATTAATGGTGATGAGACAATCCGTAACAGAAGCAAGCATTTTTTCGATTGGATAATAAAAGAGCCAATTCATCTGAGGTGCACCTTTATAAAAATGAAAGCCATGAGCAGTATAAATGACTTTCGTGCCCCTTTTTCTGGCGCCCCTCGCCGCCATTCGAGCCAGCGCGCCACCCATTGGCGTATGGCAATGAATAATGCTATAGTCCTCTTTATCTATAATGGATTTTAATTGTCGATAAGCTTTTACATTCACCACTTTGAACGGCGATCGCTGGATTGGAATATTGTATTTGTGATCAACGTGCGGTAGCACTAAATCACCCTGAGCAACAACATGAACCTCCCACCCCTGCTTCTGAAACCATTCCATTACAGGAAGATGAAATGCCTTAAAGTGATAATCCACAGTTGCACAAAACAATACTTTAGGCTTCATGGCGTGCAGCTTCCCTCTCCATTGTTCGAGTTAAATAATCAAGCAACTCATAACGTAGATCTTCTCTTTGAAGAGCAAATTCAATGGTCGTCTGGATGAAGCCCATTTTTTCGCCTACATCATATCGTTTACCTTCAAACTCATACGCGAACACAGCTTTACATTTATTTAACTCAGCTATCGCATCTGTAAGTTGAATTTCCCCACCTGAACCAGGCTCCTGATTTCCTAATATATCGAAGATCTCAGGTGTCAAAATATATCGTCCCATTATGGCCATGTTGGAAGGTGCTGCTTCTTTGGATGGTTTCTCCACCAGGTGATTAATACGGTGGAAGTTAGACTCCATCTCCATGCCGTCTACAATGCCATAACGTGATACAGCATCTTCATGCACCCTTTGAACACCAATAACCGAAGAACCGTATTGTTCATACTTTTCGATCATCTGTCTAAGGCAAGGCTTCTTGGCTGAGATGATATCATCTCCAAGAAGAACAGCAAACGGCTCATCTCCAATAAACTTTCTAGCACACCATATCGCATGTCCTAGTCCTTTTGCTTCCTTCTGGCGTATGTAGTGAATATCGACCATATCTGAAGACTTTCGAACCTCTTGCAACAGCTCGAATTTGCTTTTCGCAGCCAACATATGCTCAAGTTCCATTGAATTATCAAAGTGATCCTCAATTGCCCGCTTACCTTTACCAGTCACTATAATAATGTCTTCGATCCCTGATTCAATCGCTTCCTCCACGATATATTGGATAGTTGGTTTATCTACAATCGGCAACATTTCCTTAGGCATCGCTTTGGTAGCAGGCAAAAACCGTGTACCTAAACCCGCCGCAGGAATAATCGCTTTCCTAACTTTCATCTCGATGGTCAACTCCTTTTTTTCATTATCCAGTTACTGTTGCAAGCTTTTGTCTTGATTCCGGCAATACATGATTAGCCAAATCAAGTAGACGAACTCTAAGTTCTGCTTGATTCATCTTTGGAAATTCCTCAATCAATGCTTCTATTTCATCAAAATAGATGTCGGATGCTTTTCCGATATAAATTTTCGGATACACTTGCTTATCCATAACCTCATCATCTTTCAGCATCTCTTCGAATAACTTCTCACCCGGTCTAATACCTGTATATTCAATGCCAATCTCATCAACCGAATAACCAGACATTCGTATAACATTTTGTGCGAGCTCCGTAATTTTTACTGGATCTCCCATGTCCAGAACAAAAACTTCTCCGCCCCTTGCTAAAGCCCCAGCTTGAATAACTAGTCTTGATGCCTCGGGGATCGTCATAAAATAACGAACCATGTCAGGATGTGTTACAGTAACTGGACCTCCATTTGCAATCTGCTTTTTAAACAAAGGTATAACACTTCCTCTACTTCCAAGCACATTGCCAAAGCGAACAGCCACGAACTTCGTCTGACTAACTCTTCCTTTATGTTGAATAATCATTTCTGCAATCCGCTTCGTTGCTCCCATAACGCTAGTCGGATTTACAGCTTTGTCCGTTGAAATCATAACAAAAGTTTCAACTTTGCTCTTGTTTGCGGCTCTTGCAGCATTAAGCGTACCTAACACATTATTTTTGAAAGCTTCTTCTGGATTACGTTCCATAAGTGGAACATGTTTATGAGCTGCTGCATGATAGACGACATGAGGACGAAGTGCCATCATTACCGACATCATCTTATCTGCATCTTGTAGATCGGCGATTTCCGTATAAAACTTGATGTTCGAATCCTTGTATGTTTCCTTCAATTCATGCTCAATCGCGTAAATGCTGTTTTCTCCATGACCTAATAAAATAAGCTTTTCTGGTAGAAAACGTGCAATTTGTCTACATACTTCCGAACCAATTGATCCGCCCGCCCCTGTGACGAGTACAACCTTTTGCGTAACGTATCCTGAGATACTCTCAATATCTAACTCGACGGGCTCACGACCAAGCAAATCTTCCACTTGCACATCACGAAATTCTGTAACCGATATTCGTCCTGTAGCTAAATCTTCAAGCATGGGGATGATCTGCGTCTTTGCACTCGTCTTCGCACATTCTGTATAAATGTCGTAAAGCTGTTTTTTGCTTAATGACGGAATGGCGATAACAATATTGTCGATGTTCAATTCCTTCGTTCTGGCGACAATGTCCGAAACTCCACCACAGACGGGTAATCCCATAATATCGAGCATTTTCTTGTGAGCATCATCATCAATAAACGATACGGGGAACAACTCAGTATCTGAATTGTTCATTAGTTGCCTCGCTAGCATCGTACCAGCGGCACCTGCCCCAACGATAAGTGTTCGCTTCTGTTTACCGTTGCTCCTATTCAAGTTCCCTCTCACAACTCGCCAAACTAATCTAGAGCCACCAATTAACAGAACATGAATCATCCATGTCACTGAAAGCAGTTTTAATTGAAGATCTCCCATAACGAGCAGTTGAACGAGCCCCGTAGACAAAAAAGTTAATCCTATCGCCTTAACGATAATGACAAGTTCTCCTACACTGGCATATTCCCATGCTTTCTTATACAGCTTGAAATAAAGAAAAAAGCAATGATGAAATAAGAGGAGTGCCCCTGCTTGAATGTAAAATGTATTGCTGCTTGTTTGAGCAAAGTCTAAAAGCCAGCTACTAATGTAAAGTGCCAATATAACAATTAATGAGTCGAGCAAAAGTAAAAGTGACCGTCTACTTCGATACGTCATTTCATGTTCATCCTTTCTTTTCTAACACACAACTTTTCCGCTATTGTGCTTAATAAAGAACAACACCTCCAAAAAAAATACGTTATCCGACATATGATCCTCAAACGTTCTTTTTATTCAATATAGCACCAATGATGTGCGCTCCAGCAAAAGTTAAAGATTGTTTTGCCTCTAGCGCTTTACTGTGTGTAGTCTTACCACAGTTCAATAGCAGTACAACTCCATCACATTTGTTCACTAGCGCATTTGTGTCAGGGACATTAAGAACCGGAGGACAATCAATGACGATTCGATCATATCGTTTGGTAGCCATCTCAATAATTTCTTTCATCGATTGAGAATCTAACATATCCGCAGAATTCGTATAGCTAAGTCCACTTGTTAACAACTCGAGACCTTCAACCTCAGTAGCATGTGTTGCCTCTGCGAAAGTTAACTGTTGCGTTAGTACATTGGACAATCCTGGTGAAATTTGTGCGTTAAAAATTTTATGAAGCACAGGATTACGAAAATTTGCATCGATTAGGAGCACTTGGTCCCCTCTTTGTGCCATACTTATTGCTAAATTAATCGCTGCTGTTGATTTTCCATCTCCATCTGATGGGGACGTAACAAGAATCGATCGGATAGAACGACCATCAGAAGCATATTGAATATTGTTACGAATTGTTCTATATTGTTCAGAAATTTTATGTGTGGGATTCAGATACGCCACCAAACTTCGATTAGCTACTCTTTTGGCGATCTTTGATCGTTCACGAACCAATTGTCTCACTCCTAACCATTGCAGGTTTTTGTTTCTTATCTACAGAAGAAGTATGTCTCCTTCTAATCTTTGATACTTGACCAAGTACTGTAATTCCTAATAAACTTTCAACATCTTGTTCTGTACGGATTGAATCATCAAGCGATTCCAGTAGGAAAGCTAAGCTAACACTTAGAATAAGGCCGACGATAAAGGCAATATAAACGATCGTGTTACTTTTTTCATTAATCGGAAATGGCTCTACCTCAGCCGCTGTCAAAAGTTGAATGCTGCGAACATCCAGTGTATCCGCTGCAACAACTTTAAAATGTTCCACAACCGAATTAGCAATATCCGCTGCTCTTTCAGGATTCGAATCTACTACCGATATTACAGTGATCAGTGAAGAATCTACACTGTTCACACGAATTTGACTTCGTAATTCGCTAACGGATCTATCGAGTTCTAATTGTTTTATAACTTCATTTAACACAATTGGCTCACGAACTAATGCCCTAACTGTTGTCATCATGTCGTTGGATGCAGCGATGATAAGCCTTGAAGAAGAATTATAAATATTAGGTTCAGATTGAGAGTTGTACAGAAATCCAAATGTCGTAAGTAATCCTGTTATCAAAATAATGAGCCAAAGTCTTCGTTTTATTGTATTAAATAATTTCCGTAAATCGATCTCTTTTTCTACCGGTACATTATTTCTATCACTGACTCGTTTCGTTTCCATGTATACACCCGCTTATATTGTTAGTTATAAAGAACACTAACGCAATTATAGTTCTTTATATAGAACAAGTCAACATTAATATGCCCTCTTCTACCCCATTCATTTAATGATCGATGTGGAGTATGATAATGTTCGACTTCTTTCTAGAATCAATGCCAGCGTATTCCCTGCTCTTTCCTTGTTCTTCTTTCCACTTGTTCGATCGAACGAGATCTTTTAATGCACGGAAATCCCCTTTACTCATTCCTTCATCCACTGCATCTCTAATGATTGAATGCCATTCTTCATCGAGCACCTCATCGACCCATACTTTTGGTGAAAGATCTTCACCAAGCAAAAATTCAATGTTAGTATCGAGGTGGAATGCAATTTTGGCCAATACTTGTAGTGAAGGGTTGTTCTGAACATTTCGTTCGATATAACTTAAATAAGATTTCGAAACACCTGCTAAATCGGCAAGCTTCGTGATGGAATAACCCTTTTTTTCTCTAAGCGATTTAATCCGTTCCCCAATCATAATATTCTCCTTCAGTCAGATTAGATCCGTACTATTACTACAAGCGCAAACGTGTATCGGGAGTCTTTATAACGGACAATAACTATATTTTAGTTCTTTAAAGAGAACAGGTCAATAGCTGGACCTCTCTTATTTCTATCCATTGCTCATGTTAGCTTGTTCTTTATAAAGAACTCATTTATTCGTAAATACAAAAAAAGCTAGACCCGTTACTGCAGTGGCCTAGTCCTTTACTTCTGTAAATCACTATTTCTAACGTTAATACTTTGGTACATTTTCAAAATCAATCTTAATAGTAGTTGCCTGTCCGAATGCTTGTAATGTAACCTTTATTGATACGATTAAATAAATGAAGAAGAGAGAGCATTTATATGAATGTTTTGACAGTAACTGATGCTGTCCAACTTAATATTCCCAATAAAATCGATACGATAGAATTATTAAAGCGTATGTCTGCACAGGGGCTATGTAAGCCTTATTGTGAATTAGTACTTGTATCGTCTAAGCGTCCAACTTATTAATACTTGGAGGTTATTCAACCAAAGCTGAGCGTATACTCTGTTCTTATTAGCTCGAATAATTCAATTTTTTTTAGATACCATTTCATTCTATAGGTATTTGAAAATATTGTTTCACGCACAATGGAACATCATTCAAGTTGGGTCGTTCCATCAAGCTTACTAGCAAATCATTTTCATTGTTAATGTTGTTGAACTCATCTAGGATTTCTTTGTTAATAAAACGCGCCAACTTCTCTTTTCTTACAATGTCCGCAATAGGAGTATCTAAATCTAATATCTCCATAATTGTTGCATTTTCTTCATTTTCCATTGAACTAAGTCCATTGAAAATATGCATCTCAAAACCACCAAGCTCTAGCTTCTGAATAATATACCCATAATTAACATAGTAGCTATTACTGTAATATGATTTTGTAAGCTTAATAGTTTTAGTTAATCCATTGTTAGTATATCTCCATCTATGCCCTTTTCTAGTGAATAAATATGGGGTAAATAGACTATTTAAAAATTCAACAAACTCCGTTTTATTCACATTTCCCCTCCTTCATAACTGAATTTATTTCAACTTACATTGATCTAAATATAGCTTTTCACCATTCATAAACTTCTCCGCATTAGAGATTAATCGCTGAATATTTTTCTCCTTAGAATATAATGTTGGGTCATAGCCATCAAATCCAATTCATGTGCTTGATTTTCTAAGAATCTTTCCATAGCATATATTTGAGCTTCACTTATACTAAAAATCTTCATCCTAAGACCCTCTAATATTGTCGCCCAACTACAATGAAGATCGTATTTAGTTATTACATTTATGTTAGTTATCATTTTTTCTCCTATGATCAAAACGATTATTTATCCCTTCAACATCAAAAAGATAGGCATAAAACCCTTCGTATAAAGCACCGTGTTCCTTTAGTGACTGCTTAGTTTCCACATCTATCAGGTCAATCCGCATATCATCTGCCAATTGATCGCCACCATCAATCATCACAAGAAAGGAGTGTACTACACCTTTAATAATTTCATTTTGTATTCGCTGAAAGGCTTCTTGATCTTCACGTGTAATTAATTTCTGTTGTAATAACTTGTAGCTATCCGCATATTCGGACCAAATGAGATCAGATGTAGGTTTAAGACTATCAGTCGCTTCTCGTGCCCAATAATCTTTAATCCATTTAAGATTTTGAAAAAGTAATGTATGTTTATCCAATCTCATTACCTCCAGATTTGTACCTATTCACTTCGTACTTTGTTTTTTATACGTTTATATATTCAAGGTTCGGTTCGGTAATAGATATTCCGAGTTCTTAACAGTAAACAATGACCATTCGCTGTAAAAATAATGAGCCTTCATCCGTATTTCTATAAGACAATACTCCCTCTTCAAACTTAAAAATAATTTTGTTTTTATTACTTTCATCATAAAATTCTAAAATCACTCCAGCGTTACTATCGATAAATATCTCATTTATTATCTTTTATGGGAATCCATTGAAAGGTTACCAGCGTGCCCACTGTTCCAAAACGGTTCCCCCTACTAATAAATACGAACTAAAGTACTTGTTTCATATACTCGTCACAAACTTCCTGAATTTTTTGTCTACATATTCTTTTCCATTTTTCTTTTAATTTAGCTTCTTCATTGGATCGCTCTCACTTGAAAGCATTTCTCCACGAAAACCTATCCATACATCTATATCTCTCTGAGATTCCATATTTATTAAAATAAATCTCTTAACTGTTCTTCATTTAAGTTTTCACTTTAGAAAAACTGCCAATGTGCAATACAATCATTCTTCAATTCCTAAATATTTTTTAGCTAAAAGTCTTGTTTGAAATAACCTAATGGGTTCATCATCCAATAATTTTTTAAGTGCCTTAATAGTTAAAGTTGAACTTGTCCAATATGAAATATTTTTCTCTATTGAGTTAATTAACACTTCTGTATCATGAATTTCATCTACAACAAAACAATCAACCTTTTTACCATTAGCTTCAATACTAAATCTACCCCTTATATCTCCATCAACATCCCGTGGATAACCTAGGTCAGGATTTAACGCTCTTATTATTAACCCCACATTAATATAATAACAATCCGAATAACTTGACCTTTGAAGCCCCAGTGAGCAAATAACCTCATCAGTTCCTTTATAATAGTACTTACCCGATTTTTTAAATTCATTTTGTAGTAAACATTTATCTATAGTCTGTCTAAATTCCTTATTATCCAAAATATTCCCCACCTCTGTACGCGTCTAGTTTACTCTGAGTCTTATCTTTAACTAAAAGCGTGCTGTTAATTAAATAATGTATTTATTCGGAGCCGGAAAACTCAAGCAAAAAAGATACCCCAAAGATAAATTTCCTTGGGGTAAAAGAAATATTACAACCGATTAACAATGTCTTTCATTTGAGTTACACCTGCTTTAAGTTCGATTAAGCAAGTATCATCATCAGTCGCAGGCTCATAACCAAATCTTACAGATTCAATATGATAACGCTCCATTAATGATAAGAAATATTCCATTAGTTCCAAGCACTTTTTTTTGTCTAGAATATTGTCCACAATCCAATCTGACTCAGAAAAGTTAATGTCAATCGTACAGAACTCTTCATTAAATGAAAATACGATCAAAAACTCTTCCAACACCGTACCCAACTGTAGTTCCTTTACGGTAATTGTACCCGTAGCAGGTTTTGTGAAAAAATCAGAAAAGCTAGCTATTTCATGAAACTCCTTATCCCTTTCCTCATCGTTGTCATAGAAGTGAGAGGACTTAATGTTATCAGCTGTAAGTTTAAACTCATCAAAAAGCAGTTTATCTAAATATACAGTTCTTAAGTTAAATACTACTTCAAGAAATTCCACATCTTCACCTTCTGGTTGTTTATTTAGTTCATTGCTGGAAGATTGGATAATCCGACGGTGAGGCTAACCCTATACCTCACTTTTTATATGGGGTATGTGCAATTGGACTTTTCGGACAAACCCGTTGACTTGCCTCACTAAGACGAATTACATTGATATAGAATATTTTTTAAATATTGCTTTCTTTAAAATATTCATCAATAGCATCTTCATCACTACACCCCACAATTAATCTACTACTATCTGGTGTCAAAAATATCCCTAAAAGTTTGAGTCATCATTTCATTATTAACTGGTTCTATATGATAATGTTTGCCCTCCTTATAATTATGTGCCAATCTTATCAACTCTGTTCCTAAACCTAAAAGAGCATTTTTACTCAAAAATAATGATACGTATGAAGATCTTGTTATTTCATCTCCATTATTATCGAATACTTGTAATACGCCCACATTATTTGCTTGTTTTTCAAAATCGTCACATTCTTCATTTGCTATATCAATTACATATTTCACAACATTCTTACTCCTTCCTAAAATCAATCGATTATATTCCCCTTCTTATCCATCACAATAGGATACGACTCTCTAGATTTCCATGTGCCAGCAAATGTTTTAGTCTGAATTTCTACATTGTAATGATCTACAGCATTAGAGTACTTAGGTCTAATTGGTTGCACATATACTTTAGTATCTCTTTTAAATACTATTAATAAAGACCCAAAAAACTAAATGATCGGATTGCAAACAATAAAATGCCTCTTTTACCTCTTGCATTTAAACTAAAAAATAAGATGACTACTAAACCAATAGCCATCTTATTTTTTAGTTACCTATACGAAACATCTATAGTTGTTTATAAACAATTAACCATCTTGAGTAATAAGTGACTCCCATCTCTTTTCCATAATTTCATCAATCGTTGGTTCTTCTACTTTGACCTCATTTTCCTTATAATTTTCTACTTTATATGAAAACATGTCTTCCCATTGTGTGAAAAAACATAACCTGTAATCTAGCTGGAGAACCATTACTAAAACTTAATTCAAGAGTAGATAGAGCAAATTGATTTATCGTTTCCATTGAGAGAGTTGTAGAAAATTCCTCAATTCCTTCCCAAACTAAATTAAAATCCACCTTATTCGGAGTTATTTTAAACATACTCATATCTCCAAAAGATGCATCAATAGCTATAAATTTTTCAATTTACATTTTAATTTTATTGGCATCATAAGGACTTTTAATACAAGAACTAATTATTAAATACTCTCCATGACCTATATGCATAATTGCTCCTCACTTTAATCCGAACTTTATCATTTGTGCACCACTGAGTCTAACCATGTATTATAGGTCCAGCTAATTCGCCCGATGGATCAGCCGTCATAACGGGATTATCCATCAAATAAGTAAACGGATTGAGACCAACTGGTTCATTTAAGATAAATCCAATACGATCCTTCGACAAAAACCGTCCGATCTGCGGATCATAATAACGTGCATTTAAATAATATTGGCTTATCTAGGAGTTCCTAAATGAGAGATTAAAGAGGAGGACAGTTGCCTACATCCTGCCTCATTTACTATCTTGAATCGGCTTAAGCTGCAACTCTTTCGTAAACAGCAGTCTATAGCTCAATACGCTCAGGAGCATACTCGTAATTGCTGCAGAACCTGTAAAGGCAAAAACGATTAATATTTGATAGCGTACAGCTTCTATTGGATCTGCCCCGGCTATAATCATGCCCGTCATCATTCCCGGCAGTTGAACGAGACCAACCGTCTTCATACTATCAATCGTCGGGATCATACTGAACTTAACGACTCTTTTCCTAACGTCTTGAAGTGCTTGAGCCGCCGTAGCTCCAAGTGTTAGCAACACTTCAATCTCGCCTTTTGAAGCTTGAACTTCTCTTCTTAACTGGTTAACAAAAAGTCCAGCAACAACCATCGCATTCCCTATTGTCATTCCACTGAGGGGTATAATGTACTGTGGAGTAGGTTCTATAATGTTAAGACCTAGCAATATTCCCATCATTAGAAGCTCAGTCGTCAGAATCGATAAAGCAATCCGCCATATGATACCCTTCATACCCGGTCCGCGCTTAGCTGCATTCCATGACGCTACTATAATCATCAATGATACTATCATTAGCAAAAATATCGCTTTTTCCGTTTGGAAAATATAATGTAGCACATATCCAATAACGAGCAATTGTATCGCTGATCGTATTGTGCCGATAGCTATATCTTTTTCTAATCCTAGCTTCTGCCACACTGAAATAAACATAGTTGCTAATACAAACAACAAAGTAAAGCTAAGCGCAAGTAACGTCATGTTGTCACCTCGCTAACTAAATAACGGAGAAAGTGATTTCCTGATTCTGTTGCTGGCTGACGGAAGAAATCAAGCGTCCCTCTATCCTCTAATAAAGTGCCTTCGGACATAAACCAAGTTCTGCTGCTTGTGCGCCTTACCTGCTCCAAATCATGAGTGACCCAAATGATCGTTACACCTTCACTAACATGCCAACGTTGCAAAAGTTGCTCCACTGCTCTACCACTGATGCTGTCGAGCGATGCTGTAATCTCGTCTAACAACAATATAGAAGGACGTAATAAAAGAGAACGAATAAGCGCAACACGTTGCTTTTCTCCACCAGACAGTTCACTAGCCTTTTTATTTCGATCCAGTCCATCCAGCATTGCTTCCGCAAGTAAATGGGAAGCAAGTTGATCGTCATATGTATTACCGTGGAGACGACTTGCGGTTCGCAGATTATCCTCTACACTGCCATTCAACATAACCGCTTGTTGAGGAACGTAACATATTTGTTTCCTCCAAGCTCTAGCATCCTTCATTCGGTATGATGTTCCTTTAAACAACATATCGCCTTTGTCAGGCGTTTCGAGCATCGCTAAAGTTCGAAGTAATGTACTTTTTCCTTGCCCTGAAGAACCAATAACAGATATAAATTCCGGTTGCTTGATTACGGCAGTCACCTCATCAAACAAATACGGCGATTGTTTATTATCTTTCTTCCAACTCTTTTTCGCTAGTTGCGCGATGTCTAAAATAGCAGCCAAGATTAGGCAGCTCCTTTCAAATCTATTACTTCTATAATAGTTTATAACCTACTTCAAAGTCATTCAACTCTGTTCATCTCGTTCCTTTTGGTCTTGTCGTCGACATAAAAAATACACCTCTTAAAATTTCATCGAAAACCGAGTGGTTTTTCCAATGACAATTCTAAAAGGTGTACTTCACTAAATCGATTAACTAATTAGAGCTACTAAGCTCTTAAACTCCAACTCATCAAACTTGTTGAGCACGATCTCACGGTCATAACTCCAACCACATACATTAATATCTGTATCAAGTGGTGCGTCACAGCATATAGTCGCCAGTTGTCTTGAAAGATGGAGCATGTCCATATCCGCTTCAATCTTCGTACGAACCGTCTTTGATACTCCGTCTAAATTCGCTAACAATGCATCAATAGATCCGTATTCTTGAATGAGCTTATGAGCTGTTTTCTCACCGATACCTTTTACTCCAGGATAGTTATCGCTTGTGTCACCCATCAGACCTTTAATGTCAATGACCTGCACAGGCGTCAATTGACGCTCCTCAAGTAAAAGCTGCGGCGTGTAAACCATATAATTGCCGATACCCTTTTTCATAATCGCAACCGAAACAGTATCATCTACCAATTGGAGCAGATCATGATCTCCTGTTACGATAAAAATGTCCGCTTGATCTTTATACATAGACGCAAGTGTCCCGATGCAATCATCTGCTTCGTATCCTTCTATGCCGATATTCGGCACATTGAAGCTGGCCACAACCTCTTTTACCAAATCAAATTGCGGAACCAAATCATCTGGTGCACTTGGGCGATTCGATTTATAACCGTCATATTGATCCATTCTGAACGTCTTGCCACCCATATCCCAGCAGCAGATGACATGTGTTGGATCAAATTTATTTACTGCATCCATAAAGTAACGAACGAAACCATGTACCGCGTTTACTGGAACCCCTGTGCTTGTCCGGCGAATACTTCCGGTAAACGAGGTTGCAAAATAGGCGCGGAATAAAATGGCCATTCCATCTACAAGAAGCAATCTTTGCTTACTCATTAACAACAGCTCCTAGTATTTTTATTAATATTATTCTATCACATGCTCGCCACGAATGAATCGTCCAATTCGTTCCGCAGCTTCCAACAATCTATTTTCTTCCTCGACAAGTGCAATACGAACATATCCTTCACCTTCTGAGCCGAAAGCTTCACCCGGAATAACGACAACCCCGGTAGCTTTCAACATTTCCTGGGAAATGGTTCTTGAGGACCAGTCGCTCCCTTTGCTCCAAGTCATATCCGGCAGCTTCGCCCATACGAACATTGTCGCTTTCGGCGATTCCACATACCAGCCTTCCTTATGTAACGCTGTTATAAAAGCATCTCGTCTTCGCTCGTACAGCTCACCAACATTATGTTTGTCAGGCTCATTAATTGCTTCTCTTAAGGCAACAATACTTGCTTCTTGAACGGGTTCGAATACGCCGTAATCAACATTAGCTTTCAATTCGCGTAGTGCGCTAACCGCCTCACGATTGCCTACCATAAATCCGATACGGCAGCCCGCCATATTAAAACTTTTTGACATGGAATGAAACTCAACCGCTTGTTTGGAAGCACCTGCAACTTGGAGAATGCTTGGAGGCTTATAACCATCATAACCCATTTCTGAATAAGCTATGTCGTGAACGACTAAGACACCATATTTTTTTGCTTTATCGAGTAGTTTCTCAAAAAATGAAAGGTCAGCAACAGCTGATAACGGATTGTTGGGATAGTTAAGCAATATAAATTTCGCCTTCTGCCACACTTCTTCACTTATTGCTTCTAAGTCTGGCAAGTAATTATTTTCAGGACGAAGTGGCATTAATTCTGCTTGAACACCAGCGAGCACTAATGATGCCATATAGATCGGATACCCTGGATTCGGAAGCAAGACCACATCTCCCGGATTACAAGTAGCCATCGCAAGGTTTGCCAGACCATCTTGTGAACCAAGCAAAGTTACGACTTCGCTTGCTGGATCAACTGTGACGCCAAAGCGATGAAGCATCCAAGCAGCCGCTTGTTCCTTATATGGCAAACCACCCTTTATAGCCGGATATGCATACATATCTGTACGAAGAGCCGCGTCGCTTAAAGCTTGACGTACATTCTCAGTTGGCGGCTGATCTGGACTTCCGATTCCAAGATCGATGATGTCCATCCCGCTTGCAATAGCGGCTCTTTTCCAATCTGTCACTTCTACAAATATGGAAGAACCAAGCTTTGATAACCTTTCGGATCTCCAGCTTTTTGCACTGCCAGTTGCGCTATTCATGGTTGCCCCATGTTTGCTCGTAGGAGTCTTCCTTATAACCAACCGTTACTTCTTTACCATTCGTTACAATTGGACGTTTAATCAACATTCCATTAGATGCAAGAAGGTTTAGCTTCTCCTCTTCTGACATAGATGCCAGCTTGTCCTTCAGACCAAGCTCGCGATATACGTCGCCAGAAGTATTAAACAGCTTTTTAATATCCATGCCGCTTATGTTTAATAATTGTTTCAGCTCTTCAGCGGTAGGCGTCTGCTCAACGATATGTCGCGATACAACATCATTCCCTTTTGCCTTTAGAGACTTAATTGCCGCTTTACATGTACTGCATTTCGGATATTCAAAAATCGTTAATTGATTTCCAGTAGTCACAATGACTACCTCCTTTCGATTGATGATAGAAGATTAGAATTTTCTCGTCTGATGTTCGCTCGCAACTATTTTGATAAATCGACTATGATTACATCCTTTGTCGGAGTTTTCATTCGAACCTGCCTTAGCATCTTAAAGCTAACGAACCGAATACACCTTATATTAACAATAAGTAGCGATTTTGAGCTTTAACGAACTACAAGATCGTTATTCCGACAAAAGAAGCCCTATTTCTGCGAAATTCACAGTAATAACGCTATTTAGATTCGTTAGAAAAAATAGTTTTTTTTGTAGAATAAGCATCGTACAGTTCGTTAGGCACTTCCTTACTTCTCTTTATTCTGAGCAAGTAATTGCTCCAGCCTCTGCATTTCAGCAGGAAGTGGTGCATGCCATACCATTTGCTCTTTTGTAATCGGATGAACGAATCCAAGTGTCTCAGCATGGAGAGCTTGCCGTCCAACGATCTCTTCCCAATCCGCCCGAACAAGTTCTTCCGAACCATACATCTTATCACCGATAAGCGGGCAACCGATAAATCGCATATGCACACGGATTTGGTGCGTTCTTCCTGTCTCAAGCTTTAGCTTAACGGAAGCTGCCCCTGTCCCCACATTACTTCCACTAAAGCTTTTAATAATCTCATAATGAGTCACTGACGGGTAGCCCGTAGGCGTAACAACCCGTATATGTGGGCGTTCTATGTCACGATCAATCGGTTCATCAATCGTTCCAGTTATCGGCTCAGGTACGCCATACACATAAGCGCGATAAAGCTTTGTAACTGTTCCTGCTTGTAATTGCTCAGATATTTGTTGGTGAACATAGCTCGTTTTAGCGATAGCGACTAATCCCGAAGTTTCCTCATCTAGTCTATGAATAGGACGGAATCGAACACGTTCCCCACGCTCACGCCAATGATAAACAACACCGTTTGCTAAAGTACCTGTATAATGACCATGTGTCGGATGAACGATCATGCCAGCAGGTTTATGCACGATGAGCAAATCATCATCTTCAAATACAATTTCGATTGGAATTGGCTGCGGCAATATGTCTTCCGATTCTTCTCTCTCCATACGCACTCGAATGACGTCTCCGGCTGACACTTTTGCAGTCGTATACACTCGTTCTTCATTAACAGTCAAACCATGTTCAGTCAGCTTTACTTGTGACAGCAATTTGCGTGATACACCGAGTCGTCGGTCCAAAATGTTTCTTACAACTTTCCCATCATCTTCTTGACTTACTACAACTTCGAGTGGTCTATAGTAACGGGCAACCAAATCTTCAAGGTTATCCTTATTCATGGTAGTCAACGTCACGTCCAATCATTTCTTACGTTTACCAAATACGTTGGCACTTCTCACATATTCAGTATCAGGAACAGCTAACTTCGCATTTGCTACTCGTGCAGCAGCAAAGAAGAAATCTGATAGTCTGTTTAAGTAAACAAGAACGTCCCCATTAATAGCATGCTCTCCAGACAACGTAACCACTCGGCGCTCTGCTCTACGACAAACAGTACGACAAACATGCAACATAGAAGATGCGCTACTTCCTCCCGGCAAAATAAACCTTGTTAGCTCTGGAGCTTCCACAATATATTGATCGATCAAAGCCTCCAATCGTTCAGATGGCTCTGCATTTACTTTAAGCGGAGCACCTTCCTGTGCATAAGCCAAGTCAGATCCACAATCAAACAACTCTTGTTGAATATCAATCAATATGTCCGTAAGTTCATGAAGACACGCATGTTTCCCCGTCTCTGCCACAGCAACACCAACAAAACTATTCAATTCATCAATCGTTCCATAAGCTTCCACGCGCGCATCATCTTTGCGCACTCTGCCGCCGATTAAAGACGTTTCACCCATATCCCCTGTTTTCGTGTATAAACGCATATATGACACTTCCTCTCCATACATTTTTATGGCCTAAAAAAAACAGATCGACAGCAAACAGCAGGCCGGAGAAACTCCTGACCTGCTGTACACTAATTATTGTTTAAGCTTATATACAAATTGTCCAATTCGATCTAACGCTTCTGTTAGTTGAGAAACGGATGTAGCATAGGAACACCGAAGGTGACCTTCCCCTCCAAGACCAAATACATCGCCCGGCACTGCTGCCACTCCCGCTTCCTCTAAAAGCCGCTGAGCGAATTGCTCACTACTTAGACCAGTAGATGCAACTGATGGGAAAGCATAGAACGCACCTTGAGGCTCATGGCATTCCAGACCGATATCACGGAAGCCTTTTACAACAAGCCGGCGTCGTTGATTGTACGACTCAATCATGCGACTCATTTCTTCCTGTCCATGTCTAAGCGCTTCAAGTGCTGCATATTGTCCCATAACAGGGGCACACATAACCGTATATTGATGAATTTTAAGCATCGCTGACAAAATATCCGAATGAGCACAAGCATAGCCCATACGCCAGCCTGTCATTGCGAAAGCTTTCGAAAAGCCACTGACCAAAATAGTGCGATCCTTCATGCCCGGCATAGCCGCGAAGCTAACATGTTTAGAACCATATGTGAGTTCAGCATAGATCTCATCAGAAATAACGATTAGATCCTCTTCCTCCACTACTTTAGCTATTGGAAGCCAATCCTCATACGTCATAATACCGCCAGTTGGGTTGCTTGGATAACATAATATAAGTACTTTAGATTTCGGTGTTATTACGGCACGAAGCGCTTCTTCCCGCAGTTTGAAGTTATCTTCTGCGAACGTTTCGATTCCGACTGCAACACCACCACTGAGTGCGGTAATAGGTGAATAAGAGATATAACAAGGTTCAGGAATTAATATCTCATCGCCAGGTACAATTAATGCACGAAGAGCTAAATCGATAGCTTCACTACCACCGACTGTTACGATAATCTCATTCGCTGGATTATATTCCACTGAAAAGGAATCATTTAAGTATTGTCCAATTGCTTCCCTTAGTTCGGGCATACCAGCATTAGAAGTATATTGTGTCTTGCCCGTTTCTAAAGCATACACTGCTGCTTCCCTTACATGCCAAGGCGTTGTAAAGTCTGGTTCCCCAACACCAAGCGTTATAATATCTTTGCGAGAACTAACTAAATCAAAAAACCGGCGGATGCCCGACGGTTTCATGTCTCTTGCGAGGGGAGACAAGTAACCAGCCATCGATTGACGCGTCATAGGGATGGCTGTTTGTTCCGATTCCTCTTTTATCATCACCATCACCCTTTATATTACGGCGAAACCATCAAACGATGGTCATCTTCATTTTCTTCGAAGATAATGCCGTCTTGTTTGTATTTTTTCAATATAAAAAATGTTTTTGTAGAAAGTACCGCATCAATAGGGGACAGCTTGTTTGATACGAAGGAGGCCACTTCTTTCAAGTTTTTCCCTTCAACCTCGACAAGTAAATCATAGGCGCCCGACATCAAATAAACCGATTTCACTTCTGGGTACAAATAAATTCTTTCCGCGATACCTTCGAAACCACGACCGCGCTCTGGAGTGATTTGAACTTCGATTAAGGCGGTTACCTTCTCGTCATCCACTTTACTCCAATTGACAACTGTCGCATATTTAACGATGATATGGTCTTGCTCCATCGCAGCGATTGCTTCTTTGACATCCGTCACCGGAACATCAAGCATAGTCGCGATTAATTCCGCGTCTCTGCGGGCGTCTTCTTTTAGTAATTCCAACACCTTTAACTGTAACTCGTTCATTTATAAACTCCTTCCAGCGCGCCTGCGATAATAAAGAATATTTTACAACGAATTCCGGCTTCCTGCAAAGAAAAATTGATAATACATGAATTATGAAGTTCTATCACAAACAGATTATTCAAACAAATGACATATACAAGCAAAAAAGACCCCTAAGGGTCTTTAGTTGAAATACGACTGTTGTGATTGGCTTCCATATTGCTGACCGCCTACAGGCGTGTATATCGATTGTTGCCCTACATTGTTCAGCTTCTGCTGAAGCATTTGTTTTGTCTTCTGTGCAGTCTGTTTATACTGCTGAGCTTGTTTGTCGAGCTCTTGGCGCAGTGCAGGTGAGGACGTATTATACATGTTAGCCTGTTGCATCGCTTGAAACAACTGTCCTTGTAAGCTGAGCGTACTGTCCAGCAATTTAGTAAAGAGTTGGCGAATATCTGGACAAGTAGACTCCGTCGCACCCGTCGCGTATTCACGCACAACCCGTTTGAGGTCAGACAATACAGTTGAAGCCAAATCCTCCTCAGTGAGGATTGATTGCGATTGCTGATTATACATCGATGTACCTCCATTTTAAATCGATATTAACCCTACCATAGCCACTTATTGCTGCGGCTGTGTTGGAGCTATTTGTTGATGATGCGAAATGGCGTGCAAAAGTGAATCATAATGTTGTTGATGTGTCTGGATTACTTGGGAAAAGTAATTTCGGATTGCTGGTGTTGTTGATACGGCAAGGGTTGCTGCTGCTTGTTTAATAAGCAGATCCTCATTCGACATTGAGTCCGCTATATACTCCAGTTCCTTAGCTGTCATAGGCTGAACCATTTTACCCCTCCTTTTACGTTTGAAATGTGATGACTTCCGTATTATGGGCTATTTCGCTATATTTATGTGTCATCAACTAGATCAAATTTCCCTGTGTCCGTTATTAAAAATTTCACATTCAGCTTCAGTTGGTCTATTCGCGGCATCCAGCCTTTTTTTGCTGCATGCTCTTTCCAATAACTGTTATGGTGACGATATAATCGATGCTCTAAACCAAGCAGATCCATTTGGTTTGCAATTCCCAGTTTATAAACAGCCTCGATCTCTTCCTTCACCTTATTTTCAACAAGTTTAGCTATCTTCTTTTCATCCATACCTCCATTATGTTCCAGAATATGCCCCACTAACTTCAAATCTAAATCAAAGCTGCTTTCTCCGTTTTCAAGTGTAGTTTTGAACTTTATTTTTGAATTCGTAATTGCAGTCGAAGCATCACCACTTTGATCAGAAACCTTTAATAGAACCCGACTAAAATGTTCATTCAACCACCGTATTCCGATCACACTATCGCTTTTAAAATATCCTTGGCATTTGAAGTTTTTGAATACAAACAAACCATTAATCATTTGAGTCTTCAGCGGCTGATCCTTAAACTTCCAATACTTTTCTGTAAAGTTGAGTGCTGGTATTAACGTCGTCATTGCAGGTTCCTTTAGTTTTTGTACGGCAGTCTGCATATTAAATGGATGAACAAACGTAAATTGTTGGTCTTGTAGCTTTGGATTGTAAAGAATGGTACTGAGGGCAGATTCATTAAAAAATGCATCGGTTGTAAAAAGCTCATCCAATGGCATATTGGTACCAAAGATCATTGAAGTATAGCGTGAAGCTCGCTGCCTATTTAGCCCATCAAGTACTTCGTCTACCTTGTTCATAGCTCGTTCATGAAGAACAATCGTTTCTAAATGTTCCAAATTGAGAATATTTTGAGCAGTTCGGCTTAAATGAAACAATGCGAGCAACACAGAATCACCAGTACTTTTACCAATCCATACTTGCTTGGGCTCTGATTTGGGACCTTCTGTTTTCGCTATTGCAACAAAACTGATCATTTGACCGTAAACCACATATTTTCCTTCTATAAAATCAATACCTAATGCAGTCATGTAGCTATTATCTTGAAGATCTACTTCATCCCAACAGCCCGAAAGTAAAAAGCACATCATAATTACTACACTTACAGCAACTCCTCTTCTAATTCCTCCAACCTTTTTAACTCCAAGTAAGTTGTTCATTGCTTTTTCCTGCGGTTAGCTTCAAGCTTCCACGGCTTCTGGAGTAGAGCATTTGCTAGATCCTTGAAATGTAGCGGAGCTAACGGCTGCATATAAGATTGCCCAAATGACTCCAACGAACATAGATATATCATTAATGCAAACATCCCGATTATAAAACCATACATACCAAAAAATGAAGCACAAAGTAAAATAGCAAAGCGAAATATACTTACAGATCCCGCTAATGATTGATTAACTAAAGTGAAAGTAGATACTGCAGCTACTGCGGCTACTACTAGCATTGTAGGAGATGTTAGTCCTGCTCGAATCGCTGCATCACCGATAATTAATCCGCCTACAACAGACACGGTCTGTCCTACAGGTCTTGGTAACCTAACACCAGCCTCTCGAAATACTTCAAATAATGTGAGCATCAGAAACATTTCCATCGTTGCAGACAAAGGCAAGCCAATACGAGAGATAGATACTGTCGCTAACAAAGAATATGGAATTTGATCCTGGTTAAATGACGAAAGCGCTATCCAGAAACCTGGGAGAAACAAGGCTAATAATAAACCAAGTAGACGAAGCAAGCGTTCTAACGATACATAATAAAACGGAAGATGTGCATCCTCCGGCGATTTAATGAGCAGAAGAAGATTTCCTGGGCCTATTAAAGCAGCAGGTGATCCATCTACAAGAACTGCGAAACGCCCCTTCATCAAAGATTGAACGACATAATCAGGTCTGCCTATATACTCAAGCAAGGGGAAGAGGGCATACGGTTGATCAGATAACAACTCCTCCAGTTCCCCTGCTCCATTCAAAGATGTAATATGAATGGCTTTCAGCCTTCTTTTCGCCTCCTCAACCACTTCAGAAGGAGCTTCATCAGACATATGCATCAACGCAACCCCTGTTTGTGTTTCGGAGCCTATCTTGAAATATTCAACATGCAATTTGGGTGTAAGCAATCGTTTCCGCACTAAAGCTATATTGATCGATAACTGCTCAATAAAGCCATCTCGTGGCCCTTTGAGTGAAAGTTCCATCGCTGATTCCTCTGGGCTTCTCGAAGGCTGATTAGATATATTATATTCATAAAAAGATGAATCATCTGAGAACGTAATAATTACGCTACCGGAAAATAATCTGCAAAATAGATGATTTACATCTGCGGAGTCAACCTTCATAAACTTTTTATTAGGCGAATGACGTTCTACTTCTTCTGTAGTTTGACTGGACGGTATCGTTTCCCTACTGTTTTCCGTTTTTTGAAGGATCGGAAGAAGCCCTAAATGAAACATTCCGGCATCAACCATTCCTTCGCAATAATAAAGTGTGGCCGTCAAATCGATGTAATCAGGCAGTTCAACATGATGAATCAATACATCTGCGCAATTTTTTAACTTTGTGCTAAATTGTTCTATTGTGATACCCGCTTCATCATTGCCTTTCATCTGATATCCATAATCCATTTTGTCTGCCATTTGATTACCGCCTCTTCTTCATAAAACTAATTGCATAAATGAACAGCACTACCATTAACGTAATCAATCCAATATTTTTAAAGCGCCATTTAATGATCTCTTGATATAAACTCATATGATTCGTCCAATAGGTAGCAAAAATAACGAACACTACAGATATAATCAAATAACCTGCCCACTTCCTCTTCATCCGGTTGATTGGACTAAATTCGATTAGTATGTAGATAGCCAATGAAATCCTTACTAATGCACCTGCCAGCCATTGAAATATCGCCAAAAAATCAACATGTTCAAAGTATTTGCCAACCGTTACCAATCTCCATTGTGAATATGCGGGGTACTTTAATTTCGTGGCTTCTACAGGACCAAATTCAGAAATTGCGCCTAAAATCGGACCAATCGCTAATAAAGCCAAAAATAAAACGAGGATGATCATATGCCATCGACTCATCCTTTTGCTCATGTGATGTTGAATAAATAACAACGAAAACAGCTCGCTAAAAGCTGTTAAACAATTCATTGATGCAGTTATAACTGGGATTGCTCCGTGTTCAAGCATTGGAAGGACATAACGATAATCTTTATTTGGCATATTTGCAGACATAACAAAATCACCAAAAAAAACGACTATCGGAATTAGGAGACAACTTATATAAGCAATCGTTCTGAGGCCCATACTCGCCGCATAATGGCAAAGACACAAAAGGATAATGATAATAGCCAGAAATGGTGTTCTAGGAAGGTAGGACGTACCTGTCCATGAAGAGGTAACAATAAGTGTTTCAAGTCCCGTGATCATAATAAGAATCAAAAAATATGTAATTAATGCCCCTGCGATTAAGGGATGCAATCTTTCTTTTAGCCATATATCAATTCTTGTTTTATTCATTTTTTTCAAAATGGCGCACAACGGAATTAGACTCCACGGTAAAATAACCGTTAGTGATAGTAAAACTGACATCCATGCATCACGACCTGCTTCCCCTAATAGGAGCGGCACAATGAGAACATGGTTAACGAGTCCAACTGATAATATAATGATTGCAAAAGTGGCTGTTATACCGAATGGTTTTACTTTCATAATTGGCATTCACTTCCTCACAACCAAAGGTTGCCCAAAAGAGAATGCCAACATTCATACTATAGAGGAAAATAAGTGCAGAAGATTAACAGAGGAAATACGTAGCTAATTTTTAGAAAATACCCATACTTAAGTAGCGTTCGCCTGTGTCTGGTGCAATGCAGAGCACCCTTTTCCCGCTTCCTAATCGCTTAGCTACTTGCATAGCAGCCCACACTGTAGCACCAGAGGATGGTCCTAGTAGAAGCCCCTCTTGCCGTGCTAAAGCTCTCATCGTATTAAGAGCATTATCATCTGATACTTGAATGATCTCATCATAGACAGAAACATTAAGAATAGCAGGAATGAATCCAGGGCTAGTTCCAACTAGCTTGTGAGGACCCGGTTGCCCCCCCGATAGTACGGGTGAACCTTGTGGTTCTACAACGGCAACATATAAGTTAGGTAGCAATTCCTTAAGCTTCTCTCCTGTACCAGTTATCGTTCCACCTGTCCCCGCTGAAGCAACGAATGCATCCAAGCGACCATCCGTCTGATCCATTATTTCTAGTGCAGTTGTTTTGCGATGGATATCTGGATTTGCAGCATTTTCAAATTGGTTCGGAATGAAGCTACCCGGTAAACTTGCTTGAATCTCTTCGGCTTTACGAATAGCTCCTGGCATACGTTCCGATGCAGGCGTTAATACAACTTCTGCACCATAGGCTTTCAGTAGCATAATACGTTCAGGGGACATATTGTCTGGCATAATTAGAATAAGCTTATATCCTTTAGCTGCTGCACTCATTGCTAAACCTATGCCCGTGTTACCACTGGTAGGTTCAATGATTGTATCGCCTAGCTTTATAAGCCCAGCCTGCTCAGCAGCTTCAATTAGAGCGAAAGCCGCCCGATCTTTAACGCTACCGCTAGGATTAAAGCGCTCCAGCTTAATACAAACTTCTGCGCTTCCTTCCTCAGCAATACGCTGTAAACTTATTACTGGAGTATTACCGATTAGCTTCGTAATATCTGACACAACTCTAGCCATTATTATTCGAACTCCCTTATTGTCTAGTCAGCTCTTTCCTTTATGTCTATCTACTTGCACACTTAGAAACGGCTTCATGAACCACCAACCTGCAATGGGTACAATACCGACCGCAAAGAGCAGCCAAGTGATAGCAAGGGGAGAATCATTCAGCGGTAACAATATCAAATAAGAAGCCATTCCGAGCAACCGGCCAGTCGTTAAACCTGCTTCACGAAGCACAATAAACTCTTCTCGTTCCCTCGCGCTTTGTTCGGATTGACCAATAAGATCAAATACTCTTGAAGTCATAGGTATATTGTAAAGCGGTATAAACAGTGACGTGCCTATTCCAAGACACAGCAAAGTAACAAATGATACTTTCCAAAATAGCGGGAGGATAACGATAGCGATCATGATTACGCCTACCAGCATCGCCCATTTACTTTGATCTTTTTTTATCCACTTTCCAGCAATCCAGAAACTAATGAGAGCAATAAGCGAGGTAATGAGTGAAAACATACCAAGCTTGCTTTCATCCTTTGTTGCTGTATAAACCGTTAATCCGACCAAAAACATAAAGACACCTTCTCGAACACCTTGCGCAACAATCGCAGGAAACATTCGGCGCCATGGACTCCCCTTCTGAAGCAACTGTTGTACACCATGCATCCAGTTATATTTTCCTTCACCGTGCCGTTTCTTCAGCCAAAAACTAAGAACGACACTTAAAGAAAATATAATGAGTGATAAGGTGAAAATGAGCCGATACCCCTTTTCACCCTGCATAGACGTAATGAGCATGCCTGATATCCATGGTGCAAACATCCCTGCTGCTGAGCCAAGCAAACCCGCAGTGCCGTTGAAGCGATCCCTTGTATCTGGATCGGTTACTTCAAAGTAAACAACATTAAACGCAATCCAGAAAAATCCCATCGCAATGCCGCTGAGCATCCCTAACAGTATGGAATAACGGATTGCATTTTCTCCAAGGAGCAACACAACACAATAAAATAGACCAGATAAAGCGATCCCTAATCGCAAACTGTTCATTTTGTTATGTTCCTTCACCCATTTACCTGCGAGCCAAAAGGTCAAACCTCCTAGTGCATACTGAGCAAAAGTAAACCATCCAATAATCATATAAGATTGACTTGATTTCCATAAATAAACAGGTACGAACAGACCAGATAAAGCATGTCCTACTCCATACAAGGTTTGTACAATTAAGAGTAAGACAGCTTGTTTCCCTAATGCCTTTGCCAAAACGATTCCTCCCGCCAATTAGAAACACGCGTAGAATATCGTTTTGTAACATACCCTTTATTTATAGATCCAATGCCCTTCTACAGCGGCTAATTCTAATTTAATCCCCTTGTGAAAGTCTCTCGACCATAGCTTCACGGTCTGCTGGGCTTAGAATTGAAGTTGTAAGATAACAAGATGGACAAACATACATAACAACATTAAATGGATTTGGAACAACAGAATGACCGATTGCTGGCGCGATCGTTGGTTTAAAATTATCTCCACCAATCGTTTGAACACCTGCTTCAAGCATATACTCTCTGCAAGACGGGCATTCTGGAAGTTCTAATTGCTCATTTATAATGCGTTGAACTACACCTTCAGTTGCTAATGTGTTTATAGTCGAACTGCGGAACCCTTCGTTGTCCTTCATCCAGCCTGCATCATTTTTACGTTCTTCCTCTTCTTCAGACCACTCTTCATTATCTGCAGTGGTATCAGGAACATCTACATCATCATTATCATTGTCGTTTTCTAATCCAACGTTTAATGATCGATAACCACCAAGCTCGTTTTCGCAATGTGGACAATGCGATTCTGGACCGATCTCTTCATCCCAAATAATTTCCGTAACACACCATTGACAAACTTGACGTTCTTCCATTGCTCAACATCCCCTTTAAGTGTTCATAACATAAATAATACCGACAATAAAAAATAAAATAGCGACGATCAATAATGTTATCCATAAATATTTCATCAAAAAGCCCCCAGTGCTAAATAATGACGGTAGCTCCAATTACATAGGATAAAGATACAGAAATCGTCATAGCGATAAATCCTACCGCACGGTTATCATTAGCGATTTCCTCATCGATACGGAACACAGGTGTAAGAAATTCAAATAAGAAATAGGCTATCAGCAGAATAATAAAACCGAACGCTCCCCATATCAAACTTTGATAGATAGAGTCATTTGCCTCAATAGAAAATCTGAATATATTGCATATCCCAAATATTTTGCCACCCGTCGCCATAGCAACCGCCATATTGCCTCGCTTAATCTCATCCCAACATTTATATCTAGCTACAAGCTCAAAACATGAAAGGAATACGATAAGCGATAAAACCGTTACAGATACGAACACTAACGAAGAGGCATATGGATTGCTCAATATTCTATCGATTTCCGTTTCCATAGTTGTATCCCCCATCTTATCCGAAGCTGCGATGGAACAGCTATTCCAACGCAGCATAACGTTAATTCAGCTCAGCTACAGTTACCCCAATGCCGCCTTCTCCATAGTTACCATTGCGATAGCTTTTCACATGCGAATGTCTACGCAAATATTGTTGGATTCCTGTTCGAAGTACACCAGTGCCTTTGCCATGGATAATATAGACTTGACCAAAGCCAGAAAGGAACGATTCATCTAAGAAACGATCAACTTCCATTATCGCTTCTTCCAAACTTTCTCCACGTAGATCCAGTTCCATACGGACATTCTCATCTCTTGTCCGCTTTAAGCTCGCCGCCTGCTTTGGCTGTTGCACCTTTTCAGTGGTTTTAGCTTTTACTAACTCCATATCTCCAAGAGCAACTTTCATCTTCATGATACCAAGCTGAACCGTTGCATCAGATCCATGTATTTCTACAACTAAACCTTTTTGATTCAGACTATAAACAACAACCTCATCACCAGCTTCGATCTTTTGAGGTTTACCGTCAGGCCCTGTCTTACTGCGCTTTTGCTTCTGAGGTTCCGGTGAAGCATCCTCTAGCTTGCGACGCGCTTCTATGAGCTTATGCTCTTTAACAGAGACACCTTCCTCAAGGGCAAGCTTTCGCAGATCGGATATAATTTGTTCTGCTTCTCGTTTCGCTTTCGCAACTGCTTCACGCGCTTCTTCTTGAGCCTTCTTGAGAAGCTTCTCCTTCTGCTCCTCGAAACGCTCTCTTTCCGCTTCATGTTTCTCCTTAAGCTTCTCCATCTGCAAACGGAGCGCTTCCGCTGATTGTCGGTCATTCTCAGCGCTCAAACGATTTTCCTCTAATGAAGCAATCATGTTTTCAACGCGGAGGTCCTCTTCACTTACTTCCCCGCGTGCATGATCGATAATGGAACGTTGTAACCCCAATCGTTCTGCAATAGCAAAGGCATTACTGCGTCCAGGAACTCCAACAAGTAATCGGTATGTTGGGCTTAACGTAGCAACATCAAACTCCATACTCGCATTAATGACACCTTTACGATTATATGCATAAGCCTTTAGCTCGCTATAATGAGTTGTTCCAATAATGCGGCTTCCCTTAGCATGAATATGTTCCAAGATAGCAATTGCGAGCGCCGAACCTTCCGCGGGGTCAGTCCCTGCACCTAGCTCGTCCAGAAGAACTAAACTTTTTGATGTCATCACATTAAGAATACGAATGATATTCGTTAAATGGCTTGAGAACGTACTAAGACTTTGCTCAATACTTTGCTCATCACCAATATCTGCATAGATAGCATCAAATACACATAATTGACTTCCTTCTTCGGCAGGGACAAATAACCCTGACATTGCCATCAGACTCAGCAGTCCAATTGTTTTCAGTGAGACTGTCTTGCCCCCTGTATTAGGCCCAGTCACAATAATGGCCGAATAGTTGTTGCCCAGCTCAATATCAAGAGGTACAACTTTATTCCGATCAATTAACGGGTGTCTGCCACGTTTTAACTTGAGGAAACCTCTATCGTTCATCTTAGGTTGGATTGCCTTCATCTCATGTGCTAGTCTTGCTTTTGCAAATGCAAAATCAATTTGACCAAGCAAATCCTGATTCAAGAGCAGATCTTCTACATAATCGGAAGCAAGTGCGGTAAGCTTTTGCAAAATCTTCTCAATTTCACGTAGCTCTCCGGCCTTTAATTCCTTCAATCTATTGTTCATTGTAACGATAGCTTCCGGTTCGATAAACAACGTTGCTCCTGATCCAGACTGATCGTGTACGAGACCGCCAAAGCTAGAGCGATATTCTTGCTTTACAGGTATAACGTAGCGATCGTTACGTATTGTAATAATAGCATCCTGCAACATCTTTTGAACGGATGACGAACGAATCATTGCCTCCAGCTTCTCGCGAATGCGTGATTCACCCGTTCTCAGTTCACGACGAATAGATGCAAGTTCCGGACTAGCACTGTCGAGCACTTCAGCTTGGTCATCAATACAGGCGAATATTGCTTCTTCTAGCGATCTATGCTCACTGATGCCTTCAGCCAATGATTGCAGCATTGGAATTGGGTAACCATCATGAATAGCTTCGATATGCTTTTTGACACGGCGACCGCCTCTTGATGAAGACGCAATATCAAGAAGTTCAGCAGGGTTTAACGTTCCCCCAATTCTTGATCTGTGAAGTGGTGCTGCAATGTCAACGATTCCTCCAAATGGAGCGCTGCCTTTGAGTCGATCAGCACCATAAGCTTCATCCGTTGCTTGCAAAAGAAGCTTAACATCATCCAAGTCAGTGACCGGATTAAGCAGTTCCGTTAGTGACTTACCTAAGGAAGTACTCGCGTGTTTCGTTAATTTATGTATAATTTTTGGATATTCAAGTGTTGTCAATATTTTGTTGTCCAACGATTAACACTCCTCTCGCCCTTATATTATAGCCGAACCTCGCGCTTCATGCATCTGTCGAAGTTAGTTTAATCAATTTCGTACCGCACATAAATCATACAACCTTGGTAACACTATTGGTGAATCAGCAACTCCATTTCATCGTTTCCAGCAAAAGATGGTTCCATTACGTTTAGAAGGAGGATTTCGATATGAGCTTTTTAGGACATGTTGTACGTTTTATCGTTGCTGCGTTTGTCCTTATGATTGTTGGGTTTATCGTTCCCCAATTCAGCGTTGGTGGTTTCTGGAGTGCACTATTTCTGGCACTCGTTATTGCCGCACTTGGTTGGGTTATTGAAGGTATCTTTGGCAAACGGGTATCCCCCTTTGGCCGAGGTATTGTAGGTTTCATCGCAAGCGCAGCGGTTATATGGATAGCTCAGTTCATTGTTGGTGGTGTAACTGTAACGATGTTCGGTGCAATTCTGGCAGCATTAGCGATCGGGATCATCGACTTGTTTATACCAGTCAGCACACCTTATGAAGCTGGCAGACGTAATGCCGATTAAAGTTATTACCAAGCAAATGATTTTTAAGCCCCTTCTTGTCTTCAATGACAAGTAAGGGGTATTTTCGTTGTATTTGTAGATTTAAAACAAAGTTAATTTATATTAAAGATTGATAATTCTACAAATCCAGTTGCAGTATTAGAAACAGATAATACAGACGAATCAACTGTAGGTAAGGCAGAGGAACTAGCTATCACGGAGTTGCTTATCAGCAGTAATGAAATGTTGTACGTATGAGATAACATACTGAATTATAATAAATACATATGTTAAGGGATATGCAAATTTATCTTTTTATGGCAAAATATGAAGTGTTATGGAATAAGGGAGCAACAAGCTCTTCTCTGGTGAAAAGTGCTCGAAAAATAGATGATAAACAAAGGAGGTATGAACGCGACTTGAATGATTAGATGATGATTTCATTTCGGTAAAATTAATCTAAGGAGGGTTTATTATGAAAAAAGTTACTGCAGTTCTGAGTGTATTCTTAGTTTCAATTAGTGTTCTTTATTCAACTGCTTTAGCGGCACCTGGTTTGGATTATATAGGGCATTATCCGATGCATTACAAACCAGATGCTCAAGTATGGAAATGGTCAACTTCAGTCGCTTATTCTGGTGGAGGTGATTTTAGGATTTGTCCATCTGGTGCAAGTTCTGCTAAAGAATATGTTTTGTGGGAGAACGACCCTGGTGAAGATAATGATGATCATGTAGGTAGAGTAACTCTTGAACCGAGAGAGTGCTATACATTTAGAGACATAGGTAGGTTTGTAGATGGTGACAATAGGAAAGCAGAATTTTATGTTACTACGAGAACTGCTTCTGCACGAAGCATAGCTTTCTTGGATTAAAGAGTAAGTAGATATGATGAAATCGTATTACGAGTGAGTATGATCATGCATGAGCAACCAACTGAAGTAATATGTCAATCAATATGTAAAACTTTGAAATGTAAACCCCGGAATCCAATCATTCCGGGGTTTTTTGATTTGTCATCATCAGTCATAGGGAAAGGCTATACGTTCTTGTCTATCAAACTTTATTATAAAGCCACAGTATTAACATCATTACTGAGTCGATTTAGATCTTTAAGTTCATCACTTCTTCATCACTTCTTCATCAGTTTGTCAAAGTGTTGTCACGATGTGTGATTTAACTTATCCATTTTTAGGTTAAAATAATAAGAGAATATTGTTATTCATTGTTAACATTGGAAGGGGAATTATTTGTGAAAAAATGGCTAGCATTTGCATCCATTCTTGGACTAGCACTTGTCATTGCTGCATGTGGAGCGAATGGTAAGGAGAGCAATACAGCAGGAAACGGCGCTGGAAACAAAGAGGCTGTTGAAACGGGATCAGAAAGTACATCGGAAGTCGTTATCACTGCGTCCGATTGGGAATTTGACCAACAGGAGTACAAAATCAAAGCTGGCGAAAATGTTGACTTAACCTTGAAGTCTGTTGGCAGCATACACGGCGTTTCCATTCTAAAAAGTGACTATTCGATCAAAAATAATAAAACGATATCAGTTAAATTCGATGAACCAGGTACTTACGATATGATTTGCAGCATTCCATGCGGCGCTGGTCATCGTTTGATGAAAGCGAAGCTTATTGTTGAATAGTTCAGTAGATAATAAGATGAATTGTCAAAAAAAAAAAAAACGGATAGGGTTAACAGCATTTTCTGTTGCCCTATCTTTTTCATTTTGATTTTTTATGCTCATTAAAGATTCCTTTCAGCCTCAAAAGTCGCTCATTCGCATGCTCCAAGAGTAATTTTTACTATTACAGCTTCCTATATCACTCAAATGCGCACTGCGAAAGTTCCTATTCTTTATTCTTTTTATCCATTACTTTAACAATCATTGTTCTCTCTCGTTCTCATTAATCCTCAATATCAATACCCCATATCTCCTTTCTGGATTTGATAAATTTGTTTTCCAGCCAGTTACATTATTAGTCCTTCTTACCCTATGTACAAAAAAGTCTGATAATCAAATCCCTTCCAATGCCAAGCTACCTTTGATAAGATATGATCACTACACCTCGTGAATGGAGGAATTCGAATGGAAGCATTGAAAAATCGGGTTGCTGTGATCAGCGGAGCTGGAAGCGGATTAGGACGCGCCACTGCAATTGCTTTCGCTGATGAAGGTGCTGATGTCGTTTTACTAGGAAGAAGACTAGATAAGCTTGAGCAAACTGCAGCCACAGTTCTAAGTAAAACGGGTAGAAATGCTCTCATTCTGCAAGCAGACGTAACTGACGAAAAACAAGTTAAAGATTCGGTTGAAGCGGTATTAAGCCACTGGGGACGAATTGACGTATTGTTAAACAATGCAGCTGTGCTGGAGCAAGGCACTGTACTCGAACTTTCATCGGTGGATTGGCAAAATCAAATTTCCACAAATCTGACTGGACCCTTTCTTTTGACTAAAGCTGTCTTGCCTTCAATGAGGTCAAAAAGGTACGGTAGAATCATTAATATAACATCAAGCCTTTCTCAAAATGGTGCAGGTGGCTTTGCTGCCTATAGCGCAGCCAAAGCTGGACTTGAGTCATTGACACGTGCTGTTGCTGACGAGGAGCATGAGTACGGTATTCTCGTTAATCTTTACAACCCTGGTACGCTGCGTACAGAAATGCATTCGACTGGTAAAGATCCTGCGATCGTAACACCTGATCTTGTTCGTCTTGCAAGTCTTTCTTTTGGAGGACCTACGGGGACAATTCATTCTTATGGATAACACATATGGTTAACAAAAAAAGAACCAGACTAAGTCGATTATGAACAATAACAAGTTAGATAGACACTTATGTTAAAGTGAAATCTTATTCGTTATCGCTCAATTTCTTAGCTGGTTCTTTACTATTTTATTTCACTTATTTAAAGCAGTTAGCTTTGCTCGATCAATTCAATCCATTCGTTATATTCTGTTTGTAGCTTCGTATACTCCGTCTTCAACTTATTATGTTGAACGAGTAACTCCGAATGTTCTTCAGAAAGCCGTGCAGAATGTCTAATTGCCTCTTCCTTCTCATGCTGCAGCTCAGTAATTTGTTCAGACCATTGTCCTTGATCCTCTGATGAGGCAGCTGCTTCCTGCAACACAAACTCCATACGCTCACGTAAGCTCGCTTCTTCTGCAGCAAGAGTTTCCTTCATTTTTTCCAAACGTTTTGTTTCTTGCTCCAACTCAGCGATCACTTGCTCCCGCGCTTCCAATTGTCGGCTAAGCTCTTCTCCACGTTCTGTAGCGGCCTCTAATTGTCCTGTTGCAATCCGCTCACGAGCAGAAGTAAATTCAAGTTGTTCCATTAGCGTCTGTTCCTTCAGTTTCTGTTGCTCAAGTTGATCCCTAAGGTTTTTCTCAACTTCTTGCTGCGATTCAAACTGTTCCAACAGCTCATCATTAGAATGATGTCGATTGTTCAATTGCTCTTGAAGCTCAAGCTCAACTGCTAGTTGATACTCCATCTGCTCTTTAAGCTCATGTTCCACTGCTAGTTGGCGCTCCAACTGCTCTTTAAGCTCACGTTCCACTGCTAGTTGGCGCTCCAACTGCATCTTAAGTTCGTTTTCTGCAACTAATCGGCGCTCTGACTGCTCCTTCAGTTCACGTTCCAATCGCTCTTGAACTTCTTTATCTTCTTCTTGTTGAATCTCTAATAGTTGTTGAAGTTCTTTTTCTACTGCTTTTTGTTGCTCTAATTGTTTCATGAGACTTTGCTCAGCTTCTTGTTGACGATCTAGTTGTTCCTGAAGCTCACGCTCCACCGCTAATTGACTTTCAAGTTGTTCCTTAAGACTACGCTCTGTTTCAAGTCGACGTTCAAGCTGAGTTTGCAACACTAATTCTTCTTCATGTTGTAGCTCTAACAATTTTTGAAGATCATTTTCTAGCGCTTGCTGTTGCTCTATTTTTTCTTTAAGAGCATGCTCATTAGCTTTTTGTTGTTCTAACTGCTCTTTAAGTTCACGTTCGATAGATTGTTGCTCTTCTAACTGTTCTTTAAGGGCTAGTTCTGATGCTTGCTTTCGCAACAATTGTTCACGAAGCTCTTTATCTTCTAATTGTTGTAGATCCAATAGCTCGTGTAGATCTCTTTCACCTGCTTTTTGAATCATTAATTGTTCCTTTAGTTCTAGTTCAACAGCTTGCTTCTGCTCTAGCTGCTCCTTCAAAGCTTTTTCTTCAGCTTGTTGTTGCTCTAATAATTCATGCAACTCTTTTTCTGCAACCTGCTTTTGCTCCAATTGCGCTTTAAGTGCTTTCTCTTCAGCTTGTTGTTGCTCTAGCAACTCATTCAACTCTTTTTCTACAGCTTGCTTCTGCTCCAATTGTGCTTTCAACGCTTTTTCTTCAGCTTGCTGTTGCTCTAGCAACTCATTCAACTCTTTTTCTACAGCTTGCTTCTGCTCCAATTGTGCTTTCAAAGCTTTCTCTTCAGCTTGCTGTTGCTCTAATAACTCATGCAACTCTTTTTCTGCAACTAGTTGCTGATCCAATTGCTCTCTCAAAGCTTTCTCTTCAGCTTGCTGTTGCTCTAATAACTCATGCAACTCTTTTTCTGCTGTCATTTGCTGATCCAACTTCACATTCAAAGCTAGCTCTCCAGCTTGCTGTTGCTCCAGCTTCTCTTTGAGACTACGCTCGACATTCAATTGACGCTCCAACTGATCCTTGAGTTCGCTTTCAATCTTCTGTGCTCGCTCCAACTGCTCCTTAAGCTCACTCTCGATCTTCTGTGCTTGTTCCAATTGCTCTCCAAGCTCTAGCTCCTTGAATGCAAGTAGCTCAAGTTGGCCAGCATAACTTTGTTCTGCTTTATCTGCTGCTGATATCCGCTCTTGAAGTCCTTTTATTTGTGCATGCAATTCATCTATCCGTTTCTTGTGTTCATGTACGAGCTGAAGACGCTGTTCCTCTTGGTCTGCAATCCATTGCTTACGCTCATCCGCAAACGCTGCCACAAGTGACTCTGCTTCGCTAATTTGCTCTAAACTTGATTGATGTTCTATTTGTAGCAAGGAAATAGAAGACTTAAGTGCTTCTTCTTGTTCCAATGCTTTTAGTAGCTGTTCATCGGCAATTGATATGCGACCTTCCAGAGCTTCTTTCTCGGAAGTCATCGTTTTTTGAAGTTCCGTTATTTGCGCAAGAAGTTTCGTTCGTTCTTCTAACCAGCCGTTCCGCCTACGCTCGAGATCAGCACGATTAGCTGTTTCAATTTTCGCAAACTCACTCTTCCAGTGTGCCTCACGGTCCAGCGCTACACGATCACGTTCTGCCGCCTCGGCTACTTTGGATGTCGACCATTGTTGCTCACGTGTCTCCCACCGAGATTCCCAGTCAGTAAGAAGAGCATTACGTTCCTGATCCTTCTGATCCGAAAGAGCTAATAAAGCCGCTTCTTTTTCCTCGATTAGTGCAGTAAAAGCAACCTCCCGTTCACTAGTGAGTTCCTCGATTCGCTTACTATTTTCGCTTGTTAATTCAGCAATAAGCCTATCACGCTCAGTTTCAAGCTCTGCAATTCGCTGTGCGCTTTCGCTACTTATCGCTTCTAATTTCTGTATACTATCATTCGTAAGTTCCGAAATTTTCGTATCTCTATCACTGATTAGTTCAGCTATCTTCTTATCTTTCTCCGATTCAAGCTTAGCTAACTCCGTTTCCAACCTACTCTTGAGTTGAATGAGTTCCAACTTCTTTTCTTGCGATAACTCTTCACGAATTCGTGTAATCATTTCTTCATGTTCGCGCTGTAACCCGGCAATACGCTCCTCGCCAGCTTTAATGGCTTCATCTGCTGCCACTTGCTCTGCCCGCTTCTGTTCTTCTACAAGTACTAGAAAATCTGCTAATTGCTTCTCTGCTTCAGCCTGTACTTCAAGCAATTGCGATTCCGCAATTTCTTTAGCTTCCTCAATACTTGTGAGCAATTCCGAGTTTCTAACTTTTTCAGATTCCAGCAATTGACGAATTTCAAGCGATTTTGCTTCTTCCTCAAGCAACCTCGTATTATCACGTCTAAGACGGAATACGTCCTCTGTCGTTTGCATCGCACAAAGAACGGCTAGTCTTTGATTATCTAATCTTGGGTTCGTTTTGGCGAGCTTCTTCATATTCTCATCGATGGAGGCTGCGACCTTTTTCATATACTCGATATTGGTATGACCTTTTACTTTATATTGAATTCCATATATATCAACGGTTACTACGGTTTGATCCACATCCATGTAGTCGTATCCCCCTATCATTCCATGACACATTTTAATTGTAGTTATTAACTCGAGAAGCCTCTTCAAATGGTAAAATGCCATCAAAAAAAGCCGCATCGGCGTTCACTAGGAACTAATTCGATGCGGCTTGCGATGTTTCCTGCCTACTTACGTAATTCTGCTCCAAAAGAATGTTCTAATTTTTGAACAACCTGTGCATGTAGAGCTGTAACTTCTTCATCGGTCAATGTCCGGTCCCCGTGACGGTAAACAAGAGACAATGCAATGCTCTTCTTACCTGCTCCTAGTCGCTCGCCCGTATAAACATCAAATACACGAACAGACTCAAGTAGCTCACCTGCTGTGCTCCAAGCTGTTTCTGTCAAACTGCCTGCAGCTACCTCAGTATCGACCAAAACAGCGATGTCTCGCTCGATTGCTGGATACTTAGGCAACACTTTATATTCGATCTCTGAGCTCGATTGCTCGTAAAGTGCTTCTAGACCGATTTCAATCAAATACGTATCTGCCATATCCCACTCTACTTGAAGAGCTGGATGCAATTGACCAACGTAACCGATCACTGCTGGACCTGCTGGCGTTTCAACAACAACAGCTGCCGTTCTTCCTGGGTGGAAATGTTCTGGCTGAGCTGGTACATAGGATACTTTTGATGATAGTCCTAATACGTCAACGACAGTTTCCACAATTCCTTTTGCATCATAGAAGTCAAAGCCAATTGCTTTGCTGTTCCATTGCGCTTCCCCTTTGTTGCCAGTAAGCAATGCTGCAAAACGATGTTTTTCTTGCGGCAAACGTGTAAGCTGTTCTTCATCCGTATGGAATACGCTGCCGATTTCGAACAATGCAGCAGATTCATTTCTACGATTACGGTTGTAAACAGCCGTCTCAATCAATTGTGCAATAAGCGTCGTTCTTAGAACGCTGCGCTCTTCACTCATCGGCATTGCAAGACGAACGGCTTTTACATCCTCCGCTAACGCTGGGAACAAAACAGTTCTTGCAGGGCTCGTGAAGGAATAGCTGATCACCTCATGCATGCCAGAATCCGATAGACGTTTGCGAAGCTCACGACGAATCGATTGCGGTTTAGTTAATGCACCTTGAATGACATCACCATGGATCAATGTCGTCGGGATGTTATCGTAGCCGTACAAACGAGCTACTTCTTCGATCAAATCAACATCGCGAGTAATATCACCACGGCGTGCTGGTACTTCTACCTTAAAGACATCTTCGCCTGACAACTCATATTGGAAATGAAGGCGACCAAAGATAGAGCGAACTTGTAGCGCGGAAAGCTCTGTGCCTAGGTATCCATTTATTTTGGAGAGTGCAAGGGAAACGATTTTAGTCTCAGAAGAACGACCTTTAACCTGGGCGATTCCATCCGTCACGAGTCCATTAGCAAGATCAGCAATTAATGACGCAGCACGATCAAGTGCAGGAATAACATTCGAAGGGTCAACTTCCTTCTCGAAACGGATACTGGACTCAGAACGAAGTCCTAACTGACGGGACGTCTTGCGAACAGTTCCACCATCAAATCTTGCTGATTCTAGCAAAATGTTAATCGTTTCACCAGTCACCTCAGTACTTGCTCCACCCATTACACCAGCTAAAGCAATTGGCTCATTGCCATCTGTAATAACGAGCATATGTGGCTCAAGTGAACGTTCTTGATCGTCTAACGTAACTAACTTTTCGCCTTCTTTCGCCATACGAACGACGATGCGTCCAGCCGGTACACGATCAGCATCAAAAGCATGAAGCGGCTGGCCGTATTCAAGCATAACAAAATTGGTTACGTCAACGACATTGTTGATCGGACGAATACCAGCAGCAATAAGTCTATTTTGCAACCATTGCGGTGACCCACCAACTTTTACATTTTTAATATAACGAGCAGAATAATGTGAACATTGCTCTGTGGCGATCACATCGACAGAAACAAGTCCTTCCGTCTTCTCAACTGCATCATGTACATTGTTGCTTGGTAGCTTCACTTCACGGCCAGTCAAAGCGGCCACTTCATAAGCTACACCAACCATGCTAAGGCAATCGGAACGGTTCGGCGTCAAGTCAAGTTCCAATACTTCATCGTCGATACCAAGCACATCACCGATTGATGCACCGATTAGCGTTGATGCAGGCAATACTAGAATACCTTCTTGTTGCTCCTTCGGAAGCAACTTGTCATTTATGCCAAGTTCCTTAGCGGAACAGATCATGCCTTGAGATTCTACACCGCGTAATTTTGCACGTTTGATCTTAAAGTCACCTGGCAACACAGCTCCAATTACGGCAACAGGTACTAGTTGACCTGCATCTACGTTTTTGGCACCGCATACGATTTGAAGCTCCTCGTCAGTACCAACATCCACTTTACACACATTTAGTTTGTCTGCATCGGGATGTTTTTCTTTCGATTTTACATAACCGACTACTACGCCTGTTACGCCTTTGTTTAGTTTCTCAACGACGTCAATCTCGATTCCGCCGCGAGTCATTTTTTCAGCAAGCTCTTCTGCGGACAATCCGTCCAAATCGATATATTCATTTAACCATTTATAGGATACTTTCATTGTTCATCTCCCCTTCTCTCTTCGTCACATTCTAGCGAATTGGCTCAAGAACCTTAGATCATTCGTATAGAAATGACGAATGTCGTCAATGCCGTATTTCAGAAGCGCGATACGTTCAACGCCCATACCAAATGCAAATCCAGTCACTTCTTCTGGGTTAAATCCGCCCATCTCAAGTACTTTCGGATGGATCATGCCGCAACCCAAAATTTCAAGCCAACCTGTATGTTTACACATACGGCAACCGTTGCCGCCGCATTGTGCACAGCTAACATCTACCTCTGCACTTGGCTCTGTGAATGGGAAGAAGCTTGGGCGAAGACGAATTTGCGTCTGCGATCCGAACATTTGTTGTGCGAACTGCAGAAGAGTTCCTTTCAAGTCACTCATACGAATACCTTTGCCAATAACTAGACCTTCGATCTGATTGAACTGGAATGAATGTGTTGCATCATCGTCATCGCGGCGATACACTTTACCCGGACAAATAACTCGAATTGGCGTCTCGCCATTGCTCGCTTGCATCGTTCTAACTTGTACCGGAGATGTTTGTGTACGCATCAATATATCATCCGTAATGTAGAACGAATCCTGCATGTCGCGAGCTGGGTGATTTTTGGGCAAATTAAGTGCCTCGAAATTGTAATAATCCGTCTCTACTTCAGGACCTTCGGCAATGGAATAACCAAGCCCGATGAAAATATCTTCGATCTCCTGAGCTACTTTATTAAGCGGATGTACCGCACCTGTAGGCAACTTCTTGCCAGGCAATGTTACATCAATCGTCTCTGCAAGCAAACGATTATTCGTTTCTGCTTGTTGGAAAGCAGCTTGTTTCTCTTCAATAACGGACTCAATAGCGGCACGAACATCGTTGCCCACTTGTCCGATAACTGGACGTTCCTCAGCGCTAAGTGAACCCATACCACGCAAAATTTCCGTGAGTGCTCCCTTTTTGCCTAAATATTTTACCCGCAGGTCGTTAAGCGTTCCTTGCGATTCTACTCCTTGCAGTTCCGCTAGTGCTTCAATTCGAAGCTGCTCCAGCCTTGCCTTCATCCTCATCGCCTCCAATTGTATTAACCCCAGCCCTTATGGGTATCCGGACAAAATAAAAAGGCCCCTCCTCCCCTAAGGGACGGAAGAACCGTGGTACCACCCTAATTTGAATTGCAGCTACCAAAAAAGCAACTGACAATTCCTCAAACCCCGTTAACGGCGGGAACCGTGCTGTCCTACTTATGTCATGACATGACGTCATCACTGTTCAGGAGCATGCTCCGGAGTGAACTTGGGCAGTCTGATTTCACAAGAACGCTCTCAATCTTCGGCGTCCTCTCCCTGTGCGAAGGCACTGCTTACTTTTCTCCATCATTGCAATTACTGTTATAAATAAATATTAATCTTTATTATATGCAATTGAAGGATTTGATGCAACCAGTAAAAGCTACTAGTCGTTTATTAATCTCAGTTAAATTCCCGCTTCACAAGCCCTTTCTCCATTGCATATCTAGTTAACTGAACACGGTTATCTAAGTGGAGTTTTTGCAGTATATTTTTCAAATGATTTTTTACTGTATGTTCAGATAAGTTTAATAGTCCAGCGATTTCACGATTAGATGCACCCGTTGCCACTCGTTGCAACACTTCTTTCTCGCGCTCTGTCAACGGTGACGCTGGAAAAGATTCTGTATGAGCTTTTTGTTTCTGAGAAGCTATAGCTTTCTCATTCCCTTTTTCAGAGCCACTGGAGAACTCTTGTAGAAGCCTAAAAGCCATTTCCTTTGACATCGGCGCTTCGTCTACAACGACTTCTCTTAAATACTGTAACCATGCTGAGGGGTCTAAATTTTTAAGCAAATAGCCTTGAGCACCACGTTTAATTGCTTCGAATAAATGAGTAATATCATCGGAGACAGTTACCATAATAATCTTGAGTGAAGGAAGAAGTAGCTTTAACCGATATGTCGCTTCCAGTCCGCCCATTCCCGGCATCCTAATATCCATTAGAACAAGTTCTGGTCGCAGTTCCGCAGCTTTGGCAATTGCCTCTTCTCCACTTGCTGCTTCTCCAACTACTTGAAATAATGCATCACCCGCCAAAATCTCACGAATACCTTCTCTGCCATGGGGATGATCATCAACAATCATAACTCGAACAGGCTGTTCACCTCGGTTCATCATTCCAATCACCCTCCTTTGATTTCGACTTTAACCCCGCCCTGATCACCAGGTAACAGCAACAAATGCCAACCCATAGCTTTCGCACGTTCACTCATCATTTTTACACCGTATTTACCTTGCGCTTGTAGCTTTTCTAATTCAATTCCTTTGCCATCGTCCACGATTGTACAGACAAAAGAGGGTGAAGGAACATTTAAGCTTCCAACATGCTCAGCATGAATAAGGACACGACTCGCATCCGCATGTTTCTGTACATTCATCAATGCTTCACGAATAATTGCTAACAGCTCTATTTTCTGTTTATGAGTCAATAATCCTTCATGCAGTCTTGAATCGACCGTTGCCTGAATGTCGCTACCTTGCTCCATGTCTGAAATAAATTTATGAATACTTTGCAGCCATGTTGAATCTGAAGGCAGAGGCGAGCTTTGCAAATTAGCCAGTGACTGACGTACATCGTCATATACATGTCTTACTGTATGCCTAATCCCTTCCATTGTACGGCTAGCATCTTCGTCCAGCTCAGATCGATCGAGCTTATCAAGCTTAACTGACAACATAAAAAGAGATTGCGAGATCCCATCATGCAATTCTCTTGCAAGCTGCTCCCTCTCCTCAAACGCTGCCTTTACGACCTGTTGACGTTTCAAAGATTCCTGCATCACTTCAAGCTTAGCAAACAAGGATCGAACGAGCGTTAACGTAATTAAAAAAACAAAAATAGGTGCTAATAAATTTCCTAATTCCATAGATACATACGGAAGAAGAAAGGCATGCCTAGCATACTCCCATAACCCAATTACGATCGTAGGTATCCACAAAATTAACCATTTCAGCCATTTGTAAGACAATGTTATCGCCCCCCTTAGCATCCAAACAACCATTAATCATTACGAAAAGGAACTGTTTTGGTGATACCGATACCCGCTCCATCGGTAATGCTTATTTCTGCACTCCATTTTCCCGAATAGGGAAGCTTTACGCCTTCTCCTACAAACTTAAATTCAGTAAATCCAGGGAATGCGATACCAGCACTAGAGTCTACCGTTGTTAGTGGGACATCAATTGTCCTCTGCTTGGAAGGATCTCCACTGCGAAGTTGCAATCGCACTTCTTTTGGAGCACCACTTTCCTCTGGTAACCAGACGATAAGCGACGCCTCATTAGGACCAGGTGCATTAGGACTTATCTCTATCGTAAAATGTAGCCTTTCTCCCATCTCATGCATCTTCAAAGGCTCACTATCCGGCAGGGGACTAATCGCTGTAAAGATGCTCACGATTATGATAATTGCAGTCATTAGCAGGCCATCCAGCTTCAGAAGAACACCATTCGGCATCTCTCTACGTTTAGCTCTCTTTCGAAGTGCAGCACCAAGTACGATCACAAGTAGAACAAACACTATTTTTGCTAATAACCAATTACCCCAGCTCGTATAAATCAAGTAGAGCCACGAAGGCAGAAGTACCGCCGTCATCATAGCACCACTAATTGCTAGTGCGACAATCGTTACCCAAGCTATAGAGACAAACCGTTCTATAAATCTGCCCGCTTCTTTCCTTTCATAATGCCAAAACAACAGTAACAACATAACGCCACCCGCCCATAAAGCAGAACACGCAAGATGGATAAAGTCAGATAATATGGCTACCATTTCGTACTCGGAGGATGCGGCATGTCCGTTAAAGCTTTCTACAGCTAACAAAAGAAGTGCCCATATCGCTTTATAAATATCTTTTAGCTTAATAACTACGAATGCTAGCAGAGATAGAATTAACAGTAACATCCATAACTGGCCAGACGACGTTTCAGTGAATAGTTGTAACCAATCCGTACCACCTCCATCAAGCTCACTAATCATTCTATTGGAGTTAGTAAATACGAAAATAAGTACGACCACAAGCAACCCTTTTACCGCTACCGAACTCCAACGATTCAACAATTCCCTTTGATGATCACCTTGACTGGAAGTTGGTATGGATAACCTTAACAACATCATACCTGACGTCAGTAGTAACATGATGTAATACGCCCCTCTTAAGGCGTAAAATAGAATGCTGGAAAATACATTTTTAAAGCTGAAACTATCTCCATCCTGAACCCAGCCGCTATCATGATTATGGGACGAGAGCAATGACCCGGATGCGCTTATTTCGGTAGGCACAACTACTATGCCAATCACCCCTATTAGCACCAGGGTTGTCATAGCTACTAGTATTAATCGCATGTTCAAGATGCCACTTCCTTCTTTCCTATTCTGCTTCAGTTTACTAGACCAAGTTCAAAAGAACAATTGAAGGGAACGCTGTATTTCCTATATTTTTTTCAGGGAAGCAAACTATGATACAATCAAATGAAGCAAGAATCATCAACATTTTACCAACTAGGAGGTCGTCATCACATGGCAAGTCAAACCGGAGCCATCGTACAACAATCCCTGAATGCGTTAATGGGAGATTCTTCATTCCTACCTTTAATCCAGGATCAGCGCAGAGAACAAGCATTCCAATCGCTGGCAGCAATACTTTCTACCCCTAATAAAGTGCACAAAGCGTTCCTTCGAATTGCATTAGATAACGGAAACGTCGAACGAATTCCTGCCTTCCGTATTCAACACAACGACGCTTTAGGCCCGTACAAAGGCGGCATTCGGTTCCATGAGTCCGTTAATGAAGAAGAAGTAACTAATTTAGCTGCTCTAATGACGTTAAAAACGGCACTACATGAAGTACCATTCGGTGGTGGGAAAGGTGGCGTTGCCATTAATCCACGTAACTTCTCCGAGAAAGAGCTTTATTCCATTTGCAAAAAATATGTCCAATACTTTAGTGACGTACTTGGACCAGATAAAGACATTCCTGCACCCGATATGGGTACGGGTGAACGCGAGATGGACTGGATGATGGCTGAATATAAGAGCATCAACCCAGGTTCACCTTATCTAGGCAGCTTTACGGGAAAAAGTATCATAAACGGTGGCTCACTTGGCCGTAGAGAAGCAACCGGCAAAGGTGTCTATTTTACATTCCGTTATATGCTGCATGACTTTCTGCAAAAAAATAGTGAGTGGTTGTCAGGCAGTACAAACATTTTCGCCCAAACAGCACTAGCTTATAAGGACAAGCCTTTCTCCATAGCGATTCAAGGATTCGGCAACGTCGGTTCTGTAACAGCGATGGAAGCCTATAACTGTACTGCACTTCGTAATAGAGTTGTTGCAGTCAGTGATCGCAATGTGACGTTGTACAATGAGGACGGTTTAGATGTCCCTGCATTAGTGGAGTATGCAGCCGCTCATCGTGGTGATCTGCCAACGAGTAATGAAGAATTGAATACATCTGGTATAACTGCAAATGTGTTGGAACGTGAAGATGTGCTCTACTTGAACACTGATGTTCTGTTCCTAGCAGCACTCGAAGATCAAATTAGAGGCGATAATGTAGGGAAAATTCAAGCCCGCATTATCGTTGAAGGTGCGAATGCTCCTATTACAGGTGAAGCAGATGAAGCGCTTGCGGCTTCTGGAACGATTATTATTCCGGATATACTAGCCAATGCAGGCGGTGTAATCGTATCCTATTTTGAATGGCTACAAGGACGAGAAACACAGTTTTATACCGAAGAAGAAGTTTACAAGCAGCTCTATGCCAAAATGCAAAAAACGATGAACAGCATACTGCCCGCTTACTTCGGAGATCCTCTCCCACTTCGGCAAAATTGTTTTGTCCATGCTGTAACGAAACTATCTACCGTATTGTACCGACAAGGGAAACTATATTAATTAACTAATTCCGCTGAACGTAAGCAGCGGTCAATACCGATCTGTTGCCATTGGGAGGTGGAGAGTCATGTTGGATATGGAAACGATTATTTTGAGGGATATACAGATTAGTTATCAAGAGAAAGTGTCGCAACCCGTAGTCTTTCAAAAGGCGGAACTCGTTTTCGTCACACAATATGGCGATAGGTTATGGTATATCGACATTGAAGGAGTAAGTGATATTCACTTGTTAGCTTGGTTTGGTCAGAGCGAAGATATCGGCGTTGAGATTCAGGCAACGTCAACTGATGGAGACATTTGGAGGGGATCAGGTTATTTCCACCCTAATGAACCTAATCTTGCGGCAGCTATTCGTGGTGCAGGAGAGCTTTTTAAGCTTTAATGATTAACTGTTATTTGGATGGCTTTATATTAACACAGCCCGTAAATAGATTTCTCTATTTACGGGCTGTGTTTATTTTTAGGTGCACGCAACCCGACTTTTTCGGGTTAGAGCTGTTGCTGTTTCTTTTCTTGAGTTCTAACCCGATTTTGTCGGGCTAGAACTACTGCTTTTGCTTAAAGAAGTGACTACTTTTTTGATAGAGGTCCGTCTGCCTTCCACCAAAAAAAGAAAAGGCAACCAGCGAACTGGTTGCCAAAATGTATTATTTCGAAATTTCTGGAGTCGTTAGACGATCGTAGAAATCAACAGCTTTATCTTTATCTTCCGAAGCGCGAAGAGCCATAGCTGAACGTGGATGCTCATCCAAAATACCAGTAATCATGTAAGGGATAATGTAGCCCCACTCTTCTTTTTCACGAAGCGGAATCATATACTTTTCGATCATGTCTAAAACTGGACGTACGTTGTATTTCGTATTTTGTAATTCACATACAAGAAGTTCAGTGTTACAGTTACCTGCCGCACGACCCATACCGTATACAGAAGCATCAAGAAGTTCAACGCCTTTGCCAGCAGCAATTAATGTGTTAGCAAATGCAAGTTGCATATTGTTATGCGCATGTACGCCAAGACGCTTGTTCGGCAAATGTTGTTGGAACTTGTCTACAAGATAGCTAACATCATCCGGCTTCAGGCTGCCGTAGGAGTCAACGATATATACAAAGTCAACAACACTGTCATTAATAAGTTTGAAAGCTTCAATCAGCTGGTTTTCCATTACGTTCGAAAGAGCCATAATGTTAATCGTCGTTTCATATCCACGATCATGGAATACTTGAACAAGCTCAAGCGCTTTGTCCACATCTTGAATGTAGCAAGCGACACGAATAAGATCCAGCAAGCTTTCATTGCGTGGCAAAATATCATTTTCATCGACACGACCAATATCTACAAGAGCAGAAAGTTTTGTTCTACCTTTATTAGGAATTACTTGCTTTAGGAAGTCATCGTTCAGAAAACGCCAAGGGCCCGCGCTCTCTGCGCCTTTTAGTAGCTTAGGAGAGTTTTTGTAGCCGATTTCCATATAATCGACGCCAGCCTCGTTTAAGCTATTATATAGGTGCTGAACAAACTCGGTGCTGAAGTCCCAGTTATTTACTAGACCGCCGTCACGGATTGTACAGTCGACAATTTTACAATGGCTTGTTTTCGATTGCATGATTGATGCTCCTTTGAATTGAACAAGAGTTCATTTTTTAAATACCATCATACTTGAAAAGAAGCAGGAACGCAAAGTAATCTTGTCGCATTTTGGATAAATTACCCTTAAACTTGTACATCTAATAATAGATTTACAAATAAAAAGTTTAGCGGTAAAATATTATGTAAACAATAACGCTGAATTTTTCAATTTTGAGAAAGCGGGGGAACCAACGCGAACAATCATTCTATGGAACTGAATGTGATGTTCACAAGGGGTGAATCCGGGGATTTGTGCCCCCGGTAGGGTCTACTCTCTAGCCCGAATCCGACAGCTAACCTCGTAAGCGGTCAAAGGAGAGTTGTCATGTGCTATCATTCTCTGTTAATGATTCCTCGTACCCTGGTGATCAATCGAAACAGCTAAACATCACCCGTATCGAAGTATTTGTCATACCAGCTCTAGCTGTTGACTCAGCTGGATATCGTGTATGCTTGCGACTCACAAGTAACCTTGGTTACGGCTGGAGTGAGCAATTCGTGTACGAAAGTGATACCAGCTTTCATCTCAATCGCTGGAACCAATTGCTTCGCACCTTTATAGGAAGCTTCTCACTCAGCTCGCTTATCGAGCGCCTCGCCGAACGAATCGCCGCAACGGTCAATCCCGAACATCGTGCATATAATTTATTCTCAGTTGCTGTTCATGGGCTTTTGCAACAAATTGGTCAATCGACAACAGTGACAAGTGATTCAAATTCTGCAGAGGAATCCGTTCTCCAACAACGTGCTGTGTTTTATTTGTCATTAGATTAACCTTTATCGTGTAATCGTGTTAGGCGCATCATGACTTACTTATTTTCATTTAAACAGTAAGCCTGTATTCTTCTGCAGCGTAGATACAGGCTTACTCTATTTTGCGTTACGATCCCGTTGAACGATAATGTCTCACACCAATTTGCCATACTAGCAAACAAGGTAATAAAAAGACTAGTCCACCAAACGGTACTAACAAATAGGTTAATAAGTTCCCATCTTTTTTATCAAGAATATAAAGGAGCGGTAAGTAAGTTACACAGCCAAATGGGATAATAAACGTAAAAAATCTCGTTACCCACTTCTCATAAATATTAAGAGGATATTGTGCCATCTCACGCCCACCGTCTGTAAAAACATTTGCTACCTCGATAGCTTGAATAGTCCAAAAACAAAAAGTTGCTGCTAATATAAAGACTCCTGTGAATATGAACACACCATTTAGAATCATTAAAAATAGGATCACGAGTTTGGGCAGACTCCATAAAACGGGCAAGTTTGATACTGACCACACTAACACGATCATACCTTGAACTAATCGTCCAACTCTCGAAAATTCAAACTTTGAACCAAACACTTGAATGATCGTACTTCTTGGTCTGACTAGCAGCCGATCGAAGTCACCTGAAGCTACCAAACCTGAAAAATCATCAAAACCTCGCCCAAAACATTCACTAATTGAAAAAGCTAAATGGATAACGGAGAAGCAGAGCGCAACCTCAAAAAAACTCCACCCTTTAAGATCACCAAATCGTTCAAACATAAAATACAGTCCACTAAATACTGTAAAAGGAATAAAAAATTGACCAACACTTAGTAGTATAAATGATGCTCGATACTGTAATTGCGACTTAAGCTGAATGTTTAAATATTTGAAATAAAGGCGCATTTTTGATCAACCCCCTTGTACGACGACAGCCCTAAGCGCTCTCTTCATAAGCAGGCGGCCTACTAAAACTAAAATGACAAGCCATAAAAGCTGAATACCTATTCCCCACAGCGCTTCTTCTTGAGGAATATGTCCTGAATACACTCGAAATGGAAAGTCCGTCGTCCAGCGAAATGGAAGGAAATACGTTACAATCTGGAGCCATGATGGCATAAGTGGAATAGGAACTATCATTCCTGCTAGAAATTCACCTACGACCGCTATCATCAAGGTAGAGCCGACAGGTGACATCGTCCAAAATACGGAAATGTAAATAAACATCGATATCGCTATAACGAGCATTAAGCCTAGCAACAACGCAAAGATGAATAAAGTAAAAGCCGTAAATGAAGGTGGTAGACTCATCCGATACGGTTCGGGTAGTAGAAATACAATAATTAATAAGGGAAAACTTCGAAGGGTTGCACTTGCTGCTCTTTGAGCAAGCAACTTAGCATACCATAAGGGGTAAAGCTCCATAGGTCTACAAAGCTCATAAGCAATATTTCCGCTTGTTATCATTGCAAATATTTCATTGTCTCTAAACCAAAGCATAATGAAGGATAAGAAAATTTGTTGGAGCCATACATATGTAATTAGTTTGTCTAATGTAATAGGCATAGCCACTGAACTATTACTGTAGAATGCTGCGAAGATCATAATAAACACGAAGCCAAAAAATAATTGGGTTGCCATTCCGGCTAAAGCTGCTGCACGATATTGCATCCCATTTATGAAGCGAAGACGCCAGATTGAAGTGTACGCTTTCATATTTGATGCTCCTCGTATAGTTGAACGATAATTTCATCAATCGCTTTTGCCTCAACAGTAACATCAACAATTTCAACAAACTGTGAGAGATGAGAGATAAGTTCAGCGAGTACAACACGTTCTGTATCAAAGCTATACACGGCTCGGACTTGCGTCCACTCAAGCCTAGCTGCATTAGGAATATCTATTGGTTCGGAGTGTTCTCTGTAATCTACAGTAAGTGTTCTTCCTGTACCAAACCTTGTTCGCAGCTCTGTTAGTGACCCATCATAAAGCAACGTCCCTTTTCCGATCATTAAGATACGATCTGCTAATGCTTCAATATCACTCATATCATGAGTTGTTAAAATGACGGTTACGCCTTTTTCTTGATTCAACCTTTTAATAAAATTCCTTACTGCCAGCTTGCTCACTGCATCTAAGCCGATTGTTGGTTCATCAAGAAATAATAACTTTGGGCTATGCAGTAGCGAAGCTGCAATTTCACACCGCATCCTCTGGCCCAAACTAAGCTGTCTAACCGGTGTCTGCACGATAGATTCCAGATCTAACATTTCAGTGAGCATTTCTAGATTTTCCTTATACATTGTATCTGGAATCTTGTAAATATCTCTTAATAGCTCAAACGAGTCAATAACAGGTACATCCCACCAAAGCTGCGATCGTTGTCCGAACACAACGCCAATATGCTTCACATATTCGGTTCTGTCCTTCCATGGAATATAACCCATAACAGTACATTGACCTTCATCTGGTACCAAGATGCCACTCATCACTTTAATCGTCGTCGATTTCCCGGCTCCATTTGGCCCGATATATCCGACAATTTCTCCTTTCCCTATCGAGAAAGAAATATCTTTAAGCGCCTCCACGACCGTGTGCTTCCGCACAAACAAGGCTTTGGTCGCTTGCTTCAGCCCCGCTGTTCTTTGCGCAACCTTAAAGCTTTTTCCAATGCCCATAAGCTGAATCAAATCCTTGTTCCGATCCATACTAGTTAATCCTCCTATTGAATTTCCACTGCAAAAATAGCAGGGAAAATAATATACCTTATATTCCAAATAAAGTATAGTTTTATTTTCCAAATCCTTTCCGTTGTATAAAAAAGCCCTTCACCAAGCCAAAAGGCTAAGAAAAGGGCATTTACTCTGTTACATATTAAATCTAATAAAAGTTAACATAATCAAGACGATGGCCTATTGAGACACTTTGGCTATAAACATCTAGTACAACTTTATAGCTCCCTGAAGCTAAGTAGCCTAAGCTATAATTTAGTGTATACAATTGCGAACTCCACAAATTCTCGTAATCTTTAAAGACCTCCGTCCATTGACCTGAAGGACCTTCTTTGTACAACGTTATAGAGATGTTACTGGTGCCAACATTATAAACATCTACCGTTAAATGACGTTGACCAGCCGTGCTAGAAGCTACATACCACGTTTCAGATGAGATCGGGGGATTTGCAGAAGCACTTGCAGAAAAAGAAAACAACATAATCAACAAAAGGAATAACATCTTTTTCATCATTATTCACCTCCCTTCTATAACGGGGTGACTTAAGCGATGCCTATTTAATTATATCATTTGTTTCTAAAATTTGGATGAAATTATTGTGGTATTAAGCTACTCATTTTGTTGATACGATATATGCAAAAATACTATTAATATACGAATCTACTTAATTGTTGTTTATTTATTAACCAACTTCTTACACTTGTTTCTGCTTCGCTTTTCCTCTAACGATATTTATAATATCGATTCTATTCCATAAAACCATTGATAAAACGAAAGACACAAACAATTCCCAGTCCAAACCTAATGAGTCAATATGTTGCCTCTTCGCTGCTGCTATATAAACCCCAACGAGGGCACTCGACATTAAGGACAGAAAGAAATTAATGTAACCCTTTCCTGCATTGCTTACATTATAGATACTTATCCACTTCAACATTAAATACAGAAGCACAAAATTAATAATCGTTCCAACAATGACAAACTCAGTAATAGCGAAAGGGAATGCCAATGTAACAAAAAACAATAGAACATATTGAATAATTTTGATGAATAAAACCCAAAAAAATGTAGGCATCGACTTTACTAGCTTTTTTGCTTCCTTCTCGCCATGTTTGTCCGATTCTACTGTTATCTTTGGATATTTCAATAACAAACGGGTGTAGACTGTAAATTCTGCAAAAACAATGGAAATGATATATTGGAGAATAAAAATAACAATTAGTATGCCGTGTATGGAAGTAAAAACAAATTTTTTAGTCTCAAAGCTATACATTGGTTCTGCATTTAAATAGGTTAAATAATAAACAGCGACTATAAAAAAAATTGGAATGATTAGGCTGAGAGCGCTTTTGGGAAAGTTATACACTCGTAGTTGTTCTCTTGAATCTAGCCCTTTGTCGATACTCTTTAATGCTCGAATCGTATAAAAAATACAGCTTACAATACCGCCAATAAATAAACTAATGCATGCTTGCTTTAAATAAACAGGATCATCATTACCGTCGATTACAGTTAAAATAAATAAGTAAAAAATATTTGCAGTTATAAATGTAACCGCGCAAACAAAAAGATATTGAAATTTTCTGAACTTCATCATAAAACTTGGTATGAGAAACAACACTGAAAATAGGATATGAAAAAACAAATTAAAAGCTGATATATAATACATATTAATAGTAAGCGGCTCTAAATCATCTTCATTGTAAAAGACTACAGCTGTACATATTCCTACTACGAGCAGATTTAAAATAAGCATCACGACTGGAAATGCTGTTAAATAATCACGCTGATAGAAAGGAGCTATTCTAGCTCTATAATGTTGAATACGTGCTTCATCTGTTAGTTTGTTCAATACTCTTTCGCAACTCCTATACTATATAAGCTATTCAAATCTGCGTGGTCAGGTAAACCTACAATAAATAATTCTCATTTTGACTCCCATCTCATAAAAAATAAATAATAATCAAATATTAACTCTTACGCTCACAGTGATTAATATATATTATTTGTTAATACTTGTAATTACATTTATGGTACTCTCTTACCAGAGGAATATTGACAAGGACTCCTCACATACTGTACTTGAAGTATGATATTTCAGGGGAGGTCATGCTAATGTCGGATCCGTTTGTAGTGCGTTCATTGGAAGAGGTAAGATTTTGGTCGAGGATAATGAAAGAACATTCCCTATTTTTGAAACTTGGATTCCGGTGTGAAGACACTCAATTGATTAATGAAGCCAACCATTTCTATTCTATTTTTCATGCAATCGAAAATAAAGCAAATACGTTCACAACAGGGACAGATCCCTCCGTCATTAGGAGATTCAATGAAGAAGTACACACTGCTGTTTCTTATATATGGGCTTTCAAAAGAAGAATATTAGGCTTAATACTCACATGCCAGCTTCCTGGTGCTAATAACTTTCCACTTTTAGTTGATCATGTGAGCAGGGAAGCTAATTATTTTAGAAATCGATTATCAGAATTAAATCAAGGAAAATTAGAGCCATTGCCTGATGCCATAATTGACGAAAACGTATTTTTCCTAAAAATTATGGCTGATCACGCCAAATTTATTAGTCACTTGCTTGATCCATCAGAGCGAAAGCTTGTAGAGCAGGCGAATAACTTCAGTCAAGAATTCGACCAATTGCTATTTCAAGCGAAAGACTTGGAGTCTATGCGTCCCCAATCACAAACCGTTCCGCTCCTTGATCAATTTCTAGATCAGAATAAAGTATCCGTTAAATCACTTCGTGATTTCAAGAAAACAGCACGAGATTTAATTGAAGCATGTCGTATTAAGAGCATTATTCACCCATTATTAGCTGATCACGTTTTTCGTGAAGCAGAACATTTTTTAGTTATCATCGATATGTTTGAAAGCAGTCTGACTACTAGACCTGTCTGAATGTGGGGAGAGCACTTTTCTTAGGAGGGGCATTCTATCATGTTAGATGCTTCTCTCCCCCTGCTGTAATGGAGATTGAGCGTAGCTATTGTATAGTAGACATTATGATCATTGTACATAATCGGTTTGTTAATTAGTTGTCATTTAGTCATCTTCCATTTCCTTTACTTGCCTTATCCCCCTTCCTATACTAAAATGTCGAATTAATACGTCCTTTTTCATTCAACACATGTAATATAGAGGAAACGTGTAAACTACTCATCAACTTCGACTAGGTAAGGAAGGGAGAGCAACATCGATGTCCATCCGTTTCAGACTATTATTATCTTTCACATCTGTTGTTATCGTTTCTGTAATCCTCTTTATGGCAACGGCTTATTTATTGTCTGTTGCTGTTACTGGAGATTTCCGTAGCATTAGTAGCTTCTACCGTATTCATTATTCTTTAAATCCCCTTTCTGAAGAGGAAGAAAGTATCTTTCTTGATCTGAAATATTTGGCCAAACATGACCCTGCTAAGTTAAAGGATGTCTCACTGCTCGAAAAATACGACAACCAATTAAAAATGGTACAAGCTAATCTCATCGTCCGCGAGGAGAACGAAATCATATATGCATCACCTTCATTACTGCAAACCGATCTTTCAAAACTTCTTCCGAAATATGATATGAACAATATATCTATTCGTAACACAATGAATCTTGGTAGCCGTTTTTATTCTTATGCGAAGTTCGACTTCTACTATTCAGAATATACAACGGACAAAGGTAGCATCTATGTTACGAAAGAAAGAAGCCCATTTGCTGAAATCGTTCGTAAACTACTTCCTAGTCTTATCGGTGTATTTCTTGCCATTCTACTTTTAACTAGTCTGTTGCTGTACCGTTATGTCACTCGGAAAATTGTAAAGCCACTTGATGAGCTGCGAAGATCGGCTGAACATATTAAAGATGGCGATCTGACCTTTCAGCTCCAATCCAAATCAAAAGATGAAGTTGGACAGCTCGTTATGAGCTTCGAGAATATGCGGCAGAAGCTACTCGAATCCGTTCAGCTCCAGCTACATTACGAGGATAATCGCAAGCAATTATTGTCTAATATTTCGCATGACCTGAGAACTCCGATTACGACGATTAAAGGGTATGCTGAAGGGATTAGAGACGGAGTTACAAACACAAAAGAAAAACTAGACAGATATGTTAACGCCATTCATGTTAGATCTACTGATTTAGAACGGTTAGTTGATGAACTGCTTTATTACTCCAAGTTGGATATGAATAAAGAGCCTTATTCCTTCCAGGAGATTGAACTACATGCGTTTCTGAGATACAGCTTAAAGGAAATGTCTATCGAGCTAGATCAGAATAAAATTCAAGTAACTTGGAGAAATGAAACCGATGAACTTGCTTACGTTATGGCCGATACGGAAAAGCTTAAACGAGTAATCGTCAATCTCGTAGATAATTGTCTGAAGTACATGACTGGGCAACCTAAAAAAATCGAAATCGGATTTAGTAGCCGATCAGAAGATTGCCTAGTCTGGATTACGGATAACGGTCCTGGCATTCACCCAGACTCTTTGCCGCATATATTCGAACGTTTTTACCGTGAGGAGCCATCACGTAGCAGAGATGCTGGTGGAAGTGGACTTGGGCTTGCGATTGCCAAACATATTATCGAAGGCCATGGCGGACAAATATGGGCTGAAAGTTCACATGGACATGGAACAACAATCTTTTTTGTACTCAAAAAATTTGTAGATCATCGGTGAGGTTCCTATGAAGCAACTATTAATTATTGAAGATGACCACTATATTGCAGAGCTCGAACGAGATTATTTTCTATTACATGACTACCAAGTGAAGCTATGCCATGAGGGGCAAGAAGGACTTAGGGAAGCACTGAGCGGGGATTACGATCTCGTTATTGTCGATCTTCAGTTACCTGGCATGGACGGGTTTGAGATTTGCAAACAAATTCGTGAGAAGATGGATTTACCTATTCTAATCGTCTCAGCCAAAAAGGAAGAAATCGATAAAATACGTGGATTTGGGTTAGGAGCAGATGATTTCGTCACAAAACCTTTTAGTCCAAACGAACTTGTAGCAAGAGCGAAAGCACATTTGGCACGTTACGAACGTTACAAGGGCGTTAAACTGGTAGATACGGATACAATCAACATAAGAGAACTTTCTATTCAAAAATCAGCTAGACGTGTCTTCCTGCACGGTAAAGAAGTTTTGCTAACTGCAAAAGAATTTGAAGTTCTTGTCTTTTTGGCAGAAAATCCGAACCGGGTGTTCAATAAAGATGCGCTGTTCGAGAGAATCTGGGGACTTGATTCTAATGGTGAGATCGCAACTGTTACTGTACACATATCTCGCATAAGGGAAAAAATCGAAGCTGATCCTTCTAATCCACAATTTATTGAGACCGTTTGGGGTGCTGGTTATCGGTTCACAGTGTAATCCCATACCTTACTTTGAACTTCTTTATCAATCTGTTTATAAAAAGTTTATATTCTCTTATCTCCCCCTTTAGAGTTGTCGTCTATCATACAGATATAACAGATGACAAGCACACTATTAGGAGGAATCACATATGAAAAAGTTCAATCAAAAAGCTGCAATTGTTGCATTATCAGCATTAATCGGCGGTGGAGCACTTCTTCCATTTCAGACTTATGCGGCATCCCTAGCACCAGTTGCACAAATACAGAAGGCAGCGTTAACTAATTTCCAAGCTGAGCAAGATAAAGCTATCCAGCATCTAATTGATAAAGGTGTATTGCAAGGTTATTCCGATGGTAAAATGCGATCAGAGCGGATTATTACAAACGCGGAGTTTATTAAAATGGTTCTACTGGCTCTAGAAGTCGATGAGATCGATTCTAAGGCAGTTGCAACAGGTGCAAAATGGTACGATGCATATCTAAACTCCGCCGCTACAAAAGGCCTTATCGAGAATGTAGATACACTTTCACCTAGTAGCACTACAGTTGGATCAGATATGGCATCTTTGATTGCGAAAGCACTTCAGCGCGATGTAAAATCGGTTCAACATTGGATGAACGGTTTATCGATTGGAACGGAGTCTATCACACGTGGTGAAACAGCAATGTTACTTGTTCAATCGGAGAAAGCTATTCGTTCCGAAAACGCTGAAATCACTTCAATTAAAGCACTTAATAAACTTGCATTCGAAGTAACATTTAACGCTCCGCTAACACAAGCTGATGAAGCTATGGCTACAGCGTCAGCCAACTTCGTATTTGACGGAGATTTGAAGCTTGTTAATCAACCGAGATTGAAAACAGGCTCCATTGCTACTTATATCGTACCTGTGCAAACAATGAAAGAAAATACGACTTATACGCTTAAATACAAAAGCAAACAACCGATTACAGTGGCAGCAAGCAATGAAATTATTCAATTAAATGCGATTCGTCAAGTCACTGCCGATACGTTCGAGATCGATTCACTTCGTTCAGATGGTGTAATCGATTATGGTTACTTAATCTCTGCATATGCAGGTGGTCGTGGAGCTAACGCTGCCGTATTGGACGAAAACAATAAGCTTGATGGAAAGGCTATGCAAGTTATCCCTTCCCTTGCTTCTCGCCAAGCGACATTGATACCAGAGGGCGGCGAACCTATTACTGTGTCCTATGTCGGTTTCACTCAATCAACTGATGGCAAACAAGAGCCGAAGTTCCGCTTACCGCAAGGAACTACTTTGCAAGCCGGTAAGAAGTATACGGTCTCCTCACCTTGGTTCAATGTAAAAGAAGCTAGCTTCATTGCTGAGACAATCGCACCACTTACGATTGCTTCTACTGACGCAGTTAACGAAACAACGCTAAACGTTACACTTAGCCAAGATCCTGGAGATGAACTGTTTGCTTATCGTTCGATTCAATTAAAGGGTTCCGATGGTTCCAGCTTAACTGCTCAATACAAAGTTCAAACACGTAAAGGTGCAGTTGGCGTCTTCGAAGTACAAAATAGTGGAAAACTAGTACCTGGTGTCACTTATGAGATCACACCAGTTGGCACTTGGGCGGTAGCAGACAAAGTTAGTTTAACAACAAAATAATAATCAACTACGTTCAGAAGCGATGCAGAATTACTGCATCGCTTCTTTTATTTCTATCACCATGGAAACACGATATTGATGAGAAGCAAAAAATAATACAGACGCACATTGAATATTTATTCTTATTGTTGTATATTTATTCAGTAGTAAGAAATTGATCGGAGGTTAACCTATGTTGAACATCTCTTCGTTGGAACACGATTTAAATACAAAAACCCAAACTACCCACTTGCTAAAAGCAGCCGAAAAACATGTCCTTTTTACTGCGAATCGTCCGGATGTTGTAATGGCTAGCGGCGAAGGTATGTGGCTTCACGATACAGAAGGTAAAACCTATTTGGACTTTATCGGTGGATGGGCAGTTACTGCACTTGGTCATTCTCCAGCCGTTCTTCAGCAAGCTCTTGCTAAGCAAGCAGCTACACTAGTTCATGCTAGTCCGGGTTTTTACAACAAACCACAAATTGAATTTTCAGAACTGCTGACTTCGATCAGTGATATGGATAAAGTATTTTTTACTAGTACTGGAGCTGAAGCGAACGAAAGTGCGATTAAGCTCGCTAGAAAACATGGAGCTCTTCATCTGAATGGAGCCTACGAAATTATTACACTTACGAACAGCTTCCACGGTCGCAGCTTAGCGATGATGTCAGCAACGGGAAAGCCACATTGGAAGGAATTATTTGCTCCTAAAGTAGATGGCTTTATCCATGTTCCTATTAACGATATCGACGCTTGTTTCGCTGCTGTTACGAACAATACTTGCGCCATTATGCTAGAGCTCGTACAAGGTGAAGGCGGAGTACATGAAGTGAGTGAAGCTTATCTTTATGGCATTCGCAAAATATGTGATATGTACGGCATTGTTCTTATTATTGACGAAGTTCAAACTGGACTTGGCAGAACCGGCAAACTATTCGCCTACCAGCATTACGGAATAAAACCTGATATTATGACACTTGGCAAAGGAATTGGCGGCGGCTTCCCGCTGTCCGCGATGCTAACAACGAACAAATACGACTTATTTCAACCAGGTGACCAAGGCGGAACATATACGGGGCAACCGCTTGCAATGGCAGCTGGCCTTGCTGTCGTGCAGGAATTAGTTGAGCGTGATCTTGCAGCTAACGCTGATCGTCAAGGTAGTTACTTGATCGAGACACTTAATGAGTTATCACATACGTTTCCAATAACAAAAGTGCGCGGTAAAGGACTTCTTATCGCCTTTGATCTTCCAGAAGCGATGGCTCCTTCACTTGCTGCTCTATGTATGAGCAAGGGACTACTCATTAATGCATCCAGCTCTTCAACCATTCGTTTAATGCCACCCCTTATCGTAGAGCAGTCTCATATTCATCAAATGCTTAACCTATTAAAGGAATCACTTCAGCAATTAACTATGAATGTTGGATAAGCCACTCTGCATACGCTAGTTACAATTGTAAAGTGTATGTGGCAGGAGGGCTTAAGGTTGAAACGACTACAATCGAATAGCGGAGGCGAAAGCTTCACTGTCTATGTTATTCCCGCTTGGAAATGGAAACAATTTATTGCTTTCGAGTTGATTGGTGGGACTGCCTTTTTACTCATTAGTAAAATCATTATTCATTCTGAATGGTTTTGTATTGCTGCTAATATAGCAGGTCCACAAATGCTGAAATATACGTTCAGCGCTTTCCGTACTTAATAATCAAAAAAAACGATCTTCCAAGATCATAACAACCACTTGGAAGATCGTTTTTTTGTTCTCTATTTTCTTTGAACAGCAAGCACATGTGCAACAAAGTAGCTCTTTTAAACATTACATACATTGAGTCGAAGTAAACACACTCACTTCTTACACTATTTTAGGAGGATCAACCATGTCCCCTTTATCAAGCGCTTCGCTTCAAGTAGCGCTATCTACTCATATTCAAGATGTTATGATGCCATTCGTATTAGATGTATTAGATAACCTCGGATATACAGATATTCATTTTGAAACGAGTACTTTGCCAAATATCTCTCTTACATTAACGGAATATATACAACAATTGAATACAAGCTGGAAATGCACCTTATTCGTTAATAGTCAGTTTGCATTTGAATATGGTCTCTTTTATGAAATGAATAACGGCCTGCTTAAAGAAAGCTACTGGATAAAAGGAAAACAAGAAAAATGTTCCCTCTCCACAGCCATTTTAGGCACTCAAAACTTACAGCCCTGGTCAATAATGAAAGAAAGTATCCATTACCGTTTAGTTTGCCATATTGAAGGTACGATACCTCATATTCGTTACGCTACTAGGTTACTTAAGGTCTTTTTTGAACATATAGAAGTTCGCTTTATTGATCTAGATCACAACTATTATTATTTCCGTTGTTCAGAATCATCAAAAAATCATTTTATCGTAAAGATTTGTGAAATCGGATCTATATTAAGACAAGATATAAAAAACGCAGATAAATACCATTACATAGGTCAACTCGAGCTATTTATTTTGTTCTCCGCGACTAGAATGAAGATGCTTATAGAGCAAGATCATTATTTACATGCTATATATGAATCTAAAATGAACGCATATCGAAATCATTACGATGCAGAATATCGTACCTTAGAGTTATTGTTCTACTCCTTTGTCATAAAAGATGCTGTGATGACAGCTCAATATAAAGCGATTAGTGGAAGTGATATTTCGACAGAAGTCCCTTGATTTCTTTTGCTATCAATATATAAGGAGCCGTTGTGTGCCTCTATAATCTGGTTACTGATCATTAAACCTAATCCAGTTCCCTTTTCTTTCGTCGTAACGAACGGCTCACCTATCCGATGTATTAGCTCCTCTGGAATACCTTGACCTTGATCCTGTATGTTGATATGAATGACATTGCCATGATTCGTTTTTTGTAGCCTTGTTGTGATTGTAACTTTCCCACCATCCGGCATTGCTTCAAGTGCATTTTTGATGATATTTAAAAACACCTGCTTCAATTGGTTTTCGTTGCAATAAATCGGAGGCAATAGCTCATCTTGTTCATATTCAATTTCCACATTCAACAAAATCGCTTGCGTATCTAATATCGAAATTACACTTTGCAAAATGGACTCCAAACTTCCTTCTTGGAAGGGCGCCAGATGCGGCTTCGCTAATGTCATAAATTCATTTACGATTAAGTTAATGCGATCAAGTTCAGTTTCCATAATATTAAAATAGTGTATGTGGTCGCTATACTTAGACCTAAGGAGCTGTGTAAATCCTTTTAACGAAGTTAACGGATTTCTAATTTCATGTGCAACACCAGCGGCCAATTGCCCAATAACAGACAACTTCTCGGAACGGATAACTCTCTCTTCCGTACGTTTCCTTTCAGTTAGATCTCTGATAACACTAAGAACAACACTTTTCCCCATGTAATTGTCAATTCGAATATTCGAAATCTCTACAGAAATCCGTTTCCCACAATGCAGATTTATGTTCGCTTCGCGAAATGCCGATGGCTCATCTTCACTAATCGTTCGATACATATCTGCTGCAATAATTTCACGATCACTCTCCACGATACATTCAAAAAAAGGTTTTCCAATCAAACAGTTGGCATCCGTTACTTCGAACATGTCCATTGCATATTGATTCAGATACAAGATTTCCTCATGATGACTAATAATAATAGGTTCTGGTATACACATGATCATACGCTGATATAGTTTTGCATTGCTACGGAGCAACTGCTCCTGTTCATATTTGAACGTAACATTTTGCACAGTGCCAAGAAGTGCAGACGCACCATTAAAAATAATTAAGGAACTATTACCTTCGAGATAAATTGTACTTCCATCCTTTTTCCAACCCCTAATTTGAAACGGATATTGTCCCCCTACAGCATCACTTGAGAAATTATTATTCTTCTCTATTTCTTCAATCATTTCCTTGTCTACTAGGTCGTATAAATGAAGTCCTATCATTTCATTAGGTAGATAACCAAACATATTTTCCAAAAAAGGATTGGCATAAATAATATATTTTTCTTGTTCCACAAAAACACCAGCGACGACACTTTCAACTAATGTTTTGTATAAACTATCTTTTTCGTTTATCGTATCTCTCATTCGGCTCCAATTAGAAATCTCACGTATTACGAGTTGAATCGTCGGATTACCTCGATATAAAATCCGAATAATACGAACTTCAACATCGATCACATGACCATCTTTTTTGGGAAGCTTACAACAAAGATAATCTGAAAACTTCTCATCTTCGAGGAAAACATCAATCATTTCTGAAAACTGCTGCATGACATCGAAGTGAAATAAACGAGATATAGGTTGCCCTACAATCTCTCCTATGTCTTCAGACTCTACCATTTTCATTGCTGCTCTATTGGCGAATACGATCTTATTTTCAGATAGGACAAGTACTGCATCTGGAAAAAACTGAACAGGACTTTCTTGTCTACTATAGTTCTCTTCCCATACTTTATTAGTATCCATAAGTCGCAACCACCACTTTCGTTATGTCTCCATATAGAGCCGTTTATATTCATTAATTTTCCACAGATGTAACCCCCCTTCCTGCACAATTTTTAAAAAAATGCCAAAAAAAGCTACTGATTATTAACTAGTAATAATCAGTAGCTTAAAAAGAAGAAGCTATCATCGTTTTATCTGCGATGATAGCCATATTCTAAAACATATAAAATTAACCTTGTAGTAGTAGTTGCTCTGGATCTTCCAAAAGTTCCTTCACTGTTACAAGGAAACGTACAGCTTCACTACCATCAACGATACGGTGGTCGTATGACAATGCAATGTACATCATCGGACGGTTTTCCATATTCACATCATCGATTGCAACAGGGCGAATTTGAATTTTGTGCATGCCCAGTATGCCGACCTGTGGTGTGTTAAGTATTGGAGTGGACAACAAGGATCCGAATACGCCGCCATTTGTGATCGTGAAGCTTCCGCCTTGTAGATCACTTAGTGCAAGTGTATTGTTACGAGCTTTTTTAGCCAATTCACCAATATTTTTTTCGATCTCACCGAAGCTTAGACGATCTGCATCGCGAACAACTGGTACAACTAGACCTTCTTTAGCAGATACAGCGATACCGATATCGTAGAATTTCTTAACGACGATGTCTTCTCCGTCAATTTCTGCATTCAGAAGCGGATATGCTTTCAATGCGCCTACAACAGCTTTTGTGAAGAAGGACATGAAGCCCAAGTTCACTTCGTTTTTATCGAAGAAAGCTTGTTTGCGACGTTTGCGAAGGTCAAGAATTGCAGTCATATCAACTTCATTAAATGTAGTCAACATAGCAGCAGTACGTTGCGCTTCAACAAGGCGATTAGCAATCGTTACCCGGCGGCGAGACATACGTTTACGCTCTGTCGGTTTAACGTTGCCACCAGCACTTGCAACAGCTGGTGCAGCTGATACTGCCGGTGCAGTTGGCGCAGGTGCTGCAGAAGTAACTGGAGCTTGTCCATGCGAACGAATATCATCCGGATAAATACGGCCGATTCCATCTTTGCCTTGTACTTGTGTTAGGTCAATGCCTTGCTCGCGAGCTAGCTTACGAGCAGCAGGCGTTGCATTCACAGAAGCTGCTGTAGAAACTGCCACTCCTGTAGGTGCTGTTACCGCTGTAACAGGAGCTGTAGCTGCTTTTGGTTGCTCAGCTACTACTGGTGCAGCTACTGGAGCTACTGGAGCGGCAGGGGCACCAGTTGACGCGCCGATCGAACCGATCGCCTCGCCAACTAGTACTACCTCACCGTCTTTTTTAGCAATGCTGGAAACAACACCGCTGTTATCAGCACTAATCTCGATATTTACTTTATCCGTTTCAAGTTCAAGAAGTACATCACCTTGATTAACAGTGTCGCCTTCCTTTACGAACCACTTTGTAATTGTTCCCTCGGATATAGATTCTCCCAGTTCTGGTACAATAATTTCTGCCATTGTAGTTACCCCCTTACCAAACTCGATTCGAATGGTTGACCATTCAAAGCGGAAGAAATAATAGATTGTTGTTCTGCTGCGTGAACTTCCTGATGTCCGCTTGCCGTGCTGGAACGATCTTGACGGCCGATGTAGCGAACTTGTACTTTACCTGGCGCTAGAGCGCGAAGGCGCGGTTCCATATAAGACCAGGAGCCCATGTTTTTCGGTTCTTCTTGTACCCAAACTATTTCTTCTAGCTTATTGAATTGGCTTATAATGCGCTCAAGCTCAGCTTGTGGCAACGGGTAAAGCTGCTCTACACGAGCAACGCGTAACCATGCATATTCATCAACACTTGCGGAAGACATTGCTTCTTCCAAATCAACCATCACTTTACCAGTACCAAGAACAAGGCGTTTCACCTTATCTTTAGCCGCTTTTGCTTCCGACAAATTAAACTGAGGAAGTACTGGCTTGAAGGAACCTTCGCTAAGCTCAACGCCGTGCGACGCAACACGAGGGTTACGAATCAAACTTTTAGGTGCCATCAATACGAGTGGACGAACATTTTCAGCACCAAGCATTGCCGCTTGCTTACGAAGCAAGTGGAAGTATTGTGCAGATGTCGTTAAGTTAGCAACTGTCCAGTTGTTATCAGCAGAAAGTTGCAAGAAACGTTCTAGACGAGCGCTGGAATGCTCTGGACCTTGACCTTCGTAACCATGCGGAAGCAAGATTGCGATACCAGATTTCTGAGACCATTTTGCACGGCCTGCGGAAATAAATTGGTCAAAAATAACTTGAGCTACGTTTGCGAAATCGCCATACTGTGCTTCCCAGATAACAAACGTTTCAGGTGCAAATACGTTGTAACCATATTCGAATCCTAAAACAGCTGTTTCTGACAACGGGCTGTTATGAACCGCAAATGATGCCTTCGCTTGTGGAAGCATATGCAATGGAGAGAACTTCTCCGCAGAAGCGTTATCGTTAAGCATAATATGACGGTGAGCGAACGTTCCACGCTCAGAGTCTTGACCACTCAAACGAATCGGCGTTCCGTCAGCAAGTATCGTTGCGAATGCCAATGCCTCAGCATGTGCCCAATCAAGTTTTTCTCCATCGTTTAATCCTGTAGCACGACGTTGAAGAATACGTTGTAGCTTCGTATATTCTGTGAAACTTTCAGGACGATTAAGTAACTCAAGATTGATCTCTTTCAGTTCTTCTAAAGGAACCGCAGTGCGCACATCTTCAGGTACGATTACACCTGTCTCTTGTACTACTTTTGCTTTCGGTTTTCCTTCATTAGCTTTCATAGAGTCATAAGCAGCTTGTAGTGTTGCCGCAGTCTTAGCACGAAGCTCTTCAACTTGCGCTTCCGTTACTGCTTGCTCAGCTTTTAAATGATTGCTATAAAGCACGCTTACTGTAGGATGATTACGTACTTTTGAGTAGATTAGCGGTTGAGTTACTTCTGGATCATCCATTTCGTTGTGACCGTAACGACGGTAGCCAATTAGATCGATAACGAAACCTTTGTTGAAACGCAGACGATACTCGCACGCCAAACGTACTGCTGCAAGACAAGCTTCTGGTTCATCTGCATTAACGTGAACAATCGGAATATCGAATCCTTTTGCCAAGTCGCTGGCATAGTGAGTCGAACGAGAGTCAACGCTGTTTGTTGTGAAACCAAGACGGTTGTTTGCAATAATATGAATAGTTCCACCGTTACGGTAGCCCTGTAAGTTGTTAAAGTTTAATGTTTCTGCAACAATGCCTTCACCAATAAATGCTGCATCACCATGAACACAGATCGTTACTGCACCATGCTGATCCTGTACAGGGAAGCCTGGTTTGCTGCGATCTTCTTGTGCTGCACGAGTGAAGCCTTCAACTACTGGATTAACAAATTCTAGATGGCTTGGGTTGTTCGCTAAAGTCAATTTTGCACGAACTGTTTCCCCTTCAATTACTGCGCGATCAGCACCTAAGTGGTACTTTACGTCACCTGTCCAACCATAGTTAATTCCCATCGATCCTTCAGAAGGAATAAGTTCCTTGTTAGGGGAATGGTGGAATTCAGAGAAAATTTTCTCGTATGGTTTCCCAAGTACGTGAGTAAGTACATTCAATCGTCCACGATGCGCCATACCCATCAAAATGTGATGAGCTCCGTCATGCGCTACCGCGCGAACGATCTCGTCCAGTACCGGTACCAACATGTCAACGCCTTCAATGGAGAATCGTTTCTGACCAACAAATGTTTTGTGAATGAAATTTTCGAATTGCTCAACTTGCATTAAGCGCTCAAGTAAAGCTTCTCTTTCTCTTGCGGATAATGGAGCCGGGAATGATCCCGATTCAGCTTGCTTATTAAGCCAATTACGTTCATTTTCATCATGTATATGTGTAAATTCGTATGCTGCCGAACGGGTATAAATTTCTCTGAGTCGCACAATTGCTTCCCATCCATTCGCAAGCGTCTCAGGAGCGTTATCCCAGATCAAAGAAGCTGGAATCGATGCAAGATCCTCCTTCGTAAGTCCGAAGGTTTCTGGTTCAAGCAACTTCGTATCCGCAACCTGACTAATTCCAAGCGGATTAATATCCGCACCTAAATGGCCGTACCTGCGGATATTCAGCATGAGCTGATGTGCGGCAACGACCTTCTTCAACATATTGCTGTCAATTGGACCATTAGTAGCTGCAGTACCCGATTGTACAGTTCCGGCATTTGTTACCGGCGCAGTTGCCACTGTTGCTTGAACAGCCGTGGAAGGTGGTGCCCCCCATTGGACAAACATTTCGCGAACCGAAGCTTCAACAGCATTCGGATCATTCAGGAACAGTTCGTATTGCTCCTGGACATAACCAAGATTGGGACCATAGTAGCTTTTCCAAGGCGAAGAGTTGCGCTCATCATGGATGCTCATTGCAGAAATTCCACCCTCTCTATTCATAACCATCCTATTATTTTCTATGGCGGCTATTTCCATACATATCCGCCTAGCCTTCTCTTTCCGTAGAAAAAGAAGAAGCTCATCAACTACGATTAATGCAGTTGCGTAGCTTCTTCATATTTTATTACATTAACCGCTTGCCAACCATAATCATATTGGCATCGGTTTCATCGATTTATAGCATCAATAGCAAAAATGATATAGTTGTTATGAAAAGTGTTAACAGATACATGTTTTTTTCTTTGTACCCGTTTTCCCCATAGCTTCTGCTTTATTAATATAATCCAGTGCTAGCGGTACTTTGCATGCTGTGTTTCCGACATCAACGTTCACTTTGCCAATATGCTCTGCAACTGCTTTTGCTTCCTCTTGCAGTTCTAAAACATAGATGCCAACTGTCATAACAAAACTATTCATCGTGTATCTAACACGATTCTGCTCGCGATGAATATCTCTTTTGATGCGCTCAAGTAAGCTCCGGATTTCTGCCATCTCCAGCCTATCATCTGCTGTAATAGATATATAACCCGTGTAAGTACTCCATCCACAAGTAGCAACCATCTCTTTTGGACAATCGATCCATTCAAGTGCCAGCTCCCTAGCAAATGGACTTTCAGCAGCTACGCCTGACACTGTGTATTCAGCGAGTGAATACCAATAGGCCTCCTCTACCCATTGCTGTAGAAGTTCTTTTGAAGTCAACTTTGGATTAATACTAATACCAGCTAAATACATCGCATCAGAGTTACCAGAGGCATAGAGACGTTCTGCAAGTTCCTGATCCTTTTTTACGTATTTCACTAGTTTTTTAAGATCCCCAATTTTGACTCCAAATAAAGGCTCCATTGCACCGTGCCTCAAAAAAGTACCTTTCGTCTGCTCCGTACCCAGTCGCTCTAGCTCATGCATGATTTCATCGTATGTCACAACAATTCCTCCACTAGCCAAACTGGTTATATTTCTTACTTTTTTGTACTAGCTAGTTCAACCAACGTTCTTACCATAACACCCGTTGCACCTTTTGGCTCCCAGCCTCGCGAAGCTTCGAGCCATGCAGTACCGCCAATATCTAAATGTACCCAAGGCAGACCCTCTGCGAAATGGCCGATAAATAAGCCCCCTGCACTTGCTCCGCCGTATCTACTGCCGCTATTTTTCAAATCAGCAGCATCACTTTTAAGATTATTTTTAAATTCTGCATACGCTGGCAACTGCCACACGCGCTCCCCTGTTTGCTCAGAAGCACGTTTCACTTCTTCCATAAGCGAATCATTATTTGTAACTGCACCAGTCGCCTCATAACCAAGCGCCACCATTACTGCACCAGTCAATGTAGCTACATCGATTAACTTCGTTGCACCTCTGCGAATAGCAGTAGTTAACCCGTCAGCCAGAACAAGTCTGCCCTCAGCATCTGTATTAACGATTTCTACCGTATAGCCGCTCATCGTACGAATAACATCACCCGGCTTAAATGCTCGATCAGAAGGCATGTTTTCCGCAGTAGGTATAACCGCAACAATATTAACCTCTGCTTTAAGCTCAGCAAGTGCTTTTACAGCACCAAGTACTGCAGCAGCACCACCCATATCGGATATCATTTCTTCCATTCCTGGAGCTTTTTTAAGCGAAATACCACCTGTATCAAACGTAATTCCTTTACCGATTAAACCTAACGTTTCTGACGAATCAGAAGCACCTTTATAATGGATAACAATCATTCTTGGTGGATTAATACTACCTTGACCGACACTAAGTAAACCACCCATTCTTTGCTCAGTTGCAGTCCACTCATCAATAACTTCTATTTCCAAATCAAGTGAATTTGCAAGTTCTTCTGCATGAAAAGCTAGACGCTCTGGCGTAAGATCATTACCCGGTAAGTTCGTCAAATCACGTGCATATCCTACTCCATCTGTTATGATCTTGCCACGATTAATTCCCAGTTCCCAAACTTGTTTATTACCGTGCTTCTCGTCGAATCCTGCTTCTGGTTTGAAAGTGATTTCCTCAAGCGCAAAACGATCCGTTTGATCCTTCTTAAGAGGTTTTCTATCATGAAGTGCAAGTACTAACCCTTCTGTCAACGCTTGTGCTACTGCATCTGCACCTTTTTCTGTAATAGCAACATTTAGGATCGTAGATTGCAGAAGTACTTCTGCATGTTTTACACGAATGCTTTTTAGAGCTTTAGCTGCAGCTGCAGCCGCCCTTCTAATCCCATCTAATCCCGAACCATCTTCATAACCAACAAACACAATGTATGGAAGTTCAAATAGTCCCAGCGTAGACACTATTTCTGTTTGCTTCGGTTTTGCTTGAAACACTTCTTTGTCATACCCTTTTTTAAGTCTTGCATCAATTTCAGGATGTATAATGACGTTTGCTGGATCGCCAAATCCCTTTAATTGTTCCTCCGTAATGAATCTCACAAGCGCTTCTGGTAGTTGCCCGCCACTTCTCGCCCCGTATGTAAATGATGTTGCCATCCTTCATCCCTCGCTTTCTGCATATGAAAAAAAATCGGGGAAATAGACCCCGATTCGATTCTAAACCTTTATTCTGCTAATGGCAAATAGATGATAAATTTAGTACCGCTTCCTACATCACTGTTCACACTAATCGTCCCACCATGATTTCGAATAATACGGTAACTAACTGACAATCCAAGTCCAGTACCTTCTTGCTTTGTTGTAAAAAAAGGATCAAACAGTTTACCTTTTGTCGTTTTGTCCATACCTTTGCCATTATCTGCAATGGTTATTTCAGCATATTGTCCATTGATCGTCAAAATAATATCAATTCGACCTCTACGCTCAGTCTGAACCTCTTCGACCGCATCCAGAGAGTTTTTTACTATGTTAAGAATAACTTGCTTCACTTGTTTAATATCGATAGAGACAGTAGCTTCGGAATGATACGATTCCATTGAAATCTCGCAATTCCGTAGTAGTGCCTCACTTTCTGTCAGCATAACAACTTCCCGAATAAGAAGCTCAATTGATGTGGATTGTTTCATTGGAGCAGATGGTTTCGACGAATTAAGAAACTCATAAATAATGTCGTTAGCCCTATCTATTTCCGTCAAAATAATACGTGCATATTCTTCTTTGCCAACTTCGAGCAAATAAGGCTGTAATAATTGAATAAAACCTCGAATGCTAGTGAGCGGATTACGAATTTCATGAGCGATCGCTGCCGCGATCTTCCCAAGCATAGCGAGTTTATCATTTTGCATCGCACTTTGTTCGATTTGCTTATACTCTGAAACATCTTTTATGCTGAACAGAAAATCACCATTTAACTGATCTCCATAGGTGACCGTTGCTAATAGATGTTTCCCGTCTTTATGCTGAAACTCATAGTAACGGTTTCTCTTCATAAAAATTTCGCGATACAGTCTTAAGATCGTACGCCTCGTCTGAATATTCAACTTACTATGACGCAAGATTTGTCTAATATTGCGCCCTGCAAGTGTCTTTCTTGGAATATCAAAAAACTTAGCCATTTGCAAATTAATAAATACTAAAATTCCGTCACTATCAAATAATGCAATTCCACTATCCAAATGTTGTAATACATTTTCATATTTATTTTTTTCTTCTTCAAAAGACCGATTGGAACGTACTAACTTCTCACGAATTTCCGAGATCTTCTGATCAACCGGTAACTCTACAATATCTCCAGCAGAATCAACTTCTAACTTGAAACGAGTAGCGACCATCAACTCCATCAAAAATACAAATGAGCGATGGTATAGTTGAATGGCATCTTTTGTTTCAACATTGGCAGCTAATGCTTGTATGCATTCTTCATGAATGGCGATAATCTCTTCGTAATTAAGCCCGTATAGTTGTTTCCCCAGTTCATTTGCATGAATAAGCGATGCTTCCTTACCGCCCCGTATATATTCGGCAAGCGCCGGGAAATAACGCTTTCGAATGGCTTGCATCTACTATTCCTCCCCGGCAAACACTATAGATAATGAAATAAATTTCACTCTTCACTAATCATAGGTTTAGTTTACAAAGGCTGTCAATCGGAAATCCTGTCGAAATATACGATCTTCATAGTCGAAAAGATTCGTTTTTAAGAACATATTTTGACGCTAATTGTCGTCATTTTATAGGACTTAGAGACTGTCTCAAGATGTTAATCTTAATCTCGCTCACGTTAATTATCGTCATCATCCTCGTTATCGTTACCTTTTTGATCATGTTCTCGTTCGTCGTTTCGGCTATGTTCTCGTTCATCATCGCCATCAGATTCTCGATCCTTGTGTTCTTCATCGCGTTCATGATTATCATCATCGTCTTGATCATCATTACGTTCACTATCGCCACGATTACCACCGCGATCATTATCATTTTTTGTTTCATTTTCACGATCATCGTCATCATGATCATCATCTCGGTCATCGTCACGTTCATTGTCTCGATCTTCATCTCGGTCATCGTCATCTTTAGTCTCTTTCGACCAATCTTTCGGTTTCGCAGTAGGCATAACCGGCTTATTTTGTTTCTCCTTATCTTTATCTCTGTCCTTGCCTTTGCCTCCATCTATTTCTTTGTGCCAATCCCTATCTCTATCGTTGTTATGATCATCTTCGTCGTTATCATCATTGTCATCTCGATCATCATCGTCGTTATCATCATTGTCATTCTCGTCGTCATCGTCGTCGTTTCGATCATCTTTACCTTGATGTTTGCTCGGTTTTGATGTTGGCTTCTGAGTCGGTTTTGGCTTCAAAGTCGGATTCATAGTTGGAGGTAAGGTTGGATTTTTAGTCGGTTGCTCTGTACTCCCATCCCCAACTGAACTCGTTGGCTTCGGCTTTTCTTCCCCTCTCTCTTCCATCTCTTTTGCAAGTAATTGCTGTAACTTTTGCTTAGTTGAAGAACCATCTTTGCTTTCGACAATTTTTTCAACGCCACCAACGGGCTTCATAATGGAATCAATAGATTGATCTTTTACTTTATCCAGCGTTAGATCATATCCTTCACTTTTCGCAACTAAATAAGCGGCCAATTTGCCTGCTGATATTCCATTAGCGTCCGCTTCTGCTCGCATTTCCGCAGGAATGGACAATGTCGTAATCGATACATTTTTTGTTGTTGAGGCATGTTCTGTCAGCCAATTTTGAAGTTTACGATCTAGTTTCTTTGTCATCACAGACTCAAAATCTAAGTCCAGCTTCTTTTGCCCATCTAACAACATGCTCGTTATAAAAATATCTTTATGAGAGGAATCTAAATAATGGGCTTTACTGGCCTCCTCTAAAATAGACGCAGCGACCTTATCTACTTTCTTTCCCTTGTAAGAGAGGCCTTCAATAATTTTTTCACCGTCTTTATTTAAAGCACGAAGTTCCCGAACCTTTTCCCTTTTGTCCACACCAATTTCTATGCTTGGATTAATATCCATAGTGAGATAAGCAACGACAGGATTTGTACCTTGTAGAGAATAAGCGAGTCCAGCAAAAAGCAAAAGGCAGAACATAGCTGCAGCTCCAGCGTAACGGTAAATCGTACGATTTATACGCCTTGGTCTAAGATGTTCTTCTTCAAAGGTAATTTCTTCGCCGATTTGAGGTGAGCCTTGAAGGGGAGCACGAACAAATTGACCGTCTTGCGTCATTACAACTGCATGTTTAGTATCGATACTGACTATAACTCCACGCTTCATTTGCTCACCTCCCTGCTGCTTATCGTTTCATCACTTCTAATTCGTAAATAGTCGTTCATAAAGGGATATGTACCCGACAAAATAATAGCAATTGCAATAATATATTTCCGATTACGTTCAATCGTTTTTCTAGAAACTGCACACGCAAGAATAAGCTCCTTTATTGGCATTCTGTTCGATTGTCTAAGTACTTCCATAAGTTCAACATCATCTGCTAACTTCTTAGCAATCCCAATGAGCATAATGCGGGAATCAGAATGTTTGGGAGAAAGTTCAACTAGCTCAGCAAAAGTTATTCCATATTGCTCGAGCTCCTGACTAAGTTCACCAATTTCCAGCCTTCTGTCGTTATCCGTTTGGTTTGTTTCATGTATAGCCATCGCTTGTTTAGTATCAAGCTCATTGTAAATAGACTGATCCTCAGCCTCTGAATCAAACATACTGTAAGGGACAGCCTTCAAATGCCTTTCTTCTTTTCGGACATAGTCAATAAGCCGACGTTGTATGACGGTTTTCGCAAATCCAAGGAATGACTTTCCTGCATCACTGTCAAAGTGATTAATGGCTTCATTAAAAGCAAGCAAAGCTATACTAAACTCATCGTCACGTCCTGGCTCGATATACCTCTTACTAAATCCGCTTGTAACTTTTGCAATGTATGGATAATACTCAGCGATAAATTGCTCACGCAAATGCTCTTCGCCTTGCCTAATCTTAAGAATATACTGCTCTGGCTCTAACTTAAGCTCGGAAGACTCAGTCCCACTCGGAACCGATCTCTTCAGAAACCGCTTAAATAGCATAAGCAACAACTGCTCCACCTCGCTACTAATAATTTCGTATACTACATCCCCATTTCCGGGGGTATATATTAAAATATGTTCATAATTATTTTCAAACAAAAAACAGAAAAGCCTCCACGAGGGAGGCAAAATAAATTCCCATATTGTTATACTGAAGAACGACCACGCATAAGCTTGTTTCGCCTACTATTGAGAATACCTAGCCGCTTTTTAAGAACAAGTTGCCAATCCTTATCGTCAATTTGTTTAGCAAAACCCAATAGGTCAAGCCCCATATCAATCTGACTTCGCACGACTTCAATAGGCTCTTCATTTTCATGATTAACGCAGTTCTCTAGAAGCACCTGCTCTTCTTGCTCCACATAATCTACAAAATCCACTTCAGCCGCACCGTCTCCATGAGCATATTCAGCTAAAATATCATACTCATGTTGAGCCAAATAATGAACATCTACACGATGACAGACCGGACAAAACAGGATAGGCACATTATGAATATGTGTGCGGAAATGTTTTAGCGTCCCTCTTGTTCCAATCATACTGGCTCCACAACAAAAGCTCATGTAGACACTCTCCTTACTTTATAAGCATTCGCTTAAGTTTGCTCGAAACAAACGATCCGTAAGTATAGTCTTAATTTATTATGTATTCGCTATTATAACAGGAAATTCCTGCATCACTTCCATTTATTAAGATTTATTAATTGTCGTTTTTTGGTGAAAATGCAAAAAAGGACGTGCTCTGTCATTCGAAAATGACTAGCATGTCCCTCTTTATTATTGAAAATTATGTTAGTTTGTCGTTAATTATTTTGCAACTAAGTGACCTTGACCTGGCTTCCAGTTAATTGGGCAAAGTCCACCGGATTGCAATGCTTGCAATACACGATGTGTTTCTTCAACACTGCGGCCAACATTGTTATGGTTAACTACTTGGTATTTCACTTCGCCTTCTGGATCGATGATGAATAGGCCGCGAAGCGCGATACCTTCTTCTTCGATTAAAACGCCGTAGTCACGAGCAACACTCTTCGTGAGATCAGCAGCAAGTGGGAAGTTCAACTGACCAAGTCCATTATCGTTAACTGGAGTATTGATCCAAGCACGATGACTATGTTTACTGTCAACACTTACACCTAGAATTTCAGTATTGAGGCCTTTGAACTCTTCTGCAGCTGCACTAAGTGCTGTTATTTCAGTTGGGCAAACAAATGTGAAATCTAGTGGGTAGAAAAACAATACCAACCATTTCCCTTTGTAATCTGCAAGAGAAGCTGATCCAAAATCTTGTCCATTTCCCGTTGCTGTTTCCATAGTAAAATCTGGTGCCGGACGACCTACTAAACGTTCTGCCATGTTCAAAATCCTCCTTTTTCTATCCAAAAAATGTATAGTGAAATTCAAATCATAGGTGCGACTCTACTAAAGAATATTATCATTCCTGTAAAATAAAGTCAATGTTGTAGCTTTTATCAAATTATAATGATTTCAATTAAAATGGTAGATAGTGATCTTCTTTTTTACAGATTACTACTATTTTTTCATTGCAGCTACGATGAGATCGCCCATTGCAGTTGTTCCAATCGCCTTACTCTTATCGACTGCGATATCGCCTGTACGGTGACCTGCATCAAGCGTTTCTTTAACCGCATCTTCAATCGATTTTGCCGCATCATGGTATCCGAAAGTTAGACGGAACATAAGTGCGACTGACAAGATTGTAGCGATTGGATTCGAGATACCTTGGCCAGCGATGTCTGGAGCGGAACCATGTACCGGCTCGTACAATCCGAAACTTCCTTCACCAAGCGATGCTGAAGACAACATACCAATGGAACCTGTTAACATTGCCGCTTCGTCACTTAGGATGTCACCAAACATGTTTTCTGTGACGATAACATCAAAGCTAGATGGACGACGAAGCAATTGCATCGCACAGTTGTCTACCAAAATATGCTCTAGCTCTACTTCTGGATATTCCACAGCAATCCGATTTACTACTTCGCGCCATAGACGAGAAGTTTCAAGTACGTTTGCTTTGTCAACGGATGCTAGACGTTTATCACGTGTCATTGCAATATCAAATGCTTGACGTGCAATACGCTCAACTTCATTTACATTGTAAACACATGTATCAACTGCTTCTTCGCCATTTGCACCTTCGCGACGGAATTTCTCCCCGAAGTAAATGCCGCCAGTAAGCTCGCGCACTACGATAAGATCCGTTCCTTCGAGTACTTCAGGCTTAAGCGTTGACGCTTCTTTCAAGCAATCGAACACCGTTGCAGGACGAATATTTGAGAACAAGCCAAGTGCCTTCCGAATGCCTAATAGACCTGTTTCAGGGCGAAGCTCTTTGGAGTTGTTGTCCCATTTCGGTCCACCAACAGCTCCTAACAATACAGCATCAGCACCTTGACAAAGCTCAAGTGTTTCTTGCGGAAGTGGCGTTCCTTTCTCGTCAATTGCGATACCGCCGAACAGTCCATCTGCCGTTTCGAATTGATATCCGAACAATTCTTCCGTTCTTTTTAATACTTTTAGTGCTTCTCCGACAACCTCAGGTCCGATTCCGTCGCCGCCAAGAACGGCGATTTTTTTTACGTCTGTCATATTATTTTAACACTCCTCTATATCATTCTCAGTCTATTATCATTTGTACCATAAAAGCTATCCTAACACCAAGATATAAATTCTATTTACTTTATAGACAACACCTATAAAGCTTATAAAAAAACAGCATGGCATTGGACTTAGTCCTACCCTGCTGTCTTCCTTACGTCACTCTTTTGCCTATATACTAGATTAGGCTCATTTTATCCCGTTTACTAGGCGTTTTACTTTTATCGATTAATCGATTAACCGCATCAAGATAAGCTCGTGCACTTGCTTCCAAAATATCTGTACTTAGTCCGCGTCCCTGTGCAGAAATATCATCTTGTTTCAAAATGACATGAACTTCACCGAGTGCATCTTTACCTTGGGATACCGACTTAATCGAATAGTCTTCAAGCTCAACCGTTTCTTTCGTCGCTTGATCAATCGCGTTATAGATTGCATCGACTGAACCATTTCCTTCAGCCGTTTCCTCACGAATCTCGCCATCAACTGTACGAATACGAACCGACGCGCTTGGAGTTGATTGATTGCCATAGCTCACTTGAATCGTCTCAAGCGTAAATATTTCAGGAGTGTCGATAAGCTTTTCTTCGAGCATTGCGCGAATATCACTATCAACAACCGACTTTTTACGATCAGCTAAGTCTTTAAACTTTGCAAATGCTGTATTAACTGCCTCATCATCAAGTTCGTAGCCGAGATCAATTAGCTTCTCTCTAAACGCATGACGGCCAGAATGTTTGCCTAATACTAGTTTCGATTCTTTCAAACCGATCGTATCGGGAGAAATAATTTCGTAAGTCGTCTTCTCTTTCAGCATACCATCCTGATGTATACCCGATTCATGTGCAAAAGCGTTTGCGCCAACAATTGCTTTATTCCCCGGAATTACCATACCTGTTAGTTTGCTTACTAGACGACTTGTTTTCGCAATTTCTTTCAAGTTCAACGTAGTTTGAGCACCGAAATAATCTGGACGAGTAGCTAATGCCATAGCAATTTCTTCAATTGCTGTATTGCCCGCACGCTCCCCAATTCCATTAATCGTTCCCTCTACTTGATCAGCACCATTCAAGATAGCTGCTAGTGCATTGGCCGTTGCCATACCAAGATCGTCATGACAGTGTGCGCTTAGCTGGATTTTCTCGATATTAGGTACGTTTTCTTTTAACGTTTTGAAAATGTTGCCGAACTCTTGCGGGTTCATATAACCAACAGTATCAGGAATGTTGACTACTGTTGCACCAGCGCGAATTGCCATATCTGTTACTTGGCAAAGAAAATCAAGTTCGGTACGTCCTGCATCTTCTGGAGAAAATTCAATTTTGTCAAAATACTGCTTTGCATAACGAATCGCACGTTCAGCAGCTTCTAATACTTGTTCCTTCTCCATACGAAGCTTATGTTTACGATGAATCGGACTAGTCGCTAGAAATAGATGAATGCATGGATCTTGTGCACCCTTCAGTGCCTCTCGCACAGCATCAATGTCTCCCTCACGTGAACGAGACAAACCGATAACCGATGCGTTCTTCACTGCACGTGCTACTGCATTAACTGCGGCAAGATCGCCTGGTGATGCGGCAGGAAAACCCGCCTCAATACGATCAACACCCAATTTCTCCAATTGAAGTGCAATTTCAACCTTTTCCTTCGTGTTCAAGTTTACTCCTGGCGATTGCTCACCATCACGAAGCGTTGTATCGAAAATATAAATTTTCCGCATGTCAGCACTGCACCTCCGTGAACAGAATGATCCCGATACACGCGGAGCTCGCGTGTGCCGATGTTAGAAAACATCGACATACGCTCCGTTGGACCGGGACTTAGTTGATCTTCTGAAAACTATTATATGCGAATAATCGTTATTATTTCTTAATCCAGTGCATTAGCTCGCGAAGTTGTGCTCCCGTTTGCTCGATTGGATGAGCAGCTTCGTTACGACGAGTTGCTGTAAGCATAGCACGGCCGGATTGGTTCTCAAGAATAAAGTCACGTGCGAAACGACCGGATTGGATATCTTCCAATACACGTTTCATTTCTTTTTTCGTTTCTTCAGTAACGATACGAGGACCAGTTACATAGTCGCCGTATTCAGCTGTGTTGGAGATGGAATCACGCATTTTCGCCATTCCGCCTTCATACATAAGGTCAACGATAAGCTTAAGCTCATGTAGACATTCGAAGTATGCCATTTCTGGAGCGTAACCAGCTTCAACAAGTGTTTCGAAACCTGCTTTAACTAGTGCAGTAGCTCCGCCACAAAGTACAGCTTGCTCTCCGAATAGATCTGTTTCTGTTTCTTCTTTGAATGAAGTTTCGATTACGCCTGCACGTGTACAGCCAATACCTTTAGCATAAGCAAGGCCGATAGCCTTTGCATTGCCAGTAGCATCTTGGTGAATTGCGATCAAGCCAGGAACGCCGAAGCCTTCTTGGTATGTACGACGAACCATGTGGCCAGGTGATTTAGGAGCAACTAGGAATACATCTTTGTCTGCGCTAGGAACGATTTGGCCGTAGTGAATGTTGAAGCCGTGAGAGAACATCAAAGCTGCACCTTGCTTAAGGTTAGGTTCGATTTCTTCATTGTATACTTTCGCTTGCGTCTCATCAGGAAGCAAGATTTGTACAACGTCAGCCACTTTAGTTGCTTCTGCAACTGTCAATACTTCGAAGCCGTCTTTTTTAGCAACATCTGCTGATTTACCAGGGCGAAGACCAATAACTACTTTCAGACCACTGTCGCGAAGATTTTGCGCTTGTGCGTGGCCTTGGCTGCCGTAACCGATTACTGCGATCGTTTTACCTTGAAGTACGCCTTGATCTGCGTCTTTTTCATAGTACATTGTAACTGCCATAATAATAATTGCCTCCTTTGATTTAACCCTTTTGAGCGGGTGTTTAAGTGGAGAAACGGAATCTACTAAAGTTCCCCTCTTAAACTCCCGCTCAAAGCGGGGTGGACGATAATGATTAACTTTACGATTTAAATAGACTTTTACACATCTCTTTATTGCTTTACGTTACCACGGTTAAGCGCAGTTACGCCAGTGCGTGAAAGTTCACGGATGCCATAAGGCTTAAGTAGCTCTACCATTGCGTCAATTTTCTCTGTATCGCCTACAACCTGAACCATAAGAGAATGAGTGCCAATGTCGACTACAGCAGCTCTGAATGTCTCAACGACACCAAGAATCTCAGGCCTTGACGTCGGCTCTGCATGTACCTTGATGAGCGCTAGTTCACGTGCAACAATAGCATTCGCACTCAGATTGATGACTTTAATGACATCGATAAGTTTATAAAGTTGCTTTGTAATTTGCTCTAATGTATGATCATCGCCAGCAGTGACGATGACCATACGTGACAAACCTTGCTCTTCACTCGTACCTACAGTGATACTTTCAATATTGAAGCCACGGCGTCCGAACAATCCGGATACACGCTGCAGAACGCCGGGCTGATCGTTTACAATAACTGCGATCGTGTGCTTCTTCATTCTGCATCCCCCATGATCATTTGATCGATTGTGCTACCTTGTGCGACCATCGGATAAACGTTTTCGTCCCTACGAACGACGAATTCTACAACAGCCGGACCAGGATGGTTAAGCGCTTCTTCCCATGCCGCACGTGCTTCTTCTTTGTTCGATGCACGGAAGCCTTTTACCCCGTAGGCTTCTGACAACTTCACGAAATCTGGGCTGCCTGCTAGATCAATATGGCTGAATCTGTTCTCATGAATGAGCTCCTGCCATTGTCTAACCATACCAAGTACTTGGTTGTTCAATATAACAACTTTTACCGGAATGTTGTTAATGGCACAAATAGCAAGTTCTTGTGCGCACATTTGCATGCCGCCATCACCATTTATTGATACTACTACTCGATCTGGATTAGCCATCTGAGCGCCAATCGCTGATGGGAATCCAAAGCCCATCGTACCAAGACCACCTGATGTTACCCATGAACGAGGTTTATTAAATTTATAGTATTGCGCAGCCCACATCTGATGTTGGCCAACGTCAGTCGTTACGATTGCATCACCGTTAGTTGTTTCATGGATCATCTCCACAACCCATTGAGGTTTTAGCTCAACTTCGGAATCAATATAGCGGAATGGATATTTTGCTTTAGATTCTTGAATATGTGCTCTCCACTCGTCCGCGTTATCTGCACGAACCGCGATTTTATTCGCAAGTTCAAGTACCGTTTTTACATCGCCTACGATTGGAATATCTGTCGGAACGTTTTTGCCGATTTCAGCCGGGTCGATATCGATGTGTACGATCTTCGCCATTGGAGCGAAACCTGAGAGCTTACCAGTTACCCGGTCATCAAAGCGTGCTCCGATGTTGATAAGGAGATCAGCTGTTTGCAAGGAAGTGTTCGCAGTGAACGTCCCGTGCATACCCGGCATACCAAGCCAAAGATCGTTACCGCTTGGGAATCCACCAAGCCCGAGAAGCGTTGTCGTTACCGGAATTTGCGTCTTCGTTACGAATTCCAACAATTGTTCATGTGCACCGGAGTAGACAACACCGCCACCTGCCAGAATAATCGGTTTTTTCGCTTCAGAAATCGCTTTAACCATTTTATCCAGTTGCAACTTGTTCGGGTTAATCGTTGGATTGTATCCACGGATACTCACTTCTGTTACTGGCTTAAAGAGTGTCTTCGCCGCTGATATATCTTTTGGAATATCGATCAAAACTGGACCTTTACGACCTGTATTCGCAATATGGAACGCTTCATGGATGACACGAGATAGATCGTTAACGTCGCGAACCAAGTAGCTATGCTTCGTAATCGGCATTGTAATACCTGTAATATCGGCTTCTTGGAAAGCATCTGTACCAATTAGCGTCGACATTACATTTCCAGTAATGACAACGAGCGGTACCGAATCCATAAACGCTGTCGCTATACCAGTTACAAGATTAGTTGCTCCAGGTCCCGAAGTAGCGATACAAACTCCTACTTTACCACTTGCACGAGCGTAGCCATCAGCTGCATGAATTGCCCCTTGCTCATGTCTTGTCAATAAGTGGTTGAAATCAGGGTTGCCATGCATTGCATCATAGATATACAATACTGCTCCGCCCGGATATCCAAATACGCAATCGACACCTTCAAGCAACAAACTACGTAGCAAAATTTCTGATCCCGAGATTACCTCTGGCTTCGAGAGCCTCTCGAATAATTCCTCTTTCGACTTAAGTGTTGCACCTTGCGTTGCCATCAGTCGTCCTCCTCTCAAGAAAAACAAAAAAACCTTTCAATCCCTCAGCTTAAATGAATAAGCTGAAAGGGACGAAAGGTTTAGCTTCCGTGGTACCACCCAATTTCGTTATATATCTCCCGATATATAACCTCCATAGGTAAGAACGCTGTGCACATATCGACGTTCTACCGTTGGCACTGTAACGCTTGCCCTGCGATGCTCCCTAATACGCAACAAGTTGCTTTTCAGGAGGATAGCTCCGAGGTGAGCTCGTAGAAAAGGGATTTTGGCGTCGGTTGCAGCTAATCCGTACGCTCTCTGAGCAAAAGGGCCCTTAACACTTCGTCCTCATCAATGCCGATTTATATGACTTTTCATTATTATATGCGTATTCAGTTTATTCGTCAAGAACCATAAAAACCGATTCTTCCCAACAACTTCTCGTCGCATATCTTACTCCCAGCACATATACTAGTGTAGCCTAAGAAGGCAATATCATGCAGCGTCGTTCAATGAACATCGCTCAAGATTGGAATGATACTATGATTCGTGCTCGGAAATCGAGAACTGACGACGCTGAGCTCGTCCGCCTCATCAGAACTGAACTTATTCCAATGTCCTATACAACTCGCCCTCATGACGCTCACACAATAAGAGAAATCCCTAATCGTTTCCGCCGTGGAGTCACTTATGTAGCAACTAGAACCAAACTCGGGCCACCGGTTGCTTTTGTTAACTTCGAGGTAATGGAAACCGATCTTATTATAAATATGCTCGTTACTCATCCAGAGTATCGGGGTTACCACTTCGGTACAACCTTAATGGCTCATGCCGAGGTCTACGGTAGAGCTCATCATTGCCATGTTGTCCGATTGTTCATCGATCGAATCAATACCAGAGCTCAGCATTTCTACCATAAGCTCGGATATTTAATCGTTCGCTTCTTCCCGGAGCTTCAATGTTATGAGTTGCAAAAACCGTTGACCCCGTCATTAGCGTCTAACTATTCTCAGTTGTTATTAAAAGAATCCGCCATTTCCATGTCCAAAGCCATTCCCGCCGCAGCCGCAGCCACAACCTCCATTGAATCCTCCGCCAAAGCCACCATTAAAACCGCCGCCAAAGCCGCCACCCCAGAATCCTAATGTGCCGATAGCCAACAAATCAAATAATAAAAGTGGTATCAAAAACCATTTTGTATGCACTTTTTTACCTTTTGCACCTCGGATAGGAGCCATTATTAATTTATTCCCTTGAATTCGAAGAAGTTTGCCTTTTACAACGGTGCCGTCTTTGCGCATTGCGAAGATCGATTTGCCGACCAGCTTCTTCGCCTGTGCTCTTGTTACGTTACGCATGCAATCCCTCCTTTCCCGTTATTCTTTACTGTATTCGGGGAAGGAAGCTACTGCCTGTTTGTTTGTCCACGCCAAACAAAAAAGACCCTGCCTCTGGTCACAAATGACCAAAGGCAGGGCCCTTATAGAAAACAACGACTACGCGTTGATTTTTTGCTTAGCTACACCAGCAAGTGAGTTGAACGAGCTGATATCGTTAACTGCAAGATCAGCAAGCATCTTACGGTTAACTTCAACGCCAGCAAGTTTCAAGCCGTGCATGAACTTGCTGTAGGACAAGCCGTTAATACGAGCTGCCGCGTTGATACGAACGATCCACAATCTGCGGATGTCACGTTTTTTGTTGCGACGGTCGCGGTAAGCGTACATTAGGGACTTACCAACTTGCTCCTTCGCTGTTTTAAACAGACGATGTTTCGAACCGAAATAACCTTTAGCTAGCTTTAGAATTCGTTTACGACGACGAGTGCGGACAAAACCGCCTTTGACTCTTGCCATGGGTGGAAACCTCCTGTAGGTTGTATTTATTTAGTTTAAATTAGATGTTAGATAGACCTTGCTTCAAACGACGAACGTCGCCTGCTGCCATAAGCGGTTGAGTTGCAAGAACGCGTTTTTGACGTCCCGATTTGTGGGAAAGCAAATGGTTTTTGTATGCTTTGTAACGTTTCACTTTACCAGTACCGGTAATTTTGAAACGGTCTTTCAAGCTGCTGTGAGTTTTCATCTTAGGCATGTCAGTTATCCTCCTTAAGGTTGTTGATCAGTGGTTAGCTGTTGTTTTTTGGTGCCAAAATCATAATCATGCTCCGGCCTTCCAGCTTAGGAGCGCGCTCGACATTGCATATTTCGGCAACCTCTTTGGATAAACGATCAAGAATCCGTTGTCCGATCGAAGCATGCGTGATTTCACGTCCACGGAAGCGAACAGAAGCTTTAACTTTGTCGCCTTCGTTAAGAAACTTCACAACATTACGGAATTTCGTCTGGTAGTCATTTTCCTCGATGTTAGCGCGGAACCATACTTCCTTAAGATCAACGATCTTCTGGTTTTTGCGAGCTTCTTTTTCTTTCTTTTGTTGCTCATAACGGAACTTGCCATAATCCATGATGCGGCATACCGGCGGCTTAGCCGTCGGTGCGACGTTCACCAAGTCCAAATTAAGTTCAGTTGCAAGTTGGATCGCGTCGCGAATCGATTTAATGCCGATTTGCTCTCCGTCCGCGCCAACCAAGCGCACTTCTCTGGCCCGGATCTCATCGTTGATTTGATGTTCTCTGCTAATAACGTGCCACCTCCATAGTGGAATGCTAATGTTTAATTTCATACAAAAAAATGCGGGTTCGCTCGAACCCGCATCTCATAACCGTTCATTGATTCTGCTAAAGTCAATTCAATATGGAATTGACAGCATACTCATTCGATTATCGCAAACCAGTCAGCCAAGCCGAAAGGTGAGAAGCGGGTGCCTCTTCTTGTGCGAACATTTTCAATTGCAATACTGATACACTATATCATAAAAGTTTTATAAGTGTCAACAGCCTATTTCCCTTGAACTTCTTCAATTCGAACGACACGTGTATGCTGTGTATGGCTCCACGTTTTGTTATTCTGAGTGAAGAATGCATAGAAAGTAATTGGCCACCAGGAGATAAGGAAAAACGGAAGTGTAAGCAAGTGTGCGTACATCTTGCGCGATTTAACTTTCTCCAGCATAAGAGCTGCAGGGAATTGCAACACTGTAGCAAGAATAGCAACTAGCATTAACCACCAAGGCAAATAGCTATAGATGGAATGAATCACATCTTTTGATGGCAATGCCACGTCGATCCACAGCCCCACTGTCAAAACAAATCCAAGCAGTGTGTTATAAACCGAAACCGTATAAATTGCTGCATCAAATTTGACCATGTTACGTTCTTTAATACTAGCCCATAACAACGGGAAGAAATAGTTACGCGCTACATTGAAGTGACCTTGCATCCAGCGCAAACGTTGTTTTGCAGATGCCCGGAATGATACCGGCTTCTCATCGAATACTTTTGCATCATAGTTTAGAATTGGATATACGCCTCTTTGAACACAACGCATCGAAAACTCCAAATCCTCAACCAGACTTGTCGCACCCCAGCCCATGTCTTTAAGCAAGTTGGACTCAAAGCACATACCTGTTCCACCTAGGAAGTTACTCATCTTCAAATTCGTTCTGGATAACTGCCATAGTCGGTTACAATACCAATAAGTAATTGCATATGCTGCCGTAATCCATGAATCATCTGGATTTTTTGTATCTAAGTAGCCTTGAATAACTTGATGTCCTTCACAAAGGTCATCGTTCATAAGTTGCAAGAAATCAGGGTTAACCAGGTTATCAGCATCGAACATTACGACAGCGTCGTATTGGCGAGGCATACCCCATAGTTTCTTGAGCATCCACTCAATCGCATAGCCTTTACCTCGAAGATTTTGATTCGAGCGCTCACAAGCAGTAACGTCCATGCTGCGAGCAATATCAGCAGTTTTGTCTGTACAATTATCGCAAATTACAAATACGTCATATAATTCTTTTGGATAATCTAATTTTTTTAAGTTTTCTAAAAGAGCACCGACGACTTGCTCCTCATTGTGTGCAGCTACGAGCACTGCAAACGATTTTCTAGGCGCATGCCTTTTTCTGCTTTTGTTTTTCATAAAACCGAATAGCGAGAGTGTAAATTGATACACTGCGACAGAAGCGAGCATTACTTGAAGCACAATAAATACAACACTTAAGATCATACGGTACTGCCCCCTTGAAACCCCTTTTTTTGTAGCTTGCGTCTATTCTCTATGTTTGTTTGACCAAGCTTTCTTTTACAGACCTAAGTTACGATGTTTGATTTACTGATTTTCCTCTGAAATGATCACTTTGTCAAAATGAGAATACGGCGTAATTAGGCTTAATTCAGCCAGAAAAACGCTTGCATCCATACACAAAGTTCACTTCCCCTCTGTTTGCTTCGCTTCCGTCTTATTCTCAACCATTTCCTTCATTTTTAGCACGAATGTCCTCATTTGTTTCACAACTATTAATATTTATTAATGTTTGTGTCGAAATTTGTCGTTTCATATTGTTTATATGCTCGTTATCAGCTTTTCCATCCTTTGCAATTTGTAACACGAGAAATCGAACAGTTAATGGAAAAATTCATTTAGATGTCATCTGAGCCTTGGAAATGAAGTGACAAATGCAACGATGTTGGGTAATTTGGAATAATCACCTTAGGGAAATGTTTAGAACGAAATAATAAAATAAGGCGGCCTAACGATCATGTTAGACACCGCCTTACCACAAAATCTGTTTGTTAAGCTTCTTCTTCCTCTGAACCTGAATCTTGTTCCGCTTGGGCTGATTCCAAACGCGCTGTTTCAAGTTTGCGAGCACGATGATTCCGAAGTGCTTCTTCACCGATTACAACTTCTACGCGATGAATAGGCTGACCCTTCTGCATAAACTTCATCTCATATTCCGTAAATACTAAGTCTTCGCGAGGCCCGTCTTTGTGCAGGTGAAGTGAAATGTTTCTCATAATAAGTTCCATATCAGCAAAGCTGTTGAGTGAGAACTCGAACAACGATTGCGAGTCAGTCTTAAAATGAATTTCTCCACGTTCGTTCAATATTTCAATATATTTCGACACGAATCGCTCGTGTGTCAGTCTACGACGTGCATGCTTACCCTTTGGCCAAGGATCACTGAAATTCAAATAAACTCGTTCAAGTTCACCAGGTGCAAACATTGTCTCAATTCCTTCAATATTTGCGCGCAATAGCGCTAAATTTGGAGGATTATCTACTCCTTTTTCTTCCCAAGCAATACGAGCTTTTTCACTACCACGACGAAGTAGCTCATCGTACATGTCCACCCCTACGAAGTTAATATGTGGGTTACGAACGCTCATTTGACTAATAAATCTGCCTTTTCCCATACCTAGCTCTACATAAATTGGGTTGTCGTTCCCAAAGAACTCACGCCATTTCCCCTTATGAGGAGTAGCATCTAGAATGACCAATTCTGGCTGGCTCTCCAAACTTTCCCTAATCCCTTTTCTTCCTCTTAAACGCATATGATATATCTCCTTCAATGTGAACTAGTAAGCTAGCGAGTTAATGAATCAGTCCTTATTGTGCCCAACATTGACAGGATTGTAAAGCGTTTTTCGCGCAAAAGAAAAGCCACTGCCTCTTGGCACGCGGCTTACGACTGTATTGAGATGTATATCCGATAGATTAACTTAGCAATTGATACGGAATAGGCGCGTTATCTCGCATTTCCTTCTCCCAAGTATCCGAGAGCACTTCGTTCAGTTTTTTTCGGGCAGATATTTTCACTTCATGGTTTGCAATAAATTGAACACCTGCAAGTGCCATAAGCTCCTTGACGGTTAATTCAACAGTTACTTTCTCATCACCATTTGGAATTTTTGTCATATTCATTTCACATCACCCCATCGATTTATTTTCTCATTATTTCCATTTAATCGACTTTTCATGTGTGCGTTTTCATTTTATACATGTAAGGTTTTTTTGTTGATTTGTCGCACTTTTAATTTAACATATCATGTTAGGTTTTGCAAGCCTAAATCCTTCTGGACACTTGTACATTTCCAATTATGTAAATATCCGAATATGATGCTGTAGCAATAAGATAAACGATGGCTTTTCGCTCTTCTTTTCGCTAAAATGAAGGTTGAATGTTTTGAAAGAAGGGAAATAACATGATTCAATTACACTCGTCGCCATCTGAGCCAATGCTTTGGGGAGATAAAAGATTTCATACATGGAATTACGAAATGCGAGAGCAATTCGGTTGTAAAGTGTTTAAAGTTACATTGGATGCAGGTTTCACTTGCCCAAATCGTGACGGTTCTATCGCTAAGGGAGGCTGCACTTTTTGCAGCGCAAGAGGTTCAGGCGACTTTGCAGGAAGTCGGCGTGATGATCTCGTCACTCAGTTCAATACGATTCGAGACCGTCAACATCAAAAGTGGCCCGATGCTAGTTACATCGGATACTTCCAGGCTTATACGAATACGTATGCACCTGTCGAGGAGCTACGTGAATACTACGAGGAAATATTAAAGCAGCCAGGCGTTGTCGGTCTATCGATCGCAACCCGCCCTGACTGTTTACCTGACGATGTTATTGACTATTTAGCTGAGCTAAACGAGCGTACTTACTTGTGGGTCGAGATGGGGCTACAAACCGTCCACGAATCAACCTCAGAACTTATTAATCGTGCGCATGATACTACATGTTATCTCGACGCTGTACGCAGATTACGCGAACGAAATATTCGAGTATGTGCTCATATTATTTATGGCTTACCGCAAGAAACACATGAAATGATGCTTGATACTGGTCGTGCTGTCGCCCGCATGGACGTACAAGGCATTAAGATTCACTTACTCCATCTCATGCGCAAGACACCAATGGTGAAGCAATATGAAGCTGGACTGCTACAATTTCTAGAACAGGATGAATATATTAAGCTTATTGCAGATTCACTTGAATTTTTGCCGCCTGAGATGATCGTTCACCGACTAACGGGCGATGCCCCACGTGATTTGCTTATCGGTCCAATGTGGAGCGCAAAGAAATGGGTAGTACTAAACGCTATTGATGAGGAGCTCCGTCGCCGCAATACTTGGCAAGGTAGGCTCTGGCAGTCGGAGGGATAGACAAAATGGGGTTTTTATCTGTACTTAGTATGGCTCATAAGTGGATTGCGGAACGCGCACTTTCTGGTGATACTGTTATTGACGCAACTGCAGGTGGAGGAGTCGATACACTCGCGCTTGCCGAACTCGTTGGACCAAAGGGGCGCGTATACGCCTTTGATATTCAGCCGTCAGCACTAGAACGAACACGCGAGCGACTAGTTCCGTTATCCGAAAGCGGCCGAATGCCTGATCTTCGTCTGCTGTTGCAAGATCATGCTGGAATGGTTGATGCTGTGGACCCGGATGATGTAGGAAAGGTCGCAGCAATAATGTTTAATTTGGGTTATTTGCCCGGAGGCGATCAAAGCGTCATTACGCAACCCGAAACGACTATCGAGGCACTACAAGCAAGTTTAACGCTACTTCGTGCTGGTGGCATCGTAACTTGTGTCCTCTACCCTGGTCATCCAGGAGGGGAACAAGAAGCGGCGGCTGTTGAAGATTGGGCTGCTAGCCTTCCTCAATCAGTTGGTCAAGCAGTTATTTATCGCCAACTGCAACGAACCGCTGCTCCTTACGTAATTGCTATTGAACGAAAACGATAGTTAATAGGTTGAGGGGAGAATGATTTCAAATGGCAATTCGAAAGATCGAACATATTGGCATCATGGTTAAAGATATCGAGGCTTCAATCACATTTTACACATCTGTACTAGGGCTCACGCATAAGACAACAACCGTACATACAAATGGCATCATTAAACTTGCTTTTTTATCGTTCCCAGGTCATGAGGAAACAGAGATTGAATTAATTCAAGGGTACAATGACAATTTGCCTGCTGAGGGCAAAGTTCATCATCTCGCTTTCACTGTCGATGATATTGAAAGTGAATTGACCCGAATTAGAGAATTGCAGGTTTCACTTCACGATACCGAAATAACTACTTTGCCTAATGGTTCCCGTTATTTCTTTTTCCATGGACCAGATGGTGAGCATCTTGAGCTGTTTCAACCTGAGAAATCTGCTTAAAATAGTATAAATCAAATAGAAGGTGTCTCTCACTTTTCAGAGGCACCTTCTACTTTTGATATGCTTCAGACAATTAAGCGCACTTTTACATTTATTAATGCTAACTTATGGCCAATAATGAAAAATAACTGTATTTATGCGCTTAAAACTTTACATTATCATTCTACTCATTGAATATAAGCGAATATTTACATTTAGAAGAGTTGACATCATCTAGATGTTGGACACTGGTTCTGTTAGTCTAAGGTTGCTTTTTGATGATATTGTTGTATTTCAATTTCCCCTAATTGTTAGAGTTTAACTTTAATTCCGTTATTGTCGATCTTAAATGTACCATCTTGTTTATATAAGCGGAACAATCTGCTTTCCTCATCATAAGAAGCTGCATGTTCCCATGCTTCCTCTAATGTATCTGGCTCTTCCTTCGTAAGTTTGTAAAAAAAGTGCATCATAAACAATGTGATCGCTTCGCCTGAAACGTCGTCGTCTGCAGCAATGTAGGCAAGTGCTCCACCTTTTAGGAAAGCCTGTCCTGCTTCCTCTACTCCACTCGAACATGCTGCACTAAAAATAACTGTACCCGGTAGTGCAATTGCATTAGCGATTGTTAAAGGCATCATTACGCCGTCTTCTAAGCTTGATACATCAATTCCTTCCATATATTCGCCAAATATAATTCCGCCTTCATCTCCATGAGCACTAATAATAAGGAAAGGAGGAGCAGTTTCTGTCTGTCCAATTACTTTAAGAAAATCGTCTGGCGTACCTACTTTATGCAACAGGACCGACATATTTAGCTGTTCTAGTAAATTTCTCATAAATCCAGCTTCCGAGCTATCTGCGACTGCAGCAATTGCTACTGGCAACTTTGGTGCAAGAAACTTCGTATCAATCGGTGACCACATTTTGTATATTCCTCCCATCTTTATTGGATGAAATACGTACAACAAAAGGATGGGTTGCAAGAAAATAACAAACTTTCTAACTGTAATGAAATTTTAATGCAGGAACAACCAATCATGTTGTTGAGAATTTGCTTTTTGGTTAAAAAAAGCAGCACTATCCTAATAGCGGACGTGCTGCTGCTTTATTTTACAAAAGGATTCAATCTATACCTTCGCACCAACTGGATCTAATACTCGCATAAATGGTCGCGGTTTAGGTTTGTTGTTCGTTGGATCAAGAGCATATAACATAATAAGCATCGTATGCTTGTCCTTATTCATTTCACCAGTCGCTAAATAGTGTGCAAGATCAAAAGGTATCTTTTCGAGAACAGCATGTTTATGAAGCTCCCGCTCTCCAAGCGCTAGCGCTACAAACTCGTCTGAAACGGAAGCAGGATTAGCAGCGAGCTCTCGATACCAATCATTCCACTCCGCTTTATCCATCGTATATTCCCACCATGTTTTCCGTGGCTTGTAGTTATGGTTAAGATAATAATCGTATTTCATTAATCCTAACGCTATATCATGATCAAGCTGTTGCTCGCCAGGCTGGAGCGTCTCCAAATATGACCATAATCTTGAAAACAAATCCTCTAATTGATGACCGATCTTCTGCCAGCCTCGTCCTTCCCAATAATCACCGAACAGTTGGAAGAAATCAAAAGGTGATGTGAATACTCGATCAACCAAATAAAGCAGTGTATGGTCCATACGATGATCGTTCCAATATTTCTCAAGTACGTCCTCTACTCGCTTAATGCGTACGATATCGGCAAAAGGCATCAAATCGTTGCCGAGCATCTCATACGGTGCTCGATCCATATAGATGTAGCCCCACTTCTCTGCATCTAATCTAAGACCGGTTCCACGTAGCATTTTAAGGAAACCAAGCTGTAACTCCTCCGGACGCAATTCGAATACATCGTTAAACGTACCTCTAAAAGTATCGTAATTTTCAAGTGGTAATCCTGCAATAAGGTCAAGATGCTGGTCGATTTTTTTCGAATCCCTAACTTTCGTTACAGTACGAACTAGCTTAGACCAGTTTTGACGTCGCTGCACGGCAAGGTTAGTCACATCATTAGTCGATTGCACGCCAATTTCAAAGCGGAATACGCCTGGTGGAGCATGCTCGGCCAAATAATCTAGCACTTCCGGTCGCATAATATCCGCCGTAATTTCAAATTGGAACACACAACCCTGATGATTTTCAATGAGAAACTGAAACATATCTAGTGCATAATCCCTTTTAATATTAAATGTCCGATCTACAAACTTAATCAACTTAGCACCATTATCAATCAAATATAAAATGTCCGATTTCGTTCTTTGAATATCAAAGTATCGTACACCAACTTCGATGCTAGATAAACAGAATTGGCAACTGAATGGACATCCTCTGCTCGTCTCAAAATAAACAACCCTACTTGCAAGTTGAGGGATATCCTCTTTGAATCGATAAGGACTTGGAAGCTCGTTTAAATTAAGTTTCGGGCGTGGCGGGTTAACGAGAACTTCAACATTATCCTCACGTACTTTCCGATACGAAATTCCAAATACCATATGGTATTTGCCGTCGCCTTCAATTTCATTGAGTAGATGATGGAACGTTTCTTCACCTTCTCCAATAACGATGAAGTCAACTTCTTGAACACGTTCCATCCAGTAGTTCGTATCATAGCTGACTTCAGGACCACCTAGAATGATGCGTACTTCCGGCATTATTTTACGAAGCATGTTGATGACAGTAATCGTTTCCTCTATGTTCCAGATATAACACGAAAAACCTACAACATCAGGTTTGCGCGAAAAAATATCTGACACAATGTTCATTGCCGGGTCTTTGATCGTATATTCCGCTATATCAATGTCAAAATGCTCTCCGCTGTATGCCTTTAGGCAGCGAAGTGCAAGTGAGGTATGAATATATTTGGCGTTTAAGGTAGATAACACGACTTTCATGGTTCAGAATACCTCTCTAACTTTGGCGATTAGCCAAATCGATTTCGATTCAATGTCGCAGTTACGACAAGTTGCCTTCTATTGTACAGAAATTCGAAGTAAAAAAGAAGAGGTGTTGCCAGCTGCATGATGCAACTGGCAACACCTCACTTGAGCCTTATACTCTAGTTTGGATATATAACTGATCCTTAAACTGTAAATTGATAACATCGTAGCGAACACGCCATTTGTTGTTTCCAATAGCTTTAACCTCTTCTTGCTTCAAATTACGAGGTTGGAAATCATAATCTCTTTGGAATGAAATGACAACTTGAACTTTATCATCAGGCAACATTGCGTGAAGTTCATGGCTTAAATTAACAGACCAAAGTCTCATCTCAGCTGCGGATGATGAACCGTAATACAAGTAGAAAACGGGATCAATGTTAGCAGTGAAAACGAGCCAACCCTCCGAATCACGTTTAACTTCCCAATCTGTTAAAGTAGCTTCGCCCTCGGTTGTAGGAATAGAAGAAAATTCTTCTGTCATAAGCTTCTGAACATCTTCGTGAGGTACTCCTACAAGAGTAGCCGGCAAACTTGGCGTTAGGAACTTAGGATCTTTTAATTGCTCTTCAGTCATACTTTCAATTAGATCTGCTGCATGACCAGCAGAAACTGCAAAGTTTAAATCTGCTATTGAGTTATCATAACCAGCTGTTGTAATTCCAACTAACTGACCATACTCATTAAACAAAGCTCCACCAGAACTACCATGATCGATTTGAGCATTCGTTTGAATGTAACTAACACCTGCTTCATACGTTAAATTACTAATTAGGCCCGTAGAAACTGTATTTTGTAGCCCTAGCGGACTTCCAATTGCATAAACGCGATCGCCTTTACGCGCTTCATATTTATATCCAACTTCAACTGGCAACAAATCTAGTACTTCCTCAGTACGAATAATTGCAAGATCAGCTTCTTCATCTGTTACAACTACACCTTTGACTTTAATCTCGTCACCATAGATGGAACTAATTGTTGCAGAAGTGCCATCTTCGATGACGTGATGATTCGTTAAGATTAAATCTTCTCCTATAACGACACCACTTCCAGATGCACGATTCGTCATAATCATAACAACACTTTCATCGTAAAGATCTACAATATCCGTTGATGAAAGCTTTTCTAAATTTATCACTTCTTCTTCTGATTCACGTTCTTCTTCATACTCCGTATAGTACCAACTTTTTACTACGATTGAATTGCTAGCTTTATTCCATTCTACCGTTCCTTCTAGTTTTTCGACTATGTATCTAATAGGTACAAATGGAATATCATTTTTTAATGCAGCGGCAGTATCTAATTTTATAGTTTTGCCGTTAACGATTGCTTCTTGTTTACCTACTGCCATTGTAATCGTAATATCGCTATCTCTAATTATTATCGTCCCTGTTTTCTTCTCGAAAACGGATGATACATCTAGCCCATCTAGCAAATCTTTCATTGGTGCCAATGCCACACCATTTACTTTGTAAATCGGTGCTGATAGTTTAACCTTTTGACCGTCGACCAACAAATTAATCGTATCTGACTGTTTTGCTACTGCACCTGAAGCTGCAAATACGCTAACACTACCCAAACTTGATAGGGGAGAAAGCAGTAACCCTACAGCAAGCATTGGAACGACCACAACTTTGTACCATCTACGTTTCATAATCAAATCCTCCATATTCTACCACATTCTCCAAAGAAGGCCGTACCAAATTATCCTATCATTCCTACTCTACCATGTCTATTAAATCGAGCATAATAATAGAACTTTTTTAAATATAGCTAGAATTGCACAAGAAACCCCTGAGCTAAAGCTTCAGGGGCTGTTATTTCTAAATTCAATATTGATTAGTTTTCGTTTCTGCATAATTAAAAGTTAGACTGCTGCAATCACTTAACCATACGTGTGTACTCACTACCACTAACCATTATAGTACCATCTTCTTTATACCCTAGCCGCTCATAAAGTGAAAAGGCCCGATTATTATCACCTTCAACAATTAGCGATAGCTGCGTGCAACCTAAGGATCTGCCTCTCTGCTCAAACGCAGTAATTAGTTCGCTTGCAATCCCTTGTCCACGAAATCTTTCGTCCACTGCAACCGAATCAAGATAATAATCTCCTTGAAGACATTCCATAACGACTTCGTTTGCAGCGTCTTCACCGTGTAATTGCATTAATCTATTTTTGATTGGATTATCGAGCTCCTCGGCCTTATCACCTAAATAGCTAATTAGCATCCCTGCAATTTGGCCGTCCCTTCGGTCGACGATCACATTTCGATAGCTGATACGATTAATTTCTTGATTGTAATACTCTGAAAGCACCTGCCATGTTTCATCGTCATCATTCGTTCCCGACAAGGAATAAGCAATATCCCCAATAGCCGATAAAATTAATGGCATAACTTCATTAACATCATCTTTTCTCGCCATTTCAATCATCCAAGCACCTCATTCTAAGTTGTTATATGGCATCGTTATTACTGTGTTGTATTCTCCTTCTCCGACATTAGAAAAATAGAGCCTTCTTAGCACGCAGTTTATGCAGCCAAAAAAGCTCTATACCTATTTTATTTCTTCGACTGACTATTCAGCCGGAGGAGTAAATGAACGTCCTGCAAATTCTGTATCCAACATGTAGAATGCATTACTGTCCTTGTCGATACGTTTAAGTTTATTAATTACGCTATCGAAGAGAGCTTCTTCTTCCACTTGCTCGTCAATAAACCATTTCAAAAAGTTAATCGTCGCATGTTCACGATCATTCATAGCTAAGTCAGATAAATGATAGAAGCGTTCCGTATTTTGCATTTCGTGTTTGTAGCCTTGTTCGAAAGCATGTAACACCGAGCTATAATCATTATTAGGTTCGCCTAACGCAGCAAGTGTAGCACGACGTCCACGATCATTCAAAAATTTATAAATTTTCATTGCATGGAAACGTTCTTCTTCAGCTTGTACAATAAAGAAGTTTGCAAAACCGTCTAAGCTGTCATCTGAGCAATAAGCAGCCATCGCAAGATACACATGTGCGGAATAAAACTCGAAATTCATTTGATCGTTTAACGCTTTGGCCAATGCATCATTCATAAACGTGCACCTCACTCCTCTTATTTATAGTTATTCTAACATAAAAATAAGAAGCGGCAAATAGCCGCCCCTCCTATATTTCCCAATATGATCATTAACCAATCATTTTTTTCAAACGTTTATATAGTAATTCAGGGGATGACGCACTAATAACTTTCGACTTGACGACTACGAAACATTCCGATTTACACATTTTGCAGCTGCCTAGACAGTCACTTTTTTTACGTTTAATTTCAGGGAATTTTTCCTTCATCGCCTTGTAGAGTGGCTTAGAACCGTTCTTTAAGTTACGCTTGCAATACTTAATTTTTTTCATTGTGCCACCCCGCGCCGTATGAATCTGATAATCAATCTCATTAAGATGATATTCATTATCATTCCTTTTGTCAAGATGAAACTTTTTGTGGTCGTCCTTTGGACGTGAGTCTTAAAGAGCAGCAGAATAAAGTACTTCTTGAAACATTTTTTCTCGCCAACCAATTCTCGTTGCAGCATTTCGTAACGCATCCCTTTTGCTTCTTTCTGTTGTGATTGAAGAAACAGCTGAAATTCCGTTTCGAATACCATACTCTTTCCTCCATTTCAGTTTGATTAAAAATAATTAGCTAATTCAATCTAACCTAGCCAAAAAGGCGTTAAAATAACAAAAAGCACACTCCGCCCCTAGTTAGATAGGGTGAAAGTGTGCTCCACTTTAAACATTTTATCTTTTTTAGATTTGTTTCTCTATTTTTAAAAATACAAATACAACTATTGTAGAGCCAATATGCTCTATCTTCTAGATTCACTTTGTGTAGAGTTGCATAGACATGCTCTCATGCTCTTCCTCTGAGTGTCTTACATACTCTATCATTCACACTCTTCATCTAAAGCTCCAACATAATCATTCTCTAGCACTCTTCTTCCACAAAGCCATTACAATATACCAACTACACTCATCCACAGTGTGAGGAAAAATGCACAGCACAACTGCCTTCTATAACATATCAAACTGTCGCCTTCTGAACCTCTCCATCCACTGCCGAAGCATGTGTTGGAGCTTTGTACTTAAATATAGGGATCATTAATAACATCCCTAGGAACATAGCAACTCCGGCAGCGCTATAGATAGCAACTAACGAGAAGTCGAGTTTTAGTCGACCTGCAACAAGCGTCATTATAACCATCATTCCTGTAAACAATGGAGTAAGAACACCATTCACACGTCCGATAAACTTCTCATCAGTCCATTGCAGAATCAACGTACTTATACCAATTTGAATTAATGGGAATCCGAGTCCGCTGAAAAACTGTAGCCCAAGTGTTAACGGAACACTTGTTGACCATGCAATCCCTACCATTGCTAATGAGCTTACACACATTCCAATAGCCAGCATCTTCTGCGGCGACAACTTTTTCGTGATTGCCATTGCCAATCCACCACCGATTAACATAGCAGCACCATTAATCATCAACATATACTGTAAAAATTCCTTTTCTTGCCCAAGGCGCTCAATAACGATAAATATCCCCAGTGTATGAGCCACTCCAACTGATACTCCTGCTAGTGCAAAAGTACCTCCAAGTGCCTTCAATACAGGACTCCTCCATACATACTGCAAACCTGCTCGAAGTTCAGCCTTAAAATCTTTGCTTTCAGCATCGCCCGTTTGCTCCACTTCTTTATCCTTAGGAATACGGAACAATACGATAGCAGACAATAGAAATGCCACGCCCATAATACCGATAGAAAATTCGATTCCAAATCTTTGATAGCAATAAACACCTAATGCAGGACCAGCTACCATAAATATTGCAACCAATGATTGGAACAAGCCCATTGCTGCTTGCAATTGTTCTGGAGGTACATGTTGTTTGAACAATTTCATCGATGAAGGTTGAGAAAACTGAGAAAGGATCGCAGAAATAAATGTAGCCATATAAATCATATACCATGATCCATAAAGTAACGTAAAGAGAACAACAACGACCGATATTGCTGACAAAATATCACACCATATCATCGTCAGCCTTGGCTTCCATCGATCCGCGAATGTTCCACCTATAAATGAAAATACGAAAATAGGTAAAAACTCTACAAAAACAATTAAACTAACGGCGAAAGAATTATTATTTGTTTGCTCTGTTACATACATCAAGATAGCAAAGTTTCTCACCCATATCCCGATCTGCAATAGAACATTAGAAAGCAGAATCGTTTGCATAAATTTGTTACTAAATAAACTTCCGCGAGGCGTTGCGGAGACGGCTTGCGTCGACATTTCCTCTCACTCCGATCTCTATTATTTATCAAACCCTCTCAGCCTCTAATTGCTGGATCTATCTATTAAGTCGTTAATTGTAACCACTGTCCCCGTTAGGTTGTAGCTTCTTGATCCACTGTTCCCTCATACTTTCAACATCACGTCTATAACGCTTAGCAACATCGCCAAGCTCTTTCCCTTCTTCGTCGAACACATCCTTATAATTATAACGAATTAATCCATCCGTGTTAACTGTTTCCAGTATTTCGAAAGTGAAATTTTCTCCCCCAAACTGCTTCCATTCTTTCTGCATTTCCTTGTTACTATGTGACCCTAGATCCAACATAAACTTTTCTTTATTCCAAAGACCGTCGAGATTAGTTGATCCTCCAATAAACATTCGACCGTTTGTATTATTGGTGATTTGATATACGCCCATCTTACGCTCACGATCCTGATAATCTGCGGTCAATTGCTTACGTTTCGCTTTGTCAGGTCCTTTAGTAGATTTTGTTACAGTAGCCGTCTGTTCTCCTTGAGATTCTTTTTTCTGTTCTTTTTTAGAATCTTGCTTCTGCTCTTTTCCTACCATAATTCCCTCTTCCTTTCCTTTCATCCGAACCCAATATTCCGATCCGTCTTCTTTGCGATCCAAGTATCCATATTCGATTAAATAGCGCCTTAACGTTACGTATTCTTTATTCGAAAAACTTATCAAAATCTCGTTCACTTCAGCTTCGCGATAAATCGTATCGGCATGAAAAAAAGTTGCAATATGACGGAGAATGGCTATTTTCTTTTTCTCTTTACGAGGGAATGACACTAACGGGCCTTTCGGGCCATCGGGAAAATATTTTTTGATCATTTCTCCATACTCATCTGTCGTTATTGCGAAACGTTCATCTACCTGTACCGCTGTCCTGTGTATCGTTACAAATTGAGGTGCATCAGTAACACCTTGCTCCATCAACTCCATAATCGCTAAAAGTAGCTTTGCCTGTTTTCCCTTCTCCTTAAGTACGAAACGATGATTACGAATCGTAGATGCACTACCACTACCTGTGCGTTTTACAATTTCGTTATCGGAAAAGCCTGCGGCAAAATCACGAATCATTTCTTTTTGCAACTCAGTAAGGCCGGTAGCCTTTTTATCTAGTCCTAGCAAATAATCAAGAACAGAACCATGTTTCTCTATGATGTGATGGTGCACATACTTTTTAGCTTCGAAGAAACGTCCTGATTCTGTCGACCTAAATATTTCACCGTTTTCGAATGGTTCTCCACAAATGAGACAGTAATAATGATCATCCTTAACGTCATATACATATCCTTGCTTCATCTCCGTTAAAGCAGCACTCCAGAAACGTTCATCCAATCCATTTCCCATAACATCCACTCCTCTTTCACCAAACGAATAGCTATCATAGATCATCTTATAAAAAATAAACGTAATTCATTTTTGTTTGCTTAATTTATAGACATTATATAATTTAGTTTGTTAATTTGTCAAATAATACATAAAAATAAGCGCAAGACCATTTGGCCCTACGCTTATCGTCTACTTCTCTCTTCGATCCTTAGGTAAAAATACTGCGAGAATGCTAATCAAAGGTAAGTAACTCGCAAGAGTCATTACATAACTCATCCCTTCGGCATCTGCAATATTACCGAATACTACTGCGCCCAGTGCACCCATTCCAAATGACAATCCTGTAATGAGTCCTGAAGCCGTTCCAACTTTGCCTGGCATTAACTCCTGCGCATAAACGACGCTGACCGAAAAGCCTGATTGCAAAATGAATCCCATTACAGCAATCACTGGATAAATCCAGCCTAAAGGAAGATGAGGCAATATAAATGCAAAAGGGGCCGCACCAAGTAAAGAAATTAACATCATATTTTTCCTACCGATACGATCCGCTAATATGCCGCCTGTAAATATGCCAAGTACTCCTGCGAACATGAACAAGAACAAAGGAACTTGCGCTTGCTCCATACTAAGGTGATACGATTAACTGATAAAAACTTGAAATAGCTGCACCGTACCAAGAACGTGCAAATACAACAAGTAACAAAATAGTTAATGCTAGCGCTATAACCTTTCGCCCCAGTGGATTTGCAACGTTTGCAACCACTCCTGATTTTTTCTTGATAGCAGCAATTTCCCCTCGTGCAACTAACTGCGAGGAATACCATGGAACTACTTTGAACAATACTGCTATTGCAAGTGCAGCAAGTAACATTCCCCACACTGCACCCCTTTGACCTAACGGGATGAAAATAAAAATCGTCATTAGTGGTGCCAGTGCCTGCCCGAAATTCCCACCAACTTGATAAATAGATTGTGCAAAACCACGCCGATTCCCTGCTGCCATATAAACGACACGTGAACCTTCCGGATGAAAAACCGCGGAACCAAATCCTACAAACATAACAGCTATTAAAAGAAATATATAATTTGGTGCAAATGCAAGTCCTGCCATTCCGACCATACTGCACAGCATTCCGATAGGAAGCATCCACGGTGTAGGACGTTTATCCGAGAACATTCCTATTACTGGCTGGATAACAGATGAGGTCATATATAAAGTAAAAGTGATCCATCCTACTTGCGCATAGGTAAGATTAAGGGAATCATGAAACACCGGCAATAACGCTGCTACGACCGACTGCATGGAATCATTAAGAAGATGCACAAAGCTTACAGCAAATAAAATAGTATAAACCGTCGCCGTTCTTAGTGCGTTATTTGGTTGACTGATCTCAGAAGCTTTTGATGACACGTATCAGGACCTGCCTTTCTTCTACTAACAGCTAGTCATAATCAATTCAATTAGTTGCTATTACTTGCGAAGCAGATGGTCACTGGAGCGTTAAGTTCCAGCTTGAAGCTTGTTTGTGTAATCGTTCCGAGCTCTATATCCCGGTTAAATACAACGACGTTACCTGTCTTCTGATTAGCAACAAGTAAATAGTTACCGTCAGGAGTAAGTCCAAAATTGCGAGGTTGCTCTCCACCACATTCGATGTGCTGAATCGATGTCAACTCACCAGTTTGCTCATCTATCGCAAATACGGCAATGCTGTTATGCCCTCGGTTTGAGCTATAAAGGAATCTACCATCCGCTGAAATATGGATATCAGCAGAGTCATTGTAACCGGTATATTTAGAAGGTATTGTAGAATATGTAGCCCCTTCAGTTAGTAGGCCCGCATCTCTATCTAGATGAAGCAAAGTCACACTAGATGCTAATTCATTTGTCACATAAGCAACAGGAATAGTGCCATGGAAAGCAATATGCCTTGGCCCTGTTCCACCTTGTAGTTTCGTTATGTGGTGGTTGACCAGAATACCAGCTTCCGTATCATGACGATAAGTAACAACGGCATCCATGCCAAGATCCACAGCAGATATAAATGGTGTTCCAGGTATCGGTACAACACAATGCGCATGCGGAGATCCCTGCCTGTCAGCAACTGGCCCAGGTTCGCTTTCATGTTGCATCAATGATGCAGCTTGTTTAAGCTCTCCGTCATCCGTTAATGGAAGTAACGTAATATTTCCACCTGTATAGTTCGCAGCATAAACGGCAGTTCCGGCTTCATTCACGCTAACGTAGCAAGGATGTTGCCCAATAGTTGTAACGACATTTGTAATCTCCTTCAGGAGACCCGTTTCACCATCGATTGATAAAGCAGCAATTTCTCCCCCTGGCTCACCGCCTGACTCCCCTATTTCTTTTGCAGCATACAGATGTGTACCTTTCGGATGTAGGGCAAGGAAAGATGCATTCTCCGCACCAGAGAAACGTTGAATAATATGTAGCTCTCCTGTTGTTTTGTTCATCCTACATGTATGAATAGTTGCCTCTTGCTTCTCTCCATAAGAACCTATGTAAAAAATCCCGTCGTCCCAGCCATTTGCTATTCCGCTCAAATAATCCCAACCTTTCTACTAGTACTATTAGTAAATTGAACATAGCATAAGCCTGCAAGTCATACAACGAATTTTTAATAAAAGACTTCACACTGGAAACCTAATGTGATACAATGTAAGCGCTAACAATTCAGATTTTCACTTTTCTGAGGAGGACACGGGATGATGAATGTAGCACAACACGAAAGAGATGTTTATACTAACTTTGATTTGGAGTCAGACGTATTGTATTTCCGAATCGGGGGACAAGGGCTCGTCAGCTTTCATGGTAGAAATTATAATCGGAAGAAGAAGTTAAGTGCTGGTGAAATTCAGCAACTTAAGAAGAAGAATACATACTTTCAGATTAGCTCGAACTGCTTTATCAATATTACAAAAATAAAATCAATCGCAAGTAAAACGATCTACTTCGGTTCGGAACATTCTGATGCGAAGCACTTACCAGTCAATCGTCGCAAACGTTCTGTCATTGAACAATTATTTATACAACGAATGAAAAATAATGAAACAAGAATACCAAATTAACGAATAATGGCACCGCTACTCTACCGTTCAGATACGGTGTGTAGCGGTTTTTTATTTGCAAGAGGGAAAAGGCCAACTTAGCGATCTAGTGCTTGTGATAAAATCACAACGGCACCTATCACCAAGAAAGCCCTTCTAACGATTATTTAGTCCTCTTCCTTTTGTTCTGGCGGAAGAATAACGATTTTTCCATCTACCATTTCTAAACGAACTTTATTAGAGTTTTTCAGTCCAATCGTCTCTAAGTAGTTCGTAGGTACTTGCAGTCTTCCTGCTTTGTCTAAGATTGCATATTCAACATGTGAGCCCTCTGCTTCATCCTGCTCGTAATGAGCCAGTTCCTCTGCATAAGAACGTCTTCGTAACATTTCCGAAGAAATTTTTCCATCACGTATAGCCGCTACTCTATCTACTTTTTTCGCAAGTTCTGGATCGTGGGTTACAATAACAATCGTTATTCCAATGTTGCGATTCAGTTCACGAAATAAGTCTAATATTTGATTAGACATTTTGGAATCAACTGATCCGGTAGGCTCATCTGCCAAAAGCAATTTTGGATGGTTAGCTAGTGCGATGGCGATAGCAACACGTTGTTGCTCACCACCTGACAATTGATAGAGCTTATTTTTTGCACGATGACTAAGTCCTACGGCATCTAACAACTCCTTCGCACGCCAACGCTTCCGACTACCTGTCAGTAATATGGGAAGCTCTACATTTTCTTGAGCCGTTAAGTAGGGAATTAAGTTGCGTGCATTGTTTTGCCATACGAATCCGACACTCTTTCGTTTGTAGCGAACCAAATCGCGCTCTTTGAACTTCAACATATCTTTTCCATCCACGATTAACTTCCCGGCTGTTGGTTTGTCGAGCCCACCTAACATATTGAGCAAGGTCGATTTTCCACTGCCACTGTTACCGATAATCGCCATTAATTCACCAGTTTCGATCTGCAAATCGAGCCCTTGTAGAGCGAACACTTCTAGATCTGCGGTTTTGTAAATTTTCACAAGTCCTTCGCAATGAATCATGCTTTAGTCCTCCCCAAGTTTGAGCGCCTGATGGATACGCAGACGAGACAACATGAAGGCTAATATGCCAAGGCCAACCATAAGCATAATACCGACCATCACATATATCTGCATAATATCGCTTGATTCAATTCTGACCATAAACGGTGGAACAAGACTGCTCGGATTAAACGCAATTTGGAAGTTCGGTACAAATAGTAGACTTGCAACATTACCGACAATAATGCCAAACATTACTGCAACCCCTGAGGTTAGCAACTGTTCCAAGGCGAGCATCGTTATTAAGTTTTTCAGGGACAATCCTATTGCTCGCAAAATACCATTTTGTAGCGTTCTTCCTCGCAGAGATAGTACCCAATACAATAAAAACCCTATGAAACTAACGATAATTGATACTACAAACCCTAGTGTAAGCAAACCGTTTATAGCGAGAATATAAGGATCATTTTGTGCTTTAATTAAATCTTCTCGTGTGTTTTTAATTTTTGTTACTGGCAGCTTATTTTCCTGTATAGCTGTATATACGTCTGTTATCGGTGTTTTAGGATCAATTTTCAGCCAAACTTCATACGGCTCAAGTTTAAGCATGGATTGAACTCGACCAAGATGACCAACAACTAACATAGGATTGGTATTTGATCCTAATCCTACTTTTGTGTCTGCGTTTGGTTGAAGATTAGGGTTAAAAGTCGGGAAATAATCGATAATTCCATAAACGATGAATGGCTGTGGAGAAACTCCTTCCCATCCAATATAGATCGTATCTCCTTCTTTGGCATTCTTCTGCTCAGCGAGCGTTTTTGATATAAGAACAGCAGTAGAATCAGTAGCTATTAAATTCAAATAATCATTGATGTGATAATTAAGTAATTTATCGCGAAACCATGCTGTATTCCCGAAATCATCTGTATCAATCCCGATCAAGGTTGCTTGCCCTCCTTGATCGTGTACAACAATGCTCGCTTCCTCTTTCGTAAATACTTTTGCACCGTGTTCCACACCAGGCAACGCTAAAAAGGAGTCGTAGGATGGCTCCAAATAATTAATAGCTTTAGGTACACTTGGAGGTGGAGCTGGTTGTCTACCAATAATTGGTGGGGGAGGGGCATCACTTATCCAACTAACCGTTAGCGCTAAATCCGCTCCATTTTCATATCTAATTTTATCCTTAGTATTTTCATTAATGGTTCTAGCTGCGGATGCACTAAATACACCAGTAGCGATCGTCATAATCAAAAAAATCATTAAAAATTGATACTGGCTACTAGATCTCCCTACTTGAATAAGCGTTGCATATAATGAAGGAGGCCACCACTTACGCCCTATCCAATATATTAATCGTAGAAGCCATGGATAAAAGCGAAGCAATAACAATCCTAGACCCATAATAAACAATGCAGGAACGATGAACTGCAATGGATCAATTTTTAAATCAGTCGTTTCTAACCCTAATTTTTGCAAGTCAGTTAGCCATTTTCGGAATGTAAATAATCCATAGATGGACAAACCAAGTGCAATAACGTCCAAAAACAATTTATGCCAAATCGGAGTCTTAACTAATCTCGCCATCTGTTGCTTATGATCAACGATTGAAACACGTGTTGCGATAACAATAGGTATAAGAACGATAAGTAAACAACATCCGGCTGCAATTAATCCATAGTTATAAGCAGTATCCGTAATTCGTACAGGTAAACTGACTCGTTGTACAAATTCCATAAAACCACTCGATGCCCCTAAAATTCTCGTCAACAATGCGCCCATTATAGGCCCAAGCGCAAAAGCTATCCCACAAAGTAATGCATTTTCAATAAAGTAGGAACAAATAATTTGCCATCTAGCTGCTCCTCTACTTCGAAGAACTGCAATTTCATTTTTTTGCCTACCTGCTATTAAATTAGAAACCATAAACATATAGAAAGCTAACATAATTAATACAGGAACATTTAATGCCCACATTAATGTTTTAAGATTAGCCGCTTTGTTCATGTAGGTCGACATCGTTTCTAATGCGTTTGCTCCTGCTCCAATCTGATATCGCGAAAACTTTCCTCGTAAAAACGATTGTATGGACTCAAAATTGTCAACAAAAGGAACGATATGTCGAAACTCTATTTTCGAATAATCGAGGACAATAAACCAACCAGCACCTGCTATAGGTATTTTCTCTTCCTTAAGCATATGTTTTTTGGCTGTTTCAAACGGCAATATAAAACTTTTATTCAAATCTGCCAAATTACCATATCGGAAAAATGGATCATCATCTGCCGCCTTTTCAATAATCCCTACAGGCTTTAATTTAATTGTTGTGAATACATCGTTATCTTCAACGATGAACACTGTATCCAATACCGTTTTAAAATGATTCAAAGCACTTTGGGTCACTAATACCTCATAGACATTATCAACTGGCTCTGCAGCAGGCATTCGACCATCTTTAAGTTTGATGTGTTTCTCTAGTTTATCTAATGCTTTGATCACAATTTCATGCTTGTTACTTCTTGATATTGGATTCGGATCTCTTTCTAGTTTCATGTCCATCGCAAGTGAGCTAATATCTGTAACCAGTTCGTTTACAGGCAATTGGAATCCAGGAACTCCTTCTGTCTTGATCATGTTGTCAATACTATTAAAATGGCTATTAATTTGTTTGTGTGTATTAGGTCGAAGATATACGTTGTAATAAGAAGCTCCTGGATGGTTTCCTTTATCCGTTTGTAATTGTTCCAATTCTTTTTTCAACATACGTGATAAAATGGCCTCAGAATATATCGGCATGCTGCTTACAAGCGCTACAGTGATTAAGATGCCGATGAACATGCTGAAAACCAGCCATTTGTTCTGCAACATCTTACGCACAATCATTACAAATAAAGCCATGCAACAAACCTCCCATGTCCAAAGGCATTACAAATGAACAGACCCTTTATCCTTACAACATTTATTGCAGAACGATCAATTGACCTTCTACTACTCCATTTGTAATCTCGACTGTCGTTGCACCCTCAATGCCTGTTTCCACATCAACTTCTCTTATCTTGTTTTCTTCTTCCAATATTCGAACAAATTTACGATTTAAATAGTTTCGCAGTCCGCTTTTTGGAATAACAAGTACATCTTTTCGCTCTTGAAGCGAAATAAAGACATCTGCACGGCTGCCAATCGTTATTCCTTCTGGAAGCTCTGCCACTTCAACAAATATATTATTAGCATATCGTTTCTTTAAAATTTCGTTATCCGTTTCTGGTGCTGTCATTGGCGTCTGTGTAATTTTCCCTTGTAACTCTGTCACGCCGTTCACCTTTACTAATGCATCAGTCCCTACACCAATGTTATACCCACTATCACCAACTGCCTTATTAAAAATATCATCGTCTCCAGACAAGATTTGAAATGAAAATCTTAATTTAGTAGGATCCGCTATCGTTACCATCGTTTCAAGAGCTTTGACTGGATCACCAGGCTTCACATCACCGACGAATGTGACAAGACCATCTATACCAGCTCGTAATTGACTACTATTGAATGCTTCCAATGTACGTTCATATTTCATTTGATCAACTTCATATTGCAGCTCTAATACTTCAAGAGCCTCGGCATTTTCTGCAAGTTTTGCCGCTTTAATCGCTTGACCAGATTTAACCATATTTAGCTCAAGTACCTTTAAATCGATATCTAAATTTCCAACATTCAATTGGACAAGGAGGTCACCCTTTTTCACAAAATTACCAGATCTTACGAATATCTCTTGAATTTTACTTCCTTCAGCCTTAAAATGAATTTCCTCTGAATGATAAGATTCTAAAGTTCCATTTCCAACTATTTGATGTGCTATCGTATCTTTTTTTACCGGTATTGTACGATAATTGTCTTGTTGAGGTTTAATAAGAGGAGGTTTTAATGGCTCTTCTTCAACTGGAAGAAGCGTGCAGCCTGATAAAGCAATTGAGGTAATCATAATTAGGAGTAAAATAACTTTATATTTAGGTCGGAACAACAATTTGCCCATCCTCCAATTCATACACATGATCTACAATTTCCATAATGGCTGGGTCGTGAGTTGTCATGATAATGCTCATGCCAGAAGTTTCTACTAAATTTCGAAACGCTTTCATTATTTGAAACCCGGTTTTTGTGTCAAGCTCCGCAGTCGGTTCATCAGCCAAAAGTAGACTTGGCTTATGGGCAATTGCCCTAGCAATTGCGGTCCTCTGCTGCTCGCCACCTGACATTTCAAACGGGCGATGATTCATCCGCGGTTTTAAACCAACTTGCTCCAGTGCCCAAATCGCTGCATCTTTTCGCTCTTTTGCAGGAAATCCGGATACTCGTAGTACAAATTCAACATTTTCGTATGCTGACATAAGAGGAAGGAGGGCAAAAGATTGGAATATTAATCCCATTCTTGTGCGTCGCACATTATCACGATCCTTGCTTGACATTGAAGATAGATCTCGGCCCTCGAACATAATACGTCCTTCATTCGGTCGATCAAGTGCGCTCAATAAATTGATTAGTGTAGTCTTTCCTGAGCCTGATCTACCTTTGAACGCAATTAGCGATCCAGACGGAATAGCTATATCAACACCCTTCAATACGTGAACAGCGCCCGAACCCTTGCCGAAGGTTCGTTGCAAATTAGTTGCGACAATGATATCTGATGACGCTGATTGCATTGAAATCCCCTCCTTTTCTTATCTAAATTTTATACTATCTTTTACCATATTAACGCGATATCTCCATTTTAACAAGGGTCGATTCTAGCCATTTTATTGTATTAAACTATAGAAAAAAGACCCTCTTTTTATAAAAAGGGTCTAAAAAGTATCATTTAATTTGCAATAAATATAACATTCATGTATAACTATCATTTTTTCGTAATAACTATAAATTAGCCATTTCCATTTTATCTGAATAAACGCCTCAGGTCTTTGTTGAAACAGGAAATTGTCGTTCGTGAAGCTTGAAATATCTCCCTTTTCTTTCTAATAATGACCTATGCTTGCCGTTCTCTACGATTTGACCATTTTCCAAAACGTAAATGTGATCCGCTTGTTGAATAGTTGATAAACGATGGGCTATAACAAGGCAAGTGCGACCTTTCAGCAATTTCGTTAATGCCCCTTGAATGAGTTGCTCCGATTCTGTATCGAGCGAAGCAGTAGCTTCATCTAATATTATGATGCTTGGATTTTTGAGTATTGCACGAGCAATGGAGATACGTTGCTTCTGACCGCCTGATAATTTAATACCTCTTTCTCCGATCTGCGTCTTAAAACCGTCCTTAAAACCCTCTATAAAATCAAGCGCATTAGCAGCTTGTGCCGCAGAGACAATTTCCGCTTCTGTTGCTTCTTGATAACCATATCGAATGTTCTCCTCAATAGAACCATTAAATAAGACGATATCTTGTGAAACGATTCCGACCTGACTTCTTAAAGAATCCAACATCACATCTCTTACATCGAAACCATCCACTGTAATACTACCTTTTTGTACATCATAGAACCTAGTAATGAGATGTGCAATTGTTGTTTTTCCTGAACCAGATGAACCAACAAGTGCCGTTATTTCTCCAGCTTTAAGCTCTAGATCAAAGTTCCTTAATATATCTACATCCTCAGTTCCTGGATATGAAAATGTAACATCACGGAATTGAATATGTCCTTTCGTTGGTGGAAGGGAAACAGCACGTTCATGATCAACTATCGTTGCCTTCGTATTCATAACTTCTAAGATACGTTCGTATGCGGCTGCTGCCTGTTGAATGGTATTCAATATTCGACTGAAGTGACGAACTGGATTTTGCAAAAGACGTAGATAAGCAATAAAAGCTACTATTGTCCCTACGGTCATAAGATCTTTCATCGCAAGCCACGCACCGAATACGAGAACGATTGCGAGCCCTACAAAATTGATAAAATCAATGATTGGCTCATAAGCAGCACGTAGCTTTACGACTTGTACATTTGCTTCCATGTTACGCTCAGTTTTCTTAGAAAAGCGTTCTGCTTCATATTCCTCCGCAGTAAATGATTTAATAAGTCGAATACCTGTCAACGAGTTTTGAAGATGATCACTTACGTCAGCCAATGATTCCTGAACCTTTCGAAAAGAAGTACGAATTTTCTTCCCAAAAACTCTAGTCGTTACGATCATAAATGGGAATGTAGCAAGTAGCAACACTGTCAGCTTCCAGTCGATCCACAGCATATAGATTGCAATTGCAGTAAAAGTAAAGAAGTCTGTAAACAACTGAATCATGCTAGAAGAAATTAGTTGTTGCAGGACACTGACATCACTTGTCACCCTAGACATCAAATCGCCTGTTCTTGTACGATCATAATAAGCAACATCCAACCGTTGTAAATGACGGTAAAGATCGTTGCGAAGTTTAAAAAGCACCTTCTGCCCGATACCAGCCATCACAGACGTGCTTAAATAACGCAATATGCCAAGCGCGATTGCCGCACCGATCACGCTCGCGCCAATTAAGAAAAGCTTATTAAAAAGACGATTTTCAATTACTGTATCAATCGTATATTTAGTCAACTGCGGGATGACAAACTCCAGTAACGAAATGAATATAATGCAACTTAGGGCAACTGCTATTAACCGCCATTCCGTCCTCGCATGTTGAATAACAAGGCGAAACATATCAAGGATGCTAGCTGGCTTCACCTTCTCCCCAGTTCCGAACCTACGTCCACCTGTCCCTCGGGAATAACCTGAACCCCGATAGCCTCTTTCATTCATCGTGTTAAACTCCTCCGTTACTTTCTCTGAATAGTCTTTTTTGCTCTACCCGTATATGAATACAAAAACGGTGAATGTCATAGAGACAAACACCGCCTACACTATTTCATTTATATATCAATCTGAAGGAAAAAGATAACTGCTGTAACGGTAACAACACTTATTAATGTCGATACAAAAACAGCCTGTGAAGCAAACTCTTTTTCATTATCGAACTCTACTGCAAGCAGTACGCTACTAAGTGAAGTCGGTACAGCCGAAGAAACGATAAGCGCAGCAGCAGTGAGCTTATCTAACCCCATCAGCCAAACGATGAGCAATGCGAGTGCTGGACCTGCAATTAAGCGTAGCACACCAGAAAGACTTACATCAATAAGCAAGGAACGATTGATCCGCCATTCCATACTACCGAGCTGAACACCTAATGTGATGAGTGCAGTTCCTATAAATGCGCTAGACAAATAGTTAATTGGCGTTTCAATTGGCTGAGGGATCGGCACATCGAACCCTCTAAGTAGAAATGCAAGCGGGATAATGTAGATGACTGGCATTGAAAGAATCGTCAGCCACATTTGCCGTTTGTCCGCCTTGTGCGCATTTACACTATATACGCCATATGTGTTTGGCAAAAACGATTGCGTAATCATAATGAGCACTTGAATTGCAAGTGTTTCCTTATTGCCTGCGAACGCAAGCTGGTTAAGCGGTATCCCATAGTTTGCACTATTGTAAAACAATACACTATTCCGCATAGCACTTTTCATACTTGGGCTATAACCTCTAGTACGAATAACCGCTTCTACTAAAATGTACTGGCCTACCATAAATATGACGAAAAACAACATTACTTTAACGATTAGGTTTCCCGAAATCGCGGTATTATAAATTAAATCGAACATGATAGCTGGGCTAAATAAATAAAAATTCAACTTTGACAACGTCTTAATATCTAGTGAAAACGCCTTGTGCAAAATAATTCCGATCGCGGCCATTATAGCCATTGGTAGCACGTTCGTAACTAAGATATGAAGAAATATACTCATGGCTGCATCTGCTTCTTTCCGTTAGAACTTGCGCTTAGGCACGCTAGTTTTTATTCTAACCCTGTACAGCCAACTCGTAAAGAACATAATATGGAAAATTTTGCAACCAATCAACCCGCTTCAATCTTTTCGTGATGACCTTGCGAATGTCTATAAAGCTCATCGTAGTAACCGCCTAATTTCAAAAGACTGGCATGAGTGCCCTCTTCTACAATTCGTCCTTTGCTCATAACGAGAATACGGTCTGCGCCCATAATCGTAGATAATCGGTGAGCGATTACGATCGTAGTACGATTTTGTGATACGAGAGTAAGAGCGTTCTGAATCAATTGCTCCGTATGAGAGTCAAGATGAGCGCTTGCTTCATCAAGAATCAATACTTTCGGCTTAAACACAATAATTCTGGCAAAAGAGATCATCTGTCGCTCACCAGCTGACAAGCCGCTTCCCCGTTCGGACAACTCCGTATCATATCGATGGCGCAACTTTTGAATAATAGCGTCTGCCCCGACAAATTCGCATGCTGCAATGACTTCCTCACGACTAATCGTTTCGTCGAACATACGAACATTATCAATAATACTTCCGGAATACAAATATGGCTCCTGCTGAACAAGGCCAACGATCCGATGTAATACAGCTTGCGGAATATCGCGAACATCGGTTCCGTCAATCCATATACTGCCTTCTTTCACATCATAAAATCGGCATAATAAACTAATCAACGAACTTTTACCGGCACCGGTTGTGCCTACTACACCAATTAATTCGCCAGGACGTATATGTAAATCTAGATCACTAATGATTGGAATACCTTCCTCGTAATTAAAAGAGATTTCGTTAAAATCAAGTTTTCCTTTCACTTTCTCTATCCTTAAGTCCCCACTTTTCTCCTCCTGATCCTTAATATCCGGCTTGCTGTCAAACACAGTCCATATACGAGATATAGCTACAGTCGCTGATTGCAACGTATTCCATTGCTGTGTAATCGTATTGATCGGTTGGAAAAACTGCCTTATATACGTGATGAAAGCATAAAGCACACCAAACTCCAAGTTTTTACCTAATACAGCGTACCCTCCAACCCATGTAACAAAAGCAATGGATAAATTGCTGAGTACATCAAATGTCCGCCCAAACACAACATTCGTCTTTATTTCGCGAATATTTGCTTTGAAATACGAACTGTTCCGTTCGTTAAATTGTTTCTGTTGCTCCTTCTGCTGATGAAATACTTGGACAAGGTTCATCCCCGACAAATTTTCCGCTACAAAAGCTACCATTCGAGATAATCTTGTTCTAGCGAGTTGGTAAGTCGTTCTCATAAAAGAGCGAAAGCTGATCGCAATAAGCGAAATAATCGGCAATAAAATTAAGCAATACAAGGCAAGCGTCGTATCAAGCTGGAACATCATAACGATAATGAAGATAAGTGTAAGACCATCACGGAATAAGCTAAGCAACACTTGGTTAAAAAATTGATTCAGCGCCTCGGTATCGCTAGAGATATGCGTAATCAAACTACCACTCGACATCCGATCAAAATATCGCATCGATTGCTTCATAATATGACTAAACATTTGTTTACGGATGGAAGCTACAATGTTTTGTCCGATATGTTGCAATAAATTGCTCTGCAAATACGTAAACAAGAAGCTCGATAATGATAATGCTAGATAAACGGCACATATGAGAAGTAAACTTCCATAATCATTTTTGCCTGCGAGTAAATTGTCATCAATCGCTACTTTCATTAAATAAGGCTGAAGCAGCTCAGATAAAATAGCGATAAGTGTACAGAGAAATACACCAATAAAACCTAATCTATGAAGTTTGATATGTCCTGATAAAGCTCGAAATGCCGAGATATAGGGTGGCTTCTGCTCTGATTGGTTTAAGTCAGCCTTTTGATCTGCTTGCCAATTATGAATCGCTTGTGCCGGTCGCATACTGATTCCCCTCCTCTTGTATGGCGTGAAGCTCAGCATATAACCCCTGTTCCTTGATTAATTCGGAGTGGGTCCCGCGCTGTACAATCACACCGTCATCAAGAACGATAATTTCATCAGCATGTTTAATTGCACTTATTCGATGCGCAATAATGATTGTTGTTTTCCCGCTCCGTTCTCTCTGGATCGATTCAATAATATCGTTTTCCGTTACGGCATCTACCGCACTTACGCTATCATCAAGAATCATAATCGGAGCCTCTTTGATCAAACCACGCGCAAGACTCGTTCGTTGACGTTGACCACCAGACAATGTTAAACCTCGTTCTCCAAGTCTCGTTTCAAAGTTACTTGGCAGATCGACGATATTATTGTAAATTTGTGCATTGCGTGCTGCGGTCTCAACATTTGAAAAGTCAGTGTCTCGTTTAAAGAATGCAATATTTTCCCTGATGGTGGTGCTGAACAAGAAGCCATCTTGGGGGACGTAGGCTATGCCGCCGCGCAAGCTTTCAAGTGTAAGTTCCCGAACATCCATCCCCCCGTACCATATTGAGTTTGGCGGTGGATCATACGTACGAAGCAACAACTTCATCAAAGTTGTCTTCCCGCTCCCTGTTCGACCAATAATGCCGAACGTCTGGCCTTGGTTTATAACTAAATTAATATTTTTGAGTACATGATGTGAGGACTTACTGTAAGCGAAGGAGAGATTGTTAATCCGTATACTTGCTGTAGTTAGATCAATTGATTTTGCGTTTTCTAATTCGATGATGTCCGACTTCTGTGATAGTAACTCATTAAGTCTATGCAATGAAGCTTTGGAACGCTGAATTGTATTAATGACATTTCCAATTTGCTGTAAAGGGTTCATTAACATACGAACGTAGAGTGTCAGAGCAACAAAATTACCAATCGTTATTTGTTTCATAATCGTCAAGTAACCGCCGAATGCTAAGGCGATAATTAATGCAATCGTACCTAAAAAAGGAATTAGCGCTTGAAAAAAAGATGAGACTCGTACTAGTCTAATTTGGTTGTCACGAATTTTTTCTACCGTATGACCAAACCTGCGCTCCATAATTTGTTCCACTGCAAACTTCTTTGTAACTCTAATTCCTCCGAATTGCTCCTCAGCCGTTTCCGTCATTTTACCTAATGCTTCTTGGACTTCAAGCGATCTTTTTCTAATGATAGGACCTAAGTAGACGACGATAAGTGGAATTAACAGAAGCGGGAACACAGAAGCCGCAATCAAATAATAAGGAATCCCACCCACGATCATCATCGTAATTGCTGCAATTAGAAGCATGGTGGCATTAGCTGTTGAGTTAAATCCCATAGAAATTGATTCTCGTACGGAAGTTACATCATTCATAAAATAGTTCAGCAGCTTGCCGACCCCATTTTTCGAATAAAACTTCTCACTCATCCTTGTAAAATGACGAAACAAATCGCCTCTGACGAGATATTCAAACTTTCTTCCGACAAACATGACGAGATACATAGCTGTGCCGTTAAATAGTACATGCCCAACTCCAATAAGAAGAAGCAATAAGCTGTAATCGACTATTAAATCTTTTGTCAGATCTCCTAAGTGTAGCTTATCTGTAAATTGACCGAGCACTTTCGGGTAAAAAACGTTTATTAAATTAGAAACGAGATGGCAAAGCAATGAACACATATATATAAACCACGTTTTTCGAAAAAAGTCGGCTAAAATGCGTGTTTGAGTCAATCATTAATCGCTTCCTTTCTATCCGATTCCGAAGTAATCTTACGAAGTGAATCATGTAGTTGACTAAGCAACTCCCTCAACTTCACCGCTTTGTCCACGTCCATTAGCGCGGCCCGCTCCGCAGCTTTTAGCAGATGCAGTAGTTCCTTCCCTTTTGGAGTCAGTCTTCGATTTCTTTTTACACCTTCTAACTCACCTTTTTCTTCGTCAAAATGGGTCCCTTCGCGTGAGTCTCTATCATCTCGTTGTTCGCAAGTTTCAGAAGGATCCGGTCGCTCATTCTCCTCTTCCAAATAAGCTCGACCATCTTCCGTAATCTGAAATATCTTCTTTCCATCCTGCTTATAGGCTTCAACGAAACCTTGATCTCTGAGCATCTGTAAAGTGGGGTAAATGGAGCCCGCACTTGGCTTATACGTGCCTCCAGACTGCTCCTCCAAAGCTTTCATCATCTGGTAGCCATGCATATTCTCCCCTCCGAGCAGTTCAAGTAACGCGTACTTTACTCCGCCTCTGCTGAAGTATCGTCTACCTGACCCTCCCGTTTCTCTTTCATTCCCAAGATGAAGAAATAATCGCTCCTCTTGTTGCCATTGTCCGCTCATACGGTTTCAACTCCCGTTAACGATATATCGTATTAACTGAATCATAAGCGATATATCGTTAAATTTCAATCATTATTTTCCAGTTTTACCTTCTTACCTTCGCAAAGCAAACTCCAGTAAATGGAGCCCATTTACTGGAGTTAAAGTAACTTCAGCTAACCGAGTGTTAAAATGATCCCCTCACCAAAGTGGGTTCATTCTCGATAATGCTGTCAATTCGTTGCAAAATATCGTCATTAAGGGCAATGCCCGAAGCTTTCACATTCTCTTCGATCTGCTCGGGGCGGCTTGCTCCGATTAACGCGCTGGATACATTGGATTGACGCAATATCCATGCAAGCGACAATTGAGCAACTGTTATCTCAAGTTCAGAAGCGATAACTTTTAACTGCTCAACTTTAGCGAGCCTTTCCTCTGTAATTTTATTTTTGAAATTACTGTGATTAGCCGCTCTCGAATTATCAGGCACAACACCTGTTGAACTATATTTCCCAGATAACAACCCTTGTGCCAATGGGGAAAATACGACTTGGCCGAATCCTTTTTGCTGACCGAGCGGAATGATTTCCTTCTCTATGTATCTTTCAAATAAATTATAAATAGGCTGATTGACTACAATACGGTCGAGCAAATATTTGTCCGCAATTGCGAAAGCTTCCGTTATTTGTGCTGTTGTCCACTCACTTACACCGATATACAATACCTTGCCTTGCCGAATCAGATCATCAAATGCTCGAAGCGTCTCTGCTAAAGGTGTGTTGTGGTCGAAGCGATGGCTGTACAAAATGTCTACATACTCTAATCCTAATCGCTTCAAACTCGCATTCGTAGATTCGATAACATGTTTGCGAGATAACCCTCTGTCATTTGGACCTTCTCCAATCTTGCCGTACACCTTGGTCGCTAATACATACGATTCTCGTTGATATTCCCGCAACGTTTCTCCAACCACGATTTCTGCTTCACCTAAAGCGTACACATTTGCCGTATCGAAGAAATTAATGCCTAAATCGTACGCTTTATGAATCGATTTCACCGCATTTTCACGTTCCACATAACCACCGTACGTTAGCCAACTTCCCAAACTAATTTCACTTACTTTAAGGCCACTTGCACCTAATTGACGATATTGAACGGACATTATTAAACGCCTCCATTGATCGATTTTTGAATGCTAATATCCAACCTGCGGACATGATGTCCTGTGGAGTGATGTTCTATCACTTCAAAATCTGCTAAATAGATTGAACGAAAAAATATTATGAAAATGTAATCTCCGTCGATGAGATTGTTTTGTTCTCTAACTTGTTCTCTTGCTTGTGCTCAGACTTACGTTCAAGTTTTCGCTCCAACCATTTGCGCTTAAATACAGGTAACAAAGCTTTACCCGATATCGTCGCCTCCTCCAAATTAGGGTAACCAGACAAAATGAAAGAGGTTACGCCAATATCGACGTATTCAAGGAGTCGATCAGCTACCTGATCAGGCGTACCAACAAACGCCATCGCGCCCCCACCTCTTACTTGTGCTAGACCAGCCCAGAAGTTAGGACCAATTACGAAATGGTTAGCCTCCGCGAGCTTCTTTAGTTCCGTCTGCCTTTGCTGCCCTGCGGAAAGATTATAAAATAATTGCCCTTCGAAACCTTGCTTGAGTACCGGATCGATGCGACTTACGATGCGATTCGCCGCCTCCCAAGCATCTTCCTCAGTGTCGCGAATAACGACCTGTGCACGCAAACCGTAGCGGATAAATCGATCAACCCCTTGCGATTCGCGCAGTTCCTGCCGATGATGTTCCACTTCGGCAATTTGTTCCTTAATCCAATCGAGTGGCTCTGCCCACATAAGATAGACGTCCGCAATTTCTGCTGCCGTCTTCTTGGCGGCTGGCGAGCTTCCGCCGAAATAAAATGGAGGATGCGGCCTTTGTATGGGAGGAGGATAACTGATCCCTCCCTCCAACTGAAAATATTTACCCTTATGATCGTATGGCGTAATATGTTTAAACGGCTCATGCGCGGCAAGTAGCTTGTTTCCTTGCTTCGTCGTTGAATTGATCCATAATTGTTTCACAATCTTTACATATTCCAACGTCCGCTCATAACGAGCATCTTTATCAAAAGCTAAAACATCGCCCATCGCTTTCATATCCGCAGGTGAGCTTCCTGTCACAATATTGATAAGTGCCCGACCACCTGTTACCTCATCCAGCGTCGCTCCCATCCTCGCGGCTAATGCCGGTGCGATTAAGCCAGGTCGCATCGCTACTAGAGGCTTAAATATTTTTGTATGTGCCGCAAGTGTCGCTCCTACGAGCCATGCGTCGAAACAATCGCCACCAGTCGGTATAAGGGCAAACGTATAACCTGCTTCTTCGACGGCTTGAGCAACCTTAATATTGTACGCACTATCAACAACCCTCTCCGACTGAACACCGATATATGGTCCATCTCCTCTTGTTGGCATATACCAGCCAAACTCCGGTTCGATGTCCGTATTCAGGCTCATAATGACTCCCCCGTTCTAGCTACTTTAGTAATTTCGCGATACTTTCCTCATCCTCATTTCATTTCAGCCTAAAACCTCTATCATGCAGAAAGTCGTGCAAATGATCACGCAGATGTTCTCCATTAAATCTTCTCAGTATTTCCTTCGACCATCTCGTATCCCGCTCTCCACTTTTTGCTACGCCTTTACGAGCTGCATAATACGATTTTGTTATTTCGTCGTACGCTTTAATTTCATCTTGAAGTCCTTCCTCACCGTACACTTCTTGATGATAGACAGCCGCAATCGGTAATCTTGGCCGAATATCGGGCTCTTGATCGGACACCCCAATACATAAACCAAACACGGGGTACACAAGCTGCGGGAGCTCCAGCAAATCAGTAACATCTTGTGGATTATTGCGTATGCCGCCAATATATACTGTGCCATATCCAAGCGACTCCGCCGCAACAGTTGCGTTCTGGGCAGCTAAAGTAGCATCGATGGTGCCAAGTAAAAAGAGCTCAACGTTCTGAACTAGCTCCCTTTCTTCATGAAAATGGATCGCGGTTCTAATTTTGTTCAGATCTGCGCACCATACGAGAAATACTGGACTTTCAATAATGTGTTGCTGATTGCCAGACAGTTCTGCTAGCCGTCTTTTTCTTTCGGGATCTCTCACAGCGACAACGCTATATGCTTGAATATTTGAAGAAGTCGGTGCGGATTGTGCAGCCAAAATAATTTCCTGCAAATGTCCCTCTGGTACGGCCGTATTTTTATATTTGCGTATTGAGCGATGGCTTCTTAACAATTTGATCGTTTCGTTCATCGTTTAATATCCTCCACATCGGATTAGCCCTCTGAAATGGGCTTAAAATCTGCTTTACTGCTCACCAATAGTTGTTCTGAGCGTTTCAACGTCCTTGTTGATCGCCTCAGTTGCCTTGCGAATGGCAGAGTTCACGTCTAATCCTTTTACAGCAAGATCCTCTGTAGCCTCCGTAAGTCTTATCGCAATTTCACCTTCGTATGGATGGATATAATGCTCCTGCAGCGGCTCACCTACAAAGACGTTCTGCACTGTTTTCCCTTGTAGCACAGGGATATCAAGGCCGTACTCCTTTTCAAGCTCGGGATTAATAATTGCCGGAACACGACCGTTTCTCGCTAATATGCGTTGACCTTCGTCTGATAATATTTCAGCAATCACTTGAAATACTTCATCCTTATGCTTACTTTGACTATTAACCGATAGAGAGTGAATTTGTGCTTCTCTCGTTTTGCCTAACTGCTCAGAGAAGTTTGGAGCAGGCGCGATATCCCAATTGAACTCAACACCTTGCTGACGTAATTCTTCCAATGGGCCTACCATATTGGCAAGCCAAGAAACACGCAGCGCAATCGTCTGATCCTTCATAAATTGATCCCGTCCCCAGTTCCATGTTCCTTCTGGAGTAACATACCCCGGAATTTCGAGAATGCTTTTCTGCAGTTCAAAAATTCGTCGCCATTCAGGCGTATCAATTGCCGCATTGCCTGTAGTAGGATCGAGATAGGAAAGACCCAACCCTTTGGACAAGCCCGTTAAGTTATCTACTGCAAGCCCGATATATTGAACACCATTTTCCGTTCTCGTCAGCTTAGTTGCTAGATCCAATATTTCATCCCATGTCAATTGCTTTTCAGTTGGGTACTCTACACCGAATTTATCAAAAATATCTTTATTGTAATAAAGGACATGCTGATTCGCGTTAAATGGGATAGCAACAATTTCTTCTCCTTTCCCTTTCGTAATACCCTTGATGTAATCGTACAAAATCGGCTTAAGACGGCTCTCATCGAAGTTATGTCGTTTGATTAACTCTCTCAAATCTTCGAAAGCACCGGTTCTAACTACTCTTTGATGTGACGTTGATGACGAATAGATAATATCGGGTACATGTGTAGACAATACTTCCTCAAGCGTCGCGGTTGCTGCTGGTGTAATGCGTTCAATCGTGACGTTCGGATATTTTTTCTTGATTGGATCGGCAATTAACGTCTTAAATTCGACATCTGGGAAAGTACCGCTTGTATTATAAAAGGTTAACGTAAGCGGCTCATCACCTAACTTTTTAAAGGTCTCTTTTACCTCTGCTGATGCCGCAGTTGTTGATGAATCTGTCAGGGAGCTCAGTTCAGCCTTCACCTTGCTCCCACCATTTCCCCCCTCACTTGAGCAAGCAGTTAATACAGTTAATAGTACGAGTGAAATGATAGTGAACTTGTTATTTTTCATACTTGCAATCTCTCCTCTAAAATAAGCAATAATTCCCGCTTTACTGCACCGTTTGATAGGGGAAAAGTACATTTGACGGTCTATTCAGACCAAGATTATCCCTGAGTGTTTTCCCCTCATAAGCTGTTCTGAACAACCCCCTATTTTGTAATTCTGGAATAACCTTATCTACAAAAATGTCTAATCCACTAGGGTAAATTTGTGGCATAACATTAAAACCGTCCGCAGCGCCATTCAAAAACCACGATTCAATAACATCAGCAAGTCCGAGCGGAGTTCCCGTAAAAGTAAAATGTCCTCTAGCTCCTCCCAATCGATTGATAAGCTGCTTCAAAGTCAAATTTTCATCTCGAATCAGATCAAGTATGAGCTGATGTCTGCTTTTGTTGCCGTTCACTTCATCTGTTTCACGAACACCCTCAAGCGATATTGGCTCATCAAGCGGATGATTTTGGAGATCAAGACCAAGCCTTTCAGATAGTCGTCTAGTAACACCCTCTTTATCGATCGCTTCAAATAGCTGATTTTCGATTTCAAGAGCTTCCGCTTCTGTATCCGCCAAAATGGGACTAATGCCTGGCAATATTTTAAGCTGATCAGCGCTTCTGCCATACTTCGAAAGGCGTGATTTCACATCCTTATAAAAGGCTTGCGCACTTCCGATGCTCTGGTGTGCAGTAAATATTACTTCCGCAACCTTAGCAGCAAATTCTTTGCCGCTCTCTGATGAGCCTGCTTGAACAAGAACCGGATATCCTTGTGGTGGACGAGCAATATTTAACGGTCCTTTGACCGAATAATATTTTCCTTTGTGATCGACGGTGTGTACTTTATTCGAGTCTACTCCTACCCCAGTAACTTTGTTATTAACGATTGCATCATCTTCCCAGCTATCCCAAAGTTTCTTCACAACGTCTACGAACTCATCCGCTTCCTCATAACGAAGCGAATGTTCAAGATGCTCATCTTTACCGAAATTGTGTGCAGCGGAACCTGCTCCAGTAACGATGTTCCAACCGGCTCGACCTTTGCTAATATGGTCTAGTGAAGCGAATTTTCGTGCTACATGATACGGCTCATTATAGGTCGTTCCAACGGTTGCAATTAAGCCAATATGTTTCGTTCGACTCGCAAGTGCAGATAATTGTGTAAACGGTTCGAACTTGTTGGATCGGCCAACGTACCCATCTGCCAAAAAAACGGAATCCATTAATCCCCGCTCAGCCGTATGCACAATTCCGAGTACATGATTAAAGTCTAGATTTTTTTCTGGCTCTGACTCTGGAAGTCTCCATGACGCCTCATGATGCCCCGTTCCATACAAAAAAGCATTTAAATGCAATTGACGTTTTCCTTTGCTCATACAAATTCCTCCTCAAAAAATTGAATCAAAACATTCCGAATTCCACTTCTTAAAATTAATTGTAACGACAAAGAGACCAGAGTTGCCCCAAGGCAATCTCCGGCTATCCGGTCGATCGTATGTAGATATTAAACTTATCACAGTGGTTTACTTAGTATTTGAAATTGACTTTACCACCCACCTATTCCTTTGTCAATTAGACATGGAATTGTTATTTTTTTCTCATTGATTGACAAAGTGAAAAGCAGGCGATATACTGGGCTCACTAATCACAGTATTCTTATTGGCTTAATACAATTTTATATTGAACCTATAAAACCGGACAGCCGGAGATTGCCTTAGGGCAGCTCCGGCTGTTTTTTGTTTCACTAAATCAAATGTATATTGTGGGGGGATTGAGATGAGTCAGAGAAGTAAAAAGCTGCATTTCAATGTATTTGTTAGCGGGACGGGTCATCATGCTGGTTCGAAAAAGCACCCATTAGCCGATCCTTCCAAAAGTCTGGACATTTTACACTATGCGAACCAAGCTCAAATTGCTGAACGCGGCCTTCTTGACTCCCTATTTATTGCAGACAATTATTCTGGTACTGGGCGCAGACTTGAACCGTTTACGATGTTTGCTGCAATCGCCGCCCTTACCAAACATATAGGCTTTATCGCTACTGCTAGTACAACATACAACGACCCTTTTCACCTAGCAAGAAAGTTCGCATCGCTTGATCATATTAGCGGGGGCCGTGCTGCTTGGAATATTGTAACCGGTCATTCTCAAGCTGATGCAGATAACTTTGGCAAACTAGGACATCCCGAGCATGCGGAACGTTATGCGATTGGGGATGAATTCGTTGAAGTTACAAAGCAGCTCTGGGATAGCTGGGAGGAAGACGCCCTTATTAATGACATTAATCAAGATACTAGAATCGATGATTCTAAATTGCACGAAATTCATTTCAAAGGGAACTATTTTAACGTTAAAGGTCCACTTAACATTCCAAGGCCGCCGCAAGGTTACCCGGTTCTTGTGCAGGCAGGCTCCTCAGAGAGTGGTAAGGAACTAGCAGCGAAGACGGGTGAAGTTATTTTTACTGCTCAGCAGACGCTTGAGGCTGGTCAGCAGTTCTATACCGATGTCAAATCTAGGTTAGCTAAATATGGAAGGACGCCAGATCAACTTATTATTATGCCGGGACTTGGACCAATTGTAGCAGATACGGAAGCAGAGGCAAGAGATTTAGAGGAAGAGCTTAATTCATATCTAAATACTGAACATGCTTTAAAGCGGCTCTCTCGCTACTTTACAGTCGATCTAACCGAGTATCCGCTCGATGGACTTGTGCCAATCGACAAATCAAAGCCTTTTGGATCAATTACAAACGGAATTACAAGTCGTCACGAGGCAGTCGTCGATGCGGCACGACGTGAAAACTTTACGATAAGACAGTTTCTAGCTAGAAGTGCAGGTGGTCACGGACATCTTACTTTTACAGGTTCTGTACTTCAAGTTGCCGATTATATCGAGAAATGGTTCCGAGAAGGCGGGGCAGATGGATTTAATTTGCTTCCTCCCATCGTGCCAAGCGGTCTAACAGCCTTCGTAGACAAAGTTATACCCGAGTTGCAAAATCGCGGTTTATTCCGTACAGAATACGAAGGAACTTCGCTAAGGGAAAACTTAGGTCTTGCTCGTCCAGCAAACAACTATAGGCACATTTGGGCGAACAGAAATATTGCTGCCTCTAATGAAACTAGAGTGGAGAGCAACGTCCCACAATAACTAATAATTGAGGTGTTAGAAATGAGCACAACAAAAAAACAAGTGCATTTAAATGTGTTTGTTCGCGGGACGGGTCATCATTCAGCATCATGGAAACATCCATTGTCACACCCAGAGAGTGAGCTTACTTTGGAGCATTACGCAAATTTTGCACGAATCGCAGAAAGAGGTCTGTTTGATTCCTTATTTCTTGCAGACAATTACGCAGGGACGGGACGTAGATTGGAGCCATTCACACTATTTTCAGCTTTGTCCGTTCTGACAAAACATATCGGATTCATTGCAACAGTAAGCACCACTTACAACGATCCTTATCATGTGGCGCGGCAATTCGCATCGCTCGATCATATTAGTAATGGCAGAGCAGCTTGGAATATAGTGACCGGAGCCTCGAAGGAAGATGCCGCCAACTTCGGACGGCCAGAACATCCAGATGTGCTGACGCGTTATGCGATCGGAGACGAGTTTGTCGAAGTCGTCAAGCAGCTTTGGGATAGTTGGGAATCAGCGGATAGTTTGGGTAGTTCCGACGAAGTGGAAAATGTTGAATCAAGCAATATTCATGAAATTCACTTTAAAGGCAATCACTTCAATGTTAAAGGTCCGCTAAATATCCCAAGACCACCTCAAGGTTATCCTGTGCTCGTGCAAGCTGGCTCATCGGAAGGCGGCAAGGAACTTGCCGCCAAAACTGCGGAAGTTATTTTCACAGCTCAACAAACATTAGGAGCAGCACAACAATTTTATAGCGATGTTAAATCACGACTAGCCAAATACGGTAGAACGCAAAACCAGCTTCTTATTATGCCGGGATTAAGCCCTATCGTTGCGGATACAGAAGCAGAAGCTAAAGATATCGAAAATGAGCTGAGCGAATTACTTGATATGAAAAAAGCGTTAAAGCAGCTGTCCAACCGATTTACAGTCGATTTATCCGACTATCCACTAGACGGTCCTGTTCCGCTAGACAAAGCAAAACCATCGAGCGAGTTTACAACTGGAATAACAAGTCGACATGAAGTTGTTTTAGACGCTGTACGCCGAGAAAAGCTTACTATTCGCCAAATGATCAATCGTGCTGCCGGCGGACATGGACATGTAACGTATGCCGGCTCCGTCATTCAAGTGGCTGACTTTATTGAGCGATGGGTGCAAAACAATGGCTCAGATGGCTTTAACATCATGCCTCATATTTTCCCAAGCGGGCTTGAAACGTTCGTCGATAAAGTAATACCTGAGCTACAAAACCGCGGTATATTCCGTACCTCCTATGAAGGTACAACGTTACGAGACAATCTCGGACTCGCTCGTCCAGAGAATACGAGTAAAAAAGCGTGGTGGACGAAATATGATGCTCCTGCTGTGCGTTGAAAGATTATTTACAGTAATACTATGAGAGGTTTTAGGCGCTTCTTTTTTCATGAAATGAAGAACTCGTAAAAAGAAATAATAAGAAGAAACAAATGATAATAAAAGTACCTCCCAATATTAGATTAGGAGTACGGATTGCCCAATCACGTGACATATGACTGCTTAGAATGGCTACTATGCCACCTCCAAAAAGCATTCCTAAAGGTGATACTCCTAATGAAAACAGCCTGACAATTCCTCCAACACGACCTAGCAATGGCTTAGGCGTAATTCTTTGTCTGTAAGATAATAAGGAGATTATTAATCTAAGTTTCAAATCTATTTTGCTTGTAAAAGTTATCATGTTGCTTGCTAATAAGCTACCAACTGTACTTACTGATATAATAAGACCAAAACCAAAAGAGGATAGATTCAGTACTTCTCTCATTAAAAATATTTGCGTAGCTACCGTGCTTGCGAATACAAAAGTTACTACTGAACCGATTAATGTAATGGCAAGAAGTAAGTTATTATCCCGAAATACAAATCGAAAACCTTCTCTTAACTCCAATTTCTTTCTTTCATTTGTTGCAACATGCGGTTTAAGATTTAACTTAAATATAAAATAACTTGCTATAACCAAAAATAAAGTATCAAAAATAAAAGGAGTTATAATGCTGACTGTAATCAAAATTCCACCGACTGCTCTGCCGACTACATCACTCATCGTTAATCTGACAGTAGTAATCCATCCATTCGCTTTTTCTAACTGTTCTTCCGGCACAACATCCGGGGTGATCGTTTGAGATGTACTGTCAAAAACAACTTTAGAACACCCCAGCAAAAAACCAAATATAATAAGGATCGAAATTGAAATAGCATTCATTATAATTAATGCTATTAAGATAAGTAGAAGCAATACTCTTGAATATAAACTTAACATAAGTAGCTTAGTATGATCGTATTTATCAATCATTACTCCAACATGTAGACTGAACATGAGCCAAGGAATAGACATAGAAGCGGTCACTAAAGCTACTAAGAAAGGACTATCTGTTAAGCTGGATGATAACCATGGAATAGCAATTAAAGTTAACCCATCTCCTAATGTAGAAAATGAGAACGCACTCAGTAACTTTGCAAATGATTTATTCTTCATCTATTAGCCTCATTTTCTAACGTCGTTATATATTCTTAGTTTAATTAAGTAAATTGTACTGACTGAATTCAGTATCAACTTATTTACTAGCATAACATGTGATTTACTCAAAAATTGGATTTTTCTGTAATGAATCCCCCTGCATCCAGCTAGTGATCAATACATTCAAACTTTAAAAAGAAGTATGACACTCAGTTGTCATACTTTTTCTTTTATAATGGATTCAAAGCCAGTCCAGTTCCATTTTAATTCAAACGAAGATAGGAGAACGTATCTATGGAAATTGAAAATTTACTCACAGCAACATCGAGCGAAGAATTGAGACTGTGGCTACAAGCAAATAGTAGGGCTGAAAAATGTTGTTGGGTAATTGTTAGTATGACGCCAAAAGAAAATACTTTGTTGTATTTGGACGCGGTCGAGCAATGTTTGTGCTATGGATGGATTGATGGAGTTAAAAAAAAAGTTGATGGATTGGGGATGGCGCAAAGATTGTCTCCTAGAAGCAAAAAAAGTTCATGGACTGAACTAAATAAAGAACGAGTTCGCCGCCTCGAAAAGCTAGGTTTAATGACAGACGAAGGAAGAAAGGTCCTTCCTACTATGGACCTCGATGCTTTTAAAATAGATCCCGATATTGAACAAAAACTTAAAGAAGATGCTCAAGTATACGAGAACTTTTTGGCATTTCCAGCTCTTTATAAAAGAGTTCGGATCGACAATATACAAGGTATTAAGAATGATCGGGAACTATTTAATAGTAGGCTAGAGAAATTTATAACAAACACAAAAGAAAATAAACTGTACGGTCAATGGCATGACAACGGACGCCTTTTAGACGATTAAAAGGTACTAACCCCAATCGTGCAAATTCGGCATAGAAAATCCTCCTCGGTTTGCCAACTGAGGAGGATCTTCTCATCATATGCATACAAATCGAACTCAATATTCCCCTATCGTCGTTTTTAACGTTTCTACGTCTTTGTTGATCGCTTCAGTAGCTTTGCGTATTGCCGAGTTTACATCGAGCCCCTTAGTAGCAATATCTTCCGCAGCTTCTAGCAGCCTAACGCTTATTTCAGCTTGATAAGGATGCTGGTAATGCTCTTGAATAGGCTCACCGATAAATACATTTTGCACCGTTTTCCCTTGCAGCACTGGAATATCCGCGCCATATTCCTTTTCAAGTTCATCGTTAATAATAGAAGGAACACGCCCATTTCTAGCAATTATGCGTTGGCCTTCATCTGAAAGCAGTTCAGCGAGCACTTGAAACGCTTCGTCCTTATGCTTGCTTTGACTATTAATCGAAACCGAATGTATTTGTGCTTCTCTAGTTGTTCCCAAGTGATCAGCGTAATTAGGGACAGGGGCAATATCCCAATTAAACTCAACTCCTTGCTGACGAAGCTCTTCCAGCGGGCCTACCATATTCGCAAGCCACGCTGTACGCATCGCAATGTTCTGATCTTTCATAAAATGGTCGCGTGTCCAATTCCAAGTGCCATCAGGTGCTACGTACCCTGGAATTTCAGCTATTTGCTTATACAGCTCAAATGTTCTTATCCATTCCGGACTGTCTAAAGCAGCTTGCCCCGTTTCTCGATTCAAATAAGGAAGTCCTAGCGATTTAGACAAACCAGTCAAATTATCTACTACGAGTCCTACATAGTTAACGCCACTTTCCGTTCGAGTAAGCTGTTTCCCGAGCTCCAACGCTTCATCCCACGTCAATTGTTTCTCTGTTGGGTAAGGCACACCAAATTTATCGAAAATTTCTTTGTTATAGTACAAAATATGCTGATTCACATTGAACGGAAGTGCAAATATTTGATCGCCCTTGCCCTTCGTCACTTCCTTAATGTAATTGTATGCGATTGGTTTCAGACGACTTTCGTCAAAATTATGTCGCTTAATAAGCTCCCTTAAATCCTCATATGCACTTGCACGTATTAACCGCTGAGTGACACTCGTAAATAAAATATCAGGTGCATGAGTAGAAAGAACTTCCTCGGGGGTCGTTGTTGCCGCTGGCGTAATACGTTCAATCGTTACATTCGGGTATTTCTTATGAATAGGTCCAGCAATCATCGTTTCAAATTCGACGTCTGTAAAAGTAGGGCCGCTACTGTAAAACGTGAGCTTCAGCGGCTCATCACCCAGCTTTTTGAACGTGCTTGCTGAAGGTGTGCCGCTCTCGTTCGGCTTACTAGACTCCGTCCCCCCACTATTAGGAGAAGGACTATTACCACTGCTGCAAGCAGCTATCAAAGTAAATACAAGTACGACGGATAGAATGGATACAAGTCTTCTCATCATTTCACCTCTCTTCTATACATTTGTTTGAAAATAGCGTGTATTCGGGCGATGCTTTAACCCCAAACTTTCTCTTAAAGTCGTTCCTTCATATTCCGTACGGAACAAACCGCGGTTTTGCAATTCTGGAATCACTTTATCGACGAACGTCTCAAGCCCCGTTGGGAACAATTGCGGCAAAACGTTAAAACCATCGGATGCATAATTTCTGAACCATTTTTCGATCAAATCTGCCGTTTGAAGTACTGATCCCGTAAAAGTGATATGTCCATGACCGCCATTGCTGCGATACAGCAATTGACGAATCGTAAAGTTTTCACGTTTGGCAGCGTCAAGAATGACCTCCTGCCGACTTCTAATACCATTAAACTGCTCTGCTGGTTTTGCATATTGTAGCGGGACTGGCGCATCCAAATCATAATCGTTTAAATCTACTGTAAAGCGCTCCGACAAAGCACTCAGCTCCTTCTGAGTATCAACGAAGGAATGAAGCTCCGCTTCAATATCTCGTGCTTCCGCTTCTGTATCAGCAACAATCGGCGCAAGTCCTGGCAATATTACTAGCTCATCGTGAGTCCGTCCATATTTGGCAAGCCGTGACTTGAGATCACTATAAAATTGCTGTCCCGCTTCGAATGTCTGCTGTGCTGTAAATACTACTTCTGCTGTCTTGGCAGCTAACTCCTTGCCTTGTTCTGAAGAACCTGCCTGAACAAGAACCGGGTATCCTTGTGGCGGACGCGGAATATTTAAAGGTCCTTTGACGGAATAGGTATGGCCTTTAAAGTTAATTTCATGTACTTTTTTCGAATCTATCTGCTTGCCATTAACTTTATCAAACAACAAAGCGTCGTCTTCCCAGCTGTCCCATAACTGCTTCACAACTTCTACAAATTCTTCCCCCGTTTCATATCGCTCTGCATGTTCGGGATGCTCGTCTCTACTAAAGTTATGTGCAGCCGAACCTGCTCCTGTGACGATATTCCAACCAGCTCTGCCGCCGCTTATATGATCGAGTGACGCAAACTGCCGTGCAACATGGAATGGCTCGTTGTACACCGTTCCGACTGTTGCAATCAAACCAATATGTTTAGTAACCGATGCAAGAGCAGACAGTAGCGTAAATGGCTCTAATTTGCTCCCGCCCCCTGCGTAACCATCAGCAAGAAAGACGGAATCAAGTTTGCCACGTTCAGCGATCTTGACAAGCTCTGCTAAATAGTCAATGTCGAGCTCCAGATCAGGGCGAGAATCAGCATGTCGCCAAGCACCTGCATGATGACCAGTCGCTCGCAAAAACACATTCAAATGTACGTTCCGATTTGCTCCACTCATTATCCAAACACCTCTTCTTTATATAGTTGTTTCTATTCCACCAATCCTGTTCGTTCAACACCTTCAATAAACCACCGTTGTGCAAACAAATAGATAATAAGAAGCGGCATAATGATGAGGAAAGAAGCTGCCATCTTAATTGCTTCCGCATAAACCGTAATCTCGCCTCCCCCTTCCGCATTAGCCATCTCCCCCGCCATCCGCGCGAGAGTAATAGATAGCGGGACGTTCTCAGCTGTAAACATAAAGAGTGAAGGGAAATAAAAATCGTTCCAGTTCCAAACAAATGCGAATAACACAACAACTACCGTTGCCGATCTAGAAATCGGCAACATCACTCGGAAGAACAAACGAAAAGGACCCGCGCCATCTATTCTCGCCGCTTCATCCAGCTCTTTCGGAAGGGTTGAATAGAATGCACGATATATAATGACGAACAAAGCTCCTTTTAATCCATGCCCGAATAAAGCAGGAACGACCATTGGAAGAAATGTATTCATCCAGCCGAACTCCTTAAACAGCATAATCGACGGCAATATCGTTATTTGTGGCGGCATAATAAACGTAAACAGCAACAATGTTCCCCAAAGCTTTTTTAGCGGAAAATCGAGTCTAGCGAAAGCATAACCTGCAATTGCACAAGAAAAGACTTGCAGAATAGAAACAGATGAAGCAAGCGAAATGCTTATCAGAAAACTTTTCCCGTAGTTCAACATTTCACTAGCTTCCTTTAGATGACCCCAATAGATCGACTTTGGCACCCAAATAACTGCTGGATCAAGGATGTTCCTCGCATCTTTGACCATCGTCGTCACCATGTACAAAATCGGCTTAATATAAATAAAAGCGACATTAATTAAAATGACATAAACAAATGCTCGAAATAGAAGCCCTTTATCGATTTCTGTGCCAACTACTCGGTAACGAAGCAGCTGGAGTCCATTGCGCAGCGTATCCTCCTTTAACCATCTGGAGGCCGGAATGTTCTCACGTTTAACTATCTTCACTTTCCTTCCACCTCACCCGCATTATCGCTTGCCCGAAATCGATTTATCCACTCTGCTATAAAGCGCTAAAACGAACAAAACAAATGTTAATATAATCGTAAAATAGATCCATGCGAGCGCGCTTGAGCTGCCATAATTAGTAGTGTTTACTCTGCTGATGATCGGATTGGATGGGAAGGTGAACAAATCAACAACCGTATACATCAAATTTAAGAAAATATAAGGCACAAGGCCGGGCAGTGTTATTTTCCAAAATGTGTTCCAAGGACCTGATCCGTCAATGCGTGACGCTTCATACACTGAAGCAGGCAACGTCTGTCTACCAGCTAGAAAAATTAGAATCTGAACGCCCGAATACCAAAGCACCAGTACGAATGAACTCATCACTTTCTGAATGGGTGCAGCCCAGCCCGCTGGCACATATTCTCTTAAATAATAATCAATCCGCAGCGTCTCCATAATGCTGAGTGAACCTTCCCCTTGTGCAATAAACTCCTGTACAATTTGACCCGAGGAGAAAATGACAGGCAGGAAAAAAACAACCCGAAACAACGTTCTACCCGGAAATCGCAAATTAAGCAAAATCGCAACAAGTAATGAAAATACTAATATGATTGGAATCATCATCGCTGATTCTTTAAGGAAAGGGAGCAATTCCTCATATAAGAGACTGCCGTTTGCGATCAATATTTCCCTGTAGTGCTGCAAGCCGATAAAACTATAATTGACGCTGCTCACCGTAATTTTCACTTGATGAAAGCTCATATAGAGTGAATAACCAAGCGGGAAAGCAACAAAAGTAAGAAATCCAAACACCCATGGTGCGATAAAAAGAGAGCCCTCTACTTTACGAAGTGTATTTGCCTCTAGCTTGCGCCCCCACTTCATAGATTGGTTCCTCCTTTCACAACTACAAAATCTCTCGCAGGAACAGTTAGACCTTCATCGTTAAATTCGCTCTCGTTATAGTTGACGATTACGCGGTAATTGCCGCCATATTCTGTCTCTTTAACTCCAGGTGCAAGCGTTCGGTGAGCTGTTATATATTCATTCTGCACGTCAACTAACGCTTCATTGCTTCTGCGGTACTCTTCAGAAATGTGCTGCGTCCAATCCTTATAATTTAAGCTGTAATACCATATCGAATAGGATCTTCGTAAATCTTCCGCCTTGTCCCCGCTTAATACATAAGTCGGATATGCCCCGTATTCAATGCTGCGAAGAAATTCTTCTTCCCACTCATCCCGTACATTAGACCATTCCAATGAGTATGGACGAAGACCATGTAGAACAATTTGGGCAAAAGGGACTGCTTCACTAATAAAAACATCGTACGAGTAGTCTCCTGTCAGACGATAAACATAATCGATTTGATCTAATGCGTAGAAGTTAGCATTTTTGACTACAACCGATCCAACCTGCTCTTTTGACTTCGTCAGTATCCGTTGTTGAATATCGATTACATCACTTCGGCTTGCTGCGTAGCGAGTGTTGAAATCTGTGTTCACTTGTTTACCGATGCCATCCTCGTAATAAATACCATCAGCTCCAAGCTCCTTAAATTTGTTAAGATCCGAATCAATAACTTTCTCATAGAAACCAGGGCTTACCACTTTCGCAGGCTCCTGATCGGGATGCCTCCACCATTCAAGCACCGTTCCAGCCAAATTCCGTTGTCCATCCCTTCTCCACCAGAACCCATCTTCTCCGTTTGTATTCAGCGAATAGTTAGCGGTTAAATAAACAGGAATGTCGATGGAATGAGCGAAGTCGATAAACTTCTTCATCCCTTTGTTACCGCCAATCCGTTTATCTACAGGGAAATAATCGCCGTGTGTGCTGTACCCATCTTGTTGCCAGCCAGTATAGTGAACACGTAAGTTTTGAATACCCGAATCGTAAATGTTTTTTACTAGTTCTGCCGCTTCGTCCGTCGTAGTTGCTTTCAAATAGGAGTCAAAAAATAGCCCCTTTTCAATGTCCGCCCCAATGATGTCGAGTACTAAAGGGATATCCTTTTTGGTAGACGCAAGTGGCGCAACACCCTTTTCACCGATCAAATATTGACGATATACGCCTGCCATACCAACGTAATCGCTTTTCTCTGGGGCAATTGGATAATAGCGGGTTGCACGACTATCTGTTATGAACTTCTCACCGCTGTATGTATAAAATCCGTCTCCTGTACTTTTACTAACACTTTGGAAAAATCGTTTACGATACTTCCATTCGGTCGTCACCCAATTGGAAAGACCAACTGCTCCCGAAGGCGCTGCAAAAATATTAGCAAATGCTTCGCCTTCCGAAATGATTGCAACAAAAGCTTGATCTCCTGATTTCAGCCCATACACTGGCATCGCGATTCGTTGTCTGCCCGTATTTTCATTAAAGAAGGAAAGATCTTGACCATAGACGCTTTCATTGTAGGTAAGTTGCTGCAAAACACGATCTTGCTGGAACTGGATGATCGAACCCGAACCGTCGGGTAACAAAATGTATCCATCTTGGCCTACTGAAGGTTGGGCCCCGAACAACGGGTACAACCTCACATTAAGTAGACTTAGATTACCTTCAACAATGCCCGAATCAATTAATCTTGTCTCGACGTAGCCATCTTGAAGAGATACTGCAATCGGAATTTTTATTTCTGCTTTCGGAAATGCGAACGTAACGGTAAACCCATCGGCAGTCGTTTGAAATTGTTCCAAATAACCTTGGCTGTCCGCTAACCCGGAAGTTACCGAAGAAGACTTATAATTTTTTGCATTTACAAATTCAATCGTTATGGGGGAGGAAAGTTGATTTTTCCAATTAAGCGGCACTTTTTCTTGTGCCCAATGTTCTGGGTCGGGATAGGAGCGCCACAGCTTACCAGTCGACTTATCGACGATTTGGAAATGTGCTGTTGTTTTGTCCGCAAGCAACTTAAAAGCCTTATTTTCAGCTATAACCGCAAAGGCTGTTTCGAGAGGTAAACCTGATTTAAATGGGGTGGTACCTCCCGTATTAAATAAGGACAATGCATCGACAGTAACTGGCGTAGCCTTTCCCCATGGGTTCCACAATTGCAAAGCTAACCATCCAACGAGTAGCAGAACCACTGCAATAACCGCTATTTTAAAGATGGATTTGTAAGCGAATATGCGACCCGTCATCGGATGATCACCTCCTGATACAACGAATTAATAAAGTTAATCAGCTCCATGCTGAGGCTAATAAAAATAAAGATCAAAATAATGATGATTGCAAGTGCAACAAGCGAAAGTAAAATAACGAACAATGCTTCAATAAAGGTGTAGTTGTGTATGCCTTGAACCATCCAGACGATGAGCAATGCGATCCAAATCATAATTGATAATTTCAGAAAGCTAAAAATGGCAAGCTCATTTAACGTTAATGCTTTTGATAATAATGTTAAGGGTATACCGATGAGAATAATCGGAAATAAGACGTACGAACTGCTTATAAATACGTCCCTGAACCTTCCTTCACCTCTGAGCAGTGAGCTAATCAAATAATTCGAGACAACAAAGCCAAACCATATGCCGATAAATTGAACCGTTAAAGGTAGCAAATCAACGCCAACATGTACAGCAGCATTAAACGTAAAGTTTGTACCCGACTTCATATATCCATAGGATGCAGTAACAAGTATAAGTAAGAATATGCTACTCGCAATGCCCGCCTTTCCTTCATATCGAATCGCATAAAACCCATCGACGGGATGTTTAATTAAATAAAAAACATGCTTTAACCGTTCAAAAAAAGAAAACTTTGGTGGAAGTCGAACGTCCGATGCCCACTTCGGAAAAAACTTGCGCGTCAATCTAACCCGAACTAGATAAAGAGCACCAAGCACCAACGCGATATTCATCAGCAGCCCAAAGTGATTTTGGAACCATAACAGACGATTTTGCCAAAATGACTCCGAATAACCTCCGACTACGCCCGCTTTTCGAAACAATTGCTCAGCTCGCTTATAGTCCTCCTTCTTGTAAGCTGCTTTTGCTAACCCAATGAGGGCGGGCGTATATTGCGAATTCAATCGATAAACTTCATTCCAAATTGGTTCACTCTCTTCATAACGCCCTTCTTGCGTAAGCGCATTTGCCTGATGGACTAATTGCCCGAACTGGGATCGTTTCAGCACTTGAATAAGATTGTTTGTGCTGTCCAGTACAAGCAATTCCCCTTTCGAATTACCACTAATCGCCGCGGGTGCTGTAACTACTCCTCTCTTAGAAGTCGCTGCACTTACTTCGCCACCCCAGAAAAATAACAAGTTCCCGTTTGTATCGTATTGGCTGACTATGTTTGATATCGTGTCAACAACTGTAATATTGCCAGCATCATCAACAGTGAGATCATTTAATTGCGGCTTTTCTCCCCTCTCTCTTCCATAAAAGTTTTCCCCGAACGAGCGGTTTTTCTGGAGTGATTCGAAATCACTTTTCCCCTCCAATTGATCGATGCCTGCGATATTCAGCTTTTTCACTTGAGCTGTTTCAATTTCTTTGGTAACCGTATAAATGAATCCCTCTCTATCAATTGCGGCACTTACTATTGCACCAGGTAGTTTCTTAAGCTCTCGCTGATACATTTCTCTCGAATATACGAATCTTTTAAATACATCAAATAGAGAAAATGCTACTTTATTCGGACCAAAAAAACTAATAAACTCGCCGTCGGTATCGAGCTGCACAAGTCCTTGAAAAGCTCCTAATGTCGTAACGTAGAGAAAACCACGTTTATCCACAATGAGATTAACCGGATCAAACTTGAACGACTCGGGTATAAAGCTCGTTTCCGGTCGACCGTAACTCTTGAGCAGCTTGCCGTTCGCATCGAGATGAACGACCCGATTGTTACCCGTATCTGCTACATATATTTCTCCATCACTATCTACGAAAACTCCGTTTGGTCGCTTAAGTGGGCTTTCAGTCACCGATAGCTCTCGAACAAAGGCTCCTTTTTCGTCGAGTTGCACGATCCGATTATTGCCCGTGTCAGCAATATAAATATGATCCCGTCCGTCTACAAAAAGATCCTTTGGCCCGTTAAGCTGTAGCTTCGCGTTCTTCTCAGACTCCCCCCCTCCACTCCCTGCGGATACATCCGCGTTATAACCGATCACTTCACCAGGTATATATGCAGCCTGCGTCTTTACTAATTGACCAAAGCCGTCTTTATAATAGGTTTCGTACGGCAGCCACTGGGCCGCCGCCTGCAGGATCGGCAGCTCAAGGCCTATAGTAAGTATGGCGACAAGCATGAGCGGAAGAACCCGCAGCTTCCATTTGTTCAAACGGCTTCCCCCCATTTATTTAATACCCGAATGGGCCATCGTGGAGATGACCTTGCTCTGCAATAAGACAAAAAAGAGTAAGTTCGGTACAAGTATAATAAGTGCTGCAACTGCTGCGGCTCCTTGTCTTGCCACATTGTTAGCCAAATTGTTTGTAAGCGTAGAGAGAAAAAACGGGAAGTTTTTCATCTCATCATCCTGCATAAACAACATCGATGTCTCTACATTGCCCCATGAATTTTGGAACGCAAGGATGGCCACTGTAGCAATTGCTGGCATACACATCGGAATAACAATACGTATAAATACGACAAGTTCATTTGCTCCATCGATACGAGATGCTTCGAGCAATGAATCTGGTATTTGGTCAATAAACTGCTTAAGCAGAAATACTGCGACTGGCAAGGCAAGCACTGGTAACAAATGCCCCAAATATGTGTTCATAATCCCAACATTGCTTACAACCAAATAACGTGGAATTTGAATAACTTCCGGCGTAAACATAAGCATAAGAATGATCGTAGCAAATATGTACTTTTTCCCGGGAAAAGGATGTTTCGATAACGGATACGCACAAAGAGCGCTTACTGCCGTAATGCCGATCACGCTAATAACTGAAATAAATAGACTGTTAAACAAATAACGCGATACAGGCACAATCGAATTGGAAGTCACCCAAAACAACTCCACAAAATTTTGAACATTCGGCTCTCGCACGAAAAAGTTTGGTGGATATACAAACAATTCATGGTAAGGCTTAAATGCATGATTGAATATATAAATGATTGGCAATATCATCAGGATGGATAACGTCAGCATAATGATGTTAAAGCTTATTTTAGAAATGAGGCTCGACCTATTCAGTTGTTACTCCTCCTTAGCACCGAACAATCCCCAGCTAAGCTTGTTCGCAAAATACATTAATAGAAGCAGAAACACAGAAACTGTCGCTGCATACCCCATCTCAAATCGAATAAATCCATAATCATTTATATGACTCACGATAAGATGGCCTGCATATTCAGGTGTCGGGTTTTGACCTGACAGTTCAACGCCGATCGCTCCCGTTTTGAACGTCGTTACAATCGCCATAACTGCGCCGAACAACATTTGGGGCTTCATCGATGGAATCGTTATGAACCATAACTCTTGTAAATGATTTTTGATGCCATCAATTTTCCCCGCTTCGTAAAGCGTCGTATCTACGTTAAGAATACCTGCCAACATCGCAAGAAAACCTACGCCCATGCTGGACCATAACGTCACGACAATCATCGAATTCATAAGAAATTCTGGATCTGTTACCCAGAGCTTAGGAACATCGATAAAACCGAGCTTAAGTAAAAAACTGTTCAAATAGCCAATTCGGTCTCCCGACAATAAAGGAAGCCAAATGATTGTCATCGCGATACCAATCGTGAGTGACGGCGTATACATCGCAAGTGCAACCCATTTCCTGAACGATCCGCGTAGGCGAGAGATAAGCCAAGCAAGCAGAAATGCAAGGACATAGCCGCCAGGCCCAACGATGACAGCAAATTTGAACGTATTCGGTAATGCATATTTAAGAAACAATAAATCTTGTGCAATTAAATATTGAAAGTTGCTCCATCCGATAAATCGTGGAGGTTCAATCCCGTTATAATAAGTAAAACTAAGACCAACTGCTGCAATGATCGGTACGACAATAAACAGCCCAAAGCAGATGAGGAAAGGAGCAATAAACAAATACGATGTTCGAAACGACCATACTCTACTTAACATAACGGTCAATTCCTTCCCACGGTCGATCGACGACTGGGATGACGAGTTCCTTCACTCGATTGCCCTGTTCATCAATGAATCCAAATTCCTGCTGTTTTCTTAGAAGTTCACGGTTAACGTCCCTGACCGTCTGCTCTAGTGATGACATGTAGTTATCCGTTCGAACAACAGAACGAATCCATGCATTATTCATTTCTCTCTCCAGAAAGTAGCCTCCCGGAACGTTAGGAATATCTTTATACCACTTCCATTGTTTCAAAATAACTTCAGCATCTTCCCGCTTCCAAGGCAATTGGTTAAAGGCTTCAACATTAGACGTATTCCAGCGGAACGCTACTCCATTAATAGCCTCAATGTCAGAGCCATACTGCTCCTGTGTTTCAGCAGACAGCCACCATCTGAGGAATGTCCAAGCTTCTTCCTTCTTTTCCGATTTGTCGAAAATAACCCCTGTTCGCTGACCGCCACCTGCCCAGCGGTTAATGGTTCCGTCTTCGTTCTCGATACCGGGCAATAGAGCTATCCCCCAGCGACCATTTAGTTCTGGCGCCGCGGCCGACAACTGAACATACATATTGTAATCCGATATGCCGATAGGCATCGTTCCACTGCGGAAATGCTGATAGAAGCTCGGCACCTCGCGTTCTAATGCATATGTATTAAACAATCCCGTCCACTGCTTGAAGGCTTCATAAGCTTGAGGTGTATCAAGCCCTGTTCTTATACCTCCAGGTTCATAAAACTCTACCCCGTTCTGGTAGAAATAAGTCGTAAAATCTTGCGGATTCACATAAAAGTTCATGAAATTTTGTTGCAGTGTAGGTAACAATTGATAAACATCTTCCCAAGTTTCGGGAATGTCTACATCAAGGCGCTCTAATATATCTTTTCTGTAATAAAGCACTTTGAACGATTGTGTTTCTGGGACGCCGTAGTATCCGCCATCGTAGTGAAGTGGCAGCCATGAGCCCGGGCTAAACTTCCCATACAGCTCCTTGAAGCCTTCAAGCTGAGACAAATCGATAAGTGTACCTCTCATCGCATAATCAACAGGCAAATCTTGTGTCAGACCAAGCGCCACATCAGGCTGAACACCAGCTGCGTTCGACATGAGCAGAAGCTCTGGATTCGGCAACAGATTTACTTTAACCTCGATGCCCGTCTCAGAAGTAAACGATTCATCTACCAATTGCTGAAGCTGGTCAACGTAATCTCGTCCACGTTGCACCCAAATGTTTAGCTTATTGTTATCCATCTCTCTTAACGAATCTCTAGCATCGAAGGAATACGTAAAGTTCGTAGCACTGCCCTTAATACGCTCGAAAAAACCTGCCTCCATCGATGGTTCGCCCGCTTTTTCTGGAATAATATACACCTCGTCAAGCTGTAGAGATTGTTTGGCGAGCGTATCAATGAATGTAGCAAACTTCTCTCGCATCGATGATATTTCGTCGATGTTATAAGGTATTTCCTCTGGCTTTCGAAGCAATGATCGTAAATCTTTTGCTGACGTTTCAAAACCTTGGCTAATCGAATCCGTCCTGCCGTTAACTTGAACAACGCGCGCAGACAAATCTTCCATTACCTCTGCCGCAACTTTGATTCGATCCGTCAAACCCGGAAAATCTTGATCCATCGTCCATGTCCGATTTCGATCTAGCGTCCTCTTGTTGTTCGAGCCTGTTATCGTACGTAAATCCCAGTCGATCGCATCAAGATGTGCGATCGTATTTTCTGTATCTACAATGATTGATTTGACAGGTGCATGAGTTACCGCTAATGACAACGTGTTGGTCCCCTTATCGAGCTTTACTAGATAGGGATTGTTGCTGTCATCTTCTAGAACAACACCTTGCCAAGAAGCTGAATAGGGGAAGCCGTAGTTTAGAAATGGTTTGAAAGGTACTTTCCCGTTAATTTTAATAGTCCGATATGACGTTTTTTGCGCAATCGTATTTTGCAGAGCACGGAAACCTATCTTGTATAACCCCGTTTCTGGCACTTCGAATGACCATGTAATTTCCTGATTTTGTTCAATCCATCTTAATCCACCGACCGTGTTGTACTTGATACGTCCCTTGTAACGTGGCAAAGTTCTTACATTTTTGTCCGAAAATAATTTGACTGATGTATCGTTTTTGAAAGTGAAATCCTCCGCTTGCAACGTTATTACATCACCTTCGATGGCGGGCACATCCGTATAGCCAACTACTGCTTCGTCATAATTTGGAACAGGTATACTAGGAGCAAGTTTGATTCTCTCAATTGCAACAGAGCTATAACCCGCAAGACGAATCGTATGTTTTCCTGCTGAAAGATGCCATTGCAACGGCTGCGAATACGATCCTCTAGAATCAACAAGCGGCTTAACGCTCCATTCCGAAACATCGGTTGACCTGGGTCTAATTTCATCACCATCCGAGTTTTTCAATATCGGCCTAGCATCCGCCCAACTGCGATACAATGCTACTGAGGAGGACTCGCGGAACACTCTTTTGCCGTCTATCGTGACATCCCATTGGATAGGTCCCTTTTGCCCACCCTCCTTTAAAGGAAGATACGAAACATGAATTTCATACAAAGCATCTTCTGTAATTTCAACTTCATAGTCGACCCAATCCGTACTTTGCGTGTTCCATACGAGCACATTTGATTTCCCACCATAATCAGCTACTTTTATCGTTTGCTTATCGGATAGGGCAGAATACTTAGAACCATCTATGTACACCCCAGTTGTAGCTTCTTTCATTTTCAGCTCGTTCCACTTCTCAAGCGCCTCTGCAAAGTACGGCTCCGTTTCATACTGGAAGGTGGAGGTCAATTTGTCATAAGGTGCCGCCATCTTGTCCGACTTGAATACTGGTTTTTCCGAGCCACAAGATGACAACAATATCCCCGCAGCCAGCATCAAGCCAAGCAGAAGTTTATTACGTCCCGTTATCATAACAATTGCTCCCTCCGCCTTTCATATACAAATCCGCTTATTCTACAAACCTTTCCCCTGTCTCTTTGTTAAAAAATAATGCTTTGGATAAATCGAGCTCCAGCTTCACCCGTTCATTGTCAGTAAAGCGATTGTCTGGATCAACTCTCGCAATAAGCAACTTTTCTTGCCCGATATCCAAATACAGAAATCGATCTGCACCCATTAGCTCGTTATCCTTATAAATGCCTGTTATAATCGTTTCTGAAAATAAACCTTCCAACTTCACATGCTCTGGTCTAATTCCTAATATAACCGATTTATTTACTTGGTTACTTCTCCGCAAAACGCCCTCTATCGTCTCAGTAACTTTTAGCACAAATTTGCTAGTATGGAACTCCAACCGCCCTATCGGATTCTCAGTTATTTTGCCATGAATAAAGTTAATAGAAGGTGAACCGATAAATGCTGCTACAAACGTATTCGCTGGTCTTGAATAAACAAGCTCAGGAGTATCACATTGTTGTATAACGCCATCCTTCATAACTACAATTCGATCAGCCATCGTCATGGCTTCCACTTGATCATGCGTAACAAATATAAATGTCGTTCCTAGTTTCTTATGAAGCTTCGTTATTTCCAAACGCATCGTCGCCCGTAACTTCGCATCAAGATTGGAAAGCGGCTCATCCATAAGGAATAACTGTGGATTCCGAACGATCGCTCTTCCAAGTGCTACTCGCTGCCGTTGTCCGCCCGACAGTTCCTTAGGCTTGCGATATAGATAAGGTTCGATTTCTAGTACTCGGCTGGCGTTTTTGACGGCAAGATCAATTTCATGCTTTGGAAGCTTACGCATTCTAAGACCAAATGCAATATTTTCGTACACTGTTAAATTTGGATAAAGAGCATAGTTTTGAAACACCATCGAAATGTCTCGATCTTTAGGTGGAAGTTTGTTGACTAGTCGATCTCCGATATAAATTTCTCCTTCGGAAATATCCTCAAGCCCCGCGATCATGCGCAATGTCGTCGATTTGCCACAGCCCGACGGTCCAACAAAAACAATAAATTCTTTATCCTGAATTTCTAATTGAAAGTTGCTAACAACCGCATGTTTATCCCTGCCGTATCGTTTTGACAACTGCTGAATTCGGACGCCTGCCATAATACCCTCCCTCCATACTCGGGCCTACTATTTTTCAATCAAAAAGGAGGATATCATATCTAGCTCTGATATCCTCCATTGAAACGGTAGAATATATTCAATTGCTTCTTAAATAGCAACTGCTACTTTGGATTGAAGAGACGTCGTAGCTTTATCAGCTTGTTCTAGCGCTTCATCACTTAATCTGACGCTCCATGTTTTTGCTGCTTCTGTAATATGCTCCGGCTTCGACGCTCCTAATATTGCTGACGTAATGCCTGGGCGGCTAAGTACCCACGAAAGTGCATATTGAGCTCCAGTCAAACCATGCTCACTAGCTAGAGGCTTAATCGCATCAGCAATTTGCAGCGCATTTTTTTGAAGTAATTGCGTAAGTCTTTCTTCACCCGCAGCAAGGCGCGATCCTGCTGGAGGAGCTTCCCCTACCCGATATTTACCGGACAATATCCCTCTTCCTAGCGGACTATACACGATTACCCCTAATTGCTCCGACTGTACAAATGGAATAATCTCATTCTCTATCTCCCTTGAGATAAGACTATATTCCGGCTGTAAGCTTTCGAAACGATGTAAGCTATGAAGAGCGCTTATACCGTGAGCTTTCGCAAGCTGCCATGCCGCAAAGTTAGAAGCACCGATATAGCGTACTTTCCCTTGACGAACGAGATCATCAAGTGCACGAAGCGTCTCTTCCAGCGGCGTATTCGGGTCAAAACGATGTACTTGATACAAATCTAAGTAATCCGTTTTTAATCTTTTTAAACTATCTTCCACTGCTTTAAATATATGATATCGGCTTTGTCCACTATCATTAACACCTTCACCAACACGGCCATGAACTTTAGTCGCTAATACGATGTCTGCTCTTCTTTCCTTTAACAAGTTGCCGAGAATACGTTCCGACTCTCCCCCTCCATACACATTCGCCGTATCTACCACATTTATACCTTTCTCGAGCGCCAAATCCAATATCGTTGCCGAAGCTTTTTCGTCGATCCAACGCCCGAATGCCATCGTCCCCAAACTTACTGCTGATACTTTAAGTCCTGTTCTACCAAATTTACGATATTCCATTTCAATCCTCCTCGGAGCTATTTAAATTGTTACTTTAGGTGAGATTAACGCAGTCTCTTCATTAAGTCGTACCAAAGCATCTTCCAAACGAGCAGATATTTCCTCAGCTAAATGAAATGTGCCATCTTCTAGTCGAATAACGGACTGATCTACAGCATAAACGCCTCCTAATATGTTTGTTGCCCCTAGTGCACTAAGCACCGGTTTGAGTGAATAATCAATAACAAGCAAATGCGAGATCGTGCCGCCTATGAACAAAGGAAGGATGACTTTGCGTTCAAGCCCCTTTTGCGGAATTAGATCAAGAAACGTTTTGAACACTCCAGAGTATGCCGCTTTATAAACCGGACTTGCAGCAATAACTCCATCGGCCTCTTCTACAAGCGTGAGTGCTTTCTGTACAGCCGCACTATTCCAATTAGAATGAATCAAGTCCTCTGCGGGCAGCTCTGTAATTTCGACGATACTCACTTCATGACCAGCCTGTTCCAGCTTGCTACGACTATATTGAATAATCCCATTCAAACGAGAATTTTTATTTGCACTGCCTGATAAAATAACGATCTTTGGCATCTTATTTCTCCTCCTTCTATTTACCTCTGTTTTTAACTGTTGGTGATGATTTCACAACGTCGTAACGACTACGCTCTGTTTTGTCTATTTGTACAATTTGCCCATTATGAACCGTTATCTGTACAGTGCCGTACTCAAGACCAGTGACTTTCTCCTTAATCCTCTTCACCCATTCATCAGTCGATTGAACAACGTGGGACATATACAACATCCTCTCTAAAATGAAATAGAAGAAGGCGCACGTCTACCGAGTTTCGTCTCGATTGACGTGCGCCGCCAGTTTACCAGTGAGCGCTACACTAATTATTTAACCTATAATTCCAATTGAAATAGTCTGAATTTTAGTTGTTTCCAATGTTAGCATCTCACTAGGAGGTATGTCAACAGTCAAAATGACTAGTCATTCTGTGCAAAATTAACTATAAATTGAATTGACAGTATTACCAAAGGTTGATATGATACCACCATAATTTCATATAAATTACCTGGTGTAGTAGGTAATCGATTGGACGGCCGGGGATTTGTGCATGAAGCTCATCTCTGGCTTTTTTTATGACTATCTAGGGGGAACTTACTAAGTGGAAGCTTCAAAAACAGGCACATTACGAGTAAGCACTATAATAGCGATTGCATTCGGCTTCCAATTGATGATGGGTTTGACCAGACCGTTAATGACTTTGTTTAGTATCAGTCTAGGGGCGGGTACACTCGAAGTTGGCTTCATAACAGCCACCTATGCTCTATTCCCACTTATTTTCGCCATTCCGATTGGAAAAATCGCTGATATCGTCGGAGATCGTTTACCAGTACAAATTGGTATTGCAGGTATCATTATCGGAGTAGGTTTACCTTTTCTATTCCCTGAAATCTGGTCGTTATATGTGTCTCAAGCACTAACTGGCATATCGTACATTTTTATTAGCATCTCGCTGCAAAACCTAATTGGCAACTTGTCTAATGCTAACAATCGAGATCATCATTTCGGCTTACTAAGTATGACTGTAGCTCTGGCTGGAATTATTGGACCAATCGTAAGCGGCGTTCTCGCGGACCTCAGTTCCTATGGAATTGCTTTTGGAATAGCTGCAATCGCTGGACTTATTCCACTAACCTTATCGTTGTTTCTGCCAAAATTAAAGCGAGAAAAGGTAGTAATCTCTAGTGACGAATCTAATAGCTCCACATTTGCGTTACTTCGTATTCCACTAATTCGGAAAGCGCTTGCATCTAGCGCTCTCGTCTTATATTCTCGCGATATTTATATCGCTTACTTCCCGCTGTTTGCCAGTGCTTCAGGCATGTCCACCTCGATGATCGGTTTAATTATCGGCGTACAGGGCTTGTCGATGGTTCTAGTAAGACTGTTCCTCGGTCGCCTGACGTCACGTTTTGGTAGAGAAACAATTCTACTAGCTTCCATTATATTGGCTGGCGTATCCTTCTTGTTCGTTCCATTAGTGGAAAATGTGCTACTATGCGCGTTAATAAGTGCTCTGATGGGGGCAGGTCTTGGCTGCGGACAGCCGCTATCGATGACAACAACTTATAATGCTTCTCCTAAACATAGAACGGGTGAAGTACTGGGACTTAGACTCGCTACTAATCGATTATCCCAAACGATCGCTCCATTATTTTTTGGACTAGTTGGTGCATGGACAGGCATTATCGTTATTTTCTATGTAAGTGGAGCTTTATTAATCGGGGGAGCTTTTTTAACGACTGAATCCTCGAAGAAAAAACATTCAGAAATAGTAAAAGATGCTTAACGATCTTATGTAGGAAGCCGTATGCACAGTTTTCAAAGTAGAGTAATCTACATATGAAACTGCGCATGCGGTTTATCATTAAAGAAGTGTAAAAAAGACGTACGATTCGTTAGCGGATCATCATTTAAGATACATCAAAGAAAAAACAAGTCAATCTATGTCCATATAACCGATCGTCGCGTAAAAAAGCCTGAAGCCCCTTATTTCAAGGAGCTTCAGGCTTTTTTTCATTGGCTCGATTCTATTTCTTCCAAGTCTCAATTCCAGTCTCGAATTGCTCAAATGGGTGTTCAATCGAAGCTTCCATAATATCTTTATAGAACTCATGACCTGTCGGAACATCCGTCCATTTTTGTTCAATGTCGATATGCCACGGTTTACGATCATGAAGCTTGTTAAAGATACGAACAACTTCTACTCTCGTAATTGGCTTATTCGGATCGAAAGTCTTCTCTGTAAAGTCAAACAATAAACCTTGCTTTTGAACTGTTGCAATAGCATTTGCTGCCCAGTGTCCTGCTACGTCTGTGTATGTGCTTTCCTTAACAACATCCCATTTGTACACATTCGCAAGGATTTGTGCGAATTCAGCGCGAGTGATCTGCTTCTTCGGTTTGAACATATCGTCGCCGAAACCAACCATCCATTTATTTCTTGCTGCTATCGTAATAGCTTCTTGAGCCCAATTCTTTGCATTTACATCTGAATATGCTACTTGGTTAGAACTAGCTTCAGATGTATACAATCTAGACAAGATCGCTGCGACTTCAGATCGGGAAATTCCGCGATCCGGTAGGAATGATCCATCAGGATATCCAACCATGAATGGTTTATGATCGCCTGTTGCTTTCACCTTCGGCTGTGCGCTGAAGCTGAATTTCACGATCGTTTGGCCTACATGGATAATTCCGTCTTTAATAAAACTGTCGCTTCCAAATTTCTCTTCACGCTTATCGTTACGGCTGTCAAATACGACGTATCCATCCTTCTCGCCCAAGAAGTAGTAATCGCCATCTGCATAAACCATCCAACCGTATTCTCCGCTTGCCGAGCTAATTTGCGGGTTGTGGTTTTGGTTTGGTGCAAAATCAGGCAACACAGGCAAATTAACAAGAGTTCCAGGTACTTTTCCTTTGGAACGATTCAGCTCTGTATCTGCCCAATACAATTGCATTTTCACACCTGCAACAGGCTGTTCAGTAATCGTATCAAGAATCGTGCCATATGGATCGACCAAATCTACTGTTAAACTTGCTTTTCCGTTATTGTCTACAACTAATTTACCAGCAGGGCCAGCCAGTTTTTCACCATTTGGTGCGATAATGTTCATCGACAATGTATATTCGCCAGTTGCAACCTTAGGAAGCGTAAACGTGCCATTAGCGTTCATTACAATAGAAGGTAAATCAAGTACCTTGCCGTCTGTTGAAACAATTTTTCCCGATACTTTTAAGTTGTCTCCAATTAGCTTCGTAATTTTTTCCTCGACTACTTTGCCACCATTCAATGGATCAGAAACGATAACTTTCGTATCCATCGTAGGTTTTTGAGCTTCCGGAGCAGGAGGTTCGTTTGGTATAACGGTAACAATATTGGACAAACCTGCATGCTTACCCGATTCTACGTTTAATCGAATAAAGTAAGTCGTCCCATTCGTTAATCCAGATACACTTACACTGGTTGAAGCATCATTCAGCTCACCCGATATCGTTGCTGGTGTGAAATTGATACTATCAGTCGATTGTTCAACAACGATATTTGTTGCTCCTGTTAAAGCTGGGAAGTTTAATGTTACTACTGTATCGCCTTCAACAGCTGACAAAGTAGTTACGGGTTTAAACGGTGTTGCAGTAACGACATTGGACACACCTGCATGCTTACCCGATTCTACATTTAATCGAATATGGTATGTTGTGCCATTTGTTAAACCAGTTACAATTACACTCGTTGAAGCGGCATTCAGCTCACCCGATGTAGTTGCTGGTGTGAATGTGATACCATCAATGGATTTTTCAACAACGATATCTGTTGCTCCTGTTAAAGCAGGGAAATTCAATGTTGCTTGTTGATCTCCTGCAACAGCTGACAACGTGGTTACGGGTTCAGAAGGCGTTGCAGTAACAATATTGGACACACCTGCATGCTTACCCGATTCTACGTTTAATCGAATTTGGTACGTTGTCCCATTCGTTAATCCAGTTACAGTTACATTCGTTGATGCAGCATTCAGCTCACCTGTTATCGTTGCCGGTGTAAAAGTGATGCCGTCTGTCGATTGCTCAACAACGATTTTTGTTGCCCCTGTTAAAACGGGGAAGTTCAATGTTGCTTGTTGATCGCCTGCAACAACTGACAAAGTGGTTACAGGTTCAGATGGCGTTGCTGTGACCTTATTGGACACACCCGTGTAAAATCCAGATTTAACTGTTAAGCGGAAATGGTAGGTTTCACCGTTTGTTAAACCGGTTACTGTTGCACTCGTTGAAGAGGCAGTCAGCGACTCAACTGGATTAACTGGCTTAAAGTCAGTTCCGTTAGTCGATTGTTCAACAATAATATCTCCATCCAATGTCCCTTTCAAAGGTGGGAATTTCAATGTTGCTTGACTATTTCCTGGAGTTACAGACAGGTTCGTTAGTGGACCTGGTTGTGCAGCAAGTACATATACAGTAAAAGTTTTTTCACTTGTAAGGCCGTCTTTAGTCATAGTTGCCTTCAAGGTTACATAAGTACCCTTTTGATCAATGTCTGGTCTTGTTACTGTTCCGTCAGGTGCAATGATCGAAGGCTGATCCGATGACCACACTGTAGTTACATCTGGGTCTTGCACTAATGCAATATTGTTTTTGACCGCAGTCTTAGAATCTCCTGATTTAAATGTAATCGTTGTTTTATCCTCTGCCTTTTCAATAGCAAGAATAGCATTTTTATAATCCGCAATAATCTGATTCGCTACACGTTCAGCAATTGCTTCAATAATCGTTTCCTCTGATTCGTTGGAATTGATATGCACTCCGCCATTTGTAATGCCTTCAATAAAGGTATCACTAGTAGTCTTATAAACAGAATCCGTTACCCCAACATATTGTGCACCACTCGTATTTAACGAGTTAGTCAGAGTCTCTTGGTTCGTTCCTCCATCCAAACTCTTAAGTGGGTCCTCGTTGATGTCCACCACATAACGCAAAGGAGAATTCGTATCCCAAGGAATTGCTACTGCAGCTTCATCAAGTGTTTTGCTCGAAGTAGAAAATAACTTCATATTGTCATACGAAAAGATTGATATGATAGAGCAACCATGACCTACATGGCTAACGATCGGACCAAACTCGTTTCCATAAACATTTGGTAGAGCTAAATCTTTAATGATTTGCTCGCCATTATCCCACATATTCAACTTCGAATCCGTTGCGTTTATTTTAATACTATGTTTTGTCGCTGTTCCTTTTGAGTAACTTTTGACGAGGCTAACGCCTGTAATTCCACTTAAACCGTTCATTTGCTCATTATGAAGATTTTTTACGTTCACCCCATTGATCTTATATACGTTAACAGCGTTGTTAACATATAAAATAGCGTAGCCGCTTAATTTCTCTTCGCTATCGATCATCGTATTAAATAAAAACCCTCCGCCTTCCATACTGTGATAATTCACTTTGGATTCATCCATCTCAAAAGTGATCACTTTTTTACCGGAAGGACTTCCATCTGTCAGCATAAAATCTTTATATCCCGGACGAGTATATCCGTAAAACGTAAACGTTTTGCCGTTGTTAGTCATTTGAACATGGTTGTAATCGGCTGTTTCAACTTCCGGGGTAGCGCCCATATACCAACTATCACGACCAGTATGTACATAAGTCATATCCGTCACGGTTGTCGGATCCGCACTAGCATCCATAATTGATACATATTTAGGGTTTACGCCCGCCTCATTTAGCTTTGCTTTAATAGCTTCGTTTAATTTGCTTTCAAATGCACTTGAATCATATGTACTTGATCCGGTATTATAATAAACCTCTGCTACCGGTGATAATGCGGATACGATTGACGCGTTAGTAAAAATTAATAATAATGTGAGTACAGTTGCAATCATTTTTTTGTTCATCTGATTCACCATCCTATTCGTTTAGTAGCAACAATTTGTGCCTTTATCCCCACTTAATCACGATATATGTCGACAACACCCTCCCACTTAAGTATCTTTCGCCCAAAAAAAATGAGCCTATTTTCCTACTATCAAAAAATCAATAATTACAACATACCAAACCCATCTCTCAAAATTCTCTCAAACACAAACATACTAATAGTAGTTTTTTGAGAGATATTTAACGTATGATAGGATCTACAGGGATGTGAATAGTCATGAAGAAATGGTTTGGCTACCTTGGTGTAGCATGCGCTTTAATCGCCATACTTTATATCATTTTTAGCGACCAGGATACAAGTACCGTTAATATAGATGCGACAGACGGCGTACTTGACCTAAGTGAACTAACAGATTCACCGTTTGTATCGCTTGCTGGCGATTGGAAATTTAGTGCAGAAACGTTTATCGATCCTACTAATTTTTCAAAAAATGCAGCCACTATAAAAGTACCAGGTCCTTGGGCATCTCATGTACAATGGGGTACGTATCAGTTAGTTGTGCATTTACCTCATGATTGGTCTGATATTGGGCTGCGTGTTCGGAATATTTGGTCTGCTCATACGATTTACATCGATGGGAAACTAGTCTCGGAAAAAGGAAAAGTAGCCGCTTCCCAACAAGCAACTACTCCGGAAAATCCCTATTATGAAGTCTATTTTAAACCAGACAGCAAACAACTGCTTATTACCGTCCATGTGTCTAATTTCTACAATGCAAGAGGCGGTATCGTTCTACCCATTGATATTGGCAACGCTGAACATATAAAGAAAGATGTAAATCGAGATCTCACTTTGGAGCTAGCAGCAACCTTATGCTTGCTCATATTCAGCATTTTTCATATAACCATTTACTTACTGCGAACAAAAGACGAGGCCTTCTTATACAGCGGATTGCACTTTCTAGTGCTAGCATTCGTCATTGTGTTGCGCGGTGAGCGTCTACTTATACGAGAGTTTCCATCCTTTCCATTTGAGCTTTACTTTCGGCTACAAGATACGGGCACCTTCCTGAGCGTTATTTTGCTTATTGCCTTTATCGTAAAAATGATTCCTTCTATTATGAAGCGTAAGACGTTGTTTCTACTTTTTCTTCCGATCATAATTTACATGTTTTTAAATCTTATTCTTCCGGCTAGATCTGTATCAAGCGTGCAGTTTGGATTCTTTTATTATATGGATGGATTATTTCTTGGCATTATCGCTCGCATCTTGTATTTGACTATTAAAAATCAAATTTCCATACGTAGAAACGAAGCGATCATTCTTATGTCGATGCTTTTGTTTCTAGCGATATTTGCTATAAGCAGCTCGTCCGATAGTCTGTACTTCTCTGGCCGCAACAGCATGAACAGAATAGGCTTGATCGGGGTTATGATGACGATGAATGTATTTCTCGGAATTCGCCTCATGAATCGGGCTGAAGAATCGGAAAAGCTGACTAGTAGATTGCAGAAAGCAAACGATGCGAAGGATAATTTTTTGAAAGTCGCTACACAAGATTTACAGAGACCTCTACATGATACCGCCCACTTGATTAAATCGATTACACGTGAACGAGATCAAGAGAAACAAGGCGAGCAATTATATTTAGCTGAGCAACTAATTGGGAACATGGTTTATTTGCTAAGAGATCTACATGACTTTACCCGTATTCGATTTGATGATTATGTAGTCGAGCTTAAATCCACCAATCTCAGGATGGTCATGCTTCATGTCATCCATTTGATGGAGCTTACATTTACAAAGAAAAAGGTCCACATTAACGAAAATATATCGAAGCAGCTTTATGTTTGGGCGGATGAACAGGGTCTGACCCAAGTACTCATCCGTATGATGACAGAACTATCTCACGATACCGCAAATGACAGCTTATCGATCGAATCTATACTTGCTGGGGAAGATGTCCTACTTGTTGTGACAACAACTCGCGCGTCAACAGTAACGACCAAGGAGCGACAGTATTCCTCGAGGCTCATGATGACAGAGGCGCTTATACAGCAAATGAATGGAAAAATTACATATGAACATATGGAAAACGGTATTCGCTTCACTCTTAAATTGGTTTTCAGTGAATGTAAAGAGCCGAATACGATAATAGAATACGTAAGCAACTTTCGTTCTGCCAAGCACGTTGAAAATAGAGCGCTAGGAACACTTCTTATCGTTGATGATGATGTGATGCACGCAGAAGTTATGAGAGGCATACTCGGCAGTTCGTACAAAATACGAGTCGCTTACACGACTGAAGAGGCGCTTGACTATTATAGCAGTCACCCAGAAATAGCGATGATGATTATTGATGACATCATTCCAGGAACTATGAATAGTCTCGAATTGCTTCAGCACATTCGTAAGCAATCGTCTTTAATGGATCTGCCCGTTATTATGATGGTTTCTTCCGAATATCCAAGTCATGTTGAAAAAATCTTTGCTTCAGGTGCTAATGATTATTTATTAAAGCCTTTCTCAAAAGAAACTTTGATGGCTCGCTTGAACGCAGCTGAACAAACAAAGCAGTTTATGCAAAAAGCTATTCAATATGAAATGGCATTTCTGCAAACTCAAATCAAACCGCACTTTCTATACAACGCACTTAGCAACATTATTTTCTTTTGTTACACGGACGGTGAGCGTGCAGCACATCTTCTGACAATGCTTAGTTCATTCCTTCGTTATATATTTGAAGCGAGTCGGGATGGACAACATGCTTCCCTACAAAATGAACTGGATATTATTGAAGCTTATGTTGCTGTGGAAAAAGCGAGATTTGGTGATAGACTGACATTCGCCTATGATATCGAGCCAATAATTGCTGCTGAGAATGTACTAATTCCTAGTTTGCTTTTACAACCATTAGTCGAAAATGCAATTCGCCATGGCCTATTTGATAAAGAAGGTCCGGGGCATGTTCAAGTTTCGATTGAATTACAACAATCTTACCTTCGCATAAGAGTCATCGATGATGGTGTAGGCATGACAGCTATACAATGCGCTCAATTAATGGACGGAACGACTGCAAATGCCGGAATCGGATTTACGAATGTGCGTCGGCGTGTGCATGATCACACCCAAGGCAACTTGGAAATTAGCTCCTCGCCAGGTAAGGGAACGACCGTTCAATTAATGATTCCAATTAAGGAGGGACGAGATGATGTGGAAAGTAATTATCGTAGAGGATGAGCATGCGATTCTAGGGCTACATACTAGATTACTGCAAACCCATGGTTCCTTTCAAATTGTAGGCAGCTTCGAATCGTCATCCGATGCGCTACATGAAATACCTAATCTAGAAGTAGATGCTCTTTTGCTTGACATCGAAATGCCAAGAATGACAGGAATTCAGCTTGCCCAGAACTTAGTCGATATCGGCATTGACGTACCTGTAATCTTCATAACAGCTCACCAACAATATGCCGTGCAGGCCTTTCGCGTTCAAGCACTGGATTATATATTAAAACCGATGACTATGTATTCGATTAAGCAACTGGATGAACGTCTTCAGAAATATTATGGTCAGAAACAGAAGCAGCCTACTAAAAAAGAACTCTATGTCCAATTACATGGAGAAGCTTACGTTAAAAAAGGAGATCAACTTGTAAAGTGGCCTACCCGTATTACGGAGGAACTATTTTATTATTTTCTACTTCATGAAAATAAATTGTGCTTAAAGTGGAGAATTATCGATGATCTATGGATTCATGGTGAGGAAAAACGTGCACTTGCCAATCTATATAATACGATTTACCGTATGCGACAACTTTTTATGGAGCTCGATATACCCATCGTCATCGATCGAATAAATGATGGTTACATCATGAACACCAACAACAGTATCATAATAGAACCCAAACAAAAGCCGGATGCACTTCTACTCGAATCAAAAGGCTATTTATGGGCGTATCGCTTGGAATCAATCGTTGAGTAGCTTGCTTGGCATAACAAAACGTTCTTTACTTTTTGAGTTAGTAGTTTTCTTTAATTGACTAACAAATATATCATTTTTGGTTGCCATAAGTACATCTCATAATAATCGCCTTGATATGGAACTTAGCATACAAACTAGCGATTGGTTAAGTTAGCTTTGGCCTTGCGAGTGATGCGTTAACGTTATGTTCGGCAAAGTGTGCTACTACTAATGATTGGTATGCTTATCCACTAACGAATCGTAGTGTGCTTATATCGTAGAAAATAATGTGCAATTTGGTCTAGCGAACTCCAGTGTCGTTATTGAGTAGTCTTTAGTCTAAACAAAGCTACTTTACTAGGAATAAGCATTCTGGAGTTCGTTAAACATTTTAAACGGTACAATTTGGTCAGATAAGAGTTACTGAGTTCGTTAGCCTTAAATACAGAAACGACATCCATTTCTATAGCAATGACTGCTTCGGATTCATTACATAAAGAATTGAGTACGATCATATCGTTTCGACGAGTAATCTACGATAAGGAAATTCAATCTATCGAATTTTTTATTAAAATAATTCCTATTAATCAGTGAACCCTATACTGCATTATTATTAATCTCATGTTGAATTACTTATGCTTGCTGCTCCTCAGCATAAAGAACCGTTGATAAATAGCGCTCGCCGTTACTTGGCACAACAGCAATTACTCGTTTACCTTCGCCCAATTTCTCCGCTAATTGTAATGCGGCATGTATAGCTGCACCCGAAGATATTCCTCCAAGAATACCTTCTTGTCTTGCAACTAGCCTTGCTGTATCGAATGCTTGCTCATTCGAAACTTTAATGACTTCATTATAAATGTCGGTATCTAGAATCGACGGAACAAAGCCAGCTCCAATACCCTGAATCTTGTGCGGGTTTGGACTTCCTCCTGATAATACTGGGGAAGAAGCAGGCTCGACAGCTGCAATATGAATATCAGGAAACGCTTTACGAAGCACTTCACCCGCTCCAGTAATCGTTCCTCCTGTTCCGATTCCAGCAATGAAGCCGTCCAATTTGCCATCCAGCGATTGAATTGCTTCAACAATTTCTGGGCCAGTCGTTTCACGATGAATTTTTACGTTAGCGGGATTATCAAACTGCTGTGCAGGGAAATAGTCTGGGTTTGCTGTGAGCAATTCTTTTGCAACTCGGATAGCCCCTTTCATACCTTCAGGACCAGGTGTAAGAATAAGCTCAGCACCATAAGCTTTAAGCAAATTTCTCCGCTCCAAGCTCATCGTTTCTGGCATAACAAGTATAGCTCTATAACCTCTAGCAGCTGCTACTAATGCTATACCAATTCCTGTATTGCCACTTGTTGCTTCTACGATTGTGGCTCCAGGTTTAAGTTTCCCTTGCTGTTCCGCGTCCTCAATAATACTTATAGCAATACGGTCTTTTACACTACTCCCTGGATTAAAAAACTCCAATTTTAAATAAATTTCTGCGCTTCCGTTCGGCACGATTTTGTTTAAACGAACCAATGGTGTATCACCAATTAAATCAGTTATATTGTTAACGATTTTAGCCATTACAGTAATCCTCCTATTTTGTCTTCAAATGTATATCCAGAAATGAAATCGTTTCTTCTAAAGCGATACGCAGATGCTCAGTAGCACCCTCGTATGGATGAGCAACACCAAACGTATGATTAGCCTCAGGAATAGATACATAACTTTGATGAGGCGCAAGCTCCTTCAATTTAGCTACAAAAGATAATAAGCGCTCACTATCACTATCACCTTGTACAATAAGTACGGGTTGCTTTAAATCAATAAATTGGTCAGTAACATTAAAGCGGTTTTCATTCGCTTCCTTATCTAGTGCGACAGCTAGTTGAATCGGGGACAAATTAGGGTCAGTAGACGCACTAATCGGTGATGCTCCGCCATTCCAAACGATCAGATTTTGAATATTGGTAGGGTGCTCACTTGCATAGATAATCCCGCTCCCTCCTGATCTACTGTGTCCGAGAAAAGCTATATTTTCCGCATTAACCTCGTTACTAAGCGGTAACAGCCCTTGTTTCAAATGATTAATAACCGCTCCTATATCTTTCAAATCCTGCGAAATTGTACTTGCTTCTGCTACCCTTTGTTCATCAATTCCTTCTTCTTGTACAGCAATTCGCGAATAATTGAAGCTAATAGCATAATAACCAGATTGCGCCAGACGTTCGAGTACTTCAGGCCAGAATCCCCAATCTTGAGTTCCTCTAAAACCGTGGGCTACAACGACCGCAGGTTTATGCAAACCGTCCACAACACTTTTTACGCGTCCCTTCACTTTTATCTCATCTGCAATAACAATTTCAAATGACTCAGAAGCTATCGTTAACTCTGACATGATTTATCACTCCTTCTCGAATCTATCATTTTCGGTTAATCAATTATCCCACTACACTAATGGGTAGAATGCTTTCTACTAATGGTCGACGATTATTCGGTTTCTCAAGCTCCCTAAAACCTTCATCTAACGTATCACTATCACCGCGATAACCTAATGCAATAACCGCATGTAGCACAATATCGTCTGGCGTCTCTAACGTTTCCCTAGCGATGTCATGATCGAAACCGCCTACTGCTCTCGTAGACAAGCCAAGTAGCCTTGCTTGAAATGCTAATGTAGCCCATGCTGCTCCCGCATCAAATGCATGTGCTCCATTGCTTTCCCCATTTTCCTTCACTTTAACGGAAGCTAATAACAAGAGAACAGGTGCCTTGTCTGTCCATAAACGATTACGTGGCTTTATAAATTTCCTGAACTGGTTGTGTTCCACTTCATGTGTAGCCACATAAAAACGCCATGGCTGCAAATTACTAGAAGATGGTGCCCATCGTGCAGCTTCCAAAACGGTATAAAGATCTTGATCAGATACGGACTGCTCCGTATATGATCTCGGTGACCACCGATTCAAAATAAGAGAATGAACGGGATAATCAGGTTTTCTATTTTCAGCAACCTCCACACTATAAGCCTCTTGAAGCAATGCACCACTTGCAGAATTGGACATAGAACTCATATTAATCAATCCTTTCATAGTTACGTTTGTTTCATAACAATTAGTTTGTTGTTGGTAGTTTCACATCGGACACTCCAGTAGTACGAATCGGTTTAAGTGGCAAAATGCGATCGATAAATGGCGTCGTATCAACTGCCGCGAGCCTCGCTCGACCTGTTCCCCAGCCAATCGTAGCTCTCCAGCTTCCAAGTATGCCTTGTTTGGCGAGGTCAACTTCATCCACATCAACTTGTTCGTCAGTATATGGCGATACATAAAGTGCATCGACAGGACAATAGGCTTCACAAATAAAGCAAGTTTGACAATCCTCTTGTCTAGCAATTACAGGTGCATACTCTGTCTTATCGAACACATTCGTTGGACATACCTTCACACATATATTGCAGCTAATACAGCGCTCTGAGCTGACCAATTCGATCATCCTGTTTGAACCTCCCGTTCTGCTACTGAGAGGGAAACCCCTGCTCTACTACCAAGAAAGGTTCGATCCGGCCTAACCTCAATATGATCGAGTCCAGATACAAGAAGACGATAATGCTGGTTCGGATCTACATTCGGATATTCTGCAAAGGAATGAAGACCCGATCCACGCGATTCCTTGCGAGCGAGCGCAGCTGTATACATCCATCTAGCCGTTGCAAGCATAGCAGCAGCTTCCCTTGCATGAACTCGTTCATGTACATTCTTCGGCACTTGCTCATTCACACTTGGCCAGTAACTGTTAAGCTTATTTAATGCTGACGTAAGTCCAGCTTCCGTTCTAAAGTAATTAATAGAGAGAGGTAATACTTGATCTTGTATCGCTCGTACTAACTCTGGTGTCTCTACTCTAGTTGCAGGTGGCGTTTGACCAGCTCGTTCCGCCCCTAGCCCGTATTGTCCTGCCGAACGGAGCTCGCGTACATCAGCACCATTCTGCTCAGATAATGCATACTTTGCTGCACCTTCTCCAGACCATGTACCCGAACTAATTGCCCAAGAGGCGTTAAATGCTCCACCACCGGAAGCTGCTCCAGTAATACGCTCTCTCGTCGCTGCATCCCCTGCCGCATACAGACCTGCAACTGTTGTTTCGCAGTAGTCTCCGACGATACGAAGCCCGCCAGTTCCACGAACTGTTCCTTCGTAACGAAGGGTGAGCGGGAACGGCTGCGTAAATACATCGATACCTGCTCTATCATACGGCAAGAAAAAAATCGCATGCGATGAACGGAGAATCGCTTGTTTCTCCGGCGTATCAGCTTTGTTCATAATGGCGTATACAGGCCCTTCGAGCAGTCTCTCCGCTAGAAGATCATCATTACGTCCACTGCTCATCTCGTTTCCATCTTTATCGTAATACGTTGCCCACGAGAGTAACCTTGATCTTGTATTCGAGCTAAAAGCTGGAGCAGGCGCATATCTGCGGGTAAACTCCATTCCCGAAAACTCAGCACCTACTTCCGCGCCCATTAAATAGCCATCGCCAGTGAGCACATTGCAGCCAAGTCCTTTGCTGAGGAATGCACATCCGCCAGTCGCAATAACGACCGCATTAGCCTTCACTTCCCATTCTTTGTTTTGCTGGCGAAGCACCCCTCTTGCCCCTCCGACACCATGCTCATCTACGAGAAGTTCAAGTGCTGGTGCATGATCAAGCACCTTCACCCCTGCTTTTTTAACTGCCTTACGCATAAGAGCCATATATTCCGGTCCTTGCAAATGATTGCGCTGAGGGACACCCGTTTCATCCTTTACGAATGGATAACCCCATTGCTCAACCATTTCCAAGCTGATATATACTTGATCCAGTACGCGATGAATCCAATGAGCTTCCGACAAATAACCACCGGATTTCATTCGTTGCTCTACTGCCTGTTCCCTAAGCTCTTTGTCAGGGGGCAAATAAAGTAAGTTTGTTCCACCAGGAGCGGTTGCTCCACTTGATCCCAAATATCCTTTGTCTACAAGCACCACTTTTGCACCTTTAGATGCTGCACTCCATGCTGCCCAAGCGCCAGCTGGCCCACCACCAATGACCAGTACGTCTGCCGTAAGCTCAATAGCTTCACTCATTGCTGCGCCTCCCTCCGTTTTCTTTATTGGCGTTGTTAAACAATTTATTTAGCTCTCGTATTTTCCCATGTATCAATCAATTGATTACTTGCTTCCTCAGCCGACCGAAGAGCAGAATTGACATCTTTCCCGTTCAGCGCAATATCTTCCGCGGCTTTTGTTAGAACCGTGTTTAGTTCGTTGTCCAGCGGATGAGGTGGATTATTCTGCTTCGGAGTCAGCTTAAACACATTTTCTATTTTTTTGCCCTTCAATACTTCGATGTCAGCTCCGAACTCCTTCTCGAGCTCTGGATTTACGATTGATGGCACACGGCCATTTCGTGATACTAGTTTTTGCGTTTCATCGGATAGAATGTTAGCAATAACAAGAAAAGCATCGTCGATATGTTTACTTTGGTTAGACAAGATAAGGGAATGTATGCTACCACCAACTTCGTTGTTACCAAAATGAGGAGCAGGTGCGATATCCCAATCGAGTTCAACACCTTTTGCTCTAAGCTCCTCTAGCGGTCCAACCATATTGGCGAGAAAATGCGGCTTAATTGCGATACGACGTTCTTCCATAAATACAGACCGATCATACAAAAGTTCGTTATTCGGTCCGACATAACCAGGAATATCGTATTGTTCTTTCATCAAGTCATACACTTTCGTCCAATCAGGGTCCGATAGCGCTGATTTTCCTGTCGCTTCGTCTACATTGCCTGTATGTATGCTTCGTGCAACTATGCCAGGCCCTCCAAGATCAATACCTATATATTGTGTACCATCGTCAGCTACGGTCAACTTGCGTCCTAGATCCAACCACTCCGACCACGTTTTAGGTTCATCTGAAGGATAGGGAACATAAAACTTATCAAATATTTCTTTGTTGTAATAAGTAACTAGCAAGTTAAATGATAGCGGGATTGCGATTATTTTACCTTGTGGAGAAAAACTCTTTATCGATTTCAAAATAACTGGTTTTATACGGTTCGTATCAACCTCATACTTTTTAATAAGGTTATCTAGCTCTTGAACGACCCCGATATCGAGAAAACGATAGAAGGCTGGACCGCTACTTGTATAAACAATATCCGGCAATTGGCCTGTCAAAATGAGTTCATCTGGCGTTGTTTCAGCGTCCGTCTTAATTCGTTCTAACGTAATATGAGGATATTTTGCTCTCGTTGGTTCTACGATTAGCTTGTTAAATTCCGTATCCGTAATCGTATTGCCATAATTCCAAAAAGTCAGCGTTACTGGCTGCTTCTCCTTAGTCACCGCTTCGTTAGAACTACTTACCTTTCCACACCCACTAAGCACAAGGAGAATAGCTACTAACCCTAAACTAATCCAACTCTGTTTCTTCATCTCTTCTCCTCCTGGGCTCTTAAAATAAAAAAAGATGCACGCTCCCCTATCGAAAAATGTGCGATTACCGCAAATTTCAACGATATGAAAACATACATCTCCATGTGAATGGTCAATGCCACTTTTTATAACCTACAATACCAAGCGAAATAGTTTGATTTTATAGTTTTTATCTTAGCACCGTAATTTTCGGATGTCAACCGTAGTTATCATTGTTCTATGCTCCAAAAAGTCTCATTAGTATGATGCCAGAGAAAGCTAACAGTATGCCAGCAACTTCAGTAGGCGTAAACTTTTCCTTAACTACAAATCTCGTATAAAGGAGTACAATTAGGACATTCAAAGCGACTACAGCAGATACAAGCCCTGCTTTCCCAAGATCAAATGCAGTTACAATGAGCATCATCCCTATGGTATTGGTCGTACCAATCGCCATCCCTACAAAGAAGGTTCGCTTATTACTCCAATGATTGTTGCTCTTAACCGTATCTTTCGACGATACCGATACAATACCTGATGGAGATTCCTGCTCTAATCCCCTATTCTTAGCCACCCTTATATCATTCAGCCACCATAGTCCAAAACATATCGCACCAGTCGCAAACATCATAACCATTGTAGGATAAAGCTCAGCTTCCATTAAAGTGGACCACTTACCAGACAAATCATTACCCGCGAACAAAAGCATAGCAAGAAGCCCCCACTGTGCTCCTTGTAGATTCCGCAGCGTAAGATCATTGGAATAACGGACCAAAAGAACACCACCAATAATAATAAGGAACGCAATTAACTGCATACTGCGTAGCTGCTCGTTCCACAATAAATATGCAACAATGACTACAACAACCGAAGGAAGTGCTGTTAATACGGCCACGAGCGATGCTTTTCCAACGGCAAACCCTTTGAACATGCTTGCATTAGCGCCAAAAGAGAACAGACCCATTTGTATACCAATGAGACAAGCTATTGACCACGTAGATGAAAGCACGATTGCAATGATCAAATTAACGACTGCACCCATAGCAAAAGTTCCACAAAGCAGTATATTTCGATTAAGCGGTTTTTGACTCGTCCAATGATAGAGAATACCCCTTACTCCGAAGCCCAAAGCCGCGAGTAAAGAAAACGTAAGCCACATATGATTTTATTTCTCCTTCCACTTGCCCTCTTTATTGCCTCGTATACAATCTCAATACTACTCATAGTACCACCGTTTAAAGCGAAGCGGAGACATTAATTATGAATAACAACCTTTTCGGTAACTATTTGTATCTCAGTCTGAAGACGGAGATTAGTGTAGTCTAGAGACTCTGTACCCTTTCCTCGAAAAAATTTACAATAATTAGAGATTAAGTCATGATCACAATTTCGAAGGTGAGGTTTCCATTATGCCTGTTTTGGAAGTAAGTAAATTACGCAAATCGTTTGGTACGGTTGTAGCTGTAGAAGACATCAGCTTCTCCGTCGAGCCAGGTGAAATATTTACTATAATTGGCCCTAACGGTGCTGGAAAAACAACAACTTTAGAGATGATCGAAGGGCTCTTGCCACCCGATTCTGGTAATATTCGTTTCGGCAATTTGAACTGGACGAAAGACAGTGATCAGATTAAACGTGACATTGGTGTCCAACCACAATCAAGCGCTTTGTTTGATTTACTGACCGTGGAGGAAAATTTGGAGCTGTTTGCTACCTTTTACCCCAAATCCCGTCCTGCAATTGAAGTTATGGATATGATTAGTTTGACGGATCAGCGAAATAAGTACGTAAAGAAGCTGTCTGGTGGACAGAAACAACGACTCGCAATCGGACTTGCTATGATCAACGACCCCGATCTTATTTTCCTTGATGAACCTACAACTGGTCTCGATCCGCAGGCAAGGCGCAATATATGGGATATTATTTTGAAACTGAAGGAACTGGGCAAAACAACGATTTTAACGACGCATTACATGGAAGAGGCTGAGAAGCTTAGTGATCGTGTATGTATTGTTGATCAAGGCAAAGTCGTTACGCTCGATACACCTGCAGCTCTTATAGATCGACTAACAAAGGAACGCGAAGTTAGATTGTCATTTCTTGATGGGAAAGCCGCAGCAGTTGCTACGGAATCAGTAGCAAAATTGCAGCAGTCCGTTGTTAGAACTGAGCTTGATGGTGCTTCACTAAAACTATGGTCCACTCAACCAGAAGAAACGTTGTTCGAGTTATTCGGATTTACGAAGGATCGTGGTTATCGCTTAGAACAAATTTCGATCCGTGAAATGAGTCTGGAAGATGTATTCATTGCCTTCACAGGCAAAGAGTGGAGGGATTAAGAAATGGCTGCCAAACAGTTCACTAGTATGTTCATGGCTCAAATAAAAATGATGTTCCGCGAAAAGCAGGTATGGTTCTGGAACGTCTTCTTTCCAATCATTTTGATGGTTATATTTATGTCGATATTTGGTGGTGGTAATTCAACTAGCAGTTTTAAAGCGAAAATTGCATTTGTTGATGCTGTTCCGAACGCTTCATCTAAAGTGCTATATGACGGAATTAAACAAATCCCTGTATTCGAATTGAAAGAGGAGCAGCCTGTCACTTTAGAACAAGGTAAAGCGCTTGTAGAAAACGATGAAATCAATGCTTTAATTATTTTACCGGAGAAGGAAGGAACCTCAGAGGTTCAACTCATCGTCAATAGAGAAAATGAAATGGGTGCTACAACTCAGGCCCTATCTGGCATTCTTGATAAATTCATTCAGCAAGCTAACTTTGCTGTCATTGGTGCAACGCCTACTTATACAATTAGTATGGAGTCCATTACTTCGGCTTCGGAAGATACAGAATATCAAGATTTCCTGTTTACCGGTATGATCGGCTTATCTGTAGCACAGGGTGGACTTTTCGGAATGGCTAACCTTATTGATATGCGTAGAAGTGGATTGTTAAAGCGTCTTCGCATGACTCCTGCAAGAATGGGACTCTTCGGACTTTCGAGTATGCTTGTAAGGTTTTTACTTGGTATCGTACAGATTTTCATATTAGCACTTGTCGGTGTATTTATTTTCGGAGCAAATCTTAATATTAATGTGCTTAGCCTTGTAATCGCATTTTTTGTCGGTACACTCGTATTTAATGCGATGGGTTACTTATTCTCCTCATTTAGCAAAACAATCGAGTCCTACATGGGTGTAGCTAATATAGTTAGTATGCTCATGATGTTCCTAAGCGGTATATTTTTCCCAGTAGAAACATTGCCCGAATGGCTACAGACTGTTCCCAAAATGTTGCCGCTCACTTATTTCGTTGAAGGTATGCGCGACGGATTAATTTATGCTAATGGCATATTCAGCAGTACGTTCTGGACTGGAATGGGCATTATGGCGTTATGGGGTGTTGTCTGCTTCTTACTGGCATCGAAGCTGTACCAAGCCAAGTCGATTGCTTCGACAAGATAATTCATACCATTTAAAAATAAGCAAATTAAAGATGCTGTCCCAATGGTCGAGTAACAACGAACCAATGAGACAGCATCTTTTTTAATAAAAATAGCAATTTGTAATATTGAGGATAGTCACTAAAGTAACGTTGCGAGCGTAGCGATATCTATTGCGCTAACTTTCCACTAATCAGCACATTTTAGCGCATTAATACGCTTATTTACTCTGGCCTTTCACTAGTCAGCCAATCTTAACGTATTAATACGCTTATCTACTCTGACTTCCCACTAATCAGCCAATCTTAGCGTATTAATACGCTTATTTACTCTGACTTCCCACTAATCAGCCAATCTTAGCGTATTAATACGCTTATCTACTCTGACTTCCCACTAATCAGCCAATCTTAGCGTATTAATACGCTTATTTACTCTGACTTCCCACTGATCAGCCAATCTTAGCGCATTAATACGCTTATCTACTCCGACTTCCCACTAATCAGCCGATCTTAGCGCATTAATACGCTTATTTACTCTGGCTCTCCGTTAATCACTGGTTAAGTCCCTTACCCTTCGTCATCCTCCCATAAGGAAGTTTCCACACAGAGCAGATTAATGGAAGTAAGCTTATCCACCTGTCATCAGAAGATCATGTTTACCACCGGTAATTGTTTAAAACCTTACTTCTTCAACAACTCAATACCTTTAAGCAACTGGGTATCTTCTTTTTCGAGCTTCGCACGAAGTAGTTCAATTAGTCGATAACCCGTTTTATCATCAAATTGTCCTGTAACAGTTAGACCTTCTGCGGCCTGGAATCCCTTAAGCGCCGATTCTGTGACCTCATCGAATACTCCATCTGCCCCAACTGGAGCATAGCCTAACTCCTTCAACATAGATTGAAGCGTTTTTACATCGTCGCCATAGCTGCCACGTTTCATCTCCACACCTACTGAAAGCGGTCTAAGTTTAGCAAAGTCGGGAAGTGCTACAACATGATCTGGAGCTACACCCTCTTTATTGATCCAAACGCCACCCGGCGTTTTCCATTGCGCTTCTGTTAAACTGAGTACAGATCCATCTTTAAATTGATTGAACGCTTGAACAACACCTTTACCATATGTTTTCTCACCGATCACGATAGCCCCTGCGGATTCCTTAAGTGCTGCAGCCATAACTTCGCTCGCACTAGCGGAACGGTTATTCACAAGAACAGCAATTGGAATCGTCCACTTTTCCTTCTGCTTAGAACGATAGCTGTTAACCTCTCGCTCATCCTTGTAAACGACATCTAATATTTTCTTATCCTTCGGTATAAGAATACTTGCAATATCAATCGTCGTAGTTAACAGTCCGCCCGGGTTCGAGCGCATGTCGAGCAATAGGCTCTTCAGCTCACCCTGCTTCTTAAGTTTTGCTAGCTCCGCTTCAAATTCCTTAGCTGTATTTTCGGCGAAACGGTTAATCGTAACATGTCCGATACCTCCATCAAGAAGCTCAGAAGTAACTGTGTGTACTGGAATAGGAGCACGTTTAAGTGTAAGCTCGATTGGTTCCTTTTCACTTGCTCTTTGCAATTTCAACTTAACGGAAGAACCTTCTTCTCCGCGAACTAATGCTAGAAGCTCATGGAATGACTTGCCCTTAACATCCTTTCCATCTACTTCTAAGATCGCATCCCCAGGCAATACTCCTCCATGCTCAGCTGGCATATCTTTTATTACAGTTGTGATGATATAAAATCCTTCTTCGAGCCTCATCTCAGCCCCGATACCATAAAACTGCCCTTCATAAGATTGTGTGTATTCTTCCCCTTTTTCCCCAACCAAATATTGCGAATATGGATCTTCTAATGAGGCAAGCATGCCCTCAGCTGCGCCATTAATGAGCTGCTTTGGCGTTGCTCCGTCCAAATAATCATTTAATATTTTCGTATAGGACGCATTCAAATTTTTAAATTCTGGCTCCTTCAAGATAGGATAACGCATGCTTGAAGAGTACATACCAAGTACGTAACCAACTGCAAGCAACAAAACTACGCCTATCACATATACAAAGCCTGATCGTTGCTTAATTGGTGTATCCGAGTAGTTATTCATTCCATTATCTCCTTGTATGTATACTAGATTTTCGCTACAATCATCCTTATTGTTACTATAGTGACAGGGAGAGGAGCTTTACCCCTAGTATGTATAAGCTGATTGCCATTGATGTAGACGACACATTGCTAAATGACGAATTGATCGTAACTGAAGGAACAAAAAAAGCGTTGGAGGCAGCAATTGCGGCAGGCGTTACCGTCACACTTGCCACTGGGCGCATGTTTGCTTCAGCTCAAAAAATCGCAAGCCAAATTAACCTCAATGTACCTATTATTACTTATCAGGGAGCACTCGTCAAAACTCTGCTTGATGGACAAGTATTGTATGAACGAAATGTACCGATAGATGCAGCCAAAGAACTTCACGCCTACTGCGAGAAAAACGGACTTCATCTCCAGCTTTATGTGGACGATGTGCTATATGGCGCACACGATAATGATCGGATTAAAACTTACTCCGAGCTTACTAATATACCTTATCATATCGAACCTGATACAAATAAACTCATCGATCGTCCAATGAACAAATTGCTCATTATTGATGAGCCCGCTCGTTTGGACGAAATTGCTCTAGAGCTGCAGCCACTTATCGGTGATCGTGTTCATATTACGAAATCGAAAGCTCATTACTTAGAGTTTATGCATAAGGAAGGAACAAAAGGACACGCGCTGCAGTTTATGGCTGAACATCTTGGTTGTACGATGAATGAAACCATTGCTATCGGTGACGCATGGAATGATCGTGAGATGATTCAAGCGGCAGGTCTTGGTGTTGCAATGGGGAATGCTGTTGATTCTTTAAAAGCTCTTGCTGATTACGTAACCTTATCAAATAATGAAGATGGTATTAAACATGTCATTGAGAAATTTGTACTAAAGAACGCAAAATAATAAAAGCAGCCCCATGACTAAATCATGGGGCTGCTTCTTCAAGGAGGGTTTTATAGTTGAGTGACAGATGTCCTATTTGTAAAGAAAGCAACAAGTGCGAAATGGAACAATCTACTAGCAAAGAAGTATCCGACTGCTGGTGCTTCCACGCTTCTATTCCAAAGGAGCTTCTCGCTCTCATCCCAGAAGTTGATCGCGGGAAGGCTTGCGTATGCAGCCGATGTGTTACCAACTTTAAAGCTACGCTTCCAAGCTAAGAAACTAATCGCTCATTCGTTTACGCTAACACAAGAGACGGCATCCGAATGATGCGATCACATATTGCATCAGCATCCTCTTGATCATGTGTGACGAGTATGGACGTTATCCCCGAAATGCGCAGCAATTCTCTAAGTTCTTCACGAATGCTAACTTTCAAATCAGCATCGAGATTGCTGAACGGTTCGTCCATGAGCAGAAGCATGGGCTTCGGAGCTAACGCACGTGCAAATGCAACCCTTTGTTGTTGTCCCCCGCTCAGTTCATGAGAGTAACGTTTCCCGTATTCTTCTAGCTTTACGAGTGCCAGCATCTCAGATACTCGATTATTACGATCTACACGACTCATCCCGTGAAGGCCGAATGCAATGTTTTGTGCAACGGTCATATGGGGGAATAAAGCATAGTCTTGAAAAACCATTCCTACTCCGCGTCGCTCTGGTGGAACATACTGATAATCACTTACCATTGTTGTCCCATTGATGTTGAGCGTTCCTTCTTTAGGCATCTCTAAACCGGCAATAAGTCTTAGCAGCGTACTTTTTCCACTACCACTTTGCCCTAGAAGGCCTACAACTTCTCCTTTATTTAGTTCTAGCGAGAAGTTTTTAATAACATCTGAGGAGGAGCCAGGATATGCGTAGGTCATGTTCGTTAATGATACATAAGTCATTCCGTGTCTCTCCTTCCCATCCAATGATATAAGCACACAGAAACGATGCCGAGCATAATAATTAAAAGCGAAGGAATTGCTGCCTGATGAATTTGTTCGTCACTAGCATATTGATAGGATTTAGTAGCTAATGTATCAAAATTAAAAGGTCTCAGCAAAAGCGTTAGCGGAAGTTCTTTTACAATTTCCATAAAAGCTAGAATCGAACCTGTAAGTACAGCACCTTTAATTAACGGCAAATCGATTTTAAAAAACGTTGAGGTCATTCCATGCCCGAGCATTCTCGACGCTTCCGAGTAGCGACTACCAATTTTGTCATACCCTGCATCCACCGCATTATAACCTACCGCAACGAACCGAATGACTAATGCAAAAACAAGCATAATAAGCGACATACTTAGCACCAGCTTGTTCGCCCCAAGTCCAAGCGATTCATATAATCCTGATAATCTCTTATCAAGCGATATAAATACAGCGAGCACTCCAATCGATAAAACTGCCCCTGGTATAGAGTAGCCCGTCGAAAGCAGCTTGCTCATCGTTAACGTAAACGTAGATCTCCACGTTCGATTTACATTCGCAGCAATTACAGCTAATACCATAATCAGCAAAACAGAAATGATGGAAACCAACAACGTATTACCAATCATTCGTAAGAACCGATCATCCAAAACATCAGCATATGTCCATGTCGACCATACGATCATTTGAACGACGGGAATGAAAAACGACAACATCGTCAGCACAGTACAAAATAAAACAGTTAATATGCTACTGACTTTACTAAGACGAATTCTGCGGAGCGGAGTGCTCCGATTAACAGGACTGTTATACCTCTTACGCTTGCGGAGCAATCTCTCCACAACAAATATGCCAACAATCAGACTCATCAGTAGGGCAGCCAAACGAATAGCAGAATCAACATCGTACATACCAAACCATGTTTTGAATATAGCCGTCGTAAAGGTTTGCAGGCCGAAATGTTTCGATACACCGTAGTCATTCAGCACCTCAAAGGCAACTAGACTAGCGCCGCCAACGATAGCACCCTGTGATAGTGGCAGCACTATTTTGAAAAAAACAGTAATCGGATGTCTGCCAAGCAGTCTCGCATTCTCAATGTATGAGGCACTATGTTTCTCCAAAAAAGTTCTAGTAATAAGATATACATAAGGAAAAAGAGATAAGCTGAACAGTACAATCGCACCCTTCATAGACATGATGTCAAATAAGGTTGGATCGACTGTTATTCCTAATTTATTGCGCAAAAACACTTGAATACTGCCTGTATAACTAAACATCTCACCATATGTATACGCTGCTATATATGGCGGAATGGCAAGAGGAAGTACTAAAGCAAATGAAAAAAACTTACGCAGAGGAAACTCATAAGCCGCAGTCAACCACGCCAGCGACACGCCTAGTATAACTGTAATACTTACAACTCCAACAACAAGAATGAAGGACTCCCACGCATAATCAAGCAACATATACTCTTTAATATGAGCCCAGTTTTCATTTGGTTTGCCGATTAATCCCATCAAAATGTAAAGAGACGGAAGAAGGGCTGCAATAGCCCCTATTCCGCTCAATAACATCCAACCGTTCATTTTATGTCTAAATCTGAGCAGTTTGGAAAGCTTTTTCATCTTATTTCCAAGCTGCCTTGTTCATAAGTTCAGTCGCTTTTTTGTTAAACTCGCTTAGTTTCGCATAATCAAGCTCTTGCGTCTTAAACTCTCCCCACTCTTTTAGCAATGCAGGCACTTCTGCTTTTTCATTAACTGGGAATTCGAAGCTTGCGTTAGTCAACATTTCTTGACCTTCTTTGCCTGTCATGAACTCAATTAGTTTAATCGCATTGTCTTTGTTTTTAGCATGTGCAGCAAGACCAATACCACTAATGTTCAAATGTGCTCCTGTTGTTTCTTGGTTAGGGAAGAAGATTCCGATGTTTTGTGCAACTTTAACTTCTTCTGCATCTTTGGAGTTAAGCATTTGACCAACATAGTACGTATTCATAATCGCTACATCACCAAGTCCAGCAACTACAGCTTTTGCTTGGTCACGGTCGCCACCATCAGGTGTACGAGCAAAGTTTGCTACCATTCCGTTTGCCCACTGCTGCGTTTGCTCTTCACCATTCAATGCGATCAAGGAAGCTACAAGGGATTGATTGTATAAGTTGCTTGAAGAACGAACAAGTACTTTACCCTTCCATTGCTCTTCAGTCAAAGCTTCGTATGTTGACAATTGCTCTGGTTTTACACGATCTTTCGCGTAAGCAATAACGCGTGCTCTTGTAGCTACGCCAACCCAGTTGTTGTCTTTATCACGAAGTTTAGCAGGAACGTTGCCGTTCACAACTTCTGATTCGATTTTTTGAAGAACGCCATTTGATTTTGCATAATCAAGTACGCCGCCATCTACAGTAATGAATAGATCCGCTTCTGAGCTTGCGCCTTCACGTTTCATACGCTCTACTAGCTCTTCTGCAGTACCTTTAATTTCGTTAACAACGATACCCGTTTGTTTCTCGAACTCGTCAAACATTGAAAAGTCTATATCATAATGTCTCGCCGTGAATACATTCACGACTTGATTCTTTTTCGTTGCTCCTGTGTTTTCAACTGCTTTCTCATTGGCTTTCTCTTTGTCAGTACCACATGCGGATAGAACAAATACTGCCATCATCATAAAAGTTAAAAACCCTGCTACATACTTCTGTCTCATTGTTTGACTCCCTCTCGTTTCCGAACAATTTGTTTGATAATGAATATCATTACCAAACTTATTGTATCCCATAAAAATGAGAAAACGCTGTGAAAACGAAAAAATCTATATTACTTTATCGTTTCCTCATAAATTGGGAGTACTAACAACGCGCTCGTCCCTCCTTCTGGATTGTTCATAAGCCGGACATCCCCTTGCAAGCTGACTGCAAGTTGTTTCGCAATAGATAACCCTAAGCCATAACCTTCACTACTTCCGTTTCTCGATTTATCAGCACGATAGAACCTGTCCCAAACAAAAGGTAAATCCTGCTCAGAAATACCGATACCGTAATCTTTGATTGTTAGTATCGCATCACCATTGCTTCTTGAAGTAAGTATCACTATGTTTTTACTATTCCCTGAATATTTAATTGCATTATCAAGTAAGATCTGAATGATTTGCTCTAGTTGCATATCGCTTATTCTCAAAGTGATCAACTGAAAATATTCAAGCTCAAGCTTGAAATGAAAATCTGGGTGCACAACTGCTCTCTTTTTGACTGCTTCCGAAATGACTTCCATCGGATCAGAACAATACTCTTCTACTCTTACGGAATTTAATTTTTCTGCCCTTGATAAGGTAAGCAAATCTTCAACAAGTTTTTTTAAACGCACTAATTCAGTCATAGAAATTTGCAGTGACTCCTCAAGCACTTTAGGATCATTTTTCCCCCATCTGCGGAGTAATGCCAAATGACCTTCAATAATTGCAATCGGAGTGCGCAATTCGTGAGAAGCATCCTCTACAAATTGTTTCTGCTGATGAAAGGAACGTTCTACTTGATCCATCATCTCATTGAACATTATTTTGAGCGACGAAATATCATCATTCGCAAGTCCTGGCGACATTCGCTCTTTAAGACCATTCTGCTTAACTTTACGAATCGTTTCGTTCATCGATTGCAGTGGTTTCATGAGTCCTCTCGCTAATAATCTGCCGCCTAAACCACTTATGATAATAACAACGATACTACTGATCACCATAATCCGATAAAAGGCCATTATTAAACGTTCAACTTCTGCAATACTTCGAACAACTTCTACCGTTCCTTGAAAATTGAAAATCGTAATGGATCTACGCATCACGATCATTTCATCTTCTATTTGTAAAATATTTTTGCTATTCTCATCCGTTATTTTGCGGCTAACCCACTCATCTGACATATTGTCTGCCGCAACGATAATCGGGTTTCCTTCATCGGATATTATTCTAATCATCCCGTTACGTACATTAATCCGTTCCAATTGCGTTCGTATTAGTGCATAATTTTCTTTTTCGAATGCGACCTCTTTGGCCAGCAATAAATTAAGAAGCTCCTTCATATCCCGTTCGATTTCTTGTTCTTCCTGCTTCATCATCCACTTCTCTACAAATACAAATTGAACGACATTGTTAGCAGCAAACAACAAACATAACAATAATGCCGACCATAGCGTTAACTTCCAGTGGATAGGGATATAAGAAAAAACCGAAAAAATCCGCTTCATTTACGCATCACATACCCGATTCCACGAACGGATTCGATATAACTGACTGCACCAGGCACATCGATTTTATTTCGCAAATAACGAACGTACACGTCTACAACATTCGTATCTACAACCGCCTCATAACCCCACACGATATCAAGCAACGTTTCTCTATGTAGCACACGATTAATGTTTTTCATAAAAGCTTCCAACAACGCAAATTCACGTTTCGTTAGATCTATCGTATCTGACCCGCGTTTTACAATTCGAGAAGCAGAATCAAGTTTCAATACGCCACAGCTAAGTAGAGAATCTTGATCACCATCCACATCCTGCTGTCTTCGGAACACAACTCTAATTCTTGCAAATAATTCTTCTATCGCAAACGGTTTTGAAATATAGTCATCCGCTCCACTGTCGAGTCCAGAAACACGGTCAGTTATACTGTCCTTCGCTGTTATCATCAAGATCGGCACTTGCTTCACCGCTCTAATTTCCTTGCATACTTCCAAACCGCCCATATTAGGCAGCATAAGATCTAACAATATAAGATCCCAATGATCTGCTAATGCTAACTTTAATCCGGTGATGCCTTCCGATGCCACCGTTACAGCAAAACCTTCATGCTGAAGCTCTAATTCAATAAATCTTGCAAGATTAGCTTCATCCTCGATGAGTAAAATACGTTTCAACATTAATCCCTCCTTAACTGCGATACCGGACATTTTTCCATCATTCCCATTCTAGTTACGATCATTCTTATCGTCAAATGCAATATGAAAAAGATCGCATTCACCTAGCCAAGTCGGCTAAATGAATGCGATCTTTCGTTTACTTATATCTAGTTATAGCAAACTTTTATGAAACAGCTTTATTACTTCGTTTACACGTTTCATTTTTACATTCTTTATAAGTACCAGTGAAGTCCAGTCGATGGTCAAGCACTTTAAAGCCATATTCCCTCTCAAGGCGTTCCTCAAGCTCAGTTAACCAATCTTCCTTAATCTCTTCTAGTGCTCCACATTTCTGACAGATCAAATGATGATGCATATGTTCATGGTCTTCACCACGAAGGTCAAAGCGGGCTACCCCATCGCCAAAATTCATCTTAGCAACGATTTGTAGTTCGGATAGTAGCTCCAATGTACGATAAACGGTTGCAAGACCTATCTCTGGAAAATTCTTTTTTACTAGCATATATACATCTTCAGCACTAAGATGATCTTGTTCATTCTCAAGTAGTACTCGGACGATGATTTCACGTTGCGTCGTTAGCTTGTATCCGTTCTCCATCAAGCATCTTTTTACTTTATCGATCTCAGCCGTTACGCTCATGTTTTCACTCCCTTATTAATGATTCATCTATGGTCAAAGATTTTATCTGTTCGTTCACCATCTAATTAGAATTATTCTAAACTAATGGTAGTCGATTTCGTTTGAGATTGCAACCGTCGATTCATCGATTTAATTTGTCAAAAGGAATATCAATCCTTCTTCTCTTACTACGATACAAATTTGATACTCAATCTCGATGCCAACAGATTGTATAGTCTTTTTCGTCTTTGTATCTCCAAAAGTTAATAGTGTTTCTAATTTGTCATAGTTAGATTTTTTATTCTCCTCGTTTTAATTAGACGTTGCTATTTACGTTTTAGTTAATGTAACACATAAGCTCTTCTATCTTTTTCATACTTATTTTTTAATGGGATAATTAAAACACAAAAACCCGTAAGAGTTCACTTTTTTCAAGTGTCCATCTTACGGGTTGTAGTTCAATATTGAGCCTGTATAGCCATTTTCTTTGCACATAGTGCATCTTATATATCAGCTAAAATTTGATACCAAACACCTTTTTTCGAATAGAGAGTCTCACGAACTTTATCCCAACCTCCTAAATAGGTGATATCAAATAATCCTTCTGGTGTTACAAATTGATCCTTTGTTTCTTCTGCCACTACTTCATTCACTGAGCGGAAACCATGCTCCACGAATAATCGTTGTACTTCCTCACTGTGCAAATAAGCAATAAAAGCTTCAGCAACAGCACGTGTACCATGTTTATCAACATTTGCGTCTACAACTGCAGCAGGATTATCTATTTGTATCGTATGTTTTGGAATAACGATATCATAGTTGACACCTTTATTAATTCGAGCTCTCAGCTCGTTTTCATACGTAACGATGACATCTCCTACTCCATATTCGAAAGCAGCCATTGAAGCTCTGCCACTCTTATCAAGCGACTCAACATTTGCGTGTATTGCCTTCAAAAAGTCCTTCGCATACTGCGCCGATGGAGTGCCCGTTTGCTCTTCTGAAATTTTCAGACCTGCGCCATAGATTGCATTAATGTCCCATTGCGCTCCACCTGATGTTTTCGGATTAGGATATAATACTTTAACCCCATCACGAGCTAGGTCAGTCCAATCTTGAATAGCTTTCGGATTGCCCTCACGCGTACCAAGTACAACAATAGAGCTTGTGATCATTCCGCCATCATGTTTTGCTTTCCAGTCATGCGTTATAAATCCTGCCTTGGATATTCGATCAATATCCCCTTCCATAGCAAGAACCGCTACGTCTGCTTCGAAACCTCCGACGATAGCACGAGCTTGTGTCCCTGATGCCTCGTAAGATTCTTGGAAGGTGACTCGTTGTCCGGTTTGCTCAAGCCAAAGCTGTTGAAACTTTGGGAGCAACTCCCCGAAAGCATCCTTCACTACAGAATAGGCTCCGATTACTAGCGTTACATCACCTTCAGGTACAACATTTCCATCATCCGGTACTTCTTTATTACTGCAACCAACCGTTGCCATCAGAAGAAAGATGGAAAGCACGATCGGAAGTATTCGCCTTGCTGTTATTTGAATTTGTATCATCATAACAACACTCTTTCTGCGGGGTCGTCCCCTTAAATATGAATTGGCATTGGATCTACTTTAAGCGGATTTTCCATAATCCAGCTGTCATAATCATTAAACAAGTAAGCACGGTGAACGAGAACATTAACCGCTTCTCCTGGTTTAAGAACTTCCTTCTCAAGCGAACGGTATGTGATCAACTTCGTTGTTCCAATCTCTAATTCAACCATCCATTCACTGCCACGGAAATGCAAATGTTTCACAACTGCTGGCATCGCTGCAGACGCTATTTTTATTTCACCTGGCTTGCCAAGCTCAATATACTCAGGACGGATAAGTGCTTTTGTTCCAGCTTCTTTAAGCGCGCTTTCAAACCCTTTAAGAGATCCAATATTTTCAACAATTGACGATTCTCCGATAAAGCTTGCGACAAAAGGCGATTCAGGATTTTTATAAATATCCCATGGGCTGCCCTTCTGTTCTAACTGACCTTTATTAATAATCATAATTTCATCTGCTACTTCGATAGCTTCCTCTTGGTCATGAGTAACGAAGATAGAAGTGATCCCGACACGTTCAATCATTTCCTTCAGCCACGTACGAAGCTCCGTACGAATCTTCGCATCAATCGCAGCAAACGGCTCATCTAGGAGAAGCAATTGTGGTTCTGGTGCCAGCGCTCGTGCGAAAGCAACACGCTGCCTTTGACCCCCAGAAAGTTGATGAGGATAGCGATGTTCAAAGCCTTTAAGCCCAGTAAGCTCCACAAGGTACGTGACTCGCTCCTTAATTTGTTCCTTAGATTGTTTTTTCACCTTAAGGCCAAAAGCGATATTATCGTAAACCGTCATATGTTTGAACAACGCATAGTTTTGAAAAACGAAGCCAATTCCACGTTCTTGTGGTGGAAGATCGTTAACACGTTTCCCATGGAACACGATGTCCCCCGATGTCGGTGTCTCAAGACCGGCGAGCATACGAAGTATCGATGTTTTCCCTCCGCCACTTGGTCCTAGTAGACCAATCAGCTTTCCTTTTTCAATATCAAAGCTTACATTTCTAACCGCGTGAAAGTCGCCGAAGCTTTTGTCCAAGTTGCGCACTTCAATATGCATCGTTAATGCACTTCCTTTCGTTTTTTGGACCATTCCATAAGAAGTAGCAGCGCCACGGAGGTAGCTGCAAGCACTAGTGCAATTCCGTTAGCAGCAACGACATTGAAATTTTCTACATCCTGATAAACTAATGTTGTAGCTGTCTGCGTTTTGTTCATTATATTTCCGGAAACGACGAGCACTGCGCCGAATTCGCCAAGTGAACGTGCCACCGTAAGTACGACTCCATAAATAACTCCCCAGCGGATAGATGGCCATGTCACTCGCCAAAAGGTATACCACGAATAGGCGCCTAAAGTTGAGGCCGCTTCCTCTTGCTGTGCCCCGATTTCTTGCAGTACAGGCATCACTTCACGTACCATAATAGGGAATGTCACAAACAACGTCGCCAAAATCATTCCTGGCAATGCGTAAACGATATTAATTCCCGCATCCGCAAACATTGCACCCATCACTGTATTGGGTCCGAGAATAAGTACAATCATTAATCCGCCTATAACAGGTGACACTGCAAATGGTAAATCCACAATACTGTTGAGCAATCGTTTCAGCTTTACGCCGAGCCACTCAGCACGAACAAGATACAGCGCAAGCATAACGCCAAACAACGTATTAATTACCGTTACAACAATGACAATTATTCCAGTCATCATTAAGGCATGAAGTGATTGCGGTCGTAGAATGGCATCTACAAAACCTTCAATTCCATCCGCCCAGGCACCAGTGAAAATCTTAATGAGTGGTATTACGAGAAGAACTCCGAATACGATATACGTCAATGTTATCCAAAGATTCTTTATCGTCATCGTCCAGACCTCCTTGCTTGAAGAAGGTTGACTACCCAGAGTATGAGAAAGGATAACGTAAGTAGCATGACAGACACTGCTGCCGCTCCTTGAGGATTATTGCTTTCAATTTCACCAAAAATATATACAGATGCTACGAGTGTCTTCCCAGGAATATTGCCTGCTACGAGCACGACTGCTCCGAACTCCGCAAGTCCTCTGGAGAACGCTAACATCGCTCCGCTTAGAATGCCGGGAAGCATCGCAGGGAAAATAATTGAAATAAACGTCCTCGCTTTGGAGGCACCTAGTGTATAGGCCGCTTCTTCTTCGGATTTGTCCAGTTCCTCTAAGAGCGGCTGGATAGCCCGAATAACAAACGGAAATGTAACAAACAACATCGCTACTACAATCGCAGGTTCATGGAACACAATGTCTATGCCAATCGATTGTGAAAGTGAGCCTACTAAACTATTCGGGCCTAGAAGGAGAAGAATAAGCAATCCGCACACGGCAGTAGGAAGTGCGAATGGCAAGTCTACTAGACTATTCAGTAGACTTCTGCCTGGAAACCGATAACGAATAAGTACCCATCCGATCATCGTACCAAGCAGCATATTAAGTATGGTCGCGATAGCTGCAAGTTTAATCGTTAACAATACGGCCTTCCATGCAAGTGGATCAGTGACACTCTCCCAAAATGGCGTCCACCCAAGCGAAAAAGATTGGGTATATATGCCGCCTATGGGTAAAACGATAAGGAAAATAAAATAAATGATAATTGCAGATCTAAACCCAAAGCTCCAGCCTTTTCCCCTAAATAAAGCATTCACTGTGACTTTACCTCCAAACCATCGACTCGTGCCGTAGGTATTGCCTTACGTATAAATATATAATTCCTATGAACTTACTAGGTATTATAAATGTAGCATTCACCCCTAAAGGAAGTCAATGGTTAAATAACAATTATTTAAGAGATTTATTTAATTAACTTATATAGAAGGTTCCGTATTAAAAACAGAAAAAGAGCCGAGCATATTCGCTCGGCTCTTTCCTATTTATTCGCCATCGATAAAGTAAAGATCTTCCCCCATCGTAATAATTGCCTGACCTTGCGTCAAATCCGTCATCCAAGCGACGAAAGGTTCTGCCTCAGTCGTCTCTGGCAAGCAGCGGACAATTACTCTATCAGTGAAGTCTGTACCGCCTATACGCGTACCGCGACCATGAAGCTCATTCTCAAGCTTCCCGTACCACGTGTAGTCAACGTCAACATATACCTCACGGTGAAGCACCTTTACAATCTCTTCAGCTGCTTCGATTCCAGCTACTGCACCATCTGTATAAGCACGTACAAGTCCGCCTGCACCAAGCATTATGCCTCCGAAGTAACGGGTAACGACAACTACGACGTTTTTAAGGCCTTTATTTTTGATAACTTCTAATATAGGCTTGCCAGCCGTCCCGCTTGGCTCACCATCATCAGAAGCCTTCTGCCACTGATCACGTTCACCAATGAGATAAGCGGAGCAGTTATGAGTGGCTGATCGGTGCAGCCGCTTAATCTCATCGATAAACGCGACTGCTTCCTCCTCTGATTCAACTGGCTTCGCATATCCTATGAAGCGAGATTTTTTTATAACAATCTCATTACTCGCTTCCATCCTGACAGTGGAATATCTGTTCAACATCATTCAAACACTCCTAGTCTCCCCTATTACAGGCGAGCTTCTAGCTCTGCTTTTTCCTTCTCGAAACCTGGTTTGCCAAGCAATGCGAACATATTACTCTTGTAAGCCTCTACCCCTGGTTGGTCGAACGGGTTAACACCTAACAAGTAACCACTAATTCCGCAAGCTTTCTCGAAGAAATAAACAAGATAACCAAACGTATAAGGTGTCAAATCAGCAATGTTCACAATTAGGTTTGGTACTTGACCATCTGTATGCGCAAGAAGCGTACCTTCAAAAGCTTTTTTGTTTACAAAGTCCATCGTTTTACCAGTTAAGAAGTTAAGACCATCTAGATCAGCTGGATCTTCCTGAATTGTAATATGTTCCGCTACTTCTCTTACTTGAATAACCGTTTCAAAAATATTACGGTTACCCTCTTGAATAAATTGACCCATAGAATGCAAATCTGTTGAGAAATCAACTGCTGCCGGATAAATACCTTTGAAGTCTTTTCCTTCACTTTCACCGAATAGCTGCTTCCACCATTCCGAAATAAAGTGTAGGGATGGCTCGTAGTTTGCAAGTATTTCTGTTGCTTTGCCTTTACGATATAAAGCATTACGCACTGCTGCGTATTGATAAGCTTCATTTTCCGCTAAGTTAGGATTGCTATATTCTTGAGATGCATCAGCCGCACCTCTCATAATGGCATCAACATCGATGCCAGCAACTGCTATTGGTAGCAAGCCAACTGCCGTTAGTACAGAGTAACGTCCACCAACGTCATCAGGAATGATAAAGGATTCGTAACCTTCTTCCGAAGAAAGTTTCTTAAGAGCACCCTTCTCCTTATCCGTTGTTGCATAGATACGTTTGCGAGCTTCTTCCTTGCCATATTTCTTCTCAAGCTCAGCGCGGAAAATACGGAATGCAATAGCAGGCTCAGTCGTTGTACCTGATTTTGAAATCACGTTAATTGACCAGTCTCTACCCTCAAGCAACTGCAATAGATGCGTAACATAAGTCGAACTGATGTTGTTCCCTGCAAATAGAACTTGAGGAGTCTTGCGTTGTTCCTTAGATTGTATGTTATAGAAGGAATGTGACAACATTTCAATGGCAGCGCGAGCGCCTAAATATGAACCGCCGATGCCGATAACGATTAACACTTCAGAATCAGCTTGGATTTTCTCTGCTGATTTCTTAATACGTGCGAACTCTTCTTGATCGTAGTTCGTAGGCAAATCAATCCAGCCTAAGTAGTCAGAGCCAGCGCCAGTGCCATTATGTAATTGCTCATGGGCAAGACGTACTTGATGTGTTAAATAATCAACTTCATGCTGACCAACAAACGAAAGAGCTTTGCTATAGTCAAATTGTATTGTTTTACTCATAATATCAATTACCTCCCAAAATGTTCGTACATGCCGTTCCCAATTAATGAGAACGGCCTTCAACTTTTAATTAAGGATATCGGATTACAGGTCCAAATACAAGCAACGTACAGGTGAAAACTAGATGAAGAAATCCTTCAACTTCGGACTATGTTACGTATAGTAAGGCGAAATCATTAAGTAAACGATTACACCGGTCAAGCTTACATAAAGCCATATTGGCATCGTCCAGCGAGCTATTTTTCTATGCTTGTCAATTTGATTAGAAAGACCTTTGGCAACTGAAAGAAGAGCAAGCGGAACGACAACAATTGCAAGAACAATATGTGTGAGCAAGATGAAGAAATAAATACTTCTCACAATACCTTCTCCGCCGAAAGGCGTCGATTCTGTTAAATAGTGATACGTCACATAAGAAGCAAGGAACAGCGTAGTCGTTGTGAACGCAAGGCCGATAAATGTACGATGCATCTTCACGTTCTTTTTCATAATAGCAAACAATGCAATAAGTAGTGAAAGGAACGTGAAGCTATTAAAAATCGCATTCAACATCGGCAATATTTTTACATCAAAGCCAATCTCCCCGTCATATGCCGGCAGGAAAAACAAAATGGCAATGAGCGCCACGATGACGACCGTCAGCACCGCCACCAGCGGCGTGTAGTTTTTTTCTTTCATTCGTTACAAACCTCCAATTTTCAACTCAGTTGTATGTCTTAACTTTAGCCGATTTGTAGGAAAGGATTCAATGCGAAAGCAGCTTGTAATGTCACAAATTAACGAATCTTTGGACTTCAATGAAAGAAACCCATCCAAATCGCGGATGGGTTTCTTCATGATCACAAACTTATTCGTAAATGTATGAGCAACAATAGTCCGTAACTTCAGCAACTTGAAGCTTAAACTTCGTGTTTGCTGGAACGTTGAACTCACCAGCGCCTTGAATATGAATCCATTCGGATTCGCCAGGAAGAAGAACTTTCAAATCTCCTGCCAAAATTTCCATAATTTCAAGACAATCCGTTCCGAACTCATATTCGCCCGGCATCATAATACCAAGCGTTTTTTTTGTACCGTCTGCGAACAACACAGCGCGGCTTGTTACTTTGCCGTCAAAGTAAACATTAGCTTTTTTGACGACTGTTACATTTTCAAATTGGGACATGATGATGTGTGCTCCTTTATATATGGAATCAATGCCCAGAAGCCATTACTACAGCAAAGCTTTTACTTTGCTAACGACATTCTCGACCGTAAAACCGTATTCCTTAATAACACGATCACCAGGTGCTGACGCGCCAAAGCGGTCAATAGCAAGGATATCTCCTTGATCACCAGTATAACGCTCCCAACCAAATGGATGTGCCATCTCGATAGCAAGACGAGCCTTCACTTCTGGAAGGATGACAGAATTTCTATATTCTTTCGACTGCTTCTCAAACAGATCCCAGCTTGGCATGCTGATGACACGAACATGAATATTTTGTTCCGCCAATTCCTTCTGAGCTGCAACAGCAAGTTGAACTTCTGAACCTGTCGCAATAATTTGAGCTTGAGGTTTTCCATTCGCCGCATCGGATACAACGTATGCACCTTTACGGATATTTTCACGCGAGCCAGTAACTGTGCCTTCAAGGATCGGCAAGTTTTGACGCGTAAGCACTAACGCAACTGGGTTCGCTTTGTTCTCTACTGCATAAGCCCAAGCTGCAGACGTTTCATTACCATCCGCAGGGCGGATAACTGTTAGACCAGGAATAATACGTATCGAAGCAAGTTGTTCGATCGGCTCATGCGTCGGGCCATCTTCTCCAACTGCGATACTGTCATGTGTAAGTACATAGACAACAGGTTGGTTCATAAGCGCTGCAAGACGAATAGCTGGACGCAAGTAATCAGTAAAGACGAAGAACGTTCCACCGAATACTTTCATACCTGTATGCAAGCTGATGCCGTTCATTGCTGCAGCCATACCAAACTCACGTACGCCGAAATAGATGTTGCGGCCATCGTAGCTGCCTGGTTTAAACTGCGCAATACCTTTAAGGTTCGTCATTGTCGAGCTTTCAAGATCTGCTGAACCACCTGCAAGACTTGGAACGTTCTTTGCAAGACCGTTTAATGCATTACCCGAAGCAACGCGAGTTGAAACAGGCTTGTCCTCTGTCGTATAAACGGGAAGATCCGCATCCCAGCCTTCTGGAAGGTCTCCAGAAATAGCAAGTTCGAACTGTGCTGCAAGCTCTGGATGTGCTTCTTTGTAAGATGCAAATAGTGCATTCCACTCAGCATTAGCACCTTCACCTTGGCTCTTCACATCTGCGAAATGAGCTCTTACCTCATCCGGCACATGGAACTGGTGGTCTTCTGACCATCCGTAATATTGCTTCGTAAGTTTAGTTTCGTCTGGACCAAGTGGGGAACCATGTGTTCCTTGGTGTCCGCCTTTGCCGCCCTTATTTGGACTTCCGTAGCCGATAACTGTTTTAACTTCAATCAAAGTAGGCTTGGATTGGTCCTTTTGTGCTTCTGCTACCGCAGCGGACAATGCGCCTAGATCATTTCCGTTATCTACGCGAAGTACTTGCCAACCGTATCCTTCGAAACGCTTTTGAACCGTTTCGGAATAAGACAAGTTAAGCTCGCCGTCAAGAGAAATATCATTTGAATCGTATAGTACAACTAGCTTGCCTAGTTGCAAGTGACCTGCAAGTGAAGCTGCCTCATGAGAGATACCTTCCATTAGATCGCCGTCGCCACAAATCGAATATGTGAAATGATTAATGACATTAAAGTTTTCTTTGTTATATACAGCGCCAAGATGCGCTTCTGCCATTGCCATACCAACTGCCATCGCTAAGCCTTGACCAAGAGGACCAGTCGTCGCATCTACTCCTGCTGTATGTCCAAATTCTGGATGCCCTGGAGTAAGTGAACCCCATTGACGGAAGTTTTGAAGCTCCTCCATAGGCAAATCATAACCAGATAGGTGAAGTAAGCTATATAGCAACATCGATCCATGCCCTGCAGACAATACGAAACGGTCACGGTTCACCCACTCCGGGTTGGACGGATTATGTTTCATTGTTTTAGCGAATAATTGATATCCCATTGGTGCAGCGCCCATCGGCATCCCAGGATGTCCAGACTTCGCTTTCTCAATCGCATCAATAGCAAGTGTACGAATTGTATCTATGGAAAGTTGATCAATCGATTTTTGAATAACAGTCATATTATTTTCCTCCTATTGTCTCGGGTGTTGCATAACTTTAAGGCACTAAAGCTTTAAACCATTATACCATTTACGATTAATTGAAAACAACTGTCTTGTTCTGATGAACAAGAACACGATCTTCGATATGCCATTTAACAGCTCTTGCAAGAACAACACGCTCAATTGTACGACCAATTCGTTTCAAATCATCCACATTGTCTCTATGGCTTACACGTTGAACATCCTGCTCGATAATTGGACCACCATCAAGCTCTTCAGTAACATAATGCGCCGTAGCTCCAATAATTTTCACTCCGCGTTTATACGCTTGCGCATATGGCTTGCCCCCAACGAATGCTGGCAAGAAGGAATGATGGATATTGATTATTCTATTCGGGAAATGCTCAATGAACTTCGGCGAAATAATTTGCATATAGCGAGCAAGTACAATAATGTCAGCTTTGTCTGCCACAATCTCCATTTGCTTACGCTCCGCCTCTGCTTTAGTCTCTGCAGTTATCGGAATATGATGATAAGGAATGCCAAATGATTCAACCAATTCTCTCATGTCTGGATGATTGCTTATTACCATGGAGATATCAGCATCTAGATCGCCTGCTCGCCATTGCCATAATAGCTCCAGCAAACAATGATCTTCCTTGGATACAAACACAGCAAGACGCTTCTTACGACTAGCACGGAATGTGTGCCACTTCATTTCGAAACGATCAGCTACGCGTGCGAAATCTTCAACCAATATTGGCAATTCTTTTTCAAGATCTGTCAAATCAAATTCAAAGCGGATAAAGAACATGCCACCTTCTGGATCCATCGTGTATTGATCCGATTGCACGATATTCGCTCCATGCTCGTATAAGAAATGCGATACGGCAGCTACGATACCCGGACGGTCCGGGCAAGAAATTAGCATGCGTGCACGCCCGCTGTTGTCTCTCGATGCGTTCGGCTTCGGCATGTTATGTGATTGGGATGACATAACCTTCAATCTTCCTTTTCTATATTATATTTGTTGTTCATTATTAAGCTCTAGCAAGCAAACCTTTACCTGCGAACCATGCCGTCAATCTCTGGTTAACTTGCTCTTCAGATAGTTCTGAAGATAGCGCATCACCAGCGATGATTAGGTCATATAGACGTTCCATTGGTTCACGTGGATCAGCTTTTTTCGCTTTTGCATCATTTTTGAGCAAAGACCATGTATCTAACACGAAACCTCTTGAATCAACTTCTTGTTTTCCGAAGAAATGGTGCAGACGCTCCACATCAGCTAGGAATTCATCGCCAAAACGCGACTTAACTTCACCGCGCAGAAGTGCAATTTCAACTTCATACATTGGACGTTCTGACTTATCTTCTTTCCCAATCCATGGTGTTTCCAATATAAATGGACGACCTTTAAGCCTCTCGTTGTTAACGATAGCTGAAAGTGCATCGTGACCTAGCCAGCCCGCTCCAATTGGTGCATGACGGTCCTTACCGGCACCTCTGCCATTTTTGCTATCATTGACGTGAACAACAGCTACACGATCCAATCCAACTATACGATCAAATTGATCAAGAACACCTTCTAAATCGTCGACCAAATCGTAACCAGCATCATGCATATGGCAAGTATCCATACAAACAGTAAGTCGTTCATTGTAAGTAACCTTGTCGATAATCGCAGCGATCTCTTCAAAACTCCGACCGATTTCAGTTCCTTTGCCAGCCATCGTTTCTAGTGCAATGTTTACATTTGTGCCACTTGTTCCAGCTAATACTTCATTTAATCCTTCAGCAATTCGAGCAATTCCGTATTCTGCGTCCTTATCCGTATATGCACCTGGATGCAATACGATATTACGGACACCAATAGCATCTGTTCTACGAATTTCCTCTTGCAGAAAATTCACACCAAGCTCAAAAGTATCGTCCTTGTAAGAACCTAAATTTACGATGTATGGCGCATGTACAACGATTTCGTTAATACCGGCCTTCTCCATAAGTGCCTTGCCTTCTTCAATATATAACGTTTCTATCGGTTTGCGCCGTGTGTTTTGCGGAGCTCCGGTGTAAATCATGAAAGTACTTGAGCCATAAGAAATAGCCTCTTTGGCTGCTGTTTGCAACCCCTTGTCCGAAAATGATACATGGGAACCTATTTTCAACATTATTAAAACGCCCCTTTCGGTTGATCACACCTTATTTTACAAGGAATGTCGAAATAAATCTAGGAATACGCTATAATTCATAATTGAGGTGACAGTTAATTATGAGTGCAGCGCCGAGTTGGTTCATGTATTTTATTGCTTTTTGGGCCGTTGTCATGGTAATAGCCATGTCCATCGGTGGATTTTTTATGTTCCGAAAGTTTTTAAAGGTATTGCCGATGAGAGATGGGAAGTCTAAATTAGATTGGCAAAACTACTGGGTTGAACGTAGCCGCAGTATGTGGACCGAACCTTCCAAAGAGTTTCTTGATGTGCTTGTATCTCCGGTTCCAACCGCATTCCGGGATATCGCCAAACATTCGATTGCAGCTAAAATCGGACAAGTTGCTATTGAATATGGTGCTACAAGCGTGACTCGAGATCATTGTATAGAAGGTTACATAAGAGCTACTCCTAAACGTGATTATCGCAGCCTAGTTACTTTTTTAGACAACAAAGGCATCGATTATTCTGCGTTTAAACATTTGCTAAATAAATAGACTTAAGTAGTCCTAGAGCTTCATAAGTCTTCCGAAATATGCAACCTCCCCGCCCGACATTTCGTTTTAATATATAGGAGGTGGTTCATCATGAACTTATCACGCAAAAAAAGAACAAAAGCCGCAACCGCAGGTGCAGTACTTCTAGCAATCATGTTAACGATGTCAGCATGTGGATCAACAACGAAGGAAACAGGCGCTAACAATGGTCAGAGCAACATCCCAACTGTCGCTCCAACGGACAACTTACCGAATGAGAATGGCATTATGGAGCCGGGCACCCCATCAACTGATGGTCAAGATGACAACAAAGCAACTAACGGTGGAGATGCTTCTGAAAGCGCAAAAATTAGTGCAGAAGGTATCTATTCGGGACAGATTGATTCCACTTCAATTGAAATAACAACAGGCGACGGCGCAGGAGCGTATAGAATTACTGAAGAGCTTACAGCTGTTATTGAAGCATTACCTTTTGACAGCAAAGTGAAATTTGAATATATCGAGAAATCTGTTGAGGATGATACAAGCATTAAGCAGCTATGGTTAACGAAAATTGAAGAAGTGAAATAACGCTCAATAAGGGGATATATACCATGCGCGTTGCGATTGCCGGAGGGACTGGATTTATTGGAAAAGCGTTAACGAATGCACTACTAAAACGTGGAGATCAAGTTTGGATTATTACGAGGAGCCGGTCTGTAAAAGCAATCCACATTCATCGAATGCTGCGTTTTGTAACTTGGAGTGAGCTTGAAGTAGATTCTTCTCAACTTGAAGGGTGCGACGCAATCGTTAACTTGGCAGGAGAATCGATCAATCAAAGATGGACAACATCTGCAAAAGATCGCATACTCCATTCCAGACAATGGGCTGCAGCAAAAGTTGCTACTCTAATGGAGTCACTTTCTCAAAAACCATCAGTTGTTATTAATGCCTCCGGCATATCAGCATACGGTATTTCTCAAGATGAAGTGTTCGATGAGGACAGCAAAACGAATGTTACAGATTACCTGTCTGAAGTTGTACAGCTATGGGAAGAAGCCGCTGATCGCATCTCTGTTGATCGTCTTGTGAAATTACGAATAGGCTTAGTGCTTGATCGTAAAGGCGGTGCTTTTCCCTTAATGATATTACCTTATCGATTATTCGGAGGCGGGAAAATCGGAACTGGCAAGCAAGGACTTTCATGGATTCATATCGAGGATATGATTGGACTTATCTTGTATTGCCTGGACAATGACAAAATGCGGGGGGCCGTAAACGCATCAGCCCCCGAACCAGTATCTAACAATACATTTGGCCAAGCAATCGGGCACGCTTTGGGCAGACCTCATTGGTTTCCAGTACCTGCCTTGCTTATGCGTACTTTTTTTGGAGAGATGTCTACGTTATTACTTGATGGTCAACGTGCATTGCCTAAGAAAGCTCTGGATAACGGATATGTTTTCCGCTATCCAACCGTCAAAGGTGCGTTAAGTCAGTTGATAGGAAAATAGCAAACGATTACCCTCTCTGCAATTCATAGACTGGTCCCTTATTCCCTGCAAGATGAATCGTATCTCCAGTCGCAAGCTTGTATGATTTATAAGGGACCATTAGGTTACCATTTAACAGGCTACCGTTTCTAGATCCCAAATCTTTAACGTGATGTTCCCCGTCAATTCGCTCAATCTCTAAATGTACACGAGAAACACCATCCGCACTTTCCGCATAACCTACTCCTTCAGTAGCTCTACCAATTTTAAAACTTTCAGATGCTAATTCAATTTCTTCCTCTTGACCCCTCCATACTCGTCTCAACCTTGCTGAGTGACCTTCAGTCGACTCCAGTAACATCGTATTTTCATCTTCCTTTAGTGCATTACCCAAAACAGTTGTTGGAAGTATACTGCCTCCTAGAATTTGTGATGCAGAACGCTCTGAAGGTACGGCATAACTCCCAAAAGAATTCGTAGTATTTGGTATCTGCTCTTGAACCATATCCCATTGCTTCTTCATTCGAAGCTTTTCGGAATTTGACTCTAATGCCTCTCCATACTCCACTCTGCTCTGCTTCTCCTGTAGTACTACTGCATTGCGTTTTCTTATATAAAGTACACTGGCTAACAATAATAATGTTATTCCGGCACTCATCAAAAGATTTTGATTAGACGGAGATTCTACATAAACAAATCTCCACAAACAAGCAGCTAATACGAGAAATATTGCAACTATTATTTTATTTTTTCTACGGTTTTTCATTATATTTTCAAAAGTAGTATCTTCATGGGGAAGGATATCATCCCCTTCTTCTAAGGACATGTTAGCCCTATCAATAGCTCGCTGACTCTGCCCCATATCCGGCTTACTTTCTATTCGCCGCGGATGTGTCGCGGAATCTGGCTCCCCATCAGTATCCACCTTCATTTGTAGAGAAGATGGCATCTGGCTCGAAACATTTTGACGGGTTTCTGCTTGTTCTGAAGATATTGGTTCAGCCTTTGAAGAAATCAAATCTAGTAGCGTATCACGTAGTTCTGTAAGTGGCAACCGATTATTATTGAGTAGTTGAAGAACTCGTTTTAAGCCTGCCCCGTCGATGGGTTCCACAAATGATGTCCACCGAACGACAAGTGAAAGCAAATCTTCCTTCTTATGAATATAATCTTCCTCACTACTTTTTAGTGGCACATATGCAAGCCGAATGTCACCAAGTCGCTCACCCGTAAATATAAATTGATCGTTTAATATGCAACCCTCAGGTCTCAGCATATATTGTTTGCATTCCAACAATGCATCGGTTACCGCGAGAATTAAACTATAATACTGCGACATTGTGATCGGCTGCTGCTGTAGACGATGAACAACCATTTTCGATCCCGTTAACGTATATCGAAACGTTATTTTCCCATTCATCTCTAACCAATCAATTGGAAGAAGATAGGGTACTTTTACTGATCGCAACATATTAAGCTCTACTTCATCCAACTGGCTTCTATTAATGCCACCTTCAAGGTCAATCATCATTTCATGATCTCTATTCATCGCAAAATCTATTCGAAATTGATGCAACTCAAACTCCTCCCTCTCTATTTAATAGTTCAATATGAATAAGGTGACAGCCGCTGGAGCAACTGCTAGCATAAAAGGAAAGCTTTTACCTGCTTTAGTCCATGCAAGCCATTCCCCTTTTGTCCAAGAGGCAGACGGTGAAACAATGGCAACGACGGCAATTGCAATATTTTTTGCGAATGTCCTTCGTATTGCAAGCAGTAGCACTCCAATTGCTCCAGCATACAGAATTGAATACATCATAAGCTCTGCAACTCCCAATACTCCGATCCAAGCCCCAATTGCTCCAAATAACTTAACATCACCTGCACCGATACCCTTCATCATATATAGAAGTAAGAGAGGGAAAAATCCTGCAGCGGCGCCCCACAATGTCCATAACCACCCATTAGCACCACTAAATACACTGTGATAACTCACACCTAAAACGAATGCACCTACTGATAACCAGTTTGGTATAAGTTGTTTTCGAATGTCTGTAACAAAAGCAATCATAATCAATAATATTGCAGCTATTGTGACGACGTTCAACTAATTCCCTCCAATCCTAATTGCTAGTTCATAATCGACAACTAAGGAGACACCACACCTTTCTTTTCTACTGAAAAGTGTTTGGATACACTGCTTGCTCCATCCGGTGTTTCAGCGGTTAACTCCCATATTCCTGGAGTTGTATTGCCTGAAACGTGCCATGTCCACTTCACATAACCATTTTCATCGGCTGTCGCTTTACCCAGATGCTTCGCTTGGCTCTTCCCGCTCTTATACGCGACTTCTAGTGAAACGACCTCACCTGGCTTCGTCTTCACAACGACAGTAGCCTTATTTCCCGGTCGCAAAGGGCTAGGTTCAATCGTAACAATCTGCAAGCTTACGTTTGCCTTTTCACCAGTATTGGGATCCGTCGTTTTTGCACCTATGGCATCACTTAGCCAGACGCGTTCATACGATTGTTCTCGTAATACAATTGGCTTATTAATGAAAGGTACTTTGAAAGGGTACTCATACTCCAGCTCAATCGCGATATATAGATCTTCCTTATTTTTTAAATCTGGTAATGTTATTCGCTTCAAATTTATACGTTCAGGACGTAATAAGCTTGTATTTGCGTATTGCCTGACAAATGGTTCAATTACACCTCGACCAAGCTCAGTTGCAGCCATATTTTGTACCGGACGAAAATCTCCTCGAAGTACCGAGGAAACAAATTCTCCCGTGGGATTGGGAAGCCATTCTGCAGCCTCTGCCGCAATATCCGTCCAGTTGGGCAAAGGAACCGGCAACGCTGGTCCAGATGGTATTGCATTGCCGGCAGCTGCTGCTGCCTGTACCCTTGCAAGTTCCACTGGGTATATGTGTGCAGCTAGCTGTCGAACACTTTGGTTCGCCGCAGAATGGAGCGCCATTTGAGCAGAACAAAGCGATAAAATAACTGCAAATATTAGTAGTACAAAAACAATAATTGGCATCACAATTGCCGCTTCCACAACAATTGAACCTTGTTGATTGGACGTAATAGCTCGACTTACCCTTTTAGTAGGATGAACCCATTGTTTGCGTCGTCTCATAACGATTGCCAACAACCTTTCCTTTGAGTAAATCGAAGCGTCCTAGCATACTCATAACTCCAGGTAGAAACCACAGCTCCATCGATACTTTAGTTTCACTCGTTATTCCCGCTGGTACGGAAGTAAGCGTTAGTCCTGTGCTTTGTTCGATTACTGCAATAATGCGACCTAATCTTTTTTCCTCCATGCCTCCATGAAGCAACATAAAGACTCTAAGATAATCCGTATAGGACATTTCAACCTTTACATATTTGGACAGTGGAGCAGAACCTCTAGTCGCAAATGAAATCATATCTTCCATCGTCTTCTCCAAACCATAAATTAACGCAGCAGATAGAATAAGTAGTGGATGACCTAATGTACGACTTACGACAAGCCCTTCCATCGTTCGAATAGCCATACGGATAGCAAATAGTTCACCGTAAGCAGCGATAAGATTTCCCAAAGGATCATGAAATCCATACAATACATATTCCACTTCTTGATTGTGAAAGGAAGTCATTTGAGCTACCCCTTCAACATCTCCATTCTGGAACAACATTCGCAGTTGTTGTGGTTCAAAAAAGGAAAATTTATTAACGGCATATTCACCCAAATAGAAATAATCGCGGCTTTGCGAGAGCATATCCGACATTCCCGAAAATAGCCCATCCGTAAATGTTGCTGACTGTTCCGCTGCTTCATTAGCATCGCGGGCTTTTGGACGCTGACTAGACCCCGTAGCATCATCTAACTGTTGATTATATAGAAGGTTTTGTTTATAACGATCTTGCACCTTCTGGAACACAGCATGATGGCCCGATTGATTTGGAATGGATGAAAGTCCTTGCATCATTCGGCTTGCTTGTACCCACAAAGATTCCTTTTTCTGCTGTTGCACAGCTAGTTGATCTTTTATTGAGCTATCTAGAACTGAAGCTCTACGTGCAACGATAATTGAGCCTGGAAGTGAATATTGCGTTTCATACGTTGTATAGGCTTTAGTTATTTCCCCTTGAGCGATGACGAGATGCGCTTGATCCATTGCCGATAATGGCTTTGACATTGCACCTGTCCATCTACTTGCAAGTTGTTCGAACTCACTTGTTAGCGTTGTATTGCGTGTCCCTTGTAGTCTTAATTCCATTGTATAATCCGCAAACCAACTCTGTTTTCGGATTAGCTGCTGACCTGATTTCTTAATGTCAGCTAACTCCTGTGCTGGATTTCCATTAGTAGCAATTGCACCAGAACCAGGCACCTTTTTACCAGCGACACCATCATATCCATTAGGTACATTTGTATTTGCTTGAAGGAGCACCCGCTCCATTTGCAAGTTTAGTTGCTCCGCTCCCTCAACCTTAATGATTGCATCCGAAAGTAGCTTAGAATGTCGTTGCTCAAGCTTGCTACTAAAACTTCTTAGCTGATTAGTTAGACTTGAAACATCGGATTCATATTGTGCAATTGAACTTGTGAAAATTGGTAACTGGCCTTCTTGTAGTACAGCGTCATGCTCGACCTGAGTCATATAGGTGTTGAATCCTTCAGTCAAACTTAAAGAGGTTATTCCTCCTCCACTGCCCCCAGCACCAACAGGTACTAAAGGTAACGCCTCACTGCTTATTAATGCATCTACTGCTTGTTCTTGCAGAAGAAGAGATTGTTCCAGCAGCTTTTCTCTCTTCTCATACAATTTACGAAGTTGCTCCAATGTCTGAACAGCATTAGAACTTTCCTTTAATCCTTGTGCTAGCGGAGTAAACTTCGCAATAACCTCCAGCGTAAAGTCGATCGGTGCTTTATATTTCATTTCTTCTTGAAGCTGTCGTTTAAATACTGGATGTTCTCCAAGTACGGATGCTGGCTGAACTACAGCACTTTCTACTTTTGTATCCAACAGATTAAACCAGTCTGAAGAACTATGTTTAGTTGCTTCACTATTACCTTTCATAACTGCTTTGAAAATTTCATTTCCTTCCGTTCCACCACGTCCGAACAAACCATATCGCTCATATAGCCAAGAATCATACGCAGATAACACTGATCTTGTGCTTGTTCGAGCGGCATCCTCTGCCAACATATGAAAAGCTGCAATTCTAGCATAGTCTATCAATACCGAAAAAAATAATAGAAGAGAAGATAAAACAATGACTGCAAATATAGTCACCGCTCCATTTTGCTCAAATAGTAATCCGGATGGGCGCATTTTCTTCACAGTTCTTCCCTCCCTCATTAAGGTTGTTGGTAAGGAGCGAGCGCTTGATTCGCTCGATCCTTAGCTGTTGTCTTACCTACCGGACTATTTATGAACTTAGCCGTGTAATATCGCACTAGATCAACGCTTCGAATAAATTCAACAGGATCAACGATATGCCCCATCGAAGTTGCAGCTGGATCTTCTTTCATCCAGCTCTTTTCCCATGTGAGCAGATCAATCGGCTTTTCCATTCGAACTTCAACGAATCGTTTAAGCCCGCTACCCGTATAAACCATTTGACCCGAATAGGCCCCATCTAAAACACTCATCCAACTTGCAGCTTGCATCATCTTCTTATTGGTCAAACTCTGTGAATCATTAGCTTGTCCGCCCTCACTAGAATTCGGCAACTTTAGCGATGTTTCCTCAGTAGAGCCAGTCATACCAAACAAACTAGCTAACATCCCATCTGAACCCATCCTTCTATATAAACCGTCATATTCAGATTTTAGAAGCATTCCACTCTTAGGCTCACGATGACTATTGTCCCAGCCAAAAGCAGCTCGTTCTGCTGTAACGTTCGAAGAATAAAGAACGATTACATTTTGATAGAGATACATGCCGAAGAGGATAAACAACAATACTAGCCCTAGAAGCATAGGGAATACGATAACAGACTCTATCGTGAAGCTCCCCCGCTCCTCCCGATACCATTTGAACAACATCTTCTTATTCAAATATTGTATCTGCTTTTTTATCAGCCTTACCCAAAAGATCCTCAACTAGGGCTACAATCCAATCCTTGAATAAAAGCGCAATAATAATAACAACAGCCACGATTAGAATGACTTCAAGAGTACCCATACCTTTTTCATTTCTCCAAAATGCGCCAATCCCACTTATTAGTTTCTTCATCATTAACATCTCCTCATCATTTTGATTAGTTAAGCCATTAATAAAATGGCTGGTGCTGCAACGATTACCATCATAATCAACAAAATACCAACAAGCGGAAATACAAGCTTAGATGAAGCTTCCTCCCCGCTTGTTCGGGCAATGGCTTTCCTCTTTTCCCAAAGTGAAAAGGAAAGTTCCTTCACCGCCAAAACAAAATGTTCACCACCCTTGCGATAATTCAGTAACATGACTGTTGTAAAGATTGCTGCTTCTTGCACAGCGCAACGTCTATTAAATTGCTCCAAAACGGTGCTAAACGACTGACCATTACGCATAGAGACAAGGGCTGATCTCCACTCCTTGTAAAGAGGATGTTCTATCTCCTCTTTACCATCCAAACATCTTACAAAAGCTCCCTGTACGGTTTCTCCTGCCCCTACTAATAACATCAACTTACTGAGCATATCTGGAAGAGCCATTATGATTTGCTTCCTACGTTGATCAATTTTACGTCCTGCATCAACGAAACTGCGAAGACCTATCCCTACTCCTAACAATAGACCAACAAACATAAGCAACTTTTCATTGCTGAACCACGATAACCAAATAAAAATAACTAACGATACATAACCATTTGCCACGGAAGCTGCAGCCTCTTCTTTCGAACTTTCAATTGTCCATGTGGCACCTTTCAGAACTAGAAGCTTCATATGAAATGCGTTTAGTTGAAGTTGTACCCCATCCATTTGATACAGTAGTTCCATCAAATGTTGAAACGGCTTTATGATCGCATATTTCTTGATTAAGTACTGACTTCTTTTACCCTTCACAACTTTCCCAGTAAACAATTGCCCTATCTGCTGTATGGAGGACTTACAAATGAGATAGAGCCACATTCCTGTCAATAATATGGCTATGACCAGCCCCATGCCCGTCACCCTCTATATTTGAATACTCATAATTTTGTTCATTAGCCAAAAGCAGCCAAGCAAAAGTAGAAAGGCTGCAGTCAATACTAAATAGCCTGCCCCGCTGTACAATGGCTGCATATAGTCAGGTGCTGCGAATGCTAAAAAGCTAAGAAAAACAAAAGGGACAGCCATCATAATTTTTGCTTCAAAACGTTTTTGTGCGAGCAATACCATAATCTCGCTATCTACTGTAAGTTTCTCGCCAATAATCGTAGATGCACGCTTCATAACCTCAAGTAAATCACCACCTGAACGCTTGCAAGCAGATAAAGCATCAACAAACTGTGTAATTTCCTCAATTTTTGCCCGTTCCGCTAGATCTCTGAGAGCGCTTTCTATCGGCTCGGCATTTTCCAGCCGATAACAAACAATTTGAAATTCCTTCAATATATCTGTTTCAGGATTAGAATAAAGAAGTTTCATATCTTCTAAAGTGCCGCGAAAAGCATTTTCAAGAGAACGACCTGCCGCAAGTGAAGAAGTAAGAGAAAACAAAGCTTCTTTGAATTGCAACTTCAGTTGATTTCTTCGCCGATTGAGTAAAGCCTGTCTTCTAATTCTCGGAGCTGCTACGCCAGCAACAGCCACAATAATAGAAAAAATAAAGGAATGATAAAATAAATATAGAGCCATAAAAATGACAACATAACCAACCAGAATGGAACTAAATAACTCTTTTCTACTAAGTTGATAGTACGTATAACGCGGGAGCGGCCTAGACTCGTAATTGCTACTGGAAGGTAAAATACTTTCCCATCCACACCAAGTTGCGAAGCGTTTCATCCGATTAAAAGAACGTCCATTATTTTTAACCTGCAATTCCGCCACTCAGCCCCTTCCCAGCCATCCGAAACTTCTCGGTACTTTGCAAGACATTTTCTGTTCGTTCTAATTGACCTACTACATATCCATCTCGCTCGCCCTCTTCACGGAATCGAAATAGGGGATTTAGCTGCACTTCCCCATTCACTACCCCAAGCACCTCACTTATTTCAGTTACTTTTCTAGTGCGATCTCTAAATCTAGAGAGGTGGATCATAACATCGATTGCTGATGCTACTTGTTGACGTATGACGAGTAATGGTAACTCCGCAGCACTTAGTACCATCGTCTCAAGACGGCCCACCATATCTTTGACACTATTACCATGTCCCGTAGAAATCGAACCTTCATGCCCAGTGTTCAGAGCTTGAAGCATATCGAGCGCTTCACCACCTCGAACCTCACCAATGACAATCCGATTTGGGCGCATCCTAAGCGCAGTCCGAATTAAATCTCTTATCGTTATTTCACCTTTTCCTTCTGTATTGGCGTTTCTCGTTTCCATAGATACGAGATTAGGCACTGAACGAATTTGTAGCTCTGCCGAATCTTCTATCGTGACGATCCGCTCATCACTTGGGATAAACTGTGACAAAGCGTTTAGGAATGTTGTCTTCCCAGTGCCAGTACCTCCACTAATAAACATATTGAATTTGGCTTCCATTAGCTCTTGAAGAAATAACGCCGCTTCCTCAGTAATCGATCCCCTTTTGACCAATTGCTCCATCGTCATCGGCTGATCTGGAAACTTCCTTATCGTCATACATGGTCCCTTTAATGCCACAGGAGGTAATACCACATTTACTCGTGAGCCATCCTGTAGCCTAGCATCTACGATTGGTGATGATTCGTTAACGACACGGTTCACTCCAGCTACGACCGTTTGAATGAGATCCTCAAGCCTTTCCTTGCTCTCGAATACCCCTTGCAGTAAATGGATATGACCATCTCTTTCCACAAATATTTCTGTATGGCTGTTAATCATAATCTCGCTCACGGTAGGGTCTTCCATCAAAGGTTGAAGAATATCTAAACCTCGGAAAGAGTGAAATAACCGCCGTACTAACTTAACTTTTTCGACTGCTGTTATTGGATTCTGTTCACACCAATGAAAAACAATCTCTTCTGTCTTTTCCATCAGTTCGTCATCCGACATCGCTCCGCCAAAATCAATTTTGCCTCTAATCTTGCAACGAAGCTCATAAACAATTTCATCGGATACCATAAGCATGATCTCCTTCAGATAGTACGTGTTTCAATAACTTGCCTACTGCTGCACGATAATGTGAAGATGAAAGCAGAATGTGAGGTTCACCAGTTCTCCACTCTTGAACATCTGGCAGAGAATAAGGAGCAAACTTTAATCCATTAGACTTATGCTTACTGACTTCGTCTACTCGATTACACACTAACTCTGACTTTCGAATAAGACTCTGAAACTGTTCTCCCCACTTCTGTTCTCCGTACTTTTCTGCTAATTGTTGTTTACGAAGAACCGACTGCTCCCCGTTTACAATCCAAAAATTATGATCAGCCCGTTCCAGTAGTGATACATGCAGCTCATCCAATCCATCTTCCATATCGAGGACGATCACATCATAATGACCGCTTTCGGAAATCGTATTTACGATTGCAACTGCATCTTCAGCGCTTAAAGAGAGTCGATCTTCTAAATTAGTAAAACTAGGCAAGTAATCGCATTTCAGTAGAGAGTGATACTTTCGATGCTGCAGAAGCCACTGATCAGATAGTTGTGCTCTCGTTTTTATTCCGTAGAGTAAGTCTGACAATCCGACACCTGACTCATATTCTGACCCATCATGGTTTAGCCAAAGATTTGCTGTATTAAAGCGCTCTAAGTTTAAATAGAATGTACGGTGCCCGAGATTGCTAGCCGCATTGGCTAAATGTAATGCAAATGTTGTCTTCCCCACCCCTCCTGAGGCGGAATGGACGGTCAATATTGTAACTTTGTTTCTACTGCCTTTACTTGACTGCTTCCCCATTTGAGACATCACATCAAAGTGTCCAGACATTCCTCTAAGCAATTGTGGCAAGGACTGATATTGCAGAAGCTCGAACTTCTCACCACTTTCGCCAAGCTTACTTACTAGTGCAATTGAAGGTATTTGTGATAAATCGGGCTGTAACTCTGCCAGTAGATCAGGCTCAGCGGCTAGAAGATCGATATTATAACCTTGATTCAAAAACTGCTTACATGCATTTGGATGAGTGAAAACAGAAATTTGCCATCGATCCCCAAAAGGACTGCTACGAACATACTCTGCAAGCCTGAGTGAATACTCTTTTTCCTTTACTGCAATCGCTAGCTGATAACGTTTCAAAATCATTCCTCCTCCCTAAACCCAGCCAGATTATAGTAGACGCTATCAAAATGTGCACGCAAAAAAGCACCGTTAAGGCGCAGCATGCTGCAACCTTATACGGTGCTTCCGTAATGACTTGTTTTCTTGGTATAGAATTTACCATAGGATAGTTGAGTCGTCAACTACCACTAATGGTAATTTTTATTAGAAGTATAAATTGATTTCTCTTTCAGCATTTTCATCTGAATCGGAACCATGAACAATATTGCTGGAAACGTCAATTGCATAATCACCGCGAATTGTACCTGGAGTTGCTTCGGTAGGGTTAGTAGCACCAATAAGAGAGCGTGCATTTTGAACAGCGTCCTTGCCTTCTAGTACCATTGCGAATACTGGACCAGAAGTAATAAAGTCAACCAATTCGCCAAAGAATGGCTTAGTGTTCAAATGCTCATAATGTGTTTCAGCCAATTTTCTGTCTAAACGTGTAAGCTTTGCATCTACAAGCGTAAAGCCTTTTTCTTCAAATCTAGCAACAATTTTACCTACTAGTCCACGTTCTACACCATCTGGTTTAACCATTACAAATGTTTTGCTCATCTTAAAAACCCTCCATATATATTATTGTAAGTTATTTACTTATCCAATCAATAATAATACCAGCAGTTTCTTCAATTGCGCGATTCGTCACGTCGATAACGGGACAATTCAATGACTTCATAACAGATGCAGCGTATTCAAGTTCCTCCAGTACCCGCTCTTCAGAGGCATACTGGGCAGATGAAGGCAATCCAAGCGTTTTAAGTCGCTCTGATCGAATGCCGAGCAGATGGTCAGGCTGCATAGTTAGTCCTACAATTAGTCGACCAGGACCTTGCTTAAGCTCAACTGGCGGGTTCACTTCTGGCATAAGCGGCAAATTAGCCGTTAAAATTCCTTTATGCGAAAGAAACACACTAAGCGGCGTTTTCGAAGTCCGTGACACACCAATGAGTACAACTTGAGCTTGAGATAACCCTCTCGCATCTTTGCCATCATCATATTTTACGGCAAACTCTATCGCTTCCATACGTTTATGATAGGCTTCGTCGATAGAATGAAGCAAACCCGGCTCTCTCCTTGGAAAACTTCCAAAGGTATCGATATAGGCTTGCATCATTGGCCCCATAACATCTACTGCTCGTACACCTTGCTTAATCGCTTCAACCTTCATCAGTTCACGAAGCTCTGGTTGAACGAGTGTGTAGCTAATAAAGCCTCCTGTATTTGCTGCCTCTGCGATAATACGAACGATTTCGTCCTCGGAACGAATATGTCCATATCGTTTAATCTTTACACTTTCAGAGGGAAATTGTCTGACCGTTGCTTTGGCTACAGCTTCCGCCGTTTCACCTACTGCATCGGAGCATACGTAAATGATTTGATGTGTCATAAATCTGTGTCCCCCAATTCACCTTCAGTTGCGATATCTGCCATAAGTCGGATAATGTTCGATTTCGACACCCAACCTGCTACCTCAGGATATTGTCCAGGGGAAGCGGAAGGAACTACGACTGGCAAACAGTCCACTTGATGCTGGGACATCTTCCTCATTGCGTCTATTACAGAATCGTCAGGCAAAAGCGTAACGATATTGGGATAACGAGTCATGACCATACTGACAGGAATTGACGCCGCACCAGCATTGCCTAATGTAATCTTAAGCAAATCCTTCGGCGTAATAATACCTGCAAAACGTTTCTCCTCATTCACTACGAGCAACGTATCTGCATTCTCCATAAAGAGCGTAATGACCGCATCATGCACGGAGAGAGTTTCTGGAATATTAACGGGTACTCCTAGTACCTCTCTAACCTTCATGCTGCTATATCGCCCAAGCGGCTCATGAGTCTGTCGAAATGTTTTTCCAAGGAAATAGCCCACTTTCGGTTTGGCATCCAGCATGCCTAACATAACCAAAAGAGATAGATCCGAACGAAGAGTTGGACGACTAACTCCTAAATATTCAGCTAACTGTTCACCTGTAACAGGTGAATGTTTCTGAACCAGCTCGATAAGCTCCATTTGTCTTGAAGAAAGCTGAATCGTACTCCCCTCTTTCCTTATATGACTCATAATACCTTGTCATAACAACAAATCGCTGTATTTAAGATATCATAATCATATATATTACACAATATAAAATAGAAACGCTTTCATTGAGGCTACGCGCCATCATAACTAATCGTTCGATATGCGTTACAATTACTTCTTCTCAGTCATTTGCAAGAACAACTTAACATCTTCATCTGTAAGTGAAACTGCATCTCTCCAGAAGTCTAATTGTTCGAGATTTACGCCTAAATGTTTGTCCGCAAGTTGTTCCACAGTCAATCTACCCGTATCACGAAGCAAAGCTACATATTTCTCAGCAAAACCTTCGCCCTCTTGGAGTGCTTTAGCATACAATCCTGCACTGAACAAATAACCAAACGTATACGGGAAGTTGTAAAACGGTACATCTGTTAAATAGAAATGAAGCTTAGAAGCCCAGAAATGAGGATGCACTTCACCAAGCAAATCTCGGTATGCTTCACGCTGAGCACTCTCCATCAATTCATTCAACTCCGTTGCCGTTACAAGTCCTGCACTTCTACGCTCATAGAAGCGTGTTTCAAACAGGAATCTAGCATGGATATTCATAAAGAACGCAACAGAGCGTTGAATCTTATCTTCAAGCAGAACAAGCTTCTCTGCCTCGTCCGTCGCTGCTTTCATCGCTCTGTCCGATACGATAATTTCAGCAAAAGTAGACGCCGTTTCCGCAACGTTCATTGCGTATTCCTGAGCAAGCCCTGGAAGATCATTCATAACATGCTGATGATAAGCATGTCCTAGTTCATGAGCTAACGTCGAAACATTATCCGCAGTTCCAGAGAACGTCATAAAAATGCGCGTTTGCTCGCTCTTCGGGAATGAAGTACAAAAACCGCCTGGACGTTTGCCTGATCGATCTTCTGCTTCTACCCAGCCTTCACGGAAAGCCTTCTCTGAAAACTGGGCAAGCGCAGGATCAAACGCACGAAATTGCTCTACAATAAAGTCGGCTGCTTCGTCGAATGGAATTGTACGCGTAGCTGATCCAATTGGCGCTTCGACATCATGCCAATCCAGCTTCTCAAGACCAAGCAGTTCAGCCTTGCGTTTCAAATAAGGAACAAGCGCGTTTTTGCCCTCTTCGATTGCTTCCCACATTGCATTCAGCGTCGCTTCACTCATACGATTCATTTGAAGCGGCTCTTGCAAAACGGAAGACCAACCACGATTTTCGTATAGCTTCAAGCGGAAACCAGAGATTCTATTTAATGTCTCAGCGCTAAGATCAGCAAGGGAAGACCACTCACGTTCCCATTCTACAAATGCCGCTTGACGTACTGAACGATCCGCGTTTGAGAGACGGTTGCTCATCTGACCTGCAGATAATATCTTTTTCTCCCCATTTGGCTCTTCTGTATGGAATTGAGCACGGGATACAATGACATTGTAATTATCGGCCCAACCATGATAACCATCTACAGCAAGATTCCCTGCCAAAGCTTCGAGCTCAGGAGCCATCTTTAACTTAGCAATTTCTCTACGTTCATTTAAGTTAAATGCAACCTTATTCAGATTGACATCCTTCAACAATTCAGTCCAAGTGGAATCGTCAATGCCACGGAGCTCACTATCAAACTTTGTCATCGCAGACAGCAATTTCGCTCCGATTGTTTTTACACGATCATTAAGTCCAATTGCTGCGTGATCACGTACATTTTGAGCGATTAAGCAACCCACAAACGATTCTGACTGCCTTAATGCAAGCAATATTGATTGTACAAGCTCCGTCATTGCCCCAACACGAATAGATAATGCGCCTTCATTTCCTTTTAAAAACTCATTAAGTTTTCCTATGTTGGACTCCATTCCTGCCAGTTCCTGAGCAAAAGCTTCAGAACTAGATCCACCTGGATAAATCACTTCCAAATCCCAAGTCAAAGGATATTTGCTAGACATTATCGTTCACCTCATTAAGTTGATAGTATTTATGTATAGAACAAATAAAAAACCGAGCAGTACCCGCAAAAAATTTGCGCAAACTTACTCGGCGGTGTATAACTTTATTATATCCTGATTGGAGGGACAAAACCATGTCTAAACCTTTGCAAATCTCAGCTGAAACAGCTATCAAGTTATCCGAACAATTAAATGTGCCCCTGGAGCACCTAATGCATATGCCAAAGCATATTTTACTTCAAAAGCTTGCCGAGCTTGCCAAAAAAGAAGCAACTTCTGAACCAGAGAGCAACGAATAATGATGATCCCATTCCAGAATGCATGGCCTTATGAAACAGTAATGGGCGATCTTTATGTATCTACCTGCCCATTCTGCGATGCGGAAAACGTGCTTCTTCCCTTAAAACCAAAGGAACTTCCAGAAATCCACGATGGGAAAAAGCGACTGTTGGTATTTCCATGCTGCCATAATAAAATCACTTTAATTGATGCAGATCAAGATTATTTACTTTCGGATGGTCCATTAAGTAAGCGTATGGTCTAAATCCCCGTACCATTTACTTACTCACTAGGAAGAAGTGCCGGACAAGCTTAATCGTCTGGCCTCCGATTCCTCACGTATGAGTTGCCATTGCTCTCGGCATGCACGAATCATCGCGGCGTCTACAATTTTTTTGTCGTTTACGACACGAGAGAACCACTTAACCGCTTCATTAAATTCACCCGTTCTTCTGCTCAATTCCCCAATTAAGTACATTAACTTCGCGTTGTTCAATGAAATGCCCTCAGTCTCAAACACACGAATGTAAGCTTCCAGCGCGAACGTCAAAAACTTCTTCTCTTCGGTTTCGTTATTTTGGTATCGGTATAACCACGCTATATGATGGAGAATACTTGCGATTACTCGATCCTTCGAATCCGTTACTTGCGCAGTCAATAATGCTAGCTTGTAGCTCATCATCGCTTCCTCAATGGATCTTTCACCGCTAAAATTTTGACCTCTCCAATTATTTCCAATTCTCTCATAATAACTTTTCCTCTGGACTTCGCTCAAACTTGAAAACCCGTTTTCTGTTGAAGCAAATCCACATTTCGGACATACACGTACGACATAAAATTCAGGGTTGGTTCCTTTAGCATAATGACCACAAAAATCAGAATCCACAGCGGTAGCTTTTTTGAAACTTGGTCGCACTCTAGTTGTAATAAAAACTGTTTCACAGCAAATGCATGAAATCTTGGACTCATATAGCGGCTCCATAGGCTTAGTCTCCTATTCGGTTGTATTAATAAAATGATGCGCAGGTCCAGACAAACGATCTAAAATAATTTTCCGCAGCTCAGCATCTATATTCATTTCCTCAAGCGCCCTCCTCATGCAATCAAGCCAAGCCATCGCGCGCTCTGGCGTTACTGGAAAAGGCAGATGGCGTGCTCTCATCATCGGATGACCATGTGCATCAGAATATAGAGTTGGACCTCCAAAAAATTGAGTTAGAAACTGAAACTGCCTGTCTATAACTGGATCAATGTCTTCTGGGAAAAGCGGGCCTAATAGTGGATGTTCTTTCACTTTCGGGTAAAAAGATTCGACTATAGACCTAAGAACCTCTGCTCCTCCAATTGCTTCGTAGATGCTTATATTCCTATTCATCGTCATATCCAGCTCCATTTTGTAGGTATTTAGAATTATATATTTCGTTCATTTCTCGAGTAAAAAAAAACGCCCGCATGCGAAAGACGCGGACTTTATCCATAATAAACCTTTATTAAGCTTCATATTCCTCTTCTTGCGGCGATGCAATTGATTCCCTGATGACGTAGATAAAAGCACAAACAACAATGCCAGCGATAATACTCATTATCATCACTCCAAGTATGTCAGGATGATTCTATTGTACCATAACGGAACACAAAAACTAGTCTGACCGCAGAAGATTTCGAGGAAATTCATATGATCATTCAATGGCATTTTAGTGATGGAAGTGCTTCTTTACTCATATAAGTAGTAGAAGAGTGTGTACAAGCAATTACCTTAGGAGGAGCCTATGCTGCGAGTGTTTTTTCATCCTTTATCGATTACGGCATTCGTCGCTTTTTTTATTGCGTTACTGATGGCCGTTTACCCGACAGAAACGTTGTTGTCCTCCCTTCGAGGATTATCTATTTGGTGGGAAGTATTATTTCCAGCACTTTTCCCTTTCTTTGTCATATCAGAGCTTCTATTAGGGTTCGGAATCGTCCATTTCTTCGGAAAACTGCTTGACCCCTTTATGCGTCCTTTGTTTCGTTTACCGGGCATTGGCGGATTTGTTGTAGCGATGGGGTACATGTCTGGCTACCCAGTTGGAGCAAGGCTTACAGCCCAGCTTTGGGCGCAAAAACTTATTACACGTGCGGAAGGGGAACGACTTGTCGCTTTTACAACAACTTCAGATCCCATCTTTCTTATTGGAGCAGTATCCGTCGGCTTCTTTCAAAATGTCGCAGTAGCTCCCATATTAGCCTTCGCACACTATGGAGGAGGGCTGTTGATTGGATTTCTGATGCGATTTCACGATGCTAAATCCGATTCTCTTTCTTTGAATCATGTACAAAAAAACAACTCTAACGCCTCCTTACTTATAAAAGGACGCATAGCAAAAAGCCGTATTGCACTTGCACTCAAAGCAATGCACGAGGCTAGACTGCTCGATGGAAGGGGACTTGGCAGACTGCTCCAAGACTCCGTACAATCAGCCCTAAGACTTATGATCGTCGTAGGTGGACTTGTCGTCTTCTTTTCCGTCGTGATGGAAATGTTAACTCATATTGGACTTGTAGAGCTACTAACAGAGATACTAAGATTATGTTTTGGTTTGCTTGGAATGCCTATTCAGCTAGCAGACGCCGGTATATTCGGTTTATTTGAAGTAACACTAGGGGCAAGAGCTTCTGGATCTAGCAGTACTGGACTAATGCATGGAGTCGCAATGGCCGCTTGGGTACTCTCTTGGAGCGGGTTATCGGTACATGCGCAAATAGCTAGTTTACTTAGTCGCACTAATTTAAGATATCGACCATTTCTACTTGCAAGACTTCTGCACGGATTTATTGCGATGATTCTTGTCTATCTATTATGGGGATGGCTTGGCCCTTGAATGAAGATTACACTGTTTCATTGAATTTAGAACGGTTTTCCTATATCATCAAAGATACATGAATGATTGCTCGGAAGGAGAATTACGACTTTGAAATACGCCGTTATTGACAGGGGCGACTCTCTGTCCAAATCGCTAGTTCAACAATTTCATTCCTTAGCCGCAGATCGAGGTTTTACGCAACATGAAACGCACCCTGACATTGTTATATCTATCGGCGGTGACGGCACACTGTTACAAGCCTTCCATAAATACGTGGATTGTATTGCTGAAGTTGGGTTTGTAGGTATACATACTGGTCACCTCGGCTTTTATGCTGATTGGAACGCAGATGAGCTGGAAGAGCTGGTACGTCTAATGGCAGAAGAAACACCTCGTATGGTAAGGTACCCATTAGCCCAAATTGAGGTAGAGACAAGCTCGGAAACTCTTCATTATTTAGCATTAAATGAGTTCACTTTAAAAGGCGTAGACGGTACACTCGTTGCTCAGATTGATATCAACGATGAAATGTTTGAGATGTTCAGAGGTGACGGCATCGTAATTTCAACACCTTCGGGCAGTACAGCTTATAATAAAAGTTTAGGTGGAGCTATTGTTCATCCTTCCATTGAATCGTTACAAATCGCTGAGATTGCTTCCATCAATAATCGGGTATTCCGTACATTAGGTTCTTCCGTTTTGTTGCCGAAGCATCATCATTGCGACATTATTTCAAAGAAGGAACAACGTATCCAACTTAGTATTGATCATGTCAATATTACACATAGCGATATCCGATCCATCAGGTGCAGTGTCGCTACCCGTAAAGTTAGTTTTCCAAGATATCGCCCGTTCCCATTTTGGAATCGTGTTCGTGAAGCCTTTATCGATATCGATCCTCGTTAATCATAAAAAAAGACGCTGGTTCGCTCCTTCTAGGAGCGTCCGGCGTCTTTTTTGTTAGTATGGCTGCGAGTTGGCTCTGAAGTAGCTGCTGCTTCATTCGCAGCAAGCTTAATTGGCTTCTTGCCTTTGGTATCATTTCCACCCCGATGGTTTTTACCTCGATAATTTTGATCTCGGCGACGACCTTCGTTAGTAGCAGGCTTACTTTGATCTTCTGCACTACGCTCGCTATTTTTGTTGCTTGTACTACGATGACGGGATGAAGAGAAGATTAATTCCCTTTGAGGGGGCTTAACTTCATCCTCAGAAGAAATTATCTCACTTGTAGCTGATGCAGCAGATTCGGCAGCTGCACGCAGATCAAAACCTTCTAAACGAACAACTTCGTCACTTAAATCAAGATCAAGATCCATATCATCTTCAGTTGTTTCTCTACGGCCACCACTCTGCTTCTCCAAAATAAAGTAAGCACAGCCAAAGTTACAATATTCGTTAATGTAGTCCGATACTGCCGAAAATGTGCTTTCTTTAGTCGCCTTTTGATGATTATCCTTGAAGAAACCTTTCAAACGCAACTGATTGTAACCCCAGTCGCCGATAATGTAATCATAACGTTCTAACACTTCACTAAAGCGATTACGAAAGGCTTCTGGATTCCAGCCGCTTCTATTTTCATGGATAAGCTCGTACGATTTGCCACCGATATGGATCAAAGCCATTGTTACACCTCACTTGAGCATGAATTACTTAATGCTAGCGCCAGCACTAGCGCAGGAGCCTGATGACTCGAACTCATAAGTAGCTGTCATAGCGTTTAAAGTGTCCGCTTCAATCGCTGCGTGTGCAGAATCCGTTTGCTCATGCGCATGGTATGAACTGCGTACAAGTGGACCAGACTCCACGTGGCGGAAGCCGCGCTTCTTACCTTCTTCCTTCAATCCAGCAAACTCATCTGGGTGAACATAACGTACGATTCGCATATGCTTCGGTGTAGGCTGCAAGTATTGACCAAGTGTCAAAATGTTGACATCTACTGCACGCAGATCATCCATCGATTTCAATATTTCATCCCACTCTTCGCCTACCCCAAGCATAATGCTTGATTTCGTAGGGATTTTCGGTTTCATTTCTTTTGCACGCTTCAGCAGTTCTAACGAACGGCTATATTTGGCCTTGGCACGAACACGGTCAGATAAACGCTCAACCGTTTCAATATTATGGTTAAGAATATCTGGGTTAGCATCCATAACAACTTGTAGAGCATCTTTATTACCCATAAAGTCAGGAATTAGTACTTCCACACGACAGAACGGAAGACGTTTACGAATCGCTTTAATTGTAGCTGCAAAGATTGATGCTCCACCATCTGCTAGATCATCACGGGCTACCGATGTTACAACACAATGTTGTAGCCCCATTTGCTCAGCAGCTTCTGCAACACGTTCTGGCTCAGCAGTATCAAGCTCCGTTGGCATACCCGTTTTCACGGCGCAGAAACGACAAGCACGAGTACAAATATCACCTAGAATCATAAACGTTGCTGTACGATTAGACCAGCATTCATAAATATTCGGACAACGCGCTTCTTCACAGACCGTGTGTAGCGTCTTATGGCGCATCATCTCTTTTATCTCGGCATAGTTACCGTCAGTTGTTAATTTTATGCGAAGCCAGTCAGGCTTTTGAAGCTTCTCACGTTGTTTCATTCCACATTACCTGCTTTCACGATCAGTTATAAGTTTACGGCATTGTCAACATTATAACATGTCTGGGACAGAAAAAGTATTGTCAAGCCCTCTAATGATAGCGCACAATCTATAGTTTATTGGAATGTTTTCTATCGCAATATGAGATATATGAATTTTACTTGAAATTTCCAAAGAAGTGCTTATAATCAGTAATATGACTTACAATTACTTAATTTAACTTAAGTGAATATGCAGGAAGGAGCGTTTACAATGTTCCAAGAGGAACGGTTGGTCGCTATTTTGAACTATTTACAAGAAAAACAACGGATTGAAGTAGATGAAATATGTAGCCTGCTCAATATCTCACGGGATACAGCAAGACGGGATATTATCAAACTTGAACAACAAGGAAGTATTTTACGAACTCGTGGAGGAGCAATACTTCCCCCAATGTCCAAGGACTTTCCAAACTATGAGCAGAGAATGCAGCAAAACCTCACTTCAAAACAAACGATTGGTCAGCTAGCTGCAACGCTTATTCATGATGGTGATTATCTGTATATGGATGCCTCTACAACTGTTCGCCATACCGTAGAGTTTATGACTAGCAAGATGAATGCAATTGTAACCAATTCCATTCATACTGCTGACGTGCTTGCCCACAAAGAGGGAATGCGCATCCATCTGCTTGGTGGGATATTTCATAATGAAAATCGCTTTGTATATGGACAGAGAGCCATCGATATGCTCGGTGATTATCAAATAGAAAAAGCATTTCTTGGCGCATGCGGTATCACGGCTGACGGACTTTCAACCTACTTTGAAGAAGAACGTTTTCTTATCCGTAAAATTATAGAGCAGTCAGAACAAGTTATTATACTTGCTGATTCCAACAAATTTGGTAAAAAGTTATTTCATCGTATTGCCAATCTTGCAGAAATCGATATCATTGTTACGAATGAGACACCTGACGAGCAAATGAGAGCACAACTGGAAGCTTTGGAGGTAGACATTATGGTTGCTGGGGAGCATGTTGAGCAACAATAGCTGCCGTATTTATTTCATATAACTTTGAACAATGCGGAGGGATTTATATGTATTCATGTATCATTTTTGACGTAGATGGAACGATCATCAATACCGAAAAAGCGGTTATCGGTTCACTTCAAAAAACGCTCAAAGACCTGCTAGGACGTAATTTCGCAAGGGAAGAACTGGCCTTTGTACTTGGCATACCAGGATCAATTTCGCTACCCATGCTAGGAATTCAAAATGTTGATGAAGCGAACATCCTCTGGAACGATTATATGAAGCAATTTTATACAGACATACATGTCTATCCGAACTTTGACCTTGTATTAAAAACGTTGCATGACGCGAATATAAAGACAGGAATCGTCACATCTAAGACGAAACAGCAACTGCAAGATGATTTTATCCCGTTTGGTCTTATGAAATATTTGCCGTTTGCCGTAACCGCAGACGATACACTGAAACATAAACCGAACCCAGATCCACTTCATAAATTTATTGAAATATCTCGTGTAGAAAAATCTGAAGCTATCTATATCGGCGATACAGTATACGACATGCAGTGCGCAGCTGACGCCGGTATCGACTTCGGTCTTGCTTTATGGGGTGCTCCTTCAGTTGATGGCATACATGCTCAATATAAATTAGAAGATCCTTTAGACATTTTAAAACTTATTTCACCTGCACATTGATAATTTTTTCAATAAAACACACTAATCATTGCTGTAACTAAAGCAGAAATTTCGTAACGAAGAGGGAATGCGCCATGTCATCAAGTATTAGAAAAATATTTATAATGAACATCATCAGCTCCATCATCTACATTTATGTGGGCATATTTATTAATTTGTACATTTGGGAAGCTGGGCAAAGTATTTCGGATGTAGCCTGGTACAATATCGTATTATTTACAGGCTGGAGCATCTCGTATGGGTGTGGGACATTCCTTGTTCATAAACTCGGTATGCGGAAGCTGATAACGATTTCTGCGATTAGTGTTGGATTAGCATTCGCTTTATTAGCTTGGATGCCTCCTTTTGAAAAAATATGGTGGCTCGCTTCCATTGCACTGCCTGTTGGATTAAGCTGGGGCTTATATTCAGCAACACAAAACATTAGTTTAACGATTATCGGCCGAGATAACGACTTCTCTGTATATTTTGCCTATAGTACACTTGCTGGCCAAGTGCTGTCGATGATTGTACCCATTATTTATGCACAAGTCATATTGAAGTTTGGTTATTCTGCTTCATTTATTGCAATGATTGTTTTTGTAATTATCATGATTATTTATGCTAAACTGCTCCCTCATTTGCCTAAAGAGGAAAGTCGTATTTCAACTCAAGGTAACAGTGGGGAACCAACTTTAAGCCCATTAGGTATTTTTAAACAAGTTGGTAAGCAGATGATGCAGCCCAAATACTTTTGGCTAACTTTTAGCATTTTTGCGGCTGGTATATTTCTTCAATTCCAGAACTTATTTACGTTACTATTTACTTTTTCCGTTACACAAGACAAAACGCTCATTTCATTATTGAATGCTTTATATACTCTTGCTGGTGTTGGTGCTCTGTTCTTATATAAACGGATAAAACTTACAAATATGAAATGGCTTTGGATTGGTGCTGCACTACTTAGCTTTGGATTTATCATTGTTACGATACCGATGCCTACAGCTTCTGCCAAATCAATTTTGCTCATATCTTCAAACGTCATTTCTGCAATTGGTATGTTATTATTCGCTTCCACTTGGAATGCTATAACCTTTAACTCCATTCGTTTTCTTAGCGATCAACAAAGGACGATGTTTCTCGTTTGGCGGGAGTGGCTGCTTTGTATTTCCCGGATCTTGCTTTTGACGATCGTGCTTTCATTGAGCGATCTCAGTGGTTGGTTATTTAATGTAATAGTCGCATTCACGGTAATTAGTCTTCTGACGATTCCACTAACGATGAATATCGCAATAAAACGGATCGATCGAAATTGAGCCCTAACATTCAACCACTAATTTTCATGTTGAGCTATTTATCGTCCTTTGAATTTGTTGGATAAAAACCAATCATTTGCAAATCATACCTTTATGACCGTCATACTTCTGAAAGGGTGAGACGATTGAAGGTAATGATTCCGATGACAGCAGCATTTGTAGCTCTAACGCTGCTCTTATCTCCAACATGTTCGACGGCTAAAGCTTCATCTGCGATAACACAATTCCGTAAAGATGATTCGATCAATACGACCAGCCAAAATCCATACGATACTCAGCGCGAATTGTATAACAAACTCAGCATCGTCACTGATGTCGAATGGTATTGGGTCGCTGCAGTTGATCAGTACGAAAGATCGATGTCTAAAGCTCGCCCGAAGGCTCGACCTTTATTAGGAGAGACAGTTGGTGTATTTATCGATAAGGAGCGATGGGCAGGTATGTTGAACCCCGATGATGAGGATAATTCACCACTCTCCATTCAATGGTTCAATGGTATCGGCAAAGATGGAGATGGAAATGGTGTCGCTGAACGCAATAGTGATTTTGACCTTCTCTATTCGCTCATCCGTCATGTGTCTGGCCAAGGAACGTCTGATGAACAGTTCCCTATTGGATTATGGGATTATTATCAGAACAGCCGGTCCGTTCAACGTATCGAACAATTCGCAGCAATCTATAAGCATTATGGGAAACTTAATCTGTATGATCATGCTTTCCCACTTCCAATCGGCAATAATTACTCCTATAAAGATACATGGGGAGATAAGAGGGGCTGGGGAGGTCGGCGAATTCATGAAGGGACAGATATTTTTGCTGGGCACGGGACCCCAGTTCGAAGCACCTGTTATGGGATAATTGAAATTATGGGATGGAACCGCTTTGGGGGATGGCGAATTGGTATTCGCGACTTGAACAATCATTATCACTATTACGCACACCTATCCGGGTTCGACAAAACGATTAAAGTTGGCGATATCGTTGAGCCTGGGCAAGTCGTTGGTTGGGTAGGCAGTTCTGGCTACGGAAATCCGGGTACTTCCGGCAAATTCCCACCTCATTTGCATTATGGAGTGTACAGTGATCGTGGTCTTATCGAGTGGGCATTCGATCCATATCCAATGCTTCGGCGCTGGGAGCAAGCGGAGTGGAGAAGTCGGAGATCTAAGTAGTAATGTTATAGTTAAAGTGGCTCGGTAATCAATAAGTAGAAAAGTTCGAAAAAGCTGGCATCGATATTTAATCGGTGTCAGCTTTTTTAGCATTCTTTAGGTGTTCGCACTCATGCTCTGATGCTTAATAAAATCGATTAGGTCGATTATAAGTAGAGTTGCGACTAGTTATATATCCTTTAAGCCTACTATTCGATCTATCCCTATTCAATATGATCATGTTACACGTATTCTAAGAAATATGTACATATCCACCTAGCGACAGTCATAACATGAACTACCTAACAAATTTCTGTGGAGGTCTGCCCATGTATATTGAAGTCGAAAAAGGTGTTCATATCTTTGTACAGGATATCGACCCCGGTCCTGGCAGCAAACCTATTTTTTTCGTTCACGGCTGGCCTTTAAATCATCAGATGTACGAATACCAATTCAACGTACTGCCAGAGCATGGTTTCCGATGTATTAGTATGGATATTCGCGGCAATGGACAATCCTCGAAGCCATGGCACGGTTATTCTTATGACCGATTAGCGGACGATCTGGCTATCGTTTTAAACACACTGCAGATAGAAAATGCGACATTGGTTGGTTTTTCTGTTGGCGGTGCCATTTCCATCCGTTATATGTCTCGTTATAGAGGACGCCATATTAACAAATTGGCATTAATTGATGCTGTTTCTCCCTCCTTTGTTAAAGCTCCCGATTCACCATACGGGGTTACGAAGGAGCAAGCAGACGCCCTTATTAATCAAATGTATGTCAACATGCCAAAGTTTCTGAGCGATGTGTCTTTAATGTTCTTTAATCGAAATCTGGGAACAGCTACATTAGATTGGTTTGTGAATCTTGGTTTCCAATCTGCTTCATATGCACTTATAAAAATATTACAAGAAGCGGCAAGGCAAAATGTTACTCGAGATCTAGCACAAATCAATGTCCCTACAGCAATCTTTCATGGCGTACATGATCAACTCATTCCACTCAAAAGTGCCGAGCTCACTCAGCAGCAGATCCGGGGTTCTAAGTTGTATCCTCTGGATAACAGTGGTCACGGGTCACCGATCTGTCAAGCCGATGACTTAAACAAAGGGCTTATGAATTTTGTAAATAGTTAATTCGCTACATTCGTATATTACACGGGATTGAAAACAGGGAAGCGATTTTTCGCCTCCCTGTTTTTATGTTATTACTACACTGACGCTGTCCAATGATCGGGATATAGATGAGAAAATCTACTCCGCTGACGACTCGGTTTCATGCGTTGCATCAACTTCACCTGCTGCCCCAGCTTCATTTCCTGCCTCTTTCCCACCTTCTGCGCCCGACTCGCTTTCATTCGGATTAGAAGTAACTCCCGAACCTGGTGCAAGCGGCACAGAAATATTAGGTGCTTGTTGCGCCGTATCTCCTACAGCTTTTCCTGTGCTGTCGTAATAATACATAGGCACATCGCCAACGACGAGCAAATATGAGATAGGAATTTCCGTCTCAACAATTTGCGGCTCTGTATCAAACGGAATAATAATTGACACCTCTGCAACAACCTTTATATAAACCTCCACAAGCACCATATTGATCGCTGCGTTCCTCTCGCGTGTACTCAGTTCCACTTTAACCGCGCCAACTGGCTCGAATTTAACAGGAACTCTAGGGCCAAACGACGAGATAATCGCACTGTTAAGCGCATGACCAATCGGAATATGCTCAGGAATATCTTTAATTTCACTTAACGTAGACTGGACCGTTTCAATTGTCTGTGAAGTGATGCTCATATGTTCCGCATAGTTGAGCATAAATCCAGATATTTTGCCATTACCGTTCATCTTCCAATCGATCAGTTTTTCGGATTCTGACTTGCGGGCGACTTGTTCAGTTATCGCTTTATTAATCGCTTGTGTGGCAACCTGCTTCACCCTTACTTTGGCAATCGTCATAAGCGGTGGACGCAAATTTCTTTCTATAAAAATAAATGAAGGAATAGAAAGCAACATCATAAATACGATAAACATGAGAAAAATCTTTCTCTTTCGCATACGTGGACGAACACGCGGCTCCCGAGTTCCCCAAGATGGTGTAGCACTTTTCTTCACGCCTTGACGTCCAAAAGAAAAGCTAGCCCTAGCCCCTTTGCTTCCCCAACTTGTTGCGGGTTTACTTGAACTTTGCCGCATCCCCCACTTCATACCGCTATTTCTAGTAGGAGCAGGCTTAGACTTACCACTTCCCCAACTAACTGTCTTCACTCGTTTGAAGGATTTGCCCTGAAATAAATTGAACTGAAAGCCTCGTGGCGGTCCAAACCGCCAGCCTTTCTTCCCCCATTTGGCCATATCGGCTCGCCTCCTCGTACCCTGTCCAACGACTCTATCCATACTTATGCGGGATTAGGGTAAAAAAGAAGGTATGCCGAATCGTATAGTTGTTCATTACACTAGGATACGTTAGACTAAAGCAGGAACAAATAGACGTCGATTCAAAGGAGTGTACTCATGTCTCTTCACTTTAAGCTAATGACTGATTCCGATTTTCAGGAAGTTCTCGATAAACAAGTAAAAGTTCGAGTGTTTAAAGATAATCATATCGTAGATGCAAGCTCTCTTATCGTTCGCTTCGATGAGCGATTAGTTGTGACACAATCTGGTGTCAGCGATCTCATGTATCATAATCGCGGGGAATGTGAATTTTTTGAGCTAAGAAAGCGGTAAATAACGACGTCTAAACAAAAAGGGATGTCTCACAAGTGAGATATCCCTTTTCATATCAAAAATCAACCACCGAATAAGTACATTTATATGGTTAGAATCCTCAAAAATCTGCTCCTTCTAGAGAATAAGCGTATTTATGTGCTTAAAACTCGACTTTATCGATTGGAGCAAGATAATAAGTGTATTTCTACGTTAACTTCCTCCGCATATGCCCAAGATAACGTGATCGAATAAGGAAGAAATAAATGATTTGAACAGCAAGAAACGCTCCATAAATATAAAGTGCGTGTTTCAACATCGGTAGCTGCACAAGATTACCCATATTTACGAAAGCAATGGTACTATGAACGGCACCTATTACAAATGGCAAGAAGAACATAAGTAAAAGTTGTCTTGTGACTAATCTCCCTAGCTCTTTGCTACTTAATCCGATTTTTCCAATCATCTCATATTGCTTTTCGTCCCGATCTAAATCCGCATACAAGCGGAAGTAAATAAAGCTGGCAGCAAAGGTGAAAAACACAACTGCAACGAGAACACTTATTATTAGCAATATACCATTTAGTTGCTTTGCATTATACCAATCTACCACTAATGCGGACAAGACAATTTGCAGAGTGGATTCATTTTCAGTCGAACCCTCTACTTTCTCTACTTTCAGATCCTTATCTACCGTTGATTGAAGCTCCCTAGCAATAGGAAGTGTTTTCTCCCATTCAGGCATCACATAATAGACGGTTGATTGAGTAGCTTTGTTCGAAGATATCGAAGCATATATGACATCCGGAACGATAATCGTATCGATTGCAACTGGAAGAATATAATCATTTACTCTTTCCTTAAGTTCCAGCCCCGTTATTTGCTTTCCCTCTAACAAACTTGAATCAACAACAAAATCTACATGATTAGATTTACCCTTCCTGCCGATGGAGCCTGATAGAATAAACATTTGATCATCGTTTAATGTCCTTTGCTTATAATTAAGCAGCTTTGCAAGTTTATTGTATTCCGAAAGTCTAATAACAGGGTATTTGTCATCGTTATTTGTTTCTACTGCCGTTTTTTCAAATATAAATCCCTCTTCTTGCAAAGCCCCGTCAATACTATTCAAATGCTTCTCCGTCAGCTCACTGCCTGGATAAGTCACGTAAGTAAAGGCATACGGGTTTTCCCGCTCTGAGCGATCAGGATCACCAATGACTAGGCAAACACCCACACCCGAAAATGCTACTGCCATGACCGTAGCCACCATAAAAAACATAATCGCATTATCTTTCATCCGGTAAGCAAGATCAGTGAACGTTAACAAATTAACTTTGCGGAAAAATAGTCCTTCACGGCGTTTAAGTGCACGAATAACATAAACGCTTAGCTGCGTGAACAAAAAATAAGTACCTAATACGACACAACCAACCGCAGAGGCAATAAGCCATAAATAGTAAGCATCGTTATTAACGAAATGAAACACCATGCCATAACCTGCACCTATCAATACGATAGAAAGCAAAGTTAGCAGAAGCGATGCTTTCGGCTCTGGCCTTGGCTTCTCATCCGACTTAATAAGTTCCAGCACCTCATTGCGTCTACCAATTCTAGTCGTTAATAGGGAGATCACAATGAAAAGAAGAGTAAATGCACCTGCCGTCATCCAGATTGCTTGAAATGGAATATAAAAAGCTAACCCCTCTTCGAGCATAAGTAACCGTGAGCTAGCTAGCAACATTAATTTCGTACACAATACGCCTACTAAAATACCACCTACAATTGCAGCTGTTCCAATGATCATATTTTCGATAAAAGTGAGTTTCTTTCGTTGTGACTCCGACATGCCAAGTATAGCGAGAATGCCAAATTCCTTCTTCCGCACCTTCAGAAATGCACTTGTTGAATAGAGCAGAAACAGAAATGAAAAGATGAAGATCAAATACTGTGACACTTTAAGCCCCATCGTCCCAAGGTAAGAAGCAACTCCGCTGCTAGATTTCAATTGGCCTTGCAGATCTGGATGAAATAGCAACACGGCGTAGATAAAAAATACCATAACAGAGAAAGCACTACTCAAAAAGTGAGCCGCGTACGTTCTTTTTTTGCGGATGACATTTCTAAACGCGAACTGTCGGAAATTCATTTTCTTGACCTCCCAGCAAAGAAAGAACGTTTATAATTTTTTGGTAGAAGGCAGAGCGATTATCCCCACAATGAACTTCGGTATAATATTGACCATCTTTAATGAAGACGACCCGATCACAATAACTTGCCGCCATCGCGTCATGTGTTACGAGCATCATCGTTGCGCCTTCATCCTTATTAAGCTTACCCATCAGCTCCATTACATCTCGTGCTGACTTGGAATCAAGGTTTCCCGTCGGCTCATCTGCAAGAAGTAATTGTGGCCCATGAATGAGCGCTCGTGCGATAGCCGTACGTTGTGCCTGACCACCTGATATTTCAAATGTGCGCTTGTCCATAATGTGTGCGATACCAAGTTTCTCCGAAATTGACTCCGCTCTACGCTTCATCTCTTGAAGGCTCATCCCATCTAGCGTCAAAGGGAGCAACATATTTTCCTTAACGGTCATCGTATCGAGTAAATTGAATGACTGGAATACAAAACCGAGCTCGCGTCTGCGAAAGTGTGCCAGCTTCTCCTGCGACAAGTCGTAAGGGTTGTTGCCGTTTATTCGAACTTCACCTGAAGTCGGACGATCAATTGTTGAGACAACATTAAGTAACGTCGTTTTCCCACTACCCGACGGTCCCATTATGCCAACGAATTCCCCTTTTTCGATCGTGAGGTCGATGTTTGTTAAAGCCTTATAAGAGACTTTCCCCGGATAAATTTTATTTAGATTGCGCACTTGGAGTAGATCCATCATTCGCACTCTCCTTATCTATGTCTGTGATAGCTTCAGTGTAAATCAAAGCTCACTCTATTTCGACGAACATTCCCTTCACCTAACTTACAATATTGTAAGAATGCAGAAAGAAAGCGAGAAGACCTTATCGATCTCTCGCCTTACCAGCTCTTGCATATGGAAAAATAAGACGAATAACCGTACTCCGGCCAACTTCCGATTCCGCCTCTATCCCTTGATTCATTTTGTCCATAACAGTCTTTGCAATATATAGCCCCATACCGGAAGATTCTTTAAACCGCCTACCATTCTCACCTGTGAAGAAAGGTTGGAATATTCGTTTCATATCCGATGAAGGTATGCCAACTCCCTGATCACGAACTTCCAAATAAACACCACGATCATTAGCGTATGCTGCAATCGTAATCTGAGTTTCAGTTCCAGAAGCAAACTTAACCGCATTCGAAATAAGTTGGAGCAAAATAAATCGAAGCCATTTCCGATCTGTTTCGACAATTAGATCTTTTTCTATCTCAATTCGAGGATACACATAGTTCCGAATAAATAATCGTTTATTTTCCAATATAACTTCATTCGCAAGTTCTCGGAGTACAACTTTATCTACTACGAAATCATGCTCGAACGTTTCCAAACGCGCCATATAAAGAATCATTTCTAACCCTGTGCGAAGTCGCTCTGTCTCCTCGAGCATACTTTCATTACGTGGCTCATCATCCTCTTGCAGCATGAGCTCAAGTACAGATAGAGGTGTTTTCATCTGATGTACCCACTGATTCATAAACGTAATATGGTTTTGCCAATTGCGCTCACCTTCGACCATTGCATTCTCATAATGACGATACTGCGACTGTAGCAGTTCGTTAACCGAAACAGGAAGCGGCGATTGTTCCCCAAGTTGATAGGACTCTTCAAGCTTGAACTCTTTTTTGCTCAAAAGCTGATAGAACTTCCTATGACTGATATAACGATAAATCAGATAAACCACAAATACACATATTCCTAACGAGATGGCATAGGCTGCAACTGTCCAGTTTCGATAACCATCAAGGTAAAATACAGTCGTTACAACGGTAAGCTGTACCAAAGTTAAAAGAATTAACGGGATGTGCTCACGAAAAAATAGTTTCATTGTTTCCCCTCTTGCTCCCATATTCCAATTAGCCGATACCCCGTTCCTCGAACGGTTTCTAATGCATCTGCAATGCCAAGTTCCGCAAGCTTTTTACGTAGCCGAGTAACATTGACGCTAAGTGCATTATCATCGACATAGGCATAATCGTCCCATAATTTTTCGAGAATAGATTCCCTACTTACTAACTTCTCAAACTTTTTTAGGAGCGTTTCAGTAAGTATCATTTCCTTTTTCGTCAATTCAACTGACTTACTGTTTAGATGGAGCTCCATTCGTTCTGGATAAAGAGTGAGTCCAGCCTTTTCTATTACTCTCTCCGCTGTTGCAACAGCATAATCGCCATACACACGGCGTAGCTGGCTGCGTATCTTCGCCATAACAACTTCATAATGGAACGGCTTCGTTAAATAATCGTCCCCACCATTTTCGATGGCGTACACTTGATCCATTTCACCGCTCCTCGCTGACAGGAAGATGACTGGGCAAGTGGAAACTGTACGTATTTGTCTACACCAATAAAAGCCGTCGAAACTAGGTAAATTGATATCCATCAGAACGATATGTGGCTGAACATGCTGGAAAGCGTTTAATACATTTTGAAAGTCTCCAACGATTATCGCCTCGTTACCGTACTTTTCTATATATGATTTTAATAGCTCTGCAATTTTCGGGTCGTCCTCAACGATAAGTATCTTGTACATCCTAAAGCGCCTCCTATTTCCGTATGTTGCTCAACACGATTAAAACCATTGTAACAAAAAACAGTTGGAAAAATGTGCAATTGTTATTCATCTGTTGTTCATATTCAATTGGTACTATTTAGGAAGATAAAGAGAGGAGAATACGAAATGAAACTGTTTGAGATTGGATTAGCGATTGTCATCGTCGCCATTATTTCAGGGTATGTAACTGGCTTTTTTAGCAAAAGAAAAGGTGCGGGTATATTGCATGCGGTAGGAGCTATTTTGTTAGTTCTGCACTTAGCTATCGAAGAGTACCGTGAACATATGATTTTGATCTATGTCACTTATTTGATTTGTGTACTCTGCTATGGAGTAAATGTCGTCCGTAGAGGTAAGTCCGCCGGACGTGTACGAAGTAAACTGTGGAAACGTATCGTTGTTGGTTTCTTGGGGTTAGCTTTAGTAACCGCAGGACTTGCCGTACCACTATATTTGTTACCAAAAGTGAAATTACTCCTTCCTACGGGAACCTTTGCGGTTGGGACTGCTAACTATCACTGGGTCGATAAATCTCGTGAAGAGTCTTTTACAGTTGATCAATCTGATTATAGGGAAGTGATAGCAAAAGTATGGTACCCTGCCGAAATCGGAGATGATGCGGAGCTTGCCCCCTATGCATATACTGCTGAAGAGCGCAGATTGGTGGGAAAAAACGTACCATTTTTTAAGAAAGCGCTTGTTAGCTCTATTTCTGATGTAAAGTCCCATTCTTATTGGAAAGCTCCTGTATCATCCCAATCTGAAAAGTATCCTGTTTTGCTTTTTTCACCTGGTTATGGGGCTTCCAATTATATGTACGCGTCTATTTTAGAAAACTTGGCAAGCCACGGCTATATCATTATCGCTATGCAGCATCCATACTTTACAATGCTCCCAGCTCTATTCCCTGACAATCGCGTAGCAGTAGGAGAAATTGAGCCAGCAACTGAATCTGTACTGGATACGATGGATAAACAAATAGCAATTTGGACCCAAGATGCACTCTATATACTAAATCAATTGGAACAATGGAATAACCATGAAACTGGTGATCTCTTAAGCGGTAAGATGGATCTATCGAAAATAGGGATGTTCGGCCATTCCTTCGGCGGCGCTGCATCTGCTCAAGTCATGAACGAAGACAATCGGATATTGGCTGGTGTGAACATAGATGGCACTTTCTTTGGTAAACGTATTGAAAACGGTCTGTCTAATCCTTTTTTATACCTCCGATCTTCTGAATCAGCCGCAGATTCTAGCTCCATTATGACGAAAGAGGAGTACTATAAATTAGTTTCTCCTGAAGAGGGAAACTATGAAGAATATATCAATATCCAAAAGGAGACGATCCTTCGGAGTAAAGGTGTGCTTCGTAATGGAGGGACAGAGCAAGTTATAGACAATATCACTCATCAAGGATTTTCCGAAGCGGTTCAATTCTTTCCCAAGCTAGGTAAATATAATTCATCCGCAATAATCCAGACTAATAAAGTTTTATTGCAATACTTTGACAACCATGTGAAAACAGCACAAATAAAATAAGATTGCCGCAAGGATATGGATCGATATAACATATATAGTAATTGATATGATATTTATTATCGATCATAAACGTTTTTCAGGAGGTTATTTCCTTGATTAAAGTGCTAGTCGCTGATGACGATCCACATATACGCGAGCTTATAAAACTTGCATTGCGTTCAGACGGTTATGATTTTATTGAGGTGGATAATGGTCGTGAGGCGATTGAGGTCATCTATCGAAGCAACCCGCAATTTGCAATTGCTGATATTATGATGCCAGGCAAAGATGGGCTTACCGTATGTCGTGAAATAAAAAAGTATACGGATATTCCCGTATTAATGTTGACTGCAAAAGGAACAAATAGGGATAAAGTTAAAGGGTTTCAAGCTGGGGCTGACGATTATGTCGTCAAGCCCTTTGACCCTAATGAGCTTAAGTATCGGGTAAAAGCACTCCTGCGAAGATATCGAATGGAACAAGGATTTTCTGTTCGAGTTGGTTCACTTTATATGAATATAGAGGGGCAAATCTTGATTGGTGAAACTTCTATTTCCTTGCCGCCTAAGGAATATGAGCTGTTATTTAAACTAGCCGCACATCCGAATCGAACATTAACACGTGAACAGTTGATCGAGTATGTATGGGGGGCAGAGTTTACAGGAGATGAAAGAACGGTTGACGTGCATGTTAAAAGACTTAGAGAACGATTCAGTGCACTTACTGATAGCTTTCAGATTATAACGGTTAGAGGATTCGGTTATCGATTAGAGGTTAAACATGTTTAAATCGTTGTATACAAGAGTCTTTATCACTTTTATGAGTGCCGTACTTATTAGCGTTATTGTTGGCTTTGTAAGCGCAGTTTCCTTTTTTCTCAAGTCAAATAATCAACACACTGTAGAAATAATAGAGAATAAAGCTAACATTATTATTGAACACTATGATACATCCAAACCTTCCGACCTGTCCGTCTATTTAAGTCTAGCATCGAAAATATCCGAAGTAGGACTAAAGCTAACTTCAGCCGATCAAAACGCACCGCAGTATTATAATGCAAATGAAGATGATTTCGCATGCAACTGCGGATACACCGTCAGTATACCTTGGATTATTGACGGCAATACGCATACGCTCGAAGTTCTAATGAAAGAAACAAACCTATCTGGGATAAGAGAAATATTTACCGTTTTGGCTGTCGTTCTATTAGTCGGTGGACTCATTATGCTACTATCTGTTCGATATTTAATTAAGCCGGTTAAAGAGGTTACAAATGCTGCAAAACAAATCGCAAAAGGTGATTTTAACGTTCGTTTATCCCAGCATAGGAGTGATGAGCTTGGTTCACTTTCTACTGCTATCAATGAAATGGCCGCAGAGCTTGGACAATTAGATCGTGAAAGACAGGACTTTGTCGCTAATGTGTCCCATGAATTTCAATCGCCACTTACATTGATTAAAGGCTATTCCTCTATGATATTAGAAGGGGAGTTGAATGAACACGAGAAGAAACAGGCTCTCCATACAATGATTAATGAAACGGATCGTTTATCGAGGTTAAGTGATAATCTTCTTCGTTTAGCTTATTTGGAATCTGATCGTTATGCCCTCTCCTTGTCCAGCTTCGATCTTGCAGAACAAATTCGTAAAACAACATTAGCCTTTGAGCCGATGTGGGCAAGTAAACAGTTGGATGTTTCGATGGATGCGGAACGTACGCTCATTAAAGCTGATCAAGAACTGCTAGCTCAAGTGTGGGTCAACTTGATGTCCAATGCCATTAAGTTCGCTCCTGTTGGGGGTAATATTTATATCAAATTGGAAGCGGGTATTGATGCGACGGGACCAGTATCTGTATCCTTTTTTGACAATGGAACTCCTATCCCAGAAAAAGATATCGAGCGGATCTTCCAACGATTTCAGAAAGGTGATCGTTCTCGTGACCGCAAAGTTGGCGGCAACGGATTAGGTTTGTTTCTAGCAAAAACGATTATGAATATTCATGGAGGGAGTATTACAGTTGTGCATGAACGTGATGGGAAATCTTTTGTTGTGGGATTGCCGAGGAATAAATAGTTAACTTGAGAGAGTATCAAAAATGGGTGAAGCCAGTATGACTGATACTAGAAATATGATCTGAAGCTTCGTTCTAGTAAATAGTCTTGGCACAGGCTTGCCGTCGATCGTGAGCCCTTCACGAGCTGCCCGAATGTTAGCGGGAAACATAACAATTAGTAACACAGTTAAGCAGATGGATGCAGTGTGCGAAGTAGCTGGTATCATAATGCCAATTGACCCGGCGATCTCAAAGAGCCCAGTTGCTGTTACAATCAAATCAGCTCTTGGGAATGAAAGGGGCACCATACGGATTAGGTCAGAACGTCTTTTCCCCCAGTGAGCGGATGCAGTAAGTAAAAACATAATTGCAACCGCTCCTTGTAGAGAAGAATGCCAATCGTCGAAATATGACCAGCCTAGTATTCCAACAAATCGAAACAATAGAAAAGATGAGACAAGAGCAATTAACGGTGCCATGTTGACCCCTCCCAAATAGACTATAGATTTTTGAGGTTATTTTGTCTTTAACAAATTTATCATGAAGTCGAATAAATCTTGAACAGTGAACTGCTATCTTGTTCAAATCATTCGAACTCTCAATAACGAAATACTGTTGACCGATAAGTGTCTATTGTATGAACTACTGCACAGACCTATCATAATAATGCCTTAGCACTTCTGCGACGGCAGGTTCTGCTTCCTTCCCTATCAGATACATTTAAATCAGGAATATGATTGTAATTTCACTACTTATTTCAATGGAGATGCTAGTATATCAATACTTCTCACTTGATAACTTATCTAGACAGATAGTTGACATTTATACTCAACGAAACATTCATAGGTATACTATAAAAGCACTAGATTATTTAATGCTTGTTGTTGAGGGGGTCGTCACCCTTTTGGTTACCCCACAAATACAACTCGTCTGACTAAAAGTGAGCAACAATTCACATAAGTTAGATTATCGGAGTCGACATTGGAGGAGATACTTAAAGCAGTTTTAAATAATCGCGTTTACTATAAATGATGCGTCGGATTTCTACAGTGTTGTCCAATATAATATAGAAAATTAGGTAACTCTCCACGAAAAGTATTCGATACTCATCCTTAAGCTTTCCTGTGCTTCTATAAAGACGTCCTGAGTAAGGGAAGTATTCTAAGCGAGAAATAGCTTCTTCAAACTTTTCTACTAGATGAATTGCTGCTTCTGGTGCGAAAAGCTGTTCGCTAATGTAATTAGTAATATCTAACAAGTCTGATTGTGCTAACGCGAGATAACGTAAAGTGTACTTTTTCTCCATATGTGTGACCCCTTTATAGTTTGTTATTAATCCCCATTCTTTCAAGCAATATTGTTTTTTTCATAACATAGATTTCTTCTGTTTCCTTCATAGTCTCTTCATATTCTTGTTTACTCTTCATTAACCCTTCTCCGACTTCATTCATAAATTCAGTAGTAAATAATGGAATTTCAAGTTGTACCAGCTTAGAAGGATTAATCAACTTTATTGTTGTTCCTGTTTGAATTCCATCAATCATCCTTCGTCCCGTATTACTCTGTAAAAATTCATACAAAACATATGCATCGTATCGTTTAGGATTTACTCGAATGATGGACAAGTTGCCGCTAATAAACGACTCTCTAAATGAATCTTCAACAATGGCGAACTTGATTAGTGAACCTTTAGAAGTAATGAGTATATCCAACGGTTGGATTGCAAACTTTGCAAGCCAGTCTTGCTTTTTACAAGCAATTTTCGACTCCTCGTCATAAACAATTCTCCCATTCTCTATATCTTTAATATTTAAAAAATAATGCGTTGCAGACTGCTTGAGATCTTCAAATTCTTCTTTAGATATTTGTGCCCCCCGTCTAATCTCCGCAATTTCGCCAAGCGTTACTGTATTCTGATATAAGCTTTTCAAACTATCGAATTCTAAATATTCTTTTGGATTGAGGCTATAGTTACAGGCTCTAATTTTTTCAGCGTCCATCAGTCTGCAAAATCGTTCCTCTTCATCTCCATCCCAATAAGCTGCAACAATCTTAGTAAGACCCTCTTCTGTAATCTCATGTTGATATTTATTCATTCTGTGTGAAAATTTACTTGCATCAATAAACAATATTTTGTTTCGTCTTTCTCTCGGTTTACTTTTATTAAAAATGATCAGCTCTGTACTGATATTAGTATGGGAGTAAAGGTTCTCTGGCATAGTAATGATTGCTTCGATTAAATCCTTATCAAGGATTGATTTTCTTATATGAACTTCAGTACTTCTTACCAGTGTCCCCTTTGTACCGATTACAATGGCTTTTCCGTTTTCATTCAAATGGTATAAGACATTTTGATAAAATGCCCAGTCCGCGGACGCTCTCGGTGGTATACCGAATTCAAACCTAGGATCGTCCCAAGCTTTTTCTGGACTCCAAGTTAAGTTAAAAGGTATATCCGAAAAAATAAAATCAAAACTTTGGCGCAAATCATCTTTACTTACATGGTCTAAGGCATTTTTATTAACGATGGTGAAGTTAGAGATACGATTTACAAACATTAATAGTTTGGAAATCAAATAAACCGTAACATTAATCTCTTCCCCATAATAATAGGGAAGGTTATCTTTACCCGATGCATTCACACGTTTAACCATCTCAATATAAAAACTCGATATTCCTGAACAATAATCAGCAAACGAATGAATGTGTTCAATATGAACTAGATTAAATGCCAGATTTGTAATTGCTTCTGGAGTTCCGACGTTCTCCTTACCACCAACAAATTTTGAAGCTAGCAAGTTAATAAGCTGAATAATTTCCTTACTATTATTAAATTGGAAATGGTTCAAGTTGTTTATTACTATTTTAAATTCTCGATTCGTAGAGATATTGGAAATATGAAAAAATGAATCCACGATACCGGTAATAATGTCATGAAGCTCTTTATCGCTATTCTCCAGTTGTTTAATTCTGAAATAAATCCATTCTTCGATTGAATTTTCTTGAATATCTTTGCACCGTTGAACCTTCTGATCGCTGCTTTGTTCAATTTCATATAAATAATAGAAGGATGTAATGACCATAAAAATACGAATAGATTGTTCATTTGTGTATATTCTCCTTAGCTCTTCTAGACTCTGACCTATCAATTTATTCAGTTCGGTACTCCTGTAGATATTAATCATCCCGCTTCCTCATTTAAGGTATTGGCATACCTATTGAATTTACTTAAAAAAATATGTATGAGCATACCTAATATAACTTAGGGATAACTAACTGTCAAGAAAAGCAAAGACCGGAGTTACCCCCGGTCACCATTATTAATTTTCTGTTTTATTTTATCAAATACTTCAGAGTGAGTATAACGGACATCTGACTTACTTGCTTCAAGTTCAGCTTCTTTCAGTTTTGCAAATATCTCTTTGTCGTATTGCATATTCTCAAACTGCTCAATACTCATGACGACCATATCGCCATGTCCATTTTTCGTGAGAAATACCGGCTCTCGACTTTCATGAACGATCTTGGATATTTCAGCAAAATTGTTCCGCAGATCGGATATAGGTCTAATTTGTGGCAAAACGTCCCTCTCCTTTCAATAATATTTTATCATGATTATGATATCCATTCAACTTGATTCTAATACAAAGATAGCCGTTTTTTCAGAGATCAGGCAACATTAGATATACGTAACTGAAGAATGAATGATACGATACCACATTTTCATTCAGTTGCCTGGGGCTACTTGATGTACATTTTAATAACTAGCCACAGGATCTTCATTGTGGCGCTTTATGCCACAAGACTATTTAAGGTTTTAGCAAGTTTGACACTTTCTTTTCCCATATTTCACAGAATCTATTTACGAATATCTGTTGCTAATTTATTTCAAGAAACTCTAATTATCTTTCCATCATCTCTTGACTTAATCTTCTAACTGGTCCAATTTGCTTTTCAAACATTAAATCCCAGATATCCAGACATTCTTGTGCTATGCTCTTTAACTCTTCTCTCGCAGATCCAGAGGTCTCATCGTATAATCCAATTATTATTTTAGAGATTTCTTCGTGTATTCCCCAAACATTCTCATATCTATCAATATCATTATGGATTAAATACCAACTCATAGATAATATTATATCTTTATATTCAATTACTGACTTTGACTCCTCTTCCAGGTAGTGTACAAATGTATGTAATGTTCTAGGGCTTAAATCAGATTTCATTATCTCTATCAAAAAATCCTTATCTCTCTCCAAATTAATTAAATCATCATAAAATAATCTTGAGATTGGCCTTTCTAAATCTACTGTGCTTGTTTTAAATCTTAGTATAATATTTTTAGCTAATGTATTATATTCATCCTTATTAAAATATAACATGACCATACATAGAACCTCTTCAGCTTGTAATTTGCTCATAGTTTCTACATTTGTCATTTCATCTACAAATTCATTTTTAAGTATATACATTTCTGATAAACAATGTGCACCAGCCTTAATTAATTCTTCATCTTCAGAATCATAGCATTCTTTAATAATTCGTAATACGCGATTTCGATACTTAGGGTACAGTAAAAAAAACATATTTTTTGTATTATGAAATCCTGCCAGTCGGTAATCTTGTTCATAAAGATAAAGAATCTTATCAGTAGCCCAGTCTCGATCAATATTATATGAAGGCCATAGCACAGATAAAGTTGCTAATCTTACTGCAGGATTTTCATCATATGCCAATCTTTCGATTACTTCTTTAAACTGCTTAAAATGACCATTGTCTTTCCATAAAAGATGAGCTATTGCTCTGGATGCTTTACCTCTTACGCAATTCAACGCATTGCTTTGTAACATATCAAAGCTACGCATTTCATTATCTTCACTGCTAGTCACATTTGGTTTTCCATTTTCCGGGTTTTTATGATTATTCGCAATGTCCTTAAGGATATCCAAAATCTCTTGTGACCATTCAACTTTTTCTCTATTCTCAACTAGAGTACAAATGGAACTTGCCCTATAGGAAGTGTAATTAAATGAATATTTTAGAATCAATGCTTCTAACTGTTTTGACGGGACTTTATCCAAATTTTTACTGTGCGCCACTCCACTAAACAATGAATCAATATATATATCTATAATCTTATTATTATTTGAAAGCATCAACTTTATCATTCTTTCAGGATCTTCGGAAACGGCACTATTAAAACTACTTGAAAATGACTCAATTGAATTTTCTACATATTCTCCCGAAGTTGCATTCCAACGTGAAATATACTCCTTGCTAGGTTTATTGCTAGTTAATATATCCATCCAGTTTTTATTACTTAGCTTCTTTCCCCCAACAGGAGAAATTACAGATCCACTGTGTCCGTTTGAATACTTGTATAATATATGTTCATTGATAAATCTACGCCGTAATATACGTAACAAATCTTTGGACTTTTCACTGAGACGACTATATGGTAGCACTTCTAGGATTTCTTTTTGTAAGTCCCCCCAAAAACTCCAATAGGCTTTGTGACCATTATTCCCACGATTAAACTCTATTCTACGTTGATACATTCCTTTAGATAAAGGTGAAATATAACCAATAACAGTTTTTTCTAGTTTATCAAAAATAGCTTGGCTACAATGTTCTGAATGCCTAGCTATAACCAGTTTTGCAAGCAACAACTCATCGCCATTACCACTTGTTTTTTCAAATATGTTATTATCAAAATCAATACATATATATTCAATAATAGTATCACTAAATAAATTAGGTAATCTGGACAATGTATCTAAAATTATCTCATTATATAACTCATTGCCTGTCCCCATAAAATCTTCATATAATTCCCAAAATATGTTTGGATTTAAAGCAATCAATGCTGCATTCGCCTTTTTTATAATTTGAATGCATGCTCTTTCAAGTCCCCTTTTGTAGAGGTATCTTCCAGACCAATCACTATAATACAACATTTCATCTTTTCCAGTCGGGATAAATGGTAGTAATAAATTAATTACTTCTACACAATTTTTAATTAATACTTCCGAATCCTCTTGCAGAAATTCCTCTTCATATCTATATATGGTTTTAGAATGTCTATTGCGTTTATTTTCCAATAAAAACACCAACACACGCATTGCTCTCATTTCACAATTTTTAAGCATTGCCTTAAAGTTAAGATAGTTGTCAACCATATGTGGATAATGAAAATAAAATTTCATTCGTAATTCAAACATCTCATCGGAATCTTGATTGATATCATTTGAAAAACATCGCCAAAATTTATTATCATCATCTTGCGATAGAAATGCTCGCTTTTCTATAAATTCAACATCTTTATATTCATAATTAGGAGATATACTAGCAATCAAATTAAAGACAACAGCTTTTTTCTCTGAAGTTTCAAACCATTTGTCTAAAATACCGCAATCCCTGAGTAATCTGATATATTGTGGCTTAGAATATATAACATTATCTATTATGTGGTTTCCGTATTTTTCATCTTCGCAATTTTTGATTATATAGTTCTGTATATTCTCGTCTAAAACATCTAGTTGATTTAATACTTCAAAAACGACAAATCTCACACTATATCTGAGTTGCTCATAATTTAGCATTTTTATTCCTGCATCAAGAAAATCCTCGCGATTATATTCAATTAAATTCTGTAAAAACATCTGCACCTGGTATCTTCTCCCAGGTGTTTGCCTTTCTTTATTTCCTATAACCTCTAAAATATCTCCACCCTCATAATACTTTCTCAACATTTCTTCAGCTAGAAAACAATCTAAGATAGATTGATGAGCAAAGGAAATTTTATTATCTTGTTTCAGTAGAAAACCATTAGATGATAAAAAATCCAGGCATGAGATATTGACCTTCAATAAATTTGAGGGAATACTTATTCGACCCAATTTATCAAAAAAACCAATTATCCTTTCCTTTGTTTCATTTACATCCCCCTCGCTTAATCCAAATGCAAAGCAGTTTCTTAATAATTGCGCCCACCATTCGGTAACCAAATGACTTGCAGTCGAACATTCACTATATTCTTTATTAGAGTCTAATCGTTCCCAAATATATATATTGCTAGGTATTTTTAGTATCTCCTTCAATTTAACTGTTAAACTATCATAACGATTCCCTATAACATCTCTCACTGTTTCATCACAAAATTCATTAACTTGAATCTCATTCCATTGGATACCCTCTTTTTTCTTATTGTCCTTTTTAAACAAATATTTAATATTATTATCATTTTCCAAATCATACGTTCTACATACAAACACCACAGAAATCTTATATTCTCTTTCAATATTTAATCTCTCTACTTGATCTATAATCTGAGTGCATACCAATAAAGCATCTCTAGAATGCGCTTGAGTCCAGCGTAGTGCATCTAATTGATCTAGAATAATTACAGCATTTTGAGTTCTAGAAACACTATGTATACAATGAACTATAGATGCCGGTAACCCTAGATCTTTCCCCCATTTCTCCGCTGTACCACTCGGAATACGTTTATCTAATTTAATCGCTAGATATGGTATGGCACTATCGCGACAATAGTTAATAATGTCCTCAGTACAACCACTTTTTCCTCTTCCAGCTTTCCCATGTATAATCAAGGACTCCCCTGAATTTATAGCTTTTCTACATAAACAAAATTCCTGTCTATCAATTAACTCATTATTCAATGGAATAAATAAATATCTATATTCTCGATTTAATTCCTCCAATCTAGGAACAATCCGTCTATCAGAAGCAAGATTTTTTAATTCTATTTCGTTTTCACTAAGCAGTTGATGAACAACTGTTTGGTCTATTTGTTTTCCTAGAAGGTCTCCTTCTATAATCCAAGAAACCAATCGTTCATAAATGTCTTGTTCATCACCAAGCAGCAGATAACTTATTTTTGATAAAATTAATTCTTTTAGTTCAGCATCTGGAAATTGACGATACGATATCTTCTTTAAAAGAGAAATACATTTAATTAAATCCATTTCTACCACAGGATCTAGATCCATTGACTTACAAAAATTTTTGAAAAAATCTTTTAGTTCTTTACTGGCATTAAGAATTTGATTATGATAAAAATCTTGAGGAATGTTACTAGTATTCCTTGCTCTAGTGATAAGGTCTTCTAATAGCATGAACGATACAGGTGATACCAAGGCAACTCTATTCGATTCATCCCTCTCTAATTGAAACTTCCAATTTGTAAAGATCCCTCTTGCATTGGCTGTGCCATAATCCCAATATTCCTTACTTGCATTTCTCCCTTTACATTGCTGACCTTCTCTGGTGCCATTTTTATTACCAATCCAAATATCAACTCCCCGCTCGTCATCTCCAAGAGCTTCAAACATAATATATTCTAGCTTCTCCTCCAATACTTCAAGGATCTTATAAATTATCCATCTTATCTCGAATCTATTACCGCTTTTATCTGCTCTTCCACCTAATTCATATGGCATACTAATCCCCCATCTAAAAAGCAAGCTACAATAGATTAATGATTGAAGCTTGCTTAGTTGATATGTTATTTCACTTTTATAATTCATTATTCTTTTGATTATTTATTCATGGATAATACATTCTGCCTCACACTATATCTCCGACAATCTTCTAAGCTAAACTGTGAAGCATTGTTAATAGTGTTCTCAATATCCTCGGTCTTTAAGTCTGAAATTTGGATAATAACAGAACGGTTAGGCGTCAACTTTCTTCGATCAACGCCTACTCACGCATACTCGTTGAACTGCTACAATTAATTACTGACTTCAAACTCCAAAAGAGGTAATTTCCTCCCTTCAAATACGGTCGATTCAATCTCTCCAATCCGACTAGCTCCCATCGCTAGATAAAAATCTTCTGCAAGTGGTTCACTATGAATCGTAACTTTACTAATGTTCATACTCTTAGTAACCTCTATCATATTTTTCCATAACGTTTTTCCGTAGCCTTTCCCAATATATTTAGGATCGATAAATAAATCCTTTAGTAACCAACCATCCTCTTCTTGCTCCAGGCCTATAAAACCTGTTATGGTGTCTTCGTCTTCTAACACAAATACTAGAGAAGTTGCAATATATTCAGACGATACAGTTAAATCGTTACGACAGGCCTCCATAAAATCTTCGCTATAACCCCAATAGGCTTTTGAACGAAATGCAAGATCAGTTAAATAACTATCCTCATGAATAGTTGCTTTACGTATTTTCAAATATAAATCCCCTTTCTTAATCGACCAGCTTTAAGATGCCCATGACCATCGCATCATGAAGAACAACGGCCCCATCAATATAAAAACAATTACTCCCGCGCAGTCCAAATATCCAAAGCACATGAACTTATCCCCATGTTTGTGTGATTTCTATATAATTTTAATAGGCGAGTGCACTCTGGGCTCCACAACAATTGATTACCGGCAAATTCAAGAATTGAAAGCGCCATAAATTGAGATCCGCTACATCCATCCGTCCATATTACATCTATAATTTCTAATAATGTTTCTAGATTCAGATCACTTTTACTATCCCATATATCCTTTGCAACCATCTTATATGCATCCCCTAAAAGATGTGGCTGATTAGATATGCAATTTGCAATTCTATTTAAATAAACAACGGTTTCCGGTGCGTTATTCCAATCAATAACTGCTATTTTCATATCCATAACAACATGCTTTAATGTTTCATTTGATTCCAAGCACTCAATAATGCCCATAAATAAAGGTGCGAGGTTTAAACGAGTGTTCTTCGGCAAATATGTCAATCTTCCAACAAATCTCAAGAGACGTTGTCGATGAGGCATATCTCTTTTTGCATTTGCATTCCAGTCATCACGAATTGGGACACTAGCGAGCTGTTTAAAAACAGCTATTACAGATTCATTTACCTCACCATCACGACATGTATCTAACAACGTATTCATTGCACCGTTCCATCTAACGCTATCGTCGAAATCCAACATAGCCTTTGCAGTAGTAATCGCGATTGTTTGTTCGTTTCCGTTTGCCCAATTTCTCATCATGTTGAGAGCATATACTCCAACAGACTGATCTGCATGACTTGCAAGTTTAATAATGATTTCTAAATATCGCGTTCGATAGTGAACTGGAAGCTCACTTGGATGTTGAGATAATAAGCTTGTGGCAATATCACTTTGTGGTGAAGAAGCTATTTCATTTACTATTTTCCAACTACGTTCATCATCTAACAATTGCCTCGCTGCATGCCCTATTGCAATGACTACATCCTTATGTACATTTGTTTTTTCGAACTCATTTATTAATAATGGTATGCTCTCACTACTTCTATAAGCCCCTAGTAACCTGATGGCCTCTTTCCTGACTGTAATTTTTAGTTTATCTTGATTTAATAGTTGTTTAAGCATTGCCGTTAACATAACCGGATTAACTCTACGTATGCACCTAGGTATCGAGTACATTGCCACACGTGCCCTATCTCCATCCAAATTGTCTAATAAAATTGGAATTGCCTTTTCTGGTTGTTCCAATAACGAAAGTGCATGAAGCGCAGCCTCTACTATAGATACTTCCTTATCTTTCAAAAGTTCTACTATTTTATCTGGGTGAATATCAGGCATATTAGCCATCGTTTTTATAACTTGTGAACGTTCAAAATGATCACGTTTAGCATCAGAAGCTATTTTTTCTAATACGGAACCAAAAGACTTTTGCTGACGAGGCAACCATTTATTAAACCCATTCATAGCTGGCACAACAAATATCGTTTTACCCGTTAAAAACTTGCCTTTAATAACAGCACCCGAAATAAATGGATCTAGCCATTCTTGACGTTTTAGATGCAGATGCATGAACACTTCATTTATTGCGATAAACGATTGGTCCGAAGTCAATAATTGTTTAACTCTTTCATCACGTGTTTTAGTAGGTGTAAGCCAATGTCTTGTCGCTCGTGCTGCCACATGTTCAGAGCTCGCCGTCATCGCATCCTTTATTAAATGTTGAAGTTTGATTAGGTTATACCCTCTTTTACCGAAAGCGTTCGCCATAGTTATTACAAAATCGTAGTTTTCTCTTTTGTTTGCTTCTACAGCTAGTGGATAAAGCTCGTTAAATAAAATTTCAACTGTTTCTTGAGAAAAATTTTCTTCTAATGATGGTAGCATTAAATGACCGCTCTGCTTAGCTAGTTTCACAATCGTTTGTAATGAGAACTTAAAAATACCACTTTGAGGATTTAAGGAATGATGTCGCATAATACCTAAGGCCAAATTTTGAGTTTCAAGCCTTGTACTGTTTGAAGTATCTCTAGCTTCAATCACACTATCGACAAGTAAAGTAAGTTCTTTTATATGCTCATCCGTATAAATAGACATTGGACTAACGGATAGCTCTCTTAACACTGCACACCGCACAGGGTCTTGGTCATTTTTGATGCGACCTACATACACCAACGTCTCAGCGATACCTTGTCTTGATAGAGCAGTACTCTTTATCAACTCTGTAAGTGCTACTGCACGTTCGTCTGCATCAGATACTAGTGTTGCTTTTACAAGTATTTCTCTTGAATGATGAATAGAACGACAAGCAGTAATACTAATCAGCGTTCCCCGATCTTCATAAATTTCACGAAGCTCCATCATTCTAGCTGCTTCTTTGTCACGTAGTGTATGCGGTAATTCATTTAGTAACTGTTCTGGTAAAACGCGTTCTTGACGTTTATCTTCTTCATAGGCTGAATCAAAAAGCACTTTTCGATCTGAAGGAGCCATACAATGAAGTAGTTTCGCTAGATGTATAGGACTATCTGCGAGTCGTTTAGCTATTTCCATCCATTGATCTATTGAAAAACAATTTCTTCTCTTTAAAATGCCCTCAGGTACTCCATTAGAAATCAGGTCGCCTCGCAGCTCATTTCGAGTTAGCAGCTTATATACAGCATCCGCATTTTTTTGAACTAAAGTACCCAGTTGCTTTCTAAGTGCAGGATGTATTTGACCTAATGGACTATGATTCTTGCTACATTCTAAAACCAAATCCGTCTTAACATTGCAAAATAGTTCGATAGCTGATGAAAACTCCCACCAAACTTTATCTTTATTCCTAAGAGGTGTGTTTTCTAACGTTGTTTTAAAATAATCCGCAACCACGTCAATATGTCGGATAGCTAATTTTTGCCAATTTTTTATGACGTAGCCAATTTCTAAAATCCATTTACTCACAGTGTCTTTAGAACATGCTTGTAGTAATATGGCTGCTTCCTGTGCTCCCCACGTAGCATACACAATAGGCAATAAACGTTCCGCTATAGGTTGACGATTTATAAATACAATCGTACGCAATAATTTGCGACGACAATCAAGTGATAAATGCACTATTTCACGTTCAATATCACTATCTGAGGCTACTTTAGCTAAAAGACCTACTGCATGATTTCTAACAGAGGCCATCGAGTGCTTTAAGGCTAACAAAATAACAGGTGCATCGTTTGTTACACCAGCACCTGTTAATGCAAGATGTGCCTCGTAAGCGCCATCCTCTAGCAACGATAAAAGCAATTTTGAATATTGAGCTGACCCATTGTTATCTCGACCTAGTGTTGCAATCTTTTTCATTCTGTCCGAATATCCGAGTGAATCTAATTCTTTAAGTAAATTATTTTTATCCATTAGATCTTTTTTGAAATTCATACGTCTCCTACTTTCACTTGTTGTTATCACATTCAACATTATTCTCCATTTAGCAATGCTTTCCCTTTAATATAATTCCATAATTACACATTAAATTTAGAAGAGATTAATCAAATATTGAAATTCCGCAACGTAAAAGGTTTTCTAACAGTTCATAAAGAAGTTAGTATGGGAATTATCCCGAATGGGAAAATTGGGGGAACTTTATGATTGAACAATTTTCAAATAGTCCCGAGCTTCAAGGCATTCTAAAAGCGATTCAAAGGGACCCTTATCGATTCACTGATGAACAAATAATTAATCATGTAGATAAATTCTTACCAAGCTATAACTGTGAAGGCGCTGCGCTCGGTTATTTTTCTATTATTTCGCACCTTTGTTATTACAGAAACGATTTAGAAAAACCATTGTTGAAAATAGCTATTAAACCTTTATATTATTTAGGAATATCAGATGCAGAGAATCAAATTAAATGGGTTCAGTCCTATGTAAATACGAGATCGATTTTCAGAAAAAATGATCTGTACTACACTTCTTGGCAAGGGAAACGATGGATAATGAATGCACTTAAAGATAAAAGTGAATTAGTATCCAAGATTATTAGAGAGATAGAGTGCGAAGATGATGACGAGGAGTTGCTCTGAATATCTATGGTCATTTGAAAAAGAAAACCTCAGAGAAAAGTTTCTGAGGTTTTGTTCCTTACAAAACATATTTATATCATCTAAAGCTGAATGAGCATGTCCTCTAACAAACCTACTCTCATCTTTCAATCCGAATTGCTATACCTCTTACATTTTCGTTTTTATGCTGACTATATTGAACCATCATGTCTTGCACGAAATCGCCATCTCTAGCATTTAGTGCAAGGGATAACAAACCGTTTACTTTAACTTCAGGTTTATCGGAATTAATAAGATTTATTATAAGTTGATTTTTTCTTATGTTATCACTGTAGCGTTTTGTACTTTCATGTACGATTTTATCTAATACTTTTTTGAGAGTGTCAATTTCTTGCCTTAATTGTTGCGCAGCATCATTAGAAGCATACCTAGGCTTTTCAAATACTCTAATTAATGCTTCTTTTGTTAAAACCTCTTTATTAGTCTGCTTTGAAATGTATCTTGGATTCCTATACATTGTGTAGTTCTTTTTAAAGTTATCCCTTGCCTCTGTTAGTGAATAATTTGCATGGGGACCACAACAAGGACAAAGATATCGGTTCATTCAACACTTCTCCCTTTAACTCATCTAATCAAACATCTTCAATATTAGACACCCTCGAATACCCTCGAAAGTATCAATCAAGAAACTAAAACATTTAAACTACTTATAAACTACCTTAATCACAGGTTTGGCGTATATTTTCGTACTATGAGGCTAGATCGAATTTATTATCTCACTGCGGTCATATACTTATTGTATATGGATGAATTAATTTCGTACAATTCGAACAATAGCCCTTTAACGATTTCATCCTGGTTAAAAACATACTTAGCTTTTAGCTCATTACACCTTTTTCTCGCATAATCTGCTACGTGGTTTAAAGCCGATGGCAAAGGGCATTCCAGTTCCATAGTTCTAATCTCATTTATTGTATTTTGCAAATGCTCTCTTATTTCAGATACTTCTTCGTCAACGATTTCAGTACTTTTCTTATCGTCATAGTGCTGAATCAACCGCTGTTGAATATATTCATCCGATGAATCCCTAGTAATACGTTCACCATCTAGAACAAAGTACGTTTCGTCCTCAATCGTTATACGCAAATGCTGGTAGAATACAAATAGTTCTTTGTATTTTGTCTTCGTAATCTGCTCGTAATTGCCCCAATACAAAGAGGTAGATGTCGGCAATGGCGAATGACGAAGAAGATAGGCAATGCATTGCCCGATTCTATAATCATCTGCGCATAACTTTCCTATCGACAACCACTCGGCATAGTTATTATCTTTACGGGCAATGATTACAATCTTACCACCGTGCGATAAGTAGGTGTCGATGCGAAAATGAGCAGGATCGATATCGTATTTTGCTTTATGTTGCTCCATATCAGCAATTAAATTTCCCATCCCTTTGGCTTCTCTTAAGCACATTCGAACTCGATTAATAATAGAGATGAAGTTTCTTTTCATAAAGCCCCCACCAATAATCTATTTATTAATTCTATAATAAAAAAACCTTCCACTTTTGGGAAGGATTTTAGCATGGATACATCATTTTTTCCTTTGAATTCACTTCTTTTATCTACCTTTAGCTCATTCCACATTTTATTAACTGCTACTCTGCAGAACGTTCGGATTAACTAGCGGTTCCCGGATCGTATAAGCTTTCCCAGTTTCTCGTAGAACCAATAATCCAATAAATAAGGATACAACGCCAATAATAATAAGCAGTGCACCGAGCTCCTGACTGTAGGCTGTTAAAGCTCCATCCCGAAAAGCCATCCCACGTATAAGGCGGTTAAGCCAGTTCATAGGCAATACCCATGCGGAAATTTGAAAGAACTCTGGAAAAGCAAGTGGAGTGAGTTGAATTCCAGTAGCAAGGAACGACGGATACAATACAAAATTGGTTCGTAAATTGACTTTGGACTGATCTTTGGCAGAATAGCCAATCAACAGACCCATGAGTGACAAAGCAAATGCATATACAAGCAGTGGAATGATAAAAAGATAAAGCTCTGCTTCAAAGCGCATTCCTCCGAACTGCTTCAATAAACCATAACATAGTAGTAGCGAAAGGGATGTCAGAACAGCGTATGGTACACTACGAATCCAAAGCTGCAAAGGCGACTTACCGTTGGCAAAAAGCTTCCCTTCCTGACGCAAGCGAGGTACAATCGATCCCGCTGCACTTGTTGTAATCATTAAAACCACAATATTTACAAACCCAAGTACCATAAACCCTACATAACTTGTGGTCGGATTAAATAACATACGTTGCTGAAGGGACAAAGGAGCAACAAGCCCTTTAGCTGTTTCCGCATCCACTCCTTTTTGGATAAGACGGGACATAGAAAGGGTCATATTTTCCGTTTGGATGATTTCCTGGATCGCAGTGCGGATGCCGGTTAATCCTGAGGGCATCGTGTTGTCCATTAAGATGCCGATATTCGTAAATATCCCCTGTTGCTGATTCAACTCCAACTGTTTGGGAAACACGATAATCGCTACAGCCCGCTCATTTGCCAGTATTATTTCTGGATTGAGACGACTGGCGTACACATTTGTGACGTTCATTTGTGGGGAAGCATTTATTTTTGAAATCAACTGCCGTGAATACGAGCTGTGATCCTCATCAATGACAACAACAGGCGACTCGCTAATTTGGTTCTGCGAAAACATTAAGCCAAAAAATATGGCTGCAACAAGTGGACCGATAAAGATCAGACGAAGATACTTACTGCCCGAAACGTACTTCCACTCATCAATCAGCGAGTTCATCAAGTTTCACCTCCGCCGTCATACCCGGAAGCAAATCAGCATTCGAATCGATAGCTATTCGGACAACAAACATACTTAAATCTGCTTGCCCTCTTTCACGTGTCATGCGTAAGTTTGCAAATTGAGGGGCCGCTGAGATTGAAGCAACGACACCAGTCACTTGAGTTGGATGATCCACATTTGGAAAATTGACATCAATAATTTGATTAACCTCAAGCTTTTGGATTTCACTCACCGATATGTAGAGGTCTGTAAAATAGTTGTTTTTTTGTAAAATTGCCATTGATGCACCTTGCTGTACTTGATCCCCCGGCTTTTTTACAATTCTATTGATCAATCCGTCATGCGGTGCTAGTACATCCATTTCACCTTCTTCATCTGATTTTACCTTGAACAACACATCTCCCTGTTTTATAGAATCGCCTACAGCCGCACCGACTTCTACAATCGATCCTGAACTTTTTTGATATATAATTGTCATTTGCTCCGTTTCAAGCATACCTTGTTTCCTGCTCTCAGCCTGAGTAACGGCATCCTTTCCTTTAATAGCAAGAAGTGAACCCCCAACGATCAGCACAATCGCCATCCCAATATATAATCCTACTTTGATCTTCATTTTTCAATCTCTCCCTATTCCCATTCTATTATGCTAACTTACCGACTATATTTGGTTTTCTGTCGATCGTGACTAACTCATATTCTGACACCTCCAGTTGAACTCGTTTTAAAATATGATGATCATAATATATTATAGTCATCATATTTTAAAACCGTCAATAACCCTATTTAGCTTTTTTTGAGCTAACCGGTACTAGATCGTTAAATTGACATGCTTTATTATGACGAATATAATATTTTGAAGGTAGAATGACGAAGCTGTGGAGTGATTACGATGCCGTATCCTATAGGACATAAAATAAAAGTACGGAATAAAATCATTGAAAGTGCTGCCCAAGCTTTTCGTACCAAAGGCATCCATGATGTGAGTGTTCCATTCATAATGAAGGGGGCTGGATTAACTCATGGGGGGTTTTATGCACACTTTGACAACAAAGAACAGTTGGTAGCGGAAGCTTGTAGACACGCCATCAGTGATACTATCGCACTACTGCAGGAAGTCGCTGATCAGGAGACGCAGAACCCCAAAATTAATACTGTCATTGATTATTATTTAAGCCCGCATCACCGTGACAAAACGGAGATGGGCTGTATTATCCCTACCCTTTCTGGCGAAATATCCCGTTCTTCAGAAGATGCACGTCAAGTATTCGCTCACGAACTAGAGCGGATGATTTCTTTTATTTCTAATCTAGCGGAAATTGATGTGTCCAAAGGAAGTGCACTATTCAGTACGATGGTTGGCTCTCTTGTTCTTGCACGCTCAGTTAATGATCCTGAACTGAGCGGCAACCTTCTTTACGCAGGTAAACAGTATGCCAAAGAGTTGCTCAAAACCTAATCTATAGGATAGATTCTATGATCCTTTATTCAATCTGAAGCTATGCTAGTTGGTCCAACATATGGACACGAAATACAACCCCAGTACCATCTAGGCTCTGGGGTTCATTTTACATTTACAGATACTCTATTTTTCATACTGTATTACGCCGTAGTTCATAAAAATACTGCACAGCTGGATGTTTAGACTTCATCTTCTCTTTCATATTTAAAATACGCTTTTTCCCTACTCGTCTATCCACCAAAGCTAAAATATTCAATAAGATATCGTTGCTCTCTATGCTCTCCTCAATAGAAGTGGACAAATACTTATTCACTACAACGATGAAATTTGATTTACTTAATGAAGACTGTGCCACAAAAAGCTCTTTTGCATTTTCTGAACTTTTTCTACTTCGTGCCATTACTATTAGACGATCCTCCGGAACTTTCCCATTTGTATCTGTTCTAATCGTTTCTATTTCATCATCACTGATCGGAACTTGGATTTCTGGATCATTTTTAATTTCGAGTTCCGTCTGATACCATCTAATTAAAGTAGTTAAATCACTCATATTGAGTATATTCTTTTTGTCTACCACAATATAACATTGCCCTGCTTTATCAGGTAAATAGCGATAGCTAGTTGCACGGTATTCGACTCTTCCACTTAACGCAGGACATATAAAACTTTCTAGTTGTTGCTTCATTTTGCTCCAGGACATGTAGTCCTCCTATGCTCAATATTATTAAATACCCTCTAGGGTAGTCATTTAATTAACCATCATACAACATTCCGTTCATTATTCATACTAAAATACAAGTAACCAATAAAGATATTCTATAATGCATGATTGCATTATGTTGTACGCCTGAAACCCCTGTAATTCTTTCGTATATCTTTACAACAGGTTCTTCGTTACTCCATATTTTGATTTTGTATATCAGAGAGAGTTTTAATTTCTAAAGGTTTAATAGGCCGGAGTCTGCAATACGTACAAGATGTATCTGCGCACGGTGCAGATATCCATTCATTACAAAAGGGACAGAACTCGTTGTCAAACTTATCGTAATAAATAATTACACCTCCACATTCCTCGCATTTCATCTTTGGAACAACCGCCCCACCGACTTTGAAATAATCATCAATTATTACTTGTCGTTCTTTATCATCAATTCTGATTTTCACAAAATCACCTTTTTGTAATAATTATGCGTTGAACTTCATTTCAATAATATCATAATATGATATTCAAATATCCATTCCTTATCTAAAGTAAACATTTAAGAGAGGTGCGCAAATCCTAATGGAAGAAACAGAGTTAATTAAAGGTCTACATACGGTTGCTAGAAAATATTGCTTAACAAAAGGTATGTATTGGAGTAGGAAGTATTCTAAGTTAATGAAACAAGGAATGGAACGAGAGGAAGATGGATTTGATTACAGCCTTGATGCAAAAAAACTGTACCCAAGGTATGTTGTTTTAAACGCCATATTACCTGAGTTGGAGAGATATGTTCCTGACGATTTTAGTTCTTTCTTAGTTGCAAAATCAAAATTGTATACAGTTATAAATGTAGCAATAAGTTTCCTTACAGAAGCCAATGTAGAAGATGATATTTCTAGAAATACAATGACAGAGGAAAGACGAAACTTATTGCTTATTTAGAAAATGTATCTGAAGTAAGATTATTAAGCACTCCTCCACTATTTTATAGACGTAGACTGTCAGATGTGGAAAGTGAATTACTTTGGACTCAACTAGATATTAAATGGGCAATACAAAAGAGATCTCATTGGATACCACTTGATGCTAGTAAACATAAATTTGCACTCCCTTTTATGGACGACTACTTTGAATCAGAATTTGGTTTTGAACGATTAAGGGCGATTTTAAAAAAACATGGCGTTAATGAGGTCTACGAACTAAGAGAATTAACTTCATCACCTGAATATGAATTAGAAGTTTCTGCATTCTACCCCACATACGATTTCGATGGTGAAGGGTTTTGGTGTAGCAAGGAAATGGATTGGGTAATCTATGTTTCCCATGAAAATTCAATAACAATAGGCGGAGAATGGCTTATTAATATGGTTAAAGAAGTCTGGCCAAACTGGGAGAGTCGATTATGGCTCGACTGGAAGGAAAGGTTAGCTCGAGGAATCTAGTTTTATAACAAAAATCCCCCTCTATAGTAGAGGGGACGACACCAAAGCATATGTATTAACAGTCGCAGCCCCCTGTATCATTAATTCTTAGAGACCACCTACAAAATATTTTTACTCCACATTCAATAATCTCTTAAGCGAGTCAATATCATTAACCGATACTAATTGCTCAAGATTATCAAATATCTTCTTCTTACCCCAGTTCCACCACTCAAGCTCAAGCAATAAATCAATCATCTCATCACTAAATCGTTTCTTAATAATAGTTGCAGGATTGCCACCAACAATCGTATAGGGCTCTACATTTTTTACAACAGTTGAGTTCGAAGCAACAATTGCCCCATCACCAATCTTCACTCCCGGCATAATCGTGACATGTTGTCCGAGCCATACATCATTACCAATTAGAGTATCGCCTTTAAAAGGCAACTGTTCTTTCGTTGGTGTTACCTTTTCCCAACCACCACCAAAAATATTAAATGGATATGTTGTAAATCCTTCCATTCGATGATTAGCGCCATTCATAATAAAAGTAACCCCTTCTGCTATAGCACAGAACTTACCTATAATCAGCTTATCACCTAAGAAATCATAATGATGCTGAATGTTGTCATAAAAGTTCTCTGGTGATTTTGTATTGTCACTGTAATAGGTATAATCACCAATCTCAACATTAGTCCTGCTTGGTAGGTTTTTAATGTAACAAATTGTTCTAATATGTTCATTTGGATATAGCTTGTTTTTATCTGGAGCTATCGACATAGATATACATCCTCTCTAATGCTCTATTAATTAAAATCCCCTAACCATCCGCTCCAAAACATCCTTAGCATGCTTACGCGCTTCATTAGGCTCATCGGAAAAAGCAATTCCGATCGCAGCTTCCGTTATAGCGCCAAATATCATGTAAGCCAACATGTCTATTGGCTGTTTTTTAATATAGTTAGCGTCCATTAACTCCTTAATGAGCGCAGTCGCTAAACCCATCACACTACGTTTCTCTTTTTCTCTCCATCTAGTCCAGCCCAAAACAGCAGGAGCTTCTTGAATTACGACGCGGAGATAGACATCATTAAGACAGCCTTCCAAGTAAGATTCAATTGCTAGTACCGTTCGTTCCCACGGATCTTCCTCCGTATCAACAGCAGTCGATACAAGCCGTACCATATCCGCTATTAGCCCATCTACAACTCCTTCGAACAGCGACTTCTTATCCTTAAAATGATAATAAAGTGCTCCTTTCGTTAATTGTTCTTGTTTAACCAATTCATCCATTGAAGTTTTCGCATATCCTGCTTCAGCAAACATATGCTGAGCTCGTTTAAGTAAAGCTTTTTTGGTAGATTCGGCATCTTCGTGCCTACGTGATTTTGGATTCATATTCCTATTATATCGTTTCACTTACCAATATGAAATCCACTTCGGTTTTTAACATACCTTAAGTATGTTAAACATTCCTTTAGTATGTTAGACTGCATATGAGATTTAATAACTCAAAAGAGGTGCTGTCCTATGAAAGAAGCTATAACAGGTAACGGAGTGGTCAACTATCTAGATCAAGGTAGAGGGCAAACAATCGTGTTTTTACATGGTGCGCTGAGTAACGGGAATACTTGGAGGAAAGTGGTCCCCCTGTTGTCTAAACATTTTCGCTGTATTGTTCCGGATTTACCTTTAGGCGGGCACTCCACTCCCCTTTCACCTACAACCGATCTAACCCCGCCAGGCATAGCCACTTTAATCAATCAATTTTTAGAAGCTTTAGACCTTAACAATATTATCTTAGTAGGTAATGATACTGGCGGAGCATACTCGCAAATGTTCACGATGACATATCCTCAAAAAGTATCAAAGTTAGTTCTTTGTAACACTGACGCTTTAGAAATATTTCCACCAAAGCCATTTGCCCTCCTACAAACTGCCGTTTATATTCCGGGATTCACCACTCTAATGGCGCAATTTTTTAGATATAAGCCTCTATTAAAAACATCATTGGTGCTTGGCCTACTCTCCCATACTCTTTCAAAAGAAGACCTATACGAATTATATATACGTAACTTTATTCATAACAAAGGTGTTCGCAATGACTTCAGTAAAGTCGTCAAAGGTTGGTCACCATACGTCACTCTTCAAGCAGCCGAAAAACTTGCTTCTTTTACTAAACCCGTTTTAATCATTTGGGGCGCTGATGATAAAAAACTGTTCCCGATTGAACTAGGAAGACGGATATGTGCCATCTTCCCTAATGCACGATTAGAGCTAGTGGAAAACTCACTTACGTATGTACAAGAGGATCAGCCTGAACAGTTTGCCCAAAGACTAGTTCATTTTATAGAGGACACAACGATTGACGTGCAACCATCAAAGGTTGATACCTTAGCCTAGAGAAACCTTATACTCACATAACTACAGCTACTCCAAACTTCAAACTCTACAAAAAAAGAGCTATCCCTCTACCAGTTCCTTCAACCGATAGAGGGATAACTCCACATTCTACTATTCTATTTTATGCTTCTATTTACTTGTTCTGTTGCTCCAACATTTTTACGAAAACAGATACTGCCTCTGCTCTTGTTGTGTTGCCATAAGGAATGAACTTATTTGAACCTTTACCCTCAACGTATCCATTCTCTTTAACAGCAACAATTGCACCTTTCGCCCAAGCTGGAATTTCCTTGTCATCTGCGAAGTTGGTTATGACATTTGCATCTAAGGACAAACCCAATGCTTCCGCAACCATCTTCGCCATCTCAGCACGGGTAATAGCTGCATCCGGACGGAAAGTGCCGTCAGCATAACCGTTAATATATCCTGCTTGCACAGCCCATGTTATAGCACTCTTTGCCCAAGAACCGATCTTTGCTTCATCAGTGAACTGAAGTGTTAGGCCCTCACCCGCTTCACTCGTTACTCCACGTAGCTTCAACGTATTCATCAGCATCACAGTAAACTCAGCACGCGTTACAGCATGATTCGGTTTGAATGTTCCGTTCTCGTATCCTGAAACAATTCCTTTATCCACTGCGCTGTTAATTGCAGTCTCGGCCCAGTGTCCTGTAATATCGCTTAACCTATTCGATGGCTCAGGTTTAGGTTCTTCCTTCACGGGTACGTCAGGTGATTGGTCTACTGCGAATACAGCAAACTTCGTAAAATGGTCGACCGATACTGTAATTTGATTGCCGCTTATTTTACCGCCAGCCACTTCTATCCATACTTTCTTCACTTCGTCATAGTAGAAAATAACGGGCTTTTCATCGCTCTTCATTTTTGTTGCATCAAATACGATCGTAATGGTAACTGGCTTCTTGAAATTAGTCGAGAAATTTTTCAATATTTCATACACCGTGCTGACAAGAATATCATCATTCTCAAGAAGTTTTTGTGCATCAGTCACTTTAGTAATCGTCAGTAGTAGCTCTTGTTCCGTAGCATTAGATGGTACAGTGACGATAATATCCTTGTCTAAACTAACCTCACCAGCTTTATCCGATGGAAGATTCAACTTACCATTTGTAGATTTAACTGTTGTGTCGACAGGAGTTGTAACGTCTTCACCACCTCCACTAGCCGGTGCCTCGGCCACAGTTACGACATAAGTAACTTTTGTCACTCTATCTTGCGCTGTTACTACTACCTTTTTACCTGTTGTTAATGTAGTTGCAACGGTTGTTCCATCCGCGTCATATACTTCAAACGTTGCATAAGCGGCTGGCGTGATCGCAGCCTTAAACTTAGTTAACGTTGTTGTGTATGAAATGTTTGTAATTGTTTCAGTTGTTGTTCCACCAACACTTACTATCCCAATTGTTGAAGTTAACGTTGCTGTTGTTCTTGCTATAAAATCTGCCTGACTAACCGTTAATTGTTGTGTTAACGATGCAGGTTGTAGCTCGGTTGCTACGATTCGAATAGAAATCGTATCTCCTACTTTTACGTCGATATTATCAACAGAAGTTCCCACAATTACAATGTAATCGCTACTGTTAACCCTATATTCCATCTCATCTGTAACACCTTTTAACGTTGTCGTTCCTTCAATTGTTCCTTTGGTTAAGCTTCCGCTGGTTGGTGCGGCTTGTTCCTTAATATCCGCCATTCGGACAGTTATTACTTGCGCATCTGATGCAGGCTGTTGCTCAGTTTCAGCAACTCGAACATATATCTTATCTCCTGCATTTACATCAATATCCTCTACTGAAGTACCAATAATTTCAATATAAGTACTGTTATTCAAACTATACTCCATTTCATCTGTGACATCATTTAACGTTGTCGTTCCTTCAATTGTTCCTTTGCTTAAACTTCCGCTTGTTAAAGTATCACCTTGCTTGATATCCGCTAGACTAACCATCAACTCTTGTGCAACAGATGCAGGTAATTGCAAGGTTGCTGCGAATCGGACGTAAATAGTATCTCCAATATTTACAGAGATGTTATCTGCTGTAGTGTCTGTTATTGCAATATAGCTACTGTCATTCACCTTAAATTCCATCTCATTTGTAACACCATTTAACGTTGTCGTTCCGCCATTCGTTCCTTGGGTCAAACTTCCACTGGTCGGTCCAGCTCCCTGCTTGATATCTGCCAAATCAACCGTCAACTCTTGCACTATTGAAGCAGGTTGTTGTGATGTTCCTGCAATTCGGATATAGATCTTATCTCCTACATGTACACTTATGCTATCAACGATAGTATTTCCTATCGCCATATAATTGCCGCTATTCACCTTATATTCCATCGCATTCGTCACATTACTTATTTGCGTTGTTCCACTATTACTTCCTGGGGTGAGCATACCTGATGGTGCTCCTGCCTGCTTGATTTCACCAAAGTCGACTGTCAGCTCTTGCACATTCGATGCTGGCAATTGCTCGGTTGCCGCAATTCGAACATAGATCATATCTCCGACATTTACAGCTATGTTATCAACTGTAGTGTCTGCGATAGCGAAAAATTGACCACCATTCACCTTATATTGCATCACAGCAGTAACTCCGATTATCTTTGTAGATCCCATATTCGTCCCTTGAGTCAAACTTCCACTTGTCGGTGCTTCTGCTAACTTAATATGTGTTTCAGCAACCGTTAACTCTTGTCCACTCGAAGCAGGTTTCCCACCGATAGCCACGATTCTTATCGTTATCTTATGTCCGGCTTTTACACTAATGTTATCGACCACAGTATTTTCGATAGCAATATATTGACCACCGTTCACCGTGTACTCCATTACATTTGTAACACCGTTCAACTTCGTTGTTCCAACTGCTGTCCCTTTCTCCAACATTCCAGTTGTCGGGGCATCTGCTCGTATAACCGTGTAATTTTTAACCATAATTGGACTATTCATCTTATCTGTAAAGACCGCTATTGCTTTAATCGTTACATCATCATTAACGATCACAGGTGAACTCGAATTGAACAAGGCGCTGTCTGTTGTCGGATCGTCACCGTTTGTCGTGTAATAAACCGATGCTCCTACAGTTTTGCTGCTAAGAGTCACACTTGTCCCCATAACTACAGGTCCATCAGCGGGATCTGGGTCAGCTACAGGCATTTGGGCCATTACAAAGACTTGTAATTGAGGATATTGGCCATCAAACATATACCATACATTAGTAAAGTCCCAATTTGTAAATGTAGCTTGCACTTTCATCTGATCTGTTGTTTTTGGCGTTCCCTTTCCGCTATTATCATTTTGCCCTGTTGTTGATTGATCATAGAAACTATCCACAGATGATCCTCTACCCACCAAACCACCAGTGTTTTGCCCGCTAGGCACACCTGTAATGAGACCAGTAGCGTAGCTATTAATAATAGAACTGAAATCCTGATAACCTACCAAACCACCTACATAAGATCCTGTGACATTAGTTGAAGAATAACTATTTGAAATGATACTATCTCTTTGATAACCTACTAAACCACCTATATAATTACTTCCTGAAACTTTACCAGTTACATAGCTACTTGAAATCGATGATTTATTTGCACTACCATTACCTCTAAAAGAACCAACTAACCCACCTACAAACATGCCCGCTTTTATATCAACATTTTCTAATCCAATATTTTTTATTAGAGCAGTTTCACTCGTTACTCCAAAGAAACCAGCATCATTTGCTGAACTATTTATTTTGAGTCCATTAATGATAAATCCAGCACCATCAAAACTACCTTTAAATGGATTACCAGCTGTACCAATTGGTCTCCAAAAAGCACCATTATTATATCCCCCGCCACCTACAGCAAAAAAAGTTGTTAAATCAATGTCATTACCAAGCTTATAATGTTTATTAACAGCATTACGAACGATATCCAATTGCTCAGCTGTAGAAACGATGAAGGGGTTTTCTACTGAACCATCCCCACTGTTAAAACCAACTGCCGCATTGACCTTCCCTTCTTCTGTTGCAAGCAGTCCCGTCATATTGCCGACTACCATCATCATAACTAGAAACACTACCATTACTTTTTTCCTTGCACGTTTACCCGTATTCATGTCCCAAATCTCCTCCATATGTCTAACTTCACATGGGACTAATTATGGGTATTAAGTATGAATAAAAACACTAACGAAAGTTAGTTTAACGCAAATAAAGTCGAAAAAGTCAACAACAGTGCGACTTTCCGCTCTAATTGTTGACTTATTGTCTAACTATCTAGTCTAGACTAATCTACTAGTCCCAGTTCCTTCGCACGTGCAATCGCCTGACTCCGTCTTTTCACTCCTAATTTCCCATAGAGATGGAACACATAACTTTTAACTGTTCCTTCAGTTAATCCAAAACGATAAGCAATTTCCTTATTGGATAATCCATCTGTTAGTGCAAAAAGAATCTCTGATTCACGATTCGTCAGAGGTTCGATCAGAGGCTCCAAAGTTTTAGTAGCAATGTCCGAAAGACTGTCTCTTGATTCTTTTGATACTCCGATTTGCAGACGTGAATCTTCGAGTGATTTCAAATAAACCATTCGAGCTATCATGAGCTCCAGTACTTCCAACCTCTCTTTTGTAAAAGCACCGGAGATCAGGTTGTTTTCCAAATAAAGGACAGATCGCGTTGGTACGCTTGGAAAAAGAACAGGCATACAAAGAACTGATTGTGTACCACTTCGCAGGACATAGGGATCAGCAGCATAAGTACTATGTGAAGCATCTGCAAGCACAAGCGATTCGCCTGTTTCAACGACATAACGAACGATAGCGATCGCGTACGAAATCTCTTCTACACGCTGTATGATTGAGCCTGTCTGGTCTGCAATCGTAAAACCAACTTCATCGCTGTTTAACATATATCCCTTTTCTGCACCTGAATATCGAAGGGCCGATTCAAGAAATAGCTTCATCACGTTCGAACTATCTTCTGTACTAGACCACTCTGTAATTTGCCTTAGAAGCATCTTATCATCAACGTACAAAGGCATTGACTCTTGCAAAGTCTTTAATTGGCTAACTTCCTTAGTGACTGCTACACTATTTTCTTGCAGTAGAACGCTAAAAATACTCGTTTCGGTGTTGGCCTCTCTCAATCTTCTTACTTTGGCAGAAGCACCCCACAATGAATATGCAGTACAAGCGTCCTCTATAAGAACATCCGCACCGGTAGTACTTCCAGATTCCCTATAAAAAATCGATGATCGTTCACAGGAAATAGCTTCTATTAAGTCATTTCCTTCACTACGAGCAGCTCGAATCGCATCATCGTAACCTTTAGCTGCTGTTACCCGTTCGCCAACAACTCGATGTAGCTCTGCTTTTATGAGCAAGAAAGCCGACGAGCCCCTTCCATAATAGCCAGACCAATGTTTCATGGTACGTAATTGTTTTTTAAGCTCTCCACGTATGTTGTGTCGTTCTTTCTGAGATTGCTCTTCATACATAGCAGCAAGCGTTAACGCATGATAGATGTGTTGTTTGCGACCTTGCATTCGAGTCTGCCGAAACGTGTTGAATTTACCTCTTTCAATCCATTCGAGCGCTTCGCGATATCGTCCGAACAAATAAGCAATTTCAATCTGGCACGTACACGTATAATAAACTTCGTTATTCAACGTCTCCTCGAATCGATCGTTCAGATACGGTATTACAACTTCATCACTTTCTCCAGCTCCACCTTCCAATTGCGCCACATACCACCTAGCGATGCGAAAAATGTTAAGTGTGACTTCATCTACAAGCTGCTGTGAAATTTCTTCATATTCCTTAATCCTTGCTGACAACGACTGCAAATCTCCAATATGTGTCGTCGTAGCTGTCAACATCGCGATACTAACATACGACAAATTAGCAGATTCCATCCCGTAATGTATAGATTTCTCATAATGTTTTACAACATCTTGCGGATTTTCTTGAAGCCTAGTCAGCCCTCTAAGATAGTGAAGTCTGCACAGTAAATCCGCACTTTCAAATGAGCTAGAAAGCTCAAATGCCTGATCTACATATTGAGGGCCTGTTTGATAGAAAGAAACTTTATAAACGATCATACCGTAGCTGGCAAATATAAACGTAAACGCTTCGTTGTTACCATGCCTCAGACCGTATCGAACAAATTTAGCAAATAATACAGCCGACAGTTCCAAACTTATTGTAAATACGGAAGTGGATATTGCCATAATTAAGTCCGATAACGCTTTATAATGAGGTTCACGATTGATTCGCAAATTCAAAATGTTATTACGCATGCTCAGTAATGCGCTCTGCGTCATTAACACTTCTTTTACAACAGTCGCTTTGGAAGGTTTCCGAGGCAAATGCCAACCGAATTCAGCCAGCGCTTTTGACCCGATTTGAACAGCGATCTCGTCATTCTTCAAATAGGTATTCATTGCAATGCGCTTCAAATAAATATGAGAACGCTCAACCAAGTCCGTTGTACAATTCATTAATCGCTCTAGCAACTCTTCTGCTTTTTCTATATGGCCGCACATATATTCACATTCTGGCAACTCCAACATGAGACGATAAGCTAGTGACTTAGATTGTTCTCCGTCATCTTCGGCAAGTCTTAATCCTATTTCAAAATAGTTCAAAGCAGCCGCAAATGCTGTTGTTGCCTTTGACTTCATCCCCGCCATAAAGTTATATTCGGCCAGTTCTCTTTTTTCTGCTTCATCTTTCATCTGACCGCTGCCCAAGTTCAAGTGATATACCATTTCAAAAATTGAATGCTCATTCTCATCGTCTTGATGTACCTTCAATACGCGACCAATGGTCAGATGTACAGTTTCTTTTTCCGTTTCGGGAATAGTCATATAAGCCGCTTGTTGTACACGGTCATGTAAAAAAGTAAAATAAACATCCTCTGTTTCTGCTTCTCCAGTGGCGCTTTCCCGACATAATAAGCCTTCATCCTCTACAAAACATAGAAGCTGAAATGTATATTGATAAGATTGACCGCTTACTAAAGCGATTGTTGAAGCAAGGAAACGATGCCCGATAGCAGCTCCTATTGCAAGCAGTTCAATGGCTTCAGACGAAAGCATACGAATGCGAGTGCCAATCAATTCGAGGACGTCTGGATCTTCTGGAATCCCTGAAACAACATCTACATCCCAAGCCCATTTACCATTTTCCTCATCAAAATAAAGTTTATTCTCACGATATAAGATATCTAGAAGACGATGTACATATAACGGATTCCCACCTGTTCGATGGTACAACAGTTCTGCTAGCGAACGGATACGAGCTGAATTTTCATTAAGAGTATGCGAAACAAATTGTCTCACTTCAAAGTAGGTCAATGGTTCAAGTACAATATGCTTGAGGGATAACGACGACCCAACCTGATTTACTTTAAAAGACTCCTCGATCCATGCGTTAGCAGCACGTTGGGACTCTTCATTGTCTATCCCAATCCAAGCTGATTTTTCTCGGAATGCACCAATAACTAATAAACCAGGCTTTGCTCTGTCATGTACAACTGCGCGAAGAACATCCATCGTTGCAGGATCTGCCCATTGAAGATCGTCTAGAAAGATAACAAGTGGATGCTCCTTATCGGCAAACAAGTTCATAAAAATCGGGAACAGTCGACGGAAACGAATAGCTGCTTCAGCAGGTGGAAGCAACTCCGCTGAAGGAAATTCACCAAAAAGTTTAGTCGCTTCCGGTAGAAGCTGTACGATAACAGCAGCGCCATGCCCTAATGCCTCCGTTAACCCCAACTTCAGTTTTTCAACTTTTTCTCGGGATTTACTCCATATTTGCTGAATCAAACTTCGTAATGCTTGCAAAAGCGGAGAAAATGGCGTTTCCTGATTCATCAGATCACACTTTCCTCTAATGAACAATCCACCTTCTCTTCTAACCAGTTCCTGAAACTCACGAACTAGAGCAGTCTTGCCACTACCTGCATTGCCGCTAACGAATACGAACTTAGATATCCCAGAACTAGACTGTTCGTAAGCTTCGCGAAGCGCCTTTTCTTCCGCTTCACGTCCGAAGATAGTCTGTGGGAGCTGAAAACGACTTGCCTCATCTGCACAAGCAATCTCGAATGGGATGATTGCTCCCTTTTCTTTTATTAATGAGATACACCTTTTTAAATCGTTTAACAAACCATAAGCACTCTGATAACGCTCTTCTGGTCCCTTTGACAACAACTTCATAATGATATCTTCAAGCGATCCTTCTGTCTCAGATCGCTGTTCACTTAATGCTATTGGCATTATGGCAAGATGGGCATGTCTCCACTCTTCCATATTCTGTGCTTGAAATGGCAAGCTTCCTGCAAGCATTTCATAAAATATGATGCCTAGTGCATACATGTCGCTCCGCTTATCAGGCATACGATTAATTCTTCCTGTTTGCTCGGGTGAGAGATACGCATAATCAGTAAGTTGATTGCCATGGAGAAACGTTACATTTTTCATCACATTGATATGAACACTTTTGGGATTCAAATTGCCAATTAACGAGTCATGTTTATGTGCCGTGTATACCCATTCAGTCAGTGCAACAGCTATATGTAAAAAGGAAGGGACATCCATCGAAGTCCCATTAAGCAGTTTCTTTAATGTGATACTTTCTGTAAGTAATCTGTCGTTGTCCGATCCATCTGCCAAACTGTATGCACCCGCTCTTCCAGAAAGATTAGTAGTATTTGTTATTCTATCATTATTTGGTAGTGAAATAATACCAACGACTAACCTCAAATAAAAAAGGGTTATCCTTCTATCAGTTATTTCTACCGATAGAGGGATAACCCCACGCTCTACTACTATGCATCTTATTTACTTACTTTGTTGCTCCAACATTTTCACAAAAATAGATACTGCTTCCGCTCTTGTCGTGTTGCCGTAAGGAACAAACTTGTTAGAACCTTTACCCTCAAGGTATCCACTCTTCTTAACCGCAGCAACTGCACCTTTTGCCCACGCTGGAATATCTTTATCATCCGCGAAATCGGTTGTAACATTGGCATCTAATGTCAGACCCAACGCATTCGCAACCATCTTCGCCATCTCAGCACGAGTAATGACTGCATCAGGGCGGAAAGTTCCATCCGCATAACCGTTAATGTATCCTGCTTGCACGGCTTGCGTCACGGCACTCTTTGCCCATGTGCCAATCTGTGATGCATCAGTGAAAGTTAACTCTTCTTCTGCTAGTACACCTGTACCAGCTCCTTTTAGTTGTAGCGTATTCATCAGCATCACTGTAAATTCAGCACGCGTTACAGCATGGTTCGGTTTAAACGTTCCGTTCGCATAACCAGTAACGATTCCCTTGTCCACGGCTTGCTTAATAGCAGTCTCAGCCCAGTGTCCAGTAATGTCGATTAAACGATTCGACGGCTTAGGTTTGGGTTCTTCCTTTTCAGGTACATCTGGTGATTGATCAATTGCAAAGACTGCAAACTTCGTAAAATGATCCACCGACACCGTAATTTTATTGCCGCTTACTTTGCCATCAGCCACTTCTACCCAGACTTTCTTCACTTCGTCATAGTAGAAAACAACGGCTTTTTCATCGCTCTTTAATTTGGAGGCATCAAATGTAATCGTAATCGTGACCGGCTTTTTGAAATTTTCTGGGAAGCTCTTCAGAAGTTCATACACTGTGCTGATGAGAACGTCTTTATCCGTAAGAAGCTTCTCTGAGTCTTTCACTTTATCGATAGTCAAAATTAGTTCTTTCTCTGTAGCATTAGCTGGTAAGGAAACCACGATCGTCTCTTCAAACTTAACTTCGCCTTCTTTACCTGCTGGAAGAGTCAGCTTCCCGTTCGACGATTTTACGATTGAAGGTGAGGCTTCTTCTTCATACGGAACATGCGGAGCCACATTTAACGTTACGGTATACGTAATCTTCGTATTTCCATCTTGCGAAGTTACGATGATCTTTTTGCCAGAAGCTAAAGTAGTCGCAACCGTTGTTCCATCTGCATCATACACTTCAAAAGTTGCATCCAATGCTGGCGTAATTGCCGCTTTAAATGCCGCTAAAGTCGTGTCATAAGGAATATTCGTAATGGTTTCGTTCGCTGTTCCGCCAGTACTTACCGTTCCTATTCTAGAAGTCAACGTTGCTATACTTCCTAAAGCTGTTTTCACCTTAATTGTCCAGTTCTGCGTACTGCCATCCGCCGCTTTAACGACATAAGTTACTGGATTAGTGAAATTGTTAGCGGTAGTGCCGCTTACTTGATCTACAGCATTGACTTTAGCTGAAGCATCCTCCGATAATGTGTACGTAGCAACTAGGCTTTTCAAATTGGTGCCATGCGTTACTTCAATCTCTACAGAATGGTCGGTCTTATTTATCGTTGATGCATTCGTTTCCTCAGCAAAGCTGAATGCTGTTATTTCTTTTTCATCACTTGGCACAACTTGTACACTATAAGTAACCTTCGTTAATCTATCTTGTGCGGTCACGATAACTTTTTTACCAGTCTTTAAAGTCGTCGCAACCGTAGTTCCATCCTCATCATATACTTCAAAGGTTGCATCTGCTGCAGGTGAAATTGCTGTCTTTAGCTCGCTTAATGTCGTTCCATATGGAATATTCGAAATCGTTTCATCCGATGTTCCTCCCGTACTTACAGTTCCAATTGTAGAAGTCATCGTAGCTACTGTACTTAATGCGAACCATTTTGCAAACAAAATTGTACTTGTCGTAATTGTAAATTGATCACCAACGTTATACGACAATCCATTTCCGTCCGCTTGTGTATTCCATCCTTCAAAAATATGACCAAGACGAGCAAAATCTATCGATGGTCCATATACATTAGCTGTAACTCCAGGCTTATGAGAATAACTAGCGGGAACGGTTCCGCTCGTATGTCCATTTCCATCAAAGGCCAAAAAAGCTTGAGTAGCTCGCAAATTGGGATATCCGTTATTATATAATGGATTCATCTCCCAAATGTTTGCAAAATCCCACGTTTGATTGTTTTCATTATAAGTAGTCTGATCTTGCATCTCTACCGTAGTTTTACCGACACCTCCAGCGGAAACAGATTGCGATGTCGTTTGTGTATCATAGAAGCTGTTTGTAACAACTCCGCTATTTGTAGCTCCAACTAATCCGCCCAATTTAACACTGAAATCCTTTTGGATCACTTTCCCAGCTGCATAGCTGTTGCTAACCGTTCCCGCATCGAGCGTACCAATTAAACCACCCACACTGTTATTTCCTTTAACTTCCCCTGCTGCATAACTGTTAGTTATGTTACCAACTCTATTAAATCCAACTAAACCACCTAGCTGATCAAATCCAATTACACTGCCTAATGCAAAACTACCATTAATCTGCCCACCAGTTTGGTTACCAACCAATCCACCTGCAAATCTACCACTTACACTTCCTGTTGCATAGCTGTTGCTAATCGTGCCAGAACTTTCACTAGCTAATCCTCCTACATAATTAGTTGCTATTACTTCTGCTGAGGAAAAACTATTGATAATCGTTCCATAATTGCGACCAACCAATCCGCCTGCATAATTGTCTACATGCACACTACCAGAAGAGGAGCTATTTTCAATTGTTCCGCCAAAGTTACTGCCAACTAAGCTTCCTGCAATTGAGCCACCACGAATTGTTACTGTGTAGAGATTTACATTTTTAATAGAAGCCCCATTTCCAATAGCTCCGAATAAACCCGTATGAAGATTTGTACCATTTATCATTAACCCTGTTATTTGATATCCGCCACCATCGAAATGTCCGTTGAACAATCCATTCATATTTCCAATTGGAGTCCAGCCAGTACCTGTAAAACTACTCAAATCGATATCATTTGATTGTTTGAAATAGAAGTTCTGATTCAAGTATGCATCTCTAATCTTATTTAGCTGCTGGGCAGTTTCGATCAAGTAAGGATCATTTTGCGTACCCGCTCCAGAGAAGTCAATAGGTGCTGCTAATGCATTATCACCTCCATAAATTCCTCCAGACAATACGCTGAACACCAACATCAACGATAAGAGTTTAATTATTATTCCTTTTCCTAACTTTCTCATTCCTATTTCCCCTCTCAATCACACTCATACTATAAGCCTACTGAAAGCGAATAAAAGAATAATGAAAGAAAAAACACAAAATATCAAAAAACCGCGCAGCATCAAGCTCTCGCGGTTTTTGTCGATCCCTGTAATTATTTTATATCATTAACTTTACAGAAACATTGGATCTTCTATATATTAAAACTCCGCTTATTTTCGCTGTCTTTGAAACTGATGATTAGAGTTACAAGGGTTATGTTGTTGCAAAATGACTCTTTCGAGTCTTGGTGAAGGATATACGAAATGTTTAAATAATGATGAACCATCATTATTGTATAGAAGGAAGGGATGAGGGTATGAGCAATCACGATCACACACGTCATGGAATGTCAGAGGAGTATCTAAAAATGGCACAGTTGAATGAGAATGCCGCATTACTGCTTTATCCTGGAATGACAGCGCTTGATCTGATCGGACCGCAATATGTATTTTCAACTATTATAGGTATGAATGTTCATCTCGCCGCCAAATCGAAAGAACCTATCCTCACCGACACAGGAGTATCGATTTTACCTACCATGACATTGCAAGAATGTCCAAACGAGCTAACAGTATTATTTGTACCCGGCGGTACAGAAGGAACGCTTGCTGCGATTGAAGATCACGAAACACTGGCTTTTGTCGCTGATCGAGGCGCAAGAGCACAGTATGTTACGAGTGTATGCACCGGATCTCTAGTGCTCGGAGCTGCTGGATTGCTAAGAGGATATAAGGCTACTTCTCATTGGATAAGCCGAGACCTGCTCGAACTTGTCGGCGCAGAACCAATAAATGAACGGGTTGTATTTGACCGCAATCGAGTTACTGGCGGAGGTGTAACTGCGGGGATCGATTTTGCATTATCACTTGCTGGTAAGCTACGGGGCGATGAATATGCACAAACGATTCAATTGCTTGCCGAATATGCTCCTCGTCCACCATATCAATCTGGAACTCCTGAAGAAGCAGAGCCTGCTATCACAAAAAAGCTTATCGACATGACAGCACCTTTTCTCCAGAAAGCCCACTCTGTACTACTAGGTGCTTCTCTATGAAAGGCATCCCACGAGCATATGGAATAGCTGCCGAACTCTGCGATCCTCTCTCCATCGATCCTCGTGACAAGTTTGTCCAATCGTTGCTCATGTGTGGCATATTGTTTACATTGAACACTCAAACTACTAATCTCATCCTATTTGTTGTCATGCTGTTATATATGTGCTTTTTGCGCTTATGAAGCCGTCGAAACTTTTCCTAATCGTTTATAGCTGTCCGAACTGTCTGGATGGCTCATCATTGTTATTATGTTAGTGACCGCAGTTGCAGCTGTGCTTGGCTTTTTATTCGGGACAAAGCTGCTGAACAAGCATTTCCGCAAAGCCGGGTTAGTTTGAAAGTTACTATTAATGGGTTGGCAATTTTGAGAATAGAATGGATAATAAACACAACTCCTCAAGCTCTGAGAAGTTGTGTTTTTGTTTTCAAACTACACATCATATTCCAACTGCTTACGTGCTTTATCGATAAAATCTAGAGGGGAGCGAACCGTCTCTTCATTGTATTGAAATCCACCCATTCGCAATTGGAATTCGACTTGGAAGCCTTTCTGCTTATCTTTATGATTAAACTCCTGAACAGCCTCCTTAATCCGATTAACTACGTTTTTGGCTCCATCCACATCTGTAAACAACAACAACCCCCATGTAGCGTTTTCCTGGTCAAGCATATAGAGTGAATCATTGCTTCGAATGCTCGTTTGGCTCATTTGTGATAACTCATACAGCACGTCTGACATTCGATCATCACTAATCATATTCCGAACTTCTTTCCAATAACGAACCTCCATGACGAGCAAAGTTAACGGAATTTCGTAACGGTCAGACAGCGCCATAAAGATCGTTGCATCCTTCTGAAATGACAAAATGTTTTTTAGGTTCGTGTTCTGATCCATCATCGCAAACTGTTTAGTGGAATTTCGCAACTCCTCATTTTCGCTTTGAATGTTCAGCACCCCACGAGCGAACAAGTAGATGGCGCTAGTGTATAAGGGGGCCATAAGCAACCAGAAGTATGTTCCAATGTGTACCCCAGCACCAACAACTACCGTTTCATAAATCGTATACGTACCATAAGCGAATATAAACAGGATGTTCAATAACAATCCCATTGTGATCGTAGTGAAATAGGTCAATATCGCAATGAGAAACACGACATTCAACAATATGAGATTTTGAACGTAGTGATCCGGGTCACCCGAAATGTACACTACACCAACAAAAGATAAAACAATAAATAGTAGAAAACCAAGATCGGATTGAATGCCGCTTCGATTACGATTCATTGTTGCCACCCCGCTTATTCCGATATTTACGTATCATAAGAAGTAGCGAGAGCAGAACAAGCAGCAATACGAGAACAGCCGCAACGAGAAATCCTAACAGATCTGGCCTTGCAATAACGTTATCAAATATCCCTTCTGGTTCAGCTTCTGCCTGTTGCTTGAAACGAAAGGCAGATACATTCCCATCCTTATCGGCAACAACAGCGTCACCCCATACTTTCCATCTGTTTTTTTCGCCAGATATTAGTTTGGAAGCAAGCAAGCTGTATTCCGATTTCGAACCAGTAATGGCAAGCAAAGCCCTTCCTGAATGATAAGGGGATTCCATCAGTTGCAGAGCTCCAATCCGTGTTCCATACCTCGACTCAATACTCATCTTCTCATTAGATAAAAATCCGTGACCATTCGGATCATATCGGAAATACAGCTTGTCGTTATTACCCCGAATTAATGAATTGTTCGTATAGCCTCCAATCGCAATGATGTTTTTGTCACTCCATTGATCGGAGCTTTCGTCATCATTGTAGAAATGAATTTCCCCTTTATTCCCTTCCGCATATTGTCCAAGTAAACTAAATACGTTTGATACCGATTCATAGATTGCACCGTCGCGTTCCTTCGGCAAAACGACAGCTACATGATTGAAATTACCGTCGCGCAAAAACGGATATGGATAATTATCAAACAATAAATCGGTGTTATCCTTCGTATTCAATTTAAGCAACGAATCAGTTGTAACGAAAGCCCATGGCATTTGAGATTCGTTGCGAATACAATAATTACTTTTTAGCTCCAAATCAAAGGCAACCGTTATTGAAAAATTACCTGCTATATTAATGTTTTTAGGTATTGGCAGTGTCAAAGAATCGTTGTCTGCTAAGTCCTCATTTAATCTTTTGCTTCCAATCGGCTTATCGTCCACAAGGATTGTTACTAATGAACGATCGAAATCTAAATTTTTGGCGTATCTAAAATCTAAACTAATCATACTTGCATCGGCAATGGCACGGTTTGCAGGCAACGTAATAAAATACCGATGTTCTTGATGATAAGGACCTACAAGCTTGTCCCCCGTTTCTGTAAGCTTCATTGTCCGGTGGATAGCTACATCTCGCGTATTGACGTCAGTACTTTCATTGACAATTTTTAGACCACTATCGAGTTGCTTGACCATCTCGCTATTTGCAAGCAAACGACCAGCCTTAACAAGTAATGTAGGGTCATCAGAAGTAACAACGAGCACTTGTCCAGCACCATTATTCACCACTTGAATAACCGCCGTTTTGCTCCAATCTTGTTTAGATAACTGATTCTCTATTACTGGAGGCAAATCTTTACGTAATGAAACAATAACGACGTACGGCTTATTAGGTAAAGTTCCGCTTGTATATGGCTGCAGCAATAAAGGATGATCTTTAAATACGTCAGCTTTTGAATAACCTGATATAACATGCGTAGCAGCTTCAAGCTCGGCATGTTCACTATTTTGTGGTACAACGATTACATTGTTCGAACTATTCATCGTATCCATTCCGACAAATCGTTCGCTGAAATCTTTAATCGTTCCATCATGGGGGCGCAACGAATAATTAACATCTACTACTGTTGATTGATAAACGTGAAACCAATTATCTCTCCATTCATCCTCACTACAAACTAATCGATCTTCGATCGTTCGTATGCTACCTTCGATTGTGAGTAGATTTGGACCTTTAACAAGCAAGTGAGTTGGAATTGTAACTTTAAGGGTCTGTTTCTTATTACCTTCAATAATCGGACGAAAAGAGTGAAATGGTGTTCCATTTACATATAAAGTAACACTAGACTCATTCTCCCTCGTAAGCTGCGTTGCAGTGTAGTCTAATGAAATAGTCGTTGATTCTACATTCCAATAAGATGGAATATGGAAGTAGCTCTGATTCGAGGCCATGATACCCGACAAATAACGCTCCTCCTGAGCGAGTTTTATCGGATATCCCATCGCTGTATTCGGAATAGAAGTAAGCAACAGTACGATTGTCATCATTGTAATCCATATTCGAGACGTACTATTTTTCATCATAGTCTGTTTCTCCTCGCTAGTAACGCTCAGTCTTGTACCATTTCACTTCACGTTTGAATATCGTATCTTTGATAAAGTTATATAATCCATAAGCTGCTACTACTAGCCACAGCTGGCTATAAGTCACATACATTAGCAATATAAGAAAGAGATTAGAGAGGCTCATTTCACCTTTCTCGGTCGTTAAGGTAATGAACGTGCTTATAACAAATAATACGATGGCAAATATCCAAAGCAGAAAACTGAACCCCGCAATGGTCGTATACACGATGCCGAACGCATAAAGCAGCATTAATAAATCCGACAAAAGTAGCGACGTGAGAAGAAGAAAATAAATGGACAGAAAATATACGATATCAAAACGAATGTTTTTGGCAGATCGATTAAATAATAAAGGAGCATTTTTGACGATGACATAAATATTCCCTTTAGCCCATCTTGTGCGCTGTTTAAACCACACTTTAAGCGTTTGCGGCTCCTGTTCCCAAGTAACAGATTTCGGCTGAAATTTGATCTTGTACCCCATCATATAAATACGAAAGCTAATTTCCGTATCTTCAGCTATCGCTTTAACGTCCCATCCACCAATTTCCTCTACAATCGATCTTCTCATCAAAAAGTTAGTACCTGGAATCGTGCACAAGTTAAACAACTTCCATCTTCCAGCTTGCGCCATCCATTGGAAAGACAGCGTCTCTATATTTATGAAACGAGTAAGCAAACTTGCATCACGGTTCCTTGTACGGAACTTTCCAATTACAGCTCCAAGACTATCATCATTCATAATCTCAGCAACCAAGTACCTTAGTGCGGTTTTCTCCGGCGTATTGTCCGCATCGTAGATTGCAATGAGTTCACCTTTACTTTGTTTGAAGCCGATATTCAATGCATTTGATTTCCCTTTGCCGCCTACAATGTTGTCTGTATTAACAATGATAAAGTTTCTGCTCTTATATTTATGTTGCAACCCAGCGAGCAGCTCAGCGCTATTATCAGAAGAATTATCATTGATTACGATAATTTCATATCGATCATGCGGGTAATCAAGCGCAAGTAATGACTCTACCGTTGGCAAAAGAACCTTTCCTTCGTTATGTGCAGGTATCATTATTGTGACAAAAGGAATATATCCTTTAATGGTCGGAGCATCCTTTTGCTCGATTTCCATGTAATACAAATATCCTGCAATGATCAGCACGATGTTAACGAGCAGCAAGGACCAAATACAAAATACTGCGATGACCATAAATAGATCTGCAACTGTCATTTAGTCCTCCTTATTTTAAATATTTTCGTTTGTACAGCCGATATCCGAAAACAAACAACCCTCCAAACAGGAACAACGAAAAGCTAATAATGATTAAGTAAATTTTGTTTTGAACCGCAAACAACCGATTAAAACTTTGCTTTTTTTGCTCCCTGTATTGATAATCCGTTACTACGTCACTAACCGAATTTGCAAGAATGATCTCCTTATTATTTACCAATAACAAACCATCCTTCGATTCCATAACATTAGTGTCTGTATATGTTCGATGCGGGCTGTACTTGAAGTCATCAAACAATATCCAGCTTTCCTTCAGCTCTTGAAATTGTTTATCCCACTGCTCTGCTGAGGTTGCAAAGTCGAAGGTTACAGCCACATTCACTGGAAGAGCCAAGTCCCCCTTCTGTCTATCGAGGACAGAATTAAGATCATTCCACTGAACACTCATAGGTGATGATAAGAACGTTCTGTACGTTTGTACTTCACCTAGATGCAATGGCGTTTTTCCTTGAAATAATAGGGCAGAATCAAAAAACGACATACCATTTGGAACAAACTGACGTTCGTTTCTCCAAAACAATGCTGAATCTGCTCCAATACCTAACGGCACAATGTCATTTTCAGCTAATAGGTTAACAAAATTGGTCATCTTCTGTTTCAACAAATCATTTTGTATACCCGCAGCAGGAGATAATACAGGCGCATGGACAATGATGGAGCCATTTCTTGATTGAACATATTTCAACACTTCCAAATAACGTTTCATCGCTGGGTATTCTGTATTTTCGAATACAGGACGAATACTAAATAGAAATGGAATACCCGCTTCATAGAGCTGTTCCGATACGCTTTCAAGCCGCTTCAGATCAGTAAACGGATAAATCTCCTTAAATAGGAGATAGATTTCTCCACCCTTGTTAACACCAAGCCAATCGGTAAGCACATACCCCATCGCGATCTCGGCAGCAATGCCAGTCCCAAAGTATGGAACAAATACAAGCTTCCCTTTCTTCACACTGTAGGGAACATCATTAAGCTGACTGGGCAGTTCCAACTCACCATAATTTTCCCCAGATGACTGTAAAATAATCGGAAACCGTTCGGCTTGTGATGATAGGTTAACTTGCCTAAGCGCTCCTATCGAAATTTGGGCACTTTCCGCGAAAGAAACTGCTGTTTTAACTTGTAGTTGGTTCATCTGAAACGTCGGCATATCATATCCAATGTGAAGATATGCACCTTTATAGTTCAGCAAATCATGTACAAACGTTTCATTAATAATCGCTTCGGATACATTCCTCAGAACAATAAGATTGTTAACCTCGTTTAGCCCTCCTAATTGATAACTATCTATGGATTGCTGCTTCACATGAACTCCCATAGCAACAAGCAATCGCTCAAGTGATTCAAGACTGCCTTCATGTGTTGTTCCTTTAGCTAAACTATCGTAAAGGAGCAAAACATTGCGTACTTCGTCATTTGATGCGGTAGCGACACTCGAATTAGCAAACAAAGCGACCAGTACGATAACAGCGGCTAAGAGACCACGACATCTCATCACTTTTCCCCCCTCTGCAACCGGTTATATCGCCAAAAACCAACGCCAAGCGCATCCGCAATCGTAATGAATGTTACAAGATCAAACATAACCGTAAATAAAAATAAATGTTTTGCTAAGTCAGCATCTCCTGCTCCAATAATGGATACTGCTATGCCTGATAGTCCTACAAGTATCATCATGACCATAAGCGGCAGCTTAATCGCATCCCGAATATTTTTTCTTTTGAGGGCACCTATAAACGATGCCAAATATAATCCACACACAATAACTACCCACAATAAAATAAACCCAAACGTTTTGGGCGAAAGTTGTTTTTTAAATGTGCTGTATGTTGAAAAAAAACTAGCCTTCTCACCAAATGGCCTAGCTTCACTCTTTTCATAATTACCCATAGCAGTTGGTCTAATTGTAAAAGCATGTTGAGCTGCTAAGTCTAACATTTCGATCGTTTTCCCAGGATTGGATATATAATATCCCAGTATAGAGCCAAATCCGTACCGACTATAAAAATCATCTCTTAACATAGGAGACTCTACATCTATCGTCGTATACAGCTCATAATAGATACTTTTGGACAAAATCGAATATTGCTCATTTATGCCGAATCGATTTAACGTCTCCTCTGGGTTGTCAGTATGAAGCAACGGGCCGCGCGTCATCGCGTGGTATTGATTGATTTCTACAAATTCCTTTGGAATCAAAGCATACGTCGCAATACCAGACATAAAGAGAATGATCATGGACATTGCAGCAACGAAACGGTACGTTTTATTTTTATGTAAATAAATTAAGATTCCGCCGATGAGCCCAACAATAATACCTACTGTTACGTTTTGTTGTTTGGAAGTTGTTAGTAAAACGGCACTTAGCGTAAATAGAAATAACATGACGTAATCGTTATATCGTTTGCGATAAAGAAGAACGCCCGATGCAGCAAGCAGTATCGCCATAATGTAGACAACACTTTCACCATAGAAGGAGTTAAAATAAGCTGTATAGCCTGTATCTCCAAACATAAATACAGCCAAGATAGCTATCAAATAGCCGCGTTTCCTGCTAACTTTCCAGGTTACCCCTTCCACTAACAAAAAGACCGCACCAATTAGGAGTACTGTATATATTACCCCTTGTATTCGAATGTCGAAAATTCCATGATCATAAACTAACTTATTAATCGCTATTGCCAATTTAATAAATAACGATTGCGATGAGGCTAGTGGTGCTGCATTTTCGTTGAAATATTGAAACAAACCATATTGCTTAACAAAGTAACCAAAATACTGATTATAATAATCTGGATCATTAAAATAGAGCCCGTTGCCATAAATAATGCGGAAATAGTCTCCATTATCAGCCATACCGATATACGGTTTTGTAAATAAGGCAATACAAGTGATAATCGCTACCAGTATAGCTGCTAGCATTGCTGGAGATATAAGACGTGTAAAGCCATCTGCCCCCTTACCCATAAACATACGTAATTGATTCATCCACATGCCTCTTTCCTCAATGTTGTCGGAGTGCTAACGCGTAAAGAGCCATCAAATTATCAAAAGAGTAAGCTTGTCCTGTATTCGGATCGCCAAATCCTCCGTACAATGGACTTGATTGATCACCAATTTGGAACTTCTTCATCTCGCTGATGCTGTCCTTATACAACTCCTCGTCATCAACTTGATGTCCAATCATTGCTGCTATTGCATACAAGGCCGTTGACCTGATGTCAGTAGCAGGTTTGCCCTCTTTGGAATAACGCCCAAACAAAGTCCCGTTCTTCACATGCTCCTTAATATAAAGCAAACTCGCCTCTTTATGATTTCCTACTTCCGCAAGATGGAGTACAGTCAACATCGCTTCAACCATATTGATCTCTGCCGTTTCAAATCGATTATCCGCATAATAATATCGTGTTTCATAAAAAGGGAATTTATCTGACAAATATCCAGCTTCGATAATATCGAGCATGTTCGTTTGAAGTTGCATAGACGAATGTTCTGTTAGCGGCAACTTACTTAATGTCGCTAAATCGATATAACATAATGTGATAAACGCATTAACTGTCTTATATTTCTCGTCATAGAAATCGTAAAGTTTATCGTCCACAATCGTATGATCAACAAACGTTGATGCATATTTATTAGCTTCATCAACATAACGGCTATCTTCAAATATTTCCGTACTATCGTATAAAGCTCTAATTATTCGCAAATCATCAACAGCTGCATTAACTGGGTAACGTTTGTTAAGCTTAGGGCTATACCGGTAACTCAAGCTCGTTTCTTGGTCGAAAACTTGTTTGGCAGTTTCCCATTCTCGCTCAAAAGCTTCCCTATTCTTTTTTGCCGCATAATATTTCATCATTAAACCCGCAGATTCACTTAGCACCTCATGCCCTGTAGTAACCAGATTTCTCTGATCTGAATCTAGTCGGTTGGTATATGTGCCGAATTGTCCGTATTGCTCCTCCTTTAAGTATCGGAGCAAAATCTCTTCTTCTTTAGATAATTCAGGATTAGCAACTACCGCAGGTGGACTCGTATGCTCGACTATCAAATCACTTTGGTTCCGGTCTCCGCATGAAGTAACCATTATTGTTCCTAATGTAATATAGATAATAAATAAGTATCTTTTCATAACATTCATCCCCAATATGTTAAGATTGCTAAGGTCCGACTATTTCACTTTATTATATAACTAGATTGAGAATAGACTCTAACCTAACATCCCCTTGTAGATCCTAAAATATCCATTTAAATGAGAGGCTCTATGTACACATTCCTGCAAAAAATCAAATAGGCCCATGCGCAATCGCATAAGCCTTTTACAAATCTATTATGATGATCCTCATATGAAAACTACACCGACAATCGTAAGTTCTACATCGTTATTCTTTTTTCCCTTTTGGCACTAAAGAAGCGTTTCGCATCATGGGATACGTAGCGAGCAGAGCCCCGATGCCAGCAACACCAACCAAAGTAAAAGCCGTTATAGCATTAATTTTCAACTTTGCAATCCATTGCATAGGTGTTTCTATCACGCCTGAATAATACAAGAACAACGCCAAGATACCGATAATCATAGTTCCTATCAAAGTCCGAGTCATGCCCAAACGATACGTTATGCAGTAAATAAAAAATGCGCCACCGAACAGAACAAGTGCTAACATGAGATCTATCCATAAATACGGAAGAAACATAAATTCATTTGAATAGAGCGTCCCCGGATGCGAAATGGATGCAGAACTAACCCCACGTTCGTACAGTGTCCAAAGCAACCACTGGCATATATTCAAGAAAAGCATAACGGTGAAAACCGCTGAAATGCCAACAGTCAAAAATATCTTCAATAATTGAGTCCGAGTACTACCGAGGCCAACTGCAATAGGCAATAAACTTTTAAATCCCAAAATTGCATAAAAAGGAACGAAGAAAAAGTATGCTGGGCCTCCAATAAAACTAGATGCCTCACCCGAATCAGATGAAATTCCAATAATAATCCAGACCGCGGTCAAAGGTAATGTAATATACAGTAAAAGCAGCTTACCTAGAAACCAACGTGCGTCCTCATAAATTAATCGAACCGTACCTTGCACTGCATTCATGCGGAAACCTCCTTTATACTCTCCGTCAGCTGTAATAAATAATCCTGGAGCTGTGCCTTCTCTAGTGAAAGTCCAGATATGCGAGCTAGTTCTCTCCACTCATCAGTTAACGAATCATCGATCATCACTTTTTTTATGGAGCCCATTGTGCTTTCTTCTAAAACTTTCTTATTCGCTACTAATTTATTTACTTGATTACTTTCACCTGTTAACCAGATACCCTTTTCTCTTACTTCTTCCATCGGTTCATGCAACAACAGCTTTCCATCGTGAACAACGACAATGGATTCAAGCAACGGCTTGATTTCCTCAATATGGTGTGTAGAAACAAATATCATGCGTGGAAACGCATCGTAACTTTCCAGTAACAACTCGTAAAACTTTTTGCGCATACTTGCATCCAAACCATTCGTCGGTTCATCCAATATTGTAATATCCGCTTGACTCGCCAAACCAATGACAAGCTGCAAAGCCGTTTTCATCCCGGTAGACAGCTTCTTTGTCTTCCTCTTCACAGGCAATTTAAAAATATCCAACAGTTGCTCTGCCAACGCTTGATTCCAATTGGGATTAAAGTACTTATAAAAACGCAAGGCATCGCCAACCGTCCAAATTTCACTAAACGGATGATCTTCCTGCATGTAACACAAATATTGTTGAGCCTCGGGGTTATTGTAAGGCTGATGTCCCATAATCTCAATTTCCCCATTACTCGGCTTCATATGCCCTGCGAGTAACTTCATAAAAGTAGTCTTGCCCACACCATTACGTCCCCAAAGTCCAGTAATAACAGGATTTTTTTCAACATATGAAATTCCATCTAATACACGAGTTCCATCGTAAGCAAAAGTAACGTTATGCACTGAAATCATAACTTTTTCTCCTCCTCAATAATCCATTCGATGACCTGATCGACCGGCATCCCGATTCGCTTGGCTTCTTCCAGCATTGGACGAATATACGCTTCCCTATAGTGCTTTTGCTTTTCTTGTAGCACTTGTTTTCTCGCACCTTCCTTTACATACATACCAATCCCTCTCTGTTTATAAATAATGTCCTGATCTGCCAAGGTTTGAAGTCCTTTTCGTGCTGTAGCCCTGTTAATGTTATAAAATCGCGACAGTTCATTTTCAGAGGGAACTCTCTCCCCCTCTTTTAAATGACCAGCTACAATGTCATCAATAATCATTTGGGCAATTTGTTGAAAAATGGGATGGGATTCGTCCAACAATGCTTTCAAGCTTCTCTCCTCCTTTCCCACACATTTCGTTGTATGGTTGGTTACTCATGTAATCAACCATACAACATTTGCTTTAAATTGTAAAGTGTAACCATATATGGTTCTTCTCATTTTTGATTGATTGTGCCACCAAGCACACAAAAAGCCCTACTTATACGTATAAGTAGGGCTTCACAATATTGCGTTACTAGGTTATTTTCACCAAGCTATAGTTTTTCTTACCTTTTCGGATAATGATGAAACGTCCGCCAATCGCTTCGTTCACACTCACTTCAAAATCCACAGATCCAACACGTTCACCATTTATTGAAATTGCACCATTTGTAACATCCTCGCGTGCTTGGCGCTTGGATTGAACAATACCTAGATCGACAAGCCAATCAACAATGTTTTTCGACTCTTTCGTCGCTTCAAACGTCGGCATTTCCTTGAAGCCTTGCTCAATTTCATCTGCTGTTAGCGACTTGATATCACCGCTGAATAGAGCTGCTGTAATACGTTTCGCTTGCTCAAGCAACTCTTCACTGTGTACAAATCTCGTCATTTCTTCAGCAAGCGTCTTTTGCGCTTCACGTTTATGCGGCTCGGACTGTACCTTCTCAGCGAGCTCATCGATTCGCTCTTTGGACAAGAACGTAAAGTACTTCAAATATTTCACGACATCACGATCATCTGTGTTTGCCCAGAACTGGTAGAATTCGAAAGGAGTCGTTTTGTTAGCATCTAACCAAATTGCTCCCCCAGCTGACTTACCGAATTTCGTACCGTCTGATTTAAGCATAAGCGGAATTGTAAGTCCGAATGCTGTAGCCTCAGACCCTTCCTTTTTACGAATTAGATCAAGACCGCTTGTAATGTTGCCCCATTGATCGGAGCCACCAATTTGTAATTGTACATCTTCATGTTGGTACAAGTGCAAGTAATCTAGTGACTGTAGGATCTGGTATGAAAACTCCGTAAAGGAAATACCACTATCCAGTCTGCTCGCCACTACGTCTTTTGCAAGCATCGTATTGAGGTTGAAATTTTTACCGTAATCCCGTAAAAACTCAATGATATTAATTTTATGAGTCCAGTCGTAGTTGTTCACCATCCGAATTTGATTGTCGCCTTCAGTTATAAACAACTTTTTCAGTTGCGCTGTTAGTGCATCAACATTTGCTTGAACTTGCTCCAGCGTCTGTAATGAACGCTCAGATTGACGGCCGCTTGGATCGCCAATTGTACCCGTTGCTCCACCAATCAATATAACTGGACGGTGGCCAGCAAGCTGGAATCTTTTCAGTACCATGAATGGTATCAAATGACCAATATGCATGCTGTCTCCGGTTGGATCAACACCGCAGTAAAGTGAAACCGCCTTTTGATTCGTTAATTCTCTTAGCCCTTCAGCATCCGTTTGTTGATTAATGGCGTCTCGCCATTCCAGTTCGTCAATAATATTCAATGTAATCCCACCCTTTTGATTTATAAACACTCGTAAAACGAAACAACAATTTCTGAATAAAACAACAAAAAACGCCCCTAGTCTATAGTAGACATAGGGACGATTATTCAACCGTGTTACCACCCAAATTGCATAAGCAGACGTTGCGATTAAGCTAGTCCATTCATACCACTCTTCGCGAGATATCGTTCGCAATTCCGCTCGGCATTACCCGAGATACTCCAGAGTGTAATTCGCCGCCTTAATGTGTACCGGGTTTCATCACCCCCCGGCTTTCTACAACAGGGATTAAGGAGCTACTGGGCTCTTTCAACGTAAATCGTTTATTAGATTATTGCCAGTATAGAGAAATAATAATTTAATGTCAACTGCGGTATGCTTAGCGGCGAGATGGTCTGCTTTCTATTCTACTGGTATACTCTCCCCAGCCTACTCCCAAGCGCACTAACAACCTCATTCGTAATTGTCCCTACCCGCTTCGCAATTTCTCCAACAGTAATCGTTTCTTCTCCGTCTTGTCCGATTAGTGTCGCCACGTCACCCTGCCTAACGTTAGCTATTTCAGTTACATCAACCATCATCTGATCCATACAAATCTTGCCGACGATCCTTACTCGCTTGCCGTGAATAAGTACACAGCCACCATTTTGCGATAATTCCCTCGGAAAACCATCCGCATATCCAATCGAAATCGTTGCAATCTTACTATCTTGAATCGGTATATAGCTACCGTCATATCCAACAGGTTCATCTGCACGAACGCTCTTTACCATCGTCACTCTCGCCTTTAGCGATAATACGGGACGAAGATCCACGTTTGCTGCCACTAGGTCGTTTTCATTGCTAAACACACCATAAAGTGCAATACCCGGACGAACGATTCCGTAGCATAGTTCGGGGTAATTCAGAATACCGTAACTGCTTTGGATATGTACGATACCAGGATCGATTCCCTTCACCCTTAACATATTAATCGTTTCATCGAATCGTTCTATTTGAAGGTTAGTTGTTTCTTTATCTTCTTTTTGATTGCCGCTTGCTGAAGCTAGATGACTGAAGGTACCCCTCACATGCAAGTTTTTATGCTCATACATGGACCGGATACGCTCCATATTGGAGTAGCTTTCACCTAACCGATTCATACCTGTATTGATCTTAATGTGAACCTTTATTTTCTTTCCAAAAGACTGCAGTCTCTCTCCATCTTCTGCATGAATGACGGTCTGAGTTAAGTTGTATCGTCGCAGATCGCTAAGTCGGTTCAGTGGCGTATAACCAAGAATAACAATATCTCCCTTGATTCCACCCTTACGCAGAACAATGGCTTCATCAATCTCCGCGACCGCAAATGAGCGAACACCCGCTTGATTAAGTCTCTTCGAAACTTGAACGCTGCCATGACCGTACCCATCTGCTTTTACAACAACCATAACCTCAGTACTTTCTGGAATAACACTTTTTAGCTGATTCAGATTATGTTCGATATGATCTAACTTTATTTCTGTCCATGCTCTGTGCATAGCTGGCGCTGGCTTTTTAGTTTTCTTCAACATTTTAAGCCCGATAACTACAGTCATAGCCATTAGGACCGACAACAATGTAACAGCAATGAAATGAATAAGGCTGTTCTCGATAAAAATTTCTCTAAGTCCAGTAGCCTTTGCTCCACCCCTTACGATTACGAACGCAATCGGATGCAGTAGATAGATCCATGTGCTTATTCCTCTAACAACCGGTCCTCCATGCCAATTTTGTAATAGAGCTAAGCGAAATAGACAATAAACCGCAGCAATCAAAACAATGTACATACTGTCATGACGAGGGAAGTGGATCATTTTCAAAATAGTTCCTTCAGCATAAAGCAGCACCACTACGATGACATACAGTTACAACGAATCCATCTTTATTGTTGCCAGACACCTCAAAGCCGTTACCATTCACTATAGGAACGATTGTTTCTTCCCTTTCCGCTTTAACATAATAAATTTCGAATAAAGAAAAATGCGTTACAACATAGAGATGATTGCAATTATAACGATGTTCTTTCACATATTCGGTGTACTCTTCCAGGCACAAATGAAATTCCTTCATAATGAGGGAATGCGGGACTCCGACATACCGATAATGCCACTCTTCACAAGCAATTCCCGTAATCTCTCGTTTCCCCTCTTCATATCTTTGAATAAATCCAAACTCTGCCGCACGCTTTTTGAACATACCGCTGGCACCATCATCAGGGAACGAAGGGCGAATATAATCCCCATCCCCTTTACTAATCCCAACATCTACTGCAAGCCCCGTTTGATGCTCACTTGCACCAGGAAAGGCGACATAACTTGCTGTAAAGGCTTCACCATTTTCGATGAGCGAATTTACATAAATGTGCTCCTGTGTTTCTTTTGTACGGTAGCCGCTTACTGCTAATATATCTTCCTTTGTGCCACATGCATCTAATAGGTCAGATAATTGCTGGATACACTTACTTTCTAATAAAATCCGCCCTTCCTCGTCATAGTTAGCCTGCATAATAGAGGATGGTAATTCCTCAACATCCCAACTAGCATGTTGTACTCTATTATCGCGATTCACAAGTATAAGGTAGCCTTTGTGCATTTCTGCTCTGCTCAGTTTAATGCTGTTTTCTTGTAGACTTTGACTAGGCGGTCTGCGACTTATTGTCGTTACATTCATCATAGTTGTCCCTCTTGATCTGCTGTTGCAATGAGTTGATCAAGTAGCTCTGGAAAAGCTATTCCCGCATGGTTCATCATATTAGGATATCTGCTATGTGCTGTAAATCCTGGAATCGTGTTGACCTCATTGAATAGAAGATTACCGTCTTTCGTAACGAATAAATCTACCCTAGCAAACCCGCTACAACCGAGCACTCTATAGATACGAAGCGCCGTATCCTTTACTTTGTTCGCCATATCAGCGTTAAGTCTAGCAGGAAGATGGATCGCCGCAGTTCCTAGTGAATACTTCTCATCATGATCGAAAAACTCACCCGTTAGTGCAATTTCATCCACTGCACCCGTTATAAGATGTCTGTTGCCAAGAACAGCGCAGCCTACTTCAAAGCCATCAACATTTTGTTCGATGATAACTTTGTCATCATGTTTAAATGCATCTTCTATTCCGTTCATTAACTCCTGTTTCGTATAAGCTTTTGTAATCCCGATCGAGGAGCCAGATTTAGAAGGTTTTACGAAAAGCGGAAAGCCTAATTCGGCAGTATTAACAACAGCCTCAGCAATCGAGTCCCCTGCTAAAAGAGTAATAGAAGCCGCTACTTCGATACCCGCGGCTTGTACTAATGTCTTAGCAATAACTTTATCCATACAAATGGCTGAAGATAACGTACCGCAGCCTACGAATGGCAAACCAGACAATTCGATTAACCCTTGCATCGTGCCGTCTTCTCCGTTTTTCCCATGTAATACTGGGAATATTAAATCTATTGGCGTAACGCGGAATTCGGTTCCATAAAACTCGATAATCCCTTTTGTTTCTTTGCTTGGTGAAAGTATGGCCGTTACACAACTCGTATGCTCGATCCAACGATTACTTTGGATATCACTAACATCTCCAAAATATCTATACCAATGTCCCTCTCTCGTAATACCGATCATGATTACCTCATATTTGTCTCTATCCAAATGTTCAATGACAGCCGAAGCAGATGATAATGAAACCTCATATTCCGTAGAACAGCCGCCAAACAATACACCAATTGTTCTTTTGCTTGCGTTCATCTTCAAGTACCTCCTGTAATGTGTTTTAATACATAGTACAGGGCTCCTCTTATGTGCCTATAAACTAATTCTTACCATAATAGAAAAGATATCTTATCATTTCTTAAGGTAAGTTAAGTAATTAATCACAACTTTTCTGAAATGACATGAAGTAACAAGCCAATTAATTAACGGATAGAGGTGTATTTTTTGGACATCACATACAAACTCAATTTATTGGCTTTCACTCTTTAAATTCAGAACATTTTAGGATTCCTAACTTATTTTAGGTTCTGGTTTGTCAGCAACAACTCTTTTTTAGTTGTAAAGAATATACCTACTCCATTTTGTAATGAATCAATAATCGTTATCTACCTGATATTCGTTCGGGCATTTTCCCTTTCAAGCAGTAATAATGACCATGACACAATGTGTCTCTATCTTTTAATCTATCCCAGATTACTGACGCACTTTCTTGTTCCATTAAAGTATCCGTATCTGCGATTAAAATATTATATTTTAAAAATCATTTGTAATTCGATATACCTTTTCCAATATTTCATTTTTGCCACACTCCCTATCTCGACGGAATACTCACTGCTTACATTGTAACTCTACAATTCTAATGAATCTCTTTATTGCACATGTTATATACCAGGATTTTCTATTGGTTATATATAGGTATTAAACATAAAAATCTTAAAATTCATAAAAATCATAAAAATTCCCATCTTAACAGTTATATGTTAAATACTAAATAAAATAGTTCTTGCATATATATTATTAAAAGGTAATAATAGGAATTGAAAAAGAATTATTTGTATTATAAAATCTATCCACAAGAAAGGAGATAAGTTTTTATGCTTTTCTAATAAGACTGTTTTGAATATTTAGAAATATGAAATAGCCTTGTTTCCAGTATCTTAAATCGCTAATAAGAGTGGCAACTACTTTATAAGAAGGGTATGATAATATTGAAAAGCACTCGTAAGTTCTTAATCTCAAATATTTTAATATTAACTATATTTTTAATGAGTTTTAGTAACGTATTTGCTACCCAGGCACCTGATAAAAATCAATTAGATTTAAAGTTCACAAAACATGACGTAGAGCAATTTACAAAATCATTAACTACTGATGATTATAAAAATCCATATCTTAGAACGTACGTCTCTTGGCTCAACAACTTAGTCTCAAGTAAAGGAACAATTACTCTTTCAGAACTAAATTCACTTCTTAGCACCAATGAAAACTACAAAAACTTTAAGTCTTATAACGTTACGCATGCTGCACCTGCAGCTTTACAAGCTAGAACAATTTCTGCAGAAGACAAAAAACAACTTGAAAGAGTAGATAAGCTAGCACAAGAATACTATGACTACTATAAAATTCACGGGAAATACCCTGATGATGTAACGCAACAAAAGAATGGAACTGTACAAGCATTTAGTTTTCTATCTGAAATAAATATATTAAAGGGACTAGGTCTTAGTTATTCTGAGAAAGTTCTTGCTTCAAGATTAGCTACACTAGGAGGATTAGCATTATTAGATGGACCTCTTCCTGTTTTAGATTTTATAGCTTTGGTGGGAGCAGTCGTCGTTATTAGCGATTATGCAGCGAAATATGTAGAAAGTACCACTGTAGTTACAAATTTGACAAACAATATTAGTACCAATGAAGGAACTCAGTTCAGGAAAGAAGTGGCAAGTTCCTTATCACAAACAACAACAGTAGTTACTGCGAATAGAAATAAAAATTTTGTGCATTTTGCAGCTTCCCCTAAAGACACAGCGGGCGGCGGTATCAATATCATCACCGGAATTACTTTACAAACAGCTATTTTACGAGCACAAACGGATAAAGATACATATTCCCCATTGCAAACTGATGCATATAAAGTGGCTTCAGGAGCAACTCCTGACAAACTAGTTAAAAGAGAAGATGCACACATCAATACACCTAAAGGATATCAACCACTTAACAAACCTCATTATCATGTAATCATGTACGGAACTCAAACTAGAGGTCATCATTGGTACAATTAAAAAAATAAAGCCGATACCTATCATAAGGTATCGGCTTTAAAAATTAGGAGGAATTATGGAAAATACACCTTTAGGAAAAATAATCAAAAATTATGCTAGTAACAAGTTTACTTTAGAACAAATAATGAGTCATTTTGTAAAACTCACATCTACAGAATCTTCAGAGCTTAGGGAGAAGTATATTTCAAAATTTGTAGGAGATGAATCAATCTACTTGAAATACAAAATTGATACTGAGCCAAGTACGTATTTATGGAATTCATTTCGTTCTAATGTAACCAGCATGGATATTAATGAATTAACAAACAACTTTCCACTTTCAAATCATCTATTTATGTTTTGGGATTATAATAGTGCGAATCACCCTATGTTTAACCTAGGACGTGAATTTGTTTTCAAAATTTCCTCCGAGCAACTTTTAAATAATTATCTTAAATTTCCAAGTGATACTTATTTTTTTGATGAGTCTTTTGAAAGTACTTTATTAATTACACACGAAGATTTCAATTATGATGTACAGCAATTTTTATTGTTAAAATAATATAAAACGCACAGTTGTTATGATGGCCCTTGTTTCTCCTTTAGCTCCTATTTATAATAGTAACTTCATCCTTATGGGCTACGAGGTTTTCCTCCAAAATTATGAAAACCTCGTAGCTTTTCGATTAACTGAAATCACCTGTTAAGGTTTCATACGGCTCAGTAAACTTAGTTCAAGAAAAAGTTTATACAACTAGATCTTGAACCCCGAGTCATCTTCCACCTTATTACTGTAACGAGAATCTATACATTTTTTGATTTCAACTTTTAGCTTTCTACTTCTACTCTTCCACCATCTTACCCGCCTTGCTTAAAACAACGTCTTTGTAGAACTTATATCGAAATTATGCAGCTCTTCCGTTCGATTATCGCGTATTTTAACTGCCCATTCTGGATCAGCCAGAACAGCTCGCCCTACTGCAACAAGATCGAACTCACCGTTTTCTAGTCTCTCGATCAAACCATCCAAAGTTGAAGGCTTAGCGCTACCTCCTGTACTGCTTCCAAACTCATTATCTAATCCAACCGATCCAACCGTTATCGTCGGTTTTCCTGTTAGCTTCTTCGTCCAACCAGCCAAGTTCAAGCTTGAATCCACGAATTCCGGCTCCCAATATCTGCGTGTAGAGCTATGGAAAACATCCACTCCTGCGTCAACAAGCGGTGCCAAAAATTGCTCCAGTTGCTGCGGTGATTCGGCTAACTTAGCATCATAATGGTTTGCTTTCCATTGCGAGAACCTGAGCACAATAGGAAAATCTGCTCCGACAGCACGTCTGCATGCTTCAACTACCTCAACTGCAAATCGTGTCCGACCTGCAATGTCTCCGCCATAACGATCGATACGTTGATTCGTTTTCCCCCAGAAAAACTGATCGATCAAATAACCATGCGCACCATGAAGCTCAATACCGTCAAAGCCAATTCGAGCAGCATCAGCAGCTGCCTGTGCGTAAGCTGCGATAACGTCGCCAATTTCATTTTCCGTTAACGGCTCAGTAATTTTTTCACCTGAAAGATCGAGTCCAGAAGGGCCTATCGGAAGTGCTTCAGGGTTAGGATAACTCCCAATTTTCCGAGTTAACCCAATATGCCATAGCTGTGGAATAATCTTCCCGCCCGCTTCATGAACTTCATTCACTACGTTAGCCCAACCGTTTAACGCAGCTTCACCGTGGAAATGGGGCCAATTCGGGCTTGCCGCAGCAGCTGGATGATTAATTACCGTGCCCTCAGTCACGATAAGACCGACGCCATTCTCCGCGCGACGGCGATAATAAGCCGCAACATCACTACTTGGCACACCATCTGGTGAAAACCCTCTAGTCATAGGCGCCATTACGATTCTATTGGCAACTTGTAGTTTTTCAGAAGTAAAAGGTTTAAACAATGCTTCCACCGATGTTCCACTTTTGGCATTAGTCATTCACTTACCTCCTATATAGTTGTTCCGAGTTATTTATCATTATGTACTTTCCATATTATCATGTATCACCATGTATTCCCAGTACTTTACTTAACTTTATTGAAACACATTCTTTGAACCCTCAATAAGATTTAGTTTAGTTAAAAAGCTAAAATCCCCTCTAAACCCACTCGTTCCTCTTATTAGCTAGAAGATTTATTGAGTGTTTACTTAGAAGGGATTCTGACAAGTTAGAAACAGTTAACTACTACCTTAAAGAATTCAGTTCTACTACCTCACCCGTTATTGCATCTACACAGTAATTGCAATCAACTCGACCACATAATCTGTACTTCCCGCTCACGTTATCATAAACATAAGCAGGTTCTATCACCATATGGTCAATCAACTTTGCATAAGCTTCCTCATGCTCCACCACAACCGGAACGGCAGATTCATACCCTTCGAACATTTTCAAAAAGAATTCGCTATCCATCGTATTGACTACCTCAAAACTCGAACTATCCATAATAATCTGCAGCTTACGCTTCAGTATTCGATTATCTTGAGCTGACCTTCGCAATTCAGCGTAAATGTATCCTCTACTTCGATACAACGATACTAACACCCATTCTCCAGATTGTTCTGAATAGGCTTTACGCATATAGGTAACAACTGAATCCATGCAACTCTCAATCTCTGATTCTTCAATAGGAGCCAGTTCCGGATGCTGTTCCTTCGTAATGACTTGCTCAGTTGTAATCGTCTCAGCAACGAATATCGGCTTGCTTTCAAAATCATTTTCAAGAGATCCTTCCCATTCGAGCAAACGATTAACAGGAATGTAAATATGTCTGTCCTTCATAAGTACTTCGATAGGTATTATCGCTCCATCACTCTGAGTGAAATAAAACTCATCAAGCGCATAGACTGGAACCCACTGTTTTTTATCATCAACAGGGATTTCTGTCAGTGTCAGTCTTTTGAAGATAGAAGGCTCCACATCCTTAAACGTAAGCCTATAACTTTCTTCAATAATCGTTTCATCCGAAGGAAATGACCCGATTACAGAAAAGAACACCAACTTGCCTGCCTCATCAAATTCTATATTGATACTTCCAGATGGTGCCGTTCGAATTGCTTTGTACATGCTTTTAAAATTGAATCCAATCTTATCGTTACGTTTACTATCGCCTTCAAAATGTTTGCCGTAGGTCAATCCTGTTTCGGATTCAATCCACTGAACGATTCCTTCTTCGTCTTTTATATCAAAAACGACGCCACCCTCACCTGCATCGCTTTGTCCTTGTACAAAAATAACACTGCTATAGCGCTTTGTATTCAGATCGATACTTATAACTGCTGTTCCTGGAGGATTCGTACCTTCATCTTCCCCTTCGTTAAGAGTAGATGCATTCCCTGGTAACCATTCTAGCGACAGCGTATAGACCGTTTCCTTAAGCGTATTAATGTCGCGATGCAAGCTAAACGTTTTAAAGCGATAATTGTCTAGTCCAAACTTCAGTTCTGCATCTTTGATATGTTCTTGTATCCACTTTTCCAATTCAAACCCGCCTCACTATCTTTATGTCATTTATCTAAGCTGTACTTTATGACGAAACTATCGTAGTAAATGTTCCTTATAAATTACCCTAAACGATACCATCTGAAACAAACATCCCTACATCTGTCTCGTGCCCTAAAAGAAAACGAAACATCTCATCATGTATATCATCTGGTTGTTCCATATTAATGCCATGCCCCGTCTTCGGTACAATCTTGTAATGATATTGCCCATCTTCAAGCAATATAACAAACGTTTTATCAAGAACTTTAACATGATCTCCAATTAGAAAATATAGCTTATCCCTCACAGCCATTCCCTTTTCCTTATCGTATTTCTCTATTTGATGAGGAAACATCGCCTTTTGATTATGCGATTTCATAACTAAAATCATATGCTCTGCGAGCAAGGGATACTTTTCAAATACGTCAGAGTGCGGTGAACTCATCTTTTTTAAAATGTTAAGCATGTTTCGTTTTGTCGGAAGTAAAATTTGTGGAAACATAAGCAACATTGTCCGGATCATGGACTTCATTGGATTCGTAATTATTCCACCCTCCATACAGACCGCTCCCCAAACTCGATCAGAATACATCGTAGTGAATTGATAGGCCATATAAGCGCCATGTGATACGCCAGCTATATAAATTTTATCCAACTTGAAATAGTCGATAATTTCATTTAACCAATCCATCGTATTAAAGGACGCCTTAGTAAAATGTTCATTCGGAACTGTTTTGCCTGGGCCACCCATCGTATCAACAGCGATACAATAATAACGGCTCGACAAAACCTTTATGTTCAGCGCCCACATGACAGCGGAATTATCTCCGACACCATGGAGTAATAATAGCGGCGGGTTATTTTTATTTCCTGCTGTTGTACAATGAGTCGTTCCGCATCGAGAGTGAATCGTGTGTGTGATTACATCTGTCCCCCACATCTTCATTACTTGATCATAAGAATGTAATACTTGAAGACGTTTTTTCTCACTTTTGAACGATTTAATCATTTACACTTCAGCTCCCTCCGAATAATAAAATGTTGCTCATCTATCACTTTCACAATAAAAAGAAGTGCCACTTATGCAAAAAAATACTACTTACGCAAAAAACGAAGCACTACTTCCGCCGACGGGAATGGCAGCTCGCTTGTTGTCTGTATCTTAGAAATTCCAAGCCCTTGTATAAAGGAAAAATAAGTTATAGCAAGCATAAAAGGATCTCCTTCAACGATTTCACCATCTTGCTGTCCTTGAATAACAAGTGGGATAAAATGTTTGAACGGCTCAATCGCATTTTCTTTGGCTACTCTCTTTGCTTCCTCAGGTATAGACTCCGAAGTGGTTGTCTGTAGTAATATCAATCGCCAGTGTTGCATAGCGATGCTGTCTGCTGACATAAAAGCCTCAGTTAACCATGTGATTTTTTGGATAGGTGAGCCAATCAATTGTGATGCTTGATAGACCGACCTTCCCGAGCCCAAAGTGGCAAGTTCAACAATTTTAGTGAATAGCTCATCCTTGGATTTGAAATACGTATAAACATAACCTTGGCTGAACCCTGCGCTTTGCGCGATATCTTTAATCTTTGTGCCAGTGAACCCTTTTTTCGAAAATACCTCTATCGCATGCAAGATGATTTGCCGCACGGCTTTATCTTGAACATCTTCTTCGAAACCTTTCAAAAACATTTCCTGTAACTGTGCACTTTGAGTGGACATGTAGCAACTCCTCGCATTGTCTTTGAATGAACGTTCATTCAAATTGTAGCATCGAATGGGTAGTTTTGTAAATATTGTATGCATGGATTGTTTACTAATTTCTCTACCCCAGCTCGTTTTTCCCTGCTATAATTTTCAATACACTACTGTCATTTGGAATTTGAACTCATCTAAGAATAGAGAGGAAAAAGAACGATGAAAACACCACCAAGATGGCAATGCGAGGAACCAGGTTATTATATTACATTACCTAACTGTCACGAGTTAACTTCCTATGGTGAAATAATTATGGATGAAATAATAGAACACTTTACCGAAGAACGTTCCAAAACAAATGAAGACGGCTATGCATGGATTATAGTTGATATCCAAGAGTTGCAATATGATTTTCACGAATTTTATAAATTTCTAATTAAGATGGACGAATATAGGAAGCAAGGATTTCATATCGATACAACTTTCTAACATGCATCATTCACTTCATTTATGACTTTGACATACGCCTAGCACTTCACCATCATTCGTAGTTACCATCAATTACTCCACCTATCGAGATCTGATAGCAGCACCACCTCTAACGAACTGAGCAAGCCTTATTTGATCAAAATGAGCTCATTCCTAGATTTAACGAATCGCAGAATCGTTATTTCACGAAAATGAGCTCCTTTCCTATAATAAACGACCACTTAACGCCAATGAAGTTCGTTAGAAAAAATTCAATCCATTATTCACCACTATAAGATCAATACGGTTCGTTAGAAAGACTCGTTAGCCAAAAATAATTACGGGTATATCCCAATCCGAGTAGTAATACCATCAACATCGGTTAATTGAGAACATTCTACTATAATTTTCAAGAACTTTAAAATATAAAAAAGACTGTAGCTTGATCGATAAAAGAATCGACTAGTTTCCAGTCTGTGATGTATAGAGAACTGTTTTTTACCATTAAAACATCTATTATCTTCTAGTTAAACTCCCCGCTGCCGCAAAGCTTCAAACAACAAAATCGTCGAAGCCATAGCCACATTAAGTGACTCCGCTCGGCCCGCCATTGGAATAATAACAGCTTCATCAAGCTGTTCACGCACGTGCTGTGACAACCCCTCGGATTCGTTCCCCATAAGCAGCCATGTTGCCCGCTTCCAGTTATAGCTATAGCAGCTATGTTCCGCTTGCAAGCTTGTCCCAACTAATGTCGCTCCATGAGCTTTAGCCTTAGGCAACAGCTCCGAAAGATCTCCCTCCACTATCGGCAAGTGGAACAATGAACCCATCGTTGAACGAACCGACTTAGGATTGTACAAATCTACACAACCTTTACCAAGCACCACTGCATCTGCCCCAGCTGCATCAGCACTTCTAATGATTGTACCCAAATTACCAGGATCACGAACCCCATCTAGCACAATTATCAAAGAATCTTCCCCGAATAACTTTTCTTCGCTAATTTCAAGCTTATTCAGTACAGCAAATACAGGTGGAGGCGTATCCGTTCCGGTACATTTCGCCATAATCGCCTTCGATGTGCTGACCCACTCAATTCCAGGAGTGGAAGCATAACTCTCTTCTTTTAGTTCATGTGGAAGTCCACGTTCCTCATCAAAAACAATTTGCTTTACCTCTGCCCCAGCCTTCAGAGCTTCTTGAATTAAATGTACACCTTCAATAATAAATTGATTAGTGCGGTCACGATACTTTTTATCAAGCAAAGACGCCCATTGCTTTACTCGTTCGTTCTGAAGTGAACCGATATATAGTTGTTTGTTCTGGAAATTATTCATCTTATTTGTTACCTAACCTTCCGCTTAAGACAGTGACTTTTTTCCCCTTACCTTACCCGTGTGTCCCGTCTTTCTTTCGTCCATTATAACATAGTCGGGCGAACGGGATGGACGACATTGTTGTTGGGCATAGTAAAAAAGCAAAAAATCTGATTTCTTCAGGAGGGTTATCCATTGACTTTGATCGATCTGCGCCAAGCCATAGTTAACCGTGTCCAAGAAAACTCAAAAGAGCAGCTAAATGAAGTGATTGAAGGTTCCATCGGACACGATGAACGTGCTTTACCTGGTCTAGGTGTATTATTCGAGATGATTTGGAAACAATCCGATTCATCTCAGCAGACCCATATGGTTGAGTCCTTATATGAACATCTTCATCAAGAAGGTACAGAAAATCCATCTCCATCTTAATACCTGACCGTTGCGGAGAACACACTAACTCCTCCGACGATCGTTTCTGTCACCCATGGTAAACCTTCATATCGATCTACAATGATGATATCGGCGGCTTTGCCTATTTCGATTGATCCATAAGCTTCATCTATCCGAAGCGCCTGTGCTGGATGAAGGGAGGCCATTCTGACTGCTTCTGGCAGTTCGACAACCCCTTCATCCGCAAGCTTAAAAATAGCTGCAAGCAACGACGAAGGATGATAATCCGAGCACAATATTGCTGCAGCGCCCGCTTTAATGGCATCGACCGCTCTTAGATTGTTATCGTGTGAAATGCCGCGAACGACATTAGGTGCTCCTACACATACGTCTATCCCTAGCTCTGTTGCATGTTTAGCAGTATCCAAATCAATTGGAAATTCACTAATACTTACGCCAAATCCCTTTGCCTCATCAACTTTATCTGGTGAATCATCATCATGTGATGCAACTGATATTCCGCGTTTTACGGCAAGTTTACCGAGTCTTTTCAGTTGCTCCCAATCGACTTCATGCTGTTTCCTAATCAAATTCTCCACAATAATTTGTACCTCTTTCGGAGAAACACCTTGATTTTTCATCACATACTTTTCAAAAGAACCCGGCTCCTTATACTGACCTTGCCCAGGTGAATGGTCCATATAAGACAAATAATGAATTTTACCCTCTTCAAGAAACCTCTTCAAAATCGGAATACCTTCATGATGGGACACCTCAAACCTCAAATGTATCCGATTTCGTATCATTGCTCTTTTGCCATTATAACGATGAATGAGTTCTATCATTTCTGTGAGCAGATGATCACCTCTAAGACTCAGTCCTACTCCTAACGATAAGGAATGATACATCGTCGTAATGCCATGCAGCGGCAGCTTTCTTTCAAACTCGAGCAACGCCATCTCTAATGGAAATAGTGTATTGGGCCGAGGCTGCGCCTCCTTCTCAATCGCATCACAATGAATATCGATAAGACCAGGTAATACAAATCGTCCGACAGCATCAATTAACCTCTGTTCACCTTGCTCAGCAAAACACTCCTTCATCTCAGCAATATCATCCTCTTCTTGCAAGATGGCTGTTATTATCCCTTCTTCTACTACTAATGCCCCATCTACAACTACATCCTTCAGCACAATTTGTCCATTCATAATCAGCATACGGCAGTCCTTGCTCGTTCCATCGTAACTATTATTACCCTGCATCATTACGGCTCTCCCCTATTGCAAAAGAAGTGGTGGCTATAGCATTCCACAATTAACGAAATAGTTGCATTTCCGGCAAAATGAACAAAAAATAAAATAACCGCAGAATTTTTCTGCGGCTGAGTAACGATATAATTGCTAGTCTTCTTTAGGTATGAAGTCGTAAATCTCACCTGACTCAAACGATTCAATCAGTCGATCAAGCCATTTATAATACTTGAGTGCTTCCTCATTCTTCCCTTTATCACTTACAAGCAACTTCATGAAAGCTTCGTCCGCCTCATGTTCCACCATAAGTAAATCAAGTTCCTTAATGCTTCTCCTAAGAACACTTTTGTTCATCTCAACGGCTTTCCGCCACTTAATGGAGAAGAAATCAGAAAAGTTTTGGTGCCAATCGGGAACGACCTCGTACAAATCTTTACGTGAGCCCTTACCCCATACTTTATTGATCATCTTCAAATCATACAACGTTCGCATCCCTGTACTCATTGACGTCTTACTCATCCCCATCGTTTCGCTCATCTCATCCAGCGTGACAGGTTCCTGGTTAAAATACATATTTCCATATAAATGACCGATCGAGGATGTGATCCCATACAAGTCCATATTTTTCCCAATTGAATCAATTACGCGTCTTCTTGTCTGTAGCAACTTCACGCGTTGCTCGTCCGTTAATGCCGCTAGTTCATTCATAATGTCCCTCCCAAGAAGTACCCAATATCCTAAAAAACTCAATATCGTTATTGTAATCAAATGTAGATTGATCTGTAAAGAAAACGATCTAACTGAAAAAGGGAGTTATACGGAGCATACAGTACGTAAAGTTTGTAAAGTTATAACTGTACGCTTCTTAGCAAGGCTCACGCTCTTTGACCGTAACAAAGATATCCATTTACACTTAGGGAGTCGAATTTTTCCAAAAAGAAACACGAAAGGGGCGCATAATATGACAATTATAGAAGCCAAACGGTTAACTAAAGTTTTCGGAAACGATCCAAAAAAGGCTATTCCATTACTAGATAAAGGGTGGTCGAAAGAAAAGATTTTGAAGGAAACAAAGATGACTGTAGGTGTAAATCAAGCTGATTTCACTATTGAAGCAGGTCAAATCTTTGTCATCATGGGTCTATCCGGTAGTGGCAAATCGACGCTTGTACGTTTATTAAATCGATTAATTGAACCTACGGCCGGACAACTATTATTCCAAGGTAAAGATGTAATGCGTATGACATCAGAGGAACTAAGACAGTTCAGAAGGAAAAATGTCGGGATGGTATTTCAGAAGTTTGCTCTATTCCCTCATCGAACAGTTATTCAAAATATTGAATACGGCCTTGAAATTCAAGGCATCGAAAAGAAAAAGAGACGAGAAATGGCTATGCAATCATTAGAACTCGTTGGGCTTAAAGGTTGGGAGAACAGTTATCCCGATCAGTTAAGTGGAGGTATGCAACAACGTGTTGGACTAGCTCGCGGACTTGCTAACGATCCTGAAGTTCTATTAATGGATGAAGCGTTCAGTGCACTCGATCCGTTAATACGCAAGGACATGCAAGACGAATTGTTGGAACTCCAATTAAAAATGAAAAAAACGATTGTATTCATCACACATGATCTTGATGAAGCCCTTCGTATTGGCGATCAGATCGCTTTAATGAAAGATGGCAATATCGTACAAATCGGTACACCAGAGGAAATCCTTATGCAACCTGCAAATAGATATGTTGAACGGTTTGTAGAGGATGTTGATTTATCTAAGGTGTTAACTGCTGCCCATGCGATGGAGAAGGCGGAAACCATCACCATTGACAAAGGGCCGCGAGTGGCGTTGCAATTTATGCGCGACCGAGGCGTGTCCAGCCTGTATGTCGTTGACAAAGCGATGCAGCTATTTGGTATCGTTACGGCTGAAGACGCGTCGACCGCGATTAAAGAGGGTAAACGATTAGAGGATGTTATGCAGCGTGACATGCCAACTACCTCGCCAGACTCTCTGCTTAATGAACTGTTTGAATTAATGGGCAACTCAAAGCTACCTGTAGCGGTAACAGATTCAACTGGAAGATTAAAAGGTGTTGTTCTTAAAGGTGCCGTTTTAGCTGCACTTGCTGGCACATCCGTACTAGAAGGAGGTGCTTAATATGAATCTTCCTAAAATTCCATTAGCAGATTGGATTGAAAGAATTGAAGTGTGGCTTGAGAGTAATTTATCTCCCTTCTTTGACTTCATTAGTCTCATTATCGGAAGTACAGTAAGCAGTCTCGAAAGTGTTCTAAATGGGCCGCCTGCTTTAGTTATAATCGCACTATTTGCGACACTCGCATGGTATCTTGGCAAATGGAAGATGGCTTTATTCACGACAATAGGCCTTCTGTTAATCGATAATCTTGGTCTATGGAGTCCAACGATGCAGACGCTGGCACTAGTTCTTACGGCTGCATTCATCTCGGTTGTTATCGGAGTTCCTATCGGCATATTGTGTGCAAGAAACAATACGGTACAGCGAATATTTACTCCAATGCTTGATTTTATGCAGACGATGCCAGCATTCGTTTATTTGCTTCCTGCAGTAACTTTCTTCAGCCTTGGTGTCGTTCCCGGTGTTATCTCGTCTATTATATTCGCTATTCCACCTACCATCCGAATGACGAATTTAGGTATTAGACAAGTTCCGTCAGAGCTAGTTGAGGCTGCCGATGCATTTGGTTCAACACCTGCGCAGAAGCTATTCAAACTTCAACTTCCAATCGCTATGCCAACAATGATGGCTGGTATTAACCAAACCATTATGTTATCCCTGTCTATGGTCGTTATCGCCTCTATGATTGGAGCACAAGGTGTCGGAGCTTACGTCTACCGTGCCGTTACACAAGGCAAAACAGGTGTCGGCTTTGAAGCTGGACTAGCTATCGTTATTTTGGCAATTATTTTAGATCGTCTTACACAAAAAGTTATTCAACGTACTAAAGCCAACTAACTTATTAAAACTAAGGAGTGGTCCAATGAAATTTAACAAAATAAGCGTAATTGCAGCTGCTACTATGGTGTTTGTATTATTGGCAGGTTGTTCAAACGGTGGAGGTACTAGCTCAAATGGTGCTAACAAAAAACAAATCAAACTAGCCTATGTAGCTTGGGATTCCGAAATCGCAAGCACTTATGTTGTAAAAGAAGTTTTGGAGCAACGACTTGATTATAAAGTCGAGATGCTTCAAGTTGATGCCGGCCCAATGTGGTCCGGTATTTCGAATGGAAGTGCAGATGCTATGGTAGCCGCTTGGCTTCCAACAACTCATGCTACTTATGCCGATGATAACAAAGGGAAATTCGAAGATTTAGGACCAAACTTAGAGGGTACAAAGCTTGGCCTCGCAGTTCCATCCTATATGGACATTGCAAGTATTGAGGATTTAGATGATACTGTCGGCAAAGCAACAGATTACACGATTATTGGCATCGAACCTGGCGCTGGTCTAATGACTGCAACCGAAGGCGCACTTGAGCAATATGGTTTAAAGGATAAGTGGAATCTTCTTCCCAGTTCCTCAGCCGCTATGACCAAAGAGCTTGAAAAAGCTTATAAAAATAAAGAATCTATTATCGTAACAGGATGGACACCGCACTGGAAATTTGCCAAGATGGATCTGAAATATCTTGAAGATCCTAAGGGTGCATATGGGAAAGACGAACAAATTCATACGATCGTTCGTACTGGACTTAAAGAAACTCAGGCTGAAGCTTATGCATTCCTTGACTCCTTTGCGTGGTCCCCTGATGACATGGCTAAAGTGATGATAGCTATTGAAGAAGGCTCATCCCCAGAAGATGCAGCTAAACAGTGGACCCAACAAAACGGTGATAAAGTAGATGCTTGGCTCAAGTAAACCTATTAACACTACTCACCTTACTTTAAAATAATTTCTTAACCAATGAACTTTTCGTTATAAAACAAATAACCGCCCATGGAAACGAACGCTCTAACTACTAAGTAAGACTCTTTGAAAAAAGTGCGACTCTTGTAGGTCTGGGCGTAAACGTAGCTGTAGGCGGTTGTTTTATTTTATCGTTATTTTCTTTTTATTTCATCAATCCAATCACATAGAGCAGTCAGACTATCCGATCCTTTACGAACACTCATTTGATCGATATAGGTTTGTCGGTTTTCGTATAATTTCTGTACGTGTTCCACCAACGTCCGTTCCTCAAGATTTTCTTCATAGAGTACGTCGCAATATCCTGATCGCCGAAAGGACTCGGCATTCAGTATCTGATCTCCCCTACTTTGCCCTTTGGGCAATGGGATTAGCAACATAGGCTTATGCAATGCTAGAAACTCGAATATCGAGTTTGAACCCGCACGTGAAATGACGATGTCTGTCATCGCTAATAGGTGTGGCAACTCATCGGTTACATACTCAAACTGTTTGTAATGGCCAGAACTCATCGAACTAACATGCCCATTTTTTCCGCATAAATGAACAACTTGGTAAGTTTCAAGTAAACGCGGAAGTGCTTTACGTACAACTTCATTTATCCGTTTGGCACCCAGGCTTCCACCCATTATAAGCATAACTGGCTTCGCTCTATTAAAGCCGCATAGCGCTCTGCCTTTTTCTGCATTGCCTTTGATTAAATCTTCACGAACGATAGGGCCAATATATCTACATTTGTTTTCTGGAAGTGCATCGACTGTTTCTGGGAAAGTTGTACATACTCCCGTCGCGAATGGAATCGCAATTCGATTTGCAAGCCCTGGTGTAAGATCGGATTCATGGATCAGAACAGGTACCTTATTTAACCATGCACCAAGCACAACTGGAACAGATACGAAGCCCCCTTTGGAAAAAATGACATTCGGCTTCTGCTTGTTAATAATACGATAAGCCTGGTAAAGTCCCTTCACGACGCGGAAAGGGTCCTTCACATTGTTCCAATCCATATATCTGCGAAGCTTTCCCGTTGAAATAGGGAAGTACCGCACGTTTGGAACAGCTTCTATTAGTTGCTTCTCAATTCCGTTTACCGATCCTATGTAATCCACGTTCCAACCTTTCTCAACAAAACGAGGAATTAATGCAAGATTTACTGTAACATGCCCAGCAGACCCGCCTCCAGTGAACAAAATGGTTCCCATATCGTCAACCACCCATCATCATATTTCATCTTCATCATTATACGATGATCGAATAAATATATCACTGCATGAAAAAAAGGATCTCCGCTCTGGAAGATCCTTTTTCATTTTTTATTTCCTTAAGCCGCCTTAGGCGCCTCTTTTTCTTTTTCTTTGTCTTTCGCTTCTTGTTCTTGCTTAAGAGCTGCAACGATTTGATCAGTAGGCTGTGTTAGCATAGCGAAATAAATCGCGGCTTCCTCTTGACGATTTAGCAACTGCTTAGATTTAAAATCAGCTGCGCCTTTACTGTCTTTTTGTACCTCTGGGCCATGGAGACCAAGTGCAACTAACATCTTAACTGCTGGAATTGCCCATTTATCCGTCTTACCTGAAAGTTGAACAGATTCGAAAAGCTCAGCTGGATATTGAAGAGCCAAAAGACGCCCCATCATAACTGCCGCTTCCTGACGAGTAATTGGTTTATCTGGGTGGAACAACCCTTTTCCATTACCTGTAACCATACCCAATTCAACTGCCATCTGAATAAATGCAGCAGCTTCATGCTCCTTTATATCAGTAAAAGCAAGCTCAGTTGTTTTACTGCCTTTAACATTACTAAGCTCAAGCAAGTTCTTCACATACTCTGCTCTAGTAACTGATTTTTCAGGATTGAAGCTTTGAGTTGCATCGTTAGGAATGTGGCCTAGCGATTGTAGCGTTAAAATTTGTTTAGCGTATGGGTGCTCCTTATTAATATCGGAGAATCCTACCGCAACAGCACCTTTTTTCGAGTAGCCCATCGGATTAAGATAAGGCTCTTTCATATAAGAAACATTTCCTTTATCGTCTAGCTTGAATGCCGTAAACTGATTAGAAATACTATCCACAAATAAATTGTCATCTACTTGTTTCAATGGACGAGTTCCCATATATACATCCGTAATAACGAGATCTCCTTCGCCTTCTGTTCCAAGCGCAGATACTAGAACATCTAAGCGAAGATCAGAATAATAACCGTTGAATTTGCTCAATTCCTTTTCATCCTGTGCAACATATGGGTCCAGCTTAACAGGAGCACCATATTGCGGGAAGAAGGTTGAAATAAATTGTCCATATAAGAAATTACGAAGAATGCCTCTTTGGTTATAAGTAATAAACACACCTGTATTTTGTTCAGGAATTAAAAACATATAAGAGCTTGTACCTAATAAATCGCCAGCTTTAGTAATAATTTTGGGACTGCTGCCTGCACCTGGCAATTGGAATGGAGCTTCAAAGCCATATGTAGTGTCCGGCAACAATGGATGGATCGACGAACGATATTGTTCCATAGAATCAACTGTACTTTCCGTTAAAATACGGTTAGTACCTGCTGCTCCTCCGTTTAAGAACGCAATCATAAATTTACCAATATCCTCAGAAGTCGATAACATACCTCCCGCAGGCCAAGTCGTTGGATTTACAGCATATGGAGAAACTATACCAGCAGCGTTATATTCGACAGCTAGATTTTCCTTAAGCTTATCTTCCAATAAAAATCCACTATTATTCATTTGAAGAGGCTCGAATACTTGCTTCTCCATATATTCAGCGAATGGTACTCCACTTACTTTTTCAACAACTAATCCTGCTAGTGTAGAAGCAAAATTGTCATACAAATAGGAAGTGCCTGGCTCACGAACGACAGGTGGCATATTAGCCTTTACATAATCTTCTAGTTCAACAACTTTGTCGAAATCTTCATGGACATCTTCCTGCTGTACATCCTGAATTTGAAAACCTGTAGTATGAGTAAGCAAATGCCCAATCGTAACTGGAGTATTAAATGGATTATCGAAAGTAAGACCCGTTACATATTTCGTAAAGTCATCCTTCAAACTAACTTTTCCTTGTTCTACTAATTGCATAAGTGCTGTTGCAGTAAATGTTTTGGATACAGATGCAACTCTGAACACAGTAGAAGCTGGGTCAACTGCCGTCTTCTTTTCTTTATCTGCAAAACCATAACCCTTCTGAGCAAGAACTTTGCCATCCTTTACAATTACAACAGATGCACCTACATAGTGAGGTTTAGCTTCTTCTGCTGCAAAAAAGTCGTCAAGAAATCCCGTCGCACTTGCTGAATCTAGCGTTTTAGCTTTTGGTAAAGCTACACCAGTGTCAGCACTAGCATGGATGGTAGGTGTCAGTAGACTAACTGACAACACTGCTGCTACAACTGTTTTCGCCCATAAAGAAGGCTTTTTTAATACAGACAACTTGTTCAAAATGATAGTCACTCCATTCCTTTTTCTTCTTTTTTCACAACTCTATTATACGATATAATAGACTGCTAGTTTCAATAATTTAACAAACAAAAAGAAACTAATTGTCGTATATTACCTAACAATTAGTTTCTTTTGTATTACTTGTATTACATTGTTAATACTGTCCAGATAAAGTTAATAAGTTACTCCTGTTGTTGCAACTACTGCATCTTTAAAGAGCATATAAACGTCACCGTTCGTTAATTTGTTGCGATCTTTAATTAGTGCAAGCGTTGCTTCAGTAACTACACCTTCAGAAACTAGCTTATCAAGCGCTCCCTCGCGGGCCGCACCGTCTGTCATAGCTAGCGCAATTGTGTACGCTGCTTGCTCTAACGTTAATGCTCCAGTCTTAGTTGCATCATCCATCTCTGCAACTGCTGCTTCGATTGCTGAAGGGAATGCTGTAGGATGTACTTTCGCAACACCCTTCATATTTTGAAACATACGTTGTGGATTGGAATCCGCATCAAGCGAGAAGTCGTTTTTGTAAGCACCTTGTGCAATTCCCATACTTGCTGCTGCTTTTAATCCTTCGTAAGCAGGGTGTTTAATGAATGCATATGGTTTTGTCTCAGGTGCTTTCAAATCCATACCTTGTTCTGTTAAACGCTCTTGCAGTTGTTTAATCAATTTCTCAGATGCTGCTAGCTCACGAGTAGTAATACCTTCATCCATTGCTAGCTTAATTGCTGCCCCAGCAGCTTGACCTGTTGCCATTCCAAGTGGAACAACACGTGCGCTACCATGCGGCAACGTATCGAAGCTCGCAGAACGTCCAACAACTAGCAAGCCGTCTATTGTCTGAGGGACAAGGGTACGGAATGGTACGCCATAAAACTTCGGAGCCATAAGTACTGCCCCAGTGTCATTAGGTGAAGTACTTTGAATATCTACAGGATAAGAACCGAACGCGATATCATCCCAATGTGAACTTTGTTCCAGTAAATCAATCATAGATAAACGATATTGTCCTACCAAATGTCTTGTCTCACGGATATACAACTCGGAAGCAAGATCTCCAAGTTCGATGTCCTTAAGTTCCGGGTAAAGTTTCTTCATATGAGCAACCATAAGTGGAATTTCTTTGCGTGCAATTTCATAGGCTTCGTCAATCGATGCCTTATTAAATGGATCTACACCGAAAATTTGAACGGCATTTATGAGCATAGAATTATCATTTTGACGACCAATGTTCAAACCGCGGGAACGAATACGCTCTGGGTTAGTGGATGGGTAATTCCACATTTCTGTATATCCCCAAGCACTTTCTTCATTTGCTCCTGTACCATCGTTATCATCACTGTTAAGTGTTTTTTTGATGCCTTCCCATACCTCAGGCGTAACGCCAGTCAACTTGTACACCGGAGTTACAGCCATTAGCTGCTTATCGTCACCGATATCTTGACGTCCGAATGTAAATTCTGCACCTGCTGCAGCTGCGAAATCAGCATCCTGCGTAGCATCGATAACACCTTTTGCTACGATTTGTTGCTCTTTACCTTCCGCATTCGTCAGCTTCACACCAGTTACAACAGTACTATCAGCCTTTTTTTCTAGAATAGGTTCAATCGATTTTAATCCCATTCTTACTTCAAGATTTGGCTCGCCTTCAACCATCTTGTGGAAAGCATTCGTCGCTGTCGTAATGTCGAACGAGTCTCCCTCAATTTGGTCGAACCATTCTTTAAATAAACCTTTGTTGTAATAGTCTTTACCATTTAATGAACGATTCATATCAAGACTGTTCAGCCATCCTATTGTAAACAATCCACCTAATACTTTACGCTCTTTTCCGTCTATCAAAAGAGTTTTCAGTCCATTTCGCGCAGCTGATACTGCAGCTGTAACGCCTTCTGGATCTGTACCTACTACAATGACATCATATTGTTCTTTAATAACTTCAACCTGAGGAAGTTCTGTAATTGGCGTAGATGTTGGAGATGGTCCCGTCGGTTTGTTTGACTTTGTTAAAGCCTGTACTGCGAATAGAGACCCAATAACAACTAGCAATACTCCAATAAATAATAGCGGCATTAATTTACGATTTTTCATAACGTTTTTTGAAACACTCCTTTGTTAGCAATAAATCTATCATTTTTGTCATAATCTCTATTAGTCTACCAAAGATTTCGCCATGATTCGATGTTTTCTCTTAGAAAAAGCTTAATTTTTTATTTCCATATTCATAAATAAATCAAAAAATCCCCCCAGAACGGGATTCAATGATCCCGTGGGAGGATTCAAAATAGAATTTAATAGCTCATCATTAAGGAGCAGTCTCCAAAAATTTAGCTGTTGGGTTTTTCTCCATTGCTGTACGCATTGCATACTCATTTTCGAAAAGAACGACAAAATTGCCCTTCTTATCTTTTACGAGCGTCGTGTTGATTCTGAATTTGGATGGGTCTATTTTCTCCCCAACGATCCATCTTGCGAACTGATACGACATACGATGCAACTGAATCTCGACACCGTATTCCGCACGCATCCGATGTTCAAATACCTCGAACTGCAAGTGACCAACTACACCAAGAATCGTTTCATCGAAGTTTCCTGTTGAATAGAAAACTTGAATGGTACCTTCCTCTGTCAGTTGATCAAGACCCTTCTGGTACTGCTTATGCTTAAGCGCATTTTTTACAGTTACCTTAGAGAAGATTTCCGGCGAGAACGTCGGTAATTCATCAAATTCCACTTCAAAACCTTGAGACAATGAGTCGCCGATACGGAATATACCTGGATCGAATAAACCGATAATATCACCAGGATAAGCTGTTTCTACGATATCTCTATCTTGTGCCAAAAATTGTTGAGGTTGTGACAGCTTAATATCTTTACGATTACGTACATGCTTCACGCTCATACCACGTTCGAAACGTCCAGAGCAAATACGAAGGAATGCGATCCGATCACGGTGAGCCGGATTCATATTCGCTTGAATTTTGAACACGTAGCCGCTAAATTTTTCATTTGTTGGCTCAATTGATCCCGATGTACTGTTACGTGGCGTTGGTTTAGGTGCTAGCTTCAAGAAGCTTTCAAGAAACGTTTGTACACCGAAATTGTTAACCGCACTACCAAAGAAGATTGGTGTAAGCTCACCCGCACGTACCTTTTCAAAGTCAAATTGATCTCCAGCAACATCAAGCAGCTCAAGATCCGAAATAAGCTGATCCGTCAAGTAGTCGCCAGCCATCTCACGAATAATCGGATCGTTGTAATCGCTAACTTTGCGCACTTCAATTGTGGAATGATCGTTACCTTGGAACAATTCCACTTGTGTATTCATGCGGTCATATACACCGCATAGTTCACGGCCTGTACCGATCGGCCAGTTCATTGGAACGGAACGGATACCAAGTACCTGCTCAAGCTCTTCCATAAGCTCAAATGGGCTTTTTCCTTCGCGGTCCAGTTTGTTAATGAATGTGAAAATCGGAATACCGCGTTTACGGCAAACTTGGAACAATTTAATCGTTTGTGCCTCGACACCTTTGGCTACGTCTATTAACATTACCGCGCTATCCGCAGCAGTTAAAGTACGGTACGTATCCTCAGAGAAATCTTGGTGACCAGGTGTATCCAGAATATTAACACGATGATTTAAATAATCGAATTGCATAACGGAAGAAGTAACGGAGATACCACGTTGCTTCTCAATTTCCATCCAGTCAGATGTCGCGTGTCGGCTTGCTTTTCGCGCTTTAACTGATCCTGCAAGACGAATGGCTCCCCCGAATAGGAGGAGCTTCTCAGTAAGTGTTGTTTTACCAGCATCGGGATGGGAAATGATCGCAAATGTACGTCTCTTTTCCACTTCCTGTTTAATTTCATTACTTAATGTTTGGCTCATGCTTGACTTCCCTTCACTTTTGCAAGGTATACCTTAGTAGCAGTAACGACGATTTGTTACTTGCTACCCTTTGTTACCCATATCACATTGTCTTCCTCTTGACCATTTACAGGCCACCAATGGAAGCCATCCTTTTCTAGCAGTTTGTCAGCTTCTTCTGGTCCCCATGAACCAGCTGGATATTGTGTAAGATCACTTTTCTCCTCGCGCCATGCTTTAGCAATTCGGTCTACAAACTCCCACGCATGGGAAACTTCATCCCAACGAGTAAAGTATGTAGAATCTCCACGTGCAGCATCATGAATAAGTCGCTCATAAGCTTCAGGCGTATTGATACCAATTTGACAGCTTTGACAAAACTCCATTGAAAGAGGTTGGACAGTATTATCTGCCCCTGGCTTTTTAGCATTTATTTTAATATATATACCTTCAAGCGGATTGACACGAATAACGAGCAGGTTAGGCGCAAGGTCATGCTTTTGAGCGAACAATACGTTCTGCGGCATCGACTTGAATTCAACGACTACCTCTGTCGTTTTCACTGGTAGGCGTTTACCTGTACGGATGTAGAAAGGTACACCAGCCCAGCGGAAATTGTCTACAAATACTTTTGCAGCAAAATAGGTTTCTGTCATTGACTCTGGATCAATCGAGTCCTCTTGACGGTACCCCGGCAATTCCTTACTGCCAAATTTACCACTTGTATATTGTCCACGAACAACATTTTCGCGAACATCTTCACTAGACGTATACCCACGAAGCGAACGAAGCACTTTCACTTTCTCGTCACGGATATCTTCACCATGAAGACGGCTAGGTGGCTCCATTGCAATCATCGTCAACATTTGTAACATATGATTTTGACCCATGTCGCGCAAAGCGCCGGATTTATCATAATAACCACCACGTTCTTCAACCCCTACCGTTTCCGAAAGGGAGATTTGCACGTTGGCAATATAATTATTGTTCCACAATGGCTCAAAAAATGCGTTAGCAAATCGAATGACTTGAATATTCTGTACCATTTCTTTACCCAAGTAGTGGTCGATACGGAAAACTTCTTCTTCCTTAAATACTTGGTTTAGTTGTTCAATGAGCTTCTGCGCGGAAGGAAGATCGTAACCAAATGGCTTCTCAATAACGAGGCGATTCCATCCTTGACTCTCTAACAAACCGCCATCACGCAAATTGAATGAAACTGGTCCGAATAGTGATGGTGCAAGCGCCAAATAAAATAAACGATTGCCTGGTATATTAAATTTTTTGTCTAGCTTAGTCGAAAGATCATTTAATTCGCGGAAACCATCCACATTGTTGATGTCGAGAGACATATACTCAAAATGTTCCGTGAATCGATTCCATAGTTCTAGATTGTCCACTTTGTAACGACAAAACTCATTAATAGACTCATACAGATCCGAACGGAACTCCTCGTTCGTACGAGGACGACGAGCAAGACCAACAACAGCAAAGTTGTCCGACAACTTGCCTTCTTTATATAAACTGAATAACGCCGGGAAAAGTTTACGCCGGGCCAAATCACCGGTCGCTCCGAATAGGTAGTATACTGCACCTTCCGGAGAGATAGTTTCATTTATAGGATTGTAAGTCATATGCCTCATTCTTTCGTATGGAATTTTTATACGAATTACATGTTATGTAGTGTAGCATATTCACCCTTATTACGCCATTGAACAGCTCATAAAAAATACTGATAGGAAGTACAACTTCTTCTAATCGAGATCTTTAGACAATGAAAAGACGTTTAACCCCGTCATTTCGAGCTCTTTAGACAATAAGATGTAGCTAAACATTTTCATTTCGATATTTTTGGGCAACCGTTTGAAATTAAAACTCTTTATTTCTAGCTCTTTAATCAATAATTCTAAAAATAACAACTTCATTTCTTTCTCTTTAGTCAATATTTTGAAACTCAACATCTTCTTTACGTACCCTTTAGTCATTGATCTGATGTTTAAGGTTCATCTTTTGTTGAAGCAAAGTCACCTGTTATAAGCGGAATACCCATCGTTAGCTCTGTCATCTTACGTTCGGTATGCTCATGTGCAGCAACTTGTAAATTGGCATATCGATCACTGCCGAGTGGCTGGGAAGATAACAAACTGCTCGAATCAAGTGTAACACTCCATGTTCCTTTATCTTTGTACTCTTCAACGACTCGTCCTAACGACAGCCGTTCCATTTCTTTTACTACCTCTTGGCTTCGCGCGAATCCATGTACCTTCATACTCGTATTTGCATGAGAAGTCACCTTAATAAGTTCGTCCCCTATTAAAGCTGCCGATGAGAGCAATTGCTGCAATGTTCTAGTAGCATTACTCGACTCCAGCAAAACGAAAAGCTGATTGCTTTGTTCCGTCTCGTCTGGTGCATGAATAGAAAGCAGCCCTCCAAGTCTTTCTACCTCGCCGCGTACCGTTTTCCCTTCATTGGTTATAAGCTTGTTTGGGATATCTCCGTTCTCTTCCTGGAAAAGACTTGCTGTCAGTTCTTTGAGTGCAGTCTTGGATGTTGTTGTGAAATCCCAGCGTAATGTCCACTCTGCCGTTCCCGCTCCTTCAACCAGTACTTCATCGCTCCATTTCCAAAGTTGCTCAAGGTCATTAGGTACGATCTTGATTGCTAACTCTGATTCTGACTCCGCTTTAGAGATCATAATGCCAGCAATTAACGTAATGGCAAGCACACCAAAGGCAATGGCGATACTATATAATTTCTTTTTTTGAGCTGGCTTATCGCTAGTTGTGGAAGTTCCAGCTGGATTGAATTGTGAGTTTTTTGGTATATACATCGTTCATCCTCCCATCATTTTTTTTGCATACATACACATTCACCCTTAGGAGAACACACTAGTTGCAACAATTGATGGGAGGGAGCATGTGAAGCAATTAACGCAATCACCTACTAAATACGCCTCAAATGATCATAATCCTTCCTTGTCTTAAAAAGTAGTTTTCTTATATTGCACAAAATGTTCTTAATAATTTTTGTCTCTTTAAGTGCTATTCGAATCTACCTACCTCAAGCCTATATTTGTTTCGACATGTGCCGTCAAACGTCAGCTACTTTACCTTCTCATACGAGTGTTTTCGTCATCGTTCACCTTCACAGTTCGGTTGTCATCACATTTTACTAATTGCTTACGTTATGCTACTAATCGAGCCTGAAACCTGACGTGTGGGCCCTCATTGAATTAATGTTGCTCCACCACACTATGAACATATTAGGTATTCAAAGAGGAACTGTTATGAATTTGCGTCGACAAGGAGCCACTACCGGAGTAACTCTAAATTCAATGCGGCATCAGAAAGAAAATACGAAGAAGGTCGAAGACTTGTAGCAGAATGTACTGTGAGGAATGTAAAATGTAATATGAGAAATGCAAAATGAGGAATGCAATATGCTAGCATTTAAGAATAAACAGTCCTAAGAGGCTCTCACTTTTTATTGAATAATTATCTAACGAACCCAGTAACTCTTATTTGATCAATTTGTAGTCACTTCTAGCGTTAACGAATCCCAGAATCGTTATTTCTAAAAATACAGCTCCAACTCTATTGTATATGACACAATAACGTTAATGTGGTTCGTTAGAAATTTTATGCGACACCTCATTTACAAAAAAATTCCTGTCGTCAGAGGAAGCATTGATTACGGTAATATTAATACTTCAACTTGCTCTCCCGCTTTTGCTCCTATCGCCCCAGATGGGATGATCGCTAAACCTTCTGCATCAGCTATCGACGCCATCATACTGGACTTAGAAAAGGCGAGAGGATCAGCGATAAGACTTCCGTCTCTACTTTGTTGCAACCGTATGCGCACATATCGTACATGCGGGCTTCCTTTCCCGATATCAGTAGCAAGTGTTGCCCTTACACTGTGGAGAAAAGGATTCATCTCCCCCTGAATAGCACGAATTGCTGGCCTTGCAAACAGTTCGAAGCCAACAAAGCAAGCACTTGGGTTACCGGATAGCGCGATGACCAACTTACCATCGATAACTGCTGCAGAGGTCGGACTGCCTGGACGCATTGCTACACGATTAAACAACCTATAAGAATTACACAAAGGTTCAGAACAATAATCATCTAAACCTCGGAAGATATCTGCAAGCACATCATAATCACCAACAGAAACTCCACCTGTCGTTAAAATGATATCTGCTTCTTCTCTTATCTGCGCAAATGCAGCTGACACAGCTTCTGGCTCATCCGGTAGCACACCGTATAGCAGCGGCTCAGCGCCACTCTGCTTGATCATAGCCGCAACCATATAGCTATTGCTATCGCGGATGCGACCAGGCGCGAGAGGCGCTCGTACGGGCAGTAACTCGCTGCCCGTAGCGAATACCGCGACACGCGGTCGCCTATACACCGGCACATCGGCATAGCCGAATGTACCGAGCAACGCGATATGGCCCGGCTTCAGCACCGCGCCAGGCCCCGCGAGCAGGCTCCCGAGGCGAAACTCCTCGCCTCGGGGCGCCACGTTCTGGCCGGATCGGGCGGCGGCTTTAATTAGCGCCGCCCGTTCGCCTCCGGCCAGTATAGCCTCTGCGGTCTGCTCCAGCATGACGACCGCATCAGCTCCCTCAGGCACAGCCGCGCCAGTCATAATGCGCGCGGCCGTGCCTTGCTCAACGGTCACGCGGGCTACGCTACCCGCCGCGACCGAAGCTACTACGCGCAGCAACGCCGGGTTATCCGGCGTCGCTAGCGCTGTGTCTGCCGCGCGCACGGCGTAGCCGTCGAGCCCTGAGCGCGCGAAAGGCGGCCAGTCGCTCGTCGCAGAGAGCGACTTCGCGAGGCGACGGCCGCTGCTCTCTGCAAGCGCTACTTGCTCGCTTGCAAGCTTTTGCGTAGCTACAGCGGCAAGTACGCGCCGCTGGGCTTCCTCCACCTTAACAGCCCGGCGGAGAAATCTCCCGCTATCCTCCTTCGTTACTCCTGTTACTATATCCGACCCTTCTACCACACCGCTTCCCCCATCCAACTCACATTCCGATCTCAATCACTTTTATGTTCTTGATTGTAACATAGCCATGAAACCCAATAGGGAATAGAAGTTACGATTCCATCAACAATTCCTCTTACTTTTAAGCTAAGCTATTTGAAATTTCATCATGAACTAATCTATCCGATATGCTAAACTAATTACAATTTCTTCTCCATCCACATTATTCATAAGATAAGCCAATGCTATTTCAACTAACTAAGCACTTCGCTTACTACTCAAACTTATACTTAAAAAGGGAGGCCTCTTCTGCAAATGATCCAATCTAACAATAATTTACCCCTAATTGTACAAATCGTTGGATACAAAAATACCGGCAAAACCACGATGGTTTGCCGGTTAACAACATATTTTAAAGAAGCTTCTTATCGAGTTGGCACGATTAAACGAGACGCACATGACTTCCAGATGGACAAACCTGGAACGGATACATGGCTTCATCAGGAGGCCGGAGCTCATATTACAGCTATATCCTCGTCCAAACGAACTGCCATTCTCAAACAAAACCCAGACACATTAGAGCAACTTATTTCAGCAATGCAAGGGGACGTCGACGTCATCCTAATAGAAGGCTTTAAAGAAGCTTCCTATCCGAAAATCATTATGGCCCGAAACACCTCGGACTTAGAATTGCTTAAGACACTACTTAATCCAATCGCACTTGCGTATTGGCCTGAATTAATCCCGTCCAACAACCAAATTACTAAGGAAGGGGATATCCAAGACACTATACCTCATCTGCCCATTGCTGATCATGATCAAATTTATCAAATCATACTCAAAAACCAATCCACGAACTAGTCAGCGATTCCTTGCTTATGAGCGTAAATAGCCGCTTGTGTGCGATCATCCACGTTTAGTTTGTTAAAGATATTCGTCACATGGAACTTAACAGTCTTAATACCTATAAACAGTTCATCCGCAATTTCTTGATTAGATTTACCTTGAGCTACTCGTTTAAGCACGTCCATTTCCCGCTCTGTCAAATCATCATGTAATGGCGCTTGCTCCTGCTGCTTCGGTGCTCTGAATCGATTCATCATCTTTGCTGCAACTTGCGACTCGAGGACGGACTGTCCTCTCGCGGCTGCACGAATCGCTTCGGCAATTTCACTTGCTCTAGACGTCTTGAGCAAATAGCTGAATGCTCCCGCTTCAATTACCGGATAAATCTTGCTATCGTCGATAAAACTGGTCAGAACGATAACTTTACACTCTGGATACAACTCAAGTAGTTTTGCAGTTGTTTCTATACCATCCATACCATCCATTACTAAATCCATCAAAACAACATCCGGTCGATATGCTTGTGCCAGTCTGATACCATCTGCTCCATTGCTTGCTTCCCCGACTACTTCGATTCCTTCTTCGGTATCTAATACAGCCGCAAGCCCAATCCGAACCATCTCATGGTCATCCACTAACAAAACTTTTATCGGTTCATCCATTTTCTCCACTCCATTCACTAAACAAACACCGCCTTCTCTAACCTTTCGGACTAAATGGTGCCATCGGAACCCATAAATGAATCGTCGTTCCTTCACCTGGTTGCGAAATCATTTGCAGTGAACCACCCAGCTCATTCACACGCTCTTCCATTGTGAGCAGACCGTATGAAGTCTGCTTTTTCGCTTCCAAATCGAAGCCTATGCCAGAATCTTGCAACGTCATATGCACTTTATTATCGATGCAGATTAATCTAATGCGCATACTTTCAGATTTAGAATGTCGCAATGTATTGGATAATGCCTCTTGCGCAATTCTGAACAAATGATCTTCTGCATGCGGAAGTAGCGAAATAGATTCATCCACTTCTAATGAAATCTCCATAGGCAACTTCTGTTTTAATTCTTCGACAAGTGTTGTAAGTGCTTGCCCTAAATTTTTTCCATCTAGATGAACGGGTCTAAGATGGAGCAAAAGTGCTCTCATTTCAGATTGTGCAACTGCAGCCATTTCCTCAATTAACTGAACTTGCCGCTTCGCACGTTCCCAATCTCGTTCAATCGTTCGGCTTACTGCTGTCGCCGTCATCGAAATAGCGAATAACTGCTGGCTGACCGCATCATGAAGTTCTCTTGCGAGTCTTTGTCTCTCCTCGATAACAGCTGTAAATCTAACTTTTTCTGTCCACTTAGGATCATTTTCAGGAGCATCACTATGCTCAGTCGTTTCTTCATCTTTATGGTTAATGGTTACAGCAAAAGGACGCTTACGAGGCTGCTCGCTTAATCGCTGAATCACTGCTTTCAACTTCGTGTTTTGTAAATAGCTTTGTAAGGTTGCTAATGCTAGTCCAACTCCAACAAATCCTAACCCAATAAGAGCCCATTTCCCCTTTAACAAATAGAGCTCAAATACATCCAGCCCCTGGAGAACAATAATAACCAGACTCACAATAATTATGAGCCATAAAAACATTTCCACAATATTTCGTCTTCGAGCTGCTTTCGCCCGCTCGCCATCTTGTTTGTCCTGCCCTACATGCATGCTTTACAGCTCCTTATGTAGCCTTAACATCTTTTACATTTATACCATAGATGATGGAACCCCTCAATCGTTACAAACAAATGAAGTAGCAGACCGTCTTCTGGTCCGCTACTCCCGTTGCTTTATATTACTCTTGCGTTTCTGAGTTGCTTGTTGAAGATGAACCCAATTTATTTTTTAGAGCTGCAAGCTGCTCATCTACCTTCATACGTTTCTCTAGATCTGCAGAGTTTACTGTTGATCCAGCACTTCCAGTGTATGAGTAAGGTGTACGGAGTACATCAGCTTCAGCTTCCAATTGTAAAATCTTCTCTTCCATACGATTGAAGCCACGTGATGCAGTACCACTATCAATCGAATGATTGGAGCTGATTTGTGACATTTGTTTTTGTGCTTTCGCTAGTTGAGCACGAGAAGCTAGCTCGTTACGTTTATTGCGAAGTTGGTAGAATTCTTCTTTCATACCATGCAATTGTTGTAGCAACTCTTCAGCTTGCGTTTTTGCTTGTGCATGTAGATTAATGTATTCAGTAACTTTTTGATCGAAGTACAATTTCTCTTCCAATAGCTTACGAGTCAATTCTTCTTGACCAGCTCTTAGTGCTGCTTCTGCTTTTGACTCACGATCAGCGGCATTTCGTACGGAATCCTCCAAACGTTGCTTCAAGCGGCGCTCATTCGCCATTTGTTTTGCTACAGTTACCTCAGCTTGATGAATTTCAGACTCCATATCACGTAAGTACTGATTCAGCATAACAACGGGATCTTCCATTTTGTCGAGTACCTCGTTAAGTGATGCCACAGTCATATCTTTCATTCTTTTAAAAATTCCCATTTTGTTATTCTCCCTTCTCTTGCTTCGCTATTTTGGCTTTCAATTCTTCGATTTCACGTCTTAGAGCTTTTTTCTCCAAATCATCCATCATGCTATCAAACTGCGAGTTTGGAGTAGGTTCTTGGTTATTAAAGCGTGGATCCCATTGATTTTGTGCTGCATTTGGATTGCCGTTATATTGACCGAATGAATCAGAATATTGACCTGGCTTTGTTCCTTGTTGGTGCCCGTAACCGCCAGCACCACCGCCAAAGAATCCGCCGCTACCACCATTACCACCACCGTATGGCCCGTGGGGACCATTAGGACCAAATCCACCGATAATTGGCGGTTCCTTCGGAACAACTAGTCCAGCAATAATATATATGAATATGACCATACCGCTCGTGATGACTGTGACTACTACAAGCAATATCCGCAGCAATGTCGCATCGACATTAAACGTTTCACTTAATCCGCCACAGAGTCCGAGCAGCTTCTTGTCTCTCGATGAGCGATAAAATTTTTTCAAGATGACCAGCCCTCCTTCTCCAGCTTACGTTTCAATTCTGCAAGTTCTCTTTCAATAACTGACTTTATCGAATTTCCAATTGCACCGGCATCAGACTCACGGCCTATTTTTCGTACATCTCTTAAGCTTCTCGCTTCTTGTTCCATATCACTAATGCGATCCTCCATCTTGCGGAAAACTGTACCAGGATTTGCAGCACTGTCGAGACTACCGTTAAACCTACTATTCATACGCTGTTGTAAACGAATTGACTCCATTCTAGCGGCATAATATTCACGTTTGTCATAGACCGTCTGATATTCACTTCGCATTTCACGAAGTTGATCCTCTAAATCAATCGAACTTTGTCTACTCTGTTCATACAGCTCTTTATATTGTGCGGAACGTTCTTCACAACTAGCCTTCTCATGTAGAGCGATCCGAGCCATATTTTCTTCGCCAGCTTTAAGTGCTGTTAACGCTTGTTGCTCACGACGTTCTTTTTGTGACTCTGCTTGTAACCACTGTGCTCGAAGGTGATTGCTGTGGCTAGAGTATTGCTGATACAACTTCTCTGCTTGAACGATATCTTCTCTTGTTGACCAAAGGAACTGATCAATTAAGCGAACTGGATCTTCTGCCTTCTCGAGTCTTTCATTTAACGTAGCGACCGTAATGTCGCGAATCCGACGTACTATGCTCATCAACTTGACCTCCTAGGGAAAAAATCACTTGTCTATTTTCACTTTACCTTAGTACGACTTACCTTTATTATTTTTAAACATCGCTACTCCGCCTACAATCAAACCAATTGCTAGTAGCAACATAAGCAATCCACCAAGCTTGCCAAGCAGTATTATCGCGCCGATGACAATTAAGATGCCACCAATCGTTTTCTTATTGTTCATCCAACCTACTACGCCGAATCCGATAAGGATGATCGGTAGCAGCAAGCTGAAAATTTTGCCGAAATCAATATTTAGGAAGTTCAATACCGCCAACGCTCCGATGACCACCAGTAATGCTCCTAATGCACTTTTTCCATTCATGTCCACTTTCATCTCCTTTCCTCGATTAGAATTTTTTCATATTCCGTTTTTGCTAACGTCTGGTTGCTCTTGCTTATGTACTTAGTATAGATGCTTTAACCCCTTGTTAAAACAGACTTTTGGCTGTTTTTTCACTAGACTTTGGTCGAGTACCTACTACATCTTAAGTGACTATATTGGAGAAATACCCATATTTTGTAGCTAAAAGCGGTTACAAAGACATGTTACTGTAGTTTTATCAACTAGGAGGTGCACCAATGAAACAAAACATATTCAAAAAAGTTATTGTTGCTGGTATCGTCTCAACTGCTCTATTAACAACAGGAATTACTCCTCTTCCTATAGATGGACAAGCTCATGCAGCTATAACATCAAATGCTTCATCAAAAATTGAAGCAACCCTTAATCTTGGCAACAAGTACTTGGGTACGCCCTATGAGTTCGGATCAAATCGCAGCACTACTAGCACATTTGATTGCTCCGATTTCGTAAAGCATATCTTCAAGAAAGCAGCAGGCGTCACTTTGCCGAGTTCTTCTGCTACACAAGCTTCATACGTAAAAAGTAACTCTACTATAAAGACGAGCTGGTCCAACATGAGTCGTGGTGATCTAGTTTTCTTTATGTCATACAAAGGATCATCTGCATCTAGCTATTCAAGTGTTACGAAGTCGAGGCAGGCGGTTACCCACGTAGGTATTTATTTAGGTAATGGCAAAATCCTGCACACTTATTCTCAAAAAAGTGGTGGTGTACGTGTCGATTCTATAAAAGGAACTCAGTGGGAGCATCGTATGATTTTTGGTGGCAGTGCATTATAGTCGACGTATGTCTTCTTATATAGTAGGTAGTGGACCAATGATTGATCGTTGGTCCACTACCTGCTTTTCTAATCTCCAATTCGCAAAATAAGCATTTCGATTCTAAACAATATAAGTAATTGAACTAATTGAGATTCTCTGTTTGTTTGTTTGAATGTCAAATCTATTTCGTTACTAAACAAAAAAAGTGCTGACTACACATAAGTATAGTCAGCACTTTTTTTGTTTTTTGTGATGCCGGTGAAGGGACTCGAACCCCCACGGTTTCCCTCACGATTTTGAGTCGCGCGCGTCTGCCATTCCGCCACACCGGCATATTGTATAAATGGCGCGGCCTAAGAGATTCGAACTCCTGGCCTTTTGATTCGTAGTCAAACGCTCTATCCAGCTGAGCTAAGGCCGCACATTGTATTCTTTTGTGGAGGCGCCACCCAGATTCGAACTGGGGGTAGAGCTTTTGCAGAGCTCTGCCTTACCACTTGGCTATGGCGCCAAAAATAAAAATGGAGCGGAAGACGGGAATCGAACCCGCGACCCTCGCCTTGGCAAGGCGATGCTCTACCGCTGAGCCACTTCCGCATTAAATGGCTGGGGATCCAGGATTCGAACCTAGGATGACGGAGTCAAAGTCCGTTGCCTTACCGCTTGGCTAAACCCCAACGATTATATTTTTGTTGATTTAGGTGTGTAAATGGGGCGATCGATGGGACTTGAACCCACGAATGCCAGAGCCACAGACTGGTGCGTTAACCCCTTCGCCACGACCGCCATGATACAACACCTTATGAAATTTTGGCAGGGGCAGCAGGAATTGAACCCACACCAAAGGTTTTGGAGACCTTTGTTCTACCTTTAAACTATGCCCCTAAGGTAAACTGGTGGAGGATGATGGATTCGAACCACCGAACTCAGAGAGAGCAGATTTACAGTCTGCCGTGTTTAGCCACTTCACTAATCCTCCATGTGGTGCCGTCGAGAGGACTTGAACCCCCAACCTACTGATTACAAGTCAGTTGCTCTACCAGTTGAGCTACAACGGCGTATTCAATTATGCATTGGTACTAAAATGGTGGCTCGGGACGGAATCGAACCGCCGACACGAGGATTTTCAGTCCTCTGCTCTACCGACTGAGCTACCGAGCCTTATGATGGGTAAATGGCGGAGCTGACGGGATTCGAACCCGCGGTCTCCTGCGTGACAGGCAGGCATGTTAGGCCACTACACCACAGCTCCACATCATTATTCTCGGATAATTCCGAAGGTAAATTGGTTGCGGGGGCAGGATTTGAACCTGCGGCCTTCGGGTTATGAGCCCGACGAGCTACCGGGCTGCTCCACCCCGCGTCAATCAAAAAGTATTTATGGTGGAGGATGACGGGATCGAACCGCCGACCCTCTGCTTGTAAGGCAGATGCTCTCCCAGCTGAGCTAATCCTCCATAAATGGTGACCCGTAGGGGACTCGAACCCCTGTTACCTCCGTGAAAGGGAGGTGTCTTAACCACTTGACCAACGGGCCTTGCTATATATGTCTTACATATTCTACTGTAATAATAGAAGCTATTATGGCAGAGAGGAAGGGATTCGAACCCTCGAGACCTTTTGAGCCTACACGATTTCCAATCGTGCTCCTTCGACCACTCGGACACCTCTCTATAATGGCTCCCCGAACAGGACTCGAACCTGTGACAACTCGATTAACAGTCGAGTGCTCTACCAACTGAGCTATCAGGGAATATGTTTCAGTGCTTGCGCCCTGAAAACTGGATACGAAAGATTGCTAGAATGTCTTTAGCTGTTTGCTTATAAGTTGTATGGCCTATATAAGCGTATTAGGATAAGCCCTCGACCGATTAGTATTCGTCAGCTCCGTACATTACTGCACTTCCACCCCGAACCTATCAACCTCGTCGTCTTCAAGGGGTCTTACATACTGGGAAATCTCATCTTGAGGGGGGCTTCACGCTTAGATGCTTTCAGCGCTTATCCCGTCCGTACTTGGCTACCCAGCGGTGCTCCTGGCGGAACAACTGGTACACCAGCGGTACGTCCATCCCGGTCCTCTCGTACTAAGGACAGCTCCTCTCAAATTTCCTACGCCCGCGACAGATAGGGACCGAACTGTCTCACGACGTTCTGAACCCAGCTCGCGTACCGCTTTAATGGGCGAACAGCCCAACCCTTGGGACCTACTTCAGCCCCAGGATGCGATGAGCCGACATCGAGGTGCCAAACCTCCCCGTCGATGTGGACTCTTGGGGGAGATAAGCC
>NZ_JAECMT010000014.1 GCF_016019935.1 Paenibacillus sp. GSMTC-2017
CTCCGATCAACAGATTTTACAATATTACCATTTTTATCATAATACAGCTTTTGGATTTGTCCAGTACCATTGATGCTTTTAGTGACTTGTCCGATTTCGTTAAACTCTTTTTGTGTAAATTGCTGGTTTCCATAAATGATCTTCACTGCGTTACCTAATTGATCATACTGGTAGCTTGTCGTCTGTTTCTGCGCATCGATAACCGCGCTTAGTTGTCCTAACGTATCATAGTTGTACGTGGTCCTATTGCCATTCCCGTCTATTGAAGCAACAACAGCACCTGACACATTGTATTCTTTTTTCATAATCGGTACATAGTTCTGCTTGTTCTGTAACGATTCAACCATAACTTCACGGCCAAAGATATCTGATGTTACACGTGAACGATTCCCTTCAGCATCAACTGCTGTTACTGTAAGCCCAATATCATCATATTCCACCCGTGAAGAGGTTAGATCAGCAAATGTAGTTACTGTCGGACGACCAAACGCATCGTAACTAAAATTGGTACGATTGTCATAAGCATCATCTTGCCATAACAAGTGACTAGTCCGTTCGTCGTAACCATATTTCACTTCACCTAGCCCTTGTGTCTCTCGTACTTTGCGGCCCAGCGGATCGAACCAAACTTGTTGCACTTCTCCAAGCGTGTTTTTCGCTACTATGTGGTTGGTACTATCATTGTAAACATAACTTGCTTGTGCTTGGTTCGGCATCTTGACCGAGGTTGTCCGACCAAGACGGTCATACGTATAGGATGTGGTCTGATTTAACCCATCCGTGTACGTTAGCAATCTTCCTGTGAGTCGATCATACGTTGCCTTCTCGACAATGTTCGTTTTCTCACCGTCTACATTTGTTACTTCCATTTCCTGCTGTGTCATATAAGCATGCTGGTATTCCGGGCCGTAAAGGTATTTGTACACCCCCGATTTTCCATTCGTGTTGTTAGCAATTACTTTCGTAACATTGCCATATCCGTCGTACTCAAAGTTGGTATGGCGTAGCAGCTGACCACTTTCTGTATTTGCGTATGTCTTGGAGCCGTAAAGTGATGTTTTCCTGACCAATCGCAAGATAGGAGTAATATTAATTGTGGAAAAAATCTCACGAAAACGATCTTTCTGTTCCATTTCATATAACTCTTGAAGGGTAAATAGGCCTCATGTCGAATATATGGCATCGGGAGTTCGCCTCATCTCTTTGGTATTGTGTGGTTACTTTACCTGTTCGAGATTTGGGGAGGCACTCCTTTTTCTATTCCCTAAAAAGCTAGTCGTAGCAAGGCTTTTGATTTATGAAATTGATTCACTTAATTAAAGGTAGCATCTTTCAATATCAATCACCCGGTAAAGGGCTACTTACTTTTCAACAGCTTTATGATTTACACCGATTTGTACACCTATCTCCCTAAAGGATTCTTTGCCTTCTATATAGGCTTGTACGGCTTAGTACTTCTCCACCTCAGAAAACTTTCCTACAAAAATACACCCCACTCGTTAGATGGTGATTAACAAATGGGGTGCAGTTCATACTTCCATATGGCAACATATTAATTCGAGTAGTCTATCGATTTGTTACATTCTATTCATATTCAAACAAGTAATAACTCTTCCCAAACGACATTACCACTATTGTCGATTTCCATAGAAAGACATACTTTTGCAATCTTCTTTGACACGCATTGTTTATCTTCATCATAATAATATTTGATAAGTTTGATTCCTCCATTCACACAATGTTGTTCATCGAATATCTCAATCGAAGCATTAGAGTTATCTTTAGTCTCATCTTCTCGAGCTCTTAACCAATCAGAAACAACATCCATTCCTGCTTGTATTCTAAATAACCATTGTAAATTTCTATTTCTAGGATCATTATATTCCCAAATCGATGGATATAATGTGATTCTCATTGAGTTATTCTCAACTTCTATATTTTCAAAACAACTATTAATATTTGATAATATTTTTTTTGGAATGTAAGGATAGTAGCCTTCGCCGAACCACATTCTCCAACAAGAACCAAACCATAAATCTTTTGTAAAATGTGAATGCCCTGGTAATTGCTCAATATCAACAATTTTATTACTCTTTATTATAGGATCTGAAATAATCACTATATGCTCTTGGGACTTACCTATTAATTCATATTGTTTGATATCTGTGTTATTTTGCCAGAATGAATCCGATGCATCAGCAATGAAAGCAACTATTCCTTCATATGAAAGAAAAATCTCCTCTATACGATTACTTATTATCTTAATTTCTTGATCATCCTCAATTTTCAGACGACCTGAAATCATAGCTTGGTATCTTCCTTTCCTCACTACAAAATCCTCTTTATTAGAATTTAATGAAATGGACATCCTATTCAAGGATTTTTTATTCATTCTATTAAGTAGCAGAGCTTTATCGAAATTGAGCTCTTTTCGGCCGAATAGGTCTCCTGAAACCATTGTATCAGGTTGAAATAGTAGCAGATTCTCTAGCCAACTAACCATATTTTTGGCAGTTACCATTTCATTTGGAACGATTATTTTGAAGACGATTCTATTGGACAATTTTAAACCTCCTCTATTCTAATTCTTAAATCATTCCCATAATCATTAAGACCTTCCTGATCAATGTCACTGAGAGTTCCTTTTGGGACTAGGATATGAAGAATTCTATGATCTATTTCCACTAGTCTAGTATCAATAAATATATCACGATCAGATAAATCATTTACCATCAATCGTAATTGATTCTTAAGTTTACTTGAAGTATAGAGTCTGGGATCTATTGTTTTAACACTCACAACATAATCATCTTCATGACTTACGAAATCTATTACCGGAAAATAACCTCCCTTACTTGCTCCTATGTGATACCAATCATCGTCTGTGTATGTCGTCTTGTGTAACACACTCTCAAGAAAATCTCCTCTATTTGATGGAGTCATATGTGACCATATTTTATCTCCAAAAGCTAATTGGGTAACTAATTTCCCTGCAACAGCCAATTCTTCTGCCAATTCATTCCATATGAGCAACCTAGAGGATTTTTTCTTCACCATCATAGCTTTTTTATTTACATTATCCCAAAACCCTGATGTAAGATGAACTTCATTTTTCTTCCAACGTTCTGTATCCTCATTCTCACTATATTTATAGTGCCCTGTAGGGTCAGTATAGATCAACGGATTATTATGCACATACGTATAAAGATTCTGACTTAACGGATTCCCTGGCTCCCCCTCATACGTATCCTCATTAATAAACCGCCCCATACTTGGGTCATACCATCGTGCCCTCAGATATTGGAGCTTCGTTGTTTTGTCCCAATATTCGCCCGAATACTTGAGGATGTTGGGTACCGTTTCTCTCTCTTCAAGCGGCAATCCCCAAATGTCATAGCGATATTCGTTCAGCTTCTGACCTTGTTCATCGACTAATGCTACGACGTCGCCATGTCCGTTTAACTGGTAATATTGCATCTTATTGGCAACGACGTCATGTCTGCCTATCAACTTCCCGTTAAGGTCGTGAATGTACACATACTTCATCTGTGACAGGCCTTCTGCTGTCACATTAGCTTCACCAATTAGTAATCGGTTTGCATCATAATAGTAACGGCTCTTTACCTGGTTTTCCGTTCGTTCATACAATAATCCTTCACCCGTGTACGAATAGGTTACTGAATTGTGAGTACCTGATACTTTCGTTAATTGGTTTTTCTTATCGTATTCATAGATTCTTTCTTGCATTGGTAATTCTCTTGTACTATCTAATGTCGTGCGGTTGTATCGCTCGTCGTACGTAAATTTCTCGTCGAACTCACTGGACGTCTTCAGTTGATTCAGCGGCGTATACGTAAAGATCGTTACATAGTTGTTTTCATTTCGACTTGTAATGTTGTGCGTATTGTCATAGCTGTATTGGAACGTATTCATTGCAGCATTGTTTTTTGTGTATTTAAGTTGTGTCATCCGCACATCCGAATACTGACGATCGGACGTAAAGGATTCTCCATAACCCTGAGTTGCTAATTGACCGTTTCTCAAATAGTTGTAACTAACCGTTTTTGCACCCGCGCTGCCACTTGACACACCWAGTGTTTTCAAGCGATTCATTGTGTCATAGCTGCCTGTTACTTTTACATTGGCTTGTGATGAAAGTAGCTCATAACCGGTTTTTTTGTTGCGATCATAGGTGTTGACCAAACGGACACCGTCTGGATACTTTACCTCTGTTAAGAAACCAGATATCGGTTGATACGTATACCTTGTCGCTCCACGATTGTCTATCATCAACAAACGTCTACCTTCTGTATCATACGTGTACTGTACCTGATCATTCCCCGTCTTCGTCGAAATCAACTGATTCATGTTGTTGAACACATTATCCGTTGCAATACTACTCCGATCAACAGATTTTACAATATTACCATTTTTATCATAATACAGCTTCTGAATTTGTCCAGTACCATTGATATTTTTAATAACCTGTCCGATTTCATTAAATTCTTTGTTAGTAGACTGTCCGTTCCCGTATGTGGTAGTTACTAGATTTCCTAATTGATCATACTGGTAGCTTGTCGTCTGTTTCTGCGCATCGATAACCGCGCTTAGTTGTCCTAACGTATCATAGTTGTACGTGGTCCTATTGCCATTCCCGTCTATTGAAGCAACAACAGCACCTGACACATTGTATTCTTTTTTCATAATCGGTACATAGTTCTGCTTGTTCTGTAACGATTCAACCATAACTTCACGGCCAAAGATATCTGATGTTACACGTGAACGATTCCCTTCAGCATCAACTGCTGTTACTGTAAGCCCAATATCATCATATTCCACCCGTGAAGAGGTTAGATCAGCAAATGTAGTTACTGTCGGACGACCAAACGCATCGTAACTAAAATTGGTACGATTGTCATAAGCATCATCTTGCCATAACAAGTGACTAGTCCGTTCGTCGTAACCATATTTCACTTCACCTAGCCCTTGTGTCTCTCGTACTTTGCGGCCCAGCGGATCGAACCAAACTTGTTGCACTTCTCCAAGCGTGTTTTTCGCTACTATGTGG
>NZ_JAECMT010000004.1 GCF_016019935.1 Paenibacillus sp. GSMTC-2017
GCACTATCTCTAATGCGGTCAGAGGGATGTCAAGACCTGGTAAGGTTCTTCGCGTTGCTTCGAATTAAACCACATACTCCACTGCTTGTGCGGGTCCCCGTCAATTCCTTTGAGTTTCAGTCTTGCGACCGTACTCCCCAGGCGGAATGCTTAATGTGTTAACTTCGGCACCAAGGGTATTGAAACCCCTAACACCTAGCATTCATCGTTTACGGCGTGGACTACCAGGGTATCTAATCCTGTTTGCTCCCCACGCTTTCGCGCCTCAGCGTCAGTTACAGCCCAGAAAGTCGCCTTCGCCACTGGTGTTCCTCCACATCTCTACGCATTTCACCGCTACACGTGGAATTCCACTTTCCTCTTCTGTACTCAAGTTAACCAGTTTCCAATGCGAACCAAGGTTGAGCCTTGGCCTTAAACATCAGACTTAATTAACCGCCTGCGCGCGCTTTACGCCCAATAATTCCGGACAACGCTTGCCCCCTACGTATTACCGCGGCTGCTGGCACGTAGTTAGCCGGGGCTTTCTTCTCAGGTACCGTCACCTTGAGAGCAGTTACTCTCCCAAGCGTTCTTCCCTGGCAACAGAGCTTTACGATCCGAAAACCTTCATCACTCACGCGGCGTTGCTCCGTCAGACTTTCGTCCATTGCGGAAGATTCCCTACTGCTGCCTCCCGTAGGAGTCTGGGCCGTGTCTCAGTCCCAGTGTGGCCGATCACCCTCTCAGGTCGGCTACGCATCGTCGCCTTGGTGAGCCGTTACCTCACCAACTAGCTAATGCGCCGCAGGTCCATCTATAAGTGACAGATTGCTCCGTCTTTCCCGATTCRGCCATGCGACCAAATCGTGTATCCGGTATTAGCATTCGTTTCCGAATGTTATCCCAGTCTTATAGGCAGGTTACCTACGTGTTACTCACCCGTCCGCCGCTAACCATCAGAAGTGCAAGCACTTCATCAAGTCCGCTCGACTTGCATGTATTAGGCACGCCGCCAGCGTTCGTCCTGAGCCAGGATCAAACTCTCCAAATTGGTGTTTGACTTGCTCATTACTTTATATTGCTTTTTCATTACATCCATTAGGATGAATGAGGCAGTTTCGCTCGTTGTTCAGTTTTCAAAGAACAATCTTTTCTTTCATGTTTCTTGCTTGTCGGCCGTTTGTCTCAGCGGCGACTTAGATAATATATCATGTATGCCTAGTGGAATGCAAGTACTTTTTTCATTTTCTTTTAAAAAACTTTAAAATACATTAAAATCATAGCTAATTCCTTGTTAGACAACAGTTTTTAAGCACTTTAAACAATCATTTGAACATCTTTCTTCTATATAAAGAAACGCACCATACCTCAATTATCATAGTTATTGCTCCATGACGATTGATTTAGGTGCGTTTATTAAGCCTTATTTTATAACTTCTATAATATGCAGCTGTCTATTTAACGTTAAGTTCTCGATTACCCCGCCAATGGATACCCATGGTCTTGTTGGATGAGATCGATCCGAGAATATAATCTCACCAATACGGTCATCACTTAATCGTACAACTGTACCATTATGGAACTGTGTTACTTTCTCCACAAAGATTCTCACATAAGTTGGATCAAGCTTGCCAAATGCGTCGCTCTGTATTTGTTCAAGGACAAGATACGGAGATGTAGCCTTTCGGTATGCCTTATTTAGTGTCATGGCGTGGAAAATATCCGCGATACTAACGATTTTGGCGAATGGATGAATCTGCGTTGAATCAATACCTAATGGATAACCTGTACCATCTACCTTTTCATGGTGCTGTAATGCGGCTAACTTTGCCCCTTCAGTTAAAGCTGCCACACTTTTAAGTAGCTGGTAACCATGTACAGTATGACGTTGCATCTCTTCCTTCTCTTCAGAAGTGAGCGCATTAGGTTTTCCGAGTATTGTACGATCAATTCGCACGTTGCCAATATCTTTAAGCAGGCCGGCCAGCGCAACTTGCATCCAATCCTTCTGCGGTAAGCCAACCCATTGTGAAATGAGATAAGATGTAAGTGAGGACGTAACACTATTGTGTAATAGATAGTCCTTCTCTTGAAAAAGTCTCGGTACAAATGTTAATACCCTGTAGCTATCTATATGCTTCAGCAGTTTCTCCAGTTGAACGCGAATATCCATAATCGGCAAACCTTGCCCTGTGACGTATGAGTTGAAAATAAACCGTAGCACTTCGATCATCGCTTCATACTCACGATGAAGCGATGATTGTGGAACTACAGTGTTAATTCCCTGCGTTGCCTCATCTGACCGATCTTCGCCTAATTTCACTTCGCTGAAGCCATTCTCTACTGTCACACTTGGCACAAGGAAAGCTTGCAGAATTTCTATTTCCTTAGGTGTAATGATCTTGCCCTTCTGAAACAATACGCTCCCAAGCGGGGTGAGGACATCTTCTCCGATTTTGTCGCCTAGCTTTAATTGAGCTACTACTACTGTACCCACGGAAGTCCTCTCCCCTTGTGCCTGTTAATCGTTATGAATCAACTTGCAAAAATCAATCTATTCCGTAGTCGTTGAATTTTCGTCCTGTCCTTCTTCATCGGACAAAACTTCATTCTCTTCACTACGTGCAACGCGAGTAACTGTAGCTACCGTATCGTCCTCACGTGTATGAATCAATCTTACCCCTTGTGTATTTCTTCCCATCGAAGAAATACCTTCCATGCTTGTACGGATAAGTGTACCAAGAGATGTCATGATCATAAGGTCTTCTTCATTCTCAACAACTTTAAGAGAAACGATCGGACCATTCTTCTCAGTTACATTAAGTGTCTTAATCCCTTTACCGCCACGGTTTTGGATACGGTATTCACCAATTGGCGTACGTTTTCCATAACCTTTCGAAGTAACGATAAGCACTTCTTTCTCCGGTACAACAACATCCATATCGATTACAGCATCTGCTTCATCAAGACCGATACCCTTAACGCCAGTGGCTGAACGTCCCATAGAACGAACATCCTGTTCTGAGAATCGGATAGACATGCCTTGTGCAGTACCCATAATAATTTCTTGGTTACCGTCTGTCAGCTTCACGCCGATTAGATCGTCATCCTCACGTAAGGATATAGCGATTAGACCAACCTTACGAATATTGACATAATCGTCCAAAGGTGTCTTCTTAACAACACCCTGTCTTGTCGCAAAGAACAAGTAATGTTCAGCATCGAATGCTTGAACCGGGATAACAGCGTTTATCGTCTCACCCTGCTCAATTTGAATCAGGTTGATGATTGGAGTTCCACGTGCTGTGCGGCTAAGATCAGGAATCTCGTACGCTTTAAGTTTGTATACTTTACCTTTGTTCGTGAAGAACAATAGGAAGTGATGTGTATTCGATACAAAGAGATGTTCAACGAAGTCATGCTCCTTCGTATCCATACCGATTACTCCTCTGCCGCCGCGTTTTTGACTGCGGTACGTTGTTACTGGCAGACGTTTGATGTAACCAGAATTTGTGATGGAGATAATGACATCTTCGCGAGGAATAAGATCCTCGTCCAAAATCTCTTCGTCACTTGCCGTAATTTCAGTACGGCGTTCGTCTCCGAATCTCTCTTTGATTTCGTTAAGCTCGGTACTGATAATATCTAGTACAAGCTGCTCATCAGCAAGAATAGCTTTATATTCAGCAATCTTACGCATTAATTCTGCGTATTCCGCTTCAATCTTATCGCGCTCAAGTCCAGTAAGACGTTGAAGACGCATATCCAAGATCGCTTGAGCTTGTTCATGGCTAAGAGAGAATCTTGTAATTAATCCTTCGCGTGCTTCATCAGCATTTAATGATGCACGGATAAGTTTAATAACTTCATCCAAATGATCTAGCGCAATACGCAAGCCTTCAAGTATATGTGCGCGAGCTTCAGCTTTTCTCAAATCAAATTCCGTACGACGACGGATAACGATAATTTGATGCTGTAAGTAGTGATAAAGCATTTCGCGTAAGTTAAGTGTTTTCGGTTCTCCATTAACTAGCGCAAGCATGTTAATACCGAAATTAGATTGAAGCTGTGTTTGTTTGTAAAGATTGTTAAGTACAACACTTGGATTAACATCCCGACGAAGTTCTATGACGACACGCATACCATTACGATCGGATTCATCACGCAGATCTGTTATACCTTCGATCTTTTTTTCACGAACAAGTTCAGCAATTTTCTCAACTAAACGTGCTTTTATAACTTGGTACGGCAGTTCGTGTATAAGAATACGAGCTTTACCATTGTTTTCTTCAATCGTCGCTCTAGCACGCATCGTAACCGATCCGCGTCCTGTTAAATAGGCTTGACGAATACCTTGACGTCCCATAACGAATGCTGCTGTAGGGAAATCTGGTCCTTTTACAAATTCCATTAGCTCAAGCGGTGTAATATCAGGATTACGAATCATCGCTTGTGCACCGTCAATAACTTCATTTAAATTATGTGGTGGAATATTTGTTGCCATACCTACAGCAATACCGGTTACTCCGTTAACGAGTAAGTTTGGATACCGCGCTGGCAACACAACTGGTTCATGTTCTTCACCATCATAGTTCGGAATAAAATCAATTGTTTCTTTGTTAATATCGCGAAGAAGCTCCATTGCCATCTTAGACAAACGTGCTTCTGTATAACGCATGGCTGCTGCCATATCACCGTCAATCGATCCAAAGTTTCCATGACCATCGACTAGCATATAACGCATGGAGAAATCTTGCGCCATCCTAACCATAGACTCATAAACTGCTGAATCACCATGTGGATGGTACTTGCCGATGACCTCGCCTACGATTCTTGCAGACTTCTTATGTGGCTTGTCTGGTGACATGCCCAGCTCAGACATTGCAAACAAAATACGGCGATGTACCGGCTTAAGTCCATCCCTTACATCTGGCAACGCGCGGCTTACGATAATACTCATCGCATAATCCATAAAGGAATCTCGCATCTCCGTACCAATATCGCGGTCTGTCACTGACATTCGTTGTTCTTCCGCCATGCTTTACCTCCCTGACGTCATCTATCTGTAGTCCTTAATAACTAATTCCATTATATTACTTTCTCAAATGAAGCACATATAAACCTTGTACTTACATATGTTCCGATTTGGTCCCTCATATGACTTGTAGAAGGCTGACAAAAAATAGGCCAACGAACAATCTCCATATATGAAAAAAAGTCATAAATTAAACAGAACCAACTTTTATTATACCATTCATTCCATAGTCTGTCTTGTGCCTAGCCGATTGCCATGAAGAAAAACTTAGGGCTTTATCCACTTTAAGCAGGTTCAGTAACAAGCGATAAGATATCATTTATTTCTTTTAAAGAGAGAGGTGCCATTTCGTTGTCCATACAACGGGTAAGAAGCAAATGGGCGAAAACAAAAGTACTTGTGAGATCCAATGATTTAAAGCAATACATTCCACAAACGAAACGCTTCAATCGCGAATCGTTGCTATTGATGATTAATCAACACGAAATGATCTATGTAAAGCCGGATAATGGTACTTTTGGGAAAGGTGTTATTCGCGTTGAGAAAGTAACAGAGCCTTCTGCGGGTTATCGCTATCAAATCAAAACGGATCAAATATTCGTCTCTACGTTTGAAGCACTTTATAACGGTTTGCAGAGTTATACCAGACATAAGGATTATCTTGTACAAAAGGGAGTTTATTTGCTCAAGCACCAAAAGAGGCGTTTCGACATTCGTGTTATGGTACAAAAAAACTTGAGTGATCATTGGGAGACAACAGCAATTATCGGGCGCCTATCGCATCCTGAAAGAATAGTTACAAATTATCATAGCGGCGGAACTATGGTCACATACGAGCGGCTATTATCGACTCATCTATCCCCGACGGAAACTACAGCTTACAAGAAACGACTCGAAAAACTGGGTGCTTCTATCGGTCGTCAGCTTCAGACAGCCTATCCTAGACTAAAAGAGATCGGAGTGGATGTTGCTATTGATACGAAGCTGCATCCTTGGGTACTTGAAGTGAATACAAAACCTCATCCATACATCTACAAAATACTTCCTGACAAAAGTATTTATCGTAAAGTTCGCCGCTACTCTCTCGCGTACGGGGGTATGAAAGCATAACGTAAGTAGGGTGTTGTACAAAAAAAGGAGCAACCATCTCTTAAGATGATTGCTCCCACTTTCTCTATACATCGAGATTCGTTACATATCTCGCAAACTTTTGAATAAACTCACGACGAGGCTCTACATTGTCACCCATAAGCGTATCGAATATTGTATCTGCTTCGATTGCATCTTCAATCGTAACTTGTAGCATAGAACGGCTCTCAGGATCCATCGTTGTTTCCCATAGCTGAATAGCATCCATCTCGCCAAGACCTTTATAACGTTGAATATTAACTTTAACGCCTTCACCGAATTCCGCGAGAATGACGTCTCTTTCTCTCTCTGTTAGAGCATATCGTACATTTTTACCACGCTCGATCTTAAATAGCGGCGGCTGTGCGATGTAAATATAACCTGCTTCGATAATCTCCTTCATATAGCGGTAGAAGAATGTAAGCAGTAGCGTACGAATATGTGCGCCATCGACATCGGCATCCGTCATAATTATGATCTTATGGTAACGTGCTTTTGCGATATCAAAGTCATCGCTAATTCCTGTACCAAGAGCAGTAATAATTGCGCGAATCTCTGCGTTGCCGAGAATACGATCAAGACGTGCTTTTTCAACGTTCAATATTTTTCCACGCAGAGGAAGAATTGCTTGGAAGTGACGATCACGACCCTGTTTCGCAGAACCACCAGCGGAATCTCCTTCGACGATGTAGAGCTCGCTTATTGCTGCATCTTTTGATGAGCAATCCGCTAGTTTACCTGGAAGTGAACCAACCTCTAGCGCACTCTTACGACGAGTTAACTCACGAGCTTTACGTGCGGCTTCGCGAGCACGAGCAGCTTGCAAGCCCTTCTCTACAATACGACGGGATACAGAAGGATTTTCTTCAAGAAACATTTGCAATTTCTCAGCAAAAAATGATTCTACAATTCCACGTACCTCACTATTGCCAAGCTTAGTTTTCGTTTGCCCTTCAAATTGCGGCTCAGGAATTTTCACCGAGATGATAGCTGTTAAGCCTTCGCGTACATCATCACCGGAGAAGTTGGAATCATTATCTTTAAGTAAATTATTTTTACGAGCATAGTCGTTAATTATCCGTGTTAATGCACTCTTGAAGCCAGACTCATGCGTTCCGCCTTCATGTGTATTAATATTATTCGCAAAGGAATAAATATTTTCGGCATAACTATCGTTATATTGAAGCGCTACTTCCACATGAATATGGTCCTTAGCGCCTTCTACGTATATTGGGTTTTCATGCAAAGCGACACGATTACGGTTCAAATAGTTAACGAATTCGATAATACCACCCTCGTATTTAAAAGAGTTGCTAATATCTGTTCGCTCATCTGACAGAACGATTTCAATTCCTTTGTTTAGGAATGCCAGCTCACGTATACGCGATTGCAATATATCATAGTCATACTCTGTCGTTTCAGTGAAAATTTCTGGGTCAGGTTGGAATGTTACTTGAGTACCTGTCTCTTCTGTTTCACCAACAGCCTTAATATCGTATTGTGGTGCACCTCTACGATATTCTTGTTGATAGACCGTTCCGTTACGCTTTACTTGTACGGTAACAAGCTCAGACAATGCGTTAACGACAGATACACCGACGCCATGTAGACCACCGGATACTTTGTAACCCTCACCGCCGAATTTACCGCCTGCGTGGAGCACGGTCATAACGACTTCAAGCGTCGATTTCTGCAGCTTTTCATTCATCCCAATTGGAATGCCTCGACCGTTATCAATTACAGTTATGCTATTGTTTTTGTGAACAATAACATCGATCTTCGTACAATAACCCGCTAGAGCTTCGTCTATACTATTATCGACAACTTCCCATACAAGATGATGAAGTCCTTTGCCACTAGTGGAGCCAATATACATCCCGGGACGTTTGCGTACCGCCTCTAGTCCTTCTAGAACCTGTATCTGACTCTCGTCATACGTATGCTGTTCCAAAGACATGCAAGCTCACTGCTCCTCTCAACTGCTTTCCTGTCATTATCCATTCGCTGCAAAGTGATGAGCCCTTTTTTTCAGCGTTGAGGATGATATAGGGGAATAATATATTTTTTTCTTTGTAACAACGATCGACTTCGGATCTTCTTCGCCTATCGTTTCAACGTCCTTGCGCTTACGCGCACCTGCAACGAATTGCTTGGATAGCTTGGAGGATTGCTCGATGGAAATATCGAATATGGCTACCAGTTCAACAGCTCTGATAATTTTTTCGCCGCCCAAATGTATATACATCTCTCCGCCTCACCTCTCCTCAATCGTGCTATACCGTCACTTTACCTTCTTGCACATAATAGATACCGGCATCGTGGAGTCTGCTTGTGTTGACGCTCTCCAGGCCGGTCGTTGTAATAAACGTTTGTACTTTGTTTTGAAAGGTTTCTATGAGCTGCGTTTGCCGATTCTGATCCAGTTCGGACAATACGTCATCAAGCAGCAGAAGAGGATATTCTCCTATTTCTTCGTTGATGAGCTCAATCTCTGCCAGCTTAAGGGATAGTGCGGTCGTGCGCTGCTGTCCTTGTGATCCGAATACTTGTGCTTCTTTATCGTTAATAAAGAACGCCAAATCATCGCGATGTGGACCAGCCAGTGTAACACCTCTCCGAATCTCCTGATCTTTCACCTGTGTTAACTTTATCATAAATTGATCAAATAAAACAGATTCATCTTGCAGTGCATCCGTATCAAAGGACGGGCGATACGATATGGTTAGCTTCTCAGCCCCGTTCGTAATACCTGCATGAATCTGTTCTGCATAAGTTTGAAGTTTATTAATAAAGTGTTTCCTTTTTTTCATAATCTTAACACCAAGCTCTGCAAGCTGAATATTCCATACTTCGAGCATGGCATTATTCACATTACCTGGAGATGCACTCTTCAAGTAATTGTTACGCTGTTGAAGAACTTTGCCGTATTGCTGAAGCGTATATAAATAGCTGGGCTGTACTTGTCCGATTTCCATATCAAGAAATCTTCGTCTTACTCCCGGTGTCCCTTTTACAATTTCAAGATCTTCTGGAGCGAACATGACAACATTCACCGAGCCAATAAAGTTGCTTAGTTTACGCTGCTCTAATCCATTGATCTTTGCCTTCTTGCCTTGTGTAGAAAATAATAAATCCAAACTTACGGAACCATACTTTTTGTCCACCACACCAGAAACTCTAGCGGATTCAGATTGCCATCCAATAAGTTCCTTATCCTTCGATGTTCGATGTGACTTCGATAAGGCGAGTGTAAATATGGCTTCCAGTAGATTTGTTTTACCTTGTGCGTTAGGTCCTAAAAAAACGTTAACCTTATTCGTTGTAGACAATTCAAGATTGCTATAGTTGCGGTAATTTTGTAATTCAATGCTCGTTAAGAACACGATTTAACCTCCCGGTCCCTATGCGCATTATGATTTTGTTACAACAAAAACGCCGCAGCCCTCTACTTCTACTTTATCTCCTGCGTAAAGCTTTCTGCCCCGACGGTTATCAACATCTCCGTTTATGTGGATAACATTTTCCTGAAGGAAAAACTTCGCTTGTCCACCTGTGGATATACAATCGGATAGTTTCAAAAACTGTCCAAGCGCGATATATTCCGTACTAATTGCTATTTCTTTCATCTTGTTGACTTCCTCTCTTTGCCCCTTTGGACGTTAACCCGGAATCCTGTATGGCAAAATGACATACATACTGTAATCATGATCCATCGGTTTGATAATGATTGGGCGCATTGGTCCCGTAAATCCAAAAAACAGCTGTTCACTGTCAATAACCTTTAGAACATCAAGCATATATTTAGAGTTGAAAGCGATACGTAGTGGATCACCCGTAAATTGTTTTGCATCCAGCTGCTCTGTTACTCTTCCTAGCTCAGTTGAGCTCGAAGAAATTTCAATAATACCATCTTCCATCGTCGCCAAACGAACGATATTTGTTTTTTCTTCACGAGACATCAAATAAGCACGATCAATTGCATCCATTACTTTTTTTGTATCTAACACAAGTTCTGTTTCGAAAACTTGTGGAATAATTTTTGAAGTATCGGGATATGTGCCATCAAGGATACGTGTGTAGAATAACACGTTATCAACTTTAAATAAAACTTGATTGTCTGCAACTACGATATCGATAAGTGTATTTTGATCTGGAATTAGTCTCGATAGTTCGTTAAGCGTCTTTGCAGAAATAACGATATTGCTGAAGTTTATGGTGCTATCAACATCGACCTTTGTTGTGCGGCTAGCAAGGCGATGACGATCCGTAGCAACAAACTTCAGTTCACCTTCCTGCAGCTTCCAAAGAACACCTGTAAGAATTGGCGTTTGTTCGCTTGTTGATGCTGCAAGCACCGTTTGTCTAATCATCGACTTGATTAGATCACCTGGAATTTGAAGAATGTTTTCTTGTTCAATCGATGGCAGGATCGGGAATTCTTCAGGATCTAGACCAACCATCTGAATTTCTGTTGATCCAGAACGAATGACTGTCTGATACTGTGATCCAACCTCAATGCTAACTTCTTCAGAGGGCAATTTTTTAACGATTTCTACAAAAAACTTTGCAGGAAGAACAACACTACCTGGCTTTTCTACTTGTGCATTAATAATATCGTCTTGTTCTACTGTGATAAAACTTTGAATAGATATATCTGTATCACTTGCAGTTAGTGTTACAAATTGATGGTTGACGTCAATTTTAATGCCTCCAAGGATCGGAATGGCTGGACGAGTCGAGGCGGCTTTTGCCACTTGTTGAATTGCATCGTTTAGCTTATTTTTGGAGATCGTTAATTTCAATTTCGTCACCCGTTTCAGCGTTATTTTGATGATATGTTTTTAAAGATTTTTTAGTAGTAGTAGTAGTAGGGGCACTGAATATGTGGATAACCCCAAAAAACAGGGATAAAGCAAGCCTATCCACATGTGCATAGCTTGTGCATAGGCTTGCTTAGTTGTTCACATATTATTTTTGATTTTTTCGGTTAAATTTTGGAGAATTTTGAATAGCTCTTGATCGACCTTTAGCTGCTGTGTAATTTTCTCGTGTGCATGGATTACGGTAGTGTGATCTCTACCTCCAAATGCTTCCCCGATCTTCGGCAACGAATAGTCGGTAAGTTCCCTTGAAAGATACATAGCGATCTGTCTCGGATAAGCAACAGCTTTCGTACGTTTCCGTGCTTTAAATTCCTCCATACGAAGACCGTAGAATTCTCCTACTTTCGCTTGAATATCTCCCATTGTGATCATTCGTGGTCTACCCGATGGAATAATATCTTTTAGCGCTTCAGCTGCTAGATGAGACGTAATATCTGCATTTATGAGCGAAGAATAGGCTACTACTCGAATAAGAGCACCTTCCAGCTCTCGAATATTCGTATTGATTTGACTGGCAATATAGTTCATCGCTTCGTTTGGAATATCAAGGTTTTCTGAACGTGCCTTTTTACGCAATATGGCGATTCTAGTTTCCAAGTCTGGCGGCTGAATATCGGTTATTAATCCCCATTCAAACCGTGAACGCAAGCGATCTTCAAGCGTTGGAATCTCTTTCGGTGGACGGTCACTTGAGATGACGATATGTTTCCGTTCTTCATGCAGCGCATTGAATGTGTGGAAAAATTCCTCTTGTGTTTGTTCCTTTCCAGCCAAAAATTGAATGTCATCGATAAGCAAGACGTCTATATTTCGGTATTTTGTCCGGAAACTCTCACCTTGATTGTCACGAATAGCATTAATGAACTCATTCGTAAACTTTTCGGAGGAGATATATAGCACTTTCGTGTTTGGGTTGTGGTCCATAATATAGTGGCCAATTGCATGCATTAAATGCGTTTTACCAAGTCCAACGCCTCCATATAAGAACAAGGGATTGTAAACTTTGGCCGGAGCTTCCGCTACAGCTAGCGATGCTGCATGTGCAAATCGGTTATTTGCGCCAACAACAAAAGTGTCGAACGTATATTTTGGATTTAGCATATGTGAATGCGTTTCTTCTACTGCAACATTCGATTTGGACGGTTTATGCTGTACAACTACATTTTGCTCGTTGTTTTTTGGTTCACCAATCGAAAATTTCACATCAACCTGTCTGCCTAAAAATTCATACAAGGTCGTTCTAATTAGCTTGGTATAGCGACCTTCCAGCCATTCTGCAGCAAATGTTGTTGGCGCGGTTACTTCAAGTACTGAATCATCAACAAACGAAGCTTTCGTTTCTTTAAACCAGGTGTCATAACTTGGCTTGCTTAGTTTTGTCTGGATGATTGACAATACTTGTTGCCATAAATCATAAGTATGGCTGTCCACAGACTGTCACTCCTTATCTTCAATCGCCGGATGGCGCAGTTACGCAGAATTATGTCGAAAACCTTTCTTTATATACGAAAATATCCACATTATGACGGATAATTAAGTTACGAGTTATAAATAGGGGATAAGTTTGTTCACAATGTTATCCACAGGCTGTTAATAAGATTGTGGGCATAGTGGTGTAATCCACAACGAAAACATAATAATCATAGCAAATGAATCCTTATATTTCAACGAATTTACTGATTTTATCCACATCGTCAATAACTTGTGTATAAAAGCTATCCACAACACTACATATTGTTTATATCATGTTAAGAATTCGACAAAGTTCGTTTTGACCTCTTACATTTTATCCACATGTTATTACTTTTTGACGAAGGGAATAGATCCTTACTTTTATCCACATGCTGAATAAGTGAACGTGCGAGGACGATTGCGGCCAGGAGGCTGGACATTGACTTTGGGCTGTTATCGTGCTTTAATAGAAAAAGCGATTTTTGCGAAAAAACGGCATGCGTCGTTATACTCAGATTCACATGTAATATAGGAGGTGCAGCTTAATGAGACCTACATTTAAACCGAATGTAAGCAAACGTGCAAAAGTTCACGGATTCCGTAAACGTATGAGTTCAGCGAACGGTCGTAAAGTTTTGGCGGCTCGTCGTCAAAAAGGTAGAAAAGTACTAAGCGCGTAAGCAGAAGACCACGTCTGGTGGTCTTTTTTTTGTTCAATTTTAGCGAGTGAGTCAATTGAGGATTCTTCTAATATGTATATGGAAACGGTGGAGAGCAGTCATGCGTAGAAAATTGCGTCTTCGGAACCGCGAAGATTTCAGCCGTATTTATAGAGGTGGCAAATCATTCGCGAATGGGCAGTTTGTCGTGTATTGGTCGAAACAGAGGATTGCTGATCCATTCCGCCTTGGTGTATCTACCAGCAAAAAAATCGGCAACGCTGTTATGCGTAATCGAATGAGACGAATGGTGAAGGAAATTGTTCGCCATCTAGAAAATCGAATCGTTCCGAATACAGATCTCATTCTAATAGTAAGAAAGCCTGCAACGACGATGACTCTAAAAGAGATGGAAAAGAGCATTAATCATGTGCTCAAAAAATCGGGATTATTAAAATAAATGAAGTGGAACGAAAGCTGTACCGCCAATGGTCGGTTACAGCCGTTTACGCTTGAAATATAAGGTCGATAAGCATAATAGGCTTATCTTGTTCTTCTATTTCTCCGCGAAACGAAAGTTGCGTCTCCTTAGGTCGACCGCAACCGTTTACGCTTGTTTATTTGTGTAATAAATTATGGTATAGTCAATCTTGGAATAGAACTATGCAGAAGCTCTCAGAGAGGAGATTTAATGTTGTTTCGTTATACTAAACAAAAATGGCTTTTAGTGCTCGGCTTAGTCATGTTGATGGGATTATTGGCAGGATGTGTGCCAGCAGACCATACGATGGACACTCCAGATTTATTGCAGGGCAATTTCTGGGAGAAATACGTAGTTTATTATTTCGCGATCGCGCTTGATACGTTCGCCGGCTGGTTCGGCGGTTCATATGTGCTTGCGATCCTCATGCTTACGATTATTGTGAGGACATTAATTTTGCCACTTACGCTCAAACAATATCGCAGTTCAAAGGCGATGCAGGCTTTGCAGCCTCAAATGGCAGAAATTAAAAAGAAGTTTAAGGACAACCCGCAAAAGCAACAAGAAGAAACGATGAAGCTATTCCAAACCCATCAGGTTAACCCGATGGCTGGTTGTTTGCCATTGCTTGTTCAGATGCCAGTATTTATCGCACTATACAATGCGATTTATTGGAATAAGGATATTCGTATGGACAATATCTTTGGATTTGTACTTGGTGAGCCAAGCCCATGGTACTTCTTGCCTGTACTTGCAGCGATAACTACATTTATTCAATCTAAAATGATGCAGAAGCAACAAACGCAAACGGTTCCTGGTATGTCGATTATTTTGACAATCTTCCCGGTACTAATTTTCGTTATGTCGATGTCATTCCCAGCAGCACTACCTTTGTACTGGGTATTCAGTAACATCTACACCATCATTCAAAACTACTTCCTGTACGTACGTTCATCAGACAAGGGTAAGAAGGAGGTCCTTGCGAAATGAAGAAAATCGTTGCATCGGGAAAGACGATAGACGATGCTGTGCGTAATGGTTTGTCACAATGGCAAGTAGCGGAGGAACGCGTAAAGATTGTTGTGCTAGAGCAACCATCTAGAGGGTTGTTCGGGCTGATTGGTGTGAAGGAGGCGAAGGTTGAGCTCGAGCTTATTCCTGATCCTCTTTTGGAAGCTGAGCAGTTTCTTCAAGAAGTAGCAAGAACAATGGGACTACAGGTGAGCGTTGAACGAAAGCAATCGAGGGATGGTATTCAATTGTCCGTTTCGGGCGGTGGAGACCTTGGTATGCTAATCGGACGCCGCGGAGGAACGCTTGACGCACTACAGTACTTGGTTAATATTGTGGCGAATCGTTATTCAGACAGTCATTTAAGAATCGTCCTTGATGCAGAGGATTTTCGCGAGCGTCGTCGCAAGACATTGGAGGAGCTCTCCGATCGTCTGGCTGGACGAGTTATTCGTACAAGAAAAGAAGTTGTTCTTGAGCCGATGACGCCGCACGAACGCAAGGTCATTCATTCGCAGCTACAGAATCACCCTAAGGTGAGAACTTTTAGTAAGGGCGACGAGCCTAATCGCAGAGTCGTCATTGCTTTAAAGTAAATTGTGATGAAATCCTTCTATACCGTTATATAGGCATTATGCAGCAATGGCTTCCCATGGTCATTGCTGTTTTTCCATTTGAAACATAAGAAAGTGTATAATTGTAGTTCCTTTAGGTTGTCTTTTACACGTGAGAGGTGTTGATTCATCATGGTGCATGATACAATTGCGGCTATTTCTACAGCAGTTGGAGAAGGTGGCATTGCCATCATTCGTATAAGCGGTCCGCAAGCAATTAGCGGTATCGATGCTATTTTCCATTCGAAAATAAGTCTAAATGATGCCGATACACATACGGTTCATTATGGTCATATTATAGATCCTTCCACAAGTGAAAAGGTGGAGGAAGTATTAATTACGTTGATGAGAGGTCCTCGCTCATTTACAGCTGAGGATGTTGTTGAAATCAATGCTCATGGCGGAGTGATCGCTGTGAAGAAGGTTCTTGATCTCGTTTTGCAACAGAACGATATTCGTACGGCGGAGCCGGGTGAGTTTACGAAGCGCGCCTTCTTGAATGGGCGTATTGATCTTATGCAAGCTGAAGCTGTTATTGATTTGATTCGTTCTAAGTCAGATCGTGCATTTTCAATTGCGAAGAAGCAGTCTGATGGTATTTTATCCAAAAGGATTAAAGAGCTTCGTCAGACCGTAATTGAATTGCTTGCACATATAGAAGTAAATATTGATTACCCAGAACATGATGTTGAAGCAATGACAAGTGCCTACATTCGAGAGCAATGTCAGTCTGCTATAGATGAAATCGACAAGTTGCTTAAGACGGCCAATGAAGGAAAGATTTTGCGAGAGGGCATTATGACAGCTATCGTTGGTCGTCCTAATGTCGGTAAGTCTTCACTAATGAACGTGCTTACGCAAGAAAATAAAGCTATTGTTACCGATATACCAGGTACAACACGAGATGTAATCGAGCAATTTGTTACACTTAACGGTATACCACTTCGTTTACTCGATACAGCAGGGATTAGAGAAACAAATGATGTGGTCGAGAAGATAGGTGTAGAGCGGTCAAGAGATGCGCTTCAGGAAGCAGATTTGATCCTATTTGTACTTAATAACAATGAGGCTTTAGAAGCGGATGATCGTCTGTTGCTAGAGCAACTGAAGGACCGTTCTGTTATAGTGATTATTAACAAGATGGATCTACCTGGGCAATTGAATCTTGATGAAGTAAAGGCATATGTACCTGATCATGCGATTGTTCAAATGTCTGTGTTGCAGGAGAGTGGTCTCGATTCACTTGAAGCGACCATTAGTGAGATGTTTTTTGATGGTCAACTTGAGGCTAATGATTTGACATATGTCAGCAATGTACGACATATTTCGCTACTTAAACGGGCGAAACAATCGATGCAAGATGCAATAGATGCAACTTATGTAGGAATACCGATAGATGTTATACAGATTGACGCACGACTTGCTTGGGAGTCGCTTGGAGAAATTCTTGGTGATGAAGCAGGGGATTCTTTGATTGATCAAATATTTTCACAGTTCTGTCTTGGAAAGTAGGGGTTAGCAATGGGATATTTGGCAGGCGAATATGAAGTTATCGTTATTGGTGCGGGACATGCTGGCTGTGAAGCTGCACTTGCTTCAGCTAGAATGGGTTGTGAGACGCTGCTGCTCACGATCAATTTGGATATGGTTGCTTTTATGCCATGTAATCCGTCTATTGGAGGTCCTGCAAAAGGTCATGTCGTTCGTGAGATCGATGCACTTGGTGGGGAAATGGGACGGAATATTGATAAAACGTTTATTCAAATGCGTATGCTGAACACAGGTAAAGGTCCTGCTGTACATGCACTTCGTGCACAAGCAGATAAGTTCGAATACCAGCATTTAATGAAGAAAACAATTGAGGAAACAGACCATTTGACGCTTAAACAGGGTATGGTGGAAGAACTTATCATTGAAGACGGTAAGTGTGTGGGAATCGTTACGAAATCCGGAGCAGAATACCGTGCAAAAGCAACAGTCGTTACAACTGGTACTTACTTGCGTGGAAAAATTATTATGGGTGAACTTATCTATGAGAGCGGCCCTAACAATCAGCAGCCGTCTTTAAGGTTGTCACAGAGCTTGCGGGAGAATGGCCTTGAGCTTGTTAGATTCAAGACGGGCACGCCTCCACGTGTGCATAAAGATTCGATTGATTTCTCTAAAACAGAAATTCAACCAGGTGATGAGAAGCCGAAATTCTTTTCTTATGAGACAGAATCTTCGGATAATGAACAGCTGCCATGTTGGTTAACGTATACATCAGAACAAACACATCAAATTATAAATGACAATCTTCACCGTGCTCCAATGTTCTCAGGTGCAATTGAAGGTACAGGACCTCGTTATTGTCCGTCCATTGAAGATAAAATTGTTCGTTTTGCAGATAAGCCGAAACATCAAATTTTTTTAGAGCCAGAGGGTAAAAACACTTCTGAATACTACGTGCAAGGATTATCCACAAGTATGCCAGAGGATGTTCAATTAGGAATATTACGTTCAATTCCAGGTTTGGAAAATGTTGAGATGATGCGTACAGGTTATGCAATTGAATATGATGCAGTTAAACCAACTCAACTGTGGCCTTCACTTGAAACGAAGGTGATTGATAGTTTATTCACAGCTGGACAAATTAACGGAACATCTGGCTATGAAGAAGCTGCAGGTCAAGGTGTGATGGCGGGAATTAATGCCGCTCGCAAAGTGCAGGGGAAAGAACCGGTTATTATTGGTAGAGCAGAAGGTTATATCGGCGTTATGATTGATGATTTAGTAACGAAAGGGACAAATGATCCTTATCGCTTGTTAACTTCAAGAGCAGAATATCGCTTGTTGCTGCGTCATGACAATGCAGATATTAGACTTACTCCTATTGGATATGACATCGGATTGATAACGGAAGAAAGATACAATAAGTTCTTGCAGAAAAAAGAACTTGTTGAACAAGAGATTGAACGTCTTCGTAATACAAGAATTAAACCGGATGATGTAGAAGCTATGCTTACAGCTGCTGGATCAACACAGTTATCGCAAGGTATGGATATTTTGTCTCTACTTCGCAGACCGGAAGTTACTTATGCTCATCTTGAAATGGTAACTCCTTCTCCTTTGGAATTAACAGATGACATGAAGGAACAAGTCGAAATTCAGATTAAATATGCAGGTTACATCGATAAACAATTGTTGCAGGTTGAACGACTAAATAAAATGGAAAAGAAACGTATACCTGATGATATCGATTATGATGAGGTGAAAAGTCTTGCTAATGAAGCGAAGCAAAAGCTTAGCGTCATTAGGCCATTATCTATAGGTCAAGCAACTCGTATTGCTGGAGTTACTCCAGCTGACATTTCAATTCTTCTTGTACATTTAGAACATTACAATCGTGTTAGGGCGGCTAGAGGATAACTTATGGATATGACAACACAATGGTTTATAGAAAAGTTGAAGGAGAAAGGGATTACCCTTTCTCCAGGTCAGCTTCAACAATTCGAAATGTATTTCGAGATGTTGGTTGATTGGAATGAACGAATGAATTTGACTGGTATTACTGAGCGAGATGCAGTCTATGAAAAACACTTTTTCGATTCGATATCACTTGCTTTTTTTACAGATATGAGCAAAGTGCAGAGACTTGCTGATATTGGCTCTGGAGCGGGCTTCCCCAGCATTCCGCTAAAAATTTGTTTTCCTCATCTTCAAGTATTAATCGTTGATTCCCTTAATAAACGAATTCAGTTTTTGACAGCATTGACGAAGCAATTAGGACTTTCTGATGTTCAGTGTGTTCATGGGCGCGCAGAAGATGTTGCACGTATGTCTCAACATCGTGATAGCTATCATCTTGTAACGGCAAGAGCTGTAGCAAGATTAAGTGTATTAAACGAGTTTTGTTTACCGTTTGTGCGTAAAGAGGGCTTTTTTGCAGCGATGAAAGGTTCTAAGTCGGATGAAGAGGTAAGTGAGGCATCATATAGTCTTCGTGAATTGAAGGGGCGTATAAAAGCGCAACATATGCTTCATCTTCCGAATGAACAATCGGAGCGACATATTATTTTGGTAGAGAAGTATGAAGGAACGCCTAAGAAATACCCGCGAAAAGCAGGAACACCTATTAAGCAACCTCTGGTTAAGTGAAGATTGTTTCACGTGAAACAATCTTCAATAAATAATCACATCTTTTCCATTAGCATTTAGTCTGTCAAGCAGGAGTTCAATCGAAGCAAGTCGAATTAGATAATAAATACAAGAAAATATAGGTATCCAATATGTATAACTTATATTTTATCGTGAAGCGAATTTCATTATTTGTCTTTGTTTGAAGTCGCTAGCGCTTGTCTGATGGAATTTCCTCTCAGGGATGAGCTGGTCTTTCTTTTCGAAAGAAGTCTAAGCTGACAGATGTTGTAGCGAATTATGACCGTGAGGAATTGTGATGAACGCGCATGGTCTTCAGCAAAGCTTTAGATTTATCACATGATCGGGTGGTAGTAATCGATATGAAAGAACAAATTTCTCGTTTGTTCGGTTTAACCGAACAGCGCACGCCGCAAGAAGAAGTACGTCAAATACCTCTACAAGACATCGATACGAGTCCTTTTCAGCCACGTACTGTTTTCGACGATGATCGGATCGATGAGCTTTGTCAGACGATTAAGACGCATGGTGTTATTCAACCAATCGTCGTTCGAGTGCGCAATAACAGATATGAGATTATAGCTGGTGAACGCCGCTTCCGTGCTGTTACTAAACTCGGTCTTGATACAATTCCAGCAATTGTTCGTGAGTTTAACGACTCACAAACAGCTTCAATTGCTCTGATCGAAAACTTGCAGCGTGAAGGGTTAACAGCAGTTGAAGAAGCAATCGCTTATCAAAAATTAATAGAGTTGCATCAGCTTACTCAAGAGAGCTTGGCACAACGTCTTGGCAAGAGTCAATCAACCATTGCCAATAAACTTCGCTTGCTCATGTTACCAGAGTCTATTAAGATATCATTAATGGAAAGAAAGATAACAGAGAGGCATGCAAGAGCATTATTATCTCTTGATTCAGAAGAATTACAACTTAAAGTACTAGAAGAAATTATTACTAAAGAGCTCAATGTGAAGCAGACGGAAGTTCGTATTGCTTTTTTGAAAGAATCTACAAAATTAAAAAAGGCAAAGCGAGTTTCCTTCACTAAGGATGTTCGTCTTGCTCTGAATACAATAAGACAGTCTATTGAGATGGTATCAGGTTCTGGTCTGCAAATTAAGACAAATGAAAAGGATCATGAGGATCATTACGAAATCGTGATTCAAATACCTAAACGATAGCATTGTTTCGACTTCGTTTTATACCAAATTCTATGCCGACTTTATGCCGCCTTCTGTGAAGGCGGCGATGCCATTTGTACAAAAGTTTCACTTATGAGGTGAGTTTGAATTGTCGAAGATAATTGCTATTGCCAACCAGAAGGGCGGCGTCGGTAAAACGACAACGTCTGTGAATTTAGCTGCGTGTCTTGCTTCATTAGGTAAAAAAGTACTGCTTGTCGATATAGATCCGCAAGGTAATACTACAAGTGGATTAGGTATTAACAAAGCAGACGTGCCTAATTGTATTTATAATGTACTTATTGATGATGTACATCCTAATGATGCTATGGTGGAAACGAGTGTTCCTGGTCTTAAAATCATTCCAGCTACTATACAACTTGCAGGTGCTGAAATAGAGTTAGTACCAACTATTTCTAGGGAACTTAGGTTGAAGAAATCATTGCAAATGGTGAAAAATGATTTTGATTATATATTAATTGATTGTCCACCATCTTTAGGTATACTGACAATTAATTCATTAACTGCTGCAGATTCTGTGCTTATTCCAATTCAATGTGAATATTATGCACTTGAAGGTTTGAGTCAATTGTTGAATACAGTAAGATTAGTACAAAAACATCTGAATACTACGTTGCAAATCGAGGGCGTTCTACTCACAATGTTAGATGCAAGAACTAATCTTGGCATACAAGTTATCGAAGAAGTTAAGAAGTATTTCCAACAAAAAGTGTATCAAACAATTATTCCGAGAAACGTTCGTTTAAGCGAGGCACCGTCACATGGTCAAGCAATTATCACATATGATCCAAAGTCCAAAGGTGCAGAAGTTTATCTTGAACTTGCGAAGGAAGTGATCATGTATGAGCAAGCGGCTAGGTAGAGGGTTAGATGCATTAATTCCATCTCTTTCTGTTAATGACGATGATAAAGTTATCGAGATACCACTTTCGCAACTTAGACCAAACCCATATCAGCCTCGTAAAACCTTTGATGAAGATTCGATCAAAGAGTTAGCTGAATCGATAAAGCAACATGGTATCATCCAACCCATTATCGTACGCACTGTACTTAAAGGTTATGAAATCATAGCTGGTGAAAGACGTTTCCGTGCGTCGCAGTATTGTGGTAATACGACAGTCTCAGCAGTAGTAAGAACCTTTACAGATCAGCAAGTTATGGAGATTGCATTAATTGAAAATTTACAACGTGAGGATCTTAACGCTTTGGAAGTTGCAATTGCGTACCAAGCACTCATGGATAAGTTTAAATTAACGCAAGAAGAGTTAAGCCTTAAAGTAGGTAAATCCCGTTCACACATTGCAAACTTCGTAAGATTGCTAAGTCTCCCAAATGAGATTAAAGAATATGTTTCACGTGGAACAATTTCGATGGGTCATGCAAGAGCTTTGGCAGGAGTGAAGGATCAAGATGTACAGAGAGAGTTAGCTAATCTAACTGTAACATCTGAGTGGAGTGTTCGTGAATTAGAAGACGCCATTCAAAAGTTGGATACAAAAGGGACAGGGCAACAAAAACAACAGAAACAAACAAAAAGAGATCCCTATATTGACCAATTGGAAGAGACGTTACGGGAACGTTTTAAAACAACGGTTAAGATCAAACAACAACGAGATAAAGGGAAAATTGAATTACAATATTACAATAAGCAGGACTTGGAGCGGTTGTTGGAATTGCTACAAAAGCTTGCTTAAAATAGTTTGAATCGAATGGCATATCTAAGTTGTAATCTTTCTGATGAAGGATTAAACTAAGATATGCCATTGTTGTTTAATGTCTACCGGAAAGGAGTCTGCAAATTATGAACACAGAAGAGCAAGGGTTAATTTACTTAGATCATGCAGCAACTTCATGGCCGAAACCGAAGGCAGTAACAGATGCAGTTGTGAATGCGATAATAAATGATGGGGCTAACCCTGGTAGAGGCAGTCATGCTATGGCTGTTAGGGCAAGTCGTATATTGTTTGATACACGTAAGCAACTAGCTAAATTGTTTAATATTAAAAATCCAAATGATATTGCATTTACTTCAAATACTACGATGTCGTTAAATATGGCAATCAAAGGATGGCTTAAGCCAGGAGACCATGTTATTTCAACGACAGTTGAACATAACTCCGTTAGACGACCACTTCATTATTTAGAACAAACGATCGGAATTGAAGTTAGTTACATTGAAACGGATCAGCAGGGAAAGATAAGAGTAGATGAGATAGAGGAAGCGATACAAGGACGTACAACGTTAATCATCGTTAATCATAGTTCTAATCTGCTTGGTACAATTCTCCCTGTAGCTGAGATTGGTGAGCTAGCGAAAAAACATGGTGTAAAGCTGCTTGTTGATGCTGCACAAAGTGCGGGAATCATTCCAGTAGATGTACAAGCCATGGGTATACATATGTTAGCATTCCCAGGACATAAGGGATTGTTAGGTCCACAAGGAACGGGAGGGTTATATATAGCCCCCGAAATTGATTTAGAACCTTTATTGCACGGAGGCACTGGTAGTCAATCAGAAACGCCTCACCAGCCTCTTGTAAGGCCTGATCGGTATGAGGCAGGCACACAGAATACAGCTGGCTTAGCGGGGCTCCAGGCGGGCGTTAAATACGTGCTAGAAGAGTCGGTAGAAAAGATCCATGCTAAAGAATGGGGATTAGCGCAACGGTTGATGGAGGGACTCTCCAAACATGAAAATGTACAAATTCTCGGACCAGCATTAGGAGAGCCAAGAACAGGAATAGTAGCATTTAATGTAGATGGAGTTGATCCTTCAGAGTTGTCCTTTATATTGGATCAGCATTATAAAATAGCTGTACGAGCTGGTTTCCACTGTACGCCATTAGCTCATGTAAGTGCAGGGACGGTAGCAACTGGAGCGGTACGTGCAAGCGTAGGGGTATTTACAACAGAGGAAGAAGTAGATGCATTACTAATAGCCATAAAAGAAATATCGCAGCAATATAGCTTGTAGGGGATGGGATTAAGACATGAACGAATGGTACTTGGAACCCTTTAATGTGGTGGCTGCAATTATGGCAGTTTTGGTAGTTGTTTTAATGATAAGAATGGCTGTAATCGGAAGTAGATTAAAGAAGTTACGAAAACAATATGTAGCCGTAATGGGTGACACAGGGGTTACTAATATCGAGGAAGTAGTTATTGAGCTCAAGAACAATCTGGAATCGCAACGACAAAAGACAGAGCAACTCCAACAACAATTGGCAACGATGCAGGCAACGTTGCCGAAGTTGAAGAGCAAGATCGGCATCCATCGATACAATGCTTTTTCGGATGGTGGCAGTGAACTTAGCTTCTCAATTGCTATCGTTAATGATGAGAAGGATGGGGCAGTGTTTTCTGGGCTCCATAGTAGAGAAAGTACTTATGTATACGCAAAGCCGGTGGAGAAGGGTGAATCACCATATCCACTAACACCAGAAGAAAAGAAATCAATACAAGAAGCGAAATAAAAGGTTAACCTGCTTAAATTCAATTATTTATGGTCAGAAGCGGCGGTTTGATCCCTTACAGTTGAGGAAATATGAATGTGGTTCGCTATTGCAGTGAATAAACTAGTAGCGATGATTTCGGACAAGCGCATCACGAGATGAAGTCTTGTATTTTGTAAAACAAAGTATTCCATGAATCCACCAACATTGACGATACCAGTAACATGGATATCACCCACTGGAGGGAGATCTTTATTCACGCCAGCACCAGGCCGAACGGGTCCTTCTGCAACTTGAATACATCCTACACTTGCAACTTGGCCTAAACAAGCATCAATTCCAATTACAAATGGTGAAGCATGTTTATCATTAATTTCAAGAAGTGTTTCTTCTAAATTCATTGCATGTACAGGGTTCTCTAGAGTCCCATATAGATGAAAATGAGGGCTTCTATACTTCAATAAAGATGTACCGATGAGTGGGCCAAGTGCATCACCAGTAGAACGGTCCGTTCCGATACAGACGACAACGATAGGGCGGTTGGTAGGTATATCTTGCAAAAAACCTGTTAAACGATTCACTAGTAGACCAATAATGTTGCTGGTGGTGTAAGGCAGCTTAAACGGAACATCCCTCATAAATGGTAGTTTCATATAATCCCTCCCAAAAGCGCTTATATGATACTAGTATATGGATGGGACAACCATTTTATACGTTCCTGTCTGTTAAAAATATAGAGGGACAAACTAGTAGGAGGGTGTCATGCTAATTGCGTTCGACTCAACACAACAAGCTCTTCGTGCAGAAATGCTGCTGGAATATGCAGAAGTCGAAATCGACATCTGTCCGACACCAAAGGAAATAACGGCAGGTTGTGCGTTATCCATTCACTTTCCTGAAGAAGATTTAAAGATCGTTCGAGATGTGATTGAACAAGAAAACGTAGAAATAAGAGGCATCTTCAAGCCAGTTGAACAAGGCTACGAACAGCTAGAGCTAGATAAACAAAAATGATGGTGCTGATGGAGATGATCCAGAGTGATAACAATATACAATGAAACATTAGAATGGCTTAAAAATCCCGATACATGGCAAGCATTTGCTTATTCGGCTCTTAGAATAGCATTAATTTTACTAATCGGAAGATTTGTTGTATGGCTTGTCCATAAATCTGTCGATCGTTTCGTCATCAATCGAGCGAGTAAACAATCACCAGGTCATGCTCGCAGAATGACAACTGTTGGAAAGCTAATGAAAAATGTCATTTCATATGCCTTTTATTTTATCGTTATAATGATTGTTCTATCAGCGATAGGCATAGACCTTGGTCCGTTAATTGCAGGAGCAGGGGTAGCCGGAATTGCTATCGGATTTGGTGCTCAGAGCTTGGTTAAGGACATATTGACTGGCTTTTTCATTATTCTTGAGGACCAATTTGCAGTAGGAGATGTTATTCAAACGGGGCAATTCAAAGGTACGGTCGAGGTTATTGGTTTGCGTACAACTAAAATTCAAAGCTGGACTGGCGAGATACATATCGTCCCGAATGGTATGATTAATGAAGTAACCAACTTCTCCATAAACAATACGCTTGCAGTGGTAGATGTGCTAATCGCTTACGAAGCAGATGTAAACAAAGCAATGGAGATCATTAGAGAAACGACGAAACAATTGAAGCATGAACATCTTGTAAAAGAACCCGATGTGCTAGGTGTACAGTTAGTCGCTGCATTAGCAGTAACGATACGAGTAATAGCCGAATGTAACCCGAATATGCATACGTTTGTTGCAAGATATATGAATAAAGAAATAAAAGATGCTCTGGATCAGAACGGCATCGAAATTCCTTATCCCAAGATGGTTACCTACCAACGATCATATGAGGAGGTATAATGGATGGAACGGAAGCAGTTTGAACTGGGCGACATCGTACAAATGAAAAAGCAGCATCCGTGCGGAACGAATGAAATGGAAATTATAAGAATGGGCATGGACATTCGAATTAAATGTGTAGGTTGTAAGCACAGTGTCCTCATCCCAAGAATGAAGTTTGAGAAAAACATGAAAAAGGTGTTAAGGTCTAACCCGGATGCGACAGCAACACTAGAATAATAGGTGAAGTAAAGCGAACGAACTTATAAATGAAATGAAGAATAACGATCTCATAAGAGGTCGTTATTTTGTGTTTCTAAGAGGAAGTAGAAAGGATCAAAAACAATATAAATTGTAATATTTGTAAATTAAAACTAAAGGTAGATACGTATTATTGCAATCTCTATAATAAATGAATACCATCGATATATAAATGAGATGTATGAGTAGTTTGAACAAGGTGGGTAAACGTGTTAGACTTTTATGAGATTGTATGGATATATGACTAATCAGTAATTATTATTTTACAAACTACGAAATGGAGGACATGATTACATGTCTACTATACCTGCTTGTCCGAGCTGTAGCTCACAATATACGTATGAAGATAGAGGTTTGTTTATTTGCCCAGAATGCAGTCATGAATGGACGACAGAATCGGCTACAGAAAACGAAGAGACTGCTAAGGTAGTTAAGGATTCTAACGGAAATGTGTTAAACGATGGAGATTCAGTTACTGTCATTAAAGATTTGAAAGTAAAGGGCAGCTCCTTAGTTGTCAAAATCGGAACAAAAGTAAAAAGTATTCGTTTGGTTGAAGGTGATCACGATATTGATTGCAAAATCGATGGGTTTGGCGCTATGAAGCTGAAGTCTGAGTTTGTAAAAAAGATATAAAAGTATAAGTAAGACCCGCATCTTAATCGTAAGAAGCGGGTTTTTTTGTGCTACAAATAAAAAAGGGAACTTATGGATGATCACTACTGTCTAATAGGGTGGAGGTGATGAAATGGAAATTCACTATGCTGCGTATATGGAAAGCATGGATAAGACAGAGTTATACAATTTGATGACACAGTATGGTGATGATGTTTGGAAATACGCTTATGCAATAACTAGAAATCGGGAGCAAGCGAAGGATATTGCCCAAGAAGTCTTTATTAAAGTATTCCATAACATCAAATCGTTTAGAGGGCAATCTTCAATGAAAACTTGGTTACTATCGATTACAAGGAATATGGCTATTAATGAAATGAAGTCTAGTTATATGAGACGAGTTGTATTGTTCGAATGGGTTAAATCAGACAACAGAGCAGAGTCGGCTGAAATGGTTTTTATGGGAGAGCAGTCTGCAAAAGATATATGGGACATTATAATGAGTTTGCCTACTAAACTTCGAGAAGTGATCATTTTACAGCTAGAGCATAATTTAACGATGACAGAAATGGCACAGTTGCTAGATGTTTCAGAAGGCACTGTTAAGTCTAGGTTGCATCGAGCTCGTAAAGGGGTAGAACGAAGATGGAAGGGAGCATACGAATGAGTGAATATAAATCCGAATGGGTCGATATCGTGAAGCGAGGATCACTTAAGGAATCAGCATTTACAGAAGAGATGAAACGTACTATTTTGGAAAATGTAGATCGACCTAGAAGAAGGAATCGTCTTAATGTAACTGGATTTATGTCGGTTGCTGTTATGGCTTGTTTAATTATTGGATTACTATTTATAAATGGAAACAATAATGAAGACAGTACAAAATCGATGGGTAGTAGTGGGCTGGGCGGTAATAAAGCGACAATTAATGAAGTAACTAAACCAAAAGAGGATGTCGTTACAGACGTAAATGGTAAAAAGCAGTATCCCATTGAATACAAAGTTTTAAAAGCGAAAGAGTGGAAGCGTGGTGACATGGGATCAAATAATGATCCATTTATACTTCCTGGGATATTCAATACCTTTAATCCATTACTGGATCCAGATGAGTCATACATGGATGGGGTACCAATCAAAAGTGTGGAAATAATAAATCAAAAGAAAATAGAAGGCATTGGAGTATTAGTTCATTATCGATATCCCGGAGAAGAAAAAACATTGGTTAATAAATATGGTAATAATGAACTTGTAAGTTATACGGGGTTAGTTCTCGGAGAAGCAACAGGGGATAGTGTTGTTTATCAAGGGTCTTATGGTCCTATAGACAATGAAGAAATTAGTATGACTAAGGTGTTTGGTCAGTCTGTCATAAAAACTACATGGCAGTGTATGGCTGTAAAAACAACAAAATGTTCGATGTACATTAAAAATGATGATGGAGAGCTAAGCTACTATCTTAATTTTGATTTAATATCTAAAACTTATGAACAAGATTTAGATGGTGACGGACTAGAAGAAGTAATCGTGGCGACTGTAAAAGGGAATCAAATCTATGTGTTTAAAAAAGTGAATGAGAAGTTAGAATGGGCCCCTATGAGGGAAACACTTCGATTAACGAAGGATGACGTCTTAGTCTTCTCTGAAGTAGATAACTCATTTACTGTACGCTCATATGGTGCTCAAAAGTCTATTAAGAAATACCTTTACAAACAGGGATCAAATAAGCTTGTAGAGGCGTAGTAGGGATTAGATTTTAAATACAAAAAAGCTATCATAACCTTATTAGTCACTGTAAAAGTTCTGTTGCGTTCACTATGCACAATATGATACAATCAATTTTGTGTCACAGGCCGCGGAGAGGTACCCAAGAGGCCCAAGGGGGCTGACTCGAAATCAGCTAGGCGGGTCAAACCGTGCGTGGGTTCGAATCCCACCTTCTCCGCCATTCTAATAACCATTAAGTAATTCATAAACCTTCTACATAGATCTATGTAGAAGGTTTTTTTGTTTTCCCATTTATGGATTATATAGATAAATTAGTCCTAAATAATCTTGAAATCTATGACACTCATCGGAAGATAGTAAGACTTAATACCTAAATTTTTGTATCTAATTACTCATATTGATAATATAATAGAAATTATGGCAAGTTAAAATTTAGGAGGAATAAGACGTGTTTGAAATTCTTGGTTTGATTTTTTTAATAATATCACTCTATTTGTTTGTAGCCATCATCAATCCATCAGTATTTCTAAAGTTTATAAAGAAACCGTTTTCTCGTAGTAAAACAGCGCTATTTGCGGTCATTTCATTAGTATTGTTTATTGTGTGCATCATTTCTTCAGTTCCTGATGATGTGAAAAAGGAAATTAAAGATGGTACTACTGTAGCAATTGCAAATGAAGATGCTAAAGCGAAAAAAGAGGCTGAGGCAAAAGCTAAGGTAGCAACCGAAGAAAAAGCTAAGGCGGAAGCTAGTGCAAAAGAGGAAGCTGACGCAAAAGCAAAAGAAGAAGCTGACGCAAAAGCAAAAGAAGAAGCTGAAAAGAAGGCTATAGCAGATAAAAAGAAAGCCGAAGAGGAAGCTATTGCAAAACAAGCGGCAGAAGAAGCTGCGAAAGGTAAAGGGAAAATTTTCGAATCTGCTGCAGAGTTCAAAACAGCATTTAATCGTGCAGCAGTAGAGTTTCAATCGGAACTAAAAATCGATGACATAGTAGTAAGCGATGGAGAAGCCCAAGATGCGTTTAATGTTATGTTAAATGATTATATTGCTCTTATCGGTAGCGTTAACAAAGACGATAAGACAGTACGAGACTTGACGATGATTGGACAAGGCGACGGTACTACAGCATCTGGAGCAGATATAATTTTTACAATGGGAATGCTTATGACTGCTGCGGACCCTACCATTACTGCAGATGAAAGAGGAAATCTTTTGGCTAAACTTGGACTAATGGGGGAAGATGTTGATCTCTCAACATTGGACGAAGAGGTAGAGTTTAATGAAATACGTTACAGCATCATGTATTTGGACACAATGGGCATGATGTTCTCCGTCTCAGATGCAAATGAAACGGAGTAGAGCAGAAATCAAAAGATGATGTGATCATAGACGAAAATCTCATTTTTTTGTTTTTCAAATTGCAATAAACTAGTTCATCCACTAAACGGAGATAAATATAACAAAATTTAAAAAGTGTATATAAATCTTATTATGTATTTAGTTGAAAAATAGATTGAGAGGAAGAAATGTCATGAAAATATTGAAGTCATTATTGCTTATTTCTATGCTGGTAACGTTAATAATATTTCCTACGAATGTTTTTGCTGGAAAGTCGATTGAAATAATAGTTGATAGGGAAAAACTAAACTTTAATGTTCCCCCAATAATTCAGGAAGGCACTACATTAGTACCGTTCAGAACGATATTTGAAAAACTTGGTTTTAGTATTACTTGGGACCAAGAAACGCAATCGATTGTGGGTAATAAAAGTGACTTAAATATTCAATTAAAAATTGGCAATAAAACTGCAACAATAAATGGAAAATCAGCAAGTCTTGAAGTCGCACCAACTATAATTAATGGAAGTACTTTTGTACCATTGCGATTTATTGGAGAAAGTGCAAACGGAGATGTTTATTGGGATGGTGATAAGAGAGTAATTACAATTTATACAATTATAGAATTAAAACTTAAGAATGCAGTACTTGATAATGATGTAAATAAAGTAAAAGAGCTATTGAAACAAGGTGCAGACCCCGATTACGTTGACTATTTAGGTATGACCCCATTAGAGTGGGCAATACCAGATAATAGTGATGTAGTTGAGGCATTGCTTGAAGGTGGAGCAGACCCAAATAAAAAGAATGAGCTAGGAAACTCCCCCTTACATCTAGCTATTATATACACTAACCCTCAGGCCGTTAAATTATTGATTGACGCTAAAGCTGACTTAAACGTTACAGATGCCTATGGAATTACCCCTCTTGATTCTGCAAAAAATAAGATAAATGTAGTTGATAGCAAATACAAGCCAGAAGTACAAGAGATAATAGATATAATATCAAAATCGCAAAACTATGGCAGTATTAGATTTGATGGAATGATATATGAAGGTGATTTGCTGGATGGTGTTCCGAATGGTAAAGGTATTTACACTATGGATGATGGATCAAAATACGAGGGTGAGATTAGAAATGGTAAGCCTGATATTCATGGGAAATTCACATTGTCAGATGGAACTTATTATGAAGGGCAACATGTAAAAGGTGTGTTAGAAGGTCAAGGTACCTTCGTTATGACTGATAAGAGCAAATATGTTGGACAGTTCAAAAATGGTAAGTTTAACGGATTTGGTACTATGTACGCCCCCTCAGGTAGCATTGTTATGCAAGGAGAGTTTAAGGATGGATATTTGATTAGAGCAACAACAACGTCAACAGGAAATACAAATAATAATACTAATTCTGACCTGAGCGGGACGCCCACTACAAAAGATGAGTTGAAGGAGTACCTTAAAAATAATTTTGGCGAATTGAATACATCGTTAGGTACAACTAAATTTACATTTGATATTTACGAAAACAATACAGTATTGTTTGCTTATGATTATTGGATAATGGTCAAATATGAATCAAGCTTCTTTTATGATGTAAAATATAGCAATAAAATTACTTCTGACGTAAGAGCCCAAGTAAAACAAGAATTAAAAGACCATCAAGAACGTATAGGTAGGGCGGTTGTCCAGGCTATGCCGAGTAAGAAATTCGACGGTGGGTATTATGACTCCTGGTATAGATACCCTAATATAAAAGTTGATTTAATAACTAGACGTTATTTTAGTTGGAATAATTACGAGGGTACAATAATAAGTAGCTATGAGGAAACCAAGCCATCATCATTTAAATGGGAAACAAGTATTGATGATGAATTATAAGAATTGTGTAAGTCTAAGACAAATGATAAACAAAGTTTAAAGAAAAGAAATTGAGACAAACATCTATCTGACTGCTAAAATAGGCTTTTTGAAAGCCAAAGTAAAAGCAAATCCTTTACCGATAGGTAGAGGGTTTGTTTTTTTACAACTCGACTACAGTTTCCTTCATTGTATAGATAGGCCATTTATGGTACATTAGCGGTATTATTTGGAATGATATTCCTAGAGTGGACTGCTTAAATACTTGAATAACAATGGGGAGGAATCACTTTGTCAGAGGTTAAAATTTCGATAGATTATGAGCAATTCGAGGCAGATGTAAAGATTGTAGCTTTAATAGAGCAACTCGCAAATAGTGAAGCAAGCGCGACGTTAGAAAGTCTTATTATTGGTGACTGGGGCGGAGCATACGAGAACGACTCTAGTGAGGTCGTTGAAGCACTTGTCCGATTAAATGCTAGTTTTCCGAAGCTTCGTAGCTTATTTATAGGGGATATGTCTTACGAGGAATGTGAGGTGTCGTGGATTAATCAATCTAATTTAGCGCCGCTACTCACTGCTTATCCTGAACTAACGTCACTTACGATTAAGGGAAGTACAGGACTTGAACTTGAGCCAGCACAACATGAGAAGTTAGAACAATTAAGTATTATTTGCGGAGGACTAGGTAAAGATGTACTTTCTAGTATTCAAAATGGTAGTTTTCCGCGCTTGAAGAAACTGGAGTTATATCTGGGTGTTGAGGATTATGGATTCGATGGAGAGCTTTCTGACATCCTTCCATTAATTGAACCTGGAAAATTCCCTGAGCTAGTGTACTTGGGCCTTAAAGACAGCCAAATTCAAGATGAAATTGCAATCGCTGTTGCGGATGCTCCTATATTAGATCAGTTGCACACGCTTGATTTGTCGATGGGTACGTTATCAGATGAAGGAGCAGAGATACTCATTAAAAGCAGTAAGATTAAGGGTCTTAAAAGCTTGGATTTAAGCTATCACTATATGTCTGATGAAATGGTAGAACGTTGGAAACAAACAGGTTTGAATGTTGATGTTAGTGATCAACAAAAAAATGATGATGATGACGAGGATTATCGGTATCCTTCATTAACGGAATAACAATGAACGAGATGATTTTGATCGGTAATGGGGGTAATCGCAGAACGATGGGGCTTCAGTCTGCTAAGCTGAAGCTTGGTCTGCCGCCCGCATTAGAATTGAATTATATAGATTTATTACAAGGTAACTCTTCATTAACTTCATTTATAGATGCGCACAACGTTGATAAAAGCTCAAAGCCGCTGCTGCGGCTGGACGCACCAGGTGAGAACTTCGAAGTAGAACGAATGCTGATTGCTAATGGCGCACCAGATGCTCTCAACTACGATGATGATTTATCGCCTTCATACGGTGTGAAGTATCCGCAACCTATATCAAGGAAAAATGCACTCATAATGCATGAACAACGGGGACGGCTCTATCATCCCTCACAGTGGTTTAGAGGATATAAGAGGTTATTGGCACAACTTTCGCGTGAAGCCAAAGGTTTGTGGGAGGAGCCGAACTGGATGAATGCACCTCAGGACATAGCCATTATGTTTGATAAACGAGCAACGTATAATGTGTTGTCTAGTGCTGGTATACCAATGCCTAGGAGGCTTGGTGAGCCTGAGGCTATTACTGATTATGACGTATTACGTGAGCTTATGAAGACACGCAGAATGCCACGTATCTTTCTTAAGCAAGCTTCGGGATCTGGTGCATGTGGTGTTATGGCCTATCAGATTAACCCTCAAACAGGGGCTGAGATTGCCATTACGACTATTGGTGTAGAAAATTATATGGCGAAACCGCCCCTATATTATAATGTGAAGCGACTTCAACGTTATACTGATCGCTCGACAATTCGTCAGATCATTAATTGGCTTCTTAGTCATGGGGCGCATGCGGAGCAATGGGTGGCGAAAGCTTCTTTTCAAGAACGTGTTTTCGATATAAGACAATTAGTTGTTAATGGTAGTTCATGTCATAGTGTGGCTAGAGTTAGTTCAACACCGATAACGAATCTCCATTTGCAAAGTACAAGAATGAGTTTCGATGATGTAGGACTTTCCCAAGAAGCGCAGATTGGTATAAGGCAGTGTGCAGAGCGAACGCTGCAAGCATTCCCTAAATCTAGTGTAGCAGGAATAGACATTGCTTTGAGCGCAGGAGCGGGTCAGCCTTATGTATTAGATGTAAATCCATTTGGCGATTTACTTTATGAGGTTAGTTATGAAGGCTACAATACGTACGAGTGGGAAATGAAGCAAATTGCAGCTCAGCAGAAAGCTATTGGCAAGAGGGAGATTGTGCAATGATTAATATGAATGAAATTGTGGGAAGTCATGATATTCTCATGATTACATTAGATACTTTGCGGTATGATGTTGCCCTCCTGGAAGAGGGAAATTGTCCACATTTATGCGGAGACGGACCATGGGAGAAACGACATTCGCCAGGAAGTTTTACTTATGCGGCTCACCATGCTTTTTTCGGGGGATTTTTACCGACACCAGCAAATACAAATAAATCCGAACATGTTCGGTTGTTTCACTCCAAAAATACCGGGTTCAAAACGCACCCGCATACGTGGTTATTTGATACACCAGATATCGTATCAGGGCTTGCGCAAGAAGGGTATCGAACAATATGTATTGGCGGCGTTATTTTTTTCAGCAAAAAGGTTCCATTGGCAAAGGTGCTCCCTTCCTATTTTCAAGAGAGCTACTGGAGGATGACGTTTGGTGTAACAAACCCACGTTCCACTGAGCATCAAGTTAACCATGCGATTCAGTTATTGGATAGGGCTGACGCAAGCCAGCGTTTGTTTATGTTTTTGAACGTATCAGCGATGCATGGTCCCAATCATTATTTTGTACCTGGCGCCAAACGAGATTCTATAGAAACTCAACGTGCAGCACTACGGTATGTGGATGGAGAGCTGGGCAGGTTGTTTCAGACGATGAAGCAGCGGGAACGCCCTGTATTTTGTATGGTTTTTTCAGATCATGGCACAGCATATGGTGAAGATGGTTACGAGGGTCATCGGCTAGCTCATGAGGTTGTTTGGAACGTTCCTTATCGACACTTTATAGTATAGACGCTTAGAAGAAACTTCGGAAAGGATGAGTGAGCCGATGAATAATGTAGATTCCTCCTATTCCGTTAACAGGATTGAAGATGAGGCAAAACTTCGCAAGTGGAAAGAAGATTTACTTTCAGAACCGTATCGCTCTTATCTATATTCTTACCCGCACAAAATGTCCTATCGAAAATTAGAGAACGCACTGCCGCTAGCAGATTTGTGGAGAAAAGAAGCGGTAGATACGTTTTTTCTATATATGCACATACCATTCTGCAGCGCACGATGCGGATTTTGTAACTTATTTACCCTTCCAGATAAGCGGTCTAATGTACATGAACAATATGTTGATGCATTAGAACGACAAGCAAAACAATGGGCACCTTTTATAAGCGGAAAGCCCATCGCCAGATTTGCTATTGGAGGCGGGACACCAACGCTGCTCCAATCTGATCAGTTAGATCGTTTATTTCGTATAGCGGAAGATACGATGGGATTGGTACCTGGACAAGCGTCTATTTCGGTGGAAACATCACCAGAGACGGTAACAAACGAGCGAATGCTCGTATTGAAGGGTAGAGGTGTAGACCGCGTTAGTATGGGCATTCAGAGCTTCGTGGAAGCTGAAGCCGCTGCTATTTACCGTCCTCAGAAACCACTTGAGGTGGAGCGGGCGCTTGAGCAATTGAAGCTACATAACTTCCCCATTCTCAATTTAGATTTAATTTATGGCTTGCCAGGGCAGACGATTGACTCTTGGTTGTATTCATTGGATCGTGCATTATCGTACCAACCGGAAGAAATATTTTTATATCCACTTTATACACGAGAGCACACAATCGTAAAGCCTGGTCATATGAAAGAAATTGGAATCGATAATCGGATGGAACTGTATGTTGCAGCACGTGACAGACTTCTTGCTGAGGGTTATGTACAGTCGTCTATGAGAAGATTTGCAAAACCAGAAGTGAGCTTGGATAAAAAGCTGCTACCTTATAGTTGCCAAGAGGAAGGGATGCTTGGTCTCGGCTGTGGTGCCCGTTCTTATACAGCTGACGTACATTATGCAACACGATATGGAGTAAGCCGCAGTGCTACTGAAAGTATTATTGCTGATTATGTGGCAACATCTGATTATACAACAACGGATTACGGGTTTATTTTAAATAGGGAAGAGCGCAAGCGGAGGTTTGTTCTGAAGGCAATATTGCATGCGGAGGGTCTTGAGCTGAGTTCATATGTGGAGAGGTTCGGCACTAATCCACTGGAAGATCAGCCTGATTTAAATAGGTTGCTACTCACTAGACTAGCAATACTGGAATCCGGTGTACTCAGACTTACAGAAGAGGGATTAGCATACTCAGATTCAATTGGGGATTGGCTCATTTCTCCTGAGGTGCGAAGTCTTATGGAAAGTTTCGTGCTGGCATGAAGGCCACAATTTACTTCCGTGGGAGCTTAACCTCCTGCAATTATGACTGCCCCTATTGCCCATTTAGCAAAAATAAAGATAGTGCAGAGACGTTAGCTAAAGATCGTGCACAAATTGAAGCTTTTGTAGAGTGGGCTAGGGAACAAGCGGGGATTGGCAATCACTCGTTATCAATCTTCTTTAACCCCTATGGCGAAGGTCTTACTCATCGATGGTATCGTAAGGCAATAACGGAATTATCGCATATGGAACATGTGAGCAAAGTTGCAATTCAAACTAATCTATCTGGCAGATTAGATTGGACATCAGAGTTGAATAAAGATAAAGCAACGTTTTGGGTTACTTATCATCCAGGTCAGGTGTCTGAAGATAAATTTCTTGAGCAATGTAACAAGTTATATGAGCAAGGGATTTCGTTTAGCGTTGGATCGGTAGGTTTAATTTCTGCATTTCAACCTTTATTATCACTACGCAAGGCTCTTCCAAAAGACGTCTATATGTGGGTGAATGCATACAAAGATAGACCGAACTATTATGTTGAAGAGGATATTGTTTTTCTGCAAAATATTGACCCGCACTTTCAAATAAATGCTTTGGACTATATTAGTAAGGGTAAATCATGTGATGCAGGGTATGATGTTTTCTATGTGTTAGGCGATGGACGTGTTAAACGTTGCTATAAGGATCGACAAGTCATTGGGAATTTATATCGAGATGGACTAGAAGGTTTGTCAAAACGCCGTACATGCCGTATGAATTGTTGTGATTGTTATATTGGCTACATTCATATGCCGGAGCTACAGCTTGAACAAGTGTATGGAGATAAAATGATTGAACGCATTGCAATTACACGATTGAAGTAATGACAATAAATAACTAATGCATAAAAATAAGCAGGGTTCAATAAAATACTCCTGTAGTTGAAATTTCTACTATAGGGAGGGATTTCTGTGTCGTGGTATACAAAGGTCTTGAAAGACTACGTAACATTTACGGGTAGAGCAAGACGTAAGGAATATTGGTTATTCGTACTAGTCAACGCTATTATAGGTACTTTGTTGTATTCACTCACATTCATTAGTGAAAGTTTAGTGTTCTTATATTGGATTTATGGGATTGCAGTGTTCTTACCTTCATTAGCAGTGTTAGTGCGCAGATTGCACGACACTAACCGAAGTGGATGGTGGTTCTTAATCAATTTTGTGCCATTTGTAGGTTGGATTGTACTGTTAGTGTTTCTCTGCCTTGATGGCAGCCCTGGTACAAATGAATATGGTGAAGATCCAAAAGGATCAGCTAGTCAATACTAGAAGAGGTACATAGAAAGGCTACCCCAGCTAAAGTAGAAACTTTACGCGGGGGTAGCCTATTTAATTTATTTTATGTACTAGTCCTTTTATTGCTAAATAGCTTAACATTGATTAGTGAGTATGCTGTCATTTTGGTTGCTATTTATAGTATTGCATTGTTTCTTCCTACACTAGCAGTGACGGTACGTAGACTTCATGATACAGGCCGCAGCGGTTTGTGGTATCTCATAAGTTTTGTACCATTCGTGGGCGGAATCATATTGCTTGTGCTCACTATTCTCGAAGGAGAAAGCGGCATTAACAATTATGGACCAGATCCAAAGGTATTTTCTCAGTACTAATACATAAAATCAGATTATTAGAAAAACGATCTCTTTATATGAGGTCGTTTTTTATTTTATAAAAGAAGACAAAGGAATATGCTCGTTGTTATGAAAAAGAAAAGAGGGCTCTCGCGAGCCCTCTTTCTTGACGGTGACGTTGATGGATTAAAGTATCATTCGCACTACAAGCATTGTGAAAACATAGAGATGAACATTCGTCATACGGAAATTATCGGCCATAAGCGTCATGAAAACCTAATGAGCACAAATATTTAAGATACGTTCGCACGTTCTCTAGAATATATGCTCGAATGTGTGTTACAGACAAGTGTCTTTAGCACAACCCCTCGCTTCTATACTGAGTGTTAGAAATGAAGTACTTGAAGATCCTTGCACCGAATAGGCCAACGGAACCACACCTCTCTATCACCGTCACAATTAGAATGGCCAGAATGATGTGCTCTTATACATTGTCTTTAAAAATTATTTCGGCATCTTCTTCCACTTGCGCTCATGGTTCGTCGTATCTGGGAATCGTTGTCCCTTTTCAAGATGAACTTTTTTCGGATTTTGGATACCCATGTGAAAAGAATTGACGCCATCTTCAATATACGTGCCGTCATTTGGCGCTTTGTCGCCTGGAGAGAATAATGTGAACTCGCCCATATGCTGCACCTCCGTTTAAATAGTGGAGCGAACACTGTATTCGTCAGCATTCCTCCAAGGTTTAGTATGGGCAACAGTTCGCGCTGTCATGATTAGCAGATTACGGATGAAGCGGGTAGACACTTGTCATGGGCATTCAAATTTGATATAGTATAGAGATGCGAGTGAAAGCTCGTTCCTTGCTCCAGTTATGGGGCCGTTAGTCCAAAAGGAGGTGAAACAATATGCGCAAATATGAAGTAATGTACATTATTAATCCAAACGTTGAGCAAGAAAACGTTCAAGCTCTCGTTGAGAAATTTAATGGCGTTATCTCCAACGGTGGAGAGGTTACGAAAACAAACGTAATCGGCAAACGTCGTCTTGCGTATGAGATCAACAAACTTCGTGATGGTTACTTCGTTCTGGTACATTTCAACGCAACGACTGAAGTTGTGAATGAACTTGATCGCATCATGAAGATTGCGGACGAAGTTATTCGTTCGTTGATCGTTAGAGACGTAGCTTAATCCACTTAGGATTTTTCAATGGGGAGGTCGAAAAAATGTTGAACCGTGTTATTTTGATTGGCAGATTGACGAAAGACCCAGAGCTTCGTTATACACCTGCTGGAGTTGCAGTTACGCAATTCACTTTAGCCGTGGACCGACCGTTTACGTCGGGTCAAGGAGAAAAGGAAGCGGATTTCATACCAGTAGTCACTTGGCGTCAACTTGCAGAAACCTGTGCTAACTACTTGCGCAAAGGCCGTTTAACGGCAGTTGAAGGTCGCATTCAAGTTCGTAACTACGAGAACAACGAAGGAAAACGTGTGTATGTAACGGAAGTTATTGCAGACAATGTCCGGTTCTTGGAGTCGAATCGTGAAGGCGGAGCACCACGCGAGGATAATGGTGGCAGTGGGTATAACAGCAATGCGGGCAGCTATGGTGGTGGAGGCAGTAATGCTTCTAATAACGGTGGCGGGAACAGCGGCGGTAACCGATCGAATAATTCAAGGAACGACAGTGATCCTTTCAAGGATGACGGACGCCCAATTGATATTTCTGAAGATGACTTGCCATTTTAATTTTTGAACGAAAGGATGGATTTCAATGAGCTTCAAGCAAAGAGAAAGCGGCGACGATCGTCCAGAACGCAAATTCAGCGGACGTAAAGGCGGACGCAACAAACGTCGTAAAGTTTGTTTCTTCACTGTTAACAAAATCTCTAACATTGATTATAAAGACACTGATTTGCTGAAAAAGTTTATTAGCGAGCGCGGCAAAATTTTGCCACGTCGTGTAACTGGAACAAGCGCTAAGTACCAACGCGCTTTGACAATTGCAATTAAACGTTCACGTCAAATTGCATTGCTTCCTTACACAACTGAATAGGTTGTTAGGTAGTAATAGGAAAAGGACCTCTTCGCGGAGGTCCTTTTTTGGTTGAGTTCCTATTTTAATGGCTCGTACTTAATACCTTTCATCACATCTAAAAATATAGGTCTAGCCTCTTTCAGTTCATCATCCCGAAAGGAAAGCATCACAGTATATGCTGATTCTTTGTATTCAACTTTGAAATAATCACTCCACCTACCACCCTCATCTTTACTTCCAGCGTATTCTTTGTATTGTACTAGTTCTTCATCCCATATAGGTTTTTCAGGTAAAGCTAAGTGATCTTCAGTTAAAATAAGAAATTCTGAAGTGCCACTTTGTAACTTATAAGTAATGCCTTCATAGATTTTGACTTGTTTCATCTGGGGAGGCATATAAAATCCAAGATCACTGTAAGTTGATCGCATCCATTGAGAGGATTCCTCTTTTCCTTGAATCGTAATTTTTTTAACCTCTGTGCCATCATATTCTTCTATATTCGTTAATTGCACTGTAGCTGAAGGAATAGGACTAGGTGATTCTGGTGAAGGACTGGCTGTAGCTGGTGTTGGACTTGGGGTCATCTTCGGGGTAGTGATTAATGACTCTGCGGGAGAAGGATTGTTATTGGATTCTTTTGGGGAATTATCCGTAGAATTGTTTGTACAAGCTGTAATTAGACTTATGCTGACAACTAAAATGGAAATCAATCGAATAAGTTTGATCATCATGTCCACCACCTATTTCTAAAAATTGTTATAATAGTATGACGTATACAATTTTATTTTTGTTGCAAGTGGATAAATGTTTTCGTTAATGAAACGAGGATGTTTGAAAAAACTGCTATTCATGGTTTAGCAACTATCGAAAAAAATGATACAAAACGAATTGAATCAATTTTATGAGTATAAAAAAGATCGCTTATTCAGTTTTAGATGAATAGCGATCTTTTTATGTCGATTTGTTAATCACATTTTTTGCGAGTACCTTTAAAAGTAGCCGTTCTAAAGCTAGCTCCACAACCACAAGTAGCTTTGGCATTTGGATTATCAATAGTAAAGCCACCGGTCATTCCTTGATTCATATAGTCAATTGTTATACCCTCTAAATACTCTTCAGTACGATTGTCCCAAACAACTTTAAAATTGTCATTTTGAGTGAATTTATCAAACTCTGAAATGGAATCATCTAATTTGATATTATAGGACAATCCGCTACAACCACCATCGTCTATTCCAACTCTAAGAAATAGGTTTTTGTCGTTATTTTCGATAATCATTTGATCTATGATCGATTTTGCCTTGTCGCTTATTTCAATCATCTTGTATTCACCTCTACTTACTACTTAATTTCAGCTTCGTAACGGTTACTAACTTCGTTCCAATTAACAACATTCCAGAAAGCTGCGATGTAGTCAGGGCGTTTGTTTTGGTAGTTCAGGTAGTAAGCGTGCTCCCAAACATCAAGACCTAGAATAGGGGTTTTACCTTCCATTATTGGACTATCCTGATTGGGCAAGCTATAAACTTCGATTTCTCCATTAGCGATAGCTAGGAATGCCCAACCGCTACCAAAACGAGTTGTTGCTGCTTTAGCAAATTCAGCTTTGAAGTTATCGAAACTACCGAATTTGTGATCGATTGCTGCTGCAAGTGCACCAGTTGGAGTGCCACCAGCATTAGGTCCGATTGTTTCCCAGAATAAGCTATGGTTAGCGTGCCCGCCACCATTGTTGCGAACAGCAGTACGGATTGCTTCAGGAACGCTATCAAGGTTAGCTATAAGATCTTCAACGGATTTGGATTGAAGCTCAGGCGCTGATTCCAAAGCAACGTTAAGGTTTGTTACGTAAGTATTGTGATGACGATCATGATGAATTTCCATAGTCAAAGCATCAATATGAGGTTCAAGAGCATTTTTTGCATAAGGCAATTCAGGTAATTTATGTGACATAATAATTCCTCCATTAGATAAATAGTGTGCTTTCATATTCAATATACTCCACTCTAGAAACATATTCAACATAAATATATAAAAAGTATAATATTTGTTGACAAACGTTTTATAGTCTCTTCATAATGAAGATATCAGGGATCAAATTGTTAAGATCGAAGAGGGGATATAATGGAGTACATCGAGATTTCATCAAAGCCACCGAAAGATCAACCCCTTCGTTATCTTCGTCCAGAACTAAAGTTTTTCGGACTGGACCCATTGGTGGAACAAATGAAGCTTGACGAGCTTCAAGCCAGAGCATACTTTGATGCAAGCAAATAGTAAGGGAAGGAATGATACAGAGATGAAACTAGTAGGGTTATCAGGGGCTTTAGCAGGTTCAAAAACAGCTAAGGTAGTTCATGATATATTGATTTGTGCAAAAGATATTCAACCAGACATACAGACGGAGCTGGTAGATCTCAAAGATTATGACATAGATTTTGTACGGGGGACACCCCTTCAATACTATAATAAAGACACGATAGAAGTAGTAAATAAGCTATTATTCGCAGATTTACTCGTGATTGGAACTCCAATATACCAAGCCTCGATAACAGGGGCTTTAAAAAATGTATTAGATCATTTACCAATGAATGCATTTAAAGAAAAGGTAGCGGGTATAGTAACTTTAGGTGGATCAGACAAGCATTTTCTTGTTGCAGAACATCAGTTAAAGCCTATTTTAACTTTTTTAAAAGCTACGGTACCTGTCGGCAATGTTTTTGTGCATAATGATTTGTTTGATGAAAATAAAGAAATATCTAATCCTGATTATTACAGACGAATTAAGAAATTAGCTGAAGAGATGGTATTTCTTCAAAACTCTTTAACTAATCGCTAAATGAAAAGTGCTAACGAAAAATAGTTTTGTTTTCGTTAGCACTTTTATTGAATCGCTTGATAAGACAATATACTATGAAAATGTTATGATTACAGTATTCATTTATAGTAAAACAGATAGAAATGATTGTTCAGGATGGTGATTATAGATGGCAATGATAGAACAAGAGCAGCTTTCGACAAGAGAGTATATTTTGCAGCTTCTTAAAACGAAGGGCGCTTTAAGTACAAAGGATCTTACAGATGAACTTGGCATAACAGTTATGGCTGTTAGAAGGCATATTCAATCTTTAGAAAAAGATAACCTCATTACTCCTAAAACGATAAGACAATCTATGGGTAGGCCGACTGCAGTGTACACGCTAACCGAGCAAGCAGAGGGCTTCTTTCCACGAAAGTATCATACTTTAACATTAGAGTTATTAGGTGAGCTTGAGGATCATTTTGGTGAAGATGCGGTTGAAAAGCTCTTTGAAGGGCGTAAAAATAAAATGCTTAAAAAATACGACGCAAGCATGCAAGGGAAAGAGATTTCTGATCGAGTAGCAACGCTTGCAGACATTCAAAATGAGAACGGGTATATGGCCCAGTGGGAGCAGGTCAATGAAGAAGAGTATTTGATCAAAGAGCATAACTGTCCGATTGAGCAGGTTGCAGTAAAATATCAGCATGCTTGCCAATACGAACTAGAGCTGTTTGAATCTTTGTTAGGGGATGCGGAAGTTTCGAGAACAGATTGTCTTGCCAAAGGTGGACAAAGATGCACCTATTCCATCAAAAAAAGAAAAGAGTAAAAATAGCGAGACACCAGCGGCGTCTCGCTATTTTTGTCTAACCAAGTTGATTTATAACTTCATATTACTACTATGTCCTGGTGAAAGTTTAGCAGTAGGATCTATATACACTTTAGCATTATTGATTGCAGTAGGTGCTTCTCCAAAACCGACAGCTATAAGCTTCAGTTTTCCAGGGTAGGTCGTAATATCACCAGCTGCAAATATGCCAGGAATAGTAGTCTCCATTCGAGTATCAACAATAATAGATCCATTTTGAACCTCAAAACCCCATTCTGATATAGGCCCAAGAGATGAAATAAAGCCAAAATTTACGATAAGTGCATCACAAGGAAGATTTTTTGTCTCACCTGTTTTATTAAAAGTAATCGTAATTTCCTCAATTTGTTCTTCACCATGAAGTTCGGTAATTTCAGCTGGTGTCACGATATTAACCTTAGATTTCATTAAATTCTCTACACTATGCTCATGAGCGCGGAACTTGTCTCGTCTATGAATGAGAGTGACCTCTTTGGCGATAGGCTCGAGCATAAGTGCCCAATCTACAGCAGAATCACCACCACCGTTGATGACAACTCGTTGTCCTGCATAATGGTTTAGATCTTTAACAAAGTAATGAAGGTTTGTTTTTTCAAAACGACTAGCCTCTGTAAGATCTAACCGACGTGGTTCAAAAGCTCCAACGCCTCCAGTAATAATGACGGACTTACTATAATGAGTAGCTTTATCCGTCACGATTTCGAAGTGACGTTCATCCTTTTTGATTACTTGTTGAACCTTTTCCTCTAAGCAAACTTGTACTGGGAATAGGCTCATCTGTTCTGTTAAATTATGAATAAGCTGTGCTGCTGTTACTTTAGGAAATCCGGCAATATCATATATGTACTTTTCCGGATAAAGAGCGATGGGCTGACCGCCAAGCTCAGGCATACTATCAATAATTTTGACACTTGCTTGACGCATACCCGCATAAAAGGCTGCGAACATCCCAGCAGGACCACCACCAATAATGGTTATATCTGTTATTCGATCTAGTTGCTTGGTTGTCATAAACAGTTGTCTCCCTTAATTATATATATTATATATTAATGTATAATAACATTATCTTAGAATGAACAGAGTGTCAATGTGCTCATTGATCGTTCTAACAACCAAGATTCATCGTGATGGTACCCCAATTAAGTTTGGTAACGGTATTGCCTTGTGCATCCAACCGAGGGATTAAAGGACCCCCAAAAAAGCGCTGATTCACAAGTAGATTAATCTACCGATGAGTCAGCGCCAATGTGCTTAGAAAGTGTATTGGTGTATCGTTTACCCAACTAAAATATGATCTTCTGGGTAGCCGATTTTGTTCGTTTTCTTATTTTGCGTCAAGGCAAATGCGAGTGTAAGTGGACCAAGACGTCCGATAAACATCGTTATGATAACGATAATTTTGCCTGCTGGTGATAAGTCAGCTGTAAGTCCTACAGATAGGCCTGTTGTACTGAAGGCAGAAGTAGCTTCGAATAACACGGCTAGGAAGTTATCTTCTGCTACATTTTCAGTTAAAGTGAGCAGGAAGGTTACGATTAATACAAAAGCTAATGAGCTCATGACTACCGCAAGTGCACGCATGACGCTTTCCTGAGATATTTTACGCTGAAACGCATGAATCTGTCCGCCGCCACGGAAGGTTGTAATTGTAGCCAATATCAATATAACTAGTGTGTTCGTTTTGATACCGCCTCCGGTTCCGCCTGAAGCAGCTCCGATAAACATCAATATGATGAGCACAAATTGGGAGACAGCGAGCATACTTCCAATATCAATGGTATTATAGCCAGCACTTCGCGGTGTAAAGCTTTGGAAGATGGATGCCATAATACGTTCCCATAAGCTCAAATGTCCATAGGTCGCGCTATTCCAGCTTTCTAGAAGAAATAACAATATAAATCCTATTAGTCCTAGAATAGCTGAAGCTAACAATACGACCTTGGAATGGAGAGAAAGTTTCTTCCACGATCGTTTCCGGAGAATATCAACGATAACAATATAACCAAGTCCACCGACAACAAACAGAATAATGATGGTGAAGTTGACGACAGGATCGCCTACAAATTGGCTTAATCCATCCGGCCATAAGGCAAATCCAGCATTGTTGAATGATGATATAGAGTGGAACAAGGCGTAATAAGCAGCCTGACCAAGCCCCATTTCGTCTTTCCAGTGGAGTGTCAAAATAAGTGTGGCCAGCGATTCTAATACGAACACAATAAGAACCACATAAAGCGATAGTCGAACGAGTCCCTGCGCCGATGTTGACTGAGTAGTTTGCTGAATAATTAACCGCTGCCTTAGTCCGATTTTCTTACCGAGTAGAATGGCGACCATAACGCCGAGTGTCATGAAGCCAATCCCACCGATTTGGATAAGGATCATAATGATGACTTGCCCAGCAGTGGAATAGACTGATCCTGTGTCCACAACAACAAGACCGTTTACACATACAGCAGAAACGGAAGTGAATAAGGCGTTAAGCAAACCTACAGATTCACCACTGCTGGCGGAAAACGGCATGTTGAGCAAAATAGCTCCAACCCAGATCAGGATAAAGAAAACGATAGTTATGAGCTGAGGTGGGCTTATTTTATTTTTTAATTTAGTGACTATGGATTCTAATAAGGATTGCTTCTTACGTTTATGATGACTAATTGCGTTCATAATCATCCTCTAGTTCGCGGATATCATCATTGCTTCCTATAATAAGTAGGATATCACCAGTATGAATGACATCATCTGCTTTAGGTGAAATATTGATATCTTGGCCAGTCTTGATTGCCATAATCGTACAGCCGTATCTGGCTCTAATATTAAGGTTCTTCAAACTAAGTCCATTCATAGCAGGTGGAGCTAAAATCTCTGACAAATTGTAGTCAGGTGACAATTCGATATAGTCAATGAGGTTATCAGAGCTAAGCTGATTACCGAGCCTAATACCCATATCACGTTCAGGGTAAATGACGGTATCTGCTCCGATCTTCTCTAGCACTTTGCCATGCATTTCGTTACGAGCTTTTGCTGTAACTTTAGGAACCTTCAATTCTTTTAATAGAAGAGTTGTAAGAATGCTAGCTTGTAAATCTTCACCGATAGCTACAATTGCATGTGTGAAGTTGCCTGCACCAAGCTCTCGGAGCACTTGCTCATCCGTACAATCAGCTTGAAGGGTATGCGTTGCGATAGAGGACATTTCTTGTACTAATTGTTCGCTTTTATCAACGGCCAGCACTTCGTGACCGTTCTCAATTAATGTTCGTGTTAAACTAGAGCCAAATCGCCCTAGACCGATGACGATAAACTGTTTTTTCATAGGATCACATCCTGATAAGAGTAGGGATAAATACACGTAATAATAGTAATTGCTTTGATGTGTTACATGATAGGAGACTATACGTTATTTGTCAAAGAATATCTGCTCTTGTTCGATATTTTTATGAATGATTTTCACATATTCACGAGGTAAAAATGGTGAGTACTGCTCGATACTCCTATTCATATGGTATGACTCGGTCTTTTTCATACGAAATGAGCTATCTGTAACAGGAGGCCACATAAAGTAGGTAAGCCGTTTTTGCTGCATTTCAGTATGGAGCATGAGTCCAAGACCGACTATAAAGAGGAAAATAAATATACTAATTGCGATCTTTGTTCGCAGCATGAGAAATCACTCCTTTGTTAAAGAGTAATCCCCTTTCGAGCGTCATTTCATTCTTGCGAACGCCTGATTTATTTTGACAATTCACCTGTTGAACGATATAATTGACTAGATTTTAACGCTAATATCATATTAATCTTTATCGGAGGAGCCTGCCAACAGCGGGCTCTTTTTGCGTTTTTTTGGGCTTTCGAAGTAAAAAGTTGTAAACGGTCTCTTTTTTTCTCGATGCTTGTATCGCTTATATTTGGGAAATACTGTTGTTGAAATATGGATTACGTTATAGGAGGTAGCATCTGTGTCTTTGCTTCATCTCGTCATTATTTTACCTTTTTTATTCGCTATTGGAGTGCCGTTACTGCATAAGCTTATGCCACGGGTTCATACGGGTTGGTTTATTTTGCCTGCACCTGTAGTTGTATTCGCCTATATGCTTAGTTTAATTCCAACGATTAAAGAAGAAGGAGGATTGTATGCCTCAATTCCTTGGATACCATCGCTTGGTATAAATGTTCAAGTTTACGCTGATGGGCTTGGGCTACTCTTTTCACTCTTAATATCGGGAATCGGGTCGCTTGTTATTCTGTATTCAATCTTTTACCTCGATAAGACGAAGGAAAAGCTACAACATTTCTACGTTTATCTGATGTTATTTATGGGTGCTATGCTAGGGCTTGTACTATCCGATAATGTAATGGTGCTATACGGCTTCTGGGAACTTACGAGTATTTCTTCGTTCTTGCTTATTGCGTTTTGGCATGAGAGGGAGAAGTCCAGATACGGGGCGTTAAAATCATTAGTTATTACGGTTAGTGGTGGACTCGCGATGTTTGCAGGTTTCGCTATGCTATATGTCATTTCAGGTACATTCAGCATTAGAGAGATGATTAGCGAAGGTGCTGCAATTGCTCAGCACGGCTTGTTCATTCCTGCGATGGTACTAGTTCTTTTAGGTGCTTTTACGAAATCTGCTCAATTCCCATTCCATATTTGGTTGCCGGATGCGATGGAGGCTCCAACACCTGTAAGTGCGTATCTTCATTCCGCAACGATGGTAAAGGCGGGAATCTATTTGGTTGCGCGTATGAGCCCGATCTTTGCAGGAGAAGCGCTCTGGTTATGGCTTGTATCAGGAATAGGATTGTTGACTCTGATCTACGGTTCGTATCGTGCGATGAAACAGCTCGATCTAAAAGCTATGCTCGCATTTTCTACGATAAGCCAACTTGGTCTTATTATGAGTTTGTTCGGACTCGGTTCCGCTGCCTCTCTATATGTAGGAACAGATCAAGCAGACTTTTATAGTAAAGCGACTTTGGCGGCTATCTTTCATCTGATTAACCATGCGATATTCAAAGGTGCGTTGTTTATGGTTGTCGGTATCGTCGATCATGAGACAGGTACACGTGATATAAGGAAACTCGGCGGCTTAATGGCTGTTATGCCGATTACGTTTACAATCGCAGTTATCGGTTCGTTCTCGATGGCGGGTATTCCGCCGTTTAACGGCTTCCTCAGTAAAGAGATGTTCTTTACTGCGGTACTCAACATTACAGAGATGAATGTGTTTAGTATGGACACTTGGGGTCCGTTGTTCCCAATAGTGGCTTGGATTGCAAGCATATTTACTTTCGTATACAGCATGTTGCTTGTGTTCCGGACATTTGGCGGCAAGCCCCAATTCGAGAAGTTAGCCAAAAAACCACATGAAGCACCAATGGGTATGTTGCTTTCTCCAATTGTATTAGCTTCCTTAGCGGTCGTATTTGGGCTATTCCCAAATATTCTTTCGTATTCGCTTATCGAACCTGCGATGGCGGCTGTTCATCCGAATTTATTAGGTCCGGGCGAGCAATTCCTTGTTCACATAGAAATGTGGCATGGATGGAAGATGGAAATATTCATGACGATAGGTGTTGTATTAATCGGTATCACTCTGTTCCTTGTGCACCGTAAAGTAGCTTTATTACATTCGCCGTTGTTTAGTAGTGTGTCGCTTAATAAAAGCTATGACGTTGGCTTAAAGTTAATGGATCGAGGGTCTAAATCGCTCACTGGGCGCTATATGACGGGATCGATTCGTCACTATTTGATCTATATCTTTGTTTTCCTAGTCGTAGCAATTAGTGTGACGATGTTCACTCAAGGTGGATTCTATCTGGACACGACTGGTTTTGCAGACACTTCATTTTATGAGGGTATCCTTATTATTGCATTGATTTTGTCTGCTATTGCTGTACCGTTCGCCAATTCACGATTGATGGCGATCATCTTGACGGGTGTATCGGGATATATGGTTACATTGTTTTTCGTCATCTTCCGTGCGCCTGATCTTGCCCTTACTCAGATGATTGTGGAGACAGTTTCTGTGGCGTTGTTCCTACTCTGTTTCTACCACCTACCTAAGTTGAAGAAAGAAATAGTAGCTTTGCGCTTTAAGCTAGGAAATTTGATCATCGCGCTAAGTGTAGGTACGGTCATGACGTTAATCGCATTAAGTGCGAGCAGCAGCCGTTCCTTTGAATCTATTTCTCATTATTTCCTGGAAAATAGTTATAAGCTAGCGGGCGGTAAAAACGTCGTTAATGTCATCCTTGTTGACTTCCGTGGCTTCGATACGATGCTGGAAATCGTAGTTCTCGGTGTCGCATCTTTCGGTATTTATGCTCTTATTAGAGTGAAGCTGAAGGGCGACGAAGTGGAGGGTGCATTGACGCCTAGAGCAACAGAGATTGTGGATTCGATTTATGGCTCAAAGAGCAATGACGTTATTTTGCAAACGGTAGCTAAGATCGCCATTGTTATTATATTGTGTTTCTCGCTCTACCTGTTATACATGGGGCATCATAACCCTGGCGGCGGCTTTATTGGCGCATTGATGGCTTCATCAGCGCTTCTGCTAATGGCAATGTCATTCGGTATGGAGTCAGTGCACCGTCTTATTCCGATTAACTTTAGAGCGTTGACGGCAGTTGGGATAGCTATAGCCTTACTGACTGGTATGGGCTCATTCGTATTCGATGCGCCGTTCTTAAGCCATGCGTTCGACTATTTCCAAATACCATTGCTTGGCGAGCTGGAGCTTGCGACAGCGACCTTGTTTGACCTTGGCGTTTATTTAACGGTCATCGGTGTAACGATGACGATTATCTTTACGATTGGGAGGGATCAATAGAATGGAACTCTATATGTCCTTAGCGATCGGCGTATTGTTTACGGTAGGGGTATACCTCATCTTATCGAAGAGCTTGCTCCGTATTATTTTGGGAACATCATTCCTGACTCATGGAGTGCACTTATTGCTACTAACGATGTCGCGGCTTAAGACGGGTGCAGCACCTTTACTGGGGGAGAAGGCAGAATCTTACGTTGATCCGTTGCCTCAAGCACTAATCTTGACCTCAATCGTTATTAGCTTTGGAGTAACTTCCTTCTTCTTCGTTCTTGCTTATAAGGCTTATCAAAAGCTTGGAACGGACGATATGGAGCAGTTAAGGGGGAAAGAAGATGAATAATTTACTCGTTTTGCCGCTTCTAATCCCTTTGTGTACGGCTGTTCTGCTCGTATTTCTAAAAGAACGCATTATCATCCAGAGATGGATTAGTGCGATTAGTAGTCTATTGAATGTGGCAGTTGCCGGATTGATCTTGTATCAAGTGAAAACAGATGGTATCCAAACGTTGTATATGAGTGGCTGGGTGCCGCCGTATGGCATTGTGTTTGTAGCGGATATGCTTGCTGCGGTGCTTGTTCTGACGACGGCTATTATTGGATCGTTTTGTTTGTTTTATTCTTTCAGAAGTATCGATACTGAACGGGAGCGCCATTATTATTACCCGCTATTTCAATTTCTGCTTGTCGGAGTAAGTGGTTCGTTCTTGACTGGCGATATATTCAACCTGTTCGTCTGTTTCGAAGTCATGCTCATTTCTTCTTATGCACTGATCGTGCTTGGGGGTACGAGACTACAGCTTCGGGAATCGCTTAAATATATTCTCATTAACATCTTATCGTCCGCGCTATTTGTAGCAGCAGTTGCTTATCTTTATGGCGTGACTGGGGCGTTAAATATGGCAGATCTAGCTGTAAAGGTTGCGGAAGCGGGACAAGGGGGCGTACTTAACGTTATCGCCATGTTGTTTATGATCGTATTTGCGCTTAAAGCCGGACTATTTCTATTTTTCTGGTTGCCAGGTTCTTATAGTGCACCTCCAACAGCGATTACAGCAATATTTGGAGCGCTTTTAACAAAGGTAGGGCTTTATGCGTTATTGCGTACATTTACACTTATTTTCTATCACGATCAGCATATAACTCATAGCTGGATTGGCTGGATGGCAGGAGCAACGATGGTACTAGGTGCAATCGGCGCTTTAGCTTATAAGGATATTCCACGGATTCTGAACTACAATGTCATTATTAGTGTAGGATTTATTGCTTTCGGACTAGCGGCTGCAAATAAAGATGCTTTCGATGGGGCAGTTTTCTATCTATTGCATGACATGGTTGCTAAGGCATTACTCTTTATACTCGGAGGCATCATTATCGCTAAGGCGGGTTCGAACAAACTGGAGGATATGGGCGGTTTGATTAAGCGATATCCGTATCTTGGCTGGATGTTCTTCGTTACAGCGTTAGCCATTGCCGGTATTCCGCCGCTAAGTGGCTTTGCAGGCAAACTAATGATCATAAGGGGCGGCATTGCAGCTGAAAAATATGTATTGGTGGCTATATCGTTAGCTTCAAGCTTTATCGTGCTATATTCTTTGATTCGTATTTTTATGGCGGCATTTTTTGGCGAAGAGCGGAGTGTACAGAATCATAGTGGTGAAGGAGGAAAACTTCCTCAAGCTGAAGATCAAGTTAAAGTTCGGCAAGCAGGAATTACGGGACTACTTCTACCGGGAGCGGGATTGCTAGCTATTGTCATCTTTATGGGTATAGGAGCGGAGTGGATCTACTCCTTCGTTCAAGTTGCCGGAAACACGCTCTTTGATCCCACCATCTATATCGATGCTGTACTAAAGGAGTAGATGAGATGACTTATATCAAAAAAATTTGGCCGATTATAAAGCTGTTTGTCTTATTTAATAAGGAGCTTTTTCTATCGAGCTACGCCGTAATTGTTCAAATTATTAAACCGAAGCTTTCGATTCGTCCTGGTATCTTCGCAATGAAGACAGAGCTTAAGACCAATTGGGAAATCACGCTACTATCGTGTCTCATCTGCCTTACGCCAGGCACACTAACGCTGGATGTATCCAGCGATGGAGAAACGTTGTATATTCACGCGATGGATATTGAAGATGCTGAACTACTTGCTAGTCAGATTAAAGGATCGTTCGAAAGAGCCATTATGGAGGTGACGAGAGCATAATGTCAGCACTATTAGTTGCCTCATTAGTAATATTGTCACTTTCGATGCTTGGCTGTATGTTCCGGCTCCTTATCGGTCCATCGATTCCTGACCGGATCGCTGCACTCGATACGATTGGTGTTTTGCTCCTTGCGATCATTGCGATTATCGGAATGTTGCTTCGCACGCAAGCCTTTTTTGACATCATATTATTGATCGGCATATTAACTTTTATCGGAACGACGGCATTCGCACGATATATTGAAAGAGGTGTAGTCCTTGAAACCGGAGATGATAAGCGTGATCATTGAATTGACGCTTGGGGTCATTGTACTGTTAGGATCACTCATATGCGCACTTAGCGTTTTCGGTCTTATACGACTGCCTGACTTCTATTTGAGATCCCATGCCGCAACAAAAAGTGCGACGTTAGGTGTTTTATTCATATTGTTCGGCGCTTTCCTCTATTTCTGGATATACGAAGATCATTTCAGCATTAAGTTGCTTCTCGGAATCCTATTCGTCTTTATTACGGCACCGGTTGCAGGACATTTGAACGGAAGGGCTGCTTATCGATCGGGTGTATCGTTATGGAAGGGTAGCGTTCGTGACGATTGGAAGGAAGCGCTGAAACGCGAGCGGGGAGAGCACAAAAAGACGAAAAATTAACATTCACGTCACATAAAAACAAATAAACGAACCGATTGGAGCTAAGCGCTCGATCGGTTCGTTTTATTTTGCCCAAAATGGTGTATATCGTAGTGTGGTTTCATCATTAAAAGTTGCGGGCTTGTCCCTCAACCCAATCACCGATAATAGGCAGCTTAAATCGTTTGCCCTGCAAGGCGAGAAGCATAAGTGCGATCCAAAGAATAAAGGCAAGTGGTGTAATGACAAGTGAGACTAACAAGCCGATTACGGGAATGATTCCGAGTACTAAGCTCACTACAATAATTAATGCAAATACGACTATGGATTGCATCGCATGAAATTTAACGAAGCTGCTCTTTTTCTCAATAACCAAAAAAATGATGCCAGTAATGAAACCTAACAAGTAACAAAGAAGACCAGCAACTTTTGGGTCTAGACCAGTTGAAGATGGATCGGGATTGACGTGTATAGGCTGCATAAGAGGAGTATCATCCTTTCTTCGTTTGTTTTTTTCATAGAGTGTATGCTTTCAAAAAAGGAAATATTCCAATTATTTTGACGAAATTCCCACATTTGGAACTAACATTTTGTCATATTGCTGTAACCAGTTGGATGTATAATTCGTCTAGAATGGAGGAAGCGTCGAAGAAAGAGTTTCAAAGAATGATATAGGAGGAACAAGAATGAAGAAAAAATATAAACGATTATATATAATAAGCGCAGCGTTGTTAGTTATTTTTACAGCAGTATATTTCAATAGAAATGCACTTGCGATGACGGGATTCGATTGGTTTCTACAAGATGGATTTGAAAAGAAGTTAGAAACGAGCTATAAGCCTGCGGAAGGTCGCGATCCGAAACATGTAGGTGTCGATTTGACGAAAGAGCAACCTTTCTCCATGTTGCTAATGGGTATAGACCAACGTAAAAATGAGGTTGGTAGATCAGATACGATGATTTATACAGTAGTTAGACCTAGCGACGGCAATATGTTGCTTGTTTCTATTCCACGGGACTTATATGTAGATATTGCAGGGCGTAAACATAAAGATAAAATCAACCATTCATACGCTTTCGGCAGAGCAGCTATGACGATGGATACGGTAGAGCAGCTATTTGATGCTCCTGTTAATTATTATGCAACGATTAACTTCGAAGGTTTCCGAGATGTAATCGATGCAATGGGTGGAATAGCGCTGCCGATTAAAGAAGATATGGTGAATGATAACTATAATCACGAAAAGTTTGTTATAAAAGGCGGTCAAAGTCTATACAATGGTAAAGACGCGCTTAATTTCGTCAGATACCGTGAAGATGCAGGCGGAGATATGAATCGAACAGAGCGACATCAGCAGTTCATTTCTGCTATGATAGATAAAGCGACAGGTATGAAGCAATGGACGAAGATTCCTCAAATGATCGAAATTATGGGGGAAAACTTCACTACAGATATGCGACCAGGCAAGATGATTGATCTTGCTCAAGGTATGTTGCAAACGAAAGAGCGCAAAATGTACAGCCATACACTAGATGGCAGAGGTGAACGCTTCGATAACGGGTTATGGTATTACCTAGCTGATGAGAAGGATTTGAAAAACGTTCAAGATATGATTGACAATTGGTTGGATGCGGAAACACCGACGGCAAGTCTCATTATGCCTCCAAAATATGCGGAGGAGAAGGGGAAAGAAACGAAATCTCTCTCTGTTGGGACTTCATCGCTCGAGAATAGAACGGAGTGAATGAAAGCATGAACATTGCTTTTTTCTTGCTTCCTAAGCAAGATGTTGTCTGCTTGCCGCACGATGCTACATTAAGGCAGACATTGGAGCGTATGGAATACCATCGCTATACCGCAGTTCCAATTATTAATGAAGAGGGCGTATATACGGGGACGGTTACGGAAGGCGATCTGTTATGGTTTATGAAAAGTCGTACTGATCTGACCTTTGAATCTGCAAATAAAGTGAAGCTCAGTGAAGTGCCGCTGCGAATAAACAACAAGACTGTAAATATAGACGCAACGATGGACGATTTGATCTCACTGACGAAGGTTCAAAACTTTGTACCTGTTGTGGATGACCGCAATCATTTTATAGGAATTGTACGTCGAAGTGAAATTATTGATTATTGCCAGAAGGGACTATCCCAAAGGATCGAAGTATCCGGAGGGTAGTCCTTTTCCCTTTCAAGCACACTATAGAGAGACACCTCAATTTGCGTGCGGATTATAGCTTTTGTGCTATAATGATTGATGAATATGAGAAACGTAAAAGAATTAATGTGTAAGAGGTGAAAGGATTGAAAACTGGGTTGAAACCAGTGTTATGGAGCGCGGGTGCGTTCTTGCTGTTATTGCTGCTTGCTGTGCCTGTATTGAATTTGTTCGCACTATTGCTCATGATGGTACCGTATGTCGTTCTTTACTCTACATTGTCAAGACGGTCATTCCTGCTACATTTGCTACCTGTGTGGATTCTTGCAGGAGTACTTATCGGACCTGCTGTTCTTATTATCGGATTGTTTTTTGTCGTCCCGTCGATCATAATGGGACATTTGTATCGGAAGGGTGTAACGGCTGCCAAAGTAATAAAAATGGTATGTGTCGTCATTTTGGCTCAGCTCATGCTGGAGCTTCTTTTATTCGAGCTAGTGCTCGATTTGTCGCTTCTTGATGCAATGGGTGACTCTATTCGAACAACCTTTAATGAAATGATGGCTCAGAACATGCTCGTTAAGGAATGGGATTCCACCTATACGGAAACCTTGATTGATACGGTCATAAACTTGATCCCAGTTACCTTTATTATCTTGTCGTTCTTTTATACGGTTATTTCCCACTATATTGCTCGAAGAGCAGTTATTTATAGTGCTCTTGAGGTGCCTGCATTCGCAGAAGCAAAGGATTGGCGCTTGCCCCGAATACTGGTCATTTGTTATTTAATTGCTTATATTCTCGAAATGTTTATGACGCGGAATAGTGACTCGTTTATATCTTTAGCCATTATGAACCTTGTGCCGCTTCTTCAACTAGTGTTTGCTATTCAAGCGGTAGGTTTCTTCTTCTTTATTGCTCATCAGAAGAAATGGAACAAAGTAGTGCCTATACTCATAGCTATTCCTGTGCTAATAATACCGCCGTTAAGCTTGATCGGCGTTCTGGATACTGCTTTTCCGATTCGGAAGTCGTTTACTAAACAATAGCACAGGAGCGAGTGGGAAATGCCTAAGTTTCTAGTTTCAAGGTGGCACGGTATGCACCATATTGCAGCGATAGTTGTTATGTTGATCCTATCGGCTACGCTGGCATGGTTTCAATGGATAGTTGGTCTCATTGCCCTCGCACTGACGATTGGTGTTGCGGTATTCAGCTTCTTCGGTGAGAGGGCATTCCGCAAAGATCTGAAGGTGCATCTCAGCACGTTGTCTTTCCGCGTGAAAAAAGGCGGTAACGACGTTATCAGCGAGCTTCCGTTCGGAATTATTTTGTATAATGAAGATCGTTCGGTTGAATGGCATAACCCGTACATTGCTGAATTAATGGAACGCGAATCAGTGATTGGGGTTCCACTTACAGAGCTATTCCCTACGCTTCAGCATGCGAAAGATCGCGAGGGAACGGTGGAAGCATCGATAGGAAACAACATGTATCAGCTCCTCTTTAAAGCTAAAGAGCGAATCCTGTACGTTAGGAACATTACGGAATTGTGGCAACTTGGCAGAAAATATGATGATGAGAAGTTATCGCTCGGCGTAGTTATGATCGATAACCTTGAAGAAGTTACGCAAGGTCTTGATGATCATCAGCGAAGCTCGCTGCTATCCAAGGTGACAACAGAAATTACGGAATGGGCGCAAAAGTATAAGGTGTATTTGAAGCGACTGACGTCAGACCGTTTCCTTCTCGTTACTGATCAGAAGACGCTTCGTCAGCTTGAGCATTCCCGTTTCGTCATTCTTGATGAGGTGCGTGAAATAACGGGTGATCACAAAATACCTGTCACACTAAGTATTGGTTTTGCAGCTGCTGCGGAGCATGTGCTAGAGCTTGGCCAATGGGCTCATATGAGCCTTGATATTGCATTAGGCCGCGGCGGTGACCAAGCTTCAGTAAAGGTAGGAAGCAGACAAACGTTCTACGGCGGTAAGACGAATGCGGTTGAGAAGCGGACACGCGTAAGAGCGCGTGTTGTAGCACATGCGCTACGCGATCTTATTAAAGAAAGCCATAATGTCGTCATTATGGGCCATAAGATGCCGGATATGGATGCGATTGGCGCAGCTATCGGTGTGCTAAAGGCAGCGCAGCTATTCGGAAAAGAAGCTTATATTGTACTTGAAGGCGTTAATCCTTCTATTGAAAAAATGATGCTACTGCTGCGTGAAGATGAGAAACTGTCGAAACGGTTTATCTTGCCTGAACAAGCAGCATCACTATTAACGCCGCAATCGCTAGTTGTTGTTGTAGATACACATAAAGCATCCTTGGTGAAAGAACCGAAGCTGCTGCAAGGACGAGATCGTATCGTCGTTATCGATCATCATCGCAGAGGCGAAGAATTTATTAACAACGCTATTCTTGTTTATATGGAGCCGTATGCTTCATCAACATGTGAGCTTGTAACGGAACTGCTGCAGTACATTCATGAACGTGTGGCATTGGATGTAAGGGAAGCAACTTCGCTGCTTGCAGGGATAACGGTAGATACAAAAAGCTTCTCCCTCCGAACGGGTGCGCGTACGTTCGAGGCAGCTTCATTCCTTCGCCGTAATGGCGCAGATACGATGATGATTCAGCGTATGTTGCAGGAGGATCTAAGTGAGTACGTAAGCAAGTCGGAAATTATTAAACATGCACAGATTTTACATGAGCATGTAGCGTTTGCGGTTGTGGAAAGTGGCAAAAAAAATTCTCAGCTGCTTATTGCCCAATCTGCTGACACGCTACTGAACATGACCGATATATTAGCATCGTTCGTAGTTGGCGAGAGACCAGATGGGTTAATCGGCATTAGTGCTCGCTCACTTGGTGGGATGAACGTCCAAGTCGTCATGGAACGTATGGGCGGCGGCGGTCACTTAACGAATGCAGCTGCACAGATGGAAGGCACTGTCGACGATGTGGCAGCAAAGCTTAAAACAGTACTTAAACAAATAGAATCGGAAGAGGGGTTATTTGAATGAAAGTAATTTTCTTGCAAGATGTTAAGGGACAAGGGAAAAAGGGGCAAGTTAAGGATCTATCGGAAGGTTATGTTCGCAACTTCTTGTTGCCGAAGGGTCTAGCTAAGCTAGCATCTGACGGCAATCTTAAGACGCTTGAATTGCAATCTGCTTCTGAAGAGAAACGTAAAGCACAAGAAAAAGCTGATGCTCAAGCACTTGGCAAAAAGTTAGAAGAAATGACGATCGTAGTGAAAGCAAAAGCGGGTGAAGGCGGTCGTCTATTCGGCGCTATTACTAGCAAACAAATTGCTGAAGCACTTGCGGCAAAAGGCATTAAGATTGATAAGCGTAAAATTGAGCTTGAAGATCCAATTCGTACACTCGGTGTTACTCAAGTGCCAGTGAAGCTTCACCCTGAAGTAAAAGCAAAACTTAACGTTCAAGCATCGGAAGAATAATTGAGGCTAGAATGAAAAAGATAGATGAAAGGAGATGCGCGAATTGAGTATGGATCTAACATTCGATCGGGTTCCCCCGCAAAACCAAAAGGCTGAGCAGGCGGTTATTGGAGCTATCTTACTTCAGCCAGAAGCACTTATTACCGCAATGGAGCGGGTAAGAAGCGAAGATTTCTATAGCAGCGGCCATCAGAGGATTTATGAGGCGATGATTGAGTTAGGCGAGAACAACCAACCGGTCGATCTCGTAACGCTTACGGCGCATCTTCAAGATCAAGGACTGCTAGAGGATATTGGCGGAGTGAGTTATTTATCTAGTCTTGCAAATGCCGTACCAACTGCTGCAAATGTTGATTATTACGCTCAAATTGTTGAAGAGAAATCAATGCTTCGTCGTTTGATACGTACTGCGACTAATATTGTGACAGAAGGGTATGCTAACTCTGAGGATGTTGGCGTACTTCTAGGCGAAGCGGAGAAAAAGATTCTTGAAATCGCGAACCGCCGATCCAGTACCGGATTTGTTTCTATCCGAGACGTCTTGATGGAAGTGTTCGAGAAAGTCGAATTTTTGTACTCCAATAAGGGCGGAACGTCCGGTATTCCGTCGGGTTTCGTCGATTTGGACAAGATGACCGCTGGTTTTCAAAGAAGTGATCTGATTATCGTAGCGGCTCGTCCATCTGTTGGTAAAACCGCATTTGCGCTAAATGTCGCTCAAAATGTTGGCGTTCGTGCAAAAGAAACAGTCGCTATCTTTAGTCTAGAGATGTCAGCTGCTCAGCTTGTACAACGTATGATCTGTGCGGAAGCGAACGTAGATGCAACAAGAATGCGTACCGGTAACCTAGAAGGCGACGATTGGGAAAAGCTGACGATGGCGATTGGTGCTTTATCCGAGGCACAAATCTTTATCGATGATACACCAGGCATCACCGTAGCTGATATTCGTGCAAAATGCCGTCGACTTAAAAAAGAACGTGGACTTGGCATGATTCTCATCGACTACTTGCAACTGATCTCAGGCCGAGGTAAAGCTGGCGAAAACCGTCAACAGGAAGTATCCGAAATTTCACGTACACTTAAACAAATTGCTCGTGAACTTGAAGTACCTGTTATCGCACTGTCGCAGTTAAGCCGTGGTGTTGAGCAACGTCAAGACAAACGCCCGATGATGTCCGATCTACGGGAATCTGGATCGATCGAGCAAGATGCCGATATTGTATCGTTCTTGTACCGGGATGACTACTATGATAAAGAGTCCGAGAAAAAGAACATCATCGAAATCATCATTGCAAAACAGCGTAACGGACCCGTTGGAACGGTAGAACTGGTTTTCCTTAAAAACTACAATAAATTCGTAAGTTTGGACAGAACGCATCATGATCCGTCCCAAGCTTCGTAAATATCCGAACAATTGTATGGGCGTCCATGCAATTGTTCGTTTTTCGTTTGACTTATGAAAGTGAGACTGCTACACTAAATATGCTGTCTTAAGGCCAAATGAGTGCGAATTTTTGGATTCGTACAAACCGCCATGACGGTAATTTTCGATGTTCGTAAACATCGGACGGGGGTATGATTATGTCTACGGTTGTTGTTGTTGGTACACAATGGGGAGACGAAGGAAAAGGCAAAATCACTGACTTCCTTGCAGAGGGAGCTGACGTTGTTGCTCGTTACCAGGGAGGAAACAACGCTGGGCATACTATTCTCATCGATAATAAGAAATACAAATTAACGATGATTCCATCAGGCATTTTTAATCATGATAAAACATGCGTAATCGGCAACGGAATGGTTATTAACCCAGAAGCGCTGATTGACGAAATTAACTATATTCATGAAAATGGTTTTTCCACAGATAACTTAAAAATTAGTGATCGCGCGCATGTTATTATGCCGTACCACCTTATTCTTGATGCACTGGAAGAAGATCGTAAGGGCGCTAACAAAATCGGTACAACTCGTAAAGGTATTGGCCCATGTTATATGGACAAAGCAGCCCGCAATGGTATCCGTATTTCTGATTTGATGGATGCTGAAGAGTTCGAAACAAGAGTGCGCAGTGTACTCGTTGAGAAAAACTATTTGATCCAACAAGTATATGGCGGAGAAGCGCTTGACGGTGACCAAATCGTTAAGGACTACCTTGGTTATGCAGAAATTCTTCGTAAATATGTAACAGATACTTCTGTGATTCTAAATGACGCTATTGACGGCGGCAAAAAGGTATTATTCGAAGGTGCTCAAGGCGTTATGCTTGATATCGATCAAGGTACGTATCCGTTCGTTACATCGTCCAACCCATCTGCTGGCGGCGTATGTATCGGTTCTGGCGTAGGTCCTTCCAAGATTGAGCAAGTTATTGGCGTTGCAAAAGCGTACACGACTCGTGTTGGTGATGGTCCGTTCCCTACTGAGCAAGACAATGAAATTGGCCAACTTATTCGTGATAAAGGCCATGAGTACGGCACAGTTACTGGTCGTCCACGCCGCGTTGGTTGGTTCGACACCGTTGTTGTCCGCCATGCTCGCCGCGTAAGTGGTATTACAGGCTTGTCGCTAAACTCGCTTGACGTGCTAAGTGGTCTTGAGACTGTTAAAATTTGCACAGGCTACGAGTATCGTGGACAGGTAATCGAACATTACCCAGCAAGTCTTAAAATGTTGTCCGAGTGTACAGCGATTTATGAAGAGTACCCAGGTTGGTCCGAAGATATTACCGGAGCGAAAAAGCTTGAGGACTTGCCAGCAAATACGCTGAACTACTTGAACCGTGTGTCCGAACTAACTGGCATTCCGATTGCAATCTTCTCAGTTGGCCGTAACCGTGAGCAAACAAATCCGGTTCGTCCTATCTATTAATAAATACCATACAGATTGAACATAAAGAGGCTCGGTCCATTGTCGATTAGACATTGGAACGAGCCTCTTTTTTCTTAAAGTGCAGCTATTGTTGGCCTGCTTGCTGGGTGGAAATATTCGAAGGTTCAGCATGCTCTTTGTTTGAGCTGCCTGAGTTTCGTACCATGGCTACTATATACAAAAGCAGGGGTATGACAATGTAGGCGCCAAAGAAGATAAATGACATGTGTGGTGAAGCTGCAAAAAGGTCTGCGATACTCGGTGTTCCCCAGAAGCATATAGCAATAACGAGCATGCCGACGGGAAAGGCGAGCGGGCGGTAATCGGATAGCTTGAGAAGCTGAGCGATGCCTAACGATAAGGCATATAGGGTGACAATTGTTCGAATAAACACATTCATAACCCAAAACACCATAATGACCGCATCGAACTGTTCAAGAAAATCAAACATGGACAAGTAGCGGGCAAGCACCATAAAGGGGTACTCATAAGAAGAAGTCGCAGGTCCAAGAATAAATAGAATCAATAGCATAACAGACGATAGTGTGACGACAGTTGCTAGCAGTGATTGCAAGCAGCGTTTAGCCGCGTGTTTCACATCTGAGAGGAAAGGGAGAAAAAAGCTGGCGTACACGTACATGGGAAGCCAGATTTGTATATAGAACGAGCTTCTTAGCACGGGTGTCATTCCATCATGAAACAATGGCAATACCCGATCCAGTTGCACATCCTTATAGAACGGCAGGAAAAAGGCGACAACAATTAGGATAACAAATGGCATGAACAATAAAGAAGCTCTTCCAATGACCTCAACACCTAATCGTACAGCTAGAATGCATACGACAAATAAGGTCGAGATTACAACAGCAAGGGGAGTCCTTTTGAAAAAAAACTGGTTCATCAGTTCACCGAATTGCCTGATTTGATTGGCGCTTTGAAGAAGGCAAGTGAGCAGAAATGCTACGTTAAGTATCGTGCCCATCCAATTTCCCATAATGGAACGACTGTATTCAATGAGTGACTTCCCAGGATACAGGCGATGCAATGTGCCCAGCATTCCGATGAGAGCGAAAGCAGGAATTGAGCCGATTATCGGGGAAAGCCACATATCATTCTCTGCCTGACTATGGGAAAAAGAAGGGGCGCTCATCATAGAAGTTGCGATAACCGTCAAATACATAATACATCCAAGCTGCAGAGATGACAGCTTTCCGCGTTCGATCATACGTGTAACCTCCTCGAATGTATAACGTTATTCATGTAAGCGATAAACCCAATTCGCAAGAGGGTCCATCAATTTAGCAATGAGTTGTGGCGGACCAATTAAATGACTGTTTGTCATAACGACGAAGGAGGCACTTATAGCTGCAATCAAGATAACAGTATAGGCGACAACGAGCCGTTTGTTTTTTAGCAAGGGCCGATCAAGAGAAAAGGCAGCGGTGGCTGCTATGACGAGAATGATGTAATTCATCGGTAGGGGACATCCTTTCTCAGCTTTCGATTTATTCATCTGTTTCAATTTTGTCCGATATTGATCGGTTCTCCCCAACTAGGCCGATTCGCTGGATTTTTACATCGATGTGGTACACCGTTTCAACTTTTGGGAAGATTTCATTCCACTGTGCTATATTTTTTTTCCATTCTTTAGGGCAATGACGAGAAAACTGCTCACCAAAGCCAATTACATCCGTATTAGCTTTCTGTACAGGCTTAATGGAGCTGTCAATTCGACTCGTAAGACTATTTGAAAATTGTTTTTCCATTTGTTTAAGCACTTTTGGATTCGCCGAATTGAGTTTTGTCGTATTTTCTACCAAGTTCCCAATAGCGTTGATATATAAATGCATTCTCCATTTACCACCTTGAACGTCAGGTTTCAAATGTGAATGGATTCGGAAAATGTTGATTGATATTTCACCTATGGTGCCATCCATCATTGTTGTCAGTGTAGATTCTTTTACCTCTCTGCGAACCCATATCATTCCTCTAGTATGCTTTACAGGATAGTGATGGTTCATCTTCAGATTTTTGAAGGTGGCAGACCCTGATATAAAAGGGCTAGGCTTATTGCCACTTGGTTTCATCCGTATAGTAGGGATAATGGCAGTACCAGCCACATCGGACAAGCTGACTATAGTTTCCAAAAGCGTAATGTTGAACCCGGTTTGGATGAGTGCCATTTCTCTTAGCACTTCCGCACTGTTGCGCTCGATATTGGGTTTCCACTTCAAGATGCCCTCTGTAGGACCATCGCTAATATATAGATTTGCTCGTTCTCGGGGATGAGGATGCCGGGTAAGGAAATCCAAGGGATCTTTAATGCTGGACTTGGCGAGCTTGTCGCTTATGATAAAGACGTCTGCTTGCCCCCAGAAAAGCTTGCGCGATAAGAGCTCTTGAAGCTTGGCCGAGGCATCTGCAGAGTCTATGCCAACTGCACTTTCGACAAGGGATTGATTCAAACCGATGGATGGTTCGGCTCCAAGTGATCCACCTCCTCCGACGGAATTTGCCGGTGCGAATAGTTGAACAGATAACTTGATCTTGTTATCTTCGGTCAGATCGAATCCAGCGGCTGTCACAATTGCGAGGTCGTTTACCTCAGTCCGGTCCCAGCAGCCGGTTAAGATGAAGAGTCCTAGCGAACACAAAAGCAGGTATGCAATTATGCGGAGCGCGAGGGACGTTATCATCTTTCATTTTCTCCTTTGCTACTGTCTTCTGGGTTTTGACGGTTTTGATCTAAACCTATTCCACGGTCCGCCCGTGAAGTGGGGACGTTCGTCTTGTGCCCAGCGAGGAGCTCGAATAATGGTATCTCCAAGCTGAGAGGTTTGGAGTGGAGCAACCGGCGATAGATAAGGCACCCCGAAAGAGCGAAGGGAGAGCATGTGAATTAGGATAAGAAGAACAGCTAAAACAACGCCATACAACCCGAGAAAACCGGCACAGAACATAATTGGAAACCGAATAATTCTTAAGGCGATGCCAAGCGGGTAGCTAGGAATCAAAAATGATGCTACTCCTGTTATAGCAACTACCATAATCATGGGAGAAGAAACGATGCCTGCGGATATCGCTGCTTGTCCGATAACGAGTGCGCCAACAATGCTGACAGCAGAGCCTACCTGCTTCGGAAGACGGATACCTGCTTCGCGAAGCGCTTCAAAGGTAATTTCCATTAATAAGGCCTCCACTAGAGCAGGGAACGGAATTTGCTCTCTTGATTGAGAGATCGTCAAGAGAAGGGTCGTCGGAATCATCTCTTGATGATAGGAGAGAACGGCGACATAGATAGACGGCATGAATACGGCGATGAGGCTGAGCAACATGCGAATCCAGCGTATTGCGGTTGAGACGTAAGCGCGTTGGTAATAGTCTTCTGGCGATTGCATGAGAATGAATAAGGTAGCGGGCGCAATTAATGCAATTGGCGACCCGTTAACGAGCACAGCAATGCGTCCTTCCATCAAGGCGGAAGATACAACATCTGGACGTTCCGTAGTCTGCAATTGAGGGAAGGGAGACAATGGCTCATCCTCGATCATCTCTTCAATTAAACTGCTGTCGATAACAGCTCCAACATCAATACGACTTAGCCGCTGCTCCATTTCTTCAACTAAACCAGGATCGGCAATGCCTTCTATGTAAGCAAGTACACATGTTGTCTTGGTGTATCGACCGAACTTAAATGGTTTAAGTTTAAAAGCCGGAGATTGAAGCCGTCTCCTAAGCATAGCGGTATTCATTCGAAGCGTTTCGACAAAGCCTTCTCTAGGACCACGAATGACTGACTCCGCATCAGGCTCCATAATAGAACGTGAATTCCAGAACGGGAGATTGAATACCGCTGCGCTTGCTTCCCCTTCCAATAGCAGAAGTGTACTTCCTTCCCCGATGCTATCAATGGATTCTTGAATGGTATGCACCACGTTGGAAGGTATAAGCGTCACTTTCATTAATATCGATTCCCAGTTTTTGTCCGTTTCATCGTCTACCTGTTGCTTAAGCGGCTGAAGGAGTTGAAGATCGATCTCTTGTATTCCCGTCATGCCATCAACGTAGGCGATAGCAAGCTCTGCGCCATTTGACAGTTTAAATGAATGGATGATGATGTCAGATCCGTCCGCATATAGACGGCGAAGAACACTTAAATTGGTCTCGAGCTTGGAGTCAAGCGGGAGGGCAATGAGATCACGCTGTTCTTGAAGGGCCTCTTCAACAGGCGATTGTGGTCGTGTTGCCAACGATATCCTCTCCATTCCTTTCATTCGCTGCTTTAGCATGCGACATTCCATAGAAAAATATGTAATAATTTTCGTTTCGCTGACCCCAAAAAAGAATGTCCCTCCTATTTGTTGACCATAATGGTAGATAACAGATAGGAGTTGAGGGACTATGTTTAAATATGTGGCATGGCTTGGAAAGTTAATTGCAGCGGGCTTAATTTTGAGCTTTTTGTCTATTTGGACGACGGGCTATATTGTTACTAGTTATGTAGAATCGATACTTAAACAGTATGAACTACCACTTGAAGTGCCGCCGATGGCGATGTCTGGTGTATGGGGCAAGCTTTGGGGTAGCCAATTAGAGCCGCAAGTGGATATGGAGGCACCTACTGATAAGACAACTGTTGATCAGGAGCAGAGTGGAACTAACGGAACGGCCCAGTCAGAAAACGTAGATGAACCTGATGCAATGGAAGCATTCGGAGAAATAGAAGAAGCGCCGATCACTGAGATTGGTAGCGAGGAAAACAGTCATACTTCTAGCGAAAGTGGAGCAGAAGACCCGCCGACAACAGAGACCGGTAGTGGTGAGGGTAGCCGTGCAGCAGGCGAAAGCGAAGTAGATCCGGGGCGTGAAGTTCAGGAAGGTAGTGCAGGTGTCGATGGAACGGAAATAGCAGTATCAACGGGTGAACTAGAGTCGACAAAAGAGACCATGAGCGAAGAAGATAAGACACAATTATTTCAATTATTAATGACAAAATTATCGCAAGAATCGTTGCAAGAAATCTCTGAATATGTAGAAAATGGGCTGACAGAAGTAGAGTTAATTAGCGTAGAGCAGATCATGGCACAGCATCTTAACGAGGAAGAATACCAGAAAATGATGGAGATTCTGAAAAAATATTAATATTACGATTGTGTACCAAAGGTTGCCCCTATTGTAAACCGTATGTTAAAGTATTAGGCGAGTGATCCGACAGGAGGATTCGTCTTTTTTCATGTTGAAACTCACAAATTTCTATGCACAAGTGCGAAAAGGAGACAATCATGACCGGTTTCAGGGACATGAGTCGTATTAAGAAAGTCTGGGAACGATCGACTCAGTACTTTAGACGTACGAACTCGCAAAACTTGATAGGTAACACCGAGCAACAAGCGGCAGACGTGAGCGTTTCTACCCCACTTTGGCGGAAGAAGTCGACGGGGATTATTAGCGGAGCAGTAATCTTGCTCACGGTGGCTGGCATTATTGGGTACCAGCAATATACGCAATATGTAGAGAGAAACACATTTGAGTTTTTTAATGTATATATGAATGGCCAAGCAGTTGGAACAGTAGAGACTAAAGAATCAGTAGAGAAATTGATTGCCTCAGAAACGACAGAAATTCAGAAAGCCAATCCAAAAGTAAACATGGTGCTGGCAACTGGTGACATTACATACGAAAGCGATAAAGCTTTTAAAGCAATTCCAGAAACAAAAGCGACATTAGCTAAGCTGGAAGGTATGTTCACCTCTCATGCGGTTGGTGTTGAAGTAAAGATTGACGGCAAAGTAGTTGGTGTCGTGAAGGATCAAGAAACAGCGGACAGCATACTAAAGCGAGTACAGAGCAAATTCGCTCCTGAGCTAGCGGCAGCAGCAGCAGCTAAGAGTGCACCTTCCGTTAAGACACTCTCCTTCAAAGAGGGTGATGACCTAACAGCTAAGATTGATCCAGATGCGAAGGCATTAAAGGAACCGGGCAGATTAGTGACCGAGGTTGCTTTCATTGAGAAAGTACAAGTTGCAGATATCAAAACGGAACCAGGAAAAGTAGCTGATGCAGATGCGCTCTACAAGAGAATTGTAGAAGGCAGCACAAAACCAACAAAATATGTTGTACAAGAGGGAGATTGTGTCGGATGTATCGCACAAAAGTTTGATATATCTCCTCAAGTCATTTACGAAAACAATCCTTGGATAAAAGACGATAAAATTACGATTGGCGATGAACTTGATCTAACCGTTCTTATGCCGGAGCTAACTGTTCGTACAATAGAAAATCTAGTCGAGCTCGAGAAGATTGCGGCTCCAACCGAAATAGTCAAAAATAATAAGATGCGAGTCGGTGAATCGAAGACGATTAAAGAGGGCGTGGAAGGTACACAACGTCTAACTTATCGTATTGAGAAGCAAAACGGCTACGTTATGACGGAAGAACTAGTTGATAAAGAAATATTGGTAGAACCTATAGCAGAAATTATCGAAAAAGGAACAATGGTTGTACTCGGAGAAGGTACAGGCCGTTTCATGATTCCTGTTAAGAACTATCGTATTACAAGCAAATACGGTCCGCGTTGGGGCCGTACCCATAAAGGATTAGACTTTATCGGAAGCAAGACGATACTGGCATCAGATTCAGGCATTATTGAATTCGCTGGTAATAAAGAAGGCACAGGCAAAACGATCATTATCAATCATCAAAACGGATTCAAAACCCTTTACGGTCATATGAGCTCTCTAAAAGTTAGCAAAGGTGACAAAGTGGAAAAAGGTGACGGAATCGGTATTATGGGTAACACAGGTAACTCAACAGGCACACATTTACATTTCGAGATTCACAAAAAAGGTGCTGCTCAAAACCCGCTTAAGTACTTATAAATTCTTTTATTAATCGATATTAAGCATGGCTTGGACAATAGGTCCAGGCTGTGCTTTTTTTATTCCAACAATAAAGCTTAAGAATGTTGTCGATCCTAAACAACGAATGGTACTATTTCCATGGAATGAAGGAAGTTTCATTGTGAAGGTTGAGCATGCGTGTGTTAGAATAGAGACAATACTAAGGACAAGCGACAGGCGGTGTAACGATGCACGGAAAAATATTAGTGGTCGATGACGAGCAGCCGATTGCAGAAATTATTAAATTCAACTTGGAAAAGGAAGGCCATCAGGTCATCTGTGCATTCGACGGCGGGGAAGCAGTTAGACTCGCGTTTGAAGAACAGCCCGATTTGATATTGCTGGACTTAATGCTGCCCGTTAAAGATGGTATGGATGTATGCCGTGAAGTGAGAACCAAGCTGCATATGCCGATCATTATGTTAACAGCTAAAGATACAGAAATAGATAAAGTACTTGGACTTGAATTAGGTGCGGATGATTATGTGACGAAGCCATTCAGCACAAGAGAGTTACTTGCAAGAGTAAAGGCACATCTCCGCAGGCAAAATAAACCTGAGCAAGCAACGGATGGAAGCGGAGCAGACGCATCACAAGATCCTCATGCAGAGCAACAAGGTCTTAAGTTATTTAACTTGTTTATCGATACGGATATGTATGTCGTCTATAAAGATGCTGAACCGCTCGATTTAACACACCGGGAATTTGAGTTAGTCCATTACATGGCACGTAATAGCGGTAAGGTGATGACAAGAGAGCATTTACTACAAGCTGTGTGGGGCTTTGAATATTTCGGTGATGTTCGAACGGTGGACGTAACGATTCGAAGACTTAGAGAGAAAATTGAGGATGATCCTAGCAAGCCGGAATATATAGTAACTAGACGTGGTCTTGGATATATGATGCGAAATGCGAAATCAGGGGGCTTTGGTAACGGATGAAGGCGCGGAATTTTTTCCGTACCATACAGGTTAAGCTTGTTATTATCTATTTGCTACTTATTCTAGTTGCGATGCAATTAATTGGTGTGTACTTTATTAGTACGGTCAAAAACTCGCTAATAACAAGTTTCACCAACAATTTGAAAGAGCAAGCGGACATCTTGTCCAAGTTTGCTGCGCCAAGTTTGCTTCCTAATATAGAGACGGATAATAATCCTGCTGAAGTAGCGACAGAGGATTTGAACATGGTCGTTCGCAATTTGTTTAGTATTAGCGGTGCTGAAGTGCAGGTTCTGGATGCAAACGGGAAAATTGTAGCGACTTCTCTACAAGTACATCAATCTCGAATTGGCCAGAAAAACAATTCACTTGCGGTCAGCAGGGCACTGCAGAACATACCGGACAACGAAGAAGAAATTATTGACGATGATAATACGAGGAAGAAGCTTATTGCTCTACCAGTCACGCACAACGAAAAAGTTGTTGGTGCTGTTTATGTTGTAGCTTCTATGACGGAGCTATATGAAACCGTTAATCGGGTTAATCAAATCTTCTTTTCGGGGACACTTATTGCATTAGGCTTAACAGGTGTACTTGGTATATTGCTTGCGCATACGATTACTAATCCGATTCAGGGGTTAACTCGGCAGGCAGAAGCAGTAGCAGAAGGACGATTCGATTTGAAAGCACCGGTATTAGGTGAAGATGAAATCGGACGGCTTAGTATGGCATTTAACGATATGACGATTCGTCTGAAAGAAGCACTTTCCGTTAATGAGGAAGAAAATGAAAAATTAGTTTCTGTTCTATCCAATATGAGTGATGGTGTCGTTGCGGCAGATGAGCGCGGTGTTATTATCGTCTGGAATCGCCGTGCAGTGGAACTGCTCGATGTGGAAACGTTCCAAGGTGTAGAACTGTCGGAATTGCTTGGCATCGGTCAGGAGAAGCTTACGGAGCTTCAGCACGGACGTGGCAGAATTATGATGCTAACTAAGGATGAGCAAGAAGGAGAAGATAGTGGCAGTCTCCTGAAAGTGACGTTCACTCCTATTCATAGAAGAGGCAAAGGGATTACAGGTACGATTGCTGTATTGCAGGATGTAACGGAGCAAGAGAAACTTGAACAATCACGGAAACAGTTCGTAGCGAATGTATCACACGAACTTCGCACACCGCTCACAACGATTAAAAGTTATGCAGAAGCGCTAAATGACGGGGCCTTAGAAGAAAGAGAGCTGTCTGAAAGATTTGTTGGCGTTATTAGTAATGAGACAGAGCGAATGATAAGGCTTGTAACAGATTTATTGCATCTGTCCCGCCTTGATTCCAATAAAGCCCCATTAAGACGACAGTTTACGAATATTCATGAGATGCTAGATGAAATGGCGGATCGATTCTCCTTTCAACTACGTCAAAAAGCGATCAAAGCTAACGTCCATGTGGACAGAGGACTTGAAGGAGCTTGGCTCGATCGTGATCAGATTGACCAAGTATTGGACAACCTATTTTCGAATGCGATTAAGTATACGCTTGATGGTGGATCAATCCAGCTTGCAGCTCGCAAGTCTGCCGATTCAAATTTTCTGGAGATTAGTGTGAAAGATACGGGTATCGGTATTCCAAAAAAAGATCTTACACGCATCTTCGATCGATTCTATCGTGTAGACAAAGCTCGCTCGCGCAATATGGGCGGTACTGGCCTCGGATTATCGATTGCCCGGGAAATTGTAAAGGCACATGGCGGTACGATCGCATTACATTCGGAGCTAAATGAAGGTACAACGGTTACGTTTACGCTTCCACTGCTGCATGAAGGAGGCGTTACTGAATAATGGAGAGAGCAAAGACGGCTGTATTAATAGCGCTCGTTATTATTAGTTTGCTTCAGAGCTACTTGCTAGCTTACAGTATGCCTGGTCTTGGTGCTACAGTAAGAAGCGATCAAGATTATGTTAACGCTGAACCGCTCGGAACACCTTCTGGCGTGGAAGATGTTATATTTCCAGATGAATTAATTATTCATATGGGCAATGACAAACATACCGTCATCTACCCAGGTACACAGTTTTACGAGATGATTCTTAATCAACGTATTGTAGGCAGAGAGTTCAAAGGTTTCCAAAGAAGTCCGGCGTCGCTGCTGAACTGGGATGATGTAAGGCGGAACGATATCGGGATTGAGCTTCGATTTAGTGGCGGTATCTCTATTGAACTATTGCAGAAGTTGCTTAAGGTAGAGGGCGACTTGTTATTTTTGAATGAGAAGATCGATAAAATTTGGATATTCAAAACGATGGAAACCGAAGAAATTCGTACATTTTTCTTTAGTAGTGACGGAGAAATGGTGTATGAATCCGTTCGTGCGGATTTAACCGTTCGTGATGTTCAAGATTATGTAGGTTTCGGTCAACATTTGCCTAATTACCGAGTGACGGTTGATGGTCTTTATATCCCATCTGAGCCACTAAAGGCGACAGAGATTGTGTATGCATACGAGATGTATTCACCTGAACAGATGCAGCGCAACCTATTCTTTGATTCCAGCACTACTAGAGCGTTCGAGGATCGGAGTGGGTCACAAATATTCACTGACGGTAAGCGTGGCCTAAAAGTAGAGCAAAAGGGTATGTGGATTAGTTATACGAATCCAGCAGCAACTCAAAGCAATGAAACGCAGCCTAATGAGAATGTGTATGCTTCAGTTGATTTTATTAATGAGCATGGGGGCTGGGACGGTGTTCATCGTTTGATGGGCTCAAAGTCTGTTGATGAGAAAAAATATGTTACGTTTCGTAAATATATTGAGCATTATCCCATTATCGACTACTTGCCATTTCGTTATGGCTTTATGAATTTGACATTACAACAAGGTGTTGTAACGGAATATTCACGGTCCCTTATTACCCTTAATGAAAAGTCGGAAAGCCGTACTCCGCGATATTTGCAAGGCGGCGAGGAATTGGAGAAAAGGTTGAATCGTTACGATAAACGGGGTGAAATTACTTCCTTATTTCCTGCGCTAAAAGCAGTGCCAATTAATGATAATCGCATACAGTTTATACCCGTATGGGCGGTTAGTTTAAATGATGGTTCAGAAGAGATATTGCTCGAAGCTTATCCGAAAGGATACATTCCACCACTAGAAAAGAAGCAGGACGAAGTCGTGCAGGGGCAAGCAGAATCAGCTCTCCAGAAACAGCAAAAGAAAAGAGTTGTACAAACCGGAGCAGCCTCTGCGCCTGAAGTTGGTCGTTTGAAAGTTGATGCTCTCGAAAACGAAAAGGAAAGTAATGAACATTTTGGCGATATAGAAATGCGAATTGAAAGGTAGGTGAAGGTGTGTGGATTGGGGAAGAGCAAAAAGTGTACTAATCATATCGTTTCTGATGTTGAATATATTGCTTGGTTATCAATTGTGGCTCGACATAAGTGATCAAATGAATGCTAACGTTAACTCAGCAGAGTTGCCACAGGACAAACTATTGCTTATGGAGCAGAAACGAATTACGTTTGCCGCCGATCTTAATCTACCGCCCGAAACGCCTAAGCTTAGCGATCTGACCTATATGCTAAGCTCAGCAAGTCAGCAGAAATCGTCTCCTACCCCACTCAAAAATGCTGTGGACAGCGGACTAATCTTCTCTCATGCGGAGCTAGTAAAGGCACTTGATAAACAGATTCCTGATATTGAAGACTATCGTTATGATCATCATGGCAGCTCTTCTCGTGAAGGTCCATTCGTGCTTCATCCTATTGTGGATGGCAGACCGATGTTTAATGTGAAGTTAGAAATGTACATTAGCAATTTGAAAATAACGGATTTCAAGCAAGATCGCGTCGAATTGATTAGTCGTGGTGAGCCGAAGAAGGTTATACCTGCGGTTAAAGTAGTAGCCAGTTTAGTGGAAACGTATTTGGAAGAAGGTTCTGTTATTACGGATATTCAGCTAGGCTACCATGGGCAAATATTCGACTCCGAGAAACAAGTGTCTAACCCGTCTTGGCGTGTCATGCTTGAAGATGAAACGGTGTATTATGTTCATGCGATTAGCGGTGAAGTTGCAACAGATAGTGATGTAGGGCAGGAGTCAAAATAGATTGATAGAATAGAGATTTACGTGTGAGAGAGGATTGGATGTTTTGGGACTTCGATTTACGGTGTTGGCAAGCGGGTCTACAGGTAACGCAACAATTGTGCAAGGCAGTGAAAAGACAGTACTTGTAGATGCGGGACTAAGTATGAAAAAGCTGGATGAGCTAATGCGGGAACGGGGAATATCGGGACATGACCTAGATGCTTTGTTCGTCACGCATGAGCATTCTGATCATATAAAAGGGCTTGGTGCGTTCGCTCGCAAATACGAACTTCCGATCTATGCGAATGAAGCGACTTGGGGAGCGATGGAGCGTCATGTTGGTACGATAGCTCCTGAGAAACAGGTCATTATGGAGACAGGTGAGCAATTAAGTTTTGGTCCGATGTACGTACAATCTTATCCTATCTCACATGATGCGGCAGAGCCTGTCGGTTATTGTTTTGAAGAGCAGGGTGAGAAGCTTAGTCTTGCAACCGATCTTGGTTATGTAAGCGAAAAGGTAAAGCGCCAAATTATCGATTCCGATGTGCTTGTGCTTGAATCTAACCACGATACAGAAATGCTGCGGATGGGACGTTATCCTTGGAATATTAAACGCCGCATCTTAAGCGATGTAGGCCATTTGTCCAATGTAGCAGCAGGAGAAGCGTTAATAGAGTTGATGACTGACCGTACGAAGAGGGTCTATTTGGCCCATTTAAGTCTCGATCATAATCAAATGGACCTAGCTATGCTAACCGTCAATTCTATATTGGAGAACCACGGAATATTTTATAAAAAAGAAGAAATTCCGCTACGTATGACCTATCACGACAAGCCTACGGCATGGGATGAAGTGAAGCGGAAATAAGGGAATCTAGCTGTGATTCAAGCGATTCAGCTTTTGCGTCTAATTCTTCTCTCGTCAGAATACCTTTGTCTAGAAAGAGCTCAAGCATTGCACTTAACGTAAGAACCGTACGGTAATGTTCATCTTTCAGGTCTGCTAGTTTGGCGACAAGTTGCACTTGTTCCCAAGCGGGGGACGGCATTGATTTCATTATGAATCACTCCTTAAGCTTGAATTTGGTCAAATCAACGGGATTTAACAAAAAAATTGTGTAATTGCCTCTGTGAATCTATTATTATTTTAGTCAATTCTTCCGAAAACATTCCTAGATTATAAAAATAGTTATATCCCCGGACCAATGAGAGGAGCGAATCTAATGAGCATATTCGATGATGATTTTTATTCGACCAAGGTATCAAGGCGAACCGCTCGTAAGAGTCGGCAAGAGGAACCACGGTTACCTTTTGGCAGTAGTGACCGTAAATGGTCGAGTATGCGAATCGCTTTTATATCCTCCTCAACTAGTGCAGTAGCAGTAGCTTTGGTGTTCGGATTATTTTTTGGCGGCTTCGGTGGGGCAGACGGTGGCAGCAGTGATGGGTCCCGTGCCAAAACAGCTATGACGGGTGATCCGTCTGAGCGGACAATTGTTGCAACTGCAAAGGTGAAGCCTGCTGTAGTTAGTATTATCAAAGAACAGAAGTTCTCCCTTGGTCTTGGTGGAACCGTATTAGAAGAAGGCGATGATAGCCCAGGCGTGCTGCGAGAAGCGGGCGTTGGTTCGGGCGTAATTATACAGAAGAAAGCTGGCAGAGCTTTTATCGTAACCAATTACCACGTTGTGGCGGATGCTGTGAACGTTAAGGCGGTACTGACAACTGGTGAGGTTCGAGAAGCTCGCATTGTTGGCCTTGATCAAATTACTGATCTAGCAGTACTTGAGATCGATGCTAAAGGTATCGATACAGTTGCAGAGATTGGAGATTCCTCCTCGCTCAGAGCTGCGGAGTTTGTTATGGCTATCGGAAATCCGCTAGGCATGGGTGAGTCTATTACGATGGGGATCGTCAGCGTTATTCGTGAAGTGATTCCGGTATCGCTTAACCAGAATGGGGTTAACGATTGGGAACAAGAAGTAATTCGTGTAGATGCTGCTATTAATGAGGGTAACAGTGGCGGGCCGCTTATCGATTTGAACGGCCGAGTTGTTGGAATCAATAGTATGAAAATTACTGACTTTGGCGTAGAAAGTATCGGTTATGCGATTCCGATTAATAATGCGATGCCGATCATTGAAGATCTAATTAGTAAAGGCTATGTGCCTCGTCCTTATCTTGGTGTTTATTCATTAGATCTAGAGCAGTATTGGGAACAGCAAAATTTGGAGCGGGCATACGAGGAAGGTCAGGAAAAAGGATCGGAATCGTTAGATATACCAGATCCATTGAAGCCAGAGGCTAAGGAAGAGGGCATCAAATTGCCTGATGAAGTGCTTGCTGGTGTAATTGTACTAGAAGCTGTCGGCCCAGCTGGGGATGCTGGACTCGCTTTTAATGACGTGATTGTTAAGCTGGATGATCAGAATATTGGCAGTACAAAAGAGCTTCGGAAGTACTTGTACGGGAAGAAAAAGATTGGTGACGACATTAAAGTGACCTTCTACCGTGATGGTGAGTTGAAGACGACTACGATTACGCTTGGTGAGAAGGAAGAGGAGTAGTTGTAGACGGATGTGTGCAGAAAAGCGGGTTAAACAGCTGTAAAGTACACGAGGTACTCACTTAAGAGCCGCAACAAGTAAACGAGAAATCGTTCGCTTGTTGCGGCTTTATTTTGTAAGTTGGAGATAATAAGGATCTAAGGGAAAGACATTTAATGCGGGACGAGCCTTTCAGCAAATTGGATTTTCTGATATGCTGGAGGTAGAAAAAATGGGCAATTACCAACCAGAGATAGGATGCGAATTCGATATGTATTGTGTATGCAAACCTTGTATAGAGAAAGCATTGGAACGTTTTGTAGATGAATATGAAGATGCACCAGATGTAGTCGATTTGAAAGAAACACAATTTGCAGATTGGGACCCTCCGCGGAAATGCGATTTCTGTGAAGAGCATGCTGCTTTTTTGGTGGTATAGAGAAGATTGAGCGAAACGATAATAGGTGAGTCACAGAGTCTAATTGCATAATGAGTACAGCGATATTTGAGGATAGTATAAAAGGCAAACGAAAATAGATGAATGAACTTGCTTAGCGGTACAACAAGGAAAACGAAATTAGAGGAATGGATCAACTATGCATATACAGATTGCTGCCGTTGGTAAGCTGAAAGAAAAGTACTTAGTGCTTGGCATCGCGGAATATGCCAAGCGGCTCGGGCCTTACGTGAAGCTAACGCTCACGGAAGTGCCCGATGAGAAAGCGCCGGAGAATATGAGTCCGGCGGAAGAATTGCAAGTGCGAGAGCGCGAAGGGGAGCGGCTTCTAGCGCAGCTGAAGCCGGACGCCCACGTAGTGGCGCTCGCACTTGATGGCGAGCTGTGGTCCAGCGAAGATCTCGCTGGCCAGCTCGATAAATTAGCCACGTATGGGCGTAGCCACGTGGCTTTTGTTATAGGCGGGAGCACTGGCCTCGCTCCCGCAGTTCTTAAGCGCGCCCAACAGAAGCTTAGCTTTGGGCGCATGACGTTTCCACACCAGCTAATGCGTTTGGTGCTGGTGGAACAGATTTATAGGGCGGTTAAGATTAATCGGGGTGAACCTTATCATAAGTAGGGTTGAACTTTTTTATTAACTGATTGCTTGGCTTGGAAGGTTTATCTCAAGTGGGGAGTCGAAAATATAGCTATTAAGGATTTTTGGTAATTGTCTCGAGAGTATTATCTTGTCGTGTCATAAATGCGATATTTAAAATGAACTGCACCCCATTTGTTAGACACCATCTAACGAGTGGAGTGTATTTTTTTGGAGAAGTTTTCTGAAGTGGAAAAGTATCAAGCCGTATAAGCCTATATAGAAGATAAAGAATCCTTCAGGGAGATAGGTGTACACATCGGTGTGAATCATAAAGTTGTTGAAAAGTGAATAGCTCTTGACCTAGTAATGGTATGGGAGGTTTGTCCAAATTATATGCAGCCTACTCATAAGCGTTTAATGGTTATGGAAGCTACAGCCTTCATGCAACCTTCAGAGTTCACTCGGTGAAGTCTGGCATCAGTAATTTGCACTTGTGTTCATCACCTTTGCCTTTGCTTGAGTTGGCTCAAATTCCGAGTATCAGTACTTTCAAACGCCCAGACAAATACATAGCTATAAAAGCGCGAATTACAGCGATTTATTACGAAGACAGGGTCGCTTATGGGTATCGTTGTATTTCAGATGTACTGCACAAAAAAGATGAGCGTGTAAATCATAAGAAGGTGCAACGAATCGTGTAGGAGCTTTGCTTAAAATCGATTGTACGGATGAAGAAATATCGTTCATATAAAGAGAATGTAGGTAAGGTGAATCGAAAATACTGGAGAGGAACTTCATCGCATCAGAACCGAACGAGAAGCGGGTAACAGACATTGCGGAGTTCAAGCTATTTGGAGTGAAATTGTAAATATTATTGATGCTCGATTTGCTTAATGGTGAAATCATCGCCTAATAAGTGAAATCCTGCTTCATCTACTCACTTGTTTCAAAAATGCTAGATCATAAGGTAACGTTTCCTTTAAATCCCTATTGAGAAAAATGAACTATAATACAATAGTTAAAAACTGGACGAAATATATATATTAAGTGTATTGTTGAAGTGATGTTAAAAAACCACATAAAATATCTTAGAGGTATTGAAATTATGATAAGTACTCGTAAACCAATAATCAATGAAGAAACTAAACTCTTAAACCTTGAAGAAAGCCATTTTTGTGATGTGAAAAGCTGCAGAATTAAGCCTAATAAGTTACACCCACACTTTGTTGCGTTTGCCAATTCTGATGGTGGTGAAATTTATATTGGCGTAGAGGACAGAAAGAGTACCGGGGAAAGATTAGTCGGTTTTCGTACAAAAGAAGAAGCAAATGAGATAATAAATGTACTTGCAGAAAAAACTGATCCTACACTAATTGACTATTCGGTTGAATTTATTGACTTTCGTGAAAAAGGATACGTGCTACATTTAACAATTCCTAAAAGCCCATTAGTTCATTATACTTCGGATGGAAGCTGCTTCATAAGAAGAAATGCTAGTACTAAAGAAGTAAAAGGGGCGACAATAACTGAACTTGCTTTTTCAAAAGGGATATTTTCATATGAAACAATAATAAAAAAACATGTTGCAATAAATGAAATTTTAAATGGAGCATATCTAATTGATTACATAAAAAGAATTGAAAGTTCGCAAGAACCGCTAAATTTTCTTGAAAAACTTAAACTTATACAACGTGATGGCGAAAATCATGTTCCAACAGTTAGTTGCTTGTTATTTTTTAGTGATGATCCCCAAATTGGGCTTAATACTAAATGCGGAATCAAAATATATAGACTAAAGACTTCACAAAGTGAATATAATAGAGATTTTTTAGAAGATCGACCTAAGAATATTCGAGGTCCAATAGAACTTCAAATAATTAAAACAAAGGAAGTTATAGCAGAATATCTTCAAAAAAGTATGATTGAGATCGGAAATAAATATGTGGATTACAGTTACCCATCCAATGCGCTTCATGAGATTATCGTAAATGCAATAATTCACAGGGACTATAGCATTAATGATGATATACACATAAGAATTTTTAATGATAGGTTAGAGTTTGAAAGCCCTGGAAGGTTGCCTGGAAGTATGACGACAAGTAACCTATTAGTCGGACGTTCATCGAGAAATCCATTAATCGAGCGTTTACTTAATCAATTACCCGATATGTACAACCATGACATTGGTGATGGTTTTAATACTATATATAAAGAATTAAAGAAATTTGGTTTTGTTGAACCTAAAATTCTGGAATTAAATAACTCAGTTTTAGTGACAGTTTATCATCATTTTGCTAATAACTCTGAAGACACAATCAAACTTTTAACTTCAATTCAGATAAATGCTGAACAAGAGGATTTTAAGTCGGATAAGAAGGAGACGGAAGAAACGTACCTTTTTGTTAAAGAAAAAGTTAGTATTCAGGCTTTTTTGCCCAATTATCCGGACACTATGGGGAGTTGCTTGATTATTTTCAATCGATTCCCTGATGTAATGATCACTTTCAACTTTAAAGATATTTTAAATGATTTATTTCAAGGGTTATACACTAATGCGATTTATAAACTACGACGCTTTATTGTAGCAATAGATAAAGAAAAACATATATATTATGTACAATTAGGAAATAATAGGTTTTCCTTAAATGAGATCGAAGTTGCACAATTATGTGATATAATAGATGACTTTTCTGAAAAATATTTGGAGGGTTTAAGAAAGATAGAACTTCATTTTGGTACTTTTCCATATGAAAAATCTTTAGCATTTGAAGCAGGAATTCCAATTTTAAAGATTAAGCGTAGTTTCTATAAAGAAATAATGGAATTTGTGCAGGAACATGATTATGAAAAAGGCGATACAAGTTGGCATATTTTTGATGCAAATCCTACAATGATTAAATTATATAGCAAAAAATCAGATGAAAGATATGACGCAGGTCATCATGTAATTCTTTATCCAAAACAAGTGCAAAATGAATCCTATTCTTCATTTAAGACTTTTGATGAAGAGGTTGCAATCGTTTGGGAGCCTTTTCACGATTTTGGGAACAAAAAGTCACTAATGAATTTTAATGATCGGTATCTCTGGAGTGCTGAGAAATCATATGAGTGGTTTACTAATGAATTAATTCCGTATGTTATATATTATAATGAGATGAAGAAAAGAAAACCGTTATTTAATACATTTAAAAGAAACACGTTTGAAGATTTTAGACAAACTCTTAAAATTAAGGATTATTTTAATGACTGTAAGGTTAGAAAGAAGATCAATCTCTCGGATGTTTTAACAATTAAGAGGTTGTTGGAATTAGTAAACAATATGCAATATTTTTATCATAATAGGGGGTCTCAAAGTGGCTGGTTTACAGCAGAAGAGTTAATTTCATTGTACCAGTCCATTGTTATTTGTTTAAAACATACACCTTTGAATGAATATTATTATATAAGTGGAAATTTGAGATTCGCAACTGGAACAACGCTAGATGGGATACTATCTGATATTGATCGACATATTTCAACTATTGAAAATGGTAAAAATTCATTTTCTATTGTAGATACTGCTCTTAGATGTTTAATTGTATCTTTAAGAGATAATAAAAGTAATCTAAATATATCTCAAATTGGCGAAATGGTTGGTTATTTAACACCTTTGTTTAATAAACAACAAAAAATTGATGAAATAGATAGATACTCATAGATTTTATATTTCTGAATACATTACTCTGTAAATTTTAATAACTATTTATTATATTTATCCGATGTAAAAATTACGAGTATTTTCGGTAAAAAGGACTAAGCTTATCATTACACGGGGGAGATGTTTCAATAATCTAAAAATACCAGCCTCTTTTTGATAAGATCATGCGTATTACAAGTGAGGCTAAATTTTTGGGATACAAATCAAGAAATTTCGTTTTTGGGTTGTTACGCTGAACCTTATCATAAGTAGGGCGAATTCCAATTTAGCCGTATAATAATATTAAAGTTTTTATTGGGATGTGAAAAATAGTCTATGCCAGTGCCTAACTACCAAGTGATTATGCTTCCTTTACTTAGGTTCTCAAGTGATGAAATGGAACATTCCTTAAGAGAGTCGGTGGATTTTCTTGCTGAGTACTTCCAATTAACAGAGGATGAACGACAGGAAATGTTACCCAGTGGTAAGCAAACATTATTTCAAAATCGAGTTGCATGGGCTTCGACATATTTAAGAAAATCGTTACTTCTAGAAGCAACAAAACGGGGATCGTTTAAAATCACAGAACGAGGAGCAGCAGTTGTAAAACAAAACCCCACAGAGATTAATGTGCGGTTTTTAATGCAGTTCCAAGAGTTCATTGATTTCCTCTCACATAAAAAGGATAACAATGATGATAGCGAAAACGATTTGATTGTGAGAGAGAATTCAATAAACGATGAAAAGACTCCTGAAGAGGCCCTTGAATATAGCTACCAAAGAATAAGAAATGAATTAGCTGTAGAATTGCTTAATCGAACTAAATGTTGCTCGCCTAGTTTTTTTGAGAAGCTTGTGGTGGAATTGCTAGTGAAAATGGGCTACGGTGGGTCTCTGAAAGATGCAGGGAAATCTGTTGGTAAAACTAGGGACGGCGGAATTGACGGAATTATAAAAGAAGATAGATTGGGACTTGATATTATCTATATTCAAGCTAAGAGATGGGAAGGTACAGTTGGTCGTCCAGAAATTCAAAAATTTGCAGGAGCACTTCAGGGCCATCGGGCTAAAAAAGGTGTATTTATAACTACTTCAAGCTACTCGAAAGATGCTGCCGAGTATGTATCTCTTATTGACAGTAAAATAGTCTTGATCGATGGGGTCACTCTAGCGAACTTAATGATTGACTATAATTTAGGTGTCTCAAAGTTTGCTCTTTATGAAGTGAAGAAAGTTGATTCTGATTATTTTATCGATGAATAGATTCGAGTTGGCGAATTTTAAAATATTTACAAACAATGCCATCCATATAGTGATATTCCTACCAGATCTTGCTACGCATACCTGTAAAGGTTTCGTACTAGGGCGAGACAATTTTTATATGAAGATATCCAATGATAAGAATTCCTCACGCATTTAAACCTTCAAAAAACATTGATGAACAATTAGGAATTTTTAAATGCAGAGGACTAATTGTAGTGCATGAAGCATGGGCTAAAGGGATTCTAAAACGAGTAAGCTATTATAGGTTTATAGCGTACGCATTATCGCTAAAGACGTATGATGTATTTCATGTCGGAGTTACGTCGTTTAAGCAAATATATAGACTATATGAATTTTACTTAAAGTTTAGGTTGTTATTATGGAAATTATTAAAGTTGTAGAAGTGCCGATGAGAACTCATATTGCTCTAGTATTAGCTAAAAAATATGATGATATTGGAAATACAGTTAGCCGGGATTTTCAAGATGAATCAAAGCATGCAAAGTTTATTAATAACTTAAATGAGTTACCTAAACAGTCTAAAGATGTTTTCGTAAAGCACTACTTTTACCAATACGATGGTGAATTTCCGACTTGAGTAGTGAGCCAGTTAATGACTTTTAATCTGCTATCTAAGTTGTTTGTAAATATGTTGAAACAAGATAAAAGTGAATTAGGCTGGAATGTTTACGATGAAATTAAGGGTGTTATTTTGAAGGTTGACTACACGCACTTTGCAATCTTAAAATGTTTGCACCCATTATTGTCTTACATATAATAGGAATATTTCCTTTCCTCCAAAATTGCTTGCCCGCGATAAAAAAGTAATTCAAGATAACCAAAAGGTGTATACAATGTTTCATAGTGTAAAATATATGATTAATGACAAGATATACTGGAATAGTTGGGTTGAACGATTAAGAACCCTTATAGACGAGTATTTAGAAGTTAACAAGGTGCCTGTCGGGTTCCCTGAGAATTGGTATCGTTTATTGAAAATATAGAGCGCGTACCTAATAGGTAGCGCTCTTACTTTGTTTATGGACAAAAATTTCGCCTCAAAGATGATAAACTGATTCTTATCATAAGTGACTGCGAAGTTCTGGTTGCCATACATTCGCCCTGTTATTGGCTGTTGTGATGAAGGATAATTCACATAGAAGTAGGAGCCTTGGTTTTAGAAGAGATGCATCTATGTTGAAATGGGATTAGCTCTTATGTAAATAGCCTTTGATGATATACATGCTGATGAATGGCAAGACGTATCTGAAATCGAATTATTAGAAAGGATGTATATCGTTGCAATTAATCGAATCTAAGAATATTGTAAAATATCTCGACTCGAATAAGTATAAATTAGCTAAATCTGTAGATTTTAAATGTGGCTACTGCTCAAGAACAGTCAATTACTTATTAGTTTGGGATTCATATGATGAGAGTTCAATGTTTACATCTTCAAGGTGCTCTGGATGTGGAGAGGCATCAAGATTCTACTTTGTTGAAATAAAAGAAAATGAACAAAAAAAATTGGTTGGTGATTTATACATATCCCCAAGCTCAGAATTAAGAACAACTGTTGATGGGGTGGAGATCACCGAAAAGTTTTCTAGCAGTATGCTGAGAGCATATAACTCAGCAGTAAACGTGTATAATCTTGGTGAGTGGTCTGCGACCGTTGTGTTATGCAGACGTCTACTTGAAGGCATTACAAAATCTCTACTACCAGAAAGTGAACAAAATAAGCCATTAAATAAACAGCTAGAAATTATAGCAGGTCATGCTGAACTGCAAAAACCATTATTAACATTAGCTCATGCAATAAGAATTGGAGGGAATTTGGGAGCGCATTTTGATTTGGAAAGGGAACCTGACGAGGTTGTTTCAAAGTACATTATTGATATGCTCGATTATCTAATTGAATATTTATATGTATTACCAAAGAGGATTGAAGAATTACATACACATATTGAAGAGCTATCAAATAAAAACGGTGAACGTTAATCACTAAAGTAATCGTTATTTGAAAACAAAAAAATTTCGCCCTGATGGATAACTTGTTTATGTCCATCCGAGTATTAACAAGAAAGCGGATCTGTGGACACATCTTGCGCAGACCGTGGGCATTACGGTCACTTCGCGCCGAGAAGAAGCTATGTTCGGGCACATGATCTATCCGCACCAACTGATGTATGTGCTCTGCTGGAGTAGGTGATTCGGGCTATTAAATTATTAGTGGAACAGTACCATAAGTAACGGTGAAAGATTAGTGACAAAGTGAGTATCGCCATATATTCGCTCTGTTCCTGGCAGTTGTGATGAGAGATAATTTACATAGAGATATGGCTGGTAGAATAATAATTATTGCAATGTCCAAGGGGAATAATTGAATAAAAAAGGATATTCTCCTTTGTGTGGATTAGCGATACGTGTGTGAAACTGTGATCGAACTCCATATTTACAGTGCTCCTTCCCTCTGGAATAATCGAACTACACCATCAGCGCGACTGCCCATAGGGGAGCAACTGGCTCGCTTTATCGCGGTTTTATGTACAGTACCCATAGTTTTATAAGATAAAGAAAAAATGCCTTTAAGCCACATCCAGTGGTTTAAAGGCATTTCATATATGTGCCGAGACAGAATTGTAAGTTGGTTGCGGGGGCAGGATTTGAACCTGCGGCCTTCGGGTTATGAGCCCGACGAGCTACCGGGCTGCTCCACCCCGCGATAAAAAAAGCATTTTGGTCTTTTGTTTGCCAGACCACTTATACTACAGCAGTTCAAGCTAAAGCGCAAGCTCATTAATGGAAATCTCTCTTGAGGGGAATTCGTAAGGTGAGGATGATATAATCACGCTAGTGTGTTGAAACTAGAAGGGTGATGGCAATGAGCGTAATACGTTTGGAGAACGTCACGAAGAAGTATGAAGGGTCCATGATTTTTCGCGACATTTATTTTCGCGTTATTCAAGGGGAACGCATCGGCCTAATCGGGCGAAATGGTGCCGGCAAGTCGACGGTATTTAAGCTCATCATGGGACAAGAAGAGCCGACGTCCGGCAAGGTGGAGATAGATCCTCAGGTGCGAATCGGGTATTTCTCGCAATTCTCGGAACTCAGCGGGGGCTTGTCCGTTCAACAAGAACTAGAAGCATGCTTCAAGCAGGTTGCCCTTATTGAACGAGAGCTGCAAGAGGTCGGAGATAAGCTTGGATTGGTTACTGATGACAACGAGATGGATGTGCTGCTAGCAAGGCAAGCGGAGTTATTCGAACAGATGGATCATCTGGACGGTTGGAACGTGTCTGTCGAAATTAATACGGTGCTTACGAAGCTAGGGTTTAACGATAGATCCCGGAATCAGCCGATCGGTGAGTTGTCCGGAGGATGGCGTAACCGCGCGGCACTCGCAAAGATGTTAATTGAGCTGCCCGATGTCGTTCTGCTCGACGAGCCGACGAATTATTTGGATATGGAAGGGATCGCATGGCTGGAGCAGTGGTTATACCGATTCAAGGGAGCCATGATTCTGGTGTCGCATGACCGGCAATTCATCGATAAGGTCGTCACGCGCACGATCGAGATCGAGAACTATCATTTTCAGGAATACGAAGGCAACTACACAGATTACGTCCGCAAGAAGAAGATGCGCAAGAAGGAACTGGATCGTCAGTTCGAGTGGGAGGAAGAGTTGCTGCTCATGGAATCCGAGGCGATCGACGATCGCGCGAACAGGAAGTCCGGTTCCAATGACCGTCTCTCGCGTAAGCTTGCGGATAACAAGAAGCGGATAGAGCCGCATCCCGTTAACGTGTTAATTACCGACATTTACGAGAGGCTGCGCTTCCCGGACAAGCTATGCGAAGTTAAGAAGATCGGGCAGACGTACGAGGGTAGGCAGATCTTCGAGAATGTTAGCTTTGATATTCAGAAGGAAGATCGCTTGGTCATCGCGGGACCGAACGGAAGTGGGAAGTCCACACTCATTAAGGCGCTTACCGGGCAGGAGAAACCAGATTCCGGGGAGGTTGTCTGGGAGAAGGGCGTTAACTACGCTTACTTCAACCGGATGTGGGAGGAGCTTGATCCTAAGGATACCGTCAGCCACGCGGTCAATACTTATGGATTGGGACTGGACGCACCACGCAAAAAGGTGAACAAATTTCTAGCTATGTTGCAATTCTCGGAGGCGGATCTGAGCAAGGCGATCGGCAATCTATCCGGCGGGCAGAAAGCTCGGGTGGCGCTGGCTAAGTGTCTTCTCTCGGGTGCGGCCGTTATCATCTTGGACGAGCCAACCAACCATCTGGACCTCACGAGCATACAGGTTATGGAGCAAGCTCTGATCCATTTTCCCGGTGCGGTCATTACGGTAAGCCACGATCGCTTCTTCATCGATAAGATCGGAACCAAGATGCTGACCTTCGATCCGGTAACGGGAGTGACCGAACAGAGCTTGTAATACAGAATGGCCCTTCGATACCTCTCAGCGTTAGCTAAAGCGGATTCGAGGGGCCATTTTCCATGCGTGATAGCTGTTTTTGTCGCAGAGAACGCTCCCCGACTTATTCCGCTCGTTATTCGTCATGAGGTAGCATGGAATTTGACTCCCCAGGGATGGGAATACAAATCAATTGAAGTTGATTGTAAACAGTGTTACTCTAACAACGGTAAACGCAAATCTATATTTTGCAATACTTCTAATAATAGTCACTATTTTAGTTATAAAGAAAGGTAATACTATGATAAAAATTGATAACTTATCCTTCTCATTTCCGCAAAAAGAACTATATAACAACATTTCATTTACGCTTGAAGAGGGACAACATTGTGCTTTTATAGGAACGAGTGGCAGTGGGAAAAGCACACTGATCGATATACTGATGGACCCAGAAAGATATTTGTTTGACGGCATGTTAGAGATAGACTCAACTTGCACAATTGGGTATGTAAGTCAGTTCTCAGAAATAGACAAAACGAAAGAAACAACCGTTTTTGAATATTTAGGGGAAAAGTTTATTAAGATACAAAATGAAATAACATCTATTTGTACCGATATGGAAACATCATCAGATATTGAGACCCTACTAGAAAAGTATCAATTAGCTTTAGACGCATTTGATTCAATCGGCGGGGATGATTTTGAAAGCAGCATTAATAAGAAACTAAATCTAGCAAACCTCATGAAGCTAAAAGATGTTAGAGTATCGGACCTCAGTGGCGGGGAATTCAAACTTATTCAAGTGATGAAGGAAATGCTTAGTAGTCCAGACTTAATGATTATGGACGAACCAGATGTATTTTTAGATTTTGAAAATCTAAACGCGCTTAAAAATCTTATTAATTCTCACAAAGGCATGTTGCTAGTTGTTACGCACAACCGATATCTATTGAATCATTGTTTCAACAAAATTATACATCTTGAAAACACGGAGATCCAAGAGTTTGAGGGGAGATATATTGAGTATAACTTCTCATTACTTCAGACTAAAATTGAGTTACAAGAACTTACAGTCGCTGAGCAAGAAGAAATTGAGAGAAACGAGAACATCGTCAATAATCTAAGAGCTATCGCAACTTATAATTCAGAAGCCTCTAGAGGTAGAGCGTTAAAAGCTAGAGTTAGGTATCAAGAAAGATTGGAAGCGCGTAGACTTAAAGCGCCATTTGTTGATATTAAGCAACCAAATATTAGCTTTGGTATTGAGAATGAAATGGAAGACACCATCGTTGTAAATGTCAATAATTATAGTGTTGCCTTTGATGAGTTGCTTTTAGACAATGTTAACTTTGAGATAAAATCTACGGATAAAGTAGCCATTATCGGTTCAAATGGTACCGGGAAAACGACTTTACTCCGAGATATCTTTAAAAATAATCATGCTTCAATTGAAATAAATGCTGATGTTAAAGTAGCTTATTTATCTCAGATTCAAGGCGAAGTGCTAAAGGACTCTAATACAATATTAGAAGAATTTATCGATGCTGGGTTTAAAACGTATGATGAGGTTAGATCGTATATTTCAAACTATGGCTTTGAAGGAGAAAGCGTTAATCAAAAGATAGGATCTTTATCTGGTGGAGAAAAAAATATTCTTCAATTGGCTAAAGTTTCTGCTAGTAAAGCAAACGTATTACTTCTTGATGAACCGACAAGCCATTTAGACACCTATACACAACTCGCACTGGAGAAAGCGATTGAAGACTACAAAGGTGCAATTCTCATGATTTCTCATGATTTCTATTCGGTTGTAAATGGTATGGATTATGTTCTAATCATTGACGATAAAACGATTAGAAAGATGAAAATGAAAAAATTTAAACAGATGATTTATGCTAGTCATTTTGATAAGAACTATTTAGAAGCTGAACAAAACAAAAGATCAGTTGAAATGAAAATCGAATTGGCTTTAAAAGAGACTGATTTTGAAACTGCAAAGATATTGGTAGAAGAGCTAGAAGAGCTGATTAAGTTGCTTTAACGGATAACCCTCTGATTGAAATGGTTACAAGAATATTGCTAAAGTGAATTAGTCCCAATTCAACGATGAAACATGATGATAATGGAACAGGATCAATGCAGTAAAAAGACACTGATGAATAGAATCTCAGAGTCTTTTTACTGCATTGATTTGTTGATAGCTCTTGCCATGGTGAGTGGTTTACTTATTATTAAAAATCTCTCTCAATACATCTTGGCCATAGTATTCTGTTGAGGATCTTCACCAAGAGATCCCGAGAAAGCAAAAGTTTTTAATCGGGATTATCGTTTTGCAATCCAAAACGAGGAGGTACTTTATGAGCTCCATTCTAAACGTTATTGAAAAGTTAAAGCTGAATGTCCTGAATGTAGAAGATGTACCAGATTCATTTAGTTCTGAAGTACACAAACTTACTCTCGCCAACGGAGAAAAAGTGTATGTAAAAATTCCGTTTAACAAGGATAAACTATATCGTGAATTTCAGATGCTTGAAACATTGAAGGACGTAATACCTGTCCCTAAAGTATTGGATTTTTGGGATGGGGATGAAATGACTACTGGAGCATTGCTTCTTTCGGCTATTCAAGGCATACCTTGTACAGAACATATTGATGAGAAGCTATCTTTTCAAATGGGCGCGTATCATGCGATGCTTCATGAGGTTAAAACGCCAGGTTACGGTTACCATGTGACTGATGGATTCAAGAGACTTGACCCAAATAATTGGAGACTACATATTAAAGATAATGTTGAAAAGTGGAAAGAGCCCTGCAAAAAGATTCTTGATCCAGTGCTGTATGAAAGATGTATTTTTCACTTTGATGGCTTATTTTCGGCTTTACCAGAACCTGATGGGCCATGCATTGTTCATATGGACTTTAGACCTGGTAATATATTAGTAAATGATAACAAGGTTACTGGCATTATAGATTTCGAGAGTGCCCGTGGTGGCTCCACTGAAATAGACTTTACAAAAATCAATCGCTATATTTGGGAAGTAAACCCGAGAACAAAGCTACCGTACGTTAATGGGTATCAAACGATTCGCCCTATGGTGGATCTAGAGACAGTGCTACCATTCTATGATCTTTATGATGCCTTCTGTGCAGTTTTTTGGTGTAAAAACAGAGGTGTCGAAAAAAATCAGTCTTTTCTTCAGGAAAATATTGAAATTTTACAGAAATCAGTGGGATTTGAGCAGATACGTTATTAGATGTTCGATAAAATGTAATTAGAAAAGCCATCCGCCAAGATGGCTTTTTTCAATAACTTTCCGTTACAGATAGAGTGGTGAATTCTATCACATATAGGACTAATTGCTAACTAACTCATCACATAGATAGATACTCCATACCTAGTAAAGGAATTTAACACACTGGTGTCGAAATCACAATTTATTGCGCATTTTCTGTTTTTTACATCTGGAGGGTTCCCCAATGATTGTTGCAACGAAGTTGCATATTCCTAATGAACGACACGGTTTGGTTGCTCGCGAAGAACTGCTGCGACTGCTTGATGAAGGCTTAGATGCGAAGTTGACGCTCTTATTCGCTCCGTCTGGTTACGGAAAAACGACGGCGTTAAGCGAGTGGGCAAAACAAAGAGGTAAGCTTGTTGCATGGGTGTCACTCGGCAAGCAGGACGACGATTGGATTACCTTTTGGAGTATGGTTATCGCTTCGATTCAAAATCGTGTCCATGGCTTTGGACTCACTGTTAGTCCATTGCTTGCGGAGGGGCCATCAGCATCTTCCGCATCAACTGAGCTGGCGATGACTGCGCTGCTGAACGAGTTGAGTCGATTAACGGACGAGCTGGTTATCATGTTCGACGATTATCATCTCGTAACGTTGCCGGCGATTCAAAAATCAATGAGCTATTTGCTGGAGTACCTTCCTAACCATATACATATTTATCTCGCAAGCCGCAATAACCTTTCTTTTCCGACGGCTAGATTGCTCGCAAAAGGGGAGATGCGGCGGATTACAATCGAGCAATTACGTTTCCGACAGGAGGAAGTGTATGATTTGTTCCGAGAGACGACGGAATTGAATCTTTCGGTGCAGCAGCTCCATATTTTATACAACCAAACCGAAGGTTGGATTAGCGGCTTGCGGCTTGCAGCCATCGCACTGAAACGAAGCGACAATGTAGATGAATCAATTCGTAGATTCAGTGGCCGTCAGCAGCAAATCTCCGATTATTTACTAGAAGAAGTCATTCACGATCTGCCAGAGGCGATGCGTGATTTTTTGCTACAGACTTCTGTGCTAAGCCAGATGAATCACGCCTTGTGTGAGGCAGTGACCGGTCAAGCATTAGGCCAGCAACAGCTGGAGCAGTTGGTACAGCTCCAGCTATTCATCATTCCGCTTGACGATAAGCACAACTGGTATCGTTATCACCATCTGCTGTCAGACTTCCTTCAGTCAATGCTCGCTCGAACAGCACCGGAACTGTGGGTACAGGCGAATATACGAGCCGCGCAATGGCTCGAAAATAATGGGTATATTGTAGAAGCGGTGGAACATTATTTAACGGGACGACAGTATGAAGATGTCGTTCGTCTAATCGAAGCGCATCTGTATGAGCTTTTTGGAGGTAAAAATATCGTCGTTGCTCGTTGGGTGATGCAAGTACCTGAGGATTATGTCGCAAGCCGACCGCTAGTTGAAATTTTTTATTTAATGGCGATGGTCGGTATACGACAGTTTCATAACATTCCGTATCGGGCGGAGCGGCTTCGTATCCGTATCGAAGCCATGAAGGATAATATGGCAGCTGACGAATGGAACGCGATAATAGGAGATGTCTATTATTTATGCGGTACTGCCGCCTATGTGAAAAGAGACCTTTTAGGCACGGCTGACTATTTTATCCTTGGAGATACGTTTGCACCCGAGCAAAGCCTTTTTATTAGAGGCGGCAACAATAATCATTATTCGGTTGAGGAGTTTGACGATCATCTTTGCTTCATTAATGATTATCGTGATGCAGAACTATTTTTTATGAAAATGTTAGTGCATTGGCGGGATCGTGTTAACCATCCGTATGCGACACCGATGTATGCTTCTTATGCCAAGGTATTGTACGAGTGGAATCGGTTAGAGGAAGCGGAAGAGTGGATTAACCGGATCATACATGCAGACGGATTTGCGCCAGTTCCTCGCAATCGATTCCAGATCGCTGTCGCTGCTTCGACAATTCTGCAAGCAAAGGGAAATTTACGAGAAGCTACGGCGCTGCTTGAGCAAGTTAAGCAAAAGATTGATTCACCTGATTACGACATTTTTATTCGCAAAATTGAAGCGGAACAAGCAAGCTTGGCAGTGCGTCAGGGCGATATGGAGTCAGCTCATCGGTGGTTGTTGCGGTGTAGACAGTCGCATTCTGATGAAGCAACGCTGGATCAGTCTTCTGAACAATTGGCGTTCGTTCGTGTGCTTGCAGCATGTGAACAATTCGATTCGGCGCTATCCCTTGCAGAACGGATTTATGATTTGATGACAAAAGAAAACCGTTTACGGGATCGCATTCGTATTTTGATTCTGCAAAGCATGGTACTTTATAGCTGCAATCAGATTGAACCAGGGCTTGCGAAGCTGGATACCGCTTTACGTCTGGCTGAACCTCAAGGGTTTATTCGCAGTTTTGTGGACGAAGGCTCGGCGATGGCGGAGCTGTTGACTACGTATGTGCGGTTAAATGAAGATAAGGGCACGGTATCAAAGGAGCAGTTAAATTATGCTCGTGGCTTACTGCAAGCGTTCCATGGTCATCAAGCACTTCCACGAATGAAAATTCAAACTTTTGGTAGGTTGCGCGTAGAGTCGGAGAAAGGCGTTGCAATTAAGTGGCGGACATCCAAATCCGAGGAGCTGATGGCATTTCTCGTTCACCATCGCGGGAAGTCGGTGAGCAGGGACAGCATTCTGGATGCTTTGTGGGGCGAGGTGGAAGCTGATCGGGCAGGAGCTCAGTTCCATACAACGTCACACTATTTGCGAAAAGCTTTAAAACAAATTGGATTTGACGGCATCTTTCAGCATGCGGAAGGCGGTTATCGTATCGATAACAGTCAATGGTTCTGTGATTTGGACGAGTGGGAACGTTTGCTGGCTGTCGGGGCGCAAACCGATGATATCATCTTGCACGAATATGCAGGTGAGCTTGTTCAATGCTATGGACAAGGTTATTTGGCAGGAACTTCGTACGAATGGGCTTTGCCGACGCGAATTCGCCTTGAAAACGAATACGTTGCGATGCTGCTTAGCCTCCATGAACGAGAGAAGGAGAAAGGGCAATATCATGCCGCTGCGGAACTGCTAGGCAAGGCGCTTGCTCACGATCCGCTGAACGAGTATATTCATGAGCAGCTTGTTCGCGTGCTGGTACTTGCAGATGACCGTATTTCAGCGATCAAGCGATATGAGGCGTTAAGGGTGATGCTGCTCACTGAATTCGGTCTTGAACCGAAAGAAGAGGTTAGGAGATTGCTAGATTTCGATGATCAGAGCAAGCCCAATTCACGTAACAATGAATAGGCATTTGCCAAAATAGGAACATCCCTTAGTCATTGAAGATGATTGAGGGATGTTTTTTTGATTTCTAAATCGACACTATTCTACACAGACCGTGAATTGTTGAGGTTTTGTTTAGGTTAGCTGTGTTATGGTGAGGAAAATTGTTGAGATTTGGCATAAAACAGATGAATGTGATGAAAAATGTGGGAGGAAAACACCTTGTATAATCGTTTATTAAGTTTATTGCTCTCATTTTGTATTCTATTAACCTTAGTTCCAGTTGAGATTTTCGCTGCTGAATCTCCTACTATCAGCTCTTCGGCAATAAACTGGCATGACCAGACACAAGAAATCGCGGTCGGCGCCGCGAATGGTTCTGATGAGCAACCAACTGTTCCGAATTCTTTTGAGGATGTAAAACCAACGGACTGGTTCTATCCAGCGGTCACGTATGTCCAGCAAAATGGACTTTTCAGCGGCACGGATAAAGATAGCTTCTCGCCCGGCGGTACAATGACTCGCGCGATGTATGTAACTGTACTAGGGCGTATGGCGAGATTAGATGTGAGCCAATATGCAACTACTGCATTTAAAGATGTGCAGTCAACTGCTTGGTATGCGCCATATGTGGGATGGGCCGTAGACAAAGGCATTACAAGCGGTACGGGCAACGATACCTTCTCACCGAACGCGCCGATAACAAGAGAGCAGATGGCCACGTTGACCTTGAAGTATTTTGAAGTGTACAAGATTCCCTATCAGACGAAAGTTAGCTTGACCTCTAAACCAAAAGATATAGCCAATATTTCTCCCTGGGCGGCCGATGCGATCGTCAAGTTGTGGCAAGCAGGTTTGCTTACTGGTGATGCTAAAGGTAATTTTAATCCGCGCTCCAAGGCAACTCGCGCTGAGGCAGCTATGTTCTCCATGCGAAGCAACGAGGTTGTGAAGGCGGGGTTGGAGGCGGAGGTGAACCCAAATCCAACTAATCCAACTACCGAACCATCGAAGCCAACAACTGGAGGAGGCAGCCAGAGCACCCCTCCCCCTAGCACCACTCCTAGCACTTATATCATTACGTTCGAGACGAATGGCGGATCAGCAATTACTAGCCTATCCCTGGAACAAGGCAAACGGCTGAATAACCTTCCGGTGCCATTTAAGGTAGGATCTATTTTCCAAGGGTGGTATAAGGATCGTGAGCTTACGCAAGTATTGCTTAATGATGATGTTTTGGGCGGCAATATGACGCTGTATGCCAAATATATCGAAAGCGTCGATGAAGCCGTGCAAAGCATTCCGAGCATAACGGTACTGGATCAAGCACCGAGCTTGACGATCAAGGTGATTGATACTACAGGCAGCATGACGGTAGACCAAGTGAAAGCGGGAATGAAATTTGACTCTCCGGCTAACCCGCAATTTGCCGGTATTGAAGTGACAGGTTCCAATGGCCAATTTACTGTAGCTGCTGCAGGCGGCGCATTCGAAGAAGGCAACACGTACCGATTGACGCTGACGGACACTAATCTTTCTTTTGCAGGACAAGACCAAACGACCAGAATCTATATTTTCAGCATTGCGAAACAAGAGGTTGCCGAGTTACCTCTCAATGCTGACATGATATTTGTACCGTTTGCAGACATATCAAATATGACTCGTGATGGTAAGCTTGTTGGCTCTACCTCGATTCCGGTAATATCTGCGAGTGTAGGGGATAGTGGAACGGGTCTAGAGTTGGCTGATGTGACAGAAGGTACATTTACATATAACGGTAGCACGAGCATTCAAGTCGGCGATACCGTTGCCATGTATGAAGGAATTCGGCCTGATCAGCGTACTACGGATACAAGTGGTACCGATAGTGGCGATGTAGCCTATGTACAGATCACCGCAAAAAACGGCAATAAGTACACCTATACCCATGCAGATGCTAAAAACGTGCTATTGAAACCGAACGTTCTCCCGGTAAGCACGGCAGCGGATACCGACGGGGACACAACGAACCTCTCCATCACGGTAGAACATTCAACAATGAACTACCAGGAAAGTAAGTATGCGCCACTCGGGCTGAATGACCTTACAGTTGTCAAAACAGGCGACTTTATCGCTTTCTACAATGGCGAATTCGGCAGCGAATCTACTTCTGCGGGATACGGACTTATTACGTCCATCACTCCTGTCGGCGAAATGGATGTCATCGCCTATTCGGATGCAACGCAGGAGCAAATAACAGGCGTCCTTGATTTCTATCAGAAGCAAAAGATTGAAGGAGATCAATTATTGTCGGAAGCCGATGTCGCTAGTATGGAAGGGCAAATTAAGCAGCAAGCAGTAGAAAGCGGCTTTGTGCAAGAAGCTGCCGATTATTTATCGGCGGTGGCGCTACAAACCGAAACGTTCAAGCAGCGCTACGATGTGAAAACATTAGGGGCTTCAGGGGACGATGGTATAGATGTTAGTGTGGAGAATTTGACTATCGTACCTTCTATAAGCAATAAACTGCAACATTTTCCTGGTTACACGGGTGCAAGTGTCACCCTCCAAGTTCAGTGCGATATAGTCATTAATACGGATAATGGTGATCCTAATAATATTGTTATTCATTTGACAAGCACATTCGTCGAAGAAATGCGATTTGAGCTCGGCGTAAACGGGGATACCCAAATAAAATGGTATTGGTTTATTCCTGTCATCAAGGATTATATCATTACCGCTAACCTGGATGCCTACACCTATACAGGAATTACTGTAACAGCTGAGATTGGTACGATCGAGAAGAATAAGTTAGTCAATTGGAAAGAAGCGAAAAACGTACAAAACATCGCTAAGGAAATCCAAGTGCTGCTGGATGGCGTGGGTAGTAAAGGTGCGGTAAACGCCGATACATTAAGAAACAGGTATCAAAGCATATTGGAGAAGGAAACAGAATGGGTTCCGCTATTAAGCAAAGAACTCGTTAAGAGAAGCCAAAGAGTATGCTTGGGCATTATTGAGATCGAATTTGTTGTCAACTTTGTCATTAGTTTAAATCCGAATCTTACCGTGGGTATTGATTTCAATTACAAGAGCGCAAAACGATATTCGGTGACGGTACGCGTCCTAAGTGGATCAGGCAGCAGCGATACTGTAAGCCTATCGGGCGATGGCGAGTATCAGTTTAAGCTTTATGTGCTGGGTACGTTAGCATTGCGAGCAGGTATTCAAGTAGAGCTTAAGGCAGGTATTTTGAGTGTCGATCTGAACAGCATCGGGTTTGAAGTAGAAGCGGGTCCTTATTTGAAAATGTGGGGATATTTCTACTACCAGCTGACAAACTCAGCTGCTGCCGGCAAGCAATCCAAATCTCTCGGAGCTCTGTTTATAGAGATGGGTATTTACTTGGATTCTGCATTCATCGCACAGGTAGGTGATGGTTGGCTCTCAGCCGAAGTCCCCATCTATGAAAAGGAATGGCCGCTTTATTCGGTAGGGGCACAAGATAATATCTATGACTTTGTATATCCGCAGGAGGATACGCTTGAATTTAAGTTCATAGGGAAGGCAACATCGGTCAAATTGCCAGACAAGCTTTTTACAATGAACGTAATGGATTTGAAGACAGGCGAGACGAGCGAAAAGGTGTTTGATTCCTCGAATTTCACGGTGACGGTTGATAATCGTGACTTTGAATATGATCCTAGCACCAAGACATTAAAGGTTAAAAACACGAACACATTAGGAAGCACGGGAAACTTGACGATTACATGGAAAAATGCACCGTTAGCCTTCACTTCGGCCCAAATAAAACGTACGTTTTCTATTTATTTTTCAGCAGCGTTATTTGATTGGGGATTCCAGTTTTACTTTAATAATGGTGACATGCCGCTGGCGATCGTCGCGCAATATAATGCTAAAATTACGTCCCCTGCCGATCCCGTACGTCCAGGGTATAAGTTTGCAGGTTGGTATGACAGTAATGAGGGCGGTTCAAAGTACACAATTCCTGAACGAATGCCTGCTATTTTTAAGACGCTATATGCGCGCTGGACGCCAAACACGGATATACCGTATACAATCGAGCATTATCTGGTAGACCCTAACGACTACGCTGCGACTCTCGCGGCTACAGAGCATTTGAAGGGTACGACCGATGCCGAGATTAAACTGACTTCTAGCAAATACGTAGACCAAGGTTATGCGCCAAGCACAGTACCTAAAGGTGTATTTATTAAAGCGAATGGTTCGACCGTCGTAAAGATTTATTATTATCGTGCTTCGAAAAAAATGACGTTCAAGCCGGGTTACGGGGATTTACCAGCTATAAGCGTAATAGAGGAGCAAATCGGAAAAACGATCTCTTCGAGAATACCTGTGGGGATCAGACCAGGTTATACGTTTAACGGATGGTCGCCATCGGCTCCGAGCACGGTGCCGAATCAAGACACCACATACACGGCGAAGTGGATAGCTAAAGATGACACGGCATACAAGGTCGTTCATTTGCAACAGGATATTGCAAGAGGTACCGATGGATTCCCGATCTTAGGAAGCACATACAGTGTCGTTGCTGAGGAAAATATGAAAGGAATAACGGATACTGCAACGATCACAGCATCTCCTAAGAGTTACGAAGGCTTTACCTATGACAGCAGCGCTCCCGGTACGCTTCTATCAAGTACGATAGCAGGGGATGGAACGACGGTTCTAAGGCTGTTCTACAAACGTAACACGTATTCGGTAACCTATGACCCGAACGGAGCTAAGTTCCAAAAAGCAAATGAGCCCAATGTACGAATGATTCCATACGGAGCACAAATTAAAGCGCCAGTTCTAACCAATACGCCTGGCGTGCAGGATGGCTGGATGCCACGTGTAGGCATCATGCCGGCGCAAGCTCTAAAGCTAACAGCTAAGTGGGAAACGGCTCCTTATGTAGTGACCCATACGAGACAAGCCTTAACTGGTGAATATACAATAACTGAATCTGAAACGTTAGAGGGTCTAACATTTAATGAAGTCATAGCAACGCCGAAGAGCTATGAAGGCTTCACTTATGACAACAGTATACCGGGTACAGTTGAAAAAGGTATTATTAGGGGGCCGAAGGATAGCCCGCCTCAACTGAAGCTGTACTACAAACGGAATACCTACAAGGTAACCTTTGATGCGAATGGCGGCACAGGGGGTACAACGACAGATGTTGCATATGGTGCATCTTTGGCTTCCTTATCCGAGCCGCAAGTAACAAAGGCAGGCTATATATTTAAAAGTTGGTTTCCGACTAGGGTAAGTACAATGCCAGCTCAAAATGTCACCTATACGGCACAGTGGGAGAACGGTCCGACGGTATCTAGTGTAGGCATCAGCAATGCTACACCTACAGTTGGCGATACCCTTACTGCCGATGTGGTTATGAGCGATAGCGGCTTAGCAGGCAGTCGCGTGACCTATCAATGGCAGGTAGAGACAGAAGCAGCAAGCGGGAGCTATCAAAATGCAACAGGTGCGGGCAATACAACGACCAGTTATACAGTTGCCGCGGAAGACGCAGGCAAGAAGCTACAAGTTATCGTTACGGGAGTAGGCGAAGTATCAGGATCAGCAACGAGTGCAGCAACAAGTGCAGTTCCCGTTCCTGTTACGGGGGTAACCATAAACATCGTAGATCCAACTATTGGGGATACCCTTGTCGCTACTGTAACGATGGGCGATGGAAATGCAGTTGGCAGCCGTGTTACGTATCAATGGAAAGTAGAAACAGCAGCAGGAAGTGGATCGTATCAAAACGCGACAGGCGCTGGCAACAAGACATCCAACTACACAGTAGCATCAGCAGACGTAGGTAAGAAGCTACAGGTAGTGGTCAATGGTATAAGTCCAGCTATAGGAACGAAAACGGCAACAACAAACTCAGTTGTCGTCAAAGTAATGAGTGTAAGCATCAATAACGTTGCACCTTCTGTTGGCGATACGCTTATTGCTGAAGCGGTCATGAGCGATGGCAATGCAGCGGGCAGCCGAGTAATCTTTCAATGGCAAGTCGAGACAGTAGCAGGAAGCGGCACGTATCAGAATGCAACAGGTGTGGGCAACAAAACGGCCAGTTACACGGTGGCCGCAGTAGACGCGGGCAAGAAACTACAAGTGGTAGTTACAGGCGTAACTCCGGCGGCCGGGACGCAAAGTGTGGCAACAAGTGCAGTATCCGTACACCTGATATCGGTTACGATAAACAATTCAGACCCAACTGTCGGCAATACCGTTTATGCGACTGTTACATTAGATGATGGTAACCCGGCAGGCAGTCGTGTTACGTATCAGTGGCAAGTGGAAGAGACGGCGGGAAGTGGAACATACCAGGATGCAACAGGCACCGGAAGTATAGCGGCAGCTTACATCATTCCATCGATAGACGCAGGCAAGAAGCTGCAGGTTGTTGTTACAGGTGTAAGCCCAGCGGTTGGCACACTAACAAGCAGTGCGACGAATGCCGTACTTACTTCTCCGACACTCTCATTCATGGCCGATGCTGCGGCAGCAGGATTAACCAATGTCGTGCAAGTATCCGAAACAGAAGTATCTGTATCAAGCACGGCTACGTTGACGGGTAATCTGATCATCCCGGCAGGAGTAACGCTGAGTGTGAGTGGTACATTTACGGTCAATGCAGAAAAAACGCTTACTGTTGAAGGTGCTTTGAAAGTTACTAGCCAATCATTTACGAATAAGGGTACCGTTATAATTGGCAGCAGCGGGACGGTAACCCTTCATGGTCAAGTTATTAGTAATGGAACGTGGATTAATGACGGAACGGTTAGCATACCGGTAGGGGGCTTATTAAAATCGGATGCAGGTTCGAAAATTTCAGGCGCAGGTATCACGAATGTTGATGGGAAGTTCGAGACCTACTTAGCTACGGTAAGTATTACGGGTAGTATCGTAATATCTCCTAGTGCTCAGTTCGTAAAAAACTTTCTACCGATGTTTGGTAATTTTGATACGAATATCCAGTTGCTCAAGGGTGCCAGTGCAACAGTGACATATATCAACGGTATATCCGTTTATACATTTAGCGGCAGGCTGATGTTAATGTCCACGCAATTCAAAGTAAATGCAAACGAGCAGTATGTTTTTGCTAGTGGCTCAACATTTGATATAAATCGTAACTATTCACTTACTATTAATGCTGGTGGAGCAGTTATTAATAATGGCACTATTACAAATGAAGGTACAATTACGAATAACGGCACATTTGATACAACGGGAGGTACACTTATCAACAATGGTACACTTCAGTAGTTTGCTTTAATACTGCTAACGTCAGTCTAACTAGACTTTCAGCTTAGTCTTTGTTTGAACAGCTCTGGGATTGAATAAAACATAACTATAAAGGAAGTTTAGAGCCTCTGAGACCTTGAGTTTCAGGGGCTCTAGATCGTTCGAAACACATAATTCAATATAATTATTCATTACCAAACGAAGTATGAATAAGGTGGTAAAATACTATTTGTGGAAATTTTTTAAAAATGGAGGTGTTTTGGCATGAGCGAAGTAGAAGTCCGGATATTTACAAAGGATGATATGCAGCAGTTAGGTGTTTTGTACCATGCCGTTACATCTAATAACGATGACACCGTTTTTTGGTGGGTTGGAGAAGAAGAGAATTGGCCGAATGTATTCGTTGCGATTGAGAGCGGACAAATTATAGGTAAGGGACAAGTTGGTGTTATTTCCACGATTCCGCCAGGCAGCCCCCAAGAGCATGCGCACTATATTTATTTCAATTTGAAGACACTCCCACAAAGGGAAGACGACTATCCCCTCTATGACCTCTTATATAAGTGTTTGTTAAATAGAGCGTACGAGTTAAAAGAATCGCTGCCTAGTTCTAATCGAACAATGATTGCTGTAGGAAACCAATCAACTGAAGAGTACAACAACAACTATTTCGAATCAAAAGGTTTTGTGTATTGGAAGAGTTCGTATACGATGCGAAGTGACTTATCCGAGAAGATTGAGGAATCCGTTCTCGTTGCTCCTTATCGTTGTTTGCAAGAGACACTGGATTCGGATAAAAGTATCGATGAATATTTAGAAATGGATATGGAGATTTGGCCAGAGGCACCAATTGGATTTAAGCAGTTAAAGGATCATCAGAACAATTCTTTGTGGACTGCTTTTGTTATAAGGGAAAATACAACCTTAGTAGGAAGCGTCATGGCTTGGGTGGATGAAGATGGAGAAGGCATAATTGAAGATCTATTTGTGAGAGATCATTGGCGGAAGCAAGGGATTGCACAGCATTTGCTTTCTCGGGCGCTCACCTATCTCAAAGACCATGGATGTGCGTTTGCAGAACTGCAAGTTGAGGCGGCCAATAATTCTGCGCTATCTTTATATCACTCAGTTGGCTTCAAAGAAGTATCGAAAGAAGTACGTTATCATCGAGAGCTATAAGTATGGAAGCTTGTTCAAAACCTTTGAATTGGGTATAAAATGTTGGCAATGATGCACCGCGCTGGATTTTCCACCGATGCTCCGTTAAGCCGGATCGTATCATAAATAACAGCAAGCTATTGCCAAGTTCACTCATAATTAATCATTAGGTCTCCGTATTTTTGCTTTATTAATGCTAACGTGAGGCGAACTAGCCTTTCAGGTTGATCTTTGTTTGGTATTACTTGAGCAATATCTAATTTCTTGTTTTGTTTATAAGCAGTTAGCGAATCTTCGGGCGGCGATTGTACGAAATGAAGGATTGGTTCTACTGCTTTCTGGACGGGTAGTCCGATTATTTTGTACATGAGCTTGACGAATATGTTGATCATCTTGTGATCGAATGCTTCCGTCGCCCCTTTTGTTTGAACGGCTCCGGGATTGAATAATACATATTTGATATTCGTATTTGCTGTGCTTTGGGCGAATGCCGCACCAAGCAGGTTATTAAGTCTGCTGCCATGCATAATGGCTTTAATGCTATTAAAGGAACGCTGATTTTGTAGCTGCAAATCGTCCCATTCAATATCTCCCTTCACGCCCGGAGCGCACACGTTGATAATAAGAGGGGCCGTAGCATTTGTAAGCAGTTCTCGAAATTGAAAGCTCAAAATAAATCGACTTAAATAATATAATGAGAAATGATGCTCAATTCCTTCTTTCGTTTCCCGATACACTTTGCTCAATTTTTGGGATTGTGCACAAAGAATCAATTGATCGATGTGGTTTACTCTTCGGCTAACTTCATGGATGATCCGAATAGTTTCCGAAATAATGCTTAAATCTGCTTGAAGAAACAGAAATTTTCTTTCCCCATCTAGCTTTTTGGCCTCCAGTCGCAAAGCTTCTCCCTTTTCCGAACTACGACCGATAACAATGACATATTCCCCATTACGTATAAATTGTAAGGCTAATTGTTTTCCAATCCCATCGGTTCCACCGGCTATTACAATCGTACGCATGGTGATTTCCCCCCCAAAATTTATTCGTTTCCATGATCGAATTACTACGAAGTATAATGGAACCAACGATGGGGTTAAAGAAGGCACTTTTTTCTTATTTAGTTTGTTTTGATAAAGCAACTTACTAAAAGTATGGGCGAGGTGTATTTGATGTACACAGAAAGCCAAAAAGAAGAATGCTCTGCCTCAATGGGAGAGGCTATGCAAATCATGGGGAGTAAGTGGACCTTCTGGGTCATTGGCGAACTCGCTACTTCTCCTCGGCGATTCAATGAGCTGAAGAGAGGCTTAGGTCGTATCAGCACCAAATCGTTAACGGATGTACTGCGTAACTTGGAGAAGATGCACATCATTCATCGTCAGGTATTTGCAACCGTACCAGTAACCGTAGAGTATTCCATGACAGATAAGGGGAAAGATTTCCTTCAAGTGTACTACGCTATGCAAGGCTTTGGAGAGAAGTGGAAGGACTATACTATTCAAATGCAAGGGGACAAATAAAAAAGCACTAAGAATCAACTTAGTGTTTTTCGTTTTACAAAGGAAAGCTTTAAGTACCCTCTTTCATTTTCGTGAACAGCAGAAAGGCTAACAGTAAAGCTATACTCACAACGCCAAGTCCTAACCAATTCAAGTGGAGGATGGAGGAATGGCTAATTACAAGACCGCCTAAACCAGAGCCAAGTGCAAATCCAAACTGGATGAAAGAGGTTTTCACACTTAAAGCAATATCAGGTGAATGGGGGACTAATGGTCATGGCAATCAAAATCGGTGCACCTATAGCTGCTGAGAGCGCAAATGCAGTCACTAATAATCCTGCGGCCGAAGTAGAAACTTCCAAGTCTAGCGCAATCATTTCGATGACTCCTGTAATAATGTATTCAATGGTTCCGATCAAGAAAACAGCCAGAGCCAGAATATAGATTACTGTATTGTTTTTCAATTTTCTCTACCTTTCCTTGATCTGATAACTACTTTTTCGATCCATGTGTGAAGTTTTCATTCAAGCAAAAATCTTTTTAGATTTTTATCTATTAAAATGGAATCTGGTTCATGCTGTCCGATGCCTGCACAATGCCCCCACTTCGATTCAATCGGGAGGAAGAGCGCAGCAGGCATATGTTGTGTCTCATATTTGTTGTCCTGGGGAGGAAAGAATAGGTCCGTACTTCCCGGCATGACCAGTGCCCGTGCTGTAATCCTGCTTAATGCAAGTTCAAAATCGCCGTCATACGCTGGATCTGCACTAACGTCACCGGTAATTCCGGTACGTAGCATGGTGATGAGGTCATTGGCGTCGAAAGTAAAAAACACTTGATCCCAGTAATCTACGAGATATTCCTCCAGTGTTTTGTAACCCTCTTGCTGATAGAGATGCTCTAGATAATAGGCTTGAGAGAAGCCCCAAGGTGCATAGACTCGACCCATGGCTGCTAACCCAGCTTTGGGCTGCTGTGTGTAAAAGCCATTCTTCCAGGCAGAATCAGCCTGAAGGGCAGCAATCATTCCTTCAAACACAACTTTTGCATGCGGTCGGGTCTTGGCAGTCCCTCCGAATGGAGCGATTCGTTCGACCATATCGGGATAGCTTGCGCCCCACTGAAAGGTTTGCACGGCTCCAAGTGACCAGCCTACTACGAGAAAGATTTTCGCAATGCCAAACTTCTGGGTCACCAATTGATGCTGCAGCCGCACATTATCATAAATCGTAACCTGCGGAAAATTAGCTTGATCATAGGGCGGAGGTGTATTGCTTGGCGAAGAGGATAACCCATTGCCCAACATATTAGGGATGATGATAAAATACTTTTCTGGGTCCAGCGCCTTGCCAGGTCCAATTAACCATTCATTATCGGTATGCTGGCCTGCGAACCATGTGGGGTACACAATCACATTATTTTTTGCTGCATTTAACGTTCCATAAGTTTTATAGGCAAGAACGGCATGTGGAAGAGTTTCACCGGATTGCAGTAGAACATCGCCTAGTTCATAAATTTCATAATCTCTCATGTGAATATCTCCTTTTCATAACTAAAAGATGGAATGGCTTTCTTGTGATCACTCTACGATGATGTTATTGTTTGGTCAAAGAAACGTTTGTGAATAGAACGTTCAATAATTTTGAATTAAGGGGTAGGATGTACCATGGAACTGCGTCAACTAAAAACCTTTTATACACTTGCTTCGACGCTCAACTTTACACGCGCTGCAGAGGTTCAAAACTATGTCCCCTCTACAGTTACGATGCAGATGAAGGCGTTGGAGGAAGAACTGGGTGTAAAGTTAGTAGACAGATTGGGTAAAAAAGTGACTCTGACGGATGCAGGAAGAGGCTTTCTTAGTTATGTAGAGAATATATTGTCTTTAATTGAAGAAGCAGAGCATGCCGTCAAACAATCAGGAGAGGTGACGGGTACGGTAGTCATAAGCGCCGATGAAACGTTATGTACATACCGGCTACCGGCCGTACTGCGCAGTTTTCGCCTACGCTATCCGGGGATTCGGCTGATGTTTCGACCACTAGCTAATTCAAACCTCAAACAAAGCTTGCGGGAAGGGGGCGCGGACATTATTTTTATGCTGGATGAGGACAAGGGAGAGGCAGGGTTTTGCGGAGAAAAAATGCTGAATGAGCCCTTTTATGTATTGGTAGCACCGGATCATCCTTTGGCTTCATGCACCTCATTGGCCATTGAAGATTTTAATGGTGAAACCTTTTTGTTGACAGAGAAGGGATGTTCCTATCGTACGTTTTTTGAGCGAAGTCTTTCACAAAGGGGAATGGGGGGAATTACTGAATTAGAGTTTAATAGCGCTGAGGCGATTAAACAATGTGCGAAAATAGGAATGGGCATTGCCATATTGCCTGAAATGGCCGTAACAGCAGAGGTAAATCGGGGAGAACTGGTTCCGTTACCGTGGGATTTGACCGCGACATCGTTTGCAACCCAAATGTTTTGGCATGAAGAGAAGTGGATCTCACCTGCGATCGAAGCCTTTTTGAACTTAACCAGAGATACATTCCTTGAAAAATAGTACCTTTTCTTGCCCTGAACAAGAAACAAGAATATATATTTATTTTAACGGAGTCCGTCCTAAATTGAAGTTCGACAAAATATCGCTTTCTTCTACAGGAAAAACTCTACTACACTTCCTAATTATTCATTATAATAAAGTGAGTTAATCAGTTTGTTCACAACATTTGCGATGGATAGTTAAGTTATGTAATATCATCTTTTTATATATACCTCTTCGCTGCTCCAAGTGGTTAAAATCGCTTATTAAAATTATATAAGGACTCAAGTTAAATATAATTGAGAAACTAGGTGAAGATGAAATGTCGCTGGAGGAGTTATACAAAGAACTGGACAAGCTGAAGGATGATGAAAATTACATCCATAATATTTGCAATAAATTAAAAGAAATGGAATCCAACATTGCGATAGTAGCCTACGAATCAGCTATTAAGTTTGTAAGAGAAAATAATATGTCGACCTGTGCTTACCCATGGCTTCTTTACCACCAAGGTTGGTTATATTATAATTTGGCAGATTTTAATACTTCTATCATTCTTTTTGAAGATGCGTATCATATTTTTAAAGAAAATAACAATATAGATGGTCAGTTGGCGACTATCGGTGCTTTTGTAAGCGGTTATTCAGTACAACAAAAAACTTCTAAAGCCATAGAGCATGGTATGGAGGGTATAGCGCTAGCAGAAAAAGTAGGTAATTATGAGCGAACAACTCAAATCAAAATGAATCTTGCAGCGCTGTATATGGAAATCGATAATTATGAAAAGGCAAAAGAGCTATTAGATCAGATCGTAAACACACCTCGTGTGTATAATATGTCTTTTAAAGTGGTCTGTTACATTAATCAAGCTGAATGTTGCAACCATTTAGGCGATTCAGATCAGGCAATAGTGTACATAACAAAAGCGCTTGAGTTAGCAGAAGAATACTCCCCTAAAATGGTGCCTAATGTATTAAAAGAAATGGCTCATATTTATGCGACCAAAGGATGCTACGATACAGCAGAAGAATATTTCGTCAAAAGTGTAGAAATGGCGAAAGCACGAGGAGAGCAATTGTTTCTTCAAGATGCACTATCGTACTGGGCGGAGCTGGATTTGGTACAAGGTCGATTTAAGGAGACGATTGATAAGCTGCAACAAGTAGAAGAAGGGATAGAAAAGGCTGATTCCATAAGGAATTTAAATAAAGTGTATTTAAATATGAGCAAAGGTTTTAAAGGACTGGGGGATTATGAAGAAGCTTATGCATATTTAGAAAAACATATGGAATTAGAAAAACAAATGCAGTCTATACGTAGTGCTGAGAGTATGGAAATGCTGAATCGAAAAGTAGAAGAGGAAGAAGGGAAGCTCTACAAGCTTCTATATAATCAGACTGAAGCATTAAATGGTGTAGGTCAGAATATCCTGTCTAACTTGGACAAGGAGAGCATATTCAATATTGTTGCCAAAGAAATACAAAATTTAATTCAAGCAGATATTGTTCAAATAGGCATTTATAACGAAGCAGAAGGAATACTTAACTATGAGTTGGCCATTGAAAAGGGGCAACGTGTGATTGAAGAGCCCATGTCTATTTTACAAGACAGCTTTTGGGCATATTGTGTCAAGCACAGGCAGGAAATCGTTGTTAAGGATATTGAAAAAGAATATAGCAGTTATTTTGAAAACTTTAAGGAATACTTAGAGAAGTTAAGGTTGAAAAAAGAGTATGTGACAGAGACAGTACCTTATTCTCTTATATTTGTACCGATTATTATGAATGATAAGATATTAGGGATATTAAGTACTCAAGCTTATAACAGAAATTTCTTTAACCTAAAAGACTTAAGTACACTAAAGACGTTATCAAATTATTTAGGGATTGGGTTAGAGAATGCTAGATTATATAAGGAAGTTGAATATGCATCAAAGTATGATGTGTTAACCAAAGTCTTTAATCGAAAAGAGTTATTTCAAGAAACGATTAACATCTACGAGCAACTTAGAGAAAGCAAGAGCCCAATTGGAACACTATGTATTCTGATGATTGATGCGGATAATTTTAAGAGAATAAATGATTTTTACGGTCATCAGGAAGGCGATAGAGTGCTAGAGCATGTGGCAGATCTAATTCAAGCTAGTTTAGGAGAAAAGGATAGGGTAGGCAGATATGGCGGGGAAGAGTTTATGGTGGCAATTCCCGGAGAAACATTGGAGCAATGCAATCAAAAAGCAGAGAGTATCCGAAAAGGTGTGGAGAACGCAGTGTTAAAATCATCTCAAGGGATACCCATTCCTGTTACCGTAAGTATAGGGGGAGCCAACCTAAATACAAACAAATATACGTTAGAGCAAATGATTAATTATGCTGATAAAGAATTATTCAAAGCTAAAAACGCAGGAAAGAATAAAGTATTTATACATAATCAAGAAGAAGGTACATGCGATTAAATGTAAGCTTATGCTTGATTTAACGGTATAATAGTCAACAGACTGAAATCATTCCATTAAATGGTGCGACGATCATACTATTATTTAAAAAACTTGCCGTTACATACAGCGCGGAGAACCATATCATAAATAAAGCTAGAACATATAAAAGCTGTGTACCTTTTAGGTAAACAGCTTTTTGGTATTATCCAATGTTGCAAAAGTATTTATTTTTTGTTCCTAAATCTTAATAGCCTCTCAGTTGAGCAAGATCTTGAGAGCGTGCAAAACGATAATTAGAAGCAGTTGTGACATCAAAGGTACGCACAACTACTACGATTTCTGAAAGTATCAAAGGAATGGGAGTAATAAAATTACATATTAAGGTTAGGGTAATATATACAAACATAGTAATATGGATGTAGAACAATTAGTGTTTGAATATAGGACATTTCTATATTCGTCGAAATCTTGTTTAGAATAATATATTTATTCTAACCGATCGGGGTGACGATCAATGAAATTACCGCAGGTTTGGGCGAAGCGTCTTATGGATATCACGCCGAATGTAGTCATTGTGTTATCGGCATTCGCTCTCTCTATGAATATGATCAATTCCGTAAGCAGTTTGCAAGGTCTCGCCTTTGCCGTCACCTTCGCAGGTTTCATCTTTGCTGCGATTCTTGTCAGACCAATATGGCTTAAATATGTGCTCGCTACTGTCGCTTATGTAGCGTTCTTCAACGTGTTTCCGTATCTATCGTTTGATAAGCTAGTCAGTGTCATATATTTATCGATGATTATTCTTGCGTTCCTGCTGCCATCACCCCTACCTACATTCCTAGCTGCGGCATATATCCTCTATTTCACTCCATCTTATTCGCCTGAAGTGCCGATGGAAATGATAAGCACGATAATGATTGGCGTCGGCATCAATATGATCCTCTATTCACTACTGGCATTCTATCTTCGGAATTTGAAGAAAGAGAACGGGGTCAATATGGAGTTAAATACAAAACTTCATCTAGCGCTCGCTAAGCTGGAGCATATCGCTTACTACGATACGCTTACCAAATTGCCAAACCGTGAATTGCTCAGGGGAAGGATGGCTGAAGCGTTGTCTGAAGAAGCACCGATGGCCGTTCTGTTTCTCGACCTCGACCATTTCAAGAACGTTAATGACATGTTAGGTCACAACGCGGGAGACCAGATGTTGCAGGCCGTCGCCAGTCTTCTACGCGACGTGGTCGGTCATTCGCACTTTATTTCCCGCTATGCGGGGGACGAATTTGTGTTGTTAATGCGCTACCAGCAGCAGGAGGAGATCAAAGCGCTGGCGGAAAAGCTCATTGATGCATTTCAGATTCCGTTTCAAATCGAACAAAGGCAGATCTATACGACGCTAAGCATTGGCATCAGCTTGTATCCTGAAGATGCGCGAGAAGCCGATGCACTAATCCAGTACGCCGATAAGGCGATGTACAGCGTCAAGATTGGCGATAAAAATGAATTTCGTTTCTTCTCGGCCATCAAGAGCGAGGAGTTACTTCGTCAGGTCAAGCTAGAGAACGATCTCCGAAGCGCAGTGAATAAGAAGGAGTTTGTAATCGTCTATCAGCCGTTGGTGGAGATGAGTACGGGGAGAATTCAGGGTCTGGAGGCGCTGCTACGTTGGACGCATCCAGAGATGGGACCGATCCCGCCATCCGTCTTCATCCCGTTGGCCGAGCAGACAGGAGTCATCGTCGAGCTGGGTGAGTGGGTTCTTAAAGAAGCATGTAGGCAAGTGCGTGACTGGCAGCGTACTGGTAATCCCGATCTGACGTTAGCAGTCAACATTTCGATCCGTCAGTTTAGGACGCCCAAATTTGCATCAAAGGTGTTGAGTATTTTGGAAGAGACGAACTTCGAACCCGCTCTTTTGGAGTTGGAAGTTACGGAGAGCATGATGCAGAACCTGAACGAGTCGATCACGATTCTCGGTGAACTTAGGCACCAAGGCGTGAAAATTTCAATCGATGACTTCGGAACGGGGTACTCTTCCCTCAGCGTCTTGGGGCATCTACCTGTTGATTTTCTTAAGATCGACCGTTCGTTTACGCAGGAATTGACAACCGTCAACTCCGCCACTTCGATCGTCAAGCTTATTATCGATATAGGCCATAGCATGAATTTACAAGTCATTTGCGAAGGCATCGAGAAACAGGAGGAGCTCAAAATACTCCAGCAATTCGGCTGTGAGATCGGGCAAGGATATTACTTTCATCGTCCCTCCCCTGCAGAAGAGATCGAGCTTCTACTTAGCAGCAGGACCCCTGTTGGGGTGTCAAATATTCCAACAAAAATTCGCAATTAGCCCCGTTACGGGGAAACTTATCATAAATCGGGCGTAATCAATTGATAAATATAAGAGCGCTTAGCACGCTGTTGTCCAGCGCTCTTCTGCACCGTCCCCTAATCTTCCCAATTAAAGTAATCAAACCATTAGCCTACTGGCTTTTCCTTTATTTCTACAACATCCGTATAAGCAGGTTTAATTTCCCAATGAAATAAGCCTATATAAGCCAAGGGGAGCACGGTACACGATAATGATGCTAAAATAAGGCCTTTCATAAACGTTTTTATTTTTGTGTGCTTCCTGATAACAGGGCCATCCCGCATAGGATAGCCCTAAAACTTGCCGTTACAGACAGCGTGGAGAGCCTTATATAAGTGACTGCGAAAAATGTTGCTGTGGAAAGTTGGAGAGTGTAGTTGTGATGTGGAATTGCAAGGTCACTTCTCCCAAAATTCAGGTAAAAAGTAGGTAGACTCAGGGCAAGCGATTAGATTACTATGATGGAAATAAGTGTAATGAATAAAATCGATCTATAGGATATAAATAAGAATCAGGCTGAGTAAAAAAGCGATTAGAGGAGGCCATCTCGTGGGAAGATCATTCGCAAATTTGCATATCAAGTCGAAAAACCTTGAGAAGACTGTTGAAGCATTAAGAGAGCTAAGCCAAGAGCATGCCAAAGTATTAGGTGAGCCAAATAATGAAGCTCAAGAGATCAAAGTTGTCATGTATGTAAGCAAAAGCAACGAGAACTGGATCAGCGTGCTCCACGATTATTTTGTATGGGGTACGGTGAAGGAGATAGGTAAAACGTTGTCCCGACTTATCGAGGAGCCAGTGATGACTGCTGGATATATAAATGAGGAAATATTCGAGTTGTCATTTTTCGAGAATGGAGACATTCAAGCTGAAAGAATCTTTTGTGAACAGTGGACGAGGGATGAATATGAGGAACTCAAAGAAGAGCTTATTAATGATGACTACTTGCGGAAAGTGTTGGATATCCGTAATGAGGATTTTGACGACTTCATTAGCATTACGAGTCCGCAACAAGCCGTAAATGAGTTGTCAGAACTGGTCAGAATGTCTTTATGGTGTGATTCGGAGTGGATACCTTACGAAGAAACTCTCAGAAAACGTTTTGAAAAATATGAATTCTGAAAAGCCATGACCTTATAGGCACGCTTCATTGCTTCAAATAAAGATGATGAAGATTGGTAGTTAACCAGAAATAGCTAGGGCGTCTGGGATAACATTTTAAGCACATGGCGGTGAGAGAAAGGAAATGGACAAATTAAAGAACAGCGGATTTTATAAACTTAAATGCTTTATAACGCCGGAAGAGTTTAAAAGCGTTTTGAAGCTTTTTGAACATAAGCAAGCGCAATTTCATCTAACTAACTATGTCCAGACAGAGCATGATCAGAATCAGGTGTATGAGGCGTATCAAACATTTTATCAGTATTTTGCAGCAGAGGAAAAAAGAAATGATTATCACCCCTTCTTTGTTTATTCTATTTCTGTTGTGTCTGATAATGAACGCTCCGGATTTTTTGTGAGAAATGAAGGTGTCCATTTTCCATATTTCGGACAATGGGCAGAGGATGAATTGCCGTGTATCTTGCTTTCATTTCCTAAAGGCTTTCAAATTGATTTGGAAGATGAAAAAGGGAAGTATTATATTTATGAGGATATCCAGGATCATAAGCTGTTAACGTATACGTTTTTTAATGAAATAACGAACTCTATTAAAAAAATGACTAAGCCGCTTCGCTTCTCGGCGCATGACGCAAATGCTATGAAGGAGCAAAAGCCTTCTGTGCGTATAAGCTATGATGCGATTCGAGACTTGAACAAATCGTGGATTTTTAGTAGATATGGACTTGTGATCAAATAGGAGAATTAGGCAAATGATTAAGCATTTCCATTTCAAACTGAGCTATGCCTATTAATCGTTTTCGTAACAGGAGGAGTATTTATGTACATTGTATCTCAGCCAAAACTGTTGTCTGATAGTCAAAACAAAGCACTTGCGAAGGAAGACTTCGCTGTTTATCCACAGGGCTACCTCCGGTTTTTGCAGCGATTCGGCGAAGGGACTTACAGAGGGTGGTTGAATGTCCAGCTGCCGGATACGGAGGTGCTTAAACCTTTTGCCGAGTACGGGTTATGGGAGCATGACGAGGACAGCCCCATTACTGAGCAACAGATCGGCGAGTGTATCGTTATAGGTACAACGGTGGACGGCGATTTTTTGGCAGTGCATCCCCAGACGGCTGGGCTACTCTGGCTACCTCGGCATGCGGAGAAAGTTAAGGCGATTTCCCTGCAGGCACGGGAGCAGGAAGACGAAGGGATATACGCTTTGGTGCTGGACGAAATATATCGTCAGGTGTATGGAATCAGTCAAGAGGAGGCCGTCTATTATGAACCGTGGACAGGTACTCGGAGCCATCGCTTTTTGCGTTTGCCACAAGTGCAGAACCAGCTTTCGTTACCCGATCTTGCCGGAATGTGCCAAGCAGAGTTTACTCCGGATTTATCTATTGAGACCCCATATGCATGCTTTCTGTTCTACCGGCAACTAGGTGGCTATGTACGATTAAATTATGCCTACCAGCAAGAGGTGGCCGTTTTCTATGAACAGGATGCACAACAGGAGTTTGCTGTTATAGAGCAATGGCTCTTGTCAAAAGGGTGCGAAGCGATTTCAAATCATAACAGATGATCTGGGTGCTCCTTAAGTGAGGGAGAGGGAGGTATGCATGAAACTAGATTTTACTCTGGATACACATGGAACGTGTGTGGGTCAATTGAGAGATGAACTGCTACCGTTAGAGGAATTAGCAAATAAATGGAAGTTTCCGTATGATATCTTTGTAGTATTTCGTGTTTTACCTGAAAGTTATGGTCGAAAAACATCCAGACGTTTTGATAGTAGGGATCATACCCTCGAATTAGATATCAGCATTAGTTATGAGCAGTATCAACGGATGTCCAAGCATGAGCAACGTGAGGTATTGGGTATTTACCTCTATAACTATCTAATAGAGTCAGTTGCTAAATATAATAAGCATGCAGATGAGGAAGCCCAAAATCAACTACTGGGCCTGGTGAAAAAATGGATGCTTGAAAACAATTGGCTAAATGGAAAGATAAATCTAGCACGGAAACTTCTTTCGCAAGACATGAAACTTTATGAAGTCAGCCAACAATTGAAAATGCCTCTAGAAGAAATTGAGTATATCCTTCTCCGTATGAATGACTATGAGCCAACTGACATTCATCCTGATAACATTGTAGTAGAAAAAGCGCCGCCATATTATTTGTAGAAGGTACGAGAGATATCCAAAACTTACAATAAAACATGTATAGGGAGAGTGAATCGAAATCATGTATGAGCGCTTGGAAGAGAAACTGAAAACGACTTCCGCTTTAAAATGGTTTCCTGGTCATGGTGCGGAAGAGAGCTGGATAGCGGAAGTCGAAGAGGAATTAGGATTCCGCCTGCCGCCATCTTATCACTGGTGGCTGGTTCATTACGGTAATGCCCGGTTGAATGGCGGGAATATTCTAGCCATCACTGCTCCCGAACACAGAGAGTATTACGACGGCGATCTTCTTTACATACATAGACTGAATAAAGCCGAGGAATGGTGGGTAGGCAAGTTTCCCCACAGACTGGACTTATTCGTGCCGGATAGCGACGAGCTTTATTTTTTCGATACGTCCATTAGAGATACACAGGGTGAATTTCCGATCATGTGTTATGATCTCATGAATGATTTGATCGACAAATATGCGTCAACGTTTGCAGAGTTTCTAGAACAGCTGATTGACGAGCGTTCTTAAATAAGAATAAATGATGAGTTTTTCATAAGACTTTGAGTAGGAGCGGTTAATGGATGATCAATCTAAAAGGTATCGGAAAGTTCGAGAATCTGCCGGAAATCGCGATGCACATTTATAAAGGAAATATTGCTGCTTTGCAGGCTGCAATTACAGCAGGCTGGGATATTGAAGCTGGTATCATACTTAGCAAACATACCACGTTAAGTCCGCTCGATCTGGCACTTGTATTGCAGAAAATGGATGTTGTAAAGCTGCTGGTAGAGCTAGGCGTCAACTTGAATGTCAATCAAAATCCGGCCTTTTTGCGAGCAGTTCGCTATTGCAAGGAAGATATCATTCGCTATATTGCAGCGCAAGGAGCCAAGATGGACAAGCTCAATCAAGTCGGGTCAGGCGCATATTCACAAGCCTACTATGGCAACAAAAATAATATCCCGCTAATTCATGAGCTGGGATTAGATATGAAGTTGCATGGCGGTGCTGTATTGCGTCAAGCTGTATCGGATCATGATTATAAGACACTTACGTATTTGCTCGATCATGGGGTGGATATCAACTATAATAAGCCGGATATGGTCTACCCTTATCAAGCGACTCCGTTAACTGTTGCCGTGCGCATAGGTAATCTGGCCATGGTCAAATTTTTGATTGAACGCGGTGCGGACGTGACTTTTACGGAAAAGGATGGCGAGCGCCCATATACGATTGCGGTGAGCAATAAGGATACAATTTTGGCTGACTATTTGAAATCGCTGGAACCGGCTGAGTTTCATGATTTGGAGAATAAAAAGGTTGAGCTGAAAAAATATAAACTGACCGATGAGCTGATCAGCATTCTTACTGGAGACAAGCTGCGCCTTGAGCTATCGCAAAATGAATATGGAATCGGGTATATCGATTTTTTCACATTGACCGATACGATTGAGATGAAAGTCGGCTGGCAAAAGCTGCTGCGTCTGTCAGCCGATATCGACAATTACTCCGCTCTGCAGCTAGTGTGGAATCCGAAGAAAAAAGGCTTGGTAGGCTGCTATGACGTGGAGCATCAGGAGTATGCGGATTTATGCAGCTTTACAGAGTTTCTTGTGGAGCCTGAAATGTACCTCATTAAGTTTCTTGAGGGAGAGTTATAAATGAAGAACCGCACAGACGTTCATCCTGATAACAGTATTCGTAGGGAAGGTGATTAACTTATGAAGGATGCGTTAATGGAGAGATTACAGATTTTCCTTCATCGGGAGGATAATAGTACACTAGTAGGCATTCCGGCGAGCCTAGAGGAAATTGCTAATGCACAGCGACGGCTGAACGTAAACTTTCATGAAGATTACGTTCATTTTATTAGGACGTTTGGCGGAGCATATGCAGGTCTTGCGGTATATGCCTTCACTAATGGCTCTAGCCTCGGAAATGAAACAGTTATCGATTTGACGCTTGGGTTCCGAGAGCAATTTAAGGAATCTCCCATCGCAGAACTTTTACGAACAAGTTATGTCATTTCTATGGATGGTTCCGGCGATCCGATTATTATCAATCAGTCAGGAAAGGTTTTCATCTGTTATCACGATACCGGGGAGATCAAGTTAGTAGCGGATTCATTCGAGGTGCTGATCGAGGAAAATTTTTATGAATGGTGATTAGTCCAACTCGGTAGACCATCTGCTTGCGGTGGTTCAGGTGGCTTTTGTAACTCTTTTAGGCTACCCTTCTCATCGTTCATTAGCATATGATCCATCGCCTGGAGCAGGGTGGATTGCCTTTAATTTTGCCTATTTAAGAAGTGATAGTCGTCAACGTCTTGCGGAGTCGGGTAAAAACTATCGATTAACTCTTATGACGAGCAATAGTACAGCGGAAAAAAGAAAAACTGCCGTTTCGTCATCCAAATGCGACGGAGCGGCAGTTTTTTCTACTGTTGTTGAAAAAATTTTTATAAGTAAAAGCGACAGTTGAAGGACGAGTACTCCGATAAAAACTTAACCTGATGACAGAGTAACTGTCATGTGTTCGCCCCAAAATCTGTACAAAACGAAGTATCTGACGATTTTCAATAGCATCATTTATTATGTCATCAGTTAGGAATTATAGTGGTGGCCTTTCATATAAAAATTTTCCTCGCGGCCAAAAGTATCAATGAGCATTTAAACGTCCTTGATACTTTTCTTTTGATTCTGATCCAAATGATAACTAAAGAAAGTTAGCATACTTGCACAGACTGCAACGATTCCACCGACCCAAGTTACATTCATTAAATTCCCTTCATGGTACACAATTCCGCCTAATGCAGAACCAAAAGCGATACCTACGTTGCTTGCTACTGGCATAAGTGAAGCAGCGAGACCTACTGCCTTTGGCTGATAAATTCCGGCGAGATCTATTAAATAAAGCTGTGTAGATGTTGTTAAGAGAATGGCCATTAACGACATCAATCCAATGTTAGCAAGCCCGTAAATAAGATCATTAGTAGTCCAAAACAAAGTGGTCAGAACAACCGCTTGTACGAGAAAAATAAATCGAAGGCGGCCGATTGGATTGTGGCTGGCAACTTTTCCGGCGAGGATGTTGCTGAAAATAGAGATAAATCCGTAACCAAATATAATTAAACTGATTGACTGGTGGGGTACCTTCATTCCTTGCAAGATAGGAACAAGGTACGTAAAGACGGCATAGGTTGCACCAAATCCGAGAGCAGGAATGAAAAAGGCCATCAAAATTCTTGGATTGGTCATTAAAGATAACTGATCCCGTATCGAACTGCGAATTTGGCTGAGATTATTAGGCAAGACAAAAAATGACGCCAAAAATGCAAATCCACCTAGGAAAGTAGTTAATATGAAAGTGGCATTCCAGCCGTACGAATCGGCGATGACAATACCAATCGGCACCCCAACGACATTTGCGAGTGTGAAGCCACCGAAAACGAATGATATAGCAAGTCCCCGTTTTTTAATCGGCATCGTTTCACTTGCAACAATCATGGCTAAAGAGATTAATACACCTGTTACAATCGCTGTCAAAATTCGAAGTGAAAGGAGCATGATGTAGCTTGTTGAGATTATACATAAAGCATTAAGGACGATGAAAGAACCTATCAAAAATAACATCCATTTTCGCTTTGGAAAATGACTTGTTGCTGACATCACTAGTGGTGTGGCGATGGCAAATGTAATTGCAAACGCAGAAACGAGTGTACCTGCTTTTGCATTTGTCATGTGAAGGCTTGAAGAAATATCGGTTAATATTCCGACAATAACAAATTCGCTTGTCCCGAGAACAAATGTTAATAAAGAAAGTGACAATATGAGCAGCCAATGTCGCTTAGATAATGTTGTGGGGTCCATAATTACCTCTTTTCTTAGATGACTGTAAATGTGTGAATTAGTAGATATACGACCTAAACATCTTACCATAAAAATAGTATTTGCGATTAAAACCCTTTTTTATTAAATCGTCTCAAGGAATCCTTCACCAAGTCGGATAGTTCGACGTACCCAGGGAAGCATCCTAACTGACCGACGTCTTTGTAGTTCAATTAAAGGTATTTATTATAAAATGTAGAATACTACTCCAAATTCCAATTAAAAAAAAGTAATGTTAACAGGAAATAATAGCTGTAAAAAATAGGAGCATTTGCAGGGAGGTAAAGATGAATAGCAACCATTTTTTAGAGACGATTGAACAGTCAAATCTTGCAAGCCATAAAGAGTATCTACGCCAAGTTGTGAGACCAGCAATTGATATACTTAAGAAGAACGATGCTGAAGTACGAATGGGGTGCAGTCGTTTTGGAGGAGCACCTGATTTACCAGTTGGTAGCGAATGGCCGACATATGAGACGAACCCGTATCGCTTCCTCGGTCAAATCAATTTTGCAGAAACTGCATTCGCCGAAGCAAGTCTGCCATCAAAAGGTCTCCTATCTCTTTTTGTAGCAGATTATAATTCAGATGGAGACAGTTTTCTGGAGGCTTTTGAGAACGGATATATTCATGCTATATACATTCCTGAACCTATGGATCTAGTGACAATATCTCCGCCCCAGTCCGATATTAGCAAGACTACTGTGATTGAGTTTTTCCCGACGATGGATATTCCTTATGACGAATATCAGGTGAAGGATTGGCCTTTCGAGGAAGAACAGAATGACACATACACTGAGATTCGAGATTCTTTACATAAAAGCTCAGATTACCTTCTAGGCTACCCTTCTCATTGTTCACTAGCATATGATCCATCGCCTGGAGCAGGATGGATTTCTATGCTAACAATTGATTCCAATGATGATCTTGAATGGTGCTGGCATGACGGCGATAAATTGATGATATTCATAGAAACAGAACGACTAAAGAATTTGGATTTTAGTGCGCTTAAGTCTGATGCAGGTTAAAGATCTGGAAGTATAGGATAGAGAAGAAAGCAAAGCCGATTCGGATCATTGCCTCTAACACAAAATTCATAGAAAAGAGCGCTCGGCAGACTATTGTCCAGCGCTCTCCCAGTCCCCTAATTTCCCCAATTAAAATTTGCTTCAACCTGAGCGCTTGCTGCAGGTAGTTTCATTCCATCTTTCCATATCAAGATGTTGTCTTCCTTTGTTCCGAAATATAGAGCTTTCATTTTTATATTATCGCCCCAGTTAGCTTGCCAGATGTCACTTTCGGCTGGGTCAGACAGATAGTACATATTATGAAGTCCAAATTCAACTTTTGCCTTTCTTTTTATTATTGGACGGTATGGAGTGACGTACATGTTTCCGTCTTTGTCCAAATCCCCTTTTGTATAATTCAATTCATAACCATCGGTTAGTCTTACATGATAAGTGATCAAACCATTAGCCAATTGGCTTACTTCCTTTATCTCTACAACATCCATAGAAACGGGTACAATTTTCCAATGAAATAAGCCTATATAAGCGAAGAGGAGTATGGTACACGATAATGAAGCTATAATAAGGCCTTTCATAAACGCTTTTATTTTTGTGCGGTTCCAGAAATCGGACATCCCTCTTAACACTTTGACCTCGCTGTTATTGTTTTCGACGCTTACTCTAGGTATTGCGATATTATGTTGAAGCTTCTCCGCTCTATATTTACAATTACTGCATGAGTCGAAGTGTTCCTCAACCAATTGCCGGCTCTCTTCACTACAAACATTATCGATATATAAGGGCAGTAAATCGTTGATGATTTCACACTTTATTTCGTTCAAGCTATGATTCCTCCTCCAGCAAATCTAGAATTTTTTGTTTGGCCCTGTAAAATGTAACTCTTGCCCAGCTTTCAGTTTTCTCAAATAGCTGACTAATTTGTAAGAAGGATAATTCTCCAAACAGCCTTAACGTAAACACTTCTTTGTATGGCTCATGTAATTGGTGCAATGCCTTATGTATTCTGAATGCATCATCTTTATTCAGCAGAATCTCTTCGAAATTGTCCCCATGTATTTTTTCGAGTTTGTGATCCGACTCTAGCCGTTTTTGCTTGTCTAGATACGAATAATAAGTGTTTTTTGCGATTTGACACAACCAAACATTGATTTTGCACTGCCCCTTGAATGTATCAATGCTCTTTAAAGCTTTAAAAAAAGTTTCTTGTGTAATTTCTTCAGCAATAGATTCATTACGACTTAAGGAAAGCACAAACAGGTAGATGTCGCGAAAATATTGCTTGTAGACAGTTTCAAAATCCGTCAGATTCTCACCTCCTTACGTATATATGACTGCGATTCTATCATTTCGTTACATTTGAATAGAAAAATTATAAGAAACACGTTATTGAAGACATTTGGGGACTATGTCCTAATAAACATTAATCATGATTGTTTAAATAATATTACATCAAATAACATGAGATGGATGAGGATACGTGTTTGAACGAAGTTTTCTTTAGTTTGTGGGGTACCTGTATCTGGACAAAAAAAGCCCCATCCACTTTATCGTTGGAGGGGGCTGCGACGACTAGACACTGCCGTAGAGTCTAGTCAATTTTCAGTTCATTGTCTCGAAGCTTTTGGCCTTGCTGCGGGATAGGTTCAGCTTGGTTTTTGTTAAGCTGGCCTGGCGCCCCTGCAACGGATATAGTCAGTCGATTAAAGTTATTTGTTACATATTTTCTTCGTATTATGAAACAACCTCAAATTTCAAGGTGTTTCGATATACTATCATATATTCACCGGTTGATTTATTCATTACTTGTGACACTTCCTTGGTATGCGTGATCTCAAACCAATCATTTTGTATATCCACTAATAATTTTATTTCCACATTACTTTCTCCATCTTTTAAACCACTATAAAATAATTTCGTCATCGTCATCATTCCTTTTAATTAACATGTGTCAAATATGATTTTGTTACATCTCTTTAAAGTAGTTGTAACGGTAATATGAGTTATATCCAAGGATAAACATATAGGCAAAAACCAATAGCAGTAACACTATTAAATCTATACCCATCAAGGAAATGGCTAAAATTAAGGCTCCAAACACAAAAATCATCATGTCATATGCTTTCGCTTTTGCCCGATTAGCGATTGCCAAATTACGCTCATCATTCTTGTCAATCTCTAGCTGCTTTGCTGCAGCGGGATTACTGTTCATAGCGCTTCGGATGATAATTTCTCCTATACTGTGACCGAAAATAACACAACCAAGCCCAACACAGATATAAGGCAACGCTCGCAGCATACCTTGTGGATCTTCAATTGTTTTGATGAAGTACACACCACCTGCTAGTAGTCCTACACCAACAATCATAAGAAAATAAAATGGCATAGTTTTCTTCATATATTCTCATCCTCCTCATAAATAAAGATTTCTTCGATACTCATACCAAAAAAACGAGCAATTTTGAACGCTAAAAGGATCGAGGGGTTATAACGTCCGTTTTCCAGCGAACCGATAGTTTGCCTAGAGACTTCAAGAGCCGTTGCTAATTCATCTTGTTTAATTCCGCGCTGTTTGCGGATTTCTTCTAAACGGTTGTTCAATACGTTCATCCTCCTTATGGAAAGCTAGCTTTCCATAAGGGAAGTATATCGTGCAACGCAAGTAATGTAAAGTAAACTTTCCATTGCGATAAGACTAATAAATTCCAGATGGGATGATATTGTTTTTCGTAACTAGAAAGGACCATCCCGTAAAGGATGGTCCTAAAACCTGCCTAACTTTAATCTCGCTCTTATGATTCATTTAAGCCCTCTCTTGCAACAGGCATCTCGATATGTAGGGTAAACCCGTTCATCGGCTCGCTTTGGATATGGAGTTGACCACCTATAGCTTCAATTCTTTCTTTCATTGTCGTTAACCGTAACCCCAATAATATAGTGATGTTCCAGAACGGAAATTCTCATCATGCTTGGTTCCCCATGCTTTGAAAATGCGTACCACGGCTTATAGTGCAGTAGAATATCAGCAATAAAAAGATCAAAAACGAACATTTCAATTCCTGATCTGCTAGGGAGAAATATAAGAATAAGAAAAACAAACTCAATAAGAGGTAAAATGGTTGCCAGAAGATGATGTTTGGGATGAGTTGATACGGGTTTTGAGTGTCTTAGGAAGGTACATGCCGATAGCCATAAGGACTATTTCCAAACCCCGGAAATCGGATAAAACATAGTAGGTAACAATCATTGAGAAGTAAATACAGGCCAAACTGTGATAAAAAACAGTGAACGTTTTCGTATTGCTCAGAGTTTCAACTGTTGAAAATCGCAAATGGATATGACGCTTTTGTTTACTAAAGTTGATTATGGACAACAGGCTAATCCTATGAATTTTACACAACTAGTCTACAGGGAATGGAAAAGGAGTGATCCATCTAATTCGGTAATTGCACAGACCTAATTTAATTAAAAAGGAGATGTAAAAACGATGATGATGAAAGCGGCAAAAAAACATGTCTTGGTTTTTTGGCGGTTATCACGCTTCTATTTTCTTTCAGCGCTCAGGCGTCAGCTTACTGGCCTGGGTATACGGTAGTTCAGGAATATTCTATTCCAAATGCACATCCGAGTAATGTTTCATTTCCTTTCTTCAATGTTGCAGCGATAGTATCGGTTGCTTTCCAACCGGTTTTGGGATCAACTACTGGCTATGCAGTACTCACTCTCTGGAAACAGCAACCTAATGGGACGTGGAATGCAGTTCAAGGCGTTGATATTTTGGGACCAACCAATGGTCAAATCCAAACAGTTTCTTTTGCTGGTTTAAGAAATGATGGTCGTCAACCATATGCGCAATCAGGGTACAACTATCGATTAACTCTTATGACACATCAAACTTCGTCTGTGAGCTACAGTAATGTGAACTATAATCTTTATTGGTAGTGTCGCTAACTTGGTAATCGTGAAAAGAAAACTGCCGTTTCGTCGTTTATATGCGATGGAGCGGCAGTTTTTTTCTGATGCTGAAAAAATCTGTTATAATGTCGAAAATAAGATGGAAATGAACGATTTCCTATCGTAAGGATGATCTGCGGATGAAAATTTTGTTAGTCGAAGATGATAAAACGATTGCGTCCGGTCTGGAATATTCGCTGCAGCAAGATCGTTTTTCAACTGTTCTTTGCCATGATATCGCCACAGCAAAAATAGTACTAGACGAAGATATCGATCAATTCGTTTTATGCTTGTTTGATTTGTCGCTTCCAGACGGAAGCGGCTATGATCTGTGCAAAATAGTGAAAGCAAGGCGGGACATTCCGGTCATCTTCTTAACGGCGATTGACGATGAGGTCAATGTTGTGATGGGGCTGGACATGGGAGCCGACGATTATATTACGAAACCTTTTCGAATTCGCGAGCTTCTTTCTCGGATCAGATCCGTCTTGCGAAGATACCAGAAGCCGTCCCAAACGAAAACGATCGTAGACATCGGTGATGTCCGAATTCATACGCTGGAAGGCAAAGTACATAAAAAAGGCGCTGAAATTCAGCTAACCGCGTTAGAGTATCGCTTATTGTTGATATTCAGCAACCACATAGGTCAGGTGCTCAGTAGAAGTCAGCTTTTAGAGCAAATCTGGGATGTGGCCGGTGACTTTGTGAATGACAATACGTTAACGGTTTATATCAAAAGGCTTAGGGAAAAGCTGGAGGATGACCCAGGGCATCCGACATTGATCAAAACGGTTCGCGGTTTAGGCTATAAGGTTGGTGATTAGATGCTTCGCAATCGTGAAATTCAACTATTATTGCTCATCATGGGTTTGATCAGCTTAGCGGCTATCGTTGCCGCTGTTTTCATTACGCCTGTTGCTGCTGCACTCGTTTTCATTTTATCGATTCTGCTTATTGGCAGCAGTTTGTTATTCATGAGATGGAGATATCGAGAGCTAGAAAAGCTGTCTGTCTATTTGAGACAAATTAGCAACGGCAATGATTGGCTAGATGTTCGCGATAATCAAGAAGGCGAGCTTAGCATTTTAAAAAATGATATTTACAAAGTAACGCTCATGCTATCGGAGCACCGATCGCTTCTACAGCAGGACAAGATGCAACTGACGGATGCCATTTCCGATATTTCGCACCAGCTCAAAACGCCGCTCACCTCTATGACGGTAATGGCAGAGTTGTTAAGCGACCCCGACCTACCTCCCGCCAAAAGAACGAGTTCACCCGTAATATTCGCATTCAGCTTGAACGCATCGATTGGCTTGTTTCTTCCTTATTAAAGCTATCGAATACCTTTTTCGAAAATGCGTTATTTACGGAAATCGTCATTGCCGACAACGGGAAAGACATTCCAATAGAAGATTTGCCCTACATTTTTAAACGGTTCTATAAAGGGGAAAATGCCAGCGAAGGGAGCATCGGCATCGGTCTCGCGATGGCTCATAGCATTGTTGCCAGTCAAAACGGAGTAATCGATGTGACGAGCAATAGCGAAGATGGGACGCAGTTTCGGATTAAATTCTATAAGCAGGTGATTTAGCGGCTGGCCGCAAGTGACTAAATTGTCACCTTCATCGTCACTTGATCGTCATTTTAGAGGGATAAAATGATATCTATCAGCTTAGCTATGGAGGATTGACAATGGAAATCTTAAAAATCGAGCAGTTGTCTAAAATATACGGAGACGGCGAGTCGGCGGTGAAGGTGCTGGACGACGTTTCTTTTTCGATTCAAAAAGGAGAATTCGTCGAGATAATCGGCCCATCTGGCTCGGGTAAGTCAACACTTCTGCATATGCTGGGCGGGGTGGATCGGCCGACTCGCGGTAAAGTTTTCATCGAGAATACGGATATACATGCCTTGAACGAAACGCAGCTAGCCATCTTCAGGCGCAGACAAATCGGGTTAGTTTATCAGTTTTTCAATCTGATTCAACGAAGTCCATCTATACGAATGTTGGCCAAAGTATCGAGTTGTCGAATAGCGATAAAGAAACTGGTGCGAAGACGAAGACAAGCAGAGTGTCTGTCGCCGCGTTGACGGATCAAGTTCCTATGGGGATGAGCCCGATAGGAGTAGGCGGGTTAAATATTATCGTTTCGGAAAGCGTCATGAATCAATTGGCAGCAGGTGAGGATGAAGAGCTCCCCCGTACATTTCTCTATTTAAAAAGTAAGGAGCCGATGAAAATGGAGCAGGAAATCGAAGAGATGCACGTGACCAAGCTGCAAGCCTACAATTCCTATCAATCTAGAAAAAGCGAAGAACAGCAGATTTTATTGATGTTCGTCTTTTCTTACGGATTTATCGTATTAATTTCAGCAATTTCTATTGCTAACATTTTCAATACGATTACGACAGGCGTATCTCTTCGAAAACGAGAGTTTGCGATGCTGAAATCTGTTGGAATGACGCCAAAAGGCTTTACGAAAATGTTGAACTACGAAAGTATGTTTTATGGGGCTAAGTCACTGCTGTTCGGGCTTCCTATCAGCTTCGCTCTGATGTATCTGATCTATAGAGCATTTGCGAACAAATTTACCTATGGATTCTCATTACCTTGGGTGAGCATTTTATCTGTCATTGCTGCCGTATTTGTCATAGTTGGTTCCGCGATGCTATATTCCGGGGCGAAAATAAAAGGAGAAAACCTTATCGATGCTCTTAAGCAAGAGAGTATATGATAGGCAAAAATGATAAAGGAGCATCTATGACTACACCACAGCGTAAAATTATTTTTTCCATAACCCTAGTCTATACCATTATGATTCTTTATTTTATGTTTTTCGCTTTCAATAGAGCAGATACAGTAGAGGATGTGGCTGGTTACACTTTTATCTTTTTGCCGGACAGTTTTTTTAGGTTGCCAAGCTTATCCGATCTTCTAAATCCTACTTTAATGGATATTGTGGATTTTGGTAACATCGCAGCCTTCATCCCTTTTGGTATATTGATTCCGTTGTTATATCGGACTACCTTTATTCGATTCTTTATATTGTTTATCCTATCAATTTTCGTCCTTGAAACCATACAGGCATTAACTTTGCTCGGCAGTTTCGACATTAATGACGTCATTATAAACTCATTGGGCGCAGCAATCGGATTCGGGGCATATAGATTTGGTTTTCGTACCAAAAATGTATCAAGAAATATAGCGGTTATGGGTATTTCCATTGTTGTCCTTATGATCGGTGTTTGGGGGTGTTTCGGGATTGTTGACAAAGCGTACATCCAAGAAATGGGCCCATTTGTGGCGTTAAACGAACTAAAAGATAGTACCGGAAATACATCAACAGGAACAAAACGATACAGTTTCAAAATTGGCGGTCAGAACGTAGAACCCCAATATAATGTGTATAGCGTTAAAGAGAAAAATAAGGAAACGTATACGTTTACGTTAGGCAAAAAGGAGCTTTATCTCTACTTGAATTATGGGGTTCCCGATCAAGAGGATGTTCAGGGGAGTCTACGTATTTCCGTCGATGGGCATGAGTATCTGTTTGCATCTGCAGAAGATCAACGCCAAGAGCCGGAGATGTTCACAATTTATCTTGAACAGGCAAACGAGCTTACGATAACCATTGAGGGAAATGTAAAGCTATGGGATGTTCGATTTAGGGAGATGAAATATTTCTGGGATTGGTCAAAGCAACGAACGTCCTAAATTGCCGTTAATGATAACGCATATAACCGTATCATAAATAAAGTAGTCTCATCAAATCCACATGTTCCGCAAAGAAAAGGCCATCCAGCAAAGGACGGCCTTTTAAATTTGGCAGATGTATTTCGTCAGCTAGGAACCATAACGGCGTCCGTTCATATAAAAGTTGTCCTCGCGGCCAACCCTAAAGGAAATTTCTAGATCGGGTATACCTAGAGAACGGACATGTCTATCGATGGCCTCGGCCATCTTATCGCGCACTTCGTCCCCTCGCTCAAACCACCATACGTCGATAAAAGGGTACGAATCGGTATATTTCCCGTCGAATATAGCTGTGACGTGCAGACACTCCAAAGTGAAATTATCCGTTCCGCATTGGCATATTTCGGCCATCTCCGCTACGAGCGGTATGCTAATTGAACGAATGCCCTCGGCTGGAACTCCTCTAAAAATTAATTGCGGCATCTACTATTCTCCTATCGATATGAATTTAGCTATTTGTATCTTTTCATTGTATATGTACAGGTCTTTCTGTGGCAATCGGTTCGTACGACTAATAATTTGGTGCAAGTTCAATCATATTTTTATCTTGTTCAGGCCACTTTTCACGGCTTATGCGCAATTTGGCTAGGTGTACATCAATATTTTCTTTGGTCATATACGTTCCGAAATAAGAAGGTGCCTGATCAGTATCAGGGTTTAACATGCGATGTATGATATAATTACCGACTTTTTTAGAGAAATGTCCGAGATCGTTATAGTTTTCTTTGTCTTGCAAAGAGCTCATAGATATTTGATGATACCCAGAGAAGTCCCAGACAGGAGAAATCTGGACTAATTTTCTTTTCCATTCCTCATAGTTACTCCATTGATCAATTTGCCAATGAGTTTCTAATAGAATCGAGTGGAGTGGACTAATATACATATTTAGTGCAATACCATTTTGATCACAGAGTTCCTTAATTTTTTTTATATATAGCATACTATCTGAAGATAAATGGTAAGCTGTTTGGGACCAATGAAATGTATCTTGAATTGTATTAAACGGAGACACATAGGTTTCATCAACAGTACCGTCAGCTAGAAATTCATTGGTCGTATATTTGTTAGAATGATTTCTATTATCTATAAAAACTTTATAGCTATCTTTTAATGCCTTCTCAGAAAGCAGAGTAGAAAATAAATCATTTGTATAAAAGGTAGTGTTTAATCGTTTTTCATTATAACTAGAATTTATCGGATAGGATTCATTAAACGTTTCATAGTCTAACCCTATATAAACAGATTTCAAATTGTCATTTACTTTTAATGTATACTCCAAGTATTTGTAATATATATATGGAACAGAGCCATAAATACCAAGGTTATATGTGCTTTCTCCAGTTAAAGATTCAATGACGGAAGGTTGTAGTCTCATCGATCTTGATGTACCTAATATAATAGCCTCAGGTTGATGTTTTTTAATATGAAACGTTTTGAATTGAAATAAATCACGAAATGCAATTTTTTGAGCGTTATAGTGTTTACTAGAAAAGTGGTAGATGCCATATGGATCTACTAGGTAGTTTATAGTTGCTATGCTTAAAATTAAAAATGCAGTAAAAATGACAACAATACTTGTCCATTTTTTGCGAGATATCATAGTTTCACCCTGTTTACTAAAAATTAAAATATAAGAACTCTGTTGCCTTAGTTAAACTAATAATAGAATAGATTAAAAGGACTACAATAAACAGCGCATTTAATAGGGTTGGTTTAAACGTATCAAGTTTTTCAGAAGAATTCTTGAACCCTAATACAATAATAAAACTTATTATTATCAAACCTATTGCACGATATTTATCTTTTAATGGAGTAGCTTCAAAAGAAAAGCCAAAAGCCGTAAAGAAGTTTAACAGTGGAGATAACTGTTCAGGCAAAATAAAACCGTTTAGACCGAACATGGCTTTGAGCAGCAAGACGGCTTGATTCACTTCTTCTAATCTGAAAAATACTAACATTATGTTTATATAAATAAAGGTTATGCCCCATGATAGGATCGTAGGGAGTTTTATGTTTAGTTTGTTTTTTTTCCAAGTTCTATAGCTTACGATGCCAGTTCCAAAAAGAAGTCCCCAAATAATATAATTCCACCCTGCACCATGCCAAATTCCACTCAATAAAAATAGTAATATTAAGTTAAAAGATGTTTTTATATTGGTACTCAGTTTAATTGGTAAATTAGAATAAATTGTTTTCGAGAGCAAACGACTCATTGGATTAAAAACATAATCGTTTAGAAAACGACTTAAAGTAATATGCCAACGCGAAGCTAGGTCTTGAAAGTTAGTAGATTTATAGGGTGAATTGAAATTAATAGGTAATTTAATATTAAACAATAATGCAATTCCTATAGCCATATCTGAATAACCACTAAAATCAAAATATAACTGGAAAGTATAAGAAAGAATGACTGTCCATGCGTCAAAAAAGGTAATGGAATCTAAGTGGTGCATGCCATCTGATACAGTTAAAGATAAATTATCAGCGAGAATAACCTTTTTAAATAAGCCTATAGCAAATATAAATATTCCTAATGAAATATTGTCTACATTAATTTTTATTCGATTTGAACGATAAAATTGAGGCATTATCTCATGATGATATACAATAGGGCCTGCAATTAACTGCGGGAAAAAAGTAATGAATAATATATAATCGACAAAGGAATATTTATCGATTTTCCCTTTATAGCAATCAACGAGATATGATACTTGTTGAAATGTAAAGAAACTAATTGCTAAAGGCAGTATTATATTTAATAAAGGTAATTCTGTTGAAAACAAAAAGTTAATATTAGCAACCATAAAGTCTAAGTATTTATAGTATCCTAATAGACCTAAGTTAAAGATAATACCAATAGTTATTAGTGCTTTTCGTTTATGTAATATGAGAAAGTGACCGAGGATAAAATTAATGCTCATAGAGATAAAAATAAGTGCCAAGTAACCGTGGTTCCAAAAGCTGTAGAAGAAAAGTGAACATGCAACAAGCCATATTTTTGGGAGTATAGTATGAGTGGCAGTGGCTAATAGAAAATAACCAGCAAAAGCAATAGGAAGAAATATAAAAATAAATTCGGTTGAGTTAAATAACACAGTGTTATCCTTCCAATAATTATTATTTGCTTAATAAAGCATATGTATACTAAATAGTATATCAAGTTCCAGTTAAAAAGTATCTACTTTTTAGTTTAAGTAGTACTAGAGTTGCATTAATTTTATATAATTGTAACTTTGTAAAAAATATACAACATAAATCAATTCCATTTTAAAGAAAAAGATAGTGATTTAAAATAATAGTCTTTGTGAATATAAATTATATTGTAATCAGCATAACTAACTGTTTAAATGAAATTGGTGAGAACTTAGCGAAAAAATCCATATACGAGGTTAGTACTAGGTAGAAGATATATTAGTTTCACTAAACCCCACCAACGATTGGCATAACAAACAGGGAGGCTTACATAAGTGTTAAGTTCATTCAAAAAAGCTACATCAATCGCACTCGTTTTAAGTTTATTAATTAGCATGTTTCCTCAGATGATATTTGCAAGTGCAGGGAGTTCGGCGAAGGAGTTTCTTTCATTTTCAGTAGAGGGAAATCCAAGTGTTATTGATAACGTGAACCATACAATTGAGGTTGTGGTACCTTATCGTTCTGCGGTCAATAATATGTTTGAAATCTTTGAAGTATCTGAGGGAGCAACTGTACTTAATCATACAAGTAATGTGACTCGCACGAATTATTCTAGTCCTGTTATATTAACGGTTGTTGCCGAGGATAATAGTAGACAAGATTATACGGTGACGGTAACGATTGGACCAAGCAACTTAAAGTCTATCACGGCATTTAACTTAGTCGCTCCGGTAGCAAAAAGTTTTATTGACGACGAAGCCTTTGCAATCTATCTCACCGTTCCAAAAGGTACGGATGTAACTGCGTTAACGCCTACATTTTCGACAGATGACAGTGGTGCTCAATTATTAGTAAATGGTGATGTTCAAACGAGTGGTGTCAGCATACAAGATTTTTCACAGCCTTTAATTTATACAGTAAAAGCGTTGGACGGAAGCACACGAGACTATAGAGTAACCGTCAATATTCATATAGAACCTAGTACGGCAAAAGAAATTACCTACTTTGCTCTCGCTTCACACTCTTCCATCGGTATTATTGATGAATCTAACCAGACGATAACGCTTACGGTTCCTCACGGTACAAATAGGGCAGCGTTAGTGCCTACTTTTATTACTACTGGTACTAGAGTTCTTTTATATGGAAATCAGCAAGTTAGCGGGGAAGCAGTTGTTAATTTTACAAATCCCGTAGATTATACCGTTGAAGATGAAGCAGGCAATTCTCTTATCTATCAAGTTACTGTAAAAGAAGCTGCTAGCACTGCCAGTACAACTAAGGTATTACAAACGTTTAGCATTGATGGCGTAGAGGGTCTCATAGATGAGGATGCGAAAACAATATCTGTTGTTTTGCCGACTGGATCTACACGACAAAACAAAACCGCAACATTCACGACTAACGGTCAATCCGTATATATCGGAAACACGTCACAAACGTCTGGTGCTACGGCAAACGACTTTACAACTCCACAAACGTACACCGTATTTGCCGAAAACGGATTAACGCAAAATTATGTGGTGTCCGTAACACTAGCAAATGAACTAAAATCCTATGATCTTATCTCCCCTATACAAGCGGTAGGTAAAATCGATCCCTTAAATCATACGATTACTTTTGATATTCCTTATGGAACAGATCTAAGCGTAACGAAAGCGGTATATGTTACGACGGGAGATCATATTAAAATTAACGAAGTAGTACAACAATCGGGTGTGACGGAAACGGATCTACGGTTGTCTCCAATTATTTATACAGTAGATTCTGATAATGTATCTGTTCCCTATAGGGTTATTTTGAACATAGGTTTAAATCCTGCGAAGGAGCTTACCACCTTCAAAATAACAAATCCAGAACGTATTGGAGTTGTGGATCAGGCTGGGCGTACGATTTCAATAACGGTACCTCACGGTACAAATGTAACTCAATTGGCTCCGATTTTTACGAGCACAGGCTCACATGTAAAGGTAGGAAATGAGAATCAAGTTAGCGGGGTTACGACGCAAAACTTTACTAATCCGGTAACGTACACGGTATTCGCAGCTGATGGCACTAGGCAAGACTACGTCGTGACGGTTACGGTAGCACCGCGCGAGTCTTCCAATAATGGTACTTATTTGCCTGTACCAACTAAGCCGACTACTAATCCGTCACCTTTTTATCCTGTTGTTAATCAAGAGAAGTTGAAGGCATACTTGAAGGACAAGATTGAACAGGCATCAACTGACCCAGTTAGCGGCATATTCTCTGATGTTAATCAACATTGGAGCAAGACGAATATTGATCTTTTCGTAAAAATGGGTTTTGTTAAGGGTTATGAAGACGACACTTTCCGCCCGAATGGTTCAATTACACGTGCTGAGTTTGCTGCCATGATAGTTAGAGTATTCAATATCGAAGCTCAAAAAAATGCAACGAGTTTCACTGACGTGAAGGAAGCTCATTGGGCGATTAAATATATTGAAGCATTAGCAGTCAGCGGCATAATAACGGGTTACGTGGATGGTACGTTCAAACCGAATGACGTTATTTCTCGAGCTGAAATCATTGCAATTATTAGTCGTATAGTGGACTTCAATGCGATAGGGAAAAATAAAACGGCGGACTTCAATGACATTGCTGGCTCATGGAATGCGGACGAGATTCGTGCGGCGGCAGCTGCCGGAATTATCAATGGTCGTAAGGTAGGTTCATTTGCTCCACAAGAACAATCGACTAGAGCGGAAGCTTTGAGTATTATATTGCGTGTACTGAATTTGAATGCTGACGTTAGATTATTACTAGATCAGCCTAAAACCTAGTATAGTCAGGTTATATGCTAAGAAACCATGCTTTTGTAAATGGAGGAACATCTATTTACATTAGCGTGGTTTCTTTTTACCTTCATATAGTTGACGATCTTATAGAAAATAAAAAATGCTTAATATAAAATATAGGGGATAAACACTGGTATATTATTGCCTAATAACCATTCTATGATCATTGACAACCGTCTACTTCATACAGCATACTTAAATCAATTGAATAACACCTCACGCTAATTGTGAGGTAGAGGCGCGGTATTTAACAGTTTGTAGCAGAGCTTGAGAGGCGATGAAGCTACGAAGAAGGAAATTCCGCCGAAGTGGGTAATACTCTCCGTATTATTTGCTGGGCTTGCAGTTAATAACTGTAAGACTGTCTCAATGAATCTCCCAGTTCATTGAGTTGTGCTATCTCCAAAGGGAAAGCGGAGGCGTCTAATGTACTATAAACATAGTGCGGCCTGAGCATATCTCGGGTCGCATTTTTTTATTTTCAAGTAAAAAATAGCTAGTAATTATAGGGGGAAAAGAAAATGAAAAAGACAAAACTATTTTCGATGATGCTGATTACTGCAATGATTTTTATAGCTGGATGTGGGTCAAATGGTTCTGGTTCGAAAGATTCCGGATCTGCTGCAAAAGATACATTTACGGTCGGAATGGAAGCAGGTTACGCACCGTTCAACTGGACTCAAAATGATAATTCCAATGGCGCTGTTAGCATCTCTGGAGGCGCTGAATTTGCAGGCGGTTATGATGTAGAGATAGCAAAGAAGATCGCAGAAGGTTTAGGCAAGGAGCTTAAGATTGTTAAGACGGAGTGGGATGGACTTGTTCCAGCACTAACATCGGGCAAAATCGATGCGATTATTGCAGGCATGTCACCTACCGCAGAACGTAAGGAAACGATCGACTTCTCAGACAAGTACTATACATCGCAACTGGCGATGGTTGTGAAAAAAGGCAGTAAATATGAAGGTGCTACTTCCATTCAAGATTTTAAGGACGCTAAGATTACAGGTCAATTAAACACATTCCACTATTCAGTCATTGACCAAATCAATGGTGTATCTAAGCAAACAGCAATGGATAACTTCCCTGCGATGAGAGTAGCGCTTGAATCCGGAATGATTGATGGTTATGTTTCGGAACGCCCAGAAGCTATCAGTGCTTCTTCAGCTAATGAAAATCTAGTGATGGTAGAGTTCAAGGATGGTTTTCAAACGTTAGAGGATGACACGGCAATAGCGGTGGGACTTACGAAAAATAGTGAATATACGGCAAAAATCAATGATATTTTAAAGGGCATTTCTGAAGAAGATCGCATAAGCATCATGGATACAGCTATTAAAAATCAACCCGCAGCAAAATAGTGATTACGGGAAACCGGCTGTATACGATACAGTCGGTTTTGTAATTAGGGAATAGGAGGAATAAGCATGAGTATTGAATGGATCATAAGAATTGTAGAAGAAAACTGGCAGATGTTCCTGCGCGGCGCAGGGATGACGCTATTTATTTCAATAATCGGAACCGTAGTTGGCGCCTTCATCGGCCTATTGGCTGGAGTAATAAGAACGATACCTACGCCAAGAAGTATATTAAAAAAAGTATTGCTTAAGATTACGAATATTGTTTTGTCTGTTTATATTGAAGTTTTCCGTGGAACACCAATGATCGTCCAAGCGATGGTCATATATTATGGCTCGGCATTAGCTTTTGACCTGCAATTGAATGCCATCCACGCAGCTCTCATTATCGTTGCCATCAACACGGGAGCTTATATGGCAGAAATCGTTCGAGGTGGAATTTTATCCATTGATAAAGGCCAGTTCGAAGCGGCTCAGGCGATAGGTATGAACCACCTGCAGATGATGATTAACATCGTATTGCCGCAAGTCATTCGCAATATTTTACCGGCGACAGGTAATCAGTTTGTAATCAATATAAAAGATACGTCTGTACTTAACGTCATCGCCGTTTCAGAGCTTTATTTCATGACGAAGTCTATTTCAGGAAATAATTTCCGATATTTCGAATCCTTCTTTGTCGCATGTGTTCTATACTTTGTTATGACTTTTACTGTTACGAGAATTTTACTTTATATCGAAAAAAGATTAGATGGTTCTAAGAGCTATAAGATGGAACCCGCTAGATCTAGAAGGGGAGACATAGGCTGATGGGTAACGTTATCGACATTCAACATGTAAATAAAAGCTACGGTGCAAATGAAGTGCTGAAGGACATCGTATTTTCTGTAAAACATGGCGAAGTGGTCACCATTATTGGTTCCTCAGGATCGGGGAAATCGACGCTCCTTCGTTGTATTAACCTTTTAGAAATTCCTAGTGGTGGGCAAATTCACTACCTTGGCGAAAATATATTGGATGGTAATCATAACATTCCATCCTATCGTACGAAGCTCGGGATGGTGTTTCAACAATTCAACCTGTTTGAAAATCATGATGTGCTTGGTAATTGTGTTGTAGGCCAAGTTAAAGTGTTGAAGCGATCCAAGGAAGAAGCGGAACAAATCGCTAGAAAATATCTGAAAACAGTAGGCATGGAGAGCTATATTAATGCTAAGCCTAGGCAATTATCAGGTGGCCAAAAACAACGTGTAGCCATTGCTAGAGCTTTATCGATGGAACCTGATGTTTTGTTGTTTGATGAACCTACATCTGCTCTCGATCCTGAGATGGTAGGCGAGGTGCTTAAAGTGATGAAGGAACTTGCAGAATCAGGGCTAACGATGCTTATCGTCACACATGAAATGGATTTTGCAAGGGAAGTGTCGGACCGAGTGGTGTTTATGGATAAAGGTGTGATTGCCGAAGAAGGGACACCGGAACAAATTTTTAACCAGCCTAGACAAGAACGTACGAAGGAATTCCTAAAGCGAACGTTAGTTAATCATATCCGAACTTAATTTCGTTCAAGTGAGATCAAAGAAAGGGCCATCCTCAAAAGAATGGCCCTTTCATTTGTCATTCGGCACTGCCGCCCTCACATCATTATCCAGCGATGATTGATTCCCCCTAAAACGGAAATTGTCGTTCTTCTATTTGAATAGAAACCCACTTCGTTTCTGTAAATTCATCAATCACCCAAGGGTTGCCGAAACGGCCCATACCGGAGCCTTTTACGCCGCCAAATGGTGTATTTTCAATCGCATTGACTGTTTGATCATTGACATGAGTCATACCAAACTCTAAATCTGCGGCTAACTGCTCACCTTTTTCCAAATCTGCTGTAAAGATAGCTGAACTTAGACCGAACTCTGTGTTATTGGCAATTTCAATTGCCGCTTCATCTGATTTTGCTTTAATGATGGATACAACTGGTGAGAAAAATTCTGTTTGTGCTAAACGACTGTCAGGGAATACATTCCCGAATATTGCAGGTGTCAAAATATTTCCTTCACGTCTGCTATCCAGCAATATTTCTACACCTGTTGTTTTTGCTTCTTCTATGAAACCTTGCACTTTTTCAAGTTGACGTGTGTTAATAATCGGTCCGATTATGGTAGAAGGGTCCAGTGGATCACCGATCGGTAATTGTTTTGCACGTTCAACAAATTTAGCAACGAATGCATCATAGATATCTTCATGCAGCACAATACGGTTAATCATCATACAAATTTGACCTTGGTGAAGGAATTTGCCAAAGATGGAAGCATTAATAGCTGCATCAACATTTGCATCTTTTAAGACAACGAGTGGAGCGTTACCACCAAGCTCTAATGCCACTGGCTTTAACAGGCCACCAGCTAATTTACCAATATGGCGTCCAACTGGCGTAGAGCCTGTGAAGCTAATAAATTTTGAATGGCGATGCTCGATCATCGTATCACCAATTTCAGGAATTTCGGTTAAAATGACATTAAAAACGCCAGCTGGAATACCTGCTTCTTCAAAAGCTTTCGCCATAATAGTACCGCCTGTTAATGCTGTTTGAATGTCGCCTTTGTGCACAACTGCATTTCCTAATGCCAAAGCAGGGACAATCGTACGCATCGATAAAAATAACGGAAAGTTAAATGGAGAAATGGAAGAAATAACGCCTAGCGGCTTGCGGTATACTTTATTTACTTTGCCAGGCATCGTCATTGGTACTTCACGACCACCTAAAGAATCAACATAAGTTAAAGCTTCTTTTAAGCAAGCAAGTGTTAAATCAATTTCCACTTTTGCTTTAATAAAAGTGGAACCAGCTTCTACAGCTAATACTTTAATGATTTCTTCTTCGTTATCAATAAAATATTGTATCGTTTTGTTTAATACTTCCGTTCGGAGATTAGTATCTGCTGCCCACGCTTTGTATGAAGCATTCCCTGCTTCATAAGCTTCTTCAAGCTGCGCTTTTGTAGCGATCGGAAACGTTGCAAGTTCAGCATCGTTATATGGATTTGTTAATGTATAGCTTGAACCTTTTCCGCTTACCCACTGGCCATTAATATAGTTTTTTGTTAATTGCTCGAAGTTCATCGCTTAAGTCCCCCTTCATTATGCTTCGTATGCTTTATCCAAAATCAAAATGGGTTTAATCGCTGAACCGTTTTTCGAATCTTCAAAGGCTTCATTAATTTGCTCGAATTCATAAAATTTAACCATTTTATCAACTGGGAACTGGCCATTTTTAAAGAATCGTACAAGCTTTGGAATGATGAGTTGAGGAACTGCATCGCCTTCAATAACACCTTTTAACGTTAATGCGTTTGCTACTATTTCATTAAAAACATTAAATGTTAGATCGCGTTTGCCAACTGCTACTGTTGCCGCTACACCTTTAACACGTAGGCAGCGGAGAGAAGATAATGTGACTTCTGGTACTCCCGTTGTTTCTAGTGAATAGTCTGCACCTTTGTCGGTAATTTCTTTGATTTTTGCCACTACATCTTCATTTTTGCTGTTAATGGTATGTGTGGCGCCTAATTCTTTCGCTAATTCAAGACGGCTGTCGTGAATATCTACTGCGATAATAGGGTTGCAACCGGCAATTTTGGCAGCCATCATTCCACTAAGACCTACTGCACCTGTTCCGAATACGACAAAACTTGAACCTGGTTCTGGAGCAAGAGAGTTGAAAACGGTACCACTTCCAGTCATAATTCCACAGCCAAATGGGCCTAAGAAGCGTAGATCGACATCTTTATCTACTTTTACAACGTTTTTTTCGCCTACTGTTGCATACGTTGCAAATGAAGATTGTCCGAAAAATTGGGAAACATCTTGTCCGTCGTCTGTATGAAGAGGGGTTACACCATGATTATTTTTACCTGCAAAATTTAGCGGAATCATACTTTCACAGCCGCCCGCATTACCCTCTAAGCAGTTTTCACAATGACCACAATAGGAGAATCCTAGAACGACATGGTCGCCGGGCTTTACTGTTGTAATGTTGCTGCCTACTTGTTCGACAATACCGGAACCTTCATGTCCTAAAACTGCCGGGTACGGCACAGGTAATGTATGATCTAGAACAGTTGCATCTGTATGACAGATGCCTGATGCAATTATTTTAACAAGAACTTCATCTGCTTTAGGCTCGTCCAATAAAAGTGTTTGTTTCTGAAAATTGTTGTCATTACTTGTTACCATTGCTTGTATTTTCATGTTAGTCACTCCTTTAATGGTATGGAACAGATCCGTTTATGAAAGCGATATTTTCGGTTCAATTATGTTATATTATCTTTGACTCATTGCTTCAATCACTAAAAATCCGTTTTTGTATCGGTTTTCAACACTTTTGTCAGAATGTCTTTTTTTGTGGGGGTAATTATGGAAAAAAAAGAGGATCGGCGTATAGAGCGAACAAAAGATATATTACGAAAGACGTTTAAAGAGCTTGTTTTGGAACGAGGATATTCACGCGTCCGTGTAAAAGATATTGTTGATGCAGCGAATTATAATCGGACGACATTTTATGTCCATTTTCTAGGGAAAGAAGAGCTTGCGAAGGATGTTATCGAGCTTGAAATGAAAGATTTTGTTCATGAATTTTGTAAACCATTGCGCGATAATCCGGTACTTGATTTACGCCAAATGAGTCCGTCAGGCACGGATGTTTTTCATTATATTAAAGAAAATAGGAGCTACTTTGATTTACTTGTAATCGATGATCCCGTACCAGATATAAACCAAGCATTGCTGCGGGACTTACAAGAGATTTTTCAAAATCGAATGTCCTTTGTAGGTGATCAAGCTCCTGAAATTAATGCACAATACTTTATCCACTACAGATCATATGGTATTTATGGATTTATACTAGAATGGATTCGTAATGGCTACGATGCTACACCTTCCGAAATGGCGAGGCGTATTATTAATCTATTGCATTATCATTCGCCAATCATGATACAAATGAGAGAAGATATTTAACCTATTATACTGAGCTATCCCTGGATCTAAAAAACCAGGGGTAGCTTTTTGATATTACAGTGTAAAAAACGCAAGCAGACTATTGGCTAATCGTTGGTAATCCGATATACAGTATAACGAAAAGATATGGCAAACTTTAGGAGGATCATGCAATGAAACGATTGATAGCAGCGTTGTTAAGCTTTATTTTAATCATCATCAGTACGATTTATACAAATACGGTTCAAGCTAGTGGGAATGGCACAAGTGACCTTAGTGAAGGGCAATATACACGTGTTGGGGAGGATTACGATATCCTTGACGAGAATGTGCTACTGGCGAAAAAGGATGGAACCGTATGGGGGTGGCACATCACCGGAACTGTGGAAGATCCGATTAATCCTTCAGATACATTTTATAAAGCCAATTTGGTGCAAATTCCGGGCTTGCAGGATGTGAAGCAAATCGTAGTTGAAAGGAAGGGGAACAGCAATTTTATTTATACGACTAATTACGTTGCGCTAAAAAAAGACGGGACCGTATCGTATTGGGACGCCAAGTCTGGCGGAACTCTTCGAACCAGTTCTTCCACTGCTCCATCCAGCATCACAGGTTTGACTGACGTAATCTCAATCGCAGCAAATTTTAACGTTAACTATGATTACAAGACCTTGTTCGCATTAAAATCAGATGGTTCGGTATGGTTTTGGGGAAGTGAAATAGGGGATTCCGGGCAAGTAGCCCATGAAAAACTGCTTGATGATGTCATGTCTATAAAGTCTATGGGCGGTCATGTATACGTCGTCAAAAAAGACGGTTCTGTATGGAGCTGGAATGCAGCTTCGTTCCTTCCCTATAACCTTTCTAAAAACAAAGGTCCAGAGAAAATGGAAGGACTTTCTGGGATTGTGAGCATACAACTAGATATCTATACGAACTATGCCTACAAGCTAGATGGTACAGTCTGGTCATGGCCAAGGATTGACCCGCATAGTACTCCCATACAAGTACATACACCAACAGACACGCAATTTATTATTCAATTTAACTGGAACCAAGATCCGAATATCGACAAAATGTATGCTTTCCGAGGGGACGATCAGTTGTGGTCAGTGGAAAACGGGAACGTTCTCCCCGGGCTTAGCGATATCGTTTCCGTTCACCAAAGAGGCTCGTATGCAGCTACAAGGTATCATTATGCACTAAAAAAGGATCAAACGTTGTGGGCTTGGGGAGATCCTTCTTCTGCTTTGCCAAAGCTTGTTGTTTTTACGAAACAAACGGTAACGGGTACTCGACTTAAGCCAACTGATAAGCCAACCGATAATGGATCTGAGACAAAAGCTAAACCTACGACACAGACTTCGCCAGAAATTAGTCTTTATCCCTTTGTCACAATGCTTGAGCCTGGCGAAAAACAGTTCATTGCTGCAAAAAGTTTGCAGGGGACAAAAGTAACGTACACCATTGACGATCCTAGCATAGGAACATTGTCGAGTGTGAATGGCATACAGATCTTAGAAGCTAATAGACCTGGACAAACCATTGTGAGAGCAACCTCAAGCAGAGTGGGTTTTCCAGACGTAACTTCATACTTCATGTTATATGTCTTTGATAGCAAAATGTTATCCGAAACGTACTTTACTGCCATTAAGTCGATTCCTGCCGCTGATAAAAAAAAACCCTTTATTGTGGAGGGAGTGACTGAGGCAGGAGAGCTTATGATCACAAAATCAAGCAATGAAAAGCTAATGCCAGTTAACGGGCAATTTGTCCTTACGACCGAGTTAATGAACCGCATTGCTGGCAATGCGTTAAAGGCAAAGTCTACGGTGGAGCAGACGCTAGAGAATAACGAGATTGTTCTAGCTAGAAAGTTAACAGTTAATGGGGAAGTTTCGCCAATTTCAGAACAAAACGAATATACGTTGAAGCTATACAAGGATAGCCTAGTTGCTCGGAAAGATCTGGACTATATTACTTTTCAAGCAGGGGATGCGAAACTAATGGTTAATCTTGCGACCGCAGATGACCTGTTCCATTCGCTCCAAGTTATCGTTATTCGGCTTGTCAAAGAAAATAACGGCGGCTATCGCGTACAATTTCTTAATGAACAAGGACAGGAGCTTTCTAACGTATCAAGCAATATCAGACTGATCTTGCCTATGAACGATACAGACGCAGTGAGTAACAGCGTATTTTTCACAAATGGGGAAATAACGCAGCCAATCGGCGGAAAGTTCAATCCTAACAAAAACGGCATGGAAGTTGAAATAAACCGTTCCGGAACGTACTTCTTGTACGATAATTTCAAATCGTTCCCTGATGTTGAAAATCGGGACCCAGAGTTAAAACAAGCAGTACAATTTCTGAGTGCTAAAGGAATCGTTAACGGGAAAGACAATGGCAATTTTGAGCCTGATTCGCTGCTCACCCGTGCCGAGTTTACGGCTATGCTTGTTAGAGCTTTTTACGCTTTGGATGAAACAGCGACAGAAAGTTTTTCAGACGTGCATAAGCCGCAGTGGCATGTTCCATTTATCGCTTCATCCGAAAAAAAGCATATCGTTGAGGGCTATCCCGATGGCACGTTTAGACCAGATCATACGATATCCAGACAAGAAATGACTGCAATCGGTGCAAGATCACTGCATGAAAAGAAAGGGTATTTTTACCCTTCGAATACGGAGGACTACCTGAGTCAATTTATAGACCAAGAAACGATATCTAATTGGGCCAAACCAACTATGGCTTTAGCTGTAAAACAGCGCTTGATCGATGATCCAGCCGATAAGCAGATACGAGCTCGCGAAGCTGTCACACGCGGAGAAGCTGCTCGAATGCTATACCGGCTCTATTTACAGCTTTGATCCAATCACAGACGTTCGTCATTATAGAAATTGAGAGGGAAATGGTCATCGTCATTGTAAACTCGAAACTCATATCCTAGTTCCTTATAAAATGCGATTATGTCGGAAGTGCTTGTAAGGTTTGCTCGTTTTCATGTAAGAGAATCACTTCTGTATTTCTTTTCGTTTGCGATTTAATCGACTCTACAATTTGGTTTGGATTATCTTTAAACTTCCAGTCATTAGAATCAATTGTCCAGTCCCAAATTTTAATTCCGGCTTCTGCAATTTGATTGCGAATGTGTTGATTTTTTAAGCCTGGTACCGAACCATAAGGTGGACGAACGAGTTTAGGATTTGTACCTGTAATAGCTTGAATAAGAGACCTTGTTTCTTCCATCTCTGATACAAACAGTCCGTTATCATATATCTTTTCTTTGCTGTGTGTCATACTATGAGCACCAACATAATGGCCTTCTTCGGTTGCTCGCTTGACACTTTCTTGTAAATTGATTTTTTGTAAGTGGATTCCCTGCATAAAAAAGGTTGCTGGTATATCTTGCTCTTCTAATACATCTAAAAACTGGTTTGTTAATGTGGTAGGTCCATCATCGAAGGTTAAATAAACAACTTTGCCCGTAGGTTCCTCTGCGGGTCTTGTTTCTTTTTCTGGCAGTAGGGCACTTGGTATGGTATTTTCTTTGGCTACCACTTCTTCTTCAGGTGCAGATGTGAGCTTTCCTATTAAAAGAATCATTAGGATAATGGCTAATAAAACAACGACTAATCTTCTTCGTTTCTTTTTTAGGCTACTTCTTTTACTATAACTCTGTAATGTATGCATGCTTCATCTAGCCTTTCTGTCTGGGTTCTGTTGTGTCAATAAAACGTTACTGCCTTCCAGTACAGAGCTAGTGTAGCAAGCGAATATATGATAAGTGAGATAGACTTGTATAGAAGTCGTAAAATGTGATTCCAACAGGCTGTATAAGCGCAAAAAAGGGCCATCCCGCAAAGGATGGCCTAAAACTTGCCTAATGATTTATTTTCAAACATGTCACATTCATCGTAACGGCCGAAATTACTTTAAACTGATGGGTTGCTGTTGTGTGACACAGTGAATCATGCCGCCATCTTTATAAAGCTCTCTTACATCAATGCCGATAACTTCACGGTCAGGGTATAGCTTTTGGATGGTTTCGTTTGCTACTTTATCATGCGGATCATTATAGTTTGGAACGATCACAACGTTATTGCCGATATAATAATTGATGTAGGAACCTTTATAGCCGAGGTTCTTTCCATTATCCAAAACAACATTGTTTTTGCTAATTGGCAGAAGCACATACTTATAAGGTTTGTTGGACGTATTTTTAGCATTCATTAGCGTTTTGTAATCCTTATTTGTGAGACCCGACTCTTCTAGGTCAGCTTTATTCATTGTAACTAATGTAGATTTATCATAGAACTTTGCAATTCCATCAATATGGAAGTCTGTAATATCCATACCTTCTACACCATCTAACCAAATGAAGTTAGTGACGCCAAGGTTTTCTTTGACGTACTTTTCAATTTCGGATTCTGATAATTTAGCATTTCTATTTTTATTCGTAACAGAACTGCGTGTCGATAAAAATGTACCGTTACCATCTAGCTCAAATGCGCCGCCTTCAAGTACGACTTTATTAAGATCAATCAACTCCATGCCAAGCTGCTTGCTGAGTTTTTTTGATATTAATGCGTCTTTCTTATATGGTGTTTTCTTACCCCACCCATTAAATCCCCAGTCCATCAGTTTCATATTGTTGTCTTTGTCGTATACGAAAAGAGGTGCAGTATCTCTTGCCCAAACATCGTCTGTCGGGACGATATAGAAGTCGATTTTATTCATATCTACACCTTCATCGTACAGAAGATCATAGATGTATTCCTGTTCATATTTATCATAGGCGATGATATGGACATTTTCCCCTTCGCTTAATGCTGCAGTCATCTCAATCCAAATCGACTCCAGATTTTCTTTATGACCCTCACCATAGGTGTAATTATGTGGCCATTGCAACCATGTGCCTTCATGTTTGCTTTTTTCGTCGGGCATCGTGTATTTTCCAACAGTTTGCTGTTTCACGTCTTTCACAATCTGAGTATCTTCTTTAGCTGCGTAACCTTGCGTGCATCCTACTAAGCTTCCAGTCATTAATACTCCTCCTAAACACAACGCTATCATTTTTTTCATTTGATGATCTCCTTATGTGAAAATAGTGTGCTGTTAGAGAAGCATAAACGTTGACATTGTGTTAAGGTCAAGAGGTTAAATTATTTACTTTTTTTGATGATAGGAAAACAGACTTGTGTTACATATTCTTCTGGAGTGCAGTCACATTCTAGACTCTTTAAGTAGGTTTCGTATGGAGGGCCATCAAGAGAATAGCCATTGACTGCTATCCATTCTTCAAGTGCCATATGTGCATATCCGATATAATCGTAGCCCCCTATATGCAAAGTAGAAGCAACAAGCTTGCTCGGGAGCTGTTTAATTTCATATTTTTTTAGATCATGTTGGTCCTGTCTTTGAATGATTGGGATCATCAATTCAATGTCGCAGTTGTCAGGGGTGAATTCTTCGTCCCAAAAGATTGCTGACGGAGCGCCGAGCAACCGAAAATGATTTTTCGACGCTATTTCGAATAGGGAATCAACGTACTTGTCCATCTCCGCAATGTTAGACTGCAATCTTCGACTAATGACCGTTATTTCGTTTCTCATTCCAAACAATACATCATAGGAACTGCTTTCTCCGTGAATAACAACCGTTTTTTGTTCGATTATTCCTTGCATCTCTAAAATGATCTCTTTATATTGACTCATTCCACTCGATAATTCTTGTATCTTCGAGTTCATTAATTGGTTCAATGATTCCTCATCTGTTGTTTGGAGAATTGTTCTAATCTCCGGCAGTGAAAATGTATATTCTCTTAGTTTTTTGATTCGTAATGCCGTTTCTAATTGGCTTTTCTCATAGTATCTATAACCATTCGAAGCATCTACATGGATGGGATTTAAGAGTTGTTCCTTGTCATAGTGCCGCAACATGCGTGTGCTCATTTTGCAAAGCTGTGAAAATCTGCTGATTGTGTACATATGTCTCTTCCTTAATGTGATTTTATTTTTATAAATGCTATCGGAATGATATCAACAGTATGTATCATTTCCGTTTCACATACACGCATTTTCTGCTTTTTGAAGGAGATGCAGAAACCGGACCTGAAGATAAGGAATAAGTATACGAAATCGTTGATTGCTCATATAGTAAATTTTTTCAATTTTCACTATGATTGAAAGTATTGTTGCAAGTCTAGGATGGGAGGTTGAGCATGAAAACGAAGATGACAAGCAAAGTCTTTTTTTATAGTGTTGTAGTACTGCTTGTCATATTACTGTTCACATATTTAGTTGTGAATTGGTTATCCAGTTCTGAAAAAACGGGGCCGCATGCCTCGTCAACTCCTTTAACTGAAGTGAAAGTGGAGTCGGAAATTGGAGCGGGAAATGAAACGGAAAGTGAAGCTTTAGATGAACGGATTGTTGGCAAACCCCTTGTTCTTACAGACTCTGAGGTGACGGCTTTATGGGATGGAATTGATCCGCAATTCTCACCAGACAAAGCTGTTGCCGCCGTACAAAGTGTGCTTCCTGAGGAGGAATATGAGCAATTATTTCCCTATCGAATTGGTACGAAGGAATGGCACAAGTATGCGATTAATCAAGTAAACTACGATGAAGATCAAATCGACTATTATTCGTATGACAACTTCATTACAGCCGTTACGGAAGTAGCAAATATTAAATATAAGTTGGAGTACAGGCAGAATGATACGAACAACAGCCGCATATTTCGATTGGATAAAGAAACAAAAACAGAAACACTCATCGTTCAAAATGCTAACTTTCATACAGACATAAATAAGACAGTTCCGATTATTTCGATTATCGTCGATTTCGGCACTTTTCTTAAAGAAGGCACTGCTTTAGATCGAAAGCATGAACTGGCAGCTTTTCTCGCCAATATTTCGCACGAAACGGGTGGGGGCAAGCCCAATTCGCCAGGGGGTCCACTTGCTTGGGGTTTATATTGGAATGAAGAAATCAAATTTATTAACAGTAACGAAGTCAGCTATGTTGAACCAAATGATATTTTCTCGCCAGCCCCGGGCAAATCCTATCATGGACGAGGTCCGATTCAACTGAGCTGGAACTACAATTACGGATTAGTAAGCGGAATTATTTATGGCACCAAAGATAAGTTGCTTGAACAGCCTGAGCTTATTGTGAAAGATGGCAAGTTAGGCTTTATGACGGCTATCCTGTACTGGATGACACCACATCCTATGAGGCCTTCCGCTCACGATGTGATGGTTGGCAAATGGAAACCAACTGAACTGGAGATTTCAAAAGGGCTGACAGAAGCGGGCTTTGGTATTACGATTATGCTCATAAACGGTAATCTTGAAGGCAATTTGGATGAAACTGACCGTCGTATCGGTCGCCGCGTCGGTTTTTATCGTAAGTTTACTACACATATGGGTGTTCCTATTGAAGGAGAGAAAGTAAATACGTTAGGTATGCTTCCATTCTAAATCGGATTTGGGAATGTTCATACTTGGAAGGGGAATAACGTGAGAAATGAAGCTTTGGATGAATTTATAGTTGGCAACAGCCGCGTTCTTACTGAATTGGAGGTTACATCCTTGTGGGGTGGGATTGATCCACAATTTTCACCGGACAAAGCCGTTGCCGCTGTACAAAATATATTGCCACAGGAGCAATTTGAACAATTGTTCCCTTACCGTATTGGTACGAAGAAATGGCATAAACATGCGACCAATCAGCCCAATTACAAGGTAGATCAAGCTGACTATTATTCCTATAACAACTTGATTGCTGCTGTTACGGACATAGCAAATATTAAATATAAAGTAGAATATAGGCAGGAAGAGACTGAGAATAGACGCGTATTTCGATTAGATAAAGAAACGAAGACAGAAACGCTCATCTATCAAAGTGATAGCTTTAACACGTCTTCAAACGAGATGGTACCGATTATTTCGAAAACGGTCGATTTTGGTTCCTTTCTTAAAGAGGGGTCTGACTTGAAGCGAAAGCATGAACTGGCAGCTTTTCTCGCCAATATTTCGCACGAAACGGGTGGAGGCAGGCCCAATTCGCTAGGAGGTCCACTTGCTTGGGGTTTGTATTGGAATGAGGAAATTAATTATATTAACACCAAAACGGTCAATTATGTTGAAGCACATGATCACTTTCCGCCTGTCCCTGGGAGGTCCTATCATGGACGTGGACCGATTCAACTGAGCTGGAACTACAATTACGGATTAATTAGCGGAATTATTTATAGCACCAAAGATAAGCTGCTTCAGCAGCCAGAGCTTATTGTGAATGATGGGAAGTTAGGTTTTATGACTGCTATCTTATTTTGGATGACGGAACATCCTCTTGTTCCTTCCGCACATGATGTGATGGTTGGTAAATGGACACCTTCAGAATCGGATATTTCTAAAGGATTAACCGAGCCTGGGTTCGGTATTACTATCATGATTATTAATGGTAAACTTGAAGGTAATTTAGACAAAAGCGATCGTCGTATCGGTCGTCGAATTGGTTTTTATCGTAAAATTACAAAGAAGATGGGCATATCTATTAAAGGTGAGAAAGTAGATACATTAGGTATGAGCCCATTTTGATTTGTATTTAGCAGGTATGAAAATAAGGCTGTCCCGTCATTTTTTATGACTTTTGGGACAGCCACACTTTTTTTTTGTTACTTAGCTATTATATTATTTCATTTACCAAATCGAAACGCGATCTTTAGGTGCTACATACATCCCATCACCAGGCTTAATTTCATAAGCTTCGTAAAATTCTTCGAAGTTCACAACCGTCCGATTCACCCGAACTTTATCAGCTGAATGAGAAGATGCTCCACTGATCATCGTAGCAAACTCTTTTGTTGTCGTATATTTGTTGGTTACTGCATGGTTTTCAAAAAACGCTTTGTAGTCGGGACTTTCGAGCTTCGATGCGACTTGTAATGCAACTGCCATACCCGCCAAATCTGATGCATTTTCACTTAACGTATTTAAACCGTTGTTCATCGCACCTGGAACGATTTCTATCCCATCGTAGAATGCAATTAGTTGCTGGCATTTTTCATCGAACTTCTTAAGATCTTCGTCCGTCCACCAATTAGTAGCATTGCCATGCTCGTCGTATGCTGCTCCCTCTTTATCGAATGCATGACTGATTTCATGGCCTATCAGAGTGCCGATTCCCCCAAGATTTTCTTCAGGCTTGGCATTTATGTCATAAAAAGGAGCTTGAAGAATACCTGCAGGGAATGTCAAATCGTTATTCATCGTGTTGTAGAAAGCATTAACAGTATAGACTTCAGTTGACCATTTACTTTTATCAACCGGTTTTCCCAGACTAGCTTTCATCGCATTTTGAAGTGCGGAAGTAGCTGCATAGGAGTTGGAGAATAAGGAGCCGCCGTCCTCGTATGACTTAATTGTTACCTGATCCAGCGTCGTATCCCACTTATCTGGATATCCAACTTTAACCTTCATACTCTTTAGCTTCTTGATGGCATTGGCTTTGGTCGTTTCAGACATCCAATCAAGCTTATTAATTCTATCCTCATAGGCAACAATTAATTTCTCTACCATTTGCTCTACATCTTTTTTCGCTTCTGGGGAGAAATGTTTCTCAGCGAACATTTGCTCCAAATATCCTGCTAGTGCACCTTTTGTAGCACTTATTGCTATTTCTTTATCCGTTTTCGTTCCGACAACACCGTACAGCGCTGAGTAGAAATCGCTCGACACTTTTCTAATTTCATCTGTAAGTAGCCAGCCCGTTTCTGCAAGCAACTGTGCTTTTGCGTAGGCTTTAAGTACATCCAAGTTAGCATCCGTCATGAATTCAGCGCCTTTTTGCGCCAGCTTCACATCGGTTACGATTACTTTATCGACATGGTCTAGCTTCATTGATTTCATAGCTTGCTTCATATCCGGTTCTTTAAGCATCTCGTCAAACTGTTCGATTGTATAAGGATTATAAAATTTATTCACATCACCTTGCTCATGGACATCAAGCGAAACAGCAGCGAGGTTCTTCTCCATCTCATAAACGTTCTCGGCGCGAGTTTTGGCTGTGGATTCTTTCTCACCCGTCAAAACGAGATACTTGGTTATTTGATCAATGTATAATTGCTTCGCAGTTGCATCTTCTGTTACGTAGTTGAATTTATATAGGCCCGTTTTAAGTCCAGTATAATGTAACGCATTTTCATTGCTGTTTTTGGCATCGGCCATAATCGTAAATCGGAACAATGTACTTAGAGCTAATTCCTTCTCTATCATTAGGTCAGCTTGAATGAGCTCGCCTATTGTTTTGGCACCATCAATTGCATTTACATATTTTTTGATTGGTTCGATTCCTTGTTTGTTCCGTTTTTCCGTATCCAATGCTATGGCATAAAAATCAGTAAGCTTACGCTCTTTTGTACCTGGAGCAAATGACTTTCCAGTCAGCTCATCTATCATTTCCGTTACGTTATCATTATTGAGTTTGTGCATCTCAGGGATACCGCCGCCGAAAAAATCACCAAGGGCGATAGTTGATTGTTTCAACCAATTTTTATTAATCGCTTCATAAAAGTCGTCATTTAAATAGGAGCCTTCAAGCGCCCATACTCTTGTAACAATTTTTTGGAAGTCGGACATCGTAATCGTGTCATTAGCACCTAATGTACCATCTGGTTTGCCCGCTAGTACGCCTGCTTTTAGCAATTTATCGATATCGCCTTTAGCCCAAGCTGGTATATCAGAGAACTTTACACCAAACGTTCCAACCCGTAGATCATTTCCTACAGGCTCCGGCAAATCGCCGAATGCTCTGCTTAGCATAACTAATGCTTCAATTTTTTTAATGGGTTCATTTTCTTTTAAATCTCCATTTTCATACCCTTGAATAATCGTTCCTTTTTGAAGATAAGTGTTATAAGCATCTGCTGACGTCAACAAGGTTTGGACAATTTCGCCTCGTGTAGGTAGCGGCTTAGTTGCACCAGCATACGCTGATGCGCTTACGGATAGTGCCATTGCAATGGCTACAGGTAGGGCTAAATAATGCTTTTTCATCTTCGGACTCCTTCGTGGTGTATTTAATGAATAATTACAGATATATGTACGAAATATTCCATACATATCCTTTTATTATAATAAAACCACCTAACTTTGCAAATGATTCCAATATAAAAAATAGAAAATTTCATTAAATTTAAATGGTATAAATTATGTAATATATTATTTGGTCGAATAACGATTCTGCTCAGCACCTACGCTTTCTACAAATAGTTAAATCGCTGTAATGTCATCTTACCCGTAAATTTCGACCGCTTAGCTTGAATGCATTCCTAAATGGTAAACCATCGATTAGATTAATGTATGAAAAGTACATGAAACGAGAGGTGGTTACTATGAAAAAAGGACTTAAAATAGTGGTTAGTATTATCGCCGTAATTGCAGTTGGATTTGGTGTATTAATCTTTATGAATCGACCAATATCTAAAGAGAAAGTAAATGAAAAAATCGAAAAACAGTTAACAAAACTAGTGAAAAAGAATGATTCTTTATCTAGCGCTTTATTAACCATTTACAATAATCAGTCTGGCTATTTCGAACAGTTTGCTGTAGGTACCAAAAATAAAATGTCAGATCAGCCTGTCCAAGTTGATAGTCAATATCATTCAGCTAGTATCGGTAAAACGATGGTTGCCGTTATTTACGGCATGTTAGTAGACGAAGGCAAAATAAGCTTTGACGATAAAATAAACAGGTGGCTTAATGCGGACATCCTAAAGGGACTATTTGTAATAGACGGTACAGATTATAGTGATCAGGTCACATTAAAACAGTTACTGAGTCATACATCAGGAGTAGGGGACTATTTTGTAGGTCCAGTAAAAAGCGGAAAGCCTATATTAGACATAATTTCATCTGATCCGGATCGTTTATTTACTCCTGAAGATTTCATTGCATTTACTAGAGACAATCAAGAGCCTGTAGGAAAACCAGGACAACAATTTAATTATTCAGATACGGGCTATATTTTGCTGGGGCTTATTTTGGAGGCAATCGAGGGAAAGCCGTATTCTACTATTTTGGAAGAAAAGATATTTGAGCCACTTAATATGAAGGATAGCTATTTAATGTTTTATAATGATGAACCAGTTGATATTGTTGGCGTATATTTGAATGGTATTGATTATAGCGACAAAAATGCATTATCTGTCGACTGGGCAGGCGGTGGCGTTGTTACGACGATGAATGATCTATTAACGTTCATGAGGGCTTTGGAGCACGGAAATCTATTGTCCGATGACGTTTATGGAGAGATGACTGACTTTTCACAGCGCTTCGATAAAGGGATTTATTATGGCATGGGCATGATGTACTTTGATTTTAGTGAATTATCCTTTCTGCTAGGCTCAATGTCAGACCTTTATGGCGGGGTCGGAGCGACAGGGACTTATCTATTCTATGATAAAGAAAAGGATACCTTTTTTATTGCTAATTTTGGTTCACTTGGTTTTGTGGAAAAAGGGATACAAGAATTAGTAAAAATAAGAATGATCTATGATAGGATGATAGTGGAATAGATGATTTCATTAAAGCTGTAAATAGGAGACACATAATGGTTCAATTACTGTGTTCGCATAAAGTTTATGACAAGCTCAAACATGAATTAGCCAAATACCAAATTGAGATTAAGGACGATAGTGATTTGGTACTCGTTGAAGAAGGATACGACATACCAAGCGGTAAGCTTAGTGTTGTATTTGATGCGATTGATTACATGGATGTAGTTAAACTGTTGGTATCAGGTGTTAGAGAAGATATTCAAGGTATGTATACTGTTACAGGGTTAAGTGAAAATAAATTCGTCATTGTTGAACCAAAGGATGTTTTATATATAGAAGCAAGTGCTGAAGGTATTATGGCATGTACGAAAGTTAATCGTTATAGTATCAAAGAAACGTTGCACTATTATGAGAGCATCTGGGCTGCAAAAGGGTTTATCCGCATTAATAAATCACAGCTTGTTAATTTGCTTCATGTCAAAGAAATCATCCCGTGGTTTAATTCTAGGTATGTACTTAGAATGGACAATAACGTTGAACTGGAAGTATCGAAGATGTTCTCAAAAAAACTTAGAACCACACTCAACATATAGGAGTCCATTATGGAAAAAATTAATTTAGAAAATGTAATAAAGTCATTTTTTCTAGGTCTCTTTATAGGTGTTATCGTACAGCTTCTTAACCATACGAATGTGCGGATTGAGCATAAAGTATTAATGGTATTAGCGAGTGGAAGTATAGGCTTCATCATTGGTTTTATTTCAGAGTGGCTAACCTCAATATTACCGATCAGTATAGCCAATGCTCGCATGTACTTTTTTATAAACAACTTAATAGCACTGGTCGTTACTATATTGATTATGGTGTCCTTACTGCTTATAACAAGCACCGAAACGGTCAACCGAGAAGAATATATCCCGATGTTATTGATCGTGTTAGGTATTATATGTATAGCAAATCTAGTCGATTATTTGATGTATCGACGGGCTCAACGTAAACTGGAAACGTTCAAGGCGAGGATAAAAGATAAATAATCTGTGGGTATTAAAACAAGTTATCTATGAACTCTGCAAATGAATCAGCAACATCGTAAAGTGCTTCTTCTTGCATTTTTTCGACTTCACCACTTAATCTTTCTTTTCTTGTGCAATTGTCTACATGTACAGCTACTTCCATATCAGCGTAAACAATTTTTGGTTCATCACTGGATCTGAAATCAAAACAGATATAGTCTCCTCCAGGATCATCTGCAAATGGAATTACATTCTTAGGAAGCATTTTCTTAAGTACAGTGTATTCTTCAAGAAAATTGGGACGATCCTGCAGGCCATACGGTATAAGGTAACCAAATATTTTTTTATAGGCGTTACCTGTTTCTTTACCATATATTTTATATAGACAGGGGGTCGGACACGAACCATTATAATTCATGACTATGGTAATGTACTCATCGGGAAATGATACTCCAAGTTTTTTCTCAACCTTTGCAATAGATTCTCTAGAAGTTGTCCCATCAGATCGATCCCAAATAATTGCTGTATTCATGCTCACGCAGCCTTTCAGATATAGTTAAGTCTATATAGGTGGTATTAATTTACATGGTAATTATATACTTCATTAAATGTGATTAATAGTTTTATTTAGGAAGCGCGGATGAAAGATAAGTAAGCTATGGCGAGTATAAGCGGGGCTATTTATTTTGTATGAGGTTAGACGAGGAAAAGTAATAAACCCTGCGGTTCCGAGCGTTTGGAACCGCAGGGTTTGCTCATTATAGGCGCTAGAGATATTTTGAATCCACATAGGCATAGGAAACGCCATCGATAGTGATCTTATTTGACTACAGTTAAGATGACAACGACAATAACAGCAGCTATTACGAATTGAATAATAAAGTTTTTTAGGTTAAATTTCATGTATATAACCTCACCTTCTATTTTTTAATTACTTATCAAAACGGCGCTTGCCATAGACGATGACTGCAATGACGAGAGAACCAATCGCCCAGAGCAGCATATTAAGGAGATGCCATTTAATCTCTGAGAAACCGCCATTTTGCTCCAGACTGATGAGTGCCGATGAGAAGCTCTCGGTAGGAAGATAAGTAATGATTGTACTAACGACATCGTTGTCCAGCATCGTGCTTATCATCGATCCGTAGGTAAAGATCACGAGAAGAGGCAGACCCACAATGGAGGTTTCCATGACCGTGCGTGAGACAAGTCCAATAATGGTACCAAGTGAGATAAAAATGATTAAGGAAAGCAGAATCATAATGGTGAAATAAAAAAGCTCTGGCACCTGCATTTGGCTTATAAAGATCGAACCAATAACGACCAAAATCGTAATTAGAGAAGATAGGAAGCTCTTGCCGATCATAATTTCCATTCGTGTAGCCGGAGATAGCAATAAGGCACGTAAGGTGTTTTTCTCCTTTTCCTCAGCCATCATAGTGGCTTGAACAAAGGCACCCGTTATAACTAGTGCAAGATTGATCGGAGTACCTAATAGACTAGCGTCGTCTGATCCCGAACGAGATAACATGGCTGCAAGTCCCAATGGCAAAAATATAGTAATTAAAATAATATAAGAGTTCTTGAGTAGATCCTTTACATCTTTTGCAACGATGGCAGATACTCTTCGTATTGAAAACGTCATTGCAAAGACCTCCCTGTAAGTTGTATGAATATCTCTCCCAAAGTTGGTTCATTCGAGTGAATGGACATCAACTCCCCTGTAGTTATATATTGAGCAACGGATTGTGCGCCAGCTTCATTTTGTTCGATTTGAATACGGCTACCATTCTTTAGTACGAGGTTAATTGCAGAATCCCCATATTTCACTCGTAGGTTGTGTGGCTTGCCAATCTCTACAATTTTTCCATTATCGAGGAAAGCGAGCCGATGACAGAGATACTCCGCTTCTTGCATGTCATGGGTGCTTAAAAAAATGGTTGTACCTGACTCATTGAGCTTACGCAGGCTTGCATGAATTTGTTGCTTGTTGGTTGGGTCTAATGCAGAAGTAGGTTCGTCCAGAAACAAAAGATCAGGTTTATGCAATAAAGATCTTACTAATGTAACTCTCTGCTTCATCCCTTTGGATAGCTTGTTTACTACGGTTTTCTTGTCTTGAATAAGTGTAACTTCCTCCAGCACTTCATCAATGCGCTTTACATCTACATCATATAGCTTACAAAAGAGTTCCAAGTTCTCATACACAGTCAGTCGATCATATAAACCGCTGTTGTCAGTAAGGATGCCTATCCGTTTCAATTGCGATGAATCACGCAGCTTGCTTACATCTTTGCCGAACACTTGCACAGACCCTGATGTATGCTGTAGTTGTGAGGTTAGAATTTTCACCATCGTTGTTTTGCCAGAACCGCTAGGACCTAACAATCCGAAAATCTCTCCCCTTTGAACATGGAAGTCAACACCCTTCAGAGCCGTCTTTTTACCAAAAGATTTTACTAACTGCCTTACTTCAATCTCATGTTCCATCCTGTTAGCTCCCTTATCGATTGATCTTGCTTGTGCAAAACCAATTGTAAGGAAAACCGCATAACTGCGCATTATTTACAGGATAAAGGGAGTAATCTAGGGGTTGAATACTGCATTTTGGGTGAGGAATGGAGCTTCTGTTTTATTAAAAAAAGGCACCTTTAGATACCTAAGGTCCCCTTTAACTCATCATATTTTCCTTTGGAAAGTGGAATGGAGCTTTTCTTGTCATCATCCAATATGAGACTAAAACTATTACGTGTCCATGAAATGACTTCACGCACTTTTTGTAAATTTACGATATAAGAACGATGACACCGAAAGAAACCAAGCGGTTTTAGCCTGATCTCAAGATCACTTAAGGTAAACACACAAGGGAAAGTGGCCCCCTTAACATGAAGTAAGGATATACCCTCACTGCTTTCAATAAAATTGATTTCTGTTGGATCGAACAAGATGATCTTATCGTCTACCTTGGCGGGGATTTTCTCCACCCGAACGGGTCGAACTTCAATTGCTGTAGGTGGAAGTATTGTAGTTTGTGATGGATATTCCTCGAGGGGAGCAGTTACGTCCGTATGAAGATCAACCCCCGAATCATCGCTAACATCTAATTTTTTAAACTCATGCTCATTCAGTCTATATACCTCATTGGTGATGGAAATGGCATCTGCAAGATAGGATGTTGTAATTAGAATTGCCTTTCCTTCGTTCAGAAGTTCAGTAAGTAGTGAACGAATAATGATGTGGCTTTCAATATCCACGTTTTGTTCGGGTTCTTCCCAAATAAGCAGCACAGGGTTATGTATAATCGTTCTCCCAAGATGCAATCGCTTTTGCTCGGAGAAGGTTAATGAAGAAATTTTGCTGTTTTTTTTGTCCTCTAATCCGATTTTGTGCAATACTTCATCGATGGAGATGGTTGCTTGGTATATGTTCTTGTAAAAAGTGAGCGAATCTTTTACCTTAAGTCGCCCATAAAGTCCATCATTCAGAAGGGAAACGCCTATTTTGTGTGCGTTTTTCTTAAAATGCTGAGGTAAATTTGAGTCTTCGATAAGCACATGACCACTAGATGCCGGAATATCGCCTAGAAGCAGTTGGATAAGTAAATGCCCAAGTTCATTGTTACATTGTACAACGACACACTGACCGCTCTTAATCTGCAGATTTATCTCTGGCAATAGCAGTGCATTGCCTTGTCTCTTTATTAAACGATCAATCGTAAGTACAGCCATACATTTCTCCTCGCTGTTCGAAAGTAAAGTTTTGGCATGGGTCTCTTTTCGGACGATTATACAACAATCTATTATGCGAAAGCCATGTTTCTTTATAGACAGCTAAAAATGTGAAAGGCTAATATTAAAGTAAATTGTGAAGAGGAGTCTGATCGGAATGAGTCATGAATCAAACGGTTCATATTATGCAGTCATATTTTCGAGTAAGCGTACGGATGGGGACAACGGGTATAATGTTATGGCGGAAAAGATGGTGCAGCTTGCAAATAAGCAGCCTGGCTTTATAGGAGTAGAAAGTGTCAGAGATTCTTCAGGAGTTGGTATTACGATTTCCTATTGGGAGAGTTTAGAGGCAATTAGCAACTGGAAGCAGCATCAATCTCACCTAGTTGCGCAGGAGAAAGGCAAGCAAGATTGGTACCAAAATTACAACGTGAAAATTTGTAAAGTGGAAAGAGAGTATTCCTTTTAACAGATAGTATGAGTTTAAAAACCGTCGCCTTCTGATGTACAGGAGACGATGGTTTTTTATGAAGGCTACGATATGATATATTCAATTGAGAACGTCCTAATCCTGAATACGAATTAGTAAAAGGAAGTGTAAATAATGAATTTGGAAGCGGTCATGCAAGAGCTTGAAGCTCTAGGCAAAGAACGAACTAAGAAAATATATCAATCTAACGGCGCGCAAGAACCACTTTTTGGTGTGGCTACAGGTGCGATGAAACCTCTGTTCAAAAAGATAAAACTTAATCAGCCATTAGCCGATCAGCTTTACGCTACTGGAAATTATGACGCTATGTATTTTGCTGGTATAATCGCTGACCCCAATGTAATGACTGAGGCCGACTTTGAACGGTGGATAGATGGAGCATATTTCTATATGTTATCTGACTTTGTAGTAGCAGTGACGTTGTCAGAAACAAATATCGCACAAGAGGTTTCTGATAAATGGATAGATAGCAATATTGATTTGAAAATGTCAGCAGGTTGGAACTGTTATTGCTGGCTGCTCGGAAATCGTCCAGACCATGAATTTTCAGAGGAAAAGCTTGCTGGATTATTGACACGTGTAAAAGAGACTATTCATGAGGCCCCTGAGCGCACAAAATATGCGATGAATCAATTCTTATATACGGTGGGGATATCCTATCAGCATCTTCATGATAAGGCGATCGAAATTGCGCAGGAAGTGGGACCGGTAGAAGTTAATCAAGACAGCGCTAAAAGCAAGTTTTTGAACGCATCGTTAACCATTCAAAACGCGGTTGAAAAAGGACGGATTGGTTTCAAGCGAAAACATGTGAGATGTTAGGAGAGACGTTTATGAATGTTGAGGAAGTGAAACGAATTAGCGAAGTTTCCAACATGAAAAGTGGCCATATCCTAAAATTTTTCAACAATTGCTCGGAGCGGGAGTAATATCCTATCGGACGAGTATAGCGAGTGACCATACCGTATTCTTTGGGGGAGACAATCAGTATGAAGAAAAGGGTAGTGAGTCGGCTTTAACCCTTGAAGTTGCAGATCATTTTCAAGCGGATGCCGTAAAGAGAGGTTTGGAACATCATCAAAGAAACTTGACTCCATATACAGATTTCCTTAAAGATATGGCCGATGCGGGTGTGCACTATTATGAAGTGAATATGATCGAGAGATCGATTAATTACACTAGCGGTAGGGCTGGAGAATCGTATGTTGAAGGAGTTCCGACTTTTGAATAAGTGATTAAGAAGGGGGGCCCAAATGCCATAGGCATTTGGTGCAACCTCTTCTTTAATTATAGTTTACTTAAGCTGTATGACCTAGTTTTATAAACCAATATAAGGTAATATTAAAGTTGTTATTTAAAGCTTTAAAGTGATTAAGCAGATACATCCTATTGTAAATGTTAGCTAATTTTGGTAGTAAGGGGATATGCTAGTTTATGAAGGATCTTGCTTGCAGAGACCAGGGGCAAAGATTTTTTTAAGAGTACACAAAGGTTAGTATGACTAAGGATATCTAAGAGAGTAAGGAGAATTAGTCGTGAATATGATAATAGAGAATGACCGATATATGGTGTTAAATGGAGTTAAAATCGAACGAGACCATGTGACTGTAGATAAAATAAGTAACTGGTTTGAGATAAGTGTTCAAGATTTTGATGCTTTTCAGAGGATCTCAGAAGTAGTAATAGACGAAATACCAAAAGAGATAGAAAGTATAATGTTTTATTTTGGAGAAGAAGATCAGATTTTTAATTTTTATATATCAAGAACAGAAAATGGTCTCGAAAAGATGTCTATTTTCTTCTATTTACAAGCAAATAAGTGGAGAAATTTATATAGTATTGATGAATTTTTTGAAGGGCTAAGAAGAACTGTGGAATTACAGTGTGAGGATAAAGGTTTTGATTTAGCAATAGATGCTACTGAGTTGTCTTATATCTTTGGCTTTACTATTACAACAAGAAGTACATTAAAAGAAGTTTATGAAATAAATTCAAAACTTATTTGTGAACTCGTTAATAAAACTAAAATGAGACTTTTAGAAGAGTTAAATAAGGGTTCCGTAATTAGTTTATTTCAGTTTCCCGAGCAGGTTCGGACTTCTTGTGAACAGTACCTTATCTACTTTACCGATTTCCTAAAGAATTTAGGAATAAATGCTACCTCTAATTTGAATCATGAGGCAGGCCAAGTTCTGTTTTCGGTAACACCAACTTCAGATGAAGTGGCATTATATAAAATTTATGATGCACTTGAAATTTATCTAAGACTACCTAATGTAATATCAAATAACTACTATAATTCAGATGTTGGACCGAGTGAATTACAACTAATGGCTAATATTCAGCATTTAAAAAGCCAGATACTTTTAGCAAACGCGATTGCTCAGTCACAAAACATTACTATTGAAAATTTAAGGACGACAGTCGATCAGCAGCAAAAAATAATTGATGCATCCATTCTTCAACATTCATTAATAATGGATAACATGAAAAATGAAGAAAATAATAGCGAAGAAATTCTTGGTGGTGCAGTTACACTTACAAAATTTGAGGGGTATGGTTTTGAAATAAGCTTATCCAATATATACAGAAGAATTAAGGAAGGTATTACTAAGAAATAGTATAATGCGTGTAATTAGCTTAAATCAGATCACATAAGTTTTACGTATCTTTCTCAGCATATAATTATGATAATACACTGCTGTAGATAAGATTATCGGTTCCACAACCTGTTTCTACATACTTGAACAATGATAGTGATAATAGCTCTGCAAGGCTAAAATGGGGCTTAAGATTCGATCATGGCTAACATTTGTCAACGAAAAGGATGTCATTTCGAAATACCTAACGATTATGTCTGCAAAGTAGAATGATAGTATATAGTAGTTGCATGGTAACTGAGCTTTATTTGGGGTTAGCTAGCTTAAAAGCAACACATTGCAATAATCAATCGTGTTGCTCGTTTTTTATAAATAATAGAATTGTGAAGTTTAACTAATCGCCATCTATGCTTCGTTAATAAGTACCTTTTTCTTAGAAGAGTTCACCATGTAAATCCATCCGATTAGACCGAATAAAACAAAACCAAACGCGTGAAGCGATCCGTAAATCGGTATGAAATCGAGTATCGTTAAGGAGAATAACCTTTTCAGTAACGGATAACAAATCGAAATAACGACAATAGCATAAAAGGCTAAGCAAGAAGCTACTAAAAATAAGGATGATTTATTTCGTACAGAGCTTTTCCGTAAGTAAGCAAGCAGATAAGTTGTGTAAATGGCAATGTTGCAAGCGAACAAGGTGACACCAATGTACTCAATCGGCTTCGAGAAAATAATGCCGACAGCGATGAGGATGGGTCCAATGATATCGATAGCAACGATCCACGGGTACCAGCTTTTTTTCGTCATGATCCGTCCGAGCATACCTATAAAGATTGGAACGATAGCAGATGAGAAATGAAAATGAACTGAATTTAGAGCGTGCGTTGAAGGACTAACTTGGTAGATGTGAATTTGATACTGATAGAGCGCGAACCAAATACCTCCGACAAAAAAGTAAACGAGCCCCGCACCAATTGCTAATTCTCCTACTCTTCCTTTGTGATTAGTAATAATGGTTATGCCGTACACGCAGAGCAGTAGAGTGAATAGTACCCATCCAAGGGAGAGTGTTCCCGGGATTACTGTGTTACCAAGCCCCCACGTCTTGTTACTCATAATAGAAGCTAACGTAAGAAGAGCTGCGGGAATATGAAGCAGTTTAATAGCCGTGAACATTTTTTGTTGCATATTGTTTTTTTCGTCACGGTCCAAAAGTAAAATGACAAGAGGTACGATGACGAATACCGCATAGATGAGAAATTTTTCGACAAGATTAAATGCTAAGCTATCTAGAAAAAAGATAACGAGCGTAATGATTCCGCCAATAATCGTAGGTAATACCGATGTTTTCATGAATTGCCCCCAAGAAGTTTGCCTTTGAATAGATAGGTGATGCCTTCTAGTAGTTTAGCACATTTTGCAGGTTCTTTATTGACTATACATGAACGGGACCACAAGTGATGAAGGAATGGTTTATAATAAATGAAGATAAACATCATTTTCGTATACTCAGTTAAACCTACAACGTTTTTGCATCGGAAGGGGTGATGGTTTGATGTTGAATAGTAAAAAAAGTGGATCTGATAAATCCGTGATGGCCGCAATTGAAACAATTGAGGAGGTGGATTTTCTTCTCATGACGCAGTTGACGGTTTGGTTTGTTTTGTCTGGTTATTTGGAAATTATGCGAAATGGTTCGGATATATTGATTCGGACAGGTGACATTTTCGTGTTGAATAAAGGTGATATCGTTCGTGTAATTGGTAGCAAAGAAAATGCGACGCTTACGGTTAAGTTTCTAACTAATGAGTATCAAGATGAGTTTCCGTCATTTAAGCAAAGTATTCCACTATCGATGGTGTACAAAAAAGATGGTTATGAGCTTGTGAAAAATAGTATGGCATATTTGTATATCGAAATGATATATCCAGGTGAAGGTTCGGATTATATCATCGAAGGATATTCGAAACGAATAATCGGATTGTTGTATCGATATCTTGGGTCAGCAGATGAAAAGGAGCAAGCACACGCTACTTCGGATAAGGTGAAAGAAATTGTATCGTATATTAATGTTAATTATGCTGAAAAACTTAGCTTGGATGAAATTGCTGAAAAGTTCTATAGTAGCAAATACTACTTAGCACATTCCTTTAAGAATCAGTTAGGTATTTCAATCGGTAACTACATCAAAGAAGTGCGATTGTTTCATAGCTATCAAATGTTGGAGAGCACGCACGACAAGATTGTAACGATAGCTTTAGCGAGTGGCTTTCCTAATGTACGCTCATTTAACGAAGCATTTAAAATAAGATATAAGCTCACACCTGCTGAATTTCGTGAAAAGAGCCAACTAAGAGAGGTACAGAGTCGTGCTGACGTGGCACTATCTCAAGATGTATTAGCGTTACTCTCGCCATATGTGGCTCTAGGTGAGTTACCGGCAGCTTCACCTATTGTACCCGAACGAATTGAAGTTCAATTAGATTTGAATGAAACGGCGGGCCGATATCATAAGGTCAACCATATATTAAAAGTAAAGGGCGAACTTAGCGATAGTCGTTTGTACGAAGTCCGTGATCGTCTTGGGGTGAAGTGGGTAGCCGTTACTCGATTATTCGAAAAAGTGGATATTAAGATGAATGACGGTAAACTCGTTTGTTCATTTAGAGCGCTGGATCACATGTTGCAGCAGATCGTGTCGGTGGGCATGTATCCGTACCTTCAATTTCAATCCATCGATTTTGATGATTGGAAAGAGCGTGGTTTCCCTAATAACGAATCATTTGAATCGGTAATGACTGAGCTGAGTGTCCACCTGCAACAAAATTATAGGACAAGCCCGCAGTGGATGTTTGAATTCCGCTGCTTCTATGAATGGCAAAGTGGCGGTGAATTATGTCTACCGATAGCGAATGCTATCTCAATTTTTAAAGGCTATAACAATATTGTTATTCATTTCCCTGTGCAGCCTGTGGATGAAGTACTGCTTAATGATAGTAACAGCCACAACACTGTCTATTGGATTGATGACTGGACGCGTATGCGCAAGATTCAGCTTGATGCTGCACTGAATCATCTATTTGACGAAGTTCATATACAGGTCATTGGTAAAAATACGAACATAAAAGCCCAAAATCGTATTTTGGACCGAATGATGGTTTACGAACAAGACGATTATATGCATGCATATTCGGATCTAGCGCAAGCAAACGCGAGCATTTGGAACTACATAAAACAAATGAATCAATTCGAAATTGCAAGTCACTACTTCCCGCCACTGTCACTAGATTCAGCCAAGTTGTTTGAATATTTTCCAGATGAGCTGGCGAGCAGGATGTCATTATGTACACCGGATGGTCGTTATAAGGATAATTGGTATGCGACAGAGTTTGTGAGCCGATTGTACGATGGGCTTGTGTACCAAAATAATTCGTGTATCGTAACGAAGCAACAGGAAAATTACCGCATTTTGACCGTGTATCCCGAAGAAGAGCTGCATCTCATTATGAATCAAAATAATGAACAAATCGAATTGGCTTGGCGTAAAGCTAAAAGTCCGTATCTTTTTGTAAAATTGGGGTTAGAAAATATTGAAGGAACATACCGATTGATCAAGCAACGATTAACGCCGGAGCAGATCGATCAGCGATTGGATCTTGCCGATTTAAGAAAATGCAAAAAGTTGTCTTTCGATGATATTGCCTACTGGAATGCGATTAATCGACCGTCAAGAAGTGTGGAACAGCTTAAAATAAAGGGGAATCATACACTGGAGTTCGAGGTTCCGATATTCGGAATCGTAATGATTGACCTAGAAAAAATCAACGCCTAATGCTAAATGTTGCTCTTTCGATTTTGCTGTAAAATCGGATGAACGCAATATTTAGCTTTTTTTTCAACAAGATCCTCATAGTTAAAATGTAAGCGCTATATTACACTTGAAAAAAATGAGTCACTAAACCGGAGGGGATCGCCGTGTTGGATTATTTTAAAGCTAGAAAAGCAAAGAAAAATGAAATTGTGAAAAAAGTGAAAGAAGATAAAGTTAAGCTCCGCGCACGAAAAGAACAAATTAATGCGTTACCGGAAGCGGAGCGCCAAGCTGCAATAGAGCAGGATAAAAAACTACAAAAAGAGCATAAGCAACAAACTAAATTGGAGCTGAAAGCTCTCAGCCGTAAAGATCGTAGAGCGATGAAAAAGGAAGCAAAACGCTACAAAAAAATTAAAAACAGACCAAGGCGTTTTGCTGGCTGGTCGATCGTGGCGGTTATTGCGGTCATGTTGTTCGTACAGTTTGGTCCAATCGTGTCTGGTCTTATTGATGCACTGACAGGGAAACACATTACAGCCGTAACGGATACACCTGAGGGACTTGCAGCACGTGAACACGGCGGGAAAATAGCGGAAGAAATTGCGAATGAAGGTATTGTCCTCCTGAAAAATGAAGACAAACAACTTCCCTTGCAGGACAAAAAGGTTAACGTCTTCGGTGTAGCAGCATTGGAGCTGCGTTATGGTGGCGGTGGATCGGGTGCGGGCGATACTTCCCGTGCGGTTAATCTGTTCAAAGGCTTAGAGAATGCAGGAATTTCTTATAATACAGAGCTTCATAAATTGTATGAAGAAGTTGGTGCAAAAGCAGGAGTCGGTGCCGGGGCCAAAACAGGTATCGTTCAAGTTGTAAAAGGCATGTTAGCCGGAACTTCAACGGATGAGCCGAAAGTAGACTATTTGACGGACGAAGCAATCGCACAAGCAAAAGCTTATTCGGAAAATGCAGTCATTGTTATTGCTAGTGAGAGCACAGAAGCAAGCGATGCGACTTCTGAACAATTGGAACTAACAGCAAACAAACGTGCTCTAATTGAGAAAGTTTCAAAGAACTTCAAAAATGTAACGGTTGTAGTTAATGCGGGCAATGCGCTTGAGCTTGGTTTCGTAGAAGAATATGAGTCAATCAAATCTGTATTGTGGATTGGAACACCTGGACCTTACGGAGCAAACGCGTTAGGAAATATTCTTGCAGGTAATGTCAATCCATCGGGTCGTATTACGGATACGTATGTATATGACAACTCATCGTCTCCCGCAAGCGAAAATTTTGGGGACTACAAATATAACAACTTGAAATATTCGTTCCTAAATTATCAAGAAGGTATCTATGTTGGTTACCGCTTCTATGAAACGTTCTATTTGAACGACGAAGCAGGCTACAAAAATGCGGTGTTATATCCTTACGGACATGGACTAAGCTACACCGATTTCGAATGGAAAGTTCTAAATCAGTCACTGAATGAAGAGAAGATTGAGCTTCAAGTTGAAGTGAAAAACGTTGGTGATAGAGCCGGAAAAGATGTTGTTCAAGTTTATTATTCCGCTCCATATATTGCAGGCGGCATTGAGAAATCAGCAATCGAGCTCGCTACCTATGCAAAGACGTCTCTACTGGAAGCTGGTCAATCCGAAGTGATCACCCTTTCCTTTGCAACTGAAGAGATGGCTTCTTATGATATGAACACAGAAGAGGCGTATGTACTTGATCCGGGAACGTATACGGTTAAAGTGGCTCGCAACGTTCATGATATTGTAGCAAGTTATGACCTTGAGCTAGCAGAGAAAAAGGTGTATAGAGAAGATAAAGATACGAAGACAGCTTACGAAAATCGTTTTGATTTAGCAGACGGCGAAATTACGTATTTGTCACGAAATGATTGGAAGGGTACTTATCCTTCCGATAAAAATATTAGTCATGAAGCACCGCAATATGTGCTGGACGCATTCTCGAATAAGAAAGAAGCTTCTAAGCAGGAAATGCCGACAGTTGGCGCTGATAATGGTATAAAGCTGGAGGATTTGAAAGGTTTAGCTTTTGATGATCCGAAATGGGATGCCTTTATGGATCAATTTACGATGGACGAAATGATCGATTATGTAGCAAATGGTGCTTATCGCACGATGGCAGTAGATCGTTTGGGCGTACCGAAAACGTTGTTGATGGATGGACCTGCTGGATTCAGTTACTTCTTCAAACCAGTTGAAGCAGCATCATATCCGTCTGAGATTGTTATTGCAGCAACATGGAACAATGATTTGGCATATCGCATGGGTGAAGCGGTTGGTAAAGAGGCACGTGCTTATGGTATTCAAGGCTGGTATTCACCAGGTATGAATATTCATCGTACGGCACAAGGCGGTCGTAACTTCGAATACTTCTCTGAAGATCCAGTACTTTCAGGGAAAATGGCAGCAAATATGATAAACGGTGCAGAAGATCAAGGCATTATTGCCTTCATGAAGCACTTTGCACTAAATGATCAAGAAACAAATGCTCGTTCTGGTAACCTGATCTGGGCAAACGAACAAGCGATTCGCGAAATTTATTTGAAGCCTTTTGAAATTACAGTGAAAGACAGCAGTCCTCTAGGCGCGATGTCCAGCTTCTCGATCATCGGCACGAAGTGGGCTGGAGCAAATTCTGTCTTGCTAAATGATATTTTGCGCGATGAATGGGGCTTTGATGGATTCGTTTCTAGTGATGCAGTGTTTGGCTTTATGAAAGCGCCGGATGCGGTTGTAGCTGGTAATGACATCATGCTCGACATTATGACACCAAGTAAAAACGAAAAATTGCTGCACAAAGCATACAAAACTGATCCTTCAGGTATCGCAAACGGAGTCCGCACAAGCGTTCAGCATGTGTTGTACACGATATTGCAAACCTACTTGTTCGAAAAATAGGCGTTTAAAAGCGGGGTGAAAACAATTGAAGTATAAATCACTAATTGAAAGTATGACGCTAGAAGAAAAAGCGTCGTTAATGTCTGGCGCGAACTTCTGGAATACAAAAGCGATTGAACGACTGAATATTCCTAGCATTATGCTGACAGATGGACCGCATGGACTTAGAAAGCAAGGTGGAAAGGCAGATCATTTGGGCTTAAATAAAAGTCTGCCTGCCACTTGTTTCCCAACAGCAGCTACGCTAGCCAATAGCTGGGACAGAGGATTGATTTATGATGTCGGTCAGACGATCGGCAGAGAAGCAGCAAGCGAAAAGGTGAGCGTGCTGCTTGGGCCTGGATTAAACATTAAACGAAATCCGTTATGCGGACGCAACTTTGAATACTTTTCCGAGGACCCTTATTTAACGGGTGAACTAGCGAGCGAGATGGTAAAAGGTATTCAATCAAACGGCATTGCTGCTTGTCCTAAACACTTTGCGGTTAATAGCCAAGAGCATATGCGAATGACGATTGATGAGGTCGTTGATGAGCGCTCGTTAAGAGAGCTGTATCTAGAAGGATTTAGACGTGTAGTTGAGAAGAGTAAGCCGAAAACAATTATGACCTCATACAATAGAGTAAACGGCACGTTCGCCAATGAAAACAACTATTTGCTGCAGGATATTCTGAACGGCGAATGGGGCTTCGATGGCGTAGTCGTTACCGACTGGGGCGGAAATAATGACCGCGTAGCAGGGCTGAAGGCAGGAAATCAGTTAGAGATGCCTTCAACAAACGGCATTACGGACAAAGAGATTGTGCAAGCTGTTAGAAACAAAGAGCTTGCTGAAGGAGTGCTTGATGAAGCAGTCGATCGACTGCTTGAGCTGGTCTACACTACCCAGCTTCATGATCGCGACGCGTCGCACATTGATTATGAAGAGCACCATAATGAAGCGGTCGACGCTGCTAAACGTTCCATTGTTTTATTAAAAAATGACGACAATATATTACCGCTTGCTCGGAATAATAAAGTTGCTATCATTGGGGATTTCGCCCGAAATCCTCGCTACCAAGGTGCTGGCAGCTCGCTTATTAACCCTGCTAAGCTATCCAATGCTGTCGATGTTTTGAATCAATCGGGACTGTCGATTGTTGGACATACAAAAGGCTTCAAGCGAATGGGCGGCGCTGATAATGGGCTGCTAAGGGAAGCTGTAACGTTAGCTGCACAAGCAGATACCGTTCTGTTGTTCTTAGGGCTAGATGAAGGTAGTGAAGCGGAAGGTATTGACCGCGTAAACTTAAGCTTGCGCGAGAACCAGCTCGACTTGCTTCGTTCACTTACGAAAGTAAATTCCAACATTGTGGTCATTCTTGCGGGCGGTGGCGCTATAGAAATGCCGTTTGTACACGATGTGAAAGCGATTGTTCACACCTATTTGTCCGGACAAGGAAGTGCAGAAGCGTTAGCGAGTATTTTGCTTGGGGAATACAACCCAAGCGGTAAGCTCAGCGAAACATTCCCGATCGCATACGGCGATGTTTCTTCTGCTCCTTATTATCCGGGCAAGGAGGCAACGGCAGAACATATTGAAGGTATTTTTATCGGCTACCGCTATTTCGATACCGCTCAGAAACCTGTGTTGTTCCCGTTTGGTTATGGACTGTCCTATACAACTTTTGCATATTCGGATTTAGCGGTCGATCAATATCAGGCTTCGTTTACGATTACGAATACTGGATCGGTTGCAGGGGAAGAAGTTGCTCAGCTGTATATCCAGAAACAAAATTCGTCTATCTTTAGAGCGAAACGTGAGTTAAAAGGTTTTGAAAAGGTATTTTTAGAGCCTGCTGAAAGCAAGCGTGTCACGATAATGTTAGAGGAACATGATTTTGCCTACTTTAATCCGACGGCTCACAGATGGGTGGTTGAACCTGGCGCGTACGACATTCAAATCGGCAGCTCAATCCAGTCTATTCATTTGAATGAAGAGATTACGCTTGAAGGCGATTCTATTCCTAGTGATCATACGAAGGAGAACTTCCCGCATTATTTCAGCGGTCAAGTTCATAAAGTAACGGCTGTGGAATATAAGCGACTACTGGGTTACGAACCACCAGCACCTTACTGGGACCCGAAACAGGACCTTGGATTAAACGATACGATTGCTCAAGCTAGATATAAGAACCTACTAGGGAAATCAATCTATCACGTGGTGTTTTTCTTCAAAAGATTTTTTGACGCGGTCAATAAACCTTTGTTAGCTAACAATGTCTACTTCGTTCTGAATATGCCGTTTCGACAAATTGACCGCTTTACCGGCGGCAAAATTAGTCGGAAGCAAATTTTGAAGGTGTTGAAGTGGATCAATCGATAGGTTAGGCGTGGCTGAGCTATATGATGAAGTAAACGCAAAAATACACTTATTTTCGATTGTCGGGCGATATTTTCTGATTTTAGATGCAAATATGTGCTTATTTTTCGATAAAGATCGATTTGTATGAGAAACTAAGTGTAATAGTACGCCTATTTGTTCGGGGAATATGGCTACGTTAAGTTGTATTCCGCTTACTAATCGTTCACAAGATATTGTACTAGAAAGAGGGTGCACCTGAGGCTTATGGCTATTGGTGCGCCTCTTTTTAATTCCGTAAGAAAACGATAAACTTCCCGCCTATTATTTTGGTAATGCATAAATAGCAGGTGTGATAAAGGAGATGTAGAAATTCAATGAGCGAAATAATGATCAATAAGAATACAGGACTGATCGGTTTTTGGAATAAACAGAAAGAACTTCATCCTGGCATTACACAATTCCTAGTATTCTTTATACTGAGTGCCGGAATAACGGTATTACAACTTATTTTGATGCCTTTAATTAAACTCATATTCGAACAGACATCATTACTATCGATAAGCTTTCAAGTATTTCAACTGGGACAAAACGTTGATGGAAGTCCATATTACATTTTTGATTATGGAGCAGGCTCACTTGCATCAGGAGGTGGCGGAGGACTGGGTTATTTCCTTGCCGTTCAACTAGCAATCGGAATTGCACAGATTGTTAACTTTTTTGCACAGAGAAACGTTACATTTAAATCAAACAGTAACATTTGGACGGCTGCATTTTGGTATGTATTAGCGTACATCGTAATCACAATTGGTGCTGCCGCAGCTCAAGGACTTTACAAAGCTCCGATATATAACTTATTCATTAATACATGGGGATGGGGCTCATTTGGTGAAACAACTGCGGACGTTATTACGATGGTTATCAATAGCACCATTTCATTTATGGTATTCTACCCAATATTTAAAGTTATTTTCAAGCAAAAGTCTTCAAAATAGGGCTAACCTGGCCATTGGCCAGGTTTTTTCTATAAAGCTGTACACGTCAACTAATAGAGGTACTAAATTAAGTTAACATGATAAACTAATAGATAAAGACGAAAAGTTTACATAAAAAGGGTGAATTAAACGATGAATAGTCTTCAATCCAGTAGAAATTACTGGAATTTTATGGAAGACTATCATTTAAAAGAGGTGTATCTATGAGGAAAATGATATGGCTAACGGGGCTGTCGGGTTCAGGGAAGTCAACGATTGCGGAGGCATTGAAACAGCAAATAGAAAATAGTTACATTTTGGATGGAGATACGCTTAGGAAAGGTATTAATAGTGATCTTCAATTTAGTGAAGAGGATCGATTAGAAGTAGGTAGAAGAATTGGTGAGATTGGCAAAATTCTGCTTGATGCAAACTTAAATGTGATCGTCGCTTCCATCTCTCCCTATCGCTCCACTCGTGATAAAGTACGCTCTCTAATAGGAGATTCGTACATGGAGGTTTATGTGCAATGTTCTTTGGAGGTATGCGAGAAGAGAGATCCAAAGGGACTTTATAAACAAGCAAGAGCAGGGCTGGTTAAGCATTTTACGGGTATTGATTCCCCTTATGAAGTGCCTGTACACCCCGAAGTAATTGTAGAGACAGATAAATGGTCTGTAGATGAGTGTGTATCGAAAATCATGCAATACCAGTCAGCTTGCGTGACTCTACCATTATTTTGACGATGCTTATAAACTAAATCTTTGTTATGATTCCTGAATTAGTGTCAGGAGTGATAATGTGAAAAGTTTAGTTGGTAGATTACCTATAATAACGATCACTATTTTAATAGTAATAAGCGGTCTTCTTTCGTATATTTCAGTTGCAAAAGCGTTGCCCTTTGACGATATAAGCAAAAGTTATGCCAAAAAAGAAATTATAAACTTATATAATAAAAATATTTTAACAGGAACATCTGAAACTAGTTTCTCGCCTGCTAGATCGGTTACTAGAGCTGAATTTATTACGATATTAAGCCGTTTGCTAGCGCTTGAGCCGGTGATGAGTCCAGTAACACCTTATACGGATGTGAAGCAGAATACTTGGTATTACGGCTTTGTACAAGCTGCTGTTCAATTAGAACTCGCAAAGGGGAAATCGGCTACAACCTTTGCACCAGGGAAATCCGTTACGCGTCAAGAAGCGGCAGTATGGATGGCAAGAGCTTTGAAACAGACAGGAAATAATCCTATCGCGAGTACAGTGTTCAAAGATGGAGAGCAAATTGCGGATTGGGCGAGCGCATCTGTTGCAGCCGTTCATAAGCTAGGTTTAATAAAAGGTGATAATAACGGCCACTTTAGGCCAACTGCTCCTATTTCGAGGCAAGAAACAGCTGTATTAATTGATCGTGTCCTACAAAACAGTAAATGGGCTGCCGAGCTTGCGGCAAAACCTAATAAACGGATCGTGCTCGGCTGGCAGTATGGTCAAACGACGGAACAGTATGGGAATAGTATTTTACAATCGAATGTAAATACACTATCTCCCCGTTGGTACTTCATGGATAAAACAGGTTTAGTAACCGATAATACCGATACGAAGCTTGTTACGTGGGCGAAAAAGAATAATAAACAAATTTGGGCTATGGTCGGTAATCGATTTGACCAAGAAGCTACACATGAGATGTTGTCTAGTGCAGCAGCTAGAAATAAACTAGTGAATCAATTAGCCGAAATCGCAAAAAAATACGGTTTACAGGGTCTTAATATTGATTTTGAAAATGTGGCTTCGAAAGATCGTCAATCGTTTACGACTTTTATTACTTTATTAGCTGATAAACTGCATGCCCAAGGCACAGTGCTGTCGATAGATGTTTCCCCTGATCTGGGTACCGATTGGACGGAGGCATTCGATTATGCTGCACTTGGCAAACAGGCTGATTACATGGTAATGATGGGCTACGACGAGCATTACGGAGCGCTTTCTGGTGCAGGCTCGAATGCTTCGTTGCCTTATGTGACTAACGCAGTGAACAAGCTTCTTAAGGTTGTACCAAGCAATAAGGTGATACTTGCCTTGCCTTTCTATAACCGCGATTGGACGTTAAAACAGGATGGCTCTGTAGCGTCCATGGATTTTATTTCTCTTACGAAGCAAAATGAGATACTAAGTGCCTATTCCCTTAAACCGGTATGGAATGAATCATTAGGGCAATATGTGGCTGACTATACGAAACAGTCTACAAAACATACGATTTGGTTTGAGGATGGTCGGTCGCTAATAGCTAAATATCATTTCACTGTGAATAAAAAATTAGCTGGAGTGGCCTATTGGTATGTTGGTGGAGAAAGTAAGGATATATGGCCAAGCTTACGGAACGCAGAGAAATATTATGATTATTCCTTCTGAAATTAGCAGCAACCGTGGGTTGCGGGGCTTCGCAACTAAAGCGATCTTTACTTTTGCACGCAGAGAAGCCAATATTGGTTTGTAAGTTGCGGAAAGGTAGTGGTTGTGATGATATTTGGAGAAAAGCTAAAAACGGAAAGAAACAATAAAGGCTGGTCACAAGAAGAACTGGCCGAGAAGTTGTTTGTAAGCAGGCAATCAGTATCAAAATGGGAGAATGGTCAAAACTATCCCAGTATAGAGATCCTTATTAAAGTGAGCGATCTATTTGAAGTAACTATAGATGAGCTTTTAAGAAGTGATGCGAATTTGACTAATAAGGTGATAAAAGATAGTAGAAAATTGGCCTATCCGAGATTGAAATTATTTTTTGATGTTTTCGTATTAGTTGGGCTTGTGCTGCTAGTGATCAAGCTTGGCGTTCTCCTTCTAAACAAAGTGACAACGATGGATATTACCTTGTATGGAGGGAAATTTTTTTGGAACTTCGCTCCTCTAATTATCGGTATCGGTGCAGGGATTGGGTCAAGCATTCTTAAAGAAAAATATAAAGAAAACTAATGAGAACAACGTATGTCTAGAAGAATGTTTGTACATTACGGATGATCTTAAAGATTGCCTTACAGATGATGAGGGAAACCTAGTCATGAGTAGGGCTTTTTTTTGCACGTTCACCATTTTCTTAAAATAACAACAAATATATATTGTAAAACGATAAACATCATGATATAGTCAACTTGAAAATAGTTAAGTGAGGTGCGTATGATGGAACGAGGAACAACTCTTTTTTTGAAGGTAACTGTTATTTTGATTGGGCTACCGATTCTTGCTTTATGTATATTTGGGTTACCGCTCTTAGCTAAAGAAGCACCAGAACAGTTTCCGGCGTATTGGCTATATATAGCGATAGTAGCAACATATTTAGCGGCGATACCGTATTTCGTTGCATTGTATCAAGCGTTCAAATTGCTAACCTACATTGACAAGAACAATGCATATTCGGAATTATCAGTAAAGGCTTTAAAAAATATTAAATCTTGTGCAATCACAATTAGTATCTTGTTTGTGGCAGTTATGCCGTTTTTATATCTCATTGCGGAAGTTGATGATGCGCCAGGAATTATCGTATTGGGATTAATCATTATTTTTGCTTCCATGGTCATTGCGGTCTTTGCTGCTGTTCTTCAAAAGTTATTAAAAAATGCCATAGATATAAAATCTGAAAATGATTTAACAGTCTGAGGTGAATGACATGGGGATAATAATTAATATTGACGTGATGCTGGCCAAAAGGAAAATGAGCGTTACAGAGCTTTCGGAGAGGATTGGAATTACGATGGCTAATCTTTCTATACTGAAAAATGGAAAGGCAAAAGCGATTCGGTTATCGACTTTGGAGGCGATTTGTAAAGCTTTAGATTGTCAGCCTGGAGATATTTTGGAGTATAGAAATGACGAAGATGCTTAATGATTTCTGATATGCAAAATTAATTTCAACACAGAAAAAAACGAGCCTTAGAAGCGATTCTAAGACTCGTTTTTCGTAGCGGCTATCAAACAAACTTTAGATACTTTCTTTAAAGTGTTAACCTGCCGCCCAAACATCTAATTCAATCTTTAATTCCGGTAGACCTAATGCTGTAATATATGCAACCGTCATGGAAGGTGGTGTGGGACCGAATACGTTATCCCAAATAGCATAGAAATGATCCCAATCGATTTCTTCTGTTGCCCATATATTGATTTTGATGACATGGTCAGGTGTCAGCTGTTGAGATGCTAGGATATCAACGATATTGTTCATTGTATTTGTTACTTGTTCATTAAAGGCTGTCGGAATATTATTGTTTTGATCGATCCCAATTTGACCGGAGAAAACATACATTTCAGCATTTCTACTTATCTTCGTCACATGGCTGTAGCTTCCAACTGGTTTTGCTATATTTTCCGGGTTATATCTCTGAATAACATTATTGTTTAAGTTCATTGTTTACGTCTCCTTATAAATAGAAAATATATACCTATCGATAGGTTACATACTTTCGCTGTTTTTTTTGATTCTTCTTGATAGTTGACAGACTGATCCCGTCACTTTTCATTTTAGAAAAAAACAGCAGTAGAATACCCTATACCACAAGACAACGATTTAAGAGATCTTTTCTTCATCGGGTATTCCTCCTTCTTATTTATAAGTAAATTAACGTACCTTCCAATAATAGCATTTATTCAGGAAGAATAAAAGTCGAGCTAAATTGACTAGTAGTGTTCAGGAAACGTTGTTCATGCTATTCGCAGCCATCGTTCCCATTCGTTTAATCAGATACATAAAGATCCCGCCCATTATTAGTATAACTGTGATAATCCAAGTATAGTACAGGGCAGCGCTCCCTTTATAGTCGGTTAAGAGGAATGAGAAATCAAAGAGAACATTTGTAATTCCATGAGCCACGGCAGCAGGCCATACGGAGCCGGACTTCAGAGTCAACCATGCAAACATAAATGACATACCGATACATGCCAGTGGCATCAATACAAGTGCCGATAGTAGTGGCGCACCTTGAAAGGTAGGTCCAGTAAGGGTAACCCCGACATGCCAATACCCCCATACGATACCCAAAATGACAATCCCTTTCACTGTACCGAAAGAAGTCATCATCCTACTTTGTGCATATCCTCTCCAGCCAAGCTCCTCGCCAAGCGCGGCAAGGCAAGCTTTAGCTACGACTACTATGACGGTGATGAGGAGATTCAGCTCAAAGCTGTCCGTCATAGTCATAAGGCCGTAATCCCCCCATCGGATGCTACCCTCGAACAATAGTGCTGAGCCCCCAGCTGTAATGGCAAACGTTAAGGCGGGTATTGCAACTGCCATAACTAAATAGAAGGGGCGACGAAGCCGCAAACCAAGCGTTCCGAAACGCTTCTCCTTATCAAGCAGGGTGAATGCTATGGCAACTAAGCCTGGTAGCCACATCATCAAGAGAATATTCGTGGAAGTGTAATCCGAACCTATATACGCTTGCATGATAAAAGTAATACCTAGCGTTATACCCAGATAATAAGTAATCTTTTGTTTAAGAGACATTGTCGCAACCTCCTATTTCTAAGAAAAATGTATCGAAAGAAAGTTCCAATAAAATAAGTAAGCCGTATAAAAGATCGTAAGCACGGCGATAACCATGTTCACGGCCTTCCATCGATCCTGCTCTTTGCCATTAAATATTCGGATCAATAAATAAATAGCTAATGCCGACGAAATAAGAGGCATTGAAGTTGCAACTAGCCTATAAAACAGTGAGTATCCATATAGAATCTCTCCATTCCCGTAGGTAAATTGAGCGATAAAGAATATAACCTGAAGGAGAGTGGCAATGGGAACAATACCAGATATGTGATTTGATTGCTTACGCCATTTCTGTATCGCATACCTTATAATCCATAAGAGTAGAATTAGCATGAACAAAATGACAGGTGCGATATACAGCGCCATTAGGACAGTTCCTGATTCAAACGAAGCCTTACGTTCAAGCGAGAAATTCATCGGCCCTGTCATCGTCCATGTACCTTGTTCTTTATGGAAGTATAGCTGTTCTTCTCCGCCGACTTCTTGGAAAAATCGTTCATCTATTTGGGTAAATTCTTTCTTTAGCATCTGTTGGCCGTCATTTTGGAATAATCCAGTCACTACTAATGTTTGATCATCTTTGGCCTCTACCGTGTAGGGTATGCTGCCTAGCAAACGAAGTCCCTTGGCCCAGCCATGCTTTGCAGCCAAATACAACTCGTATCGTCCTTCTAGTTCCTTAATCATGCTCCCTGAATCTTTAAAGGGTGCAAGAGTCTTGGGAGCCGTATTCAAATCAAGCTTCTGGAATATGGCGTCAACAACTTTACCATGCATCTCCATTCCACCCTGCCCGGAGTTGACAGTAATGAAGATGCCGATGGACTTCGAAGGAATGAGCACCATTTTCGAATTAAATCCGTCAATTCCTCCATTCGCCCACAAGTAGGGAACCCCATTTACTGTCTCCGACCGAAAAAAACCATATCCGATTCCATACATGCGTTCATGAGAAGAGAACTGCTTCGCATGCATCATCTTTATTGTCTCTGGTTTAAGCAAGGGCTTGCCGTTAACATTACCACTCGATAAATGTGCAATCATATAAGGGGCGAAGTCATTCGGCGTCAGATTAGCGGCTCCTCCTCCGGGGAAATGGATGCCCGCATAAGGAAACTCCTGATGTCCGTTGTCCGTATAGACATAGCTCTTAGCTAGCTTGGCCCTATCCTGTGGTAGATTCAAGGTTGCACTACTCATGCCGAGCGGTTGAAACAAGTGTTGCTGCATGTAATCATTTAATGGAAGTCCAGAGACTTGTTCAACTACACTTCCCACAAGTCCTGACCCAGCATTACTGTATTGAAATTTACTACCAGGCGTAAATATCGTCGGTTGTCTTTTCAAATATGTTCTAACTGCATCGGTCGACCATTCTGGAATTAACCCCTCGCGATTATCTCTTTCATACGACAGTTCATCCAGACCTGCCGTATGCGTGAGCAGATGATGCAGTGAGATTGGACCTTGTTTGCCATTAACCTGATAATCTTTTAGTGCTGTATTGATATCATCATGGAGCGAAAGCTTTCCTTCCTCAACCAGTTGCATAGCAGCCGTAGCGGTGAATGATTTGGTTAGGGAGCCTATGCGAAACAACGTACTTTCTGGTTTAACGGGAACTTGTTGTTCCAGATCAGCAAAGCCATATCCTTGGCTATATATGATGTGTTCTCCTTGGGTAATCACAACCGCTGCTCCGGGAATATGAAGCTTGCTCATCTCCTCTTTCATAATTGGATCAATCAATTGTTCTAGAACTTCTGTAGAGACTGGCGAGGTCTCATTTGTATTCGCATTTACTTGCGGCATGCACATGATGAATAACAAGCAAGAAGCGAGCAGACCAGCGAACCATTTGTGTGTAAAAGACATCTTCAACATCATCTTCACCTTTCATTTAAGAGCGATTTATTTCGCCAGGTTATAGCGATAAGGCCCAGTATGAGGCCCAAACTGTCATATTGGGAAGTTGTAATCTATCATGATTATTCGTGATATCGCTTCATGGAGGCACATGCTATAATGGTCGCAGTTAAATGTGGAAATGAGGTTTTATTCCTGATGTTGTTTACTAAACAGTGGACATGGTTCGATTGGACGATCTTCACTCTCCGCTTTATGTGGTGGATAACAATTGTCTTTGGTCTTGTTCAACATTATGACCGTTTGCCGTATCCTATTTGGGCAGCAATAGCTATTTCGGTATTTGCATTTGCACTTCCTTACTGGTTTAACCGTTATTCACGGAGTGCTTATTTAATTGCTGAACTTTTGCTGAATGGGAGCTTATACATTGCATTAAATTATTATTTTGAAGAGACCCAATGGCAGTTTGTAATCATTGCTTTTGTCATTGGTTTCCATAGTATAGAACGAACATACCGTTGGACGGGACCTATTACGATTCTTCTTATCCCTTTTCTAGCTTGGAATACCGCTCGTCTGGATTTCGATAGTGTCGCCTTTCAAGCGGTTTTGTACCACTTAGGGATGTATGGTTTCGGTTTGGCGTTTCAACTATTGAGTCGGACACAAAAACAGAGCTTGATTATAAAGGAACAGAATCAGGTGTTGGAGCAGTATGTGAGTCAAGTGGAGCAAATAACGTTGCTAGAAGAAAGAGACAAAATATACAGGGAGTTGCATGACACGATCGGGTTCACGATGACAACGATCATTATGGGATTGGAGACACTTCGACCTCATGTGTCTACTACTGAAATAAATCGATTAGACACCTTGCTTCATATGGCGCGTGGTGGATTGAATGAAACCAGGGGAATCGTTCACAACTGGGCACAAACCAATCAGGATGCGTCCGCGACTGTCGAATCCTCTTTCCATCAATTAATAGAACAATTTCATCAGTCGACAGGGGCAAAGGTTAAGTTACGAATTTACGGTAAAGAGTGTGAATTAAGCCGTTCCCGGAAGTTGACCCTATATCGTTGCTTACAGGAATCGTTAACCAATGCTGTACGCCATGGCGGTGCTTCATTTATACAGGTAGGATTGTACTTTGAAGAAGGCCAAATTAGAATGCAGGTTGAAGATAACGGGAATGGAAACAAGGACATTGCATTCGGATTCGGTCTAAAGTCGATGAGGGATCGGCTTGAAGCCCTTCATGGACAGTTAGTCCTTCATCGTCTAGATGATGGAGGTGTAGCAGTTATTTGCTGTCTGCCCCATCAGACGGTCCTGCCGCAAGAAACAAGCATTCGGGTACTTGTTGTTGATGATCAGCCAATCTTTAGAGAAAGCTTGCAGTTGATCTTACAACAACATAAGGATATGAACGTCGTCGGGCTTGCAGCAAACGGACAAGAAGCACTCGACATGATTCCAACCGAGAATCCTGACGTGGTGCTTCTGGACGTTCGAATGCCTATATTAGACGGGCCTAGTACGCTGCAAGTCATACGAGAGCGATGGCCAACTATACGTATTATTATGGTGACGACGATAGAGGAGGCTTCGCAAGCAGCCAATACACTGGGGAGCGGAGCCAGTGGTTATTTACTCAAATCTGTTTCTCCTATTGAGTTAGTAGAGGCGATAAGAATCGTTCATCAAGGGGAGACGCTAATTACTCAGTCTATCGCAGATGTCCTCTTCCGTGAGATGAAGGATCAGCAGAAGGAACTGGATGGGTTGCGTAAATTACAAGTGCGTGTTTGCCCTTATGGATTGACGGAGCGTGAAAGAGGAATTTTGGCGTCCCTCGTGCAGGGGCTTCGTATAAAAGCGATTGCCGACAAAATATTTCTTTCAGAAGGTACCGTTCGTAACTGTACGACGATGATTTATGCTAAACTCGGCGTGAATAATCGGGATGACGCGGTGAAGAAAGCGCAGGAGGAAGGGCTTGTTGTTTAGGTGAGCGCTACTATATGCAAGACAAAGTGTGCTGAAGTACATGAAAGTTACATTGTTGCATTATTATTACATTTGGTTCTAGAATAAGTGTAATGAATATGTGAGGTGTATCGTCTATGTACAGAGTCGCGATTTGTGATGATGAGGATAAACAAAGGGAGCTTGTAAAAAGTAGCTTAATTGCGTTGTCAATTAAAACAAATATAGAGTTTGAAATTCAATTATTCAGCTCGGGAGAGCAGTTAGTAGCTCATTATGAGCGCCATGAAACGCCATTCCATCTATTCATTTTGGACATTGAAATGGGTGGAATGAACGGCATTCAAACAGCTCGGAAAATAAGAGGGTTAAACAAACTAGACGAACAGATTATATTTCTGACCAGTTACCCCCACTATATGGTAGAGAGTTTTGACGTCATGACGTTTCAATATTTAATAAAACCGATTGCTCCTGCGACCTTGGAGGAGAAAGTCATCAAAGTATGCCAATACTTTAAGGCGCTTGATAAAAAGTTCATGATCATTAAATCAGGCTACGAGGAAATTATTTTAAAACATGATGACCTCATTAGTATTGAAGCTGCCAAAAGTTTTACGATAAAAAGCAAACTCCACTTAATAACCTCTACTGGAACCTATGAAAGCAAAGGCATCATTTCAGATTATGCTGTCACGTTAAAAGACTGTAACTTCTTGCAAATCCATCGTTCTATTATTATTAATCTATTACATGTAAAAAAATTTGCTAGCGGAGTTGTCCTAATGTCGAATGGAATGGAACTGCCAATTGGCCGCTCAAAAGTAAAAGAGGTAAAAGATATCTACACTAAATTTATGATTATGAAGATTAATTGATATGATTTTAATCCATGTTATTCAAATTAGTATGGTTATTATATTGGTAGTCCAAACTAATTTTTACTTCAACTCGTTTTTTGATAAAGCAACTAAAAAACCTAACCGATTTATCTACTTTATTATCGTTGGTTTGCTAGGTTACCTATATTACATTAATTCACAAACCTCATTCATTCTGCAATGGATATTAGGCTTGCTTGTTATATTTAGTTTTGCACAATCTTATAAAGTAGAAATGAAAACAAAGATCATTTTCACAACTCTTTATGGTGTTTTAGTGTCTACTACAAGTTTTATATCCAATTTTTTATTATACAGATTAGATCCGGTTGGCTATAGTAGCTCTGATTCTTTAGATTTGAGAGATCATATATTGGATATGAAGGTTGGTTTATTTTCGTATTTTCTTATGTTTGTTATCATTCAGCTCATTAGACTATTTGCCAAACGTAGAAGGTTGTCTTTGCACTATCGTTATTATGTTCTGTTTTTGATTACGCCTATTGCAAGTATAGTGCAATTGAATATTCTCAATTATAAAGACGTTGCTTCTTTCCTTTCAGCCATTGGAATTCTCTTCATAAACGTGATCACTTTTTATATTATTGATAATATTATTGATAAATTTCAATTTATGAATAAGAACAATCAGTTGCAACAACAGATGGATTATCAAGATGCAAACTATGAAAAAGTCGTCCATAGCTTCAAATCAGTTAAAAGAATTATTCATGATACAAATCAACAGTTTCTATATATAGAAGAATGTATTAAGCGAAATGAGCTGGCAACAGCACTGGAACATATTAAGACGACATTAAATAAGGTTGAAGGCGCCTATCAACGAGTTAATACGGGTAATTTAGTTATAGATGCACTCGTAACAAATACACTTAACATTGGGCAAGCGAATGGAATACGAATAGATACAAAACTTAACTTAAATTCAGAAGTCGTCCAAATTGACCGATACGACTTGTGTGTTGTGGTTGGCAATATGTTGGATAACGCAATCGAAGCTTCAAAAAAGGTGAAGATCGCAGAAGATCGGTATATTTTAGTTAAGATATATGCTACAGAGTCTACGCTTCTCATTCACATTCTAAATCATATGGAAAACGAAGTTGTTCATTTACAAAGCCAAAAACAAAACCCCGAACTTCATGGAATTGGATTAACAAATGTAGCAAGAATATGTGACAAATACGGCGGACATATGACCATTGAAGTGAAAAATAAAGCTTTTAATAATATGGTCCTGCTACCATTTCTAATAAACAATCCTTAGACAACTATGTTGTTTAGGGATTGTTTTTTGCGTTTCAAGGTTCTTTTTTATATAACGACGAACTTCCTTTTATGCTGGATGTAGCGCAAAAAACATTTGAATGTAGCTATAAGGAGGAAGTAACAGTGAAGAAGACAGTTTCTATATTAATTGCCACAATGCTCATTACAATAACGGTAACACCTGCTTTTGCTAAAACGAATCTTGATCCTGTAAAAGAAAAGGCACACCAATTGGCGTCTACGATGGTATCCAATTATGGGGTAAGCGGAATACAGTATGCCATTATGGATAAAGGCTCTATCGTTTTATCGAGCAGTGCGGGTGTATTCGATAAAGCTACCAATGAACCGATAACAAAAGATACGATGTTTGCGATAGCCTCAATAAGTAAAGTGTACACTGCTGCTGCAACGATGATGTTAGCTGACTCTAAGAAGATTGATATTGATAAACCGCTCGTCACCTATTTGAAAGAGTTTAAAATGAACGATGAACGATATATGTTAATTACGCCTCGTATGTTAATGAACCACTCATCAGGACTTTATGGTTCACATTACGGAAATAGCTCGTTGTTTGATGATAATGATACAAGAAATCAAGATGGATTATTATTAAGTTTACAATCACAACGTTTAAAGTCGAGCCCAGGCGAATATTCAGTATATTGTAATGATGGATTTCAGTTACTTGAATTATTGATTGAACGAGTTAGTGGTTTAAGTTATAGCAAATTTATTGAGACCTATATTAGTAAGCCTCTTCAGTTGACCTCTACCAAAACCCCACTTGATTCATTTGATAGAGGTAAGCTCGCAAAAACGTATTATCCTACAATAGATCAGGCTTTACCAGTAGAAAACTCAGTTACAATTGGTACGGGTGGCTTATATTCAACCGCAGAAGAAGTTGCTAAGTTCGCTGAAGTAGTAATAGGAAACCGAACAGATATATTATCTGAAAAGTCGGCAACAGCGATGCAAGCTCATGAGTATAGAAAAGGGATGTGGGTTTCTGAAGAGTTTAATTACATTAATTTTGGCCTTGGCTGGGATGCAGTTAGTCTAGCCCCATTTAGTAATTATGGTATAACGGCATTGTCTAAAGGTGGAGATTTGCAATTGTATCACTCAGCGTTGATTACTCTTCCAGAACATAATATTTCTATGGCTGTACTTTCATCAGGAGGGACTTCAGTTTTTAATACGGCATATGCCTCTTCCATTTTATTGGAATATGTGAAAGCGAAAGGTATCATTAAAGAGATCCTTCCTCCAAAAACATTTGAACCTGCCTTAAAAGTTGATATGCCATCAGATCTGTTATCTTACTCTGGAGTATACGGATTGGTAGGTGAAACGTTTAATTTCGAAATAAAAAATGGAGAGATTAATTTACCTGCTCTAATAGGGGGCATGATTCCATCTCAAACATATGTGTATACCGGCAATGGACAGTTTAAAAACAAAGATGGAGATGTAGCGATAAGCTTTGACAAACAGAAGAATGGAAAGATTTATATAAAGCTTAATGCTCAGTTGAATTTCCCGGGATTAGGATATGGGGTTGCCGCACTGTATGAATATCAAAAATTAGATCCCAATCCTCTAAGTCAAGCAACAAAATCAGTATGGGAAAGTAGAGACGGGAAAAGTTACTACACTGTAGATGAGAAAATAACTTCATTAGCGTATCTACAATCAAGTTTGACCCAATATATATCCGTTGATATCGATCATGGCTATGCATCGGGTGCTAAAATTGTCGACAACAATCTTGCAGTAAACGTCGTTGAAATTCCTGTATTATTTGGAAGGGATACATTTGATTTGAACTTTTATAACGAGAACGATAGGGAGTATTTAAAAGCTGCTGGACGAACCTATGTGAGCGAAGACGCTATTCATTCGATTTATAACGGTAACTCATCAACTGCCACCATTCCATCAAATGGTCACACGGTTTGGTATAAACTTGATAAAAAATTATCAAATCGAGTTATGAGTGTGGATGCTCCGACAAGTGGAGGATTTGCCGTTTATGACGCAAAGGGAATGGTTGTGAATTTCTCAAAGGCTACAAACAATTATTCAGTAGTTCTGCCTGAAGGTGGAATGATTGTATTTGGCGGTAATGCGGGGGATGTATTCAAAATTAAGTTGAAGAATAAATAGGCTCGTCCAATAGAGAAGATAAAGTGAAGCAGGCGAATTATATTCGCCTGTTTTTTACGGATAGATATTGATCAGCTTTGTAACAATATAGAAGAGAGATAGTATGATTTATTAACACAAGTTCAGTCAGAAGAAGGGAACTACTATGCAAAATAGGGTTAGAAATCATAGGTTTATTCATGCCTTTGAAATTGTTTTGTACGTCATATGCGGATTATCCATTATTTATTTTGGCACGATCGGAGCATATGGAAAATGTTTTCAAGCTGCTCTCATCATTACCGTTCTTTTGCTCTTTAGAGGATTAATCATTTGGACGAAGAGTGAATTGCCTCCCGCACTGCGATTGTCGGTACTGATCTTTATCGTAATCACGATGATGCTTGCCAACTTATTTAATATGTATGCTGTCATTCCCTATCTAGATAAAATTGAACATCTGATGTCTGGTGTTATTTTATTTTTTGTAGGACAATTCATCGTGAACAAAATGGCTAAGCGTAAAGGATTAAACAAATTGCCTGCAACGATCATCATTTGGTTCGCCTTCTACTTCTCAATTGCAATGGCTGGAGTTTGGGAAATCTATGAGTTCACAGTGGACCAGCTATTCGGACTTGTTTCGCAAAATGGCAGTTTAACGGATACGATGATTGATATCATTTGCGGGACGGTGGGGGCGGTCTGTGCAGTCATATATCAACTTTTAAATCCTGATTTTTCCTAAAACAATCCAAAACATGGTAGAATTATTCACTTTTCCACGGTATAGTGGAGAAGGATATAGTGCTATTTAATTCTGTATTGGGAGAGGAATTGTCAGATGAACCAGAGATATCGCAAACGGAATACGTCTGCTTTTACAGCGGCATCGTATTTTGCACTCGCTTCAGGTCTTTTTCTATACTGTTTAGGTGTGTATAACGCTGATTGGGAATTAAATGTAAAAGGGTATTATTTGCTTTGTATGGTGTTAATAACGATTACCTGTATCGTTGTGCAAAAGGTCGTAAGGGACAATACGGAAGATAAAGAAATTCGTTTGGAAAATCCGAAACATCGAATGAGAAATACAGGAGCTTTTTCTGCGATGGCTATTGCAGGTTTAGTTATCGGGTACGTGATGTTTTTAATTGGCCTTTATAACGCTCCATTTGAGTTAAATGTTAAAGGATATTACATAGCTGTTATTTTGTTGATATCATATAGCGCCATTGGCGTCCAGAAAGTAACAAGAGATAACGCAGAAGACAAAGAAATTATTGCCGAAGAAGATGCGAAAAGGACTTTTCAGGGGTAACCTTCGATCTTTAAATTAATCTGAGTCTACTTTTCAGTAGAATACTGATTCGTTAACGAATCGTATTGTGCTTATATTGAAGGAAATGACTTGTAATTAGGTCTAACGAACTCCAGTAACGTTATCGAGTAGTTTTTGAGTGAAATAAAGTCACTTTGCTCGGAATAAGCATTCTGGGGTTCGTTAAAAGTTTTAAACGATACAATTTATTCAAATAAGATTTACTGGGTTCGTTAGCCAAAAGCTCGGGAACGTGCGCTAATACTAATAACGATTTGAAAGCCCCAATGAAGAAGAAGCTTATCTTCATTGGGGCTTTGGTTATTTATTGGTCATTTTGCGGAATGACGAAGTTACGAAATGACTTCAACTAATCGATTACTGCCAGTTTGTATGGAAAGAACCTGTTACATCAGTCCGTTCATACGTATGGGCGCCGAAATAATCCCGTTGTGCTTGCAAAAGGTTAGCATTTGACATGCCTGTCCGATAAGAATCGTAATAAGTTACGGATGAACTTAAACATGGAAGCCCGATACCGTTAGTGACGCCGTCACAAACAACCTTTCGTAGTCCAGCTTGATACTCTTTGACCTTTTCAGCAAAGTAAGGAGCGATTAATAGATTCGCAAGACCCGGCTGTGCTTCATGCGCATCGCTGATTACGTTCAAAAATTGTGCACGAATAATACAACCACCGCGGAAAATGCGAGCAATATCCTTTAAAGGTAAACCCCATCCGTAAAGCTCAGAACTCTTTTTATATTGTGTAAATCCTTGTGTGTAAGCACAAACTTTGCCCATATATAAGGCTTGTCTAACGTGCTCTATCCACAAATCTTTATCTAAACTTGGCTGATCCGAATCCGGGCCGGATAGAATTTCTGCTGCAATAACCCTCTCTTCTTTCAAAGAGGAGATATAACGCGCAAACAGAGACTCTGTAATGATTGATGAAGCAATACCGTTATCGATTGCTTGCATGCTTGTCCATTTGCCTGTGCCTTTTTGTCCTGTTTTATCAAGAATGACATCAATCAGCGGCAGACCTGTTAAGTCATCCTTTTTTCGTAAAATTTGGGCTGTAATTTCGATCAAATAACTTTTCAGCTCACCCTGATTCCATGTTTCAAAAATAGCAGCAATTTCATTAACCGCTAAGTTCAACCGTTTTCTCAAAAAAGTATAGGCTTCTGCGATTAATTGCATATCAGCATATTCGATGCCGTTATGAACCATCTTTACAAAGTGGCCCGAACCTTTTGGACCAAGATAAGCACAACAAGGTTCTCCGTCCACTTGGGCTGCTATCTTTGTAAGAATAGGAGCTACTTTTTCATAAACGTCTCTATCTCCACCAGGCATGATCGAAGGTCCCTCTAAAGCACCAACCTCGCCTCCAGAAATACCGATTCCTAAATAACCGATTCCTTGTGCTTTCAACTCATCATATCTACGTTCTGTATCTTCGTAATGGGAGTTTCCACCGTCCATAATGACATCGCCAGCTTCAAGGAAAGGCACTAGTGCAGCTATTACCGAATCAATCGGTTTGCCTGCTGTGACCATAAGGAAAATTTTCCGTGGTACTTCTAAAGATTGAACAAAATCTTGAACTTCGTAGTAGGGCTGAATGGATTGACCTTCAAGTTTAATAATAAGTTTATCAGTTAAATCTCTCGTATAATTATAGACAGCGACACGCTCACCTTTATTAGCCATGTTCAAAGCGATATTACTGCCCATAACTCCTAATCCAATGACGCCGATTGTATTCAACATATCTGTCTGCACCTCTTTGCAAGATTAATAGACAGTAAGCCCTCACTTATACACCTAGAAAATACTAAGTCTATAAGCAGGGCCACTGCCTGGAAATGATGGTTTATACGACTAGACTTAGCAATAGAACAAATCCTAATCCACATACAGAAACGATTGTTTCAAGCACTGTCCATGTTGCAAATGTTTCTTTCATCGTTAGACCAAAGTACTCTTTGAACATCCAGAAGCCAGCATCGTTAACATGGGAAGCGATCAAGCTGCCCGCGCCTGTTGCAAGCACGACCAAAGCAAGATTAACGTCCGTTTGTCCAAGAAGTGGAATAACTAGACCAGCAGTTGTAAGAGCTGCAACTGTAGCAGAACCTAATGAAATACGTAAGATTGCAGCGATCATCCAAGCAAGCAAGATTGGTGATAATGATGTTCCGTTGAATATTTCAGCTACATAGTCACCTACGCCGCCATTAATCAATACTTGTTTGAAGGCTCCGCCACCCCCGATAATCAAAAGCATCATACCAATATGAGTAATCGCAGTTGTACAAGATTCCATAATTGTTTTAATTGGAATTTTTCTTGCTAATCCCATCGTGTAGATAGCCACTAGCAAGGAAATCAACATAGAAGTTGATGCATCACCGATGAAACGGATAGCTGCAAGCAAACTATTATCTGCGAAGCCCATCGTTTTTTGAAGCAAAGTAATAGTAGTACCAATCGCCATTAGAATAACAGGAAGCATTGCAGTAAATACACTGATACCAAACCCAGGTGTATCTTCTAATTTAAATACTTTTTGTTCACCTAAAGAGGCGATGTTGCCCGTTTTCGTAAATGATGCAGGTACGAATTTTTTTGCAAGCTTAGTAAATAGAGGTCCAGCAATAAGAACGGTTGGAATGGAAATAATGAAACCGTAAAGTAAAACTTCACCAATGTCCGCACCATATTCACCTGAAATAACAGTAGGACCTGGATGAGGAGGCAAGAAACCATGAGTTACGGACAAAGCCGCAGCCATCGGAATACCAAGATAAAGGATAGAAATTTTAAGTTCTCTTGAAATCGCGAATACGATTGGAATCAACAACACTAGTCCTACTTCGAAAAATAACGCAACACCGATAATGAATGAAGCAGCTACGACTGCCCATTGAATATTTTTTTCGCCAAACTTATGAACGAGGGTCATCGCGATACGTTGAGCACCGCCAGAGTCAGCGATGAGCTTACCCAACATTGCTCCAAGACCAAAGACTAACGCTAAGTGACCAAGTGTTCCGCCTATTCCGGTTTCAATGGTTTTGACAATTTCGTTTACAGGCATTCCAAGTGCTAAAGCGACACCAATTGATACGATAATTAATGAAATAAAGGTGTTTAATTTGAATCCCATTATTAAAATTAATAATGCTAAAACCCCAATGGCTACAATAACTAATGGCATTGTCGTTTCCCCCTGATGTTTATCTAGTTAGTTCTTGATTAAACTTCTTTGGTAATTAGCAATCTTTGTGTAGTCCTCTTCTAGTACTCTGGATAGACTAATGAAAATCGCAAGCAGCTGCCTATATTCCTTTGTTGCTTCTTCATTTGGTGTATGTTTGACGGTAGTGCCCACCATTTCAGAAACGACTTCGAACGAATCGATTTTCCCTGTCGCATACAGACCTAAAATACAAGCACCTAGGCAAGAGCTTTCGTAGCTTTCTGGAACAACAACTTCAGATGCGAATATGTCGGACATCATTTGCCGCCACACATCAGATCTTGCGAAACCTCCAGTAGCTTGAATGCGAGTTACAGGTGAGTCCATACATTCGATTAATGCTAAAAAGACGGTGTATAGATTGTATATAACCCCTTCTAGCGCTGCACGAATCATATGTTCTTTCTTATGTGACATCGTCAAACCGAAGAATGAGCCGCGTACGTCCGGATTCCATAATGGAGCACGTTCACCAGCAAGGTATGGATGGAATAACAATCCATCAGAACCTGGTCTGACACGTTCTGCAATCTTCGTTAATACCTCATAAGGATCAATTCCTAGTCTTTTTGCTGTTTCTACTTCCGAAGAAGCAAATTCATCACGAATCCAGCGAAGGACCATACCGCCATTGTTTACCGGTCCGCCAATTACCCAATGATTTTCTGTTAAGGCATAACAGAAAGTTCTGCCCTTATCATTTGTTTTTGGCTTGTCGATAATGGTACGAATGGCACCGCTTGTCCCGATAGTGACAGCAATTTCTCCTTTACGTATCGCATTGACACCCAAATTAGAAAGAACGCCATCGCTTGCGCCAATAACAAATGGTGTTTGCGGATCGATGCCAATCTGTTTAGCTAAGCTTGCATCACAACCTGTAAATATTTTGGTTGTTGGTACGAGCTGGGATAATTGGTCAGGTGTTACGCCAGCAATCGTTAAAGCTTCTTCATCCCAATCCAGTGTATGGAGATTCATCATACCCATAGCTGAAGCAAGGGAATGATCCACCACATATTGATCAAAGAACTTTTTGAAAATGTATTCTTTAATTCCAATATACTTTTTGGTCTTAGCTGCGATCTCTGGCAAATCATTCACAATCCATGTGATTTTACTTAATGGCGACATGGGGTGAATCGGTGTTCCCGTACGCTTATAGACCTCATGACCATTTAATTCTTTTTTAATTTTATGTGCCCATGCTTCACTTCGGTTGTCTGCCCAAGTAATACAAGGTGTTAGTGGTTGATCATCTTCATCCATTGCAATGACACTATGCATTGCACTGCTGAATGAAATAAACAACAACTTTTTCTGGGAATGATTTTTCATAATATTTGAAACGGCTTGCAAGGCTGCTTGGAAAATTTCTTCTGGGTCTTGCTCAGCTGTCGACATATCCGGTGTATAAAGCGGGTATCCAATATTTTCGTTTTGAATGACATCGCCTTTTTCACTAAATAAAACGGCTTTTGTACTTGTTGTGCCGATATCTACAGCTAACATATAGTTAGTCAATTTTTTGCCCAACTCCTTTTGAAAGCATTTGTTGTGATGTCCACAGATCTTCTACCTTCCCCTGAACATCATCAAAGTTTTCATGTAATGACTGAATCATGAGGTCTCTATCTTTTGTTTTGATTGCTTCTATATAAAGTTCATGATTTTTTATAATTCGGTTAAAGTCTTCTTGCTTTTCTTTTAAGCGCTTACGCATGGACAAAAGAATCATACTTTCCATAACAGGCTTCAAATTGTTCCAGATCATCACGATGTGTGAATGATTTACTGAACGAATAATCGTTTCATGGAACAAGACATCTTGGTATGAAAACTCATCAGCGTCACTATATTTGATCGAGACTTTCATCATTTCTAGTATTTTACTAAGTTCCTTTACTAATTCATGAATGTCCATCTTTACAATTCGTTCAAATACAAATGATTCTATGAGCAAGCGGACATCATATATTTCTTCTATTTCTTTTTCTGATAAACCAACAACAACCGCACCCATTCTTTCTAAACGGATCATATTTTCAGTTGCCAGTATTTTTAACGCTTCACGAATCGGTGAGCGACTGACAGCAAAATCGGCAGCTAATTTATTTTCTGAAAGAATGGTTCCGCTTTCAATCTCGCCGGAAATAATGCGCATTCTTAATTCGCAAGCTACACGATCACCAGAAGAAGCTTTCGAAAGCCATTTGGTGGGATATAGAAACTCCCGTGATTGGGTCATCTGTTCACCTTCTCAATCGAATTAGTATACTTGTATACAAGTATTATAACTAATAATAAAAATATTGCAAGCGCTTTAATTTGGTTGCTGTTAAAGCCTAATATTTCAGATTATGCTCTAGCATTATTCGCTTGCTATCACAGGTAAATTACACGAAGTAAATGATTTATTAGCTATTTCAGGAGTCTTGATTATCAAGTGCTCCTTTTTACAGTCTATTGTGATATGTATTCTGTGTAGATAGGTATAAGAGTATCCTATTAGAAATAAGGCGTTTCTTTTATCATTAACGTAGTCAAATAATGACATTCGTATAGTATAATATAGTAATTGTGAACTAGGATTGTCATGCATCTTTAGGAGGGGTAACAGGTAGTATGGGAATCAAACGGAAAAAGCTCGTGAATGTGCTAAAATTTCTTTTTCCTGAAACTCAGATGGTGAGTTTAGTTAGAGAAAAGGGGTTTTTCACTAAAAAGGAAACCCCTCCGGCTCCATCAGGAGCGGGGCAGTACTCGCAACCAATGCAGTATAGTGGAAATGTTGGTCATCCAAGTACAGGTCATGGTTATGCAAATGCAGGATATCCCGCACCACATGCAGCAAATCAGGGTCAGCAGCCACAACATTCTCAATCTAAGCAAATGCCAATGAATCCTTCTTCTGAGATATCTCAAGGAAAAACGGATAAAGCTGTAGCTCCAAAGCAGTTGGATCAGCTTTTTCAGGAAGTGGAGAAAAACGTTAATAGTAAAGTAATCGGGCAGCAATTATTCACTCAAGACTTGGTAGCTGGGTATAAACAGGGGTACATAAATAACAATTTAAATAGAGTGAAGAATGTTATTTTGCTCGCCGGTGCAGCCGGGACGGGTAAAAAAACAGCTTTGGAAAAAATAGTGAGGGAGCTACATACGAACGAGTTAACCACCAGTCCACGCATTTCGGATATCAATCTGAAACGTTATGAAGCTGATGAAATAACAGGAAACTTCATTAAAGATATGGCTGAAGCCTTTCAGCATCCAGCAGGTACAGTAATATTTAGAGGAATTAAGGAAGCTGACCCTACTATTATTAACTTGGTCGCACAGCTGGCTAAGGAAGACAGCTTCCGAACCAAAGAAGGCGTTCGGATAAGCGCAGCGGGCTATTTCATCATTTTCTATATCGATGAGCCTGTAGAAAGAACGGGTCAGTATGGTCAGCTTCCCTCTGAGCTTACAAGGCATCTACCCGCAAATATCTTACAAACGATTCAAGCAACTGCTATTGCCTCTCCACTAGATCGGGTGACGATGCGGCGGATTGCTGAGATATTATTAGGGGCAGCGGTAAATGATTTGTCACGGCAGTTGCAAATGACGATTACAATCCATCCTTCTACGTATGATGCTTTGGCCGATATAGCAGCCATGAATAAAACGTTTGGAGAGGCAGTAAAGGACTGGATTGAAGGCGAACTTACGGTCGTATTGTCAGGTTTACGGGCACGGAATGAAATTGAGCGCAATGCTTATGTTAATATCCAATATAAAAATGCCACTTTTGTTGTAGAGTCGAACACACTTGAAATTCCTATAAGAGCTGTATCGTTCGTTCAACAAGAGTCTATTGAAGATGTTTTGAAAGAATTAAACGCGCTAACTGGTCTAGAATCTGTGAAAAAGTTTGTGTATGAGCTTATGGAAACGGTTCAGATCAACAAGTTAAGAGCTAGAGAAGGTGATAGAGCTATTGCGATGTCGCTTCACATGGTATTCACAGGGAACCCCGGAACGGGAAAAACGACGGTTGCCCGCTTGATTGGTAGAATTCTAAAGTCGCTAGGGCTGCTTCCACAAGGCCAGTTAATTGAAGTGACCAGACAAGATCTAGTTGGCCAGTATGTAGGCTCTACCGCTCCGAAGACGATGGCTCGGGTTAATGAGGCACTCGGAGGTGTATTGTTCATCGACGAAGCATATACGCTCGCGCGTCATGATAATGATACATTCGGGATAGAAGCAATCGACACAGTAGTTAAAGCAATGGAAGACAATAGAAATAATTTGGTTGTAGTGCTGGCAGGGTACACGCAAGAGATGGAGACGTTTCTACGTTCTAACCCTGGTCTGCGTTCAAGGTTCCCATTCATTGTAGAATTCCCAGATTACAAGGCAGAAGATATGCTTGAAATCATGACACAAATGGTGGGCAGAAATGGTTTTAGGATTGAGCCTAGCATTAATGAAGGTTTAGTAGAATTGTTTGATCAAAAGCAAATTCCGGGCCGCAATGACAGTGGTAATGGGCGACTCGTTCGTAACTTATTTGAAGAGGCTGTTCGTAAGCAAGCAACTCGTATTGGTGGGATGTTGGCGGACAAAATAACAGATACGGACTTGCAATTATTGATCGAGGCTGACTTTGGAATTGGAGAAAAGGAAGCCTTTAATATCGAAAATGAGCTTGCTGGAATCGTTGGCTTGGATTCCGTCAAAATGTTCGTCCGAACGCTAGAGAAGCAACTTATCGTGGATCGGATGCGGAAAGAAGCAGGCGTTTTAGTAAATACGGGACAAACGCTCAATATGATTTTCTCAGGTAACCCTGGAACTGGAAAAACAACAATGGCTCGTTTACTTGCAGGTATGCTTCGGTCAATGGGGTATTTGAAAAAAGGACAATTAATTGAGGTAGACCGCTCTGATCTAGTCGGTCAATATGTCGGTCAGACTGCTAATAAAACGAAGCTTGTTGTTGAATCAGCTCTTGGTGGGGTGCTGTTCATCGATGAAGCCTATGCGCTGGCGCAAGATGGTGTGCAAGGCGGGGGCTTCGGCAAGGAAGCAATTGATACGTTGGTTCGATTAATTGAGCTCCATAAAGACAATTTAGTTGTTATTTTGGCTGGTTATACCGAAGATATGCAGCGGTTTGTCCAAATCAACCCGGGGTTGTCCTCACGTTTCCCACTACATATAGAGTTTCCTGATTATACGGCAGAGGAAATGCAACAGATTGCCTCAATTATGATTAAGGCACGTGGTTTTGTTCTGGCTCCTTTCGAAGCGGGATTGCTTACTTCATATTTCAATGAGAAGCAGATTCCAGGTAAAAAGGACGGCGGAAACGGTCGTCTTGTTCGCAACATGTTAGAGAATGCTATACGCAAGCAAGCTGAACGTCTTACAGAACACTCAGATGTTCCGAAAGATAAATTGAATGAGCTTTCAGCAATAGACTTCGGACTAGTGGATAAAGCAGGTTTATCCGATCAACCGGGTAATGCGTTAGGAGCACTAGATGCCGTTGTTGGTCTGCCGTCTGTGAAAGATTTTGTGAGAAGTTTATCAGCACAAATTGAGGTAGCTAAGCGTCGTTCAGAAATGGGTCTGCCTAAAGCCTCTGCCCAAGCTCTCCATATGGTGTTCAAAGGAAATCCGGGAACGGGTAAAACGACGATTGCGCGAATTTTGGCTAAGAGACTTAAGGAGCTTGGTGTAGTCAGAGCAGAAACACTAGTAGAAACGGATCGTTCAGGCTTGGTTGCTGGATATGTCGGACAAACTGCGCTTAAAACAAAGGAAGTCATTGAGCGAGCGCTAGGCGGGATATTATTTGTTGATGAAGCTTACGCATTAGCGGAGGGAGATCAATTCGGTCAGGAAGCAATTGATACACTCGTCAAAGCGATGGATGATTACAGAGATAGGCTCATCGTTATACTTGCAGGTTATGACAAAGATATGGATCATTTCTTAAGCAGTAATGCAGGACTTAGATCTAGATTTCCTAATATTATTACTTTCTCTGATTACACAGCGGAGGAAATGTTGCAAATTGCGCATTTGATCGTTAAGGGGCAAGGATATGCGTTAGCTAATGAAGCTGAAGCAACGCTTCTCGCTATTCTTAAGACTTATGAGGGAGATATTACAGCAGGAAACGGTCGACTAGTCCGAAACTTGGTGGAAAAAGCGATAAGAATTCATGCTATGCGTATAAGTGCAAATACAAATGCTACGGCCGAGGAATTATCGACACTCGTATCGGGAGATTTTGAAGGATAGACGGAGGTGATGATATGAATGTAATTAAGTGGTTTTTTGCAATAATCTTCTTTCATACTGTAATGATACCATTTGTTATTGTGCTTACATTATTGTTGCCTATAATAACATTTTTTGAACTACGGGATGCTCTACAATACGAAATTCCAGCGCAAACCAACAGCATTTTCGTATTTTGTTATGTTAGTCTTTATGTTTATTTAGCGATGAGGTTCAAATTTTTGGGTATTCCTTATCGTAAGGTTACGATCCTGTTGCCACTGCTTCAATTCTGTTTATTTACCTACGTAGCAATTTCTGCAGGATTTATTTTTATTAATAAATGGGCTGATGAGGGGGCGTATTCTAAAGGAGAGGCTATTGCATATGCAATTATCGCCTTTATTGTCATTCGTTTACTAATGTCTTTGTTGTATTGGAAGTATCCTCTTGTTCAGCGGAAAGCAAATGAATAGAATACGATTTCTCAAGGAGAATAAAAGTGGATAACGAACACAAGAATATGAATCAGCCGAAATCAAACCAGCAAAGTGAATATTCGACAAATCATAATGTAAATGTTGGCGATCATTTAAGGCAGCAGATGGGAGCTGTAGGCCACCAATCACCCCCTAAGGTGAAAACAAAGAACAAGCAACGATTATGGGTTGGACTATCTGGACTTATTGTATTTATAGTTGTCTTGTATATGAGCGGATCTTCAACAGCTACTCTAAAGGATGTTCAAGCTAATGGAATAGGCAAAGGAATGGCTGCTGGCACAACATTAACAACAACAGATGAAACAGCGGATTTAGAGCCGAGAGATTACGAAATTGCGATGAAAAAGGATACGACCACTAGCCGCATGTTGATATGGGATTTTGCCGCGGAAGATGGCGATTTTGTAACAGTGAAGGTGGATGGGGTTGTACTTGCAACAAATATAGGCATACTGCATAAACCTATGGCATTTAATATCCCTGTTCCAAGTAAAGTTGAAATTATAGGTGTTAAAGATGGAGGCGGCGGTATTACATACGGGGTCAAATTTCCTGGGGCAGCTCAAAACAGCGTTTATTTCAACGCAACTCCGGTAGGTTCTGCTAATGTGTATACGGTAACTGGTCAATAATTGTTAATGATGAATAGTAGCGTGCCCCTTGGGATTTATTGCTCTACAATGCACAGGGGGCGAGCTGTTCATTCCAGATGATCCAGTTTACATTAGACTGCATGAATAGTTAGCTTTCTAATAAATAGGTTTATTTTCATTCCAATAATACTCATCAGGAAGATAACGTGGACCAAATACGTTTGTTCCCACTCTAATGAGGGTTGCTCCTTCTTCGATAGCGACTTTAAAATCCCCTGACATTCCCATTGAGAGGATGCCCATTTCTACACGAGGCAACTTCATTTCAATTATTTGTGCCTGTACTTGTCGTAATAGTCGGAAGCAACCTCTAGTTTCGTCATTTGTAGCATGTAATTTGCCGATCGTCATTAATCCCTTTATGGTTAACGTTTCAAATTGTGATAATTGACGAACCAACTCTAAGGCTTCCTCCGGTGGAACACCAAATTTGCTCTCTTCGTAGGAAGTGTTGACTTGTACCAATATGTCCATCGTTTTATTTTCTTTGAGGAGTTGATTGTGCAACGCCTGCCCTAGCTTTAAGCGATCAACCGAATGGATCAGCGTCACATGATGAATAACATCTTTTACTTTATTCGTCTGCAAATGACCGATGAAATGCCATTCGACTTGTTTGTACTGCTCCATGAGTGGGAGTTTGCCGCAAAGTTCTTGGGCTTTATTTTCGCCAAATAAGGTTGCGCCCTCTTGAATGGCTACTTGCAGCTTCTCAAGGGGAACTGTTTTTGTTGCGAGAAGCAACGTAACGTCATCTATATTTCTTCCTGAAATTTGGCATGCTAGTAGCATCTCTTGTCTAATCGCTTCGAGATTTGTTTTAACGATATGCGTCATATGATACCCTCTTTCTTTATACAAACTACGGTTTATTTCCTCACTATTTCTTCTACCAACTCGTCTAAAAATATAAATAGATGTCGATTCATTAACGTATAATCGTATTGCTTAAGCTGATCTGGTTGCTGAACGAATCGGTTATTGTTCTGCTCAGACAGTTGCGCTTCTGAATGAGCGATTAACAGCTCGATTAGCTCTTTTGTAAATTCCATATGACATTGAAAGCCGTACACACGTTCATTATATTGTATAATTTGACGGGGACAAGCTTCGCTATAAGCGATTATTGTGCAATCATCTGTTAATCCAGGCATATCATTATGCCAATGACCTACCGTACAAGTTTCACCGAAGTGTATGAATTTTGGATTGTTTTTGCTGTCCTCTGTAAAGAATATGGGGAAGTTTCCTATTTCCTTTTCTGGACTTCGCTCGCATCTTGCTCCCAAAGCTTCACCTATAAGCTGTGCCCCCAAGCAAACGCCTATTACCGCTTTATTCGCCTGGATGAAACGATTAATTAGTGCGATTTCCGCTGCAGCATCAAAGTGGGGACACTCTTCCAAAGTTGTAGTTGTACTCTGAGGGCCTCCTAATACTAGTAATAGATCAATTTCTTCAGGAGATGTTGGGAGTGCTTCCCCGGCATATAATCTGGAATATTCGATATGATGTCCTCTTTCCTCAGCCCAAATCTGAAATGCGCCAGGCCCTTCGAAAAGCTCGTGAATAATAAAATGAATACGCATAAGTTCACTCCTTTATATAAGTGATAAGTGATAAGTGGATGTTAAATCCGGCCATAAGGGAATCCGTTAATTTTTCATTATCATATCTAGTTCGATCTATTCGTTCAATCCTAGATCTTTACTCATAACGATAGGTATAGCCTATGAAATGGCTTTCACTATTCGCTAATACTGCTTTAACGATATAATTTACCTATGATTAGCTATAAGACGATTCGTATTACCTATTAAAATAGAAAGTAACAGGAGGGTGCTTGTGGAACTGAAGCAACTGGAATACTTTATGGCTGTATGTAAGGAACTGCACTTTACTCGTTCGGCTGAAAAACTAGGCATTGCGCAGCCTTCATTAAGCCAGCAAATACGTCTATTGGAGCATGAAATAGGTACCCCTTTGTTTGATCGCATAGGGAAAAAAACTGTGATTACAGAAGCAGGAAAAATACTGCAAAACCATTGCTATTCCATATTTGAGGAGCTATCCCAGGCGCAATTTGCGATTAATGAGCTACAGGGGTTACAGAGAGGAACGCTAAAAATTGGCGCGCTACTCACTGTCGTCAATTACTTGCTTCCAGAAGCGGTAATCGAGTTTCATCGCAGTTATCCTAATATCGAGCTGTCCGTACTTGGCCTTCGAACGGGAGACATATATAGTAGGCTTTTGCAAAATGAGCTTGATTTGGGTATTGTGATGCTGCCAATGGAGCACGATGAGTTGGAAGTTACTCCGTTATACAAAGATAATCTTGCCTTTGCAGTTCCTATCGATCATCCGATAGCTAAGCACGACGAAGCAAAAATTGATCTGTTACAACAGACATCTTCGATTCTTTTGCCCAACAGTTATTTTATGAGGGAGATCATTAATGAGCATTGTCGTTTAGCTCAATTTACACCTCGTCCGATACTTGAAATGACAACGATGGAGTCGATCATAACGATGGTCGAAAAAGGTGCAGGGATTACTATTTTGCCAAAAGCGTATCTGGAGCATATTGATAATAAGCTTATTCAAATCGTCCCCATTCATGAACCGGTTATTGGGATCGAAATTGGTGTCGTCTACCGAAAAAACAAACGTTTGGGCAGAGCAAGTGGGATCTTTTTGGAACAATTACTTGCTGCAGTAAAGAGATAATGACATAGGGACAAATCGTATTATCATTAATGGGATTACGCGAAAATAGGGAGACTTCTGATATGAGTTGTTTAGCTCATTTAGTAGTTTTCCTTATTTGCGTACAAACGGAGTAATAAAATAACTTGTTTATGGTTCTTACTTTTCACTTCGAATAGATGCAGAATATGTAAAGTTCTTTTATAACAGTACTCTCTGTCTATTAGCTGATAAAATTATTATCGAAGATGTGCAAATATACGAAAGAAGGACAACGAGGGTATGTTGCTTGAAAGCATGTAGCCTCTATTAATAGAGCAGGTTAGGACAAATCAACTTGCAAAGTCCCAGTTTCATGCTACAATAATTTGGAATAAAAGTACTAAGTTAGACAAATTAGCTTTGAGGGAGAGATGTTTAATGAAAAATGTATCGATTGTTGAAGGTGTCGTAGTCGGGGTCGCAGAAATCCTCCTTTAAAGCGAACAATGTTTTCGTTTCCCAAATGAGGATTTAACTGTGACTGGTCTTGGCGTTATAGCCAAATGTATTAGCCAATTACAGGGGGAATCCACAGTGAATCAACAAACAACTAATTCTGTATTACAATCGTTAGGCTGGAATGAGTATTTTTCTAAGTCATTTGCAACTTACGCTGAACAAGGCTACCAAGCTGGAAGAATCACATTGGAGCATAAACGGATATATCGTCTGCTTAGTGAACATGGTGAGCTTTTAGCTGAAGTAACAGGTAAACTACGGTTTGAAGCGACGGGTCGAGAGGATTTTCCTGCTGTTGGAGACTGGGTGGTCATAAAACCTCGTCCAGAGGAACAAAAAGCTTCGATTCACGCCATACTTCCACGGAAGAGCAAGTTTTCTCGCAAATTGGCGGGAGACACGGTGGAAGAGCAAATTGTTGCAGCGAATGTAGATACTGTATTTTTAGTGAATGCCTTAAATAATGACTTTAATATACGCAGGATGGAACGATATTTGATTCTTGCATGGGAAAGTGGCGCTACGCCGGTAATTGTGCTCAGCAAAGCTGACTTATGCGACGATTTGGAAGCACGTATGGCAGAGGTAGAATCAATTGCAATCGGTGTCCCTATTCATGTAGTCAGTGCCGCACAAGGAGAAGGGTTAGATCAGCTCGAACATTACTTGGGTGTAGGCAATACTATCGCGCTTATAGGATCATCGGGCGTAGGAAAATCTACTTTAATTAACACCTTAAGCGGAACTGACATGCTGCGAGTTAATGCTGCACGTGATGGAGATGATCGTGGTCGTCATACGACGACGCATCGTGAGCTCGTTCAATTACCGAGTGGTGCTCTCATGATCGATACACCTGGTATGAGAGAATTGCAATTATTGGATGCCGATGAAGGTTTTCATGGTGCATTCGACGATGTGGACTCGATTGTGGAGTCATGCCGATTCAATGACTGTAAGCACCAGAAAGAGCCTGGTTGTGCCGTTCGTACAGCATTAGCCGACGGCTCATTGGAACAGGCTCGTTTTGACAGTTATCTCAAGCTCCAACGTGAGATGGCCTATGTAGCTCGCAAAGAGAATGAAAGACTGGCGGCCAATGAAAAAGCAAAGTGGAAAAAGATTAGTATGGAGTTAAGACAACGAAAACCGAAAAGATAAGTGAGTGCGAAGAGAGCCTAAGAAGCGATTCTAGGGCTCTTTTTTTGATTTTTCATTAGGAGAGCGTTCCTTTAAACTAGATTGTTAAAAGGGAAAATGATGAAGCGGTTACCTTACGCTGTATTTCGCTGATAACACATGCAACCATAATTGATTCTTGTAGACGGCTCTGACGGATGTCCCCTAAGTCAATAATATCGCTCCATCCAAGATGGTTAAGCACCATTTCAACCTGCTTTTTTGAGTGATTGTCATTGCCTGACACAAACATAGTTGGTGTACCATCTTCGAAGCTAGGGCGAACCATTACCTTGTCGCTAACCGTATTGAGAGTTTTCACAACGTGACTAAGCGGTAATAATTGCTGAACAGTTTCGCCCGCAGACGTGGTTTCGTATAGTAAACGGGGACCGTTGCTAAACGTAACAGCATTAGTTACATCAATGACGATTTTGTTCTTCATGTACTGGTGATCGATCGTTTCGAGAACGTCTTCCACACATGACCATGGAAGCGCCAAGATGATGATATCACCAAACCGAATAACCTTGTTAAATGAAACGATGTCACCATTAGAATCGACCTCTTGTTTCCACGTATAATGCTTCGAATGAAGCGGGTCACGGCTACTTATTAAAGTAGGATAACCAGCTTGAATCAAACCTTTCCCTAACGTTTTTCCAACATTACCTGATCCGATAATGCCAATATTCATAACTTCCTCTCCCTTCTTAGAGAGATTTTATGTGCTATTCGCAAAATCAACAAGAAGGCACTTATTAGTATCCAACATGAACAATGTGATTAGTCGTATAATGTTGTTAAAAACGCTGAGGTGAGTGAATGACTGTCAAAGCAAACGATTGTCCTGTAGAGCTAGTGTTTTCTCTCTTAAGTGGAAAATGGAAAATTTCAATCTATCGGCATCTCTACAATAATGAATCTGTTCGATATGGAGGGCTGAAACGTCATATTCCTTCCATCACCAAAAAAATGCTGACCGAACAGCTTCGAGAGCTTGAATCGGACGGCATAATCCAGAGAAAAATATATGATGAAATTCCGCCCAAAGTGGAATATTCGTTAACGGAGCATGGCCGTTCCATGATTGTATTTCTAGATATGATGAGTGAGTGGGGCATCAAGCACATCTATTCAGAAACATCGCTATGAATAATGCACCATTTGAATACATTCTTGAACCGCTTGGACTACTATCGCTGGTTCTGTTAATTGCGGAAAGTGCCCGCTGTTATAAGCTATAATGTGTTTGCTTTTACTGCTAAGTCTCACGAAATCGAGCTGGTTGTCTTTGCGAATTCGAAAGATTGGGTCGGGCATCATTGGCGGCTTCTTGCCCCCAGAGACAACAAACAATGGGATATTAGGGAATGGTCCAGCCTCTGCAATTTGATGTACGGTGTCTTCTACAAAGCCCGTTTCATTCCATTTACGACTAGGAAATAAAGAGTCAAATAGCTTAAAACCTCGATTGATACTGCGAACGAATAAACCTTGTGTCTTATTGATAGCAACGTCTAATGGATGGCTGGCATCAAGAAGCACGACACCCGAAATTTCGTTTCTGTATTGCCTTGCATATAAATTGGCATATAGTCCTCCGAGAGAGTGCCCTACGAGAATATAAGGAGGTTTGATGTTCAGTTCCTTCAATAATTGTCTTAGTGAGCCGAGTATAGCATCTCCGTGTTGTGGTCTTGTCGGTTTATCACTTCTACCTATACCTAATCGGTTATAAGCTATAACAGTCGTGTGTTCTGCAATCTCATTAAACACTTTGAACCAACCTTCAATAGGACCGCTACCTCCATTAATAAGGACAACAGCGGGTGTACCTTTTCCTGATAAGGCATACTCAACATTACCGCTATCCGTTCGGATGATTTGCTTAGCAATAGGTTTCATAATTGCACCTCTTTATGAGTGGATTTTTCCTTCGATCATCGGATAAATCCATTATATCGATCTAGTATTACGAAGCATCCAACTAAAGATTAATTCCATATAAATTATTCCCTATGCAGGAGGAGAAAGTTAATCTTCCTGTAATGTTCAATTACTGTCGTCCAAATCCTTCCATGATATAATAGACCCATCTTTTACTGAGGTGATCAGGAATGAATGATGCCAACATCTTAATTGTTGACGATGAACGTGCTATTGTGAAGATGATGATCATTATGCTTCGCAAAGAACATTTTTCTAATATAGATACTGTATTCAATGGAGAAGAAGCACTAGTGGCATGCGAGCGCAAAAGGTATGATCTGATACTGCTTGACGTCACGATGCCCGGTTTAAGCGGCTTTGACATTTGCCCGTTAATCCGTAGGACTACAGATGCCCCGATTATGTTTATAACGGCGCGGGATTCAGACTTCGATAAACTATCGGGATTTGCCGTGGGTGGAGACGATTACATAACAAAACCATTTAATCCTCTTGAGGTCGTTGCACGTATGAAGGCACAACTGCGTCGTTATATGCGTGTAAAAGTGATAGATCAGCATACTGCGCGCAGCTATGATTTTGGTCGCTTCCAAGTAGACGAATCGGAAGCAACGCTGACTGTGGAAGGGCGCATCTCGCATTGTCCGGCGTTAGTTTTTCAATTGCTCTTATTTTTTTGTAAACATCCCAATCGAGTATTTAGTAAGGGCGAGTTGTATCAACGGGTTTGGAGTGAAGAGGCATATTATGAAGATAATACTGTCGTTGTTCATATCCATCGTATTCGAGAAAGAATTGAAGCCGACCCTTCGAGACCTAAGTATCTAGTCAATGTAAGAGGAATAGGGTATAAGTTGATTCTTCCGAAGACGGAGGATAGAGATGATTCGTAAACGGCTGACAGTACGATTTGTATGGCAACTGGTCATGTCTGGAGCCATTCTCGCTGTTGTTGCGATCGCCATTGTGACTTGGATGCTCGGGAAGTTTGCAGAGATAGAAATGAATAGGAATTTTGCCCCGCTGGGGATATCACAACTAATCGCTGAAGCGACAATTGATGCGCAAGGGTTAATCGTTGATCCGAAGTTGCTGCAACGGCTGCAGGAAGACGGCGGCTGGTTACAAAGTCTCGATGGGAACGGGAGTGTACTACAATCTTTTAATGCTCCGGACGATTTGCCCACACATTATATTCCGGGGAAGCTAATGGATTATTGGATAGGCAGCGAGCCGTTTCCTTATAAGCTTGGGATGTGGATACAAGAGAAGGACGGACATTTATATACACTACTTTATGGCGCTCGGTCGCAGACAGAAGATTTGTTAAGGGACGTTATGGCTGATGGCCAAATACAAAACGACATGATTTCATTTTCCGCTCATGTATTGTCCCAGATAGACAAAGCAGGCAGCTCGATTCAGGTGTTAGATTCCAAAGGGGTAGAAATAGCTGCTTGGAGAAAGCCTATCGATGCTCCAAAATCTTATTCGTTGCAGGAACTCGCGATGGGCTCTAATGACCAAGTGAAAAATGGTATGAGGATGGACACACGATATGATGATTCTACTGGGCTAACATGGGTGTATCACTATAGAGTAAACGACGGATCGGAGACACAATTAGTTGGTGTTCCGATCATCAACACTGAAGCAGAGGTAATTATTATCGGAATTGCAACGTTCTTAATTTTGGCTTTCCTTGTTTTTGTATCATTGTCTTTATGGTACGCCAACTGGTTCGTAGCTCCGATTATTCATATTCTCGGATGGATTCAAAGACTAGGGAAAGGTGATTATACTAAAGGTACAGAGAAGCGCAATCACCGTATATTTATCGAAGTGATGGAATCGATACATACTCTAGCAGCAACACTTCAAGCGGCAAGGGATGCCGAAGCACTCGCTCAGAAAAATCGTGCAGCGTGGATCGCTGGAGTTACTCATGACATGAAGACACCGTTATCTTCTATTAAGGGGTACGCACATATGTTGGAAGCAGAGAACTACAGTTGGTCAGAAGACGAGGTACGGGAGTTTGCGTCAACGATACTTGAAAAGTCAGCGTACATCGATAAACTAAACAGTGATCTGGCATTAACGTTCAGACTTAAGAGCGGGGATATTCCTGTCAAAATGGAGCTTAAAGATATCGGGATGTTATTACCCGAATCGATAAGAAGTGCCACTTCTCATCCGATGTATGAAAGTGAACGAGTTCGATATTCGATTCCGTCCACTCCTATTATGGCGATGGTCTATTCGCCTTGGTTTGACCGTATTGTTGATAATCTTATAGCCAACGCGTTTATTCATAATTCGGAAGGGACTAGAATAGATATTGAATTGTCCAAGCTTCCGGAGAATGGATGGCGCATTGATTTCAGCGATGATGGGCGAGGGATGAACGAACAGACAATCAAACAATTGTTCGAACGTTATTATCGGGGAACGGACACCGAAAGCGCAGTGGAAGGCAGTGGTCTTGGAATGGCTGTCACTAAGGAGTTGGTTCAAGCAATGGGAGGCCGCATTAAGGTCAATTCGAGGCTAGGTAAAGGAACGATGATTAGTATCATCTGGGATGCTTCACGCTGATTGGCTCGTCGGATATAAGCAACGAAAATCGAAGACATAAGAAATATGAAAGAGCCCTAGTGAACGGGGCTCTTTTTGTTAGTGGGATTCAGTCGGTGTGACTTAACATTAGAGGTGCAACAATAGTTCTATGGACTTCTGTTTGATTTAATATAAGCCCCGTACTTGTCCAGATTTAAGGATCAATTAGTGCTAATTGTTATACAATTAGCTATTTGTGTTTTTCCAAGTTTAGTTTTTCATCTTCAGTTGTTTCTTCATGTGCTGAAGCTGATTTTAGGATACTGTTTATCACTTCGCTGTCTCTTACCTTTATCCCTTGTTGCCCGCCTAATTCATCATTCTCTTTTCCCGCTATTCCACTTCTTCCATTTCCATCTGCAAATTGCGACTTATTATTTGCCGTTTCACTATGATTATTAGCGTTTTGTCCCCCTTGATTGGCATTCATGCCAACATTTCTATTGATCTGTCCTCCGCCCTCTGCTCTTTGTTCAATCTGGACATGTGTACCTCCGATCGTGATGTTGTAGACAAAATTAAAGTTAATACTAATAGTAAAATTCTCTTTATTGTCAGCATTTGAATGTGACGACATAGGACTCTCCTCCTTTCCTTTGAATACAATACATATATTCACAACGATTAGGAATTGATTAGACAAGCTAATAAATAGCAGCCAATTTATTGCGCATCGTTATCATGCAAAGAAAAATGTTGACGTTGGTGATGCTGTAATACACCATTAATGTTGTATTGATTTCAACGGAGTTAGTCGAATGGGGTGACCTATGAAAAGTATATTGTTTAAATACATGACTGCATTTACATCACTTAATGACGAGGAAAAACAGGCTATCGTTGACGATATCCTTGTTGAAGAATACAAAAAGGGAATGGTACTCCTTAGACAAGGAGACATCCCCACGACTTGTTATTTTGTGCTAAAGGGTTGCATAAGGCAGTATTCGATTGATGAAGCGGGGAAAGAAGTTACAACGGGTTTCATTACAGAAGAACAAGCGGTATCGATCTATAATCGTCATGGTCAAAATAAGCCATCGGGATACACGTTAACGTGTATAGAAGACTGCACGTTAGTTGTTGGTGACTTTAATGCCGAAGAGGGCATGTTTCGCAAACATTCAGAGCTAGAGACGATGATTCGCAAGATGGTTGAAGAAAATTTAGGTGAGATACAAGATGAATGGACTGCGTTTATCGCATCAACACCTACAGAACGGTACAAGTCGCTTTTGCGAAAGAGGCCTCATCTTATTCATCGTGTACCTCAACATCAATTGGCAAGTTATCTTGGGATGACGCCGGAGTCATTAAGTAGAATTAAGAAGCGGGTCAATATCAGTGATCTTTAACGTTTTTTTAAAAATAGAGCGCTCATGTACGTTTAGGCCGTTTTCCTCCCCTTAGTAGCAACCAGATCCCAAATCCAAGTTCCCCCGCAATCATCGGGATCGTAAATATATAATTAACAATACCAATTACCTCGGCGTAGTGTGAAAGAAATGTTTTGCCCAAGTGAACGGTGACATAGCCGAAGGAAGCAAGCAACAATAAGATGCTGATCACTTTAGGAATGTAGTCTGACTTGAAAGCCACATAGCCCACAATGAACAGATGTCCACCGAAAACAACCAAACCAATTGACCAAATCGATTCGAATGCTGTAAGGAATAACATTATAAGGGACTGCGTTTGTTCTACAGTAAATGAAGATAAACCAGCTGTGTCTCGTGTGAGCAGCAATACAATTAATAAATTCAAAATGGCAATTGCCAATATAGCAGAGTAGACTAGTCGAAGCCATGCACCAAGTACGGAAAGGTTTTTATGAATGGGTGCTAGAAATACATAAAACGCCCACGCGACAACAATGTCAGCAATCAAAATGATGACCCAACCGAAGATAGCACCTTTGAAAAGAGTGTTTGATGAGACAATGTTATTAAATGTGGCGCTGGCATCGCCTTGGACAACAAGGCTTTCATGAACAAATCCATAACAAAAAAACGCAGCAAGTGTCATGATAATAAGTGAAATGCCTGCAGCTAGAGCAGACTTTCGCTCTATTGATCTTTCTTTTACTGAAGTAGCCATAACTATAGTAGCCTCCTGCATGAAGTAGTTTCTTTTCATTGTAAAGAGGAGGAGCAGGCTGGTCATTGACTTAAATCAAGAAAGGCTTTCGTAATTATTTTTTAATTTTTATTTGAGCGTGTCGATTTTGTTGTCTTGCATTCGTTGTCATTATATAAGCCGGATTACGGAGCGGATCAATCGCCTGCAATGCTGGCACAATCCAACCTTGAGAGGAAGATTTTAATGAATGCAAAATTAACACCGTACATTATTTCGACAGACGCTAAGAGGCAAGCCGAGTTTTACATCCAAGCTTTGGGTGGTGAAGTTAAATCTTTGATGACACATGGACAATTGCCTGGCGCAGCAGAGGAAATCAAAGACAAAGTGATGCATATGGTGCTGTCAGTAGCTGGAGGAAACGTGTTATTCCTGTCCGATGCCTTTACTCCCGTTGGCAAAGAGGGAAGTCTTGCGTTTGGGCTGGCTTTCGATGATGTAGAAACAGCACGCCAAGCGTACGCTAACCTTGCGGAAGGTGGCACGCAAATTTATCCGCTTGATCTTCAGCCATGGGGGGCTCATTACGGTGAAGTAGTGGACATATTCGGGATCAAATGGATGATTGTGCAACAAGGATAATCGTATATGGAATAGCGTCAAGAGAAGAAGGTCATCCCAAAGAGGATGGCCTTTTTGTTTTGCCGCGTGCGAAGAGTTACTTAACGGGTAGACTATAATGTACCAATGGTCTACAGTTTACCGTTAACATGCTATATTAGCTCTTCTACAATTGATCATATAAAATGGGACATATGTCCTTTCCTCATTCATTGAATAGGTGTTAACTAAAAGAATGAGTTCTAGATGAGGGGGAAAGCAAAAGATGAAAGGCTTTATTTACGCAGTTTTGGGAGGGTTATTCCTGACATTGCAGAGTGTAGCAAATGCGGCCATCGGAGAGAGTATCGGATCGTGGCAAGCAGCTACGCTTACCCAAGGTACTGGATTTATTGCAGCACTAATGATCGTTTTGGTCGTACGAGATAAGTCTTGGCGGGAGCTCAAGCAGGTAAAGCTAGTGTATAAGTTTGGCGGTGCTTTTGCTGCTGTCATCTTGTTTAGCAATATAACAGCCTTTCATATAAATGGTGCTGCTCTGACTGTATCGGCTCTTCTCATTGCTCAAATTACTGTTACCTTAGCTATGGAGAAGCTCGGCTGGTTCGGCACGGACAAGCTTCAGCTCCGTCCTTCGCAATGGGCAGGTCTTGGGTTAATGGTTGTTGGCATCCTATGTTTAACTTTCTAAAAGTTGCAGCTCCGTATGGGAGGAAACGTTAGTTATGAAAGAAATAATGGATATCGAACGGGTCAATGGCTACTTACGACAGTTTGATTTGGAACATTTATTTTCGGAGCCGCTACGAAAGCATCTGGCTTTATATCAGTTTGAACCGGATGAGACGCTTTGTTTGCAAGGTGAGGAACCGCAGTTTCTGTTCTTTCTTGTTAGTGGCAAGGTGAAGGTGTTTACGACATCAACAGAAGGAAGGACACTTCTAATTAACTTTACAACTCCACTTGGCATTATTGGAGAAATCGAATGTTTGCGTGACAGGGTTAATTTAAATACGGTAAAGGCGGTATCCCCTGTAGAGACGATTGGCATTCATAAACGTTGGCTTAGCCAGTATGGAGTAGAAGCGCCATTTCTACGGTTTTTGCTTGATATGGTGACGGATAAGTTTTATACAAAATCGCTTGCTCTTAGCTCTAACCTTCTCAATTCAGTAGAGGTAAGGCTTGCTAGTTATCTACTTTCCGTCTCATTCGATGATGAAAAAGAATCGTATTCAAGTGTGCGTATATCGAGTATTAAAGATACGGCGAATTTGATCGGAACGAGTTATCGGCATTTGAATAGGGTGCTTCGAAGCTTTAGTTCGGCAGGACTTGTAGAGCGAAGAAAAGGAATACTCGTTGTCATAGACAGGAAAGGGCTAACTGAAGTGGCTGGCCGGAATATTTATGAAAGTAGCGAAAGGAGGAAAGGGTTATGATTATGGGCATCATGATGGCGCTCTTAGCAGGTGCTCTTATAAGTGTTCAAACGATGTTTAATAATAAAGTGAAAGAGGTTGTTAGTTCTGAGACTACAACTGCGCTCGTATTAGGTATGGGGTTTATAGCTTCTTTCGGTATGGGTGTACTGTTTGAAGGAGCGGGCTTCTTTTCGTTTGGACCTATGGAGCCTTGGTTCTGGTTTAGCGGCTTGATCGGGATTGGTGTTGTAACCTGCGTTGTAAATGGAGTGAAGATTATGGGACCAAGCAATGCGATATTAATCGTTATGGCATCGCAGCTTCTTATATCGCTGTGGTGGGATTCCTTAGGCTGGTTCGGGCTAGAGACAGTTCCACTTACATTTCAAAAGGTTCTAGGTGTCGTTGCGCTGCTTGGTGGATTGATTTTATTCAAGAGGGCGCCGAAAAAGGCATAATAGTTTGAAGAAGAACCCGCTCATGGAGCGGGTTCTTTCTCATTCATGAACGACATAATAGATGCAATGTGGATATCCGATTGGATGATGAAACCTTTTACAATATCTCGTATATTTTATTTAAGGTGTCTTTAATATTGGTGTCATCGTTATTCCAAATAACATAGTCAGCATGAGCTTGATAGCTGGGCGATAACTCATCCGTTAATGCTTTATTGAGTCTCCAGTTCATTTCGGACTCGGGGCTATTTCTATCGTGCAATCTTCTGGTAATACTTTCAATGTTTGCCCCAATATAAACGGATACGATATTAGTGAATTGTTCTTTTAATGATTGAACTCCTCTAAGATCCATAATGATATGACCAGCAGAGTTGCCTCTAATTATTTCTTCAACACTACTTTTTAGCGTGCCGTACCATTCATTATTGTACTCCGTCCATTCTACAAACATTTGTTGCTCCATATAGGTTTCAAATGTTTTTCGATCTAGAAAGTGATAATGTACACCATCTTTTTCATATTCCCTTGGTTGTCTTGTAGTAGCCGTAATGATTTTCGGGAAATTCATTGCTGACAGATTTTTTTGAATTTCTGATTTCCCAGCAGCGGAGGGACCGAAAAGAACGATTATTTTCCCCATAAACATCTTCCTTACTATTTTTTTCTGTATTTACAAATGGAACTTTGAAGGTATTATACTAAAACTTTTACAAGTAGTATAATATTGCCAACAAGAAAAAGAGGGGCTGTTTGACTTGTATTTAATTAATTCTACTAATCCATTTTACTCAGAATTCGATACGCTTAGGAAGGAAAATCTATCAAGTGCAAAAGAAAGAGTATCTATTCGAGACAATTTCGAAAGAGACTTTGGCAGAATTGTTCATTCATCGGCATTCAGACGATTACAATCAAAAACACAGGTAATCGGAACGGGAGAAGGAGACTTCCATAGGACTCGATTAACACATTCTTTAGAAGTGTCCCAAATAGCAAGGGGAATAGCCACTACATTAAATTTTACTGACAACATACTTAAAGAGGAAAACAAAATAGATATTTCTTTAATTGAAGCAGCGGCACTAGCACATGATCTAGGTCATCCTCCTTTCGGGCATCAAGGTGAGAAGGCGTTGCATAAAAGTATGAGCAAATTTAACTTAGGATTTGAAGGGAATGCACATACATTTAGGTTGTTAACAAATCTAGAAGGGTCAAAAGGCAGTGGCCTCGATTTAACACGCGCAACGTTGTTATCTATATTAAAATATCCAGCCACTATTGATAGGCTCAATAACGAGATGATTGTGACTAAACCTCCCAAAACGAGTGTGTTTAAGGAAGATGAAGTTGCTTTCGAGTGGCTTCTAGATCCATTTTCTCTGGAAGAAAAAGAGTATATCACAAGTATTTCTGAAGGTATTGAAAATAAACATAAAAAAACACTAACGAAAACATTAGAGTGTTCCATAATCGAATTAGCTGATGATATTGCTTATGCAACTCATGATTTTCAAGACGCTGTAAAACTTAATTTAATTCGGTTTGATGATGTAATGGACATATTGCGGTGCTATAAGGACACTGTTTCTAGCAGAATAGTAGTCGCCTATACAAAGGTTTTGAGTGATACGTTAAATGATGAAAGATCAAAAATAAAAGATTTGTTTGCAGATTTAATATCAGCATTTATAGCGGACATTAGACTTAGCGAACGTAACGATTTCCCTTCAAATCGGTTGAGGTATGTTGCTCAATTATCTGAAGGAAATTTAGCTTTATTAAACGGATTAAAAAAGTTAGTTGAAGAAAAGGTAATATTAACACAAAGAGTCCAAACCATTGAATGGAGAGGAGGATTTGTAATTAGCAATTTATTTAATGCAATGTTTCATAATGAGTTGTTATTGCCAGAAGACGATAGGAAAAATTGGAGTAACAATGATGAAAAAAACGCACGAATAGTCTGTGACTACTTAGCAGGCATGACAGACTCTTTTGCGTTAAAAATGTATTCAAGATTGTTTGAATCATCAAATGGTCGCTTATTCGACATATAGTTACAATAAGATTTAACATTTAGGGAGTAAAAAGATGATCCAACCAAAAAGGAACCGATAACCGTATGTAGTAAATCGGTTCCTCGCTCAGATGGTATTAAAAGCTAAAGAAACGGTCACCTACTGCTATCAACTTGCTCAATAGTAACCCCGAAATCTTTAAATCGTTGGATGGCTGCATGGGGTGAGACAAGCGTCTCAGGCAGATATAAACCACCTTTAGCAGCAGGTTGACCGTCCAAACCTAAAATTCGTTCAATAGAAACTAATACTCCAAGCCCCGTAAGATGTGCCTGACCATGTGGATCAGAGATGATGACTCTTCGTTGTACCGCCTCGCCACTTTTTAGAACACCTTCAATGTCGATGTAAACATCATGGGATGAAATGCCAACAGCTTTTGTGCCGATAGACTCGCCTTGAACGTAATCCCAACGTACGTTACTCGCTTGCGTAATCCCTGCCAAACTAGGTATATCAAGCAGAGGTACCGGATAACCATCCAAAAGATCATCCCCAATTGTAACTTTACGAAGGTTCTTATTCGATTCAAACCACTTCCATTTCCCATCTGACCGTAGTAGTACACGATCCAGCAATCCACCAGAGTTATCGAAATCACTTGCATTCATAGGACCAATAGGGTCAAGAGGATCATAAAGAGCAGCGATTGCAATCGAATGAATGGACTGAAAATCTTGGGATGCTTTCTTAGAGACGATTGTATTAACCCCACCATCCGAATGTCCGAGTAGCACAATTGGCTGTTTCGGAGGTGACTGGAGAGCAGCGAATGTGATAGCTCCTACGTCATCAGCTAATTTTGTAATACCGATATGTGCACTATTATGTGCGATAGCCGCATGGAGGAGGTTATCCGCAGGATCTTGAAGTGCTGCGACGATGAGATCTATCTTTCCAACATCACTAAGCGTAGGAGAGACGTCATTGATATCAAGAAAGACCGATCGGGAATTACTGAGCTCTTGCGCCAACTCCGCACCCTTTTCCGGGTTTCTTCCAGCGACAATAATTTCGACTTCCTTGTTTATCGCTCTAACATGTCTAGCTATATTGCTCCCTATAAGCCCATATCCGCCTGCAATAAGAATGCGTGAATGTGATTTCATGTCTAATGCCTCCTCTTGTTCTCGTGAGAACCGTTAAAGTATTTATAGGTGTAGTATGTAGCATGAATTGTAAAAAAGTAAGAACGCACTTTTTTGTACTATAAGCACCTAAAAGTACCGTAGATACCAAAAGGGGCCTGTAACTTCCAAATAGTTATCATTTTTTGATAAAATAAATGAAAAGATAAATAGCGAAATGAGGGTGTCTTGTGGGATCTATCTTTAAGAGCAAAATAGCCGAAGAACATTACTATATGTGCTACGAAAAAAGTTTAGATAAATTTGGGGTAAAAGGGACATCGTGTTATATAGCGACCTCGCTTGGGGATACGCATATACTACGCTTCGGTGATCCCAACAAGAAACCGTTGATCCTTTTTCATGGCATGACAATGAGTAGCACGATGTGGTTTCCCAATATGAAAGAACTGGTTCAGGAACGCTGTGTTTACGCAGTTGATGTAATGGGGGATTTCGGTAAAAGCAAACCTACCGTTGCTATAAAAAATCGGAAGATGGCTAACCAGTGGATGATTGAGGTTTTGGACGGACTGGAACTCGGCAAGGTGGATCTTGGTGGTCACTCGATGGGCGGTTTCTTATCTTTGAATTTTGCACTTGGTTATCCAGAACGAGTGTCATCATTAGTTCTTTATGCACCAGCTGGCACTTTTCATAAAATCAGCTATAAGTTTTTCATAAAGATATATCCGGCATTATTATTTCATACAGAGTCGTGGATCGATAGGGCTTTTATGTGGTTCTCAGGCAAGGGGGAGCCGCTCGATCCCATATTCCGCACACAAGTTATAGCGGGTTATCAACATGCGAAGCCGCTATTACAGTTGATGCCATCGGTATTTCAAGATGAGGAATTCCGACAGTTTCAAGTTCCTACCTTGCTCTTAATCGGAGATAAAGAAGTCATATACCCTGCCGAAAAGGCAATAGCTAATGCTAAACGAATCATTCCAAATATTGAATCCCATTTAATCGCAGGGGCAAGCCACTCCCTAACAATGGAGAATGCTGATGAGGTGAATGCTTTAACCATTCCTTTTTTGAAAAGGGTACAAATCTAAGCAGGAATGGATCATACATATTCATCGGGTCAGCAAACGAATCCCTTTTCACATAAGAGGGCTTCGTTATTGCTTGTCATCTATATCCGTTTAACTAGAAATAATTTTGTAAGGGTAGTCCCCCAGTATAAGTTCTCCTTTTATTATATCCCCTTCAATTTCAACTTCCGTCTTGTAGATAGCGCCTTTTAAATTGGATCCAAACCAAGTTCTGTTATAAACAGACAATATAAATAAGCCATCTTCGTCCCCGATTGCAGCGAATGTTTCATAACTATCTTTGTATTCATCAATTGCGAAGTGTGAGGTAATTCGTTTCTGTGCAGCAGGAACATCATGGACAACAAGGCCTATTTCACTAATGTTAATCAGGTTTTCACTGCTGAATGGGGCATTAGTTGAATGGTTTAAGTTGTGTCTAGCTATAAACTCCAAAATATTTCCATCGGGGTCATCGAAATAGATTGAGGTGGAGTTCCACGATTTTGAATAGGTTTGATAGCTATTATCTGGGAGTTCGTTTATTGAAACTCCCTTTTTATTTACAGAGTATTCAGATTATTGTATAGTTTAATCTAATTTCATACTTTCATTTGTGAGAAAGAGGACAAGTAGCTCGTGATTAGGGCATCATTGTTCGATGATGGCAGAGAGGGTGTATGTTTGTACACTAATCAGGGTGGTAACACGGAGTTTACTTCGTCCCTAATGGGTCGGAGTTTTTTTTGCATTCAAAACATGAGTCGAGGAGGAGTAATATGTTGCAAAAGGTTGATGTGAACGACACCGCGTTAAATCAGAGTAAGTTTATGACAGATGAGGTTCAATACAATTTGATTCATCTTATTTGTGGATCGGGTACTTCAAGATGCTTAAAAACAGTAGATGACAAGTTAATATTCGCCCAATCAGAGGGCCATAATGGTTGGCTTTGGCTAAATCATGATATAGCCGAGGATAGGAAGGACATTCTCTTGCACGAACTCGTAGACGCCATCGAAGGAACTGGGTTACCTGGCGTATCTGGCGATCCTAGTGTAGTAGAGCGTTTTGTAAAGATATATGCTGAGAAATATAATTTTCACTCCCATCCTCACATGGCGATGGAATCCTATTATTGCCCTGAAGTAAAGAAGCCATTGGATGTACGGGGAACAATGCGTCAAGCAACAAGAGGTGATGTAGCGATTGTAGCTGATTTTCTAGCTGGTTTCTCAGAAGGAGCATACGGGGTGACGGTTGATCCAGCTAGTCAAATTCCGGCATCTGAGTGGTATATCGATAATGGTGGTTTATATTTATGGATCGTAAATGAGGAGCCTGTATCCATGGCGAATATCGCTCACCGCTCACCAAGACATGCAAGAATCAATGCAGTATATACTCCGTCAGCATTCCGCAAAAGAGGTTATGCCAGTGCAGTCGTGGCAGAACTATGTTGGATACTACAATTTGAGGGTTTAGTAGCGATGTTGTATGCAGATTTGAAAAATCCAGACTCCAATAAAGTCTATCAAAACATTGGGTTTGTAAAGAGCGGAAAAATTGCTGATATTAAGTTTAAGGCACAATGATATATACTCTATTTTATTTATATTTCCAAAGCGAGATTCATTGACACAAACTGAATCTCTTGATCGTCTACCTTACTCATAAAATAGACGTTTTTCCTAAACCCGACCCGCTCATATACTTTAATAGCCCTTTCATTAAAAGCGGCAACTACTAACTGTAAATGTCGAATCTTTAAGTTTGTATCCAAGAACCGAATGGCATGCGTCAAAAATGCTAGCCCGTTACCCCTGCCAGTACGATCAGGGCTCAGTCCTAATCCGATATCTATCTGCTCGTTGTTTGTGTAAATATCAGCTACATACCCGCCTGGAACGCGTGCTGTGTTACCGATACATATGTAACCAATAAGTACATTCTCCTTGTCCAAAGCGTAATAGTACGTTTCTTCCATTAATTCTTGAATACTTTCATCACTGCTATCCATACTGTACATGGAATAGGGATGATCATATTTCCAAGAGCAAATAATTGTGGCATATTTTTTGGTCATTGGTTGAAAAGAATAAGTAGACATAGCTATCATCACAACCCTTCAGCTTTATTGGGAATAACAAATGAAACGGTGGTTCCTTCATCAGGCGTACTAGCGATAGATAGGCCTTGTCCGTAGAGCTGAATCAATCGTCGGTTCGTATTAGAGATGCCGATGCCGCCTTTACTTGGCATTCCTCGGCCGAGCAGCTCAAGGGCTGTATTTTGATCCATACCTTTTCCATTGTCTTTGACTTCAACGAGCGCGGAACTATCGTTACGTGTAATCCGAATATGAACTGTGCCGCCTTTATATTGGCTAAGAAGGCCATGTTTAACCGCATTTTCGACTAGCGGCTGAATCGAAAGCGGAGGGAGAAAGAGATTGAAGCCGCGATCAACTTCCCATACGATAGACAGCCTTTCCTCGAATCGCTCTTTTTCAATATACAAGTAGGCTTCAACAAGTTTTAGTTCATGAGACAGCTCCACAAGTTCCCCTGTATTCAGAAAATCAAAGCTGATTCGTAAATATGAGGCAAAAGCTTCGCCCAGCTTAAGCATCTTATCCGTATCAATATCGCTAAGCGCCATAATAGAGTTAAGCGTATTAAATAAGAAGTGTGGATGAATTTGCGCCTGTAAGTAAGCAGCCTCAATCCGCAACCGTTCACTTACAGATTGTTTAAGTGAGATTAGTGCCCTAATTCGATATTTTAGCTCAAGAGCGTCTACTGGTTTCGTTACATAATCGTTTGCTCCAGATGAAAATCCGGTGTAAATATCAGCAGGTTGACTACGCGCGGTTAACAGCAGTACGGGTAGCTCTGATACGGAATAATGCTCTCGTATGTTCTGTGTTAATTCATACCCTGATATGGATGGCATCATGACATCGGCAATGAGCAAATCCCACTGTTTTATACGGAGTAACTCGAGCACCTCGCCAGCGGAAGTGACAGTAGTGATGTTGTATGGCTCTGTCGAAAGAATCCCAACAAGTACAGATAAATTGACAGGATCATCATCCACAGCAAGGATATTCATCTTCACAGTTTTCAAAAGCGGAGGGATAGGCTCGGAAGTAGTGACGTCATCCATATTGGTAACCGGAGAGCTACTTTCATTATGTGCAAATTTAATCTCGTCCGCTAGCTGGAGCTGCGGATATTGGTTTTGTGGTGATAGGATATTCGACTTATTTGCTAACGAAAGCTCAAAGCTAAAGACGGAGCCTTCGCCTTCTTTGGAGCGTACAGTTAACGTACCGCCATGCAATTCGACTAACTGCTTGCAAATACTTAAACCAAGCCCGATCCCTCTTCCATCACTTATTCCATAAGAACCTTGTTCATAAGGAAAAAACACTCTCGCCTGTGTTTTCTCATCCATGCCTACGCCAGTGTCGGTAACATGAATAATGGCCGTTCCATTCCTAGTTTCAGCAGAAACGGTTATGGTACCTTGAGCCGTATACTTGAGCGCATTATGCAATAAATTGTACAGAACTTGCACGAGCCTCTTTTCATCAGCCATTACGGGAGGCATCGACTCCGCAATAGTCATCGTAAGTTTAATCGGTTTACCTTCAATCATAAACTTCAGCATGCTGATTACGCCGGGAACAATCGATTGAATGTGCAAAGGTTCTGGCTGCAGCACAATGCGGTGTTCCTGTAGACGGGCAACATCGAGAAGATCGCCAAGCATATGAGACATGCGGCGACTTATTGTAATAAGCAACTCCATTTCCTTGAGACTGCTTGGGCTTAGCTTTCCTTGTTCTTTGGTAACAACGGTTTGAGCGATATTCATAATGCCATGTAGCGGTGTTCTTAACTCATGTGACGTATTGGCTAGAAACTGATCTTTTAGTTTGTCAGCTTTTTTGAGCTGCGCGCTAAGTCGTGTGTTTTCTAGGGCATTGCGGAAGTACTTTTTGAACCAATAAGTAGAGAAGCCGATAATGGCTGCAATAATATCGATTGGATAATAAACGGTCGTAATACTATAGGCAGACTCCGCAATGCTCCATAGCAAGTTTGATATAATACCTGCTGCTGTAAGTAGTAAGAAAGTGACGTCTTTATCGGTTTGTTTCTTGAAGATCATCGTTCCAACGATATAAATAAACCAGATAAACGGAATGAAGTAGATGATAAGGAAGATCCTCAAATCGACAAAAACATTTACCCATGCAGGTGGTACCACTACTAAAAATCCAGACAAGCATACAAGTGCAGCGATATACACTCCGAGCCATGCGTTCTTTCTAGGAGCCGAAGAAAACCTTCTGAATAATAAAAGAATTAAAAGGTTTTGCCAAAGGAGAGAGATTAATCGTATTTTAATTGCCCACTCATAGTTGATTGGTAGCCACAATAAAAGCAAGTTATCATGGCCAATCAGAATTGCAATTCCGATAGTCAACGTTAACAAACTCATTATTAATAATGATCGTTCTTGGCGATTGAAAAGGTAGAGTATATAAGCGTACAAGCCGTGAAGCAACAAAATAATAAACGTAACGAGCTGAAACCCAATAGAGTACCATCGTACATCGTCAATGGAGGCTAAAGAACCAAAACGAATGGAGCGGGTAATCCCGCCGTTTAAAGGTTCATCGAAGTTAGTCACACGAATAAGTATCTCCATCTCTGTTGTTCCTGCTACAGAGTAGGTCGCTGTGTAAGACGTATTTTTAGGTGTGTAGTCACTAGCGGTTGTAGCAAGTTTCCCTATTTTGCTCAGTATCATTCCATTCACTTCTACTTCGGATGCAGCTTGCAAGCCCTGAAGCCACAACGCCACAGGCTGTTTCAGTGGATCGACTAGAATGCGTAGTCTATACGTTCCGTATCCGTACGAAGTACCGGATTCCGCATCGAGCACATTTCCCCAATCTCCTGGAACGTTAATCGGATGGGGAGTGTTTTTCTCTGTTTGTAAATCGCTATATGAAATGAACTGCTTAGGGTAAAATCCCCACTGTCCGTCCAAATAAAAAGAGGGCGATGACTCCAAATCAATACCGCGCATGTCGAGTAAACCATTAACAGGACGATGGTTATCAGATGTAGAAAAAAGTTCAGACCATGTCCATCTCAGGCCAAGAAGAATACTAAAAAACACGATCATTATGGCTATATTTCTTAGGGTGGGTTTATTCATTATTCGCATCATACGATGAAGTTCGACAATAATAGCGCACATACCTTCTAACCATTAGTAACAAGAGCGGAGATAATTCCATATGTTGTCATGGGGCACTCGTTTGAATGGGCGAATTTCACAAAGGGGCTATTTGATCACCTTAGACCTGTTCATCATGTCGACGGCAGAGTCTTCAGTCGTCACAACTATCTATTAAGCGGAGGTTGGACAATGAATGATTTTAAAAAAGATTTAAACAAGTTGAATGTTTCTGAATTTCAGGCAAGCGAGGTAACACCTTGGAACGCTCAAAATCAGAACGATGGTCGATTATGTTTCGTATGTTTCAATTGTATTAATTGCTTCAACTGTATCAACTGTTTTAACTGTCAAAACTGCCATCGTTGCCACAACTGTCAAAACTGCCACAACTGCCATAATTGTCACAACTGCCACAACTGTCATGGAGGAGGCGGACATGGAGGAGGACATGGAGGAGGACACGGAGGAGGGCATGGAGGACGTTGAGGTAATATTTGCTCATAAACCAACGTTCTAGGTTTCAGACTTAAACAGTGGCTACTTAATGAGATGAGGAATGCCCCTGCCGGCACAATGCCCAGGGGCTTTTCCATGCCTATTTCCTTAAAGAATAAGACATGAGGGACAAATAGCAGTACATAAGATTACTTGTGAAGAGTTCGGTAGATCGGGAGGAGGAATCGAATGACAAATGTAGACCCTTCGATGCGACTGAAGGTGAATAGAGATACATTTTTTCTCCCTAATCCAAATGGGAGTGTGTACTTTCGAAATAATGTAAGTTCATTCCGTATGGAAGGAGCAACGATTGATAAGTGGATTGAGAATCTGATACCGATATTTAACGGGGAGCATAGTTTGGAGGATGTGGCAGAAGGATTATCGAACGAACAGCGGAACCAGGTGTATAGAATTGCAGAAATGTTGTATCGTAATGGGTTTGTAAAAGATGTGAGCCAAGACACTCCGCATCAATTGCCAGAAGAAATAATTAATAAGTATGCTTCGCAAATTGAATTTTTAAACCATTTTGGTCATTCTGGCGCGCACCGATTTCAGTCCTATCGTCAGACTAAAGTATTAGTAGTAGGTTCAGGCTCATTTTTGATTTCGGCAATATCTTCGCTACTTGTATCCGGATTGCCTACGTTTTCCGTGCTACTATCGGGCACTAAGCCGACAGATCGCAAGCGAATACTGGAACTTGCGGAGCATGCCCGTAAGACGGATCCCGAGGTGGCAGTAGAGGAGATTACGCTGCAAAAGGAAGGGGTTAGCCGCTTACGGGATGCTGTAGTGCCATTTGATTCGATATTGTTTGTATCGCAGGATGGGGATATCGAGGAGTTACAACTGCTTCATGAAGTTTGCAAGGAAGAGAAAAAAATGTTTCTGCCCGCTGTTTGTTTGCAACAGGTGGGTTTAGCGGGTCCATTAGTACATCCAGACGTTGAGGGATGCTGGCAATCGGCGTGGCGCAGTATACATGAATCCGCGATTTCTAAAGACCCTCAGCTGCATACCTTTTCTTCCACAGCGGGGGCGATGTTAGCGAATGTGATCGTGTTTGAATTGTTTAAGAAGATTACTGGCGCGAATGATTCGGAGCGGAGTAATCAATTGTTCCTGCTCAATCTGGAGACTTTGGAAGGGAGATGGCATGAGTTCATGCCCCACCCGCTTGTGACTAGACGTGCTGCAACGGAATGGAGCAACGAGTTGGAACTTCAGCTCAAAAGGGAATCAAAAAAAAGTGAGAATGGCTTGCTTCCTTACTTTAACCGTTTGACATCAGCAGTATCGGGTATTTTCCATAGTTGGGAGGAGGGGGACTTGAATCAGCTACCACTCTCTCAGTGCTTTGTACAGGTAGTTGACCCTTTATCTGAAGGGCCTGCAAGACTATTGCCGGGTATTGTTTGTAATGCAATGACGCATGAGCAAGCTAGGCGGGAAGCGGGGTTGGTCGGAATTGAGACCTATGTCTCGCGAATAGCGGATACACTCGTTTCGTCTCTTCCGCTGGATCAGGAGACAGTGGGTAATAGAATAGAACCGCAGGAATTTATAGGAGTCGGAGCGGGAGAAACCTTTCAGGAAGGCATTAGCCGAGGGCTAAAGAGGTGTTTGGCCGATTTGCTAGGTAAGCAACAGGCACTTCTGTTACCTCCTGTCTTTCGAGTCCAGTTGTCTGAAATAGAAGATAAACAGTGTCAGTTTTATGTACAGACGTTAACGACAATGAAAGGAACACCACGCATTGGCTTGGGGGAAAACGTGTGCGGATTCCCTGTCATGTGGGTCGGTACGAATGAGCGCTGGTATAGTAGTGTAGGTTTGAATGTGACTCTAGCATTGCGGGAGGCTTTGCAACAGGCTCTATTGGAGGCACAAAATCAACCAGAAAGCCTCATATCTCAAGTGTCGGAGGTTTCATCCGTACGTCTGTCAGAACAATTGCCGCTAAGTCTCGTTATCCCTTCATGTGAAGTGACGGCAACACGGGAAGTGTTGCAATCCGCCTTGCAGATCTTGGAACATAACCATAAGCGGCTATTGGTCTTTGATCTAGCAGTGGAACCATTCTTGAAAGAGGAAATAGCAGGGGTGTTTGGCGTGTTGCTGCGAGAGGAGGTGCCTAGGTGAGCGCTATCGTTATGATTGTGGGAGATGGGGTGCTCGCGGACTGCGTGTACGAGGAACTTTCAGCCCAATTCGAGGTTATACGTCAGCCCGATTTCGAGGCAGGGGTACCGGATTCGGTGAGTTTGGCGCTCGTGCTGCATGATGCTTGGTATCCTGGCGTTCATCAAAAGGCTGAAGAGCTGCTGCAGCCAGCCGGCATCCCTTGGCTGCGCGGCTTTGTTTCTTTTGGCGAGGGTGTAATCGGCCCTCTAGTTCGTCCGGGTACACGGGGGTGCTCTCAATGTGCAGACACGCGGCGCATTATGGCGGGACGCGAACGTAGAGAGATGCGGGAGTTACAGTGGAGACTGACAGCGCTCGAGAGAATACCGAGTGATGCTTGGGGGTCTCAAACGGGACTTTTACAGGTAGCTCGCCTTCTGGTAGTTGAGGCAGAGAGGATGTTGCAAGGCAAACGGGTTCATTCATCTGGGAATGTGTATTTAATCAACTTGAAATCACTTGAGAGCACACTTCACTTCTTTCTCCCTGACCCGCTATGTTCGGTTTGTAGTCGTTTGTCTGACGATTCATCGACAGGAGCCAACATTACGCTGCAACCGAGTCTGAAGATTAGCTCAGGCAGTTATCGTTCCCGCTCAATGGATGATCTGAAAAAAGTGCTGAACAAAGACTATTTGGATTACCGGACAGGCTTTTTGAATGGAAAGATGGTTGATCTAGATTCGCCATTTGCTGACGCTAGTGTGAATCTACCGTTGCTCTCAGAGGATGTAGGAGCGGCGGGTCGGACTCATTCCTATGCGGTGAGTGAGTTGACCGCCATTATGGAGGGATTGGAGCGGTACTGCGGTCTGGCACCCCGAGGTAAACGGACGGTAGTCCATGGCAGCTTCCGTGATCTGGAGGATCATGCGCTCGACCCCGTCACGCTAGGGGTGCACACGAAGGAACAGTATGCTCAGCCGTGGTTTCCGTTCAGAACATTTGATCCCGACGAGCCCATTCAATGGGTATGGGGCTATTCGTTTTTGAAAGAGCGCCCTATTCTAGTTCCGGAGCAGACCGCCTATTACAGCATGGGCCACGGACATGGATTCATGTTTGAGTCTTCTAACGGTTGCGCGTTAGGAGGAAGTTTGGAGGAGGCTATTTTTTACGGCATTTTGGAAGTGGTAGAGCGGGATTCATTCCTGATGACTTGGTATGCGCAGTTGCCTCTCCCACGACTTGACCCTTATTCCGCTAACGACCAAGAATTACGATTGATGCTCGATCGTTTGCGAGCTGTGGCGGGTTTTGATGTACATTTCTTTAATTCTACAATGGAGCACGGGATTCCAAGTATTTGGGCGGTAGCGAAAAATAGGAAACAAACGGGAGTGAATCTCATCTGTGCGGCTGGGGCTCATCCTGATCCTCTGCGGGCGATGAAAGGCGCGGTTCACGAGTTGGCGGGGATGGTACTGAATCTGGACAAAAAATATGAGACAAACCGGGAAGAGTATGTTCGGATGTTTCATGATTCCTCTTTGGTGCATCAGATGGAGGATCATTCATTGTTATACGGTTTGCCGCAGGCGCAGGATCGCTTGCAATTTCTGCTGGATGACAATCGTCCGCTCCGAACGTTTGAAGAGGAGTTCAAACAGGTGGCAAGGCATGCTGATCTCACGGATGATCTAAAAGATATTTTGAAAGAGCTCCGCAGATTGAATCTTGATGTGATCGTGGTGGATCTGACAGCGCCGGAAATTTCTAGAAATGGGCTCCATTGCGTGAAAGTACTGATCCCAGGGATGCTGCCGATGACATTCGGACATGACTTTACTCGCGTGGCAGGGTTGGAACGGGTATTTAGGGTGCCGGTTGAACTCGGGTATGCGAAGCAAGCACTGAGTCCAGATCATCTCAATCCATACCCGCACCCGTTTCCATAGGTACAAACCAGGAGGGAGAAGCATGAGGCTGGAAACATTTCTGCACAACTTACATTATGACATTGAGAAGACCAAACCACCGGATGTGGTAGTGGATTGGGAGGATGGGCCGCTTGCATATAAGCTCTACCGCGGTTTGCCAGTCGTTCCGTTATCTCCGGTAGTACCGCTGACGCTCATAGAGAATGAAGTACAAGTGTTGCCAGACCTTCATCGAATGGGTCATATTCTCTGGTATATATTCGGGCTCACACAATTGTGCCAGTCCATTCCTGCCTCGAATCCCATGGCACTAAACGTTGGCCCTCTCCAATTGTATCGGCGGTTTGTTCCCTCCGGGGGAGCATTATATCCGAATGAATTATACGTGTATCTGAAGCTAGATGATTTGCCTGCGGGGGTCTATCATTATGATGTGGCTCACCACCGCTTGGTGTTGCTGCGCGAAGGAAACTTCGATTCTTATTTGGCTCAGGCCTTAGGCAATCGCTGTGACGTATCGGCTTGCTTTGGTGCTGTGTTTGTATCGACTATGTTCTGGAAAAACTTTTTTAAATACAATAACTTTTCTTACCGCCTTCAAGGACTGGATGCAGGTGCATTGATGGGGCAGCTTTTGGAAGTGACGAAACGATGCGGCTTTGCGTCGGGCGTGCATTTCCAGTTTCTTGATCGAGCTATAAATCATCTCCTCGGATTATCTGATCAAGAGGAGAGTGTGTATGCAGTGATTCCGCTGTCAGTGGAGTCTGTGACTCCATGGTTTCCTGAGGGAGAGGGGGGCATCTCCGCCACTGAATTAGGCGGGAAGCTGACTACGATTCAACATGAACACTACGTCCGATCTCGAAGGGTCAAGGAATTTCCGATGCTAATCAAGATGAACGAAGCTTCCCAGTTGGAATCGATTGGGCAGTTACCGCGAATTTGGAGAGAGAAGATCGTTTACTCCGAGCTTCAAGCGATGGTTCTGCCCCGCGTGAAGCAGTTGTCGTATGACCTCGCGTCAGTAAGCCGAAACCGATTTTCACCGGATGGTGATTTTGTTATGGGTAAGGTAAGCCTTGAGCAGTTGGCCCAACTACTGCAGGAGGCAACGGCTTCTTTTAGGTATCGGAATGATTTGGATGGAGCACAAGAAAAAAACGTTTCTCGCGTTTCTTTGTACGTATGTTTGCATAACGTTGATGGCATTCCCGACGGTGCTTATCGCTATGACAGCGCTGTTCATATGTTGCGGCGGGTACGTCAAGGAGATCATCGGCTCAGGCTGCAAGAAGGGATGTCTTCCGACAATGTGAACCTCTTTCAAGTGCCGCTATGCTTTCATGTGGCAGGAGATAGGGATTATCTCACAACAGCATTAGGGTTTAGAGGATATCGTATTCAACAGATGGAAGCGGGTATGCTTGTGCAACGTCTACTATTGGCAGCATCTGCTATGGGGATGGGGGGGCATCCGCTCCTCGGATTTGATGCTAGCGTGTGTGATGATATCTATAAGATGACTTCGCAAGGCATAGCCACCCTGATCCAAATTCCAGTTGGACCGTATCGTGATTGCCCCCGACTGGTAGGAGGTTTGCATAGCTAGAAAAGGTAGGAGTTAGGGTTTGGTTCAGATTGTTTCGGAATGAGCTGGAACAAAGATAAAACAAAGATATCGTAAACGCGGGCTTGTGGGCATCTTTTGCTCCACAGGCTCTTTTAATTAAGCAACCCAACTAAATTCTAAATTGTAAACCTGTAAGATGGCTCCTGATGAATTCAGAAGCCATCTCATAACTGCATAAGACGAAAGGAATTTTTTAAACGCCCATATATTTTCAGTTTCTTTCTTCAATAAAAGCTTTCGCCTTATCTAACGTTTCTACGACCTCGCCAGCTTCGTACTCCAACCATTCAGTAGCGTCATCGGGTCCCATCTTACCGTTCATAACACTCCCGACAACAAGGTCTAATTCTTGAGATGTCTTATTGATTTCCGCTATAAGAGCCTCTTGCTCAGTCGGTTTATCATGTTTTGACATGTCTAAACTCCTTCTAAATCATCTATTTCATATTCTGAAATATGTTTAAACATTCCTTGGCTCATAAGTTTATTGAGAGTCCATTCAACTTCCACACTTCTGTTTTTAATTCTGTGGACTCTTCCAACTTTTTTATCACCGCGCAAGCGCACTAAGTCGCCTTCTCTCATTCTGCACCAAATCCAATCAATTTAGGTTGACGTAAAACTCCACCATCGGTAAACTCAAGTGCTGTAACACGGCAAGGGAATGAAACACCAAGCCAAGCAATTTCAGCTTTTTTCATCCCAGCCGAAAGGTTGGGGAAGGGACATTTTCCTGGATGATCCACCATAAATTGTGCCAGCACCTTTTTGGATTTAGCATCTATCCCTGCTACATGACCTATGTACTTGCCCTCATTACTTAAAACAAGGCTAGATACAAGCCCAGCTTTAAGTTTAATCCCTACAACGTCAGCGGTAATACGAACTTCTTTACGCTTTTTAAACCAGTACATGTGCTTTTTTGCCTCGACATAGGGGCTGTCTAAGCGCTTGGATATAATGCCCTCCCATTCACGCGTGTTAACCCAGTCCCATAAAGCAGGACCATCATACATAAGGTCAGTCACAAATAATCGAGGCATTTTAACAGGCAGTCTATTAGCAAGCCTTTCGAAGCGATCCTGAAAGGGAAGAGAGCGGATATCATCTCCATCGTCGTAAAGCATGTCAAACGCAACAAATATGAGGTTGTCATCAAACTTTTTACGGTTAACGCCAACTAAGACTCGTTTGAAGTTTGGTCGTATGCCATCAAAATAGGCTATTTCACCATCAAGGACACAAGCCCCAATTCGTAAAGGACTCAAAAGTTCAACAATTTCAGGGAAGCGGTCATTTCGTGGTTCTACACGTTTTGAAAAAATTTCTACACCGCCATTGCCATCCAACCTAACTAACGTCCTAACACCATCCCATTTGATTTGATATCCCCATTCTGGGCCTGTCGGGATATCGGTTGATGTGATTGGAGCCATTGGAATAGAAGGGAGCTGCATCACGATGCAGTATCCTTTGCCTTAGATGTAGGTTTCCGCTTTTTCTTTTTCGGTGCATCCGTTACCGTTGGCGCTTTTGTAGCATCGAGACTTGCTTGCAAAGCAGTCATTAGGTCTATCACATTTGATCGCCCTTCTGAGGCAGGAGCTGCAACAATATCGGTACTCTCATTAGCAATTTTTTGCTCAATTAACTGTGTTAATGCGATGCGATAGTCATCAGTGTATTTAGTAGGATCAAACTGCTCGCTAAGTTGTTCTACAAGTGCTTTTGCCATTAGCAGTTCTTTTTCGTTTACCAAAACGGTTTCAGAAGGAAGATTAGGGACTTGGGTAAGTGAGCGGATCTCATCGGGAAAGTGCATAGTCTCCAAACAAATGCAGTTCTCAACTACCCTTATTGCAGCAAGGCTGCTCTTGCTGCGAATGGATACTTTAGCTATGCCTATCTTGCCCGTTTGCTTAATTGCCTCAAGCAACAAGCTATATGCGCCAGCTCCTGCCATATCGGGGGAGAGATAATATGCCTTTTGAAAGTAGAGTGGATCTATTTCCTGCAGGTCCACAAAATCAAGGATTTTGATAGTTTTAGCTGACTCATCTTTAATCTCTTCTAATTCATCATTATTGACGATTACGAATTTGTCTTTTTCATACTCAAACCCTTTTACTATTTCGTCCGGACTAATTTCTTTATCACAATGCCGACAGGTCTTTGCGTAATTTATAGGCATGCCACAATCTTTATGTAAGCTGCGGAAACTGATGTCTTTATCTTCAACTGCCGTAAACATTTTGACCGGTACATGTACTAATCCAAAGCTAATTGCGCCTTTCCATACGGTATGCATAGCTCACACCTCATTCATTTCTTTTTATTAAGATGTTTCTTGGTTAGTTGTTTTATCCATTGATACAATAAAACGATTCATTGGATATTAATTTAACTAAAAGGTGCTTCAAACTCCTCCTTATATGGTGCAAGCAAAGGAGCCGTTCGCATTATGACGAAGGATGTTGCAATGGAAGTTGCACAAGATCAAATTCGTGTTAACTCCATTCATCCCGGCGTCATCGAAACGTCGATGGGAAATCAAGTAGCTTCTGGTTTTAATGCAACTACTGATCAAATAGCAAGCAGCATTCCATTGAAGCGTTTAGGTACGCCTGAAGATGTAGCCTATCTTGTCGTGTTCCTTGCTTCAGATGAATCGTGGATCGTATTACAAATAGTAAAAAGGGTAGATTATATAAAAGCAATTTCAACGGGGGGTAAGTATCGTGAAACAATGGTCAAGAGCAATTGAGATAAATGCTCCAATTGAACAGGTATGGTCATACTTAGATGGTTCGTTAGAACAGATGCAAAAGATTATGCCTCAAGTGATAGAGAATGAACCGATCAAAATAACGAAAGACTTTGTCGGCAGTGTATATCGTCAAAAGTATAAAGAAGGCAAACGAATCGAGGAATATGACGTCCATACGCTAGAATATTCAAATAATCTGGATGATAAGAAAGTGAAGATCGGATTCACACTGGCAAACACCTTTGAGATTACAGCTTTATATGAATTGCATCGGATTAATGGTCAGCAAACAAAGCTTACATACACAGCAACCAATAAACCTTTAAAGTGGTATGTGAAGCTGTTTATGATATTTGCGACGGAGAAGGTTGTTGTTGAATTTCTAGAGAAGGTAAAAAAGGTTGCTGAATCAGAGTCTCAATTATAAATCTCCGAAATACATAAGTTAAAATGAAGAGCGCTTGCCTACTAGGCAGCGCTCTAATTCTGTTTCTTAGCAAATAATGATTAAAAGTCGTATTCCGCATCTTTTGCTTCACGAATCTTGACATATGCATCGACGAGCATGACGGTATCTTCTACTAAACGCTCTATACGGAAGAGAACATCATCATTTACAATTTCTTTTCGCAGGAAATCTTTTTCTTCGATAAATACGAAAGTTTGTACAATATGCGCCTTCATATATGCGAGGATCGGCTTTAATTGCTGCTCTACCATCAAATAATGTTTAGCGGTGCCAGCAGTAACTAGCATACTGACCACTTTGTCGCGGAAAGCATTCACGGGCAATAAGTCAAAAATATTTTTTAAAGTCGCTGGAATAGACGCCTGAAATACTGGTGTTCCGATAATGATAGCATCCGCTGACATGATTGTTTCTGTGACGAATTTTGTATCGCCCTCATAGTCCGAATAGTTTCGACCGTCACTAAAAACCATGTTATATTCAGCTAGGTCAAGTAATGTAATTTCTGCATCGGGATATTTTTTACGTGTCGCACTCAGTGTATAATTCATTGCTGTACGCGTTTTAGAGCCTACGTTAGAACCGGAGATACCAACAATTTTCACCCTAATCACTCCTTATTTATTGGCAGTATGTTTCTTAATGGCAGGCATAATTTGTGTTGCAATCAACTCAATATTTTTAGCGATTTTATCGAAGGGAACTCCGCCAAAGTCGATCTGTGCCATAAAGCGCTGATGACCATACAACTCGTATTGGTAAAGCATCTTTTCAATGAGTTGTTGCGGGCTGCCAATCATTAACGCATCACGGTAATCGACAGATTGTGCGAATTGTTGCTTCGGATAGCCGCCACCGCGTAGAGCTTGCATACCCGAATTAGCGTGTGGATAATATTCACGAAGCGCATCCTGTGAATTTTCTGCTGTATAGAGCAAGCTTGTAGTTGCGATTGGCAATTCATTGGGATCAAATCCAGTTAGTGCTGCTGCTTCTCTGTACGCATCAACTGAAGCTTTGAAGCTAATTGCAGGCCCCCCAAGTGTTGTGAGCATCATTGGTACTCCAGCGTATCCAGCCTTAATCGCGCTAGCTGGAGGTCCACCAACCGCACGCCATATAGGCATGTGGCCGTTTTGAGGCTGCGGCAAAATTTCTGCTTGACTCAGCGGTGCACGGAATTGACCTTCCCACGTCACCTTGTCTTCGTTGTTTAGCTTCATCAGAAGCTCCAATTTTTCTTCAAATAATTCCTCATAATCACGTACATCATAGCCGAGCAAGCTATAAGCTCCAACACGTGAACCACGACCAGCGACAATTTCAGCACGTCCTTTAGAAATTAAATCAATGGTAGAGAAGTCCTCATAGACGCGAACGGGATCGGATGTGCTTAACACCGTTGCAGAGCTGGCGATTTTAATTTTTTTTGTAGCTTGAGCAATAGCCCCTAATATGACCGTATGCGCCTGGGTTGTAAAATGAGTTTGATGACTTTCACCAACTGCGAATACATCAAGTCCTGCTTCTTCGGCTAGCTTGCTAGCCTCAATTAATTCTTGAATACGCTGTTCAGCACTAATCATCGATCCTGTATGCGGATTAGGCAAATGATCGCCAATCGAATATAAGCCGAATTCGAGACCTTTTTCTTTTTGAATACGATACTTTTCCATGTTCACTCTCTCCTTCTTATCATGATGAGATTTATAAATTAATCGAGCGGTACGAGATTCGCTTCAATCTCTGCACGTTGTTTCTCCAAAAATGGCGGCAAGTCCAATGCTTTACCTAGTTCGTCGACTGTTGAATCAGCTGTGAATCCAGGACCATCTGTCGCTATTTCAAATAAAATACCGTTTGACTCACGGAAGTATAAGCTTTGGAAGTAATAACGATCTATAATGCCAGATGTGTGGTAGCCGCGTTTCTTCACTGCCTCATCCCAATAGCGAAGCTCGTCAATATCTTTAACGCGGATTGCCAAATGATGAACGCTTCCTTTACCGGGTTTCTCACTCGGTCCATCTTCTTGTTTGATGACAATTTCACCAAATGATTGCCCAGCAACCGATTGAAAGATCGCTTCTTTATCAGAGCGAGAAACTTCTGCATATCCGAAAACATCCTTCAGCGTTCCCGCTAATCGATCCAGGTTCTGCACCGTTATTTCAACTGTGCCGATTCCTAATATACGATGTTTTTGCCGGACTTCAGAATCTTCCCATGCTGACCAGTTATCAGGAATATCTTCGCCGTTATTATTTAGCAAAATCATTCGTAGCCCTTCCTGATCTTCAAAATGTAAAGCGTCTCGTCCCGCGTAGGTTGTCATTTCACCGTGCAAGACATCTAATAACTGAAACCGGTTTTTCCAATACACCAAGCTATCAAATGAGGGGACAAGTAAACCAATTCCAGTAATAGCATTTGTGCCACGAACAGTACTGCCTGCACGAGGCATTTCAAAAAAGGAAAGCTCCGTTCCAGCGCTGCCTGTTAAATCTCCGTAAAACAAGTGGTACATACTTGGGTTGTCTTGGTTAACCGTCTTTTTCACTCTGCGAAGCCCTAATACTTTTTTGTAAAAATGATTATTGAGTTGAGCATTTTTTGTAAGCATTGAGATATGGTGATGTCCTGGTATGGTATACATTGTTGTTCCTCCCTTTATAAGTTGACTAGTCAAGTGATAGTGTAAAAAAATACTACTGGGGCGGTATTTCTTTTTTCTGGCTATGTTTATGCAGTCGTGTCATTAGTGTATATAGTATCTTTTGTTCTTCTTCATTTAATACATCATCAAAAAATGATGTTTGAAATGCCATCTGTTCAGGCAGTGCTTGTTCTAAAATAGATTCAGCTTTCTCTGTAAGGCTGATCGTTTTCGTTTTCCAATCTTGCTTTCGTACAATATAACGTTCTTTTTCAAGACGTGCGAGCATACGCGAAATACCGCCTTGCGTAACCGTCACTTTTTTGGCTAATTCCATTTGTGTGAGCGGTTGATGAACGTGAATTTGCAGCAATACTTCAAATTGAGCAGTCGTTAAGTCAAAACGTTTTAGAAAGGTATCAGACATTCCATTGCTTTGGCTCGTAAAACGCATTAAACGTAACCAGATTAACGATCCTAATGTATTGTTACGCATTGCGTTTTCCTCCCCCGTGTTTAAGTATATTATCACTTTACTACTCAATTGATAAAAAAGCAAGTAGCATTGCCCATGTAAAATTTACAATCAGCAATGACCGCCGAATCAGAGGTTAAAATATAGAAGTTTACAATTATAAGAAAAAAATTGAAAAAGCATACAATTTTTAAGGTTCCTTAAAGGTTTCTATTTTATGATACTAATATGAAACGGCAATAACGCGCCTAGTAGTTGCAAAGGGACGCTAGCCGTAAGAATGGGAGGATTATGATGAAAAGAAATCAAGTTGTTGTGGGAGCAGCCCTTTTAGTCATACTGATTGGAATTGGCTCTTATCTATTTATTAGTAATAGCTTAGGCAACAAGGTTGAGATTGAGTCAGTTATGGCGACAGAAGAAGGTGGAACGGCAACCGAGGGAGCAAGCGCTTCTCCAAACGCAGAATCTCAAGTAAACGAAGCATTGTCAGCCGATCAAATGAATGGTGTATGGAACATTGCTGACGAATCTAAAGTATATTGGTCGGTAACGACTTCAAAAGAAACGGTTAACTTTGTCAATGAAGAAGTAACAGGCCAGTGGACGGTGGATATTAATGAAGAGGCGGCGATGACCGGAAAAGGGGCTGTCGATATGAATGGACTCAGTTCTGGCAATGAACAACGCGATAGCCATGTGAAGGAACGCCCCGACCTTCTGGAAACAAGCCAATATCCGGAAGCGACATTTGTGGCAAAATCATTTTCGCCACTACCTGAGACATGGACGGAAGGAACATCTGTACCTCTTACGATGACAGGTACGCTCTCTGTAAAAGGTCTAGAGAAGGAAGTCATATTTGAATCAGAAGCTATGTATAAAGGGGGACAACTCCTCTTATCCGGCAAGACAACGGTCGCTTTCAGCGATTTTGGTATGAAGAGTCCTCATACTATCGTTCTAGAAGCTGAAAATGACCTTTCGGTTCAGTTGGAACTCGTACTTAACAAAACATAATTATTTGATAGTGTAGAAAAGGGCAAACTATTTGCCCTTTTTTGTTATGTGAGAGCAGCTTCAGACGACAAAAAACTGCCTTGAAGGAGTGAACCTTTCACGTTATGATCATGTACCAGAAGAAGCCGCCATATCTAACTCTAGTGGCAAGAAGGAATAGTCCCCATTCCTAAGGATTTCACATTTACGAACTGGAATCGGATTTGCGAAAATAGGCCCATCGATAACCGTCGTATGAAACTCACCGCCTTCTCCGCAGGGGTCAATACCACGGTCTTCAAGCTCCTTCACATAGTCAAGGGTTAACGTACGACCTAAATCTTTTTCCTTCATCCCGAGTGAGCGATTTACAGTGACAAGTATCGTTGTGAATCCTAGCTGGATAAACTCCTCGACAGCTTCACGATGATCCATCTCCCATAGCGGCATTCCAAGCGTGAGCCCAGCTTTTTTCGTTACTTCATCATGCCAGCACCCATGAGCAGGCATATCCAAGTCTCCTGTAACTAATACTTCAGCCCCTTGGTTTTTAGCGTTTTTCAACAGGCCAACGAAGTTTTCCTCGTAATCCGCCCAGCTCGAAGCAGCCGAATATAACGGCAAACCGATGGATTCCGCTTGAGCTTGTATCAACTCTGGAGGCATGCCATGTGATCGAGATCGTTTGCCTTCCTCTTCGAGCATGACGATGAGTCCAAGGGGTTCTCCAACTTGCATTGCTTTATATAAGGCTAGAGTACTGTCCTTCCCTCCGCTGAATGAGGCAATAAACTTGTGCCCGCTCGCACCATTTTTCCAATTTGGACTATCTGTCATTTCAATCGATCTCCCTTATTGATTCTCGTGATCATTGTATCATTCTTCTCAATTATTTGGCATTATAGAAGAACTAAAACAGTATCAAGACAGGGGAATTGTTATGGATACGATATATGTTCATGTTCGACATTGGTTATTTTGGTATGGTGTTTATGGCTTTACTGATAAGAGCTGCAATGATGAAATAACCCTTTATTCTGATAAGGAGAAAAATAATTTTGTGGCGTATTTTGAACTATCAACCAAGCTATCGCTTATTAATCTATTAAAATATGATCTCGATATAATAGGAGATGAGCAAGAATATATTAATGAAATCGAAAACTTCTTGAATAGTAAGAAAGAATTTGATTTCAGTTATATTTACCCTAGAGATGAAGAGGATTTATCTGATCAGGTAGAACATTTTGCTCCAACTAATGAAAAAGGACATAAACCTACTTATATTGATATGTGGACAAAACTTTCCGAACGTTGGGATGTGGCTGAGATTGAGAAAACTGTGAAATTACTTGCAAATCACTTTTTACAAGTAGATGTAAAAAATGTTGAGTTCTTAGAAATCCCAACGTACGAAGAGACAAAGTTATGTTACGAAGAATATTACGCACCTTACATATAAACGATTATGCATAGCAACAGCACAACAAACAACACCTTCTACTAGGGGGTGTTGTTTGTTTATTTGTCTACAGAAAATCCTGTGTCTGTTCGCTTTCCGTGTAGATAGAAATAAGAACGATCGCAGTTTCTTCCCCTATATTTCTGACCAAATGGGGGGTGCAGGCATTCCAGCTGAAGGAATCACCCTCTCCAAATTCAGCATTATCTTCCCCTTGCTCTGCGTAGATTCTTCCTTTCATGACGAAATGAACTTCTTCACCTTCATGGGCGTGCGGAACATTGCCTGTTGAACCGCCAGGGGGAAGCTCGACGATCATCATCCTTACGTTTTTTGTAGAGCTTAGATGCTCCACCTTCAAATCTTCCGTACCACTTTTCGTGATTCGTCGTTCATCTTTGCGGACAATATTCATGCGTTCTTCTTGTTGCAGCAGCAAGTAAGCTAAAGGAACCTTTAGAGATTTAGCAATACTTTCAAGTGTGGCTATGGATGGCGAAGTTTTATTGGTTTCGACCTGGCTCATAAAACCTTGGGATAAGCCCGTTTCTTCGCAGATTTGGGCGATAGTAATGTTTTTGCGTTTACGAATTGCCCGTATTGTAGAGCCAATATTCATTCCGTCTTCACCTCACAAAATATTTGTAATACGAATGATTAATTAATAATAACAATATTTTTGTTGACATGCTACATCGTTGGGATTTATATTAGTAATACGAAATAAACATTTCTATAACTTATAAATAGAGAGGGAGAGAAAAGGAAATGACTAAAGTATCAGTAGTAACAACGATAATGCGTGTGGTGTTGGGGGTATTATTTTTAGCCCATGGTATTAGTAAATTGCAGATGGGTCTAGGGAATGTAGAGGGTTGGTTCAGCTCGATAGGTGTTCCAGGCGTATTGGCTTATGTTGTAGCAGTTCTTGAACTGGTTGGAGGAATTATGCTGATTATCGGTTTCTTAACTCGTTATGTATCGGCGGCATTTGTTGTGATGCTCATTGGTGCGGTCTTTACAGCAAAGCTTTCAGCAGGGTTGCTTGGAAGCAACGGATCGGCTGGGTATGAGATGGATTTAACTTTTATGCTAATAGCACTTTACCTCATTGTTGCTGATCGTTCGCCAGTATCACTTGATCACATTTTATTTAAAAAACGCAGCGCATAATGTAATGGAGGGCTATTCCTATGAACCCAAATTATCACTATGACATTCAACTGCCGGCTCATATGGACCCAGGCAAACGATACAGAGCAATCTTTACCCTTCACGGAAAAGGATCTAACGAAAAAAATATGTTTAGTTTAGTTGCGCCTGTCTCCGATGAGTTTATTATTGTCGGCATTCGCGGTGATCTTACATTAGGTGCAGGTTATCAATATTATGAATTGAAAAGCTTAGGCAATCCTATTCGAGAAATGTTCGATCAAGCGGTTAAGCAACTGGAAGCATTTATTCATTATGCGACAGAGAAGTATCCCATTGATGAGACAAAACGTTATTTGCTCGGATTCAGCCAAGGTGCAATCTTGTCCATGACGCTTGCCCTTACGATGGGGGATCAATTGAAAGGTATTGTTGCGTTGAACGGGTATGTACCTGCGTTTGTGAAAACAGAGTATGCCTTGAAGAGTGTACAAGAGGTTTCGGTGTTTATTTCACATGGACAATTCGACTCTGTTTTTCCGATTGAGATCGGGCAAGAGACGGCGGCTTATTTTGAAAATCTAACAGATCGCTTAACTTTCAAGTCTTATCCAACAGATCATGGCGTCTCCGAGCAGAATCAACAAGATTTCGTGAGTTTTCTTACCAAGGATGCCGATGTGCATTCATATAAGGAGTGAATGAGGATATGATGCCATCTTATTTTTTCGCGCATGGTGCACCATCCATTGTTTTGGAACATAATAAATACACCGATTTTGTCAAAAACTTTGCTGCGAGTACACCTAAGCCTAAAGCAATCGTACTATTTTCGGCACACTGGGAACAAACTTCGCAGTCCATCAGTGCAGTTGATACGTATGAGACGATTTACGATTTCTCAGGTTTCCAAGATGAATTATATCAGTTGACCTATCCGGCAAAAGGGGAACGTTCGATTACCGACCACATACATTCATTGTTTTCTAAGCATGGTATAGAGAGTGTATTGGACGAACAAAGGGGACTCGACCACGGTGCATGGGCAGTTCTCAAATTGCTCTACCCTGATGCAGATATTCCGGTAGTAGCTTTATCCGTAAACCGATACTTATCGAATGAGCAGCAGTATCAAATAGGGAAAGCGTTGGCCGAGCTCAGGGAACAAGATGTTCTTATTATTGGGAGTGGCGGGACCGTTCATAACTTGCGGAGATTGAATTGGCAGGGAGAAGGTAACGATGAGTGGGCAGAATCGTTCGACAACTGGCTGCAAAACAAGTTAAAAACATGGGATGTTGAAGCGCTGTTCAACTATAGAGAGTTAGCTCCTTATGCAGCGGAAGCTGTCCCTACGAATGAACACTTTATTCCTTTGTTGCTTGCAATGGGGGCGGGAGATAAAAACCGCCAAGCGGAATTGCTTCATCAAAGTTATCAATTCGGCAACTTAAGTTTAAGCTGCTGGCAATTTAACTAAAATAGAAATAGGGAAGATGTCCCCAGAGCAGACGTGACGATCTATGCTGGGGATATCTTTTTTGACTACATAGCCCACTCTCGCATTACTTTAACGGAATATGCATCGATAACTCGTTTAGATGATTACCTTTGAATACTTCGAGTGTGTAGGCTGTAGGATCGTGATCCAGCCCCTGTTTACGCAATTTGTCGAGGAGGAAAAAATAAGTATCATCTATTTCGGCCCGACTCGTCTCACCTGAATGATTGTAAACGACATATTCACGTGGTGGTAACGTTATATTCACCATATCTTGTGGAAGCAACTTTGGAGTTGTAACTTCGATTCCAGCGATATAGTGGTATATATGACTTCTGCTCAAAGAAACACCAATACGATATTCTGTATTTACTGGATTAATAATTTCATTTGCTCTGCTAGTTAACTCTTCCCACAATAATGGAATACGAACTTTAGCCATATAGACCGCGGTAAAGGGGGCTTTAAATTCAAACCCAACTACAGTTGTCATAGGTTTGATGACTCTTTTGAAGGAGCCGGTGCCTTTATTTTGAGAGAAGCTTTTTAATATACTGTATCCCCCGTGCTTTCCAACCTCCGCATATAAAGGAACACCCATACCACTTAGTTCTTGCACGTATCTAAGCATCGTTCGATAAGACACATGAAATTCTTCTGCAAGTTCATTAACAGTAAACGTCTTTTTTTCGTATATTCGAGCCATCACTTCATGCAGCCGCTGCGTCTTAGTCAACTTTTTCACCTGCTTCAATTATACTCTGACAGATTCTGTCACATTTCTATTGTAAAATAGAAAATATAAACGTAGCCATACTTATTTCGGAGGCGATTCTATGGAACAGAGGAATGAATCTGTACTAGTCACTAAAGAGTCATTTAGAGCAGTTGGCCTGAAATGGTCGGGAACTTTCGCCGAGGCAGGCGCTGGACGTATTCGAGTTGTACAGGAGGAAATGCAGGCTCGGTTTAACGAGATTAAGCATGTTCTGAACCCAGAGATACTGTTAGGGTTGTCTTATCAAGACGATGAGGTTGGGTTTACCCATTATTCGGTTGTTGAAGTTGCTGAAATTGAGGATGTACCAAAAGGAATGAAGTCAATTACAGTTCCAGCACTAACCTATGCGAAATGTGAACACACTAAAGGGCAGACCATTGATATTTCCTACAACAATATTTATGCGTGGATCGAAAGCCAAGATTATCGGCCTTGTGATGATGATGTCACTCATGTTGAACGATATCCGATGCATCAGGACCCGTATACAAAAGATCCTGAATTTACAATTATGATACCTGTAAAAAAGTGATGTGACTCTATACGTTCTGATTGCTCTCATTTGTTTGCTCCACTATAGAGTGATAAAATACCAGTTATGTTTGAATAATTGGAGGTCATACTTATGAGTCGACGGAAATTGCATGACAGACTCAAACTAAAAAAGATCGAACCTGAACATGGTGAGCAATTCAATAACTTGTTGCGGTATGTGTTTCAAGTCACTAATCGTGACCTACAAACCTTTGGCTGGGAAAATCGTGAGATTACATTGTCCAAGCTACCGATTCTTCAATATGCCGATGTGCAGGGATGGTTTGATGGTGATAAGCTTATTTCTCAGCTCGCTGTATACCCGTTTCAAGTAAACATTTATGGTCGTATTTATGAGATGGGGGGACTGACAGGGGTCGGAACCTATCCCGAATATGCTAATTTGGGGCTAATGAACAGATTGATGCTTTTTGCACTAAGCAAAATGCGAGAGCGGAAACAATCGATTTCTTATTTATATCCGTATTCGATTCCTTATTACAGACGCAAGGGCTGGGAAATTATTTCGAATAAAATATCTTTCGAAGTACCAGATACGCAGCTGCCGAAGCTGAAAAATGTATCTGGTCATGTCGAGCGAGTAACGATAGAGCATCCAGATATTAAATCGATATATGAGCAATTTGCCAAACTACATCATGGGGCGATGCTGCGTAATGAACTCGCTTGGGAAGAGTATTTGCGGTGGGACTTAGATGATATGACTGTAGCGATTTATTATGATAATAACGATGTTCCTACGGGATATTTGCTATATTGGATTGCGGAAGAAATTTTTCAAATGAAAGAAATGATTTTCATTAATGAAGAAGCTCGGACGGGGCTATGGAACTTCGTTAGCGCGCATTTCTCAATGGTTACGATGGTCAAAGGGGATATTTACAAGGATGAACCTCTTGCCTTCATCATAGACGATGGCGATATTAAAGAAACAATCGCTCCGTACTATATGGCACGAATTGTGGATATCGTATTATTTATTGAGCAATATCCGTTTCTAAATCAGGAGAAGGAGATTCGTCTCGTCCTCAACGTGCATGATCCAATGCTAGAATGGAATCAAGGAACCTTCACCCTAACAGTAGATGCAGACGGAAAAGGAACGATAAAGCACGGAGGGGCAGCGCCCTCAGTAACAATAGATATTCCTACACTAACGACGATGTTAATGGGATACAAACGACCAACCTACTTGGCGAAAATAGGACGTATGCAGGCGGATGAAGCTTCTATTCGTATACTAGAACAGTTAATCCATCAGGAGCGTCCATACTTCTCTGATTATTTCTGAGAATAAAAGGATCAGGTAAATGTATCAACACATGATCACTTCAGTCGCCAAATAAGAGGCCCCATAAAAAACCTCCTCGCCCCCACTTAGAAGCGAGGAGGTTTATTATGGGGTTGTCTTCATTTTAGGGGAGTTAACAGCAACAGGGAGTTGCCCATCAAGCGGAATAGTGATCGAATAGAGCTGGATTGGTTCCAAGCTGTTTCCGGTTTGTAAAGTGACAGGTAACTCTAGCATTTCTTTCTCTTTGATTTCCCAAAATATTTCTGGTTCGTTTTCACTTAGAAAAACAGGTTGATGATTTTGAAACAGAACTGTAGCATACCGCCCCGGAAGCCCGGCACCTCGGAGTATGAAGGGAGATGTTTGGTCAGCTGGTAAAGAGATTAACGCTTGTTGGCTAAATGTAAGTTCTTCCGTCTCTGGAGTCAGTGCGATACTTACTTTTTTAGCATTATAGAATCCCGTGAATGAGTCTGGAATCGGTTTAGTTTTCGTAAAATGAAATAATGTCTGCACGTTCTTGTCTGCTTCGGGAAAAATGATGGGCTTTCTCAGGGATAGGGTGAAAAAGTCTATATGCGGCGTTCGATCTCCGGGGAGCTCATTCATCTTGTGAATCATAACAATAAACAGAGTTCGCTCTGGGGCTGAAGAATCTTTGGCTTCGAAGGAGATCGGAACATTGCGGACTGATTTGGCAGGCATCTTATCCGAGTATACATACATGGTATCTCCGGCATCGTCTACCTGATATGGCTGCAGTTTACCGTCCACAAACAGATAAAATCCAACTCGATCCGATTCATCCGTAGCGTTTGTCATTGAAACAACCATCTTAACTTTGTCATCCTTTGCTATAATTGGCTCAGCTTCGACGAACTTTCCATTCCAATCATATAGACGCAATCCATATCCTTGCAGCATCTTTGGATCTTGTGGCACATTCCGTTTAGTCGTATCAGAGATTTTATGCTGGAAATCACTTATGTCTGTCAACCCAGCTGGAGCAGTGGTAGTTGATGTTGTTTTCACTTGTCTATCTTGCGTCAGCAGAACATACACAAGAAGGACACAGCCGATAACGATGGCATAACCTGCTAATTTAATTACGTATGTTTTCATAGGCCTCCTAAAGGGCAGTCCCTGTAGGCTCATCAGGGACAGGGACTGCAATCATGAATGGTTAAAACGATGTAAAAGCGCTAGCTGTCCAAGTGCCATAGCCTACAGGAGAATAATAGTGGTAACTATATGCATTAGTGCCGAGACTAACATTGATACTTGCTTGTGCTACTCCATTAAATGGTTCATAATCGGAAACAGTCGTCACGGTCTGTTGCCAACCAGTTGACGTCCATATAGAGTGATAAACGGTAAGATCGACGCCAATCGGTCCAACGTCATTAACACCTGTTTGAGCAAAAGCATCACCGCCGAAAGCAGATAAGGATGCATACACCCTCTCGTTATTGCTTGCAAAACCGCCTACATCTTGATAACCGGCTGTTGCCACGGAAGCAAAGAATGTTGAAAGAAGAACTAATACCGCTATTTTCATTTTCATCATTAATCCATCCTTTCTATTTTAAAAATAAACAAGCCCAACCAGATGATACTATATTATTATAATATTTGTAAGTGCTTACAACCCCTTTTGTATAACTTTTTGTAAATTTGGCAACCAGCAGTTCAGACTGCAATAGCATGAGGAGGAGCTTGATAGTTGTATCATGTGACACTGTCATACCAAATCTCTGACTGCTGTGAATATCGATCGTTTTCAATTTCCTTTATTATGAAGTTATGAACAAAATGAAGGGAATGGTGTGAAGGATGAAAGGGAATAGCAGCAGATTGCGATTGCTCGATATTTTAAGAGGCTTTGCCGTTATGGGAACGCTCGGGACGAATATTTGGATATTTGCTCATATGGGCGATATAAATGAGATGTTCTCCTCTAACGGGATACAGTGGTGGGAGTCCATTCAACAATTTATTAAAGTGTTTGTCCTATTTTTGATCAATGGAAAAATGCTCGGTTTGCTCACCATTATGTTCGGCGTCGGGCTTGAGATGAAGTACCAACAGACGTTAAGGAAGGGTAATACATGGCCAGGTATTTATATATGGACATCTATTATTCTAATGACGGAAGGCCTAATTCATTTCATCATAGTGATGGAGTACGATATTTTGATGAGTTATGGTGTGACGGCAATTATTGTTGCTTTTATTATAAGAGGCGGAGATCGTGCAATTAAAAGAACAATGAAAATTGTCGGTGGACTGCATGGTGCTGTGATGTTGCTTCTTTTATCGTTTGGTGTTTATCTTGCTGTGACGGGTGGACAGTTAACCTTAGGCGATATGAAAGAATCAATATTGCTATACAAGGAAGGCAGTTGGCTACAGCAGGTACAATATCGTTTAGATAACTTTATATTTTTGCGGTCGGAAGCGATCTTCGTCATCCCAATGAATATTTTTCTGTTTTTACTAGGTGTGCGTTTAATGAGATCAGGATACTTTTCTCCGGATGCTGATGGTCGGCAGAAACGGAAGAAATTGTTGAACCTCGGGCTAGGTATAGGTATTCCTCTAAATTTACTTATTTTCATACCTGGTGGAGGTTTTGATTTGCCGATGCGCTATTTATTTGCGCCGATACTTGCTCTTGGCTATATTGGATTAATAGCTAAGCTAGTTGAATCAAGTGAAAAACTTTCGTTGTGGAACAGATTCGAACAGGTTGGTAAAATGTCATTAAGCTCTTATGTTATACAAAATGTACTTTGTTCCGTTATTTTCTATGGATGGGGCGTTGGCATAGGAGGTCACCTTAATCCGCTTACGATCATAGCTGTTTGGTTACTATTATGTTGTTTCCAAATGATGTTTGCTTTCATATGGTTGAAACGATTCAGGTTTGGACCAATGGAGTCAGCGAGAAGGTTTACTTCGAATCTTTTCAGTAGAACTTAAATTCATTCATTATCGGCTAAGGTGTGTATATGCGATGCTAAAGAAATTATATCCTGCAGACCAAATTGAAAGATATCTTCTCATAGATATTTTTATTATTATTTCGTTTGTATATTTATTGTTATTTGTAGAAGACGCTGTCCATTTTGGAGTTAGAATTTCATTCGTTCTGTTGTTTCTTGTGATGTTTTACCTTGGACTTTGGTATCGAGATTGGCGTTTGCTTGTATCTAGCCTTACTAGCAGTTTACTGCTGGTGGGGCTTGCTGTTTTTGCTGGTAACTGGGTGCTCCTGTACGGATTTGTGTTTGCTGATATGCTTGGCAGAGCTAATCGGAGGGCAACGATAATCACTGGAATAATTGGCATATGTGGCATGTTCCTTTTATACAGTTGGCTAGATGAAGGGAACCCGTTCGCGATTTTTTCTACTTGGGGTTTTCCGATAATGGTCGCGCAACTGGCAATGCCAATCGTTGTGTATGCAAGAGAAAGAGCTACTCTCTTGAAAGAAAAGCTTGCTATCGCTAATGCACAGCTTGAACGCTATATTCAAGAAGAGGAACGGAGTCGAATCGCAAGGGATCTGCATGATACGCTTGGACAGACGCTTACAATGATCAAATTAAAAAGTGAACTGACACTCCGCCTAGTAGAGAAAAATCCAGAGAAGGCGAAGCATGAGCTACATGATATTTTGAACACATCGAGGCAAGCATTGAAACAAGTAAGAGAGCTCGTCTCCGACATGAAATTTGTTTCCCTTAAGAAGGAAATAGAATTGTCACATCACATTTTGCATAAGGCTGGCATTTCATTAGGTGTGACAGATAGCGGATTAATGATTCCATTATCTAATGTTGCTGAGACGATGGCGGCACTTTCCGTTAGAGAAGCTGTTACCAACATTATTAAACATAGTGAAGCTAGTAGGTGTTCGATAACACATGAAATAGAATTTGATTATTATTGTATCCGAGTGAGCGATAACGGAAATGGTAACCTGGGTCAAGGTGTGGGGAATGGCCTACAGTCTATAAAAGAAAGAATGACGATGTTGCAAGGTGAAGTGGATTTGTCGGGGGAGCCTGATAAAGGAACGGTTATTACACTAAAGGTTCCATTGCAAAGTAAAGGGAGGGTGTAATCAAGTGATACGAATCATCATCGCAGAAGATCAAAAATTGCTTCGTGGAACGTTATCGTCCCTGTTATCAATGGAGGATGATATAGAAGTTGTAGCAGAAGCGGAGAATGGGAAAGTGGCGTGGGAAGTTATTCGGCAACATCAGCCTGATGTTTGTTTGCTCGATATTGAGATTCCGTTTATTTCGGGTCTTGAAATTGCTGAGAAGCTCAGGCAGGAAGGGTGTTCCGCAAAAATCATCATCGTAACTACGTTCGCTCGTCCCGGCTATTTGCAGAAAGCAATGGCACTGAAAGTGGATGGATACTTATTAAAGGATGAGCCGATTGATTTTCTAATCAATGCAATACGCAAAGTAATGGCAGGCGAACGAGTGATTAGTACGGACTTAGCGGCGGTACTGTTTCTAAAGGAAGAAAACCCACTAACGGAGCGGGAAACGGAAGTATTGCGCTTGTCGAGGCTCGGACTGTCGACGATGGAAATTGCTAAACAATTATTTTTAACCAATGGAACAGTCCGAAACTACTTGTCTCTAGCCATTCAAAAGCTGGGAGTAGAGACAAGGCAGCAAGCTACGGAAAAAGCGTATGAACAGGGATGGATTTCATGAAAATAAGAATAATAAGAAAAATAATATAGGAAAATAACCTACCATCACAATCACGTTTAGAAAACACAGAATGTTGCTATTAGCTCTGTAGGCAAATAAGAAGCCCACATAACCAAATGGAATTGACCACATAAAACTTTGCAAATCATGCCCAATTAGAACATTTCTAATAATGACAGACATACCTAATAACAAAAATAGTAGGGATAAAATACGAAGTTTTTTCATAGTTGCTCCTTCTATACTGTTGTGTGTGTTGTGCTTTAGCGCTTAGCCGTAACAGCAAAATAGATGGGCAGTATTCCTGCAAATAGCCACTGACTGCTTTCTGTATATTCAATCGAGTGAAAGCCTGCTTTTTTAAGTTGCTTTTTCAGTGAGCTAAAGGTAACCATGTCTAACGCACGTAAGCCGCGTCTGCTTTTTGAACTGCCCGTTTTTTTGAACAATTGTTTTCGAGTTACGAAGTAGTCAGGAAGATATCCTAATCCATGTACAACTAGAAATACACTGCCACCATGCTCAAGTAATCGATACATCTCGGCAAGCGTATTTGGTATATGCAAGTATTGAAGTGCAGTTCTACAAATGATGAAATCTAGCGATTGATCCTCCAGTTCGATATGGTGAGCATCATTAGCCTGTATCTGCACTTGTCCATCAAATAGATTACGTGAAGAAAGCGTGCTACAAAGTAGGGATAAATAGAAAGGATTATGATCGACAGCATAGACTATGCGCTCAGCATCACTTCTTAACAATGCATGAACGGTTGCACCAGGACCGCAGCATAAGTCTAATATCCGTTGTTTCCCTTCAGCATTTCGCAAAAGTAAGGTATCAAACTCATCTGGTGATATGGTTTGCCTATAGTACTCGTAACACGCATATCCAAATTCCGGTTGCACAATCTCATTAGATGAGCTGCTTAAAATTCCCTCTTGTTGTAACAGTTGAACAGCTTCTGGATTAGGTTCAGCAATCCCATATCGTTTGCTTAATCCAGCTCCCTCGCAGAAATAATAGGCAACGCAGGATAGCAGTTGCTCATCAAGGAGTATCCGTGAATGCTTGTCCATATCACGTTCCCCAATTCTTATTTTCTATTTGATGTAGGAAAGGATAATATTCTGCAATCGACTTACATTGGAACTGGCTAACTAATTGTTCAAGTTTGTGACGAGAAGATTGTAAGCCATAATAACGCCTTATTTTGTTTAGTAAGGAGAAGTTAGCTTGTCTAGGTTGATTCGGATCTAAGTCGTATGGATGGATATAAAAGACGTATGGATTCCCTTCAGAAATCCATTTTTGAATGCCATATTGAAACAGGAGGTAAGGGTATAAACGAAAAAAACCTCCACCTCCCCATGGTAGCTGAATGTTTCCAATCGAAAGGGCGGGCAGAGATAGTTCCCAAAATTGTTCCTTCACTTTGAAGAAGGGCTGTTCTAATTTGTTGTAGAGCTTGGAATAGAGATCATGAAAGCTTCCAGGGACTACGCTTGAATCATAAACAAATCCCTCTTCCTTCAAAATATCAAGTCCCCAATGCGTCATAGAAAAGCAGGGTGCTCGGTAGCCGATTACTTCTGCACCAATGATGTCCTCTAACGAATGTTTTGATTTTCTGATGTCATTTCTAAACGTCTCTTTGGATAAGGAATATACGAGTTCGTGGGCGAATCCATGTGATGCAATCTCATGTCCCATAGCAAATATCTCTTGAATGAGATGAGGTTTTTTGCAAGCAATCCAGCCCAAAACAAAAAAAGTCGCTTTGGCATTATGTTTCGTCAACAGTTCTAATATGGCATAAACCGTCGACTCCACTCTCGATTCATAGTTATCCCAGCTAGCCATCTGGATCTCTCGCCCATCCGTAAACCACTCTTCAAGATCGACAGTAAACATGATTGATTGAGCCAATAGCTCGCCTCCTTCTAATCTATGAACAAGAAAATATTTACAATTTTAGTATAAATGTTGTTTCGTTTAGCGTCCATCAGTATTTATATTTATTCGGACAACGGCAATTCCACACGTATCTCAAGGAAACTGCCTTCTAAGGATGCGCTTGTACTTCCGTCTAGCTGTTCCGCTAATAGCTTAACGATAGACAAACCTAGCCCCGTACTGCTCTTTCGAGCTTTGTCAGCGGTATAAAAACGATCAAAAAGCTGCTTAACGTCAATGGATGAAGCACTTTTCACAGCATTTTTAAAGGATAAAACGGCTTTGTCCGTAGTTTGCAAACGCACCTCAATAGGTCCATGAGCATGTTGAACACAGTTGTGGACTAAATTTTGGACAATTCTTGTAACTAATTCTTTATCGGCAAGGATATAGACAGGTGGGCTTTCTTCAAAGTGTACGGGTAAATGGTTTTGTTCCAATACAGTAATGGAGGATGCGAGGCACTCTATCACTAGATTGGTAAGATTGATGCGTTCGATGTTTAATTCTGGTACGGCATTCATGAGATAGGAATATTCAAAGAAATGTTCGATTAATCGTCCTAATTCATTGGCGTGTTTTTGAGCAATATGCAGTTTTTTCTGCTGATCGGACGTTAAGTCACTGATTGCAAGGAGTTGTTGGTAGCCTTTAATCGCCGTAAGAGGTGTACGCAAATCATGAGAAATATTTGAGATGAGCTCTTTAAAGCTCCTTTCCTCACGAATGCCCTTAAGACGGAGGGTTTCCTCCGCCTTTAGGCATTTGTTAATATGGATAGCTAACGTATTAAGCTCTCTACTCATCAACTCCAAATGAATAGGTTGGCGCGTATGTTCCGTCAGCCGTTTGTTTAACTGGCGGTTGATACTACGCAATTGTCGTTTATGAAAGGCGATATATAAGAGAAGTACAATAATGAGAATGATCAAACTGCAATCACAATGTGCAATACGCTCACCAACCGTTCAGTTACTTAATTTCCGACTTTCTAAAAAGGCTATATGCAATAACGAGCATGAAGATTATAAATAGTAGACTCATACCGACTGCTTTCATGATGTCTCCTATACGTGTATCAAGTGTCAAAAAGGCGTAATGACCACCATACGGTGTAAAGGAAAATATACGATCAAACAGCGGATAACTTTCTCCTAATCCTTTTGACTGTGCACTGATAATGGAAAATCCATAGAAAATAGCTATGACAAGAATAGGTTTCTTTAGAGCGATAGCAAGAGGGACACATAGGCTCAGTTGTGCAATATATACGATCATTAAAGTGAACATGATAGATAATAGCTTCATGATCTCTGATGCGGAAAAAGCTGCGCCATGCTCTGTCGTTAGTAGGTGCAGAAAGCCAACGGCTAAGGAACCCATACTAAACGCAGAGTCGGTACTAAGAGAAATTCCAGTTATGATCGCATATGGTAGCAGGACAAACACGATAGCTATGAAAAAAACAGTTGCCTTGCTAATGATGATAGAAGTTCTGCTGTTGCCATTAGAAATTGTGTCATGAATCGTTTTATTTTCGAAGTCACCGCAAATGTAGACAGCCGCTAGAAAAGCACCAATAATGCTGATCACGTGTACATCTGAGAACATGAACCCAAGTCCAGTTATACCTGCTTCGATTTTATTTAGTGGAATCAAATAGGCAATTATAGCCGTGATGAAGGCACTTAATGTAGTGATAGCGAACAATACCTTTATTGCTACCGATTTTCTTAATTTATATAAATCTGCTCCTATCAAATTAAGCATCTTGATCACCACCAATAACAGAAATAAAGTAGTTCTCAAGCGTGTCTCCCTCGATGGAGAGGTTCGTTACGACAATTCCGTTGTCATAGAGTACTTTCGATACGCGTTCTTTTTCGTTTAGGTAGTCATAAAGTTTAACGTTTCTGTCAGGCATTACTTTGTAATTGGTCGTATACAATTCCATCTCTAGCACACTTACTAGCTTTTCCGTCTCATTACAGCGAATAAGGATGTGATGTTTGCATCGTTCATCAAGCTGTTCGAGAGTGAGTGCTTGCATGACTTTACCTTTGTGGACGATGATATAATCTGTCGCTGTCTGATAGAGTTCTGGTAAGTTATGACTAGAAATTAAGATCGTCATTTGTCTCTCTTCGCATAATTTCCGTAGCAAATTACGAATTTCTACTACACCGAGAGGGTCAAGCCCATTGATTGGCTCATCCAAAATAAGTAATTCTGGGTTGCCAATGAGAGCAATTGCAATACCTAGACGCTGCTTCATGCCAAGTGAAAAGTTTTTTGCTTTTTTGTTGCCCGTATCAGCGAGTCCAACAAGCTCCAGCAACTCTCCCTCGATTTCAACGTTTGGAACACCACGCATCATTCTACGAAACCTGAGATTTTCTTTTGCCGTCATATTTGGGATAAAGCCCGGATTTTCAATCATGCAGCCTAGTCGCTTTCGTTCGTTTTGCAAATCTCGTTCGCTACTATGACCAAATAGCTCAATGGTGCCCTCAGTGGGGAAAGAAAGCCCGACAAGTAGTCGCATAAGAGTTGTTTTTCCTGCGCCATTTTGCCCAATTAAACCATATATTTTACCGGGTTTCATTGTAATTGACACATCACGCAGCGCAAAAGAGCCGTTGTAACTTTTCGTAAGGTTGTTTGTTTTTAAGACATATGGATTCATGTTGCTCACCTATCCTTTCTAACGTTAGTTTAATTTCGATAGGTTTAGAAAAGGTTAAGGGGAGCTAGCAAATAGTTAAGAAAGGGATAATTTATTCTTTATAAAGACGATAGCCGAGTCCCCATACGGTTTCGATATATTCCTCAGTGGGGCTTGCTTTCTTAAGTTTATTACGCAGATTGCTCATATGAGTCTTAACGGCATTGTCATCGCCGAGATATTCGTCCTTCCAAACGGATTCGTAGAGATTTGATTTGGTAAACACTTTGCCATTGTGCTTTAGTAGCAGCTCCAAGATCATATATTCTTTTGCAGTCAGCTCTATTTCAGTATCTGCTATAGTGACGCGTTTGGTACTGTCGTCCAGTTTTACATCTTTATATTGAAAAACTTTATTTTCTTGTATTTGTTTGCGGGAACGTCGTAGATTAGATGCTACTCTGGCTACAACTTCACCTAAATCGAAAGGTTTCGTTATATAGTCATCCGCGCCTAGTTTCAAGAGATCAATTTTTGTGCCAACCCTATCTTTTGCGGAAATGATGATAACAGGTGTATCAGAGAAACTGCGCATCTCTTTAAGAATCTCATCCCCGCTTTTGTAAGGAAGCATAATGTCCAGCAAGACTAAATCGTAGTGATTGTTTTTGATTTCCTCTATTCCATCCATACCTGTAAGAGAGAGTTTTACTTGATAGTCTGCACGTGTCAAGGCCTCTGAGAGCATTAAACCGACGTCTTCTTGATCTTCAATAATGAGAATAGTCTCCATTAAAATAACCTGATCCTTTCTGGTTCGATTCTGATTACATCTTTCGACAAAAGGTTTTAATTCCCTTTTTTGGTATGTAACGTTTGCGTGAGTAGCCGATATATAGAAGAGATTATAGGGTAAAAAAATTGAACGTAATGTCACATTTCACTATAGATGATTCGTTGTACTGATTGAAAGGGGATGAAGGATATGGATGATTTGGTAGATTTAAATGATGAGCAGCTGCATCAGATTATTGCTGAAGTGCTAGACGGCGATACAGAGAAATTCGAAATCATTATACGAAAATATCAAAAAGCTATTTATCGCTATTGTTTTCATCTGCTAGGCAGTCCTACTGAGGCTGAAGACAACGCTCAGGAAGTGTTTTTGAAAGCTTTTCGTTATTTGGATAAGGTGAATCCGGTCATACCTTTCGGAGCTTGGCTGTACAAGATTGCCTACAATCAATGTATAGATACGATTCGGAAACGGAAGCTCGTTAAGTACTTACCATTTTTCTATCGAGATGAGAAAGAAAATACACAAGTAGATTTGCAGATTGAAGCCACTTACTTTAATGAATTTGTGTATCAAGCAATGTTGAGATTATCAGCAGACGAGAGGAATGTACTCATTTTACGCTGTGTTGAAGATAAGACCTTTGGTGAAATTAGTTTGATTCTTAGTCAAAATAGCGCCAGTCTGCGAAAAAAGTATGAGCGCGCAGCAACAAAGTTTCGTAAGTATTATGCTGAGGTGAAGGGAGCTAATGAACATGACATTGAACAAAAATCACGACTTGAAAAAACTTTTTCATGAAGCACATATTCCTACTGTGGATTTAACGGAGAAAGTGATGAAGAAGCTATACGCGGAGCAGAACAGCAAACCGAAATTTATGATCAAATACAAAGTAAGTCTATTGGTAGCGGTAGCTATGCTTATGACGGCATCAACGGCTTTTGCGATGATTCAATATCAATCCATAAAAAATAAGCAGGGGGAAGTCGTCTTTGAAACTGGTCCATTAAATGAGGCTCCGAGGTTAACTGAAGATGAGAGACAACGGTGGATTAAAACTCGTATTTTAGGGGACGCAATATTAAAGGACGGTTCAGCTGCGTTTTTCTACATCGTCCCACATAATCCAAATATGGAGATTGATCTTAGAAATAAGCCATTTCTGTTTACGGATGTGTCGGCACTTCGGGAGAAAGTAACGGATAAGTCGGTTACGATCAGAGACAGCTTGGGTGAAAATTACACATTTAAAAGTGCGAAGGTCTTCTTTGAACCGGTTGCTTTACTCAATCCACAAACACCAGAAGAAAAAGCGGCAATAGCAGAAAAACTTAAGAAGCAGGCTGAGCAATCGAAAAAAGATTATGCGATGTTGCCGCTGGAACTATCTGATCGTTTCTTTCATTTAAACACTACCTACCAAAAACAGAAGAATGAAATAAACGTTACGATCAATTATAGTCGTGGTGTACCAACGGCACATTATGATGAACAAATGAACATTAAACAAGAAAAGATTCAAGTTAACGGAGTAGATATGCTTTATTCCGTATCTAATGAAGGTTTTAAGGATTTAACATGGATTGTTGAGATTCCGGGCAGCAAACTTAATTATTTGTACAATATCGTAACGAGTGCAGATGATATTACGAAAGAAGACATGAAGAAGATAGCCGAATCTTATATGAATTAGTAATAGGAGTGATCTATTTTGAAAAAGATAGTAGGTCTGTTAATTGTAGCTGGTATGTTGCTCACATCATCAACAGGTTTTGCAACAAATAAATACCATAATTTAGAAAACGAGAAGGGTGAAGTCGTTTATCAGACAAAGTCGCTGAAAGAAATGCCTGTGGTAAAGTATAGCAAAGATGAAACGAAACGTATGAGTAAAAGCCACGATTTGGCTGATCAATTATTGAAGAATGGTTCGGCAGCACTTTTTTATGTTGTGAACAACAATCCAAAAGGAGAAACAGACCTAAGATTTAAGCCATTTGTGTTTACTGATGTAGCCGCTCTTCGTAAGAAAATGAAAGGACAGCCACTTATCATTAGTGACAAATTGATAGGGAAATACACATTCAAAAGTGCAACGGTCTTTTTTGATCCTATTACAGTGTTGAATCCTCCTACGGTTAAAGAACAAGCGAATATAGCGGATAAGTTGCGGAAGGAAGCGAAGAAGTCAAAAAAGGAATATGCGATGATGCCGGTGGAATTATCAGATCGCTTTGCTCATCTCACTATCCAATATGCACATGGAGACGAACAAATATCGGTTTCTATTATGAATCATATAACCACGTCTATTCCTACAACTTACGTGGATGATCAAATGAAGATTGAGCAGGAGAAAATAGATGGAAAGAAAACAGATTTTCTATACACGGAATACAAGGAAAACGAATTAAAGGATATCGTATGGGTTGCCCAACTACCAGATAAAAAAGCTAAATATGTATACAGTGTAAGATCAAGCGCACCAAAAATAACGAAAAAAAACTTGGTTAAAATAGCCGAATCGTACATGAAATAATCCCTGGTACTGCCTCAGGTCGCATAAATGCGGCCTTTTCTGTTTTTAACATATGGCTATTCTCGGTGAATACTTATTGGCAATGAAAGCCATAATACCCAAATAAATAATCAGACGTTAACGGAGGTCTGTAAGTAGGAGGGGTTAAGGTGGATACGTTAGATTGGAGTCGCGGTTTAACAGAAATGACGTTAGCATTTCATATTTTGTTTGCCACTATTGGAGTTGGTATACCGGTCTTTATCTCAATCGCTGAATTTATTGGGATAAGGAAAAAGGATCAACATTATTTGCTAATGGCGAGACGTTGGACACGCGGTTTTGTCATTACTGTAGCTGTAGGTGTCGTTACTGGTACGTGCATTGGCTTACTTCTCAGCCTGTTGTGGCCCCAGTTTATGCGATTTGCAGGGAACGTAATTAGTTTGCCGTTATTTCTGGAAACCTTTGCATTTTTCTTCGAAGCGATTTTTCTAGGTATCTATCTGTATACATGGAACCGATTTTCCAATCCGTACATCCACTGGTTGATCACGCTGCCAATCGTTATCGGTGCATCGGCTTCTGCCCTGTTTATTACGATGGTTAATGCTTTTATGAATACGCCACAAGGGTTTACGCTCGAAAATGGCAGGCTGACGCATCTTGATCCGCTCGCTGCTATGTTTAATCCAGCGACACCGTCGAAGGTCGCTCATGTCTTATCATCAGCGTACTTAACGTCAGCTTTCGTACTCGCTATGATCGCTGCTTTTGCCATGCTGAGAGGAAGAGATAATGAATATAACCGAAAATCGATTCGTCTTACTATGGTGACGGGTTTAATTCTTGCAGCTGCTACGATTTGGATAGGAGATAGTTCAGCCGTGTTTCTAGCGAAGGCACAGCCGGAGAAGCTTGCTGCCGCAGAATGGCATTTCGAGACTAGCAGTAAGGCCCCGCTAGTTATTGGAGGGCGAATAGATCCAGAAACAAATGAGGTTTCTGGGGCAATTACTATCCCATGGGCACTTAGTATTCTTGCAACTCATGATCCAAATGGGACGGTTATCGGTCTTAATGATATTCCGAGGGATGAGTGGCCACCACTTTATGTCCATTATTTGTTCGATTCTATGGTAGGGATCGGATTTTATTTGCTCGGGATCTCGTTTTTGTTCCTTATTATGACTTGGGTGAAGCGTTGGAACGCATATAATCGTTGGATTCTTATAGGGATTCTTGCAGGGGGGCCATTGTCGCTGCTTGCGATCGAGCTTGGTTGGTTTTACGCGGAAGTAGGCAGACAGCCATGGATTCTTAGAGGTTACATGCGTGTGTCCGATGCAGCTACTACTAATCCGCATGTAGGAACGACATTTTGGATGTTTGCTGCTTTGTACCTCTTGCTGGGTGTTTTGTGTCTGTTCGTACTCAGTCGTTTGTTCCGCAACAAACCAGCAGAGCTTGAGCTGGAAGAGCGTCGCATAATATTGTAGGAGGCTAACAGAATGTCGCTCGAACAAATTGGCATTACGGTGCTTTGGGTATTCCTTTACGGTTACTTAATTGTTGCGTCCATCGATTTTGGTGCTGGATTTTATTCTTATTATGGGAGGGTAATCGGGATTGAATCGGTTATAGGCCCTATAATATCCAGATATTTATCGCCTGTTTGGGAAGTAACGAATGTTTTTCTTGTGTTCTTTTTCGTTGGAATCGTCGGTTTCTTTCCGGAAACGGCTTATTACTACGGAACGGCATTGCTTGTCCCAGGAAGCATTGCGCTTATCTTGCTCGCTATACGGGGATCTTTCTACGCCTTTGCTAACTATGGTGCACGGAAAAGTAACTTGTATTTACTGGCCTACGGGGCGACGGGGCTGCTCATACCAGCCGCTTTATCAACTGTGTTTACGATCTCAGAAGGCGGCTATATGTCGGTTGACGGGGGAACGGTTACGTTGCATATGGACGAGCTGTTTTTTAGCTCCTATTCGTGGGCTGTCGTTCTTCTAGCTATGTCTAGTGTGCTGTTTATTAGCTCAACGTTTTTGACGTATTACGCAGGGCATGCGGAGGATAAGAGGGCACTTGAATGGCTTCGCTCATTCGCCTTATGGGGGGGAGTACCGACGATAATATCCAGCCTATTTGTTTTTATCGCGCTTCGCAATCACAATCTGGAGCATTTCGAAAATGCGCTTAACATATGGTGGATGTTTGCCCTGTCCTTAGTTAGTTTTATTATTGCTTATTGGCTCATTTGGCGCAGAAGAAACTATGGGACAGCATTTATTATGGTGATGTTGCAATTCGCCTTTGCCTTCTTTGGTTATGGCATTTCGCATCTTCCGTATTTGCTATACCCGTATTTACTCCTTTCAACGAGTGTTACGAATGTGATTATGGGTCGAGCATTAGTCATTACTTTCCTCCTAGGGCTCGTTCTGCTTATCCCAGCGCTTGTTCTGCTGCTTAGATTGTTTTTATTTAATGCGAAGTATGTGAAGGGGGAAACGTCATGAATACATTTGAACGGCAAGATAAATGGTTAATGCGACTTTGCTTTGGTATTGCGATCTTGCTTTTGTTGTCGGGGTTGCGGTTTATTTTTTAAAATATCTAAGCGCAAATATATGTTTATTCTTTTGTGCATTCAAATAATCGAAAGGCCATCCCGTAAAGGATGGCCCTATTTACATATGAAGTTATCGCTCGTTAAGACTATTATTTGGTCGGTGTCCCGATCAACATTGTCCCATTATCTCCAGCAACTATAAATTTTTTCCCATCCCAGATAACGTCGGTGTTCAGAGAGTTTACCGTCACCTGCGCTGATTTCGTATAATTTAAACCATCATAGGAATAGTGCATAATACCGCCACCACCCCAATCACTAATGGATGAAGCTACATATAGTTTGCCACTCCATACGGAGTTTAGTAAACGAATATTTGTTGGTTTCTGCTTCCACTTCAATCCGTTAGCGGAGGTTGCTACAGTTGAATTATTGCTTAATATGGAAAATTGCTTACCATTCCAGAGTATGTCAGAGGCTCTTTGGGAAGACAACCAATAATCATTGTTTAATGTTAAATCAACATTTTTCCAGGTTACCCCGTCAGTTGATCGGTATATGTTCCCCATGTTATCCGTTTGATTTTTTGATTGTCCTAAGGCTAGATAAATATTTCCGCCCTTAACGACCTTGGACGTTATAACAGGCGAGGTTTTTACTTTACTCCACGTAATTCCATCCTTAGAAGTTGTGTAGCCTCCGTTTACAACAGCATAGAACTGATTATTTAGCCATGAAACAGAGTCTATCGTAGTTACGCTGGATGGAAACTTGCTTTTTGTCCATACACCTGGAGCTGTAGAGTAGTAACTTTGGATACCCATTATAGGATAGCCAAATCGGTCTGTACCACTCCCAAAAGCGAGGATCGTGCCTTTACCAGCCACGAGTTTACTCCAGTCTATATAAGACGGTAAGGACTTAATCTCTGATCTGCTCCAATCATATCCATTCGAAGATTCCCATAAGGACCCGATGTCATCATATACAAAAGGGATGTTATAATGGCCTGTTGCAACGTATCGATTTTTACCATCGAACAAAAGATGGGTAAAGTCCAACTGTGTCTTTTCCCTTACAACCGTCCAGTACGTTGCAGTGGGTGAGTCGCTGTTGTCAACCTCATTAATAAGAATAGTCCCGTAATTGGTAATTGCGATTTGTTTCGTTCCATCATGGAATATGGCATTAATCATTGAATCGTCCAAAATTTTTTCAAAGCCATGAGTGGTAATGTCATTTGTATAGTAATTGCCCTTCGTTTTCCACGTTATTAGATCGGTTGAATGGATTGTGCTATTAAATGCTTGTAGCCCAATGAATTGATTGCCATCCCATACTAAATTTAATATGTCGATATCAGTGGTAGATATATTACTTTTGACTATTTTCCAAGTCAGACCATCAGTTGATGTATAAAGGGCCGGTTTTTCTGTTTTTGGATCCGAACTGATTGCGATAAATTGTTTATCACGGTTAATAATATCTTGAATGGTATAACCATTACTTGGGAGACGTGCATCCCAAGTAACCAGATTAGACGAACTTAGCGTTAGTGGCCCAGCTTTTATTACATATTTGGTGCCGTTATAAGCAATTTTTCCTGGAACAGGATCGATCTCAAATGATACATTCAGTTTTTTTAAGTCATATTTAAGAGGAACTACGGTCCAATCGATTCCATTAACAGAAGTAGAAATAATGCCTTGCGTGTGGCTTAGTGCTCTATCTGGCCGAGAATATATTCTCCATATTCCAACAGATATATAACGTTTTCCATCCCATACGACATTAAAAAAATTCAAGTCCTCTTTATTAACTTTCTGTCCCCATTTAACAAGTGGATATTCTTTGGGATGAGTAGTTTTATAATACTTATACATATCCTTCTGAGTAGGAGGATTTATCAGCTTGCCCGCTGACCAAGAAATACCGTCTTTAGATGATAGGAGACTACCTTTTTCTCCAACAGTTACAAAATTTTTGCCATTAGATACAATAGAATTCAAATCACCTATTGTGGGCGACTTTACATTCGTCCATTGTTTACCGTCTTTCGAGTGTAAAATGGTTTGATCAGAACCTACTACTACGTAATTACTTTCATCGTCCATTGCAATATCGTTCAAGTCATTTGATTCCGTAGCAGTCAATGTAGACCATTCGATTCCACTGGCATCCTTGCTTGCCGCTTGTGATATTGGATTTAGAAATTCGAAACATAAAACAAAAATCGTGAAGATGAACATGATGCGTACTTTCTTTCTCATACAATTTCCTCCAAGATGATGTGATAGCAATAAAATTCGACATAATACCAGAAATATCCTCTAGCTTCACAGTTTTTGGGATTCTGAGTTACTCAAAAAACAAAGAACAGCATAAATTTGCTGTTTTTTTTTTTCATCTGATATAATGGCAGTTACGTTTGAAGATATTAAGGAAGAGAATGTTTTGCATCTAGGTATCGACAGAATGGCAAGAGAGGTGGAGTTACATGCAACAAGTAGTACAAGATATGATTAGTGTAATAAACGATTTTCTTTGGGCGAAGGTGTTAATTGCCCTCCTAATTGTTTGTGGTCTTTATTTCACCATTGGGTCGAAATTCGTACAGTTCGGCATGTTCAAAGAAATGTTTGTTGTACTTAGAGGGTCTAATGTAAAGTCGAAAGACGGTATTTCGGCGTTCCAAGCTTTCTGTATCAGTATGGCGGCCAGGGTTGGAACAGGCAATATAACAGGTGTCGCTATTGCGATTTCATTAGGCGGACCTGGAGCAGTGTTCTGGATGTGGCTTATTGCCGTTATTGGATCAGCGTCAAGTTTTATTGAAAGTACGTTAGCTCAGATTTACAAAATTAAAGATAAAAACGGATTCCGCGGTGGACCGGCCTATTATATGCAGCAGGGTCTAAAGAGTCGTTGGATGGGATCGCTATTCGCCGTTTTGATTACGTTATCGTTCGGACTTGTATTTAACGCAGTTCAGTCTAACACGATTACAGCTGCATTTGAGAATTCATTTGGCACTGATCGTTTAGTTCTAGGGATTGTTATGGCTCTTGCATTTGCTGGTATTATATTTGGTGGTGTCAAACGTATTGCGAAGATGTCCGAATACATTGTCATCGTAATGGCAGTTGTTTATATCGGGGCTGCTGTCGTTATTGTGTTATTCAACATCACTAAATTGCCCGAAGTGATGAGCATTATTTTGAAAAATGCATTCGGAATAGAACAGTTTGCTGGCGGTACGTTCGGAGCAATGATTATGCAAGGTGTGAAGCGCGGTTTGTTCTCGAATGAAGCGGGTATGGGTAGCTCGCCGAATGCGGCAGCAACGGCAACAACAAGTCATCCCGTCAAGCAAGGGCTGATGCAAGCACTTGGTGTTCTTGTTGATACGCTACTTGTTTGTACAAGTACGGCTTTTATTATATTGTTTTCAGATGCATACAAACAATCAGGACTTGATGGCATTGCGCTGACGCAAGCTGCATTAAGTGAACATATCGGTTCGTGGGCATCAGGGTCGCTCGCTGTTATGATTTTCTTGTTTGCGTTTAGTACACTAATCGGAAATTATTATTATGGTGAGACGAATATCGAGTTTTTGAAATCAAGAAAATCAGTGCTGAATGTGTATAGATTTAGTGTTCTGGCGATGATTGTGTTCGGTTCTGTAGCAAAGGTTCAATTGGTATGGGATATGGCTGACTTATTTATGGGTCTTATGGTTATCGTCAACTTGACCGCTATTACGCTGTTATCTAAAGTAGCTTTTGCAGCATTAGCTGATTACAAAAAACAGAAACGAGCTGGACTCGATCCAGTCTTCTATAAAGACAGCATTAAAGGTGTCAGCGAAGTTGAATGTTGGGATAACACACCAAGTGCAGGAAAGTAGATAGAGATTGCATGTCGGTACATAATGTATATGAACGTGCATGACAAGACATGCTTGTACTGTTCTTACCGTGCATAGCCTATATACGTCAAAGAGCGCTCCCACACAGCGACAAAGTCGTCTGCATGAGAGAGCTCTTTGGATTTACACCTTATAGTTGCTTTTTAGAAATCAGTGTTGCCCATTTTTCCCGCTTGAAAGTCATTAAAAGCTTCTATTATTTCCGCTTCGCTGTTCATAACAAACGGACCGTGTTGAAAAATCGGTTCATTGATAGGTTCTCCGCTCAATATGATTACAACAGTATCATCAGTTTCGCCTTCCATTTGGATATAGCCTTGTTCGTTGCTAAAGAGAACAAAATCTCCTGTCGCAGCTGTTCTAGTCCCATTCACTTTGGCAGATCCTTTGAGTACTAACGCTGCTGTGTTAAAGGTTGAAGGTAGCTCGAATGTTGCCTTGCCATTTGCTTTAAATGAGATATCGAACATATGAATCGGCGTGAACGTTTGTGCAGGACCTTTAACGCTATTGTATTCACCCGCAATGATGCGAACCTCACCGCCGTCATCTGGCAACTTAACTCTTCCCATATTCCCATTCAGCAACTCTTGATATCTAGGTGCATGCATTTTGTTTGCGCGGGGAAGATTAACCCACAGTTGAATCATTTGGAATAAACCGCCGCGTTTAGAAAATTCCCGTTCATGATATTCTTTGTGCAATAATCCAGAACCAGCTGTCATCCACTGCACATCACCAGGTCCAATAATGCCGTGATTACCATGGTTATCGTTATGTTCAACGTAACCTTCGTAAGCAATCGTAACCGTTTCGAAACCTCGATGAGGATGTGCGCCTACTCCTTTTACTTGTTCACTTGGCGGGAAAACGAATGGTGCATTGTAATCCATTAAAATAAACGGGCTGAAACGTTGTCCAAAGTTTGTTCCAGACGGGAAGTAGTTCGATACTCGGAATCCATCGCCAACCATATGAAAGGGAGCACCTTGGAAAACACCTTCAATTGATCGTAAGTTGTTTGTCATGTGAGCAAGCTCCTTTAAAAGTTATTTTTAAATTAAATATCTTAAATTAAAGATATATTGAATTTAAGATCTTGTCAAGTACCTGGACAAGAGGATTACGTCTTACGATCAATGAAAAATGGCCTGTACCCATAAATGATGGGTACAGGCCGTTCTCTACATTAACGACTAAATTCTTTATCAAAGATTTTAAAATGGTTCGGATCCACTTCGGGCCCTACTGCATTGGTGTTAAGTACCATAATATGCTTTCCACCTAGAGGACCACCAGCTAGTGTTGAGAATCCATGAGTACCGCCCGCTGCTGCCCAGTAATATTCTCCGTTTGGAAGTTTTATTTGCAGAATGCCCAGTCCAAAATTTCCAAAAGGCGATGGATGACCTGTCGTCATCTCCTTCATCATCTCATCATTTAATAATTCCCCACCTAATAACGCACTCATAAAGGTAATAAGATCATCAGCGGTTGAAACCATATCGCCAGCCGCATTTCCCCATGAAGGGTTAAACTCTGTGAAATCATGCAGCTTCATCGTCCTATCTAAGTTATAACCTCTAGCATGATCGCCTGGGATAAGTGGATTACTACCGCGCACAGATGTACCTGTAAGTCTTAGTGGGTCGATAAACCGTTTCTTTATTTGCTCCGCATATGTTTCTCCAGTTACTTTCTCGATAATAAGACCAGCCAGTATCGTATTTGTATTAGAATAGTCAAAGTTTGTTCCCGGTGAGAAAACGGGTGGTTTTGCCAATCCTTTGTCTATAAGCTCTGTGGTTGTATAATACCGATATGGATTTTGAGGTATCGTAATGTCACGGAAATCGTTATCTGTATAGCTAGCGATACCACTGCGGTGATTTAGTAATTGTGAAATTAGAACCTTACTGCCGTCATACCCATTACCTTTAACGACACCTGGCAACCATTTTTCTACTGAGTCATCTAAGTTTAGCTTCTTTTCTTGAGCGAGTTGCAATACAACGGCAGCGACAAATGTCTTTGTGACGCTTCCAACTCGGAATGAAAAGTGAGGTTCCATCGGATAAGAATCCTCTATACTAGCTAGACCAGAAGCGTAAGTCCATCGTTCTCCATTCTGTAGTCCACCAGCTACTATCCCCGGTATATACTTGCTTTTTACCGACTCATCGATGAGGTTCTTGATTTTATTTCGGCTCGCTTCAGCGGAAGCGTATGCCAAGTTTTTATTATCCTTCTTAACTGTTACGATTGCACCTGATACATTATTAATGTTTGCGGCTGCATCGATCGATTGCCTTGTTTGTACTTCATTCGCCTTTACATAATTATGAGCAGGCAGTGCGAGGGTGCTAATTAGTAACGCGGATAAAGTAAGTCTCAGTCCTCTTTTACTAGTAATTCGTTTCATCATTCATCTCTCCTAAATTGTTGTAATGTATTTGCTTCACCCCCTCAATGTAAACCATCTGTTGTTAAAAAGAATATTGACTAAACCGCATCAGTTTTGGGTGACATCGCCCTTGAACCTGTCAACTTTCAAGTATGACTAATTGTCATATGGCAGGAATGACAGTGTTTCTCTCACTTGACTAAAGGGGAAAGTAGGGTGCATGATTAATCGGAATTACTTGATTTTTCTTATCTTTTAGCATAGGCAGGTGTACATCGTTTATGAAGTCTATTATGAAAACGTGGCTTTGGTATGATTGGATGACAGTTGGTTTACGAACACTGTGGCTGCTCATTGTCGGTATGACTGTTTGTATTAACTTGTCACTAGCAGCTCTGCTCGTTTGGGTAACCGTTATCTCTGCATTAGTGGTGTACTTCATACCGCTTATTGTGAAATATAGGGATGAAAACAAATATCTTGTTGTAGAAGTGTTGTCGGCGGGTACCTTTTACCTCTACATTGCCTACTTTAGTTCGGAATTGCTGTGGTCTTTTGCTATATTGGTCATTATTATCGGTTTAGCCAGTAATCCCAAAACGTATGTCTGGGCGGGAATCAGCTGTGGTTTTATTTTCCCGATTGTGAATGGTTGGATTTCTAATCAGCCCCCCCTCGAGCTTGTTGTTAGTTGCAGTGTTAGTTTCGCGATGGGATATGCCTTTAACGTACTAATTCAATCTCATAAGCAAGCTGGAATCATTCAAGAGCAGAAACAATTATTGGAGCAGCATCTTACGAAGATTGAGGAGCTTACTCTTAAGGAGGAGCGAAGCAGGCTGTCACATGAGCTGCATGACACGGTTGGCCACTCGCTAACCTCTCTAATTGTAGGTGTAGAGTCGCTTCGATCATATGTCCCTGTTACACAGATAGAACGAATTGATGCGCTTGTTTCGATCGGACAGCACAGTCTCGATGATATACGAAAGCATATGTATCAACTTACATCTACGCCGCTAAACGATTCACTAAGTGAATCGCTGCTCCAACTAACACAAGAGTTTATGAAGTCTACAGGTATTCATGTTAACTTCCGTGTAATCGGTAGAGAGACTCTTGTTATACAGAAGATGAGTTTCTGTTTATATCGCTGCCTTCAAGAATCGCTCACAAATGCAGTTCGTCACGGTCAGGCAAGCGAGGTATCTGTTCAATTGTATTTCGAAAGCCAGCAGATTCGATTGCAGATAGAGGATAATGGTGTAGGCATGGAGTCAAGTGAATTCGGCTTTGGTCTACATGGCATGCTGGAACGGCTGGAATTGCTTGATGGAACGTTATCCGTTCATTCGCAACTAGAACAAGGAACTATCGTCATATGTACGATTCCTTTGCAAGCTGAACGCATCCAAGGTACTATCCGCTTACTGATTGTAGATGATCAAGCTATTATTGCGGATAGTTTAAAACATATTATGAATCAGCATGCTGACTTTCTTGTCGTCGGTACAGCTTGCAATGGGCAAGGCGCATTAGAACTTTGCGAGCAATTCGAACCAGATATTGTGCTGATGGATGTTCATATGCAAGGGATGAATGGGCTTGAAGCTTTACGAGTGATGAAACAACGATGGCCTACTATGAAGGTCGTACTTATGACAACATTTGAGGATGCGATGGAGGCAACAACGGCACTTGAGAATGGTGCAGAAGGATATATGCTCAAGTCAACGCATTCTAAAGAGATAATGGAAGCTATGAAACTTATTTATCGGGGAGGTACGTGGATCGATCAGAGTGTGGCTGTGAGAGTATTCGAAGTGATGAAACGACAGCGTGAGGTGCTAGAGAAGATCGTTCCCAATGATCCGTATGGGTTAACGAAACGAGATAGGGAGATATTGGAGCAATTATCGAATGGCATGCGATACAAGTCGATTGCCGCAAAGCTCTTTTTAACAGAAGGAACGGTACGTAATTATTGTTCGACACTATATTCGAAGTTAGGTGTGAGCAATAGGGAAGAGGCAGTTGAGCTTGCGCGAACGAAGAGTATCTTGTAACGAGTGTATAATGAACTAGTTTGTGGTTGCCGTTATTTCTTATTGAAGATGGAAGCAAATAGCCCTTGCTACTAGTGGAGTAGTAAGGGCTATTTGTTTGGGCAGTAGTCGGTTATGTTCTTAAGCTAATATATAGCGATTTGATGCCTAAATCCGGCAAGTAGCACTTCTGATGACTGTTCGAAAGTTGGAGTAAGTCGGTTCATCAGCTCCTTGGCCGATTCCTCAGAGTCAGAATAAGTAGCGACAATTCCATTAAGGGTGAAAAAATAAATGCGCGAATACATGAGTGCCCGTTCATCATTGGCGTTTAATTGAAGACAGTTTTGTAACGCTATAACTAGCTTGCCAAACATCGTATTACGCAATTGGTTTAGCTCCATGTCTGGTGCTTCATCATCAACCCGCACAGATTTTACAGCGAAAAAGAGATTATACATATTGCGATTTGCTAAGCAGAACTCGATAAATGCCAAACTAATGGCTTTTAATTTGTCGTCGGCAGGAAGTTCTTGGCTTAGAAACGCTTCAAATGTAAGTAGGAGAGCTTGTAGCGGCGGCATGGAGAGTTGTGTAAGCAGAGCTTCTTTATCTTTGAAGTAAATATAGATCGTCGTATGAGAGCAGCCTGCTTCTTTGGCAATTTCACGCATCGTTACCGTGTCATATCCCTTACTTGCAAATAGCTTTTCCGATGCCTCAACAATATTTTTTCTCGTTTCATCCGACTTTTGCTTTTGTTTAGTCGTCACTGGCAGCTACACCCCCTCGATGCTAAGGACATTGTAACTACCGCTATTCAACCTGTCAAATGGCGTGTTATTTTGAAATACGGACATCAAGATACCCGCAGACAATAGTAAACAGCAACAGAAACACGATAAAACTCATGGAATATGCCTCCTCTAATTAAACAGCTTTGCCAATTACAGAATTACCGTTTAAAATAGCCCCAAAACATCTGTGACAAGTGCAAAGGCGAACAAGAGCCCCATTACTCCTGAAGCTAGGTAAGCAGCTTTTCTGTTCTTGCCTTCCGTTCTCTTTCTTGTAGAAAATAGATACATAATAAGTCCAATTGCAAGCAGAGTAATCTCCAAGGCGATTGAAATGCCCTTAAACTCCCATACGCCAAGTCCAATCAAAGGTAAATCACCAATATTGCCTGGCAGGAAAGGCATATCCGCACGATGCATCACAAGATCAAGAATCCAATGGCTGAAGACGACTCCTCCCAAAATATAACCTGCACGCTTGCCCCAGAAACGTTTGCCCAAGAGCCCAGCAACGATAGCTAGAATAATAGCTCCAAGTAATGAATGTGTATAATCGGCATGAATAATTAAACCGCCATAACCTCCACCGTGCGAGTGTTCGTCTATCGTTTCTACTCCTGAAAGCAATAAAGGTATAAACGCTACATCAAGTAGTTGTGTTCCAAGCATGAGTGCCCAAAGAGGAACCTCAGGCGCTTGTGCTTTTACCCCTGCCGCTAATCCGAAATGCCCTGCAAACATGGCTTCACCTTCTTCATTAAGTTTTGTTATCGACAATTAGTAACCATTGGTTAGTAACCGTTGGTTATATAATAACGATTCATTAGTTGTTAGTCAATATGCATTTATCCTTTATTTGGGTCTCGAAGAGAGATGAAGTAAAACGAATAATCCTTCTTATGCATACCTTCAACATCTTTCAACTATTCACAGAATGTGGTTAGCTTGAGTAATCGCAATAATTTGGAATATGATTTTTGGGAGGACGGGGACATGAGTAGGTTTGCGATAGGTCATATATTGATTAAAAGCAATCATTTACATCAAGCCGTAAAAGAATACGAAAAAGCAGGTTTCACCGTTACTTATCGTACAGATCCAGCCAAAGCTCATAACGCACTCATTTACATGAAGGACGGTTCTTTCCTTGAACTGTACAATCCAAACCCGGTTCGTATCCCGGATAAGCTAGTACTAGGTTTACTTAGATTGTTTCGTCCGCTCCACTCAGGTTTCATAAGCAGATACATGTCTTACATAAAGAGCGATGAAGGCCTCAATGACTACGCACTGGACAGTATCCCGCTAGAGCAAGCAGAGGAAAATCTAAGTGACCTCATACAAGCAGGAGTCGACATCGGCAAAAAGATTAATATGAGTAAACGATTGCTTGATGGAAGTAAGCAAAAGTGGTGGATGGCGATGCCACAAGAAGTTAAGCTGCCTTTTTTAATGAGCGCCTATAATCCCGCTGTCATATGTACTGAGTATGAAATAACCCATAACAATGGTGCGCTTGGCATAGATAAGTTAGTTATAGAGGTACCTGAGCTTGAGGAGTGGATCATGAAATATGCGGCTATTTTTAAGGGAGCGTCCCTATTAAGAGATGGCAATCAGTGCGAGTTCACTCTTGGTAAGACTCATAAGATTCTCCTCCGCCAAGCTGAACAGTATCGGATCTCCGAAATTCATATGTTAACTTCGAAAAGGGCAATACCAGAGCATCTGCTTAGGCTCGATTTGCCCCACAAGACTGCTATTATTTTGAAATCGATCTAGTGTTTAAAGGGGAGCGTTGCTCTGCATCTTACCCACATACGTCTCATGAGTTAACAGCCAATTTTTGCGGGAGATACCGCCACCGTAGCCGCCTAAGTCGCCATTTGTATTAATAACGCGGTGACAAGGAACCATGATGGCAAGTTGATTCGCCCCATTGGCCCCAGCTACAGCACGAAATGCGGTAGGTTTCCCAAGTGATTTGGCAATGTCCAGATAAGAACGAGTTTCTCCAGGCGGTATTTTCATTAATTGCTCCCACACACTTTTTTGAAACGGTGACCCTATTAAGCAGATAGGGGTCTTAAAGGTAGTCAGTGTACCGTCAAAGTATTGGGTCAATTCCGCTTCAATAGATCGAATTGGCTCCGTCATCCCTGGGATAATGGCCGCTTTTGTCCGTATTCTAAGTCGTTCTACTTCACGTTCCAAACCCCGCCGATCTACAAATTCCAGGAGCTGAAGTGCATGATCATCGCCAATAGCAATCATAGGACCTAGACGAGTATCGATCCACGAAGCATGTAGAACGTTGCCTTGCTCAAGCCGATTAGGTGCTGCCCCCATAATGCGAGAGAATGCATCCCTAAAGCCACTACTGGATTCATAACCAATGGAAAGCTGAGTATCTATGACCGTTTGACCGCCTCTAATGGTTTTGAGGGCAAGACCCATACGCCGTGCTCGTGCGTATTCTACAAAAGTCATACCGAATCTCTTTTTGAATTGGCGCCGAGCAGTTGATTCATCGACCGATAGTTGCTTGAAGTCTTGTTCCGTCCAACGTTTTTCAGGATTATTTTCTACTGCCTCAACAAGGACGCGAATAGTGTCTGAAACATGATTCGGATGAGATAACGGACGGCATCGCTGACATGGGCGGTAGGAGGCGAGTAGAGCTTGCTGCGCATTTCCATAGAACTCACAGTTTTCGAACTTTGGCTTACGTGCTGGACAAGTTGGGCGGCAAAATACACCTGTAGTCTTCACTCCGACATAGAAGATACCTTCATACTCCGTGTTTTTTTCTATTAGAGCTTTGTAATATTCCTCATTTTGTTTAGCCGGGATCATAGTAACACGTCCTAGTCTTAAGATTATATTTTTATTATAGAGCTTCCTTATATTTCGCGTCGCCGAAAATCGGGCATCAATTTTTTAGCAATTTAATTAGCATCCATGTTGTGATTTGCAGATTTTGGGGGAATTATAAAATAGATAATGTTAAGGTTTAGAGAGGAAGTAGCAGGACAAGATGAGCAACCAGACAGAGCAGAAGCAACAAGGAGATGGGCAATTAGTACGTGGATTAAAATCCCGCCATTTGACGATGATTTCGCTTGGCGGATCTATAGGAACAGGGTTATTCCTTGCTAGTGGCGGAGCGATACATACGGCAGGACCTGGAGGGGCGCTAGTCGCATATGCGGCAATTGGATTTATGGTTTATTTTCTAATGACTAGTCTTGGAGAGATGGCTGCCTACATGCCTGTATCAGGCTCATTCAGCACATACGCAGGAAAATTTGTTGATCCAGCACTTGGCTTCGCGCTTGGCTGGAACTATTGGTTTAACTGGGCGATTACAATTGCTGCTGAAATTTCGGCTGCGAGTCTAATCGTAAAATATTGGCTGCCCGAGTCGTCTTCGCTGCTTTGGAGCGCTTTGTTTCTCTGTATTATTGTGTTCATTAACTATTTATCCGTTCAGGCATTCGGCGAGTCAGAGTATTGGTTCTCCATGATCAAGGTGGCAACGGTTCTCATCTTTATTGTTGTCGGTATTATGATGATTCTAGGCATTATGGGCGATAACAACGCAGGTTTCAGCAATCTAACAGCAGGTGCTGCACCGTTTAATGGCGGCTTTATGGCGCTACTCGGTGTATTTATGACCGCAGGCTTCTCGTTCCAAGGAACTGAACTCATCGGCGTTACAGCGGGGGAAAGTGAAGACCCAGCAAAAAATGTACCTAAAGCAGTTAAACAAATTTTTTGGCGCATCTTGTTGTTCTATATTCTGTCTATCTTCGTAATCGGTACATTGATCTCATATTCGGACCCGTTGTTGCTGAATGCGGATATCACGAATATTGCGGTCAGTCCATTTACGATTGTTTTTGAAAAGGCGGGCTTCGCTTTCGCGGCTTCAGTAATGAACGCGATTATTTTAACATCGGTATTGTCAGCAGGTAGTTCTGGCCTGTATGCATCGACTCGTATGTTATGGGTGCTTGCTAAGGAGGGTAAAGCTCCACGCTGGCTCCAACTTCTCAATGGGCGCGGTATTCCAGTTGCAGCACTAGCCGTTACTGCCGCGATTGGAATGTTAGCTTTCTTCGCCTCCTTGTTTGGGGAAGGTGTAGTCTACATGTGGTTGCTTAACGCTTCAGGCATGTGCGGATTTATTACTTGGCTTGGCATTGCGATTAGTCATTACCGTTTCCGCAGAGCATTCATAGTTCAGGGCTACAGTTTGGACGAGCTTCCTTATCGGGCAAAATGGTTCCCGTTTGGACCGATCGTAGCTTTTATCGTTTGTATGATCGTCATCATCGGACAAGGTTACTCCATGTTCCGTGAAGGGAACGTCAATGTGTATGGGCTGATTGCCACATATATTGGACTTCCGTTATTTATAATGATCTTTATCGGGTACAAAGTGAAGTATCGGACACGCGTCGTTCCTCTTCATGAGTGCCGTATTAAGGACTAATCTGAAGAGGTAGAGAGAAGCGGGTCTTAACCCGAAAATAGCAAAGATTTCTACTAATCTATTAAGAAGGATAAGAAAAAGGAAGTCTAAGAAAAAGGTGATAGAATTTGAATCCGTTCTTATTGAGCCTTTAAATAGAAACAAAAAATACCGCCTATTGGCGGTATTTTTTGTTTCTACCAGATCATCAAATAGACAAAGATTTAATTAGTATATTCTTCTACTGCACCACAACCATAAGGTTGGCACATTTGAATTGTCGAAACAGTATTAATAAATTCAGTATAATCATGATATCGATAATAGTGGAAGTCTTTCCTAATGGTTAAAGTCGCAGAAAAATCACTGTGCTTTACTGTTTTAGTGTATGTTTTTTCTATCCAATAGGCTCTTGGTGCTTCAAGAGAAAGATAATAACCGCCAATGCTTACAAGTACTCCTAAAAATTTTCCAGTTGCAGGTCCGCCTATAAAGGAAGCAAGTATACCTGCTATTAAAGAAGCAGTGGCATATTGTATCTCAGTCGAATTTTTTTCCGCTCCTTTATATACAAAACCTTCTGATGATGCCTGTGCAGAGAGTTTGAGTTTTTCTTGCATGGGTTCAACTTCTTTAATTGCATAATTCACTTCACCAGTTTGCAGGTTTTCATACTTTACTTTATTATCATCTACTTTTGTGATTTTGAACTCTTCTCCATTTGAATCTGTTGCAATATAGTAATTGTCGTATTGATCTAATGTAGAACCATCTGTAAAAGTGACAGAATTACTGGTTGTGCTTTTAACTAAGTCTGAGAGACTTACAGCTTGACCCATTTGTGATACTGGCAAAGAAGATGGTGAATTTTCCCGATCCTGAGCGAAGGCTGGAATTGAAATAGATGTAGAGAGCAGAAGTGCTGCAATAAATGTGTTAGCAACTTTTAAGTTTATCATTGTTATCCTCCATTTATTCTTTCTTTTTTTCTATTTCTTTTTTTTGAAGAAATCGAACAAATCGAACTTGATCACATAATCAAAGAGAGAGGTAATTGCAATAGCTCCAAGTGGAATCATTGTGTATGCCCATAGCGGATTATTTGGAGCTTCACCAGGGGGGGAATCAGTTAAAATCTTAAAAAGGACAATACAATAAATTACGGCCAATACAATACCTGTTACGTTTCTATTTTTCATAGTTGTTTTTCACCTCAAATTCACTTTAGAAATGTAAAGTATTGTATGACTAAGAAAGTATAACACTGGGCAACTGGGGGTTCAAGGAAATTTAAGGTAATTTCTGGTGGTCGCCACTAAATTTTCGGTGGTTGTCAGGATAGTTGTCGCGATCTTCTGAAACAAGTAGCGGTTTAATGTATAGATTTTTGTCCAGTTTCACTAGATTTATCTTTACCAAATCTTAACGCCTCATCCAAAAACGCTATTTGATCAGCTACCACTTGCTCTCGTATGTCAGGGCGGTAGAAATCGAAGTGGGTAACCGGATAGCTTTTGAGAGTTACATTTGGAATGTTTTTTACGATTTCTTGTGTTAAGTTACCAACCGTTTCTTGATCGTATGCCGCCATAGAAACCAGTACAGGAAGTATGCCGCCATAGAAACCAGTACAGGAATTTTAATGAGGTGGGCGCTATTACTTGGTTTGTACCTCATCATCTCTAAGAGGGCACGAGGAGCAACGACGTTGTGCCAATGTTTGCTTGTCATGACATCAATCGTTTTTTTAGCATCTGAGCTAGCCATTACCGCTAAATCACCCCTGTTCCCTTCCCCCGGATTTAAAAGATATTTTCACAGGTTGAATGATGTCAGTCATAAACTAATCGCTCCTTTCAAACTTTGAGGATGAACAAGTTTCATGTTTATTTTTTTGAAAACCGCTTAATGACAGCTCTCTTTTTGATACGAATAAGAAAAAGGTTGGTCTCAGCAACAATGCCAAGTCCAACCTTCTGAAAGTTTTATTAGTTTTTATTACCTCTACGTACTTTTAACTGCTTGCCTTTTACCGTCGTATTTTTCATCAGTTCAAGTACAAGTGAACCTTTGCCATTTAGAATCTCGACATCTGTTACATGATCGAGAATCGTAATGATGCCAATATCGTCGGCGTTAACACCATCAAGCTTAGCAATCGTTCCGACAAAATCTACTGCCCTAAACTTCTTTTTCTTGCCGCCGTTAAAGTTAAGCTTCATAATTTGTTTGTTCAATTGCTCGCGCTTATCCTTTTTCAGTTCAGGACCAAGCTGTTGTTTCTGTTCAAATTCTTCTCTGCGACGATCTACAGCCTCATCAGAAGGAGCTTTTACTTTCGTAATTTCAAATCCGATATAAGATTCAATATCGGCTAGACGTCTGCCATCATTTTGCGTGACGAAAGTAATGGCTTTACCTGTCTTGCCTGCACGTCCAGTACGTCCAGTACGATGCACATAACTTTCCTTCTCAAGCGGAATATCATAGTTTATAACATGAGTAATATTGTTAATATCGATTCCTCTAGCGGCCACATCTGTTGCAATTAAGTAACGGAATTGTCCACGTCTGAATGCAGTCATAACCTCGAAACGCTCTTCCTGCTCCATGCCGCCGTGAATGCGATCACATGGGTAATCAAGATTAGCCATTTCTCTAAACAATTTATCAACATGCTCCTGTGTCCGGCAGAAAACGATACAGCTATCTGGATTTTCAACAATGAGTACATTTTGAAGCAATGCCAGCTTTTCCGTCTCTTTTGTCTGAATGAGAGAGTGTTCGATTGTCGCTGTCGTTAGACCGCTTGCTTTGATCTCAATTTGAGTAGGATTGTCCATATATTGACGTGACAACTTAGCTACATCTTCTGGGAACGTAGCAGAGAATAACATCGTAACTCTATTCTTAGGCAGCGCCTTAATGATCGATTGAACTTGCTCAATAAAGCCCATATTCAACATCTCATCTGCTTCGTCAATAACGAGATAAGCAATTCGCTCTAACGAAAGTGTACCGCGTTCAATGTGGTCGTGCACACGTCCAGGCGTACCAACAACCATATGTGTTCTTTGTTTTAACTCAGCTTTTTGCATATGAAAAGGATGTTTGCCATAAAGAGGCGTTGATTTGATGCGCTTAAAGCGACCGATATTGGTAAGATCTTCGTTAACTTGTACGGCAAGCTCACGAGTTGGTGTAAGAATTAAAGCTTGCGGTTTATTTTCATTCCAATCTACATTTTCGCATAGCGGAATACCATAAGCGGCTGTTTTGCCGCTTCCTGTTTGCGATTTCACGACAAGGTCCTTTTTCTCAAGTGCAACAGGAATGACCTGTGTCTGAACTTCAGTTGGCGTCTCATAACCCAAGCTAGTTAATGCTCTAACGATTTCTTCACTTAACCCATACTCTGCAAAATGATTCTTATTCATCTTTGACCTCTTCTACGCTTTATTCAAATATGTATACATACTGACTTCCACCGCGCGTTTATTGTATTCCTCTCTATTATACTCTGAATCCAAATTTTTTAGCGAAAATCCTGTAGGACTATTTACTCTCGGCAAAAAATACAATTGAAGTGGTGAATGAATGTATTTCATTCGAGAGGCCTATTGCCCTAAATTATGCGAATCGATAGCCTAAATGTAAGGATCTAAACACGATGGAAGGAGAGGTTTTTACATTGTTAGTGATCAGAGATAATAAAGGAATTATATCTATTGTGAGCTTTATTATGCTCGTGGTTTCGTCGCTACTTGTGGCGCAGTCCGCTGAAGGTGCGCAGAGCAAGCGTATTGAAGTGTACACGGACAAACAACTAGTCAAGTTTACGAATGATCCTATTTTGAAAAATGGTACGACACTCGTACAGTTGCGCCCATTGTTTGAATCACTTGGAATCGAGGTTTTGTGGGACGACAAAACGAAAACAGTAAGCGGCAAAAAAGAAGGACAAACCTTTTCACTGACACTTAACAGCAAAACAGCAAAAGTTAATGGAAAGTCAGTAACGTTAGCGAGCCCAGGAGTAAAAGTAAATGGTCACACGATGGTACCGCTTCGTTTTGTTGGAGAAGCTACAGGTGCAGTTGTCGGTTGGAACAAAGCGCAGCAGACAATAAGTATTTACAGTGAAGCGTTCATTAAGCTAACAGGTATTTCGAAAGCTACGGCACAAAAAGAAGTAAACAAAGGTGCTCCAATTGTTATTAAGGGGAAGCCTAATGGCTTTTATGCAAAATGGGAAGTCGACTTGATCGGTTTAACTTACTGCGGCACGTTGTGCTGGGATTATTATTACTTCGTCAATGATAAACAGGTAGCAACGGAATTCCCTGACGGCGGGATCGATGCGTTAGATTGTAGCAAACATAAATGTTTAACCTATGAAATCAAAGGTAATACGATCGTGTTGAGCAATGGGAAGACCTATTCTTATAAGCTTAACGCCGATTCAGTTGAGATTAACGGAGAGAAATATACGAAGTTTTTGCCATCGGCTACAAAGAGACTAGAGGGCAAATATGAATCGACCAGCTACATGTCTTCTCAGCAAGGCGCTACGCTTACAACCTCCACAACATACACATTCAAAAAAGACGGTACTTTCCATGATAGTAGTTTCAAAGGTGTTACAGCCGATGTCACAGACCAAGGAGACGATTCAGGCGTTTCTGTAATAGGAAGCTCTGATTCGAAGAAATCGGGTACGTATACGATAGTTAACTATTCCTTGTTACTGAAGTATTCGGAAGGAACATCGAAACAACAGCTCTTCTTTTTACCGGAGCAGCCTGACGTTAATATGTTGCGTATTGGTGGGCGTGACTATTTGCTTGAAGAAGCGGATGGTACAAATGGAAAACCTAGCAAGCCCGGAACAGAGCCAAAAGAAGAAAAACCATATGAAGATTTGCTAACGACAGAGAAGATCGCGAAGAAGGAAATTCTTTTCTCCCATCAGCCGAATGATAAGAAAGAGCTAGCGGGGATTGAATTTACATTAGAAGGTTATCAGTGGGCAAAGCTAACGATTGAGTCAGCCTATCAAAAGCTGTTCACTGGATATGGTGATAAAGGGATTATCGCTTTAACGGTTAAATACAGCGTGACGAATAAGTCAACAGAAACGATTAATGTGAATAGCTTGAATGTGTCACTCGAACTGAATGATCCTGAAGTCGGTATCCTTGCTTCTAATCAGCTTGCCCCGATAGTGAAAGATGAGTTAAAGCCGGGAGAAAGCGTAGAGAAGATGTCGGTGATATTGCTGTCTGCCGATTATTTTGAACGAAATAAAGATTTCGAACTTGGCCTTGGTCCACTGCACAATCTGGATGATAAAGATGTATTTGAAGGCAAGTGGCTTGGGTTTTATATTTGGAAGGATTTATAGGTGAGAGCTTCTTGCCGCACTTCATGTGCTGGCAGGAAGCTTTTTTTGTATCGATAAGGCTTTAGTTTGAAGGATTAAGTTAAGAAAGCCTTTCACTGATCAAAGGGGAAAAAAGATGAAAAGACTAGGGACAACTTTTAGAAAAAGTGGCTCCTTGTCTTTTTCATTTTAATCTTCTAAACATGCATTAGTCATATCATTATTTTTCATCAGTATTTGGAGAAGATCGTAAAACTGCTCACGTTGCTCAGGTGAAAAATGTCCAAGCAAATCTTCTGCAATTTGGGCTTGAAAGACGAGTGCTTGGTCTAAAGTGTTCTGTGCGAGCTCGGTAAGTTGTATAAGTGTTGCACGTCTATCTGTCGGATCAGGAATACGAACGAGGAGTTTATCCGCTTCAAGAGCATCGATAAAATCTGTAACGGTACGCGCTTTTACTCCTAAGCTAGCGGCTATTTCGTTCATACGCATAGGGCCTGATTCTGAAACGATGGATAAAAGGCGAAGCCTTGGACCTGACACTTGATAAGGTAAGTTATGAGCGGATAACCGTGATTGAAACTCCCGTTGAAGTGCGTGAGTCGACCTTACTAATACATGAATGACGTCTATTGCAGCAGTATTATTGGAATTCATTGACGTGAGCACCTCCTTGACATTGTGGACATAACTATATATTCTAAATTTAGTGAGCAACCTCACTATATATAAAACTCATAAAGAGTTCACTCTCTATATGTCGTGTTCATTATAAGCTTTATGGTCACATTTTAAAACAACAACGGAGGGATTACATGATTATAGTAACACTTATTCTTCAATGCTTATTGATTATTGCCTTTTTATTTGCGGGACTCAGTAAACTGGCAGGTGCCAAAATGCAAGTAGAGAGCTTTAAACATTTAGGACTTCCACAATGGTTCAGGGTTGTAACAGGAATTGTAGCTTTGATCGGGGTCGCTGGTCTTGTCATTGGTTTTTGGAATGAGGGAGCACTGTTTTTTGCGGGTTTATGGATTTCGTGCATGATGTTAGGTGCTGTTCTGTCCCATATTCGTGTAAAAGATTCTTTTAGCCAAATGGTCGGAGCCATATTGTTATTAACATTAGCTTTAGTTTTGACTTTCCTCATGTATTCCACAATGTAAATGAAAGGAGATACCGAGTATGACTGATTCGTCATCCAAAAACGCCGATAAGCTGCTGCGAGTACTTGTCGTTACTTTAATATTTTCAGTGATGAACGGCACTATGTTTAACGTCGCTCTTCCTGAGATCGGTAAAGAGTTTAATCTTGTACCTTCACAAGTAAGCTGGATAATGACCAGCTATATGGTCGTTTATGCAGTTGGTGCTATCGTGATGGGCAAGCTGGCAGATAAATATCGTTTAAAGGATCTATTGTCGTTTGGACTAATTATTTTTGCTATTGGCTCGTTGCTAGGTTTGGTTGCTTCTGATTATTGGCTCGTTATTGCAGGGCGTGTCGTTCAGGCTGCGGGTGCATCCGTACTTCCTGCAACGGCTATGATTATTCCAATCCGTTATTTTGCTCCCGAGAAGAGGGGGCGGGCGCTTGGCACTTCAGCTATTGGTTTAGCGCTAGGCAGCGCTCTGGGGCCAGTGGTTGCGGGATTAATTACAAGCGTGGGCAATTGGAGATGGATGTTTGTCATTTCATTGCTGCCATTACTGACACTTCCGTTCTTTAGAAAGTATTTAGACAACGCAAAAGGGAAGGTAGGAAGTATTGATATCCTTGGCGGCGGGTTGCTTGCTGGTACTGTTGCTCTCATATTGCTAGCGATTACGGGGGCTAATGGGTGGTTTGCACTCGGAGGAAGTGTTTTACTCGTACTGTTCATCATTCGAATTCGAACGGCTTCCGAACCATTTATAAAGCCAAGCCTATTTCGTAATAAAAACTTTGCCATCGGATTATCGCTTGCATTTCTTACAACTGCAATGAGTTTTAGTATGACTTTTATAACACCTCAATTTTTGTCATCATTAAATGGATTATCTTCTGGAAATATTGGCTTTATTTTAGTTCCGGCTGCTCTTGCTTCCGCAATTATGGGTCGTATTGGTGGTAAGCTAGCCGACAAACGAGGGAATTATCGTCTTGTTTTTATCTCTTCTCTTCTAATATTCTTGTGTTTTTCCCTTCTTTCTACATTTGTAGGGATATCCGTGTTTCTTATCGCAACTATCCTTATTTTGGGTAATGTAGGTCAAACGTTTATGCAGATCGCAATGTCGAATACTGTTTCGCGGACACTAGCCAAGGAAGAGACAGGAGTAGGCATGGGCATGTTATCGATGGTCAATTTCATTTCGGGTGCGATTGCGATGAGTCTAATTGGGAAAATGCTCGACGCAGGTTCAACTTCTGCGCGAATCAATCCGTTGATGATGAACGAAGCTGGAGAAGTATACAGCAATATCTTTGCCGTATTGTCCATGCTGGTCATTGTCGCGATTGTCGTTTACCGTTATCAGTTTGGAGGAAGTTCAGCAGTGCCAATAAAGGATAAACAATAAGATCATATTTCATATAAAGTATGGAACGACTCCATGTAGTAAGGCCACAACTGATCGAGAAGTAACGTAAATGGATTAGCCTACTGTATTATTTCGACAAATAACTTGTCATCTAATCTAGTGCTGCAATAGGGCATTACAGCGCAGATTTTGTATTATATTTAGTACGAGAGCACTACCTGTTTACTTTTGACATAAATTATAGTTATTGCTATTATGAGGTTGGACGTCCAATCTTATGTAACACGTACGGGAGTACTCCTATATCTAGTAACTATCACTATATTAGGAGAGAGAAACGATGAAACTTAGAAAGAAACTATTTACTGTAAGTCTGTCCGCTGCCATATTCTTATCCCTAGTAGGCGCTGCAAGCGCGGAGTCAACTTCGAGTACTTGTGAGAAACCAGGTGCCTTTACATTAACTGCGTCACCAGGCAATCATTCAATGGCGCTTAACTGGACGCCGTCCGCAGGAGCGGTCTCCTATGATGTTTTCTACTCGCCACGTGCTCCTTATGCTGTACAAGACCTCCAATCAACAAGCTATACAGTCACTAACTTACGAAATGGTTATATTGGGTATTCATTCGGCATTATTGCAAAAAACGCATGTGGTACAACATCGTCTAATTCCATTCAACAAGTATCTACCTCAGCAACAGGTGCACCTACTAAACCAACGGTAACGATTAACGATAACCAACTGTACAGCAAAGGTGAATTCACTGTTAACTGGAACATTTGGAGCGGTAATGCTGCTACTTCCGGTCGTATATTTGAAAATGGTACAGAAGTTATTCTGAGTATTTTCGAGGAAAATGGTACTGCACTGGGACAATCATGGGGATGGTTTTTCAAACGCCCATCTGGAACATACACTTACCAAGTGGAACTGATCAACCCATTCGGCACCGTTCTGAGTGATCCAATTACAGTCGTTGTTCCTTAAGTTATATGAGCAGAATGAAGTGAGCATAGTGAATTTCATTTAAAAGCAAACCGTTCTTTGTTTAGCCTAATTGGCTAGGTGGAGGGCGGTTTTTTGTTTTCTCCTAACTATTGACACGTCTGATCATAGTGTATATATTATACATATACAATATTTACTTTGGTGAATGGCTAAAAGGGAGTTGAAAGATGGATATTATCATTTCACACGCATCGGAAGATCCAATTTACACTCAGATTGTGAATCAGATCAGACATAACATATTAAACGGACAATTGAATGCAGGAGATACCCTTCCCTCTATTCGTCAGCTAGCTAAGGACTTGCAAGTTAGTGTTATTACAACGAAACGAGCGTATGAAGAGCTAGAGAAGGAAAAGCTTATCGATTCAGTTGTTGGTAAAGGTTCATTCGTATCAGGTGCCAATAAAACATTTATACGGGAGCAGCGCATGAAACTACTAGAGGAAAAAATAGTCGAGATCATCCGAGAAAGTAAAGATTTAGGTATGAGTGAAAGCGATTTGCTGAATCATCTACGTCTATTGTTCGAGGAGGAACAATTACGATGAATGTAATAGAAGTGAGGAATGTAAGTAAATCCTACCTGGAGTTTTCAATTAAGGATGTATCCCTTGATATTAAAAAAGGCTTTATTACCGGACTTATCGGGGCAAATGGTGCCGGTAAGAGTACGTTGATCAATATGATACTTGGCATCGTCCGTCCAAAATCAGGAAGCATTCAACTCTTTGGAATGGATATGCCAAAGCATGAAGTAGAGCTTAAGCAACGGATCGGTATTGTATCGGATGATTGCTACTATTATGAGCATCTAACGATTGAGGATACGAAGAGAATAATTGCGCCCTTCTACCGAAAGTGGGACGAAACGAAATTCAGGAATTGTCTCGATCAATTCGAGTTATCACCTAAGAAGAAGGTTGGAGATCTGTCCAAAGGGATGAAAGTGAAGTTTTCTCTCGCGATTGCACTGTCTCATGAAGCTGAGCTTCTGATTATGGATGAACCTACGTCGGGACTTGATCCTGTATTCCGTAGAGAACTATTAGATATATTAGCTGATATTATTCAAGACGAACAAAAATCTATTATATTCTCCACTCACATTACAACGGATTTGGATCGAATAGCAGACTATATTACATTCGTGAATCGAGGTCAAATTGTGTTTAGTGATGTAAAAGATGATGTGCTTGGGCGTTATTCCATCGTCAAAGGTGGCAAGGAATTGCTTGATCCAGATATTCGACGTCAATTTGTAGGGGTTCGTGAAACAGCAGTCGGTTTTGAAGGGTTAGTTGCTGATCGGAAGAAGGCAGCGGAGCTGTTCGGTGATTACGCTCTGCTCGAGAAACCATCGCTTGAGGACATTATGTATTTCACTGCGAAAGGTGGTCCGGAGCATGTTAAATTTACTTCGTAAAGACTTTATCGTTTTAAAAAGCACACAATGGTTATTTCTATTTTTTCTCGCGGTATTCAGTCTCGCATTTGTACCACAATCGGATTTTTCATTTTATTTTGTTGCAATCTATGCAGCTAATGGTTCCATTATGAGCGCTATGATGATCGATATCAAAAATAATAATCATAAATTTCTCGTCTCTTTGCCCGTTAATCGCAAACATATTGTGCAAGCCAAATATACAGTTGCGATCATTTATACATTGATTGGGGTTAGTGCATCTTATGGAATTCACAAGTTTATTGAATTATATGTGCCAGAAATCAACAAGCCAACTTATTCGATTGTATCTATATTGATAACAATTGTAATATTACTTGGTTTAATCTCTATCTTTATGCCACTCTTTTACGCGTTTAGTAAAAAGGGAGCCACCATTATTAATGCTGTATTCCTTATTGCCTTAATTATGTTTGCCAATCCCACAGCTTATTATATAAATCTGGCTAATGAGAATGGCAGCAATGGAGATTCAATCTTGCTAATTATTGCAGCCGGAGTTTTAACATTATTTATTGCTTCCTATTACTTGACAGTATATCTGTTTAATAGAAAGGACATATAACGATGAAACCTACACTAGGGAAACTAATTAAATTTAGCGCGGTATGCGCAATTGTCTCTTCGATTTGTCTCGCACCAGCACAAATCTATGCAACTAAACACACAACACCTACTGCTCCTGCAACTACACAACAAGTGAGCGTAAAGGCGACATCGATCAAATCGATTGATGTTAAGGCTAATGATAAGTTCGAGGATTTACAATTTCTCAAAAAAGTGCTGGCAGATAAAAGAGTCGTTATGCTAGGTGAAAGCTCACATGGTGCTGCGGAGTTTAATAAATCAAAAGTAAGATTGTCGCAATTTTTACATAAGGAAATGGGCTTTAACGTTATTGCCTTTGAGTCAGGGCTAGGAGATGCAAGTGGAACTTACGCTGAAATCTCAAAGTTAACACCTGAAGAATCATTGCGTAAATCGATTTATCCAGTATGGCATACAAAAGAAATGATTCCTTTGTACACTTACATTAAGCAACAATCAGAAGCAAAGAAGCCGCTGATTCTTACTGGATTTGATATGCAGCCAAATAACGGTTATGGTCGTTTTATGAAAACATGGTTTGAACCAATCGATACGAGTTTTGCAGAGAAAGCTCGTACTTTAGAGGGCAAGTTGACGGATATTTATTTCAACATGGACTGGGACAAAGCCAATTGGGATAAAGACTACGCAGATTTATTAGTTGGCTATACAGAAATTCAGACTTTCCTCAACAAACATCAAGTTGCGCTTCAAGCTGCATTCCCTGGTAATAAAACAATCATGCCGATAATGAACCGTGTAATCGAAGACCGCATTTATATGATCCAAAACGTTCTTAAGCACCAAGTTGCTTATAACAATCTTACAATGGAAAATTACGTAGTCTCAACTAACTTAAGAGAGAATATGGCTTACTTGCGTGATGAAATGATGGCAAGTACATTAACTTGGTTGATTGATAATATCTACAAAGACGAAAAAATCATTGTATGGGGCCACAACTACCATATTCGTAAAAATAATTCGTCAATCGAATCTCTTGTTCAGATTCATCCATATGCAGGTGGTTCTGTTCCGAACATGACGGAGCTTATGCCATCAAGAATTAAGAAACAGACTTATGTTATCGGTCAATTTATGTACGAAGGTGAAACGGCAGGAAATGATGGTACACCTATGCCAGTTAACTCAAAGCATAGTCCAACAAGCTTGGAAGCTATTTTGAAAAAATCAGGTTACCCGTATTCTTTCGTTGATTTAACTATTCAACATAATAAGAGCTGGAAAGATTCGATCCGAAACGGGATGTATTGGGGACTCATTGAGGAGCCATTCGTGCCAAGCGAGCAGTATGACGGTATCCTATTTATTCAGAAAACGTCTGCAGTTGAGTATTTGACATTTAAATAAGAATGCAAAAAAGATGAAGAGCGACTAAGCTCTTCATCTTTTTGTTGTTAGGTAGTAATTACACCTCTAACGCTCCTTTTAAACGAGCGGTATTGATTAAAAGAGGTTTGCGAGGTCCTGATTTTTCTAATATGCCCTCCGCGGTTAACACATTTAAAGTTTCGGTGATCGTTTCTCGAATATTGCCCGTCATGCTAGCCAATTCCTGATGTGTCAGTTCTATATTAAGCTGAACCCACTCGGACTTCTCTCGTGCGGCAGCTTCCCCCATTGGCGGTTCACCAAACTTTTCCGAGAGCTTGTATAGCAGGAAGAGAAGGCGCTTCCTAACACTGCTATAAGCCATATGCTCTAGAAATTGTTCAACTTCCTGCACTCTTTTTGACATTAATTCTATAAAAGCAATCGCTATCTCTGGGTTCTGACGAAGGATCAATTTGAACTGCTCGTATTCCATCGTACAAATGACCGAATCTTCCAATGTAACGGCATATATGTTGCTGTCTGTAACTAGTGAGCCTATTTCTCCAAAAAGATGACCGGCAGCAAGGATATCAAGTGTAAGCTCCTTGCCTTCAGCAGTAGTCGTATACAGACGGACAGCACCTGACTTCACGAGGTACAGCATTTGTTCCTCTTTATGCGGGGAGGCGATAATCGCACCTTTTCTAATAGGTTCTATCGGAATATGGTCTACGATACTTTGGAGGACAGAAGGATCTAATACGTGAAATATGTTAATTCTTGATAAGTATTTGATCTTATTCAGAGTAAATCACTCATTTCTTCAATAAGTGTAGTCTGGGCTACATCATGTGAATGATACATCGATCTATAATTGGTTTCAAGTATTGTTACCCTTATATAGAGATGAAGGAGATGACTAGTTTTGATTTACTTATTAATAGGTCAGATTGTATTGATCGTTATGTTCACGATATCAGCTACAATGAAATTTGCTCAAGCCAAATCGATGATTGAGCATTGGAAAGAGTATCGTTATCCGTTATGGTTAATGTTCGTGATCGCAACACTTGAGCTCTTAGGTGTAGTAGGTCTCGTTATAGCTATTTGGGTCCCAGCATTGCTGAAAGTGAGTGCACTTCTATTGGCAGTACTTATGATTGGAGCAATCCATGCCCATTTATTCCGTGCTAAGCATAAGCCTATTATGGCGATTAATGCTTTATTCATGCTTATCTTGTCTAGTATTCTAGTATATGATCAATGCACTTCATGGTAACAGATAGTTTATGTGGCTCTTAGGTATAAATCAAAGAAACCAGATCTTTAACAAAATTTATCTCGAAGTGAATAGGTCATGATACATATTACTTAATAGCACTTACTGTGTATGCATGACCGTTGAGTGGAAGATTGAATCCAATATAGTAGCCATTATGCACATCTAAAACTTCTGACGTTAAACTACTTACAAGTTTAACTTTTTTTGCAGTTTCATCTGCTGTTTTCCCTATAATTATAGGAAGTTTCTCTCCAGCTTCCGTTGTATGTTCAAACATTACATAAGAAGGTGTGCCTAAGTATAACGTTATTCTCTCCCACAAGTAACCTTTGCTATTTTTAATAACTTTCGCCAGAGCGAATGAGTCCGCTTTGTCTTTAACTAATACATAATGAGTATTTTGATACTCTTGTGTTAGGAGTAAGCTCACCTCTTCAATCTTCAAACCGTGTTCAATCGCTTCATTTAACGATGGTAGCCACACTTCATTAGTAACAGGTTGACTACAAGACGTAAACACAAATTATAAAGTTAGGCTGAAGGCTATTAATAATAATTTTTTCATAGATTAACCATCTTTCTCATAAAAAGCGTTTTCATATTATCTAACATATTTTATCTTATATTTTCATCAGGAGAAAGTGTACAGGGATATAAACACAGGTGAAAAATCGTTGTAACTTTTGAAATTATATCAATGGAGGCCATATGAATAACCAACTATCAAGTCGACTTGACGATATTGTACGCACTTTTCCCTGTTTTAAAAACGTTTCTACGTCCGATTGGGAGAATAGAGGCCTATCGATTGTAAGAGTCCCGCCGAGCATAGCAATTGCTGAAGGTCATCTATTTGAACATGCGGCATTCGTGCTAAGCGGTACGGTACGCATCTACAAAGTCGGAGCAACTGGCCGTGAACTAACGTTATACCGTGTACGCCAAGGTGAAGTGTGCGTAGTGATGATGGCAAGCATCTTAGGTGAGACACCTTATGAAGCGACGGCGGCAATTGAGGAAGATACCGTGTTATTGTTACTGCCAGTGGATTTGTTTAAACGATGGATGTCCAACTATCCCACGTTAAATCAATACATCTACAAGCTGTTTATAAAAAGAATGGTTGGTGTAACTGATTTAATTGATGATATTGCCTTTAAGCCGATGGAAGTTCGGGTGGCTGAGCTGGTGCTGCAAAGGCTATCAGCGGGCTGTGACGATAAGTTGAGCATAACGCATGAGCAACTGGCATCGGAGCTAGGCACAGCCCGTGAAGTGGTTAGCCGAACGCTGAAAGAGCTTGAACAGCGAGGGGTGTTGGAGATCGGCCGGGGTTCTATTCGTCATATTCGTACCGAGGAACTGAAGAGGATTGTTACCGTGCTTAAGTGATGAAGTCACTGTAGGCGGGCGCTTGCATTCGTACAATGGGAAGGCATTCATACACTACCATATACGATGGAGGCTGATACGTTTGAAAAATGTTGGAATGATGGAACGAGTCATTAGAGTTGTTGGAGGTTTAGCTCTCTTGTCTTTATTACCATTACTAGAAAGCGGTTGGAAATGGGTGGGGTTGCTTGGAATTCCGCTGGTATTAACGGGATCAATCGGAATCTGTATGATGTACCGCATGCTCGGCAAGTCAACATGCGGTGCAACTCGTTAAGGAGGCTGAACAGATGACGAAATCCTCCTACTATCAAGCATCGGATCTATCCCGTATTCCGCTGCTAGTAAAGCTTGCTCCCGAAGCGGCTACCGCATTTCTAGCATTTGAACATAAGTTGTATCAAGAAACAAATGCGATCCCTCTCAAGACTAAGGAGCTAATCGCAATCGCCGTCGCACATGTGACAGGCTGTCCGTATTGTATTGATGTACATGTACGTAGGTTTAAGGGACTTGGGGGCACGATGGAAGAAATCGTTGAAGCGATTATGGTTGCCGCATCTACTCGTTCAGGTGCTATCTTGAGCCACGGCGTACAGGCAATTGCGGCTTATGAAAGAGCAAGCGCTCCAGTGGCAGAGAACAATGCTGAGCCAGAATGCTTCTGCTAATTTACAAAAAAAGATGAGGAGCACATTTGCTCTTCATCTTTTTTCTGTCGCATGATCAAACCAATCTCTTTATCGCCACAACTCAACTCGGCTAGTTGAAATGGCGGAAGCGCCTGCTTCATATAGAGTGGGCAAATTTTCTTTCTTTTCGATAAACCCGCCGAGTATAATGTCTACACCCGTTTCCTTCTTCACCGTCTGCAGCTTAGGATGAGAATAGCTAGGCAATATTTCGATGTAGTCTGGCTTTATTTGCGCCGCCGAATTAATAATCGTTTGGAGCGAATGGGAATCAATTAGGAAACCCCGCTGAATAGCACCAAGCCCGTGCTTCTTCGCATTAATAAGCGAGGAAGTTCGTGTACTGATAATGCCATCAATCTTAATGACCTTCGATAAATAATGAATAGATGCTTCATCATCCTTAATCCCTTTTACCATATCGAGGTGCAGAAAGATCTTTTTGTTCGCCCGTTTGACACTATCCACAATGCTTTGTAAATGAATCAGCTCGCCTTCGAGCAGAAAGATTACTTCTTGTGGTGCCTCCAGTGCCTTCTCTAATTCCTTGAAACCTCTGATTGCCGGAATGACCAAATCTTTTATGATCACTTTTTGTCCTCCTCAATCGATATGTGCTTACTTACAATTATATCGACGGATTAACGGAATCCAAAAGCTGTTGGTCAAGCTCAGCTGAATATTTGCTTGTCGTCTCTTCATCCCAACTTAGCAAGTGTTTCATGCAGTTGATCACTTCGTCTTTAAATTCTTTAACAAGGTCAATATTAAATAATACTGCACCTGTACGGCGAATCAAGAAGTCAACTGGTTTAACAGCCATTTCATATTGGATAGAGTAAAGCAACATGAGATAGAGATCCAGTGGCAAGCCATATTTAGCAGCGTCTGCTTTATCTACCGTTTGAGCAATTTTGAAAATAGTATCGATATTGGAGCCATACATTTCAGCGAGCATCTCTCCGCTTGTTCGGTCAAGTCCAAATTGTTCAGCTTGAAGCGTCTTGTCTGCTACAAATTGTTTGAATTTCGTTGATCCGCCTACGTCACCGCCGGAAATCGGAATGTTGATCGATTGGCAAGCACGGAATTGAACATCATGTTGCGCTGTGATCTTCTTCGCCACTAGGTCAACAACTAGTTCAGCCATTTTACGGTATCCCGTAAGTTTACCGCCTGCAATTGTGATCAAACCAGAGTCGGATTGCCAAATTTCATCTTTACGAGAAATTTCGGACGGATCTTTACCTTCTTCAAAGATAAGTGGACGAAGTCCAGCCCAGCTTGATTCGATGTCCTTCTCGGTAATACGTGTTTCTGGGAACATGTCATTGATCGCCTTAATGATGTAGGTACGATCTTCATTAGACATTTTCGGATTAGCTGTATCCCCATCATAGAATGTGTCCGTCGTTCCGACATACGTTTTACCGTTACGCGGAATAGCAAACATCATACGCTTATCTGGCGTATCGAAATAAATCGCTTGTTTAAGCGGAAATCTGCTACCATCAATGACAAGGTGAACACCTTTAGTAAGGCGGAGCTGCTTCCCTTTTCTTGAGTTGTCTTTTCTGCGAATATCATCAACCCAAGGACCGGTTGCATTAACGATTTGTTTTGCAAATACGTCAACGGACTTACCAGTTAGCTGATCAACAATTGTTGCACCGACAACTTTCTGATTTTCGTAAATAAACCGTTCTACTTTTGCATAGTTGATTGCAGTCGCACCGAAGTCAACCGCACGTTTAAGAACTTCAATGGTTAGTCTTGCATCATCCGTACGATATTCAACGTAGTAACCGCTGCCTTTAAGATCATTTTTCTTTAGTAGAGGTTCTCGTTTCAACGTTTCCGACAAGTTAAGCATCTTACGACGCTCGACGCGTTTCACGCCTGCTAGGAAGTCGTATACACGTAGACCGATTGAAGTTGAGTAATAACCGAACGTTCCACCCTTATAGATAGGAAGAAGCATCCATTCTGGCTTCGTAACATGTGGTCCGTTTTCATAAACGATTGCACGCTCTTTACCAACCTCAGCTACTACTTTAACTTCAAAGTTTTTCAAATAACGAAGTCCACCATGAACAAGCTTTGTCGAACGGCTTGATGTTCCAGCTGCATAATCTTGCATCTCAACGAGTAAAACGTTCATGCCGCGATCAGCAGCATCTAGAGCGATACCACTTCCCGTAATTCCTCCGCCGATAACGAGCAGGTCAACCTGTTGTCCATTGCTTCTATCCAATACATCGTTTCTGTCGATGCTGGAAAATTGTTTAGTCATAATAAAATCCCTTCTTCCGTTGCTTATTTTCCCCATCCCAAAATTACTTATTCCTTGGTTTGGCGGTAACAGAACAACAAAAAATCCACACCCCTCAGTACCCCGTCTAAAAAAGGATACTAAATGGTGTGGATCTCACATTCTCCGTCACATTCTATTTACTTGTCATTAGTGTAACATGGTGTGCGGATGCAGTCTATAGGATCTACTCGTCATCTTTTTCCCATTCAAGCGTACGTTTCACAGCTTTCTTCCAACCCTTATAAAGCTTGTTGCGGGATTCTTCATCCATCTTAGGCTTAAAGGTTGTTGCGCTTGCTGCTTTCTTTGCAAGGTCTTCTTTCTTCCAGAAGCCAAGAGCAATACCCGCCATGTAAGCTGCACCAAGAGCAGTTGACTCAGCAGCCGCTGGACGTTGAACAGGTACATCTAAGATATCAGCTTGGAATTGCATAAGCAGGTTATTAGCCGTTGCTCCGCCATCAACGCGAAGTGCTTGCAGCGTAAGACCGGAATCGCTCTCCATTGCGCCAAGTACATCTTTTGTTTGGTAAGCAAGTGAGTTGAGCGTTGCACGTACAATATGCTCTTTTTTCGTACCGCGAGTCATACCGAACATCGCGCCGCGAGCGTACATATCCCAATAAGGAGCGCCTAGTCCTGCAAAAGCTGGAACAACATAAACGCCGTCAGTATCTTTTACTTTGCTTGCATAATATTCGGAATCCGAAGCCGAATCGATCAACTTAAGTCCGTCACGTAGCCATTGAATAGCTGCACCTGCGATGAAAATACTGCCTTCCAAAGCATACTCAACCTTGCCGTCCATTCCCCATGCAATCGTCGTAAGCAAGCCGGATTTTGAAGCAACAGCTTTCTCACCCGTGTTCATAAGCATGAAACAGCCAGTTCCGTATGTGTTTTTCGCCATACCGGATTCGAAGCACGTTTGTCCGAACAACGCTGCCTGCTGGTCACCAGCTACACCGGCAATCGGAATTTCAGCACCGCCGAATGTTTGTGGATCTGTAACGCCATAATGACCTACAGAAGGTTTAACCTCAGGCAACATGGAAGCCGGAATGCCCAATTCTTGAAGCATCTTTTCATCCCAACGAAGATCCATAATGTTGTAAAGCATTGTGCGTGAAGCATTGGAATAGTCAGTTGCATGGACTTGTCCACGCGTCATTTTCCAAATAAGCCATGTGTCTACAGTTCCGAACAATAGGTCTCCACGTTCTGCTCTTTCTCTTGCACCTTCGACGTTATCGAGAATCCATTTTACTTTCGTACCTGAGAAGTAAGCATCTACTACAAGACCACTGATTTCGCGGATATACGTTTCAAGACCTCTTGCTTTCAGATCATCACAAATTTCTGCTGTTCTTCTGTCTTGCCATACGATTGCATTGTGTACGGGTTTGCCTGTGTGCTTGTCCCATACAATGGTTGTTTCCCTTTGGTTCGTGATGCCGATTGCAACGATTTCTTGAGGACTAATGCTAGCTGTTTCTAGAACTTCACGAGCAACACCGCTTTGCGTACCCCAAATTTCCATTGCATCATGTTCAACCCAACCTGCTTTAGGATAGAACTGAGTGATTTCCTTTTGTGCTGAGCCAACAACATTGCCATCCCGATCATATAGAATAGCGCGTGAGCTAGTTGTTCCTTGGTCTAGTGAAAGTACATATTTTTTTTCCATGTGAATGACCTCCAAAGGTTAATATATCCCAATTATACGCCGAATACGTTTGTATAGAATAAAGCTGCAAGAATACCACCAATAATTGGTCCTACTACAGGAACAAATGCATAACCCCAATCGGAAGAACCTTTTCCATGAATCGGGAGCAAGAAATGTGCAATACGAGGACCCAAATCACGTGCTGGGTTGATTGCATAACCTGTAGTTCCACCAAGAGATAGACCGATAACAACAATTAAAGCACCTACGATAAGTGGGCCTAATCCGTCTGCAACTGTGTTAGCACCGATTGCCATAATTCCAAGTACTAGGACGAACGTTCCGATAATTTCACTCATCAAGTTAGCACCGACACTACGAATTGCTGGAGCAGTTGCGAATACTGCCAATTTCAAATCTTTGTCTTCCGTTGCTTTCCAATGCGGCAAGTAGTGCAACCATACAAGTACTGAACCAAGAATTGCACCAATCATTTGACCAGTAATATAAGTAGCTACTTGATTCCATTCGAATTGCCCTGCTACTGCAAGTCCTATCGTTAAGGCAGGATTTAAGTGAGCTCCGCTAAAGCCGCCGACAGCGTATGCCGATACAGCTACCGCAAGTCCCCATGCTAATGTAATGACGATCCAACCTGAATTTTCTGCTTTTGACTTCTTAAGCAAAACGCCTGCTACTACTCCGTTACCTAATAAAATCAGCATTGCTGTTCCTACAATCTCAGCTATAAATGGTGACATCGTTTGCAACCTCCAAGGTGTATGTGTTAGTTATCTTCTTCAACAATTAGGAAAAATAGCCGCTTCATCAAAATGATAGCGCTTTCTCACCACCCGTAACGAAAAATTGTTTGCGATTACTTTTTTTGATTAATTAGGATCCCTTCGCCGGAAATACAAAAAGCAGCCATCACGAATCGCTTACGAATCGTTCTCTTCACGAGGAAGGAGAAGATCGTAATCAATTAGAAATGGCTGCTCTCAATGTCTCACAGCGATAAGCTATTTACTTTTATAGTCCGTATATTAAATCATATATTTGGTTTTGTAAACCCTTTCACATCAAAAAGATGAAGACCATTTTCTCCCACATTCATCAAATCATCATCTATTCTTCATCATTAGAGTCACTTTTATATAAATTTACTCCCTCAGGTTGATAGGCAATATGCCTTACTTGATCCAAAGGGAGTACTGATTTTAATGTGATATTTATGCACTAAAGTAATGGGGATAAAGGTTTTTGTGCGCCCAAATCCATTCTTTCATCTCGATAATCATCTCTTCGTAACTTGGAACCTCGAAAGAAAAATCGGTGCGAGTATTCACTAACGTTTTGTCTGCGTTAACGGCATCACTAGGCAATATCGTTAATTCATCTGCCCTGCACGTTTTGTTGAATAGCTTTAATAAATCGTACTTATTGATGCTACTATTGTTAACAAGATTATAGAGTCCTGTCATATTTTCTGTTGCCGCTTTTTCCATAGCTTTAGCCAAAGTGAGAGTAGTGACACCAGTCCAGATTGCGCCAGTATAGCCATTAATACTGCCTTCTTGTTGCATAAACCAATTAAAAAGGCCAATGCCATCCTTTTTCATATCTGGGCCAATAATAGAGTTTCGGAAAGTTAAATGTTTATTATCGTTTACTTCGCCTAATGCCTTTGTTCGATCATAAAAGGTCTCGCCATCAGGGAAACTATTTTCATGGTATGGAGCGGAATGCCCTGAGAAAACACAATCGGTACTCATATGGATTAGTTTAGTAGGAGTGTTGTTTAATCGATCTGCTATAGCGTGAGGTAAGTAGCTATTGAGATAAGCAGCCCTGGAAGGTTCCTTATCACAGGCTTGGTTTAACAGACCAATACAATTGATGACAACATCGTAATTTCTTTGGAGCAGAATCCAGTCTATTGTGTTATTTTCTGAGATTTCACCAGTTATATTGTAACCATAGGGAAATGGTGATCTTGTAAAAGTTGTAACGTCGTGGCCCTGCTCTTGTAAATAGATAGCTATCGTATGGCCAGCCATACCAGCAGCACCAAGAATTAAAAATTTCACTTTACGCCTCCATTCCACTTGAGAAGTTCTTCTTGTATATAGGTAAGCTTTAGAAGCCTCGCTTTGATTTCAGGGACAGAAAGAATTTTAGTATTATTGGAGTTGTATTCATCAGTTAAAGAAATCTTTGGAGAACCCTCTTCGAGGTATTTCCCATAGTTCAAGTCACGATTATCGGCGGGGATTTTATAAAAGTTGCCCATATCAACGGCCTTCGCCGCTTCTTCCTTCGTAAGAAGAACCTCATACACTTTTTCCCCATGGCGCGTACCGATCACATCAATTTCGTTGTTCGATTCAAATAATTCGATGAGTGCTTGTGCTAAATCAGATAAATAAGCGGAAGGTGATTTCTGTACGACGATGTCTCCATTGGTGGCGTTGTTGAATGCATATAATACGAGCTCTACCGCCTCTTCAAGGCTCATAATAAAACGTGTCATTTCTGGATCAGTGATGGTCAATCGTTTACCAGCTTTAATTTGTTCGACGAATAAAGGGATAACAGAGCCTCGGGATGCCATTACATTGCCGTACCTTGTTCCGCATATGACTGTTTTGTCTTGAGTGACAATTCTGGATTTGGCGATAAATATTTTTTCCATCATCGCTTTGGAGATGCCCATTGCATTGACGGGGTACGCGGCTTTATCTGTAGAGAGGCAAATGACCTTTTTTACTCCTGCATTTATTGCTGCTGTTAGCATGTTTTCCGTGCCTAGTACATTTGTTTTTACGGCTTCTAATGGATAAAATTCGCAAGAAGGAACTTGTTTGAGAGCAGCGGCATGGAATATAAGATCCACACCAACCATTGCATTGTTTAAGCTGTTAATATCCCGTACATCGCCAATAACAAATTTGATTTTATTGTTGTTGTACAGAAGGCGCATATCATCTTGTTTCTTTTCATCTCTTGAGAAGATACGAATCTCCTTAATATCTGTATTCAAAAAACGTTGTAAAACGACATTTCCGAACGATCCAGTGCCTCCTGTTATGAGTAACGTTTTATCTTTAAACACAGACGTCTATCACCATCCTCATCATGCCATAAGTTGTTATTTCAGGCCTCTTAGATGCAAATTAGACTCGGAATCTTCCCGATAGTAGTTATACCAATAGGCAAATAAACCAGTATATTTAGATGTAGGCCGCTTATCCATTAATGCTCGATTAAAGTCCCAGTCACCAGCAATGTCCTTTCTCGTTGTAAATCTCGCATCGCCTATAAAACTTCTTCTTACAATTTTGAATTGTCCGCACCACGAATAGATATTAGAAGGGTCTTTCGTAAATCGATGGCCGTCCTTCGTGACCATATTGTAATAGTAGACATCATACTCGCCATCAATTTGTGCCAAAACCTCATGAATAGCAGGCATATAGTGATCATCGCTGTCGATGATCGCGACATAATCGCCCGTTGCTGCTTCAATACAACGATTATAAGAGTAGCTGGCACCGCTATTCTTTTCGTTTATCAATATCTTTAATTGCGGGCAACTCTTCCTATACTCTTCTAAAATGGCTAATGTGTTATCCGTAGAGCCATCTTCGCATACCAATATTTCATAGGCATATTGTTTCGGAATGCTTTCTAACATCGTCATAATCCACCGGGCACTATTATAGGCCGGAGTTATAAAACTGATCTTCATCACACACCTCTTTCAAGAAGCTATATCTTTATTAACTATATGTTTATATTGGTTTAATCGTTACAATTGAGGGCTATTGTACGCTCCGCTAATGCCATCATTTTGCTAGATAATAGAAATGGATAACTCGGACATATTCAGTATTCAAGCGTAGATGCCAAAACAGCCGACCTCTGCGATTTGCAGATGTCGGCTGTTTTATTCAAATTAACTATTCCCAGTAAGGTATCCCGCTAAAGAGAAACGTCTCTTTATTTACATAAGACTTAAATTCCCTACTAGCTAACTTATGAACATGATAAGGCAGCCACTCATTAAAATCTGGAAATCCAAGCCAAAAGTAGATCGTATCAAGTTGACCTGCAACAAAAAATCCTTCTAGACGTTCAACGTAGTTATGAGGCAGATTGAAGTGTTTTATGTATGAATCAAGCAACTGACTTAACGCTCCATAGAATCACTTTTGGATAGGTGTAGTCGGAGACTATATAATTTTTTTGTTGTATAAAGGTAGTGTGTCCACTCTACTTCAATCCATAGGTTCCTTCGGATGTAAAACGGCCGACACCCTTTAGTGTATAGTCAAAAAACTCAACAATAATTTTGTTTTGGGTTTCAATTACGTAATATTCATCAGCAGTCGCTTTTCCACCTTGTAGTATGGTAGCAAGTATAGGGGAGTAAAGTGGTAAATCCGTCAGGCTTAAATGTTTTGAACCTTGAAAATAAACAGTATACACCTCTCTGAAGTTTTCACTAGCAGCTTTGTTTGGTGAATAAACGGAAATGGTTTCTAGCTGTTTCCAAACATCGTCAGAGTAGATATTAAGAAGAGTGGTCGTGTAGGGTTTATTTGTTGCTTCAAAGTCTAGGGTCTCTTTATTGTAAGTAAGCTCGCTAAACATAGGACCATCAATATTTATGACCGCACTAATATCGTTACGCTCTCTACCTAGCGAAACACTTGCCGCGCCCCCCATGGAGTGCCCAAACACACCTATTTTATTCCTATTAATAAGCTGATATATAACGTCACTATCACTTTTGGATTTATTAAGTATCGTATCAATAACAAAATTCATGTCATCAGTACGTACTTTCATCCACTTTTGCTTTAGTCCGTAGATTTCTTCTTTCGTGTAAATGTTATTTTTGTTGGTATTATTGAATTGCTGAAAATAGTCATTATTGACCATAGTTACCGTTCCATCATCTGAAGCAGTATAAAAGGAATGATAGGGATGGTCGATTGAAACGACTATATAACCATGGCTAGCAAGTTCAGTAAAGGTAGACGTATTACTTTCCTTAATGCCGTATGCTCCGTGTGAGAATACCAGTAGTGGATAGGTCTCATCGACATTATCGGGATACCAAAATTGTACGTTAACAAATCTGTTTTCAGCTTTTTTGGAATACTCCTCGATACGATTTTTATCTGTGTAGGTGTAAGTAGCTGTTGCAACCTCATGCTTGCCAGTCTCTTTTGGCAGTGTATATTGAGGGAAAATAAGTGCAGGAGCTAGGGCAAGTACAAACACAACGGTCATAATAAATGCTTTTCTGACGATACGAGAAGTTTTGTATTTTTCAACATTTACTTTGTTTCGAATAAGCGAAACCGCTCCGACTGCCGCTAGTATGAAAAGCAGTATAGCTATCAATACCCAGCGTAAACTCCACTCGATAGCAGACGAAAATGTAAACATTATAAAAACGATAAATACAATAATTCTAATCCAATTTCTCATTTTTTTCTGGACATTTTTAGTCATAATACAGTATGTTGCGATGGTGATCTCAACAATTAAAGCGATAAAGAAGATTAGTATTGCCATAGCGTTTACTCCCTTTCTTTTTTTACAGTTTTTTATGGTTACATCATAAAAAACTGCCGAAAGGAAGTATATAGAAATACAATAAGCTGTATCTACAGACAACTAAGTTGCGAATTTTTATTATTTTATGGGCAATTTTCAAAGATTTTTTTGAAAATCCTTCAGTTTTTCGTTGATGCTATTGGCTATTTGTTTATCGTTTTGCCATGACAGCAGACGAACAATGATATAGATAATCGCAATTTGAATCGCACAAGTGACCATACTGAGCACACTATTTAAAATTCCAATGATACTTCCTAGGGAAATGATTATCACTTCTAAGGCAATAAAGTGAATGACAATTCGTTTGCGCATATTGTTTTCACTTATATCATTAGGAGAATATAAAATAAATCCTGTTATTGCACTTATGAGTGAAAAGGTCATAAGGATATAAATCGAATGTAAATCAAAGGCTAATTCGGGATAGAAGATTTGCCGCAGAAGAGTAATGATAAGGATGAGAGATGCAAAGATGATAAAAAAATCATTAATAATCTTCCATACATATTGGGATAGTTTCATATTGTTCCTCCTTCTACAATCCAAGCATCGTTTTAAGCACAGGCACATATTGCCTTGATATAACAACACGTTCCCCGTTATTCAGCACCGCTTCAAATCTGCCGCTTATTGAAGGATGTATAGAAGAAATTTTAGCTATGTTCAAAATAGTTGATTTGGATGCACGAAAATAGTTGTTTCTTTTACATAGTTCCTCTAATTCATAAAGCTTATGTTTCACCTCAAAAACGTTGTCCTGACAGTACATAAAAACCTTTCCATCAACAGCCTCGAAATAGAAAATATCACTTAGTTTTATACGATGAACAATTTCATTGTGATACCCGATCATAATGAGGTTTTTTGTGTTCAACTTGTCTACTATTTCGTGTATTTCGTCATCCACCTCATGGCACTTGATGAGGATTTCCTCTTCCTGTTCTTTGGTTATTTCTTCTATTGAAACTTTCATGCCGCACCTGCCTAAGAGAGATGGTTACAATAATGGGTATTCAACCCATACATATTAAACTACACGAAGTTTTTCATCAATCTTTAAATGGGGGTCAATTACTGAGCAGATAACATGCAACTTCCCATTCTACCTTTTCGTATAGAAAAAGATTAGAAAAAATGGGGAGGATTGTAGCTTGGGAGAACATATGAATGAACTTCACATACAAGGTAATAAGATAGATTTACGTTATGCACAAGAGTCAGATTTAGAGGACTATTTTGCTTTCTTGCAAGATTCGGAGATGAACACGCTGACAGGTTCACAGTCAGAATTCACTCGTGACCAGATCGCAACATGGATTCGCAAGATTAGCGTTGTAAGTGAAGAACGAGCTGATTTTATTATTTTCGAAAAGGGAACGAATGTGTTATTAGGGGAAGTTGTATTAAATGAAATAGATCCTATCAACCGCAGTGCTAATATTCGTATCGGCATTCAAGGAAACGAACATCGAGGAAAAGGCTATGGAACAGAAGCGATGATACTTATGCTCCAATATGGATTTGAGACGCTTAAGCTGCATCGCATTCACCTAGGCGTATATGCTTTTAACCCCCGCGCTATCCATGTTTATGAGAAAATAGGGTTCAAGCGTGAAGGAATAGAGCGTGATGCTCTTTATTTGGATGATACATTCCATGATATGATCAAGATGGCCATGTTAGAGGATGAGTTCAGGAGAAGGTATGGGGCGCAGGGGGAAGATCACCATCACCAATAGTAAGATTAGAAAACCTCCCTGGCTCATAATGAGCTGGGAGGTTGTTTGTGCTCGCTTTAGCTAGACGTTTGTTTCATTTACAGCTTGATGTCATGATAAAATCCGCGGATATCTGTGGCCGTCACCTCAGGGTACTCCAATGCGGGGAAATGCCCACCCTTATCTAACTCGGTCCAACGGATAATATTTTGGATATGAAGGTCACCCCATGCTCGTGGAGCTGGCACATCAGCAGGGCCTGGCAGCAATACACCTTGTGGGACATGATGTTTTGGAACCGGAGATAACAATTCATTATCGGCAAAAGCTTCTTTGTAAAGCCTAACGGACGAGCCGATCGTTTCCGTCACCCAGTAAATCGTGAGGATGGAGCACAGTGTATCCAGTGGAAAAATGCTTTCTACATTTCCTTGTGTATCGCCCCAAAAGTGATATTTTTCAACAATCCATGCTGCCAAACCAGCCGGAGAATCGTTTAGACCGACAGCAAGAGAAGTTGGTTTTGTACCTTGCAACATGGCGTAAGCACCTTCTGTAAAGTTCAAATAGTCTACTTTCGCAAAGTAGGCTTTTTCTTCTTCTGTAGGTTCTTGCGGCCGTTCAAATCCAGAATAGACATTGATCCAATGTGCGCCGATTATACGATCAGCATAATTTCGAACTAAACCGAGTTCAACCCCGGCGCCCATATCCGATCCACTTATCATAAATGTTTCATAACCAAGTTTAGTCATCAAATGTGCCCATAGGTCAGCTGTTCTAGACATATTCATACCACGCTCACTTGGCTTGCCTGAAAATCCGAAGCCAGGTAATGAAGGGATGACGATATCAAATGAAATGCCATCTAGTTCACGTGTTAGCAAAGGAATAAGGGGCAATAGCTCTACAAAATTGCTTGGCCAGCCGTTAGCGAGTAGAAGAGGTATTGGATTCGATCCTTCGCCCCGAACATGTACGAAATGAATAAGTTCGCCTTCAATAGTCGTTGTATATTGAGGAAAGCTATTGAGCCTAGCCTCCTCTGCCCTCCAATCGAACTCATGAGCCCAATAGTTCACAAGTTTCCGCAAGAAGGTAAGATTAGTACCATAGTCCCAGCCAGCATCAACAATCTCATCTGTCCAACGCGTACGAATTAATCTTTCTTTTAAATAGTTAAGATCAACCTGCGGAATATCGATGTTGAATGGTTGAATATCAGTGTCCAATGTCGGTAGTTTGCTGTTTGGAGAAGTCATTTTCAAAACCTCCTTGAAATTTGTATTTCTCAAATCCTTTCTATATTTTTATTATGGGTTACGAACACTGACAGCTGTTTGTCAGTGTTTGAGTGCCATTGTATTTTTTATTTATTAACAATTCGGTTGTAAGAATTGATCGTTAACACATAATAACCGAGATAGATCACTCCATAAGCGGCAATAGCGTATAGGAACGAGACAATATTGTCGCTAAGATCAGCATCGTATTGAATAGTAACGGATAAGGTCAACATCGCCGCATTTAGTACGCCAATAAACAGTGGAAGTATGAATACGAATAGGTTCTGTTTCGATATCGTAGAGCGAACTTCCCGTCTGCTCACCCCTATCTTCCGCAAAATGTCATATCGACCTTTATCCGAATGTGCTTCAGTTAGTTGTTTGAAATAAATAACACTTCCTGACGCCGCAAGTAGTACTAAGGCTAACGAGCTTACGACAAACATTTTCATGCCTGTAAACTTTTGCAGATGTTTATATCGCTCGTAAAATGTGCGCATCTCTGTCTCTTTTGCGGCTAGTGTCATTAGTACGTCGGATGTTTCTTTTGTTGTTTTTTCATCCTCTACTTTATAGGCTTTATAAATGAGGGGGCTTAATTGCCCAGCGATACCGTTAAATGTGGTGTCATCTATAACTAGGTACAGCAGCTCTGCTCCAGATGTAAGCCGCACCTCTTTTTCTTCCAATTTGTTAATCGTTAGTGAATAAGTTCCTTGAGGCAATTGTACATCCACTTCTTTTCCAGCAAAATCCGAAGCAGGCTGATCGATGTATTTCTTAATCGCAATGGCTTCGTTGTCGGATAGATCGGGTATATCGCCTAAACGAAGCACCTGTTTCATGGAATGAAAAGTTTGTTCTGAAATTAGGTTAACCGGTAGTTCATCTCGATCTCGAAATGGAGCGGAAGTCTTACCTTTCACTTGAATAACCGGTATAGAAAGCTGATCTGTTATTGGATGATCTTTATCTTTTACGATTAAACTCCTGATTTGATCGTCCGACGCTTCACCTTTGGAAAGGTGCAGATAGGAAAATGGAGCGGCGTTATGAGCCTCTTTTTCCGTAGTTGCATATTCGGAAAATGCTGCGTGAAGGTACGGCACTGCTGCAGTAATAATTAACGCAATTACGGTAAGCATAAGAGCATTTCCTTTGACGCGGTACAACAAATGTGATGTTCCAATAATATTGATTCCTCTGTAGTACTTTGCCTTATTTTTCTGAGCACGAGTGAGTGAGTAAACGGTAAAAGAACGGAAAAGTAAATACGTGCCAACTAGAACAAGCGGCATAGCAAGCATAGCCATAGCGTTAAACATGAGCCAGTAGCAGCCCGCGAGTAAAAAGATTGAAACAGCCGCCGAAATGAATGAAGCTTTCGGTACTTTCTCTCCTTTGCTATCAGCTTGGAACAATTCAATTAACTTAAATCGATAAATTAAAAGATACGACTGAGCAGAGGTAAACAACGTAATGGCTGTAAATACAACTGCGGTAGTGATAATAGCTTCGATGGGAATACTAAAGCTCACAACGATAGGAGCACCAAGCAGCTTAAGGAGCAACATCATAAACAATCGGGATAGAAGGACGCCGAGTAAAAGCCCAGCCAATAAAGTAATCGTTCCAATAATGACATTTTCAAAAAATAGCATTCGTGCAATAACCTTCTTCTTTACACCAAGCAGGGAGTACAAAGCGACTTCTTTTTTTCTTTTTCTTGTAAAAAACGCGTTCGAATAACCAATAAATATGGTCAAAAAACCAATCAACATATAGGATGTTTGTGTCATGGTGCTAGCCATGTTACTAACTGCATCTTTAATTTCCGGAATATACATTAAGGAACTGAACGTATAGAAAATAACTACACTAATGACCATGGAGAAAAAGTAAAGCAGGTAGTTTTTTAAATTCCCCTTTATATTTTTTTTCGCCAAATTAAATAACGTCACTTGCACCACCTCCAAGAACGGCTAATACATCTAATATTTTTTTGAAAAACTCTTTACGGGTCGAAGTCCCTTTTACTAGTTCAGTGAACATACTGCCGTCTTTAATAAAGAGCACTCGTGTGCAATAGCTGGCTGCGAATGCATCGTGTGTAACCATTAAGATTGTTGCTTTATCTTCTTTACTCAAGTTTTGCAAGCTCTCCAATAGGTCGGTTGCCGATTTCGAATCCAATGCGCCAGTCGGCTCATCAGCCAATATTAGTTTGGGTTTCGACACGATTGCACGAGATGCTGCTGTACGCTGTTTTTGCCCGCCAGAAATTTGGTAGGGGTATTTGTCTAAAATCGAACGTATGCCAAAACGGTCTGCTATTTCATAAACCCGTTGTTCCATTTCTTGCACATTCACTTTAGCTAAAGCTAACGGCAGCAAGATATTATCTTTCACGGATAACGTATCTAATAAATTGTAATCTTGAAAAATAAATCCGAGTTTATCACGGCGGAACGCCGATAACTGCTCTTCTTTCATATTTAGAATGCTTGTCCCATCTATCAAAATCTCCCCTGTTGTAGGCTGATCTATCGTCGCCAAAATGTTCAGAAGTGTGGATTTACCAGCTCCAGATGGCCCCATTATGCCAACAAACTCTCCCTCTCGTACGGTCAAGTCGATACCAGTTAGCGCTGTAAATGTGTTTCCCCGTGCCCCATACACTTTATCAATTTGTTGTGCGTCTACTATTGTTTTCATCTATTTTTCCTCCACTCATGAAGTTCATTTCTTTTCTACAGGCTTAATTGTATAGGATGCAATCTTTCAGTGACCTTACAGTTTGCACAGTTAACCTTACAATGGTATCGTCGGCATAAGCATAGTTTGAGAAGGGTATACTTGTTGCTAAAAAAGGGGTGTATCTTTTAGTATTGTCATCTGTTTGTTTTCGTAACGATTGGGGGAAGATTGTGAAAATAATGATCGTAGAAGATGAAAAAACGATTAGAGATATGGTAGGAGAGATCATAGAAAGATGGGGTTTTGAAGTAGTAAAAGTAGAAGATTTCGACGGGGTCATGCACGTTTTTTTAACAGAAAATCCGCATCTAGTTTTATTGGATATTAATTTGCCTTCCTTTGACGGGTTTTATTGGTGCAACAAAATTAGAGAAGTATCCAAAGCACCTATCGTCTTTCTTTCGTCTCGTGATACGCCAATGGATACGATTATGGCGATGAATATGGGCGGGGACGATTTTATTAATAAACCTTTCCATACAGATGTTCTGATGGCCAAGATTAATGCACTTTTGCGGAGGACCTACGCTTATATAGAAGACATCGAGCTAAATGTTGTAGAGCATGACGGTGTTGTGCTCAATCTTAAGACATATGATATTTCTTATCATAACCAAACGACCCAATTATCCAAAAATGAATTTATTATAGTAAATCTCCTCATGCAAAATAAAGGATCAACGGTTACTCGAAGAAACATTATGCGCAGTTTGTGGGCAGATGAAAGATTTGTAGATGAAAATGCGCTGTCCGTTAACATGACTCGTATTCGCAAAAAAATTGCAGATCTAGGCAAAGACGACTTCATTACTACGAAGAAAGGGTACGGGTATAGCATCCTATGAGCTTTCAGCAATATGTAAAGGATAAGCGATATTTTTTCATTCTTTATGCGATATTGATGTTATTTGTCTCATTGATTATGACCATAAATACGAGCTGGGATCTTGCAGCACCAAATCTGCTTTATACACATTTTATAGGATTCTTTCTCGTTGGATTGTATATTACGATTGGCTATTATTATCGGAGGTCGTTTTATGTGGGTTTGCTTGAAGCGATAGAAAGCGTGAGCGAAAATGTTGTTGCCGCAATGCCTGAATCACAAAATGATGAACAGGCTTTATACGTTACAATGATTAAGAAGATGCAGGGCAGCCACACAAAACAGCTGCAAAAGTTAATTCGGGAAAAACGTGAACATCAAGATTTTATTATGTCATGGATTCATGAAGTAAAGCTTCCGATTGCTGCTAGCAGTCTGCTAATGGAGAACAGCGCTGGGAAGACGGTAGATTTTCTCGTGGATAAGTTAGAAGATGAGCTGAACAAAATTGATAACTACGTAGAACAGGCGCTGTATTATTCACGAATAGATTCCTTTTCTAAAGACTATTTCATTACGGATGTACCGCTCAATAGGGCGATAAGAAATAGTGTAAAAAAGTATGCCAAACTTTTTATTACGAAACGGATTCGGGTTCAGATAGCAGAAGTAGAGCAGTATGTATCAAGTGATAGTAAGTGGCTTGCTTTTATATTAGATCAGATTATATCGAACGCACTCAAGTATACATATGAAGCGGGTGAAATCTCGTTCATCGTTGAAGAAGATAACAAAGAAAAGCGACTGCGGATTCACGATTCAGGCATTGGCATTAAGGAAGAAGATATTCATCGCGTATTCGAGAGAGGATTCACGGGGGCTACAGGTAGAACCTATTCGAAATCTACAGGAATGGGGCTGTATCTTGCGAAACAAATGGCACTTAAATTAGGACATGACCTTACCATTACGTCACAAGAAGGGGAGTATACTGCGGTCACCATTCATTTTCCGAAAATGAGAGATTATTATGAGCTCTCGTAAGAAACTACACGATAATGGATATGAAATGCTGAACAGCAGGGGGGAAATCGTATGTGCTAGTATTTCCTCCATAAGAAGAACTTCCCTTATTAGAAAGCCTTAAGAATCCACGATACTGATATACCAGATGATATACTCCTAATACATCAGAGACAAACACCAGGAGGTATATCATGCAATACAATTGGATCAAAAAGACGGTAATCGCAACAACGTGCTGCGTGGCATTAATGTCCACTCATTCGCTAGTAGGTACTTCTCATATTGGACAAGCCCAAGCGGCTCCACAGGTGAAGGCACCTGCTAAAGCTCAAAGCATTATCGCAACTGCAAAATCTTTGCAAGGCAAAGTGAAATATAAGTTCGGCGTTAACAACCCAAGCAAACTAATCTTTGATTGCTCTTCATTTACGAAGTATGTATTCGGCAAACATGGCGTGAGCCTGAAATGGGGTACTGCTTCTCAGAAAAATCAAGGGAAGTATGTATCTAAGAGCAATCTTCAAGCTGGCGATTTGATTTTCTTTAATAACGGTAGAACGTCTAAAGTTAGTCATGTAGGTATTTACATGGGTAATGGCCAGTTTATTCATAACACGACTGGCAGCAAAGTAAACGGTGTCGTAATCAACAAATTGAGCGACTACACGAAACGTTATTCGACAGCTAGAAGAGTACTGTAATAATACGAAGTAATCGTTAAATAAAGATAGGCTATGGCTTGAGGATAATCAAGCCGTAGCCTATTTGTGTATTCAACTGCTAATATAAGCTTAGTATAGCAATGAGGGAAGGAAGGTCAGAGCGAGTGCAACCATTTACGAGAAAAGTGATCGATATTATAAAGAGCATTCCAGAAGGTTATGTCATGACATACGGTCAAATTGCCGCGCTAGCCGGAAGTGCAAGAGGAGCGAGGCAAGTCGTACGCATCCTCCATTCGATGAGTGCTGCATATGAACTTCCGTGGCACAGAGTCGTTAATGTTAAAGGAGAGATAGCGATTCAAGATGATGAAGCTCGTTTCAAGCAGAACCTCTACTTGAGTGGTGAAGGTGTAGTAGTAGATGAGACAGGTCGGATCAACTTGGAGCAATATCGCTATTGTCCAGGGAGTGCGGACTGAGTGAACAAGTGGATCCCAGTACAGGGATCTACTTGTGCTCAATCAAACGGTCTGAAGGTTGTTTGTGAGTTTGGATTATTTGAAAAACTTACTTAGTGAGATGATGAGTAATGCAGATGAACCGATGCAAGCTAGTGTACGAACATGATTCCATTTTGTCCACGTAGGAATGAAATGTGCCCATAGCTCTGCACCAACGCTACTGCTAGGCTGTACGGATGCTAGTTCATTATTAAGAGGTACATTAAATGCCCCTGTAATTAGGATAGCTACGACATATAACAAACTGCCAGCAAGAAGATAGATTGAGCCAGGATCACTGAAGCGGGTGAGGGAGACGATGATGAGGAAGACGCTAGTAAGTGCAGTTCCCAGAAACAGAATGCCGCTTAACGGATTAATGACGGTGATGTTAATAGACTGCATAGCAGCAATACCTTGCTCGGGTGTGAGACGGGCGAGAGCTCTCATAATAAAAGATGAGAAGGCGAACAGTACTCCTCCAACTACTCCAGAACCGACTGCTGTAAGTGCGGTTAAAAAATAGAGGGCATTATTCATTCGATTGCACCTGATCCCATATGCCAGTTTTAGCAACCTCTTGCGCGTAATCACTGAAATCTCGGGGCTCACGACCGAGTGCACGTTGTACACCGTCCGTTAGGTATGAATTACGGCCATCCAGTACGTGAGTGAATAGCTGAATTAATAAGTTTGTAAAATCAACCGGTAAGTTCTGCTCTTCTAATCCACCTACGAATTGCTCCTTAGTGATCGGCACATAAGCAATATCTCGCTTACTTGCTAGTGCAATTTCTTCAGTGACCTGAGCAAAAGTAAGCAAACGCGGGCCAGTCAACTCATAGAGCTGTTCAGTATGTCCCTCTTCCGTCAGTGCAGCAACAGCTACATCCGCAATATCCTCTGCATCTATAAACGGTTCTGTTACATCTCCAATTGGAAGAGCAATTGTGCCGCTAAGCACGGAATCCAGCAAGAAGCTTTCACTGAAGTTTTGACTGAACCAGCTAGCTCTAACAATCGTCCAGTCAGCGCCTGAGTTTTGCAGAGCTTGCTCGCTCGCAAGTGCACCTGCTTCACCGCGACCTGACAATAATACGAGGCGACGAATCCCTTTAGCAAGCGCTAGCTTCGCAAGTGTACGAATATCATCGGCTGCCCCTGGCATAGCTAGATCGGGATAGTAACTGATAAATACGGCCTCTACGTTTTCAAGTATAGGTGCCCATGTAGATCTATTTTGCCAATCGAAGGGCAGTTCACTAGAACGTGATCCGATTCGTGAGGGAATGCCTCGCTCCGCAAGACGCTCTACCACCCTGCGTCCTGTCTTACCCATACCTCCAATAACTAAAATAGGTTTTTTCATCGATTGTTTTTCGCTCATATTAATCCTCCTCATTATTGTTTTTGTTACTCATTTAACGACCAAACAGGGTTGCATCACCACCTTTCAGATTTTGTTTTCTAAACCTCAAATGCTGTATTCAGAACCGTTCAGACGCGGTGGCTTAAACATCAAGAGCTTCATAAACATCAAAACAAAAGCATTAACTATAAAGTTGTTTGCACAAGCAAATGTTTTTATAGAAATAATGGAGTATCAGCAAATCGGGTTACAAAGTAAGAAATCGAACAGCTAATTCTATCTAACGAACTGTAACGAGCTTATTATGCTAAAAAGTGCCCCTCATTAATTCTAACGAATCATAATAGCGCTATTGAACAATACAAGGCGACAAAGGAGCATTTTATCTCAATATAACGTGTCTAGGATTCGTAAAAATAAAAATCAGCGTCATTTTGGTCAAATAAGCGTTACTGAGTTCGTTAGATATATATACAAGAAAGCCAAACGGAGGGTGGAGTGAAAAAGAAAGTAATTAGTTGATCTGTTCCAGCTGATCGCTCACTTTAAACAAATCTAAGGACAGTTTGTCGCCTTCACCATCACCTAATATGTCATTTAATCGTATGCGAAGGTTGTTCCAACATTCATGAATAATACTTTCCAAAGCTTTACCTTTATCCGTTGTATAGATGAGTGACATCCGACCATCAACGCGATTATAGATAAGCCCCTTCACGACAAGCTTCTCAATAAGGCGTGTTACGGTTGAAGGTTGTAAGTAAAGAATTTCACCTAACTTCTTCTGGGATATTCCTTCTTCTTCAATAACGGCTAATATCAAATAAGCACTCGAAGCATTTAAGCCGGATTTGGCAAACTCGTCTTCAACGATTCGGGTCACAACTCTATTTAGTCGTGTTGCTGTGAAGTACAAACATTCTTTTAAATAAGTCTGGAGCACGATGATTACCTCATTTCGGCTGTGGTAAATATAAACATATTTGTTTGCACATACAAATGTTAATTCACTTTACAAATAAAGTAAACTATTAAATGTGTTGTGCGCAAAAAGAACCCTTATCCAGCTATTGCAATAGGATTAAAGGTTCTTTTAATATTTTTATGGAATCTGATTAATTTAGCGTTATTATTTAAACGAAGCATACCCGTCATCAACTTTGATGGTGCTGCCGTTAATACCGCTTGCCGCATCTGATGCGAGGAACAAAACGGTGTCGGCTATTTGATTAGGATTTAGAAATTCGCCATGCATATGTTTTTTGGCAATAGGATCCTCCATGCCTTTTTCTTTCAAGGTATTAACGATATTGGTGTGTACAAAGCCGGGTGCAACTCCAACAACACGAATGTTATGAGGTGCAAGCTCAAGTGCTGCAACTTGTGACATCATGACGACTGCTGCTTTTGCTACGTTGTAGCTAAATCCATTTGGCATTGCGAGAAATCCCATAACTGAGGCAGTGTTAATAATGACGCCGCCGTTACCAAGCTCCTGCATTTTACGAGCGGCAGCATAAATACCGTAATATACTCCGTCTTGATTGATTCTCGTTACTTTATGATAGATTTCTGGCGTGTGCTCAAGAAGCGGAGCAGGTGATGCAATACCCGCATTATTAAACATGATGTCAAGGCGGCCAAACGTATTAACCGCAAATTGGACCATTGCTTCAACCTGATCAAAGTCACCAACATCTACTTTTGTAAACGCTGCCTCTTTGCCTAGTGCTTTGATCAAATCTACTGTTTCTTGCCCTGTTATCTCGTTGTAATCGGCAACGACTACTTTTGCACCTTCTTGTGCGAACTTCAAGCATGATTCTCTGCCAATGCCACTACCGCCGCCAGTAATAACAGCTACTTTATTTGCAAATTTCATCTGTCATAACCTCCGTGTAATTTCATAGTACCGAGCTCATTTTGATGCTGTAAATTTGTGTTTATCCCGGATAGGATACCCGAAAAACATACTATTCAAGCGGATTACATTTAAAGTATACTTCACGAATAATGTATCAAAATAATTAATGTTAGTAATCATAGTATTAGTTGAACTAATGAAGGGGCGTTATAGCAATGAATCTTGAGCAGTTTCACTATATTATCGAAGTAGCAAAAACGCATTCACTCTCAAAGGCAGCGAGTAATCTATTTGTTACTCAGTCAGCAGTCAGTCAGTCGATTGCAAATTTGGAATCTGAATTAGGTGTTCGAATATTTACTAGGACGAGGCTCGGAGCAGTGCCGACAAAAGAAGGTATGGACATTATTCAGAAAGCAATAGAAGTAGTGAATAAACTGCAAGAAATAAAAGATGGAGCAATGCGGCTATCAGAAGTGATGCATGCCGAATTGCGAGTGGCTTCGATACCTGGCGCAATGAGCGCTCTTGTAAAAACGGTGGCTAGCTTCAAAAATGATTATCCCAACGTTTCTTTTCGCATTATTGAAGGGATGTCCGATGAAATTTTGGATGAAATTAAACATAACAAGGTAGATATCGGGCTTATTGGAATTAGAGACGATACTTCAATAGTCGGGACAGGGATGTTGTTTGAACCCATTTGGGAAAGTAATATCGTCATAGGCGTATGGAAGAACTCACCGCTCGCCATCCGAAACAAAGTAACACCAGAGGATATGAGACATCAATCCTTTGCATTGTACGACGAACCATTCATTCATGAATTTGAGCGTGGTTTTTCTGAAGCACACGGTCAACTCCCTATATTTTTTACGAGTAATAACCCAAACGCGATAGCTACTGCAATGAAGGAAAACCTAGCTGCCACTTTAGGCTATGATTTTTCTTTTTTTGATAGCCCACACACGTTGAATGGCGATATTGTTACGCGCGAAATAGATGGCGTGAGGCAGCTTCCCATTCATCTTGGATGGGTGCGTTCTGAAAGAAATAAAAGCGCTCAAATCAGTAACCTATTTATTCAACGATTTCTGAATCATTTTCAAATTAGGAGTATATAAGTCAGATTTCTGATCCTCGTTAGTGACAAAAACGTCACATTGATTCATGCTACTTCTATGGTTGCAATTCCGAATCCTGACTATAGTAAATAACAGGAGAGGGAGGAGGAATACGATGAACACGGTCATTCAAAGTATTAACTTATCTAAAAAATATGGTTCAACTGAAGTTTTAAGAGGTATTGATTTAACGATTATTTCGGGGGAACTTACGGCGATTATGGGGCCATCAGGCTCGGGGAAATCCACACTTATGAACGTGTTATCCACGATTGACCAATTTACCGGCGGTGATGTTTGGCTGGAGGGAAAGTCGCTACTTGAATTTAAAAAGAGTTCTTTGCGACAATTTCGGCAGGAGCGTATGGGATTTATTTTTCAAGATTACAACTTGCTGGATACGCTAACGGTAAAAGAAAACATATTGTTGCCGCTATCCCTTCGTAAGGTCAAGGCAACAGAAATGGAACAAAGATTGCTACCCATCTCGCAGGCACTAAATATCGAGGGCATTCTTCATAAATACCCGAATGAAATATCGGGCGGTCAGAAACAACGAGCGGCATCGGCAAGGGCGATGATAACTAACCCAGCAATTGTATTTGCTGATGAGCCGACAGGAGCGCTTGATTCACGATCGGCAACGCAGTTATTGGAGCAGTTGGTTGGCTTAAATGAATCATTCGGGACGACAATTATGATGGTTACTCATGATAGTTATGCAGCGAGTTATTGCAAAAGAGTCATTTTTCTACGTGATGGAGCGATTGTGAACGAAATTTACGCTGGCGATCAAACACAGAAAGCGTTCTATGATCGGATTATGGAAATCCAGAGCTTGATAGGAGGCAAGCTGCGATGAGCTTATTGGATTTAACGATTAGAAACGTTAAGCGTAATTTTCGTCTCTACTCGATTTATTTGTTTTCGATGATTATCGGTGTCATCATTCAATTTACGTTCTCTTCGCTTATGTTTAATGAGGACCTTAAAGGTGCGCTGCAAAATCGCGAAAACTTCCAAACTGGTGTAGCTCTTGCTTCAATCGCGATCTTTTTGTTTATCATCTTTTTTATCCTATATGCGAACTCATTTTTTATGAGACAACGGAAAAAAGAGTTTGGTATGTATTTGTTGTACGGATTAAGTGAAAAACAAATTACGCGAATGGTATTTTACGAGACGCTTTTTATAAGTGCAGTATCTCTTATTACGGGTGTACTGCTAGGAGGGCTACTGTCCAAGCTTTTTGGAATGCTGCTCATGAAATTGATGCAATATGATCAGCCTATTTCTCTCAACTTTCCTATTGAAGCGATATCTCTGACGACAGGTGTATTCTTTTTATTAGCTATCATTATTAGTATACAAAGCTATATTACGATTAACCGTGTACAGTTAACTGAGTTGTTTCATGCCAAACAAAAGATGGAGAAGCCGATTCGAACGTCAGCATTCATGGCTATTTTGGCTCTGTTATTGCTTGGTATGGCTTTTACTTTAATTAGCAGCGGAAAAGGTTCTGTCGTATGGCAAGACTATCCGAAAATAAGTTTAATAGCTGTCGCTATCGGTATTATAGGAGGCACCTATTTATTTTTTCGCCAATTCGTCGGATGGTTGCTTCAAAGGATAAGCCGTCGCAAAACCTATCATGAAGGAAATACGGTGCTGTGGACTTCTTCACTTCGATTCCAAATTCGGGGAAACACGCTGAATCTAACTTTTATCTCATTGTTCAGTGCTGCCATTATGATGTTGCTTTGTTTTGTAACGATAAACTATAAAGTGCAATTCGAAGCAGTAGAGCGAAATTTGCCTAATGATATGGCTTTCCAATCGTTAGACAGCGCAACAACTAATAAAATTGATGAATTGATTAAGCGTTCTAAACATGAGATTAACTATCATCTTAAGCACGAGGGAATAGTCTCAACTCCAATAACGGATATGAATGTAGCCTTTGATAATCCTGAATATTATTGGTCAGATGTTTTACTTGTATCTGAGAAAACCTATAACGAGATGATTGAACTACGGGGACATGATGAGCATGTGCAGCTACAAGGAGATGAAGCAGTTTCTTTATCCCAAGGTTCAGACTTCCCAACTGCTTTTGCAGCAGGTGAGCAACCGATATTTACAGTTAAGACGAATGTAGAGACAACGTTTAAGCTCACCCAGAAAAAGGACTATGCATACCTCGGATGGGCATCAGATCCGATAACGTCCATGGTCATTAAACCAGCGGTGATTGTTATTTCTGAAGAAAAGTACGATAGTTTGATGGGTCATGCAAATAAACAAAGCTTTGAAATCTATGGGCTTCAAGACGCCCAAAATGCGCAGGAGCTATCTGTACAAGTACACGCAATTGTCACTAAGACGCCAGATGCCTATTACTCCTCATTTTCCGATGTATACTCTAAGCAAATCGAAGGTTCGTCACTGATGTTGTTTTCTAGCGGGTTTCTCGCTTTGATTGCAATCTTTGCACTTGCGAGCATCATTTATTTCAAGCAATTGCGAGAGGCAACAGATGAAAGAATACAATATGCCATTTTACGCAAAATCGGTGTCGATAATCGAGAGATGAAAAGTGTAATACGTAAGCAGTTACTGTTTGTATTTTTGCCGCCGCTTGTGCTGGGAGTTCTGCATAGCTGGTTTATTATTAAGTATTACATTCTCGATTCCGTAAAAGATTTCCCTGAGCTTACAGGCATAGTATGGACGATTATGGGCGTGTATTTCCTGATCTACTTATTGTTCTACGCTTCTTCTACAACTTTTTATTACAAAATCGTTAATGACAATCATTAGATCTATAAAACGCAATGACCATTCTAGGTTATTGCGTTTTTTGATGACTTTGCAGCACGCTCAGATGCGGATCATAGTTTTTGGGGAAATGGATAGTGAACGCTGTAAAGCTGCCGAGCGTCGATTCGCATGTAATGTAATGCCCCAGTTTTTTGGAAAGCTCTTGAGCTAGATACAAGCCCATACCAGTTGATTTCGTATATGTACGTCCATTGGAACCTGTAAAACCTCGATAGAAAATTCGCGGTAAATCTTTAGGCTCAATACCGATGCCATTATCGCGTATAATGAGCAATTTTTCTTGCTGAGTAACTTGTGTTGCTATCGAAATTTCACCAAAGTCATTCGAATATTTTAAACTATTCGATACGATTTGGTTGACGATAAAAGATAGCCATTTGGAATCACTTTGTACAACGGTAGATGGAGTATCCAATCGGATTTTAATTTTTTTGGAAATGAACGTTTTGGAATGGGATTTGACGACCCCCTTGACCAGCAGATCTAAATTGCAATTGACGATTTCATAATCTTGGCTAAAACTATCGAGCTTAGCATAATAGAGAGCTTGATCCACATAGTGTTCAATGCGAGATATTTCTTCCTCTAAGCTTTTTGGATCGACTTCTGTTTGCTGCATTAATCGCAAGACTGCAATAGGCGTCTTAATCTCATGAAACCAAGATACGATGAAATCATAATGTTCTTTTTGCTTCGCTTGAACGTCATTTAATGCTCGGATATGTTGATAATGCTGCTGTTCCATAGTCTCGTGATAAGCTTCGGATTCTAGCGAAAGTGGTTCAGCATCTTCGTTATGCATACCGCGGATGGCTCGCACCGTCTTTAAATAACGATGAACGAAAAAGAAGATTAGCCATAATAGAACGAGAGTCAGCGCATAGAAAAAAGTTTGCCACCGCCAAGTTAGCTCGGGATCGATAGCAAACACCATAATCGTTAGAAAGAATGTAACAGCATAGAAGTAGAGGTAGGACCTTTCATACGTGAGAAATCGCCAAAATTTCATTCGATGATATACCCCATTCCTTTGCGAGTAACGATGAAATCTTCGAGTCCTAACATGGCTATTTTGCGGCGAAGTCGATTGACGTTAACGGTCAGTGTATTGTCATCAATGAACTGCTCATCATTCCACAGTACTTGCATTAAATCGTCTCGCGAGACGATTTTTCCGATATTCCGCATCATCGTTTGTAAAATAATAAATTCATTTCGTGTTAACTCCGATGTCTGTTCACCATATTGAATAGAGGAATTGGATAAGTGAAAGTTGAGGTGACGATGAGTTAGATGAAGACTCTCGTCTTGGTACGTATAGTTACGACGTAATAATGCACTTACTTTGGCTACGAGAACACCGAGGTCGAAGGGCTTTTGAACGAAATCGTCGCCACCCATATTAATAGCCATAATAACATCCATATTTTGATTGCGTGAAGATATGAAAATAATCGGTACTTTTGAGACCGATCGAATTTGCTGGCACCAATAGAAACCATCAAATAACGGTAAGTTTATGTCTAACAAGACTAAGTGCGGCTGGGCAACTGTGAATTCATCCATTATTTTTTCAAAAGATGATACTACCACGACGTCATACTGCCATTTACTCAGCGTGTCAGCTACGATTGTTCTAATCTTTTCGTCGTCTTCTACAATCATGATACGAAACAAGTAAGCTCCTCCAATTTAGGTGGACTGGGTATAGTTCGATTATATCATTTCTGTACCAATAAACTCCAAGCTGATTATGATATGATCGCTGTAGCCGATGGCTAAAAGTTAGATATGAGAAGTACGTATACGTACACTAATATACAAGGGAATTATGCCAATGATTGGGGTTGTTAATATCTCGAAAAGTCGCACAGAGGTGAACATCAAATAAGCAACAAGGAGATTTTTTATGACACTAACACCAAACAAAAAAAGTTTATTTCATGGAGAAAAGCTTAGATTTACAGTTAAAAGGAAAAAAGTATAGCCGAATTATCATGGGAATATTGAAGGAAGAGTGGGAAGCGGAGCGCTCTGAATAGACGATAAAGGAGAACAAGCAACATCCTTTAAGAGGGTGGTGCTTTTTTTCTTGAATGGAAGGAAACAAGCTAATATAAGACGAATAGTTACTCAATCTTACATTTCGGTACAGTTAATGAAGGAAGTGGGACTGAATATGCAGAGCGACCGTTATTATCTTGAATTAGCTTTTGAAGAAGCAGAGAAAGCGTCATGTGAAGGCAGTATACCAATTGGCGCCGTATTAGTGGCCCCGAATGGAGATGTAATCAGTCGTGGAAGAAATCAAGTATTTACTGCGTGGGACCCGACCTGTCATGCAGAGATTGACGCTATTAGAGGGGCTGGAAAGCTGTTGTTCCAACCCGAATATAAAAATAAGTGTACATTGTATTCAACAGTAGAGCCTTGCCCAATGTGTACAGGAGCACTAATTTTAGCAGATATAAACCGTGCTGTATGGGCGCTCAGTGACAATTATTTGGGAGCATTAAGAATCGCCAAAGAGGGAAATCATTTTAGACATAAATACGACAAGATCAATATTACAGTACAACCCTACGTAGATTTGGCTGAAAAATCGGAATCTTTACACAAGGAGTTTGACACTAAACGTGGTGTTACTTATGCGGTGAGCAATGTGAGCATCGATAAATCATTCAACTAGATTAACTTGCAACCGTTTGGTAAGGATTGAATAACAATGCCAAACAAGGTATGGCTGTTCATTACGGACCTGAAGCGATGGAGCAAGTCGAAGCGGAGGAAAAAACTTGCTGAATCCGATAGCGTAACGTAGGAATGGTTGGACAATGAAATTGATCGTATAGCAACGGCGTTTAACAACAGAAACGGCAATGAATATATGAATCAGTATATTGCAAATAAAGTAGCAGATCAGCGCCGATTAATTAAAGCTTATTGCAACGAAAGGCAATGAGGGAACGTTATATAGGATGATACGTTGGCATCTTCATTTAAGAGGATGCTTTTTTATTTCAATGTAGTATAATGTTTTTGTAATAAAAAATAATACAATATTTTCTTTTTAGTATTTTTATATTATGGTTATTGAAGGGTAAATAATTATGAGGTGAAATGATGTATATTAATTTCGCAATACTTGGGATATTAAGCAGTCAATCTTTAACGGGATATGATCTGAAAAAAATCATTCAAGAGTCACCTTTTATGTATTGGTCCGGCAACAATAATCAAATTTATAAAGCATTAGGCGAGTTGCTTGAAGCGGATTTCGTAACTAACGAAGAACAACATCCAGGGGGCTCACCGGCCAAAAAGATCTATACGATTACCGAAGCAGGGAAGGCGGAGCTTAAGCGGAGCTTGCAATTTGCTCCTGAACCTCCAGAGTTTAAGAAAACGTTTCTCATTCAACTTGCATGGTCAGATCAGCTTAATACAAACGAATTTAATGCACAGTTATTTGGATATGAAAGAGAGATAAAGCAACAAATCTTACTTCAACAGGAAAAAAGGATGAGGGAAACCAATTGCCCAAATCGAAGTCCACGAGAGATTTATATATGGGAAATGATTCATGAAAATATAATTTCTTTTTACAATAATGAACTAATGTGGGTGAAAAAGTTAAGACAAGGACTTTGTTTCTGTAATGAGAAAGTGAGGGCGGAGTGAGCAAAAGCCGTGGATAAAGTCGTAGTCCTAGAACATTACAATAGCGATTGGGCTCTGAAATATGATCAAGAAAAAGAATTGATGTTGATGTTATTAGGTAAGACAGTGATAGCAATTGAGCATATTGGCAGCACGGCTATTAATGGATTAAGTGCAAAACCGATCATTGATTTTATGATTGGAGTAAATGACTTAGCTGATGTGAAATTATTTATAGAGCCATTAGCGGCTGTAGGGTACGAGCATGTTTATCATCCCCAATTTCCGAATAGAAGATTTTTTAGAAAAGGCGAGCGGAATGCTGGAACCTATCATTTGCACGTGTATCAATACGGTAGGGAGAAATGGGAAGATCTTATCTTGTTTAGAGATTATTTAATAACCCACTCCGATGTGCGTGAACAATATTCGCAGCTTAAGAAAGAGTTAGCAGAGAAATATTATAATGATCGATCAGCGTACACCACTGCTAAAACGCCTTTCATTATTAGAGTCGTTGAGATAGCTAGGAAAGAACTAACGGAGAAGTGAGTTAGTCGGAGCATAGTTGAATTATGTTATTTAATAGCATAGGTATAATTTCTATTGACAGAAAATAATGGTAATTATATACTAGCTCCAATTCTATAAAACGAAACGCAATGATTGGGGCTAGTAAGGAAAAGCGATTGTTCAGAGAGCTGTCGGAGGGTGCGAGGCAGTCGGTCGATTCTTGAACTCACCCATGAGTGGTAAGGTCGAATTTCAGTAGATCTTAACGGGTAACTCCGTAATCGGTTTTCAAGACTCGTTGTTTGTTTAATAAGGCAACGTTTAAGAAGAGTGGTACCGCGAGGGTTAAACCTATCGCCTCTTTGTAGGCGATAGGTTTTTTCTGTTTTCCCAAAAAATTAGAGGCAGGTGTTATGGCAGATGAAAAATGTTATTGATTATTACTCCCAGTTTGATGAGTGGGGAAGGCTGGATCGAGAACCGCTTGAGTTTACGATTAATCTCCACTATATGAAGCAATATTTACCGAAGTGGGGCTCCGTACTCGATAATGGTGCAGGCCCAGGTAAATATGCGATGGAGCTAGCAAAGCTAGGGTATAACGTTACGTTATCTGACTTAACACCTAAACTAGTTGAAATAGCCGAGCAGAAAGCATCCGAGTTAGAACTAACAGAACGATTTGATGGATTTCATGTGTTAAATGCAACACAGTTAGATGGGATTGGTGATGAAAGTTATGATGCGTCTCTAATGCTCGGTCCTTTGTATCACCTGCAACAAGAAGCGGAACGAATTGCTGCAGTAAGAGAGCTGCATCGTGTAACGAAGCGGAATGGAATTGTATTTGTTGCTGTCCAAAGCAGAATAAGAATGACCATTACATCGCTTCAATATCCGCAGTATTGGCAACCTAATAATAATTTGGATGTAATAAACGAGTTTTACGAAGAAGGGAAGTTTAATCATACCGATAAAGGCCGATTTACGGGTGCTTATTATTTTCATACGGATGAAGTAAAGCCTTTTATGGAGCAGAATGGCTTTGAGACAATTGATCTGATCGGTTCCTCAAGTATCTCAGGTATATTATCCCAGGAGCAAAAGCAGCATTGGACTGAACAAGCTGGGTCAGAAAAGTTGACTAATTTCCTCATAGCTATTGCAAGAGATTCATCTGTTCTAGGTATTTCATCGCATCTGCTTTATATAGGGAGAAGGAAGTAAGCTTATCGTTTTTTTTGAAAAGGCGCTTTTTGACATTACCGTTATGGAAGGCAATAGGATCTCCTTATCAATTGTTCAGGGGAAAAGTTGCAATCGAGAGGATAATGGTTTGGTTTACTGGCTTGTTATCTAGAGGGTGATGCTAATTTTTATATAGATTAAACACATCTAACGCCCTTTGCCTGACGGCAGAAGCGATATGAAGAGGTTCAATAATCGTTACGTTTGAGTGAAAACTGAGCAGAAACCCAATTAATGAATCTTCATTCGTATAATGATAACAAGTCCGCACAAGCATTGAACCGTCTGCCTGCTTTTCTGTATCGACTGATTCAAAGTGGTCCATTGCAGTAACAACGGTACTACCCTTGAAGTGAAGAACTAGATCAACCGAATGCTGATGCCATAGGTTTCCCCATTGCTCATTTACTTCAGTAATTGTCAGGGAACGTCGTCTGAATGTCTTGGAGAGGATCATTAAATCTCGAATTCGTGAAAGTCTAAATAACCGGTAATCATCACGGTTCAAACAATAACCATGTAAATACCATGTGTAGCCTTTGAGGACAAGCATATGTGGTTCGATACAGCGTTCGGATTCCGCTCCTTTGCTGTCTGTATAAGTAAAGTCAACTAGCTTTTTCTCTTGAACGGCAGAGTGTAACGATTCGTATAGAGCACGAGCCGCTTCACCGCTTTTCCAAGGGGTTAAATCAATAGCGATCTGATCGGAATCTGTACGTTGTTCAAGCTCTGTACGCGAGACGAGTGCTCCTACTTTGTCCAAAAGCCGATCTATTGTTTGTTGCTTCATCGCTTTTGTCGTATTCAGTCCTTGCAAAGCAGTGTAGAGGGCATGAAGCTCATTGAGCGATAACATTTGGCGATCGAGCCGAAAGTTTTCCATGATTTCATAACCACCATCGTTCCCTGGATAGGAAACAATCGGAATGCCGGATTGACTTAATGTATCTAGATCTCGGTAAATAGTACGTAAGGATACTTCCAGATGATCGGCAAGCTCTTGTGCTTGCACCCGTTTTCGATTGAGTAACAACATTGTAATCGTCATTAAACGTTCCAGTTTCACGATTACCACCTCCGTTGTTAATAGGATAAAACATTCAGTGGAAAGAGTCACCTTAATGACTCTTTCCAAGAAGTTAGATTATTGAAGCTTCAAGGTTTGAACAAGACGATGCATATAAGCCTAACTCATCCCTGTAGCTTCCGGAAAAACTCGCGAACATCTTGGACAAGGAGTTTCGGTTGCTCCATAGCGAAGAAGTGTCCGCCTTGTTCGAACTCCGTCCAATGTACAATATTGTGTTCTCGTTCAGCGAAAGGGCGAATAGTGACATCTTTGGAGCGTGCGAGCAACACGCCAGTTGGAACTGTCCCACGTTCTTTCGGTGCCCAAGCTGCAACGTCATGTCTTGCTTCATAATAAATTTGGGCTGAAGAACCAGCTGTTCCTGTAAACCAGTACAAGCTAATATTCGTAAGAATGAGATCGCGATCAATAGAGTCCTCGGGCAAACCTTCATCTGGATCGGTTAATTCCTTAAACTTCTCGACAATCCAAGCGAGTTGTCCTACTGGTGAATCATGCAGACCGTAGGCAAGCGTTTGTGGACGCTGTGATTGAATTTGCAAGTAACCGTCATTAAAACTTTCCATTGCCGCATAACGATTCTGATCAGCTTCCGATAACCCCTCCATCTCGCCTTCAACACCTATAGGGAATGTTAACAAAGCGTTTACATGTATACCAATAATGTGATTAGCATCTAGTTGACCCATTTCTGGTGCAATGAATGATCCTGTATCGCCGCCTTGAACACCGTATCTGTCGTAGCCAAGTCGAGCCATTAACGTAGTAAATGCTCGGGCAACACGACCTGTTGTCCATCCTGGTTCACTTAGCGGCATAGAAAAGCCAAAGCCAGGTACCGATGGAATGACCAAGTGGAACGCTTCAGCGGGGTCACCACCATGCGCACGCGGATTAGTCAGCGGTTCAATGGTGTCCAAAAATTCCACAATTGATCCAGGCCATCCATGAATGAGCATAAGTGGGGTTGCGTCAGGCTCTGGTGATTTTACATGTAGGAAATGAATGTTTTGCCCCTCAATTGTTGTGGTGAACTGTGGATACTCGTTAAGCTTCGTCTCGAATTTACGCCAATCGTAGCTAGTCCTCCAGTACTCGGCAAGCTCCTTTAAATAGTTGGCGGGAACGCCGCGGTCCCAACCTACACCAGGTAAATCATCTGACCAGCGTGTGCGAGACAAACGGTAATGCAAATCATCAATGTCGGCTTGCGTAATGTTGATCTGGAAAGGTTTAATCTCTGCAGAAGTATGAATACTAGCTTGGGAATTAACATGTGAATGAGTTGTCGACATAATGGGATAGCCTCCTTAAGTTCTTAGATGAAGTATAAGGAGTAAACACTGACAACTGTGTGTCAACTTTGGAGAAGGTCATATTATTTGTTTAGGTAAAAAAACTGCCAGCACATAGCTGGCAGTTTGATTTTCTAAATACTCGATATGTTTAACCTGTTTCCATCTGGATCGTAGAAATGAAATACGACCAGCCCTTTATCCGTGAATCCGCCGATTTTAGAAACTTCAATGCCGCATGATTGGAGGTATTGGTGATAAGTGAAAAATTGTTGGCGTGATCGGATAAAGCAATAAGGTCTAATGGGAGCATCAACTTTCCCAATCGGCGTACCACTTGGCAATTGCTCTAGAATCCAAAGGGAAAGCTCACCAGGCTTATGATTGAGCCTCAAGCTCATTACAACATAATCCTTATTATTAATCTGATCAACGATGTGCATTCCCATAAATTTCTTATACCAGTCTATAGAAGATGCAAAATTGCTAACTCCAATTCTTATCCAAGAGGGTACAAGGGCAGATGAAGAAACCTTTTTATCCTCTTGAATGGTCAAGCGTATGCCCTCGGCAGTAGCCCAAAAGTCAAAATAGCGAATTCCGCCAGTTTCTTCATATAAGTCGGTTGTCCGTATGTTTAATTGCTGTAACTCAGTATGCTTTTGTTCCAAATCGTACGTTCTCCAGCACCATCGAACATTACCGTCAATGGTACCGCGATCGGCGTAATGATGCGACAATCTAGTTGACGTTAGAGCCGATACTAGCCAAGTCCCCCAGTCTAATTGGGTCATGCGGCCGTGAGTAGCAAGAGGATCAGGCTTCCAATGTTCCTTCCTCTTAACCGACCAACCTAGCTTGTCCACAAACCATTTGATCGCATCGTCGTGATAATCGTACAAAATATCAATTGCTGCTCCATCATAGAAGAGAGCAGGAACAACGGGTTGTTTTGGCGTTGTAAGGATACTGCTGCTTTGGTGTTGCTCTATGTTGCGGTCGGTCTCTTCGTGAAACATAATCTTGTTGCCGTCAGGATCACTTACGATAAAAGAAATGGAGTTAGATGCGTCATCTGCATCAGAAGAGGAAATCAGAACTTCCTTAGCCTTCAAGTTATTGAGCGTTACTTGGATATTTGGTGTTTTTAAATAAAATAAAGGGTTTGGGTTACTAATCGGTACAGCACCGTAATTGTCTAATAATAGATCAACACCATTAACCTGCATGTGATAAATAGTTTTTTCGTTTCGATGGACATCGAGCCGAGGGTCTATCGCGATGTCTAATACATTGCTATACCACTTTACAGCTTGTGGCATGTCGGTCACTGGAATAAATACGGCACCAAATTTGAACGTAGAGCTGTTTTTTGTAGGGATATGAGAGGCAAGTGATCTTATCGGAAAATAGACTTCCACAATCGACTCAGAATCGGACGGTCCTCTATAGTGTTCACCATATAGTTGAAAGGAGAAGGGTGCCGAGCTTTCATAACCTGACTCTGGTATCCATGACTTGTACATGTAATCAAATAGATGTGGAATTTGATCTGCTGTTCCTCGGAGTGTAACGACAGCATAGAGGAGCGTGGGATAACTTTTGCCGATCAATCCCTCAGGAATCTCACTTAACGTGCTTACTTCAACTGCCGCCATCCATGTGAAGGTACCGCTATGAGGCTCCTCATTAGTAAAATCCATAATCCCATAACGATGGGATGTATGTATTCGCTCGCGAATTTTATGAGCTTGTGTATTAAAAAACTCGTCCATTAGCTTTGAAATAACGCCATTAAGTTGTTTATCATGTTGGGATAACGTTTGAGTACGGCCGACAAGGTGAATAGGAGGTCTCATTTCCAAACGAACCGTATGAGGCTTGATAGATGCATCCACTGACTTCACTCCCCTTAAAGATTGAGTAACATGAATCTATTTTATATAGCTTTATCAAAAATTGTTTTGCATAGATTGCTAAATTAGTCGGTTCTTATTAGGACGAATGGGTACACAAAAATCCATCATAACTCGTTGATAAGGATCGTGAAGAGGGTTGTTGGTGTACTTTTCGAGAAATGGTCGCATATCTAGCTGGTAGCCGCTTGAAGGAAGCCAATCCTGTACGAGTAAATCACCAAGAAGCGTGCTCATATAAACGGTATCGGATATAGATAAAACGGCGTATTTACCACCAGGCAGCGTTTGCGTATCTATCCCTTTGACCGAATTATTAGTCGTATCTACGGTGATACACGCGTCGTAGCGACATTTGTCTAGTGGCGTTAAATAGGGATCATCATAAGAAACTCGCATTGCTTGGGCGCTTTTAGATAGAAGTCTATGATGACGAAGGGATTGAGTAAGGGTAGTGAAGGTTTGTGAGAACTCAGGATCAATACCTTGTTTAAGACCATAAAGTCGTTTATAGGCAACACTCTGAGTAGGAAGGTGTTGGATGGATACGTTTTGTAATTGGGTAAATGCATAAGAAATTGTACGTTCCAGACCACTAATATGCTCAAAAGGGGCTAATGCAGATATATTCTGACGAAAGCGCTGTTCGGCAAATGTAGTATCTCGATCAACAAATATAGCGTATCGTTTCCTAAAATCTGTTGGGGTAATTCCCCTCATAAGTTTGAATGCTCTCGAAAAGGTTGCGAGTGACTGAAAGCCGCATTCGAGCGCTATATCGCTTAACTTTATCTCCTTGTGGCAGATGAGCCGCTTTGCTGCTCTTTCGATACGGGCTCTACGAACATAATCATGTACGTTTTCCTGAACGATAGCTTTAAAAATGCGGTGAAAATGATAGGGGGAAAACGCTGCTTTGCTCGCTACTTGCTCTAAAGTGAGTGGATCATCCAAATGCTGATGAATGAAGTCAATGGCGATATTAATGGCATGATTATAGTCATTTGTTTTATTGACACCCATAATTTTCATTGTATAGGAACCCCGCATGGATTAGATTACATCATTTATTCCATACATTGTCTATCATTTCCTGCTCCTAGGGCGATTACCCTTCATGGGTTGTACATATTAAGCGGTTATGTTTAAATATGGAAGGTGAAATATCTTTTTACAAGAAAATTACCTATTCATTTGTGATGAACAACCTTTACTCTTAGACGAATGAGTAATATATAGAAGCTTATGTGGAAGGAGATTCATTCATTTTGGAAAATTATGATTATATAAATGCTGATTCAGGGATGAGCAGACAACATCTACGAGCAGATTGCGAGAACTGCTTTGGCTTATGTTGTGTGGCATTGCCCTTCGCGGCTTCGGTAGACTTTGCAGTAGATAAAGATGCTGGACAACCATGTTCGAACTTGAAATCCGACTCCCGGTGCAGCATTCACACTAGTCTTAGGGAGACCGGATATCGAGGATGTACGGTGTACGACTGCTTTGGTGCAGGACAGAAGGTTTCTCAGGTAACATTCCAAGGATACGACTGGAGGGAAGTGCCTGGTTCTGCTAAGCAAATGTATGAGGTATTTCCGATTATGTGGAAGCTTCATGAGCTGCTTTGGTATTTATCTGAAGCGCTAATGTTAAAAGCTGCTTATCCCATACAGAATGAGCTTCAATTGTGTATCGATGAAACAGAGCGGCTCACTAATCTCAGTGCGAATGAAATCATTAATGTGGACTTTGCGGCGCATCGAGAGGAAGTTAAAGTTTTGCTCCAAAGAACGAGCAAACTAGTACGAGGAGAAGGCCGCCCTGGGCAGAAGGTTTCACAAGGTCGGCAGAAACGTTTAGAGCCAGGGGCAATGCTATTTGGGGCGAAGCTTAAAGGCGCAGATCTTAAGTATGCCAACTTGAGAGGGGCATATCTTATTGCCGCAGATCTTCGGGGAGCAGATTTGAGAGGTGCTGACCTCATTGGGGCAGACTTCCGAGATACTGATATTAGAGGGGCTAACCTTAGCGAAAGTATGTTTCTGACTCAAGTTCAAATCAATGCGGCGAAGGGTGATGCTGCTACGAAGTTACCAGCGTCTCTTACACGCCCGGAGCATTGGTTAACATAGATATGAATGGCAAAGTACTTTCAGTGATATAAAAGATAAGGAAGCTCTGTTCACATTGCAAAGATTGTCTTTTACAATCGCAAGGCCAACTTCATAAGTTAATTTTATTCATTACGACATGATGAAATTCTAAAATTACTATGTGAGCATTAGGTGAGAGAAGCGGTCTTTAACCCGAAAAAATCGGGTTAAAAGCATCGGAACAAGCTAGCGGTGGGCTCTAACCCGAAAAAATCGGGTTGGCTACACTAATAAAAAGGCGTTGCCCCACAGTAGACTACTCTACTAGTAAGACTTCGCCATTATGCGAGTATACTTTAAAAACTACTTAGATGTTCGTGTATTAATTTCCAATCATTCTCGTTATCTTTTATAAATACATTTGTTGCTCGTCCGCTACCAGATATATAATCGCCATTATAATAACCTGTATAGTGGTAAGTATAAATACAAGTTGCCGTGTTCTTATCAACTGCTATCCAATTTACATCAGAGATAGAATAGACTTCATCTTTAATCGTGTCCCAAGCATTTTCGAAATACTGTTGAATGTCACTTAATGAAGTGCAGGTTTTATCTGAGAACCAGTAGACAGCGCTTGGGTGCAACAACTGTTTCACATGTTCAAATTGATGTGTATTTGTAGCTGTAATATATTGTTCCAAAGCATAGTGATGACTCATAATTAATTCCAACCTCCCTCTACACTGACTTCGGGTCCTGCCACACGTTAAACTTGTTACCGTCAGGGTCCTTGAATTTAAACTGTAACCCACAGCCGTCATGATCCACTAATGGCTGAGCCTCGGCTCCCGTATCTCGAAGCTTCTTGTGAAGATCTACAATGTTATCAACCTCAAATGTTAAAGAGAACATTTCATAGCCTTCGCCATCCCATTGATTCGTAATGAAGTTTGCGCTACTGTGACTCGTTGATTCCAGAAGGAAAATCCACTGTCCATCACCTAAGACAAGGATGGCACCTTCTGGTTCACGCTTTTTGACTGTTAATCCGAAAGTATCCGCGTACCATTTCGCAGCTTGATCTACATTTGAAACAGGCAAGTAGTTGCAGAGAACCCGCTTAAGCATCGGTGTTGTTGCAGTCTTTTGTTTCTCCAATTGATATATTTCCTTTTCTGTCATTGTTCGTGACACCTCCAATTTAATTGATTTCAGTATATGGACGCATGGTAACGCTCAAATCCGTCGCAAGGGGATCAATTATTTTCAATAGCAGTATATTGATTGTGGTCGGGATCGTAAAAAGTGAAATAGCGGATTTGTTTTTTTCATCGAGAGTATGTAAGGCTGTCCAAATCGACTCATGAACAACGTGCCCATCGAGCCATGTTTGAACGTTGTCTGAGTGCTGAATAATGTCATCGCTAAAAGGGAGGTTCGTCTTTTTTCTTCTAATAAAGTCATGACTTGTACGAGAAGTGATGGAATATAGCCAACTGCCGAGCTTGCTCGGTTCGTTTAATGTGTGCAATTGATTATAGCTTTTCATAAAAGCTTCTTGCGTTATATCTTGAGCGTTATGATAGTTTCGGGCTACATGAAATGCAACAGACAGCAATGCATTAGAATAGCGAAGGACAATACTGCGGAAAGCATCAAAGTTGCCGCTCAAAGCTTCTATTACAAGTTGCTCATCCGATTTGCCGCGATCAATATTCATGTTTAGCCACTCCTCATGGATAGGAAGTATTCACCTTACAAGTAGTATAGTACAATATCCAGTAAGTTTAATATTGTTTACCAGATTAAGGAGTGTGAACGATGATTACGTCCAAACCTAAAGAAGGCGAATGTAACCCTCAATGGGGAGTATACATGGAGCATGTTGAAGAAGGGAATTTACTGCAACTGCTTAAGGAGCAAGAGGCGGATATTCTCGCGGTTTATAAATCTCTTAGTGAAGAGCAAAGTTTATATCGGTATGCTGAGGGAAAATGGAGCCTCAAAGAAGTACTTGGACATATCATGGACGTAGAGCGGATAGCGAGTTATCGTCTCCTTATCGCGGGAAGAGATGATACTACTCCATTACCAAGACATCAAGATGTTCATGTTCATGCAACAAACTTCGATCGCCGTTCTCTTGAGGAACTGCTAGCCGAGTTTATTGCTGTTAGAACAGCAACCATTGCTCTAGTGCGGGGACTAACTTCAGATTCTCCTTCGTGTTGGAGTGGTCAACAATTTCACAACAATTGCAGCAGCTAATGCCTATTTTATAGTTGGACATGCCAAGCATCATATGAACACCGTCCGTGAAAGATACTTGCCTCATTTAAAATAATTACTTACTAATAAAAGAAGATAATTAGAGCGGCCACCTTAGGGTGGTCTATTTGTTGTGCCGCGAAAAGGGGTATTTGATAAGGGTCAGGCTCTACATGGTCTGAATATTCTAGAGAGATGATAGATATTCCATAGTTAGGGAAGGTGCCGTGTGTATGCCACAGTCGTGCAAATCCGTCGTGTATGCGTTAAGCATCCGAAACGAATGAGGAGGGAAATCCAAAATGTCGCAAGCGAATATACCGAATATTACACCTACCATTACAGTAACTCGTGATGAAGCTATAACTCTACTACTCGCTTCTATAGCTCTAGAAGAGATAGGACTAAGTCACGTTATCAATGCGGAAGCTGAGAAACTTCAATATGTCCTCGGCACGCTACCGGGACTCAGTACTCCTGCTACTATTAGTGACGTTCTTGCAGTTAATGAGAGTGTCAGAGATTTGCTCAAGGTTATCACTAAAAAAGAATGGTTGCTCGAAAATAAGCTTTGTACAGTTATTAATTCTGAAGTGACTGTCGGAGCGACTGGTGCGACAGGAGCAACTGGCGCGACTGGTCCGTCCCCAACTGGTCCGCAAGGTCCAACTGGAGGAACCGGAGCAACTGGTGCAACTGGTGCGACAGGCAGTACTGGAGCGACTGGTAGTATAGGGCCGACAGGGGATATTGGGCCAGCAGGAGCAACCGGGGTAGATGGAGATCCGGGAGCAACGGGGGCAACAGGAGCGACGGGAGCGACCGGAGACCCAGGTCAGACAGGACCGACAGGTTTAACAGGAGTGACGGGTAATCAAGGAGCAATTGGCGGCACTGGTGCCACAGGAGCAACTGGAGCGACTGGTGCAACGGGTGCAACTGGAATCACAGGTTCAACAGGAGTGACGGGTATTACTGGACCATGTCCAGATTGTCCGCCAGGACCAACTGGACCTACAGGTCCTGATGGAATAGGGGCGACAGGAGCAACAGGAGCGACGGGAATAACTGGGGCAACAGGGGCATTTGGAGCAACAGGAGCTACAGGAGCAGTTGGAGCGACTGGTCCAACAATAACGAATGATAACGCAAACTTTGTTACCGACGGCAGTCAAGTTGTAGCGGATGGAGTAGCACTTATCTTTCTAACAAACCAAACCGTCAATGGAACGTTAATTACGCATATTCCGGGAACGGATACGATTACGCTCGCAGCGAACCATTCGTATTATGTCGAATATGAGACACAGGCGCTAACCGGGGGTACAGCTGCAACTTCAACAGCATCGGTGGAGCTACTGTTTGATGGTATTCCAGTACCGGTAACGGAAGCATCTATGGTGACGGTTCCGGGTGTATTGGCGGAATTAACGAATCACACCATTATTCAAACGGGAGGCACGCCGGGTTCATTGCAGCTTTTTAATACCTCTGGTGTTACAACGACTTTCAGCAATTCATCATTATCTGTTATTGCACTTCAGTAGGTAAGAAAGGAGGGGTTTCAAGTGTCACAAGCAAATTTACCGAATATTACCCCAACAGTACTAATTACTCGAGACCAAGTTGTTTCATTATTACTCTCTTCTATTGCTTTAGAGGAGATTGGGATGAGTCATATTCTTAACAGCGAAGGCGAAAAAATTCAATATTTGGTTGGTACGCTACCGGGGTTAACTGTTACAGCTACATTAAGTGATTTATTGCTCGTTAACGACAGTGTTCAAGATACAATTCAAGCACTGGTCAAAAAAACATTTCTCCTAGAATCGAAGCTATCCAGCATATTGAGCAATGATGTTTCAACAGGAGCTACAGGTGCAACGGGAGCAACGGGTGCAGCGGGCCCGACTGGTCCAACAGGTCCAACTGGCGCTACAGGATTAACAGGTGTGACGGGTGCGACAGGTGCGACAGGAGCTACTGGCAATTCTGGACCAACAGGTGCAAGTGGTGTGACGGGACCAACTGGAGTGACAGGAGCAACAGGAGCAACGGGAGCGACTGGTGCAACGGGAGCAACAGGGCTAGCTGGAGCTGCCGGGGTATCAGGAGTGACGGGAGCAACAGGAGCAACGGGTGTGACAGGAGCAACAGGTGCGACTGGATTAACAGGAGTGACAGGTGCAACAGGAGCAACAGGTGATCCTGGGGGGACAGGACCCGATGGTCCAATCGGTCCAACGGGAGTATGTCCTGATCCCGCAGACTGTCCAACGGGACCTACTGGTGCAACGGGTACTCCGGGTGCAACCGGAGCGACGGGGGCAACGGGAGCAACTGGAGCAGTAGGAGTAACAGGGGCAACGGGGGCGACAGGGGCAACAGGAGAGACAGGTATTGCAGCTCTTGCAACAGCCAACTTCGCGAGTATTATCTCTCCAGGACCGCTGGTAACACCAGCGAACTTACCTTTTAATACGGTTAGGCTAATAAGCGGGTCATTAATTTCGGTTACACCGGGCGATATTACAATATTTTTGCAACCCGTTCACACGTATATGATCACAGTTAAACTAGACCTTTCAACGAATGCTACTTCACAAAATTTCGTCGTGCTCTTTGACGGTGCATCCATTGTGCTTCAGCCATTTATGAATACGTCAGTTGGCGGATTAATATCGATGATGGGAAGTGTTATCGTCAATGCCGTAGGACCAGCCCCTTCTACGATTAATGTCCAAGTGGTAGGTCCGAATGGTACAGCTAGCAACCTTAACGTCAGCATATTTGCACTCAGCTAGAAAAGTCGAAAAGGTAAGGAAGTGATAACTGTGTCACAGGCTAACATTCCGAATATTACACCAGATATAACTGTCACATTAGACGATGCACTCAATCTATTGTTAGTATCTGTAGCTCTAGAAGAACTAGGAATCAGTCATATTATTAATGCAGAAGCTGAGAAGATTCAATATATGCTCGGAACAATCCCTGGACTTGAAACACCAGCTACCGTTAGCGATTTGCTGGCGATCAATAGCAGTGTTAGAGATACGATTGCACAAGCCATTAAGTATGAAAGTTTATTAAATGAGAAGTTAGTTGCGGTCATTAATACACCGATTAGGGGAGCAACGGGTGCCACGGGTGTTACCGGTCCAGATGGGCTTACAGGTGCTACCGGCCCGACTGGCCCTACAGGAGATGCAGGAGTGGCTGGAGCAACGGGTGCCACGGGTCCAACTGGAGCAACAGGAGACCCAGGGGTTACAGGTCTTACTGGTTTAACAGGTGCTACGGGACTTACGGGCATAACTGGAGCAACAGGAGCAACGGGAGCAACAGGAGGCAATGGAACGACTGGTGCAACAGGAGCAACGGGTGCAACAGGAGCAACAGGAGCAACTGGTATTACAGGACCTGATGGAGTATTAGGAGCAATAGGAACAACAGGCGTAACGGGGAGCAACGGAGCGCTTGGGCCTACTGGAGTAACTGGTGCGACAGGAGATTGTGGATGCGAGACTGGTCCTACTGGTGCAACAGGCGGAAGTGCGACGGGAGCGACAGGAGCAACAGGAGCAACGGGTGCAACAGGAGATCCAGGAGGCATTGGTCCAACTGGTCCGACAGGAATAACAGGTGTTACAGGTGTACAGATAACAACAAATAATGCCTTTTTCCTAGATGATGGATTTACGCCAATTGTCGCACCTGGAGATCCTATTCCAATCGACCAAAACTTTACCTTAAATGGCGGTGCTATTACTCATACAGCAGGGTCTACAGACATCTTTCTTGCCCCTAGTCAGACGTATTATATTTCATATCGGACAAAAGCAGAGCTTGCTACTCCGGGCACGATTACGGGCAATGTTGGATTAGTTCTGAATGGTACAACAATTCCGGGAGCAAGCTCATCTATGCAGTCCTTCCCTGGTGCGGGTCAAGCGATAACTACGTTAATCTCAAATACGATTATTAATACACCAGCAGGTGCACCAAGCTTATTAACGTTAAACAATTTTGAGGCCGTTCCAAGAGCGTTTGATTTAACAACGATGACGATTATTAAATTGCAGTAGAAACCGAATGTGCAAATGAAGGTGAACAGGGAAGGAGGAGGTTTATGGCGAGCAGTGCCGATTTTGCCTGTTCGGGAGGATGCGGCTCAATTTCTGTAACAGGTTCTCCTGCATTATTGTCAACGATTGTACAGAACGGAACGAGTATTCAATTACAGGGGATGTCAAACATTTTACTTGCTCCGAGCAAAACTTATCTAGTCGAATATAATGCTCAGTTCAGTACACCAAATGTTAACTATGTAGCATCCTCGCAGCTTACGCTTAATGGTTTACTTGTACCGGGTTCGCAGACGTTATCCTTCCCATCCACGATTCCAGTTGGACTTAACACACCCGTTTCAAGTGTATCGGGAGGTGTTGTACTCAATACCCCAGCGCTCCCGAACCCAAGTATATTAAGGCTAATAGGCTTCTCACCAGCAGGCCAACTGGGGACAAATTTCAGCACAGTAAATATTAGGATTGTAGAGATTGAAAGTAATAGTGATGAATCGGTAACAAGTAACAATGCAGCCATCTATGGTTATGGATATGTAGATGTTGCAGGGGGAGCTGCTGTTCCATTTCTGGAAGCAGAGGTTGTGAACGGTGCAGGAATTGTGTTTTCTGATGCTACACCAACAATCGTATCTTTAGCACCGAATAAGACCTATTTTGTATCTTATAATTTTATTGAATGTCCGCTTATAGCAAACTTTCCTGTTTTGGTACAGCTTACGCTTAACGACCAACCGATCGATTCGAGTCTTTCCGTAGCTCCTCCAATCGAAGACCCTAATTCCAGATCAGGTGGAGCGGGCTCGGCTGTGTTCAATACTGGACCAGGACCTCTCAATGAGTTGAAGTTGATCAACCAAACGATACAAAGTATTAAATTTGTTGCCGGAAACATTAGTATTGTGCAGATAGGGTAAATAATCAATGGGTTCTTCATCGTTGGGGGAGTTGCTACAAATAAAAAAGAGTGTCATCTACGATGGATGGCACTCTTTATTTGTTAAGGAGGACGAACGAAAATGGGTCTTACGAAAGCTTAATCGATAATGACTTCTTTAGCTGGATCTTTCAGAAATTCAAACATCATTTTCACTTGCTCCACTGTATTTCTTTCAAGAGACAGTGGAGGTAAGTCATCGTATGCAAAAAACTCAACCGCGCTAGTTTCTACGCCAGTCTCCGCTCTGCCGCCAACAACTTCGCATTGAATAAAAAACTTGTACACATGATAAGGTTCAGGAGGATGATTATGAAACTTTTTGTCTAGCACAGCCAGCAGACGAAGTGGCTCAACGACATATCCTGCTTCTTCTTTAATCTCTTTCACGGCTATCTCTGAGGGTGAATAACCAATATCACCCCAGCCACCTGGCAATGCCCATGCTCCGTCTAACTTTTCACGAACGAGAAGTATTTTGCCGTCTTTAAAGACAACACCACGTATATCTACTTTAGGAGTGGCATAGCCGAGCTCACTAGCGAAAGAAAGTGTAATTTGTTCCGTACTGACAGTAGTATAGTTGGTTAATATATCTACACTGATCCGTCTTAACTCTTCATACCGTTCGACGTCATATACATCCTTCGTATACGTTAACCCTGTTTGTGCAATAGCTTGAATCTGTTTAGCCCAATCGAGCCACTTAGTTTCCATGCTGTACACCCTCTTTGTCAAGAAGTTCGCGAAGCTCTACCACACTAGTAAAGATGGCATCTGGATTAAGGTCATAGACTAAACTTTGGCTAGTAGATAACCATTGAACGCCGTATGTGCGTACACCAGCAGCTTTGCCTGCAACAATGTCAGCGTTGCTATCCCCAATGAAAATAGCATTCGATTTATTTATACCCAATGTGCTCAGTGCGTTGTTAATCCCTTCAGGATCTGGCTTAGGCTTTTCAACATCGTTACCTGTAATCGCAATATCAAAATAAGAATGTAACGATAATGCTTCAGTCGATAGCGTATAGGCTCGTCTGCTTTTTCCTGTAATGACTCCGAGTTTAATGCCGTTCTCCTTTAAATCATGAAGTAAATCTATAATGTTTTGATCATTTTGGAATGTATCGAGATGTCCCTTTTCATAGATTGAATAATAATCTTCAATCGCTTGTTGCACCGAAGTTTGGTCGCTGAAATTACCGCCAATAATATCCTCCTCTGTCGGACCAAGCATCGAAATAAGTTCATCAATCGTAACGTCTCTATTGTCGTATTGTTTGAAAACGGTTTGAAATGCATGAAATGAAAGGGGCAAGGTGTCTGCGAGCGTTCCGTCAAAATCGAATAAGATAGCTTTAATTGACATAATACGTTCACTTCCTCTAATAATTATGGGCTACAATTATTAGTATAGCAGACAGCACTACAATATTAACTTTTAAAACAAAATTATCATAATAAGTATATCTGTTTCCATATTAAAAGGGAGAAACATTCATTTACAAAATAGAGGGTCAAATAGTATTTTTCTTCGCTGCGGCATCTATTTAAATTAGTAGTGCCTTTTTGGTGGGATTTTCCTTATAATTGAACGTAGATAGTGTTTTAAATCGATTAAATTTATCTTGAAAGCAAGCTTAATTAGGTGCATAAGAGAAAAGGAATGGAAACATGATATTTACGAGGTTAAGTGAGCATAAAAGAATGGTGTTTTTTATTATTGTTTCATCTTCTGTACTGGGTATACTTACGATTTCGAGATTAGTTGTATCCTACTACTCTACTGACAAATCAGCACAAATCGCTCTTGCGAATCAATATATAGCCATTGCGGACGATATTGCCGTTGGAATCGATAAAGAGGTCTACCGAAACTATTTGATAACAAAAGAGCGGGATGAAAATTGGAGGATAATAAAGAACTACTTAGAGGAATACCGATCTAAAATCAATGCAGTTTATGTATACACGTTAATGCTAGATGAAAGCAATGTTTCCAAAAATACAGTAGTAGCAATGGCTCCGAGCTCAAAAGAATTTTTATTTGGTTCAGCTTGTACAGTCCCGCCTGACCAAGTAAAGCGGGCTAAGAGTGGTCATAGTTATTTCACTGGAATTATTGGTGACATGTATAGTGGTTATTATTTGTCCGTTGGGGTGCCCTTTTACGGAGATGATGGCAAGATATTAGGTGTTGTCGGGATAGATATTGATGCTGAAGCGTTAAAATTAGTAAGTGGTCAAGTTGTAAAAAGTAATATGTTTATCTTTGTCATCGATATATTATTTGCGATAGCGCTGTTAATCGTTGTGTTTGTCTTAAATAAATGGTACAAAAACCGTATGAAGGATGACTTGAAAGAAACAGAAAAAATGTATTTATCAGAGTTCGGGAAATTAATCGACACTATTAAATCAAGTCGACATGATCTAAAAAATCATCTTCAAGTATTATATGCTTTAATGAATATTAACTCATATGATCGGGTGAGAGATTATTTAAGAGGTATGGCATCAGAATCTAAAGTATTAGATCTATCGATGCAGATTAAAAATCCTGTTTTAATGGTATTGTTTCAAAGTAAATGGGAGCTTGCTCAGTCTAAAAATATAAATATACACTTTGACACAGATCTTAATGATTTCGAGCGGGTTGAATCTATGGACTTGGTTAGAATTTTTGCTAATCTTATCGATAACGCCATTGAAGCGATGGAAACAAATCCACAAGAGTACGCCGAACCTATTCAGATTGTTTGTAAATCGTTTGGCTCTAACTATGTATTTTCTGTAGAGAATAGTGCGGAGATTTCAAGCATGGATGAAAAAAGGTTATTCCAATCTGGTTTTACTACGCAAAATAATAAGAATGGCCTAAGAGGTAATGGATTAACAATTATTAAAAGAACAGTAGAGAAATATCAAGGTCATATATATGTACACTACGAACAAGGGAAGATCTTGATCAAAATTACGTTATAAACACGGCATAACGGTATAGAATGATTCTCAGAAGCTTGAGGATCTTTTTTTGTGTAGTAAATTGACTATTGACGTAAGTTAATAAATGGAATAATATGATGTCAGTAAGTACTGACATGCGACTTGGAAGGCGGAACGTGGATGAGCGATAACACAAACTTGAGTAGCGATGAGCGACTAATGATGGCAGCGATCAATCTCATTTCAGAAAAAGGTTATAATGGCGCGACCACGATAGAAATTGCAGCAGCTGCAGGTTTGAGTGAAAAGACATTGTTCCGACGTTTCGCAAGCAAACAAAACTTAATCGAATCAGCCTTTGATCGCTATCATTACGCGGAAGAGATGAGAAAGTTATTTAGCGAAAAGATCGTTTGGGATTTGTATACAGATCTACTTTTGATTAGCCGAACCTATCATGACATTATGAACCGTAATCGGAAGATGATTCAGATCAGCATGAAAGAAGAAATGAACTTACCCGGATTTAAAGAACGCACACAAAAACATCCACAACAGCTTCTAGCCTTTCTGACGAAGTATCTCGAAGAGATGGCGGATAAAGAGAAGGTGCTTAGCAAGAACCCAGAGTTGCAGGCATTTTCATTTATGATGGCGAATTTCGGGGCATTTGTAAACGATCTAGAAGGGCAAGTGAAGTATCCAACGATCAAGCTGGATGACTTTATTTCTGAAAATGTGGAACTATTCACTAGGGCATTAACCCCCTAGTTTTTTTAAAAGAATTATGACAGTAAGTACTGACTATCAACTATGGAGAGTGGTTATGATGGACACGCAAGCTCTAGAGCGAACAGGACAGAAGTTAATGACTGTAATGGTATTTACATTAATTTTGTCGATGATGAGTGCATTAATGTTTACTGTTGTGCTACCTGATATTAGTAAAGAATTTAATTTATCTATTGCACAGGTAAGTTGGTTTTCTTCGGCGTATTCTTTAATTTATGCTATTGGAACAGTTACTTATGGGAAGCTGGCTGATCGATTCAAGCTCAAAAATTTGCTAACATTCGGTCTATTAATGTTTGCACTAGGTTCGATCGTAGGCCTCGTTTCCCAAACGTTCGAGCTAGCGCTACTTGGAAGATGCTTGCAATCACTAGGAGCAGCTGCAATTCCAGCAACTGCGATGTTAATTCCGATTCGATTCTTTACACCAGAGCGCCGCGGTTCTGCACTCGGAATGTCGGCAGTTGGATTAGCACTAGGAAGTGCATTAGGACCGGTTATGTCTTTCTTCATTCTCAGCTTTGCCCATTGGCGTTGGCTATTCGCTGTTCCAGTGTTGATCGTACTTACTATACCTTTTTACCGTAAATATTTGGGTGACGATGGAGAAAAGACGACTGGTAAGTTCGATTGGATTGGCGGAGGTTTGTTAGGTGCGGCGATAGCATTGCTATTGATGTCTGTTACAAACTTATCGTGGTCGTTTATGATCGGCGGAATACTTTCACTTTTGTTGTTTATTGTGCGAATTCGGCTTGCGGCAGATCCTTTCGTGCAGCCTGCTCTCTTTCGAAATAGTAAATATACGCTTGCTCTCCCGATAACCTTCATACTCAATGGAATGGGCATAGCTTTATCTTTTGTAACACCGCTACTCCTCTCTAGCGTTCAGAAGCTGCCCGCCAGCTGGATAGGCTTTGTCTTAGTTCCAGCAGCAGTTGCTACTGCTTTTCTGGGTAGAAAAGGTGGGAAGATAGCTGATTCCAAAGGGAACTCCTTTTTATTTTACATGTCATCGGGACTGTTAGTCCTATCATTTATATTGCTTTCAACGTTTACAGGAAGCTCGCCTTTATTTATTGCCCTCTTCTTAATTTTCGGTAATGTGGGGCAATCTTTTATACACATTTCCTTATCAAACGCAGTCTCAAGGACATTGTCGAAGGAGCAGGCTGGAGTCGGGATGGGACTATTTTTCATGTTAAATTTCATTTCACACAGCATAGCAACTGGCATATTTAGCAAAGTTGTAGCTATGGGCTCAAATACGTCTTGGAACCCAGTAAATAGTCAATCAAGCGGCTTCGTATTCAGCAATATTTTCTTCATTATAGCAGGGCTTCAGATCGTGACTTTGGTGTTCTACTACTACCAGTTCGGTAGAGCGAAAAGTAAAGAGGTTCAATTACAGGAGCTTAAGACAGCTTAATAAGTAATCAAAAGATATAAGTGATACCGCAGTGTTGATAAATTTCATTCGTATTGAAGAATGTCTTTCGTTATACTAAAAGACAAATCAAGGAAATAAATATTCAACTTGAAGGGGGTGCGGTAATCATAAAAAAAGCGCGGGTTTTAGATTTTTACATGTTGTGTTTCATCATATTGGTAATGCTTTGTCTTATAGCAGGAGCTGTTTTTTTCTTAATGCTATCGAGTAATCCAACACATAAATTTTTATTGCCAAATGGGTTTACGGGAACGATTGAAGTTACGTTTGAACAATCTGAATTTCCCGCTTTAAAAAAAGAAGGACGTTCTATTATAATCTATGAGGTTCCGCCTTCTGGGAAAATATCGACTTCAAGCAAAAATATTTCGGGACAAGTGGTTCTTACATATGTTAAGCAAGATGGTAACTTAGTTGAATTTCCAACAAATATCCCAATGATCCATGGTCTTCATACATCATCGGGGGAGAAAGGCGGAGCTAATGGTGTAATTGAAAAGTTGCCTGAAAAACTAACCTTTTTTGTAGGAACAGAGAAACAATGGCTTGAGGCGGGGAAGAAACAATTATCCCCATAAATGAACTAGATGCGATAAAAGCCGTTAAGGGTGACATTATGAAAATTGATCGATTGTTAGCGATGACAGTTCTACTGCTCAATCGTGGACGAGTAAGTGCAAAAGAATTAGCCGAGCGATTTGAGGTTTCTACAAAAACAATTTATCGAGATATGGATACGTTAGGTCAATCCGGTATCCCGATTATAGCCCATCAAGGAACAGCGGGCGGGTTTGAAATTATGGAGCAATATACGATGTCCCGTCAATATTTAACACTTCATGAAATAGAGGCAGTTGTTGCAGCTGTTAAAGGTATCAATACAGTGATGGATGATGGGGTGTTCGCTTCACTTCTTGAAAAGGTGAAAGCACAACTGAATAAAGTTGATCAAACGACGATGGAGCAACAAGGGACGGGGATTGTGTTTGACTTTAACCCTTGGGGGCAAGGATCTACTGCAAGAGATAAAGTGAATAGGCTCAGAGGGGCTGTAGAAAACGCGAGCTTAGTGACGATTGAATACTTAAACATGAACGGTACAGAAAGCAAAAGAGTAGTTGAACCAGTCGTCTTAATTTTGAAAGCAAACGTATGGTATCTACATGCGTACTGTACGCTTCGAGAAGATTTCCGAGTTTTCCGATTATCACGTATTCAAAATTTGCACGTCATGGAGCAATCCTTTGTCCGTCGAGAGGTACCATCCTTAGACAGTTATGTGTGGGATCCGATGTGGGCGCAACATACGAAGCATGAGATTGTACTTACTTTTCATTCGAGCGTTCGGTATCGAATCGGGGATTCCTTTCATCCAGATTGGGTTACTGTTCTACGGGATGGTTCTATCCAAGTGAGTGGAACGTTTATTCTTGATGAATGGTTCTATGGAATGCTACTTAGTTATGGCGATCATGTAAAAGTGGAAAAACCAGCGTATGTGGCTGATGAAGTGGTTAGCAGGGCGAAAAAAATAATCAACCGATATTAGAAAGTGGACAGATAGCTGTCTACTTTCTTTCGTTATACTGGGCTCAACTATAACGAAATGAGGGATTTACATGAACACTTTTATTGTAGAAATGTCCAAATTAACGTTAGCTGGAGTCAGCATTCGTACCTCGAATGCTGATGAGGCAGGTCCGAGTCGGAAGCTTCCGCAGTTATGGGGAACCTATTTTAGCAGTGGAGTAGCAGCGAAACCTTACAACGTTAATCCCCATTTCATCTATGGGCTGTATACGGATTATGAGAGTGATGCGAGCGGAGCATATACGACGCTGATTGGGCATGAAGTAGGAGAAGGTACTGCTGAGCAAGAAATTGATGGGACGATTGCAATTGTGCCAGAGAGTAAGTATCTTGTATTTACGACGAAGAAGGGGCCAGTTCAAGAGGTAGTTGCTGAGATGTGGGGCGTCATTTGGGCATACTTTAAGGACGCAGTGGAAGTAAGAGCGTTCACAGGTGACTTTGAACGTTATGATGGGCGAAATTTTGACCCTGCCAATACAGAAGTAGAGATTTATATTGCGATTAAATAAAGGAAGTAAGAAAAAGGCTGATCGTAGTACGTCACAATGGAGCATCCTCATGAGGGTGTTTCATTGTGAGACGTAACTAGGTCGGTCTTTTCTGTATATGGTAGTAAATACTGAAAAAGGAGAAGATGATTGGAATATATTAACCGATAGTATAGTATGGGGTTGGTATTACGATAATGTTAGCCATTAAATGATTGTAATCTAGAGGGGAAAGGTTTGAATTGAATAGAAGATGGTTGTTTTTATTATATATTTGTCTAGTATTTGTCCTAAGTGCATGTGGTAAGTACACCAACAATCCACTTCCCAAATCGAGTGCATATGTGGGAGAAACAGATATTACAGTACCAGTAGAGATATTCAGCTCATATTGGGCTGGGCAATATGATTATGGAGATACCAATGCTTATGAGCATTTCAAAACACACACGATTGTCCCACCTAATTCAAAAATCAGAATCTCATTTGATCGTGAGCCAGAAAAAATAGTTAAGGTTAGCGAAGTCATAAATCTAGAAGAATCGAAAGAAGTAGAAAGTATCGGTAATGAAATCAACATACCTTATATTAGCGGAATTCATACCTATACGTATAGCGCTGAATGGCCTGAAGGCATTGTTACGTTTGTTTTCAGTGTTGAAGTGAAATAAAAAAGCTGACTCTAATGCTCTGCCAGTAACATTCCTATTCGAATGTTACTGGCAGATGCAAATAGGTCAGCTTTTTCTTCATATTTACTACATGCTTAGAATGGGCTCATACCAATCGTGTTCACTTTTTCACCTGTAATGCTTACACCCATTTTGGTAGTAATATCACGGTAATGTCCAACACGGCGACCAACACGGTAGTCAGTCTCGTCTTTATTTCCTTCAAAGTTGCCGTTAATGATCATAATCGTAACACCAAAGCCAGGAGGCGTTAATCCTTTAGTAATTTCTGTTGCATTAGGCGTCCAGTTGCCTACCATTACATCATGAGCAGATGGTTTAGGTGGTTGTGGTGTCATCCAGAATAGGATTGCTGTCATAAATCCGAGCTTGCCATCGTTAACGATAAGTTCCGGATTGTTAAGCAATGTGTTTTTTGTACCGTAGATGATTCCGCTAATTAGTCCGTAGTTGTAGTTCCAGCTAAGCTGGATCGGCCCGCGACCATGATATGATTTGCCTGCTACTGCCGGGAAGTCGGTATTTGATGCAACATATCCGATTTGAGTGGAGTTGATATAGGAAATTTCCTCATTCCAGAATAGTCCCCAGCTCAGCTCGCCACCTGGTGCAGTAGCCCAGCCGCCGCCTGTTTCATGAGAAATGTTCGCAAGGAACGCAGCTAGCTCGCGTTTACGATTAACAGCTGTACCCTCTTTAATAAAAGAACCAAAATCTACTGTTTTTGAGATGATAGGCACGGATAGGTTCCAAGAAGCATTGAAGTCAGCATTTTGATAGACTAGCGTTTCTGTTTTTGTTGTTTTGTTTAGTCTGAATACTCGGTGGTTCCAAGTTGCACCTTGGCGATATTCAAGTTTGTATTTAATGTTCGCAACTTCGGTTACTGCTGCGATTAGGTTGCTGTATGAATAGTAGTCTGTTTGCCCTGGCTTATAGTACGTTTTGCTAGCGGCAAATGTATGCCATGCTTGAGTACCGATACGCATAGGAAACAACTGTTCATATTGTGTTTGTGGCAATGCCGCTTGTACGGCAGCAGCTGCATTAGATGGAGAGAATTGCGGATCAATGCCGCCCCATGATGCCGTAATTTGAGCATCGGTTAGGACACGGCTTTCGCCAACAGCTAAATCAGTTGGATTAGTGCCGCCATTACCACCACCGCTAGCTGTACCTGGACCTAGCAACAACCATGGTGAGCTAGAAGGAGCGCCTACACCGGGAGTATCTCCTTGTGTCCACCATTTCGCGCGATATACATTACCACCGTAGAATGCTTCATGATTTGTTAAATATACCTGGGTTGAAACCCAGGCGGGTGCGGTTAATGGGGTATTTGCCTCTACTTTATTTCTAATTGTAACCGCTTCCAAAGATGTTAAAACTAAAATGGATGTTAGAACTATGATGCAAAAACGGATGATGCCCTTGCTGAATAGCGTAGCTTTCATACTTATCCTCCTCATAGTGTATAAATATAATTTCATCCATATTATAGTAAACTCGAATTCTGTTATCTATAGGCATAATTGACTATATTTATAGATTTATTGACAGATTTCGAGAAAGTAAGGTTGCTAGAGAGAGGATGCGAGTGAGGCGAAGTAGACCGAGAGAGCTGGGAGAGTAGAGTGCTCATTACTCCCCCACACCTGAAACTATAGTGAATTACTGAAGCTAAGTTGCGGAACAGATATTGCTTAAACGTAGTCCTCGGTGTCACAGCATGTGTCCGTAGAGGCTATTTTCCCATCTGGCTTGGTTCCTTGAACGAAGTGTTCTCCCCACACGCACATTTGATCGATAATTGGTTTGAGCGTGAGCCCTAATTCACTTATTTCATAGACGACTTTTGGCGGAACTTGATTGTAAATCGTTCGAATAATAACCCCGTCTACTTCTAGTTCTCGCAGTTGTTGCGTTAGCATCTTTTGCGTAATGCCAGGTATTTTCTTCTTAAGTTCACTCGTTCTTTTTGCTCCGTAAAATAGATGCCAAAGTATTAGCGTTTTCCACTTCCCGCCAATAACATCTAGTGTAGCTTCGATCGTCGTGTTGTACGTGGTCTTTTCTTTAGGATTCATCATATAACCTCCAATGTTTTGTAGGTTTTCAAAGGTACTTTAAAGTACCTACAGTACTTTTTGGTATCAATAGAACAAAAAGGTGCGTACTTCTCACAATCCATTATATGCCACATAATGGGATTAAACCAATACAGATTAGTGAATGGATGGAGGTAATATGGTGGGAACAACTGTTTATATTGCAGGTGGGTACGGAGTAGTGGGAAGTAACATAGCGAGGCATATTAGAGGGATCGATCAAGAGATCAGAATCATTGTAGCAGGACGTAATCCGGCTAAAGGTGAGGTGCTTGCTGGGCAACTTGGAAATGCAGAAACGGCTTACCTTGATCTAAGCCAGCCCGATGAGTCAATTGACTTAGATGGTGTTGATCTCATTGTTGCTGCTCTGCAAGATCCGATGGATAAGTTATTGCATTTAGCTGTAGAAAAAGGAATCGCTCATATTGGCATTACTAAGCTAGCAGATGAGATTACACCTCTTATGGTGGCGGTGTTGAAATCACCTCCGAAAAGGCCAATTGTTCCGCTCGGTCATTCACAAGCAGGGGTAATGATGGTAGTTGCACAGAAGGTTGCGGAGCAGTTCAGCCGAATTGACTCGATAGAGCTCGCAGGATTATTTGACGAAAATGACCCTATGGGGCCAATGACACTTAACGATGCAGAAGGGTTCATTAATCGTGCGCTTATTCGAGAAAGTGGAAGATGGTTATGGGTGGATGCTACAAAGAACACAAGAAGTATTCGTTTATCTGATGGAACAGTACTAGAAGGTGGGCCAATGTCTTTGCTAGATGTTCCGGGTCTCGCTTCTGCTACCGGTGCTCCCAATATTCGCTTTGACTTTATTGTAGGCCCATCGCTTGGCTTGAAAAGTAACCAACAACCTTCCCAAGACCTCTATATCGATATAGAAGGTATTTTGAAATCGGGCTCAAAAGAGAAGCTTCGGACAGTTGTATCCGACCCTAAAGGTCAAGCACATCTTACGGCACTAGGTGTACTCCTCTCCATTGAACGGATATTAGGAACCGACGGACTACCTGCCGCATCTGGAGGTATACACTTACCTGAAACACTATTAATCGTTGATAAAGCTATTGCAAGGCTGGAGCAATTCGGTGTTGGCATCTCGACTTATGCTTACCAGGAACAAACAATCCAATAAGAGAAAGAGGGAATAGATGATGAAAGTATTAACGATCGTTTCTCATCCAAGAACACAATCTTTAACGTTTGAGGCGGTACGCAGATTTACTCAAGGTCTTGAGGAAGCAGGACATGAAACAGATGTGCTCGACTTGCATCGCATCGGATTTGACCCTGTACTGTGGGAAGCGGATGAGCCTGATTATTCAGGCCCGCCTAAACAATATTCTCCTGAGGTGCAGGCCGAGATGGAGCGGTTGCTGAAGTACGACGCCCTTGCATTTGTATTCCCCGTGTATTGGTACAGCATTCCTGCTATGTTGAAAGGATATATCGACAGAGTATGGAATTATGGTTTTGCATATGGATCAAATCATTTGCCTCACAAAAAAACGCTGTGGCTTGGTCTCGCAGGAGCATCGCTTGAACATTTTCAAAAAAGAGATTATGACAAAATGATTGCACTTCAACTGAATATAGGTATGTCCGATTATGTGGGAATCAAGGATTCATCGGTCGAACTGTTATATGACACAGGCGGTGACCAGGCCCACATCGAACAACTATTGCAACGTGCTTACCAGCTGGGGCTAGACTATGCGACTACGGAACAAGCCACGCCTACTCTTTAACAATAAGTCCAAACAAAGTAGCGAATATATAAGCTTGCTCACGTGAGATAATGCAGCCTTTCAGTTGTTCCACACTAACACCAAGACCATTAAATTCACAGTCGCTTAAATCGATTCCTTTTAACTCTGTAGAAGACAGTTGGGCTTGGTTAATGTTGGTGCGATGTAGCTCAAGCTTGATCAATTTCGACTGACTAAGATCAGCATTGCCAAGTGAACTATCTTGAATGATGACCTGTTTACTATTTGAATAGCGGAAATTCGAATAGTCGGCCAAGCAATGATCGATTAAAACATTTCGCAGAGTAACGCCGCCTAAGTTAATACCAACCATCTTGCAGTCGACAAATTCCGTTCGATGTATGATAGCATCACTGATGTCGAGATTAGACAAATCACACTTTTCAAATCTGACGTCTGTAAGCTCAATTCCAGCTAACGTTGTTTCGGTAAAGTTCACATTTCGGAAAATGAATTTCTCAAAGGTAAGTTTAGAAGGTCTGCGCTTTTCAAACTGACAATCTTGCATCAGTCCCATTTCGAAAAAGTCATTTCTATGTATGTCATGTGGTTCAAATGCAAATAATTGGTCTGCCGATAGTTTAGGCTGCTCTATTTTCATAACTTTCCTTGCCTTGCTCATGGGGTCACTCTCCTTGGGCTTCCTTTTTTGTAAAGTGGTTCGTAAACATACAGTCTTTAAAGCTTAAAGTAGTGACTCGCATTTTTCAACTTTGAACAAATGGCCTATAATAAAGGATTAGTCCCAGTAGCAAGGAAAGCGGGTTGGAATAATGAGTTTACATCTAGAAGAAGTAACAGCAGCCAATTGGCGCGAAGTCGCGGCGTTACAGGTGGCAGAGGAACAAGGACAGTTTATCGAAAGCAATTCGTTTTCTATGGCGGAGTCACTCTTCGAAGGAAATGGCATTTCATTGGCGCTATACGATGGAGAGATGTTAGTTGGTTACGCCATGTACGGGTGGTATTCTGAAGAAAAGCAAAGCATATGGCTGGATCGCTTTATGATCGATCAACAATATCAAGGCAGAGGTTATGCGAAGCGGTTTATCGCGTTGCTCCTTGATTATATGAGTAAAAAGGTTGTTGTGAAAAAGGTGAATTTGAGTCTTCATCCAGATAACCAGCTCGCTATGAAGCTGTATGAATCATTTGGATTCCGCTTAACAGGAGCTATCGATGATGATGGACCAGTTGTAGGTGTAGTAATGGAACGGATAAATGAAAAATAAAGGGAAATCCGTCGTTGACATTACTACGATGTCGTAATAATATGAATGTATACAAAATACTACGAAAACGTACTAAAGGGAGCTTCCGGTATGCAGCAACTATATGATCTCTTCCTCAAGACCGGCTTGCGCCCGTTTGCATTTTTGACTGATACATTGCAACTCGAACAAAAAGTGACTCGTTCTGATTTATCGACTCTGCTTATTTTGCAATTTCGTGGTGATCTGACGATGTCGGATTTGGCTGCTGAGATGGGAGCGCCACTTAGCTCCATGACTAGCATTGCGAAGCGGCTAGAACGCAAGGGCTATATCGCAAGGGCAACATCCCCGCAGGATCAGCGTGTGAAGCTTGTTACTCTGACACAAGAGGGTAAGGAGCTTGCGAAAGAATGGGAGCGTGTTATGCTCTCGCTATTAGGCAAGCTGGAGACAGCATTTACAACTGATGAATTAGAACAATTTATTAGCCTTCTGCTTAAGGCATCTAAAGTATTCCAAGAAGAAGGACCGATTAAGGAAATTGCAGCTAGCAATGGGCCGATAAAAATTAGGATCGACGAGTAAGCGAGTCAAATCGCTTTCTTTTTTTAAATAATTACTACGAAATCGTACTAAAAAGGAGCTGAAACGTATGAGGATCATTATCTACACAGGTAAAGGTGGCGTCGGCAAAACGAGTATAGCAGCGGCTACTGCTGTAAAGCTGGCACGACAAGGGAAAAGGACACTTATTCTGAGCACGGATGCAGCACATAGTTTGGCTGATTCAATGGGTATATCCATTGGCGCAGACCCGATCCAAATTAGCGAGAACTTATGGGGCAAGAAGTGAACAGTCTTCGTGAAACGGAGAAGAATTGGGGATTTGTCCAAGGTTGGCTGACAGCTATGCTGGATAAAGCAAATCTAAAAGATATAACGACGGAAGAAATGATCGTATTCCCGGGGATGGAGGAGCTGTTCAGCTTGCTTCAAATTAAGGAACATGCCCAAAGCGGAAAGTTTGATGTCCTTATTGTTGATTGCGCCCCGACAGGAGAAACGTTAAGGCTTCTTAGTTATCCTAACGTATTAAACTGGTGGCTCGAAAAAATATTTCCGAATGAACGTCGGCTCATCAAACTCGTTCGCCCTGTCGCTAAGTTTATAAACAATGTGGAGCTTCCATCTGAAGATGTGCTGAATAGTGTTGAACGGTTCGCGCGTTCTTTGGAGGAAATGCAGAATATCGTACTGAATCCAGAAATCACTTCGGTGAGGATTGTGCTGAATCCTGAGAAAATGGTGCTTGCCGAAGCGAAACGTTCCTTTACCTATTTGAATCTGTTTGGCTTTAATACAGACGCGATAATTGTAAATCGGATATTACCAGAAGAAGCGGGTGAGGGGTTCTTCGCCCATTGGAAACAGCTTCAGAATAAGTACGAGGAAGAGATCGTCATGAACTTCCAGCCGCTTCCGATACTCAGAGCGCCTATGATGGGAAAGGAAGTGATCGGACTGCCCGTACTTGAGGAACTAGCAGATATCGTATATGGGGACCAAGATGTTGCGGAGATGTTATACCGCGGACGTACGGAGACGATTCGGGAGGAAGATGGGGAGTTGTTGTTAGAGCTTGCCATTCCTTTTGTCGACAAAGCCGATCTAGATTTAACACAAACGGGTGACGAATTAACAGTGCATGCAGGCAGCTACAAACGTAAAGTCATATTGCCAAGACCGCTTATGGGTAGGCAGGTTGTTGGAGCGAAATTTACAGAGGATCGGCTAATCATCCGTTTCGGTAAGCGGGAATGATTTTACGAGGAAGGGACTGTGGTCAGTGAGAGGTACGGGGACTGGGATTGAACGTATGGTGGAAGGATTGTTGCAGGTGGAGCGATTGTTAGGGCATATGGAGCAGCGTCAGACCGAGCAGCATTTCCGAAATGGGGTGAAGGAACTGCTTCTCGCTTCGAGGTCTGTCATTGATAGCGTCATCGATACGTTAGATGAGAAGGAGAGCACGACGACTGCACGAAAAATAACGATTTCCAAGGACTAATGTACATGCCGAGCAAGCCTTAAGAGAGGTGGAATAGCTGTGGTAATAGGGATTAAGCGTCACGTAGGAGTTATGTTGATGCTGACGGGGTTGCTTCATACAGTTGTCGTACTTATCTTCGGTGCGACGCAGCTTCAGATAATTGTCGCAGAAGGATTTTGGAATACGGTAGGATCAGGTCAAGGGGATCGTGATGCTGTATTCTGGTCACTTTTATTTGGCTTTATGATCATCGTTACTGGTTACATGGTTAATTGGATACTAAAGCACAAAGGGATAGTTCCCCCTGCCGGATTTGGATGGATTCTACTTGCTGTGGGACTGATAGGTGTAATTATGATGCCTGTTTCGGGGTTTTGGCTCGTGCTTCCTCAAGCAGTTATTTTAATACGAAATCAGCCTAGGAAAGTGTATAGACTGGATTAAAGTTGGGTTATAGCACTAGGCTTATCAAAAAATGGATAGAGCGTTCAGATCGTATCTGAACACCCTATCCATTTCGCTTGTATAAGATTTATTTAACTTACTATTTATAGAGCGGTATCATCGACGCTGTCCAGCCAGCCGTCGATTGATCCAATGACGGAAGTTACGCAGCCGTCTTGGAACGGCGAGATCAAGTCAACAGCGCTAACAAGTTCCGTGAACGAAAGACTTCCGCCAAGGCGACATAATTTCACGTAGTCAATCCACGCAGCGGAATGATCTTCGTGCATCTTCTTCCAGAACTGAAACGCACAAATTTGTGCTAATGTGTAATCGATATAGTAAAATGGCGAGTTGAATATGTGGCCTTGTTTATGCCAGAAGCCGCCTTGTGCAAGGTATTCATTATCACCGTAATTACGATGCGGTAAATACTTTTTCTCGATTTCGAGCCAAGCTTGCTTACGCTCAGCTGGAGTGGCATCCGGATTTTCATAGATGAAGTGTTGGAATTCATCGACGGTTACACCATAAGGAATAAAGTTAAGTCCGCTTGCTAAATGGTTAAAGCGATATTTGTCAGCATCCTCTTCGAAAAATAAGTCCATCCACTTCCATGTGAAAAATTCCATACTCATCGAATGAATTTCGCAAGCTTCATACGTAGGCCAGTTGTATTCCGGCACATTGAAGCCTCGGCTTTCATACACTTGGAAAGCATGACCGGCCTCATGGGTCAACACATCAATATCGCCCGAAGTACCGTTGAAGTTGGAGAAAATATATGGTGCTCCATGCTCACTAATGTATGTACAATAGCCACCGCTTTGCTTGCCTTTCTTGGCTACCAAGTCCATCAATCCATTATTTTGCATGAACGTAAAGAACTCATCCGTCTCTGGAGATAGCTCAGCGTACATTTTTGCCCCGTTTGCAACGATCCAATCAGGATCACCTTTTGGTGTTGCGTTGCCTGTTAAGAATGAGAGCTGTTCATCATAGTGGAACAATTGCTCTACGCCGATACGATTCTGTTGACGTTTCTTAAGCTTCGATGCAACAGGCACAATATGCTCAAGAACTTGATTACGGAAGTTTGCTACCATCTCTGCATTGTAGTCGGTACGATTCATTCGCGCGTAACCTAACTCAACGTAGTTATTAAAGCCCAGCTTCTTCGCCATTTTTGTTCTTGTCTTAACCAAATCATCGTAGATGCGGTCGAAAGTTGCTTCATTTTCTGCCATAAAGCCAGAGGAAGCTTCTGATGCACGTTTACGCATATCACGATCTGTAGATTGAAGGAAAGGTCCAAGCTGCGATAGCGTACGCTCTTCACCTTCAAATTGGATTTTGGCAGAAGCAATCAATTTCGTATATTCAGACGTTAGTTTATTTTCTTGTTGTAGGTCTTCAATGATTTCAGGGCTAAACGTTTTGAGCGATAGTTCGGCTAGTTGGAACAATTGGCGACTCCATTTATTCTCTAGCTCAGCGCGGAACGTCGAGTTAACGAGTGCACGGAAATAGTCGGTAATGTACTCTTGAGCGACTGGCCCCTTCTCGTCAAAAAAGTCTTGTTCTGCCCTGTAAAACTCATCATTTGTATCAACAGAATGACGGATGTACACAATTTGCTGCATCGTATCGAATTCACTTCTGAGCTTATTAATAGCGGTCATCGCAATGTCTTGTTCTTCGAAACTACTTGCTGAAGTGAATTTGGCTAGTTGTTCTTTAAACTTTTGTTCAAATGCAGACAAATCAGGGCGCTCATATGGATATTCATTAAACTTCATTTGTGTACCCACCTTTATCGTTATTTACAAGTTCCATTATACTCCATTTTGTTAATTACCAACAGAAAACCGCCAGGAAATTGTCTCCCTGACGGTACAATATTTTACGGTAGATGGATGATTGTTAGTGATTGAAATCATTTGCAGAAGTTTGGATATGCGCGGCATACTTTTTAGCTTCCTCTGCAAAATAGGATACATCGCTATTTGTTACATTATAGGTTGCGAATGCAGGCAGGAATGTACCGTTGCACTTGAAGATAGTCGTTTGAATGGGTCGTAACAATTCACTTAGGGTAAATAAATTATTCCCTCCAGAGCGATAAGAACCTTCTGTTCCACCCACTGTTGTAGCAACAATAAACTCTTTATCCTTTAAGTGGTCGCCCCCTGGACCGAAAGCCCAGCCATACGTAAGGACATCATCGAACCATTTCTTGAGAAGGGGAGGGGTACTATACCAGTAAAAAGGAAACTGAAATACGATTCGATCATAGGCGAGTAATAATTGCTGCTCCCTCGTCACATCAATGTTCCAATCGGGGTATTCATGGTAGAGATCACGGAAAGTGATAGTTGCTTTATTTTGCAACTCTAGGGCAAATGCCGAATTCACACGGGATGTGTCTAAGCTCGGATGTGCTGAAATGACCAAAATGTTCAAGCCAATCATCCTTTCAAGGGTTATTCGTAAAATCGCGATTTACACCCTCATTATTAGGGAAAAGATCATTGTTGAAAAGTACGCAGTTTTTACATACTAGGTTCTATAAAACATACTATTTGTGCGACATGGATTTTTGAGATAGTACGTTAAATCATACTAAGTACGATTTAACATCGTACTATTACTAAAAGGGATACTTTGATAAAGTAAGACTAAAATAAAGATCGATAATGAGCAGGAGGCGATCATATGCTAGAGGGAGATCGTGCACCGAAAACGACAGAAGGCATTTTGGCTACTCTTCAAGTAATCGGCGGCAAGTGGAAACCGCTCATTTTGTTTATATTGCTGCATTATGGAACGAAACGTTTCGGGGAGTTAAGACGAATGCTTCCGAATGTGACACAAGGCATGTTAACGAACCAACTTCGCGAGATGGAGAGAGACGGACTTGTTGTTCGCCAAGTGTATCAAGAGATTCCGCCTAAAGTAGAATATTATTTATCTGAACATGGGAAGTCATTAAGTTCGGTTCTAGGCGATATGTGCGGCTGGGGATTCAAACATTTGGAGCATATGAATAATACTTATAGCGGGACGAATGTCAGCGAGCGAAGCGCAGATAGCTCGATTCGTTGAGTTATTCATTTTGCCTCATACTGGGTGACTATATATATTATGAATGCTTTCCTATATACTTAGATGAAGAATAGGAGCCCGGATGATGTCCATCAACAAAATTACGTCACATCATGTTGTTTGGAAAATAGGTGCGGATTTTAGGTTACAATAGTACGAAGATAGAGAAATGGGAGCTGACATAGTGGCTAAAGAGGAATTGATTTTGACGCAAGAAGGTTTGGATAAGATTGAGCAGGAATTGCAGGAATTGAAGACGGTTAAGCGTAAGGAGCTTGCACAACGTCTAAAAGTTGCAATAAGCTACGGCGATTTGAAGGAAAACAGCGAATATCATTCTGCTAAGGATGATCAAGCGTTTATGGAAACAAGAATTTTGTCATTAGAGCGCATGCTTAAAGTTGCTCGTGTAGTTGATGTAAAAAGCATTAACGTAAACGAAGTAACAGTTGGCTGCAGCGTTATTCTAAATGATATCGAATTTAACGAAAAGATCGAATATCGTATCGTTGGTCCAGCAGAAGCAGATGCAGCGGACTTTAAAATTTCGTACGAGAGTCCTCTAGGAAAAGAGCTAATCGGCAAAAAGGTCGGAAGCAAAATTAATGTGACTGCTCCGATTGGAATCATACAATACGAATTGCTTGAAATTAAAGCAGTTTAATAGCGCTAAATGCACTTAAAAAAGCAGCTTGCTGAGTAATTACTCAGGGAGCTGTTTTTTTATGCAATTTCGCGTACTAAAGCGTGATGGGGTAAGGCTTCGGGGCGATTTGAGTGACAGTAATTTCTTATTCAAATTGCTTCACCTTTTGATCGTTTTGACCGATGATTATGAGACAGTTTAAATGTAGCTTGTCATAGGCATTGTGGTGAAGACTAGAGGGGAAAGAAAAAGAATGAAAAAGTTCAAAAAAAGTTCCAAACGGATCGTGTCTTTAATGTTGATTACGATTGTTATCACATTTCTTCTAACAGGGTATACGGTATTATCCCAAACGAATAAAATTATCAAAAATGAAATAGAGAGTAAGCTAATGTTACAAAGTGAAATGTTGGCAAGCCAGATGGAAGTGTTTTTTAAACAGAAGGGGCTTCTCATTCAGGAGATTAGTACAAACCAAGCGATTCTTCGTTACTTAAAGACGACTACCTCAAGAGCAGAGGCTAGTACGAATCCTGATTTCGATGATGTAGCGAAGGCATTGGACGCGATTAAAGCGTTGGATGAAGAACTCGGTCTAGTCTGGATTGGGAGCAGTACGGGCAATTTTATTGTAGGAAACGGGAAAGTTTTTACGCAATCTGATTTTATCTTTAAGGAGCGTCCGTGGTATAAGGATGCAATACAAGCGGATGAGGTACTATTTACTGAGCCATATATAGATTATTTCACAGGAGAAATGGTTATTAGCGGCACGCTCAAAATAGAGGAAAATGGTGTTGTACTAGGTTTTGCGGCAATCGATATATCATTAGAAAATATTCCGCACATTATGGAATCTTATGAAATCGGCCAAATGGGTTATCCTATCTTACTTTCTGCAGCGGGAACGATTATGTATGACTATCGTAAAGAGATGGTGGCTGCGCAAAACTTAAAAGATCAAGTTGGTGAAATGGGTCAAATAGGTAAACGAATGGTTGCTGGTGAAAGAGGGCTTCAAGTTGTTACGACAAACGATCGTAAGGAATATGTAGGCTATGCTCCGATTCCTTATTCAGGATGGTCGGTTGCGGCTGTCTCTCCTGCTGAGGAAGCATTAGAACAATTAACATGGATTGAAAGAATATCAATTGTAATCTATGTATCCGCTATATGTGTTCTTGTAAGTTTGCTTTATTTACTGTTGCAGTATTTGCTGAAAGAGCAGGAACGTATACAACGGGCATTGAGGCAAGCAAAGGAAGAAGCGGAAGAAGCGAGTAAAGCGAAGACGCTATTTCTGGCAAGGATGAGTCATGAGATTCGGACGCCATTAAACGGTATTATCGGGTTATCACAATTAATGCAGAAGACAAAACTTAGCGGTAGGCAACAAGATTTTCAAGAGAAAATCATTTCATCATCAAACGTATTATTACGTTTAATTAATGAGGTGCTCGATTTTTCGAAGATTGAAGCGGGTAAATTGGAGATCGAACATGTTAGCTTCTATTTAGATGAGGTCGTACGACGAGTATCAGATATGTTAGGCGTTTATCTTGGAGGCAATCAAATCGAAATTATTTTGGAAACTTCGCCCGAAATTAACGTTGAGCTTTTAGGTGATCCTCATCGTCTTGAACAAATTCTTTTGAATTTATGCAGCAACGCCATTAAGTTTACAGAACGTGGATATGTCGCACTTACTATCACATTTATGAGCAAGAATCAGAATGAGATGAGGGTTCGATTTGAAGTTGAAGATACCGGAATTGGTATGTCGGCTGAGCAAATTGATCATTTGTTCGTGCCATTTACGCAAGGGGATGGTTCAACGAGCAGGAGGTTTGGCGGGACTGGTTTAGGCCTTGTTATTTCTCAAAATTTGATAGAGATGATGGGCGGGAAACTGGAGTTATGCAGCGAGCCTGGAAAAGGGAGTACGTTTTCGTTTGAGCTTTCTTTTGAAATGTGTGATAAGAAAAATAGTCTTACCTTTAAATTGCCTAAAGAGTATGAGAATCTTCCTGTTTTAGTAGTAGAGGATCACACGAGGATGCGAAATAATGTGGTGAATGTACTGCGATCATTTAAGTTAGCTCCTACCAGTGTATCTACTTGGGGTGAGTTGTTTTATCATTTGGAACAGCAATCACTAACAGGATGGAGCAAGTATAGGCTCATTATTGTAGATATGGAAGCAGAGGATATGTACGGCGCTGAAGCGCTTGGAAGGTTACAATCGCTCGCTGGAAATGATGGTGTAACGATAGCGTTGACAACGGAGTATGGAAGGGATGAATTAGCGACCATTGAGGCGGATGACCAGCCGTACGCTGTACTTACGAAACCTATGAATCGAATTAATTTATTTAAAGTTGTTCAGTCTGCACTAGAACAAGGTGAAATCAAGCATCTTGTAACTCCCGAAACATCACATAAGGAAGAGTTTATCATTAGCGGTGCTAAAGGCAAAATACTTCTTGCAGAGGATAATGAGATTAACCAGCAAGTAGCGATGGAATTGTTACTCGGATTAGGCTACTCTGTCACTGTCGCGAGAAATGGTCTGGAAGTGCTGGAAAGATTACATGCTGACCGGTGGGATCTTATATTGATGGATGTTCATATGCCAGAGATGGATGGATGTGAAGCGACACGTCGTATCAGGCAGTATAAGCAGTTCGATAAGGTACCCATTCTAGCGATGACTGCAAGTATTATTGCGGAAGAGCATGACCATTGTTATCGTTGCGGAATGAATGGTGTAATGACCAAACCTATAGATATAAATGAAGTTATGGATATGCTGGAACAATATATTTCAGTACCCTATTTGGACATTAATAGTGCGTTGGATAGGCTCGCTGGAAAACGTAACATTTATGAGTATATACTTGTTTCATTTGAGAGAGAATACGCTAATTTCTGTGGGCAGCTAGACGAGGCTCTAAAGGATTATGACTATGATCTAGCTGCAAGAATTTTACATACGTTAAGCGGGGTTGCAGGTAATCTATCTGCTGAACGTCTGCTTATCGCGACGAGAAAGTTGGAGTTTATTATTCATCTTGCTCCAGATGCAATAGAATATCAGCATAGTGTGAGCAATTTGGAACAACAAATAGAGGATGTGTTAATACTTATCCGAAGGTGGAAAGGTACGGGAGTTTCTTAGGGGCTACTACGTTATGTTTTATTATGAACAGTCCATGATTTACGAGAAAATAACGGTGAAAGTGTTAGGAAAGATCAGGGGGCTTGAGGATCTGGTGTATAGAGTATTAATAATAGAAGATGATCAGATTATGGGCGAGATGTTAGCGATGTATTTGAGTGAAGAAGGATTTAATGTCGTGCGAGCTGAAGAGGGATGGGCTGGTCTGGAGCTGGCGCAGCAGTTTTCTCCCCACGTTATTATTTTGGACATGGTCCTTCCAGATACGACGGGTATTCAATTATGTAAAGAACTACGCATGTTCACTATTGCACCAATCCTTGTCATATCAATGAGGACGGGTGTTATGGAGCGGATGGGCGCTTTACATGCTGGGGCGGACGATTATGTATGTAAACCATTTAGTATGAGAGAAGTGACAGCGAAGATTGGAGCAATGATTAGGCGAACTGAATTTTACCAGCCCAAGATAGAGGTGAGGATACAACCTGAGAAGGTCTTGTCGATTTCAGGAAATACGATTCAATTAGATTTGGAGAAGAGGGTCATTCGCGTAAACAATGCCTATGTAGAGGCAACATTTTCTGAATTTGAAATTATGCGACTGTTTATAACCAATGTAGAGAGAGTGTACAGCAGAGAAGATTTGCTAAATGAGCTGAGAGGCATTGATTCCTTTGTGACAGAGAGGGCGATAGATGTTCATATTGCGAATCTTAGGAAAAAAATTGAGGAAAAGCCGAAGGAGCCGAAGCATATAAAAACGGTTTGGGGAATTGGCTATAAGTTTGTTACGAAATAATAGAGTGTACATGTCATAATCGGTCCAAAGAACTTTTACTTCCGCAGGTAATGTGGAGATAGAAGTTTTTTGTTTGGTTTTTATCAGAAAACTCACATTATTTTAACGATTAATCGATAACTTTTTTAATTTGTTATTTCTATAATCGATCTTATACTGCCTTGAAAGCCATTCGAAAAAATGGGATCGGCACCAATGCGGCAATCGACAATATAGAGGGGTAATACAAGTTATGAAGGAACGGTTCAACATAACGTTAAAGATGAAATTGATTGGTTCGTTTGTCCTCTTACTTTTGGTTCCAAGTTTAACGATAGGAATCACTTCGTATCAAAATGCGAAGCAAAAGATGACAAAAGAAATTCTTGTTAATGCGGAAGATACGATTACTTTTTTAAACAACACAATCGATCTGCTAATGGCTCCCAAAATTCATCAACTCACCTATTTCGCAAATACAATACAAGCTGGGGAAGATGGTATGAGTGGAGGGGTGCCGATAGATAAGCAGCTCAAAAGCTATCATGAGATGAGTAACGATGTGTCGCTAGCTTATGTGGGTACAGAAAAAGGCTCATTCCTTATGTCAGCAAACAAATCAATGGCGGACGACTATGACCCTAGAAAACGGGGATGGTATAAAGGTGCTATGAGTAAGAAGGAGTCATTTTTTATTTCGGATCCTTATATAGACGCTGTCACTGGGAAAATGGTTGTTACGATGTCCAAACGTTTAGCGGATGGAACAGGTGTAATCGGAATAGATTTAGATTTAGATAAGTTACGTTCAATAGCCGAGCGGTTTAAAGTTGGTGATCAAGGGTTCGTTTTTATCGTAGATAAAAGGGGTAAAATGATTACTCACCCGACATTAAAAAATGGTGCGGAAGCTAAGGGTAGCCAGTATGATTCACTTTATGAAAAGGAAAGCGGAGCCTACGATTATATAGAGAATAGTGCGATAAAACATACGATGTATGAAACAAATGAGCTAACAAGCTGGAAGCTCGCAGGTACGATGATGTATGAAGAAATCGATCAGGAAGTGCAACCGATTTTTCAAACGACGTTGCTTGTAGTAACGATATCTTTGCTTGTGGGCGGCGTGCTTATCGTTCTAATTATTATATCCATTATGAAACCACTTCGCAGTTTGATGAACGCAGTAGAGAAAATTAGTAAGGGTGATTTGACGGAACGTATTAACATCCATTCGAATGATGAGATCGGTCAGTTAGGCGTTAGATTTAATCAGATGGTAGATTCTCTTGCTGAATTGGTCATTGGCATTCGTCAGATGGTAGAACATCTGGCTTCATCATCTGAGGAGTTGTCAGCAAGTTCATTACAAACTAGCCAAGCTGCTGACCATGTTGCGAGTTCAGTTCAAGATGTAGCAAGCAGTACAGAATTACAAGTGAAAAACATTATGGAGAGTGAGCAGGCAATCGGTGACTTCTCTATTGCTGTACAACAAATATCGAATAACTCACAACAAGTTGCAACTGCTGCAACGGTGTCATCAGAGCTTGCTGAACAAGGTAGTGAAGCTTTAGGAACAGCAGTTATGCAGATGAACAAAATTCACCAAACGATATCGCAAGTGTCTAGTGTGATTACGGATTTGGGAACTAGCTCGCAGCAAATTAGTGGCATTGTTGAAGATATTACGACGATTGCTTCACAAACGAATTTGCTTTCACTGAATGCGGCTATTGAAGCTGCGAGGGCGGGAGAGAATGGTCGCGGATTCGCTGTCGTGGCAGCTGAAGTACGTAAGCTCGCGGAACAATCGGCTGGATCTGCAGCCAAAATTACAGCATTAATTGCAACGATTCAAGGCGAGACAAGCCAAGCTGTAAGCTCGATAGAGCTTGGAGCAAAGGAAGTTGCGACGGGGATGGATGTTGTACAATTCGCAGAAATATCCTTCGATAAGATTAAATATTCAATCCAAGATGTAACGAGTCAAATCCAAGAAGTATCGGCTGCATCACAGCAGATGTCTGTGAGTACAGAGCAATTACAAAACAATTCCTTACAGATTAAAGAAGCTTCCGTGGAAACAGCTGCTAGTGCTGAAAGTATATCTGGTGCAAGTGAACAACAAATGGCGGCCATGCAAGAGATTACGGCAGCAGCAGGGGTACTTGCTTCAATGGCTGAAGAGCTACAAGGGATGGTCAATAAGTTCCGGTTGTAAGTCAACGTTAAGGGACTTTACATGGAAGTCGAAGCCTCCAGAGCCACTTAATAGTGGTTCTGGAGGCTATTTTGCTAACGTTTTAGTAATAAGTGGAGTTTTACACTTAATCTCGACTGAAAATCGATAATGATAGGAAATAAGTACATTTATACACTTAATCTCGACGAATACTAAAAAATGTCGGAAAATAAGTGGAATTATACAACTAATCGCATTGAATCTAAATAAGCTTCAGCCATATTCATTGTCTCTCAGTCATTTGCAGGAACATGAAAACCATTTAGAGCTTTATAATTGTTAAAAGGGGTTGTTCCACAAGTGAGCGAATTCACTTGTAGAACAGCCCCCTTATTTCTGTTAACGATAAACTCGTGGTACACGTTTTCCAATTAAGCAAACAACTTCATAGTTGAGGGTGCCCATTAAAGCGGCTATTTCATCGATAGAGAGAAAATGTTCATCTGCCCAGCCAAACATCGTAACAACATCCCCAGCCTCGATCTTACGAAGAGCAGTGACATCAAGCATCGTTTGATCCATGCAGACTCGCCCAGCAATAGGAACTCGCTCACCTTGCAACAAAGCATAACCTTTGTTCGATAGTTGACGTGATAAACCGTCTGCATACCCAATAGGAATGGTAGCAATGACACTCTCTTTATTCGGTATAAAGGTACAGCCATAACTGACAGGCTGCTTACTAGAAATAACTCTTACAGCTGCAATGCGGGTTTTAAGACTCATTGCTTGCCTGAGAGGAAAACGTCCATCGTTCATCCACTTCGCAGGAAACAAGCCATACAATGCGATACCGATCCTTACCATATCCAGATGCATATGTGGAGAACGTATAGCTGCTGCACTATTACAGCAATGTTTAAGCGGAATCGTGATGCCTTGTTCCTTAAAGGTATAAATATAATTCATAAAGGTATTGAACTGTTCAGTAATATAGAAGTCATCTTCATTATCAGCATCTGCCAAATGCGTAAATAAGCCTTCGAGAATGATATGCTCGGAAGCAAGTGCAATTGTAGCAAGAGCTAGTGCTTCTTCGATGGTTTGAACCCCTAAGCGAGACATACCCGTATCAACTTTGATATGGATACGGGCAGTATGCTCCAAACGTTTAGTGCACGTTATTATTTCCTCTAACACATCGTTTGTATATACAGTCAACGTAATGTCATTGCGAATTGCCATCTCAACGGAGCGTGGCGGCGTGTACCCGAGTATAAGAATCGGAGCACGGATACCCGCCTCTCGCAAATGAATTGCCTCATCTAGAAATGCTACGCTCAAATAATCAGCTCCAGCACCTAGTGCAGCCCTAGCTATTTGGGCTGCACCATGCCCATAACCGTCAGCTTTTACGACAGCCATAAGTTTGCATTCGCTGGACAGACGAGCTTTGAATAGTGCGGTATTATGCCCAATTGCGTTAAGTGAAACCTCCGCCCAAGTGTCTCGAAAGCTCGTGTTCATCATAGGTTGCGCCGATTAATTAATTAGAGCGGGTTGGTTCAAGGCTTTCTCAACAGGAACGAAGGTGTAGCCTAGATCTTTAGCAACGGCTTCATAAGTTACAGCTCCCGAAGCTGTGTTAACGCCGAGTTTCAAGGAATGATTGTCTTGAGTTGCCTTCAATACACCTTTATTTGCTAGTTGCAGAGCATAAGGCAAAGTCGCGTTTGTTAAGGCGATAGTAGATGTTCTCGGTACTGCACCAGGCATGTTTGCAACCGCATAGTGAACGACACCATGCTTTACATAGGTAGGATTGTCATGAGTCGTAATGTGATCAACGGTTTCGAAAATACCGCCTTGGTCAATAGCGACGTCTACGACAACAGATCCTGGTTTCATCGTTTTGATCATAGCTTCAGTTACGAGTTTAGGAGCTTTCGCACCTGGTATAAGCACAGCGCCAATGACTAGATCGGATTCAGCAACGGCTTCTGCGATATTTAATGGATTCGAAATGAGTGTACTGATTTGCGATCCGAATATATCTTCTAATTGACGAAGACGATCTCCGCTGAGATCGATAAGTGTTACTTCGGCGCCAAGTCCTATTGCGATCTTAGCAGCATTTGTACCAACTACTCCACCGCCAATGATGGTAACTTTACCGCGTTTAACGCCAGGGACACCGCCTAATAGAATTCCTCTGCCTCCGTGGTTTTTCTCTAGAAACTGAGCACCGATTTGTGAGGACATTCTTCCGGCAACTTCACTCATTGGTGTTAGTAAAGGCAATGTACGGTTTACTTCAACCGTTTCGTAAGCAATTGCGGTTACACCTGATTCTGTAAGAGCTTTTGCAAGCTCTGGTTCAGCCGCAAGATGCAAGTAGGTAAACAATATGAGATCTTTCCTAAAATAGTTATATTCAGAAGGCAACGGTTCTTTTACTTTCATGATCATATCTGACTTCGCCCATACATCACTAGCTTCATCTAATAGAACAGCTCCAGCACCCTCGTAGTCATCATTTGTAAATCCGCTGCCAACACCCGCATGACGTTCAATATAAACAGTGTGACCTGCTTTAATAAATGAAACGACACCTGCTGGCGTAATAGCGATACGATTTTCATTGTTTTTGATTTCTTTAGGAATACCGATGATCATGTCATTTCCCCCTATTTGCTTGGACTATGTGCCAAGTATAAAGGTGAAAACGCTTTATTGCTTTGTTTAAAATTAACAAAATTATCTCGATTGATTGTGCGGATCTACAAAAGCTGTTGAAGTTCCAGTTAATTTACTTAGTTTTAAATCTAAATAAGTCGTTACTTTCTGATCCATACTTCCAAGATCAATACCGCCAATTTCCGAAATCCGCTTTAATCGATAGCTCAGTGTATTAAAATGAACATGCAGCTCCTTAGCTGCTTCCTTCACATTGCTGTCAAACGATAGGAAAACTTCTAATGTATGTAGTAAATCGCTGTTATGCTCTTCATCGTATTGTTTTAACCGCGTCAAACACTGATTCTCGACATGGTGAGCGCTGCTCTCTGCGAGCATAGCGGGGAGCAAACGATAATAACCAAGATCGGGGTAGTGATAGATATTTCCTACTTCAGTAGAGAATCTTTGCCTAATATGAATCGCCATTAAAGCTTCTCGGTAACTTCTTTCAACCATGACATAATCATCGTAAAAGGAGCCGCTCCCGCCATCTACAGGTGAAAACCCGAAACGAAGCTGCATTTGTTCAAATACATACTCAAAAAAGATCGCATGCTCATCTACTTGCCCATGTTTTCGCCCCAGACCATACAAGAGAATGAGTTGATTGTGATGAATCGTATGGAAGAGAACTCTAATACGTTGTGTAGTCGTTAACATATATTCGATTTGCTGCCCTTTTTCATTAATATCGATATCGAACTCTAATACAATAATTTGGTACCGCTGGGGCAAATCAATGCCTAATAGAGCAGCCTTCTCCATAATTCCAGCTCTTGTTGATAAATGCCCAGTGAGCAATTGCCAGAAAAAATCTTCGTGCCCCTTTTCTTCCTTGCGTTTCTTCACTTGCAGCTGAAGCAACTTCGTCGTAGCTGCGTGTGCCGCTTTCTTTAGGTTGTCTGATGAATCCTCGTCGAATGGTTTATCCGCTTCAAGCACCCATATATATCCGAGTATAGTATGTTGTTTTCTTATAGCAATGGCTAGTCGATTCCCTAAACCAATAGATTGTACAGCAGCAATTGAAATAGGTTCCTCGCTCTCATGAATACGCTGCATAATTCCATCACGCCATAATGTACTGATTACTTTCTCGGGTACACGGCGACCAATAATAGTTGCTACCCGGGCAGCATCAGTTTGCGAATCATGAGAACTATAGGCGATAAGACGATGATTGTCGTCTTCAATCGTAACAGGATTATGCAACACGTCGCTTATCATATCTGCTAGCGCTTCTAAACTTTCGAAGCTGCGGTCAAACGGATCTTTTGTGGTAATCATTATGAAATACTCCTTCACCAATCCATCTTATTTGTCTATTATCACAAAAGAATCGCTTTTTTTTCAAACGTTTGAACAAAAAAAGGGAGAGAAGATTGTGATACTATGACGTCATAAGTTATCCGATTGTTTGATTAGGTTATACTGCGATCGGAAGTTTATGCGCTAATATAAATGCCTTCTTCATTAAAATACACTATTTTAACGGTATTTTGATAGCGCTTTCAAGTAAAAAATATGGATGCAGGGGGACTAATCATGAAGAAACAAGAGGCAGGACAGCTACATCGCGGTCTCGAACAAAGACACATTACACTAATGTCTCTCGGTGCCGCCATAGGAGTTGGTTTATTTCTAGGTTCCGCAACAGCTATTCGATTAGCAGGCCCAGCGATACTAATTGCGTATGCGCTCGGCGGACTTGCAATGTTCTTTATTATGAGAGCGCTTGGAGAAATGGCAATCAAAAACCCGATAGCAGGCTCATTTAGCAGCTATGCGAGGGAATATATAAGCCCGGTCTTCGGTTATTTAACGGGATGGAATTATTGGTTTCTTTGGATCGTGACTTGTATGGCGGAGGTTACCGCAGTTGGTATCTATATGGAATTGTGGTTTCCTGATACGCCTCGATGGATTTGGGCATTAGCTGCATTACTTATCATGACAGCTGTCAATTTGATTGCAGTTAAAGCGTACGGTGAACTTGAATTTTGGTTCGCATTCATTAAAATTGTAACGATTGTATTGATGATTGGTATGGGAGCAGCAATGATTATTTTCGGTTTAGGAAATGGGGGAGTGGCGCTAGGTATAAGTAATTTATGGAGTCATGGCGGATTTTTCCCTAATGGATTTAGCGGAGTACTGATGTCATTGCAGATGGTTATGTTCGCGTATCTTGGTGTTGAGATGATCGGTATAACTGCTGGGGAAGTAAAAAATCCTGAGAAATCAATTGCACGGTCGATAAACACCGTATTCTGGCGTATTCTTATCTTCTACGTTGGGGCGTTGTTCGTCATTATGTCGATCTATCCATGGAATGAAATTGGCAGTGCGGGTAGCCCGTTTGTTATGACATTTGAGAAAATGGGTATTCCATATGCGGCTGGAATTATTAACTTCGTCGTTATTACAGCAGCTCTTTCATCCTGTAACAGCGGTATTTTCAGTACTGCACGCATGTTGTTCAATCTTGGACAACATGGGGAAGCACCGGCTCGTTTCAACAAAGTGACGAAAAGGGGTGTACCAGGTCTTGCTACATTGGCGTCAGGAGCAGCGCTTTTAATCGGAGTTGCGCTTAACTATTTGGTACCAGATAAAGTATTTACATGGGTAACAAGCATTGCAACGTTCGGAGCAGTATGGACGTGGGCAATTATTCTAATCGCTCAATTAAGATCACGTAAACGAATGACTTCTGAAGAAAGAGCACAGTTAACATATAAGATGCCGTGGGCACCTTATAGTTCGTATGTTACGCTAGCATTCCTGTTGCTCGTCATTGCTTTGATGGCGTACTTCCCAGACACGCGGGTTTCGTTAATTGTTGGCCCAATCTGGTTTGTTATCCTTATCGCTTTCTATTATGGTAAGGGCTTTCATAAACGCAAATAAGGTGTAAGGAAAAGGACAGCCCAGAGTGGCTGTCCTTTTAATTGTCACTACCAATCATTACATTGTGAGTGTCATTCAAGCATTTCGTAAGATAGCTTCAGCTAGTGATGGGAAGATACGGTTTATAATTTTGAGTAGTTTAACTTTTCCTATCGGAACTTCAAGCTGATTCCGGCGGAAATAAGGGAAAAATTGATCGGCAAGCTGCTTGGGCGAAATTTTATCGCGCCCTCTGCCTCTAGTCATATTTGTATCGACAACTGGTGGAATGATTTCGAATACACGAATTTGCGTCGTTGCTAATTGATCGCGAAGTGATTTCGTGAAGATGTGTAGACCAGCTTTAGTCCCGCAATAGACAGGTGCTGATTTTTTCGGAACAAGGCCAAGACCAGAAGAAACGTTAATGATGGCAGCTTGGGATTGGCGAGATAACAATGGCATAAGTTTGGAGGTTAGAATAATAGGAGCAGTTAGATTAATATAAATTTCATCTTCAATGCACTTAGGGTCAATATGGTCTAGAAAAGAGTAATTGTGCTGAATGCCAGCGTTATTGATGAGCACATTTAACGTTGGATGATGAATCATTATAGCTTCGACTAGCTTATCGATCTGCGCTTCGATCCGAAGATTGCAAGTATACGTTGTCACAGTAGGGTGTTTTAGTTTCATCTGTTCTAGTTTCTGTTCATTCTGTCCGATTACGATGACATGGTTACTCCTCTCCAGAAATCCTTCTGCAAGAGCAAGTCCGATGCCGGATGCTCCACCTGTTATGAGTACAGTTTGGCCGCTTATTTCCATAATGTTCTCCCCTTTCTGCCTCTACTATAGACCGGAAAGAGTAGCATTTCATTAACCTATGTTAATACGTTTACGAATTCGGCTAAGTGCAACAGGCGTAATGCCTAGATAGGAGGCAATGTGATATTGGGGTATCTCGGCTGCCAATTGTCCGTATTGTTCTAGGAAATTAAAGTATCTTTCTTCAGCAGTTAAGAGCAATAGCTCGCGTTCCCTCGTTTCCTTCTTTATAAACAACTGTTCAGCGATAATTCGCCCGAATCGATCCCAACTAGCGTTCCGTTCATAAAGAGAAATAAAATCTTCATACCGCATGACCAGTATTTCACTGTCTACAAGAGCCTGAATAGAAAAATAAGAAGGGACCCTCTGTAGGATAGAGCTATAAGGGGCAATGAAATCATGTCTTTTGCAAAAACTTTTATTAAACTCTTTGCCATCTGGCGTCGTATAGAACAATCGAAATAACCCGTTCACACATAATGCTATAGAGTCGACCTCATCGCCTGCACGCACCCAATAGTCGCCTTTGGCTACTCGTTTATGTGTCATTAATTGCCCAAGAGTATGCCATTCATCGATTGAGATTGTGGTTTGAAGTGATAACGCTGTATATAGTGATACCCAATCGGACTTTTGCTTATTGTTCATCCTCTTCAGCTCCCTCAGATGAATGGCTTCCTATAGTTTGTTACAACTACTCCTGAGTGTGTTTATCCATGAATGAATGACATTCGAGCTGAAATTCACGAGGTTTATCCAAAAAAAGATAGATGTTATCGACGATTTGTCGTTTGCCAAACATACGTATAACAGTGACGCTGTTTTTAAGCTGTATGTGTACGTTAGGTTCTGTCGCTATAGGCGTAAATGATGTTTTTAATTGTTCTTTCGTGAGTGTCTTATTTGAAATGAGGGAGACAGACTCCACATTATGACTATCTACATATGCTATCATTTGCAAGCCGTATTGTACTCTCATCTCATTTTCAGAAAGTAAAATAGGATTTAAACGCGTAGCACGGTAGTCAGCGATCATTGTGATGATGATATACACATTTCCAAAGGTCAGTACCCATGCAGCGATGTGTGACCATTGCATAAGAAGAATATGGGCAACCGCGCCTTCTATTAGTAGTATCTTCGACAATAACAGTATCGTTATAAGCCAGTTTGATTCGGTATGGTAACTAAATGACGTAAACCCTGTTCGTAAATAAGGCTTTTTACGCCAAGAGAGTACTGCATAATAAAAGACGGATAGTTCGTGTGCAATGAGTGATGCGAATGTAGAATGCTTGAAGGAGGTTCCAAGACTTTCTCGAAGTGTTTCGATTGGGTGAGCATTCGTCAAACGACTGCGTCTAGATGTCAGTACGGCTTGGAATATTTTACGTAGCTGATACAGTACGAGCATAATCTCTAATGGTATAAGAATGTACTTTATCACTTCAAGTGTTTCTTGACCTGTAGCTGGTATGATGAGGACTAAGCCTAAGTAGCCAACGAGAGCGAAGGGAAGGGCAGAGATGATTGTGATGTTTTGTTTACGAAAAAAAAAGAAGTATAGCAACAACGGCAATACAACAACGAAGTCTAACGATATTCCAATGGTGAGAAGCTGATCATTTTCTATGAACAATGGAGAGTTAATTATTAAAAGATCGAATAAAATAATAAATAAGCTCGCTACAATAAAATAATTTATATTCTTTTTGTAATGGTTTATGATGAGGAACATCTCCTTTCAGTACTGTATATAAATAGATAGTAAGGTAAATTGGGTATATTTTCAATTAAAAGTCAGGAATCGGCTATGAAAGTGGTCTAGTTGTTGCAATATTGGATTGTATTTGAATTGACCCCTGAAATATGCATCTGTTATAATCGTTGAGGGCATAATGAGTACACGCAAAGCAAGACAGATCGATAATCTGGCGGATACCTTACGGTGTACGTTTTTTTTATGTTTTGAGTGCTTAAATCAGGAAGGAAATCTCATGATGAAAAAACGACTAATTGACATTCTTATGATTTTGATTGGATCATTTATTTTTGCTTTTGCCATTAACGTGTTTGTTATTCCGAATCATTTCGGTGAGGGTGGAGTAACAGGTATTACAATTATTCTTTATTACTTGTTCCAATGGTCACCTGGACTTGTCAGCATTATTATCAACGCGTTATTGTTAGTCGTCGGGTATAAGTTTTTGGATCGAACAGCGATGATATATACGATTATTGCAGTTACATTCTACTCATTAATTTTGCATTTCACATCAGGTTGGAGTGCACTATCTGATAATTTAATCATTAATGCAATATTCGGCGGCGTATTTACCGGTGTTGGTATTGGACTTATTATACGAGTTGGCGGAACGACTGCAGGAACTACGATTCTGGCACGTATCATGAATAAACATTTGGATTGGAATGTTAGTTACGCACTACTATTCTTTGACTTAATCGTTGCTTTCTCTTCTTACTTCATTATTGGTGCAGAAGCACTTATGTTTACGATTGTAATGCTTTATATCGGTACTAAAGTAATGGACTTCATCATCGAAGGTCTTAACTCTCAGAAAGCTGTTATGATCGTATCTAATGAACAGGCGCTTATTGCAGAGCGAGTGAATACGTTGATGGATCGAGGTGTTACCGTCTTCTACGGACGTGGAAACTACACGAATACGCCAAAAGATATTCTGTATATTGTTATAACGAAACAAGAGGTAAGTGCACTTAAGAAGATCGTCAAATCAATCGACAAAAATGCGTTCATTACGATCCATGATGTACGGAATGTGTTCGGTGAAGGATTTGTAGATATTTCGAAATAGATGGTTTAGAAGAACACGTAATAAAAACGGAATATAAAAAGGGTTTCTCCGGTAAGATGCTGCTCAAGCATCTTGTGGAGGAACCCTTTTTGTTTAGTAGTGGTAATTAAATTAAATCTGACTTTTGTAGAAGCTTATAAATCATTGACGCAACTTCAGCTCGTGTAATATTAGTCTGTGGTGCAAGCTCATTACCGTTTTTACCTGAAATGATGCCTGTTAACAAGCAATCAGCAATGCTGTTTTTTGCCCAAGCAGAAACATTCCCGATATCAGTAAATGATTGTAGTAATTGTTCAGTAGAGATAGATGAACTATTTGTACGAAGGTCAGTAATTTTCATTGCTTTTGCAATAATGACCATTGCTTGTTCCCTCGTAATCATATCCATAGGACGGAAGGTACCATCTTCAAAGCCGCTAATCAGCTTGTAAGCATAAGCCGTTTGAATTTCTTCATTGTACCAGTCATTAGCGTCAATATCAGAGAACGGAGATGCCCCTTGTACAGGTTTCAACCCTAATGCTCTTACGATAATTGCTGCAAATTCTGCACGGGTGATTTCTTGATCAGGGTAAAAAGAAGCATTTCCTTTCCCGCTGATAATCATCCGAGAACCCATGTCTTGAATCGCTGTATTAGCCCAATGATCCGTTGTATCTTTGAATGTGACAGGGTTCCAAATGATGGAATACGTACTATTCGTTAAGCTATTTACTTTCGCATAGTACTTACCATCGATAAGAACTATTTTTGTAGGCACATGTCGGACAGTTCCATCTGGATCTATTACAACGCCGGTCGTGATACGTTTGTGATCAACATCATTTGGAATCGCGATTAGTCGCTCCACATAACTGTTGAAATCAGCTACTTGAATCGTTGAATCTTTGTAAGTGGCACGTACGTTAAAATTGATTGGTGGAACAACAATCGTAAAGTTGCCTTTTATTGCAGCATTTTGGGCGAGCTTCAACGTATCTGCACTTGGTGCCGCGATTTCAATATGGATAGTAACATCCTGCAATGATATGGAGGTACCAAGTTGTTTCGATATGGCATCGATGCCCAATTGCTCCGCAGATAAAGTATAGGTTGCTTTCTCGGATTTGAATGCAATGGAAGCTTCTTTTTCTTCCATAAACTTAACGAGTTCTCCGTTCAATTGGCCAATAATAATATCGGATGTTGCTGTAACAGGAACTGTAATGATGACGTTTTGACCTGCATCCGCGAGATTTTCTTCGAGCTTCTTTGTATCGATTGTTATTGTTGTAGTTTCTTGATTATTTACAGTAGTCGTTGTTGATGTACCAGATTTTTCCAACGATCCATCTACGATCACTTCAACCTCGGTTGATGGTTGTGGTGTTGGAGTCGGTGTTGGAGTTGTCGGTGTAGTTGGCGGAACATATGGCTCGATATAAGTCCAACTTGCATATAACGTCGTGTCGCTTAGTACCTTATCCGTTGTGAAATTCCAAACATTAATATATCCAGATTCCTTGTACCATCCGTTAAAGGTATAGCCACTTTTAGTTGGTACAGCAGGTGCTGTAATTGTAGTATCATAATTAGCGGCTAAATTTGCAACGGAAGATCCGCCGTCTGTATTAAAGCTGACTGTGTAGCTAATTGGTGTCCACTTTGCATAGATCGTCGTATCGGCTGAGATCGGTGCAGCAAAGTTATATAGTGTTGTGAAGCTGCTATCTGTATACCAATTCTCGAAAGTATATCCTGTACGAGATGGGTCAGTAGGTTTAGATGCCAAGCTGCCGTGATCGATGTGTTGTTCGGTGATAGAACTGCCACCGTTAACGTCGAAGTTAACGTCATATTGATTAATCGTCCATTTCGCAAATAAAGTTGTATCGCCTACAATTTTGTCTGTAGCGAAATTCCACTTCGTCGTTAGTCCAGATTCTTTGTACCAACCTTCCAAGGTGTGGTGATCTTTTGTTGGTGGGACTGGCGCTGCAATTGTCGTGTCATAATTAGCATTTACATCTGCTACGGCTGTACCGCCGTCAGCATTGAAGCTGATCGTATGGCTATTTGGCGTCCAATTCGCGTAGATGGTTGTGTTTCCTGAGATTGGAGCAGCAAAATTAAATAGTGTTGTGAAGCTACTATCTGCATACCAGTTCTCGAAAGTATAGCCTGTACGAGATGGGTCAGCAGGTTTAGTTGGGAGACTGCCATATTCGATGTGTTGCGCGGTGATAGAGTTGCCACCATTAACATCGAAGTTAACGTCGTATTGATTAACTTTCCACTTTGCAAATAGAGTTGTATTCCCTAGAACCTTATCTGTCTCGAAATTCCACTTCGTTGAAAGTCCAGATTCCTTGTACCAGCCTTCCAGGGTGTAGTGATCTTTTGTTGGTGCGACAGGTGCTGTAATTGCAGTGTCATAGTGAGCAGTTACATCTGCTATTGTTGAACCGCCGTCAACATTGAAGCTAATTGTGTAATTAATCGGCGTCCACTTTGCATAGATCGTCGTATCGGCTGAGATCGGTGCAGCAAAGTTATATAGTGTTGTGAAGCTGCTATCTGTATACCAATTCTCGAAAGTATATCCTGTACGACTTGGGTCAGCAGGTTTAGTTGGCAAACTGCCATATTCGATGTGTTGTGCGGTGATAGAGTTGCCACCATTAACATCGAAGTTAACGTCGTATTGATTAACGGTCCACTTCGCAAATAAAGTTGTATTCCCTAGAATCTTATCTGTGGCGAAATTCCACTTCGTTGAAAGTCCAGATTCCTTGTACCAGCCTTCGAAAGTGTAATGAGCTTTTGTTGGTTCAACAGGTGCTGTAATTGTAGTGTCATAATTAGCAGTTACATTTGCAATTACTGAGCCACCGTCGGTATTAAAGCTGACCGTGTAGCTAATGGGTGTCCACTTTGCGTAGATGGTTGTGTTTCCTGAAATTGGAGAAGCAAAGTCAAACAATGTTGTATAGTTGCTATCCGTATACCAATTTTCAAAGGCATAGCCTGTACGAGCCGGGTCGGTAGGTTTGCTTGCTAGGCTACCATAGTCTATATTTTGCAAGGCGATTGAGCTGCCACCATTAACATCGAAGTTAACGTCGTACGTTTTAATCGTCCATTTCGCAAATAAAGTTGTATCGCCTAAAATCTTGTCTGTAGCGAAATTCCACTTCGTTGCAAGTCCAGCTTCTTTATACCAGCCTTCAAAAGTATAGTGAGCTTTTGTTGGTGTGGCAGGTGCAGTAATTGCAGTGTTATAATCAGCATTCACAGCCGAAACGGAAGTGCCGCCGTTTGTGTTAAAGCTGACTGTGTAGCTATTTGGAGTCCACTTCGCGTATAACGTCGTGTTAGTTGTTCCCATCGTAAAGGTATCGTTTGCTGCATAGTTTATTCCGTTTCCATCCGCTGCAGTGTTCCAGCCAGCAAATGTATGACCTGTTTTCGTCAATGATCCTGTATTATCAAGGATGCTCGTTTGTGCCCCTGTTGTATATGGACTGTTATTGTCCACTGGAACGTTACCACTTGAGCTTCCATTGTCAGAATAGGTTAATGTGTAAGTTGGAAGGACTGGTGCTTCAAGCACAAGGTTATCAAAAATGCCATATATGTAATCATGAGCTACGTTGTCAACATCTGTAAATCTAATTTGATCTACATTACCCCAACCACTGCCTGTAAATGTTAATACACCGCCAGTATAGTCACCAGGAGTACCGTTGTGTCTAGTCCAAGATACTGCGTCTTTGCCTGATCCGAATGTAGTTGGTACTCCTTGCGGGGATTTAAAATGAATGGTAGTACTTGCGATTGGCTGTTCTTCATCATAACCTGTTACGTTATATACCTGCGAAAATCCAGTGAGGTTATCATAGACATCTAGCTCTAACGATTTGATTTTGAAGTTATTAGTGGGGTTCTCTGATTCGAATTGAAAGTAAGAACCAGAAGTATTACCTGCATATTTAAAAAATAGTACATTCCCGGAACCTATTGTAGAACCATTCGTCCAGGAGTCTACCGCTACCTGATCAGCGACAGAGTCTGTTGAATAGACGATGCCATCCAACGTTAAATTGCCCCCTATTGTACTTGTTGCTCCTGTTGCCAAATCAAAATTTTGACTTGCAGGCGTCTGTGTCTGTGCATAGCCTACTGCGCTGACTATGATAAATACCATTATGAAAACCGTAAACAAGACGATTCTCTTATATTGCCTAATCATAATGCTCCTCCTTGTAAACAATAATTTTCTACACAAAGAGTCATAATTCGACATGTGAAGTGAATTTCCTGCCCGATTTAGATGATTATAGAAATTATTTACATAACACTAACCTAGTCTTCAAATAAAAAACACCCTCCAGCTCCATCGGTAGACGGCGTGAAGGGTGCAGAGGTTAATTAGTTTGTTCCTTCTATTCGAGCAATTTCTTTGCGTACAAATGGAGCAACGCGAGTGCCAAGCAATTCGATTGCGCGTAATACATCCTTATGCGGCATCGTTCCAACATTAAGGTGAAGGAAGAAGCGAGTGACGCCCAAGTTTTTGCGTAGCAAAATGATCTTCTCCGCCACATAGTCAGCGTCTCCGACATAAAGTGCTCCTTGCAGGCTGCGCATGGCATCATAAGTTGCTCGGTCATAATGATTGCCCCAACCACGCTCGCGGCCAATCACATTCATCTGTGCTTGCGTTGAAGGGTAGAACATTTCTGCAGCAGCGTCGGTTGTGTCAGCTACAAACCCATGTGAATGCGTCGCAATCATTAACTTCTCAGGATCATGTCCTGCTTGAGCTGCGGCTTTCTTATAAAGTGCAACTAAAGGAGCAAACTTCTCAGGCATACCACCGATAATGGCAAAGGCGATAGGCAATCCCAATATTCCAGCTCGAACAGCCGATTGTGGGCTTCCGCCGCTTGCGATCCAGACTGGAAGCGGGCTTTGAACGGAACGTGGGTACACGCCAAGGTTATCGATAGCTGGGCGATGTCCGCCACGCCATGTTACTTTCTCTGAATCTCTAATCGCAAGTAACAACTCCAAGTTTTCTTCAAATAGTTCATCATAATCATCCAAGCTGTAACCGAACAGTGGAAATGACTCCGTGAATGAACCTCGACCTGCCATTATTTCAGCTCGTCCATTAGAAATACCATCTAAAGTGGCGAAGTCCTGATAGACACGAACAGGATCATCCGATGATAGGACGGTAACAGCACTTGTAAGACGAATTCGTTTCGTCATTGCGGCAGCAGCTGCAAGCACAACGGCTGGTGCTGATCCGGCGTAATCAGGTCGATGATGCTCACCGATTCCATATACATCAAGGCCAACTTGATCGGCCAATACGATTTCTTCAACAGATTGACGTATACGCTCGGCGTGACTAATCGTTTTTCCTGTTACTAGGTCTGGTGTCGTTTCCAAAAAGGTGCTAATTCCAATTTCCATGTTTACTGTAGATTCGGCCATTTCATTCGCCTCCTTAAGTAGTTATTATATACTATATATTATAATGTTACGAAAGTATAGTAAGTGAAATGTTGCGAAATGAAGTGATGGTAAAAGGAGGAAGTTATTGTAGGTTGTCGAATGGATATGGATGTGTCGAATAGAGAGTAACCGGTGTAGTGGAATTATTTCTTTTCAATTAGGGAGGTAGGTAAGTTGAGTAAAATACTTGTGCTCGGTGGAACTAGATTTTTCGGCAAACGATTAGTTGAAGGGCTCGTACAGAATGGACATGATGTAACGATTGTAACACGGGGGAATATGGCAGATTCATTTGGTCATTCGGTTAAGCGTCTACAGGTGGATCGTACCGATTCGACTGCTCTAGAACAAGCTCTTGGTTCAACATCGTTTGATATTGTATACGACAACATTTGCTACACCCCGCAAGTTGCGGAAGATGCGCTGAAGCTGTTCGCTGGACGAACGGGGCGATATATTTTAACATCCTCAGGGAGTGTGTACAATTTCGGAGAACAGCGTCTTTCCGAAAAGGATTTTGATCCATATGTATACCCTGTGCCGGATTCTTATGAACAGAATATAGACTATGCGGAAGGTAAAAGACTTGTTGAAGCAGTATTTCTCCAAAAAGCCTCCTTCCCAGTAGCCGCAGTACGTTTTCCTATCGTTCTCGGCCATGACGATTATACAAGACGACTTCACTTCCATGTTGAGCGTGTTCAGCAAGAGCTACCTATCGGCATACCAAATCTAGATGCAAAGATGACATACATTCGTGCGGATGAAGCCGCCTCTTTCCTTGCATGGATTGGTCAAATGGACTTAGAAGGCCCGTTTAATGCAGCTTCTTACGGCGAAGTGTCACTAAGAGAAATATTGGCGATTATTGAGCAAGAGACAGGTAAACGAGGGCAGGTAGTAAACGAAGTAGATGAAACAAACGGCTCACCATTCGGTATTACGAAGCCGTTTGTTGTAGATAATGCAAAAGCAGTTGCCGCAGGTGCGTCGTTCCATCAGCTTCGGGATTGGCTTCCAGAGCTTATAAGTGAAATCGCTGATCCTTCATAGAGATACAGATATAGGTTACCGTTCTCAGTAGATGAGGACGGTATTTTTTTATCACTATATTCCAATATTTTACTGTGAAATATCTTAAACGGAATGGGAAAATGAAGCAATACCGGTATTTTAATCGTTCTATAGTGATACACCAGATAACTGCGATGCAATTAACTTGGGTGCTGATTTGATAGATTTGTTACTTTTCATTCGTATTAACTAATAGATTCGAGCGAGTAGCATGAGGGAGGGTAGTAGTTGTGAAAATTACAGAAGACAACGTTGTACAACAAATGATTAATCGTAACGAGAAAGCTATCTCATTTGTTATTGGAACGTACGGAGGATTACTTTCATCGATCATTAAACATCATGTGCATTACAATCAGCAAGAATATGAAGAATGTTTGGATGATGTGCTGCTAGCTGTTTGGCAACATATCGGAGCATTTGATGTACGGAAAAATACATTTAAGCAGTGGATAGCTGCTATTGCCAAAAATCGTGCAATTGACTATCAGCGAAAAATGATCAGAAGCGGACAGAAATATGTGAGCGCAGAAATAACCGATGATCTGTATAACAAGCATAACGAGCATAACGAGCAGTCTAAGTCACCAGATCAAGATATAGAGAAAGTATTAGATCATCTATCGGAAACCGAACGGACTATATTCGAAAAATATTACTTAGAAGGTGTGTCATCTCGCGATATGGCCCAGCAAATGAATGTAAAGGAATCTTGGATTTATAACAAGCTTTCAAGAGGACGTAAAAAAATTAAACAAGCGTTCATCCCAAAAAATGAGGTGTGAATTCATGTCCATGTATAAAGAACTAAACGATGTAAAACTAGACTTATCCGTTTATGAAGAAGTGACTTTAACTGAAGTAGAACAAAAAAAATGGGAAAAACGAGTGCGTTCAAAGCTTGCCAAACGTAAAACACATTCTAAAAAGTGGTTAGGATTAGCTGCTGCTGTAGTGCTCACCATGGGTGTTATGAGCCCGATTGGAAAAGTGGCACTTGCACAGGTAACTGCTGTGGCTGGACTTATCGAGCATTTTATAGATAACGAGAAGCAGCTCGATTATTCCGCTTACAAAACAGCAGTTGGGGAGACGGCCGAAAATAAATATGGAAAACTCACATTAAACGAAGTACTTGTTGATGCGGACTCTTTGCTTATAAGCTCAACCTTTGAACCCAAACAAGGCATTGCATTTGATACATTTACAACTTTATCTCCCCATATTTATATTCAAGGGAAAAATGTTGAAGTTACAAGGGGAACAAAGACAATTAAAGTAAGCGATGACATGTATATCATCTATGGAACGATTAAGCTGAGCGAGCTGCCGCAAGAGGAGCAATTTCAATTAACGATTTCATATGAAGAGTTCAGAATGCCGCGTTTAGAAAATAAGTCACATGTCATTGAGGAACCTTGGGTATTCGATGTACAGGTATCTCCAACCGAGCTTAGAAAGAACACTGAAACTGTTCAATTGGACAAAACGATTACTCTTTATAACGGGGAAAAAGTAAAACTAGAAAAACTAATGGCTTCACCTGTTTCTACTATGCTTTATTATCAGTTGAATGCTGGTTTGGAAAAAACATACTTTAAACTTGTTTCGACTAACGGTGAAGAAATAGGATTTAGAATAAGATATGGCCACGATATAACAGAGGCATCCTACATTCAATATGATCCAATAGATGTAGACAAAGAAGAGTATTTCCTTGTACCAGTTGATGAGAACGGAAATAAATTAGGGGAATCCATTAAATTGTAACATCGAGAGAGGAATGGGAGAATGAAGCATTATCATTATGACGACCCACTATGAAATCGAGATTGCTTTTTTACGTAAAAATGAAAACGGAGCTGTCCAGAGGGTCAAAAATGACCTTTTGGAAAAGCTCCTTTTTTCGTAATGACGGATGATTTCATAACGTTTCTCTTACATGGAGTCTTTTTTGTAATGGAAAATGTCTTCTTACTGCTTCACTTGTATGGACTTACTTGGAGCACAGGTGGTCTCCCTAACCAAAAGTTCTGGTTGAAGCTGCAAAGGTATTCTAGACATTTGCTCATTTGGATCTTCGATGCAGCGAAGCAACAAGTCGATAGCGTGACGACCAATTTCCTCAACTGGTTGTCGTATTGTAGTTAACTGTGGACGAAGCTGAGTGGCGAATAATTGATCATCGTAGCCGACGATGGATACATCACGAGGGATTTGTAATCCATGATTTTTGAATGCGTCCATTACACCAAATGCCATCATATCATCCGCAGCAAATACAGCAGTAGGTAATGTCCCCGACTTTGCCCAATGATCCCCAATTTCATAACCCGATTCAATAGTGAATTTACCTGGTTCTATTCGAGGTTCAAGTTTCGCTTCAGCGATAGCCTTCAAGTAACCCAATACTCGTTCCTTACTGCTAAGGTAGGGCTCTGGTCCACTTATATGAGCGATATCTGTATGTCCGAGATCTATTAAATGTTTTGTAGCCAAGTAGCCGCCGCGAAAATTATCCACCCTAATAGAAGGTGCTGGTGTATTTTCCTGCTGATTGTCTATCATAATGAATGGGATTCGTTTGCGCGTCAGTGCATCAACATATCGAACTTCACTCAGTGGAGACAACATAATCATGCCATCGACCCGATCCTCTTGAAAGATCGCATGATGAAGATCCGACTCATCATCATCGGAAATAAATAAGGCCAGCAAATATTGGTGGGCCTTCAATCCGTCGTTGATTTCTTTTACAACGGTGTCTAGGAAGGAGTCGTTTAATGTGGCAATGGTAATGCCAATTACTCCCGTTTTTCCTCTTGCAAGACTTCTTGCAGCCGCATTAGGATGATAGTTCAGTGCTTGCATTGCCTGCAGCACCTTTTCTCGGTTTTTCTCTCGTACCGTTCCCGCATTGTTAATAACTCTAGATACCGTAACAACGGATAGTCCGGACTTGCGTGCAACATCAAAGATACTTACTTTCATCTACACTACTCTCCTCAAGAAATAACCGCTTCTAGTACTAACATATCATATTGGCCAATAAGTTGGCAGTCCACGGTAATCAAGAAGAAAGCTTGTGTTCAATTATTTGTTATCTAAACCTGCCAATAGGGTAACAGCTTCCGCTCTAGTGAGGCTAGATTCTGGATTAAATGTTTCCAAAGCCGCTTCGCCCCACGTATGGCCAGCTGCTTTTAATATAGTTGCAACTTCACCTTGCGTAATTTCTTTTGCAGGATGAAAGAGGTCTACGGCTACATTTTTTAGTAAACCTGCTTCAACAACTTGTGCTGCTGATTGCTTCGCCCATGCTGGAATATTTCGTGTATCCATAAACGTAAGTGTTGCACCTTCTCCTTCGAGCTTCATTGCTTTGGCAACCATAACCGTGAACTCAGCACGAGTAACAAGCTCATCAGGTTTAACTGTACCATTAGGATAGCCGTTAATTATTCCTTCGGACAAGGCTGTAATCATTTCTTTCTGAGCTGAGTGTCCAGCAATATCTGTGGATGCAACGCCAGTTGGCGACCACCAGTTGCCTGATACGACGATCATGCTAAGCAAACGGATGGAGTTCCCGTAATAGTATCTCCATTCCACAGCTGTCGGGTTGACTGCATCTGTATGATAGTCCCACAGATCGTTTAACCATTGTTGGTTACTAGAATCGATTGTAGCACTAACCATGAATGGTGCAGTAAAGTCTAACCCACCGTCCCACTCGCTTAGTTTCGTCTTGCCATCTAACGAGTAACCCGACCATATTTCAGCAGGGGTTTTGTGTTTGCCCTTCAAAAATGTATTTAGCGCAGTTAGTTGGTCATGTGCCCTGCTATCACCAGTTACTAAGTAGTCGGTGGCAATACGCCATGGTGTACGGCAAGAATTGTAATTGTGCGCACCATCAAGTTCTGACTCTAGGAAAAACCCGTCTTCTGTCGGCCATTTGAATTGATCAACTGGCTTGTACTTGCCATCTTTAGGATCTTTGTAAACGAAGTCGGGTAGTAGGCCGGTTTTTGGGCTGTAGTTTTTATGAATGTCTGTAATGATGCCGTAAGTATTATCTATAACCTTATCCCATCGAGTATCACCTGTAGCTTTACTAAATTCCTTCATATGTTGAAGCATGAAATCAGAAGGACGTGACGCAGGTGCAAAACTCGGTACGCTATCAGATACTTTTACCCAGTCGCCTAACTGAAGATGGAAGTCCGTAGGGTGAACTTCATTTTCCATAATGGCGTTGATGACTTTGATTGCTTCTGCTTTATAGTTGATTGCTCCATTACTTCCCCACTGTTTATCAGCCAGTAATAAGGAGTAAGCAATGTCCATGTCTCCGTCGGTTGCGGAATCGGTACCGTTAACATCAATAATCTTGCCACCTCTGTCGGCTTGCTGCCATGCCATCAGATCGGGATCAAGTTCGCTTGGGTGAGCACGGAAAAATCGGTACATACCATCGAAAATCGATTTCGCTTTTTTGTCATGTCCAGCCATAATTGCCGTTACGATCATGCCGTATCCATGTGCTTCGGAGACTGTAATTGCATCACCATTCCAGCCCCCATCGTTGTACCACACATAATATTGGTTAGCGTCGTATGGATTTGCCCGTACATATTTTTTCTTCCATTCATTGTAGAGAAGTGTTACTTCTTTATCCATTTGTTGTTGCGATACATGATTTGGTTTAATCGTTCCTTTCACAGAAGCCATATGCTGAGGGAACGGTCTTAATGCTTTCTCTGAACTGTTTGTTTTGCCTGACTGAGCATGAATGGGCTGCAACGTAATAAGCATCAAAATAAGTGCCGTAATAACTGTCATAACAATCGTTAACTTAACGATTGAATATGCTCCGCTGGTAGAATGGTGTTTCATTCTGCATCACTGCCCTTCTTTTTTTAAAAGTTTAATCGCTTTAACTTTTGATGAGAGTAGGTAGGCAAAGGTGTATAGCAGTATTGTAGTTTGACTATATTTGGATGTCAATATAAAAGTGTAAGCGCTTTAACTTTTGTCGAAATTAGGCCATTGCTGCAATCTGTTGACAAAATATTCAAAGTAAATTATTGTTAGTAACAAATAGATAATAACAAAATGTTACGAACAGGTGATGAGCGAATGGAACAAAGAGATAGGAATGGGCTTACCGAGCAGGAGTACCTTAAGCAATATAAGGTCGAAGATTTTGAACGGCCATCGGTAGCAACAGATATGGTCATTTTTACAGTAGGACATACAGAGGAAGACAACTACCGCAAGCTGCCAGTAAAGGAACTGCGATTATTGTTAATAAAGCGGGGGGCTCATCCGTATTTAGGAAAGTGGGCGTTACCAGGTGGATTTGTCCGTCCTACAGAAACATCTGAACAGGCAGCACAGCGAGAGCTTCGAGAGGAGACGGGCGTAGACAATGTTTATTTAGAGCAACTGTATACATTTAGTGATCCAGGACGTGATCCGAGGACATGGGTTATGAGTTGTTCCTATATGGCACTCATCGACAGTGCGAAAGTACAGTTAGAAGCTGGTGATGACGCGGACAAAGCTACATGGTTTAGTGTCTCTTATCAACTTATTAAGGAACAGAAAGAATTATTTGAAGATGGCTATATTCAGTCTAAACACTATGAGTTGAAACTAAGTGGTGAGCTTACTACACTTGCGTCTGTTGTGGAATATCAAGAAACAGTAACACAGTCGATATCAAAGAGGGAATATAGCGTTATTTCAAATGATGGTTTAGCGTTTGACCATGCAAAGATTATTGTATTTGCGATAGAGCGTCTTAAAGGTAAGGTGGAATACACCGATATCGCGTTGCATCTAATGCCGAAGTTATTCACGTTGACGGAGTTGCAGCAAGTGTATGAAGTTATTTTGAATAAAGAATTATTGAAAGCAGCCTTCCGTCGTAAAGTTGTCCATCTCGTTGAAGAAACAGATCATTACACAGAAAATGCAGGACATCGTCCGTCACGACTATACCGAAAACATAGAGGAAGCAGGGGTTAATATGAATCGCAAAAAAATTGCAGAAGATACTCTTCGATATATCCATCAAGGATATTATGAGCATAACGGGAAGTGTGTGGATTTTTCGGGTTTGCAACGAAATACAGAGGAACACAGCATTACGATAACACCACAACAAGGGGCGCTATTGGTAGAGCAATTGAAACTGCCGACCGGGTTACCTCAAGCCAAACGAAGTGTTACTAATGAAGCTACCGTGCAAGCGATTTTAAATATGGATAAAGCAGGGCTTAAGAACGTAGGCGTACTCAACTTTGCCAGTGCAAAAAATGCCGGAGGCGGATTTCTAAACGGTGCGATGGCACAGGAGGAAAGCTTAGCGGCATCGAGAGGTCTGTACGAAACTCAATTGCGAAATGAAGAATATTACAGAGTTAACCGTGCTACTAAATCTATGATGTATACCAACTATGCTATTTATTCACCGGATGTACCATTTATTCGTGATGCTCGCTTTGAACTTATGGAGGAAGTAGTGACTGCTTCTGTACTTACATTACCAGCAGTTAACTATGGACAGGTTGTTTTGAAAGGTGAAGATACCCGGCTAGCAAAACGTGTGATGAAAGATCGCATGCGTCTAGCTTTAGCGATATTCGCTTCTAGAGGGGACAAAAATCTTATTCTCGGAGCATATGGTTGTGGGGTATTCCGTAACGATCCAATAGAAGTAGCAGGTTGGTGGAAGGAACTGCTTGAGGTCGAGGAATATGGCGTCTTGTTCGACGAAATCGTATTTGCCGTGTTGGATAGCTCTAAGGGTGGGTTATGTATTGGTTCATTTCTTGAGCTGGGGAGAAAGTAATTTTGCAGAATAATGAAAAAGAATTAGGGCTTTTTAAGATGAAAATGTTAGAGGGTTCGAAGTTGTTTTAGTGTTTGTGAATACAAATAAGTTTATTTATTTTGGTAGGTGATAGTAATGAAATATGAAAGTGAATTAGAAACGATTTCGAAGTATATTAACGAATGGGACCCGATAGGTTTATTAGCAGGTGGGGCCCCGCCAAATGAATATAGTATAGAAATAAGAGAACTTGCGGCTATGAATATTAGCTTACTAGATGAGGTTGAATTGGCAAAACTAATTCAGGATGTGTTTCTGGATTTCATGGGGATAAAACTCAGAACTTTGAATTGTTTAGATTGCGCAATGAAAATTAAGGGGAGTTTAAAATAGTAATTACTAAGGAGACTATTTTTGAGAAAAAGAATGAGAAAAAAGACACATAAAAAATTTCTCGAAGAAATTTTATACGAAGTGAGTGTTTCTTCGACTTGGAGAAAGAAGATATTTGATTCGAAAGATAGAGTAATGATTAACGTAAATAATGCCAATTACTTTTCAAAATCGTTAGCAAGTGCAATTCGTCAGACTCTTACTTAGAAAACCGCAAGGAGTGAAGATATGCCGTATCACCAATTCATAATTGAAAAGTATGTTCCTGAAAATCTATCATGAGATAATAATAGAGTTTCCGCAGGCAGTAATGGATGATGATCTTATTCATTATTTCACAAGGGTGAATATGAAAACCTCTGTTCAATCGTGATGAACTCATTAGGACGCTAGATAGTTTGATAGCATTAATAGATAAAGTTTTAGAGAAAGATCAGGGTGTTATTCATTTTGTGATTTGATTAATAAATATAAAGATAGGAGCCTGAAATCAAATGAACATTAGACCAGCAATTGTTGAAGATATGGAAGGTATTGCAAAGGTTCATTTGGAGAGCTGGCGGACGACGTATGCGGGTATTATTTCTGATCAGTTTTTAGCTAGTTTGACGCTAGAGGGGCGAATGTAGCTTTGGGAGAGACGATTTATTAGCCCGAATAAAGATGAATTTATATTTGTGTTAGTGGATGAGGATGAACATATTGTTGGATTCATTAATGGTGGAATAAGTCGAGAGGCAGAATTAGAGTATGATGCGGAAGTATATGCGCTCTATTTATTGAAAGAGGCTCAAGGGAATGGATATGGGAGATTGCTGTTTAATGCGTTAGCTGAGGCATTGCGAGCTGAAAATTACAACTCTATTATGACTTGGGTATTGGAAGATAATCCATCACTAGGTTTCTATAAGCGGATTGGTGCTAAGGAAATTATGAGTAAGTCTATTCAAATCGGCAGCAAGGATTTAGTTGAAATAGCAGTTGGATGGAAGCAACTTTAAGGACGGTTATTCAGTTTATATAGGAAAGAAGGTGAAAGCAGAGAAGAAGAGGAGGCGAGATCGTTGAGTAAATTTTTTATGAGGATGATTGTTACTTTAGTTATTTCACTTGGTTTATTAACTAGTTGCAGTGAATCTATCCCACAACCCAGAGAAAATATGTTTGAGGTTGGAATCGAAGAACTAGTAGATGTTCATGTGGATCGACCGTTTAAAGTACATGGGTATCTAATGAATCATGCCAAAAACAAGTGGGCTATAACTCATGGAGTGGATATGTTCACTTATCAGATTGTTGATGAAAAAGGAGATAGCGTACCCCATAGTGGCGATTTTCTTTTTAGAAACGATACTGGAATGATCACAGAAATTAAGCCTAATCAAGTTTACACACATAATGGGGAAGAACAACGAAGTAAAGAGTATTATGAATTCACTATTCATAAAGCAGGAAAGTATAAGGTTAAGGCGATAGTTAAATTTAGAATTACGTATGAAAAGATAGAGTATGATTTTCAAAAGACATCAGATTTTTATGAGTTTATTGTGAAGTAAGGGTAGTGAAGTGAATTTATCAATATTTAAAGAGTTAAATGCGACAGTATTGGTGTGTATGTTCATGTGTTAACACGCGGGAAAGTATATGAAATAATTGTAGTAGGAGGATGTAATGGATAGTTCTATACTAAAGGATTGGATACAGAAACATGATATACATAGAAGAACGATAGAAGCGTTTTGGTTAAACTTTAATAGTTATAGAGAAGAATATCCGGAGGAGTTTGAAGATGTATTTTTTCAATATTCAAGTGATAAGCTCAAGATATTTGTCGAAAATATCTCTTTGAATTTAAAGGATTTCGCGTATTTGGGTCCCGAAAATGGTGTGATGGAGTACATAGAGGCTAAAGTAAGAATAGAATATCGATCAGTAGAAGTAGCCTATTATCGATTAATCTTTTCACATGATGGTGAGGTTGAGGACGATTATTTTTTTACGGATTGGAAAGGCGAAAGGCCTTATTTACTAATGAGCGCATTGGATGATTTAGTTAAGGAAATGGATAAAAAGGCACGCACTGGGGAAATTACTCCTGAGGAATCAGAGAGACTAAAGGGAATCCTTAGCGACAAGAAAAGACAGACGAAGGAAAGTTATTTCGAACAATTTTCAATAAGTTAGTTCCTTAAGATAATCTGTTTCATTGTTTTGGAAGTCGTGTTGTTTTGGTGTATATATCGAGTATAGCGTAGATTATTCATTTCATGATACTTAGGAGAGTCAAATGTGATGATAACCATTAAACTACCCAAAGAAGAAAAGGAAGTACTCATCAGCAATGTAAAAACCTACTTTGAGTTAGAAAGATCGGAGACGATCGGCGATTTAGGTGCGGAGCAGATGATCGACTTTATGATAAAAGAGCTTGGACCATACATATATAACAAAGGAATAGCAGATGCACGTACGCTAATGAATGAAAAGATGGCTCAAATAGAAGATGAACTGTATACGCTAGAACAACCTACTCATAATCGGCAGAGATGAATTTGTTTGAAAGGCACAAATTCTTCTCAATTATAGCTGTAAGGGTGGAAATTACTCTTGCAGTGTGCAGATGAGCGACTGTGACATCTGCAACCCGAAAAAGTCGGGTTAGCCGCTGTCCGTCGCGCGAAAAGGCCCTGCTAACCCGAAAAAATCGGGTTAGCCGCCGCCCGCCATGCCGCCTACCGAGTTATTGGCTCGATGCCGCCCTCTTACTTCCCTGCCAAAACACCTCTAGAAAGTTTAACCGCAGCTACAATACCTACAATAACTAGCAACAACTGCATTGCTAGAGAGACAGTAATGCCTAACTCCGTCGAGAAACCCGTTGTTTCGGTTATCGTAATAAGTGCTCCTGCTACGCCGATGCTAATTGCTGGTGTGAATGTATCTGCGACTGCTAGATCGGCAGACACTTTGCCCTCTTCGCCTGACTTCGAGTAGGAGAAGGCGATTGCCGCACTTGTTGGATGGGCTAGTCCAATGCCGAAGCCGACAATGATTTGGCTCGCGATAGCAACGACTAACGCTGTCCCACTATCTTGGATGAAAGCAAGCGGTGCTGCAGCGCTGACACCAATGATCATAAAGGATAAGCCGACTAATATACGACGTTTCCGACCAGCGCCGTTATCCCGTTTGTCACGCTGTGCTTGCAGATTCGCTGCGATAGACCAGCTAATAGCTGCCGAAGCAACGGCGAGTCCAGCCGTATCCGCTGTAAAACCTAATACCGATGTAAGAGCAAGTACAAGATATGTTTGTGTCCCCGAATATGCCGCAACGAACAATCCACGTGATGCAACAATAGCAGGTATTCCCGACCGAGCAGTAAAGGTTCCTTCAGGAATGAGTTGGCGTAGTGGAATGACCAAAGTTATGAGACCTACAACTGCTAACAGAATGCCATAGAGATGCGGCATCATGCCAAGTCCAGTAATCATGATTCCCGTACCAACGGCTAATAACACCGGTGGAACGACACGTAGTTTTTGAGCCGATTTTAATGCTGTGTTCATCCCTCGGAAGGATGGAGTCGTTAGCAGTGCGGATATGAAAACGAACGGCAATATGAGCCAAAATACGTAACGCCAATCCAATTGCTCTGTAATAACGCCAGCGACATAAGGGCCGATTAAACCAGGCAAGATGTACGCACTAGAAAATACGGCTAAAATTTGTGGACGAAGGGAATCGCTATATCGCAGCGTAATAGCTGTATACACACAATTGACCAAGGCGCCTGCACCGTAACCTTGCAGAAAACGGCTAATAATAAACACGATCATATTGGGGGATAGCGCTGCAAGAACAATCCCTATACCAAAGATAATTAAAGAAAATACAAAAGGTTTGGCTGCGCCGCTGCGATCAACCAGCTGTCCAGTAATGACCGTACCGATCAACTGTGCCAACAAATACGTACTAAATACCCATCCATACAGACTCTCGCCATTCAATTCCTTAGCAAGAGCAGGGGCTATCGTTGTAACAGCAAGTCCTTCAAATGCGGCTGCTGTCACGACAAGAATAATACCAATCGTTAATGCTCGATAGTTGGGACCCCAGATGCTTTCCCTTTTCATGTTGCTCTTCTCCTTTAAACTAGTTGCTGAAATCGTGATGATTAAGAGCTTGCACTGCTCTACTTACTTCGATGATTATAACGCTAAAATAACAATTGAGGTAGCGATTTGAAGTAAACTTCAAGTAATCGCAATAGGGCTGTCTCAGCTGAGTTTATAATAAACCCATTGAGACAGCCCCTTTTGTGACCTATGTTTGATTAAATTGAGGTTTACCAACAACTGACGTTTTTCCAATTGAGCCCCGTTGATAGGCGTTGTTACGCAACAGTGCAAAGATAACAAGAAGTGTTCCAGCTAGCTCATAAACACTGATTTGGTACCCTTGGAAGGCCATAACGATAAATGTCGTAATAGGTACAAAGTTTATGAAGAGTATGCCGTTCAGTGGAGTTAACATTTTGATTCCTGCATTCCAGCATAACAAGGCAGCGAGGCCAGGCAACAATACCATAAAGGACATTTCATATTTAATCGAGAACACCGTTTCAAGTGAAGGGACAGGTACTAATCCTGTTATAGATAGCGTAGCAACGATAACAAATGATACGGCGCTTCCAAGCAAACAAGTTAATGTTGAATAGCGCAAGATCGACCATTCTTTAAATTGTGCACCGCCCATTGAGTAAACAACCCAACCTACGACACCTACGAATAACAAGAACAACGGGAATAGATGTTGACTTGCTGTTGTAAAGAATGAAAGGTTTCCGTTCGTAATAACAAGAAGTGCACCAAACAGTGCGATGACTATACTTGTAAGCATATATTTTTTTGGCATCGATTTTTTCGTAATCCACAAGATCATAATGGATATCATCGGCATCATCACTTCCATAATAGAAGCAGCGACTGTTCCAGGTGCGCCCATCATATCTTGCCCGAGGAAGATGCACATATTATAAACGGTGAAGGCCATCGTGCCAAAAAGCGTAAGCGCTATACCGCGTCCCTCAAGCTTAAACGCCGCTTTCCCTTCTTTTATAAGCAACATCACAACAAGAATAATGCCTACGAGAAAATAGCGGATAAAGGAGAAGTAAAACGGATCAATCTTCTGTAGAGCGATATGTGCAACTGGAAACATTGCACCCCATGACATACTTGCAATAAGACATAAAATTGAACCTAATAATAGTTGCTTCTTAGCCATGATGACTCTCCTTACACTGGAATCTGCCGTTTAAATGATCTTCATTTATAGTAAGGTGTTATTTTCGCGCAGTAAAATGATTGAAAATAGAGTTTATCATCATTTAAAATGATACCTAAAGCAATCTGATTTCGTTCAGCAACTGGAGGAGAGTTGGCAGTGGAGTTAAACGATTTAAACATATTTAGAGCGGTAGCTCAGCATGGAAGTATTAGCAAGGCAGCTTCAGAGCTAAATTATGTACAATCGAATGTAACGGCAAGAATTAAGCTGCTGGAGAAAGAGCTTGAGACGGAGTTGTTTGTTAGACATAAGCGCGGCATGATTTTGAACTCGGAAGGTAAACGTTTTTTGGAATATTCGGGGGAAATTTTATCGAAGGTAAAAGAAATGAAGCGTGCTTTTCAAGATAAGTCCAATCCTTCCGGTGTTCTCGATATCGGTATTGTGGAGACGGTTATTTCATTACCGGAGATTTTATCCGCTTATTATAATAAGTATCCGAATGTGGAGCTGTCTTTAAAGTCGGGTGTTACGGAATATTTACTGAATGAAGTGATAGAAATGAGATTGGATGGGGCATTCGTAACTGGTCCTATCGTACATCCTTTAATTGAAGAGATTGAAGTTATTCAAGAGAAGCTGGTGCTCGTGTCAAAAACGAAGGAATTCAATCTGCGTGATCTCTCCACAAAACCGCTTCTTCTTTATAACAAAGGGTGTGGTTACCGCCAAAGGCTTGAAGGATTAATGAAGGCGGAAGGGATTATTCCTAAACAAGTGATGGAGTTCGGAACATTCGGAACGATCATCGGCAGTGTATCCGCTGGACTTGGTCTAACGATAATTCCCGAGTCTGCCGTGACGGATTGGGTCGCTAACGGTTCGATATACGCACATGATATTCCGAAGCCTTATCGAGAAATTTCGACGATATTCATTAGGAGGAAAGAGTCATATTTGACGAGCACGTTGCAATGTTTTATGGATGAAATAATTGCTCGAAGAGCTACTCCACTCATGTAGAGAAAGCCCAGAAAGTATTTCGCTATGGATATGTTTGTAAGATTAAAAAAACATTGACAATTCCTTAATATTTCCTTAAACTGTTCATGCGGATGTTCTTTATTAAGAACAGATACAAGAGCAGTTTTTTTGTTTCATTCTCTTGTTCCTTACGAAGACATTACGTCAAAGGGAGGTGTACTATTTTGAAAAAAGAATGGAAAGTACCTCAGTTAGAAGTGCTCAACATTAACATGACGATGAAATCAAAACCAGGTAGAAGCGGATCTGGTTCCGGTTCAGGATCAGGTAGCGGCGGATTTGGTAGTTAATCAGATGCATCATTGATTCCGTAAATGATTAGCCCTCATTCCAGTGCCGTTGGGATTAGGGCTTATTACTTTTAATGAAGGGAAGCGGCTATGATCAGTACGGAACAAAAATACTTGTACACGGCTTTCGGATTGCGAATATTGAGCGATATCCCACTGCCTGGTTCAGCGGTAATTGCATGGCAGGACCCATCTGTCGATGTAAGAGTAGAGATGGGTGATTTATTAGCTTTGTGGTCCCAGTTATCTACAGAGGATGATATTTTTGTCGTGAGAGATAACTTTGTTATGTTTCAAATAACGAACGTTGCCATTTATCTCGTCAAAGACGGAAATACAATTATTGTTTCACCAATTGGGGAACAAAGTGCGGAGAAGTTAAGGCTATATCTAGATGGATACGGCATGTCTACTCTCTTATTGCAACGAAAGTCGCTGCCTCTACATGGAAGTGCTATCGTCATTGACGGACGGGCGTATGCGATTGTTGGGCAATCTGGAGCTGGTAAATCAACGCTAACGAAAGCGTTTTTGGATAGAGGATATTCTTTCTTGAGTGATGATATTATTCCGGTTTCTTTCTCCGAGGATGGCAAACAAGTTATGGTTGAGCCAGCTATTCCAGAGCAGAAGTTGTGGCAGGAATGTCTGGATGAATTCGGTATGGACAGAAGCAACTATCACACGATTTATGAAAGAGTTGCGCGCGTTGATGATCAAGTCGAGACAAAAACAAAGTTTGCTATCCCCGTTACACGCTTCTTTGATCGTCCATTGCCGCTTGCAGGTATATTCGAGCTCGTTAAGTCAGAGGCAGTAGACGAAGTAGCGGTCGATTCGATCGAAAAGGCAGATAAGTTTCGTGCCATTATGCAGCATACATTTAACCGCGCCCTCATCCCTCCCATGGGACTTATGGCGTGGAGTTTCACTTTGACAACGAACCTAACGAAACAAATTCCGATATATACACTTACTCGTCCCACAACCCGTTTCACTGCTTCAGAACTGGTTTCACTAATGATTGATACGATTGAAAAGGAGTATGGATATGGTCAAAACCATCACACTGGATAGCAAAGTTAAACAAACGGCTGGACACATCGTATCTGATATAGACGGTGAGAAGGTCGTTTTACATATTGTGAGTTGTAAATATTATAATCTCGGAGATATCGGGGGCGACATTTGGTCCCTTGTCGAAGAGGCATCATCGATAAATCAAATTGTACAATCCTTGCTGGAACAATATAACGTTGAGCAGTCGGAATGTGAGAGAACCGTTCTTTCATTTGTTGAGCATCTTCATACGGAAGGGCTTGTCGAAATCGCAGATGAATGACTGTAAGCGGAAGTTAGTGCCACAGAATAAGGAGGCGTAAGTATGAAGCCGATCTTCTATTTTTTAAAAAGGATTCATCGCTACGCAGGGAATGTTCTTATTTTGAACTTTATAGGCATGTTACTCGTAGGTTTGCTGCAATCAGTCGGTATTCTTCTTATTATCCCATTGCTGAGTATTGTCGGTTTAGTCGAAATGGACGCAAGTGGGATAGCTTATTTGTCATCGTTTATGGTATGGTTCGATGGAATTCCGATTACGCGAAGTTTAGCAGTCATATTAGCCATTTATGTTTGTATTATAATTGGGCAGAGCTGGTTCAATCGGCATCAGACGATATTAAATAAAAAGATTCAACAAGGTTTTCTGCGCCAGCTTCGAGAAGATACCTACAGGAATGTATTGAAAGCAAACTGGGAATTTTTCCTCCGCACTCGCAAATCGGATATCGTGAAGATGATGACAACGGAAATAGGACATGTGAAAAAAGGGATGAACTTATCTCTTCAGTTTGTATCTGCGCTTATTTTAGCTGCTGTAAAGATAGTCCTCGCCTTCGTGTTAGCCCCGAAAATAACGACTGCTGTTCTTCTAATCGGGGGTTTACTGCTCCTGTGCTCGCGATATTTTTTGAAAAAATCAAAACAATTTGGACAAGATAATATAGCGCTTTCGAAAGTATATATGGCGGGTATAACAGATCATTTAAACGGGATTAAAGATATTAAGAGTAATACGCTTGAAGCATCACATATGGATTGGATGAGTTCACTTTGTGAGCAGGTTGAAAGTAATTCTGTAGCTTTTACGAAGTTAAAATCGAATTCACAATTTCTGTACAGTGTTGTATCGGCCATTATGTTAGCAGCATTTATCTTCGTTCTTGTTAGTATGTTTCATTCCCAGCCAGCTCAGCTTCTACTAATCGTCCTTATTTTCTCTAGGCTCTGGCCCGTTATTACTCGTATACAAACTAATCTTGAAATGCTCGCAACGATGGTTCCTTCCTTTGAAGCTTTGATCAAGTTGCAAGATGATTGTTTGCAGTCACAGGAACATAAAGATGATTCTTTTCAGGTTGTGGAAGGGATTAAGCTTAAGCAAGGATTGGAATGTGAAGGCGTCTACTTTAGCTATCATCAGAAGAAGGACCATTACGCGTTGAAAAATATAAATCTACATATCCCTGTTAATGATATGACAGCAATTGTCGGGTCATCTGGGGCCGGCAAAAGCACACTGGTTGACTTGCTGATGGGACTAAACAAACCAGATCAAGGCAAAGTGCTCATAGACGGTCAACCGCTAACGAATAAAAATGTACTGCCTCTTAGGCGTTCAATTAGTTATGTTTCGCAAGACCCTTTCCTATTTAATGCGACGATTAGAGAGAATCTGTTGCTCATGGACGCTAAAGCGACCGAAGAGCAAATGTGGAGCGCGCTAGAGATGGCTTCAGCATCCAACCTTGTTAAAGATCAAAAGGATGGACTCGACACGTTTATCGGTGATCGTGGCATTCGATTATCGGGTGGAGAGCGTCAACGACTCGTTCTTGCTAGAGCGATATTGCGGAAACCTTCCATTCTTATTCTCGACGAAGCGACAAGTGCGCTGGATACAGATACGGAGTCACAGGTGACAGAAGCGCTCGAAGGACTAAAAGGGAAAATGACGATTATCGTTATCGCACATCGCCTATCGACTATTCGTCATGCAGATCAAGTTATTGTGCTAGAAAAAGGAGAGATCGCAGAGAGGGGTGGCTTCCAAGAGCTTTCTCATCATAAGAAAAACTCGTTTGGCCTTCTACTAGGCGGTCAGTTAGAAGTTTCATCCTAAGTTTGGAATGGTGCTAAAGAGGAAATTATGATAGGATGTAGAGCTATACGAATAGAGGAAGTGAACATTCATGATACTGATCACGATACCCGCACCGGATGTAACGATAACGAAGCAAGAAAACCCGCAACTAAGCCATATTTATGGCTTTACAGACTTCCACCTCATTACGAGGGAGCACGGCGGATTTTTTATGTTTTACAATGATAAGGACGAACTTTTGTTTGTCGGCAAAGCAAGAAAGCTAAGACCTCGTATTAAGAAACACTTTGAAGATTCGGTATCTGTCATGAAAAACCACCGTGAAGAAGTGACGAAGATCGAAGTTTATGTCAATGAAAACGCCGTAGATCGCGAGATTTATGAGACGTATTTGATTAACAAATTTAGAGCTAAGTATAACGTAGAAAAAGTATTGTACAAATAAATGATAGCATAGCCAATTAAAGCAATGAGTGGAGTCGCATTTGTGACTTTGCTTGTTGCTTTTTTTGTTGTTCTTTATTGCTTCGAGGGCCATAAATCGTTGTGAAACGTACATGTTATGAGTTAGATCAGGGAATGATTGGGGAATAAGGGGGCAACGAGATGATGACATACGTTTTTCCAATTAAGATAGCCGTTTTCGTATTTTTAGCTGCAAGTTTTATGTTGGTTGTGCCGTGGCTCTTTTATAGCTATCGAAAATATGGTTTCTTTAGTGTGTGGCATTCCATCGTATCGTTTTCGTTTATTTTTTATATGTTGTCGGCACTGTTTTTAGTGCTGTTGCCACTTCCGACAACTCGTGATACATGTTCCTTTCAATCAGCGGATACGATTTATTATTCACTCGTACCATTTACATTTGTATCGGATATTTTAAGAAAAAGCACAGTGGTATGGTCGCAGCCTGGGACGTATGTTTCAATATTTAAACAGATTGCATTTTGGCAAGTCGCTTTTAACTTCTTGCTGCTTTTACCTTTAGGTGTTTACATTAGATACTTTTTTCGGGACAAAAGGTACTGGAAACATGCGCTTGGCGTTGGTTTCGGGTTATCGCTGTTTTACGAAGTAACACAAGTTACAGGTATTTATGGTCTTTATAATTGCCCTTATCGTTTATTCGATGTGGATGACTTGATAATAAACAGTGCTGGTGCATTAGTCGGCTTTGCTGTTGCACCTATCTTGCTTGCGCTTTTCCCTTCCAATGAAAACATAAAAGCTAAACGAACGCACATGATTCAAAAAGATATTGTATCTCCGATCGCACAACTGTTAGCAATATGGATCGATATCATTATTGTGAACGTGAGCTATGCGCTTATTTTCGGGTTGTTTACGACAAACAAAATATATGAATATGTGTTTTATTCACTCTGTTATTTCATTGTCTTTTTTGTTATTCCGCTGATTCGGGATGGTAAGACGATTGGAACAGGCTTTATGCGATATAGGCTTGTGAGTAGCGGGTCGAATAAACCATTTTGGAAACAGATGTGGATGAGATTTATTGCCTTGTATCTCACATGGTTGACATTGTCGTTACTCGGAGAGTTCAATCAAGTGGACATTCCGATGAGCTCATCCTTCTACATTGCTCATGTGTGGGTGAACTTAGCTATGGTTTTGTTGAGAGTCGTTATTTGGATCACGTTATTAGTACATGTATCGTTAGTTATTTTCAAAAAAGACAGAAGACTGTTTTATTTCGACTCGGTTGCTGATTTGAATCCTACGAGGAAGTCGGATCAGTCCATCGCCAAGGATGATAATCAAAGCTAAATGAGTGAAGGGCTGTCGCCAGACTGAATTCCACCCCAAAGGTTAGGCACTACTAACAATCCGGGTTGCAATTGACGTGAAACGACAGCCCTTCTTTACTCTCAACATTACTCTCATATTGCCAAAGGAATAAACAATTATTTTAACAAAGAAAGTGTGACGGCTAACGTATTATCAACAAATGATCGCTCTGGACGAGATTTCAACATGACAGTTAGTCCGATCAAAGACACGATGAGTGCCTGTGATAACGCCTTCGGGTTTATATCACTACTCAGCTCACCTGACTGTATACCTCGTTCAATCGCTTCTTGAAAAATAACCGATAAGTACATTTGATGTTCCCGTGTAAGAATTTCAAATTTCTCATCATGTGGTGCAAGTTCGACCATCGTATTGATGCAAAAACAACCTCTGCTAATGCTTCCTATAGATTCCTCGGCAACGACACCTTCAAAAAAATCGCGAAATGCTTCTTTTACAGATGGATTGTTTTGAAGCCTAGTGCGGACAAGTGAAGCACGAGACATCGTATATTTGCGCAGCGCAGCTTCGAATAGTTCCTTCTTATCGCCGAACGTGGCGTATATGCTAGGTTTTTGAATGCCCATTTTTGAAGTCAAATCGCTTAACGAGGTAGCTTCATAACCTTTCTCCCAAAACAATTGCATAGCTGTATCTAATACTTTTTCTTCGTCAAATTCGCGATTTCGCCCCATTATTAAACCCTCACTTTATTTACCGAACAGTATGTTATTATTTTATATTTGGTCAATTATATTGTCAAATCAAACATGACGGATTCCAGGTTGAAAAAATTATTGAAGCTGAAATTTACTGCAATATATCTAATTTTAGTCATTGACATTGGCAGATTTTATGCGTTATAGTAACTGGGCAATATAACATACCGTTCGGTACAATAAATTATCGGTACTAAAAAGAACGGGGGAAAGGTGTGGATTATGGAGGAGGTTATAGAAAAAGGTACACGCAACGCCAATGTAGGGGTCACTTTATTGCCTCGTTACGTGACTTTATTGTTTGCTGTTGTTTGTGGCATGTCGGTGGCTAATATCTACTTTGCACAGCCGATATTAGATAATCTGTCGAGTGAGTTTGGTATTGATCATTCAACCATCGGCATCCTTATTACGATTACGCAGATTTTCTACGCAGTGGGACTATTGCTGCTCGTACCGCTTGGAGATTTGCTAAATCAGCGTCGATTAATTATCGGACAGATGTCGTTATCTGTAATAGCACTCATTATTGTTGGAACTGCGACTTCAAGCACTGTGCTCTTTGCAGGTATGGCGTTAGTTGGCTTGCTTGCCGTTGTAACACAGACTGTTGTTGCTTTTGCGGCAACGATGGCTGCATCTGACGAGCGTGGACGTATCGTTGGCACGATAACAAGCGGAATTGTAATTGGGATACTTCTTGCAAGATCTATTTCTGGCGTATTAACGGATTTTGCAGGTTGGCGTTCTGTGTATTTGGTCTCTGCTGCACTTCTGCTTCTTATGGTTTGGGCATTAGTTAAAGTGCTGCCGAATGTTGAGCGTGGGGTGACATCACTATCTTACTTTCAGTTGCTAAGGTCAGTCATGCAGTTGCTAGCACAAGAACGATTACTACGTATCCGTGCAGTTCTCGCAATGCTTATTTTTACTTCTTTCAGTATTTTGTGGACGCCTTTAGTACTGCCGCTAAGTAGCCCGCCGATTTCTCTATCTCATACCGCCATAGGTGCATTTGGTTTCGTGGGAGTTGTTGGAGCGTTAGCTGCAGCAAGGGCGGGTAAGTTAGCTGACAGAGGGTATGGACAGAAAACGACAGGTGTATCCTTGGTCCTTTTAGTACTCTCTTGGTGGCTAATCAGCTATACAGAACAGTCGTTATTCGCATTGGTCATCGGTATAATTCTGCTGGATCTAGCGGTTCAAGCTGTACATGTCATCAATCAAAGCATGATCTATACGCTCCGTGCTGATGCACGAAGTCGGATTGCTGCTGGATATATGGTTTTTTATTCGATAGGAAGTGCTATAGGATCCATCGCATCTACTCAAATCTATGCACAATATGGCTGGAATGGAGTCTGCTTACTCGGAGCCTCAGTTAGTACGTTAGCTCTTCTGTTTTGGGCATTGACCAGGCATGTTACGGTCATCCATTTAAAGTAAAGATACACAATATTAAGATTTTGAATAGGAGAGATTAGTCGTGGAAATAGGGATTACTTCGTTTGTTGATACAAAGCCGGATGTTCATACGGGTGAGGTGATTAGTCATGCCGAGCGATTGCGTGAAGTTGTCGAGGAAATTGTTCTTGCGGATCAGGTTGGACTTGATGTGTTTGGAGTAGGAGAGCATCATCGGGAAGATTATGCTGCTTCTTCTCCTGCAATGGTGTTGTCTGCGGCTGCATCACTGACTAAGCGGATACAACTAACGAGTGCGGTGACGGTACTTTCATCAGCTGACCCGGTACGTGTATTTCAAGATTTCGCTACACTTGATGGTCTTTCGAATGGGCGTGCGGAAATTATGGCAGGTCGGGGCTCGTTTGTTGAATCGTTCCCATTGTTTGGTTATGACTTGAATGATTATGATGAGTTGTTTGAAGAACATTTGGAATTGCTTTTAAAAATTCGTGGTTCTGAAAAAGTAACATGGAAGGGTGGGCATCGTCCAGCGATTAATAACTTGGGCGTGTATCCACGTCCCGTGAACGAGGCTTTACCCATATGGGTTGGTAGCGGGGGGAATCAAAATTCAGCAATCCGTGCCGGTTTGCTAGGACTGCCGCTCATGCTTGCGATCATTGGCGGAAGTCCAATGCAATTTGAACCTCTTGTACAGCTTTATAAGAAAGCGGCGGCACATGCTGGTCATGATGAATCGAAGCTAAAGGTTGGTTCGCATTCAATAGGATTTATTGGCGAGGATACAGAGCGGGCAGCGGATACCTTTTTCCCATCTACTCAGCAAGGTATGAATAAACTGGGCAAGGAGCGGGGGTGGGCACATTATGATCGTGCCAGCTTCGATGCAGCACGCAGCTTTGACGGAGCTCTGTATGTAGGTGACCCAGAAACGGTTGCCCAGAAGATTATTCATCTTCGCAAACATGTAGGGGTTACACGTTTTATGATGTATGTGCCGCTGAGCACAATGCCGCATGACCAAGTGATGAAAGCGATTGAGTTGTTAGGAACAAAGGTAGCTCCAATCGTTCGGGAGGAAGTAGCCAAGTGGGAAGCTGAGATGGAGCTTGGTACATAGATCGCTTTAACTTTTAGTGAAAAAAATAGGATCAACCATACATGCAATTATAGGAGGAATTTATATGAATTTTGAAAGTCGCGTATCACCGCAATTACGGTCAATTATAGAACAATTTCCTGGTTTTCAATTAGAGGATAATCTAGAAATGGGCAGGAGCATGTTGTCGAGTCCCCCAATTGAACAGTCCGAACACGTAAGTACGACAAGCCGAATGATTCAAGGTGCTGGGGGCGAAATGCTAATCAAATTATATGAACCGGCCTTGCGAACTAGCGATAAGCTTCCGGCCATGCTTTGGATCCATGGGGGAGGTTATGTAATGGGTCACCCTAATATGGATGACGCTTTATGCGAGCGCTTCGTGCAAGAGGCTAAATGTGTCGTTGTTTCTGTCGATTATCGATTGGCTCCCGAACATCCCTATCCTGCCGCAATCAACGACTGTTATGCCGCATTGACATGGATGGCAAACGAAGCGGATTCGCTCGGCATTGATGTGAATCGCCTCGCTATTGCTGGTGCAAGCGGTGGCGGCGGTTTGACTGCTGCGCTTGCCTTAATGGCTCGTGATAAGGGTGGACCAGCCCTCATCTTCCAAATGCCGCTGTATCCGATGATCGACAACCGTAATGATACAGCTTCAAGTCATGAGATTACTGCTGTTAATGCGACATGGAATCGGGCAAACAATGTGCATGCATGGGGTATGTACTTAGGCGAGCATTACGGTGATAACGAAGTATCGCCATATGCCGTTCCAGCGAAAGCGGAAAGTTTAGCGGGGCTACCTCCGACCTATACATGCATCGGTCAGCTAGATCTGTTTAGAGATGAGACGATTGACTACGTGACACGCCTTGCGCAAGCGGGCGTAGACGTTGAATTCCATCTTTATCCCGGCGGCTTCCACAGCTTTGAGATGATCGTTCCTCTAGCAGAAGTCAGTAAGCGTGCAAGTAAAAGCTATGTGGAGGCAATGGCGAGAGCGCTTAATCCTTAAACAGATAAAACAAGCTATCTTCAAAGGTTAGAAATGACCTGTGAGATAGCTTTTTTTGTATGATCAGCAACACTTATTTGATGAGATAACAGGAAATGCACACATTGCTGATTACTACTACTCAAAGCGAAACCAAAAATGTCTCTAGTTCGCGTCTTAGCCCGTTAGGATCGCTAAGCATCGGCAAATGTCCAGTCTTTAACTCCACCACTTTTTGAGGGCTCAAATTAGCGATCATTTTATTTTGTAAGGGCAGACCAAACTCTTGGTCTTTCGTCAGCTTAACATATAATTTCGGAACGGATGGTACTGCCGCATTTGTACGTTCAATATATACATGCTTGGACTCTGGAACGAAGCCATTAACGATCATCGTTGATTGTTCTGTAGACAGATCGTTGCATAAACCTGTGCGGATCGCAGACTCCGGCGGTTTCGTTCCCGCAAGACGTAAGATGACTGACATCAATAAATTTTTGGGGAAGGGAAGAGAGGACAAGAATGAACCACCTTTACTAGGGATTGCCGCGCCAACGGCTACGAATCCGACTATGCGTTCTCTTAACTCATCGGCAAGTCTAAGTGCAAGTGCACCGCTAAGAGAATGGGCCACAATTACAAACTTCTGTACGTTCCACTTTTCTATTTGATCCCTCATGTCTTTCGTATAATCATCCATCTTAAGCGCCGATCTATCCTTATCTAATCCTTTCCTGAGTGGCGAGTCCACAAGTAAAAACGGTGCCGTTAGCTCCTTCGTTACCCCATGCCAAATGCTGCTCTCTAGACCAGCCCCATGTAGAAATACAAATCCGATCTTCTCTTGTACTGTTTCGTTCATTATGATCATCCTTTTCACATTAGTTGATGTTCCTTATGTTAGAAGCATATCAGTTAAACAAGACAAATATTGTCTTATTTAGATGTTATAATAAACAAAAAGATGAGATGAGGGATGTTTGTGCAAAAGTCGCAGCGCCTTATTCAAATGATAATGATCATAAACGCCAGACGGTCCTTCACTGTTCAAGATTTAGCCGATGAGTTCGGACTTTCTACTCGTACAATAACGAGAGATTTGCAAGAGCTCAGTGAACTCGGCATACCGATATACTCGATTCAAGGAAGAGGCGGTGGGTATAAGCTGCTTCGGGAGCGGCTGTTGCCGCCAATCAGTTTTACGGAAGGGGAAGCAATTGCATTGTTTTTCGCCTGTCACTCATTGGGGTACTTTGGATCACTTCCATTCGGGGAAGACTCAGAGTCGGCGCTACATAAGTTCTATCACTATTTGCCGAGTGATGTTAAAGATAAAATTGACGAGATGAAGGAACGAGTCATGATTTGGAGTCCATATAGGCATATGTCGGCTGATGTTCTACAGACGTTGTTGCAAGCCATTATGGGTAAATCGGTAGTTACCATTACGTACAATACAGCGAGTGGCCTATCAACACGAGATGTACAGCCTATCGGACTTTATACTAGCTCAGGATTTTGGTATTGTCCTGCTTTCTGCATGCAGAAGCAAGAGATGAGACAATTTCGTACTGACCGAATCGTTGAAGTTCAAATAAATGAGTCGGTTCCTTACCGAGAAGATATAGCGAAGATGACGTTAGCAGATAAGCCTGATAAGGAACATTTGGAGCAAAATATTTTTTATGTGGAGTTAACGAAAAAGGGTGTCTGGCAACTGGAGTCGAATCCACGATTCGCCCCTTTTATTGCCCGTAAGGACGATGGAAGTGGAATAGCTGAGGTGACAATTGCGAAGGAAGATATTTCTTTTTATGTTGATCTAATTTGGCCGCTCGCGGGGGACGCAAAGGTAGTTGGACCAATAGAAGCGATAGCATATGTGAAGCGAAAGATTGCGGAGATGAAGTCTATATACGGTTTGAGTGATTAGTATCGAATATTGACGGATATTCATATAGGAAAATATTACATTCGTGTTAGACTATTAGTGAAGAGGACAGGAGGTTTTTTTTGAAAAAGAATGTCTTTGAAAAATTAATTATCGTTGTTATATGTATTAACATTATTAACGTACCCTACTCGTTAATCTTTTCAAAAGTGATTCCGTACTTCTCTATAGCTATATTGATTGTATTTGCACTATTGTTTCTTATCCAAAGAAAAAAAGTATAATGGCGTACGAATAAAAGGATCGATTAACTCGAATAGAGCTAGCCGATCCTTTCTATTTACTCACTAGGAGACACACATGGATAAGTCATTGCCAAACAAAGAAATCCACGTCTCTCTAATATTGGACGACTCATCGGACTGGCATCAACGGTTAGCAAAGTAAATCCACGTTTCCATGCCTCTTGTGCACGAACAGCAATTAGAGCCTGATAGATACCTTTTCCCCGATACTCGGGTAAGGTTGAGCCTCCCCATAGACTGCCAAAAGACGTTCCCTCTTGCAAATGCATCCATGCTGCACTTACGACTTGTCCATTATCATCATAGGCAGCGTATATCTTCATACTATCGGGATCATTTTTTATATCTTGTTTCAATTGTGTCCCTAATTCAGCATGAGGTTCATTCCAAATCGTTTCTTCTAATTTCATAACAAGATCAATTCCAGCATCGTCCGTAATAGGACGTATATAATCTGGAATTTCTAATGCAAGCAATGGATGTTCCGCGCCAACTTCCAAAATCATAAGTGCTTCGGCTTCCCCTATTTCAAACCCCTTTGCCTGGAGTCTATCTCGCAAATTAGCAGGTTGATCATAGTCATATAACTTCCACTCAAATTGTTGACCGTGAGCTTTGAAATAGGCCATTTGTTCCTCGATAATATCGTCTGCGTTGTCTTCACTTAAGTTAGAGTAAGTGATATAACTTCCCGTCGTCGTATCTATTACTTGTCGAACAATGTGACCAACTACTTCCCGCTTTGCACCTGGGTAATGAATACCGATTCGTTGCTCCTTATTAAATATTTCTAGTAGCGCATCTTTATTCAATGGAAATCCCCTCCTAGCACTAGCATATCACGAATTTGGATGAAATGGGTATGTTGTCCATTCGGGCATTCGTTATTGGAATAGGATATATAGATGACACTGAAACAATAGACAGGAGGGATAAGATGCCCAAAACAAATGATGGAAGAGTAGAAAACCAAGTGTACTCCAATCGTGTTGCGAGATCGGAATTCGATAGTCATTGGAGAACACAAATAACGAGAAGCGGATATGTGATCTATACTGCAACATCGAATCATGCGAAAGTAACAGTACTGCTAACGAATGGTTCAAGCAAGTTGCTCACTTTCAATAGAGGAGGAAGAGTTATTGTAGGTTCTGGCGGTGTGAGTCATTACAGTAAGCCGCATATTGCAAAAGATATTTAGTTGAGAGAGGTTCAGCCTTGATTCGCTTCGAAGAGTAATGAATAAATTAACTAATCTTTTCCTCCCACTCTCACAAGGAAAGAGCTAGTCTTTGTCGAAGGTAAATACAAGTGGAAATAGATTGTACTATCCGTCTTTGTGAGAAAGTGGGAGAGAGTTGAAACGTATAGTATCTGTGACTAAATGCCTTTTATTTATCCTCTGCTTAGGAGTACTCAGTGCATGCTCTCTATCGGAGTTTATGAGTGGTTTTAATGAGGGGTTAGATGTACAAACGACTGAGCAGATGAAGCAGGAGAAACGTATTGATACGTTAAACGAGTCGGGCATGAGTTCAATGGATGCAGGCAACTATGAGGAAGCTATTATTCATTTTGAACGTGCGATTGCGTTGGTATATGAACAGGAACCTAGCTTCAAGGAGCTTAATAAAGAGGTAGAAGCTAACGAAACAATGGACGCTCCATTCAATAATTTAAGTTGGGCGCATAATGAGCTAGGAGAATATGAAAAAAGTTTGCTTAACATAGAAAAATCACTTCTTATTTTACCTAACTCAGATATAGAGTTCGTGAATAAGGGCAATGCTTTGTATGGATTAAATAGAAGTGAAGAAGCAATGGTCGAATACGAAAAAGCGATAAAAGAAAATGAAGATAGCAAAAGTGCTTATTACGGTAGAGGCAACATCCATTACGATAACGGTAACTATATAGAGGCAATTGAAAACTTTACAGCTTATTTAAACCTAGATCCACACGATATGGAAGCAGTCGAGCTAAGGTTCTATTCTCATATTTATGGAGAAGACTATGATGGAGCACTGGCATTTGCAGAACGTGTTATCTCTCGCAATAAGAATTCAATTGAAGCATATAAGTACAAAGGGATTGCTCTTGGTTATACGGATGAATATGAGCAGGTTGAAGCTTTTTACTCCTTTGTTAAGGATAAATTTCCTCACAAAATAGAAGCTCATGAGCTGCTTGGAGAGTTATATTACGATTATGAGCATTACAACTTGGCGGAGGAGTACTTCACTGAGCTAATTGAGATGAACCCTGAAGAAGCGACAGGTTACATATGGATGATAAAAATTCATAACACACAAAAGGAGTTTGAAAGTGCCAGGCAATGGTACAAAAATACACGGTTAATCGATTCATTGGATGATAATCCAGAGATTCATTCGGCAATGGGCCTAAATGAGATGGAGAACGGACTTTATCGAGATGCCATTCAGTATTTAAAACGAGCGGTCGAATTGCAGCCCGATAGCGAAACGTACACTACAGATTTGCTTGAGGCTTTATTGTCCAGTAACAGAAACTCGGAATGTATTCGTGTAGGACTAGAAGCTAAAGATATACCGGCGATCTATACGGACATCGCCTTTTATACGGGTATGTGTTATTTAGAGAGCGGTTATTATAAGGACGCCATTATTTATTTTGAACGAGCTCTTGAAATTGAAGCAGAAGATAGTGAAGTATTGGCGGAATTAGCTTATACACATTTGATGATGGGAAATGTTAAGGAAGCTGAGGCGTTTAGCGACAAATCATTACAACTCTATGATGGCAACTCAACAGCATCTTATGTCAAAACGGAAGTAGAGAACTATAAGAAGCCGCTTGGCGAACGTGTTAAACACTTTTTCCTCGATAACTATTTGTATTTGGATGAAGTTAAGGATGCTGAGAAAAAGCTGTCTAAGCTAGATTCACCGGATATTACGGGGCAGGAAATTGCAGGATTAATCGACCAAGTGAGGCTTAAAGACGATTACTTTACTTTTGCAATAACGAGCGATGAATATGATCTTCTGACAGAGGAGCTACCAGAAGACATTCACTTTTCGGAAGAGAATGGTATTGCTTATTTTAGAATCAATTCGTTTGAAGTGGGGACGGACGACAGTTTCATAGAGAGTTTAGATACGATAAAAGACAAGGAAAAGAAGGTGCTAGTTCTCGATGTAAGAGGTAATCCTGGAGGGCTCGCAGACACTGCAAACAATATGTTAAATACGCTTCTTCCGAATTACGTAACGAGCATGATGATTTATAGAGATGGGCTCACAGAAAGTTATACCTCTGATCCAGATCAAGTGAAATTTAAGTCAATCTACGTTCTTATCGATGAGAATTCTGCCAGTGCATCGGAATTGTTAGCGTTAGGATTAAAATCCTATTTGAATAATGTAACGATTGTTGGTCGCAGTACGTTCGGCAAAGGTGTCGGTCAAAGTGTGCTTGAAGATAAAGAGAAAAAGTTTATGTTGTTCCTCGTTAGTCATTATTGGAATGTAAAGCAGACGAATATATCAAATGGTGGCGTTAAGCCTGATATTGGGATCGAAGGCGATCATTTAGATAGTTTCATGAAGGTAGTGAAAAGATAGAAAGCGTTTAGGCTGATTACGCTTAGAGCAAGAAATGGCTGCACAGTTCTCGAAACTGTGCGGCTAATTTTTTATCTCTAAAAAGAGCGACTGAGGCAACTTAGTGTATTTTTGTACTTAAATTCTGGAATAGTTGAGAAATCGAAGCGATTAAGCGTACTTTTGTGCTTAATTCAAGGGAATATGATATTACCATAGCAATTAGACGCATGTATACACTTAAATCAGTCATCGAGTGGACCTTGTCGAACTTCCCCCACTGTGCTTCAACGCTTTTTTGAATAATGAACAGCCGAACCAATGGTGAAACATTTCGACTAACAACTTGTGTCCATCGATTGATGAATATGTTGTTAAGTATTTGTTACAGTTTTCAGCATTTGTATCTCAATCACTTATATATCTGTATACTAAAAATATACTAATTTCACTAGTATATGACTTTAGATCGGGGTACATAAATTGAATAATAAAAAAATGATTATGATGATGTGCATGATTATGTTGTTAATCGTGGGCATTAATTTATTATTTTTTACTGATAAGAAACAACTAGCTACTGCTACGCAAGGAGTAATAGATGTTAGTGAATCGGCTGGGCTGACTATTGAAACAATTAAGCTAGATGGAGAATGGGAGTTTTATCCGGAGAAACTAATAACTCATATACAGGATAACGAACGGCAAGAAGATCCCGTTTATGTACAAGTTCCCGGTAATTGGGGGAGCGCCATAGAGGATCATTTTGATAACGGAATGTTAGGGTACGGTACGTATCGTCTTCAAATAAAAATAAATGCTGATCAGGTCAAGAATCAAGTGTTTTATGTGCCGCTAATTCGCAGTGCTCATCGACTTTATATTAATGGTGAGCTTGCCGGGGGAAGTGGCGTAGTATCTGAGCATGCAGAGCAATATAAAGGGCAAGTTTTGCCCTATATGGCGTATCACGAAGTGAAACAAGATACAATAGAATTGCTCGTTCAAGTCACTAACTTCGATCATTTTACTAGTGGAGGAATTATACAATCGATCAGAATGGGACAGCCCAATTTGATTCACTTAGAGCAGCAGAGGCTTGCGGCATATGAGTTTGGCGTTTTTGTTGCGTTCATTTTGTTCTCTATTCTATTTAGTGTTATACATAGGCAAACAAGAGTTAAAGGTTGGTTATTTCTAACTCTGTTTTTCCTGTGCAATATTGTCGTAACGGCTGTACAAGGGTTTAGATGGGTCGCCGTAGTATGGCCAACTATTTCTATTGAAGAGACGATTACGGTGCATTGGTTCGCTTCCATCGGTATTATAACGTCGTTGTTTCTATATGTGTGTAATCGAAATAAGAAACATGTAAACAAAACGATCAAAAATACGTTTTTAGTATCAATGGCTGTATTCACATTAATAGTGTTTATTTTTCCTATGACTGCTGTAACAAACCTACTCTCTTTTTGGCTTGTGCTTACGATTTTGAACTATTTGTACATACTCTATTTACTCCTGCGAGGTTTGCAGAATGGAGAAAGGCAATCCAAATTTGAGTTTTTGGCGTTCTGTTTATTTATGGCGCTAGCACTTCTGAACGTGCTTAGGTTAATGGGGTATGGGCCGTCAGATAGTTTGTATTTTTATCAAATTTTTGGCTTCGACGTTATCATTTTGATGCTTATTGCTCTTCAATTTTTTAAAGCCTATAAGCGAACAAAAGGGATATCGTTAGAGTTAAAGAAGGTTGATCGGTTCAAAAATGAGCTAATGGCGGGAATATCCGAGCAGATGATGGCGCCAATACAGTCGATTATTAGTATTGCTAATGCCCGTTTAAATAGAGATAAACAATTAACTGACGAGCAGCAGTACGAGCTCCGTCTTATTACTTCTGTAGGTTGGTTAACGGGAGAGATGATTAGAGATTTACACGATTTTAGCAAAATAAGAGAACGTGATATGGTACTTCATATTAAAGCGGTTGATCTGCATTCCGTAATGGATGAAGCGCTAGAGAGATTCAAGTATTTGCCCTTTAATGAGAACATTACTTTGAACAATCATATTGTGCCTGGGATGCGGCCTATATTAGCGGATGAATTACGAATTGGCCAAATAGTAGGAACGATGCTACGATACGCTATTCAGATATTAACGAAAGGCCATATAGAAGTTCAAGCCGTTGTGAAAGGCGAGCAGATGGCCATTATTTTATCTTTGTCTGGTGACGAGGTGTCGGATCAATGTCGTGTTTCTTTAATGAAAGCACTACGCTACGATCGAATCGAAACATCGGAACTGAAAAGTGGCTCACAACTGGGATTATATTTAGTGAAAGAATTAGTAGCTTTGCAACAAGGCGAGATTAATATTCGGATGGAGTCTTCTCACCAAATATCTGTAGAGTTACAGTTTCCTATCGCCTGGGAAGAACAGGTTTACGATCAGAACAACGAAAAGTCCGAAGAGGAAACAGAAACGGAAGTTAAACAAAATAACTTTATACAGTTGAGCTATGGTGTAAGCAACGAATATGTACCGAAAGAGTGTGCTACCACATCCAAGCAGCAAGAACAAAGCCATATTCTACTTATAGATAACGATAAGATTAACGCTCAAGTGATGCTGAGGCTTCTTAAGCTCGATAACAGCCGAGTGACGATCTGGCACAATGGGAATGAAGCGCTGCATAGACTCCATACGATGTCGGAAATCGATCTTGTCATCGTGAATAGGACATTGCCGGGCAACACTGGTGTTGAAGTCTGCCAAGCGATTCGTGAACAATACACGTTATTGGAGTTGCCAATACTATTGCTTACATCAAGAGGTTACCCAGATCAAGCTTTTGCAGCACGTGCGGCAGGGGCAAATGATTTTCTAGCGAAGCCAGTTGAACCATCCGAGCTAAGAGTAAGAGTTCAAACATTGCTTCAACTCAAGCGCACGGTCAAGGATCGTATTCGTATGGAAATGGCTTTTTTACAAGCACAAATTAAACCGCATTTTCTGTTTAATACGTTAAATTCAATTGCTGCACTTAGCAAAAGTGAGCCCGAGAAGATGACAAATTTAATGACGGAACTTGGTCATTATTTACGTGAAAGTTTCCGATTTGATAACTCGGAACCACTCATCCCGTTTGAACGAGAGTTGCGGCTCGTGAAGTCTTATCTTCATATTGAAGAGGTCAGATTTCAAGATTGTCTTACCTATGAGATCAATGTCGCTTTCGAACCATTTTATATACCGTCTCTATCTATTCAGCCACTGGTAGAAAACGCTGTACGACATGGCATTATGCGTAGAGCAGAAGGTGGTCATATCAAGTTGTCCGTTTATGAAGAGGATGGACATGTTCATGTCGTCGTTTCGGATGATGGTATAGGCATGACGCCAGACGAACTTCGTTCACTTCATCACTCTGAATCATCTGGTGTAGGGCTTCGGAATATTGAACGACGTTTGAAGCAATTGTTCGGACATGGCCTTAGCATACAGAGCTCACAAGGAAAAGGAACAGAGATTCGAATGCGATTACCAATGGATAAGGTGGCCTATTATGAAAACAATTCTAGTAGATAATGAGCCGCTCGCTTTGCAACATCTTGCAGAGGAGCTGAATGAGATCGGCGGCTGGGAAATTATCGGGAAGTTCCGTAATGCGAAGCTCGCGCTTGAACATATTTATGAAAGTCGCCCTGAGGCCATTTTTCTCGATATAGATATGCCTGAGATGAATGGAATAGAGCTAGCGGAATGTGTGCTTGAGAAGTTACCTATGACACATGTCGTGTTCGTAACCGCATATGAAGAATATGCTGTGAAAGCCTTTGATATTAATGCGCAGGATTATATTCTTAAGCCGATTCAGAGAGATCGCTTGAAGAAGATGACAACGCGTATACAACAACAATTGCCTGTTAGGAGCGCTGATACAAAAGAAGCTATCGGTAATACGATTGTTCATTGTTTTCGCTCCTTGCAATTTCAACGTTTTGGACAAGAACCACTTACATTACGTTGGAAGACGATAAAAGCGCAAGAGTTATTTCTTTTCCTGATGCACAATCGTGGTAAATCGGTTCATAAGGAAGCTATCTTGGAACAGCTTTGGCCGGATATCGAATGGAAAAAAGGGACGATCCAGTTATATACAGCGATCTACCAGATTCGAAGATTACTTCAAGACGAGAGAATCGATATTCAAGTTGATAGCTGCGAGGGGGGCTATCGGCTAGATGTGGGAAATATTATCCTTGATATCGAGTTATGGGAAAGTCGATTAAAAGATGCACCGAAGCTTGCTTCAGACACTGTGGATGTACATGTGCAATTGTGCTCGCAATATAGCGGCGATTATTTGGCGGAGTATAGCTACAATTGGGCTGAAACCGAGAAACAGAGACTTAGGTCGAAATGGTTGCAGCATGTTCATCTTGTGGCGAGCTACTATATAGAACAGGGTGCATATGCAGATGCGGCGGAACATTATTTGGGTGTGCAATCGATTTTGCCGGAAGAAGAGAGTTTATACTTTGAACTTATGAAAATAAATGAAAAGCTAGAGGATCGTTTCTCTGTCGAGAAACAATATGAGTTACTTATCCATATGCTCCATCAACATTTCGATGCAACACCTAGAGGTAATGTGAAAGCCTGGTACGAAACTTGGTCGAATAGGGAGTTACATAATAACCAGTTAAAATAGTGGGTGATGATGCTTGCCTAGGTACAATAACTTGTACACTGGGGAGCTTTTTTGTTTGTTTCAAAAATGTTTCAAGTTAATGATATAAACTAAATAGGATAATAATTCAATAGGTGTTTTAGACTGTTTTGAGAAGGAGTTTTTTTGAGATGATCGACAGAAAAAATAGACTAATGGTGAAGATTTCGACAGCAGCAGCATGTTTGAACGTAATTATTTACACGTTAACTATGCTATTTGACCCATTCCGGCATGAAGAAGGTGGGCATGGTACAAAAGTAGAGCTAACTGAGTCTATATATTGGTCACAGGGAGTTATTTTTGTGATTTCGCTAATGGTATGGGCAGTAGGCGTTTATTTGTTTTATTTCAAGGACAAGGCGCATACGATGTTGCCACTAATAAATACACTTGCATTGACTTTTGCAAGCTTTTCAATGATTAGCGGTAGCGGAGGGAGTGTTGAGTTTCACTTCTCCATATTTATGGTTATAGCAGCTGTAGCTTATTATGAAGACGTTCGCTTAATTACAATCATGACGTTATTGTTCACCGTTCAACATCTAGTAGGATTCTTTTTTACTCCTGAACTTGTGTTTGGGTCAAGCTCCTATCCTTTTCTTATGCTAGTACTGCACGCTACATTTTTATTGTTAACTTCTAGCGCAACGATTCTTCAAATCATATCAAAACAGAAAATAACGCGCCAGCTCGAATCTGAAAAGGCTGAGAAGGAACAACGGTTGGCTGAGCTAGTTCAGCAGGTACAACAAATGTCCAAAAACATGGATTCTGGGCTGAATGTTGTGTCAGGGAAGTCTAGCATTAACGTAGCTGTTAATGGAGAGATGCGGCTCGCATTCGGCGAGGTTGCAGCTGGACTTGGAGAACAAGCAGCAACGATTGAGCAGATTGAACGGAACTTGAGTGCTATTAATCTCTCTATTCAAAGCGCGCTTGCAGCGTCAGAGGAAACAAAAAACAATGTTGCTAGTACAGAGGAAGAACTGTCGCATAGCAATCAAATGCTGCTTTCTCTGAAGGATCAAAATAAGCAAGTGAAAGCTGCAATTGATAATGTTGTTACAACGTTGCATGTGTTAAAACAATCAGCTACTGAAGCAGAAAACATCGGTGGAATGATTCAGGACATTGCTGATCAAACAAATTTGCTTGCCTTAAATGCATCGATCGAAGCAGCGAGAGCTGGTGAGCATGGTGCGGGATTTGCCGTTGTTGCAAGCGAAGTTAGAAAGTTATCCGTTCAAAGTCGTAGTGCCGCTGAAGATATTCGAGCGATCATGTCGGCCATTCATCGTGAGACGAATGAAACAGCGACTCAAGTAGAACATGGCCAGCATATGGTTGAGCAATCGAGCTACAATTTTAATAAATTCAGCAAAGACTTTGAAGAAGTAGAAGTAATGATGGGCGGACTTATTTCGTATATCCACTCTATGAATGATCAGATGCACCTCATTAAAAACGAGGCGTCTGAGGTTGCGATCGATATGAATCAAATATCTGCTGTTATTGAGGAAGGTCTGGCATCAATGGGAGAATTAACGACTAAGTGTGAAAGCCAAATCGAGTCAGCGGATCAGGTGGATAACGAACTTATGAAATTAAATCAATTGAGTCAGCAACTACAAGAACGATTCACAATTACCGATAAACATAGGTAAAGCTAATAGAGAAGAGGAAGTCAGATGGATCATCACATGGAGCATATATACGGTACATACGATCTGACCTTAGTTATTTTTTCTTATATCGTTGCAGTAGTAGCTTCATATACGGTACTAGATTTAGTAAGTAGAATCAGTACGACAGAAGGCAAACGTCGCTGGATTTGGCTGCTCTTTGGTGCCATTGCGATGGGTATGGGAGTATGGTCCATGCACTTTGTCGGTATGCTCGCATTTACACCATCTGTTCCTGTTGCATATGATCTTATTACCGTTGGACTATCAATGGTTGTTGTTATCATTGCTTCATTCATTGCATTATCAATCGTTGGGCGAAGACAAGTGGGCTTGAAGCAATTATTGAGCGGAGGTCTACTGCTTGCGACTGGCATTTCAGCTATGCATTATATTGGAATGGCTGCGATGCAAATTGCGATAACGTATAAACCGTTTTATTTTGTACTGTCCATCATTATAGCTATCGTGGCTTCTATTACCGCCCTATGGTTATCCTTCTATTTCCGTACTGGTAATACGAATGGCAAGAAGCTGAAAAAAGTGATAAGTGGATTTATTATGGGGGCGGCAGTTGCGGGTATGCACTATACGGGTATGCTGGCTACTGTGTTCCATACTGGTGACAAAGAAGATCATTTGTCTGGCGTATTATTAGACCAAACGTTTCTTGCCTACTTTATAGCGGTCATAACGTTAGTAACGTTAGGCTTTTCGTTATTTGGTATTTACCTGTCCAATCGTATGGCGAGTAAGGATTCGGAAATGTTAGCAAGCGAGAAGTGGTATAAATCATTATTCGAAAATAATAATGATGGCATTATTACCGTTGATCTTCAATCGCAAATTATAGGATTTAATGAAGCGATGTCCAAGCTTACTGGACTTCCTGGAGAATGGTTTCAAAATCAGACGATTGATGCAATTGCTCCTTTTATTGTAGAGGAAGAACGGAAGAGATCGGGTGAGATGTTTCGGAAGTCTCTAGGCGGAGAAATGCAAAGTTATGAAACGGCAATCATTCATCGTGAGGGTCATCGAGTCGATCTTAGCGTTATGAATGTACCGGTTGAAGTAAATGGAGAAGTAGTTGGCAATTATATTATCGCTAGAGATATAACAGAAGAGAAGCATAGTAAGGACAAGATTCAACATTTAGCCTTTCATGATGAATTAACAGGAATGCCGAATCGCCGAATGTTCAATCAAGTGCTTGCTCAGAAAATAGCGAGTCGATCGGGTAAGTTTGCAGTGCTTGTCATCGATATTGACCGATTCAAGATGATTAATGATTCATTGGGACATACGTACGGTGATTTATTTCTACAGGAAGTTAGTAGAAGACTAGGACAACTGTTGGCGGGAACGAATGTTATGATATCCCGAATGGGCGGCGATGAATTTACGATCGTTTGTGATAGCGGTGATGAGCATAGAGATGTTGCTGCTTTGGCTGAACAAATGATCAAAGTGATTAGTCATCCGTATCGTTTGAAAGAAAGTGATTTTTTCGTTACAGCGAGTATCGGAATTGCCATATATCCTGATGACGGGGAAGACGGCGTTCAATTACTAAAAAATGCGGATACTGCTATGTACGAAGTAAAGAAAAATGGGAAAAACGGATACCATTTTTATTCGAGTGAGCTAAATGAGCAATTGCGAGAAAGAATAGAACTGGAAGCAGATCTACGAAGAGCTATTGCAGGAGATCAGATGTATCTTTATTATCAGCCGCAAATTCGCGCTGGAGATAGTCAAATGATCGGTATTGAAGCATTAGTCCGCTGGAAACATCCGACTAAAGGTGTTGTATCGCCAGGTGCTTTTATTCCTATAGCTGAAGAGACAGGCATGATCTTTGAGCTAGGAGGCTGGGTACTGCGTGAAGCTTGCCGCCAGATGAAAGAGTGGCATAAATCTGGAGGGCCACTCATTCCGATCTCGGTCAACTTGTCATCGCAGCAGTTCCACCAATCTAATCTCATTGCGTTTATTAAAGAAATATTAGATGAGACAGGACTAGAACCACAATATTTAGAACTCGAAATAACAGAAAGCATGATGATGGATGCGACTGTTTCTACCAGCATCTTAAACGAATTAACCGATTTCGGCATACGGATTAGTTTGGATGACTTCGGTACAGGTTACAGCTCTCTGAGCTATTTAAAGCTGCTCCCGATTCATAAGCTCAAGATAGATCGTTCATTCGTTCGTGACATTGCCGAAAATACGAACGACAGAGCTATTGTGGCAACGATCATCTCTATGGCTCAACATCTAAGTATGGATGTTGTTGCGGAAGGGATTGAAACAAAGGAGCAGCTAGATATTCTTACAGATTATGATTGCAAAAAGATACAGGGCTATTATTACAGCAAGCCGCTACCTGCTATAGAGGTTGAGGAAGCGTTTTTTGTACCGCTGCGAGCTCTTCCGGATAATAAGGATAGTTAAGTTAGCGAAGGCAGAATTTATGGGAATGAAAAGCACCTATAGAACCACAAAGAAAGTGTGGTTCTATAGGTGCTTTTTTTCGTCTAATGAGATATGGGCTAAGGAGTATTAATAAAAGACTTTCGTTTTAAGGAGATCAATAGCTTTGTTAATTTGTTCAATTTCTTCATCTGTTGAGCCTTTGATCCGTTCGAGAAAACTAACTTCAACACGTCCGAAGGCATTATCCATCATTGCTTGTCCTTGATCGGATAACCGAATATATTGCTTTCGTTTATCTTCAGCGACATCAAACTTTTCACAAAGCTGCTTTTCTGTAAGTTTTTTTAACTCACGACTAGTGTTAGGCATAGACATATGCATGCAGTCGCTAATTTGGCTAAGTGTTACGGGCTGACTTACTGCTATATATTCAAGAATATTATATTGAAGGGGCGTAATATCATCAGATTTAATGCCTTTTGTGAATTCATGCGTCACCTCATGGACGGATGTCGTAAAGGCTACAAATTTTTGGAATAGTGTTTTTTTGTCGTCCATAACAATCACCTCTTATAGCAACAATAACAAATTAATTATCATAAAACAATTATCATAGAATAATTATCATTTGACAACTAAAAAGAGCTGTGATAGCATTTGGTTATCAAAAGATAACTAAAGAGGTGGAGAAATGAAAACACTAATTATTTATACGCATCCAAATCATAAGAGTTTAAGTTATTCCTTTTTGGAGAAAGTGGTTCAAGGAAGCAACGAAAATACTCACATTAGCGAGATAAAGGTGCTTGATCTGTACGAGGATGGGTTTGACCCGGTTCTGGTTTTCAATAAGGAAAAACGTAGAAGAGATATGTACAAAGAACCAAAGCTAGAGAAATATCGTGAGCTATTACTATGGGCAGACAAGTGGGTGTTTATTTATCCAATCTGGTGGGGAAGACCACCGGCCATGTTGCTCGGATTTATTGATCAACTGTTTGCTTCCAACTTCGCCTATCGTGACAATGGTAAGTTACTGCCTGAAGGACTTTTGAAAGGAAGATCTGTTGTTTGTATATCTTTAATGAAAGGACCAACTTTTTATCCTTTATTTTTGCTCAACAATGCGCATAAAGCTCTTATGAAAAAGGCGTTATTTTCTTATGTCGGGATTAAGAAAGTGAAGTTTTTTGAATTTGGCTATATGGAAAGTCCTAAGGGTAAGCAGGAGAAGAAGCTAGAGCTCATTTATCGTTATTTCAAATCGATAAGTTAAACATTGTATACATTAGTAATCCCCAATCAGAGCAGACTATGGGAAAATAGTTAAGGGGAGCACGTTATGAATCAGCTTTTGAAGGCAATCTTCTGCTTGACGAGTTTTGTACTTGTGACTGGATTTGCCGCACAGCCAGAAAAGCATGACCGGAAGTATTATGAAGAACGTAAAGAAATCGTATGGGAAGTACCGATGGATGAGAAGTTGATTGCATTAACGTTCGATGATGGGCCGAATGCAAATACGACACCGCAAATATTGGATTTGTTAAAGCAATATAATGCGAAAGCGACTTTTTTTGTAATAGGGAATCGCCTTGATAAATATGCAGAAGTCATTAAACGTGAAGCATTCGAAGGACATGAAGTAGCGAACCATACGTATAATCATATTTTTTTCACAAGAAGAGTAGGCAGTTCAGTTATTTCTAACGAAATTATTGATACTCAGAAAAAAATTACGGAGCTGACAGGGCAAAATACAAAGTGGTTCCGCCCCCCTGGTGGTTACTATAATGACAGGGTCATTGATGTTGCACGGGCAAATGGTTACACGGTCATATTGTGGTCTTGGCATCAAGATACACAGGATTGGAATACACCCGGTGTCGATCGCATTGTAAATAAAGTGCTAAAGAACGCCCGTAATGGGGACATTGTGCTGATGCATGATCATGTTAATGGCTCTACACAAACGGTAAGAGCGCTGGAAAGAATATTGCCTGCTCTACAGGAGCAGGGTTATCGTATGGTAACGATTTCAGAGTTAATGGAGCATAAAACGAAAGTGGATAATCCGTTTGTTCCAGAATAGTAGGGCATAAGACAAAATTTAATGTCCGCAAGCAAAGTTAGTTCAATCGGAAGTTGACCATATTGATCTCATTCTGAAACCGCCAGCATTTAGCTTGGCGGTTTCTTAACGTTTCGTTACGCAAATTGAGCGTAAGATTAGTTGTTTTTATTTACATTTAATGGGTATATTATTGATTTATTTTAATTAGTTGATATTATGTCGGCGTGATTGGTGAAAAATGATATCCTTTCCATTTTCCATTGTGTATACTCGTTGTAACAGGAAGATAAAGGAGGGATCATGTTGTCAAAATGGTTGATTGCACTCATCATTGTGACAGGTTCAATTCATCTAGCAACGTTATCAATCGACAGTGAGCTGCTACACTGGATTTTCAAGTTAGTCCCAATGATATTAATTATTGTATTTGCTGTTGTTTCACCTACAACAGGTTCTTCAAAGGTTTATAAGCGTCTAATTATTGCTGGATTGATATTTAGCATCGGTGGAGATGCATTTCTTTTACTTCCAGAAGAGAAGTGGTTCACATTCGGACTAGCGTCATTCCTCATTGGTCATATATGCTATACGATCGCGATGATATCACGGATAAAAAGGTCTTTTCTTACCGTTCTCGCTGTGTTGCCTATCGCTACATATTCATTCGTACTAGCTAGCCAGCTGCATACACAAATTTTTGAAAAGCGTGCTGATACCGATATATGGCTCCCTGTGCTAATTTATATTATTGTCATTGCATCTATGTGCTGGACAGCGATTTTGAGTAAAAACGTGTTTGCGGGAATCGGAGCCATATTGTTCGTTGCTTCAGATTCAATACTGGCATGGAATAAGTTTGGTGATCCTATTCCGTCTTCTGGTTTTCTAATTATGTCTACTTATTTCAGTGCTCAATTACTAATAGCAGCTAGTATCGCTGGCTACAGCCATATCACTCGTGAAATTTCACATCCGAAAAACACATCGGCGTAGCACTTCTATACATTATAATTAGTGTAAGCAACATAAAAGAGCTCCAGGCGAACGAAGTTCGTCAGGAGCTCTTATTAAAAGGTAGTAATTTAATTGTTTATTCGTTGTGCAGAACAACTTGTAGATTATGTTTCTCAAACACTTCAAGCAATGCTACCTTAGCTTCAGCCTCATCAGGGCCATGAACGTAAAGGCGATAAACTTGGTTTTGGTACAATGTCATACTTAGACCAAGGATACTTTTGGCATCGATGAAATGGTCTGGACCAATAACGAGAACGATGCTAGACGAAAATTCATTCGCTTTCATATTAATATCCACGATAGCTCGAATTGCGCTTCCCATCAAATCATCCTCCGTTTCAGGTGTGGAATACTGCTATTGTCTGTACTCTCTTGGAATTCTACGTGCAACCCCGGTCCGTATTGCTGCTTTGATAACAAGATCTCTAATGCCAGACACAACCTGCTGATTGAACACACTAGGAATAATATAATGTTTGCTTCTTTCATCATCGGAGATCGCTGACGCAATCGCTTCCGCTGCTGCTAGCTTCATCTCTTCATTAATGGTTGTAGCTCTGCAATCTAAAGCACCGCGGAAGATACCTGGGAAACATAATACGTTGTTAATCTGATTCGGATAATCCGATCGGCCAGTTGCGATAAGACCAACAATGTCCTCAACTTCATCAGGTTGAATCTCTGGAGTTGGATTAGCCATTGCAAATACGATTGGGCGTTCAGCCATAGACTCAACGTCTTTACGTTTGAGCAAACCGCCAGCAGAGAGTCCTATGAATACATCCGCACCCTTAATGACTTCTTGCAATGAACCCTGAACGCGATCAGGATTCGTATTTTGAGAATACCACTGCCACATTGGATTATCGTAAGTGTTATCTGCAGAGAGAGCGCCATGACGATCAACGCCAATAATGTTCTTCACTCCAGCAGATAGCAGAATTCTGCTGCATGCGATGCCCGCTGCTCCAATTCCACAGAAAACGACTTTTATGTCTGCAAGCGATTTTTCTACTACTTTCAATGCATTAATTAAAGCAGCATATACAACAACGGCTGTACCATGCTGATCATCATGGAATACAGGAATATCAAGCTCTTCACGAAGCCGCTCTTCAATTTCAAAGCAACGCGGTGAGGAAATATCCTCAAGATTGATTCCACCGAATGCAGGAGCAATCGCTTTGATCGTAGCGATGATACTTTCTGTATCCTGCGTATCTAGACAGATCGGGAAGGAGTCCACATCAGCCAATTGCTTGAACAACATCGATTTACCTTCCATAACAGGCATCGCAGCATAGGGTCCAATATTGCCTAGACCAAGCACAGCGCTTCCGTCAGATATAACAGCGACCGTATTACGCTTAACGGTTAATGTAAAAGCTTTACGAGGTTCTTCATGAATTGCCATACATACACGTGCAACATCTGGTGTGTATACACGAGACAGGTCATCACGGTTTAGTATAGGCGATTTTAACTTCGTTTCGATCTTGCCGCCCAAATGCAATAAGAAGGTGCGGTCAGATAAATTGACCAACCGGATGCCTGACATGCTGCGGATTCTCTCTGTAATGATATCGATATCAACGGTATCAACCACGGTGATCGTAACGTCACGGATAGTTGAATGTTTGCTTGTTTGAATGACGTCAATAGCCACAATATCTCCACCAGCTTCGAAGATAGCTGCTGCAACTTGGCCGAAATTAGCTTCATTCGTATTCATTTCGATCCTTGCGATAATACTTTTACCGCCTAGTTTGTTAGAATTCATGGCTGCCTCCATCACATGTAGGATATACGTATCTACTAACCCTCTTCGTTAATAACAACTTCTTTTCCTCTACGTTTAAGTAGAATTGGAACCATAATCCATAGAACAGCGATAATCAAGAATGCAAGTGACATTGGCTTCTGAAGGAAAATCATAAAGTCGCCGTTAGATGTCGTAAGCGCTCTGCGCATATTGTTTTCAATCATTGGTCCAAGTACAAGACCAAGTACAAGTGGAGCAAGCGGATAGTCGTTACGAGCTAGCAAGAAGCCGAAGACACCGCAACCGAGCATGAGCATCAAGTCAAAAACTTGTGCTTGAACGGCGTATACACCAAAGATAGAGATGGCAACAATAATCGGGATCAAATATTTCGCTGGTGTTTGAATAACTTTAGCAAATACTTTTACAAGCGGCATGTTCAGAACGAGCAGTAGCAGGTTTCCGATTAGCATACTTGCAATTAATCCCCACGCTACTTGCGGATGTTCTTCGAATAACAAGGGACCCGGCTGAACGTTGTACATAATTAGCGCACCCATTAGGATTGCTGTTGTACCAGAACCAGGAATACCAAGCGTCAATAGTGGAATCATTGCACCGCCAGATGCAGCGTTGTTTGCTGATTCTGGTGCAGCAACACCAGCGATGTTGCCTTTACCGAACGATTCAGGTTTTTTGCTAATCTTTTTCTCCAAAATATAACTGAAGAAGGAAGCTAGCGTTGCGCCTGCACCTGGCAGGATACCGATAAAGAAACCAACAACGGATCCGCGAGCAATTGGTGCTGCACTATCTTTAAGATCTTGTTTAGTTGGGGTAATACGTCCGATCTTAGCGATGGCACTACTTCCGTAGTCTTTCTCAAGAATAGTCTTGAACACTTCACCAAGAGCGAATAAACCAACCGCAACTGTTAGAAATTCTAGACCGGAATAGAGTATAGGAATATCGAATGTAAATCTGGCTACACCCGATACAGTATCCATGCCAATAGTAGCAAGAAGAAGTCCAAGAACAGTCATCATTAACGCTTTTGTAATGGACTTGCCTGCGAGTCCGCTGACAGCACATAGTCCTAGTAACATAAGCGAGAAATAGTCTGCCGGTCCAAACTTGATCGCAATATTTGATAACGGCTCAGCAAGCGCGATAAGTGCAACAAGGGCAAATAATCCTGCTGCAAATGAACCGATAGCGGCAATGGACAACGCTGCTCCAGCACGGCCTTGTTTCGCCATTTGATAACCATCGAGGGTGGTCACGACTGAGGACGACTCCCCCGGGGTGTTGAGTAAGATCGAGGTCGTTGAACCTCCGTACATTGCGCCATAATATACACCAGCAAGCAAAATAATGGAGCTAGTTGCAGCTGCTTCTGCTGATAAACCACCAGTCATGGAAGCAGTAACCGGAATTAATAAGGCAACGCCGCTCATAGGGCCGATACCTGGTAATACGCCAACCGCAGTACCGATGATTACGCCAACTAATGCAAATAGTAGGTTATGCCATTGAAAGGCTGTGGCGAAACCGTCTGCTAAATAATCCAAGGTGCTCATTCAAGTTCCTCCCACACTCATGATAGCCAAGACGGGAAGCCTGGCATTGTGCCTTCAAGTATTACAACAAAGATAACGTAAACACTTACTGCAAATACGGCAGAAATGATAATGGATTTGATCCATTTCCCTTTTTCCATCGTTTGAAATCCGATTAAGAGGAATAAGAAAGTACCGATCACATAACCGATTTCTTCAATAAAGAATGCGTAAAGAAAAGCAGCTCCGAAAATAATACCAAAACGTTTGTAATCCAGTTTTTCTTTTTGCTTATTAGCCGCTTTTGATTTCAACACTTCAAAAAACAACCGAATGCTAAGCAATACTAGCGCAAGCCCAAGTCCAAAAGGAAAAATGTTTGGACCAACTGTGCTTCCGTAGGCGGAGGAACTGATCCCCGCACTCTGCCACATGAATCCGATTCCGAGAAGTAAGAAGACGAAGCTAGCATATCGATCGAAAGTCTTGTTCATTATGACACCTCCTTAAGGATGAAGAAGAGGAGAGAACATGCACTCTCCTCAAGGTATTATCATTTTTTACTTTTGCATGCCTAGTGCTGTAAGCAATTCTTGAACCGTTTTTTCTTGCTCAGCTAGGTAAGCTGTAAAGTCAGCTGAATTTTTGTACTCACTTGCCCAGTCATTTGCTTTAAGTTCTGCTGCCCAAGCATCATTTTCGGAAAGAGACTTCAGAGCCTTATCCCAGTAAGCAAGTTCATCTTTTGACATTTCTTTTGGTCCAAATACTCCGCGCCAGATTAGGAATTCAGCATCCAAACCTAGTTCTTTCAACGTAGGAACATCTGCGAAATCTCCACCTAGACGTTCAGGGGATGTAACTGCAAGAATTTTGATCTTGCCAGCTTTCAAGTAGCTTCCAAGAGAGGAAACGTCAGTTCCAATTGCATCAGCATTGTTACCAAGCAGGGCCGCAATTGCTTCGCCGCCGCCATCATAGGACAAGTACTTAACTACTTTAGGATCAATGCCATGTTTGAATGCTGGCAATACGCTGATTAAGTGATCCATAGAACCAGGAGCAGAACCGCCAGCTAGTGTAATAGATGTAGGATCAGCTTTTAATGCATCGAGAAGTGATTTCAAATCAGTAAATTTGGAATCAGCTGAAACTGCAATTGCACCGAAGTCTTTTGTCATTTGTGCAAGAGGAGTTACATCCTTGTAACCGTAAGGGCTGTTTCCTTCTGCTTTTAGATTATTGATCAAGATTGGAGGTGAGCTAACGAACAGTTTGTATGGGTCTTTGCTGTCTTTTGCTACGTATTCTGCTAGGAATACGGTACCGCCGCCGCCTGGTTTGTTTTCTACTGTGATCGTTTGATCAACAAGCTTCGTTTCAGTTAATACTTTTGATAGGGATCTTGCAGTTTTGTCCCATCCACCGCCAGCGCCTGAAGGTGCTGTTACGATAAATGGCTTGTTAGGGTAACTTCCGCCGCCACCTGATGAACTACACGCGGTTAAGCTTACAACTAGAACAACCGCAGCAGCTATCATTTTGAAACCGTTCATCTTTTTCATAGATAAATGCCCCCTTTGGAGTCAATACTGTGTCGCTATTGAAAGCGCTTACGTATCGATTACATTTATACTATCACTGGTAAAAATTATTGAAAAGAATACCCGCATAAGTTGAAAATTAATCATTTTGCTAATTTTGTTCATAATATTTACGGAAATATTTTGTCGAATGACTTTGTTCGGAGTAGCATGTAGAATACAATAAGGGAAGTTGAGCTTTGCATATTGAATACGGAGGCCAATGAATGCGGTTACAAACCAGATTAATTCTATTAATTGGAAGTCTGCTTTTTGTGGTTATAATCGCTCTAACTTTTAGCTTTGAACGGTTGCTAGTAAATACGCTCGAGAAGAACATTGGCACTTCAGCGCTGAAGTTAGCGAAGACGGTTGCTTTAATGGATGTGATCCGAGACGCATTTGAGGATAAAGATCCATCGATTACGATTCAACCTATCGTTGAGAAGATTCGTATGGAGACGGATGCAGAATATATCGTTATTGGTAATAAGGATGGTATCCGTTATGCACATCCACTGTCAGATCGAATTGGTCAGAAGATGGTCGGTGGTGACAACGGGCCGGTGCTCAAAGGAATGTCGATCATTTCCGAGGCAGTTGGTTCAATGGGACCTTCTCTGCGGGGGAAGACGCCCATCTATAATGATAAAAATGAAATTATCGGTATTGTTTCTGTCGGTATACTAAAAGAAGATATTGAAGCATCAGCTTACAAATATCGAAACAGGGTCATTTTATTTGCGGGAATCGCATTGTTAATGGGCTCCTTGGGCGCGATTTGGATATCAAGCAGAGTAAAACGATCCATTCATGGTCTAGAACCGAAAGAGATCGGATTATTGTATCAAGAGAAAAAAGCGATATTGGAAACGATCCATGAAGGCATTATTGCGATTAACTTGGATGGAATCGTTACACAAGCGAATCATACGGCAAAAAAATTAATTGATCCTATGGAGAGTGTGGAAGTTACAGGACAGCATATTAGAGATGTTGTTCCAGATTCGAGGTTGCTCGAGGTTATCCAGACCGGCAGAGCTGAAAAGGATCAGGAGATGATGATTAACGAAAGTGTCGTTGTCGTAAACCGTCTTCCCATTTATGATCATCAGCATCGTGTAGTTGGAGCTGTGTCCAGCTTCCGTAACAAGTCGGAACTGCTTCGACTGACGGAGGAGCTGACACAGGTTAAGCGATATACAGAAGCACTGCGAGCTCAGACACATGAATATTCGAATAAGTTATATACCATATATGGGCTCATTCAGCTTGAATCTTATCAGGAGGCAATGGATCTCATAACGCATGAATCGAATGTGCATCAGAATCTGATTCATTTCCTAATGAGCGAAATTCCGGACCCAATTGTGGGGGGCATACTGATCGGTAAATTTAATCGTGCCAATGAGCTTAAGGTACGGCTTGATATTGATGAAAGCAGTACGTTTAAGGAATTACCAAGTATGATTAGTAGAAATCATCTTGTTACAATTATAGGTAATTTAATTGATAATGCGTTAGATGCTTCTCTTGCTGGAAGCTCCAAAGACAAGTGGGTAAAAACGTTGTTCAGTGATAAAGGAGATACACTCCTTATCGAAGTGGCCGATAGTGGTGAAGGGATTTCCGATGAAGTAGCTAGTAATGTGTTCGAACTAGGGTTTTCCACGAAAAAAGAGAGTAATAGAGGTTTCGGACTAGCGATTGTCAGCGGAGCTGTGCAACAACTTGGGGGAACGATCCGCTTTAGAAATGCCAAGCGCGGAGGCGCCATATTTACGGTTGTCATTCCAAAGGTAAGGGGAGATTACCATGATACGAGTCGTCATCATTGAAGATGATATACGTATTGCAGAGATAAATCGTCGGTTTGTTGAAAAGGTTGAAAGCTTTGAAGTTGTAGGTATTGCAACAGACAAACAGCAGGCGTACGAGCATTTGGAAATACTCGTTCCAGATTTGGTGCTTCTGGATATATTTTTCCCTGATATGAACGGTCTCGATTTACTCCAGCACATTCAGCGGAACTATCCGCGTACAGAAGTAATGATCATAACTGCTGCGAAGGAATTTGAAACGGTCCGAGAGGCCATTCGTGGCGGTGTCTATGATTTTATGATTAAACCAGTTGTATTTGATAGATTCCAAGAGAAGCTTAAAACCTATCAAAAATACCACGAGCAGATGACTCTGCTCGGAGGTGCTAACAAACATGTAGATCAACAAGGTATTGATCAGCTGCTTTGGGGCGCTGGTGAGCGAGCGGACAAAGAGGCGTATTTACCTAAAGGTATCGATAAAATAACGAGCGAAAAAATTCTCACTTATATAGAGGGAAAAGGAGAAGTTTGGACGGCAGAGGAGCTTGGCAGGAAAGGCGGCTTCAGCCGGACAACCGCTCGCAGATACTTGGAGTATTTCGTGGACAAAGGTGTGCTTATAGCTGATATTTCGTACGGTACAGTAGGTAGACCAGAGCGCGTTTACCGTAGAAATGAAGAGTAACAGTGTGGGCGTCTTCTCCAAAGTAGTTTATTCTGCTTTGGAGAGGACGCCTTAGTTAGTTTAACCCGAGAAAATCAGGTTAGAGGTGCATGAGCGAGCGAGTAGTGAGGCTTAACCCTGGAAAATCAGGTTAGCGGTGCAAAAGTGATCGAGTAGTGAGGTTTAACCCGATATAATCGGGTTAGCGGTGCATAAGTGATCGAGTAGCGAGGTTTAACCCGATATAATCGGGTTAGCGATGTAAGAGTGATCGAGTAGTGAGGTTTAACCCGATATAATCGGGTTAGCGATGCAAGAGTGAGCGAGCAGAGAGGATTAACCCGATATAATCGGGTTAGCGGTGTAAGAGTGAGCGAGTAGTGAGGTTTAACCCGATATAATCGGGTTAGCGGTATATGAGTGAGCGAGTAGTGAGGTTTAACCCGATATAATCGGGTTAGCGGTATATGAGTGAGCGAGTAGTGAGGTTTAACCCGATTATATCGGGTTAATGGTGTATGAGTGAGCCAGTAGCGAGGTTTAACCCGGGAAAATCGGGTTAGCGGTGCGCTTTAAAGCGACGGAATCACAATTGCACGTTGTATGAAAGATGCATAAGTGAAAAAGGAGCTATCCCATATAGATCGCTCTACTTGGAGACAGCTCCTTGTGCGTTGTAATTTCTTTAGCGCTCTTGCCTTAGCTTTCTTGCCTTAGCGCTCTTGCCTTAGCTTTCTTGCCTTAGCGCTCTTGCCTTAGCTTTCTTGCCTTAGCGCTCTTGCCTTAGCTTTCTTGCCTTAGCGCTCTTGCCTTAGCTTTCTTGCCTTAGCGCTCTTGCCTTAGCGCTCTTACCCTAGCTTTCATACATCAGCTTTACGCTTTCTCCTCATACAGCTTAACGATCTCAACAATCGTGTTAACGGCTAGTTCCATATGGTCAACCGATACGTATTCGTAGCGGCCATGATAGTTCATTCCACCAGTGAAAATATTCGGTGTTGGAAGCCCTTTGTAAGAAAGCTGTGAGCCGTCCGTACCGCCACGGATAGGTTGTACAATTGGCGTGATGCCTAAGTTCACCATAGCTTGATGTGCAATGTCCACAATTTCGATAACTGGCTCAATACGCTCACGCATATTGAAATATTGATCCTTCATCTCAAGCTCGATGCGGTTTTCTCCGTATTTCGTCTTAAGGTCAGCTACAATTCCGCTCATTTCTGCTTTTCTCTCTTCAAAGCGAGTACGGTCGAAGTCACGGATGATATACTTCAGCACTGCTTGTTCAACATCACCTTCTATTGAAGATAGATGATAGAAGCCTTCATAACCTTCCGTATGCTCGGGTGCTTCATCTACTGGAAGTTTGCCGTTTAGCTCCATAGCGATTTTAGTAGCGTTCACCATCTTGCCCTTAGCTGTACCTGGATGAACGTTAACACCTTTAACAGTAATGACTGCACCAGCAGCATTAAAGCTTTCGTATTGTAGTTCGCCAAGCGGACCGCCATCCATTGTATATGCATATTTAGCGCCGAAAGCTTCCACATCAAATCGATGCGCGCCTCTGCCAATTTCTTCATCAGGAGTGAAGGCTACTCTAATTGTTCCATGCTTAATTTCGGGATTAGCGATCAAATAAACCATGGCCGTCATAATTTCTGTTAAGCCAGCTTTATCATCTGCACCGAGTAGAGTAGTACCATCAGTCGTAACAAGTGTATGACCCTTATAGCCAGTTAGCTCTGGGAAGTCACGTGGTGACAATACGATCTGTTGCTCTTTGTTCAAAATGATGTCTTGTCCATCGTAATCTTCAACAATTTGCGGATTAATATTCGTTCCAGTAAAATCAGTAGCTGTGTCCAAATGTGCGAGAAACCCGATAGTCGGAACATCCTTGTCCGTATTGGAAGGTAGTGTAGCCATAACATAACCGTTTTCATCAACGGTAACGTCGCTCATGCCGATAGCTTTTAGCTCATCAACAAGCAAAAGACCAAAAGTTAGCTGGCCCGGTGTAGAGGGGCAGTTAACACTGCTTTCGTCTGATTGTGTATCAACCTTTACATATGTAGTGAATCGATTTATAAGCTCTTGTTTCATTGACATGAATGATTCAGCTCCTGTTCTTTTCATACTGAAAATTATAATACAAACGGGCAAATAATAGAAATGTATGTTGTGAAGGGGAGAGATAGGGCTATGCAGGAAGAAGATTTAATAGCTTATGAAAAGATCGTAACTAAGATAGACCCACGTGGTAACTTACTCCGATTCTGGCATATGAGCGGAGGTGTGTCTGCGCAAGTGACAGCGATTGAGATGACAACTTCGGAGAATCAACGACGTAAACTAATTGTGCGTAGGCATGGTGAAGTAGATCGCAAGAGAGACCCTCATATAGCAAACAATGAATATCAGTTGCTTAGACTACTGAGTGCGCAAGGAATTGCGCTAGCTGAGCCTTATTTTGTAGATGATTCTGGAGAAATATTCACTGACCCCTACATCGTAATGGCTTTTGTCGATGGCGAAACGGACTTCAATCCTCAGCAGGTTAACGATTATATGGAGCAACTAGCAACGGGATTAGCGAGTATTCATAATACTCGTTGCTCAAGGGAAGAGGTAGCTTTTCTTTATTGCCACCAATCGGCGATAACGGACAAGCTGAATACGCCATCTGTAATTCTTGATGAATCTTTAGACGAAGGCATCATACGAGATACATTAAAGTCGGTCTGGCCGCTACCAAAAACAAATAAAGAATCAATCCTACATGGTGACTTTTGGCCAGGCAACATCCTATGGCGAAATGGTCAACTAGTCGCGGTCATTGACTGGGAAGATGCAGCATGGGGAGATCCACTCTCTGATGTCGGGAATGCTAGATTGGAAGTGCTTTGGACGTTCGGAGAAGAGGCGATGACGGCATTTACAGAAACCTATGCTCGAATGATGCCTGCAATTGACATGAAGCAACTACCTTATTGGGATTTGTGTGCGGCGCTTCGACCGGCCTCACAGTTGTCTAATTGGGGATTAGACGAAGAAACGGAAACAAAAATGAGGGAGAGACATCGTTGGTTCGTGCAAGAGGCACGAACAAGATCTCTTTAGTATGGATTAAAATAATTCGTACATCGAACAGTGCCATCATAAAGCAATTCACCCCCTATTTATCTAATAGGGGGGAACCGTTTTCTCTACCCCAACACACGCTCACGCTTATTATTTTCATAAATCATCCCGATCGTTTTCTCTAATTCAGGTTCTTTCAGACGCAGGTCACGTATGTCATGTTTCCGAGTGATAAGGCTTATCGCTTCACCTACAGCAATCTCGGCTCTATGAAACTTAAAAGTGACTGTCGTATCGGTTTGCCCAGTAACTTGAATGCGACTATCATCAAGGTTAAAACTCTCCAAATCAAAGGCCCCCTGCACCACTTCTCCCTGTGCAAAATCCACTTCAAGTATCGTCCCACCACTGAACGTATCTCTAAACTCCGGTAGTCCGCCATCATAAATAATACGGCCATCGTCAATCATCATCAGTCGATTACATACCTCTTCAATATCATCCATGTCATGTGTGGTAAGGATAACAGTTGTTTTTTTCTCCTCATTTAATTCGCGCAGAAAACGTCTTATCTTCGTTTTTGCAATAACATCTAAACCAATCGTAGGTTCGTCCAAATACAAAATCTTTGGATCGTGCAGCAGTGCAGCAGCGAGGTTTGCGCGCATCTTCTGCCCTAAGCTGAGTTGTCTGACAGGAGTACGGTAGAAGCTCTGCATCTCAAGCAATTCCACAAAAAACGCCGTGTTTCTGCGGAAGTCGTGCGCTGGAATGCGGTACATACGTTGAAAGAGCTGGAAAGTATCCTCCATCGGCAAGTCCCAATAAAGCTGCGACCTTTGCCCGAATACGACACCGATATGCATCGCATTCGTCTTGCGGTCATTGCTCGGTGTAATCCCATTCACAAGGATGGAGCCAGCCGTAGGTGTTAACACGCCAGACAACATCTTCACTGTTGTCGATTTACCAGCACCATTTGGCCCAATGAAGCCTACTAATTCGCCTTCGCGGACATGAAAATTCAAATCAGACACAGCTTTTTTCCAATAATGGGTTCTTGAAAATAAAGACTTAACGGAATCTAGCCAGCCATTGTTGCTGTGATACATTTTGTAGTCTTTTGAAACGCCGTTCACTTCAATCATCGCTGCAAACCCTCCTATGATCCTGTACTGTGATAGTGTTTGATACCAAATTTCCATAACAGACATGCCCCAGTGAACATAATTCCGCCAACTACAATCGTCAAATATTGGAAGGAGGGATGGAACAAGAGAAAGTCACTTTTGTTCAGGAAATATTGTGCTGGGTAAAAGTTAATGAACGCATAAGGAACGATTAGCGTTAGCATAACTTGAATGGAAGCAGGATAGATGGAGATTGGGTAACGGATGAAACTTTTAAAATCGTTCATAAACAAATTGATTAAGCTGTTGTTGCGAACCATCCAGAAAGACGGCACCGCAGTATAGATAAAAGCCGAAGCTTGAATTAAGGTTCCACCAATTAGCACGACAGCGAGCAATAAATAATCCCATACACTAAGAGCAAGCTGTAGTTTATACATGCAGACACCCATAAACAATAGCCCAAACGTAACATTTGAAAAATAAGAAGCGGTAAACTCTCTGCTCATTAAATACAGCATCGGATTAAGCGGCTTTGTTAACAGTTCATCGAACTCGCCGGATTGAATTTTGGCAGGAAGCTTCGTGAACGGGTGGAAACAGAAAAAGGCAGCGAGCGAATAAGACGTCAAATTTAAAGAGTACAAAAACATAACTTCGTATTGGCCCCATCCAGCTATCGATTTGAATTGATAGAGCAGTACCCAAAGCAGAGCAAACTCTGTACTCCAAAGTACCCCACGAGAGAGGAAAGTTAGCAGGAAAGCGGCTCGATATTCTGTTTTTGCCTTAATATTAATTCGAATAAACCGCCAGTAAAGGGGCAGGTGCTCCATAACTAACCTCCTTGTATAAACACTTTATTTTGTGCTCTGTTCCAAACCAATCTCTCGACTAGTAGTAGAACAACAATCCATCCCCATTGCAGAGCGATAATGCCAATTGCGCCTGAAATACTTGTTTTTCCAACGAATATAGCAATGGGCTCGAATGTTACAAGGCGGAATGGAAGATAGGTGCCAATCTGTAAGAGCAACTGTGGATAGAACCATAAAGGAACGAAAGTACCTGCAAATAGTTCGAAAAATGCTCGCATGAACCAGTCGATATAGTAAGAGTTGCCTGTCCAGAAGCTTGTCAGTCCGAGCAAATAGTGGATGTGATAAATAATCATAATGCCACTCGTCACACTAACCAGAAAGAGCAGTATTCTTAAAGGTTCGGTCGGAATCGATGGCATACTCATAAATATAAAGTAGATGATACAAGCAGGCACAGCGCTGAACAGAAAGCGGAACAAATTTTCTCCCCATTGATCCGCAATGATATATGTCTTGAAAGCGATTGGTCTGAGGAGATCGGTGCTAATGTTGCCACTTATGACCTTTTCCCCCATCTTATCTCCGATATTGGAATACGTAAGTGTCCCGACTAAGAGATTAATAAGAACGAACAAAATCATATTGTCATAGGTGATCCCGTTAATTTCGTCCCGACCAGCAAATAACCCCCTCCAAACGCTAATGAGCACAAACAGTTTAAGAAATGAGCCCAGCATAAGAATGAGCGTATTTGCCCGATAAACAAAATGTTGCTGGAACGACTTCGTCATAAACATGACATACAAAGATAATTGCATCATCACGCGAATGTACTCCCTTCTATTTATCTCTCAAATGCTTTTGTCTATGATAGCGCAGCGTTATGATATAGTAATAATTGTTATTTCATATAGCCGCTATATGGGAGGAGTATAACGATGATTAATTTGGAGCTGTATCGTATCTTCTATTTTGCCGCTCAAGCAGGGAGCATCTCCAAAGCCGCTCAGCAATTGCATATCACACAGCCAAGTGCAAGTTTGGCTATTAAGCAATTGGAGGAATCAATGAGCACAGTTCTCTTTAAGCGGACAACACGAGGTGTATCGCTCACGAATGAAGGAGAGACGCTTTTTGCTTATGTAGAGCAAGCCTATGAACTATTAATGTCTGGCGAAAGTAAGATGAGCGATGTCGCGAGTCTAAACGGCGGGGAAGTCAGAATTGCATCTTATACATCGGTCATTCGCAATGTGCTTTTGCCCTATGTGAAATCTTTTCATCAACAATATCCCACTATCAAAATAAATATATTAGACCACTCAACAGCACCCTGCCTCAAGCTATTGAAGGAAGGTAAAATCGACTTCTGTGTCGTGAGGCTTCCTATTCATGATGAAACCTTGCAGTCGACCAAATTGTTGTCGATCCAAGATCGTTTTGTCGTGGGAGAAAAGTACAAGCATCTTGCGGATGGACCTGGTGTTTCACTACGGGAGTTAGCCCATTATCCGCATATCCTTTTCCCTCCTCATATGCCCTCACGTAAAGCGCTGGACCATTTTTTGGCTTCCCATGGGCTAGTTATACAGCCTGCATTCGAAATCGGAACCCTTCAGTTATTGACAGGGTTCGCTGAAGCGGGATTGGGCGTTGCTTATGTTATAAGGGAATTTGTCCAGAGAGAGATTTCAGAAGGGGCATTGTTCGAGGTGAAGGTGAAAGAAGAAATTCCACCGATTGATTTAGGTATTGTGCAAGTGAAGCAGTTGCCTCTATCCGTAGCAGCAGAACAGTTTATTGAATTGATGTTGAAGGTTGGGGAGAAATAAGCAGTATGACAAAAAGAAAAATTACGTTAATTTTCGTTATATTCATGTTCGTTTTGACGGGTATTCGGTTAGTGTGGTTACAACTACAACATTCACCTGCACACGCAAACGCAGTGAATGGTCAATTGGATTTGCGAAGCTGGGATTGGGCGCAGTCTCCAAGGCTGACATTAAACGGAGAATGGGTGTTCCACCCGTATCAGCTTATAGAGCCAAAAGCTAACGTGGCCTTAGAAGCGGGTGACGCTGTGTTCAACAGTAAACTAATAAAGCTCCCATCTGACTGGAAGGGCGAATTGAGCGAGGATAACAACTCGGCATATGGCTATGCTTCTTATCACCTCCGTATTGCAGTCGAGCCGAATAAAGAGCGATTGTACAAAGTCCGAATTCCTGCAATTCCGGCTGCTTCCTCATTATTTATAAACGGTGAGTTGCTCGCTAGGTCAGGCCAGCCTGCGGAGAGTGCTGAGCATTATGAGACGGGCAATGTGCCTTATTCAGCTACATTCTCAAGCAAGGATGGAGTCGTTGATATCGTCATTCATGTTGCTAATTATGATGATCGCATTATGAGTGGAATTATGCAGCCTGTTAAATTGGGTACGAAAGAAGCAATGGATATTTCTTATTTTATTTCCGCAGGGGCACAACTCGCGGTTTGTTTGCTTTTGTTTATGCACTTTATTTACGCGGTTATTCTCTATTTCATTGGCGCTAGACAGAGAGCATTTATCTCCTTTTCTTTAATGATCCTTAGTGCCATCATTACTATTCTTATAGATGACGAACGCATTTTATCCGATTGGTTTTCTGTTAACTACGAATGGACGTGGAAGCTGTATTACCTCTCTTTTTTAGGTGTTGCAGTTTTTGTTCTTCACTATACGATTAATCTACTCGAAAAAGTTGCTTTGCGTCGTTTTGTACGCTGGTATACGGTCATCTGTGCGATCTACGCATTGGTTGTCCTATTGCTGCCAGCTAGAATACTGGGCTATTTTGAATTGTTGCACGCATTGCTCGTCATTTTGCCGTTCTTCATTGTTCCGATCTTGTCGGTACTAGCGATTAGAAAAGGAAATAGCGATATGATCTTTATTTTGCTTGGGGTATCGGCTATAACTGTCAATGTCATATGGGGTGTCATCAAAAATAGTGGTGTCATTGAAAGTGGATATTACCCAATTGATACTACGGCTGCATTCGTGTGTTTTGCATTGTATTGGTTCAAACGTTACTTCCGCTCTTCGGATGTGACCGCCAAACTGACGGAACGGCTTAAGGCAGAAGACAAGCGCAAGGATGAGTTTCTCGTTAATACGTCACATGAGCTCCGCAATCCGCTCCACGGAATGTTAAGTATTGCACAATCTGTTATGGAAAGTGGAACACGTTATGATGAAGAAGGGAACCAGGCTCGAATGAAGCTCCTTGTATTAGTTGGGAAGCGCATGTCGTATATGCTGAACGATCTAATGGATCTCACCAGGTTCAAAGAAAATCGTATTAGACTGCAACAAACTAGTGTACAGCTCCAAACGGTAAGTGCAGGAGTGCTTGATATGTTGCGTTATATGACTGAGGGGAAGCCGATTCGACTAATCAATCATGTTCCCGGAGATTTGCCAGCTATATTTGCGGATGAAAATAGGCTTATTCAAATATTGCTGAATCTCCTTCATAATGCCGTTAAATTTACGCGTGAAGGTGAGATTAGCATACATGCTGCGAGTAGGGACGGCGATATCCATATCTCCATTTCTGATACAGGCATAGGGATGGATGAAGAGACAATTAAAAAAATATTCGAACCTTACGAGCAAGGTGACGTCGAGATGACGGGCAGCGTTACTGGACTCGGGCTTGGTCTTGCGATCAGCAAACAGCTTGTAGACATGCATCAAGGTACACTAATTGTGCAATCTACTATAGGTGTAGGTTCGACGTTTAGCTTCAACCTACCAATAGCAGACCACGTTTCATCGGAGCATGTTGTACGAGCAGACAACGATTCAGTTGTTCCAATTGTACTTTCTGAGTTGCATGAGTCTTTGGGAAGTGTCGCAGCTGGATCGTTATCCTCAGAGTTAAATTCCTTTTCGAGTGAAGGAGAAGGGTTCGAGATAGGGCCATTATCTATGGTCAGCCAAAACCGCCCGCGTATTCTTGCGATAGACGATGATCCTGTTAATTTAACAGTATTGAAGAGTATCCTCAATGAAGTAAAGTATGACATCGTGACCGCTACGAGCGGCGAAGAAGCCATCCCACTTCTTGAGTCTGGAATATGGGATCTCATTATTACAGATGTAATGATGCCTCAGATGTCAGGATACGAAGTAACACATGCTGTAAGGGAACAGTATTCTCGTTCGGAGCTGCCGATTCTGCTTCTGACTGCTAGAAGTCGGATGGAAGATATCGAAGCGGGCTTCCGCTTCGGGGCCAATGATTATATTTCGAAGCCAGTGGATGCAATGGAGCTGCGCTCAAGGGTGCGAGCATTAACGGAGATTACGAAAGCGGCAAGGGAACAAGCAAGAATGGAAGCGGCGTGGCTTCAAGCGCAGATCGAGCCACATTTCTTATTCAATACCCTTGGTGCAATTGCTGCACTTAGTGAGATTGATATCGATCGAATGCGCAATTTGTTAACGGTATTTGGAGATTACCTCCGAGCCAGCTTCGACTTTCATAATGCCGATCAGCTCATACCAATTACTAAGGAGTTAGAACTTGTTCGAGCTTATCTGACGATTGAAAGGGAGCGATTCGAGGAACGGGTTCGGGTCGAATGGGAAGTGGACGAAGATTCACTGCTGCTAATTCCTCCTCTATCGATCCAACCGCTTGTAGAAAATGCAGTCAGACATGGACTGTTGCAACGTTCTAAGGGAGGAACGGTTTGGATTAGCGTCGTACATTTCGGAAACTATGCGAAAATATCTGTACGGGATGATGGGATCGGCATGGACGAGAAGTCGCTTAGCGGGCTGCTTACACATCGCAAATCTAATGGCAGTAAGCGCCGAGGTGTCGGAGTAGCCAACACAGACTATCGTTTGAAGCAACTATTCGGATCGGGTCTTTGTATTGAAAGTACCATTGGCGAAGGAACTACAGTTTCGTTTGTTGTAACGAAGTGAAGCAAGCCTACTTTAATAGGTTGAGGAATAATGGAGTTATGGAGTTAATTACGATCTCGCCACCAGGGGCTACGATAGGTCATGATTATTCGTTTAATGGACAATCTGTCGTTATGAATAGAGATATTGTTCCGCTTGAGCTTGCCAATTATACGCAGCAGCAAGTATCTTTCGGCTGGCTTAGATCGGACAAACCGAATGCTTTGCTTCTGCAGCAATTTATCATTCATTTCCAAAATGACCTAAAATCTATTTATCGTATCAATTGAGACTATTGGTGATTTGTTATATGATAAGGAAGGTCTAATTGGACTGTTTTCTTAATAGATAGCGATGTGGGGGAACTAAGTATGAATCCAAAAGAATTGAACTATACAATGCCTGCTGAATGGGCGCCACATGAACGAACTTTTATTTCCTGGCCAGTACAGGATTCTATGGTATATCCAGAACATTATGAGCAAGTAACAAGCGGTTATGCAGAGATCATTACTGCAATGTCGGAGTTTGAACCGGTAACAGTAGTAGTTAACCCGGACGACTTAGAAAAGGTTAGCGCGTTGTTCGCCAGCAACGATGCTGTTGATTGTTTGCCAATTGAACATAACGATGCATGGCTTCGTGATAACGGGCCGACGTTCCTTTTGAATGAAAATAACGAGCTTGCAGGTGTGAATTGGGGCTTTAACGCATGGGGCGGCAAATATTCCCCGTGGGATCTTGATGATGCGGTAGCTCCGCAAATCTTGAAACATGTAGGCGTCAAGCAATTCGATGCTCCACTTGTGATGGAGGGCGGTTCGATTCATTCTGATGGAGAAGGAACTTTGCTTACGACGGAAGAATGTTTGCTGAATACAAATCGTAACCCAGAGCTTACGCGTGAGCAAATCGAAGCATATGTAAAAAGTTTCGTAAATGTTGAAGAGATCATTTGGCTCAATCGTGGACTTAGCGGAGATGAGACGGATGGACATGTCGATAACATCGCATGTTTTGCAGCACCGGGCAAAGTTATTCTTCAAGTATGCAACGATCCAGCAGATGAGAACTACGAGATTACTCAAGAGAACTTGCGCATTTTGGAAAATGCAACTGATGCAAAAGGTCGCAAACTTGAGATTATTGCTATCGACCAACCGCCATATAGAGAGTTTGATGGTCAAAGACTAACACTTAGCTACTTGAACTTCTACTTTGTAAACGGTGGAATTATATTGCCAGTGTTCGGCGGAGCGGCTGAAGAAACAGACCGTAAAGCTGAGCAAGTTCTTAGCGCTGCATTCCCAGATCGCAAAATCCGCAAAGTAAACGGTATGGCGATTATTAGCGAAGGCGGCAACGTCCACTGCACAACACAACAGATGCCTTTGGGGCGTGTTTAATAGAAACGGAGGTATGACAATATGACTAGAACGGTAAAGGTAGCAGCTACACAGATGAGCTGTTCCAACGATAGAGAAGACAACATTCGCAAAGCGGATGCGCTAGTACGCGAAGCAGCGAAACAAGGTGCACAAATTATTTTGCTGCAAGAGCTGTTCGAAACACCTTACTTCTGCCAAAAGGAAAAGTCGGACTATTATGTTCACGCTTCTGAATTGGAAGAAAACGAGGCGATCAACCATTTCCGCAAAGTGGCTAAGGAATTGCAAGTTGTTCTTCCGATCAGCTTCTACGAAAAGAAAAACAATGCCCGCTACAACTCGTTGGCTGTTATTGACGCTGATGGTACTGTACTTGGCAAATATCGCAAAAGTCATATTCCAGACGGCCCTGGGTATGAGGAGAAGTTTTATTTCAACCCAGGAGACACTGGCTTCAAAGTATGGAAGACACGTTACGCGAAGATCGGAATCGGCGTATGTTGGGATCAATGGTACCCTGAAGCAGCGCGTTGTATGGCTTTGATGGGTGCAGAAATTTTGTTCTACCCAACAGCGATTGGTTCAGAGCCGCAAGATGGTTCTATCGATTCCAAGGATCATTGGCAGACATGTATGCTTGGGCATGCAGCTTGCAATCTTGTTCCAGTTATCGCATCCAACCGTGTTGGGCTTGAATCCGATGAAGATTCCAGCATTACGTTCTATGGTTCTTCCTTCATTGCTGGTCCGCAAGGCAATAAGGTTGCGGAAGCGGGACGTGAAGAAGAAACTGTGCTAGTTGCAGAATTCGACCTTAATGCGCTTGAGACACAACGTATTGAGTGGGGCATCTTCCGTGATCGTAGACCGGATCTATATGGCATTATCGCTTCTTATGATGGGGAGCTTCGGATTAAAGATTAAATAAATTAGTTGTGTTCGAAAAGGGGCGTTCCCTAAGTCATAATGACTTAGGGAACGCCCCTATTTTAATACAATGAGGCATTTTCAAACGTATAAAGATCACCTATAATAAAAGGATATGAATGGTACAAGTCCAACTTATTAGTAATCATTCATAAAATTAACATTCAAAGGAGCCTAATGATGAAAAAGAAGTTTTTATCTTTACTTTTGGCTATTGCAATGGTCTTATCAGTCAGCCAATCCGTGTATGCTGAAGAAACATCACCGCCAGCTACTAGAGGAGACATCGTTGATACTTTGTTGTCGGCTGCCGATGCTTATAACGCTGGTATTAAGAAAGAAGCTATTATACAAGGTGATACAGAAGGCGACTTAAGAGAGAATGAACCAGCGAAGAAGATTGAGGCTTTAGTTATGTTAAGCAGGGCATTCGGCAAACTTCCGGAACCTGTTGGACATGATTTGCGAATCGGAACTTTTGGCGTTAAATTCACTGACGTACCGACTTGGGCAAAAGGAGATATCGATAAATTGGCAAAAGCCGGTGTATTGACGGGTAAAGCAGACGGTACGTTAGGCGTTAAGGATACGATTACGATCACTGAGCTTCAAACGATTATCGCTAGAGTGTGGGCGCTTGAAGGTTCCCATTTAAATGACGATTTTTATGGAGCAATCAACAAACAATGGTTAGATAAATCAACGATTGCAGCAGGAGAATTCACTTCTGACGGGTTCGCCGAGCTACAAAAACAGAATAACGATAACATAGAAAAAATGATAAATGAATTGGCTGGTAAACAAGCGGCGAAGGGTACAAAAGAACAGAAACTTTCGGACTTTTATGCAACGGCTTTAGATACGAAAAATAGAAATGAACAAGGCATTGAACCTATTCAAAAATATGTAACGGCAATTGATGGAGCAAAAACGCTTAACGAGCTTGTTCAAGCAGATCTTTCTATAGAGAAAGAAATAGGACTTAGCACGTTATTCCAATTTACAATTATAGGCGATGCAAAAAATAGTAGCCAAAATGCGTTGTATTACAACGGTTTAAGTACAGGCTTAGACAGAAGCAGCCTTGTACAGAAAGACGCAAAAGCGAAAGAAGCCTATATCAACTATCTGACCAAAATTCTCGTTTTGACAGGAGAAAAAGAGTCAGAAGCAAAAGCACGCGTCGAGAAGGTTTACGACATGGAGCATAACTTAGCTTCCGTGTCACTTGAACCTCATGAACAAATGGACGTCAGTAAAATCTACAACCCCTATACGATGGAACAATTCGATGACCTTTTTAAAGATGTAGACATGAAAAAAACGTTGGAATTGATGAAAATCAACAAAGCCGATAAAGTGATTGTTATGGATTTGAAGCTAGCGCAAAAAGGTGCGGAGCTTATGACTGAAACTAATCTTGAAGTGCTTAAAGCTTACTCTAAAGTACAATTGCTTTCTTCAACTGGTAGATTGTTATCCGACGGATTTAGAGACGCGTCAAATGAGTTTGCTACAGCATTATACGGGGTTTCAGGTGAAAAAACAGATCAGGAAATTGCAGTATCCAATACAACGAACACGATGAGTGGATATCTGGAGCAAATGTATATTGAAAAATATTTTTCACCGGAAGCTAAAAAAGATGTTGAACAGATGGTAGAGAAATTAATTGCTACGTATGAGAAAAGAATTAAAGCGCTTGATTGGATGTCTGAAAATACAAAAACGAAAGCAATTAAAAAACTGGAAACAATGATCGTAAAAATCGGGTATCCAGATCAGTGGGATACGACTTTAGACGCCGTAGCTATCAAAACATACAACGACGGAGGTTCGCTGTTCTCCAATACCTTTGCAGTAACCAATGCCTATTTGAATAACGTGAAGGCAGAACTAGGAAAACCAGTTGATAGAACGACATGGTCGACGAGAGCATTTACTGTAAATGCATTTTACAATCCGCTTAATAACGAAATTATGTTTCCAGCAGGTATTCTACAAGCTCCTTTCTACGACGTTAGCGCTAAACCTGAACAAAATTTGGGTGCAATCGGCATGATCATTGGGCATGAGATTAGCCATGCATTTGATAACAATGGATCAGCATTTGATGAACATGGGAATGCAACAAACTGGTGGACAGATGAGGACTTCAAGAAATTCAAAGAGAAAAACCAGAATGTAATTGATTTTTATAATGGGATTGAGATCATTCCAAATATATTAAATGATGGTCTACTTACACAGAGCGAAAATGTCGCTGATTTAGGCGGAATGGCCGCTTCACTTCAAGTTGTATCTGAACTCAGCACTCCCGATTATAAAGCGTATTTCGAAAGTAATGCGAAAACATGGAGATTTACAACTACGAAAGAAATTACAGCGTACCTAAGTACAATCGATGTACATTCGGCTAATAAAGTTCGAGCGAACCGCACAATTATGAACTTCGAACAATTCTATGAGACTTACGGAATTAAGGCCGGCGATGGTATGTATGTTGCTCCAGAGGATCGAGTTTCGATCTGGTAAAATAAATGGAGGTGTTCCAAAAGGTCTAAATTGACCTGAGGGACACCTCCATTTTTCTGTTGTACATCTACTTCAGTTTTTGACAGTCATACGTCATTTCTTAATGATCGGTACCCAAATCTCTGTTTTATAGTCATCAGCCATAATGTTACCGGCATCATAGACCTCCATATCAGGTCCACCAGAATGTTCGAATCCGGTCGCTGGGAACCATTCTTGGTATACTCGAGCGATCGTTTTTTGTAGCGTAGTTGGCACTGGTCCAATGTTCGTGAATATGGCCCATGTCAATGCCGGAATCTCACGAACGGTATACGTTGATGACGTAGTACCCGCTTTTGCTCTAGAGGCAATCATATAAGAAAATTGCTCCGTTTCAAAGTTCATATCTAAGCAAATGCCAAGCGTTTTATCATCTTCTGCCAAACTTATTAACTCGTCCACGGTTCCATCTTGGTTAGATTGCTGCCAGAAAAGTGGAATCTCTCGTAAGTTCTCACCATTCTTGCAATGCGTCTGCAACGTCTTTCCAACAACTGTAAAAGATTCCTTTTCTTCAATACGATAATCCATTTCCTTATCCCCCTTTAATGATATCTGAAAGGAGATACGGGGAAAGGCTTTTAGACTAACGCCTTCGCTTCGAGCCTCTGATGGAGAGAGGCCATGAATTTTGCGAAACGCTTTCGAGAAGGACTCAGGAGTGTCGTAGCCATATTTCAGCGCTACGTCGATTACTTTAATTGAAGTCGATGCCAGCTCCTGCGCCGCTAATGTAAGTTTGCGCTTCCTTACATACTCAGCTACTGTAAGTCCAGTCAGCATGTGGAACATGCGCTGAAAGTGGAAAGTAGACATACATGCGATCCGACTCAACTCTTCAATGTTTAGTCGCTCCTCCATCTGTTTCTCCATATGTTCGATTGCGTTGCTTAGTCTAATTAGTGCTTCCAACCGTATCACCTCCCTATGCCATTAATCGTATCATTTGCATTTTGGATGAACCTGTCATTCTGTGCTTTTATCGAACAGATTTCTTATGAGAGTTTAAAGAGAAGTTATGAGTGGGGATTTGTAATGTGTAGATATTATTCTCTTTGGAGTTTGAAAATAGTTTAGCTTGTAATGTAAAAACAAACAATCATAAAGTCATACTGTTAGTTACATAACGAGACTTTCCTATCGGGAGCTGCAAACGACATCGGAGTACGTTTCTATTGAAGCCGCAAAAGAGAAGCGTGTATTAAGACATTGCTACATGCTATACTCAAGACATGAATATACAACATTCGGAAATGAAAGAACAACCTAATGGAGAGGTTAAGCGTTGCTCAGCTTGTGGAGCAATGAAACCACTTGGCGATTTCCTAAGAAGGACAGGCAGGAGATCTGGAAGACAGAGTAGGCGTGGTACTTGCCGGGCTTGTAGGCGACCAGCGCATGCTACTTCTCCAGCATCGAAAGAATTGCATATCCAATCATCGGAAGCGCCATCGATAGCAGAGGAAACTGTTGTCGCATCTGCAGCCGCCCCCCGAAAGAAGCCTGCACGCAAGCGCAGAAGAGGAAACGGCGCTCATGGAAGGCAAGCGCCCGCAGAAGCTACTGCACAGCCGCCAAGGAGAGAGAAGGAAAGTCCATCCGACGTGTCGTTTCTTAAACCGACCGGAGGGGGCTTTATTCGAATGCGCGGCAAGACGGATAACGGACGTCGCTGGTATCAGGAGATTGAACCGGAGCTTGCTTATGTCTTGGTCAGAGAAGGAGCAGCTGTCGTCGTCAATCGCCACACCATTCGCCGTTTATATAGTAATAAGGAATTTAGGTTGTTAATTCTGACACGGGACAATTACACATGCCGCTTCTGCGGTAAATATGGCGATACAATTGACCATGAACTACCGCGGGCAAAAGGTGGACACACGACGCCAGTTAACTGCATCTGCGCCTGTTATGAATGTAATCAGTTAAAGGCGAACCGTGATGTGGACGAGTTCATTAGGGCGATGGACTAGCGTTGCTGTTGATAAGTTTACACGTGTATTGGACTAATGGAATGCAGTATGCTGGCTGGAAAACGGAAGCGGACGATTTGTTCGTACTCCACGCCGTATGCTGCTTTTTTGTTTGCCAACATAATCTGATCGTATGGTTATAAATGTAAGGGTGCTTACTATTGAAATTATTCGACAAGAGAGTGAAAATAGAGATGAGGTTATAACGTCATCCAAAGGATTACAAACTAACCCTGGACGAGGAGACTCAACTGCGGTTTTTCATATAAGGTGAGATGTAAGCCTGTATTTTCAGTGAGACAGCATCTATTCAAATGATAGCGCTACCATTGGTCGTGGTGTTAATGAGAGAAGCTTGATTAGCCGATTACTTAAGAAGAATAGCTATGTTAAAATACAGAATCAATGACGATCTAATCGTATTTTAGTAAATAGATAAAGGTGAGGTTGACGAGCGTAAGTGGAGTAAATAATGGCTTACGAACCGAGTAAGTCTTATTTGACCAAATTGTGCTGTTCAAAACTTTTAAGGAACTCCAAAATTCTTATTTTGAGCAAATTGGCTGTATTTCTGCCCGAATCTACGCAATAACGACGCTGGAGTTCGTTCAAACAAAGGGCAAGTCATGTTCATCAAAATAAACACAATACGGTTCGTTAGCGTTTTGGAGCCTATGATCTCGAATATGCATGTGGCTACGAGCCACAGATGAGATTTCGTATAAACGATAAACAGGGAAGGGGGACAATAATGAAACTGCTGATCATAGACGATGAGGTCATCATTCGATCAGGCTTAAGCACCGTCATTCAGTGGGAAGAGAATGGTTTTACGCTTCTAGAACCTGCGGCATCTGCTGAGGAGGCACTAATGCGTATTCCGGTGGAGAAGCCGGACATTATATTGACTGATATTCAGATGACTGGCAAAACTGGACTTGAACTTGCAAGTGAAGTAAAGCGGGAATATCCAGATACCGAAATCTTCATATTATCGGGTTACGAAGAATTTGCGTATGCTCAGCAAGCAATGCGCGAAGGAATTAGTGACTACTTGCTGAAGACAAGCCGCCCCGGAGATATTATGGCTGCTGCGTTGAGGGCGAAGAAAAGAATAGAGGAAAAACGTGCTGCTACGCTTGAAGGAAAAGCCCACCAGACTGCATTCCGTTGGAAATTACTTAAACGATTGCTTCATAGTGATAGTCCAATTACAGAGCGTGAAGCAGAAGAAGTGTTGGTTCACTATCCAGAGCTGCGTATCGCTTCCGATTGGGAATCGTTAGAGTTATGGCTTATCAGCTCTGCGGGTACATTAAACATCCTTAATGAGCCTAGTGTTGCAGTTGAAGATGCGGAAGATGTCCTTCGTGTTACAGGTGACTGTGCCGTTCTAGATTGGGATAATGGTTGGCTACTCATCTTTCGTGAAGGACAACCTGGTGCAACACGGAGGGTTCGCTCAGCAATTCAGCGTGCAGAGCGTGCTACGGGCAATCGTTATTTCGCAGCCTCAGGCACGCCTGTTAAAAGTGTGTTGAAGCTAAGAGAAGCATTAAAGTCGGCAGAGCAGGCTGCAGCATTTCACTGGATTGCGAGTGATTCCGGTATTATTGCTTATGAGGAAATTAAACATCGTAAAGGTATGCGAACGGTATGTTCACAGGAAGAGGAGCAAGTGCTTGTTTCCGTATTGCGAAGCAGTGACAGTGATCGGTTGCAAACGTGGATTACGAACACACTAGCGTTTATACGACATGATTTAGAAGCAACACCGGGTTCGATGATTTCATATCTGCATTCTTTCCTTGTAGCGGGATTTCGCTGGCTTGAGCGGGCAGCAGAGTCTGTTGGGCAATCGGCGCAAAAGCTACCTCAGCTTGAAGGGCTTAACATGAAGAAACTTTCTATTGAACCAGAAGAAGTTATGGTCGAAATCATGTCGGCTATTATCGCACAATATGAACGTTTGGCTGGTGGATCTGGTAGTCGAAATACGACGATAGAACGTACGTTAACTTATATACGAGAACATTTGGACCAAAGCTTAACCCTCTCACAAGTAGCGGCAACCGTTCATATGAATCCTAATTATTTCAGTGAACTGTTTAAGAAGGAAACAGGCAAAAACTATATTGAGTTTGTTACTGAAGCGCGTATCGAGTGGGCAATTCGTTTACTAAGAGAGACACCTGCGAAAGTTAGTGAAATTGCCAAAAGAGTGGGCTATGAGGATATGAAACATTTCAACAAACTTTTTAAACGATATACAGGTGAAACGCCCTCCTATTTCCGCAGTGAAGCAAATCGGTGAATTTCCCCCCCCTAACATCTGAATTATCCCCCCTACTTCATACTCAGTTCAAAATCTATACTGAGTATATATTATCGAGGGGGGACTTACTTATGAAGAAAAGACTTACATTAGTCGTAACGCTTATTACATTAATATCCCTACTAGTCGCAGCATGCGGCGACAACAAACCAAACTCAGGTACAAACAAGCCAGCTGAAGGCGGCAAAGAAGAAAAAGTTAAACTTACAGTATGGCATAACTTTGCAGGCGATGACTTGCGCGCACAAGCAGTTAGAAGTCTAATTGACGAATACGAAAAGGCTAATCCTAACATTGAGCTAGATGCACAAGCGATTCCAGTTGATGGTTACCGCCAGCGTCTAAGCACAGTTGCAGCAGCTAACGAAATGCCAGACGTATTTTTTGTATATGCAGGCAGCCACTCACAAGAATTTTTTGACGCTGGATTGTTGCAACCGATTACATCTCTAGCTGATAAGAACCCTGATTGGAAAAACAACTTCATGGAGGGTGCATTTGATCGCTTCACTTTTGAACCGAACCAAATCTATTCTGCTCCAATCGGATTGTCCGCTACATCGTTCCTATACTACAACAAAGATCTATTTGAGCAAAATGGTGTTAAAGTTCCAACAACATGGGCTGAAATGATGACAGCTGTAAAAACATTTAACGAAAAAGGCATTACGCCAATTGCACTAGGAAATAAAGCCCCATGGGTAGCTCAATCCACTATTTTGGGATCGCTGGCTGACCGTGTAACAGGAACTGACTGGTTCTTGAAAGCAGCTAAAGGCGAAGCTTCCTTTAAAGATCAAGTGTTCGTTGACGCACTTAGCAAGTTCAAAGAATTGAATGACAACAAAGCATTCCAAGAAGGTGCGAACAGCATCGATAATACACAAGCTGAGCAATATTTCGTTCAAGGTAAAGCAGCTATGATGGTTAGCGGCGCATGGACACTTACGAACTTGGCAGCTTCTGCAACTCCTGAGCAAGTAGCACCAATCGAAGTAACGACAATTCCAGCAATCGAAGGCGGAGCAGGTGAAGCTGGTACGATCTCCGGTGGTCCTGGTGCAGGTTTTGCACTTAGCAAGAAGACAGAAGGCGCTACAAAAGACGCAGCTCTTGATCTAATCTACGCAATCAGCGGCCCAGACGGACAGAAGAAAATTGCTGAGAGCAACTCTATGGTTATGTACAAAATGGATCTAACGAACTCCAAAGTTAGCCCGCTTTACTTGAAAGCTTTCAACGTAGTTATGAATGCAAAGATTACACCTGTATATGATGCTTACCTATCTGCTGAAGGTGGAGAAACAATCAATAATGGTTTGCAAGAGCTTATGATGGGCGGCAAACCGGAAGAAGTAGCGAAGAAACTTCAAGAAGCTCAAGAGCGTTCGGTTAAAAAATAAAGGTTTACTAGCAACATTCACGCTGTCTGCCTTAGGTGTCAGGCAGCGTGAACTATGAATTAGAGGAGGTTGTCGCCATGCCGTCATCATTGCGTTCACGAAGCTTCGTCACTCTGGCGCTGCTGCCTGCACTCGTCATCTTCATCGTGTTTGCGATTGTTCCGATTATTTGGTCGGCATACTACGGCTTCTTTAGCTGGAGCGGTTTTGGATCACTTAAGTTTATCGGTTTAGACAACTATGAAATGATGCTACAGGACCCAATATTTTGGAGAGCACTAAAAAACAACTTAATTTTAGTTGCTTCTGCAATCATCGGCCAAGTGCCAATCGCGCTTTTACTAGCACTGCTATTACTTAAGAATAACATGTTCAATCGTATTATCCGTTCTGCTGTATTTATGCCTATGGTGCTGTCGACTGTCGTAGTTGGCCTTATCTGGGGTTATATCTACCAGCCACAATTCGGTTTGGTAAATACGATACTCGAAGCTGTTGGACTTGATTCATGGACTAGAGCATGGTTGTCAGACCCTAAAATTAATATGTTCGCCGTTTCAATTCCGATTAACTGGGCTAACATTGGTCCTTACTTGATCATCTTTATCGCAGCGTTGCAAAACATTTCCTCTGAAGTAAATGATGCAGCTAAAATTGATGGAGCGGTCGGTTACCGCAAACTCGTTTTTGTAACTTTGCCTATTATGTGGGAAACCATTGTTGTGACAATTGTTCTATGTATTTCAGGCAGTTTGAAAGCTTTCGACCATGTCATCGTTATGACTGGCGGAGGACCTGCTCAATCTACAGAACTACTTGCCACTTATATGTACAATAACAGCTTCACCGTTTATCGTTACGGCTACGGCTCCGCCGTATCTACAATGATCATTCTGATCAGTGCCTTGCTCATAGGTCTGAACTACATCATCACGAAAAGACGAAGCTGAGCAGGTTTGTTAACGAGACCGATGAAGGAGTGAATGTTATGCAAGTTACGACTAAAGTTCAGACGAAACAATCGAAGACGAGTCTATGGAAGAAGCCAGTTGGTTTCATCTCGAAGATCATGCTACTTTTGTACGCCCTGGCTACACTATATCCGTTATATTGGCTTGCCATCAGTGCTTTTAAATCGAACCAAGAGTTTTTCAACCGTCCATACGCATGGCCGCTGAAATGGCAGGTTGATAATATAACCCGCGCTTGGGATCTAGGTGAAATGGGTAGAGCGATGCTCAACTCCACATTCGTGACGGTTACTTCCGTTATTCTCACAGTAGTGTTGGGTACGCTCGCTGCTTATGCACTGTCTAGGTTCAACTTTAAATTCAGTGGTGCGATTAAAGGACTATTCTTGCTCGGAATGTTGATTCCGATTCATAGTACACTCGTTCCGCTCTTTATGTTCATGAACAAAATCAATATTTTGGATACGTATTGGGCGCTTATTTTACCGTACACGGCGTTCGAGCTTTCGATTGCGATTTTCCTTAGTATGGCCTATATGGCATCTATACCAAAAGAAGTAGAAGAAGCAGCGATGATTGACGGCAACGGCTGGTGGGGCGTGTTTGGACGTATTATATTCCCGCTATGTTTACCTGTCATTGCAACGGTTACGATTCTAGCTTTCCTTCGTTTCTGGAATGACTTCTCCTTTGCACTCGTCTTTATGAACTCGCAAGCGATGAAGACGTTGCCGCTTAGTTTGTCTCTATTCTCCGATGGATTTGGTACAGACTATGCGCTTACAATGGGTGCGATGTTTATCGCGGTTATTCCGACGATTGTTATTTATTTGATCTTCCAAGAGCAAATTATGAAGGGTATGGTTGCGGGCTCGGTTAAAGGCTAATTGCCTTTACCGAGGCCCTTTTTTTTGTTACTATTCCTTTTTAAAAAACATGCAGTAGATAGGCAGCTGCTCAAGAAGCTTCTCTGCTGTAAGTCTAAAGCCGAACCGTTCATATAACGCTTTGTTGTGCGCGTTCTCTGTATCGAGTGCAACACCTTGTGAATGTGGATCTTTATCGACACGATATAGCAAGTGGTCCAATAGACTCCTCCCTACACCTTTTCCTTGAATGTCAGGCGACACTCCAATCATTACGAGGTAATCATGTTGCAAGGTTGGTGCGACTGCCCTTGTGATCTGCATGTAGCTATTCAGATGTGTGATGACTCTGAAAGGTAATTGAAACAGTAACGGAATAAACCTCCCGATTTGAAGCATTCCCCCAATTATATGTCTTAATTTACCGACATCCGATCTCTCCAAAATATAAGCACCTTGCATCACACCATCGTCGAATGAACCCCAAATCTCGTCACGGGATAGGAACCCTTTATCAAACATAAAGGCTGTGAAAACATTTGCTCGAGCTACTGCTTTTCGATCTGATTCGGGATCACCAAACAAATGAACGAACAAAGGATCATGTGCAAACGCACTACTCATAACGGAAATAAAGGATGATTTATCGGATTTAACTAGTTTTCTAATTGTACGTGTACTCATCTTGTTAATCCTTTTGTAGGTGTTGCTCTAGCGAAATGGTCAACGGTGAAGCTATACAGTACTTTGAGCAAGAACAGCAAGCAAGGGGCGAACATGTAGGGGTGAACTAGAGGAAGAAGAGATACGCCGCAAATGCCTACGGACAGCAATAAACCACCGATAAAACGTTGAGCTGAACGGCCAATTAGCCCATTAACGATAAAAGCTCCAACAATCGTGTAGGCCCACACACCGACCGTATACCAAATGTCTGCGTCTAATAAAAGTGCAACAGCGATAATATGGACATGTATGGCGATGAATACAATGCGGTTGATGGGTCTCGTTGCATAAAAGTTGCTTGTTGATTCGGAGAAATTAGCAATACATCCAGCTGCGATATCAAAAATAAAAATAATGGCTAAGATACTTCGCCAAAGGGGGAGATTGTCGATCATTTCAGGGAATACGGCATACAGAACGCCTGTGATACATCCCCCTATGACCAATATCGTTAAAATGTTTATCCAAGGTTGCTCTTCTCCCAAAATGTCATGAAGAAATACGGGGATCTTTATTTTTTTCATTTTAAAATCCTCCTGATTGTTGAGTTTTGTAGTTGAATATCGATTCGACTACAAAACAAGTATATCCACATCGACCAGAAGTTACAAGTGTTTTGTAGTTAACGTATTGTAGTACTATAAAACTTGAGCTACACTAACGATGAGGTGACAATCATGAATGGATACGAAAGACGAAAACAAGGTAAGATGGAGCAAATATTTCATGCGGCGTTTGAGCTTTTTAACAACTATGGTTTTCAGAAGGTTAGTGTCAATGAGATCGCTCAAGAAGCACGCGTTTCGCCGATGACTATTTATAATTATTTTGGAACGAAGGAACAACTTTATATAGAGATGTTAATCAACTGGATGGACAAGCAACTGGAACAGTATGAAACGATTCTTCAATCAGATCAGCCTTTTCCAGATAAGACGAAAGAAATTATGCTTGGGGAAATTAGAAGTTTGAACATTATGGCAGACGAATTTCTAAGGTCTTCAGCTACGGAACTAAGCGAACTAATGGTAACGATGGAACGTTATAGTGAGGACAAGGTGATGCCGTTTTTTATGAGGTTTGTTGCGCTTGGCAAGCAAGAGGGGTATATCCATGCGCATTTGACAGATGAGATGGCGATTATATACTTTACGATGTTCAAAAATGAGCTGAGCCGCAACTGGGAAGCTTCACAAACGGAAGCTTCAACTCATCATGTTGATCAATGGATTGATCTCTTCTTTAACGGGTTAAGCAGGAGTACAGTTTCTAAGCAGTAACGATTTAGTTGTTGCTAGATGGGAAAACATGAAATATTTGCTCTTGTAACTGTTGTAGGTAGTGTGTACTATTACAAGATACAATTAAATAGAACTCATATAATTTTGGGGTTATGGCCCATAAGTTTCTACCGGACGACCATTAATTTGTCCGACTATGAGTGAGTGCGAATGTATTGTGGCATCGATTCTGTTCGATGTATCACAAATTCGCTGTGCATGTGCATTCAGGATACCATTCCAGAGGACAGGCTTCACTTGAGAGATAGAAACAGCTCAAGTGCGGGACTGTCCTTTTTCATATGGAGAGAAAAGGAGCGATAAGCAGACATGAAAGTACTAGAAGATCGCATACGGCAAGACGGAATGATTCTATCGAATACGGTACTAAAGGTGGATTCATTCCTGAATCATCAGGTGGATACGGAACTCGCGCTTGCGATTGGGAAAGAACTGGCATCTATTTATGCCGATCAGCCTATCACCAAAGTACTTACGATTGAAGCGAGCGGCATTCAGTTCGCTATGGCGACAGGAATTGCGCTGGGTGTACCGTTCGTATACGCGAAGAAGAAAAAAGCTGTGACGCAGTCCGATAAAGTATACACAGCACCCGTACACTCCTTCACACGTGGAGAGACCTATCAAGTGAGTGTCGATCAGCGCTATTTGGGTCCAAATGATCGGGTACTTATTGTTGATGACTTTCTTGCTACAGGAGCCGCTTTAGTAGGCCTGGTCGATATTGTACGGGAATCAGGAGCTCAGCTAGTTGGCGTGGGCTGTGTCATCGAAAAGAGCTTCCAAGAAGGCAGAGGCTTGCTTGAGGATAAGGGTGTGCGTGTCCATTCCCTTGCGCGAATTGCATCGATGAAGCCGGGTGAGGTTCATTTTGTACATGAGGAAAATGTAGTGAATGAGCCTCAGAAGGAGACGGTGTAACAGCATGTTGAGCAAAAAGAGAGCTGTAACGTTAGGATTCCAACATGTGCTAGCTATGTATGCTGGTGCTGTCATTGTTCCTCTCATCATTGGGGGAGCACTTGGGCTGAATGAGACGCAGATGGCTTATTTGATAGCAGCTGACTTATTCACTTGCGGTATTGCAACAATGTTGCAAGTATGGGGTGGCAAATATTTCGGAAGCAAGCTGCCGGTCGTGCTAGGCTGTACATTCACAGCGGTGGGTCCGATTATCGCAATAGGGCTGTCGTCTAATATGGCAACAGTATACGGCGCCATTATTATATCCGGTATATTCGTTATTCTAGCTGCACCTCTCTATGGAAAAATTCTTAGGTTTTTCCCAACAATCGTAACAGGCTCAGTCGTAACCATCATTGGCTTATCACTTATTCCTGTCGCGATGAACAACGTTGCAGGTGGACAAGGCTCGCCAGATTTCGGAGCTCCAAGCAATCTGTTGCTGGCGCTGCTTACATTGGTCATTATTTTAGTAGTAAACCGGTTTACAAAAGGATTCCTCCGTGCCATATCCGTTCTTGTCGGCCTTGTGGTAGGTACAGTTGTGGCCTATTTCATCGGTATTGTAGACTTTTCGGCAGTTGCTAAAGCTTCTTGGTTTAGTGTGGCACAGCCCTTTTACTTCGGTACACCGCAGATTAGTTTGACGGCAATCATAACGATGATTCTTGTTAATATTGTAAGTATGGTAGAGTCGACAGGTGTATACTTCGCAGTTGGTAAAGCGACCGACCAGAAGGTAGAACAAAAGCAGATTGTGAACGGCCTTCGTGCGGAAGGAGCAGCTATTACACTTGGTGGTATTTTTAATGCATTCCCGTACACTGCTTTCTCGCAAAATGTTGGACTGATTACGCTGACGAAAGTGAAGTCTCGCGACGTTATATTCGCCGCTGGCGGTATTATGGTCATACTTGGACTATTGCCCAAGCTTGCGGCCATTACGACAGTGATTCCTAGTGCAGTGCTTGGCGGTGCGATGATTGTGATGTTCGGTTCCGTTGCGGTTTCTGGCATGACGATTTTATCCGAAGTTGATCTACGTAAGGAGCGTAATCTTCTTATCGTTGCAAGCAGTATCGCGATCGGTTTGGGATCGGCTACTGTGCCGCATATGTTCAACGAATTGCCCGAGTTCGCTAAGATGATGTTGCAGAACGGTATCGTTACGGGCTCTCTTACAGCGATTTTGCTAAATGTGTTGTTGTCGGAGAAAAAGGTAGTTGCAGAGCCTATTCAGAGGGCGGCATAAAATATCATTTAGAATACGGCGTAAGACAATGTAATAATGTAGATCAGAGACACCTTTGCGGGTGTCTTTTTTTGTGGTGATCATACGCTATTTCCTTTACTGATCAGACAATTCAATTTGTATGATTTTCATTGCTACATTGTATTTGAAGCTCACGAATCGTTACATTTGAACACTGACATACAGCTGTCAGGTATGGTGTTCTAAACTACACGTAGTGGTTCAAATACAGAAATGAGAGGTAGAGTGTACATGACATTATCTAAAGGGAAATCGGGTTGGGTAGTAGCGGGGTTGCTGCTATCGATTCTTATGGCTTCTATGGACAACACTATTGTAGCTACTGCAATGGGAACGATCGTTGGGGAGCTTGGCGGATTAAATCAATTTGTTTGGGTAACTTCAGCCTATATGGTTGCAGAGATGGCTGGTATGCCGATCTTCGGGAAGTTGTCTGATATGTATGGTCGCAAAAGATTTTTTGTGTTCGGGATCATCGTGTTTATGATCGGTTCTGCCTTATGCGGAACAGCTAGCTCAATAATAGAATTAAGCATCTTCCGTGCTATTCAAGGAATTGGTGCAGGGGCATTGGTACCAATTACGTTTACCATTCTTCTGGATGCTGTTTCACCAGAAAATCGCGGTAAACTTATGGGCTTATTCGGGGCAGTATTCGGATTGTCTAGCATATTCGGCCCACTTCTCGGAGCATTTATTACTGACACGATTAGCTGGGAATGGATCTTCTATATTAATATGCCAATCGGCATTGTTGCACTTTTCCTCGTAGCAAAAGGTTACAAAGAATCTCCTACTCATGCCAAACAAAAAATTGATTGGCTTGGTGCTAGTACATTAGTTGGCGCAGTTATTAGTTTGCTCTTCGCACTTGAGCTTGGCGGAAAGGTATATGCTTGGGATTCCTGGCAGATTATCGGGATGTTAACAGGATTTGTTGGTCTCGGAATACTATTTGTAATCGCAGAGAAGCGGGCAATAGAACCAATCATTTCATTCGCTATGTTCAAAATTCGATTGTTCGCAGCCAGCACAATGATTGCCGTTCTTAGCGGTGCAGCTTTTATAGCGGCGTCGGTATATTTACCGATCTTTATTCAAGGGGTATTGGGCGGAACAGCTACAAATTCAGGGTTAATGTTATTGCCGATGATGGTTGGAACAGTAGTGACCGCTACTTTAGGCGGGGTTGTAATGACTAAATTATCGTATCGTACGATTATGTTCTCCACACTATTTTTACTTGTCGCTGGTCTAGGACTGCTCACGACAATTACAGCTGATACTTCTCGACTCGTTATTACAATTTATATGGTTATTGTTGGCCTTGGAATAGGCGCTTCTTTCTCAGTACTTACGAATTCTGCTATTCATAGTATCCCGACGGCTAATCGGGGAGCAGCAACAGCAACGCTTAATTTTCTTCGTTCTTTTGGTATGATGCTTGGTATTACGATATTTGGCATCCTGCAGAGTCATTTGATGACGCGGAAGCTGACGGAAACGTTCCAAGGTGGAGAAACAGTAGCGTTGCCGCAAGGTATCGACTTGAAGGACCCGTATGTATTGATGGATGCTTCAATAAGGGAATCGATACCGGAAGGTATTCTGGGTCGACTGTTGTCAGGAGTATCGTTATCGATAACAGAAGTGTTTCTATGGAGCCTCATTCCAGCAGTATTAGCTCTCCTAGTGGCTTGCATCATGGGGAGAGAGAAGTACGATACGAAAGCAGAGATGGAAGCATACGGATCAGCTCATTAATTTTGATTGTTGGTTTAATTAAGAACAAAACTCCCTTGTGTTGCTCCGGGGGCTCTAACCCAAGAAAATCGGGTTAGAGCCCCCCTTTTAACTTTATAGCTGTCATCCCCGAATGAGATTTTTTACAGGTCACCTAAAAGTGCCTACTTGTTTACTTATATGGATTTTTTTATAATTACAGCAAGTCGACGACTATATACCATTTTGTGGGAGGTGATACAATTTTGTTTCCTATATATAAGGGAAATCAAGAAAACTGACGTTTTTTTATCTGATGAACTAATCGAATCAACAACTCTGGCTTAATACTTGTTGCAAGTCAAATAAAAATAATTTTTATTATTGGAGGTATTATGAAAAAGATCAAATATATATTTATGACGTTAGCGCTTGCTACTCTGTTGCTTCCTAGTGGATCTTTTGCGGCTTCGCCAATCGGCACTTCCCTTCCACAGCCAACTGGCGCTACTAAATTAGTAACAACAGCAGACGGATTAAACAGTGTATCATTTCAACAAACAGGTACTCCTGTATTTGCTTCAAACGCACCAGAAACAATATGGAATGGACCACGCTCAGCTGATGGTAAAGTTATGAATCAAGTTAATAAAACGTTATATCGCGATAATATGACGGGTAACTTTAGGTTTTGGTCAGTTCATTCAAACATGACGAATTCTAGCGTAAACTTTTATATGCATGTCAAAAATCCTTCAGCAACAAGCGCAGTTAAGCTCTATATTAAGAGAAAAGGATATGCTGTTAGTCATGCTGCAGCAGCTGCGGCAACTGCAACTCAACAATTTATGAGTCAAGATGGTGTAAACGCAGGAACTCTACTTGCCACTATTCCTGCTGGTGGAACATATGTATATCAATACGCTTCTTCTGTCGCACATGAACGGACAATGGACTTCGTGGCAGATTTCAGGGCTGTAAGTGTAGCTACAGACGGAGATGCTATGGTTGTAATATCGAATATAGTAACAAATAACGGTACAACAAATATAGAAAATATAGCGATTCAAAATGTTGTTGAAACTAATCATGGCTATAAAAATTCAAATGATGATTATCGCGGAGTTCTACAATATTCTGGAAGAGTTGTAAATCTAAAAATCAATTTAACTCCTAGTAATTATAAGAAGTTTATAAAAATTGCAGACGGTAAACCAGAGGCTTATTTGAACGAACAAGAACCTTTAAAGACAAGGTGGACTGTCGGGGGAACCCCACTAACCGCGCCAACGGTAGTTGCTTATAATGGTAAAGAGAGAGGCGCATATTGGCTCACAGATCTCACTTATAACATTAATATTACTAATTCCTCAGGGTATTCAACGGTATCCACCTACTATGGAGCGGCACCTAATTTGAAACCAGCAGGATTTATAAATTATAAAATAGGTTCATTAACACAATATAAATATGAATCAGGTCAAGCAATCGTAATCAATAATAATTTGAACTACACACTGAAAACGGTAGTCCAACCTTCTCTTACTTTACCGTTAGGACTTTATTTTGTAGCAACTAATTAGTAAGACAAAGCCATTAAACCGATAGAATAAAACCTTAGCAGTTAATTCAAATTTTGAGAGAGAGGTTTCAAAATGAAAAAAAATTATTTTTCGTTTACTAAAGGAATTCTAATTTCTGCAGCACTTTCACTTTCTCTAAGTGCAACTGTTGTATCTGCTTCCGGTACTAATGAACCAGAACCTTTACAAGGCATCTTGAGCAATGTCCAAGTTGTTGAAACGAAAAGTAATATTATATTGGCTGGCCCGACACAGAGACAGCAAACTGTAACAAAAGATATTGCAAAGAATGCTGATATTCCTGGTACAATTACTTATAGTGACAACAATGGCTGGTATGGCACATTATCACGAGACGGAATAGAAGACAAAGGCACATACTTTCGAGTTACTTACAAAGGCACTGTATATAAAGACTCTAATTAAAAATTAGCTAATAGTTAATTCAGGTGTTTTTAATCTATTTGTTAACTTTAAATGAAGCCAGCCCTCACTGTGTGAAGAGATAGGGGCTGGTTTTTGTCTTTTTCTTTTTACTTGCATTCGCCCCATGAAATGTATAATCATGATGATAGTTATAATAGAATATGATAAAATGATGACAAACTATCAGAAGAGGTGATTTTTGCGTGTTGTTTGGACGCAGTGGTAACCCAACCTTAAAGGACGATACGTTCCAAGGTTCAGGGCATTATTCTACAGGTGAACGTATGACGATTGAAGGTACAGTGAACAAAACGTTCATTATGCTTGCAATTTTGCTAGGCGCAGCAGTTGTAACCTGGTCGATGCACATGAAAGGCGATGCTAATACACTCGGCTTCATGATTGGCGGCGCAATAGCTGGTATTGTATTAGCACTTATTATTAGTTTCGTTCCGAAGACAGCTCCATTCCTAGTTCCAATCTATGCAGCATGTGAAGGATTATTTCTTGGTGCATTGTCAGCTAGATACGAAACGAAATTTGATGGTATTACGTTGCAAGCGGCATTACTTACAATGTGCGTATTTCTAGCACTGCTTGTAGCTTATAAATTCCGTCTAATTCAAGCAACTAGAAACTTTAGACTTGGTGTATTTGCTGCAACAGCAGGTATTGCACTTATGTATCTGGCAAGCTTCGGACTAGGATTCTTTGGTATTACAGTTCCTTTCTTGCATGAAAGCAACTGGATCGGCATTGGAATCTCACTTGTAATTGTTGTAGTTGCTGCACTAAATCTAGTGATGGACTTCGACTTTATCGAGCAAGGTGCTGAGCATGGCGCTCCGAAATACATGGAGTGGTACGGTGCATTTGGTCTTATGGTTACATTAGTGTGGCTGTACATTGAAATGCTTCGTCTTCTTTCCAAAATTGCAAGCCGCGACTAATAAATGTAACAACGTGGTTAATAGAAAATCAATGTAATCCTTATTTGAGAGTATCTGGGCGAAGTCTAGATACTCTCTTTTTTTACCATAAAATAATTTAACAGTACCTATTGATAATAATAATCATTGTCTATATAATGAGAATCGATATCACTAATAGGTACGTACACATAGGGGGAAACAACATGAAGGCAGCAGCATTAAAAACAGGAATCGTCGCACTTATGCTTGCATTAACAGTAGCATGCGGTAACAATACAGCAACAAACGGAGGAACAGCTTCACCTGAACCTACGAAAGAAACAACTGAGAACAATGTTGCAAAAGAAGCAACACTAGCTAGCGTAGTAGATGAGAAGCAAGTAGAAGAGTTACTTAAACAATTCGAAAATAAAACACCTTCCAAAGCGATAACGATGTCAGTTTCACTTACAGAGCTATTCGATGCGCTAGGTGTTGCTCCAGCAGGTGTTCCAACGACAAAAAGCACATTGCCAGCATCTTTCGATGCGATTCCTCGTGTAGGATCAACACATCAGCCTGATATTGAAGCAATTGCAGGTTTGCAGCCAGATGTAATTATTGGACCAGCGTCCATCAAAGATAACTTGGAAAAACAATTTACAGCAGCTAATCTACCAACAGCATACCTACCGTCCGATTCATTGGACGAACTGAAATTGTCTACTGCAGTTCTTGGACGTTTGCTAGGCAAAGAGAAAGAAGCAGTTGCTGTAATCGAGAAATTTAATGCAGATGAAAAAGCAGCTATTGAATCTGTAAAAGGCAAAACAGCTCCTAGCGTAATGGTACTATTCGGATCTGCTGAGTCCTTAATGTTTATGAACGAAAACACGTTTGTTGGCAGCTTGGTGAAAAATCTAGGTGGTGTCAATGTTGCGTCCGACGTTCTTAAACTAACTGAAACATACACACCACTAGACATGGAAAGTGTAGTTGAAGCTAACCCTGATATTATTCTATTAGTTGCTCATGGTGATCCAGCTGCAGTAGCTAAACAATTTGAAGCAGATGTTAAAAAGAACGGTGCTTGGGATAAACTAAACGCATTCAAAAACGGCAAACTACAAGCACTAGACTACGGCATTTTCGGAATCGCGTCCTTGCCAAAAGCAACTTCCGCGTACACTGAGCTATCTGGAATCATGTATAAATAATGAATAATAGAGTAGAGACTACAGGCGGCAAAGGAAGAAGCAAAGTCATACTCGCTATAATCGTTGCCGCTATTCTCGCTCTGTCTGCTTTAATCGCGATCGGTATCGGAAGTGTTCGTTTCATGCCAACAGAAACATTCATGACGATTATCGGACAGGGGAGTGAGAGAGCGACGACGATTCTATGGGATATTCGTATTCCACGAGTACTGCTCGCGCTCATTATCGGAGCAAACCTCGCTGCATCTGGAGCATTGCTTCAAGCAGTGATGCAGAACCCGCTCGCTGATCCGGGCTTGACTGGTGTATCGAGCGGCGCGGCAGTCGCGGTATTGTTTATTATGTTGGTTATGCCAGGTTATTCTTCATTCATCCCGCTTGCAGCAATTGTTGGAGGCGGGCTTGCAGCAGCTATGGTGTTTGCGATGGCGTGGAAAAAGGTTGGAGGTTTCACGCCAATCCGCATTATTTTGTCCGGTGTGGCGATTAATGCCGTGTTTGGTGGAATCATCGGACTATTGTCTATTTTATACAGTGATCAATTGCCTTCAGCGCTTCAATGGTTAAACGGCAGTCTGAACGGTAAAGGAATGGATGCGGTATATACGATTCTTCCGTACTCCATCGTTGGTTGGATCGCTGCGATTCTGTGTATTCGCAAAGCGAATATATTACGACTAGGCGAACAAAATGCCCATAACCTGGGGCAAAATTTAAATCAAGTTCGTTTTCTGCTATCATTAGTTGCTGTTTATATGGCAGCTATTTCAGTTTCAACAGTAGGCCTAGTTGGCTTTGTCGGATTGGTAGTACCGCATATTGCCCGTATGCTTATCGGATCAAACTACAAATATAGTTTGCCTCTCGGACTATTGCTTGGTGCTCTTATTTTATTAGTTGCTGATACGGCTGGGCGTACATTATTTAGTCCGCTTCAAATTCCGTCTGGCATTGTAATGGCAATGATCGGCGGACCGTATTTCTTGTACCTGATGCGAAAGGGAGGGGCTTAACTTGTTACAAGTGCAATCCTTACGAATCAGCTACGCTGATCGTACGATAGTGAAGGACTTCTCACTGGAAGTAAACGAAGGCGAGATTGTTTCGATCGTCGGCCCGAACGGTTCAGGAAAATCAACGATTTTGAAAGCTATGTCAAGATTAATTCCTTGCGAAAGCGGCAAGGTATGTATTGCTAACCAGGAGCTGGGGTCACTGAATGCAAGGCAGCGATCCCAGCTTATGTGCATGCTTTGCCAATCTAACAGCAGTCCCGCTGATATGACGGTTGAGGAGCTTGTCGGTTATGGCCGTATGCCTCATAAGAAATGGTATGAGCGATTAACGAATGATGATCGGGAAATTGTAGACTGGGCGCTGCATCATACAAAGATGGAAGAATACAGAGATCGTTTAGTCGTCTCTTTATCCGGTGGAGAAGCGCAGCGTGCTTGGCTTGCGATGGCGCTCGCACAACGTCCGAAAGTGCTACTACTCGATGAACCAACAACGTTTCTTGATATTGGTCATCAGCTTGAAGTATTAGAGTTAGTTCGAGAGCTTAACCGCGAGCTTAACCTAACAGTCGTTATGGTGCTACACGATCTTAATCATGCCAGTCTATATAGTGATAAGGTGTGCGTCATTAAGGATGGCTCCATGCATGTGTATGGGAAGCCGCAAGAAGTATTTACGATGGATCTCATTCGTAATGTCTATGGCGTTGAAACTGAAATTCAGTATGATGAATATGATCAGGCACCGCGCATTCATATTTTACGGAAAATAAAAGAAGAAAGAAGGGGTAACTTTGAAAGCATTGGATTTTGATGCATTAAAAGAACAGTATTTGACGTTCACAGAGAGTCTGAAATCAGTTATGCTCAGTACGCTGACAAGCGAAGGGAAACCGTTTATTTCGAATGCTCCTTACGTTATGCACGAAGGTAAAGTTTATATTTATATTAGTACAATTGCTCATCACTTCCGCTACCTTGAAGAAAATCCTGAAGTTGATGTGATGCTTATTGCTGATGAAGCCAATACACAAAATCTGTTCGCTCGCCAGCGCGCGCGTTTCGTAGGTCAAGCAGTTAATCTTGGTAACGAAGGTTACTCGGAAGTGTTCGAAAAGTTTGAAGATCGGTTTGGCAAGCCCATGATCGGCATGCTTCGTGGTCTTGATTTCTCACTGTTCGAGCTAACACTGTCAGAAGGTCGTTACGTTGCAGGCTTCGGCTTAGCATTTGATATTGATCTGTCCGGCGAGCGTTTCGAGCACGTTGCAAGAGATGGACATTCTTCTTCAGCTAAAAAGTAAAGGATAAAGGAGAGAATATAATATGTCGTTTGCTACTGTATTGCCGATATGGGAATCGATTCAAAGTCGTTTTCATAAGATGGTAAAAGCATTGCCTGAGCAAGATTTGGTCTTGCAAATCGGTCCTGCATCTATCGGTTATATGTTGCGCCATAATGCAGAAGTAGAGTATATGTTTGCAGACTGGTTCTTCGGCGCTCCGATGCCAGCTGATCTTGAGGTTGTTACAAACCGCGGCCCTGGAGGCGGTAAGAACAAGCCTACCTTTACAAATTTGGAGGAGCTTGTTGCTTTGCTTGAGCAATCCAACAACTATTTAATAGAAGCGATGAAAAACTTGCCGGATGAGAAGTGGCATCAGCCAGTTGAATCTCCAATGGGGCCATCAACACCGATAGAAGCTATTGGCCGCTTGATGTATCATACGGGCATTCATGCCGGTCAAATTTCATTGATTCAAAAAAATGCACCTGCGGTAAAAGCTGAGTAGTTGCGATTAAGCACATAATCGTGTACAAAGAAGAGTAGAGACTCCTATGATTTTGGGGTTCTACTCTCTTTTTTTGATGGGATAGAAAGGGGACTATTGCGAATGCAGACAAGGCAAGCATTATTGGAGCATTGCATGACATATAATGGAGCGTTCGATGATTATCCGTTCGGGCCCGAACCGCTTGTAATGAAGGTTAGCGGGAAGATGTTTGCGATTATTGGAGTTAATGGCAGTGTGGCGAATATTTCATTGAAATGCGAACCGCATATGGCTGAGTTACTACGAATGGAGCATGAGGCGGTTAAGCCTGGGTATCATTTGAACAAAAAGCATTGGAACACTGTCACGATGGACGGAACTGTACCGGATGCTGAGCTAAAATCGATGATTGATCATTCTTACGATTTAGTAGTTAAAAGCTTGACGAAGGCACAGCGTGAAGCGCTAATTGGCTAGGTCATCACTTGTATATGGACACGCTTATTGAACGCCCTTTTGGGGCGTTTTTTTGTGTAAGCGATGTTGTAAATCGGCAGTTAGCCCAGTCAGACAATATTTTAGTTTGGAAAATAGAACCTTTTTCCCATATCGAGCCAATATATGAGGAATGGCCATAAAGAGATATTTGGGAGGGTGAGGAAGTAATGAAAAAAATAGTCCTTATCGTAGTTATTGGAATGGTGTTGCTTTTAAGTGCTTGTTCAGGGGATAAGATGATTTCGCTTGATCATTACAACGACCTAGAGAGTACCGATCTTAGCATGGAGAAAGGCGGGCTCAGTAAACTAGATATTACAGAGGCTGAGGTTAAGGAACAGAAGGGTGAGTCAAAAGTTACAGGTACAAATAATCGAGAAGGAACGGTAGTTGAATATGATGATTATCAGTACACATTTGTAGAGGATAAGTTAATTGGTTTTACTTTTAAAGAGGGAACAATGACGGGTCAAGGTGTGAAGATCGGTGATCCGGAAAGCCGTATTGCTGAGCTTTATGGTAATAGTTTTGCTCAAAGTAAATTGGAGGGTACCGTTGTAATCGGCTATAGAGATAAGCAGCTAGGAATGATTTTGGAATTTTTTATTACGGATGGAAAAGTATCTTTTATAAGTGGATTATTAAATGGGACAAATAAATAGTATGGGGATGCATAAGGATACCTCACAACTTTTAATTGCAACGAAACAAGCAACGCTTATTCAACATTATGTAACGATATTGCTTGGTATGTGGTTAGTTATTGCTATTTTTATTGATGGATACGCGCATCGTCATAATGCAATTGAAACCTTTTTTACTCCTTGGCACGCTAATTTGTACGCTGCATTTCTGACCGCGGCTGTTTGGATGGTTTATTTGGTTATTCGCAATTGGCGGAATGGTAACACCTCTTGGAAACATTCCATACCGAGAGGATATACCCCTGGCTTATGGGGTGTGTTGCTTTTCTTGTTAGGCGGGCTTGGTGATATGACATGGCATACTATCTTCGGAATCGAAAAGGATACGGCTGCACTCCTTAGCCCATCGCATCTCATCCTTCTAGTTGGCTCGCTGCTTCTGTTGTCGAGTCCGTATAATGCGGCGAAGTTCAATGGAGGAAGGGGGAAGCTTGGATGGGGGGCTTTCCTTCCTGTCTTCTTATCTATTACGCTGGCTGCAGCAGCTTCAAGCTTTTTTCTAATGTATTCATGGATGTTTAACTTCAATCTGCCTTCTAAAGCAAGTATTGATTGGTTGAATAATGAATATGGTCTTAGCCTTATTGTGACTAATAACGAATATCGAGGGCTAAGTTATATTCTCATTAATACGATGTTGCTTATGATCCCCTTGTTTCTTCTAATGAAGCGTTGGACTGTCCCTTTAGGAACGATAACGGTATACCTAGGTATGATTACTGCGCTAAATGGTTCTCTTGATGGATTTCGTCATTATACAGTTATCGTAATTGCTTTGACGGCAGGTTTAGTAGGAGATGTGTTATATGTCTTGTTGCGTCCATATGACGGGCGGATATGGGCCTATCGCATAGTAGCGGCGGTAGTACCCATCATACTGTGGAGTCTTTACTTTGGATGGCTCCATCTGACATCGGGCATCGGCTGGGAGGTTGAGTTATGGACAGGTTCTATCGTTCAATCTGCACTTGCTTCCATCGCGGTTAGCTTGCTGGCATTTTCGCCTAAGCGAGGTGGGGTAAGTGGGGGCTAAATGGAGAAAAGCATATATCATTTTGATCATATGGCTCGTCGTTATTTCGATGTTGCTTCGATCGCTACCGCCAGTCTTTAATACAGAGATTGATCCGCCTACAAGCGGTGTATTACCCTACTTGCAACAAGGTGGAGAGCTGGCTGTTTCTGATCAAGGGTATAAGGTGCGTCTAGAGATGGGTCAGGCGAATATGCCGCTTACCTTACATGTGCTTAACCCGTCTGATAAGCTGGTAAATGTATTTTCAGAAGATATGACGAAGCTTATGCATCTGATTGTTGTAGATAGGAGTCTTCAATTTTTTGACCATTTGCACCCTGTTTACGAGGGAGATGGAGCGTTCCGTACCGAGCTTAATCTCCCCTATGGAGGAGATTATTTGCTCGTTACCGAATTTATTCCAGACAACAAAGGTGTAACTGTCTACAAACAATGGTTGGAGGCACCGGGAGTTGAACGCGATCCTATAGATGTGAAGATAGATGAAATATATACGAAAATAGTAGATGGTATTTCGTTTACTTTATCCGCCATGCCAAGCTTCAAAGAAATTCGGGCAAAGCAGATGGTTATGCTTAACTTTCAATATGAGGATTCGTTAACGGGGGAACCTGTTCAGTTGGAGCGGTTTCTTGGAACGGGTGGTCATTGCGTTATTTTGGATGAAAAGGCCGAAGAGTATGTGCATGTTCATGCAATGGATGACATGAGCGCAGAGGGGAATGTCATGTTTCATGCGGAGTTTCCTAAGGCCGGTATATATAAAATATGGGGTCAATTTCAATACAAAGGTAACGTTATTACCGTTCCTTTTACAGTGATGGTGAAGTGATGTTTCCTTTAGTAGTTGTCGTATAACTGACAGGACAGGCATACAGAAAGGGGGTTGAATAGGTGGATGAACAACATTTGCTGTTTTTGGTTGCTCGGATAAGGGATGGAGACGAGGAGGCGTTCAGCGCTTTCTTTGAATCTACACGTGCACATACATATAGTATGGTCTACTTTTTGATCGGAAACGAGCGGGATGTGGAAGATATTTCGAGTGAAGTGTACATTGCTCTGTTTCGTTCACTTAGCAGTTACAGCTTGGACAAACCATTTTTACCATGGTTTAATGGCTTAATCATTCGACAATCTCGTAGTTGGAAGAGGCGAATATGGCGGAGCTTTCGATTGATGGACAAAGTGAAATCTCTAGGATCGCCGCAACAGTCATTAATAGATACTGGTATTGATGCGATTGGTAATAGTGAGGAAGTTCTACCACATGTAAATCGATTGTCTCGTAATCTTCGGGAAGTTATCGTATTAAGATATTACCAAGATTATTCGCTCGAAACGATTGCGGAAGTGCTCTCTATACCTATTGGCACAGTAAAATCTAGAAATCATGCGGCACTTAAGAAGTTAAGGTATTGTTTGGAAGATAGAGGTGAAGAGAAGGAGGTGTCTACCTATGTCCATTGAGGAAAAACTGAAAACGGAGTATGCAAGGAAGTCACGAGCAATTAATGGGGCAAGTGAAATGAATCCAAAGGTTATGGCTTCGTTTCGGAAAAACAGTGTGGCAGGGCGGACACGTTCCTATCGAAAACAAACGAAGACAACGAGATGGACGATAGGTGTTGTGCTTGCTGTCATTGTTCTATCAGGATTTGCTTATGGAAGCAGTAAGCTATTGGCCGACGATAAGTTTGGTCGGTGGTCATTTCAGCTCCGCACCGCAAGCGAGGATATGACGTTGGATAAGGCGGTTTTAAACGAAATTAGTACAAAGAGAGAAGAGATTAGAAGTCATCTTGAGCCGGGGGAATCAGCCTACCTGTATGTATCGGCGTTAGCAGAATCTTCTCACTCTCTTTATAGATCGATGCCGATGATTGGCGTGTTTCAGCCGATCTTAATTGACGAATTTGAAGGGGCAGAACAATTACTCACCCAGAGTGGAATAGGAGTAATTATACCGATGGAACTGCCCAATCAGTTCCGCTTTAAGCACGCTTATCAGGGAGAAGCGGACATTTCCTTTTCATTTACTAAGGATGCTCCACAGATTCAACAAGTGCTGAAGAAGGAAAGCAAGGACACTGGAAAAGGTATTACTTGGATGAAGATTGAGGATGAGCGGAAACTATTGAATAAGGTTACGTTGATTTATTCCAATGCTGTAGGGGAGCAACTTTCAATAATGGTTGAAGTGATTTCGTCTGATGAACACAATATGAATTTGATTGCTCCTAAATCTGTTCAATACGAGGAGTTAAAGGTAAAAGGTTTAAATGCTCACTACACGAGCAGTGATAGCGTTCCTTTTAGTAAAAGTCATTTTTATCAAAATGTGATGTGGACAGAAACGGCTGGGAATTCTCAATATGTGATTAATATCGGGACGGAATCTTCAAATGTTCCGAAGGGGATACTTGTGCGAGCAGCGGAGCAACTAAAGTAGAAGCCATGATATAATAGCTGTACGAGACGATGAGCGGAATATATTCTCATTAATCCTTCGTAGAAGGTCAGGCGATGAACATGATGACAAATATTCAAATCGGGTCGCTAGTTCTGAATACAGAGCTACTGATCTATTTGGCTGCAGGTATTGTTGCTGTATTTGCCCTCCGGCTACGGAGCAGGAAGAACCCTAACAAAGAAAAGATTGTATCCATAGGTTGGAGTGCTATTATTCTGTGGATTGCGGTCTGGAAGGGTAGTTTGCTTCTAATTGATCCAATGAGCGTTATTCGAGAGCCTCTTTCTCTACTGTTCTTTAGCGGTGGAGTTTGGGGTTTTTGGCTTGCCACAGTGACGGCAGTAGGTTGGTGTTGGTATAAGTATAAGAGAATAGTTGGACAACTAGAGTCGTTACAATGGACAGGGGTACTGCTGTCATGGTGGGTGACGGCTTATTTGCTTGCTGTTATTGTAATAGGGGAGTCGGTACAACTTCTGCAATGTGTTGGATTACTGCTCTCGCTTGGAGTGGGTATAGTACTACTTCATCCATCATTGTGGTCTAGGATGAAGGGCAAATTTGGCGATGGAGGCTTACGTAGTCCCCGGGTACTTACGCAGGGAGCGGTCTTCCTGCTCGTTTTAGTGTTACTAAGTTACACATTTTACGACCAGTTGCAGAACGGCGTATTATCTAAACAAAGGCTAGGGTCTGCAGAGGGGTCATCGATTGTTGGCCCTCGTGAAGGAAATATAGCACCGGGCTTTGAGCTTGTTGATTGGAAGGGTGAACGAGTATCGCTTAAAGATTATCGTGGACAGACGGTAATGATCAACTTTTGGACGACATGGTGCAAAGTTTGTAAGACAGAGATGCCACATGTGCAGAAGTTATATGAGCATTATCAAGCAACCGAAAGTGATGTTGCCATATTAACTTTGAACGTTACGAGTCAAGAACTTAATGCAACTCATGTGAAGCAATATATAGAGAAACAGGGCTTTGAGTTCCCAGTCGTATTAGATGCTCGTGGTGATGCTGAGTCTGAATACGATGTGAGGGCGTACCCGACTACATTTATTGTGGGCGATGAAGGGGTCATTCGTGAACGTTTTCTTGGTGCAATCAGTTATAATGACATGAAGAAGCGGATTGAGCGTGTTCGTAAAAGTGAAGCTGAATAAAGGTGACTCTCCCCTTGTGTTCAGCCATTATTTTTGGGACAATAAGAGACAGACTGCAAGCCCATACGGGACATAAGCGGAGCGCACTTTAATCATAGAGGCTTGAAAGAAGGATCATGAGATGAATAAACCATCCATATATGGATTAACATTAGATCAATTAACGGTTTGGCTGCAAGAACGAGGATTTCGGAAGTTTCAAGCTACTCAAGTGTGGGAGCTGTTATATCGGAAAAGAGTTACATCCTTTGATGAGATGACTGAAGTTAGAGCGGAATGTATCACATTATTGCAAGAGAACTTTTCCATTAGTACAATGGCAGAACATGTGAAGCAAGAGTCTAGAGATGGCACAGTTAAATTTCTATTTAAGCTATATGACGGAAATCTGATCGAAACGGTACTTATGCGCCACAAGTTCGGCTTATCAGTATGCGTAACGACGCAAGTTGGCTGTAATATCGGATGTAGCTTCTGCGCTAGTGGATTAATTGCGAAAAGCCGTGATTTGTCGAGCGGGGAAATCGTCGAACAAATTATGCGTGTACAATTGCATCTTGATACGACGGGTGAAGGAGAACGAGTCAGTCATATCGTTGTCATGGGCATTGGCGAGCCGTTCGATAACTTTACGAATATGACCGACTTTATCCGTGTTGTGAAGGATCATAAAGGGTTAGCTATTGGAGCGAGGCATATTACTGTATCGACGAGTGGACTTGCTGGAAAGATCAGAGAGTTTGCTGACAGTGATCTGAATGTTAATCTCGCTGTATCACTACATGCCCCGAACAATGAACTTCGTACTCGAATTATGAAGATCAACAAAGCGATTCCAATTGAGAAGCTGATGGAAGCGATCGATTATTATTTGGCGACGACAAGACGCAGAATGACGATGGAATATATTTTGCTGAAGGACGTTAACGACGGTGTCGAACAAGCGTTGGAACTTGCCGAGCTAATGCGCAGTCGCAGCAAGCTGGTTAACGTCAATCTTATACCGTATAATCCGGTTGATGAGCATAGTCAATATCAGCGAAGCGAACAAGAGTCTATTCGCGCGTTCTATGACGTTATGAAGAAGCAAGGTATTAGTGTTAGCGTAAGGCTTGAGCATGGTGCAGATATTGATGCAGCTTGTGGGCAATTGCGGAGTAAGCAAATGCGAGCGGGGAACGAATAATAGACATGAAAAAAAGCAGGTTCACTAGTAGTTTAAATCTACTTGTGGACCTGCTTTTTATTAATGAATGAAACTTATTGAAGCTGAAGTAGCTTTTTAATCAAAACAGCTGATTCTGCTCGGGTTGCGTAATTAGTAGGGTCGAATTGCTGGTCACCTTTCCCTTGCATTAAACCCGTGTCCACCATAAGTTTTACAGCGTCTTTTGCCCATGAAGAGATAAGGTTAGCATCTTTAAATTGTCCTTGAGAATCTGTTTCTTTAGCAGGTACATCTTTACCAAGGTACTTTAGAGCTTTACTAATCATGACAGCCATTTCTTCGCGTGTAATTGATTTGTTTGGTGCATATTGATCTTTATCGACGCCAGATACTAGTCCTAATTTCAATGCGGTGTTAATATCATCGAAATACCATGCTTTTGTATCAACATCTTTAAATGTACTAGTCGATTGCTTAGTATCTTCTTCAATGCCAAGAATACGAATAAGCAATGATGTAAACTCGGCTCTCGAAATGTCATTTTGCGGATTAAACGATCCTTTGCTATTTCCTTTAACGATATAACGAGAAGCAAGCCAAGAAATGTCCTTGTCTGCCCAATGTCCTTTCATGTCACTGAAAGATATCTGCTGATTGATTAGATATAAAACATCACTTGTTAGATTTGTAGCTTCTACAATTTGACTAGTGCCTTGTTGAATAGTACGTGACGGTACATACACCCATTCATTTGTACGAGCATTCTTTTTCACTAGTATAACGTCACCTGAATAGTTAGTTGGCAAAAGAACCTGCGATGAAAGCCAGTCTACTTCGACCTTTTTATCACCACTCTGTACATACATCTTTACTGGTAGAGACGTAGCAACAATTTTGCTATTAGTGTCTGTAGGGCTGGATTGTTGTGTTTCTACCACTAGTTGTAATGACTTATCTTTATCGCCAAACTGTTCGGCAATCCAGTTCTCATCGATTTGTTTTAAGTTAAACTTAGCGATGCCAGCTGTTGACTTAAACTGCATGTATCCGCTTGGCAAGTCTGCTTTTCCTTTAAGTATTGCATCAAGCGGGATGCTGATTGTGCCAGCTAACTCTAGCTCGATTTGATTCTTTTTGCTCTTGGTGAGCGTTGAGATGACGTTTTTCCAGTCTACTTGCTTCATGTCACCTTTAATTTGTAGACCTTCACTCGTTTCTACTAGCTCAGATGATGAAGGCATACCGCCGCCACCGCCTCCACCTGGCGGACGTGTTCCTCCAGTACCACCACTCGAAATGAAGTTTAGGTTTGTTAGCTTCTCTGGCAATATAACATCGTCCACTGCTACTTGAATATCAATTTTTTCGGGTGCGGAGTAGGTTGCGGTTATAAAGTGGATGGATTCCTCTTTTGTATCAAATGATCCATCACCATTTAGGTCTTCCCCTACCTGTATATCTTTAATTACTAGATTTCCGCTTGCTAGCTCATTCGTACCAGCTTTTAGTGGCAGTAGTTTAAAATTATCTCGTGTTACATTTCCGTAACCGGATCCATGTTCATTATCTAATATAACTTTAAAAGTAAAATCTTTATTAACAGAAGGTGTACTAGGTGTTGTATGTTGTAGTACTTTACTTTTATTTAGTGTACTTGTCCAGCGCAAAGTAGTATTAATGCCTTCTTTAGTTTGCAGAGGCGCTACAGTTTCGACAAAGAAGTCAGTGTTCATTTTTGCAGCAGTTAAAACAAGATATGGATGATAGGAAGACATTCCAACCATTATAGTAAAATCTACGTACTTTTTAATGCCTTGATCTAAGTAATAGACTTTTAAACCTTGTTTAATTTCCTCATCACTTACACCGGCCAAATCAAGATAGAACCCCCCTAAAACATTGGAGTACTGCTCCATTCCTGTTACTACTTTATCCGGTCCTGGAGTCTTATAGTCATAAGTTCCACCATTAGTTGTCCATAAACCTTGTGCATTACCAGCTTCAACAGAAATGCTGTACAACGTATCTAGAGATAAATTAGTAATTTTGTACGAGTGAAAATCAGCGGGTACAGTATCAATGACTTCCCCATTTGCTATAATCCGATATTGCGTTATTCCTGTTACATCATGTGCTGTACCCCAATTAATCAAAACGCTTGAAGAACTAAGAGTATGTAAATCTATGATCCCTGAGTCGAGCCACCAAATCGGATTATTATTAGTAGAATCGTTTTTAGTAGCTATCAATACATTATTCTTTTTTCCGAGTAGTAATGCATCGTAGTAGAAATAAATATCAACAAGTTCGACGGAACTTGACGAAAAAGTGAATGTAAACTGTTTTTTTGTATTCCCCATCTTAATTTCTTTCAAGACGAAGGTTTCATCCATCAATTGATCTGTGCCTGCCTTGTAGGCTTTCGCAGACAGTTTCGACGTTTCAAATCCTGTATAAGGCATAATCAAAGCCGCCATAAAATCATTATTTATAGAAGGCTTAAGAGGGAATGTAGTATATACTACTTCGGTATTATTTTCACTGAGTGACCAACTTACTGTACGATCTAACGTTTCGGGCAGCTTAAATTTGTCGGAAAAACTAACGTTATATTGTTGTCCAACAATAGGGTTTTTAATTTGTAAAACTATTTTTCCGAAAATAAAGTCAGAACTGACTACAGTAAAGTCCACTGCTTCTTTGCTGTTTTCAGATGTTATCGTAATTTCTTTTTTCATATCGAAAGGGGTTAATCCGCTTGTAAAAGTAACTTCGAGTTCACCAAATTTAATGTACTCATAAATTTGAAATACTTTTGCTGGAAATTGAGCGTGGCCTCCTTTTACAACGATAGTCGTTGCTTCACTTGAATTACCATATCTATCAGTCACAAATGCTTTAAGTACTGCTCCTGCTGGTGAAGGGGATTTTAGATACACTTGAAACGTTCCTTCTTCTCCTACAGGATGAGCTGTCCATAATCCATTCTCTAATTCAATCGATATGATTGAGTTTGGCTCAGCTGTGCCAGAAACAAGGTTATCATGATAGTAAACATCATCAACGATAGGTTTATTAGGAGGAGTCACATCACTATTTTCTGGAACAGCAACACGAATGTCGAGCGCCTTTCCTTTATTCAGTTTTTGCCTAGAGATTGCTGTACTGTTTTGTACGTTATCGTATACGATAACACCGTTCAAGATCCAATAACCTTTATAATGCGAATCTGAAACCGATAATCGACTGGTATATTTTTTATGAGCATAGTCGTAGTATAATCTTACATTATGTGAAATTGGATATTCGTTAATTGTAATGAAATAATTTAAATCAATATGTTTTATACCTGAGAGATTATCACTAGCTGTTGCTTCGAAGTTAATGGTTCCACCAGCATCAATAGAGTTTTGACTTATTTTAATATCTAATAATGTTGGTGGAACAGTATCTTCATTTTCATTAATAACATTTATATCCAACTTATAAGATTCCGTCAACATTAGTCTATTATGAGTAGTACTATTCCCGATGGCATCTTTTATATAAATTCGATCTATGGTCCAAAGCCCTTTTTGATCATATGCACTGAAATTTAGTTGGGCATGCCATTTTCCAGTGTGAGAATTATAAAGTGCTTTTGCATATTTATTATTGTCGTTTTTCAGGTTTGGAGATGAATAATAAATTTCTATAGAATCAACACCTGACTTATTATCTTTAGCAGAAATAGTAAGTTGAACAGTACCGGGAGCATTTATTTCATTTGTACTGATATCAATATTTTGTAGAATTGGATCTTCAATATCACCACCAGTAGGGTTTATTACCATAAAATCATACTTTCCGTTATCATCGAGCTGATATCTAAGTAGAGAAGTGACATTAAATGATTGATCATACATCATCATGTGTTGAAATTCTACTGTCCCATTGCCAGTATATTTATTAAATGTATGTTCAGCCTCCCACAAGTCATTTTTTGAGTTATATATTAATTCAAGTCTTATTGTTTCTGCATAGGCATTATTACTTGCAAAATAATTGTAGAGTAAAGAAAAACTTCTAATTCCGGAAAGGTCATCAGTAGCTTTAGCCTTAAAGTATACTGTTTCCCCTACAGTAGCTTTTTTTGGAGTTACATCGAGACTCACGAGCTCAGGAGGTGTAGTGTCCCTCGCCACTGTTGGTGCAGAAGATTCCAATGTCTCTGCAATCTTAGATGGTGTGGAAGGCTCCACATTCTCTACAGTTATTGGACTTGCACTGACTGTACCCGTTTCCTTATAAGGGAAAAAGGTGGAAGTAAACAAAACTAAAAACGCTAATAATGAAATTGTAATTCGTTTCAATCGATTCATCTCCTATTCTGAATAAAAAACATGTGTGTGACAGAGATACTACTTAATAACTAAATAGTATGGGAAAATATCGCAATTCCCTAGGACATTATATCTAAACGCAGACGGATAAGATATCGTTTTTTTATCTCTGACATTCATTTCAATAAGATCATCACAATTTATGGTTTTAATAGAAAAAAGAGCAGTGCTTGAGCTATAAAAATAGCAAATTATTGCTCTTTTTATATGGACATATGCCATGAGTTTAGATAGCTCAAAATAATGCATCTATCCAGCGAAACCTTTAGATGAATAGATGCATCTATATGAATAAGTAATATTATTACAGGAGGAATCGACAGTGAGAAAATATCTATTTGGATTTGTATGCGGGATCGTGTTCGCAAGTGCTTCGGCTGTTTATGCTAATGATGGAATTAGAGCTATTCTATTTCCAGTGAAGTACGAGTTTAACGGGGTAGAAAGAGAACTTGAACCAGGGTACCATACTTTGAAACACGATGGTCGTACATATGTGCCAGTACGCTATATGGCAGAGAGCTTGGATGCAGTGGTTATTTATGATGAAGCCAAAAAGACGATTCGAGTGGATGACCGTTTTGATGCAATTAGTTTTGTTGGCGGGGTGAAGGCGGGTCACCTGAAAGTGGTGAAGGATGGAAATAAGAGTAAAGTTACAGGGGAGTTGTATGCGGGTCAACGTTATTTTGACTCTTTGTATGAAAGAATGATGGCGGCAGAAGATCCTAATAAGGTAGAGCTTAATGCTCATCTTGCGTTTTATGATGATTCTAGTAAGTTGCTTGGAAAAGTAGCGATAAAAGTGCCCTTCACTACAAAGGGCGATCAGCTAAAGGAGATTGAAGCGATAACGGAGCAGGATGTAACGGGTTATTCTTTCGCTACTTTAGAAAATGTGTGGCCTGTACCGCACGATAGTTTTCTACCACCCGACCTACATGTGAAGGATAAGTCTGGCCTTCTAGGTGTTGGATATATGGAAACGATAAAGAGCGGGGAATATACGAAGGTAAGATTTCCAATGGGAGTGTTTAAGGAAGGTAACTATCGAATTGAAGCAGTTGTGACGTACTATGACGAACAAGGAAAGGTGCTCGGAACGGCAGAGATCAACACGTTGAGTGAAGGTCCGGTAGATGTGCCATCAGGAGAACAAATTAATATCGTTGACTATGAAACCGCTGGCAAAGGTGATTTTACTAAAGCAGCTCGTTATACGCTTGATGTCATTTCCTCAAAACTAGTAGCAGAAAAATAGGCTTAATTACAACAATAGTGTTTGACGTAACGCAACTGATTAGGGTGCACAATTGGCAAGCGGGTAAGCATAGTAGTTGTTATTAATGTTAGCGCACATTTCCGAACGTATGGCTAACGAACCCAGTACCTCTTAGTTGACCAAATTGTACCGTTCGAAACGTTTAACGAACTCCGGAAAGCTTATTCCGAGTAGAGTGGCTATATTTCGCTCAAAAACAACGCGCTAACGACACTGGAGTTCGTTAGACGAATTTACACGTTATTTTCTTCCATATAAGCACAATACGATTCGTTAGCGGATCAGTATAATAGCTATTAGTAGAGTGCGTATTACAGAACTGCGTTTATCAAACGAATACGTATATCGTCTACTCCAAAATGAAAAAATCGTTGCTCCCTAAGGAAGCAACGATTTTATTTGTTCTTGTACATCAGGGCGTGAAAGTTCTCGGCCCATAATGGAAACTTTACCGCTATCCTCGCGTGAGCGGATTAGTCGGCCAATGCCTTGTCGTAAACGAAGCATCATATATGGCATATCGACTTCCTCGAATGGATTTGCAGAGTCATTACGTCTAGCTGTAAACACTGGATCATTCGAAGGGAATGGCAAGTCCCAAATAATAACGTGGGACAGCGATGGACCTGGAATATCAAGTCCTTCCCATAACGTGACTGCACAAAGAACGCTTGTCTCATCGTTTTGGAACATAGAGATCAGGTGGCTAATTTCGGCACTTCCTTCATAGAAGAAACGATAACCACTAACCGCTGACTCCCCAAGCTCGTCCATCTTCCCTTTGAATGCATTCAATTCCTCTTGGGAAGGGAACAAAATGAGCGAGCGACCACCTGTTTGCGCAATCAGATCAACGGTTTGCTCAAACTTATTCGTTTCGTCATTGTCAGGCAACAGTGCCACTTCCATTTGCTCCGAATAATCGTACGGAGATGGGACGGAGAACGACAAGTACGTCTCAATGCCTAAATTACCCGAAATATAATCAAAGCTATCGTTGACCGATAATGTAGCGGAAGAGAATACAACCGGCATTTGTTGTCCGAATACTCTTTCCTTGAGCACTTCTTTAACTTTTTTCGGCATAAGCACTAAAGTAAGTTCATTCCGATCTTCAGTTACCCACGAAATAAGGTCTTTCGGCTTTTCAAACAGAGCAAGCGCAATGCCGATCATCTCGATATGTTCTTCTACGATTTTCATTTGATAAGAATCAAGCGTGTGCATACCGCTTTCGAATACTAGCTCTTCCTCAATCTGAGCTAATCGATCGCGAAGGCGCGAAACGGACCGTAACATGACGTCATCAAGAACAACTTCTTTCCGATCAGAGGCAGACACTTTACGACTTGTCCGCTCTAAGAGGCGGAACAACGATTCGCTAGCTTCAATGGCGTCTTCAATAGCGACTGCGAACACCTCGCGAACTTCACCTTGCAATAGTCTTGTAACGATAGCCTCGAACACAGAATGTTTAAGCTTATACGTTAATGCATTTTGTGTAGCCGTTTCTAACAAATGTCCTTCATCGAATACGACGGAACTATGCTCAGGAAGTAACGGAAGTTGACCTTCACGTTTTCTAGCATCATACGTCCACACATGCTCCATATAAAAATCATGGGAGCAGATGATGAGATCAGGCGCTTTCCGATAGTGGTCGCGAGAGATCGTCTGACCGCAGCGATGACGTTGACTACAGACAAGACAATCTTGGAACACGTCCCACCCAAGCTTATCCCATTGCTCATCCGTTAGATCTGGATAGTCTTTACGATTGCCATACGGATAAAAAGCTTGCATCGTACTAGGTGTGTGAACAAAGTCAGGTAGACTGCGGTATATGTCACGATACATGCCATCTTCCAGCTCGAACGTTCTTACTTCATCTAGCTTGTTCAAACAAATATATTGGTCTGGAGATTTGCCAAGTCTAGCATCGATCGTTAAACCAAGATGTTTAGCAAGCTTAGCGATATCGCCTTCCGGCTTCACTAATTGCTCAATAAGTGATTCGTCCGCACAAGTAATAATCGCTGGTTTTCTTGTATATCGTGCATAACATAGCGCATAGAGCAGATAGACGATAGTCTTACCTGTACCTACGCCAGCTTCAGCAAAAATAGTGCCTTTGGTGCTATATGCTCGTTCCAACTGAAAAGCCATATAGATTTGCTCATCACGGGTTTCGAAACCTGCGTCAGGCAATACTTCATAAAACACGTCAGCAATCCAGTCGCTAGCCTGCTGTATAAAAGGGATTTTAGGATCTACAACAAAAGGGTAATTGCTCAATTACAGGGAGCCTCCAACTTTTTGATAAATACGATCCCTCCATTATACCTTAAATCCGCACGAGATGTGAGCCAAGCTGTTTACAGTCTAGAAATTACCACAGGTCTACAGGTCTTTTTAAAAAATTATTCCGTTTCTTCTTAGTGATCACAATATAAAACATTAGCAAAATATTAAACAAATTGACGTTATGCTTCATTGACATCCAGCAATAACGCAGAGCCTTCTTTTGTTCTGTTCGATTGATATAACTCAGTGTGTAAAATTGTCTGGCCAAGGCATAGTCCGACAGAAGCAGCAGTTTCTTTCTTTGCGAAGGCTCAAAGCCTTCGATCTTTCTTCTGAGATGCATCTTAAAGGTCACGGTGCGTAAACCTATCAATTCAAGCTTGTTTAGTACATCTTTATTTTCAAAGAGTGTGTCAGGATCTAGTGTTTTCCTATCACAGAAGAAATAAACGCTGTCTTGCGATAAATTGTATACAAAGTGAGGTTTACAATGTAGGGCAATACGACAATGATCAAAGAAGTTAATGATAAAGGCAGCATCTTCGCCGGCCTCAAATCCTTCGCCAAACAGTTCAAACGTATCTAGCAATGACCTCTTAAATACCATTGTAATAATGTTAAATATACTAAGTGTATCGGTAATATATTTTTCTAACAGTCCTGATTGGGCAGGAAAAACAATGACATCATCCTGCACTTCAAAGTTATTCCGCACGCTTTCCAGCCGTTTTTGATAACTACTATCGTCGAATACATCCTTTACTTTACCGTTGACTTGTTCCTTCCAAAAGGCGAAGCAAATATCAACCTTGTTATCCTGTATAACTCGAATACTATCTGTCAAATGATTATCAAACCATTGATCATCAGAGTCAAGAAAGGCGATATATTCACCTTTGGCCTGGAGCATCCCACAGTTTTTTGGCCCTGGAACTCCTTTTGTGCGATCGTTCACGGCATATCTAATTCGGGCATCTTTACGTATATATTGTTCGATAAGTTCCTTCGTATTGTCTGTACTCCTATCATCCACTATAATAAGCTCCCAATTCGTATAGGTCTGTTTTATTACAGACTCAATTGAGCTAGATATTATTGATGCACGGTTGTATGTTGCCAATATGACACTTACTAACGGTTGCTGCTGATTCATATAAATGATCCCTCACTTTTCAATAATATAGATCATAGAATTACCATAAATTTAAAGGTCTTTTTAGAAACTCTCCTCCGCTCTTTTTTGTAAAAATAATATGAAAAAGTAGTGCTACATTGTATGAATTTATATTGTGTTTAAGCGACATAAAGCAATAGTGCAGCGCTTTTCGCTTATTTGGCTTACTGATGTAACTTAACGTATAGTACTGCCGTGCGAGCATTAAGCTTGCAATGAGATTAAGTTTCTTCTTATTTTGGAGCGACGTATCGTTTTGAACCCATTTTTTTAAAAAGAGCTTGTACTTGATCGATTGCAAAGCAATGGATTCAATTTTATTGAATACTTCCTTGTTTTTGTACAGCGTATCTGGGTCCAAATGTCGTCTGTTGCAAAATAAATAAACGCTGTCTGGCGACTGATTGTATACAAAATGTGATTTCGTAATTAAGGCAATCCGACATCGGTCGAAAAAGGGAATCATAAAAGCGATGTCTTCTGCAATTCCAAATTGTTCATTGAACAGGTCAAACTTTTGCAGCAAATCGCGTCTAAAAACCATCGTAGTAATGCAATGGAAATGTCGATCTATCGTTAGGAAACGTTCTAGTAAGCCCTTTTCAAATACGATCGCATTCCCATTGACCTCGAAATCTTGCCGCATCTCCTGCAACAGCTGCTTCTCGATTTCATTTTCGAAACTATGATAGACGGTTTCACCGTGGCGTTCATCCCATAACGAGTAGCAAACATCGCTGTTCACTCTTTTGATCGTGTCCATACTATCTCTCAAATGAAAGTTATACCATTGGTCGTCGGAGTCCAAAAAGGTAATATAATCACCTCGCGCCAGTAGCATGCCACAGTTTCTAGCTCCACTGACTCCTTTTCGTCTATCATTTACGGCATATTTAATTCGGTGATCGTTTTCGCTAAAAGAGGCAATGACCGTTTGTGTGTCATCCGTACATTTATCACTGACGATAATTAATTCCCAATTCGTATAGGTTTGTTCTATAACGGATTTAATGGAAGATGAGATAATATGTGCGCGGTTATAGGTAGGTATGATAATGCTAACTAGTGGTTCTTCATTCATAACTTCATTCCTTTCATTACTGTATAGAGGTATTGTAAAAGTATAATATTTACATAATTTCTAATCAAGAGACCTAAAGGGTGTTTTAGGTAATTACTTCAAGTGGTTCGATGGTTGGATTACTTGGAAAATGAGGATGTTATGGGAATTGTGAGCCGTAGCGGCTCAGGAGGAATTCAGTAGATTTTGAAGGTGAGAAGGCAGGATTCAAGCGTAATGTAGACCGAATTCCGCATTGAAAGTATCCTGCCTTTATATCTCACACTAAACTTTGGAGCGAGTTTACCATAAATCCACAGGTCTTTTCAGGAAGGAGCTTCCTTTTTCGCTGAACAATAGAATATGAAAAACGAGTAATATGTTAAATAGGTTAATGTTATGCCCCATCGACTTCAAGCAATAACGAAGCGCTTTTTTCTTATTCATTCGATTAATATAACTGAGTGAATAATACTGACGAGCGAGTGTGTAGTTGGATAACAAAAGCAGTCTTTTTTTCTTCTTCCTATCGAAGGTATGAATCTTTGATCGTAAATGGTTTTTGAATGCGAGAGATTCTACACCAATCGATTCTATTTTTTGAAGCATCTCTTTATTTTGATATAACGTATCGGGGTCGAGTTGTCGTCTGTCGCAGAAGAAATACATACTGTCTTGTGATTGGTTGTAGATGACGTGAGGTTTCATATGGTAAGCGATACGACAATGGTCAAAGAAGTTAATAATGAAAGCAGTGTCTTCTCCTAATGCAAAATCTTCATAAAACATGCCGAAGTACTCTAAAAGTTCCCGTTTAAATACCATCGTATTGATGTTGAAAATACATAAGGTATCCTCGATATAGCGCTCAAGTAAATTGTTTTCTAATATAATGACATCATCACGCACTTCGAAAGTGCGTTTTAAGTTCTCTATTCGCTGTTTTTGGAAGTACTCATTAAATATTTCAAACATAAGTTCTCCAGATCGCTCAATCCATTGTCCAAAGAAGGCTTGAGATTCTGTTTGCTGCATCATTCGAATGCTGTCTGCAAGGTGATAGTCATACCATTGATCGTCAGAATCAAGAAAAGCGATATACTCTCCTTGTGCGAGCAGCATCCCGCAATTTCGTGCTCCGCTTACTCCTTTTGCACGATTATTAAGCACATATTTTATTCTACTGTCTATATTTACAAACTGATCTATGACCCCCTTCGTTCCATCTGTGCTTCCGTCATCAATAATAATAAGTTCCCAGTTCTTATAAGTTTGCCGAATGATCGACTCGATCCCGGGAACAATCAAGTTTGCTCTGTTATACGATGGCATAATGATACTAATGAGTGGCAATATTCCGCTATTCATCATCCTAAACCTCTCTTCTTTTCGATTTTATTATTTGCTGGAACTACCAAAGATTTAATGGTTTTTTTAGAAAGGGGCTTGTTTCCTTGCGAGGAAACAGAATGTGTAGAATAAGAAGGAGGTTAAAGGCATTCACGTTATGCCTCATAGACTGTAGGCAGTATTTAAGCGCTTTCAAACGATCGTGTTTATTAATGTAGCTTAATGTGTAATATTGTCTAGCTAGTGCGTAACGAGAAATTAACTGCAGCTTTCGCTTGTTCTTTAATATTCGGTTATTCTTGATCATTTTTTTTAGAAACATTTTATAGTGTAGAGATTGCAAGCCAGCCTGTTCGATTTTTTTATGAACTTCTTTATCTAAGTAGAGTGTATCGGGGTTCAACTGTCGTCTATCACAAAACATATAGACACTGTCCGGGGACTGATTATAAACAAAATGTGATTTCGTTATTAACGCAATACGGCATCGATCGAAGAAAGAGATCATGAAGGCGATATCTTCAGCAATTCCGAATTGTTCGTTGAAAAGGTTGGAGTTTTGTAATAGATCTTTGCGAAAAACCATTGTAGTAATGCAATGAAAGTGTCTCTCTGCGGCAAGGAAACGTTCTAATAGACCCGATTCAAATACGATAACATCTCCATGTACCTCAAAATCTCGCCGCAATTCTTTTAATATGTTCTGCTCGGTATCATTTTCGTAATTGTGATAGACAGTATCACCATGACGCTCGTCCCATAATGCGTAACTAACATCGCTATTCACTAGTTTGATCGTATCGATACTATCTCTCAAATGGTAGTTATACCACTGGTCGTCAGAGTCTAGAAAGGATAGGTATTCCCCTTGTGCCACTAACATGCCACAGTTTCTAGCTCCGCTTGTCCCTTTTCCTCTATTATTTACCGCAAATTTAATTCTGTGATCCTTGATGCTGTAAGAGTCGATGATTTTTTGTGTGTGATCTGTGCATCGATCACTAACGATAATTAATTCCCAATTGGTATACGTTTGTGCGATGACAGATTCGATGGAGGATGAGATGACATGTGCGCGGTTGTAAGTAGGTATGATGATACTAATTAAGGGGTCTTCATCTTCGATCATAAATTCATTCCTTTCATATGTGTAATTCCACAGTTAGTTTAATCGTTAGAAAAATATAGTTCAAGATCATTTACGGATATTTTGAACATTTTTTTTGGACGGGCTCAGAGGTTGGGTGGGAGAATCCAATTATTATTAGAATCTATAGCTTAATTTAAGGTTTTCTTTAATTCACCTTAGAAATTGGCTGTTATTGTTGAGGAACTAAGAAATGAAAGGCGGAGATAACATGATTGAGTTGTCCGGTATTAATCATCAATTTAAGATTGGGACAAGGGGAAAAGAACGGACGATACCTGTTCTTCATGATATTGATTTGAAGGTGAAAAAGGGAGAGATTATTGCGATTGTGGGTCGTAGTGGTTCGGGAAAGTCTACTCTTCTTAATCTAATGTCAGGTTATATTCGTCCATCATCTGGTGAGATAACGGTGCAGGGACAAGCTGTAACTAAGTTGGATGAGGGGCAATGGGCAGATTTTCGACTAGCGAATTACGGATTTATCTTTCAAAGCTTCCAACTGATCCCAAGCATGACAGCTTATCAAAATGTGGAGCTGCCACTAGTCCTCAAAGGTGTTTCAGACGCGGATCGGAAAAAACGTGTTAGTGAGTTAATGAACAATTTAGGGCTAGCCGAATATGCCAGTCATTATCCAGGGGAGTTGTCAGGGGGACAGCAGCAAAGAGTGTCTGTTGCTCGATCTCTTATACTGAATCCGCCAATCGTACTTGCAGATGAGCCATCAGGTAGTTTGGATAGTGAAAATGAAAAGGCATTGCTCATGATGATTCAGCAGTTAAACCATGAGCTCGGCATAACCTTCGTCATTATTACTCATGATGAACAGGTCGCATCGATTGCTCATCGCACGATAAGACTACAAGATGGACGAATAGTGAAGTCAGAGAGTGGGAGGGATAGCGATGAAGTTTAACGATCAGCTCCGATTCGTTCGGCAAAATATGAAGAAAAACAAGATGAGATTATTTATGACCGTACTCGCCACTGCAATGGGCTGTTCTTTTCTTATCGTATTAGCTTCAGTTGGGTTCGGTTTGCAGAAAAGTATTGTAGATGGGATGGTTGGCGATCGTTTAGTAACGGCAATTGATGTTAACAGTAAAGATTCGAATAAACATAAAAACAGTGATATCAATGATGAAGATATCGACTTTTTCCACACCATCCCCCATGTAAAGGCGGTAACTTATCGTAACTTTATTCAACAGGGGCTAAATCCGCAGGTGGATGGTATGATAGTCAATCGAGAAGGGACATTACAGGTAGATTTTGAAGCAGAGAAGCAGGCAGGATTTAAACTTAGTGAGGGCCGGGTTCCGCAAAATGGTGATGAAGTTGTCGTCGGTTATCATATTCGACTACCCATTGAGAGCAGTGAAGGAAATACAGTAGAAAAGATGCCGGATGCGTCGGAATGGCTCAATAAGAAGTTGAATGTTGATGTGGAGTTTTATGTGAATGGTAAGAAACTGATAGAGAAAATGGAACTGACAATTGTTGGTGTAGCGGAGCGACCTGCGAAGGAATGGCTACAGGATCGAACGATCTATATAGGTAAAGAAACGTTGAAAAAGATTGAAGCGATCACAGGAACACAAAATGGGGAAGTGCCTTATTTTGAAGAGGAACCTACCCGTAAAGAGTTGGATAAGCGGTTGAGTGAAATCGCTAAGCCAACCGATAATAGAACATATCATCAGGTTGAAGTTATTGCGAATAATGCTGCTAATGTAAAGGAGATATCTGAGCTTATTCGTGAAAAACATTATTTTGTTCATTCCATTGCAGATGAACTCAAGCAAGTTAATGTTATGTTTTTAATTATGAAGATTGGATTAGTATTTATTGGTACGATTGCTGTACTTATCGCTTCGATTGGTATATTCAATACGATGACTATGGCGGTCACTGAGAGGGCACAAGATATTGGAATAATGAAGGCTATAGGTGCGCATCCATCTATTATTAAGAAAATATTTTTACTGGAGAGTGCTATAATCGGTTTGCTGGGTGCCGTCATAGGGACGATCGTTTCCTATCTCATATCATTTGGGGTTAACGCAGGTTTGCCGATGCTTATCAGATCGTTTATGGATGAAGAAGTTCCGCAAGGGTTCTTATTTTCAATCATTCCTCCTTATCTGGCGATTCTTGCTTGCTTCATTGCACTTGGTGTTGCGATGTTGTCAGGTTATCGCCCAGCTAAGCGAGCGACTCGTATCGATGTGCTGCGGGCACTTCGGAGAGATGTGTAAAAAGAGTGTGGTGGGCTGTCTCTAAGGTTGAACCTTATGAGGCAGCTTTTTTGTGCGTCAAGGCGATTGGGAGGATGTAAAAATGTATATTGACCACTATGGTCAATAGGGATATAATGGTATTGACCGATGTGGTCAATGGGGTTTTGGATCGCAATATGTAAAGAGATTAAGTTGTTAAAGTCGCTATTTATCTAGGAGGAATATGAGTGTTTACTAAGTTTCAAGCTACTGATGAAGAGAAACAGCTGCGTGTCATAGGGGCAGCGCTAAAGCAATTTTCTGAAAAAAACTATAGCACGGCTTCGACTAACGAGATCGCGAAGGAGGCGGGCATTTCTAAAGGATTGTTGTTTCATTATTTTATGAATAAGAAGACACTTTACCTCTTTATGTACGATTATGCCATTCGTGTCATTAGTGAAGAAGTAGTACGAAAGGTTAACTTTAACGAAAAAGACTTGTTTGTCAGAATGAGCCAAGTTGCAGAACTTAAACTAACTACTTTTCAAACCAACCCCTATTTATTGAAGTTTATAGAGCGGGTGTTTTTTGAAGAGGATGTAGAGGTTAAGCTCGAAATAGAAGACAGGAAAAAGCAGATTGCGACAAGTGAATATTATAAATTATTTTCAGAAATAGATACTTCGAAATTCAAAGAAGGTATTGATGCTGCGCGGGCAGTTAACGTCATTTTGTGGACGCTCGAAGGTTTAGGTGAATCAGTAAAGGCGCAACACAAACTTGATGGCAAAGATCTTGATATGAATGAGATTATGGAAGAGTTTAATCGTTATATGGAGCTATTGCGGATAAACTTTTGCAAGTAATAGGCTTAAGCGAAAGATGGCAGTGGAGCTAAGGAGGCGCTAAGAATGCAAATCATTGAACTGAATCAACTGACCAAGACGTATGGTGGAGCGAGAGGGATTACTGATCTTAGCTTTACGGTGGAGCATGGGGAGATATTCGGATTTATTGGCCCTAATGGGGCTGGGAAGTCGACAACGATTCGTACGATGCTAGGACTAATCTATCCAACTAGCGGAAGTGCTAAAATCTTTGGCAAAGATTGTATTGCGCATGGACCAGAGATCAAGATGGAAATTGGTTATCTGCCCTCTGAGGTGTTCTATTATGACAATATGAGAGTAAAGGATTTGCTTCATTACTCGGCAAGCTTTTATAAGAAGGATTGTAGTAAACGGATTAAAGAGCTTGCAGAAATAATGGAGCTGGATCTTAGCAAAAAAATGGATGATTTGTCGCTTGGCAACAAGAAAAAGGTGGGCATTGTGCAAGGTCTTCTGCATAAGCCGAAGCTCATTATTTTGGATGAGCCGACAAGTGGTCTTGATCCGCTGATGCAGCAAAGGTTCTTTGAGTTGCTGGAGGAAGAAAACCGGAAAGGTGCTACGATTTTATTTTCCTCTCACATTCTTAGTGAAGTGCAGCGACTTTGCAACAGGGTAGCTATTATTAAAGAGGGCAGATTAATGGCCCTAGAGAAGATTAGTGCATTGAAGGAAAACACGTATAAGAAGTTTAAGTTGGAGACCTTAACAAAGGTAGATGCGTCGTCGTTTGCCATTCCGGGAGTGACAGAGTGGACTGCGGATGAACGTACAATTAGCTTTCTCTTTAAAGGCAATATCAATGATGTAATGAAGAAGATAGCTGAGATGGAGCTTATTAATATATGGGTGGAGGAGCCAGACTTAGAAGAGATCTTTATGCATTATTACGTGAAGGAGGACGGATCGCGCCATGAACATGTATCGGCATGAGTTATGGGCACATCGGAAATCGACGTTGCTTTGGTCGATATCTCTTGCAGGTGTCGTCTGCTTAATGTTAGCTATGTTCCCGACGATCTCGAAGGACGCAGAGACATTTAAAGAAATGCTTACAACGATGCCGGAAGCAGCGTTGAAGGCTATGGGACTACAGATAGACAGCATAACGTCATTACTCGGGTATTACTCTTACGTATTTATGTATATTGCGTTATGCGGCGCCATTCAAGCGATGCATCTGGGTGCGTCTATCGTTTCTAAGGAGACTAGAGAGAAGACAGCGGACTTTCTGCTCAGCAAGCCTGTGGATAGAGGGGCGATATTGACTTCGAAGACGCTTGCTGCACTTACTTTGTTACTTATCACCAATGTTATTTATTTCGGAATCGCTAGTGTAATAGCGACTATCGTTCAAACTACCTCATACAACTTCGGCACGTTTACTCTCTTGTCACTTACATTACTATTTACTCAACTCATCTTTTTAGCTCTAGGTATTGCCGCCGCGTTACTTTTTCCAAAGTTGAAAACAGTGTTACCACTATCTCTTGGTACAGTGTTTGCCTTTTTTATGATTTCAGCAATCGGCGCTTCAAGCGGTGACAGCAAGCTTAAATATTTGTCGCCGTTCCAATATTTTGACCGTACCTACATTATCGAGCATAGTGGTTACGAAGCTACATTTTTAATCGTTAGTGCAGGTGTCATTATTAGTTGTATCACGTTTAGCTACTTTCGTTATCTAAGGCGGGATGTTCATGTTAGTTAAGAGAAGAGGGAACCTGCTATGAATCTATTTTGGCGAGAAATGAAGGCGAGCAGGAAGTCGCTTATTCTCTGGATAATCGGTATTGTGGTCATGGTGGGTGGCGGCATGAGCAAATTTGCCGGACTATCCGAATCCGGAGATGCGATGAATGATCTAATGGCTGATATGCCTAAAGCACTTCAAGCTATATTTGGAATAAACGGATTGAATATTTCATCGCCGACCGGCTACTTTGGTATCCTCTTTCTCTATTTGATCATGATGGCTGCTGTTCATGCATCTATGTTAGGTGCGAACATCATCGCTAAAGAGGAGCGGGATAAGACATCAGAATTTCTGCTCGTTAAGCCAATCTCCAGAAGCAGGATGCTGGCATTTAAACTGCTGGCGACTGTTGTTAACGTAATCCTTTTTAACTTGACCATGTTAGTCAGTGCGATTGCTGTCGTAGGATCGTTTGCTGAGGGTGGAGCAGGATCGGTAGTAGCAGATATTGTTCCACTCATTTTGGGTATGCTGCTCGTGCAGTTGATGTTTGTAAGCATCGGTGTGGCGCTTGCTTCGTCAAGCCGTAAGCCTAAGAGGGCGGTTGCACTCTCAGCAGGCATAATGATGCTCACTTTTCTGCTATCCATCATCATTGAAACGAGTGGTGGACTGGTGTATTTACGTTACTTGACTCCCTTTCAATATTTCGAGGCATCCAATATTATAAATGATGGAATTGATCCAGTCTTTGTTGCATTGTCTATTTTAATAGTTGTGTTAGCGTTAATCTTTGGATGGAAGAGTTACAATCGTAGAGATCTTCTTGTTTAGTGAATGACAAGTATAAAGTCGAAAGAAAAGGACCTCGTTTATGCAATTCGCTGATGTTGCGAAGGGTGCATGAACGAGGTTACTTAATGACTTACTGAGTAACCTCGTGGACATTTTATTTAGAGTAAAGGATCTGCGACCAGTTCTACCTTTATTCGATCAGGGTCTTCAAAGTAGACGGCGTAGTGATCCGTTCCTCCAGCAAATGGATGTCTATCTGTATAAAGAAGCTGAATTCCCTTGTCTACTAGCTTGATTGTTAGATCATCGAGCTGTTGACGTGAGCCTGCGTGAAAGGCGAGATGGTTAAGACCTACTCGACATCTATGATAGGTAACATCAAGAAATCTCTCTTCAGTCTGAACGAATACGATGTAGGTTTCGGCTAACTTCCAACTTTCTCCGCACTCCCATTGCTGATACTTACAGTAACCCAACTCTTCCAGTAGCCATTCCCAGAAGTGCAGTGTCTTTTTTAAATCAGAAACGTATATTTCTATATGATGAATCATTCCTTTAGTCAACAGATGGTCACCCTCTCATCTTTCACCGACTGATAAACCTCCCCGATTATACCTTCTAGCTGATGAACACCCGAATCCGTATTCGTCATAATGACTGCGCCTCTGCCAAGATGAGGGTATGCCACCAGCATACATTGGAACCCAACTCCCCAACCAAGTGAAGAAATTTCAAATGTTTGATCAGAGCCATCAAGGAAAATACCTAACCCCGTCCACTCTTTATCGTATTGTGGGCTCATCCACTCTTTCACTGTAGCTTCTGAAATTCCAAGTTTACTTCTGCCATGAAGAGCATTCATTACTTCAATAACTAACAAAGCTATATCCGTTGGAGTTGTCCAAAGTCCACAGGCAGCTGCATATGGATAGTGAGGATATCTATCCTCTACAACACTACCATCGTTCGAATGACCGCATGCGAACTCCCCACCGTTTTTTATTGAAAAGGACGGTTGATAGGTACTGTTTGTTAATTCCAGTGGTTCAAAGATTAACTCGTACATGAGGAGTTCGAACGGTTTGCCAGTAACATCTTCAATTACTTGTTGTATGATACAAAAGCCTGCGTCAGAGTAATTAAATGTGCTCATAGGTTCGTATGCAACCGTAATAGGATCTTTGCAATAGGGAGTTGATCCTGCTAACAGCTCCGCCATTGTCGGATCTCCCTTAGTATCATCGAACACGCTAAAGCTTCCTTCTGGATCAACAACACCAGACTGATGGCTTAGTAATGTCCGAAGTGTAACAGGTTTACTAGGATAGAATAGACCAGTAGGAACTTTCCAAGAAGTAAGTCGGACATTAACGTCTTCATCTAATTCTAAGATGCTGCTTTCGGTAAGCCTCATTACTAGCAATGAAGTTACAAACTTACTTATTGAGCAAGCATTGAAAATAGCATGTGTACTTACCTCTGTAGTAGTCGCTGCCTCCAGAAACCCAAAACCTTCTGCCTTGCTGACTTCGTTATTTTGAATAAGAGCTAAACTTAATCCAGCGACATTATAATGTTGTAGTCGTTCAACGATATCAAACGTTAACTTCATATTCGAACAAGCCCCCTATGCATGGTAATGGGACCGAGCCCCATAAATCACAATCTTTCTCACATAGATTATAGAACGTATGTTCCTATTTTGCAATGAAGAATTATGATGATAGGAACAATTACTATTTTCGACTTATTTATATGATGTTTAGTGAGATTATGCGTAATTTTTGATGGATTCAATCATTAGATATAATGTAAAATACATATATATGAACGAATCAATCACTCTTAGGAGGAACCTTAGATGAAAGTGAAGTTTCAAGGCAATATTTCAGAGCTTACGCAAGGCATCACGTTATTGCTGGAGGATCTTGGAGTGACCGAAGCTGAAGGCGGAATCGTTGTAACGGTAGAGCCGTCTGAGAGCAATCTTGAAGTGGGTTTGCAGGGCAATGAGGCTTACATTCGTTACGCTGCGAAACATCAATTTTTCCGTGGACTAAGTCTTCTTATTCAAAAGGGGCAAGGCGGATCAAACTTTCAATTAAGCGAAAAGCAGCAGTTTGACGCGATTGGTCCGATGTTCGACCTTTCACGTAATGGTGTATTAACTGTTGATGCTTTTAAATTTTTACTTCGCAAAATGGCGCTTATGGGTATGAATAGCGTTATGCTATATATGGAAGATACGTATGAAATCGAAGGAGAACCTTACTTCGGTTATATGCGCGGACGTTATTCACAAGCTGAACTAAAAGAAATTGACGATTACGCACATCAATTTGGTATAGAAGCTTTCCCAAGCATACAAACGCTCGCTCACTTAGAGGAGTTTTTGAAATGGGAGCCAGTGAAAGCATACAAGGATACAAAAGGTGCACTTCTTGTAGGTGACGAAAAGACAGAACGACTTGTTGAAAATATGATTGTCAGCATTACGAAGCCATTCCGCAGTAAAAAGATCCATATCGGTATGGACGAGGCAGAAGAGCTTGGACGCGGTAAATACTTAGACCACAATGGACATGTTAGTCGTTTTGACATTATGACAGGTCATTTAGAAAGAGTACTCGAAATTACACGTCGTCTTGGACTGAAACCGATGATGTGGAGCGATATGTTCCTAAAGCTAGCTTCGGACAACGGCGAAGAATATTACGGACATGAAACACAAATTCCAGAAGAGATGGCAAAACGTATTCCGAAAGACGTTGATATGGTCTACTGGGATTATAACCATGTTGAGAGCGAAGATTACGAGAAGTTGATCGCTAAGCATCGTCCGATCGGCAACAATTTAATATTCGCTGGAGCAGTATGGGTGTTTAACACATTTGGCGTTAACTACGGCCTTTCTTTACCTGCAACGGATACAGCGCTTCAAGTATGTAAGAAAGAAGGTATCCGTGAAGTTTACGCTACGATGTGGGGCGATGATGGAATGGAGAGTAATCCGTACATCGCTTTGCTAGGATTACAACTATATGCGGAGCATGCGTATACAGAAGGTTCGCCGGATGATGCTGTAGTGGCTGAGCGAGTTAAGTTCTGTACAGGCATTGATGCAGATACGTATTTGCAGCTGAAATATTTGGACGAGACGCCAGGAGCTGAACCGAACAATCAGAAGCAAAGTAATCCTTGTAAGTTTTTACTTTATCAAGATGTGTTGTTAGGGTTGTTCGATAAGCAAATTGAAGGGCTAGAGATGTCTGCTCACTATGCGTGGCTGGAAGGTGAGTTTGCAGCACGTCGTGATTCGTCTCTTGAGCTGGATTATTTGTTCGAAGTACCGCAGAAGCTCTGCGGTGTACTGAAACGGAAGAGTGAGATTGGCATTGAACTTAAAAGTGCATATGATACTGGCGACAAAGCGACTTTGAAGCGTATTGCAAACGAGGTTCTACCGGAAATTGCTACAGCGGTATCCGAACTGCGCATCGCACATCGCAAGCAGTGGCTAACGATGTTTAAAGTGTTCGGCTGGGAAGTTATTGATATTCGCTATGGCGGTGTAATTAACCGTCTCGATACTGCGAGTATGCGATTAAATGATTATGTCGATGGTCGTATTGAACGTATCGAAGAGTTGGAGCAGGAACGTTTGCTATACAGCACTACGAACCGTTTCACGAATAAAGGCGCTGGCTGGTGCAGTTACTACTACCGTATGGCATCACCGAACGTATTTTTCCATGTCATTAATCCATTCTAAATTTCCGTAAACGAAAGGGACTGTTTCTTGAAGTCATATCGACTTCAGGAACAGTCCCTTTTTGCTCTAGCGGTGAACCGAGCAGCTTTTAGCTATTATTTTAATAGATTGCCGATTAACATTGCGGCTTCTGCTCTAGTTGAGATACCGTGAGGAACGAATGTATTTACATTCCGGCCTTTGACGAACTGCAAAGCTGCTGCTGCTCTAACATCATCCAGCGCCCATGCTGCAATGTCTTGTTCGTCGATAAAGGCAGTAACCGGCGACTCCTCTAACGGTTTGCCAATTAGAAGTTTATATGCTCGCATCGTCATAACGACCATTTCTTCTCTCGTAATCTTGCCATTCGGATCAAAGGAGGATTCGCTTTTTCCGAATACAAGTCCCGATTTCAAAGCAATAGCAATCGTATCTGCATACCATGCGTCTGATGCAACATCGTCGAACGAAATGTGAGCTTTCTCCGTTAGCATCAATGTCCTTACGAGCATGGATGCATATTCCGCTCTCGTTACGGAACGATCAGGCTCGAATGCCGTCTCACTAACGCCTTGTACGATTTGTTTAGCCGCAAGGCTTTGAATCGCATCATAAGCCCAATGCGAGGCTGGCACATCTTCAAAATTCTGTTGTAGACTGAGTACCGCATAATTGCTGAAATGATGAATTTCCGCACTCATATAACCATCCTTGTATTCACTACCTACATATTCAAGTTTTCCATTGTCTGCGATGTAATAAATACCGGACAATGCAGGATTAACACCTTCTACTAGTTTCATTCGAATGATGATAGGCTGCTCGAATGTGCTTATTTTTGTCGTTTGGCCATTTGCAGCTGCGACGATCAATGAGAAATCATATACTTCGCCTGCTAAGCTAACTCCTGATTGACCAGTTGAGGTGATTGCTTTGTTCATTAAGACGTCCGCTTCGGTTTTCGTAAGCAGAGCCATATCTAGCACTAGCTTGACGTCTTTATTGTCACCTGCCGAAAGAAGAGCTTGGCTAATGACCTTGGCCGGAACATCAATCAACAGATTGTCCTTTTTAACCGTCAAACCCTTCTCTTCGAGCAGGGTAGCAATTTGCATCGGAACCACCAGTTGTTTTGTATCGGCTGCAACCGGAATCGTCACTAAACCTTGCCCCGCGGACTGGTTTACTTCTGTGATGTCCACTGTGTGCACGCCGGGTTGTTCAGGGGACGATCCGTCGTTACCATTTCCGCCACCGGTATTGTTACCACCGTTACCACCACCGCCGCCGTTGCCTCCGCTGCCACCAGTACCGCCATTACCTCCATTAGAATCAATTTGTCCAGTAATGGTAATGATTACGGAAGCTGTAATGCTCTCGTTACTATTCCATGTTGCAATGACTTTGACCTTGCCGTCTTTGACTGCAGTCAGAAGACCGGACTCGTTAATGGACGCTTTATCGGTAGCCGTTCCGTCTTCGTTCACAACGGACCAAGTGAATGTTGCTTCCGGTTCACTAGCTGGGATCAACTTAGCTTGCAGTTGCAGCTTGCCGCCTTTCGTTCCAATAGAAGTAGCATCATTTTCTCCTTTTACTTCAACGGTGTGAATAACTTCGTCCTCTTTTGCAATCGTAAATGTGACGCGTCCAAGTTCGATGTTATCGTTTGATGTCGTGTAATCTGCTTCACCGACATATACGACGTCATAGCGGCCCGGTTCAAGACTCAGTCCTTCAAATATGAGCGATCCGTTAGGTTGAACGGAGCTATTCGTGTTCTTTTTGGCAATCGCTGTTGTTGTTTTGTTAAGCTTCGTGCCTTCCGGGAAAATTCCGATCCAGTCTTTGGCGACGGAACCTGTGTAGTCAACCTTTAGAGAAGCGCCCGGTGCATGCGTATTATCCGTCATGGAAAGCGTAGGATGGCCCAAATTCAGATCGGGATCCGTTGAAGGATCAACAACAGGTATACTAACAGGCAACTTTACTTCGAACTGTGCGTTCGCGATCCATTTATCGTTCATGAAATCACGACCTTTAACCAGTACCTTATTATCGTATACCTCAACGAAATAACCTTGATTCCCTACTTTGCTGGCATTGCTGTCCGTCCAAAGATAAGATGTTGCCGCTGTGTTGAACATGGTTGAGTATTTGGCATTGTACATCGTATCCATCGAGCCTAGCTCCCAGTGTGTATGGCCGCTGAACAAGATAGCTTGAGGGTGCTTGCTTAAAATCGTTTTGAATTCTTTGTCCTGTCTCACACCATACCAGTAGAAAGATGGATTTTTAGATACTTGGGTGCCAGACACTGTATTTTTCAAAGGTTGATGATGGAAGACGAAAACAGGCTTGTTTGCCGCTGCATCTTCTGATAGCTTTTCATCGAGCCACTTCAACTGTTCATCTGTCAAATAAGAATAATCCTTTAATCCCTTTTCAGTTCCAAGGAAAATGAAGTGAACACCTTTAATCCATACATCGTAATATTTCGAAGTCATATTCGTGTATTTCTTAAATAGCTCGGTTTGATTGTCCCAATCAGCCCAGCGGACATCGTGATTGCCCTCTATGAAGAAGCTTTCTGGCAACTGGTCCTTATATAGGTCGAATATTCTCGCTAACTCTTTGTATTGGGCTTCGGTTCCGTTTTCTGTGTTGTCGCCGACCGTCATAATTCCGTCACTATCAGGTGACAATGCGGCAATATCTTTAAGTGTGTCATCCAAATGTTTATTATGGATATGGTTCGGGTCGCCCATAATGTGCATATCCGACAACACTTGGAATTTAGCGATCGGCTTTTCCAAAACGATGCCTGGAATGGATGTTTCTACTCCAGAATCCGTTTCTCCAGCATCCGAGCCCGAATAAGCGATAAGCTTAGTAGCTCCAATAGGAATAGCTGTATTATCGGAGAAAGTATGCACCGCATAAGTTAGCCCACCAAGGTCTGGCGATAAAGAAGCGATGGGAGGTTGTCCCGGAAGCTTGCCAATATCGTTGCCCCAGTACAGGGTGTAGCTCGTAACATTAGCAGCATTGGCAGGAGGAGAGATGTGTACTTCCCCTGCTACTTCGCTAGCATCGGAATCCGTATCCGTAAATGTGACCCCAGACGGAGGATTTAGAGTGATGACGGAGAACGGAACACGCTGAAAGATGTTGTATCCGTCATTTTCCATATATAGTGCTTCGTATTCCCCTGGTGCGAGCACCTTCGAGAAGCTAATCTTTCCATTAGGATTGTTTTTAGGATAAGCCCATGTTAAGGAAGGGTTGCTGCCTTTTGGTTCGGCGCCTTTTGGGTATAGCCCAATCCAATCGTTCAGCGTACCTCCTGTAAATGATAACGTGATTGGTTTTCCTTGGATGAATGCAGGCTTGTCCATAGTAACTGTCTGAGTGGCAGCATAGGTTACTGGGGCTGGCAATATCTGAACCACCATCATCCATGCGATGACAAAACAAAGCGAGAGGGACATTTTTCTTTTAACGGATTTAAACATTAGCTTCACGCACCTCTATTCAATAGTTGGAATGAATAATCTTGTTGACGTGGCGAGAATAAGCAATTTTCATCTCCAAGCCGCTTTCAGCTTTCCTTGTCAGAAGCCTCTAAGCGAAGCTGGGCATACGAACTGACGACTTCATCCGCATCGATTAGTTTGTGAGCACTTTTCATGGTAATATCCGATAATCCAACGGTTACGGCAACTTTTGCGGAATTGCCCATCTGCATATCACCGTTCGTATCGCCGATAACGGCTACTTCAGCGGGATGCAACCCGAGCTGGAAGCAAGCCAGCTCAACCATATCGGGATAAGGTTTGCCCCTTTTGACCATGTCATGCCCAATGACCGCCTTGAAGTGGGAACGAATACCGAGCCATGTCAAATGGTTCTCCGCTTCACGCGTTTCATCCGCCGTCACGACACCTAGAGCCAAGCCTTGAGTGCTGCAAAGTTTAACGAAATCCAGCATGCCGGGCAATGGAACCGCAGGACGGGTAGTCTCCATCTCAACGTATGCCGCATTCATGCTTTCCCGGGCCAGCTTCATAGCGTCGCCCCAAGGGGTTCCAAGCCGGTAAGCCTGCCATGCCAATATAGCCTGCAAGTCTCCGGTTGATCCCATCGCAAGCGGCCCTTCTATGCTGTAATCATTGACACGCCCATCGTCGTCGTGAATGGTTCCCCAAAGCTCTGATAACGGAGCAACGGCAGATGGTACTAGACTTGAGAAGTGTCGGTGCACGGACTCGCTCCAATAACCCCACAGCCTAATGAAGTCAAGCAGAGTCCCGTCTTTGTCGAATAATATTCCTTTTACGGGATAACGATTATCGTTGATTACTAAGTCCGGCATGTTCATCACTCCTGCAGTTTGCAAAATAGGACTAATCATCTTGTCTCTTCAGGTAGCCTTCTGTTTTCCTACGCCACTTGCGAGATACCCACATGACGCCGGTACGAAGAAGCAAATTAGCAATAATAATTAATGTAGACATCGCCGCGGCTGGGGCAATATCGCCTGAATCCTCCATGCTGACAATAGCAACAGCAGCAGGCTTTAAGTCCGGTGCATACAAGAAAATAATTGCCGACACGGTTACCATGCTGTTAATGAAGTAATAAATAAATACTTCCAATATCGCGGGAAGCGACAGTGGCACGGTTACCCGAAACAATGTCTTATACCAAGGCACGTTCATGGATTCGGAGGCCGCTTCGAACTCGCTGTCGAGCTTCTTGAGCGACGAAGTCATCGTCAGGAAGGACACAGAATAGAAGTGAACGATATTGCATAGGATCAAGATCCAGATTGTGCCGTATAAGCTATGCAGAGGCTGATTTGGATTGTTGAAGAAAAAAACATAGATCAAACCAAGCACCAAACCAGGCAATGCCATCGGCAGCATGGATAGAAAGTATCCTGCTTGACGAAGCGCGGGATAACCGCGTGTCTTCTCAATTAAATAAGCGAAAATAAAGGTAAGGAACGTTCCGATAGCTGCGGAACCGAAAGCAATGAGCAGACTGTTCGTGAAAGGTCCTGCACCTTCGAAGAACCCTTTATAATGAGCAAACGAAATGGATAAATCATACGGCCATACGTTAACTAATGAACCGTATATCGCAACAAGAATAATGCCAAGTATGACGGCCGATATCGTTAGGCAGAGCATATAAAACAAGGTGTCGCGCGATTTGTTTCGAGCGATGCGGTAAGGTGTAGACTTGGCGCTAATCCATCCGCTCTGCTTGCGCTGGAATACACGGTCAACAACAAATGAAATAACGGCTGGTATAAGCAACAGTACGCCTACTGCAGAACCCATTTGCATGTTTTGCTGACCAATAACTTGCTTGTACAAATCTGTGGCAAGCACGTTAAATTGCCCTCCGACAACTTTAGGCGCCCCGAAATCGGTAAATGTCAGTACGAAACAGACGAAGATGGCACCGATCAAACCAAATTTGACGCTCGGAACCGTAACGGTCAAAAATGTGCGCCACTTGGAAGCGCCAAGCGTATCGGCAGCTTCGTATAAGCGGAAGTCTGAGCTTGAGAGAGCGATAGACATCATCAAGAAAGCTTGAGGGAAAGTGTATAGCACTTCCGCCATTATGATTCCGACAGGGCCGTATAATGGGATCCGAAATTCAGGCAATAGTCCAAAAAGTCCTGTTGATAGTAAGCCTTGATTGCCGAATAAATAGATGAGTGACAAGCCGTGAAGCATGGACGGTGCGAATAATGGGAGCAATGCAATCGCCCGAAAAAACCATTTCCCACGGATATTGCTTCTCTCCAGCGCATAGGCGAAGCCGAATCCAAGCGTAACCGCAATAAGTGTCGTGGCGGTAGAAACTTGGATCGAATTCCATAATGACGCGACTAGTGCAGGTGTTGTGAAGTACTGAACAAAGTGAGCTAATCCGATGAAGCTTCCGTCCGTATCTGTAACAGCCCTCCATAACAGCTCACCTAGAGGCAGCAGTATGGAAATCACAAGAGCAAGAGTCATCATTAAAATGAGGACATTTTGACTCCATCCATTTGTAGTTCGTTTTAGTTGTTTCAACAAGCTGTCCATAACGTATCCGCGCTCCTTATACAACTGCGTACTCTGCCGATGATTGGAAGGTAATGATATGCTCCTCGGGCAGGACGAAGCGAACTAATCCATCAAGGCGAACATGGAATGTATCCATCTCCTTGGCGGCGACATCGATTGTTATGAATTGGCGAAGCTTGTTCACAACTTCCAGAACTAAGCGATAATGTGTTCCACGATATTCGAGCTCTCGTACAAATGCTTGCATGCTCGGCTTGCTGTTCTCGCCGACTAATTGAACATGCTCAGGACGAATAGCGAGCAAGCCTCTCCACATCCCTCCAGGAGGCTGTTCAATGAAACTGATGGCGCCGATAAAGTCGGCTACGAACGGAGTAGCCGGCTTTTCGTATATTTCCATTGGCGTTCCTACTTGAATAATGCGCGCATGGTTCATGACCACAATGCGGTCGGCCATCGTAAGCGCCTCTTCTTGGTCATGCGTCACCATGACGGTCGTCATGCCGAACTTTTGATGCAAACGTTTAATTTCATTACGCAGCTTGACCCGAACTTTAGCATCTAGAGCAGATAGAGGCTCATCAAGCAAAAGGCAGTCTGGTGAGAAAGCTAAAGCTCTTGCCAAAGCGACGCGTTGCTGCTGGCCGCCGGATAATTGAGAGGGCACTTTGTTTCTTTGCTCGTTTAGCTCAACTAGGTCCAGCATTTCGTCGACGCGGTCAATGATTTGTGGCTTCGTCATTCGGCCTGATAGCCCGTACGCAATGTTCTGGCTGACCGTAAGATTTGGGAACAGCGCGTAGGATTGGAACATCATGCCGAAATTCCGCTTGCCTGCCGGAAGGGAAGAAATATCCCTGCCAGCGATAACAAGTTTACCGGTATCCGATTTCTCCAGCCCTGCTATAATACGAAGCAACGTCGTTTTGCCACAGCCGCTTGGACCGAGTAAGCATATAAATTCATGTTTGTTAATGTCCAATTGAATGTCCAGAAGCGCGGTTTGTTTACCGAATTGCTTGGACAGATCACGCAGTGACAAATAGCCTTTATTCAAGGTGCATTCTCCTAATAACAAATTTATTGTTTCGGTTCAGCCTTGGAACCGTACTTTTTCTCCCAATCTGCCAGAACCGACTCACGATCCCTTGCGGCTTGATATAGATCCAGCTTAGCTAATTGTGATACTGGATCTTTTGCATAACCTTCAGGGATAGCAGCACCTTCTTGCTTAATGCTCAATATCGCATAGTTTTTGTTATATTCCTTCATCGGCTCGTCGCTGATTGCCCAATCAAGGAACAGCTTCGCTTCTGGTTTAATATCTTTTTTCTTAACAAGCGCGTTTGCTTCCAGTTCCCAACCGGAGCCTTCTTTCGGGAAAATGACTTCAACTGGCGCACCTTTCTGTTTCTGTTGAATGCCGCTAAATCCGTATGAGATACCGATCGGAACTTCGCCGGATGCAGCCATCTTTGCAGGCTTAGATCCTGAGTGCGTGTAGATCATCATGTTGTCATGGAGCTTGTCCATGTAGGACCAGGCCTGATCTTTATAAAGTTGGATCAGCGCATTGACCGTCAAGTAGCCAGTGCCGGATGAAGCAGGATGAGGCATAGCAATTAAACCTTTGTACTCTGGCTTTGCCAAATCTTCGAATGATTGCGGTACAGGCAACTTGCGTTTCTCAAGTTCAACTGTATTAGCGATAATTGCTGTTTCCCAAATATCGATGCCTACCCACTTCGGAGGGTTAGCAGTGTCTTTGAACTCTGGCAGCACTCGGTCTGTGCCGACTGGCTCATAACCTTCGAGCATTTGCATGTCATCCATGACGAGCAAACTTGTTGCAGCCAATCCCCATACGACGTCAGCTTGCGGGTTATCCTTTTCGGCTATCAGCTTCGCAGTCATAATGCCAGTTGCATCACGAACGATGTTTACTTTTACATCTGGGTATTTAGCATGAAAGGAGGCGAGGTACGTTTTGACATGCTCTTCTTCAATGGAGGTATATACATTGATTTCACCGGAAGCCTCGGTATTCTCTGCTTTCGAACTTGAATTACCATTTGTAGATGTTGCTTTATTTTGCGTGTTGCCACCGCAGCCTGCAAGCAAGATTGCAATAGCCGCCAATGTGAGCATCGTTTTCCATTTCCAATTGTTTTTCATTCGTTTCTCTCCTGTTCTTGGTGGCTTTCATAGTTGGTTTGTACAAAAGTAATTGTATACGCGTTTTTATTTTTAAGTGTAAAGTCACGGTTATCCCCACGTTAAGATATTATGAAGGTGCTCTGAATCTAGTGAAATGGATGGATGACAATCTTTGAGTACGCATAAGTTGGCAAGACATTCAACTATTTTTATAAAGATAAGCCTCCGATTCTGGAATCCAGAAAGTGTCACTTGCGTCCAAGCTGTTCCGCTCTAATCCAAAAACTCCACTCTTATACATATCCATGTCCGTCTATTAAGCATATAAATAATAGGAGTTTATAACGCTTCAAAGAAGTGGAGGGAGCTTAGTTGGATCAATATCAGATTGTACCGTGGGATAACATGTTGGAAGAAGAAGCAGCCGGAATTAATTTGGAGCAATATGTCCCACCTGAGCTAGAGCAACTCGCACATTTGGTAAGCAAGTCATATAACATGGATGTTAAAGGAATGACACTCATTACTTCAAAGCCCGATAAGGGTGGAGCCATTTGGCGCATTGAAACAAATCATGGTCCACGCAGTCTAAAAGTACTTCATCGAACACCGCAGCGGAGCTTATTTAGTGTTGGAGCTCAGGAATACGTAGTGAAGAATGGTGCAAGGGTGCCGGGGATTATCTTAACGAAAGATGGTAAAAACTCTGTCGTTGCAGGTGGAAAGCTGTGGATCGTGACGGATTGGATCGACACATTGACACCGGTCGCAAAGATTGATCTCGATGGAGCGATGACACTTTGTCATGGCCTTGGCGAGTTCCATCAATGGTCGAAAGGGTACGTAGCTCCGCCGGAGGCGGGTAAGTCTTCGAGGATTTTCAAATGGGAAGGCCAATATCAGAAGATAATGGCGAAGATTGGTTGGTTTCGTCATATTGCCACTGCCTACCCAGAAACAACTGCAAGCTCGCATCTATTGTCTGTATTAGATATGTTTGAAGGCCAGGCTCGGGATATATTTAAGAGATTCCAAGAATCCGCCTATCAAAAAATGATTCGAAAAGGAGAGGCACATTGGGGGCTTGCTCATCAAGACTACGGTTGGTCTAATGGGCAGATGGGGCCTGACGGCATATGGGTCATCGATTTGGACGGGGTTGCTTACGATTTACCAATTCGTGACCTTCGAAAAATTATAACGAGTACGATGGTTGATATGGGAACATGGGATCTTGCATGGATTAGAGGAGTCATAGATGCCTATCATCGGGCGAATCCACTAGATCAAGAGACTTTTGAGCTGCTCTGGATTGATATGGCGTTCCCGAATGAGTTTTATAAACACGTGAAAGAAGTTGTCTTTGAACCGGTCACATTTATGAACACAGAGTTAGATACCATATTGGATAGTGTCGTTGCGACAGAAGCGAACAAGTGGGAAGTACTAAGAGAGCTTGAGAAGGATAAATCGAAATATGCTGCCGGAGATTATCAGGAAATTGAGGAAGCACCAAGTCTACCATATGCCTATAGAGACTATGCAAGGGGTGGAGGTTTGCTTGCCCCTGGTCAGGAACTAGAGGAAGAGGTAGAGCAAGAACAAGAGCAAGAGGACAAAAAAGGCAAAAAGGATAAGAAAGACAAAAAAGATAAGAAGAATAAGAAAGAGATTCAAGTAGTTGTTAATCCAGATGGAAAAGCGACTATTTTGCCTGGTAAAGATGAGGATGATGATAAGAAATCGAAGCGGAAATCAGATAAAAAATCTAAGAAGAAGGAGCTTCAAGAACAGTTCCTAATAGAGGAGATCTTGCGAGAAGGACTATCAAAGGGGAAAAAAGGTGTAAAAGGGAAAAAGAAACTGAAAAAACTGCGTAAGTTAGTTCAGAAAGTGAAAAAGCTGCAGCCGAAGTCGAAACTGAATCCGAAGAAGTCTAAGAAGTTGAAGAAGTCGAAAAAGTCTGCGGTCGTTACACCTATTGTTAGGAAGAAGAAAAAAACGGAAGTGAAAACCCCTGCCGCTACTAATATACCGACGGCTATAAAAAATCCTGTTACAGTAAAGAGACCAACTGTCGGGCAACTGTTCGGTAACAATGCTAAAAAAACATCATCGATCCCAGTAAAGGATCAAAGGGACAATAAAAGCAAAAGAAAAAGGAAGAAGAAATCTAAAATTAAAGCCTATATCTTTAACTATACGAATAGAATTCCTGCAAGAAGGAGAGCTCTATGAATATACTCATGATTTGTACGGAAAAGCTGCCTGTTCCTAATATTAGAGGTGGAGCTATTCAAACGTATATCGGGGGAATAGTGGGTCTACTGAGCAGAAATCATACGATAACGATATTTGGTAGAAGCGATCCTGAGCTGCCAAACGAAGAAACAGTAAATGGCGTGAGATTTGTTCGGTTTGAGTCTCATGGCATGCTTGATATTTATATGCAAAATGTCATTTCCTACTTGGCTTCAAGCAGTGAACAATATGAGGTTATTCATATTTTCAATCGACCGAAGATGGTTCTTCCTGTAGACTCCGTAAGGCCTGATGCTAGAATCGTGCTTAGTATGCACAATGATATGTTCAACACGCTTAAGATTAGCAAACAAGAAGGCAATGCCGTCATCGAACGAGTGGAGAAAATTGTTACGATAAGCAATTATATTGGAGCAGCGATTTGTAGAGATTATCCTCAAGCTGAAGAGAAGATTAGAACGGTTTACTCTGGAGTAGATTTATCTAAATTCGCTCCATGGAAAGACTCTGCCTCAGCTCAAAAGGATCGAAATGCGATACGCACTGAGCACAACTTGGGTAACAAAAAGATTATTTTGTTTGTAGGACGATTATCTCGAAATAAAGGACCTCACGTACTTGTTAGAGCGATGTCGCAGCTCAAACATTCTGATGCTGTGCTCGTCATAGTGGGAGCAGCTTGGTATAGCGATGATCGAGTGAGTGATTATATTGCCTACCTTCGTGCACTTGCAGAGAAATCGCCGATACCTGTTTTAACAACTGGGTATGTTCAGGCCAGCGAAGTGCATAAGTGGTTTTGTGCGGCAGATGTGTTTGTCTGTACGTCGATTTGGGAGGAGCCGCTTGCAAGGGTCCATTATGAAGCGATGGCAGCAGGACTGCCGCTCATTACAACGGCTAGAGGCGGCAATCCAGAAATTATAAGAAACAATAATGGTGTCATTATTCAAAATCCTGAAGACCCTGGGGAATATTCTTCGATTCTAAATAGTATGCTTTCTGGCATTAGCAATGCTCGTCAGATGGGGCTGAATGGTCGTAAGCTAGTAGAGGATAATTTCACATGGAATCATGTAGCGGGTCAAGTGTTGGAAGTTTGGGGCTAATATAAGCTCTTTAAGGAAAAACCTAGGCTGCGCCGTGAAGGCAGCAATCTAGGTTTTTTTGCTTAGGTTAGTTTGCGAACAGCAATGGCTGTTTTGATTGTCCCAACGACTAGCAATACGAAAGGAAGTATAAGCAAGGTGTGTCCGATACCCGGTAAAAATAATAATACTACTGGCCAAGGGACTAAAAACTTGGGCAATAACAGTAATAGAGTACTGGGCAACAGCAGATAGAACACAAAGATAAACAGGCCGTTCATTACAGAACGTAGCTTCGATACTTTTTTGCTATTTTTTTTGTTAAAGAGACTATAGATCGAATATAGAGTAAATAAAACGGCAGTGAGCACAAATAGATCGAGAACGATATATTTTTTAGTGTATTCCTTTGTTACTGCTATCGGCTCTTGATTATGTAAGATGAGGTTTATGTTAGACATGATGGTGTTGTAGTCGTCGATATGGAAATTATCCATAGCATTAATGAGAATGACAATGCCATATTCACCGTCTATTTGCATCTTAGAATATGTATTTTCTGTAGAACCATCATGGGAGATCGTGTTGTTGTGGACGGCCCAACCCATTGCATAATAGTGGTCACCCCACATCTTTGAAGCAGGTTCGTGCATGAGACGGACGCTGTTTTCAGAGAAAACGTTGTTTGCTTTGAAAGTCCCTTTATTCATATGAGCAATGAGGTAATTGGACATGTCTTCGGCACTGGAAATCAAATAACCTGATGGTATAGTTCCTTCATGGCGCATTTGTTTAGTCGGGAGCATGAATCCGAATACGGAATTATAACCAGTTGCCAAGCCATTTTTAGTTGCTTCTTCAGGTGAGCCATAGCTATGATTCATTTCTAGAGGTTTGAAAATGTTCTGTTGCACATAGTTGGTAAAAGTCATACCCGAGACGGCCTGTACGATACCGCCTAAAGTATCGTAGTTTACATTTGAATAGTGGAAACTGGCACCAACAGAACTTATAAGCTGAACCTTGTTTAAACCTTTCAAATGTTCTTCAAGGGACTTGTCACCTTCTGTTAAAGGGGCTTGTCCATCATAAGTGGAAATTCCGCTCGTTTGATGCAATAGATGCTTAACCGTTATTTTTTTGGAGGCATCTGGATCGGACAAACGGAACCAAGGCAAGTATCGTTGCACGGGCGAGTCTAGGTCGATGTTACCTTTGTCCACGAGTAGCATGATTGCTGCTGCTGTAATGGATTTGGATGTGGAGCCTAGTACAAACGGAGTTTGTGGAGTAACAGCTGTTTTGTCAGGCCCGGAAATACCGAACCCTTTCATATAGATGGTCTGGTCATTCTTCACGATGCCGACCGAGGCGCCTGGGATGCGATACTCTGCCATAGCGGATTCAATGAGATTATCGATTTTTTCGAATTTTGAAGGTACTGCTTTTGATTCTGCTGTTACTTCTGCTGTTACTTCTGCTGTTACTTCTGTTAGCGTGAGTAGGCTGGTTGTAGTCATAATGATTGCGGCCATAAAAATACGGAGTGTGATGTTAAACAAGAGTGTATTCCCCTTCCAGCATTTTTGATTTGTAATAAATTGATTATGTCAGTTTGAGGGAAATATTAACAATCGATTCACCTTACAAATTCGTCATATACATGTAACCTTTTGATTGTTGTAAGTGAACAGTTGGAAAGGAAGGCGTAATAACCCGAGAAAATCGGGTTAGCCGCCAGTGGGAGCGTGCACCGCGGCGCAGCCTCGCAAAAGCAAAAAGGCCCATGCTTAATGGCATGAGCTATTTTCTCATTTGCTTTCTTGTACACAACTGCAAAATAGGTGGAACGGCTTAAGCTTCCTCACTATTAAGATCAACAGGAGTTGCAAATTTCACCTCAACAACTCGTTTCCAATCGATGGACTGAAGTAGCTGCAAAATAACTGTTCTTCCACCATCATCCCCTTGAATGACATACTCTTCTGCTTCACCGCTATCGTATACAAACACGATATTCGTGGGTTCATTTGAACTCAGTATACTTTTCAACTTTTCTTGAATGGACAATGAAAGATCCCTCCGCCTATATATTTTTTTCGAGATGTTATATTGTATAAAAAGAATCAACAATTGGCGTGGGCGCATGCATCAAGGCAATTGTATATTGTTTGGCTTCCAATATCTTATTAGCTAATTAAAGAAATCAAAAAAAATTAACTAACCTATTGACTCTCACGTTGCGTGATATTTTAAAGTGAATAACAGAGGGAGGCGGGAACGCTATGAAGGTAAAGGAAGTTGCAGATTTAGTAGGGATCAGTGTGCGCACACTGCATCATTACGATGAAATTGGTTTACTTATTCCTGACCAATTGACGGAAGCTGGGTATCGCTTGTACTCAGAGCGGAATCTGGAGTTGCTGCAGCAAATTTTATTTTTCCGCGAGCTCGATTTTCCTTTGAAAAAAATAAAAGAAATCGTCTTAAGTCCATCCTTTGATCGACTGGAAGCGTTGACTATGCACGAAAAAATGCTTCAAGAAAAACGAAATCAGCTGGACCAGCTATTAAAGACGGTAGCAAAGACGATTGAACATGCTAAAGGAGGCATTACAATGTCTAATAACGAAAAATTTCAAGGGTTTGATTTCAGTAACAATCCGTATGAGCAAGAAGCAAGAGAACGGTGGGGCGATAAGGCAGTTGACGATTCCAACGCTACACTAGAAGAAAAGAAAAAAACCGGGTCAACTCAACAATTTCAAGAGTCGTTCAACGAGCTATATCGAAAGCTTGCAGCGCTTCGCCACGACGATCCAGCATCTGATGCAGCACAATCGGCGATTGGAGAATGGTATGTTCTGCTGAGTGAAATGGGGACCTATTCGTTGGATGCATTCAAGGGACTCGGTCAAATGTATGTAGACGATGTGCGATTTACGAAAAATATCGATAAGTTCGGTGAAGGTTTAGCACTCTTCATGCGTGATGCGATGGCGGTTTACGCAGATAGTCGGCAAGCGTAGTCACTCTTTCCATAAAGCCCCTCGATCATCGGAAGATCGAGGGGCTTTACTTTTTAATCCGATAACCATACGATTTAGGTGAGTTCGTGTCCGTATTATTTTAGAAGAATAAGTTGCAGGAGGCTGCATGAGAATAACGAGAAAGATTGCTGATCTTATCGTCAAAAAGACGAAAGAACTGACTGAACTAAATATGAACGTGATGGACAAGCACGGCATTATTATTAGTTCGAGTGATCCTGAGCGGATCGGAATGCTTCATGAAGGAGCGGCAGAGGTCGTTCGTCGGGGCGAAGAAATGACGATTACTGAGGAGCAAGCTGGACGCTGGGCGGGAAGTAAGCCGGGAATTAATATGCCGATATACTTCCATACGGAAGTAGTCGGTGTAATTGGCATTACGGGCCATGAGAGGGAGGTTGTACCTTTCGGACGTGCTGTTCGTATGATGACGGAGCTGCTATTGCAACAATCCTATTTGTCCGAGCAAGTGGAGATGAAAGAACGCTCCAAGATGTATTTGGTGCAGGAACTCATTATGAACGCTAAGGCGGATCAAACGATGAAGGACAGCCTTTATACGAGAGGCGAGCTTCTTGGTGTGAATCTGCGATTGCCACGGGTCATTCTTCTCGTTCAAATGAATGTGCTTGATGATACGAAGGAATACATTGTGAGATTTAAAGAAATTGCAGCGTTGTTCCCAAGTCCGAAAGAGACGTTAGTTGCTCAAATTGGGCGCGGTAGGTGGATGATTCTTGCGGATGCATCGGTTTACAAAACGAATCGGCATGCCAAAAAAGCGCTCCTTGATATTGCAGAGAAAATTAACACGCTTGTTACAGAATGGTTTCAAGCGGCTGTGTATGTTGCAGTTGGCAGACTATGTGCAGATATCGGCGATGTTGGAGAATCATTTTATGAAACGGTCAAAATGTTAGATATATCAGGGAAGGAATCACGGACGGGAGCTGTTTTTCACATAGAGGATTCTGCGCTCCAGCTCGTCCTTTCAGAAATAACAGATGGTTCTGCGAAGCAGCTTATTTCGCAAGTGCTTGGGGAACTTGTTCAGCATCCCAATCTGCTTGAAACAGTACAAGCTTTCTATGACTATAATATGAATGTTAACACAGCAGCAAATGTTATAGGGATTCATCGAAATACGTTACTCTATCGACTTGATCGTGTTGCAACTTTTATCGGGGAGGACCCAAGACAGTTCCGGCAAGCGATGCGTATTCAATTAGCGCTAATGTTGTACAGAATTCAAGAAACGAAGGAATAAGCACAAAGTGGAGTCTTGCGAATTGTATTAAACGCACAAGAAAGCGCTTTATATAAAGCGCTTTCTTGTGCGTTTTGTACATTGTTGAGATTCGGCATGCGCTCCTATAATGGGAAGTATTAAGAAGAAGGTTGCTGCAAGAGGAGGTTGTAAAGGATGAAAATTGTAATCGCACCAGATTCGTTCAAAGGGAGTTTATCTGCACAAGAGGCGGGTGCTGCTATAGAAAAAGGAATAAAAAGAGCCAAACCTGAAAGCATTGTCAAAGTTATTCCGATGGCTGATGGCGGCGAAGGAACGATGGACTGCTTAATAAGTACGACAAAAGGTAAATTCGTTAGCGAAGTCGTGTTTAACCCTTTGGGACGACAAATCGATTCCGGATACGGCATATTAGGAAATGGCACGACTTGCATCATCGAGATGGCAATGTCATCGGGATTGTATCTCATCGAAAGTCATGAACGTAATCCCCTTCTGACAACAACATTCGGCTTCGGGCAATTAATTGTAGCAGCGCTAGATCAAGGTTGCCGTCAGTTCATTCTGGCATTGGGGGGAAGCGCAACAAATGATGGTGGAGCCGGCATGCTGCAAGCACTTGGTGCTGGACTACTAGATAAGGAAGGTTTACAAATCGGGTTTGGCGGTGGAGAGCTCGAACGTCTCGAAACGATTTGTACCAATGAAATGGATTCACGTTTAAGCGAATGTGAGTTTATTATCGCATGTGATGTGGATAATCCATTCATCGGTGAGAAGGGGGCCTCAGCTGTATTTGGCCCGCAAAAAGGTGCAACAACGGATATGGTGAAGCAGCTTGATGACAACTTGGAGCATTTTGCTAATGTTATCGAGCAAACGCGAGGCATCGCGATTCATACGATTCCGGGAACTGGTGCTGCTGGGGGGCTTGCAGGTGGAATATTAGCTTTCCTAAATGGCAAGTTGGAGTCTGGCGTTTCGATCGTTGCTAGAGTTTCAGCGTTAGCGGAGGAAATTCAGGATGCTGATCTTGTTATTACAGGTGAGGGCCGAGTAGATGCTCAGACCGTTAGAGGGAAAACACCATACGGAGTCGCTAAGATCGCTCAATCTCACAATGTACCAGTCGTCATATTGGCAGGTTCGATTGGAGATGGGATTGATGTTCTCTACGAACATGGCGTATCAGCAGTATTCAGCATAGTAAATCGTCCAATGTCGCTAGAACAAGCGATGGCAGAGACAACACCGCTTCTAGAAGCGGCAGCGGAACAAGTCATTCGTATCATTCAAACTAATCATTAGGGGGTTTGTGTATGACGACGGAAATTAGCCCAGAAATTATTCAGCTAGGCCCAATTATTCTCGGTTTGTTATTCGCTTGTATTCTCTTTATTGTATTTGCTACTGCGAAATGGAAACTTCATCCGTTCCTGTCCATCGTAGCTTCGACGTATATCTTTGCATTAGGTACGAACCTTATCGGTAAGATGTCTGGGCAAGAGCTTCCGATTATTGCGGATATAGGAGCGACAATCACTTCAGGTTTTGGTGGTATTATAACTAGTATCGGTCTTGTCATCATCTTCGGTACAATTATTGGAAAAGTGCTTGAGAAGACAGGTGCAGCTATCAAAATGGCAGAAGTTGTTCTCCGCTTATTGGGTGATCGCCATCCTGCAATCGCTATGTCGATTATCGGCTGGATCGTCTCCATTCCTGTATTCTGCGATTCAGGTTACGTTATCTTATCTTCGCTTAAGAAATCACTTGCTAAACGTTCTGGTGTTAGCGTCGTTACCCTTTCCGTTGCACTATCAACAGGCTTGTATGCAACACATACACTTGTTCCACCAACTCCAGGTCCGATTGCGGCTGCAACGAATGTAGGTATTGGACCATCAGGCCTTTTCTGGGTCATCATTATCGGTATGATCGTCTCTATTCCAGTAGCACTTGCAGGACATATTTGGGCTCGAAGAGTAGCAAGCAAACTTCCTTCGACGATGGAAGAAGCAACAGAAACATTTGAACAATACAAAGAAAGATTCGGCAAGTTGCCTTCTACTTGGGCTGCATTTGGTCCAATTGCCTTACCACTTCTATTGCTGGCACTTGGCTCCGTTGCTAACTTCCCTGTAGGTACAGATGTAGATGGAAACAAAGAAATGTTGATGACTGGCTTCGCACACACACTATTTACTTTCTTAGGGGCTCCAGTTAATGCATTATTCGCGGGCGTATTGCTCGCAATCTTCACTCTGCTACCTAAACGTGACGAGGAGAACTTGACTAAGCTAATGGGCGAAGGTTTACTGGATGCAGCTATCATCATTATGATTACTGGTGCAGGTGGGGCGCTCGGAGCTGTTATTAAGGCGACTCCAATTGCGGATTACGTGAAATCATTAGTTGCTGACAATGCAGCTATGGTCGGCGTAGGCGCTTTGATTCTTGCGTTCATCATTGCAGCAGTGCTGAAAACCGCTCAAGGAAGCTCGACTGCGGCACTAATTATTACATCGACAATTATGATGCCATTAATGCCTTCGCTTGGATTAATGGAGATGATGGGGACTATTCCGCTCGGACAAATTTTGACGGTTATGGCGATTGGTTCTGGTGCGATGGCGGTCAGTCATGTGAACGATTCCTACTTCTGGGTTGTATCACAGTTCTCTGGCATGAACTTAAAAACCGCCTACAAAGCGCAAACGATGGCTACTTTAGTACAGGGCATAACGGGTATCGTGGTCGTGTGTATTCTAGGTGCGATTTTCCTATAAAATAGTGCGGACGCATGAACCGAGGGGGAATTCCCCTCGGTTTTTTTTGCTTGGCATAGCTCATCTGTTATGAATACGAAAGACGCTTTAAGATCGCCCCTTCGGGAGAAGGTGCGCCAATCGCTTTTAAAGCTAACAAAACAGATCCTACAACAGGAGGTAGTTCAGGCGACTTAACGACATAACGTCTATTCTTTCCATTCTGAAGTAAATCACCCAGTAACCCAGTCATGTAGGGGCTAGATATTACACCGCCAATAAAGGCTATATCTACTTTTTCGCTTGAGAAAGCTGTCCCCATCACTTCGATGCCCGTCTTTAGCTGCTCAGCAGCTCGCTTACAGATTAGTTGTGCAACTGAACTGCCATTCTCCGCTGCAACGGTTACGTAAGGAGCAAATTGCCCAAATGTTTTGTTCCGTGCTCTCTTATCTGAATTGAAGCCTTCGAACGCAAGCTCAGCCATCGTATGTAAACTATCAACTTCAAAGTGGAGGAGCATTTGCTTAATTAAAGGCTCATCCGAAGCATCCCAATTACCAGCTAATATCTCGTAGACTGTCTCATATGCGATCGACCTTGCAGCACTCAAAGCATAATGATGAAAGTCATAATTACTAATTTTCCTTCCGGATTCCGTAAAGCCAACAATAATAGATCCAGTGCCTGATATGACGATAATGCCAGGTTTTGCGAGTAGGGCGCCAGCATGTGCGGAAACGGCGTCATTTACATGTGTTTTGGAGCAATCCAAGCCCGGGAGCTTTGTAAGTTCAGTGACCCAAGATAGTGCTTCCGGCGTATCGAATCCTGCAATGCCAGCAACTAGATGGCAGACATCACTCGTTGTACGATTAGCTGAAGATAGCGCATCAGCAATAGCCGTTTGCACGTTGTGAACTGCATGTTTATCTTTAATAATAGATGCTGCACCTTTTCCTTCAACATAAGCAAGTTCGTTTCCTTCAAGATCGCATACCATAACGCGCGTATGCGTACCGCCTCCATCAATGCCAATTACAACAGATGAGTTCATCATGCGGACTTGATCCTCCTAGTTATGTGAGCGATAATTATAACGAAGACTTAGAAAGATATGGGTATATTATACAAAAATAGACGGAGGGAAAGCCATGGTTGTTGCATTAACAATTGTTGCGATTATCTTTTTTATACTAATTGCTATTCCTCTTGTTCAGATGGTCATGCCTGCTTTTGGTGGAAGGGTATCTTCGGAGCAGCGAATACAGTTTGCACAATTGCCTCATTATGATGGTAAAAGATTCAACTATCCCATTACTACAAAGATGACTACCAATATAAAAGATATGTTACCTGTCGCTTGGGAGTTTGTTAAAGGTAGTCCAAGCAGAAAGCCGAATGCTCAGCTACCAACTGTATATTTAAAAAAGGAAGATTTACAGCGCCCATTCCATCCAAGATTAATTTGGTTTGGTCATTCTGCTGCATTGCTGCAAATGGATGAGCTTACTATTCTGATTGATCCGATGTTTGGCAACGCACCATCACCTGTACCTTTTATCGGAGGCAAACGATTTGGTCGCAAGCTTCCGATGGAGCCAGCAGATTTTCCGCACATTGATTACGTATTGATCTCACATGATCATTACGATCATCTGGATTATAATTCGATTCGAGCGTTGAAGACGAAAGTAGGGCATTTTATCGTACCGTTAGGGGTAGGGCAACATCTACGGCGTTGGGGAGTTAAGCCAGAGCTTATTACTGAACTTAACTGGTGGGATGAAATAGAGTTGCAAGGCGTTAAACTTGCTTGTACACCTGCCCGCCATTTCTCTGGACGGAGCATGATGGATAGAGACCACACATTGTGGTGTTCTTGGACTATTCATGGCAAGGATGCTCGGATATTTTTTTGTGGGGATAGCGGCTATGGGCCTCACTTTAAGGAGATTGGCGAGCGTTATGGTCCCTTTGATCTTACGATGATGGAATGCGGACAATACGATGAGAAATGGGCAGCCATACATATGTTGCCGGAGCAGACGGTACTAGCGCATGAGGATGTACGCGGTGATGTACTTCTGCCAATTCACTGGGGTAGCTTCACTTTAGCACTCCACGATTGGGATGATCCAGCGAAGCGAGTGACTAAGGAAGCTGAGCGCCGAGGGGTTCGTATCACTACGCCACTAATCGGAGAAAGTATTGCAATTGGACAAGGCAATTATCCAAGGAGAAGATGGTGGGAAATAGGTTAATCTTATAAAGATAGATCAGAAATGCATCGTCAGTTAAAAATATTGTTCACACCCGTAGCAACCATAATCTGTTAAATTTCGTTATATAAGAAAATGGTCTGTGGGGGCTTGGTGGTGGTGGCGATAGGTGAACTTAGGGATGGAAAGTATACAAAAATGGTTGGTTCAGTAACGATTGTTGTGATGGTTACATTATTGCTTGTGGGATGCAATAAGGATGCTAAGAACGATCAAGAAAACGCCACGCAAGGTGAGAAATTACCAGTCACCACAAGATCACCAGAAATCGTAACACCAAAGCCAATCGCTTTGGTGGATGAACCAGTCACTGACTCTCAACTTCCTACTATGAGAGTATTGGAAGGTATAGAGCATGCAGTTGATACAACTTTGAATGAGTGGTAGAGCCTGCGGAACCTCAATAAATTAAACAAAAAAGCGTGACTTCCTTCTCACAAGGGAATCACGCTATTTGCTGTTGCAATGGATTAGTAAGTTAGTAGCCCCATCGCTTTTTTAGCTGCATCAAGCGTCTTATGTGCTTCCTGCGAAGCTTTACGAGCGCCCTCTTGCAAAATTCGATCAAGCTCTTCGGATTGAATCAATTCATTATATTTCTCCTGCAACGGAGTTAGCTTCGTAATGACGACCTCTGCCAAGTCCTTTTTGAAGGTGCCATAACCTTGCCCCTCATAACGTTTCTCGATAACAGGAATAGCCTCATCCGAAAACACGGAATAGATCTCGATCAAATTGCTCACCGCAGGTTTAGCTTCCCAGTCGTAACGTACACTCATATCGGAGTCGGTAACGGCTCTTGCAAACTTCTTACGAATGTCTGCCGGAGCATCAAGAAGAAGTACATAGCTGCTCTTGTTCGGATTGCTTTTGCTCATTTTGCTAGATGGATCATCTAACCCCATTACCCGCGCGCCAATCTCTTGAATGACTGGTTCAGGAATAGTAAACGTCTTGCCGAAGCGATTGTTAAAGCGATTCGCGAGATCACGTGTCAGCTCCAAATGTTGCTTCTGGTCTTCTCCGACTGGGACATGGGTCGATTGATAAAGGAGAATGTCCGCTGCCATTAGAGCAGGGTAAGTAAATAAGGCAGAGCTGACAGCATCTTTGCCATCTGATTTTTCTTTGAATTGTGTCATACGGCTCATCTCGCCGAAATGAGCTTGTGTTTCCATAATCCAACCAAGTTCAGCGTGGGCTGGTACTTGTGATTGCATGAAGATGGTGTTTCTTTCAGGATCTACTCCAGCTGCAATGTAAAGGGCAGCAATTTGGCGTGAACGTTCTCTTAACTCTTTAGGATCTTGAGGTACAGTGATCGCATGCAAATCAGGTACAAAGAAGAACCCTTCGTACTCTTCTTGCAGCTTAACGAACTGGCGAAGTGCACCGACGTAGCCGCCGATATTGAGATCACCGCTTGGTTTGATGCCGGATAATAGTCTTTTCATGTTCAAAACCTCACTTTTCATGTGTATTGGGCTGGATTAGATTAAAGCTGAGAATCGTTCCGGGCAACAAAAAAACGCCACGTCCCCTTGAAAGGGACGAAGCGTTAGCTCCGCGATACCACCCGAATTCGGCCATTAGACCGCTCTTTGCCATAAACGGAGCAAAACAGCTACAGCTGCTTGCATACTTTCGTTCATGTCTCCCATAGATAACGGAGGAGATTCCGTCAAAGCCTACTACTCTGCGCAAGCAAAGGTTCGGTTTGAAGCGAGGGGACCCATTCACAAATTGCGATGCGCCGGACCTCTCACCAATCGCCGACTCGCTTTAAACATTCGCATATAAGCTACTATTTCCCATCATGGCTTTGAATATATACCATTTGTTGTTAATCATAATACTCGCGTATTGAAGCGTAGTCAAGTGAGAAATTCAGTAAAGAAAATTGTGATAAGGAGCATACGAGGACAGCCGCGATACAGCGCATGTAATGTCTAATTTCAACTTGTCAGGGGAATAATGGATTAGTAGCGAAGACCAGCTAAGGGAGACTTCATCAATGAGAATAAAAAGTACCGAAAAAAACTCCTCATCCGCACATAGAAGCAATATAAAAGAGAATGGTGATACCGTCCCGCTCTTTGCAAACCTGGATGAAAATATAGGGAAGATCAAACGTGATCTAGGAAACAGTACCGATATTGTTTTTCGGGTCATCGGAGTAGGCCAAGATGGTAATCAAGCAATAGCGATTATATATACGGACGGTTTGGCGGACAAAAAAATTATTGATGAGTTCATCATGGGTGCGTTGCTAAAAGATCTTCGAATGTCTGATACGGAGGAGACACACTTCCCCACTGATAATGTCATCACTATATTAGAGAAATACGCTTTGACTACGGGAGAAATTTTAGAATTAAGTGATTTCAAAAAGTTGTTCCATGCTTTATTGTCAGGCGAAACGATTATACTAGTCGACGGTTACAATAAGGGGATTTCAGCTAGTACACAAGGATGGAAAGACCGTGGTGTAACGGAGCCTTCGGCTGAATCGGTCATTCGAGGGCCAAGGGAAGCTTTTTCGGAAAGTATTCGGACGAATACTGCTCTAGTACGCCGGAAGATTAAGGACCCTAATTTATGGATGGAAACGAAACATATTGGTCGTGTTACTCAGACGGATGTGGCGATCATGTATATAAAAGGGATCGTAAGTGACGAGATTGTAGAGGAAGTTCGTATACGGCTAAATCGGATCGATATTGACGCTATATTGGAGAGCGGATATATCGAGGAATTGATTGAAGATGAAGCGTACACACCGTTTCCAACGGTTTATAACTCGGAACGTCCTGATGTAATTGCAGCTGAACTTCTGGAAGGGAAAGTTGCTATTTTTGTTGACGGAACACCGTTTGTCCTCGTTGTTCCAGCACTATTCGTTTCTTTTATGCATTCAGCCGAAGATTATTACCATCGCGCAGATGTAAGCACGCTCATTCGACTTTTACGGTATTTGGGTGTTTTTATTGCCTTATTCGGACCATCCTTATATGTAGCTATTACAACATATCATCAAGAGATGTTGCCGACGCAATTGCTCATAAGCCTTGTTGCGCAGCGTGAGGGAATTCCGTTTCCAGCTTTTATTGAAGCACTTATGATGGAGGTAGCTTTTGAGATTTTGCGTGAGGCAGGTCTCCGTATGCCAAGAACAATCGGACCTGCAGTATCTATCGTAGGAACACTAGTTATCGGTCAAGCTGCAGTAGAAGCAGGAATTGTATCGGCTGCCATGGTTATCGTTGTATCGACGACAGCGATTGCGAGCTTCGTATTTCCATCTTACAACTTGGCAAATACGATTCGAATGTTGCGATTCCCGTTAATGGGTCTTGCAGCTTCGTTCGGAATATTTGGAATTGCGGTAGGTGTCATAGCGCTCGTACTACATCTGTGCAGCTTACGCACATTCGGGGTGCCTTATATGAGTCCATTTGCACCGCTCGTTCTTTCTGATCAGAAGGATGCCATCTTTAGGTTACCGCAATGGCTAATGACGACACGTCCTCGATTAATGAGCCAGAAAAATATAACACGGGATAGTAGTCCGTCATCGAAAAAGCCAAATGCTAGATAATTATTACGAAGTAGAAGTATAGGAGGATACAACATCGTGATGCGCAACATGCTCCTAATCATATGTATTTGTGCCGTAATGGTGTTCACGACAGGCTGTTGGAATCGTCGTGAACTCAATGATCTTGCTATTGTGGCAGCGATTGGTATTGATAAGCAAGGTGAAAAGTATCTTGTATCCGTTCAGGTTGTAGATCCTGCCGAGGTGTCCGCTAACAAGGGGACTAGTGGAAGCTCACCGGTAACAACGTACCATGAGACAGGAGATACCATCTTTGAGGCGATAAGAAAGATGACTACGGTGACGCCTAGAAAGCTGTATTTTGCCCATCTTCGTATGTTTATCATAAGTGAAGAATTAGCGAAGGAAGGGATAGCTGAAGCACTAGATCTCTTTTCTCGAGATCCAGAGGCCCGTACAGACTTTTATTTAGTGATAGCTAAGGATGCTAGGGCAATTGAAGTGTTGGACATTTTGACACCTATGGAAAAGATTCCAGCGAGCAAAATGTTCTCGTCTCTAGAAGTATCGGAGAAGGCATGGGCACCAACGGTTTCTGTCCATATGGACCAACTTATCACCGATATCGTGAACAAAGGTAAAGAGGTGGCTCTGACAGGTATACAAATAGATGGCAGCTCGAAAGCAGGCACCAGCAGAAAAAATTTGGAGAAGCCGGATACTCCTGTGAACTTGAAATACCAGGGAGTTGCAGTCTTTAAAGGGGATAAGTTGGTTGGCTGGCTGAACGAAAATGAAAGCAAGGGATACAGCAATATTACAGACAAGCTAAAGAGTACAATTGTGGAAATCAAATGTCCAAACGGCGGTTTATTAGGTGTGGAGGTTATTCGATCTAAGACAAACGTTAAAGGTAAAGTAAAAGGGGGAAAACCTGAAATTGAGGTATTCATGCGTACGGAGGCGAATGTTGGGGAAGTAGAGTGCAAGATCGATTTCTCCAAAGTAGAAACGATTAAGGAGCTTGAGAAGATCGTAGAGGGAGTAATTATTAAAAATACAGAACGCACATTTCTAAAAGCAAAAAAGTTGAATAGTGATATTTTCGGCTTTGGGGAAGCTATTCATCGTGCTGACCCTAAATACTGGGCAAAGGTAGAAGAGAACTGGGATGAACACTTTTTGGATTTGCCTATGAAGGTTACTGTGGATGTTAGGATAAGGCGTATAGGAACGGTTGGTAATTCTTTTCTTAACGAAATGAAGGAGTAGTATAGGTATGTTATCTGTCATCGGATTAATCGTTTTAGCTCTGTGTATCGCTTTCTACGAGATGCCTACTCTTATTAAGAAGCGGAAAGTGAAGGAGCTATGGGTTTTCTCAAGTCTACTTCTAATTGGGACGAGTATGGGCATTGCTGAAAGCTTGCATGTTTTAATACCGAACCCTATTGATTGGATTATTAAAATATACACGCCTATAAGCGAGATGTTAAATGGTGTGCTGATATAAAGCAGCGAGGAGGTAACAGCTCATGGCAGGTGCAGAGAAAGTAAGCGGTAGACAGTTTGGGATACTAGTGGCATTGTTTTCTATAGGCACAACTATACTCATTGTACCATCTGGACTTGCAGAAGAAGTTAGCCAAGATTCTTGGCTTGCAGCGATCTTAGGTGTAGGGCTCGGACTGTTGCTTGTTATGTTATTTAATGCGGTTGGCAGCTTGTACCCAAACAAGAGTTTGGTTGAAATGATGGAGACATTGTTTGGATTATGGATTGGTAAAGCGGCGGGTTTAATATTTGTGTTCTTCACTATTGTAACAGCTTCAGAGCTTATCTATTTTACAGGAAATTTTCTGACCACAATGATTATGCCAGAAACACCAGTCGAAGCTATTAATATCGTATTAGCAAGTGTCGTTGTTATGGGGGCGCGGCTTGGTATTGAAACACTTACTCGTGCAGCGGAGATGTTATTTCCACTGTTCGTTGTGTTGTTTCTAGTATTAGTTATTTTCGTGTCGCCGCAAATTGACTTAGATAATATAAAGCCTATTATGGAGACTAGTACAACGTCATTGATAAAAGCAAGTCTATTTTTTGCAAGTACGTTTGCGTTTACACCTATTGTACTTTTGATGATATTTCCTGTTTCTGTGAACCGATTGAAGGAAGGTCGAGTGGCATTTTATACAGGTCTTCTCACCGCAGGGATCGTCTTAATTATTATTATAGCTTTGTGTATACTAGTTCTTGATGCTGATACAACCGCAAGACAAACGTACCCGAGCTATTCATTGGCCAAAAAAATAAATGTAGGCAACTTCCTGCAACGTATTGAAATTGTAATGGCAGGCTTGTGGTTTATTTCGATGTATTTCAAAATGTCATGTTATTTCTATGCTTCTAGTAGAGGTTTTGCACAAGTAATGAAGATGAAGGACCATCGTATCCTCGTATTTCCGTTTGGTATCATCTTAGTTGTTCTTTCCTTGATCGTGCATCCTAATATTCTTCATTCTAACGCTTATAATAAGGATATCTGGTTGCCCTATGTGGCTACGTATGGACTAATTCTTCCGCTAGTATTATTAGCCATACACGCAATTCGCAAGTTTTTTAAAAAGCAAAAGTCGAATAAGAGCACGTAAATATGTAGGATTAGATTCGAAATGTACAGGGTTGACTTATTGGTTTGTGTTTGATATCTTTAATTTAAGATATCGCAATTGTAGAGATAAGAGGTGGCTAATATGGCGGAACAAACATCAAATGAATCATTGGAATTGTTCATCGCGCTATCCAGAGCAAGTCAATGGGTCAATGCACACGCGGATCGGGATATTCGCCAGCATGGACTGAATAGAACAGAATTTGGTGTTCTTGAACTGCTCTATCATAAAGGTTATCAGCCGTTGCAACAAATTGGCGGCAAGGTGCTAATGAGCAGTGGCAATATTACTTATGTGATAGATAAGCTGGAGAAGAAGGGCCTCTGTCGTAGACGTGCTTCTACGGAAGACCGCAGATTGATCTATGCTGAAATTACGGATGAAGGAAGTCGATTTATAGAAGATATCTTTCCTGGTCATACTACTGTAATTGAGCAAGCGGCCGGAGGACTTACACCGGAAGAAAAGAAACTCGCAAGCGACCTACTTAAGAAACTTGGTAAATTCGCACAGCAGTCGTTCAAATAGCACATTAGTGAAGCTGGTTGAACGCACTGTATGTGCAGACTATATATCTTAATATTAAGATTAAAAATAATGAGGAGTGATTGATTATGTCAACGAATACAACAACAAAGACGGCGGGAATTCATCATATTACAGCTTTTGTACGCAACCCGCAACAAACGACGGATTTTTACGCAGGTGTATTAGGACTACGGTTAGTGAAAAAAACGATTAACTTTGATGCGCCAGAAGTGTACCACCTGTACTTCGGTGATGATGTTGGAAGTCCAGGCACGATCATTACTTTCTTCCCATGGGCAGAGTCTCGTAAAGGTCGCGTAGGCGGTGGGCAGGTTGGTATTACAAGTTATGTTGTACCAGCGGGTGCTTACTCATTTTGGAGAGAGCGTTTAACGAAACTTGGTGTAGAAGCGCAAGAAACAGAGCGCTTTGGTGAGCAATATTTACAGTTTACTGATCCAGATGGTCTCAGAGGGGAAATCGTTGCGAGAGAAGAGGGTCAGCTTAGCAAGTGGTCTTTTGGAGGTATTCCGGCGGATATGGCGATTAAAGGATTTGGTGGAGCTGTATTGTTCAGTACTGCTCCTTCTTCCACAGGTAAGTTGCTCGAAAATGTGATGGGACTTGAAAAAGTGGGAGAAGACGCAGGGTTCGTACGTTACAAAGCGTTCGGTGATCTAGGCAATATTATTGATGTGAATGTGGAAGTAATGGCGCCGGGTTCTGGTGGTAGCGGCACTGTTCACCATATTGCATGGAGAGCAAAAGATGATGTGGAACATGAAGCGTGGAGACAACATGTAGCAGCAAGCGGGTTTCAGCCTACTCCGATTGTGGATAGACAATACTTTAATGCGATCTACTTCCGTGAGGAAGGTGGAATCCTGTTTGAAATCGCGACAGATCCACCAGGATTTGCAAAAGATGAAGAAGCCCTGCACCTTGGTGAGAAACTAATGTTGCCTGCATGGTATGAAAAACATCGTTCGGAAATTGAGAAGTTGCTATTGCCATTTGAAGTAAGAGAATTGGAGATGAAATAAGTATGAAACATTTATTTACTAAGGGTACAGATGAATCGGCGCCAGTATTGCTATTGTTGCATGGAACGGGTGGTACGGAGCGGGATTTGCTTCCGCTTGCTAATATGATTTCGCCTGCTTCTTCTGTACTTAGCGTTCGGGGTAACGTGCTAGAAAATGGTATGCCGAGATTTTTCCGACGGTTAGCGGAAGGTGTATTTGATATTGAAGATTTAATCTTCCGTACAGGGGAGCTTAACGATTTTCTTAATCAAGCCGCGGTTGATTACGGATTCGATCGGAGTAATGTTGTAGCAGTCGGCTATTCTAACGGAGCAAATATTGCGGGAAGTTTGTTATTCCAGTATAAAGATGCTTTGAAAGGCGCGATTTTGCATCATCCGATGGTTCCGATTAGAGATGTCGTTATCCCTGATATGACGGGATTGCCTTGTTTTATTGGGGCAGGAGAAAATGATCCGATCTGTACTCCGCAAGAGACGAGGGAGCTTGAGAGCTTGCTAGCTGGAGCGGGAGCAGAAGTTGAAGTGCATTGGGAACGGTTCGGTCATCAATTAACTAGCTCAGAAGCTGCTGCGGCAACCGAATGGTTTGGGCGGACATTTGGAAATAAATAAGTAGCGGCTGAGGGAGCGATTCAATGATGATTTCTATTGATCCAAAGGACCAGAGCGTGCAGGACAACTATAAGTTGTTGATTGGCAGTATCATCCCGCGTCCAATCGCATTTGTATCAACGCTCTCCGAGGAAGGGGTGCTGAATGCGGCACCTTTTAGCTTCTTTAACATTGTGACAGCTGATCCTCCGATGATAGCTGTGTCCGTGCAACGGAGGAATGGTGAGCAGAAGGATACGGCGCGCAATGCTATAAGTCGTGGGCAGTTCGTTGCTCATATAGCGGATGAGCTTTACATTGAAGCCATTAATGAGACGGCGGCAAATCTGCCTCCGAATGTGAGTGAAGTTGAAGTAGCTGGGCTGAAGGCTATTGCTAGTACAGTCATCGATGTGCCAGGGATAGCTGAAGCTAAAATTCGTATGGAATGTGTGCTGGAGCAAGCTTTGCCGCTAGGCGGTTCCGAAGGATCACCTTCATGTGATTTACTGATTGGCCGCGTCGTCCATTTCCACATTGATGATGCACTATACGAGAAAGGGCGTATAGATGCGATTGGCCTGCGGCCTGTCAGCCGCTTGGCGGGAAATGACTACTCGAAGCTTGGCGATATATTTACGGTTGTGCGGCCTAGTTAATTGAAATGCGATAACTACTCTGCTAGAGTCGGATTGTTAATTGAATAGTATTAGATATGAAAACATCGCTTCAAGAGTAGTATAACTTGGGCGATGTTTTTGTGTGTTTTATGCAACTTTATTTTTACTTTTTGTATCTATAAAGTGTAGATACAGTTCTGTACAATAATGAGGTGATAAGATGAGAAAAGTAATACTTAGGTCTTTTTTAGTTATCTTATCTCTCAGTAATGTATTTTGGCTTATAGGATATTTGTTTAACTTTGACAACATCCATACGAAGCAAACTCTTGCTGAATTTATGATAGTATTTACACCTCTTTGTCTATTGAACTTATTATTCCTATTTCGAATTAAGACAATAAAATGATATTTACCAGTTCTTATTGTTGTATTCCGATTCTCTTACGATGTAATTGAGTTCTTAAATGGAGTAGGAGGGAACGGCATCGAAGTGAGAAGATTTTTGAATACAGAGGATTGTAACATAGAATCTAGTTTGATCTCTGTAAGTTTTAAACAATTTCATTTATTCCCAATCACCTAAAAATTGCTATAATAATCGGATGGATTGTTAAGAAATGAATGGGGAGAGAGGGAGAACATTATGTTAGCAGCAATACTTCATGGAATCGTATTAGCTTTCGGGCTAATTCTTCCCCTTGGAGCGCAAAACGTATTTGTATTTAATCAAGGGGTTTCTCAGCCAAAGTTTAGAAAAGCACTCCCAGTCGTCATTACAGCATCACTTTGTGACACTATACTTATTTTGCTAGCGACGCTTGGGGTTTCGGTTATCGTATTATCTGTACCCGCGCTGCAAACTGTCATCTTTACTGTAGGACTTTTATTTCTTCTATATATGGGGTGGTCGATTTGGAGAAGTGATCCCGTAGCTCTTAATCAAAAGGAAGGAGCCATGTCGCCTAAGAAACAGATAATGATAGCTATTTCAGTGTCTCTTCTTAATCCCCACGCTATCATTGATACTGTGGGTGTAATTGGAACAAGTTCATTGAACTATTCAGGATCAGAAAAGATAGCTTTCACTACAGCTTGTATTATTATTTCTTGGTTATGGTTTCTAAGTCTTGCGATAGCAGGAAAAGTAGTTGGTAACTTTGATACTAAGGGTACTCTCCTAAAAGTAATCAATAAAATATCGGCTATCATTATTTGGATTGTAGCGATTTACATAGCTGTTGAGCTGTTTAAGATGTTTTAGATGATTGTCTTCGAGCTGTATCGTAACTAAAAAGGAGTTAGCTCAAGTAGATAGTTGAGCTGACTCCTTTTTTACATCGTAAGCATGACTATCCAAACCAAACGATATAAATAAAGGGTATACATTCTATAATCGTTATTGTTGGAATTAGGGTTTGAAGGGAGGAACCGAAATGATTGTAGATTGTGCTATTGTAGGTGGTGGCCCAGCTGGCTTGAACGCAGCTTTGTTGCTGGGAAGAGCGAGAAGGAGTGTTATTCTGTTCGATGATAACAAGCCACGAAATGCAGTGACAAGACATATGCACGGATTTCTAACGCGGGATGGCGTAAGTCCAGACCACTTTCGCGCTCTTGCTTGGCAAGATATTGTTCAATATCCAGGAGTGAAGATAGATCGGAATAGAGTAATTAGTATTTGGAGAGTAAACGGAGGTTTTCAACTACAGACAGCTGGTGGGGATGGAGGTGTCTTCTACGCTCGTAAACTAATATTGGCGACAGGTTTAAAAGAATCTTTGCCTGAAATACCTTATATCCATAGCTTTTATGGCAGAAGTTTATTTAGTTGTCCTTATTGCGATGGATGGGAGTTGCGAGATAAACCATTAGTCATTATCGCAGAGGGAGAAAATGCTTTTACATTAACAAGATTAGCATATCAGTGGAGTAAGGATATTCTTTTGTGTACGAATGGCAGTAATGAGTTAAGGGATAATGAGTTGTCTGGGCTTCGCCACAAAGGAATCGTAGTCTCGCATGAACGAATCGCTTCTTTGGTAGGTGAAGATGGCATACTACGTGGCTTGCGATTTGTTGGTGGTAGAGAAGTTCAACGTACGGGAGGTTTTGTTTCACCTTATTGGAAGCAAGCCTCTCACTTTGCCGAAAGTCTAGGTTGCTTAATGAATGAAAACGGCGGTATACATACAGATGGGCTTGGGCGAACGAGTGTATTTGGGGTTTATGCTGCAGGGGACAATTCAATTATAGCTCCAGCTCAAGCGAGTATTGCTGCTGGTGAAGGTAGTAAAGCCGCGATTGGCGTTAATGCAGATTTAGTAAAAGAAGATTTTGTGTAAAGTGGTTGGTGAAGTGTTCGTCTCACTGATGTAACCGAGAAAATCAGGTTAGCGGTACGGAGACAAACCTTCGGCGAGTTTGATTTGTTGATGAAAAAGCAGCCGATCGTTATGGTCGACCGCAATTGCATCTCTAGTGCCAACTTTATTTGTTGTTCTTCTTTTCTTTTACAAGTGGTTTAGTAATCGACACGCATACAATTCCGACTACCTAGGCTAGTTATAAGCAGGAATAGGCTATCTTCAAGTTAGTGAATCTGCTTGAAAATAGCCCATTAACTTTATGAGTGATGAAACTAGCTAACCGCTACTATTACCTTTTCCCGTATTTCCGGTTCAACTGCTCCACCATTTGTTAACTCCAACGCCCACAAAACAGCCCCTGCCGCGGGAGGAACTTCTAATAAAATATAGCGGCATTCGCGTCCAGCAAGTTCATTGACATATCGTTTATAGAGATCGCGCATCACTGGTGATTTTGCCTTTACCCAGACGGAGCCAGCCATAATAATGTCTGCGGATTCTGTGCCGAAGTCGAGTTGACGCAAACAGCCTGCTGTAGAGTAAGCCATCTGCAATGCTGATTGACTTACGATGTTCATCGCGACAGCATCGCCATTCTCCGCGGCCGAGAATAGGATCGTCACGATTTCAGTATTAGGTAGCGTTCTAGCAACCATACCTTCCAAAGCTCGCTCCATAAAACGATCCTTGCCTGGTACTCCGAGCAGTTTCATTACTGGTGCTGCCATCGTTGTCTTCGGGCCTAAGCGATAGAATGAGTCGTAGATTGTACGAAGCACCCTCCTCGCTAAGAAGAATCCGCCGCCTTCGTCACCAGCGAGCTCGCTACCAACGCCGCCAACTTGCAGTCGCTCACCACTAGGCGAAATGCCGCCTGTGCAAGCACCAGAACCATTTATCGAGCAGATGCCATATCCCTTGTCGCTACCCGCTTTGATACCAAGGAAAGAGTCGTTGTCCATAGCGTAGTTGGTAAATCCGATTCGCTCAATGACTTCGTTAAGCTTCTCTTTCTGCGATGGAATATCTGCTCCTGCAAGTCCGAAAGCTCCCGAAGCGATGTCCTCCATCGATAGCCCATTACGCGAGAGCAACAGTCCGATTTGTTCATTCATCTCTTTCCATGCACTTTCATAGCCGCCCGGGAACCGCTCATGGCTACAAGTTCCCGCACGAATATGATCCTTGAAATCACCATTTACATGGAACAGGTAATAGTCTGTTTTGCTATTTCCTCCATCGACGCCGATTACATACTGCTTAGCCATAACAGTCCTAGTCCCCTTGAGAAAATTGCGGTAGATAGTTACGATGAGCTTCCTTTAGCTCTTGGAAACAATCATGTGCAGTCTGGTAGTCAGCAACAAGTGGATTCATCATTAATGCCCGCATAGCCGCTTCTTCACTACCTTCTACCGCTGCTACGACCGTTTCTCTCTCGTAAGCTTTTATCATGCGCATATAATCAATAATATGGCGGTTGTTGAACTCTGGCAGACGAACCGGTTTGGCGCCGTCTTTCCCAATAATAGCCCCAACCTCAATCGCATCGGTATCTTCCATAAAAGGAAGTGCTCCATTGTTTAGTAGATTGACGACGTGCAATTCTTGCTTATCGTTAAAGATCGCATCTACTAGACTGATCGCTACTTCGGAGTAATTGGCTCCACCACGGGAAGCGAGCAGTTCCGGTTTCGAGTGAAGCTCAGCATTGGAGTAAATCTCTAGAAGCTCTTCCTCGATAGCCATACATTTCTCACCACGAGTTTGTTCGCTTTCTTTCAACAAATTAAGTTTTTTATCTTTAAAATAGTAATATTCCATATACGATGATGGGATTGCGCCTACTAATTGAACGAGCTCCTTACTAAATCCACTAGACGGAATGTTTTTCATCGTCTCGCTGTTTAGTCCCATTTCGAGCGCATTTTTTAAATAGTCTTTACCTTCATGTTCGATAGCTGTAATCCAGCTCAGATGGTTGAGACCAACATAAGTCAGATTAGCATCTGGAAGTTCAAGCGTTTCGCGGATACTTTTGAACATATTGTACGGTACATTGCATAGACCTAACATTTTCACATTTGTATGATTAAGAACGGCTTCTGTAATGATGCCCGCAGGGTTGGAGAAGTTGATGAGCCAAGCATCTGGACAAAGAATTTCCATTCGTTTCGCAATATCTAGTACGACCGGAATGGTACGCATCGCTTTAAAAAATCCGCCAATGCCACATGTTTCTTGGCCAATCAAGCCATATTTTAGAGGGATTAGTTCGTCTTGAACGCGTGCTGGCAGCTTGCCTACACGAATTTGTCCAAGGACGAAGTCAGCACCACGAAGTGCATCGTCTAAGATTTGTGTTTTAACCACTTTGCAGTCCATGCCAGCGGCTTCCACCATCCGTTCACATAAACCGCCAACGATATCTAGTTTTCTTTCGTCAATATCCATAAGGGCAAGTTCTTGGAGAGGTAAAACATCTTTGCGTTTAATAATGCCTTCCATAAGCTCAGGTGTATATGTGCTTCCTGCTCCGATAATTGCGATTTTCAACGTGTTGTTCATCATTTTCACTCATCCTTTGCCGCAATAGTTAGAGATCTATGAACCGAATTATGATGACATTGTAGCACGCACCTTACGTTCAGACAATTAAAATTGCAACAAAACAATCATTTTGATAAAAAGTTTTGAAATAATATTTCGTTAATGTAAAATAGATATTACATATTCGCTAGGAATAATACTTGTAATTTGTTAGTAATACGTATACTATTTAGTTGCGAAAATATGAAGCGGCAGGGAGCGGCACATGGCGATAAACGATAACGTGTTGATCAAGATTCGGGACCGCAAAGACAGTCTTACACCTGTTGAACGGTTAGTGGCCGAATATATTTTAAACAACAAAGAAGAGATTCCACACCTCTCGATTAAAAACCTGGCTCAAGGTAGCAAGACAAGTGATGCATCTGTACTTCGCTTCTGCAAAACGATGGGCTACAATGGCTATCGAAGTTTTATCGTCAGCATCTCTGCATCATTAGGCTCCATGGACGAAGAATCAGGCGACCAGTACACGGATATCCAGCCAGGCGACGAATTGCAAACGATTATATCTAACATAAGCAGAAATAATATTCGTTCAATCGAAGATACGCTTAGTGTCCTCGATCGTTCGGCGGTAGCGCGGGCTGTTGAGGCGCTTCGTACGAGCAAACGGATTATCTTTTTCGGCATAGGCGCATCGGGTTTAGTTGCCCAAGATGCAGAGCAGAAGTTTACGCGTATTAATAAAATTTGTCATGCCTTCACAGACGGACATAGTCAGCTTACAGCTGCTGCGCTACTGTCGAAGGACGATGTTGCTATTTTTATATCTAATTCAGGTGATACGATTGAAATATTGGACTCGCTCGAAATCGCACAAAAAAACAATGCACATATTGTTGCGATTACGAAGTACAGCAAGAGTGAATTGTCTGATCGTGCAGATACGTTGTTAAGCATCTCTACACCAGAGATATCTATTCGCAGCGGAGCGATGGGTTCGCGTATCGCAATGTTGACGATTATCGACATGTTATTTGCAGGTGTAGCAAGTGCTGACTATCAGCAAGTAAAAAAATATTTGTCCAAGAGCCATACTATTATTTCTAACAAGCGTAGAAGATAGTGACGATAACAGTAAGATAAAGGAAGAAGACATTCAAGCCTTTTTGTTCGGGGCTTTGGATGTCTTTTTGTTGTTGTGCTTGGGGTGGGGCGGTGATTTGTAGTGCGATGAGGTAAGGTGATAGAAGGTGCTGTATTGGTGAGAGGGTGCGGTATTGTTGACACGGCAATGTATCTTCGAGGACACCAGATCCGTTATTTGCTGTAAAACTGTCTGTTTTCGGTTTTCGAGGACAGAGGATCTCTTATTGCATAATTATTGGGTTGTTGTGACTCTATTTCGAGCAAATAGCGGATCGTATGTCCCCCAAAATGAAAAATGTGCCTAGTATATGCAAATAGCGGAACGTGTGTCCTCGAAAATAGCATATGAGCTGTAGTGGCGCCAAAAAGCGGAACGTGTGTCATCGAAAGCAACATTCGAGCTGTAATAGCGAGATATCTCATCTAAACAGCACCCGTGCTGATTTAAATTGCGACAAGCTTCAATACTAGCTACCTAGTCAATATAGTCTCTAGCGCAGATAGCGCACGTTATGAAAAAATGGGAATTCATCCACACAAAATGATGAATGCGCTTACATATCAAGTCGCCCAAAATACGCACTATAGCTGCATTAACAGCACCTTCGACCTCCAACAAATTCCGATTTAAAATTCCAACGAATTATTCCACAGTAAAAATTTATTTCAAAATGTATTGACGCATTTCAAATAAATTGCTTAATATAGAACTATGTTCAACCAAAGAATCGAATCGATCAGATGGGTAATCGAAACCTAAACATGATCACGTAAGGGGAATCACTATGACTGACTATCTTGCAAGTTTAACGACGGAGGGGATAAATTCCGAAACGAGCATGATCGATGAGCTCACAACGGAAGGAATGCTGAAGCTGATTAATCAGCAAGATGCATTAGTACCGGGGGCAGTTGCGGCAGAAATGAGTAACATCGCCCGTGCTGTGGAAGCGCTTCATCGAGTGTTATCGAATGGCGGAAAGATGTATTACATCGGCGCAGGAACATCGGGAAGACTTGGTGTACTTGATGCTTCGGAATGTCCCCCTACCTTCGGAACTGATCCCGCGCTGATACAGGGACATATTGCTGGTGGAGATATCGCACTGCGAGTTGCTGTTGAAGGTTGCGAGGATGATGGTGAGGAAGGTAGAGCACTTATTGACCGTATCGAAGTGACGAGCAAAGATGCCGTCATTGGAATTTCAGCAAGTGGAAGCGCAGCTTTCGTTATTGAGGGATTGCGAAGAGCTGGTGAGATTGGTGCAGTTACGATCTGCGTGGTTAACAATAAAGGTACAACTCTTGAAGAAGTAAGCCATATTTGTATTGCTCCAGTCGTTGGACCAGAGGTTATCTCAGGTTCGACAAGAATGAAAGCGGGTACAGCACAGAAGCTAGTGCTTAACATGCTTACGACTGGCACGATGGTGAAGCTGGGCAAAACGTATAACAACCTTATGGTAGACATGAAGGCTAGCAACAAAAAGCTGTATATTCGGGCTTTACGCATGGTTAGAATGACAACTGGTGTGGATCATCAAGCAGCAGAAAATGCTTTGCAACTTGCTTCGCTAGACTGCAAGCTCGCCATTATGATGATTAAATCTGGATTGAAAGCTGATGAAGCGAAGACATTATTGGCCGAAAGCGGTGGCAGCCTGAAGAAGGCTATACGCATCTGCACCAAAGCGATCTAATAGGCTTGGCCGGATGCCAGCATATAGAACTTACATTAAGGGAGGATCTTAGCAATGAAAAGAAAAACAAGATTTGCTGCAACAGTACTCGCTCTTATGTTATCTGTCGGTGCATTATCAGCATGTGGTTCTGGCAACAACAAACCTGCTCCCAGCGGTTCACCTAGCTCGACTAGTGGGGCAGAGGCAAGTGGAGCTAAAGACACAATTACAGCGTTGCTTCCGCCGGTGTCTCCAAATTACCAAAAAAACTTTAAGCAAATGGAAGCAGACTTCACTAAGCTTTATCCGAACTTAACTCTTAAAATTGAACCTGCGAGCTGGGAAGATATGACTCAGAAGCTGGATACGCAAGTAAATGCGGGCAGCCCTCCTGATCTAGCTTTTATCAACTCCGAAGGTATTTCAAAATATGCACAAATGGACATGGTGATGGACATTAGTGATGCGGTAACACCTGAGATGGTTGCTGACTTTGATGAAGCGCCACTTGCGTATATGAAAAAAGATGGTGGCTTGTTCGGTCTTCCAGCTTACATGGAAGTTCACGCTATTGGCGGTAACAAGCAGTTCCTTGAAGAAGCAGGAATCGACTGGAAAAAAATTCAGCAAGAAGGCTGGACGTACGATGAGTTCCGCGAAGCAATCAAAAAAGGTGTTGTTCAAGAAAATGGAGCAACTTCCCGTTATGGCTTCGTATTTGCAACATCAGGTGTTGCAGCGAGAGATTACTTAGGTATTCTTGTGAAAAATGCAGGTTTGCCTTCACCTTTCACAACGGATCACAAGTATACGTATACAAGCAAAAACTTCCTAGAAGTGCTTAAAGCAGTACGTCAAATGATCGACGACGGTTCCATGCCAAAAGAGCTTAGCTCCGTAGATGCAGGAAAACGTTGGAACATGTTCCTAACTGGCCAAACGATGATTACTGGTAAAGGTCTTGCTGTATTCGAAAACTCTGCAAACAACAATAACAAAAAAATTGATGCTAACGATGGCAGCGCAGTTGCTAACAGCATCAAAGTAGACTATATCGTATTGCCTCTTCCATCTTTTGCAGGACATAAGCCAGTATCGCATGCAGTAGTAGACGGTTATGTAGCATTCCGTGGTAAGTCAGAGCCAACAGCTGAGCATAAAGCAAATGTAGCGAAAGCAGCTTATTTCCTAGCAGCAGGACAAACATCAGCGGCAACAAACAGCGATTTGTTCGCAGCATTTATTACAGACAGCGCACGTAAAGCAGCTGAAAGCATGGAATCTACTCGTAACCCAGACAACATTGCAGCAGTTGACAAAATGTTAGAACATGCAGCACCTGCTCGCCCTGATATTCCAGTTGTACTTGGTGCTAAAGCGATTAAAGTAGAAACAGAAGTTATCATCCCTAAACTTCAAGCATTGCTTGCAAATGAAATTACACCAGAAGAAATGCATGAAGCAGTTACGAAAGCTGCTATCGAGGCATTTGGAGCAGATGGAGTAGTAAAAGAGTAATTTGACACTCGGATAGCCGCTCCTTGATCGGGGCGGGCTATCCGATCTATGTTTTGAACTGGTATTGGAGGGGAGTCCTGCAGTATGGCTCGAGCAAATTCGAAGGGAAGTTATCGCTTAAACAAGGGAGACAGCATGTGGGCGTATGTCTTTATTGCTGTTGCTCTTATCGTATATGCACTGTTTACAGCTTATCCTGTTTTGAGTGCATTCATTATTAGTTTTCAGGAGTACAAACCGTTAGGCTCAGAATTTATTGGACTAGACAACTACGCGAGTATTTTTAAGAGTGAGCTATTTGGAAAAGCAGTTTGGAATACGGTCATTTATACGTTACTAACTGTCCCTGTAGCACTCATTCTTTCATTTGGTGTCGCCATTATGATTATGCCTCTGAAAAAATGGGCGCAAACAACGTTTAAAGCAGTCTACTACTTGCCTGCTGTTGCATCTGGTGTGGCACTTTCCGTTGTATGGCTATGGATCTTCGATCCAATGGCAGGCGGTATGCTAAATCAGCTTATAGGCGTATTCGGTATCGAGAGCCAGAACTGGCTAGGTTCTAGTTCAACGTCTATGTTCTCACTTGTCCTTATGTCGTGGCTGTCGAGCCATGGTACTAGCATTATCATTTACGTAGCAGCCTTGCTCGGAATTGATCAGAGTTACTATGAGGCAGCAGACATTGACGGTGCTTCGTTTTGGCAAAAGATGTGGCATATCGTTATTCCATGCCTGAAGCCTACGACACTTTTCCTACTCGTAACTGGCGTAATTGGCTCTTTCCAAGTTTTCCAAAACGCATACCTTATGACAGGCGGCGGACCGGATCACTCAACAACGATGGTAGGTCTCTTAGTCTTCGATACAGCGTTCAAATATTTTGAATTCGGGAAAGCAGCAGCTCAATCACTAGTTTTAGCTCTTATTATCGGTATTATCGCATTTATTCAGTTCAAATTCCTTGGCAAAGACGTGGAATACTAAAGTAGAAGGAGGGGCTCATCTTGTCATTGTTCAACAACCATTTAGGAAATCCAGTCTTCAGATATGCGCGTAACACGATTATCGTAGTCCTCCTTCTACTATTTGCGATTGCGACATTGTTTCCAATCTTCTTTATGATTATGTCGTCTTTCGGAGATCCCGTAGAAGCAGGAGCAATTAGCTATTCCATCTGGCCGGGTAAGTTTTCACTCGATTCATACAAGTTTTTCTTCGATTATAGTGAATATTCATTCCGTTGGATCTGGAACTCATTGTTTGTGGCAACGATTATTATGATCTCGAACGTAGTATTTGCGACTATGGCGGGTTATGCATTTTCAAAGCTTCAGTTTAGAGGCCGCAATGTACTGTTCGCTGTATTGTTAAGTGCCATGATGATTCCGTATCAAGTAACACAAGTTCCTCTTTATATTTTGATCGTTAATATTTTTGAGATTCAAAATACGTATAAAGCACTTATAATGCCTTCGTTAGTTACGGTGTATAACATTTTCCTTGCGAAGCAGTTTATGAGTTCAATTCCGAAAGAAATATTGGAAAGCGCTAAGGTAGAAGGTGCTAACCAATTGAAAATTTTCTTCAAAATCATCATGCCGCTATCCAAAACGGTTATGGCTGTTATGGCGATTTTAACGTTTATGGAAGCATGGAATACGTTCTTCTGGCCATTCCTCGTTACGAACACGATGGATATGCAGACGATTCAAGTAGGTTTGAAAAACTTCCGTTTTGCGAACACAACTTATTTTGCTCCAATGATGGCGGGTGCGACTATTTCGGCATTGCCGATGTTTATTCTCTTCTTTAGTCTACAACGTTACTTCCTTGAGGGTGTAACAGTAGGCGCAGTTAAAGGTTAATCCATTGCATACGTGGATAGTCGAAGGAGGATTACAATGATTGCGACTTGGCATGACCGTTATACGTCCCAAGTAATCGCCTTATGGAACGAAGAGGCGGTGAAGGACGGTTATAAGGAAATGACAGAGGAATCCTTTCATAACATCTTCTTGCGCAATACTTACTTCGATAGAGAAAACACCTTTGTATGGCTTCAAGGCGGGTTTGTGCAAGGTTTCGCATGTGGATGTACAGGGAATGATCTTCCTCTAGGTGACGTTGCAGGTTATATTACTTGCATCATTTTGAGGGAGACATACCGTACAGATGCACGTTTCAAAATGTTGCTTGATGTGATGGAGCTGCGCTTCGAGCAGCTCGGTAAAAAACAAGCTGAGGTACTCTTTTTCAATCCGATGCAATTACCTTGGTATATTCCTGAGACAGCCCGGCATGAGCATAATAATGCGCCGGGTTTTCCTGTAGGCAGTAAAATTCATCAGTTTCTAACTAGTGTTGGTTATATAGATAGAGCTACTCAATGTGCGATGTATTTACTGCTTAGTGAATTTAAAGTACCGCTGAACATCGTATCTAAAGAAGAAAAGGCAGCATTGCTCGGATATCGAGTAGAGTTGTTCCATCAAGAGCGTCATAGCGGATTAAACGAAATGTTAGATGGACTCGCTAACCCCTTATGGAAGAAGGAGATTAATAGAAGCGTTAAGGAAGGTGCTCCAGTTGTTATCGCCGTATGCAATGATGTTGCTGTTGGTTTCGCTGGCCCTGTCATTCAAGGGAAGAATGGGCGCGGCTATTTTGCTGGTATTGGCGTTCTGCCTGAGCACGAGGGACACGGATTAGGTTCAAGTCTATTTTTTCGATTATGTGAAGCGTTCCAATCCAGTGGAACAGAGTATATGTCGCTCTATACAGGCAGTAACAATCCTGCTATTCGCATCTATGAGAAAGCCGGATTTACAACGGTGAAAACATTCGCGATTATGAGAAGGGAGCTTGTACAATGAATGAACGCAAGAGGATAACCATTTTGGGTATTGGTGCTCATGTAGGCGACGTGGAACTAGTAGCAGGCGGTGTACTTGCTAGCCATTATTTGAAGGGCGACAAAATTGCAACATTGGCGCTAACAGCAGGCGAACGCGGTGTTCCAGATGGTAAAGATGTGAATGAATATCGAGAACAGAAAATACGCGAGGCTCATACTTTTGCAGAAATGCTAGGTGGAGAAGCTCGTGTTTTTGACATTCCAGACGGAGAAATTGAAGACGATCAGGACATCAGACTTCGTGTATGCGATGTCATTCGCGAAGTGAAACCGGACATTATCATTACTCATCATAGCCAAAGTATGCATAAAGATCATGCTACCACTCATCGTATTGTGAATGATGCTAGATTTTTTGCGGGATTGCGTGCAATGGAACGTGAGCTTCCTTCCCACTTTGCCCCTAAACTATATTATGGAGAGAACTGGGAAGATGCTGTAGATTATGTGCCGTATGTGTATGTAGATTTCAACCAAGAAGCATTTGACCTTTGGATCAAAGCATTGTCTACACACTGGTTCGTAACGGGCAGCAAGTCGTTTAATTATATGGACTATTACAAGTCGCTCGCGCGAGTTCGCGGCCTTGAGGCGCGGAAGGAATATGCGGAAACATTTATGGTTCCGGCTGAAACGATGCGCCTGCGTCAAGCAGAGCTATAGAAGCTGAACGAAGTAAGAAGTACGTAGTATGAAGTATGAGGTGGAAAATATGATCCTTAACGGTATCGATAACATTTCGAAGTATGCACATTTATTTCAAGGCAAGCGAATCGGCTTAATTACTTCCCCTACGGGACTAGATGCTAATTTTCGGTCAACGATTGATATTTTGCATGAACGATTTCATCTTGCGGCAATGTTCTCCCCAGAGCATGGTGTACGTGGTGATCTGGCGGCGGGCGCGCTTGTCGATACTTATGTAGATGCTAGGACGGGTGTACCCGTTTATAGTCTTTATCGGAAGGATTCCAAGAGACTGACTAAGGAGATGTTGGATGCGGTAGACATCGTTGTTTATGATATTCAAGATGTCGGAACTCGCTATTATACGTTTATTTATACAATGTTATATGCACTGGAAGACTGCGCTGGTGCAGGAAAACCATTTGTTGTACTCGATCGCGTTAACCCGTTAGACGGGGTGACAGTAGAAGGCAATGTGCTCAAGAAGGAGTTTCAGTCGTTTGTTGGCAATTATCCGTTAGCTGTTCGTTATGGGTTAACAGCCGGAGAAGTTGCGACGATGGCAAATGAAGAGTTGGGCTGGAACGGTGAGCTTCATGTTGTTCGTTGTGAAGGGTGGAGTAGAGGAATGAGCTTCCGAGAGACGCGAAGACCTTGGATTCCGCCTTCTATGGGAATTCCTCGTTACGATACTGCACTTCTATATCCGGGAACCTGTTTATTCGAAGGGACGAATATTTCGGAAGGACGCGGGACGACAGCTCCATTTGAGATGATTGGAGCGCCTTTTATAGATGCACAGCAGCTTTCGGAGGAGATGAATGCGAAGAAGCTATCGGGTGTACATTTTAGACCAGCTTATTTCAAGCCAACTTTCTCGAAGCACGAGGGTGAGCTATGCGGCGGTGTTTACGTTCATGTGTTGGATGAGCGAGCTGTGCGTACTGTAGAAACTGGTGTTAAGCTTATGTTCACCATTCAGGAGATGTATGCTGAGTTTGCGTTTCTAACGCCCGTACGGGAAAATGGAAGGCCGTTTATCGATTTACTGTGCGGAGATCGTGTATATCGGGATAAGTCGATAAATGTTGATATGCTGCTAGAATCATTTGCAGAGGAAAGTCTAGCATTTGCGGATCGGAAGAAGCAATTCCATCTCTATTGATATTGGAGTGAATGTAGATGAAATATGTTGTCGGTTTGGATGGTGGTGGGACGAAGACAGCAGTAACGATTGCAGATGAGCAGGGTGCGATTATAGGCACGTTCGTCGCAGGAGCGCTTAACTATAATGGGCAAGACGAAGCTAGTGTACGAATTACGCTCGCACATATTTGTGATGAGATCGAACGAATTTGCGATGGTGGACTGGGTGCGTGTGAAGCAATATGTATCGGTGCAGCAGGTATAAGCAATCCAGTAGTCAGCGGGCGATTGACGTCTGGATTAAGAGAGAACGGATATAACGGCAAATTAGTGCTGGTCGGTGATCATGAAACTGCTCTTTGTGGCGCACATGAAGGATTATACGGCATTATTATCATTGCTGGTACGGGATCTATTTGTTACGGACGAAATACATCTGGTGCTATTCATCGTTCTGGTGGATTTGGCCATCTTATTGATGATGAAGGAAGTGGCTATAGTATTGGTCGCGACCTGCTATCTGTTGTGGTACGAGCTTATGACGGACGGGAAGATGCAACTATCATTACGAAGCTTGTTTATGACCGTCTTGGAATAGGGACGGTGCAGGAAATCGTTGGGTTTGTCTACGATAAAAGTAGAAATAAAGGGGATATCGCGGCACTAGCTTCCCTGTTATCTGAAGCATGCGAAGCGGGTGATAAAGTCGCCCAGCGTATAGCGATTAAAAATGCGAATGCTCTAGTCGAGCTAGCTTCTGCCACTGTGGAACAGCTCGGTTTACAGGAAGGCGAGCTTTCACTTCTTGGTAGCGTGCTACTGAACAATCGCCATATTCGCGAGTTGTTCAAGTCGCGGATGAAGGAGCGGTATCCGAGGCTTCGTTGTATCGAAACGAAACAAGATGCAGCTTATGGTGCTGTTTTGCTAGCGCTGGATAGCATTCGGAAGTAAAGTTTAGCCTGAGCAATGTTGCAACTATGGGAGCGTGGGGGAATCATGTTAAAGTGGACGACGGACAAACCTTTTGTCTTTGCAGTTGGACTTATGTCAGGAACGTCACTTGACGGTGTTGATGCTGCTATCGTACGGATTGAAGGATCGGGACTGGATGCTAAAGTGCAGCTTTTACACTATTACACAAGATCTTACGATGATGCTCTACGCGAGAGAATAAAGGAACTTTGTGACCCAGCAAACTCGGACATTTCTAAATTATGCGGCATGAACGTCTATATTGCGGAGTTGTTCGCTGACGCAACGTTGGAGGCTATACATGAGGCGGGACTGTCGCTTTCCGAGATTGACTTCATTAGCTCACATGGACAAACTGTATGGCATATGCCAGACTCAGTGCAGGATGACCCTTATATGGTGCGATCCACTTTGCAGCTAGGAGACTTGTCGGTTATCGCCAAAAAGACGGGAATATTAACGGTGGGTGACTTCCGCCCAGCGGATATGGCTGTAGGAGGTCAAGGAGCACCGCTTGTACCCTATGGGGATCTCATACTGTTTGGTCATCCAAGCAAAGGACGATTGCTTCAGAACATTGGGGGTATAGGGAATTGTACTGCTTTGCCTCCAAGAGCTGGAACGGACGATGCATTCGCCTTCGACACTGGCCCTGGCAATATGATTATCGACCAGAGCGTTCACACGCTGACAGATGGCAAAATGAGCTACGATGCAGAAGGGTCTTGGGCAGCAATTGGTACGGCTGATGATGAACTACTTGCCGAGATGCTAACTCACCCATACTTTGAGATGCCTGCGCCGAAGTCAACTGGTCGCGAGTTGTTTGGTACAGCCTATACAGCTGCTTTTCTTGAGCGTGCTGGTGAACGAGGGCTTGCTGCTGCCGACATCGTTGCAACGGCAACTGCATTTACAGCACATACGATTGCTAACGCGTGTAAGGGGATTGTATTACCACGATGCCAAATTGATGAAGTTATAGTAAGCGGCGGTGGCGCACATAATCGCACGTTGATGAATATGCTCGCAGCGCTGCTTCCTGAGCAGAAAATTATGAACGCTGGTACACTTGGGCTCGCTGATGATGCGAAGGAAGCTGTCATATTCGCATTGCTTGGGCATGCTTTCCTATGTGGAAATACGAACAATGTGCCCGCTGCAACGGGAGCTATACGTCCAACAGTAATGGGTAAGCTTGCGTTGCCTTAACCTATTTAATTGGTTCACAAAGTTTATTAATAATCGAGAGTCGAGTGGTTTAGTCGATAGAAAACGGAGGTGACTTACCGCCGCTGCCATTATGTTCAAGACTGCCTCGACTCACTATATAAGAAACCCACTGTTCTCCGCGATCTTCTTCTTTACTCCAACTTTCCACAAAAAACACTTCATATGTCTCTTCGCCTAGCTCACTAACTTTTGTCTCGCGGGTGACTGAATAGCCGTCAATTTCGGTTGTCGTTTTACCAACTTGATCTGGATAAACTCTGGTCATTGTACCATCGCCAGCTGTTGCAATTGAAACAGCGTCCTCCTTAGTAAAAGGCCCCACTGGCAACGGTGGTGGTGCAGGGGGAAGTAAAGCGGATACCAGGACTGTAATGACAATTGGCAGAAGGAACAAACCGATCCATACTTTTAATCGGTGTTTGTTGTTTTGTATACAAATTAGTAATTGATCCATTAGGAAATAGACGAGTGCTGCCCAAGCGGTGAAATAAATAAACCAATCCAATTTCAATAAAATAGCATGCAATGCTCCGAAGGCAACATGTCCAATGCCCTGAGTAATAATGAGAACTGAACGGTTTTTAATCCATTTAGGCAAGAGAAACTCTAGTCCAACTGATATAAGAGATCCATAAATTAGAATAACAGGAAAGGCGATCATTCCTGAAATACCCATCCAGCTCAAAAACGAATCGACTGTATAGTTTTTATCACCTTTAACCAACATGGATAATAGTGGAATACAAATAATTAAAGCGAAGGCGGAGATATAGGTGTTCAAAACTTTACGACCTAGCACGTGCAGCATTATTGATGTCTCCTTTTATTTGGCTAGTTGTGTACGTGACAAGCAACCTAATTTTGATATAACGTAATAGATATTCTAACACGTGTTCCTATTTCGGTGAGCAAGTTCAGTTCCGATAATCATAATGCAAAGTACAACCATAATTGTAATCAACCAAAAAGCTCCATGTGACCATAAGCTTGGCGTTGGATAATTGCCAGAATAGGTGGCGAGTATGTACCGACCTTCCGGTGTTTTTACTGCAATTTTGGACTTTTTGTTTGCACCCTCAATCGCGTAATACTGGGTACCCTTTGGATATGTATTTGAAAAGTTACCGTGATACGTTCCTTCTCGATCAGAATAACGTGTAACTTCGCCAAGTCGCTTCCCAATGCTGTCAGATTGAATTTCCTTATCGGTAATTGTATAGCTGTTGCCATCATATACAACGAAATTATTTATCCAGTCGGCGGATATCGTTACAGGTTGTAGGAATAGTATCATGATTACAATAAATGAACGGAGCAGAAAAGTTACCATTTGGCGCATAACAAGTCCCCCAGTACTAATCTCTATCCTATATGAACGAAATTTGCGATACGAATTGCACTCCTATATAGACGTTAATTATGGAGTAAAAGTTGTGACTTGCTCGGTGGGCGTAGAACAACAGAAAACAACCTCGCTGAATCACTCTTACAAGTGTCAGGGAGGTTGTTTTGTCATTACTATTTTATTTAAACAGATAACTCTCAAAGTTCAATGGAGCACATCTATTTCTAGTTTCTTATTGTGTGTTTGACTCTTCTCTGTAATCTTCAACAAGAACCTCAAGTGCACCTGTTTCTGGATGAATGACGAAGCCATGAACAGGGATATCTTTAGGGAATAGAGGATGATTACGAATCATTTTGACACTGTGCATGACACCTTCCTCAGAGCTGCCGAAGCCACGAAGGAATTTTTCCATACGAATGCCTGCATTTTCAAGTGTTTCAACTGCAAGAGGGTCAATTCCATGTTCGCTAAATTTACTAATTAAGGCATTTGTATCAAGGTTGGTCATGCCACAGCCATGATGTCCAATAACGAGCACTTCACGTGCTTCGAGCGCATATACAGCAACAAGAATGCTTCGCATCGCACTACCGAACGGTTGTGTCAGAATGGCACCTGCATTTTTAATAAACTTAGCATCTCCGTTACGAAGATTAAGAGCTTTGGGAAGCAATTCTACAAGTCGTGTATCCATACAAGTTAGAATAGCAATTTTTTTCTCGGGGAATTTGTCTGTCAAATATTCCTCGTATTGCTTTTCCTCTACGAATTGTTTATTAAATGCCACAAGCTGAGACACAATAGACATTGACCGTCCTCCTTTAGATTAAATGTGAATCGATTCGTATCGTCTTCGCATTAGTAAGCATATAAGTTGTGGTTGTTCTATTCAACCCTACTATGTATTATTCATACAAAGTCGGCATCCGTCAAATGAAGGATTTGTTGACGCGAAACCAAATGGTATCGTATAGTGATAATATGAAACCATTTGGTTTCGTAATTAGTTGGAAAGCTATCATGTAGTGGAGGTTAATATATGAATAATCATCAAGGTCATGTTGAAAATAGTGGAAAAGCAGAACAGTCAAAGCTGCCTGATGTAGTAAAGGATATTACGATTAAAGCACCTATAGTGAAAGTATGGGAGGCTGTTTCAACAGCAGAAGGAATTGGTGCGTGGTTTATGCCTAACAATTTCGAGCCTCAAGTTGGATTTGAGTTTCATGTTGATGCAGGACCATTCGGCAAATCGCCTTGTAAAGTATTAGAGATTACCCCACCGAATCGTCTTTCGTTCCGCTGGGACAAGGATTGGATTATTACTTTCGAGCTGCAAGAGACGGAGGAAGGTACCCGCTTTACGTTGACACATGGCGGATGGTTAGCTGAAGGTGTAACAGCCTTTAATGAAAAACATGATGTTGTTCGAGATCGTATGGGTAAAGGCTGGATTGGTATTGTACAGAAACTCGCACAATATGTGGAGGATCAATATGGCGGAACCAGCTCAGAAGTATGATGTATTTCAGGCAATTGCCGACCCAACTCGGAGGAAGTTATTGCATTTATTAGGTAATGAAGAGATGCCTGTTACAGAAATTAGTGGGCACTTTCCAATGACTCGGACAGCTGTGTCCAAACATCTTAGAGTGTTGGCGAAAGCGGGGCTAGTGCGGGATCGCAAGGTAGGAAGAGAAACAAGGTATCGATTAAATGCGGAGCCGCTGCGTGAGCTTGAGCAATGGTTGTCTTATTATGAACGATTCTGGGATAACAAGTTGTCAATGCTCAAACATTATGTAGAGTCCAATAATACAGACATATCGACTCGGGCAAAAGCAGAGGACTAGTGTAGTGAGCAGAATTGCTGATGCGAGCTAGAGCTACTGTAATGTTATCCAAATAAAAACGGTCTCACACACTCTAACGAGAGTATGGAGACCGTTTTTCATTTGCAGAGTGCGTTACGTTACCGCAGTAGGCTCAAATCAAATGAAGGTACGAGGCCCTGAGCGGCGGCTCGTCCTAATAATGCTTCAACAGCGCTGTAGCCTTCTTCACCAAGATCGCGGCTAAAGCTGTTCACGTACAGATCAATATGCGACTTCGCAACTTCAGGAGAAAGCTCTTGTGCATAATCCATAATATAAGATTGTGAAACGTCAGGATTCGCCCAAGCATAATCAACAGACTCACGAATCCAACGACTAATTGCTTCGCTATCTAGTGTCCTACGAGCGATAATGGCTCCAAGCGGTATAGGAAGTCCGGTGTCAGATTCCCACCAACTGCCGAGATCGGCCACCATATGAAGTCCATAAGTCGGATATGTGAAGCGGGCTTCATGGATAACAAGCCCTGCATCTATCTTGCCATCTCTCACAGCAGGCATAATTTCATGAAAAGGCATGACGATTACTTCTCCTACACCACCCGGTACCTGCTGTTCTACCCATAAACGGAACAGCAAGTATGCAGTGGAGCGTTCGCTAGGAACTGCAATACGTTTACCAGAGAGTGTAGCGCCATTAATATGCGCTCCACCCTCAAGCGAATTTTTTGTAAGGACAAGTGGTCCACAGCCTCTTCCAAGGGCTCCGCCACAAGGCAATAAGCGATAATCGTTAAGTACCCAAGGCAATGCTGCATAAGAGATTTTCATTACTTCCGGACCTTCTAAGCGAGCTGCAAGATGATTAGTTATATCAATATCCGCATAAGTTACATTCAGTTTGGGAGCACCAGGTACAAGTCCATGAGCCCAAGCGTGAAAGATGAATGTGTCATTAGGACAAGGAGAATAGGCAATGTTTAGGCTAGGTTGAGTAGACATTTGTGAGATAAACCTCCTCTATAGGCAAGATAGCATTTACGTATCGAGGTTATCGATATGCTTTGGGAAAAGTGTAGCGATCGCATAGCTAGCATCTTCTAGTGCTTGTAATGCTTCACCAATGCGCCAAGCAGAGCGGTCTCGAGGACCGACCTCATTAGATATTGCTCGTAATTCCATGACTGGAATACCTAATTGCTCCGCTGCAATAGCTACGCCATAACCCTCCATACCTTCGGCAGCTGCACCAGGCACAAGTTGTGAACGAAGCTCAGCTGTAGCTGATGAGCCTGTTGCCGACGACACTGTAATAATGGGAGCATATACAACGGTAAGACCACTTAGCGCTAATGCAGACAAAAGTTTATCGTTCCATGATTCGCTCACTGCTACATGTGATGACCCGAATCCGAGCTGATCGACACTTAGAAATCCATCTTGTGTCTCCGCCCCAAGATCTGCTGCTACAATGCTATCAGCGAGTACGAGTGAGCCGATGCTCGCACGTGAAGGGAACCCGCCACCGATGCCAACACTAATAACAAGTTCATACGTACCGTTAACAATTGAAGTAGCTGTTCTTGCCGCAACCGCAGCAGGACCTACACCCGCCGAAATGACATTGATGCGTGAAGGGCGAGCTTTTGCAAGACCTCTAATGACAGCATCACGTTCTGCATCAACGGCTGTGACGATAAGGATACGCTTGTCGGTAGGATAATTATTATCATCTATTAAGACATTAGCGAATGAATGTTGATTTGACATCTTATTGTACTCCTTTTTCCTCAAGAGGTAGGCAGATCGATTTTTCAGGAATCGGTAAACGAATTTCTACACAAGTGCCTTCACCAATCTTACTATAATAATGCATGCTACCTAGATGAATGGCGATAATTTGTTGGCAGATCATTACGCCGAGACCGTTGCCGCCTTCTTTCTTAGAATAGAAAGGTTCGCCAATTCGTTTGAGATCGTCTTCAGAAATACCTTTTCCTTGATCGATGAAGCAAATGATAATTTCGTGGTCATCGAAACTCTTGAGCTCGATAATGAGTTCCCCGCCATCTTCCATCGCTTCGAGGCCATTTTTGATCACATTGACGAACACTTGCTTAAGTTGGCTTGCTACGCCTGGAATAGTAGGGATATCGGTCAGTTTCCGAACGACAAGTTCCACATTATAAAGTTTAGCTTCTGAATCCATAAGCATCACAATATCCCCGACGAGTTCGTTTATTTTCAAACAATCTTGTCTGATAGCTTGTGGTTTAGCAAGTACAAGAAACTCGCTGACAATCATATTAATTTGATCCAGTTCGGATAACATCAGGTCCAGAATAACGGGTGACAATGACCCTGTTCGCTGGTAGTGTTGCACGAAACCTCGCAAAGTCGTAAGAGGGTTTCGAACTTCATGCGCAACGCCCGCTGCCAGTTGACCTACGACGGACAGCTTCTCGGATCGTCTAATCATTTCTTCTGCTTGTTTCCGTGAAGTTATATTACGTGAAATCGAAGCGATCGCGATAATGGCATCATGTTCGTTTCTAATAGCCGAAATTGTGATGCTGATCTCAATACTATCACCAGTCTTAGTAAATCGAGTCGTCTCATGGTCCGTAACCGAACCACCAGTTATAACCTTATGAATAAGATCTTCATAAGCCGTGCGATATTCTTCAGGAACAGTAGGAAGTGGATGACCAATTACTTCGTCTCTCCGCCAGCCATATATGGCCTCAAAAGCGTTATTCACTTGAATAATTCGTCCTTGTAAATCGATTACGTGAATCGCATCTGAAGTGTGATTTACAAAGGATTCCAAGTATTGCTTTGTACTTTGTAACTCATTCGCAGTGTCCTTAAGCTGAGTCGTATATTTATTAAGGTTAGCACCCATTGTATTAATTCGCGTAGCCAGTAGACCCAATTCATCGTTGTTATGAATAACGGTGGTAGCTTTGAAGTTGCCGGTAGCTATTGCGTTGACTGTTATTAATATTTGATTGAGCGATCGTATCATATAGCCTGCAATAAAATAGCTAGAAATCAGTGTGATCATTACAAGTACAAGCGAGATTAAAATATGTGCAAAAAGTTGCCTTTTGAGCGGCTCATGAAGTGCTTGTTCATCGAATGCAACACTAATGACATAGTGCTTGTCCGCTATAATTGGAATAAAGCTCCGTAGTACTTGCTTGCCGTTAGAAGAATGACTATTGGTGATCGTTTGTCCAGTTGTAACAACTTCCTGAACAATAGCTGTTTCTTCGGCTGTATTTTTGTACGTGTACGTACCGAAGGGAATAGCTCTAACATCAAGATTGTGTACGGGCACACCTTTTTTCATCTTTATAATCGGAGCAGTACCAAAATACTGCGGGTCGATACCTGTTATTTCTAGAAGGGCAGGCTGTTGATTAATCAGTTTACGAATAACATCATTAGTACCGTTTACAAGATCGTACTTAAAGTTTTTATCTGTATTGATAATCGTATTGATCATGTAGTTTGTGGAACCGTCGTAATAATAGCCCCATTTGTTAATAAGTGTAGGGTCAGAAACGGCGTAGTTGATAGGACCTGTCCAAAAGTTTTGTAACGTTTGTCCTTGTTTAATATCAACTTTTTTTAAATTAAATAGCTGGTGAAAAGCTGTATTCCAATAATCCCATGACTTAGAGCTTAAGCCCAGTTCGTCGGGATTAGAGGATTTAACGGAAATAACCTCACCGTTAATACGTTGCCAGAGTGTTAAATCATCTATGCCGAGCTCATCACGCAGCGCTACTAACTGCGCATCTGTAACTTGCTCGATATCTGGATTTAATTTCTCTTGGGCGACCATAGCGGCGAGGCGAAGTTTAATACCCAGTTCTATATCCATCGTATTACGATTTTTTTCTAATGTCTCAAGAGTGACAACAATCTGCTTGGCGATAGCCTGCATTTGTCTCTCGTAAGTATTTTCTTGATTCACTTTGGAAGACATATAAGAAGACGCAATATTAAGTAATAATATGATGGCGACAATCATTGAGATGGAGAAAGATAACTTAGCTTTGATTGACACGATTGTTCCTCCCGAAGTCTAGGATGTACCTTAATAATTAGACAACGGGAGGTCGAAATCCTGTCTACTCGCGTCGAAATTGCTCGTCTTGTAAATATTGGACGGATTCTTCATACGTTTCGAAAGCCATTTCTAGTTCTTTGCCAGCGTAGACATACCAGAGGTCATCTTCGAGAAGCAACGTTAGGCGTGCACCGCCCGGTCCTCTCCAAAATTCTGCACGTGAAGATTGGAAGGAGTCTTTTGGTTCGCGGGCAACTCTAGTGTCAGCTACTTCTAAAGAGTCACCAGTAAGCGAAGTGATCGAACGAGCAATTAATTGCTTTAGCTCATCTGACTCGAAGTCACGGATGTTAACCATGCCTTTGGCATCTGTGGGCACTCCCTTAAGAAGTCCGGCAAATACAAAGCCGTTTCCGTTCGGGTGTAAGTGGTAGACGACTGTTTGTTTCTCATGGACACTCTCTTCATAATGAAAGTTTACGCGGCCAAGCGAAACGTCCTTTCGCTGAAGTTCAGGAAAGGACGTAATGATAGCTAGTTTTTGGTCAAATGTAAGCATATTACAGGGTGAGCCTCCTCAGAATAGACAACGGTGAATGGGTGCTTCGTCTTAGTCTGTCTTTTTTCTTAGCAATAAAATCGCTGCTCCACCTACGACAAGAAGAACTGCGAAATACGGCTGTTCCGATAACACAGTATTAAATAGCGCACCGAATGAAAAGACAATGAAGAACAATAGAGAGAGCACGGTTAAAATATTGATTGGAATGAGCAGCCATTTGTTACGGTTGCCGAACCAATAAAATTCAAGCAAACCAACTGCAGGGGCAAGGATAAAGCCAGGCCACATCACGTGCCAGTTGTTAAATAACATGGAAATTTGACAAACGATACCAACTGTTATCAAAGTACCGCCTGGAATTAAAAGTCCAAGACCTCTTCTGCCAGTCATACTGAAATATAGCCAGTGAAAGAACAGACCTAGCGGAAGTACAAATAGTGATGGCCAGAAGTATGCAAAGATTTTACCAGGTCCGAATGTTTCACCTTGATTAAGTAGCAACATGACGCCGAGCAGCAGTAGAAGTGAACCGCCAATTGTTTTGATCTTCATACGAATGAACACTCCGTTCCTTATAAATTATAATGGATCATTACTCACAATCAAAGTACGGTTTTATTTTGGCTCAAAAGCGATCTCATACACCTCCCCGGGTGCTACATGAAGTGTATCCGTTAGCAATGGACTGCCCGTTATAGGCTTTTCATTGTGCGAGAGTACAAGCATATGATAACCATGCAAATGCAAGGGGTGATGAACAGTGCTGCGATTAATAATAGTTGCCCTTATTTGTTCGCCTTCCTTTGCAACAATCGTAGAAAGATTAGGCGTTGAAATCCCATTAATTGTATCATAAAGGGCTGGTATTCCGTCGTAAATAGAAAGTCGATTATACAAAATAATGATACATGGATCGTTCAAAGTAGACTCCTTATTAAAGGGAATTTCGATTAATTCGTTTGTACAGCTACCACCTACAAAGAGGGGTGAATGGGGTAAGTAGTTGTAATCCGTTGCAGCAAGTGTTGGGACGCTAATCATAGTGGCAAGGGCAGCAGCAAGGCCAGAAATCTGAAGTCTTCTAGTCCAAGGCCTGACGTAAGTCTCTTTTGCACATAAAGTCGCTTTTTGGTTGCGGCTCGTTTGACGTACCCATAACGAACATCCTAGAAACAATAAAACGATAAGCGGTATAGTCACTTCTAACCATTGAAATGGAGTGGATAGGGAGATAAGAAAGTAGAAATTGCCTAGTGCGAGTAGTGCCGTAATAGTAAATGGTGCCACTAGAGCAGAGTCTGTTGCATGTCTCCTGCGGGGAAGATCAAGAGCGTGCCCCTTTTGTGCTTGCGTTCTTACAAGTAGCAATCGTAGTCTTGGCATTGCTAGTAACCAAATTAACAAAACGGATAATACGGCTAAAGGTGCTCTTACGAGTACTCGATCTATCCAAAGCATATGGTGAAGTGTTGCAGCAAGAGTAATGTCGGCTACTATGCCTATAGCAACAATAATAGTAAGACCAATGGTCCAATACTTTATTGAGCGTACTTTATGGTGAAGCTCCTTTTCGGAACGGCTACTGATTAGTGTAGATGCCTTATTCCAAGCGATGAAGCTTATTATAAGCAACAGTAGTAATGCTCCTTGATCGATATAAGTAAGTATGCTGTACATTTACTTGACCCTCCTAGGTCTATATCTAATAAATCGTTTATCGTTCGTTAGCTTCGTTATAATGGTAGCCTTTGTAAAGAATGCTTAAAACCTCCGAGAGTCTTATCCTAACCTAGACTTCAGTCGGGGGTGAACTGTTGCGAAGCGGAATGATTGCCCATTACGGAGAAATTTCCTATGAAGCGACATTTTACACCTCTTGTTAGTTTCTATTAAAACGATACAATTAAGATACAAAATAGTAGGAGGTGAAAAATATGAGCCAAGAACAAGAAATTGTTCAAGAGAACGCGGAAGAAATTGTACAATTGATTTCGGAGGATTCCCCTGCTGAAGAAGTTGCTGAAGCAGAGGAAGAGGCAGTTGAAGCAGAAGCTACTGAGGTAGTAGAAGCTGAGTTGGAAGAGGAAGTAGAGGAAGCAGCTGCAGCGGTCGAAGAAGAGGCTGAAGCTGAAGAATCGTCTGAAGAAGGAACAGAGTAAGTGTTTGAAAAAATGAAATAATACTTAAACTAATAAAACTCTTGCGAGGTTCTGATCGTCGATAAATGGCTGATGAGCTCGCATGTTAAGCAGTTTTTATGTAAATAGAGTGTAAGAAAAGGACATCTTCTCTAAGTGGATAGGCGATTAGGATTTTATCCGATTCGTGTCTACTTAAGGAAATGTCCTTTATTTGTTTTGTTTACTTTTCAGAATTGGTTATCACAGTATCACCGTTGTTTCCCAAAAATTATCGAGTACGAAACAGTTGACAATCAAATGTCTTTAGTTTAAGATAAATTCAACAGATAACAAAAGTAAGTTAATTAATATTTGTTAGCATATAAACTAAATGGAGGTTTTATAAATGGCAAAAACAATATGGGCAGTAGACGCCTCACACAGTGCAATCGATTTTTCGGTAAGACATATGATGATTTCGAAGGTAAAAGGGACGTTCCACACATTCGAAGCTAATGTCGAAGCTGATGTAAATGACCTAACTTCAGCAAACATTTCTTTTAGCATCGATATCAACAGTGTAGATACTCGCAACGCTGATCGTGACGCACACTTAAAAGGTGCTGATTTCTTTGACACAGAAAAATATCCTACACTTACTTTCAATGCCGCTACTATCGTGAAAACTGGCGAAGGTGAATATGAGGTATCTGGAGAAGTTAGCTTGCATGGTGTTACTCGTACAGAAACTTTCGAAGTGACTTATGAAGGTTCTGGCAAAGATCCATGGGGTAATGCACGAGCTGGTTTCAGCGCTAAGAGCACACTTAAGCGTAGCGACTACGGTCTAACGTACAATGCAGCACTAGAAACAGGCGGCGTTCTTATCGGCGACGATGTGAAGATTTCATTAGAAATTGAAGCTGTGCAACAAGCGTAATAAATAAATGTAAGAGTAGCAGGGCTGTCATTAGTGTAGAGAAATCTACCTAAGGCAGCCCCTATTTGTGTTTAAATGAAGAAAATCATTAAAAAGTATAACAATTCATGAATCTAGTGGAATGTACAGGATTTAAGGAGAATGTTACGATGTTGCCAAGTATAAAACGAAAGGCGAGAGGGTGAGGTTTTATGGAGCATTCGAAAGGCTATCGTATCGCAAAATTAGTTATTAGCGTAGTTGCTATTATGGGAGTATTTCTTATTACAAGAGAATTATTTCAGGGCAAAGCAAACAACGAGAATACAAAGGTAATCGAACAAAGCGCATCGGCAGTCAACCAAACTGGAGAATCACTATCTAATGAAATACCAACCGATGATCAAAATGGTGAGAAAAGTTTGGAACAATTGGTTAAACAATATGATGATATTCCGATTTTTGATGCACATAATCATAATGCAGGTGGTGAAAGATATCGTAAAATGATGGAGACGTGGGACAAAAATAGTATCGAACGAATCGTTTTGTTTGGTGCAGTATCTTCACCTGATGCAGTCGTAACAGATAAAATCGCTTGGGAAGCTTATTTGGATCATCCAGATCGGTTTATTCCCTTTTTCTCAGGAGTAAACTTGTTAGAGGAATCAGGCCTTCAGACGGTAAAGGACAATTTGGAGAAGGGTTATTTCGGAATAGGTGAAATTGCAGCTGCGTCTACCTATTCGCCAATACTTACTAAAGTACCGTGGAAAACAGCTCATCCAATGGATGGTATTTTGCCACAAATATATGAGTTATGCGCACAATATCAAGCACCTCTGTTACTGCATATTGATCCGCTTGATGGGCTACCGATCTCGAAGCTCAAGGAAGCTCTTATGCAATATCCTGATACAACAATTATTTTGGCACATGCCAATGCCTACAATACGCCTGGAAATGTAGAAAATCTGCTAGAGGAACATCCGAATCTTTATGTTGATTTTTTTGCAGGGTTTACTGCTTACAATGCGGATAGTACAAACAAGCTTGACGACTTTATTCCTATTATAAAAAAATATCCAAACCGTATTCTGCTCAGCACAGACTCTGGATTTGGACTTAATAGTGAGCTACAAGCCATTGATGCAATATATCGGCTAATTGATCTACTCAATGACAGAGTGCTAGCAAAGCAGATTGCTTATGACAATTTGGATGCATTGATTGCTCGTCAGCCTGCTACAGCAACACAACTTAAGGCTATCGAAGAGCTTAAACTAACGGAAGCGCAATTACCTAATTTAGAGTCTCTATCGAAGCTGGAAGCAGCTAAAATTATAAATGCGGGGAGGGATAAATAGGGGCTGTATTGTGACTGAACAACGAGTATATTAGCCCCTGCCCATTACCCTTTAATTCGGCTTGCCAGCTCTAAAAATGAATGGGTTACACGTCTAATCCGTTCGGTAACTTCTCCACCAGAACCTTCATGATCGGTATGCGATTCAGCGAACCAATTGCGCTGCGCACCACCAATAGATATCCATTCAGCGGAATTAATGCCATGCAAGTTGCGAACGATGGCTTGAAGCTGTTGAAGAGAGCTTGTTCCAACCGCACCGCCTGCAGAGCTCATGGACAATACAGCTTTTCCACGGAAGTGTTCTTGACCTAGATGGTCAAGCGCATTTTTTAATACACCAGATATACTGCTATGGTACTCAGGAGTAGCGAGCACGATAGCATCGCTTTGGCGCATAACTTTTTGTAACTCGGAAATCGTATCGGTACTATCATATTCGTCATCCGGTGAATAGAACGGCAACGGTTTTTCATAAAGATCAAATAAATGTGCCTGATGCCCACTTTTTGAAATGATGTCGCCAACAAATGCGGATAAGCGGGTGCTTGTGGCGTCTTTGCGATTGCTTCCTGCTAACAAAATGATATTCATACGAATCATTTCCCTTCTGAATTGTCATCGACAATTGATCTGATGTAATCATATCATCGCCATTCAGATCGGCGCGTCAGAATATGGATGGATCTTTATAAGCAAAGAGCATTCAACCTTTGGCTGAATGCTCTACGACTTTAGTCTGAGTTTTGAACTTTACTATTAAGCCCGTGTTTCACTGCATACAATGCTGCTTGCGTACGATCCGTTACCCCGATTTTGCTCAAAATATGGCTAACATGCGTCTTGACCGTTTTTTCGGTAATAACTAGTTCTGTCGCAATGGAACGGTTGCTCATACCGGATGCGATTAGTGAGAGAACATCTTGCTCACGTTTTGTTAATAAGTCGTGTTGTTGTGGTTCCTCGTTATTAACATCTCCGTTATAGAGAGATACATATTGATTCATCAATTGGCTGGCGATGTCAGGGTGAAGCTCAACCTTACCATCTTGAACACGTCGTATCGCAATAGCTAAATCATCGGGTTCAATATCTTTGAGCAAATAGCCTTTTGCTCCGGCTCGAATAGCAGGTAACGCGTGATCCTGATCGGAAAAGGAAGTAAGAATAATTACTTTAACAGTAGGATGCAGACGTGTAATTTCTTTAGTAGCATCAATACCGCCCATGTCCGGCATACGAATGTCCATAAGTATAATGTCTGGAGATAGTATAGAAATTTGTTCTAATGCTTCAACACCGGATGAAGCTTCCCCTACTAGTTCAATATCACGTTGTGAAGATAGGAACATCTGTAAACCTTTACGAACCATTTTGTGATCGTCTGCAAGCAAAATGCGTATACTCATCAGTTGTTAACACTCCCTCTATTGGGCGCCACATTCAGAGGAATCGAAACCTCAATTAATGTTCCTTCTCCAAGCGCGCTAGTTAGCTTCAAACGCCCGCCAAGAGACAGCGCTCTCTCCTTCATAATCGATATTCCCAAACTATCTGTCGCCAAAGATTCTGTCACATTCATACCGCAACCATTATCCTGCGCGACAAAAATCAATTCTTCATTAAGAATAGAGATGGCCATCTCCATCCGATCGGTCGCAGCGTGCTTTGCGATATTATTTAGCGATTCTTGGCCGATTCGCCACACTGTTTCTTGGATGGTAGGAGATATGTTCTTTAGTTGATCGTTGCCCTCTATTTGAACGGAAATACCTAACCGTTTGCCATAGTTCTTTAGTGCATGAACGATGCCGCTATCCAAGTTTGCGGGTCTGAGCTGCATAATAAGGCTTCGCATTTCCTTCAATGCTTCTTGCGACATACTGCCCATGTCCGCAATTGCTAGCTCCGTAGCAGCAACATCACTATTACGCAGAAGTGAGCCTGCACCTTTGGCGGTCATACTTATTGAAAACAGCATTTGCGAAACGGAATCATGCAAATCGCTTGCAAGACGATTTCGCTCTTCAATCCGGACGAGTTCTCGTCTTGTTTCCTCTAATCTTGCATGTTCCGCTGCTACTGCAATATGTTCAGCGATGGAGTTAAGTACTTCTCCGTCAACTGCGGAGAGGAAAGGTGGATCGGAACAGCCAATCAGTAAGTAACTCTCAGTTGCCGTATCATTGCATGTACTTCGTACAGCGAGCACGGTATGAATACGAGGGGTGGAGTGAGTGTACTCCCATTTGCTGATTAATGTAGCAGCCAGTGCTCCACTTAACTCTAGATAGTTATTACCTGTGAGCGATTGCTGAAGCCAATTCGCCTCTATTTGAGGCAAACGTACAAAGTTGTCCAGCAACACTTCGCCCGAGTATAGAGCTTGTAATTGATAATGCTCACCGACCTTTTCAAGAAGAGCTACACCCCGCCATTCAAAGTGTGTGGTCAGAAGTTCTACTGCTCGTTCAATAATCTGAACCCTTGCCAGACCTGAGCTAATAGACAAATTAAGAGCACGGCTGAAGTGACCAAGGCGTGTAAACTGTACAGCTCTCTGTTCTTCCATCTTATGAAGTCGCATTCTCTCTACAGCAACCCCGATCTGCAAGGCAACAGATTGAAGGAGGGCAAGCTCTTCATTTGTAAAATAATTTCTATCCGCAGCGCCGACATTCAGTATCCCAAATTTGCGATCACCTATGCTAAGAGGGACAGTTGCATGATGGGTGTAGCCATACGTATCGCCGTAATTTGCAGCTTGGGCATGACCAAGCCTACGACAACTCATAATGTTGACGGCATCGTTTAATTGATCGTCATGATATTGATCCATACACCAGCATGATCCGCACTGCATAAGACTTTTATCGTTATGAAGCAGCCCTGGCGGGAGGTTGCGATCTGCGGCGAACGTGTATTCACGGTTATCTTCGATTAGAAATATCCAACCGAATGTAAGTCCAGTTACATCAAGCAGTCTCTCAAGCACCGTATCCAACATATCAAACACATGATTGGATTGGTTTAACGTTTCTGCGATCGTTTTAAGAGCAGTAAGCTCTTGTATATGTGATAGTTTTTTCACTCAAGGAGTCCCCCTTTTCTATAAAAAGATAGACCTGTTTTTACCAATATACCGTGTTATCCCATTTTGGGAAACTAAAATGAGCTTGCATTTTGACTTTGGCATACGCTATAATACGAACCAACTTAACATTATCATTATGCCAGTGAAGAGTATCCAACTCGGAGGCGTTCTCGTCAAGGGGAAACCATATTAATGGCTTGCTCCCCCTAAGTTTACCGGAATCCGCCCGTTACCGCGGAACAAAGAGGATCAGACTGTTGCTTTTGTCTGTCTGATCAATTTGGGTGGCACCGCGAGATAAACGCTCCTCGTCCCATGTGGGATTTAGGGCGTTTTTTGTATTTCCATCAAAAAGGAGCGCGGTAGCATGTTGGACATGAAATGGATTAGAGAGAATGCGGAAGAAGTACGGGTAGCGGCGGAGCAGAAAGGGATCGATGTGTCGATTGATAACCTTCTGCAATGGGACGAACGGAAAAGAAAGTTGATTCAAGAAACGGACGGACTGCGAGAAAAACGGAATCGCTTGTCGCAACAAATCGGGCAATTGATGCTGGAGAAGCGGGTAGAGGAAGCTAACCTTATTAAGGAAGATGCGCGGAAAGTAAATGATCGTTTAGGGAAGCTTGATCATGAGCTAACTATTGCGGAAGAGGCTTTCGCTACTCTGTATGAGCTTGTTCCTAATGTAACTTCGCCGGATACACCAGTCGGTCGTTCGGATGAAGATAATGTTGAGCTTGCTCGTTTTGGGGAACCCCCTAGCTTTGACTTTGAGGCAAGGGATCATATGGCACTGGGTGCGCTTCACGATCTTATCGATGTTCCAAGAGGTGTAAAAACGGCGGGAACTCGTCACTATTATTTGAAAGGTGCGGGAGTGTTGCTGCATCGTGCTGTACAACAGCTTGCGCTGGATCTTCTCGTAGAGAAAGGATTCACCCCGTTGGAAGTGCCGCTAATGGCTAGGCCGGAAGCGATGAACAACACCGCCTTTTTCCCAACGGGAAGGGATCAGACTTATCGGCTTGAGGATGAGGACCGCTATTTGGTTGGAACATCGGAAGTTCCACTTGTAACTTTTCATGCTGGCGAAATTGTTCAAGTAGAGACACCAATTAAACTTGCGGCAGCATCGATGTGCTTCCGAAGTGAAGTCGGATCGGCAGGGAGAGACGTACATGGACTCTACCGTGTACATCAATTCGCCAAAGTAGAACAGGTTGTTATCTGCCGGGCGGATGCAGCATTATCGAATACTATATTAGAAGAGATAACAGCAAATGCAGAAAAACTTCTCCAATTGCTCGAATTACCATATAGGAAAGTAGCAGTCTGTACAGGGGACATGTCGCAAAAAACGTATAAACAATATGACTTGGAAACATGGATGCCTAGCCGTGCGGCTTATGGTGAAACTCATTCGTCGTCGAATCTCCATGATTTCCAAGCGCGTAGATCGAACATTCGGTATTACGATGAAAACTGCGTGTTACGTTATTGTCATACTTTGAACAATACGGCTGTAGCGAGCCCACGCATTCTAATTCCACTATTAGAAAATCATCAACGCGAAGATGGCTCGATTTATATTCCAAAAGCGCTAAGGCCTTATATGTATGGGAAGACGGAGCTAGTGGCTCCTCAACTTCTAGGCAAGGACTGAACATGTTTCAAGTATGCGGTGACACGTTCATCTTCACCTTCGTTGTAAGTGAAGCCGTAATGGTCAGAAACAACTTTGGCCGTTTCACGGAAAAGCTCGCCCATCGTATATAGGGAACGCCAGATGTTGGCTTCGTCGGCATCTGGGAATGTACTTACAAACTTTTGCCAAAGCTCGGGTGGTAGAAGCTGCTCGTAATATTTGCCCAGCTTGCCTGGGTTACTTTCAAAGTTGGATTGTACGCCGATGTACCAATCAAGCATAAGGACGAGCATGTTGCGAACGGGGCGCTCAAAGAAATATTTCACATAAGAGAGTTCGCCGCGCCATAACCCTTTTGCGATGTAGGGAGTTACCATAATTTTATACGGTCAGTAGTCATAGGTAACGGATTTACATTAATTTTAGTTACTGTTGCAGCATGTAATGACACATCAAACGCCTCCCACTTTATTGAATGATGTCGATCTAGTAATAGAACCCACTTTATGGCTAACTAGTTGCAAAATAAATGATCACATACTTAGTTCGTTAGCGTTATGTTCGGTAACATGCGCTACCATTAATGACTAGTATGATGTCTCCTAACGAACCGTATGGTGCTTATATTGAAGAAAATGACATGTAATTTAGTCTAACGAACTCCAGTATCGTTATCATGTAGTTTTTGAGCGAAATAAAGCGACTTTACACGTAATAAGCATTCTTGAGTTCGTTAAACCTTTTGAACGGTACAATTTGGGCAAATAAGAGTTACTGAGTTCGTTAGCTATAAGTTCGAAAACACATGCTGCCATTAATGACTAATAGTATGCTGACTCGTTAACGAATTGCATATCCTTGTCAGTGAAATATAGTCACATCAAGCACTGGTATTGAGATTAAGCTTCCCTGCTCAGCTTTTTTCTCATATTCAAACAAAAAAAGGACGACAATGCGTCGTCCCCCTCATAAATTCAATCCCTATAAAACCTGCTCCAAAAACCGAGCAGCACGTTCGCTTTGCGGCTTAGTGAAAAATTGTTCAGGCGCAGTCTTCTCCACGAGTAAACCGTTGTCCATGAAATAAATCGTTCCCGCAGCTTCACGTGCAAACTTCATCTCGTGTGTAACGATCATCATCGTCATGCCTGAGTTACCTAGACTTTGAATAACGGCAAGCACTTCCTTCACCATCTCAGGGTCAAGCGCCGAAGTAGGCTCGTCGAACAACATAATGTCAGGTTCCATTGCAAGGCTACGAGCAATTGCCACACGTTGTTTCTGTCCACCGGATAGTCGTGAAGGATAGCTATCTGCCTTATCTGCGAGACCAACACGCTCCAGCAAAACCATCGCCTTATCCTTAGCATCAGCCTCTGATAATCCTTTTACCTTACGTGGCGCAAACGTTATATTGTCCATGACAGTCATATGCGGGAACAAATGAAAATGCTGAAACACCATTCCAATTCGTTGTCTTACAGCCCCAATATCCGTATGCTTGCTAGTTAATTCAATATCATCGATTGTAATAATGCCGGAGGTGGGTTTCTCAAGCAAATTTAAACATCTTAGAAAAGTCGATTTACCTGAGCCGGACGGCCCGATCAGCGCCACGACTTCTCCTTGTGCGACTGTTGTTGTAATACCCTTTAACACTTGGTTTTTGCCAAAAGATTTAGTAAGTTCGGTTACGTTAATCACTGCGGCGCAGCCTCCTTTCGAGCAGATTTGCAAACGATGTTAAAATAAGGACAAGCACATAGTAGATTGCACCTGCGAATAATAACGCCTCGAATGCGCGGAATTCTGTCGCTTGCACAACTCCTGCTCTACGCATAATATCTTGAACACCAATGACAGATACGAGTGAAGATTCTTTCAATAAAGCAACACATTCATTAACGAGTGCCGGCAAAATGGTGCGTAGTGCTTGAGGCAATATAATCTTTATCATCATCGTCCAATATGGTATACCTAGTGCCATAGCAGCTTCGCGCTGCCCTTTGTCTACCGCCATAATACCACCACGAATCGTCTCGGAGAGATAAGCCGCAGAGTTTAAACCAAAGGCAAGACCTGCCGCCAGAAGCGGCGAAATATCATAATTGAGCAACTGTGGTGTCGCATAATAGATTAATAGTAACTGCAGAAGCAGCGGCGTTCCTCTAAAGATGGACGTATATACAGTTGCGAACCATTCGAGTGGCTTAATGCCTGATATTTTGAACAGTGATAAGATCGTACCCCACACAAATCCGAACAGGGCGGATACAAATGTGAATAAGAGTGTAACGTAGACACCTTTCAAAATATAAGGGATATAACCTTTAAGAATGCTGAAGTCGAGATTAAGGAGGGAAGCTTCTTTTTTCTCCTCTTCTTTGAACCATTTGCCGACAATTGCATCAAGTTCACCGTTTTTCTTCATTTCTTCTAGTACACCATTAAAAGCCTCTACATGTGCAGAACCTTTAGGAAAAGCAATGGCATAGCCATCTTCTACGTTGCTAGCTGGAACGAAGTTCATCACTAGATCAGGATTGGCTGCTATCATTTCTACAGCTACCGCATCTTCGACAATGACGGCATGAATGCGGCCAGTCTTAAGTTCTTGAATCAAGTCGGGAATACGGTTAAGTTTTTTTAGTTCAACTCCAGTAAGTGTCTCGGCGTATAGATCTTGAGTTGAACCAAGTTGTGTACCGACAACTTTTCCGTTTAATGAACTTTCTGTCTCAAGTGGTTCACTCTTTTTAGAAACGATCGTATTGCGCGCTACGTAGTAGGACGAAGAGAAATCGACGTTCTGTTTTCTTTCCTCTGTAACGGACATCGCTGACATTACAAAGTCTACTCGTTCAGTTTGCAACGAGGCAATTAAGCCGTTGAAATCCATACTTGAAATTTCTAGCTTATAACCAAGCTTAGTAGCAATGTGTTTGGCGATATCGATATCCAGACCGACTATTTCACCATTGTTTTTTGCATCTACATTTTCGTAGGGGGGATAGTCTGGCGATGTGCCCATAACGATCGTTCCCTTTTCACCTACAATTGGAGAAGGTGCTGGAGATGCTGCGGAAGTGGTCGTGATGAAGTGCCCACCCGCTTGTGTACCGCTTAGCAATATGCCCGTAGCAATCATTATCGTCATGAGAACGACGAGTAATAGGGATGATCTTTTTATTATAGATGTTCGCATGTTAGCCTCTTTCATTTTTAGTTTTGTCGACAGAAATTTAGTAGGGTTAGAATAGCATAAACAAGCTCGCTTGCAAACGGTATCTTTATCCATTTAAATGAATATTTATTCAATTTTAAATAGATATAGAACAAATTTTTATGATAATATAGATATACATAACAGTGATGAGAAGGGAGGGAATGCTTTGTTCGAGCTGGAGTTACAGGAATGGATTCCATATTTATTTACGATGAGCTTATTATGCACATTTGTGTATGCTTATACGGCTCATCCTAGAGAAGGGCAAACAATTATTTGGTGCTCGACGGTGCGATCTGAAATACTTTGGATCACCGTATCTCAAGTGATGGAAATTACCGCTACCATTCAACGTTGGCTCGTCAGAAACGTGAAACGCAAAGATGCGCCTATTGATGATGAAACGGAGTGCAAGTCCTCATTTGTTAAGCAAGTTCAAACAAATGAGGAGGTTAATATTTATGCCCAGAAAACAAACATTCCCGTCCTTTTCTATCGTTCGGTTGGTCGTATTCGTCATTTTACTCGGAGCGCTGCTTACCCTTGGAGGCTGTACTCCAGCTTCAGGAACGATTGACGCAGAAACGCCCGGTATATTTAATCATTATGTCATTTACCCGCTGTCTCAAGTGATCGGATGGACGGCAAGTTTGTTCAATGATAATTTCGGTATTGCCATTATGATAATAACGATTGTTATCAGACTTGTTTTATTCCCGCTTATGCTTAAACAATATCGTGCTCAGCAAGCGATGAAAGTAAAGATGGCGGCAATGAAGCCGGAACTTAAGGAATTAGAGGCGAAGTATAAAGGCAAGAAGGACCAGGATTCAATAACGAAGCGTCAAGAAGAGATGATGAAACTGTATTCGAAACATCAAGTAAACCCGCTTGCGATGGGTTGTCTGCCGATGTTAATACAATTGCCGATTCTTACAGGACTTTATTCGGCTATTCGTTTAACGCCTGAACTGTCGTCACATTCGTTTCTTTGGTTTAAGTTAGGCGAACCAGACATCCTGTTGCCGATAATCGCTGCGGTCGTTTATTTCATTCAATTCAAAGTTTCGCAGCAAGGGAACGAGTCGGAGCAGATGAAACAGCTTGCTCTACTTGGTTACTTGTCTCCGATCTTAATGGGAGCTTTCGCAATGTGGGCACCAGCGGCGATTTCGCTTTACTGGGTGACGGGCGGACTATTTATGATTGTACAGTCATATTTGCTCGCTAAACTGTATCCTACTGTTGTTCCAACCACGGTTTCGAAGAAGCCAGTAAGTAGTTGAGCATATTGGAAGTTGCGTATTTCCTAAATTAGAAAGTTGAACAGTTGCGCATTTTCTGCTATAAATAAGTAAGTTAATTAATATTTTACGATGAGAGGGAGAATGAATGTGATTCATATATTTCCTGCATCGGAACGACATACAATCGACTTAGGCTGGCTGCGAAGCCAGCCTCTCTATTCATTTGGAGAATATCAGCATGCAGATCGTAATGGCTTCGGCGTCATGCGTGTATGCAATGACGATTATTTGGCACCAGGCAGAGGTTTTGGTGCACATCCCCATAGTGACATGGAAATTGTGTCTATCGTTCTGAATGGCAGCATTAAACACGAAGACAATTTGGGTAATTCCGTTGTAACTGGATTTGGTGAAGTACAACGAATGTCAGCAGGCAGTGGAGTAATCCATACCGAGTTTAATGCATCGGAAACGGAAGAGATGCGTTTGCTCCAGCTATGGTTTATGCCACGGGAGCGAGGGCTTGCTCCAAGTTATGAAGCAAAGAAGTTTAACCCGGATAAGTTGCATAATAACTTGTTGCCTGTTGTATCTGGTGAATCTGCTACGATCGGCAGCCTAGAAGAGATAGCTACGATTAATCAGGATATGACGATCTATCTAAGCAAGCTCGCGTCAGGCGAATCACTTGATGTGAAGACAAAGCAAGGACGAAAGCTGTTTCTTTATACGATTGAAGGCAGACTAAGTGTAGCAGATCAACTACAAGATTCCGGTGAACTGTTCCTAGGAACTGGTGATACTTCACATATTGAAGACATTAGCGAACTTGTGCTGAAGGCTTCAGAAGATACTTTCTTTATGTTGATTGATTTGCCTTAAAGGCTAAGATTTGGAGGTTAGCTTAGTATGAAACAGACGTTGCTAGTGAAACATGCGGTGAGTGGCCGAATGTTTTTTGATTCCAATAAGAAAAACATAAATTACACATTAATTGAACAAGGTGACGGATGGTTGTTTGAAATTCATTCACCTTTGGATGAAACGTTAGAAGCGCTGCTCGAATGTAAGGAAGAGTTAAACGTGTTTATTTTCAAAACTTATGAGGATCAGCCTACGTTGAAGATTTGGTACTACGTTAAGGATGGACCGGTACACTACGACAAGGACAAACAGCAAATCTCAATTTACGCACATTCCCGAATTGAGTATTACCCGCATGAGTATGCACAATAATTAATAAAAACGGTCATATGTGTAGAGGATTCTCCTTATGAGACAATGGCTTTGTCGCTTATTCCAATGGAGAGTAAGCATAGATATGAGTTCTACAGTGGTATGGTAACGAATATCAATAAATAAGCGCAAATCTACGTTTATTTTAAAGTGGTAGGCAGTGTTTGTAGAATTTAAGCTCAAAAATGTGCTTATTCGTGTGAAAAGACCGAATGCTTAGTGAGAATAAGTGTATAAATGCGCTTAGTGGTGTATAGGATGCCTATTATGTCAGATACTATTCGCCAGTGATCATAGTTCTACTCACCTAAAAATAGGGGCCGTCTTACTTTAAGACAGCCCCTATTGTCGATTCTTGGTACTGGTATTTTCGATTTAGTTGTTATAACTAGTTACCGATGGTTCCTTGCTGCATACCACTACATGTTACTTGTTCGTACTATGCTTTTTTGTAGACAGCTTGTCCGTAGGAGTGCCGTGACCGAAGCGTCGTTTGTTGCGCTCCGCCTTCTGTTGTGTGTCTTTCACTTTGTTTACAAAGTCTTCCGTACTCATCATTACTCACCTCCTCTATTGAACTATCCCCCAGTTGTGATGGTTCAATTCTAGATCGGAAAACACGAATTGAACATCGTTTGCCTTATTTGGATGAACATGGTACAATAACTGAAATTTGAAAACATTATCCTGTTGTTAGAGACGACGGAGCTGCATAGATAAAGACTGCCCTTGAACCTTGTGTTTGAGGCAGTTTTCCGTTTACGGAATAAAAAGCAGCTGAGCGAGTCCCCTATACAACGGGAAGGGATCACTTTTATTCTGAAAAGCGGACGTATGTTAATTTGTTTGATATACGTTTGCGCTAGTGCGAAGGAGGCTGACCATGTACAATCGTAAAAAACCGCTAGAGGAAATTCCACAGGAAAACACGAAGGTATGGACATGCGAAACTGAGGGCTGCAACAGCTGGATGAGAGATAACTTTTCTTTCGAGCAAGTCCCGAATTGCATCATGTGTGACGCGCCGATGGTAAGTGGCGAGCGAATGCTCCCGACTTTGGTTAACACCACGGCAGAATTAAAGAGCTGATCGAATATACATACAACCCTGCAAGCGCGGTTTTGGCCGTTGCAAGCAGGGTTGTTCTGCTTTTATAACCTATTGTAGTGGCTGGAAATATGATACACTTTGAGAACAAATGTTCTTTGGCGATGCCTGAAGGAGAGGTTATGACGGACACAAACACAATTACTCTATCGGTTAGGCATCTTGTTGAATATATATATCGGAGCGGGAGTATTGAATCGGGGCTTCAGTCCTTAGATGCGATGCATGAAGGGACGAAGGCGCATCAGCGCATACAAGGGACCTACGGTGAAGGAGATCAAAAGGAAGTTTATTTGAGTGCAAATATTGTATGGGAAAACCTCCTATTTACGGTAGATGGTCGCTGTGATGGTTTGCTGGTAACAGAACCTGTTCCGACTATTGATGAAATTAAGTCTACCCGTGGCGACCTTGTGCGCATTAAGGAAAACGAAGGTTATGCTGTGCACTGGGCTCAGGCATGGTTTTATGCATATATGTACGCTTTGCAAACGGGTACTAACACTATGAAGGTACAGCTTACATACGTACAGACCGGAACTTTGGAAGAGATAAGATTCATCAGGGAAGTTAGTTTCGAAGAGCTTGAGCGCGATATTTTGGATATGGTCGCTCGTTATGCTCCTTATGCTGGGCTTCGAACGCGTCATCAAGAGCGCAGAGATGCCTCAATAAAGTCGTTGCCATTCCCATTTGATTCGTATCGAGAGGGACAAAGAAAGCTTGCGGGAGCTGTATATAAGACAATTGATGAAGGTGTTTCTTTATTCGCTAGGGCACCAACTGGTATAGGTAAGACGGCCTCGACCACTTATCCAGCTATTAAGGCGATTGGGAGCGGACTACTGCAACGGATTTATTATTTGACTGCTCGAACGACGACCCGTGCGGCTGCTGAAGACGCTCTTTTGCTAATGGAGTCGAAGGGTCTGAAGTTGCATGCTGTGACGATTACAGCGAAGGATAAAATATGTTTTCAAGAGGAAACACGCTGTGAAAGGGAAAGTTGTCCATACGCAGACGGTTATTATGACCGAATTAATGAAGCGGTAATGGATGTGCTGGAGAATGAGACGATTATGACACGAGCGGTAATTGAAAAGTATGCTCGTAAGCATACGGTTTGTCCGTTTGAATTTTCGCTGGATCTCTCTTATGGTTCGGATATGGTCATATGCGATTACAACTATGTATTTGATCCGCGCATTTCCTTCAAACGGCAATACGCAGAGGGGAAGAAGCGGACTGCGCTGCTTATAGATGAGGCTCATAACTTGGTAGATCGAGCACGGGAAATGTATTCGGGAGAATTGACCAAAGCGCCATTTCTCATGTTGCAAAGAGAGCTGAAAGGTCGCCATAAAGGTGCTTATCTTGCCGCTAAGGCTGTTAACGACTACTTTATTGCGAAGCGAAAATCGCTCGGAGAATCTTCACAGGCGGTGGATCATCAGTTATCAGAGGAGCTTGTGAAATTGGTAGAAACGTTCACAGCAGAGGTTGAGAAGCTTCTTGAGATGGGGACTATGCGTAGTAATGTTGCTCTATCTAATCTAACAAGTATTCCTGTTCAAGAAGGTGATCTGTTCGATGACATTATTCCTTCTGAGCGAGCAGTACAGGATAATACGAAGGCTGAAGTTCTTAACATAGGAGAGCAGGGCCTAGATCTCTACTATGCGGCACAACAATTTCTACGAGCAGCTAAGTTATACGACGAGCGCTTCGTAACAATGACTGAACTTACCCGTAACGATGTTAGCGTGAAGCTACAATGTCTCGATCCATCCGCTCTTCTCCAGCAGATGGGCAAAGGTTACCGCTCACATATTTATTTCTCAGCGACGTTAACACCGCTGAGATATTATATGGACATGTTAGGTGGAACGAAGCAAGATTACACACTGTCCCTACCTTCTCCTTTTTCGCGAGATCAACTTGAAGTTACCATTCATCCGTTGTCGACTCGGTATGGGGATCGGGAGGACTCTTATGTACCCATCGCAGAGCTAATCGCGCGGACTATACAAGGGGGACGAGGGAACTATTTTGTATTTTTTCCTTCGTATGCTTACATGAATGCGGTGCACGAAGCATATATTGAGTTATTGGAAAAAGCGGATAACGAGACCACTGAAGGTAAAGTTCAGGTGTTGCTCCAACGTACAGATATGAGCGAAGTGGAAAGGGATACATTTTTGGCTGCTTTCAAGCCAGACAATAAACAAACTTTAATTGGCTTTGCTGTTATGGGAGGGGTTTTCTCAGAAGGAGTAGACTTACCTGGAGATAGGCTGATCGGAGTAATAGTCGTTGGAGTAGGTTTGCCGCAACTTGGTATGGAACGTAACACGCTAAGGGACTACTATCAGAAGCAAGGAAGTAACGGTTTCGACTATGCTTATGTCATACCTGGTATGAACAAAGTGTTGCAGGCTGGGGGCCGATTAATCCGTTCTGAGAACGATAGAGGTACACTTTTACTCATCGATGATCGTTATTTACAAGCGACATATCGGAGACTATTACCAGCGGAATGGTTGCCTTTGGGAGAGAATATGTATAACTAACTATACAGTTGACAGTTTTTTCATGCGATGGTAAAGTGACAAATAGATTTCACAAATGGGAAGGAGGATTACGCTGATGAATAACTTGAATGGAATGAACACAATCGAAATGAACGCTATCATCATCATTACAAACGATAAGAACGGCATGGCGTTCCCTAAACATGGAATGATTGCTACTGTGTTCAATCATAATGGTTTTGATCATCATAACGTAATCCATCGAAGCGTCTAATAACTTTGAGTCTAGGGAAATACCCGATATCAAAGGCGCAGGGTTACGTTTCCGTAATCATGCGCCTTTTCTGTACTTAGGATGATTTTTCCACGATTGTAGTGGAGGAGTGACATTCTTTAGTCGGATGAAGCGTGTCGTTACGGCGACATGCTTTTTTTGTTTTTTAAAAATAGTCATTTGGATGGCGATGGAAGGTGTGATAGAGAGATATGTTTAGTGTACTTACAAAATTGAGCTGGTTTTTCAAAATGGAATGGAAAAGGTACTCGGTCGCAATCGTTTTGCTTGTTCTAACGGGAATTATTGATGTTATTCCTCCTTGGATGCTAGGTTACTTGGTTGACGGAATTAGCCAAAATATACTTGGTACAGCGGAATTCAATCGTATTATGTACGCTTGGATTGCGTTAACGATAGTTGGATATGTCATTACGTATGTTTGGCATTATAAATTGTTTGGCGGAGCATTTATGTTAGAGCGGCTGCTTCGCTCTAGTCTAATGGGACACTTTCTACGGATGACGCCGAAGTTTTACGAACGTAATCGTACAGGTGATCTGATGGCACGCGCCACAAATGATTTAGGTGCTGTGTCAACGACAGCGGGCTTTGGCATACTAACGCTTGTTGATTCCACCTTGTTCATGATTACGATTTTGATCGTAATGGCTGCCTCCATCAGCTTGAAGCTAACACTTGCAGCATTATTGCCGTTGCCGCTTATGGCGATTGCGATGTCTTATTACGGAAAAAAAATTCATGAGCGTTTTACAGACGCACAAGATGCGTTCGGTGAGCTAAACGATCAGGTGCTTGAATCAGTAGCCGGCGTTCGCGTCATTCGCGCCTTCGTACAAGAGGAAGCAAGTAAAGCGAGATTCAGTGATAAGACGAATGAGGTATTAGGCAAAAATATTGCAGTCGCACGAATCGATGCACTCTTCGAGCCAACGATTAAAATTCTCGTAGGTATGAGTTACTTAATTGGTCTATGTTATGGTGGGTTTCTCGTTTTCCATAATGAAATAACGCTTGGTGAACTTGTATCATTCAATATTTTCCTTGGGATGCTCATTTGGCCGATGTTCGCTATCGGAGAACTCATTAACATTATGCAGCGTGGTAATGCTTCACTTGACCGTGTTAATGAAACACTTGGCTATAAGCCGGATGTAGCTGATGCTAACAAGGCTGTAGCAGTTGATAAGCCAACGGGCATTGCATTTAATAAAGTTACTTTTCGTTATCCGTCTTCTGAGGTGGATAATCTTAGAGATGTTTCGCTCAAGCTTCATCAAGGCGGAACACTTGGTATTGTAGGACGTACTGGAAGCGGGAAGACGACGTTACTTAAGCAACTACTTCGGGAGTACCCGCTAGGGGACGGAGATATTTCAATTTCTGATACATCGATAGAGGACATTAAAATCGATAAGTTGTTAAGTTGGATTGGTTACGTCCCGCAGCAACCGATCCTTTTCTCGAAGACAATAAGAGAAAACATTTGCTTCGGACGAACAGATGCATCAGAAGAAGAATTACAACGAGCTCTTGAGAGTGCGTCATTTGCTAAAGACATCGTATTCCTGCCAGATGGACTGGAAACGTTAGTTGGCGAGAAGGGTGTTGCCCTCTCTGGTGGACAGAAACAGCGTGTTAGTATTGCGCGTGCACTTATTGCAGATCCTGAAATTTTAATGCTAGATGATGCTTTGTCAGCAGTAGATGCGAAGACAGAAGCCGAAATTATTGAAGGTATTCGTACAGAACGTGCAGGCAAAACAACGTTGATTACAACACATAGACTTTCAGCGGTACAACATGCGAATTGGATTATCGTTCTTGATGAGGGACGAATTATCGAGGAAGGTACTCATGAACATTTGCTGGCAAATGGCGGCTGGTACCGTGAACAGTATGACCGTCAACAACTGGAATCTATTATAGAATCTGAATAGATAGGAGGCGTGATAATCAATGGGAACGACAGGTAAACGATTGTTTCAATACGCCATGTTATATAAAAAGTCGATTCTCGCTGCAATGGTGCTACTTGTTCTTGCCGTATGTGCAGAGCTTACAGGACCACTTATTGCGAAGCGAATGATTGATCAAAACATATTAGGTGTTGAGAAGCAGTGGTATGAGGTTGATGGTAAACAGCCTTATGCTGTGAACTATAAGGATCAGTGGTTCAAGCGTATAGACCGCTTCGATGATGACAAAGTAGAGATAAAAGGCAAAGAAGTCCGCGTGTTGCAAGTAGGCCGTAGCTATTACTTTTTGGATGGTGCTCTTGAGTTTTCGGGCGGCAAACGTGAAGTAACGGGCAATGAACTGACAGTAGCGAACAAAACAACAGGAGAAAAAGCCGTATATCCTGTTACAAAGCTAACAAAGAGTGAGTTGTTTGCCTTCTACAAGCCTGAGATACCGGGATTATTTCAGTTAGCAGCACTTTATATGGGCTTGCTTGTGCTCGTAGCGATATTTTCTTATGGGCAACGTCTAATTTTGCAAACGACAGCCAATCGAATTGTACGGAAAATGCGTAACGATGTATTCTCCCATACACAACGATTGCCGGTTAATTATTATGACAACTTGGCAGCAGGTCAAGTCGTCTCCCGTATTACGAACGATACAGAGGCGATACGTGAGTTGTATGTCGGCGTATTAGCGAACTTTTTTACAGGTACGATCTATATAGTGGCGATTTATGGCGCCTTATTTTTACTGGACCCAAGACTTGCACTTATCTCGTTGCCACTTGTGCCCATATTGATCGTGTGGATTATTATTTATCGAAAATATGCGGCTAAGTATAACACCATTATTCGGACGAAGCTTAGCGAAATTAATGCGATGATCAATGAGTCCATTCAAGGGATGACGATTATTCAAGCGTTTCGTCGTCAGAAAGAGACGACGAAGGAATTTGATGAGATGAACAACTATTACTTCAAGTATCAAAACAAGTTGTTAAGTTTGAACTCGATCACCTCTCATAATTTGGTCAATGTCGTTCGTAACGTATTATTCCTTGCTGTCATCTGGATGTTCTGGGGTGGATCGCTCGGAGCTGTCGTGACTGTTGGTGTACTTTACGCTTATATCGATTATATGAACCGAATGTTTGCACCTATCGTCGGTATCGTTAATCAATTGTCTAACTTAGAGACAGCACGTGTCTCAGCGGAGCGCGTGTTTAAGTTGATGGATGAGGAAGGTATTGAAGTAGAGAAAGGCAAGATGGATCGTTACAAAGGCGAGGTAGCGTTCAGCAATGTATCTTTTGCTTACAAGAAAAACGAATATGTACTCAAAAATATTACGCTAAATGCTCGTCAAGGCGAGACGGTTGCATTGGTTGGTCATACGGGTTCGGGCAAAAGCTCCATACTGAATCTATTGTTCCGTTTCTATGATACGAATGAAGGGGCTATTTCTATTGATGGCAGAGATGTACGAGACATTCCAAAGCAGATGCTTCGTCAGCATATGGGTATCGTATTGCAGGACCCGTTCCTTTTCACTGGAACGATCGCATCGAATGTCAGCTTAGACAATCCAGAAATTTCGCGAGAGAGAATCGAGCAATCGCTGCGTGATGTAGGAGCTTACGATATGTTCAGTAGTCTTCCAGGCGGCATCGATGCACCAGTAATCGAGAAGGGAAGTACGCTGTCTGCTGGACAACGACAATTGATCTCCTTCGCAAGAGCGCTGGCTTACGATCCTGCTATTCTCATTTTGGATGAAGCGACAGCAAGTATTGATACGGAGACAGAGGCTGTCATTCAAGAAGCGCTTGATGTGCTGAAGCGTGGGCGTACGACCTTCGTTATCGCGCATAGACTTTCAACCATTAGGCAAGCGGATCAAATCTTAGTGCTTGACCGTGGCGTTATAGTTGAACGTGGTAATCATGATGCACTAATGAACCATCAAGGGAAGTATTATGCGATGTATCAGCTACAACAAGGATCGGCTCAGACTGCATAATCAAATGAAAAGTGATTAAACATTGGGTGCTAACAACCTATAACAAAGAGATGTTGTCTCAAAAGCAAACAGCTCTAACCCGAAAAAGTCGGGTTAAAGCGTCGAGTTATACCTAAAAAAGGCGTTATAAATAGATTGATCTATTTATAACGCCTTTGCTTTATTTCTATTTATTTTCGTTTTTTATCGCATCAACGAATTGTTTAGCTTCAGTGAGAGATATTCCTAATGCTTCTCGCACCTCTTTAATAGCTTTTACATAATTGTCTTCTTGGAGGTGTTTTCTGACGTCCTCATTGATAGGATGTTCAGCTACCCCAAGTTTTTTGGATAGTTGATCCAACGTATATTGCTGGTATTTAATCATCTTCTCTAAGTTATTCACTCTACTGGTAACGAAGAAGCCACTTACAATAATCAATGCTACAAGGACGATAAATTCCACTTACATCACTCCGAATCAATATGAAATATGAGTAGATTACCTATAACTGTGTATAGGTTAATACGGTAATTCATATCGTTATGTTGCATTGAATCGTTTGTTACGTTTTAAAGCGACCCACTGCTTCGTTCAAGCTTGTTGCTAAGCTACGTAGCTGGACTGAACCGCTAGCAACTTCTTGCATGGATGCAAGCTGTTCTTCCGATGCTGCTGCGACGCGTTGTGAATTCGCTGCTGCTGATTGTGCGATATGTTCAAGTTCATCAAGTGATGCGGCAATTTGCTCACTACCAGCAGACATTTGCTCTGCTGCTGCTGATACTTCTTCAACTTGACTAGCGACGTGTCTAATTGACTCTTTAATCGTACGGAACGATTCCCCTGCCTGGTTAGTCACACTTGTACCTGTGCGTGCGGCTGAGACGGAAAGCTCCATAGCACTTACTGCAGCAGCCGTTTTATTACTTATCAAGTTAAGGATTTGCCCAATTTGTTCTGACGAATCTTTGGAACGTTCCGCTAGCTTGCGAATTTCAACAGCTACTACTGCGAATCCTTTACCATGTTCCCCAGCACGAGCGGCTTCGATGGATGCGTTTAATGCTAATAAATTCGTTTGATTTGCTACTTCACTTATCAGTACAAGTATATTTTCAATTTTATCACTTTGTTCCGTAAGCTCTTGAAGAGTTGCAACAGTTGTTCCAATGTTGGACTCGATGTGCTGCATGTGATGGAGTGTATCTGAAATAACAGATTCACCTTCAGTTGCAAGTACGTTTGTTTCTGCTGCAAGCTCAGATACGGATGAGGTGGACTCTGCAATACGGCCGATACCGATTGCCATCTCTCCCATAGCTCTTTGGCATTCCTGGAAGCTTTGTAATTGCGTCTCTGAACCGGAAGCCACCTCTTGAATCGCTTCCGTAACTTCTTCCGTCGCTCTTGACGTTTGCTCAGCGCTGAGCTGCATATTAGAAGCAGAGCTTGCTACTTCACTAGAGTCTCTGCGAATTTCGGCTGTCACCTTCCTGAGACTTGCAATCATGGCGTTGAAGGATGTGGAAACTTTACCAATCTCGTTATCGTTTCGAACTGGAACAGCGACTGTTAGATCGCCAGAAGCAGCTAGTTTAGATACTTCAGCAAGACGCACTAGTGGCTTCAGGGTAAATCGGATAAGAATAACAATAATTAGAATAGCGATGATCGATAATACAGTAGCGATAATGATGCTTTCCCAGAACATGGCGCTAAGTTCTTTGTTTACTTGTTTGTAATCGAAATCGAGACTGAATACACCGACGGGCTGACCCTTATCATTAACGATAAGTTTAAAGTAAGATACCCATTGCCCCATAGTGTCCGTATATATTTCAGACCAGCTCTCCCCTTTTTCAAGAGCAGTACGGAACGATTTCTCAAACACTTCAGACATTTCGTACGTTTTTCCGACTCCAAAACCATTCGCAGTCATATCCTCATTGCTTTGCATGATCATGACTTGTTGTTTACCGTTTACTTCGACGAGTTCAGGCATATACATAACTGCGTTTGTAATTCGATCATTACGAGTCATTGCATCAAATTTGTTTTTTAATACGAAGAACGTAGCAGCTGTGCTTGTTTTTTTGGTAAGCAGCTCTGTATATCCCTTGGAAATAAATTCGTAATCAAATTCAAGTTGGTAACCTAACGTTTCACCAATGTGTTTAAGTTCTTCATTTAATGTTTTTTTCTGTGCATTGTAGGATATCGACTCCATCGAACCGATAAGTACAATTAATAATGTTGCCATCAGTAAGGAGCTAGTAACAACAATACTCTTATTTTTTAAACCCAACATGCGTATACACCTCATGATTTTTTATTTGCTTAATTGGAACGTGAAACAGGGTAGAAGGGACGCCAGTTGAACTCCATTTGTTCTTTATTTTATTTAACAGTAGCACTCAAGTATTAGAAATGTTTTGGTGCTAATGTTAGGAAAGTATGAAAAAACCTCCCTTCCATAGTGGTGGAGGGAGGCTCGGGAATTATTAAGTTATTATTAATAAGGTTTCTAATTGTTCCGGTGGCAGTGGACGGCTAAACAGATAACCTTGCAATTCATCACATTTCAGATCTTTACAAAATTGCGATTCATCGGCGGTTTCTACACCTTCAGCAACTACTCTCATATTCATACTATGTACAAGCTCAATAATCGCCCTGACGATGGACGACTTTTTGTCGTCGTGGGTAATACCTTGAATGAACGATCGATCGAGCTTCACATCGGTAATTGGTAAACGTTGTAATTGGTTAAGTGAAGAATAGCCTGTACCGAAATCATCGATGGAGATTTGAATGCCGAGATTTCGTAAGTATAAAATAGTCTCGATCACTTGATCAATGTTGCGCATGAAGACACCTTCTGTAATCTCTAAACTAACAAATTGAGGTTCCAATCCAGTTTGTTGCAGCCCTTTTTCTATCATTTCTTTCAAATTACCTTGATAGAAATGGCGTGCAGAGATGTTGACCGATACACACACTTTTTTTAATCCTGCATCTTGCCAAGCTTTGTTTTGCCGGCATGCCTCATGAAATACCCAACTATCAATGTCTAGAATGAACCCTGATTCCTCTGCCAAAGGAATAAATTTATCTGGTGGTACGAACCCAAACTCAGGATGATTCCATCGAATAAGTGCCTCAATACCGCAGAGTTCGCAAGTAGAGGCATTAATCTTCGGCTGGTAATGAAGGACAAATTGATTGTCCTGCAGTGCATTGTACAAGCCGTTCTCAAGGCGCATCTTTTCTTCAACGACCTGAACTAAATTCGGTTTAAAGAAGCGATGACAGCCATCACCTTCCTCTTTTGCGTTATACATGGCGATATCGGCATTACGGACAATGGTGTCTAGATTATCTCCATCGCGTGGGAAAACACTAATACCTACACTTATTGTCAGAAATAACGGGAATCCATCGATGACAAAAGGTTCATTAAAACAGTCATGAATAGCGAGCGCACATTGCTCAATTTCTTCATTCTTTCCATAACGAGCAACAAATACGAACTCGTCTCCCCCAAGCCGGAAAACGCTAATTTCCTTGGAGGTTAACGTCTGGAAACGTTTCGCTGCTATTTGTAATAATCGATCACCAAAAGAGTGCCCTAACGTATCATTAATTTGCTTAAATCGATTAATATCTGCAAATAGAACAGCAATAGGCATTTGGTCGGGTTTGCGGCCAAGGCTCATCGTAATTAGCTCTTGTACGTGCAAAGTAAATTGTAGTCGATTTGGTAAGCCAGTCAACATATCGTAATAAGCAAGCTGGTGAAGACGTTCCTCAGATTGCAGAAGCAGTTCAGCTTGTGCCTGCAACCGATCATTATTTTTTTTCGATTCATGAAATAGATAAAGTAGGCTGCTAGCCATATGTTTAAAATTGGTGATCAAAGAATGAATTTCGACGATGTTGCTCTTTGGAAGTTCTAGTGTACGATTTTGCCTAACTTTCAGGCTAAGATTTTTTGTTGAAGCAGCGAGTCGCTGCAAACTATGTGCGAACGCGCGGTTAATGAGCATTGCGATACAAGATGCAACAGTAGCAAAAGTAAACATGTATATGAAGTGGATAAAGTATCGATCAAACAAAGATGTATGGTAGTTGCCTAGCGGAATGCTGACGAGAAGCCGTCCTGAACCGTCAATCAGTTCTGAGATATATATAAATTGTTCCTCTCGCCACGTATGAAGATGTAATGGGTTTAAGCTGCTCAGCGAAGTGGAAAGGTACAAATTATCTTTAATCAAGTTGAGAGACTGCATATTGAATGGATTGTTAATGGTGTTTATTAATTCTTTCTGATTGGAGGCAATGACAACATGATTACTATCGATCAGACTAAATGAATAATTATCTGGAGTAGTATATCGATCGATTAAATACTGGATCTGCCTCGTCTGAACCTCATTAAGAGAAGCAGAGTATGGACTACTGATCGCATTCCATTCCTTGGATACTGTCTTAACTGCGGCAGAAGCTGTATCCTCAGCGTACATACTTACTTCATTGAAGGAATTTATACTATTTATAAGCATATTTAGCAGAAAGGATAACATTACGATGCCAAGTGTTAGATGAAGCAACAGCTGATTTACGGAGCTAGGAAGTCGACTGCGGTTAGATAATCCGCTCCATCGTCGAAGTGGCATATATTGATGAATAATTTCAGCGAAAAGAGCGTTAAACAATCCGTTAACTGCAAATATGCAAACAATCAACTTCACATTAATATTTTCTTCAGGAAACTGCTGACTACTGATAATAAAAATGAGTGGCATAGCAATTAATAACCAGAAAAGTGCAGTTGATACGAGAAGTCTTCCGTTATATCTTCGAAGCAATAAACCTACAACAATAATTTCTAATATACCGAGTATAAAGAAAAACGGATGGTCCATCAGTAAAACGCCTGAGGAATAGGCAATTATTGCTGCTGAAACTCCTCCCCAAAAACCAAAGAGCCTAACGATGATTAAAAGAAATAGACTTGTCAGCGAAAAATTTATTCCGTAAATAAAAGTAAATTGACTCCACTCTGCACCAATTGCAAGAAGGGTACATGCAGCGAAAGTAGCAGCAATCATCCAGTTATTTCGTTTTTGTATTAAGATGCTCACGTAAGTCCTCCCGATGCTGTAACTAGCTATTTTGTGTATGGGCTTTCATCATAGGTTATAGAATGGAACAGCGCTATTACTACCAAGTATTCGCTCTTTTTTTCTACACTTCGACAAATTTTTCTAAATCCCTTTTTTCTATGGAAGAATAAGGGGTAGTTGCAAAAGTATAGCGGTATTGATATAGTTCTATTATCGAATAGTTCTACAATAGAACAGTTCTATAATAGAATTATATGGGGGTATACGGCATGAGTTTGGATCAGAGCATGCTCAAACAATTGATTAATAGGTATGAAAGGGCAAACTTCGTTATTGAGCGCAGACTAAACGCGAAGCTTCGTGGTATGATGCCAGGCGAGTTAACAGTAGAGCAATTTAAAACTCTCCGCTTTTTGAAACATAACGGCAGCAGCACATCATCGGAGCTTTCTGAAGTTTTTTGTGTTGGAAAAAGCTCAATTACAGCAATTATCACGAGGCTTTCGGATAAAGGGCTCATTAAGCGCCTTCCAGAAGAGAAGGATCGTAGAGTAACCAACTTGGCTCTAACGGAGCAAGGAAAATGTATCTGTGAGCTCATGGAGGAGCAGGTATTGAATGTAATAGGGAAAGTTATGGAACATTTCGATGAAAAAGAAGCGTGCATATTTATTAAAACTTATGAGAAGCTGGTCGAGAAATTGCTAAAGTCATAAGAATGCAACGAAGAGATTTGTTAATCGGAGAAGGAGTGGAATAATGCGAATCATATTAAAATTCAAATGGCTTGTGTTGGCGCTATGGTTACTTGGATCAGTTGGTTTAATGGTCAGTGCGCCCAATATGGAAGAGCTTGTTCGAACGAAAGGCCAAATTACTGTTCCTGAGGGGTATTCTTCTACAACAGCGAGTGAGCTAGAGAAGGAGATTGGAACTTTTGCAAGTAACAAGAACACTGAAGGGAAAACAGCAGAAGATTCAAAAGATATGTCAACTGTACTTGCCTTCCACCGAGAGGGAGGACTCAGCGATGCTGACCTGCTTGAAGTCAAAGGTGCTATTGATAAGCTGAGCAAGGAAGGCGATTCGTTAGGCATCAGCTCCATTATGACTCATTTTGAAATTCCAGAGCTAAAGGAACAGATGGTTTCGGAAAAAGGGGATACGATTCTTGCGCTTCTATATGTTGAAGCTGGAGAGCGTGAGCTCAAAGTTGTTCAAGAGGACTTATACAAAGCATTAGAAAATGTGTCTGTCGAACATTATTATACGGGTAATTGGATTATTAATGAGGATGTTATTCAAAGTTCGCAAGAAGGGCTTAAGAAGACGGAGTTTATAACGGTAGGATTTATATTAATTATTTTATTTATAGTGTTTCGTTCTGTAGCAGCACCGTTTGTACCTCTGCTAGCGGTTGGTTTTACTTATTTAGTTTCACAATCAATCGTCGCCTTTTTAGTAGAATACGTTGATTTTCCACTATCGAATTTCACTCAAATCTTTTTAGTGGCGGTATTGTTCGGGATAGGAACGGACTATTGTATTCTGCTCATTAGTCGTTATAAAGAAGAACTTGCCCATCGTGGTGATAAAACAGAAGCGATCGTACATACGTATCGTACAGCTGGTAGAACGGTGTTTTTCTCTGGCCTTGCGGTGTTGGTCGGCTTCACATCAATCGGTTTTTCTACATTCGTCCTATATCGTTCAGCAGTAGCGGTGGCGGTAGGTGTTCTAATACTATTGCTCGCATTATATACACTAGTGCCTGTTTTCTTGTCACTACTAGGCAACGCGTTGTTTTGGCCATCTAAAGGTTCGCTTGAGCATAAACCAAGTAAACTATGGGGTGCAGTTGGTAGTTTCTCTCTGAAACGTCCCATATGGGCACTTGTCATTTTAGCAGTAATAATTGTGCCTTTCCTAGCAGCATATAAAGGGACAATATCATTTAACTCGTTAGATGAGCTTAGTGATAAATACGGCTCAGTTAAAGGCTTTAATCAAATTGCTGAAAGCTTCGGACCAGGAGAAACGTTACCTACTAACGTTATTATTAAGTCAGAGAAAGCTCTTGATACACCAGAAGGTCTTGCCTTGCTTGAACAAGCGAGTAGGGAACTTGCGAAAGTTGACGGAGTAAAACAGGTTCGCAGCGCGACTAGGCCAACAGGCGAAGTGCTGGAGGATTTCCTCGTATCGGATCAAGTGCTGACACTGGATGAAGGATTAGGAAAAAGCGGTGAAGGTCTTGGTGAGATAAGCAATGGTCTTGCTGAGGCAAGCGGTGCACTTAACGATAATGCACCGAAACTTGCTGAAGCGGTCGATGGTGCAGATCAATTAGTTGAAGGAACAGAGGAACTTCGTACAGGTATTGTTCAATTAACGAAGGGCATTGTATCGATTCAAAAAGGACTAAACGAAGGCACAATAGGTGCTGAAGAGCTGATTAAAGGACTTACGAAAGCGCAAGAAAGTGCGGAGGTGCTCGCAACTAGCAGCAGCGAACTTCACACTGGATATAAAGGTCTTGAGGGTGGACTCGCTGGATTAACAACAGGTTATGAAGCCATTGCGACTGAACAAGCGAAGTTGGCAGGAGGACTTGCAGGAGTATCGCAAAGTTTGGCTGGACTTGCAGAAACGTATCCAGAACTTAAAGCTGACAAGGTGTTTCAAGAAGCGGTTGGAACGATGAGTGGCCTTGAGCAAGGGGCAGCAGCGCTCGGTACACAATTAGCTGAACTGAATAAACAATTGGCTGGTGTGTCATCAGGTATGGTGCAAGCAAACACAGGTTTTGCAAAAGCATCAGCGGGACAATTCGCATTAGCTGAAGGTCTTAAAGAGCTGGCAACAGGGTTAGGCAAGTTGAAAGAGGGTGTATCTCTTGCGGCAGCTGGTCAAGGTGAGATCGCTCGTAAATTACCTAGTGTGACACAAGGGCTCGGTGATTTAGCTCAGGGGCAAGAGGAGTTAAAGAGTGGATTTACTTTGATGAACAAACAACTAAGTGAGCTTACTGGTGGTCTAGATCAGAGCGTGGAAGGCTTAACGCAAGTGACAGATGGTCTCGCTTCGGCAGGTGGATACTTGCAAGGTTTAGCAGATGCCCCGAACAAAGGTATTACAGGCTGGCATATTCCGAAGGAAGCTATTGCAGATGAACAATTCCAATCATCTCTTAATGTGTACATGTCAGAGGATCGTAAAACAGCTAAATTTGATGTTATATTCAGCAGTAATCCTTATTCACAACATACAATGGAAGAGATTGATTCACTTAAAGGTGCGATAGGGCGAGCGCTAAAAGATACAGTGTATATGGAATCGGAGGTTGCAATCGGAGGCGTGACAAGTATGAACCACGACCTTAATACGATCTCAAAAAATGATTATGGGCGGACTGTCATTCTAATGTTAATTGGCATTTCACTCATTCTAATCGTGTTGTTCCGCTCGATTGTCATTCCAATCTACATTGGTGCGTCACTGTTAGTGACGTTCTATACTTCACTTGCGATTACGGAAGTTATTTTCGTTAACATGTTAGGTTTATCAGGCATTAGCTGGGCAGTGCCGTTCTTTGGTTTTGTATTGCTCATTGCACTTGGCGTAGATTACAGCATCTTTTTGATGGATCGTTTCAAGGAGTATAAAGACCTTGATCCGAAAACAGCTATTTTGGAAGCAATGAAAAATATGGGGACTGTTATTATGTCAGCAGCAGTTATACTCGGAGGAACGTTTGCGGCAATGTTGCCGTCTGGTGTTATGTCACTCCTACAAATTGCAACGGTTGTACTGTGTGGACTGTTCCTGTATGCACTAGTTATGTTGCCACTGTTTATCCCAGTAATGGTAAGAACATTTGGCGAGGCGAATTGGTGGCCGTTTCTCGGTCAAAGGAAACAAGATAAATCGATGTAATTAGATGAGCTAGTGATGGAAGCTGGTAGTATGCCAATTGGCATGCTGCCAGCTCTTTTTTTCTTAGTTAATATGAAGCAGGCAGGTTATCGTTCCTTTGAACTAGAATGTAATGAATAATAAACGATATATATTAAGATTTTGTAAAAGATAGCATAGAATATCATAGGTCATATCCGTATAATGGAATAAGCTGTCTCTTATTGAAAGTAAACGGAGGGCGTCAATGAGATTAAAACTAGAAGCCAATCGTAAAATAAAGCTCTCTACTTTACTTACAGGCTTGGTAGCAACGTCTGTACTTTGTACTGCACTTATACTTCTTCTGACATCCTACACCGCAGAGAAACAATCTCTTCTTAATACAACGCTCACACTCAACTATTCAAAAGCGTCCAAAATGAGCCTCACTGTAGATTCACTCTTTAAATCGATGCGTGCAAGCTTGCGTTCAACCGCTCAGTTTTTAGAGGACAATGTCTCTACTGACTACTCAGAAGTACAAAGTCATCTTGAAATAGTCAACGATATGAATCGTTATTTCAACTCTATTCTATGGATTGATGAGAGCGGAGTCATTCGTAATATCGCGCCTGATAGCATAGGGATTCAAGGACAAACATTTACCGAAAAAATATTGAAAGAAGATATGGAAGCAAAAAAATCGTTTGTTTCTTCCCCATACATTGGGCCAACAGGGCGACTTATTATCGTCATTGGAGAACCTTACTTTACAAAAGATGGCGCGTTTCGTGGTTATATCGTAGGTACGATCTATTTGCGCGAAGAAAATATTTTAAACGAAATTATAGGTGCACATGGCACGGATGAACTTAATTCCTATTACTTTGTTGTTGATCGTGAAGGGCATCTGATCTATCATCCTGACAAAGCTAGGTTAGGTGAAGATGTAACACCTAATCCATTCGTCAGAAAGTTAATTAGTGGACAAAGTGGGAAAGGAATAGTTATAAATACAAGAGGCAAAGAGTTTGCTGCCGCCTATAGTTACATCACAGAACCTGGATGGGGAATTATACAGCAAACGCCAACTAGCTCGATAAAAGAACGATTGAAAGATAGTGTACAGAAGCAGATTGTATATATGCTCCCTCCTTTTCTTTTGCTACTATTGTTATCCATGTGGTTAGCTCAGCTTTTGGTGCGTCCGTTCGTTTCTTTAGCAAATATTGTGAACGACTTTTCTGAAGGCAAAACGATTTCTTTACCGTCGCTTAAATCACATTGGAATAGAGAAGCAGACTTTTTGAATCAGACAGTAACACTTGCTATACAGACGATTCAAATGAATAATAATAAGCTTGCTCATCGTGCGGTAACAGATCCGCTAACGGGACTCTCTAATCGCAGAGCATTAACTGAGCTGATGGAGGATATGGCCGTAGAAGGTAAGCCGTATTCACTTATCGTTATTGATATTGATAAGTTTAAAGGGATTAATGACACTTACGGCCATCAAGCAGGCGATGAGGTGCTTAAGCATTTAGCAGGAGCAATTTCAAATTCTGTAAGAGATGGGGACAGCTGCTTCCGCTATGGTGGAGAGGAGTTTGTTATTTTATTACCTAATACATATGAAGAAGATGCTTTTAAGATGGCGGAGATATTAAGAGAGTCGACGGAAAATACGATTAGTCCTGTAGGTCAGGCTATTACAATTTCACTTGGTATTGCGGTCTACCCAACACATTCAAAGTCTCCTGACGAATTGTTCCGTATGGCAGACAAGGCGCTATATCAATCGAAAAATGACGGACGTAATCGAACTACAATTGCAAAGTCATAAATAAAAAAGGAGCCTGCGACGGCTTCTTTTTTGCTCAAATCGAATACTATCGTATAATAAGAAACAGCAGATGTGATTACTGGGAAGGGGGCTGCACATGAAGCAGCTTTTAATTATTTTTACAGGTGGAACGATTGGTAGTAAAGCAAAGGGGTTAGAGATAAATGTAAGTGAAGCGGGCTCCTACACGTTATTAGAGGAATATCAGAAACAGTCGTTTAGTCGCAATGATGTTTCTTTTGATACGTTACAACCGCTGAATCTGCTGAGTGAAAATATAACGCCGAATGATTGGATTCAATTAGCAACAGCTATTCGTCAAGTAGACTATGCTGCTTATGACGGTATTATCGTCACACATGGCTCTGATACGCTTGCTTATACTGCTGCAATGATGGGATATTTGTTCAATGACATACCACTTCCAATGGTACTTACAGCAAGTAATTATCCGATAGCAGACGAGCGTAGCAACGGGATACGCAATTTGTCCAGCTCTATTGACTTTGTAATGGACGGAGGCCCGTCCGGTGTATTTGTTGTATATGAGAATGACAAGGGACAATCACTTGTTTACTTGGGCACACGAATTATGCAAAATGAGTCATTCACCGATCAATTCAGAAGCCCTTACGAATTGACTTACGGTACGATGACAAGCGAAAGATCGTTCCACTGGCAGGCGGATCGCAGAAATCCCACGCCAGAATCAATGGGGACTAGAGTAAGTACGCTGAATTGGGAGCCAGCAGCCTTGGGGCTTGAAGATTCAGTTCTATACATAAAACCATATCCAGGACTCAACTATTCGTTATATGAATTCGGAGGCAAGAAACCTAGAGCAGTACTACATGATCTTCATCACTCAGGTACAGCATGTGCACTTGCGTCAGGAAAATATTCACTCCTATCGTTCATCGAAAGATGTAAGGAGAATGGGATAGATGTATACTTATGTCCGATCAAAGATGCATCAGATGCGCTATATGAATCTTCGCACCGATTAATTGAGGCAGGAGCTAGGTTCATTGAAAATATGTCGATTGAAGCAGCCTTGACTAAGCTGATGATTGCGTATGGTCTCTATGCAGATGGAGGGCAAGCGGATACCTTTGTACGAAATGAATCTATTTATTTCGAAAAGGTTGAATTGCAATCATGATTAAAGAACAGTAATAATGAATTAAAAAATAGCTTTGCTACGATAAAAGGAGGAAATAAGATGAGTCATGTTCAAGTAGGAGAAAAGGTAGCTAATTTTAAGCTTCTTGCTTCAAGTGGAGAGGAAGTTAATTTTGAGGATTACAAGGGTAAAAAGCTGGTTATTTATTTCTACCCAAGAGATATGACACCAGGATGTACAGCGGAGTCATGTGATTTCCGCGACTTTAATGGACAATTTGCGGAGAATGGTACAGAGGTAGTTGGTATCAGCCCAGATGATCTTGCTTCCCATGGACAATTTATTTCGGAATACAACTTGCCGTTTCTCTTACTGTCAGACACGGAACATACAGTATCCGAGCAGTTCGGCGTATGGAAGGAACTTAGTTGGGGTGGGAAAACATTCCTTGGCGTAGAACGTTCAACTTTTCTTATTGATGAAGAGGGAGTACTTGTCCGTGAATGGCGCAGTGTAAGTGTCGAAGGTCATGTAGATGAAGTGCTTGCAGCAGTAAAAAGTTAATATCGTCGTTAATGACGGGTTAGTTAAAATATAAGGGTCTTCGCTCCAATAGCTCGCAATATGCGGAAGCTATCGGAATGAAGACCCTTTTTTAATTTAGATTATTATTCCGTTTTCCAGTTCGGTAATGAATTAACGTAGCTATCAGAGAGCTTTAGTAGTTCGAGTGCACGTTCAAATTCATCTTCAGTCGTTTCTTGCTTCGTATTTCCGTCACCTGAAAGGGAGAAGTGTTTGCCATCTTCGAAGCCACTTCCAGAAAGAAATAGTTCCTGACTGCTTAAAAATGATCCGCTAGGTAAATAATAACGTTGAGGCAATATATTATAAGTGTTCTGATTGTAAAGGTCTTGGCCAAAATGCAGTTGCTTATCGATAGATACACCAAGCAAATTCGAAATCGTAGGCAGTAAGTCTACTTGACCTCCAAGTTGCTCATATACAGCTGGTTCAGAATCACTACCCGGATTTATGACAACAAGTGGAATGTTAATCATATCCGTGTATTTATATTCTCTGCCGTATATTTCCGCCATCAAATCTTTTTCGTTGCCGTCTAGTGAATAGATTGGCAGTCCAAGATGGTCACCGTACAAAACAACTAAGCTGTTTTCCCAAATACCACGCTGTTTCAAGTCTTCTATAAATTCACCTAGAGCATGGTCTGCGTAGTTTTGTGCGACAAGATAGTCGCCTACGAGCGTATTTTCAAAGCGCTCAGGAATGTTAATAAGTTGCTTTTCTGCAGGAAGCGTATAAGGATGATGAGCAGTCATTGCGATGACATGGGCATAGAATGGATTATCCTTCTCTGCCATAGTGCCTAACTCAGCCGCTGTTTTTTTGTATAACATCGTATCAGAGGCTCCGAAAAATACAGTATCCTCTTCACCGAAAAACTTTGCATCATAGAAACGATCAAAGCCTATAGCTTTGTAAAGCTCGCCGCGATTCCAAAACTCTACCACATTGGTATGAAACGTAGCTGAGTCATAGCCTTCTTGCTTCAAAAGTTTCGGCAAGCTCGGCAATTCCTTGCCAGCATACATCTGTGTAGCTGCACCCCGAGGTGGGATATATAGTGACGTATTGACGACGAATTCGGCGTCAGATGTGTTGCCTTGACCTACTTGCTGATAGAAATGATTAAAGTAGCTGTTTTCTTTCACTAGTTTGTTGAAGACAGGTGTAATTTCTGTTCCCTCGACTTGCAAGTTTACTAGGAAGTTTTGCATGGACTCCATTTGAATGATAATAAGATTTTTACCCTTAGCCGTTCCATTTAGAAGGGGCTTATGAATAGTTTTGACACCCTTAACGGTTTCAATCTTCTCTTGTGTAATCTCGTTAGAATCAATATATTCGACATCTTTATTGGAAAAGATCGTATACGCCTCATAATTTAATATGCCCATTTGCTCTGCTTTTACGATTTCATTCATACTCGCGCGATTCGGCATTATATTAAAAAGGCAGATTGCGAGTGAGCAAGTAAGGAGAGCGAGAACAACCCGTCTATTTTCTTTGCGATTGAACTTCTGCTTCCATTCCTGTGATTTCTTGCGACGGAACAACAAGATTGCTAGAATGACAACATCAATATAAATGAATAGGAAATACGGGTCCATGAGCGAAAATACACTATTTTTTACGGCAGTAACCTGATTGACTTGCGCTAGCGCGAAATAGGTGACGATTACTCCGTAATACTTGTAATACATTATGACTGCAAATAGAATAGAGGTTAGCGTTAGGTTTGCTATTAAATAATAAAGAAGTTTTCTCTTACTTGCGAACCATTCGATCAAGCAATAGACAATAAGGACGAATGGAATTTCCTTCAGCATAGTAGTCCATGAGGGACCACCTTCGAAAATAACTGTCCATGCCAAGTAACTTTTGATCAACATGATGAAGGAAAAAAGTAAGATGGGACGAGTGCTCACTAGCAATTTAGATTTTAGGAATGACACAATGACCCTACCTTTCACAGCAAAAACAGGCCTTCTCTTAGAGCAAGCCAGTTGCTTTCTAATAGTATAAATATTTACTGTAATTGCTTTATTATTATGCTCCTTTTTACAGTCAATTGTCAAAAGGCAATTAGGTCCTTAACAAATTTGTCAATTTCCACCTGTTGAAGGGTGCGTAGAAATGGACTTCACTAACGTTATATATTATGTAGTGCATTCGATAGGGGGAACTGATTTGAGAAAACGAAATTTAATGATGTTTGCAGTGGCTGTAGGCTTAACAACCGTAATTGGATATCAAGCTTTTCAAGAGGATGGCTGGTTTACACAATCTCCTAAACTTGCGGAACCACCTAAGGTCACAGAAGGTGTGAACAATGGAGCTAATCAGCAAGAAGGGAAAGTAGAGGGCGAAGTTCCAGATAAGTCTGGCGAAACTGAGACCAACAAAGGAAACGAAACAACAACAGGCGGCGATCAAACAGAAAAGAATGAAGGTAAAGAAACGTCAAAGCCGGACAAGCCCAGTGATAAGGGTTCATCAAATAGTGGCGATTCAGCAGGCATATCAAAAGGGGAAGATGGTGTAGTGGGCGTCGTAGCTGAGCCGGAAAATGTTACGGCACTTGTGAATCCATTCAATAAGTTGCCAGATGACTATACACCTGCTGATCTTGTGTATCCGGACGTTCGTTTTATTTTCTCTGAGAAAATAGAGAAGCGGATGATGCGCAAGGAGGCTGCAGAAGCGCTTGAGAAGCTCTTTAGCGGCTCAGAAGAAGATGGCATCTATTTGGCTGGAGTATCGGCGTATCGTTCTCATGCAACGCAGGTAAAGCTATTTGATCGATATGTGAAGCGAGATGGTTATGAGAAGGCTAGAACGTACAGTGCGCTGCCAGGAACGAGTGAGCATGAAACGGGACTAGCTGTTGATGTTACAAGCAGTGACGGCAAGTGTGCGGCAGCAGATTGTTTTGGTGATACGAAGGAATCAGACTGGCTTAAGAAAAATGCTGCTAACTATGGTTTCATTATCCGTTATCCAGAAGGTAAAGATAAAATTACAGGATATCAATACGAGCCATGGCATTTAAGATATGTCGGTACAGATATAGCTGCAGAACTTGCTGCTAGTGGAGAAACATTGGAAGAATATTATGATGCCGTTCCAGTAAACAAATAATGTTGCTTGCTAACTTTAGTATGGAATAGCAATACGTAGTATGGGATGACTGTAATAGTAGCAAAATAGTTAAACTATAGCAGTGGCGCTTGACGAAGCTTTCGATCGTGATCGTTTGACGATAGTCAGTAGTTCGCATAAGCGCCACATGCTTAGCATAAGGTGTTGCCTTTATATCTTTGATTCAAACGTTTTGCAATCTGTTTCCTCGGACTGACTTGCTTGTTTGCCGCGATTGCTCACGACATAAATTGAGGAAGCGCCGCAATGATTGCCTGTAGCCCAAAACTTGCATGAACTGACTTCACATAGTACGTCCTTTGCCATTCTTGATCACCTCCTTACACATAGGATGGACAATCGAGAGGCACTTTTATACTCGAACTTTAGTAACGATTGTTTCCTGTCGCGGAGGTGCAGAGAGCTAGATGTCTATGCTGCAAAATATATCTTTGGTCATAATGCTGTTAAATATTTTTCTTGCTATAACTGTTATTTTTTTAGAACGACGTAATGCAAGCTCAACATGGGCATGGCTCATGATCCTTTTCTTTATTCCTGTCGTTGGATTTATTTTGTATCTTATATTGGGACAGAAAGTTAGAAGAAGACAACTGAATAAGTTGCTCGGAGATAATCAGCGTATTATTGAAGAAACACTAGACAAGCAGAAGCAACAGGTGATCGAAAAGAAGCTTTTGCCCCCTAATAGTGAGCAGGCTCATTATCAGGACATGATCTATATGAACCTGACTACTGGATACGCACTGTATACAAACAATAATACGGTTGATATATACACAGATGGGCATCAAAAGTTCGATACATTAATAAGAGACATCGAGGCTGCAAAACATCATGTCCATTTGGTCTATTATATTGTGCGTGATGATGTTCTCGGTCGTAGATTAGTTAAAGCGCTAGCCGCTAAGGCAGCTGAAGGTGTAGAAGTGCGTTTCTTATATGACCATATCGGGAGTTCCAAACTGCCAAGTCGTTATTTCCGTGAACTTCGTGAGGCTGGAGGGATGGAGGCGGCCTTTTTCCCTTCACGAATTCCGTATGTTAATTTGAAGATCAATTATCGAAATCATCGTAAACTCGTTATCATTGACGGTAATGTTGGCTATATTGGCGGCTTTAATATCGGTGATGAATACTTGGGCTTGGACAAAAACTTTGGGGAATGGCGTGATACGCATCTCAAAGTAAAGGGAAGCGCAGTTTTGCAGATGCAAGCACAGTTTCTGATGGATTGGAACTTAGCATCGAGTGGCAGATTAGACCTCAATTCAACCTATTTCCCAGAGATGGTTGTAGATGAGGGGAACATCGGTATGCAGTTAGTTGCAAGTGGGCCTGATACGGAATATCAAGAAATCAAAAACGCTTATATCAAAATGATCTATTCGGCAAAAGAAACGATTTGTTTGCAAACACCATACTTCGTTCCTGACGAAAGTTTAATGACCGCCCTTCGGATAGCTGCATTATCGGGAGTAAATGTACGTATTATGCTGCCGAGCAAGCCGGATCACTTCTTCGTCTATTGGGCGACACATTCTTATTTGGGCGAGATGCTGACTAGCGGGGTTCAGATATTCCTATATGAACGAGGGTTTCTTCATGCTAAGACATTAGTAGTCGACAGCAAGATTGCTACAGTAGGTACGACAAATATAGACATTAGAAGTTTTAAGCTTAATTTTGAGATGAATGCTTTTATTTATGATACGGAGACTGCTACGCGGCTAATGACTATTTTTGAGCATGATGTTACTCATTCCCGTCAGCTTTCGATGGAGGATTACGAAAATCGTCCGATGTTCAATCGATTCAAAGAGTCGATTTCTAGATTGTTAAGTCCAATTCTATGATGACAACGTTAAAAGGGATCCCGCTTATCTAAGATAACCGGAATCCCTTTATGTTTCTGATGGACAACTATTCAATTTATTCAAACTCTCCATTCCACAGTTTACAGTGCTTACTTATAATCATGTTATCCTTTCGGTTGAAATCCTTTCCAATTATAGTCCTTGCATTTAAGTATATTCTACTAATTCCCACATGCCCTAACTTGTAAGGTACTCCTTCCTAAAGTAATGGGACATGCTTCGCGTTTACTACTGCAATGGTCTATCCCCTCTCTGTTAAGGTAATCCCAGTATACATTATTATTTTAATATTGTAAATATTCAGATAATTACAAAAGACACTGCAATTGTCATCGACGCAAGGAGTTTATTAAGAAGTGTCGGGGTAGTGCAGAATGTGACAAATGAGAGTCGTTGACGCTTTCTTTATTTATATTTATACTTAGTCTAAAATCACAACATAAGGCGGCATGAAGAAGTCATGAGTAAAATAAACTTAACTATACAGAGAAAAGCGATCTTCGAAGTTGTAAAGGAAGCCTATGATCATCCAACAGCAGCCGATGTCATCGATAGACTTCGGGGACGGGGCTTTAACTTCGCATATGGCACCGTATATAATTCACTTCGTTATTTAAGAGATGCAGGGTTGATTCGTGAGCTGAAGCTAGGGGAGGCGATTAGTCGCTACGATGCTAGAACAGATGAACATCAGCATATCGTCTGCACAGTGTGCGGTAGGGTAGATGAGGTGCTAATCGAGGTGCCAACGGATTGGATTGCTGCCGTAGCGAAGGAAACGAACTACCGAATTGAACATGCACAAGTTGTACTGGAAGGGGTGTGTGAGACTTGTACGAACAAGACCCAATCATAAGCGAAGGGGTTATTTGCTCCTTAACGAAGCGGGTCATGATCATTAGCCCTTTGCCAGATCGTGTTCGCAGCTTGCTCGTCATGTTATCGGCTGAATGTTTTGATGTGTTTTCCCTACATGATTTCAACAAAAGTATGTTGCCTGCTTTACAGCCAGAACTACTTGTATACGATGCTCTTCCTATTGCGCAACCAACTGGCGGTCATACATTAAGAGGTGGTACTGAACTGCTTCGAGCTGCAGCAGAACACCAAGTTCCAGTACTTGTACTAATGGATAAGCAAACGTATGACGAACGTGGGGATGCTGATGTATCAGGAGCGGAGCTACTCGTATGGCCAGCTAAGCCGGAGGAAGCGTTAGAGCGCATTAATGCGATGCTTGCCAATAGTACGGCTCTACCTGGATCAATTGGTGCCGAGGATGAGCTTACTTTTAAAGACATAACGATCGACCTGCGTAAGATGAAAGTGATGCAAGGTGCAACACGTATAGATTTGACGAAGACGGAATACGATCTGCTTATGCACTTTATGAACTCTGATGGTTCTGTTCTATCACGGGAAACATTGCTGGATGCAGTGTGGGGACTCCAATTCTACGGTAGCAGCAACGTTGTTGATGTTCATATTAAGAGTCTTCGTAAAAAGCTGAGGGATAGCGCAGTTTCACCCAAATATATTGTTACCGTCCGAGGAGCAGGTTATCGGCTTGCGGATGAACCTATTCATTAATTTAGCACGCATGCGTCTCTCACGTTCATCTAATGTTCATCTACCTTTCATCATGTGTTCATGACTAATGGACAGTATGAAGATACAATTAGTATAAAGATTTAGATCAAGTCTAAATATATAACTAATGAGGTGCTAATAATGGACAATCGTTTGACGACAAATCAAGGTGCTCCGGTAGGCAACAATCAAAGCTCACGTACGGCAGGACAACGTGGACCGACGTTATTGGAAGATTATCATTTACTTGAGAAGATCGCCCACTTTGACCGTGAGCGTATTCCTGAGCGTGTTGTTCATGCTAGAGGAGCGGGAGCGCACGGTGTTTTCCGTACTGAACATAATATGTCAGAGCATACGAAGGCTCTGTTTTTACAAGATCCAGGTACGGAGACGCCAGTGTTTGTAAGGTTCTCTACTGTTATTCATGGTACAGGATCACCTGAGACGGCGCGTGATCCACGTGGTTTTGCGGTGAAGTTCTATACGCAGGAAGGTAACTATGATCTAGTCGGTAATCATTTGCCTGTATTTTTCATTCGTGATGCGATGAAGTTCCCTGACATGGTACATTCACTTAAACCTGCGCCACATACGAACCTTCAAACTCCGGCTCGTTATTGGGACTTTATGACGCTTACACCTGAATCAACACATATGCTTACATGGCTCTTTTCCGATGATGGAACGCCTGCGACTTATCGCGAGATGGATGGGTTTGGCGTTCATGCATTCAAGTGGATTAACGATGCAGGTAAGCAGACTTATGTTAAATATACTTGGAAGTCGCTTCAGGGCGTACGCAACTTTACAGCACAAGAAGCTTCAGAGATGCAAGCGAAAGACTTTAATCATGCTACTCGCGATTTGTATGAGGCAATTGAGCTTGGCAACTTCCCGCAATGGGAACTGCATGTTCAATTAATGCCGCCGGAACATATGGACCGTTATGCATTCGATCCGCTAGATCCAACGAAAGTATGGCCGGAAGATATGTACCCATTACACAAGGTTGGGACAATGACACTGGATCGTAATCCAGAGAACTATTTCGCAGAGGTAGAGCAATCGGCCTTTTCACCTAGTGTTGTCGTACCAGGCATTGAACCGTCGGAAGATAAGCTCTTGCAAGGTCGCTTATTCTCCTATCCAGACACGCAGCGCTACCGTCTTGGCGCTAACTACTTGAATATACCGATCAACTGCCCGTACGCCCCTGTTCGCAACAACCAACGTGACGGAGCCATGACGATGAGTGCGAATCCATCTTCTATTAACTTCGAACCGAATAGTGCATCCGACACTCCGAAGGAAGCAGTGGAGTACAATGACTCCTATTCACCGCAATATGGGGGAGCAGGTCGTCAGAAGATCGACAGGACGGATGATTTTACACAAGCGGGGGAGCGTTACCGTTCTTTGCCGGAGGAGCAGCAAGGAAATCTCGTTACGAATTTAGTTAATGAACTGAAGGCGACGAATGATGATATACGATTACGCGCCATCTGCAACTTCTTCCGTGCTGATCGCAAGCTAGGGATGAAACTTTCAGAGGAACTTGGTGTCGATATTCGCGAGTTTATCCCCAAAGGATAAGGGACGCACATGCTATTATTTCTTAATAAACTAATTTAACGAGGAGAGTTCTCTTTTTGTGATTCGTCACAAAGAGGGACTCTTTTGTATTTGCTTGATATTAGTCCCAGCCTAATTGTAAACTAAGGTACATGCAAAATTCCTTGATTTGTCGTAAAATGGACATGCTTTCGTCAATTTTTCGAAGAAGTCATTAAGGAATGTTTCTAAACTATGTTTACGGAGGTTCTTTCCGATGCAGTGGACCAATCCCATGTTACAATTAGGGGCAATTTCAATTTCCGTTTTGATGGGAATATGTCTCATCATTATTCGTATACGTGCTGGCAATCGGCCAACGACATTGAAAAAAATTGTTATACCGCCACTTGGTATGTCTACTGGTTTTATTATGTTTGCACTTCCGATGACTCATATTCCGTGGCTGTGGGGTGTATCCGCGTTTGGGACAGGTCTTCTTCTGTTCGCATTTCCACTTATTGTAACTACTAGACTTGAGAAGGTGGAAGCTGTTATATTTGTACGACGGTCAAAAGCTTTTATCGCAATAATCATTATTATGTTCCTGCTAAGGTGGATGCTGCATGGTGTCGTAGAGCAGCATATGACTATTCCGCAGACAGGGGCTATTTTTTATTTGCTTGCACTAGGAATGATAATTCCATGGAGGATGGCCATGGTAAGTGATTATTTGCGGCTGAAGAAGATGGCTGCATGACAACATGGGTAGACTTCATAGCGATTATTTTATAGAAATGGTCATACTACCCATTAGTGATGATTTCATTGATAGGTGGTTTTTTTATGGGAAAAAACAAAAAGAAAGAACAATTCACTTCCGTAGGATTTATTATGGCTGCAATCGGAAGTGCAGTAGGTCTCGGGAACATGTGGAAGTTTCCGTACATTACAGGTATTTACGGAGGCGCAGCATTTTTTATTTTATTTCTATTTTGTCTGTTGCTCGTGGGATTACCGATTTTGCTTGCAGAAATGTCCGTCGGACGAGCGGGACGTGGTAATCCAGTAGCTTCAATGATGAAATTAGGTGGTAAGAAGTGGGGAGCGCTCGGATTCCTGTCTGTAGCGGGATCATTTCTTATTATGTCTTTTTATGGGGTAGTCGCAGGCTGGACGCTTCATTACGCATTGCTATCTTTTACAGGTGATCTGTTTTCAACTAATGATTTCTCAGGGTTGTACAAGGACTTTATAGGAGGATGGATGCCAATCGGTTGGCAGTTCATTGTCATGCTAATTACAGCGTATGTGCTCATTAAAGGGGTATCCTCTGGTATTGAACGATTCAATAAAATACTTATTCCGGGACTTGTTATCCTGCTCGTATTGCTTGCTATTCAAGCGTTATCGCTTCCGGGTGCAGGGCAAGGAGTTTCGTTTTTCCTAAAACCGGACTTTAGTAAGCTGACAGCAGAATCTGCGCTCGTTGCTCTTGGACAAGCCTTCTTCTCTATGTCGCTTGGTATGGGAACGATGATCACTTACGGAGCATACGTTCAAAAGAGTCAATCATTAGGCGGAGCAACCGTTGCGGTTGGACTTGGTAACGTTCTTTATGCATTGCTCGCAGGTCTGATTATATTCCCTACAATTTTCGTTTACGGAATTGAGCCAAGTGAAGGGCCAGGACTTGTATTTATTGCTTTGCCAGCAGCATTTTCGGCTATGCCGCTAGGAGCAATCTTTGGTGGTTTGTTCTTTGTATTACTTGCATTTGCAGCAATTACTTCAGCCATTTCCGTTCTTGAAGTTTCGGTTGCCTTCGCAATGGATTATTTCGGATGGAAAAGGCCGATGGCTGTTATAATCGTTGCTTCGTTATGTTTCTTGGCTGGAGTACCAGCTGCTCTATCCTTAGGAGGTCAATTAGATTGGCTTGTATTCGGAGGGAAGCCACTATTTGATTGGATGGACTTTTTAGGTACAAACATTCTCTTGCCTTTGAACGGCTTAATCTTAACGATTTTTGTTGGATTCGTATGGAAAGGTGCAGCAGAAGAGTCGGGACTTACTTCGATGTGGTTCCGTATTTGGTTGTTTATGCTTCGTTTTGTAGCGCCTATCCTCGTATTGTTGGTACTACTCTATTCTACAGGTATTATCAAGTTGTAATTGTGCTGCGCAAGATGTAAATGACGGCTGTCTCAAAAGTGGTAAGTACGCTGGACAGAGGGCCCACTTTGAACACAAATAGCGGTACAGGGGATTATCCCTGTACCGCTATTTTTCTATTTTGGAACAGCCCTATTCCTTCTCTTAGTTAGTCTCTTCCAGCCTCAACTAGCTTCTCAGCAATTATATCCGGGTGTGTATGCACAGTGCTCACATGGTCTCCATCGGACACAATAAGTCTGTACATACCCAGATTACTGGATTGTGCTGGATGCCAAGCGAACGGTGCCGGAGGGAATGCGATATCCTCAGTCAGGAACAGATAGCTTTTCGGAATTTCCAAGCTATAAAATTTCTTCAAGTCGAGCTTTTGGAACAATGGTCCTGCTGGTTCAGTTGGTGAAACGTCGTAAATTGCTCGTGCCTGCTGTGCAGTTGCTCTATTTGCAAAGGTTTCACGGAAGAGCGGAAACGGCAGTGTAATTGTATTGTTGCCGGATGCTGTACTTAAACCATGGAAAATTTGCTGAACGGGTTCTGGCATTTGGTCAACCAAGCTTTCTCCGTCTTTCGGGACGAAAGCATCAAAGAAGACAAGGCGGCTAATACGATCATGAACAAATTCAGCTACTTTAGCAATGATCGTTCCACCGAAGCTGTGGCCTACGAGAACAATATGTTGCAAGTTCTGCTCTGTAAAGTAGTTTACAACGGATTGAATAATGTCATCATGCGTTACTTCGGGGTCAATTTTAGGTCCATGTCCTGCGTATTCAGGAACGTGGACAGTATGTCCTGCCTGGCGGAGAGAGGCAGCTGTTTCATCCCAGAAGCTGACGTCTGCCCAAGCCCCGTGAATGAGTACGAAGTTTAGTTGTTCTTGAGCTAAGTTATTTAAATGAGTTGCTTCGTTAACGGTTTTGCTGTTCATAGTAAAACCTCCATTTTGATGAGTAGTAATGTTCTGAGATTCATATTATCAAAGTGGGTACTTGCTTCTCCGTAACTTTATCACCGAAGAACAAACTTTTTTACAGAACGATTGCTGTAGGTTAGTTTCTCCAACCATAAGTCGTATATACGCAGGGAAACCGTAATCTTAATCGATAAGTTCTTGGAGCCGCTCACGTTGAATATGTGTAATTTGCCCACGCGATGCGCGTAGTAATCCATCGTTCTCCATAGATTTGAGTGTGCGACTGATGACTTCGCGTGCAGTACCTAATTCGATAGACAATACATCGTGTGTAATAGAAAGTGAATTGTTGTCACTACTCGTCATCAGTAGCAGATACTCGGAAATTCGACTGCGAATTGTTTTGAAAACGACGCTGTCGATTAAATTGGACATAACAATTAGACGACGTGCAAATGTTTTGAAAATATATTGGCGAAAGCCCAAATAGTTATTCATCCACTTTTGAAAAATACGAACGGGGATGAATAATACGGTTGTCGGCTTCTCAATGCAAGCAGAAGCTTCATACACCGATTCCCCCAAAATACTTGATGCCATCATCGGGCAGCACTCACCACTACTGATACGATACAAGGTTACTTCTCTTCCGCTGTCACTAAGCTTGTACATACGGACTGTCCCATCCAAGATGAGTGCCGCGTGTTCCAGAAACTCACCTTCATAAATGACATGGTCAACAGGGAGTGAGGCGATAGATATTCCATCTTCGTTCCAATCTTCTATCGAAATATCAGAAAGACTAGGGAATAGCTTGATTACAAGTTCAATCTGTTCCGTTTTCATATTGCCGATTACCTTCTTTCTTATATGTACGAACAATGATGTCCACTATGTAGGTTTGAATTATTGATTAACAGTAACCATGTCATTATGGCACTCATGTCCGTCTTGATCAAATTTAATTGAAGAGATTCATTCAAAGGATAAGCCACATAAAAAGGCGGTGCAGGGATTGCTCCCTGCACCGCTAGTTGAACCGTATAACTCAGCGCTCTGATTTCAAGTAATGGTATTGCGTTGCAATGGTCCAAACTTTAAGTAACGTTTGAATAAGCGGGTAGCTTTGGTGCAAGATAAGTGCGAATAAGCCAGCCCATAACATCGAGATGCTAGTAACTGCAAGGCCAAGGAGTACGGCAATCCCCCACATAAGAAAAGAAATGGCAACGTATGAAGCAAACCTTTTGATAGAAAGCCACAAAGTGTGGATGATGCCGTCACCAGAGACAGCTCCGAATTGCATAGCTAGGAAGAGAAGATGGAGTAATCCTCCCCATAACATCCAAATGAGAGCACCTGGCACAATAGCAGTGAGCACCTCTGAAGCAGTGTCACTCTTAAGAAGGATATGTAGCACCTTAGGGAAAATCCACCACGCTGGAGCAAGTAAGAGAACAGCTTGAATCCAATAAAGTAGTGTAATGGGTTTCCATGTTTTGCGAACACCCTCTAGGAAACGTGTGTTTCCGCCATCCTTAGACTGTTGATGAAGCGAGTAGAAGAAGCCTGCATTAAAGAGTGGGGTAAGCAACATTCTTGCAAGGAATAATCCACCGATTAACCAGAGATAAGGATCGATAAGGTCTGTTTTGAACAATTGAAACTGAGCTTCTGTCATATACGTCTGTACTGCACGATCGGTCGTTGAAGCCGACGGGAACCTTCTTAGTAGCGGTGCTACTGTGTTATCTATTATGCGATATAAGAAAAATCCCCAAATCAGTTGATACACGAACAAGAGAAGCACGAAGTGAAAATGTTTAAACGTCATGCGCCATCCTTGCCTCATATGAGCTTTCATCGTTATCACCCCTTGCAAGCGGAATAGTGAGGCTTTACCAGCTTAATGAACTAAGTAAACCTTCGATTAGCTTCGTTACGGCGAGGCTCCAGCGGGTGCGTGATTCATTCGGCAACTCAGCCAGCATATAGTTGTTAATTAGCTTGTTATCTAGTACATTCGTATGTTCAGGGTCAACGCTAACCCATTTAAGAGGAGAATCTGAGAGCTCTGTATATTGAATATGAGCTTCATCGCCGAGCCACACTTTACTAATCGAAGTACCATCTGCAAACGTAAATAAAATAGGGATAGGACCATTAGTACCGCCATTTTTCTTAATTAAAATGTTGGATTCATAGTTGTTGCCATCATCTCTGTTTATTGCTTTTACTTGAATGGCTTCAACAGAGAAGTCCGCCATTTCGTTACTATAAACAAATTGATTAAAATACTCTGTCCACTTTGCTTTTGTCACATGTTCTACAACACGTTGGAAATCAGCTGTAGTTGGATGCTTGAATTTATATTTCTGGAAATAAGTTCGCATAATTCTGCTCATCATATGCTCGCCGACTTTATTTTCGATGTCGACGAGTACTAACTTAGCGCGCATATAAACATTTTCTGCATATTGCCGATGATTCGCATATACCCAAGAAGGTTGCTTAAGCGGAGCAGGATGGGTCATATAGCTCGCTTCCATTCGCAAATTTGAGTTAATGCCATAGGCCGCAGCCATCACTTTGTCTTCAGCAAACGATGTGAAGCCTTCGTCGAGCCAAGCTTCTTCGAATTCATTGGAAGCAACCATTCCATAAAAGAACTGATGACCAATTTCATGTACGACGGTTCGTTCTAAATCATACCCGGGACTTTCACTCTCCGCAGCAAATGATGTAACGAGAGTTGGATATTCCATTCCTCCAGCACCATTAGCACCTTTTGGAGGGACGACGATGGATAACGTATTGTAAGGGTAAGGACCATACCATTTGGCATAGTTAGATAAAGCTGACTTAGCGGCATGCATATAACGATCCTTCAGCCCTGCATGAGTGGGATCGAGATAAAGTTTGATGCGTACACCCGGAATACCATCATCTGAAAATGCAGTTTCTTCATAGACAAAATCGGGAGATGCCGACCATGCAAAATCATGAACGTCTTCAGCATAGAACTGAAACAGCTTTGTTCCATCACTAATCACGGTAGGCTTAGTTTGAAAACCTGTAGCAGCGACAGTATAAGATTCCGGTACAGTTATAGCGACACTATAAATGCCAAAATCGCTGTAAAACTCTGAATTACCGTGGTATTGATGGACGTTCCAACCTTCCGAAGCGCGTCCTCTCATGCCAACGGTTTCGTAAACTGCAAGTTTTGGGAACCATTGTCCAGCCATGATGAAGTTTCCGGAGTAACCCATTCGAGCGAACACTTCAGGAAGTTTCACTTCAAAGCTCATTCGAAGTGTAACGGATTTACCCGGTGCGACCGGCTCGAGAAGACGAAGTCTAGCGAGTGTAAAATCACTTTTGTTCCCGTCGTCCGGCTGCGTATACTGTAAGCGAGGCAGCAAGCTTTCCCCTTCTAGTGTTTGTAAAGTAAGGAGTTTCAGATGGCTCCTGCTGTTCGCAGTAGCTTTGTCTTGCCTTAGCTTTCCACCTGATTCTGTCATGAAGGTCGTCTTAGGGGATAAAAAGGCGTTAGGATACAAGTGGAAGTAGAGCTCGGACACTGGTTTTTCCCCTGGATTCGTCCAAGTTACATCTTGTGTGCCGTCTAGATGTTGGCCGTCGTCCCTAAGTGCGACGTTGATGTGATAATCGACAACCCATTTGCTCATTGGTTTGTTTTTAGCCGAAACTGTTGCGTCCGGCTGCTGGACAACTGGTGGCTTGGCCGAAATTGGTGCAGGCGAAACAGGCTGCATAGCTTTGGCGGCAGGGGCGAAAGCATAGGTATATTGGGATTGCCAAGCGTTCCCGAAGCCATATTTCACTGAGACAATTAGCAATACGGCACCGAGCAAACTGAATATAAGCCGTTTGATATTGCGTGGGGTCATTGAACGTTTCCCTCCCGTTGACAAGCATCTAAAGCATGTATATGTTTGCAATTCCAAGATTATTAGCTAAAATGGAATTATTGTATGGGGAAGGTGGTATAACGATGACAGAAGAGCAAAGCGTACCGGTACAACCGGAAGTAAAAGAGAAAAAATCATTGTCGCTCAACGTAGTGAGCAGCAAGAAACATAAAGGTTTTGGTGCAGGATCAATCGATTTAAGTGATGTAGCTTGCGTTATGATTGATGGAGGTACTGCTTATCTTGATGTAGGGATTATGCATGCGAAGAGTAAGGTGGAGCGCGGCATCAAATTTACTCCTAATAAAGAAGATACGCCAAATGGTCGCGAATGCTGGATCGTATGGGTAGCTGTTGACCGTAATGAGGAAGGGTCTTACTATGCAGGAGTTACGTCATGCGAGATGTTGGTTGATTCTGAAGCGAAGCGTGGATGGAAGATATTAGCTGATCACGTTAACCGATTGGATTATGCGATTAAACGCCGTTACATGCTAGACAATTTGGGTGAGGTCGAGCAAGCAGCTCTGCGCAAGCTCCTTATTGAACATAATGCCGAATGGTGGGACCGTTCGCCTGCTGAGCTGAAGGATGCTTTAGGCGGTTAATATCATAATAGATCGGAAGATATTACAGAGGGCTGCCTTGATTAAGAGGCTGCCCTTTTTTGCGTTCTACACATTGCGTGATCACGCAAAAGAAATACGAAGTCTCCACGATATTCGTCATCTCTTACGGATTTCATAGTGTGCCCTCAATGTTAGCATGAAGGGGTACACTACTAAACCAAAGGAGACTTCTTATGAAAAAAATCATGATGTTACTGCTCGCGGTCACACTATTGCTCCAAACAGCATTTATCTCAGCCGATCCGAAAGCAAATGATGATGCTGTTAAGCTAGATAAGAGGGATGTTAGGGCATTTGCTAAACAATTTTTTGAACAGAAGGAAATAGCTGACCAACTAGCAGGTGCTGTTCTCGTTGTTGTCAAAGATGGGGAAGTTCTTCTGAATGAAGGGTATGGCTATGCTGACATAGCTACGAAAAAACCAGTTGATCCGCATAAAACAGTGTTCCGTATAGCGTCGGTAACGAAGTTAATAACAGCTGTAGGTATTATGCAACTAGCTGAAACAGGTAAAGTCGATTTAAACAAAGATGTACAAACATATTTACCAGATACCCAAATCCCGAATAAAACAGGTTTTCCGCTCACTTTAAAGCATCTTTTGACTCATACGTCTGGCTTTGACAATGGTACTGCAGCGGATCCAAACAAACAATATTCACTTGAACAATATGTAAAAGATACGATGTCCACAGTAGTAGTAAAACCTGGTGAGGAGTACAACTATAATAACTTTGGGTATGATCTACAAGGATATGTCATTGAGAAAGTATCAGCACTTTCCTATGAAGATTACTTAAATAAACATTTGTTTGATCCGTTAGGAATGGCTAATAGTAGTCTTATATTCAGTGAAGAAGTGAAAGAAGTCATTGCTACTCCTTATAATGGTGAACTTAAGCAAGCCGAGCACACGATTAACGAACCCATTAATATGCCTAAAGGAGGTATGTTTTCTACTGGAACTGATATGGCTAACTTTCTTCTAGCAATGGTGAATGGTGGTAAATTCGGCGGTGAGCGAATCCTCACTGAAACGTCGGTGAAAGAAATGGTAAAGAGACAGGTTACAATCCATCCGGAACTTCCAGGTGTAGGTTACGGCTTCGAAACGCTCCACTCACAATCGTATAACGGTCATAAAGTCGTTGAGAAACTCGGAGATTTACCCGGCTTCCATTCAAATCTATGGCTACTACCCGATCAAAATACAGGGATGTTTATCGCTTTTAACAGTGATAAAGGTAATCTGCGTATACCTTTTATAGAGCAGTTTATGAATCGTTATTTTCCCGATACCGGTAATAAACCTACCTTTATAACTCCAGCCCCGACTAAAGGGCAATTACTGAGATTCGAGGGACAATACAATCATCTACGTAATCCTGCGAGGAATTTTAGCATTACGGCAACCGAAGGATCATTAATCGTGGAAGATTCGTCGGGAACACATATTTTGCGACAGGCTAGTGATATGTTGTTTTACGATGAGGAAGGTAATGGTGTTGGATTTAAGGTCGATGGGAATGGTGATATTAGTTACTTCAGCAACAATAAGACAGGCAGTTGGTATAAAAAGATGCTCAAATCAGATATGCATTTATTTAACGACGTTCCGAGTGATCATCCTTATGCTACGTACATTTATGGCTTAGTTAAAGCAGGAGTTCTCAAAGGGGTGGTGGGAAGCTTCGAGCCTGCGAAGGCAATGACTAGAGGTCAGTTTATGGGTCTAATTATTCCGTTATCCACTTATCCTATCACGACCCATCCGTCTACGTTTGTGGACACGAAAGGCCATCTATTTGAGCAAGAAATTCAGACAGCGCTTGAAATAGGCATTATTCAAGGATACTCTGGCAGTACGTTTGGTCCCGATAAGCCTTTGTCACGAGAACAAGCCGCATCAATTTTATGGCGATTGGTACGTATCCTTTTAGTTGGCGCAACGCCAGAGAAAGTAGAACTGAAAGGGCCTTTCTCATCATGGGCATCTGAAGGTATTCAATATGTTGTAGGCAATCAACTCCATGGACCTGATGTAAAAGTAGCTACTGGTCCGATTGACTATAGAGCGAAAGATAATATGCTAAATCAAGAAGTAGCGGCCATGTTGTACCGCTTGCTACAAGAAGCTACAAAAGAATGAAAAAGGAGCGGTATCCCCGCTCCATTTTTTTCACGTAACATTGATTTCTATTTATATAGACGTACAAATTACTTCGCCGTTGACAAGCTCGCTGCGACAACTTTACTGATGCCAGAAATCATACCAAGATGAACGGCTTCATGGGCGACTGCGAAGTTAAATAACTCACCGGCAGTATAGAAACGAAAAGGGCCTAGTTCAAATGGAACGGCTAGTGTTTTTTCAAGAGATTCCACAGTTACATTTGCTAATGCTTCACATTGATCAGATAGATTACGAATGAGTTCATCCTTAGTTGGTGGAATAGTAGTCCAGTCACTCGGTTTCGTCCCGGTTACAAACAATGCTTCATAGTTATTGGGTGTTTTGTAATCAATCGGCACACTATTTCTTAGAAACCAATTCATCATCGTTATGATGTGACCGACATTCCATTTGATTGTATGATTAAACGCCTCAGGCTGAACATCGTACCAGTCGTCTGGAATCGCTTGAATGGAACCGATCACCAATTGCCGAACAGTTACTGCCGATTGAATCATTGTTTGTGTCATAAGTAAATCCTCCTCAAAGGTTTAGGTTAGTTGCTACAATTCAAATCCTAGCCCCATAAGGAGTGCCATAACCATACATTTTAGTGCTATTTACTGCCAATATACATCTATTTCGCAAAAAAAACGATTGATTACTCATTAGGATGAGCAGTCAATCGATTTTTTGCTAACTAACGTTTTTCTCTTTCAACATCAGCGCAACTAGCTTGGCGCCAGCATTTTGCCAATTATAATAGGTACGTTCAGGTACATACGTTCGAAACCACTCATATGCTTCCAATGAGGCAGAATCTAATTTATTTGATGAATATCGCAAGCTATATGGTTTGATTCCAACGATATAAGGGAAATAAAGTGCATTATAGAAACGCCACTCATCTGCTGTACCAAATGTGTCTTCTTGTCGTGGTTTGAGATTTCCGATGCTTTCCAAAAGAATAGTTTTCAGCTCAATCGCCCGTTCGATCAATTCATCATCAGCATTACGTTCGCGGAGGCGGCGATCGATCAGTCGCAACTGAGTTAGAGGACTTGCTGCAAGCCGCTGCAAATCGCCAAATTGACTTAATGCTCGCCGAGTGTGCCTATAAATCTCCTCTTCATCCATTTCTTCAGGTTCCGCTTGATTATCAATTCGGAGTTCAGCATCTTCTACCATACGTAAACGAGCACGTTTCTGACGTAGCTTTGGGAGTGTTGCAAAGACGAACTTATCCAAGAAAGTACGAATCTGAGATACAAATACTTGGTAGGATACCGATGCACAGATGCTAATAAGTAATAATAATACCATTTTGCGATCCCACTCAGCACCAATATGGATGACGAGTGCCACTTGTCCAGAAAATAGGAGGGCAAATAGTATGGAATAATCTAATGACCGGAGAAGGTCTGGAAGCCATGCTTCACCGTGTGATTGTAATTTTTTTATCAATTCCCAAATGGCGAAAAAACTTAGTGTTAATCCGAATATATGTAACTCCCACACGAATGGGATGCGAAGCCACGAAACCCAATCATTAAGCAATATAAACGTATATAGGAGTAAAAGAGGTAAGTCAACGATTCGATTCATGGACGTTGAACGATTCCACATAACTATAGTTTTCTGATGGGAATCATTCTGAGTGAAATAAGTTTGTAATAACGTTATCCCCCATATAACAAACGATAGATGCAAGCACAAAGCAGTAATGGAGTCATAGTAGAGTAATGTTTCACCAGCAGATGATACTAATTGCGTTCCAATTCCGATGGCAATTAAAATAATGCTTACTCCAAACGCTATAAATCGCATATTTTGTTTATCTCGGTTACACATATATAGTCCAAGCCACAATAATAAACCGAACATCATATATGATATTGTCATGGTAACAATCACTTCTTTACTCCATATTTTAATTAAGCGCGCAAATCAACTTACAATAGCAAACATTCGTTAGTTTCTAGAATAGCAAGTTCAATCTTTCCCTCTGCACTAGCTAATAATCGATCTAGTACATTTGGTGTTTCGGCATAGAGTGGTGGGTGATGAATCGCTTTGTAATGTATGGGTACGAGCACGCTTGCTTCCAACACTAATGCAGCTGCAGCAGCTTGTTCAGGTGTTAACGTAATTGGTTGCCCGCTTGGACGGAGCCGAGGGAGCTCAAGAACAGCACCGTTAACCGGTAAACATGCAGCATCAAAAGGACCATATGCCTTTTGAATCTTCCACCAATAACCATGCCATAATGTGTCTCCGGAATGAATGAGTTTTTTCCCTTCTTCTGCTACTATCCAAGATACTTGTGGATCACCAAGACCATCAACGGATTGAGCGGCCGTTATTATGAAGCCTTCTATAGCAATGGTATCACCAAGCGATACCCCAATTAACTGCTTTAGAGGACTGCCTTCGACGAGTTTAAGTGAATCCTGAGGCAAATAAACGGGGATATCGTCACCATAAAAACGTATGATTGCTTCTGGATCAAAATGATCTCCATGGTGGTGTGTTATAAAGACAGCATCTACTGGACCGAATTCATCAAGTGGAACAAGCTCTTCGTGCGAAGTACCGAATGCGGTTGGGAAATGGTATAGCGGATCAATTACGATGTTCTGATCTTCACCTTGAACATAAATGCCTGCCCATGGCATTTTCTTGATTAACATAACATTCATCCTCTCCATTAATGGAATGACTAAACGGTATCGTAATTATCTTAGTAATAATTGGATAATGGTGTAAATAGTAAATTTCACTTGTGATAAAATAAAATGATATTCAATTTGTCCGAAGGATTGTGAGCTATGGTAAACTTCCGCCTAAATACAAGTATGAACCGCTTGTTCATTTATGGCATTCTCATTCTATGTATATGCGCAACATCGTACATTCAGTTTCGCTCTTTGACGACACCGGCTACCGGGATATTCGTTGAACGGAATAACTCAGCGGAATGGATAGTTTCATTTGTTATGGATCGACCTATTACTAGAGGGATGAACATCGAGGCTGGTGATCGTATTTTATCTTTCGATGATTCATCTAACCCTAAGCTTTTTGTATTAAATAATGAGAAGATGATAACTGATGTCAAAAAGATAAAGCTGCTGGATAAGCAGGGATTGCAGCGAACAATTGTTATTGAACCGACGCAGAGCGATAAGTTTGAGATAGGCTTTTCGTTTCTAATAGAAATATTTCTTCTCGGTGTTGGCTGGTATGCTTTTAGGAAAATGCCAGATTCACGCCTTATACATAAGTTTTTCTTGATCAACATGGTTATTGCTTTCTGTATTGTTGCGATGTTTTCAGAAGAAATTCATCTTTCTTACTACTTTCTTCCGTACTGTGTCATTTGGCTTCCTTATCTTCTGCTCTCCTTTTATTTACTTTTTGCATTTCGGTCCATCCATTTCAAGTTTCATCGATTACTGCAATTTTATCGCTTATATGCGATAGGTTTTTCCATATGTACAACTTACTTCTTCTATAAACAAGTGACTTATCAATGGGTGACCGATGTATTTAACATCGTTCTCATTTTAACGTTAATGATTATTGGTGGAATTACGGCAATGTGCTGGACAAGACTAGACAGAATCGAGAAGAGGCAACTATTCATTTTGTTTATCGGAGTATTAATTAGCATACTGCCCTATGTGTTACTACATGCTATTCCTGACTTACTTTGGACCGGATTTATTGTGTCTATTAAATACACGTTCATCGGTCTAGTTCCGATTTCTGGCACATTAACTTATTTACTCGTTCGACGCCAAATCATCGACTTGAAGATGTATGTTCCTAAGATCATTATTCACATCCTATATTATAGCTTAGCATTAGGCTTGATTTTGTGGTCGTCTGATTTGGGGGAAATCGGTTATGGGATTTTGTTATTTATTGTGTTCGGATTGATGACTTATGGTTATCGCTTACTGCTTAAACGATTGAAGCGTCAAGAAGACAGCAAGGAAGATTGGCTTGAAAATCAGAAGCTTCGTTTATCACTACAATTGGCAGAGAAAAAGTATATTCGTGATAGTCTTAAACTGTTTTCCAGTGTATTAGAAGATAAAATAAAGTTGCAAGGTTCTGCGCTGGTCTATATGGATGATGTTGCAGAACCCGTTGCACATCTTTCAGGTATATACGAATTCTCTAATCGCAATGATTGGAGCAATATGGACGAATTTGATCAAGTATTAGAGCTATCCCTCGGGCCGAAGCAGAGAAAGCTAGGCTACCTCTGTCTTAGTTCAAAGAGGAATGGCGCACAATTTACAACTATGGAACGAGATGAGATCGAGAGGTTCAGAGTCCAGTTGACCGAGGTACTCTCTAATGGAAAGAGGTTGTTCCAGCTTCAGAGTGAATACGAGTACAATAAGGATCAGATGAAACGGCATGAACATCAATTACATGATTTTCGCACGTATAGTCAAATGTTAGTCGAAGCGCGAGAAGCGGAGAAAATACGAATATCATATTTTTTGCATGATGACTTACTTCAAAATTTAATTTTCTTATCACGTGATATTGAAGAGCTTCACGATACTGGAAGATATGAAGCAGAGCGGGCAGCAGCTTGGCTGAAGTGCTTATACGATTCGCAGTGCAGCATTCGGTCTTTAAGCGACCATTTGTACCCGCATATATTAGATCGTGGAGATTTAAAAGAAGCATTAACGTGGTGTATGCGTGATATGAACCGTGAAGATATGATGGCAGTAGCTCTACAGTATGAAGTGCCTGTGCCAGAGCCTTTTCCCGCTTTTATTAAAGCTAATATGTTTAGAGCTATTCGAGAACTTATCGTCAATTGTTTCAAACATGCTGAAGCGACAGAATTGAACGTTCGAGTCTGGATGCTGAATGAACGTATTTATTGTAGCGTTTCTGATAATGGTAAAGGTTTTTCTGACATCTCATTGATAAGGCATCATGCTGGAGGAGGGAAGAGTTTCGGTCTCCTGTCAGTATGCGATCAAATCGAGCATTTAGGAGGACATGTAGATGTCAATTCCGTACTAGGTAAAGGTACGACAGTAACATTAAATCTTCCTCTCATGAAGAAAGGAATATCCTATGAACGATAATATACGTGTTTATTTACTTGATGATCATCCACTAGTACTAGAAGGACTTAAAAATCGTCTTGATGCTGAGCCAGGTATAGAAGTGTTACGTACTTTTACAGATCCTCGTGATTTTAGCGCTCAAATGGAGCGAGTTTGTCCAGATGTCGTATTACTAGATATTTCACTTCCACATATGGATGGTTTTCAATTAGCAGAGCAGTTGAAAGAACGTTACGGAAATACGCTCAAAGTCATTTTATTATCTGGGTATACATATGAGGATTTTTATTATAAAGCTTATAAAATCGGTGTACATGCTTATTTGTCCAAACAGGTTTCGTATGCCAAAATTATTAATGCGATTAAGCAAAGTGTACTCGGTCACATTATTATTCCGGAAGGACTTGGAGCTGCAAATGTTTCGCCAGATGCACTAACTCCTGCTGAACGTGCCGTACTTCAATTGCTCGCTAAGGAGAAAACAAACAAAGAAATTTCTGAGGAGCTTGCTATTAGTAAAAGAACGGTGGAATACCACTTAAACGCTATTAATGGAAAGCTTGGGGTGAAAACACGTATCGGTGCGGTTGTAAAAGGGTTTGAGTTAGGTCATCTTACTTTTTTAGGAGAGAAGTAGAACCCCCGAAATTTATTTTTAAAAAGAGTGCAGGGGTTACTCTGGTAGTAGACGTCTATAGTAATGGGAAAGGAGGAGAGCGACATTTTTGATGAAGCATGGATTGAAGCAGTACGTGACGGCGGGCCCGAGCACTATCGACCGTTCGTGCAGGCTTATGGTCCGTATATATACAAAACCGTCTACGCTGTGCTGCATTCGCCGCATGATGCGGAGGATGTAACACAAGAAGTGTTATTGCAAATTTATCGCTCCCTCCCTAATTACCGAATGGATGGACTTAAGACATGGATAACTCGGATTGCTGTGAATCGAGCAATCGATTTTAAGAGGAGCAGAGCAAGAAGACCAGAGCAGTTGATGGAGCAAGAATCGGTTGATCGACAGGAAATTACGCTTACGACCGAAGGGATGCTGGATGCATCTCCGACACCGGCTGCTGAGGATATTGCGTTGCGACGCGAGAAGAGGAAAGTTATTCAGGCAGGTATTAACGGATTGCCAAACAATTACCGCGAAGTTGTCACTGCATTTTACATAGAAGAGAAAAGTTATGAGCAGATAGCTGCAGAAACAGGACTTGAGCTCAAAAGTGTAGAGTCTAGATTATACCGAGCAAGAGGTTGGATGAAACAACACTGGCGAAAGGAGGATTTCGAATGAATAGAATGGATGCTGGTCATTTATCAATCGAACAATTACTGGCGTATGTAAATAACGGGTTAGACGAACGAGGACGCGAGCTGGTAGATCAAGAATTACTTGTTTGTGAACAATGCATGGGGCTATTCATGACCGTTATGGAAGACTCCGGCGACAACACTATCTATTCGGAGTCCTATTTGCCAGACTTTGACCAGCTTGAGGAACGTGTTATTGGAGAGCTTATGATTACTGCTGTAGACTTCGGAGAGAAGACGGCATTTGTGGATAATAGGTTGTCGCAGTTGGACGGAGATAAGGATCAAACGGTTATCCTTTCGCAGCAGTCGCTTAGTTCGGTACGCAAGAAACGTGGATCATGGCTTGGACATCCTATCATGCAATATACGATAGCAGCTTCTATTACATTATTGTTGCTGGCAACGGGAGTTTTAGCTGAGTTTTCTGGGCGGCTTCAGTCGCTGGACGGTGAGAAAGTAGCACCACCACCATTCGTCGCGCATGAGGAGTGGAAAGAAGATCCAACGTGGTCGGACCGTATGCTTAACCATACAAGCAACTGGATAGACGACTTACAGCAATCACGATTCAATAACTAACATTTGAGTGAACATATACGATTTAGTTACAACTATTGAAAGGAATGAATGATACGTATGAATAAAAGTCCAATGACTGCTTTTTTTCTCTCTTTTCTTCCAGGTGTCGGTCATGCATATTTAGGGCGCCCGGTTAGATTTCTGGTTTACGGTGGGAGCTTCTTTGGAGCGATAGGAATGGCTCTGTTTTTAGGTGCTATAAATGCATTAGAAGGGGAGTTCTTTTTCTTACTATTCCTTGTTGCAGCAGTTAGCGGCATTATCAATATGATTGATATGATCATTACACTCATGTCAGGTAATGCGCCTGGACTTGCGAGAGGACAACAAGCAGCTGCATATAATGGCTATAACGGGGGAAGTGAAAGTTTTTCATCTACTGAACAGCAATCCTATACGAGCTCTGGTGGAAATGGAACATTTAATCCTAGTAGTCATAGTACTAGCTATGAACAGCAACAGGAAAAATCAAAGACGATTTTATTATCGCTAATACCCGGTCTTGGTCATATGAACCTTGGTCTTATGCAACGAGGAATTACTTTTCTAATTTCGTTTATTGGGCTGTTTGCGATCATTGTCTTCCTCAGTGCGATTATGAATTCAGGGGCGATTCTTGTCTTTTTACTCGCACTGCCTATCATATGGATCTATGGCATATTCGATGCAGTTAGTTTGATCCATGCTAAACATCGTGGGGAGCTTATCGAGGATCGATCATTATTTGAAGGTGTCGAGGCACATATCGCCTCTGGTCAGAAGAACAAGGTTTTAGCTATCTCATTAGCGATCTTCCCAGGTGCAGGACATCTTTATCTCGGTCTCCAAAAACGAGGCCTTCAGCTAATGGCTGGTTTTCTGCTTGCGATCTATATCATGGATACGCTCAGGTTATCACTGTTCTTGTTCATATTACCTTTGTTCTGGTGCTTTGCGTTTTTTGATGCACTTGGAAGTGTCACTCGTTATGAACGTCAAAAGTTAAGTGATGAGCCTGTGCTTCCAATGTTCGTCCCTTATCAAAGATGGCTTGGCGTTGCTATGTTGCTGTTTGGTATCTATTTCATAGTAGATCGTATCGTACTTCGAATCATGTCGAGAGTATTCCCGGATATTTATTCCTACTACTTGACCTATAAATATATGTTCCCGATAGCGATAATCGCTTTTGTTATGATCGTATTAGGCATGCGACTAGCATTCGGAAACAAAAGCATTATCGGCTCAGGCTCCTATGAGCAATCCAGAACAACAGTAGTTCAGGAGCAGAGGAGTGATAAACGATGAATCATTCAGACTCAATGAATTCTCCAATTGAAGCGGGAACAACGGTAGCTACGCAACCATCAAGTAAGCGTACATGGAGAGTCGGATCGTTATCGATGGGCATTACGATGATACTAATTGGTACAGCGTTTGCCGTGTCGCTTTGGCAGGATACGGAGATCTATGATCTATTGGCTTGGGTTGCTCCTGTCATCTTTATTTTGTTAGGGACGGAATTACTACTGTACTTAGCAATGTCAGGTAACCGTAACAATATCGTACGTTACGATTGGATGAGCATATTTTTTGTTGGACTGATTGGTATGGCTAGCGTTGTACTTGCATTACTCATGTCTACTGGTTTGATCGAAGAAATGAAGCAAGGGTTGCATGCGACTGAACGAACGACATTTGTTGAGTCGGAGAAAGTAACTGTACCAACGGAAGTGAACAAAATCGTTGTTCAATCGGATGGTGGGGTTACGATTGAGAGGGCTAATACAAAGGATATTCAATTAATAGGACAAATCCGCAATTGGTCAGTAGAGCCAATGTCCAATGTAAATGACTCTCTCATTCAAACAAATATTGTTGGTTCCACGATGTATGTTTTGATTAGGTCAATCGATCATAATGAAAGTGTATTTGTATCAGACGGCACACAAACGAGGCTAATACTGACTTTGCCTCAGAACATCAAGATTGAAGATTGGGGTTAGGATATTAGTCTGTTCATAGTAAAAGGGGAGTTCACAGTGGTCATTGTTGATCACTGTAAATTCCCCTTTTTTATGTTGCTAGATTGCTTGTTGCTTCAACGACTGTAGCGAACGGAGCTAATAGACGGAATGAACCTCGAAGAGGAACATACCCTAATGTCCGGTTAATTTTTAGCATAGGCTCATTGAAGGAGTCATTATCTGTACGGATATAGTCAGCTCCATGAAGCTTGCCAAGCTCAATTGCTTTTAGTTTAAGTGCAAAGGCAACCTTCTTATTGCGATAAGCACGGTGAACTCCCGTATATTCATGATACATTCCGTTTGTTTTCTCAATATATAGCACATTAGTCATACCAATAAACTGATTACCGTGAGCAGCTATAATAACAAGCTCAGGTTTAAATCCATCACACTTTAAATACCATTTCAACCATTGATCGTAGTCGGGCACGTCTCCGAGATGGCCAGGAATATCCTTTAGAGTAGATACTTCTAGCTCGTAGAGCTTGCGCTCGCTCTCTTCACCTGGTTCATCAGCTAGAGTGAGTAGTCTGAGTCCGTTGCATGCAAGCATCGCATCCGGGGCGATCTCTTCTTCTTCAATTGTAGTCGCTTTTAGGTCCAGCACGGATTGATAATAATGCCGATCAACGATGAAACCACGAGTTGTTGCGAAGTGCAATGATTCTGGATTGTCATCCCATAAGGATGTCATTAGAGAGCTAGCACCAAGTCCCTCTGCCCATTCGAGCATATGACGTAGCAATAATGTGCCAACACCTTGATTACGATAAGATTCTGCTACAACAAGCGTATTGTTAAGGTACCCGGGTTCCGTCCACGGCGCTCGCCAAGTCCACAAGTATCCTACAATTTCATCTTTTTCATTTACAGCTACACGGCGAGTCCGGTCATAACCGATCAGAAGTCCCTCGTCATTTTTCGACGTTTGACCTACTTCATATAACTGTGCATCCTCTTCCTGCAGCCTTTGGGCAGATGTTGGTTCTGAGTAGTAACTATTCAGCAACTCTGCTAATGGGCCATAGTCTTCCGGCAAACGTAATTCCCTTAATTGTATAGTCAATTTTATTTGCTCCGTTTCATTTTTAGTAGTAGGTGTAAAACTAGTATGTCATGAGAGAGGTTGGATAGAAAAGGTATGGTTTAGTTATAGCCAAAGTAGACTAGAGACAGGTAACGCTGAAGTATAAAACGAAGTGTGAGAAAGATATGATTGGTGTGACCCGATAAAGTCGGTTTAAACGCAAAAAAGAGGCACTGCCCCAAAAATAGATAGTTCTACTTTTGGGCAGTGCCTCTTACTACATTATTTAAACCGCTACAGCATTGTAAGTCATAATCCAGATCGATCCTGCAACGATGGTGATCAATATGACAAGACCGAAGATAAGCGCCATAAGGTTATAACGTGGTTTCTCTTCATCTCTAATGTGCATGAAGAACAGTAACTGTACCGCAAATTGCAAAATCGCCATAATAAGAATAAGCACAGTCGTTACTTTCTTACTGAACAAATCGTTCATAACGGCAACTAACGGGATGATCGTAAGAACGATGGAGAGCAGGAAGCCGATAACATATGACTTCATTGAGCCGCTATGACCGCCTCCGTGAGCGCCATGCCCATCATGTGAGTTATTGTGATTCGCCATCCTACATCACCCCCATCAAATATACGATTGTGAAGACGAAGATCCATACAACGTCAAGGAAATGCCAGTACAAGCTTATAATGTTAACTTTACGCTTCGTTACTGGTGTAATGCCTCGGCGAACAAGTTGAATAATAAGAGCAGTCATCCAAACAATACCAAGTGATACGTGTAATCCGTGTGTACCGACAAGGGTGAAGAACGCTGACCAATAAGCACTAGTACCGATATTAGCACCTTCGTGTACAAGGTGAATAAATTCATTTACTTCCAAATAGATAAAGGATGCGCCTAGTAGTGCGGTAATGATCAGCCATGTAATGAGGCCTTTCTTGTCACCACGATTCATCGCAAGCAAAGCAATACCGCTCGTAAAGCTACTTGTAAGCAAGATGAATGTAGAAATAATAATACCTGGCATTTCAAGTAGTTCCGCACCCGTTGGGCCGCCTGCTGTATTGAAACGCAATACAATGTAAGTCGCAAAGAGGACGCCGAACAAAATAACGTCCGATATTAGAAAGAGCCAGAAACCAAATGTTTTTATCTCTTCATGATCATGGTGATCATCATGATGATCACCATGAGCGGTTTGAGGGGGATGCCCTTTGCCGCCTGCTAGTTTATCTATTGCTTCTGCCATTAGTGAGCCCCCCTTGCCGCGGCTTCAGTCCGCTTTACTTCATCAACAGGAATATAATAATCGGTATTATAAGTGAATGATCTAACAAGCATACATACGACAATACCGATAAGTCCCGGTATAATCATCCATTTCCAATCCCAAACGAATCCAAAACCAGCTACGAACCAGAAACCGGACATAATAAACGGAATTCCTGAGTTGCGCGGCATATGAATCGGTTCAAGTGGTGCTTGCTCTGCTTGAACAACATGAGGAGCATCAACCTCGCCTTTTTCCTTACGCAACTTCTTCTCCCACCAATCGTCTTGACTTGTTACTTGAGGGATACGAGCAAAGTTGTACATTGGAGCAGGAGATGGAATCGACCATTCGAGCGTTCTACCGTCCCAAGCATCTCCATCTGTTTCTTTCTTATAAAACTTAATGCTATGAGCAATTTGCCACACTTGGAATATAAATGCTATTCCCATTATGAAAGCACCGACAGTAGATAGAACATTTAGCGGTTCCCAGCCCATATCGAAATTGTACTCGTTCACGCGGCGAGTCATACCAGCGAACCCAAGTAAATATTGCGGCATGAAGCAGACGTAGAAGCCGATATTCCAGAACCAGAAAGCCCATTTGCCAAGACCTTCATGAAGTCTGAATCCGAATATTTTTGGCCACCAGTAGTAAAGACCTGCGAAAAAGCCGAACACAACACCACCGATAAGAACCTGATGGAAATGCGCAATCAGGAAGTAGCTGTTATGGAACTGGAAGTTTGCAGGAGCTACCGAAAGCATAACCCCAGTCATTCCTCCAATAACGAAACATGGGATAAAGGCGACTGTCCACATCATTGGAGTTGGGAAAGATAGTCGTCCTCGATACATCGTAAATAGCCAGTTAAATACTTTGACACCGGTCGGTATTGCGATCAGCATCGTAGTGACAGCGAAGAACGCATTGACGTCTGCGCCGGAGCCCATCGTGAAGAAGTGATGCGCCCAAGTAAAGAAGGAGAAGAAACTAATAGACATAAGTGCAAATACCATTGATTTGTAGCCGAATATCTTTTTCTTAGAAAACGTGGATACGATCTCTGAGAAGATACCAAAGGCAGGAAGGACAACGATATAAACTTCGGGATGTCCCCACATCCAGATGAGGTTAATATACATCATCGGATTTCCGCCGCCGTCTAAGGTGAAGAAATGTGCACCTAAGTAGCGGTCAAGGAATAGTAGGAACAATGTTACGGTAAGGATAGGGAAAGCGAACAAAATCGTTATACATGAAGATAATGTTGACCATGTGAACATTGGCATCTGCATTAGCTTCATGCCAGGAGCTCTCATCTTCAAGATGGTAACGATGAAGTTGATACCTGTAGCAAGTGAACCGATACCGGATATTTGAATACCCCAAATATAGAAGTCTTGGCCTAGACCTGGACTGCCTGACAGCTCCGAAAGCGGTGGATAAGCGAGCCAGCCGGCATCCGGCGATCCTCCGATAATAAAGGATACGTTGAACAACATAGCTCCGAAGAAGAACATCCAGAAGCTTAAAGAGTTCAGGAACGGATATGCGACGTCGCGCGCACCAATTTGGAGAGGTACGATTACGTTAAATAAACCGAACATCAGTGGCATCGCCATGAATAGGATCATGATTACGCCATGCGTAGTAAATATTTGATTATAATGTTCTGCATTTAGAAATTCCATCTGAGGTGCAGCAAGCTGTACACGCATTAGCAAAGCATCTACGCCGCCCCGGAATAACATTAGGATGGAGGCGATAATATACATAATACCGATCTTTTTATGATCGACAGAAGTTAGCCACTCCGTCCAAAGCCAACGCCATTTTTTAAAATAAGTTAGAGTGAATAGAATCGCTATTAGCGTTAGTCCAATCGATACTTGAGCGCCGAGAATAAGAGGGTCGCCCGTAACGAAAAATTCGGATGAAAAATCTTTGATTTTATCCCACATGAAGACTGCTCCTTTCGTTTACGGTAACGTTAATGCCCCGCATGTTCGTCTGTGTTAGTTGACTCGGTGTTTTCTTTATTTTCTTCTGTTGCATCTTTTTTCGTATCTTTTTCAGTTGGCTCAGCTGTTGCGCCACCATGATTGTCATGTGCGCCGCTGCTGCCTTCCTCAACATATTGCCTCACGATATCGTTGAACAATCCTTCAGGGAAGCTAGAGAATAGTTTCACTTCGGAAGCGCCTGGTGTTGTTAGTTTTTCATAACCTTCCATCGTAAGAGAAGGAGAGCTTCCTTTAACTTCTTTTATCCAAGCATCATATTCCTCTTGGGAGACAGCATCTGTCTTGAAAGTCATCTGTGCAAAATGCTCACCATTAAAGTTAGCTCCAGAGCCGAAGTAGGTTCCTTTTTCGTCCGCTTGAAGGTGCAAGGTCATTGCCATACCTGACATGGAATAAATTTGACCGCCAAGCTGCGGAATCCAGAAAGAGTTCATCGCTGTATCCGAAGTTATTTTGAAACGGATCGGAACATCTTCTGGAATTTTGAGATAGTTGACTGTAGCAATATCCTCTTCTGGATATGTGAACAGCCATTTCCAATCCATAGATGTAACCTGAATCTCAATAGGTTCTTTGTCGGATTTGAGAGCGACCGATGGCTCAAGCTTATACGTATAATCAACAGTAATTACCCCAAGGATAATGACAATAATGATAGGTATAGTCCACCAAGTTACTTCTAATTTTGTGTTATGCTCCCAATTTGGCTTGTAGGGTGCTTTACGTCCCGGCTTATCACGGTAGCGCCAGACGATGACTGCCGTCAAAATTAAGGTAGGGACAATAATGATTGCACATAACAAGGTTGAAATGATAATCAAGTCTTTTTGAGTCTCTCCGATCATTCCTTTAGGATTTAGAACGATGTAGTCTGTGCTACTGCAACCTGCCAGTACGGAGATCATCGCCAGGAAGAACGCGGTTGCCAGCATTCGATAATAACGTTTCATCACGGTTCCACTCCTCGATAATATTAGCTTACGAATACCATAGCAGATTTAATCGTCATTTACTTCGGGGTTAACAATTACGTAAACAATTTGACTCTTTTCTGACATACATTAGTCACGTATTAGACAAAAGAACGATAACCGGAAAAGTTCCGATTATCGTTCAATGTTTGTAAATATATAAAGTATTCCTTTTCACTATAATTTTCCCAGAAGTGCAAGCCTCATTTGTGCAGGATCGATCTGCTGATGTGACGCATGCCAAACGAGTTGTCCATTTCTAATAAGTAGAATTTGTGGCGACTGATGGATAATCGAAAAGCGTCGAGATATTTCATTTGAAATTTCTCGTTCTTCAATTACTCGTACCATTACTAAATGAAATGAGTGCCCTTCTTGAGTTATCGTCTCAATAAATTGTTGCACCCTAGCATGAGCATTTCGACTTGTTCCACAACGTGTACTGTGTTTGAAAATAAAAGTAGGAATAGACTGGGACTGAATTATTTGCGCATCCAGTTCAGCCAATGTTTGAATCACATGAATCATTATCTTCACCTCGGCTCTTTATTCTAAAACTTATGTCTAGTTCATAATATAACGGTGAACGTCGACTACCTGCTCTTATACGGTATGTGAGTGTGAAAGGATAAGTAAAGGCATATCAACTGGAAAAGAACCTATCAATGAATTAGCCTGCTTCAATTGTTCGAAGGGAGTGGAGCATAGTGCTCAATGAACTATCGTGGCTGAAATTAATCGTGTTGATACTAGCTTGTTATCGTTTAACTAGGCTTATCGTATTCGATGATATAACTTCATTTCTTCGAAAACCTTTTTTGGAGGAACAATATAAAACGAATGAAGATGGAAAAATAGTTGCTGTAATTGAGGAGAAGGGTGGAGTTATACGCGCTTTTTTTAGAAGACTGGTAACATGTTATTGGTGTGTAGGCATATGGTCTTCTATTATAGTAGTAATTGCGTATGTAATAATACCGTCTATTATTTCACCAGTTCTACTCGTGCTTGCTATAGCAGGAGCTGCTGGTGTACTTGAATCATTTGTGAAAGGATAAACAAATAACCCACTCATTCCTAGAAGGAAGAGAGGGTTATTTCTTGTTATTTCGTATTAATTGTTAGTAACAATTATCTAATTTCTTCATTGGAATGTTCTGTTGTTGATTGGTTGTTGCTTAGTCTCGCATGTACTAGGCCAATCGCCGTACCAATCACATAAATATGAACACTGCCGATCAAAAATCCGATTCCAACCATAAGACCGATATTCTCATCGCTAAAGTGACTTAAGTTAATGAGACATAATAGAACGCCAACCGATAAAACTCCCCATGCAATGATAGTCATCACATTGACTAAACGCTTCACATCAGACTTAGATGGACCAACTTGGCTAATAGACATCGTTTTGGTTGTCATATGAAACACTCCTATTCAGAGGTTGTAAGTGCTTTCTTTGACAATACTATAACACATTATATGTCGTTTGTTCAAAGAAAATTCACTTTTTGCACATAAATTGGACAAATGTTTCGTATTTAGTCCTTCCACCAGCGTTTCAAATCATCCCACCAAGAACGTTGATGTTCATTTTTGTCCTTACCGATGCCTCCTGAGCTCGTACCATTGGTGCTGGCCATTGAGCCACATACCTCCGTTGGAACAGTGCCAACGAGCAAAGTTTCCATCCTGCGATTAGGGCAAGTAGCGGCAGCAAGTTTGCCTGATGTAGGATCAATATAAACGTTGACGACACCTTCTGGCATAGCGAACAATTTTGGAGGAACAGTTGACAACGAACCTTCAATAAAACTTGCAAAGATCGGTGCAGCTCGATGTGCTTCCGCAACAGAAAGCTTACGATCTTTGTCATAACCAACCCAAACGGCAGCAGCCAGCTCCGGTGTATATCCTACGAGCCAAGCGTCTGTCGCAGTTGTTCCCGTTTTTCCGGCTATGGGTCGTTTAATAACAGAGGCTACACGGTGAGCTGTCCCCCCCATGTCAAAGACACTTTCCATTAAGTTCGTCATCACATAAGCTTCCGCAGCAGTTATCACCTGATTGGCCGTTTCCTTAGCTTCATATAATACTTGCCCTTTGTAATCCTCAATCCGAAGGATGGCAACGGGCTCAACATGTACTCCGGCATTTGCGAAAGTTCCATAAGCAGAAGCCATCTCGAACGGACTAACAGGAAATGTGCCAAGTGCAAGGGAAGGGACAGGATTCATAGGACTGTCAATGCCGAGCTTACGGGCAGCATCAATGACCTTGTTTGCACCAACCGTCATGATCGTGTTTACAGCGTAAATATTGTCCGAGCCAGAGATGGCTTGTCGCATATCGATATAATCATTTGTATATTTATCATTATAATTATGTGGCTCATATGTTTTACGGCCTTCATCATAAGAGAACACAGTTGGTTCACTTTTGAATCGTGTAAGTGGAGACATAAAGCTGCTCTGAATGGCTGTCAAATAAAGAAACGGTTTAAAAGTAGAGCCAGGCTGACGTGTACTAGCGAATACGCGATTAAATTGGTTATTTTTATAATCCCTTCCTCCGACCAACGCCTTAATATAGCCATTCCTTGGATCGATAGCAATTAGTGCAGCTTGTTGAGTCGAGCTTTCTGGAATGACACGATTAATGGATTCCTCAGCCGCGGCTTGTGCTTCTTGATCTAGAGTCGTGTAGATTGTGATGCCGCCTTTATTCAACAGCTCACTATCTATACCGAACTTTTCTACTGCGAGATAGCGTATGTAGTCTCTAAAGTAAGGAGCAAATCCTTCTTGCTGTAACGTGCTGAGTGGCTTGAATTGCAATACTTCCCCGAAAGCAGACGCTGCCTGTTCTTCATTAATCGAACCGCCTTCTTTCATCGCTTCCAAAATAACAAATTGTCTGTCCTTCGCATTTTTCATATTCAAATAAGGGGAATAATATTTCGGCCCCTTCGGTATGCCAGCAAGCATAGTACTCTCAGCAATGGAGAGTTCAGAAGCGTGTTTGCCGAAATAAAGCTTAGCCGCCGCTTCGATGCCATAAGCACCATGACCATAATAAATTTGGTTCAGATACATACCCAATATGTCGTCTTTCGTATATTTCATCTCAAGCTGAGCGGTATACATCGCTTCCTTCAATTTACGCTGCCATGTACGTTCATGGGTTAAATATAGATTGCGAGCGAGTTGTTGTGTTAATGTGCTAGCCCCTTGTTTAGTTGACATGCTTTGCACATTGACGACAACTGCGCGTGCCATACCTTTCAAATCAAAGCCAGCATGGTTATAAAACCGGCGATCTTCAACAGCAAGTGTTGCATCGATCACGTAGTGTGAGATATTCTCCAGAGTGACAGAACGACGATTTTCACCACCATGGAACGTATCAATAACGTTGCCATTTAGGTCAAGCATTTGTGAAGTTTGACTTATTGTTGAGTCAGGTAGAGATTGCATACGCAAGTAAAAGTATAGACCTGCAATAGCAACAAATACGATGACTCCTAATATAGAGGCACGACGGAACCATTTTTTCAGACGCAACATGTAAGGGAGAAGTCTCTCGGATAGTATAGGAAACCTTAACTTACGACGAGGCTTTTTTTGCCCCTTCGATGACTGATTCATGATGTTGACACCCTTCCTTAATAAAACGAATCTCCCTCTAGTATGGAAAAATGAGGAATGACCTATTCATTAAGCGAAAGAAGTATTTTATAACCAATTTTATCTTGAATCCATTATACTGTTATTTGGAGATAGACAACTGTAGAGGGTGTAGTTAAATAGAAGTAGTCTACTCTTGACTAGAGACATAGAGGAGTTGGGACAGGATGAGTACCATTATTGCATCTACGAAGCAGCATGCAAAGACAGCTATGGGCATACAAGGTTTTCCGATTATTATGTTGATCAACATCTTTTTGGGTATCTCTTTTGCATTTGTACTACCTTTTAATTCTTTGTTCGGCATCGACGAAGTAGGGATGAGCAATACAACGTTTGGTATTTTCATGTTAGTATCTTCGATTTGTGGCATTGTGTTTAGTACTTGGATTGCTAAGCTATCCGATCGTGTGCCTGATCGTAAATTTATATTAATTTTGTGTTCAATTGCAGGTGTTGTTGGTTATATTGGATTTGCCTTTTCACGTGATTACTACGTTCTTCTCGCTATCTCTTCGATCTTCTTAGGTATTTCATCTTCTACCTTTGCGCAAGTATTTGCTATTGGAAGAGAAATATTAACAAGATCTGATCTGCCTGCGAAGCAGCTTCCGCTATATATGAACATTCTTCGTACCGTATTTGCATTGTCATGGACAGTTGGGCCCGCAATTGCTGCCTATGTATTGCTATATCTAGGTTTTGTAGGATTGTTTGCCGTTGCGGCAACATGTAATGCAGTTGTTGCAGTTATTGCACTATTGTTTCTTAATCGAGGCAGGGTGGCTACTGCACCGAAAACTGCCGCTTCTAACGTACCTCTTATGAAAATTGTGTTCCAGCCAGTTATCTTTGTTAATTTAATAGCCTTTACGTTCATTTCAACTGCGAATACGCTAAGTACGATGAATATGGCTCAATATGTGACGAAGGTGCTTGGAGGAAACAAAGAGCATATCGGAATTATTTTTAGCATCCCACCCGTATTTGAAGTATTCTTTATGCTTGGCTTCGGCTACCTTGCAACTCGAATGAAAAGTGATCGGCTTATTCGACTAGGTGCGCTAATTGCTTTTATTTATTTCACAACATTATTTTTTGCGGGTTCTCCATGGCATATTTATATTGTGCAAATACTTAGCGCAGCGTACATTTCAATTACATCGGGGATCGCTATTACATACTTCCAAGACTTTCTGCCAGAGATGCCCGGTACAGCAACAAACCTATATTCCAATTCGAATAAAGTTGGCTCTATGTTAGGATTTTTGTTATTTGGTGTTATTGCAGATGCTTTTGGATATCGTAGTGTATATCTAGCTTGTGCCTCGTTTGCATTAGTGGCTGTAGTGCTGCTATTTGGCTTAGCGAAAGCTAAAAATAAAGGTGTATCAACTGGAGCAATGATTAGCGGGTAACGCTCATACATTCATTGAAAAAAATAATTTTGTGGATTACCCTGTAAAAGGTTGCAATTTCAGCTTGAAATACTATAATACAGGTTGAACTATTGAAGGAAAGAAGGGATTATCGACATGGAATTATGGTATACAGAAAAACAAACAGAAAACTTCGGTATCACTGCGAAGATCACTAAATCGTATGTACACGAACAAACGGATTTTCAACAGCTAGACATGATTGAGACGGAAGAGTTTGGTACTATGCTTGTTCTTGACGGTATGGTAATGACAACGGTAAAAGATGAATTCGTCTACCATGAGATGGTTGCCCATCCAGTACTCTTTACTCACCCGAATCCAGAGCACGTGCTAGTTGTAGGTGGCGGCGATGGCGGAGTTATTCGTGAAGTAATGAAACATCCAAAGGTGAAAAAGGCTGTTCTTGTTGACATAGACGGCAAAGTTATCGAATATTCCAAAAAATATTTGCCATCAATCGCAGGTGAGCTTGACAACCCGCGCGTAGAAGTACTTGTAAACGATGGATTTATGCATATCCATGATCATAAAAATACGTATGATGTTATTATGGTTGATTCCACTGAACCAGTTGGTCCAGCGGCTAACCTGTTCACTCGCGGTTTCTACCAAGGCATCTACGAAGCATTGAAAGAAGATGGTATCTTCGTTGCTCAAACGGACAACCCTTGGTTCAAAGCTGACCTTATTCAAAGCGTAAACAAGGATGTAAAAGAAGTGTTCCCTATCGTACGTGTATACGGTGCGAACATTCCTACTTACCCAAGTGGTCTGTGGACATTCACAATGGGAAGCAAAAAGCATGATCCACTTCAAGTGGAGGAAGCTTCTATCCCTGAAATCGATACAAAGTATTACACACCTCGCCTGCACAAAGCGGCGTTTGTTCTTCCTAAGTTTGTAGAAGATCTAGTGAAATAAGCTGCTTCAAACGCCTTAGCGATTTGAAAAGCAAAACGAAGAGCCCGATTCGGTCTATGCCGAATTCGGGCTTCTTACGTCCCAGCTTCTATATTCCGTATGAGCCTGTAACTGTAGGATATAATGGAGAAATGAAAGGGGGCGACAACATTGTCGCGTATTTTTTCTTTTCCACCTCTTATAGATGAACGAGCGAAAGTGTTAATTGCTGGAACTGCACCAAGCGTGAAGTCGCTCGAACACGGACAGTTTTACGGACATCCACAAAATTATTTTTGGCGTGTTGTATACGGTCTGTTTCAGGTACGAGAAAGTACCGAAGACGAATATCCTGCGCCTGACCCTATATATGAAAATCGAATAACGTTCCTGCAGAGCCATCGATTGTCACTATGGGATGTTATTGCCTCCTGCGAACGAGAAGGTAGCCTTGATGTTAATATTAAAGGTGAGTTACTAAACGACATTCCGAACTTGTTAATTCAATATCCCGATATTCGGTGTATCGCGTTTAACGGAAGTAAGGCTTATGATACTTTTCAAAAGAACTTTCGGGAACATCCGGTGCTTAAAGAGGTCACGTTACTGAAGCTGCCCTCTACGAGCCCTATTCCAACAAAGTATATGCGTTCGCTCGAGGACCGGATTAACGCATGGCGTATAATTGTTCCTTTTACAAATGATGAGCTTAGTTTCGAATGAATAAGTTAAACACAGTTAAATAGCGATATTGCTTCAAGTAAAAGCGTTCGCTCGAGCGGCTAAACAGATGGTATAATGCGAAGTAGTTCGAATCTAAATCGGGCCAATCTCCATTTTAATATAAGACAAGTTTTATTTTGATGATGAAGTGATGTTCGTCATGAGTTATAGTATTAACAGATAAGAAGATAGATAAGCGGGAGTAGATTATGAAGGATAGTGGCAAGGCCATCATTATACTTGAGAGTAAAGTGGATGGAGAGAAGGGGACGCATCGTTATAAAGGCGAGTGGTTCCGTAAACAAAAGTCAATCTTCATTCGATACGCAGAAGATGAGGCGACGCGATCTCTTATTCGTTATTCGCCGAATGAGCTATCGATTAAACGAAGCGGTGCGGTGCAATCGGAGCAGTTATTCGTGGCTGGTCAGAGCAGAAGTGGTACTTATCGTTCCGCTGCAGCTGCATTCAATCTTGAAACGCACACGAAGTTACTTGTTATGCATGCCAAAGCGAGCGTTGATCATAACAACCCGCTATTGCCATCTTCGCCGCCATTTACGCTGGAGTGGCGTTATGAGTTGTTTGTAAGTGAACAAATGTCGGGGCGGTTTCACATCCGTCTCCATATACAGGAGGATCATGAAGCATGAGTACGAATGGAAATGTATTAGAGAAAATGTATGAGCAAGTAAAGGGAGCAATTGCAGACGCAGCAGTAGCTGCTGGTTTAGCTGCTAGAGAGGAATTGCCGTTGTTTGTTCTAGAAGTACCAAAGGACAAAACACATGGTGATCTAGCGACGAATGCTGCTATGCAACTTACAAAACTAGCGAAAAAAAATCCGCGCCAAATCGCGGAAGCTATTATTGAGCATCTTGACTTGAAGAGTGCATCGATTCAGTCTGCTGAAATTGCTGGACCGGGCTTCATTAACTTCCGTATGGACAAAAGCTATTTGTATCCTGTTGTAGCGGAAGCGCTTGAAGCGGGAGAAAATTTCGGACGTGTATCAGTAGGTAATGGCGAGCGCGTACAAGTAGAGTTTGTTAGTGCAAACCCAACAGGCAGTTTGCATCTTGGACATGCTAGAGGTGCAGCAGTTGGTGACTCACTTTGTAACGTACTAGACTTCGCTGGTTATGATGTGACACGCGAATACTATATTAATGACGCTGGCAAGCAAGTTGAGAACTTAGCTAAGTCGCTAGAAGCTCGTTATCGCCAAGCACTTGGTCAGAACGTTGAACTTCCTGAGGATGGTTACTATGGCGAAGATATTATCGTGTTTGCCAAAGGTTTAGCAGAGCAAGAGGGCGAACGTCTTCTTTCATTGTCTGATGAGGAACGTTTTACTTATTTCCGCAGCTTTGGACTCGAGAAGGAGCTTGATAAGATCAAACGCGATCTTGGCAGATTCCGTGTTGGGTTCGATGTATGGTACAGCGAAACGGCTCTCTATGAAAGCGGACAAGTAGAGCAAGGGCTAGAAGCGCTTAGAGCTTCTGGACATGTCTACGAAGAAGAAGGAGCGACATGGCTTGCAACGACGACTTTCGGTGACGACAAAAACCGCGTACTTGTCAAAAATGATGGCTCCTACACTTATTTAACACCAGATATCGCTTATCACCGTGACAAGTATGGTCGTGGCTTTGATCGCATGATCAACATTTGGGGGGCAGACCACCATGGCTACATTCCTCGTGTGAAGGCTGCTATGGAGGCGCTTGGCAACGATCCAGGTAAATTAACCGTTCTAATCGCGCAGATGGTCAGCTTGTTCCAAAACGGCGAGAAGATGAAGATGTCCAAGCGTACAGGTAAAGCGGTAACGATGGAAGATCTGATGGATGAAGTAGGTATCGATGCAATCCGTTACTTCTTCTCAATGAGAGGTATGGACTCCCACCTAGATTTCGATATGGATCTAGCGATTTCGACGTCCAATGAAAATCCAGTATTCTATGTTCAATACGCTCATGCTCGTATTTGCAGTATCTTCAGACAAGCTGAGGAGCAAGGTATTACACTTGCTGATCCGAGCAGCATTAGCTTCGAGAAGCTTAATACTGAAGCTGAATATGATTTGCTCCGCAAAATTGGCGAATTGCCGCAAGAGATTACCGATGCTGCTGCCCAATATGCGCCGCATCGTCTAATTCGCTACGTGTACGAGCTGGCTTCTCAGCTACACAGCTACTACCGTGCAGAGCGCGTTATTACGGAAGACTCCGAGCAGACAGCCGCTCGTTTGGCATTGCTAGGGGCAGTTCGCGTCGCAATCGCGAACGTACTTCGCCTTGTAGGTGTTTCTGCACCTGATCGGATGTAAGCTAGTATTAACATAAAAACGAAGGGCCGTCCTCCTATTTAGGAGGACGGCCTTTCGTTTTTATTGATAGCACTTATATACTAATGTATCAACTACTTTACCAATACTGTTTGTTGGGTTTGCATCGAAGGCTCGAGTGTGAATTTAACGGTATCTTAGCTAATCGCAATTGATATATACATTAAGAAGAATGAGCCAATTACTTTACAGTAATTGGACGTTGCATAGTTTGCATTGAAGGCTCCAGCGTGAAAGTCACGACGTCTTTGGGAGTGCTCGCCATAGTGCCTTCAATTGTGGTAGGTAGTTTTATGGATATAAAATATTCGCCAGGCGTAACTGATTTACCCTTATTGTCCTTCTCATCCCAGGCAACTGTTGTTTTGACAGCTCCTTTTTTCCAATAAATTGTTCCAGATAAGGGCTTCGTTTTTATTGTTCGAATCAGTTGAGATTTTCCATCTTTGTTTTGTGAAATTTCTATTTCAAATGTTGCAGGCTTAGAGATTACGATGTGATCGTCATCTTTTAAGTTCAATATATCAACTTCTATCTCGTGTATTGTACCTTTTGTGGTTGTACTGCTCGATTCGTTGGAAATGATCATACCAAGAGGGAATCCGTTTATACCGCCAGCACCTTGAACAACTGCATCAACAGAATAGTGTGTATAGGACCAAGCTTGTTTCGGTACGATTTGAATGTCCAATTTATAGTTTTTATTAGCAGTCACATAAGGGAATATTGTTTCAAAGGTAGAGATGTCACCTTTTCCCATTTGAGAGACTTTGTAATTATCCAACTTTATTGGTCCAGAAACTGCTACTTGCTTGCCGCTACTATCCAGTAAGGCGAGGACGATATCTTTGTCAGCAGGAATGCTTTTATTAAACTTTATAATCCCCTTCTCTATGTATGGGGTAAAAACATCGAGGGTTTGAGCGAATTTCAAATCCAAATGGCCCATCCTAACGTAACCGTCTTTATCTTGAATAGGCAGGTCACGGTCATCTTCATAAAATATTTCTACTGACCCTTTAGAGCCATTCTGTGCGGGGTGATAATAAACGGCTCCGCCCATCTTCTCTGCGAACGTACGCAAAGGTACAAAGAGCTGACCTTTATAATTCAAAACTTGCCCGTCTTTAGCAGAATCAAGCGTACTTGACTGCCCATTCAACTGAAAGCTAACGTGAATAGAGCTTAGAAGTGCTTTAATCTCGTTAGAGGCTACGGCCGCTGTACCCGCAAGCAAGGCCATTCCACACAACAATCCCAATACGAACTTTTTAATATCGTTCACTCTCCTTTATATAGGGGCTATAATCATTGGTATATACTGTAAGAACGTTCGAAAGTTTCTTTGAGAAAGATAAGTTTTTTCTAATGTAGTTAGGAAGAACAGATAAATGCAAATAAGCAAACAACCAATCTGATCATCAGATGGCTGTTTGCTTATTTGCTTAAGAATGATCATTTCTGACCCTATAGCCTTTCAACCTAGTTAGAACTTCTCTGCGGCTTGTAGCATTCGTAAGACATCAAGCTCGCCAACCGACCGACGAGTCTTGCTACTCTTTAAAGGCTGCATAGACCTTTTCATAATTGCTTTTATTTCGCTAGGAGATAGTCCTGGTCGAAGTGACAGCAGAAGGGCAATAGCTCCACTTACATGTGAAGTTGCCATAGAAGTTCCACTCATTTCGTTATAATTACCACGTAGCCAAGCAGAGGTTATTTTGTCTCCAGGGGCATAAATGTCGATGTACGCACCTTTATTGCTGAACGGAGCAATACGCCGAAGCCTGTTTGTGGCACCGACGGATATCGTTTGTGGATAGCGAGCAGGGTAATCGACATAACGCTGCCTTCCGTCATTGCCGGAAGAAGCAACGATAATAATGCCCGAATTGTACGCGCTCGTTACTGCACCAAGTAAGGACTTACTTCTTGTTTTCATTCCAAAGCTCATATTGATGACGTCCATCCCATTCCTAACGCACCATTCGATGCCTAGAACGATATCAGAGACAAAGGCACTGCCGTTATGGTCGAACGCTTTGACAGGGGCAATGAGTGCTCTGGGAGCAACACCGATCATTCCTTGCATTTGGTTCGCTGCTGCTATTGTGCCAGCAATATGAGTGCCATGGCCGTTGTCATCATAAGGAGGTTTGCTTCGGCTAATCAGATTAATACCACGAAGGAGTGAATGGCGAATATCAGGATGGTTGAAATCAACTCCGGTATCAATTACACCAACTTTAACGCGATGTCCGGTCGTTACGCTCCACGCATGTGGTGCTTTGATCTGCTGAATACCCCAAGGAATTCCGTTGTCGATAGCTGGCGATCTTTGGCTGGAAGGGCTGAAGCTAATTTCGCAATCCTTCTCAATCCATATTCGTCCGGTATCTAGCGTAACCTCAGACGGTAGCCTGCAAGAAAAGCCCGAAATGATGGGCATCGGTTTAATTGATTTTAGAAGTGATGAGGAATTTGGTTCCTGCGACAACTTGCGGAGGAAGCTTCGATACTCGCTACCGTATTGGAAGCGTACAATTCTTTTTGTTGTCGTGGAGGTACTATTTGACATAGCTTGCTGTAAACAACGAATCAATGCGGCAGTATCCATTAAGTGCTTCCCCTCCCGAAGGACGATGCTGCACTATTCTATGAAGTGATCAATCAAGCTGCATGAGCAACCTGCCCTTTTTCACATAAATAGGCCTCATGCCGTGTCAAAAATGAAATTAAGACATAGGATGAATGAGGAGCTATTAACGCTCTTGCATCTCCGATAAGTCCGCTAGCGGCTTTGTCGGATGGATACAGTCAAAGCGAAGGGAGACCCCCCTTCGCTTTTTGCTTAGGGCTGCTCCGCTTGCTTTTTTGCAAGAAATAGGTTTTACTATACTTTGACTAACTTAAATTACGAAATGAACGAGTACATAATTTCTGTGCAAGAGAGGATGTGTCCATATGAGCGGCAGCAATTTTACATTAAAGCTGGATCCTGAACGCATAAAGGAAATGCCTATGGTCGATTTGGCGTTCGAAGTGCTGAAAGCGGCTAATACGCCTTACTATTATCGCGATCTAATGATGGAGATCGCTAAGATACGTGGTCTATCACAAGACGGCATTAATCAATTCATCGCGCAAGTATACACGGAGATCAACATTGATGGCCGATTTGCTTGCGTTGGTAGCAATATGTGGGGACTGAAGCGCTGGTACCCAGTAGAGCGTTCTGAAGATCCTGTAGGTAACGCAAAACGTACACGTATCATCAACGATGATGATGATTTGGAAGACGATGATGTGTTTGCTGACGAAGAAGAAGAAACATATGCAGCAGACGAAGAAGACTACGATGTATTCGACGAAGACCATGAGGACTTCGAAGAAACAGAAGAAGAAGTCGAAGAAGAAGTAGATATCGAAGACGAAGACCTCGACGAAGAAGTTAGTGGCGAATTAGACACTGACGATGCGGACGAGGAAGATGATAGTGACGAAGACGATGAGGAAGACGAGAAGTAGTCGTAAACCGAAGTTGTTTTCGCTTGACATGTCCTATGAGGGCAGAGTAAACTATTGCATGGGCTTAAGATTCGGTTAACAAATAACGCATAAGATATGCATGAAGAGAAAAGTGCCCCCGTTGCTACGGGTGTCACTTTTTTTGTTTGAAGAGATAAGAAGAACAAAGCTTTGTTTGCTAAGAAAATGTTCAAAAATGACCGATTTTCAGCGTTTTTACTGGAATGCCTCATTTTCAAAAATGGATTTTTTGAACATCGACTTAATTGGGCAAACTTAAATATTAATCATAGGAACATGGAGGGTAACATCACAGTGACCAAATATATATTTGTAACCGGCGGCGTAGTATCATCCTTGGGCAAGGGTATAACAGCTGCTTCTCTAGGCAGATTGTTAAAAAACAGAGGTTTGAAAGTAACGATCCAAAAGTTCGATCCGTACCTTAACGTAGATCCGGGCACAATGAGCCCATATCAACATGGGGAAGTATTCGTAACGGACGATGGAGCAGAGACTGACCTTGACCTTGGTCACTATGAACGTTTTATCGACATCAACCTTTCCAAAAACAACAACGTTACGACAGGTAAAATCTATTCCAACGTTATTACGAAGGAACGTCGTGGCGATTATTTGGGAGGAACGGTTCAAGTTATCCCTCATATCACAAATGAGATTAAGGATCGTGTATTCCGCGCTGGCAGAGAAGCTGGATCGGATGTTGTTATTACTGAGATTGGCGGAACGGTAGGAGATATTGAAAGTCTTCCTTTCCTTGAAGCCATTCGTCAAATCAAGAGCGACATCGGCCGCGAAAATGTTATGTATATCCATGTAACGTTAATTCCATATATTAAAGCTGCAGGCGAAGTGAAAACAAAGCCTACTCAGCACAGTGTAAAAGAACTTCGTAGCATTGGTATTCAGCCAAATGTTATTGTCTGCCGTACGGAGTATCCGTTAGCTGATGATATGAAACGTAAAATTGGTTTATTCTGCGATATCGATGCAAACGCGGTAATCGAGTGCCGTGATGCATCCACATTGTACGAAGTACCACTTATGCTTAGAGAAGAAGGTCTTGATGAAATCGTTGTTAACCATTTGAAACTAACGACGGAACAGCCGGATATGCGCGAGTGGGAAAGCCTTGTACAGCGCGTGAAATCGCTACACAAGACGACTGAAATTGCAATTGTCGGCAAATATGTAGCGCTTCATGATGCTTACCTAAGTATCGTAGAGTCATTGGGTCATGCAGGTATCGCTGTAGATTCAGAGATCAAAATCCGTTGGGTAGATGCAGAGTTGTTGACGGATGCAAACGTAGCAGACAAGCTTCAAGGCGTACATGGCATTCTAGTGCCTGGTGGTTTCGGAGATCGTGGTATCGAAGGTAAAATTTGTGCGATTCGTCATGCTCGTGAGCAAAATGTACCGTTCTTCGGTATTTGTCTAGGTATGCAAGTTGCTGTTATCGAGTATGCTCGTAACGTTGTTGGTTTGGCGAACGCGAACAGTTCAGAAATCAACTCTTCTACTCCTTATCCAGTTATTGATCTGTTGCCAGATCAAAAGGATATCGAAGATATGGGTGGAACGATGCGTCTTGGCTTGTACCCATGCAAAATTGCTCCTGAATCACTTGCAGCACGTGAATATAACGATGAGCTGGTGTATGAGCGTCATCGCCACCGGTACGAGTTCAATAACGAATATCGTGAAGCGATTGAAGCAGCTGGACTACACATTTCTGGTACATCACCAGATGGCCGTCTTGTAGAGATGGTGGAATTAGCGGGACACCCATGGTTCTTGGCTGTTCAATTCCATCCAGAATTTACATCCAGACCGAACCGTCCGCAACCTTTGTTTAAAGGTTTCGTTCAAGCGGCTCAAACTTACTCGGAGCAATAATATATCCATTTATTGCTTCAATCTCTAACTTCCTTTCATTTTCAGCAATTTTTTGTAGACAATAGAAGGAGTTTACCCTAGACTTCACGAATGTATATAAAAAATATGGGAAGTTGTCCAACATTTTTATAACGAGATTCAGTTGTAGGGGGGTAGATGAAGGTTGGAAAAGAAGAAGGTACTAATAGTTGATGATCAGAACGGAATACGCATCCTTCTCTTAGAAGTATTTAACAGCGAAGGTTATAACACATTTCAAGCCCCGAACGGTAAGATCGCTTTGGAAATTGTGAAAAGTGAAGCTCCCGATCTGGTTTTATTGGATATGAAAATTCCTGGCATGGATGGACTCGAAATCTTAAAGCATATCAAGGCAATGGACCCTTCCATCAAAGTCATTATGATGACAGCTTATGGAGAGCTTGATATGATTAAAGAAGCTACCGATTTAGGCGCACTTATGCACTTTACGAAACCATTCGATATCGATGAGATGAGAATCGAAGTGAATCGTCACCTAAATGGTGGAAACTCCTCTACACGCTTTGCAATTGGATCCTAAAATAATTGGTACGGCATTGTGGCTGAATTAAGCTGCGATGCCGTTTTTTTTGTTATAGAATGAAACAAGCTTTACTATTTAGAGGTTCAATATGATATAATGACTCAGAATGACAAGTCGGAACAGGCTTGAGACAGAAAGTTAATAATAGGAGGAACCACTACTATGTCACTCGTTTCAATGAATGAGTTTTTGCCTAAAGCAAAAGCAAACAAATTCGCAGTAGGTCAATTCAACATGAACAACCTTGAATTCGCCCAAGCTACTGTTGAGGCTGCCATGGAAGAAAACTCTCCATTTATTTATGGAGTTAGCGAAGGCGCTCTAAGGTATATGGGTATCGAATTTACAGTCGCTATGGCTCAAGCAGCAGCTAAGAAATCCGGATTGCCAATCGCGCTTCACCTTGATCATGGTAGCAGCTTTGAAGTTGCTATGAAATGTATCCGCGCTGGCTTCTCATCCGTAATGTTCGATGGCTCGCACTATGGCCTTGAAGAAAATATTGCACTAACTAAAGAAGTTGTAAAAGCAGCGCGCGCAATGGGCGTTTCCGTAGAAGGAGAGCTCGGAACAATCGGCGGCGTTGAGGATGACCTAAGTGTAGATGAAGCTGATGCTAAGCTTGCTAATGCTGAGGAAGCTATCCGTTTCTACGAAGAAACTGGTGTAGACTGTCTTGCTATTGCAGTCGGAACAGCTCACGGTATGTACAAAGGCGAGCCTAAAATTCATTACGATATAATCCAAAAAGTTGCTGACGCGATTCCAGTACCAGTTGTATTGCACGGCGGTTCAGGCGTTCCAGACGAAGCAATTCGTTTGTCGATCCAAGCTGGCGTAGGCAAGATCAACGTTAACACTGAGAACCAAGTTGCTTTCACAAAAACAATTCGTGAAGTACTTGACGCTAACGCCGAAGCATTTGATCCACGTAAATACTTGACTCCTGCACGTGCAGCGATGAAAGCAGTTATTCAAGAGAAAATCCGCTTGTTCGGAAGTAACAACCAAGCATAAGTAAGCAACAGGAACAAAGGAGGACAAACCGCCTGATAAAGGCATGCAGGCTGAACCAGGCAATACCTGATCCTGCTTGCTGCGGCGGTTTTTCCTTTGTTCTCTTCCAATTAACGGGAGGATCAACGATTTCATGGAGAAATTAATGATACGCGGTGGACGGCCGTTACGAGGGACCGTTCAGATCAGTGGTGCGAAGAACAGCGCTGTTGCGTTAGTTCCAGCTTCCATTTTGGCTGAGTCAGAAGTTATACTTGATAACTTGCCGCTCATCAGTGATGTAGCGGTGTATAGTGAAATATTGCAAGAGTTAGGTGCAGTTGTGTCACGTGATGGAGATACGATGAAGATCGATCCTTCACAGTTAACATCAAAACCGATGCCTAATGGAAAAGTGAAATTGTTAAGAGCATCCTATTATTTAATGGGAGCTATGTTGGGACGATTTGGTGAAGCAACGATTGGCCTTCCTGGAGGTTGTAATTTTGAACCACGTCCGATTGATCAGCATATTAAAGGTTTTGAAGCATTAGGGGCAACTGTAACAAATGATCATGGATCCATTCGCATAGCCGCAAAGGAATTGCGTGGAGCAAAAATTTATTTGGATGTAGCTAGTGTTGGTGCAACGATTAATATTATGCTGGCGGCTTCAAGAGCCAAAGGATCAACAATTATAGAAAACGCGGCAAAAGAGCCTGAAATTATAGATGTAGCTACTCTCCTAAATGCCATGGGCGCAATTATTAAAGGCGCTGGTACCGAAACAATTCGTATTGAAGGCGTTAATAAGCTTCACGGCTGCCGCCACTCCATTATTCCCGATCGTATCCAAGCAGGAACTTATATGATTGCTGCCGCTGCTACTCGCGGTGATGTCCTTATTGATAATGTAATTCCTAAACATTTGGAAGCAATGACTGCTAAGCTGGAAGAAATGGGTGTGCAGGTCATCGAGATGGATGAGTCTATCCGGATTGTGGGCGGGCCAAATTATACGGCTATTGATGTAAAAGCATTAGTGTATCCTGGTATTCCTACAGATCTACAATCACCAATGACTACGCTACTTACGCAAGCGAATGGTGTAAGTATTCTTACAGACTATGTATATGGTACAAGGTTTAAACATGTGCCAGAGCTAGTTCGTATGGGCGCTGACATTCGAGTTGAAGGTCGCTCTGCAGTAATCGAAGGCGGCAAACTCAACGCTGCGAAAGTAAATGCAGCAGATTTGCGTGCAGGAGCAGCCTTAGTTGTTGCTGCGCTGACGGTTGAAGATGGTGTTACTGAAATTACTGGTGTGGAGTACATTGATCGTGGTTATGATCATTTAGTAGAAAACTTATCTAAACTTGGTGCAGAAGTATGGCGTGAATCGGAGTCCTAAAGGACTCCGATAACAGATCGTCGAATATATTTGGTATAGTTTGGAAAAGATGAATAATCAATGATAGATCTATAATTTGAATAGAGTGGTGAGTATATGTCGGATCTTCAGATATCAGATCTGGAAGAATTGAAACTGACAGAGCTGTATAAGCTGGCTAAGCAATATCAAATTGCTTATTACGGGCAACTTAAGAAAAAAGAATTAATTTTTGCAATACTTCGGGCACAAGCAGAAAAAAGCGGTCTTATGTTTATGGAAGGTGTACTTGATATTTTGCAGGAAGGATTCGGCTTCCTTCGTCCAATCAATTACTTACCTAGCAAAGAAGATATTTATATTTCCGCATCTCAGATTCGCAGATTCGATTTAAGAAGTGGTGACCTCGTTTCTGGAAAATGTCGACCACCGAAAGAAAATGAACGTTACTTCGGATTGCTGCAAGTAAATGCAGTCAATGGCGAAAATCCTGAAACAGCTTCAGAGCGCCTTCATTTTCCTGCTCTTACTCCTCTTTATCCCGAGAAGAAGCTAGTGCTTGAAACCTCACAGTCGAAGATTTCCACACGCATGATGGACTTGCTTGCTCCAGTTGGACTAGGGCAAAGGGGTCTAATCGTTGCACCTCCCAAAGCCGGTAAAACTCTCTTGATCAAAGAAATTGCTAACAGCATATCGGAAAATCATCCTGACATTTCATTGTTCGTCCTTCTTATTGATGAGCGTCCAGAGGAAGTTACAGATATGCAACGTTCGGTCAAAGGTGAGGTTGTTTCATCGACATTTGATGAATTGCCGGAAAACCATATCAAGGTTGCTGAGCTTGTACTTGAGAGAGCGCTTAGACTTGTTGAGCACAAAAAGGATGTCGTTATTCTTCTTGATAGTATTACACGTCTTGCAAGAGCGTATAACCTTGTTATTCCGCCATCAGGACGTACTTTAAGTGGTGGTATCGATCCTGCAGCATTCCATCGTCCAAAAAGATTCTTCGGTTCGGCACGTAACGTTGAAGAAGGCGGAAGCTTGACTATACTTGCAACTGCACTTGTTGAAACAGGTTCGCGTATGGATGATATCATTTATGAAGAGTTTAAAGGTACGGGCAACATGGAGCTGCATCTGGATCGGAAATTGGCAGAACGCCGTATTTTCCCAGCACTCGATATGCGCAGATCTGGAACACGTCGCGAAGAAATGTTGTTAACGAAGGAAGAGTTAGAAAAGGTTTGGGCAATTCGCAGAGGCATGACAGATGCGCCTGACTTTGTTGATAACTTCCTGAAGAAAATGAAAGAATCGGAAAATAACGAGCAGTTTTTAATGTCGTTGGATACATCGGCGGAAGCTATGAAGCCAGAGCGACCTGCGCCTAAGAGTAGTTCATCATCACAGACTAATCGCAGACCGGTAGCCAGAACGACGCACAGCTCGTAGTCCCGCTGAAAGGAGTACATCATGAATCTCGTATATGCGGACGAACAAGGAAATCTGTTCGACCATCCCCATTATATTGGGCTCGGTCGAAGCGGTGATATGATCGTTGAAATTATGGAGGATGAACTTATTCCTCTTCCTGAAGGAGCAACGCTTGTTAGCCTTCCTTTTACACGTCCGGTTGGAATTGATCCCTCTACTGGGGAGATGCAGGCACTGCCTGGCGGGGCTCAAGCGGTTGGAGCACTTCTTCCACAAGGCTATACCCGTTTATGTCTTCCTGGCTATGTGAAGTCAAGTAAAGAGGAAAAGTTGCCTCTGTTTGGCTACACAGCAGTTGTGTGGAAGGATGGAGGGTTCTATGTTACTGCAGAGCAATGTGACGATCCAGAGAGATGGGATCCGCTGAATTGTGATCAAGCCGAGCTCAAAATACAAGTGGAGCGATTGCTTACGAAATATCCAGACAATCGCCTATACAAACATTTGTCCAATTGTGCACTGGGTTATGAATGCTTAACTGCCTCCAACACTTTCCTCAGCAGATGGGAAGGAGCAGTACCCGTTTCATATTCTTGTAATGCAGGCTGCTTTGGTTGTATTTCTGAACAACCTGAGGAAAGTGGCTTTGTAGCACCACAGACACGAATGAACTTTAAGCCGACTGTAGATGAAGTTGAGCAGATTATGTTGGAGCATCTCCGCGAACCAGAGTCGATTATTAGCTTTGGACAAGGTTGTGAAGGTGAGCCTTCCACTCAAATGAAAATTATTGTTGAAGCGATGAAGCGTGTCAGAAGCAAAACGTCACTTGGCTACATTAACATTAATACCAATGCTGGTCTTACTGATTTTATGAGAGCTATTGTTGATGCAGGACTAGATTTGATGCGTGTCAGTACGATAAGTGCTCTTGATGATCACTATAACGCTTATTACAAGCCGCGTGGCTATACGTTGCAAAATGTAGAGAGATCACTTAAATATGCGACAGACAAAGGTGTTTATACTTCCATTAACTACTTGATTTTTCCTGGCGTAACAGACCGCGAAGAAGAAATTGAGGCGATGATTGGATTTGCAAAACGTACTGGTCTTAAGCTCATACAAATGCGCAATTTAAATATTGATCCTGAAAGTTACTTGTCTTTGATTCCAAAGGCACAAGGTGAAATTTACGGAATGAAGCAAATGTTAGAAATATTCCGTGAAGAACTTCCGGACGTTGTCATCGGATCCTATACGCATGTACCACCTTCCATTCTTAAAAGGTAACATTATTTATTAGGAATATTCGGTAATCCCCTCATTCAGAAGGGATTCTCATTGCGTACCTTAGATGATCCATGCTATAATCAGCCTATGTGCGATTTAACTCTGGATCCGCATGTGATTCAGGGCAGAAAGAGGTGAACGAGATGAAACAAGGTATTCATCCGACATACCACGTCATTACAGCTACTTGCTCTTGCGGCAATTCATTCGAGACAGGTTCGATTAAATCGGTCCTTCGCGTAGAGGTTTGCTCCGCTTGTCACCCATTCTATACGGGTAAGCAAAAGTTCCTGGATGCCGGCGGCCGCGTCGATCGTTTCAAGAAGAAATACGGCATTTAATTTATACAACCATTCAGCCTTTATTTGGCAGAATACAAGAACCTCCCTCAGCCATCCTATGGTTATAAGGGAGGTTTTTTTATGTGGCGATATAAGGGGAGTAGGTACAAACAAAGGATTTGGAGATTAGTGTTGGTGGGGGCGCTTTGTTCTGTGGTCACACTAACTGGAGGTTGTTCTGGCGGGTCGGTCAGCGAAAAGAATTCTTATAAAAAAGATGGTTATATGGGCTACTCTAACACTAACCCAAATGTATTGAATAAACATTCATCATTATCTTACAAAGATGATGTCCGATTAATTGAACAAGTGCTTCTTCCCGTTAAAGGTATTAAAAGATTGAAAATTAGCTTTAACGGCAGTCTGATCCAAGTAGGGATTCAACCTAAAAAAGGGCTTTCTGTCGCGGAAGTGGAGAAAGTTAGGTCAGAAACACAAGCCATAGTACAGTCAAATATGCCGGAGTACGATGTGTATGTAAAGGTGAACAGATAGTGGCGAATAGTGTGGGAATTGGACTGATTTATTATTTCAATTATTAAGACAGGTTGCGCTTTGCGTTAGAATGTACTATACTTGTTTTTGCCGTGCTAGATGGGGAGGTAGCGGTGCCCTGTAACTCGCAATCCGCTGTAGCGAGGTTGAATTCCTGTCTGAGGTTATACTGATGTGAGGTTTGGTGCTTGCAAGCAGTGTTGACAGTTGGGTCCTCCGCAATGGACGCTTGTGAATCCGGTCAGGTCTGGAAGGAAGCAGCCGTAAGCAAGTTAGTTCATGTGCCGGGGGGACGCCTGGCTCGAGCTGTGTAGCAAGAGAGCCGCTTGGGTCGTATCTATCAGGGACAGGTGCACGGTACTAAATAAGTTTTATCAAGGGTAGCGATTACCCTTTGGAAGATGGGACCTACAATAGCAACCTAATCAAGCGATAAGCTTGACGGGCGTTTGCTACGGTAGGTCTTTTTTTAATTGTAAATCTTTTAAAACATTTTGCTTGAAGCGTCAATGTAGTATAATAGATGTAGTAAAAAGAGTAGTTATGGAAGAGCTTGCAAGCTGAAAGGGAAGAGTGACGTGTCACATATAGCTTTATATCGTGCCTGGCGTCCTCAGACGTTTCAGGATATGGTTGGCCAGCAGCATATTATACAAACACTTCAAAATGCAATTCGGGAGCAACGTGTATCCCACGCCTATTTGTTCAATGGACCGAGAGGAACGGGAAAGACGACTACTGCCAAGGTGTTAGCCAAAGCAGTGAACTGTGAGCGAGGGCCAGCAATTGAGCCGTGCAATGAATGTGATGCTTGCAGAGGGATAACCGCTGGGCATATTATGGATGTGATCGAGATCGATGCGGCATCCAATCGTGGTATCGATGAAATTCGAGACATCAGAGACAAAGTTAGATATGCACCATCGGAAGTGCGATACAAGGTTTATATTATCGATGAAGTTCACATGCTTACAACCGAAGCTTTCAACGCTTTGCTGAAGACGCTTGAAGAGCCGCCAGGACATGTCATCTTTATTCTAGCAACTACAGAGCCGCATAAGCTTCCGGCAACGATTATTTCCAGATGCCAAAGGTTTGACTTTAGACAAGTTTCTTTGGAGGAGCAATCGGGACGACTTATGCAAATCTGTCAGGAGGAAGGTATTAGCGCCGATGAGGATGCTATTGCTTATATAGCCCGCTTATCTGAGGGTGGAATGAGAGATGCAATAAGTTTACTTGAGCAAGTGTCCGCTTTCGGAGATAATCGAATTACGCTGGAAGCAGCAATCGATGTTACAGGGGGAATGGCTGCTGATCAATTTTATCAGTTAGCCGAAGCTGTACGCGATCGTAATGTCGCATTAGTGATGCCGTTAGTGGAGAGTTTGATGCAAGCGGGTAAGAGTGCGGATAAATGCATGGAAAACTTAGTTTACTACTTCAGAGATTTATTGGTGCTGAAGCTAGCACCGTCAGGCGCTGCAATTACGGAGCGCGTCGTGGACCGTGATCGGTTCAAGACAATGGCGGATGCCTATGCTTCACAACGCTTGTTCGCAATGATCGACATACTGAACCGCTATCAAGTGGAGTTAAAGCATGCTTCACAACCGCAAACATTGTTTGAGGTTGCATTAATGAAGCTTTGCACGATTCCGGAAGATCATTCCTCAGTGAATGTAGGTAGTGGTGCGGGCGGTGGTTCTTCTGAAGGACTAGCGTCTGGTGCAGAACTTAGTCGACTTCGTCTACAGGTGGAATCGTTGGAGAGAAAACTAGAAGAAGCGCTTAAGAATGGTGTTGCTGCAGTTTCATCAGCCAATGGGTCAACTGATGGCACAAGAGCAATTACTCCAGGTGCCAAAGGTAGTACCCGAGGTGTATTCGGCGGTGGGTCTAGTATTTCAAGAGTGAAGGTGAAGTTAGGTCCTTATTTGGAAGCTGCGGGAAGTGATCCGTCAAACCAAGCACGTTCCAAATGGGCAATTGTTCTCCAACGTGTGAAGGATGCGAAAGTAACCCTTCATGCATGGCTTAAGGATGGCGAACTGGTTGCCGTCCAAGGGGGTAACCTATTACTTGCTTTCAAAAATGAGATCCATCGTGAAACGACAGAAAAGCCAAACCATCGAGAGATTATTGAACGAATAGCGCAAGAGGTTTTGGGTGAAACGTATAATCTTGTTACTGTTATGCTTAAGGATTGGCAAACGGCAATAGATGGTGCTGGTGAAACACAAGGTGAGCTGCTTGAGCTTGTGCCGGAAGGTGAAGAAGCTTCTCCTCAGGTTAAACGACCTGTGTGGGTTGAAGAAGCAGTTAAGCTATTCGGTGAAGAACTAGTAGTTGTGAAGGACAAAGAATAAGGAAACTACAAATAATTGATGAGGTGACTGAAGATGAATAACATGAACCAAATGATGAAGCAAGTAAAGAAGATGCAAGAGCAAATGATGAAAGCACAAGAAGAGCTTGAAACAAAAACACTTGAAGGTTCAGCAGGCGGCGGTGTTGTAACGGTAGAAATCAACGGTCACAAAAAATTGCTTAGCGTTATTATTAAACCTGAAGCGGTAGATCCGGATGATGTAGAAATGTTGCAGGATCTTGTTATGACGGCTGTTAATGATGCTCTAACTAAAGCGGATGAACTTGCGAACCAAGATATGGGCAAATTTACGGGCGGTATGAAAATTCCGGGCTTGTTCTAAGAAGCTGACTCAAGCAACGTTTGAAGTCTGAAAGGAGCTGTACCCTTTTTGTATTACCCGGAACCGATATCTAAGTTAATTGACGCTTTTACCCGATTGCCTGGAATCGGACCCAAGACAGCTGCTAGACTTGCATTCCATGTGCTAAGGATGAAGGAAGATGATGTCATCGATTTTGCAAAAGCATTAGTAAGCGTGAAGCGGAATTTATTTTATTGCTCCATTTGTTGCAATATTACAGATACCGATCCGTGCAGAATATGCCAAGATAAATCACGTGACGGTTCAGTCATCTGTGTAGTGCAGGAATCAAGGGACTTGGTTGCCATGGAACGAACAAAAGAGTTTGATGGTTACTATCACGTACTTCAGGGAGCGATATCTCCTATGGAAGGTATCGGCCCTGACGAAATTCGAATTGCAGAGCTTCTTAGAAGACTCGGTGATGAGAAAGTTCAAGAGATGATTTTGGCAACGAATCCGAATATCGAAGGCGAAGCAACTGCAATGTACTTATCTAGGCTTGTTAAGCCATTTGGAATTAAAGTAACACGTATCGCTCATGGATTACCGGTTGGCGGAGATTTGGAGTATGCGGATGAAGTAACTTTATCCAAAGCGCTCGAAGGCCGACGTGAACTGAATTAATCTAATAATAGAAGGAGCTGTCTTGTTAGTGGAGCAATCTACTAATGGACGGCTCCTTTTTTCATATTAGTACTAGTTATTTTGTATGAAGCATACTGTCGAATTTCTTTGAAGTATTTATCGACCAAGTCTCTAAAGTGATTTTTTAGTTCTAATCTTCTGTACAGGCTTATACACATATGAAGGAAGCCGTATAAGAAGCGATGGACAAGGTGGTGTGTAGAATGGAACGAGGTAAAGAACACTCTGAGAAAGAAAGAACAGAAAAGGAATGTGTAACGGAAGATATAAATGAAGCATTACGCGAGTGGGAGAGTGCTAAGCGATTTTTCGACTATGCGACTGGACATGAGCAAGTGGATTATGCAATTCACGCTATCATTACAGCGGAGAAAAGATATGCGATGCTACTAGGTAAAGCGAAGAGAATGCAAGGGCAATGGCCTAAATGGATAGGGGGAGTAAGATGAAAACAGTTTGGCTTAGCATGTTAGTTGGTTCTTCGGTGTTGCTCTTATGGGTGTTGTTCCGCAATAAGTTGTCTTGGAGTTGGCTTCGTGGGTTTGCATTACACTTGGTAGCTGCAGCAGGTTTACTGTATTTACTTAACTATGTAGGAGTGATACCAGGGTTGTATATTCCGCTTAATCCTATAACGATTGGAACGGTTGTAGTACTAGGTGTACCGGGGGTAGCGCTAATGGCTGGACTGCAATGGATTGTTGTTTAAATGGCATGTCAAGCATGCAGAAGGTTCAGAATATAACAACTATAATGAAACAGTTGACGAGCCTAGTCGAAACATGTTACATTATATCTCGCCCCAAGAGTACTGAAAAAGAGCAAGAAAAAAGAAATAAAAAAAGTACTTGCAATTGGATAGGCACCTGTGATATATTATAAAAGTCGCCGCTGAGACAAACGGCCGACAAGCAAGAAACACGAAAGAAGAGATTGTTCTTTGAAAACTGAACAACGAGCGAAACTGCCTCATTCATCCTAACGGATGTAATGAAAAAGCAATATAAAGTAATGAGCAAGTCAAACGCCAATTTGGAGAGTTTGATCCTGGCTCAGGACGAACGCTGGCGGCGTGCCTAATACATGCAAGTCGAGCGGACTTGATGAAGTGCTTGCACTTCTGATGGTTAGCGGCGGACGGGTGAGTAACACGTAGGTAACCTGCCTATAAGACTGGGATAACATTCGGAAACGAATGCTAATACCGGATACACGATTTGGTCGCATGGCTGAATCGGGAAAGACGGAGCAATCTGTCACTTATAGAT
>NZ_JAECMT010000012.1 GCF_016019935.1 Paenibacillus sp. GSMTC-2017
GTTAGAATCACAGATTTACGATCAGTCTTTCACATCTAAACGTATGTATACGGATATGAAGATGACAGAATTAAGTTACACAAAGAATAATACCGCTATGAATTCGTTCGAATATAGCTATGATCTTGCTAATAACATTACAAGTCGGAATGAAAACAATTATGCAACAAACTTTACGTATACACCATTAAATCAATTGAAGACATCAAGTGAGTTTGATGAAACATACACGTACGATTCACGTTATAACCGCGCCACAGTAGCAAGTACTAGAGAATTGCCTGTGCAAGAAGCACAGTACGAGTACGATAAGAAAAATCAACTAACAAGGGTATCTGGTACTCATAATCCAATAACGTATTCATACACAGGTGAAGGATTGTTGTATGAGCGAACAGAAAATGGAGTAACAAATCGATATTACTATGATGAAAACCAGTTGCTTCTAGCAGAAGCTACCGTCTCATCACATGGTGAGTCGCAGATGAACTATATGTACATCCACGATCTAAACGGACAGCTGATCGGCAGACATGATGTTGCAGCAGGAAAGATGAAATACTACCAGCTAAATGGTCATGGGGATGTAGTTGCTGTGGTCGATGAGCTAGGAAATAAGCTGAACGAGTATCGTTATGATGTTTGGGGCTTGCCACTAGAAGAGAGAGAAACGGTACCCAATATTCTCAAGTATTCAGGTGAATACTGGGATAAGACAACTAAGCTACAATATTTGAGAGCAAGATGGTATGATCCGAGTATGGGGCGCTTTATTAATGAGGATACGTATGAGGGAGAGATACGTGAGCCACTAACGCTAAACTTGTATACGTATGTTGCTAATAATCCATTAGTATATATCGATCCTACGGGGAACACCTATCATAAAAATGGACAGAGTTTGGGTGGAATCGGACAACCTGGTATGCCAGTAATGCCTGGTGGTATCCCTGCTGCAGTTTCTGGTAAACCAGCCCCTCAGAAACCAGCTCAAGCACCAGCGAAAGCTCCGAAACCACCAAAAACCCAAGCTCAGAAACAAGCAGAAGCCAATGCAAAGGCTCATAACGACGGTGGAGCTTTAAGTGATGAAAACCTTACTGCGAAGCAGAGTAATGCTAAGGGAAAGAGTTTAGTTATTGGTAATAAGTCTGTTGTAGACGCAATGTTATCTAATGAAAAAAAATACAAGTCAATTTTAGCTTATGATTGTTCTGAAATAGCAGAAGATTTAGCGCTAGCGGCAGGGAATAAAGGGAAAATAATTACAATTAAATCGTCTGAAAAGAATGGGACAATAAATGTTACTGAGTACGGAAAAACTGAAATCTTTGAATACCATACTGTTTACTCAGATGGTACATATGTTTACGATCCTCGATTCAGTAACCAACCAATTCCTGTAGTTGAGTATATGGTTACCATTAATAAGCAGAATGATGGAAATGTGTCTGTAAGTACAGAAATTTTGAGATAGGTGAGGTAGAATGAAGAAAAAAAGTATTTATTTGATGGAAAATGATGAGGCAGAAATTCCTGAACTTATGGCATATACTATTTCAAAATTAGGTTCATTTGAATGGTATAGAACAACTATGTATGATCCGAATAACATTTATGATCGACCGGCAGGTTTTTATTTTAGATTCCACAATAAGAACGAATTATACCTACAATTAGAGACTTGTATTAATTCTTTCCTCGGCAAACTTCAGTGGTGTATTAATGTCAGTAATAACACTCGTCATATGAATTATATAATTGAACCAAAACTAGTTTATGAAGCGAAATTATGTGATGAATATGTAATCAGCTATAATTTGAAAAGTATTTTGGGGTATAATTACAATACAGTCTGTGAACAAGCGATAGAAGACATTCCCTTATTGTGTAAACATATTGAAGAGTGGTTTGATATTATGAGTAAACGGCCTTATCTTCCTACTAAATAACGCTATACCAATACGATAAGCAGGTCGATAGTGGTCAGTGGGGCTGACCCCCGTTTATGAGACAAGGATCAAAACACCTTGCAAGTTTAAACAGCCAGTCGCCTGTAATCAATCGGTGACTGGTTGTTTAGTTTCGCTTGAATACGAATAGAGTTATAATAGGCTCTACTGGGTAACTTACTCTTGTTGTCAAAGAAAAAACACCTCCAAGTTTGTCTCCATATCTTACGACATGGCAGCATTCTCTTGAAGGTGTTTTGATTTGTCTCACGCTAGGGGGTCAGTCCCTTTTCTAGTAATAAGAAATTAAGAGGGTTATTTATATAGAATATTTATTCATACTTAAAATTAAGAGCATCAACATACATCGTCCCTGCTGCATCCCCAGCTGTTGCAACGTATTGCAATGATATTTTTGCGTATGAAGAGCCAGCAGGAGTTAGTCCATTGTTTTTCAAAGTGACATATTGTCCTGCAGTTAGCTTAGATTCGGTCGTTCTTTTGTCTAACAATTGATTTGATGAGTTATAAAATTCGATAACTAGTTGTGCTTTCGCTTTATGTAAGAGTTCTACGTTGAATGCACTAGTTAGTGTGTAATTTTTATTAGGCTCCACTTTTACCGATTGGGAAAGTGAGTTGACTCCATTGATAGGTATCCATGCACCAGAAATTTGTTGAGCAGTAGTACCTGAGAAGATTGGATTTAGCGTCGCTGTACCCTTGAGAGTAACACGTTTAACAAGATTTCCATTACTATCTGTTATGAAATACGATTTATATTTCACGCCATTTTGTAGTGTTGTCGTTGATTGAATTTGGTTCGCATTATTGTAGATATAAGCTGTTTTCTTATCTTGAAGTTCGATCTTAGTTACGAGCTTGGTTTCATCAACTAGCCCTTGGGATGTTTTACTCCAATTATCTGCTATGCCATTAACTCCGGTATACGTTTCAAAATCAGGATTAGTAAGAAGGTTAGTGTCTATGCCTTTAACCAAACGCAAAGAGTCCAAATAGATAGTGCCAGTGCCTTTATTACTGTTCGGTGTAGATAGATGAACATGTAACATAGTTTTTACTGTATTTGTAGGAGTTGTAAATTGTCCATTATAGGTAATCCAATCGTTATTGCCCGTATGTCTGACAGGGATAATTAAACCAACTCTCTTATCATCCTTATCAAAGAAATACATGATTACTTCAACCTGAGAGTTTGCCATCGACTCCGTTTTCAACCGTCCACTAACAGTATATGCTGTATTTCCATCGACTTTAACCTGCTGATGTACATTGATACCCCCACTTGGAGTGAAAATGGCTGATATCTTTTGAGCTTTATTTCCGGTGGAAACTGGTGTAGATACAACATCCAAATTGTTTGTGATACCTGGAGTTACCCAGGTCCCCCATTCATCAGCAACTCCATTTGTTCCTATATATGATTCAAAATCAGGATTAGCGAGCAAATTAGAATCCGCGCCTTTTACCATTCTCATGGAGTCCAAAAACAGTGAACCTTTACCATCTTTATTGTTTGGTGTAGACAAATGGATATGAAGTGTCGTTTTCACTGCATTAGCCGGAGATGTAAATTGCCCATTAAAAGTAATCCAATGAGTATTGTTTGTATGTCTGACAGGGATATCTAACCCTATATGATTATTATTTTTATCGAAGTAATAAATAATGGCTTCTATCTGAGAATTTTCCATCAACTCCGTTTTCAATCTTCCACTAACAGTATAAGTGGTATTACCTTCGATTTTAACTTCTTGATAAACATTGATACCTCCACTTGGGGGAACATTCGCTGAAATTAGCTGGGCTTTGGTACCAGATGATACAGGAGCAGATACGACTGCTAAGTTATGAGTAATCCCCGGGTTAACCCAACTTCCCCACCCGTCAGCAAGACCATTAGTTCCTGTGTATGTTTCAAAATTAGGATTAGCAAGCAGGTTAGCATCCGCACCTTTTACCATTCTCATAGAGTCCAAAAACAGTGTGCCTTTACCATTTTTATTGTTTGGTGTAGACAAATGGATATGAAGTGTCATTTTCACTGCATTAGCCGGAGATGTAAATTGCCCGTTAAAGGTAATCCAATGAGTATTACTCGTATGTCTGACAGGGATATCTGACCCTATATGATTATCATTTTTATCAAAGTAATAAATAATGGCTTCTACTTGAGAGTTTTCCATCAACTCCGTTTTCAATCTTCCACTAACAGTATAAGTGGTATTACCTTCGATTTTAACTTGCTGATGAACATTGATTCCTCCACTTGGGGGAACGTTCGCTGAAATTAGCTGGGCTTTGGTGCCAGATGATACAGGAGCAGATACGACTGCTAAGTTATGAGTAATCCCTGGGTTAACCCAACTTCCCCATCCGTCTGCAACCCCATTAGTTCCTGTGTATGTTTCAAAATCGGGGTTGTAAAGTAAGTTAGCGTCAATGCCTTTGATCATACTCATGGAATCCAAATAGACAGCTCCAGTACCACCACTAGTGAGTGTAGAAAGATGAACATGAAAGGTAGTCTTTACTGCATTCGCCGGAGTTTTAAACTGTCCGTTAACCGTTATCCAATATGTATTGTTTGTAAGTGTAACAGGAGTATCGATACCTATTAATGCGTCATTCTTATCAAAGTGATACATGACAATTTCCACTTGAGAATTTACCATCAACTCTGTCAGTAGTCTCCCGCTTATTGTATAAGTGGTATTTTCGTCGACTTTAACCTGTTGTTGAACATTAATTCCTCCGCTTGGAATAGCAGATGCTGAAATACGCTGTGCCTTAGAGCCAGATGTCACAGGAGAAGATACAACTCCAAAGCTGCCTTGAATGCCTGTATTTGTCCAGTTTTTCCACCCATCAGCTACCCCATTTGATCCTGTGTATGCTTCAAAGTCAGGGTTAGCAAGTAGGTTAGTGTTTTGTAATACTGTTGCTGATGCAGCTGCATTCATACGATTACGATGATCTGTATCGGTATTCGCTACCGAGGCACTTACTACGCCTCCTCCTAGTATTGAAAAAAATAGGCACCCTGCACAGAGGATAGAAACTAGTCGTGTTAATTTTGAAGTCACTTTTATTGCCTCCCGAAATGATTTGCTAGATTTAAACTCCATTAGATATAATCCTGCTAAATTATATATTTCTCTATTCACATCTGTATATAGTATTTATAGATTTTAGAAAAAAGAGTTTATTAGTTGAATGGGATTTAAAATTAAAAAATGAAATTATCATGTTATTTCTCAACACTAATAAAAGAAATAATGAATTAAATTAAAAAAAGTTAAAATACGACAAAATAACTCAAAATTCGACAAAATATCCTACTGAATTCAAGTCGCAAGATACTATATAGTAATAAAGGCTCTGTTTATAAAGTGAGACTTTTAATGAATAAGGCGGGTTGTGACAAAGTGATAGTGAATACAAAGAAAAAATCGGTACTAAGAGAAGTTCTATTTATTACAGTATTATTTTTGCTGATAAGTTTAGTGTTTAACTTGCGTGTCGCTGCTTCAAATCAAAAATATGTTGCTTTACAAAATGAATCTTTTGAAAAGGGATCTTTTGCGGAAACCAGCTTTTTAGCAGGTTCAGGTCAAATAACGAATGATCCTAAAAAAGTAATAAATGGTTCCTATTCCGCCTTATTGGACGCTGCAAATAGTAAAGGATATAGCGAATTTGCTTACTCAGACTCAAACAAAATAAAGTTTGAAAAAAATACAACGTACTCTGTTACCTTTTCTTTTAAATCAATTCAAGAGCCTAGCAAAGCAAACAATGGTTCATTCTATTTTTTAGCACGAAGTACAAATGAGATTTTTGATCATAAAAAAGATAAAGGCTGGACCGAGTGGACATTACCTACTGGTGAAAAAGGAAGTAAGACAGTTACATTTACAACAGATAATGAACAGAATTACATTCTTATTTGGGGTATTTATAACGGTGGGGCTCTATCAATAGATGATATAAGCATTTCGAAATTGAGCGAATCGTTTGAAAAGGGGACTTTTGCGGAAACTAGTTTTCTAGCGGGTTCAGGTCATATTACGAATGATCCAACGAAAGTGATAAGTGGATCACATTCTGCATTTTTAGATGCAACAAATATAAAAGGGCATGTTCAATTTTCGTATTCAGATTCTAACAAAATAAAGTTTGAAAAAAATACGAAATATGAGATTACATTTTCATATAAGTCGATTGTTGGGCCTTCACTAACTGACAATGGAACGTTTTATTTTTTGGCACGCAGTAGTAATCCAATCTATGATCCAAAAAAAGATAGAGGATGGACAACCTGGGAAGCGCCTACAGGGACAAAGGGGATAAAAAAGGTTCAATTTACGACAGGAAATGAAGAAAACTATTTTCTTATATGGGGTATTTATAACGGCGGGGCTTTCTCATTGGATAATATTTATATAAAAAAAGTGAGTGAATCATTTGAAAAGGGTGAGTTTAACGCTACTAATCACCTTGCTGTGAGTGGAGAAATAACCAATGATCCCTCTAAAGTGATTGACGGTTCCTATTCCGCTCATCTTTCATCAGTGAATGCAGGGTTTTCTGAATTTTCATACACCGATTCTAGTAAAGTACAGTTCTTAAAGAACACTGCATATACCGTTACCTTCTCTTATAAAACAGTAAAAGCATCTAACAATGGTTATTTTTATTTTATGGCACGCAGTACTAATAAAGCTGAAGATAAGGGGGTGCTAACATGGCAAGATACAACAGGAACCCTTGGAACGAAGACAATTAAATTCATAACAGGAGATCAAGATAGCTACTATTTGATGTGGGGCATTTATAATGATGGTGCGCTTTCTATCGATAATATAACGATCACTGAAGATCAGTTTCAGTATGATGCTAACGGGAGATTGATCAAACAAGTTCTTTCTAACCATAGGACAGTTAAATATTATTATGATAACAATGGGAACTTGATTAAGAGTGTGGTTAGTTAATGGGAGGTTCAAATGAAAAGTAAATTGAGGTTTTTATCCATTTTTATTGTGGTTCTGGCTTTTTCGTTTCAATCTGTACATGCGCAGAATATTGTCGATAGTTTGTTTACTAAACAATATATCTATGATGAAGCCAATAAGCTGAAGATGATTAAATTCAGGCAGTATGGACAAGATTTAATGAAAAATTACGAATATGATTCTAACGGTAATCTATTAAAAAGTACTGCTGATTGGTATAAAGATACGTTTGAAGAGGGGAAGTTTGAGTCAACGAGGTACACACCTGGTTATCAAAACTATTTTGGCAAGATGACTAATGATTCGAAAAAAGTGATAAACGGAAAGTATTCGGCACTTGGAGAGTCGGTAAACGAGTGGGATTGGTGGGAGTACTTATATTCGGACTCTAAAAAAATCAAGTTTGAACCAAATACAACGTATCAAATTAAGTTTAAGTATAAGATCAATGGTATTTCCGATCGAGGTGGTTTCTTTTACTTTTTTGCTAGAGCACCAGGTGGAGACTTTGGCAAGGATCGAGGGTTTATTAAATGGACAGGTCAAGTAGGAGAGGTTGGCAATAAGACGGTTACCTTCACTACAGGAGCGGCAGATGATTATTACTTGGTATGGGGAATAAATCATGGTGGATCTATCTCCATTGATGATGTCCATATAAAGAAAGAAGTAGAATCATTTGAAAGTGGAGAATATAAATCGGTTCCATTTACGCCGGGGTATCCTGCAAATGCAGGAGGAATTACTAATGATGCTTCCAAGGTGGTGAATGGTAAATTCTCGACTTTGGGAGAATCTTCTAGTGACAGAGATTGGGTTGAGATTTTACATACTGATCTAAACAAACTGAGATTTGAACCGAATACGACGTATCAGGTTAATTTTAATTATAAGGTTAATCGACTTTCGGATCGTGACGGTTTCTTTTTCTTTGTAGCGAGAGCACCAGGCGGGGATTATAGTAAGGATCGTGGAAACCAGTCATGGACGGGTAAAGTAGGTGAGGTAGGAAGTAAGACATTTACTTTTACCACAGGTTCTGCAGTAGATTACTATTTAATTTGGGGATTGCATTATGGAGGATCATTATCAATAGACGATATTCAAATTAAAAAGGTAGAGGAATCGTTTGAGAGTGGGGACTATTTGGTCACTCATTTCAATCGAGGATCTCCAGTGAATGCAGGTAAGATTACGAAAGATCCATCCAAAGTAATCAGTGGTAAATATTCCATTCTTGGAGAAACAGCGAGTAGCATGGAATGGTTTGAGTATCTGCATACAGACAGAAGTAGATTGCAGCTCGAAGCCAATACGAAGTACCAAGTGAAGTTCAAATACAAAATAAATCAGATTTCGGATCGTAATGGATTTTTTTATTTTATTGCTAGAACGCTAGATGGAGAGTTTACCGTCAATGATAGAGGCGGTACTCCATGGTCAGGACCAGTAGGTGAGGCTGGAGAAAAAACAATCGTATTTACGACAGGAGCTTCACCAAACTACTACTTACTGTGGGGAATGCATCGTGGTGGTTCAATATCGATAGATGATGTGAACATACAGAAAGTTAGCTAACGCTACTAGATTTCTCAGATACAAATTACTAAAAAATACATATTACACATGTGAGGGAGTATTGAAAGATGAAAAAGATAGTTTGGACTCTTATTATCGTCATGTGCTTGGAGCTAGTGCTGCCTAGTCTATCAGGATTGCAACAAACAGCAACAGCACAGGGGGCACAGCAGACGGCGAAGCAGGTAAGCGAGCAAGGAGAGTTGCTTACGATTGATAGTTTATCTATGAAGTATAACGTATCTACTTCTGTAATTATTGAGTTGATGAACCAAGATTACACGCTGCAGGAACTTTTGACTGCACTTCAACTAAACACGGATGCTGCTGCGTTATCGGAAACACTAAAGCAGTTATACCCTGAAAAGTGGGAACTAAATCAGAAAGCTACAGTTACTGATGTAACGTATAACTTAGATCATTTGTTTCCATTAAATATGAAGGACTTTAATAATGGCATTAATGCTGAATACGGCGAGAAAACAGTAACAAATTCTGTTTATCTACGTTCCATGAGCAGTTTACCAGGTGGTACTACTAGCTATGATTCTTTGGGAGTCAATAATCAACACGTTAAACTGGATCAAGCCCCATATAGTGTAAGTGCAGGTGTTGAAAATATATCAACGCTAGACGGATCGTTGAATTTGAAGGAAACGGACATTGGGATTCCTGGTCGTAACGGTCTTTCGTTTAACTTAACACGTTCATACAACAGTAATGCATCAGAATTTTTTGATAAAAATGCTCAACAGGCTCCATTGTGTACTGCTAACTTTAATCCCCAATACAAAATTAAAGCTAGAGAGCACATCATAGATGCTAATCCAAGATATGAGGAATTGGAAGATACTATTATTAAATTGGTACTCCCAGGTAAATTTGTTTATAAATCAAAGATACTACCAGCACCGCCTGAATATCGGATTAAAGATGTGAATTACCATGATATTTATGAAACAATTTCTAACATAGATGAAAACCAAATGGCGAAAGAATATTATGAAGAAATAGCTGGAAAGAATTACGAACTAAAATTATATCCGATTAAAAATAATGAATTTTATATGAATAGTTATGATTGCATTTTTAACGCCGCTTTTGAGTCAAGAACTAAACCAGACATTATGGATAGTCGAACACAATTAGGCAAAGGTTGGTCTTGGGACATTCCATATGTGAAAGTAGATGATGTTAATAATCAGTTTGTATCACTACCTAATGGTGGTGGCGTCTACAAAGTTGATCGTGATAAGAAATTAGAAAATTATCCATGGAATGACGTTACCTTCGGCATAAATAATCAGAAGGTATTTAACGGTGTGCGTACCTACTATGAGTTAACCTTTAAGCAAGGAATGAAGTATTATTTTACTAATAAAGGTAATTTGATACGCCAAGAAGATGCGTATGGCAACTACTTAGATTATAAGTATCACTATTGGGGAGATACAGAATACAGTTTAGAGAGGGTAACAGATCCACTTGGTAATTCGATTACGTTAACGTATTTGGGAGATCAAATTATAGCTTCGAACGGGGTGGATAAAGTTGTCTATCAGATTGGATCAATCCCGAAACCGAATCCGAATCCGCATCCGTATCATAGTTTAAACTACTTGCAGTCTGTTACAGATGTAGCAGGTAGAAAAACGCACTATATCCATGATTTTGCAGAGTCAAAATTTACGGTTACAGGTAGAAGCGCACCCTACGCTCGTAACGACTTTGCACTAATTAAAGAGATTCATCATCCAACAGGTGCGAAGACTGCGTTTAAGTATGATTCTATACTACGAAACCCAAGCAGTGGGACAAAGCAAACACAATTTCGTGTAATTGAACGTAAAGATGTGACAGAGTATACAGGTAGACCAAAAGTAGAAAGCAACATAAGTATGTTTGAATATCCAGGAGATCCGTATTCATCACCAAGCGAATAYAGCTATCAAACGATTGTTTCTAACGGAGATGTAACTACAAGAGATTTAACGACAACGTTTACTTACAACAAAGTAAAGAGAGATAGCCAAGATAAGTTTTATAACGTAGAAACCGTGCAGAARGGTGGTTCTACTGAACAAATCACCCAGCAAACGTATGACGAATACTACCGCCATCCCTATCCAATTAAAATAGTTTCGAAGAAGAGAAGCGGTGGTGCAGAGAGTCCAGCAGTTATCGTCAATCGTCATTATGATCAATATGGGAATATAACAAGCGAAACGAACAATATGGGTGGAAGCACTCTAACAACCTATGATTCAACCTTTGCCCTACCACAAACGGTGACAAGTAAAACAGATACAACCCAGCAATCTTTCACACGGTTTGAACGTAACCTTTACGGGTCCGTTGTAGAATCTAAGACTTACGCAAACTCTGAGAGTGGTCAACTGTTACGTCATACCAACTTCGAGCACGATGGCTTTGGTAATGTTACAAAAGTAATTACTAACAACAATAATGGGAAATCAGCAGTATACAAATACCTCTATAGCCCTGAATACCAGTATGCTTATATGACTCAACAAGAAGTGGATGTTACAAATGTAGATGGTCAAACGACAACCATTGTAGAAAAGGCAACGTATGACAGGCTTACAGGAGAGTTGCTTTCATACACGGATGGACTAGATCAAACGACATTCTATACGTACGACCGTCTTGGGCGCACGACTTCGGTTAAGATGCCGAACCAATCACAGGTAAGCTATATTTATAACGATAGTACAAATCATATTACTATTAAAAATACCCTCGGTGAAATTCAGCAGGTTTGGTTTGATACGCTCGGCCGAATCGTACGAGAAACTCAAGGCCTTGGTGAAGTGAAATATGGCTACGACGAACGGACGAGTGATTTAATATGGCAAGATGATGCTTACAACAATCGTACGATATTTAGTTACGATGCGTTTGGACGTTCAACGAAAACTACTTATGCCGATCTAACTTCTTCCAGTATGGAATATGATGACGTTAGACTCACAACAACTATGGTAGATGCCGAGCAGAACCGATCGCGTGTAACATCAGATGTTCTTGATCGTGAATTGATGGTTGAATCGTTAATCAACAATCAGAATTATGTTCCAGTTTTGAAGCAAGAATATAATGTGTATGGAGATGTTGTTACAGCAGTAGATGGTAATGGTAATCGAACTACTTACAGTTATGATGCACTAGGACAATTGAGTGCCGTAACCGATGCAGAAAAACAGACGACAAGTTATGAGTATGATAGACTAGGAAACTTAGTAACTACCATATATGGGAATGGACAGTCTACTAAGAAAGAGTATAGCGAAATTGGACAAGTCACAAAGAAAATCAATGGTACTGGCCAAATTCAGAAGATGTATTATGATAAAAATGGTAATGTAATCAAATCCGTTGATCGGAGTGGCGTTGCAACTGATAACATCTTCGACAACATGAACCAATTGATCTCGACGAAGACAGGTACTGATCAGGTGCAATATACGTACGACACGGAAGGCAAACGATTGACGATGACCGATCACCGTGGCATGACAAGATATGTGTATCAGCCTGTATCCGGATTCTTAACAGAGGTTCAGTACCCAGACAATATAATTGTGACCAACAGCTATGATCTTAACAAGAAGACAGGTTACAGGGTACCACAAGCCAATGTAGAAGTAACAGCTAATTACGATACAATGAACCGAATGAAGACGTTAGATGTATCAAATTATAGTGGAAGTACGAAGAAGATTAGCTATGGCTATAAGAAGAATGGACAGTTAGAATCACAGATTTACGATCAGTCTTTCACATCTAAACGTATGTATACGGATATGAAGATGACAGAATTAAGTTACACAAAGAATAAKACCGCTATGAATTCGTTCGAATATAGCTATGATCTTGCTAATAACATTACAAGTCGGAATGAAAACAATTATGCAACAAACTTTACGTATACACCATTAAATCAATTGAAGACATCAAGTGAGTTTGATGAAACATACACGTACGATTCACGTTATAACCGCGCCACAGTAGCAAGTACTAGAGAATTGCCTGTGCAAGAAGCACAGTACGAGTACGATAAGAAAAATCAACTAACAAGGGTATCTGGTACTCATAATCCAATAACGTATTCATACACAGGTGAAGGATTGTTGTATGAGCGAACAGAAAATGGAGTAACAAATCGATATTACTATGATGAAAACCAGTTGCTTCTAGCAGAAGCTACCGTCTCATCACATGGTGAGTCGCAGATGAACTATATGTACATCCACGATCTAAACGGACAGCTGATCGGCAGACATGATGTTGCAGCAGGAAAGATGCAATACTACCAGCTAAATGGTCATGGGGATGTTGTTGCTGTGGTCGATGAGCTAGGAAATAAGCTGAACGAGTATCGTTATGATGTTTGGG
>NZ_JAECMT010000005.1:0-390000 GCF_016019935.1 Paenibacillus sp. GSMTC-2017
ACTTKCATCACAAGCCAATGTAAAAGTAACAGGCAGCTATGACACAATGAATCGCTTGAAAACACTAGGTGTGTCAAGTGGCAGCGCGGGTGCAAAAACGGTTAGTTACAACTATTTGAGAAACGGTCAATTAGCAACTCAGGGTTATGGAGAATCCTTTACGTCCGATCGTCAGTATTCGGATGTGCGGATGACACAACTTAAATACACAAAAAACAATGCTGCAATGAATACGTTCCAATACAGCTATGACAATACGCACAACATTACAAGTCGAAATGAAAACAACTATGTAACGATCTTTACGTATACGCCGCTGAATCAACTGAAGACGTCCAGTGAGTTCGACGAGAAATTTACGTACGACGAGCGTTACAACCGCAAAACCTTAGACAGCACAAGAGAATTGCCGATGCAAGAAACGTTGTATGAATACGACAAGAAGAATCAATTAACGAAAGTATCAGGTACTCACAATTCAGTAACCTATTCGTACACGGGTGAAGGATTATTGTATGAACGAACGGAAAACCAGGTAAAGAGCCGTTACTATTATGATGCAAATCGACTGCTAATTGGTGAAGCTAATGTGACAGTAGAAGGCCTGTCACAGATGAAGTATGTGTACATTCACGACCTTAACGGGAAGTTGATAGGCAGACATGACGTCGTTGCCAATAAGATGCAATATTACCAGCTAAACGGACATGGCGACGTAGTAGCATTAGTCGATGAACAAGGTCAGAAGCTGAACGAATATCGCTATGACATTTGGGGATTGCCGCTTGAAGAGAGAGAAACGGTACCCAACATCCTCAAGTATTCGGGCGAATACTGGGACAAGACAACGAAGCTTCAATATTTGAGGGCAAGATGGTATGACCCGAGTATGGCGCGGTTTATTAATGAGGATACGTATGAAGGGGAGATCACGAATCCGTTTAGTTTGAATTTGTATACGTATGTTGTAAATAATCCTCTTATATATAGTGACCCGACTGGAAATATGCATATTGACATTGGCGGTGGGAAATCAAGAGAGCCGATTACAATTGAAAGCGGATGGATGGGATCATTAAATGAATATGCTATCTCTGAATTAGCAGGTATTCAGAGTGCGTTGAATGATGCGAATTTCCTTAGAATAAACTATCCCAAAGCCTACGCTAAGCAGAAATATAAGATAGAATACTATGAACAACTCAGGTCGGAAGTACTTAATAATGTCTGTAGTTATGCAAATTGCAGTGAAGGTGCTAGTTGGCTTTCTGATAATAATGGTCTGCCAAGTTTTCAGCAAACTGAAAATGGGGAGAAAAAGAATTATACAATAACAGCAATTGGAATCGTTTCATGTAATTGCTTTACAGCAGGAACAATAGTACTAACTGAAGATGGCGAGAAAGCTATTGAAGACATCACAGTCGGAGATAAAGTTCTAGCAAAAGATGATCAAACCGGCGATGTAGCGTATAAAGAGGTTAGAGGATTATTCCAAAAACAGGCAGACCAGATCTATTACATTACCGTTGAAAAAGAAATCATAGAGGTCACTGAAGAGCATCCATTCTGGATTGACGGAGCAGGCTGGACTAAAGTTCGAGACATGAAGATCGGTGACTTACTTGTTACAAGTGATGGAACTAAAAAAGCAGTTGAACAAATTAGAAAAGCCACTGTAACAAGTACGGTTTATAACTTTGAGGTTCAAGATTATAATTCCTATTTTGTAACTAACCTGGGTATATGGGTGCATAATTGTACTGTAACGGAATCAATGATTCGAGGAGCACTTGCAAATGCTGATTTAAAATCCCAACAAAAAGCAGTGTCACTTCCTATGATTCAAAGGTATGTTAATATGGCGTTAAGTGGTCAAAAAGCACCGCCTATTCATGTTGACGATGGGGTATTGGTTGATGGCTATCATCGATATATTGCTGGATTGATTATTGGTCAAATACCTGCATATAGACCTTACTCTGGTGCTCGTCCTGATCTAGCAGTTCCTTGGAATAGTTTGAAAATTGATCCAGAGGATTGGGATAATAAATGAACCGAAATGAGGTAGACAATTGATAAAAATAATTAGTTATGCAGAAAAGGATCCTATTTGTTTAGATCTTGAAACTTTGGATTATGCAAATTTAGATGGATACAATTTTCATAGGGCAGTTCTAAATAATTTCTCACTTGTTGGTACAAGTTTGATAAATGCAAATTTAAGAAACGCAGAGCTGCAAAGCGCTGATCTTAGTTCGTCTAAGCTGGACGAATCTTCAATTGTTATGGGCTTACTAACTAATGCTGTGTTACTCAATGCTAGTTTGGTTAATGCTAATTGTAAATATGCTGACTTTAGTTTGGCTAATTTAAGTAATGCAGATTTAACAGGTGCAAATGTAGAAAATGCTATTTTTAAAGGAGCTATATTATCGGGGGCCAATATGAATTGTAAGAGTTTAGATAATGCTGATTTAAATGGCGCATTGTATGATAATTCTACTATTTGGCCTCATTTATTTGATCCAGATTTGAGTGGGGCGATCCTAAGACGTAAGTCGTGATTTGTTTAAAATATAGGTAATAAGAATGCCACATGCGAGTGTAACAACTCCATGTGGTTTTTTTATGAAAAAAATGTAAATAAGTATTGACGTGTTAATACGTCGATGATTTATTGTTTTCAAGACGTACTGGCACGTCATATTGGGAGGCGTTTTAATGATCGGATTAGAGTACATTGTAAAATTGTACAACGGAAATTTGAAGAATTAGATCGTAGCAATAGAGCTTTTGAAATAATCGAAAGGACTACAAATGTACTTAATGAGGAGGTTCCTTCACGATTAGATGCTGAGAAGCAAAAGCAATGGGAGAGAAAGCACGATAATCGTGTTGAAGCATTGCGATCCATGATGTATTTCATGGGCATTACAGGGTTTTCTCTATGGGACGAAGAGGAAGAAAGCACTCATAACGAATTGTTTAAGCTTCTGAAAAAACATGATTTGCTGTGGATGAAAAAGTAAAACAAAATAAAAATAATTAAAGGGAGGTGGTTACGATGTAAGTACTTTATCGATTCTTATAACATAGCTAATTTGATCCAGAATATTAATCCATCTAAAAAATAGAAAGAAGGAAATGAATGTTTGATACGGTTGTGTTAAAAGCAAGACCGATTCACCTTGATTCAGAAGTATTGTTAAGCATGAAAAACTGTAAGTCAGTTACATTTTTAAATAAGGAAACGGGTGTACTTCAAACGAGATATGAAATATATGATGAGAAGTTGTCCTATATCAAGTATCTTGATGGCAGTCAGACGTTGTCTATTCAAGTCTCTATTCCAAAGCTGTTGTATGGGAACAACGTAACTCTTACTACTGAGCATGACATTCCTAGCTTTTTCGAGAGTGTTCAGCAACGTATCCATCAACTCTTTTCGATTGTCATTCCCCATTCGGAATGGTCGATAAGCAGAGCAGATATATGTTGGAACTTTCAAGTAGGTAAAAATGTGGGTGAATATGTACGAATGCTAAGTAAGCAAAAGTTAGCTTTTAAGAATACAAGAAGCTACAACCAAGATCAAACAGTTGAGTTTTCCAATAAGAGTAGCAGAATTATCTTCTATGACAAGCAACAACAGGTACAAAAAGAGAAAGCATCTCCTGAGCTTGTTGAGCAGTCCAAGGGAGTCCTACGACTTGAAATAAAGCCAAGTAATAACGATATAAAGAAGTTTTCACCGACTAAAAATGCTGTTGAATTGCTCGATAAAGCATTCTTTGATTATATGATGGCTAAAGTGCTAAATGAAATTGAATATCCATCAACAGTAAGCATAATGGACTTATCTTGGCTAACGCTTCTCGGTTTCCAAGTGATGAACAGCATGTTCGAAGAATCTGTACTAAGACAGATATATACATCGTCAACCTATGCCAATCGAAAGAACTTGGTAAAAAAAATGACAATTCCCAAAGGGAACTGCCTAGAACCACTAGCTATAAACCAGTAGATACATATCCTCATAGACGGACACGTTATTTTGCCGATAACGATAAATAGTCCAGTATATTGGATAAAGTAAAAATAACGTAGTCCTTATTCTACTTCAAAATAAAGAAAAAGCAATCCTTAATGCCGAGAAACAGATGTAAAGACGATAGCTACGTATCGGGGGGTGGTTTACATCAATAGCTTGTTACAAGCTATTGGAAATGGGCATAGCACATCTAGCCTCCGAGACAAGCTGAAATTAGAAGGCGATACGATAGATTATTATTCTTCTTCAACTATGAGTTCATGTAGTTTAACGTTAAGCGTTTCGCAGATTTGTTCGAGAGTGCGTATATAAATTCTGTCCACTTGATTCGAACTTATCTCCAGAGCCATATATCACAGGAGCTACACCTGCAAAACGTGGATATACTCGTGAATTACAAGAGACTGTGGGTCGCCAGGGGTCGATGGTATTTGTGTAAAGCGCTCTTTGTTTTTCTCTTAGACCACCATTTCGACTGGGTGATCAAATCGAAATGTAATACCGTTCTATATCGAAAGATCACTTCGTCTGGAAGACGTGATCGATATTCAGCACGTCAACTGGTTAAAGAAGCGCATACCTCTCCCGTATCTCAGCCAGATTCGGCGCTGGCGGCCATTGGTTTACAGGACATTTATATGAAACTTCCCTATCCTGCTACAGAGAGGAATGGGCAAGCGACAACAGAATATCGACTAGTTCCGATTGCTGCCGTAGTCGCTACTCGATTGAAAGAGGATGAAGAATCTAATGATCTTGTTAAGAATAATGGTAGTATATTTCATATTCCAGAAAAATGAAAGCGAACTTTTCTCTTACCATAAAAGTAACATAATAGAAATTTCCCCCTTTTACTTTCCGAACAACTGACCCTATACTCTTGTGGACAGATATTTCCATACACACGTTCCTAATCTTCTATGTAAGAAAGGAGGTGTAATGATGAAAAAATCGATGATTTCCGTTGGTCTCATAATCGCTGTTGTTCTAAGCTTTTCAACTTCGGTGTTTGCCGCATATAACTTTTCCAGTCAAAGTTATTATATTTCCAGCGGATCAATTGAGTTCGGTCATGGAGTTATAGCTAATACTGGAACGTACAGAGATGATCTAAAAATTGATCTGTATCGCGGAACGACACTCGTTGCGACTAAAACGATAACGCTTAGTCCGGGAGAATGGCTCTATCCAGGAAGTACTACTACTCCCTTAATTACTCTAGCAACAAATCAACCTGCGGGCCAATACAGATATGTACTTTCTGCTTCGGGAAGTTGGAATGTTAAGGCTTATGCTGAGAATTGGTAATATACACACCTAACAGAGATCCCTACGATTATATTCAGAGTAAGAAAGAGTCTTACTATTGTTTTAGCAACTAGTCAATCAGTAAGCTATTACAGATTGACTAGCTGGGAGCATCAGGAATCCGTTAAGTATTTGTTCAAATTTTTAACAAGATAGAGGTGTAATGATGAAAAAATCGATGATTTCAATTACCTTAATTATCGCTATCGTTCTAAGTTTTTCGACTTCAGTGTTTGCGGCTTTCAGCCATACTAGCGGAAATTATAATCTAGCAGGCGGTACGATCAAGTTCGGACAAGGAATCATATCGAACGGCAGTAACTATTCAGATACGCTTACGATTAAGCTGTATCGTGGAAATACGTTAGTCAGTATTAATACAATAAGTCTCAATGCTAAACAATGGATATATGCTGGAGTAGGAACAACTCCAAATATTGTTCTAGCAACTAATCAACCAGCAGGCGTTTACAGATATGAACTGTCAGCATACGGAAGCTGGCAAGTATTAGCTCAAATTCACAATTAGAATACCGCAACGTATATTTCAATTAAAAGGGAGATGTTATGATGAAAAAATCAATGATTTCAATCACGTTAATTATCGCTATTGTTCTAAGCTTTTCAACTTCAGTATTTGCCGCATTTAGCTATACTAGCCCATATCAAACTCTTTCAGCTGGAACAATCAAGTTTGGTAATGGTGTTATAGTTAACACTGGAAAGTATAGAGATGATCTAAAGATTGATCTGTATCGGGGAACGACATATATTACGACTAAAACAATAACGCTTAATCCAGGACAATCGTACTATCCTGATACTCCTAGCTCGCCTGCTCCGTTTATTCTAGCAACAGGTCAACCAGCTGGCCAATACAGATTTGTATTATCTGCTTCGGGTAGCTTTCATGTAATGTCTTCACTTTACAATTAGAAGACTTACAGTTGTAACGTAACAAAAAAAGAGTGCTGCGATAACACGCAGCACTCTTTTTTGCTTCATGATTATTAACTTTTGTCAGTATATTCTTCTGTTACATCTATTGGATTCACAGCTAATCTTGTGCACCATATTATCAGAAATGCTTATATATCTAATTTATAATCTAGGTTATTTTGCACAAATACGATATTAGTGTCGTTCGTTAATGTATCATCGTCACCATCACTTAAGGTTTCCTCGACAAACGTGCCATCGGATAGATCTAATCATTCGACAAAATGTGGTTCAACGGGCTGAAAACAAGTTGAATGAAATTTTGAAAAGTGAAGCTATGCGAGTAATAGACTTCTATGGTGGAAATGAACAAGGTAGTGAACTTGACGTTGATTTTATTTCTTTTTGGAATGGTAATTCGTCAATTAGTATTCAGTATACAGGATCAAGTTATGTAAAAGATGGCGCTTATCCTAATCATATTTTGGTTACAACAATTCTTGATATAAACAATGGCAAGAAGTTATTGTTGAAGGATATAGTGAAAATAGATGATGAATTTATTGATTTGTTAAGAGGGGCAAAGTATGTTCCATATGATTCTGATTTAAATGTTGAGTCGGAAGCAAGGGAGGAACTAAGTAACTATTCTAATGCTGATTTGATTTCTTACTTAAATAAATCTGACGAAGTAAGTGATAGGAATGAGTTAGGCATATTCACTTATCTTACACAAGAATCACTCGTTATAAGTCTTAATGTACCTCATGCACGTGGTGATCATGTGGAATTTGAGATCAAATATAGTGACCTTAAAAATCATATCATATTAAGACTACTGAAGTAACGTATACGGTCATTTATACTCCAGCAAAATAATAATTGATCCCCCTCGACCATTTCAGTAGGGTGGGGATTATTCATACTCGAATTTCAAAAGAAAGTAGTTCAAAGAGGATGGTTATACTCGTCGATATCCATTCAGCTTTTCTGAGCCTGCACATGCTAAGATATTAAGCTAGAAGTTAATTTTAATATAAATGTTTCTCTAAACATTCAAATTGTATTGCTACAGGATTGAAAATAATAGATTCATATTGAACAACATCTATTAAATTGATACATCACTCATATTTTTTATAATAATCCATGGAAAATCATGCATCTTATAGACGATATTATTACATTGATATAAAATATGACCAAAAAGGGTCATGGGGTGCAGAGGGTGGAGTTAAGCAGAATAGTTGGTTCCGTTCATGCAATAGGCTTTGCGACCTACAAGGAATGGCTTGCTTATCGCTCTCATATGGCGGTTTCATTGCTTGTAGGACCAGTTTACTTTTTGACGCAATATTTTATTTGGCAGTCGGTATACGAAGGAACGGGTCAGATTAACGGATTTACATTAGAACAAATGTTAGCGTATTTTGGAGTTGCGACGGTCATTAACTATTTTATTTACGACTCAGCAGACTGGAATTTGCAAATGCTTGTACGTTCAGGAAAATATGTGACGTTTGCACTACGGCCAATGCCACATTATTTGTATGCCTTTTCTCAAAAAGTGGGCCATCGCACGTTAGGGCTCATCATCGAATTTATCCCCATCTTTTTAATCTTTATGTTCGCCTTCGGAATTAAGCTTGTCCCAGCTCAGCCAATGTGGGCTGTCATTTCCATTTTATTAAGCTTTCTAATGAACTTTATCGTTAATTATTGTGTTGGACTGACTGCTTTTTGGCTCGTTCGTGCTGATGGTGTGAGACGAGTCTTTTTGTTACTTAAGGATATAAGCGCAGGTGTATTTATTCCACTTACCTTTTTTCCGGAGTGGACACAGAAGCTGTTGTTTTTCTTGCCGTTTCAATTCATTACCTATGTCCCAACACGTGTATTTATCGGGGAATATGAACTGGCGGGTTATTCGATGTCCATTCCGACTATTGTTGCATACCAAGCAGGGGCGACGTTACTTATGGCAATATTGATGTTATTACTTTATCGTCTAGCGATGAAGCGCTTTACGGGGGTGGGCGTATGAAAGATGTTCTGCTTTGTGTTGGTGCTGTTATGCGAACGAAGATTGCTGAACAAACAGCGTATCGCAGCCACTTTTTCCTAAGCTTATTTCTAATGATTGCTGGTGATTTGCTCGTTCCGATGCTTACGCTACTGGTATATAGTTCTGGTGTGTCATTCCCGGGTTGGTCACTCCATGAAGCGCTTCTTATTCAAGGGATATTTGGACTTGCCAAAGGGATAGCGTTCCCTCTTTTCTTCGGTATGATTGGAAGCACGTTAAGTTTAGTTCGGGAGGGAACTTTCGATCTATTGCTTCTTAAACCAAGGCCAACTCTATTTATGACGATATTGCATGGGCTAGACCCAGAAGATTTCGGTAGGTTGTTTAGCGGAGGCATATTGTTTGGTTATGCCTTGTCGGGACTGGAATCACCTACAGTGGGTGGCTGGCTACAATTTGCAGGACTATTTATGGCTTCCTTAGCAGTATTATGTGCTTTCTCGTTATTTATGTCGGGTATCCTCTTCAAATGGGTAGGAGGAAGCCGAGTTTACGATATGTTCGATTCGATAACCAGCTTCGGATTATATCCAGGAACAATCTATGCGAAATCATTTCAGCAATTAACAACCTATGTCATTCCTGTTGCACTCATCGCATTTATTCCTGCTAAAGCTTTATTGGGACGTGCAGGCTGGGAAACGTTATGGGCAGCTATAGTTGGGATATTGTTTTTGGCTGTTGGTATCGCATTTTGGCAACGGATGCTTAGAAGCTACACGAGTGCAGGCGGATAAAGGGAGGCGAAAGTATGATAGAGATCAAAAATTTAACGAAAACATATATGACTCACGAACGTGGACATACACTGAAAGAAACGATGATTAACCTTATCAAACGCCCTATGAAGCAAGTTGATGCAGTGAAAAATATATCTCTTACTGTAGAAAAAGGAGAAATGATTGCGTTTCTCGGTCCGAACGGGGCGGGGAAGTCGACTACTTTGAAAATGTTATCTGGGGTGCTGCATCCAACTTCTGGTGAGATTAAAGCGCTTGGATTAACGCCATGGAAGCAAAGAAGCGAATATGTGCGCAAGATCGGTGCTGTATTCGGCCAAAAGTCACAGCTTCTATGGGATATTCCTCCTGCAGATTCCTTCTACATGAATAAAGCTATTTACGGAGTGCCAGAGGGGGACTACAAACGGACGCTTGATCACCTCACAACAGTACTTGATGTAAAAGAAATCATGCGTAAACCAACGAGGCAGTTGTCACTTGGCGAACGTATGAAGTGCGAATTTATTATGGCAATGCTGCATGGACCAGAGTTAGTATTCCTTGATGAGCCTACGATTGGCCTCGATGTTATCGCTAAAGAGACAATTCGGGATTTCATAAAAGAGATGAATAGCCAAGGGGTCACTTTTATATTAACAACTCATGATCTAGACGATGTAGAGATGTTAGCGGAGCGAGTTATCGTGATCAATCATGGAGAGATTGTGTTCGATAATACGCTGGGTGAGCTTAGAGGAAGATTAGGCGGTAAGAAGGCAGTTAGACTTACAACAGATACGCCGTTCCCCGATAAGTTCATAGCAGGCGTACAATTGCTTAATAGAATCAATGAATGTGAAGTAGAGCTAGAAATTGATATCGATATTTTACCGATAAAAGGGTTCATCCGCCAGTTTAATGAAACATACGGCATACTCGATATGTCAATTGAGGCGTTGCCGATTGATGCTGTTATGAAGGGACTATATGCTGAGACGAAAAAAGTGATCGCGTTAGTATAAATTCAGCATGGTGGGAGCTGTGTAGATGAATCGATTTATGATAGGCCAATGGGGCTCTTTCGACTATAAAAAATATGAAAGAGACTTCATGCCAGAATTCTACGGTATTGAAGCTTGTTTGTTCGGTGATGAGAGTGATACTGCTCACCTAGTAAAGGAAGCTACAGAGGTTGGTTTCCTGATCGGTGTTCACTTTCCACTTCGAGCTGGAATATCGCCTTTAAGGGACGCTCCTTTTTTATCCAATGATGATGCAGTTCGTGAACATGCTTATGACTTAGTTCAGCAAGAATTGGAATATGTAGCGGCTATTAAACCTGCCTATGTGTTATTTCATTATCCTAAGCTAGTCATTCTTGATAATCGTGTAGATTGGAAGCCGTGGCGATTTGCGGATAGCAGTGAATACGAGTTTGAAAATGACTATGCATTAGAAGAGCTCAAGATGAGGAGTAAGCAATTGCTTACTTGGCTGTCTGGAAAAGCTCGGGAGTATCAATTCACAGCTGTCCTCGAGTTCGATGCACTTAACAGATACGTATATGAAGATGACTTTTTGGATCAATTATTAGAAGAACATAAGGAAATTAAGTTGTGTTTAGATACGGCACGACTACATTTGCAGGACTGGATTGATCCTAACTTTGATTCTGTAGCTATTGTGAAAAGATTTGCTAAATATGCAGAAATCATTCATTTGTCTAATGTTCAAATATCTGCTGACAATGTCATTCTGAAAAGCAGATATCCTGTATTGCCAAGTCAGAGTACAAGCGATGGATGGGCACCGACAGAACAATATTTGTCTACGATTAGACACGAAAATGATCGTGTAAAAGTGATGTTCGAGCATAATTCGACATTAGTTACAGATGAAGAATTGCTGGATTGCTACAAATGGGTGAACCAAATACTTTCAGAAAACAACGATTAGGAAACACGTAGGAAACAATCATAATAAATAGGGATATTCGTTTCGGAATATCTCTTTTTCTTATCTAGAATATGATATATAATAAATTTATTATGAAACACTGTTTCACTAAATGAAACTAGGGAGTGTTTTTATGAAGGCAATTATCGTTGAGGAATTTGGTACAGCGGATAATATGAAAGTTGCAGAAGTTGAGGTGCCGAGCATACAATCACACCAACTATTAATTCGAGTGAAAACGACGAGTGTTAACTTTGCTGATATTAAAGCACGATACGGTAATAAGGGACGAGGGAAGCTCCCATTTATTCCTGGACTTGAAGCAGCCGGAATTGTTGAGGCGGTCGGAGATAACGTTCAGTCCATCTCAGTTGGGGAGCGAGTGATCGCTTTTCCTCATCATGGTTCCTACGCTGAATACGTAGTGGCTGACGAGAATTTAACTTTTGTCATCCCTGATTCTATCGATTTTGATACTGCGGGTGCGAGTGGAATTGTATCGTTTTTGTCCTATAAGCTTCTTGTCGAAGTCGCTCAAATACAATCGAACGAAACGGTCGTTATTCATTCCGCAGCAGGAGGCGTTGGGACTACAGCTATCCAAATTGCGAAGGCGTTAGGTGTCAAAAAAGTAATTGGAACAGTAGGGAGTTCCAGGAAAATCCCAACCGCAGTAAGCGCTGGAGCGGACCATGTCATAAACTACGACGAAGAAACTATCGTCCAGATCGTGAATGAACTAACGGATGGCAAAGGTGCCGACGTTATCTTAGATTCACTTGGAGGAGAGATGACAGAAGAAAGTGTGAAGTATCTTGCAAAATTTGGACGTTTAGTTGTATTTGGTAATTCGAGCGGGCAATATGGACAAGTACATACGCAAGAGTTGCACGCAAGTTGCCGCTCAGTGCTTGGATTCAGTCTCGGAACGGCGAGGAAGGAACGTCCTGAATTGCTACAGGAAACAGCTAAACAAGTGTTTCGTTTAATCGAAACGGGACAACTTAACATTAACATAAGCAAAAAACTACCACTCAGTGATGCATTACTTGCACATCAACTTATCGAAAGTAGAAGCAGTACGGGCAAAGTTTTGTTGTATGTAGATAATGAATAACATTTAAAGAGGGTAGTATCCTCAGGTGATACTACCCTCCGTTTTTACACTTTGAACTTTTCTAGTGTTTGCTGTAAATGTTCGGCCATCTGAGATAACGTTCTCGCAGATGAAGATATCTCTTCCATAGAGGATAGTTGATTTTCCGTTTCGGCAGAAACTTGCTCTGCACCTGTGCCTGTTGCCTCTGATATACCGGTAATAAACTTCATAGCATGTACGATTTGTTCAGCACCAGCAGCCATCTGCTGGATAGATGAGGACACATCATGAATTTGTCTGTTAACTGAGTTTACTGAACCTTGAATATGTTCAAAGGCAGTACCTGCGGAATAGACGGCCTCAATACCAGACGAAACCTCATATGTTGTTGTCTCCATCGTTTGAACTGCTTGTTTTGTTTCTGCTTGGATAGCGGAAACCTGCTCTGCAATTTGTTCAGCTGATTGTGCTGATTCCGCTGCTAACTTACGAATTTCACTAGCGACAACTGCGAAGCCTTTACCATGCTCCCCTGCACGTGCCGCCTCAATCCCTGCATTCAAGGAGAGGATGTTGGTTTGTTTCGCGATATCTGATATAGCGTTTAATATTTTTCCGATTTGGAAGGATCGTTCATTTAAGTTATTGATTAGCTCGGATAGGCCTAATACGGTTTGGTTAATGGAATTCATCTGTTCAGCAGCTGTTTTGATCGTTTGCCCACCTTCTGATGCACGTACATAAGCTTCATTTGCTGTATTAGAAACGTTTTTCGCGTGACTTGCAATATGCTGCACACCGATAGCCATCTCATTCATCGTCGTAGAAGCTTCATCTAGATGATTGGACTGTTGTTTCACATCAGTCGCTACATGTTGCATTGTTGCAGCAATCTGCTTAGAAGCGGAGGAGGCAAGTTCGCTAGTAGCGGTCAATTGCTGAGCTGACGCGGCTACTTGCTCCGTATTAGAGCTAACTTGATGAATAAGTTGTCGTAGATTTTGCGACATTTGATTAAATGATTGAGCCAAATCGCCAACTTCATCCTTATTTTTAACCGATATTTTTTGGGAAGATAGATCGCCTGCAGCGATTTTTTTGGCTGCTTGTGCAATGGCAACGATAGGTCGAGACATTATTCTTCCAATAAACCAGGAGATAATTAAACTAACGATGATAGCTGCTAATGCCAAAATAATAATAAGATTTTTAATAGACTGCACTTTTTGATTTGTTGCTAGTTTTTCTTTATCCAATAAATTTTGCTGGAAGATGGATAGTTCTTCGGCCTTCTGATCAAAGCGGAATATAATATTTTGACCTCTTGTAGCGGCAAGATCAATAGCTTCTTCTGTTTTGTTGTCTTTCTTTAAATCGATTGAGTTTTTTGATATATGGTAATATTCATTTTCGAATTGGTTGAGTTGTTGAAGTAACATTTGTGCTTCGGGGTGTTTGATCGCTTCGCTGAGGTCAGCACTCAATTTCATGTATTCATTATGGGTATCGTTAAAAGCTTTTAAAGTGTCATCGTCCCCAAAAAGTAAATAGCCACGAATTTCGGATTGTTCCTTTTTAACAATTACGTTCAGCTGCTTTATATTGATCAGCTTATTAGACTTATCTTCTACTAAGTCGAGATAATGACGTTCGACCTCTGTTATTTGCGAGAAAATAATGGCGATTGTAGCGATTAATACGAGTAATACAGCCATAAAACCCGCAAATAATTTCTTGCTAATCGTTAATCTCATAGGGACTCCTTTTATTACTGGGATGAGGGATCATTTCTAATATAGTACATGTGGTTAATGATTACAATAGTGTTTGGAAGTGCTTTCATATTATAACCTCGTAAAGTTCTTGTACTATCGATCTATCAATCAACCGATACAATAAATTATAAATATTCCCATATATCCTATTTGCGAGTACCATATAAATGATCATTGAAATGATTCAAACCTATCAACCGCAAGAATGGAAGTGATTGTTTTGCGAGAAGAAACGATTTTGCTAATAGATGATGAAAAGGGTATTTTGGCGATGTTAGAAGCGTTATTGATGAGGGAAGGATTTCAGCGTATCGCAACAGCGACTACAGCTCATGAAGCTTTGCAGCTTGTGGAACGAACCTCATTTGATCTCATCGTGCTCGACGTTATGCTCCCAGATATGGATGGTTTCCAGCTTTGCTCGGAAATTCGTAAACATACATTAGCTCCTATCATATTTGTAACGGCCCGCTCGGGCGATTTGGATAAATTAATGGGGCTCGGCATCGGTGGAGATGATTACATCACTAAACCTTTTAATCCGCTAGAGGTAGTCGCGAGAATCAATGCGCAGCTGCGTAGGAGAAAGTTTGATCAAATAAAAGTACCTGTAAAAGCACAGTCGTTTGATTACGGTTATTTTGTGCTAAACAAAACAGCTGGACAGCTCATTATAAATGGCGAAGATACTCATTGTACGGCAAAGGAGTTTGAACTACTCTTGTTTCTATGCGAGCATCCTAACCAAGTGTTCACAGCGCTTCAATTGTATGAACAAGTCTGGGGTACTGCACTTATTGGTGATGAGAAAACGGTAGTCATCCATATATCCAGACTTCGAAAGAAAATAGAGAGCGATCCTACGAGTCCAAAGTGGATTGTTAATTTGCGGGGTATTGGGTATAAGTTCGTTCCGCTGAAGAAGGTAACGACCTATGAAAAGTAATGTACGACTTTTTCTTCGCCTCGCCTTACATGTCATACTCAGTCATCTTTTACTTGTTGCTGCGATAATTACAGTTATAGCTACAGCTGAGACGATTGTGCCGGAGCCCGGCGATCATCAAGATTCTATCGGTTTATATGGAATGTTAGTTATCATCTTATCTTTTGTCGTTTTATTCGGTTGGTCAATAGGGTGGCCGATTTTCCATATGATGAGTTGGATTAATCGACTAGCAAACGGCATCTACGACGAACCGGATCAACATAAGAAGCTGTATACGAGGAGAAGGGGGAAATTAAAGCTAAGATATCGTCTATTCAAAGAGCTCATTATTCACTTACAAACGTTATCCGAGCAATTGGAGAAAAGTAAGCAGGAAAGACGCCGACTTGATGAAAGGAAGAGAGAATGGATCGCAGGTGTTTCTCATGATTTGAAGACACCGTTAACTTATATTAAAGGATATTCTACGATGCTTCTTACTTCTAATTATGATTGGGACACGGAAGAAAGGACGAAGTTTCTAACGGAGATCCAAAGTAAGGCGGACCATATGGAAGAGTTGATTGGAGACTTGAATGCATCTTTCCAATTAGAAGAAGGCTCCATTCCATTAAAGCTTACGAAAAGTGATCTCGTCGAATGTGTTAGACGAATTGTCGTTGATGTAGCAAATGATCCGCGCGCCTCCCACCACAATTTAACATTAGAGTCGAATGTAACCTATATTCATATGATGCTCGATACGAAGCTGCTTGGACGAGCACTTCTTAATTTACTCATTAATGCAATCGTTCATAATCCCACTGGAACGACGATTAACGTTTCCATTATAGAAAGCAATGGGCTACAAATCGTTATCTCGGATGATGGATCAGGTATGGATGAGGAAATGATTGATGGGTTGTTCGAAAAGTACTACCGAGGTACATCCACAGATGCAAACTCAGAAGGAACTGGTCTTGGCATGGCAATTGCGAAGCAATTTATTATCGCGCTCGGGGGCGATATTGTCGTTACGAGCCAATTAAATATAGGAACGAAAATAACGGTTTCTTTCCCCGCTTAATGTTAGGCTGAATGTAGTGTTCTGTTTACCTGGATTTTACTTTCATCTTCTACACTGTGCAATGTAGATAGATGAGGAGGTAGAAGAATGCTACTTGAAATTAGTGGAGTTAACAAACGATACAATAAAGCCGCATGGGCTTTAAAGGATATTAGCTTGCAATTAAAGCCAGGTATTATTGGTTTGTTAGGACCAAATGGGGCAGGTAAGTCATCTCTTATGCGTATTCTAGCGACAGTTGCTAAACCAACAACGGGTTCGGTTATATGGAATGGAATAAATATAGGGAAGAAGCCTGATGAGCTGCGCCGAGTATTAGGGTATTTACCACAAGATTTTGGTGTATATCCACATTTAAAGCCTCTTGAGTTTTTGGAGTATGCAGCCGCATTAAAGGGAGTTTCTAGTCGTCAAACTAGAACACGCATGCTTGAACTGCTTGAAATGTTGAACTTACAGGATACGCTCAAGCGTCCAATCGGGAGTTTTTCTGGTGGCATGCGTCAGCGAATAGGGATCGCACAAGCACTATTGAATGATCCTAAGTTGCTCATTGTTGATGAACCTACAGTTGGTCTAGATCCTGAAGAGAGAGTAAGGTTCCGCAGTTTGTTAACGGATTTGTCCGGCGAAAGAATTATTTTGTTCTCTACGCATATCGTTTCGGATATTGAAGCGACGGCAGATCAAATTGCCATTATGTCGAAAGGACAACTTCTAGTAAATTCAGACCCTTCTATGCTCCTAAGAAGTGTTCAAGGGAAGGTTTGGTCTGTCATTATACCGGAACAAGATCTACAAGCTGCACGAAGTAAATGGACAATTAGCGGGACGATACGCCGCGAAGAAGGATTGATGCTTCGTATCGTAGCGAACGAACCGCCGCTTCCTGAGGCACTGCAGATATCCCCTAACCTTGAAGATGCCTATCTCTATGTTAGGCATAATGGGGGCGAACAATGAGATGAACATGATTCGGACCATTTATTTTATTGCACAGGCGGATTTTCTTGAACGAACGAGACAATATTCATTTCTGCTTATGATAGGATTTACGATGTTAGCTGCATACTTTTTTGTTCCTCCTGCTGATGCTGGCTATGTTACTTTGTATCTGGAAGAGGTCAGAGGTATTTATAATTCAGCATGGGTTGGCGGGTCTGTCAGCCTTTCTACAACGATGTTTCTTTCCCTGTTTGGCTTTTATTTGGTCAAAAATAGTATCGATCGTGACAAGCAGAGTAAAGTGGGGGAAATTATCGCATCTACTCCGATTAAGAAGTTGTACTACATAATAGGCAAATGGATCAGCAACTTTGCTGTGCTGACGATCATTGTCATGGCTATTATGGTCATCGCACTTATTATGCAATGGGTTCGTGGTGAAGTTATCGAGGTGGAATTATGGCAGTTGTGGTCACCATTCTTATTTATGACGCTTCCAATGATGAGTGTAATTGCATCTCTTGCATTGTTCTTTGAATCCGTTAAAGTGTTGCAAGGCGGGATTGGGAATGTAATCTATTTCGTCTTTTATATTATCTTTAGCACCAGTAAAGTATTTGATTTGCTCGGAACTGGAATTATTACGTCGGATATGATAGCTGACCTTTCAGCGATTAAGACAAGCTACACTGGTACTTATGGCATCGGAATATTAATTCAAGCGGGGCCTTCAGAAACATTTCTATGGAATGGCGTTGATTGGACGGAAGCGCTCATCAAACAACAGTTAGTTCTTCCGTTAGTTGCTGTTTTATTGTTGCCGGTGGCAGCGCTTCTGTTTCGTGGTTTTAAAGGGGATACAGGTAGGGGAATTAAAACGAATAATAACAATATAGTTGAGGAAACCAAACGGGTAACGTTCTTTCCTCGCATTCGAGCAGTAGAGCTAACTCCAGTGGGAGTAAATGAGTCATTTTGGACTCTTGTACGGGCAGAGTGGTATTTGATGATGAAGGGTGCTTCGCTTATCTGGTATATCATCGCTACTATTCTAAGTGTTCTCTGTCTTACACTTCCCGTTGCTTCGTCTTCACAATGGATGATTTGGCCATTGACCTGGATTTGGCCGATACTGTTATGGTCGAATATGGGCTGTAGAGAAATACGGAATAATACACAGTATATAGTCGCTTCAAGCCCTAGATATGTGGCACGACAATTAACTGCCGTTTGGATAGCTGGAGTATTGCTTTCGTTCGTAACTGGCCTGGGCATGGCTATCCGTTTCATATTAGAAGGTGAAGTCGAGCAACTTATTTATTGGCTAACAGCGGCTGTTTTTATACCGAGCTTGGCACTAGCGTCCGGAGTGTTTACGAGAAGTAATCGTACGTTTGAGGTCGTTTATATGCTTATTTGGTATATGGGTCCCTTTAATAAGATGGACTATCTTGATTTTATGGGTACGACTTCAGCAGAAGGAACAACATGGGTTACGAATACCGGGTTTAATCCTTGGGCGGTAGGTTTCGTTTATTTGATTGTTAGCGCCGGATTGTTAGTTGTTGCATACACATCAAGAAGCCGCTTAGCGCAATCTTCTTAGTAATGAAGGTGGGTCATTTGTTTAATGTTAAAAGATCAGCATACTTGTAGACATTAGTGCTAGCGCACGTTCCGAATTTATAGCTAACGAACCCAATAACTCTTATTTGACTAAATTATACGGTTTAAAACGTTTAACGAACTTCAGAATGCTTAATCTGAGCAAAGTGGCTTTATTTCGGCCCCAAAATGCGCGATAGCGACACTGGAGTTCGTTAAACCAAATTACACGTTATTTTCTACAATATAAGCACAATTCGATTCGTTAGCGGATCAGCATTTTAGTATCATAACAGGAATTAAAGGTCGTCCATACAGCGGACGGCCTTTTTCATTGGAGGGGGTGCAATTTTACACCAAATGACATAATTATTAATTTTTACTTGACACATCTCGGAGTGGATACTAAACTTGCTATACTTTTATTGCCAAAAAATGCAAAAGAAAGAGGGTGAGCGGAACTATAAGTATACGATCCACCAACTATTTTAAAATGCTAATGATGTTAACTAAGAAAGGATGAAATTGATGAGTATAAACCCACTAATAAGTATTATTATGCCTGCCTATAATCGCTCCAGTGTTATAACAAACGCTATTGATTCGATAATGAGACAGACTTATACAAATTGGGAGCTTATTGTTGTAGATGATCGAAGTACAGACAATACAAAAGACGTAATAGAAAAACTTACGATAGTAGATTCTAGAATTAAATATGTAGTTAACAATCGGTCTAAAGGTCCTGGAGGAGCGAGAAACTTCGGTATGCTTTATGCAACAGGCGAGTTTCTTTCTTTCCTTGATTCTGACGATCAATGGTTTGAAGATCATTTGCAACATAGTTTGGATACGATCCAGCGGACAAATGCAGATGTTAGCTTCGCCTTATGGGTGGAGCAACATGGTCCAACTAGGCTGCATAATTTCGATAACGAAGTGGAGCAAGAACTTATCGGGAAGATGAGAAAGTTAAACAGGGTAGACGGAGATGCAATCGTGTTTAAGGAGAGATTGTTTGAGCAATTTCTATCGCATACGAGAAACTTCTTTCAATTGAATACGATGCTGTTCAAGCGGGAGCTCATTCAAAAATACGGCCTTATTAATGAGGAGTTTTATCTCGGAGAAGATACTACGTTTATTATTCGCTTTTTCGACCATTGCACCATTGCATTAATTACTAAACCGCAATCTGTTTACTTTCAATCGCCGGACAGTGTGTACTTCTTCTGTGACCGATGGAAGCTCGACCCTGATTTACTTCACAAAAATAACGTTGTGTTAGATAAATTCGAGGCGTTAGGTTTGAAGTCTGTTCAAGTAAGATTGCATATCATGGATAGAGTCATAGAAGACAAGCAACTAACTAATAAAAAAGCTTGTATCCAAAACATAAAAATAGGTATAGCCAAAAAATACTACACGCTCAGTTACATTAATCGTTATGATAGAGAAAAAGCGATTCGTTATTGCCGACAATCTTTGAAATATAAAGTTAGCATTTTTAATCTGACATTACTTCTTCGGTTGTTTTTGTCCATTAAAAGTGGGAGCGGTTTTTTGAAGAAAGCAGTCGATCTGTGGTAATTGCTTCGCATCAACAGGAGAGATAAACGTATGATCATAACAGTAAATAATAAGAATGCTGAAGTCGCAAGTGACATACTGAACGTACAACTGCCCGCTTATCGCGTGGAAGCAGAAATCATTGGATTCGATGGGATTCCGCCGCTTCGAGACACGGTACAGTCGATTATGGAATGCGACGAACAGTTTGTTGGTTATATGACAGATGAGAAATTAGTCGGCTTTGTCTCGTATCATACACATGATGAAGGTATCGATATTTGCAGACTAGTAGTACATCCTAGCCATTTCCGCAAAGGGATCGCAAAACAATTGCTCGCTCACATGATGAGTGGACCAGCCTTAGACAAGAAGGTTCAAGTAAGTACTGGCACTAAAAACGTGCCTGCTAAAACGTTGTATGAGAGCTTTGGGTTCAAAGAGATTGGAAATATTGAGGTTGCACCAGGCGTATTTATTACGAGGCTTGAACGGTAACCATCTGGTAATACTAATCATAAGGTACAATTGAAGATGCTTTAAACATAGCCCTTCAGGATACAATTTCCTGTAGGGCCATTTAAATTAATTGTCCACCATAGAACTATAGACGGATTTAACGTATAATGTAGGTTGCGGCAATATAAGCACCTGTAACGGAGTGATCAATTGAGTGCATCGAAGAACAAAGGTGGTACGGGTAGAGGTACTGGCAAAAAGGGCTGGAATCGGTGGCAAGCTGCCGAGAATAGGGCTAAAAACTCGCCTAAACCTTATAAAAGTAAAGGTACTAAGCGGAAGGAAGGCACTACTGCCACTTCCAATAAGAATAATGGCAACAAGTCAGACGCATAATCAATTTAAGGGATGTAATCCAAAACTAGGAGTGGTAATTTGAGGAAGAATAAACCGATGTCATTTGAAGATTTACTGAAAGAATTGCAAGAGCAAAAGGCGAATAAAGATGATTCAGCTGAAGCTACACTAGAGCGTGTATTCAATGATTCATTTATGAGTAAAAATTCTGTCTGCAAAAGCTTTCAAGAGTTTCTAGAGAAGGGCAACTTCCAAGCTTGGACACATGAGGATATCAACTTGATCCCTGAGGAGCTTTGGAATCGCCACGTAGCTAGAGAAACAAATTTTGCGGATTGGAAGTCTATGCTTGAGACGGCTAATTCGGAGTTTGCAAAAGTATAGTTATTCGCAAAGAGGGTTGGTCATTTGTCTAAGGACATTTGACCAACCCTTTTTTTAGTGGAATGTATTGCTTGAAATATAAGTTTTATGGTTAATTAAGGAAACGGAATGAGATCTTATACCGTATTTGTATTATCCAATGACGGAGGTGATTACATGATAGGAAAAATTGGAAAAATGCTAGTAAAGATTGTTACATATCCAATTGTATTTTTATGGTCGATGATGTTTGATCCACAAGGAAATACGGCGATGTTAGTACGAGATATAGTTGAAGATAGGAAATATTAGTTAAGAACAGTTGACCTAATAGAAAAATGGTTGAGCAGGAGTTCGTCTCCGCTCAACTATTTTTTTGTTAATAATGATCATTATTTTAGTGGCTATTGGTCAATTCGAAAAACTTACTAGGATGCTCACGAATATATCGGCTAATGATTCCGATCGTTACTGGCAATGCGTCAAGCAGCTTTTCGTAAAATATAGAAATCTCTTCTTTTAAGCGGGGGTCTTCGTTAATATCTTCATAAGAAACGTCGAAATGGTCCAAACTTCGTGGATGATTTCGTCCCTTTAATAAAACGTCCATTTCTTCAACTAATGGAAGTGTATGGCGATCCTCGAAAAATTGCAGCCCACGAAACAATCCAGTCCATCTTTCCGGCTGTGCCATATAGAGAGCACTCCAATAATAACAATCAGCCTCAGACACCTTTACATGCGAATAGTAGGTCCAAAAAATGAACAACGCTTTTTGTCCATCACTCAAGTCAGAATAAACAGTCGTTACAAAATCCTCGTTTTCCACCTGAGCCCTTTTGTAGGCTTGAATGATAGGCTTAAAGCAAGCAGCCCCTAACTCAAAGTCATTCATCTCATCAAATTGTTTCCCTTCAAATGTTGCTAGCAAATAGAATTCCCCCTTCACAAAAAAACATACTAAATTATGTCATTTTTAGCAATAGAAAAGTTGGATTCGACATCGGAAACATTTTTGTTGATCGCTCTACTCCAGTGAGGTTTAACCGATTGACAAGATATGTATTATCCTTTATTATCTAATTTAGTTATAATCTAATTAGATGAATATCAAATTAAATAGAGGTGCTCAATTAATCATGCAATTAGATAAGGTAGTTCAATATCACAAGGCACTCGCTGATCCAACACGAATAAAATTACTAATCCTTCTTGCGGACGGTGAGATGAACGGGCAAGCTTTGGCAGAGAAACTTTCCGTTACGCCAGCAACAATCACACATCATGCAGCGAAGCTTAGAGAGGCCAGTTTAATAAATGAAAGAAGAGACAAAAACACGATTTATTTTACGCTCAACCATTATTTTATTAGCAATAGTGCTAAAGGTACGGAAGCTCTGATCTATAGACATATGTCGGGAGGTATGGAAGGTATGGATGAGGTTCAAACAAAAGAGGATCAAATGAAAGTAAAAGCGTCAGTTGTTCGAAACTTCTTCACGGCTGAGGGTAAACTGAAAAATATGCCGAGCCAATTAAAGAAAAAACTGATGGTACTAGAGCATATCGTTTCACAGCTTGAGAGGGGCCGGAAGTATAGTGAAAAAGAGATTAATACATTCATTAAGGGATACTTTGATGATTTTGCGACTATTAGGCGTGAGTTCATTATGCATCAATTTATGTATCGGGAAAATGAGGTTTACGAATTAAACCCTGAGGAACTATGGACGAGATGGGAGCTGTTATCATGAAGACGTTTAACATATCCACTTCTTATCATGACCAGATGGTTGAAGTAAGCGGTTTGGTTCGGGAAGCAGTCAGAGAGAGCGGTGTGCAAGAAGGGCATGCCATCGTTTATTGTCCGCATACAACTGCTGGCATCGCTATTAATGAAAATGCCGATCCTGATGTCGTTCGAGATGTACTCCGTAGACTAGACGAAGTTTACCCATGGAAGCATAGCCTCGATCGTCATGCAGAAGGGAATACAGCCGCTCATATGAAAGCAATTACAACAGGTACAAGCCAAATGGTACTTATAAGTGGAGGTCGACTTGTGCTTGGTACATGGCAAGGTATATACTTTTGTGAATTCGATGGGCCAAGATCTCGGAAACTTCATGTGAAGGTAATCAAAGGTTAATAAAAAACCAACAATGGGGATATACAATGACCAAAACGATATTAGTTGTTGAAGATGAGCCGATATTGCGTGAGATCATTAAAGATTATTTTGTAAATGAAGGATATATGGTACTCGAGGCGAGTGATGGTAAGGAAGGTTTAACACTTTTTCAAGACAACCAAGTGGATTTGATCGTTCTTGATATTATGCTACCAGAGGTGGATGGCTGGTCTGTATGTAGACGTATTCGGAAAACGTCCGATGTTCCGATTATTATGTTGACGGCAAGAGTAGACGAAGACGATACGTTACTTGGCTTTGAGCTTGGTGCTGATGATTATGTGACAAAGCCTTATAGTCCGCCTGTGTTACTGGCAAGAGCGAAGAGATTACTTGACAGCAGAGCAACAAAAACGACCGAATCATCAGAAGAAACGGTAGCTTATAACGGAATACGTATGCATATCCCTTCTCGAACAATTACTGTAGATGGAGAAAACAGTAACCTGACGTATACCGAATTTGAGATATTGCATTACTTGATGCTTAACAAGGGAATTGTCGTTACAAGAGAACAGCTCATTATGAAAATTTGGGGTTACGAGTATGCTGGTGATGAGCGCACTATTAATACGCATATAAGAAATTTGCGGTGTAAGCTTGGCAACAAATCGAAGATGATCTCGACGGTCGTTCGAACCGGTTATAAAATCGATGCCAGCCTATGAGAGTAAAAATTGTATGGAAATTGTTCGCTTTGACGACGACATTATGTCTTCTGCTGTTAGCAACGATTTACATCGGACAGACTATTTTCTTTAAAGAGTATTACGCGCAGCGTAAGCTAAGTGACATTCAAGCAAACATGCAGTCTTTCAAGACGAATTATTTAAATAGCACTGGAAACGACTCGATTCAGAGGCTAGAGCAAGATTTCTATTTAGAAAATAATGCACGGATTACGACATTAGACAGCAATGGGAGCTTAACAAATGCGCCTGATTTTTATGTTGAAGTGAATGGAAGAAGATTTAAATCTGAAGTTGAGGAAACGAATACTATAATGACCATACCGCTCTATAATTTGTTGAATATAGAAGAAGCGGATGAGAAGAGGTCTCTGCTTGAGATTGGAACTACGATTAGAATATTAGGTCTTAATAAAAATAATGGTAATATCCCAGTAAGAATTGCATCCATTGATCCTTCATTCGAATGGAGCTTTGAAGGTATTGAACAAGTATTTAATGATAAGACAATCAAAACAGGCGTTATGAGCAATTCGATTTCGTTTCATGAAGGAGTTATTACAAAAGTCGAAATCCCTGATACCAACGCAGCTACGGGCTTTATCTACTCCAATGAGCTATTTATGAAGAAGATCAAAGAATTTCAAGTGGGATTAATAGTAGACGAAAAAAATAACCGTATCGATTCATTGCAAACGATTGAATTTACAGAGAATAATGTAAAATATAATCTGCTTATCGATCCAATTAAAAACAAAGATGGCTCAACAGTATATGTATTTGCGATGGCATCGCTTCAGCCTGTTGATGAAGCAGTTCAGATGCTTAAAGAATATTATGGATACCTTGTTTTGTTTGCATTGCTGCTTATTCTGCTAGCATCATTCTATTATTCAAAAAAAATCGCGAAGCCATTATTGCAAATTAATAAAACGACGCAAAAAATTGCCGGCTTAGACTTTTCGGAGCGCATATCGATATCTTCGAAGGATGAGATTGGTGACCTGTCGCAAAATATTAATTTGTTATCGAGCACGCTGCATTCCTACATCGTGCAGTTGCGGCAGGATATCGAAAAGGAGAAGCAGCTTGAGAACACGCGGAAAGAATTTATTTCCGGCGTTTCACATGAACTCAAGACACCTCTGAGCATAATGAAGAGCTGCATTTCGATCTTAAAAGATGAGGTCGCTACCCATAAGAGAGAACATTATTTTGAAGCGATGGAGAAGGAAGTCGACAAGATGGATCTACTCATCGTCGATATGTTGGACCTCGCTAAATTCGAGTCGGGTACGTATAAGATGGTGATGGATGACTTTTATATTGATAAAGTAGTCGAAAACATCTGTGATCAGCTTTATCTGAGCATTGCAGAGAAAGAGCTACACATCCAGCAATCCCTTCTCCCTGTTGAAGTTGTGGCGAATCAACATCGTATTGAACAGGTTATTACTAATTTTATGACGAATGCGATTCGGTACACACCTCAGTATAATGCGATTATCGTCTCCACTGTCGATGAGATAAACAAAATTAGAATAAGTGTAGAAAATAAAGGTGCTCACATCCCAGCGGAACAGCTCGATAAAGTGTGGGATCGTTTTTACCGTGGTGACGCCTCTCGCCATCGTTCCCAAGGGGGAACGGGTATAGGTCTAGCCATTTCGAAAAACATTTTGGAACTGCATGGAGCATCTTATGGAGCGTACAATTCAGAAGACGGTGTTGTATTTTACTTTTACCTAAATAAAAAATGAAACGAATTGTAATGGTAAAGCTGTCCCTAAAGTAGTTTATTCTACTTCAGGGACAGCTTTTTTTAATTCTTTATCTTATCTTCACTTTATCTTCATCTATCACTAGTAGACTAGCAATAGGTCAACGCGATAGATTCTCATAGTGAAAGAGGGACAGTTTCGATGAAGAAGTTATTAGTGTTATTTATGTTTATAATTGCAGGCATTTTATTAATTGCTAGTATTAATCAAATGAATACAACTAATGAAAGAATAGAAACGACAAAGTTACAGTCAGATAAAAAATCAGTAAAGGTGTTAGAGGGGAAAACGATCGTCATTGATCCAGGGCATGGGGGAAAAGATGTTGGGGCTATCGGTCAAAATGGAACACAGGAAAAGGATGTTACATTACAAACCGCTAAAGAAATTCAACGTGAATTAATGAAACAGACAGGAGCAAATGTTTTATTGACGAGGGATGGCGATGATTCAAAGTCGCTTCAAGATCGCATTGATTTTACAGAAGAGAACGATGGGGATCTTTTTATTAGCGTTCATTACGATGCTTTCACAACGAGTGACGTAAATGGGATAACAACCTATTACAATAAAAGTGAAGATCAAATATTGGCTGACATTATTCATAGACGATTGTTTAATCAAGATATAGATGCTAAAGACCGCGGAGTGCAACATGGGGACTACTTCGTTATTCGTGAAACGACAGCACCATCCATCTTAATGGAACTTGGATATATTTCTAACATTGTTGAAGAAGCGCGCATGAACACAGAAGAGTTTCAGCAAAAAACGGCAGTTGCAGTAACAGAAGGTATTATAGAGTATTTCTCCAAATAAAAAAGGAAATCCTTAGCTCATAATGAGTTGTATTATCCCCCATATGAGGTTCACTTTATCTGCATTAGGAGATCTTGTAAATCATATGAACGTATAATGAAAAAGCCATGAGTTAAAATTCACCTTATACTTGTTTCACAAGCGATTACAATTAATCATGGCATGTTGATTATCACAAACTTAAAGGGTACTTGGATGAATGAAAACATAAAAGATATCATCTTTTATGATGATATTTTCTAATCTAATCGAGCAAGTTTCTAACGTAGCTATATCAACAAAACGATTTTCCTTAATTAAAATGATATGGAAATACGTTAATAGTAGCTTAAATACGCTTGCAAGTTGATTATTATCTTCTGTTAGATTTATTTCATCGATAATTACTACTCTTGACAAGCTAGTGTAGTTTATATTGTTTTGTAATGACTCATCGTTTTTATCAATTCTTGAAATACTTGATTCTATTACAAGGGTAATTCCTTCCGATTGTATTGAAATTTGCAAATCATTTTTCTTTTCTAGATGAAAATTAGTATCTAAAAATGTTATATCTAATTTGCGATAGTCTCCATTATAGTTAAATTGATCTTTTAGTACCTTTAAAAAAAAATCAAACTCCAAAATAATCTCTCCTTTAAATCAAGGTTCTCCTATATTAGGAGAACCTTGTGTTTATTCTATCTTCGTGGAACAACCGACTTATTTCCTTTATTATCACCTAACAAGAAACCATTTCGGTTATTTAATGCAAGTTGATATCGTTGTTCCCATCTCAATTGTTCCAAATCTGTACGATTATTAAGTTCCAAGTACTCAGAATTTCTTGAGAAATTAGGGTGAATTTGTATGTCGTATTTATATTTGTATCTGTTAAAGGCTAATTCTTTAGCCCTGAAAATAGTTGGAACAAAATGAGCATGAAATACTTTGCTTGTATTATGATTATAAGCTAAAAATACGGTATACCCGTTAAGATCCAAAGTTTCATCAACGATTGTTGGATCAACTTTACTTCCACCCAAATTGTTTGCTAAATGTCTATTTACTTTCCCGGAAGTGCTTGATGTAATATCGTAGACTACCATAACACTTCCTTTAACATTAAGCGAGGATGTAAATATTGCAAGATTATTTGAACTATTATTGTTGTTTTTAATTCTATTAGAAATTGTTTGTGTTAAAGCTGCTTCCATATGTTTTTGGGCATAGGTAGAAATAGTATTAGGGATACCAGAGAATTCAGACCATTTAGGCATTGTTACTGCTGTGTTATCAGCTGGATAAGTAATGGTGCTTGTAGCTTTCTTCTGATTTAATACATCCGATACGGCAGCAGCCGTAGTAACTGCTAGCGTACCAACCATTGCTAATTCAATGGCAGCAATTGCAGAAGCACTTAGTCCATATACTCCAAGTGCAATAAGCGGCAACACTCTAGGCTGTATTTGAGGAGTTTCTTCAAATACAACATTTTCATCGTAATACTTTTTAATAATTTGTTGGTCTGCTTGCTTTACCTTCTCTGCTAACGCTGTCATAGAAAATGATGGAGAAAACTTACTTACTACTAATTCTCTTTTGCTGTAAATTTTGTCAGAAGAACCGATTGTAGTCGTCCAGTTATATTTATTATTTGTATTTTTTGTTGCAGTTATCTTATAGTATGCATTTTCTTCAGGAAAATTGATAATGAGTTCTTTTTGATTTTCATTATCTATAATGCTTGAAATTTCCATTAGTTTGATTTTCTGATCTTCTTGTACTGTACTTGCACTAGAATAATTCGGGTTACCCATAATACTTATAAAAATGGCTAAGACTAGTAAACAACTAATTAGTTTTTTCATTTTTATTACCCCCGTAATTTATAATTTCACTTAATTTCCTTCATTTATTTTTCATGAATCACCTCATTTGGGTCTGATATCATAATGACTACAATAATATACTTTCTTTAGTATTTTTTGTCTATGTTTTACTTTAGCCATTAAAAGCAATAAAATATACATATTTTATAATATATTTATTAAAAATATTTACAGTAATTTTTAATTGTAATAATATATTTCGCATAAATAAATTAACTATAAAAATCATTAGAATTTTAGCTAATGACAGTTCTCTGTTCGCTCTTACGAAGGGTACCTCTTCTAGAAAGATTTATTACAGATTCGTGATTGTCAGTGCTTGATGAAGAATGCAGAAGTAACAGTAGCTTCTTTAAAATACAAGTTTGTTGATCGATTATAGTGAAATTAAAATATAGTGCATAATTTAATATGTATATAGTATAAGTGTAATAAATGTAATTTTTATTAATATTTGTAAACGATAAACAAAAGCATTTTTTCATTTTTTTCATTTTTTTCATTTTTTCTGTAAACGTTTGATATGGGATTTGTTTTCTATTCGTGAACGTCAGAGATACTCGGTTAATGTTGTGGAGAAGGAGAGGAATTGAAGATTATTACTAATTGGTAGAGCTCTGAACTTACTTATGGAGTAGGATTAGAAAAAAATCGTGTCAATAATACAACGACACTTTTTGTGAAGCGCTATATGATGGAGTTTCAAATTTATTGGAACAAAAGAAAATAGAAGGCAATATCAAGACAGGAACTTCAATTTTATTATCAGCACTAGGGGTCACACTACGGAAGTAGAAGAACAAAGAAATAATGAGCGTCCTTCGTGATGTTACTAATAGCACTATTAGTAATTGTAAGGATGCTCTTCAAGTGGTGAGAAAGGTCAAGGAAGGTGTACGTGCTTATTTCAAAATAAAAAGGTGGGGAAACTGTCAATTAGGAAGTTGAACTTACCACGAAAATGGATATCTGAGGATGAAAAAAGGAGTTGCCAGAGGGAAAATGGCGGAGCTGACGGGATTCGAACCCGCGGTCTCCTGCGTGACAGGCAGGCATGTTGGGCCACTACACCACAGCTCCACTTTATAAGTGCGTCTCTAAGACACAAACGTTATGGTATCACGAATGAGATGTGTTTGACAAGCTTTTTTTATAAATAGATCAACTTAACAGATTATAATAGTGAATTCTAGTATATTATTAGCTTCATTTACTGCCTAGGATATAACATCACACATACGCCAACAACACAAATGGCCGCACCGATCCAATCAAAAGCATCCGGCGTTTTGCGGTCAATTAACCATCCCCATAGCAGCGCCATCACAATGAACGCGCCTCCATAAGCGGCATATACTCTACCAAAGGTAGGAAACGTTTGAAAAGTTGCAATAATGCCATATAGGACAAGTGCTATACCTCCGAGTAATCCTAAGTATGGCGACTTCCCTTCTCTAAGCCACAGCCAGATCAAGTAACCCCCGCCAATTTCGGCGAGCCCGGCTAATATGAACAATAAAATTCCCATCTATCGAGTACTCCTCTACTGCTAAATGTAATTGCAATCGTAAACCATCGTAGCGCAACGGAGATACTTTGTAAATTAACTGAGTTTAGAAACCTTTTTTTGGATAATACCGTCTACAAGTTTGAAGGGAGTGATGAGGTGAGCAAGCCATTTAGAGTGATGGGTATTCTCGCAGTCGTTCTTTTACTAGCAGGGATATGGGTTCAAACAGTAGAGATAAGGAAGTCGAAGGAAATGACGGCGGAGTCGAATAAGGTAGGAATCATTGAAGAAGACTTTGTTTATCGTCTTTACACTGAACATGATGAGTATCGAGAGGGAGATAAAGTCACTCTTATTGCGGAATTAGAGTATATAGGAGATCGAAAGTCTGTAACGATAACGCATGCGACAACTCCATTTTACTATGTGATTAGTGAATCGTCTGGGAATTACGTGTTTTACTACGCGATGGATCAACCCAAACTAAGTACAACCCTACTTAAAGGTGAGCCTTTGCGTCATTCGTATACAAGTCCAGGTGCACTCATAGCTGAGAAAGACGATAAATTTCCAGAGAAGCAAGCAGATGTACCGTTCCCTGCCGGCCAATATGATGTGGATGGCTCAGCCAAATTTACAATAGAAGATACGGATGGCAGTATAGAGGGTTCTTTTGAAATAAAACAAGAGTTGCTGTTTGAGGTTAAGAAGTAGTCATTCACTGATGATAATAGCCCATCTTCTCGAATAGTCAGGTGAAAATAGGGAATTGTATAAACAGATTCCTTTATCACTTGAGGGGGCTTTATTTATGCGCAACATCAAATGGGTTTTGCTATTGGCATTAGTTGCTTTGGTCATTTCATTATCGGCTTGCGGTGGTGGAAAAGGGGCAACGAACAACGAAACAGACAAAAGTAATAACACGAACAATGGAGCGGGAGAAACGGTTAATGCTGCCGAAGCTGAAAAACTGTATAAACAAAGTTGTGTCACTTGCCATGCCGTTGATCTAGGTGGAGGAGTGGGCCCAAATCTTCAGAAAGTTGGAGGGAAATTGTCGCTGGCTGAGATTAGAGCAAAGATTGTAAATGGTGGAAACGGAATGCCTCCATACAAAGAGCAACTGACTGGAGAGCAGATCGACACGCTGGCGAATTGGCTAGCAACAAAGAAATAATTGTTAGCACTGAAATCGTATATGAACGAGTTATTCGCATAAGCTTTCACTCCCTCCATGAGGGTCGTGGAAGCTTTTTTAGTTGTGACATCGATTGCTAAGTAGCGAAATAATCCATATCAGATGAAAATTTAGTCTATGTGTTAATAACTTTCTTAACGCTATACTATTGATACTGATTATCATTATTAACCGCATTAACTTTGAAAGGGTGTGTAGACAGTTGACTGATCCTAGAAGGATCGCAGAGAGGGCTACAGTAACGAGCTTCCTGAATTGTTATCTTCGAGAAACAGGCAGGGGAGAGTGGCGTGACGTAAGTACGCTCAATTCCTTTTTAGTATGCAAAGCAGATGCCATATTAGTACTACATCTGCAAACGCAGAAATTGAAAATATTCGCAGCTGCTGAGTACAAGTCACCTACGGGAAGGCATCAATTTCAGTTGCCTGTCTTTAGTCAAGTTGGTGACAGTATTCCGGTACCTATACATTACACAACATTTCTAGCTTTATTAGTTGAAGAGCTAACGGAAGGGCATGGTGAAGCGAATACGTCTGAGCTTCATATTCGTGTTATTCAAAGTTGTTTATTACTTGAAACGTTTATTCGAATGCGCCAGCATGCGCCAAAAGAGCTGTACGATTTGGATCAAACATTTATTCAATCGGAGCAATCGCTCCTGTTCGGCCATACGTTTCATCCAACGCCGAAGAGCAGGCAAGGTTTCCCCGAATGGAGACAAGAGGCCTATTCTCCCGAATCTAAGGGTAGCTTTCAGCTCCATTATTTCGCGGTAAATCGTAGTCTTGTACAGGAGAAATCAGCATGGAGTGAAACCGCTTCTGATCTAGTTAGAGCGGAGCTACTTCAAGGAATAGACCTAACAAATGACTCAGCCAAAGAAATTGCTAAATATGTGATCAATAAGAGTAGTACACATACGTTGATCCCTGTTCACCCTGTCCAAGCCGAAGGACTTCTGCATGAGTCACAAGTTAAAGCATGGCAACAAGAAGGAAGCATGGTCTATTTGGGTGCAATGGGTAGAGAGTATTCGCCTACCTCCTCGATTCGTAGCGTCTATCATTCTGACGCGAGCTATATGTACAAATTTTCACTACGCGTCAAAATTACTAACTCAATGCGTTTAAATAAGCGAGGAGAGCTAGATACCGCGCTTGAGGCCGCTAGGCTAATGGCTGTTATTGAACCTAAATTAAAAGAAAACTATCCCCATTTCACTATCATTCCAGACGGTGCATATCTGACTGTCGGTGAATCAACTCAAGAGGAGTCCGGCTTTGAGCTGCTCATTCGTCAGAACCCATTTGTCGGCGAAGAGGGTAGACGAGTATTCGTTATGGCTGCTTTTACTCAGGAGTCTATTCATGGAGAAGATGGCTTACTTGCTTCTTTAATAAAGGAGATTGAAGTACAAGAGGATAGAGCCATTAAAGGAATTTGTTTAGATTGGTTCAAGCAGTATTTGTCGCTATCTCTTGAGCCGATGATGTGGTTGTACAGAAATTATGGCATTGCACTAGAAGCACATCTGCAAAATTGTATGGTCAAGCTGGATGAAAGAGGGTATCCCGAACGTTTCTATTATCGAGACAGCCAAGGGTATTATTATGCTCGTTCCATGGCAGATACATTGGAGAATATGTTGCCTGGCATTATAACTAGTGAAAATGTATATGATGATGCCATTGTAGAGGAGCGATTTGGTTATTACTTAATCGTCAATCATATGTTAGGACTTATTCAATCATTTGGTATAGCTGGTTTAATTGATGAGAGAGTGTTGCTGCTAGAGCTGCGCGGAGCACTAGAGTCGATGTTGCCTGAGTCCGAAAGAAGGTGTTCATTCTTTCCTAATTGGCTTACTAGAAATACGTTTCGTTGCAAAGCAAATTTGTTAACAAGACTTTATGATATGGACGAATTGGAATGTGAGCTCGAGCAAGCCATATATGTAGAGATGGAAAATCCGTTGTACGGAGGATTGCCAGCTATGGATGTCGTCCGAAGGGCGAGGTTAGTGACGTCAAGATGGAGAAGGGAGCGGGAAGTAGAACGGTCAGTAAAAGCATAATTAAAGTTAATTAAAGTTAATTAAAGGTGGGAATTAACGTTGAATTCCGCTGAAGCGGTCATTGATGCAAGTATAGTTATACGGAGAAAAGTATTTAGAAAACTAATAGAAGCATTACTGTTCGAAGGACTATTAAAACCGAAAAAAACGATCACCCCAGATGGGGAAAGATATGAGATAGAGGGAGTAAGCGGATCAGGAGTACAGGTCATATACGAATGTATAGCTATTAAGAAGTTTACTTTTGACATTATTAGGTTAACGGAACAACCGCTCATTAGATGTTGTTTATCGAATCGACACGAAGCTGAAAGTGTCTCCCAGTTTATCGAGGAAGCATTAAACAGAGTAGAAGGACTATCGCAAGTGCTGCCTACATTTCTTGAGGAAATAGAGGAAACGATTAAGAAAGATGCGATGTTTTTAAATGTACTAAGAAATAGAAAACAGCTCTTACTGGGTTTATCATTCGCAGAACTTGAAGGGTTATCGTCGGAAGGTCATCCTTACCACCCATGTTATAAGTCTCGAATTGGGTTTAATGAAATGGATAATGTAACATATGGCCCAGAGTTTGAGCCAGAGGTGCGCTTATATTGGATTGCTGCCCATCAATCCGATGTGCAATGGAATGTAAGTGGACATGATAATTGGCAAAGCTTCCTCACTAAGGAGCTTCATCATAATGATTTTAGTAGATTTCAAGAGATCATAACCGGGTTAGGATTGGAGACGGAAAAGTACATATTTATTCCGCTTCATCCTTGGCAATGGGAACATTTAAGCGGAACTGCTAGTGAATATAGCAGGCTCATACCTTTAGGTTACGGTACAGAGACTTATTCACCTCAGCAATCGATAAGAACACTTACGAATCGAAGTGCTAAGGGTAAATCGGATGTCAAACTTGCTCTTAATATTGTGAACACTTCGTCGAGACGAAACTTAACGATTCATTCTGTTGCTGCCGCATCAACGGTGTCTAATTGGTTGCAGTCAATTGTCGATTCGGATGACTATCTAACTAATGATGCAAAGCTCATTTTATTGCATGAATACGCAGGTGTATCCTTGATTCCAGCGGAAGGAAAGGTCAGTGCGATTTGGCGCGAAAATGTTGAAAAGTATGTAGTTGAGGGAGAAGAAGCTGTTCCATTCCATATGCTTTCAGCGCGTGAGAGTAATGGTGCTCCGTTTATTGCTCCGTGGGTGAATACGATGGGTGTAGAAGATTGGTTCCGAACACTTATTAGGAACTGCGTTATTCCAGTCGTTCATCTGCTAGTTGCGCATGGTATCGTACTGGAGTCACATGGTCAGAACATGATAATGATTCATCGCAGCGGAATTCCGGAGCGCGTTGCACTAAGAGATTTTCACGAAGGTGTAGAGTTTTATATACCTTATCTAGCAGCGCCGCAATTGTTGCCTGATTTTTCTGGAATCCATCCTGTTTATGCCAATGGGAATGTGGGAGATCACTTCGAGATGAAGTCGCTGAACTGTTTAAATGAAATGATGATTGATGCGTTATGGTTTATGAATATTGGTTATCTTATTATGTTTATCGATGATCATTTTCCTTGTGATGAAAAGGAACTGTGGAGCATTGTGGTTGAAGAGTTGCAGATGTACGTGGAAAAGTTCCCGCAATTAAAAACACGGTTTGAAGATTTGCAATTGTACAGACCAGAATGTGTGATTGAATCGCTTGCACAAAAGAGGATATATGGCTCGATTATATGTCCTCCTCAGCCAGCACTTAATCCGCTATATAAATGCGTAAGTAGCTTGCAAAACCAATTCAAGGAGAGTTTCTATCATGTTTAAAGTAAACAATAGGGCTATACCTTCTTCTGATTTTCAATCAATGATGGATAGTTATGCGCAATTAGTAGCTTTTCAAACAACGGTTCATCGTTGCTACGCTATTTGCTCTTCTGATGCTGTTTTAGTCATATCACTCGTTCATTTTATTAGACAACGCGGAGATTCAGTGCTTCTCCTCTTCGGAGAAACACCAATCGATACAGCCAAAAGGTTGGCTGAAAAGGCTGGCTGCGTTGGACTATTTTATGGAGTAATAGAACAATATGTCCCGTTGGATGAGGTGGAAACCAAAGATGTAAGGCTACCTTCTCTGTATCAATTCAGCTCTGGTACGACTGGTGAGCCTAAACTAATCGGCAGATCTTGGGATGAACTAGCTCGGGAGACGAAACATTACAATGAACTGCTTAGTCGCTATAGTCTCGGGGAAGCTACTCCAATCATTTTGGCGTCGATTACTCATTCTTATGGGTTAATTACAGGGGTATTTTCGGCTATGGAGAGAGGAATTCGTCCTGTTATTATATCTGGTCAAAATCCGAAGTCTATTTTGCAAAGTATTATTAGAATTCCAAACCATATTATTTATGCGGTCCCGTCTTTGCTTGCGGGGTTAGCTCCACTATTCGAATATTCAGCGATCCAACTGAACGCTGTTATTAGCTCGGGTGCTCCGATGTCGTCCGGCTTATTTGAGGAATATCGTGCAAAAACAAAAAGAATGATTCAACAATATGGCTGTACAGAAGCTGGATGTGTAAGTCTAGCGGTCGATATGGAGAGTTATGATGATTTGGGTGAGACGTTAGGTCATATTAGTGTTCTTGCTGATTCCGACCCTGCAGAACTCCGAATCCAGATCATTGGGGGAGTACAACTTGCAACTGGTGATTTAGGCCATAGAGCAGTAAGTGGTAGATTGCGCTTCCTTGGACGAATCGACGATTTGATAAACGTAGCAGGTCTGAAAGTAATGCCGCTTGAGGTAGAAGAAGTTATTTGCAAATTGGCAGGTGTATCTGAGGCGGTTGTTTATCGCGGGAGTCATCCTCTAGCTGGGGATATCGTAAGAGCGCAAGTCCGAGCAGATGCAAATGCGAGTATTACCGCTGAACAAGTTCGTGAATGGTGTATGAGAGAGCTTCCAACATATAAAGTACCTACGGATGTACAAATTGTAACGAGTATTCAAAAGATGCCATCCGGTAAGATCAGTAGAAAGCTGCTTGAACAGGGAGAAGTGTAAAGATGAGTTGGAGCGAAAATGCTGAACAGAATAGGTATCGAGATGAACTTACGAGCAAGTTGTTCGCTTTGATGAAAGGGAAATTTAAGCTTAAACTTGATCGTTTAAATGATGAAATGAGATTGAATGAGGACTTATGTATTGACTCCATCATGATTGTTCAACTCATCGTATTTATCGAGGTGGAGCTTGGACTTCAAGTTCCTGATGACCAAATTGATCCGCGAACGTTTGCAACGGTTGGCTCATTGCTTGATTTTATGGAGCAGCTCAATAGGCTTCCAGCAGTTTACGAAATTGCAGGCGATCAGAGCGCAGAAGGTCGGTGACGAGGAATGGCTATGAAAGAGGAAGTTAGCATTAAGGTACATTGTATCGTCAGTTGCTTATGTGAAATTGTGAGAGAAAGAAGCACAATCGACTATCGCCCCTTTTATTTTGGCCTATGGGATGCGCCGTTCGATGTGACGGATCGGGGAGAGGTTACTTATTATCAACATGATCTAAACCATAGCCATTATTTCGAGTGGTTTCAGATGTTGTTTGGCCCTAAAGTTCATGAATGGTACGATCAGCGGCTATCAGGTCAAGATAATTTGGATACGCTACTTGAGTTATTGAAACATTGCCCGTCGGATCGGTATGTGATTGCGCAAATTGATATGTCGTATATGCCGGAGCGAGAAAACAAGTTTCATCAGAAGCCATTTCCACATTTTTTGATGCTGGCTGAAACAGATAATGAAGATGAGTGGAATATGATAGATCCCGATTTTAGATGGCGTGGTATTGTTTCTAAGAGTGACACCATCAATGCTTTTCTAAACAATACGTTTGGTGGCGGTTTTTATGCGGATGCACAGTTTTTAGAAGAACCAACACCTGAGATGGTCAGAAACTACTATAAGCACGTGTTTACATGGAAAAATGGACTAACTGAAAAACTTGCGAGTCTGCTCACAGAGATGGTGCATGGGGACAACGGATTAGATATAAGTATGATTGCAGGATCGGTGAAGCAATTGCCTGTGCTTGCTATTCGTAAATATAGCTATGAGCATGCACTCATGTACTTTATAGAAGAGTCAGGAGAAAGTGATGAGACGTTCGAAGCCTATACAGATTTAGTGGAGGAGCTCGTTAAAGGATTCCATAATGTACAGTATCAAGGCATGAAGATGGCTATGACAGGAAACAAGGCGATGCTTTCTTCGATACTCCCAAAACTTGCTGATATGGGACGAATAGAGACGGAGATCAAAAAAGAGCTGCATCGACTGTATGAAATATGGGAGGTGCAGAAGTTCGGTCAGTCTGCTCTATCTCACGAATTAAGCAAGGAGGCAGTCCGATGAACTATTCATTATGTACGATATCATTCCGCCATCAATTAATATCTTTGCTAGAACTTGTTAGGTTTATGAAGGCGAAGCGATTCGACGGTATAGAGATGTGGGGCATACATGCAGAAAACATGTATGAATACGATAGAGCTAGTACGGAAGAACAAATAAGAAGTATGAGAGAAGACGGCATGGTTGTCTCCATGCTTAGTGATTACTTAAGTATCGATTCAGAGGAAACGTTCGCTAGTACGGAGCGAAAGTGCGACAAACTTGTTTCTTTAGCTCAGTGGCTTGGCACGAGACGTATTCGAACATTTGCGGGTAATAAAGCTAGTCAAGTCGTATCTCCTCAATTGCGGATGGAGTATACGGATCGTCTTCGAAAACTATGTGAAAGATGTGCGAGTCATGGAATCCAATTAGTTGTCGAGACACATCCAAACACATTAGCCGACAATTTGGAGTCGACACTTACGTTGTTATCGGATATTGGGCAGGACAAATTGCGATTGAATTTTGATGTGCTTCATGTGTGGGAGTTCGGAGGCGATCTACTTCAGAACCTTCATATTTTAGAACCCTGGATTGAACATTTCCATTTCAAAAATATTGCCTCACCAAGCCAAGTTACTTTGTTTGATCCTAGCAACATTTATGCTGCAGCAGGTAACCGAGAAGGTATGGTTCCGCTTCATAAAGGATTTATAGATTACGAGAAGCTACTGGAACAAATGATGCATATGGACTGCTTTGCTTCTATTGAATGGTTCGGACCAACACCGCTTCATATGCTCAGTGAAGAAATTGAATGGCTTCATAAGCAACGTTATAGTATTGTGCAGGGATAGACTTGAAAGTGATGGACATAGATTGATTGAATTAGAATGATAAAGATATGAAAGATTGATTTAATGATGATAAAATGAAAGATTGATACATGAAAGTGAATGTGAAAGTTACTGTAAAATATCGACATGCAGACCCGCCTATGAGGCGGGTCTCTTTGTGCTTATTGTGCCCTTATTCGCCATTTTTCTACTGTATGAACTAACTATAAGAAAAGCTCAACGTTTCCTTCAATTATTTTTATAGACAGAAAATGACTATTTTATTGACCGTGAAAGGGGGACTATGGTAGTTTTAGAGCAGTATAAAAACCATAGTAATACACTTGGAATTATAATGAGCGAGATTTGATGCGAGGTGGATGTTGTTGCAACTTAAAGTGACGAACAGTCCGTTTACAGAAGAGCAGGCTGAGCTGCTTAATAAGCTCTTGCCAACGTTGACGGAAGCACAAATTCATTGGCTAGGCGGTTATTTAACATTTTATCGTTCGGGGGCTGAACCTGTAGCTGTTGCGCAAGTAGGTGCGCCTAATGTGATTGCAGAAGTATCTCCAGTTGTCGTTAGCGAGCCAGCGGTGCCGCGTGAAGCAACGATTTTGTTCGGATCACAGACGGGCAATTCTCAAAGATTATCAGGTCGTTTAGCTGAAAAGTTGAAAGAGCAAGGTTTTGAGGTTACGCTTTCTGCGATGAACGCATATAAAACAAATGGGCTGAAGAAAACGGCTCATTTATTTATCGTTGCGAGTACGCACGGTGAAGGTGACCCGCCAGATAATGCGATTCCTTTCTATGAGTTCCTTTATAGTAAACGGGCTCCGAAGCTTGATGGTCTGAAGTATTCCGTGCTTGCGCTCGGTGATACGTCTTATGAATTTTTCTGTAAGACAGGCAGAGACTTTGATGATCGGCTTGCAGAGCTTGGCGCAGAGCGTTTAGTTGATCGAGTAGAATGCGATCTGGATTTCGAAGGTCCAGCAACAGAATGGTTCGGGGCAGTAATTGGAGCTCTACAAGCTGCAACTTCACCAGGAACTACTGGAGCAGCGGCTTCTGCCGTGACATCAGTAACATCCACTAGCGTATCAGATGGAGATTCCCAATATACAAGATTGAACCCGTTTCGATCAGAAGTTTTGACTACAATTAACTTGAACGGCAGAGGTGCAGATCGCGAAACACGTCATTTGGAGCTTTCACTTGAAGGTTCAGGTTTAAGCTACGAGCCAGGCGATTGTGTTGGCATCTATCCAGAAAATGATCCTGCATTAGTTGATGCAATCATTGCAGAATTGAACTTTTCGGCGAATGAAGTCGTAGTGCAAGGCAAAGATGGCGATGAAGGAGAACTTCGTTCCGCTTTGCTTCGTCACTTTGAGATTACTGTATTATCACGTCCGCTACTTGAAAAAGCGTTGCCTTTTTCGGAGAACGGGAAGTTAGCTGAGCTACTTTCACCAGAGAAAAAGGATGAAGTAAGAGCTTATACAAATGGAAGAGATCTGCTGGATCTATTACAGGATTTTGCACCATGGAAACTAAGCGCAGTGCAATTGATCTCTATTTTACGCAAGTTGCCGCCACGCTTATATTCTATTGCGAGCAGTAATAGGGCAAATCCGGATGAGGTACATCTGACGATTCGTAAAGTTCAGTATGAGGCGCATGGCCGTAAACGGAATGGTGTATGTTCGGTACAGACATCCGAGCGACTGAGCGAAGGCGATACACTACCAATTTTCATCCAGCAAAATCCGAACTTCAAGCTGCCGGCTGATCCGCAAACACCTATCATTATGGTTGGACCTGGAACAGGTGTTGCTCCTTTCCGTGCTTTTATGGAAGAGCGAGAAGAGCTCGGCTCAGAAGGGAAGACATGGCTGTTCTACGGAGATCGGAATTTCGTGACGGACTTCCTCTATCAGACTGACTGGCAGCGTATGTTGAAGGATGGCGTATTAACGAAGCTTGACGTAGCGTTCTCTCGTGATTCGAAGAAGAAGGTATACGTTCAGGATCGGATGCGTGAAAAAGCGTCTGAGCTTTATAAATGGTTGCAAGAAGGCGCACACGTGTATGTGTGCGGTGATGAGAAGCATATGGCGCATGATGTTCATGCTGCATTGCTTACGATTATCGAGCAGCAAGGTGGATTGGATGCTGAAGGAGCAAAAGCATACCTTGCAGATCTGCAAACGCAGCAACGTTATCAACGTGACGTTTACTAATAGAAGGATCGTATGTACGAGGTTAACGCATTGGAAGGGAGCTTGCAGCAATGACTAATAATCGTAAAGTAGAGCCAATTGGCGGACCGCCGAGTGACGTGGAGCAGTTGAAGATTGAAAGTAATTACCTTCGCGGGTCGCTCGTGGAATCACTGGAGAATCGGATTACAGGCGGTCTTTCTGAGCTTGATAATCGATTGTTGAAATTTCACGGCAGCTACATGCAGGATGATCGCGACGTTCGTAATGAGCGTCAGAAGCAGAAGCTTGAGCCAGCTTTTCAATTCATGCTTCGTGTCGTAACACCAGGTGGTGTAACTACACCAAAGCAATGGCTTGTAATGGATGAGCTTGCACATAAGTACGGTAGTGGAACGCTTCGTTTTACGACGAGACAGGCGTTTCAACTGCATGGTGTTCTAAAGTTTAACTTGAAGGAAACGATCAAAGATATTAACGATTCATTGCTGACAACGCTTGCTGCATGTGGTGACGTTAACCGTAACGTAATGTGTCATCCGAACCCGGAGCAATCCGACGTGCATACCGAAATATTCAAATGGTCGCAAGAGATTACAAGACATCTTGCACCACGTACGCCTGCTTATCATGAAATTTGGCTGGATGGCGAGAAGGTTGTAGATAGCCTCGAACTTGCAAAAGCTGAAGTTAGTGCGGCAACAGCTGAAGCTAGCACTGTGGTTAAGGTTAGTTCGGAAGAAGCTAAGGCAGTAACAGCTGGTGTTGATCCTGTTGAGCCTATTTACGGACCTGTTTACTTGCCGCGTAAGTTCAAGATTGGTATTGCAGTACCTCCGTCCAATGACGTTGATGTGTATTCACAAGATCTTGGCTACATTGCTATTGTTGAAAAAGGTAAGCTGATTGGGTTTAATGTTACTGTTGGCGGCGGTATGGGCATGACGCATGGCGACACGAATACGTACCCGCAGCTTGGCAGAGTCATTGGCTTTATTACGCCAGAGCAAGTTGTTGATATAGCAGAGAAAACAGTGACGATTCAACGGGATTATGGCAATCGTTCTGTTCGTAAATATGCGAGATTCAAATATACGATCGACCGTCATGGTTTAGAGTGGTTTGTAGATGAGTTGCAACTACGTTTAGGTTGGAAGCTTGAGCCTGCACGTCCATTCCAATTCGATAGCAATGGTGATCGTTATGGTTGGAAAAAGGACAAAAATGGCCGTTGGAACGTAACGCTTTATATTCAGAGCGGTCGTATTATCGATCAAGAAGGCAATCAACTCATGACGGGTCTTAGAGAGATTGCTAAGATTCTGACAGGTGATTTCCGTCTAACAGCCAATCAGAACTTGATGATTGCTGGCATTACTAGTGCGAAGAAGCCGAAGATTGAAACACTGCTTAAGCAATATGGTATTTCTGTAGGTGAAGAACATTCTGCAATTCGCCGTAGCTCGTTGTCCTGTGTTGCTTTGCCGACATGTGGACTTGCGATGGCTGAAGCGGAACGTTATATGCCTACATTGATCGATAAGCTAGAGCCTATTATGGAAGAAGTGGGCTTACGCGACGAAGAAATCAATATTCGTATGACGGGTTGCCCGAATGGTTGCGCGCGTCCTGCGCTTGGTGAAATTTCATTTATCGGTAAATCGCCGGGCAAATACAATATGTATATGGGTGCTGGCTTCTCAGGCGACCGCCTAAGCAAGCTGTTCCGTGAAAATGTCGATGAGGCAGAAATATTGGATACGCTGAAGCCAATCATTCATCGTTACGCAGAAGAGCGTGAGCAGAACGAACACTTTGGCGATTTCGTTATCCGTACTGGCTATGTGAAAGCTGTAGCATCGGGCTTAGACTTCCATAACTAACTACAACAATTAAAAAAGCGTAGGGCAGATCATAATCTGCCCTACGCTTTTTTTTGTCGCACTGTCCGTAAGGTAACTAAATAAATAGCTATAATTAAATTTTGTGTACAAGTAACTAGATACGTATTTTAGCTCGCAGAAAGCTAGCTAAGAAACTCCACAAATAGTAATACCTGCGGATATCCATCTTTTTCAGTCACTTCTCGCCGAATCAGAGCAAATACCTGCAATTTTCCATGCTTTTTCTCGAGGAATAGGGTCAAGTTCGATTTTTCGTTACAAAGGATGGATATCTGTAGGCTTTAAGCCCAATCCATCCTGTTGTAAAGAAATTGCTGGATATTTGTAGGCTTTCACTATGATAGTCGGGTGGAGATGTTAAATAATTGACGTGTGCTTAGCACTTTATGAGTTAGAGCTAATTTAGTTTTAGAAGTTTCTTGTGCGATTTAGTTTTTGGTTGGAGCTACCTATTCCTCAATCCGATCATGTTTGTGCAGCAAATCACTTAATGCTTCGCGTAATAGAATAGACTCCTTTTTTTTGCGTTTTTCAGCTAATGTTTTTAGTCTGCGAACCATTGAAGAGGGATAGTAGCAAGACTTCATAATCATCTCCTCATTAGGAGGTAACGAGATTTGGTTCCGGCCATTTTCTTTGGCATTCACGAGCGCTGCGTCTGCACTTCTACGAAGGGCAGCAGCATCTTTTGCATCACGTGGATATTGTGCAACACCTATCGTTGCAGTAATTTCTTGTGATAACATGTCCTGTGCACGGAAGAGATGCTGAGATTCGTAGATGTGAAGTCTTAGTTGCTCCATTTGAAGAAATGCTTGTTCTAAGCTGATTCCAGGGAGAGAGATTGCGAACTCATCTCCAGAGATGCGATAGGCTTGTCCAGGGAACTTTTCTTGCAATATTTGCGCGATATTAACTAGAGCACGATCACCAGCCTCGACACCATAGGTATCGTTAAGCTCCATAAAATGATCGATATCAAGAAGAGCAAGCGCTACAGCTTCATCCTCAGCAATATAGCCCTTTATAGTAGTTTCTAGTTGCTCACGAGTCGGCAAGTTAGTCAAGTTGTCGGTTGTTATCTTCTTCACAATGACATCACCTCAACGTATATAATAAGTTATATATAACTATTAACAACATAATAAAATTAGAAACATTTGTCAATTAAACTTATATGAGTAAAAACATATATAATGATTGATTTGTGTAGTTAGGCGAATGGAGGTTATGAGCGAATAGAGTGCGAAATTGAGCAACCGAGCAAACAAACAAACAAACAAAACTATAAATTAACACTTACATGCTCAAACTAAGGAAACTAACCCGAAAAAAACCTGCCGAAGTGAGCGTCCAAACAGCAGTAGCCCGAAAAAGCCGGGTTAGCGTCCCGCACGCGCCTGAGTAAAGCGCTCCAACCCGAAAAAGTCGGGTTACATTGACACGTTTTCAAAATTGTGCGATTTTTATCCAATTTGATATAGTGAAAGTACAAGCCATATGATACAGTTTGTGTAGTGTAAACGCTTATCAAAAACTCGAGGTGAAGAAACGAAATGTCAACGAAATCGCAAAATAAAAAAGGCAGTTCCCGTTCTTTTGTACTGTATACAGCAATCCTTATTGTCGTTGTTGTAGGGCTGTTTGTTCTTAATCAAGCTTCAAAAAATGAAGATAGCAAAAATGAAACATTAGACAGCGCACCATCTCTAGCAGCTCAACCCGTTCTTGGCGATAAAAATGCAAAAGTTTCTATCGTAGAATTTGGCGACTACAAATGCCCTTCTTGCAAACAATGGGGAGAAACGGTATACCCGCAATTAGTAAAGGACTATATCGATACAGGTAAAGCTACATTCTCCTATATCAACGTTTTGTTCCATGGAGATGAGTCACAGCTTGGCGCATTAGCAGGCGAAACGATGTTGAAGCTTCATCCAGATCAATTCTGGGCGTTTAACAAAAAGTTGTTTGATGCTCAGCCTACTGTAGATCACGATAGTTTGTGGCTAACCGAGGCGAAGGTGCTTGAGACAGCAAAAGCTGTTGTGCCGACGCTTGATGAAGCGGTATTCAAACAAACATTAGCTGCTGAAGAGACACTTAAGCTTGTACAGCTTGATGATATTCTCGTTCGCCAATTCGGCGTTAATGCAACACCAACGATTATGATTAATGATATTAAAATTGCAAATCCATTTGATTATGAAGCGATCAAGGCAGCAATTGATTCAAAATTGAAATAGGGGAGGAAAGGGTAGAATGATCGTTAGACATAATGCTCTATCTATTGCTTGGATAGTAGCTGTTGTTGCAACACTCGGCAGTCTCTATTTCAGTGAAGTTCGTGGCTTTATTCCATGTGAATTGTGCTGGTACCAACGTATTCTCATGTATCCACTTAGTTTGATTCTTGGTATTGCTGCTTTTTATGATGAACATACGATTAAAAAATACGCATTACCTCTATCTATGTTAGGTATGATCGTTTCTTCGCTACATTACATGGAACAAAAAATCCCAGGTTTTGCAGCGATCAAACCGTGTACAAAAGGTGTTCCTTGTACGACGAGTTATATTAATTGGTTCGGATTCGTTACAATTCCGTTCCTAGCTTTGATTGGATTTACTCTAATAACGATATTCCTACTCCTAGCGAAGAGAAGATAAGGAGGGCTGTCGTATGTCTGGCAGCTTGCTATTAATTGAAGATGATCTCTCTATTAGTGAAATGATAGAGAACTATTTGGTCAAGGAAGGTTATAGTGTTACAACTGTTAACGACGGTGGAGACGCCATGCGAGTATTCGCAAATCAATCGTATGATCTAGTTCTGTTAGATCTAATGCTTCCTAATGTAAACGGGCTAGATCTACTGCAAAAGTTCCGCGAACGAAGCCGAGTGCCGATTTTAATTGTATCTGCAAAAGATAACGAGGTTGATAAAGCACTTGGTTTGCGGTTTGGTGCGGATGATTATATCGCAAAGCCGTTTTCATTGCTCGAATTAGCAGCTCGCGTGAGTGCATCTATTCGTAGGGCTACTCAATATGCGGAAGTTAAAATGATAGAAGAACCGGAAGCTCGTCTCCTCACTGTAGGCGAGCTTCTTGTTGATCCGAATAACTTCATGGTAACGAAGCACGGTGAGGAAGTTAAGCTTACTGCTAAAGAGTTTCAAATTCTGAAACTTTTTGTAGAACATCCTACGCGGGTATATACGAAGGCACTCCTTTACCAGCTAGTATGGAATGAGCAATATTATGGTGATGAAAATGTCATTAACGTACATATGAGAAGGCTGCGAGAGAAGATTGAGGATGATCCATCCAATCCGCGCTACATACGAACTTTATGGGGAATCGGCTATAGATTGGGGGAGCAATAGGTTGACCGCTCTATGGATTGCTCTTATTGTTGTGCTACTTGGGCTGTATCTCCTCGAACGTAGGAGAAGACACTTGCGTAGCACTGAACTTATTTATATCAAACAAAAGTTAGATGATATCTCCATACAACCATCATCAAGTTCGGAAAGAGTATTGCTCGTGACGGGACAGTCAGATCTGCGTGAGCTGCTTCGTTCTATTAACGACTTGCTTAGTCGTGCGCAACAATCCACTTCTGACTATGTGGATACAGAAAGAGCGATGCGGAAGATGCTATCTAACGTATCGCATGATTTGAAGACACCACTTACCGTCATATTGGGTTATGCTGAGATACTAAACAATAGCAAAGACTTGTCTCAAGCTGAACGTGAGAGGTTATTAGGTCAAGTTCATAGGAAGACGCTTGAAGTATTAGATTTAATCAATGCTTTTTTTGATCTTGCAAAATTGGAAGCCCAGGACACGGAGCTTCCTTTTTCCGTTATAGATATAGGGGAGATTTCTCGTAATCGTATACTTGCCTACTATGACTTATTAGCTTCGCAAGAGTTCGAAGTTGATGTCGACATATCCGAAGGTCCGCTCTGGGCATATGCGAACGAAGAAGCGGTTACCCGCATCCTTGATAACTTGTTATCGAATGCAGTTCGTTATGGTGCGTCCGGCAAGTATTTGAAACTATCGGCAAAAGAGAAGGACTCCTTCGTTCATATCGAAGTAGCAGATCGAGGCCCCGGCATTGCAGAATCTGATCAAGCGCGTGTATTCGAACGGTTGTATACACTCGAAGATTCACGAAATCGGAATATGCAGGGAAGTGGTCTTGGCCTTACGATTACGAAACGACTAGTGGAGCGGCTAGGTGGGCGAATTCATTTGCACAGTATTCCAGGTGTTTGGACTAGCTTTGCAGTTACGCTTCAGAAAGCAAAGGGAGAACATACACAAATCGAATCAAAAAATGTCTCTCATCGATGTGAAAATGAGAAGTAAGAATTAAGTAAGAAATGAGAAATAAAAAAGTGAGAGGCCCGCGTTATGATGAGTACAGAACGAAATAAGCGGGGAGAGAAAATGATGACAGAAATTATTCGAACGAGACTGCTATCGAAGAACTATGGCTTAACAGAAGTCGTCTCGAATGTAAACATGAAGCTTGGTCGTGGTGAAATTTACGGCTTTTTAGGTCCAAATGGTGCGGGTAAATCAACACTAATGAAGATGCTTTTAAATTTGGTAAAACCATCGGGCGGTGAAATTGAACTATTCGGTGAACGTCTCCTTCCAGGCTCTATTGAGCCGCTTAAACGAATTGGACATATGATCGAAACACCCGTATTTTACGAGAAATTGACTGCCGAACAAAATTTAGACCTGCATTGCGAGTACATGGGACATTACGATCCAAAAGCGATCCGTGAAGCATTAGAGAGAGTGCAGCTAATAGGTATTGAAAAAAAGCCGGTTAAACAATTTTCGTTAGGTATGAGACAAAGATTAGGTATTGCAAGAGCGATATGTACAAAGCCAGAGCTGTTAATTTTGGACGAACCCATTAATGGACTAGATCCGTCCGGCATACAGGAAATGCGCCAATTATTCCGCTCTTTACGTGATGAATATGGGATGACGCTGCTCATCTCCAGCCATCTTATTGCTGAAATTGAACAAGTAGCTGATACGATAGGTGTCATTGATCGCGGTAGATTGATTAAAGAAGTTTCAATGGAGAGCATTCGGAACTCCAAAACGGAATACGTTGAAATTGTGACTTCGAATGTTAAGCTGGCTGCATATGTGTTAGAAGATAAGCTCGGTGCGAAAAACTTTAAGCTGATAGGCGACCGTCTAATACGCATTTATGATACAGCGCTCACGCCGGAGCAATTGTCTAAAGGGCTTATTATAAATGATGTTCCTGTTGAATCTATTAATCGTCGTCATCACTCACTTGAGGAATATTTCTTCGAAATTACACGTGGAGGTGAAAGTCATGCTTCATCTTATTAAGCTTGAGTTCAAAAAGTGGTCTAAGAGAAGTTTCGTGGGAGGGGCTTTTATGGCCCACGGTATTATGGCTGCTTTCCTCCTTTTAATTTACTTTACCGAAGGTGGAATGGTTGAAGAACAAATATTTGTTGATCACTCAGACATGCTAAGTGTAATTGATACTATCGTGCGTGCTACCTTTATTATTTATTCCTCCGCGATCCTTTCAAGACTTATTATTAGCGAGTTTCGTGATAAAACAATGGCATTATTGTTCACTTATCCGATCAGCCGCACGAAGCTAATTTCCGCTAAGCTAACTATGGTTTTCGTTTGGACATTACTTAATGTTATTATTGCAAACGTGCTGTTATCAACAATGTTTATCGTTATTGACTCTCAGCTAAATTATATTCCAGGAGATTTAACGAGCAAGGTTCTTTATGAACATGCCATATTAGCTTTAATGAACGCGGTAGCTGCAGCAGGTATGAGCTTATTGCCTCTTATAGTAGGTATGCGTAAAAAATCTGTACCAGCTACTATTATGTCGTCTATCTTTATTGTTGCTATTGTATGCTCGAACAATGGAGGTTTTACGTTAAGCTCTATTATTGCAATTCCACTTTCGTTGGCAGCAGCTGGTTTGATTTTAACTTATTTATCATTCCGAAAAATTGACTATGTAGATGTCTCATAAATTATTTGCTGGTTAAGTGAAATGCAAAGAGCTTCAATCCAACTGGATTGAAGCTCTTTCTTTGCCGCATAAGACCATTAAAGAGAAGCTTTAATTACCTTTTTGTAATAATAGACTGAAAGTATACCGAAAACAGAATACAATGCCGTGTATAGTACCATAACGATAATCATCGGCGCATACAAATCTGTTCCGAATAAAAACCAGCCTGATTGAACGGCAAAGTAACTATGCAGCAAACCAACGATTAACGGAATTCCGAAATTAAACAACTGCTTCATTCCAATACCTTTTAATAAATCTCCTTGTGTGAAGCCTAACTTCCTGAGAACGGTATAGCTGGACTTCTCTTCTTCACTTTCATCTACTTGTTTAAAATATAAAATACAACCGGATGTAATGAGGAAAGTTAATCCGAGGAAAGCAACGATAAACATAATGCCTCCCATATTAAGCTTCTGATAGTCGCGCATCGCCATTTGAGAATCATAGGCTTTGATAGAGCCAAAGCCTATTTCATTAAATATCGCATTTGCTTTCTCCACATTGGCTTTATCCTTCATACTAATGCCAACATAAATAGCAGATTTTTTTTGGATAGCTGGATTCAAATCTTGCTTCAAAGAATGAAACACCGTGTCGTCTACAATCGCAACGGGCAGACCACCGCTTGTGAAAAACCCTGAAATGGGTGATTTTCGATCTGTCTCTTTATAGGATTGTGGGATAACGATACTATTGCCCTTTAGTTCGATTGGGCCAGCATCTTTTAATGACATAAATTTTTGCAACACGCCACTCGACTTTGTAAGCAATGTTTCATCAGCCGATAAATGTAAATCACTAAATGCTGTTTCACTAATGACAGCCGAGGTTACAATATTCGGATCAAATTTTACTTCCTCTAGTTTTGTTTTCATAACGTTTTTAATGTTGATGTCAGCCTGTATAACTTCAATTGTTTTTTCAGTAAAAGCCAAGTTGTTTTCTGTCAATACCGCTTTGAATTTGTTTGCATCTTGAATGTTTGTAATCGAGAAATCATCGGGGACATAACGTTTCGCTGATGCTTCTGCTGAATAGTAAGAAATATAACTTAACGATAACAAACCAAGAGCTAGCGCCGATACCGTTGTAATAATCGTTAATAATACTGCATTTGACTTCATTCGAAACATGATGGAAGATAGCGACATTACATCGTTAATCGATACATGACCATTCTTTTTCTTCCGAATGAGATTGAATATAAAGCTGACAGACCCTTTATAAAACAAATACGTACCGACAATAACAGATGCCAATATCGCTATCATCGCAATGAATAGTTCATTCATCGATACGAAGTCCCCGCCAAACAGCTTAGTGGAAACATAATAGCCGAAAGCGATTAATGTCATACCTAATACGCCGATGACCATTTCGAAGATGGACATTTTCTTTACTCTTTCTTCTGCTACTGAAGTGACTTTGAATAGGGATAATATCGTTTGTCTTTTAATAAACCTATAATTCATTAGCATGATAAAGAGATAGATAATAGAAAATACAATAAGTGTTTGGAATAAAGCGTTCGTTGAAAAGTGAAGTTCGGCAATACTATCGACACCAATTACTTTTAATAACATCATCATCAGTAATTTGGAAGCGGAAAAACCTGCAAATATGCCGATTGCTAATGATCCGAAATAAAGAATAAAGTTCTCTGCGGTTAAAATACGAAATATTTTGTGTTTGGTCATTCCAATGAGCTGGAATAAGCCAATTTCTTTGCTGCGCCGTTTAATAAAGATGGTATTGGCATAGAGCAGAAAGATTGAAACGATAGCAACGAGTATGACAGAGGCTGCCTTGAAGGAAGCTCCCCCTTTAACAGAACCTTTTGCTTCATCCATTGCAGGGTCAAATTGCAGGGTGACAAAAGCAAAATATAGTGCAGCGCTGAAAATTAAAGCAAATATGTAAAGAGAATAGTTTTTCAGATTTTTTCGTAAGTTGCGGAACATGAGTTCATTAATGCTCATTTTGCACCCCGCTAAGCACGCTCTGTGTTTTCATGATGTCGTTAAAAAACGATTGTCTTTTTTCATTTCCTTTATGAAGCTGTGTGAAGATTTGACCGTCTTTTATAAAAATAACTCTACTGCAAAAGCTTGCTGCAACGGGATCATGCGTGACCATAACAATCGTAGACTTTAGCTTTTGATTAAGATCGCTTAGCTTGTTCAATAAGTCCGAAGCAGATTTAGAATCAAGTGCACCTGTTGGCTCATCGGCGAAAATAATGCTCGGCTCATGGATAAAAGCTCGTGCTGCGGAAGTACGTTGTTTTTGCCCGCCGGATATTTCGTTCGGATATTTATCTCTTAGTTCATAGATGCCGAGGTCGTTTGCAAGCGTTTGGAAGCGAAGCTCTGCTTCCTTCTTTGGCGTCTTTGTAATCGATAAGGGAAGAAGAATATTTTCCTTCACCGTCAATGTGTCGAGCAGGTTATAGTCTTGAAAAACAAATCCCAAATGACTTTTCCGAAATTCAGCCAGTTGCTTTTCTTTCAGTCGGGAAATTTCTTTCCCTTCAATCGTAATGGTTCCGCTGCTAATATGATCGATTGATGATAGGACATTAAGCAAGGTCGTTTTCCCTGAACCTGAAGATCCCATAATACTGACGAATTCGCCCTTTTCAATTGAAATGTCCAACCCTTTTAACACTTCATGTTTGTTGAATTTGTTTCCATACGTTTTGTGAATTTTATTGGCTTCAAGAATGACCATATCGACACGCTCCCTTTTTTCGTTAGCTTCATTATAAAAGGGTTTACTTCGCTTATCCTGCGATTGACCGAACAAAATATAAAAGCATGTGACATTATTGTCACACGCTTGTTATTCGAACAAATTCATTTTTCTGTGGAAAGACGAGTGTAACCGCCGTGCCTACACCGAGCGCTGATTCAACATGGATATTGATGGACAGTGACTCCGCTGCTTTTTTGGCTAAATATAATCCCATTCCCGTAGCTGCGGTATCTCGATGCATCGTAGTAGATGTGAAGCCTTTATCGAATATACGCGGCAAATCTCTAGCGTCTATGCCTCGACCGCAATCCTGTACTTTAAGATTGATCCCACCATCTTGTTCATAACTGGTTATCGTAATATCCGACGATTCACTATATTTCACAGCGTTCGTTAGCAGTTGCCTAATAATAAAAGCAACCCACTTGGCATCACTAATAACAGCAGTTGATTCTAACTGAATATCAAAGCCGAGTCCTTTCTGAATACACCACGATTGCAACGTTTTTATTTCACTAAAAATGACTGCTTCCAAATCTGTTTGCTCAATAAACAAATCATTTTCGATATAGGGGATACGCCTTTGGTGAAGCTGTTGATCAAGTAGAAGATGAATACGCAGCCATTCAAAGGTTAGATTAGCTTTTATCGTCTCATTATCCAGACGATCAATCATTAATCGCATCGCTGTTAAAGGTGTTTTCACTTCATGTATCCATGAAAGCAAATCATCCTTTTCCTGCTCCAGTATCATCCTATTTTGTGAAGAAGTCTGCTTTAATAATTGAACTTGTTCCGTAATATAAGTTTCTATCATTTGTTCAAATGGACGATCTGGCATACTCATTCTCGATACATCAAGGTTGTCAGCGTGTTCTTCTAAACTTTTGTAAAACTTCGTCTCTTTATCGTAGCGAATAACTAAAAAAACAACGAACACGATTATCGATAAAAAGAAAACATACAGCATGGAAGCAAGAGGAATCGCCGAATCTACAAAGGAAACAAAAAGAACGAGCAGCTGAATGAATATAAATAAAAGAATCCAGCTCCGTCTTTCGATGATATATTTTTTAATCATGTTTATTTGACTCTTCCATAGCCATGTAACCTTGTCCTACTTTCGTTTCAATGTATACGCCTAAGTCAAGTTCATCGAGCCTTTTTCGCAGACGGTTCACATTGACTGTAAGTGTATTGTCGCTTATAAAACGTTTGTCATCCCATAGGTTGTTAATGATTTCATCACGGCTTACAATTTTGTTTTTTTTATCAATGAGCAGCTTTAATATATAAATTTCATTTCTCGTAAGCTCAATTGACCCAATGGCATTTGTTACGATGTTTCTCTCATAATCGATTGCAGCTCCACACCACGTTTTTAGCTCGCCTTTGTCCGAATTGTAATTGTATACACGGCGAAGAATAGCTTGTACCTTCGCTATTAATACGTCGAAATGAAAAGGCTTCTGAATAAAATCATCAGCACCAAGCTGCATAGACATAACGATGTCTGTTGGATGATCGCGTGAAGATAGAAACAGGATAGGAATATTGGAATGTGCTCGAATGAGTCTACACCAATGAAACCCGTCGAATTTGGGCAATTGAATATCTATAATGACGAGGTCAGGTTTAACCGTATTGAATTCTTGAATGACGTTTGTAAAGTCGTGAATTCCGTAAACATCGTAGGACCAAAGCGATAAACGATCTTTGATCTCATTAAATAAGGTTGTGTCATCTTCTATTAATAACAACTTAAACAGAACTATTCACCACACATCTTTTACACCTATTGTATAGAAAATTAATCTAGTAATCTAGGGAATAGTTGAGTGCTAATATCAATAATAAAAGAGCAAGATACTGTAGTTGTTTCCAATGAAAAGGGGAACGAATTTACAAAGCGATCTTGATCGGTGAAGCTTCCATTATTATTGAAGTTAGTGATGCAAAAGATGCAGGGCTCCGAATCGAAATTATCGGAGGAGACGTTAAAGCACCATATGGGGACGACATTTATGCGGCTGTAGAAGAGTATGTGAAGGATTGGTTCGATTTACATAGAGACTTGTCACCTTTTTATGAGCTAGCTGGTGGTGACCCATTGCTGAATGAACCGGTTAATCAATTTTATGGATTGCGGGTAATGGGCATTTCTGACCTGTTTGAGGCGATGTGTTGGGGAATTATTGGTCAGCAAATCAATCTCGCATTTGCTTATACGCTCAAGCGAAGATTTGTAGAGACATATGGGCGAGCGGTTGAAGCTAATGGTGAAGTATATTGGTTGTTTCCTAAACCGGAAACTATCGCTGCGCTGACTGTAATAGATTTGGAGCCGCTCCGCATGACTGTAAAGAAAAGCGAATATCTTATTGAAACGGCGAAACATATCGTCTCAGGAAAATTGACCAAGGAGATTTTGTTGCAAGGTGACAGCTTGGAAACGGCAGAGAAACAGCTTGTGAGCATACGCGGAATTGGACCATGGACTGCTCATTATGTCATTATGCGTTGCTTACGTTTTCCAACGGCTTTCCCTATCGACGATGTAGGTTTGCATAATGCAATTAAACATGTCCTTGGAATGGATAGAAAGCCGACGAAGAAGGAATTGCTTGAGCTAAGTTATGGCTGGAGCGGCTGGGAGTCATACGCTACCTTTTATTTGTGGAGATTACTGTATTAACAGACTGCCGTACTAATAAACAATAGTAGTAGGACAAGGAGAGATTAATGGATGGCAACGATAAGAGTAACGGTGTGGAATGAGTATCGACATGAACGACATAATGAACATGTAGCAAGCATCTATCCACAGGGGATACATCATGCAATCGGAAGTTACCTCGGGACGCAGGACCGAATTGAAGTAAGGACGGCGACGCTCGATGAGCCGGAACATGGCCTAACGGATGACGTTTTAAATGGAACAGACGTATTGATTTGGTGGGGACACCTAGCTCATAACGAAGTTCGGGATGATATTGCAGAAAAGGTACGTTCTCGTGTTCTTGATGGTATGGGTCTTATCGTGCTCCATTCTGGTCATGCATCAAAATTGTTCGAGCGGTTGCTTGGTACGAAGACTGGTAATCTAAAGTGGCGGGATAATGGCGAGAAGGAACGTATTTGGGTCATTGAGCATGGACATCCTATAGCAAATGGACTTGGCGATTACTTCGAAATTCCGAAGGAAGAAATGTATGGTGAGCGATTTGAGATACCAGCTCCTGATGAGTTAGTGTTCATCTCATGGTTCGAGGGCGGCGAAGTGTTCCGCAGCGGTTGTTGCTATCGGAGGGGGAAAGGGAAGTTGTTTTACTTCCGGCCAGGTCATGAAACGTTCCCAGTATATCATCAACCAGAGGTGCTTAAAGTAATAAGCAACGCAGTTTATTGGGCGGAACCGACGGTTGGAGCAACAACACGTGGTGGAAGAACGGAGCCGCTAGAAAACATTTGATATCAACAATGGATATACCTTTTGAGTTTCTCTGATAAGGGAGCATCTGGTTTATGACTGGGTGCTTTTTCTTTTGTAAGGAGTATTTGAGAAGAACCATTTAATCGTGCTGTTGATAGTTAAAAAAGAATTGACGTAAGTTTATATTGATTATATACTTAATTACAAATAGTAAGTAACTTCATTAACGTAGAGGTGATCATCGATGAGTAACAAGCTGCATCCGTCAACGAGGCTTGGTGAAGTGAAGCTGAAAGTAAGTAATCTAGATCGTTCTTTAACCTTTTATCAAGAAGTAGTTGGCTTACGTGTATTGAGGCAAGACAATGGGATGGCTGAACTTACAGCCGATGGTGAAACCGTATTATTAGTACTTGAGGAAGTTCCGAACGCATTCATGGTGCCGAAACGATCATCCAGCGGTTTGTATCATTTTGCAATATTAGTGCCGACGAGGAAAGATCTTGGATTGTCGCTAAGAAGATTACTCGACAGTGGCATTCACATCGGGCAAGCTGATCATCTCGTTAGTGAAGCGTTATATATTTCTGATCCTGATGGCAATGGGATTGAAATCTACCGTGATCGACCACGTGCAGACTGGGAATATGATTCACAAGGTTTTGTGAAAATGGCTTCTGACCCTATCGATTGGGATGGCTTGCTGGATGAAGCTAAAGGAAGTGTTTGGCAAGGGTTATCTCCTGGTACTACAATTGGACATGTTCACTTCCATGTTGGTGATCTTCATAAGGCGAAACAGTTTTATTGCGATGTGTTAGGTTTCGACGTTGAAGCCGATCTTATGCGACAGATGGGTGCTCTTTTTGTTGGAGCGGGCAGGTATCATCATCATCTAGGTCTAAATCTATGGGCAGGTGTTGGTGCACCGCCAGTACCTTCTAATGGAACGGGAATTACCTATTTCACCATCGTAGTTCCGAACATGGAGGAGCTGGAGAAGACAGTTCAAGGCGTTACTCAGGCAGGGTATGAAGTCGAACAAAGAACGGATGGATGGTTTGTGAAAGATCCGTCAGACATTTGGGTTAGATTAATAACTGAACAATAATAAAGTAATGATTCATATTAGAGTGAAACGATTGGAATTAGATTGATTAGAGCAAACTGTACAATGAACGTTTTGCCGTCATAGCTCGTTGGTGAAGAGAGATATACGACATATAAATTGATAACTGTGGAGGGAATACTATGGGAAACGTGACTACGAACAAAAACTTTTATGAGGCTGTTGAAGGAAGACGTTCAATTTATGCAATCAGCAATGAGGCAGTAGTATCCGAGGAACGTGTTCAAGAGGTTATTAATCATGCGGTTAAACATACACCATCTGCATTCAATTCACAAAGTGCGCGGGTAGTTGTATTATTTGGAGATCAACATAAGAAATTATGGAATTTAACGTCCGATACACTTAAAGCGATCGTTCCGGCTGAGCATTTCGGTGCTACTGCGGACAAAATGAATGCGTTCGGCGCAGGTTACGGTACGGTTCTTTTCTTTGAAGATCAGGCAGTTGTAGAAGGATTGCAGGAAAAGTTTGCTCTATACGCAGACAACTTCCCAATTTGGTCGTCGCATTCAACGGGCATGTTACAATACGTCATTTGGACATCGCTAGAAGTTGAAGGTTTTGGTGCTACATTACAACACTACAATCCGTTGATTGACGATGCGGTAAGAGCAGAGTGGGAACTACCTGCAAGTTGGAAACTGATCGCACAGATGCCATTTGGCAATGTCGTTGCTCCAGCAGGTGAGAAGCAATTCAGTCCGCTTGATGAGCGTGTAAAATTTATTAAGTAATGAGATAAGTTTGTTTGCGAAAGTTGCAGACATTATTGAAGAAGCCCAGCAAGGACAAACCCGGAAGTTTCATCCCGGGAGTCTAGCGGGGCTTCTTTTTATGGTCGGAAATATTGTGTAACCGTGCCTTTGCCATCCTGAGCTTCAACCTCTGCATACGCTCCATTGATGAACGTCATTTGTGGTGGGAGATGTCCACAATCGATATCGAATACGATCGGAACTTTCAGTTCCTCAGCTAACTCTTGATAAACATCATCAATGGTATAGCCATCAACAGGGTAGTTTGCCGAAGTTCTGGCGAATAGGAGTCCAGAACAGTTGTCGAACCAGCCGGCTAGCTTCATTTGCACCAAAAATCTGCGTAAATCAGTAGTCTTCGCATCGCTATTTTCTAAGTACCAAAGGATAGGCTCATTTTGAATGGTATGTTTTTGGAAAGTTCGCACATCTCCGTATGGAGTTCCGATCAAATGTCCGATTGTATCAATACATCCGCCAAGCAGCCGTCCACTTACTGTTACCTTCTTGTCACTATCAGAGAAGATCTTCCAAGAAGTAGGTTCATTAAAATGGAAAACATAAGGGGAAACACTCTCGAAATTCCACTCTTTCTGATAGTTTTGAGAAGAATGCTGAACAATAGATTGGCCTGATCCTGTAGATAGTACTGGTTTCCACATTGCTGTCGTTTCATCAGAGTATTCGCCGCGCAAATCAAACAGATTGGTACCGTGCGCAGTTGCTACTCCGGTTTTTAGCGTTACGGCGAGGAGCAGCGTACTTAAATCTGAATATCCCAAAATCCACTTTTCTTTAATCGCATCAAAGTCTATATGTTCAAGAACTTCAATGAGAAACTCACCACCCCAAGGAGGAAAAATGAGATTGATGTTATCATCAGCAATCATATTATTCAGCTCAGCCGCCCGTATTAATGCTGGGGCTGACTTCGACTTATGCTGCGTCCAAACGGTTTCTCCGCATACGACGTTGAATCCAGACTGTTCCATGCGATTAATGGCTTGCTTCATCAAATCATGTAGATTGGAGTCAACTCCTGATGATGGTGCGGTTACACCAATCGTGTCGCCCTCTTTTAATAATGGATATCGAATCATTGCGTTTCCCCCTGAACAAGTTATTGTGTATTCAAATAAACGAACAGTACTACTCAATGTTAGTACTATTCGCAAAACCTTTCAATTGATATATTCATATCAACAGAAGCGGTACTGATATCCGCTAATCTCAAGAGGTGAACAGTATGAGAAAGAACCTTACACAAAAGACAACACGAGATCGTTACATCTATGTCCTTCTTTCGGATACAGGAACTTTATTTTCTAAACTTATAAAAGGCTTCACAGCCGCTCCATATAATCATGCCTCTCTCGTATTAGACGCAGATATGAACGAAATATATAGCTTCGGTCGTAAGCAGGCAAATAACCCACTCGACGCTGGATTTGTGAGGGAAGATGTTTATGAAGGAACGTATAGCCATTTTCCAAATACAAGATGCCTGTTGTTGCGTTATGAGGTGACACCAGAGGAACGGAAGGCTTTAAAAGCCGTGATCGGGAGATTTGATTGTAATAAAGAGCACTATTCATATAATTTAGTTGGATTGGTCGGAGTACTGCTAAATCGTGATTTGAAAATAAAAAATTCGTATTTCTGCTCACAATTTGTAGCTGAAGCGTTAAGAGAGGGTGGCATTAATGTATGGGATCGCCCATCCTCTCTTGTCACTCCGAATGATTTTTTGAAAAATAATAAGTTTAAAGCGGTGTATGAAGGTTATTTATACGACTATCCAAAATTGGATGCATCACGTATTCATTACGCGAATAGATACCAAACTCGTACTGAAGCTTTAAATGTTAATTGACCCGGTGCAATAGGTGTAGAAGCGCTATCCATCGCCATTGCCGCCTTGAAATGGACGGGCTCTGCACCTTGTGAAAGCTCCTTTACGTCACAAGGAATAGCTGACAGGGCAACACCTAACGCATCAGCAATAGTTGTTGCTTTCTCGCCTGCATGTCGAACCGCTGCCGTTAATGCCTGCTGCTCCGCGATTGCCGAATGTGAGGATGCGAAGGAAATATTCGTAATCGAATTAGCTCCGCTTTCTACTGCCGCATCTATGACAGCACCTGCTCCTTCGACCCCGTTCAAATGAATCTGGAGCAGGTGTGTAACTTTATACCCTCTGAAAACTTGGCGACCAGAATCATAGTCATATTGTGGTTCTATGTCATAAGTTACTGTTTGTATCTGTTCACGGGGGATGCCAAGACCCGTTAAAGCTTCAATTACTCCTGTAATAATGGCACTGTTTTCACTTTGAATTGCTTTAACATCTTTTCCTTCCTTTACAGCACCAAGCGTAATGAGTGTGCGGTCTGGAGCAACGGAAACCACCCCCTCACCAACAACTTCTATTTTCATATCGCATGTAGATTCGCTATTTGTCCCTTGATTTTTAGCTGCAGAATGTAACATATTTATCATTCTCCCTTCATGTCGATTAACGTTTCTATTCTTAAGTATGGAGGAAAAAGAGATCTCATTCAACTTCATATGATGCCTCCGAAAGATATAGCTTGACCATCACGACCTAAGTCTAGTTAAAGATAGGGCTAGAGAAGAGGTGATATTCCATCCCGAAGACTGTCACGTACAAGCACTGTTTTTTCATACAATTAGTGGTAATTAGTGTGTGAAGGAGTCGTGAATGAGATGGCAAAAGTGACGAATGGAGCAGATATAAAGGGGCAAGAAGCGGAAATAGAAAAAGCGGGAGAAAAAGCTACTTGGTTTAGCGGAGAAAAATGGTTAGTAATAACGGGGGTATTAGGATTTGTTCTGGCACTTGTATGTGGAATCGCTGCGCTTATATATGGAACTGATGTGAAACCAGGCTCGGGACTTCTGAGAGCAGCTTCATTTAATGCAGCGCTCGGTATCTTTTTGGTATCGACGGCAGCTATTATCCCATTTTCCGGAATTGGCCGCAAGGGAAGGACATTTTTTCGATGGTCGTATATCTTATCTGCTCTTTATTCTTACTTCGCAGAAACGGTGCAGCATTGGCGTGGTGTTAACCCTAGATTTGTAGAGGATGGCTCAACGTTTGATATAGTCATTGGAAATTTATTTGGTTTTGTTGCAATGCTGCTTGCCGTTTTTTATTTGGTATTAACGATTCAATTTTTTCGTCAGCGTGCTTATCGAGCATATCCTGAGTTTGTTATTGGAATTAGATACGCGATGATTGCTGTATTGCTTTCTTTTGCAGGCGGGTTCGTGATTGTGGCTAATGGCGGAAGGTTTATTGGACTTGAGGGCAACTTGATATGGATGCATGGTTTAGGTTTTCACGCACTTCAAGTGTTGCCGTTTATCGCTTGGCTGACACTTGGATCCGTGCTGACGAAGAGGATCAAACATTCGTTGATCCACATCTCTGGTATTACCTTCATAGGTGGGTTAGTTGCAATTGGCGGGCAGACGCTACTCGGTCAACCTTTAATCGAATGGTCGCTACTCCCTCTTACAGCAATTGCATGTTTTCTCGTTGTAACCGCAGCCGGTGCACGATTGTTGTATGATAAATTATTTGGTTTCAGTGGTACCTATGCTAAAGATAAGAAGACAAACGCGTAATACCATTTTCATAAAACAGTATATAAGTATGTTCTATTGTCCATTAAATCTATGCGCTATAATGTTTGTAATAGTGATGAGTAGGTTTCGGATAATAGGAGTAGTGACATATGAATAGTGAAGGACAGAGAAAAGGTAAGATCATGCGATTGTTAGAGATCTTATTCGTATCGACCAAACTGGGATTGACCGCATTCGGAGGTCCTGTTGCTCATCTTGGTTACTATCATGAGGAATATGTGAAACGACGCAAGTGGCTTGATGAACGAACGTATGCTGATTTAGTAGCATTATGCCACTTCCTTCCTGGTCCTGCTAGCAGTCAGGTAGGAATGGGGATTGGCATTATGAGGGGAGGCCTGCTTGGAGGTCTCTTTTCCTTTATCGGGTTCACGATGCCATCTGCAATTGCTTTGACATTGTTTGCATTTCTTTCGAAAAGTATGGACTTAGGACAGTCTGGTTGGTTGCATGGACTTAAATTAGTAGCTGTCGCTATAGTTGCACAAGCAATATGGGGAATGGGGCAAAAGCTTGCGCCAGATCGAGCAAGAGTGACGATAGTAGCTCTTGCAGCAACATTTGCATTATTATGGCCAACGACACTAAGTCAAGTTGCTATTATCGTAGCTTCGGGGCTTGGTGGCTTGTGGTTGTATAGGCAGCGGGAGTTCCACGCCAATACTGAAATGGTTGTTACAGGGCCAGCAATAGAGAAGCAGGCAGGAACTAATCTAAAAACAGTAGAGAAGAAAGTGACGATAGCTAAATGGACTGCTATATTGTTTTTGGTGACCTTTGTTAGTTTGCTGTTTTTACTTCCGCTTATAAGAGAAGCAGGAATAACAAGTTATACGTTGTCCTTGTTCGATAGTTTTTATCGTGCAGGCTCGCTTGTTTTTGGCGGCGGGCATGTGGTGTTACCACTGCTAGAGCGTGAAGTTATTCCGAATGGATGGGTAAGTGAAGAACAATTTCTTTCGGGGTATGGTGCTACTCAAGCGGTACCTGGCCCACTGTTTACTTTCGCCGTCTATTTAGGAGCAATTTCAGGTGGCTGGTGGGGGGCTGTTATTGCTCTCATTGCTATCTTTCTGCCAGCATTTTTGTTAATTGCAGGCACGTTACCGTTTTGGAATACATTACGAAACATGCCGAGAGTACAGCGAGCGCTTTTAGGTGTGAACGCAGCGATTGTAGGCATTTTGGTGGCAGCTTTCTACGACCCCATTTGGACGAGCGCGGTCTTAACGCCACAAGACTTTGTATGTGCGATGTTTTTGTTCGTAATGTTAGCTTTTTGGAAACTCCCGCCATGGATCGTTGTAGTAGCAGGAGCTGTTATAGGACAATTAATTAGCTGGTTAGTATAGTTTTTAATAGATTAGTACCATGAGTAAGCGCTAATTCACACCCCCAGTTTAGAGAAATTGGGGGCGCTGTCTCATCAATGATAAGTTGAGTTAATGAATAAGCAATAACCAAATATAAAGCCCGAGCAACGTAATAAACAGAACAGGCAACGTTAAAACGATACCAACCTTAAAGTAGTAACCCCATGTAATACGGACACCTTTTTTAGCTAAAATATGTAACCATAGCAAAGTAGCTAAAGATCCGATAGGTGTTATCTTCGGCCCAAGATCTGAGCCTATTACGTTAGCGTATATGAGCGCTTCTTTGAGCGCACCTTGAGCAGAGACACCGTCGATAGCAAGTGCGCCGATCAAAACGGTTGGCAAGTTGTTCATAAAGGATGACAAAATAGCAGCGATAAAGCCCGTACACATCGTAGCAACAAACAGTCCTTGATCGACTGCCCACTGCAATACGAGCCCGAGTTGATCGGTTAATCCAACATTGCGTAAACCATATACGACAACATACATGCCGATAGAGAAAATAACGATAGACCAAGGTGCGTTTACGATAATTTCACGAGGTTTAATGGCTGGACTTCTACGAGACGCGATAAGCATTGTGATCGCTGCAACGCCAATAATAAACGATAATGGAATTGCAATTGTTTCGCTAAATAGATAAGCGATTAGTAGGGCAGCTAATACATACCAAGACAGCTTGAACAACCGCTCATCCTTAATGGCTTCACGCGGTTTTTTAAGCTGCGTTATGTCATAGTTTTGTGGTATGCTTTTGCGAAAAACAATGTAGAGAACAAGTAAGCTTGAGCCAATTGCGAATAAATTAGGTACGAACATACGACTAGCATATTCGGCAAAACCGATATGAAAGAAATCCGCGGAAACGATGTTTACTAGATTGCTTATAATAAAAGGTAGTGAAGCAGTGTCAGATATGAAGCCGCTTGCCATCAAAAAGGGCAATATCATCCTTTCATCGAACTTTAAAGCTCTGACCATTGCTAATACGATTGGTGTCAAAATTAATGCAGCACCATCATTTGCGAAAAAGGCGGACACCGCTGCCCCTAATAGAACGACATAGATGAACATGCGTTTGCCGTCACCTTTTGCAAATCGTGCCATATGTAGTGCTGACCATTCGAAAAATCCGATCTCGTCGAGAACTAATGAAATGATCATAATGGCTACTAGTGCTAGCGTAGCATTCCAGACGATGGCAGTAACATCCCACACATCTTGTAAGGTGACTACTCCTAAAAGCAGTGCTAATACAGCACCGCCAGTTGCAGAATAACCGATATTCAAACCTCTGGGCTGCCAAATTACAAATACGATTGTTACGATAAATAATAAACACGCTAATATTAGCATCGATGATGCCCCCTATATATCTATAGAATTAATTATATTAATAATTATTTAATTAAGGCAATAATGAAATTACGTATATATCAAGCGTTTAAAGAAACAATAATAGTGTGAGAATAGCTTAGGGAAAGGAGCACAATCGATGGACTTTACACTTGGCGCAGAAGAGGTTGTTCGCCGCATTAAACAACTGCAATCGAGTGGAAGCTCGATTAGCAAAAAGCAAGTGAAGCAGAACGATCCAGAGCTAATGCGGAATGCGCTTTTTTATTTTCCTAGCTGGGAGCATGCTATAAAAAACGCGGATCAGATTTAAATCGTCCGATACATAAAAATGTTTGATTAAATTAACCATGTTCAGCAGAGCTTATAAGACATGCTGAGCATGTTTTTTTTCGTTAATTAGTGATGCAAAGTCATAAAGAGCAATCGATAAGAAACGATACATCATTAAAACTGCTAGAATAGAGACAAGCATACCAAATCATTGGATGGAAGGAAGATGGTACATGGCAACACTTAAACCTTTTATATTTTCAGAAAATGCGAGAGAACAAGCGGATTTCTACATTGGAGCACTCGGAGGAAAGATCAATTCCGTCATGACGTATGGTGATTCTCCTGAGGCAAACGATGCCGTCAAAGACAAAGTTATGCATATGTGCTTCGATGCAGGTGAAGTAACCTTCTTTATGGCAGATGCATTTGAACCTATAACACGTGGGGATGGTTTTAGTTTAAATCTTGAATATGTATCTGGATCGGAAGGCCGCAAAGCATTTGATAATCTTGCTATAGGTGGGCAAGTGAAACAGCCGCTTGAACCGGTGTTTTGGGGTGGCATGTATGGGGAAATAGCGGATAAATACGGTGTTTTATGGATGATTACTTGTGGTGAAGAAGGTTAGTCGAAACTAGATCGAATTTTATTATAATCGAATATTACCTACTGAAGAACAAGCGATTGTGATAGCGTATAGTCATTATTTAATAGTTACGAAGGGTATGATTAACAATGACTATGAACCTATCACAATTACCTTTAACAATAACAACGATTAAACAGATATTACAGGATATCGGTGTAGAGAAAGGAATGACATTACTCGTTCATACTTCACTTAAGTCAATGAATCGGTGGATTGTCGGCGGTGATTCTGCCGTTGTATTAGCACTTGAGGAAGCGATAGGCTCTGAAGGAACGTTAGTGATGCCGACGCATACACCAAATTTAACAGATCCAACTACTTGGTCCCGTCCACCTGTGCCGGAAGAGTGGTGGAATATCATTAAATCTGAGATGCCTCCATTCGATAAAGATTTAACACCGTCAACCTCAATGGGAGCGGTAGCGGAATGCTTCCGTAAGCAAGCTGGTACTCTTCGCAGCGATCATCCGCAAGTATCTTTTGTAGCTAGAGGTATAAATGCTGAATGTATTACGCAAGAGCACTCGCTTCATTATGGACTAGGCGAGCAATCTCCGATTGCACGCCTATATGATAAAGATGGTTACGTGCTGCTGCTCGGCGTTAGTTACGAAAATAACACTTCGCTTCACCTTTCGGAGTATAGAGCCAATTATGCATCGAAGGTACAAATGAAACAAGGTGCGCCGTGTTTTGTAGATGGTACTAGAGAATGGGCTGTTTTTGATGATATAGAGTTTGATTCAGATGACTTTGACACAATAGGCCAAGCTTTTGAATTGGAGACTAAGGCAGTACAGATCGGGAAAATTGGAGACGCAACAGTTCGTCTTATGCGCCAAAGAGATTTAGTGGATTTTGGTGTGAAGTGGATGGAGAGTAATCGGAAGTAGCTTTTTCTACCAAAGTTAACAAAGAACCAAACGCAACTAGCGACATTCGCTGCTTGTGTTTGGTTCCTTTCGTTTTTCGTATAAAAAAATGAATTAAGAAGTGGCCTTAAGTTCCTTTTGCGCTTGTGAAGAAGGAGTTGTATTACTTGCTGTCATCTTACTGCTGCCATTAAAGATGCCGCCTGGTTCAATAATGAGAGATTGTGCGGTTAAGTTGCCGTTTAATATGCCAGAAGAACAAATCGTTAATTTACCTGTTACCCGGGCGTCTCCATTTAAGTTTCCAGCTAACACAAGGTCTCTCGCCGTAATATTTGAGTTTGCGCATCCCTTTTCACCAATAACGATATCACCACTCGAAATAATGTCACCGATGACTTTTCCCTCAATGCGAATGCTCGCTTCGGATTTAATTTTCCCCTCAAATACTGTTCCCTCTCCAATCAATGTGTCGGTAGAGTCAGGATTGATTTTGCTGCCGTTTTTATTTTTGAACATGGTCACTTGTCCTCTCTGTCTTCTTTGATATATGGTCTCGGATCAACCTGTGTACCATTAACGATCACCTCATAATGCAAATGAGGACCTGTACTGCGGCCTGTGTTGCCAAGTTCGCCAATGAGCTGTCCCTTTGTTACTTTATCACCGACTTCTACAAGTCGTTTATTGAGATGGAGATAGCGAGTTTCAATGCCACGGCCATGATCGATGATGATGTTGTTACCTTGAGGATAAGTATTCTCCGACAATGTAATGACCCCATTTGCTGAAGCATAAATAGGGTCTCCCCGATCGCCGCCTAGATCAAGTCCTGAATGCAGCGACGAACGTCCAGAGAAAGGGTCCCTGCGCACCCCGAATGTAGATGTAATCTTTCTTGAGTCTGCGGGCCATATCGTTGGTGTTATTTCCAATATGTATTGATACTTCTTAATTCCTTTGATCGTTGCTTCCAAACTAGGCTTCATATCATCCATAGCAAGCGACATAGTAGTGAGGTTTTGCAGCGTATGGTCTGCCTTGGCATTAGTAGTGGAGCTTAGTAAAGGGATTTCTTCACCGCCTGTCCCACCTTTGTCAGTTGGACTGCTAGATGAAATGCGAACTGTTGAATCTTCTATACCTGCTATTTCTTTTAATTGCAACTCAAGTTCAGAAATATCAGTCAATTTACTCCGTACTTGTTCCGCTTGTACAGAGACGGCGAATAAATCTGCTTCTAATGTGCCAATTATCTCATCTCGTTCAGTAAGCAGTAGCTCATAATTTTCCTCAGAAGATGCAAGTTGATTGCTGAGATCTTTGAGATGGGCAACTTTTCCCGAAAATAAATAAATAAAAAGGATGGAACAGATCGTAAGTAATATGATCGTAATCGGAATAAGAGTTAAGATGAGTCCAGTTACGCGATAACGCTGGACTGTTTGATTCGCATCCGGGATAACGACGAATGTGAATCGTTTAGACATCCACTTCATAACACGCCTCCTAAAACCTCAGTTACATTTTCAACCACTTATTATTCGACATCTCTCCCCTAAATTCCTTTTTTTCGAGTAAATGTGAAATTATCACATAAAAATAGATGGTGATTGTCGCTAAAAGTCATATACGCAACAATTGAATTTACCCCGTGGCTTTCAAGTGTTAATCTATTGAAATAAGAAACACATCGTTGTTTAGGTATAGTCGAAACGGAGGAGCTTATGGAATGATCAAATGGGATGGTCACACACACACGCGCTTTTGCTATCATGGAAATGATGCTATACAAGAACTGTATTTAGATCGTGCAATTGAGCTAGGTTTTGAAAGGTATACGATGAGTGAACATCCGCCTGTGCCCCTTCAATGGATTGATGATAAGAAGCTTTGGGACGAGCTTGCTATGCCTGCTGAGGAACTTCCCGACTATATGGCATATGCAAAAGAGATGAAGCGTCGTTATGAGGGGAAGATTGAAGTCACAGTTGGCCTCGAGCTCGATTATTTGCCTGGACAACTCGACTTTACAGAACGAATTGTAGATAAGTGGCATAAAGATTTGGAGGATGTCGTGTATTCGGTACATTATTTACCGGGAGTTGGCGGAAACCGTTGCATGGACTACACGGCTGATGATTTTAAATTAAATATACTACCGTATTATGGCACGATGGAAAATGTCGTTAATGAATATTACGACCGTGTTGAAGCAGCGATCGAATGGACAGCGCAATTGCCAATGCGGAAACGAATTGGTCATATTAATTTGATTGAGAAATTTCAATCGGAGTTGCCGCCTATTGATGAAACATTGATTAAGCGGAGACTTGAAGGAGTATTGCCTCTGTTAGTTAAGTCTAATGTCGGTATTGATGTTAATATAGCTGGACTTCGCGTTCCGACTTGCGGGAAACCGTATGTACCAGAGTGGTTTATTACAGAATGCAGAAAGCTAGAAATTCCATGTGTGTACGGTTCGGATTCGCACAAGCCAGATCAAGTTGGCTTGGGCTGGGATTGGTATAGTGAGCAGATGCGACGTCCTCTTCTATAGAAGGATTGAGTATAGACAAACGAATTTTTTGCAGAAGGAAGGGCCTAAGGTGGAGAAACTAGAGAGACAAGAGCGCAATGTTAACAATGAAAGAGTAATTATAGAAAAAGTAGCGACTGATAATCGAGATCTAGCAAAGTTAGTTGTAGAGTTAGATCAGTATCTGCAAGGATTATACCCTCTGGAAGCTATATTCGGAGTAGACTTTAATGATCCAAAGACAAAGGAGATGACTTTTGTTGTCGCCTATTTAGGTGAGGTACCTGTCGGTTGCGGCGGTATTCGGCGTCTTGACACAGAGACGGTAGAATTGAAGCGTTTTTTTGTAAAACCTGAGATTAGACGGCAAGGTGTTGCCAAAAAGGTGCTGGCGTATTTGGAACAGCAAGCAGCTGAACTTGGTTGCACAGTGATGCGCCTTGAGACAGGTGAGCTGCAAGAGGAGTCGGTTCTATTTTATAAGAAACTAGGCTTTTATGAAATTGATCGATTCGGTGAATACATAGATTGTGAAGAGAGCTACTGTATGGAGAAACGTATTGCGGAGTAATTACATTTTGGTATGTAACGTGGCTCGAAATAAAAAAATATTATGGAATATCATCCTAAGGATCAGTTCATAACTGATTCTTTTTTTGTGTTGTAATACTTTCGCCATGTTCGCATTTGGTATGTTCTGGCATGATGAGAACAGGTTAATCGTTAGTAGCAGCGCTCTAAGGCGCGAATTTCAATGGTTCCGCAGTGCCGAGCGAAGTAGGCATCGGTATTCTGGGCGACTGCACAATATTAATCTACCAATGTAGTTACACTTAATCGAGCAACAAATCAGAACTGGATCTTCGGAGGAACTGTCAGGTATAAAGATACACCGTTTAAGCAAGATGGCGGAAAGTAACTTGGCCACACCTGTCGGACTTTGTAATCGGAGGATACCGAAGAGAGGAACTATGCTGAGCAAAACTATAAGAAGCACAAACTCGCTAATGATAGAAAGAGTATCTAAAGCTAGTTTGATGCCGAATAGTCTGCTAGCTATAACCGCCCTTCTTAATCCGATTCCGTACTAGATGGGTGGACGATTCCTACCGTAAGATCAACCAAATGAAAATGAGGTGCAAGCATGAAAAAAATAATGACAACAGTAACTGTAAAATCGGATGAACGAGGTTTGCTTTTTCATAAAGGTAGCTATAAAAAGGTATTACAACCGGGAACTTATCGGTTTGCCGCATGGTCTGGGCATTCTGTACTTATACAAGATATAGCAAAACCTTTTACGGTACACGGCAAAGATACAAATCTGTTCCTTCATGACAATGAACTACTTCAAGAGCTAACGCTCGTTGATGTGCAAGATCATGAATATGTACTTCACTATGAGGGAGGAAGATTCGTTTCGTTGTTGTTGCCAGGAAGCTATGCTTACTGGAATACGCTCAAGAAACATAGCTTTGTTCGTGTAGATGTGCGTAATCCCGAGCTGCCGAAGGAGTTGACGGCATCCATTCCTTCGAAGCTGGGAAGTTATTGTACTGTAACGGAAATCGCTAATCATGAGCGGGGTATGTTGTTTTTTAACAATACGTTTCAAAGGGAGCTTGGACCGGGTAAATATTATTTTTGGAAAGGTCCTGTAAGTGTTGTAGTAAAGACGGTTGATCTACGCCAGCAACAGTTGGATATGACAGGTCAAGAAATAATGACGGAAGACAAAGTGACTCTTCGCCTTAACTTCGTCTGCCAATATCGGATGAAGGACCCTATGAAATTTTTAGAGATTAGAGGGTTTGAGGATCAGATTTACATCATGCTTCAGCTTATATTACGAGAGTACGTCGGTACGATGAAGCTCGATGATCTGCTAAGGGTGAAACAGGAAATTGGAGCTTATGTACTCTCGAGACTAAATGAACGAAGTGAGAACTTTGGCTTGGAATTTCTGTCTGCTGGCGTAAAGGATATTATTTTGCCTGGAGAAGTTAAAGACATTCTAAATACGGTTTTACTTGCGGAAAAGAAAGCACAAGCTAATCTCATCACTCGTCGGGAAGAAACGGCCTCAACTCGTAGCTTGCTCAACACTGCAAAGTTAATGGAGGAGAACGGAACGTTGTATCGTCTCAAAGAGCTAGAGTTTCTAGAGAAGATTTGTGATAAGGTGGGCCATATTTCTCTCACTGGTGGCGGGAATTTGTTAGAGCAGCTGAATGCTTTGGTAGGTGTTAGAAATGGCGGAACGCAGTAAAAAGGGGGGAGATTAACTACTCGAAAGTGAGAGGTTGATCTCCTTTTTTACTTGCATCACTTATCGCTCAGCGTACCATTCTTCACGAAGAATACCCATTCGAATGGAATCAAAGTACTCACCGTTATATGGCTGACACTTTCTCATTCTTGCTGCCTCAATTGGCCTACCCCGCACTCCGTTCAAATGCAACGATCCATTCACCTTTAGTTGCCGCATAACCTGCGTCGCCTTCAACAACGAGACCGGAGAGGCCTTTAACATCTAAAAACTCTTGCCGTGATCCGTTATCGAACTCTAACGTAATGTAATAATATGTTCGAGATGAGCTGGTCGTATGCCCAAAATTATTGTCGTTATTGCTATGCATCGTACTGCTATGCTGAACGTCCATCCGTTTCGCAACGATTCTAGCATAAGAGCTTTGCTGTGGTGCTCTGGAATTACGGAAATGATTCATCACACTGTATCCAATAGCTCCAACGATGAATACAAACACAATTACGAATAGGATTGGAAATAGAGTTGCCATTAGATTAAAGCTTGTGTCGAATGAATCACTAGGCCCAAATGATCCCATATGAAAAGTCCCCCTCACAACAGTAATTGCCTCATTTTACCATATAGTTAGTTAAACGTCTCTTTGCGAGCAAGTGTTGCACTCATCTGAACCATAAATCACGGAAACGCACCCACCCAAGAGACTCAAGTGAAATCCCCTGCACGGAGGGGTGAAATGCTGTCTTTAGATGTTTCCGATAAAGGAATAGTAGACTAATCCGCTGCACAAGCTGTTGCTCGATCCCAATAAACAGCTTAACTCGGTTTCTAGCGTCCTTTTCCGAAAGGATACGTCCAAGTGTGCTCTCTAATTCGTCACCAAGGTGTTTGGGTAAATGCTGCTGCATGCTCTTATACAAATCAATGAGACGTAATTCTCGATGTTCATCAAGCATGACAGCAAATAAAAGGAGGTCGGACGACATACGAGCACTTCCTTTAAACTGTTCAGCCGCAAGCAAATTGATGTCCAGGTTAATTCCTTGTTCTGCAAGCAATTGTTTAATCATAGATGCGTCACTTGCATATTGAGGAATCGTAGTAAGAGTAAGAGTTAACCCTTCAACGTTGCAGTCTTCACTATTAATTACCTCGCTGCGTTCCTCCGAATGGTCTGCCCCTAACGACTCTACATGTTTATCACCACTTTTGCCGTGCAACCAGAAGCTAGATGCTGCTTCGATTACGTCACCTGAGAGTAGCCGCAGCAACTTAGTCCTACTTATGGCTTTGTCTAGAGCAGCGCGGATGTCTGGATTAGTGAGAGGACCTTCTTTGAGCTCATTGACCGTCAAAAATTTACATGTAGTCCCGGATTGTCGTACTTGTTGCCACGCTCCACCCGCCATATCGGAAATACGGACATTGTGCATGACTTGGAACTTTTGTAGCTCAGATATAGGTTCATCAGCTCGATCAACAGTGATAGGCATCGTCCATATTTCTACACGGTCAAGAAAGGCTCTACCTTGAAAATAGGATGGGAAAGCTTCTAATGTCCAAATCCCTTGTTCACTGGAAATAAGTCGGAAAGGACCCGTTCCGACAGGAGATCCTCCTGCTTCCCCGAATCGCTCTCCTTCACTTACAGCGACGTCTTGTGGCACGATTGATGCGCGGTTGGTGGATAGGAAAGACAGGAAAATCTCGTTCCTCTCCTTCAGCTTAATACGGATAGTCGTATCATCGGGCGTTACCATCGAAACGATGTCATTGTATACCCAGCTATATAGTCCGTTAGGTGCAAGTCTACGCAAACGTTCGAGCGAATACATCACGTCAGAAGCGACCATTTGTCTACCATGATGGAATAGAACACCTTTTCTTAAATAAAATGTCCATTCTGTTCGGTCGTCGTTTACTTCCCATGCATGGGCAAGATGGGGGAGAGTAGTCTCGCCTCTTTCATCCATTCGCACTAAACTGTCAAACATCTGATTCACTAAATGTGATTCGCCAAAATAGTGGATTCGAGCAGGGTCTAAACTATTGATCGTGCCCGGAAGCGGGAACCGAAGCATGTCCATTCTACGGTTGCCCTCTACTTCCGTATGGAATCCGAATTGGCTTGTGAGCCATTCTTGAAACTGTTCTTGCAAGCCATGTCCTGATGGATGTTGCTGAATCATTGTTAAGGCAGGTTGAAGATCGCCTCGGAGTACAAGCTCTTTAGCTTCATCTAGTATTAACTTCTCTACTGGCGCGAGAAAAGTGAGTGTAGAACGGTTTCCTCGACCACGTTTCGGGGACCATTCGATCCAACCCTCTTGCACCATTCGTTTTAAAAGCAACACCATATTGCGATGGGTACAGTCCAGCGTCTCTGCTAGTTCGGATGTGGTCACATCTAGCGATACACCATCTGTTATATGTGGGTAAGATCGTCGTAACATGAAATAATGTCGTCTTATTTTCATAACGAGTCCTTTCGTATTCATAAAATATGAAATTCCAGAAGATCAACTTACACTTTTTGTTCTTATTTTATAGGTTACAATAAAAGGAGAAAAAATCAAAGGAGTGTTAAGCAATGAGAGATCCTGCGCCTTGGCAAAAGAGATACGGAACAATGTGGGTTATAGCTTTGTTTCTTGGTTTTATCGGCCAATATTTATTTGTCGATAGACCAGCTGGCGTGTCGATGCCGCTGTTCGCGTTAGGGTTTTACGCGTTATTTTTTTATTCCATTAAGGGAAGAATCGGCGGTTTTGACAAGTGGAAAGGCCAATCGAGAATGGGCTGGTTATTGCTCATACCGATTGCACTTCTTACGTTGACATATGCCATATATGCAAATGAAGTTTTTCGAGCGCTTAATTGGATTGCCTTACCGATATTGATCGTCGCACAAACGATGCTGCTTACTAGAAGTGGATCTCAGTCATGGCATCGTGTCATGTTTTACTCCGAGTTATTGAAACAATGGTTAATTACACCGCTTAATCATCTGGGTGTACCGATTGGTATGACAGCAGAATGGATGCGATCAGGAGAAGACGTAGTTAAGCCTAAGTCGAACGTCAAAAAGATCGGATTTGGACTTATCCTTGCTACACCACTTTTAATTGTCGTTATTGCTCTACTTGCTTCTGCTGACGGCATATTCCAATCTTGGATTAATTCGATTCCGAATGGTTTGGATGGAGATGCAATTGGAACAGCAATTATGCGAATCATTGTAGGTGCTTGTATTGCACTGTATACCTTTTGCTACATTTGGGGGCTGCTCTTCCGAAAAACGAAGCCGGTTGATATGGGCAATGTCCAGGTCCAATTGCCGGGGCAATCAAATGATGTAAAAAATACTGAACCATCGAAATTAGACCCGATAACAGCGATAACGGTATTAATTTGTGTGAACCTTGTATATGTTGTATTCGCCGTCATTCAATTCAGCTATTTGTTTGGTGCTGCGGAAGGATTGATTCCTGCTGGAACGGCTTATGCGGAATATGCTCGAAGAGGTTTTGCTGAGTTAGTTCTTATCGCGCTTATTAATATAGGCATATTGCTTGGTGGTTTACATTTCATTTCAACTAGTAGTGTTTGGCTGGGGCGTATTCGTAAATTGCTACTCAGTCTTCTAATGGGATGTACGATCGTTATGTTGATATCGGCTTACAGCCGTTTATCGCTTTATGAGGAAGCGTATGGCTACACATCACTTCGCTTACTTGTACATGGATTTATGATATTTTTAGGTGTGTTAATGGTAGTATCATTAATTCGTATTTGGTACGGAAGGTTCTCTTTAGCGAAAGTGTATATCGTATTGGCTATTGTTTCGTACGTTATAATGAACTATGCTAATCTTGATTCTCGAATTGCAACAAACAATATTGATCGTTACGAACGGACGGCTGTTATTGATATCGACTATTTATGGTCGCTTTCCGCTGATGCAGGCCCAGAGCTTATAAAGTTTTATAAGGATCATCCAGAATTAGAGAAGCTTGCTCCTATTATTAACAATTTACGAGTGGAAGCGAGCTCAAGGAATCATTGGCAATCATGGAACTTAGCATTCCAGCGATTGAATTCACAGTAACAAATTGAAATATGAAAGAGGTAAGTCATGATGAGTAAGATGAAACGTTGGTTTTTCATATACATTCCGGCGACGATTATTGCGATCATTGTTTTTCTCCATTATGAAAATAATGCGATTGGGGTAACGAATTTTAAACTGAACACAAGCAAACTACCAGTCGGAGCAGAAAACTACAGAATCGTACAACTCTCTGATCTTCAAAGTAAACTGTTCGGAAAAAATCAGCGACCGCTACTTAAGAAAGTAGAGAAGTTAAACCCAGACATTATCGTAGTGACTGGCGATTTAGTTGATGGCAACCATTACGATGAAGCTGCGAGCTTAATGATGATGGTTGGTGTAGCTGAAATTGCGCCCGTTTACTTTATTGTCGGAAATCATGAGTCTTACATTCCAAATTACCCCGAGCTCGAGAAAAAACTGATCGATGCGGGTGTCATTGTTCTTCGAAATACCCATGAGGAAATTGCTGTAGGAGAAGGTGTCATTCGTTTAGTCGGTGTTGATGATCCAATCTTTAATAAAAAAGAGGATGGCGATGTCGACAAAATAGAAGCTCATTTGGACGAGGCAATTGAAGGAATGAGCCATCCTGAAGCATATACCATATTATTGTCGCATCGCCCGGAGTTGTTTGATGTGTATGCCGATTATAGAATGGACCTTAGTTTAACTGGTCATGCGCATGGCGGGCAAATTAGAATTCCGTTTGTGGGTGGTATGTTTTCACCAGAGCAAGGTTGGTGGCCAGAGTATTCTGAAGGCATTCATAAACAGGGAGACTCATCCATGATCATAAGCCGTGGATTAGGAAATAGTGTATTCTCCCAGCGGCTATTTAATCGTCCAGAAATTGTTGTCGTAGATTTATCTCGTCCCGAGTAGGTGGAGACGAATTAACATCCTAAAATGTTTAGGATCATCGTAATAGTAGCACCTTTAAAAAAAGGCTATTATATGTGTTGGAAAAGCCAATTCGTCCGTCGAACTTGCAACATAAGATACTACTATTAGACTTACTATTTCATTATAGGAAGCGGATGGTAGTATGCCCTACTGCTGTGGTGGGATACGGATTGAAAGAAATGAAGGCACGATAATAATAGGTAACATATGGGAGTTTAGAACGAATAGTAATTCGATTGTAAGAGGAGAAGCCGCAGCAGCTAATAGAGCTGTGGAGGAAGCAGAAGCTGGTGATGCAACTGCTTCCGCTAGTGCTAAACGTGCAGCACGTAGACGAGAACGTCGGCGGCGATGCGAGCGAAAGTGTCGACGACATTGTCAGCGGCAATGCACCAAACGTAAGTGTAGCCATCGAAAATGTCGTTGCTCACATAAATGCCAGTGCTAACAATAGGCTGGCATTTTTTGTGGACAAAAAAGGGACCCGCTGCAACGGGCAGCGGGTCAAAAGTTTATTTTATAAAAAGGGGGTCGAGTTCTATTATATCCCCCTTCCATTAAAGGCTGATGAAAGTTATATTTCAATTTCATTACAAATGATGGGTTTTCCATCCCTAGTACACCTATTTTTGTATAGAATTATATTCCATTATGGAGGGAATGATCGTGAAGGTTCTTCCACGCTATAGTGAGCTTTTCCAGTTGGTTAATAACTTCTTCGATTTCATGAGGGAACAGTGCTTGTCCTCCATGGGCTCCAGTTACAATCATTTGTGTAATCGTATTTGTAATCTCAGCTTGTTTAGGCAATCCGCTCTTCATTAATTGAAGTAAGTCGGTTATGCTCTCTGCGTTTTTACCTACAGTAGAATGACTTCCTTTCTCTTGTGCAGCAGCTTGCGAGAAACTCGCTTGATTCGTACTTTCATTATGTTGAGCTGGCTTAGCCCCTGATTTAGGCTCGGCTGGTGGTTTCGCACGCTCCTTGCGATTTTGTTCATAAACGGACCATGTTTCAATAAGGCCACTACCAGTTTTAAGTAATAGCTTTTCCTTAGTGCTCTCCGATATCGTCTTATCTTTAAATAACTTAGCGATCTTTTTCACATCTGTAACTGGTAGCTCGTCTCTTGCTGCAATGAGTGCTATCGGATCGCGATGTTCAATAGGAAGGTCCTTGAGTGGAATAAGCTGATCTTCGGTAAGCTTATTTTTCCTAATCTCTGTTCCACTTACGATGAGCTTCTTCACCGCATTGCTAAATTTGAGAAGTTCACATTTATTTTTAATGTAGCTCTCAGGTTTGCCAAGTTTTGCAGATAGAAACTTAATAGAGCTTCTAAAACGAGTATCGTTCATCAGCTTATCAAAAGCTTCGGCTTCTTCAATGGGAGAGAAGCCCTCTCTCGTTAAATTTTCTGCGATTTGTTCCAAATAGATTTCCATTTCATCTGTTACGTTTGAAACGATGCAAGGAATAGTTGTACGGCCGAGCATCTGAGAAGCTTTATAACGACGATTACCGTAAATGATCTTGTAACGACCGTCGCTTCCAGTCCTTACTTTTATAGGTGAGAGCAAGCCAAGCTCATCAATACTTTGCATTAGTTCCGTAAGCGCTTCTTCGTCGAACTGATATCTAGGCTGGTCTTTATCTTCATCAATAAGGGCCATTTGAATTTCAATGATGTCCATTCCGATTCTCCTATCATTCCTATAGTCAACGCGCATTAAGCGTTTAGTCCGATGGGACGTCCCTATTATATAATAGGAATGAAATGAAATGTAACATATTTTGCCTCTGCAAAGTAGTTATTGGAAACATTTTCAATCAACTTTCGTCTAAGATGAATGAATTGATCCTTTTCGGGTAGGTGGCTGAGCAATGAATAAATCGCTGATCTATTTAATGATGGTATCTATTTTCATTATTATTGTGCTCGTTATACAAACGATCGAAAAAGAAAATTTTAATGGACAAGTAGATACACCAATCGCATCTATGGAATCTGTTACAGAAGTTGAAGTAACTCCCGCACCAGAAGTTGCAGTCGCTAAACCTGTAGTGGGCAGTATCGAGGAATTAAAAGGCTATCCTAAATTAGAAGTGAAGACTTCTGTCGTTGACGGAGGGTTTAAGCTTGCAATCGATGATGGATCTTTGTCTGCAAGAAGTGTAGCTGAGGAGAGTTCATACGGCACTATCATTCATTTAGTTGAGCGTGACTTACAAGCACTTGATGGTACGGAAGCAATTAAGCGTAGATACGATGTAGTTGTTGTTCGTCCTGATCGTATGGAAATTAAGGTGTACCCGGCATACATAGTAGATGAAATCAATCAACTAGTTAATCACAAGTTGAAGTTGATTAATGATAAGCAAGTTGTCTTTACTCAGAATCGAATCGAAAATGGTTTGCTTATTTACGATTTAGTTGTCATGAATGTAGAGAATGGTGAAGTTAATGGTGTGGTTCAGTCTTTCTGGAAAGTTGCTATGGATAGTGAAGAGTACCAAGAAGACTTTCTTGTGAGCGCTCATTATGCGCAACGAGACAATTCTCAAGTTAACAAAATATTGCTTACTAGTTTTCTAGGAAAAACATGGTTATTCCAATTAGATACGCTTGCAGTTACTCATAGTGGAAGCAGTCTCTATCCTGCTTATGGAGATAAAGGAAGTAAGCCACCGAGAGAGCTATTATTTCCTTCTCCTGACTTAGAGCGATTCGTATACCAATCTGTAGAGGAAAATCAGATTATAACTAAAAATCAATTTACACTCGTGGACACATTAAGTAGGAAGACGTTAAATACGATCCATATAGATGATTCTATGACGCTTACAGATCCCGGAATTGTGTGGAATGAGGAAGGAACTTCATTTTTTCAAGAGTATGCTGATGCTAGTAGAGCGCAGAGTACATATTTTGATAATAGTAGTGTTGTGTTTGCTGAATATATTTCGTTCTATAACCGTGACGGTGAGTTAATTCGAACATTGAAGTCATCCTCTCGAACAGGAGAGCGAATGAGTGTATTTGGCTGGCTTGATGAAAATAGTCTTTTAATCGAAACTTATCGATCAATTCATAATGAAGTTGGAGGTTGGATAAAGGGAACGATTGTTTATAAAGAATACAATCTCAGATCTGGAAAGCTGACGACTTATAAGTCTATAAAGGATGCAACACTTCTCGTGAAGCCTGTGCTTGTTCCTATTCATAATGGTTTTGCATATGATTCCAAGTCTTTTGTCGTTATTGACCGCAATAGCAAGAAGGTGTGGTCTCCAGATGTGAAGGGACGATCATTCATTACAGATGGACAACTATATACAACTGTATGGGGCGGCAATTCAGAATTAGTGTTCCGCTGGAATGATGAACTAAAGCAGTTACAGTTAGTATCCGATGAACAAGAAATAAGGTTACAAATGATTAGCGGGGACTGGCTCATTCGTAAAGAAAGCAGAGGCAACAACTTTGTTTACAAAACAACGACGACCGATATGGTTAGGAATGCAGAAGGTCTTCCTGTGTTGCCTACTGGTGCTTTCGGATGGATATCATCCAGCAGGGAGTGGTGGAAGGATACAGATGATAGCGTAAAGACAAATGAAACAAGCTCATCACGATTGGTAGGGAAAAGCAGATACGGAAAGCTGTTCCTGCGATCAGCTAAAGAGGAGAAGTCATCGAAAATGGACACGGCGTATCAGTACTACGGTGACTATGAGGTTGAGTTTACGAATGCAAAAGGGGTAAAGCGTACTTTACAGACGTTGGAAAAGCTCGAGTTGAAGCTGGAATCTCCTCTAGAGAGTATGCGTGTCATTCCGTATAAAGGGTTCGATCTTCTGCTCTTTCAGCCGGTTGATTTCCCATTTAGTGAAGTGTATGACAGGAACTATAACAAGCTTTACGCATATGCGATTACTTGGGAAGGAGAAGCATTCCCGCTTAACTTTCAATATGCTTCTACTGATGGTATGACAAGATTGGAAACGATCCCTGTCGCAGAACTAGGTACACATGCACTTCGTGAGGGAAATCTCATTGTAGAATCATCACTAAACGAGAAATTACTGGAGATTGAATGGAGGCTAGATATAGAAGAGCGTACATTTACTTTAACGAATCTAAGAGATGTAAGTGCCGAAGCCGAGTCGCTTTATTATGTAACGGATCATTATTTGTCGCTACTTGAGCGTGCATTGGGTTTAGATATGGGTGACCCTAAAGTAGAACATATGAATAAAGAGCAGCTCCGCGCTATGTTTACAGAATTAGCATGGAACAGTCCAGGTTTCCAACGTATGAAGTCAGCTTTTGAAGAAAGCGAAGCAGCAGGGAATCCGTCTCAAGCATTCGCACAGTTTCCAGTCCGTACTAGCTATGACAAGTTTGGCAATATTCGTGTTACATTTGCGTTTAACTTAATGAATGGTATCGGGATGATTGCTTATCTGGATGCAATATTGAAAATTGAAGATAATAAATGGATGTTCCACGATTTTGGTACACTGGAGACAGAGAAATCTGATTACGATATCAGTTTAAACGGTGTACTCATTAAAGATAATCTTAAACATTAAATGTAATTACTGAAATGATATCGGCTTGAATTAGAAGTGCAGGCGCTGTTCCATTAGTAGAGTAATCTACCTTTGGAACAGCGCCTCTTTCATTTGAGCTCATTCGCCAGTTAGTAGTTTTGCCGGACGTCTGTTTCAACATCGTCAAACGTGGTTATATATCTAACAAGCTAGCGGAAATGACATCACAACGAAACAGGCTTAACAAAACGAAAGAAGGTGATTCCAATGTTAGGTTGGGCGTTAATGTTCTTCCTACTCGCTATTGTGGCAGGGATATTCGGATTTATGGGTATCGCATCCACGATGGCAGGGATAGCCAAGATACTATTCGTCATATTCATCATATTGTTCTTGGCATCTCTAATTTTTGGAAGAAGAAGAGTGTAGGTTGCACAAAGTAATTACGGCATATTTCTCACGGAACAAGATGTAACAAAGAGTAAACATTTTTTATCAAACTATATCTGGAGGGATTTATTATGACTACAACAAATACTACAGTAACTAAGGTGCATACGGTGATGACGAGTGATGAAGTACAGAAACAGGTAATGCAATTCCGCAGAGAAGGATATATAGAAGATCGTATATTCGTGCTTACGCATGACAAAACGAGAACGAAACGTATAGCGGAGCGGACAGACGCAGAGCAGATCGGCATATCAGAAGAGGGTCTTGGAACAGCTATCGCTAATTTATTCCGCTCTACTGGTGACGAACTTAGAGCCAAGATGCGTTCCTTAGGAATATCGAAGGAAGAAGCAGATCGATTAGAAGGCGAGATGGACCATGATCGAATTGTAGTTATCGCTTGGGGCGGCAGAGAATATTTAGAGGATGATTATGATCGGGATATCTATTTCCATCCTTACATGATGTTCCATCATGGCCAGCCTCCTATTAAATAACTTGTAATAGCCTACCCAACAGGGTAGGCTATACCTGTCTCTATTCTAGTAAATGGTCATAGGAGGACAAGCAGATGAGTATAATAATCGTAGATGATAACGTAACGAATCAGTTGATCATCAAAACTATTTTAAATAAAGCGGGCTATTCCAATCTTCTTATCGCTTCTTCCGCAAAACAATTGTATGAGTTGCTTCATCTGGATACGCCCTACAGAGCAGAAGAAGGTGTTGATCTCATTCTTATGGATATGATGATGCCAGGGATAGATGGACTCGAAGCTTGCAGACGTATTCAAACCGAGGAGCGTTATCGCGATGTTCCGATTATTTTTGTCACGGCAGTTGGGGATTCCAATAAGTTAGCTGAAGCATTAGACGCTGGAGCAAGTGATTATGTGATGAAACCAATTAATAAGCTTGAGCTGTTGGCACGTATCCGCTCTGCCCTGAGATTGAAATACGAAAAAGATTGGCACAAGGAGCAGGATAAACGTATTAAATACGAGCTGGATTTAGCTAAACAAGTACAACGAAGCGTTCTCAGTGCCCCAATTGAGGATGAGAACATACATATTGCAGCAGTTTATCAGCCCTCATTTGAGCTTGCGGGAGATTATTATGCATGGTTCCGAATCGATAAACATCGTTATGGCGTTATACTGCTAGATATGATGGGACACGGCATTTCATCATCATTAGTATGTATGTTTATTTCATCAGTGCTGAAAGATATGATTACGCGTGTAACAGATCCAGAGAAAGTAATGAGAGAGCTCAATCGTTATATGGGACAACTCTATCGTTCCGATGAACTGCTTAACTATTATTTTACTTCGATTTTCGTCGTTGTAGATACCGAGAGCAAGCAGATTGAATATGTAAATGCCGGGCATCCTCCTGGCCTTGTCATTACGGAATCAGGTGCAGCATTACTTGAACCATCGGCTCCTGCAATTGGTCTGTTTGAAAACATTGATGTTGCAAAAGGAACGATCAGTTACGAAGGAGAAACTTCTATTATTCTGTATACAGACGGTCTGCTAGAAGAAATGGTAGAGAGTGATGATGCAGCACGAAGGGGCAAGATTGTTGACCTGACAAGAACATTCGCCTCCAAAAGCCCGTCAGAGATCGTAGAGGAACTGCTGCAAGGTACGAACGACAGTGCACAACGAGATGATATTTGTATGGTTCGTATTTCGATCAAATAGAATAGTGAAAGATGGTTAATATTTTTCTGATCCTGTATATAAATTGTTGTTTCAAATGTCGCCGATTGGTTTATACAGTAATATAGTGACTTTGATTCGCTAATTGTAGGGAGGGCATTCAGATGAAAATAATCATTTTAATTACCTTGATGATAAGCGGTATATTGGGTGGATATGCGGTGCAGCAACATGCCGGTTCTTCACTGAGTCATGTAGCTAAGTCGGAACTAACAATAGTAGAACCTGAAATAACAGTATTTGAGGAAACACCTGTTTTTGAAGAGACACCACTAGTAGTAGATAACCAAGAAGCAAATACGAATACAAATGAGCCAGTTACAGAAAGTATAAACATTGTGGCACAAGAAGTAGAGCTTGCTACAAATGAAACTGTTTCGGATGGGCGAAAGTTTGAATATACGCTAGAAACGGTAAATAGCTTGACCTTATACGATACTCGAAAATCAACGGTGGAGAAACTAGGTCAGCCCGATGAAATAAAGCAGGATGAGATTTTTAATGAAATAACGATCTTTTATTATCCATCTATGAGAGTAGCATTTTATGAGGATGAGATTAGATATGTTGAATATGACCCTGCTATTGATAAATTGTTTATCGACGATGTTCAAATTGCAGCTACGGTTGAAGCTATTAGCTTGGCGCTAGGTACTCCTGATTATATTGCTGATGATGGCATCGTATTTCAAAGGGAAGAAGCATTGCTGAAGCTATTTATAAACAATGATACTGGAGAACTTGAATCTATTAGTTATTATCATATTGCATCAGTCTAATAGAAGCATTGTCTTCGTAGATATAACTTGTTACGATTATATATATTAGTCAAGAGAGCGGAGTGAAGAGAACGATGAAAGTGGAACCTTTTCAAATAGTTCATGAAGAAACAAATGGTCAGCACGTACTGTATTTAGCAGGTGAACTTGACTTGTCCGTTGTTCCACAGTTGAATAGCGCCTTGGAGCCAATTTTACAACGTGAAGATATTACACTAATACTGAACTTGAGCAAGTTAACTTATATCGATAGTACAGGAATCGGAATTATTGTTTCTATTCTTAAAACGAGAGATCGGCTGAACGCACCTTTTTATGTACGAGAAATTCCTGCACCAATTAAGAGATTGTTTGATCTAACAGGAATATCGAAATATTTGATAGAAGAGGCAGAGGCATGAGCACGGTTAAATTGACGATACCGGCAAGTGCAGACCATATTGACTTGGTCAGAATATGTCTCTACGGAATTGCCGCGAAAATTGGATTCTCTTATGAGGATATCGAGGATATGAAAGTTGCTGTGTCGGAAGCATGCAATAATGCGGTACTCTATGGCAATAGAGATGCTGGCGCGGGTGACATCGAAGTTTCTTTTGAGCCGACGAATGCTTCACTCGTTATAGGCATTCGAAATAATGGACCGCAGTTTGAATACGGGGAAGCACTTCAAGCAGCAGAGCCGCTTCAAGGAGAGACTGCGGAAGAATTGCGTGTAGGCGGACTTGGTATCTACTTGATGGAAGCATTAATGGATGAAGTTAACGTACGATCAAGTGAAGGTGAAACGGAAGTTCGGTTAACGAAATTTTTAATAGCAGAAGGAGGCCAACATTGATGGCCTCCTTCTTTATATGCGCCAAGCATAGGAGCTATCTGTAAGGTTTTGGTTCAGAATATTGTATTTAGTAGTAATCATAGCGTAAGAAAGGGGTGCCTATCGTTAGTTGAACCTGAAGGAACCCAAGGATAAATCTCCGGTTGGAGCTAGAAGGACGTACCGGAGCAAATACCATTTTCATAATTCTATCGAGTTATATTTTGTTTTAATTGATAGAATTAGTTTCTATTGTATTCTAGTAAATTCAGCTGTAACAGTTCCAGGAGTATTAAGAATAAAATAATCCCATGACACATCTTTTCTATTTGTCGTATGGTAAGAAACACGCGGAGTATGTTGTGTAGGTGTATTTACAAAACTTGTAACAACTGCTGTGTGATCCATGTTTAAATCATTACCCTTATCGTAACTAATAATATCTCCCAAATACAATGCTTGAGGAGTACTTGCCTCATATCCATCAATCGTATTAGTCCCGCGAATGGTTAAATAGAATTCATTAGCATTTACCCAAGGCACAGCATATAAAAACTGACCAGCATCGTAGAATTGTATCCACCAGTTAGGTCTACTTTCATGTGGCCCTGTATCTTTTCGCATAGGAATCCCACCAGCAAAAAGAGCTTGTGAGGCGAAGTTGGTGCAATCATTTCCAAATGTATAGTATTGTGAGCTATTGTTATTTATGGCATATTTCGATGCATATTCAGCAGCTTTAGTTCCATTATATGTATATGGAGTCCAAGAGTTAGAAGCCAAAGTTGTAACCTCTGTTTTCTTCGTTGTATTCTCATCAAAATTATAAGTAGCTTTTAGTGAATTTGCTTTATTTACAATTTCAGATGCTTTGACCAATGATTGAGGATAATTCACCTTATTAATTTTCTTTGTTTTATTTATAACAAAACTCACATCATCACCCATTGCTGACTCTGGTGACTCTCCTTCCCAGAAAAAAGTTTGAACCAGATAACCTGTTATAACAATATTACCTTGCACATTTTCAATCTTATGTGTTGTGAAACTATACTCGTAGTTCTTTAATTTTTCACCATGTCCTTCCATAAGAGCGATTAAAGATACTGCCTCATCATATTCCCCCAATGACTTGTCTCTTTTATTAACTTTGTCCGCTCTCACTTTCAATTGTTGCTCAACAATTCCATTTAATGTTTCGATTGATAGAGTCTGATCGATTGCACTGACTGAAATTGCTGGAATGATACCTATCATAAGACAGATGGCGAGAAAAACCTTACTAATTTTCTTCATTTTGTACCCTCCTTTTTAATTTGTTCCCTTTTATGATATGATACAGGAAAAAATACATTTTATACATAAAACCTATATTTTGTAAATATAATAATTTTATGTATTTAATTGTTTTGTTTGACTTGAATCCGAGGAGTATAGACTAATGTCTGTATTCTGCTCACAAATTAAGGTATTGTTTATTTTGTTCAGTGAATCTACTAATTTGTTAGAGGGAGGGGACATAAACTATCATAGTTTAAGTTCGTCCACGTAAGTCCAAGCTTATATCAGAAAAACTATTTAGAGGAGGCATTATAATGAAAAAGAAAATCTATATTTACATTTTTATATTTTTTTTCATACTCTGTTATATTTCAGTGGGACATATGATAAGTGGACAGGCTAAAAAAGTGCTAGAAGCAGGAATGAAACCAAATTTGGAGTACCAAAATTACATGACCGAAGATGTCTATAATACTATAAATCCTTCTAATAGAATTGGTGGTTATGAAGATGAATACAATCCCGCTCACCACTCCTATAAATCGAATCTTATTCCTCTGCATTTCTTTTTCACTGCCAGTGTCACAACTTATAATTATTATAATAACGGTGATATAGGGTTTAATGAAAAGGTTATAATTAAAATGAATTTGAAAAAGGGAAAATGGATAGCTACAAGGGTTACCATCCAGGCTTAACTTATTAATTACTTTGTAATGGGTTCTATTTGTAATACAGTCAATTATGTCAACGATCAAGGACAGTGCTCTAATACTAATTACCTTCAAATTATTGACGTTGTAGATGAAAGCACCGAACTCTTTGTTAATTCATAAAAGGAAAGTATAACAAAGTGACTAGTAAATTTGATAAAAAGAAGATTAATTATGATTCCATAAACAAGAAATACATTTGCCAATAAGTTATGAGTTGTGGTTTAAGCTAAATGGAAAATACGAGGAATGGTATAAGTATTACAATTGTGGAGCTTAAACCTACATTCGAAGTGGACTAAGAAATCAATTGTTAAACAATCTGATATACGTTTGTATGGGAGGAAGGAAGCTTAAAGCTCCCTTCTCCCCAGTTTGGGCCATCTATCTTACCGTTTGCGAAAAATCCGCTCCTCTTGCAAATATTCCTCGAAGCGGGCTTTATGCATCGATAGAAAGGACTCCTTACTGCCTAGAGCTAAGAAGCCGTCTTGTGCAAGGCTATCAGCTAAAACGGCATGAACACGAGTTTGGAGCTCAGGGTTGAAGTAAATTAACACATTACGGCATAAAATAACGTGGAATTCGTTAAAAGAACCATCGGTTGCAAGATTGTGCTGGGCAAAAGTAATCTTCTCCTGTAAGGAAGGAAGTACTTGCGCATGAGAATGATCGGCCCGATAATAAGCGGAAAATTCTTGAACGCCGCCTGCTTGTATATAGTTTTTAGTATAAGCTTGCATCCGCTTAAGAGGGAATTTTCCCTCCTTCGCTAGAGTAATAGCTTCTTTACTCATATCCGTTGCATAGATCGATGTACGCTCTAGAAGTCCCTCTTCTTGTAATAATATCGCCAAGGAGTAAACTTCTTCCCCTGTTGCACAGCCTGCATGCCAAATGCGAAGCTTTTGATGCTCTCTGAGCAATGGTACAACTTCGCTCCTGAAAGCAAGGAAGAAGCTAGGATCACGAAACATCTCCGTTACTTTAATCGAAAAATCTTCAAGAAGTTTCTCCAAATAACCTTCCTCATAAAGTGTTTTTTCGACCATTGCTATAACAGTAGGCAGTTGATCTATCGTCATTCGATTTCGAATTCTTCTTCTAAGTGAAGAACGTAAGTAGTTTCTAAAGTCATACCCGCGTATTCGGTAAATCGCTTCGAGTAGTAAATCAATCTCTAATTCCTCGCGCTCTGTAAGTTCCTCACGACCATCAAGTACAGTCATTTCTTCTGATAATTTGCCAAAAGGATTTGTTTTGTCCGCATGTTTCAATGTTCCACCTGCTTTGTCAGCCATACACGCATAAGCGAAAATAACTGTTCGGTTTGTATAGGTTTGCTAATATAATCAGATGCACCAGCTTCCAAGCAACTTTCTAAATCACTTTTCATCGCTTTTGCAGTAAGTGCAATAATAGGCTTATCTTTCATAAAAGGATGTTGTCTTAGTGCTCTAGTTGTCTCGAAGCCATCCATTATAGGCATCATAATATCCATAAAGATGAGATCGAAGTTAGTATCTTCCGCCACGATATCCATACACACTTTTCCGTTGTCTGCGACGACGACTTGCAGCCCCTTGCTCTCAAGTGTTTGCACCATAGCAAATACGTTACGTGCATCATCCTCTACGAGAAGGACTCTTTTGCCAGAAAATATGGATGCTTCATCTGTGCCAGAAGAAATGTCCAAGGTAGAGGATTCAGCCTTTGAGCGACCTACTTCTGTCTTAGCGTAAGTGATAGACGAAGTTGAGCTAGCTTCATGACTTACAGCAGCCTCTAATTCAGCGTACTCTAGCTCTGCTAGAGCAGCATCATGTTTAAGCGGCAAATAGAGTGTAAACGTACTTCCTTTATGAAGCTCGCTTTCAACCGAAATAATGCCTCCAAGTAACTGCGCAAATTCGTTGCATATGGACAAACCAAGGCCAGTTCCGCCGTATACCCGATTTGTGTTGCCATCTACTTGTTGGAATGCTTCGAATATAAGTTCATGTTTATCTTTAGGTATGCCAATGCCTGTGTCGATGATGGAGAAAGCTAACAGCTCTTGAGTTCCAACATGCGGCATACGCTCAGCAACAGAAGGGTCCGCGGAATGGAGTTTAAGTGTAACAGATCCGCTTTCTGTAAACTTGAATGCATTAGACAACAAGTTTTTCAATATTTGTTGCAATCTTTGACCGTCCGTATACATGACTTTCGGTAGAGTAGACTGCATCTCGATGTGGAAAGTGATATCCTTCTTAGTAGCAACTGGATCAAAGCTTAGTCGCATGTACTCGGGAACTTCTGTTAAGTTAACCTCATCCATCACTAACTCAATTTTGCCTGCTTCGATTTTGGATAGGTCCAAAATATCATCGATAAGAGTGAGTAGATCATTTCCTGATGAATGAATGACGCGTGCGTAGTTTGCTTCTTCATCTAGTAACGATTTATTTTCGTTTTCATAAAGCAATTGAGAAAGAATGAGTATGCTGTTGAGCGGTGTGCGTAGCTCATGAGACATGTTGGCAAGGAAGTTCGTTTTGTACGTTGCACTTTGTTTCAGACGCTCAGCATATTGCTCCAGCTCTTCTTTTGCTTGCTCAAGTTCTTTTGTTTTCTGTTCAGCAAACAGATTTTGTTCCTCCAAATGCTCCGTCGTCATCCGCATTTCCTCTTGCTGCATCTGCAACTCCTCGGATTGCGCCTGTAGCTCTTCTGTTTGTGCTTGCAGTTCTTCTGTCATCGCCTGTGACTCGCTCAGAAGTCTAACGACTTCCATTCGCCCTCCAACATTATCAATCGCAACGCCGAAATGATCCTCAATCTGCTCTAGCAGTTTCAGATGCTGCGAAGTAAACGGCTCTAATGAAGCGAACTCAATAACTGCAATTACTTTTCCTTCAAACTCTACCGGAACGACCAGCACATTTTGCGGAGAAAGCTCAGTTAAACCTGATTTAATGTGTGCTTCATAGTCTTTAGGCTTGTTAAGTAGGAAAGTCCTTTTGTCCATTGCACATTGTCCAACAAGACCTTCGCCGAGCTTAAAGCTAAATTTCCCTCTATCATCTCCCATAGAGGCATATGCGGTTACTTTCTCTAGTCTTTGTCGTTTACCGGAACCTCTATTAGCATAGAAAACGCCATAAGAAGCTCCCACCATCGGAGCAACTTTACTTAAAAAAGAACGAGCTAACTCGGTTAAATCATTCATTCCTTGATTCATCGTAGCCACTTCAGCAACTCGTGTCTGAACCCAAGATTGTGATTCTAGCATTTCTAGCAAGCCATTAGTTGCTTCGGCCAAATCTCGAATTTCATCTTTTGTATTTACGTGAATTCGTTTGGTCAAGTCACCGCGTGAGTCAGAAATCTCTGTAATCGTATTCGATACTTGCCGGATCGTTTTTACGATCGCATTTGAAACAAAAGAAACGATAAAAAAAGCAATGATAGCAACTAGAAACAACATGCCGTAAAGACTTAACGTTAACATTTCATTCCGATTATTTATTTCTGTAATGTAAGCTTTTGTTGCATCTAATTGATCGAATCGCAATGATTCCAGCTGCTCGCGCAAACGATCCATGTCTTGTTTGCCACTATCATTTGTAAAAAAGGTCATAATGCCATTCGTATCATTTTGTTCTCTTAATTGAATCGTATATTCACCAGACGTCTCAATCCAATGCTCGATCGTCAGTTTAATGTTTTCTAAATCTTTTTTGATGCTCGGGTCGCTGGATAGATGTGCAAACAAGCTGTTGTAATTGGATTCCCATTGCGACTTGCCCTCACGATATGGCTCTAGGTAGATTTTATCGCCTGTAATGATATATCCCCGCTGGCTCGTTTCCATATTGATTACGTTATAGCGGATCGTCGTAATGAGATTATGAATTTCGATATCACGACTTGTAATCGTTTCGATTTCGTATTGTAACGTATTAATACGTTCTGTCACTGTGACAATAGCCCCGCCTAAGCAGCAAATAATGAGAATATAGCCGATAGCTATTTTAAACCGAATGCTAGGTTTAATTTTTTTAAACATAATGTCCTCCTTCTACTTAAAGATGAGTAATCCAAATAGGTAATAGTTGACTCTATTATACCATGAAGCTATCGTAACCCAACCATTCTACTAGAAGTATGAAATGTTTCAAAGGCTACGGAAGTGGGTAGTTAACACATATAAGGGGAGATGACGCTTATGGATACGATTATTGGAGTATGTGCTGTAGTTATAACGTTGGCCGTTCTTTTGTTACTTTATGCGGTTTACAACACGTTGAAGTTAGCCGGCAAGACAATGGAAGAGGCAAGTATAACGATGGTCAAATTGCGATCTGAGATTATTGAAATGAGTCTCGAAGCGAAAGAAATCGTTCAACAAACTGGGGCTGTTACACAGGATGTTCGTGATAAATTGAAGGAGCTGGATGGTTTGTTCCAAAGTGTTAGCGATATAGGGGAAGTAACCCAAACGTTAACTGCTACTATGAAAGAAGCGGCTACAGGGGCGATTGCAGGTGTGAAGGCCAGTAATGGTAGCGTCAATGAAGTACATGCAGAAGAAAATAAAATAGTTAGTGCGATTGCAGATGGGGTCGCGTCAACACTCCGTATATGGAACAGGCTAAAGCAAAATTAAGTTATACTAGATTAGAAGTAGAAAGGAATGTGTACGATGAAAAATAGACCCATCCATTTATCGATACCGGCGAAAGCCGATTACCTGGATATCGTTCGGTCTGCTCTATATGGGGTAGCTATCAAATATGGATTCGTATTCGAAGAGATCGAGGATATGAAAGTTGCTGTAACCGAGGCATGTTCCAATGCGATTTTACATGCCTATGAAGGGGATGCCGATGCAGGTTCTGTTGACATCACTTTTCTGTGGAACGGAGAAGCGTTAGTTATTACGGTGCGGGATTATGGAAATAGCAATGAACATCGTGGTACTGAAACGAGAACGTCAATTATACATCAATCTCCTCTTAGTGAAGTGACAGCTGGAGGATTAGGCATATTTATGATGCAAGCTTTAATGGATGAGGTGGAGGTCAGTACAGAATATGGTACGGAGGTTGTACTTACTAAGCGCATGAGCAGAAGTGGGGAACTGGTATGAAGGAGCAATCCTCTAGCTTACACCCGCAACAAGTGAAAGAATTAATGAAGAGTTATCAAATAGATGGCTGTAATGATAGTGCTACGACTCTATTACTGCATTATGAATCAATTGTTAAAATGGCAGCAGGAAAGATGTCACGGAGTAGACCCGATTTATATGAGGATCTATTCCAAGTCGGGCAGATGTCGATGTTGCGTCTTCTGGCACAATTTGAACCTGAGCGTGAAATTCCATTCGAAGGTTATGCGATGAAAAGTATCATCGGCCATTTGAAAAACTATTTGCGCGATAAATCATGGTACATACAAGTTCCGCGTCGAATTAAAGAAAAGGGATTGCTCATTCAGAAAGCAATCGATCATTTGACTGTCTCATTAGGGCGCTCCCCAAAGGTAGAGGAAATAGCGGCTTACTTGGAACTTTCCGTAGAGGAAACAATCGAAGTACTTACATCGAGGGAATCTTATCAATATGTATCGCTTGATACCCCGCTTTCTTCAGAAGGAGAAAGCGCCGCAACGATAGGAGATATGATTCCTTCACAATCGGATGACTTACTTTCATTAGAAGGAAGAATGGATCTAATGGAGGCGCTTTCGGAACTGAAATCGCAAGAGCAGACGGTGTTAACGTTAGTTTATTCAAGCGGACTATCTCAGCGTGAAGTTGCGGACCAGCTAGGTATTTCACAAATGAGTGTGTCACGTATTCAGCGGAGAGCAATTGAGAAGCTTAAGGAGCTATTAGACATAGAGCAAGCGGAGGGATGAAGCCTCCGCTTTTTTTGTATTTAATTGTGGCATAAAGCAGCCTCCAATCTGTTGATTGCATCAGATTGGAGGCTGTTTTGTTTGTATATGTTGCTCAATTGAGCGGGGTTATTGCGCGGGATCAGGCTGTAAGCCCATTTTAACCAATTCGGTGTTGGTTGGCATGGCGTCCATTTCTTTGCCTAGTTTCACCATATCTTTTTCCTTTGGAGCCATTGAGTTAACAACTGTGGATTCACATGCGTCTTCTACAGCTTCTTCGATTGCTTCTTTTGTTTGAGAACATATACTTTCTTTTAGCTCTATCGTTCGTTTGCCGATTGCTTGAATTTGATTGGACAGATCGGCACGTAGCCTCTCTCCCGATTTGGGAGCTAGTAGCAGAGCTGTCGCTGCGCCAACAACACCTCCGACCACTGCGCCGATAAGTATCCCGTTTCCTCCGGATAGTTTGGTCATACACGATCTCTCCTTTTTCCTATTGAATTAAGGCTTAATGCCTTCTACTACTTCTATAAACCGTTTTGCCATTATTCAAACAAATGCCTCATTTATGCAAATGAAACAATTCATGTTTTTACCAACTAAAGCGAAAGATAAAATTAGGAATTTGCAGAATAATAGTGGAAACGTAGGAGGAGTGGATGCACGCTTGGCATCGAAGAGAAGGAACTCACTTTTTATTGGCATCGTTATCGTAATTATTGTCGGCATTTCCGCAATTCTGTTATGGCAAAAGGGAAAAAGTGACTCGGGTGAAACGGGGCATCCAGCCGAAGTTATTCAGCCCTCTATTCAAACAGATTCAAAATTTAACAAAAGATATGACGTAATCGTTGCAGGTACCGACCCTGAAGGAGTAGCGGCAGCGGTATCAGCAGCGAGAAACGGGCTAAAGGTATTACTTGTTGATGGGAAAAATCGGGATCGATTAGGAGGCCTCATTACACTTGGTTGGCTGAATTCACTCGATTTGAACTATTCACCTGTGCGGTCCACAATTCCGGGAAAACATCATTTTTTGAACAGAGGTATTTTCGAGGAATGGTATAACCAGCTTGAAGGAACTTCTATCGATGTTGGGACGGCGGCTGTTGCCTTTCAAAAGATGGTGCAAGCAGAATCGAATATCGATCTACTCATAAAAGTACAATCAATGAAGCCATTTATGGATGGCACACTTGTAACAGGTATGATCATTACAGATGAAGCGGGGAAAAAACATACGGTTAAATCGAATACAGTAATCGATGCAACGCAAGACGGGGATATTGCTGCTTTAGCAGGTGTTCCATTTACCGTTGGTCGTGAAGACTTAGGTAATCCTGAGGCAAGAATGGCCGTAACATTAGTGTTTAAGATGAGTGGGGTTACGGATGGCATTTGGCGATCATTCGGCAAGCGAGCGGATACAGGAATTGATAAGATGAGTGCTTGGGGTTTCCTTGCTGCAAAAGATTACAAGTCAACAGATCCTGAGCGAGTAGGTTTAAGAGGATTGAATATTGGTCGACAAAATGATGATACTATCCTTATAAATGCGATGCATATTTTTGGAATTGATCCGATGGACCCTGTTTCTATTGAAGAAGGCTTTGAAATTGGACGTAAGGAAGCGCCGCGGATTGTCTCATTTTTGAAGTCTAATTTTAAAGAGATGAGGCAATTACAATATGTAGATACTGCGCCTGAACTGTATTTCCGTGAAAGTCGCCATATAAATGGAGAGTATCGTCTAAAGATGGCAGATGTGATGCAAAATCGTAACTTTTGGGATGCTATTGCTTACGGTTCTTATGATGTTGATATACAGCGCCTTAGCCATGATGATACAGGTGCAATTATGATGTCGCCTCAGCAATATGGTGTTCCATTTCGGACACTTGTGCCACTTCGTGCAGAGCAACTGCTAGTGGTGGGTAGATCAGCAAGTTTTGATTCGTTGCCCCATGGCAGTGCACGTGTTATTCCGCTTGGTATGGCAACGGGTGAGGCGGCTGGTGCAGCGGTTAAGCTTGCGATAGAGAAGGGGATTACGCTCCGCGAACTGTCTAATTCGAAGAAATTAGTGGCTGAGTTGCAAAAGCGTTTAGTGAATCAAGGTATGGATTTGACGATGAATCAACTCCAGTTGCCAAAATATGCGAAGCATAAAGATTATAAAGGATTGCTTGCTGCGGTAAGTATGAACATGACAATCGGTGGCTACGACAATATGCGTTGGAATTTGAATGGGGTAGTTGAAGGGACGCAATATCGTAACATGATGTTGCGGTTATCCACTATGCATCCTGCTTACTTCAAAGGAGATCCCGAAACAGCGTTGCCGGTTATGAGGAATGATAAAGAGCCCGTTAGCTTGAAACAAGCAGCGTATACACTTTGTGCAATGGCAGGGGTAGACATATCACCTACGTATGCGGTTGATGAGCTGTTGAAGCGAGGTTGGGTAACACAAGAGACGATCTCAGGTATTGCTGATCCACGAGCGATAACGAATGGCGATTCTTTTATGCTTGTCCGTGATGTTGTTGCGTTTTATGCGGGCGTAGTATATGAATGAGAAATAGAGCAGATGGGCATAAAAAGAGATGATTACTACTCTGTAAGCATCACAGAGGAATCATCTCCTTTTCGTTATTATTATCGTTACATTTGTTTCTTAAGGTGTACGAGGCAGAGCATAATATCCAAATGCAAGATCAAGTAAGGCGCTTGCTTCTTGACGAAGCAGCGGCTGTTGCGAACGGAAGTTGACTGAACCGTCTTCGTTTATTTTTGTATCGGGATCTACAATGCCTTGGGAAATAAGTGCTGTAATTGCATCAGTTGCCCATGGAGCAGTCTCGTCAGTAAGTTTAATGTCTCGCTCAAGCTTAGCTTGTTTTAAATTTTGAATCATAGTTGCAGCTGTTTGTCTTGTAATGACTGCATTTCTATCAACAGCAGGAATACCAGTTATCATTTGCTTCTTGTGACCTTCAATCATATCAGGAAATCCATGCCAGCCATGAGCAATCATAATTGTGTCCATAAACTCGCCTTGTGTCATTGTGCCTTTAGGATCAAAGTTATTGCCCTCTTTGGCAAATAGGACATCACGCGCATGTAGATTGTTAATGTACGACGAATATGCACTATCATTAGGGACATCATTGAATGCTGGCTTACTATGAACCTTACGTGCATCAGAACCAAAATCAAGACCATTGGGATTTGTATAATAAAAATATTCAATCTGACCGTGTTGATTTTTTTTGAAGGCCAATTTATTGCCTGCCTCATCTTCAAACAACAGTGGGTGAACCATTTTTAACGTATGTTTGCCACTTGTTCCTGTCTCCATAATGAGGTTGCCATCCCCGTAAGTGAAGTTGGAATTCAAGAAAAAGAATCTTGTGTTCAAATAAGTGCCAACATATTGATCTGCATCCTTCTCGCTTAGTGGAATGTACTTCGGTTGTTCTACTTCTCGTTCGTCAGGGAAATATTGATCCATAAATGCTTCATATACTTCTAAGCTCATCATCGTATCATTGTTATAGGACATGTAGAAGGAAACGTTTTTCTCCGGCAACAGCACAATCAAGGATTGATGACCAGGCAGGTTCCCGCCTTTTAGTACAACATGGTGGCCATTCATCATATCATTGAGATAACCCTCAAACCCGCCAACTGTAGTCATAGGAATTGATTTGTCTGCAAATACGGAGTAGGTTTGCATCTGTTCCGCAGTTTTTTCATTAATGATCTTCTTGCCGTTAACTGTTCCCTTCTGCTGAAACATAATCAAATATTTCGCCATATCTTCTCCTGTTGATAAAATGCTGCCCTGAGGACCATCTGTAGGAGCATGTCCAGATACTGGATGGGGTTTGCCATCCGGTCCATAAGTTGTGGCCATTCTACTCAACAACTCGGGCGTAAATCGAGAACTTGTAGAATTCATCCCTAATGGCTTAAACACATTGTCTTCCATATACTGCGAGTATGATTTACCGCTAACGTTTTCAATCGCATAGCCAGCCAATAAAAAAGCAAAATTGTCATACGTATAAGCTTCGCCAGGTTTTCGAACAACTGTAGGCATATTTTCTGTTATAACTTCCTTCATCGGAATATGTTGATCGATAAATTTAGGATCTAAAAAGAGGGATTTATCCGGGTAATCAAATCCTGCTGTGTAAGTTAACAAATGGTTTAACGTAAGCGGAGTATTTGTTTTGTTAGGTATTTTCATTCCCCCGAGATAGTCTTGAATATCTCGATCTAGCTCCATTTTCCCACCTTCTACGAGTTGCAGTGCAGCTAAAGCAGTAAATGTTTTTGAAACAGATGCGATTTGAAACACGGTATCTTTATCTACGGCAATTTTTTTTTCTTTGTCTGCAAAGCCATACCCTTTACTCACGAGCACTTCACCATCTTGAACAACGACGAAATTGGATCCATTTACGTTGTGTTTCTTCATCGCTTTTTCAAATACAGGATCTATAAAGCTCTCAATTTCTTGTGGGTTTAACTTAACTTTTGTGCTGACCTCATTCGATATCTGAGATGCGACTGGACTAGTATTTCGATTGGAAACGGGGGCCGTGCAGGCTGTAAATATAGTAGTCAATGAAAGTAAGGCGACGAGACTGATTTTACGAATGTTAGTATTCATGTGTGTTTCTCCTCATGTGTTTGAAATAGGCTGGCGGGGTGCCATTCAGAGTTGCACATTGAATGACTTTCGCTGCTTCACGAGTATCACAAAAGGAGTGTCATACTAACAAGTTACCTTCTGTCACTCCTTTCACTACCTATCATAAAGTGAAGTTTGTTACATGTCATATGACGTTTTGACACTAGGAATAGAGAGGGTTTGACGTTTAAACTGCAGAGGATATAAGGGCTTCACAAAACTCTGGAGGTGCATTTCTTTTGAAAAAGTTATTGTTAAACAACATGCAAAACGTAATCTTTTTGTTCTTTACTTTTATTTCTGGTCTATTTTATTTTTGCTTCTATTTAGTAACGTTAACATTTGGATTGGGTATGTCGTTTACGGTAATTGGGATACCGATATTAACGTATGTCATGCGTTCAGCACGGAAGTTCGTTCGATATGAACGTACACAAACGAAAATTTACACGGATCTAACAATAGAGTTGAAAGATGTGGAACTACAAGTAGAAGGATCGTTGTGGGTTCAAGCTAAGCGAGAGCTTATAGATCAACGCAACTGGCGTGCTATATTTTGGTTAATGCTAAAGCTGTTCGTAGGCTGGATAAGTCTGTTATGCGCTGTCCTATTCTATATTATGCCGCTTGCCTTTATTGCAGCGCCTTTATTTGTTCCATTTGTGAATGTTCAAATTATGACGATGACAATCGATACGTTGGAACATTCTTTAATCGTTATGTTAGCAGGTATTGTACTTGCCTTTATTGGCGGGTGGTTAGGTAAAGGCATCACACAATGGATTGGAAGATATACACGATACATGGTTAAGGCGATATCTGGCGAGTCTGCTTAATCAGGATGCGCCTGGAGAGTGAATACTCTATACTATTACGTATGGTAAGGATGACGCATAGGTGAGGTGCTACACATGTTTGATGTAGTCAAACAATGGTTTTGGTATGATTGGGTATTGCTGTTATTTCGAATTTTAGCTAGTGTTTCTGTCATTTTCGCAATGGTAGATGAGCATGATCAATTAACGATACCGATTTGGGTAATGATAATTTGGCAGATTATCGCCTTTTCTATCCCGTGGCTTTGTTTGCTGTTTAACTATAAATTTTATCTTGTATCTGAAATGGTGCTTTCTGGAGGTTTAAGTTTATATCTAAGTATGATCTTCCCTGAAGCGTATACGACTTTTTTGATTCCTGCCGTTATGATTGCTGCCAATAGCGCAAAACAATCTTATCGATGGTCGGCTCCAATTACTGTTTTAGCCATTCCACTTATTATAAATGCGGCTGCCTCGCACCATGATTTATTACAATTGATTTTAAACATGGGAATAGCCTATACAATTGGGTTTGCTTTTCATCTACTCGTAGTCAATCATCGGCAGAATGGAATTATTCGTCATCAACATGCAGTACTAGAGCAGTATGTATCTCAAATTGAAAAAGTAACCATAAGTGAAGAACGTAACCGTCTTACGAAAGACTTGCACGATACGTTAGGCCATTCTTATGCGTCTATCATTATGGGCTTAGAGACGCTGAGAACTGAACTTATGACGAGTGAGGGTCAAACGAAGCTAGAGGCTTTGCTCGGCTTAGCACGCAAAAGTATGGATGAAGGCAGAGGGTTTGTACATCAACTAGAAACACCGCATGATCGTTTAACACTGGTTGAATCTTTGAAGGACCTTATAGATGGATTTCAATCCAATTCCAACGTCGTCGTCCGTTTTCGAACATTAGGGGAAGAAACAACGATAACTAAACTAGCTCATACGACTTTATATCGTTGCTTACAGGAATCCTTAACGAACGCAGTAAGACATGGTCAAGCTACAGAGCTCGTTGTCCTTCTTCAATTTGAGGAGCAACAAACTAGACTTGAAGTACAAGACAACGGTCTAGGGACAGCGGAGTTACAGGATGGATTTGGACTGAGGGCAATGAAAGAACGTGCAAGCAATCTTCAAGGTCAAGTGTCGATCTATTCTGAAGTTGGTGAGGGCACAGTCGTTACATGTACGTTGCCAAGGCAAACGGCACAGCCAAACGAGATGATACGATTGCTAGTAGTTGATGACCAACCTTTCATAAGAGAAAGTCTAAAAACGTTGTTAGAAGGTCAACGTGATTTGCTTGTCGTTGGAATGGCTGAAGATGGGGTACAGGCTACAGAATATTGCGAGCAGTTACAGCCGCATGTAGTTCTAATGGATTTGGATATGCCGAATAGAGACGGAATCGCAGCAACTAAGTTGATCAAACAGAATTGGCCAGCAGTCCGAGTTCTTGTTCTTACTACTTTTCAGGATAAGGAAAAAGCAAAGGAAGTGCTGAGAAGTGGTGCAGATGGATATTTATTAAAGTCTATGGGGCCACGCGAGTTAGCTGAAACGATACGTCTCGTCTATCGTGGGGGAACAATTATTGCACCATTTATATCTAATCAATTGTTTGGCGAGTCAGAAGTGATGCTTGAGGAAAGGGATAGTTCATTCACCGAGAATGAAAGTAAGGTTGTAATGGATTCATACGATTTAACAGCCAGAGAACTTGAAATATTACAGCTAGTTGCACAAGGACTTCGTTACAAAACGATAGCTTCAAAACTCTATTTATCCGACGGGACAGTACGCAATTATGCTTCTTCCGCATACCTTAAGTTGGATGTACGCAATCGGGAAGAGGCCGTTCAAAAGGTAGTTGCAGCTGGTCTTCTAAAAGTGAATTGAATGGTTTTAGGAATTTTATTACAGAGTATAAGGTTAAAAAAGAGGATGATTCCCGTTCAACACGAGGAATCATCTTCTTTTTTATATACTATTTAAAGAAACTATCAAACGCCGCTTTGATGCTTTCTTGATCATGGGAGATGGATAGAAGTACATAGTTACCATTTCGGATGATTTGATAGTTTTTTGCATCTTCGTGCTGGTCAGGCAAATATGTAGAAAATGTTTTTATAATATCTTCGGCACGTTTTGTTAGCCCATCTTTTACATCTTCATAATTTTTATCCGACTTCAGCTTAACAACAACGAGCTCTGTTGCTTTCGTGTTCATCATGGCTTGATTATACACACCAGAAGTTGTTAATTCATCCGGCTTGAAGTAATAAGAGTCGCTTATTTGCTCACCTGTTACTTCCATTAACACCGGTAGTTGAACATCTTCCATAATTTTATCTACAATATCAGAAACTTTTACCGTATCAGCCGCTTCTGGTTTAGGTGTTGGTTTTGGCTTCGGTTTTTCTGTTGGTTTTGGTTTCTCAGTCGGTTTCGGGCTAGGCTTAGAAGTCGACGGTTTCTCAGTAGGTTTCGTGTTTTGGTTCGACGTTGAAGGTTTCTCCGTTGGTTTAGGCTGTGAAACTGCTGGTTTGTCAGTCGGCTTTGTTGTTGGTTTTTCAGTTGGCTTGTCCGACGGTTTTGCAGAAGGCTTCTCAGTTGCAGTTGGTGGAGTCGTTTCTACTGAGGGTGTTTCAGTAGGTTTCTTGGATGCTTCTGGTTCTGTGGAAGGTTTTCCAGTAGCTTCTGCATCTTTGCCTCCATCACTATTGCCTGCACCTGTTTCAGTCGATTCATTTGCGGCTGGATTGTTTGTAGCGGTGGCATTTCCTGGGTTGTTACCGTTGCCACAACCGGTCACTAATAGCGATAAAACTATCGTTATTGCGGCCATCGTTTTGAACAGTTTCTTGTTGTTAATCATGCTCACTTCTCTCCTTAGGTCTTATGAAGTCGAACAACAGACGACCACACAAGTCCAAAGGTTGCAGTAGCAACTGATTAATACGGGTTGTTCAAAAAAAAGTACGATTTGGCATACATTTTCTACTTTGAGTCCCGTCATATGTAAAAATAACGCGTAATGACTGTATGGGATTCACATGCTGAGGGTCAGATTAGTTGGTTACGTAGGTTTAAAGCTAAGGGTCAAAACGACTCTTGCAGCTTGAGAATGAGCACTAGTGAGTAATAATCAATCATTTGTTTGGAACTACTGCTTACAATTAATCCCTATTTACTCTCTTATAAGCGAAGTGGTTCGTTGGACCATGTCCAGCACCGAATCCTAATTGATGTTCGATTGCCGCATCAATAAAAGCTTTCGCTCTTGTCACTGAATCCAATAGTGAGCCCCCAATAGCAAGACCACTTGTGATTGCAGCAGAAAATGTACACCCCGTACCATGTGTATGACGAGTATTTATACGGGGGCTTTCGAATGTGTAGACTTCATCCCTTTCAAACAACATATCTACTACAACATCCCCTGTAGAGGGATCATGCCCACCTTTCATAACAACTGCATTTGCCCCCATAGCGAAAAGTCGCATTGCAGCTTCCTTACGGTCTTCGAGAGTCACGATCTTTACTCCAGTAAGTACTTCTGCTTCTGGAATATTGGGTGTAACGACCTCAGCCAAAGGAATGAGCTTAGCAATGAGTGTATCCAACGCTTCTTGAGCAAGTAAGGAAGTCCCGCCTTTTGCGATCATGACGGGATCTATGACGAGATTACGCCAACCGTACTTCTTCATATTTTCAGCTACTATTTTAATTACATCTGCATTCGCGAGCATACCTGTCTTAATCGCATATGGTGGAAGATCATCGCCAATCGATTGAAGCTGTGCGGATATAGCATTATTTTCAACGGGATATACACTTTGTACGCCGAGCGTGTTTTGAGCGGTTATTGCTGTTATCGCTGACATACCATAAACACCTAGCTCTTGAAATGTTTTAAGATCGGCTTGAATGCCAGCACCGCCGCCACTATCTGATCCCGCTATCGTCAATGCCTTATGTATATAGGTAGAAGAAATCATCGTTACTTTGCCCCTGACTTATAAATCATTTAGTACTATTGTAACAAGCGCACGCCTTGAATAAAATGGAATTATTTCAAATCGAACCGTTTAAAGTTGCTATGCCCTCTCGATTTTGGTAGGTTGGAATCATATAAGCGGCACATCACGTGCTCTCACAATATAAGTAACAAGGGAGAAGTGTCAGAAATGTCTATGGAGATCGAACGAAAGTTTCTTTTACCGCAATTTCCGAAGGAATTAATAATAAGTGGTGAAATGGTTGTTCACCTTGAACAACGAATCGAACAAACCTATTTAGCAATGGATGATAATGAAGAACTAAGAGTACGCCGCATTGTTGAACAACCCTCTGGTGAGATTAGCTACACACATACGTTCAAAAAGGGAAATGGCTTAGTTCGCGAAGAAGTAGAATATGAAGTTTCGGAAGGAATCTATAATCAAGTTGTAGCAGCATTTGGCTTCAAACCACTGACCAAGGATCGGGTAACTGCGAAATGGAACGATATCACGGTTGAAATCGACAACTATGATCAGATACAGTTAACTGTACTGGAAGTCGAGTTCTCGTCACTTGATGAGGCCAATGCATTCCAAGCACCAGCATGGTTCGGGGAAGATATAAGCTCTCAAAAGCAATATAGCAACAAGACCGTATGGAAGCAGCTCCAAGGTGAGAAGTGGCAGGGAAAGTAGGGTATATCTGACCTGCCGAAGCTTTGCGAAGAAAGGAGGGCTACCCTATGTCCATATATGACAGAGGGAGTTATTTGCGAAACATCCAATTAATGAGGGAGCAGATTCCCTCTTTCAAGCAATATCCATTCAATTTGGATGCGATCCGGGAGTTGAGCGATCTCAAGCTTCACCCCAAAGTAACCTATTTAGTTGGTGAAAACGGCTCAGGCAAGTCTACCTTGATGGAGGCAATAGCAGTGGCGCTTGGATTTAATGCCGAAGGTGGGACGAAAAATTTTACGTTCCAGACGGAAGCAACACATTCCGAGCTTCACAATTATTTAAAAATAGTTCGCGGGACAAGGAAGCCACGAGATGGCTTTTTCTTCAGAGCGGAGTCCTACTATAATTTAGCAACAAATATAGACGAACTAGATCGTGAACCCTATCAGCTAGGACCGCCTATCATCGACTCTTACGGTGGTAAGTCACTCCATCAACAATCTCATGGGGAATCCTTCTTAGCAACCTTTCTTAATCGATTTGGCGGGAACGGACTTTATATTTTGGACGAGCCTGAGTCGGCACTGTCGCCATCTAGACAGTTAACGATGCTCGCTAGAATGCATGATCTTATAAAGGATAACTCTCAATTTATTATTGCGACACATTCTCCAATATTGTTAGCATATCCAGACGCAACAATCTACCAATTAAATGCTAATGGCATTGAAGAGACGACTTGGGAAGAGACGGATCATTACATCATTACTAAACAGTTTCTAAATAATCGAGACCGTATGCTACAGAACCTTCTCGTTGATGATGAGGATGAATAAAACATGGGAGCTACTGACTTGCGATCAGCAGCTCCCATTTTCTATTTTTCAATTTGCTTCTCCAGCTGCTCGAATAATGTTTTTGTTGTTGCCGGGTTTTTATCATTATAGACAACATAAGAGTCCTCTAACTTCATCACGATAAAAGGAGGCGACTTCTTAAACACATACAATTTGGCTGGACCTAATTCACTAAGCTTAAAGTTGCCTCTAGCATAGGCTGAGGTTGCAGTCCCATTCGCTCGAAATCCACTTGGCAGGACATCCGCTATTTTCAACTCTTGAATATGATCTTTATGAAAATGGAAAGGGTAATCAGTGTCTTTAATTGTGATTGAACCTTTATCGTCAATGAGCAGCAGTGGCGCTGTTGATTCTGCTCGGATAAGGATAATCATAACAGGTATAACTGCAGCGGCGAAAACAATAAATTTTCCGTAGTAGATCATTTTTCCAGCGGCAGTTGCTGTATTCAAAGTTGATCCTATTCCGGTACGCTTCTCTACCCTTGTAGATGAATGATCTGGATTATAATAAGTCATTCCATGTCTCCAGTATTCATCACTATCTGCGATATACCTTTTTCCATCCGTGTGTGCCAAGCGGTACTCTAAATCCCGAATAAGACTATGTACAAAATAAATACCGAAAAGTGGAACTAAAGATACCATGGCGATACCACTCGTCCAAAGACTAGGGCTGAGCGCTGTCCCTTCTTTTAAAACATAATAGGCAATAAAAGCATTCACAACTTCAAAGATTGATAGTGTAAGCCAAAATACGGACCAATACCGTCTCGCCGCCTGATTTATCGCTATGTTAGGTAGTGCGTTTCGACTATATGCACGTTGTTTACTATGTGTGAATGAGAGTGATAGAAGAACGATTACACCTGTCATTAGAATAGATGCTATGCCCGTCAGTCGCAATAAATAGTTGTCATTTTGAGCCGATACAATAATGAGGGGCACGGACATAAGGGCTGGCACGAGGAACAGATAGGGTGAAAGTGGCTTCATGCCAGAGTAATGAGCGATTTCCTTATCTAGGACAACCGTTTTTTGTTTGCCCACAAACCAGCCGTTATCTCGTTTCAACATAGCTGCCTTGTGATGGATTTGTTTAAATGGTACTGTTGAAGTGTACGCTACGGCTACGAGCCATAGGCACAAATAAATAAACGCAGTCGCCGTATTGTCGCCTAACCACAGCAAGGGCAAGACGGTAACAACATAAGCAATAACGAATCCAACATAACTTTTTACAAAATGTTTCTGCAAAGCGGTTAACCTTTCATCCTTTAACGCTTCAAAAGGGAATGTAACACCGAACCACACTTGTTTTTTTGGCTTTGTTTGCGAGTAGAAAATACTAAACAATATAGCAACAATAAGTAGAGCGGGTATAATTATTATAGATGTGTGCAATTATTTACCTCCTGTTAAATAGGCTTACAATCGTTAACGCCCACTATAATATAGAACATATGATCTTGTCAAAAAAGAAGGAGATGTTTACAGATGATACGATTCGGAATAATAGGTACGAACTGGATTACAGAACGATTTATTGCAGCGGCAAAGCTACATAAGGAATTTGAGCTTGCGGCAATCTATTCTCGTACCGAAGAAAGAGCTCGTGAATTTGCTGACAAGCATCAAATTGCACATTCCTTTACGGAATTGAATGCGATGTTTATGAGCGGTGTAATCGATGCCGTTTACATAGCAAGTCCGAATAGCTATCATTCAGAGCAATCTATACTTGCAATGAATAATGGTATTCATGTACTTTGCGAGAAGCCTGCTGCATCCAATGTTCGTGAGCTAAATGAAATGATAGAGGCGGCAAAGCGGAATAACGTCTTGCTAATGGAAGCAGTCAAATCAACGTTAATGCCAGGTTTTAAGGCGGTTAAAGAAAATATCGGACGGATCGGTGCAGTGCGCCGTTATTTCGCAAATTTTTGTCAATATTCCTCCCGCTATGATGCTTACAAGGAAGGAACAGTTATGAACTCTTTTAAGCCAGAGCTATCCAATGGATCGCTTGTTGATATCGGTGTCTATTGTATTTATCCAGCTGTTGCATTGTTCGGTAGACCAAAGTCAGTTAAAGCGACAGGTTATTTGCTAGAGTCGGGAGTAGACGGCGAAGGAAGTATATTGCTAGAGTACGAGACAATGGATGCAGTTTTGCTCCACTCCAAAATATCAAATTCTTCGATGATCAATGAAATTCAAGGTGAAGATTGTAATATGATCATTAATAAAATAAGCGAGCCAACTCGCATCGAACTCAACTTCAGAGATGGCATTATAGAGGATATCTCAAGACCAACAATCGAACATACGATGTTTTATGAACTAGAGGAATTTATTTCTCTTATTAAGGCGGGCCGGACAGAATCGACGGTCAATACGTTCGAAGTTTCGCTTATAACGATGGAGATTATGGACGAAGCGAGAAGGCAAATGGGAGTCCGTTTTCCAGCGGATCAAACGATGAACTAACTTAACGATCAGATCAATCGATCAATTGAGACGAGATACTAGTCGTAAGCCATGTTGAACGTAATCGAAAGCTTTGTGGATTAGCAGTTGCAGCATTGGAGGGAATCACTTGAAATACTTTACAACTGAATTGTACGAGAAGATGCAAGTTAGAGGATTTCTAGTATTGCCGGATACCGAAAAAGATTTTGAGTTTATTAAGGAGCGTTACGTCGAGCACGGTCGAGATTTTGAAAAGGTAGCAATGATGCAGTTTGAAACGTATATGCCCTTATTGACGAAATACGCTTCTGACTCTATTCTTGCACTAATTAAAAACGGAGAATTACCTGTCATTCATTATCCTAAACCAGAAACAAGACGGATTGTAAAAGCTTGGAGAGACGAGCAAAATGAAGAATGGAATATGGCAGCCAGACGATATGGGGAAGGTTTCGTCACCTACGAAAAGAAACTGCCTCCAGCTTACAAAAGTATTCATTACTTACATGATTCCAAAGTGCTAGATGTTCAGATTGGTGAAGACGGAAATATCGAGCTGCTACTGGATAGTAGCGGCTCGATGTACGGCGGTGAACGTGTTTTTCTACTGTTTCACAACGTTTCAGACTATGAAATACCGGATGATTTAATCGGTAATTGGTGGCTCTATGAGGAGATGTACTGGAACGAGGAGGACGGTTCATGTTCGGTAAACGTCCTCCTGAGCTCTCCTCGTGGCTACCTAGATATGAATGTTTTGAAGATTAACGCTAAACATTTTACCGTAGACATGGATTGGACTAATTTAATCGATAAATAGCAAAAGGATCACCGCTACGGAATGGTTCGCTTAACTCGTCGAGCTTAGCGAGGGTGGTCCAATCAAGATCTAGTGAGATACTACTCAAATTGACCTTTAATTGTTCCACAGAAATCCCACCGACAATGACAGTCGATACAAGAGGTTGATGCATTAGCCAAGCTAGCGACAATGCACTTGCTGTACTTCCTAGATCACTGGCAATTTGCTCTACCTGTCTACCGAATGTTATTCGATCGTGGCTTAGGAACCGCTTAAAGTTAGGATCAGTAATCGCCCTGGAATCTTCCGGGGCTTTTTGTGCCGAGCTGTACTTGCCAGTAAGAATGCCCCCTGCAAGTGGGAAATACGGAATAATGCCGATACCTTGATCTGAGCACATCGGTATTAGCTCGCGCTCCGGTGTTCGGTCAGCTAAAGAGTAGCTTGTCTGCATAGAGATGAACCGTTCCAGCCCCAGCTTATCGCTTATACCAACTGCTTTCATAAGCTCCCAAGCATAGTAATTGGATGCCCCAATATAGCGGACTTTACCCGATTGAACCATATCCTGAAGCGTACGAAGTGTTTCTTCAAGTGGTGTTTCTGGATCAAATGTATGGATCTGATAAAGATCAACATAGTCTGTCCCAAGCCGCTTTAAGCTTTGCTCAAGCTCTCTTGTTAAATGATTGCGAGACGAGCCACGCTCGTATGGTCCAGAGCCAGTTGGAAGACCAGCCTTCGTTGCGAGAACAGCTTCATGTCGGCGGCCTTTAAGTGCTGCTCCAATAATTCTTTCCGATTCCGTCCCCGCATATATATTGGCTGTATCTAGAAAAGTTACTCCATTGTCTAAAGCGTAATGAATAATCGCCCTCGAAGTTTCCTCATCAGCACGTTTGCCGAATGCATTTGTTCCAAGTCCAAGTGCAGAAACTTTCAAACCACTATTGCCCAGACGTCGATATTGCATAAGATCAACTCCTTTAATGACTTCGATAAGTATCTACGTATGTTCTTTTTTAGTATACCTACTGCATACACCTATGGACAACTTCAAGCAGCTTCTTCAAGTATCTTTTATCAGCCATTTTTCAAAAGTTGAAACCCACTCCTGCGGACAGGTATAATGCCCCTAACAACAACTATCCATTTAGGGGGTATTACAAATGAAATTTGTTAGCAATAAAGGCATCACTGACCCAACACTTAATCTAGCTCTCGAAGAGTATATATTGCGCTCCCTTCCAGACGACGATTACCTTTTATTTTATATAAACGAACCATCCATCATTATCGGGAAAAATCAAAATACGGTGGAAGAAATAAATGCGGAATACGTAGAAGCGAATAACTTGCATGTTGTACGCAGACTTTCTGGTGGCGGTGCAGTTTACCATGATCTTGGCAATTTGAATTTCAGCTTCATTATGAAAGATGACGGAGGTTCATTTCATAACTTCAAGAAGTTTACCGAGCCAGTTGTAGAAGCTCTTCGTACTTTAGGCGTAGAAGCAGAACTTACAGGTCGCAACGATCTACAAGTGGGAGAACGGAAAATTTCCGGTAATGCGCAATTTTTTTCCAAAGGTAAAATGTTCAGCCATGGCACACTCCTTTTTGACTCAGAGATCGAAAATGTCGTGTCTGCACTTAAAGTAAATGCTGAGAAGTATGTATCTAAATCAACGAAGTCGATTCGGAGCCGTGTAGCGAACATTACAGAATTTCTATCCGAACCAATGACAATCGAAGCGTTCAGACTAGCTTTACTGCAATCACTATTCGGGGAATCAAAGGACATACCAGAGTATGTTTTAAGTGAAGAGGACTTGGAACGTGTACAGGATCTTGCAGATGAACGTTATCGCAGCTGGGAATGGAATTACGGTCGTTCGCCTGCTTTTAACGTACAACAGAAGAAACGGATCGAAGGTGTAGGAACGTTTGATATTCGTTTGCAAGTGGAAGACGGCTTAATCGTAGAAGCTGCTATTTTTGGTGATTATTTCGGGCGAGGTGACAGTAGTGAAGTAGCATCTCAGCTTGCAGGGGTTCGATATGACGCTGCTGCATTAGGGGAAGTAACCGACAAGATTGATCTAGCACATTATTTTGGTTCAATTACGAAGGAACAGTGGATAGGGCTGTTGATATAAGGTTTGTTTTGCTATACGGAGAGTGAGCAACTCCTGTATAATGAATAAATATGAAGAAATGACTAAAAAAGGAGAATGAGCGTAATGAACTTAGCGCGTCCTCCCAGTTAAGACTTAGACGAAACATCATCCAGAGCACCTCCATCTATGTGGTTCAATCGAACTTACAGATGATGAGAGGGGCTAGAGATGTATGTATATATCAAACATTTGGAAGCTAAATATGATTCGTTTCTTTTATCACCTTATACCCGCATACGTAATTGAGCGGCTATATTGGGAAGAGAGAGGAATGACCATTCAATTGGTTATTTTGACAGAGATCATATTTGCTGCGACTGTCGTATTATTTGAAGTGCCAACAGGAATTATCGCTGACAAATGGGGAAGGAAACGGATGATCGTTTTAGCCTCGTTTATCGGATGTTTGGAGTTTTTTATTCTCGTTTTTGCAACAGAGTTTTGGCACTTTGCGCTTGTTGTGTTTCTTGCTGCAATTGGCAGCGCAGCTAGCAGCGGAGCAGAAAATGCACTGCTGTACGATTCGCTGCTGCATAATGGTAAGGAGCAACACTTCGAGAAATATGCTGGACGACTAAATGCGATAGATACGGTTTCCATTATGATTGCTGCTTTAAGTGGAAGCCTGCTCGCGAGCCATTACGGGTTTGAATTTAACTATTGGCTCTCTTTAATTAGTATGATTGTAGCGCTAGTGTTATCTTTTCTAATTGTCGAACCAAATGTGAGAAGTCCTGAAGAGAACGAAGAGACGATACCGATTCGGCAATATTTAACCGCATCTTTGTCTTTCTTCCGTAGTCATTCAGATGTTAGCCTTGTTGTACTGGTTGGGATGGTAACAGGTGCTTCAATCAATTATATAGACGAGTTTTGGCAAATTTATTTGGAGCGGCTTCACATTCCCGTCTATTTCTTTGGTATATTTTCAGCAACGATATTTTTTATCCGTATGCCCGGTAACATCTTTGCCTACAAGTTGAAATACCGATTCAGCTATCGTTTTCTATTGGCTTTTTCGTTATTGGTATTCACAGCGGGTTTCTTTTATATTTCTATGGTGAAGGACTATAGCGGATTAGTTGTTATCGTAATGATTTGCTGTTTCGCCGGATTAATTGAACCGCTCGCTTCGGGGTATTTACATCATCGCATCGACTCCACAATGAGAGCGACGATGGATTCCTTCCAGTCGCTTGGACAAAATGTGCTCAAAGCTTTGACGGGATTAGGTTTTGGCTACTATTCTTCAAAGCTGGACATATTTGGAGGGTTCGGTTTTATAGGAATGATATGCGGATTGTATCTTGTTTACTTTTTAGCACAATCCAAAAAAATAACAGAATAGACCATCACAACAGGGATGTCCGACAACCGAGCAGGTTTTATCGGGCATCCTTTTTTTACTTGAAATGAGACAAGCAGCTGCTATCTTCAAATATGAGGTGAACGATGCTATTTCCCCGTGATCGATTCCAAACACCTACGCCGCTTCGAGTAGAAACGATCTTTCCATTATCATCGAAAGCAACCTAAGAGGAGACATTCGTTTTGGTAAATCTGAACAAAGCATAATGCTCTACGAAGGAGATGAGGTAATCTTTGAAACAAGTTTGGATCAGTTGGAGAAGGAGTGGAAATCGAAGTCGAAGTGATCTCATTGCGCCAATCGTATTAGCTGGAGCACTTATTTCTTTTTGGTTATTCTTTTTTTTTAGTGCAGAAATTACGAAGCATTCGCCTTCTCCACATTCAACGGAGCCAAGACTTGATTACTATGCGGATAGCGAATTATTACTAGAAGTGTTTCCCGATCCAATGGCGAAAGCAGGGAGTACGTATAGTTACATTTTTCATTTTGCAGAAGATCATAAACTGTTTGTTGGCAAATCACTGTCCATTGATGTTATTCATATAGTTACAAGAAAGAAGCTAAGTCCGATCAAATCCTATGTGATAACGGAGTACGATCCTCCTGAAATGAACATGGAGCGATTTATCGTTAACTGTGCCCTTCCGCTTAGTGGTATGTGGCGATTTGAAGTTAGATTAGATGGAAAGCGTTATGCTGATGTACTAGTTGAAATCGGTGAGTCATCATGGGAGGTTAGTTCTACTTTTGAAGTTGAAAACAGCCAGCTAAATGGTGTCTATAATAAAGTTGGCCTTCTTAATCATTCTTTCATAGCAAGACAATCGAACAAATATATGTGGCATTTCTGGGGTGAGGAGGAAGCACTTGATGGTGAGTTTCAAGTTCTTGCTGTGAAGCAGGGTAGCCAAGAGTTGATTCCAATTTCTGCTGCTAAATCTTTAGGGGGTAGCTTGCGCGGCGCTACTAGGACTCATTCAAGTAGTATGAAACTCCCGGAACCTGGTAAGTGGATGCTGCTTCCTATTGTAGATGGACGATTAATTGAAAGTATTGTAGTTGTGGTAAATGAGCGAAACCTACCACAGTTTTAGGAACTTTGAATTAGTAGACCTGTGTTCGTAGGGACAATCTGTCAACGCTATTACAGCGCTTATAGATTGTCCTCTTTGTTGACTACATAAAACAAATTATTCCTTTCATATGAAACATCTGCCACATTAACTCGTAATACGATATAATCAAATTCGCATGACAAAGAGGAAGGGTGAGTCCTATTTTGGATCAAGGAATAAAAGTTGTTTTGATGGAGAAAAGCGCAAATGGTGAGCTTCGTCAAATCGAGGAACGTATTTGGACTATGAATATGGTATCTGCATTAGAGCATGCCAATTATATCGTTGTAGGCAATCGCGAGTATGAGACGATTGAAGGCAGATTAAACGTAGATTTGGGAAGATTGGAGTTATTGCTCGTTCCCATTAGCTCATAATTATCGCTTACGGAAGGTGGAATGAAGTGTGTCACAAGAAAATAAAAAGCCAGCGTCTAAGTTATTTACGGCAGAGGGGAAGCCGCTCCGTGTATTGTCCACTTCTCTAGGAGTCGCATTACTTGCTAATGCAATCTTTAGTACTGGTGTAGCAGCATCGGGTGGGACAACAGCAGATCCAAAGTTAGTATCGTGGTCAACGGAAGAGGTCAAAGCGTATTACGATCCAAACGTCGATTGGAGCATCCCGCTTAAATTTCCATTAGAAGATGATGAGGATGAGGAAACAACAAGTAGCGCAGGAGGTACAACGGTCGTCCACCATTATAACTCAGGTTTCGGCTGGGACGATCTGCTTCTGTATCATCTTTTGTTCAATAGAGGATCGAGTTATTCATCGTCTCGTTGGTATAGCAATCGACCTGCTTATTATTCGAATTCCAGCAAGCCATATAAACCAAAATCGTATTCCAGTGAGATGTTTCAAAATAAATATGTAACGGGTACTTCGTTAATGCCGAGGACATCAAAATCAACAGGTTCAGTAACGAAGCGATCAACTTCTTCGAGCCCTGGTGCTATCGGGGGGAATTCGAGCAGTTATAGTTCATCTTCGAGTTCAAGTTCCAGCTCTAGTAAAAGTGGTGGATTTGGCGGATGAATCCGGTATTTGAAGTTTTGTCCGAACCACATCCCGATCGTACTAGTCGTGTAGAAGAGCTTAAACAGCTAGGTTTTACATGGGCTAATATCGGCGAAGAGCCGTATTGGATTGATCAGGTTGTAGCAATGAACAGTGAGACGTATCGAGAGCTTGAATATGCCTCCTCTCAATTATGGAGCATTCTTGATCGTACCGTACGATATATGTATAAAAATCATAGTTTATATGAGCTCATAGGTATTCCGAGGATACTTTGGCCGATGATTGACGATCTTCCACTTCCTGAAGAAGGATTAATTAGCCGATATGCAAGATTTGATTATGCCATTGATCATGATGGTGCAATCAAACTGCTAGAGCTTAACTCGGATACACCAACAGGGTATGTTGAAGCGTCTATTGCAACGCCATGGATATGTGAGCAGACCGGACTTCAATCGCCAAACCTCGCGATGAAAGATCTAATTGCAGAAGCATGGGCTATAGAGAGACCGGATACAGTGGCATGTGTAGCATATGGTGAACATCTTGAAGACTCAGGCACGATTGAAGCATTAGTTCGCCATAGTGGACTTGATGTGAAGTGTCGTGATGTTTTAGAACTTTATGTAGATGAAGGGGTATTAAAGGATAGCGAAGGCAGAGAAATTCGATGTATGTTCGCGTTATATCCAAAAGAGTGGATGGCAGTCGATGAAGGCGGAGATGCACTCGCCTATTCCATAGAGACAGGCAACTTATCGATCTTTAATTCGCCGCATAGCATTCTTTTACAATCAAAAGGACTGCTCGCTGTCGTTTGTGGATTATATGAGCTGGGACAGTTATATAATGAGGAAGAGAGAGTAGCAATAGGGAAATATATTCTCCCAACCTATAATAAACCTGTGTTTGAAGGAAGCTTCGTGTCTAAATCAATGTTTGGACGCGAGGGCGGTTCCGTGCGGCTTTTTGATGCATCAGGATTGTTAGAAATAGAAGATCAAGATGGATTCGACACAAGCGTATTGTTTCCTACTGTCTATCAGAAGCGGGCAGATTTAGCCCGTATCAAGACAGCAGAAGGTGAATTGCATCTGCTAACGGGAATGTTCGTTATAAACGGAAAACCTTGCGGCATGCTCGGCAGAGTAGGTGGCCCCATCACAGGGAACACCAGCCATTTTATCGCGATAGGAGTGAGATAATTGGGACTTAGAAGGGCTCGAAGTAGCGCTGAACACAATAGGAAAAATAGGTTTAATCGGTTAACAGTTGCGTTAACGCTTGCATTATTGCTCGTAGTTACCGGATGTTCATCAAATACGGATTCGGTTTTTTACACGTCTACGTCGAACTCAGGGTATTCAACGACAACCACATCCACGTCATCGGGAACATCGACATCCCTAACAACTCAGTCTGAGGAAAATATTGCACGTGTTCCATGGGATTATAAGATTGTTGAAGGCAGTGTGGGCGACTTGATCAATAGTGATATGACGGTGCTACCAGATTATCAGTTGTTACCGAACGATGATAATTATGCAACTGGGGAACAAATTTGGCTTCTACAGTTCATGGATGCTGAGATGGTGACAGATGATAAGCAACGTAATGAGATTCGACTGTCCGCATGGAGAACGATAAAGTCATACAAAACAAAAGAAAAGGCAGAAGAAGATATGAGCAATTTAAAAATTGCCGTTACGACTGAAGTAGACATGATTGGTGTGTATAAGACAGAATTCAAAGGTGAGACGCGTAACTTTGCCGTTGTAGAGTTACCATCTGGACATCGTATTAAGCAGCCAATTGATGATAAACGTTTTACTGATTTCGAAAAGAAAAAGAAAGTTAATGTTCAGCTTGAGGAGATTCATGATTTTGCGGATTATGATTTAGCTTATGCGAAATTTCGGGGGTGGGCGAAGTGACGGTAGTTATTAATATTGTCGTTAGTGTAGGAGTCATTATTTTGCTTCAATTGTTGGGCATGCTTATTTTCGGTTTGATGACGCCTTACAAAGATATGGACGAATTAAAAAAAGGTAACGTGGCTGTCGGGCTTGCACTCGGCGGTAAGTTTATCTCCACTGCACTTATTTTGGGTGTTGCAGCTTATACGAACTCATCTATTTGGTTTATGGCTTTATGGTTTGCAATAGGTTATGTTTGCCTAATTGCAGCTTACTGGTTATTCGAATTACTAACTCCTACGTTCAAAATATCAGAAGAGCTAGTGAAGGGAAATGTTGCTGTAGGCATTATGTTATTCTCTGTTTATTTAGGTTTCGCATTTGCTATTAGCAGCTTAATCATTTAATAAAAAGAGCAGGTTGTGCTTGAATGCATCAAGCTACAACCTGCTTTTTGGTTTACATATTAGGTTTGCCGCGTAACACTTCTACATCAGCAGGAAGAATATCTTCACCTTCATAAAGCATGAAGCGACCTTCTTGCCATTCAATACGCATTAGCTTTCTATCGTCAGATTGAAATTGCCAAATCGCCTGCTCGCCGCCGTTTGTAAATGGCGTTTTTCCAATTGCTGCAATGTGATCGTTATATTGTTCCTCTAGATGATACGTACGGCCATCCATTTCGAGGGTCATAGGCACTTCAACGATGGAGTCTAGCCGCCCGTCAATGGGAGAGTAGAGAGAGTAGGCAACAGTTTCACGATCTTCAATCTGCAAGTACTTAAGTTCGGAACCGTCCTGTAATGTTAACATGATCGTTCTGCGTCGCGCATTTGATGTACGCCCGATTACTTGATAGGTGATCAAGGACACTTCACAAACGTCGCCGGGCTTAATCGTTAAAATACTTTGTTCCTTAATTGGTAGTTCCGAACGTTTTATTATTCCGCGTAATCGTTGAAAGAGGCTCATAGTGGCTTACTTCTGCTCGAACTGTTTCATCAGAGCGGCAAGCTCATCTTCGACAGCATTGTTTTTGCCCAGATTTGCAAATTCATCGTCTATTGATTTGCCTCTTGAAGCGGCGAGATCGTTGCTTGCTTCCGCCAACGCTTCAGCTTGCAACATCTTCTCTTCCATACGCTTCATACCAGATGCTGCTGAGCTAGTTCCGAAGCTAGACATCGCCTTATTGATTTCCGTTTGCGTCTTAGCAGCTTGATAACGTGCTACAAGTGTATCGCGTTTGTTTTTCAGATCGGTAAGCTCGGTCCGCATTTCATCAAGCTTAGCTCTTAGGTTGTTAGCAAGAAGTTGGTTTGTAACGAATGCTTCCTTGTACTCATTCATTTTGCGTTCTACAGCTTGTTTGTCTTCGATAACTCTGCGAGCCAAATCAATATTTTGCTCTTGGACTGCAATTTGGGCTTGCTCATTGCGCTTTTGTAACAATTGTTCTTGTTCTTCGAACTGCTTTTTGAATTTTTTCTCTAGAGCAATTTGAGCAGCAACTGCTTTTTCTGCATCCTGCAAATCTTCGGTCATATCACGAATGTATTGGTCAGTTAGTTTAATTGGGTCTTCGGCCTTTTCGATCAAAGAATAGACGTTGGATAATGTTAAGTCGCGTAATCGTTTAAACAAGGACATGGTAGAACCTCCTGTTTTTTAGTATGATTTCCAATACGAACGGTACCGTATTTCGTTTCAATTCGCTTATGTGAGGGGAGCAGCTATGCATTTTATTCGTTTATTATCAACTAAGCTGTTGCAAGTCAGTAAATTAACGATAGCGATCAGTATTTTATTTTTTGTATTGTTAAGCGCTACCATAGCTTATCTTTTAGAACCTACAACTTTTAAAACGTGGTTTAATGCATTTTATTGGGTACTGACGACAATGGCGACAGTTGGTTACGGAGATTATTTTGCCAAGACGGTTGAAGGTAAAGTGTTTACCATCTTTCTGTACATATTCGGAATCGGTTTGCTCAGTTTAGTCATCGGCAAAGTCATTGATTCAATCGCTATATTCCAACGCAGGAGAGGGGAAGGTACGTTGAGTTTTCATGGGGAAGATCATATTATCATCATTAATTGGAGCAAAAAAGCGCAAGTCGCTGTAGAGGAAATTTTATCGCATAAGTCTAAGACGTCGATTGTCATTATTGATGAAGTTGGGAAACATCCAATGGAGCATCAGCCGCAAGTACACTTCATAAATGGTGATCCTTCTGAGGATGAGGTGTTATCAAAGGCAATGATTGAGAAGGCTCGCGCAGCGATCATATTTGGCGATGTTCGAATAGATGAGGGGTCATTAGTTGATGGCAAGTCGTTGTTGATTGTTTCAAGCATTGAGAGAATTGCCCCTCACGTACATACGACTGTTGAAATTATTCAGGAGAAGCATATTCGCAACTTCCATCATGTTAAAGTAAATGAGTTTGTATTGTCCCATGATGCAATATCGCGCTTAGCAGTACGTTCGGTTATGCAAGAAGGTAATTCAGAGGTGTTCAGACAGCTATTAAGCAGAGATTATGGCGACGATATTTATGAAGTTGCGATTGATCGTGCTTGGCGGACTTATGGCGACGCATTTAAAGGTTTGTTGGAGCAAGGAGCGACATTGCTTTCTGATCGTGGAGATTTGGGCATAAATCGCAAATTGGATCAGCCTATTCCTGCGGATGCGAGATTGTATATTATAAGCGATGAAGCGACACATCGCCGTATTGTTGGAAAGTAAGAAAATAATGGAGCGCAGCCTCATAAGTAGGGTGATCTACTTATGAAGCTGCGCTTCGCTTTTCAGTGAAGGTAAAGCGAAGCGCAACGGTGCATGTAACCCGAGAAAATCGGGTTAGCGCTATGCGCTAGTGCGCAAGGATGCCAGAAACCCGAGAAAATCGGGTTAGCGCTATGCGCTAGTGCGCAAGGATGTCAGAAACCCGAGAAAATCGGGTTAGCGCTGAGCGTTTACAAGAACCCGCGCTCTTTCGCATACCGTCCCCAATGAGGGCGGTTTCCATCCGTGTCTGTGAAGCCGTATTCATCGGATAGTTCCCAGCTAGGCAAGACTTTCCCACTCTTCAAAGCGAAGTTAGGGTCAGCAGCTAAAGCGGTGATTCCGCGACCAATAAAGTAGGGAGTCTCTGATTGGCCGAAATGTTCATCTTGTGACTTACTCTCCCCGACTGCATCGCGCCAATTATCTTCGCTAACGCCAAAATGATCCAACATTTCCTCAGAACGCAGGAAACCAGGAGTAACTGCAACTGCGGATACGTTGTGAGGGCGCAGATCTTCCGCCATAGCTGTTGCGAGATGGATTGGAGATATTTTGGCTAGACTGTAGAAGAGATTTCCCCGATAACGGTAGTCAATTCCATCGGTAACTTCAATGATAAGACCAGATTTTCTCGCCACCATTAATGGGGCTCCGTAGTAGCTTGTAATGAGATGTGCTTTGACTGCTCTATCTTGGACAAGTAGGCCATTAGTGAGGGAATGCTCCCAGAACGGCTTATCCCATTCCACTAGCTTCTCCCCACCCCAAATATTGTTTACTAGAATGTCCAGTTGCCCCTGTTGTTCTTCTTTGATTCGTTCGAATAAAGCTGCTACTTGATGATCGACAGTATGATCGATTTGTACAGGTATCCCGATGCCGCCCGCAGTAGTAACAAGCGCGGCAGTTTCTTGAATCGTTTCCGCACGATTTAAATCAGAAGCTTGGCCTGTTACACTTCTGCCTGTGCAGTAGACGGTTGCTCCAGCTTCACCTAAACTCACAGCGATTCCTCGACCGGCACCTCTCGTTGCTCCAGCTACGACTGCAATTTTCCCCAATAATGGCTTCATTATAATTTCCCCTATTAATTGACGTATTTTAAGTTTGGCCCTATTAAGCGGTATTCATCTATCCAATAGCTTCAAACGCAAAACCATTTGAACATCCTAAGTATATCAACACATATACGACAACTACTGTCATATATGAAAGGGTATACTATCATTAGTATCAATAACGTGCATAAGGAGAGAGATTATGCGAGCCAGTCGATTGTTATCGATCGTATTATTGCTTCAAAGTGAAGGGAAAATGTCTTCAAAGCAACTAGCAGAGCGGCTGGAGGTGAATGTTCGGACGATTTTACGTGATATGGATGAGCTAAGTTCGTCCGGAGTTCCGGTATATTCTGAACGAGGGCAACACGGAGGATGGCAACTATCTGAAGGTTACCGAACAAGCTTAACAGGTATACATCCAGACGAACTCGCTGCACTTTTAGTATCCAGTCAAGCAGAGCCACTTAGTGATCTCGGGCAGTTGAAGCAGCTCGATACCGCGATGCAGAAAATATTAGCAGCAACAACTGAAGCTGCACGCTCGAATGCGGCAGCCGTACGGAAAAAAATTCATATCGATGGGGCTAGCTGGTATGCGAGCTCTAACCAAGTAATATCGGGAAAGTCACTATTAGCTGTAGTACAAGAAGCGTTGTGGCAGAATAGAGCGTTAAAATTAACATATCAACGTGAAGAGATGCAGGTGGAGCGGACTGTTTTGCCTCTTGGACTTGTTGCGAAACGAAGCATCTGGTACTTGGTAGCAAAAACTAGTGAGGACGAATTGCGTACTTTCCGCATTTCTCGACTACTATCAGTTGAGGTACTTCCGGATTCATTTACTCCTCCAAGTGACTTTGATCTTGCCCTGTACTGGCAGCAATCGCTAGTACAATTTAAAGAAAGCTTACCTCGGTATCCTGCTCGTATAAAGCTGAAACAATCACAATTACAGCGGCTTCAGAATGAACGTTTCGTAGCAATTGGTATAGCCCGTTCTGTACAAGAAGGTTGGCTGGAAGCAGATGTTACCTTTGAAACAATCGACTCTGCCTGTGAAATGATCTTAAGTTACGGTGCGCGAATTGAAGTATTGGAGCCAGCTGATCTTAGACAGCTAGTTATGGATGAAATAGAAACGATGAGAATGGTATACTTATAAAGTCCATAGCAATAGGACATTGATAATCCATTTTAAACACTTAAGGAGATGTACATATGAGCATAGCGATGGAAACTTATTTTGAAAAATATGCCGAACTAATTATTAGAACGGGTGTAAATGTTCAACAAGGACAGCCGGTATATGTAAATGGAGCTTCAATTGAAATCGCACCACTAGTGAGACTGATTGCAGCAAAGGCATATGAAGCAGGTGCATCAAACGTTCATGTAGAATGGTCGGATGATAAGCTCGCTCGATTGAAATACGAAAAAGCTTCCGACGAAGCTTTCAGCTACTTCCCTCAGTGGGAAACAGACAAGCGTAACGACTTTGTTGAAAAAGGTGCAGTTTTTATTTCCATCACTTCTTCCAGCCCGGATCTTCTAAAAGGTATACCTTCAGAGCGTATTTCTGCATTCCAGAAAGCAGCTGGTCAAGGACTTAAGGAATTCCGCAGAGCTATCCAATCTGACAAAGTGAGCTGGACAGTTGTAGCGGCGGCTGGTTCCGATTGGGCACAAAAAGTGTTCCCGAATGCTTCTCCAAGTGAAGCAGTTGAGCTGCTATGGAAAGCAATCTTTGATTCCGTTCGTTTGCATGCTGACGATCCGGTTGCTGCTTGGGAGACACATAACGATACGTTGCACACGAAGGCTGATATTTTAAACAATCATCACTTCCGCAAGCTTCATTACACTGCACCTGGAACAGATATTACGGTTGAACTGCCAGAAAAGCATATTTGGGTAGCAGCGAGCAGTACTAATCAGGATGGAAATCCATTTATGGCGAATATGCCAACTGAAGAAGTATTTACAGTGCCGCTTAAGACGGGCACAAACGGTTATGTGTCCAGCACAAAGCCACTTAGCTATGGTGGTAACCTAATTGACCGTTTCAAGCTAACGTTCGAGAATGGCCGAATTGTAAAAGCTGAGGCTGAAGAAGGCGAAGAAATTTTAAATAAGCTGATTGAAATCGATGACGGTGCTCACTATCTTGGGGAAGTAGCTCTTGTACCACATGAGTCGCCAATCTCACAATCGGGTATTTTGTTCTACAACACGTTGTTTGATGAAAATGCATCGAATCACTTTGCGATTGGCAGCGGCTATGCTTTCAACGTAGAGGGTGGCAAAACAATGACACCGGAAGAGCTTGAAGAGAGCGGAGTAAACGCAAGCCTTACGCATAACGACTTTATGATCGGATCTGCAGAGATGGATATCGACGGTATTTTGGATGATGGTACAGTCGTTCCTGTGTTCCGCAAAGGTAACTGGGCTATTTAATATTTGCTCAACGGATTTACACGAAGTAACTAAAACTAGAAGCTAATCATAGTTCAGAGGAGTCTTGGTTATGCCGGATTGGTCTTATCAGACCTTGTTTCGTCCTATATTATTCCGACTGCCTTCGCGAATTAGCCGTTCTATTACACTTCAAGCAATGGGGCGCATTAGCAAAATACCTGGCGGTTCATTCGTTATTCGAACGTTAGGTCATATGGAACAATCTCCATTGCTCGAACGCAAACTTGGTGGACTTTCCTTAACATCTCCGATAGGTCTGTCTGGTGGAGTTGATCTTGAGGGGACGGCGCACCGAGCGCTTGCACAATTTGGGTTTGGTTTTATCGAGATTGGACCTGTTACAACCGAAGCGATTCGAAATCATGATCCGATTGACAACAATGTAAAAGATGAACGAATCAATTACCCTTCTTACTTTGAAAATGAAGGTTTGACTGCGGTAGCTGAGCGACTAAAACGTCCTCGTCACAAGCTGCCGCAGCTTGTTCGTCTTGCACCATTGCCGGGAGCAACTCCGCATGAAGCGATAGAACAGCTCGAAAGTATGATTCAAAAGCTAAGCGCTTCAGGAGCCGCTGGATTCTATTTAGATGTTGCTTCGGGATCTCGTTCTTGGGAGGATATAGAGCTAATTTACGCGGAAATTCCTCAAATGATTAAGCAGGCGATCGATCTACCTTTTTTCCTCTATGTCCCACTCGAACTTTCAGAAGATAGATTAGCAGAGCTGCTTAAAAGACCAGAAACAACATTATTAAAGGGTGCGGTAATTGGTGAAGCAGCTTTTACTTGTCCTTCCCGGGTTGGAAGTGTAGTAGGTGAGGGGGCGAGCCCATCCCAAGATCAAAGCTTTGAAGAGGCTCAAACCTTCCCAGTTTTCGTAGGTAAAGAAGGTCTGGAACTAGCGCTAAGGAAGACCGCTTTTGTGAAGGGAATGTGTGGTGCTTCGTTTATCGTCAAAGCTGGTGCAGGTGTACATGAGCCTTATGATGCTTTGTTATTGCAAGAGGCAGGGGCTGATCTCGTTATTTTGCACAGTGGACTTGTTTACTCGGGTCCAGGGCTTCCTAAGCGGATTAATGAAGCGATTATTTACGAGACAGTGAGGCATGAAGAAGCGCCCAGTTTGCCATCTTTTTGGAGTAATTGGGGCTGGATGTGCTTGCTCGGGATAGGCATGATTATAGGCGGATTATTGGCTTGGTGGATAGGAGAAACTACTGTCCTTCTTCCTTATGATCTTAGTTTTCTAGGAATGACGATAGATGAAATTCATAACGTGAATCATCACTTGATTCATTTTATGTCACATGATCGAATAACACTCGCAGGAACGATGATTTCAATAGGTATTCTCTATTATCAACTTGCAAGATACGGTCAGCGTTTAGGTCAACATTGGGCGAAGACTGCGCTAATGACTTCTGGAATTGTTGGATTTTCAGGTTTTTTTCTGTATTTAGGTTATGGTTACTTCGATCCGCTTCATGCGATGGTGTCTGCTATCCTTTTGCCGATGTTTATTTTGTCACTAAGGCGGAACGATGATCGGCCAAATCGTAAACCTGTTAACCTTCATAATGACAAAGCCTGGCGTCTTGCTATGTGGGGGCAACTTTGTTTCGTCGTATTAGGTTTTGCTCTTACAATTGGTGGAATCGTAATTGCAGGAGTTGGTATTACAAATGTATTTGTGAAGGCTGATTTGGCTTTTTTGAATACTACGCGAGATATATTAAACGCAGTAAATCCGAAACTAATGTCTCTTATTGCTCATGATCGAGCAGGTTTCGGAGGCGCATTACTCTGTAATGCATTAGCGATTCTTATTATCGCATTATGGGGTATAGGTCAAGGTGAGCGCTGGCTTTGGTGGACGCTTCTGGTAGGCGGCGCTCCGGGCTTTTATGCGGGATTTAGTGTGCATTATGGTATCGGTTATACAGATTTCATTCATTTGTCGCCTGCCATATTTGCTTTATTTCTATATTTCGCAGGACTTATTTTACTTTACCCTTATATGATGAGTAAGCCTAAGACGGCCAAAACGATGAGATAAAACTAGATATTGCACCACTTATCTTCCATAAAACAGCCCTTTTTTATGCGCCTATATGACATTTGTCATATAGGCGCATTGACGTTTATGACTATTAGAGAAGATTTGATTTCCTTACAATGAATATAGTGAAAGCTGGAGGAAATAATTTAATCCATGTGATAAGCGATATTCCAAGGAGGAAGTCAGCATGACAGAGCCTAAGCAGGCCCACTTAAAGAAAAGTGTTGCCCCATTTGAAAAATCCGAACTAAAAGTAAGTATTAGGCAAATATTTAATACGCTCGTTCCGTTGTTTGTACTCTGGTATGCGGCTTATTACAGCTTGTCTATTTCTTACTGGCTGACCCTTGCTATTTGTGTATTAACATCTGGATTTGTCATTCGAGCATTCATCATATTCCATGACTGTTGCCATGGCTCTTTCTTCAAAAGTAAAAAAGCAAACGACATAATGGGGATTATAACGGGTGTCTTGACGTTAGTTCCTTATCAACAATGGAAAAATTCACATGCGATTCACCATGCTACAAGCAGTAACTTGGACAAGCGCGGAATAGGCGATATGTGGGTGTTGACCGTAGAAGAATTTGCGGCAGCATCATGGAAGACAAGGCTTTATTACCGTATTTACCGTCATCCATTAGTGATGTTCGGCATTGGTCCTATCGCAGTGTTCGCGATTCAATACCGCTTTAATCGTAAAGATGCACGTCGTAAAGAGCGTTTAAATACTTACTTAATGAATGTATTGATTGTTGCTGTGTATGCACTAATGTGCTTTGCTATTGGCTGGAAAGCATTCCTTTTGATTCAAGGACCAGTTTTCTACATTTCAGCGATGCTTGGAATATGGCTCTTCTACGTACAGCATCAATTTGAAGATTCTTATTTCGAAAATGAAGATGAGTGGAGTTATGTGAAAGCAGCTGTTGACGGAAGCTCCTATTATAAACTGCCGAAGCTGTTGCAATGGCTGACAGGCAATATCGGTTTCCATCATGTACATCATTTAAGTCCAAAAGTTCCGAATTATTATTTGGAAGATGCGCATGAATCTACTCCACCGTTGCAAAAAGCAACAACGATAACGATTCGCCAAAGTTTGGCATCACTTAAATTCCGTTTATGGGATGAAGAAAATAAGCAATTTGTTAGCTTCAAAGCAGTGAAACAACGGCTAAATAAGCTTAGGGAACAAGCTGCATTATCAAAAAGAGATCCTCTAAAAGCTAGCTAAATTCACGATAAGCGATCAACTCGCACATACGGGTTTTTAGTTAAGGATTATAGCAGGCGGCCAAGGTTGGTCGCCTGTTCTGTTTTGGTGAATCATTGCGCACGATATCGTTTATGCTAAAATATAAACAAACAAGTTATGGATGGTTTGTCGTTTCAGCATTACGACGAAAGGCTGCGTTAAGCAGAGGCTGCCACGGCACAGCAGAGGGATGGTCTTCCAATGAACAAATGGTATCAAATTTTCCATCGTAATACGGGTCTCAGTCCTTATGTATGGGTCGTATTTTGTATACTGCCTTTTTACTTTATTTTTCGATCATCATCTACACCTGAGGTTGTATCTGGCATCGTAATGATCGTATTATTTTTCGTTTGTTATCGATTGTCCTTTGTATCGAAGGGTTGGCTCATCTATTTTTGGACCAGCGTACAAATAGTGATCTCTATAGCGATGACGGTAAACTTCAGTTACGTCTACTTCTCCATATTTCTAGCCTTTTTTATCGGCAACATTCAGAGCAGGGCTGGATTCTTTACGTTATATGCCATTCATTTAACGAGTACATTTGTTACCGTAAACTATGGCTTTGCTACAAAAAACGAACTTTTTTTCACGCAGTTTCCGTTCATTTTGATCAGTCTTATCGTCGTTATTCTATTGCCGTTTAACACCTATAACCAAAAGAAGCAAGGAGAGCTTGAAGATCAACTTGAGGATGCTAACAAGCGAATTTCTGAGCTTGTAAAGTTGGAGGAACGGCAGCGGATTGCTCGTGATTTGCATGATACGATAGGTCAGAAGCTTTCATTAATCGGTTTGAAAAGTGATCTTGCAAGTAAGCTCATTCATAAAAATCCAGATAAAGCGCAATCGGAAATATTAGATGTACAGCAGACAGCTAGGACAGCCCTTAAGGAAGTTCGTGAGATGGTGACGAATATGCGGGGCATACGTCTAGATGATGAGATGCATCGTGTCGTACAAATTTTGGGAGTAGCTGAGATGGAGCTTACGATTGAAGGTGACCCGAAGCTAACCAATACTACGCTGCTTACGGAGAACGTGCTCAGTATGTGTTTAAAGGAAGCAGTAACGAATGTCGTCAGACATAGCAGAGCGAAAAAATGTTGTATTGCGATCAGCTCTACTTCATCTGAGCTTACTTTGTCTGTTCGTGATGATGGAGTCGGGATGAACGTAAGCCCTGGCTACTATCGGGGAAATGGCCTGCGCGGAATGAAGGAACGACTTGAATTTGTTAATGGCAGCTTGGAAATATTATCTGAATCGGGAACGGAAATGATTATTAAAGTGCCCCATGTCGTTATGAAACCAGTAAAGGAGATGAGCGAATGATTTCTATAGTCATTGCGGAAGATCAACGGATGCTGCTAGGCGCGCTTGCTTCGCTTCTGGATTTAGAAGAGGACATGAAAGTCGTCGGAAGAGCTAGCAACGGGGAAGAAGTTATAAAGCTTGTGCAGCAGCATAAGCCGGACGTTTGTATTATGGACATTGAGATGCCAGCCAAAAGCGGCTTAGAGGCAGCGGAGGAAGTTAAGGGTCAATGCAAAGTCATCATTCTGACGACATTTGCAAGGGCGGGCTACTTCGAACGTGCGTTAAAAGCAGGAGTAAGCGGCTATTTGCTGAAAGATAGTCCAAGTGAAGAGCTTGCTAGCTCTATACGCAGCATTATGAATGGACGCAAAATTTATGCCTCAGAGCTTATGGATGAAGCGTATGGAGGCGGGCATGACAATCCTCTTACGGAAAGAGAGAAGGAAGTGCTTGGACTCGTAGCAGATGGGAAAAATACGAAAGAAATAGCAAATGAGTTATTTCTGACGACAGGTACGGTTCGCAATTATATCTCAGTTATTCTAGATAAGTTAGACGTGAGTAACCGAATAGAAGCAATAACAAGATTTAAGGAGAAAGGCTGGTTTAAGTGACCAGCCTTTTTTTGTTGTCTATTGGGCTGGACGTGTGTGGATTTGTGAGTTGGAAGCTTATGCTAGCGGTAGCCCGCCAGAAGGGCTCTAACCCGAAAAAATCGGGTTATCCGCCCCCGCGTCCCATCGGAAGGACATGATCCTGTATGAATAGGTATGGAGTAGTCCTTAGTTATTCATCTTAATATTGTGCGTAGTCTTATAACGAACTGTTTCGTTCTTATCTTGCCAAAAACCTCGTTTCATTTTTTCTAACGAATCCTACCAGCGTTATATCCTCATATAAAGCAGAAATTACGCTATTTTTCTTGAATTAAGGATTCTATAGTTCGTTACAAGTCAAAGTTACTCCAATTTGATTAAATAAGAGTTTGTAGGTTCGTTAGCGGTTTATCTGGTCAAATTGAATTTCATAATTTCCAGTAATCCTGTAAGTCAGCTAGCTTGTAACTAATTAGGGCGCAGGTGACTACTGGTAAGAGCATCAGTAACAGTAACTTTGAATCATTTTTATATATTCAACAGAAGGTAAAAAAGGAATCGAAGAAGCACTTGAATACCTTCAAGTGAAAGGTGATGAGTTGTTAGCACAAGAGCCAGTAACCGATAAGAAGTAATCGAAAAGGCGTTTGGATTGGTCAAGACTAGACTCATCCGAACGCTTCTTTTTCATTAAATGGTGAAATGCTATGCGATGTATTTGTATTTTACGTACATTGAAATAATTATTATAGCGAGACAATGTTAAATAGTTACTGAACAAATGTATCTTTCCATGGAAATTGTAAACAAAATGTAACTTGTTATAAAAAAATAACGTTTATCATATGGAACATAATGGATTCATAAAAGTTAACAATAATGGGAAGGAAGACTGACATGAACAAATGGTTTAAAAAAGCCGCACCTATCATTTTAGCAGTATCCTTGTTAACTGGCTGTAGTTTTGGAGGAGACAAAGAAAACAAAACAAAAGAACAGTCTACACTAAAAATTATGTATTACGACGAAAGCAGTTTTTATCAAGAGTATGGCATGTTGTTTAGTGCACTTCATCCTGAAGTAGATATACAAGTTGTAAAGACACCAGACCTATACAGAGGCGGCAATGAAGGGGAAGAAATAGATAGGGAAAAGGTGATGAAGGAATTTATTGAGAAAGAAAAGCCCGATCTTCTGAGGTTGAATCTTCAAGAATATGAGAAGAAGGCCGAAGAAGGTACTTTGTATGATATAGAAACGTACATGACAAAGGATAAATTCAATACCGAAGGACTAGTACCGGGTATGATTGATCATATGAAGGAGCTTGGCGGCGGTAAATTGTACGGAATGCCATCAGCAATTAGCGGTCAAGTTTTGTACTATAATAAAGCACTATTCGATGAATATGGCGTTGCCTATCCAACTGACCAAATGAGCTGGGATGAGGTGATCCAGTTGGCAAGACAATTCCCAACAGAAGGGGAGCCAGCAGACCGCGTCTATGGTTTAAAGGTTGGTTATAGCGGATCTTTGCACGATTTTAGTACGATGCTCGCTGAGTCTCAAGGATTAAAATATATGGATACAAAAACGAAAAAAATGACAATAAACAATCCTGGCTGGGCAAGTTCGGTGAAAACCGCTTTGGATGCGATCAAATCGAAGGCTCTTTACGTGGAAGATCCAAATAGCAACATGAATGGTGGATCTTATGAGGATTACTTGCTTAACAACCCCTTTATCAGTGGACAACTTGCTATGACGCTTGAAGGTAATCATTTGGTGAATCAAATCATGGAAGCTAGCAAATTCATTAAGGAAGAAGGGGTAGTTGTTAAAGATTGGGATATGGTTACATTCCCAGTAAGCACACAATTCCCAGACGAAAGCAACAATGTTTGGTACAGCAACATATTTAGTATTGCTAAAGATTCACCGAACGCTGATGCTGCATGGAAATTCATTTCTTATATTTCTAGTGAAGAATATGCTCGTGTAAAAGCTAAGATGGACAGCTATGAAGGGTTTCCAATTCATACTAAGTATATAAAAGATGATGAAGGCCGTAACTTTGCAGCATTTTATAAGCTTAAGCCATCAAGAAACAATCAGTATAGAGATTATGATAAGTTGCCGCCTCAATTCGATTCGGCGTTCTATGACATCATGAACCAAGAGCTTAGAGCTGTTGAGGAAGGAAAAAAAGAAATTGAAGAGGTTCTGGAATATCTTCAAGTGAAAGGTGATGAGCTATTAGCTCAAGAACCCGTGACTGATAAGAAATAATAGGAAACAAGAAATATTTTCATTAGATTTAAAGCTATTTAAGTAGTTCATTATACTTATAAAGGAAATGGATTGTTAAATAGCCCTACAATGTTTATGGATTTCTTTATAAACTATTAAATAAGATGTAACTTTATCTTAAGAAATAACGTTTAACATATGGAACATACTGGATTTATAGAGATAATATTAGTGGAGAGGAAGTCTATTATGCAGAAATGGCTAAAGAAAGCTGCTCCGATTGTGTTAGCGGTATCCTTGTTAACTGGCTGTAGCTTTGGAGGAGACAAAGAAGGTAAGGCGAAAGAACAATCAACATTAAAAGTTATGTATTATGATGAAAGCAGTTTTTTCCGTGAGTATGGTATGTTGTTTAGTGCGATCTATCCTGAAGTAGACATTCAAGTTGTGGAGACGTCAAGTCTATACAGAAGCGGTAATGAAGGTGAAGAAGTAGATAGGGAGAAATTACAACAGGAGTTTATTGAAAAAGAAAAACCGGATCTTCTGATGTTGGACATTAAAGATTATGAAAAGATGGCTGAAGAAGGTAAATTGTATGATCTAGACACTTATGTAGTAAAGGATAAATTTAATACTGAAGGATTAATACCTGGTATGGTCGATTATATGAAGGAGCTTGGCGGTGGTCAATTGTATGGCATGCCATCTTCTGTTAGCAGTCAAGTATTGTATTACAACAAAGCACTATTCGATAAATATGGGGTCCCACATCCAACGGATCAAATGAACTGGGCTGATGTGATTGGACTTGCGAGACAATTCCCAACCGATGGAGAGCCAGCGGACCGTGTCTATGGTTTGAAGGTTGGCTATAGCGGAGCATTAAGCGATTTTAGTACGATGCTTGCTGATTCTGAAGGACTAAAATATGTAGATCCAAAAACGAAAAAAATGACAATTAATACACCAGGCTGGGCAACTTCAGTACAAACTGCTTTGGATGCGATTAAATCAAAGGCACTTTACTTTGAAGATCCAAATAACAGTATGAACGGTGGATCTTATGAAGATTATTTATTGAAAAACCCATTCATTAGTGGCAGGTTGGCTATGACGATTGATGGTACTTATTTCATGAATGAAATTAAGGAAGCAACTAACTACATTAAGGAAGAAGGAGCTGTCGTTAAAGATTGGGACATGGTTACAGTACCTGTAAGTGCACAATTGCCAGACGAGAGCAGCAGCGCTTATTACAGTAGCATATTTAGTATAGCGAAGGATTCTCCTAATGCAGATGCAGCATGGAAGTTTATCTCGTATATTTCTAGCGAAGAATATGCTCGTGTGAAAGCGAAGATGATCGATTATAGTGGGTTGCCAATTCATACAAAGTATATTAAAGATGATGAAGGTCGTAACTTTGCAGCATTTTACAAACTTAAGCCATCAAGAAACAATCAATATTCAGACTTTGACAAATTGCCACCTCAATTCGGAATGATGTTCCACGACATCATGAACAAAGAGTTTAAAGAAATTCAAGATGGCAAAAAAGAAATTGAAGAATCACTTGAATATCTTCAGGTGAAAGGTGATGAGCTATTAGCTCAAGAGCCAATGACCGATAAAGAAATGAATGAAATGATGCAGAAGCAAATGGAAGAATCTCAAAATTAAATGGAGTAAAGAGGTAAAGTAAAAGTAGTATTGGAGGGGCGTTTTGATTGGTTAATGGATAACTAGTCGAAACGCTCTTTTTAGAATACTTTTGGACTATTTTGGATAATTTTGAATGATTCTTTCATTTTACTGCAACATTTCTGTAATAAAAAGCGTAAGTGATATGGAACATATTGGAATGAAAATGAAAATATACAAAGAGAGGGTGTTCTTATGAAAAAATGGTTTAAAAAAGCTGCCCCGATCGTATTGGTAGCATCGATGCTTGTTGGTTGTAGTTTCGGTGGGGACAAAGATGCAAAAAAGAATGAAACCGCTACGTTAAAAGTTATGTTTCATGATGAAAGCAGCTTTTTCCGTCAGTATGGTATGTTGTTTAGTGCACTTCATCCAAACGTAGAAATAGAAGTTGTTTCAACTCAAAGCCTTTATAATAGAGGTGGTGAAGGCGAAAAAGATTTTGATCCAGTAAAAGCAAAACAAGAATTTCTTGAAAAAGAAAAACCAGACCTTATTATGTTGGATCTAAATGAATATGAAACGATGGCTGCAGATGGAAAACTTTATGATTTAGAAACGTTAATGACAAGGGATAAATTTAAAACTGAAGGTATCGTACCAGGCATGATGGATTATATGAAGGAGCTTGGGGGAGGCAAAGTATATGCAATGCCAACTTCTGTAAGCAGCGAAGTTATGTTTTATAACAAATCTCTATTTGATAAGTATAATATTGAATATCCAACCGATCAAATGAACTGGTCTGAAGTGCTTCAATTGGCTAAACAGTTCCCTACTGATGGTGATGCTAAAGATCGAGTTTATGGTCTAAATCTTGGTTACAATGGAGATTTAAATGGCTTTAGTACGATGCTTGCAGGCGCAGAGGGCTTAAAATATGTAAATCCAACTACAAAAGTAATGACAATAAATACACCTGGTTGGGAAAGTGCGGTACAAACTGCGCTTGATGCAATGAAGTCGAAAGCGATATATGTACGGGACGAGAGTAACGAAATGATGAATAACTCTTATGAAGACTACTTACTTAGTAATCCGTTTACGAGTGGCAGAGTCGCTATGAATATTAACGGAAGTTATTATATTGATGAGCTGAAGAATGCGAAAGAATACGTAAAAGAGGAAGGGAAAGTCGTTGAAAATTGGGACATGGTTACGGTACCGGTAAGTGCACAATTGCCGAATGAGAGCAGTAACGCTTGGTACGGCAGTATATTCGGTATTGCTAAAGATTCACCAAATGCTGATGCAGCCTGGAAGTTTATTTCCTATATTTCTAGCGAAGAATACGCACGTGTTAGCTCCAAGACGATGGATTATAACGGTTTACCGATTCATACAAAGTACGTTAAAGATGATGAAGGACGCAACTATGCAGCTTTTTACAAGCTTAAACCATCTAAAAATGATTATGCAGAATATCAAAAGCTGCCTAAACAATTTAACGAACAGTTCTACGGTTTAATGAGTACAGAGTTAAAAGAAGTTCAAGATGGCAAGAAGGAAATTAAAGAAGCGCTTGATTTTCTCCAAGTTAAAGGTGAAGAACTGCTAGCTACACAAGATCCGAAGGAAGAAGAAGCGGCTACAGGAGAGGCGACAACAGGAGAAGCAACAACAGAGGAAGCGACCCCTTCAGCTACAACTGAAACTAAGACTGAATAGAGTGTAAAGTGGTAAAGGGAGTTTTGATGGTCAACTGTTGACCACTCAAAACTCCCTTTTTTATTTTTGTAAATAATCCATAAAAAGCTGTAGTCGTGTCGTAATAGAGCCTGGTACTAACTCATGTCCATAGTAACGATAAACAGCAATATCCTTTTCACACGTAAGGTGGTTAAAGGCGGCAAAGACAGTAGATGGTGGTGTAATCGTATCAATAAGGCCGATGGTTAGCCACGTGTAGCAACTAATTTGTGATGCTAGGTTCATCATGTCAAAATAGCTTAAAGTCTCGATCGCTTTCGTCTCAATTTCTGGCTTTCCTGAGTAGCGGCGGAAATATTCGTTCAGCTCATTGTAGGGCAAACTTGGCGAAATATCTATTGCCCTCTGGAAGTTTGAGAGGAAAGGATGATCGGCTACTACGAGCTTTGGTATGCTCGAAAAAGCAGCTGCAGCTAGCGCAAGAGCACCACCTTGGCTTCCCCCTGTAATCGCAATACGGCTTACATCAACTTCAGGTATTGCTGCTAATACATCAATGGCACGAACGGCATCCATGTAGACAGCGCGGTAGTAGTATTCGTCCTTGTCTTGAATACCTTTAGTCATCCATCCTGTTACATGGCCGTTAGAAGAGACAATATTGTCCGCACTTTCACCATATTGTCCACGACAATACATTTTGAGTACGGCGTATCCTTTAAGTGCGAGATTGACCGTTTCATGAATGTCACCGTCGATGCACCAATTATAACCGTGGTAAGAAACGATGCCAGGCAAAGGCACCTCTGAGTCAGGAAGAGCTAGTAATGCTTCAATGTTCGAATGGTGAAAGCCTTTATAAACGATTCGGTATACTTTTATACCCTTAGAAGGGTATTGAATTTCGGTACGATCGTAGCTGAGCGGTACTTCAGCTAGTTTCGCTAAGGTCGTTTCCCAGAAAGAATCGAAATCATTTTGTTTTGTTAAAACGGGTTTATACGTTTGAAGCTGATCAAGTGGAAAATCATAGGGTTGAGCCATTTAGAGTACCCTCCTTTAAATGTATTAACTTTAAATTATTATATCAAAGATGAGTAGATGCTTTCTCAAAAAAGATGCACAAGGCATAGGTCCTTGTGCATGTAAGTGTTCTATTGTGTCGTGTAGAGTAACGGCACTTCATATGTTATTCTCCCGAATGATCTTTAGTCTACTAGGGGAGAGCAGGATAAGTTAACGTTCCACGTTCATTCAAGCTATTGAGGTCATTTGCCCTCAGCTGAGCCTCGGATAAAGTATATAACGTATCTCCAGCATACAGTATTCGTTTGACTGACTTCGTATAATCAAAGCCGTATTGACCACTTTTTTTCATATCTTCTTCCGTTAAGTGGCTAATACGTCCGCGTAACTTAAATCCACTCTTCAAATCGATTTTATATACATAGGCACCTTGATAAGTGAATTGTCCATAGGACGATAAGATATCTCCCTTAGTCCCATTTTCACTGGTTTTAATTTCATGAAGCTGAACAGGGAAAGCCATAAGTCCCTTTTCTTTAGAAAATAGGAGAGCTTTATGATCCTGTAACAATTCAGAATGTGTTCCTCGATCTCCAATGACTTCTTTAAACTTTTCTTTTGGATAATTGACATCCGTGACATCAAATAGGGCAATCTTTAATCCTTGTGTAATGGCAATTGATTCATCTTGACCGGTTCCTTTGGAAGGGATTTCTACGGTATCTTGACCAAACCCGATCAGATGATTGTCATCATAGGGATGTAGGTAATCACTATAACCAGGTATTTTCAGTTGCCCGAGTACAGTTGGCTTTGTTGGCTTGCTTAGATCGATAGCGAATAAAGGATCTACGTTTCGGAATGTAACCATATAAGCTCGTTTTCCCATAAAACGAGCAGAATAGATACGTTCGCCTGGAGCCAGCCCTTCCAGTTTCCCAACTGTTGCGAGGCTTTCATCGAGTACATAAATATTATTTGTGGAGCCTTGCTCACCCGTGGCCCACATATTGCCTTTCGTAAGTGCTACTCGGAAGTATCCTTCATGCTCATCCATAGAAAACTGATTCAAGAGCTGTCCAGGCACAGTTCCCGCACCAACGTAAACGACTTGGCCTTGGTCTAAACGGAATTTGTGAAATTGTGTTTCTTGTTCATAAGAGGTGCCTTTTTCTTTATAGTGCGACTGAGCGATATAAAGATGTTTTTCTGAAGCGTACATTGTTTCTCCAGCACCAAGAAAGGCTGATAGTTGCAATTGTTGCTTTGATTCATTTAGATCAACGGAGCCTACGATCATCATCGAGCTGTTAGTAGGTTCAGGGAAATAACGAATCTGATTCAGTGGCAAAGTAAGTTGCTTTTTAGAAGTAGCAGAGTCTCTATAGATCGGTTCGAACGCATTTGCTACGTCTGGATCATCGCTGCTTGCTACAATATCGTAGCCTTGGTAAATGTAATTGTGTTTATTAGTCACGATATATAAGGAACTGTCGATCTTCCGAGAGGACAAATAACTGCCTTCTTGTTCGAGCTGGCGGGTTAACTTTGGTTCACCAGTCTTGTTTAGTTCGTAAATGAATGTTTTCACAATACTTTTAGTTTGATAGGGCGGCCATATTCCAATCATCGCGTTTTTAGAATTTTCGACTGGGACGCTAACATTAGTTGAAATATTTTCGCTTATAGCAGGTTCTTCTATCGGCTGATCGTGTGTCGTATATGAAGTGTAAATATTTTCTTGACCGATAACTACAAGTTGCTTTTCGTCAACATACAACTCAAGCGGTGTGAAGTTATCTTTTGCCGTATATTCTAGTTGTGCACTTAGTTTAGGAGAGTGAGGATTAGATATATCGGTAATAAAAATGCGCGTGCCGCTAATTTGATAAATGTACCGTCCGTCTGTTTTGGCCCAGTCTGCTTCATCTACCCCATCAACTTGAACATTAGTTTTCGAATAATCATCCTTTTTAGTCGTATTTGGAGCAGGTGAAGTAGGTTCCGCTGATATTGAATTTTCTTTATTTGCTAGCGCGCTATCGATTCCTGTTAATGCTCCTTTAGCATATAAATCCGAACTAGATTGTTTAAGAAGCTCTATCAACTTCTCAGTAGAATCGACTGTAGGTAGTTTTTTTGGTTCTTGAATCGTAACGGTACGTGTAACTCCATTCCAATATACGATTGTGCCTAACGCTTCAGAGATCTCTCTTAATGGAACCATCAATACTCTTTTTACTATTCGGGGAGCAGTATGGAGTGTGATCTGTTTTTCGTTTACTTTCATCAGTTTCGAACCGATAGTTAACTCGGCTTCACGCTCGTTACGGATGATCCGAACAGTTTGAGTACCTTTCGTGGATTCTAAGTAGGTTACCTCAGCATGTAGTGCTTTTGTTATTTCCCCAAGAGGAACAAGTATTGTCCCGCTCTCTGCAATAGGTGCGGTTGTAAGTGGTAGAGTAGCTCCTTCGATTTTAATCGTAATGTTTGCTTGAGCTTGAACGTGAGTTGAATGTTCTACTGTTCCATTTAAGGTCGGTAATACACATAGGGCCATCGTTAAGACGACAGCTACAATCGTTTTTATCTTCATTAAACAGGGCTCCTTTGCTAAAATTTATTATTTTGCAACCAATCGGTGGATGTAGTAAGTGGATAAGGCGGGTATAACTGTTTAAACGCTTATGATATGGAAATTGTTTCATACAATAGGAATGAAAATTTTATGAAAAAGAAAAAGTGTATTACTCAAATTGTAAAAGAAGGGCTTGACGAAATATTCGCTTGGTTATATGGTTAATTATATAAGTAATGAACCGAAGAAGTGAAGAGGTGATCACATGTTTGATGATCGAAGTCCCATTTATCAGCAAATTGCCGATGGGATAAAAGAGGATATCGTAAGCGGCACACTTAAAGAAGAGGATCAAGTGATGTCGACCAATCAATACGCAGCATTTTATCGTATCAATCCAGCTACAGCGGCGAAAGGTTTTCAGCTTCTAACCGATGAAGGTATTTTGTATAAGAAGAGAGGAATCGGCATGTTTGTAAGTACGGATGCGAGAAGTACGTTACTGAAGCAGCGCAGAGATCGATTTTTTGAGGAAGTTGTTGATCGGATGGTAACAGAGGCAAATAAGATCGGTGTGCCTATTACAGATATTATAAGTCGAATTGAAGAACTGAAGGGGAGGGATGAGGAGTGACATTAGCAATTGAAGTAAAGAATCTAACACTCCGATATGGAAAAACGACAGCGTTAGAGGATGTATCGTTTAAGCTTGCTCCTGGTAAAATATATGGTTTACTCGGCAGGAATGGATCAGGGAAAACCAGTTTATTGTCTGTTCTTGCCTCGTTTCAGTTGCAATCCGATGGGGAAGTAACAATAAGCGGAGAAGCTCCTTTTGAAAGTGAAAAAATAATGCGTCAAGTTTGTTTCATTCAAGAAAGTGGAAATATGCAGGATGGTTATTATGTTCGTGATGCGCTCCGTTTTGGGGCTGATTGCTGGCCAGAATGGGATGCGGAGTTTGCAAACAGACTTATTAATCTTTTTGAACTTCCATTAAATAAACGGATTCAAACGTTATCACGCGGTAAAAGATCTGCACTTGGTGTTACCATTGGACTTGCGAGTCGTGCTCCGGTTACTATTCTTGATGAAGCGTATTTAGGGATGGATGCTCCTTCTAGATATGTCTTTTATGACGAACTGCTTAAAGACTATTTAGAGTATCCACGCACTTTTATTTTATCATCCCATCTCATTGAAGAAGTGGGCACTTTATTTGAGGAAGTGCTAATTTTGGATAAAGGTAAACTTATGCTCCACAATGAAGTGGAAACGTTCAAAGATCGTGGTGTATCTATTACAGGGCAACCGAAAGTAGTCGATGAGTTTACGATAGGCATGTCCGTCATCGGCACGAAGCAGCTTGGGAACACGAAGTCCGTCACGGTTTATGGCGTGTTAAATCAGGAGCAACGTATGGAAGCAGTGAAATCGGGACTAGAGTTAGGAACGGTAACTTTGCAAGATCTATTCGTTCATTTGACGAGCGGAAAGGTGGGGCAATAATGACTAAAAATAAAAGATTGATGCATCCAATCTGGATCGTTGCACATAGGCTGTTTCGAAACTATCGATTACTTCTTTTCGTTTACTCATTAATATTTCTCAGTATTTTTTTACTCATTAATATTTCTTATAGTACGGGTTTAATTTCGAATCCAAGTACAACTATGCCAGAAATATGGGATAGTGTAAGTATATCACCCAATATTTTTCTGCTAGTTCTTGGGATTATGATTACAACATTAACTTTATCTGGCTTTGTTTCAAATGGATTAACAAGAAGACACTTTGTAGCAGGAACAACCTTATTCATGCTTGCTATGTCCCTCGCATTCTCAATTATAATGTTGATAGGATACCCACTTGGTAACTTAACATTGCAAGCGTTTGGCGTACCTTGGGATCTTCAATATCCTCATTTATTAAGTATGATACTGAACAATATATTTATCTTTTTCGGTTATTTTAGTACAGGATGGCTTATAGGTTCTACTTTTTACCGCTTCAACTGGAAAGTTGCGGCGCCACTTGCCCTCATTTCATACATGCCTGCTATAGGTATGGAGTGGATAATTGAAATAGATAACATGCCATACTTTATCAAAATCGTCATTTTAGTAGTCGTATCCGCTTTAATTGTCGCCCTCAATTATGTTATGCTCCGCCGTGTATCAATTAAGCGTAAGCTAGTGTAGTTTCTATAGATATTACCTAAAGGCCTAAGTGGATTCTATCATCCATTTAGGTCTTTTTTGTAAAAATGTTACCAAAGGTAGTTGCTATTCTTTCAGCGATAGCGGAAAATAGAAATAGGAAAAATTTGCCGAAGATTGTCGAATTTTCGGTAAAATAAATATAATCGTTGGGTCAGAGGTGCTGGGAATGATTAAAAAGCGCAGTGTTTCACAGAGATTTTTTCTGTTACTACTCTGTTTTATTGGGGTAGTTCTATGGACTCAGTCTGCGCACGCTGAGAGTACAGATAAGCCATTAAAAATTACAGAGTGGCAGATGTTATGGGAAGAGCAAGGCAAGGAGTCTACTATTACAGAAGTAAGTGCATTATCTAATGACAAGAGATGGTTTTCCGTCAAAGCGGGAGAAGAGTATCCTGCTTTACCAGAGGGTGTCAGTGTTGCATGGATAAAGTTTCAATTGCCTGAGATGACGCAGAAGCGTCCTGCACTGGAGTTTAATAAGTTGTATGCCAGAAATGTAGTCATGTATCTTGATAATGAGGTAATGTATGAGCGATATCGCGACTATTATTTTGATCAAAACGAAATGGTTATACCTGTAAGTGAGTCTGAGTCATTTAAAATAATTTACGTTAAGCTTCAATTGAATTCTGATAGGCTCGGAATGTATCAGGAAGTAAAAATTGGAGAGTACGATACGCTATTAAGACAGTTTATAAAAAAGGATCTATTAGACGTTGTAGTAGGAGCCTCTTTAATTTTTATTTCGTTATTTATGATGGTAAGTGTAGGTTTTCTTAATCGCTCCTTTCAACCAGGATGGAACTCATTGCTGTTGATGATGTTATCAATTGGAATAATGATTCTTACGTATTCACCTTTTTTAGATAAGTACTTTCCTGAGTTCGGTACCTTATTTCTAATACTATTCGAGCTAGCATCTTGTTTCTTAATACCATCCCTTTTCTTCTTTCTAGAGAAAGTATTTGGAAAAGGCCCTTTTTCATTGATCTCTAGGTTCAAAAAGATACAATTTTATTTAGCACCTTTTCAAATTATAATGCTCATTTTAAGCTATAACTTTGAGCCGGTTGCTAATTTGTACGGTGGATTTGGCTATTATAGCCTTGGTTTGTCCATCATTATTGGTAATGTTTTATTAATATCTACTTTGATCTATGAGTTTGCTAGCAGGAATAAGGACGCAAGAATATTATCTATTGGCATTAGTATTTTTGCTGGAGTAGGGTTAGTTGAGATAATCTATTATTTTTATAGCGATGCTATGTATCGATTATATTATTGGAAAATTAGTATTCTATTTTTCTTAGCATCGTTAATTATTATTTTAGTTAGAAGAGTGATGTACAATTACAAATTGGCAGTTGAATATTCTAATCAAATTGAAATATATAATGACGAACTTCAACGTACTGAAAAGATTGAATTAATCAGCAACCTTGCCGCATCTATAGCGCATGAAGTAAGAAATCCATTACAGGTAACAAGAGGCTTCTTACAGCTTTTAGGGAACAAAGCAATCGGAACCAATGACAAAAGCTACATAAAGTTAGCTATTGACGAACTCGACCGGGCATCAGAGATTATCACTGATTTTCTGACATTCTCAAAGCCGGATTTGGGTGGTGTGATGAAGTTGAACACATTAGATGAAATTCAGCAAGTAGTTGCTATATTATCGCCACTTGCTAGTATGCAAGGTGGTGCGCTCAAAATTATTCCAGAAGAGAAATTATTTATGAAAGGGAATTCATCCCGATTTAAACAAGCCCTAATAAACATCATCAAAAATAGTATTGAAGCATTTCGTGAAGATGGTGAAGTGATTATAAAAGTATTTAGGGAGGAAGAGAGCAGCCGAATTGTTATTCATATTGCCGATAATGGCGAGGGAATAGATGAACATGACCTAAAACGTCTTGGTGAGCCCTATTATTCTAAAAAAACAAAGGGAACAGGTTTAGGCTTGATGGTCACTTATCGAATAATTGAAGCAATGAATGGTGAAATACGCTTTTATAGTACACGAGGTGCGGGTACAGAAGTATTTATTAAAATTCCAGAAGCTATTTAACCATCAGTTTGAATAACCGACGCGCTATCTATTGCTTTAGCGAAAAAAGACGTAACAATCGTTTGACGATTGTTACGTCTTTTATATATGTAACGTAATTCTATCTCCAGCGACCAAGACTTTCATAACTCATGCGCGCAACATCTTGAGGATTTTCTGGAATAACTAAGTAATAATTATCTTGTGTTTCCTCCAAAACTTGTACGTTAAAATGAGCAGGAATCTCAATGCCAAAAGCATCTCTAATAGCTGATTTTGGATCTGCGATTAGCTGTTCCTTAAATGAAGCATCAGCCCATGCTTTTTCAATAATTTGATCTCTAAGCTCTTGCTCTCTCGACATAAAGGTCACCCTTCCGAATATGTATATGTTTACCAAAAGTAGTGTATCATTTATATTCGACAGAATCTACAACTATTTTACTATATTCTACATTTAATAGTTCGAAAGTTGTAATTCCAAGGTAACGCTATTTCGAAAACATATAGTTTAATCCCCCGCCAAGCAACTTCCGCTTATTATCATCAATTTTTAGAGCTATTCCTCGTAAGCTTTCTACCAAGTCGGAGTGGTATTTGATTAGTGGTGTAATTGATAATTGGAGGTGAAGCAAATGAGCATGATTCCGTTCAGCTATTTCTACAAATCGATTTAAATATCCATACACATAGATTTGCGTCTCAACTTGTGCTTTTGTCACCATATCGAAAGTTGTTCCTTCTCCCATTTGTGAAGCGATTAAAGCAAGCAATCCGTTATAACTTCCATCTTCCATGTCTTGCTGCCAATCTGTCCAATCATCTAGCATTTGCAAAGTCGTCAGGGCTAGATCTACAGCAGTCTCAGTGGCTTCGATTCGCTCAGCTTGTCCAATGAGAAGCAAAGCACCAGTGCTTGCAATTTTAACTGGACCAGCCTTCCCGGCAGTAAGGATAGGATCACTCATAAAGAAGTTGTGTTCTCCCTCATTTACAACGCTGTCAGCCCAAGTAGTAAGATAGCGTTCATAATAGTTCCAGAACGTGCTATTAGTAGGAAATAACTGCTGTAAGAGGTTAAACATATTTAAATAGAAGAGATTGGCTAGCGCTAGCAGTAGTTTTCTTTTTGAATTATCCTTATCATCCATCACATCATCTTGAATAAAAAAGTAAAGCATGCCATATATATTGACAAGTACAAGTTTTTCGCACTGTTCGTCCGAAAGGTCAATTGCTTCTTTCATCCAATAGGGAAGTAGCGTACAAATAAAGTCTGTTCCGTCATCATTAACTAATGGATTAAAGGCTAGGGTGTACTCTAGACCAATTTCATTTAATGGGGGAGGAAATTTGGCAATTTGTCCATTGGCACTAGTAAATACAGCCTCTAGTTGCTTCTTATAAGGTTCATACCAATCCATCGTTCATGTCTCTCCAATTCTTGAATATAGTAAAAAGGGCTTCTTTAGAGTTATCCTAACTATATCACTTGAAATGATAATAGATTGAAAAACTTAACAAATTATGCAGATAGTTTGATGATTCTTTTGCTGATTTAGGTTGAGTAAACTATAATAATCCAGTAGAATGTAGTAGAAATGATTAAATTTTATTCATTACTTGCAGTGTCCGTGCACCCAGTCAATGTAGTACTAGACTAAAGTAGGGGTATCATCCAGTGCTAAAGCAGGTTTAAAAAGTGGTTCTCCTGCATTAAAGTAAATACTAATTGAGAGTTCTTGGATAGTGGAGGTTATAGAACATGAGTAGGGACAAAGAAATATATGTGCTATTAACGGATACCGGAACTGTCCTCACTAAAATAATTAGATCCTTTACAAAGGATCCGCTCAACCATGCTTCAATTGCGTTTGATCAGGATTTAAACGAGGTGTATAGCTTCGGAAGGAAAAATCCAAGCAATCCTTTTTTTGCAGGTTTCGTTAGAGAGGACATTCGTGGTGATTTTTTTGAAGAATCGATGTGTGCCTTATATAGGATTCAGGTTAGTCAATCTACCTACAACAACATACGATCACAAATAAGACATTTTGAACAATATCAGGAATTGTACAAATATAATTTAGTTGGTATGTTAGGTGTCGTTTTCAATATCGAATGGGAACGTCGTTATGCTTACTTTTGTTCTCAATTTGTAGCTACCGTATTTGACAGGAGTGGGGTTTGTCTTGTTGAGAAATCGCCGCTACTCGTCACTCCTGGTGATTTGCAGAATACACCGGAGCTTGAGTTAGTATACCACGGAAAGCTACATGCTTATGCAGGGTGTGAGTCGATTACAAGTGGTGCCAGTACGTTCCGAACTGCATAACAAAAGAGATCTCTTTATATTCGAGGTCTTTTTTTTATTGCCTGGCTGCCAGATGCCTCTCTAGACTATTTTAGTCGTTTGTGAGAATCTGTATGTAGGAGGGAATGCTCATGAAGGGTCAAGGAATGCTCATATCTGCTTTCGTATTTGCTTTAGTTATCGCAATCTTTGCGGTCATTAATGTAGAATCGGTGCAAGTTAACTTTTTATTTACTAAAACAACAACACCACTCATTCTTGTTATTCTCGTATCGACACTTCTTGGTGGGCTAACTGTCGGATTGTTTGGTATGATTCGTATTTACAAGCTGCAGAAGACGTTGAAAGCATTTGAGAAGCAAGCTGTCGATCAATCGATTGATGCTGGAACATTTACATCTAAAGATGAGTCGTTTTCTTCAACAGTTACTGATGAAGTGAGTGGCGACAAGACGAAGAACGGATAAGGTAAGCAAATGAAATATATGTACACGTATGCTCGGCATGAAGATGAAGCACAATTATGTGATTTGGAGCTGCGCTGCTTATTCGGTAAGCATGCAACTAGATATAATGGAGTTGTTGCATGTGAAATGGAGCAGCCAGTCCATATCGATCGTAGTCCATTTTTCAAACGAAGGTTAGAGGTAACTCTTGAGGCGTCCACGTTGTCGGAGCTAGAAGCACTGCTACCTGCTTATGATTTAGAAGGCGAGACGTTTAAAGTGTTTTATACCGCCGGTAATGAGACTTTCACTTACGAGGAACAACGACAACTCGAGCGAACTGTAGGCGCATCTCTGATTGGTCACGCAGACATGCGAACGCCTAGTCGCAGGCTAGGTCTAATGCGATTTGATGGCCAGTGGTTGTTTGGGCCATGTGAAGATAACGAAGCGCTATGGCTTAAACATCAGCGTAAGCCACAAAACTATTCGACAGCCTTACCTACACGAGCAGCTCGTGCAATTGTTAATATTGCAGCTGGTTCGGACCCGACTGGAAAATCGATGATCGATCCTTGTTGCGGTATGGGAACGGTGCTAATTGAAGCATTATCCATGAATATAGCTATTGAGGGGATGGATATTAATCCACTCGCTGCAAGAGGGGCACGGATCAACCTTTCCCATTATGGTTATCCAAACGTCGTGCAACTCGGAGATATGCGATTAATTTCTCGTCGGTATGATTCGGCAATTGTTGATTTACCCTATAACTTATGTTCGGTGCTTGAGAGGGATGAACAGCTTGAAATGCTTCAATCCATTAGAAAAATAGCAGATAGAGCCGTTATTGTAACGACTGAACCGATACTTCAACAGTTGCAAATGACCTCATTTGAGCTAGTCGATTGTGCCGAGCTTAGTAAAGCCTCTTTTACACGGTATATAAGTGTAGTAGAATAAAGAAGATGTGGAACATAAAGCGAGGTGAACCTATGTCTACGAATGAACAGAACCAATCAGAAGAGCAGCCGAAGAAGCTGTCTCAAGCAGAACGAGCTAAGCAATTGCTAGCTCAGAAGAAGCAAGGCCAAGCTGGCGGAGCGCCAGGCCAAAAAAACTTCTCAACCGGGACTCAGGAACTGCGGAGCCAAAATACGAAAAAAGTTAACAACCAACGTAAAAAAATGGGTGTATAACATCAGAGTGAATGCTGGACTATCAGCTAACACCATTCTAAAGACGGAACGCCGATCGCAGTCATTGATTGCGACAGGCGTTCTTTTTTTGTGGGCGAACGGTAATGTATGAGCATTCCATTACGGTATGGAATAGGATATAGCCTAGAGTGAGGTATGCCCTTAAGTGTGGATATAACGCAGTTGTGGTCGTAACTGTCATCTGAATTTACGTATGAGATGACGCGAGTCCCCGCATAATGAGGGTAACAACTTCACCATAGTTATTAGGATGGAGGGATTCGAAGATGGCAGCAAAAACAACTACTCTTAACGTTTACTTACTGGCAGGCGTCAAAACAACTACAGGCTCCTTCAATGCTTGCAAAGAGCGATTAAATGAGCAACTAAGGTTGGAAGGAATCGAACCAACAATTCATGTGTTGTATCCGTACGGGGATTCAAGTCGAAATTGGGTTAGACAAGTGTTTGAGGTGAAAACGGATCTTTCGAATCGAATGAAGGCGGGACGTATTGGCGGTCGTAATGTTTGGCAACAAATTAAAGATACCGTATCAAGTGAGCGTACGTTATTGATTGGACATAGTGGCGGAGGAGCGGCTGCATATCAAGCAGCAAAGATGTTGGAGGAGGATGGTGTTTTACGCGATTTTCGGATCGTGCAAGTCGGTTCTCCTCGCACACCAATTCACCCAAGACTACAGAAAAAAGTGAGTTACTTTCATTCCATCGACAACTCAGGCAAGATGAACGACCCGATAAGCCGAATTGGGAGCTGGGGCGGGTGGATAAGGGCAGGTGGATTGATTCCGCAATGGAACAGCTATAAATATGCTCCAGGCTATGTGGAAGGCATCCCAACGGTCGGAGGGCATGCTGACTATTTCCGTAATACAGAGGCATATATGGATAAAGAAGCTGTATGTAACTTAGACAAAACAATCGGCTGCGTTCGAGCGTGGTTGAAAGGGTGGCTTTAATCCTTTAAACTTAAGCTTACGAAGAAAGTTTGCTACGCAAACGAGGCTTATGCTTACGAAGAAAGTTTGCTACGCAAACGAGGCTTATGCTTACGAAGAAAGTTTGCTACGCAAACTTTGGAGAGAGGAGAGTTACAATGGCTAATACGCATACTTTTTCTAAGGGGGAAGAAATTGCAAATGCAATTACACATGGCATAGGGGCGCTGCTAAGCATAGCCGCGCTAGTATTGCTTATAGTGTTTGCTGCAATAAAGGGAACAGCTATGCATGTCGTCAGCTTTACAATCTACGGTTCAGCGATGCTGCTTCTTTATTCTGCCTCAACGCTTGTCCACAGCTTCCCGAAAGGAAAGGCCAAGCGAGTATTTGAATCACTTGACCATTCTTTTATTTATGTCTTTATTGCCGGTACTTATACGCCAATTTTATTCCATATTGTACAAGGTGTGCTTGGCTGGGTTTTGTTTGGAATCGTATGGGGCGTCGCCGTTGTTGGTGTTGTATTCAAATCCATTTTCCCTTCAAAATATTTGTTTACATCAACGATTCTTTACATCGCAATGGGATGGATCATCGTATTTGCTTGGAAGCCATTAACGACACATCTAGAACCAGGTGGCTTGCAATTGCTAATAACAGGTGGCGTATTGTATACAGTCGGAACGATATTCTATATGTGGCGCAGCTTCCCTTATCATCATGCAGTATGGCATTTGTTCGTTTTAGCTGGATCGATTGTTCATTTCTTTTGCATCATCCTTTACATATTGCCTGCTTAATATGGGCAAGCCCAGTCAAGGATCTATTGCAGGACACCAGCCTGGAGGCTCAGCGCATAATGCAGCTGCGACTTCAGGCTGTTCTTTTGCCAAATCGTTAAAATAACTTGATAAAATATGATTGCTGGACACCGATCCCATTTTGAATGCACGTAAAACTTCGCCTTTTACATGCAAATAAAAGTAATTGCCTTTTGTTTTTGGAGATTGGTATACAAGCGGTGGTAGATGGGGAACGATATCAAATTCATTTTGAAATCGCCAGTGGGTAGGTACCGAATAGTTATAGGTTTGAACGAACTTGGGATCTCCAACGCGGGGTGCCCCGAACGTATAGACGATAGGTGCAGTGAATGCTGTGTTGCGAGCGATATCGAGTGCAGCAAGCGTTGCTAAAGATCCACCCAGACTATGTCCAGTAATGAATAGCGGTCTATTAGGCTCAAGCTGATTAAGCAGGGAAAAAACGTCATCACGTGCGGACATATAAATATCGGTAAATCCTTTATGGGTTAGACCAGCATTTTTGACTGGTCGGTAAGGAGTCTGTTGGGCAATAAAGTCAGATACCCAGTCAACAGCAGAACCACTTCCACGAAAGGCTAGTATGATGCTTTGTTCCGAAGCGATAATAAAACCGAATCGTTCTGGTCGATTGTCATAAGCTTTAGCACTAAATTCACCAACTAAACTGTACGTACGAGGAACTAGAAATAGGCCGTCCTCCTTATTGGTAAACTGAATATATGTTTGTCCACAAACGGCAGCCAAAAAGATTGCGCTTTGTATATCAGGCTCTTGCCCTCTTAAGTAACCTTTTCCAGCCATCATTATTTCCTCCGTTCGATTACATCTGACACTGATGTAATACTGTATGTGGAAGGCTTCGGATGGGTACCAGCGGAAGGAACGTAATTATTGGGCAAAAAAATATTCCCGATTATCGTAGTAGCAGACGCTACACACGATTTTTTCGGGAACGCAATAGTGAGTTTTTATCGTGTTCTCCCATTGTAGAGAGCTTTGATGAACTTTTTTTCTGTTTGCCGTGTCTAGAAGATCGGCCAGCAGGTTCATCTTGTTCAGGAAGTAAAAATGGACCTCTACGTCTATTAAGTAGATCGCCAGTCCAGCCTTTTTTCCACAACCAAATGTAGATGCCAATTGTTATTAAGGATACCCCTGCTACCATCACAGTAAAGCCCCATTTATGATCTTGATAAGGAAGAGTGTCGAAATTACTTCCCATTAGTGTTCCAACTATAGTTGCTGGAAGGAATAATACGGTGAAAATCGTCAACGTCTTCATAATGTCGTTGCCACGGAAGCTAGAGATAGCATCGTCCATTGAGATTAATGTGTCTATTTCAAGCGCATAATGTTTTAGCAACGTTTCAATTCGCTCAAGCTTATGTGACATTTTTATAAAAGAATCCGTTTCAGAAATTTCCGATACAAAAGATTCCTTAGCAGCTCCATGTAATTCTCGGATCGGAATAAATAAATGGCTCCAGTGTAACAAGTCATATCTTCTCTCAAATATGACATCGATTAAGCCTGTCCGATTTTGAATGCGCATCGTTTTTTCTAATTCACCAAGTCTACGCTCGAAACCATCCAATCCAGTATGGAATGGCTCCAACATAACGCCAATCATAATAAAAAAAGCTTCCGGAGCAATTTGGCATTCGTCATATTTTAATGTATGTGATCCATTTTGCAGTCGCATCGGGATACGCATATCTTCATGCATTGTAATTAATCGTTTTCTTGAAAGCCAGAAGTGGAATGGTTGAACGTCAGATTGTTCCTCCGACACCTGAATCATTAATGTTCCACATAAAATAGGGCCAATGCCAGGGTAGTCGTCAACGGAGATATGATTAGTACGTCTTCCTGCACATTCATCAACCCAAGTTGAACATTCGACAAACTGACGCTTAAGTTCGGCTATTGCCTCTTCACCAAGTGTCTGCTCATCCTGCTCTTGTGAATGTATGTTCTTACGTATTGAAACTCCCGCTTCTGGGGCTCTCTGTACCGACTTCCTGCTTGGAAGAGGCTTCTGCTCTTGGGGCAGATGTCTTGCTTGCTGTACGATATGCCAGTTCCAACCTGCGGGATATCGCAGCATACGATGAATCATCGTCCCCTCACCTCTTCCCTCGAAATTTCTTCAGATACACTCAACATCATACCCCGAATCTAACTACTCGCACAACCTACCTAGGAGCTATCCGACTGTATTTGTCAAAACTTATTGTTATTCGACATATTCGATTGAATAGATGATCGGATGGGAATACCAATCGTATAGAACCTTACATGAAACAAACAACGGAGGAAGCGGTATGACTAAAAAGATAGGTTTGTTTGATAGTGAACAACAAGTGATTGACGTTATTAATCAACTGGAGCAAGAAGGATTTGCCCCTGGAGAAATAAAAGTGTTAACGAAGGACTTGGAGCATGCAAGGCGTATAAAGGTTGAAACGGACATCCATGCTGACGGCATGCATGAGCTTACTGAGACGAATGAAAGAAGTAGTGAAAGCAGCACTTCTGGAAATCCAATGACATCGAGTTTTGGCGATAGCAACGCACCAGGTGGGTATGGTATTGCAAGTTACGGTAGTTATCCCGCTGTAGGCGGCATTTATTCATTCGGTTCACCGTTCCCTTTTTTGGAAAGTAAACAATTAAGCTCCTATCGTGCTTTAGGGTTAGATGACAATGAAGCGGAGCTGTGCTTCAACGGTGTGGAAAGTGGAGGTTTTGCTATTGTTGTTGAAACGGATGAGAGCAAGTCGCTTATGGACAAAGATGATGGAGCCGATTTATCGAAGCTGAGTGTAGCAGAAGGAATATTTCGGCAGCGCGGAGCGACACGTATTACAAATGGTAAATAGCTGCCGGACACCAGATCCCTTATTTGCTGCATATCGCCTGTATGGAGACTTTAGAGGACACTTTGTCCTCGAGCGTGCCTTTTTGATTCATTTATACATGAATAGGATTTGGTGTCCTCTTGAATAGGACCTAACCTATGTACAGTCTCAACAAAAAAACTACCGTAAATGCATCCGGTAGTTCATTCGTACTTGGCAACGGGCAGTACGGTCTACAGTCATCAGTAAATGTTAACGATCACGAATCTGTTAAGGAAGCTCTCGATAAAGAAACAATTTCGGTTAACGGATGTTGTCCGCCTTTTCCTTGAATAAGATCCAGTAACAAATGAGCAGCAATCATGCTATAGACCGTTCCATTTCCTCCATAACCAAGGCTGTAGTAAACATTAGGCCATTTTGGGTCTTCACCGATAAAAGGAAGATTATCTTGCGACTCTCCAAAAGTTGCACTCCATTCGTATTCTACAGTTGGTTGTATATCTGGGAAAAGAGCCAGAAGCTTCTCCATTAATTGCTTGCTTCTCCGACTAATTGTCTGCTGGCTATGTACAGGTTGCTCAGTCTCTTCATCAAGACCTCCAACGACAATACGATCATCGATCGTCGTTCTCGTATATAAATAGGGTCTAGCAGTCTCCCACAGCATAAACCTTTTATGCCAGCTTTCAAGATGGGATTGCACCCCAGTTACGATTGCATAGGAGCGGTTTAGATTTGCTTTTACAAGCCGTCCCCGTAGCTCCTCAGGTTCATATCCGACAGCATAGATAACATGTTCTGCTTCGATTGTATAACCTAATGAGGTGTGTAAGTGGTGAATACCATCCTCTAATGTTTGAAGATTATTGACATCGGTCTCCTCAAAGATCCGAGTTCCAGCTAACTGAGCAGCATCGGTAAGGCCGTTAACGAATTGGTAAGGATTCACTTCTGCATCACCATGAGTGACGATTGCACCAGATTTCCTAAACGGAAAGTGAAGGGCAATCTTGTCTGGCGTCCAATACTCCACATCAAATCCGCAAGCAGCAAGCGCTTCGTATTCCTTCTTAAGCTTAGGCAAATCTTGCTCTGACGAAGCAAAGTAAAGACTGCTTCTATCTCTATAGCCTACGTCTACCGGTAGGCTTTGGGCTACGGCAGCTAACTGTTCTACCGCTTTTTTGCAATGTGTATAAAACGTTTCGGCTGGCCCGCGTCCAATTTGTTTAATTAAATCAACTAACATGACATCGTTGCAAAATTGTAGAAGTCCTGTATTGGCCGAAGTACTTCCTTCAGCTATCTTCCCACGTTCGATCAGAACAACGTCCATTCCTCCAGATGCTAAAACATACGCACAGGTTACTCCAGACATTCCACCACCTACAATGGCTACGGTTGTTTTTATATTCTCCTTCAAAGATGTGTGGTTTCTTGATACTGCTAACGTCGTCGGCCAATAAAGTCGGCCAGTATGCAGTTCTTTCATATGATCCCTCCTGACGGTAGTATGTCCATCAAGCTGCATATTAAAGTCATTCCGTTTTGTCGAACCATAAATTATACTAAGAGAATACGTATAAACTACTATTCCAATAGAAGGTACATAGAAGAATCGAGGAGATTATAAAATGGCGATTTTAGTTACTGGTGGAGCGGGATATATAGGTTCACATACAATAGCAGCACTTCAAGAGCGAGGAGAAGAGGTTATCGTCGTTGATAACTTGCAGCAAGGTCACAAGGAAGCACTACTTGGAGGTAAACTCTACGTGGGCGATTTACGCGATGAAGATTTTTTGGACGAAGTATTTAAGGAGAATGATATTGACGCTGTAATCCACTTTGCTGCTAATTCATTGGTAGGGGAAAGTATGAAGTCTCCAGGGAAATATTATCATAACAACGTGTATGGCACGTTATGTTTGCTTGAGAAGATGAATGAGCACGGTACTCGCAAAATCGTCTTTTCTTCAACAGCAGCTACATATGGAGAACCAGAAAATGTACCGATCGATGAATACGACAGAACGTTGCCTACGAACACCTATGGTGAAACGAAACTTGCAATGGAAAAGATGATGAAGTGGTATGATACCGCTCATAATATCAAATCTATTTCGTTGCGCTATTTCAACGCTGCAGGGGCACATGAAAGTGGTCAAATCGGTGAGGATCATCATCCGGAGACGCATCTTATTCCAATCGTACTGGAAGTGGCTTTAGGCAAACGACCGCATATTTCTGTATTTGGTGATGATTATAAGACACCTGACGGCACTTGTGTACGCGATTACGTCCATGTTAGCGATTTGGCTGATGCTCATGTGCTTGCGGTTGATAAGCTGCTAAGCGGGGCGGAAAGCGCAATATACAACCTTGGTAATGGAACAGGTTTCTCTGTAAAGGAAGTTATTGATATTGCCCGCTCTGTCACAGTGAAAGAGATTAAAGCAGTCATTGAACCACGTAGAGAGGGGGACCCTGCTACGTTAGTTGCTTCTTCTGAACGAGCTAGAAACGAGCTTGGTTGGAATCCTAGACGCAGTAGGTTAGAGGATATTATTAAAAGCGCTTGGAGATGGCATGAAGCAAATCCGAACGGATACAAAAAGAACGATTAAAATAGTTTAATCGTTCTTTGTTGTATTCCAATAAATATTATGGTATTTTTTATATAATAAATATTATTTTTAGAATAATTATTTATTACATTGTAAATGACCTTATTGGAGGGATCGGAATGCCAGAAAAAATGCTGCCGCTAGACGACTTCCTGTTACTCAGCACTGATGAGCAGGTAGAGAAGTTGAAGCGTTGGAAGATGGACTACACACTTAAAGACATACGCGAGGCTTGGAACTTTAAACATTCCGCTCAATATTACATGTTGCTTAAGAAGCTTCGCATCTATGAGCGTGTAGTTAATAAATCGGATAAGTTTCATCCTGCCCAAGAGCAATTGCAACATCGACCAGGGATGCTCGAAGAAAGGGGTTGGAGAGCGCAGATCGGTCATATTGGCCAATCAATCAAATTACCTTCCGACAGCTTCGATTATCATTTGAATTTGACGCTAAGTGGTCCTGAGTTAGCGGATAAGTTGGAGCGTCTTGCACATTTTCTTAAAGGCGAAAGGAATGAAATTACGATCAAACTTTCCATTGTATCCAATGAGCCTGAAATTGCTCAGGATATAGAGGATTAAACGAAATAGTACAAAAAAACCGAAATCAGTTATTTACACTGATTTCGGTTTTTTATGTCGAAACATGAAATATAATGTATCATTATGGAAATTAATATTTTGTAATAAAAGTAAACATTACAAAATTTCATATTATTTCAATCGAAGCTTTCCAATCTCGGATACAAGTGCTTCAACTTCACTGATACTGAAGTTAGGTTTGGAGGCAACGAGGTCGTATATATCTTTAATGTCCTCATATTGTTTGATGTCAAAATGAGATGCTTGCATTGCTGCACCAGAAGCCATTCTGAGCTTTGTTTTGATAGCTTCGATCATAAACTCGACGTTTTCTTGTGTAACTTGTTGTAAATCGGACATATAACTTTCCTCCTTCGATCTCTAATCATTCTCGTCATTGTACCATGACATAGAAGGGCAAGGCTACAAATTGAAGCGGCACGAAAAATTCGCTACAATTAATGTTTAGAAGATGAGGGCTGTGCGGCATTATAGATAAGGGAAGGTGCAGATTACGATACATAACCAAATGAATCAATCAGACTTGCAATTGGAGACCTTTTTTTCAACCATTTCTGAAGCACATCCTGATCCAAGCCGTATTATATTTGTATGTATAGGAACGGATCGTTCGACTGGTGACGCATTTGGTCCATTTGTCGGAACAATGTTGGTAGATCGGGGTTGGAAAGTAATAGGTACATTAGAAAAGCCATGTGATGCATATGCTGTTGATGCTACAGTAAGAGACATCAACCGTCTTCAAGAGGATGAGGCTCTAACTGTTATTGCGATAGATGCGTGTCTTGGTAAGTCCAAATCGGTGGGTAGCTTTATTACAAAAAATGGTCCACTTCAGCCAGGTGCAGCAACGGGTCGAAGATTGCCATTCATCGGCGATTATAGTATTGCCGGTATTGTAAATATAGAAGGTCCCAAAGCGTATTGGATGCTACAAACAACTTCGCTGCATCAAGTCATGGGAATGGCAAATCATGTTGTTACAGCAGTTAATAATGCTTGGAGTGGTAAAGAGGAGTATCCGAAACCTATTCATCAACTGGAGGTTAAATGATTATGACAACTAGTGGAAGCATTGACGAAAGTACGATAGCTACAGATTCGCTGCAATTACAAAATGGTCTAGAGATAGCCTATTATGATTCTAAAGAAGATCACGGTTTACCGTATACACTTGTACTACTTCATGGCTATTGCGGGAGTTCTGCCTATTGGGATAAGGTTGTAGGTAACATTGCATCGACAGTAAGAGTTATTGCTCCTGATGCAAGGGGACATGGGAGTAGCTCAGCTCCTAATGATGAAACCTATTCAATGGAACTGTTCGCAGAGGATTTATCACAATTACTGGATCACTTAGGTGTGACGAATGCAATCGTGCTTGGTCATTCTTTAGGTGGATATATTACGCTTGCTTTCGCAGATAAGTACAGCAATAGTCTTTCTGCCTTTGGACTTATTCATTCTACACCGCTACCCGATGGTGAAACAGCTAAGGAGAATAGAGACAAAGCCATTGCTGCAATTGGGCAAAAGGGGGTAGCTACTTTCGTAGATGGACTTGTTCCTAAATTGTTTGCAACTGACCGTATCGACGGACTTCAGCCGGAGCTGGCGAGAAGTAAAGAGATTGGTTATGGCACATCGCAACATGGAGCTGTAGCAACTGCAAGAGGAATGAAAGAGCGAATGGACCGCAGTGACATTATTAAGGGATCAAAGCTACCAATATTGCTAGTAGCAGGTGCCAAGGATAATGTTATCCCTGCGGTGAGTACTTTCTCAGCAAACAACGATGACACAAGAAAAGTGGAGCTAGAAGAAGCAGGACATATGAGTATGATGGAATGCGGACATCAGTTGTCTGAAGAAATTTTGTCATTTATAAGATCAGTGTAAGGAAAAAGTGAAGCTGGAGAGGAGCTAAGCTTATGTTCCAACGTGACTATTTTATGAGAATGATTGAGGAAATGACGCAAGTACTAGCACAAGTATTAGGATTAAGACAAGAGCGGAAGATTGAAGAGGCTCTTCTTGTCATCGATGAACTTCTCGATAAACATTTCAGGTTGAGCAGTAATCTAATTCGATCACTATCAGACGATGATTTAATTAAAGTGATGTCTACAAATGGGGTTGTAGAAACTGATCATTTACAGGCTATCGCCGTTCTTATAAAGCAAGAAGCGCTCCTCCATGGTGATATTGGCAGGGAGAAGGAGTGTTACGATTCATATGTACGATCTCTGAGACTGTTTGTTCGATTATCTCTCCTTAATGCGGAGCCTACTATTGTAGAGCCGAGAGAGCAAATAGCAGAATTACTGGAACTATTGAGTCCCTTTGAGCTACCAATACCCACGAAACGGCTTCTAATGGAGTGGTACGAAACAGAAGGGAAATATGATCAAACCGAAAATGTCATGCACGAGTTACTTGAAGCGAATGTGTTAACAGCAGCTGATGCAATAGGAACCTATCAACGTTTACTTAGTCAAAGTGACGAGCTGCTGACAGCAGGCGGTTTACCAAGAGAAGAAGTTGAGCAAGCACTTGCAGATATTAAAGGCGCAATGAAGGAGTGACCATGTAAGGATGGAAGCACAATGGCAACAAGATATTCAAGGATGGATTAATAATGGGGAGCTAATTCAAGCGACACTTAGCCAGCCAAAACGGAAAGACGGAGATCATGCACCGAAAATGATCATTCGTCCTGTACGGCTTAAGGATGGGGCATACTTTCAGTTTGAATCCCACTTTGCTAACAAAGTGCTTCATCAAAATGTAAGAGCTGATGAGACATCTAGCCAGTTATTTGAGTTGCTTGGACAGCATTATCGGCAAGCGCTAGTAAAAACACCAGATCACGATGTTCAACTACTTTTTAACAAAAAGGGAAGTGCGGCTGTTCGGAAGGGACCTTCTAGCGCTGGAGGAGCAAGGCAAGTTAGTACAGACCATAATCGTCAGAAAAATAGAATATTGGAGGAAGGTAAACCTGCTCCTTTCTTAGTAGAGCTCGGTATTATGACGCCAGAAGGGCGTGTACATGCCAAGAAGCAGGACAAGTATCGTCAAATCAACCGGTTCCTTGAAATGGTTACAGATGTTCTTGATGCTTTGCCTAAAGATCGAGAAATAAAAATTGTAGACTTCGGATGCGGTAAATCTTATTTGACGTTTGCTTTGTATCATTTGCTTGCTGTAGAACAAGGACGAGAAATTTCTGTGGTGGGATTAGATTTGAAAGCGGATGTTATTTCTTTCTGCTCATCTTTAGCGGAGAAGCTAGGGTACGATAAGCTTCGATTCCTCGTCGGTGATATCGCTGACTATAATGAGCTGGAGTCTGTAGACATGGTAGTAACGCTACATGCATGCGACACGGCTACTGATGCTGCACTTGCGAAAGCCGTAGGATGGGGTGCTTCAGTTATTATGTCGGTGCCATGCTGTCAGCATGAGTTGTTTCGTCAAATCGGCAATGATACATTGACGCCATTACTGTCACAAGGATTACTTAAAGAAAGATTTTCTGCACTTGTGACAGATGCTGTAAGAGGGAATTTATTAGAGGTGCTAGGTTATAAGGTGAATATGCTCGAATTTGTTGACCCTGAACATACACCCAAAAACTTATTAATTCGTGCAGTAACATCTCCTCATAAAGAACTATCTATGAAGAAGTGGGAGCAGTACGAAAGTTTCAGAAATTTCCTGAATATATCTCCAGCACTAGAACGGATTCTATCAGATCGATGGCCATCCAGTGACAAAAATGTATTGGATTCCAATAAATAGCTAATTGTCGATAGTGATAACTTTTGCTACAATGGAAGAAGATGGCTACCAAATGAATGGGTGAACCGTATTGGAATGGATGATTTGGTTAGATTTTAGTATGTTTTTGGTGCTGATGGGTTTATTTCTATACGTGTTTTCCTCAAGTTCCGTAACAGTTCTTCACCGAATCTATCTTTTATTACATGTCGTATTTATGCTGTGGCCTCTCTTTCAATTTGCCTCGCAAACTACGACTTCTCTTCCTTTTAGGCTATTCTACCTATCTGCTTCATATGTAGGACTTTCGTTACTTGGGATCGGATGGTTTGCATTTATTCTTGTTCTGACCGGACATTATTATGTCATTCGGAGAAGTCGCTTAATTCTGCTCTCCATTCCAGCAGTCATATCGGTTGCAGTAGTAATATGGAACCCTCAAGGAATGTTTTTAAGCATTAATACGCAATTAGAATCAATGAAGCAACTTCAACATGGTGCGCTTTATTGGGTAATGATTGTGCAATTAATTTTGTATTTATCTGTTTCGCTTATTATTTTATTGTACAAGTTAAGTAGGCGAGATGATTCTGTTCGTCATCGAAAGATGGTTCGCACCGCGCTTAACGGTGTTTTTGTTCTTTCTTTTTTTGCGATTGTAGATTTTTGCATAAATGTAACTTATATTGATTATTTCACTCGCTATATTCCGCTCGTTTCTATAGGTATGACAGTAACAGCTGCTTACATCGTTCATGCGATTAGTCGCAATAAGGTGTTCGATATTATTCAAATCGTGCAGAAAGACGTAATGAACACGATGTCCATGGGCATTATTGTTATGGATGAGAATGATATGATTATAGAAGTAAATAAAGTTATCAAGCCGATTATAAGGCTCAGAATCGGAGATTTCTTTAAACCGGAAGCGCTTGCTGCACAGTTTAAGGAAGGCACATCCAAACAGTTGTTAGCTTTTTTTGAAGCACAACGAGTTCGTCCAATGGATCGACATGAGGTGGAACTAACGATTGATTTGGCTCAAAGTCTACATATCATCGTGCAGACGGCCCCGATCTTGAATCAGAAGAAACGTATTGTAGGCCGCGTACTGACATTTCAAGATGTAACGGAATTACGTATGCTCGTTGAGGAAACGAACACACAAAATGAGCTTCTGCATGAAAGAAACAAAGAATTGTTAATTATGCAGGACGAGCTTTCCCAGGCTAATAAGAAGCTAGAACATATGGCGATAACAGATGGGCTGACAGGTTGTTTCAATCGAAGATATATGTTGCAGCAACTAGAGAGCGAAGTTGTAACCAGCTTGCGTTATGGTATACCGTTTTCTATTTTTATTTTCGATTTGGATTACTTTAAGAGTATCAATGACCGATTTGGACATCTGACCGGAGATGAGGTGCTCTGTAGTACTGTAGAAGCTGTCCGAAGTGCATTAAGACTAACTGATGTTTTGGCAAGATTCGGTGGGGAAGAATTCACTGTATATTTGCCACATACGAACAGGGAACAAGCGGATATTATTGCAGAGCTAGTTAAAAGTACGGTAGAGGAAAATAGGGTTCCAACGGGCGTTGGGGATGGTTCTGTAACAGTCACAATTAGTATGGGTGTCGTCTCTATTGAACGACATGACTCAAATGAGCTAGAAGACCCTAAATCATTTCTACGAGAGCTAATGGCACAGGCGGATGCGGCTCTGTATGAGGCCAAGTATAATGGTCGTAATCGAATCGTGAATCGCAAACTGGCATGAGGACTCATCATTATGTAGGGGTCCTTTTTTGCTTATAGCAGGAACATTTCCTGTAGTAGTTTACCTGTAGCTTACATGGAAAGAATGAACGGAGTCTGCTAGAATAGACTTAACTGGTTGCAGGTATATAGTTATGTTTAAAAGGCGGGAACAATCTAATGAGAAAAGTGCAACTTGGTGCAGCCAAGCCTGGGGACAAGGTTGCAAAGCCGATTTTTCAAGAAAACGGAAACGTACTTCTTGGAGAAGGTGTCGAGTTAAGTGAACGATATATTAGTCGCTTACAGGCATTGGGCATAGATTTTTTGTTCATTGAGGATGGAAGAACAACAGATATCCTGCCAGAGGATAGCATCCGGGACGAAACACGAACTCAGGCGGTAAATACGATTTATAAGACGATGAACTCTTTTAAAGATGAGGTTGTTTCGAAAGGTCGTACGATTGCTCCTGATATGGGTCGTAACTTTCGTTCTGTATTCGGAAATATAATGCAGGATCTTGCCACGAGACCGAATATGTTAGTTAATTTGACTAGTATTCATTCGATGGATGCTTATTTATTTCAACATTCGTTTAATGTAGCTGTCTTATCGGGCATAATGGGGATCGCAAAAGGTTTTAATAGAAATCAATTAGAAGAACTTGGTATTGGAGCGCTTCTGTACGATATTGGCATGACGAGAGTACCGCAAAAATTGCTTACACACACTGGCCGTTATTCCAGCGAAGAGTTAGAGCAGCTGCGGGCACATCCGAAGGAAGGTTTCGATATCCTCCGGAAATATCATGATATTTCCATCGTCTCTGCGCACTGTGCACTGCAGCATCATGAACGGTTTAACGGTTCTGGCTATCCACGTGGATTAAAGCAGGACGAAATTCATATGTATGCTCAAATTGTAGGGCTAGCAGACACGTATGATGCGCTTGTATCTCCAAGACCACACCGTAAGCGTTATACGACAAGCGAAGCGGTTGAGTTTCTATTCGCAGCTGGTGGAACTTTTTTTGATTTGGATCTCATTAAGCTGTTTTGTAATCATATTTCAGTTTATCCCGTATCAACGACATTGTTATTAAGTACGGGACAAGAAGTTGTAGTTTCACTTAATAATGAGCTAGCTGTACATCGTCCACGCGTTCGGGTTATTAAGGAAGCTGACGGCTCTATTCCGAAATCTCCTTATGATATCGAACTGAAAAACGAGCTTCATATTACGATTGTGAAGGAATTATAAATAATTTAGGTTTTGTATAAGCTTCTTTTGTTCTGGGCGTAGACCGAGGATGAGGGAAGCTTTATTGTTGTCAGTAAGCTGTAATTACTTTGATTATGGGCATGATTGAGGTAAAATGATGAGAAATAGATTGCTTATATGTAAGCAAAAGGAGATTGCGCTCTTGGATGAGTTCGCAAGCATTGGGCATTGGACAGCTGATAGGCAAAGTGACAATTGGCAGAAAAAGCGCGGCGTTGCACTAGGAATTGGTGATGACACTGCCTCTATTGATATAGAATTAGCGGAAGTAGGGATTTCTGGCCCTAAGCGAATCTTACTTACAGTTGATACGATGGTCGAGAGCGTACACTTTAATGGAACAACGATGAGTGATGAAGATGTTGGTTATAAAGCACTTGCTGCTAATGTTAGTGATATTGCTGCAATGGGTGGTGTCCCTCTTCATGCACTAGTTGCGGTAAGTGTTCCTCCTTCTTATCATCCAGAACGAATACGACGTGTTTATGATGGGCTATATGAATGCGCTGAAAAATATGGCATAGCGATAATCGGCGGGGACACGACTTCATCACCCCAGCATATGATTATTACCGTTACGTTAACAGGGATGATTGAATCAGGTGCCGAACTCAAGCGATCCGGCGCGAAGGCAGGAGATGTTATCTTTCTGACGGGGATCGCAGGTAAATCTGCTGCAGGGCTACACATATTGATGGCTAGTGGTGTAGGGACGAGTAGATCGTTATTGCTAGAAGATAAAACGTACACAGCGTTACTTACATCACATAAACGTCCAGCTCCTAGTATTAAAGCGGGGAGATTGTTGTTAGGATCAGGTGCTTGTCACTCTCTAAATGATGTGAGCGACGGTTTAGCGAGCGAAGCGTGGGAAATTGCTGAAGCTTCAGGGTTACGTCTTGTGTTGCATGAGCGACAGTTGCCGAAGAGCGGAAGCTTGAGCTCCTATGCATCGATCGTAGGAATAAACCCGCTGGAATGGATTCTTTATGGTGGCGAAGATTATGTGCTGCTCGGAACGATGGATGGAGGAGTTGCACAGGAAATCAGGGACATGTTCCATTCAGAAGGAATGCCGTTTTATATAATCGGTGAGACGGAAGAAGGAGACCCTGGTGTCGATCTCATTCGTGCAGGCAATGACGGGAATGGTAACGCATTTAGACAATCGATAGAAAAACGTGGATACAATCATTTTCAAAGATGAACGGGTGGATGGAATGGAGCAGAAGAAGGGACAAGCCGCTTGGCAGGTCAACAGTTTGCAAGAAACGATTACATTTGCAAGGCGACTTGCCGAACTCGCTGAACCTGGTGTTATCATTGCATTGGATGGCGATTTAGGGGCAGGGAAAACAGCTTTTTCACAAGCTTTTGCCGGAGCTATTGGCGTACAAGGAATCGTTAATAGTCCTACTTTTACGATTATTAAAGAGTATGAAGGGGCGAATTTCCCCTTTTATCATATGGATGTATATCGTTTGTCGCAGGATGAGGCGGATGATCTTGGACTTGATGATTATTTTTACGGCTCAGGTGTAACGATCGTAGAGTGGGCCAGTCTCATCGAAGATCTTCTACCACCACAGCGGCTGGAACTATTTATTGAAAACTTGGGTGAAGAAGCTAGACGATTTCGGATGATTGGAATAGGAGAACCATATGCCAACTGGTGTGAGGAATGGAACAGGGCGGAGGAGACAGAATGATGGATGAACAAAACAAGGGGGAATATCGTTCGCTTATTGCACTCGATACTTCGACGGCAGCAATGGCCGCTGCGATCTTAAAAGGAGAAGAAGTAGTAGCTGAAATTCAATCTTTGGCGGAGCGTAATCACTCAGTACATGTCATTTCCCATTTAAAGGCGCTTATGTTAGAAGCGGGCATGAATCAAGAAGAGTTGGGAGCAATTGTTGTTGGCAATGGACCAGGTTCTTATACGGGCATGCGTATTGCGGTTACTGCTGCGAAGACGTTAGCTTGGGTTTGGGATAAACCATTAGTTGGCGTTTCTAGTCTTGAAGCTATCGCTTATGGCGCTTGGCATAATGGGCTAGGGAATGATAGCGAGCAAATCGTTAGCCCTACAGAACATTGGATTCTCCCCATTATGGATGCAAGGAGAGGTCAGGTTTATAGTGCTGGTTTCTCGACGACTGAAGGAGCGGAATGGACAAGATGGCTCGATGACGGTGTTCGGTTGATGCACAATTGGGTAGATGAACTTATTGCGAAGCTTAAAGTGGAGCAACAAGGAAAAGAGATCGTCATATGGCTTGTAGGTGATTTATCTCTACATCAACAGTCTGCTGAACTGCTCAAAGAACTTGGACAAGCTGCTGGAGCAGATGTTCGATTATATTCATATGTGCTTGAAGGACAATATTTGGCGAAATTAGGGAAGAAGAAGTTAGAAGCAGGACAATTAGAACATGCACATACCTATACACCTAACTATACACAGCTTACTGAAGCGGAAGTGAAGCTTAAGGCGAAGCAAGCGGGTGAAGCTTAGAGATGAGTGCACAAGTTGATAACATCATATATCGTTTAATGACGTTAGAGGATATACCTGCGATCATCGCGATCGAACAGGAGGCTTTCACTAGTCCATGGACAACAGAAGCTTTTACGAATGAGCTCACGAATAATATGTTTGCGAAATATATGGTTATGGAAGAAGAGGGCATGCTGCTTGGTTATGGTGGCATGTGGATCATTATGGATGAAGCACATATTACGAATATTGCTATTCGTTCAGATCGAAGAGGCTATGGCTTAGGGCATAAGCTGCTGGAACAGTTGCAACGTACGGCTGTATTTTTTGGGGCAGTCAAAATGACACTTGAGGTTAGAGTGACGAACGCACTTGCTCAGCATATTTATCGAAAATTTGGATTCCAGTCTTCCGGCATTCGTCCGCGTTACTACTCCGATAATGATGAGGATGCGCTTATTATGTGGGCTGAGTTAGATACTGAGCAGTTGAAGACAGGAGAGAGCATGTTTTGAGCATACAACAATTAGGTCAAAATGAATTAGTAGCGCACGAGCATTCGCTTATATTGGCAATTGAGACGAGCTGCGATGAAACGTCAGCTTCAGTTATTCGAGGCGGCAAACATATATTGTCAAATGTTATTTCTAGCCAAATTGACATTCATGAGCGATTCGGTGGCGTTGTCCCTGAAATTGCATCAAGAAAACACGTCGAGACGATTACGCTTATTATTGAACAAGCGGTGCAGCAATCTGGTTATAAGCTTAAAGATATGTCTGCTATTGCCGTAACCCAAGGTCCTGGCCTTGTTGGAGCGCTTTTAGTTGGTATTGTAGCAGCTAAAGCTTTAGCGTTTGCTCTTCATATTCCGCTTATCGGAACTCATCATATTGCTGGACATATTTATGCAAATGAGCTCGTACATGAGCTTGAATATCCTTGTATGGCACTGGTTGTATCTGGAGGACATACAGAGCTCGTCTTACTTGAAAGTGAAGGGGATTTCCAAGTTGTTGGACGTACAAGAGATGATGCAGTAGGCGAGGCTTACGATAAAGTAGCTAGAGCACTCCATCTTCCGTACCCGGGTGGCCCTCATATCGATAGATTAGCGATGGAAGCTGCAAGTTCGATTACTCTTCCTAGAGCTTGGCTTGAGTCTGATAGTTATGATTTTAGCTTCAGCGGATTAAAATCTGCTGTTCTTGCTGTAATCAATCAGTCACGAATGAAAGGGCTTGAACTTGATGAAGCAGCGCTCGCACGGGGATTCCAAGAATCCGTTATTGAGGTGCTTGTAACTAAAGCGCTACGTGCTGTGAAACATTATGGTGCTAAACAATTACTGCTTTGTGGTGGAGTTGCGGCAAATCGAGGATTGCGAGCGGTTCTTACGGAACGTTGTAATGGCGAAGGTATTCCATTACTTATTCCACCAGGAACGCTTTGTACAGACAATGCCGCCATGATCGGAGCTGCTGCACATTTGAAGCTCAAGCATGGATTATTTTCCGATTTGGATTTAAGAGCAGACCCTGGCCTTTCTTTGGAACAGTGGTCTATCCATAATAAGCAATAAAAATGATCCATTTAGATATCTGAATTGACAGATAATTATTGAGCGCATATAATAAACAACAATACTAAAAATCACATAGTGAACAAACGCAATGAACAGGAATAGTAAAGCTAATCAGGAATGATCAGGAGCAATGTTTTGCTCCACGATCCAGAGAGCTGTGGGATGGTGCAACGCAGTCGAAGATTGGTTTGAAGCTCGCCTGGGAGCGGAGCGATGGAAGCTTGTAGCAACATTTGTCGATGATCGGCAAGGGAGCGCATGTTACATGGTTACGGTTAACCTCCGTGAAGAGGTTCGTAAGAATCAGCATCCGGAGCTGGTCTTATGATTAAGGTGGGCATACCTTGTACGTTGGTAACTGAAACGTAGGGATGTCAACAAGGGTGGTACCGCGCGGGTCGTAATAGCCTGTCGTCTCTTGAATATAGAGATGACAGGCTTTTTTTGTTGGGAAAACAAGGAATTATCCACATGTGAATAAGTATTAAACGCGAAGAACAGGAGCAAGTAAAATAGAGGCGGGTATAATGAGGGATGATCAACAATCGCAAAGGCGATAACAGATCAGAAATCGGACAGAGAGCTGCGGGTCGGTGCGACGCAGTCGAAGCCAATATTTGAATCTCGCCTGGGAGCGGAACGAGGGAAAAGCGACTCATCATGCGCAGATGATGTCACGTAGTACTTCGTTACGGTTAACCACCGTGAAGGGGTCTTAAGCGGGCTATAACAATAGCCAAGTAGAGTGGTACCACGGCATAAGCGAAAGCTTGTCGTCTCTTATTCAGAGATGGCGAGCTTTTTTTGTTCCCAAAAAAGAGCATTCAAAAACTAGGAGGTCTTTAACAATGACAATTCAAAGAAATAATGAAATGAAAAAAATTCAAATTTTTGATACAACACTTCGTGATGGTGAACAGTCCCCGGGTGCTTCGATTGCTCCTGAACGGAAAATTATTATCGCTCGCCAATTGGCTAAGCTTGGAATTGACGTTATTGAGCCTGGTTTCCCAGTGTCGAGCCCAGGCGAGTTTGCCGCTGTACAGCAAATTTCGAGGGAGCTGCAAGGTGTTGAAATAGCGGGATTTGCAAGAGCAGTTAAAGGTGATATCGATGCTGCGGTTAGAGCAACGGAGGATGCAGCGCGTAGACGCCTTCACCTGTTTATTTCCTCCTCGGACATTCATTTGAATCATCAACTACGTAAGTCGCGTGATGAAGTCGTACAAATTGCTCGCGATATGGTCGCTTATGGCAAGCAGTTTGTCGACGAGATTGAATTTTCGGCGATGGACTCTACACGCTCTGGTCGAGAATTTGTTATCCAGCTTGTTGAAGCCGTCATAGCTGAAGGAGCAACAATTATTAATTTACCGGATACGTTGGGATATGCACTGCCGCATGAAGTTACCCAGTTGTTCCAAGCAGTTCGTAAAGAAGCAAGAGGTGGAGATACTGTTCGTTACAGTGCTCATTGTCATAATGATTTGGGGCTTGCAGTTGCTAACAGCTTGGCTGCCATTCAAGGTGGTGCAACTCAAATAGAGGTTACGGTAAACGGAATAGGTGAACGAGCAGGAAACTGTTCATTAGAAGAGCTAGTTATGGCCATCGAAACACGTAAAGATGCTTTGTGCGCAGAGACAGCTATTAATATCGGAGAAATTTATGAGACATCACGTTTAGTAAGCAGAACGATGAATTTTCCAATTGCGTACAACAAACCTATTGTCGGCCGCAATGCATTCCAGCATGAATCTGGTATACATCAAGATGGTTTGCTGAAAAATCGTAACACCTACGAAATAATGAACCCAGAAGCGATGGGTATTTCGCGGAGTATGATCATTTTGGGTAAACATTCCGGCAGTCATGCCATTAAGCATCGTTTAGCTGAGTTTGGTATCGAGGTAACAGCGGAACAGTTCAAGGATGTGTATAACCGATTCAAGGAAGTAGCGGATGGACAAAAGATCGTCACGGACGATGAACTTATTCGTATAGCTGGCGACTTGACGAAAACAAAGCCGAATCCGTTAGAACTGCTAGATTTGAACGTTCATACCGGTACACAGCAATCGAGAAGTGCAACAGTTACAATTCGCGAAAACATTTCCGGTACGGAAAATGCATATACAGCAATAGGAGAGGGACCTCTTGAAGCTGTCATTCAAGCGATTGGGCAAGCAATTCCAGAATCGGTTGAGTTCGAAGATTTGGAGCTTCATTCCTTATCCACTGGTGAGGATGCTCATGGTGAGGCAGTGGTAAGCATTATTTACAAAGGGAAGAGATTCCGTGGCTCGTCGATTCACAAAGACATTATTTTGGCGGCAGCACAAGCCTATATTTCAGCATGCAATCAGGCGTTGATGACGGTTCAGATTACCTAATTTTCAGAATTGTGCACAAAGTTACCCACATACCAACAATTGCCTGTGTATAAATGTAAAATAAGCTTATATTATGAGGGTTTATAAGATTGGATATAAAAATGTAAACGTGGATAGTTTTTTCACTTGCACGCTGTTGATAGTGTGTATAACGTGGATAAATATCCACGTTCTTTATTGCGTATGAAGAAATGGTGAAAAAAGCAATAAATTCGTGCACAAGTTCGTTATATGTATCGACAGAATTTACTAACAATTTATCAAGTAATGTGCATAACTCTGTGCATAACTATAGTTATACCTTGTGTCTGACTCAGAATGAGCTGTTTTTAGAAGAATTGGTCTTGTTCACTTGTTAGTTCCTACCATAAGAGCGCAATATTAATTTCGCAAATTACTAACGAATTTTTCGGTGTAATCAATGGAATCATACGCTATCGTAAAAAGAACTAGTATGATCACGGAGGTACCCCGAATGGATGGGCAAGCAATTATTCAGGTAGAGACTATAAGTAAACATTACGGCGCGAATATTGCATTAAAGCAAGTATCCTTTCAGGTGAACCAAGGCGAAATTTTTGGTATTACGGGCACGGATGGATCTGGGAAATCAACGTTACTGACACTAATGAAGGGTCAGAGTATTCCAGACGAAGGCGTAATAATGGTGCTAGATTATGATGTGTATGCAGATATAGAACGGTTACGAGAACATAAAAATTTATTTATGAGAAGTGCTTTTCTCATTGAAAAATTAACAGTAGTCGAATCGTTAGAAATGTTTCAAAATCTATATGATGGTTTTGATAATGTTGATATCATTTTAAAGCAATTTGAGCTTTTACCGTATCGGGATAACCTAGTCAGAGACCTACCTGTAGAATTAAAACAACGAACGTTGCTTGCGACTATGGTTGTTCTTAATCCATCCATTATTTTTTTGGATGAGCCTACTACAGGCTTAAATGCAGAAGCAAAAAAAGAATATTGGAACATACTGTCACTATTAAAGATGCAGGGGAAGACGATTATTATTATTTCTCATGACATGTCAGAGATTCAGTATCACTGTGATCGGGTTGGAGTGATGAAGGGAGGAAGACTTGTCGTATGTAATTCTCCCAAAAGATTAATAGGTGAGCTTCCTAAGGAAGGATATTCGATGGAAGCTGTGTATATGTATTATGCTGTTGGGTCTTAAGGGGATGTTGACATTTAAGTGGAATAAAGAAGAATGGCGCGGTGACAATCGGTCCAGTGAACATAGTCAGATTTTACAGAGAAGGATGGAGATGATCGCACTAATTCTAACAAATCGAACGAAGGAGGAATATAAAAAAGTAGAAAAAAAGGATGTGTTGAAGCAAAAACCATAGTATAATTGGCCTATTATTGAAGGTTCCGGGGGTTTTTTATGGAGGATCTTAACGAGCGATTAGGCCATAGGATGCAGGAAATTGTTCAAAGATGGTTTATTACATCTCATCTTTCTGAATACGCACTTACGTTTATTGAGGATAGGCTGCAAGAGTCGCTATTATTCGGTCAGTTGACGATAGCTCATTATCGTATGTTCGAAGGGAAAGAGGCTGACATCGAACAAGCCGCTGCAGCTGTTGAGCTATTTAAATTGGCAGCTGACATCTTGGATGATCTTCAAGATGGTGATGCCCCTTCTAAACCTTGGATGAATACCCCGCAACCTCTGGTACTTCATGTGGCTACATCATTTATTATTTTGTCTCAGCAAGCATTACTTGAAAGTGTGAACAGTGCTCAGCTTCGTGGGGAATTAGCCCTAATGATGAATAAGCAATTGTTGCAGTCGGCTAATGGTCAAATGATAGATCTTATGAATGATATAACAGATGAGCAAGATTATTTGGATATGGTGAAGCAAAAAACTGGTGCACTTATGGTATTTACTTGTATGGCTGGTGTCATATTAGCTGGACGACCATGGGATGATACCGTTGAACAGTATGCGTTAAATTTGGGGATATCTGCACAAATACGTAATGATGTAAGAGATTTGCTCAGTTGGGATGAAAAAAGTGATTTTCTTACACGTAAAAAAACGTTGTTAACACTGTATTTACTAGATACCTTATCAGAAAATACGATGTGGTTAAAAGAGTATTACGACGGAGATTTGGAGTATAACGAAATATCTAATCGAGAAACTGAATTTCAACAGTTTTGTGATCGTTCAGGCGCAACTTTGTATGGTTCGGTTATAGGACGTATGCACTACAATTTGTTTGAGAATATGTTGGGCAATCTTCCTGTTGAAACATGTTGGAAGGACGATATTTTGCAGATCCTAAGCGAAAATAGGGAGAGAAATTAAAGACGCAAAAGATATTTCGTTAAATACGAAACACGATTGCGTTTTACAATAGAATAGTTGCTGTTATAGTAACTTTGTACCATAGGAGTGCGCTTACATAAATTAGTACGAAGCGGGGGCGTTGAAATGTTGAAAGAAGTGATTCGCCAACTGGCAAACAATTCTGATAAAATGTCTATGTTTATGGGCGGGCAGCTTCATTTCGCTGGAGTTACGGTTGAAGAGAATAGGGCACTTATGGGAGAATTGAAGGATAAGAACCCCAGTGAAAATGGATATGTGTTTAAATGGCACTGAATAAATATTAGTTTGAGAGGAAGAGATTGCATGATAACTAGCTGGAAAAATCGTACCATTACAATTCTCTTCCTTCTAGTTTTGATCTCGATTGTAGTTAATCTTACTCTTGTAATAGCTAAAGCTCCTTCTATACGTGTTGATTTAACGAAAAACGCATCAAACGAAAACATAGTTAGGATTGCTGAACCGGAGGGACAAGGTAATCAGTTAGGAATTCAGATAGGAGATCGCATCCTTGAGATAAATGGAAAACCGGTTAATGAGTTTTATAACTTTTTAAAATACAACTCATTAGAAGGTGCCGAAAATGTGCTTATTCTACAAAATGGTAGCGTGACTAAGTTCATAGCATTTGCACAACAATGGTCCAGTGACCATTCCGCATTGGAACTATTACATCAATTATATATTCCTGGTGTATCCCTAATTATCTTTTTCGCTTTTTCTGCTTTTCTTTATATTAAAAGGCGAGATGATTTTGCAGTAATTATCCTTATTCTTTTTTTTATAGCGATAGGAATAAGTTATTATGGGTCAGCAGCTTCTACGTTAAGAAACCCTGTTGGGAATTCAGTTATATATGTCGTTTTACCTAATATCCCTCTCATTTTTATGAGTTTTATGAATATTTATTTGAAAAGGTTTAGCTCCAGACTTATCGGTAAAGGAACGCTTAGATTTTTATACATCATAGTTGGAATCATGTCTCTAGCGAGTATGATTTATATTTGGACGGATGTTTTTTCTGTAGAAGCATATCGTTACATTTCAACTACCTATGTGTCTTTAATTATGGTGAGTAATTTAATCTGTACTTTCACGCTACTAACAAAATTTTTAATACATCGAAAAACAAAGCTTAAATCATTATTTACCATTACCTTATTGGCTCATCTAGTAGCGTTTATGCCATTTTCAATTTTTAATCTACTACCGGGTATGTTAGGTGTTAAAGAGTTATTTCCATCAGCCTTTTCAGCATTGTTTTTGTTTGTGTTACCGATTGTTTACTTTTATCTCTCAACCTCAAACCAGTTGTTCGATATCGATTTTATTATTACTCGATTTAAATACTATACCGCAATATCGTTGTTGCCCGCATTACTTTTAGCTGCTCTAGTTTCATTTGTATTAATAAGTAATGATGGCAGTTTGTGGTCGGATTGGATAGTTACTTTTGTTATCGTATACATAGGAATGACATTGTTCTTGTATGTGAAAGAACAGATCGACCAACGGTTCAGACCAGGGTTATTTAAAGCTATGTACAGCTATCAAGATAGTTTGGATAGATTTTCCCGAAATATTGCTAGAGTTATGAAACATTCTGATTTAGAGGGTGTTTTAAAGCAAGAAATAAATGACCTTCTACCAGTTAATCGAATAACCTTTCTTGTAGTCGATCAAATGGAGCAATCGATCTTTCCAATGAGTGATAACCACGAGGAGAAGGTTACGGAAGATTTTTTACTTGGCATGGTAGATTCGTTAAAACTAGGGGAATTGATAGATTTACCGTATGGACTTGGTCTAATCATCGGAAAGCAACGAGCGCGTTATCATATTTTGTGGATTGGTCTCAAATCGAATCATACTCGTTATAATTCAGACGAGATCCGTTGGCTGAAGACAATGGCTAACTACTCTAGTATTGTCTTCGAGAACCTTTATTTAATTGAAGGTTTAATAGAGGATTTACAATCTGAGGTGCGGAAAGAAAATACGGCATCACCATGGGTGCTACGGATGTTATTTTGTTTATCGGAAAATGAAAGACGTAAGCTCGCTGCCGATTTGCATGATTCAGCCTTGCAAGATCAGTTGTTATGGTACCGTAAATTGGAAGCCATTAAGACAGATCATTTGATTTCAGATGAGCTAGGGCTGGAACTAGACGATATTAAAGAAGGTTTACTTGATGTCATTCATCAAATCCGGGAAACGTGTAATGAATTACGTCCACCGCTGCTCAAAGAAATGGGTGTTGTAGAAGCGGTTGAATCCATCATTGAGCATACCCAGATGAGAGTAAACTTTGAGGTTCAGTTCCGTTCTCATTTGTTTAATGAACCATTAGATGAGGAACAGATTACGGCCATCTATCGGATCGTGCAAGAGTTATTGCGTAATGCCAATAAACATGCGGCTGCTAAGCTTGTGCAACTTGATCTAGAACTACGTGAAGGAACACTTTATTTCCGTTATCAAGATGATGGTATTGGTATGGAAACGAGACATATGATGGAGTCATTTGAACATATGGGGTTATCAGGTATAAAAGAACGTGTAGCAAGTCTAGAAGGAGATATTTCCTTCTACTCAGAACACGGGAAAGGTTTGGAAGTTATTATTCTTATGCCGATTATCAGTTCATATGGTCGATCGGAGAGGGGATTATTACGTGATTCGTATCTTATTAGTTGACGACCATCCTTCTGTTGGAGAAGGAACCAAAACAATGATTGAGCAAGATAGCGACATGGTAGTAACAGTAGCGATGTCAGCTCTTGATGCGTTAAGTAAAGTTCAGGGTGAACCGTTTGATCTTATTTTATGTGATCTTAATATGCCAGGAATAAGTGGTCTAGAGTTGACGAAACGTCTAATACAATCTGACCCAGAATGGAAAGTTATTATATATTCCGGATACGAAATAGGATCGCATTTCAACTTGTTAGTGGAATCTGGCGTTTCAGGTTTCATCTCAAAGACAGCTTCTAGAGAACAATTACATAACTCCATTCGCTGCGTATTACGTGGAGAAGCAGTAATTCCAATATCATTGCTCAAGCAGCTTCGTAGAAATGAAGTAGCGATCTCAAGATCAGAGTTATCAGTAGAGGATGTTTCTATTAACGAGAAGGAAATGGTCATTCTTAGCGAAGTAGCAGCTGGTATTAGCAACAAAGAACTAGCGGCTACACTTCATGTAAGCCAGCGGAATGTAGAGTATCAACTGACCAAAATATTTGAAAAACTAAATGTACGGTCACGGTCAGAAGCGATAAAAGAAGCGAAGCGACTTGGATTAATAAGTATGGAGCAATATTAGAATCGAATGGAAAAGACAACAAAAGAACAGAACAGCCTCTAGTTACAAGGCTGTTCTGTTCTTTTGTTACATCAATTGTTCCCATTGTTCATAAGCGAAAGATAAGGAAGATTTTCGTTTTTCAATTTCTGCCTGTAGCTCTTGAATACGGATGTAGTCGTTAAATACTGCAGGATCTGCTAATTGTTCTTCAAGTTCAGTAATCGCTACTTCTAACGTAGCAATTTCACCTTCTAATTGCTCAAGCTTACGTTGGCGGTTACGTTCTTCCCGTTTCGCCTGTTTATCTGCTTCATATGAGCCTAGTGTAGGGCTTTCAATTGTTTGGTTAGGTTTCTTGAGTGCATTTTGTGCCTCTATTGCTTCGAGCTTTGCATCTTCAATTTCACGTTTTTTCTCCAACATTTCGTCATAATTTCCTAGGAAATGCTGTGTGCCTTCTGATCCGAGTTCGACAATACGTTCTGCCATTTTGTTTAAGAAATAACGGTCATGAGAGATGAAGAACAAAGTACCTTCGTAATCGAGCAAAGCTGCTTCAAGAACTTCTTTACTAAATAAGTCCAAATGGTTCGTGGGCTCATCCAAGATAAGAACATTAGCTTGTGCGAGCATAAGCTTCGCAAGCGACACGCGTGCTTTTTCCCCGCCGCTAAGAGAGGATATTCGTTTTAAGACATCTTCGCCGCTGAATAAAAAGTTTCCTAATACAGTCCGAATGCGTGCTTCCTCCATATGGGGATAGGTGCCCCATACTTCCTCAAGAACAGTATTCTGACCAGTTAAGCGAGTATGTTCTTGGTCATAATAGCCGAGTTTGACGTTTGTGCCGAATTGGATGGTTCCGGTTGCAGGTTCCAATTGACCAACAAGTGCTTTGAGTAATGTCGACTTTCCGATCCCGTTAGGTCCGATAAGGGCAACTGTCTCTCCACGTGTTAACTTAAAGTTAACGTGGTTAAACAATGGTGTGTTTCGACCAGGGAAAGTGACAGAAAGCTGATCGACAGCGAGCACATCTTTTCCTGTCATTCTTTCAATTTCAAACGTAAAGTTGGCCTTCTTTAAATCGCCTAGCGGCTTGTCCATCTTATCCATCTTATCAAGAGCTTTACGTCTACTTTGCGCACGTTTTGTAGTCGAGGCGCGCACGATATTACGCTGAATAAATTCTTCCATCTTTTGAATTTCATCTTGCTGTTTTTCAAAGTGCTTCAACGTAATTTCGTATTCAGCTTCTTTTATTTCTAAATAACGGCTGTAGTTGCCTGTATAGCGTTTAGCTGTATGTCGTTCAATCTCGACAATTGTATTTGTTAAAGCGTCTAAGAAATATCTATCATGGGAGACGACAACAATTGCTCCAGGATATCCTCGTAGATAGGACTCGAGCCAAGTTAACGTTTCGATGTCTAAATAGTTGGTTGGCTCATCAAGCATTAATAGATCAGGAGATTGTAATAATATTCTTGCTAATGCTAGACGAGTCTTTTGGCCTCCACTTAAGGTGGAGATGAGGGTATGAACATCGAAGTGGCCAAAGCCCATACCGTGTAAAACACTATTGATTTTTGTGTTGATCTCAAATCCACCTTGCTCACGGAACCAGTCGGAGCGCTGTGCGTATCTTTCAAGTGTAGCAGCGTACTTCTTTTCATCTCCATGAAGAGCCGGATCTGCAATTTTGTTCTCAAGCTCGCGAAGCTCCTTTTCTGCTTCAATTAGATGTGCGAATACAGCACGCATTTCTTCTATTATGGAGCGTTCGGATTGCAAGCCGCTATTTTGCGCTAAGTAACCAAGTTTAGTTTCTTTGGATTTATGAATATCACCAGAATCTGCAGAAATTTCTCCAGCAATAATTTTTAGAAGCGTGGACTTTCCGGCGCCATTTACGCCTACGAGGCCAATACGATCCTTTTCAAGTACTTGCATAGATATATGGGATAATATGGCGGTCACGCCATAGTTTTTTGAAATGTTGGATACCTGCAATAACATATCGACATATACACTCCTTCATTGCATTAATCATTTCCTTCTAGTTTACCACAAACTAGCGCTTCCATTGGCGAAAGTTGTATAACAATGGTACACTACATGTAAGTTTAGTTGACGACGGGAACAAGAATGGATGAGGGGAAATGTATGCTCAGAACGAAGTGCCTAATAAGGCCGCCATTCGCACAAAACTCTCAAGCTTAAGAAACACTATAGATATACATACTAGGTCGATATGGTCAGTCGCTGCATGTAAACAACTGGCTCAATTTGTAGAGAAGCGCAAGTATAAATCCATTATGGTTTATATTTCATTCCGAAGCGAATTGGACCTAAAAGATTTTATCGTTTGGTGCTGGGAAAACAAGATGGACGTTATCGTTCCTAGGTGCCATGCTGTGGATCATTCGATGACACTACATAGACTAAGGAACTGGGATGAACTAAGGGAAGGTTCCTACGGCATTTTAGAACCCGATCCCGAATTGTCACCGGCACTACCACAGTCATTTGTACCTGATATGGTTGTTGTACCAGGACTAGCCTTCGATACTGGAGGTGGCCGAATGGGTTATGGCGGAGGTTACTATGATCGGTTTGCACAATCGATAGGTGCGTCGCCAAACGAAAGAGATAATGAGGTCGTATGGATTGGCGCTGCGTTTGAAGCCCAACTTGTTGAACATGTGCCGACTGAGGCACACGATCTGAGATTGGATGGCGTTGTGACGGAGAAATCGTCCTATTTTGTACATAAAATGATTCAAGAGTAATGAAAGGGCGAAATCGATGGAGTTAACACACTTCAATGAACAGGGCAGAGCCCGAATGGTCGATATTACAGGCAAAGAAATTACGTCAAGGGAAGCGACAGCTCACACCATAGTAACAATGGAGAGTTCGACATTGACGCGAATTAAGGAAGGGAAAATCGGCAAAGGCGATGTACTTGCTGTCGCTCAGGTTGCGGGAATAATGGCAGCCAAGAAAACGTCTGATTGGATTCCAATGTGCCATCCACTACCGCTTACAGGCATCAACATTGTGTTCAGCGATAATGGTTTAGATGAGCTTTATATAGAAGGAACAGTTAAAACAACGGGGAAAACAGGGGTAGAAATGGAAGCACTGACTGCAGTGTCTGCTACCGCACTTACGGTATACGACATGTGCAAAGCGTTGCAAAAGGACATGGTCATCGGGCCGACACAGCTATTAGCGAAAACTGGCGGCAAGAACGGGGATTATAGACGTCCGACAACCCCTTGATCGAAATAGAGATAGGAGGAATGGGAGATGCAGTGGAAGGTTGCGTTACTTACAGCTAGTGACAAAGGTTCGCGTGGTGAACGCGAAGATACATCTGCACAGGTTATTCGAGAACTTATTGAAGAGGAGCTAGGCGGAGTCATTGTAGACTACCGAATAGTGCCAGATGAGCAAGATGAAATTATGGCAGCATTAATTGAGATGACGGAATATTATCAAGCTGATCTCGTATTGACGACAGGTGGTACAGGACTTGCGCCCCGTGACATTACACCAGAGGCGACGCTTAAAGTAATAGACCGTCAAGTGCCCGGACTTGCTGAAGCTATGCGTATGGGCGCATTACAGAAGACGAGACGTGCCATGTTGTCGCGAGGTGTATGCGGCATAAGAGGTAGTTCGTTAATTGTAAATTTGCCAGGTAGTCCAAAGGGCGTCCATGAAAGTTTAATGGCAATTATGGATCAGTTACCTCATGCGTTAGGAATCCTGTCAGGCCAATTGGGAGAGCATAACGGATGATACTGGGAAAAAACGACGATAATGTGGTTACAATCGGAAATTCAACAGTTCTAAGGGAAGTTTCCGTATATGACGCTGTTGGATTACGACTTGCACATGATCTGACTCGTATTATACCAGGACAGTTCAAGGGACGATTATTTACACGTGGACATCTCATTTCAGAGGCGGATATTCCGAGTTTGCTCGATATAGGCAAAGAGCATATCTTTATTATGGAGCTAGGCGATGATGATCTACATGAAGATGACGCGGCTATCCGTATGGCTAAGGCGTTAGCGAGTAATGAGCTTAATCTGACTGCGCCACATGAAGGTAAAGTAAGTTTGAAATCACCTATATTGGGGTTAGCACAAATTGATCAAGGCATTGTCGAGGCGATAAACGAGCTTGGAGAAATAGCGTTAGCGACTGTAAAACAGAATACTGTCGTTCAAATCGGTAGCCCACTTGCAGCAACTAGGGCAATCCCGCTTGTCGTGCCGAAGAAAAAGGTCGAAGAAGTAGAGCGTCTTGCACAGGATTATCGCGAGCAACATAATGGCGAAACGCCCATTAGTGTAAAACCCTTCCGTAAGCTAAAGGCTGGACTATTAACGACTGGCGGCGAAGTTTTCAATGGGAGAATACAAGATAAATTTGGTCCAGCAGTAATAGAAAAGTTGCGTGCGCTAGGATCAGAGGTTGCTGAACAACGATTTGCTCCTGATGATAGACAAACAATTGTCAAGGAAATACACTATTTGCTTGCACAAGGGTATGATATGATACTCATAACAGGCGGAATGTCGGTTGATCCAGATGATCGAACACCAGGAGCTATTAAAGCTGCTGGAGCGACAATTGTCAGCTACGGAACGCCAATGTTGCCTGGCTCAATGCTACTTATGGGCTACATAGGTGAGATACCGATTATGGGCTTACCAGGTTGTGTTATGCATGATCCTTATACGTCCTTCGATGTGTTATTGCCAAGAATACTCGCAGGTGATATCATCGTTCGCAAAGATATTGTAGAGCTTGGTTATGGCGGCTTACTTGGCTGTTAACATCTATATCACAAGCTTGGACATGCTCGATACATTCAATGATTGATAAAGAGGTTAGGAGGCAAAGATATGGGTGGATTAGGTACATCAGGTGTTATCCTGCTTGTCGTTATAGCCTTGCTGCTGTTTGGTCCGAAAAAACTGCCTGAACTCGGCCGAGCATTCGGAAAGACGCTTCGTGAATTCAAATCAGGTGCTCGTGAAATGATGGACGATGACGATCACAAGGACAAAGACAAAAGTCGTATTGAAGTGAACCGGACAGAAAATAACGAGAAGGAAAACAAGCGGCTTCCGGATTAATCGGGCCCGCTTTTTTCTTGCATGTATAGGTCATAAGGAAGGAGGCGGCATATAGACGATGTCGATGAATAACGAGAAGCAGGAATCGGCTGACAGCAAGGGATTCATTCGAGAAGATGGGCTCATGCCGCTTTTCGAGCATTTAGGGGAATTTAGAAAGCGTCTTATCTATGTCATTATCGTGCTGACACTTGGCCTCGTGCTTGGATTAACCGTTGCACAGCCGGTGTATGATTTTCTGATGTCTCAACCACCAGCAGATGATACACTCTCCTTACATACGTTCTCGTTATGGGATGGTATTGGCATGTATATGAAAATTGCATTTATAATTGCGTTAGTCATTACGTTGCCATTTACTACTTTTCAATTATGGTCGTTTGTTAAACCAGCCCTTAGAAAACATGAACAACGTTCGACGTTAAAGTACATACCCTTTGCGCTTATTATGTTTTTAATTGGTTTGTCATTTGCTTATTTTGTCGTGTTTCCGTTAGCTTATGATTTTACCCGTGCAATAGCAGCGAAATTGGATTTGACTGAAACGTATGGCATTATCCAATATTTTTCGTTTATGTTCAGCATACTAATTCCGATTTCCTTGTTGTTCGAGTTACCGCTATTAATTATGTTTCTGACAGCAATTCGGATTGTTAATCCCATAAGACTTCGTAAAATGCGTCGTCTTGCCTATTTCGTCATGGCAGCAATCGGGGTAATGATAACACCACCGGATCTCGTTTCAGATGTGCTCGTTATTATTCCACTCATTATTTTGTACGAAGCGAGTGTATTCTTCTCGGGCCTTATTTACAAAAAGCAGCAAATTGCGGATGCTAAGTGGGAAGAAGAGTTTGATGAAGAGCAGGTTAATGGGACGAATTGAAATACTGTATGCAGGATAGGAATACAACCATTTTATAAGTAAATAGATATAGAAAAGGTAAGCTGTCGTTTCAATGAAACGGTGGCTTTTTTTGTGCTTGACAAGACGAGGGGATACGATAGATAATTTAAACAGTTGTTTTAAACGTTTGTTTAAGTAGATAAATGGGAGTGGTATTTAATGACGTCAGCACTAAAAGCGTTCATGAAGCGTCCAACAACTGTGGTAGGTATCGTAACGTCTTTGATGTTCCAAATTATTTTTTCTGTCATATGGATGACAGGTTACAATGGGGTAACAGATCGTGTAGATAAATTGCGTATTGCGATTGTGAACGAAGATGCTGGTATGGGGAAAGAAATTGCAGTAAATTTGGTGAAAAGTCTGCCATTCGATATGGTTCAATCAGATTCTCTTGAAGCGGCCAAAGGTGAGCTTAATGAGCGGAACTTGCAGATGATTGTTTATATTCCAAGTGATTTCTCCAAACAAGTTACTGTGGCAGAAGGACAAGCAAGCTTAACGTATTTTATCAATGAATCTAATCCTGCTTTAATTAAAAGTATAATGAGTGGCGCAACTACACAAATTACGGCAGAAGTAAACAAAAGTGCGGTATCTATGGGCATTCAGAACACACTTACAGCTGTTAATGTTCCATTGGAACAAGCGGTGGCGGCTTCAGCAAGCTTGTCCCAGCGTGTTACGTCTGACGTTCAATCGTCCAATATCGTTCAAGGTATGAACAATCAGATGGTGCCGATGATGATGGTACTTGCCTCATATGTAGGGGCAATGATAATAGGGATGAACTTAGAGCAATCTTCTATTGCTCTTGCAGGGACTATCTGTAAGTGGAGAAGATTTGCTGCAAGAAGTGTCATTAATATCGTTGCAGCAATTATAGTTGCGCTCGTTGGATCAACTCTGCTTGTCGCTTTCGGTGGTCAAATTGAGCAAGGATTTCTACAACTATGGGGCTTCCAGCTATTGTTCCTACTGACGTTTATGTTCGTATCACAGATGTTCCTATATGTGTTTGGAATTGCTGGTATGCTCTTTAATATTATATTGCTCTCTGCACAGCTAGTCGTATCTGGTGCAATTGTCCCTCGCGAACTTTTATCGGAGTTTTATACAAACCTTGGAACTGTGTTGCCAGCAACTTATGCAGTGGATGGTACGATGAATATTTTATTCGGTGGACCTGGTGTTGGATCTCATGTGTGGATGCTGATCGTAATCAGTATAGCGGCTATTGCTATTAGTGCTGTTGCGGTAAAATGGAAAGGGCAAACCGTACACCAACATCAAGTTGTTATAGCGAATCATAAGGAATAGCATTTATTAAAAGCATTTTGAAGGGTGGTCATCACGATTGCTGAAGACTTAGATATCAAAATACGCATCCTACTCGCAGCGAAGAAGTTGTTCGCAAGTCAAGGTTATGACGGAACTACCATTAGACAAATCTGTGAAGAGGCAAGCGCTAATGTGGCGCTTGTCTCCTATCATTTCGGCGGGAAAGAAAATTTATATGGTGCCATTTTTGAAACATTTATTCCTAGCGAGAGGATTGCGACTTTCGATAAGGATATAAATCCAGTTGCAGGAGTGAAGCAAATCATTAAAGAGGTGACAGCATTCCGTTTTGCAGATCCAGAACTCATAAGTATTATTCAGCAAGAGATCGTTATGAATTCACCGCGTATACAAATTATTAGACATCATGTTATGCCAATGTGGAAACTGTTGCAGAAATGGATTAATGAAGGTCGTGAGCAAGGTTACTTCGAGTACCGCTCACTCGACACTGCATTTATGTCTATCGTTGGTACACTTCTATTCCATAGACAACAGAAATATTGGATGGAGCTCATGGTTGAGGAGAAGCCAGAATTGGAATCGTTGGTTTACGATTTGACCGATTTTATTATGAATGGACTGCATTATAAGGGCGAGTAATCACGATTGTTGAAGGTAGCGGCCACTTGCTCCTGTAAGTTGAGTAAAAATACTGAAAAATAAATCCAAGCACTTGAAATCAACGGTGAAAATAGGTATGATAAAAACAGTTGTTAGCACTATACGCTTATGAGTGCTAACGAAATGTTAATAAGCGACAATTATCGAGGGAGGCTATTTTCAATGATTAAACCTTTGGGTGAACGCGTATTGATCGAACCAATCGCGAAAGAAGAAACAACTGCGAGCGGTATCGTACTGCCGGATACGGCTAAGGAAAAGCCACAAGAAGGCAAAGTTATAGCTGTTGGTAGCGGTACGCTTAAAGACGGCGTTCGCGTAGCATTGGAAGTAAAAGAAGGCGACCGCGTTCTATTCTCCAAATATGCGGGCACAGAAATCAAATACGAAGGCAAAGAGTATTTGATCATGAAAGAAAGCGACATTCACGCGATTTTCGAATAATATCGTAAATTCGTATACACATACTTAAACATATATTTGGGAGGTTACTGATCATGGCTAAAGAAATTAAATTTAGTGAAGACGCTCGTCGCGCAATGTTGCGCGGTGTTGATGCACTTGCAAACGCAGTGAAAGTTACACTTGGTCCAAAAGGACGTAACGTTGTTTTGGAGAAAAAATTTGGTAGCCCATTGATCACTAACGATGGTGTTTCCATTGCAAAAGAAATCGAGCTTGAAGACGCTTTTGAAAACATGGGCGCTCAGCTTGTTAAAGAAGTAGCAACAAAAACAAATGATGTTGCCGGTGACGGTACTACTACAGCTACAGTTCTTGCACAAGCGATGATTCGCGAAGGCTTGAAAAACGTTACTGCAGGCGCTAACCCTATGGTTATCCGCAAAGGTATCGAGAAAGCTGTTAAAGCTGCTGTAGATGAGCTTAAAGCTATCTCCAAACCAATCGAAGGCAAACAATCAATTGCACAAGTTGCTTCCATCTCATCTGCTGATGAGGAAGTTGGTCAATTGATCGCTGAAGCAATGGAGAAAGTTGGAAACGACGGTGTTATCACTGTTGAGGAATCCAAAGGCTTCGTAACGGAACTTGAAGTGGTTGAAGGTATGCAATTTGACCGTGGATACATCTCTCCATACATGATTACAGACACAGATAAGATGGAAGCGGTTCTTGACAACCCTTACGTTCTTATTACAGATAAAAAGATTACAAACATTCAAGAAATTCTTCCGGTACTTGAGAAAGTTGTTCAATCCGGTAAGCAACTTCTAATCATTGCTGAGGATGTAGAAGGCGAAGCTCAAGCAACTCTAGTTGTGAACAAGCTACGTGGTACATTCACTTGTGTGGCTGTTAAAGCTCCAGGCTTCGGCGACCGCCGTAAAGCAATGCTACAAGATATCGCTGCTCTAACTGGTGGTCAAGTGATCACTGAGGAGCTTGGTCTTGAACTTAAATCAACAACTGTTGATCAACTAGGTTCAGCTCGCCAAATCCGTATTACAAAAGAAAACACAATCATCGTTGATGGCGCTGGCGACTCCGCTGACATCGTTGCTCGTGTTAACCAAATCCGTGCTCAATTAGAAGATACAACTTCTGATTTCGACCGTGAGAAATTGCAAGAGCGTCTAGCTAAACTAGCTGGCGGCGTTGCAGTTATCAAAGTTGGCGCAGCTACTGAAACAGAATTGAAAGAGCGCAAACTTCGTATCGAAGATGCTCTTAACTCAACTCGTGCAGCTGTTGAAGAAGGTATCGTATCCGGTGGTGGTACAGCTCTAATCAACGTATACAAAGCAGTTGAAGCTGTAGTTGCTGAAGGCGACGAGCAAACAGGTGTTAACATCGTTCTTCGTTCCCTTGAGGAGCCAATTCGTACGATCGCTGCGAACGCAGGCCAAGAAGGTTCTGTAATCGTTGAGCGTCTGAAAAACGAAAAAGTAGGCGTTGGTTACAATGCTGCAACTGGCAAATGGGTGAACATGTTCGAAGCGGGTATCGTTGACCCTGCTAAAGTAACTCGTTCCGCACTACAAAACGCAGCATCAGTAGCAGCTATGTTCTTGACTACTGAAGCGGTTGTAGCTGACAAGCCTGAGAAAAACGCTCCTTCAATGCCTGATATGGGCGGTATGGGTGGTATGGGCGGCATGATGTAAGGTTTCGACCTTCATCGTGACTCCTAGCTTGATGAATTGATGGTCATTTTGATCTCGGTTTGTGAGGCAGTCACAGTTATAAATACAGCAGAGACCACTTCTTAATTTTATTAAGGAGTGGTCTTTTTTTTTGAAATTTTTATCTCGATAATTAGAATGCCCATGGATGATCATCTGGTAAACATTCATCACATAATAGCCTTCCCGCAAGAGATGCACCATTACATAATTGTAAAATGGGTGCCTCCTTTTCTCTATCAGTTGTCCATCCTCCGCAGTTTTCACATTTCCCACAATTCATATCCGTTGGTCGTAGTTCTTTCGATGATGTTTCTATCCACTTTAATAGTTTTTTCTTATTGTCGAACTCTAGGTTATTATCATTTGAAAGATGATTCATAGCAGATTCTACTAAGATATGTTGGTTTTCGTTTTCTTCAATATCTACTAAGTAACTAATTGAAATGAGAACTGTTTTTTTTGAGTCCATGTATACCTCCATGAAATAATTACTGCTTTGTTGTTGTTTATATTAGGTATTTCTCTATGTACATATCACTCGTTCCTGCCACTCTGCCACTCTTCCATTCTGCCCTCAAATTAATATACTAAATTTGATTCAGCATAAACACTAGCGCTTGAGTAAGTTAACTTTGGTCTTGCGAGTGGTTCGATAGCGTTACATTTGGTAACGTGCGCCACTTTTTTTCCGCTAATGAATCGTATTGTGCTTATAGTGTAGCAAATAACGTATAATTCAGTCTAACGAACTCCAGTATCGTTATTTAATAGTCTTTGGCCGAAATGAAGCTACTTTATTGGGAATAAGCATTCTAGAGTTCGTTAAACATTTTGAAAGATAAAATTTGATCAAATAAGAGTTACTGGGTTCGTTAGCCATAAATTCGGAAAATGATTTTTAGATATATGACAAGAGAAACGACGATTAATATTTTTTTCTTGGCATTCGCTTGCTTCATATTCTAAATCCCCCAACTTCGTAAATTTGATCAAACCGGCCACAATGGCGAAACGAATAGCTCTGTTTCTTTCCGCCTGCCCTCCTTTTGAATTGTTTGGCCTTGTTAGATACCTGTATAATAAAAGCAAATAATTAGTTTGGGAAAAGTGCGCTATTTTGTAATATACTCACTTTTTGGAAAGGGGGAGCTATTCGTGTCCAAATATCGAATGAATGAATATACCTACAATTGTCCGGTTGAGTTAGCCTTGAATACGATCATGGGGAAATGGAAGGTATTGATTCTTTGGCAGTTGAACAAAGGGACAAAACGTTATAGCGAATTAAAGAAGACTTTGCCTAATATCACGGACAAAATGCTCGCCCAGCAGTTAAAGGAACTAGAGAAGGATAACTTTATCGTTAGAGAGGTTTACCCGACTGTGCCGCCCAAGGTGGAATATTCGTTAGCCGAGCTTGGAGTAGAAATACAACCAATTCTGAAATCGATGCAGCAATGGGGAATCAAATTTAGGATGAAGGAAACCGACGAAGAATTGAAGCGGTAGCTCAGGGACTACCTTACTTTTTGGTTAGTTAAACACTTTAAAGTGCGTTCTTGAACTTTCATTAGTGATGCTACTATCATGAAATCAGAGTAGAAAAAACCTATAAATTCTGATGGAATGGTGGGAGTGATATGAAATCTCTAGTGAAAGTGCATGTCATGCATACGGGTGAAGTGAAAGTAGATCGGGCATTGCCCTTTGAAGAGCTGGGAGAGGTGCCGCCCGTCAATGTGAGAGGGGAAGAATTTCAGATATGGCTGCCAATGTCCTCTTACTTGATCGAGCATCCGAAAGGACGAATCGTTGTTGATTCAGGTTGGCATGAAGAAGTAAGGACGAACCCTCTGGAGCATCTGGGGGCTGTGGCTCACTTTGTGGAATATCGGCTCTCGCCGGGTGCGTCTATTAGGGAACAACTTACGTCTAAGGGTCTGTCTCCGAAAGATATTGATCTCGTCATAATTTCGCATTTGGACGTGGATCATATTAGCGGATTGAAGCTGCTCGATGGAGCGAAACGTTTCTATGTGAGTGACATCGAGCTAAAGCATGTGCAACCGTTCAAAAAGAGGTGGTATGAAGGTCTGCCGCTGGAAACGTTCGAATTCGAATCCATTCCCCATGGGCCTTACGGATTAGGGAAAGACTTATTCGGTGACGGACTGGTTTATCTAGTGTTTACGCCGGGACATACAGCGGGGCAAGTCTCCGTTCTCATACGTCTAGAGAGCGAATGGCTATTGCTTGCATCGGATGTCGGGTATTCGGAGCGTTCATGGAAGGAGCTCTTGTTGCCCGGCATAACGGTGAGTCAAGAGCAAGCGATCGAATCGTTGAAATGGGTGCATCGCTTTTCTCAAAGGGATGATTGTTTGGCGGCTCTAGCCAATCATGATCCTGCTGTTCAACCGAATGTCTATGGTTGAGAGGTATTAGATAAGGAATAAAAAATAGGCTTTTCACAAGTTCAGATCGAACGTTGTGAGAAGCCTATTTTTATTTAGCGTTGAGTAGAATCAAACACAATTGAATAGTTATTTGTGTTGTTTTATTAAGAGTTTATATCTTGGACATAGCCTGAACAGAGGTTATTAATGTGCAATGGGATTGAAGAAGAAAAGAATGGATGGATAGGAATCGATAATTTAAAATAGTTAATTATGGATTAAGATGCTAATTATACTTATATATGTTTGGGCTGGTCGTTTTTTTATGTAAGAGTAAACAGGTAGCCAATTATGAAAGCAGGTCTGCGAATGAGCAGCATTTAAGAGCGGAGCAAGCGCGAGAAAACTTGAAGGAGTTAGGCGTAGCAGAATCCTATTATCAAGAAACGATAGATTTAAGGAAATATAGTGACGGTGATTCACTACTGGCCTGTTCATATAATCCACTAAAGGACGACAAATCGCCCATGCCTGAGAATCCTGATCTTTTTCGTTTATTGCGGATTATGATAACAGGTGGAAGAGAAGGGGCAATGGCGAAGATTGAGTATGAACAGCTGGAGTTGAAGTTAAAGCAGCAGCTTGAGAGGGTAGAAATACGACAATCAGTTCATTTTTTCTACAGTATGGTGGAGGGAAGATTTCCCAGAATCAAGCAAAAGAAATCGTAGAGAGATTGCGTGCGAGTGGTGGAAGGATTGATGAGGATACGTTAACGGACATACTGGGTAAACTATCGCTGATGTTGAAGAGGCAGGTGGAAAGGTCAGACTAGTTGATGGGGATACGATGGGTTACTCACCTAGAATGGGAGATACACCGGGTGAAATTACGATAGACAAGGATGCTTCACTATCAGCTTTGAACCATGAAGCACAACATTTTTTTTACGATAAGGAGAATGGCTGGCCAGGATGGATGTCACTATTTGATCCAGAATTACGTATTGCGAACGAGTTGAAAGCTTACACTAAAGAAATTGATTTGGCTAAAAGTTTGGGGCAAACAGATTTAGCAAATAAGTTGTGGGATAACTTTTTAATAGAAGTTGAAAAGATCTGCGATAATTACAATTTTCCAAACCCCTATAAAAAATAATGTGATTAGGAGGCAGTATGCAAAAATCAGATTGGGAACAAAAGATGGATATGACTTTGGTAGACGTAACTTCAATAAACTCAGCGTTGGAATCTAATCATAAAATGATTCAACTCAAAGCAATGTTCAAAATTGTTCAGTTAGGATTGTTTAACGATAAGACAATTGCGCTTCTGCAAAATATGAGCAATCGCTTTGAAAAAGATAAAGACCAAGTCATGGGTTTATATATGGTTGGGCATTTTAGTGTCGCTACAATACATGAAGTTTGCAATAAATATGATTATGAGTTCATTTTCCATAAGCTAGATGGGGAAACCCAAAAACAAGTTAATGTTTTGATTGAAACAAAATCTTTATTTCAATCATAACTATAAGTATGGGTTGAGGGAAACTGCTTTCAATGGATATGTAAAATAGTTTGTGTATTTTATTCGAAAGAACATTGGATATAATTGTTCAGTTGTACGCACATCAAATACTTGAATTTTATAACCTAAATAACGCTAAATTGTTACATAAAAAGGTCAATTGTGGTTAGATACAACCATAATTTGACCTTTTTTATTTTCGAGTTTTTTTGCGGATGTTCGACTCTATCGTAACGATTATTAGTAAAAGAATATTCAGAGATAAAATGTCAAAATGAAGATAATAAAGCAGTTAATATACTTTTAAAAATGGCTTAAATTATGAGAAAAAAGGGAAATCAAATCTTGATATGGATAACAATGAGTTACTTGTTCATCGACTTGTCAAATGATAAATAGCTTATTCTTGTTGAAATCAGGTGATGCATAACGTATTATAGATTATACAAATGGGTTATGTTGTAAAATATAAATTTAACTGTTCTTAATGAGAAAAACATATACAAAGGTGATCATATGTCAATAATCCTTGTTACTGGTGATAAGTTTAGTCTTTTACAGAAATATGATTTTCCGAAGATAAAAATACATAATAAGTCACCGTTGTTCCTTACTGACATGACAGCATATTTCGACAGTTTCCCGGCAAGCTTCGACACTATTTTAATTACAGATGAAGCACTAACCTCCAATCATGAGCACAACTTACACCAGCTTGAACTACTACTACATAAATTAAAAATTCTTCAAGTCAACAATCCAATAGCGGTTGTACTTCTAACAAAGGATATTCAATGGAAGAAGGAAATATCCTATACATTGTCGCAATACACCAACCTACATCTAGAATTTCATCCATACATAAGACCTACCATTTCAATCATTCAGAACGCAATTGAGGGAGTTCACACTAAGCAACATTCGTCACGAACATGGTTCAAAAGAACGGAAAAAGAAGAAACGACTAAAGAAGCTTCACCAGTAGTTGAGAAAAAACCTTCTTTCCTTGATCGGTTGCGTTCGAAATCAAAACAAGAGACAGAGCGTTCTGCAACAGAATTGATAGACAAAGAGTTCGAGAGAGTAAGTCGTGGAGTAAGTCGTGTTGTAGCTATAACCGGTCACAGAGGGAGCGGCGTGACAAGTACACTGGTTAATATAGCTAGTGAAGCTAGCAAACGTGGATTGTCGACCATGATCATCGATTTGGATATAGACTTTCGAACTACAAATATGTACTTTAATCAGTTTCATGAACGAGCACAAAAGGATGAGCATATTAGCGCCTCATTGATCCGGACTTTAGCAAGACCGCAGGACTTTATGACTACTTCTTGTCATTTGCGCGAAGAGCTATGGATTACTTCGCTTGGCTACTCTTGCCAGGATAAAATGTTAATTGAGCAATATTTCACCTCTAGTAAACTGATTGCTTTGCTTTCAGTTATGAGAAGTAAATTTAATTTAATATTGCTAGATTTACCGATGGAGTTAATAGGCAACTTCCATGAAGCATTAATTCATATCGATACAATTGGGTTATGTGTTTCTAATAACATCTATTCTGTAGTAACAACGCTTAAAGGTATGGAAGCAGAGCTCAAACGAGATACAATTTCTTATCTCAATGCGAAATCCAAGCTTGTTGTAACCAAATATAACGATCGTTCAAAATTCCAAAATGAGATTTTTATCCCCGAGACGGTGAGCAAAGTGCTTACTTCTGGGTTGCTGGATAGCTATATGCACGAAGTTAAAGTCGCAGGATATGTTCCATATTTGAAAGAATTCGATGAACAGATTGAAACGGATTTACCTATCGTATTCTCCAATCGTGATCACGAACAAGCCTATGGAAACATACTTCTTAGATTAATGGAGGGAACGAAGTAATGGACTTAAGTAGTATAAAAAGCACGAAACCAAATCGTAACCTTTTTAAGAAAATATTTGCATTTGTATTTGCGCTTCTCATCGTCGTTAGCTCATACATATATCTCAATAATACGAGCAAAAAAGCTGAAAATGTCATTCAAGTATTAAGAGTAAATAGTAGTGAAGGAATAGAAGCATATGCAACATTAACTAAAAAAAATATCGAAAAATACAACTTGATTGAAAAAGAATATACAAAGGATATGGTACTAGCTGAAGAGTTTGACAATGTAGTTAATCAGCTTACCAAATATTATTTACGGAAAGAGAGCATCATCTACCGCGATCAGCTGACAGACAAGAAGCCTAAAAAAAATGAATGGCTATATGAGGTTGCAGATGAAAATGAAGTATTGACGTTGCCTTATAATTTCCTTGAAGTTGGGGGAGATATTCTCGCTCCAGGTGACAATGTTCGTATTAGGGTGTCCTATGACAAAGAAGTAAGCAACTCAGCTGCAGGCAATCCCAATAGCTCGGGATCTACTACGACAGTTAGGGAAACGGAAATTTTATTCCAGAGTATCGTCATCAAAGATATGTTGAATTCAAATAGTCGTTCTATCTATGAGGTTTATAAAGAGGTTCAGAAGCTGAATGAGGATAAGAAGCAAGAAGTTATGAAAAGCGAGGAGTTTATATCAAGTATTAAACCAAAGGCAATATTGGTAGAAGGCACAAGTAAGGAAATTGGTAGTTATGCTAAGTATTTAGGCTATGAAAATAAATCATTTCTTATTACGATACTAAGCCGTAAAAATAGTCAAGTCATCATGGATCAATTGCCGACGATAGAAAAAGAGGTGGAGTCGTGGATAGACCCTCAGAAGTAGTTGATAAAATATTAACGAAAATATCATCCAAAGACCTCATTGGAGTAGAGCTGCTAGAAAGTAAATTAATTTATAGCGTAATCGGATTTATTCCTGCTTGTGATGGTGTTGATAACGGGCTGTTAATAAGCAATTTAGGTTATCTTCTAGCTCAAAAAGGTTTAAATACATGCATTCTAGATCTTAAAGTCTTTTATCCAAATCTTTATCAATATGTGGACGTAGCTCCACCAAAAAAATCACACGGACTAATTAGAGTACTAAAGAACGACAAAATCGATATTCGGGAAGAGATTAAGGCGACAAAATATGAGCGGCTGTTTCTACTTTCTCCAAGTGTGCAGGACTTAATGGAGGAATATTTCGACTTTGATTTCGAGCAATTGGAACGCGTCATTACGTCGCTTAAGCAAATGTTTGACATTGTATTAATTGATATCCCTAATATTCCTCCGCTGGAGTTTTGTTTGGGAGCGATGAAATATTGTCATATTGGATTCTTTACGGCTACAGAGAGAATGGAAGCGACGGTTAATATGGTTAAGCTTTTGGATTTCGCTGATTCCGTTGGTATTAGTACATCGAAGTTCAATAACGTTGTTCTGATGAACTTACATAATATTGATTTTGATTATAACGTTTTTAACGAAATGGGCTTTAAGATTGTGACCGCTTTGCCATTTGTGAAAGATGGGATAGCTAGGGCGAATAGTGGAAACCTCTACGTGAAGGACAATCCACTATTTAATCGTCAATTTATTAAGGAAATTCAAAAGCTAGCTAATCGGCTTGCTGACCAGTAGGAAGGAGGAATAGTGCTGTGCTCACAAGAGGAAAAGTTAGTGATATGCAGCAACGTGTAACTCTTCAGAACCAAGGTAAAGAATCGGCTGAAGAGCAAAAGCAAAAGTATACGACGATAAACTTCGAAGAAGCTTTGGAGCTCTGTCAAAAATATATAACAAAAGTTACAACACATGCATTCAGACGAGAGAGCGATCCTGTCCGAAAACGGGAAATGACAAAGTCTTATATTAACGAGTTTGTAGACTCACAACAGCCGATGGTAGAAGGATTTTACGATCTTGTATTGTTGAAGAGTGCACTAACCGATGAAATTACACATTATGGTCCAATAACTAAAGCGATGGAAGATCCTACAATCGATGAAATTCGAGCGAATGGACCTGATCAAATTTTTGTAGAAAGTGGCGGGAAGACGTTAAGGTGGGATCAATCGTTTACAGATCGTGAGCATATGGAGCGTATCGTTTCTAAGCTGATTGGTGTCTCAAAGGTGAGGCTGACTCCGAAAATTCCGATGGTCAACGCGCGTACGATTGAAGGGTATCGGGTGAATGCAACCCATGCAGAAATATCCCCTTATGATAACCCAGCACTCGTCATCCGGAAGTTTAGTAAAAAGAGTATATCTCCGAAAATGCTAGTACAAAATGAGTCGTTTTCGGTTAATATGTACAAGCTGTTGTCGTTAATTCCGAAATCTGATCTATCTTGGATCACGGTCGGACCAACTGGAAGTGGGAAAACGACGCTTAACGAAATATTAGTTAAGGAGATCAACCCGCTCTCTCGTATCATTACAATCGAAAATCCTTCCGAAATGCGACTTCAGCAACGTGAGGGCAATAGCATACACGGCAAAATTTTAAATGATGTACTGCAATACGAGTCGGTATCAGATGATGATGATTCAAGCCCAGCTACAATGGAGAACTTGCTTATTAATGCGATGAGACAATCGCCCCATTGGATCGGACCGGGGGAGTTGCGAACGCCGGGAGAATTTGCTACTGCACTGCGTGCAGCTCAGACGGGGCATTATTTCTTCTCGACGCTACACGCTGAAGGAGATAAGGAAGCAATCTATCGTTTCTTAACGGCATATCTTATGATCTCTAACGAACCTGCAGAATTAGCTCTTCGAAATATTTGTAGTGCTATAAAGTTCGTTATATTTCAAGAAAAGCTTGCGGATGGTACACGGAAGGTTACTGCTATATCTGAAGTGGTAGGCAGCACTGGACTAGATCCGATCATTAATCCCATTTATCGATTCGAGTGTGATGACGTACTTGAGGAAATAAAGGATGGGGTTAAACAAATTAAGATCGTAGGCAGACATCGACGGGTAGGAAAGATATCGCCCGCCATTCAACAAGCAATGCTGAAAGCAGGTATTAAAAAAAGCCGTTTCGAGTTCTATACAAAAGACCCAGTTGAAGACGAAACAGAGGTGTATGTGTCAGATGAATATGACATTAACCGTTAGTCTGTTGCTTGGTCTTGCTACATTTATCTTAATTAATGTAGTGTTCAATGTTAGGTTCTTTAGTGGATCTCTCCGCTATGTATTAGATCAAGTAGATACCATTGCAGAGCATCTTGGTAAATATAATACGAAACGTTATGTGGATCGAATTAAGCGTGAACGAATTGTTATTCAGAAGGAAAATTTATATGCCAAGTACAACCGATTGGTTGAAGGTTTAATTTTGGATTTTAATTTACCATTTACGTTAGAGAGTTTTACCTCTCTACTTTGCATTCTATTTACTGTAGTTGCTCTATTAATTGTTGTGTTGATGAAGAGTGTAACATTGTCCGTAGTATTTACGATCTCTATATTTGTCGGAATGCTCACCTTCTTCGTTATGCAATCTCGATCTATTAAAGCTGAACGATTGGAAAACATTATGGATGCGGAGGACATTATTTGTCCACTTGCACGAGAGGGGGTGCTTGTAGCAATTAAAAAGGTAATGGAAAGTGATGAATATATTAGCGCTAATCTACGACCTTATTTCCAGCAATTTATCGACAATTGTGAAAGCAATGGATATTCCTTCAAGCAAGCGATCATGCTCCTTAACAGGCAACTGGGACCTAAATTCGATAACTTCACGAAAAAGGCTATCGTATTTGAGTATAACGAGCGAAAAGGGATGGCAGACATATTTTTAGACATTGTAGATGAAAATGCGGTGTTAAGAGAGCTGAATAGTAAAAAGGATCGTATATTTCGCAGAATGAACCGAGACTTTATGATCAAACTTTTTATTGTTTTATTATTCTTTTTGTATGCTTTAACCGTAGAAGATTTCCGAATGTTTATGTTATTTAGCAATGCAGGCAAGCTAATTAATACTGCAATAATTAGTATAATCTGCTTAAGCTTTGCTAGGACGCAAGTACTTCAAGGCAATCTTGGGGCAGGTGGTACAGCGAAATGATCTTCCTATCGAAGTTTATTGCGATGCTCTCTATTCTCTATCTTATCAAGGTACTCCTACTTCCTTTAATTAAGCCAGTAAGTAGAAGTCAGAAGAAACGTGCAAGATTGTTTATGAAAGAGCGCAAGAAGGAAATGGCTCAACAGAAGTTTAGGCAACGGAAGCAGAGGCTTGCCTTAACGTATGGGAAGCATTTCATTAGTACGGGAGAGAGGGTGAGGCTCAAAAAAATGATTGACCGTCTTGACTTGCCGCTTAAGCCAGAAGAAATTCGGTTTGATCAAGTGCTTTATGTCGGTGCGGCGCTGCTTCTTACGTTGGTGATGATCAAAGTTAATGTATTGCTTGGATGTGGGGCAGCTATCTTTATTGTTCTTGGCTGGCTCTATCCGGTAGAGGAGCTTGAGAAGCGTATTGAAAAAAAGAACAAAAATATCTCTTTAGATTTCCCTGGATTTTACAGCATGGTTTATTACCAGTATGCAAAGTCTGTCAATATTCATCTAGCAGATGTTATCAAGGATTATTTGCCCAATGCCAACCCAGATATTGGAGAAGAGCTTGGGGTGATGCTCGACAATATTGATTTTGGCGAAGAATATGCATTGAAACGTTTGAAAAAGCGTGTGCCCCTCCATTATGTCATCAAGTTTTGCGATATTATGGAGATTCGTCTTAAGGGATATGATAATGTGTCCCAAATGTCTTATCTAAAAAACGAGTTAGATAGTTTCAGAATAAGAGCACTTGAGGACGAGCTATTGCAGAGGGAACGAGCGAATAGCCGTATTCAAATTGTTTTGATAGTTGTGCTGTTTATTTATATAGCCATCTATTATTTATTTACAATTATGGGCTCAATTAAATTATTCCAATAAATGATGTTATGGAGGAAAAGACGATGATGAAAAGTAAAATGCAAGCTTTTATTAAAGACGAAAGAGGAGAATTTGGTATTAAGCAAATAGCAGGTTTGGTTGCTGTTCTCGTATTTATTGGAATTATTGTGACGACTATTAGTGGTTTGTTGCCAGATTGGATTGCATATGTGTGGGGGTTGTTCACTACTTGGGTTGATAAACAATTGTAATAATTTGAGGTGAGCTAATTGCAAGGAATAGCAAAAGCTATACTCATTACACTTTTGACATCAATCGGTATCGTGCTTCTTACCAATATGGCCTTTTTCTTCCCTTGGTATTTGACGCTAGTATCTGAAACCTATTACGTTTCACAAGTGGCGGCAACTGACAATTACGTATCAAGAGCAAATTACGATGATATAAAGGATTCATTGGAAGATAAACCCATATTCTCGAAGAGGAAAGATGATATTCAAATATGGGTTCACAAATCCGAAGAGTATTCCAATCCATCTAAGAGTGCCATTCCGATCGTCGATAGAAGCGATTATAGTGATTATGTTTATGATGAGGAGAAGCCCTACCAGCAAAGAGGAGAAACGATATATGTGAAAATTGCAGCGGTATATCCTCTAAGCATTACGCTCTGGGGTGAAGAACATACCGCTGAAATTCCGGTATCCTTCAAGATGACGACGGTGGGGCTTAAGCATTACAAGGATCTTCCTTATTATGAGAATTGATAGGATGAATTCATTGTGAGATTGATTGCATATGGAATATTGTTTGTTACGCTGGCATCAATTATACTTGTCCCCTTAATTGAATTAGCAGTCGTCTATCGGGAGAAGATCGTATTAGATTCAGCGATAAGAAATGCAAGTAGAGTTGCAAAGGATCGGGCGCTTCAAACGGAAGGGATTCGGGATTTGAATGCGGATATCGATGAAGAGAAGTTTAAAACGTATTTCTCAGAAGCGTTTAGAGATGTAATGAATCTAACGGCATCATCATCTGCTGGGAACACGTTAACCTATAAGTCAACCGATGGCAGATATGAAACATTAACAGTCAATCTTCAATTCGATGAGCTATCTAAGCCAGAAGGCTTGGTTACAGAAGTTAAGGTTAGAGCAGAAGCTTCTTATATTTTCAAGACGAAGCTGATGCGAACAGTAGAAGAAGTTAATCCAGCGGTTAACTATCAACTCGTGACGGAACGGGAGTATGTTCTGACTGTGAGAAATTGAGGAGAATTGCGATCTATGGACTACGTCATGGTAACTTTTCAGTTCGGGAGCAGTAATCCGATTGATCTCAAACTTCCTACCTTCGTGATCGTTGAGGAACTTCTAGTCATTCTTCATGAGGCAGTCGGCTCTCCTGCAGGAAGAGATCATATTTTGCAGGCGGAGCCGCTTGGAAGAATATTGAACAATAATCGGACGCTTGAGGAAGAGGGAGTCACTCAAGGCACTCTGCTTACTCTCGTCTGAGAAGGAGCAATGGAATGACAGGTAATATTCCGAATGGTGGTCTCGTACTCCAAGTAAGGGACCATCTCATCGTTACGGATGTAAAGAGTTATTCCGGAACGAGATTGTTGTCGATTGATTCTAATGAGACGAAGCAGAAAGCAACGGACAGCCTGCTATGGTATATGAACACGGATGGAATTGCGGTGTATTATAGCAACCAGAGAAAAGGTCATGCCTTATACCGTTTGTTGATCGACTCTATGAGTGATGAATTGCTGCTCAACAAGCCATGTGGCCACATTGTTCTTCATAAGGATTGGATCTATTACATAGACGAGAATAGTCAACATCTTTATCGCTGCCATATGAATGGACAGGAAGATCGAGTCGTTGTTAAAGATAAAATATGGAGCTTTGTTCTCGTGAACGGCAAGATCATTTATTCAACGCCAATGGGAATAAAGATGTGCGATGAATCTAGCTCATCTCATGAACTTATAACAGATGCCACTGGTTATCTACTTATCCGAGTGGGGGAGAGAATTGCATTTTCTAATCAAAAGGGGAACGATGCTCTAACTCTTATGGGATTGGATGGCAGTCACCCGGTTACTGTTGATGGGATACAGGCAGCAAGCTTAAATACCGACGGAGAATATATCTATTGTACGAATGCTCTAAACAATCGAAGTATATACCGAGTAGATCCGATTAGTTTAAGAAATATACGTATATCGGGGCAAAGCGCTGACTACTTGCATATTTTTCGAAATACCCTCTATTATTGCAGCGACCACGAATGGTACCAGCTGTCACTTTCTGGAGGAGAAGCGACCAAAATCATTCTGTGAGGTGAATGCGTGATTGAATATGAATTTTAGTCGCCAACCAAGATTTCTACCAGACTTCCCACAAGGTGAGGTCGAAGTTCCTGACCCGCCAATACTGAACGAAAAGCCCGAAATAGGCTGGTTCGGATTGCTGATCCCGCCAGCGGTTATGCTTGTTGTTACATTGTTAATTGCTATGACGAATCAATCACTATATATGTTGTTATCTATTTCGATGACTATTATGACATTAATAGGTTCACTTGCTGGAGCTGCCAGCCAAATTAAGAAATATAAGAATAAAAAGAAGGAACGTGAAGAGAAATATCTTCAGTTTATTACGGATACGAGAAGTGAACTTGCAATCGCGAAGGAACAACAAACAAAAGCGATGAACGAAATGTATCCAAACCCATCCGATTGTGTGCAAAGAATTATACGTACAGACAATAAGCTATGGGAGAAAACACCATCCCACAGAGATTTTTTATCGTTAAGACTTGGCTTAGGCAGTTCACCTCTAGAAATGCGAATCAATTACACAAAACAGGCGGTAATACTCGACACAGATCCACTACTTATGGAACCGCAACGACTTGCACAAGAGTACGAAAAAATACCTCAAGTTCCAATCACCATGAACCTACTAGAAAAAGAAATATGCGGAATTGCCGGTGAGACCGATAAGACGACTGAAATGCTGGAAGTGCTGCTCTTACAAATTATCACTCACCACGGATATGACGATGTGAGAATCATCATGCTAACCAACGAAGAAAATGTACAGAGATGGAGATGGACCAGATTTTTGCCACATATTTGGGATGATAGCTTTGGAGCGAGATTTCTGCTCTGTGGCAAGGCGATGGCACATCAAACATTGTCTGCGCTTTATAACGTCTTGAAGGAAAGAGAAATGAGAGCACAAGGTGGAGCAACATTGCCACACTATGTATTTATAGTGGAAGATCCTACGTTGCTTGAGAATGAACATATTAGCAAATATCTTTACAATGGATCATCCAAATTAGGTGTATCGACAATCTTTATTTCCCAGAACAAATCTTATCTCCCGATGAATTGTAACGTCGTTGTTAACTTACAGGGGAAAAGTGGGGAGATGGCAGATCGAATAACCGGCAAAAAAACATTGTTTGCTCCAGACCTGACACAAGTTAAAGATCTAGAAGACGTTGCTAGAAAGCTTGCGCCGCTTCGTATTAAAAATACGAATGCAAATTTCAGTTTGACCGCTTCCATCACACTTCTAGAAATGCTTCAAGTGAAAAGAGTTACTGATTTGAATGTTACTTCACTTTGGCGCCGGAATCGTACGTATATGGGGATGAGTGTACCTATTGGGGCAAAAGCAGGTGGAGCATTATTTCATCTGGATATGCATGAGACTGGATTCGGTCCGCATGGTCTAGTCGCGGGAACAACGGGATCTGGAAAGAGTGAGCTGCTGCAAAGCATCATCATTTCTCAAGCTATTCATTATCATCCTCATGATATCGTATTTGTCCTTATTGATTATAAGGGCGGCGGTATGGCAGACGTATTCAAAGGTATGCCTCATCTAGTAGGTACGATTACAAATTTGGATGGAAACCAAACGACTAGAGCATTGTTATCGATAAAGAGCGAGCTAATGACTAGACAACGTGTATTTTCGAAGTACGGTGTGAATAACATCGACAAGTACCAAAAACTCTATTATAGCGGCTCGGTTAGTGGAATGCCTCCTGTCCCGCATCTTATTATGATTGCCGATGAGTTTGCAGAATTAAAGCAAGACAAGCCTGACTTTATGAAAGAGCTTGTTAGTACAGCGCGGGTGGGACGAAGTCTTGGTGTTCATCTTATATTGGCAACACAAAAGCCTGCTGGCGTTGTCGATGATCAAATATGGAGTAACTCAAAGTTCAAAATCTGTTTGAAAGTACAAGATGAAGCGGATAGTAAAGATGTTATTAAACGTCCAGATGCAGCATTGATCAAGGAGCCAGGACGTGCATACATTCAGGTAGGAAACGATGAAGTGTTCGAATTGTTCCAATCGACTTTCTCTGGAGCAAATTACGATCCTGATGGCGAACAGCAGAAGTCTGAGAATAAGTCTAAGCGAGTATTTAAGGTAGCGCTTAATGGCGGTCAAGAACAAATTTATCCTTTGTTCGAAGAGAAGATAAAAAATGATGAGACCGTATCACAGCTCTTAGCGATGGTGGAGCATATTAAGAAGGCTGCGGAAAGCTCGAATATAGAATCTCTCAAGGGACCTTGGCTTCCTCCATTACCTGAAAAAATTAATCTGGATAGTGTTCTATCATACGACCAGCAGAAAAAAGCGATAACAAAAAGAGACGCATTGTTCAGTGTGCCGATTGGAATTGCTGATGATCCAAGATCCCAAACGCAAAATATTTTGGAAATAGATTTTGCTAATGAAGGTAACTTATTCGTATATGGTAGTTCAGGAACGGGGAAGACAGTCCTTATAAAAACAATATGTCTTTCCGTTGCTCTTCATTATTCTCCTCAAGACGTTCATATCTATATATTGGATTTCGGGGGCAATACTCTGAAGTCGTTGCAGAAGTTGCCGCATGTAGGTGGAGTTGTAACGATCGAGCAAGAGGAGCGTTTGGAACAATTTCTACTCTTTATGTTCCGCATCATTGAGGAGCGCAAGTTATTATTTGAGGTTGGTAATTACGAAGGATTTAATGATTATAGAAAAACAGGGGAAGCTCTCCCGGCAATATTAATAGCAGTTGACAACTATTATGCACTTTCAGAGACGTACGAAGATGCAGATGATCGCATGATTCTATTAGCAAGGGAAGGCGCAAGATACGGTATTTATTTGGTTGCTAACTCTTCCAATACGACATTAATCCGGTACAAGCTATCTGTAAACTTCAAACAAGCGATCAGCTATCAGATGACAGATAGGTCAGAGTACGATGGTATTGTAGGCAGAACAGAAGGGCTTGAGCCTTCGAAGGTTGTAGGCAGGGGATTAGTGAGAGGCCAGCCACCACTAGAGTTCCAAACCGTTTTCCCAGATATGATGGATATATCAACAGAACAGCTCATTGCTAACATTGCTGGAGCAGCCTCAGGTCGAGCTACTCCGATTCCTATGATGCCAGCCGAAATAAATCTTCAGCAGATACAGGAACAAAGCGAGCAACTTGCAATTGGATTATCTCATCAAGATCTTCAACCAGTATGGCTCGATATTAAAGCTACACCTGTTGTGATGATAGCTGGAGATTCTGGATCAGGTAAAAGTACATTATTAACTTCATGGATCAGAATGATGCACCAGAAAGACGAGCGTACTAAAGTGTATGCTCTCGATTCAGCAAGCCTAGGATTATTTTCGATTATGAATGAGCCTTATATTACAGATCTAGCAACCTTCGAGGATATGTTTGAATTTACAACAGAGATAAAGGATATATTAGCTGATCGAAGAGCGCAATTGGTGGCATGCCGTACTGCTGGCGAAGATGTTATAAGCTTACAGCAAACATGGGATCCTATTATATTTGCATTTGATCAACTAAGCAGCTTTACCGATAATGATATGTTTTCCTTGCATGAATTGATTGAACGTATAGTCAAACAAGAGCGCGGGATGAACATGATTGTATTAGCTGCTGACAATGCAGCAGAGATGAGTTCAAACTGGAGCATGCTTGGTAAGGCAATACGAGAGGAACAGGTCGGAGTCTTCCTTGGAAGGCTGAAGGAACAGAACGTATACAATGTAAGTCTTCCTTTCGGTACACAAGAGAGGGATGCGCAGCTCGGCGATGGATATTTTATAGTGAAAAATAAGTACATAGGGCTGCGTCACGGTATCGTTCATGATGCTGGGAAGTAGTAGGGAGCGCAATTAGGGAGGGTGTTTATATGTATATCAGCCCAAGTATCATCAATATCAAGTCAATGGAAATTAGTAGAATGAAAAGTGATGTAACGGGTGTAAAAAGGGATGTAGAAGGGCTAATGTCGGAATCAACGTCTTACTGGAAGGGAAAAGCTTCGGAATCCTTTATGGAGAGTGGAAGGGGAATTGCATCAAGCATCTCATCCATTAACCAGACAGTAGATGAGCTTGTTAATGCGTTAAGGTATCTTAGCAATGAAGTTTCCAGAGCAGATGATGATCGGGAAGCAAAAGCAAGAGAGACGCAACGTTTAATAGATTTAGCAAAAGCGGAAGCCAAAAAGAAGGGCAAATAAGTATGGATACTTGATTTATTTTTGAAGGGAGGTGAAACTATGTCAAAGGATTTGAAATTTAGCCCGGAACAAGCATCCCAAGTCGCAAGTAGTATTAAGAAGAAGGCAGATAATGCAGATGCTCTAATCGAGCAACTATCAAGAGAGATCGCTGCGGTAAGCGGTTGGTGGTCTGGAGAATCTCAAACAGCATTCGTAGATCAATTTAATACGCTTAAACCAAGCTTCAAAAAGATGATTGAGTGTGTTGGTACAATCAGTACCAACCTTACAGAAATCGCGAGGATTAAGGGAGAAGCAGAAACGCAAATTGCGAGTAAGCTTCGTTCAAAATAATAACTTCTGAAGACAAGGTAGACATAATCTACCTTGTCTTATTTCTAGTTCATACGTGACAGTCTCTAACAGATGGAGGATGAAGAAAATGCAACTATCCGAGGAGCAATATTGGTTATTTGCAAGCAACGGATCCACGCATGAGCTTCAAGAGGTAATGCAGCTATCGATTAGAAATCAGCTTAAGCTGGAGCATATAGATGCAGTTGCTTATAGTGGGGCGAATGATAACACCCTTATTGTATTGACATGTACGAGTAGCGATATTCAGCAAGGTATGAATTTATTGTATGCAACGAAATCAACTGCTCATATTCAACTTGAACAGTTTATTAGAACGAATGTAACGGCAGGAAATAGCAGCATAACAGGATATGGAATTGGCGGAGCATTAGGTTTGTATTATGGAGCGACCATGGATGGTTTGACCGGGGTAGTTTTTGATGCACCTGGCATTAGTAAACTTTTATCTCAGACTGAACTCGATAATTTATCGATTTGTAATATTATTGGGACGAATAGTCTCTTGCCGACAATAGGGAGACATCCGAACAACGTAAGATTTGCTGATTTACCTGAGAAGACTGAACATAAGTTTGCTTTTGATTCAGCTGGTAACGTCAGATTGGGTAAACCTAGTGAGCTGTTTCGAAATATGGAGAAGATTTCAAGCTTTGATCTTGGTCATAACAGAAAAGTTAGAACACTTGTACAATTGATCAGTGGTATAAAAGATCAGAATTTGAGTATAGCAGTAGATGATGATGTCTATTTCTATTATGCACTTCATCAGCTTGATATGAATGGGATTGTACAAGCAATACCGGACATATTAAACCATTACAGCTTCGTCCTTCATCAGATACTAACAGATTGGCGAGTCAGTGTTCAGGAAATGCTAAATAATGTCGCTGATAGACAAGCGGAACCGCTTGTTCAACATTCGGTTCTCGTTAGCCAGCATATAACCGAATTTACCAAGTCGTTCTATGAGGACATAGAATCATTGATGACAATCGTTATGCTGCAATCGATGAATCGACATATTGGCTTGGAGAAGCTGGAATCAACTATGAGTAAGTTTGCTGCTGAATTAGAGGAACGAATGATAGATACAACGAATCAGCTTTCCCAAATGCTTGAGACGATTATTATGAAGAAGCTTGAGATAAGGGACAATAGATTACGTAATTCAAGTGTCCAGAGTAAGTCTATTGTAGAGAAGAAGTAATACACCAGCGCCTTGCCATCAACTTGCAGTTAGAGTTAAAAAATGAAACTAAACGGGGTGGAATGATGAAAACCAATTTAAGAAAGGTGGTCATATGGATGATGTTGTTACCGCTGATAGCGATAATAGGCTGTGGATCTGAGCCAAAAGAGAATAAGTATGATAAAGCTTCGGCAAGAATACTAGAGGCGCTTGAGGAGAAGTACGGAGAAAAGTTCGAGATGGATAAGATTGGCGGAGCATTTGGGACGGTCAACAGCAATACGATTAAAGCAATCGTAAGACCAAAAAAAGATTCGCGGATTATGGTAGAAGTGGAAATAACGAAAGATTTGAAGGATGTATATGACAAATATTTGAATGAAACGGTAGCTAGAAGTAATGAGCAGCCAATAGAAGAATTGGCGAAGCAAATTTGGCCAGATGCTAGAGTTGCATTAACAAATGATACAGTCTGGACGTATCCGACCCAATCAGATACGAGCATGTCTTATGAGGAATTTGTTAAGCTATATCCAACCAATTGGCAGCTTGTTTTTGTTTATATTAATACTTCAAAATATGTTGATATAAAAGGAGAGCTGAATGAAGATGCGGAACTTAAAAAATATAAACAATTCAAAGAACTATTAGTAAATAACAAATACATAAGAAGCTCAGTTGGAATAGACTATTTATCGGAAGATGCATATTTAAGAATAGATGAAATTTTAAATACCCATGCTGTACCTGGGATAGTATTCACAAAAGAAGAGGAAGTAGATACAAAAGTGAACTATTTGACACAAGTAGGTTTTCATATACTGGAACAAGGAGAATTAAAGGAAACGGATGAAGAGATAAAAGAATATTTTAAAATATGGAGTGAGAAACGAAATGATTATTTCGATGATAAAAAGAGGGAGGAGTAGAAATGTCTTCAATAAATGAGGTTGACCTTAAAAAACTTTCGCAATTAGTTTATTTAGATGTTTTAAAGTCAGATGGAAATTTTACAGAGTTATCTAGATTATATTCACTACAAAACAAATCAATCACTTTAGCACAACTATCCGAGTACTTTTTATCTAATGAAAAAGGAAAAGCTTTAATCGAAGAACGATTTGGCGAGAAGCTAAACGGACAAAATGAGGCAACGTATTGGTTTAATCTGTTAAAGGAAATAAGTGAGAACAAGGAAATGCGAGATTGGCAAATAAAAAATGTTAAGCCGAATACAGAAAAAGGCTTCTCTGCATTCACGATTCAAACGGATAAAAATGATCCATCAACCCAAATTATCGCATTCCGCGGAAGTGAACCGATGGATAGGCCAGAGCACTGGAATGATTGGTCGAACAATTTAAAGACGATGTATCTACTCCAAGCCCCTCAACAAGAAGAAGCAGCAGCATATGTAAATAAGTTGCTTTCAGATAATCCAACTATCAAATCACTTTACTTAACGGGACATTCATTAGGTGGCAATCTTGCCCTCTATTCGGGTATTACTCTGTCTGCGGAGGATCAGAAAAAGCTAGTGACAGCAACGACATTTAACGCGCCAGGATTTAATCGTGATGTGTTAACTACCTATCAACAATCAATTGCGAATTTGAACAATCAAGGGAAATTGACGGAATATCGGAATGCACAGGATATTGTTCCAGCGTTGTTTCATAATCCATCCGCAGGTGTATATGTGCAATCGACATTTTCAAATACGGATTATTTGGGTAGCCACTCCTTATTTGCAACTGCAATGAATGCAGATGGCACAGGGTTTCTACTAGATAGCGATCAGAGCTTTAAGTTAATTCCTCAAAAGGTACAACAATTAACTCAGGCAGCAGAATCATTACCATATGATGTAAAGGCAATGTTAGTTGAAGAGATTGACAAGATCAAGACTGAAGGATTTGACCTCGTGAGAGCGATGTCAGTCTATCAGGAGGTGAAACCTGAGCTAAAGACGCTCATAGATGAGCTTGGTGCAGCAGTTGCAGTTTTTGCATATGAATATGTACGTTATGACTTGCTAGATATGATTGAGGATAAACTTTTAGATGCAAGAGATACAGGGGTTAATCTCATTAAGGCTGGAGTATCGAATGGTATGAACATTATGGAGACATGGATTAACGGAAAAATAGAGACAGCTCAGTTGCCATCTAGTTGGAAACAAAATTTGCAATCGACTATTTCGGGTATGTTTACTGGAATGGAGCAAAGATTTAATGATTTATTGGATCGTGTTGTGGCATGGCATGAGCGAACGGTTAGGAAGTGGATAGATATATGTAAGCAGGCGGTTACTCGGATTGTTTCCGCAGTAAAAGATACTGCTACTAGCATCTGGGGTAAAGCGAAAGCGTTTATTGCAGACATGAAAGACTTTGTAGAGAAGAAAGTGGATGACATAGAAGCAGCTGCCTATAAAGCAGGAACATTGCTCGCCATTGGAGTAGGTAATGTCCAGAGAGGATCGAAACTACTCGTTAATATGCACAAAATGGAAGAGTTAGAGAGGAAGCTGAGGCGTAAAGAAGAAGCAATACTTACCGTGATCGCGGAGATAATTAAGCGAGCAGACTACTTAACTGAACAAACGAATCGAGGGTATAAGGAGACGAATGTTCAAACGAAGCTAAGAAATGTAATAGCCGTACGTGACAAATTACGTAAAGAAAGTGTTGTATTAGGAGAGCGGATAAAAAAGCTAGCTGATGGGGTTAAGGAAGCGAATGCCCTGTACAACCAAATGGAAAAGTCGCTTAAGTCAACGATAATGAGATCGTTAACATTCAGATAACAACTAGCGATCAAAAGTAACTGTGAGTTTCAAAATTGAAACTAAAAGAGGTGGAATGATGAAAACCAAAATAAGAAAGGTGGTTATATGGATGATGATGTTACCGCTACTCACAATAATAGGTTGTGAATCTGAACCGAAAGAGAACAAGTATGATAAAGCTTCGGCAAAGATACTGGAAGTGCTTGAGAAGAAGTATGGAGAAGAGTTCGAGATAGATAAGATTGGCGGAGCATTTGGGACGGTCAACAGCAATACGATTAAAGCTACGGTGAGACCGAAAAGGGATGTGCGGATATTCTTCGAAGTAGAAATAACGAAAGATTTGAAGGATGTGTATGACAAGTATTTGAATGAAATGGTAGCCAGGAGTAATGAGCAACCGATAGAAGAATTGGCGAAACAAATATGGCCTGATGCTAGAGTGGCACTTACGAATGATACGGTATGGACATATCCGACGCATTCAGATACGAGTATGGCGTATGAGGAATTTGTAAAGCTATATCCAACCAATTGGCAGCTTACACATGTGTATCTGAATGTTTCTAACTATATGGATAAAACAGGTGTAATAAATGAAGATGTTGAGATGAAGAAATTTAAAGCTTTTGCTAGGTTACTAGTTGAAAGTAAAAATATAAGAAGTTCGTTAAGTATTGTGTATTTGTCAGAGGAAGCATACAAAAGATTTGATGAAATAAAATCTACAACGTTTGATATAGGAGACGTTTACTGGGGCGAAGATGAGGAACAAAATAAAAATAATTATATCACTATAGTTGGATATAAGATTCTTGAAACAGGTGCTATAAAACAATCTGATGAAGAAATACGGGAGTTTTTTGAAACGTGGAAGGAAAAACGATTGTTATATATTCAAAGAGAAGGTGATTAACCAATGAATAAAGTTAATGAAGTTGATCTGCAAAAGCTTTCGCAATTAGTTTACTTAGACATAGCATCTAGCCAAGGTAAAGGTACGGATCTATCGGACTTATATAAACAACAAGGAAAATCTATTACCATAGCCCAACTAACTGAGTACTTTTTATCTAATGAAGAAGGAAAAGCTTTAATCGAAGAACGATTTGGTGAGAAGCTAAATGGACAAAATGAGGCAACGTATTGGTTTAATCTGTTAAAGGAAATAAGTGAGAACAAGGAAATGCGAGATTGGCAAATAAAAAATGTTAAGCCGAATACAGAAAAAGGCTTTTCTGCATTCACGATTCAAACGGATAAAAATGATCCATCAACCCAAATTATCGCATTTCGCGGAAGTGAACCGATGGATAGGCCAGAGCACTGGAATGATTGGTCGAACAATTTAAAGACGATGTATCTACTCCAAGCCCCTCAACAAGAAGAAGCAGCAGCATATGTAAATAAGTTGCTTTCAGATAATCCAACTATCAAATCACTTTACTTAACGGGACATTCATTAGGTGGAAATCTTGCTCTTTATTCGGGATTCACTCTGTCTGCAGAGGATCAGAAAAAGCTAGTGTCAGCAACGACATTTAACGCACCAGGATTTAATCGAGATGTGTTAACTACCTATCAACAATCGATTGCAAATTTAAACAATCAAGGGAAATTGACGGAATATCGGAATGCACAGGATATTGTTCCAGCGTTGTTTCATAATCCATCCGCAGGTGTATATTTGCAATCGACATTTTCAAATACGGATTATTTGGGTAGCCACTCCTTATTTGCAACTGCGATGAATGAAGATGGCACAGGGTTTCTATTAGATAGCGATCAGAGCTTTAAGTTAATCCCTCAGAAGGTACAACAATTAACTCAGGCAGCAGAATCATTACCGTATGATGTAAAGGCAATGTTAGTTGAAGAGATTGACAAGATCAAGACTGAAGGATTTGACCTCGTGAGAGCGATGTCAGTCTATCAGGAGGTGAAACCTGAGCTAAAGACGCTCATAGATGAGCTGGGTGCAGCAGTTGCAGTTTTTGCATATGAATATGTACGTTATGACTTGCTAGATATGATTGAAGATAAACTTTTAGATGCAAGAGATACAGGGGTTAATCTCATTAAGGCTGGAGTAGCGAATGGTATGAATTTTTTGGAGACATGGATTAACGGAGAGATAGAGACGTCTCAGTTGCCATCTAGCTGGAAACAAAATTTGCAATCCACTATTTCGGGTATGTTTACCGGGATGGAGCAAAGATTTAATGATTTATTGGATCGTGTTGTGGAATGGCATGAACGAACGGTCAGGAAGTGGATAGATATATGTAAGCAGGCGGTTACTCGGATTGTTTCCGCAGTAAAAGATACTGCTACTAGCATCTGGGGTAAAGCGAAAGCGTTTATTGCAGACATGAAAGACTTTGTAGAGAAGAAAGTGGATGACATAGAAGCAGCGGCCTATAAAGCAGGAACCATGCTCGCCGTTGGTGTTGGAACTGTCCAAAGAGGATCGAAAATACTCGTTACTATGTACAAAATGGAAGAATTAGAGAGGAAGCTGAGGCGTAAAGAAGAAGCAATACTTACCGTGATCGCGGAGATAATTAAGCGAGCAGACTACTTAACTGAACAAACGAATCGAGGGTATAAGGAGACGAATGTTCAAACGAAGCTAAGAAATGTAATAGCCGTACGTGACAAATTACGTAAAGAAAGTGTTGTATTAGGAGAACGGATAAAAAAGCTAGCTGATGGGGTTAAGGAAGCAAATGCTCTGTATAACCAAATGGAAAAGTCGCTTAAGTCAACGATAATGAGATCGTTAACATTCAGATAACAACCGAATGAAAGCTGAGGAGAGATGAAGAATGAAAACAATGGTGAAACGGATTCGACTAAGTATGTTGGTATTAATTGCAGCGACATTGCTACTGACAAGCTTTCAAGTGTATGCGGCATTTCCTTTGCGAGTTGTAGTAAACAATGAACTGATTTCGTTCCCAGATGCACAGCCATATATCGATAAAAAAGATCGAACAATGGTGCCCGTACGATTTGTAAGTGAAGCGCTTGGAGCAGAAGTGAAATGGAACGATAAAGAAAAGAAAGTGACGATCACACAAGGGAAAACGAAGGTAGTATTGAAAATTGGAAACAAGTCACTAGATGTAAACGGTAAAGTGGAGCAAATGGATACGGTAGCGATCAAAAGCAACGAAAGAACGTTTGTACCGGTACGCTTCGTCAGCCAGGCTCTTGGCGCTACGATCAAATGGGATGAAGCAGTTACTACGGTTTATATTACGACAGGTGGAAAAGAAGTAAAAGATCCAAAAGGAACTGAGGATGTAGCAGGATTTACTGTTCCACTCGATATTGATTTATTGGCTGTAGAAGAAAGTTGGGGCGGCGATGGTGAAGCCATGTTCCAAGTGAATTTGCTACGGGCAAATGTGAAGAAACAAATTGAGGATCTATCTAGCATCTTGCTACAGAAATGTGATCAATCCACGGTAGATGCTGTTGTTGCACACATATCGAAGAAAAAGAAACGTTTTGATTTCCTTGAGCACAAATATATCTTCGATGAGCGCAGTAAAAGGTATATCTACATTCTTGAATCAGAAACGGAAGATATAAACATTCTTTATATGGTTGATGGCATAAAGTTGGTCAATACATAGAATTTGGGGGAGTATTGCTTGAAACGCTTACTGACGATTTTATTAGTAATTCTTATCCTTACACAAGTTGCGCCTTACGGACCAGTTGAAGCAAATGCTAGTGAAATAAAGACTGCTGAGCAATCGATCGAGCTAGCCAATCAATACATGCAGGATCACATGGATTATGAGGGTGATTTTTTTGAAATTCAATCGTCCAAGGGAGAATCCCTTCAAAAATCACTTGCTATAAGCGGGAATGAAGCCTTTCACAATCTCCCCATATTTGTTTATGGAGACGCATTGGCTGGAGCTGAAGAAGGTACTAAATATGGTAATGACACCCGAGTAAAGGATAGCACTGGGCAACTTAGAGCACTTGGATTTACTTTTTTAGACGAGCCTTATGCGAATCCCCTCTTTAATATTGATGATGTTACCTATGTTCGTCGATGGATTAAGGAACCGTGGGTATTACCTACGGCTTCTAAGCCGGATATAAAAAAAGATCTCTTACCAGATAATCCAAATGACACTCACACCTATCAATGGCTGAAGTATGAGCCTGGACAATTTGCAACCTCATATAGTGTTCTGAACCAATGGGTCAAATCTAGTGTGTTTCTACCACAAAACATAAAAAAAATGACCGGCGATCGCAAATATTTCAACAAAACAATCGAAGGTGTGCCAGCAGTTCTATCGGAAAATCCGGAAGACTATATTTATATGCTTCAGCCACCAACCTATCATTCATGGGGAGTAGGAATTGCCTTCTATTATTATGGCGGTAACGGCCCTGATAATATGGAGAAGCCTAACCATTATTTGTATTATGAGTATTTCCGTTACAAACCCTTCTCTTTATTAGCTAATGATTTGTCAGCGAACTTCGAAGCGTTGCCCGCGAGCGCCAATGCAGGTGATGAAGTTCAAGTAAGCGTCAGGCTAAAATCAACATTTAGTGGAGAAACGCCAACAGATTATGGATGGGACATTAAAGCAAAGAACGGAGCATCTTTGCCGATCACTTTTTCGGGTCATGAAAATAAACTTTCTGGGGATGTCATGTTTCCAGCAGATAAGGGGGAGCTGTTGCTCCGAGCCAGGTTTGTTATGCCAGCAAGTGATGTCACTGTTAAGTTTACGATGAATAAAAACAAAAATGCACCGAAAGAACTCACGTATGATAACAACAATCTTAGCGGGACAATTAAATATATGTCACCCCCGCCTCCCGTCCAGACAGATAAAGAGCTGGGGTATAATATTTTATCCAAGGAAATGAGGATGGGTTTGAAAGGAGGTGGGTCATTCACCGCGACGTTGCCAAATAATTCAAGTTGGATATGGACGGGAAATGCAACAGGAAAACTTAATGTAGTGAATGGGCAACCCGACTTATTTCATAACTTTAAAGAATGGAATAACCCTGCTGTAGACGAGGCTAACACGGTTATTGTCAGGCAACCTGAAGTTAGTATGAAATTGCTGAGGACAGATTTCGACGATGATCCTGTAGGCGGTAAATGGTCGGATTGGCCAACACCCAAAAATCCTAAAGTTAAAACAGGAAATATTTATTCTGAAGGTACAGTTAACCGACCTTATAAGATAGAACATGTGAGCTGTGAATGGGTTAAGATTGGCAAAGATAAAGAAGAACGAAGATGTTACACCTATTATTCCTACGGTGGAACCTCTGCAGTATTCCCTAGTCAAACCGATAGTTTGAAAATTGGTGTCCGAATCTATAACGGTAGGGAGGATATGCCTGCGCTCTCTTATTTGAATAAGATAGATCAAAATAACTCAAGTGCATTCCGTAAATCGCTGTACTGGAAAAATGAACCTTATGCCTACAATACAGTACGCTGGATGGCACATGAAGATGAGAATGGAAGTTTGTATGATTGGACGCCAGTTAATGGACAATACGAGCGGGAGTTTACTCATCAGGCAAAAGGGGAAGTTGAATGGGAAGTCAAACAGTCGCAAGCAGGTGCATATCAGAGAAGCCGCGATGCTGCCAAGAAGAAGCAAAACGTACAAGGCGATTATGACCTAGCGGTGTTTGCATCGGACAAAGAATTACAGAAGCATGATTATCCAATTAAATCCGGTTATTATTTCAATCCTATAGGACAATATTCGTTCACCATAGAGACGGAGATGTATAAGCAAACAACAGGAAAAACAAAGGATCATCAGGATTTGGTCGACAAGATTATTGATTCGTTCAGCTATGAAAGTAACCTCATCTACATTAATAACAACAAGGAAGCGGTAAATATCCGCAATGGAAGTCTTAGCAAGCGTAACAATGTCCCAGTACCTGCATATGCGAAGTTGACGAGAAACAATCCAACAGGCGTAAATGGGTTGAAATTGCTAGATGTGAAAGAGAATTATAACAAGGATGAAGATGAAATCCCTTATACGCAAGAACAGAATGGAACGATGCATGCGAATTGGAAAAACATTTTGGAGGGCTATACTGAATCCAAAACGCTGAACAGCTACGATGATTTTAAGTACCGGGAATTCGTTAAGAATGGACAAGCTAAGATGTACAAGATCAAAGAATCAACGACCGTTACGATCACAGTAGGAGCTCCAGAAGGGCAAAAGCTCTACACCCATGCGCATATGCCAGATGGTACCTATAACGTTAGGGTAACCATTGGCGATGTGAACGTGAGAGGAATGCCTTATGCTTACAAAATACTACCAAACCTTGAAGGCATTGATCTAGGTAACTCCAATAATCTAGAAATAACGGTAAGAGGCTCAATGTATGACGATTTGAATAGTTAACAGGTGCACCCCACGTAGATGATTATGTGGGGTGTTTCTTTAGAGAATGGTGTAAGGGGTTAGCAAAATGAAAAATGCCGTATGAAAAGCAAATATCGGGACTATATTATTATCGCTTTTAACGTTAATAGGCTGTGGATCTGAGCCTAAAGATAACAAGTATGATAAAGCTACGGCAAGGATACTTGAGGCACTTGAGGAGAAAAATGGAGAAGAGTTCGAGATGGATATGATTGGCCTCCAATACCAGCAATCATTATAAAAGCACCTGCTAATTGCGGTTTTCTTTTTGAAATGGAAGCCCCAATTATTCCTAAAATACTCAATAATAGAACCACAAATGCATAATCGATAAGCTTGCTTGCGCTCGCGATTCTCAGATTTTACCCAATATCTCCAAGAAGTAATGCAAAAAACGCCGTTATTATCCCGAAAATTCCTGCGAGCAACCCCATTATAAACATATCAATCCAACTCCTTAATAGGTAACAGTAATGAACTGGGCATTAATACCCATAGTCTACTATATAATCCTAAAGTTGCATATAGTGCTGATTGGTTAGCAAGATCAAAAGTTTTTCTAGTGGTAAACTAGGGAAAAATAAAATAGTGGGTTCAGATTACATTTCACTACCAGGAGATAAAGCGACAATTATTGATATAAATAAGTAATGGGGGAGTTCAATTGGAAAAAGGGATTTCAGTTTCAAATCTCATGGAACTTTATTTAGAAACTATCCAGAGCTGTGGAACTTATTTGCTACACGAAGAACGAGAGATTATTGAATATCAAATTTTTGAGGAGTTTGATATTGGAGTATTTTCATTTTTACATGAAGATAATTTAACAATATTAAGAGAAGCGAAATTAATAAATGATACAATTATGGCGAGTAGTTTAATTCTAAGAAATAAGGTTATTAAGTTACAATGTGGTGATAAATGGAATGTTGACGGAGTAAGAAACTCTTCTGAGTGGAGAGAAGTATTAGAACTAACAGATGAAATAAAAGTAATGTTAGAGTTAAAAACGCGTTCATAAATTTCAAAAAAAATTTCAACACAGAGGAGATAGTCAAGTGTTTAATAACGACTTCGTCTCTATTGATCCTGAAGATGACGTGATAGATTCAAAAGAAAAGTATGTCCGAAAACTAGCGGAGCTCGAAAAAGCATTAAGCAATTGGAATAGTAAGCTAGTGGATTATATGTGGGTAATCGAAGCTGCCGAGCGTAGGGGGGATACAGAATCTGTAAAAAAATTAGATGAAGAATATCCCGACATGCTTCAAAAGGCAATGGATACTCAAAAAGTTCTAGAGGCATTCAAAGCAAAATATATTGAGTATTCATAGAAACTAAGAAAACAACAGCAACATACAAAAGCTTTGACTGAATCTCTACTTGTTAGTTCATATCTAACAAGTAGAGATTCAGTCCTTTTTATCTTCAACATGGAATCATAACGAATATTTTCAAGCCTCATTCACCTCTTCCTTATCACCATCTTCAATGCACTTACATTTACAAGAACAGTTCCAGTAAGGATCGTGATTACACCAATCATTGTGACCCAAGTTACAGACTCATGATAGAAGAGTATACCTATTCCAACTGCAATCGGAGGGGAAACATAGAGCCAGGTAGCAGGGAAGATAGGATTTGTTTTGGATACGAGCCAGTAAAATAAGGTGTGCCCAATCATAGAACCGATTACGATTAAGTAAATCAGTGAACCTGCGCTCTGGAATGAAAGCAGGTAATCAAGATGAACGTCCTCGGTGAACAGGGATAGAATGAGCAATATAGCTCCGCCGTACATCATTTGTGCTGCATTCATTGCGATTGGTGAAATTTCGGACATGCTGTTCATTGCTTTTTTGGAATAGATAGCTCCTGCTGCATAACAGCATTTCCCGATCAGTATGGCGATGCAGCCTATAATCCACAGTGCTGTTACATCAGCTGACTGACTAGGAAGAACGAGCAGCAACACACCGATAAAGCCGATGATTACACCGAATAACGAGTGAAGGGGAGCTTTTTGACGCAGAAAAATCGTTTGCAACAGTAGAATCATGATAGGTCCTGTAGACGATAACACTGCAGCAAGCCCAGAAGATACATATTGTTCAGCCCAGTACAGAGTGGAGAAGGTTCCGAACGTTAACGTTGCCCCAGTAAATAACATTTCTTTGCGTAACAGAAGGGAAAAGCTTGCTTTCCGTCTCCATACCATCCATAAGAAGAGAATAGCACCAGCGAGAAAAAATCGCAGCCCTGCTGAGAAGAAAGGGGGCGCACCGGCGTCTACCCCGACTTTGATTGCCAGAAAGGTTGTACCAAATATTAAACAGATAAGTACATAAGCCAAAAGAATCATCGTCATTTCCCCTTTGTTCATAGTGCGTAAATGTATGTCGTTAATCATAAAGGTAGAGTGACAGAACAGATTCTATCGAACAGAACAGATTTGAAATGTTATCGTGTACAATTATGAGAATAGCTTTTCTCGGAGAGGTGATGTGGACATATGAAAAAAACAATTGTTTCTCGGCAAAACCATCCGTTGTTCCGCCAAGTGTATGACCACATCTTGAACCGCATCGATCGGGGAGAATGGAGCGCTCATACGAAATTACCGTCGATACGACTGCTGGCAGATGAAATCAATGTGCATCGATTGACGGTATTTAAGGCATATAGAGGGCTGACTGATGATGGCAAAGTATATGTAAAGGACAAGTCGGGCTATTTCGTGTCAGAGGACAGCGTTTATTCCAAAAAGACCCAAAAGGACAAAGTCGTTTCTACTTATGCTGTATCTAACTCGTTAGCCGATATTCATCGCATCCCGGCCAAGTATCAGTTCTCACAGGCGCTTATCGATCCTAACCTGCTTCCAAATATATATTTATCGGAGTATGTGAAGAAGGTGTTCGACCTTTATCCAAAGGTGATGGGGACGTATGCCAGTATACAGGGGGATGAGGAGCTCCGGGGGTCACTATCCGAACATTTCCGCGAGAATCATCACTTGCAACTATCATCGGATGAATTGCTTATCACATCAGGTGCTCAACAAGCTATTAGTATGATCGCCCAAGTTATGCTTGGACCAATGGATACGGTGATGGTTGAGCGACCGACATACAGTTCAGCGCTGGATATTTTTCGTAGGCAAGGTGCGCGACTTATTCCAGTGTCAATCACGCCGGAAGGTTATAACTTGGATGAGGTAGAAACTCTTATGCACACGCATAAGCCACGTATGTTCTATATGAACCCGACTCATCACAATCCTACCGGATACACGGTTCCAGCGTGGCAACGCAAATTGTTAGTGGAATTGGCGGAGCGATACAACTGTCTGCTAGTAGAGGATGATCCCTTTCGGGATATCTATTTTGATAAGCCGCCGCCTCTGCCGTTATTTGCTTATGACACAGAGGGATGGGTAATCTATATTAATAGTTTCAGCAAATATATTGCTCCTGGTCTGCGGATTTGTGCTGTAGCTTGCCGCTATCCCTTCATGGAGCAGTTAATTAAGGCAAAGTCGTTGGCGGACAACGGAACTCCGCTCCTCAATCAGAAAATATTTCTGCATTATTATACTTCACAGAGGCTGCAACAGCATCTGGAAAAGCTGCGTATTGCACTTCAGGTTCATAAGGAGATTATGGAAGAGGAGCTATCACTGGCAGGCTGGGAGTGGAGGGCTCCAGAAGGAGGGCTCAACCTGTGGGTAAAGTTACCGAGGAATATATCATCGGAAGCACTCTTTAGAATGAGCATTGGGCAGTCGATTTCCTTTGTGCCCGGAGAAATTTTTGATCCGCTGGGAGAGCTAAGATCATGGATTCGACTTAGCTACTCCTTTGCGAACGAGATTTTATTGCGTGAAGGGATGCAGCGCTTAACGGCATTGTCGCGGACCTTCTGATCGGAAAGAGAAATTGTTGTAATCCGATAACTCTGCCCTAGCTTCAACCTATTTTCATAGTTAGCGCCTCTCTTGTATTAGGATTGTTCTTTGAACGGAACGTTTCTTAATATAATGAGGGGTGTTTTTTTGTTTTTTAAGAACAAATTACTTTATACATGATTGGCCCCCTAAATAATGATATTCGAGCACGATTCCCCATGCTTTTTCAGCTAAATTAACTCAGTTCCACACACTAACACACAGCGGCTTGCTCTAGTTACAAACCGCACTACACCTCATTTTTTAACATCTACGTGATCATTTCTGATCTGCGTCTATGCAGTTATGACATAACAACATCATGTTACGACGGTAATGTTTGAGAAGAAGTTTGCGGTGCTAAACTATGTTCAGAAGGTAAGCTAAAGAATTTTAGGAGGAATAATGATGCAAACAGTATTTGCGGGGAAAGAAATTAAGTTTAGCTATAACAAAAAGAAAACGGTGCTTAACCAGCTTTCACTCTCCATTAATGATCGTCAAATTTTCGGCTTGCTTGGACCGAATGGGGCGGGGAAATCAACACTGACGAGAGTAATGCTTGGACTAGATAAAGCGCAAGACGGTACGATCCAATGGTTCAATGAACGTTTGAATAAAAGTACAAATAAAAGAGTCGGTTATGTTCCACAGGATTTGGCGCTAATGTATGATCTATCAGCCTATGAGAATGTACTATTTTTCGGAAAGTTGTATGGACTTAAGGGTGAGAGGTTGAAGAAGCAAGTCCAGTTCGCACTTGAGTTCGTAGGGTTATGGGATGAGCGCAAGCAGAAGCCGAAAAACTTCTCAGGCGGTATGAAGCGGAGATTAAATATCGCATGTGGTATCGTTCATAACCCGGATGTAATTATATTCGACGAGCCGACGGTTGGCGTGGATCCACAATCAAGAAACCGAATTTTGGATGCCATTCTTGAGCTGAACCAGCTTGGAACGACGATTATATATATCTCGCATTATATGGAAGAGGTTGAGAAGATTTGTACAGATGTAGGCATTATCGACAACGGTAAGCTGCTCTGCCAAGGTAAACTACGCGACATTATTGAGAGATATACGGATCAGGCTATCGTGAAGCTAGAGTTGTCACGGAAGAGTACAGCCTATGCAGAGCAATTGAAGCGATATAACGTGTTATTGTCGGAAGGACATCAGGTTGAGTTAGGTGTAGCGAAAAATGATGCCCATATCATTAGCGATATTAAAACTACTTTTGGGGAGGACGTCAAAAGTTTTCAATATATTTCCCCGAATTTAGAACAGGTGTTTTTTAAATTAACGAACAAGAATTTGAGGGACTAAGCCATGTGGACAATATACGCAGTAAATTTAAAAAGAAAGCTTCTAAACCCTATCGTGCTCGTCAACTATACATTGCTGCCGCTGTTGCTCATTCTTATACTCGGCAACGCACTTTCAGGTGTATTTGAAAGCTCGTCGAAATCAGCTGCTGCAGTCTCTTTCTCTCAAGTAACAACGGTTGTTGTAAATGAGGATAGCAGCGAGATGGGGGAACAAATTGTACAATTTTTGACTAGTCCTGAGAACGAAGCATTATATAAGGTGACGATTGAGGAAAGCGCAGATCATGCAAAAGCTTTATTAGAAAGTGGAGAAGTTGATCAATTTATTCACATCCCAGCTAACCTCGGAAGTGACGTAGGGAGTAACAAGGATAGTAATGTAGTCATCTATGGCAAAGACAGCAACGTCGAAAAGGTAAATATAACTAGCTTGACATTATCCGCTTTTGGCGATGGTTACTTATCGATGGATATCGCTAGCAGTGAAAACCAAAAAGTGATGTATACACATGTGTATGAAAATCTATTGCATTCACCTAATCAAGCCACAGAAGGTGGGGCCGAATCTGCAACGACTGAAGAAAAGTCTGACGTATCAGCAATCAGCTATTACGGTGTTACGATGCTAGTACTCATTCTTGTATATGGTCTAGCAAATACGATGAACTTTGTTCAAGAAGAATATAGTGAGGCGCTTGGTGATCGTTACTTAGTAACTCCGATTTCAAGAACGGGATTAGTTGTTGCTCAGTTCCTAACTGGCTGTACGATTACGATTGTACAAGGGATCATCATTGTCATATCCGCGAAAGTGTTCTTTCAAGCGAGTTATGGTGAAAGCTTATGGTTCGTATTGTTTATCATCTTAGCAGGTGCTATCTTCTTTAACGCACTTGGACTCTTCTTAGGTGTAATTGGTAGAAAGTTCAAACAGCTAGATAGTATCGTTACACTTCTTATTCCAGCAATGACTTTCATTGGCGGCGGGTTCATCAAAATCGATATGGGAGGGCTTAGCAACTTCAGTATAAATGAGCTGTTCCAGCGCCCATTATTTGATTATATGAATCAAGGAGCTATCAATTTAGTACCAGTGTTTAATGCTCTTGGTTATTCATTGGCTTTTGTAGCTATAGCAGTATTCGTTTTATCACGGAAGGGGGTTCGTTAACATGTTGGTATTTGAACTCTACATGAAACGGATTTTAAAAAGAAAACTGACCTTTGTATTGCTAATACTACTGCCAATCCTGTTTACGTACAGCGTCGTAGCTCAGTATGAGCAAGCAACGAAAGTAACGTTGACGGTTTATGCAGAAGACGCAGAGCTTGGAGCTTTTGTCACAGGTATGTTGGAGAAACAAGGTGTAACGATTAAGCAAGCAGAAAAGGCGGACGATGCCATTGGACATAACACCAATCTTGGAATCGTACTAAACGAAACAGTAAATGGGGTATATGCTAACCCGGATGATCTATCCATTGCTATGTATGAAAAAGGGAAATCGTTCACTTCAAGCTCCCTTGAAGTAAAGCTGAATAGTGTATTTTCGGTACTGAAGACGATTGCGAAAAATGCCCCAGATGAGGGAGCATTCCTGGACGGTATTAAGAAAGCTGCCGAATCGGAGCCTCCGATTCAAGTTCAATCATCTATTCTCGGTAATCCGAATGCGGTCATTCTAACAAGTACATTTAATATGATTGTGTTTATCATCATGTTTTTGACAATGACCAATACGATGCTCTTTCTCGGGGATAAGGTTCATACAACTACGCAACGAATATTGCTTGCCTCGTTTAGTAAGCTTAGCTACTTCATGCAGACTGCAGCCGTATTCGCTGTCATTGGTGTAACACAATTTTTGTTCATGATTGCACTGATGAGCGGGGTATTCCAAATCGACTTAGGGCTAAACATAGGTGAACTACTTCTTCTGGTATTAGCTTACGGCGTATTGAATGTGGTTGCGGCAGGAATCGGGTTACTACTCGTTAGTCGTACGACTAGATTATCAACTGGACGCCTGTTGATTACCGTAGTCTGCTTGCCACTTTCGATGTTAGGTGGAACACTTTGGCCAAGCTCCATTATGCCAGAAGGGATGCAGAAGATAGCGAGCATATTACCAACCAACTGGATTACGGAGTTAAATGATGCGATGTTCAGTGGGTTCACCGATAATGTAGCCGTTGTAGCGATGAACATTACAAGCTTGTTCCTACTTGCAGCAGTTCTCTTCCTCATATTGATGCGTGTTAGAACGGAAAATATATAGAAGAAACCGTAATAGAATAAGGCGGGGATGAAGCAGGAGCCTTCATTCCCTCCAGAATCGCAGAGCAACATAACAATAAAAGGAGGGAATGGTATTGCTTCTTCATAAGAATGATGACGGTGAAAGGATAGACTTACAGCCATTGCATGAGAAAATTTTGTACGCTGAGAAACATCGGAAAAATTATGATATAAACTTTTCTTTGAAATATGATCCTAAGTTGGTCGTTGCACAATTGATTCAAGCAGTAGAAGATGTGATGAATTATTTTTCATCTTTGAAGGCGAGGATCGTTTACAAAAATGGACGATATGCATTCGTAGTAGATCATTCCGTAAGAAAATTCAGAAGTGAATTGCAAGTGAAGGGAACTAAACTTGATGTGTTTAGTGGTGAGTCATTAGCAAAGTATTCTATCAATGAACAATCTAACACATTGGACTTTTTGTTCCATCATCTAATTTTCGATGGAGAATCGTTACCTATTTTTATCAACGCACTTGAAAAGCGAATTGTAGATGGCGTTCTTCCTACGTTAGGAAATGGTATTCTACCCGTCGTAGATGTGACAGAAGTTCAGAATAATGCTTTAGACGAGTATCGTGCGATTGTTCAAGAAGGACGTCATTCACGAAAGACAGATATATCGAGGCTTGTTAGTCCGATTAGCGGGACTCTCATTCTCAAAGATCATGCATGGAGAGCGTTAGGGTCATTATCGAAAAAAATGCGGACAACGAAGTTTGGTGTAATAGCTTTTGTGGCAATGCTCCTATCCAAGAGGAATCAAAGTTTTGTAGGAGTAGTCGTCTCCCGTCGTGACCAGCGTACTCAAGCGGAAATGGTCGGGAATTTAACAGACGTTGCGCCATGCGTACTTCGATTGGACGAGCAACTTGATTTCGGTAAAAATGCACGAGCAATATTTAGACAAATTATTGATTCTATCGGTCTTTCGGTGAACGTAACTTACGATGAATATATGAATCTTGTTGGGGGAGTCGGATATGATTGGATTCTCTCCTACACGAAACTTAATGACCCTATTCAATATTCAGCTACATTTTCAGAGTTAGTATTAGGCAATTATTTGTACAAGTTTGATAACCACCTCCAGTTCAATGAATTCGAAGATGGATTAACGTTAGAGTTTCATTACCAATCGCCCCTCATGCAGCAGATTTGCAATGGCTTAGAGGATGCGCTGCTCAGCTTGGATAAACTCGATCCCTCTAATGATAGTTTACAAAATATTGAAATTGCAAAGAGTACAATTTCGCATGTGCTAGAGCAGGGGAATCTGGTAGAGAAAGAGGATGGGATTCCACGAACAATCGATGAAATGTTTCTCCGTTATAACGATAATGATCTTTTGCTCGAAACGGATATAACCTCATTCGAAATTGCGGGAATGATCACTGAAGTATATGAAAGATTTGGTGTTCAACTCTCTTACCATGATATATATGCGGCGGGAACTTTTCGAGATCTCAAAGCCAAGGTTAACTGGCTCATACAAGAAGGAACAAGCGAGCTCGAAGATCAAACCTGCTTAATGGAGTATAGAGTTCCAGGTTGTGGGAAAGCGATATTTATAGATAGTTTCCGTATGATCAATTCGAGCCTTTATGACGTTAAATATGCTTATCGCCTAAAGAAAGGGATTGAACTAGAGCAGCTGCGTGATGCAACTGAGCAAGTGGTTATGAATAACGATATCTTTTTTACTTCTTTCAGCTATGATGCAGGTGAAGTGGTTGCAACCATTGATCAGAACAGGTCGGTCAACATTAAGAGCATAGAGATTAATTGTCTTAGCACGATTGAACAATTCGGTGAATCTCTTCGCATACAGGGTAATCAGAAATTATGGGATATTAATCTTGTTCATGAACTAGATAGTGATGATTGGTATTTGTACATTCATATGCATCACTTACTCATTGATCATCAAGGAATCGGCATTTTCTTAAAGCAAGTTGAGGATTGTTATGGAGGACGAGCTCCCAAGTATACACAGTTTGTCGAAATGGTTAGATCCTATGAATCTGCAGTAGTTGTTGCAAGTGAACATTGGAGACCGCTGCTTCCATACGCTAAGTTTGCAAAATTAGGTAAACCTGCGCTTGGCAAAGGGACTTTTCAACAAAAGAAATGGACTGTACTTGTTAATAATCGTAACTTTGAAGAAATGGAATATGAAGTGGTTAAAGCATACACGTTTGCATTATCCAGCTTTTTTAGTGCTAGCGAGTGTTTTATAGGATCTGTTTATCATGGAAGAGTGATACCAAATGCCAATAGTGTAATAGGATCTTTTGTTCGTATATTACCAGTCTTCTACTCAAGTAGACAGGAGAAAGTGCTGCGTGAAAGCTTGCAGACGGCCAGACGCAATCAAGCAGTTTCCATCTATGAATTGCATTCAACTGGTTTCTCATCAGAGTATCCAAGTATCGTCTTCCAAACTCTAATCGAAGAAGGGGACGACAAAAACGAGGGATTGTTTAACCATACTGTTGAGTTTAGTGGTTTGTCGAAGTTCCAAATCTTCTTAAACTGGCATATTCGGAATGGGGAACACTCTCTACATCTGTACATTGATGATGAGCTATACAATTTAGCAGAGGCTAATGAGCTAATCTATTTACTTGAAAAAGCGCTTGATGATGGAGGGTTAAGAGATGGGAAACATTCAAATGATTGGGCCAACTTGTGCGTACAGTGAACTAACGGTTATGCAACGTCAAATGTTCATTTGCAACAAGCTCCCGATTTATCGTCTCCCATTTCTACGCAGGCTACAGGGTGAAGAGTCATACGAAAGGGTTCAAAAGGCGATTTATGATACATTTGAGAGTTTGCCAACACTACAAGTGCAATATGGTTATGATAATGACGGTAGAACGTTTTATCAGAAGTATGTTCCTCTTCAAGAAGTTGATATCGTTATTCCGATTCGTTCTATTACGGAAAAACCGGAAGATTTTATCGAAACCAAAACAGAGCCTATTGATTTAAACAACGGTTATCCATGGAAAATGATGTTCCTCGAACAGAATGACAATCGCTATCTCTATATCGAATTTCACCATATTTGTATAGATGGTATTGGTATTCGAAATGTAGATTCCATGATCAGTCAATTGCTAACACTAGGGAAATTAGGAGATTCGTATGGTGATTTCAGTACGTATTGTCGCATTAATACGTTAAACAAACAATCGCTACCAAGCTCTGCAAGTTCAACTAATAATCTACTAAATCTTGTTATTCAAAAATCAGGGGGACCATCGACTGCTGCAAAAGTGACAAGACGCATTTCTGAAAAACAGTGGAGTCATATGAATGATATTGCTCAGAAATTAAAGGTTACAAAAAATGCTGTTTTCCAAGGTGCTTTGGAAGAGGTGTTAAGTCGCTATTGTATCGGGTTCGAATATGGAACGATTAGTAATTGGCGTATGGCATTCCGCAATTTTCATGAAGTAGGGTGCTACGTTCGGATAATGCCTAACAAAATCGAAAAGTCGTTAACGATTGAACAAAAGATGAAACGAATTTTTGTAGAGCAGATGAAAAGCTGGGTAGATCCAAAACTCAGTGAGGTAGAAGCAGCAAGCCCGGTGCACCCAATCATCTATTCATACGAGGAGGATATGTTCCATCAATTCCGCTTCGTACCAGTAGACAAGCTCTGTAAGTTCGATGTGTATATCCGTTTCTGTCGCTATGACGAGGAAACGACCGTAGTGATCGAATACAATCGAAGCAAATATCAAGAAATGCAAATGTTACGCATCATTAAAGATATTGAAAAGATAATCGAAAACTACGACGTATAAGGAGGGACAAATGGTGAGTTTGTTGGAAAGACTAGTGTACCATTTAAAAAGCGTTCCAAACAAGCTAGCTATCACCGGTAGTTATGGAACATTAACTTATGGTCAATTGGATGACATGACGGAGCGGATCGCAAGGAAAATTCGAAGTGGCGGGATTGGCAAAGAAGACGTCGTTACGATTGAAACGGACAATAAATATCAAGCAATCGTGTTGTTGCTAAGCGTGGTTCGTGCAGGAGCAGCCTATTGTATGATTCCAAATGATTATCCCGAACATCGAAAAAGTCTTATGCGAGAAAAGGTAAAGTCAAAATTGACATTACGCGATCTTGAGGTAGCCGAAGTACAGATGTTACCGGAGAACGATGGGTTAAATGGGGAATTGCCGACGGCACGGGATGAAAATAGTCTCCTCTACATTATTTTCACTTCCGGTTCAACAGGTGAGCCGAAGGCGGTCGCAATTGAGGATCGAGCCATTTGGAAAATAGTGAATCATAACGATTTCTATCGTGGACAAGTAATCGGACAGTTCGCGCCGCTTGAATTCGATGCATCGGTGTATGAATTGTTTGGTGGGCTACTTAACGGAATGACGCTACGCATGGTGAATAAGGATGAGAGTCTCGACTTTGATGTCATGCCTGACATTCTCGAGGAAATCGATACAGTCTTCTTAACAACGAGATTGTTCAACCTCTATGTAGATGAATGTTTAGATAGCTTTAGTAAATTGAAGCTTGTTCTGACTGGCGGTGAAAGATGTTCTATACGGCATTTACAAGAAGCAGCACGTTATTGCAAGGTGCTCAACGTTTACGGCCCGACAGAAACGACGGTATATGCAACTAAATATGAAGTGCGAGGAGACGAGGCAGTAATCCCAATTGGGAAGCTGTTTGATAAGGGGAAATTCCGCATAGTAGATGAGCAGGGAAGGGATGTCGAACCTGGAAATCAAGGGGAACTCTTAATATCTGATTCAGGCTTACTGCGACATTATTTAGGCAATGAAGGGGCTAACGCTGCTGTATTCGCCCAGCATGATCGAATTGTTTATTATCGGACAGGCGACATCGTTTATGAAAATAGTGATAACGATCTGGTCTATGTAGAACGTAAGGATCGACAAGTGAAAATTTCTGGATACCGCATTGAGCTTGGCGAGATTGAAGAGTGTGCTCGGGCATACGGACTACACAAAGATTGTGTGGCACATTATGATGGCAAGCGGCTTTATTTATACGTAACGGATACGGTAGAGCTCGAGTTATTACGACAATATTTAAGAAGCAGACTTCCAGACTATATGATTCCGACTGTAAAGGTGGTGGAACAAATCCCTATGAATGCAAATGGAAAAACAGACATGAATGCGATAAAAGTGGAGCAAGTGAACGATTCCAAAAACAAACTTATTGAGGTAATTGAAGGTGTGCTAAAGAGTAAGATTGTGATGGAAAGTACGTTTATCGAATTAGGCGGCGATTCAATTAAAGCGATGGAGATCATTTGGAAATTAGGCGGAGACGGCTATCAATTGGACTTAGATATGTTGTTCAATCAAACGCTAGGGGAGATTGTTGAACATGCTAAAGCTAGTTAGCGAAAAGGAGAAACGGATTTTAGCCAGCTGCTTGGCTAATCCAACAGCGTATAATATTCCGTTGTTCATCAGATTTGGGCAAGGATTAAACATTCCGAAAATGTATCAACTATTATCGCAATATTTCGAAAATTATAATATTTTCAGAACTTATTTCAAGATTGAAGAGTCGTTCGGTAAAAATAAAATGTTCAAGGGGATCAATCAAAATATCCCGCTTATCCAAATTCGCTCGTTTGGTCAATTCGATCAAGACACCATCTTGCATGAGCATCTACTCAGCGCACAAGACGGAGAATTAATTAAGGTTGTACTTTGTAAAGTTACCGGAGAACCGGCTGATTATTTATTCCTCAACATACATCATGTCCTGTTCGATGGTTTCAGTATTAACTTATTACTCCACGATTTGTTGGCTTCTTATCTTAGAGATGAGCCATCTAGCCTCCAAGATACAACTTACAATGAGGCTGAGTTGGAAGTTGCAGCGTCCGTACAAGTGGGGCAACAACGGGGGGACGTTATCGACTTCAGTCAGTACGATCTCTTTAAGACAAAGCTTATTAAGAAGCAGGCTAACGTCGTCCATTATCTGAACGATCAAGTAACACTTGCTACTAAGACGTCACGCCGCCATTCTGACTTTGCATTATGTCTAACTGCCTTCTCTCTTAGTCTCGCGGAGTGGTTGCAGAGTCAAGCAGTTTACATGGTGTTCCCGTCCTTAGGACGTAATCGAAATCAGTACCGAACGCTTGGCAGCTTCGTACAGTTTATACCCTTTGCTGAGCAGTTTGATCATAATCTGGATACTCCAATTGAAGAAATCATTTCAGGTGTACAGCAACAATATTTATCAAACATGCTGCATTCCGACCTTACTGATTTGCAAATGCGACGCGAGCCGATGAGCCGAATGAATCTGTTTAGGGATATCGTCTTTGACTACAAGACGGGCAGCCTTATTGATAAAGTGTTGGATCAAGAACATGAGATTACTCTTGAGGAAGCAACGGCTTATAGGGATGAGAAATACGGCTTACACTTTTCTATCTATCAGTTAGATAATGTGCTGCATGTATCTATTATTTCCAGTGAGTTTACTGTAACCGATGTTGAACGATTCTCCGCTGTATTTAACCGCAATATACAATTGCTTTATTCGGGAGAAAGTTTACGTCTCGGGAATTTCCTTAATTGGTCCCTTGAAGAGCAAAGTGAGGAGACTGCCGAGCTAAGCAATTCGGGACAAAGTTCAGAAGAACAATCCAATGACGATTTGCGATCGAAAATATGTGAAATGGTTTGTGAATTGCTAGAGGAGACGGAAGTAGCGTATAGCGAAAGCTTCTTCGATCTAGGAATGGATTCAACCTTGCTCGTAAAGCTAAAAAAGCGAATCAAAGAAATGTATAACGTTAATTTGAAAATTTCGGACTTTTTTAATCATTATACGACTGAACTATTATTCCAAAAAATTAGAGGACAACTAAAGGAGGCCAATTAAAATGAATATCGCATTACTTTTGGCAGGACAAGGGACAAAATTTTCTGAGCAGGTGGTAAATCTGTGGCTTGCGAACAACGAGACTCTCAGTCTTATTGAGAAAGCGGAAGCTCAGCTAGGTGAGCCGATTAGGGAATGGTTCGCACAGGATTTAAGTAAGGATACACGTAAGGCGCAGCTTGCTACCTACGTTGGCTCGATGTGTATGTACCGTCTATACCGGGATCAAGTTGGTCTTTACCCCAGTGTTGTACTTGGTCACAGCCTGGGAGAACTTACAGCGTTAACTATTGCGGGTGCCTTCGACTATGAAGCTGGGCTTACGTTAGTGGAACTCAGAGGTTCAGCAATGAAAGGTGCGATTGAGCGCCAAGAGCAAACGGGTATGATGGCATTGTTTGTTGCTTCTGAAATGATCGAGGAGTTATTAGAAGGCAATGTCCGCATCGCCAACTACAATTCCAACAAGCAAACTGTTATTTCTGGCCCAATTGACGAAATTCAACTTTTTGCAAAAAAACATAAGTTTGAAAGTGTTGTGCTTAATGTAAGTGGAGCATTCCATACGCCATATATGCAGCAGGCTGCGGATGAAGTGTATGAGAAGCTAGAAGGCTTCACATTCAACAGTGATCTCAGTATGACTGTCGTAAGCAATAAAAATGTAGGTCCATATCATACGGAAAACTTTAAAGAAGAAATCGCTAATCAAATTGTTCAGCCTGTTAAATGGAAGCAATCCATCGATTATGCAATTAATCAAGGCATTCAATTATTTGTGGATCTCTCTCCAAACGGAATGTTCGTTAACATGCTTGCTGGACAAGCTGTCGTTCGTCCTTTCCATACGGAGGAGCATATTAAGGCGCTTCTTACAGACTTGAAAGATGATATCGAAGTTAACGGACATTACAATCTTTACTCTCGTGCACTAGGCATCATCGTATCAACTAAAAATAATAGTGATGATGCTGATGCGTACGAAAATATTGTTGTGAGTGGCTATAACCAAATCAAGTCACAAATTGGTCATGTTCCTACAGCAGACGATGTTAAGAAGACACTTTCGCTGCTCAAACTAATTTTACAAACAAAAGAAGTTCCAGAAGAACAAATCAATTCGTATTGCAGCAAATTGGCCTGGAAGGTCGGATGACCCCCGAGCTAACGGTCAGGAAGGAGATGGGATCGTGTGATTAAAGGGGATATAGCAATTATCGGGCTGGATATTACGCTTCCAGGCTGCAGCAATCAAGAAGAAGTATGGCGAGACTTGAAGCGCAAGCGGATTTCTAAAGGTAACTTTCCGTTACAACGTTTGGCGCAAATCGGACTCCCTCAAGATGAAGAGCTGTTTATGCCGGGATCGTATTTGGAACAAATTGATTTGTTTGACCATAAACACTTTAAAGTATCGCAAAAGAGTGCGGATTTCATGGACCCTAACCAACGACTTGCGCTGTTATCTACGACAAGAGCTCTGCGAGATGCGAATTGTCTGCATACCATTAAGGGTTCAAAGACTAGCGTTTACGCAAGTGCAAACTCGACTCAACAATACCAATATCAACTCCTATTACAGGAGGAAGGGCTTAATCCAGATTTGCTGGGCATGCTTAATTCGACTATTTCAAGCCGAATCAATTATGTATACGATCTTGCAGGGCCATCTATGATGACTGATACCGCTTGTTCCTCTTCACTTGTCTCTGTCATTCAAGCATCTAATGACCTGCGCCTTGGTAAGGCTAATCAAGCGATCGTTGTGAGCACAAACATTTATGTGAAGCCGGGTTTTAAGAAGGACAAGATCGTAGATATTCTCGCTTCTGATGGGAAAACGCGTACGTTCGATGATCGGAGTACAGGAACTTCAATAGGTGAAGGTGTGTGCGCTGTTATATTGAAACGTAAAGAGGACGCGGAGCGGGATGGGGACTATATATATGGACTTATTCGGAGCTACGCATATAACAACGACGGGCAAACGATGAATATGTCTTCTCCAAATCCGCAAGCACAAGCACGACTCATCGAGGAAGCGTGGTCTCCCCTTGAGAATGAATTAAGTAAAATTGCTTTTATTGAAGCTCACGGAACGGGTACAGCTGTTGGAGATACGATCGAGTTTGAAAGTCTAAGCACGTATTTTTCCTCGCGAAGTCTGAAGGGTCAATCCGTTGCATTAACGGCATGTAAATCTAACTTTGGTCACTTGGACGTTGCTTCTGGTTTATTCTCACTTATTAAATCGGTACTCAGTTTACGCAATCATACATTAATTCCACACCCAGATTTTAAGATTCCGAACGAGGAAATAGACTTTCAGAACTCTGTATTCTACATTCCTGATCAGTGTCAGCCTATTAACGAAGGAGCACTTGCAGGTGTAAGTTCATTTGGTATGACGGGTACAAATGCACATGTTGTACTGCAAGCATGGGAAGGTGCTTCTACACGAGAAGTAAAGGAATATCCGCCACTGCAGCTTAACAGCTATTGGTATCCAAGGCAGGGTAATACGTTCAAAATTCATAACGAGCTTCATCGAGCTGAGACAGATCGAATGATTATTGCACAGTTCCCGCTTCATAGTAAGAAGCATTGGGAAATTCACGAGCATAAATTTGGTCTCAATCATTTGATGGTTGGGACAAGCATCTTTGAAATCATGTCGCAGGCACTTGGAGATACAGCCTATAGTCTCGAAAATTACGAAATTGGCAACTTGCATTTGCTTCATCAGCTAGCCGTTCAAGAAGGTCCCTTTACGATTATCTTCGTACTGGACAAAGTGAGTCTTAAAGCGACAGTATCCTTTACACATAATGGGGTAACACAAAGCTGGCTGCAGTTCGACTTGAGAGAAAAGAAAGGTTTAAAACAATCCTATGTTCTCAAGATTGAAGAAATGGATGAGATCGCAGTAACGAGTCAAGTCGGGGAAACGGATGATTCCGATATCGTCGTATCTAAACGATGGGACGTTGTAGATAAGTTATGGGTGAATACAGAACGAACGAGGTCGGTCATTAAACTTCGGATACCGGAAGGTTTGGACAAGGAATTTGCACAATATGCTTTTTATCCTTCCATATTAGATCCTGCGTTTAATGCACTTAACCGAATGGCTGAGCCAAACGAAATATTGTTCCCATGGATCTGGACCACGATTGATGTCGTACAACAAAGGCTACAAGGTCAATCTTTCTTTTCAGAGATTGTGCTTCAGGACCGTACGGAGGACGATCGAGGAAACGTCATTTTATCATTCGACGTGAACATGTTTGATGAGCTCGGCGGAATTGTATTGATAGCAAAAGGGTACAAGGTGAAAAATGCACCAGCAACTGTACGTGAGAAAACGGACGAGCAGGATCAATTTTTCAAACGTGAAGAGCTAACTGCTTTCAAGCCGATGGAGAAAGTAGCTTCAGCGGATGAATGCTTGCATGTTGCACATGAATCTCTACGTGGAAAGCTTCAATTAGAAGCACCGGTCATTTACTTCGAAAAGGTAGACGAGTTGTACGCACTCGATCTTACTAGAAGTAAAACGAAGATAAAGCAGGTATATCTGTGGGATCGCAGTTATGAGAACGAACATGAGATTGTTAGCTGTGCTTATGATTTAGGACAACTTATGTTGCTTTTAAATCGAGAATCAGTCATTACAACATTCAACTACATTAGTCAAAATATGTTCCATGAAGGTAGTAACGCAGAGCTGCATGTCAATGCGCATAATCGTGCAATTGCAATGGGTGTATCCGCACTCAGACTTGAAGTGCAATACGGGGTTACGATCTTTGAGGCAGACTACGACCATACCGACTTATTGGAGAATATAGATGCCGGTGGTGAAGTTGTCGTTATCCAGCGCAGAGATCAGTTCTATGCATTACGATTCAAGAGCTTGAAGTTAACGGTCAATGAGGGTGACAAGTTCAGAGATGGGGGCACGGTGCTTATTGTAGGCGGCGGCTCAGGAATTGGACGAGCCTATATGACTTATGCAGCCAATCACTATCCAGCTGTCAAGTTTATTGCAGCGGGTCGGAGTTCCTCATGGAACGGTGAGTTGCCAGCAGATAACGTACAATATGTTTCCTTAGATATCGTAAATGAAGATCAATTGGATACATTCGCAAGGGAACAAAACGATGGTATCGACATGGTGTTGAATTTTGCTGGGGAACCTGCACAAGGCTTCTTTTTAAATAAAACAAGAGATGTCTTCCATAACAAAACAAGAAGTAAAGTTGAAGGTTCTACATTACTCGGCAAATACTTCCCTAACGCTAGAGAGATTATCCATTTCTCTTCCTTAGCATCATTGATTGGGGCGATTGGGCAAGTAGAATATTGTTTATCAAACGCCTATCAGTCTGGCTTAGCGTTGTCTCAAAGGAATGTTAGGACGCTAAATTTGACGGGATGGATTGAAGTGGGTATGTCGGCTGGGAAAGAAGACTACTACTTTGAAAAGCTCAAAACGGATAAAGGTGTAAAGCTCCTTGACCGATTCATTCATTCCGACGAACGTTACGCATCCATGTTTAAGCTAGTACGTCCAGCTGATGAGTACTGCTCATTGCTGAGCACTACAGTTAAACAACGGACAAATCAAACTTTGTTTGAAAGTAAACAAGAACAAGAAAATGGAGTACAAAGCAGCGCTGAAAGTATACAAAAGGGTGTGCTTGCTGCTTGGAAACAGACGCTTGGAGACGACGAGTATGACGACAACGTAAGCTTTTTCGAGCAAGGTGGTGATTCTATCACGATCGTTAACCTTTCTGATGAGCTGAATCGTATATTCCCAAATAAGTTCGATGTCACTACACTCTTCTCATTATCGACGATCCATGGACAAGTTGAGTTATTGCTCAGCCAGTCAGCTGAGGGTGCCAATAAGCTAGTTCAATCGGGCAATGATGAATGGAATGAGATAGAAACACATTTTGATGCAACTGAGATGTTAGCGTTTCTGAACCAATAAAAAATGAAAGAGGCGAATACGATGCAAGCAAGTGAATATATTTTTGGTCAAATTAAGAAAGGGAATTTAAATCCTGAGGTAGGTAAATCTCTACTAGAAGAAATTTTGCCAGACGACGTTGCGATTGTCGGTATTTCATGTGAGTATACAGATGCTCGTGATACATTCGAATTTTATAAAGCGGTGAAGCTTGGCAAAAGAGGTTTTAAACCATTCCCGGAAAATCGCGTTAACTATATTCCAAAGGATCATCCTTATCTACTAGATGGAGCTGCACATTTGAAGACGACGCCAGAAGAGTTTCTTGCTCGGCTGTGCAATGAGAAAGGTGCATACTTGGAAGATATTGAAACGTTCGATTACGAGTTTTTCGGAATTAATGAAGATGAAGCTCGTTATATTGATCCAACACACCGCTTAGTACTGAAACATTCCTATTTAGGATTAGAAGACGCTGGTATCCGATTGGACAAGATCAAAGACAGCAAAACAGCCATTTACATCGGAAAAGACAAATCGATAACAGCAAGCTACCGCTCTGAGATCGAAGAGGATTCCAATCATGTTAATGCTGGAAACTGGGAAGGTATTCTAGCAAGCAGGTTGAACTATCTCTATAACATGAGCGGCGGATCGTTTGTTATTGATACAGCATGCTCCTCCTCACTTGTCGCAGCGCATCTAGCGGTGAAGACGCTTCGTGACAAGGAAATTGATACGGCAATTGTTGGCGGAATTGCGCTTGGCTTATTCCCTCGTCAAGGTAGTGTTGTAGACCAGTATAGCAATGTTGAGACACCTCGTTCATTTTTGAAAGTTTTCGAAGCAGAATCACAAGGGACTATTTTTGGTGAAGGCGTCGGCATCGTTATTTTGAAAAGATTAAAGGATGCAATTGCGGACAACGACAACATTCATGCCGTTATTAGAGGCAGCATGATCAACAGTGACGGCAGGTCAAATGGACTGACAGCACCTAATCCGCACGCACAAAAAGATTTGTTGCTTGAAGCTTATGAGCGTAGCAATATTTCACCTGAAACAGTTGAATACGTTGATGCACATGGTACAGGCACGAAGCTAGGTGATCCGATTGAAGCGAGAGGACTAACAGATGCATACAAAAAGTATGTCAGCAAAAAGAGTTTCTGTGCACTTAGCAGCTTAAAAGAAAATATTGGTCACACAGTTGGCGCCGCAGGTGTCGGTGGAATGATCAAGATGTCACTTGCGCTACGCAACAAGGAAATTTTCCCGAATAAAGGTTTCGAAGCTCCTAACGAATACATTCGTTTCGTCGATAGCCCGTTTTATATCCCGACACAGGTTACCCCATGGGTTAGAGGGAAGTATCCACGTCGTGGCGGTGTTAGCTCATTTGGATTCAGCGGAACGAATGCCCACGTCATCCTTGAGGAATTTGAACGTAAACAAGATGTTGTTCAAGATGATAAAGAATACCCGTTTATTTTCTCGGGACAATCTGTAGAGCAACTTGTCTCGCTGCTTAAGAAATTTATTGTAAATGAGGAATTTTTGAAGAGTTATAGATTGAGCGATATTGCTTATACCCTCGTTCATAGAAGAAATAGATACGCTGTAGGTATTGGTTTCCAGGCAAGCACGGCAGACGAATTTAATCGCAAACTTAAACAATCTATCGTTGCCCTTGAGAAAGATACGTTAAGTGATGCTGAAGGAATATTCTCCACAAATAGTGAGTCCATTTCATCGGATATGAAGAAACTTATGCAGCACCGACTACGTTCGGGCGGAGAAGTTTTCCCACTTACCGAATTGATTCAACTACAATTGGACGGTCTTGAAACAGCTTTAGACTCGTTTAGCTTTGATGGAGCTCAGACAGTTTCATTGCCTACGTATGAATTTAAGCGTGAAGTGCTTTGGGCAAATGTAAAAAAATATACTCGTCGCGGGACTAGCGGTCCAAGTTTGGCTGTTAAAGCGACACTTATTAAAAAACAGACGCTCAGATCAGATAAGTCTGATGTTTATCAAGTTACATTGTCCCCAAGCGACTGGTTTGTTGATGATCACCGCATTGGCGGTAAACGTACATTCTCAGGCACGACTTATACGCAGCTCGCTTCCGAATTAGCTCTGTTGTATTTCAAGACACCAGGCTTCACTTTGGAGAAGTTATACTTCAAAAATTTAATTCAATTAGAGGAAAAAGGGGACAAAACATTCCAAGTCCACGTCAATAAATCCGGCAAACAGCTTGAAGTAGAAGTATTCTCTTATGAAAATGATGATCTAGAGCAATATGTAACCCATGCCGTGTTCGTATTGAAGAAACAAGATGAGCTTCAGTTAAACCGTATAGATATCAAAGACGAAATCGAGTCTCATCCACAGCCGACTACACTCGGTAATGAGACAAGCAACTTCTTCAAAGGTCGTTGGGACTTCATTAACCATGAGTTTAAGATGGCAAGACGTCATAAACAAGAAATTTTGTTGTCACTAAACCTCAGCAACGAGTTTAGCACAGATTTGGATAGCTATAATTTGCATCCTTCTATATTAGACGGCATTCTCGGAGCAATGGTATACGAAAGAGCACAAGTGCGAAACAAAACATACCTGCCGTTATCGTATGGAAAATTCACATTCACTGGTAATAAGTTTACACAAAAGGTTTACTCTGTAACTGAGTTGCTATACGATCCAGACGCTGATCATGACATCATTACAGCAAATATTGCTGTACACAATGAACAAGGTGATGTCGTTGCTTATTTGGAAAAATACGTGATGAAGGCATTCGCGAACATGTTCTTGAAACCTCAGATGAATGAAATTCGTTATGAGCTTTCTGATAAAGTTGTAGCGATTAATTCACTTACAAAGGTTGCGGGAGCTAAAGTGCTCTACATCGGCAACGACAATGGAAAAGCTGTATCTAACGCAGCTATTGAGCTGGACTATGCTGATTACAGGGAGCTAACTCAAAAGACAGAACGTTATGATTATGTTATCTACACACCGTGGTTAGGCCAGCAAGAACAATTGGATGCTGCAAAGGTAGAAGAGGAAAGTGCTCATTACTTCCGCTTCGCAAAGTCTGCGAGTAAATATTTGAAACGTGGCGGAAAGCTAATTGTTGCAGCAGATCATGGCTTCTCGCTCGATAATAGTGGTGGAAATATTAATCCATTGCAGTATGCGCTACTAAGTTCTGGTCGTATTCCAGGACTTGAGAATACTGGATTTACAACGCTTACTGTTCAAATATCTGAATTTTCAATCGATTCATTACTCGCTATAGCTCTAATTGAAGAGCTTGCAGGCAAAAAAGTTGTCTTCGAAAGCGGAAATCTATACGAAGAAGCTCTTGTCGAAGTTCGTGAGCTTGAGCGTAAGCCAGTTGAACTAGCAGATGGTGACACAGTCATTGTTACAGGTGGATATGGTGGTGTTGGACTAGAATATATGGAGCAATTGTTCGAGCTTAACCCGAATATCCGCATTGCAGCTCTTGGACGTAATGACATATTCACTGCATTGACGGCTAAACAGGAGCGTACTCCTGCGGAAGAAGCTAAATTAAACCGAATTCTGCACATTCAAGCTAAGGGAGAAGTGACATTCCACCGTTGTGATATTGCAGTCGAACAGGATGTAAAACGAGTGTTTGATGAACTAACTGGGACGGGAACAATCGCTGGTATTGTACATCTTGCTGGCGTACCTGAGGAAGGCATGTTGTTTACAAAAACAGAAGAAGAGTTTTTACGAATTGCTGCTCCCAAAGTAATCGGTACAACGTTACTAAGGAACGCTTCTGCAAATCTGCCACTTCAATTTTTCGTTACAAGTTCTTCGATGACAACGATCGTTGGTTCGGCTGGACAATTCTCTTACACATTTGCGAATGCATTCTTAGAAGGTGCATCGCTTGCAGATGAGCGGATCACGTCAATCCAATGGCCGGGCTGGAATGATACAGGAATGGCATTAAACTTTGGAGATATTGCCACAGCTGATGAGCATTTATTAATGAAGTCGATTCCTGCTATTGTCGGACGAGAATATATCAGATTAACGCTTGATGCTAATACGCCAAGAGTTATTGTAGGGGAATTTAATAACGAGAAAATGGAAGAGTATCTAGGCAGCTATATCCGTTTGCCGAACCTAGAAGGACGTAAAGTTGTTCGTTCTGAAGGAGATGAAAGTGCGAATGGTGCGAGCCCATACAAAATTAAAAGTTTTGAATCACTGACGGTTACTGGTGCAGAAATGCTGAATGAAACACAAAAATTTATTACTGTTGTATTCGCTTCTGTACTTGATCTTGACCAAATCGATGTGAAAAAGACCTTTACTGAGCTAGGGGGAGATTCTCTCAAAGCATTTGGTATCTATGCGCCAATCGCAGAGCAATTCAAGATTGATATGGAAGTAGCAGACGTATTTATTTATCCAACGATTCTTCAACTAAGTGAATACGTGGAGGAATTGCTAGAGGATGCTGCAGCATGAGCAAGAGTGAAAGCAGTGTAGTTATCGTAGATTGCCGTTATGATCTTCCTGCATCGAATGCCGATGCAGCGAAGAAACTCTTTTATAATAAACGGGCTATTTGGGAAAACAGGCTACTAGAGCTGAGTAGACACTTTAATACGAATATGGAGGGAATAGAATCCTTTGACGGATTGTTCTATCCCTCTGTAACAGAGAAGTTTGAGTTGGAATCGGTTGAGGCAAATAAAGCCCGATTCCTCCTCTCAAGTGAACGAATGACGTTATCTTTGTTTCAATCACTGGTAGATGCACACCTCATTGGGACAAAAAGCAATTTGCTCGTTTCAGTTGGTTCACCCCAGACCGATCAGCTTTCTAAATCGATGTATTTGGGGTTAGAACCGGAAAACTTTATGACGGCGATGGAGTTTCTCGATCCCCTCGCCTATCTAAAGCAACTGAAGACGGGGAAATCACCAGCAATAGAAATGATAAGTGAGGCATCGACTTCAGGAATCGGATCGCTTTTTAGCAGCTATAACCGGATTAAGCAAGGTCAGTTCGATACTGCAGTATGTGGAGGTTCATGTGCAGCTACTAGCCCTTTTCCATATGAACTCTCCCCATTCGGAGTAGGTAACGATCGATTCACAGAGCCATTCGAGCAAGGTGCTTCTGGTCATTATTATTCGGAAGGCGGAGCAGCCTTTCTGCTCAAAGATAAGGAACAAGCGTTATTAGACGGAGACACCATTTTAGCTGAAATTCGGCATATCGGAGTAGGAACGATGAGGAGCGCTGTTGTTAATCGTAATGCAGTCAAAAAGCTGATTGTAGCTTCATTAAACGAAGCAGGAGTACACACAGACGAACATATTTTCCTCGATCTATATGGACGAGGGAATGAAATCGACGATACAGCAGAGTTTTCATGCCTGCGTAATGTGCATAAAGCGTATCCCAATCTTAAAGGCGGCTTCTTAAAAGAAGATGTTCAATACGTTGTTGGATATTACGGACTAATGGGTCTATGCCGCTTGCTGGAAGCTAAACGTGATGGAACCGTCATTCAAGGCAGGTATGTTGAAAGACCAAACCATTATATTGGCTCAATTGATGAAGAAGTTTGGGCTGCAAACAGCAACGATTACCATTTGTTTTCATTTCCGATCTATTCAATGCACGGAAATATGTATCACTTGTTAATTGATACAGATATAAAAGGGAGGAATGTTTGATGAAAGTACTATGTTTCCCTTATGCAGGTTCACATATCAATGTATTTGCAGAACTGCAGAAACATTTAAAGAAAATTGATGAGGAAATTGAAGTGATTTCGGTAGAGTATGCGGGCCACGGACGAAGATTTTCCGAAAAGCCCTATGATTTGCTCCATGACAACGTCTCTGACTTGTATCAGCAACTTTCTGGTCAGCTAAATACGACTGAAGAAATCATCTTTATCGGCTACAGTATGGGATCCATTATCGCTTACGAATTAGCGAAATTGTTTGAAAGCGAAGGATACAACATTACGAAATTGATGTTTATGGCAGCTACACCGCCTCATCGTATTGAAGTAGTCCATGAAAACATTGAAAGTGATGAAGATCTACTCCGGTATTGCAAAGTTTATGGATTAATTAGCGAAGATCAATTTCAATCACCACAAATGCGTAGGCTATTTCTACCAGCGCTGCGCAGTGACATTAAGTCTATTCAAACGTACAATCTCTTCAATCATTTTCACTGTCATTCTTTTGACCCCTCCATTCAAGTTGCAATCTTCCAGGGGAGCGAAGATCGTTCTGTATCCGAAATTGATCATTGGGATGAATTATCAAGCGGTGAAATTAGCAAATACAATTATGCAGCTGCGCATTTTTTCCTCTTTGAATGCCAGCAGGAAGTCATTACTGATATAACGACATTTATTTTGAATAAAAAGCAATCCCTGATTTAAAAATAGGAGGCTAAGGATGATATGACTAATATTTTAGATTTTTTAAAAACGCAGTTTTCGAGCAAAAAAGATAAAGTCGCCATTTCGGAGACAAATCGATCTATCACATTTGGAGGACTAAATGCACTTTCAAATCAATATTACAATCATTTACGTGAAGCAGGCGTTTCTCCTGGTGAAGTTGTAGCTATCGAACTGGAACGTAGCATTGAAGCTATTGCTTCAATGATTGCCATTTTAAAAGCGGGTGCGGCATACACGGTTATTAATAAAGACTATCCAGAAAGCCGTAAGCAATATATGCGAGAAACGCTTAGCATTCAAGTAACGATCGATCAAATCCTTGAGCCTGATGCTTCTCTCGAAGAGGTATGGCAGGTGGAAGAACGAACGCCGGAGCATTTATGTTACGTTATTTTTACATCAGGAACAACATCATTACCTAAGGCAGTTGGTATTCCAGACCGCGGAATCATTCGGTTACTTGGTGAAGAACGTCTTGGTTTCTCAGCAGATAAAACGATTTCGCATATTAGCCCATTAGAATTTGATGCCTCAATCATTGAGATTTGGGGAGGATTAATGAATGGGATGACGGTAGCGCTCTTATCCAAAACAGAAACTTTAAACATTTATCTAGTCGAAAAACGTATTAAGCAAGAAATTGACATGATGTGGATTACAAGCTCGTTGTTTAACTTCTGGGTTGATAAAAAGCCGGAAATGTTTCAAAAGCTTAGCCACATCATTATTGGAGGGGAACAGCTTAGCTTACATCATGTGCGCCAAGTGCTGCCATATACGAAAGTTATTAATGGCTACGGTCCGACCGAAAATTCAGTGTTTACAACAATAGATGTAATGGAAGGTGAAGTAGACGAAATCGCAATAGGGAAAGCATTTTATGGTACAGAGTTATTTATTGTAGATGATAAGGGAGAGCTTAGTACAGAAGGAGAGCTTTATGCAACTGGTATGGGGGTAGGACTTGGTTACATCGGTAACGAGGAGAAAACACGGGAGTCCTTTATTAACTGGAACGGTAAAAAAGTGTACAAGACAGGAGATTTGGTAAGGATCAGAGATGACGGTAGAATTGTTTATCTTGGTAGAAAGGACACTCAAGTGAAAATAAACGGCTATCGCATTGACTTGCAAGAGGTCGAATATGCCGCTAAATCATTAGGTGTAAAAAATGCTCATGCTTTCGTACAGGATAAAAAAATCTATTTAGCTGTTACGTCTCGATTAGATAATCTGAGCAATAAGCTCAAGAAAGTTCTTCCGATGTATATGCTCCCATTCAAAACGGTGTATGTAAGTGAGCTACCGCTCACAAACAATGGAAAAACGGATACAAAAACGTTGTACGATCATTATTTCTTACCTAAAACAAAAAGGATCGCAAAAATTATACAGAAGTATGTAAACGCTGAAGAAGTAACCGATGGAACGAATCTATTCGAATTTGCTATCGACTCTATTATTATTTGGGAAATTGCTCGTGAGATTAATCACGCATTCGGAAGCGACCTTAGTTTCTTTGACATTATCGAAAACCCAACCATTTCTGAAATTTCCAGCATGATAGGAGATGAAAGGCATGCAGCGTACAATCTATGATTTTTTGTATCGGAAATACGAGCTGCAAATGGACAGCTCCCAGCGTACAATGTTTGAAGGAAGTTTGAAAGTATATTGGGGTATAAAAATGCTCATGGTAACGGCCTACATTGTTTATTTTTTAGTTGCTATAGGTGAAGATCAATTCCTCCCTAATGAAACGTATTGGATCGTCATTGGAATGGTAGCTTCAATGGTAGTAGTAACACTAGCTTACATGAATGTAGTCACTGCCTGGTTTTCTATTATGCTAGGGCGCCATCGAAAATGGATTGATAATTTGCTCATTATAGCAGGAATATTGCTCTGCTTGAAAATTCCAACCTATACGTTAGGCCAAGATGGATTTGAGTTTGGTTCAATACAGGAATCGTTGCTGTACCCAGGAATATTCCTGTTCGTAGCAGGCCTTTATCGGAAGCTGCATTATCGATCTGCAAAAGTTGTTCAGCTTTGTGCTGCTGTCAGCGTACTCCTGTCCGCTGCAATATTATCTACATTTTCACTAGATACTATTGGAGGCAGCTTATATCTAGGTTTTATCTTGCTAATAAACGTCGGCTTTACAGCCGATCTGTTGTTCTACTATTATTGGCAGACAAAATCGAAAAAAATGTTATCGTATACGGGGTGATTCACCTATGATTATCCCGAATCTTATCCGGATCGGTGGACAGGAGTCGATCGACGTCGGCACAGTTTTGAGCCCTTTCGAAATGAACATGTATCAAAAAATATCAAATGAAGGAAGGAAAAGAGAGTTTCTTTATGGTCGATATGCCATTAAGAAAAATTTATCAGACAACTTCCCTTCTCTTGATGAAGCATATAATCGAATAACGGTTGAGTACGGTGTGCTCAGGTTTCCTATTATTAAAGATCATATTATTGAAGTAGGGCTTAGTCATTCCAAAACATATGCTTTATCTATTCTTTATTCGAAAGACAACTTAGTAGGTATAGATATGGAAACGATGCGTCCAGACATTCCGATTGAGGATATGTTAAACGAGTCAGAGAAAGTTCTGATCGGGGAATCATCATCCAAAATAGAAATGGCTTACATGTTCTTTAGCTGTAAGGAAGCATTAGGTAAAGCACTTAAGATGGGCTTGCTAGCTGACTATACCATTTACGAGATCCAGACGATTCAATCAGAAAAATATGGCGAGAAGGAGGTTTATAACTTTCAGTTTAAGCGATTCCCCTTTTTGACAGGGTATTGCTTCATGAAAGAGGAGACGGAAATATGCAGTATCGTCGTTCCAAAAAAAGCTGAAGTGAAAGACATTATTGAAAAGTTGATTGCCAGCTGATAACGGAATGTCATTCATTAGAAAGTAAAATAAAAACCACCTTACTAGCAATGGTGTACAACCAATGTTAGTAAGGTGGGTTTATTTATTATTATTGCGGTTAGGCAATAAGGTCACCCGATCTTTTCAGCTGCTTTTGAGATGGAGTTGGTTTTGAGCTGCTGAACTCTAACATGATGAAGGTCATCTAGCCTGAAGTTGCTGCTTGACTGTATCCCTTGGCTAATCGGCAATATTTTTTGTTCGAAATAGACTTGGAGACGATCAACATCCTTGGAACGAATGTATTCGGACATCGTCAGCAAAATATTGACATAGTCATGGCGGAATTTCTGCATATCTACATACAGGCTTTCTAAATCTTGCGTGTATACCTTCAGTCGATTATATTGTATTTGCTGGTTTTGTAAGTTTGTTTCTTTCACTACAATTCTCATCAAAACGGCACATACGGCGATAATCATAATAAAGTAGAAGAAAAAAAGAACACTGTTTGCTCTAACAATTTCATCAGAAAAATCCTGTTGCTTGCCAAGCCATATATTAATGTAAAAAATAGCGAGTGTGAGAACACTCATTATCGTAAGGAGCAGCCCGAAACGTTTAAAAAACAGTTCATTTTCACCCATTTTATAAAACAAGTAGCGACCAGCGTAGCAGAAAGTGATTCCAAGAATTGAAATTCCAGTAACAAGTAATAAAAGGTAGTGAGGTTGTTGTAAATCAGCACTGGAAAGTTTGAGGAAGTGCATGGTTAATAGACTAATCGTATAATCACTTATGACCATAAGGAGTACTGGGATAATTGAAATTGTTATACTCATTAATACTTTTTTTGTCTTCACATACATACATCCCATAAAAAAGACGACTATAATCAAGGTACTCATTGCGCCCATTACTGGAAACAAGTTATAACCTATCGATTGCGCACCTATGAGCATTACGGCTATTGTTTTCCATCCTAATCGTTCTTTTAGTAGAATGGGGATAGCCAGACAATGCGCAGCCATTTGTATTAATGAAATAAAGAAAAATGACATGTACGTCCACCTTTAAGGATGAATTTATATATCTTCCAAGTAATTTCTTCTTATTGTCAATGAAAAACACCTTCAAATTTGTCTCCATATCTTCCGACATGGGAACATTATATTGAAGGTGTTTTCTGTGTAATAAGATCACCCGATCTTTTTAGCTGTTTTTGAGAAGGAGTTAATTTTGAGCTGCTGAGTGAAATGAAATTCATTTAGTTGTGTATCCAGTTCAGCGGTATCACAAGTAGAAACGATCTCTGTCAAAGTTTTAAGAGCAGGGCTGATGTCAGTACCTTTTGATGTGAAGCCTCTTGTTAACAACTCTAAGACAAATGGCGTTTTGGATTGGCAGCTATTTGTTATCGTAATATCAACTGAATTTTCTGATTTGGTGATGCTTAAGTTGACACTTGGCTGAGCACATAAGACAGCTTCTTCAATGGCACTATCGAGCATAATGTCGAGACAGCGAATTAAGACAATGGAGTTCATATTCACTTCAACAATTGGCTCAGAAACCTCGGTAACAACATCAATGTTTAGTGCTTGTGCTCTAATGAGTTTGGAGGATAGATGCCGTTTTAATTCCTGAACTTTAACATTATGAAGCGCATCTAGTTTGAAGTTGCTTGACTGCATGCTTTGGCTGATCGGTAATATTTTTTGTTCGAAGTAGACTTGAAGACGATCAACATCTTTGGAGCGAATATATTCGGACATCGTTAGTAAAATGTTGACATAGTCATGACGGAATTTCTGCATGTCTACATACAGGCTTTCTAAATCTTGTGTATAGACTGTCAGCCGATTATATTGGGTTTGCTGGTTTTGTAAGTTTGTTTCTTTTAATACAATTCTCATTAATACGGCACATACAGCGATAATGATAAAAAAGTAGAAGAAAAAGAGGATACTATTCGCTCTAACAATTTCATCAGAAAATCCTTGTTTCTTGCCTAGCCATATATTAATGTAAAAAATGGCTAATGTGAGAACAGTCATTATCGTAATGAGCAGCCCGTAACGTTTAAAAAATAATTCATTTCCTCCTACTTTATAAAATAAGTAGCGACCAACATAGCAGAAAGTGATTCCAAGAATCGAAATTCCGGTAAGAAGTATTAGAAGGTAGAGAGGTTTTTGTTGAAGATCAGCATTGGACAGTTTGAGGAAGTGTATAGTTAAAAGACTAATCGTATAATCGCTTATGACCATGAAGAGTACCGGAATAATTGGAATAGTGATACTCATTAATACTTTCTTCGTCTTAGCGTACATACATCCCGTTAAAAAAACGAGGACGACTAAAGTACTCATTGCTCCCATAATCGGGAATAAGTTATAGCAAATTGACTGTGCACCTATGAGCATTACGGTTATCGTTTTCCATCCTAATCGTTCTTTTAGAAGAATGGGGATAGACAAACAATACATAGCCATTTGTATTAATACAATAAAGAAAAATAACATGAAAGTCCACCTTTAGGTATAAATTTACATATGATCAATTCAATAGTATCTAACACGTTAATTATTGTCAACGACATGAAAAATCACTTTACTTAGTTTTTAACATAAGTAAAGTGATTTTTATTTGGGTTTGATTGTATAGTTAAGATTTCTTCAACAGATCTAAAGGTATGCTCGGTTCGTAAAATGTACCAAGACAACATTTTTCTAAAGCAACTTCACCACTTTTAATTACAAATTTACTCATCGATTTCGTAAATTGATCTTTCATTCCTTTAACAAACTTATCTCTCATATTGTTCATAATTCTGAACACTCCTATTCAATAGTTTATAAGTTATTGGAAGAATCATTATGACCTGTAACGCTAATCCGATCATAAGCAAGCTTTTAATAAGTATGTTTGGACATAAGAGGGCAATTAGTGTAATAAGAATACTAGTAATGACTGATGAACGGCGTAACTTACGTCTACGTTCTTCCCCTAGTAATGGAAATTTGTCAGTGTCAGCCGGTGCGTACCGGTATAACAATAGAGTAAGCAAACTTCCTAGTATGGTTACAACCAAATTGTTCATCAGGAGGTAAGAGCCGAGCATCGGTGTTCCTACAAAGAGTACAATACTGACAGCACTACATCGGAGACGGGTACTAGCATGTAATCCGAAAGAAACTCGTCGAATGGCATAGTAAGCACTGTGAAGGACGAGCGTCTGAAGTACCAAATTACAAGCTAATGCAACTCCATAGATGAGGACACTAGTTGTTAGATTTGTAAGTATTATCTCGATACCTAACTTCATCTTTAAATAGTCAATGTGGCTTCCATTACGTTCTTTGTTTAGCCATAAGGCCACTTGGTCTGCAATCGATTCTATTACATTCATCTGTACAGTAGCTTGTTTTTGCATCTCGTTTGTTCACCCCTCTGCAACTAATAATAAGGGAGAACGTACGATTGTGATTATATTAGCCCTATCAGCTTCATTTTCTATCATAGTTGAGTAGGAATGGATAGGATAGGTTTCATAACTGTAATAAAAAACCATGTAACCGTATATTTACCTTCCTAGTCCTATTAAATTAAGCTAGAAGACTCAAACGCAATAACTTGCAAACTAACATCTATCAATACAAAATTAGGACTATGAAGGTATCAATGGTCTTTGTTCCTAATATTGACTATTCATGTAGCGATAGGTATCCTATATTTAAGTGGTAATGTTTGCACGTAAGGAGAAGTGGGAAATTGATCTATTATATAGAATCACTTCAGTTGATAAGTATTGCGATTTTCATCCTGGTGTTATCCAAAACGAAATGGAATACTAGTATACTTCTTGCAATGATAGCAGGCGGAGTAGTACTAGGGATATCTTCTCTTTATGCAATGGGATTTTTAGGAATAATAGTAGTTATTATTTATTATATGATTTGTTTATTTTTGAAATATAGAGAGATTGGGACTAGCATACTACTTCCTATTGTGTCTCTACTATTACTAGAAATAGGTCATTTCATCTACCATTTTATTAGTACTAAAATGTTTTCTATTACATCAGAGATGACACAAAATGAAGCATTTTACGCTTACGTCGGTCTCATTGGTAGTTTTGTTATCAGTTTTATCCTGTGTGCAATAATCCGTCTTTTCTTATATAAGATCAAGAGTGAGCAAAAGATGGTTAAACGTTATAGCATTCTCTTTATTACACTTTGCAGCGCAACATTTTTGATTCTCTATGCCAATAGCTGGATCGGTGCCCAGCAAGGATATACCGACGATAATATCCGAGTGAACAGCGTTATGTTTCTTTTTTATTTTGCAATGTTGGTCATCGTATTTATCATTATCATTCGCAGTGTAAAGCGGGATATGGTCATGCAAAATGGACAGCAGCAATACGAGCGAATGATGGAATATACAGTGAATTTAGAGCAGCTTTACGGCGATATGCAAAAGTTCCGCCAAGACTATATGGATACATTACTAACGATGTCTGAATATATTCAAGGAAAAGACATTGGGAGACTACAGTCCTATTTTGAACAAAAAATCATTCCGATAAGCTACGATATGCAGTCAAATGACTTCAAACTAACTGCGTTACATAATGTGAAGCTGCAAGAGCTTAAAGGGATTTTATCCTCCAAACTAATTAAAGCACAGGAATTAAAAATCGATACAGTACTTGAGGCTTCGGAGCCAATTGAAACGGTTCATATGGAATCCGTTCAGCTATGCCGCTGTTTAGGTATATTGCTCGATAATGCTATTGAAGAAGCTGTATTGTGTGAAGCACCCACATTAAAGGTAGCTTTAATTAAGTATGAGCACTCAGAACTAATCATAGTAGCAAATAGTTGCCGAGAGGGAGAAGTACCACTCTACAAATTGTTTGAAAAAGGATTTTCAACAAAAGGAAGCAACCGCGGTCTTGGACTTAGTAACTTAAAGGAAATCATCAGTCAATTTCAAGGTGTTACGCTCGATACTCAGAGCAATAAGGGTGAATTCGTTCAACTACTCTATTTAGGCAAATAATAGTAGCAGGAGGGTACCGTATGTTAGAGGTGTTTATTTGTGAAGATGATGAAGAGCAACGTAATCGGATGATAAAATATGTGTCTGACTATATTATGATGGAAAACCTCGATATGAAGATCGTTCTAGCAACGGAAAATTCAGAAGAAATTATTGACTATTTAAAAAATAATAAAGTCATAGGATTATATTTTCTAGACGTCGATTTGAAAGAAGAAAAAAGCGGGATTGCACTCGGAGCAGAAATTCGTCAATATGATAGTCAGGGAGCAATCGTATTTGTTACTTCACATCCTGAGCTAACCTATTTAACGTTTACTTATAAAGTAGAAGCAATGGACTATATTACGAAGGACAAGTTTACGGACATACGCAAACGTGTTACTGAGTGTATTGATACAGCCAACCAACGTTATGTGCTCAATAAAACTAACAACCGAAAGCTGTTTCAAATGAAAGCCGGAGATAAAATGATTAGTGTAGAATACGGTGACATCATGTTTTTTGAAACGTCATCCCAACTGCACAAAATTATCCTTCATGCCAAAAATCGTCAGGCTGAGTTTTATGGTAAGTTAAAAGAAATTTTGGAGATGGATAGTCGATTTTACCGATGTCACAATTCGTATATTGTAAACAAAGATAATATCGTTGAAGTAGACGTTGGCAAACGTGAAATTAAGATGGTTAATGGTCAAATTTGTTACGCATCTAGTAGATTTCTAAAGGGCTTAAAGGATATTGTGCAAAATAAATAGACTAACAAAAAAAGAGACTTTTCATGAGAGCTACAGTTCCATGAGAAATCTCTTTTTTGTGTTCATGTATCTATAACTCTGTGCTTAACGCGAAATAAGCTAAAATATCATTAATAATGTTTTCTCTGCCTTGTGGCGTCCAGCTCATTATAAACCAATTGTCAATAAACCTGATTTGCCCAATATGATCGGTTTGAATAGATTGCCAGAAGGGCAAAGCTTGTACTTTACGGAGTGTTTCTTGAACGTCTGCATGATCGGAATATAACCGAATCCATAGTTGCTCAGTTTCTAAAGGTGGGATGTCTGGGGTGAATAGTTCCAATCTCATCTTTTTGCTAGGAATATGTTTCCCAGGAAGTAATTTGAGCTCGGAGTAGAGCAGGTCATTCAGTGGGTGATTGATTGTTCCTTGCAGAATAACATGGTCGCTCATTAATTGCATAACGGCTACACGTTTTTCTGCTGCTATAACCTTTAATAGCTCTGCGGCTTCAGCGATTCGTTCATTTAATTGACTGATGACCCTATTCGCATCCTCTTCACGGCCAACCAATTCAGCAATTCGCATATATGGAATTTGCCAATTCAGATCATAATCGATCATTACAGTTGGTGCAATCCGTTTGAATGTATCATAGAAAGGAGCATGAGAATAGTCTCCAATGATCAGATCTGGGCCAGCTATTTTTAACTCTTCTAGTTGACTGGCTAACCGGCGTTCATAGTCTGCTTCATCTATTCCGGGATGTTTATAGCAATCAATAGTAACTACTGGCTCGATGCCTACTGAAATGAGACTAAGATGATAATCGAAACGAGAAGCAACGGCGACTCGGAGGTGTTCCCTTTTGAGATACAGTGTTGGAGGAAGTCCGGTCTTCTGTTTAAATAAGCGACTAAAGTAATATTCACTCGCGTATCCGAGAGAAACAGCTACATGTTTGCTGGGTATTCCTTCAGATAGTAATAACTTAGCTTGGTTAATCCGAATATCGCTTAAATAATCCATAGGGGACATACCCTTTGATTTTTTGAAGCTTCTACAATAGGAGCTGGGTGTTAGCTGTGCGATACGAGCTAATGTGTCACGGTCTATTTTTTGAGTATAGTTGTTGTGCATATAGGTAATGCTTTCTTGGATACCACTCCAAGCTGCACTATTTCTTTCAGTTATGAGGCTGTTCTCTTTAATGAGTAATAATAATTTATGGAGGGAAATATCTAACTCATTCGTTTCATGGTCGGTGTTTTGACTTAATGAATAGAGCTTACGAATAGCTATAAATAGGGTCGTACTTCTTCTTAAGGGAATATAACCTATTGTTAAAAAAGATAGAGGGTTTAACGAAGGTGAACAAATCCAATGTCCATCACGTTTGGTTAACGTGAGTGCTTCGTATGTAATGGTATACCATTCCACTATGCGTGAATGAAAGGTTCCTTCATAAGAGCCTCCTTTTGGCACAACATATAAATGAAGGGGTTCTACTTGATAGGTGGAATGATTAATGACAAGAGTACCTCTGCCTTGTGAGAAGTATAGGAGTGTAGGTTCATCGACGCTAGAGGGTGGCAACTTAGTATCACTAACTTGTAAATGATTATGAATGCTAGTAAGCGTATGTATGGTTCGTTCCTTTATGACTGACAAAACCATGAGCTTTACCCTCCTTAATAATGTAACCAATCGAGTGAGAATACGAATCTTTCGAAAAAAGTTAGTCACTCTAATTGCTGAGCTGCAACAATAAGGCAAAGTTTAGGAGATTCTAAGATATGGACGGTTAAATAAGGATGATTTATCCTAAATATTATAGTGATAATGATCCTTATTATCAACTATAAAGTAGATAATCGTTTAGGAGGAATGTGAATCTAACTCATTCATCGCAGTGCTTTCTAATATCCTTTAAACCAACTTATAGGAGGTAATTAGTAGATGGGTAATACGTTTACGATTAAGATTCATTCCCAGCGGGTGGACAAGCATGATGAGAAGAAACTATTAGAATTGTATCATTTATTAACAAGCCACGTATCCGATTTTTATCCCCTCGAGCAAGTTCAAATCACATTTCTGAGTAGTATAGAACAGTCTACGATTCCAATAGATATTCATCCACGATTAAGTGAACGACAAAGGCAGGTAGCCAAACTTCTCATAGAGCATTATTCGATTAAACGAATAGCAGAACTGATGTTTATTTCGGAAAATACAGTAAAAAAACATATCCAAAATATTAAAAAAGAATTGAATTTAGATAAAACGGGCGGCGACTTTGTCTATGAGCTGAATCGAGAGCTAGGGAAGTATAGTAAATCATTCAATTAGATAACCATTAGTATCTTTTCGGATAATATACCATGTGGAAATAGGGTGATAAGATATGGATGTAGATTGATAATGATACTCATTATTAACTAATGCGTGAAAGGAGGCGTCATAGTCCATGTTACAGTCGCAAGCTACTTTACAGACTTATCCGTTTAAACAATCCGTTATTGAATGTATTGGGGATACACCACTCGTACATTTGGGAAGACTTTTCCCACAATTAGATGTGGAAGTTATCGCTAAACTGGAATATATGAATCCCGGAGGAAGTATGAAGGATCGTCCAGCCCGCTACATTATTGAACAAGGTTTAAAGAAGGGGACGATTCAACCGAATACTCATATTGTGGAGAGCACATCAGGTAATTTAGGGATTGCACTGGCCATGATGGGGAGATTGTATGGACTCGCTGTTACTTGCGTCGTTGATCCCAAAATATCTTCTACCAATCTAAAAATTATTCGTCAAATGGGTGCGAACATCGAGATGGTGACGGAGCCTGACGAAAAGGGTGGATATTTAATAACCCGTATTCAACGAGTTCATCAATTGCTTGAGAAAATTCCAAATAGTATGTGGGTTAATCAATATGCTAACGACGATAACTGGAGAGCTCATTATGAGGGAACTGGTTCGGAAATTGTAGATCAGCTTGATTATGCGGATATACTAGTCGCTGGTGTTAGCACATCAGGTAGTATTATGGGAACTTCTCGTCGTATGAAGGAGAAATTTCCGAATCTTCAAGTGGTAGCTGTTGATGCGTTAGGATCGATTATTTTTGACGGTCCGCCAGCTTCACGTGATTTACCGGGGATTGGTGCAAGCAGAGTTCCGGAAATTTTAAATCGTAACGAAATTGATCGTGTTATTCACGTGAATGATCGCGACTCGGCCGATGGATGCCGTGACTTGTTAATGTATGAAGGTATTTTTGCTGGTGGCTCCTCGGGTTCAGTCGTTTCAGCTATCAAAACGTTGCTTCCGCAACTGCCAAGACCATTAGATCGACCATTACGCATAGTTGTATTGCTGCCGGATCGTGGGGATCGTTACATGGATCTTGTATATGACGATGATTGGTACGCCACTATTGCATCCAAATATGAATGATTAGGGAGGAAATTAGGGCAATGAATGTACCAGTTGTGCATGCAAATGTAACTATTGAACAGACTGCTGCGAAAAAACGACCGCAACTCATGTATTTAAGTAGGGAAGAGATTGTGGAGGTTGGCGGTTCTTCTTCCACTTTATATGTAGAAGCTATAACGAATGCATTATCTTTACATGCACAAGGGAAATATGTGCAGCCGCTTAAACCGTATCTACGAACACAAGATGGTAATGGTCACATTGCTGACCGTATTATAGCGATGCCTGCTCATCTGTCTGGAGACGATGCGGTTTCGGGTATTAAATGGATTGGGAGCAAACATGATAATCCAGTTGTGCGGGGACTTGAACGTGCAAGCGGAATTATTGTATTAAATGATCCTGAAAGCAACTATCCAATAGCTGTCATGGAGGCTGGACTTATTAGCAGTATGAGAACGGCTGCTGTAACAGTAGTTGCTGCACGTCACCTAGCTAAGAGTGGCTTCCAATTCGTCACGTGCTTAGGATGTGGTTACATCGCGAAAGCACAACTTTATTCCTTATTGCAACAATTCGAATCTATCGAAGTGATTACTTTGTTTGATGTAAATAAAGAAGCGGCTGTCCAGCTAGCTTCTATACTTAGTAAGCAATTTAATCGTGTCGACTTTAAAGTTGCAGACAGTGCAGAAGAAGCCATTAGAAGCGGGGAAGTCATTGTGACATGTACCGTTACGGATACGCCATATATTCCTTTTGAGTGGATTCCTAAAGGTGCTTTTGTAAGCAATGTATCGATTATGGATGTTCAAAAAGATGTGTTTCTATTAGCAGACAAAGTAGTAGTAGATGATTGGGATCAGTCTAATCGTGAGAAAAAGATCATTAACCAGCTTGTATTGGAAGGATCATTTTCTCGTGAAGGACTGCATGCAGAGCTCGGGGAAATCATCATTGGCCGTAAGCCAGGACGTGAGAATGATGACGAAATTATTATTTTGAACCCGATGGGTATGGCAATTGAAGACATTGCTTGTGCGAAGCGCATTTATATGGAGGCAGAACTTAAAGGGTTAGGTACGAGATTGGATTTGTACTAAATTCCGAGCAAACTATCTCATATGTAGGTTAAGAGTGGAAGGTAGTGATAGATATGAAAGCAATAGTTACGCAATCGACCGCGGAAAGTGCGCTCCTATCAGAGCAATATACAGCAGTTAAGAAACGAATATTTAAACAGCTAGTAGAAGCATTGTTATTTGAAGGTGTGCTTCATGCTGATATAGCGGATAATGGCGAGGAAACTGAATTTACGATACGTGTTCAGGATGAGTCGAATAAGCCAATTATATATACGTGCTGGGGTAAAAGAAGATTAACGTTTGGAAGAATTACGTTAAGTGATAGGTGGATAATACGCTGTGCAGATGGAATAACTGTTCCGGTAGATTCACTTGCTCAATTCGTTAGTGATATTGAACATACTATTGGGGCGGACCATAAGTTATCTGCGATGTTTGTACGTGAGCTTGAGCAGACACTATTAAATGATACGTTAGCCCAGCATTTCCGTGTGGAGCGTGGGGAATCTCTATTAGCAAGCAGTTACGATGATCTTGAAGGCGATGTTATGGATGGACATTTGTACCATCCAAGTTACAAATCGAGAATAGGCTTTACTATTAATGATCAGTACGCATACGGTCCTGAGTTCAAAAATAATATATCTCCCATCTGGATTGCCCTCCATAAAGAAGGAGCTACTGCGGTTTGTTCATCTCACTTGGATTGGGAGTGCTGGTTAAAGGCTGAATTAGGAGAATCACAGTGGCATAACTTTAGGCAAAAACTACATCAAGCGCACGTCTCCTCTCAAGATTATATTTGGATGCCTGTTCATCCATGGCAATGGAGTAACCACATCATCCCTCACTACCATGAACAACTCCATAACAAACAAATCATATATTTGGGTGAATCCCTAGACTACTATCGTCCGCAACAATCCATCCGTACACTAACAAACTATTCTGCACCGACCAAAGCTTATACGAAATTGTCCATGAATATCGTTAACACATCTACAGGTCGTGTACTTGCGCCGCATACGGTTATGAATGCACCAATCATATCGGACTGGCTATCAGCGATTGTCCAAGGGGATACGTATTTGTCACAGGAATTAAGAGTATCGATTCTTGAGGAATTTGGAGGTGTAACTTATGAACCTTCGGGTAAAACTTCGGCTGCAACCTATGGATCATTGGGTTGTATATGGCGATCTAGCATACACACGAAATTAGTTGCAGGTGAAGAAGCGATTACTTTCACTGCGCTATGTGCTCGCGACATTGATGGAAAACCATATGTGGATCGTTGGATTCGTCAGTATGGGTTACGCAATTGGGTTAACGGATTGCTTGAGAGCAGTATTCGCCCCATCATCCATTTACTGTATGCCCACGGCATTGCTTTTGAATCCCATGCACAAAATATGATGCTCGTTCACAAAAAAGGATGGCCGACTCGTATTGTGTTGAAAGACTTCCATGACGGCATTCGGTTTTCACGAACGCATCTTGCTGATGAAAGCATATGTCCGAGGTTACTAGAAACACCAGAGGCACATGCTAGAGTGAATCGTAACTCGTTTATCGAAACGTCCGATACGGACAATATTAGAGATCTTGTATTAGGTGCGTTTTTCTTTATTAATTTAGGGCAGTTCGCCATCTTTTTGGAAGATCATTATCAGTTTTCAGAGTCAGAATTTTGGCAGGAAGCTAGACGGGTCATATCGGATTACCAAGAGCGGTTTACACACTTGCAAGATCGTTTCCAATTGTTTGATCTATTTACATCACACAATGAGTTGGAGCAGTTAGCCAAACGTCGATTGTTTGCCGACACGGAATTGCGCAAACATAAAGTTCGAAACCCGATGTCTATATAGGACGATGAAGGAGGATGAAGATGGAGCGGGGGAATAGCTTTTATTTAAATAGCCAATCTAGTTGGGAGTCGAATGCACGTTCATATCCTCGGAAAATTCCGATTGCGATAACTTGGGCTAAAGGAATAATGGTAAGGGACGCAGATGGAAAAAGTTATTACGATTGTTTATCCGGTGCAGGAACATTGGCACTCGGGCACAACCATCCTGTCGTCATAGAAGCGATGCAGGAGACATTAAGAAGTGGTCTTCCGCTGCATACGTTAGATTTAACGACGCCGATGAAGCAACAGTTCGTTGAAGAGTTGTTTCAATGTTTGCCTTCTAAGTTTGCGAATAGAGCCAAAATACAGTTCTGTGGACCAACAGGAGCAGATGGTGTAGAAGCAGCTATTAAGCTTGTGAAGACGGCAACTGGCAGACGCAATATGATGTCATTCCACGGGGGATACCATGGTATGACAAACGGAGCACTAAGTCTTACAGGTAATTTGAGCCCAAAGCAACACGTCGCTAATCTTATGCCTGATGTTCAGTTCATGCCTTATCCTTACAACTATCGTTGCCCATTCGGCGTCGGAGGGGATGAAGGCCATCGGATAGGCAGTCGTTATATGGAGCATGTCTTAAATGATCCCGAGAGCGGGATTGTGAGACCGGCTGGAATGATTATTGAAGTTGTGCAAGGGGAAGGCGGAGTTATACCAGCACCAGTTGAATGGCTTCGTGAAATACGACGTATGACATGTGAACGGGAAATCCCTCTCATTATAGATGAGGTCCAGACTGGTCTTGGACGTACTGGGAAAATGTTTGCGTTTGAACATGCAGATATTACGCCGGATGTACTGGTCTTGTCGAAGGCGATTGGTGGAAGTCTTCCACTCGCAGTCATTATTTATGACGAGTCGCTGGATCAATGGCAACCAGGGGCACATGCTGGAACATTCCGCGGTAACCAACTTGGGATGGCGGCTGGAATTGCTACGATACAGTTTATTAAGCAAAATCAAATCGATAAACATGCTGAAAAAGTTGGCGACTTATTTCAGTACCAATTGGTAAACGTGAAATCTGATACATCCTGTATTGGCGAAGTTCGCGGCAAGGGATTAATGATAGGGGTCGAAATTGTTAATAAAGAGGGTACCCCTGATCATCTAGGCAGTTATCCTGCTTACCCGGAACTTGCCAAAATGATTCAACAACAATGTGTGTCCCGCGGTTTAATTGTTGAGCTTGGAGGACGATATGGCAGCGTTGTACGTTTCCTGCCACCATTAATAATTACGGATGAACAAGTTCATGACATTATAGCTATATTTCATGATGCTGTAACGGCATCAGAGCGGGCGATCATATCGAAGCTTGTGGAGGTTCTTTCATGACTTCATTTGCTTCCCCTCTTTTCCTTGATGGGTCGCCGGAAAGTGAATCGGCATTCCGGGAGGCCGTTCAAGCTGCACAAGAAACGATTCTTTTTTGTTTTGCAAATCTAGATCGACCATATAGCGGTGAATCACCACTCGTATTAAGTGAGCTGGCAAAGGGGATGAATCGTACCTTTGCAACTGGTGAAGCGCTGGATGCGGTTATTCAGCAGGTGGGACAATCCATCCTTCGTCATTCAGCTGTCGTCACTCATCCTGCGTGTATTGCTCATCTTCATTGTCCTCCCCTTATTGCATCTGTTGCGGCGGAAGTTATCATTGCAGCGACAAATCAATCGATGGACTCGTGGGATCAGAGTATGTCTGCCACATTTGTAGAAGAAGGTATGATCTCCTTTTTATGTGATCTATTTCGTTATGATCATCATGCGGATGGTGTCTTTACGAGTGGTGGAACACAATCTAATTTGATGGGTCTACTGCTCGCAAGGGATGCTGCAATTGAACGGCATTTGGGCTGGAATGTACAGAAGCAAGGTTTGCCTCCTGAGGCGTCTAAGCTCAGAATGCTTTGCTCGGAGGTTGCCCACTTTACCGTTTCTCAATCTGCTGCCCTCCTTGGCCTTGGTCATCAAGCAGTTGTAACGGTAGAAGTAGATTCCGATTATCGGATGTGTCCTGAAGCTTTGGATCGTAAGCTAATGGAATTAGAGGAAAAAGGATTGATTCCGTTTGTTCTCGTGGCTACTGCGGGTACAACTGATTTCGGAAGTATTGATCCGTTGAAATCACTTTCTGAGCGAGCTAGAAAGTACGACATGTGGCTACATGTAGATGCAGCATATGGCGGTGCGCTGAAACTGAGCTCTTTGCACAGCTACAAATTAGACGGAATTGAGTATGCGGATTCTATAACGGTAGATTTCCACAAACTATTCTATCAGTCTATTAGTTGTGGTGCGTTTTTACTGAGAGAGAAATCAGACTTCAAATACATGCAATTGTATGCAGATTATTTAAACCCCGAATCGGAGCAGAGCCATACACCCAATTTGGTCGGAAAATCACTTCAAACAACGAGACGTTTCGACGCTCTAAAGTTGTATATGTCCTTGCAACATGTTGGAGTAGAGCGATTTGGCTCTATTATCGATACGACAATTGCACTTGCAAGCAATGTAGCAGTGTCCATTGAGCAGGACCCTTCATTAGAGCTTCTGCATAAGCCTTCTCTTAATGCGGTTGTATTTCGTTATGTTCCTCACCAATTGCCAGCATCAAGAGATTACGAGCAATGGTCTGACGAAATAAACGGACATATTCGTAATACTTTATTGCTTGATGGGATAGCTGTACTTGCTAGAACAAAAGTAGCAGGCAAAGCCTGTATGAAATTTACGTTGCTTAATCCACAAACAACGCTCCACCAGTTGGAAGCTATCTTGGAACAGGTCAAAGGAATTGGTAGTCACTATGAAATAGAAGAGGGGCAGAAACAGAATGAACGCTGCAAAACGTTTAGCTGAACAAGCAACTATCCAAAGCTTCTTGAATTGTTATTTGCGTGAATCAGGTCCGTTTGATTGGATTAACGCATCATCTGATGTTATACCAGATCCTATTCATCTAGCGGTTAAAGCGGATCAATACATTCGTTTTGAACTTATCCATTTGAATGTGACCTTCTATGTCGGGGTTCATTATAAATCACCAACGGGTCGGCATATTTTCCGTTTCCCTGTCTTTTCTATTAACGATTCAGAAGGGGAAGCAGTTGAATCTGACTATGTGTTTGTTGTTCGCTCGCTTTCAGAACAACTATCGTTGGAAGCTAGCTTGGTAGCGAAACCAGATGAGCTAGTGGAGCGGGTAATGGAAAGTTGTGCGTATATGGAAAGTTTTATTCTTGGACGAGAGTGGGATGCTAGCGAGTTGTATGAAGGAAACACGACGTTCCTTGAAGCGGAGCAAGCATTGCTGCTTGGACATCTCATTCATCCTGTACCGAAGAGTAGACAAGGTATACCTGAGGGACTGCATGGTCTTTACGATCCAGAGCTAAAGGGGGAATTCCAGCTTCATTATTTCCGTGCACATAAATCGATTATCAAAGAAGGATCTTTGCAAGCTGTTACAGCTACTAATTGGGTTAAAGAAGAATTAAAAAAACAGTGTGGTGAAGAGGATTCATTTGTACTTGATTATTGCCAAGAAGATGATTATTCTCTCATCCCTATTCACCCATTGCAAGCGATGTGGTTGCTGCGTCAAGAAGAGGTAAAACAATTATTAGAGGGCGATCAGCTTACTTATCTCGGAGCAAGTGGTCACAAATATAGTGCAACTTCATCGATGCGAACAGTCTATCAGGCTGAATCTGAATTTATGGTAAAAGGATCTATCCCCGTTAAAATTACAAACTCCCTTCGAGTGAACAAATATAAAGAACTTGAACGGGGCGTGGAAGTTAGTAGATTATTGGAAACATCACTTGGAAGTAGTTTGCGAAATCAGTACCCGCAATTTCAAATTTTATGTGATCCAGCCTTTTTGACGGTGCATATTGATGGGCAAGATGAATCTGGTTTTGAGGTCGTTTTGCGAGACAACCCGTTCCGGGGTGAACATGCAGTAGATGCGATAGTCGTCGCTTCATTGTTCCAAGACCCTGTTGTTGGTACGAGGTCACGTATTGGAGAGACGATCCATACGATTGCTGAGAAGGAGCAACGACCTATAGTGGAGGTAAGCTTGGACTGGTTCCGACGTTACTTGGATGTTTCACTAGAACCGATCGTCTGGTTATATTTACGTTATGGTATTGCACTGGAGGCTCATCAACAAAATAGTGTTGTGAAATTAGAAAATGGTTATCCTTCGAGTTTCTATTATCGTGATAATCAGGGCTACTACTTCTGTAAGTCTACTTTTAACACGCTAAATACGTTGCTTCCGGGAATAGGGAGTGTCAGTGAAACGGTTTGTGAAGACAGTGTTGCAGATGAACGGCTTCGTTATTATTTAATATTTAATCATATGTTTGGTGTCATTAATGGATTTGGTACGGCAGGTTTAATCGATGAATCGATATTACTCAAAGAACTTCGTGAGCGTCTACAACGTTTTGTTCCTCAAAACCGTGAGCCTTCCGAATTTCTAAGCAGCTTATTAACATCGCCACATTTGCCATGTAAAGCAAATTTGTTAACTCGATTGTATGATATGGATGAGCTGGTAGGGGCAATGGAGACGCAATCGGTTTATGTATCTATCCCTAATCCGCTTTATTCAGAGGAGAGCAGCTATGTTTACCGATAAAACAATAAAGCAAGATGTGGGAAGTTCCACCGTATTCGAAATGATGCATCCTAAACTCGGATGCGTTATTTCGTTTCGACGTGTAGAAAGTGAGATCGATTTCGAGCGACTGTATGAATGGCAACATTATGACCATGTGAAACCTTATTGGAATTTGGCCATTTCTCGTGAAGCCTATCGGCAACACTTAGAAGCATTCCTATTAGATACTCATCAAACACTATATATCGGCTCGATTGATGGTGTACCTATGAGTTATTGGGAATGTTATTGGGCGGTTGACGATGTGATAGCGGGTTGTTACGAACCAAAAGTTGCGGATCAAGGCGTTCATTTGTTAATAGGTCCACCAGAATATATTGGGCGCGGCTATGCGCTGCCGATGCTGGAGGCGATGGTTTCTTTCTTATTTCTGCACAAGGAAACGGATCGTATTGTTGCAGAGCCAGACATAAGGAATGACAAAATGATTCATATCTTTAAGAGATGTGGCTTCGAAGTGCAGAAGACCATAACGTTGCCAGATAAGCAGGCATTGCTTCTATTTTGTAATAGAGAAAACTTTCGGGGGAGCGGTAATGATAATGACTGATAGATTAGCTCCTTCTGATGTAACCTATGACGTAATCGGAATAGGCATTGGTCCGTTTAATTTAGGACTCGCTGCTTTATTGCAAGGATCGGATGAATGTGCGGTAAAAGCTTTATTTTTCGAGCAGAAACCAGAGTTTGAATGGCATGGCGGCATGTTAATTGACGGAACGACGTTGCAGGTTCCCTTTATGGCTGATCTCGTTACGATGGCTGACCCAACAAGTCCGTATAGTTATTTGAATTATTTGAGGGCAGAAGGAAGGTTATATGCCTTCTATTTCTTTGAGAAGTTTCATATTCCACGGCAAGAGTACAATCACTATTGTCAGTGGGTTGCAAAGCAGCTAACGAGTTGCCAATTCGGACAACAAGTTGTTCGTACTACACAAGTAACACGAAAGGATGGAGTTTGTTATGAGGTTGTTGTCCAACATGCGGAGTCAAAGGAAGAGGCGATATATTATGCGCGTCATCTCGTTCTCGGCGTAGGAAATGTACCGCATGTTGGGGAAACACTCTCGTCACAGCTCTCGGAGACGATGTTCCATTCTGCAAGTTATACGAAGCGTCGCAAGCAGTGCTTGGATGCGAAAAGTATTACAGTAGTTGGCTCTGGACAAAGTGCAGCGGAAATATTTTACGATTTGCTGAAGTCTCAAAGTGAATATGGTTATGAGCTGACTTGGCTCACAAGGTCTCGCGGATTTTTCCCAATGGAATATTCTAAGCTAGGATTGGAACATTTCTCGCCTGATTATACATCGTATTTCTTTGATTTGCCTGCATCCAAAAAAGATAGCATATTGGGTCAGCAACATTTGCTCTACAAAGGAATAAGTGCTGTAACGATAGCAGACATCTATGATGAGCTTTACCACGCCACTAGTTGCGGGAAACGACCAAAAATTTCTCTGCGTCCATTAACTGAGGTGAAGGAAGTTATAGCGCTTAACGAAGATGGGGAAACGGGATATCGGCTTTCTTGCTGGCAATGGGAACAAGAGGAGTGGTTTAGTTTGACTAGCGAGCAAGTTATTTTAGCAACGGGATACCGTCAAATAACACCACATTGTCTCGAAAGTCTAACACCGATCATCAATTGGGATGGGCAGGGACGATATCAAGTAGATGCTCAATATCGTCTTGCTTTAAAAGATAAAGTTAAGGGTCAAAACAACATTTATATTCAAAATGGTGAACTTCATACGCATGGCATTGGTGCACCTGACCTTGGTCTTGGTGCTCATCGAAATGCTACCATTATTAATGATTTAGCCGACCGAGTCGTTTATCCCGTTACGAATCACAACGTTTTTCAACAGTTCGGTGTGCAGTGATATCGGGGCTTAGAAGTTCCAGCAAAGTAGTGAAATCGTCGCTGCTCGCTTGTGTTTTTTTGAGCATTTTTGGCGAGGTGATGTTGTCTCCCTTTTATCCTCAATTTTTTCAAAAAGTGTTTCACATTGATGATTTATCGTATACAGGTTTTTATATTTTCGTATGCCGTTTGACGGTAGTGTTATGTTCACCTTTATGGGGGTTATTAACGCGGAAATTTTGTGTAAAAAGATTGCTTCTTATCGGTCAGGGGGGCACTGCAATATGCACTGCTCTCCTTGCTACCGCGTCTAGTGCAGAGCAATTTGTCATGTTAACTGTGCTACTGCTGTTGTTCAAGAGTAGCTACATGCTGGTCTACCCGCTTCTAATCGAAGTAGCTGGCCCAGAAAACAAAGCGCCTTCTGCTGGAAGCTACCATGCGGTCTACCATACAGCTATTATCTTTTCGAGTATAGCGGGTGTAGGAATGATCAACATGGCAAATCCGCTCGTATTGTTTTATTGGGTTGGTGTAACTGATATCTTACAGTTGCTGTTGTGCTGGTTTGTACTGCGCGGTGTTACTTTGAAGAAGAAGGTAGAAAAGCAAGCTGTTCTTCATAAGGATAAGGGTAGCCGGAAGTATGCTGACAAGCTTCCGCTTATTTATTTGGGTATTACTTTGCTTGGGTTTCACTTAGCGGTCAATATGGTAAGGCCATATTTTACAATATTTACAGGTGAGTATTGGCAACTATCGTTAACTGAGCAGAGTATACTCTACTTTTTACCTAATGCAATTGCAGTGTTCTCCTTTGTTCTTGTACAAAAAATGTGTGCTCCACAGCGGTTGCGAGCAACATTAATGATCGGTTTGTCTTTATTAGCCGTTACACTTGCCTTGCAGGGAATAGAGGGAAGTATTGTTTCACTTATTGCCAGCCGCTGCATGTTTGGTGTATTTCTGATCCTTTCTCAGGCAGCACTCGAGGTGGTTGTCTTCTCGACAAGCAGTTCTGACAAGCTTCATATGAACTACAGTTTTATCGTATCTTTTCAAAATATTGGGCAATTGCTAGCCCCACTACTAGCTTCAGCTATCGTTATAAATAGCGGGTATGGCAGTCCATTTTATGTTGCTGCAATCATTTGTTTATTTAGTCTGGTGTTTCTATGGCGTGTCCTATTGCGACAGAAACAGGGTTGGATGAACATAGTCGATAATAGTAGAAATACGATAAAGGTAGATGAAAGTGGTACGATTAGACAATAAAACGGGCATTTTAAGATATTGGAATCCAGAAGGACTTCTACTAACATTATGAATGAAAATAATAATTATTATCAGTTAAAGGGAGAGAGAAAGCAGTCATGGCACAAACAAGGAAATATTATTTGTCTATTTTGTCATTGATTCTAGCGTTAACCTTTATTCTATCGGCATGTGGCGATGGGTCAAAGGTTAATAACAAAGGGGCCGATGCTACAGCTTCGCCAGCGGCATCACCATCTGCAAGTGCTTCGCCAAGTGCAGAAGCTACTGATACAACCCCTTATACGGTTCAGCATGCAATGGGAAGTACTGAGATAAAAGGAACGCCTAAACGTATCGTTGTTCTTACTAATGAAGGAACAGAGGCTGTTCTATCTTTAGGTATTACGCCTGTAGGTATTGTAAGAGCATGGGGATTAGATCCAATCTATCAGCATTTGGTAGACAAACTTAGTGGAGTAGAGTTGCTAGGGGATGAGAATCAACCAAATCTAGAATTAATCGCTGCTTTGAAACCAGATCTGATTTTGGGTAACAAGTTCAGACAAGAAAAAATTTACGAGCAATTATCCGATATTGCACCTACTGTATTCTCGGAGAGATTAAACGGCGACTGGCAAATTAACTACAAAATTTATGCAGAAGCGCTTAACAAAAAAGAAGATGGACAAGCGCAAATAGATCAGTTCACGAAACGTACAGAAGATTTTAAAACTGAACTGGGTGATGACATTAATAAACAAGTATCAATCGTCCGCTTTAACCCAGGTGGAATTGTACGGCTCTACTTTAATGATACATTCTCAGGTGTAATTTTGAAGCAAATCGGCTTAAAACGTCCAGCTGTACAGGATAAGGCTGCTTTCTCTGAAGATGTTGGCAAGGAGCGTATTCCTGATATGGAAGGCGACGTTCTCTTCTACTTCGCTTATGACAATGAAAAAGGCGAAGCTGCTCAAGCAGAAAAAGAATGGCAAGAGGATGCACTATGGAAAAACTTAAACGTTGTAAAAAGCGGAAATGTACATAAAGTTTATGACGGAGTATGGAACTCATCAGGTGGAATTTTAGCTGCTAATTTGATGTTAGATGATTTGCAAAAATATTTGTTGAAAAAATAATAGGATGAAGTTGGAGAGCAGCCCTGTAATTAGGGCTGTTTTTCCAGGTTTTATCGGGAATAGGAGTTACTACAGATATGCTGCACACAGTGAAGTGGAAAATAATAGGGTTAGTCCTAGCGATTATTTTAGTCTTTCTTCTGTTCGGAGCAAGTGTGCTATTTGGTTATACGAATACAACATGGCAAATGGTCATTCAAGCATATACGGCGTTTGATGGTTCAAATGAACATATTATTATTCGCGAAGCTAGAGTTCCGCGTGCAGTTGCAGCATTGCTCGTAGGTGCGGCTCTTGCTGGTGCGGGCATTATTATGCAAGCTTTAACTCGAAATCCGATGGCGTCTCCTGGCATATTAGGTGTCAATGCAGGTGGCGGATTTTTTATAGTAGCTGGTGTTTCGTTTTTCTCCATATCATCAGAGAAAAGCTATATGTGGCTTGCATTTGCAGGGGCAATTATAGCTTCTATATTTGTATATGTTATTTCTTCTATTGGACGAGAGGGGATGACGCCGCTTAAGTTAACGCTCGCAGGTGCAACCACTGCGGCATTATTTTCTTCTTTTACATCAGCACTCCTTGTCATAGATGAACGGACATTAAGTGATGTTTTATACTGGCTTGCTGGTTCAGTGGAAGGCAAAAGTTTGAATTTGATTACCTCTGTCCTGCCATTTCTTATAACAGGGTTTATCGTTATTTTATTTTTGGGTCGAGCTTTAAATGTGTTTGCTATTGGTGAAGATGCCGCTGTTGGATTAGGTCAAAATACGGTTGCACTTAAACTTCTTTCATTACTAGTCGTCGTAGTTTTGGCAGGAGGAGCAGTAGCGATTGCAGGACCTGTTGGTTTTGTCGGTCTTGTTATTCCGCATATCGCAAGAGGGCTAATTGGTAGAGATCATCGTTGGATTATCCCGTATTGTTTAGTATTGGGTGCAATTTTATTACTGTCTGCAGATTTAGGAGCCCGTTTTATCGCATTCCCACGCGAGGTGCCAGTAGGAGTAATGACAGCTATTGTTGGAGCACCATTCTTTATCTACTTGGCTAGAAGGGAGCTGTTCCTGAAATGAATCGGTTAGACACTGGGCAGATTAAATCTACTTTGACTGAACGGAATCGACGCCGTAAAGTAACAGCCGCGGTTACATGGATAGGATTGCTATCGTTGTTGTTTATACTTTCCGTTGCTAGTTTGAGTGTGGGATCACTAGTAATAGCTCCATTCAAGACACTTGAAGTTTTATTTGTATCCGGCTGGGGAGGGGATTCCGCTGAAAATACGGTTATTTGGAAGTTTCGGATGCCGCGATTGTTACTTGCTGGCTTAGCTGGTGCTGCCTTAGCGCTCTCTGGAACCATTTTGCAAAGTGTCGTTAGAAATCCACTGGCTTCTCCTGATGTAGTTGGCGTTACAAGTGGAGCTTCAATGATGGCAGTTGTGTTTCTAGCATTTTTTAATGAATCGCTCAACATTGTTTGGATGCCATTGTTTTCATTTGCTGGTGCGGTAGCAGTTACCTTTTTTATTTATGTAGCATCGTGGAAGCGGGGAGTTTCACCTCTTCGTCTTATTTTAGTTGGTCTAGGTGTCGCCGCATTATTAGAAGCTTGTAAAACGTTATTTCTTATATTCAGTCCGATTTTTTTGACAAGTCAAGCGCAAGTATGGTTAACAGGCAGTGTGTACGGAACTAGTTGGCATAATATTTACTCTTTTTTACCCTGGTTTGTTTCACTTACGATTGTGCTTATATTTATGGTTCGTCAATTAAATATCGGGGTACTTGGAGATGAGTTAACGATATCACTCGGGTCGCGTTTACAACGTCAGCGTATGCTGCTTATCGGAGTAGCAGCTGCATTAGCGGGATCTGCGATTTCTTTTGTTGGTGGGATTGGCTTTATTGGTCTTATGGCCCCCCATTTAGCTCGTAGGTTAGTAGGCAGCTCACATGCTCTTTTGTTGCCATGTGCGGCATTGGTAGGTGCCATTTTACTTATTTCAGCAGATTTAATCGGCAGGACAATGTTTTCACCAAGGGACATTCCAGCGGGGGTGTTTACAGCAGTTATCGGGGCACCTTTTTTGATCTATTTACTTATGAATGTGAAGAAGCAGGTATAGGGCTATTTTGTAATAGACCAGTATGTAAGATTTTCTTTTCTTATACAGTTTAGTGACGACTAGTCAGTTTGCCATTTTTATTACGATTTGACCAGTCGTCTATTGCTGGTTAACTATTATTTTTGTTTAGAGATATGCTTTTGCAACTCCGCTTTTTTATCTGCAAGTTGCTTAGTTTGTAGAAGTTGTTGTTTGTTTATCTCGCTAAGTTCAACATTTAGCTTTTCGATGCGAGTCATTTTATTGCTCAAATCACTTGGTAACAGGCTTTTTTGAATATCCCTTTGCAATTGCTTTAGTTTTGCTTGCGCGCCATCCTTTTTCTTCTGATCGGATTTGCTGCTTTGCTCCAGCTGTTCAATTTCTCTTTTTAACCTGCTTATTATCGATGAAACAAAACTAATGGACATTCGGACACCTCTTTAGGAATAGTGTCACTATTCTACTACATAACGCCTACATTAGCGAGAATATCGGACTGGGTAGGACTTATGCAAAATAATGAAGACACAAAAACAAGGAAGACCCATTAAAGGGTCTTCCTCGTTTTCGTCTAAAAGGCACGTTCAAGTCTGAATGCATGGAGGTTACATATCAGATTTGAATTAACAGAATTTGCCACCGAAGCCGCCAACACCGCCAAAGCCAAAGCTACAAGCGATGATTACTAGAAGGATGAAAAGAACCAAGATTGCTCCTACATTGTTATCTCTACCAATTCCGCCAACGCAACCACTCATTGTTTCCTGCACCTCCTTCTTGTTGAGTACTCTGTAAGTTATGCGCCTGTGGACCAATGTGACTGGGTATTTGTTACCGTGGTATTTAACTTCGGCTAATGCCTATACATAAGGACAAGTGCTTAGAAAGTATCGGAAAAAAGCCGTGACCAGGCAGGAAAGGTGCGGGCATAGAGCAAATATGTGCAAACACACAATTTTCCTAATAGCCTAAACAACTTACGCAAATATACATAGGATACTGTACCTTAATAAAAAGGAGATGAAAAAATGAACTATGCAGCGAACGTTTCTGGCGGAGCTAATTCTCACTTCCCTGTAGGTGGTGCACACCATCATAATCATTGTGGTCCAGTTGTTGGAGGATGTGGTAACAACGTTGGAAGCATCCTAGTACTCTTCATTTTATTGGTTATCATCACTCGTGCTATCTGTTTCTAAATCGTAGCGGTTTCACTTTAAATAAGGGCTTAGGCGTGTCCACAAGCTGAAATAGCATGAAAATCCCCAAGCGAAATTCGCTTGGGGATTTTATTTGTTATGAGGATATGTGATTAGTCACGAACTTCAGCAATTAGCTCAATCTCAACTGGTGTATGGAATGGCAAGTCGCTAGTTCCGATAGCGGAACGTGCATGACGGCCGTTTTCACCAAATACTTCGATTAGAAGATCGGATGCACCGTTGATTACATAAGGTTGGTCGCCAAATCCAGGAGCACTGTTTACGAAAGCAAGGATTTTAACGATCTTTACAACGCGATCCAAATCACCAAGATGAGCTTTCATTGCAGCAAGCAAGTTGATTACAACTTGACGAGCAGCTTCTTGGCCTTGTTCAATCGTTAGGTCTGAACCGACTTTACCTTCATACATAAGAACGCCATCAATACGGCAATCGAATCCAGACGTGTAGATTAGGTTGCCTGTTTGGTTAACTGGCTTGTAAAGAAATTTTGGTTCAGTAGTTGGAGGCAATGTAATTCCTAGTTCAGCTAGACGGTGTTCAATTTTAGACATAGTAATTAGCTCCTTTATGTTTCCGTTATTTGTTTGACTGCTCGTTAGATCGAGCAGCAATGTTGTGCGCGAATGAGTGAACCTTCACGTTTATGCGTATGAACACCATGTTGCATCGTAAGCTGACCGCCTACAACAACATGTGTAATACCAGTAGGGAATTGACGTGGATCGGCAAAAGTTGCCGTATCTTGAATCGTATCCATATCGAACACAGTAATATCTGCAAGATAACCTGGAACGATAAGGCCGCGTTTGCCTAACTTGAAGCGTTGTACTGGGAATGAAGTAAGCTTGCGAACGGCTTGCTCCAGCGAAAGCACTTTATCTTCTCGTACATATTTGGCAAATACACGTGGGAATGTGCCATACGTACGAGGATGCGGCTTGCCGATTTCACAGTTCAAGCTGTCGGATGCGATCAATGATTTCTCGTATGCGATAACTTGTTTGACATCATCATCAGACATATGGAAATAGACGATTGCAATTTGGCCGTTTTCTTCGAGGAGCAAATCCATCATGCAATCAACGGGATGTTGACCACGAATCTCGGCAACCTCAGCGATATGTTTACCTTCGAGCGACTTGTTTCCTTCTGATTGAACAGCGGAAATCACAATACTGTTCCAGCCAGTAGAGCAAACAAGATTGTCCCAGTGTTGTTGCTCATGACTAAGTTCTTCCTTAATCCGTGCTCTTAGCGTTGGATTACGGAACGCTTCCAGCGTTGCTTCAATACCGCCTTCCAGTACCCAAGGCGGAAGAACAGTCGTTAATGTCGTTGAACCTGCATTGTATGGGTAGACATCAACGGTAACGTCCATGCCACGTGCACGAGCATCTTCGACAAGCTCTAGAGCTTCTAGTACTTTACCCCAATTTGCTTTACCAGCCGCTTTCAAATGACTGATATGAAGGGAGATGCCGGCACGTTCTGCGATCCAGATAACTTCAGCAACGGACGGCAGCAAGTTGTTTCCTTCGCCGCGAATATGGGTAGAGAACAAGCCATTGTATTTCGGAAGTACGCTACAAAGCTCAACTAATTCTTCTCTTGAAGTGTAGCTTCCTGGTGCATAGAGTAGGCCGATTGACAAACCAATTGCGCCAGCACGAAGTCCCTCTTCCAGCAATTCTTTCATACGCGCGATCTCAGCAGTTGTAGCTGGACGATTCTCGAAGCCCATAACGGCAATACGAAGTGCGCCATGCGCTACATATGTCGCGATATGCTCGGAAGGATTGGAGCGAGCAACAAAGTCCATATACTCGCCAACCGTTTCCCAAGGCCATTCCCAGCTTGTACTGCCTAGAACAGGTTGGACGTAAGTTTGCAGAAGGTCCGCTTTGTTGCGGACGAATGGAGCAGGAGCTAATCCGCAGTTGCCGACAACTTCGGTCGTTACCCCTTGCTGCATCTTTATTTCACTATGAGGATGATCGATAATCATAAGATCAGAATGACAATGTCCATCGATAAAACCAGGCGAAATAATTTTGCGACTTACGTCGATTACTTGATGAGCTTCTTGATCGATTTGTCCGACAGAGACGATTACGCCGTCTTTAACGCCAACATCGCCTCTATACCAAGGATTGCCGCTACCATCTACGATTTTTCCATTTTTCAATACTAAATCTAGCATGTTTGACTTAGCTCCTCTCTCATCTGGAAACTACTCTAGCAACCCACGTGCGGCTACAGCAACTTTTGTAAGCTCACCATCGGAGTTTTGAAGATAGATAAAGCTATGCAAATTAACGGTACTGCAAATATGGTTAGGAATAATAGCAATCACGTCACCAATTTGATAGTCGCTAGCAGGGTTTACACGAATAACGCCATGTTCTTCATTCATGCGCTCGAATACAGCGTCATCATCTCCGACAATATGCCCGAAACCTTTCAAGTTTAGCGGGGCTTTGTCTGGTTGTACGTCAGTAGCAAATGTTTTGCTTCCGCCGTCAATGACAATTCGGTCCGATGTTGGGCGACTTACAACAGTTGCCCATACAGCGCCGGCACATTCTTCGAAGGAGCAAATGTCAAAGGCAGCTTGCATGCGATCTTGATAAATATAAGTGCCTGGGCGAACTTCAGTTATACCCGCGATTTCAGCAGCATAAATGGCTGTTGGTGATGAGCCGACGCTAACATCTTTAATCGTTAATCCAGCATCTCGCAGAGACTGGGCAACGGAAACCATGAAAGTACCTTCTTCATGACCAGCAGCTCGCAAATCCATCGTAGGTGCACCGCTTAGCATAGCTCCACGATAAGTGAATATGCCATTAAGGCTTACAGCTTCTAGAGAAGCAATTGCTTTCGCAAGTTGGGCGGCAGATGATGCCTCTACGCCAGTACGATTGAGACCAGACTCAATTTCTAAGCGAACTTCAAGTGTTACACCCTGCTCGCTAGCTACAGTAGAGATTCGTTTTGCACCTTCTATACTGTCTACTCCAATAATGAGGCGAATACCCGACTTCACAAGTTTGGCAGCGCGTTCAAGCTTGCTTGTACTTACAATCGGATAAGCGACAAAAATGTCCTTTATCCCACCCTCGGCCATTACTTCTGCTTCAGCGATTTTGGCAACTGTAATACCAATTGCTCCTGCTTTCAGTTGGCGAAGCGCCATTTCTGGCATTTTATGCGTCTTCGCATGTGGACGAAGTTTAACACCAGTAGCGTTTATTGTTTCTGCGATCTTTTGGATGTTGCTATCGACTATATCACTATTAATGACGACACAAGGTGTTTCGAAGATTGTGTTCGTAGTTACGTTTTGACTCATTCTTTTGAACCTCCTATATCATCCGAAGATTTTGATTCTTCCAAGTAGTTGTACAAGGTAAACTTGGATATGCCCAAGTAACTACAAATTTTTTCGCCAGACTTTTTAATAAGGAATGCACCCTTTTGATCCAGTAGCTGAATCAACCGAATTTTATCCTCTTTGCTCATGAGTGCAGGTGGTCTGCCGATAATTTCTTGCGTTTCTTGCAGCAACGTGTCGAGAAGCTCATTCACATTACTGACGAAAGATTCTCGTATAGGCTGAAGACCACTTGCCGTCAACGATTGCAACGTTTTCTCCGCCATCATCAGATCAGTAATGTCAAAGTTGATGCATACTGCTCCAATGATCGTGCCTTCATTATTTTTTACATACATAGAAGTAGAACGGAGAATTCTACCGTCAACCGTTTGTGTGACGTAGTTATGTCGATTGTCACCGTCTGATGTTCCCCTCATAATTTCCAAACCGAGATTTGTTCCGGGATCTCCGACGTTACGGCCGGTGACATGACCGTGTTCTATAGCGACAATAGTACTTTCATAGGGCTTCGACCAGTCATGGATAACGACTTCGCAATTTTCCCCGAATTGTGCGGTTATACCTTTGGCTAGCTCGGAGAAAAATAATAATTCCTGCGATATTGACTCCATCTTACGCCTCTTTTCATACCATTAACTTTTTCTTTGACCACATGGTACACCTATGCGAGTGAAAAATCAAACAAAAAATTTGTTAAGCTAAAAAAAAGTATGATAGTATTCGATTAAGAAAGTAGGATGTCCGCTTGGTTATGGTGCAACTATGAAATGATGAAGGGATGAGGAGTATCGATGCGTTGGATTAGCAGCTCTTTGAAACGCAAGCTATCGACTTTACTACTTTTTTCCGTATTAATTCCGTTATTAGCTTTAGGATTGTTTGCTTACAATATGGCAGCTACAACGACAGAAGAAAAAGCGAAGCAATCGGGGACAAGTATTTTACGGCAAATGAGTACGAACCTTGAATTTATCGTTCATGATGTTGAGAACATGTCGCTCTTTATGATTGGTCAAAAAGATATTCAAAAGTTTCTGAGCAGCGATGATGAAGATCCCGTTAAGCAGACACAAATGATCGAATTTCTTTCGAATTTGGTTTATTCTAAAAGCTATATTTCAGATATTACGATTTATCCACTGAACAAATATCCACCTGTTTCGAACGCAACAATATTTGATACAGGATTATCTGGAGACGATGATGAACGTATTCAACATTATCAGTCACAAACGAAGTTTTGGACTGCGCGATATGAGACAGACACCGCATCTGGTCCGAAACAAGTTATCTCACTTATTAGGCCGATTCGAAGCTTAAATAGTTTTAGACAACTCGGAACACTCGTCATTAGCTTGGATGAAAAAGCTATTTCGCAAATTTTGAGACAAGCAAACTTACCGGGTAGTGGAGATGTTGTGCTTACTAACAGTGAGGGCAATATTTTGTCCAGTTCAAATGCAGAAAAGAATGATGGAAACATGAAAGATATGTTGCCCGGGTTTCAGCTTGAGGGACGTTCAGGCTGGTTAAACTACGGAGAAGGAGATAATAAGCAGACCATTCTTTATGATTCTGTTGCTGATATGGGGTGGACTCTAACAGGTATAATGCCCTTTGCTGAATATCGTAATCAAAATAGTTATGTATTAAAACTAATGGCAATCGTCATCGTTGTGTCTGTATTAGTCGTATCTATACTTGTTCTTTATTTCGTTCAACGTGTGACGAATCCGCTCATTATGTTGACCCAATTTATGAAGCATTCCAATCCAGAAGAACCGTTGCAAAAGTATCCAGTGGAAACGATGGATGAAGTAGGGCAGCTGGTACGGAGTTATAATAAGCTTAGTGACCGAATTGCGCATTTAACAGAACAAGTAAAGCAAGAGGAATCGTATAAGAAAGAAGCGGACATGCAAGCACTTCAAGCTCAAATAAATCCGCATTTCCTCTATAACACGCTTTCATCTATTCATTGGATGGCACTAATGAACAAGGATGAAAAAATTGCAGATATGGTAGGAAGTTTAAGCGATTTTTTGAGATTCAGTCTGAACAAGGGAGAAGAATTTTGTTCGGTTGAGCAGGAAGTTGCGCATGCTATGCATTACTCCAATATCCAATCGATCAGATTCCCAGGCAAGTTTAAGCTTCAAATGGACATTGATCCAGCACTATCTCATACTAGAATGCTTAAGTTATTGCTACAGCCGTTGATCGAAAATGCGCTCATTCACGGTATTCAGAAACAGCCTGCAATGGGTGAGATTAAAGTAAGTGCGAAGCTGGAATCCGAATGGATGCACTTTATGGTAGAAGATACAGGTGTAGGGATGGATGATGAAAAGCTGAACGAAATTAAAAGAGAGTTGCAAGCTCCGCATGATCAGAAGATGGACAGGGAGCGACTAGAGCGTGGAAGCTACGGACTACGTAATGTTAATCGCAGGCTTCATTTGCACTATGGTCTACAATCTGGGCTGATCATTGAAAGTGAAATAAATAAGGGTACTGTCGTATCCTTTTCGATACCAACTGACACATTAGGAGGGAAAGACATCGAATGAAGCTGTTTTTTGTGGATGATGAAATCATTATACGAACAGGCTTAAGTACAGTTATTCCATGGGCGGATAGTGGGTATGAGGTTCTTGAGCCAGCAGCTTCAGCAGAGGAAGCGATCGCCCGTTTAGAAGTAGAGAAGCCAAATATTATTGTGACGGATATCCAGATGACAGGTTTGACGGGTTTCGATTTGGCGAGCGAAGTGAGACGGTTGCTTCCTGAAAGTGAAGTCATCATATTATCGGGATATGATCAATTCAAATATGCACAAAAGGCGATCCGTGCAGGAGTTAGTGATTATTTGCTCAAAACAAGTCGCCCAGATGAAATTGTAAAAGCTGTTGCAGGTGCAAGGCAACGTATCATTATGCGTGGTGAGTCTTTGAAGAGAAATCATCTCCGAGACGAAGCGATGGAGGGGCTTCTAAGAGGAAAGGAACTTGACGATTCAACCTTGATGCAAGCGAAAGTGTTGCTTCCTAAGCTTATGCTTCATGAGCCGAATGGCTATTTGGTCATTAAAATTGGCGCTTCGGGATGGGAAGAAGATAGCGGTATTCAGAAGCTTTTATTATTCGCCGTCCATAATGTCATTAGTGAACTTATAGAAGGTGAAGCGATTATTTGGGATCGAACGATCGTACTTATCGTGCGTTTGAACGGTGGAATATCATCTCCAATTCAATTGGAATATGAGTTAGCAAAAATTGAATTAAAGCTAAAATGTAAAATTTATGCGGGTGTCGGGGAGTTTGCGGATGGTCAGAAAGGTTTACAAAAAGCGTACGAAACAGCTGCCTATTCCTATTTATTTCGTGGCTTACTTCCACATCAAAAGATTATTACCCATGACGCCATTTATAGACGAAAGGGTGGCAAAATCGAATGCTCTCAAACGGAGCGGGACGAGCTAGCCCTTATTTTGGCGCAGAGAGATGAGACGTTATTACGAAAATGGGCTCAAGAAGTTTATAGCCAGCAGAGGTCTAATAAAGATACAACGCCGCAGTCGCTTCTGACTTATCTCCGATCGGTTAATATGACTGCTATGGACTTTATTAAAGGTAGTGGAAGTGAGATAGATTTCCTTCCGAATTCTGATTCTACTACACTAGAAATGGTTGCGATTAACGGTGGAGAGTTGCTAATAGAACGATTATTGGAGTTACTGAAGGATGAGCAAGTTTCGTCTGAACAATCGAATATACCTCATATTAACCGAGCTATTTCTTATATTCATGAACATTTGAGTGAGTCTATTACGCTTGAAGATGTTGCCGATTATGTTCAATTAACGAATAGTCACTTTGGTGAAGTATTTCATCGCGAGACGGGTCAAGAATTTAAGGAGTATTTGTCGAAATTAAGAATGGAACGGTTGAAAAATATCGAACATGAACGAGGTAAAAGCTGATAAAAATCATCCTAGTTTCCGAATTCTAACCCTGTCTATATGGATTAGATATACGTATACTAAAAAGGGAGAGAGACTTTGTGAGGAGGAAGCATGAGATGAAGCGTATAATTTCTGCTATAATTCTGATGTCCCTGCTTGTTACTGTATTATCGTCATGTGGCTCCGAAAAAAGTGGCGTTACTGTTACGGAATCAATGGATAAGATTGAAATTTCATTATGGCATAACTTTACTGGAGATGATCTGCGCGCACAAACGATGCGAGCTATTATAGACGAATTTCAAGCAGCGAATCAACATATTCGATTAGATATACAAGCGATTCAACCAGACGGCTATCGTTCTAGGCTCAAGACGGTTGCGGCAGCGGACGAAATGCCGGATGTGTTCGTTATGTGGAGTGGGGCGATGACACAAGAGTTTTCTTCGGCTTCATTAATTCAGCCCATTAATGAGCTGATAGAGGCGAATCCGGAATGGAGAGATGGTTTTTTGCCCAACTCGTTAGAATCGTTCACTGAAAAAGGTCATACATATGGAGCGCCGATGGGTTTATCACCAACGTCAATCTTATATTATAATAAGAAGATTATGGATAAATATAATATCGCAGTTCCTAAAACGTGGGATGAGCTAATGCTTGCAATAGAAACGCTAAGGAATAATGGTATTACTCCAATCGCACTCGGTAATAAAGCGGCATGGCTTGCACAATCCAGCATTTTCAGCTCGTTAGCAGACAGAGTGACTGGAACGGAGTGGTTCCTTAAGGCAGCGAAGCAGGACGGAGCAAGCTTTACTGATCCGCAGTTCATTGAGGCACTTACCTATATGAAAGAGCTAGCAGAAGCAGGTGCGTTTCAGAAAGACTATAACGCCATTGATAACAATCAGATGGAGTTAATGTTTGCACAGGGCAAGTCCGCTATGATGATTGATGGTGGCTGGGCACTGACGAATCTCGCAGCAAATACGTCAAAAGAAGTGATGCGAGAGATGGGGGCAACTGTACTCCCAGCTATTCCGGGAGGGAAAGGTGACCCGAATACATTATCTGGCGTTGTCGGATCTGGTATGGCACTTGGCAAAGATGCTACTGGCGAGAAAAAGGAAGCTGCTCTAAAGCTGATCTATGCAATGTCAGGGCCTGATGCTCAAAAGCGTACGCTTGAGAGCAATCAGCTTGTTAGCTATAAGATTGAGTTAGATAAAAGTAAAGTGTCACCAATCTTTGCTGAGGTGTACGACTTGGTTAATAGCGTAAGACTAACACCTGTCTACGACGGGGTGTTATCATCTGAGAGCGCTGAAGCAGTTAATAACGGATTACAGGAGCTGTTAGCTGGAGGCGATCCGAAGAAGATTGCACAGACTATTCAAGAGGCTCATAAGAAAGCAATAGCACAAGGGAGTTATTATAATGACAATCCAAAGTAATCAAGATAATGGATCAGCGCCAACGCCGATCCATTTGCTGTCTGGTTTTCTTGGAAGCGGGAAAACAACACTTTTAACGGGCATGCTGGCACATTTTAAGAGCCAAGGACTTAAGCCTGCCGTTATTATGAACGAGCTCGGAGAAATTAATTTGGATGGTGAACTAGTAGATAAGGAGGTCCCCATGGCGGAGATGCTCAGCGGTTGCATCTGTTGCTCCATCAAAGGGGATCTAGGGCTTGAAATCGGCAGACTAGTTGAAATACATCATCCAGATGTCATCATTATCGAATCTACTGGCGCAGCTAATCCGATGCAAACACTTGATGGTGTGACGGATGCTGCAATGTATCAAACTGTAGAGCTTCGCTCAGTTATAACGGTCGTGGATGGTCCTGAGTTATTGGATCGAAGCCGTAAAGGTAAAGGAAGCACTTACAAACTTATGTGCGAGCAGATTCGGTGTGCAACTAAGCTCTTGCTTAATAAAAGCGATAAACTAGCCGCTGATGAGCTAGTTGAAGCGCAACAGATGTTAAGAGAAATGAACGCTCATGCGGAAATTACTACGACTGTGCGTTGCGAGTTAGTGGATTGGAGCTGGCTGAGTGTGCTTGTTATTCCATCGGTAGAATTGCAGAAAGCCTCACATAAGCAGCTCCTTGTGAATGAAGAAACTCTTCTAAATTCACACTCGCATTCCAGCGAGGCATTGGGTCATCATGTACATAACGATCCAAATGAAGCATCGGATCACCATCATCATTCCCATGAACATGTAATGGTCGTGACGCATTATTTTGATGGGCCGGTCAGCAGTGAAGCGTTTGAGGGGCTGTTGCGAAAACTACCTGACAATATTTATCGAGCTAAGGGAGTCGTTACATTCTCTGATACATCCGCTACTAGTCGTTTTTTGTTCCAATATGCATACAAAGAGTCTGATTTCATACGAATTGAGCCACAGGGGAAAGTCAACGATGTCGCAGTGTTTATTGGTGAACACTTCTCGAAGGAATGGCTTCTGAGTGAGTTGAACCAGCTTAATTAGACGAAAGAGCTAAATACGCTAAAAGAGCAAATCATGATTGAGTCGTAATCTGCTGAATTATGTCTAATCATCCCAATGTATGGGTAAAATAATCCAGAAGAGGGCAATGTTTTGGAGAAAATTGTCCCAAACATAGATGATATAGAAGGGTGAGACAGTACGTGATGAGCAAAAAAATAGTAATGACGTTAGCGGTGGCTGTTGTTATAGCTGCCGCTTCTGCTTTGTCCGTGCAGCCTGTAGGTGCTGAACGGTTAGGGTTACAGTTAGTGACTGAAGGTCCAACTACTGAAGGGTCAGTTCTTAAGGAACCAGCACATGAGGGAGATAAACATCACAAACATCATAAAGGTGGAATGTCACGCGAGAGCTTTGAAGCTTATCGATTAAAGAAGCTTCAGGAGATGGCAGCCTACTTCGGCATCCCGACAGAGGGGAAAACTGCTCAGCAGCTCAAGAAGGAGCTTATTGTTGCGAAGGAAACGAATAAGGAAAAGTGGGAAGCGTTTAAGCAGGAACATGAGGCAAAGCGATTAGAGCATCTTCGAGCTATCGCGAAGAAGCATGGAATCTCAACAGAGGGCAAATCGGTAGAGCAGCTTCATAAAGAGCTGATGGAATCACGTAGTAAACAGGAATAACGGGAATGTTCAAGTAAGTTGGCGAGCTGTTTTGTAGGCTGTAAGGGTCAAAATGATCCTTGCAGAGCTCAAAATAAAAAGCTACCTCGCGAGGGTAGCTTTTTATTTTTTTTAGCATGCGTTATACAGCGATACTATTAAATAAGTTATGTATAAAGAAATGGTTTAGTAGCTTCCTAATGTACTCCGAATGCAAATACAAACATCATGACAATGTTTACGATAGGGATCAGCATGATCAAAAACGTAAGCAACCATTATTCTACTAATATTGAGCTAAAAATACTAGATACGAAAAATAACGAATAAATCGCAAATGGATAGTTGTAAATTATGGACAAAAAAACACTTGCACCTCACGTTACGTCAAGTGATATGCTCGAAGCAGTTGAACGAGGAGGAAATCTAAATGGAAGTTAAACCATTTATCAATTTAATTGGGAGGCATAAGCCTGCAAAGTGGCTAATTGCTGTCGCAATCATTCTGGGGCTTGGTGAAACGATATTAACTTTACTTATTCCATTGTTAACGAAAAACATCGTAGAGCAAGTTTCTATTTCTGCACTTGAGACGATGACGATCATTTTGTTAGCGTCAGTATTCATTTTACAAACAGCAATGTCTGGATTTTCGGTTTATACGATGTCTTATGTCGGACAATATATTATTAGTGGGCTTCGGAAAGAAGTATGGGAGCGAGTACTTCGTCTGCCAGTACCTTTCTTCGATCGTAATACATCAGGCGAGACGATGAGCCGAGTTACTAATGATACGAATGTAATTAAGGATTTTATAGTCGGACACGTTATTTCATTCCTTGGCGGTATAGTATCCGTTATCGGTGGGGTCACCATTCTTCTCTATATCGATTGGAAAATGACGTTGCTCATGCTGATTGCAGTACCGGTTTCGCTGCTCGTTTTGTGGCCACTTGGTAGCAAGATGTTCAAAATTTCGAAGTCTATGCAGGATGAAACGGCACTTTTTCAAGGTGATCTAGGACGGGTGCTTTCAGAAATTAGGCTTGTTAAAGCTTCACTGGCTGAGAAAGAAGAACACCGCCAAGGTCAGGTTCGTATAAAGAGCTTATTCCGTTTCGGACTGCAAGAAGCGAAAATTATGTCAATCGTGACACCATTAATGATGTCAGTTATGCTTCTTATTCTGGTCTTATTAATTGGGTATGGTGGCGTTAGAATTGCGCAAGGAACGCTTGAAACAGGGGAGCTAGTAGCCATTTTCCTCTATATGTTTCAGATCGTTATGCCATTTACACAAATGGCATCGTTTTTTACACAGTTCCAAAAGGCTATGGGCGCATCGCAACGTATTATTGAGTTAATGGAAGAGACGCTAGAAGAAGATTTAGAGATAGTTGAAGGCAATCCCACATCAACAAATAATATCTCATTTAAAAAGCAACCATTATCTTTTGAAAATATTAGTTTTTCGTATACGCCTGAACGACCGATTCTTCATTCATTATCATTCCAAGCTGAGCCTGGGGGGATGACGGCAATTGTTGGACCAAGCGGTACGGGCAAAACGACGTTATTTTCGCTTATTGAACGATTTTATCAGCCTACACACGGGAATATTCGATATGGTTCCGAGGACATATCGTCGCTTGCGCTGAAAGATTGGCGAAACCGCATCGCATACGTATCACAAGATAGCCCAATGATGGCGGGCACTATACGTCATAATTTGACCTACGGCTTGGAGCAAGTGGATGACGGTAAACTGAAAGAAGCGCTCCAGCAAGCTAATTTGAGTGAATTTATAGATTCGCTGCCCGGAGGACTAGAAACGGAGGTAGGAGAGCGCGGAGTGAAGTTGTCGGGTGGACAAAGGCAAAGACTTGCAATAGCACGTGCTCTACTTCGTGATCCGGATATTTTATTGCTCGATGAAGCGACAGCTCATTTGGATAGTACATCTGAGAAGCTTGTACAGGAAGCTCTACACGTTCTAATGAAAGCGAGGACGACATTAGTTATTGCACATCGCCTGTCTACAATTGTGAATGCGGATAGGATAGTTGTACTTGAGAAAGGTTCAGTTACAGGTCAAGGTACACATTCTGAACTACTACAATCACATGAGCTTTATTCGAAGCTAGTGCAGCAGCAATTTATTGAAAACGAGACTTTATAGGGATATATATAATAGGAATATATAACCATCATGTCCGCATGTGGAGCAGATAAGCTCCACATGCGGATTTTTTAGTGGACTGGCAGGTTTCCTTACCTGAAATATTTATAGAATCGGCGATAATTGACTAGCACATCCATTTGATTGCGTTAATAAGATGTTGTAAGACAAGTAATTAGTTATTTAGCAGAGTAATTACTAGGAGGAGTGCAGTATGAAAAGGAGAAAATCAACGATTGTGAATAGAGCCGGATCTCTTAGAAAAGCACAGCGGCACGTCCACGAATTTGAAGGTAGTACTCAGCTCGCTGAGGAAGGCAATGATCGGCATAACCATCGTTTTGCGGGCGTAACAGGGCAAGCGATTAGAGTGGGTAGAAGTCATGTCCATGAAATTAATCTTTCGAACACGGATTTCTTAAACCATTTTCATAATTTGAAAAAGATTGTAACAGGACCAGCAATACCAGTAGGAAATGGCAAACACGTACATTTTGTAAAAGGCCAAACGACATTAAATGATGGACATGTTCATCAATTTAAGTTCGCAACAGCGATACAAGCACCTCTTGTTAAATGAATGTTTAATAACCAATCAAAAATCCGCATATGGACCATTAAGGTCCACATGCGGATTTTCGTATTATCAAATAATTTAACATGTATTTCTATATTAAACAGCCTGCAAGCCAGCTTGGTTAAGTAAATTCCAAGGCTTGTTGTAATGAGGCTGGAAGAAGAAGTCGACAAAGCTGAGCTCATCCATCGTCATTCTATTTTGAATACAAACCGAAAGTGTATTAATCGATTGGGTTAAATCAATTTTCGAGATTACTTGAGCACCGAGGATTCTTCCTGTTTCTGCTTCGTATACGACTTTTAGTGTTACTGGTTCGTAGGTTGGCATAAATTCTGGTCGATAGTTATCTAAGATTGTGACTATTTTCACATTCATTCCTGCAGCAAGAGCAGCCGTCTCTGTCATCCCCGTCGATCCGATGTTGTAGTCATATATTTTGAGACCCGAAGTACCTTGTGTTCCCATATATTTGATCGTAGGCTCTAAGAGATTTCTTGCAACTAGTGTACCCATTCGAACTGCATTCGTTGCGAGAGGGATATAAGCATGTTCACCTGTTGGGTTGTAATGGACGGCACAGCTATCTCCAGCAGCGAAAATATCCGGGTCACTCGTATGCATATATTCGTCTACAAGGATGGCACCGTTCGGAAGCATATCGACTTTACCTTTTAACAGGTCCGTATTTGGACGGAAGCCGATACATAGGACAACAAGATCTGTTTCATATTCTCCAGCAGTTGTTATTACGGTTGTCACTTTTCCGTTCTCATCGCCTGTAAACGATGTTACAGTTTGGTCAAGTGCAAGCTGAACACCTCGTTCCACAAGCGCTTGTTCCGTTACGTCTGTAAGTTCCTTGTCCAAATATTTATATAAAATGCGATCCATATTATCGATTAATGTCACTTCTTTACCTAACATCTCGAAGGCTTCAACGAGCTCGACGCCGATGTAACCTGCACCAATGACAGAGATTCGGTTGGCTGTTTTCGCTTTTTCGATAATTGTTTGTGCATGATTAAAGTTTTTGCAAAGTACGACATTTTCTAGATTGATGCCGTCCATCTGAGGGACAATCGGCCACGAACCAGTCGTTACAACTAGTTTATCATAGCTATGTGTAATTTCTTCTCCAGTTGCTAGGTTTCGAGCTTGCAACGTTTTTGCTTCTGTATCAATGTTCATCACATCGTGACGCATAAGAGTCGTCACACCGAGATCAGCTAATTGCTGTGGCGAAGAATAGAATAATCCATCTGCATTTTTAACGACGCCGCCAACATGCAGGGCGATTCCACACGACAGGAAAGAGATATTGTCATTCCGTTCAAAAACAGTTATTTGAGCATCTGGGTATAAGCGAGCCATACCAGTAATGGCAGCAGTTCCAGCATGTGTACATCCAATAACAGCAATTTTTGTTTTCATCGTATTTCCTCCTTTAGATGTAGTAGGCGTGCTAGCTTAATTGTATGCTACGACCTACTAGGTGAATTATTTCACAATCTAATTTATAGTGTGAAAACATTCACAATCTTTTCTTGCTCTTAGCATATGATATTTCAACGAAAATGACAATGTCTAATTTGTGACTTTTTTCACAATCTATAATATAGGGAAAAAGAGAACTCCTTCTACCCCGTAAACATGACCCAAACTTGCCGTGCAATTAATAATGTACTAACCCCGATAAACAGAGGTCTTACATAACGTGCACCTTGACGAATCGCCACTTGTGAACCAACGAGCGAACCAAGTACCATAGCAGCTCCCATCAAAAGACCGATGCCGTATGAAACAGAGCTAAGACAAATAAATACGAGGAGACTGGATATATTACTAGTGAAGTTGAGCAGTTTTGCATTGCCTGCCGCCTTTACAAAATCTAGGCCAAGTATCAGAAAGGCGAATATAAGAAATGACCCTGTGCCTGGTCCGAAAAAGCCATCATAACTGCCGAGTAGCAATGCAGTAAGTGCTAGAGCAATCCAGCTTCGTTTAGTTAGTGTTCGGAAGGTGGCTACATCTCCCCAATCACGACGAAATAGTGTATAAATCGTTACTACGATAAGTAAGACGATAACGAGTGGACGGAGCCAATCGGTAGGAACGAATTGAAGGAGCAATGTGCCAGCAACAGCACCTATTGCTGTTAGTGGAACTAACTTCATCGTCATTTTAAGATCGATCTTCCCAGACCTTAGAAAGGTTAGTGTACTTGTCAGCGAAGACATCGTTCCAGCGAGTTTATTCGTCCCGAGTGCTAGATGAGGTGGAAGTCCAGCAGCGAGTAAAGCTGGCAAAGCGATAAGGCCACCGCCACCGACAACAGCATCGACGAAAGCTGCGAGAAAACCTCCTACGACAATAATAATGATTATTTCCCAAGTTAGCTCGATACCCATAACGGCAGCAACATCCCTTTTCTATGAGGTCATATACATTTTCGTGGACATTTAAGTTGTCATTAATAGTAGCTTACTTTGGATAAAAGAGGAAGAGCTATTCCTCGGATGTGAGAAATAGCTCTTTATCATTTTTAAACTTAGTTTGATACCGTTTCTCCTCGAACTGGAGACTTGATGCCTTTCCATTGCACGTTTATGGATTTGGAAGAGTTTAGATCTTTTCCATCGTTTACTTGAAAATGCATATGAGCTTCGCTTGAATTTCCAGAGTTGCCGAGTTGTGCGACTAGTTGTCCACGTTTAACGACATCTCCAGGTTTAACAGACACAGAATCTTTTTTAAGATGTGCTAACACACTATATTCGCCCCCATGATCAATAACAATCACATTCCCAAAAGGCTCCTTTTCATTCATTACTCCAACAGGTTCATTATCTACGATGTCGTTGACGACTGATACAACAGTCCCGTCTGCTGGTGCGTGAACTTCTTGTCCAAATGCGAAGTAGCTATCATTTTTGGTTGGATCTCCTTCATAGGACAATCCATCCTTTTCTTGAACGAAATCATAGGCATAACGCTGGCTTTCATGTGCGTAATGATAGTTAGCTAATACGTTGTTGCCGCCCCAAAAAACGAACCAGTCTCCCTTAAATGGTAGAGAGTATTCCAACTTACTCAACTTGTTATCCGTCTCAGTTGCTGGAGTGAGCGGCTGCATCAGCATTCCCGTAATGGAATCATTTTCACCAAACAGTGCGGATATAGCTTTTAGTCCAGAAGGATCTATCCAAGTTATCACATTAGCTCCATTTAGTTTGAACTCATGGTGTTGCTGAAAGCTTTTAACATCAGTTGTATACCCTGCACCCATCTCTGCTAAATCTTTTAAACTTATTTGGCTTTTAAAGTCAGGGCTGAAACTGTTATAAATCAATTCATAGTCGCCATTTATCATCGCTTGAGGCAGATCATCTGGTTTTAAATTGTTTTCTACTTTAGTTTGTTCAACCGTCGCAGTTGGCGTTTTTTCCACATTAATAGCTCCTTTTTGGTCAGTGCTGCCGCAAGCAGCTATAAGTGAAACAATCGTGCATATTGCTATTATTCCTGTGAATTTTCTAATTGTACGTTTTGTGTTTTCCATCTTGATCATTGTAGGTTCCCCCTAAGTGTAATTAGAGCAAAGCTCGTTATGTTTTGAAGCTGTACTTTGCTTTGCTGAATCATTTGATAGCTCAATAATAACTGCTCAATCTTATTGGCTCCGAAACGGTATATGTACTGTATCTTAATAATGAGGTTTAATTTTCCATCATAATTAAGATTCCGTTAAGATAGTCTATCCGTATGTTTTGAGTTTTCATGATAAAATAGTAGTCTATAATCCCATTTACTAGGAGGAAATAGATTGAACGATGCATTCATATTACTCGTAGATGATGAACAGTCGATATTGGATATGCTGGAAACTGTGCTTCGAAAAGAAGGATTTACTAGCATCCTTAAAGTAACAACAGCTGAGGAAGCATTAGATGCTTGTAGCGATAGAAGAGTAGACATAATCGTGCTGGACGTTATGCTTCCAGGACGTAGCGGTATAGATGCGGCTCCATTTCTTCGGCAACTAACGAATGCGCCGATCCTTTTTCTAACGGCTCGAACATCAGATTTCGATAAGCTAACTGGTTTTGCTGTAGGCGGGGATGATTACATAACGAAACCGTTTAATCCACTTGAAGTTGTTGCTAGAATTAGATCGCAGTTACGTCGATATTTGGTTGGAACTGACGTTAAGAGGGTAGAGGCAGTGGAACGTCGCACGCCGACAATCTATAACTTTGGGCGATTTCAAGTTAATGAGGAGGCAGGTGAACTGATCGTAGAGGGACAGTCAGTTACTTGTCCTGCTCTTGTGTTTCAGTTGCTCTTGTTTCTATGTAAAAATCCGAATCGTATATTCGGAAAAAGCGAGCTGTATGAATCCGTTTGGGGGATAGATGCACTTAACGATGATAATACAGTTATGGTACATATTCATCGTATTCGAGAACGAATCGAGGTTGATCCTTCTAATCCGCAATTTGTCGTTAATGTAAGAGGATTAGGTTATAAGCTAATCCAGAAAAATACTCAGGGGACAGCTAATCTATGAATATGAAACGTAGACTTGCCTTGAAGTTTATTCTGCAATTGGTTATAGCGGGATTAGCGTCTTTGTTGATCATATGGTTCAGTGCTAATTGGATTAATCAACAATTTGCTGATATTAGCATCTCACGTGATTTTGCTTCAATCGGTTTAGATAGGTTAGTTGAATCTTCAAAACTAACGAAAGATGGGATTGTGTTCGATCAGAAGTTGTTAGATCAAGTGAAACAAAACAAAGGGTGGCTCCAAAGTTTAGATGAGAATGGCCGAGTTGAGCAATCTTTCAATACGCCAAGTGACGTTCCAAAACAATATATACCGGGAGAGTTTGCAGGATACATTACAAAAAGAATAGATTTCCCTTATGACGTTTACTTTTGGGTTAGAGAAAAGAATGGGAAGTTATTTACACTAATTTACGGTGTTCGCGACGAATTAACTCCATTGCTGAATCAGGTGTCTAAGGAAGCGAAGTTCACTTCAAATAAAAAACTTGAACTGCCTATTTTCATACAGGAGAAAACAAAAGCACTTGGTGGCTATATACAGTTATTGGACGAAAAGGGTAGGGAACTGGTCTCATATAATAAGCCAACTTCAATTGCAGAGCAGTACAATTTACGAGATCTTGCAATTCGTACGATTGACCAAGAGCAAGCTTTTCAACTTGCTTCATTTTACAACAGTGAAACAAAGTTAACTTGGCTTGTTGCACTGCCGCGATCTTCTAGTGGAAGTAATGGAGAAGGGGCGATGGTGTCAGAGGAGACAAAGGTGCTGTTTATAGGTGTTGGAACAATATTTATTGCTATCATTGCTTTATTTGTTCTTCTTTCCTTGTGGAACGCTCATCGATTCGGCGGGCCTTTGCTTCATATGCTTGTTTGGCTAGATTCATTGGGGAAATCTATTTATGAGGAGCCGAGTGATCGGAAAGGAATTGTGCGAAGCCGTACTAGATCAGGTCGATGGCGTTCACGATATCGAGTGTTTATGGATGTAATGAATTCCATCCAAAAGTTATCTGAAACGCTACAACAGAATGATGAGTTACGTAAGCAAAACAATAGATTAAGAGAGGAATGGATTTCTGGTATTACTCATGATCTGAAGACTCCACTGTCTTCCATTAAAGGGTATGCTCATATGCTGTCTGAGGAAAGTTATGAGTGGAATGTAGAAGAAGTTCGTAAGTTCTCCACGATTATGCTAGAAAAATCGGGACATATGGACATGCTTATTAATGATCTCGCGATGACCTACCGGCTAAGTGCAGGAGTAGACGCACCTGAAGGGGACAAAATTGAACTTAATGAATGGTTGCGGGCTATGTTAGATCAAGTAGCGGTCAATCCTTCCTTTGATAAGAGTAGAATCTTATTTAGGCCAGCGGAGAAGAGGATAGTGGTTGAGCTTTACACGCCATGGTTAGAGCGGGTTATTATGAATATTGCGGCGAATGCTCTTATCCACAACCCACCGGAAACGATATTAACGGTAACTTTGTATGGCCCAAGTGAACAGAGTTCGATGACGATAACTCTTTCTGATAATGGGAGAGGAATGGATGAGTTGTCGGCAAGTAAGTTGTTTGATCGTTATTATCGAGGTACAAATACCTCTTCAATGATAGAAGGTTCAGGTCTAGGGATGGCTATTTCCAAAAGTCTTGTAGAAGCGATGGGAGGCAACATTACAGTAAAAACATCAATAGGAAATGGAACAACAATTCAATTGTCTTGGCCGTTGCTAGCTTATGAAGCAGAAAAAGAGTGAGCTTATTTTGGCGCTTTAGGTTGTAAATAAAGTGTTGTAAATGTTGGGAGCCCGATATCGTCGTAGAAATACGATGATATCGGGCTCCTGTTAATAGGTGAAACATTACCGTTAATGATACAAGCTTCTTTGCGAAATGTTTAACTGCTACCGCATCCCCCACCACACGACGAGCCACATGAAGAACCGCTAGAGCCTCCATCAGATGAACTGCTTGAAGAGTTGTCTGAGCTACCTTTAGATGAGCCTGAATCTGATCCCTGCTTGGAGTAAGTGCTACAAGCTATAGCTGCTGAAGAACAACTTGCCGCTTTTTGTTCTTCTTGCGGGGGATTTTCAGTAATGGGAATGAACAGCATTGAGGTGACAGGTAATAAAGCGCTGTTGTTTAATTTGTGTTTCTTTTTATATGCTGTATGCGCTTTGTGTATATGATTAATAATTTCAGTCTTTAAAGAATGGAATATATCTGTAGTGTACGGGTTAAAATATTTTTCGATAATGTAATCTTCTGAAAATGTTCCGATATCATAGAACAAACCTTCATCGACGTTATATCGGAAGAAATGTTGTAACAATTGCTTGTTTTCATTATGGATGGTAAATAGAAGGCTATATGCTAGATCAAACTGTGCTCTTTTATGTTCAATTGCAGTTTCGACTCTAGTCTGATCCGTTGCGAGATTTGGCTGATGATGTATAAAGTGACCACAGAAATTGCTACAAAACTTCTCGTATTCCCTCGTATGCAGGATCATTTCGTGCCAAATTGTATCTACATCTTGGCTATACATCGGAACATCTTTCATAATTGTGCTTAATAGGAAGAACCGTTTCAGTTCTAGCAACATCCAGTTATATTTTTGCTCATTGTAGTTATATTTTAATATAAGCTTTTGACGAACATGCATCATATATGTATCGTCTAAAGCTCTTTCTAGTTTTTCTACGATCGTCTTCAGATGTGGTAATGACTCGTGAGTCCCTAACTGCTGAGGTATGTCTCGTGAGAACTGCGAGTCTAAAATCACAATGTTTTTCCCGTTATTCTCATTTAATCTACCGAAAAGAGAAGCAAGTTTTCTCTTCATAGAGCATTCCCCCTAGATCATCAAGTTGTTCCTTATATAGGAAGTTTACCACTTGGAAGATTGTTCTGTCACGACTATGCTACTGTTAAGATATTGTAAATTGTCCGTGAAATGATGAAGAGACCAACTTGAAGTGAAATCAAGCTGGTCTCCTTAAATTAGATGTTTATTAGTTGCTGGAGTTCTTCTGTAGAAGACGATTCAATTCCTCATCTACACGTGCATTACGTTGCTCTTGCTGCTGCTCGTAGCCATTACCGCTGGAATAAACACTGTAAGAACCTTTTGCAAGCTCACGTCCAGCTTCCCACTCCATTACTTTTTGCTCAATACGATCAAAGCCTTGTGCTGCTGTACTTCCTCCATATGGGGAATTTGTTTGAGAGGAAGAGGATGTTCCTTCAGCTTGCCTAACTCTAGTAATGAGCTCATTTCGTTTTCCTTGCAATCTAACTTTTTCTTCTTTCAATGATTCTAGACGTCCTGTAAGTTCGATTGCTGCTTGCTCGGCAATATGGTGAAGTCTAGCTGTTTCTTCAGCTTGTTCCAGGTAGAGAAGTTTTGCTTCCAGTGCTGTACGAGTTTCGGCTTCGCGTCCGGCAGTAGCGGCTTGTTCTGCTTTTTGATCATAATAACTTGCTTGACCATGCAATTCTCCTAACTTCGTTTGAAGGAAGCGAGTCTGTGCATGTTGCTGTGCGATAGAACGTTCCACTTTTGCAATTTCTTCGTCTAAATCTCTTAAGTAATGATTAAGCATCATCACTGGATTTTCTATCTTATCAAGAACCTCATTTGCTGCTGCCTTTGTCATACTGAATACACGGTGTAAAATTCCCATTTCTCATCTCTCCTCAAATGTATGTTACTTTTTATAAGTTATTTCTTAGGTATGCGCTAATCTATGTTAGTAGTGATCAACTGTTCTGAAGCTGTTGCTTGAATCTTTAGGGATAAACAGCGTTGCTATAAAGTAGGCTAAGATAACCCCTCCAAAGCTAAAGAATGCTGCTATAACAACAAGAAGTCTGATAATTGTTGAATCAATTCCTAGATACTGTCCAAGCCCTCCGCATAGTCCTGTAAACTTGCTATCTGTCGTTGAACGAAATAATTTTTTCATAAATCAATCATCCTTTCCTGTTGCTCATCTATGTCCTAATTGTAGAGCTTACAAGTTCTTTTCGTAACGGTCCTCGGACCATAATACGTGCTGGCCTTTAGGCGGGGAGAGTCTGCGACGGACGACGGGGAGACATAATGCAACTTTTCCCAGTTGGTTGCGTCATAACAGGTGGATCGAACCCCATTTGAAGGAGGAGCAATAATGATGAATGGTTTTAAAAGCGTAAAAGGTATTGCTTTAGCTATTGCAATAGTCGCGGTGGTTACTACTTCACTACCGCAAAATATAAAAGCACAATCAAAACCTGTAACGATCACTTTAAACGATGTTAAACAAGATCACTTTAAGAATCCGCCACTCTTGCAAAACGGCTCCGTTTTTTTACCACTCAGGGAAACGGGGAATTTATTGAAAAGTAAAGTGAGTTGGATTTCCGAGGGGAAACGAATAATTGTAAATGGGCCTAAGACAACGATTGAACTGAAACTTGGCACCAAAACGGCAATTGTAAACGGGAAGTCGTATACATTGACTGCAATCCCAATGAACAAGAATGGTGTTGTTTATGTGCCAATCCGATTCATATCAGAAGCATTTGGATCAAAGGCAGTATGGAAGGCAAAAGAAAAAACAGTTAATAGATAAATACATATTCACTGTGAAAGGGTCAAAAGGTTATTGGGTAGATAAAAAAAGTGGAGAGCTGTTTGTCGCTAGTGGAGTTGGAACAGCTAAGTTTTTCGCTGATACTTCTGTTGAAGTATTGGATTACAATGAGTTCACAGTAGAGCATATTTCACCAACTGTAGAAGTACTCAAAATTTATGATAACTTTGGCGAACCAAGTATTAATAGTAATATTTTTAAAATCGGACTTGTTGCTGGTAAGGTAGAATTGGAGACGAAGACAAGTTACGGAGGTACTCACCCTAATCGATCCATCGACTTATCAACGGATAAACATGCACTATTAATCGATGGAGCGACATTGTATGAAGTGGATGGAAAAGGTGTTAAAACTGAAAAACATGATTTGAAAGCACTCACTGGTTACAATGATGACACATTCCAAGTAGAGTTTTATGATGATGAGTATATGGTTGTAAGACCTTATTTCTCAGGATGGTTGACTCTTATTAACAGGGAGACTAAAGAAGCGACGCGATTAGCGGATCATGTGTTAAATGAAGAGCAGTTAGCTATTTATAAGACTGCTGATTTTAGTGATATTACATTTAGCCAGTGGGAAGGTTTAAGTGTTATTGGTAGAGAAGGTAACAAGTTGAAGCTTAATCATTATTGGTTCTTGGGAGGGAAAGAGACCGAACTAATTTTTAACCTAACAAAGTAACTAGAGAGGACTACCTCATAGATGCCAAGAATCACAGATTCGACAGACGAAAGTGAAAGTCATCCTAAATGGTTGCAGTGTTATTTGGATTCTCCAATTAAGCAGCAACAGCTATATAAACGAACGTTAATTATTGTTGTTCTTTCACAAATATTTGGAGGAGCAGGTCTTGCTGCAGGTATAACCGTAGGAGCTTTGCTTGCACAAGATATGGTTGGTGCGGAGGGGCTCACAGGAGCTCCTACTGCTTTGTTCACTCTAGGTTCCGCAATTGCAGCACTGTTAATAGGGCGATATTCAGAGCGATATGGTCGCCGAATTGGTTTAGCATCAGGATTTATTGCTGGTGGTATCGGCGCAATTGGAGTCGTTGTCGCAGCTGTAACAGGATTAGTGTGGCTTTTGTTTGTATCCCTTTTTGTATACGGCGCTGGTACGGCGACTAACTTACAGGCTAGATATGCAGGAACGGATATGGCTACTCCCAAAAAGCGAGCTACCGCAATAAGTATTGCGTTAGTATCGACGACATTAGGTGCTGTTGCAGGACCCAATTTAGTTGATGACATGGGACGGTTCGCGACTTCAATTGGTGTACCTGCGTTAGCAGGGCCATTCATTCTAGCTGCAGCAGCATTTATCATTGCTGGGTTGGTATTGCTAGTGTTTCTTCGTCCAGATCCTCTTATCGTTGCAAAAGCGGTAGCAGCTATGCAAAAATCGAATGTTGTTAATGAAGCAAATGTGAACACGCCATCGGATGTTGCTGGCAAACGGGGAATCGTTGTTGGGGCAACCATTATGGTGTTAACTCAAATTGTTATGGTAGCGATTATGACGATGACACCTATACATATGAGTCATCATGGGCATAGTTTAAGCGATGTAGGCTTGGTTATTGGTATTCATGTCGGGGCTATGTATCTGCCTTCACTTATAACGGGCTATCTAGTGGATAGAATAGGACGAACTCCGATGGCAATTGCTGCAGGTGTTACGTTACTCGCTGCGGGTACAATAGCTGCTACAGTACCAGGTGATTCAATACCACTGCTAATTGTTGCTCTTGCTCTCCTTGGACTCGGGTGGAACTTTGGATTGATTAGCGGGACAACACTTATCGTGGACGCCACCACTCCATCTACACGAGCTAAAATGCAAGGGAAAGTTGATGTTACGATCGCGTTAGCTGGAGCATCAAGTGGTGCTATGGCTGGTATAGTCGTTGCGAGTTCAAGTTATACTGTACTATCTTTTGCTGGAGGAATTCTCGCGCTCTTATTTATACCTGTTGTTGTCTGGTCTCGAAGAAAGTAAAGTAGTGGTATATGATTACACATAGTTACATTTGCATGATTTTTAGTAGCTTCGATAGTTAAATTAAATAAAATGAACAATTAAATGTTAACAGGACAAAAACCTCCAGTGCGCGCATGAGATTGCGGAACTGGAGGTTTTGCTTTAGATATGAAGTTTATTTATTGGAGAATGTCGCATTAATTAGGACAATTTCGGCCTGAGAACCGATACGGATGGGTGGTCCCCAAAATCCAAATCCAGAGGAAACGATCGTATGAAGCTGTCCCTTTCGTAAATAACCCCAATCATTTTCGAATATGCGACTTGTAATAAGATTAGCTGGTGCAATCTGTCCACGATGCGTATGACCTGACACGACAAGATCGATACCAAGCTTCTCTGCAATATCAAAGCCATGAGGCTGATGGTCTAACAACATTATTGGGTTAGATTGATTTAAGTTTGCTGTTAATTGTGCAAGCTCTGCGCGTGTTTTGTCACTGTAATCTTTGCGGCCAATTAATGTAAGCCAGCCACCAACATCAATAGTTTCATCATACAAAACTTGCATATTGCTCTCTTCAAGAAGTGCAATCAGATCTTTCATCTCGCCTTTGAACCGATCATGATTGCCTAATGAGGCGTAAACGCCATAAGGCGCTTTTATTTGCGCTAATACTTTACCAATTCCTTGATTCACATAAGGAACAATATCATCATCAATGATGTCGCCAGGGAACAAGACGATATCTGGCTTCAATGCATTAATTTCTTCGACCATTCGAATCGCATGATCCTTGCCGGATAAGTAGCCGAAATGCATGTCGGAAGCCATCACAATTTTAAGCTTACCGGTAACGGGTCCCTTTTTATCAATATGAATGTCGTATGATTTTACGTATGGGCTGTAAGCATTAAAGCTACCAAAGCCGATAAGGCATACAAGAGCCGTTAGTGTGATAATTCCAGACCATCTCTGTACGTGGTGGCGTGGCAACGATGTGAGCTTGGTCAACCACACGATGAGATGGACAACTGGCAAAATCAACACAAGTAAACTGAAGATCGCTAGCCAGTAAGAACCTATCCAATTCAGTATAAAAGAACCTTCGAACACTCTAGCAAGGATGAACGAACTGGCTAGAAAGACTAGCGAGATAATATAAACTAATCTGAAACGACGGGATACCGACGACTTCATCCATGACCAGCCGCTCCAACCGATATAAAAGACGATAAGTGCGTATATAACGAGAAAAATTAGGCCTATTGCTATGAACATGATGCCCTCCTTATGGAAACTGGTTCTATTATATCATTTAGAAGTTGTTATAGCATGTTGTTCGATTTGACGTTAAATGGTTAGATTCATTGTAACAACAAACGATCGGAGAGTATTTAGTTGATAGCGAAATCCATGAACGGAAGGTACACAGTGGACAGCAATAAACTTAGTTTGTATCGAGCTCAATGAAAGAATGTCTACATATTTTTTTGAAAATGCAGCATTCAAATACTTTGGAAAAACCAGTTGCGGCATTAGACCCTGAGTGGAGTTATAAGGGGATTGACGATTTTATTGTAGGTTCGGGTATGTTTACTTTAGTAAAGTAGACATACCCGAACCTACAATAGAAAAATTATTAGATCTTTTTGTCTGAGTGTTTAATGATGGATTTAAACGAAGTATGTTGGCAGGTAGCGAGAAGTTAAAAAGCGATCTAAGTGCATAAATACACTTAGTTGGCTTAGATGAAGCGGGCTCTTTATCAATTAAACGTATTTTTGTGCTTAGTTTAATAATTACGCGAAAAAGACTTCGAAATAAGTGTGTTTTTGAGCTAAGATGATCTGTTTGGTCTAATCAGTCGTATTGTGCTTTCAGTTACTGCTGGATAAGTTGTTATTATTAAATTCAAAATAGATTGCCGGCATAATGATGGTCGATTACAATATATGTAATCATTTATGGCGAAGAACGCTCCATGTCTACTTCTACGGAAGAAGCATGGGGCGTTCTTCTTTTTACTTCAAAAAAAAGGGGTTGGTTAAATGGGATTCGCTGAGGAGCATGAGAAATGGTTAGAGGGGCATTTACGTAAAAGGAAAGGTGAACAGAAGAGCAGACTTAAGCGTGGGCATGGACATGGAGAACGGTTGTTTTTGGAACAAGTTTGGTGGCCTATATTCGGAAATTTCGAACATTTGCATCCAGAGTATGAAGTTGTAGATTGGCACGGTCGACCGTATTTTATAGATCTAGTTTGGCATCGTGGTCAATCGAAGTTTGCATTTGAAATAAAAGGATACGGTCCTCATGTCCAAAATACTGATCGTATTCGTTATCGGAGGGAATTAAACCGCGAGATATTTTTACAGGTGTTAGGTTATCGTGTGGTTTCTGTCCCATTTGATGAGTTAGAAGAAAAGCCTCAGTTTATTGTTTCTTTATTGCAGTCACTAATTGCCCCATATTGGGGTGCTGGGACGTTTGAACAATCGTTATCTCTTCTGGAGCGCGAAGTGCTACTTGCGGCAGTTCGGTCGGGTAAGTCCATTCGCCCAATGGATTTAATAAGAGAGTTTCAAATAGATGGGAGAACGGCGGTGAAATATTTAAAAATGTTATGTGATAAAGGCAAATTACGACCTATTGTCGCAGGAAAAGGTGTTCGAATTGTTAGATATGAGCCAATACGCTCAATTTTAGATCCATGGATATGGTAGCTGAAATTGGGAGAGCCAGTAAATGGGCATGAGAAGTTTTATTAGGAGTAGAAATACACTTAATTGAGATGCATTTTAGTAAAAAAGAAGAATCAAATACAAAAATACGCTTAGTTAATCGGATATCCAATTGGAGCGATGAAATAGGCGTATTTTTGCGTCTAAAATCAAAAGTGGACAACGATTTAAGTCTGAAATTTATTAATTTGAGCTACTTATCGTTATTTTTAAGACGCCGCAGATTCGGATCTGGAATGAAAAGAAAAGAAATGAAAAGAAAAGAAAAGAAAAGAAAAGAAAAGAAAAGAAAAGAAAAGATCCCCCTCAATGTGTTCCGCAAACATAATGACAGTTGCCTTTAAAACAACCGCTTTAAATAGACTCGTAGTTGCTTTATTATAACGATATTAGTGAATTTCAGTCAGTTTTCAGAGTGTTTAGGGGGTCTGGATATGAGTAAGAGAATAGATAATCAGCCATTATTAATGGACAAGGTTGTTCTAATTACAGGAGCTGGAGCGGGAATAGGGCGTGTGCTGGCACAAGCATATGCCAAGAAGGGCGCACTCATTGTTATTGCGGATAAAGATGATAAAGGATTACATGGAACAGAAAAGCTGCTTAGAGATGATGGCTTTGAGACATTGTCCCTCGTTGTAGATATAAGTAAGCCGGAGCAAATTGTAACTATGATACATGAGATCGAACGGACATATAGCCGGCTTGATATAGTAATAAACAATGCAGGTTTTGGCATATGGAAATCTCCTTATGACCTTGAGCTTGATGAGTGGGACAGCGTCATTAATACGAATTTAAAGGGAACGTTTCTTTGTTCACGCGAAGGGGCTAAACTTATGAGGAAAAACGGTAAAGGCGGTTCAATCGTTAATATCTCCTCTACCCGCGCTTTCATGTCTGAGGCGAACTCTGAGGCATACGCGGCTTCAAAAGCTGGAATTGTTGGACTAACGCACGCACTTGCTGTTTCACTAGGACCAGACCGAATAACGGTTAATGCGGTAAGTCCGGGCTGGATTGAGACGGGAGACTATAACAAGCTTCGACCGGAAGATCATGCTCAGCATCCATCTGGTCGTGTTGGTACTCCAGAAGATATTGCAAGGGCGTGTTTATATTTGACTGACCCGCTTAATGACTTCATCACTGGCACTAACCTGACTATTGATGGCGGCATGACTAAGAGGATGATTTATACGGATTGATGCAGTGAATGTTATTATAGTATCACCATGAAGACAGTCAGAGAGGAATAAGAAGATGATTAACGATAACTGGGGTAAAATGCTGTTGCTCAATCGGATGGATGAACTTGATCATATTGATCCGTTCTACCCGTTTGCCCTCGACGAGTTGTTATGTCATAACGCGGGTAAGGGCGGGCCGCCTATTTGTCATATTTGGCGCCATCCGCAAGCGCTTATTATGGGTCATCGGGATAGCAAGCTGCCCGAGGCCAAGCAAGCACAGCATTGGCTGGAGTCACTTGGCTTTGCGACTATCGTACGTAATTCTGGAGGAGCGGCAGTTCCATTGGATGCTGGTGTAGTCAATATTTCGCTCATCTTTCCTAAAGACATCACAGTTAATTATCATTTCCACGATGACTTTGAGCTTATGTATGAATTAATCAGTACGGCGCTTATCGGCACAGAACGAATTGTCGAGAAGGGGGAAATCGTCGGTGCCTACTGTCCAGGCGATTTTGACTTAAGTATAGATGGCTATAAGTTTTGTGGTATCGCACAGAGACGGAAAACTCACGCATCGATTATTCAAGCTTTTGTTGTAGCTGGAGGTTCGGGGAGAAGTCGGGCTGAGCTTGTCAGCTCCTTTTACGACGTTGCTTCAAGCGGGCGGAAGGATCTTGACCACCCGATTGTGGTTGGGAATAGTACAGCTAGTCTGGAAGAGCTTGCTGGACTTGGGCCTCAAGCGGCGCACCGATTTGCGAATGCGGTTCAAGAGGTCATTCGCAGCCGTCAATCGGCGGAAGGTGTTAAAGCCTCTTCTATGAGCCTTCGTATGCCAGAACCATCAGAAATCGATGAAATGATCGCTACTCTTCGAACTCGCTATTCTATTTTGTAAAGGTAGAGGGTTTGTTTATTCCATGCATTCACGCATCGATGCTGTCAGTTTGCACACTAATGCTCCCATTTCTTCTGGTGTGTGATAGAAGTCTTGCAGCGTCCATTCCACTAGCAAATTATGAATGGTTGAGCAGAATGCGCGTCTCGTATAGAAATGAATAGAGGATTGACTTCCAGAAAACTGCTTGTCTACATAGTCTGTAATACTTTTAAAAATTAGTTGTCTAATTTTCCGATCTTTATAAGTAATATTGAATAGCAATGATGAAGGGATATGTTGTTTCCAGTTGCGGAATAAGGTTGCAAATACTTCCTCGCTATTACTTTGTATATCATCAAATTGTTCCCAAACTTCATTCATCAACTTATCTAAAATAGTTAATAAAATAGCATCTTTATCTGTAAAGTGCAGATATAGTGTTTGCCTGACGATTCCTGCGGTAGCTGCAATTTCGATTATTGTTATTTTGGTATAATGTTTATTTTCCATTATCTTGAGTAATGCGGTTTCAATCCATTCATCTGTCTGTAGCGAAAAATCAAGAGGTGCAGGTTTCAAATGGACACATCCTCCATTCTGTCTATTTGATGTTATAACGCCCTTTAGAAGCATTGCCTAATAACGGTAGTCCATAGTAACATCAAACGAGTGTTGTGTTTCACCTCGAGGAAATAGGACCTATACGTTATTATAAGTTATTTTTTTTGATTTGGTAATGATAATAGTTATTATTATCACTGAAAATAAAAGGAAAAATGAAAGGGGATAATCAAGTTGATTAAGAAAAAAAGTTTATCTACTCTATTAATGCTACTCATTGTTTCAATTGTTGTAACGGCATGTGGCGGAGGTAATGCTAAATCAGAGCCAACTCCACAAGCAAGTTCAGAGCCTGCAGGCCCGCGTGTAGTTAAACATGCGATGGGGGAAGCGACGGTTATTGCTGAGCCTAAGCGTGTTGTTGTGCTTACGAACCAAGGAACTGAGTCTTTATTAGCACTTGGAATTAAACCTGTTGGAGCTGTAAAGTCGTGGATTGGTGATCCATGGTACGATCATATTAAGGATCAGATGGCAGATGTAACAGTAGTAGGTGACGAGACGCAGCCTAACTTGGAGCTTATTACAAGCTTGAAGCCGGATCTTATACTTGGAACTAAAGTTCGTCAGGAAAAGATTTATCAGCAACTTGAAGCCATTGCTCCCACTGTTCTTACAGAAAATCTTGGCGATAGCATGATTGAGAATTTTGAGCTGTACGCACAAGCTTTGAACAAGGAGAAGGAAGGCGCAACTTTCTTAGAGGAATACAATAAGACGATTAGTGACGTCAAAGTCCGTCTTGGAGATAAAACGAAAGCAAAAGTATCATTAGCTCGTTTCCAGCCAGGTAAAGTGCGCGTATACTACAAAGAAAATTTTGCAGGCGTTATCCTAGCTGATCTAGGTTTCGCTAGACCAGACGCACAAAATAAAGATGAGTTTTCTGCTGATATATCTAAGGAACAGATAGATGTGCTCGACGGTGATGTGTTGTTTTACTTTACATCGGACCGTGATGGAGATACAGGTGCAAGTAAAACAGCAGATGAATGGTTGAAAGGTCCTCTTGCTGCGAAGCTGAATGTGGTTGCTAAACAACACATCTTTAATGTAAATGAGCCAATTTGGAATACAGCAGGTGGTGTTATTGCCGCTAAGTTGCTCATCCAAGATATCGAAGAGAGATTTTCCAAGCTGACAATTCAATAGAGCAGATTAAAAAAAACTTTCACTGACGAGCAGAAACTGCTCGATAGTGAAAGTTTATGTTTTATAAGGAGGGAGTCTTGAAGCTATGCTTCAAAGTAAGTTTAGTTTAATTTCTTGCTTTATTTTGGGCATCATCGTCTTAATAGTCGGTATAATTTGCAATGTGTTGTTCGGATATCATACCTATTCTATTAACACGCTATACGATGCACTGTTTCATTATGATGATTCTAAAGCACATATAACCATTATGACACTGTCTATTCCGCGAGCGTTAATTGCTGCTAGCGTTGGAGCAAGCTTAGCTGTAGCTGGTGCAATAATGCAAGCTTTGACACGCAATGCATTGGCGTCTCCTTCTATATTTGGAATTAATGCTGGAGCTGTTTTATTTATTACTTTAGCAATCAGCTTTATTGATTCTGGACTAACTTTGCAAGCTCTGGTTTGGTTCGGATTTGCCGGGGCAGCAATAACAGCAATATTGGTATATAGTATCGGTTTATTCGGTCGTGGCGAAATACATGTGAATATCGTATTAGCAGGTGCAGCAATTTCAGCTTTTTGTTCCTCATTAACATCCATTATTTATTTGGTCAGAAAAGAAAATATGGACACGGTGCTATTTTGGCTCATTGGTTCACTCTCGGGTCGAGAAATGAGTCATTTGATGGCAGTCCTCCCTTATATCGTTATTGCAATGATCGGTGCTTTCTGCACGTCTCGCTCCCTCAATGTTTTGTCGATGGGAGAAGATGTTTCGAGGGGTCTGGGACAACGAACGAAACTTATTAAAATGGTGCTTGCAATCATCGTTGTAGTGTTAGCAGGCGCTTCCGTCTCTATTACAGGACCTATTGGATTAGTTGGCCTCATTATTCCGCATGTCTCAAGGTTTCTTGTTGGTATTGATTATCGAAAAATTATCCTGTATAGCATGGTGTTAGGTGCTAACCTGTTAGTTTATGGCGATCTGCTTGCAAAGCAATTGCTTCCAGCAGAAGATATGCCGATTGGTGTTGCTACAGCGGTATTAGGTGTTCCATTCTTTATCTATTTGGCTAGAAAGCGAGGGTGAATAAGTGGCTGCATTAATTAAAAAACAGAGAAGTATCGTCGTTATACTTTTCACCTTGCTGCTTCTTTTGTCGTTTCTCAGCATTTTGGCAGGATCGTTGTACATATCGCCTTTCGACGTAGCAAAGGTGCTAATGGGATTCGGAGATGAAACATATTCCCTCATTATTTGGGATATTCGTTTGCCGAGAGTAGTACTTGCTCTACTTGTGGGGATTGCTCTAGGAGTAGCAGGGGCAATAATGCAAGGTGTCATTCAAAATCCACTTGTTTCTCCAGATTTAATTGGGATTACAGGTGGAGGTAATGTAGCAGCCATCGCTTTCTTAACGATGACAGGAGGGCGATTCAGTATTCATTGGATGCCTGTTGTAGCGATAGTAGGTTCTCTCTTAACGGGATTGTTAATCTATTTTCTTGCGTGGAAACGAGGGGCATCCCCAACACGAATTGTATTGATAGGTTTAGGAATATCAGCTGCGATGTCAGCATTGATTATCTATTTTATTATAACTGGACCAACTTATTTAACTGCTCAGGCAATGAGCTGGCTGACAGGCAGTGTGCATGGTGCTTCATGGCTATCGGTCGGAACGCTCACTCCGTGGGTTGTAATTCTTATTCCTATTGTGATATACGCATCTAGACATATTGATGTGCTGCAGTTTGGCGAGCAGATCGCAGGAGGTTTAGGAAGTAGCGTTCAAAGAAGTCGTCTTCTTTTACTTGGTGCTAGTGTTTTGTTAGCAGGAGCAGCCGTAAGTATTGCTGGAGGAATAGCGTTTATTGGTTTAATGGCTCCTCATTTGGCACGTAAATGGGTCGGTTCGCCTAGCATACGATTGATTCCAGCGGCTGGCTGTATCGGAGGTATGTTGCTTATTATTGCAGATGTGATGGGGAGGACGTTATTTTCACCATTAGATATTCCAGCAGGTGGATTTATTGCTTTATTTGGAGCACCATTTTTTATCTATTTGATGTTAACGAGCCATAAGAGGGGGAGAGGAAGTTCGTAGCGTTTTTTAAAATGGATACCACTTTGTTGGCAATCTATAATTGATTAATCTTGGATTCGCTCTAAATCAGAATTTCTTTGCGAGGAATCTTTAGGGAATAGTTTAGTGGATCTAAGTGATGAATTGTTATGAAAGCTGTATCCGAGTGAACAGTTGGAAGAATACTAGTATCCTTCCAACTGATTGAACTTAGAGTGAGAATAAAAACAAGATTCTAGTAACTAGTTTATGTTTACATGTTGATCAAACAATTGAAATTGTAGAAGCTTATTCAAGACCGTCACTGCCTGAGCTCGTGTTACATACTGATTAGGACGGAATGTTTTGTCCGCATAGCCACTTATAAGTCTGGCTGATACAACTTCATATATTTCTTGCTGGTAAAGTGTTGATGTATCAATATCTTCAAAAAATACTGAATTTGGGATCTCATTATCAATCGTTTGCATGCTATTTCCTAAAACTTTGGATAAAAGAAGAGCTAATTCATTTCTTTGCAATGCAAGCGAATAATTTTGGAGCTGAACTTCATTAAGCCATCCATTTGATTTAGCGGTGGCAATATATTGGCTTGACCATCTTTCATTATCCCCTAGCGGCTGTGTTTGTTGAGGTTTATTCATGACATGATCTGAAGCCCGCACTAGCATAGTAATAAACTGCTCCATTGAAATCGGATCATCTGGTCGAAAACTGCCATCCTCAAACCCACTAATAATTTTTTTTTCATATATAGATTTGATATCTTTACGTGCCCAATGTGTTAATGTATCAAAATTATGAATTCGAACAAGTGCTAGTCCACGTTTATCTGTTGTTTTATCCGTGTAGTAAATAAATACTTTCCCACCACCTGCTCCGAATATGTGAGAGAATCTCGAAGCATTCAGTTCTCTATCAATTAAGCTAACTAATGGATCGCCTGTTTTATCTTCCGATTTCCACACAACTTGAAATGTTTCTGGATCAATAACAACTAGGTGAATCATAGATGTTTCATAAATTAACTTATCTACTTCCAGAGACATATCATTCCTTGTTAATGGTATCAAAAGTGAGCGAGAAGAAAGTAACTGCCTTTTCAATGATCCAATATGATAGTCAGCTGACATTTGTTTAACTACACGCGTAGTAGAATAGTCATTAACAATTTTTCCAGTTCTAACATCCCATTCGAGAAATCGTGTTCCTTTGTTATCTTGATATAGCTTGTCACCGCTAAGGAACATACTGAGATCATCAGGACTTGTAAAGCCAGGATGTTTTATTGGAATGATATTTTTACACCATAGTTTCTTACCGCTTATTGTTACACGGCAAGCATTAACTTTATTATTAGTAAAATCATTTGAAAGTATCAATAGATCACCATTAGTGAATACAGATGAAGGATGTGAAAAGGTAATAGAGGGAGATGAAAAATATCTATCAACTGGGAATTCAGATATTTGCTTTTTTAAATCTTTTTTGTAAACATGCAGTTTTGCCGTATTATCGTTAAGATTTATAGATGAAAATACAAACAATCCTTGACCTGATGTAAAGAAACTTTGAAAATTATTATCAAGTTTGGATAGATTTTTTTGACCAATAATTTTACCGTCAGTGTCATATAGAATGAAATTTGTTCCAGAATCTATAATGATTTCATGATTTTTAGTTAGTGTCATATCAAAATGTATTTTCTTTGTTTGTGGTAACTTTACACTCCACTTTTCTTTGCCGCTTGCTGACCATTTATTTAGTTTGAAAAGGTTCCTATCTTTTTGACTACGAGTAATAAAGTAAAAATCGCCAAGGTCATCCAACCATATTCTATTGGATAATAACTCTCCACTTGAAAATCGCTTTTCCCAAGAAATCTTCCCTTTTGGATTCAGTATCGTTAACTTGTTAGTTGTAACATCACCACGCTTTTCATTTCCATTTGTTATTAGATATGTGAAACCATCTTTGTTAACGAATGGAACACCTCCATCGCCTAGTCCAAAACTTGAGTTTTCACGTTCATAGTATAATTTACCTTTTAATTGATCTTCCGTTATATTCCATACAATGGATACATCCTCTTGAATAATGTCTGAACTCGCAAATGTAATTTCAGTTTGGAATAATAGCGTGATAGCTAGTATGTAAACAGTAATTTTTTTCAACATTTTAAAGTCTCCTAAGTTGTAATATTGAATTCTAAAAGAATTGTGAAAGGGTCTTAGCATTGTATTCAGAATACTACCTTTCATTGAGATTAATTTCTATTGACTTTTAATCGAATATACCATGTCTTTAGTCCTATGTATAGAAAGGATGATTTCTTAATTTTGCATAGTATAAATGTTGATACTCATGAAGACTGAATGGTTTTCTTAAGAAACTTGATGAGCTCATACAAAGCTTGTCAAACTAGTCCGCATAAATGTCCAAGTCCCCTCATAGACATGTTATCAGCCAGTAAAAACTTGTGTGCAGAGGGGATGATCACATGCGTCGTTTGATTTGGACCGTGGCAATAATTATGTGTTTCACTTTCGTGTTGTCCGCTTGCGGTACTAAGGACGCCGAGTCCGTTGTTAAGGAACTCGACAAAGTAGCAAACAACTTGGAGAGCTATCAAGGAAGCGGGACGATGACGCTTCACACGGGCCAGCAGCCGCTGGAATATCAAGTGGAGGTATCTTATCAGCAGCCACAATACTATCGCATCAAGCTGACGAATGAAGAAAAAGATATTACTCAAATTGTGCTTCGTAACGATGAGGGCGTATTCGTATTAACACCTAAGCTAAACAAAGTGTTCCGTTTCCAAAGTGATTGGCCGCAAAATCAAGGCCAAGTTTATTTGTACCAGACACTAATCCAGAGCATTATTGTGGATGGTTCTAGATCATTTGCAGTAAATGATGATGCTTACGTCTTCGATGTAATGGCGAACTATAACAACAACTCACTTGCTCGTCAAAAGATTTGGCTGAACAAATCTGATCTCAGCCCTGTACAGGTTGAAGTTAGCGATACAAACGCATCTGTTTTAGTAGATGTAAAATTCGATACGTTCAAATTCGGACAAAAATTCGAAAGAAGCGTGTTCGAAACAGAAGCAAACATGAATGCGACGCCTTCAACAAGTGGAGAGCAAGGAAATGAGCCAACAATTGCGACACCAGAAGGTGAAGCGGGAACAGATGGGGCAGTAACGCCTGATGATAAGGCTGTAGAAGGTGATGACAGTGCTGTTGACGGTGAGGAGCAGCCTAGCGGTACTGAGGAAGAAGCAACTACTCCGGACGACGATGCATCTACAGGAGTAGATGGTGAGAAGTCGGAAGACTTTGTTGTACTAGGGCCTACATATTTCCCAGAGGGTGTATCTCAAAAGGATGCAACGGATATCGTATATAGTGGTAGCCCAGGACAAATTACACGTTATGATGGCACATACAGCTACACATTAATTCAGACTGAGCCGAAGGATCAAGCAGCATCACTAACGCCTGGACTCATTGTTGATCTTGGCATCACGATGGGAGAACTGACTTCCAGTGAAACGGATGCTCTTCAGACGCTCACTTGGACATATCATGGAAACCAATTCCGTCTCACAAGTGATAATCTTCCGGAATCGGAGATGATCAAAGTTGCTCAATCCGTACAAGGTGAGATGGATAAATAACAAGTAATAAACAAATTTACCAAAAATTTAACCGAGACGTACTAGCCATTTCTGGAGTTCAATTCATTGACAGTCCTAGCAGCAGCGTTTAACATTAACCTAACTAGTGTTTGCTGCTCGGACTGTAATGTTTTGAAATAAGGAGAAGGTGAACGTCTTGGATTCGTTTTATCGCCATACTTGGGCTGAAATATCATTAGATGCATTACAACATAATTTACAAGCCATGAGAGAAGCGCTACCGGACCAATGTTTGCTAATGGCTTCGGTCAAGGCCAATGCATACGGACATGGAGCTGTTGAAGTTGCTGAGGCGGCTGAACGGTTCGGAGTAGATTATTTGGGTGTTGCTTTTCTTGATGAAGCGTTGCAATTACGAAAAGCTGGCATTAAGTTGCCGATTCTTGTACTTGGTTTTGTTCCTGCAGAAGCGTTAGAGCTTGCTCGAAAGAATGAGATTACGATAAGTCTATTCCGCGAGGACATTAGGCAAAGTGCAGAAGTTTTGGATATACCTGAAGATGGAAATAAGCTTAAAGTTCATATTAAAATCGACTCTGGCATGGGACGATTAGGTGTTCTTGGGCATGAAGAGGCAATAGCCTTTATAGAGAAGTCTTTAAATACGCCTCAGCTTGAGGTAGAGGGACTATTTACGCATTATGCGAAAGCAGATGAGCTGGATAAAACGTATACAAAGTTGCAATACGAGCGGTTTAAGCAAATTACTGACACTGTGAATGAACGTGGCTGGTCCATTCCAATCATTCACGCAGCGAATAGTGCTGCTGGTATGGATACGCCGCATTTTGCTGGAAGCATGGTTCGATTTGGCATTGGAATGTACGGCTTATATCCTTCTGAAGAAGTGAATCGTGTTCGCATTAATCTTAAGCCAGTATTATCGTTAAAAACAACGATATCTTGGGTTAAGTCGGCGCCTCCAGGGTGGGGAATAAGTTATGGTACTCGTTATGTGACGGAGAAAGAAGAGAGAATCGGAACTCTACCAATTGGGTATGCGGATGGTTTTAGTAGAATGCTTTCTGGTAAAGCTAATGGATTGATACGTGGTATAAAAACGCCGATTTTAGGTACAATTTGTATGGATCAGTGTATGATTTCTCTTGAATCCGTTGAGCAGCAACATGGTGTCATGACTATTGAAGCTGGAGAAGAGGTTGTACTTATAGGCTCGCAGGGAGACTCTTTTATTTCTGTTGAGGAAGTAGCTGGGCAACTAGGTACGATACCCTATGAGGTTATCTGTATGTTGGCTGCTAGAGTTCCGAGACTGTATATGGAGTCCGGTAACTTACTAAAAACACGCAACCAATTGACATAGGAAAGCATTCATTGGTAATAATTACAATCCATCTTTTTGAATATAAAGCAGGGAAAATGAAAGCGATATCGAATGTAGTATGCAGCGCTCCTACATGATTTATGCTGGATTTGAATATTGCATATTTGATATACAACCAACATAGATATGTTGAAGTATAGTTATGTCATTATATTGTTATAATGTTTAATGGGCTTTTGGAAAAGTTTTGGGGGTGCGAGTTCGGTGGCCAATGTGCATAATACGAAAAGGATCATGATTAGCTTGCCTGATCAGCTCTTGGAGGAGGTCGACGGAATCGTGGCCAAAGAAAACTCCAATCGAAGCGAATTTATTCGTCAAGCTATGAAGCAGTATTTGGTTGAGCGCAAAAAACGTCAAATCCGTGAATCCATGCAGCGTGGCTATATGGAAATGGCAAAAATAAACCTGAATATGGCCTCGGAAGCGTTTCAAGCGGAGGAAGAAGCGGACCATACATTAGGTCGTCTCGTAAGCGGGGTGTAGAGCTTGATCGTAAAACGCGGAGATGTTTTTTTTGCCGATTTGTCCCCAGTCGTTGGCTCGGAGCAGGGTGGAGTCCGTCCTGTGCTTGTCATTCAGAATGACATAGGAAATCGATTCAGTCCAACCGTTATTGTTGCAGCTATTACTGCTCAAATTCAGAAAGCCAAACTGCCTACCCATGTAGAAATGGATGCTGCAGTACATGGCTTTGATCGTGATTCCGTCGTACTGCTTGAGCAGATTAGAACAATCGATAAGCAACGCTTAACTGATAAAATAACGCATCTGGACGATGAAACGATGCGTAAAGTAGATGATGCCTTGCTAATTAGCGTAGGCTTAATTGACTTTTGACTTTAATGCCTATGAAGGTATGTTTTTTTGAATAATTTATTGAATTTCAAAATAAGGATAGACAAAAAGCGACAGTATTTGCTATTATAGGCTCAAATTAGTATTTGAACTATTATATGAGCACAATAATGCGAAGAACGCAAGCAGTATGCCGAAACAAAGGCGACTGATTGCGTTCTTTTTTTGTTGCTCGGGAAGGGGTAGTGATGAGAGGAAGAAGAAACGTGTGGATGAGTGTAACGGCAGCATTGTTGTCTGCTGCACTTGTATATGGACTGTATGTTCTCCAAAGGCAGCAGCTTGAGCAGCAAGAGACGATAGAAGTGGTGGTGCCAAAACGATTTATATCTGCAGGTGAGCGTATTGAACGGAATGACTTGGAAGTGACGAGACTTTCATACGACTCCTACTCGGAAGAAATGGTTACTGACATGGGAGCTGCGGCAGGCAAGGAAGCTGCTATTCCTCTCGGAAAGGGTGAGGTCATTCTAAGTTGGAAGTTTAATGACCACCATCTGCAGCCTAGTGGGGAAGAAGCAACATTCCAAATTCCTAAAGACTATATTCGCTCTGTATCAAATGGCATTCGAGCAGGTGATCGGGTGTTGATCTATGTGTCAGGACAGATCGGTGAATCGAGACGGATATTCCAGCAATCCGTAGTTGTTGCTTCGGTGAAGAGTTCTGGCAACGTAGAAATCGATAGCTTGGAACAGTCGCACTTGTTATCTCTTGCCGAGAGCAATAAGGATGGGATGTATGTTGCTAGGCGTGATGCTAACGCGATGATCGAATATGTGAATCTTAATTTAACCGAAAAGCAATGGCTAGAGATAGATGGGTTATGCAAAAGTGGTGAAAACAAACTTGTTGTAGCGTATAGCTCCGAGTCCTTTAGTCGTTTAGATGGAACAACAGACTCCGCTAAAGAGGGGGAAGGAAAGTGAGCAGAAAGCTTGCACCTCTCATAGCGTTTATTGGTACTACACCTAATATCGGCACGACGACTGCTGCGTTTGCGACCGCTTATCGCCTTGCTGAGTGGAGTGGCAAGCCCATCGGGTATTTATGTCTACATCTGAAGAGTGCGAAGCTGCAACGTTTCATTGGAATGGATGATCCGGTAGCTTCGTTAGACAAGTTGCATCCTGAGCTGCGATCCTCAGCTTTGACTGTAGATATGCTAAGAAGCGCAACTCATGCGGTGAAAGGTCAACCGAATTTACGGGTTTTATTCGGGAACTTGAATCGGGAGCAAGCTGAGTTTTTTAGACCAGAAGAAATTGAGCATTTGTTAACGGTAGCAGAGAAGACATTCTCCGCTGTTTTTGTAGACCTTGGTGCTTACTGGGACAATGCCGCAACAATATGTGCTGTGCGAAGAGCCGATTCACGAGTCCTTGTTACAACGCCGGCCTTATCCCATTTCCAAGAGGATGGACGACGCTGGATAGGAAGGGTCTCTCCACTTTTTGAAGTTCATGTAAATCAATATGAATGTATTGTCGTTCAATATCCATGGGGAACAGGAGGTTATAGTATGAAAGAGATTAGTAAGGAGCTTGGAACTTCTCCGCTCGGAGAGTTTCGCATGACCGACACATTATTCGCGGGATTAGATAAAGGTGCTTATAACGAATGGTTAAAAGATGATCCTACGGGCAAAGCAGCAATGAAGGAACCGGCAAAAATATTAATGGAACGCCATCAGTTACAGGGGAGCTTTTCTCCAATTGTCCGTCAACCATGGTATAGGAAGCTCCTTACGCATCGGAATGGAGTGAGCTCCTCTTGACGTTAGGGCAGAATAAATTTTCTCCTGCTGATTTCGCAGCAAAAATGCGGAGTGAGACAGTAGTAACAAACAATGCTATCACTACAGAGGAATTAGTTGTAGCAGATTCTGATCAGTTCGACAGATTAGCAGATGAAATCAGAACCTATTTAAGTGCTCCAAGAGGATTAACAGAGGATGAACGAAGACAATATAGTGAGAAGCTAAATCGTGCTGTACTTGGCTTTACTGAGGAAAGAGAGCAAATACTTGCCCTAATCGAAGATCGATTGATTAGACTGAGAATTCATAATGTGAATACATCGAAACATCCATATACAAGTCTTTCTGAGGCTTTGTTCGCTGAAGTGGTAGGGCTTAATGTTCTTGAGCTTGTTTTATCGAACAAGGCAGGCTTAGAGGAAATTCAAGTTGTTGGTACACGAATATATGAGGTTCGAGGTGGTAGCCCAACCCTCTCAAATTATCGATTTGACAGCTTGAAAGAAGTGGAACGCATTCAGCAAAACTTGGTGTTATACAACAATGATCGCATAAATCCTCGTAAAAGATGGGCTGAGGTAATGTTAAGAGACGGTTCACGCGTAACGATGACAGGATTTGGCTTTACTGCTAGCCCGACACTTACGATTCGCTTCTATACAGTAAGCGGTATGAGTCTCGGGAGATTATGTGAGCAGCCTTATTATACGTTAAACCAACGCGTACTGCATATGTTAAGAACGATTTTACGTGCAAGATTCAATATTGTTATTATCGGTCCAACTAACTCTGGCAAGACGAATTTGATGAAAGCGCTTATTGCAGAAATACCTGATGAGGAGCGGATCGTTACGATTGAAGGGCGATTCGAAATGATGCTTGGTCGAGATTTCCCGAATAAAAACATCATTGAATATGAATCTTCGGAGGATGATTCTATGCATCAGTCTAGTCAAGCATTCAAGCTAGCACTCAGACAATCACCACAACGAATCATACATGCTGAGATTAGAGACGATGATGCAAACATATATGTTCGTGCATGTACAAGGGGGCATTCTGGTAGTATGACAACTGTTCATGCGAACCATCTCGAAGATGTTCCAGAAGCGATTACCGATATGTGCATGCTGGACGGAAGAGGAATGAACCCCGAAAGGCTAGCCAAAAGAATTGCGGAAAATGTAACCGAAATCGGAATTGAAATGCGCGTGTTGAATGGAAGAAGAATTATAGTTCGAATAGGTGAAATCGGATGGAGAAATGGGGAGACTTACGTAAGAGATTGGGCACGTTATGATTTGGAGGAAGAGGATTGGATCTATCCACAGGAGCCTTCTGACGATGCCAAAACAAGGCTAAAAGATGCTGGGGGAGATATAAATGAATAAGATTTCTCTTCTTGCGGCTGGCATACTACTTTTTGTTCTTCTTTATATTTGTATCTATTTCATTTTGTTTTATTGGGATGACAAACGTCGCCTCAAAAACAGGTTGACTTATCACTCTTTCCCGCGTATTAGTCCACTATTAGAACGACGATTTAAGCCGTTTAGAATACTTCATGATCATATATCAGAGTTGTTAGAAACGTTAAGGATAAAGGTAAAGGCGGATATGTTTTTGGGCATTTCAGCACTATTATTGCTCGCAGGAGTTGTACTTGGAGGTATGTTTTTTCAAACGCCGAAAGGTATGGTGTTATTCGGACTTGTTGTAGGACTTGCACCATATGTATGGCTACGGGGGCTTCTTATTCATCGGAGAATGGGAGCACAGATCGATTTTCTTCCTGCTGTAGAGTTGTTTTATCAATGTTATCTCGTAACAGGAGAAAGGCAAGTTCGAGTTGCCCTTCAAAGGACTGTAGAGGAAAAGAGGTTATTAGGCCCTATGCAGGCCGTGTTTGAACAATTATATCGCAATCTTTCCGTAAGGGGCGATGATGATGCAAGTCTTCGAATAATGGCCGCTTCGCTCGGGCATGTGTGGGCAGATTATTTCGTCAACATTATTCGCGTCTCACTGGTAGAAGGTGTATCAATCTCGGAGAGTTTGCGTGAGTTGCTTGGAGACATGAGGAAAGCAAGGCGGGCTAATGAGCAGGAACGCCATCGACTGTTAGAAATAAGAATAGCTAACTTTACTCCGCTGTTATTTCTTGGATTGTTTATCGGAATCAACTTGAAGTACAACAAAGCAAATGCTTATTTTTATTATTTGCTGGACCCACAAGGAAGAGACATGCTCCTAAATGCGCTAATTTTGATTTTTCTTTCATTTCTAATGGGACTTTGGTTATCACGAAAAAAAATGTAGGAGGTTCACTGCGATGTATGAGTGGATTTCAGCATCCATCCGAATTGGTTCGATTGCATTACAATTCGTATTTGCAGGAGCGGCAATTTTTGCATTGCTTAAGTTAATGCCAAAACGTCAGACACGATGGAAAAAACTCGCGCTTCTGGATTGGCGCACATCATCTCCACCAGTAAAGTGGCTTAAATTATTCGGAATAAAGAAGGGGCTGTCTTCTTATCAAGAGCGTGAGCTATTGTTAACAGGTTGTGGAGTAATGGCAGATCCTATGTGGTACATGCTACTTCGTAGAGCGGTCATTTTTGTTTTAACGACTGTATTACTTCTTATAGTTCTGCTTTATAAAGGTTCGTACACATCTATCATCGCGCAGCTATCGGTGGGGGTTCCGATAGTTGTTATCGCCGCTCTGAAGCTGGATCGTATGTGGCTAAGATCACTTCTCAAGATGCGATCGTTACAAATGACGAAAGAGATTTATACAATAAGCAACCAACTTCTTTATTTATCTGATTCTACACTGCATATTCACTCAAAGCTAATGCGCTGCATTCCATTTACGAAAGTGATGCGAAGCGATTTAGAATGGTTGTTAGCAGAATGGTATCACGATCCTTCACAAGCACTAAAAGGGTTCAAGCTGAGAATCGGTACTGATGATGGGATGAGCTTTGTTGAGACGATAGATGCACTAAGGCAACATGAGAGTGGTCATTATTACGAGTTACTTAGAGTAAGAATTGCGGATTATAAGGAGAAGATAGAGCTAGCCAAAGAAAGTCGTAAGGAGTCAACCTCCTATGTTCTTTTCGCTATCGCGGGTATTCCCATCTTATATACATTTCAAGTATTTATTTATCCATGGGTGATGGAAGGTCAGAAGTTATTTCAATCTTTGGGTTAACGTAATGTTGCAATTTGTGAATGAAGGGAGGTGACGGCATGCGAAACATTTTGATGACAGTGATGTTGCTAGTAGTAGTTATCGTATTGTTTAACTCCATTATCGCTCAAGATACAACGGGAACTAGTAGTCAAATCCAATCACAGGGAGATGCTGCAAACACTAGAATTAGTCAGTTGGTGCCGTAATTAATGAAGAGATAGATATAGGAGTGGAAGAGCGGAAAGGTACGAGATTATATGATGTAAGCTGTTTGGAGGTGCAATAGAATGCGTGCAATTCTTACATCTATGTTGTTAATTATTGCTGTTATTCTCATATATACGTCTGTCGCTGAGGGGGATGACGGAATGAAGAACCAAATCAACAAAGTTGGCGGGACAATGGGCGAATATATTGAAGGAATGAGTCCATGAAACAAATATTAGTGTTTGTTTTGTTCTCTGCAATGCTTTGCTGGCTTATGTTTTCACCAATTTACAAACATGTTGTCATCGTAAGGCAAGCTGTTTTACAACAAGAAGTTGACTATTTGTTAGAGGTTGGAGCAAGCGGAGCATACGGATATATAAGTAAAGATATGGAGCAGCAATCTAGTGAGCGCCTTGTTCAGTTTGGATTAAATGCGAGTTCCATACGTTATGAATATAGCACTACTAGCGGTGTTGATCCTACAGTCGCAAGCGTCCCGGTACCAAGAGGGGCGGGCATATCACTTACGATCAGCTACCCGTATGAAAATTTATTTGTCATCGACTCCTTGATTGGGATTACACCTGTCTCCGAGGATGCGAGAATGCGTGCTTATGGGATGAAGATGAGCGAATACGTCCCTTGAAGAAAGGGGGATCTTGAGCATTGTACAAGCTCGTGTTTGTCATTGCGATGATGGTCGTATGGCTAACGGTTCATTTGCTGCAAGTGGAAGAAGAAATGGCAATGAAGACACTTTTCCAAGGAAAACGAGCCATTAATAGAGCTGCGCATGCTGCAGCACAACAGATAGATAAAGTATCGTTAGCTGAAGGTATAATGAGAATTGATTCGACTTTAGCAAGCGATGAAGCATCACGTTATTTGCAAGCAAATTTATTGCTGGATGAAAGCGGGAAACCATTAGAACATTCATTTCTCGAACATCCAGTAGAAGTAGTTGTTTTTGAGATCATTAACTCAGATCGCAGTTTTCCTTTTTACTATCGAAATGATACCTATGATTTTGAAGTTACCCTACAACGACCGGGTGTTATATTAATTGCAAAGATCGTATATCCGAGAGCATTTTCAATAATGGGGCCAATAGAATGGCATATAAAGGGGGCTTCAGAGCTCGTAATGGGTTGACGGATTATTGGAAAATTGGTGTAATAGGAGGGATAGATTAGGAGGAGAGAAGTAGATGAACAGAGAACTTACAAAACGACTACATCAAGATTATTTGAAGGTGTACCGCATTACGGAACTAATCGTCAATGGAATCTTTTTATTGTTGATAATTGCTTACGTTGGTGTGGCGTTATGGCAAGATTGGACGCTCATACCTGTGTGGATTAGCACTGGACTGCTCATCATTTCACTCATAGGATTTACTTGGGTTTTTCCGCGTGTGAAATACGCTAGATTTAAGTATGAGCTTTTTGAAGAGGAATTAGAAATTGAGTCTGGCATTATTTTCACTAGCAATGTGCTCGTACCTATGGTTCGGGTGCAACACGTAGAGCTTGGAAGCGGGCCGCTTATGCGTAAGTTCGATTTGGCCAGCGTATCAGTAGTTACTGCAGCAACAACACATGTCATTGAAGGTTTAAAAAAGGATGAGGCTGAAGCATTGAAACGCCGTCTCGGCCAATTGGCAAGGGTGGATGAGCAAGATGAATGAACGTAGAACGCTGCATCCATCGTTTATTTTGTTCGGAGTGCTTTCAGTCATTCGCGGTTTTTTGCCAATCATATTAATTATGCTTTTTAAAGGGATAGAATGGTCTGAAGTTGAATGGTATTGGTTTGCTGGTATTGGAGTAGCATTTCTATTTATCGTTTTATTATGTTTTCTTCAGTGGAAAAGGTTTGGCTTCTGGATGGAAGCAGATCGATTGATCATTAGACAAGGTGTGTTGTTCCGAGAAGAGAAAACGATTTATTATAATCGGATACATTCCGTTAATGTAGAGCAACCTTTTATTCAACGTATTCTTGGTGTAGCGCAGTTAAAGATCGAAACACCTGGCGGCAATAAGAAGGCAGATGGTATTCTACATACATTGTCGATGAAAGATGCTAACCAAATAAGAGAACAACTTCGCAATTTTGCGCAAGGTATAGAAAAAAGTGCGGGTTCTGAACAGGATACAGTAGGTTCAGTCGTGTTGAATGCTGTTGATGAGCAGCAATCGATGACTTTAAATCATGTTCACAACGTAGAAGGATCATCTTCGCAGAAAGAGTCTAACGCAACTCAGTTAAAGAAAGAGTCTGAACCGCTACTAACGCTAGATGCAGGGAAATTATTTCAGGCAGCTGCGACATCGCTTAACTTTGGTTTGGCTATCGCTTTTATTGGGGGATTGTACTCCTTCGCGGATGATTTCCTTAAGCTGTTTTTACCAGATCACTTTTTTGAGGATGTTGTAGAAGATTCAACGAGCATGATGTCTAGTTCATTGCTCATTACTATAGTTGCGATTAGTGTAATATTGCTGGCATGGTTATTATCGGTTGTTCTCTACATATTGAAGTATAGCGGATATGCGATTCGTAGGGACGGCAAACAAATTTCAGTATCTTACGGTTTACTTGAGAAAAAGACAGTACTTTTTGATCCCAAAAATGTGCAAGCTGTAATCACTTCTGAGAGCTTACTGAGACAGCCTTTTGGATATGCAGAAGTTAAATTGCAAGTTGTATCTTCAGATAAACAAGAGCAACTCATGCTACATCCTTTTGTAAAAGTATCAGAAATCCAAAGTGTTCTAGATCAATTTGTACCTCAGATGGTGCAGCATAACAAAACAGATTTGGTGTTGTCACCAAGGAAGGCATTAGCCTTCTATATTCGAATTCCGTTATTAGTTGCCATGTTGCTATGTACCGGTTGTATCATTTATTTTGGGACTGTTGGAGCATGGTCGTTATTGTTGTTGCCTCTTATTGTTTTGTGGAGAATTAGCTGTCATCGGACAGCGGGATTGCTGCTTAAGGGCGATCAGCTAACGTTGCGGAAACGATTTATTAATCGTACAACGTATTATGTAAGAAAACCTCGAATCGTAACGATGAAGGTGAAGCGCTCCATAGCACAACGGAAAAGAGGTATTATTTCACTATCGGTTCATGTGTTAGGTAGTGCACTCTCCTACAACTTATCGTATATGAATGAAAAGGATGTAGAACCGATTTGGAGATGGTTTAGCCGTCGCAGCGCTAATTAGACTATGAATATATGATGCTATGAGAAGCAATGGCTAAGTGTTGAAAAACATGTGAGCCATTGCTTTTTTTAATGTATTTGTAAATAACTAAAAGATATGTAAAATAATAATTTAAAATAATTGGCGGAACGAATGAACGAAAAGAAATACATAATCGTCTTATTACTAAGAAGTCATAGAAGCAAGCTAAGTGAAAGGAGTAAGTGCGCAGTGCAAGATGAGACAATGCTTGTGAAAAGAGCGATAAAAGGCGATACCCATTCGTTGTCGGAATTATTGCGGAAACATTATTCCTTCCTATATCAATACTCACTTAAGCTAACGATGAACAAGGTCAAAGCAGAAGATATAACACAGGAGACGATGCTTAAGGCAATCGAGAAAATTAGCACATTTCAAGCAGAGTCGAAATTTACTACTTGGCTTATATCTATTGCTTCGAGGTTAGTGATAGATCGTGCAAGACGAAGTGAGCGGGAGAATAGATGGCTGCAAGAGGAAGGTGAGCTTCGTTCATTACGTTTTGAAGCATTAATTCGAATGAACGATTGGCCTGATGCGCTTCAAGCACTTGGTGAACTAGAAGAGCGGCAGCGTATGGCGGTATTACTCAAATATTATTACGGTTACTCACAAGAAGAGATAGCAAATATGTTGGATGTGCCCCTCGGGACGGTTAAATCGCGACTTCATGCGGGAATAAAGCAATTAAGAAAGGAGCTGACTGCAAGTGAAGAAGAACAAAGTTCTTGATGAAGATCAGCTATGGTTTCAGAAACAAGTAAGAGTCGATTTGGAAAAGTTAGATGCTGCATTTGAGCCGGAGATGCCTTCATTGGATGAGATAGAATCATTAGTTACTAAACATAAGCAAGAAATTCGTAGAAGGTTGTGGAAGGAGCTAGCGCTTTTCTGGCTAGTCGCGATATTTCTTTTGTTCGGAATGATGTGGATGCTTGAAAGTAATTGGATATGGTTCATGGCGTTACAAGCCGTCGTTGGTGTAGGTGCACTTTGGTACATCGTTGCCTCGTACCAACGGAAAGGAGGGCGAACATGGAGGAACAACTAGCCCGATCAGTTTGGTTTTGGTTGTTGCTTGCTTCTATTCTTATCTCCCAATCAACATGGTTGTTTCTAGATGCTCGGAAGCGAGGCAGTAACTATTGGTTTTGGGGAATATGGGGGCTGATCCATGTCCCAACACCTCTTGTTGTATATTGGATTGTCGTTAGAAGCGGGTGGATTAAACGGAAGAAAAAAGATGACTTTGAAAAATAATTAAATTGAAAGAGGTGCTAATGATGGAAGAAAGCTTTGAAATAAGTAAAGTGCTCGCAATCGTGGCTCCCATAATCGTTATACAGTTTATTTTAATGATCATTGCCTTGATCTTATGTGTGAAGGCTGAACAAACGAGAGGGCCTAAATTCATGTGGGTGCTTATCATTTTGTTAATACAATTATTTGGCCCAATCGCATTTTTCATATTCGGACGGAGGAATGAAAAGTGACTGAGCTGCTTGAAGTAAAAGGACTGACTAAATCCTTCGGATTGATGCAAGCTGTTAATGGAATCAATCTCTCTATTGCAGAAGGGAGTTGTGTTGCTTTGCTTGGTCCTAATGGAGCAGGGAAAACGACGACGATTCGTATGTTGACGGGATTATTGAAACCGACAGCAGGCAGTATCATTTTTCAGCATTTAAAAAAGGGAGAAGATCCGAAGACACTGCTTGGTTATTTGCCCCAGTCTCCAGCTTTTCATCCATGGATGAGTGGATATGAATATATGGTTTATGCAGGTGAGCTATGTGGTTTGAGGGGCAGCGAGGCGAAGAAGCGTGCAAAGGAGCTAATGGAGCGAGTTGGATTAGGAAATGCCGCGAAGAGGCGTATAGGTGGTTATTCTGGTGGAATGAAACAACGATTGGGGTTAGCACAAGCACTAGTTCATCGGCCTAAACTTCTTATATTGGATGAGCCTGTATCTGCTCTTGATCCAATTGGTAGACGTGAGGTATTGCATTTGTTACAGGAATTGAAGAAGGAAACGAGTGTGTTGTTTTCTACTCATGTATTACATGATGCAGAAGAGTTATGTGATGATGTTGTGATCATTAGTAAGGGGAGTATAGCGCTTCAAGGTTCATTGGCATCTATTCGTCATGAACACCGTAAACCAATGATTGAACTTAGCTTCGAAGCTGATCCAAAGTCATTGGCGTGGTCAGAAGCGTTTAGGAGGCGAGTAAATTTGCTGAGAGAAGATGCATCCATGCAACTCCCTCCAATCGAAACGGTAGAAAAGCATGGCGATGAACTGCGAATCATTGTGAATAATATCGATGCGGCTAGGCAATTTTTATTGGAAGAGATGACGAAGGAAAGATTGAAAATAAATAAGCTATCGATTGGTCACTCCTCACTTGAAGATTTATTTATGAAGGTGGTAGGCCAATGACAAGATCGAATGTGAATGAGAGGGGATTTTTGCCTAGTGGGTCAGAAGTTTGGAAGCCAACTTCTATCGCGACGAGATTTCTAGTTTTACTACGAAAAGAACTGTTAGAGCTGTTGCGGAGTTATAAACTAATATGGGTTCCGCTCGTATTTATTATTTTAGGTATTATGCAACCAGTTACGAATTATTACATGCCCGTCATTCTTGAGAAGGCAGGAAACATGCCAGTTGGGACAATTATTGAAATTCCGAAGATGAGCGGCGTGCAGGTGTTAACGGGAACATTATCGCAATTTGGAACGATAGGTTCACTTATTCTCGTACTCGCCTTTATGGGTATTGTGTCTGGTGAGCGAAACAGTGGCGCAGCTTCTATGATATTGGTAAAGCCGATCACGTTTGGAGCTTATATTACTTCCAAATGGACGAGCATGCTCATCATGTCATGGGGTTCATTGTTCGCGGGCTACTCTGCTTCATGGTACTATACGTGGCAACTGTTTGAATGGGTAGATGTTAAACCATTTATGACTAGTTATGTATTGTACAGCCTTTGGTTTTCATTCGTATTGACGATAGCATTGTTGTTTAGCTCAATGCTACGAAGTGCAGCAGGAGCAGCATTTACAACACTAGGTATCTCCATCTTATTGTCTCTGCTTGCTGGGTTGTTACCAAAATTTTTAGGATCGAGTCCTGGAGCATTATCAGGTTATGCATATGAAGCAGTAAGTGGAAGTATATCTAATAGTAGCGGATTGGGCTGGACGATAGGCATAACGTTAGTGTTTATCATATTATCGCTTATGTGTTCAGTTACGCTATTAAGGCGCACCCCAGCACTAGATTAATGCCAGCAATAAAGTTGCTTTAGATTTTATCGTCTCAGAGGTTATAATAGAATAACCATACATCAAGTGAGGAGCTGAGAGCGATGAGTTTAGTGGTAGAACAAGCGGCAGCGCGTTGGTACAAAGAGCAAATGGGGTTAACGGATGGCGATAACCTGCGGATCTTCGTAAGGCTCGGCGGTTGTGGGAGTTATCACTCCGGATTATCTCTTGGCATTACGAAGGATGAACCAAGAAGTCCGGGGCTTAACCAAACGGTAGAAGGAATTACTTTCTACATGGAAAATGATAATCTTTGGTATGTAGATAATAAAGGTCTTCGAATTTCGTTCGATGAAAAAAACGAAGAAATTTTGATGAATGTTGAATAAAAATGTAACGAAAGGGTTCGTCTCGGAAGTGAGACGGACCCTTTTGAATTTGTGTGAGCTAGCTATTAGGTCATCGGCATGCGATAACATATAAGTGTATTTCTACGCTTAAAAATGCTCTATGACGTTCCTATCTACGAAAATAAGTACATTTATCCACTTAAAACGAAAAAAATTGGCCAAAAGCTTTAAAACAAATGTATATTTGCGCCTAGAGTGAGAGCGCTTAGAGCACTTAGAATCGGTGATCATGGTCAGCCCTTAGCTCGTTGAGTATTAAATGCTACAAATCAAGCTGATCAACAAACGAAAGGGCTGCTTTCGATAGTGGCATTTGCTTCAGCGTTATTATGGCTACTTGAGTTGGCGGTAATTGCCGATCAAGTTTTATCTCGAATAGTTCACCATTTTCTAACTCCTTGGTAACAAACTCTTTTGTGACGAAGGAAATACCGAGTCCTTTTTTGGCAAATTCGATTAGCAGATCGACACTCCCAAGTTCGAATTCCGGTTCCAATGCATAACCTTGCTCATGGAATAGCTTTGTAATAGCTGTACGGGAATGGCTTGTACGTGAGAACATGACGATAGGATGCGCCAATAATTGTTCCAAGGTAAGTGTTTTACCCTTTAAATAATCGTACTTTGGCCCCCCGACAAAAATATCCTGCAGCGATATGCCTTCCTGAACTTCCAGCTGTGCATCGGCAATCGGCATACGTGCAATGCCAAGATCGATCTTGCCTTCTTTCAAATAAGCGACAATTTCTGGCGTTGTGCCATGAAGTAAATGAACTTGAACGGATGGATGCTGCTGATGGAACGTTTCTAAGTAAGGGAGCAAATAATGTTTGAACAAGGAGTCGCTACCCCCGATTCGCAGCTCGCCCCCTTCCAAGTTTTTTAGCTCTTCCATCTTCATCTCCGCCATATTTAAATAATTGAAAGCAGGCTCTACATAAGAAAATAGCATTTTCCCTTCGCTGGTTAACTCAACTCCTCGCGAGCCTCTTGCAAACAACGTTGTAGAAAATGATTGTTCTAATTGTTTTATGGCATGGCTTACGCTAGGTTGTGTAATGTACAGGGCTTTAGCTGCTTGAGTTAGACTTCCAGTTTTGGCAGCCCAATAAAAGACGCGATATAGTTCGTAATTGATCATAGACCCTCTCTATGGCTGATAGCCGTATTATTAATTAGTTATATGGATGCTGACCCTATTATACTGGATGTAGTTCGATCAAACCAGTAATGGGGGATGAGATTATGACAACAACAATTGAAAATTTAAGTATTAATGCGATAAGAACGTTAACGATTGATGCAGTAGAAAAAGCAGCGATGGGGCATCCAGGTATGCCGATGGGTGCAGCTCCAATGGGTTATGCACTATGGACAAATGCTATGAAACATAATCCTAAAGATCCTAGTTGGTTCAACCGCGATCGCTTCGTTTTGTCTGCTGGACATGGCTCCATGCTTCTATATAGCTTGCTTCATTTGAGTGGTTACGATCTTACGATGGATGATATTAAACAATTCCGCCAATGGGGAAGCCGTACACCTGGGCATCCAGAGTTTGGACATACAGCTGGCGTAGAAGCAACAACTGGACCGCTTGGTCAAGGCTTGTCGATGGCAGTTGGTATGGCAATGGCTGAAGCGCATCTCGCATCTGTATTTAACCGTGATGATGCTTCTATCATTGACCACCACACGTTTGTTATATGCGGAGACGGTGATTTGATGGAGGGTGTAGCTTTAGAGTCCATCTCATTAGCAGGTCACTTGAAGCTAGGTAAACTCGTTGTTCTCTATGATTCAAATGATATTTCACTTGATGGCGAGCTTGGCATGTCGTTCTCCGAAGATGTTGCTGCTAAATTTGGTGCTTGCGGCTGGCATTACTTGCGTGTAGACGATCAGAACGATGTAGCTGCAATTTCAGCTGCAATTGCTAGTGCAAAAGAAGAAACAGGTCGCCCAACATTGATTGAAGTAAAAACAACGATCGGCTTTGGTAGCCCAAATAAAGCAGGTAAAGGTGGCCATGGTGGTACTCACGGATCGCCACTTGGTAAAGAAGAGTTGAAGCTGACGAAGGAAGCTCTTGGCTGGCCGCTTGAGCCTGACTTCTTCGTACCAGATGAAGTGTACACGCATTTCGAGAAGGTTCAAGAGCAAGGACAGCAACATCAACAAGCATGGAACGAGCAACTTGATGCGTACCGTAAGTCTTACCCAGAACTTGCTGCTCAGCTTGAACAAGCAATTAGCGGCGAATTGCCTGAAGGATGGGAAGCAAGTCTGCCTTCCTTTAATGAAGAAGATGCTGCCGTGTCCACTCGTGTAGCTTCAGGTCAATCCATCAATGCACTAGCAGAAAGCATGCCTTTACTTATTGGCGGTTCAGCGGATCTTGCTAGCTCCAACATGACGGCAATGACGAAGTACTCTGCATTCAGCAACAGCAACTACGGTGGTCGTAACCTTTGGTTCGGAGTACGTGAATTCGCTATGGGTGCAGCACTAAACGGTATGATGCTTCATGGTGGTGTTAAAGTTTATGGAGGAACGTTCCTAGTATTTAGTGATTATTTGCGCGGAGCTATTCGTCTTTCTTCCCTGATGAAACTGCCAGTTGTTTATGTATTCACTCATGACAGCATCGCAGTAGGCGAAGATGGCCCGACACATCAACCAATCGAGCAAATTCCATCGATGCGTCTAATTCCTAACTTAACGTTGTTCCGTCCGGCTGATGCAAACGAGACAGCTGCTGCTTGGGGACATGCTCTTGCTGCTAAGGAAGGTCCATTTGTCCTTGCACTTTCGAGACAAAATCTTCCGGTATTGCCTAACACAAAAGAGCTCGCAAGCGAAGGCGTTTCTAATGGTGGATATGTTCTTTCAGAAACGGCTCAAGGTGCTGATGGAGCGAAACTTGATATTCAATTGGTTGCTACAGGCTCCGAAGTTAGTCTAGCTATGGAAGTAAAAGCTATTCTTGAGAGCGAAGGCAAACGAGTTCGTGTTATTAGTATGCCAAGCAAAGAGTTGTTTGAAATGCAGTCAGAGGAATATCGTAAAGCTGTAGTTGATCCTTCAGTTAAAGCAAATGTAGCTATTGAGATGGCTCACCCAAGTGGCTGGGAATCAATTGTAGGTAGCGATGGCTTGCTCATTGGTATCACACAGTTTGGTGCATCAGCGAAAGCCAATAAAGTTCTTGAAGAATACGGTTTTACAGCTGATCGCGTTGCAGCTCGTATTCGTGCGAAGTTTCTATAATTAGTTAAGGAGGAACCTTTGAGGTAGCGTCAAGCTGCCTCAAAGGTTCCCTTCACTTTTTCGACACATAATTGTAGTGATTGTTGATTTTAAACTGAATTAACATTAATAGGTTTGACGATCACTTAGGATAGTGGCATAATAAGTGTGCTTGTGATAATCATTATCACTGAAGATCAGTGTGTAATTTATCAAAGCCTATTTTTTTGACTGTTGAATGAGAATGATTATCTTTCTGATTGTTATGAAAACAGATGTGATTTGAGGTAAAGACATGAGGTTATGGATTCTGATAGTAGCATTAGTGGTATTATCGGTCGTTTCGCTTTTTATAGGAGTAAAAGATATTTCGCCACTTGATCTATTCAGTATGACTGAAGAACAGTGGCAAGTGATGTCGATCAGCCGAATTCCACGGTTGGTAAGTATTCTTATCGCGGGTGTGAGCATGAGTATTGCAGGGCTAATCATGCAGCAGCTGAGTCGCAACAAATTTGTCTCGCCAACAACAGCAGGCACCGATGAAGCTGCAAAGCTCGGTATTCTTGTATCGATGTTGTTGTTTGCCTCCGTAAGTACGATGACAAAGATGCTTATCGCATTTGTGTTTGCACTAGCGGGAACTTTTATATTTATGAAGTTTCTTGACCGCTTAAAATTCAAGGATGCGATCTTTATCCCACTTGTTGGGCTAATGTTCGGGAATGTGATCAATGCTGTGACAACCTTTTTTGCCTACAAAAACGACTTGATACAAAATATTTCTGCGTGGATGCAGGGAAGCTTTGGTTCGGTTATGTCGGGTAGATATGAATTGATATACTTAAGCATTCCACTATTGATTGTCGCTTTCTTATATGCAAACAAGTTCACCATTGCTGGGATGGGTGAGGAGTTTTCAGTTAATCTCGGATTAAATCATAAGGTTGTCGTTAATATTGGTTTAGTTATCGTCGCATTAGTATCTGTTGTTGTTATCTTAACAATTGGTACAATTCCGTTTCTAGGGCTTGTCATTCCGAATATCGTTACACTTTATATGGGAGACAATTTAAGGAAAAGCCTGATTCATACAGCGGTGCTAGGAGCTGTTTTCGTTCTAGCTTGCGACATATTGGGCAGGGTCATTATTTACCCGTATGAGATTCCTATTGGACTCACTATTGGCGTAATCGGAAGCATCTTGTTTATGTACTTGCTATTGAGGAGAAGAGCATATGAAGCTTAAACTTACCCTGCTCGCCGTCGTAGCCATTGCAGTCATCACCGCATTTATATTCATGGATCTCCCGCATAACTGGGATTATGCATTACCGAAACGGATCAAAAAGATACTCGCTATTATATTAACCGGTGGAGCTATTGCCTACGCGACGTTGATTTTTCAGACGATGACGAATAACCGGATATTGACACCGAGTATTATCGGTCTAGATTCGTTGTATATGCTCATTCAGACCTTCGTCATTTTCATCTTCGGATCAATGAGTATTACAAATACAAACAAAGAACTTAACTTTGTCATTACGGTTGGAATTATGATCCTATTTGTAGGTCTGCTTTATAGACTTATATTTAAGCGAGAAGGGAAAAACTTGTTTTTCCTGCTTCTAATCGGTCTCGTTATGGGAACGTTGTTCGGAAGTCTGTCGACCTTTATGCAAGTGATGATTGATCCGAATGAGTTTATGGCTCTTCAACAGAAAATGTTCGCAAGCTTTAATAACGTGAATACGGATTTGCTCCTATTCGCATCCATTCTGATTGGGTTAACTTTATTATACGGATTACGCTTCACAAAATATTTAGACGCCATGTCATTAGGCAAGGAGCATGCGGTTAATCTAGGTATTCCTTATGATTACGTCGTGAAAAGCTTGCTCGTTATTGTTGCTATTTTGATTGCGATTTCTACTGCGTTGGTTGGTCCGATTACGTTCTTAGGCTTGTTAGTTGTAAATTTGGCCTATCAATTCATGAACACATATCGCCACAGCATCCTCATACCTGGGGCAATTCTGATCAGCGTTATAGCATTGGTCGGCGGGCAACTTATTGTGGAGCGAGTGTTTACTTTCGAAACGACAGTGAGCGTCATCATCAACTTTATCGGCGGAGCCTATTTCTTATATTTGCTGCTAAGGGAGAGTAAGTCATGATTGAGGTTAAAAATATTTCTAAAGCATATGGCGGAAAGCCCGTTGTGGAAAATGTATCGGTCAACATCCGCAAAGGCTGTGTAACGACCTTCATCGGACCAAACGGTGCAGGAAAGAGTACTTTGCTTTCCATCATTAGTCGTTTGCTTACTAGGGACAGCGGACAAGTATTGATAGATGGCAAAGAAATTACCGAGTGGAAAAGCACTGAACTTGCAAAGAAAATATCGATTTTGAAACAATCAAATCATATTAATCTCCGCCTAACAGTGAGAGAACTTGTAAGTTTTGGACGCTTCCCGTATTCGCAAGGCAAGCTGACCAAAGAAGATTGGGCAAAGGTTGATGAAGCGATCGCGTATATGGATCTTGCGGACATTCAACATAAGTTTTTGGATCAGCTAAGTGGTGGTCAGAACCAACGAGCCTTTATTGCGATGGTCATTGCTCAGAATACTGAGTACATTTTGCTCGATGAACCTCTCAACAACTTGGATATGAAGCATTCGGTGCAAATTATGAAGGTGCTCCGCAGATTGGTTGAGGAGCTAGGAAAGACAGTCATTATCGTTATTCACGATATTAATTTCGCATCATGTTATTCCGATTATATTGTGGCGCTAAAGGACGGGAAGGTCGTTAAAGAAGGACGTACAGAGACGATCATCGATAGCGCCGTGCTGAAAGACATTTACGATATGGACATTCCAATTGAATTAATTAACGGTAATCGAATTGGTGTCTATTTCAAATAAAAAGAGATATAGGAGTGGTACAAAATGAAAAAGACTTTTAGTATAGCTGCAATGATCCTCGTATTTGCGATGGTGTTAGCAGCTTGTGGCGGTAATAATGCAAAAAACAGTGGAGCAGGTAATGCAACTCCGAAAGCGTCTGAAACACCTGCAGCAACAGAAGTTGTAGTTAAACATCAATTGGGCGAAACTAAAGTAAAAGTTAATCCAAGCAAAGTCGTCGTGTTTGACTTTGGTACCCTTGATACCCTTGACAAATTGGGTGTAGAAGTAGCCGCTGTTCCACAAAAGAACGTCCCTGCTTACCTTGCGAAGTATAAAGATACAAAATACATCAATGCTGGCGGTTTGAAAGAACCAGATTTCGAAACAATCGATGGCATCTCCCCAGAACTTATCATTATATCTGGTCGCCAATCCGCTCATTATGACGCTTTGAGCGAAATTGCTCCAACTATTTTTATGGGTGTGGATGATGCTAACTACATGACTTCTTTTGCTAATAACGTAAACACTTTGGCAGAGATCTTCGGTAAGCAAGCAGAGGCAAAAGTTGCACTTGCAGAAGTTGAAGCTTCCGTTAAAGCCGTTAACGAAAAAGCGACAGCTGCAGGTAAAAAAGGTTTGATCATCCTTTCAAATGAAGGCAAAATCAGCGCCTACGGTCCTGGATCACGTTTCGGTATTATCCATGATGTGCTTGGTGTAACACCAGTTGACGCAACTATTAAAATAGATTCACACGGTAATGGAGTAACATTTGAATATGTTGCTGAGAAAAACCCGGATTATCTGTTCGTAATAGACCGCAATGCAGCAATGGCTACAGAAAGTACTGCAAAGGAAACGATTGAAAATGATTTGGTGAAAAATACGAATGCGTTCAAAAACGGTAAAATCGCTTACCTTGATCCACAATATTGGTACCTTTCTGGCGGAGGTCTAGTTTCAGTTGCTGCAATGGTCGCTGAAATTGATGCTGCTATAAAATAATAAGAATCTGTAAATCCCTCTTCCAATTAGGAAGAGGGATTTTTTTGTCCAGTAAATGACTGAAAGTAGGCAGTATCCAATCGCATGTTGCTATCGTCTTCAGGGAACAATGACAGTGACATTATTACGGGAGGTTATTACCGATGTTCAACCGAGGACTTCTGACTGCGCTCACTGCTATTGGTGCAGCACAGCTATTAAAGCTGCCTGTTAAATATTTGACCACGGGGCAATGGGATATGAAAAAAATTGCAGGCACAGGCGGCATGCCAAGCTCACATTCAAGTGGGGTTACAGCATTAGCTGTATTTACTGGAAGAAAATATGGCATGAGTTCGCCTGAATTCGCAATCGCTTCTATGCTAGGTCTTGTTGTTATGTATGATGCGATGAATATAAGACGACATGCAGGGGAAATTGCTATTCAAGTTAATGATCTTGATTTAGATGTAGAAAAGCTCACAGGTCATCATCCTGACATCGATCACAAGCGCCGTAAAGAAAAACTGAAGGAAACACTTGGCCATCATCCAAAAGAAGTTTTCGTAGGTGCATTACTTGGTGCACTGATTGGTGTCCTTGGAGCAGAAGCCTCAAAGCGCTAACATAGCGATAAAAGGATTGACTATCAAAATTTAATTGTATACAATTTAATTAAATGATAGATAATCTGGAGGCGGATATGAATGTCTATATACAATATTGAAGTGAAAACGATACGTGGAGAAGAGCAAACGCTCGCCCCTTACCGCGATCAAGTCATGTTAATTGTTAATACAGCAACGGGTTGCGGTTTTGCACCACAATTTAAAGGTCTGCAAAAACTGCATGATGACTATAAGGAACAAGGTTTTGCTGTTCTTGGGTTTCCTTGTGCACAATTCGGTAATCAGGAAAAGGGTAGTGACAGCGAAGTAGCAGAAGCATGTGAACTAAACTTTGGCGTATCTTTCCCTCTTTATTCAAAAATTAATGTAAATGGCAGTGACGCTCACCCACTATTCAAATTATTGACGAATGAGGCACGTGGTGTGTTAGGTTCAAAGTCGATAAAATGGAATTTTACGAAGTTTCTTGTGGATCGTAATGGAAATATAGTGAAACGGTACGGATCAACGGAAGAACCTAGTCGAATTGAAGATGATATCGTTAAACTTATTGAAACTCCAGAAAAAGCATAAGCAATAGACTCGTTGGACTCTGAGGCGATACTTCGCCTAGGAGTCTTTTTTTGTTTTTTGCTACCATAGGAATGTATGTTCGGTTATAATGAGGTATTGTGATCACAATTTCGAACCATGCTATATGTTGTCGAAGTCATTTAATCGTCGTCTCACCTTAAAAATAACTACTTTAGTATCCAACTGTTTTACTATTGAACGTTTTTGTCATTAGCGTTAATATTATCTAATCTACTTTGTGAAAAGGGGTGACAGGGTGAAATTTATTGAACGTTTGAGTTGGTTTTTTAAGGATAGATGGCTTAGTTATACGATTGCAATTAGCTTGATGACGATAGTAAGCTTATTGTCCTCTATACCACCGAAGCTTATAGGTGATACAGTCGATCAAATAAGATTAGGACAGTTAACAGGCGATGAGTTAAGAGATACGGTATTATTGCTGATCGGCCTTTCATTATTGTTATATGTACTCGTTTACTTCTGGATAACGACATTGTTCGGTAATTCTGCCCTAATTGAGAAAGTACTCAGAGGTCGTTTGCTTGCTCAGTTAACACGGATGAAGCCATCCTTTTTTCAACGAAACAGTACTGGTCAACTGATGGCACTTGCTACAAATGATGTATTAGCAATTGGACAAACGGCTGGTTACGGCGTTATGACCCTTGTAAATACGGTCGTGGGTGCTTCTGTTGTCATTGTTATGATGACTTTTTTTGTTAGCTTCAAACTTATGATTGTTGCTTTGATTCCATTACCATTGCTTGCATTTGCTATCAGTAAATTAGGCGGAAAAATACGTATACGCTTTATGGCGGCACAAGCATCATTTGGCAAAATGAATGACCATGCGCTGGAATCAATATCAGGAATTCGTGTCATTCGTTCATATGTTCAAGAGAACCATGATTTAGCTGCTTTTGATAAAGTAACAGCGGATGTAATGGACAAAAACAAAAAAGTATCACTGTTAAATGCAATGTTCCATCCACTTATTTCTATTATCGTAGGGATCAGTTATGCCATAAGTCTTGGGTATGGTTCCTATCTTGTTTTTCAGAAAGAAATTATGATCGGGCAGTTGATCACATTTAATATCTATTTAGGTATGCTTATTTGGCCAATGATCGCATTTGGTGAGTTTATTAACGTTCTTCAGCGGGGAACTGCTTCGGCAGATCGATTGGCAGAAGCGTTTGCTGAACAGTCCGATGTAAAAGACCCAGAGCACCCTGTAAATGTTGATTTTCCAACGAGCATCGAACTTAAACATTTCGGATTTACATATCCGACTGCTAATGCGGCAAGTTTAACAGATGTTAGCTTCCGTTTGGAACGTGGTCAAACGCTCGGTATTGTAGGAAGAACTGGTAGTGGTAAAAGTACGTTGCTCAAACAGTTGCTAAGGCAGTATCCTGTACAGTCGAATGAACTATTCCTTTCTGAGACACCTATTGAACAAATTTCTCTTGATGTGGTCAAAAGATGGGTAGCGTATGTACCTCAAGAGCATCTCCTACTATCGAAATCAATTCGTGACAATATCGCGCTTGGCAAACCGAATGCATCCCCTGAAGAAATTGCAAAGGCAATCGAAATGGCTTCTTTTACATCAGACATTGCGGGTATGCCGGAAGGTTTGGATACGATTGTTGGGGAAAATGGTGTTATGTTGTCTGGTGGTCAGAAGCAACGTCTTGCTATTGCAAGAGCACTGCTCATCGACTCTGAAATATTGCTTTTAGACGATTCGTTATCAGCAGTTGATGCACGTACGGAAAGTCGGATTTTACATCATATTCGATTGGAACGCGCAGGGAAAACAACATTGATCAGTACACATCGTCTTTCTGCTGTAAGCCATTCTGATTGGATTATTGTACTTAATGATGGACGTGTTATTGAAGAAGGTACACATGAACAGCTTATTTTGTTCGGAGGTTGGTACAAGGAGCAATGGGATCGACAGCAGATGGAAGCGAGTCTGGAAGAATGAGGAGGCGGCAATCTATGTCATCACATACGTCATCGCAAAGATCACAATCTACAGCAAGGCGTTTGATCGGATACGCGATGGTATACAAATATCGAATCGCTTTAGCGCTTCTTATTCTGTGCAGCGCAGTTGGCGCAGAACTCGCCGGTCCTTTCATCGTAAAGACGATTATTGATAATCATCTTACTGGATTAAAAGGTAATATGACTTCTGTTTTTTGGCTGCTTGCCTTATATGTTGGATTATTGCTTATTTCTGGGCTATTCCATTTTCTTCAAGCGTATATCTTGCAGAGCACAGCGTTACAAATCATTAAAAATATGCGCATGGATCTTATGAGGCATATCGGTCGAATTCCTTTGAGATACTTCGATAATACGCCAATAGGTCAAATTGTTTCGCGAATTGCAAATGATACGGAAGCCATCAGAGATTTGTTTATGAGTTTTATGGCGACTTTTGTCGTCAGCTTCGTACAGCTAGTCGGGATCTTTACGGCATTGTTTATTTTAGATGCAAAACTGGCGATGTTATGTTTGTTGCTGCCGCCAATTTTCGCTGTTATTATGGTCATTCATTTGAAGTATTCCAAAAAGTACATTTCCGTTATGCGGGCTAGACTTAGCGACATGAATGCGATGATTAATGAATCCATTTCGGTCATGCCGATTATTCAAGCTTTCCGTCGAGAAAAGAAAACGATGGAAGAATTTGAAGTGCTTAATGAGGATCGTTACATAAATCAAATTAAGCAATTCCGCGTATTTTCATTATCCTCGCGTAATATTGTCGGCACGATTGGCAGTCTAGTGACAGCTTTCGTCATTTGGTATTTCGGTGGAGATGCTCTAGCAGGCGGAATTATGTTTGGTGTGTTTTATGCGTTTATTGATTATTTGGGACGGATTTTCCACCCAATTATAGGTATCTTTGATCAATTGACGAATGCACAACGCGCATTTGTATCTGCGGAAAAAGTGTTTGCGATTATGGATATCGAAGGTGCAGAAGTTGAAGAAGTTTCAACTTTGAAACGTCCACAAGGAGATATTCGTTTCCAAGACATCACTTTCGCCTACAAAGAAGGTGACAATGTACTCAAAAACATTTCCTTCGAAGTACGTAAAGGAGAGACAATCGCGCTTGTTGGTCATACAGGCTCAGGTAAAAGCTCGATTATGAATCTGTTGTTAGGATTTTACGAGCCAAACAATGGTTCAATTACCATTGATGGAAGAGATATTAAGACGATGTCTAAGCAAGAGCTCCGTCAACATATGGGTATCGTATTGCAAGATCCTTATTTGTTCGCAGGGGATATTTCGTTTAATGTAAGTCTTTACAATAAAGAGATTACTGAAGAACGAGTGAAAAAAGCTTTGCAGGAAGTTGGCGCATCGAGCTTCGTTGAGGCATTGCCGAAAGGTTATAAGGAAGAAGTAGTTGAACGAGGCAGCACGTTGTCAGCAGGACAGCGACAACTTATTTCCTTCGCAAGAGCGCTAGCTTTTGACCCAGCAATTCTTATATTAGATGAAGCAACTGCAAGTATAGATAGTGAAACGGAAGGGCTCATTCAACGAGCATTGCAGGTCGTTAGTGAAGGACGAACTACATTAGTTATCGCCCATCGCCTATCCACGATAAGAGATGCTGATCAAATTCTTGTTCTTCATAAAGGAGAAATTGTCGAACGAGGCAATCATGATGCGCTAATGGCTATTGGGGGAAGGTACTTCAAAATGTATCAACTTCAGAAAGGTGAAGGAGTTACTCCAGGAGCAGCTCAAAAATGATAATGAAATGAGGTTTGGTGGGCGGTATTGCGCCATCAGACCTCTTTTTTTGTTATTTTTATAGGTAAAAGGGTGCGCTAATGGGTGTAACTTGTATATAATAAGTAGGATAAGCTTAAAAAGCGTTAGAATAGGAGTGGAACAAAATGAGTGAACAAGTAAATGAGCAAGAACTAGTTGCGTACATCGCAGAACGAACAAAGGTGGACAGCAAAAAAGTTCAGTTAGTTCTAAAGCATGAACAAACGTTTATCAATAATGCCCAAGCAGATAAAAAAGGTGAAGTTGATATTGATAGTGATGAGCTTGTAGATTATATCCTGGCCAAACGCGATGTAGGACTAAATGAGCTTCAAGTTGAAGAGATATTGGATTTGGAAATGGAATATTTGATGGACAAGGGACTAGCTGGTTACGTAGATTAATGCATCAAAAATAGATGCTAGTCGATTATTAATAAAGAGATGGAGGTGCGCCTGTTTTGGCAAATAACAAAGTACATAAGAAGCTGCCTAAGCTGGAAATTTTGAAAAGATTCATTTTTATAACGATTGGTTCGATACTGATGGGTGTGGCTCTTGAAAAATTTCTAGTTCCTTATGAAATTATCGATGGAGGTATAGCGGGTATATCTATTATGCTATCGACCTTAACTCCGGTGCCCCTCGCTGTGTATTTGTTTGTGCTCAACGTACCATTTCTTATCTTAGGGTATAAGCAACTGGGCAAAACATTTGCGATATCTACCTTTTACGGAATTGTCGTTATGTCGCTTACAACATTTGCACTTCATGATAGTGGAGCGTTTCCTGAAGATAAGCTATTAGCTGTATTGTTCGGTGGACTTATTCTAGGAGCTGGTGTTGGACTTGTTATTCGTTATGGAGGATCACTTGATGGGATAGAAATCGTATCGATTCTTGTTTCGAAGAAACTACGTACAGCTGTTGGACAAGTCATTATGGTCTTTAATTTAATTATTTTTATTATTTCAGGTTTCGTGTTCGAATGGACATCGGCGATGTATTCCATCTTCACCTATTACATAGCGATAAAAGTTATAGACATAGTCGTAGAAGGTCTCGATGAATCGAAATCCGTGACGATTATCTCGAAAGAGTATGACGAAATTTCACAAGCGATTATGGATCGTCTTGGCCGGGGCACTACTCTATTGCAAGCACGTGGTGGATATTCTGGTGATGAAACTCAAGTTATTTATTGTGTAGTATCCCGTCTTGAACTTGCAAAGCTTAAAGGGATTGTTCAATCCATCGACGAAAATGCTTTTATTGCGGTTGAACATGTATCCGATGTCATGGGTGGAAACTTTAGCAAAGAAAGTATTCATTAATGAAAACATCGTTTCATGTTAAAGTAGGATCGTAGTACTGACGAAAAGTAAAGGCACATGCCAATCGGCATGTGCCTTTACTTTTTTTAAATCAATTATTAGGCATTCAACTGTTGTTCAGCTGCACGTGGTTGAGCAAGTCCTCTATCTTTTACTCCAAGTATAAAAAATAAGGCAATAATCATGCCGCCTGTAGCAGTATAAAATAAGGAGGAGTAACCAAATCCGTCTATTAGTGCCCCCATTATTGGAGGAGAAGTTATTGCAGCTAATGACGAAGCAAAGTAATAGATTCCTGTCCTTGTTCCAATGCTACTTTCCTTACCCAATGCAATAACAAACGGATACGAGTTAATATTAATAAGTGCCCAGAAGACACCGCCAATGAGCAGCAACATACGAAGTGCAAACATAGATTCAATAAAAGTAATTAACCCAAATGTAAGGATAAGGCCAATTACACCAGTCAAAATAAGTCGTTTCTTCCCGAAGCGCTTGCCAAGCAACCCGCTTGGTATTGCTGCAGCTACAAATGCAACAGAGAAGAAAGCTAATGAAAACCCAGATTGTGCTTCAGATAAGCCAAGATGATTTTTGCCATAGAGGGTAAAGAGTGTTTCAACGCCTTGGTAAGAAAAAAACCAGAAGAAGATAGCACCAATTAAGAAGAATGTAGATCGATTCCACTCTGCTCTGAAGGAAGTTAGAGGCTGCGTTGTAGTTGGCTGATAGGAGATGGAGTCTCTTTTTTCACGAATGACCCATAACAAAATGACTAAGCAAAGTAAGGTAAGCAACGAGGTTGTCAGAAATGGGAGGGAGTTATGTTGATCATATAAGTATGAACCACCGACAAATGCAATAATTGCACCAACGCCACCCATAAAATTAATGATGCCGCTTGCTTGAGTACGCTTAAAGTTTGGCGTAATATCTGGCATTAATGCGATTACTGGCGAGCGATATATACTCATCGATAAGTTCATACATATCATAAATATGATGAGCATAAACAAACTGTTATGCCAAGGGATCAGGGCAGTGAAAAGTGCAGCGAGAGGCATACCAATTAACAAAAATGGCATCCTTTTGCCCAAAAAGCTATTGGTGCGGTCACTACGCCGCCCAATAATAGGTTGAATGACGATAGCGAAGTAGTTATCTATCGTCATCATAAACCCAATGAGTTTAATACTCGTTATATATTTCTCAAGAAAAAATGGAACAAAAGCGTTGTACAGTGACCAAGTTACGGAAATGCTGAAAAGTCCTAAACCTAGCAACCACATTTTTTTCATTCGGCCGCAGCACCTCTTTCCTCTAATAGAGTAACAAGTTGATCTGGATAATCCGTAATAATACCACTAACATTTGCTTGTAGTAACCGCTCCATCTCTGTTATTTCGTTTACGGTGAATGGATAATAAACAATGCCATGTTTGGCAGCTTCGGCAACCCACTCGGGTAATACTGCATATTTGTATGCATGCAGTGCGTCTGCCTGTATAGTAGCTGCATATTTCCACGGTTCATACAAACCTTCCATATACAAGACGCCGGTTTTGATTTCTGGAGCAAGTTGCTTACATAGTGCTAAAGAATAGTGATTAAAGCTAGAAATGATGACCTGATCGCTCATTCCGTAATTACGTACAACATCTATAACCTGTTGCTCGATACCTGGATACAAAATGATGCCATTTTTTAATTCAATGTTTATAATCAGTTCAGTCTTTTGTGTGAGTGCAAGCAATTGTTGAAGAGTGGGTACCCGTTCTTCTGAAAAGGAAGAATCAAACCAACTGCCAGCGTCTAGATCTGACAACTCATCATAGTTAGTATCTTTTACAAGCTTATTTGCACCTGCCGTCCGTGCCAACGATTCATCATGGATAAGAACAAGTTGACCATCCTTGGTCTGTTGTACATCGGTTTCAATACCAGTAGCCCCAAGCTCGATTGCTTTCTTAAAAGCAGCTAAAGTATTTTCCGGGCAATAACCACTCGCCCCGCGATGTGCAAATATAATAGGTTGATTCATGTTGTTCCATCCTCTCATGTCTTTATGGATTACTAGTTCGAACCATTATCTGGATCGTAGCATAATCAAGCCATTAATCATAGTGCAAATAGAAAAGTGGCTCCATATATAAATAAACGCCCTTTACATACCCTGTAGGGGTATGGTAAAATCAATTTGTAAACAAAATACCCCATGGAGGTATATTGCATGGATATAACGAACGAAGGTTCAGATGATAACTGCTGCCATTCCGAAGTCGGTGAACGGAAAAGTCATCATTCTGATAAGCTGAAGCAAAATTTAAGCTCTAGACTTAATCGTATTGAAGGTCAAATCAGAGGCGTCAAAGCAATGATTGAAAAAGACACGTATTGTGACGATGTCCTAACGCAAATTGCTGCTGCACAATCGGCATTAGGTAGTGTAGCCAAGCTATTACTGGAAGGCCACTTGAAGAGTTGTGTTGTAGAACGAATTCAAGCTGGAGAAGATGAAGTTATTGAAGAATTACTAGTAACTGTAAATAAATTAATGAAATAACGAGAGGAGAATGTAATATGTCTAACGTTGAATTGAATGTTGAAGGTATGAGCTGTGGTCATTGCGTTAATTCAGTAGAAAAGGCGCTTGGTGAAATCGGAGTTAGCGGTAAAGTGGATCTAGCTAATAAGAAGGTAGCTGTAGAGTACGATGAAAGTAAAGTTACAGTTGATGCAATCAAAGCGGCAATTGAAGACCAAGGTTATGACGTCGTTTAATATTAAATAAAGGTTATAGAATTGGACAGGGCTGCCCTGTCGGCAACGATAATGCGTTGCCGGCCGCGCAGCCCTTATTGTTGATTTTATATTTAACCGATCTGTTCTGGAAACGAACAGCGTATTTATCCCCTTGTAAACTGCAGACAACATGTATACTAAGTTGTGTGATCTAGTAGTATCCTAAAACAACGAAAGCCCTACCTCTCTTTCGTCCTTACGGTTCCGAGACCGCGCCAGTGTGAATCAGAATTACGTTATGAAACATGAGTTGGAATTGTCAGTCATGATATCAAAATCTGAGGGAAATATTGAATCTCACTGGGGATTATAGGGGTTAAATATAACATTCCTACTACTTTAACATATAAATGAAAAGATTGCAACAAATTACGAATGAGTTCTCACGATTTGGACATTCTAGTGTTGGAAGGGGGAGTATCAATGCCAGAATGGATACAAATTGTACTTCGAACAATGGCGGCCATTGTCATTCTATTTATTATGACGAAGGTGCTCGGCAAGCGGCAAATATCAGAGCTTTCACTTTTTGAGTACATAACCGGAATCTCAATAGGTAATATTGCTGCTTATGTTTCTCTGGATTTGGACAACCTCTGGTTTCTGGGCATTGTATCACTGATCGTATGGGTAAGTGTTTCTGTAGGTATAGAGTTGTTGACACTCAAAAGTAAGAAAATAAGAGATGTTGTTGATGGTAAGGGAACCGTCCTTATTCGGGATGGCAGATTGTTCAGAGACAAAATGAAAAAAGAAAGAATAACGTTGGACGAGTTATTGAATCAGCTTAGGAAAAAGGATGTTTATCGTGTAGCTGACGTTGAATTTGCCATCATGGAAGCTAGCGGCGAAGTAAATGTGCTTCTGAAGAAAGAGCTGCAACCAATTACTCCAGACATGTTAGGTTGGAGGATGAGTGAGGAACGAGCACCGTATTCTCTCGTAATGGATGGTCAAGTTATCGAAGAGGAACTGAAGGATTCAGGTCATAACAAAGAGTGGCTAAACCATGAACTGGGTCGGCACAATCTAAAGCTTGAAGATATTTTCTTATCTCAGCTTGATACTCAAGGTCAACTGACGTTCATGACTGTAGATGGACATAGTTATCCTAAGCAGTCTTCATCCAAGGCACAAGATAAGATACAGGGACTAACGAAACAACTCGAACAGGAATTAAAACGGTTAGAAAAATTCGCTATTAATGAATCTGATCGCAAAAAGTATCAATCGGCTATTTTTCACATAAATCAAGGAGTAGAAGCGATACGGCTGAAACCAACGGAATGAAAGCTCAAAATAATGGGTAAACAAGAAGAGGGTTCTTAATGAGAACCCTCTTCAATTATGCATATATATAGGAAGAGATTTTTTAACGGCGCATTTGTGACTCTGATGGCGTGTATCGATCGGGTTGTGTGATTGGAGATGGCATGACATTGCCGCCAGCGAAATGATACTGAACTACCGTATTAAATGAATCGATCCATGGCGTGAGTGAACGACCGCCCCAAGCTTCTTTTGCGAATTGATTAAAGTAATTGACGAACTCCATATTAGCGGAGATATGCACTTCCTTCACAGTAGGAACATGCTGGCGAATAAGTTCAGCGATTGTCTGTTTTAATTCAGGAGAAAGATTGTTGTGATCATTAACAGAGAAATAGGAATTGTAAGGGGAAACTAATACTCGTCCATTACCAGCCGACTGGCCTGTATCTGAGTTATAAACCCCACCGTTTAATCCAGTATTGTTTTGTTCCTCAGTACCACCTGATCCTTTAGTCCCGACAGCTGTCCAATCGAGCATAATGCCTACGTATGCATTTTTGTCAGTGAGCATAACGATAGCTGATGCGATTCCGTTTAATGAGCTTACTTTCTGGGACATCATCGAGCTATATTCGAAAAAACTGTTGTTATGCTGGCTGCTATCCTTCGAAAGAGTGCCATATGCTCTTGCTTTAATCGTCTTCGGATCATGGGCTTTGCGACTTCCATAGTCGGAATCACTCTGCTGAACAAGCTGTTTGTAGTTGCAACCACTGTTAGAACTAATAACGGCTGTAGCCAGCAAGAGAAAGGTCATTTGTTTCATCATTATTAGCTGACCCCCATTTCATAAATGAATACCTGTAGTGTTGGTCATGGGATAAGAAATATACGTTTTGGGCTCTATACATAATTGACCATGGGTTTGGTACACAATGAAGGGGAGAAGTATCATGGAATACGAATGCAAAGCGGCTAATCAAGAGCTGAAAAAGGGCTAAAGTACGCGTTTTTGACAGCTTTGAGAACAATTTGTGAACTCTCTGTGGAACATTGACAAAAAGAGGCTTCAACTTTATATTTAATAAAGTGATTTAAGTTGCAGGAGTTGTCAAAACATCTGTGGAACACGCAGCAAGCCGCTTGCCACGTGAAAAAAGGCAGCTGCGAAAAAGTCAAAAGTGGGGTTGATTAATGATGAATCGGTGGCAATTTTTAAAACGGCTAGCACCGCTAATGGCCATGATGGCTTTAGTACTGGCTGCTTGCGGACGGGAAGATTTATCGACGCTAAATCCTCAGGGACCAGTAGCGCAAGGGCAATTCGATCTGATGAAAACTTCGATCATAATTATGTCGATCGTAGTAGTAATCGTATTCGCACTTTCTTTTTATGTAATTATTCGTTTCCGCAGACGTTCAGGAGACAAAACGATTCCGAAACAAGTGGAAGGAAACCATAAGCTGGAGATTATCTGGACGGTTATCCCTATCATTTTGCTTGTTATTCTCGGCGTACCAACGGTACAATCGGTATTTAATTTAGCTAAAGACTACAGTAAAGATCCTGACGCCGTTAAAGTTATTGTTACATCACATCTTTATTGGTGGGAATTCGAGTATCCTGAGCTAGGTATTAAGACTGCTCAAGAGCTGGTTATTCCAACAGGCAAAACAATTTCAATCGAAGCGAAAACTGCTGATGTACTTCATTCATTCTGGGTTCCTTCATTAGCTGGTAAGATTGATACAAATCCTGCAGGTAATGAGAACAGGATGTATTTCTCTGCTCCGAAAAAGGGCGTTTACTTAGGTAAATGTGCGGAATTATGTGGACCATCTCATGGTTTGATGGACTTTAAAGTTAAATCGGTTGATCCTGCGGCATTTGATCGATGGGCAGCGGCAATTAAAGCTCCGGTAGCGCTTCCAAGTGATCCAGCACTCGCTAAGACATTCGAAGACAGATGTCTTTCTTGCCATGCTGTAGGCGATATGGGTGGACCTGCTTATCCTAACCTTACAGGTATCGGAAGCCGGGAGTCTGTAGGCGGTATACTTGTCAATGTTGAAGCTGATGATAAGAAATATGAGCATGAAGATACGATTTACAACAATCTATACAAATGGATTAAAGATCCTGAAGCATTTAAACCTGGCAACACAATGCCAGATCATAAAGATTTAACCGAAGCCGAACTAAAAGGCATTGCTGAATATTTGGCTGGGCTAAAGCTGGACTACGAATAAAACTATCATCAGTGATTGAAGGAGGTACCTACATTGGCTCATGCACATGCACACACGCATGAGGTCAAACGTTACAGCGGCATAATGGACTGGCTGACTACGGTTGACCACAAAAAGATTGGCATATTGTATTTGATAGCTGGAGGATTTTTCTTCCTAGTAGGCGGTCTAGAAGCAATTCTAATCCGTATACAGCTTTGGAAGCCACAAAATACTTTCGTCTCAGCAGATACATATAATGAATTGCTTACAATGCACGGAACTACAATGATATTTTTGGCAGCGATGCCATTATTGTTTGCTTTAATGAACGCTGTCGTGCCGCTCCAAATCGGTGCACGTGACGTTGCTTTCCCTTTCGTTAACTCATTAGGTTTCTGGACATTCCTATTCGGTGGTATTCTATTGAATATTAGCTGGCTTACTGGAGCAGTTCCAGATGCAGGTTGGACGTCTTATGCACCTCTGGCCGGTACAACCTATAGCGGGGATCATGGAGTCGATTATTATGTGTTAGGTCTCCAGATAGCTGGTATAGGTACACTAATCGGGGGTATCAACTTCCTAGTAACAATCATTAACATGCGCGCACCAGGTATGACTTTCATGCGTATGCCATTGTTTACATGGACTGCTTTCATCACTTCTGCGCTTATCCTTTTCGCATTCCCTGCTCTTGCGGTAGGACTTGCTGCTTTGATGTTTGACCGTTTGTTTGATGCAAACTTCTTTGATCCTTCTGGTGGCGGTAACGCCGTACTGTGGGAGCATATTTTCTGGATATTCGGGCATCCTGAGGTGTATATCCTCATCTTGCCGGCATTCGGTGTTATTTCAGAAGTTATTAGTACATTCTCAAGAAAACGTCTATTCGGATACAGCTCGATGGTATTTGCAACGATTCTAATCGGTTTCTTAGGCTTCATGGTGTGGGCGCATCACATGTTCACAGTAGGTCTAGGACCGGTAGCGAATGCATTGTTCTCAATCGCAACGATGTTGATTGCGGTACCAACAGGTATCAAAATCTTTAACTGGTTGTTTACAATGTGGGGCGGTTCCATTAAATTCTCGTCCGCAAACTTGTACGCTGTAGGTTTTGTTCCGACATTCGTAATGGGTGGAGTAACAGGAGTTATGCTTGCAGCAGCACCAGCCGATTACCAATATCACGATACTTATTTCGTAGTAGCGCATTTCCACTACGTAATCGTAGGTGGCTTGGTACTAGGAATATTCTCTGGTCTACATTACTGGTGGCCAAAAATGTTTGGTCGCGTACTAAATGAAACACTTGGTAAACTAACATTCTGGATGTTCTTTATCGGCTTCCACTTAACATTCTTTATTCAACATTTCCTTGGACTATTAGGAATGCCACGTCGTATTTGGCAGTACCTTGACGGTCTTGGTTTTAACGAAATGAACATGATTAGTACTGTTGGTGCTATGATGATGGGTATCGGAACACTTATGTTCTTGCTCAATGTCGTTATTACACAAGTAAAACCAGCTGATGCGCCTAACGACCCTTGGGAAGATGGCCGTACGCTGGAGTGGACGATTCCATCACCTCCACCAGAATATAACTTTGCTCAAACTCCGCTAGTTCGCGGATATGATGCTTATTGGAAAGAAAAACAAGATGGTAACAAAACGATGACGCCTGCTGAACCGATTGGTCCGATTCATATGCCGTCACCATCGATTCTTCCATTCTTTATGGGTCTTGGTTTGTTTATCGCAGGTTTCGGATTTATGTATGCTCCAGATTGGGGTGTGCTTGGACCGATGAAAACAGGTCACTGGATCGGTATACTAGGTCTTGTTATCGTGTTTGGTTGTATGTTCCTTCGTTCCATTAATGATGATCCTGGCTTCCATATTGAAGAGGAAGAAGTTCGTAGAGATTTAAAGGGGGGTAAAGCATGAGTGCACATTCACACTTAGACGGGCAATTGCCTCATGAGCCTGAAAAGGCGACCCTTGAGGGACGCAATAAAGTATTGGGCTTTTGGCTATTCCTTGGCGGAGAGACAGTATTGTTCGGAACGTTGTTTGCAGCGTTCCTAGCACTTCGTGACCAAGTACTTGATGGTCCGACTGAAGATCACTTATTTAACCTTACATTGGTTGCTATCGCAACTGCAATCTTGTTGACATCAAGCTTGACAAGCGTATTCGCGATTCAAGCGATGCATCAACAAAATTTAAAAGCGCTAATTAACTGGCTAATCGTTACTGTCGTTTTAGGAGTTAGTTTCCTTCTTCTTGAGGGTTACGAATTTTGGCACTACGTACATGAAGGACATGGTTTTACAACAAGTGCATTCAGTTCTTCATTCTATACACTTGTTGGATTCCACGGTGCTCACGTATTGTTCGGGGTTTCATGGATCACGCTACTTATTTTCCAATTGAAGAAAAAGGGTTTGACAGTAGTTACAGCACCAAAGGTATATGTTGCTGGTATGTACTGGCACTTTATCGATGTTGTATGGGTATTCATCTTTACAGTCGTGTATTTGATGGGAAAGGTGGTTTAATTTATGGCCAGCAATCAGCCTGCCACAGAACAAAACACCAGACGTCATAAGGTCGAAGGATCTAAGAAACACGTCGTTGCTTTCATTTTCTCCATTTTATTAACGTTTATCGCATTTGCAACTGTAATGAGTGGAGAAATTAACAAAGACTTTATCTACATCATCTTGCTCGGAACTGCTTTCCTACAAGTATTTGTACAGATGGCGTTCTGGATGCATATGAAAGATCGCGGTCATACGTACGCAATCATTGGTATTCTCACTGGCGTGTTTATCGTCTTTACATGTGTAATCATGGCTGAATATTGGGTTTGGTGGTAAGACAGGGATTTTATCGCCATTCGAACGAAGTAGAAGAGGGTCCCGGGTTTGGGTCCCTCTTCTTTTGTAAAAAAGAAGAGTTAGGGTAAGAGAAAGGAGCCTCCACGATGCTAGACTTAAACAAATATTTCTCCTTTGCTGAGCTGTGGACACCAATGTTTCTATTCGCAATGATCGCAGTAATCATAGCGTATTTCTATTTAATTGGACCATGGAGAGAGAAGCACTTCCCGAGTGAGGCTAAAGCTACAGCCAAGCAAAAATGGTTGTTTGTAGGCGGGGTTACGCTCGTTTATTTATCCCATGGTGGTCCATTAAATTTATTAGGACATTTGATGTTTACGTACCACATGGTTAATATGTCGATTTCTTATTTAGTTGTACCACCTATGATTCTTTTAGGATTGCCTGCTTTTGTATGGCGCAAAGTGTTTTCGGCTAACTTCTGGAGGAAGTTCCGTTTTCTCATGAACCCGATTGTTACTCTAATTCTGTTTAATATGCTGTTTTCTTTTTATCATATTCCCGATGTCCATGACTATGTAATGACTAACTTCACTATTCATCGACTTTATTATGTGGTACTGTTTATTACTTCATTCATGATGTGGTGGCAGATCGCATGTCCAGTACCTGAATGGTCAAAATTAGCAGACTTCAAGAAAATGGCATACGTATTTGCTAATGGCGTATTATTGACACCTGCCTGTGGTCTAATTATTTTTGCAGATGTAGGAATGTATGCGACGTACAGTGATCCTCAGGTATGGGCGACAGCAATGGGCTATTGTATGCCAGGTGATACAAGCTATCTTGTAAGTGAATTCGGAGGACCCCAATTTTTTAATAGTATGAGTGTAGTGGGGGACCAACAACTCGGTGGAATAATAATGAAGCTTGTACAGGAACTGATGTACGGCATCATCTTAGTATATATTTTCAAACAATGGTTTAAGCGTGAACATGCTGATGATGTGCCGAATCCGGAAACAGCGTAGACACATGTAATTGAATCATTTATATTGGAGTGCGAGGTGAATCGGATGGATCTTAATACGCTTATGCCAACAGTTAGTACATTTTTTATTGTACTTAGTGCGGTTCTTGTAGCGTTTGGCTGGAGACTAGCAATTAAGCGCAAGCTGGAGCAACATCAGAAGATGATGGTATATGCAGCAATCGCGGCTATTATCTTTTTTATCATCTATGCTTCTCGAACAATTTTTATCGGAAGCACACCATATAACGGTCCAGATGGACTAAAGCCATATTATTTAGTTTTTCTACTGTTCCATATTGTAATGGCTACAGTCGCAGCCGTATTTGGTATTACAACCCTTACATTAGGTTACAAAAAGAAATTTGCAAAACATCGGAAACTTGGACGTGTTACGTCAATCATTTGGTTTTTCACAGCCATTACTGGTGTAGCGGTTTATTCCATTCTTTATGTACTATATCCAGCAGCAGATGCGAAACCGCTGTTTGATGCTATATTCGGATAATGAATGGAAGGAAGGGGCTGTCCTATTAAGTCATTCTCATGGCTTAGGGGATAGCCCCTTTTGTACATATAGGAGAAACATTTTGACCCTAAAGAGGCAATTCACTTTCCAAAACAAATTGTTGAAGTAGTGATACAAATAGCTAGTGTTTTTTAGAACAAAAGGTTGACCTTTAAGAAGTACCGTACTATAATTCCGTTTATCATAATAACTATCGAATGTGCGACGAAAAGAACTTTATTAAGCCGGTTTTCCTGGTAATAGAGAATTAGTGGTTGATGGAAACAGATATCGTTTCCAACTAAGGTGGTACATCGTGTATAGCCGCGTCACTATCGTTAAAGATAGAGATGTGGCTTTTTTGTATTGTACATCATGATCTAGAGGACAGAACACAGCAGATTGGATGGTATCACATGAAAAAAACAGAGCAATGGTCATCGAAGATTGGATTTATTTTATCGGCAGCTGGATCTGCTATTGGAGTAGGCGCAATATGGAAGCTTCCATATGTTACGGGAATGAGTGGGGGAGGCGCATTTTTTCTCCTATTTATATTATTTACGTTGTTTATGGGCTTTCCCTTGTTATTAGCAGAGTTTATTATAGGCAGAAGCACGCAGAAAGAAGCTATTAGTGCTTATCGTAGCTTAGCTCCAAATAGCGGGTGGCATTGGATTGGTAAGCTAGGGGTATTTACTTGTTTCCTTCTATTGTCTTTTTACAGTGTAATTGGCGGTTGGATAGTTATTTACTTTGTAAAAGGGATGTTTGGTGGAATTATTAGCAAGGGAGCAGATTATGGAGCTGTCTTTAACGAGACAATTGCCAATCCGTTTTTAGTTATTGCAGCACAGTTTATATTTTTGGTAATTACAGTATTAGTTGTTGCAAAAGGAATTCAAAATGGTATTGAAAAAGCTAGTAAAGTGATGATGCCGACTTTATTTATACTATTTATTGTGCTCATCATTCGCTCCCTTACGCTCGATAACGCTATTGAAGGTGTTATATTCTTTCTAGAGCCAGATTTTTCAGAAATTACGTCTCAAAGTATCCTGTTTGCGATGGGTCAAGCATTTTTCTCTTTAAGTGTTGGTGTATCGGTTATGGTTACGTATAGTTCCTATTTGTCAAAAAAAGAAAGCTTAATTCAACCGGCTATTTCAATTGTATCCATGAATGTTTTGATAGCGTTATTAGCAGGTTTAGCGATTTTCCCGGCGGTGTTTGCATTAGGTTTAGAACCAGCAGCAGGGCCAGGTTTATTGTTTGTAGTGTTGCCTGCTGTCTTTGATCAAATTATTTTTGGTGAAGCTTTCTTATTAGGCTTTTTAGCATTGTTTTTATTTGCCACATTAACATCAGCATTTTCGATGTTAGAAATCATAGTAGCATCGACATTAAAAGGAAGAGTGGAAAATAGAGCAAAAATAGCGTTCGTTATTGGTGGATTAATATTTGCTGTAGGCGTTCCATCTGCGTTATCTTATAGCGTGTTCGCTGATCTGTTAATCTTCTCTAAAAACATATTTGATTCAGCCGATTATTTAGTAAGCAATATTTTAATGCCGCTTGGTGTGTTTCTTATCTCCATTTTCGTAACCTATAAAATTAAGAAAAGTAAATTACGTGAGGAATTATTGCAGCATTCGCGGTTAGGGTCTACTGCATTTCATATTTGGTTTTTTATAATGAGGTTCATTATTCCTTTAGTCATCATAGTCGTATTTCTTGATGTCACGGGAATATTGAATTGGATAATTAGTGCATTTCATTTGAATTAATGCACCTATTGTACAATTGAAAGCATGAGGGTTCGAGCAGCATTTTAGATGCGATCGAACCCAGCTGTTTTCTATGTTAAGATTACTTATGTTTGATGCACTCTAAGCGTCTAGTTGTTGCGGTATAAATCATAAATCCATAACGTATTGTTCCTAGTGGCATTTCCTTGATAACGGTTTAAGGTCCATAATGATTGCGTAATAATTCCGTTGAACTTATGCGTATCAACCGACGTTTTGGTCGCTAGCTTGGCTTGTTGCAGTTTCACTGGATTGTTTGTCAAACTGTAATAAGTAATTTCCGTATCCGAAATAGCGTAATTAATATTCCATAACAATCGTTGCAGTATAAAAGCGCTTGAAGAATGTAAAGGCGCATTTGCCGCTGCTTGCGTCAATTTTGTTTTTGCTTGAATATAATTTGTTCTTGCTGAAGACACAGCATTTAGATCACCGTAATTTCCTCTAAACCTGTCGAATAGATTACGCCCTGTATTCTCCACGATTACTAAGTAAGCCGAAACGTCTGCTGCTGACGCTTGACCAAAGCGAGCTTTGACGTAATCATCCACAAACAATTGCGTGTTGAGTGTAACATCCCACGATTTCTGAGCAGCAATGAGATGTGTAATTTCAAAGGTTAGCCAGTCACCAGGCTCCGAATAAATTCCTAGGCCGCTAATACCTAAGGATTGATAATAGGGAACCTCTAGCCCGATTAATGTCGGCATAACGATGGGCAAGGAATGGAAACTGTATCTACGGTAATATTCGTAGATTGCCAAGTCGCCTGTGAAGGTGCTGCGCCAATTATTGATTAAGTTTACATAATACGTATTTGCTGGATACGTTGGTCCATAGATTGGTTCGGCATGACTTCGATCAATCGGAGCGAAGTCGATTAGAACCGTTGGATGAAAGGCATAGGCGGGAGAAGGTGGATCAATATGTGATTGATAGGCAATCGCTTCTATGCGAACCCCCGGAAGCTGCGCTTGTACGGCATCATCCAATTTGTTAATAACGGCTGCATAAGCATTTGCTATGCTTCCATATCGTTGTACTGCCGATGGGGGCCATGTGGCGCTATCAGGCGGCCATGCATCAAAGATCCGAATTTCCGGTCGATCGCTCAAGTAGTCCACTACTTCATTTATATAGGCTGTTACTGCTGCATCGTTAGCTACATCAAATACATTGTAACCAGAAACAAACCATTCTGGATGCGCGTTTTTGTACTTGCTTGGCTGAAGAAAGCTGTCGAAGCCATGTCCTCCTGCTTCAAGCACAAGTCCGCGCTTTTTCAGCTCAGGTACAAGTTGTGTTCTCCACGAATCATATTTAACAATGCCCAAATGAATATAATCGGTAGGATATGCTAGGATGTTTAGCTTGTTCTTAGCCATCCAATCCAATAATTGCGGCAAGTTTTCACTTGTGTGGCTCCAGCCTTCTTCTACATATTTCCGTCGATACTTGAGGCTTGGTTCTTCTTTTACATTCAAATCAGCTATAGTAATGGAAGGTAGGGAGGGAACAAATTCGGAATTGCCGTTGTAAGATTCAAAGTTAGGAGCATAGAACTTAACCCCTAAACGTTCTAATAGCTCGTAGGAAGAGTATAGTGTGCCTCGATCATTGGAACCCGCCAGGATGACTTTGCTACCGACAGTCTGAATGGAGAAGGAATCTTCTTTAGCTCCCGTCAGCGCTGTATTGGCTTGCGAGAACCAATCGATTGGTACTGAAACGTCCGTACCTGCTGGAGTTTGCAAATACGTATTTGCCTCTGTACCCGTTACAATGGCAATTCCACTAGAAATGGCGTTTAGTGTTTGCCCAGATGCCGATACCAGTTGCCCTTTACGGATTGGAACCTGGGCCCCTGAAATTTTGCCTGCGTATGATTTCAGCTCCGCGGCAGCAAAGGAAGGAACATCGGGGCCGTTAGCCGACGTAGACCACCAAATGATTACGGCCTCAGAAAGCCCATTCCGAACAAGATAACGATCACCGCTTGTTGCTGTTGTACCTTCAGCCGCACCAACTAAACTAATTGATGTCAGCAGTATAAGACTGCTGAGCATGAGCAGCACAACCTTTTTCGCTTGAATATACATAGCACCTTCACGCTCCCCATCTGTAATCAACAAATTATTTAACTAATTTATTAATTGCGTTATTAAATAGATCGGACACTAGGAATTGCTCAGCTGGTACAACTTCTTTCAGTTTCTCTGATTTTACAAATAAGTGCTGTAAGTTTTCGTACCACTTTTTTGCTGTTCCATCTTGCAAGTAAGCAGCGATTTTCGATGATTCAATCCATTCGATATCTTTTAATTGGCTTCGCAATGAATCTTCCGGCACCTGAGTGAAGGCGGCTGTTAAAGTGATCGTTTCCTCAATGTTTTTCAGCTTATAATCGTTGGATGCGATCCAGGCTTGCAGAAATTGTTCCACTACTTCAGGCTTTTTTTCAAGAAATGTTGGATTTACTACCCAGCTAGCTGGAAACACATATTCCGGGTAAAATTGCTCATTATCGCCAACGACTAGGATGTTGTCTTTACCAACATGTTTTTCAATCTCAGCCGTATAAGGCGACCAAATAGCAACGGCATCTACTTTATTTGCAATAAACGATGAAACAGCGCCAGCAACTTCTAGATTAATGATATTAACGTCAGACGGTTTTAAACCAACTTTCTCTAAACCCAGATTGAGTATCATTTCACCTGAAGTGCCTTTAGGAACACCAACCGTTTTTCCCTTCAAATCCGCCCAGCTCTTAATGCCGGATGATTTGGTTGCAAGGAGCTTGTCACTTTTGCTCAAACTGGCTACGGCAATAATTTTGCCTTTCCCTTGTGCGGCTAAGAAGGTTGCGCCTGGTCCAATATAAGCAATATCAAGCTCACCTGCTGCCATGGCTTGAAATTCAGGAGGGCCACTCAAAAATTTAGTTGGGGTTACTTTAATGCCTGCTTCCTTAAAAAATCCTTTCTCCTCACCAATAACAATGGGAGCAGCTCCATTAATATCGGGAATGTAGCCAACTCTTACTTCGCTTAACTCTTTCGTTTCAGTCTTAGATGTTGCTTTAGTGACAGTTGTATTGCTTGCTGCTTCTTTGGTACTCGTAGTGCAGCCGTTCAACAGGGTTGCCGACATTACGGTGATTACCAACAATGAAGTCCATTTTATTCGTTTATTTTTTTTCATACCGGGTTCACTCTTTCTTTGATTAGTCGTTGTTAGTCTTTTCGTTACCGTAAACCTTTTTCCAAACTTCATTTTTAAGTTGAATAAAGGAGTCTTCGAGTTTGGTTAGCTGATTTCTTGGATAGGGAAGAGTAATATCGATCATTTCCTTGATTTCGCCTGGGTTTGCTTTCATAACAACAACCCTGTTAGCGAGCAGCACCGCTTCCTCCACATCATGGGTAATAAAGAAACAAGTCCTTTTTTCCTTTTCCCAAGTTTGGATCAGATCCTCTTGCAGCTGTGCCCTTGTTTGCGCATCAAGCGCACCAAAGGGTTCATCCAGCAGCAGCACTTTCGGCTCAACCGCATATGCTCTTGCAATAGCGACACGCTGCTTCATCCCGCCAGACAATTCCTTGGGATAGGCGTGCATAAAATCTTTTAGTCCAACCCATTCCACGTATTTCTCTGCTTTAGTCCGTCTCGTTTTTTTGTCTAGTCCTGCTAGTTTAAGACCAAACTCGACATTTTCGATAACGGTCTTCCAAGGGAACAGAGCATACTGTTGGAATACGACTCCTCGTTCCTTACCGGGTCCAATGACGGATTCACCATCCACATAGACAGAACCTGATGTCGCATATTCTAATCCACCAATAACATTAAGCAGCGTCGTTTTGCCGCAACCGCTTGGTCCAACGACACATATAAACTCATTTTCATAAATCGTGAGATTAATATTTTGCAGCGCCACCGTCTCTTTCTTTTCGCCCCTGTACACTTTGCCGAGCTGATCAATGACTATTTTTGCAGGGCGTTTTATTGGCGTAAGCTCAAGCGCTTGCTCTGGCTTTTCTAGTTCCTGCGTACTTCCTGCCATCCCGTCAGCCTTCTTTCCAAATATAATAAGCCACGATCCATCATTAGCCCGATGATTCCGATGAGTAAAATACCTAAAACGACGACATCCATACGGAAGTACAGGCTAGCTTCCATAATCATAGTGCCAAGCCCGCGAGATGCCCCCGTTAACTCAGCAGCAACAAGCGTCGTCCAAGCGCTTGCGAGTCCAAGGCGCATACTGACAAGAATATAGGGGAAGGATGCCGGTACGACGACTTCCAAAAAAATGTGACGATCTTTAGCTCCGAGTACACGTGCTGCTTTGATCATCGTCAAATCCACATTGCATACGCCTTGGAAGATGATAATGACCATTACCAAAAATGACGAAACAAAAATAACGGTAATTTTGGCCTGCTCGCCAACTCCTTGCGCAACGATAACGAGCGGGATGAGCGCAATTGGTGGGATGGTTCGGAAGAACTGAATCCATGGCTCCAAAAGCGCTCGTATCGATTTGTACCAACCCATAAGGAAGGCAACGGGAAGTGCGACTAGCAATCCGAGAGTAAATCCTGCAACAACTCTCCATAAACTTATAGATATGTGTTGCAATAGATACCCCTTTTTCCATTCTGAGATGAATGCTTTGGCGATTGTTAAAGGATCAGTCAATATCGCATTGACGGCAGGAATTGATGAAACAGCAAACCAGAAGAGTAGGCCGATTATGATGGATAGTATGGTGAGCTTCTTCATGCATTTGATATTCGCGGCATCCAGATAGGTTCTTTGCCCATCTCCGCCCAAGCATATTTGAGCAGCAGCCTCGATTTGAGCTCCTCATAATCCTTGTTACCCCACAGGTTGTATCGTTCTTTAGGGTCTTCTTGAAGGTCAAACAATTCGCCATAGGTCTGGTTGTAATAGACGGTCAGCTTATAACGTTCATCCACATACGTTTTGAGATGAATAGAAGTAGGCTCATGACGATTTTCGCAAATAACATGATCTCTAATCCCATTTACTCGTCCGCTCCAAACCTCGTTTTGCCGTACACCCGTCATCGTTCTTGGAATGGGTATACCGGCAAATTCGAGCAGTGTTGGTGCAAAATCTACTAATGATTGAAGTGCTTCTGATGTGTGATCTTCCGGTACATGGCCAGGGTAACGAACAATCATCGGAATACGAATCAAATCCTCGTAATGGAACGGTCCCTTGGCAATCAACCCATGATGCCCATAGAAGTGGCCATGATCAGAAGTGAACACTACAATTGTGTTGTCAGCAAGACCGTTCTGTTCTAATGAATCAAGAATGCGACCTATGTATTTGTCCATAAGGCTTATCATGCCGTAGTAAACGGCGATATCTTTGCGAAGCGCTTGCTCATTATGTACATGCGAGTGCATGCCATGACAGGTAAACCCTGTTTCGTTATAGCTAGAAAAGTCCGCATCTTCCAGTCCAGTCATTATAAAATGTGGCGGATTGGCCTGATGTTCTCCTTCATGTGCCTCAGGAAACGTTATCTGATCCGGGTCATACATATTGTCCCATGGCTCCGGTACGAGATAAGGCGGATGAGGGTCAAAGAAACTTGCCCATAAGAAAAACGGTTCGTCCTTATCGGCATATTGCTCAAGAAATGATGATGTCCGTTCAGCGATCCATGTGTCGTAATGATATTTTTCCGGAATGGCCCATGAATGCTGCTCAGAACCGTCCATTTTGCCTGTCGGCTCCATAAAATAATCACGCCAGTTATGACATCCTTTTTCCTCCATCCATAGCGCATAATGTTGACCTACCAACCATTCATTCGTATGATTTCTCGCCAGTTCAATATGTTGAAAGCCATAATAAGGACCGGTAAAGTTTTGCCAATATTCGAGATCCTGCAAATAGGGGTAAGACTCAATAGATGGATATTGTTCTGTTGTCCCGAGTGGTTGAAAATGTGCTTTTCCGATCAACCCTGTACGATAGCCCGCATTAGAAAAATACCCGCCAATCGTTTCTGCAATTTCGGGGAGCTTCGTGCCAAGCGTCCATGCGCCATGTTGGCTAGGGTATTGCCCAGTTAACAACGATGAGCGTGAAGGGGTGCATGTTGGATTGGGGCAATATGCTCGGTTGAATGTCGTTCCTCGTTTAGCCAGACGATCCAGGTTTGGTGTCTTAATTTCTGGGTTTCGCAAACCAAGAGTACTCCAATGCTGCTGATCGCTCGTAATTAATAAAATATTAGGCCGACTCATAAGTGAACTCCTCATTTCTCATGTAGGAAGGGTTAAATCCCATTAATCCTATTTATTTAGTGAGTTTTAATTCATACGACTATCATAATCGGTTTTCAGCTGTAGCAAAATAACATAGTGTTTGTTTTTTTTATCATTTTGTTGGGTGAAACCTAAAATGTGTTGGCGGCATGCCGTAATAATTGCCAAATGATCTTGAAAACGAGTACACATCTTTATAGCCCAAACTTAGTGATATTTCTGTTACTGTATATTTTTCTACTTGTAGCAGCTCTAGCGCCTTTTTCATCCTAAGCTTGATTAAGTATTGCTGAGGACTAATACCAAGAACACGCTGCAATTCGGTATAGCAATGAGAGCGATGGACACCTGCAAGCGAAACGACATCAGATACCGTTATCCCTTCCATATAGTGGGCATCCATATAATCAATTGCCCTCTGTACCCAGCTTCCGTTATGTTTTGCCAAGTTACTTACTTCGTTTTGCTCAATAAAACAACTTAGTAGTTGGTAGATGCTTGCTTGCAGACGAAGATTGTCGCTACTTTGCCCCCGCATCATACTTTGAATATGATTCATTACCTTTTCAGACTCTAACGTCATGCTCCCCCGCACATAAGGCTTCAACTGTGTAAATCCGATTTTGGCCAAAATAGAGAAAGCTTGGCTTCCGTGAAATGCCAGCCACTTCATACTTAACGGAGCTATATCTGGGTTAACAACCTTGTAACTGTAAGGTATAAGGGGATACAAACAAAACAAATCACCTTCAGACAAAATAACGGATTGCTCATTATGTACAAAAGAAACTTTCCCACTACTAATACAATGAATCGAATAACATTCAATCATACGAGATCCAACAGAATAGTTAGGTTTAGCTAGATTCTTGCCAGTTCGAACAGGCCAAATGCCTCCTTGCTTCTCCATTTCCGACGGTGCGTAATAAATATGTTCGGCATATTCGAGCGGATATTCTTTCATCGTGCATTCCTCTCATTCATAATTAATAATTCACATGTGTTTACTTGGCATTTGGTTACTATCATACGATTTACAATCCTATTCAACAATAGAAAAATTATGAAAGCAAAATTGGCTGGCTCTACAATAGAAAAAGTCACCTGCGTGGTGACTTTTTATGTGAATATATGGATTTAGAATCTGATTGGGCAAGTTAGTTGGACTTCTCTTTAATTTCTCGTATTTTTAAAACAATTTTTTGTTTCTCGAATTCTTGGATGATGTGTATTTGCGGAGCTACAGGAATATCAAATTTGTAGTGTGAATGAGGAAGTTCAGTGAGCAGCGTTCCAATCGGCTGATTTTGACTATTTTTTATTACATTCCAAAAGATTCTAGAGCGGTTATCTTCAGTGCCCCATTTCTCCAACGAGTTGCGGAAGTTAAGACATTTCCCGATAATAAAATCGCCTTCTTCAACTTCTCCTAATGCTTTAAATCCGTTTTTCTCCAATTCCTCGAACAACGGCGGCATAAGCTGATCTAGATAAAGACCGTAAGCTGCATCTTCAATTTCCGCAAAAGCTGTTGTTAGTTCTTCATGCATTTTTTCGTATAACGCGCTCCAAACGCGATCAACATAGCTATTTCCCTTTTCACCAATTGCTTCAATCGTCATGTCAGATGTAAATGAAAGCATCTCTACCATCCAATTCTCCTCCTCTTTTTAACATTCAAAATAATTGTACTACATTGAAGCCAATTGCAAGGTTTTATGTTAATGTGCTATATAATCGTATTTTTTTGTATAAAAGTTTATATATTAGATTTAATGTTTGAAGGAAATCGAATCAGGGGATGTTTTGAAAATGCGACCGATAGATATTGCAAGAAAACTAAACATCAGTACAAGCACATTAAGAAATTATGAAACACAAGGAATTGTTCCACCTACGGAGCGACTGTCTAGCGGTTATCGCATTTATACAGAAGAACATGTTGCTTACTTTGAATGTATACTAGCGATGGCACCAGGGTTTGGAATGGAAGTAACGTCAGAGGTTTTACGGAAACTTCAGGTCAAAGATATTCATTACGCACTTTGGATCGTTAAAGAAAAGGAAGCCCAACTATATGACGCTCAATTGATGGCTAAGAGGGCCATTGAAAGCTTACAATCTCATGAAAATAATAGTGGGGATAAGTCTTTGAATGAAAAGTGGATGACAATTGGTGAAGTCGCAAGGGAGACCGGTATTCCAAGCTCGACTATTCGTCACTGGGAGAAGGTAGGTCTTATTACGCAGTCGCGCGATCCGAAAAACGGATACCGCAAATTTAACAGTTCTCATGTTCGTAAAATGATGCTTATCCTAACATTGCGTTCCTCGGTATACTCGTCTGATTTGGTTAGTCTTAAAGGAGCCATTAAGACTCTAGATCATAACAATATGGAACAGATGAAAGAGATTGCAATTCATTCACTTGAGTATCTGAACAACATGACCAAATTACAATTACGCGGTATGCATTATCTGTACGTTCTTTGCAAAAGGCTGAGCTTGTTGGACTAGCATGCTCGCACGGTCCCATTACTAGCCCTCAATAAAGCGGCAATATACCTAAAGTTAGAAATGGCAGTACAGTGATAACCTCCCTAGAACCGCTATTTCTTTATTTTGCTCATTTCTCATAAAGCGAGCTGTCTCCTGAAGTAAGTAAACTTACTTTAGGGACAGCTTCTTTTTTTATGAAATATTTTACTGAATTGTATTGACAGTTAGCGGAAGTCTGCATATACTGTGTATATAGATATATACAGTATACAAACAGAGCACAGTATGCACAGTAAAATACGAAGCGGCAATTATGAAAGACTTGATGAATATAGGAGGATCTAGCGTATGAGCACATGGCGGGGAGCTTTCTTTTTTGCCAAAGAGGAATTAAAAAAGGTTCGATGGAAGCATTTACTTACGTTATTCTTTATTGGCTATATGGTCATGTTCATGATGCCAATGTTCACAGATGCAATCAAAGGTGAGAATGGCGAGGCATTTAATTGGGCGATAGATTTCATTACACTTTCAGTGCTTCCAACACTAGGATTTATGTCAACACAATCGATGGGATTTTATTGGAAAACAGATGTATTTACTAAGAAGTTGGTCGTTTGGAGAACAATGCCAATACCAGTTAAACAAATTGCACTCGGAAGGTTTTTGATCTTCATAACGATTTTGCTTCCTGCACTGATCCTATATTTTATTCTCTTTTATGTAATTTTAAAATTTACTATTGATGAAATATCATTGTTGCCGTTTATTTTGTTCGCAATATTTTGGATAGGTTATGCAATAACAATCGGTTTGATTTATCTCTTTTTCGAGCTAACGCAATCCGGGAAAGTTTACTTCTGGTTTTGTATGCTATTAGTAATCGGTTACTTAGCTATCATGGTTGCATATACGTTTACCACTAAGCAGAGTGTAGTCATTATGAGTTATAACACATTCATTCAAGGAAATTGGTGGATCGCACTTATTTCCGTACTCATATCCGTGTTAGTTACTTTGATCATGATTCCGAAAATTACAAAAAAATTAAAAACACGAAGTTATATTAGTTAACTGATTGAAAGCAGGTGAAATGATGCAACTGCCCATACAAATAAATGAGCAAAGTGCAGAGCCGCTCTATCAGCAAATTGAAGTTCAACTTAGAGCTTTAATTGTGAGCGGACAACTGGGTGAAGGCACGTTGCTTCCATCCATTCGAGAGCTTGCTCAAACCGTTAAATGTAGTGTCATCACCGTAAAACGTGTATATAGCGACCTTGAAGGAGAAGGACTGCTTCGTACAAGACAAGGTACGGGAACATATGTAGCCCGTGTTGATAAACAAGAACGGGATCGACATAGACTTGCTACCGTTATTGAAGCGCTGGAGCAAGCAGTTATATCAGGCAAGCGGATGCAATGTTCGGAGGATGAGCTTAAGGAACTGTTTATGGAAGTGGTTAGGAAGCAATATGATCAAGGAGGTAGTACATGATGCATGATATGGATAGTGAAGTAGCGATACAATTCGATGACATTGGACTGCGGAAGCCAAATTTTAAGCTTGGCCCTATAACACTTGATATTCCAAGCGGATTCATTACTGCAATTGTTGGACCTAACGGAAGCGGAAAGAGCACCTTGTTCCGAATGGCACTTGATTTAACGAAGCCGGATCAAGGCTCAATTACTATGCTGGGACACAAAGTAGGTCATGGCGACGATGAAGAAATGAAAGGGAAAATCGGTTATTTAGCGGAAGAACCGTTTCCTCATGAAGACAATATGAAAGCATATGACAAAGCAAGCTTTAATAGTTATTGGTATAAGAACTGGGATGTGAACCGATATCAAGAACTTCTGCACATTTTGCAGATCAATGATAATAGCACATTAGGCAAAATGTCCAAAGGAATGCGACGAAAGTTTGAGCTCGCTCTAACATTATCGCATAGCCCAGAGCTATTATTGCTTGATGAACCTTCATCAGGACTCGATCCACTAGCATGGAAGTCTATGATTGAAATTCTCCATCGCTATATGGAAACTGGGAACCGAACGATTTTAATGACGACACACATCATTGATGAAGTAAAACGTCTTGCGGATTACATCGTATTTATGGCTCAAGGACGTGTACTCGGTGTGTATGAGAAAGATGAATTGTTTAGCAGTTGGTTTACCCTTTATATAAATGGTGATGGATTGACTGCTACAGCCGCAGCTAAGATGCCAGGTCAATGTGGTGTTAAAAATGCAGGAGGAACAACTTACGCTGTAATTACTAACAAAGCATTGGAAGCTGAACTATGGTGCCAGCATGAAGGGCTTGAAATTGTAAGTAGGCAAGCGCTAGAGCTAGACGAAATTATGCAAACGCTACTTCAGCAAGATGGACTTGGAGCAAAAGTACATGAAGCGAGGGGAAATAACAAATGAAACCATTAGTAGTTGAGAAGGTAATGAAGCAATACGGAGACAAAACAGCTGTAAACAACATCAATCTTGAAGTTAGTCAAGGTGAAATCTACGGACTGCTTGGTGCAAACGGAGCAGGAAAAACAACAACAATGAGAATGGTGCTGGGACTTATTTACCCAGATGGCGGTAATATTTTGTACAACGGAAAGCCCTATAGCAATGATATTCTTAGTAAACTAGGCTACTTGCCAGAAGAAAGAGGCATGTATCCAAAAGTTAGTGTAAGCGACCAGATACTCTATTTATCTCAGCTTCGCGGCATGTCGAAAAAGGACGCCGATAAAAATTTGAAATATTGGCTTGAGAGATTTGAAGTCCCTGAATATTACAACAAAAAAGTAGAAGAGCTATCAAAAGGTAATCAACAAAAAATTCAATTTATTGCAGCAGTTAACCATAAACCAAGTATCGTAATTCTTGATGAAGCATTCAGCGGTCTTGACCCTGTCAATGTAGAACTGTTGAAATCAACGGTAAAAGAGTTAAGAGACTCAGGAACTAGCATTTTATTCTCAACTCACCGCATGGAGCATGTAGAGGAGTTATGTCGCAATATTACAATACTACATCGTTCTAACACAGTATTAAAAGGTAGTTTAAAAGAGATCAAAGGTCAATTCCCGAGAGAGAAAGTGCTGTTAAATACAGATAAAGAAATTAGCGGTTTGGATAAGTTAGTTGGCGTTAATAAAGTGACTCGTCTTGAAAATGGTTATGAGATAGCCATTCAGAAGGAAGAAGTAGGCGACGATATTTTACGACTGGCAATGTCGCAAGCTAGAGTTAGTAAATTTGAGATTAAAGAACCAACTTTAAACGAAATCTTTATAAAAACGGTGGGTGATAAGCATGAATAGTTTATGGACAGTAGTAGGGTTTACAATCAAAAACAAAATTAAAGGTAAAGCATTTCTTATTACAACGTTGATCATTGCTATCGTACTTAGTATCGGAGCTAACGTGCCTTATATTATTACTCAATTTGATAAAGGTGAGAAGATTACTAATGTCGGCTATATACAAGTTGCCGGAGGAGAGCTGGCAGCAGGGGCTGTAACGGGAGACAGTTTAAAAGCTTACTTCGAGGGACAAGAGAAATCAACGATCAAGATGATACCTTTCAAAGACCAAGGTAGTGTTGAAGCAAATGAAACGCAGCTTAAAGATGCAATTGAAGCAAAAGACATTAAAGGTTACTTAGATTTTGAAAAGCAAAGTGATAGTGTTTTCCCAAAAATGACTTATAAATCAGAGAAACTAATGGAGTTCTCGATAACTGGTAATCTGCAATTTGCTCTTGAAAAGATTCGGCAAGACGATGTTCTCAAAAATGTAGGCTTAACCCCAGAGCAACAGAATCTTCTTAATGCACCGATTAAGATTGAAACAGTACAGATCTCATCTGCGAGCGGTGGAGGAGAAGCAGGTGGAAAGACACCTGAAGAGCAAGGTGTCAACATGGGTCTTATCTACGTCATACTATTCTTCCTCTTTATGGCTATTATGATCTCTGGTCAATTAATAGCATCTGAGATTACAGCGGAGAAAAGTTCGCGTGTAATGGAAATATTGATTACGAGTGTATCACCACTTAAATCTATGTTTGGCAAAATCTTTGGAATGTTTGTAGTCGTTCTATGCCAAGTGGCCGTATATGCTATCGTCATCTTCATAAACGCATCTTTGCCGCATAACAAAGAAACACTTAAAACGTTCGATATCGATCTGTCCTTAATCGATCCTGCACTACTCATATACGCTGTTTTATTCTTCCTGACAGGTTTCTTCTTATTTGCAACGCTATACGCGGCAGTTGGCTCCATCGTAAGCCGGACTGAGGATTTAGGCCAAGCAACAATGCCAATGACGATTATCTCGCTTGCAGGATTTTATATCGCAATTTTTTCACTATCGAATCCAGACAGTATGTTAGTAAAAGTATCATCTTTTATACCACTGTTCTCACCATTCGTGATGATGCTTCGCCTAGGTTTGACTGATGTTCCACTATGGGAAGTACTCCTTTCCTTCGGTTTGTTACTTGCAATGATCTATATCGCGGTTTACACATCAGCTAAAATCTACCGCACAGGCGTACTCATGTACGGCAAACGCCCGAGCTGGAAAGAAATTCGTAAGGCGATGAAAGCTTATAAGATTTAATAGATAGACTGATTAAGATTGAATTTTTGATAAAATGGAGTAATCTTATAGTAAAATATCGGTATTAGTAAAACCCACTTGCAGTTTTTCATCGCTGCGATTGGGTTTTTTTTGTGAGCATGTGATCTTAATGTCGAAAAGCCCTTTTCTCGTTCGTTGTCTTTATAGCGGTGAAGTTCAGCTGACCCTGGAAGAAGGACATCCAGGAGTAACACAGTGTTCGGAATCGACCGCACGACACGAAAGGACGGTTAAAATAATGGGAAAAATCATCATGCAGCAATTCATTACGATGGATGGTGTCATACAGGCGCCGGGCGATCTTGATGAATTCGAGTATGGAGGCTGGCAGCGGCCATATGTTGGCGAGGAGCACCTGGCTCTCATTGTCGAGCAGGCCTACGCAGCGGAAGCGCTCCTTCTAGGACGTAAAACGTACGAGAGCTTCGCGGCAACATGGCCGTCAGCGACCGGCATGCGAGGGCTGGCCGATCGTATGAACTGCATGCCGAAGTTCGTGGCTTCGAGATCCCTGAGCCATGCGGAGTGGAATGCCACTATTGTCCATGGCGATGCGGCCGAAGAAGCAGCGAAGCTAAAGCAGGAGTTCAGCGGGGACTTGCTTGTTGTAGGCAGCGGCGATCTTGCGCAAACGCTGATGAATCATCATCTCATCGACGAATACCGGCTCTGGGTCCACCCTTTAATCTTAGGTCGCGGACAACGGCTGTTCAGAGAGGGGATCGAGATGGCTGCTATGCGCCTAATGGACTCCAAAACACTAAGCACAGGTGTTGCGATTCACATATACCAGCCCGGCAATTAACAACAAAGCCATCTGAATTCATCCAAAAGAAGAGTCTCCATCATCGCTGTGAAAGCCAGAGAAGGGGATGTCTTTTGCCTATTAAGATAGCGATATGAATGAAATAACCCCCCAAAAAGATACTATAACTAAAATATTACCTTGACAGTCATAGTAGTGTATTGTAGTATTCAATTACGGGGGCGATTAAATGAGTGAGAACAAAATTACTTCCGATCTGTTACGCGGCCATACCGATACGATGATCTTACGGCTCTTAACCGAATCTGACCGCTACGGGTACGAGATCGTCAAGTTGATTGCAGAGCGATCAAGCGGTGGGTATGAGTTAAAGGAAGCAACGATGTACTCCAGCGTCCGGCGGCTTGAAGTGGAAGGCGATATCGAGTGGTACTGGGGCGATGAATCTCAGGGCGGACGGCGTAAATATTTCAGGATTACCGGGAAAGGCAAGCTGACTTACGCCCGGAATAAAACGAACTGGGAGTATGCAAAACGCGTACTCGAAAACTTACTATAAGGAGTGTTGAGGTTATGAATGAGAAATTAAACAACTACTTGAACAGCGTTTTCGCACCGTACGATGGGGTGAAAAGCGTCACCGAATTAAAGGCTGACCTGCTCTCCGATTTGCAGGAGCGGTTCCATGAACTTAAAGCCGAAGGCAAGGACGAGGAAACCGCATTGGAGATGACCATTGACAGTATCGGAGACATTGAGCAAACGGTACGAGAGGTCGCTAACGTCACCCGTTCGCTGGAACGGCAGGTGGTGACAAACTTAAGTGCGAGCAACCTGGCCAAGAGCGACTTTGCGGGAGTTACCGCGCATAACGGGAAATTTACTTCAAGCGCACTGCGTGGATCCGACTTTACGAACGCGGACTTGACTGGCAGTTCGTTTGCCAGCAGTGACGTGCGAGAAGTCCGTTTCGACGGCGCAAACCTGACTGACTGCAACTTGTCCACCCTTGACATTGCGAATGCCAGCTTTAATAAGTCCATCCTTGTTCGCACCAACTTCAGTAAGTCGGGTCTGAACGAAACAAAATTCAAGGATGCAAACCTGACCGACGTCAACCTGACTATGACCGATCTCAGAAAAACCGTTTTTGAAAACTGTACTTTCGACGGGGTGGACTTTACCTCTACCGATCTGACAGGGCTGCGTTTTGATGGCCAAACCTTCATCGGAGTCAAGTTCGACAAGGCGGCACTGAATGACGTTTCGTTCAAAGGCGCGACACTCAGGAATGTTTCGTTCTTGTCTGGCTTTACTTTGTCCAAGAAGTATTACCGTGCCATCAAAACCGTCTGCTTTGACGGAGCGTTCATGGATAAGCTGACCTATGCCACGCTTAAAGGCATAGAGGCCGATTTATCAAATGTTTCAATTCGATAAGGGGGAAACAAAATGAATAAGATGACAACAGAACAAAGTGACAGAGGCTTCTCCGAAACAGGGCTACGCAGAATGCGCGAAGTGCTGGCACAGCATGTCGAGTCTGGGAAGATTCCTGGGCTTGTCGCCTTAGTTAGCCGGAACGGTGAGACACAAGTCGAAGCGCTCGGCACGATGCGCCATGACGGTGGCGCGCCGATGCGCCGGGACACAATCTTCCGAATGGCTTCCACTTCCAAGCCACTCGCGGTCGCGCCAGTGATGATCCTGCTCGACGAGTGCAAGCTACGGTTGGACGACCCGGTAGATCAATGGCTGCCCGAACTCGCCGATCGGAAGGTACTGAAACGGGCCAATGGCCCACTAGATGATACCGTGCCTGCACGACGGCCGATCACCGTACGTGACCTGCTGACCTCCACGTTCGGGCTGGGAGTAGAGATGACATTGCTGGGATCCCCTATCCTGAATGCGATCTTCGCGCAGGGAATATATGACACACCAGGTGTGGAGTTGCCCGAACCGGACGAGTGGATGCGCCGACTAGGCACACTACCGCTTAGCTACCAGCCCGGAGAGCGGTGGCAGTACCACGTCAGCAACGAAGTACTTGGTGTATTAGTTGCTAGGGTCACGGGTAAGACGTTCGAGACGTTCCTGCGCGAACGTATCCTCGATCCGTTAGGGATGAAGGACACCGGCTTCTACGTGCCCGCTAACAAGATTGATAGGTTGCCACCTGCCTACGCACCCGATCCGCAGACTGGGCAATTCATCGTATGGGACGAAGCCACAGGGGGACGTTACAGCCAACCTCCGGCGTTTCAAGCAGGCGGCGGTGGACTGCTATCAACCGTCGACGATTATCACGCATATTTAGGGATGCTGCTGAACGAAGGGATGCATGGGAACGAGAGGATCCTGTCCCGGCCTGCCGTCCAGCTTATGACCACCAACCACCTCACTCCTGAGCAACAATCAGTCCGAGACGCCATGGCCAAAAACAACGTTCATTTGTCGCACGGCCAAGGTCAGCACGGCGGCTGGGGCTTTGGGATGGGGGTGCGCACCTACCGCGGAGATTACGCGCCAATCGGTCAGTTCGGCTGGGACGGCGGTAGCGGTACCTCGACTTACGCCGACCCGGATAACCAGCTCACCGGAATCCTGCTCACCCAAGTAGGGATGACAACCCCGGATTCAGCGCGGCTAATCCACGACTTCTGGACGACGGTCTACCAGGCAATCGAAGACTGACACTGAGCCAGCAGTTCGTTGATCGTTTAAAAATGCCCAGCAATCATATAACGAGGTCTTTAATAAATAATTCCCGATTTAATTACATCTACATAGCGGGTGGTGTCGGCTTCGCTGGTACTACCCTTACACCATAAAATTAAGCCGGAGTACGATCGGGATCATTGAGCAAAATATCTCGTGCAACACTTATTGTGACCTTGAACTTCTTGCAGTTGTTAAAGATTAAGAGTGAGATTTCGAGCTAAGCTATGCCAAAAAAGCAGCCACTTTTATCAGTAGTTGCTTTTTTTACATTCAACTCCATCCAATTACCCCTGATAACAGCTACGTTGATACTACCTCAATATAATTCGCACTGACTGCTAAAGAGACATATGGGTTCACAAGGTATCAAAAAAAAATTTCGAGTGTGTCGAATTTGCCGTTATCGATTCGTCGTCTAATTAGAGGCTTAAATATCCGCCCGCGAGGGAATGGAGAATCTCAAAATAAAATCAGTAATAACTGAAAAGGAGACTTACGATGCACACAGTAACTTCAAAAGATGGTACTAAGATTGCCTATGATAGAGTTGGCCAGGGGCCGTCACTCATTTTGGTAGGGGGAGCGTTCAGCTATCGCAAATTCCCCGGACTGGTGCAGTTGGCAAATTTGTTGTCAGCACATTTCACGGTCTACAATTACGACCGCCGAGGTCGCGGCGATAGCGGAGATATACTGCCTTATGCCATAAATCGCGAGATGGAAGATCTTCAGGCCATGATTGATGAAGCCGGTGGTTCGGCCTATGTTTGGGGATTGTCAGCTGGGGCGGTTCTGGCTCTGCAGACGGCAGCGACGGGGGCCAACATTACAAAACTGGCTCTGCATGAACCACCCTTTGTAGTTGATGCTACGGGTCACAAGCCACCGGAAAATTTCGTCAAGCAGGTTTCAGAGCTTATATCCGCGAATCGTCAGGGCGAGGCTATCAAATATTTTATGACCAAGGGGATGGGGGCGCCTTCATTTGTGGTCAGTTTGATGCGCGTGATGCCAGGCGTGTGGTCCAAGCTTCTGGCTGTTGCCAATACTCTTCCTTACGACGCGGCCATGCTCGATGGATATATGGATGGAAAGGCGCTGCCCGACAAGTTGTGGGATGCGGTTACGATGCCAACTCTCGTGATCGAAGGAACGGAGAGTCCGGTTAGGCTGCGTCATGGTGCCCAAGCACTGGCTAGCGTACTTCCTAATGCAAGACTGCTGAGTAAAAGAGGACTCGGTCATGCCAAACAACTCGACACCAAAAAGATTTCATCGGAGCTTGTAGCATTCTTTATGGGCAATTGTTAAGTTGCAGCATGTAAAGGGCTATGCATATCTCACTTCAAAACAGCAACTAGGATCAAATAATAGATATCAAAATGGACAATGAGAGTTGGGTGTGTTTTCACACCACTAGAATTCAAATAAAAAGGAGCGGGTAAAGTGAAGAAGTTAGTGAGCTTTATTTCTACTATATTATTGGCTTGTACATTATTGAGCGGTTCTGTCTCTGCATTTAACGATCTGAATGCGACTGAAAAAGAAATTATTCTTAATTTGAAGGAACGGGGCATCGTTTCCGGAATAGATAGTAACCATTTTGCTCCGCGCGACAAAATCAACTTTGCTCAAGGCGTAAGCTTAATCGTAAGAGGTATGAATCTGAGTATTGACAACGAGCAATTTGTGGAAAACCCGGAGGCAATCGATTATTTCACGAATGTTCCAAACGATGCATGGTATGCGGAAGCATTTATTATTGCGAAAATGAATGGGCTAGATATCCCGAAAGATGTTGGTCCTAAAGCTGTAATTACCCGGGAACAATACGCGGATATGCTGATTAAAGCAATAGATGTAAAAGGATCATTCCCGGTCGATAAAATGCCGATGATCTTCGAGGACGCAGATCAAATCGACGACAAATACAAAGACAGCGTGCAAAAAATTTATTTGCACAAAATTGCTACTTCAGACGAGAAAAGATTGGCATTTCCGAAGCAGGATATGACACGGGGAGAGGCAGCGGTTTGGTTGCACAATACAATTAATCTTGTGGAGTCGCAACTAGCCCTAACGAAACCAGGCAACTACGCTTCTGTGAATGGCCTCAATATGTATTACGAGATCCACGGTACTGGACAACCATTGATTCTGCTTCATGGCGGTTTGGCCACAATCGACATGATGTTCGGACAGCTTCTGCCAGCCCTTGCGAAGACTCGCCAGGTCATTGCAGTTGAGCTACAGGCCCATGGGCACACCGCAGACATCGATCGTCCGCTCAGCTACGAGCAGATGGCGGATGATACCGCTGCCCTGATCAAGCATCTTGGACTCAAAAATGCCGACGTCTTCGGCTTTTCCATGGGCGGAGGCGTTGCCCTGCAGACAGCCATCCGGCACCCGGATGTGGTGCGCAAGTTAGTGGTCGCCTCGGCACCCTATAAGAGTGATGGATGGTATCCTGATGTTCTCGCGGGAATGGCGTCGATGAATGCCGAAGCTATGGTAGGGTCCCCGATGCATGAAGTCTATGTAAAAGCAGCGCCAAAGCCCGAGGACTGGTCGACGCTGATCGCCAAGATGAAACAATTCCAAACCAAAGCTTACGACTGGACGAAGGACATTTCAGCTATTAAGGCTCCTACGTTAATTTTGATCGGGGATTCCGATAAAGTTCGCCCAGATCACGCTTTAGAAATGTTTCAACTACTCGGCGGTGGTAAAGCGGACGGCTCGATGGGCGGACTCACGAATTCTCAGCTCAGCGTACTCCCGGATACATCACATTATAACATTCTAGCCCGTACCGATCTTCTTCTTCCAATCATTCCACCATTCCTTGACGCTCCCATGCCTAAGGCGGAGTAATAAGCGATGATTAGAATAATTCTTTTGAAGTAAATATAATTCATAATTTGACCTTGACTGCTCTCGCCTAGCCAAACCGGTTTCTGACTAATCACATAGGCCAAATTCGATGGAGAAGCCAAATTCCCCGGATAAACGGGCTTTGGTTGAACTTTAAGGGGGAGATTGCTTATAAACTTAGTCTGCAAAGATACGATTTTATGAAGATGGTTATGTACCTTATTAGCCAAGGTTTACTAGGTGAAGAAGTATCTAAGCAGCTAACTCCTTCAGAAGCCACTTCAAAAAATTAAAGTGCATTATTTCATTACTTTACCGTTATTATTAATTTAAATTAACATGTAAGTAATCAACCCCTGATTCGTCAGATGCACTGATGATTCAGGGGTTTTCATATTTGCTAAGTAGTATGTGAAAGCAAGAAAGCTCGCATTTCCAGTTAAAACCCCACGAGCGATAGGTGCTCCGGCTACGAGTGATAATCTTAACTTCCATATTTATATACAGGATAAGCTATATCTGTAAAACAAGGCGCATATTAAAGCATTCAGTCAATTAATGGATGTCTCTATTTTTGTTCACGCTTACTTCGACTTTGACCCAATTTCTTCCTACTCCTATACTGAAGGAGATTCGTCTGGCAAGCTGGTAGATTAATAGACTAGCAAACTAGAGGATCAAACTTTATAGATTTGAGAGGAGAACTTTATGTACGATTATTCCCGCTTCAAGATCACGTTGTCCATCGCTCTTATTTTGTCTTTATTGTTGTCACTTGGTTCAAGTCTAACTGAGATTAAAGCCGCTGAGGGAAGTGGGGAAGCGAACGCTGACTCACAGATACGCACATCGAATGAGCTACCAGCCTTCGAGGAAGAGCTTGTCGTCAAGCTCCGTGCGGAAGCGCTTGAAGAAAACAATGGCAGCAAACTAGTTCCTCAGGAGACGCTCTCTTCATTGTCCATCATACCTCAATTGTCGTTTGGACGTATGTTTACGCAGGACGTGTTGCCAGTACCTACTAAAAGCGCAGTTGCTTCTGCACAAGCATCTGTATTTGAACGTTACTATTCTTCCAAAATTCCTTCTGGGGCAGATGTCGAGCAACTATTAAAGACGCTGAAGAGCTCACCGCTCGTTGAGACGGCATATGTGACACAGAAACCAGAGAAACCAACTACACTTTCTCCGAACACTACACCTGTTCAACCTACTAACGATCCCCGCTTTAGCTTGCAAAAATATTCAGAAGAAAGTACAGGCATCAATGCGCCTTATGCTTGGCAATTCGAAGGTGGAGATGGCAAAGGTGTTAGCTGGGCAGACGTGGAATGGAGCTGGGCTTTGAATCATGAAGATTTGATCGCACACAACATTCAACAGTTGCCAGGTGGAACGAATATCGGTGATGGTAGCCATGGCACTGCCGTACTTGGTGTTGTATCTGCAGCCGACAATGCGATTGGCAACATAGGTCTTGCGAACAAAGCAAAACCATATGTTTCATCGCTTGTACGCGCTTCGGGTAATTGGAGTATAACGGAAGCAATCTTAACAGCTACTCAGACACTACAAGCAGGGGATGTCATTCTGCTCGAGGTACAAGTTGGCTCTAATAATCGCTGGCTACCTATCGAAAGTCAACAAGCGGAGTTCGATGCGATTCAGTATGCAACGAGCCTTGGCATAGTCGTCGTATCTGCTGGAGGGAACGGAAATGTTGATCTCGATCAATACCTCTCTGGAGATAATAAATATACTTTTAATCCTGACAGCCCAGATTTCAAAGACTCTGGATCCATCCTTGTAGGAGCAGGCTCGTCAACCTTCCCTCACTATAGACTTTCATTCAGCAACCACGGTAATCGTGTTGATGTTCACGGTATCGGGGAAAACGTAGCTACGTTAAATTCTACTGACGTCAGCTCAACTACAGGCTATACCGACTACTTCAGTGGTACATCTTCAGCTTCACCTGTTGTTGTAGGTGCGATCCTTCAACTACAAGGCATTGCAAAAGCAAAGTTCGGCGTACCGTATACACCTGCTGAGATACGTCGCATATTAAGATGGCTGCCTCATCAAACGTCGTCGATTGATCCAGCGAATGACCGAATTGGCGCACTGCCTGATTTGAAAAAAATTATTCAGAGCTTGCCTACACCAGGTAGTGTTCCTACTGATATAGCAGCACCAAGCGCACCTGCCAATCTTGTTACGTCCGTCGTGAATGGAGCAAATCACATTACTTGGAGTGCTGCAACCGACAATGTTGGTTTAATTGGCTATGACGTTTACTTAAATAACAATTTACTCCCTTTCAAAAGAACAACAGGCACATCCGTTACTCTGAGTGACCTGCCGAGTGGTGCATTTAACATTACAGTTAAAGCACGGGATGGATATAATCAGCTATCTTCCGCTAGCAACTCTGTTCATGTGAACAATTCACTTCCAACCTGGAGTGCTTCAACGGTATATCTTGCAGGCAATATTGTTGGTTATCAGGGCGTGAAGTACCAAGCCAAATGGTGGAACCAGAACGAGCGGCCAGACCTGAAGAGCTCGCCTAACGATGTATGGATCAACTTGGGACCCTATTAATCCCAGTTTGCTAGACTTAAACATAACTCGATTATAGAACTGCTAACTACACGTGAGGGTGCCCCAAAAGCCATAGACTTTTGGGGCACCCTCTTTCGGCAGTTATATAGAGATTAAGATATGTTAGTACAATGTTATTGTAAGCAATATTATTGAAGCACAACCTTATCTCCAACCTGTAACCCTTTAACTACCTCTGTTTTATCCGGAGTCTCTTGCCCAATTTCGATATCTTTTCGTTCATAAACGCCGTTGCCTTTGTCGAGCATAACATAATGTTTATCCTGTTCGCGCAAGATTGCAATCGTAGGGACAACAACAACATCTTCTTTACGGCTAATTTCAATATCGCCTTTTAGACTAAGGCCAGCAATTAAATGCTCACTTGCTTCTAAACTAATAACAACTTCAAATTGTGCAGCTTGATCGGCATTTGTTTGATCCGTGGTTGCTTTTGCAAATTTAGAGACGGACATTACTTTTCCCTTAAGAGGAACTTCCTTCATCGCATTCATTTGTACGGCAACAGACATTCCTTCTTTGATACGAAACACGTCGTTTTCACCAACAAATACAATCATCTGAAGTTTGTTCAGGTCAACAACTTTTCCTATGTATTGTTGATCATCTACAATTTGTGGAACTTTGTTAGCAACGTCGAACAAGAAGATTCCGGTCATTGGTGCAGTGAAGCGAGCTTCCTCAATTTTTTTGCGTTTGCGATCTAGTTCCTTTTTTTGAACTTCAGACATAACACTATTAAGCTGAGCTTGTACTTTATCTGCTTCACGTTTAGCGAATGCACGCTTTCGCTCATCTTCGGTCATCTCTATCGTTACTTCCGCAGAGCCAGTAGCACTAGCAAGTTTGCTAAGTTTCTCTTCTAGCGCTACCTTCTTTATTGTAGCTTCTTCTTGAGCGATTTGATCTTGAAGTAATGTTCGATCGAGTTCAAACAGCGTTTGACCTTTTTCGATTTTTTGACCATTTTTAACATACCATTTCTCTACTTTTGCTCCATAGGGCGCATATACTAACTGCTCAAGTTCATAGTTGGATTTTCCTTTAACTTCAACAGAACTAACAATCGTCTCTTTTGTTACATCAAAGGTTATCGCCCCTTCATTCACAACTGGCGCAGGTAAACGGTTTGGATTGGCCATATTGTATAAGAAAAAGCTAATTCCAGCGAGTACGATACATATAACGATCCATTTAATTTTTTTCTTCATAATGCTATCGGCTCCTTTAAGTGGTTAATCTCTACGAATAGCTGTTAGAGCATCTGTACGAGATGCATTAATAGCAGGATAAATACCGGAAAGTACGCCAGTCATTATAGCAAACGTCATTCCAATCGGTATAATGTTAAATGGTATAAAAATAGTAGGAGCACCTGCACTCCCAGATGACATAGATACAATTAATATATTAATGCCCCACACGACCCAATGGGAGAAAAGAACACCGAGCAAGCCGCCAAGCAAACCTAGTAATGCGGCTTCTACTATAAACATGTTTCGAATTTGTGCGAGATTTGCACCTAATACTTTCATTATTCCTATTTGTCTGCGACGTTGATAAGTAGACATGGTCATCGCAACTACAATAGAAATTGATGCGATAATCAGAATGAAAATTCCACCGCCAAGTGCAACAGCTTTTATAATTTTAAACTGTGAAGCAAGTTGTTCCTTTTGATGTAGATTAGTAGATGCAGAAAGTGTTAGTTTTTTTATATTTTTCTCAACTAATGGAACGTCCTTTTGTTCCTTCACCTTAACGATTAATGAGTCATAGAGAACATTGTTTCCGCTAGAATGAACAAGAGCGCTGTTCTTTAACTGTAACAATTGTTCAGCTGTTTCCATTGAAACATAGCCTCTTTTATCAAAGGAGATACTTAACTCGTCTGTTTTATCTGGCTTTTTTAATACGCCTGCGACACGGTAAGGAGAGCTTGTTACTAATTTGTCTTGGTTGTTGTGCATATTAAATTGAATTTGCCGTTGATAAAGTGCGGCAGGAATGCTGTTTAAATTGTTATATTGTTTCATAACATCGTCGTCGTAAGGGTTATTCTCTAACTGTTCGTATATGCTTTGGCGTGTTTTTTCATCAATTAAACCCATAGTAGCCCCGTAGCTTAAGATGATACTTCCTTCAGTATTGGTAACAGAACCTTGTCCAATTGTTTCTCCTAGATTCTCTAGTTGCTCCAAATCTGTTGCGAACAGCTCCAAATTCGCTTTTTTCCCATCTGCAGTCATATATTCCGTATAGCCTATACTCAGCATCGGTACAACAGCTTTTACCTCAGGGAAGTTTGCGATTACTTGCCGCTTCTGATCAGTAAGTTTGCCTCGTTCTAGCTCAGCTGCATCTACATTAGCGCCCTTTACACCTTCGTTTGCTTTGACTGTAACCTCGTCCATCTTAAAAAAAGTGTTCATCTCGGCTTCAATATATTTCTGAGCGGATTCACCTACGCTCATCGCGACAATAATGGCTGCACATCCGATAGAAATGCCGATAGCACATAAGCTTGTTACGACTTTCCTACGTCTAACCTGGTCCCACGACAATCTTGTAAGATCACTTATTTTCACGTTGTAACACCTTCTTCTACGAGAATCTCATTTGTTGAAGGCGTCTGTGGTATTTCTTGTACTAAATTTCCGTCTTTGAGTGTAATAATCCGTTTCGTATGTACGGCAACCTCTCGCTCATGAGTGACGATCATGAAGGTCGTATTCATTTCGCGATTAAGTCGTTTCAGAATGGCTATAATTTCTTCTTCCGTCTTTGTATCGAGATTTCCCGTTGGCTCATCAGCAAAAATAATAGAAGGTTCAGTAATGAGTGACCGAGCAATACTGACACGTTGCTGTTGTCCCCCAGAAAGTTGTGAAGGGAACATGAGCCCTTTGTCGGGAATGCCTACTTGCTCAAGAAGCGACATCGCTTTTTTCTTCCGTTCAGAGGAAGATACGGATTGGAATATGAGCGGCAATTCAATATTTTCGCGTACAGTCAAATTAGAAATTAGCTCGTAAGCTTGAAATATAAAGCCGATATGTTTGCGCCTAAACTCTGCTAGCTGGTTTTCGCTCATCTTCACAATATTGTGTCCTGCAATAAATATATTGCCTTCAGTTGGTTTCATTAAACCAGCCATTAAGTTTAGTAGTGTTGATTTCCCTGAGCCTGAGCTGCCAAGTAGTGCGACCATATCGCCTTTGTTTACATTGAAATCGATGTTACTTAGTACGGGTGTTATTTCAGGGCCGTTTGAAAAGGAATGTGATAATTTGTCTACTCGAAGCATAGATGTTCTCCTCTCTATCTAAATAGTTTCTGTCTATCATACTGGTAAAGATCGGTTTATAAAAAGTTAATACATGGAATTTATGACTAATTCAACGTAAACTAAAAAAGTCATAACAAAAGAAACAACAGATAAGGAGGTGTTATGGAATATGAAAAGAAGTAAAAAAGGTGCGACTTACAGAAGATTTGGTTTCTTTCGTAAAGCCTATAAAATAGAAACGTCATCTTATACGAATGAAGAAGATTATATACCGACAGATTCAATCAGTTCACGAGGTATGGACTTGCTAAAAAAGGATGCAATCGTGTTCTACTATGCCCTCTGTCATTAATCTCCGACCTCATCTATTAATTGACGCTGAAAAGCTCATTGACCCCTGCACTTCACAAGGTATTTTCCGAAATTAAGTGTTATAACCTTCATTGAGCTTTCATTCTAACCGTACCAGTATGCAAAATGGCTTGTTTCTTTATTATCATTGCTTGGATCATCTGATCTAGTAGAAATGTTCGTATTAGAAGCAAGCCACTCTTATTATCCCCCTTAAGCGATAAACGATAATATCCCTCTCAATACTACTCATTCCATATCTAGTCTTTCTAATAATATATGTAATATGAGACAGGTCGATTTTGGTTAGTTACACCATTATTAACTTGTATTTTTTACGCACTTTTTTTCACAAGGTTTCATAATATTAGGTTATTTATTCGATTAATACGATAATCTTTATTGACAATTCATACATATCCGATAAGAATAGAATTTGGATGATAAAGTGTATTAAGGATATTTATATAAAAGGAAAAAGTCTCTTACTTATTGAAATGAAACGGGGTAAGGTACAATGATAGCTTTTGATAAAGTTAGCAAACAATTTAAGCAACGTGATGGGAACGTTTTTAAAGCATTAGATGAAATTAGTTTCACCATTAAAGAGGGTGAATTTGTATCATTGCTTGGTCCGTCCGGTTGCGGTAAATCAACCGTTTTGAACTTAATTGCAGGCTTTGATACGGGATATAGTGGCTCTATTCTAGTAAATGGAGACACCATCAAAGAGCCTGCACCAGATCGAGTAGTCGTATTCCAAGAACATGGCTTATTTCCGTGGCTTACTGTGCTTGAAAATGTAGCATTCGGCTTAAAGCAGAAGGGAATCAGCAAGAAGGAGCGCCAAGAGCTTGCAATGGAGCAAATTCGTGCTGTTCACCTTAGCAAGTTTGCTGATCGTTATCCGAATGAGTTGTCAGGCGGAATGAAGCAGCGTGCTGCTATTGCACGAGCATTAATTATGGATCCTCAAATCCTGCTGATGGACGAGCCTTTTGCAGCTTTAGATGAACAAACAAGACTTGTCCTTCATCAAGAGCTTGAAGACATTTGGATGCGAACAGGGAAGACGATTTTATTTATCACTCATAATATTAGAGAAGCTGTTATGTTATCTGATCGTGTTCTTGTCATGTCAACTCGGCCAGGAACAATTAAGAAAGAATTTGCAGTTCAGGCAGCAAGGCCTAGAGATAGCGCGGACCCATTGCTTCATCATGTAGAAACTTCCATTATGGAATGTCTAGCAGATGAATTGGAAAAAGTAATCAAGGAGGAAATGGACGATGACAGCTACAGCCTTAAGAAGAACACTTTTTCTGATCGGGATTTTGGTGGCATGGGAGGCGGCATATAGAATTATTGGCTGGGAATCTTGGAAGTTTCCATCCTTGTTCCAAACGGTCGAATCTTTCTATAATGGGTTCGCACATGGTCAACTGCTAGAAGCCATCTTAAATTCTTTAAAGAGACTACTAATCGCGTTTACAATTTCTATGACGCTAGGTACACTTCTTGGACTTATGTTCGCAAAGTCAAAAATAATGGATGACACAGTTGGCTTTGTCGTCGTTGCACTGCAAACTGTTCCAAGTATAGCGTGGCTTCCATTTGCTATCATATGGTTTGGTTTTAATGATACATCTGTTATTTTCATAACAGCTCTAGGAGCAACATGGACGATGTCTATCGCAACACGAACAGGAATCAAAAATATTCCACCAATCTATATTCGTGCAGCACAAACATTAGGTACAGGTAACGGATGGCGTATGTTTACTCAAATTCTTATTCCAGGTGCATTTCCACATCTAATGACAGGTATTCGCGTGGCATGGGCGTTTGCTTGGCGTGCACTAGTCGCAGGGGAGTTAATTGCAAATGGAGCGGGACTGGGACAACTTTTGCAAGATGGTAGAGGTTTAGGAGATACAGCACTAATGTTGAACGTTGTCATCATTATTGCTGTCCTTGGTACGATCTCAGATCACTTCTGCTTTAAGAAGTTGGAAGACAAACTACTCGTTCGATATGGGCTTGAAAGTGCAAGCAAATAAAATAATGATTGACAATTTTTATTAATCCGATAGAATTAGTTGGAGAAAGAAAAGAGCTGATAGTTACATTAAGAAGGGTAGGAAATAGAGATGAGAAAATATGTGGGTCTATTACTAACTTTAGTTTTTGTATTAATACTGACAGCATGCGGAGGCAACAACACAGGTGGTTCATCAAATAAAGAGCAAGTCACAGTTAAACTAGGTATTTTCAAAAACGTAACGCACGCGGCTGGTTACATTGCACTTGAGAAGGAGTTCCTCCAAAAGCAACTTGGCGAGCATGTGAAAATAGATGTCCAAGCATTCGATAACGGCTCAGACTTCTCAACAGCGATTGCAACAGGTCAAATCGATCTTGGTTATGTTGGTCCTGGACCTTCCACGAACCAATACCTAAAGAGCAGCAACTTCAGAGTAATCTCTGGTGCGGATAATGGCGGAGCTGTACTCGTAGCAGGCAAAGATTCCGGCGTATCTACAGTTAAAGATTTGGTTGGCAAGACGATTGCTATCCCTACAAAAGGTAGTACTAATGAAATTTCACTTAGACTACTTCTTGAACAAGAGGGCGTAAAAGTTACGACTGATACGTCTGGTGCTCAAATTGTAGCACGCGCTCCTTCGGACACTTTAGTAGCTCTTCGTCAAAATGAAATACACGCAACTCTAATTCCAGAGCCGTGGGGTACACAAATTGAACAAGAAGGTATCGGCAAAGTAATCGTACCTTGGGATCAAATTCCTCCAAACAACGGAGACTACCCACTCGTTATTTTGGTAGCTAGCGATAAATTCATTAAAGAACATAGAGATTTGGCTAAAGGTGCAGTTAAGGCGAATCTTGAAGCGATTGAGTTTATCGGAGCAAATCCAGATGAGTCTTATAAGCTAATCAACAAACGTCTAAGCGAGCTTAGTGGTAAAGGGCTGGATATTGAATTGATTAAAGCGGCTCTTTCTCATATGAGACTAACTTCTGATGTGAGCCAAGAAGCGATTGAAGAAATGGCTAAAGTATCTATCGCAGCAGGTTACATTAAGGATGTTACTGCAGAGTCGCTTGATCTAAGTAAATTCCTTGATCTATCTCTTCTAGAAGAAGTGAAAAGCGGTAAATAATAGCGAGTAGCGTTCACAATCCCCCTCAAGGTTTGCAGTGAAGATAAGTTCATGAACGGTTGAACTTTACACTGTGAGCGAGAGGGGGATTTTTATGACGTATGCTACCCATAAGATATGGGTAATTATAGTTGATTTCATCGCTTCGGAATGTATAAGATAGAATTATACGATATCGTGCAGAACGCACAGGGATAAGAGGAGATTTCCAATGACTATTAATTTTGACGAACTTATTGACCGTAGAAATACTCGATCCTACAAATGGGACCAGTCCGAGAAATTGTTCGGAAGCGCGGATATTCTTCCTCTATGGGTTGCAGATATGGACTTCCCTAGCCCATCCGCTGTACAAGAAGTATTGAAGAAAAGAGCTGATATAAGTGCATATGGTTATGCGGTTCGTGGTGACAGCTACTTCGAATCGATTGTGAACTGGTACTCACGGCGCCACAACTGGAAGATTGAACAGCATTGGATAACAGATTCACCGAGTGTTGTTACTTCTCTTAGTCTCGCTGTAGAACTATTTACAGAGCCAGGTGGGCAGGTTGTATTGCAATCTCCTGTTTATTATCCGTTCTATGATGTTATTGAAAGTAATGATAGAGTTCTAGCGAAAAATCCGCTAGTCATTCGTAATGGTCGTTACGAAATGGATTTAGACCATCTTGAGTCACTTTTCAAAGATGGCGCTAAGCTATTACTTCTTTGCAGCCCACATAACCCGGGTGGCCGCGTATGGGATCGGGAAGAGCTACTCCAGCTAGGTGAACTATGTCTTCGTTATGGAGTAATCGTCGTCTCAGATGAAATCCATTGCGATTTAGTTTTCCCTGGTCACGTCCATACTCCGTTCGCAACATTGTCTCCAGAGATCGCTGACATTACAATAACAACTCTAGCAGCTACTAAAACGTTTAATCTACCAGGACTACAAACGTCATTTATGATTACTTCAAATAATAAGATGAGAGCTAAGCTAGAAAAACGGCTCAGGACGTTAAGCATACATATGGCTCATCACTTTGCCCAAGATGCTGTAGAGGCCGCGTTTAACGAAGGTGAACAATGGCTGGAAGAGTTGCTTACTTATGTGCACGGTAATTTGACGTATACATTAGACTTTTTCCAAGAACATTTGCCACAAATTGAGCCGCTGAAACCGGATGGTACCTATTTGTTATGGTTTGATTGCCGAGCGCTTGGTTTGGATAAAAGAGGGCTACAGGAGCTTATGTTCAAAAAAGCAAAAGTGGCATTTAGTGAAGGTTCTGTATTCGGGTCGGAAGGCGAAGGTTGGCTTCGTATTAACTTAGCATGTCCGAGATTTATTCTAGAGAAGGCACTCACACAATTTGCTGATGCAGTGAAACGTAGATAACATAAGCAAGACAGCTTATCGTTAATAAATATATTAAATGCCTAACCTTCGTATACGACGACGGTTAGGCATTTTTATGTGGGGTGCGTTGCTTTGACTAATTATATGTGAGATTGCAATTGTGATGTTGAATCACTTTGCTCCAGCTCTAAAAGCGTGGACTTCATTTCTAATCCCCCGCGATAGCCCGTCAGAAAACCGCTTTTACCAATAACACGATGGCAAGGAACGATAATTAAGATTGGATTGGCCCCGATAGCAGCTCCAACAGCACGGACAGCGGAAGGTCTGCCAATTTGGGTAGCAATTTCGGAATACGAAGATGTAGCGCCATAAGGAATTGTCATGAGAGCATTCCAAACCTCTAATTGAAACGTAGTGCCACGAAGATCAGATGGTGCAGTGAATGCTGAGCGGTTTCCTGCTAAGTAGTTTGCAAGTTGAGACTTATAAGACTTAAGCTCCTCATCATTTCGAATAGGTTTGACGCCAGGGAAGCGGGTTCCTGCCCATTTAGAGAGTTCATCATACGATTCCTGATTGGAACCAATAAAGCATAGTCCAGTAGAAGTAGCTGCGATATGCAGAGACCAATTGTCTTGTTCGAACAAGCTCCAGTATATAGAGGATTGTTGTTCAGTCATCATTTTACCTCCTTAAAGTGATTTAACCGATATTGTGCAGGTGTATACCCGGTCATCTTTTTGAACATGGTTATAAAATAAGGCGTATTCGCCATCCCAACACTTTCGCCAATGAGACTTATCGTTAAGTCTGTTTCGATAAGTTTAGTTTTAGCGGCTGCAATCCGCAGCTGATTAATGTATGCGGAAGGTGTTACCCCGCTTATCCGCTTAAATGTTCGATGAAGATGAAATGGACTTCCATGTGCGATATCAGCAAGCTTGCCCAGTGTAATGGTGTCCACGAAATGATTATCTATATAGTCTGTTATACGTTTGATCCACTCTTCATCAGGAAGCCTTTGACCGGTTGGTTTGCAACGTTTGCAGGCGCGAAAGTTAGCTCTCTCAGCAGCTAGAGCATTAGGGAATATCGCAATGTTTTCGCGATTTGGCGGTTTAGATTTACAAGATGGGCGACAGAAGATACCAGTCGTCTTAACCGCATAAAAAAATGTACCGTCGCTCGTAGCATCATTTTGTATAATGGCGTGCCATTTAAGTTCCGTCAATTCTAGCAATTCTACATCTTCCGATATCCTCATTTCGTTCACCTCTCTCAACAGTATAACCGCGGATGAAACTATTTGTACGTTATGTTGAATATAAAAGCAAGATAACGAAACTTTTATCTCATATAAAAAAAGACTCGCATAGAGGAATCATTTCCCCCTATAGCGAGTCTATAACATCACGATTAGTGACCAGATGCCTCAGTATCATTCGACAATTTAAGAACTTCGAATACTTTAAACAACAAGCTCAATACAATTGCAACGATCGTCGCAAGCGACATGCCATGGAAGGAAACTTCGCCAAGTGTAAGTTTTACGCCGCTTAGTCCGATAACAAGCACAACGGTTGTCAGGAAGAGATTCGTAGGTTTGCTGTAATCTACTTTAGATTCAACTAACATACGGAATCCTGAAGCTGCAATGACTCCGAATAGAAGCAACGATACGCCGCCCATTACTGGCCCAGGAATAGCTGAGATCAGAGCAGAAAATTTGCCCGAGAAGGATAATAAGATTGCAATTACCGCGGCACCACCGATGACAAAAGTGGAATATACACGAGTAATTGCGAGTACGCCGATATTTTCTCCATAAGTTGTATTAGGTGTTGAGCCAACAAACCCGGATAGAAGTGTAGAAATACCGTTCCCTAGCATAGAGCGATGAAGACCAGGATCTTTGGATAAGTCCTTGCCTACGATATTGCCAGTTACGATCAGATGGCCTATATGCTCTACGATAACAACTAGTGCCGCGGGAGCAATTGCGATAATGGCAGCCCAGTGGAACTCTGGGAACGTAACAGTAGGCAATTGGATGAAGTTAGCTTTATCTAAATTGCTGAAGTCTGTCATCCCCATAAAATAAGCTAACGTATAGCCGAACAGTATACCAAAAAGAATCGGAATAATACGCATAAATCCGCGGAATAGAACAGAACCAAGTACAGTTACAGCGAGTGTAGATACTGAAAGAATAACGACATCCGTATTCATAACCCACGTTTTAGGGTCATCTAAGCTTGTTGGAATCCAACCCGCCATACCAGCGGCTACAGGCATAAGCTCAAGTCCGATAATAGCAACGATTGCCCCCATAGCAGCTGGAGGGAATACAACGTTAATCCATTTCGTTCCAGCTACTTGGATGATGAATCCAACTAGTGTGAAGATAACACCAGCAGCGATAAATCCGCCGAGTGCCGCTGCATAGCCGCCTCCTGATGCTTCACTTGCGATAACTGCTCCAGCAGGACCGAGGAAAGCGAAGCTTGAGCCCAAGTATGCAGGAATTTTACCCTTCGTAACTAAAATGTAGAGTAGTGTACCGATACCGTTCATTAGTAAGCAAATTGCAGGATCGACTTTAAATATGTTTGGAACAAGCACTGTAGAGCCGAACATGGCAAACAAATGTTGTAAGCTGAGGAGAAGACTTTGAATTGCTGGAGGTCTTTCATGAATGCCGATTGTTGTGTTCATAGATATGTTCTCCTTGATTTCGATTAGGACTAGCAAATAGCCCTAGTAGATTCTATCTAGATAGGCAACCTTTGGCAAGCGTTTTTTTCCATAACTTGTTACTCGTAAAAAATAAATAACCAGTAGGAGAGTGACTCCCTACTGGTCTTATTCAAATTACGTTAATATAGATAGTTGCAAAACATCATCCATACAATGCGATGCCAACTAACCCAGAAATGACTATGACTGAAAAGGGATGTTTGCGTAGAAATACGAGTGCGATTAATGAACCGACAAATATTAAAATTTGGCTCCAAGTAAACCACGAAAAAGTGATTGACGAAGTCATACCTGAGTTTTGTGCAAAAACGATCGCTGCATAGGTGATCATTCCAGCTATAGCAGGCCTAAGACCGAAAAAAGATGATTTTACAAGCTCGTTATCTCGGAAACGGAAGAAGAAATGTCCGACTAGAACAATAATAGCAAATGAGGGTAGTATCATTGCGATAGATGCGGTGATTGCTCCTATTGGGCCAGCAACTTGAAACCCAATAGCGACTGCCATATTAGTGGCAATTGGACCAGGGGACATACCGGCGACAGCTACAATATCGGATAGCTGCTCCGCGCTCATCCATTGATGTCGATTAAGCACTTCTTCCTGAATAAGCGGTATCATTGCGTATCCACCTCCAAACGAGACGAATCCGACCATTAAAAAGGTTAAAAATAGCTCGATGAGCATACGCATTCCCCATTATGATGTAGTTAGATCATGTAGTCGTACACAGTCTCTTCTTTGTTGTCTAGCTTCGTTTTTTTACCGAAAAATGTTCGGATTTTAACAACAGCTATACCTGAAAAAGCTCCTAGCACAATTAACCAGAGTGGATGAAAGTGTCCGTTGCTTAGTAGGAGCAAACCTACAGAAACAGCAGCAAGCGAACCAGTGGTGAAATCAATGATGGCTGTTTTGCCAATCTTGATAGCTGCATATACGATCAACGCTACAACGGTAGCACGAATTGATAAGAAAGCGGCTTCGATCTTTGGATGGTCTTTGACCTGAAGGTACGCGAGCGTTAGTCCAATCATTAAGAAAAACGTAGGAAGGAATATCCCGAGTAGTGCTGCTATCGCTCCGTAAGTACCGGCAATGCGATATCCGATAAACATCGCTGAGTTGACAGCGACAGCACCGGGAACAGAGCCTGAAACAGCTGTAATGTTAGCAACATCTTCCGACTGTAGCCAATTCCGCTTCTCAACGATTTCTCGTTCGATGACTGGAATTAATGCATAACCGCCTCCGAAGCTAGCAGGTCCCATTTTTAAAAATGTATAAAAAATCGAGCCTAACAACTTCCACTTCGCGTTCATTACAATTCCTCCTTTCATCCATTTAATTATACCACCTTTATTTCATTTTGGGTTTAAGTTTGGCGAAATTGGATTATAAGATCTTCTTATTAGAGCATATCAGTCACACTTATTTTCATTATTGCTTGTGAAACATGACTTATTTAGAGGAAAAGGTAGCCGCTGGGAATAAAAAAGGTTATAATGATCTAAATGTATTTCCTATGTGATTACTTGGATAAATGGGGAGTTCTTGTGAGCAATCAGAGGTCGAACGGCATGCCGTCACCTAAACAATTGATCTATTTTTATATAGCCGAAAATGGCATCATTTCCAAAGCGGAGTTACTTGCTCATTTTGAAATGACAAGCAGTACGATGACTCGTCTACTTGAAGAGATGGTTTTGGAACGACTTATATTAGCATCGGGCTTTGGTCCATCGAGCGGTGGCAGAAGACCGATCTTATACGAAACGAATCCAGAATACGGGTACTTCTTCGGCTTGGAAATATCGAGGTTTTATTCGACTCTCGGTTTTTTCGATGTGCGAATGAATCCAAAGTCATTAACTCGCTGGCGTATGGATGAAGATATGACACCAGAACGAGTGGTCGATCATGTTGCATCAAGTATGAGAGCGATATTGCGAGATCATCGTATCGATTCGAGCCAAGTAATCGGAGTTGGAGTTGGTGCGGTCGGACCACTTGATCGGGAACGAGGAATTATCGTTAAGCCGTTATACTTCCCTTCGCAAGGCTGGGTTAATGTGCCGATTTGTAGGATGCTTGAGGAGAGAACGGGGTTCACAGCTCATCTTGAGAACGGTGCAAATGCAGCACTAGTAGGAGAGCAGTGGGCGATGCGGCAGTCAAAACCAATGCATATGATGTATGTGCATGCAGGAGTTGGACTTCGTTCGGCAATCATTTCATCAGGTCTAATTGTGCATGGTTCAAAAGATATGGAGGGCGCAATCGGTCAAATGATCATACAGACTGACGGGCCAAGGCTTAATGAAGGTGGCAACTTCGGAGCTTTGGAAGCTTTTGTATCTGTACAAGCGCTCGAGAAGCATGCGCAAGCACAGGCCAAGATGGGAAGAAGTGGTTGGCTTGGTGAGATTAATTTCCCGCCTGATCGCGTTCGATATGACTATCTTCTGCAACAGCTTAGAGGGAACAATGGGCATGTTGAGGAGCTTTTCCAGAAATCAGCTTCATACCTTGGCATCGGACTTGCTAATATGATTAATATGCTTCATCCTGAAATCGTTATTTTAGGAGGAGCCTTAATTAACTCCTATGACAAATTCTATGAGACAGCGATTGAAATCGCCCGCAATAATATATATTACTATCCTGAATACGAGCCGATTTTTTCAAAAGGAGATTTGCGTGAAGATGCTGTAGCAACAGGAGCAGCATTGTCGGTTTGGAAAGCGATGAGGATTGAGTAAAGTAAATGCATCACTTTGATAAATTGCATTTTAATATATATAATGACCATCTATAACGAAGAGGAAGACAACTAACAAAGGATAATACCTTTGCCCGTTGTCTTCCTTTTTTATATAGAACAATCTAATCTACTCTATCTGTGGAAAAGGTAAGGAATCGGGTAAAATGGCTGATAGTCATAAAAGGGTTCAATATCAATGGGGCGATGTGGGTAATTGTATAATCCGCCGTGAGCTGCTTGCCGTTGCTGATAAACGCCGGGCATAATTTGCCCTTGCGCAGACTGACCTTGGCCCGATTGGCTTTGGCTCGCTTGACTATGACCTACCTGACCTGGGTTCATCTGGGCTTGATTTATATGATCATAGTTCGCCTGAGCTTGGTTCATCTGCGCATGATTCATTTGGCCGTAGTTCGGTTGAACATAGTTCGCTTGATTTTGACTCATTTGCCCGTAATTCGGCTGACCCTGATTCATTTGACCATGACCATGGTGCATCTGTCCTTGCTGGGCATATGCATTTGACTGACCTTGAACATTCGTTTTTTTGCAATTGTTTGGTGGGCCAATCAAGACAGTCGAAGTAATCGGTGCTAGTGTGTCTTTTACTTTTTCTTCACTCAGACAGTAGGTATGGGCAAGCACATTAGCAGGCGTTAGGCGCAGTATATCCGATCCTAAGATGACTTCAGGAACTGGAGCGTCAAAGATAGCGAGCAAATGTGTGTTGTCTTCTAATGCAATTTCGTAATGCCACCAGCCCTGAGGAACATTGGCAACTTGACCAACACCAATCGAGAAGCTCAGCAGTTTATTCGTAAATGGATTGAGAATAGATACAACCGCTGCGCCTGCAATGCAATAAACAAGTTCGGATGCATTTTGGTGGTAGTGGGGTTCAACTACATTTCCTGTACTCAAGTAAATATCGAGAAGAGATGTATTAGTTAATGTATTGAGCTGTTTATTAGACAAAACGTTAATATAGTTTGCATCATTCTTTTTGAAAAATAGACTATCCGAAACATCATAAGTGAACTGTACGGTTGGAGCTGTATAGTCCATATAAGAAGTTGCCATTCTAAAGTTCCTGCCCTTCAAAGCTAAAGTTTGTTGAGACAGGAATAGCATATGCGGATGCCTATGATGACGTGATAATTATAGAACTTTGGTCAGCTTTCGATATTCTGATGCAGAAATCCCTTCGTGTTTGCGGAATAACCGACTGAAATAATGAATGCCTGAATATCCAATCTCCTCGCTAATGCACTCGATTGACGATTCGGTTTCACGGAGCAATCTGCGCGCTTCGCGATGTCTAGCAGCATGGACATACTCATTGGGTGGAAGTCCAGCGAGCTTCTTGAACAATTTTGCTGTATGGTCGATACTCAAATTCATTCGTTCTGCTAGAAGAGTATTCGTCCAAGGCTCTGCAGGAGATTTGTCTATCATTTCGATCAATTTTATCAGCTTACTGTCGTGCTGAGAGGCGAGGAATGGAGTGCGAGCATTCGATTGCCGTAATAGGTGGGCTAGAATATTGAGCATATGAGCTCTGCATACAAGCTCATAACCAGGTGGCCGCATCGTAAACTCATGAACGAGTTGCTCCATTAATTGAACACACATAAGTGAAGGTGTATAGACCGGATGCTGAGATAGTGGAGGGAACGTGTCAGACACTGCTTCGTATCCGAATCGGTTATGCTGAACATTGCCTTCGTTTACGACCATATCCGATTCTGTTTGAATGTCGACCTCGTCGAAGAAGTCGAAATGAATGCCAAGAAAACGTGTTTCTGGTTCAGATAACGCTTCATTTTGATGATAGATGCCGGAGGGTAAAAAAATAAGCTGACCTGCTGTTAATGAAAATCGTTCACCAAACATCGTGATAGCCGCTTCTCCATGACTGACATAAAGCAGTTCAAAATCATATATTCTCCGCTCAGGGAGTCTTCCCCGAGGCAACCTCTGAAATTGTGCATAATGAATGCTTGGCGACCACTCGCGGAATAAGGCAGATCGAAAGCGTGGAAAGTTAGCGTCTCTAGTATCCATAATTCCTCCCCTAGTTGTTCTATAGTAAAAAGAAGACGGAATCGTGCAAAAAATCACTTTTACCTCTAAAGAAATTAAATCTAATAATAGTTAATATATGTACTGTAACTGAATTATTGTTTGACTCTATTATAACGGAAACATACAAATCTATACTACTTTCATTTCTCTTTATGCAGCGGTTCCTATTCTAGTAAAGGGAGGGCGATTAGGATGAAAAAAGGAATAAATATTTGGTCGTTTAAAGAGGGTACAGCAATTAAGGAATGTATCCAAATCGCCAAGCAGGCAGGTTTTGACGGTATAGAACTTTCTCTTAATGAAGAGGGGGAACTTGGGCTTGGAGCGTCCGATAAAGATATTTTGAAGATCAAATCGTATGTAGAAGAAGCAGAATTAGAAGTTGCAGGGCTAGCAACAGGACTATATTGGGCCAATTCGATGACCAGTAATGATGAGATAAACCGAAACAGGGCGATAGATATTTGTAAAAAACAGTTGGAAATAGCTTCTGCCTTTGGTGTGGATGCAATTCTCGTAATTCCAGGTACCGTTGGAGTTGATTTTATTCCGGGAGTAGAAGTTGTTGATTATGATCGGGCTTATGACCGGGCAATGGAAGCAATCGGCAAGTTAACACCATACGCTGCTAGCGCGGGAGTTTCAATTGCTATCGAAAATGTATGGAACAAATTTTTGTTGTCTCCATTAGAGCTCCGAACGTTCATAGATGTACATAATTCCAAGTTTGTTGGCTCCTATTTCGATGTTGGAAACGTCGTTTATAGCGGGTATCCAGAGCAATGGATTAGAATTCTTGGCCATCGCATCAAAAAGGTGCACTTCAAAGATTATCGACGCGAAGCGGGAGGATTACATGGCTTTGTTGACTTGCTTGCAGGAGATGTAAATTATCCAGCAGTCATGGAAGCGCTCCGTGAAATTGGATATTCCAATTATGTAACAGCAGAGATGATTCCTTCATACGTTCATCATTCAGAGCAAATAATTTTCAATACGTCTAACGCTATGGATGCCATTTTGGGTCGAACTCATTAAATGATCATGCAACTAATTTAAAGGGGGTATAACGATGTTGAAGATTGGCCTAATCGGCTTCGGATTTATGGGGCGTATGCACGTAGATAATTATATTAGATTAATTAGTGAAGGGGTTCAGATTCAGTTAACTGCAATTTGTGATCTGCGAATTGAGGAACTTAAACTTGGCTCCGCATGGGGAAACATAGTGACAGAACATGATGTGTATGACTTATCTCCATATCATCTCTATGATGATATAGAGGAAATGCTGAAAAATGAAGAACTGGATATCGTAGATATTTCTTTGCCGACACACTTGCATGCGGAACTAGCCATATCATTGCTCCAAAGAGGTATTCATGTACTGTGTGAAAAACCTATTGCAAGGACATCTGATGAAGCATGGCGTATGGTCGAGGCAGCTAGACATTCTTCAAAGACGCTTATGATCGGACATTGTTTGCGGTTCTGGCCAGCTTATGAATATTTGAAAAGTTGTGTTTCTGATGGACGTTATGGAAAAGTGCTTTCGGGACAGTTTTTCCGTGGCGGGGCTTCACCTCAAGGATGGTTTCTAGATGGTGAGCAGAGTGGTGGATGCATGTTAGATATGCATATTCACGATACGGATATCATTAATTGGTTGTTCGGTATGCCAGAGTCGGTATCAACTATAGCACGCAACGTCATTCCTGGGAGCGGCTATGATATCGTTTCAACTAACTATATTTACCCAGATGGTAAAGTGCTCCAAGCTAGTGCAGACTGGACATTGCAAGGCGATAACGGTTTGACGATGATGTTCCGAGTGAATTTTGAAGGTGGAAATCTCGTTTTTGATTATAATCGCTTGAAAGTTTATCCGAATGCTGAACGAGGATTTTTTGCCACACTATCGCGTGATAAGGGCTATTACAGAGAAATTAGTTATTTTATCGAAGCTGTGAGAAATGGAACGAAAGTATCGGTTTGTTCCCCTGAAAGTACAGCTCAGTCACTTGAAATCATTGAAGCAGAAGTTCGTTCTGCAGCTAATCGCGGGGCAATTGAAGTAATCAATGGCAAAATTCAAGAGGTTAAACAGCAGAGTTAATGTAAGCGTGTAGTTAGTAACCTATATAAGGATGGCTTAGCGAAAAGGCTTCTTTCGTTATTGCTGTCCTTTTTTCTCATCATATCGTGCCTTAACAAATATCCTTTTACATTCGATAGATGCAGTGAAATTTGCAATTGCATCTTCATTCGTACTAAGATTAATGAATCACGGGTCTTGATGGATGTGACCGTTCGAATGAAGGAGAATGGGTATGAACAACAACCAAATCGAGCAATTCAAGAAGATGAAAACAGAAGTAACCCGGTTTATGATGATGTATCAATTTGCACTTAATGAGCTTGAGACCAAAATAGAGATATTAAAAGAAGAATTCCAATTTCTACATGACTACAACCCAATTGAACATACAAAGTCTAGAGTCAAGTCACTTGAAAGTATTATGAAAAAAATTGGGCGTAAAGGAATTACGTTTTCACTTGAAGATATAAAACATAACATTAAAGATATAGCAGGTTTACGAATTACTTGTTCCTTTATCGCAGATATTTATCAAATTAGGGATATGCTAAAAAATCAATTTAACCTTCAAATTAACGAAATGAAGGATTATATCGAAAACCCTAAACCAAACGGATATAGAAGTTTGCATCTTCTTGTTGAGGTGCCTGTCGTTATGTCTGATGGCAGAGAGAATGTTTGTGTTGAAATTCAGATTAGAACGATAGCTATGGATTTCTGGGCAAGTCTAGAGCACAAAATATTTTATAAGTACAATCAGGCGGTTCCATCAAGTTTACTTCTTGAGCTAAAAGAAGCATCAGACTCCGCTAATAAACTGGATCAGCAGATGGAGCGATTGAACCGTGAAATAACGGCAATCAAAGAAAATCAAGAAGAGGATTATGGGCAGGAGCTTTCACAGCTACTCATGAACAATCAGCAGTTCAAATTGCCTGCATCTTTGATGAGGTTTGGTAATCAGACCGAATAGTCATAGTAGATGAGTTTCTATGTAGAGTTTTAACGCTTGCTTTAATCGTTGCAAAAACGCATTCTTTACCTATTGTCTCAGACTTTATTACAAGTCTATTGGACATGACTATTAATTTCTAGTAGGATAATAGAAAAGTAGAGTAGAGAAGCAATCAGCGACGAAGAAATAGGGGTTGAGACGATGCTGCAACTAGGATCCAAGGTCATCATTGTGGCCGACCAATATGAGCAGAAGCTTCCTGTTGGGGAATATGGATTTATAATCGCTTATGATAGAAATGCCGATAATGTGTTTGACTACGTAGTAAGAGTTCCTAAAGCGAATCGAAACGTCTTAGTGCCGGATGAAGATGTCGAGCTTGAGGAAACACTTATTCAGCTTGAGGTAGATCGAATTGAACGGGACGCACTCATTGACTACGCACTTGCAACGTTTAACGAGGACTTGTTCAATCGTATTATGAAGGGCGATCAAGAGGAAATAGAAACGGACAATGGGGCTAAAGAGCCGCTTAGTCGGGACGACTTTATAAGACAGGTTAACTTGAAGGCCTGGATATAAAAGCAGTATGAAGCTGTCATGAAGGTTAGAAGAACCTTTAGGGCAGTTTTTTTGTTATTTTTGTTACGAAATGTCGGCTACTGCTTATCGTTGCTGTATATTGCATTTGTAGGCTATAATAGAAAGAATGACTTTTATGAAGGAGAGTACACCGATGAGCATAACGTTGAAGAATGTCGAGCATGTCGCCAATCTTGCGCGGCTTGAGCTAACGGACGCGGAGAAAGCACAGTTTACCGACCAGCTCAATGCAATTTTGAAATATGCTGAAAAGTTAAACGAGCTAGATACTGAGAAAGTTGAGCCAACTACACATGTATTGCCCATTACAAATGTGATGCGTGAGGATGTGCAGAAGGAATCGCTCCTAATTGAGAAGGTGCTTCTTAATGCACCTGATGAAGAAGATGGACACTTTAAAGTACCAGCGGTACTTGAATAATTTAGAATGGTTTTATTTGAAGGGAGGAGCTACTGTTGGCACTGTTTGACTTACGCCTACAGGATGTACATAACAAGCTTAACAACAAAGAAATTTCTGTTACAGAGCTAGTAGATGCATCTTACGCAAGAATTACGGAAACTGAACCGGCGATCAAAGCTTTTATAACATTAAATGAAGATAACGCACGAACGCATGCGGCAGAGCTGGATAAGGAAATTCAAGGTGGCGGAGAACGCGGTTTGTTGTTCGGTTTGCCTGCAGGAATTAAAGATAACATTGTAACTGAAGGATTGTTAACAACTTGTGCTAGTCAATTTTTAAGCAATTACAATCCGATTTACAGTGCAACATCTGCACGTAAGCTTAAGGATGCTGGAGCAATTACAATTGGAAAGCTTAACATGGATGAATTTGCTATGGGCGGCTCTAATGAAAACTCAAGCTACTACCCAACACGCAATCCTTGGAATACAGATTATGTTCCTGGAGGTTCTAGTGGGGGTTCTGCTGCTTCTGTAGCGGCTGGACAAGTCTATTTCTCATTAGGATCAGATACAGGCGGTTCAATCAGACAACCAGCTGCTTATTGCGGCATCGTTGGTCTTAAGCCAACATACGGGCTTGTTTCTCGCTTTGGTCTAGTTGCGTTTGCTTCTTCACTGGATCAGATCGGTCCACTTACAAAAAATGTGGAGGACTCTGCATTCGTATTGCAAGCAATCGCAGGTTATGATGCGAGTGACTCAACATCTGCTAAAGTTGAGATTCCTGACTATACGGCATCTTTAACAGGTGATGTGAAGGGTCTTCGTATTGGCGTACCTAAAGAATATTTGGGTGCTGGAATCGATCCTCGCGTGAAAGAAGCTGTTATGAATGCGCTGAAAGTGTACGAATCACTTGGTGCAACATGGGAAGAAGTATCGCTTCCGCATACGGATTATGCGATTGCTGCTTACTACTTGTTAGCTTCGTCAGAAGCTTCTTCTAATCTAGCTCGGTTCGATGGCGTACGTTACGGCGTGCGTGCTGACAATCCGGACAACCTGATTGATCTATATCGCAAGTCGCGTAGCCAAGGTTTCGGTTCAGAAGTAAAACGCCGCATCATGCTTGGAACATACGCGCTTAGCTCCGGTTACTATGATGCCTACTACTTGAAGGCACAGAAAGTACGGACTTTAATTAAACAAGATTTCGATAATGTGTTTAACCAATTTGATTTGATTATCGGTCCAACGGCACCAACTCCAGCATTCCGAATCGGAGAGCAAGTTGGCGATCCATTGACGATGTATCTTAACGATATTTGTACAATACCAGTAAGCCTTGCAGGCGTACCAGCGATTAGTGTTCCTTGTGGCACGGCGGATGGACTGCCAATTGGCTTACAAATTATCGGCAAGGCGTTCGATGAGTCTACGGTGCTTCGCGCCGCACATGCTTTCGAGGCTCATACCGACCATCATAAGCTGCGTCCGCAGCTATAATCTTTGCGTTCGAGAAGTACGCTTACGAAAGGATCGATAAGAATGTCTGAAGCGAACAAATATGAGACGGTCGTTGGACTGGAAGTGCACGTCGAGCTACATACAAACAGCAAAATCTTTTGTGGTTGCTCCACTGCATTCGGCGCTCCAGCTAACACACATACCTGTCCGGTATGTTTAGGCCATCCCGGCGTACTGCCGGTTCTTAACCGCCAAGCAGTCGAATTTGCAATGAAAGCTTCAATGGCACTTAATTGCCAAATAGCAGATATTAGCAAGTTTGACCGCAAAAATTATTTTTACCCTGATTCACCTAAAGCTTATCAAATATCACAATACGATCGTCCAATTGGTGAAAACGGTTGGATTGATATTGAAGTAAACGGTGAAACGAAGCGGATCGGTATTACACGTCTTCATCTTGAAGAAGATGCTGGAAAGCTAACGCATGTTGATGGTGGTTTTGCATCACTTGTTGACTTTAACCGTGTCGGTACACCACTTGTTGAAATTGTATCAGAACCGGACATCCGCACACCTGAGGAAGCAAAAGCATACCTAGAAAAAATTAAAGCGATTATGCTGTATTGCGAAGTTTCCGATGTGAAGATGGAGCAAGGAAGTCTTCGTTGCGATGCGAATATTAGTCTTCGTCCTTACGGACAAGAGGAGTTCGGAACTCGTGCGGAACTCAAAAACATGAACTCCTTCCGCGGCGTTCAACGTGGTCTTGAGTACGAGCAAATTCGCCAAGCTGAAATTCTTGACAGTGGCGGCACTGTCGTACAAGAAACACGTCGTTTTGATGATGCGCTAGGCAAGTCCTTCTCTATGCGTGGCAAGGAAGAAGCACATGACTATCGTTACTTCCCAGACCCGGATCTTGTGCAACTGCATATTAGCCAGGAATGGAAAGAATCAATTCGCGCAACAATTCCAGAACTTCCAGATGCACGTAAAGCGAGATATATTTCAGAGAACGGATTATCCTCATATGATGCTGAGGTTATTACCGCATCGAAGAAGATGGCAGATTTCTTTGAAGAGAGCTTAAAGCATACGAAAGATGCAAAGGCAGTAGCGAACTGGATTATGGGTGATCTACTAGGATATATGAATACGAATAGTCTTGAACTGTCTGATGTGAAGATTACAGGACAAGGACTAGGCGAGATGATTGGACTTCTAGAGCAAGGAACCATCAGTGGTAAAATCGCTAAAACAGTGTTTAAAGAAATGCTTGAAAGCGGTAAGCTACCAGCTAAAATCGTAGAAGAGCAAGGTCTTGTACAAATTAGCGATGAAGGTGCAATTCTTGCTATAGTGGATGCAATTATTGAGAAAAACCCGCAATCTGTTGAAGATTTCCGAGCTGGTAAGGAAAAGGCAATTGGATTCCTTGTAGGTCAAATCATGAAAGAAACAAGAGGGAAAGCTAATCCAGCTCTTGTTAACAAGTTGCTGCTCGATCGACTTTCATAGGAAGCTACTCACATATAGTAAGGCGTGGATCATCTTGATGGATGCTCCGCGCCTTTTGTTGCATAGAAATAGATATTATTGCAGTTAATAACACGACATCACATTGAAAGGTAAGGATCATATATGGTGATACAGAGTGCGACTAATAACCCGTGGCTTATTAGTGAAGTAGACATTTTAATCCGCTTGTTTTTAGCCTTACTTTTAGGTGGGCTTATTGGACTTGAGCGGGAACAATCCAACCATGCAGCAGGCCTCCGTACGAATATATTAGTCTGCTTGGGTGCTTGTTTGCTGATGCTCCTTTCCATTTATGGCTTCTCTGATTTTGTAGAAGAACCTAATGTTCGTGTTGATCCTGCACGTTTAGCTGCGGCTGTTATTACCGGTGTAGGTTTTCTTGGAGCGGGAACTATTCTTTTTACTGGTAAATCGATCACAGGTCTGACAACTGCTGCTTCTCTATGGGTAGTAGCTGCGATTGGACTTGCAGTTGGAGCGGGCTTCTATTTCGCTTCAGTTTCGGTAACTGTAATGGCTCTGCTAACGCTTTGGTTGTTTAATAAGCTTGAGAAACGTTTTATTACGTCGAAGAAGGAACATATCATTAAAATTCACGCTGTCGATTTATCATTAGTGATGATTAATCTAAATGGCATAATCGATAAACGACATATTGTGATTCGAAAAATGTTCGTAGAAGATGTGGAGTTGAATGAGAAAGTAGGAAGCGGTCATTCTGAGGAACAGGCACTAACACGACTTGTCCTTTACATTACAATGCCGAACCGTAAAGACGAAACGATGATTAAATTGCTTAATGAGTTGAAAAAATTGGAGGGCATACGTTGGGTGAGCTCGGAATAAATAAACGGGGGAAAGTTTGGCTGACGGTATTGCTGGCATTCCTGATACCGGGAATGGGACATATTTATAATGGGCAGCATTCTAAAGGCTTTCTTTTGCTGGCCGGACTACTGCTCGATTATACAGCAATATTCCGGCTTGCAGACTCAGACGGAGGAAGACATTTACTTTTAATTGTCTACTTATGTCTCATGTTGCCCGTATTTTATTTCATAAGCGTGTTTGATGCTCTGCAAAGCATAGAGAAACGAGTGAAAAATCAGCCTTCCATTCGGCTGTATCATGGAATATGTCTAATGGCGGCTGGTTTTATTATGTTAATTCTAATAAAACCGCCGACATTTATGCTGCCATGGATGAACGAACTTGCAGAATGGTCTGTTGGCCCACTTCTTATGATTGTAGCATTTTTGCTCATCAGCCCAATTTGGAGAGGAGCATTTGCGATGTACAAACTGGGGCGAATTACGGCAGGTGTCATTATTATTACAGTTGGGACCTTGTTAATTTGGGATCTTTGGCAAGGTCGTAACGATATCGCACTTTTTGATCAGTGGTGGCCGATTGCATTTATTGTATTAGGTTTTGAAGTTATATTATATAGTACGATTCTTCGGTATAAATCGGCCAAGCTTCGTCTGGACGTAGCAGGTGTTTCTGCGGCGCTTGTCGTCACTTTCTCCGCTTACGCAGTGACGCAATATGCTGATTTCCCTGTTCGTTGGCTCGATCAATTTAACGTTGATTTAAAGGGGAAACGGGATTTTGGAGAAGAAAAGGGTTATCGATATGACAAAAATGTAGTTAAAGTACCATTCGATCAAGGACAAAGCGCTATTCGTATAGTTAACGTGAATGGTGATATAACCATTCGAGCTGACGATGTAAAAGAAATTGAGCTTTACACAACCGTTTGGGTCGATCTTGCAGATGAAGCGGAAGCTAATACGATTGCTGAAAAGTCTACTACTATTGTTTCTCCTGGCGATGAAACAGTTATTGAAGGAAAAGGACAATTGTATGGTGATGATGGGAATCGATTGCCGAAGATGAATTTAGAAATTGTAGTGCCGATCTTCGAGCTGCCTGAGACAGTTTTACCCGAGGAGAATCAGATTAGCACAGACGCTGCAAATCTACCCGATTCCACTATTGCCTCAAGCATTACCAATGAACTGGAATCCGCAATTGCCACTAGTATTGCAATGATCCCTACTCCCGATTCTAATAGCAATATTGGATCTGGTTCTAATCATTCCAATATAAACACTGAGGTTCAAACATTAAAATTAGACATTGAGAGCGGAAACGGTGCTGTCATCGTATCAAGTGTCAATGCACAAGGTGGTATTCGAATTAAAAGCAACATAGGATTGATCAAACTTGAAGATGTTTATGGTTCCATTCAAGTCGCAGGAAACAATGGGAGCATTGATGCATATAATATTGTTGGCGAAACGAAACTTGAAGCGAAAAATGGGAGCATTGTTGCGAAACAAATCTCAGGCGGAGGGTTGTTTGCAAGTACACTAAATGGGGATTTAGATCTCAGTAACATATATGGTGATCTTGATGCTGAGACCAAAAATGGGGAAATCAAAATATCAGAAGTGAATTCGTCCCTCAAGGCGGATACACTTAACGGAAGTATTGAAGTGGATAGTTCCATTGTAGGTGGAAATTGGGATATAGACAGCTCAGTTGGTGAAGTCAAACTAATTATTCCAGAAATAGGGCACTATAGCCTTTACGGTTCTGTAACTTTTGGTAATATAACGACGGATCTTCCCTTTGAACAAAGCCGCAAGACGATTAGAGGTACTATTGGCGACGGGACTTATCGTATTCATATTAATGCGACAAATAGTATATCGATGCAACGTCATATTGTTTCCGATTGAGGCGCTTTCATTGACAAATTCGTGAGCATGACCGTACAATAGTGATATCTAATACACAGAAAGGCGTGAGGGGAATGGCAGCCAGCGTTCATTTGGCACTAGAGCAGTTGAAGATGAATGGCGTCCGGATGACCCCACAACGACACGCCATATTAAGCTACTTGATGGATACGAAGTCCCATCCCACTGCGGATGAGATTTATAAGGCGCTCTCTCCAACATATCCGAGTATGAGCGTAGCGACAATATATAACAATTTGAGATTGTTTGTTGAAGCTGGCTTAGTGCGTGAACTAACCTATGGTGATGACTCCAGTCGATTTGATGCAGACTTATCGGATCATTATCATGCCATCTGCAAAGGTTGCGGTCAAATCGTCGATTTTGGACATCCGCCACTGCTTGAGGTGGAGAAAGTCGCTTCGAGAGAAACAGGCTTTACGGTACAAGGTCATCGGATGGAAATATACGGTCTTTGCACTTCGTGCAACACTATTACGAGTTAATACGTCTAATAAATTGGATATGTGCTACTGAATAACGTGCCGGAAGCGATCATACGCTAATCTGCACGTTTTTATTTTCAGTGAGCTTTATTTAGGACAATGATAATGAGTGGGAGTGTGATAGATTGGAAACGAATTATAGCCGTTCTCCTCGTAGAAGACGAAGAGGAGGATTCGGTAAATTATTGTTACTAATATTCACAGTAGCAGCCATCGTATCGTTTGGATGGTTTGGTTATTTGAAGTTCATTCCGAGTAATGAACAGATAGATCCGAAATATAAGACGGAATACCCTATTGTAATAAAGGGAATAGAAACAACTTTCGGAGCTAAAGTAGAAAGTGATTTGGTGAAGTTGCCACTACCACTGCTAGAAGATATTTTTAGTGAAGACAAGCCTATTCATTATGAGAAGAAATCTGGAACAATCGTTTTTACAAGCACGGATAAGGTGCTTAGACTTAAGACTGATGCATTAACAGGAATTATGAATCAGAAGCCGTACAAACTTACGATTGCAGCAGAAGTTATAGATGATGTTGTCTATATTCCTACTGCTCCTTTGGAGGAATTGTTAGGATTAAGAGTTGAATATAACAAAACGACTAAAATCGTCACACTCCTAAAGGAAGGTGACGTTATCCAACATGCTGATGCCTCTCCTAAGGACGGAGCAGCGATTCGCGTCGCACCATCTATTCGTGAGCCGTATCTACTAAAAGTAAAACAAGGTGATTCCATCAGAGTATGGGAAGATACGAAGGGGTGGCTGCTTGTACAAAGCAGTGACGGTCATATAGGTTATTTGAATAAAAAAGATGTCCAACTAACTACTATTGAGGAAGTTCCTAAACGATCAGTTGATAATGTTAATGTACCTTGGAAAGTGAAGGGTAGCAAAATCAATTTAACTTGGGAAGCTGTTTACAATCGTAGAATTGATCCGACTAAGATTGGTGAGATGCCTGGAGTAAACGTCGTAAGTCCAACGTGGTTTAAACTGCTGGATGAAAAAGGCACGATTGAAGCAAAGGCAGATCCAGCTTATGTAAAATGGGCTCATGAACGTGGTTACCAAGTGTGGGCGTTGTTCGATAATGCATTTAAGCCAGATTTAACAACAGTAGCGCTATCTACGGTAGAGTCTCGGTTTAATATGATTAAACAATTACTTGCATTTGCGCAGATCTATAATTTGCAAGGTATAAATGTTGACTTCGAGAACGTGCACACGAAGGATAAAGAAAATCTCGTACAGTTTATGAAGGAAATGACTCCGTTGCTTCATGAGCAGGGATTGGTAGTATCTATAGATGTTACTCCGAAATCGAATAGCGAGATGTGGTCGGTTTTCTTGGATCGAGCAGCACTTGGCAAAGTTGTCGACTATATGATGGTTATGGCATACGATGAGCATTGGGGAGCTAGTCCGAAATCAGGATCTGTTGCATCATTGCCATGGACAGAACGTTCGATTAAAAAAATTATGGAGGAAGATGGCGTTCCAGCTAACAAAATAGTGCTTAGTATGCCGTTGTACACCCGGGTTTGGACAGAAAAGGCAGATGAGACAGGGGCTGTAAAAGTATCTTCCAAAGCAATAGGGATGGAAAAAGTAAAAACCATTATTGCAGAGAAGCAGCTTAAACCGATCTTTGATGAAGCTGCTGGTCAAAACTATGTGGAGTTTAAAGAAGATGGTGCGCTGAAACGAATTTGGATTGAGGACGATACCTCCATGAAGGCGCGTGTTGAAATCGTTCATAAATATGATCTAGCAGGTGTTGCGACATGGGCACGATCGTTCCAAACACCATCTATCTGGCAAACGATTGATAACACATTAACAAAAAAGCAATAATAACTATATATGTAGATAAATAAAAACCTTCCGAGCCATTTGCTCGGAAGGTTTTTTATTTGGGAAAACTATGCTTTAATTTCTTCAACTGGATGTTCAGTAGCTTGAGCAGGATCAAGAGTAAGCATTGTACGACAAAACATACAACGATCTGTTTTTCCTAACATTTTCGTTTGGCGATTACATTCAGGGCAAACGAGCATTGTTGCGCTAGTCGACATCATTCCAGCCCAGAAATAGACGGCTACACTTATTAGTAGAGCAATCATTCCGAATACCATAAAGATAGCTGCAACGATTTTCCCAGCCTGTCCCCATAAAACGATTCCGGCAGTCCCGAGTATCATTATGCCCATGCCAACCATGGTAAAGACAAGTCCCCAAAGGCGGAATTCATTGATTTTTGCCGATTTGAAAAAGATTCTTTTCATCATTCAAACCCTTCCTGTGACTATTGGCTTATTAAAATGAGACTGAAAATCTACGACAAGAAGCAGGAATGTGTAACCAACTTGTCGAAAAAGAATAAAACTGTAGACTATTATTATAGCTTAATCCAATGCGATAAGCCATATGGAGGAACCCTGTGGAGAATATCAAAGCACATGTTATTAGCGACTATCGGGAGTTGCCTGGTCTGTTGGCCATTGCTATCATCAAGAATCCATATCCATATAATCCGCTCATTGATGGTTTAGACCTACTCGTTCTCCTTGTAACAGAGAAAAGAGTAGAGATTGAGCGTGCTGAGCATGTTCGATTAGATCATGTACGTGCATTAGTCCGAACAATTAGTCAGGATGAATTACATTTATGGATTACTGGTGGTGAAAATCGAAATATTATTGAATGGTTAGTGCGGGGGGAGATATTGTTGGATCGCGACGGTTATCTAGCAAGCGTTCGTGAACGGTTACTGCAATTTCCTGAATCCATGCGCGAGCAAAAGCAATTTATCGAATTCAATGGATTTCTAAGAACGTATCTACAGGCTAAACAGGATTTGCTTGATGGGAATATGCTCGATGCATACAGCAATGTTCTGACTGCTCTTCATCATTGGGCACATATTGTATTAATAGAAGAAGGCAGACATCCAGAGCTAACCGTATGGAAGCAATTAAAGCGAGTACATCCAGGGGTCTATAAGTTATATGAAGAACTAACAGCTAGTCCAGAGACATTAGAGCAGCGTGTGCAGCTTGTTATGCTCGCATGTGAGTTTTCGGTGATGAGCAAGATGAAGAGTAGTTGTTCTATCTTATTAAATATTATGAATAGCCGTGAAGAACCTTGGAGTATTGGAGAGCTTCAATCCCACCCAATCATAACGGAGTTGCAAGTGGAGTTATCATTAGTAGTACATAAACTTGTAAAACGTGCTTATGTACGTGAGGTTGCTGTAATGAAGGATCTGAAGGATACAAGTGCGCTAGAGCTTCGCTACATGGTTGCGAATGCATAGTTAATAGAAGGAAAGCATGCAGAGACTA
>NZ_JAECMT010000002.1 GCF_016019935.1 Paenibacillus sp. GSMTC-2017
CTTCATTATACATTGAAATCTATATTTGGACTTTAATGAATAGGAGATTTAGATAGCAATCGCTTGATAGAACGATCCGCTTCGCGCAAAATGATACCTCTGTCTATCGTTTTCATAATACCGTTCTCCATGACGATTCGACCGTCAACGATTGTTGTTTCTACATCTGCTCTTGTTGCAGAGTATACGATGCGGGAGATCGGATCAACATCGTAAGAAGGATACGTATGGAAGTTGTTGAGATTTAAAATAGCAATATCGGCTTTTTTACCCACCTCAATACTTCCGATTTCATCTGCCATACCAACAGCTTTCGCTCCACCTATCGTTGCCATTTTGAAGACAGTTCTAGCATTCATGGAAGTTGGGCCGTGAATTGGTTTTTGAATAAGTGCGGCAAGTCTCATCTCATTAAACATATCTAAATTGTTGTTGCATGGAGCACCATCAGCACCTAAGCTGACAGAAATACCTTGCTCAAGCAAATCAGGTGTTTCAGCGATTCCAGATGCGAGCTTTAAGTTGGAACCTGGACAATGACTGACGTGCACGCCTTTCTCACGAATGATACGCTTCTCTTCTGCATCAAGCCAAATACAATGAGCTAATATCAATCTGTTGTTTGCAAGTCCGAGGTGGTCCAGATAGACGACATTTCGCATGCCAGTCTCTGCTTGAACAATTTGAATTTCACCTTGATTTTCCGATGCATGGGTGTGAACTTTAACTTGATAGTGTTCGGATAGTTTCTGAACTTCACGAAGCAATGTTTCTGTACAGGAAATAACAAATCGAGGTGAAAATGCATACTGGATACGACCGTTGTCATGTCCGTGCCATTTCTCTAGCAGCTCGACGCTTTGTCTGATGGAGTCTGCTGTTTTTTCCTGCAATGCGAGCGGAACTTCTGAACCTTTATCCATCATTACTTTACCCGATAGCGCACGAATACCACTTTGTGCGATAGCTTGAAAGGCGAAATCTGTATGATGCACCGTCTCCATGTCGACTATCGTTGTTGTTCCGCTTTGAAGTAGCTCTCCAATTCCAAGCATAGCCGAGTAATAAATGGATTCCTCATCATGGGATGCTTCTAGCGGCCATATCCGTTTTTTCAACCAGTCAAGAAGCTCTAGGTCGTCACCTTTTCCCCGGAACAACGTTTGGCATAAGTGAATATGGGTTTGGACAAAGCCAGGTATGACTGTGCGATTTGTTGCATCAAGTACTTTCTCCCCAACTGTTGGCTCTAGGTCTGAACTAATTTCCGTTATTCGTCCGTTCACGACTCGAATATCACCCGTAATAATGTCCTCATTTGCATTCATTGTTACGATTTGCGCATTCTTGATAAGTAAATTTGACATTGTGCCTATCCCCTTTGTCTGATGAATATAAAAAAACTAGCTACGAAAAAAATATGCAGTGATAGCACATTTTTTTTCGTAGCTAGAAATTTACGGTTTCTAAGTAGAGACCTTTAACCCAATTGTTAAAGATATACGAAAGGCTGAATATTCAATTAATTGAATAATAACTTGTGTCAGTTAAGTTGTCAATAGATGTAACTCGGATCATAAAATTTAGCTAAAACAACGTTATTTATCTGCATTACATAAATGCGCGTTATATAAACTCACACAATATTTAGAGTGCTCTATATACTTTATGCTTTATCATATCAAAAGTTTCTTCTTAGACCTAAACAACCCGTATCAAAATGAATCGATACGGGTTGTTTAGATCGGTTAAATTGTTCTTTGATAAATACGCGTTAGCTAAAACGAAATGCTAGTGTAGGATCTATACCTCATCACGCAACGAATCAATGAGCTGCAATGCTTCTTCATGATGTGGTTCTAAAACGAGTACTTGCTTTAAATAATCGAGTAGCGCATCCTCAAGCTCAAGTTCATAGCAACAAATGGCCAGACTATATAGGATGTCGGATGTTTTCGCCCCCTCTTCTGTAGCGACAGATATCTCAAGAAACTGCTTAGCATCCACAAACAAATCTAACTCGAATAGCAGAAGACCAACTTGCTGTGCTAAAGTATGTTGCTGTTCTATTTGATAATACGAGTTCCACATCTTATGAATGCCAAGTTGAATATCCAACTTCTCTTCATCACTAACGTCTAGCGCATGACTAGAAATGGAGGTTATATTATGGATAAAAAATTCCGAGTCATACCCGCCTAATCGCCAGAATGCCAACAGTTGCCTAGGTTCCATCGTTTCGGAGTGTTGATCTACCCATTCTTTCAAACTAAAGAAATCATCTGGTCCAAAGCGATCGATAAACCGCTTATAAGCGAGTTTAGTATTTATGTAGCTAGAAGAGCTTTCCGACATAAACATACAGCCTACATTTAAGTTTTTATAATGATGTTGAGTGAAAAGTGCTTCTCCACCTTTTTGCTTGATCACAAACTCAATCGCATGATAATTTGCAGTTAATGAGATGCTACCATGATGTATAATCTCAGGCGGTTCAGCAAATTTCCAGTTATCCAGACGGTGATCGCCTTTATCAGCAGTAATTAATACGAAGCCTTCATGTGACAACTTGTTCAATCGCTCCAAACATGTAAGTCCTACCGATGGGAACAGAATATGAGAATCTTCAAGTTCTTGCACATATAAAGTTATCAATTCTGAATAAGGGTAGGTATCATCCTCATATTCGGGTGCTCTGCGGTATTCATAAGTTAAAGATAATTGCTTTAATGCTTCTGCCGGGTTTAGTAAACTCTGATTATTTGCATAGTCGATGACCACATCACATTCGAAAATATTACCGTCGCCAACATAGATCAAGTCTTGCGGAATGCTATCGAAAAAATAGTTAGCCACAATAAGTAACGGTTGCTTAAGATCGCCCTGCTGAATCGTTTCATTGGAAACGACCAATTTCAACTCAGAATCATTAACGGCATCAAATATTGCAAAATCAAGTATTCCTTGCTCGATAAATGGCTGTAAGCTAAGATGATTTTTCCATGCAACAATATTACTTTCAGCAAGATCGGTCATTACGTAACGGAAAGGTGGAAATGGAATCCCGGCATAATCTATGAGCTCGCATAACTTGTTCAATATATGAAAGGCAAGTCGTCCCGCTCCCGCTCCTAACTCTACGATTGTTACGGGTTCAGTATTTTGACCACTTCCTGATCGGTCTTGAAGAAATCCAAAAATCATTTCCGCATATGCTGTAGCGATCATCGGATTGCTCGTTATATATTGTGGTACTCCATCATTATTCCAGGCGTTCATGCCTTGTTCTTCATAATAAGCACGTTGTAAATCCCAAATTGGTGCTTCACTGAAGCGGAATCTCTGCTTACTCTGTTCTGACATATGTTCCAAACCTGCTTTCTAATAATCGGTAAGTGTAGGGTGGCCCTGTATTCGTTATGTAATTTTCATCACTTGAATCGTACCACATAAATGCGATGTACCCAAACATTGTTGCTTTTGCTTGCGGATAAAAAAGTTTCTCGTGGGCAACTTAATCATATAAGAATAAAGTTTAGCTTTTGGAGAGGAGGATTTTGATTGTTGCTTGTATACGCAATTGGTCTTTTACTTACAGGGCTGTTTATAATAAATGCAGTGTTTGCTTATCAAGGTAAACATATTGATCCTGCTTTCTGGTCAACTGTATGGTATCAATTTAAATTGCTCCCGCTCCTGTTTGCAGCCAATGTGATGATTGGATATGGGATTAAGTTCACTTACAAAACGATGGGATCACTAACATTTTCACTTGTGTTATCAAAAGGTATTGAATTGCTCGTTTGTGTACTTATCGGCTTCATTTTCCTTAAAGAAGTGCCAAACTGGAAGACAGCAGTTGGATTGATTATCGTTATGGCAGGGGTTTGGATCACAAAGTTAAAGTAGCAATAAAAAAACGCTTGATCTTTGAGTTATCAAAGTTCAAGCGCTTATTATCTTTGTAAATGCAAATTTGTTAAGTACGTACTGTTTTAAGTGCTCCACTCCATGCAAGTACTTGATCCAGTAATAAGTTTATATTATTGAGATGTAGTGCAGCAGGTTTGAATGTGCTGTAATTTTCGAAGTCTGTAAATAATGAAAACGTTGGATGTGTCTTCACATCAGCAACATGAAGCTCACCTAATATACCTCTCAAATGTTCAGCTGCTCGCGCCCCGCCAGTAGAGCCATAACTAATGATTCCTGCAGCTTTGTTATTCCACTCATCACGAGCTGAATCTAGTGCGTTCTTTAACACACCAGTAATACTGTGGTTGTACTCAGGTGTAACGAAAATAAAGCCATCAAGGGAGCTCAATGTCGACTTCCACTTGCCAATTTGATCATCGGTATCAGGGTCACCAAAGAAAGGTAGCTTGTAGTCTGCAATATCTACTATTTCGAAGCTAGCATTTTCACGTACATCAGCAATTTCTTTAAGCCAATCTCCCACCTGCGGACTTACGCGTCCCGGTCGTGTGCTTCCTAAAATAATACCAATCTTCAACATATAAATAGCCTCCTTAGTATAAACCCTAATTTAAGTTTATGATTACATTTTACAAGTATTCACATTTGGTGGCTAGTACCAATCTGTCTCCACATAGTCATCATATCAATCCAACCGCGATGCTCACTGATTTTACCGTCTTTAACACGATATTGACGATATAAAGTAACATCAATGGAATTTCCCGTGCCAGCTTTTCCAAAAAACATTCCTCTATGTGTTCCTTTCACTACCATTCGAACAATTACCTTTTCCTCTTGTGCTACCATTTCTTCAATCGTATAGCTTTTGTCAGGAAAAGCTTCTAAAATTTTTTCGGCAAAGTGTTTTAAGCCTTCTTTTGATTGATAAGAGTGTTCTTGATAATCAGACGAGAGGTAGTGGTCTGCACTGTCCAAGTTGTTTTGATTCCAAAATGCTTCGATAAACGCAGTCACTATTTCAATATTTTTCTGTTCAATCGTATTCATAGACACATCTCCTTATAATGTAGTTTTGCTAATTATTTTTTTGTTTGAAGTTGAGGCAAAAGAGTAGAAGTGTCAAACCAGCCCCGCTGTTCAACGATTGCACCTTCAACCAAATGAAATTCACGGAATTGAGTGATCACTACTGTATTACCTGTAGAAGGGTTTCCCGCAAATAAACCTTTATGAGTAGCTGTCGTTTGAATTATAGCTATTATTTTATTTCCCTGCGCTATCAATTCATCTACAATATGTTGATGATCAGGAAACGCCTCTTCGAACTGTTTGGAAAAGAACTGATCCGTTGTAATCAATTGATCCCGATTCGTTATAGCTTCGATAAATGTACTCACTGTTTCAGCATTATTCTGTACAACTGTTTTCATCTTTGAATTCTCCTTTGTTATATGGTTTTAAATAACCCTTCTTACTAGGATGACGGAGCGGGAACATGGAATGTGACCAATGAGCCAAAGTTATTTAATTAGAACGTATGTTCTGTGTCGGTAAAAACGGCATTTTTTCCTTCTCTAAATATGTAATGGAACGATTAATGTTCTATACTATTTTTCCAAAAACACATCAAAATGTGGAGTGTTTAACGTTCATTATCGGATTTCGCTACTGAAATTAGAAAATAGTTTGTAAATACGTTTACTGTGTCAATAAATGCCTTTTTGAACGACATGGAACATATGTTCTATTTTAGGCAAGAAAGAAGCAGAATCCACTTATTTAACGATTAAATAAATGGTTTCCGCTTCTCAGATGAACGTAATTTGATTCAATCATTTCCTAAAATGGCTATGTCAACTTGTTGTAAACGCGTTGGATCGGAGATCAGGTCGAACTCGGCGATTTTTCCGTTTGTTATGGTAAGAGCAAGTACAAATAATAAATGTCCTTGCGGGGCAACAATAATACCTACTGAACCATTGATTAACGCTGGACGTGCTAATTTTGCTCGACCGGCTACTTGCTTTGCGACAGCATTCGCACCTTGAATCAGTCCATTTGATCCCACAAGTGAGTCATTTCGATCATCTTTGAGCACAACATTAGGATCAAGTACAGCGAGTAAAGCATTGAAATCGCCAGCACGTGATGCAGCTAAAAAAGCATTAACAAGTTCTTGCTGACGAGCAAGCTCTACTTTTGGAACGCTATCTACTCCTTGCACCCGTTGACGAGCACGGCTCGCGAGTTTTCTAGTTGCGGCTTCGGAGCGGTCCACGATTGGAGCAATTTCTACAAAAGGGATCGCGAAAATGTCATGAAGCACAAACGCGATACGCTCTGCAGGGTTCAGATTGCCAAGCACAACAAGAAGTGCAAAACCGACAGAATCTGCGAGTAATGCTTCATGCTCGGGGTCTCCTCCATACTCGCTCTTCATAATCTGTTCAGGAACATGCTCTCCCATTTGCTCTTCACGCCGAGATTTGTGAGATCTTAGCATATCGAGACATATTCGAGCAGTAACAGTCGTCAGCCAACCTCCTATGTTTTCAACTTGACTTGTGTCGGAGCGATTGAAGCGAATCCAAGTTTCCTGTACAGCATCTTCCGCTTCTGTGAGTGATCCTAACATCCGATAGGCTACCCCTTGCAGATGATTCCGATAGGCTTCGAATTGTATGGTCACCTCTCTATGTTCAGTCATAAGTTAATTCCTTTCCTATATGCCTTTATTAATGATGACGTACGAAACGCCGGTGTTGTGACACAATTAAATTAATAAATACGACAGCCACTAAGTTAGGGGCTGTCGTATCGTTTCATAATAGAATTAATATTATTTCTTCGTTTTAGGACGTATTTCGTACACGGATAAAGAACCTGAAGTTTCATTTGCGACTAAGAGAAGTGGGGTTCCTGTTGGACTTTTGTCTGCCTCTACAATATGAAGGCCTTCCGGTCCAAGATCCTGTTCTGTATCGGCTACGGCAAAATTGCGATCATTTGTATAGGTTACATATTGTGCAGCTTTAGGATTCGTGACATTATAGGTCATTATCCCACCTACTCGCTCTAAGCTAACAAAGGCATATTGCTGACCGAACAACTTCGCAACTTTAACATCCTCCGGCTCAGGACCTTTACTTGTACTGCGCTTATCTTTGGAGTCTGACTTTTCATTATCTGAGTTGAAACCTGTAGGAAATTGTTTAGCAATAATTTGCTCAAAAGAATCTCCGCTATCAAAGACAGGACCATCATCGAAGTTTTCAACGTCCCAAATAGAGAACGATCGTGCCCCGAAAGTGTAAAGCGCATCATGTACTGCCGTTCCAGTTTCCCCGTTCAACACGTCAAATGGTGCAGTTGATACTTTTAATTTACCTAGTTTATCCTCGGTTAAACTTTCTTTGACGAGCAGATCTAATTGTTCTTGGGTATAGCCTTTATAATGATCGGCATTCAGTTTCAGCAGAGACATATCAAGTTTGCCGACTGTAGTCTCCTCGCTCCATTTGTTAGGAGTAGCATAATCTCTCGAGTCTCCTTCATTCGCTGAAACTAAGTACGTTTTACCGTTTGCGCTATAAAGTGTTATGCCATCAGGCATATAAGTGCCTAACAAAGGCCAATTTTTAATATTAACTCCGCCATCCTTGTCGGAGACATCTAATCCATTGCCAGGTAAAGAGTGATCTTTATAACCTAAACCATTCACATGTACAAATGATTTACGATTTAAATCTAATTTTGCAATCGCATTGTTTTCTTGGAGCACAACGTAAGCGAATTTACTACTTGCATCTACCGCTATATACTCAGGTTCGAAGTCTGTTGCCCAGTTGTTGCCGTTTGGCGTAGATGTACTCTTCTGATACTCGCCATTTTGGTGCGGGTATATACGAACGTTTTGATCGATTTGACTTTCTTTTACTGACTGGAATGTTACATCTGTTACGTGTTGTTGCTTAATTGTGCCTGCAGCACCAGATACTGTTATGATTGATACCGATCCGAGAGGATCTACTGCATAATCATCTGAAGGCTCTCCTTCATTTGCAACAACAAGCTTTTTCCCATCAGGTGTGAATGAAACCATATCAGGGTGGTATCCAACTTCAACTTTGTTAATATACTTGCCGTTTTTGTTAAAGAATGCGATATGTCCTTTTAACGGTTTTTTGTTAACGACAGCAACTGCCAGAAGGTCATGTTTTGGATGAATGGCAATAGAAGTAACGTCATCAAATGCGGGTTCACCTAACTGTTGGATGAGGATCTGCTGGTTTTTTGAAAGAGCGGTAACCTTTTTGGATGTATTTGTTAGTCGAGATAAATCTAATATATCAATTGACCGCTTGTCCCCATTTACGGCAAACACTCGTTTTGTTGCAGCATCGTAAACGGATATTTCCACACCATTTTTACCGATAGCCTCTTTTCCTGAGTTATAACGGGCAATCTTGTGTAAAGTTAATTCATTAGTAGCTGTGTAGCGGTTGTTCACAGAGACAGCATTAACGGATATCGTTCCTGCTAACATTGTTGTTGTAAGTAATAATACAATGAATGACTTCTTCCATTTTGACATAATCAATCTCCTCTTCATTATTATTAACCGACTTACATCTTCAGCTTAAAATACTTATGTAATGAGAGTATAAATGATAATTGAAAATATTGTAAACCAAAAATTAAAGCGCTTACACTCAAACGAAGTTTAAACTTCACATTTATATGAAAATAAGTGTTGTAAACCACAATAAACGCAAGCGATGTTTTCATAAAAAAACCTCCCAGCAAAAGTCTATCGTCCATGCTTTCATGAACAATGAACATTTACTACTGGAAGGAAAACGGCCACACTATTGTATATAATTGATGTCTGCTATTCCGCATAGAGGGTCAACAATTGTGCAGTCGTTAACTGCTCCTCTAAATCTTCTTTTTTAAGAAGACCCTTCTCTTCCCAACACGTTATACATTTTTCTTCTGTATCACATTTATGCGCCTCGGGACATGTATAACAATACTGAATCATATTTTTAGTAATGACATCAGGTCTAATAAGTTCTTTCATAGTAGATAACCTCCAACAACTTTTTTTGAAAAGCTATAATCTAATTTCAATCGATTTTATCTATGAAAATAAGTAATCTATATCCGTCAATATTTGATTGGCTAAAGGGAAAATAAGTTCTTCCTCCATTTGAAAATGCCCGCTTAGAATGAAGCAACCTTGAGTCAATTGATTGCAGCCCTCCTTCAGCTTTTCCTTAAGTCTGAGATCTGAACAATCCTTATCGATCTGCATAACAGCAATTAAAGTGCGACTCACTTGCAAAAAGGATTCAAAAAACTGTAGTGCCAGCTCGTGATCCTTTTCCAGAACCCAAAGTGATGGCAGAATAGTTGGTTCAGTTGACTTTCTAAAGTATCTTGAGAATACAGGAAACAATTCCTCATCTTCCCACTTCGAATGATGTTCCAGATCCAGGAGCATCGCTTCCGCATGTTGACGTAGATTTTTTAGCATTTGCAATGTACCATATCTGCCTGAACTGGAAGCAGTTCGTATACTGAGCTCGCACAAAATGCTGCATTTTGCTTTCAACTTTTCATGTTCTTCCTCAAGTCGTATAGCCAATTGCATAAAAGTGCTTGGCCTTGCAGCATTGATGGGGTCCAGTAGCGCTACTTTTGATTTGGTAACTAACATTACTTTCACCTCCACTAGTCATCGTCTATCTCTCTATAGTTAGAATTATAGAAGGTACTGGAGTGATACACTGTGAGAAAGGTCACTTTTAGATAACAAAAGAGATTCACGATCTAACGAGTGTCTAATAATAGTCACATTTGTTCTGGGACTGTACAAATGACAAAAGACCTGCCTATCCTTGGAGACAAGGAAAGCAAGCCTTTGATTAAAATGCTGGAAAAGGATCTCTTATGTCAGCGTATTTGCAAAACGAGAAATCGAAAAGGGAGATATATCAAAGTCTGTTTTCCCTTGAATAGTGAGGTCCGCTAATATCTCCCCTACGACGCTAGCAAACTTAAATCCATGTCCCGAGAAGCCCCCAGCAATTAGTACGTTGGAATAGTGCGGATGATGGTCAATGATGAAGTTTTCATCGGGTGTCATTTCGTATTTACATACAGCTCCTTTAAGAACTTTACCTGCTGCCCTTGGGAAAAATGATTCCATAGCCCCTCGAAGATCATCTTCGTCATGGGAAAAATAACCAAAAGGCTCAAATGGATGGTTCGGACTCCAAAGTTGTCCAGCATCATGTCTGCCAATTTTGACACCTGAGCCATTTAAACTAGGAAACCCATAGTAGCTCCTTTCTCCATCACCAATTGTAAATCCAGGGAACTGATTGTAATCAAATAGGGATTCATCCCCTTCGAACCAAGCTACAGCTTTGCGGAGTGGTCTAACTGGAAGGTTAATGAAATGTGAAACAGTACCAAACCAAGCACCCATACTCATGATGAGCTTTGCAGCTCTGAACGAACCTTTATTTGTAGTTACAGTCACAGATTCGTCAGCTGTTTCAATGTTCGTAATAGAAGTATTTGTAAGCAATTGAGCGCCACTAAGCAATGCTTGATCCCGATAGGCTTGGACAACCTTTTCGCTGAATAAAAAACCTGCGTTTGGTTCGTATAATCCAGTATAATGATCAGGGAGATGTATCCCTCTCCATCGATGTTTTATTTCATCAGCATTCAGTATTTCGACTTGTATTTGATGATTATTTGCATGAATGAGCTTTTTTTCAAGCACCTGTGAACCACTTTCCCCCATATTAAGTACTCCTGAGCGAATGAACAAAGATTGGTTGCTTAATTCCTCTAGCTCCTTCCATAAGTGGTCTGCTCGAATGGCCATTTTCGTGTAGGTTGGATGTCCAGCATACACATGTCGCATAAGACGAGTATCACCACTATGGCTCCCAGATGAATGAGGAGGATCAAAGGCATCGATCAGCAACGTTTTTACACCTTGTTTCGTTAAATAGTATCCAGCGCTTATTCCCATCGAACCTGCACCTGCAACAATAACGTCATAATTCACTTAATCTTCTCTCCCTCTTATCCGATTAGAACCTTTATTTACAATAGGAAATGTGAGATTTTTAGTAAGTTATTCTAGTTACATCACATATTAATTATGGACAACTTTAAAGTCAACCGTTTTGTAAGCTTTGTTATTTACGCAAAAAAAGAAGCTGATCACAGTCAGCTTCCCTTCTTAAATGTTATTTCAACGTACATGTAATTGAAATAGTAATTTTGTCTCTAGTTATTATCATACTTAGCCATATGGTCAATTCCGATTTTCACCAATATGCCTCCGCCAACCATAGTAATTGCCAAAATGATCATATAAACCATTGGATCATCACTCCTTTAAAGATTACGATATTGTCTTTCTTGTCTCAATTTTAAACAAATTCACTCAAGCTGGAACCATCCAATTCGAATTATATTTGACCATCCAATTTCACGGTCTCGACACATTTATTATGTATCATTGAAGGTGCTTCAATCTTTCATTTGTCCCTTCATTCCTCGAATATGGTTAGCAGCAACTCCAACAAGTAATGCCCAGACAGGAGCGGAGATGCCAAGCCATTGTATATTCATTACAGCAACGACGAATGTCAATATAGCAGGAACGTTCCAACTTTTGAGAGTAAAAGTGGATTTAACGCTGTTAATAAAAATACCGAGTAAAGAAAATGCTGTTATCAAGGCTACAAAATGTGAAGGCATCAATTTAATGAGGGCAATAACTTTCCACGCTAACAATCCAAAACAAATAACTAAGACGCTTGACACAATTGCAGCCCCATATCTATTTTCTTTGGGACCAGCCTCTTTGCTACTGCAAATTGCACTCATCATCCCTCCGACATTCGCCGCATGACCTCCAAAACATGCAACCATCATATTTGCCACACCAGAAGCAATCATCGTTTGGTTCACCGGAGGATCATATTCATTACTTTTAAGTGCAGCAAGTCCGACAGCCATATCATTGCTCATTACGAGTAGTGAAAGCGGGATTGCGATGGAGAAAAATGCTGACAACGAGAAATCAGGAATTATTGGTATTGGTAATATAACTGCTGAACTCACCATTTGTGGAAAGTCGTATTCAATAAATAAACCAGCGAGGCCCAGAATAAGTGCCCATATTGCGGGTGGCAAAATCTTAGTTATTTTTGGTACTAAGAAATACCCTGCTACTGCCATAAGTCCCGAAATTGGCATATTGACAATCGATGGTGCGATCTTAAGTACATAAGGAAGGAGTAATCCTGCCAGTAGGGCATCTATAATCGACTTTGGTACTACGTTTAAAGCTTTGGCAAATAATCCGGTATACCCCGCTATCAAGATAATAGCTCCAGACATTAAAAAGCCTCCAGCTAAATGGGCAAAAGAGAAGTTTGCTGCAATCGTTCCTATAAAAGCGACTCCAGTTACGGAGTGGGCTCCTGCGAATGGCATTTTATATCGAAGTGCCAAATATAAATTAAGTGCTCCTCCAATAATATAAATCGCTGCAAACCATGATATGAGCTGGACTTGGGATAACCCTGCCATTTCCGCTGCTTGTACAACTAATATTGCTCCACCTGTACAGGGGAGTAAGGCCGACATTAGCCCCGCTGTTATGTTTTTTATACTCATAGCTGTCCTTTCAGGGGTAAATCAACCCTAGTTTTCATATTATTATTCCTTTAATAGTATAGCAATTTTACAGTGAATAAACCCGCCAATTTTAAGGAATGAATGCCATCCAAAACTATGATATAATTGCATTAAATCTATATTTAATGCAACTTCAGTTGTAAGCGCAGAAATGGACGTGAGATGGTGACTAATGTGAAAGATCAATACGAAAAAGAGAAACAATTATTTACAATTTATATGAAAGATAGGGAATATTCCAAGGATACCCAAAATGCATATCTTCACGATCTCAAACATTTTTTGAACAATCTTTATGGCAAAGAAATTACTGAAGTAACAAATTTCGATGTGATGAATCATCTTACAAAAGTTCGTGAGTCAGGAGCGGGTGCAAGATACCGGAATCGATGCCAGTCCTCCATCCGACTGTTTTACAAAGTAATGATTAAATTTAATGTTGCTACTTCTAATCCAGCTATGGATATCGAAAAGGCGAAAGTAGATAAAAATAAAAAACCAACCTATTTGGAAAAAGATCTTTTAGATTCGTGTACTGCGCTTGTTACTGGGAAATATCAGATTCGTGATGTTACGATAGTTGCTTTGATGGCGTATGCTGGGCTTCGCGTAAGTGAAATTGTGAAGTTAAATGTGATGGATGTTACGGGAACGACGATTGGGGTTCGTGGAAAAGGTGATAAGTGGCGGTACATCCCTCTTCCTACTGAGATTATAGAGCTAATTGAGGTGTATCAAACGGAGAGGATTGAACCTCGTAATAAAAAGGATGAAAATGCGCTGTTCGTCTCGCAGTTTGGTCGTCGAATTAGTAAACGAATGGTTCAGAATGTAACAGAAACAACGTTTAAAGCACTCATCAAAGAGAACCCTCAACTTAAAGGGATGCAGCTTTCTTCCCATAAACTGCGCCATTCTTTTGCGACGGACCTTTTGCGAAATGGTGTAGATTTAAGGGCTGTGCAGGAGCTACTTGGTCATGAGGATATATCAACAACACAAATATATACGCATGTATTAGATGAAACGAAGCAACGTGCAATGAGCAAAGTACGGCCTTCATTGCCAAACTTACAGACGAGTCGAAAAGTACAATAGGTCTTTTGACCTCTTGTACTTTTTTTGTTTATAATTATGGGGGCTTGAGTTTGTTTCTATCAATTTATAGAAATTATTCATTTGTGTTTACATAATAAAAATTACGTATATAACAGCATGAGTTTGCGATAATTGTTTACATAACTATAATTACGTAACATTGACAATGAAGCATCCAATGTGACCTGAATTATTGTTTACATAATTTTAATTACGTAGTATTTAAAATAGAGGTAACTTATTTTGTAATTCTATTGCAGCTGACACCATCATTTAGTACTTAGTAGATTCCCTTTGCTATTGCATCTTTTCCTTAAAAAAACTGTAAATAACGCAGCAAGGCTGCCAAATTAAACTTGGCAGCCTTGTGATTTTACATAAAAACCTAAATATCTCGTTTCTCATATTCAAAAGGTTCTTCACACGAGTAAATATCATCGAAAAATCCCAAATATGGAAGATCATCTTCCAAGCATTTTATAGCATATAACAGCGCTTCTTCGGACATCAAATCTTCGCCGTTTCGAATATCCTGGATTTGACTTAAAACATATTCCATATGGATTGCTTTTATAAATAAAGGCAACATATTCAGCATTGAATCTTCGATCTTGGTTTCGGATCGATATCCCTCAAGGGCTGTTTTAAAATAATTATCCATAAACGCTTTTCGTTTACTGGCGTCTGGTTCAAATTGTATCCAGCCTACGCCATTCCACCAGAGCGTTGCTAGGTCAAACATATACCATCCGAAACATGAATTATCGAAATCATATACTGTTATTTGCCCGGTATCAAAGTTAATCATGTAATTTCCATCGTTGTAATCAGTATGAATCATACCAAATGATTCTAGGTCCCTATCTAATCCTTCTAAGGTTTCAAAGAGCTCGTGTAGCTTCTTCTTAAGAAGGGAGAAGGATTCAGGAATCAGATTATCAACAACATCAGCATTGAATTTATCAAAAACATTAAACCGACGCTGAACAGGCGTGTATTCTTTCGACAGTTGATGCAATTTCCCTAGAACTTTCCCACAATTATAATAATATTCGGTAATCGGTGCTCCGTCCCGGTACCTATAATTATTATCCACAAACATTTTTCCCACTGCCTTATTAAACAAGCATACAAAAAAGGAGTAATTATTATGAGTGATCTCTTCCAAAAGAGTCCCGTTCCTAGAAGCGACTACATCCGAGACACTTCCTCCGTGCTCGAATAAATATCTTACATACTCAACTTCTCCAAGAAAATCATCCCTAGTCCTGTCGGGTAAGAAAGCAATTCTAATTATTTTTGCACGAGCGCCATCTTTTTCACAGCTATAGATTAAATTCCGTCCTCCGATATGTGGATTTACTTGGCAGCCTCGTTGTTTTACATAATAAATTTAAATACTGCGTTCCTCATATTCAAAAGGTGCTTCACATGAATAAATGTCATGGAAAAAGCCCTTAAAGGGTATATCGTCTTCCAAACATTTTATGCAATAGGATATATATTCATCGCATTCTAGCTCTTCACCATTATCCTGCATCCACTTAAATTGATCTACGATATTTTCCATAAGAGTTGCTTTTATAAACAAGGGCAGCAATTCCAACGTCGAATCTTCGATCATAGTTTCAGATTTATAGCCTGATAGAACTGATTCAAAATACTGTTCCATAAACGTTTTCCGTTTATCGGCATCAGGTTCAAATCGAGTCCAGCCTACTCCATGTGTCCAAACATCTGCCAGATCATACATATACGATCCGAAACATGAATTATCGAAATCAAATACAGTAATTTGCCCAGTATCAAAATCTATCGAGTAATTCCCATCGTTGAAATCAAAATGGATCATACCGAAAGTGTCTTTATTCCTGTCTAAGCCTTCTAAGGATTTAATTAGCTCTACTAACTTCACCTTAAGCAATGATAAGGAGTCGGGAATCAGTTTATCGATATATTCAGCATTGAATTTATCAAAAAAACTATACCTAGGCTGGACCGGTTTATATTCTTTCGACAATTGATGCAATTTGCCTAGAACTTTCCCACAGTTGTAATAATACTCGGCAATTGGAGCTCCGTCCCGATACCGATAATTATTTTCTACAAACAATTTTCCTTTTGCCTTTTTAAACACGCAAACAAAAATGGTGTGATTATTATAAGTAATCTCTTCTAAAAGTTTCCCACTTTTGGAGTCAAGTACATTTGATACACTTCCACCGTGCTCGAATAAATACCTGACATACTCAACTTCTCCTAGAAAATCCTCTTTAGTCCTGTCAGGCATGAAAGAGATTCTAATTATTTTTGCATCGGCGCCATCTTTCTCACAGCTATAGACTAAATTTCGTCCTCCCTCATGTGGATTTACTTGAGAGATTTCATAGTCCTCTAATCCATACATTTCCGACACCAACGGTAGCAAATAAGTATCACTAATCGTTACAACCTCGTTATAATTAATACTATCAATCTCCTTTAGCTACTAAATTAGTAAAATATCTACTGACAACTTTACCAAAAAAGTCTAGCTTCATTCTAGGTAAACTTTAAATTTAATTAATAATTACCCGAAATACCCCTTGCTTTATCACTAGAGGAACAAATTGTCCAAACTAATGGTTTAAGTAAGGGGTAAAAAGATTAATATTTGATTAATTCCATTATGTGATTGGGCGAGATTTTTTTATTCTGTTTATTACATTTTGAATCATAAATGTGACTCCAAGTATGATGCCAATAAATAAGAACAAATAAGCAATTGGGATGAGGAAAAAGGGCTCTATGAGAGTACCATCGGGAGCAATTTCAGATCCAATGATACTAAAGGCGACAAAACAACCGATTCCAATCAAAAACGACAGAAGAACTACATATTTTTTCATAAAATCCTCCAAAATTAATTAGTTATTTTTGATGCTTCGCTTTTTTAGCTTACATCACCTCCTTTGATGGGTTTTATGATTGGCTTATCATATCATCATATTTATCGTTTTACAATAAATAATTATCGATTACCAGTAATTATATATTATAAATCATATAAAACTAATTTCTTTAATTGATTAGACATTGCTATTCATTTATGTTGAAAACGGGATTGGATTTAAAAGAAAATAGAAAATAGTTTACATAAACATATTTACGTATACCCTTCAGTTCTCTTCCTAAATATCCATCCTAGGTACAAAAAAATCCCCTTACATATGTAAGAGGACATTTGAATGATAAGTGATTATCTGCCTCGGCATCAAAACTATTAATTAGAGGGCACTGTAATCGTTAAAAAGGTGTACTCCATGGTTATTGGAATCTTCTTATCATCGACTATTCATGTACCACATTTCTTTTAAAATATTTTTTTAAAAGAAGGTTTCCATTCTGACAAATCCTCATAAACAAACGTTATATTTTCACATATTTTATCAGCAATTTCGTACATATGATTTATATCATTAGCTGTAAATAATATATATCCTTTGCGCCCAGTACCGTCTACAATCGTTGGTATAGTGTCGCCCTCTTTTACTAATAAATCAATTAATACGATCTCGGGTATGTTAGCTAACCCTTTGTACTTGATTTCTTTTAAGGAACCTGGTTTTGGAATCAAGCTTAAAGACATAGCCTGGCAATTCGAAGGTACGCTTCTAAATTCATCAATAGTCCCTGTTGCTAACGCATCATAATAGTATCCAAATTGAGATATCCCGGTAGTTAGTTCTACCATTTTCCAAATGTTACCGCCGCCTATTCTGACTTGGGACTCTATAATTATTGGCTTGTTTTGATTGTTTATCTTTACCTCTGTATGAGTAATTCCGTCTTCCAGTTGCATGTCTTCCAAAAATAACATGACTTTCTCAATAATTAATTGTTTCAGAGTTTCATCTAAAGGTGCCGGCATAATCGTATAGTTTATGATAAACGTATCTTCTTTAAATAGTTCAGCTGATAAAGCTAGTATAGAATGTTTTTTGTTATAAGAAACGGCTTCGACCGTATAAACGATGTCACCTTCAACGAATTCTTCCACTAAAATAGGTAGTTGAATTCCGTTATTATTTATAAATACCTCTATGTCATCTCCCCTGTCTAGCTTAGATACTCCTTTACCACCTGCGCCAATCTGGGGTTTTATTATAATACTATCTTTTTTGTTCAAAAATTGATCAATGTCGTTTATGTTTTTGCAAACAATTGAATCTATGGAATAGTCTTTGCCTGCTAGAATTTCACGCATCATGTCTTTATTGCGGGTTATCATATTAGCGTTGTAAGAAGATCCTTTTACATTAAAAATCTTTGCAATTATACAAGCCGTATCTAAGGCTACTTCGTTGAAAGATACAACCAAATCAAACGGTTTCTCTATGTACAGTTGTTCAGCATAGTGTACACACACGGGTATATTTGTTGTGTCTATTTCCTTTTTATAGAAACATTTTCCCAAAATAGATCCATCGAAATAGATGTGTTTAGCGTAAGACCCTATATACGAAACAGTATATCCCCTGTCTAAAGCATCTTGTATAGGTTTGGTCCATCCACCTATAAATAAAACGTGATCCATCTTAAACATCTCCTCTAATTTGAACGTACATATTCAATGTTGGTTCCTTTTAATACGCCTCGTCTTAACAACACGACTAAACACAATGTTGTACCGAAGCCCCCTATAAATAACGTCGTTTGAAGTCCAAATATCGAAACTAAAAATGCACTAGCAAAACTTCCTAATGCCCACGCTCCCCAGTTAAGCGTACGCTGTACAGCGTTTACTCTTCCTAGCATATGACTTGGTGAGACAAGTTGCCGTATCGTTGCAGCGTAAGGGGCAAATATACCTTCTCCCATACCATGTATGATACTTACAATCACAATACCGTAAACTGTTCCCAAATATCCCATTATGGGAATTAGGGACAGACCAATTACGGATACAGTAGCGCTATAGATGAGCATTTTTGTATGATTAATTTGCTGACTTCTTTTTAGAAGTATCGTATTGCCTATTAAAAACCCCAACGCTGCCGAACCAACAACAAAGCCTATTTTAAGCTCAGATAGCCCCATTACCTTATAAAGGAATATGACTAAAATGCTATACAGTATGTATTTAAAAAAGCCATAAACAGCTCCGCAGCTTACAATGGGTTCCAATACAGGGTGGTTTTTAAAATAGATCAATCCTTCATATATGTCTTTATAAATCGATTTTATATTTACGTTTTTTAAAGAACCCTCGGTATGCGGTTTGAACCTCGAAATAAGTACTATACACACAAAACAAGCAAAATACGTTACTGCGGCAATAGAGAAAGAGCCTGTTAAACCAACTATTGTAAAGACAATACCTGCTATCATAGGACCAATTATTGTAGCAAGAGATTCTGAAATAGCTAGCCCACTGTTTCCTTTTTTTAAGTTGTCTTTATCTGTTACAATTTCCGGTAAAAAAGATGGAATTGCAATGTTATAAAAAGTCGTAAATATTCCACTTAAAAACATGAGAAACACCAATAAAGGGAACGTTATATTGTTTGTTATAGCCAGTATAAATACCGATAAAAATAAAACACTTTGATAAATACTGCAAATTAGCAAAACCTTTTTCCTAAAAAGAATGTCTATCAAAGCTCCGGCTACTAATCCAAAAATTAGGTATGGTATGAATATAACCCCACGAAGTAAGGCAGCATTCGCCTCACTTGTTTTTAGCACCTCTAATGCAAAAAGAGGCAAAGCTACTACTAAAAACTGGGTACCTAACAAATTTATAGACTGTCCAAGCCAAAGTTTATAAAAATTATTGTAATTTTTATTTTTCACATTACACCTCTAAAAATTCATATTTATAAATTACCAATATTACAATTTAAGGAAGATCTGTAGCTCGCCATTTCTCATGTAATCACCTCCATGGAAAACTAGTATAAACCCAAAATTCATCATGTGTACGGATTTGGGAATATAAGAGCAAGATTACAAAGGTCAAATTTCTATAAATCGTAACTCATTATTTTTTTTTCTTTGTTGACGTGATTACTCTATTGAATTTTTAGTATTTATAGTATATTTTGAAATGGTTGAGCACGTAGCCTAAGCGAAGGCTCGAGAGAGTAAGGTCTATGTTCTAAAGTAACAAGGGAAACAATCCGGAAAGGAAGTTTTATCTATGAAACCTCAAATAACTGTAATTACGTTGTTAACGAATGACGTTCCTCGTATGACTCGATTTTATCGGGATGTGCTTGGATTCCCAACTATTGTCGACTCTGAAGAGTACGTAGAGTTTGAAAATAGTGGCGTTCGCCTATCTCTTTGCTCCAAACAATTAATGGCGGCCAATACGAATGACCATCCTTCTTATTCCGAAGCGCTTAAGGGACAAGCATTGGAATTATGCTTCCCGTGCGATTCGCCTGAAGAGGTCCAATTAGCTTATGAAAAAATCATTGCAAATGACGGGACTGCAATTAAAGAGCCTACGCTCATGCCATGGGGACATACAGCCGCTTTTTTTGCCGATCCCGAAGGGAACATCCACTCCATTTATGCAGAATAACAAGCGGTATTATTGAATCATTAAAAGATTATGACCCGTAATACAAGAAATTCGACTTTTAATAGGGTACAAATTGTCTAAGTTGCGTTGGTTTTACGTCAATTGGCAAGTTGTATTCTATATAAAGACAATGATGGAAATATCTATTTTAAAAATGAAGTAATCTAACAAAGCGTAATAAGTTTACATAATATAAACTACATAAACACTATTTTTAATACTCTTCTCTCATTAGTAAATCCCACGCTAAACACAAAAAAATCCCCCTACGTATGTAGGAGGATTTTTGGATCGTAAGTGCAGCCCTTATTTCATCTGCCGCGGCAAAACTCTAAGAGATATTTTACAATTTAGAGGGCGCTGTAGTCGTTGAAATAGTGTACGCCATCGTGAAGGGTATCTCCTGGTGCTGTTCTCCGGTTGGTATTGAACCAGAGCTTATCACCGTGGGCAATTCCTACTCCTTCTATTTCAAAAAGGTCAGGATATGCCGCGGATGTAATACGGAATGACAGATTACTGTCAGAAGTTATAGTACCCGAAGCTGTAGGGATATTACGATAAACTAGAACAATGCTGACGTTTTTATATGTCATGGGAACATATATTGTATTGTTATGATAACCAAAACCTTGGAACACATATGAAGTGATGTTAGGTATAGTACTGCCGTTAACCAGCGCATTAACAATATCTATGTTAAAGCTGTTCGTTACATTTATTGTACCGCTGTTTGCGGTAAGTGGCAGTGTTCCTCTAAAAAAGGTTCTTCCGGATTTGAAAAGAAAGTTAATGTTATTCGCGTCTTTACTCGTAATTTTTACACCAGACATTGCTTTGTCTACGCCATTGTATTTGATTGTATAATTACCAACTTTGTAATACGTATTGCTTACATACTTCAGTTTCACTAGACTCATACTGCCTGCGTTCATTGTAATGACGAACATATAAAGTTCACCGTTAATTGTGCTGAGCATCAAATCGTTAGCATGACCGAGGTATGTCGCGTATGTTGTTCCGTTATCACCATTTGTCATGAGTGAAGTTGTCCCATTGCTCATATTGGTACGGTAAATGACGGCTTTAGTATTATCATTGTTTACTTTTGCGGAATAAGTATAGGTAGATCCAACGGCAAATCCTTGTGCGGAGTAACCACTATTTGCATTATTTAGCGTTGCTACAGTAGTGTAGGTGTTATAATATGCTGCACTTGCTATACTAGGCAACATCATCGCTAGAGATAGGAAAAAGGCTGTAAATAAAGTTAAACGTTTTTTGGGAGTTAGAGTCGTCGTTTCGATCCTACTTGTAAACCTATTTTTCATACATAGATACCTCCATCATTTTATTATGCTACGTATGTAATTCTAGTTGTCAGGATAGACATTAGAGGATTGCTAAGTACACAAATTCACCTCAACTTTCGTCGTAAATTTTTTAATGCAGCATAAATCAGTGGCAAGAAAACGTTTCTTATTGCGAATAAGTTTGTGGCAACCCTTTAGTTAATTATCTTCAGGGGGCCATGTTTTCATGACATTAATATAACGTCACTCAATTTAAAAGTCCAGTAAAATTTGGGATTTACTAGGTGGCCATTTGTGCTAGTAAGTAGTTTCATAGTACCGATCTTTAAAGTTTGTTTACATAATAAAAATTATGAAATCTTAATTCCTCTATAATAAAGGTTGAATTGTCACTTATAAGTATCTTCATAATTCCAAAATAAAAAGAACCCTACTCCTGAAGGGTTCTTTTCTGGTGCTATAGTTGTTGACGCCATAGTTTTCTAATTTCTGATACAGTAGCCAAAGTCACTGCATCTTGCAAAATATCTCCCGGTTTATTGCCTTTTCCAAGAATATATCCCTCAAAAGTTGTTCCAGTATACTCAAAAATGTATTGGAATTGCTGAATAAGAGGAATCCCTTTTAAATGTGGTTTATCATCGCCAACACCGATCACCCAAGCTGATTTTGTGGCGAGTTTCGCAAGAAAATCAGTCTTATTCTCACGTAGCGATTGAGACCAACGGTCAATAAACGTCTTTGTTAAGCCAGATGCGCCATACCAATAGATTGGTGTAGTGAAAACAATAACATCCTGAGCTAATACACGTTCAATGACATGATGATAATCATCTTCTGGGTAAGGCTGTTTCTCAGAATGACGATAATCTTGGTGAGGTTCAATATTATAATCAGCCAGATGTATCTGATCAACTTCAAAGCCTTCTACCAATACATTCGCTAATTGTTCCGAATTACCATCTTTTCGTGAGCTTCCGTAGATTACCGCAATTCCCATTTTAAATGAACAACTCCTTGATTTCTAAAAATGTACATTGCATTCTCTAATAATATGCCGTTCAGATACATCCTATAGCAAGTACTTATCCTATTTCAATTTGTTGCTTCTTATATTTTACTTTTAAGCTGTTTAAGATTGTAATTGCTTTTTCCTTTGCTTCTTGTGGCGTATCGCCTGTCGTAATAATATACCCCAGTCGATCATCTGAGCTTTTTGCTACAGTAACTTTATCACCACTTGCTACGGTGAAATGTGATCGTACAACATTTGCATGCTCAGCAAGCACTTCTAGTCCTTCAATCTCTTCAAATATACCATCACGATCCGCTGTTACGTAAGCAATCGAAGCAGCGCGATGGTGTTTCTTTTCTATTCCTAAAGGATTATCTAAATAATAATTAACGGTAGCTTCGAAAATATCTACTCCAAATGCCTGCACTAATAAATCTGATGAAATGTTATCTCCACCCGGTCGTCCATTTACTTCAATGATACGTGCTCCCGTACTGGTGAGCTTAACTTCTACATGGCTCGGACCATTTGTAATGCCTATCGCCTTCAATGCTGCTACCGCGGTATTTATAATTTCGTCTTCACTATCTTTATGGGATGGTGTTGGCAATGTATGAACAATTTCTACGAAATAAGGCAGCGGCGACGTAATTTTTTCAGTCACTGTCGAAAATATCGGCTCTCCATCTTTCACAAACAGCTCTACACTAAATTCTGGTCCATCCAAATATTGTTCAATCAAATATTCATCACGTATTTTGAAGTCCATATAAGATACTTTGAACTCTACGATAATATCGATTGCTTTATGCAGCTCTGAAGCGTTGTTTATTAGATATACATTTTGGCTACTTGCCGCATTGGTCGGCTTTAAAACAACTGGATAGCCAATCTCATCGGCAGCTTCGAGCGCTTCATCAAACGTTTTAATTTTTTTGAACTTTGCACTAGGAACTCCATGTTCTGCATAAGCTTGACGAGCTAAATCTTTATTTCTAGATCTCAAAGCAGCTTCATAAGGTACCCCTCTTAGTCCAAGTCGCTCAGCTACCTTTGCGGTTAGATGTGAAGCGTAGTCTGTTGCAGGAATGAGTGCATCCAATTGATTTACATAAGGTGATTGAAGAATAGCTTGATAAATTGACTCTTCATCGCGTATATCAGCTACGATCAGATCATGATAGATGCCTTCGTAGCCGTACTTTTGTGGGTTATCTAGTGATGAAACGATAGAAATAACTTTATGTCCCTGCTCAAAAGCGACTCTAGCGAAGCTAACGCCGTAGAAACTTGGCTCTACAAAAGCGACTGTTTTGATCGTTGACATTGTTTAAACCTCCTTGATTGAGTTTTTAACCCGGCATTTATGCTTAAATAGGTATTGTTAGTAACACTATTTCGCCTAAAGTTGTGTCTATTTTCTTATGAGATGTCGCAAGCTCGCCCTTCGGGACGTGTACGTGTAACCCGAAAAATCGGGTTAATGCTCTCTTGACCCGCCATTCAGGGCATGTAACCCGAAAAAATCGGGTTAATGCTCTCTTGGTGGGCTTCCATATGGCTGCAAACTTACGCCTCCACTTCTACTCTCCTTTGCTGTGGAGCTCTACCGCTCATGACTAGAAAGAGAGCAAGCCCGACAAACATGAGTCCACTCATCCAGAGGAAGCCAACGCCTGGAGAGTAGCGATCGATGACTATACCTAGCCCCGTTGCGGAGAAAGTTTGTAAGAGTAAGGAGATTGCCATCCAGACCGAAGTTGCCCGTCCCATATACGATTTCGAGACTGTTTCCATAAGAGTAGTCGTCATTAAAATCCGAAGTGAAGAGTTTGTTAAACCAATCAAAACACTTCCGAAATACAATAAGAGAACCGCTGAGTTAAATGCAACCGCAAGTAAGTTCAATACGGCAATTACGAAAAACAACAGTATAGTCCCCTTCTGAGATAACTTCTTAGCTAATGGGGCTGCAATAAATCCAGATAACAGTCCACCAATTCCGTAGAACATATCAGATAGTCCGAAAACGACGGAATCTCCTTTTACCGTGTCACTAACATAACCAGGAAGAACAACGTTAAAAATCATCGTAGAAACAAGTGGAATGATCGAAACTACACCTAATAGAAATAAATAAGGCCGTTCCGCCAAATATTTGATACCATTTTTAAACGTTTCGACGAATTTTTCTCCTTGATTCTCTATAGGCAAAGGAGTGTGTTCCATTCGCTTTAAGAACAAACCGCCAGCAATGAAGGCCAAAGCATTCAGAAGCAATATAACTTCGAACCCAACAAATTTGTACAAAATGCCGGAGACTGCTCCAGCCATAAACATGCCGACTTGTAAGCTTATTTCGATGAGCGAGTTACCATGAATGAGATCCTTCTCTGGTAAAATCTCTTGAACTAAACTTCGTGAAGCTGCCATATACAACGTCCATCCCATACCGTTAAGGATTGCAAATGTATATAAATACTCAATCCGAAAGCCAGTCCATAAGAATGCAGCCATTATGAGAAGTAATGCTACTGCACGAACGCCATGGGCCCACAAAATAATCGTTTTGCGATTCCACTTATCAATGATTGTGCCCGCAAAAGCTGATATAAGAAATCCGGCAATTACATTTAATGAAAGCATGAGTCCAACTGCCGTTATCGATCCTTTCTGGTCCATAAGATACCAGTTGGCACCAATCGTACTCATCCCCACGCCAAAGCCAGACACAATATCGGATAAAAAGTAGTTACGAAAGTTTTTTGGCTTTAATACGCTAAACACCATGCACAGCACCTACAATATCTGTTATTTGATTTTTCAATGGATCTAAACCAAATCCTAAATAAGAAAGCACCTCTGCATGTGTTCCTCCAAAAATTGGCCATTGCTCACCACAATGATGAGCAAATATCTTTTTCTCAGGCAACAAGAGTGCTAGATAAGATGCTGTACTGCCGGTTGCTCGATGTTCTTCTACAACTAGAAATTGGTCTGACAAAGAGCTTAGTTGCTCAACATACGATTTCAAACTCCCAATATCAACATATACAAGGTGTACATGAACGATAGAATCATCCCATTGAATAATTTCCTTACATAACTCGGTCGCTTGCTCACCAACTGAAATGATACATAATCTAGCTCGATACTTCCGATTACCGCCTTCCAAAATAATGTCCCTACAACTGGAACTCTCATCTCGGTACATGCTTTCGAACGCATCATTTCGAGAAAGGCGAATATAGTAAGGTTCATCCGAAAGAGCTGCTTCTTGAATGACTCTCCTAGTTTCCTCTTCGCCATGTGGGCATGCGATCCTAATATTTTGAAACGATTGGATGATTGCAATATCTTCAAGAGCATGATGTGTAGTGCCGAACCAACCGCCAGAAACACCGCCGTAAGCTGCAACAACTTTCACATTTTTGCCCATGTAGCCCATTGTAAGCTTAATACTTTCGGCAGCTCGTAGCGCTGCAAAGGATGCAAACGTCGAGAAAAATGGAACGTATCCCGCTTCAGCAAGTCCCGCAGCAACATCAATACCAGCCAGTTCAGCAATACCTAAATTGAAAAATCGATCTGGATGCTGTAACTGAAAGGGATGATCTTTACCACCTAAATCTGCTTCGATACAAATGATTTGTTCATTTGTAGAAGCAAGCTTAGCTAACTCATCTTTGTACGAATCTCTTCCTGACTTTGTCATAGTAAGCTCACCTTCCATTTATGAGCAACCTTCGTTGGTATTTTCACATAATGTGCACCGGGATGGCCTTCAATTGCTGCTACACCCTTTCCTTTTACGGTAGATGCTAGAATAGCGAGTGGTGCGACCATATCAGGTTCGATTGCATCAACAATTTCTTCGAAGTTATGTCCATCAATTTCTCTCACTGAGAATCCAAACGATTCAAACCTTTGGCGTAGATTCCGGATCGGTGAGATGTCTTGAACATAACCATCATTTTGCCCGCCATTGATATCAATAATATAAATAAAGTTTGTAATGTTTTGTGCTTGAACAATTTGAGCTGTTTCCCAGCAGAGCCCCTCCTGTAATTCACCGTCACCGCCAATAACGACAGATACTCCTTTAGAACCCTTCAATTTTTGCGATAATGCCCAACCTGCGGCATACGGAATACCATGTCCTAAACTCCCCGTTGCAAAGGGTATCCCCGGTAACTTGTGATTGGGATGCCCTGTAAACAAAGAGCCAACTGCTCCATAGCTGTCAGCGGGGTTTTCCTCAATAATCCCATACACATGAAGTGCAGCGTATAAGCCAGCGGCGGCGTGTCCTTTACTAAGAATGACAACTGAGCTTGGGTCGTTACCATATTTCGCATAGGCACCAATAAGAAGATCAATAGCAGATAAGCTGCCACCAATATGACAACCTGTCGGAGTAGCTGCCATGTCGATGATTAACTTTCTCGCAGCTTTAGCTCTTTCAATTAGTACTGGGATGTTTGCGCTATCGTCATTTTGTTCTTGTCGCAACTGTTGTTGCAACTCTAGATGCATCTGTTGTGGTATCGTTTGTTCCATTTAATACCTCCGATCGTAACCGAAACCATTCAGTTACAGCTTCTTTCAAAATGGTTCTCGCAGATGCCACCTCATCATTATGCAAATACTCATCATTCGTATGATCCAAGCTTGCATCCCCAGGTCCATAGGCGACCATCGGTACATTAATCCAAGTTGTTGCGAGAGTGTTCATGTCGCTTGTGCCGCGTTTCTTAATATAGTGAATGGACTTTCCTTGTTTGGCGAAGCTCCGAACGAATGATTTGACGAGCTTGTCGGAACGTGAGTTAGCGTAACCTGCTGTTGTACGCAGTACTTCTATCGTTATACCTTCACCGAATGTTAGATCGATCCGATCTCTATAATCTCTGCCTGCTTCAGGTGAGACACGGAAATTCAACGTACCTACAACCGTTAATAATCCTCGTTCGTTGCGATGCTCAATATCAATTAGCGAAGATAGTGATTGAGGATCTATATCCCGTACTCGTGATCGAATATCTGCTACAACGTTATACAATTCATCAATCGCACTTATGCTGTCCTTAGCGGCGGTATGCTCCTGAGCACGATGAATCGTAATTTGAAGTTTAAATAATCCATAATAACCGAGTGTTAAACTCCCATCTCCGCTTGGTTCACCAATAATGACCGCCTCCGCGGAATAATGATCACGAATGAAAAAGGCACCTTTTGACGATGATATTTCCTCTTCGACTGCTCCAATGACAAGTAGCGATCCATTCTCTGGCACGTCAACTTCTTCTAACATGTGAATGAAATTAACGAAAGAACCTTTTGCGTCGACGACACCTCTACCTGTCACTCCTTCCGAATCGGTGCGAACTGGCCATACATGCGGCACAGTATCGATATGTCCGAGTAATAGCAACGTATTAGAGCCATTCCCTTTTCGGAATACAATATTGCCCGCTCCATCTATACTTCCAGAAACATCCGGATATTGAACCGATTCTAATAAATAATGTGCGAGCTCATGTTCATCTTGTGATACAGATGGGATACGAACCACTTTATTAAGCAGATCGACGGCGCCAAGATGCCCTTCTACATTCCAAAACCACGTCTTCCCACTCGTTTCGAGTGTGTGTGGACCAGAGATGTTCACATCACAGACGCCTTGCGTAATAGCAAGTTGTGCTGCCCGTACCTTTTGCTTCATGCGCCCCTTAACAGATCTTAGCTCATCTTTTGTGTACACATCTGGAATTGTAGAGGTTGGATCTTCGATATCTACTAATAAACCAGCAGTCCCAGTAACAAAGCGTAAATGATGCGCTTCAAGATCGATTGCAAGATGTGCTGCCAACACATCTGCATCGATATTAATATAATCATTTAGTTCAGGTTCCCATATTGGAGGTGTTAGGCACACAACGTCGAACGCTGACAACGCTTCTTTCAGAAAAGAGGTGTGGCTGCCTAAGAATTGCCCAAATAAGGAGTCCCTTACGATAATCATTTTACCATCTCTTATAGCCTTAATCGGCTTCGCTTTTTGACCATAGACGAGTCCTTGCTCACCACCAAGCTGTGCGAATACAGACAAACCATAATTTTTTAACTGGTCGCGAACGACCGAGAGAATGTTCTCATGATATGCCGCACGAATAATGGGCATCTCCTCTGGAGAGCAGTACCGAACATCATCACCAGACGGCAAAGTGAGGAATGGCATCGGGCGTGAGATCGCTTCATACTTCTGCTTAATCGCCTCTGCGCCACCAGCTACGAGCAATACTCTATTTCCTCGCTTAACGATTCGATCAATTTCCCCGAAAATATTAAGGTGATTAACTATCGTGCTACTCCCAAGTTTGATGACATACAAACTGCCTTTACTCATCAAGGCCACGCTCCTTCCCCGTCAAATTGTAATCCAGCATCCTCTGGGAAGTCGAAGTATAGATTGGCTGCTTGAAGGGCTTGACCAGCAGCCCCTTTTATTAAATTATCGATAGTCGCTATCGATACGACGTTACGTCCTTCTACATAAGCACCTATTTCAGCTACATTCGTCCCGACGACCGTTTTGATCATTGGTGAACTGTGTCCTGAACTGAAATAATGAAGAAACGGTTTGGAAGAGTAGCTACTAAAGAATGCTTTTTTCACATCGACGGCTGTTACCCCTTCTTTTAACAAGGAATAAGAAGTTGCCATAATGCCTCTTGGAAGATCGAGACTATATACCGAAAACTGTAAATCTACGGATCGATCCAAATGATAGTTAAGAGCATGCTCCACTTCTGGCTTATGTCGATGTCCATGAACTTTGTAGGCTCTAAAATTGTGGGATCGTTCTGCGTGATGTTCGGTCGTCGATTTCCCACCGCCGCTGGAACCTGTTTTCGCATCTGTAACAACCCGACCTTCAATAAGATCATGTGCAACTAACGGATAAAGGGTGTAGAGCGTCGCTACAGCCATACAGCCTGGCAGATTAACTACTTTCACAGCACGATTGATGCTGCTAAACTCAGGTATGAAATAATGCCATCCCCCTTCAAAGGGATGATGTAATGTCGCAGGATAATGTTGACTTAAGAGTTCAGGATCTGAGATACGATAATCTCCGCTTACATTGAAAATATAGTCCGTATGACTCGCTACTTGCTCGATGATTTTAGGAAGTGCACCCGTTGGTAAGCACGAAAATATAGCATCGTAATGCCCATCTAGATCGGCTATTTTCGTAAACTTCAAAGGGCTTGGCTTCTTTTTGTGAATGGAACCAACAAAATATTTATCTACAGGGTATCCAGCCTTCGATTCGGAGGACACAAAATCAACTTTAAACCCAGGATGTTTGCCAAGCAGCCGATACAATTCAGCGCCAGTGAACCCGCTGCCGCCTAATATCGCTACTCGTCTTTGGTTGCCAATCTCACTCATCCTAATCTAGCGTCTCTTTCATATGGTGCTTTTAAATCGCCGCCACGTTCTACGAGTTCACGAATAATATGCGGGTTCGCATCGATTTTTTTGAACGCTAATGCGTAGGCTTGTATACGCTCGAATTCTATAGGAGTTCTAAGTTCTCGGCATATCGTTAAGCTGTTCCGTAACATCTTAAGTGTTTCTGGAAATAAGGAAACATCGTAGCCGAAATCTGTACGGTCAGATAAAGTAAATGGATATCCGTTACCGAAGCCCTTCCGATTTTTGAATGGTAGATGGCCTGGAATCGGCACGTTTTGCCATTCTCTTGCGTACACACCTTCGGCATTAATAAGCTGTTGTACGGCATCTTTTATACGAAAGTCTTCTAAATCTTGTAGACCAAGTCGTTCGGGATGCAGCTTAACTCGGTACATATTGTAGCTGTGGTTATAGCCCTCCGGTACGAATGGCCCGCTGAACAACTTCGTTTCTGATAGAGCATTCGTTAAGTAGGCAGCATTGCGTGCACGAATTGCATCATAGTAAGGTAGACGATCTAGTTGGCTAAGCCCAAAGGCTGCTGCAATCCATGACATACGGTAATCAATACCGGATGATTCAAGGAATGAGATCGCACGATCATAGTCTTCCTTCTCTTTGAAGAAGGCGATACCGCCCTCTCCTCCAACTGGGAAGTTTTTGTCGGCCATTAAGCTTTGACCAGCTCCATCACCAATAGAACCAGCAAGCTTTCCATCAATAGAAGCAGAATGAGCGTGGGAAGCATCCTCAACAAGACGTAACGAATATTTGTCAGTTAAACGTCTAAGTGCGGCTAAATCAGCTGGCAAACCATGTACATGCACAGGCATAATTGCCTTTGTTTTGCTCGTTATCGCTTGTTCTGCTTTTACTGGATCTAAGCAATACGTAACCGGATCAATATCTACAAAGATCGGAATGGCTTTTGCAGCTACAACAGCTTGAGCTGTTGCAATAAACGTAAAGGCGGGAACGATAACTTCGTCCCCTGGCTGCACGCCTACACCTACTAATGCGAGATGTAGACTCGACGTACCGCTTGCAGTCGCAATCGCATAATTAGCTCCCACATACTTCCGATATGCTTCTTTAAATTCTTCTACAACGTCATTTCCATTCTGTTGAATAGAAACGAGCAATTGAATAACATCTTCTTTTGTTATAATAGGAAAATTAGTTCTTCTTACATCTTCGGGAATAACGGATGGGCCACCTATTAAAGCTAACGGATCTTGAATCCAGCTTTCTGATGGCAATCCAAGTGGTTTACGAATAAAGTCAGTTTTCATGCAGCAGAATTCCTCCTTAAAAGAGCAATCTTCACACATGCAGCAACGAGCGGGCTAAGTCTATAGTTAAATTGAACAGCTGGCTGCAGCTCAGGCTCACTTTCTTCCTGTGTCCACATCGTTTGTAAATCAAATGCTCCGAATATTTTTAGACGTTCAGCCTTTTTCCATATCGTTTCGTCGTTTGCTGCGATAGCAGCAACTGGTCCAAATCCTAGTCCCGAAAAGTCTAAGACGATTACAGAAGCGACACCTGTGTACTTCTGAATTAGCTGATCCAATTGACCAAGATTATCCCAGTCGATGCTAACTGAAACAAACGCTTGCTCGACTTTTGAGTCATTTACGAGAGAAATGCCAAGCCATTTAAGGAAGTTTCTTTGTTGCTCAGTAGAATTATCAAGGCGAGTCGTGGAAGAGTGTCCAATGTCTTGCCCCCAAAGCGCACCATGAATCGCTCCAGTGTAACTATTAAATAAAGAAACATAGTTTGTTTTCGTTAATTTGGCTATACTCTTTTCTAGCCCTTTTAGCTCGTGATCATTTTTTTCTATACTCATAATGACTCCTGAGTTCAATACTCTAGACAAAACAAATGATATAGAAAAATAGTGTTCCTTCTGAAGTACAACTTTGGGTAATGTTAATGTGTCACCCATATCATTAATTCCCTCCCTGTTTACTGTGAATTAACTACAACATTTACTCTATTTTTTTGATCTAATGTATCTTTTACATACACTGCAATATGTTCTGCTACATCGATACCATGGATTTTCCACGACTTCGCAAACTCTGGATTTTGATTGACTTCACAGACGACATATCGAAGCTGCTTATAATCAAAAAACAAGTCTGCACCATAAATTCCTTCGCCTAAAACATCTACCAAACTTCCACTTATCGTTTCGATCTCTTCATTAATTGGAATGGGTTCAATTTCGGCTCCCAGATGCGTATTCGTCTTCCAGTTATCTGCTGATACCCGGCGGAAAGCTACAATTGGTTTCTTACCAACAATGACGACACGGATGTCGTAATCGCCTTTTTCCACATATTCTTGTACGAGGACAGGAAACGATTGATGTGCAGGATCTACTGATTCTCTTGCCGCAATCCAGCCATCCAAACATTCCTTGCCTGTTATTCTGGCGATGCCTCTTCCCCATGAGGATGTGGCTGGTTTGATGACACAGATGTCACCGAATGCCCGCAAAGCTTCGAACAGCTTCGCGGGAGTAAAAGCAATTTTAAACTTAGGTTGAGGTACACCATTTTTTTCGAAAACGATAGCTTGATGAATTTTGTTTGTGCAAATGGCGATAGCTTTTGTACTATTCAACGTATTAAGTCCTGCTAGTTCTAACAGATGGGATCTACTTATCGCACTTTTTTGAGAAAGGCATCGAATAAGTGCTAGTCCAAATGACTCTGCATCGGTTACGCCAAGAGGCAAGTCCATGGAATCTAAATTTACTTGTACACGTACACCGAGTTTACCTAGATGTTCGATAATGCGTTGTTCTTCTTCCCTCAGCTTCGTCACACATAAAAGAATAGAGTTATTCCCATCCATATTGGCTACCTACTCTCCCCAAGTTTCTTCGATCTCGGGAGCTAGAGCTATTGAGATAAGACTAGATTCAACTTGAACCTCATGTTCTTGACCGCAAGAATCACATTCTACGATTTCACCTGTTGTTACTTGTGCTTCCACCTCAATGTCTGACCTGCATACTAGGCAACTTAAATCTGACATCAACTACACCTCCTAAAAATTTGGATAAAACCATATATTATAACGGCTTAACGCCTTTATAACTTACTTTGCGGTAACATCCCATTCATTAACGTTGTTAAATGTTCCGAGATTGAGTGGTTTACCGACAAGAACATCCTTTGATACGACTTGCAGACGTTTTTCGGAATAGACCGCTAACGTAGGTACTTCATCATGTAAAATTTGTTGCAATTGATTGTAAATGTCGCGGCGCTTAGCTTCATCGATTTCTTGCTCACCTTTTTTGATGAGTTCATCGACTTGTGGGTTTTTATATCGAATGACACTATCAGGATCATCACTCTTATAAGTTGTAAAATAGAGACTTGGCTCAATATAGTAATCTCTTGTAAAAATGGTAATATCGTGCTCGCCCTTCTCGACTTTATCGATCAGTGTAGGGAAATCGAACTTCTGAACATCTATTTTAATGCCGACAGCTTCAAGGTTTTGCACCAAAATGTCTGCGGCTTGTTCACGAACTTTATTACCTACAGGGATGATAAAAGTTAGTTTGCGACTTCCGTCCCAGCCTGCTTCTTTTAACAGCTCCTTAGCTTTTTCAGGATTGTATTCATATGGTTTAACGTCTTTGTTGAAATACGGATGAGAGCTTGGAACGCCACCGTCTATAATCTCGGCTTGACCTTTCAATAGCTGTTCGACGATAAGTTTACGATTCAATGCATGTGCAATGGCTTGACGGATACGTACATCGGATAGCTTCTCTGTATTAAAAAAGAGTTCAGCTGGCTCAGACGCTGGTGCAGACGTCACATTTACATTATCGAAACCTTTCACTTTGTCATAATCGGTAATGGGTACAAGTCCAACTGGCAACGAATTTAATTGAATTTCTCCTGTTTGCAGTTGAGCAACAAGATTAGCAGCAGGAAGTACTTTGATAAATATCGTGTCAATCTTAGGGACAGCTAAATAGTAATTTTCGTTTTTCGACACTTCTACGAATTGACCTTGCTCGTAGTTTGCATATTTGTATGCTCCAATTGTTACCGTCGGTTTTTGGAAGTAAGGGTTGGTAGAAAGCTGCTCCACATTTGCGTCTTTTAAAATATGCTCTGGCAAGAAGTTAACTCGAACTCCGAAACGTTCATTGAATATAAGTGGATCTATCGGTGCTTTTGTTTTGATTTCAAATGTAGTTGCATCAATAACGGTAAGTCCTTTGACTTCCGTTACACCTTCATCTAACTTTCCAAAATCATTAACGCCATCAATAAAGTTAAGTTGGAAAGACGTTTCTACTTTGGCATGGAGAGCAAGTTTTAACGTAAATGCTACATCTGCTGTCGTAAAAGGAGTTCCGTCGTTCCACTTCAAACCCGATTTCAGTTTAACCGTATAAGTTTGTTTATCTTTTGTTTCGATAGATTCCGCAAGTTTAGGTGAAAATTGTGCAACCTCGTTAACATCTAATAATGAATCATTTAGAAGACTGATCGGTAAGATTGAAGATGAACTTCCTTGATTATTGATCTGATTTAAAGTAACGGGAGCATTAACGATCCCGATGGTTATCGTTTTGGGGACTGTTGATTCACTTGTACTTGTTGCTGGTGAAGGAGATTCAGTAGCTGCTTTTGTTGCTTCAAGAGTTTTAGGTTCGTTCGTTTTGCTGCAAGCGGATAAAAATAATAGTAGTGCTGTTAATAGAATTACGATTTGAGCGTGTGTGTTTCTTCTCATAGAGTTCTCTCCCTTTGTTTATCTCGCTAATTAAGTTTTGTCATTCAATTCGTGCTATTATTTTGAATCCAATGCATCACGAAGCCCATCGCCTACAAAGTTAATCGCTAGAACAGTTATTAGGATGATGAAGCCAGCTGGCATCCACAACCACTGTTGTTCTGTAAGTACCGTTAACGATTGTGCGTCATGCAGCATATTTCCTAAACTCGCCTCTGGAGACTTCACTCCCATGCCTAGAAAGCTAAGACCTGCTTCGCTAAGTATCGTACTGGCGATGCCGAATGTAGCGTTAACGATGATAGGGCCAAGCGCATTAGGCAAAATATGACGAAACATAATTCTAGTGGTGCTATATCCAAGTGCTACACCTGCACGAACGTAATCCAATCCTTTAATGGAAAGAACACTTCCCCGAACAAGCATTGCAATTGTTGGCCATTTGAATAAAGCAAGGACGATCATTATCGTCGAAATGTTAGCTCCAAACATACTTATAATGACTAGAACAACCATCATATAAGGGAAGCTGAGAAAGATGTCAGTTAATCGCATAAGAATCATATCGATCCATTTGCCGTAATAAGCGGCAATCATTCCTACTAACGTACCGAAAGTCACATAAATGATTACTGTTGAAAATCCAATAAATAAGGAAACTCTCATTCCGTAAATCAAACGGCTTAGAACATCCCGGCCAACTTGATCCGTTCCTAACCAATGTGTAGCTGAGGGTGGTGCGCCGAATACGGCTGTCATTTCATTAGGTTGAAATGGAGCAAGCCAAGGAGCTAACAAACCTATGCTTAAGAGTAAAGTTGTCGTTACAAGTCCCAAAACAGCTAACTTATGTTTGAAAAATTTACGTCTAACTTGTTTTGCGAAGCTTTCAATGTCGTCCGTTTTTTCTTCCTCATCCCTCCCGCTATTTGAGGTGAGGTTGTTCCTCTTCCAAGGAAGCCTTGCTGTAGACATAGGCTATCCCCCTTATGAACTGTATTTAATACGTGGATCGGCAATGGCATAGAGAATGTCCATAAACAAATTTGTTGAAAGCACGACACATGCCGCAATTAAATTTAACCCCATTAATATTGGGTAATCTCTTGATAAAATAGCTTCCATCGTTAGCTGTCCTATTCCTGGCCATTGGAAAACTTGTTCAATGATAATGCTGCCACCTAGCAACAATGGGATTTCTGTACCGACAACTGTAATGATCGGAATTAATGCATTCCGCAGTGCATGTTTATTCGTGACTACAAATTCAGTAAGCCCCTTCGCCCGTGCGGTTCGTAAGTAGTCTTGCTGAAGGACATCTAACATGCTTGCACGTACATACCTTACCTTTTTCCCAGCGATAGTTATCCCAAGAACAGTGACAGGAAGAATTAAGTGTAAGAGTACGTCTTGAAATCCGCCATTACCGCCAAGTGTTGTCATCCCGCCTGTTGGAAGCCACTTAAGCCCTATTCCTACGATATAGATCAATCCAAGCCCTAAGAAAAATGCTGGTATTGAAGTGCCAAGGAAAGATAATGCAGTTAAGATATAATCTAGCTTTGAATTTTGTTTAATGGCACTAATTACCCCGACTGGAACAGCGATAAGTATGCCCACTAGTAAGGAGGTTGAAGCAAGTAATAGGGTTGGCCCAATACGTTCACCAATAAGTTGTGAAACAGGTGCAAAGGTGCTGAATGAGTAACCTAAATCACCGCTTAAAAATCCACTGAGCCACTTCACATATTGCACATAAATCGGGTCGTTTAGCCCGAGAAGCTCCTTCTTCAGTTCTAACATCTCTTTTGGAATGTTTGGGTTGATTAACATATCTACTGGATTTCCAGGAGCCATGTTCATAATGAGAAAGCTGAGAATCGTTATCCCGAAAAAGACAGGTATCGCTATAAGCAACCTTTTTACAATATATTGACCCAATGAGGTCCAACCCCTTTCTGAGTCGAGTTATCACATTAAGCAAGCGGAAAGTGACAAGCAACCGCATGTTGGTCTTTCGAAATGTCTGGTTCTTCCCTGCGACATCTTTCCTGCACATAAGGGCATCGTGTATGAAATCGACATCCTTGTGGCGGATTAGCAGGGCTCGGAACATCACCTTGAATGAGTAGCTTTTTTTTCGATCTTAGTGTGGGATCAGGTTGTGGGTAGGCATTCAATAGAAGTTGTGTGTAAGGATGTTTCGGCTTACGAAACAATTGATCTGTGGGGGCTATTTCTACGATTTTCCCTACATACATGACGGCAACTTTTGTACTAATTTGTTTCACTGCGCCAATGCCATGTGCGATGAACAAATACGTTAGTTTAAGCTCATCTTGTAAATCTTGAAGTAGATTAAGAATTTGTGCTTGTATCGAAACGTCAAGTGCGGATACCGGCTCATCGCAGACGATAAGTTTCGGTTTAAATGAAATGGCTCTTGCAATACCGATACGCTGTCGTTGACCACCTGAAAATTCATGTGGATATCGATCACGAGCTGTTCGAGATAAACCAACTAGATGTAGAAGATGATCAACCTCACGCTCTACTTCACTTGGGTTCACAAGTTTATGAATGATCAAAGGCTCAGCAAGAGCATCATATATTCGCATTTTAGGATTTAATGAAGCGTATGGGTCTTGAAAGATCATTTGCATTCTCGTGCGTACAGGCTTAAGTTGCCGCTGTGAGTAATGAGTAATGTCTTCATTTTGGAATAAAATGCGACCTGAGAACGAATCTTCTAGTCTGATTATGGAACGACCAATTGTAGATTTGCCGCAGCCCGATTCGCCAACTAAGCCGATCGTTTCGCCTTCATATAGACTCAAACTTACATCATCTACTGCTTTAATATAACTTTTGCTTTTAGAAAACAGCCCACTGCGTATCGGATAATATGTTTTTAAGGAATCAACTTCGAGTAATGGTTGTTTTATCTTTGTGGAGCGTTTATCCGCTAGATCAAGTACAGTCATACACTAACCTCCAGCGCATGGGTTATCTCCGCCGCTTGTTGGGTTAGCCAGCAACGAACACTACTGCCTTTTCCTGAGGAGAATAGATCCGGCTGAACTCGGCCACATCGTTCTGTCGCATATTGACAACGCGTGTGAAAGCGACAGCCCGTTGGCATCTGCTGGATAGAAGGTACAGTACCCGATATGGCAAGTAGCCGCTCCCTACTTTGTTGATCGATCCTTGGAATTGACTTCATTAAACCTTGCGTATAGGGATGCTGAGGAGCTCGAAACAGTTCAAATACATTTCCTGATTCGACGACTTGCCCAGCATACATAACAATTACATGATCAGCCATCTCGGCTACAACCCCGAGGTCATGGGTGACTAACAGAATAGCAGCTCCACTTTCCTCTTGAAGCTGTTTCATCAATTGCAATATTTGAGCTTGAATCGTAACATCCAGTGCAGTTGTTGGCTCATCGGCAATGAGCAGTTTTGGTTTACAAACGAGCGCCATCGCAATCATAACCCGTTGACGCATACCACCCGATAATGAATGAGGATACTCTTTTGCGATTGCTTCTGGCCTTGGAATACCAACTTTCTTTAACATCTCAACGGCTATCGTTTTTGCTTCTTTTCGTGATTTGTTCATATGAAGACGAATGGACTCTTCGATTTGCTCACCGATTGGTATTACTGGGTTCAGTGATGTCATAGGCTCTTGAAATATCATCGAAATATCGCTGCCACGTAGTTTGCGAAGCTGATCTTCCGTACTATTCGTAAGTGATCTGCCGTCGAAACGTATATCACCGTTAGCAACGGACCCATTCGCACCTAGCAACCCCATAATGGAAAGTGAAGTTACACTTTTACCGCAACCGGATTCCCCCACTATCGCAATGGTTTCCCCTGCTTTTAGTTCAAAGCTCACATCATCTACAGAAATGAGTTTTCCTTTTTCAGTGCGATAGGCTACTTGCAGAGAATCTACTTCCAGTAACTGTCCCATTTGTTATCACCTACTTTCTTCTGAGGGAAGTCGAGTCCGAGTAATGAATCCTTATAATTCCTATAAGGTTAATATGCTTTAACTAATTTCAGCATACATGACTCTTTACCGTTTGAATAATAGAATAATTCTATTTGTTAATAGATAAAATCTCAGAAGAAACCGTTATGATAATAAAATCCGCTGGTTCACTATCATCCGGGTGCGGTAGATATAGGACCAGCGGATTTAGGCGCAGTTTTCCCTTTAGCTATTTATTTTAACTACAGTATATTGATTGGCAGGAATAGGCAAACCTAGATTGCCACGGAGTGTATCTGATTCGTACTCAGTTCGATAAATGCCCCGTTCTTGTAAGATAGGTACAACAAGATCGACAAACTCATTAAGTGCACTTGGAAGTGGCGGGTGAATAATAAATCCATCAGCGGCTTCCTCCGCATGCCATTGTTCAATAAGGTCTGCAATATGCTCGGGTGTACCTATAAATTGGCTCCGCGGCGCGGCAGAATTCAAAGCAACTTGTCGCAATGTAAGGTTTTTCTCTTTAGCTGTTTTTTTGATTTTGTCAGTACTGCCACGGAAGCTATTGCTACCGATATCGCCTAGCTCTGGGAATGGTTCATCGAGCGGGTATTGGGTGAAGTCATGGTGGTCGAAGAAACGACCAAGATACTGAAGTGCTAATTCAATACTAATTAAGCTAGTTAACTCTTTATACTTATTGTCTGCCTCTTCTTGCGTACGTCCGATGATCGGACTAATGCCTGGCAATATTACAATGTCATCGCGTGAGCGCCCTAAAGCTGCTGTGCGGTTTTTGACATCCCTATAAAATTGTTTTGCTTCTTCAATATTTTCGTGCCCAGTAAATACAGCATCAGCACTTCTTGCTGCAAGATTTCTACCACTTTCAGATGAACCTGCTTGGAAAACGACTGGCTGGCCTTGTTTGGAGCGAGCGATGTTAAGAGGACCTTCAACTGAAAAGTATTTGCCCTTATGATTAATGCGATGTAATTTGTTCGGATCAAAGAAAACGCCGGTTTCTTTGTTACGGATGAAGGCATCATCTTCCCATGAATCCCAAAGACCTCGAACTACGTCAAGATGTTCTTCCGCAATCTTATAGCGCTCGTCATGAGATGGGTGCTCAGGTTTATTGTAGTTTTTGGCTGATCCTTCTAGAGGTGAAGTCACGACGTTCCAACCTGCACGCCCTCCGCTTATGTGATCGATAGAACCAAATTGTCTAGCAACTGTGAAAGGTTCACTATAGGAGCTGGACAAGGTGCCGACTAACCCGATATTTGTTGTTACTGCTGCTAGTGCAGACAAAATCGTAATCGGCTCAAAACGGTTCAAGAAATGTGGAATCGATTTCTCATTGATAAACAGACCGTCTGCGATAAAAACAAGATCAAACTTCCCCGCTTCTGCGATCAAAGCTTGTTGCTTATAAAATGGCAAACTCACACTCGCATCAACCGGAACTTCGGGGTGCCTCCAAGCGGTTACGTTACCTCCAACACCATGTATCAAAACACCAAACTTCACTTTTTTTCGTTTACTCATTTTGTTCCTCCTCCAAATTTTTGCGGAGCAAAAATTACTTCGTAAGCGTGTTCTTAGTTTTGTGTAACAAAACTTACTTCGTAAGCATGGGCTTGGTTTTGCGGAGCAAAACTTACCTCGCTTGCAACAATGACGATTTTCTTAAATGTAATCGGTAACTAATTACGACCGACTCTTCCTTTACAATATCCTTGTCAATTGCTCTCTCGAATCCAAGACGTTCGTAGAGCTTGATTGCGGACGACATTACATCGGATGTATGGAGATGGAGCGTATCGGCGCCCCAATCGAGTGACCAATTAGCACTTGCTCGAATTAACTCTGTAGCAACTCCAAGCCCACGAACACTCCTTTTTACTGCTAGAAGGCGCATAATCGGTGTATTAATGTTTAATTCTGGTGCACCATATGCTGCCTCTGATGAATCATAAAGAAATACACTGCCGACAATTTCGCCCTTAAGCTCAGCAATGATTCTAGCTTTGACCTTAGGGTTTGTGACTGAAGCTTCAATGTTTTCTTTGTACTGCTCCCACTTTTCTTTTGGATACAGAAACTCATATTGGGCATAGGCATCAAGAAGTACTGCCTTAACCCTCTCAAGGTCGGACTCTTCTGCATTACGGATAATGATTGCTCTACCCGCCATGATTAACACCTGCTTCCTTAAGAATTTTTTGTGGTTGTTCCAATGACACAGCTCGACTCCACAGAACCAATTACTCCGTTTTTAATTCTTGCTATTTGGGATAAATGAGTTTGCACATGTGAGATGAACGCATGAATAATATCCGATAGAGTTACAACATCGCCTTTTGCATTAATCGCTGTTTTCGCCCAGTCTTCTAGCTCCAATCTTCGAAAAAGTAAACTGTTGTAGTGCAATAAAGCTCCAAAGATGTGCAGTAGCTCGCTAGCTTTACCTTCATTCGACTTCTGGCTTGCTACCCACTCATCCTGCTTAAAGGATGGAAGCCTTACTTCTGACCCGGACAAAATTTCTTTAATTCGGAACGAAACGATAATGCTATGGTCTACTAAATGTGCTAATACTTCAGTAACGCTCCACTGTGTGGGTGTACCTTTCCATCGAAGATCCTCTTCCGTTAACCCTTCAATCGCTTGAGATAACTGCTGAGATGTATTTACATACAAATCGATATCTACTGGCACGTCACTCATTTCTACTTCACCGCCTCAATAATTTGTAGATCTTCTTTGTTCAATCGTTTCAAAGCATCTTGAGCGAGTGTAGTGAAAAATGAAGCAGCAAGCAGCAATGCACGCTCATCTACATCAAATGCGGGATGATGCCATTCCTTAGGACCCGATGTACCAAAAAACACAAATAATCCCGCTGTTTTCTTTAAGTAAAATGCAAAATCTTCCCCAGCAGGTGATGGTAATGGTTCAATGACGGTTAGCCCAACTGACTTAGCTGTTTGTGTGGCAACACTAGCCCATTCGTCATCATTAATGACAGGATGTGGTCCTTCGATCCATCTCACTGTCGCATTCGATTCGAAGGCATCTGCTACGCTATGGACAATTTTTTCGAACCTTTGGCGAACTCTTGCTCGAACCCTCTCATCGAATGTGCGTAATGTGCCGTCGAATAATGCTTTATCCGGTATGACATTCCAAGCAGTTCCACTATTTAACCGAGTCACACTTACAACAGCACTTTCTAACGCACTCACATTACGGCTAACGATAGACTGGAGAGCTGTTACGATGTGTGCAGAAATGACTATCGGATCGATTCCTGCTTCGGGAACAGCAGCATGACTGCCTCGTCCTTCCACCTCTACGATGAAGCCGTCTGCTGCAGCCATAATTGCTCCACCTTTAATACCAACCGTGCCAACAGGTAAATCTGGTTTGTTGTGCATACCGAAAATCGCTTCTACATTTTCAAGTGCTCCACTTGCAATAATTTGCTCTGCTCCCTTGGCCTTTTCTTCAGCAGGTTGAAAAATAAATCGAACAGTACCGCGTAACTCTTGCTCCTTCTCTTTCAATAGAAAAGCAGTGCCTAATATAGCTGCAGTGTGAAAATCATGGCCGCAAGCGTGCATCTTACCTGGGAAGCGGGATGCAAAAGGTAATCCCGTTTCTTCATGTATAGGAAGCGCGTCAATATCAGCACGAATCGCAATGACTGGTCCTTCATGGAATCCACCTACCTCCGCAATTACTCCCGTACGAAGTGGATAGTTTGCAATTCGAATGTTGGCGTCTGTTAGCCATTTACGAATGGAAGCTGTCGTTTCAACTTCCTCATGGGACAACTCAGGATACTCATGAAGATGTCTTCGAATTGCAATTAGTTGTTGCTCGAACGTTTTATCCAATACTAAACTCATAGTTGCTCCTCTCATGGTGCGATCCATGCACAGCAGTCTTTAGACAGCTAGCTCTTCGAAAGCTTCCTTTAGAAGAGTAAACGAACGCACCCGTTTATCGAAATCACTTACTACAGTCGTGAAGATGAACTCATCAACGCCGTATTTCTCTTTATATTCCAAAATCCGCTTACGAGCGGTTTCCTTCGTTCCTTTCGTAATATCAGCATCACGAACTTCTGCTGTATACGTCTCCCCAGCTTGCCTAGCGAATTCCTCCGCCTGCTCAACTGTGCTTACATTCACTGTTTTTCCACTTGCAAGCGTAACTCGAACGCTCTTTAGATCACCCGCTAATTCGATTGCTTCTTCTTCGGTATCCGCAGCGATAACAGATAGGGCTAAAATGGTTTTGGGCTGTGCTCCGCTCTCATTGTTGAATGTTTCCCGATAAACGGTGAATGCTTGTTCCGCAGCTACGGGATCATTATTAATAAATAGAGCGAATACATAAGGAACGCCTCTTTCAGCTGCAAGTTTCGCGCTTGCTACACTCGTTCCTAATAAAAATATTGGAGCAGGCTCTTCAGGAATAGGCGTTGCCTTTAATCCAGCAAGCGGGTGTTCTTCTCCAGCTGGTTCCCTTAGGTATAGCGATAATTCGGTCAATTTCTCTTCCAACTTCGCTACATCTACCGGTTGCAGCGCTTTGGTTGAACGTGGCAACCCACCAGGTGCACGGCCGATTCCAAGCTCTACCCTTCCAGGAGCTAACGATGCTAATACGTTAAAATTTTCGGCAACTTTGTAAGGAGAATAATGTTGAAGCATGATGCCTCCCGAACCAATCCGAATTTTTTCCGTACGAGCAAGAAGATATGAAATGAGCACTTCAGGCGATGAACCAGCTAGATGGCCGGAATCATGATGTTCAGACACCCAAAATCGTTCATAACCAAGTGTTTCAGCTAGCTGAGCTAATTTAACTGTGTTACTAAGTGCAATTGCAGATGTTTGACCAGGGAAAATAATGCTTTGGTCCAAAATGCCGAATTTGAGTGTCATCGTTATCCGCTCCTATTGATTAGATGGAATAAACGCCATCTGGCGTAAATCGTTTAAGGAATTGTTTCGTTCTTTCTTCCTTTGGAGAAGTAAAGATATCGTTCGGCTTACCGCTCTCTACAATTACTCCTTCGTCCATGAAGATGACATGACCCGCAACGTCTTGAGCGAAGCTCATTTCATGTGTTACGATGATCATCGTAATTCCTTCCTTGGCGATCTTACGAATAACAGCGAGAACTTCTCCTACTAGCTCAGGATCAAGTGACGAAGTAGGTTCATCGAATAAGATGACCTGTGGGTTAAGTGCAAGCGCCCTAGCGATACCGACACGTTGCTGCTGCCCACCAGACAATTGGCTTGGATAGGCATCTAACTTGTTGCCAAGCCCTACCTTCTCAAGCAATTCAATACTTCGTAATCGAGCTTGTTCTTTCGGAACCTTTTGAACGATGACGAGACCTTCCATCACATTCTCAAGCGCTGTTTTATGGCGGAAGAGATTATAGTGCTGAAACACCATCGCCGTTTTTTTGCGGAGATTGATAACCTCTGCTTTTTTGGCACGTTTGAAGTTAACACTTAGTCCATCAATCGTAATTTCACCTTCGTTTGGTTTCTCCAAATAATTGATGCAACGAAGCAATGTCGTCTTGCCAGATCCACTAGGTCCTAATATCGCAACGACCTCCCCTTTTTCAACGGTAAGGTCTATCCCTTTTAACACTTCATTTCGCCCATACGATTTTTTTACTTGCGACAGCTTGATCATGTCACGCCACCTCGGTTATAAATATTGATTCGTTTTTCAATGACTGCCGTTATTCTTTCAATCAAAATAGTTAAACCCCAATAGATGATTGCTGCTGCAATGTAAGCCTCAAGAAACTTCCAATTAGAAGAGGCGACAATTTGTGATTTTGCATTAATATCGACAACAGAAACAGTAAATACGAGCGAAGATCCGTGCAGCATACTGATCGTACTATTCGATAGATTTGGTACAATGATTGCAAAAGCTTGCGGAAACACGATTCTGCGAAGTGCTTGAGTCGTTGTCATACCTATGGAGTAAGCCGCTTCCAGTTGACCTTTGTTAACTGCAAGTAGCCCTGCCCGCACAACTTCAGATAAATAAGCACCCGCTGTAATCGAAAACGAAATATAGGCAAAGGAAATCATCGGAATGGCCACCGAATTAAACGACCAGCCAAAGTGAGCGGATAAGCTGTCAACGATGAAAATAAGCCCAAAGTAAATGAGGAGCAAATGAGTGAGCATCGGCGTACCACGAATGAATGTAACGTAAGCTGTAGCGATTTGACGTAGTACAGGAACTTTGTAAATTCTAATGAGTGCAACTATCGTTCCAATTGTTAAGCCGCATAACATGGATACAGCAGTAATATACAGCGTAGTAGGTATAGCAGAAAGAAGTTCTTTCAGCGCAGTCCAGATGAATGACGGATCAAGTTTCATTGTTTAGCCTCCTTTCTGCGAATGCCTGTTGCTGTCCCAAACTTACGAATAAAAGTCTGACTAACAAGTACTTTTTGCTTTATAATCTCAGATGTAGATTCATGCCTCGTCAGTCTCTTTTCAAGTCGGACGAAGATCTTCGCTAGGAAGAAACTAATGATGAAATAAATGATTGCAAGAGATAAATATACTTCGATGAATCGATGTGATAACGCACCTATCGTCTTCGCCTTCCCGGTTATTTCCATAACGCCTAATGTGAATGCAAGGGAAGTATCTTTTAAATTTGCAATAACAACATTTGCGAAAATGGGGATTGAAATAGCGAGTGCTTGTGGAAGCACGATTCGGCTAAATGCTTGAAAACCATTCATTCCAATTGCATAAGCAGCTTCTACTTGACCTCTGTCTACAGCTGACACTGCTCCTCGAATCAATTCCGCGATGTATGCTCCGCTGTGCAGGGAATAGGTTAATATAACGAATAACAATGCCGGTGCTTTGGATGTATCGATACTTATAAGTGTTAATAGTTCCGGTACGCCGTAGTAAAAAAGAAAGAGTTGAATGAGAATCGGAGTGCCTCTAAAAAAGGACACATACAGTTGAGAGAGTTGCCCAAGGAGTGGAACACGATATAGTCTAGGCAGTGCGACAACAAACCCAATAATCACACCTAGTATGATTGAACTGCCCAGTATGAGTAGAGTTATTTTTAAAGAAGGAAGCAGCTTGATTATATAATCAAATACATAGGCAATTTCAAATTGTGTTTGACCCATCCTTTGTTCTCACTCCTTTGGCAGAATCTCGGTTTTACGAGACACGTTTTTTATTTGGAAAAGTCTTTTTTCAACCATTGCTCACTTAGCTTTTTGAGTGTTCCGTCCGCTTTTAGTTCTTTAATCGTTGCATCAACATCGTCAGAAAGTTTCTGTGACTCCGGATCATCTTTACGAAATACATACAAGATGTTACCTTCATCGAGCGGATCACCAACCGTTTTTAACTTTCCTTGTGGATCTGTAATCGCTAGTAGGAAGTCTGCGCTTAGTGTTGCATACACACGTCCAGATGAAACTTGAAGTACTTCATCATTTGCATCGTTTTGTTGATATACAATTTCAATTGCATTGTTGTTGGCTTTATTATAATTTTCGAGAATTTGAGCTTGTGCGCTTGTTGGACCAACCAGCACTTTTTTTCCTTTCAAGTCATCCAATGATTTGATCGGATCATTGTTATCTGCAGCTACAACAATTTTGTTTCTCCAATAAGCGTATGGTTCTTTGTTAAACAAAAACTTCTGTTCTCTTTCTGGGTTTTTCTCAAATAGATGTGCAGCTAAATCAATTTTTTTCGTTTCAAGACTTAAAAGAATGTTTGAGAAATCTGACGTTTGGAATTCGAATTCATATTGCGTTAGCCGTTTGTCGATCTCTCTAATAAGTTCAACATCATAACCTGTCAAATGACCTTTATCATCCAAATAGGCGATTTGAGTGAAATCATTCCCTGTTCCTACGATGATCTTTTTTGCATCTGTTTTAGTTCCTTCGCCCCCAGATGGCTTGTTATTGGTCTTCGTATTGCCATTGCTTCCGCATGCTGAGATGACAACTGCCACAATAAGTACAAATGCGATTAACGGAAATTTCTTCATTTTTGTTCACTCCTGTTTTATGTTTTTTAATCTTATAATTCCTACATGATAAGTAAGGATTATAGTCGTGATAACTTTAGCACTTGGCTTCTCAAGCGGTCAATGGACTGGTTAATAGAGAGTTTCTATATAACTATCTCTTATTTCTATACGACTGCCTTACGTGTAGTTAAGTCCTTTCCAATCTCTAGAATGGAGTCTACAAATAAGAGATGTTTACCGTGGCAAGAAACAATATTTGTTTTTAAAGCTATTCCGGCTGTTTCAGATAAGTGGATAGGAATGAGCTTTCCTGATTGAATTTCTTCTTTCACACTTAAGTGTGGCAGAAAGCTAATTCCGACCTTTTTAATGACCAACTTTTTGGCTGTTTCCGAGTTATCAGTAAGAAATTGAATGTTAGGTGGTCGATCTAGGTTCCCGAATATGCGATGAACACGTAGCCAGTCAAGTGCACCACATTCAAAGAAAACGAGCGGATGTGCCGCGATATCTTCAATTGTTATTCTATCTAACTTAAGAAATGGATGGTCTTCGTACACATAGAGTTGAATGGGATCTTCGTAAAAAGAAGTGGATTGAAGGTTAGGGTGACTAACATTTCGTACAAAACCTACATCAACCTCCTTATTGACCACTTTATTTATGATGTCGTCCGTCGTACCTGTTATAAGTTTAAAGTGAGTATGTGGAAACTTCTGTTTTAAGCGCGGAAGTAAGTCTGGAAGTGTGTAGTTCGAGACGGATACTGTAGCTCCGATTCGCAGTTCTTCTGGTAGAGATTTTTTCTGATTAATGTGAAGCTTTCCTTTCTGGTAAGTCATGAGCAATTGTTGTGCATATGGCAGAAATCGTTTGCCCTCTTCTGTAATTTGGACGCCTTTCCCTAAACGATCAAATAACTTGCAATTTAGCTCTCGCTCCAATGATTGAATTCTTGCTGTAACGGTAGGCTGGGACAAATACAACACTTCTGCAGCTTTATTGAAGCTTCCATAATGGATAATATATACGAATGCTTCGATGTTTTCTAAATTAATGGTACACCCCTCCTGTCTTTCTAAAAAACAAAAAGGAGACCTCCACATTCAAATAACTTTTGAATGGGAAGTCTCCGGTTATCCGGTAGACATTATGATAAGATACTTTATGTTATTCCAACAATTCCTACTAATTTACTTGTATTTATTGACCCATGTTATCATCCTACTACAAAAGTTGTCAATGGGTTATTTGCCTATATGCCAAGGTCTTGTATGATTTGTGGAAGCGGGAGTAAATTAATTCGTTTGAGCAACGTTTCTTTTTCGCTTAATTTGGACAGGTTGATAAATCGCTTTTGATCCTTAACGTTGACCTGCTGCACTTCGTTGTAATCAACTAAATATTTGCTACCATCAACCGAAATGTTAAATGATGTAGTTAAAGATTTATCTATCTTGTTAAGATAAGTTAAGTGATAAGTACGATCATTAGCTATCACTTTTTCAGTGTGAAAAGCTTGACCGTAATTATGATGGTTCTCTAGATTATTGTCGGCTGGAAGAGGAGTAATATGCAATCGGATGCCAGTACCTTGCTCATTCGTATATACTAATTCAACTGCTACGATGTCTTTTATTTCCGCTTTTTTTAACGTATAAATTTTATCCAATATGGGATCTTTTATAAACTGATCAGAAAAATTTTGTATGATAACGGTGGCTGTGTCAAAAGAATAGTCTTCTACATTCGGAGTTACTTTCATTCCGTTAATCTTATTTTCTAATTCGTCAGAACTATTGAATGTATCATCTGTTTTATGAACAGTGTAAGGTTGTCCAGTGTCTGCTGCATTGTAGGTTACATATTGTCCAAGTTCGAGTTGATCTGTTCTTTTCTCGGAATCCTCTAAAAAAATGAAGAACTCATCCATAGAAGGTTCAAAGGCCCATTTGTTTTCAGGCAGTGATTCGTTTATTGTGAAATGATTTGGCAGATAAGAAGCATCCGTTACAAGTTGAAGGAGTGCATTTACGATTTGGTCCAAATGATCGTAATCGATTTTTTGTATTTCTTCTGAGCTTTGAGGTATTGAATCCATTACATCTGTAATCGTTACTCCCAACAAATGATGTTTCAAAAATGAGGAGTGATCACCAGTTAGTGTACTCATATTATCAATAACAGACAGTTTGTAATCTTTAAATACATTCCGGATAGAATCAGCAAGTAGTGTGGCAGGGGAATTTGCAGTTATGACCGTTTGGCCGCGCATCTTCCCACCAATAGTGTCTAAATTTATTGTATAAATGTGCTCGTATGCACTTTTTATCTCTTTGGCAAAGTCTTCGCTACCTTGGTGACCCGTCTCAGAGCCATTAAATGCTGCGAAAATAATATCTGCAGGAATAGAATTAATAACTGAGCGTTGATGAAGTTTTTTTGCGAGTTCTAACATGACACTAACGCCAGTAGCATTGTTTAATGCTCCGTTGCTGAATGCTACCTTTTTATCCCAGCCAGCCGCGTCGAAATGAGCTGCGATAACGATAGCTTGCCGCTTCGTTTCTGCTGTTGCAGAAATAGTACCAATAACATTTGACGCTTCAATCCGTTCCTCTTTCCTGTCTATTTGAAGTTTAAGTTCTTTAATCGCTGGTGAATTTTCCGATAAAGAGGTGTACATTTCGTCGCTAATTTGCAAAATGGGCATTTCAACTTGGTTTAGAAGCCACGTTGGTATATCTCTAGCGAGTTTTGATGTAATAAACAATGCTATAGGTTTTTCAAATGCTAGCTGAACAAGTGGTTCAGCGTTATCTAAAAGAAGTATTTTGTTCCATCGATCAGGGTCATCGATGTGTGGTGTAATTTCGGCGATATCTTCGAATTGTGCGTTTGGAGTGATGACGAGGAAGTCAGTACGATTATGGAATGAAATGATTGATTTATCGGTATTAATTGCTTCTACAGAAATCTTTTCTTTTGTTGGATCGAAAAAGGTGTGCGAATAAGGAGTGGCATAACTCTCCCCAATATAAGGAGTCAAGCCAATAGTGTCGAACTGTTTTTCTAACCACGCTTGCGCTTGGGCATTTCCTTTTGTTCCGGTAAGTCTGCTTTCGAATTTAGGGTTAGTTAACTTCTTTATGTTCACTTCATGAGGATGAAGATTCTGCTCAGTGTCTTTCACGCAGCCGAAAGAAGTTAGTGATACTAAGCAGATAACTGCAACTAGCATTAAACGTTTCTTAAACACATTAATCCCCCGTTTACTATCGTTTATCTACTAACTCCTAATAATCCTATAGTTGCATGATTATTTCCCCGCAATGATTACACTTATTACGATAGGATGTAGAGGTGTAATATACCTTTGCAGATATGGTTTATTTACAGCTATTGCAGTTGTTTTTACTCATCAAGTTGATTGCCACCCCATTCAACAGAAATGTTCCGATTAAAATGTTGTTCACATTAATAACAACGATCATTTATTACGTTTAGTTACCAATTAAATGAAAAAAAATCACCTAGCTTATATCCCTCACGGAACATAAACTAAGTGATTCTATTTGATTCTATTATACAAAGAAACTAAGTCGTTACGATCCAAACCGTTGCTTGTGGTGTTCCTGGTGTTTCACCTTGTGTCCACCATTGTGCTAAATATTTTACTCCGTTATGAGTAACTTTGTTGCCAGCTACATAAACGGCAGTTGCACTCCATGCTGGATATGTTGTTGATGTTGTAGCAGTTGTTGCAGTTAGAACATTGCTTGAAGCAGAAACGTTACCAGCAGCATCAATAGCTCTCACAGAGAAAGTATACGCAGTATTTGATGTCAATCCCGTTGCAGTATATTGAAGCGTAGATCCAGAAACAGTTGTAACTAGTGTAGTACCACGGTAGATACGGTAGCCTGTTACACCAATATTATCTGTGGAAGCGCTCCACATTAAAGGGATTGTAGTTGCAGTAGGTACTCCCATTACGTGTAACGTTGTTGGAGCAGATGGGGCAACAACATCTGGTCCTGATGAATTAAGAGTTGTAAAAGTTGCAGTATTGCTTGAACCTGATATGTTGCCAGCTTGGTCGAGTGCTTTTACCGAAATAGAATATGAAGTATTTGCAGTTAAACCTGTTAAGCTAATATTCGTTGCACCTGTTGTTGTTCCAATTTGTGTTGTTCCGTTAAAAATTCTGTAGCCAGAAACACCAACATTGTCAGTGGAAGCATTCCAAGAAATTGAAGCACTTGAAGCTGTAATGCTAGATGCAGCAACGCTTGATGGAGCAGTTGGAGCAGTGTTATCTACTGTGCCACCAAAATTAACATCGATGACATTGTAGAAAGCATTTAGTGTGTTCGAAACTTCCCAAACTGCAAGTATAACTTGGTATCCTGTGCGGCTAGGCACGTTACAAGTGTCTGAATACGTATTGCCAGGTGTGCCAGAGTATGAAACGCTGCAGAAAGGTGTCAAATCGAATTGAGCACGAGTAAGCGGCCCATTCGGGTTCCAATTTTGTTTCGTAATGTAGTATTTCCAGCTTGCAGTTGCGTGAGGAACTTTAATGTTCCAGCTGAACGTGTTTGTTCCTGCACTAATGTTAACTTTGGACCAACGTGTTGACGTTTGCTCATCAAGTGGAGCAAATGCGCCATTCGCGCTTGCAATTTTACCATCTACTGGTCCTGCTGCTGGGAAACCTTTAAGTGCTTCTAAGCTATATGGTTCATAGATAATTGCTCCACAGTTTTGGTTGACACCACTAGCACAAAGAGCTGCGCGGCTAGATGGATCACTAATATAACCATGCGCTGCCGCTTTTTGAGCAAATACGCTAAATAATGAAAATACAATTGCTAGTATAATACCGGTAGATATAAGCATTTTTGTACGGCTAGAATTGGATTGTTGAACTGTCGACATTATTAACTCCTCCATTTTATAGGTCGATTTAAGGTGTAATTGGTATTGTTGTTCTTTTGTCTACTAGTAACTTAGTTTTCTATTAATTAGTTTTTCAGATCATTCAAGTAGGTTATTGTTTCCTCCCTTCTTCTTGTAGGGTAATGTGAAAGTACGATCGATTTCGATAACATCCACATTTCATGTAAGCCCTTTCAGTAAGCGATTGCAAAAAACGATCTAGTAAAAATATCTGCATTAATATCTTATCCATAAATAGGAAAGTGAGCAATAAACATCCGGGCACTGTTTTGACTAAATATGCTCATACTTTAGGAGGAATTTTAAAAATAGAAAATTAAGTAAATTGTCATAGTACTAGCTGAAGTACATACCAAAGTACCACTTCTACTCTTTTTTGCATTTTCAAATACATTCTATTAGTAATATCGTTTTCAATAGTAATGTATGGAGTAAAGTATTAAATATGTTACCATTCCACCATTATTCTTATTACATAGTCTCAAAAAAGACAAGCTCCTCCCACTAAAATTAGGAATGCTTGTCAGTGTTTAAACGGATGATAAATGATAATACACTTTCCACGAAAAGCAGAGAGATATTATTTATTTAGCATACTATCTCTCTTAAAGGTATATTACTGATCAGGAAATTTAAATGATTGTTCCAACTCAGTAGATAGATTCGATAGGTCGATTGTATGATTAAACTCGTCTCCTAGAAACTTGATTTTGGAATCAAACAAAGAGATATTTTGATCTGCAAAATAGTTGGCTAATTTTTTTGTTTCAGTATCGTTCGAGGAAAATTTATCAACAAATAGTTCAACATAGGTCTCACGCTTAACTTGAGGATCTTTACCACTCCATTCATACCAGATATCATTTATTTTCCGTTGAGTCTCAAAGATGCTATCCAATGCAGTTTTATATTTATTGTCAGATTTTTTTATAGATTGATTCCAGCTTCCATTTAAATCTTGGTTATATATGTCCATCCATTTCATTACAGAAGCTCGATCATCCTTTAAATAACTCAACATTATTACATGATTCCTCATATCGTCCATCTCAATCTCTTTATTATTCTCATCAAGAAGAACAGTGCCTCCATTGCCATATATATCGCTTCTACTCAAATAACTACTATATTCCAAAGCATCAATTTGTTCTTGATTGATTTTTTTAATGATATCGTTACTGATTATCTCAGTTTTGTCCTGTACATTATACAATCGATACTTAGATCCACCAAATCCATATAAATTATAAGATACATACAATTCTAACGTTCCATTCAACGTATGATTTCCGGTAGCAAAAACAGTAATTCTCGCTCCTTGGTTATTGAATGGTTCAATCAAACCGATTTCTTCTGCTTTTATATAACCTTGACGCTTAATTAAATAGTCACTTCCAAATATGTCTAAATCATTTGATAGTGAATGATTTGAATGGTGTTTTTTATCAGATAAATCGCGAGGGACATAATAGTTAACAAGATAATAACCATTACCTGATTCGGTCAATTCCACATTTGCTCCAAAGCTTATACGGTCAATAATTTCGGATAAATCCTTATTACTATAGATTGGAGAATACGTATTGCGTACATAACCGATTTTTCGTAAGGGATGCGCATGTGAGTTCCATAAACTCTCTTGTTCAGACAACATAGGTAAGATTACAGTTGGGGTAAGCGATTCATTCAGCGGAGTATTTATCTGCTCCAATTGTTCATGTGGATTGAAAGATCCTAGGGAAAAAATTATGGAATGATCTTGTCCTAAAGTAGTTCCATCTGTAGACATAAGTTCCTTGGGTAAATAAAGTGAGCTAAACAACATCGGGTTCACATAAGGTTTGCTTTTATCAAAGCCATTGTAACCAATTTCAATAGACGTACCAGAAATCCTATATTGATCAAAATTAGTACCAATGGGTAGTGAAGTAATGGTGGATAACACAGGTACAGGTGAACCTGATTGTATATAATATAAATTCATTTCATTTTTATTAGAAAGTTCTTTGTTGAATTTAATCGTTATTTTATAGTTATCCTCTGATTTTTCTGGAAGGTAAGTATATTTCACTCCTGCAATCTCATTTACAATTCCATTGCAATAATATGGAAGAATAACCTCTTGAATGGTCAGCTTACTATTTGAAGTAGTGGTGCACCCCGAGATTAATAATAAGAATACAATAAGTGCTATAAACGTATTTAACTTCTTTATGCATGATATGTTCACTGATTTTCCTCCGATAGTATATGTTAATTGTTGTATTACTCATGTTACACAAAGCGCCACATTAAGGCGACGCTTTGTATAACAACTGATGCCATCAGTGTTTAACAATTATTCCTGGCAACTTGATTTAGCAACTTTGATATTCCATATATATGAATACCATTTCATGCAATCACACTAAAAGATTAGTTTCCTATCAACAGCACTATGTTCACATTTATTGCATCACAAGTTCAAAACTTTTATTCGCTGGTGGAGGTGTACTTAATCTATCATGGTAAGGTCTGTAGGCTTTATACAACGTACCGTCCCATCTATTTTCCTGTGCTTCGATATAAAACTTGATAGTAGTCCCTGCAGAAAAACCGCTAAAAGTATAAGAGAAATTATTTCCGCTTTTCACCATACTTGCACTAGAAAATGCTCCTGCCGACGCTGCGTTTTTGTAGAATATCTTAACTCTGCTAGCAGGAACATCATGAGCAGTTCCATTATCAAGGGATACAGCATTGAATGTAACTGTATTTCCTGATTTCCCTGTGTAATTAATAAAACTTGTGTTGGTTCCCCAGGTGCCTTTTTGCCAATAGAAAACAGCAGGAGCATATCTGTAGGATCCTATTCCTGAGTTAGTTGGTGTTCTGAATTCTAAATGTAAATGTATAGCCGTACTACCAGCTCCTAATCCAGTTGCTCCGCTTTTTCCAACTTTAGCAGTTTGGGGAGTTGTGTAAGTTGTTGTTGTAGTGAGACTTCTAGAGGCCAAATGTGCATAAACACTTTGGAAATAGTATGATTTACCAGAACTACTGTCGAGGTGTTCATGTTGAATGACTACGTATTCACCAAATCCATTACCAATATCGGGACTGCTAATAATTACTTTTCCATTTTTGTATACAGAAAATACATCTCTTCCTGTAGTGCTATTAATTTTCGAATGTAGATCTACTCCAGCATGAACTCTCTGAATTCCATTTTCTTTTCGGGGTTGATTAAATTGTGAGTTAATAGCTACAAGATCCTCTGAACCTGAACCAATGTTGCCTACTCTTAAAGGAGAAGCAGCACTAATTGAAGTTTCATTAAGTGGATAAAAGCCACTAACAACTTGATTTGTCTCACTCAATTCTTGTGCTGCATTTGCTGGAAATTGGAATAGCATGCTTAAACTAATGATACTACCAATAATAAGTGATTTTTTCATATAACGATGTCCTCCCATACTGAATTAGAATATTTTTAATAAAATAAATGAACAAAAGTGATTCTTTTAAGAAAGTGTTCTACTAGTAATATGTCAATAAATATAGTGTCGATAATTAAGACAAGAACTAACTGGATGTTTCTTTGATTGGTATTTTTACAAGATTTTTGGGGTGTTGGGACATAGACAGTGGGCTTTAGAGACTTAAAATCTCAGACAGAGGACACAAGGTTATTTTTAATAAACCACCCCCAAAATTGAATAAAATTGGATATTTATTAAATAGATGATAGTGTATATATAACAAGTGTGTCTATATGACACAAGTACCATATTTCCATATTTTAATATATTATATATAAATAGGAATTCGTGTTTTGAATCATAATCATAGAGAATTAGAACTATAAATCCTCACATCTTCTACTGGCTTAGTCACTTAATACCCATTCGCAATAGACTAGCTGATGAAATTAATTAATCGTAACGTGTCAGCATAAAAGAAAAAAAAGAACTCTCAATGTTTTGAGAGTTCTTTTTTTAGTGAAAATGAATGTAAATTTGATAGGATATTTCTTAATCTATGTATGCAGTACTAAAAGGAAGGCAATTAATTTTCCGATTTCTTAATTTTATTTTTAAATCCAATACCGATTAGAACAGCACCGACGCTTATCAACCCAATATTCCCATATGTGAATGGGATCGTTGACATAAGTTCTTCCAAAATAAATCTATCTTGAAAGATTCCAAATACTCCGAACACTAAGATGATAACGCCTACTATACCTATGATCGTCTTCATACAAAACATCTCCCCGATTTGTTATATGTAATAAATATATCCGACATGATTTAATATAGCTCGATTATATCACGTCACCATATCGTGTGAAATTGTTATATCGAAACAGCGGCAGACTTTGACTTATAAAAAGTCTTAGTCTACCGCTGCTTTTATTGATGATACATGATAAGAAATCAAATATTAGAAGCAAAATGGTTAGTTTTGTTGCTATAATTTACACTACTTGTTACTTACTTCGCTCAAGCGTAAAGTAAAAGATCACACCCTGCTTGGTATTCGTGACACCATAATTGCTTCCATGCAACTCTAAGATATGTTTTGTAATGGCGAGTCCAAGCCCAGTTCCACCCATTAACTTGTTTCTTGATCGATCCCCTCGGTAGAAACGATCCCAAATCCAAAGTAATTGATCTTCTGGAATGGATTCTCCACTATTTTCAATTTCCAGCTGAACTTGGGGATGTTTACTACTATTTTGTTCGGGTTCTAACTCACTGAGTCTAATTATAATGCTACTATCAACAATTGCATGACGTATGGCGTTCATTACAATATTTAGGATAACTTGTTCAATTCGAATCCGATCTGCAAAAACGAAATGAACATCATCATTTTGAAAAATGATACGTATCTGCTTTTCTTCTAGGTGATTTGTTAATTTCTCGATGATTTCATTTATGAGTATTTGCACATCAATAATTTCTGGAGTGATACGAATTGAATAAGATTCGAACTTAGATAACTCAAGCATATCTTGCACTAATGTGTCCATTTTGGTCGTTTCATCCAAAATAAGTTCAATATATCGTGCTCGTTTATGTGCAGCAACATCATCTTGCAGTCCTTCCGCAAAACCTTTTATAATGCTCAGCGGAGTCTTTAGCTCATGTGAGGCGTTTGCTATAAACTCTTTCTGAAGTTGTTCGATTTCTTGCTTACGCGCCATATCTTTAATTAATTGTCCATTCGCTAAGTTCAATTCATCCAACGTATTTTGCAAGTTTGAAGATAAGCTGTTTAAGCTCCGAGCAAGACTTCCTAATTCGTCTCGACGTTCAACCTTTAGTTTCTTAGAAAAATCCAATTTCGCCATTAGCGAAGCTACACGATTCATTTCGAGAACCGGTTGCGCTACCGTTTTGGAGAAAAACAATGATAATAATACGATAAGGAGGGCACCCCCGATACCGATGTAACTGTAAAACAATTTAATGGAGTTATATAACTCTTTAACTTCTTGTAGAGAAGATACCGTGAATACAAGTGAATCTAATTTTCCTTCGAGAATAACCGGCTGAATAATAATTACGTTACGAAGCCCGCTCCAAGTCTCTGTCCATTCAATCTCAACAACTTTCCCTCGTCGTAATTCCGTCAAAAAGGTAGGTGATAACGGAAACCAATAATCAACCGCATCGGACAATATACCTTCACGAATCGAGGAGTTTTGAGAGTCTGGAAACTCGATATTAACAACTTCCCCACTTATTGTTTGGTCAAGAATTGAAATATCTGCTTCCACAATATAACTGCTCATTATTTTCAAAGACTCCATCTCGATTAAAAAGGGATCAAGTCCCTTTCCGTACCCTTCGTCCAAAAGGATTCCTCTTACCGTTATTTCATCACCGATTCCGACCTTTTCTTTTATGAGTTTGGTCTGATCGTAGAAACTGAATAAAGGTATTTTTTCAATCATTTCTTCAGTAGTACGTATGTCGATTCGGAAGGGACTTTTATGAATGATGTCGCCATTTGGACTTATGAAAGCAACCTGCGCTTGATTTTTTTTAATAAATGCAGCTGATTCTTTGTGCACTCTCCATTCATCCCAGTTTTCGTCAACATATTGCTGAGTAAACTTTTCAAAGTTGAGTTTAAGGCTGTTCACTTTCTGATTTTCATAAAAATCTTCGAAGAATAAGAGCTGGCTTGCAGTTAGCAGTACATAAAACACGACAAAAAATGTAGCGGTTAACCCAAATAGTTTCAAGGTTACTCCGTATCGTCTCATAAATTAACCTCTAACTTATACCCAACTCCTTTAACAGTCACGATATGCTGTGCTTCAGTAGCAAGTTTAGCTCGTAACTTCTTAATATGCGTATCAACTACTCGATCATCTCCGATGTAATCAAAACCCCAAACATGATTCAGCAGTGCTTCACGTTTCATTACAATTCCTTTGTTTCGAACTAAACAACAAAGCAATTCAAATTCTTTGGGAGCCAATTCGATTTTCACTCCACATATCTCGACGTTTCTTGCTTGCTTATTGATGACAACATGACCAAATGACACGATATGATGCTCTAGCCCCACCGTTCCGTAGGCACGTTTCATAAGCATCGACGCACGCGCGATAAGAACTTTAGGGCTAAACGGTTTTGTTACAAAATCGTCGGCACCAAGCTCAAAGCCCATCAACTTGTCTTCATCGTCACTTCTTGCCGTTACTATTATGATCGGAATGGAGGACTGTTTCCGAATCAATCGGCAAACACTCCATCCATCCATTTCTGGCATTGAAATATCAAGAACGACCAAATCAATTTTTGCTTCTTGAAACCGCTCCATTGCTTCTTTACCATGCTTCGCCGCATAAACCGTCCATCTATCTCGTTCGAAATAATCAGTCATAATTTCTGTAATTCTACACTCGTCCTCTACCAACAATACTGAATAGCTCGTCATAGTTTCTCCTCTGTGTTTTTTATGTGTCCATATAACTGATATTCGAACACATAAATTACATTTCTCGAAGTTATTCTTACTCTTACCTACATAAATGGAGAGTGAGACAATGGTTTATAATCGTATAGAATTGTTTGATGGGATGAGAGGGTTCGCCTTACTAGGCATATTGCTTGTCCATATTACTGCATTTCAGCACAGCTTCGGTTACGAACCTAACGAGGATGCCCCATTAATAGATATCATCACTATTCGATTTGTACAAATTGTTGCGGAAGGAAGCTTTATTTCATTATTCGCCCTCATGTTCGGTATAGGGGTTATGTTATTAAAACGTAGTTTAGAGAAAAAAGGTATTAATCCTTACCCGATATTTTCTCGACGGTTTTTATTTCTATTTGGAGTTGGTATCGTGCATGGTGTCGTGTTATGGGAAGGTGATATTTTGTTATCATATAGTCTCGCAGCGATTTTCTTATTATTGTTTTTCATGCGATGCAAACCAATAACATGTTTAATCTGGGGTATCACATTGATGATAGGTCCACCTTTTATCTCCATTCCACTAAGGTTTTTCGGCCACATAGAAAGTTCCTACATTAATGCTATGGACATCGTTTATTTATTTTTACCATACTCAAAGTTCGTCATATTGCTAGATTATTTTTACCATTGGGCGGATGCGTTACCCATTTTTCTTATTGGAATGTATCTCTTTCAAACTACTCTATTTACGAATGCTAGAAGCAAACAAAAACGTAATCGCAATATTTCCTTAGCGTTACTTGTACTTGGATTCACTCTTAAAGCGTTGCATTATGTAGCGAAATACCCGATTGGGGAAGATATGCTTGTTATATCTCAATTTCTAGTAACGTTAGGCTACGTGTATGGAATCACTTTTCTTTATACAACAGTTGTTGGTAAGAGATTGTTTCTACCATTCGAATATATAGGTAAAATGTCCATGACGAATTATGTAGCGCATACAGTTACTTTTACTTTAATTTTTATACCCGCTGGATATTTGTTTGAAGGAATTGGCCTAATCGAAAAAATACATATTTCCTATGGCCCGATAGTCGCAGTAGTTACTATCTTCCTACAAGTATTAATTAGCAAATGGTGGTTATCCAAATTTACTGCTGGTCCTATCGAATGGGTATGGCGTCTATGGACTTACTGGAAATGGACACCGATCACAAAGCGAGACTTATCGCAGGTTGTTAACAGCTGAACAGTCTACGTTTAAAATGATAGGTCCCCATTATTTGTATAAATATTTATAAGGCAGGTGGCTTCCTAAACGTAGTTGATTGCTCATAATTATAGGCCAGTGACAACAATGTCCCCTCTGAAAATGGTTTACCCATAAATACCAAGCTTTCAGGTTGCTCGCAATTAACTCCTGCTGGAACGGTTATACTGGGATAACCTGCAACTGGACATAGACTTAAAATCTCAGTTGTCATAATCGCGTCTAAGTTCCATACGTTAAACGTTTTGTCTAGCCCTAATGTTCTTGTGCTAAGAAGATTTTTTTCGCGAGTATTTAAGTAGACTTCCTCAGTCAATGTACCTGAAGTTGCGTCGACCAACTCTAACAACTTTTGACCATATTTTAGACATGTTTCTGGATGGTCTTTATTAAAGGCAATAATGTCACTAAGCGTGCTCATTTTTGTATGACCTCTAACAGTAGAGAGATAATGATTCATTCCTGCCTTCATTTCATAAATAGAAACAGTAAAGTAATCATCTGGTGTAAAATCGAGATGTACATTTATTATTTCTGCGCCAAGATTTTTAAGTTTTATTACTGCATCACTTATGACTTGTTGCTCTTCATTGCTAAGTAATTCATTTCGTTGTGTACATATGCCAATTCGTTTCCCTGAAATACTGTTTTTTGTAGCTTCAAAATAAGATGTTTCTGGAAAATACGTTGTCTTCCAAGTTGCATCATCATTCTCATCGAACCCAGCAATAGCATCTAACATTATTGCAGCATCCTCTACCGTACGAGCAATTGGTCCAGCAGTATCTTGACTATTCGAAATAGGAATGATACCTTCTCTGCTAACTAAACCTACCGTAGGTTTAATACCTACAACGAAATTATTTCTTGATGGAACAATGATGGAGCCGTTTGTTTCAGTGCCGATTGACCCCATCGCAAAATTTGCAGCTACCGCAACTGCAGAACCTGAACTTGATCCGCCGGGAGTAAGCAACTTGTTGTATGGATTGATTACATGTCCACCTCTTGAGCTATACCCATCAGGGATGTCATTGGCGAAGAAATGAGCAAATTCACACATATTACTTTTTGCAAAAACAATAGCTCCGCTCTCTCTTAGCTTACGTATAATATAAGCATCATTCGGAGCATACAAGTCAGCTAATGCAAGTGAACCAGCACTTGTTCGCATCTTGTCACCTGTGTTTATATTGTCTTTAATGATAATTGGCACACCATGTAACAATCCTCGGGAACCTTTACTTTTACGCTCCAAATCGAGCGACTCAGCTATATGAATGGCATCGGCATTTAATTCTAATATAGAGTTAAGTGCCGGACCTTTGCGATCATAGTTAGCAATACGTTTGATATACTTTTTTGTTAGCTCTACGGAGGTTACTGTTCCTTCATCGAGTAATTTCGCCAATTGTACAATAGTAAGTTCGATGATACTATTCGTAATATTCACTCCTCTTTGTATAAATGTCCGAAATAATTATTAATTGTATGTAATAATTGGAATAGTGTACTTTTATATTATCATACATTAATGTACAGAAAGTAGGGATATGAATTGAGTCAAAATGGAATTGTACTCATAGTAAGTGTAGCCATCATTAAAGATGATAAAGTGTTGTTTATTAAGGAAAACAAACCTTATGCTCAGCGTAAATGGAATTTTCCAGCCGGTCGTATTGAACTAGGCGAGGCGATACTTGAGGCTGCCTATAGGGAAGTAAAAGAAGAAACAGGATATGAAGTAGCTCTAACAGGGACAACTGGCATTTATAATTTCATCAGTAGTTTAAATAACCATTGTGTGTTATTCCATTTTACAGCCGAGATTACTGGTGGTTCATTACTATTAGAAGAAGGAATTATTGATAGCAACTGGATTAAGATAACGGACCTTCCGCACTTGGATGAAACAGAACTTAGAGACGGGAAAGTCTTGAAGCAGATCATTCAAAATATTACAGATGATAATATCCATCCATTGACCATTTTTAATGATGTTATGTTTAACACTGAAGTTAATAGGTAAAAAATACGCTATTGTAATAATGGTTTTACATGCAAAACCCCCTGCTCGACTGAAGTCTCTATATACCCAATTATCTGATCAAACGTATATAGGTTAAGTGTTTCAGTAGTAATGTCTTTATCGTTCTCCATATCGCCTAATACGCTAGGAATGAATTGTTCAACATCTTTGGACGTAACTTCTTCTAAATCTAACACTGTTGGCGCATAAATTAGCATCCTTTTTATTTCATCTGCAAAACCATAATAGTTTAACAATTTTCCATTCAGCAATCGAAAATCATTGTGATGTAAAGTATGTATTTCTCTATTTGCTTCCATTCTATTTTTGAGCCAAGGAAGATAAAAACCTTTCACCCATATATCATCGGCAATAAGATGAGTGAAATATCCGAGTATATAATGACTATCTATGTGCGTTCTATATTTATGTAAAAATCCGTTAAAATCTAAATGTCTTGAAAGATCTTTACTATTGCCTGCAAAAAAATGCGAGATGTCTTTTGTGGGAACAGCATCGGGAGCAATATTACCGAGTAAAAATAAAGTTTTATTCTCTATCGACATATATTGGGCAATTTTATTTGCAATAATCAAGTGCATCAACCGTGACCCCATATATTCTACATCCTTTATAAAATAGTTTTATTATGCGAGTTTATCATATGTACATTCTGATTTGACCGAATTACATTCAACTATCAGTTAATTATCATTTATAATTGACAATACAAAAAGAAGAGGTGACATCATCGTCATCTCTTCTTCTATTTTTGAACGTTATTTTAGAAACTAGCAGCTACTCCAGCTACTTCTGCCAAACCTTTTGCAATGATGTCAGCAGATTGATCTTTAAATTGGTTATGACCTTCGATAATAACCTCTTCAGCGTTAACTCCGAATAAACCAAATGCTGCTTTAACTGGTTTGATTGTTGATTCAATAGATGCCATTGGCTCAACAGAATAAACGCCACCACGTGCATTTAGCAATACGACCTTCTTATCACCCACAAGACCTACTGGACCTTCAGCAGTATACTTAAACGTTTTACCAGCTTGAGCAATGTAAGACATGTAAGTTGTTAGTGGAGCGGGTGCAACAAAGTTCCATAGCGGGAATGCAATAACGATTTTATCTGCTGCAAGGAATTGATCCAAATAACGATTAGCAATATCTGCTGCCTTCTGCTCTGCATCTGTTAATGGGTAACCTTGAGCTAGTTTATATAGACCTGTAATAGCGTCGTTTCCGTAATATGGAAGCTCTACATTGAATAGATCAAGCTCTGTTATCTCGTCAGATCCATTTGCTTCTTTATAAGTGCTAAGGAATGTTTCATACATTTGTACACTTACCGCTTGGTCGGCAGGACGATCATTAACTTTAATAAACAGTACGTTAGCCATGCTGTAATCTCTCCCTTGATATCTCTTTTTAGTTTGACAATTAACAGAAAAAGGATGGTTTGTTAGATTAAACTAACTGTGCTTTGTAAAAGCACATTAACACCAAAAAAAATATGCAACTGTCTAAAGCACATTATAGGGGTGTTTATATGAAAATTCAAGCGGTATTTTTTATAACATCGTTATAACTGGCATTGCTTACAATAAACGTATTTGGTATAGTGGGAATCTACTTTCATTGGAGGTGGAACGATTATGCGGTTATATAAACCAATTGAGATTGCTCGGGAGCTTGGAATAAGTACGAGCGCGCTACGACATTATGAATCTTGGGGTGTTGTTCCCGCACCTGAACGTGCGTCTAATGGTTATCGCCTATATACAGAAGTCCATGCTGCTTACTTTCGTTGTCTTCGAAAAATGGCTTCAGGTTACGGTATCGCAATCACATGCGAAGTACTTCGTCATATTCAAAACGCCGATATGGATGCTGCTTTTTGGCTTGTAAAGGAACAACAGGCTCAGCTTCAACAAGAAAAATCTATAACGGATCAGACTTTATCGTTGCTTCAACAACCCTCACTACAGCTAACTGTTAATAAGAAGTCTAAAAACCAAATGTCCATTGGTGAAGTTGCTACTTTTACTGGTGTACAGACATCAGCTATTCGTCATTGGGAAAAAGAAGGTCTTCTCACTCCTAATCGGGATCCAGAAAACGGATATAGAGTGTTCACTCCCACTCATGTTAGACAAATTTTACTAATACGAACTCTTCGTAGAACGGTATATTTTTTAGATAATATGAAAGAAATCGTACATGCAGTCGAACATCAAGATCTGGAGAAAGCTAAAGAAGTGACGGAGCAAGCTTTGGTAAGTATTCATGAACGTAATCGTGAACAATTTTACGGTGCCCATCAATTAGTGGAGCTATGTAAAACGGTCGGTTTAGTTGTAACATGAGGCTGCACGAATGGCAGCCCCATGTAACGATTTAGTGTGCGGATTTTAGTTCAATTTCTATTCGTATTTGATCAATAAACGATTGTAATTGTTTCGATCCTACATCGCCTTCTCCCCGCTTACGAACGGATATCGTTCCATTTGTCCGTTCACTTTCTCCAAGGACAACCATATAGGGTACTTTTGAAAGCTGCGCTTCACGAATTTTGTATCCTAACTTCTCATATCGAGCGTCAACGTCTACTCTAAATCCTTCTGAGCAAAGCGCTTGCTTTACTTCGAGAGCATAATATAAGTCTACATCTGAAACCGGTAATATTTTCACTTGAACTGGCGACAGCCAAGTTGGAAATTATCCACTATAATGCTCTGTTAATATCCCCATAAATCTCTCCATTGAGCCATATAAGCACGCATCCCGCAAAGGGAGCTTGTAAACTCGTGGTTCCACCCTAATTCTGGCCTCATAATAAAATCAAGGCCCTTATTAGTATCCTGTAACGGGGATCAATCGGTGACGATTACTACCACTTGCTACGAGCAGGCGGATTCCACGTCACAGCTACAAAGGGGTAACTTCTAACTTCATCACTGAAGGAGCAGGAGCTTGCAGCAATCGCACCTCTCTCTGTGCAGGTTGAATGTTGGAGTCATGTCTTTGATCTTCGCTTAGTAGTATTGCATGGACTGAATTATAAATCCGTTTGGAATAATATACCAATACAATATTATACAGTTGTCTCCACTTGTTTTTGAGGTTTAAAGATAAATCCTAATAAAGCAAACAGCAGAAACGCGCATCCCAAAAAGATGAATATACTGTAAGGTGATATATACTTGATGCCAAATCCGCCAAGTGTTGGTCCCAAGATACTACCAATACTGAAGTGAATCGAAGTAAGAATATTGGCTGCTGGCAATATTGGACGTGGTAAAATATCGGCTGCATACGCTAGTCCCAAAGAATAGAACGATCCTACCACACCACCAGAAATAATGAACAATACAAACAGAAGTGGCACATTGTCTTGTGCGACTGGAATCATACAAAACGTTATCGATCCGATAATACCGCATGCTATTAATATCGGCTTTCGTCCAATACGATCGCTCCATATGCCAAGCGGCAGTTGCAGTATTAAGCTGCCAATTCCAAATGAGACTAGCAATAATGATATCCATTGTTGGCCTAGATCAATTCGCATGCCATATAACGGGAAGTTACTGTTCATAGATGCTTCCATCAGACCAAAGAGGAAACCTGGAATAAGGACAAACCACGCGATCCGATACGTTTTTACGTAACGATTTTCTGCTGAAGCACCGCTTGAAGGTTTTTCAGGAAACTCATTTTTCATTCTAAGTACGAGTAATAGAACAGTGAGGAAAAACGTACCCGATACAAAAAATGGAGCAAACTTGCCAAAGTGCAATAAATTTATCCCAAGTGGTCCTAAGCTGAAACCAAGACCATAGGACATTCCATATAGGGATATAAATCTACCCCGTCGATCGGCAGGACTTGAACTCACTATCCAAAGTTGAGTCGCGTAATGCAAAGCACTATCGCCAACTCCGACTAGCAGTCTTAAAATAAACCAAATTGTAAGTGATTCGGTAAATGGAAATAATACATTTGAGAAGGTTACAAGTGAGATCCCCACAATTATAACTTTTTTGTATCCAAAACGTCTTACTGGTCTCTCGATGAAAAACATCGTACAAAAAATACCGATATACATTGCAGCTGAGTTAATGCCGTTAAGATCCGAAGAAACGCCTCGTTCTTCTAGCATAATAGATAGTAGTGGTAGTAAAAGTCCTTGACTTAAACCTGCTACAACAACAACAAGCAATAAAGTGATTAAACGAACGCGACTAGTTAGTGTCGATGATGTTATTCCTTGCGCTAACAAACTTGGTGCACTCTCCTTGAGTTTCAAAAACTCTTGATGTTATCCTACACGCATGTGTTTGGATTCTGGGTTGATTAAGTAAGATCTCTAAATGATTGTATGAATGCTGTTGTATCACCTTGCAAGGTGTACGAGAATACACCTTGTTTTGTATGCAAATAAAGTATTCCTTCATCTCCTCCCATTTGTCGGAACGAAAGATCATGTACGTCCTCTATTTCAAATTCACGATGTGCAGTTACAATTTTGTTAGCATACAGATACATGATCCGATCATCTCTGATCGTCTTCATCTCTAGCCCATTTAGTTTTCTTTCGACTTTGTAATAGGGTTGTACAGCGATCCAGTTCATTCACAAACCTCCTTATTTTTACACATAAAAAAGGAGCGAACGCATCGCTCCATTTACTCGTTTAACGGTACATGTCGGATTATTGTGGCGTTAACTGGTTGACCTGAGACAACAGCTCATTGATTTTATTTACAGACTCTGGAATTCCAGTTGATTCGAATGCTGCTCTTCCTTGTTCAATATTGGTTAAAGCTTTATCAATGCCACTTTGCAACGTCTCATTGTATTGCACAATTGATTGATGTATTTCAGTTGCATAATCTGGAACGGTTATGCCAGCATAAGATGTTACTTGTTCTTTTAAGTCCACCAATTGTTGCTTCAGATCGGTACGTGCAGTAGCATCTGTTAAGGCTTGTTCAGCTAAAGTTGTCATTTCAGTTCCAAAACTAGTGAGCGATTGCATGTAAGCAGTTGTTTCAGTTGTGAAATTAACTGTTTGCTGAGCACTATCCAATATTCCGCATCCTGGTAATACAAACAGTGCCATTGCTAACAATATCGTTATCCCTTTAAGTTTCATTCCGAATCCATCCCCTTCGTATTGTCGTTCGTTTATCATTTCTATAGGTACGTCTTATTGTTGTACCCATAAATTATACTACGGAAACGGAAAAAACTGGTTTCATCGGTGTTTTTATTGCTTGAATGCAATCATTACATTATATATCTTCATGTTCACCGTTTCAATCGGAAGAAATAGGTCAATAAGAAAAATCCCCGAACTATAGTAGCCCAGGGAAATGGATTATTAGTTAGCCACATTAATTACTTCAAACTCGACCAAATGATTTGTTTCGTTCCAAGCACGGAAAGCGGAACCCATGAATAAATGGAAGGTACAAAAAAGGTTACGACCAAATCTTCAACAGGATCTACGAAAATAGCTGAACGTCCCGCACCCTCCATCTGATATGTTCCAATGGACTCGTAAGACAAATGATCGATAGCAAGGTCAATTCCAAGAGCGTGACCTTTGTCTTTAATTTTGCCACCCCAATGATATGCTGGTACGTTAAATAAATGTCGTTTAGTAAGTAGTTCAACTGATTTTCTTCCTAAAATGCGTTCTCCTTCGAAGGTTCCGCCATTCAGTAACATTTGGCCAACTTTCCAGAGATCGAACAATGTTGAATATAGACCACTGTCAGATTTCGGCGGGCGTACATCCCCTTCAACCGTTTCTTTATTTAAATGGTCAATGTCATATTGCACTACGGCAAGTACTTCGGAGTGAAGATTTTGTGGAACTTGGAAAAATGATCGCTTTAAGTTTAATGGTGTAATGATGTTTTCGATTACATAATCTTCGTATGAAATACCTGAAACTCGGTTTATAATTTCTCCTAATAATGCAAATCCCATCGTTGAATAGTTGTAGGCTTCTCCTGGCTGGCAAACAAGTGTGCCAGTTAATACTTTACGAATCCAATCGTCTGTACCATGAGCGCCCCACCATTGACGAGGATACGGTTCATTGAAGTAACCATTTACAGGCATAATTCCCGACGTATGAGTCAGTAGATTAAATATAGTTATGTTTTGGTGGGTAGGGTTATCAAATTCGCTTAGGATAGTCGCCACAGGTTGATCGATGAATAACTTCCCATCTTCAATTAACTTGACTATACTAATTGCGGTAAACATTTTGGTAATGGAGGAGAGATTTCGAATCGAATCCGGTGCAAGTTCGCCTTCTTGTGTAACACCATTCAGTACACCCATAGATCTCGAAGCTACGATTTTTCCATGCCTGGAGACGAGATAACTAGCACCTTGAATTTTCTCTTGTTTCACCAATTGTTCAAAATGTTTGTCTAGCTTGTTCAGTTGACTGGAATCCATACCAACATCTTCTGGTGTTGCATCAAGTGGACCTTCAATGACTCGCCAATTCGTAATCACTTCGTTCAACCTATTCCCCTACCTTTCATGTATCTAGAAATATATTCTAATTGATGGTAAGGATTGGTGTCTAGGTAGAAAATTATTTAAAGTAGATTTATGTAATAAATCAATGTTTACTATCATTTCGGTCACAAAGTGCTAACAATCGTTCTCTCCCAATAGCTCGATCGGGTCATACGGCTGACGTGTTTTTACCGATATAATGAGAGATAATAATTGCTACAGCGTACTTTAAATTCACAGGGAAGGAGTTTTATTATGTTTAAATGGATGATGGCTATTATTGCCGGATTAGCGAGCCTATTAGCTATTTATCTCCTCATGTTTCAGCTACCACCGAAAGAAGTGAAAGTGCCTGATACAACAGAGATAACGATTCCTCAAACCACTGTAGATATTGCTAAGGCGGAATCGGTCTACAAAAGTAATTGTATGAGTTGTCATGGTAATGAATATCAGGGAACAATGGGGCCGGCTCTTAAGCAAGTAGGTTCAAAGATGAGTCGTGAAGCTATTTACAAAAAGATTGTTAATGGCGGCGGTGGAATGCCTGGATTCGAAGGACGTATTGAGGAACAAGACATCATTAATATTACGAATTGGCTTGTGGACTTTAAATAAATCACTAAGCATGCAAAAAGTTAGAGGCTATTTCCAATTGATTTATTGGAATAGCCTCTTTCTATGAGCGGTGAAGATGTTACCAGCCCATACGTTCCTTTAATGATGTTATATGTGCAAGATGATGCCTGCCATGCCATGAATATATACCGAGATTCGTACATAATGAAACAACTTCTTTTGATTCCGGATGGAAGAAAGTTCGATTAAATTGTTCTTCAGTCATCATTGATAGTAACGTAGCCCATCTGCGATGCAGCACCTCGAGCAACTGTATTGACGTTTCAATTGGCTCGTCAAAAGTATCGGACAGTTCCGCCCAACGATCTTCGTAATATGGCCTTATCGAAGGATTTTCTTCGGTCAATGCAAGCTTAAAGCGTATGTAACTATTCATGTGACTGTCCGCAACATGATGAACCACTTGCTTAATATTCCAACCACCTTCGCGGTATGGTGTAAGTAACTGTTCTTCCGTTAACCCATCAGTTGCTTCTTTTAGTTGCTTTGGTAGTTTTGCAATATGCTTTATCCATACTTGCCGCTGCTCATTATCAATTACTCCAGAATGCTCAAAAGTGCCTATCGGAAATCGAAGATCCATCGTATCAATCCCTCCTTGTTATAATGAACAATTATAACTTACCTATAGTTTTTTATTAAGATTGAAAACAGATTATTTTGGTTTGTAACGAAGGGATAATTGAGATGCTTGTTCAAATAATTCGGATTTAAGCTCAGGAGGATCAATAACTTCAGCGTCAAGGCCAAGTGTGAAGAAAAAGGATACTGCCCATTCCCACTCTGAAATTGGACAATCAAATTTAAGTTGCCATTCATTTTCGTCTATATGTTTCACAAATTGTCCTACGTGATGATCCTGTTCGGCAAATAGCGAACCACGATAAGTCAACTTTGCTTTAATAGGTATCGTTTCGTCTGATTGCTTTTCTATAGCAACGGATTCCACAACTGTCGATTTTTCTTGCTCAGGTTTGGCCGACCTCTCTAAATAATTGAATCGATCTACTCGGAAAGTACGCATTTCATTATGCTGAAGTGAATATGCTTCACAATACCAAAAGCCATGTGCTGTATAAACTCGTTTTGGCTGCATGTTTATCCATTGCTCATGACGTTCGGAGCGATAATGAACTCGAATCCACGATGATTCCGATGTATAAGCAAATAGCTCTTCTAGCAATGGAGTCTCATGAGATCTAATTGGAACATCCATCTCTACATGTTTTAACATTGGTTCGACTCTCTCTAGTAGACTTGAAGGAAGTGAAGCTCTAATCTTGTCCATTACAGTCCATCGTGCTTGTTTGAATGGGGTGTCCTTTAACTTTGTTAACGTGTTCAGAGCGAACAACATCGTTAGCGCTTCTTTCGTGTCAAATTGTAGTGGCGGTAACTGGTATCCCTCCATCATTCTATAACCACCGGCTGGTCCTGTTATCGCATATAGTGGGATGCCTATCTCTGACAGTGCTTGCATATCACGAAATATCGTTCGTGTAGAAACTTCCAGTTTGCTCGCTAGTGATTGTGCTGTTTCCGATCTTTGCTGCAATGCTATTATGATCGCCATGAGCCTGTCAGATCTTTTCACTTGAATGACCTCCTTTACTATGAGAGTTTAAGTTGTATTTATTGGATTGCAGTGAAAAAGCCGCGATTCATTATCGCGGCTTTTTCTATGTGTACGTACTAGTCTTCTAACTCTACATTGTGGAACACCTGTTGAACATCTTCAAGATCTTCAAGTGCATCAATCAGTTTATCGAATTGGACTTGTCCATCTGCAGGTAAAGAAATGTAGTTTTGTGCAAGCATCGTAAGTTCAGCAACCGTAAACTGATCAACGCCAACCTTTTTGAATGCTTCTTGTACGGCATGGAATTGATCTGGAGCGGCATAGACGATAACGGAATCTTCTTCTTCAAGAATATCGCGAACGTCAACATCAGCTTCAATCATAATTTCCATTACTTCGTCTACTGTTTTTCCTGTTAGTCCAAATACAGCTGTAGATTCGAACATATATGCAACGGAGCCGGATACACCCATGCTTCCGCCGTTTTTGTTAAATGCTGAACGTACTTCAGGTGCAGTACGGTTTACGTTATTCGTCAAGGTATCAACGATAACCATTGAACCATTTGGACCAAAACCTTCATATCGAAGCTCCTGGTAATTATCGTCGCCGCTTCCTTTAGCTTTATCTAAGGCACGGTCGATAATCGCTCTTGGTACGTTATACGTTTTGGCACGCTCAAGTACAACTTTCAAGGCACGATTGGACTCTGGATCTGGCTCGCCTTTTTTGGCTGCTACATAAATTTCAACACCGAATTTTGCATAAATTCGACTTGTATTAGCATCTTTGTTTGCTTTCTTATCTTTAATATTGTTCCATTTACGTCCCATGCTGATCCCACTTTCTTCTTCATTCATTTATTCACTAACTATTATAACGATTTTTTGTGTGTTTGGACAGGCTTCTCATGCTCTCTAATCGTTTTATTACTCTTTTTTCTCCCTAAAGTTTCCTTATAGCTCCCATAAAGCGCAGCAATAATACTGATTACTAAAGCAAATAAATATGTATGGTCTGTTATTATTACTCTAAAAAGTATCATTGTTTTTACTAAAAAGAAAAGCGGTATTAGATTGCAAACTAACACAGCTGCAAATAAAAAATATTCTTGTTTTTTGCTGATTCGGTGAACGTTACGCCTACCTTCTCTACTTTTCTTGTTGTAAGCGAATGATTCGTAAAGCTTCTCTTTTACTTAACGGTTTTAGCTCATTTGCATCAACAAATGCAATGACTGATTTTGGATTACATTTACCATACTCCCTTAATGCCCAACCAATGGCTTTCTGATGGAAAAACTCCTTGGAATGAGCGTGTCTGCAAATACAATCGTATAGCAGATATTCGTCCGTATCTTGTTTGTAATGTAATTGATGAAGGATTGCAGTACGGTTTAGCCACATATTATCGGACTCTGTCCACTTCTCAACATATTCCTTGCGAGCTTCAGGGTACGCCTTGAAAATAGTTCCAGCAATATGCGCTGCTATTCCATCAACAGAATCCCACCACGATTTAGTTGTAATCAAATACTCAATCATAGGAAGGTCGACAGGAGTTAATTTCTTCTTGATAAGAACCAACATATCTACCGCGACAGATTGCAATTCTCGCTCAGGTAACTCCCATAATAAAGGAATCCATTCTTTCTGAAACGGGTGATTCTTCAGAAATGCTTTCATGTGTGCTCTTCGTTCTGGTGTTTTGATGCCAAGATGAACAAAAAGATTTTTCATATAAGCGTCCATTTTCACTGCATTTTCTCGATTTCCATGTAATCGAAGTGTTTCAACTAATAACTCAATACTCATCAGGTTCCTCCTGGAATGATCGGCTATATTGTTTAATCAATTTTTTATTGAAGCTTTCTAACGACATATGTAATGCAATCCGAAGTAAGTAACACAGGCACATGTTGACGTTCTATTTCGAAAGAAAGAGGTTTTACAAGTCTGCTTAGTACTTCCCAGCCACTATAATGATAATCTAAGATTGCAAACGTTCGTTCAGTGGAGAGAAGAATTTCGAACATAGGATCAATTTGAATATCTGCTTCTATAATGCTTTCCCTAATATTGGAAGCGATGATGATGCAATTAATGCCATTAATCTTTGTGCCTACTACCATCTCTTTAAGCTTATTTTCTAGTGCATCTTCTGAACTTAAATGCTCTAGTGCTGAAACAGCGACAATAAGGTTATGTGTTAGAGGAGGAATAAAATAAGATTCAATATCCGAATGAACAATTTCAATATAATCCTGAACGCCAAATTGTATACAATATTGATGTAGTCCATTTACTGCGGATTCTAAAAGATCCACTCCGATCACTTTCCCGGAGTGTGATTTCAAAAACTCGGCAATCGGAATCGTATTTCTCCCAACACCACAACCCAAATCCAATATACTAAAGGTTTCGTATGGATGGAGTTTTGGTAAAAGATCCATAACCGTTTTAACTGGTTTATTCATCCAAGAACCTGGTTCGAATAATATATTTTGTTCGTAACAATTATCATGATACGATTTTTCTTCGTTTCGAATATGTGAGATGCGATCCACTAGCATTCCTCCACTCTACTTCGATTATTTCTCTAAGTACACCAAACTCAATTGATCATGAATTGGTTTTGTTGATACGATTTTGTAACCCAGTCTTGTGTAGAACTGAATATTTTTATTGCTTTTGCTACCTGTATATAGGGAATACTTCGAACTTTGTTTGAAAGCTAATTCGATCCCTTCCAATAATCGTCTGCCTATCCCCTTATTCTGAAAGTTCGGATGTACAATTAGTTTGCCAATATGGCATATGTCCTCTATAGATCGAGCTCTAACGGAACCGACGATTGTACCATCATTGGCAACTGCTTTTAGAAAAATAAAATGCTGAAATTGTTCATGTACAGATTCAATTGATTGGACAAGCGGCTCAATGGAAAAGTCATTATATATTTCCGCTTCACTAATGTAGGCTAACTTTTGAAGAGCGAGAATTTGTTCTGAATCTGATACGTTAGCTTCTTTTATCATAGGGTGTATATCAGTCATTTCGAGTTTTAGGTCGGTATTAGCTTTAACATTACTTAACACGACAGACTCGTCTATTTGCCGAATAGGTATGTCCCAATAGTGTCTTAATAGTCGTTCCTTCTCCTGCATAGTTACGAGGTTAAATCCATACCTTTCATAAAAACGGATAGCCCAACTAGCAGTTGCCCAAGTTCCTATCAGAATAGGCTTTTCTGTTTGTTGTAAAATATGCTCTATTAGCAGACTACCAATACCATTGCTTCTATTTGTTGTTCGAACATAGGCATGACGGATTAGGCTAACATCACCCTTATCCTGTAATCCCATCACACCGATCAGCCGGTCTTCTCCATCCAAATAACCCCAAAAAACTACTCCGTTTCTCATCTCCGACTCTACTTCTAAGAGACTCATGTAAGGATCATGATAACGATCTTCGGGAATGACCCCTTTATATGCAATTGCTGCATCGTTAATAATCGCAGTGATAATCGATGCTTCTGATGGGTGGCATAATCTAATCAATAGTAAACACTCCTGTTTTAAGAAATTGAATTTATATTTCTATTACATATCCGTATCGCCTGTTAATTTCAGCAATGATAATATACCGAAATTAATGAGCGAATTAAAGCTTGCCACTAAGTAAAAAATGATAGAATCATCAGTGAATAATTCATCTTTTTCTCCACTTATAAGTAGAACTGCAGCTACTATAAATATAGGAATGATGAAATGGAGAGCAAGCTTTATGGCGATATGTTTAGATGTTTTTTTCTTGAAGTAATGATTAAGTACTAATGCAGTAGGCATCACTAGAAAAGTCACACCAAGTAAACTAATTAGAAAAAAAACGAGGAAATCTGCCATCTCTTTACCTGAGATAAACAAAGTAATGATCGTTGAACTAATTAAAGCTGTAGCCAATATCGTTACTGTAATTGTGATTATTTTGTTTGCATTTTTCAATAGATAGCCTCCCCAAAATATATATATATTTGTGAAATCATACTTCTAAAAGAACTATTGCAAGTATGCGTGCTATTCAAGTGTATTTTACCACAAGTTTACATATACGAGTTTGAGAAAATTATTCCACAATAAATAAAAACACCATTTTATACATCAAAAAAGCCCTCTCCTAAGTAATTAGACGAGGACTTATAATCTACTATTTCTACATATTTATCGTGATCCAATAATTGCATACACCATCTTTAATTCTAGCTAACTCACCATTACTTGCTTCAATTACCTTTCGTGAAGGAGTGTTTTCTTCATTAACCGTTAATAGTATTTTATTAATGTCTTTTTCAACTGCTTTGGCAACCAGTTCTTTTAAAGCTAGTTTCCCATATCCCTTTTTACGTTCAGAAGGGCGAATCGCATAGCCAATATGACCTCCGTGCTCAAGCAACCTTTCATTGAGGTGATGTCTTAGCTTACCATAACCTACAGGTTGTTCGTCTACAAAAAACCAATATAAGGTTTGAGGGACAAACCCTTCACCTAAATTAATTCCCTGTGATATCTCGATATTTCTATGTAACTTTTGATAAAACATTTCGAGGTCGTCAGATAATAAACTGTTTACAAAACCATTTTCCCCTTCGCCCATCTCTTGAATCATAAGAAAGATATCTTCGTTTTCTACACGGTTTATTGCTCTTAGCGTTAATGTCATCATTATCACCTCATTGTTAGTCTTATCCATTAGTTAACCACATTAACATCTGCCAATACAATACATAATTGATCCTCAACGAAACCGATATGTAGAAGAAATATATCCTTCTTCCCTTAATTAGATCCATCCCAGCATACTCTAGCAATGTATAATTTGGGTTCTAATAGCTATCATATCCGACTATAAAAAACCTCTATTTAGTATAAAAAGGGTACAGCAATATTAAGCAGCTATTAATATTCGATGTGCTAGCCTCTATTTCCTCTTTATTCCATTTGTTTTGAATGATTTTATATTTCTTACCTTTTTTTAAAAATTTCTAAGTGCGATATAGTTTGCTTTTAATATGAAGTAACTAGATACGAATAGAAAGTGGCAACAGATAGATTTAAATGTTGAAAAGCGAACATATTGCGGACGATCATGTAGTGCGTTATACTTGTTTAAAGTAGGCTTCATGGAAAATATGTGCATTTTATAGGAGAGTGAAAGACATGGCTAGAAACCAGTCGCCCCTTGAGAAAGAAGAATCGCTTGGTAATGTAGTAAAAGTCCAACAAGTCATTGATTTTTTTGTTCTTTCTGAACTGAATTCATATGGTCGACGCTACCAGGGGCAACTTGAGGAGTCCATTATAAAGAGTCTAAGCAATGTTGGTGTCGCTAAAGGATACTTAACGAAACGTCTCCAAAAACTCTCAGCCGAAGGCTACGTTATTAGACAATGGGAAGATGATGATCGATATAATCGTTATTACGAAATATCTGATTCTGGTTTGGATTATTTTAAAAACATGATGATCGATCTTCCTACTCGAGTCAAACTTGCACAAAAAGTCTATAAACAATTTGAACAATACATTGAAAAAAATGGACTTTGATATTGATAGAAGAACTTAAATTACATATACCAGGATCTACAAAGACGCTTACCGTCTTACTTTGAAGATGACAACAGGTGGCAAATGTAAAAAGAATATACTATCCCATCCAAAGATAATAGCGACAGTCATGGCTAAAAAACAGAGCTGTCGCTGTATTATTACGCTAATTTACTCTTTATTGTTACATTTTCGCTTAAAAGCTACAAACACCCATATGATGACCATTCAGTTCTATAAAGTTAAAATACTTAAGATTTCCTTCATCTACTATTGGATCTACAGTAACTCCTTTTTCAATAAGCAAAAGATGTGCTCTTTCAATATCTGTTGTGTAAAAGTTCATAAAAGGATGTTTTATACCATTTTTAATAAAACAAAGTGGATTAAAATCTTCCGATTCAACTAAAGTTATCATCGCATGACCTAGCATAGCATTTGCTGATTTGCCCGCTTCAATTTCATTTGAAACATTAAGTGCAACATACCCTGCTTCTTCTTTCCATACAAACGAACATCCGAATACGTCTATGTACCATTTCGTTGACTCATTTAGACTTGATACGGGAATGAAGTTACAATCAATTCTTTGGAATATGTTAATCACAATAACCACTCCTTAAGTAGATTCGATATCCCACAATCTAATCACATCTATTAACTTGTTCTTCTCAAAATGTAGCTTATATATATCAGGCATCGAAGTAGTTTGCCAGAAATTAAAGTCAAATCGTATATCATAATAATTTAAGATAAGGGTCATAATGTCTCCGTGGGTCCCTATTACTATTTTCTGGTTTTTATAATCATTTAACAATCGCTCAATTACGTGTACTCCTCTTTCTTGTGCAGTTACGCTCGATTCACCATTTGGAAATGCTAATAGCTTATCAGAGTAAATATTGTATTTAGCGTCGTTAAATAATAGCGGTGAGAAGTCACCGATTGCTCGCTCCCGTAGATCTTCTTCAATCCGAATATCATTTAAGAACTCATTCGCAGCTGGTCGAATCGTTTCAATAGCTCTTTCATAAGGACTAGATACGAAGTGGTCAATCGCTTCAACTTTTAAGATCTCTTTTACAGTTAATGCGTCTAACTTCCCTTTACCTGAGAGACCTCTCTTCCGTTCTTGCCCTTCAACAAATATGGATTGTGCATGTCTTACGAAGTAAACAAAAGTAGACATAATTATGCACCCGCTTCATTTAGTAATCTGGTACTTCAATATGTTCAGAGACTCTCGATTTTAGTATCTCAATTAACTCTTCGTCCATAAACGTATATTCGTCAGGAATATCTAGTCTTATGACACGTTTTTCATTAATCTCATAACCGAATTTGGACTTCAGTCTTCTTATGTGCTTAGTTTCCATCACAAAAATAATATCAGCCCATCCAATATGCCCTGCTGTTACTTTAATTCTCGCATTTTCTTCAGTACCTGCTGATCTCACATCATATATTTTATATTCGTTAAAGATTTTTTCCGCTGTAAGACTTCTCCATTTATTTCTGCTGCATATAAAAAGTAACTTCATTACATTCTCCTCTTATAAATCTTAGTTAATATGCTCATATATCTGATAACATCTGTTTTAGTTCAGATAGATCTTTTAAAATGTAGTCTGGCTGAATATGTTCCGGTAATTGTTTATTATTTCGATTGATCCATGCTGCACTTATTCCTAGAGCTTGAGCCCCTTTAATGTCACTTATTAATGAATCACCTACATGTAAAACGTCAGCTGTCGCTAGTCTATATTTACTAAGTGCTTCTCTAAAGATTTCAGGACGAGGTTTATAAGAGCGTACATCTTCACTCGTAAGTACACCGTTAACTTGAATGTTATGGTGTTCAAGGGCAGCCATCACGTCATCGGAATCAATATTTGAGAGGATATAAATAGGAATGGTGCATGATTGAAGAAAATCTATTGAATCAGCAAATATTGCAGGTTTCTGCCAATGTTCAAACTGTTTTTGTATTATTTCTTCTGCCACAATACTTGAATTGAAATGTAAAATCGTTTCTCTCAGTGACTCTACCCCGAGCGTTCGTTGAAGTTTAAATGATTGTCCGTAACTATTGCCAAACATGTTTGAGAAGCTATTCCACCAATAGTGTCCAATTTCAGCAAGTGTACATTCCTTAAGTGATGCAGCTCTTATCTGTTCATAAATGGGTGGAAGAATATCATCATCCTCGTGAACTACAGTGCCATAGAAATCGAGAAACAATGCTTTAGGTTGCATCAATCTTCCATCCCATCCGTTCAATTAATGATCTGATTTGAGAAATATGATGGTTATTATGCCAGATGAAGCGCTGAAGTGCGATATCTAATGAGATTTTCCCTAATACTTGTGTATTAAAGTTTCTTTTGAAGTTTTCTGGATCTAATCCCGCAAGGAGTATCGTAAAGCGAGTATGAAGCGATTCAAGTAATAACAATGAAGTTTCAATTGGAACATCTCTATAATCGTGTAGCTCCGCCCATAATTCCTCATGATACGAACTTGCCATCGGCTCATCTTCAGTAAGAGCACGCTTAAACCTTAAATAGGCGTTCATATCATTATCAGCTAAGTGATGGATAATTTGCTGAATTGTCCAACCATCCAAGCGGTATGGTGTGTTCAGTTGTTCAACTGTCAAATTTCCAGTTAGATTCCTTAATGTTTCAGTAATTTCATTAATGCCATTAATAAGATTAATTCGATCTTCATTCGTTATGATGTGACTGGGCTCAAAATATCCAATTGGAAAGCGCAGATGATCGATCTGCTGAACCATTTCATATCCAACCCCTTTAATTATTTTAATGGATAACCATTTAGATACTTCTTCATTAACTTAACGGAAATAGCCAGAGCTTCTTCTCTATTTTCTGCTGGCCCAGCTATCATTTGTCCATCATCTGCACTCCATTTTCGATCTTGTGAAGTATTCATAATCGAAACCTGCGTAAAATCTTTATTAATAAAGATAGTACCAAACGAATAAAGTTTCGTATATTTATTATCTACATAGCTGTAGATCAAAGTACCTACTCCCTGCTTGTCAAAAGAAATATTTAACGTTTTTCTTGAATCGGGTAATGGTAGCAGCTCATTCGGCAAATGGATAGTTCCATCAAAATCCTTTGTTCCGTTTAACTTTTTTGAAAAATATCCATCAATTTTTATTGTAAAGCTTCTTGTTTTTTGCTGATCTTTTAATCCAACTTGATATTCAACTGCGTTAATCTCAATATCTATTGATTTTGGATAACTGTACCAAACATAAAGACCAACGATTAATGCGATTGAAACTATAATTGGGATCACGAGTATCTTTTTCGTTGTAGGTCACCCTCTTTTCGCTTGATATATTTCAATAATCAGAATTACCAGGATTCCATTCAACATTCTGTGACCAAACATGAGCCTTTTGGATAATTTCCCAAACGACAGGCCCTTTTCCTTCAACATATTTAGGCCGATCGTTTTTAAATAGTGCCAGTAATCGATGTTTTTCCTCGGCATATCTCTTACAATCCATTGGATGTTCTCTTAAATAGTCTCTGAAAAGTAAGGTCAATTGTTCTGAGAAACTGCCAGCTTGTCTAACATGAATATGTGTTCTTCTTGTACCAGGAACTTCTCGGAAATATCGTTTTGTTTTATCTGGATTATCGGTTTTGCTTCTAAACCAACCACTGAAGTAGAACCAACATGGTCTATTCTAACTGCGACACCTTGCAGGTTATTTCTTAGTTTACAACCAATTTCGTTGAATAAAGATATCCATTCAGGATTGTATGCTGCAATTCTCCATTGATCTTCCATTCAAAGTTCTCCTTCAATTAGTGTAAGTTTTGGCCACGTTTCAAGCCATCTCTTGCTGTGAAATCTTTTATAAAAGTATTCTATATCGGTGAAGTGCTCACTTCTTCTAATAACTAGATCAAATAAATCTATTAACCCATGAGGAGCAATAACTTATGATGGAGATTAGCTCTTGTTCTAGCATAATAGTCCCCTTATAAATCTTATATTAGAACAAATTTTTCACTTGACCATACTTCACTTTCACCTTGTTATGACGTGTCCATTCCATTAATGTAATCACCCCGGAGTCTTTATCTTTATGGAAACTGAAATGTAGATTAGTCGTTACATATTTTTTATTATGAAGTTTAACACCTATACTTTGCCAAAAATAACCTTGAATATAAATGATTTCAATGTCTGCAGCATGTACTTCATTATTATAAATTGTAAGAGACTCACTTTTGAAATGAATCCATTTAGGTTTCATTAACAATCGTTTTATGAACATTACTACTAAAAAAAAGCACATAAAAATAGTTAGACTAGTTAAAACATAAATAAAGACGTTATCAGAATTAAACATTAAGTAAACTTGCAAAAAGATTTGGATAGTGAAACTGAAAATTACGATTGTAGTTCCAAAAGGATGTTTTATGCTGTATGTAGTTTCCAAATGATTCATCATATCTCCGTTCATTAGCTTTTTTTATTAACTGATTCATCTTCAAGAAACAATTCTTTTATTTCTGGTAAATCTTTTTCATCAAATTCATCTTTCGCTATTTGTATTTCTTTCATGAAGATTTCTTTTTCTTCTTTGGTAGGAGGATTAAAAGTTGGCTTTCCGTAATTCGTAGCTTTATTAACTTTATCATAGATTGCAAAAAGTGCAGTTGAAATGATTGCGAAATTCAAAATTAATATACCAGGCAATCCAAATCCTAATAACGCAAATATATTTGCAAACAGAAAAACTGAAAACACTAACAAGTAAGCCATAAAACAAACACCTCCTTAAGGTAACCGCTTACTCTCTGATCACTATGACGCTCTACTGCCAAATAGGTAACGGGAATAAACACGATAAATTCTATAAAAACAGCTAGAAATAGCCACATTAATGATTGCATCGAAATAAATGAGTCATTTAGAGCCAAATAGATTCACCCACTTAGGTTAGTTAGCTGCTTTTCATTCATACTATAATCATGATTGATAGCAAAAAGCATGAAACTAGCATCGATGTAAATATACAGCAATATCAGGTGTTGCATCCCAAATATATTGATCCCACTCACTTTGTGATTCACCTTCTTTTTATGTCAATAGCTTTTCGCTCAAATAACGATTTCTAATTAAAATCCCTTGTACAACAAAAATAGTATTCTTATACATCGGCACTGTAAATCTTCTTTTTAATAATATCCAACGTAAGCAGGCTAATGCTTCAAATAGTTCCATTTCGGAATCTGAATAATTGCTACGTAATAAAAATTCCTTGTAATAGACGCCTGCTTTTCGTTCTCCAAAATAGATCTTCATTATTAAGAGCGACCAGGCAATATCAAATCTTGGATCACCCAACTGACCATTTGTCCAATCAATAATGGAAAGTTTTCCATCAGACTCTACTACGTTGGCTAAATGGAAATCTCCATGAATAAGATGATTATATGTTAAGTTTGCTTTTGAAATTAATTCTATTAAACGTTCATAGATATCAAGATGTTCTTCTGCTCTTGAGTAAAAATAATCAACAAAATCATACTGCTTAACGATCTCGGTATCTATTTCTTTCACTGGAAATTCATGCACCTGCAGTAGTATTCTAACTAACTCATGCAGTTTTTTCTTATCTAATTTAGTGATAGATGGGCCATCAAAACTCGTTAATAATACTTGATTTTTATTATCATCTACTCCTACGCCATAAGGCTTAGAAACGGATATGCCTTGCCTATTAAGACGGTCTAGCAAGTTAAATTGGATTGACACATCTGGTCTAGACTCTTTACTCCATACTTTCAACACAAAACATAAATCATTAGACGTAATTTTTACTACTTCAGCTTCTAGTCCAGAAGTTAATGGGCTGTATTGAGGATAATTATCTTGAACCAGTAAGGCGATAATATCTTTGTCATAATCTGACCAAGTAATTCGTTCAAGTAAATGATTCACTGGATACATCCCCTTCAAATCGTTTTATATGTAACGATGTTAAGCATTTCGTAAAGCTAATTTATTGAGCATATAGTCAATCGACCTCATTGAGGTAATTTTCGATAAAAGCAAATAAACTTTTAGCACGAGTAGATCGGTCACCACAATCATGCCAATAAGAAATCACTTGCCCTAATGTCCCGAACTCTGTGGGATCTGTATCAAGACACAAATTGTCTCCTCCACCATTCTCAGCGATTGGAATCCACTTTGGATTCCATAAAACAGGTTTAATAGTTTCCTCAATTTCAGGAATTAAGTCATCGCCTGGGTCAAACTCTTCCTGCAAAAATGTCCAAGTATCGATTATTTGTGAAATTGGCATTAATGTTAAGTTGTTAATAATAGCACTGCTTCCAATTTTCCAATCCTGTCCATTGTGTATCCGATAAAAACATTTCAATTCCTCTGGTAGAGTAACACCAAGCGTATTCTCAAGCTGATCTAACTGTTCATCCGTTGCACCTGGCTGCAAATATAACGATTGTTCAAAGTTTTCATCCTCTTGTTGACCTTTTTCAATTAATAATCGCCATAGTTCTTCAGCTCTAACCAACATAATAATCACCTCACACGATTAAGTTATAAACAGCTCTTTCATTATTGGCTCCAAATCTTCACTTTCAATCACTATCGCCGTCATTCCTTGATCAGATCCAGATTCATGTTGCTCCTCCGCAGTCCAAAAAGCCGCAGTTCCAGAACTTACTTTGACTTTAATTCCTTCGTCCCCGCTGACCCATCCTTCACCATTGATGACTAGAAATAACTGACTAATTGGTGCTTTATGAAGCCCTACAACACCTTCCTGTCCGATATAAATACAACCGATATAAATTTGTTTATTATGTTTGACGATTTTTGAAATAATTGATTCTTTACTCTCGTAGCTAGTAATGTTCTGGCCTGCTTCTTTGCTGAAATCAAATATTCTCATAAGTACTCACCTCTAAGTTGTTCTCTTGTTTTAATCTAATTAAGTCATTTATTTCAGTTAACATATACGTAGCGAAGTTTACTAACAGCACTTCTTCTACTTCAATTTCTTCAACTTCACCATTATATTTTGCAAGACATTGACATATTAGATCCTCATATTCGATAGGTAATTCATCAGCAGCCCATTCGCCACCCTCTCTCTTTGAAGCGATTTTTGAATCTCTTAAATAAAATAGCGTTCTAGAAAGATTCAATACGTAATAGTCAGGATTACCGACTATCCCTTCTACTGCATTTTCTACGTCAGATACAATGGATTGTACATAATATTGATCATGGATTGGCTTAAAAACGGCATCAATAGGCTTACCAAAAAGAACGACCCCGCGATGATAGGTTATAACAAAATGTGCTGCTAGATCGGCATCATCGTAACCTCCACAAAAGTAATCTATATTGTCCCTATATTTTTCTTTGTGATATGCTGAGTAATGGAATTCAAATGGCGTTGGATAAACAAAATCGTTAACCATTGACTCTAAAACGATACTTAACTCAATTCCTTTTGCTAACTGAATCTCGTCTTCTAACTGAATGAGTTTCGCAGCAATTTGCTTATAGATTTCAATATCTTTTTTTTGCTGAACTACAATCAAAAGATCAATATCACTCCGTGTAGGGTTAAAACAACCCATAGCCATAGATCCATGCAAGTAAACACCTACTAATGAATCGCCCATTTCACCCTTAAAGAGACTGACAATACTATTTAGAACGGATTGGTAACTCATATCATTTTTTCATCCAATATGTCTGCTTCTTTAAAAGGACTTAAGCTCATGTTTTCACTCATTTCGTGTTAGTTCAATTAATAGTTAGTAAATTCTATCCTTTAGCTCTTTATCCGCAAACCAAATTGTAATCGTTTCTACTTTAACCCCATCTAATTGTATGCAGTACTCACCATTTTCATATAGATCTAGATGCTCTTTATTTGATTTGAATCCTTCAGTTACTAATGAAGCTATACTTGATTCACGGTCTTCTCCAACTTTTATTGAGAATATGGAGTATTTTGAGTTAGAAATCTGTAGTGAACTCACTCTACCATACAAATCATTGTCTCTATCTCCTGAGAAACCAATTAATATGCCTTTGTTTTTATAATCTCTCTGAAAGCCGCCAAATCCTTCGTGACGTATCCCTTCACCCCAAAGAGCAATAACATCTTGCTCTGACATACCAAGTTTAATGTTCTCAACGGTAATGTTCTCGTTTATCGTTTCCAAACTAATTTCATCTTGCTTTAGAATAAGAAACCAAAGTAAAGCAACACAAATAATTATTAATAAAATGCTGAGTAAGACAGATGCCTTTTTTAGTCTCATACTATTCATCCTCAACAAGTAATTGAAATACTAGCTATATTCATACGTTCAGCAACTAAACCTCAATAATCTGATATCCGAAAGCATTAATAATCTTTGTATTTTTATATTGATGAAAACGCTGGTTTCTTCCGTAATTCAAGTGGCCATGTAATAAAAATCGCGGGTTATATTGATCCATAAACGAAATAAAACATTGAAAACCTTTGTGACAAAGATCTTCTCCGTCACCAATTTTATATGCTGGAGCATGTGTAACTAAAATATCAACGCTTTTTGTTAATTTTTGTTTTAATCTAAGTTTAGCCATTCTCCATCTCATCTGTTTTTCTGTATATTGAAATTCTCCAGGGCTATAGCGATTACTACCACCAAGCCCCATTATTCGAATACCGTTATAAGTAACTACGTTATCCTCAATACATTCACAGCCTTCGGGTGGCCTTGATTTATACGAAATGTCATGATTACCATGAACATATAACAACGGAACGTTTATCATCGTTACTAGAAAAGATAAATATTCTGCTTTAAGATCGCCACAAGAAATAATAAGTTTAATGTCCTTAAATCTTTCAGCGTCAAAATGATCCCAAATGTATGTTGATTCTTCGTCGGAGACAACTAAAATTTTCATATGATTCCCTCCGTATTTTAAAGAATTTTTCAATGATCCTCATTCGGAATATCAATATTTCTACCTATAAAACTTGGACTAACAGGTGTGATAGATTGCTCTCTTGCCCAAATGGATAGTTGACCGATATGATGGATTTCATGTGCGATTAGATGCCTCAATATTTCACCCTTTTTGAAATATTCAGTCATCCATGATGGGTTCACGATTTCGTGTTCATTTGATCGTGTCCACGTTCTAAGATATTCGTCTATTTCTTTTCTGAGGTTCAGTGATAACTCGAAGACAGCGTTCAAATCAATATCCTCTCCAAAATCGATTGAAACATCCGGTTGATTATAGATCGCTCTTATCCAACTGTATTCAACATCAATAAACTACTCATTGTATTGCTCCTTCACTAGATGTCTATTTTAATCAAAGAAATGTGAATCATTTCAAAAAGTTGATGATTTCACGTAGTTCTTGTATTCTAGCTGTTGGTCTTATATCCATCTTATCCATCTTCTCAGCATCACCATTATAAGATATGAACAGGATTCCAGCCGCCATTGATGCTTTCCCATCAATCCATGAATCTCCTACGGATATCCATTCTTCCGGGGATGTAGTCTTATATTGATTCAATACATAATTAAATCCATCAGAAGCTGGCTTAAGAGTATTCATCATTTCCCTTCCAACCAAACAATCAAAATAATGAAAAATATGATTTTCTTGCAGTGCTTTTTCTGCTGCATGGACGGAATTATTAGTAACAACAACCAAGTGAAAGTCCTCTTGCAATTCCATTAGAAGTTCTTTAGCTCCTTTTTCAAGGACAGCATCTTTCATTCCATTAATTTCATATTTTTTAGGGATGTCCCACATCTCTTTTATCAACGCTTCCGTCATCAAGTTGCTTCTTATAGCTGAATCAATAATCGTTGATGTTGTTTGTTCAGCAATATTTATTTCTTTAGAAACTATTCCTTTGGAAACTAAAAACTGAAAGGTATCATTTTTCATCGATGAAAAATCAATATTTGATCGTAATAATGTATTGTCCATATCAAAAATAATGCCTTTACACTTTTTCTTCAAAACTACACTCACCTACTTCCATTTCCGAATTCTTTATAATCTAGATTAGCATAAAATAAGGTGTTGTCTATTACTTCCTATTTTGGGTTATCGTATAATCATATTATCTACGATATTCATATAAAAAGAATCATTCATCGCTTTGCACGAAGAATGATTCTACTGTATCGGTTATTGTACGATTAATGTTTGTATTGCTGATTCCGTGGAACCGAAGCCATTATTTAGTTTAACTTTGAACTGATACGTGCCGGGAGCTAATGTCACCGTTTTGGAAGCTGATTGCGCATTCGTACCATTTTCTGAAAGGAATCCTTGGAAATTGTTGATTAAGCTTCCATTCTGATAGAGTTCCCACACATCTGCATTATTACCAGATTGAATAGAAAAACCAATTTGATATGTTCTGTTCCCTAGATCTACAATGGTTACATTTGGTGTAGCAGGTAAACCCGAATATCCGCTCAAGTTAACATCTAGTGGAGCCGAAATAATAACAGTTCCATTTTTCATATGAGCTTTTACATAATAACGTAAATAAGTACCTATATCACCTTTGTCTTCGCAAGTTGTCCACCTTATCGCAAATGTACCATACTATAGATAGTGGGCAAGGGTAAAAATCTATACGCAGGGATAAATTCTTAGAGTTCGTTTAACTTAAATAGTAACTATCCGCTCGATTTATTATTAAAATATTGCTCTAACGCTTCGATCATTTCATCCCTTTTTTCACTTGATCTCATATCTAATTTGATTGGCTTCTTTTTGTTACTAATGAATAATTCTATACCAGTTCTATACTTGTATTCGATCAATTTATAATGCTCGATCTGTTCTCTTTCAATAAAATGATAACTTACTTTAATACCCTTTTCACCTAAGTAAGCTGGGTTGTGGAAAATAAAAAACACCGGGAAAGATATAATAAACATCAGCGTTATTGTTAACTCCATGAAAATCATTCCATATATCATATGAGCAATCATAATACTAAAAAAAATGAGAATTAAAGCCGCATTTTCGTCACTACTATCAAATTTGAATACGATCTGCCCAACTTTTCTTTTTGCTTTGTTTGATGCAATTACTAAAAATAACAAGAAAATAATTTCAAGAATAAGTAAACTGACAACTACGACCGTATCGAATTCATTTCCCATTTGTCTGCTTTCGACCCTCTTTTTGAGTGACTAGAAGTTCTAATCATTTCTTTTATTAGCTCTTCATACCTGTACAAATTTATTTAGCAGCGTTCTAAATGTGTAATATACAATGGCGAAAAGAAAGAATAAGAAAACAACTTCAATCCAACCTACCCCTATTAAACTGATTACAAATGTAACAATTAATGATTCTATCATTAATCGCTTATTCAGAATCATAATGTATCTCCCCAACATAAACAGCTGTTCCAGAAATAAATACTTCCATCAACGTATCGCTCTGTTTATTGACTTCTACGTATACTCTGCCGTCTTTATTCATTTCTTGTCCTTGCTCAACCGTAAATGCATACTTATGTAACTCTGGTTTAATGTAAGTTAAATAATAGGCACCCATTACACCAGACGCTGTGCCAGTAACAGGATCTTCAACCGTTCCGGAGTACGGCGAGGAAAAGTGTCTAGCATGCATTTGTGAACCTTTATCAAAAGATTGCAAACAAAACGGGTGAATCGATGCCTTAGGGTTTTCACTCAATACATCAGGAAATAAATGATTGTACGGTTTCATATTTGAAAAACTACTCAGATTTTTGACTGGAATCAATAAAGTCCACGTGCCTGTGCTCCCATATACGATCGGATGTTCAGAATCATATGCGTCGCTAGTTAACCCCATCGTTTGAAACAACTGTTCTATGCTTCCTCCGAATGGCGTAAATTGTGGGTTTCCTTGCTTCATTTTTATCAATATTCCATTGTCATACGAGAAAGTAATTGGTAGAATACCAATGTTTGTTTCGATCGTTATATTGTCAGAAACTATTAACCCTCTACTTTTCAAACAATAAAGAGCAGCTATAGTAGCATGTCCGCAAAGGTTAATTTCATGTCCTGGAGTAAAAAACTGCAACTTCAAATCTGCATATGCAGATTCTAATACAAAGACAGTCTCATTAAATCCTACTTTCTTTGCAATTGCGAGCATTTCATGATGATCCAAATGATCAGCTTCCATAACTACACCAGCAGGATTACCCATATTTGGAGTTGATGTGAATGAATCGTAATGATAAATACGTAAATTATCCATCTCGTTTTCCCCTTTTTAAAAGTTGAGCAACTATGCTACTTCTCATTAACCAACCATGTTTTTGCATCCTCAGGATCCACAAAATACGCAATACTCAAATAATGATAGTCATGTTTTTTGATCAAACTATTGAGCATCCATTTGGTTCGAAAGTTAAGTCCTACTATCGTTAACTTGTGAATATGCTTACCAATACGATTTAGGCTTTCTACTAACTCGACCAATACTTCTCTAGTAATTTTTGTATCATAAAGGTCGATCCAAATTCTAAGCGACTTGTTCGTTTGCTTTATGAACGCTTCTTCTGCTTTCATCGTTTCAAATAATCTAATGTGTTCTTTGAAGAAGCTGCCGTATTTGAGACAATGGACTTCTCCTCCCTTTATATCTCCGCTTAAGTTGATTTTTGCTACTTTATAGCTAGGAAAGCTAGACAATGGGCTATTTTCGTAAATTAATTTCATATATTCCGTCTCATTTTCTTCCCAAACATATTTAATACGTGAATTGATTACTTTGATAATTTCTAGCTCATCACCTTCATAGTTTTCTTCATCAAGATAGACTGGCTCAATTGGGTCAGGAGTTACTGTAGGAGTAGACGAAGGTGTGGGGGTTGTAGTCTCAGCTGCTATTGTGGCAATTGGAGTTGCACTATCAATTTGTATTGTTGGAGAAGGTATTTCGCTATTTATCGTTTCATTTGAGGTGGAGATAGCATCAATTGAGTATTTTTTCGCATCTTTTTGGTTGCCACATGCTGTTAATAGGCTTAAAATCACTAGAAATAAGAAGATTTTTACTTTGAAAATGGCAAGCACCTCTTTTGCATCATTTATAGATTTATTAAGTTATATTGTTCCCCTTCTTCAGTAGGGAACTTATCTGCTATTCCTTCATATTTGCTCATCGATTCATATCCCGCAACTTCTGATTGATATCATCCAGAGATCGTTGTAACTGTTCCATTCTTCTTAGACCCGAATATTGATTGCCAATTATTCCAGTGATGCCAACGAATAAGAGAATGATAATAAGTATAAGCATGTTAGTGACTTCAACTCTCTTTCAAACTTTTTATGTAAAATTACATTCATCAACGATATGGTTTTAAACTCTCTAACTATAATAACGTAATTATCCCTAAATTTGTTTCTTCTGATTGTATTATTCATACAAAAGAACCTTACAAAGATTATTTATATCCTGTAAGGTTTTCTTTCACATTAACTATATAGAGTTACATTTTGGCCAATTGCTCAGACAAGCGGTCTAACGTTTGATTGCCACCTTCAATAGCTCCGAATTTCTGTACTACATAGTTACGTTCTTCAGACGTCTTAAAGAGTAGCTTCATCGTTAGAGCGGTTTGATCGCCAAGGTCGCTAAAAGTTACAGTCGTTTCAAACTGACCAGGACTATCATCATTACCGTCACTTGCAGCATAGACAAGTCGTTCCGGCTTAACTACTTCGATGAATACGATTTTGTTCGGATAATTAACACCGTCTGGACCGTGCAGGTCAAATCTCCAAACACCGCCTACACTTACTTCGATTTCATGAATAGTATTCGTGAAACCTTTTGGCCCCCACCAATTCGCTAGATGCTGGGGCTGAGTCCAAGCTTCCCAAACTAAAGTTCGTGGCGCGTTGAAATGACGATTTATAACAATCTCTCTGTCTTCAACATTCATACTAAACGTTTTATCTATATTATTTTCACCCATTTTATTTCCCCATTCTCATTTTGTATCATTGTTTTGCGAATTGTTTGCTTTTTCCTTTAGAACTTGCAAATATTCGTCTAACCGATCAAATTTGTCTTCCCACATTCGCCTGAAGGAACTTATCCATGAATCGAGCTCTTGAAATGGTTCCGGGCGAAGTTGATAAATCCTTCGATTCGCTACCGCATTCACTTCTACAATTCCGGCATCAAGTAATACACGAAGATGTTTGGACGCTTGAGGTTGACGAATGTAAAGCAACTCAGAAACTTCACCGACTGTCAAAGGACCTTTTCTTAGTAACTCTATGATTTGGATTCGGCTAGGTTCAGCAAGTGCGTTCATCGTTGTCATATCCATCTTGAGCCCTCCTATCCGTTAACATTAATGTATTAAACATATTGTTCATAATGCTTTGTTGTCAAGCTTGCGCATAAAAATTAGTGTTATTCTTACTTATCTAAGCGATAGATCAGACCTATGACACCTGATTCGAAAATACGATTTTCGACGAGCTTTAGTTTGATCTGATCAACTAGATGACTTAGCATCGGCAATCCTTTGCCGAGTAATATTGGATTGATATTAATTCGATATTCATCAATTAGGCCAAACTGAGAGACTTGACTTGCGAACTGAGGACTACCGAGAATGATGATATCACCGCCCTGTTGATTTTTAAGCTTAATAATTTCTTCTTCCATATTTCCCTTTACAAGGAAAGAGTTCTCCCATTCCGCTTTATCTAGAGTTGTAGAAAATACAACTTTAGTCGTCCTTTTGATCCATTCAGCATGCGTCTTGTCGTAGTTTGAAGCAGATGGGTTACCTGGCACCGAAGTCCAATATTGTTGCATACCGAGATATGTTCTGCGCCCCCACATCACTGTGTCTACCGTTGTTAATATTTCTTTCGAGTAGTCTCCAAGTTCATCAGTGAAGTTAATCCAGTTAATGTCCCAATCTTGAACTCCTTGTGCAAATCCATCAAGCGATACGTTCAAATACAAGATTACTTTTCTCATTTTTTATTACTCCCTTATTTTTGTTTTATAGAACCTATTTTTACGTTATCTTTATATACAAAATATACCTATTTGAGAATATTCTTGTCAAGGAATATTATGAAGTTGTTTTAGTCGTTTCATGTTTACACTTTCCCTCATATTGAAAAAAATAACATTAGAGGCTATCATTAAAGACTAAACTAACAATGAGAAATGAGGTTGAATATGGAGAAGTTCAGATTACGGGCAGGAGCGTTAATTATTGAAGCTGGATCAATATTATTAATAGAGTTTAAGAATGATAATAATGATGGTGTTCATTATAATCTTCCTGCAGGTGGAGTAGAACTGGGAGAAACACTTATTGAAGCGGTCAAACGAGAAACTAAAGAAGAAGCATCTATAGAAATTGAAGTGGGTTCAGTTGCATTTGTATACGAATACCAACCGAGTATTAACAATAATGTATATGGTGACACCCATTCAGTAGGCATAACTTTTGAATGCAAACTAGTAGGGAATTCCACTCCTAAGCTACCTGAATATCCTGACTTCCGCCAAGTTGGAGTTAAATGGGTACCACTTTCTGAGCTATCTTCTGTTCAACTTTACCCGGAGATTACTAAAGATATCCTTGATTATTACGAAGGAAAAGTCTATCGGAATTATGTTGAGGAACACCAACTTCAAGCAGAAAAACAAAAATAATTGGTCTTGCCTTGTTTAATTTTTTCTTATCCTTCAAAGCTAAATAGGCAAGGCCACAAACATGTGCGGTAGCATATGTGTGGCCTGCAACATAAACTGCTTCGCAAGTTTCGCAATAATTTACACCTTCCTAGCAAGATCTAAACTAAAAGCTCTAAGAAGGTACAAATACATCGAAAATCCTAAGACCATACTCAACACAAATGATACTGTTAAGCATCTTAACCAATCGTACTGACCGATAAAATGTAATAGTCCAAAGGATGTTACGAAACAAATAATCTCCACGATTATCGTAATTAGAATTACTTTCTTTTTTGTCATTTAGTCTCCTACCTTTGTTTTTCTATCCATTCACTTAAATAGGGTACATAACCGATTTTTTGAGGTTTATCTGGCAACCAAGCAATAAATTCAAGGCTATTTCCGTCCGGATCATCAAAGTATACAGCTGCAGCAGGCATCCATGTATGTACGATTGGTTCGATCGGTTCTTTTCCGAAAGCTGTCCTCGGTTCGATTCCTCTTTCTTTTAGCCATTCAATACTATTCACAATCTTAGCTAAATCAGTACCAAATGCAAAATGGCGTTTATTAACTTCCACTCCCTTTGGCACTTCCCAAACCCCGAGCAATTGCTTTGTTTCTCCGATATAAAAGAAAGCGACATTTCTTTCCTCAATCGTTAACGATAATTCCAGACCGAGCTTTATATAAAATCCAATAGACTCCTGTAAATCACTAACCTCTAGATGAGTTTCGTATAAGTTGTTTATCATTACTTCCATCTCCTATGTTAGCAATCGTTAAGTTAGTTCCAGGTCTTTCTTCCAATAAAGTTACATAGTTGTCCATAATTTTCGTAACTCTTAGTTTAGTGAAATATTCCATTAAACTTTCAACTCCGTTATTCAAACCTTATTATAAATCCTGTTTTTTCATGCCGTATTAATCTTGTTGAGTAAACAGTCATCTTCTCACCCCATCGTATCGATTTCTTTTACCATTTCAATAGCCACAATTTTTTTACCTTCATGATTCTCTGTTATTTTGCTTCCGCAAGGGGTAAATCCATTTTTACTATAAAAGAGCAGAGCTCTCGTATTCGTATTATGGCAAAACAACTTCAATTTTTTAAGGTTATGCTCATCTATAGCTTTGTTTATCATCGTTATAAGCAAATACGTAGAAACGCCATGTCCCCTGCCTGAGTTTGATACGATAACATTTTCTAAATAACAAGTTTGTTCCTCGTAGTTAACGTCAAATAAATTGGCAAAGGCAATGGGAATATCGTTGTCTTTCACAATCACAGTTGAACTATACCTACTTTTAAGGTTTAGCTGGATTTGATCAGTCGTTAATGGATATGTAAACTTAGGTCCCAAATAAAAAAGTTCTTCAGGAGATTGGGGAAACGTACAAATGATTTCTAGATCATACGTTGTTACATTTCTATTCGATAATTCAAACATAATATCTCCCCCTTCAATTAAAAATTACTGATTGCTCGAAATTTGCTATTGTAGCCACTTAATGATCATATCCCTATCTTATTCAAAGCTTAAATTCTTTCGCCTCCTATATTTTCTTTCTCATATATATCGCAACTTCGTTAGCTGCATCACCCTGGTCATTATACAAGGACAAATCAATGCCTTCGATCGTAAAACCACAGTTTTTGTAAAAATGTATCGCTGGTGCATTCGTATTTTGAGTTTCTAACGTTACAGCTCTAAATTGATTATCAGCAGCTAAACGAAACACTTTTTCTAATAATAGCTTCCCATAGCCTTTTCTCTTAAAGTCCTGATGAACTTGAAAATGCCAAATGAGAAGCGTATTGTTCCAAGCTTGAGGTTCAGTAATTGCAAACGCGACCAAATTGTTATCAACATAGAGCCCTAAGGAGTGCTCCATCTTAACAATTTCGTTATATCGTTTAATATCTTCGTCATCATTCATTTCTTTCTTCACGTATGGTTCAGCTAGCTCTATTAGATTTAATTGAATCATACAAGATTGCAACGTTTCTAATTTAACGGCTTCATATTTTTGATTAGAAATATATCCAAAATCTCCAAGAGAATTAAAGTCGTTTGATGAAAGTTCCACGAGCTTCTTAATAATCACTAGATTCACCTCTGTTACCCTAATTGTAGTTCCCAGCGTTCTTCAACAACGTTTTGATTGGATAAAAATTGTGTTTTAGTTTCAACAATATTAAATCCAAACAATGCATACATTTTACGTGCAGATACAAATAAATGATTTGTCCATAAAATTATTGTTTTATAGCCATTAGCTTTGCAAAAATCAATCGATTTTTGTATTAATAATTTCCCATAACCTTTTCCTCTTTGATCGGTTTCAATAAGAAACCAACGCAACTGGGCTGTTTCATCACTTACTTTAACAATACCGATTGATCCTTTCGTTTCTCCATCAACATCAATAAGCCATACGTTTTCTTTAGTAGGTTCATAGGTCTCTAAAAAACTACTTACTGAATCAAAGATGAACGAATTAAATGACTCATCAAAATTGTATTCTTTGTTATAAATTCGACAATGTGATTCAATGACGTAATCAATATCTTGTTTATTAAAAGTTCTGATCATATACTCACCGCCATTTGTTTCATATCACTCACACCAATAAAAGTTTTATACTGATTCATTCAAGTTGTTCTTCATTAACTTCGCAATACTAAGAGCATCCTCACTTTGTAATTGCTCAAGATTATCCACGACTCTTTTTCGCCTTTCTTCAGAATGATTTTGACTTAGCTTCCATTTGCCTTCCATTCTAGTAATGGATAATTTGAATGCTACGATCCCTTTCGATAAACCTTCTATAAAAGTTTGATTAGTTTCATCAAATTTATATGAACTACTTTTTCTTTCATATTTTGCTACTAGTTTTTCAAGTGTGCTAATAACTTCCTTCTGATCTTCGATTATTTCAATATATCCATAAACATGAACAGCTACATAGTTCCAAGTAGGAACAGGCAAAGTCGATTCATACCATGATGACGAAATATAAGTATGAGGACCAGGGAATATGATTAGAACTTCTTGCCCCACTATATCTATCCATTGTGAGTTAGGTCTTGCAAAATGACTGTATAAACATCCTTCATTCCGATTTAACAGAAAAGGAAGGTGAGATGCAGTTGGAGTATTATTCTCAGCTGAAACTATAATGCCAAAACTATTACGATCAATAAAGTCATAAATTGTCGTTTGATCTTCAACAAGAAAATGTTTTGGAATATACAGTAGCCTCAGTCCTTTCTCTTCTGATAGAATTTAATGTTCGTTTCTGTTTTTTCTGACTTCTTCAATTAGCACATCAAGTTTTTCTAAAATCTTTTGGTCGTTTTTGGCTTTCACCTTCAACTGTACTTCAATCATTGAAATAACTATTATAATTATTATCAATAAGATAACGACCATTTCCCACCTCTTAATTTATAGTTTTCAAATACTTCAATATTTGTTTTTTGTGGTGTTTGTCATGAGAGATAAATGCTCTTAAATAACTCCGAATTGTAAATTTCTTTTTATCCCCATCTTTGTACTCTTTGATGTACTCCTCTTCTTCTAACCCGCTTGTAGCATTAATAATTTTAGTTCTATATTCAATAAATTGATCATTTAAAGACACAACTGTTTGTGTTGTCGCATAAGCCCGTGCGTTTTCATTAAATTCGTTAAAATTGAGATGTCTTGAAGTAAGTGGCGACCCATTTTTAATTGGTTCAATTGCTTCATCATAAAAATATTTATCCCATAACATCAGATGGCTTAAAATATCCTTTAGTGTCCATTTACCTTCAGCTATTGGAATATTCCAATGCTCTTCTTTTATACTTTTTAACTCCACTACAAACGTAATGTAGGTGTTAAACTCTTCTACCATCTCTATTGCTGTCTTAGCCATAACAAGTACTCCTTTTATGATAAAAATGATCGTTCTCTCTATTCCTCTACAATTATTTACCAATATATAAATTTAATCAGTTACCGCTATTCGATCACCTAAAGTCGTAGGTTGTGAAATTACCAGAAACTCTATTGACTCATCCGATTTATTAAATATTTGATGTGGTGTTTCCGGAGGAATCTCAATACCTTCAAAGGGGTTAAGTTCATATCGTTCCCCATTTAGCTCAATGGTTGCTTGTCCTATAAGTATGTAGAAAAACTGCCATGATATTTGATGGAAATGCTTTTCTTCATATGTTCCTGGAGGCATTTTTTCGTGAATAATGCTTAAATTATCTCGATTAAGAAAACGCCATCCATCACAATTAAGACCCCACTTGTAGTGGGCGACTGATTCTTTATTTATCTTCATAGAGAACCTCTTTTCTGTAAAAATTAAACGATTACATATTTCAATACTGGCAGCTTCATCTCACTATCAACTGTTGAATCTTTTAGACCTATTCTATGAGCACCTAATCGCAAATAAAATTGTTCAGCATTCGGATCACTTTTTATAACAAATGAAATGATTTCAGTATGTTTCAATGTGCTCAGCAAATGGTTCCATAATAACTTACCTATCCCAGTTCCAATCGAATCTGGCTTAACAAAAAGCCAAACTAATTCTGGTTCATCATTTGTTCTGAAATGGTAGTATCCTTTAATATTCCCCGCTACTTCATACACAAAAACTTGTTCATCTTCAATTTCTCGGTCCGTAATCTTTAAATGTTCACGTGCAGCTTCTAAATAGTCAGCCTTATAATTCCAATGTGATTTTGAATCAAAAGCTAACTCACTTAAGAGTTCTGCTTCATAGGGCTTAGCTCTTCTGATCTTAATAATTGCTCTTCCTTTCGATTTAAAATATAGTAGTATATCGATATATCTATCTTACCCTTCCAACAGCTCGCCATCTTTTCCATAATACTTATAGTCATCAAATCTATGTCCGCCTATAGATTCTGGAAGCTCAATCCAAGTAACTTTAGCTATTTTCGGATTAAACGTTTGTTGTATTAGCTCCCCATTTACTCTTACTTCCATTTTAGCAATTTCATTTTTATCATTTGTTACAATCATCATTGATCTCTTCACTTTATCAGTCATATCAGGTAAGAAAGTACTAAATGATTCACCTCTTCTAACCTCAATAAAATGCCACTTATAATTCCCTTTTTTATTTCTTGTAAATTGAGCATAGCCGGGACTTTCGTCTACTAATAATCCCACGACCCTTGAATCGTCTACATCATTTATAGCCAAAATTGAAATAGAGTCTTTTTCATAACCAGGAATAGAATGAATGGCTTTGATAATTGATTTTTCATCATTGCCGTAAAATGTTTTAGGGGTGTTAAAAATAAATACCGCAATGATAACTAATAAAAATATTCCACCTATTAAAACAACTTTGACTCTGTTTGAAATTTTCACCACACTCCTTAGTAAGTTAATTGTGCATTTATATCATTTAATATATTTTCTCAACTGTGTTATACAGCAACGTTTCTTTTTCTACTATTTTAATATCACTGTGAAAATGCCCGACATACCACTGTTTAAATTGCAGATTGCTCTTAATGTTTTCGAAATAATCACTTAATTCATCTGGCACGATGTTCGTTTTTCGCAAGCTTTCTTATACCTTTGTCAATTGTCTTTATCGTTTTGTTTCATAGCTAATAATTAGTTTCAATATTTTTTTAGCAACTATATGACTTTCTACATCCATTTCACCTGTAGTTGGATGATTAGCTATTTCAGATATTTCTTTTTTAAGTTCCAACATATAATTTATTGGCATTTCAAGCACTAAATAATGCAGGCAATAAACTTTCCATTCTTCATCATCGGTAGCTAAAACACTTTTAATATGAGGTATTATTTCCTCAGGTAATTTTAGAAGTACTTTAGAAACATGACTCGCAATTGGCCAGTTTATGTCTTGAAGCCAAACTATGAGATGAGGAATTAGTGGAATAAGATCGTATCTATGTAATTTGTTGAGATTTTCAACTCGTACATTATCACTTTTGTGTCTAGGTAAAATGATGTTCTGTTTATCCCAGCTTATTAAATCACTACTTTTCCAAAGATCACTATCATAATAATCGATGCACAAAGAGTTTCCTGCTTGTCTAAAATTTCTAGTGAATTTTTGTCGTGCATAAAAATCAATATGCGCATGATTATGATATCCAGTAGATTTTAGATATGATTCCTTACCATCTTCACTGACAGATAACGCATCCGTTGATAAACTTTTAAATACACTACTGCTACCTATCAGTAATAATGTTTCAACATGTTCATTAATATCTAAAACGTCTTTATTCTCACGATAGTTATACTGGAAAGAAAATCGTTCCAATTTATTGTCCTTTTGAATTACGATTTCAATTTTCTTTTTGCTACATCTTTTACAATTACCTCTGATTTGTTTCCACTCATGTTTTTTTAATTGAATGGAATGGTGCATCATGACTAGATCGAAGGAATTGGAATTGTCAGACCAACCTGTTCTTAAGTAATCCGTCAAGTTATTCTTTTTTGATTCGATATAAATGATATAGTTAGTCATATTACCTAAACACTCGAATAAAGATGCTAAGTTAATTAAACTTAGTTCGTCTCCAAAGATGACATGGCTCTTCTCTTGATCTCGAACAACGTATAGTTTTGAAAAATCTAAAATTGGCATTAGGATATGATACTCTTTCTTCCCTATCGAAACTGTTGTACTATCAAATGTTATTTTCATCTAAACTTCCTTTCAAGATATTTTATATTCATATTCACCAGTAATTATTAATTTCTTATTCTCAAAATCATGTAGTAATCTTAATGCTTCAGAACAGATCTTTTGTCGTTGAATATCATCCAAATGGACCAAGTTCATGGTAACTGAATCTGTCTCCACACTACATAAATAAATGAGAGCCATCGCTTTTAAAAAGTCGTATCCTTTGCAATAGTCGTCATAAAGAGCTTCCATAACTCCGCTGCATTCTTTTATACTTGTTATTTGTGTCAAAGAGGTCAATAAAGAGATTAATCTCTCTTGTTCAAATCGTTCCAGCTTAATAACATTTCTAATTTGCTTCTTTGTTTCGTCGAATGCATACTTATTGCTATAATCTCTTGATATGAAATCTAAGTATTCTTTACTTCCAAAGTAATTTTCTAGCTCTTCATGTTCATAAATCCATAACTCAAATTGTTTTAAATTTAAATTATTTCTTTGAAAATTGTATAAATAACGTTGTGCTGATACTAAATCTAATTTCATTAATATCCTCACCTCTTTAGCTTTTCGAAAATGAAAAAATTTGTAGCATATGCCCATCATATTACTAGTTTTTACAAATAAATTTCTACTCTAATAGGATAATTTCCGTTAGCATCTCTTAGATAGTCGTTGCTTGTAATCTATTCTTACTTAATTGAAAACTATTTCGTAAATCCTATTGTCATTCCACCACTTAATCCACGTATCAAAAGCTACAGCAATTACATCATCATAATACTTAACGATTCTCGTTAATGAAGCTTCTATCACTGGTAGGTTAAGGCTATCCCAAACTACATAATAGTTATCATCGAAATCGATATATTGAATACGAAGTAATTCATCTAAATATGAAACTTCAAACTTATATTTATCACATTTTAATCCACTTTGCCCCTACTAGAAAACCCGAAAGCATCTTCCATTCTTCTACTGATCTCGATAGATTCATCTAGATTGTAAACTCGTGTTTCAGTACCAAGCGAACAAATACATTCATTGAATAAAACACCGTAATAAGATTCTACTTTTATCTTCCGTTTTAATTGTTCAATTCGAAATTTACGTTTTTCCTTTTCAGTCACTTTTTATCATCCTATTCCATTAAAACACCTGAAGATCTTCTTAAAGTAGTTCAAATTTATTTTTCAAAAACTTATTTACGTCGTTAATTATCAAAGTGATTATTGTTTTAAGTTATTGAAGCCACTCGTTTCTTGAATGCACCAAATCCCACATACTACCAAAATAATTATAATACTCTTATAAAAATATGGATATAGATGCCGAGCTAATCTTACTGTCGCGTGCCAAGCTTAACATTTAGATATCTTTGCGACAAAACAAAAAGACCTACCCGCATCGATAACAGGTAGGCCATTTACTACGATTAGAATACTTTTGTTGTCCAAGACTCACAGTTCCACGTTTCCGTCACAACATCTGTGTAAAACTCAGGTTCGTGAGAGATAAGAAGAATGCTTCCTTTGTACGCTTTTAGTGCACGCTTAAGCTCGTCCTTCGCATCAACATCCAAATGGTTTGTAGGCTCATCGAGTACGAGTAGGTTGGATTCACGGTTGATCAATTTACAAAGGCGAACTTTTGCTTTTTCTCCACCGCTTAGCACCGTAATCTTACTTTCAATATGCTTCGTCGTTAGACCACATTTTGCAAGTGCAGCACGAACTTCAAATTGATTAAAGGATGGGAATTCGCCCCATACTTCTTCGATACACGTTTTGTTATTCGCTTCTTTCGTTTCTTGTACGAAATAACCGATTTGTAGATTTTCCCCACGCTCTACTATTCCAGATAGAGCTTGAATTTCTCCCAAGATGCTACGTAACAAAGTCGTTTTACCGATACCATTCGCACCTACGAGAGCAATTTTTTGTCCACGTTCCATCTTAAGGTCAAGAGGTCTAGAAAGTGGCTCAGAATATCCAATAACAAGATCCTTCGCTTCGAAAATAAGTCTGCCAGCTGTTCTGCCTTCTTTAAAGTTGAACTGTGGCTTCGGCTTTTCCTTAGCAAGCTCGATAACTTCCATCTTATCAAGCTTCTTCTGACGCGACATCGCCATGTTACGAGTTGCAACACTTGCTTTGTTACGTGCTACGAAATCTTTAAGGTCCGAAATTTCTTGTTGCTGACGTTTAAAAGCAGATTCAAGTTGCTGTTTTTTCATCTCATGTACTTGTAGGAAATGATTGTAGTCCCCTACGTAACGTGAAAGCTCCTGATTTTCCATATGGTAAATCAAGTTGATTACACTATTTAAGAAAGGAATATCATGTGAGATAAGAATAAATGCATTTTCATACTCTTGCAAATAACGTCTCAGCCATTCAATATGCACTTCGTCCAAATAGTTTGTCGGCTCATCCAGTAGAAGAACATCTGGTTTTTCTAGAAGAAGCTTTGCAAGCAATACTTTCGTACGTTGCCCACCACTCAAATCGTTAACGTCTTTATCAAGACCAACATCCGTTAGTCCTAGACCACGAGCAGTTTCTTCGATTTTTGCATCGATTAAATAAAAATCTTGGTTTGTAAGCGTATCTTGAATCGTGCCGACATCCTCAAGCATTTTTTCAAGTTCTTCTGGAGTAACTTCGCCCATACGGCCGTACATGTCATTCATTTCTTGTTCCATATCGAACAAGTATTTGAACGCACCTTTCAAGACGTCGCGGATCGTCATTCCTTTGCTAAGCACTGCATGCTGATCCAAATAACCAACGCGCATACGCTTTGACCATTCAACTTTACCGTCATCCGGTTGTAATTTTCCTGTAATAATGTTCATGAAGGTAGATTTACCTTCACCATTTGCACCAATTAGTCCGATATGCTCACCTTTCAGCAAGCGGAAGGATACGTCGTTGAAGATGGCGCGATCTCCAAAGCCGTGACTTAGACGTTCTACATTTAATATGCTCATTTATAGACACCTTTTCTGTTAGAGTTGATACTTGCTATATTATAAGCGTTTTGGTGTGTTCAACTCAACACGAAATTAGCAAAAATGTCGAAAACATGCGAAGAAACATCTATTTTCGATAACCTTCTTTATTCTTAACTCTACCAAGGAAATGTGTCATTAATACAGGTAACGATATAAGTATCGGTGGGTCATCTAGTTGTGGGAGATGAAGGATAACCTCTTGTGGCGGAACTGGTTCGTAAGCTTGTACGATAACTGGCAGTCTCGAACGTGTGCGCAAAGTCATCTGTGGTAAAAGCATGTCAATTGCTCCCGTTCCCCATGAGATCGTTGTCGCCATCAAAAAGTAGATGCCAGGTTTAACATTCGGTAGCTCGAACTCGCCTAGTGATGATTGCAATGTGCCATAAATCGGAAATCCTTCAGGAATAGGTTTTTCAAATAAACCGATCAATATAACACCGTTAAAATCGTGTTCTGTTGTAATCGTTCCGCGAACGGAAGCATTTTGCGGAAATGCAAATGTAGAAGTTTGCCAATTATCTAACTGTTTTAACGATTCCAAATGAAGATTGGCTTGTTCGCCTGAATTTCGGAAATGTGCAGGTGTCATTCCTACTCGCTCTGTAAACCTCGTCGTAAACGTTCCTAAACTCTGTTGACCAATTTCCAAACTTATATCACGCACACTTAAGTGTGTCCGCAAAAGTAGATCCTTTGCTCTTTGCAGCCTCATGGATGAAACATAATACAGTGGTGAGATACCCATACGTTCCTTAAATAATCGTGCAAAGTGATATGGACTATAGGCAACATGGCTAGCTAATTGATCTAAAGTTAGTGGATCATATAAATTCCGCTGTATAAATGCAATTGCTTCATCTATTTCAGTTTTCACTGTGGACAACCATTACACCTCCCTCACCTGGTAAAAGAAGTAAATGAAACAGTTGTATTCTATCATCCTCTACCACGATCTGTCCAATTTAATACAGCCTTTAGAAATCGGTCCTTCGACCGAAATTAAATCAGCCTTACGATGTCGGTCTCTAGGTGGATAACAGTACAGTCCATCGACCGTATCTGGAAACTACTACAAGAGTTAGAATTGTTTTCATAAAGATTAACGCAACAGCGAGGAGTTGTAATTAATGAAAACACTAATCGAATTTAAAAACGTAACAAAACAATACAAAATAGGTGAAGTGCAAATCGATGCTCTTACTGGTGTAGACTTCTCTATTTCGGAAGGAGAATTTGTCGTTATTTTAGGCGCAAGTGGTGCAGGTAAAAGTACAATATTGAACATCCTTGGCGGTATGGATACAGCTACTTCTGGTCAAGTGTTTGTTGGTGGTCAAGAAATTACAAATGTAAATGAAAAGAAATTAACAGAATACCGTGGCGAACAAGTTGGGTTCGTCTTTCAGTTTTATAATCTAATTCCGAACTTAAACGCACTCGAAAATGTAGAATTTGCTACTGAAGTATGTAAAAACCATCTGAATGCTAAAGAGATTTTACATAAAGTTGGACTAACTGATCGCATCAAAAACTTCCCCTCTCAGCTCTCTGGAGGTGAACAACAACGAGTTGCTATAGCTAGAGCCGTGGCCAAAAATCCTTTATTGCTACTATGCGATGAACCAACCGGCGCTTTGGATTATGTAACAGGTAAGTCCGTCTTAAAGCTTATTCAAGATTTGAATAGAGAAACGAAAAAGTGTGTTGTCCTGGTCACACATAACTCAGCATTAATTCCTATGGCAGATAAAATTATTAAAGTGAAAAGCGGAAGGATTGAAAGCATCACAATTAATGATAAAAAACGAAGTGTTGAAGGGATTGAGTGGTAATTATGAAATTACCTTTGAAACTGTTAAGAGACACAAAAAAATCTATCGGGCAATTTATAGCGTTAGTTTTGGTAGTCGCAGTGGGTGCATTTTTTTATGCGGGGCTTATAACGTATAGCAAAGAACATCGCGCGTATCTTGAAAATTATTTTGAAGATCATAATTTAAGTGATTTGAATGTATATTATGATCGAATAACGAAAGAAGATATAACCACGTTGCACACAATCGACGGTATAAAAAAATTAGAAGCTCGTTATACTTTTGATGCTACGCAAGTGTTTGAAGATCATAAAGCTGTTTTAAATATTCATTCGATCCCGAACAATAATGAAATTAATACATTAACATTAATTAATGGGGAGATTCCTACAAAAAAGGGAGAACTTTTTTTAGATTCTCATTATGCAAAAGAACATCAATTCGTTGTCGGTGACCAAATAAGTTTAAATACTAATGGCAAAGATATAACGTTCACAATAAGCGGTTTAGGTGAAAATGTTGAACATGTTAAAAAGAACGCAACACAAGACCATAAATCACATGGAATTGCTTATATAGCTGAAGTGTCGCTTTCTGAAATCAAAAACGATATTCACTATAATGAAATAATGATTGATGCACAAGAAGGTTTTGATATCGATACATTAGGGAAATCCATTGAAGTTGAGACCAAACATCTACCTTATTTAGAGCAAATAAGTAAAGAACGTTCCTTTGGTTATTCTCAAATCAAACAAACGATGTATAACAATAATATGATGAGTACAGTTGTTCCTTTAGTCCTCTTCTTAATCGCATCCATCATTCTATTTCTAACGATGTCAATGACGATTGATTCTCAAAGAAATCAAGTTGGCATAATGAAAGCTTTAGGTGTAAAAAATAGTAGCATCATGCTCCATTACATGGGTTACCCTGTTCTAATAGGTGTAATTGGCTCATTCCTTGGTTGTGTTATAGCCGATATTGTATTTATCCCAGTAGTTTCCGAGTCTAGTGCAAGATCTTACTCTCTACCCGACATTACATTTTCACTTTCTTGGTTTTCGATCATTCCACCACTCATCTTCTCGAGTAGTTTTGGAATGTTATCTTGTTACTTAAGCGGGAGAAACATACTAAAGGAACGTGCAGCACAAGCAATGCGACCTAAACCACCAAAAAAGATAAAAAATCTACTTATTGAACGAATACCAGGTATATGGAGCCGATTATCCTACAGCAACAAACTCATTTTGAGAAATATATTTTTAAATAAACAGAAAGCTATAGCGAGCTCCATAGGTATTATCGGAAGCACTGTATTATTGATCATATCATTCGGCACACAAGCTGGTTTACAAAAAGTAGTGGATCAAATTGAAGATGTTTACACATATGATTTACGAATAGATTATAAGGTTGGTACATCTGCTGATTCATCACAACTACCTGCTGGTATTGTAAATAGCTATTCTTTATCCTCGTTTCCAGTTGAGTTTCATAAAGAAGAGGCAAAAGAAAATGCTACCTTAATTGTTACAGAAAAAGATAACAATCTTCTTCATTTTTTTGACGAAGATGATAACCGTGTATCTCTAGAAGACAATGGTGTTCTAGTACCCCAATCATACGCTGACACATTCAACATCGCAGTAGGTGATACGATTCAATTATCATTTACTGCACCTGAATTTAAAAACAAGTCGATTTCATTGAAAGTGAATAAAGTATCTGCTCAATTTTCGCATCCATCATTTTACATTACACCGGCCTATTTAAAAAGCTTTGGCATAGACTACAGTCCAACCTCACTTTTAGTTAAAGTCAGTAGCTCTGCTGATACGACAAACGTAAGGAACTCCTTTGAACAAAACAAAAATGTAGATACCATCTCAGATAAAAACGATCTTAGGCAAACAGCCGAGTATATAATGAAACAGAACAATTTTGCATTCGTATTTTTTATCATTTGTGCCGTCGTACTCTCATTTGGCGCTATCTATACGATTTCTTCCATAAACATTTATGAAAGGAACCGTGAGCTTGCAACACTTAAAGTACTTGGATATCAAAAAAGTAAAATAAACAGACTAATCTTCTTTGAGAATATCATTTTAACTACATTTGCGGTCATTATTGCTCTACCGATAAGTGGAAAGTGTTATGAAGTCATAGTAAAAGCAATGTCTAGCACACATCAACAGATTCCTGATCAATTAACACTTTATACGATGGTGATTTCCGTCATTCTCGCCTACTTACTCACTCTTCTGTCTAACTTACTGCTTCGAAGTAAAGTAAATAAAATCAATATGATCGAATCATTAAAAAGTATTGAATAATAGAGAAAAGCCATGGCAGGTTCCCCCGTCATGGCTTTCATTCTGAGACGTTATGATTCTGTTACTGGTTCACTTTCAATTTCTTTATTAGAAGTACGTAGCGGTATTTCTCGTAAAAATAAGGTCAACACAAACGCTATGACAACTAAAGCTGTACCAGCCAAGAATACGACCGTTAAAGATGAACTAAGTGCTTCCCGTAATGTAGCAATCAATTGATCGACTAATGGCTGTACATCTGCTGGCACACTTGTTTTAATCTTTTCGAGCATTGGTTGATTAAGCAATATTGTAGGATCATGGAACGCCGCAAGCTGCTTTGCCACCTCAGGATCAACCGAATCCAAGTTAGTCCCTTCATTAGCCGCCATTAACTTCTCCATATTTTTCGTAAGCGTAGAAGTCATCAGTGTTCCCATTATGGCAATTCCGATTGTGCCGCCAAGATTACGGAAAAGCTGAGATGAAGCTGTAACTACACCAAGCTCAGTAGGTTTCACTGCATTTTGAACCGTTAATGAGAATACTGGCATTCCGACTCCAAGTCCAATCCCGAATACAATCATAGCAACAACCGCTAGCCATACGCTGTTCATAAATGCCATAATGAGCATTCCCGCAATCATAATAGGTAATCCCATTACTGCATATCGTTTGTATTTACCTGTATTCGTAATTTTTCGTCCAATTACAGTACTCATAATAACCATTGCAATCGACATTGGCATTGTCACATATCCAGAATACGTTGCTGAGATTCCTTCAACCCCTTGAACGTAAAAATTGATGTAAATGAGTGCCCCCATCATACCTGCGTTCATTAGAAATCCAACTGCATTTGAGATCGTTACGATGTCGTTTTTGAATAATGAAAGTGGCAATACAGGACTTACTGCCTTTTTTTCCACAAATATGAATATAACAATTGAAACAATGGCTGCTATAAACAATCCAATAATTTCGAATGAAGCCCAATCATATTTTGTTCCTGCCCATGAGAATCCAAGAAGAAGCGCAATAATGGCTATACTTAAGAAGAAGGAACCTGCATAATCAATTTTTTCGGCAGGTTTACGTTCAACCTTCGGAAATAACGCTAGAATCATAAAGAATGCTACTACTCCAAGAGGTAAGAACACCCAGAACAACCACTTCCATGCGAAGTTATCAACGAGCCATCCACCGAGTGCTGGGCCTAGTACGCTTGAGAAGCCAAATACCGCCATCATTACTCCTGTCCACTTGCCACGCTCCCGAGGAGAGAACAAGTCCCCTACTGCTGTAAATACAGTGGACATAATAACGCCTGCCCCTAAACCTTGAATACCACGGTAAATAATAAGCTCAATTATATCTCTTGAAAATCCCGTCAGAAACGCACCAATCATAAAAATGACGATACCAGCGAGTAGAAACGGCTTTCGCCCATAAATATCCGACAACTTACCTACAAGCACAGTTGCTAGTGTTGAGGTCAGCATATAAATCGTAATAACCCAGCTATAATGCTCCAATCCATTGAGTTCAGCAATAATACGTGGCATTGCTGTACTGACAATGGTCTGATTAATAGCCGAAAAAAACATGGCCATAATGATAGCAGCCATTATCGTTAACTTTCGTTTATGTGATAAATGTTCCATACTCGTTCCGCTCCCTACTCAATTCCTATTGTTCAACACGAACCATTTTCTCTAAAATATCTGTCACTAACTGAGCTTCTTCCGTGCTTAACTTTTTCATATAAGAACCCACTATATCTTCTCGTATGGCCTGCGCCCTACGTAATATATCATGTCCAGTATCCGTCAGCTCCACCAAAATAACTCTACGATCATTCATATCGCTTACTCTTTTCACAAAATCTGATTTCTCTAAACGGTCGATCATAACCGTCACAGCGCTTGGTTTTACCTCCATCCGCTCAACAAGCTCGGTTAGACGGCACCGCTTAAATTCTCTGATGTAATAGAGCATATACAATTGAGTTCCAGTAATTTGTCCATCCATTTGCTTAATAATTTCTGATCCAAATACACGACTCAGCTGTGAAATTGAACTCTGAAAACGACTATTTAGTGTTGTCATGTAACCCTCATCCCTCATATAGTTTAGTACTATATATTTAAACTATTTAAATAATAATGAATCTGATTGCGACTGTCAAGTAACCTTTGTAGAGCCTGTTCCATTGTTGGGAAAAGCTCAGTCAGTCACTTCCACTTATACTGACACTCTTCGTCATTTAAAAATAAATATCTGTCGATAAGTATACTTTCACATGGGCATGTTGTGACAAACATTTTACCCATCATCTGATACCATTATTACCATGTCGCCTATATATTGCAGAGGAGTGTTAGGAATGAAATTGATTATGAATGAAAACTTCAATAATGAAACCATTGCGTTTGATGGATTCAGCTTCAAAAATTGTTGCTTTACGAACTGTGTTATCATCATTACTTCTTTGGATTTTAATTTCGAAGGCTGTTCTTTTTATGGATCTGCCCTACATGTTAATCCCAATTTACCGGTGTTCGAGGTGTCCCATCGTCTGTCACAATCCGCTTACGATACAGATACTCAATGTTTCCGGGACGATTATAAATATCCAAGAACAACCGTGCCGCTCCCAGTCACTTCGGTCCATTAATGACTCTCACCACATAGACAAAAAAAGAAGAACCTCTGCCCACTGCACTGTGGCACATGGAGGTTCTTCTTTTACTTTCCATTCAATTGGTTTCATGCTTAGCGAGCCTTTACAATAATCTTACGAATACTTTCACTCGAAAGATGATATTTGCGTTCCAGCTCCGCTACTGAAGCACCATTTGTGTAACATTGGAAAATCTCTTTGTTTCTTTCTGCCAGCAGCTTCCGAGTGCCGCTAACTTCTCCCCAGCTTGCACGCTGGTTAGATGGCTTAGGGATGTAGATCAGGTCGCCTTGAATATATTTTTGCAGCTCTAATAGCAAACTAGGGGGAAGCACGTCTCTTCCATTTTTGTAATTCACAGTATAAATCCTCCTCGAATAAGTTGATACGTTTGGCTTGCGATAGGTTATTGAATGCGAAAATTTTCATTTAAAGCCGCCTCCCTTTCTTAGTCAAATTTTGTGGGGTGTTCCCCTGCTTCTTATGAAGCTTCATTTTCCATTATAATGAATAATGTATCCGTTAACAATCCTTTGTTACAAATATTAGGTTACTCTTTTGAAAGTAAGAAGAGGCCCATAGGCCTCTTCGTTTAAGGCGTCTCCGATTAAACGGAGACCACCTCTAGGATTTGAATCAAATTGATCAGCTCCTTTCATCCATATTTCGTCGGCCCGACATCATAAGTATACTTCCAGTTCGTGGAACTACGCCAGCGAAAGAACAGCTATAAAAAAAACTTTACCAGACTCCTCTTAAGTTGATAAGAAGATCTAGTAAAGTTTAAATTGTGTTCATTACTAACGACTAACCGGATGTGACAGCATTTGATTTCTTGCTTCTCATCTTAATAATTTCTGGATATGCTACACCTATAAGCACAATAACTACACCGATCCATTGTAGGAAAGATACTTCTTCATGTAGAACAAGTGAAGATAACATAACAGCGACTGGAAGCTCCGCTGCACCTAATATGCCAGCCATTCCTTCTCCGATATGTGGAACTCCATATGCGAACAATAGAGGCGGTAAAAAGGCACCAAAAAATCCTAGTAAAGCACCGAACAAGATTAGACTGCTAAATATTTCTCCATTCCAAAGGAATTCTGGAGGGAATACGATAAATACGAACAGTAGACCACCTGTGAGCATCCATTTCGTACGTGTTACTGGATGTTCATTCGGAACAACTTTTCCACTGAACAACATGAACAAGGAGTAACTAACTGCTGCTAACAAACCAAACACGATTCCTAGTATGTGGAACTTTCCTATGCCTTGTTCAATCATACCTGCAGCAAGAATTGTACCACTAAACAATATAGCTAGTGTTAGATAAATAATTTTATCTGGACGTTTTCGCTTAATAATCGATTCGATTAGAACACCTATCCAAGCGAACTGGAACAATAATAGTATAGCAAGTGATGCTGGCACATAATGAAGGGATTGATAATATAGAAGACCAGTCAATCCGATTGGAATTCCTGCTGCCATTAGAAGCAACTTCTTTTTCCAAGTAAAGCTACTTACTTTGTTTTGAACAGAAGATTTCTCTGCCTTTAACGTACCTGTTCCAACTTTGTTTTTCTTTTTAAGATCGATAAATAGTGCAAGTAACCAAGTCAATATAAATCCAACTAGGAGTTGTGTACCAACCACATCACCAAGTGTGTACCCTTCGTCGTATGCTAACACAACAAACGTGGATAGTATGCCGTAACTTGCAGCGGCAATAAATACAGCCAAAATATGTTTCATTCTCTTCTCCTCCTCCAAAGTTGCGAAGCAGACTTCCTTCGTAAGCGTTTGCTTATAGCTTGCAAAACAAACTTACTTCGTCAGCAAGTGCTTAAAGTTTGTGTAGCAAACCCCATTCGCATTCTGGATTAATAATTAAGTACATACACAAAAACGCAAAAAAGCTACGGATAGTAAGTCTTATTCGTTAGAATAAAGCTTACCATTCGTAGCGTGGAAGTAAGGCTTCCCGTAGATACCCCCACCCTGTGTCCAAAAACGTTATGTGGGGTTATACGAATTGTTAGTTGTCGTTTATGTGATGACCAGAGTCTATTATTACTCCTAAGGACTAGTTATGTCAATGGCTTTATTTACCTGCTAATGTTGACTGTTCTATTCCATTTGGTGAATACGGATTAAATTGGTAGCACCAGCTTTTCCACTTGGAACACCTGCAGAAATAATAACAAAATCACCTGACTGCAATAAATTAGTTCTGCTGCCATTACGGATCGCCGATTTAAACATTTCGTCCGTTGTCGAAGTAGCTTCACCCTTGATCGGGATTACACCACGAACAAGTGTTAGACGTTTAAGGACATGGTCGTGTGCTGTAATCGCAATGATTGGCGCTTTAGGATGGTACTTAGATACCATACGTGCCGAGAATCCGCTCTCCGTTGGCGTCAAGATTGCTTTTGCATCAAGTTGCAAGGATGAACTTACAACAGCTTGGCTAATTACTTCAGTTACTGATGAGGATGGAACAGTCATCTTCGATTGGAAAAGATCCCCGTAGTTAATCGTTGACTCAGCGCGAGTTGCGATCATCGACATCATTTTTACAGATTCAAGCGGATATTTCCCAGCAGCAGTTTCGCCGGATAACATAATCGCATCTGCACCTTGAAGCACAGCATTAGCTACGTCACTTACTTCAGCGCGTGTAGGTCTAGGGTTTACTTGCATGGAATCGAGCATTTGAGTAGCAACAATTACGGGCTTGCCTGCTAAATTACACTTTTGAATCATCTCACGTTGAATCATCGGTACATCTTCAGCTGGAATTTCTACTCCAAGATCTCCACGGGCAACCATAATACCATCTGACACTTCAATGATGGAATCAAGATTTTCAACGCCTTCTTCATTTTCAATCTTAGATATAATTTGAATATGTCCTGCACCTGCTTGTTCAAGCAATTGACGAACGTGAAGAATATCTTCAGCCTTGCGAACGAAAGAAACCGCGATAATATCTACGCCTTCTTTAACTCCAAAAGCAATATGGCGAATATCTCTTTCTGTTACTCCAGGCAATGTCGTACGAATGCTCGGAAGATTTACACCTTTACGTGGTTTTAAACGTCCTCCGTTCATAATCGTACAAATAATTTCAGTGCCCTCAATGGATTCAACGATAAGTTCTATCAAACCATCATCGATAAGGATTCGACTACCGATTGTTACAACTTTCGGCATATCCTCATAATTAACAGCGACGCAATTTCCGTCTCCAACAATATCTCTACTAGTAAGCGTCAGTTTTGCTCCAGTTTGCAGCTCGTAACTATCTTCTTGCAAAGTTCCAATTCTAACTTCTGGACCTTTAATGTCCATCATCACCGCAACAACTGCAGAAGCTTCAGCAGCTGCTTCTCTAATCAAGCTGATCCGTCCACTATGATCAGAAAGTTCGCCATGTGCCATATTCAAACGAGCAACATTCATGCCCGCATTCATCATTTCTTTTAGTATTGAGATCGAATTACTCGATGGTCCCATCGTACAAACAATTTTTGTTAAACTCATTTTTGTATTCCCTCCATCACTCTGTTGTGACTATTGTAGAGGAAAATTGGGACAACGTACACGTATTATAGTATGATAAACAGACTATTGTATGATGAGGTGTGGTATTTTGTCGATTGATGGCATGAGACTTGACAGTGGGATGAGCTGGTTCGAAGAAAATAGCCTGCAAGCAACAAACGCATCATTTGTCATAGCCACTTATGGGAAATGTATTTATTGGATCGATGGTGAGAAGACGATTTTGGAAAGAGGAGACTTTCTGCTTATTAAAGCTGGCGTACATTATTATGGTAAAAGTGTACCTACTGTTTTCCATGAAAAGTTTGTCATTCAGTTGTCAATAAATGAAGACATATTATTTGCTTTGCCCCTCTTGTTTACAAATTCATTTGTTAAATCGAAGGCCGGATGTTTTGATCTCATTTTAGAAAGACTTCGAACAGTATGGAAGGAATGGCAAGATGCAATACCCTACTGTTCATTCCGCGCTTACTCGATCGTACTTGATGCTTTTTCACTTTGGTGTAGAGAACTGGATCGGGGAGATGAAGCGACCATAACACTTCAACACATTGAGAAGATGAAAGCTTATATTGGACAATACTATCGTGGCAAAGTAACGAAGGATGAGCTAGGTGCTTGTATTGGCAGAAGTCCCAATCATGCAGCTGCGTTGTTCCGCCGGGTAACTGGTCAAACGATTAGCGATTATGTTCATGCCACTAGAATTCGCACTGCAACTTATATGTTGAAGGAATCCCTTTTGACCATTTCTGAAATAGCTGAATATCTCGGTTACTCCGACGTATCCTATTTCCAGCGCATATTCAAACGGATTATCGGATTGTCACCAACTCATTATTTAAAGATTCAAATATAATGGTAAACTATATACACGTACTTATCGTTATTTCGAACATAATAAATGGAGTGATTGGAATATGACTACGTTTCAAACAGACGGTGTAGTCCGTTCTGTATGCCCTTTTGACTGCCCAGACACATGTGGGCTACATGTTACGTTTTCTGAAGGAAAAATAACGACGATTACAGGTGATCCCGATCATCCCATCACAAAAGGTGCAATATGCAATAAAGTTAGAAATTTGCCTGAGCGCATTTATCATCCTGATCGACTGCTCTATCCAATGCGCCGTGTAGGGCCTAAAGGAACTTTAGAGTTTGAACGAATAAGCTGGGATGAAGCTTATGAGGAAATTATTTCGAAGATGAAGAATCTGTCCGAGCAATATGGTGCTGATTCCATACTTCCGTATAGCTTTTATGGCAATATGGGTGTTTTGAACGCGGAAGGTATGGATCGTCGCTTCTTCCATCGTTTAGGTGCCAGTCAACTAGATAGAGCGATCTGCAATGCTGCAGGTTCAAAAGGGTATAGTTATACGATGGGCGGATCTCTTGGCATCGATCCTGAAGATACTGTTCATACAAAGTTATTTCTCATTTGGGGTTGTAATCTCGTATCAACAAATATGCATCAAACGATGCTTGCAACAGAAGCACGCAGAAAAGGTGCCAAAATCATTCATATCGATGTACATCGCAATCGCACTTCAGCGTGGGCGGACGAATTTATTCATCTGTTGCCAGGCAGTGATGCAGCACTTGCACTAGGCATCATGCATATTCTCATCCGAGACAATTATGTAAATGAACAATTTATAAACAACTATACGATCGGTTATGAGGAACTTAAAGAGCAAGCAGCCCAGTACCCTCCTTCCATCGTTTCTGAAATAACTGGGGTTCCCGTTGAACAGATTGAAGAGCTGGGTAAACTTTATGGTACGACCACACCTTCATTCATTCGTATTGGCAACGGACTTCAACATCACGACAACGGTGGTATGATGCTTCGCACCATCGCATGTCTGCCTGCTTTAACAGGACAATGGGCAGAACTTGGCGGCGGTGCTATGAAAGGGAATGGCTGGTATTCCCGAATTAACAATGGTGCTCTTGAACGCGAAGATTTACTTCCTGACCCGAATGTTCGAACCGTTAATATGAATCAGCTTGGAGATGCATTAATTGATCTAACACCTCCTGTGCGCATGTTATTTGTCTATAACAGTAACCCAGCGATCGTAGCGCCGGATCAACAAAAAGTTCGTAAAGGACTTCTTCGAGAAGACCTGTTTACAGTAACTCACGATCTATTCTTAACAGATACATGCAAATATTCGGACATTGTATTACCTGCTACTTCACATTTTGAAAATATTGACCTCTACTCATCCTACTGGCATCTATATATGCAAATAAATGAGCCAATCATGGATATCGTTGGTGAATGCAAATCCAACTTTACTTTGTTTAAAGAATTGGCACTTCGTATGGGCTTTGAACGTGAGTTGTTTGATCTGACAGAAGAAGAAATGATTAACGTAGCTTTAGATGTTACTCATAATCCGCTACTGGAAGGAATTACTTACGACTCCCTAAAACAAAATACATGGATGAAAGCTGGGGGCGGTAATCTTCCGCCAATTATGGAGCGAATTCCTACGCCTAGTGGTAAAATAGAGCTTTATTCGGAGTCGATGAGTAAAGCCGGATTGTCGCCTGTGCCGGAATATACGCCGCTTAGGGAACCGCTCACTTATCCATTCTTAATGATGACGGGACCCAATCATAGCTTTATTAACTCCACTTTCGCTAATCAACCTCGATTGCAAAAGCTGGAAAAAGGTCCGATCCTTCATATGAATGAACAAGATGCATTGGAGCTAGGACTAAACGAAAGTGACCTCGTACTTGTGAGAAATGACCGTGGTGAAGCGGAATTAACTCTAAAGTTAGGTACTGACGTACTTCCAGGTGTACTTGCTACACAAGGGTTATGGTGGGATGATGGGCAAGGTAGAAGAAACCCTGTGAATGCATTAACTCCTCAGCGTCTAGCTGATATGGGTGGCGGAGCTACATTTTTCTCAAATCGTGTTGAAGTTATAAAGGTCAATCGCTAAAAAGAACTAGTTATGTCGCTACACATCTTGAAATAGACATTAACAATGTAAAGAGCAGTAACAAGGGGGCTCCCTTTGTTACTGCTCATATTTGTATGAGATTCAACTATCCAAACTCCCGTTAATTTTGCTCGGCAGCCCCTATTGTATTAATCATCGTTAACAACATTACATTATTCTGTGGGTAACTTAATGCCTATAGGATGACTATAAGGAGAAATGTTCCCTGCCGCATCTACTGCCCTTACGGAATATGAATAAGGAGTTCCCGGAGTTAACCCAGTATCTGTAAAGGTTAACGTTGTACTGGGCACAGTTCCTACTAGTATGCCAAAATTAGAGCGATATACTTGATATGCGACAACGCCAACGTTGTCGGTGGCTGCATTCCAATGAAACGATATACTTGTAGAATTGCCTGTAATAAATTGAAGACCGGTAGGTGCCGTTGGCGCTTGTGTATCTGCGCCGGTCGCAGATACAAGCGAAGGCACTACGCTACCTATCAGAGCCCCCACAGTCAACATGATAATTGCTTTCCTTTTTAAAGACTTCCGAGCGTTAAGTAATCTTTTCATAAAAACTCCCTCCACGTCTCTGTAAATTTTAAAAATAATACTTACTACAGACAGTTTCAGTTCACCCTGCTTGAGCTAAAGGTAAATACCGACCCCCTCAACCACTCTATTGCAAACAACTAAATTTATGTTAAATTACATAAATTATACCTTTTTCCAAACCTACTACAAGGGGAAAAAGAACTAGAATAAGATTGGATAGAGATAACAAAAAGTCGAAAAATAAAAAGCCCACTTCAAACTAATTAGAAACATATCGTCTTCTAATTAGCAGTAATGGGCCTTAGATTCTAAATAGTCATTTTCTTCCCTTACTCTATAAACTCAGGCACAAGATAAAGTGGTTCTTCCCCTTGTAATACAGCAACTAAATTACGCGCAGCTACCATTGCCATTTCGTCACGAGTCTTAAACGTAGCGGATCCAATATGAGGAAGAAGCAGTACATTTGGAAGTCCAAGTAACGGATGATCCTTTGGTAATGGCTCTTGTAAAAATACGTCTAATCCTGCCCCACGAATCGATCCCTCTCGTAATGCGTCAATTAATGCACCTTCATCAACTGTTGCACCACGGGATGCATTAATAAAAAACGCAGATGACTGCATTAGTCCTATTTCCCGTTTACCAATCATACCTTTAGTTGCATCAGTTAAAGGCGTTAGTAAAACGATAAAATCATTGTTTTCAAGCAACTCATCTAACTCAGCATATTGAACGCCAAACTTCTCCTCGGCTTCTAGTTTCCTTGTACGATTATGATATTGAACATCCATTTCAAACCCGAAAACAGCTCTCCTAGCAACTGCTTCTCCTATACGTCCCATGCCAATAATGCCGAGCTTCGCATGATGTACGTCAATACCATATAGGTTTTCACCGTCACCACGTTTCCATTGTCCATCCCTAATATAACGATCCAATTCAGCAACACGTCTTGCACTACCAAGCATCAGTGAGAACACAAGATCTGCAACAGTTTCGTCTAACACTTCAGGAGTATGCGTACCGAGTACGCCCTTCTCCTTCATTGCTTCGATGTCGAAATGGTTATAGCCCACACTAACTGTACTGACGACTTTGAGATTTGGAGCTGCTTCGAGTAACAATGAGTCAATCTTTCGCCCAGCTGTTATGTAGCCGTCAGCAGCACTTAATCGTTTATATAACTGATCTCTCGGAATGGTGTCTTCTTCTTCCCAAAGGTCAATTGTACAACGCTCTAACAAATACGCCTTAACTGCATCTGGAATAGCTCGATCGATGAATACATGTGGTTTCACTGGAAAGACACCTCATCTAGTTGTTAGGGTATGGATATCGGTGTATAGCCGGTTTTCTCTACAAGTTCTTGCCCTTGCTCCGAAATTATCCATTCGATAAAAGGTTCGACATTCGGATTGTCAGTACCTGCCGTAACAGCATAAAAAGGACTAGAAAGAGGATAACTTGCATTTGCTATGTTTTCTCTATTTGGTTCTACACCATCTATTTCTAGCAACCGAATATCACCGTTTTTGACCATCTGTGTGGAATAATATAGGAAAGAGTATCCGATCGCATTCGGATAATTTCGATAATCTGCTGTTTGCTCGATGATACCTCCCATCCCTCCAGCGACATTTTCTATTGGTGGTGTCATTAGCATTTTATCTTTCATTAAACGTTGTAGTGCTGATTGACTACCGCTACCTTCTGGTCTTTGAAATGCTCTTATGTTTGCATCTTTGCCACCCAATTGAGACCAATTCGTTATTTCCCCAGCATAAATGTTTTGTATTTGTTCCTTCGTTACACCTTTAACAGCATTTTTAGAGGAAACAAAAAAGACAAATGCTTCACTACCTATTGGCGTTAGTTTAAACTCGATCCCCATACTTTTTGCCCTTGCTAGTTGGTATTCTGAAGGTGCAGCTGCAAATATGAGATCAGCTTTTCCTGTTAAAAGATTTTCATACGCTTGAATCGTTTTCGATACTAAAACTTCACTTTTATTATCATATGAACTATATTCCTTTTCTGGATAGACTGCTTGAACAAATGCAGAATACAACGGATACAAAGCTGTCGCTCCATCTAAGATTGGGAGATCTTCATTAATCTTAAAGGTAGATGTTCCCTTTAATTTTACAGCCATCGACCCTTGTGTAAACGGTTCGTAGTCATATAACTTTACTTCAGTTTCTACAATTTTTGTGAATCTATCATGATAACTTTTTTTTATTTCATATCCTGCAATGAATACAATTAAAATGAGTAGTAACGTTCCAGCCCCTTTAAAAAAATATTTTTGCTTTAACCATCCACATAACCCAAAGATTAAAGTAAGAATGATTACTGCTGTGGTCCAAAACACGACTGAAGTATAAAACGTACTACTATTCCCAAAAGAAACCATCATATAAACGATAAATCCAGCAAAAATAATTAATGGAATACATATAATGGCAACCATTACTTTATCAAAAAGAGTAATTTTCATTATGTACTAAGCCCCCGTTTCCCCATGTATTTCCATCATAAGGAAGTTAGACAGTGATGAACAGTACCATATTCGTATGGTACCATACCGCTCATTGGTTCACATTGCCACGATAATCTCCTAAGGCATCGGGAAAACTAAGCTTGTTACTAAATCAGTTTAATTATCGAATGGAGGTTATTACTTGGGGCGCCATAAACATCAAACATCTGCAGGTAAAAATCATGCTTATGCAACAAACTCAAAAATAGCCGAAAATAACGTTGCCGCATCTACTTCCGAGCATCGAAATCAGAAGGGACATATTCCTAACAGTCCTTCCACTGGCTAAACGACACAAAAAGGCTATCGACAATCCCATTTAGGGAACGTTGATAGCCTTGATCAAATACGCTTATTTTCCTTGAAGTTGCTTAACTAACTTTTCGCTAGGTACTTCTGGTCCACCATTGATACGTTTCAATGCGAATAAACTTTCCGGATTACCTTTTTCAATTACGCTGATGCCTGTTTTTACTGTCAGAGTAGAACGGTACCCTAAATCTTTAAGCATCTGCTCTGATTGGTGGGAATAATATCCGAATGGATACGTGAAAATAGTTACTTCTCCACCAATGAATTGTTCGATTTGACCTGCCATCTTATCAACGTCAGTAATAAAGTTTTTACTATATTCACCTGCAGTTTCCTCTTGTTTTGACAGAACCCCATTACGAACGTTTGGATCATCTGGATTAGTTTCATGCATATCGAAAGTATGATTTTGAATATCGATAACACCTGATTTTTCCATCTCCCTCGCTTGGTCCCATGTAAAATGAGGATAAAACTGCTTGCCAGGCAAACGATGCTCATTCCGCCCAACAGACCAGCCGATGATCGAAATCGTTGCGTTCATATCTAGTTCTTTCAGTACAGGATAAGCATATTCGTAGTTGCTTAAATATCCGTCATCGAATGTAATAGCAACCGGATTATCCGGCAATTCCTTCTTTCCATCGACATAATCAATGAGATCACTGATCAACACAGCATTGAATCCCGCTGCCTTTACAGCTTCCATATCGCTCTTAAACTTAGCAGGAGGCGTTATAAGTGAATTCGGCTCATATGGATCGTCATCAATATGATGATAAACAAGAATTGGAATTTCCTTTTTTTCTGATGCTTTCACAACAGGACGAGTAAATGCAACTTCCGCTCGTTTGCTCACATTTTTACTCGTTGTTAGATGTCCAAATCCATTTGGCACATAGACGTCAGAGTCTTGGAAAATATAGCCAAGCATCATTTTGCCTACTGAGTTACGATAATGCATCGTATCATAGAAATATCGCGGATCACTGCTAATTGTACTATAGCCAGAGAAATCCCAGAAGTCTGTCACGTTAGCGAGCTTCGTCCAATATTGTTTTAAAGAATCCATATCGTAACTTAAAAGTTCTTGATCAGATGTTGCTCCTGTTATTAACCGGAAAGTTGCCCCATTTGCTTCTGCGTATTCTTTCATACGTTTTAGTGCTTCTACATTTCTGTCCAAAGCAACTGCTTCTAATTTGCCAAACGGAGCAAATGCTGCCTTGTTAGCTAACATGTAGTCTTCTAGAACATCAACTTTCTCTGCATCTCGTTTTACTTTGTTGTACACACCTGTTTCAGGAATGAACTGAGAGTATTCAAATGGATCTATCGCTTTTTTGAAGTAGCCTTCAAGTTTCGAATATCCATAAGATGGATTAAGCTTTAAATAGTCCACATAAAACTTTATTTTTGACTCACCGGATACTTTAGCGTGTAAGGACTGTTTAAAATCAGTCGCCTTTTCATTAAAGTGGCTAATCTCCTGTAAACTCATATGGAGTACAATATTTTTCGGTTTGTACTCATCCATAATATAGATCAAAGTCTTCTCATAATCATGGAAGTCACCGCCATACATGAGCATACTGTAGAAGCTAGCATCATCTCCGTAATACTTGTTCAGAAGCTCCGGTGAAATCGATCCCGATTTCGAGCCGCCAATAATATAGGAATTGTACTTTTCGTGATTTTGGTCCAAATAACTAATTTTCGCTACACGCGGATTGTTAACCATATTGTAGGAATGCCACTTCAGCACTTTGTCGCCGAACACACCGAACGGATCAACAACATAATTGAACCCTGCAACTACTGTTACAGCGAGTGCCAAGGAGGTAATAAACGCGATTATCCATTTGCGTAAAGTCATTACGTCACCTCAGAACTGGAAATATAAAAAATTGGATACGGATGTCATTTGTGTAAGCGAGATGCCAAGCAGGAAAGCTGCTGCGACAGCATGTCTGATTCGAGGTTTAAAGTCCTCTGTAAGCTGTCCAGTGTTGCGGGCAAACAATGTGATGGCGAGGCCAATAACTAGTAACACAATCGTGTATGCGTTATAAGCTGCAAACGTCGTTATTTTATCAATAACCATTGTTACATTCATGCCAGCAAAGTCTTGCAAGCTAACCATCTTTTTCATCACTTCCCAAGCTTCAGCACTTGAGTCAGAAACGAAGAGTATCCGAGTACCCACAACACCTGCAAACGTCAACGTCCATGCAAGAATGAACGGAAGTTTAAATTTGTTCCGGTACATAAAGTGAGACATACAAACGAAAATACCGTTAATTAGTCCCCAGAAGATGAACTGCCACCCCGCTCCATGCCAGAATCCCGAAACAAAAAACGTCATCATGACTGCAAAATAGAAGTTGAAACTTCCGCTTCCTTTGCGATAGAAACTACGGAATATGTAATCCGATAGAAACTTCGATAACGTCATATGCCAACGCTGCCAATATTCACGGAAGTTTCTTGCTTTGTACGGCGAGTTAAAGTTGTGCGGCAATCGAATGTTGAACAATAATGCTAGTCCAAGTGCCATATCCGCATAACCCGATAGATCAAAATAATAAGAAATCGTAAAACCAACTGATGCTAACCAAGCCGTTAATGTGTCACCTGCACCAACATTCGCATAGAAAGCTGTCGCATAACTCGTGAGTGGATCGGCTAACATAATCTTTTTTGCACAACCAATGGAAAATAAGAACATCCCCATCATAATGTTAGTTCCATTAAGGAATCCCATACGCTTGTCCTGATATTGAGGAATAACGTCACCATGATGAACGATTGGTCCTACAATAAGTTGTGGGAAAAACGTAATGAACAATAGAAAATCAATGATCGGTGTTTCTTTCGTATGTCCTCGATAGCAATCGACCAAATAGGCGATTAGTTGGAACGTATAGAAAGAAATACCGAGAGGCAATACGATCTCAAGTAGTGGAAAACCTTGTCCGCTAATCATATTAATATTTTCGATGGCAAAGTTTGCGTATTTGTAATACCCGAGAAAAGCGATATTTAACAGTAAGCCTATTGTGATGAGCAGTCGTTTACTCCAATTGGCACCCTTCCGCCCTGCTCGAACAATAAGACTTCCTATTGCAAAATTGACGAAAATATCAACAATAAATAACATAACAAAGTTGCCGCTGCCTTGTGCATAGAAATAGATGGATGCCATCACAAGCCAAAGCTTTGCAACGTTTTGCAGTCTAAACACACTAAGTAACCTATAGACTAAAAATGTAATCGGCAAAAATATAAATATAAACGTATAGGTAGAAAAGATCACGAGGTCAACCTTCTTTCACTCATATACATGAAAAGCAGCTATGTCTATAATTGCTTAATCATTCGAACATGGGGAATATTTTCCTCCAAAAATTCATTAGAATCCACCGTATACCCTAGTTTCACATAAAATCCAGAAGCTTGTGTCTGAGCATGAAGCTTTGCTTTTTCTAAGCCCAGCTCTCTTGCCACTTCCTCAAGCTCTGCCATAATCGCTCCTCCGATTTTATGTTTTCGGTACGACTCCAGCACACAAATTCGCTCGATCTTTGCAACGCCTTCTACCTGGCGTATTCTACCCGCTCCAGCAGGTTCGCCATTATATCGTACAAGTACATGTTTGGCTTCGTCCTCATACTCGTCAATCTCTACTTCTTCTGGTACACCTTGCTCTCTAACGAACACATCTTTACGGATACGGTAAGTCTCGTCCAATTGTTCTTTTGTCTCTACACGATGTCTTGTAATCATGGCCTTATGCCACTCCCTTCATAATTTCCATCTCTATTATAATAGCTTCTGCACGAATTGCCAAAAAAGATCGAAATTTCTCGATTCGAGCAGGTAGATGCTTCAGATTGAAGTGACACCAAATAATATTCAATATTACCATTTACACACATGTATTATGTATATTTTTTGAACTTGTTTGTTATTAGTTTATGCCCGTTAGTTGAGAAAAGGCAGCCGATTTAATCCGGCTGCCTTTTCCTGTTTGATTATTGAACTATCGTATCCCATTAACAATGATAAATTAGCCATCTGCCATAGTTGGAACTATCCTGCCAGTTAGCTCAACAAGGCTGTCGATTTATGCTATGCTCCCCTAATAGCAGCAGGTTTTTTATTATTTCACCTGTCTACAATTTGGGTTGTATATCCGACGCTGGGCAGTCACTTCTTCATACTTTTTTAACGCGAACCTTTCGTCAATAAAGAATGCTTCATAAAAACAAGCTTTACCTTTTGCTTTTGATAAACATGTCGTTCATCAAAAAACTCATTATCTTTAAAAAGGTCAATTAAAGCCTTAGTAGCGGCTTGCATAGCTAGAGCTTCATCTTCGAGCAAATAATAAGCGACTTGATAACCGTAACCTTCGTATTGCTTCAATACGTCTGCCTTCCGTTTCACCTCTAGGTGCTTAGTCACTCCCCTATCAACGGCCACGCTAGATGCTCTCCTGCTTTAGAGCATCTATAATATTTTCTTTTTTCACTTTGGAGCTGGAGTATAACATGGCTGAAGTAACAATAACAAAGACAGCAACAATAACATAAATAATACTTATCCAAGGAAGTGCAAACTGATAGCTAAAGCTGTTCATCAATGACTTGTGAATGAGGTACATCACAACTACACTGATGGGCAGTCCGTAGAGCAATGACTTTATACCATAAAAAATACTTTCGTAATTCATCATTTTATTAAAACCTTTTGGTGTCATACCTACAGATTTCAGCATAGCAAATTCCCGTTTTCGCAGTGTTATACTCGTCGAGATTGTATTAAATATATTCGCAACCGATATCGCTGTAATAAGCAGGATAAAACCATAAGTGAATACAGACATTAAAAAAATCATCTGTTCTTCCTGTTGTCTACCTTGAAACACATTGTAAACATTCATATGGCTCTCTTCCATCTCTTCTATTTCCTGTTGAGTAGCCATTGGATCATCACTTTTCAGGTATAGTTTTAAATAGCTATGAGCATTATTCATATCCTCAATCAGTTGATTCATGACTTGCTCAGATCCAATGATAGTTATATCTCCTAATCCCCCTGAACTAACCCCCATTGGAAACTGGTCCGTTAATTGAGCGATTTTCACTTTTTTAAGCTTCGTCTCTAATCCTGCTTCCCCTTCTTTAACGAACAAATCTAAGTGATCACCAAGCTTTTTATGAACCATCTTGGTTTCAACATACTTCCCTGCCACTGCATCCTCATAAGGGACTGTATCAATTACAATGGCTGACAAATTTTTCGGATCAGGATCAATAAGCTGATTATAATCTGCACCTACTTGCTTGGCATAAGCTTGAAGGTTTTTGTGATCTAATGCATGGAAAGTAATAAAGTACTGGTATTTCCCGTTATTTAAGAGATTGGGATCTACTTTTACCTGTTCTTGCAACTCTTTAGCGATTTCTGCCTCAGGAATCCATGCGTTCATTGATATTTGTTTCGTAACACTATATTCCGTTATATCATCCAGAGAAGTTATCGCGTTTAATACTCGATCACTTATTTCCCCACTCCCTGTTGATACTTGTATATCAAAATTCACACCACTCTGTGACAACTCAAGCGATTTCTTCATATTATCAGTGAAATAAGAAACGGCTAAAAAGAGAACGATGCTAATGACGAGTGAAAATACAGTTGCTTGGTACCTTCGTTTGTTTCTTTTTAAATTTTTTAAACCAATTTCAGCTTCAATGCCAAATAGCTTACGAATAAACTTCGATGTCTTCACTACCTTACCTGTAAGTTTAATATCTATGGATTGCCTAATGGCATCAATAGCAGATATCTTAGATGCACGCATTGCCGGGATATACGTGGATATAAATATCGTCAATATGGAAACTGCACAAGCAATCAGAATGGAATAGGGGGTAACAACTAAAGATAACTTTTCAGTTACCCCCATCGCTCCTTTGATTGTGGAGTTAATGAACGAGAACGTTATACTAATTCCAATAAGACCACAAACGATTCCAATTGGAATACTAATCGCACCAATAATAGCTCCCTCAAAAAAAACAGAGTTTCTCTTTTGTCTTTTCGTAGCCCCAACACTCGATAGCATGCCTAAATGGCGAGAGCGCTCTGAGACCGAAATAGCAAAAGCATTATATATTAATGAGACTGATCCAACGACAATAACTCCCATAATTATGGCGCTTAATGAAAAAAGAGTTGCTTGCAATCTATCATTGTTCGTTACACCGTAGTATCGCAGCAAGCTTTTATTATAATTAATGGACTTTATATCTATATTATTTTCCTTCGCCAACGTTTCCGCATGCGTGTACAAGGATTTTTTCACATTCTTTAGTACTACAGATGCATCTACGGTTTCGTTTGCTTCAATCAAGCTTTCATCGACATAGGTTACGACCGTATAACCGGGCGCCCATGTTGGCTCCCATATGGGACGCTTTATGAATCCTACAACCGTATAACTTGCAGTTATTTTGTTTTTTAATGTTTCATCAATTGAATCCGTATTTAATCCAATGTTCTGATCGAGTAGTTGCTCTTCACCCGAACTATTTGTGTAAATCCGTTGACCGACTTCAAGTGTTAATCGATCACCTATCTTATATTCTACTTTAGCGTTTGAGGCAATTTCCTCTGACAAAACGACCTCATTCTCGGCTTGCGGAAAACGTCCCCTATTTAGTTCAATCGGAAACTGTTCAAAGCCTTGATCATTATACTCCTTGATAAATAAATAAGGCTTGTTTACATTTTGTGACCCTGCTAATGGAGCGTAACCGCGATCTTTTGTGATAACAACACTTTTTGTTTCTCCATCTTTTTGGATCGCTTCAAGCTGATCTTTATTTACATCTTTATAAAGAACATGCCATTCTCCATTGTCGGCAATCGACTGCTTTTTCATTAAGTCCAAAAAAGATACACCAAGCGTTACTACAGCTGTTACCATTGCGACTGAAATGATGACGCCAATCATCGTAACGAGCGTACGTCTCTTATTTTGCTTCAAATGTCTGATCGTTAGTTTATTTACAATGTTCATGGACGAACCACCTCATCCTTGGCGATCCTCCCATCTTCAATCACAATCACTCGGTCTGCTTGCAAAGCAATTCGCTCGTCATGGGTAATGACAATTAGAGTCTGATTGAAGGTTTTATTGAACATTTTTAGTAAATCGATAATTTCACTGCTATTTTTACTGTCTAAATTTCCCGTTGGCTCATCAGCCAGCATAATAGCTGGATTGCTAATAAGTGCTCTACCGATTGATACCCTTTGCTGTTGGCCGCCGGAAAGCTGATTGGGCAGATGGCCTAAACGGCTTTGTAGATTTAACGTCTTCACGATATCATCAAATTGCTTTTTATCTACCTTATGTTCATCAAGAAGCATCGGCAGTGTAATATTCTCTTCAACAGTGAGAACCGGAATAAGGTTATAAAATTGATAGATAAGACCGATTTGTCTACGTCTAAAGATCGCCAGCTGTGTTTCATTCAATTTATAAATGTCTGTATTTTCAATGAGCACCTTACCGCTTGTTGGTCTGTCCACACCGCCTAACATATGAAGGAGCGTTGATTTCCCAGATCCTGACGGACCAATAATAGCGACAAACTCACCTTTTTTCACTGAAAAAGAAACATCATCAAGTGCCTTTACTGCCGTTTCACCTTTTCCATAAATTTTAGACAGACGATCTATTTTTAATATCTCCACTTTAAAACCTCCATGAATTAGCTGTTGGTTTTAGTATATCTGTCTCTAATGACTATCAAGTGACTTATAAATGACAGTTTAGTCACTTAACCTTATATGATCTGTTTATAAAACTTAATTCGGAACTGTGTTCCGCTCGATGGAAGGCTTTGAACCTCTATATGTCCGTTTTGGCTAGTTATAATACTGTGAGCCATCGCAAGACCAATTCCGATACTACCTTCACTAGCATTTTTCCCCTTATAGAAACGCTTGAATATATAAGGAAGATCTGCTTTTGGAATTCCTACGCCATTATCAGTAATGTGCATCTCCGTATACAGCGCATTTTCTAAAAAAGAAATCGTGATCATTCCGCCGTCCTGCGTGTGCTCTACACCATTTTTAAAAATATTGATCAAAGCTTCAGCTGTCCAATTTAAATCACCTACAAAAGAAACGGATTCTTCACCCGTTATCGACACCGTTATTTGCTTAACTTCTATCGGAATTTGAACAGACTCTAATGCTTTATAGATAAGCTTTCCTACCGCTATTTGATCTTTTTTGAAGGGTATTGTACCTGCATCAATTTTTGAAAGTTTTAATAAAGAAGATACAAGCCATTCAATCCGTTCAAGCTGAATCCGAATATTCCGTGTAAATTCTGTTCTTTTAACTACCGGCAAATCAGCGTCGCTTAATAAATCTGCCATCATCATCATGGAGGTAAGCGGGGTTTTGAGCTGATGAGAAATATCCGAAATAGCATCGGTAAGCTTGAGTTTATCTTGTTGAAGGATAGAGCTATGTTCCGACAATCTTAGAGTCACCTTATAAATATCATTTTTTAATATACTAAGTTCACCTTCTTGATTATCACGAACATCTAGCGCATAATCTCCACCGCTAATTTGTCGTAAGTATCCTGAAAGCCTTTCGATCTCACGATATCTCCATCTCGTATGTAATAAGCTGCATGCAATTAGGAGTATAGAAGTAATGATAATGAGTACCACAGCAGCAAATGAAATAAAAGCAGCGACAGCAATAGCCGCTAGACTGATTAAGCACATCACAATGCATTGGATTTTAATCTCTCTATTACGCAGCATACTAATCACCAACCTTATAGCCTAAGCCGCGTACTGTTTTAATAATTTTCGGATTTTGCGGATTATCCTCTAGCTTTTCCCGTAGCCTTTTGATGTAAACCGTTAATGTATTATCATTCACAAAATCGCCCGCAACATCCCAAATCCTCTCAAGCAGCTGATTTCTTGAAAGAACCTGTCCGATATGGTTAGCGAAAATAAGCAATAAGCGATACTCTAAAGCAGTCAATAGAATTTCATCATCTTGTTTGTAAACTTTACCTTCGAGCGTATTAATTCGGACATTTTCGACTTCAATTATCGCTTTCGTTTGTGGCTGCTTCTGGTATCTGCGCAGCACCGATTTGATCCGCGAGAGAAGCTCACGAATACGAAAAGGCTTCGTAATGTAATCATCTGCGCCCATATCAAGTCCCATTACAACATTGACCTCTTCATCAATTGCCGTTAAGAAAATAACCGGTATATCGCTGCGGTCCTTTACTAGCTTACATAATTCATAACCACTACCATCAGGCAGTGACAAATCAAACAAGCATAATGCGAATTGATCAAGTTCGTCTGCTAGTACCTTTTTTGCTGAAGCAACATCATAACAAATTACAGTAGTGAATTGATCCTGCTGCAATGAATATTCAAGTCCAGATCCGATCGTTTTATCATCTTCCACAAGCAATATTTTCATATGATTATCATCCTACCTTTATTTTACTTTGAGAAAACAAATGAAGTCATTTATTGTATCATATTTGATACAATGCCTTAATGCTAGATTATCTTCCTACAGAAAAAAGATCGCGCTCCTACCTGATGTAGAAACACTACCCCTCTGACTAACTTCATTTTTACCCAGCTTGTTATACCACATTTTCACGAAGGATTATATCCATCTGATGGCACGTTTGTAGAGGTAATCTTCAGTGATGGTGTTACAAATACGGATGATACTAATAACGATTGACTTTTGATATAACCACAACTATTACTAAGAATACCATTCTATCTGGTATATCTTAGAGAAATTTAGGTGATTTTTGTGAGTGAAACACTCGAATAGCCACGTTATCGTGATCTGAATCAAGGGGTATGTGCTGAAGCTCCCATCCTTCGCTCACTTTGGGATCGTTTTGATTTTTCCTTGCTGTTAACATTTATTCTCGTGAACTGCAAAAGTCATGATCCAGATTGAAGTGACAATAAATAAAGAATATAATGTCTTAAAAAGGTTTAAATATGGAGGAATTGTTAATTTATGAGCAATTGGATCTCGTTAATTAAAAAAGGCAATACCTCTTCTGCAACAGCAGCGTTAGGAAATACTGGTCTTGCTATTATTAAAGCAATCGCTGCATCAATAAGCGGCAGCGGTACAATGTTTGCGTCAGCTATGCACTCCGTGGCAGATGCGATCAATCAAGGTTTTGTCTTCATAGGTAGCGTTCTTGCTGAACGAAAGCCTACTGAAAAATTTCCAACTGGATTTGGTCGGGTAGTCAATCTCTTCTGTATGATTGCCGTTATCGTCGTTACAATTATGGCGTACGAAACCTTCCTTAAGGGCATTAAGCTTCTTAAGCATCCAGAAGAAGCAACCAACTTTTGGCTTAACTTTATCGTATTGATGATCGCGATAATAATTGATGGTACTATTTTGCTCAAAGCGATGAAAGAAATTATAAAGGAAACACGGGCAGATGCAAAAGGTTTAGGTATCGTTTCTTCTGCATTTCGTAATGCAGGAAGAGCTGCTCCTCCTACTCGCCTTGTCTTTTATGAAGATATAGTCGCAACACTCGGTGCTATATTTGCGCTTCTAGCTGTTATTCTTGCGGAGTTTACTTCGTTCAAACTTATGGACGGAATTGCGACCGTTTTGATTGCTTGCTTAATGATTGGTGTTGCCTTCAAGGTTGGCTACGATAATATGGTCGGGTTAATTGGGGTGGCAGCTCCTAAAGATGTTGAAGAAAGAATAGGGTCGCTTATTCTGAATGATCCCGATGTAACTGATATTGGACAGATGAGAATTGTACAGGAAGGTCGTAATTATCATGTAGAAGCTTACGTAGAATTACGTAAAGGATTTTCACTCGCGGAAGCTACTGAGATCAATTTGCGGATTCGTACGAAACTAATAGCCGATTCTGATGTCGCTGATGTCACTTTAGGCATTATGGATGACAATGGTATCGTGACTTGGAAGCGTAAATAACCTAATAGGAGTGCATCGTGGACGTATTCCAAGCGAAAGCTCGGTTGCGTTCTTTTTTTGTCTAACGATTAGAACTGCTATATAATCAATACACCTAAATATAATTTTCTAATATTTCGATCAGTAAAGGAGAATTTATGATAGATCATAGCAGTTCTGACGATTACCCGATCTGGGCATACGAAAAAGTTGAAATTGTATCTCCAAACCCTTTATGGATTGAAAAAGGTAAACAGGAGTCCGCGCATTTAATTCATCGCCTTTCTCCATTAGGAGTAATTGAAATTGAGCATATTGGAAGTACTTCCGTATTGGGTTTACCTGCTAAACCAATTATTGATTTAATGGCCAGCTTAAAACATTTCGATCAAATCGACAAAATCATTGATACACTATCAGACTATGGATGGCATTACGTTCCACCTGAATTGGATCTTAGACCGTGGAGAAGATTTTTTGTTAAAGTCAACAATGACAGACGTGTAGCTCATCTGCATCTTATGCATGAACATGAAGAACGATGGAACCAGCAACGAATGTTTCGTAATAAATTAATAAAAGATCCTACCTTAGTAAAACAATATGCTGCTCTTAAAATGGACTTGTCAAGCCAATATAAGAATGATAGAGAAGCATATTCCGAAGCGAAGAAAAACTTTATTATGAATGTGTTACATTCGTAGTCTTTTATTATCTAGCCTGGTTAGTAATGAACCGAATGTTCCATAATAACGCACAAAAAAAGAATACGTCCCCGCAAGTAGACGTATTCTTCTAATCACTATTTCATAAATCGTGAGAACAACTGACTTATTCTTTGTGCATATTCATCCAGATTACTACCCGCCTGGTCTAGTTTCCGATAACCGCTCTTAATTGAATCCAAAAGCCATGAAGGAATTGCTTTGCCTTCAATACTTGGATAAATCGTATCATATGCCCATACGAGATGCTCCCAGCGTTTGTCATCGCCCTCCACTACGTATTCAGAGACATCCAGCACTTTCCCACGGCCGCTTTGACTGATGACATTTTTAAGATGAATATCTCGTGGGTTAAGGCCGCGCTCGTACGCAAGTCTTCTTGCTTCCTCAACATCATCAATAACCGTCCTTGGCACTTCGATGCCTTGCAACAAACAATCCAGCAATGTTGGACCTGACTCGTAGCTGATGACTAAGTAGTTTCTACCCTCACCATAATACTCTGGGAAATAAGGAATTCCCTCTAATCGTTCATATACACTACGTTCCATCTCTTTTTTGTGCAGTGCTTGCTCTGTATATATTTTAAACGCATATGTTGGAGTTAAATCATATACAAACACGGCCGCATCGGTTCCAAGTCCGACACAATGCAATCCATCTGCATAACCGCTAATTGTTACTTCCTCATTCCGCTCGTTACCCTCAACCAAAATTTCTCGAATAGCAATCTCTGCTTTTTTCCATTCTTGTGCCATGCCAACTCCCCCTCTACCTTCCTATACCCCATTAATACGCTAGAATAACACGAAAGCTCCATATTAAACAGATCGGATGTTTACAATGAACAAGATAACATTGTATCTAGCCATATGTTTGACGATAGCTTTTCCCATAAGAAGAGTATACGTGTAAATAATGACTTTAATGAGCTTTTTAGACGATTGATGACTCGTACTTCACCTGAGTATGTGGCTGAAAACACCGAAATCTGGTTTCTATTTCGAATTTATAAATAGGTAAAGAAGGTGCCCCAAAGCCCATGGCTTTTGGGGCACCCTCATGTTCGATCCCTATAGATAAAGCGATTAGGCCAGTTAATTGTGAATCACTTTTTTCGTTATTTCTTTTCCTTGTTCATCGTAACCAACGATCGTTACATTTGTTGCAGTTTTTGAGTAATTAAATGGAATGACCTCTAAGAAATTTTGTTTACTTACCATTTTCTCAATTGATTCCTGACCATTTGAAACAATTAACTTATGTAATCCAGAATTCACCTTTACTCCTAATACTACACTTACACCTTCTTTTGCTTGGATTACTTTTGCTTGAATCGTTTCTTTTGAATGACTTGCTGAAGCAAATCTGTACCTATCAAATTTCCTAATTCGTGTAAACTCTGCTATTCCGAATTCACCTTCATAGGGTTGTACATCATACAAAGTAAAGACATGACCTTCAATTGATACGTTTTTCAAAAGGCGACTACTAGTACCAATGCTAATGTCCGTAGCGATTTGAATCTCCGAATCATTTGCACTAATATTGTTTACATCAAACGGTTCATTATCCTCTTTCAAAAATACATTCATTACGATAGAAACAGTTAAATAGATGAAACATAAAATACATGCCACATATATAACAGCCCTAAGTGATCTCATCGTTAACGCCTCCTCGTTCTATAGACTTATCTATACTAGAAAAAGTTGCCATAAATATAGATTAACCCTACTTATAATTGACAATGCAAGTACCCACTTCTATAATGATGTGTAGTTCTTTTATTGATAATGATAGTCATTATATATTATATAGGAGGCTTCACATGTCTAACGAGGTGGATTTCACACTAATTAAAACGTATTTTCACACTTCACCTGAAGGCGCTGATGCTCCATGCTTCGAACTTCACGCTCCACTCTTATTAGTTAAAGAACGTGCCCTAGAAGCTTTAAATGAAGCTGTTAAGCTCAGTAATGCTTCTGGGCTCGAGTTGCCTGCTTCCTTTACTGGCATGACGTTTTTCAATTTAGGCTTTATGAACCTCATTTTTGGTGCATTGTATAATCGCATGCTGCGACTACCTTTGAAAGCGATGACATTACAACTTGAAGCACATGACGACCATGCACATCTTGGTTATAAGTTGAATGAATTAGATTGGTTAATTGTACCAGAAGAACAAACAAGCCGTGAAGCGATGCTTCAAGCAGCTTGGATTGAATATATAAGAGAAACCGCTATTCCAGCAATAAATGGAATTGCAGATGCAGCTGATCTAAGACCAGATATGATATGGAATCAATTTGGCTCTGCGATCCATTCATCACGAGAATACTTAAGAGCTGCAGTACCTATCCCCGGTCTTGCTGACAAAATTGATGCAGATTTTTTGATCGTTGAAGCATTGCCTGCTGAAGTATTTAATCGCAGACGTAATCCTTTTGTACATAAACCTCGTTATTTACCTGATCCGTGGTCAGCACCTGATGGAACGTGCATTATGAAATCATCCTGTTGTATGTACGATCAACGTGATGATGGCATTAAATGTTATACATGTCCAAAATTGTTGCCAGCAGAGCGTGAAGAACGCCGGGTTAAAGTTCTTGCTGAAATATCGTAATCATGATGAAGCTGACGCCGAACGAAATTCGGCAGTCAGTTTTTTTACTCTAGATTAGCAATTAGCGCTATCCGACAATCTCCTTGTCCGAAAGCTGTTTATTGCGAACTTCCCTAATTCTTCAACGATGCTGTAGTTGGCCCATGCTCCTGCAACAGCTCCAATACCCGGCACCAGTGTCAGCATTTTGCGGAAGTCGATCGCATCCCTATATTCCTTCTGGAAGTTTTCCCAGTTCAACTCTTTGTAATATGCCGAATCTGAGGACCATTGAAGCTTTTCATTGTTCCATTCCCGAATCCGCTTCAAGATTTGTCTACGCCTCATATTCTCCGAGTATGTTAACTGGAATAGCGTTAAGATGAAGATTCGCTCGGAGAAAACATTGGTCGAATAGCCGTACACATGTGCAAGCTCGAATAGCATCTTCATCTTGATTGCGATAAGAGCTGGGAAATCTACCACGCTTAACAAAATCCCCCCAGCACCTGTTCCAGCTCCCTCGGCAGTAGCAATCTTTTGATATGTGGAGATGACTTGTTTAGCAAGCTCGTCAGACTGCTCCAATGTAAGTGAACTTTCAATGGTTCTCTTCGGTGTGTACTCTGCTCCAAACAGAGTCGAGCGGACTATAACTTTAACAGTTCCAGTAATTGTGTTCTGTACCTGGTCTGGAATTATAGAATTAATTTTGTTTCCGACCTTCTTTGATGCTTTCTCTAACATACCAGGTGTCTTGTAAAAACTGTTTTCCCAATCTTTTAACTCTTGCCACATTTTTTCCTCATAACTCATTCAGTTCCGCTCCTCCGTAAATCTTCATCTCTATTTTCCAAGTTTAATGCTTTAATTTCCAGTCTACAACTTTATATCCGATTCAACACATCATCTACATTGTAATCGACAAAAAAAACGCTTACATATATCATAAATAGCTAAACCGTACTAGATACATATAGAAATTGCCTATGTTAAAATGACGACATAGCACATATTTACAATTTTAGAAGGGTGAAGGAGGTGTTTTTTAAGCGTCTGTTGTAAACCGAATCAAAAAAATTAAAAGGAGCGTGAAGATGATGAAAAAAGTTTGGTTGTCTATATTGTTAAGCTCTGCGTTACTGATATCCGCTGTTCCTGTATCAGCTGTAGGTGTCAATGTTGCTGGTCCTGTAAGTGCAGCACCTAGTTTTTCTTGGTATGTCGCTGATGAAAAAAGTGTTACCGGTGGGGGTAAGCTAATCGTTGATGTTACTGGAAGCACTCATTACAGTTCCAGCTTTATATGGTGGGGTATCCAAATCAAAAATAGTAGTGGACAAATTGTATTCGAATCAAATGACATGTTAGATAGATACACAGTATCTAACCTCCCATACGGTACGTATAAGGTAGTCGTTTTAGCTCATGATTTTACTACTATTCACAGTCTTGATACGGCATTTCTACCATAACGACTGATTATAAGGAACTTATTCTAAAATACGGAAGTGCTGTGCGTGTATGTAATCATGCAACGATCACAGCACTTTTTCTTATACCTTCATATGTCTAATCCTATTTCTTCAAGTGATAAGGAACCGTCGTAACGATCACATTTCTCCGATATAACAAGTGCGCTCGAATTAACAGGCTGGATTGGTTGTGCAATATATTGTGCCAACCCTTTTTGGGAATAAATTGTGGAATGATCACAGTAACCTGATAATTCGACTCTCCCGCTTTCCTTTGAACTGTATCAATAAATTTAGTTAAAGGCTGAATGATGCTTCTATATGGTGAATGCAACGTTACTAATCTTATTGATGGCTGCCATTTGTTCCATTTCTCTTCAAATGCTGCCTCACTCTCCCGTTCAAACGGAATATGAACCGCAATAATCTGCTCCGCTCCAAGTGATTTCGCATAGTTAAGCGAATTTTCCACAACATGGGTGATACCAGCAACTGGTACAATGATGACATTCCCTTCAATCGGTATAGCTGCTTCACAAGTTGTAATTCTTAGCTGATCGGCTACTGCTTCATAATGTTTTCGGATACGATGGAACAGGAATATAATAATCGGTAAAAACACTAACACCGACCAAACTTGTGCGAACTTCGTTAAAAAGAACATCATCGTTACGATCAAGCTAATCGTCGCTCCTGTAGCGTTCACGATTAACTTGGGCAACCAGCCAGCAGGCTTTTCCCTAATCCATTTGATTACCATACCCGTCTGTGAAAGTGTAAAAGGAATAAATACACCTACTGCGTACAGCGGAATAAGATGTTCAGTCTGTCCTTTAAATGCGATAATCAACAAAATAGAAAAAAATCCGAGAATAATGATGCCGTTTGAATAGCCAAGCCGATCGCCACGCACCGTAAACATTCTCGGTATAAATTTATCGTTAGCTAAATTAACTGCTAACAATGGGAAGGCAGAATAACCCGTATTAGCCGCAAGAATTAATATTAATGCCGTTGTCCCTTGTATAAAATAGTACATAAAATTTCTCCCGAAAGTCTGCTCTGCTATTTCAGATACAACGGTAACATGATGCTGGGGACTTATCCCATAATAATAAGCCAGAAATACGATACCAGAAAATAGAATAGCAAGTAAAGTACCCATTGCTACTAGCGTTTTGGCAGCATTATGTGGTGCTGATTCTTTGAAGTTAGGAATAGCATTCGATATAGCTTCAACACCGGTTAGAGCAGAACTCCCTGATGAAAATGCTCGAAGCAGCAGAAACAAACTGATTCCCGCTACTGGCGTTCCAATTGATGTATGTAACTCAGGTGACACATTTCCTGCTAAGATGTTATAAATGCCGACGCCAATTAATATAAACAACGCTAACACGAACAAATAAACCGGATAAGCTAATACTGAAGCCGATTCCGTTACCCCCCTCAAATTCAGTATCGTAATAAACAATACAAATAAGATAGCTATGATCACATTATAGTCATGTAAGCTTGGAAACGCTGACGTAATCGCATCCGTTCCAGCAGAGACACTTACCGCTACGGTCAATATATAATCTACGAGCAGAGAGCCACCAGCTATTAGCCCGGGGTACAATCCTAGATTTCTTTTGGAAACGACATAAGCCCCACCACCATGAGGGTAAGCAAAAATAATTTGCCTATATGACAAGATAAGAGCTAGCAATAATATAAGAACACCAATAGCGATTGGAATCGAATACCAAAAAGCCGCGACCCCAACTGTTAGTAGTACAATCAATATTTGTTCAGGACCATAGGCCACGGAAGACAATGCATCAGATGATAAAATGGCAAGTGCTTTCGTCTTATTTAGTTTCTGTTCGCCGAGCTCATTTGATTTTAACGGACGTCCAATTAAAAATCGTTTAAAAGAAGACATCATTTCTTCATTTCACCCTCACCGTTTTGTTTGTATACTACCCCGCTATCTTTTCAATTAATCTTATATATAAAAATTTCACAGCAAAAAGACCACTTTAGAAGTGGCCTTATGACGAAAATCTTCAATTACAGCTTACTTTTTCAACTCTTCAACTTGTTTACGAAGTGCAATTTCTTTAGCGATCGATTCTGGATCCTCCGAAATGTCTTCAGCTTCATAAACTCTTCTTAATTCAATTTCACCTTGACCGAACCCATGTGGATCCGGCATACGTAGCGCCCATTCAATCGCTTCTTCTCTCGATTTAACGTCAATTAACGTATAACCTGCGATCATTTCTTTTGCTTCTGTAAAAGGACCATCAAACACTTTTGGTTTCCCACCTGCTTCTGGATAAGATATCCTAATGCCACTAGAGCTTGGGTGCAGCCCATCCGCAGCGAGCAATACTCCCGCTCTTACTAACTCTTCGTTATACTTTTGCATCGCTTCAACAAGTTCTGGGCTAGGCATTTTGCCCGCTTCTGAATCAGTAGTTGCTTTAACAATCATCATAAATCTCATTTTGAAAACCTCCCATTTTTTAGTGAAGCTTTTGTATACCATTTTAAACCTTCTCGTGTAAATAGTTGAGCTATAACGATTAAATAAAATGATGGCGTCGTAATGACTCCAACGATAAGAAACACTTTATAATTGCTCGGAAAGTAAATTAGCAAGTTGCACAACTGCTGGAAATTTCCTATAGCTGAATGCTCCTCCTACAAAAACGAGTGCCGGCCCTTAACCAACTTTGTCAAAAGCAATTTTTGTACCATCTGCTTAAGTTACTGTTTACATGGAAACTCCCCTTTATTGTTCATTTCCTTGCTTCTATATAAGACGACGAATAAACAATGACAATTTCGACATGCGAATTATTGTGATGAGCTCATACCATGGCCTTCTTCCTTCTTACTGTTGTAAGAAAATGTTCTGATTATTAAGTAACAAAATAATTGAACCAAAAACAGTAATAAAACAAATTTTATAAGCATGCTACTCCGGACGTACCAATCCCAAACCATTTCTTTTATAATCAACTCTGGTTCATCAAGAATATCCCAACTGTTCCATCTATTAAATCTTCCTATATAGACACCAATGCTACTTAGGAACATCGTAATGACTATAAACAAACCAGCCATATATTTATTAAAGACGTTACTTACTAATTGACTCATTTGATGAATCGTGTATGTAGATAGTATTAAACCAATTAATGCAGTAACAAAAGCAAGCGTTAGACTATACCAAAAGGGCATATCGTCCCAGAAAATCTCCTCACCTTGACGTTCAAAGTATCTAAAGCTGTGAATCATTTCTGTAAACAAATAAGCGGCATTCGGCAGAAAAAAAAGCCATCCAACACCTAAAATGAAAACTAAAAGTTTATTAACTAACGACCAGCTTGAGTTGTAAAGAAATGTGATAGCAATTGAAAAAAATATAGGAACCCAAGCTAAAAATATATCCCACGCCAAAAAACTATACATATTCGTATTTGTTTTGTTTTGCATAAGTTCTGCAACAACTAAGCAACAAACCGTTGCTAAAAGTAAAACAATTAAAAGTTTTATATTTACAAATGGATTAATACGAGATGTTTTCATTGGCTCTCCTTTGCTGAAATAATGATGGTCTACGGAATATTTTTATATCGTTTAGTTAGCTTTCATCGTAAAATAACAATTAACATTAACTAATAGGATCGATTCATACACTAAGCAATTGAATAAGGAGTAATCCCGATTATGAAACAAATGAAATGGCTGCTCCTACCGATTGCAGTTGGTGCAAGCGCTGGAACTGTGTCTGCCCTATTTTTAGTCAGTTTGGATTTCGTCACAAGTCTTCAAACGAGTCATGTCTGGCTTCTGTGGCTACTACCGTTCGGAGGAGCATTAGTCAGCTATATTTATATGAAATATGGCAAAGACGCTGGGCGAGGAAATAATTTAGTAATCGAGCAAATTCATTCCGGCTCTGGTTCAGTACCATTGCGAATGGCACCGCTCGTACTTTTCGGAACATTATTAACTCACTTATTTGGTGGATCAGCTGGTCGAGAAGGTACTGCAGTTCAATTAGGGAGTAGCTTATCAGCGTCGATTGGTAAGTTATTTAAATTAAAGGTATCCGACCAACGACTTATCGTATTATTAGGTGTAAGTGCAGGGTTTGCCTCTGTTTTCGGAACACCGCTTGCAGGAACACTTTTTGGTTTAGAAGTATCAACGAAAGGTTCATTACGCTTTCGAGCTTTGCTACCTTGTCTAGTTGCGAGTTATATGGGACATTATGTAACGTTAAGCTGGGGAATAGAGCATAGCCACTATGTTATTGGAGTCGTTCCTGGATTAGACTGGCTAGTCATCGCAAAGGTTACTTTAGCTGCTATCATTTTTGGTGTGGCTGCATCATTATTTGTTCATTTAACTTCAACGATCAAAAAAAGAATGACACAAGTCATTGCGCATCCCGTTCTACGAAGCTTTGTAGGTGGATGTATGATTATTGCTCTTGTTCTCATTATAGGAAGTCGAGACTATTTAGGTCTAGGACTTCCGTTAATGGACGCAGCTTTCAATAGTACGGTATCATTTACTGACTCTATATTGAAGATGCTGTTTACTGCTGTTACGCTTGGAACAGGATTCATTGGCGGTGAAGTAACACCTTTGTTCGTAATTGGTTCAACGCTTGGCAGTGCGTTGTCCGCTTTTCTGTCGCTATCTGCTCCATTTCTAGCTGCACTCGGATTAGTATCTATTTTTGGTGCAGCTTCAAAAACTCCGCTCGCTTGTATTGTGTTGGGTTTGGAGCTTTTTGGATGGGATGGGGCACTTTATTTCATACTCGCTTGTTATATTAGCAATCTTATCTCTGGGCGATCTAATATCTATGAAGCTCATATCCGCAACATTCAACCAAAACGTTGACGGTAACCACATTTCCGGCAAAGCTCTTCAACGGCTTCTCTTCGAGAGAAGCCTTCATAGAGGTTATTCGCTCGCTCACTTTCAACAATGTCCGAGAAGTGTTTATCGTGAATATTACCGAGATTAATAACCCCTTCCCCATCTAGACAACAAGGAATGACCGTACCGTCAATCAATACCCCTGCTTGATTCCGAAGGGCATGGCAAAAGCCTTTCCCATCATCCTCCGGTTCTTTCAAATCCGGCCACTTAAATTCGGGGTCCTGATTCAAATAAATACGGTCTGCAATCTTTACTCCCGATCCAGGCTTGAATTTTTCTTCGATCTGATAATCAAGTTCAAATGCTTCTTCAATCATCCCTAATAATTCTCGGTTTTTATCCTGTTGTTTATTAACTTCATTATTCATATCTAAATTCCAAAGTCTAAAAGAAATGATGATGTTGCTGAGAACTGTCGCTTCTCTAACAAAAGACAATATTTCAGCTAAATAACCTGCTTTATCTTTTGAACCAGCATGTCCATCAAAGCTATGGAGAGAGAAATTAATTTGTCTAAGTGCAGGTTTTCCAAGCAATTTTTGTTTGTTTTTTGTAATTAATGTTCCGTTAGTTGTAATATTTACTTTAAAACCTTTCTCATGACTAATATCAAGCAGCTCATCGATTTTGGGGTGAAGTAGCGGCTCACCTTTTACATGAAAATAGATGTAGTCTGTGTGCGGTTTTATTTGATCTAACGTTTTCTTGAAGTCTTCAACGGTTACAAAACCTTTGCCACGAAGTGTCGGCGGACAAAAGTGACAAGATAGATTACAAATGCTTGTTGTTTCTATATAAAATTTTTTAAATCTTTTCATGTTCTAACGCTCCATCTGTATAAATTCATTTTGTTATGCACATAATTTCGGTAGTTTATTATTCAAAGCTCTCAGCAATGCCTACGCCACCATCAAGGAATCGAGCCATTACCGCTTTAGTTGGCATAAGACACACATCGGATTTCCCGAACCAACGATAGCGATTACGAGCCACCCAATCGTAAACGATGTTACGAATCGGAGGCGGTACGATAATAAACACATATAACAACGCCCACCATCCACCAAGTCTCTGTGCCACACGAAGTGCTGCACTAGACTTGATCCAGTACTTGCCATTGTCATAAAGTACAAAAGAATCAAACGTTTTGTCTTTCAGACTGCCTTGTGCCAACAATTGTTTGCCAGCAGTCGATTGTAATGCAGCGAATCTAAATTTCCCTTTATGATCATGCTTAACGAGGAAACGTGTAATGGTTTGACACATATGACAATGACCGTCAATCAATGCAACTAAAAGATTCTCATTACTGCGTTCATTATTCATGTTTTGATTAATGTCATTAATCATTAAATGGTTCACCTCTTCAACAGCTCTTATGTTTATCCTAACATATCGAACCCGAACTTGCACTTGACCCCCCTCTCTAGATGTACTATAATCAAACGAAACCTAAAACAATTTAGTTTTCTAGGGTTCCGCGGCATATGCCGGTCTGGACCGAGGGAGAACACGCAGCTCTGCTGCGGACACACGGAGGGACAAAAGCCCGGGAGATATCTTAACAGATACTTCTGCGGCTTTTTTTGTTTTTCAAAACTAATATCAAGTAGAAAAGGAGATCAACAAGCATGGAAAAAGTACAAAATAAATACTGGTTACTCGTCGTTGTAGCCGCTTGTTTCGAAGTGGTTTGGGTTATGGGTTTGAAGCATGCTGACACTGTTCTCTTTTGGACAGTTACTGTCGCAGCGATCATCGTTAGTTTCTGGCTATTAATCTATACGGCAAAGAAGCTTCCTACAAGTACGGCATATGCCGTTTTTGTTGGGCTAGGTACAGTTGGTACAGTAATTGTAGAAATGACCGTATTCGGTGTACCATTCAGCTGGGCTAAAGTAATTTTAGTTGCTGTATTGCTTACTGGTATTATTGGTTTGAAAACCGTCACTCACGGGAATCCCGATTCGAGTGCTGAACAAGGAAAACGAGGTGATCACGCATGAGTTGGTTATTCGTCATTTTGGCAGGGTTATTTGAAGTCGTTGGTGTTATTGGTATCGCTCAAATTAATAAGAAATCGTCCTTTTTAAACGCAGTCATTATGATTGGCGGATTTATGATTAGTTTCTTTTTCCTTTCACTTGCAATGAAAGATATGGCGATGGGAACAGCGTATGCGGTTTGGACTGGTATTGGTACGGTAGGAAGCGCGGTTGTCGGTATTTTATTTTTCAAGGAATCAAAAAGCTTATTACGAATCTTCTTCATCCTACTTGTCTTATCTGCGGTTGTCGGTTTGAAACTTATTGATTAATATTTATTTAAAGGAAACGCCTCTAGTCCACATTGGATTAGGGGCGTTCTTATTAGATCAATTAAAATTCGGATTTCGGCTTGCGCGGCTGCGACTTCACTTTATTCTGAACTGGTGGCAAATGTCTCATACTACGAAGCATTGGCCCTTTACAAATCGGACAAAGTTGTTCTGTTGTGGAGAACTCGTCTCTTACCCATGCCTTGCAATCTGCATTTTTGCATTTCCAAATCTTAGTTGGTTTTAAATTAGGGGTTGTGTCTGATTGAGTAGTCACTTATGAATTATTCCTTTCGGTAACACCGTTAATTGTTAAGTACATGAATTAATTTTTCTTTAATTAAAATAAACTGGAATGACGCATACAGGTTTTGATGCTTCTATGGAATAGCCCGTGTATCTTAAATTTCCGTTCTCATTGTTAACGTGGAAAGTTACAAGATTATTTGTATCTCTATTAGCTGCTATCAAATAATTGCCGTTTGGTGAGAGAGCGAAATGACGCGGATGTCCGCCTTCCACAGAAATATGTTGAATAGGTGATAACTGTCCTGTTGACTCTTTTACTCCAAACACAACAATACTATCGTGTCCACGATTAGATCCGTAAATGAATCTACCATCTTTCGAAATCGTAATTTCTGCACAACTGTTTTCCCCTACAAAACTTTCGGGAAGTGTACTGACTGTCTCTAGAACTGTCAACTCTCCCTCAACTTGATCATAAGAAAACACAGTAATGGTAGAGTTCAATTCATTAATCGAATAAGCAAATGTAGCATTTGGATGGAATACAAAATGTCTTGGGCCAGATGCACCTGAAATAGCAACTTCGTTATGACGAATTAGTTTATTGTTTTCCTTATCTACGGTATACCCCACAATCTTATCAATACCTAGATCGGGTACAAATAAGAACTGACCATCCGGGCTAAAGAAACTGGAGTGTGGATGTGGTTTGTCTTGATCTTCAGTATCAACGCTTCGACCTTCATGCTGCTGGACATCAAGTAATTGACCAATACTACCATCCTCTGCAATACGAAGCAAACCAATCATACCACCATGATAGCTAGAAACGATTAAATGACGATTTTCATTGTCCCGCTGAACATGGCAAGTTGTCGAAGTTACTGTCAAGCGACGGTTTAATAAAGTTAGTGCTCCGTTATTCTTATCAATTCGATAAGAGACGAGTTCTCCAACCTTCTTACCATCCTCATTTGCCCCTTCGCCAATGGAATAAAGTAATCCACGATCCGAATCAACATTTAAAAAAGTTGGGTTCTTAATACCTGTCGCAACATTGATTTCTGTTAATTCACCGTTACTTTCATTGCAAGTGTAGACGTGAAGACCATTTTCATTCGCTTCTGCATATGAGCCCACAAATACGAGCATTTGACGTTGTTCAGCTGTCACAACCTATTCCTCCCGCAATCAGATCCTTATTATTAACCTTTATGATTAGGATTTATCCTTACCAGGAATACAAATACCATCCGTACATATTCCATCCGAATTCGCTTCATCTACTTGAAGTAGAGTAGGATATTTCTCTTCCCATGCCTTATTCAGCGTATCTAGAAATACAGCAGGAGATTGAGCACCAGACACAGCATATTTACGATCAATAACAAAAAATGGAACGCCTCTAATACCTAGGCGGCTACCTTCTTCTTCTTGTTCTCTGACCTTATCTGCATATTGTGTAGATTCAAGTAATTGACGTACGGCTTCACGATTTAAACCGACTTCTACTGCTAATTCCAATAAGCGTGCATGGTTAGAAATATTGTCGCTATCCGTAAAATGCGCTTTAAGCAATCTTTCTGACATCTCAGCACCTTTACCTTGATCAGCAGCATATTGAGACAATCGATGTGCATCGAATGTATTTAGATCAAGCATTCCATCGAATCGGAAAACTAAACCAACTGCTGCAGCTTGCTCCGCTACATTGTTGCTCGAAGCTTTCGCCTGATCAATACTCATACCGTATTTTTTCGCTAACATCTCATGAACACTTGCATTTAAGCTGGAATCCGTGTTTGGGTCTAATTCAAAACTTTTGAACTCTAACTCAACATGATCTTTATGTGGAAACTCACTTAATGCTGATTCAAATTTTCTCTTGCCAATATAGCAAAACGGACAAACAAAATCCGACCATAATTCCACCTTCATCTTCTTACACCTCCTGTAACAATCATACAAAGCACATTATATCATGTTCTGTCTGTTAGGACGAATCTATTCAGAAACAAAAAAAAGCACATTCGATCAACGATGTTGTTCGAACATGCTTCCTACTGAATATAATTCATTAAACTGCGAAAATATGACTTCCGATTTTCCCAACTTGTTTACGTGTCCATATCCAAGATGATGTGGCTATATCCGGGTTAAAATAATACAACGCTCCATTCGTTGGATCATAACCTTGAATGGCTTCGAGTGCAGCCTCATAAGCGATTGGATCAGGCTTCAGATTATATTGCCCATCATCTATAGCTGTAAAAGCACGAGGAGAATAAATAACAGCTTCAACTGTATCAGGAAAGCCCGAAGATGCGACTCTGTTCATGATAACTGCACCTACTGCAACTTTACCTTCATAACTTTCTCCTCTTGCTTCTCCATGAATAATTTTTGCGAGCATATCTAATTCATCACGACTGACAGAAGCTTTCTCAAGTGCTGCCCATGTTGTCGATCCTTCTAAGCCATTGTTCTTTAATTCATGATCCTTATGAAATAACAGGATTGAATGACGTTGTAGCACCTCGTTTAGTGTATCTAAGTTTGAATGAAAATACATATATTCGAGCTCTTGATGACTTTCAATCAACTCATCATAATTTACATTTGTATATATGATTGATTCGGACGCTGAAGCTTGCATTGGCATTCCGAATAAGGTAGACATCCAAATGGTTATAACGAGTGAACATACAACAAATCGATTGTTCATATTGGCCTTACTCCCTCCATTTGCCATCGACATCTCAATGACTCGTAAGAGTGTATCATAGGACCAATATAAATGTAACCTGCAAACTAAAATTACAAATATTTTCTAATAAAAGTTATTTAACCTCTTTATTACCCAATTGCACGTATGATTCTTTTATTACTTGTAACGAATCGTTATGTTTGATCACATTATTGCCAAGTGTAACGATTGTACATGTGATAATAAAAATCATACCGATCATTCTTAGCTTACCTCGCTTCATTCCCATTAAGAAAGACGCTGCAAGCAAGAAAACAGCAAACAAATAGTGACCCGCATACAAATATAGATCGTATTCAAATACAGCAAGGCCGTATCCAACAACGAGATGTAATGCAATGGCAAAACCAATATAAACCGCCATCGTCCAAGCTTCTTTTGTACGAATGCCACGTACAAAACCTGCAATGGCTAGTGCTAGCAAAGCAAACCCGATTATCGTTACGTATATTGGGTATGGCTGAGAAAGATTGGTAGCAAAAGCAACGATTCCAGGATTAATTAACGTCATATCAGGTGTTAGAATTGGGCTAATAAATAACATGTATACAGCTTTCCAGTGATGTGCGAACGAAAAAGGTGCTGCGTAAGTAAAGCCGCCATTTTCTAGGTTTTGCTGCATATTATTGAACCAAGACTTACCATCAAATAGTAAGAGCTGCATTCCAGAAAATATGACTATCAAAATAATAAAATAAACACTTATACGAATGATTGGACGAATCATTTGTCCATATTTTTTTGTAAAGAGGGTTACAAACAATGCTCCGAAATAAGTAACGATATTAGTCAACGTTATGCCAAAGTTTAAAAACGCTAAAGTCGCCGCTGGCCACTTTCCGAGATTACTCCCCATATCAACATAAGCTAAATAGAGTACGGATAAAATAATTACAAACTGCGCATAACCGTAAGAATCAGGTATCATTGCTGTAAATATCGTATAAGAGCTAACTCCAAAGAAACTTGCGAACCAAAATGGAAAACCAATTCCAACTTGACCATCATGGTCGCCTCTTCTTCGTAAATAATAATAAATGAGCACAGCACTTAGAGCATTGAGCGCACTTTGTACGAATAAGAAAAACAAATTCCCGCCAGCCAATTCTGAGATTTTGTAAAGATTTCCAGAAAGCAAACTCATAAAAGGGTGAATGACTGTCATGTTCAAAAAACCATAATAGAAGGAAGGGTCAAAGTTAAATATGTTTAGAAAAAATGGTGCACCATAAAATGGACTATGCTGAGAAAGCACTTTTGCATTTTGTTCCATATAAGATAAAAAAGGAATATTCATAAAAATATATAAAGCGGAAAAACAAAAGAAAAGCACTGCAGCAACTACATTATCTCTGCGATTGTGAAATAGGAACGCAGCAAAAGAATTAAATTTAGTCGATGCATGAGGATGAATCAAGTTATTCATGAAAACGAACCACCATTCTTATTGTGTTATTCAAAAACAGCCATAATAATTACAGATACAATTACATAAAGGATAACAGTTATCATAATAGGTTTATCCTCGAGCAGTACTCGATCTGGCGCTCCGCCCTTCTGCTCCATATGAATAAGGTAAAGATAACGGAAAATACCATATACGACGAAAGGTATCGTCCACATCAAATGGATCGTACGACCTGAAGTAAAAGTAAATAACGAGTAACAAATGATCGTTGAGGCTGCGACAATTCCGATAAGCTGATCCAATAGAGCAACTGAATACTGACTAAGTACTTTGCGATGCGCTTCACTATTTGTGTCCATAAGAATTAGTTCATGTCTTCTCTTTCCAATTGCAAGAAATAGTGATAATAGCATCGTACATAATAGAAACCAAGGAGTAAATGGCACATTGATAACAAGTCCACCAGCAAGTGCGCGAAGTACGAATCCTGCCGCAATAAGCATGATGTCAATAATGACAACATGTTTGAGAACAAGCGAATATAACATATTAATAATAAAATAGATAAACAATACAACACTAAATAGCGGCTCAAGAAATAATGATAATAGCAATGAACCAACTAGTAGAGTACCTCCGAACATGAGCGCTAATTGAGGATTAAGCTGACCTGAAGCCATTGGCCGGAATCTCTTCGTTTCATGATGACGATCCGCTTCACGGTCTACGTAATCATTCATAATATAGACGGTTCCTGACACAAAACAAAAGAGAATAAAAGCAATTGTTGATTTTACAATATTTTCGGCATTCATGTGTTGAAAAGAAAACAAGAGAGCAGCAAATAGTAATAGGTTTTTGGTCCATTGCTTCGGCCTTAGTTGGCGAATAAGCAACTGGATCGTATTCGCACGAGTATCTGCGAATTGTCCTGCTACTATTTCTTTACTTTTAAACGACATTACAAAAATCCACCTTCCAAATGTTTGAATCAATTTAAGCTTATATTGTACCCTAACCATTCACTTGATACAATAAAGAACCATGATAGTAAAAAATAGTATGTGAATCTTTACTTGATCTGTAAGGAGACCAAAGCAGATGAATATTATTAAGCAGAAGGATCGACTTGAGCTAGAGGCCAAACTCCCTACAATGCCCTGGTTTATAGAACAATTTATTAGTTACAAGTTACCCGATTTATCTCCTTCTTCATTAGTAGAATATATGCGAGATTACGATACATTTTTAAAGTGGTTAATGGCTGAAGGTTTATCAGGAGCAGGTTCGATAAAAGAAGTTACGTTACTAGAACTTGAAACATTAAGAATGGAGAGCATCGATAACTTCAGAATGTTCCTTTCTACCTATAAACCAGAACGAAATAATCGCACAACGATTTCACGCAAACTTTCATCTCTTCGTTCACTCTTTCATTATTTGAGTCAAATTGCAGAGGATGAAGAGTTTTATCCGTTATTAAAAAGAAATGTAATGGCTAAAGTAACAATAAAGCGAACACATAAACCGAAGGATACAGCTGCTAAGCTAGAAGGTAAACTCCTTCAAGAGGAAGAAATCTCAGAGTTTCTATCGTATATCCGAATTCATTATGGCACCGATATTGTAAAGAACAAACAAGCTCTTTATTCGTATGAACTTAATATGACGCGTGACGCTAGTATGATTAGCTTTATTCTTCATTCTGGTCTACGTGTATCCGAATTAGTCAACTTAAATGTAGAAGATATCGATATGAAGAAACGGCTCTGTTATGTGTACCGAAAGGGTAAAAACGATGACACGTTCAAGACGCCAGTTTACTTCAGGCAAGAGGCCATTGATGATTTAAGTAGTTATTTGGCAGTAAGAGATGTTAGGTACAAAGCGCCTAAGCGAGAGAAAGCACTTTTTCTTGCGATAGCGAATGGGAAAAACGAAGGTTCTCGAATGACTAAACGAGCAATACAAGCGATGGTTCTAAAATATGCCAAACGATTCGGCAAGCCATACCTCTCCGTCCATAAGCTTCGACATTCGTTCGCAACGGACTATTACTTGCAAAATGATATTTACAAAACTCAGGAACAACTTGGTCATGCCTCACCAGAAACAACTCAAATTTATGCTCATCTTACTGACAAAACGATGGCAGAAGCAATTGACCGTAGAAATAAAGAAGGCAAGTCAGATTAACGCATCTTCACCGCGCTTAATCTTCTTGCCTTCTTTTCTTTATGTACAGCCCAATTGGAGCTGTTTATCTGTAGGTTATAATTCCATGTCCACGGAAGAAATGCCCTCTTCAACAGCAAATTCAAAATCTTCAATATCATATACTTGCACTGGAACTTCAGCTTCAATGAGCTTATCTTGAAATTCATATTGATCAGATAGTAGTGGAATTTCTAGTCGTAAACCCGTTAACAACATTTCCGTTTCAATGGGATCGAATAACTCACCGTAATGTGCGTTATCTACAGCGTGTACAACTGTAAATTGAATCATTTCATTCAGTAGCAGTGCTGAGCTTTCCCGCCATGGCATTTGCAGCGCTTTTTCAATTTTTTTGCGATTTAAGGAATCTTCAAAAAAGGTTATTAATTCATTGATTTTGGTCTTTACATGACCATCATCATCGGGATCTTCCATCACAGGATCTGTTCCATCTCTCATATCATAAAGCTCAGCTATTGAAGAATACGGTACAACAAAATCTACCGGACGACTTGGTACAAGAAGATGTCCATACGTAGCAATCATCACAGCTTCAATTACAAAACGTCGACGCATGGTGTTTCCTCCTGTCTCTACACGTAATAATTAGCACTTCCATAATATTATACAATATTAGATTGGCCGTACAAGATAGTTATTTGTCCATCTTTTCATAAAAAAAGAACAACAGCATTGCTGTTATCCCTTCTTCCGTATTTGATCTAACCAGCTTTTAAATCGATTGACGATATCATTTGAAGGCTCCTCGTTGCCATAACGAACCTTTTCATAAGTAACAACAAAGTCTTCAAGTTCTTTTGAGTTTGAATTTTCTAACTTATTTGCAGATGTGTGCTCAGCAACTATTTCTCTTGGCGTTAAGTAAGTTCTAGGTGAGTATCCATTTTTCACTTTTTGTTTAAACCATTCATAATACAAAAAGCGAACTTTTGCCCCATTTGTAGTAAGATCGTTCCATCCTACTTCATGTGACTGCCGCCTTAAAATGATATCTGTCCATTTATTGTGGAATCTATTTCGCCATTTTGAAGCATTGAGCAAACTTTCGATCTCATCATCGTAACCTGTATCCTGATAACCTGTACCTGCATTTTTTTCTAATAGCTTCTCTTTAATTAATTTAATCATTCGATATAACCCCCGAACGATCAAATACAACATAACTATTGCCACTAGAGCGACTAACACATAACCGATAAAGATGAGCACCCCCTCGAGCAACGCCCAGAACAATGACGGAGAATTTGAGTCTACAGGAGGTAGTATCATTTCTGCTGGGGGAGGTTCGTCCTCTACTAATACATTTGATGGTGCATCTCTATCCAACCACGAAAAAAATGTTCTTAGCAACATCATTACTTTCTCATATATCCATGCATGTGCAGGCTTGAACATTGCAAATCCAATTAATACTATCATTAACAATCCTGTGAGCAGGCGATTACGATTTCTCGACATCGTAGATGCTTTTGATTTACGAGTATCCACCAATTCTCTAGAGAAATGTCGTTCATTCGTAAGAATGAAGAATACGATAATTGTAACAAATCCTCCACCATTTAGGAGCGGCATATAACTGACTAACTTATCGAGCTTAAAAAAGATTAGTGGCTGAATGATCACATATCCGAAAATACAAGCCAAAATAAATTGTGGACTAGCCATCGTATTCCAGCCTCGTTGCTGTTGCTGAAATCCTCTGTCTGCAATATATGCTGCAACAATTCCTGTGAGAAATAGCGGAACAATATCGAAGTATTCCCCCGATAACAGCCAAATGACAACGCTTGCTGCAAAACCAAGAACTACAGCTGTTACTACTCGGAATACTCTACGGAAACTATCTTCTTTATTAAATATGAAAGACGGCGCAACGAACACGAATAAAAGAGAAATGATCCACCAAGGTATACTATACGCTGGAAGAGCATATATTGCCGTCGTTAGAAGTAGCGGGAATAAAAAAACAATTTCCGATAAAGCAATTACAAAGGGGGTCACTATTCGAACCAATTTGCTTAAAGTCACGATACGTATCTCCCCCTATCGTTGACGGTAACCTCAGATTTAAAGGTATCTTTTTGAACTGCCTCGGGTAAATACCATATAGAAACCGTATTACCATTTTGCATTAATGAGTTAGCTGCTAACTCTAAACTATCGCTCCAATATGAGGTAATAATAACAATGTCACGGTTTGAATACCGTTTTAATGCTTCAAGCATAAGTAGATCCATGAATAAACTCGTACGTTCAATAACTAGCTTCGCCATCAATTCATATAACATGAAAAGATGTTCCTGACCTCGACCAGGTTCTATATGAATATGATCACTATTTCCTGACATTGGCATGTTAGCAGTGAATCCAACGTCCATACCACGACTTATGGCTGCCTCTGCTGCACCTGCTGCCCATTCAATCCCTTGCTCGATAACTGCTTCATTTGTTACATTTCTCCACATGCCTTCTTTATCATCCACATTTAGTAAAATCATCAAACTGCGATCGGCTGTAAAGTCATATTGATGTACTTGAAGTGTACCAGCTCTCGCAGTGGCCTTCCAATTCACTTGCTTCATCGAGTCTCCCGACTGGTAGTTGCGAGCACCGACGATTACAAATGGATCTGGTATTATAAATCTTTTCACTTGCTGTTCACCTTGCAAGCTTTGACTAGGCAGTTGTTCGAAAGGAACTACTGCTGGTTTCGGATACACTATAAGTTCATCCTCAAGTGGAATTTGGATATGACAGCTTATGTTCCCGAACAAATCACCACTCGTTAATGAAACGGTACTAAGTTTGTACCAGCCTCTCCGATTTGGAGTTATTCGATTGGTTCGAGTTAGCTTCATATAACCGCCTAAACTAAATAAACTTCGATGGTTTTGATAAACTTGCCCGCTACTCACATCAAAGTTGTCTTGTTTACTGAAATGCAAATGGGTTGATAGCTGTGATTCTACTCGAAGCCAAGGTACGGGAAGACGTTTTTTGTTTGAGAGCTGCTCAACAAGTTCAATCTCATCTCCTCTAAAACAATGTTTCACCTTGAAGCGTCTCACATAATGAAGATTCCGAAGGACATATCGTTTAAAGATGACCACTTGTAAACCTGCAATGACACCTGCTATTACGATTAAGTCAATAATGAACATACAGAGTCTCCTATCTTATCCATACATCAGCTTCTGCTGGAACGATAGTTTGACGAATGATTTCATCAATAATCGCATCTGCCCCACTATGGGCACGAGCAATTCCCCGTAATGACAGTCGATGCGCCAAAACTGGCTTTGCCATCGCTTTTATATCATCTGGCGTTACAAAGTCTCTTCCTCGTAAAATAGCATGTACTTGTGCTGCACGCAATAATGCTTGACTTCCACGAGGACTAACCCCTATTGAAATATCTTCACGTTTACGTGTTGCTTCTACTATTGCAAGCAAATAGTTTAATACATCATCTTCCACTCTAACGCTAGAATACACTTGCTGCGCAACTTCGATTTCCTCATTCCCAGCGATAGGTTGTAGTGTGCTTAGTGGATCTTGATCCTTGAAACGTTTAAGCAACGCTAATCCTTCATCAGTTGAAGGATAGCCCATCTTAATCTTAAATAAAAATCGGTCTAGTTGCGCCTCTGGTAAAGGGAAAGTACCTTGATGTTCAACCGGATTTTGTGTCGCAATGACCATAAACGGACGATCTAGTAGTTTCGTTTCCCCATCTACACTGACTTGTTTCTCCTCCATACATTCAAGCAAGCTCGATTGCGTACGTGGAGTAGCACGATTAATTTCATCTGCTAACAGCAGGTTTGTAAAGATAGGTCCAGGTCTAAATTGAAAATCCCCAACCTTTTGATTGTAGAAATAAATACCACTCAAATCGGAAGGCAATAGATCAGGAGTAAATTGAATACGTTTGAATGAAAGTGATATCGATTTGGCAAAACTTTTCGCTAACATTGTCTTTCCAGTACCGGGTACATCCTCTAGCAAAACGTGTCCCGAAGTAATTAACCCAATTAACAATAGGTCAATGACTTCTTCCTTACCTATTATGACTTCCCCAATATTCCTTTTCACTTGTTCTGCCAGTAACTTCACCTCTTGAAAAGACATGCTCATATCTCCCTTTATTCAGATCGATTTATGATTACGTTCCTTTTGAAGTTTTTGCAGTTCGCTCCAACGTATAAGCTTAATTCCAGCACCTTGGAGCGTTTGTATAATCTCAGGATCACGGAATATGTTATACTCCATATTTCTCTTCTCTGGTTCAAGATGGAACGATTTTAGTTCCTCCGTTAATAACGAAGGATGAATAATGAGCTCCGTAACTCCTGGCTTTAAGTTCGAAAGCAACTCTATCATATTGGTTTTGAAACTATCGTACGTTTCTTCTTCCTGTAATTGGAATGGTAACCCAACTAAATAATCTATGATCACAACACCTTTCGAATCTGCTAATGCAGCAATAGCTGCTGCTTGTTCTTTCATTTCTGGTGGTGCTATTTGGCCATTTTCCATCGTTAAATATCGTGGTAATCGAAACGGCAATCCATAGGAAGCGCATACATCAAGCACCTCAACCATAAAATGTTTTCCTGTTCGCAGTCCATATAGGCTACCCATATGATTATCTGCATGTGTAGGGGTCATGCCAAGCTTCAGCGCTTTCTCGAGTTGATTGATAAGCTCAATTGTTACATGTTCTGATGTCGCATGTTGTTCAAAACCTAAGCTGTCTTTATAAAAATAACCTTCTTCTGTTATTAGCGTAGAGACATCCGCGCTACTTGTAACCGGCCCCCAGCTATACGGTCCCCATTCACTTGTAAAAGTAAAATGAATGCCAACATCATATTGTGGATTCTCCGCACTCCAAAGTGCTCCATCTCTTGCCCAAGCACATGGCATCATTAATGTCGCTGAGCTTATGGCTTCTTCTTTTAGTAACTGCTTTGCAGCTGCATTAACGGAGTAATTTAAGCCGAAATCATCTGCATTTACAATTAATAAACGATCCTCTTCTTTGTAACCAAGTGCTGTTGCTAAATTCATATTATTTCCCCCTAAAATGAGATGGCAAATTTCACATATTTATTAATGTTCAGTCATTGATAAGTTTATCTAGTCGTTTAGATAATTGATTTTTCCAGCTGGCAGCTAATGCATCCACCGCAAGCAATTTCTGTATAGCCTCTACATTGTCCTTTTCCACATACATAACGTGATTAGCATCTGCGATTGAGAACTGCTCTGGATGTCTCTCGATTACGTTAAAATGATCACCTACACTGATGTAACCTTCCTGCATAACTCTGAAATAGAAGCCAGTATATCCTGTCTGCTGCGAAAGTAATGGTAACGTAGGCAAATCATTTCTAATACCGAGTTTAAAGCAAGGTTGTCTAGGCTGACTAATTTGTAGAGTCACTTCACCAATTGTAATGATATCACCTACAAACAGATCATCTTCTGTCCATCCGGATATCGTGAAATTTTCACCAAAAGAACCATGTACGAACGGACGATCAAATTGCTCTTCCCAATAAGGATATCTCGAATGAAAATACGCGCATATCGCTTTATCTTCCCCGCCATGATTAATCATATCGCCTTGGCCGTCACCTTGTATTCCAGTTTTACTAATAAATACTCTTTCAACTATTGCAGTTTTAAATATGCCGCTAAGAACTTCTTTGCTGCCATGTTGAATCATTTTTGGTTCTCCGACAAGAAGTGAAGCTAGAGATGCCGAAGTTTGTACACTGTTCATATAATCGACCTCTATTCTATATCTAGTAGTCTCATCTATCCGTATTATAAACTTTATAGGCAGATGTTGGCAAAAAAAATAACCTCCAAAGAGATTAATGATATTAATTATTGCAAATACATTTTTTGTTTCGACAGGTTCCAATACTCTTAAACGTTGGTATGTCGAAACCGTCTGTTTCCTGTAGCTTATTGCGCTTCCCCGGGAAATGTTTCTGAATTACCCCATCATTTCCCGTCTATCCAACTATATTTCAGCCCTCTATTTAAACGAACATCCATCACTTTTATGCCCAGTAACAATGCCGCTAAACAAATGAAACCGATTAAATCTACATACAATGCAGTAATAATAGTACTTGCAGCTAGCCATACAAATGCTACTATTTGAAAGGCTGTACTCCATGAGCCAACATTCCATGGTGCATCATGCCAAATTTGTTCAACGTTCGGTTCTACATATGTTGATGTCTTTCTTGATTCCCACCAGAGCTTTAATCGCAATCCAATTGGGATGGTATATGAGACATGAAGGGAAATAATTGCAATCGATAAGAGTGGCAGAAGAAGACCATCTTCTCGAACAATCAGTACTATGATAATCATCAAAACTGCTAGCATAGCACTTACCCATCCTGTATGTTGAGGTTGTCCGCGATGAACGCAAATTTTAGAAAGCTGATTACTAAATGGAATCGTTTCATCTCTTGCTAAACTGAATAGCGCTCTAGAGCAAACTAACATCGATTGTTGCCCGCTTCCCCATAATGAAATAACGATCAAAACTGCAATAATAGATGATCCTCCCCACCCTGCCATCGCACTTTGGAGAAAAAGAAGTATCCCTTCTAGTCCCATAAGAGATATAGAATACCCTTGCATTAGGTTTAGTCCACCAGTCATACCCATTGTCAGTGACATAAATGTAAGCAACACTAATCCAATGACAAACGTATAGGCAGTGGACAAAAATATCGCCCAAGGTACACGAATGCTTGGTTCAACGGTTTCTTCCGCACCTAACGCTGCTCCATCCATCCCCACAAATAATTTTAAAAGAAGCATACATCCGAGCAAAAAGGACCCTGATTGTACGTTTCCATCGAACGAAATGGTTTGAAATTGATACAGCAGTACTGGCGAGTAGCCACCAGGCCAAAACAACCAAACCAATCCTGTGAGTACAGAAATCACTATAAACAACTGTAACCAAACTGCAAACTGCCCGAATTTTTCAAGCAATACGAAACCCCACTGATTAAATGTAGCTTGAGACAATGCAATAATCGCAACAATCGACCAGAAAGATGTTGGTGAAGACTTGTACCCTAACATTTCCGATACTAGATAATCAGCTATAAAAGCACATCCACCAATATAAAGTGCTAACAAGGCTAGATGACCAGCTGTATGAAACCAACCTGCTCTTACACCCCATACACGACCTCCAAGCTTATAAGCAGTATGATAGATACTGCCAGCTGTTGGTATGGCAGATGATACTTCCGCTAGTGCTACACTAACGCATATCGATAATAAAGCTATTATTGGCATAGCAAATCCTATTACTGAAAGTCCTCCTTCATTTATAGCTGGTCCAAACAGAAGCGAAGCACTTCCTATCAACGCCATCACATTAAAAGATAGACCTATTGCAGACATACCGCCCCATCTTCTTACTAGCAATTGTGCAATGCCAAAGCGATTTAAATCATATTTATCTTGAAATAGTTGCGTCTCAGCACCATATCTCAACATACTCTGATATCTGGAACGAGCTACACCTTCCTGAACCTTATATGCGATGACTATAAAAAATAAACAAGTGCTAAGCGCTAATATCATTCCCAAAATAGTAGCTATCATTTCATCACCCCTACTCTACTCTATGAATAGGTATCAGTAGAAATGCTTATGAAAGAGCAAAAAGACCTCTTTCCGCAATTTTTCCATGCGGGTAAGAAGTCCATTTATTTTTAAAATTGCATTTTCTCACGTTCTGTAAGACGCCTTCCGTAAACATCTACAACAAGATTGCCTTTATTCAGTCCTAATATCCGATCGGCATATCGTTCAGCCCAATCTCCTTGATGCATGACAGCGATAACAATTTTCCCTTCATTTTTACAAAGTGCTTTGAGCTCACTGAGGACGATATTTGCCGCATGTGGATCTAATCCCATAACAGGTTCATCTGCAACGATAACTTTTGCTCCATGTACGAGTGCTCTTGCGATTGCTATTCTTTGACGTTCTCCGCCACTTAAATGTTTTGCTTTCATATGTGCTTTGTCGAGAAGTCCTCGATTTTCAATCATATCCATCGCACCCATATAATCATCGCCACGCATCATGCCTGTCCATCTTCGCCAAGCTGGTGTCTGACTCACAGATCCAATAATGACATTTTTGAGCCCACTTTTTTCTGGATATAAAAATGGCTTTTCTTCAAGATAAGCAACTTGCTGCTTCACTTTTAACTTCGTAAGCCATCCTTCTTCGAAAACTTCTTTTCCATTAAATTTATAAGACCCTGAAGTCCATCGCTCTTGAAGCGCCAAACATTTCAGTAACATGGACTTTCCACTACCACTGCCGCCCTTTACCGCAATAAAATCCCCTTCATATGCATCAAAACTTATATCGTTTAATAATATCGGTCCACCAGGAATTCGTTTCGTCAATCCTTTGACCCGTAACATTTTACGTTCCCTCCTGCTTCCTGCAATTGTTTCTATTAATCTAGTGTACGGTAAATAAAAAACTCTTTCCACACGAACAAATGTTTGGTATAATCATTTATAAGAACAAGTGTTCTATTTATATAAACCAACTATTCAAAGGAGGCTAGATCATCATGAAAACCAACTGTGAAAATTTCCGTTACGTAGAGAAGTATCGTCCTTATCGCGATTTAACTTTTAAATTTTATAACAACGGACGTCTTGTCATTATTGACAATAGCAATGAGGAGGTGATCAGCCCAAGAGACTTAAGGAGCGATAGTCGCGATTTTTATATCCGTAGACGAATTGCTTTTATTAAAAACCAACTAACTGCTTCCCAATTAAAATATGCATAACTTAAAAAGAGGCGAGATCGGAGTGACCGATTTCGTCTCTTTTTGATTATAATAGTAATAACCCTTACATTGACTAGACACTAGTATATACGGTAGATTGTTCATACAGTAGCATTTACTGCCGCAAAGGAGACTTGTAATTAATGAAGCAAAAAATTATGTTTGATTTGGATGATACGTTAGTTTATTGCAACAAGTACTTTTTTTATGTGATCGATCAATTTGTAGATTCGATGACTACTTGGTTCGGTGGATCTGAACTTGTGACAGCCGGATCAGTCCGAGATATACAGAACGAAAGGGATATTATTCTAATCGGGAATACGGGATTTAAGAGCGAACATTTCCCACAGTCTTTTGTCGATACGTATATCCACTTCTGCGATTTAACAGGGAGAAAACGATCTGCAACAGAAGAAGATTTTCTTTGGAAGCTCGGAATAAGTGTATACGACCATGCTACGGAACCATATCCTAATATGGAGCAAACGTTGGATGACCTTGCAAGCGAAGGTCATGAGCTTCATTTATATACGGGTGGTGAGCTATTAATCCAACAACGTAAGATCGAAAGTATGAATCTAGAGCGATACTTTGAATCGCGTATCTATATTAGACAATTGAAGGACAATGCAGCACTCGAAACGATACTGTCTAACGGTGCTTTTGACCGAAAACATACTTGGATGATCGGTAACTCCATTCGAACGGACGTTTTACCTGCACTTACAGCAGGAATTCACGCCATTCACATGCGCACGCAAGAAGAATGGCATTACAACGTCGTCCAAATTAATGTTGAGCCAAAAGGAGCTTTCTTCACTCTTGATCAACTAAAGGATGTTCCTAGCACTATAAATGGATTTCTGAATCGTGCCTAGCACGGTTCAGCGTCATTCCACTGCAAGTTTGCCTGTCTCCACATTTTGGACGATGATTTTACCTTCAGTCGTCGTCCCATCCTCTAATACTAACTTTAACTTAGCTGTTTTCCCTTTTTCCACTAACGCCTTCACTTGAGTTTCCGTTAAGCTCCGGCCATAACTTTCCTTCCAAATAACAAACTTGCATCCTACTTTGTAATTGGAGCATCCATATCCTTTACGCCCCATAAAGATTGACCCGCCACAACCTGGGCTCGGACAAGTAGCAATAATCGTAGGTACACCCGGCACCTCAGCTTTTTTATTCGTGACAGAAGCTTTGCTTGTAGAACGTTTCCCAACTGAACTCCGTCCCTTTTGGGGCGTCGAAGACGCTTCTGCTTCAAACAACAACTTATCCGCACGAGACTGCTTCCGAACCTTCTCAACGATCATCGTTGCAAACTTCTTCACATTTTCCATAAACTGAAGATCAGATGCACTGCCACGTGATATATCATTTAATCTACGTTCCCACATGCCCGTCATCTCAGGAGAAGTCAGTAATTCAACACCAGCACCACGTATTAGCTCAATTGCTGCGCTCCCCTTTTGGGAGATCATAATCCGTTTACCTTGCATAGAAACATAACCAACATTTTTGAGTCGTTCTATCGTTGCTGCACGAGTTGCAGGTGTCCCGAGACCTGAGTCCTTCATTGCATCCCGAACTTCTTCATCTTCGATTTGTTTACCAGCACTCTCCATCGCTTTAAGCAACGTACCCTCTGTATAATGCTTAGGTGGCTGTGTATCTTTTTCTTTCATCAATGCATCACTACAATGAACAAATTGATTAGCTTGAACGGAAAACGGCTCATTTACTTCCTCTTCTTCATCCGTTTCTTCATCTTTTTTGCTCGACTTTTGCTTCTCTTTATCCTTCTTCTGATCACCATAAATCACTTTCCAGCCTAAGCTTAATAACTCTTTCACCGAAGTTTTGAAGCTTTCCTTTTCTACTTCAGTAATAACTGTATGCGATTTATATTCTGCAGGAGGATAAAACTGCGATAAAAAGCGTCGAACGATAAGGTCATATAGCTTTTGTTCATCTGGCGACAAACCGTTCGCTTTTCTATATGTAGGCAATATAGCGTGATGATCTTCTACCTTCGTCGGATTACAAATAAACTTGTTACCTTTATGGACAAGGTTACGATTAGCACCTTTTACCCACTCATCATAAGCGGTTCCTTGCAAAGCATTTAACGTTTTATGCATTTCCGGAATGTTTTGTTCCGTTACATAGTTGGAGTTGGTACGCGGATACGAAATCACTTTATGTTTTTCATAAAGTGCCTGTGCAGTATCCAACGTTTTTTTAGCTGAAAATCCGAGTTTTCCATTGGCCTCTCGCTGCAACAGAGTTAAATCATACAGCTTGTACGGATATTCCTTAACGTCCTTTACTTCATAGGATGTTATGCTGCCTTCTTTGCCCTTCACCTTCGCTACAATGGCTTCTGCTTGCTTTGGGTCAGTCATGCGTTCCCCTTGCCACATTCCACGATACTGAGTCTCTTGCTGGACAAAATGTGCTTCCACTTCAAAAAACTTAAGAGAATCAAAAGCCTCAATCGTTTTTTGGCGATCATAAATAAGCGCAAGAACTGGAGTCTGAACGCGTCCTACCGATAGCAGTACATTATGTTTTGTTGTGAACGCTCGTGAACCATTCATGCCAATGATCCAATCCGCTTCACTTCGGGCAGTAGCCGCTTTCGTTAAGTTATCGTATTCCGAACCATCCTTAAGTTCAGCAAAACCTTTACGAATCGTTTCCGGCGTAAGATCGGATATCCAAAGTCTCTTGACGGGATGTTTAAGCTTTAGATGACGCTGAATAAGCGCAAAAATATATTGGCCTTCTCGCCCTGCATCGCAACAATTAATGAGCGCGTCACATCGTTTGGCTAGATCGCCAATTACTTTGAGCTGATCAATTGTTTTTTTGTTAGGGACTAACTTAAACGGAGACGGAATAATAGGCAAGTCGTTAATATTCCATTTTTTGTAACGATCATCATAGGCATCTGGCTCTGCTAAACCGATCAGATGTCCAATCGCCCATGTAATGATATAATGTTCACCTTCTAAATAAGTGCGATTATTTTTTGCTTTAGGATCGATAGCTGCTGCTATATTTCGTCCCATGTCGGGTTTCTCCGCAATTATAAGTGTCTTCAACTCTAAGATCGCTCCTTTGCGGTAATTATTTACCCTCCTGAGTCAATTCAATCTCATTCATGATCATTGTAAATATCGAACGGACACCATTCGACCAGTTAGGGTCTTCGGCGTATTCGCGGTTAATCCACGTAAAAGGATCCGTTTCTGCTGGCTTGTCCTTACTAAGACGCGTAATTGTACGAGCTGCAATTTGTGAAGATTGGTCAATCGTCGTATTAAACTCTTCCCAGCTATGGAACACATTAAACGGATTGTTTGCAATTTCTTTCGCTTTTTTATGGGTACGTGGAACAAATCCTTGTTCCTGACCGGTAATCGCAAACATAAATGCAGGATGAATATCGAATTCTTTAGCCGTTTTTAGTATAGCATCCATATATTTGGGTTCAGCGAGAATAGAGTTTCTCTCTTTTAGAAATGCAATAAGTTTATCACGATCTACATGCTCATACTTTAGCTCAGGCGGTAAAGCATTCTTACTAGTTACTGGTGCAACAGTTTCCTGGTTCGCGTTCTGGGCTATTGGCATTTGTGAATCCTTATTGTTGATATCGTTAGTTAAAGACCAGCCGAACATTAATGTTACAACAACAATGAAGATACTTAATGTGCTAAACAAATAAAACTTTTTATGTATGTTCCATTTTATTAGCTGATCACTAGCATAGGGTAGTCGTAGCGGAATTATTTCGGCACTTGAAGAAGCCTTCGCATTAGTTGCTTCAATTGTAGCGGATTCGCTTTTACGATTTAATCTAGCTTCTTGTTTACGAGTCCACTCTCTTAAAGGTAATGCAATACTTTCATCACTCTGATCCAATTTCATACACAGCAAAAAAATATCATCCGCGCTAACAGGTCTTTGATGCTCTAACACCGTCGTGCGAATGAGTGTGCTTGTGAGCTGCCTTTTTACGTCAACCGTAAAGTGAGGAAGCTGTTTATGTATAATCCTAGTCACAGCATCAGCTACGATTTCTGCTCGTTTATCATGTGGCATTGTTGCATACTTTGATTGAACATAAGTACGAATATTTTTAACATCTGTAGGTGTTAATACGTAGGCGCTATCTGTAGGCATGAAGATCTCCCCTCCACACACATCTCACACCGATTTTACCACAACTTTCCTGCTTATGGTGAAGTTAGATTTGCAATGGCAGTCTGAATATGATTCTGTTCAATAAATGCCTTTATTTGCTCCTTCTCACTAAACGTACACTGATATTCACAATCACAGTCTTCGTCTTGCGGTACTATTTGTACAATTGTTCCATCTAGTGTACATATAACAAGAATTGAAAAAGCGATTAAGTCATCTGGGATCGGTGCTCCAGAATCTAGTTCTGGGCGAAGTACTATATCTACCCACTGATCGTCCCTACGCTCGATTATAGGATTGAACTCCTTAAACTTTAGTTCGGTTATCGTGTCCAAACCATATTTTATCATAATCGGAATTCCTCATTTCATTGTTCAGTTCAAAAAGGTCTTTACAAGTATGACCGATTTATCAAAGGCTATCAAGCAAGAAAAAGGTTTAACAGTATATAGTAAGGTCTATCAAGCAAGAAAAGCGCCCGAAGGCGCTTCTATTAGCTAGTATAATTGCTATTTCAATTCATAAAAATGTAGATTTAGCCACATCCATTATGGAAGCATAGATGAACCTGTCAAATATTTATCAACTTCACGAGCAGCTTCACGACCTTCGTTAATCGCCCAAACGACCAAACTTTGACCACGACGCATATCGCCTGCTGCAAATACTTTTTCTACATTTGTGTTGTATTTTCCATATTTCGCTTTTACGTTTGTACGACGATCTTGTTCCAGACCAAGTTGCTCGATCAACGTTGTTTCAGGTCCTTCAAAGCCAACCGCAATGAATACAAGGTCTGCTGGCCATACTTTTTCAGTACCTTCAAGCTCTTTATAAATCTTACGTCCCGTTTCGTCAACAGTACGTTCGATTTGTACCGTATGAAGTTCCTTCAACTTGCCATTTTCGTCACCGATGAATTTTTTTGTCAATACGGAGAATGCACGAGGATCTTCTCCATACAACGCTTTAGCTTCCTCTTGTGCATAGTCAAGCGTATACACATTCGGGAACTGTGGCCAAGGGTTGTTGATCGGATCACGCTCAAGCGGCGCCTTACCAACCGTACCGAATTGAGTAACAGACTTACATCCATGTCTGAGGGCAGTTGCTACACAGTCCGTACCTGTATCTCCGCCGCCGATAACGATAACATCTTTATCTTTTGCTGAGATGTATTGTCCATCTTCCAAGTTGGAGTCAAGGTAACTCTTAATTGTTCCGTTCAAATAATCCATCGCCATATGAACGCCGTCCAAGTCACGGCCTTCTATCTCGACATCACGTGCACGAGTAGATCCACCGCAAAGTACAACTGCATCAAATTGCTCAACGAGCTCGCTTGCTGTAATATCTTTGCCAATTTCCGTATTTGTTACGAACGTAATGCCTTCTTCAGTCATAATATCAACACGACGTTGTACAACATGTTTCTCAAGCTTCATTGTTGGGATTCCGTAAGTTAGCAACCCGCCGATGCGGTCAGCACGCTCATAAACCGTTACTGTATGTCCAGCTTTGTTGAGCTGAGCTGCTGTAGCAAGTCCTGCAGGGCCTGAGCCAACAACTGCTACACGTTTGCTAGTACGTACCTTTGGAGGATGAGGGACAACCCAGCCCTCTTCAAAGCCGCGTTCGATAATCGCATTTTCGATTGTCTTGATCGTAACAGCATCACCAATCAGACCTACCGTACATGAACCTTCACATGGTGCTGGACAAACTCGACCAGTAAACTCTGGGAAGTTGTTCGTCTTATGCAGACGTTCCAATGCTTCACGCCACAGACCTCTATAGATCAAATTGTTCCACTCTGGAATCAAATTGTTTACAGGGCAACCAGAGACAGAACCAGCAAGTTCCATTCCTGTATGACAATAAGGTGTACCACAATCCATACAGCGTGCACCCTGTGTACGGAGTTGCTCGTCTGACAAATGCTTATGAAATTCATTCCAGTCATTAATACGTTCAAGCGGGTCGCGATCGGCCGGCAATTCGCGCTGATATTCCATAAATCCAGTAGGTGTTGACATGATCGCAGTTCCTCCATCCCTGTTTCCCGATTGCATTAGAAATCATTCTATTTCAAACTATATCGGGAATTCATATTTTATTCAACAATAAACTTTCACGAGAAAGCCGAGAACTATATTATACCATGCTAGCATTCTATTGTTTACCGCGTTAATGGACTATACGTACAATCATTTGCATTTTATGACGAATTGTTCGTCAAATCGTCAATGCCGCGACTTTAAACCTCATTATTTCGCTTAAAATGTTGCCATGTAAAGTTGAATTTATTTTTTTCATCTTTTTCTCTAAACTTGCTTTCTACCAATTGCCACTCAATCATTGAGAAAGTTGGAAAAAAAGCGTCAGCACTTTCAATTTCAACCTCTACATCTGTCACCAGAAGTGTATCCGCAAAAGGTAGGAACAACGAATAGATCTCGGCACCACCGATAACCATTAGTTCTTCATTACCGAATTGTTGAATCGTTTCTTCTACAGAATGAACAACCTCACACCCCTCTATTACTAAGTTCGGTTGCCTTGTCAAAATGACATTTTTTCTGTTAGGGAGTGGTCTTCCTAATGATTCATACGTCTTTCGTCCCATAAGGACGGTTTTCCCCGTAGTCGTCGCTTTGAAAAAAGCCATCTCTGCAGGAAGATGCCAAGGCATCTTGTTATCGACACCAATGGCACGATTACGATCCATTGCTGCTATTAATGTAATAGACATATCTATACCCTCCCTTTCAACAAAACAAACCAATAATTAAACAGCTACAGGAGCTTTTATGGCTGGATGCGGATCATATTGTTCAATAGTCAGATCAGAAAGCTCGAAATCAAATATAGACGACTTGTTCTCATTCAATTTCAATATAGGCAATTCCTTAGGTGCTCTCTCCAACTGAATCTCAATTTGATCCAAATGATTGGTATAAATATGTGCATCACCAAGCGTGTGTACAAAATCTCCTACTTGTAAACCGCATTCATGTGCGACAAGATGCGTGAGGAGTGCATAACTAGCAATATTGAATGGAATACCTAAAAATATGTCACCACTGCGTTGATAGAGCTGACAGGAAAGCTTACCTTCCGATACATAGAACTGAAACATCGTATGACAAGGTGGAAGCGCCATATTACGTGGCACATCTTCCGGATTCCATGCGGAAACCATTAATCTTCTTGAATCCGGATTCTTTTTGATCATTGCAATAACATCCTTGAGCTGATCAATTGTTTCCCCTTGCGATGTCTTCCACTCTCTCCACTGCTTACCATACACATTGCCAAGCTCTCCGTATTTATCCGCAAAGTCGTCGTCAGATAGGATTTGCGCTTTAAATGCATCCATCTGCTCGTTATATTGCACTGCAAAAGCAGCATCGGATTGTGAACGCAATCCGAAATCGGTCATATCTGGACCCCTGTAATCAGTACTCTCAATCCACTTCTTAAACGCCCACTCATTCCAAATGTTATTATTATGTTGAAGAAGATAACGAATGTTTGTATCTCCTTTAATAAACCAGAGCAGTTCGCTTGCTACAAGTCGGAAAGGAACTCTCTTTGTGGTTAGCAAAGGAAATCCTTCGCTTAGCGGGAAACGCATTTGGTAACCAAAAGTAGAAATCGTACCCGTTCCAGTTCGATCATCTTTTCTAACGCCTTTATCCAGCACGTCTCTCAATAACTGCAAATAGGCTTGTTCGCTGTTACTCATAATCGATTTACTCCTCTCAAAGTTTTGCGCAGCAAAACTTACTTCGTAAGAATATGCTTAGTTTTGTGCAGCAAAACTTACTTCGTAAGAATATGCTTAGTTTTGCGCAGCAAAACTTACTTCGTAAGAATATGCTTAGTTTTGTGCAGCAAAACTTACTTCGTAAGAATATGCTTAGTTTTGCGCAGCAAAACTTACTTCGTAAGATTACACATTGTATTTCATAGCCAGTCGCCCGATTTGTCTATATGTAGACAAAATAATCATCATTATACCACTAGTTGATCGACCTGTCCTGCTTTCGTTTTTTTCGTAACTCATATCTTTCAGGTGCAGATGCAAAAAGATGCTGCTCAAGCTCGCTTTCTGGCACTACAGAAGGAACACGACAACTTTTACCATTCTCATCAAGTGCTACAAATGTGAAGAAAGCTGTGACCATTACTTTGCGAACACCAGAATACAAGTTCTCTGAAGTTACAGTCACATAGGTTTCCATTGAGCTCCGACTTGTCCATGAAACGAATGCTTCAACCTCAATCACTTCGCCTACTTGAATAGGTGCTAAAAAATCGAGACTATCTGTGGAAGCTGTTACAACACGTGTTCTTGAATGTCGCATAGCAGCAATAGCCGCAACTTTATCCATATACTCCATTAGTTTACCACCAAACATCGTATCATGATGGTTCGTATCAAGTGGGAATATAAGTTGCGTCATTAATGTTTTAGATTCGCTTGCACGTTTTGATTCAGGTTGCATCATACGATCAAACTCCTCTCGCTTCGCATCTTTCCCTCTCATCATGCATTATATGCACAAAGAGGCCGCGACGGCTCAAATGTGCCGCGTGACCTCTTTGTTATTGTTAATTATATAAGATGATTCAATTATTTAATGAAAGTATGAATTGGGTGTCCAAGAGCAACTTCAGCTGCGTCAAGTACGATTTCACCAAGTGTTGGGTGAGCATGGATTGTAAGAGCGATATCTTCAAGAGTAGCGCCCATTTCAATACCAAGAGCAAGCTCAGCGATCATGTTAGAAGCTTCAATTCCGATAATTTGAGCGCCAAGAACAAGACCGGAGTCTGCATCAGCGACAAGTTTCACGAAACCTTCGTTTGCGTTAAGCGACATAGCACGTCCATTGATTGCGAACGGGAATTTGCCAACTTTAACGTTATGACCGTTGTCTTTTGCTTCTTTTTCGCTAAGTCCAACGCTTGCGCATTCTGGATCAGAGAAACATACAGCAGGTACACATTTGTAATCGATAACGCTTGGCTGACCGGAAATTGCTTCAGCAGCTACGCGACCTTCGTACATTGCTTTGTGCGCAAGCGCAGGTCCAGCAATAATATCGCCGATTGCATAGATGTGAGGAATGTTCGTACGGCATTGCGCATCAACTTCAACCAAACCACGATCAGTCGTTTTCACGTTGATCAGGTCTAGGCCTAGCTCGCCATCCGTATTCGGACGACGACCTACAGTTACTAGCAAGTAGTCTGCAGTTACTTTTTCTTCTTTGTCACCAACTGTGTAAGTTACAGTTACATCGTTATCCGTTTGCTCAGCGCTTTTCGCTTGTGCACCAGTAATGATGTCAACATGAGTACTTTTCAGTTTCTTCGCAACGATGGAAGACATGTCTTTATCGAAGCCTGGAAGAATAGCATCAGAACCTTCGATAACAGTAACCTTCGTGCCGAATTTGGAGTACATTTGGCCAAGCTCAATACCGATATATCCGCCGCCGATTACTACAAGGCTTTTCGGAATTTCAGGAAGAGACAAGGCGCCAGTGGAAGAAACGATACGTCCGCTGAATGGGAATGCTTTAAGCTCGATTGGACGTGAGCCTGTAGCGATAATACAGTTTTTAAAACGGTAACGAGGCGCTTCTTGATCGTTGAATACGCGCGCTTCGTTTTCGTTGATGAACATTACTTCACCTTGGAAGTATTGAACTTTGTTCGCTTTAAGCAAGGAAGCTACGCCGCCTGTAAGCTTTTTAACGATTCCGTTTTTGAATGCTTGAACTTTAGTGAAGTCAACTTTCGCTTCGCCAACTTCAATACCGAAAGCGGAAGCATGGCTGATGGATTCATATTGATGTGATGCCGAGATTAGCGCTTTGGAAGGAATACATCCAACGTTCAAACAAACGCCGCCAACATGTTCTTTGTCTACGATAAGCACATTTTGACCAAGTTGAGCTGCACGAATTGCTGCAACATATCCACCAGGACCTGCGCCAATGATTAGAGTATCAATATCTAATGAAGCATCTCCAACTACCATTCGTTAAACCTCCATTATGAACAGTTCAGGTTGACCCAGAAGCTGTTTGATATAATTCATAAAGTTTTGAGCAGTTGCGCCGTCGATTAAACGGTGGTCGAAGCTAAGGGAAAGCGCCATAACTGGAGCAGCTACAATCTCTCCGTCACGTACGATTGCTTTTTCAGTAATACGGCCAGTACCCAATATCGCAACTTCAGGGAAGTTGATTACTGGAGTAAAGAACATACCGCCAGCAGATCCGATGTTGGAAATGGAAATTGTGCTTCCTCTTAGTTCATTAGCTGAAAGCTTGCCATCGCGGCCACGTACAGCTAGGTCACGGATAGAGTCTGCAACCATAAAGAGGTTTTTACGATCAGCATCTTCGATAACAGGAACGATCAAGCCGTTGTCTGTATCTGTAGCGATACCGATGTTGTAATATTTACGCAATACGATTTCTTGATTTTGCTCATCAAGCGTTGCATTCATAATAGGGAACTGACGGCATGCTGCCACCAATGCTTTTACGATGAACGGCAAGTAAGTAAGCTTGGAGCCTTTTTTCTCAGCATATGGCTTGTATTTCGCACGCAAAGCAACAAGCTCTGTTACGTCTACTTCATCCATGATCGTTACATGAGGAGCCGTGTATACCGATTTAACCATCGCGTTAGCGATTGCTTTACGGATACCTTTGAATGGTACGCGCTCTTCAGGACGATAAGCTGTGCCTGCTGCTACTGGTGCAGCAGCTTTTGGTGCTGCTTCTGCATTACTTTGTGCTTGTTCTGCAGCTGGAGCTTCAACTGCCCCTTGTGCTGGCGCGCCGCCGAATCCAGTTACGTCATCACGAGTAATACGTCCGTTTTTACCAGTGCCGCTTACTTGTGTAAGGTCTACGCCCTTTTCACGAGCAAATTTGCGAACGCTTGGCGTTGCAAGAACTAATGAGTTAGTAGCTTTTACTTCAGCTTGAGGTGCAGGAGCCGCTGCCGGAGCAGGTGTGCTTGCAGCCGCTGGAGCAGCTTCTTCTTTTTTAGGTGCTTCTACTGCAGGAGCAGCTTGCTCTGGAACGTCACCTTCTGCGTCAATAATAGCAACTACGTCGCCAACATGACACACTTGACCGTCCTTTACAAACACTTCTAGTACTTTGCCGTTAACTGGGCAAGGCACTTCCACAATAGCTTTATCGTTCTGTACTTCCAAAATAATATCATCGTCAGTCACTGTAGCACCCGGCTTAATGAGTACTTTAATAATTTCGCCTTCATGCAAGCCTTCGCCGAGTTCCGGGAATCGATATTCGAATTTAGCCACCGATGGTAACCTCCTTTGAAATTCTAATCTTATGTGAGATGAAGAGTGTCGCCACTCTTCATGAATTAAAAGTTAATTACTTTATGTGCAGCTGCAACAACGCGAGCTGTAGATGGCAACCAAGCATCTTCCACTTGTGCAAACGGATATACAGTATCTGGGCCAGCAACACGAAGAACTGGTGCTTCTAGGTGAAGAATAGCTTTTTCGTTAATTTGTGCAATAACTTCCGCAGCTACTCCAGATGTTTTTTGCGCTTCTTGAACGACAATCGCACGGTTTGTTTTTTGGATAGAAGCTACAAGTGTATCAATATCCAAAGGTACAAGTGAACGAAGATCGATTACTTCAGCTTTAATGCCTTCTTTTTCAAGCTCATCAGCAGCTTTAACAGCTGTATGAACCATCATGCCGTAAGCGATAATTGTAACGTCGCTACCTTCGCGAACAACGTTAGCTTTACCGATTTCAACTGTGTAGTCGCCTTCTGGAACTTCAGCTCTGAACGCATGGTACAGGTTAAGATGCTCCATAAAGAATACAGGGTCATTGTCACGAATTGCTGCGATCAATAGACCTTTTGCATCGTAAGGGTTTGAAGGAATTACAACTTTAATACCAGGTGTTTGAACTGCCAAACCTTCTAGTGAGTCAGTGTGCAATTCAGCCGCTTTTACACCGCCGCCGAAAGGCGTACGGAATACGATTGGTGAGTTGTAACGACCGCCAGAACGGTAACGCATACGTGCTGCTTGGATAAACATTTGATCCATTGCTTCATATATAAAACCGACGAATTGAATTTCAGCAACTGGACGGAATCCTTGGATACCCATACCAACTGCCAAACCGCCAATAGCAGATTCAGCAAGCGGTGTATCGAATACGCGCTCTTCGCCAAATTCACCTTGTAGTCCTTCAGTTGCACGGAATACGCCGCCGACCTTACCGACATCTTCACCGAATACTAATACGTTTGGATCGCGTTTAAGTTCAACGCGCATCGCATCACGGATCGCTTCTTTCATATTCATTTGAGCCATGTTAATAGATCCTCCTTTGCTTAGGGCTTATTATTGGAAATCAGCTTTTTGCTCTTCAAGATGCTGTGGTGTAGTTTCAAACATCGAATCGATCAAACCTGCAACAGTCATTTTCTCAACTGCTTCAGCTTTTTTGATCTGTTCGTTTACAGTTGCCTTCGCCTCTTCTTTTACGCGAGCTGTTTCTTCATCAGACCATAGTCCTTTGCTTTCCAAGAACTTGCCAAAACGGATAAGTGGATCTCTTGGAGCCCAATCTGTTTCTTCTTCTTTAGTACGGTATTTGGACGTATCGTCTGCCATTGAGTGAGGACGGTAACGATACGTAATCATTTCGATCAATGTTGCTCCGCCGCCATTACGTGCATGCTCTGCAGCATCACGAACAGCTTTAATAACTGCAAGAACATCCATACCATCAACTTGAACGCCTTTGATGCCGGCAGCAATTGCTTTGTGTGCAACTGACAATGCAGCTGTTTGTTTTGCGTATGGAGTAGTAATTGCATAACCATTGTTTTGTACAACATAAATCGCCGGAAGCTTAAATGCTCCAGCAAAGTTTAGACCTTCATAGAAGTCGCCTTCTGATGAACCACCGTCACCAGTGTAAGTGATTGCTACGCGCTTCTCACCTTTTTTCTTGAATGCCATAGCAACGCCAGTAGCATGCAAGATTTGAGCACCAATAATGATTTGTGGCATAAGTACATGAACATCCTCAGGAATGTTACCACCTTGTTGATGTCCGCGAGAATATAGGAACGCCTGGTAAAGTGGAAGTCCATGCCACACAAGTTGCGGCATATCACGATAGCCTGGGCAAATGAAGTCATCTTTATTAAGTGCATATTCGCTTCCGATCATGGAAGCTTCTTGTCCTGATACTGGTGCATAGAATCCTAGACGGCCTTGACGACCCAAGTTTACTGCACGCTCGTCCCATGTACGAGTGAAAACCATGCGGTACATAATCTCTTTAAGTTGGTCATCAGATAGGTCCGGCATAAATTCTGGGTTGGTTACGTCTCCATCGAGTGACAACACAGTTAGCGGTGTGACCGGTTCTGTTTGAACTTCGTATGGCAGTTTGCTCATTTTGAACGCTCACCTCAATCGAAATATTTGAAAATCGTGTATCTCTGTTATAGAATTATTATAACCCTGTTTAACGATATTGGTCAAAGCAAAAAACAAAAAAAACGTTGATTATTCGCCCTTTCTAGTCATTCTGTCACAAAATTGTATATGCTACAGAGTTAAAAAAACAGTATAACAGCATAATACAACAGCAAAATAATACAAGCTTGTCCCTTCTTCACCTTACTATTGTTTACCCACTGTAGCCGTATTCCATTCAATAATACAGAAGGAGAATTTACAATGTCCGATGATCGTTATTTAAAACGAACTATTTTGAAAGAAACAGTAACCAGCAAATGGCTGCCAGAAGGTGAACGCAATTTACGCGTATTCCTTCCTCCTGGTTATAACGACTTGCTTAGTTACCCTGTTGTATTTTGCCAAGATGGCGAAGATTTTTTCAACTTTGGCCGAATCGCTACAACAGCAACTAAACTTATTTTAGACGAAGGATTAGAACCTTTCATTATAGTAGGCGTCGATGTGGACAAAAAGGTTCGTACAGCCGAGTATGCTCCTGATGGAGATCGTCACGCCGCTTATGTTCGTTTCTTTGCTGAGGAACTGTTGCCGTTTATCGAGGAACGTTTCCCCGTTCGACGTGAACCTGAGCATCGATTATTAGCAGGCGACTCACTTGGCGGTTCAGTGTCCCTTCACATTGCACTGCAATACCCTCAATTGTTCACTCGAGTTATGTCTTTGTCTGGTGCATACTACGGCATGTCACAAAGCATTATTGGCAACTGCTATGACCTCAGTTGGCTAACTATTTATATGATTGTCGGGTTACAAGAAACTGCTTTCGAAACCGATACGGGAGTATATGATTTTGTCGCAATCAATCGTAATGCTAAGGCACTTCTGGAGCAAAAGGATGCCAACATCTTTTATGAAGAAAAAGATGGCAAGCATCAATGGGGATTCTGGCAACAAGAAGTACCTCAAGCTTTGCGCTTCTTTATTGAAGTAGAATAACGTTCATATAATGACAGAAGAAAAGGCTGACTAGACGTTGGATTTATTCCAGCGCCAAGTCGGCCTTTATTTGTTTGAGGAGCGCTCTGCATCCTTCATCTACTAGTTCATATACAAACGGGAAATTCCCTTCATAGTATGGGTCCGGCACATCCGCTATCCCACGGTCTGGCAACAACTCCATGAAGGTTAATACTTTAGCACTGCTACCATTCGCTGCTCCAATCTTCGGGACAGCATTTGTTATTAGCTCGTTAACATCTTTTAAATTTTTTGTATCCATACAAATGAGGTAATGAAATGAGCTGAAATCTGCCTTATCAACCAAGCGCGATTTCATTCCTTCATATGAAATTTGATGTTCATCGAGTATTTTTCTCGTTCCTTCATGAGGCGGATGTCCAAGATGCCAATCACCTGTCCCGGCAGAATCAATTTCGATTCGATCTGACAAACCTTCTTCTTTGACCAAATGACGCATAACAGCTTCGGCCATTGGTGATCGGCAAATGTTACCTAGACATACAAACAAAATTCGTGCTGCTGACTTCATCGATCAAACATCTCTTTTCTCAAATTGGTTTCGGGTTGTTCCAGGTAAAACAGGATCAGTAATAAATGCTCCTTTCAGTGAGCGACGCGGCAACTTCCACTTGAAATAAACCGATAACATACGGAACGTAATTATAATAACAAACAGAATAAGCAACTCAGTAGTTGTAACAAACCAGCCGAGACCAATAGCTAGTCCTGCTAGCATTGCCCATACTGCGTAAATTTCATCCTTCAACACAAGCGGTTTACGTCCAGCCAGTACATCACGGATAATACCTCCGCCTATTCCAGTCATCATCGCTGCTACTAGAACGGCACTTATAGGATGTCCCATCTTCGTTGCATAGAGTGCGCCCTGAATTGCGAATGCAGATAATCCTATTGCGTCAAAAAAAGCTTCACTGCGACGCCAACGCAATATCCATCTGACAGGCAATAAAAAGGCAATTGTCATAGCGATGAGTGCAATTTTTAATAAATAACCTTGATTCCAGATCGAAGTTACAGGTAAGCCAATAAGCAAATTTCGAACGACTCCCCCACCGAATGCGGTCACAAGTCCAAGAACGTACACGCCTAAGATGTCATATTCTTCTTCCATCGCCACAACCGCGCCGCTTACTGCGAAGGCTATCGTTCCGATGATGCTGAATATGTTGAAAATATCCATACCCACAGCTTATGTCCCCGCTTCCCGATCTATATACAAAATGAAGTGGTCGTACCATCCCTTACCATTTTAGCGCCGCTCTAACTACTTGGCAACGACTAATTTCGACTAATTGTCGGATGATCATTTAAACGATATACTGAAACTCATGTACATTTTTGCACAATATCGAAGGCTTGAAAGGATGACCACATAAGTATGAAACAACGGATCGTTATTTGCACCGGAGGCAGTCTTGGCCCATGGGCACTTAATCATATTAATGAAGAAGATATTTTAATAGGTGCTGACAGCGGTGCCCGCTTCCTAATCGAACAAGGATATTGGCCAGAAATCGCAATTGGTGACTTTGATTCTGTCTCTCCAGAAGAAATGGAGCAAATTAGAGATCGAAGCCACCGTACAATCGAATGTGATCCCATAGACAAAAATTATACAGATACTGAAATGGCCTTTAGACTAGCATTAGATATGAAACCTGCTTGCATTTTACTTCTTGGAGCATTAGGCAGTCGCTTTGACCATTCACTTAGTAACATCCATTTACTCAATCTCGCACTTGAGAGCGGCATTGAAGCTATGGTCATCGACAGCAACAATTGTATTCGCCTCATCAATGACACTACAACAATTACACCTAGCCAATACAAGCAAGTATCGCTCCTTCCGCTTTCATTAGAAGTATCAGGAATCACGCTTACAGGATTTCAATACCCGTTGCGTAATGCTACGATCAAGATTGGTGAATCAATTGGCATAAGCAACGTTCTTTTAGAAGAACAAGGAACTATTGAACTTAAGCAAGGCCATCTGCTTGTTATCCAAAGCAGTGACTAACGCTGCTGATCTTGCGATATCGTTATTTCCAGACCTTCCACATGCTTTCGGCTCATCGAATGACGAATCTTTCTATTTTCTTTCGACTCGAATACGATATCCAGATCATATGTTTCATCAGGGTACAGCTTTTCTTTAGGAATATATATTTTTAACCTCTTATGATTGAAGCTTAGTTTCTCTTCTTTCACTTGAACGATAACGACACCTTTAACATCTGCGGGCTGGTATACAACACCAGCTCTTTTTAGCGGGTAAATCCACACAACATCGCCTTTTTCGAACTTCTTTTTTATCGGCGCATTATTGTCACTTTGAGATCGGCCTCCATTTGCAGAATCCTTAGCATTAAATTCGTTACTCACATCTAATTTCAGTTTGTTTTTATCAACGTTATGTTTGTTCCTTTTGGTACTCTCGCTCACTATTACTGATTCACTTTCATATCTAGTTGCTTCTGGTATTTCAATACGTGCAGCATTGTTTCTACCTAATAGTAACTTCTCTGCTCGGATCACAACTGTTTCGGGCAAACCATACCTCCTCGCTATCGCAAATGCTTGGCTATCTCCAGCTTCTCCGATCTCTAGACGGTAAAGAGGTTGTAACGTTTCTGGGTCAAAAGCCATTCTTCCGTTCTGACAACCTTTCGTTTTGGCCGCAAACGTTTTTATTTCATTAAAATGTGTAGTTGCTACCACTAATGCATCCCGTTCCAGAAACTGTTCTAATACTGCTATCGATAATGCTATCCCTTCCGTCGGATCAGTACCAGCTGCAAGTTCATCTAACAATAGTAATGATCTTGGGCCAGCATGTTTCAACATTTCACCTAACACGGTAATGTGGGAGGAAAACGTACTTAAGTTTTGTTCCAAGCTTTGACCGTCACCAACATCTGCGACAATGTGCTTAAATAGTCCTAGCTTACTACCCTGTTCAGCTGGTATGAGCAGACCTGATTGATTCATAATCGTGAACAATCCGATCGTCTTGAGTGTTACCGTTTTACCGCCCGTATTAGGTCCGGTAATCATTAACTGTTTCCAGCCTATCCCTAGTTCAACATCAAGTGGAATACTAGCTTGAGGTAAAAAGGGATGTTTCGCGCCAACTAACTTAATGATAGGCTCATCACAAATCTCGATCCGTTTGCCTCCGCAGCTTCTAGCGAACTTAGCTCTAGCCATTAAATAGTCTAACGAGGCCATCGCTTGCACATTCGTTTTTAACTCTGAACTGTAGTCATCAGCCAACTGTGACAATTTGGATAAGATAACCGTTCTCTCACGATCTTCTGATGTTTTCCACTGCTGTAACTCTCTTTGAAGTTCAGTTACTTCAGTAGGTTCAATGAACACAGTCTGCCCGCTTGATGATTCATCAAGTACAGATCCCGGAACATGTTTACGAAGCTCGCGTTTAACTGAAAGAACAAATCTTTCGCTTCGTTTACTTATAACGTTTTCTTGTAAGAAACTTCGATATTTACCCATTGCTTGTTCCATTCTGCGATGGATCTTATCTTCTGCAGAATAGATTTGTCTACGAATATAGGCTAGATCAGCACTTGCTTCATCCCGTAAAATGCCATAGCGAAGACATCGTTCTAGCTCTTCTCGAAGTAGAGGGCAATCATGCATGGAATCTGCGTAACCTGATATCGTCGGAGCAATATGGCGCTTACTATTCATATATCTTTTCATTTGCGCAACCGAAGTTAACCAAACGACAAGTTGTTCGAGCTCTTGTTCTGTATAGATTCGACCCTTCCCTAAAAGTGATAAAAATGGTTCAATCCCATCCATTGCTGACAATGGAATACTTGCTCCGCTTGCGAGTAACTCAGCTCCTTCGAATGTTTCTTGCTGCCAAGCAAGTACCCTCCCATAATCAGAGCTTGGTTTCATTCCTTCTGCAAGCTTCTTTCCAGCAGGTGATACAGCCATACTTACAACGATCTCTTTTACTTTTGAAAATTCTAATTTGACCAGTGTTGCTTCGTTCATTGCTAATTCCTCCTTTTTTTGGGCAAAAAAATAGACAGGAACAGAACGCGGGCGCGCTCCATTCCTGTCCTTAAACGATGATATACCTGAACGACTTAAATGTTATAAGCATAATTGCTCACAAAAAATAAGCATAAAAAAACCGCGCTGCTAGAGCACGGTGATCAGGCCATCATCCCGTAGGCGTCAGGCGGAAATCCACATGTTCTCAACTCTTGGCATCAGATCACGAAATTAAGCCTCTGAAAACACACAACTCATAATGAGCGTATGTCCAGTGCCATATCAATGGTCTGACTTTATCCAATTTATGAGTTAAGAACACCTGCAAACATTAAAATTTCCCCTTTCGCCATTCAAAAACTACTTTTATATTACTAAATCCAATTTGTCCAAGTCAAGTCACAATTATTAATTAATTACACATCATGCTGATCAATGAGCTCATCAAGTTTCCTTCTCCGTTTACGTTCACGAACTCGATGTAATTTATCCTCTTCCTTCAAACAACGAAGAAGAGCGAAACACATCCCAACAATAATTAAAGCAAATGGCAAAGATGTAATAATGGATGCAGTCTGAAGTCCCTTTAATCCACCGCTAAGAAGTAATACGACTGCAATCGTAGATTGAAGTACGCCCCACGTTAGCTTTATTGAAGCACTTGGATTCGGATTTCCGTTCTGTGACAACATGCCTAACACAAAAGTAGCCGAGTCTGCTGAGGTGACAAAAAAGATAATGATAAGAAGCGTTGCAAGTCCTGAAGCAATCATACCAAAGGGTAAGTGGCCTAACGTCACAAACAATGCAGAAGTCACATCCTTTTGAGCAAGCTCAGCAACTGGAATATGCTTCATTAACTCCATATGAAGTCCCGTTCCGCCAAATACCGAAAACCATACAAATCCGAGCAAACTAGGAACGATCAGAACACCTGAGACATATTCTTTAATCGTCCGACCTCTAGATACTCTTGCAATAAATGTACCTACAAACGGCGCCCATGCAATCCACCATGCCCAATAAAATAATGTCCAGTTGCCAATCCAGTTACTTTCCGAAAAAGGCATCAGACGTAAACTCATCTGTACAATGTTCTGAACATACGAACCGATCGTATTTGTTAACGTATCCATCAAAAAAGCAGTTGGACCGACTAGGAATACAAAAATCATGAGCAGAAACGCCATAAATAAATTAGTAGTACTTAATATTTTAATTCCTCGATCCAGTCCAGATAGCGTTGAAACCATAAATAAAACAGTTACGCAGGCAATAATCCACATTTGATTAAATGCTGAATTATCAAGTCCAAATATCGCATTCAAGCCGCCATTAATTTGCAAAGCACCTAATCCAAGCGATGTAGCAACCCCAAAAGCAGTCGCAATAATAGCAAGGATATCAATTCCTTTACCTAAAGGGCCGTTTACTCCTTTTTCACCAATCAATGGGTAAAAGGTCGAGCTGATGAGTCCCTTACGCCCTTTACGAAATTGATGATAGGCAAGTGCAAGACCTACAATCGTATAAATCGCCCAAGGATGCAATCCCCAATGAAAAAAGGAATAGCGCATCGCTACTCGCGCAGCTTCTGGTGTGCCGCCAGGTATCCCTTCAGGTGGAGTAAGATAATGGGAAAGCGGCTCTGCAACTCCCCAAAATACTAACCCAATTCCCATTCCTGTACTAAATAACATAGAAAACCACGCAGTTAATGAATATTCCGGCTCATCATCATCTGTCCCAAGCTTTATCCCGCCATACTTACCAAAGGCCAATATAAATGCAAAGATCAGAAAGAAAAACATCGCCATTAAATAAAACCATCCGAATTTTTCAATCGTATAGTCATAGACGATTGTCGATAAATCTGACATTCGCCCAGGCATTAGAGCTCCCCATGCAACAAATAACAAAATAAAGATCAAGGAAATCCAGAAGACCATTGCAGCCCCTCCTTTTTTCCCTTAGCATCTCCATTTTTAACAATAATATCATCGGTCACATTTTTGAATTATTTTTAAAAAAAGAACTGTCCCACATGTAGATATCTCTACAAATGTGACAGTCCTACTCGTTTATAATGGCAGAAGCTCGATTTGATCCTTTGTTTTCAATCTTTCAATCATTGCTAACCACTCTACTGGCTTGTTTGGCAGGGCAGAATAATACCCTTCTAGAAAAGTGACGATTAAAGCTGCATCGATGTGTGTAAGTTCCTCGTCTTGTGGTAAGAAACCTAGATCTAGCTCTGACACGGCTTGTCCTTCATGATCCCATGATGGATGAACATACTGTAAATCTACTTTTTTGTAACCAATATGAGACAATACTTCTCTTCTAACAAAAGGGTTCATAGGAGATACTCCTCCAAACTCATGCTCTGCAGTACGATATGGATCATAGATCTCGGCGAACATACCAATTGGAGTTGTACCTGACTCAATTGCTAACCGTTGCAAATCCTTCTCACGATTTCTCATTAGGAATCGACCTACTCCTAATGACGGTTTACCAATTATCGTAAAATCAGTCATCGCTACTTTTAGCTCAGGGTAATAACGATATTCGGTAGAACCAACTACTTCATCTCCAAGTATTGCAACATAAACATGAATACTAGCATCTAGAAGCGGCTCTCTCCACAACTCGTAAGCCAATACTTCTTCCGGTGGAAAAATAGTCCCAAGCAGTTCATGTAAAGGTTTAAAGTATGTATCTTCAATCGAAGTTATTCGATGGTACGTTAACATGATGTGCAACACTCCACTCCATTAAAGTTTAAACAAAAGGATTTCGCCATTCCATTGCGACTGCATAATTTAGCGATTGTTCGTCATCAAGGTAATCAGGTACGATAGCAACAGGTACACGTCCACAGCGTAGCATGAACGAAATTACCGGATCATTCCATTCCCCCGCCATTACTTTCTCCAAATACTTCTCAGGAGTTGCCTCAACTGCTTTCGCACTGTAGCCAGGCATTCGACCTCCACCTAAAAGACGTTGCAATCTTAAATGAACAACTGTCTCATACATCGATTGCATGAGCCATTTGCCTACTCCAGTTTTACGATAGTTGGGAGCGACACAGAGATCCACAACATAAAGGGTGTCTCCATTTATATTATGATTGCGAATATATCCTTCATCCGAAATAGCACTCCATTGATGCGAATAAACATAATCTTCCATCTTCACTATTAATCCAGTCATAGAGCCGACGACGGTACCATCAACCACAGCACAAAGCGCACCATCAGGAAATCTTGTAATATGCTCGTTAAGTTGTTCCCTATTCCAATGCAATTCTACTGGATAGGGTGGTGGAAAACTAACCCTCTGTACCTCAATTAATGCGTCTATATCATGAATCGAATAATTGCGAATAGTGGTATGAACTGGCACACCATCTTTTAACAAATATAGTTGTTTATTCACTTTCCACCCAGCTCGGATATAGATCAGTACGGCGATCTCGCCAAGTCATTACTGAACCATTCCGCCTTACTTCTTCTAATAAGCTAATATCCAAGTCTCCTACAACAAGCATATCGTCATTAATGACGCCTTCTGCAATGATTCCAGCTGGGGGAAATGGGATATCGTTTGGTGCAAGGATCGCTGCCTGTCCAAAGTTCGCTCTCATGAAATCTACTTTACGTAGTGCTCCAACAGTACCGGTAACGACTACGTATATTTGATTTTCAATCGTTCTTGCATGACAACAATAACGAACACGATAGAAGCCGTGCCTATCATCCGTACAGGATGGGCAGAAAATAACATCTGCCCCCTTCGCCCTTGCTATTCGTACGATTTCTGGAAACTCAATATCATAACAAGTAAGCATAGCGACTTTCCCATATTCAGTATCGAATACTTCGACACCATTTCCTGCAGACATATTCCACTCTGTAACTTCAGTTGGGGTAAGATGAATTTTATGCTGAACGTCAACATGTCCGTTTGGGTGGAACAAATGAGCCGCATTTCTTCTTTTCCCATCTTCCATTTCTACAACATGTGTACCACCCACGATATACATGTTATATGCTTTCGCTAGTGTGATGAATAGTTCTATATATGCCTCTGTAAAACTCGGTAATTTATCAATTGTAAGTGCTTCGCCGTTCTCATCGCCAATAGAAAGCAGCTGAGTGGTTAAGAACTCTGGAAACAATACGAATTGAACACCGTACTCTGAAGCGTTACGAACATAATGAGTTACTTGTGCTTCAAATTGTTGAAAGGACTCAATATCGGCCAGTTTGTACTGAACCGCAGCTGCACGAAATTTCATAAGAAGACATTCCCCCATGTCAAAATAAACATTCCATCGTATTGATCTTTATTTGCGTTGCTTGAATTGTAATGTAATCGTTGTTCCAAGATCAGGAAGACTAAATACATCAATTTTACCTTCATGCAAATCAACGATTCGTTTGGCGATAGAAAGACCAAGACCAACTCCACCAGTCGAACGGCTTCTGGCTCCATCTACACGATAGAAACGTTCGAACAGATGTGGAATCTCTTTTTCTGGGATACCCATACCTTTATCTTTAACTTCTATTTTAACAATGTTCTTCATCAGTGTAATTGATATATCAATTGGTTCTTTAGAATATTTGATCGCATTATCAAGTAAAATGACTAGCAACTGACGAACTTTGTCTTTGTCACCCATCATTCGAACAACTTTGGTAAGAGCTTTTACACGAATTGGGCGTTGGAAAGTTGTCTGCAACATCATAGCTAGTTCATCAACAACTTGTACAACATCAAACATCTCCAGTTTCAACCAATCTTCTTGCTCGGCCTCTGCTAGCATAAGCATCGATTTGGTTAAGTTCTGTAGTCGAATTGATTCCTTAGCAATTGCTTCTATCGCTTCGTCCCGCACACTTTCATCGTCTCTACCCCAACGTTTTAGCATCCCTGCATAACTGCTTATTACCGTTAACGGTGTTTTTAATTCATGTGATGCGTCTGCGACGAATTGCTTTTGCTTGGCAAATGTTCGATCTAGTCTCTCAATCATCTGGTTAAAAGCGCGCAGGAGTTGTTGCAATTCTGCCGACTCTTCACGATTAGTCATTTCGATCTGGCGCAGTTTACCACTCCGATCGATTTCTCTCATCGTATTAACCATCTGTTGAATTGGAGCCGTTAACCTCGAAGTGAACCAATAGGTTCCGAAAATCGCAAATAAGATCGCACCGCCGCTAGTTACACTAAGGGCAGCAACAAGCACCTGCAAATAATTGTCAAGTTCATCCAAAATCCGATGAATCTCAAGCATTGCAACCACTTTGCCATCTTCATAAAGTGGCACGCGCATAAATAAGATGCGCTCGCCACCTTTTGTAATCATATCGGTTTGGTGATAAGGTTCAAATTGTGCTGGTATTTCAAGCAGCACAGGATTAGATCCTGTTATAATCCAAACACGATTATTAGGCCCAATGATACGTATCATTTCATTTACATTCGAATATTCCGTCAACAATTCAGGATCATTAAGTCCTCTACCACTTTGTATTCGCGGATTTTCGAGCATGAGATTGACTTTGGTCGTAATAACCTCTTCTTCAGTCTCAGTCGTAATTTTGATGACATAGAAATAAACAAATATATTAAAAAAGATCAATATTAATATAAGCCAAAAAATAGTGAAAAGCGTAAATCGTTTACGCAGCGTCATGCATCTGGCTCCTTTATCATGTAGCCTACGCCGCGAACCGTATGAATCAATTTATGGCGATAGCCTTTGTCCAGCTTCTGGCGAAGATATCGAATATACACATCGACTAAATTTGTTTCGCCGATAAAGTCGTAACCCCATACTTCCGACAATATATCTTCACGTGACTTCTCTTCATTACGACTTTCAACTAAATAAACTAACAACTCAAATTCACGAGGAGTCAGCTCTATCAATACATCTTTTCGGTACACTTTACGTGAGCGAAGCTCAATCGTCAGGTCACCGAGCTTAATCATATCAGACCCTTCAGACTCTTTAGGATACTGTTGGAAAATGCGTAGTATATTCCGTACTCTTGCGAGTAATTCCTCCATTGCAAATGGCTTCGTAATATAATCATTAGCACCATGCTCAAAGCCGCTTACTTTATCAGGAACGGTGTCTCTCGCCGTCAACAGTATAATAGGAACTGGATTCCCTGCTTGTCTAATTAATCGAAGTACCTCAATACCACTCATCTCTGGAAGCATGACATCTAGTAATACTAACTGCCATTCTCCTGTTGATGCCATCTCATAGCCTTTGCGACCATCTGTAGCTATTCCTACAACATAGCCTTCATGCTCTAATTCGAGCTGCAAAATGCGGGCGATTCCCGCTTCATCCTCTACGACAAGAACTCGTTCGTTCATGACTTCGGTCACCTTCCTTCTTAGCCCAATAATACATTCATCATAATGAAGGTAGGGTCGAAATGCAAGCAAGCCGTCTCTCGAAAAGAGTGAAGTGGGCTATTTTAAACACTCATTTTTCTCATAGTAGCGAATTTTTTCTTATTGGTTTGAACAGATATTATGTGTAATCAATTCGAAAACGGGCAGCAATGCTCGACTTAATCGATAATCCAAAACGGTATTATCAGTTACCCACTTGCTACTCCATAATGCATTAAGCATTGCATCTTGAGGAAGTAGAGGTACGGCCGCAATTGGTCTATCTGGGAAAAGCGATAGCCACTCTCTTCGACCACTGAATCGTACATCTTTATTAGCGATCCAGTGAAGTTCTCCTCCACTAATTCTCAGCTCTTCTTGTAATTTTTTTAATTGCTGAAGCTGGCTTACTTGCCACCTAGAAATAAATGGATCGGCGATTACGACAACATGTTTTGATTCTTTCAGCCATTGCATTGCATTTGTATCCATCCATTGACTGGAAAAATCGATAATATTAATAGCGCTTCCATGTTGCTGTAACTTTTGCTCAAATAACTGTTTATCTTGTTGTCTATCTGACAAGCTATGTGAATTAATTGTTAACCAATTAATACAATTTCTTGCTTCTTTACGTCGAATAAATCGTTCTGTAAAACTTGTAATCCCTTCTTCCTCGGATGCCTCACGTTTCGATTTTGAAGGCAAAATCTCTAGCCATTCAGGTGGAACATTATAATATTCCGCTGCAGTAACGCTAAACCCTTTGCGTCCAAGCATTAACGCTAAAGTAATGGACAACATCGTTGCACCTGCGCCAGGAGATAACGATATTACACTTACAAGCGGCGATTTAGTTTGGCTCGTGTACGTATTCCAGCTTCTAGGTTCCTCCGTTAGAGGAGCTTGTGTAGAAAACGCTCGTAGTTCTAGTTCGACTTCCCTCATACTTTGATAACGATGCTCTGGCAGTTGCTGTACCATTCGATCAAGAACAGCACGAAACGAAGCAGGAATTTGGTGCGGCAATTGATTTATAGCGGGTGATTTCCCTATCAAAGTCTGATGTTGTGGAACGACAGTGCCATTTGATGCTATGTAATAGAGCAATGCTCCTAGTCCATAAATGTCCGTTCTAACATCACTTTGTTTGCCTTGCTGTTGTTCTGGTGCCGCAAATCCTTTTGTTCCTAACTTCATAGTATCGTTAAGTTGTCCTTCTTTATAACGACGAGATATTCCAAAATCGATAAGCTTAACGTGACCTTTGCGGTCAATCATTACGTTCGAAGGCTTTAAATCTCTATGAATAATGGCCGATGGCAGTGAATGCAAATAATTTAATGCTGAGCATAGCCCTAAACCAATATGAATCAATTCTGGAAACGTAAATCCACCAAAAGTTCGAGACATCATTGCTGCAATCGTATCTCCTTCGATATAATCCATCACTAACATCTCTATGCCAGTTTCAGAATCAGGAGGAAAATAATCTGTAATTAATGGTAAATACGGGTTCCTTAATCTCATCAACGTATTTGCTTCCTCAGAAAAAACTCCTTTACCTTCTTTCGTTACGGTTACTTTCATTGCTCGGAGCATACCATCTAATCTCAAATCCTCCACAGCATAAACAATACCCATACCGCCTTGACCTAAAATACGTAATATACGATATCGTCCTCCGACGAGTTTACCCTTCTCTAAATATGGCAACTTTACACCGATTCCATCCACTTCTATATTCCTCCAATCGAAAAAAAAAGCACCCCGACAACGCCTGTGTTTAACAGACGTAAATCGGGATGCTTTCCCTACGAAATATGGTTATCTAAAGGCTATTGTAGCATATGCCTTTGACTTCGTTCAATTATTATAAAGACGACTAAAAACCCATTCTCTCATAACCTAGACTATTGTTTCTTTTGTAAAAACAATGTGATTTCCTCGCGGTTATGAAATAACTGCTTTGCTTTGAGTATTGTAAAAGCAGTCCCTAGACGCTCTTGTACTTCTCGAATCGTTTGCAAAGGCTTGCGGTGCATAAGCTTGATCGTAATGATTGCTGTTGCATATGGTTTTAGCGCTCCTTGCAAGTCCAATATAAGTCTACTCATTAGCATAGGACTCCAACTCATATCGCAAACGAGTAGATCATAAGTATTAGCAACCAATTTCACATCGGCAGCATTTCTCTTATGATGTGTTAGTGCATGATGATGCAAAAGTGAAGGATGCATGTCAGCAGGATCGATAGCCGTTACTCGAAGCCCACGATCAAGAAGCAGTGAAGTCCAACCACCAGGTGCAGCTCCAACGTCTAATGCTTGCTTAAAGTCTGCATAGTTCAATCCAAATGCCCGTTCAGCTTCCAAAAGCTTGAACTTAGCTCTAGAGACTTGTCCATCTTCACGCTGGAAACGAACCGCCCCACCAGGCCAATCTGACAACATATCCCCAGGGCTTGCAAAACCGACATACAATTGTGTCTCCGCAGCATAAATCGAAATAATGATTTCTGGTTGTTGTACAACTGGTTCTGCATCAAGTTCCTCAAGAACTGCATCCAGTAGTGCCTTAGTATCCGATGCGGAATAATGGAAAGTTGTTTTTGAGCTTCTACGAATATGAACGGCTGTACGCTTGTCCACAAAAGTTAGCCTTGCGTGACGTATCATCTCCGACAATCCTTCGAGATCAATTGCACTTCCGCTAATTTCGATTACTCTGTCAACAGGTTGGATGTGCCGTAGAAATATCGGCTCTTTGCTATGAATAGCTTCAAGCGTCTCGGCTCTTTCCTGCTCACAACTCATAAGGAATACTTCACCTGCTGCTAGCTGAACAAAACTTGCTCCAGGCAAAAGTCTACGCAACTCCTCAATTGCATATGGTGCATAACTCTGATTTGCTGTTCCGATCCATTGACTCACGATAAGTTATGCCTCTTTCATTATGAAGTAGAATAATCCTTTTTGTATCCTAATTAATTACTTATTAGCAATTTCATCTACTATACTTTGAGGCATTGGCCCACCATGCAATTTTACATCATCTGGTACATTTCGCGAAAGATGATGATACATTTGTAATTTGCCAGATGTACTTGAAGTATGTAAATAAATTTGTTTCGGATATTTTCCGATATCAACCAAATGACGAACGACTTCAAAACCTGTTGGCTGCCCCCATCCAAGATCAAAGTCCAGTGAGAGTATATCAATGTCTTCGTTACTTATTAGCAGCTTACATTCCTCAGCGTTTTTGGCTAATACGAAGCCAGCCGGACAATGACGATAATCGTCCAAATAGACATGTATCATTTGTCATCTCCCTAATATTATCCGAGTTACTCTCAATTATTGCGGTTTACTTTGACAATTTGGGCAAATAAAAGCTTTTCGGGCGCCAATAGAAATCTTTTCAATTGTTCCACCACAACGTATACAATCCGTACCTTCACGTTCGATCACTTTGAATCGTTCCGAGTAGCCACCAGTGAAAATATCATTTGCAAACAATGGTTTTTGTCCAGCACCACCATGTGAAATCGATTCCCTTAATATTGATCCCATTGCTACAAATAGTTTCTCCCAGCTTTCAGCATCCATCTCGGATAACTTTAAATCAGGTCTTATTCCAGCTTCATAAGCAATCTCATCTGCATAAACGGGTCCGATCCCAGCAATACAACTTTGATCCATCAAAGCTGTCTTAAGCGAACTTCTCTTCTTTGCAAATTTCTCAATAAATTTATTTAACGAAAGGCGCTTGTTGAGTGGGTCTGGACCAAAGTTTTTCATATACTCCTCTACACCTTTAACGGTCAGAAGTTGAATATCTCCCCTTTGAAGCCCATGGAAGCTCAAATGACGATTTCCAAATTGCATCGTTACCGATGCTTTTGATGAATCGTAATTTTCGTCTTTTAAATAGCTATACAAATACGCCTGATTGGAAATGTGTAACACTAATCTTCTTCCATTATCTAGATGGAATATAAGATGTTGAGCTCGCCGCTCTACGAACCAAACCGTCTTATCGATGATTTCTACATTTAATTGATCTTCGGATAAATCAGTTATTTTATGATTATGCACCTGAAATCCAGTAATCTGTGCACCTGCATATCTTTCCGCAAGCATCACTCGATATATTTCTAACTCTGGCAACTCCTGCATCAAAAATAATTCCTCCCTGCGCCTCAATATTCGAATGATTTGTTTTAACGATGATTGGAAACGGTTTGAATTAAAGCTTCTAAGCTCTCACAAATCAAATCCGGTTTACAACGCGCAGCTTCTGAATAACTACTATAATTAGCTGCAGTAGTTAGTCCTGTTAACACGAGCAAGGTACCACAATCAGCTGCAATTCCAGCAGCAATATCAGTAGCTATATTATCTCCAACTACCCAAGTATCTTGATTTGGTACACCAAGTTGCGTCAATGAATAATCCATTAGTATAGATGATGGTTTCCCTATTAATACAGGCTCTTTGCCACTAGCAGCCTTTAGCATTGCGCCAATTGAACCAGCACCGGGTATAAGTCCATTTGTAGAGGGTAACAACAAGTCTGGATTAGTTAAAATATAAGTTGCACCTTCACGAATATAACGAACAGCTTGAGCGATACGTTCATAAGAAAGATTTCGATCAATCCCTTGTACAACAAAATCAGGAAATTGGTCTGTTATTCGTAACCCAGCATCTTGAATAGCTTCATGTAGTCCTGATTCTCCAATGACGTACACGGATGCTTTAGGTTGTAATCCAGCAACATATTGTGCAGTTGCTTGTGCAGAAGTACATACATCCTCACTTGTTGCAGGTATTCCCATAGCTTCTAGTCGATTAGCTACTTCCTCAGGTGAAGAAGCAGAGTTATTTGTGACAAATCGATAAGGAATACTTTCATTACGTAAATAATGTATTAATCGATCTGCACCATCTATCATTGTAGTACCATGATAAAGTGTGCCATCAAGATCGATTAGCAATCCCTTCATGGCACGTTCATTCATTGTCATAAGTTCATTCCTCTATATCGTTGATACTTTCGCTTCAAGTTTTCGGCGCAATCTAGCAATTCGATTTTGAATGGCATCGAGCTCCGCTCGGTACTTTTTGTCTCTTCGCTCATATTTAAATAATTGCTCTCTACGATCTAATGCTTGAATCGCATAAACTAATGCAACTTCAACCTGTTTTACCCGATGTTCGTAGTACATTGCAAGTTCGATATATGCTTCTTGTACATCTTCAATATCCTTAAGTCCTTTATACTTTACGGCTTTCTGCCACAATAACACAGCACGGCCCCAATTTCCAGCCTTCTTATCTCTTGTAGCTAGCAAAGTAAGTGCAGATGGAAGCGTGGATTCCGACTGGAGAGCACGTTCGAACAATGTGTCCGCTAAATGGTAATGTCCCATTTTCTCAAGCCATAGTCCTGTTCTCACTAACTCTTCTGCTTCCTCTGGATAAGGTATTCGATTAAAAATTTGTTCTTGAAGCAAAAAACCAAATCGAATCGATAAACATGCTAAAGAAAGAAGATCACTTTCGTTATGGATGAATACACCTTCGAGTGGAGCCGGATCACCTGTCGCCAAATACTGGAAATATAGCTGTGGTGCTAATGAGCCTGGTACATCTTCCGTACGAGATATGCCGAGACGTTCCTCTTCTATATGACTGAGCTTACATGATGCTAGAGTATTTCTCCATAACGAACGTGACGGATGAAGGAAATCCAGATGTAGTGGCGTCCATGCTTCCCCTCTAATACCATTCATAATGATTCGATTCTGAACAAGCGGCCAATCAAATGTCTTCCCATTATATGTCGCTAGGTAAGTATAATTGCGAAGCTTTCTTTTCAAATTATTCAACATCGCATATTCTTCAGCAGGATGCCGAATGATCGTTTGCTCGACAATAAAAGTGTCTGCCTGTTGATAAGCAATCCCAATCATAAAAGGAACATTTCCCGCTCCTACTCCGAGTCCAGTCGTTTCCAAATCCAAATAAAGGATTTGTTCTGGATTCATTTCACCTGCTACAGGGTGGAAAGCTTTAAGACCTGAAGCAGCTTCTACCAACTCTCCAAGTTGATGTGTACCATGGAAATGCCCTAAATGAAATGTACTTTTGCGTATTAAAAATGATCCTTCATCCGTTGTTTGTAGCTCTACTCCGAAAGTTGACCAAGCAGGATGTAGAACTTCCGCTGCTTCCTGCGATTCAATTTTCTCCTCTTCAACTTTAACTGCAAGTGAATTAGCTATTGCATCCGGGTCAGTTACTACGTCCTTTGACACACCTCGTAGCCTATTCATCCGATCACGTAATCCACTCATGACATTCTCTCCGCTTCTAAGATCAGTTCCAGCGCTTGCTGCTTGCCAAGTAATCCTACTTCTTCAATTGGCCCTACACAAGCCGGACAACCACTTAGACATGTACAAGTCGTAATCATAGATTTAGCTTGTTTTAACAACTCATCATGTACTTCGAATAAGCGCTCACTTAAACCGATACCTCCAGGATAGCGATCATAAAAATAAATCGTTGGCCTCTGTGAATGAATCGCTTTAACTTGAGGTACAACTCGAATATCAAATGGATCACACATCAAATAAAGTGGTGCAATATGAACAAGTACATTTGCAAGTCCTAGTAATGCAAATTGCATCTCATTTTTACTCTTACGGGAAGCAGCCTCTTCACTAAATGAAAACCAGTAACTGCTCGTATGAAGCTCTTCTTCTGGCAAATGTATTGGCCCAGATCCGATATTTTCATGTGTACGAAGACGAATTTTTTTGAAAATGGTTGCCTTCGCATTAAGAGTGACTTCACCGTATTGTCTGAGCAACTCTCCAGATTGTTTCTCTTTATCAACATGAAGTACTTTTAGCTCAACTGCTACATTGGCGTCAGTATAATAATCAACATCAACCTCACGAACATAAGCTTTTTTCTCGGGATAGTCCAGTTTTTCAACTTGATATTGTACCCCTTCATGAATATAAATAGCTTCTTCATGGATGAGCGTTGGCGCACTAAAACGATCCACCTCTCCAAGTACACGATTAGCGTTCGTCATATCAATAATTATAAAATTTTCTTGTGCTGCTGATCGTAAAGAGATGCCATGCGCCGGGAACGATTGTTCCATCCAAAACCATCTGCCTCCTGCACTGTGAAGTACCTTCTCATCTACTAAAAACTCCATCATATCTTCTAAAGACTCTGAGCCAAATGTGTCTCCTTGTCGGAATGGCAGTTCATAAGCAGCACATTTCACATGATCGATAAGAACCAGCAAATTGTCAGGATGAATAAGTGCTCTCTCGGGCGGGCGTTCGAAGAAAAAGTCTGGATTCTGAATCATATATTGATCCAGCGGATTGCTGCTCGCAACCATAAAAGTTACCGAACTTTCCTGTCGTCTGCCTGCACGACCTGATTGCTGCCAAGTACTTGCAATCGTGCCGGGATAACCATTCAAAACGCATGCTTGAAGTTGTCCAATATCGATGCCTAACTCCAGCGCATTCGTACTAACAACTCCACGAATTTCTCCGTTTCTAAGTCCTTTTTCAATCTCGCGTCTAAGTTTAGGCAAGTAGCCTCCACGATAACCTCGAATTGTTTTCGTATCAAGCTTATCCCGAATCAACTCTTGCAAGTAAGTTAAAAGTAACTCTACCCTTACTCTGCTTCTAGCAAAAACAATCGTTTGTACACCTTGTTTCAACAACAATCCAGCAAGTTTCTGAGTTTCTAGTACACTACTTCTTCGTATACCAAGTTGTTTATTAACAACTGGAGGATTGTAGAAAACGATATGTTTTTCTCCCATAGGGGCACCATTATTATCGATCAAAGTTACTTTCTCACCGATCAGCTTCTCTGCATGTTCGAGTGGATTGTCAATCGTTGCAGATGCGCAAATAAACTGCGGATTCGATCCATAAAAACGGCATATCCGTTTTAAACGGCGGATGACATTCGCAACGTGGCTTCCGAAAACACCACGGTAAGCATGCACTTCATCGATTACAATGAATTTAATATTTTCAAATAGTTTTACCCATTTTGTATGATGAGGTAGAATGGCGGAATGCAACATATCTGGATTTGTTACGACAATATGACCTGCATTACGAATCGCCGTTCTAACTGTCGGTGGAGTGTCGCCGTCATATGTATGTGTTTTTATACCTGAGTCCATAAGATCAGCTAAAGTTTGTAACTCTGTAACCTGATCTTGTGACAATGCTTTTGTTGGGAATAAATACAGTGCTCTGCCCTCTTCGTTTTCCAGAAGACTCTGCATAACGGGTAAGTTGTAACAGAACGTTTTTCCTGATGCCGTCGGGGTTACAGCAACAACATGATCGCCTCTTCTCGCAGCCTCGTATGCTTCCGCTTGGTGAACATATAATTCATTAATGCCTCGTGATTGTAGCGCTTCACGCCATGCGGGATGTAAATCATCCGGTAGTGGGGCGTTACGGGCATCGCGTGGTGGAAGTGTACGCCAATGGGTTACGTTCGCCATTATTTGTTCATTCGATTTTATATGCTCTAGCCACTCCCCAAGGTTTTCAGCTCTGCCCGTCCAGCGATTCATTACCTTCACTCCTCATTCAACCTGACTATATCAACGTAAGTAGTCTCTTTTATTTGCATTATCGCTTTTATATTACAGAATACACGTTCGCTTCGCAATGTTATATTTAGGTGCAAAAGATATCTATTATACTCTTCTCATCTTATCGATTAACTTCAATCATTCCCAAATCTATTGCAGCCACACTGTCTGTGAACACAGCAGAAGCTTCTTCTTCAAGTTGTTGCAACTCTTCATTACTATATCGTCCACTGAAATGAGTCAAAACTAGCTTACGTGCTCCCGCTAATTTTGCAGTAGTTGCAGCATCAACAGTTGTACAATGTCCAAATTCATGCGCTTTTTCCTCCATACCAGCAGCAAAGGTCGCTTCATGGACTAACACATCTGCATTTTGTGCAAGTAGCATTGCGGATTCACAAGGACTCGTATCTCCTAGAATAGTAACAATTCTACCGCGATTGATACCATCTATAACGTCCTCTGGCTGTATGACCGTACCACAAGATAACGTTACCGATTCGCCTTTTTTCAATTTGCCATAAAGAGGCCCAGCCTCAATACCTAACTCCCGTAGTCGATCAACCTTCAATTTCCCTGGTGTATCATATTCCGTAATCCGATAACCAAAACATGAAATTCGATGTTCAAGCGTTCTTACTTCAACTTGGAACTTATCACTTTCATAGATTGTCGCTGACTCTTCTGCCAGTTCATGGATGATTAGCTCGTAATCTAACATCGTACCCGTCAAATCAAATATCGTTTCAATATATTTTCGTAATCCGACTGGTCCAAACATTGTGACTGGAGTAATTCCACCATCAAACGAACGACTGCTTAACAAACCAGGAAGCCCATATAGATGATCCCCATGTAGATGAGATACAAAGATCATCTCTAGTTTATTCAACTTTAATGGTGTTTTCATAATTTGATGTTGCGTAGCTTCACCTGCGTCGAACAACCACCAACTAGAGAGAGGTTCAGGCAATTGCAGTGCCAGCGCAGTTACGTTACGATGCTTGCTTGGCCTGCCTGCTCCCGTACCCAAAAACCATAGTTTCATCCTTCAAACGCCTCTTTTCAATTAGATTTCCCTCTACAAGCTAGTGATGAGAAAGGAGCCTCCCGTTATTGATCCTAAGATCAAATTCCGGAAGGCTCAATCAAGTTGTATACAAACTATACTTTCTCTACATTAAAGTACTGCGCTTCTGGGTGTGCGAATACCATTGCAGATACGGACGCTTCAGGTTCCATCATAAATCCTTCTGTTAGTTCTACTCCGATATCCTCTGGTTTCATTAGATCAAATAATGGCTCTTGATCTTCCAAGTTTGGACATGCTGGATAACCAAATGATACACGAATACCTTGATAACGTGCTCCAAGACGTTGCTTCATTGTCATCTCAGCTGGATCTGGATAACCACAAATGTCACGCATCATGTGGTGAACTCGTTCTGCCATTCCTTCAGCCACTTCGAGAGCAACAGAATTTAGCGCATGTGAACGTAAATAATCACCTTTGTCTTTCCACTCATTTGCTAGATCACGAATACCCTTACCTGCTGTAACGACGAGGAAACCAACATAATCCATCGTGCCGCTCTCTACTGATTTTAAGAAGTCTGACAAACATAAGAAAGGTTCCACCTGTTGGCGTGGGAAAGTAAATCGTTTAATCTCCATAGTTGGATCATTAGGATCATAGATGATAACATCGTTACCAGACGATTGTGCAGGGAAGAAACGATACATGCCATGTGCTTGAATAAATCCTTCCGTATGACCTTCCCGCAATATTTCATCAACGGTAGCCTTCAATTGCACCGCTTTCTCATTGTCTTCAGCAAGCAATTTTTCAACTGTCCCTTTAAGTCCAAGATGATGACCAAGCAGCATTTGCATATTCACATAAGGAATAACATGTGGAATAGGAACATCTCGAAGGACATGCCGCTCCAAATCAGGAGGCGCGAATACTGGTGCATCTGGATTTATTTTGGAACGGACTGCACGCGTTAAAGTTGGCAACTGCTTAGTTTCAACTTCGTCAGTCGCTGCTGCTGCTTTGTAAGCAGCTAATTCTTCCTCAAGATGTTCACGATGCGCCGGGTCCATTAGTTTATTTGCAATATCTAATCCGTCCATTGCATCTTTAGCATATAGGACAAGTCCATCATATTCAGGACCAATTCTCGTTTTTGTAAACTTACGAGTAAGTGCAGCACCGCCAACTAGAATTGGTGCATCTATGCCCGCATTACGCAAATCTTGAGCTGTTATTACCATTTGCTGAGCTGATTTTACAAGCAAACCAGACAAACCAATCGCATCGACTTTCTCTTTACGATAAGCTTCGATCAATGCTTCAGGCGGCACTTTAATGCCAAGGTTAATTATTTTGTATCCGTTGTTTGACAAAATGATTTCCACTAAGTTTTTGCCGATATCATGTACATCGCCTTTAACTGTCGCTAGAATAATTTTCCCTTTAACGGAAGATTCATTCTTCTCCATAAATTGTTCCAAGTACGTAACGGACGCCTTCATAACTTCCGCACTTTGCAATACTTCAGCAACGATCAGCTCATTGTTGTTAAACAATTTGCCGACTTCCTCCATACCGCGCATTAGTGGTCCGTTAATAACTTCAAGAGCAGTGTACTTTTTCAAAGCGATATCAAGATCAGGGATAAGTCCTTCTTTTGTTCCTTCTATAACATAAGAAGCAAGTCGTTCCTCCAGAGTTAGATTCGAAATCTTCTCCTTCTTCTCAACTTTCTTATGGCGGAAAGCTGCTACAAACGCAGCAAGTGATTCATCCGTCGTATTGTAGATTAGTTCTTCAGCCAGTTTACGCTCTTCGTCAGGAATAGATGCATAACGCTCAAGTTTCTCTGTATTAACGATAGCATAATCTAGACCAGCTTTAGTCGCATGATACAAATAAACAGAGTTCAACACTTCGCGCCCAGCATCTGGTAAGCCGAATGATATGTTGCTTAGTCCTAGAATTGTTTTCGTTCTAGGGAACTTCTCTTTAATCATTCGAATACCTTCCAATGTTTCCACCGCAGAACCGATATATTGCGGGTCACCAGAACCAACTGGGAACATGTTAGGGTCAAATATAATATCTTCAGGGTTAACGCCATATTTATCAACTAATAGATTATAAGAACGCTCTGCAACTTCAATCTTCGCCTGACGTGAAACCGCCTGTCCACGTTCGTCTATAAGGATCATGACAACAGCTGCACCATAACGGTGTATTAACGGAATAATTTGTTCAAACTTCGATTCACCATCCTCCAAATTGATGGAGTTAATGATCGCTTTACCTTGTGAATATTTGAGACCTAGTTCAATAATATGATCATATGTGGAATCAAGCATTAATGGTGCTTTAATCTTTTTCACAACTTGTGGCAAAAAGTTATGAACAGCATACGCTTCATCAATGTCCGTATCTTGTAAGTTAATATCAATAACATGTGCGCCGCCCTTCACTTGAGCGCGGGCAATTTCTGATGCTTCATCAAACTTTTCTTCTTTAATTAAACGTTTAAATTTACGTGAACCAGAGATGTTCGTTCGTTCACCGATCATAATTGGGCGATTGTCTGCTTCTATAAATACAGTATCAATGCCTGAAACAGCATCAGCGTGTTCGCCAAGCTTCGTTCTTGGAGGGAATTTCGCCATTGTTTCTGCCATTACTCGAATATGTTCCGGTGTAGTACCACAACAACCGCCAGCAATGTTCAGCCAGCCTTGTTCAGCGAATGCTGCCATTTTTTTGGCAAGTGACTCTGGTGATTCATGATAATGACCATTTTCATCTGGTAGACCTGCATTGGGATAACAACTAACTGCTGCTCTAGCAATATCACTTAGAGTACGCACGTGATCACGCATAAACTCTGGACCCGTTGCACAGTTTAGACCGATCGATATCGGTTTCAAGTGTTCCAATGAAATGTAAAAAGATTCAATCGATTGACCTGCAAGTGTTGTACCCATCGGCTCGATCGTTCCTGAAATCATAATTGGAAGCTCTCTACCCAATACCTCAAACGCTTTCTTAATTCCGATACTTCCCGCTTTTACATTTAATGTATCTTGAGAAGTTTCTAGAAGTAATGTATCAACATCTGCTTCCATTAGTGCTAGCGCTTGTTCAAAATACGATTCTACTAATTCGTCAAATGTAACTCCGCCCGTAACAGATAAAGTCTTGGTCGTAGGACCTAACGCTCCCGCTACAAATCTCGGTCTATCAGGAGTACTATATTTGTCTGCCGCTGCACGAGCTAGTTTTGCTGCTACAAGATTAATCTCTCTAGCCTTTTCAGGAATATCATAATCTGCAAGCACAACGCTAGTTGCGCCGAACGTATTCGTTTCCAAAATATCAGCGCCTGCTTCTAAATACTCCTCATGAATGCGCTGAATAATATCAGGACGTGTTAGAACGAGTATTTCGTTACAGCCATCTAGTTCAGGCCCGCCGAAATCATCCTCCGTCAAATTCGCTTGCTGAATCATTGTGCCCATTGCGCCATCCAGAATAAGTATTCTCTCCTGGAGCAGTTGTTGTATGGTCGGTCTCGACAATTTGCTACACCCTTCCCAAAATCGTTACAAAATAGTTTATCAGAAACCTAACCATCAGAAAAGGATCATCCATCGACATTCGAGTTCTTTTGATTTATAATTATTATATCATTTAATTTCTATTGGAAAAGAGGGAATGAGCATGGCTGAGATAAGAATTCGCAATTCTGAGGAACGGATTCAAGGAGAAGAAAATGTCCGTGCATTTCTAGAAAGTCAAGAAGTCCTTTATGAACACTGGGATGCAACTAAACTTGCTAAAGACTTGCAAGATAAATTTGTATTGACTGATGAAGACAAAACTCAAATTCTTTCCACCTACGATGAAGAAATTCGTGAGCTGGCAGGGCGTCGTGGATATCAGACTTGGGATATCGTTGCATTGTCAGAGGCAACACCAAATATAGAAGAAATTTTGAAAAAATTCGAAAACGTTCATACTCATACAGAAGACGAAGTTCGTGCTATTACGGCTGGACGCGGTATCTTTATCATTAAAGGAACTGACGATGTAGGCTACTTTGATGTTGAGCTTGAAGCAGGCGATGTTATCTCTGTACCTGAACACAAGCCGCATTTCTTCACACTAATGGAAAATCGTCAAATCGTTGCTGTTCGTCTATTTATTGAAACGGAAGGTTGGATCGCTCATCCATTCGCGGATGAAACTTTCCAAGCAAAATAAGATTCTCTCACTATTATTTAAGCCCCTCCGCAGCGTCGAGCGCCGCTTGAGGGGCTTTTCATATTTTAATATATGTTTCTATTGCTCTAAAAGTTTCAATAGTTCTTCCAAGTTTGAAATCTCATAAGTAGGTACAATTTCATCGGTCCGTATTGCATCATGGCGATTGATCCATACAGATGTCATCCCTATAGTATTTGCTCCCAATATATCAGTAGTCAGCTTGTCCCCTACCATTATGCCATGTTCGGGTTCAATTCCAAGCTTCTCAAGTGCATGTTTGAAGATGGAAGGTGCAGGTTTGCCTTCACCAAAGCTACCTGAAACGATGATATGATCAAAATAAGGAATTAGTGTAGGAACACCATCAAGCTTCTCTTGTTGTAGATCTGGTGAACCATTCGTTAATAACAGTAGTTTGTACTTACCTTTCAAAGCATCAAGCACTTTAAACGTTTCATCATAGACGATCGGACGTGATCGACGTTCAGCAGGGAATTGTTCTGCTAGCTCAGCTCCCAGCTGGTCATTATGAACACCAAGCGCTTTAAGTGCTTGCGTCCACGCTGCTTTACGATAATCAGGTGCAAGCTTCTGAAGTTTACGGAACTCTTCCTGTTCACCAGCAGTGAAATTAGCCCAAAGTCCTTCAAACGGGTTAATACCAATCATTTTAGTAAAAGAGAACGTTTCATACGATTCATAAAGTGCTCTTGCTTCTTTTCGTACCGCTTCTTCTAGCTCGGTAGCATCTACGCCAGCAGCGGCAGCTCCCGCCTTACAAGTTGCTTCAAATGCTTCCTTTACGCTACGGTCATCCCACAATAACGTATCATCGAGATCAAATAAGACAGCTTGTTTCGCCATGATGGTTTCTACTCTCCTAATTCATTATTTTTCGTCAATTTCAAGTCCGTGTGTTGCGGCAAAAGCTTTTACTTTTACTGTCATGTCATCTGTAGGGAAACGGTTCAATAGGCGAGAAAAAGTCCATGGTCCACCCTTTTTCGGGAGAACAATCACATATCCATTTTGTAAACGGAAACCTTTAAGCGCATCCGTACCTAGACGTTTGTGTCCACCGAAGCGTCGGGAGACGACATAATCTTTGCCTATTGTGAGGTAAGGTTTGCGGAAATACAGTAAAGCAGCAAGTCCAATGTAAAGTCCAATTGTAACCCAGAACATCGTAGTAAACTTAAAGTTTGGGTTAAGTGGAGATACAATTGTAAATATAGTTACAAAAGCGAGAATCAGAATAGGAGCCATTATATTTCTACCTTTAAAAGTATCGGTTTTCTCAGCATTAAATACGATTTGACCTGTACCACTTTTTTTACGATCTTTATTGATTTTACTCATATTTTTACGAACTTTGCGCTCCCATGAACGTGACAAAACTTTTCCCCCTACTGTTTGATATTGTCTTCTTGCTCGTCTTCTACATACTTGATGGAATCCAACTGTTGCTTAAGGTTACCTTTGAAATTGATCAAATAAAGTTTTCGGAGATGATCTCTTTCAGTTGTTTCCTCTTCAGTTAGACCTTCCGATTTATTTTTACGAGAAAGCTCGTTAATGCGAGCAATTATTTTATCCATTTCCATCGTTTCTTTCCACCCCTCTCTAGCTGTCAACACTCTACTCCCTACTTTGACATTTCAAAGGTTCAATTGTCAAGGTTCTAGCGCTATTAGATACGCTTTAATGACATGTTTATAACGCAAAAAGAGCGTGTTGACCTCCTCAGGGGCCATTACGCTCTTAACTGAATTAATGATGTTATATGATGTACATCTTATTACTCTAACCAATAGCTAATTTAGATTAGGAATGATAAGCTTTTGACCAGGTTTAATAGTGACAGTCTCTAAGTTGTTCCTATGTTTTATCTTATAGACGATAAAGCCAATATCATCGCCACTGCTTGCATGACGTCTCGCAATTTCCCAAAGCGTATCTCCACTACTAACAGTAACCAAAATCTCCTCTGCCTGAAGCCTATCTGTACCTGATGCTGAAGTTCCCATAAGTAAAAAACTAGTAAAAACAAGCAAAGCAATCATGAGTACTACAATTATTTTAGCCCCATGTCGCTTAATTAAACGAAAAGTCGTTAATTTATGTGTAGGATCAACCGTTAGTATTGACTCCGTATGTATGGACCGATAAGTACCTTGATTTAATATTATCATATTGAGCGCCTCCCAAACATTTGTTCTGTTTTTAGATTAACACGAACAAATGTTTGTAGTCAACACTAAAATAGAACAAGTGTTTGTAAATATTTCAGAAACACGAACTTATGTGCTTGAGAACTTATGTTTGTACGAACTTCGGTTCTGTGTTATAATTTGACACAACATAACGAATGGAGTTGATGGAATTGTCGAAGATTTCCAAGCGGCAAAATTCGATACTTGAATTTATTAAGCAAGAAGTTCGAGACAAAGGGTACCCACCTTCTGTCCGAGAAATTGCAGAAGCTGTAGGCCTACTCTCCAGCTCGACGGTACACGGACATCTAGACCGTTTGGAGAAAAAGGGATTTATACGACGCGATCCAACTAAGCCAAGGGCTATTGAGATATTGAACCAAGAAGACGAAAACAATGTTATTCCGTTTCCAGTCTCCCAAGTTCCTATCGTCGGTAAAGTTACTGCAGGTGTCCCAATTACTGCAACTGAGAATATAGAAGATTACTTCCCTTTACCTTCACACTTTGTTGGAGATAATAACGTGTTTATCCTAACTGTAGTTGGTGAAAGTATGATCGAAGCTGGTATCCATAACGGTGATCTCGTTATTGTCCGTCAGCAACAGACAGCTAATAACGGCGACATCGTTGTAGCAATGACAGAAGATGACGAAGCTACTGTAAAGACGTTCTACAAAGAAAAAGATCATATTCGCTTACAACCTGAGAACTCCACTATGGAGCCAATTCGTCTACATAATGTGAGTATTCTTGGTAAAGTAGTTGGACTCTTCCGCGATATTCATTAATTCAAAAAGGGCAGCTCTTCCGACAATTTGTCGTGAGAGCTGCCCTTTTTATATGTACAATATGTTATTATTTGTATACATTTAGTTCGGTCAAATAACCATTCGTGAGCGACAAAGCACTCGACTAGTTGAACATCTTTACACTAGAGTAATCTTCCTTCTAATTCATTAATCGTCAATACCCATTCATCGAAACTATCGGTTTCTTCCCATAACTCTTTCAGTTCGGAATCTATTAATATCTTTCCTAGTGCTTTCTTAGCTGGTAATAATAGTTCAGTCCCTTGGCCTTTATGTTGACTGATCCACTCTTCTAGATCTTCTTCATATCCTTCTTGCCCCGGTTTATTGTGCATAGCAGCCAATATATCAATAGCTCCAAGAGCAATTGATGCGGTGTCTGCATCTATATATTTTCCATCATGCACCATTTCGATAGCTTCTGAGATTAATTCCAAATCCTGCGCTTCTAAGAGATCCACTACCCAATCCAGTACAGTATCATTTTCAAGATTACCATGACCCCATGCTCCCACGCACAAACACCCTCTCTTATTTTTGAAATAATAGATTTATTTAACATTTTGAAAATTTTATCCTGCTTACAGTACCACGAGGCGATTAAATGAAATCGTACACCTTATTTGTGTAATATTGATCAATCACATTACATCTAATCGACCAAATTCTACTTTACTAGGCAACTCGGTATCCTTTAATCGTTCAAACTCCTCATCAATTTTAGGTGCATATTCTTTTGTAAGAATCATACCATTTAAAACTTTTATTATAATGTCCATTTCATCGTCACTAAGTAAAGGCAGTTCTTCGTCAAAAAATTCCATCTTTTTCCCAAATATTCTCGGCAAATTTGTTCTGACTAATTGATTTTCTTCCTCAGTCAGCTTTTTTAACAGGGACATAATTGTAGTTAATCTTTCATTCATAAATGAAGCTCCTCTCCAGTAATCTATTATTTCAATTATTTCTATCATTTTACACTAACACAAATATAAAGTTGTTAGGTGTATAATTAATCAACAATAGATTAGCAATAATAAAGGAGAGTAATTATGAATGCAATTGTAATCGGTGGTGGTATTGGCGGGTTAAGTTGTGCAATTGCACTTCGAAAGGTAGGCTGGGATGTTACTGTATTTGAACAAAATGAAACACTGATAGAGAACGGGGCCGGTATAGTGCTCGCTGCAAATGCTATGAGGGCATTAAAGAGTCTTGACATAGCTAAACATATACAGGAAGAAGGAACACCCATCGGAGTAGCCGAGCTTCGTTCGTGGGACGGAAATCTTTTAGCAAGCTTACCAGTTGATAAACAGGCGATACGTTATGGAACACCGAGTTATCTCATTCATCGTGGTAAATTGCAATCCATTTTACATTCACATTGTTTACATATTGGCGTTAGTGTCCATTTGGGGAAAAGTTTCGCTGAAGTGGATGAGAATAACGATGGAGTTGAGGTTCGCTTTCCCGATGGAACGAGTACATACAGCGATCTTTTAATTGCTGCTGATGGTTACCGTTCTAAAATCCGTGACCAACTTTTTGGTCACAGCTCACTTCGTTATTCAGGCTATAGAGCGATACGAGGCATAGGTAGCTTCGAGGACCCGCGTTATCCACTCGCGGCCGGTGGAGGATTTGAGGCGCTTGGCAAAGGCGCTCGTTTTGGATTTTCTCACCTTGGTAATGGACGTATCTTTTGGTTTGCTGCAATAAATGAACCAGAAGGACAGCGTGCTCACTTTACACCAGAAGAACATAAGAAACTCCTTCTTCAAAAGTTTCAGAACTGGTATTCACCAGTTCCCTCAGTTGTAGAAGCAACCTCAACCTCGGATATTTTGTCTCATTCTATCTACGATCTAGCACCGCTAAGTAATTGGAGTAAAGGTCGAATAACTCTACTAGGGGATGCAGCACATCCCATGTTGCCTAACTTAGGGCAAGGTGGAGCACAAGCGATGGAGGATGCTGTCGTACTTGCCGATCTGCTTAAAAACAAACCTATAGGAACAACTTTAGTTGAATCCTTAAAAGCATTTGAAAAATTACGCATTCAACGTGTCAGTAAGATCGTCCGTCAATCGCGCCTTATGGGGCGGCTTATGCAATTAGAGTCTCCACTCGCACTAACTATTAGGAATGCCGCATTTCGAGTAGCCGTAGATAAGTTTTTTATTGCTCGGTTACATCCAGTTGTTGGTTATGATCCGCCTATATTGTGATATAAAGTTATTTTTTTAAAAATATAATAACTCGTAGTTTATTAACTTTAAGTTACTCATAGAAAAATATTTGCCGTTTCAACCAAAGCAAACGTCTGTAAAAAATCTGAATATGCGAACGATATTAAAATCGTTCACACTCCCATTTGCCATCGCTTCATCTTACTGAAATAGCCCAATCAAATTCAATAGGTATTCGCATATAAATGTGAAAAAAACATCGGAGGTTAATGCGATGAAATTGGACGCTGACACTCTTCTTATAATTGCGGCTGTAGTTACAGCTGCTGGTTCAGCATTAGTTTTACAGTCACTCCTCAAAGCAAAATCAGAAGATGAAACCCCACCTCCAGTGGTGAGTCTGTTATAGTCCATAATTACGCTTTAGCTATTCTAAAAGTATAGACATTACTGTACACCAAAAAAGCTTCGGGGGCACATGGGGGTCAAAACTGATTAACAATCAGTTTTGACCCCCCAATGTACTACCCCCAAACCTTTATCGGTACTGCTGTGATTAATCTAATAAATAGTCGAATTTAGATCTCTTTCCCATTGGCCAACTTGTGAGCGGTTTGTATACCTATCTTTTATATCATTTCAAAGCATAGCATAATAGTTAAAAATCGATCTTTTAATCTAAAAATGTTATACGATTTCTTATCGTATATACATTGGAGGGCATCATTCTTTGGCAGTATCTACTAATTCATTTCGCATTCTATCTTATAATAGTAGAACAAATTAGTATAATACTCACTTGTGTTATTATTCATCTCTTTGTATAATTAATACACTGTTTTCCAGTGAAAGGTTTTCTATGAAAAAAAGTCCAAGTTACTGGTTTTGGTTTTAGTCATTCTTTGTCTTATACTAATGTTTATAGTTGTTGGCTTCATGACGCTGGACAATTTCTCTGAAAGATTATGGAAAAGTTACAGTGAGATGTAGAATCAAGATAACCCACAGTGTGTGGTTTTTTTTCTTTAAGATTATATTCGGTAGCAGACTCTTGATGAGTTTTGAAAATAGCCCCTACATCTCATTCCTCTGGTAAGTCTTTATATTCAATAAGTACTTTTTAACTTATCAAAAAGTACAGACCTTATTGCAAACAAAAAAGGCTCCGGGGGACACCTGGGTGGTAAAACTGATTACCAATCAGTTTTGCCTCCCAATGTACTCCCCCGAAACCATTTTCGGTACTGCTTTAATTATTCTAATAAAGAGTCAAATATTGATCTCTTTCCCATTGGTGAACTTGTGTACGATTTATATACCATGATTTTATATCAATTCAAAGCATTGCATAATGGCTAATAATCTACTTATTTAATCTACAAATGTCATACCATTTCATATCGTATTATAAATTGGGGGGCATTAGGGGGGCATTTTGGGGGGCATTATTATCTGAAGTTAAACGGAGTCAAAGATTTTAATTGACTTCGTTTATTTCTCGGTATTCGGATCAACAAAATTAATCCTTTCTCCTCCCTTACGTTTTGATTCTTCGATTATTTCAAAGATACTCATCATTAAATCAGGTGACACTTCATCTATTTTCGCCTCAGTAAATTGCAAGACATAGTCTCCATTTAAAGAACATTTGTTCTCATTATACTACAAACATACGTTCTTGTTAATGACTAAAAAATAACCCCTACATTTTATAGTAAGAGTTATTGATTTGACTAAGTATTCAAGTTCATTGTATGTCTACATTTAGGGAAGTTAGAGCAACCGTAGAACTCACCACGACTACTTTTACGTTTAACCAGTAAGTAACCACATTTCGGGCAATCAAGATCCTCAGGTTCTTCGATTACATCCTCTTCAGGTTCATAAACTGGAACAACCGGTTCTTCTAAAGCAACTGCAACTAATGTCTGAGGTTCGGAGTTAATAGCAAGAATCATCTCTATTAGTAGCTTACGATTGATAAGTTTGACTCCACTTGACTTAGCTAAGTTATATGCTTGTTCCGTATAGTCGCTATTCGTTACAACCCAAGCTTCAGCAGCTTTATAGTGAGCCAAGGCTGTATGAATTTCTTGAACTGCCTTTAGGCCGACATTTTTACTATAACGTTTGGCTTGGACAACTATCTTCTTTCCATTCTTAGAGATTACCAAGTCAGCCCCATAATCACCAGAAGACTGAGTTACTTCAGCTTTGTAGCCTTGCGCTTCGAACAAGTGACCTAAGTATAGTTCAAACCTACGTCCATCCATTTTATCGATGTCAGTAATACCTGATCTTCTTAGTCGTTCATTGTTCTTCCGGTTGAGTATAATTACACTTGTTAAATAAACACCTAGAATCGCTCCAGCAAAAATTGAAGAAATAAGCAATGATTTAAATAAGTAATATCCCCCTATAAAACTTCCAAACACCAATAATAAAATTAGACTTTGCAAAGGATCGAGTTCATCCTTTTTCCTTCTTCTAGCCATCACCTAAAAACTCCCAACATTATTTGTTATCGTCTATTATAACTGATTACAACTTAAAAGATAGGTCTTTAGCACCGTTTACTCCTTAAACTATTAATTCCACATATCGCCAATAATCTCAAATTGTTATAGATTATTAATTACATAAACTATTTTAAAGGGGTAATCGAATTTTGAAGAGATTCTATGGTTTATTATTAGCTGTAATGCTAGTCACATCTGCTTGCAGTGCACAAGCTAGTACCAGTTCTACAACTGCAGCTACTACTGTACAAAAAAGAGCACGACCACGAACTTATATTTCCAAGCGATAAGTACCCTGAGACTGCTAAGCACATTATTAAAGCAATTGAAAATGGAGAATCAAACATTTGTACCATAGATAGAAATGGCTCCGATGAGAACCGTGAGGAATCTTTAAAAGGAATTGAAACAAAGAAAGGATTTGATCGGGACGAGTGGCCTATGGCAATGTGTACCGAGGGCGGTAAAGGAGCAGATGTTGCATATGTAGAATCAAGCGACAACCGCGGATCAGGTAGTTGGGTCGGTAATCAACTAACTGACTATCCCGACGGAACTAAGATACTCTTTATTGTAGCTAAACCAGCTGTTACTGTTAAGTCGTCGCCTAAGCCAATTGCTAAGCCTACTATTAAACCAACGGTTCAGCCATCACCAAAACCGACTACAAAGCCAACTGCTAAACCTACAACAAAACCAAAGCCAACCCCTACTCCAAAGGTCGAGACGGAAGTATATTATAAAAACTGTACGGCTGTTAGGGATGCCGGAGCTGATCCAATTTACGAAGGAGATCCAGGTTACAGTAACAAGCTTGATCGTGACGGTGACGGAGTAGCTTGCGAATAGTATTTCTTATTAGACCGCCTTCGGTCGGTTTTATACTTGAAAAAACCCTAGGGGAGTCAAGTCCTCTAGGGTTTTTACTTTTATTTTAATTTAAGTTTACTTTTGAATGCATCTAGATCACTATTATTAATTCCTTTTTGGAATGGTGCGATGCCATTGTAGTTCACCGCATCGTATTTTAATTTATTATTCCCTTGCACTTCAAACTTACCTTGATAAACACCTGAGATTACGAATCCTGTCGAAGTAACAGGACCCTCATATGGAATTAAAAACAATAGAAATCTATCACTATTCTTCGTTAAATGAATATTGAATGCTGCAATCTCAAAAATCTTAATTGTCTGTCCTTCATACTTTTGTTCGCCCTTTACAACATCCAACACTTGCGCGCTAGAGAGTGTAAAGTTCGCCCCTTCATATTTGATTTTTTCAGATTCACCAGTCAATTTAACTTCGACAATTAATGGTGATTTTTGTTTCATCACATCCAGTGTTTTATATTCTTCTGCTAAATCTAACATTGCGTAATTAACTTGTGGGGCATCTACAACGTTTTTATCACTATCCACATTTGAACACCCTGCCAAAAGAAGAGCAACAACAATTAAACTACTAAACAAACGTCTCATCTGATCACCTCTGTACTTTAGTAAAGTGCATTTACGCCATTGATATCATCTGGTTGTAGTGTATACCATTTGTTTGCATGTCGTTGCGCCTCGTCTCTCATAACAGATGCCACTCCGACAGATGCATGATCTAATCCTAACGCATGTCCAATTTCGTGCATGTAAACCGCTTTACGTTGATCGTATGTCATTGGGGTGCCATCAGTCATATGATATGCATTCCCATAAACTACCGCATAGTACCAATCTTCGGTTATAGAACCTGCCCCTCCAGGACCAGGATTCATAGGATCTGTGCTAGTTTCTGCAGCATACAACTCTGCCCACCCGTTTACCAATGTGTTTCCGTAGTTGGTTCCATACGCTAAAATGTACGAGTTAAATGTGGGATTAACAGTCCAATCCGCATAATACGCTTCAGTAAGATTATTCCATGCATTCATTGCACCCTCAGCAGTTTGTTCCATATTTATTGTAACTCCATGTACTGTCACACTAGGTGATGCATTATTTCTGAACTGACCATCACTAATACCATTTTCCATCTTTCCGCCTAGAATGTAATTTGCGCCGTTTACTGTTGAAGAAAATGAGAATACAACAACTAAGGAGAAAAATAATAGAAATCGAAAACCGTAATTTTTCATGATACTCTTCATGAATTAGCTTCCCTCCTGAGACACTAAATAGGTTTTGTAATCGTCGACTTAAAGCTAGATTAAACAAATTCTGTAAGAACAACAAGAAGGCACTTTAAAGTTACCTGTATAGAAATTTTGGATAAAACAACAGATCATGCACAAATTGTAAAAAATACTAAAGGGATTGTATCTGCTTGGAGACAATGCATTTTCCCGATGAAATCCGATCCTTATCTCAAGTACCAAACCTGCCTACTGTTACTGCTACTATAAATGAAAAAGAACTACTTATGGCAAAAGCACTTGTGGAGCAGCTTAGTGAGCAGTTTGATCCATAAAAATTTACTGATGATTACCGGTTAGCTTTAACTAATCTGATCGAGCAAAAGATTGCTGGCGAAAGTATTGATATCGTCTCAGCCCCAACATCAGAAGGACGTTCAAATGTAATTGATTTAATGACTGCTTTACAAGCAAGCCTCGATGCTACTAAAGCACCAACAGTAACAGATGGATCTGCGCCTAAAAAGCAAAAGAGGAAAACTAAAAGCAAAGCGAAGGATAATGTATCATGATGCAGCTCCCTTCTGTGCCTATGGCCCCCAGGACCTCACCTGTTATACCGACTGGTCCAGAATGGGGTTACCAAATCAAATGGGATGGTGTAAGAACACTGGTTAGGCTAGACGGAAACGGCGGAGTTGAGATATTTTCAAAGCGTGTTGTACCGCGAAATGACCGCTTCCCCGAGATTGTTGAGCTACTGAGCCCTCTAAGGATTGGAGCTTGTGTCCTTGATGGTGAAATTGCTTATTTTGATGGCAAACGACCAAACTTCCAGCGAGTCTTAGTTGGCGTTAACCGTAAGAAGTTTGATGATAATCTCATTTTTGTGGCGTTTGACATGCTCTATGACGACGGTGAGGATATTCGCCAACTACCTTTCAAGGATCGGTTTGCTAAGCTTGCAGAAAGGTTGCCAGTCAAAACACCGCGGCTATTTGTAACTGACCTGATGCATGACGGTCCTGCTCTTTGGGAGTGGGTAAACACACGTGAATGGGAAGGTATTATTTCCAAGCGCTTAGATAGCCCTTACGTCTAGGCAAAGAAGCATAAATATGCCCCTTTCCCTCTCTATCTGCTGGGATGAAAAAGTCTGATATTGTTTGGCTTGGAGTTACTTTCCCGTGCCGTGTAACAGCACTTGAGTTTTCTGACGGCGGTATTTTACGTCAACCTAAATTGATTGGATTTGGTGCCGAATGAGAGAAGGCGACCCTGTACGCTTACGTGGTGACAAGAAAGTTGGACGAATACATAACATCAATGGTAGAAGTGTTGAAGTGGAATGGACGCTCGAAAAGATTATGAGCCGCGGTAAGTTTAAACACATAGCGGAATACGAAATAGATGATCTAGAAGGAGTTTAAGCATGTCAAAACATGATAAATCAACTGAGCAAGAGGCTTTGATTGATGAAATTGATAAGTCCTCAAAAGAATTAGAACTTGTTGTTGGAAATATAATGTACGGCAAGATGACCCCTGATGAAGCTACAGAGTGGCTTGAATACGAGTCTAGTGAGGTTGTCGATACCTTGGAGAAAGCAAGGGAATACATCGAGGAACACACGGATAAATAAAGATAGGAACTTCCCCCGCCACCTATTCTCGGTCAGCGGGTTTTTATTTGTAAAATAATTGCGTTTTCCACTACACTGCACCTATACAATTATGTATAGTGATGATATGATCGGAAAATACAAGTGATTTTAGATTGGATGTTGGTTGATATGTTATTGCTCTTGATCTTATCTGTTGTACCTATTACATTCTACATAATCTTTAAAATTATAAAAAGAGTATACGATAAATTAAGTATGCTCTCAAAACAATAAAAGCCCGCTAACCAAATTACGGTCGGCGGGCTTCCTCATGTCTATCTTATCTTTATAGTTTGCTTTATAAGTTGATGTGTCAATACAGTAACTCCACCGACTAAAATTAGAAGTATTCCCTCCTTAACATCACCTACCCTATTCCTCATTTATTAACCAAGGTTTTGGGACTAAATTATTTAGAAACTCAAGTGCTTCTGAAATGTTTTCGATAGGAACAATATCTATTTCAAGGCCTTCGGTTTCAGCAATCTTAATAGCTGTAGGAAATTGAACCTTTGGAACAAAGAAGTAATTAAACTTACGCTCTTCTTTTTTTTCGTGGAGTTTATCGGAAGCGATTAGTTTCATTTTTAATCCACCTATGCGACCGATATTACCATCAGTGTCTATTGTACCTGTTCCACATATTCTGTAACCTTTTAAGAGATCTTCTTCACCGAATTGTTGGATAAGTTCCAATGTGATCATCATACCAGCAGAGTATTCTTGAAACTTCTTATTAGCATTCTCAAGAACATCCTCTGGAAGTTTCTTGCCAAGAATTGATTCAGCTACCACTACAGCATTATGTTTTGATTCATTCAATACTTTTTTTCCGAATGCATTATTACTTTTTTGTAATTCAAGGGGATCAGACGTTGAAAAACGGCAAACTCTGAATTAGCATAAGTAACATCTATTTCATCTGTTATCTCTTCGCTTGTAAAAGGATTTTCATTTCTTTAAATGCGTTAATTGCATACTCCTTCTCATGATTTCGATACATCCCTTTTGAACTTTTAAAACCAGAACTATTATTGGTGTATAAAAAGTAAAAATGACCCGGTCGCTGCTTAGTATATATAGGATTAATCAATTCTGAGCTACTTTTAGTTCCTCCTGTTAAAAAGATTGTGTGATATTCATAAGACTGAGAACAGAATGAATTAAAGAAAATTAACGACAGAGTGAAAAATGTGGCAAAAAGATCAACTTTTTTCCTTCGCGATGCTTTGTACTTAGGATTTTTAATTCTAAAAAGAAAAATAAAACTTACAATACAAGTGATTAAGGAAATTACAACGTATACGGAGGGATACATGGTGTAATTATGGAGGCTATGATGAAGGGAATGACGAGAGCATTCCGTATAATTTTAGAATGGATCGACATTCGAAGGATGGATTGCGCTTAACGCAGGTTTTAGTCAGGATTTAAAAGTGTTCTATAAAGATCGATTGGTCACATAGATTTTCAATACAAAGGGAAGGGGTATAAGGCAATCATTGTTGATAGAGACATCGTCTTTAATAAGGGAAAGCTAGCTCACCTAGTCACCTATTTTGAGAAGCCAACATGTTTTCTAATGTGGGATAGTAATATTTGTTTTCAAATTGCATTGACTCCTTCTATACTAAAATAGGTATTGAAATTTCATTTAATTTATCACTAAATCCAAACATTCTACATAAAACCTTCGATTATGACAGAATCGGTATATCATTACGTAACTTTGTGACTACCATTTTTTCTCTTTTTAATACTTTTATACCATTTTGAATTAATTCCCATAATGATAAAATGAAATTGTTTCAAAAAAACTTAAAATCTGAAGGAGGGTTACATTATGAAGAAGATTTCTAAGATCATGACTGCATTCGGAATAGCTTTTGCGTTAACAGGTACAAGTGCATTTGCGGCAGAAAATGTTCAAAGCTCTGATCAAGTTTCACCTTTAAATAACAACGTCAATTATTATTACATTCTGGAAATTAAAACTGCTGATGTCTCCAAAGCAGGTACTGACTCAGGTATTGATATCGTGATAAGTGGAGCCAACGGATCAACTTTGATAACACCACTTGATTCACCCGGCCATAATGATTTTGAGAGAAATACTACCCACTTATATTCTGTCCAATCGCAAATCGACCTCGGAGCTATTAGCAGCATTACAATCTACCACGATGGGGCAGCCAGCATCTTTGAAGATGCAGCTTGGAGACTAGAATCTGTAAAAGTCGCTTTGGGAGGTACTCATAAAAAGACATTTAATATAAATACATGGATCGGTGGTAATGGTACTCCATCTTCAGCTACTTTTAACTAAATATACCTATCTTGCTACCTATTAAATTCGTTTAATGGGTAGCTTTTTTATTTCAGGATTGGACTATCCTATTTACTATAAGAATGACTGAGATGTACGCATCTCCTCCGAATTCATCTTTTATTGATCACCCTCCTTATATTTCGACAAATACAATTTATTCCCTTTATTATTCGAATTCAAAACTTTATAAGTTAGACTATTGTATTGAAGTTAATAGAAAAATTTAAAATTACAATGTTTACTTCACAAGATAACCATCTGCACCGTACATACTTATAAATAATGTTTTCTTTCTTTAACATCGCGGAGGTTTACCCACCAACCATAATTGTTCAGCGTGTATTTTCTATTACCCATCTATGGGTACTCTAGTCTTTCCTCCTCATTGAACCTTGGCATCAAAAATCTCAGCTACAGCCCGTATAGGCATGCTCTTAACGTTGTTATTCAAATTCCCTTTTTTCATTAATAACAAATGACACTAATATTTACGAGATTACTAATTAAACTTAAGGAAACTCTTGCTTCGAACTCAACCTAATCCAGCCTCGCCACCATAAGTTTCAGAGCATTCTTAAAACATTTCCTGTCAGATCAGATAATACGACTAATCAACGTTACAATCATTGAAAATGATCTACACAACTCTACCGATATACTTCTCCATTCAAACCACCTATATAAGAACACTTGTTCTTATTATATACAAGCATACGTTCTTGATACAAGATATTCACACAATTCAGCTGTTTACTAACAGCTACAATGATGATAAGATATTGTCGAATAATGGAATTTAATATTAACAATTATGGGGGCAAGCATTCAGTGAGCACAGAACTATTGTATGGTCTTATGTTTTTTCTTTTGGGTCTTCCTACATCATATTTAATAAATGTAAATACCCCCAGAATAAGAGATTGGTTCAGCCTAAGATCTATAAATAAATCGAACAAAAGAAAAAAAGTAATATTAAAAGAACTCGAATACATAGAAACTCTAGCCAGCGTACCAAATGGTCTTGTTGGAATTGCATTTATCAAAGTGTTTCACACAATTTCATTTTTAGCTGCTGGTATTTCTTTATATTTCTACTTTGAAACTATCTCTATTACTAGTAGTTCTATGAGTTTGTATTTCCCAATTATGAAGCTTACAATTGCATTAGCAATCTACGCAGCAGGGGTTTATGCAATGGATGCCGCTAAACAAGTTAGACAGATAATGTTTTTTGACATTCATAAAAAGAAAACGCTGAAAAGAATAGAAACAATAGAAAATAGCATTAAAAGTCTAACCCGCCAACCGGAGTAATTGGCGGGTCTTATAAATTTCTTTATCGATACATACGTTCGCGTTTTCTCATCCCACGTCACCTCAGCCCTAAACACTTCCGCAACTGATCTTAGGTGTATTCATCAATCCATAATTTATGATATACTGGCTTCACGTCGTCTTAAATGCGTATCGATCTGACCAACCAGAAAGGATACGTATGGAAATCATAATATTCGTACTCGTTTTGGCCTACCATTTGTTAAGATTAGTCTTTCTATTAATAGATCGATTTGATCGAACTTCTGGTCGTACGAAGAAAAAACACAAGCGCAATAATAGGTAACTTAAATTAGGGCTATGAAGTAGAATGAGCGTAGGGTGAAGACAAACCGACTAACAATCCCCAGTTACTCGGAACTACACCGGTATGTAGCACAGTAAGATTCGCAGTTTTTGTCCTTAGACGATTAGCGCAAATTACATACACATAGAAAAAAAAGGTCAGGAGGTAGCAACCCCTGACCTTTTCCCTATTCCCTTTAGTAAGGAAATACCCATTATCTGTGCGGAAACACAGATAATTTTGATTCTTTAGCCATTCAATGGCACCTAGATTTCCTAGATCTTGCAAAGTTCTTTAAAATTACATATAAAGAGTTTCGGTGAACCAATAATCTTCCCCAAGATCATTAGATCGGTTCCGCAGGAATCTTTTTTCTTACTCGATTGGCAATTACATTTTATCACTAATAGATCAATTTGTTAATAAAAAGATACTCATTTATTAATATGAACTGTTCGCGACTTGTTATCCCACGTCACCTCTACCCCTAACGTCTCTGCAACCGCCCGCACAGGTACACACGTAAAACCGTTCTTAAGAGTACCTTTCTGCACCAGACGCACACCGTTAACAACTATATCAACTTGGTCACTTACAGGTACATGCCTAAATCATCTTTATTTAATGCTTTTGAACGAATATTAATTCGTGCTGATCTTCCTATACACTCCCTGCGCCATACATATGCAGTACTAATGCTAGAAGCAGGAGTAGATATGAAATATATTCAGGAGCAGTTAGGTCATGGTAGCATTCAAATTACTTCAGATGTTTATTCTCATATCTCGCGTAAACTTGAGAAACGTAACACTGATAAGATTGAAGCTTATACTTCTAAAATATTGGGGGGCAATCGGGGGGCATTTTCTTAAAAACTCCAAAGTACCCCAAAATGCCCACCAACGATAAACCCTCTAATCTCTTGTTATATCTAGGTTCTTCCTCTTAGTAAAGAGTCAAATATTGATCTCTTTCCCATTGGTGAACTTGTGTACGATACATATCCCACTCGATCTCTTTCAGTTCGTAGAAATGAGCTAGTGCATGGTCGCCTAATGCCTCACAAACGATATCGCTTCTTAACATCTCGTCTAGTGCTTCCTTCAAATCAAGCGGCAAGCTTGGAATTCCAGCATCTACACGTTCCTCTTCAGACATAATGTAGATGTTGCGGTCAGTCGGAGCAGGCAATGGAAGTTTGTTTACGATACCGTCCAATCCTGCTTTTAGCATTACAGCTAGTGCTAAGTAAGGATTAGCTGCTGGGTCCGGATTACGAACTTCAACACGAGTTGATAGGCCACGAGACGCAGGAATACGAATCATTGGCGAACGATTGCTCGCTGACCATGCCACATAACATGGTGCTTCGTAACCAGGCACAAGTCGTTTGTATGAGTTTACAGTCGGATTCGTAATAGCTGCCATCGCACGTGCGTGCTTCAAAATACCAGCCATATAATGACGAGCCGTCGTACTCAGACCAAGCTTATCCTTCTCGTCGTAGAAAGCGTTAGTACTGCCTTGGAACAACGATTGATGACAGTGCATACCAGAACCATTCACACCGAATAGTGGTTTTGGCATAAAGGTTGCATGCAAACCGTGAACGCGAGCAATCGTTTTTACAACTAGTTTAAACGTCTGGATTTGATCCGCAGCACGAATGGCATCTGCATATTTGAAGTCAATCTCATGTTGACCTGGCGCTACTTCATGATGAGATGCTTCAATTTCAAAGCCCATCTCCTCTAGCGTCAACACGATTTCACGACGACAGTTTTCACCTAGATCCATAGGCGCAAGGTCAAAGTAACCACCTTGGTCATTTAGTTCCATTGTAGGTTCACCGCGGTCATCCGTTTTGAAAAGGAAAAACTCAGGTTCAGGACCAACATTCATTGCAGAATATCCTAGTTCTTGTGCTTCTTTCAATGCACGTTTCAAAATACCGCGCGGATCACCAGCAAATGGTGTGCCATCTGGCATATAAATATCACAGATTAATCTAGCAACTCGATCTTGTGCTACCCAAGGGAATACAACCCAAGTGTCTAGATCAGGATATAAATACATATCAGACTCTTCTATACGAACATATCCTTCAATGGAAGAACCATCAAACATCATTTTATTATCAAGCGCTTTATCCAATTGGCTAACTGGAATCTCAACGTTTTTGATTGTGCCGAGCAAATCGGTAAATTGCAAACGAATAAAACGTACATTCTGTTCTTGCGTTATACGTTTAATATCTTCTTTTGTGAAACTCATAGAATCATCTCCTCTTAGTTTCGGTCATCCATTTACCGTTTATTTAAGAAACGGGACAATTGCCCCTGAATCATTGAAGCTTGACCTGGTCTCTTCTCTATCAATTGTTGCTTAAGTAAACGATGTAGTTGTTGATCTGACATCTCACGACGCTTCACTTCGGAATGTTCATCTACAATAGTAGCATCATCCGACTCTTTTGAAACCGGATTCATAACTTGCTTTATTCCTGCGATGTTAACGCCCTTCTCGATCAAAGACTTAATTTCAAGCAAACGCTCTACGTCATTAAACGAGAACAACCGTTGATTGCCCGCGGTTCTGGCAGGCACAATCAACTCGTGCTGCTCGTAGTAACGGATTTGTCTGGCTGTTAAATCTGTCAGCTTCATAACGATGCCGATCGGAAATAAGGCCATATTTCTGCGTATTTCATCAGCCATGTCGCATCAACCTTCCAGTTGCTCATTTATAGCTACATTGTATCTTGCACGTTACAAATGTGTCAAGTTGTGTAAGGTTTGATAACAATTAATCCGCTCTCTACGAGCCTCTTTAATGCTGTAAGAACACCATACTTAGCATGTGCGTAAGTAAGTCCACCTTGCATGTAAGCTATATATGGTTCACGGATTGGAGCATCTGCAGAGAGCTCCAAGCTACCGCCTTGGATGAACGTTCCTGCCGCCATAATGACAGCATTCTCATAACCGGGCATATCCCACGGTTCAGGAACAACATGTGCGTCTACTGCAGCAGCTTGCTGAATGCCCTGTACAAAAGCAATTAGATGATCTGCTTGTCCAAAACGAACAGCCTGAATAAGATCAGTACGAGTTTCTTGCCATTTCGGTTTTGTTTCGAAACCAAGCTCTTCAAACAATGCAGCAGCAAGAATGCTACCTTTAACAGCTTGACTAACTAAATGCGGGGCAAGAAATAATCCTTGATAGATAGAGCGTGTAGTCCCTAACATTGCCCCTACTTCTCCACCAATACCTGGTGCCGTTAATCGATAAGAAGCAGCTTCAACAGCAACATGTGTGCCAGCGATGTATCCACCTGTTTCAGCGATTCCACCACCTGGATTTTTAATTAAGGAACCTGCCATTAGATCAACACCAACCTGCGTTGGTTCAATTAACTCTGTAAATTCACCATAACAATTGTCAACAAACACGATAACGTCAGCTTTTATCGATTTAACCCTTTTAACAATATCCGCTATTTCAGATACAGTGAAAGAAGCTCTCCAATCATAACCACGAGAACGTTGTACCCCTATCACCTTTGTGCTTTCATTAATTGCACCTTCAATACGATCCCAATCAAGACCGCCTTCTGGCAAAAGAGCAACTTCAGAATATTTGACTCCCCAATCTTGCAGAGAGCCCATCCCATCACCCAGCTTGCCTATCACTTTATGAAGCGTATCATACGGTTTGCCCGTTACATAAAGCAGTTCATCACCCGGACGAAGCACGCCAAACAACGCGCAACTAATTGTATGAGTACCTGATGCAAAATGTGGTCTAACAAGTGCTGCTTCAGCTCCAAATACATCCGCATACACGAGATCGAGCACTTCGCGTCCACGATCATTATATCCATAGCCAGTTGATCCAGCAAAATGATAATCACTTACTTGATGGCGCTTAAACGCCTCTATTACTTTCCACTGATTACGTTCAGCAATCCGCTCTACTTTGCGGAAAGCTTCGTTAGCTTTATCTTCTGCCCCTTCAGCTAAACGCTCTAACGTTTCCCATAGTTGGTTATTCACTTGATGTTCGTTATTCATGTTCATTGCTCCCTTTAATCCTGTTACGGTTGTTCAATTGATATCCAAAATGTAAGCCTACTTATTATATACCATTTTAACAAGCTTGTCCGACTCACCTAGGTAAGTCTATAGTACATCTTCAGCAGTTCCAGCAAGCCGCGCAAGCTCAGCAAGAGAATGCTCGGAGTATCCGCTCATCCACTTGCCGCTTTGCTTTGGACATACCATACAAACAACATTCATACTGCCACAAGAAAAGGATAGTTAAATCTTCAAATCTTCGGGTCGTATTGACATAAGTTCACTTTTAGCAGGTATGGAGCTAGAATAGTGATTAATAAGCCGTACAGCTTGATGTCGAATAGACTTTTCAATCGTATTGCGAACAAATCTTGCGTTGCTAAATGAAAACATGTCATTCAATTTTTCTTGCATCAAATATTGACGTAGTTTAAAGACTGTCTGCGGCATCAGCACATAATCGCGTTCTTTCACCATAAGCTCTCCAATTTGCAGTAATTGGTCTACCGAGTAATCTGGGAACTCTATCTGAATTGGAAATCTTGAAGGTAGCCCTGGATTTGTAAGTAAAAATTGATCGATTTCAAGCGGATATCCGGCAAGGATTAACACAAATTGGCTGCGGTGATCTTCCATTGATTTCACTAATGTGTCAATTGCTTCCTTACCAAAATCCTTTTCCCCACCACGTGCCAGACTATAAGCCTCATCAACAAATAATACGCCACCAAGCGCTTTTCTCACGAGATCCCTTGTTTTTTGAGCTGTATGGCCAATATATTCTCCTACAAGATCTGCTCGCTCAACCTCGATCAGATGTCCTTTTGATAAAACGCCCATTTTTTGAAAAAGCTTCGCAATTATTCTCGCAATCGTCGTTTTACCTGTGCCAGGATTTCCTTTAAAAATCATGTGGTACACTTGTGAACCACCATTCAAACCTGCTTCAGCTCGCATTCGACTTATATAAAGAAGTGCATATACCTCGTAAACGAGCGATTTCACATTTTCCATGCCGATCATTGGTTCAAGTTCCTTTTGAATATCAGCAAAGTGATCTACCGCTGGCAGCGGTTTTACATCGGGTAGAGGATCTGCTTCAAGTGCTTGAGCGGAAGCACCGCTCCCGAACACATTATGACTTCTGAGCACCACGTTAATTTGACGAGAAGGCCTTGTCGTTCCATTGCCTGATCCCGATATGACGTGTCCATTCATCTGACGCATCACCTTTCCTTTGTCCAGAAGCTGTGGCGGAATACCGCACTACAAGCTTATTCTATCTTGTAGACGTATATTAGCAGATTTACAGCATCTATTCAGGAGAGCGGAGACCTAACGTAAATGTGAGCCAGTCCAGCTTCCACTTGGTGAAAGCAAGCACTTCCCTTGTATCGTTGTAAAATTCATTTAGGACGCGAGATTGTACACCAGCAACACCTTTTGTCTCAAGCCCAGCGAATGTAGCAATTTCGTTAGCACGAGCAGCGTGATAGTCATGCGTTATAATTAAATAAGATTTAATACCTTTCGACTCTCCGATATTTCTACTGAAAACAATATTTTGATAAGTGCTGCTAGCCTTTTTTTCTAGTAACAGTTTGTCCTCTGCTACACCTTTTAATAGTAAGTAGTTGCGCATACCTTCTGCTTCTGACAATGTTGACGATCTACCACCAACACCACCAGTAAGAATTAACGACTTTACCGTTCCATTTTCGAGCAGGACAATAGCAAAATCTAACCGTTCCTTAAGAGCAGGACTTGGTGTATCACCCCAAAGAGCTGCACCTAGAACAATTCCTGCATCTGCTTTTGGATAGGTATCCTTAGCACTGTAGTTGTTCATTACCCAATATAAATAACCACACCAAAATATACCTGCAACTAATGACCACATGATGAAACGGAAAAAGAGCAGCCACGGTCGAAAAGCTCTCTTTCGTTTCCGTGGCTTGCTCCTCTTTTTCGGTACAGACTTCATGATTCGCTTAGCTCCCCCGTTCGTTCCCCTAAACTTTTCCGATGTCTGAGGCTAAGTGTAAAGTACCTGAAACGACCGTTACGGATGCTTGATAACAACCGACCAGCTGTCTTTCGTGCAAGTGCAGCGTCTTTGCCAGTAACATCGCCCTGTCTTAGTGCGTCTTCGAGCTCATCTTCATCCATTAAATAAACTTCACCGCTTGGCAGAACAACTACATCTAGATATAAGTCATCAAACCATGGTACCTGCTGTTCCGTTAAACCTTGTGTCTTACATATATCGATATACCACTGAACGACACGACCTTTATCATCAAACATCGTTGTTACTACAAAATGCTCGCCTTTAGGAAAATGTTGCATCCACAAATAACCTCGATCAGCTAAACATAATCTTCGACCGTTGTATTCTTTCCAAAGCGGTTCTCTAAGTTCATGAATCCGATAAAAAGTAACAAGCCCTTTGAATTCATCTCCATCAAGTGCTAAGCACGAATAGCTTCTTCGCAATATGCGACGCCAATTCGCTCGATCAGAAAATTTTCTCTTCATACGGAACGTACCCTTCCGTTCAATTAGACATGCAACTGCACCAGATTAAACACTCTATAGAAAAAGATTACCATATCTTAACGTCCATCTCCAGCGAACATGGAAAATAAACCTAGCCCCTTAGCTAAAATAACTTCGAAATGAAAAGAGACAGCCCCTTGTTAGGGCAAATGCCCTCACTTGAAACTGTCTCTGCATGTACTGCTTGTACATTATAGTTCTTCAATTTTAATCGATACAACGGTAACCTTTTCTGTTGGCATCCCGTTTTTGACTGGTGTCGATGATATTGAACGAACAATATCCATTCCATCTACAACTTTTCCGAAGATCGAATAATTAGGCTGTCTGTTCAAGTTTTCAGCATCAGGGCCTGTACAAATAAAAAATTGACTACTCCCCGAATTAGGTGATCCAGTGTTGAACATTGCTACTATGCCTTCTTCATAAACTCTTTCTGTCTCGAGCTCGTCCGGTATACGATAACCCGCATTACCTGTTCCGTTACCTTTTGGGTCACCGGTTTGAATCATAAAAGATTCAATAATGGAATGAAAAGTTATCCCTTCGTAAAAACCTTGTTTTGCTAGAAATACAAAGTTATTAACAGTAACTGGCGCTTCATCCGCATATAGCTCTATAACAAAGCTGCCTTTACTTGTCTCTACGTTGGCCTTATATGATTTGTTTAAATCAATAGACATCTCAGGTGTTTTATCCCAGCTCATCAACTTGATTTCATTTGACGACGGCCCACTTGAGCTTACTGGTAAGCTATCCTTCGACCCGCATGCAGCGAGTAGAAGGATAACAGTAATTACGAGCAAAATCGTACGATATCGTTTTACATCAAGCTTCAACTTCTTCAACCACCTATCTATTGCAGAGCTGATTAATTTCCATTTGTCGTTAACCCATTGCCAGCTTCTCCGCCTTCAGCAGTACTTTGAGGAACAATTGGATCAATCGTTTCTAGACTACCGTCACCAGTTGCAGGCTGTTCCGTTTCTTCTGGCGGCAAAGTTGGTTCTGGCGTTTCATTACCATTGTTACCACCTTCAGGATCCGTTGGTGGAATAGACGTCTCAGGTTCCGTCGGTGGTACTGGTGTCTCAATTGGAATTTCAGGAATAACAATTTGCGTTATACCTGATCGTTCACTTTTCGTTTCGGTAGCTGCATCATGAGCGATAACATAATATTCGTAGGTCATACCTGGGAAGACATTAAAGTCATCAACAGTTGTAGAAGCAGCCGTGTCGGCAAAATGAGTGAATTCAGTTTCGCCGCTTCCTTTACGGAATACTTCGTATGTCATATTTTGCTCAGGAACAGGGTCCCAGCTTAATTGTACTTTAGCTTCTTCTTGAATATAAGTTGCACTTATATTGCCAACTTTCGTTAACGGCTTATCTTCCTTAGCACCTTGAGGACGTTTGAAGCTTTCTCTCTCTACATTTTTCATCGCTGCTTTCATAACCTTAGCGAATAGTGCTGATGTTTGAGAGTTGCCTCCACGCTTAAGAATATGGTTAATATCTGTCTTGTCATAACCCATCCAAACAGCAGCAGTCCATTCAGGTGTATAACCAACGAACCATGCATCCCTAATTCCTGAACCTTTATAACCTTTTATACCGTGCTGCGTCGTACCCGTTTTACCAGCAAGAGGGCGTCCGAAGTTAGCTCTAGTTCCTGTTCCGCCCTTCTCAACAACTGCTTGCATCATTTCGGTTAAATACCAAGCCGTTTCAGATGACATCAATTGTTTGCTAGGTGGGGCTTTATACGTTTTATTGTACTTGTTTTTACCAGTGATGCTCGTAATGGTATGCGCATCAACTGATTTCCCTCCATTAGCTATAATGCTATATGCAGTAGCCATTTGCAATGGAGATGCACCACGTGTTGTTCCACCAAGTGCGAGTGCAAGGTTCTCATCCTCTTTTTCAAGCGTCAAACCCAGACTTTCCGCAAAAGCAACAGAATTCTTAATACCAGCTTCGTTAAGGAGCCATACTGCAGCTAAGTTACGTGAATCCTTCATTGCCTGCTTCATCGAAACAGGCGTTGGGCCCCAACGATCAGTAGGACAATAATTGGAATAACATTTTTTCTCATTCGCTAATGTCGTCCAAGGGAAAAACTTGCCTGTTTCTAGTGCCGGACCAAAGGATACGATAGGTTTAATTGCCGATCCAGGTTGGCGAGGCTGTTCTACACGATTCCAGCCCCTCATTTGATAATCACGACCGCCTGAGAGCGCCTTAATTTCACCAGTACGATGATCCATAATAATCATAGCACCTTGAACGATTTGCTCATCTTTACTTTTTTCAAAGTTGTCAGGATTGTTAAATTCTTTATCCATAGCATCCTGAGCTGTCGTATCCAGCGTTGTATAGATATGATATCCGCCTACACGAAGTTCTTCCTCGGTCTTCTGAGTTAACTCCATCGCTTCTTCGATAACGAAGTCAACAAACGCATGATAGTTGCCATTTTTGAAATCATCAACATTTGCTGGAGCTTCATACACAACTGCTTTAGCCTGCTCCATCTCTTCAGCCGTAATATACTTTTGATCATACATTAGTTGTAAAACAACTGCTCTTCGATTCAACGAATCTTCAGGTCGATTAATCGGATTGTAGCGGTTTGGTGCTTTAGGCATTGCTGCAAGAGTTGCAGCCTGCCACAATTCTAGCTCAGATAATTCCACCCCAAAGTAATAATCGGCAGCAGCCTTCACTCCGTGAATACCTTTACCAAAATAAATTCGATTTAGATACATCGTTAATATTTCATCTTTAGTTAACTTTTGCTCGAGAGCAACCGCTATAGATGCTTCTGTCGCTTTTCTGAAAAACGTTTTGTCAGCGCTCAAAAATACATTTTTAGCTAGCTGTTGGGTAATTGTACTACCGCCCTCTACAGCACTTCTAGCAATTACGTCCTTCACTACTGCACGACCAATAGCCCAAAAGTCGAGTCCAGAATGTGTTTCGAACCGTTGATCTTCAGTTGCTACAATCGCATTTCGCATTATTTCCGGAATTTCCGAAAACTCCGCTACTTCACGATGATCCAAAGCATCGTATAATCTAGAGATTTCCTTACCTTTCGCATCGTAAATGATAGATGCCTCGCCGAAATCTAACTTGTTGCCATGCTCTTCAAGAAGTCTTTCGCCGTTCAGTATGATTAGCAAATATCCAATAATACCACAGACAATTCCAATTACCGCTGTGAAAAACAATCCGTAAAACCAAGCTTTACCTGATATACGTCTTTTTTTCTTCACTTTAGGTTTTGGTGTCCTTTTTTTAGGTTGTTCAGTCATGATGACTCCCTCCTGTGATTCCCAGCATCGTTTATTCTAGCATTACCACGAAACGACAAGAGCAACCCGTCTTGAGCGGGTTGCTCTTGCATACCGCTATCTAGTTAAACGAACGACTATATAAGAAAGTTTCACAAGTGCTACTTAACTAGCCTTCAGACGAGTTATTTTCCGCTTGCATTAGCGATACATTTCGCTGTGGAACAAACGTCGAAATAGCATGCTTGTACACCATCTGTTGACGTCCTTCACTATCAATAATAATTGTGAAATTATCAAATGCTTTGATAACGCCTCGAATTTGAAACCCATTCATCAAAAAAACGGTCACCGGTATGTTATCCTTGCGCAACTGATTCAGGAACGTATCTTGAATATTGATTGATTTGTTCATTGGACGTAACCCCCGTCTTAAAAAGATTGATTAGAAGTATATTCAAGATGATCTTGAAACTTTCCTGCTATTATACCATGAATTTCAGTTAAATTGTTGTTAAAATTTTGTCCAGTATCGAACCAATGAATATCTTTCATATGGCGAAACCATGACAATTGTCGCTTTGCAAATCTTCTTGTATCCCTTTTTAATCTCTCTACAGCTGCCTCGTAGCTACATTCTCCACGTAAATAGTCTGCTATTTCTTTATAGCCTAGAGCTTGCATAGGTACAGAATTAGATGGTAGATTATGTTGCAGCACACGCTCCACTTCGGCAACTAATCCTTCTTCCAACATAAGATCAATCCGCTCTTCGATTCTGCGATATAGATCTGCACGATCCATCGTAAGTCCAATGATGCAAAGATTATAAGGTGATTCCTTTTTCTGACCAGCCTGCTGCTCTGTAAATGTCTGCCCTGTCATATGATAGACTTCTAGCGCACGAATCACTCTGCGTTGATCATTCGGGTGAAGTCGTTCTGCTGCTGGAGGATCAATGTTCGCTAACTTCTGATGAAGCGCTTCTACTCCATGTTCTATTGCAAATGTTTCCATCTCAGAACGGAACAGTTCATCCGAACCTTGGTCAGCAAATTGATAATTATAGCAGAGTGACTCGACATAAAGACCTGTACCACCAACAATAAACGGCAACTTTCCTTTAGCCGCAATTGATTGAATCGTATCCGAAGCTCCTGCTTGGAAATCTGCAGCCGAATAAGCTTCATCTAGTTCACATATATCAATGAGATGATGCGGGATGCCTTCCCGATCTTCTTCCTTTATTTTCGCAGTTCCAATATCCATTCCTTTATAGACTTGCATAGAATCTCCGGAGATGATTTCTGCATTCCACGTTTTTGCAAGATTGAGACTGAGGGCTGTCTTTCCAACTGCTGTTGGACCAATAAGGACAAGCAAAGGTTGTTTGCGGTCTTGTAATGCTTCCGCTTTTATTTCTGTACTTTCATCGTGCTCAGCCAACATGTATCACTCCATATGCAATCTTCGACGTGTTGACATGCGTGCGCTTAAAGCCCAGCCGTTCAAATTCGCCGCTTCTTTGATTTTCTTTAATTATAACTGTTTTTCTAGCGACCCGTTTGGCATGCTCTACAACTTCAGCGCTCAATGCATCCATATTTGCAATCGTCCTAAAAGCACTAATAGCTGATGACTCCAATATCGGTTGTCTAAACATCGGGTCGAAGTAGACGATATCCGCACTATTATCTGGTAAACCTTCCAAATAACCAGCATGATTACGACATAATAAATTTATCCGTCTCATAGCTGCATCTACATCGGGTATACTTGTTTGATAATTTGCGAGTCCTTCTCGTACTAATGCGGACAAGATCGGTTCACTTTCTAATGCATCTACTCGGCCACTTTCACCCACCGCATATGAAAAAATGAGGGAATCAGCAGCCATTCCTGCTGTGCAGTCAATAACATGATCCCCTTCACAACAGCCGGATAACTCGATTAAAGGATCAGTTTCCCCACGTCGTAGTCGTTTCACGCGAACATATGCCATACTTGGATGAAAATAAAGAGGTGGTTCATTCGCATTGTCGTAGAAACGAACCTCCTTCTCCGTAACTATAATAGTGCGATGATTATCGCTCATTTCTATTAACTTTTGGATGGATAAGTTTCTACGTGGTATAACTTTTGCTGATAATTCTGCTGCTAACTTCCGTGCTTGCTCATTTATTCGCTCCGATGGATTCGGAGCGGTCGTAATTATCAAGACATCACCCGCTTGAACATTTTTTCTAGTTGATAAGTCGAAAGGTGTACGATAATCGGTCTGCCATGAGGACATGTATAAGGCTGTTCGCACTGAGATAATCGAACTAGTAATGAGTCTCCTTCCTCACGTGACAAACGATCATTCGCTTTAATGGATGCTTTGCAAGCACACATAATGGCTGCTTTTTCTCTCAACTTCGTAATATTTATTGATTTACGTTCACTAATAAGCAACTCTGCCATCTCTTCAAGCAGCGATTGTTGTTCACCCTCTGGCATCCATTGTGGATATGAGCGAACAAGGAACGTTTGTGGGCCAAATGGCTCAATTTCGACACCCGCTTCGCCAAATAAATCCGTTAACTCTCTGAGCTGAGCAGCATCACCTGGGGTAAATTCAAGCGTCAAAGGAACGAGTAATTGTTGACTTGCAGCTACAGGATTCCCAAATTTATGAAGATAATATTCGTAATTAATGCGTTCATGTGCAGCATGTTGATCGATTAAATAGAGTCCATCTTCCGCTTGTGCAACGATGTACGTTCCATGGTGTTGGCCAATCCAATGAAGTTCTGGAAAGACAGGTACGGCAGTTGCTGAATTATTATTAAATGTTTCAACTTGTGCTGGTACATTATCATTCACTTTATTGCTTTCTCTCACAGCCCAGTCTTCGTTCTGATTTGAAGAACGACTTAATAAATTACCGCCTGTAGGGGGAGCATAAAGCTTCTCCGTTGCTTCTTTAGGCACATATTCACGGAAATTCGTTTGTGAACCGTAAGATGAAGTTGGATTGGATGAACGTCGATCATTGAATATTCCATTCGATGTCGAAGTACCATATTGAGTATTGCTTGGTGTACCTTGATCAGATTGTGCATGGTTAGTTGAACAATTTTCTGCTGATCCATAGGATGTCGATGCGTTAGCTGGTTTTTGGTCAGATCCGGTCGTACTTTCCTGCTCGTGTACGCCCTGCTCTCGATCAGCGACATGAAATGAAATCGCATCTTGAACATATAACGGCTTAGAACGTTCTTGCCTTCCACCTGAACTTGGTCCAGGAATGTGACGCTGTGTACTCAAAACCTCTTTTACTGCTCGCTCTATTAATGTACGGAGCTCTGCTTCTTTACTGAAGCGAACCTCCATCTTCGAAGGATGAACGTTAACATCTAACAGAGATGGATGCATACCGATCTCTAATACTGCAAGCGGATAGCGATTAATTGGAAGAAGTGTATGGAAAGCTTGCAACAATGATTGATTTACAGCATGAGATCGAATATATCGTCCGTTAACGACTACAGTAATTCCGTTCCTATTCGCTCTTGTAAGCTCTGGTTTCGAAATATATCCCATTAATTCATAATCGGAATCAGAAGCTGACACTGGAAGCATCACTTTCGCAGTACTCGTACCGTAAATCGCTGCGATTACTTGTAGCCGATCACCTGTTCCAAGAGTCCGAAGTAATGTATTTCCATTATGCTTTAACGTAAATGCAATGCCTGGATGAGCAAGAGCAAGTCGGTTAATAAAATCGGATATATGACCAAGCTCGGTTTGAATAGACTTCATATATTTAAGCCTTGCAGGTGTGTTATAAAATAAATCTCTAACACTCATATCCGTACCTTGTGGAGCGTTATAAGGTTCATCAGCTGTTATCGAACCACCTTCGATGAACAAACGTCGAGCTAATCCACTATTGGAATCGGCAGAAACGCACTGCAGACGCGATACGGCTGCAATACTCGGAAGTGCCTCGCCACGAAATCCAAGACTTGCGATTCGAAATAGATCGCTGCTCGCAGATATTTTACTCGTTGCATGCCTCTGGAACGCGGTCATAATGTCAGAAGCTTCAATGCCTCCTCCATTATCCACCACTCTAATTAACGTTAGACCACCTTCTTCTATCGTCACATCAATCGTCGTGCTCCCAGCATCGACCGCATTTTCGACGAGTTCTTTTACAACTGACGAAGGACGTTCAACTACTTCACCTGCTGCGATTTGGTTCGCAAGCTGTTCATCCAATACTTTGATCTTCGCCACTTTCGGATCGCCTCCCTTCTCTACCTATTATTAATCACGTAACTTGGTCTTCATTTCATTTAGCCATTGCATCGCCATCATTGGTGTGATGTTAAATAAATCTAACTTCTTTAGCTCATCTGCTAGTTGTTCTGCTTTAGGAGAGGCTTTTTTAAATTTCGCAACTTCCGAAGTTGCTGCTGGTTCTTCAAACATCGATAGTTGAACGATTGTTTCACTTACAATTGGAGTAGATTCAGCAACCACGTTAGACATTACACCTTCATTTTTTGAAGCTGTGTAGTGAGGGATTGTATGTTCAACTTTTCCAACTTCATTTCGAGAATCATTTCGTTCGACATTATTCACTAAATTGCCAACACTCTCTTCAGTGCTATCTAAAAGCTCGTAAGCTCGTCCAATAATAGATTGTGGAAGCCCCGCTAGCTGTGCACAGTATATACCATAGCTCGTACTCGCAGCACCAGCCACCAACTTGCGCAAAAATGTAACGTCATCGCCACTTTCTTCGACTGCCATTCTAGAGTTAGCTAAAGAAGATAACGATTGATCAAGATGTGCTAATTCATGGAAATGAGTAGAAACTAACGCCTTACAACCGATGTGGTGATGGACATATTCAATTACCGCTTGTGCAATAGCCATACCTTCGCCGGTCGAAGTGCCTCTACCTAATTCATCAATTATGACCAAACTATTAGCAGTTGCTTGCTCCGTCATAATCTGAATATCTTTCATTTCTACCATAAACGTACTCTGTCCACCAATCAAATCATCGGCCGCACCGATACGGGTAAAGATCCGATCAATTAATGGAATTACAGCATCTTTAGCAGGGACGAAGCAGCCAATTTGTGCCATGACACTAACTAGCGCAACTTGACGCATATACGTACTTTTACCCGCCATATTCGGCCCGGTAATTAGTAGAATACGATTACTTTCTTCCGTGAGCAAAGTATCATTCGCAATAAAAGGAGTCCCGTCGAGCATAGCCTCAACGACCGGATGTCTTCCATCAGATACTCGTAGATCAAAACCTTCTATCACTTGTGGTCTGCAATATCTACGTTCCGCACTAACAGTTGCGAGCGACTGATACACATCCAGTTCAGCAATAACTGCAGCGGCTTTCTGAAGTCGATGCAAATGAAGCGCAATATGGTCTCGTAGCTCAACAAATCGTGTATACTCCAAGTCAATCATTTTATCTTCTGCTTCAAGAATTAGACGTTCCTTTTCCTTCAGCTCAGGAGTCACATAACGTTCAGCGTTCGCTAACGTTTGTTTACGTTCGTATCTCCCCTCTGGAAGCATAGAAATATTCGCTTTGGAAACTTCCAAATAATATCCGAACACTTTGTTAAAACCGATCTTAAGTGACTTAATGCCCGTTGCCTCGCGCTCTTGACGTTCTAGCTCAGCAAGCCACTTCTTCCCATTCGTGCTCGCCTCTCTTAACTGATCCAAATATTCATCGTATCCGTTTTGTATAAGTCCACCTTCGCGAATCGAAATTGGTGGTTCTTCTACAACTACCGTTTCAATCATGTCCGCAATATCAGAGCAATCGTCGATTCCATTAACTAGTTCGTGCAACACAGCGGAATTAGATTTCGTGCAAAGCAAACTTAATGCCGGAATACGGCGAAGTGATAGTTTGAGCGCATTAAGATCGCGTCCATTCGCATTGCCGTATGCTACTCTTCCAACAAGGCGTTCTAAATCGTAAATCGGCTGTAGTTCTGAGCGAATATCTTCGCGCAAAATTAAATCACGATAGAGTGACTCTACCGCGTCAAGACGTTTCCCTATTGCACCGCTACTTAATAGAGGCTTATCAATCCAACGACGTAACAGCCTTGCTCCCATCGAAGTGCCTGTCCGATCTAACAACCACAGCAAAGATCCTTTTTTGCTACGATCCCGTACTGTTTCTGTTAGCTCCAAATTACGTCTCGTATAATGATCCAAAATCATAAACTGATTTGGCTCATAAGCACGAATTGTGCGTACATGAGATAATGAACGTTTTTGTGTTTCTTCCAAATAACCAGTCAAAATGCTAACGGCTTGCAGCCTTGCATCTGTTAAACGATCAAGCTCTGCAGCATCAAACTGCGCAAGTAATTTCTCACGAGAAATAGTTTCTCGAGCGGTAAGAGGCACTTGTTTGCTCCAAATAGATGAACCGCTTATCTTTTCAAGTAGCACACTATCTCCTACAACTTCGGAAGGCGAATAGACATTAAGTTCATCAATAAGCGCTTCGAGCTTCTCAGGGAAAGAGGTGACATATAATTCACCAGTAGATAAGTCGCAAGCCGCAATACCGAGCATTCCACCTACATGCGTCGTCGCCGCAATAAAGTTGTTTGAATGACTCTCAAGCGACTTCGATTCCATTACAGTCCCAGGCGTAATAATACGTACAATTTCACGGCGAACTACGCCTTTCGCAGCTGCAGGATCTTCTACTTGTTCACAGATAGCAACCTTATAACCTTTATCAATTAATCTGCTAATGTAGTTTTCAGAAGAATGATGCGGAATACCACACATTGGTATTTTACCCTCTCCGCCACCTTCTCTTCCTGTTAGCGTAATCTCAAGTTCACGGGAAGCATTAATTGCATCATCAAAAAACATTTCGTAAAAATCACCGAGACGGAAAAATAAAAAAGCGTCCTTCGCTTCTTCTTTGATCGATAAATATTGTTGAATCATCGGAGTGTAACCGGCCATCGACGTTCCTCCTGCAAAATATAGATTAATGAGTAAGTCATTATAAGCAACACTCATAATTAGCAAACATCAGATCTCCATTATAACAAGCAGAACAGATGTGTGCTATAACCTATAGCAATAGAACCTGTCATTTTAAGAAATCGGCAGGCGCCACTTCGTTCGGATGTCTACACTTTCATCCCACGTTTTGCCACGCCGCGCGGCTTCGAAAAGCGGCTCGATGTACGCCGCTAATGCGGCGTAGCTCTCTGTTGCGGAGATTGCCGACGCGATCATATCAAGACAGCTGGCGAGCTCAGTGCGATCGCCGCTATAATACGCTTCTGCATACCGCTCCTCTTGAGCTGGTATGCGCCCTATTTGTAGCGCCTCGCGCGCGCATAACAAAGCAAGCGCGAAGGCTCCTTTGGCCGCTGCCGGAGACACGAGCCAGCTCGGCAGCGTTCGGTACTCGAACCCGCCATGCGGCTGCGGGCGAAAGTCCCCGAGAGCACCATACCTTGGACGTCGCCCCCGCCCGGCGGGGTCCTCTACAAGCGCGAGCGGATATGCCACGCAGCTATCAAGCATGCGGAGCAAGCGCCCAGTTAGCGGCGCCCCGCTTATATGAATGTGCCCGCCGAGCGCTAGCCCCGGCACGGGCATAGCTCCAGCGACCCAGCGCAGCGTGGGGTCGCTGATCTTGACGGCGGCGCGCGCGAGCAGCCGCCGCACGTTCGCGGCAAGCGCGGCCGGCGACTCGGCCGGCGCGGGCCGAAGCTCGGCGACGGGATAGAGCAGCCGTCGCCCTACAAGCATTGCATCGGCGCCTGCCGCACCCGATGCGCCTGCGCCAAAAAAGCGGGATGCCGGGGCAACTTTGCCACTCGGCATAAGCAGCACAAATTCAGGATCGGCGCCGATTAGAATTCGACTCCTATCCTCATATAATTCGCTCGCTGCTGCATACCATGCAGCAAATCGCTCAATCGCCTCCGCTCCTTGACTCGCGTCACGAAACATCGGCCACACAGCTCTGACTGTGACACGCCCATCGCCACCAAGGGCAATTATGGCCTCTCCAATGTCGATTCCAATCGTATACAGGGCTCTTACCGCCGTACGTGCAACACGGCGCAGAGCCGCATCAAGCGGCCAATTATTTATGCTAAAATTCACAATACTTCCCGAAGTTCGAGACAGTATATCCTCCTCAATTACTCTAAAACCACTGCTCTCCATTCGCGTGATCGAATACGGCTCAAGATTGACTACGCTTACGCAATACACTCTTTCACTTAGCAGAGCCCGCTCACTGTTACCAAGTCCAGCTCGTTTCCATAACCTTCTTTTATCTTCATCACTTAGCCTGATTGCTGACGCAGCACCTTTATTCAATAACCAGATATGTTCATACTTTTTTAGATCAATTTGAACGTTTAAATGATCGACAATGACTGCATCACTTATGGAGGGAATGAAACCCAAAGAGACATCATTATTTGAACGTGCCAAATGCGCAGGCTTAATTGTTTTAACAATTCCTGATGCTACCTCATTTTTAACATCCACACGTATGAGCTCTTCATCTCTTCCTCGCCAAAGCCACGTCGAAGCCATGTCCAACCGCCTCTTTCTGTTCTCCCCATATCACTTTCAACCACTCTTCGACTATTTCCAAAAAAAAGGAGGGCTTTCGCCCTCGAATTTGCCGCATGAACGGCATATACTACGTTAACCGCACCAGAAGCGGAGATGCTACAGATCTTCATCCAGTAAATCTGGGTCCAGATCTTCATAATCGCCATCGTCGTCGTCGAGGCTAAAGTCTAAATCTTTGTCGTCCAGGTCGCTGCAACCACCTGGAATTACAGCTACGCATACTTTCGTCTCGGCGATCATCTCTACCGCGAACTCGCGCTCCACCCGAACAATAACACTTGCACCATTCGAAGAAATATTAGCTTCAATGCAGTTTGGCTCTTGGAGCACCTCTGCAGAAACTTCTTCCGTCGCAGACCTATGTTTAGGATCTACATACGAGAGTGGTACATTTTCTACGAATTGTACGGATTCTTTGGCTACATCTGTTTGCGAGTTTTTGTTGTACGAATACCAAATGTTGATATCGTAAGTACCGATTACCTCAATACCGTCGCCCGAACGAACCGCTTCATACTGATGGTTGATGATCCATGCGCCCAGTATACTGGTCGGATGATGAGGCGGTGTAACGGTATGGGTTACAGTGGAAAACTTACGACCCTTTCCGCAGACAGCTTTCGTAATGATTTCTCTGCACTGGAGCTGTTTATCTGCAATAGTCATTGATTTAACCTCCTCCATACAATCATTCATTTAAAGTGTATGCAGATCATAGGCGTTTGTTGATTAAACGTGTCTAATCTCACAAATTTATTTTACATGCCTATTGATATCGTTTACTTCCCTGTATGTCTAGTGCACTCACCCTGTACTTTATCTATATTCAGCTCATCTATAAAATATGAAAACAGTTATTTTATGCACAAAAAAGGGGTCTTAAGCGACCCCCTTCTTAGGTAATACTGCTTTTTTCTTTAATCGTTTTGCAATAGCTAAATACCGATCAATCTCATGAAGAAGCGTAAGCAGCGCAGCTCTAAGTTCAAATTCATCTCTCGTCTTTGGAAGATCCATCGCCCTAAAATCAACCATGAGCTGGAACACCCCTTGCTCGGCAAGCCCTTGGTACACATCAGACTTAACGTCGTTTGAAAGTTGATCAAGCAGCTTAGCAATCAATTCAGCTTGCGGCAGTTTTTCATAAACGAGCGCAAGTTCAGCAATCATCTGCTGGATCGTATCCAGTTGTTGACGACGCATTTCGAAATACGTAGACCAATACGTCTCATAACCCCATGGTCGATTTTCTCTGTTTCTGATTGAACGAGCTGAGCCATCTTCAATGGCTTGATGAGCATCCAATAACTCACTGCCATTCCAAATATGTTTTGGATCTCTTAGTGTGTTAGCCATCTCCGTAAATATGGTAGCAAAATACTGCTCCGTTTCATTACGAATCGTTGATATCACTTTTTCATCCTTTGGCATGTATAAAAAATTTATAGCTGTAGCGCATCCAAGGCCTACAAGTAACAAAAAGATTTCATTACTTATGTTATGTACTGTAACTTCACCAAAAGTAAACAGATGAAAGACGATAACCGAACTTGTCACAATGCCATCCTTCAAGTTGAAGCGAGAAAGTACTGGGAAAGTAATCAGTATAAATATAGCTACAGACCAATATTCGAATCCAAATAACGTAAAGATGAATGAGGCGAAAAAAAGACCCAGCACAGAAGCAACAAAACGGATCAGAGCGCTTCTTAGCCCCTTCATCCGTGTAACTTCTACACCGAGTATTGCCAGCATTCCTGCTGATAGTGCTGGCTCTAATCCCAAATAAAGAGCCAAATAAATAGCTGCAATTGCGGCAACTGCCGTCTTTATTACTCGTATCCCCATGTTGATAGCCCTCGAATCGGATGTGATGTGTACTACCATCCTACCGTTCGCGCCAACCTTCCGTCAACCGCTGCTCTAGTATGGCAACAAGTTTGTACATAATGGTAGACACTATTCCAATGACAACAAGGGAGGAGAGTACAAGCGTAAAGTTAAAGACTTGAAAACCATAAATAATTTGATAACCAAGTCCTACCTTCGCCACTAGAAATTCGCCTACAATTACACCTACCCATGCAAGGCCAACATTCACTTTAAGTGTTGCTATAATAACAGGAAATGAACCTGGTAATATGACAAGTCTGAAAAGTTGCATACGAGAAGCTCCAAACAACCGGACTACTTTTATATAACCACTGTCAATTTCGCGAAATTGATTGTAAATATTAATCGTCGTAATAATAACGGTTACTGACAATGTGATAGCAACGATAGACATAAATCCGGGGCCAAGACCAACGATGAAAATTGGACCAAGCGCAACTTTGGGCATACTATTTAAGACGACCAAATAGGGGTCGAACACTCGTGAAAGAAACGGGAACCACCATAACGCTGCTGCGATTGCCGTTCCAATGATAGTCCCTAATGCAAATCCTACTATCGTTTCTGTCACTGTCGCACCTACATGCGGCCACAGAGATCCGTCACTCATCATTTCCCATAAGAGACGAAACATCTTACTTGGATAACTAAAAAGTAATGGATCAACCCATTTACTTCGCCCAGCCACTTCCCATAGACCTATGAATAACATCAACAATGTAAGTTGAGTAATGGAAACAGCGCCTGAGACTCTACGCATTTTACGCTTATGCCGAGTATACAATTGATTCATTAGTTCTTTTCTATCGTCTTGAACACCAGAGATGTTCGAAACAACTCTGTCATCATTCATTAGAGTCGCCTCCTTCATCTACAGCATCTAACTCTGCCCAAAGCTCCTCGAACACGGATTGAAAACGTGAAAGTTTACGCGCCGTCATCGGACTTACAGCTCTAATCTCTTCTGGCACTATAAATTCAGAGCGAATATGTCCGGGATTACGGCCGAGTACGATAACGCGATCGCTCATCGCAACCGCTTCTGCGAGATCATGCGTAACGAGTACAGCTGTTTTACCAAGTCGCTGAAGTGTTCGAACAACAAGATCTTCAAGCTGTAACTTAATATGAAGATCCAGTGCCGAGAATGGCTCGTCAAGCAGTAGAACTTCAGGTTCTGTTACAAGTGTTCTCGCTAACGCGACACGTTGTCGCATACCGCCGGACAATTCATGTGGATATTTTTCACTTGAACCTTCTAACCCAAGCTCCACAAGCCATTCTTCAACGGCCTTCATCGTAACTTTAGATCTAGTTCCGTTAATTTCTAATCCAACTGCAGCATTATCTCGAATTGTCCGCCATGGGAACAAATAATCTTGCTGAAGCATATAGCCTACTTTCTCTGAAGGTCCATTTACTTGGTTGCCATTTAACAACACCTTTCCGCTTGTAGGCGGGAACAATCCTGCAAGAAGACTAAGTATGGTCGTTTTTCCACATCCGCTTGGTCCAACCAAGCTTATAAACTCTCCTCTAGCAATAGCAAGATCGATTCCTTCTACAGCAAGCGAAGCTCCTTTATCATTCACATAGACATGTGAGAGCCGCTGCAGTTCCAGTACCGGTATCTGCGTCATTTCATTGCCCCCTCACATTTTGAGCTATTACTTTTTAACCTGAGTAATCGCTTTCTGGGCAAAAATTGTGTTAACAAGGACGTCATGCTCTGTTCTTTCCTTAAGTTCGCCCGCAGATGTAATAACATCAAGTAGGTTATTCCATTCCGATTCGTCTACAATCGGATCAGTTGCGAAAGAACCTTGCCCTTTGTAACGATCAATGGAGCTAGTTAAAATGTCTGGATCAACATTTTTGAAATATGGCAATACTACGTCTGCAATCGTTTTTGCATCGTTATCAGCTACCCACAGTTGTGCTTTGTGTATCGCATTCGTGAATGCTTGAACAGACTTTTCATTTTTGTCCATAAAACTTTTTTTCGTCATAAATACGGTATATGGCAAGTGGCCGCTTTCCGTTCCAAACGATGCAACAACGTGACCTCTGCCTTCTTTTTCAAAAATCGATGCTGTCGGTTCGAATAATTGAACGTAATCTCCAGTTCCTGATGAAAAGGCAGGAGCAATGTTTGCAAAATCTACATTTTGAATCAATTCCATATCCGCATGTGGATCTATTCCATGCTTCTTCAGAGCAAATTCACCAGCCATCTGTGGCATGCCGCCTTTTCTTTGGCCAAGAAAAGTTTTACCTTTTAGAGAGTTCCAATCGAATTGATCCACTTTCTCTCTAGCTACAAGGAAGGTACCATCTGTTTGTGTAAGTTGAGCAAAGTTAATAATTGGGTCATCTGCTCCCTGTTGGTATACATAGATCGATGTCTCAGATCCAACTAGAGCAACATCAATGACACCCGAAAGCAATGCAGTCATTGTTTTGTCGCCGCCCGGAGTTGTCGATACTTCAATCTTCAATCCTTCTTCTTCGAAGAACCCCTTTTCAATTGCTACATACTGTGGAGCATAAAATAAAGATCTCGTCACTTCTCCGATTCGAATGACCTTTTTGTCCGAACTGCCCTTACCACAGCCAGCAAGTGAAGCCGTTACTACTAGAAGAACAACTAGAAGCAACGTTCCAAACATTCGTTTGCTCATATTCGATACCTCCTGCCAATAGGCAAAAATAGATGTACATCAGCCTATGCAAAAGCTAGCTCGTCGGTGAAAAATCGATACTGTTTAATGGCATTAATAATAAAAGAAGACATAAAAAAGCCCGAAACAAATTTCTTTGTTTCGAGCAAATTAATAATGATCTAAAAAATAGTATGCGAGCGCCAAAACGACTGCAATTGTATATAAGAAAGTCAGCATCGTTGCAAATAACTGACTAAGCTTTGCTCCAAAATCATTCGGGTATTTTTTTGCAACGACTAAAGCTGGAATCCAAAATAAGATTGAAGCAAGTACAGGATAATGTATTCCTTCGTCACCCTTTGAATAAATATCCAATTGCAAAGCATGAAAGATAGAATAACTGACTATAAAATCATTTGAGAATTTATAGTTGAACATAAAGCCCAGCACTAGCAGTACTAATGATAGTGAACCATATCCAATCTGCTTCTTCTCAGTCAATTAACTCACTCCCTACAACCAAGCTCAATCATTATAACCATATTATAACAATATCTTCAACGAAAATGAAGAATGGATAGAATCCGATCGAGTTCCTTCGTTCCAAGCTAATGTTTAATTATCCAATCAGATACATAAGTACACCAATAATGGATGTGATTATAAATAAGAAAATTAATAATGAAATGATTATATTACTTGCCTTCGCCCCAAAGTCATTCGGGTATTTTTTTGCAAGACCTATTGCTGGAATCCAAAAGATGAATGCAACAATGATTACTTTATTGAACATAAAATCATTTGGGAATTTATAATAAAATATAAATCCAAGTACTAGAAGTACTAATGAAAGTGAACCTAACCCTATCGGTTTTTTTCAACCAATTCATTTACTCCTAACGTTCAAAAATAAAAATATGATTTAATATCGATAGCTTTAACGAAAAATAAGACTGGATTTACGCTCGTTTTTTCAACGAATGTTATCCAGTCCTATTTGTTATTTACAGTTTATAAATATCGGTATATTTTTTCGTCAAATAAGTAACTAAATGCTGAGGATCAAGCGGCTTACCTGTAACATTTTGAATTAACTCGGATGGCGTGCGCATTTTACCGTATTTATGGATGCGATCAGATAACCATTCCTTGATTGGTAGTAAGTTGCCTCCACCTACAAGTGACCACATGCCATCGATTTCGCGTTCCATTGTATCAGCGAGCTGTGCAGCATACATATATCCGAGTGAATAGGAAGGGAAATATCCAAACGCCCCGCCCGACCAGTGTACATCCTGTAAAATACCTTTAGCATCATTTGGTGGCGTTATTCCCAAATACTCTTTATATTTTTCGTTCCAGATAGCTGGTAGATCAGCTGCTTTTGCTCCGCCATTAAAGATAAGTTTCTCCATTTCATAACGGATAATAATATGCAGACTGTACGTTAATTCATCTGCTTCAATTCGAATTAACGATGGCTGTACAATGTTGTTGCCTCTATAGAATTGATCTACTGAAACATCAAGCTGCCCTGGGAATTTCTTTTGCAGTTCACCGTAGTAGGCATTCCAGAATGGACGGCTGCGACCAATAATGTTTTCCCAGAAAAGTGATTGCGACTCATGAATACCCATCGATGTACCCGTACAAAGCGTCGTACCGATGAGCGACTTCATAATATTTTGTTCGTAAAGAGCGTGACCACCCTCATGAATTGTTCCAAATAGTGCATTCGTTACATCTTCCTCCTGATAGCGCGTCGTTATACGAACGTCACCAGGATTCAGTCCCGTAGCAAATGGATGTGCGCTTTCATCGAGTCTACCTGATTCGAAATCGTAACCCATCTGATTCAGAATGTATAACCCAAACTCTTTCTGAGCAGACTTATCGAATTTTTGTTTAAGAAATGTTGTATCAGGCTGATGTGGCGAAGCAGCAATTGCTGCAGCTAATGGAACTAGCTGTGAACGAAGGCCACCAAAGATCCCATCAAGCTGTGCTACAGTCATGCCCGGTTCATACTGATCAATAAGCGTATCATATCTCGTTTCTTTAGCGCCCCACAAATCAATAAATTGATTCGTATAGTCAATGACTTTCTCTAAATATGGCTGGAAGCTCGCATAATCGTTTGCTTCCTTCGCTTCTTCCCATTTCGATTCCGATTGTGAAGAGAGCACTACATATTCTTGATATAACTTCGGCGGAATTTTTACGCTACGGTCATAGTCCTTACGCGTTTCCAATACTAGTCGCTGATCAATTTCAGAAAGCTCTGCATAAGTTTCTTTTTGTTCTAATTCTGATAGCCATTCGCCTAGTTCAGGTGAGGTTGAAAGCTTGAACATATCGCCAGATAAAGAACCTATAACTTCTGAACGATGATCCATACCCTTTTTAGGTGCACCTGTACGCAAATCCCAATATAAAACGCCTAACGCTTCATTATAACTCGTAATTTTATGTATCGTTTCTTTGAACTTATTTAAAACTTCTGTTTTTTGGCCTGCCATTAGTAGTTCCACCTTTCAAATATGACTCATTTTTCTTCGTATTTTTCTTGCTCTTAAGGAATGTACTCCTTATAATCATCTTAAACCTACGCGACCGGCTATCGCAACACAAGAAAGTGAGGCATGATGATGCATATTACCTTTTCCCCTGCAGCAGTTAGCAAATTAACACCTTACTTAACTGATGGCAGTAAACAACTTAAACTACTCCATGATATAGAGGGCTGTGGTTGCGTTGTGAGCGGAGTTCCCGTTCTAACTCTTATCCAAGAAACAACTGTGGATGATCAAGAATCAAATGGTGACCCCTTCTCATTTCTTTATGAACCGAGACACGAAGTTTTTTATGATCCTCATTTACGTATTGATTATGACCCAGCAAGAAGCAGTTTCATCTTAAAAAGTGATAATCAAATTTATACTAATAATCTTCGATTCATACCGTAATCCCAGTTGATAACAGGAGGAACGATTTTGAAAAATATCGACGTTATATTATCGTATAATAAGAACTTTGTAGAAACAAGAGAATACGAGCAATATGCTACTAGTAAGTTCCCTGATAAACGAATGGTCATTCTTACATGTATGGATACACGTCTTACTGAATTGTTACCTAAATCAATGAATTTAAAAAATGGTGACGCCAAAATTATTAAAACGGCTGGCGGCATCATTACACAACCGTTCGGCAACATTATGCGAAGTGTGCTAGTGGCGCTTTATGAACTGCAAGCTGATGAAGTATTCGTCATCGGGCATCATAATTGCGGGATGACTGGTCTTAATCCACAAGAGATTATCCAGCATATGAAAGAACGTGGCGTTCCTGATCAAACGATTGAAACACTTAAACATTCCGGTGTTAATCTAATGAGATGGCTTACTGGCTTTGACAGTGTTAGAGATAGCGTTGTAAACAGTGTTAGCATCATTCGTAATCATCCGCTTTTACCAAGAGATATTCTAATCCATGGATTAATTATCGATCCTGAAACAGGTGCGCTTGAGCTTATTGACGAAGCGTAATTACATACTGGAACGGTGTCATTCGACGCCGTTTTTTCTTTTTTTCCGCAATGATTCTTCTCTAGTTGCAATGACTTCTGATCGATCCCTTAATGTATGACGATGAATAATTGCTTCATTTTCTCGATCACTTGGAGTGCCCCACGCAACATTCCGTTCATCACACTGTTTCTCACATAGTTCGCGCAGCTCTTCATCTATCAGTATCATATTCACATCTACGTATTGATCAGTTAAATGATTAACATTTTTCCGTCTATTTTCAAGCTCACTTATTAAATGTTGTCCATTTATACCAAGTAATGATAGTTCAGCTTCATTCAATCGTGAAAATGATTGATCGTACATCTTCATCGCACCTCGCAGGTTACCACGCCGTTCATGATAAAGACCAACAGCAAGTTGGATTAGCCCAACCCAAATGTGTCCGAGTCCATCGTTAGGGTTTTCTTTCCAATACTCTTCAAGCAATTCGTGGCACTCGAAATAATCTCTGGTTGCATGAAATTCGACCAAATAGGTAACATAAGGATTAGGGTATTGGCTCATGTCTACCTCCGATAATAGCAGATTATTAGTAGAATAAATTATTTTGAAACCTCCATTTAGTTTATCCGTATTAGAGGACGATAGCAATTTTTCGCTTCAAAAGACAAAGCAGAAGGAGAAAGATTCAGATGAAAAAAGGATTACTCGTAATGATGGCGTTGACACTGTTCTTTGCACTTGGATTTGGACAAGTTGTAGACGCTAAACGCGGCGGTGGCGTTAAATCACCTAAGCAAAGCTTCACTCAAACACCTAAGAAATCCGATGGTGCTACTCAATCAAACCCAGGCACTAAAACAGGCACAACTGCTAAGAAACCTGGTTTGTACGGTGGTAGCAGCTTAATGAAAGGCCTTATGATTGGTGGTCTTGCTGGTTTGTTGTTCGGAAGCATGTTTGGTGCAGGAGCTTTTGGACAAATTATGGGATTGATGATTAACCTGCTTGCGATCTTTGCGATTATTATGCTAATTCGAGTTGCTTTCGTGTACTTGCGTAGCAAAAAGAAAAACACTCCAGATGAGCGGAGACCTTACTAATCGTGAGAATCTTTACAGATGAAATTATAAATGCGGTTTGTATTCACATCGCTGAGCGCCGTGGCGTCCAACCTACCGATGTTGAAGTACAGCTTTCATGGGACGAAGAATATGGTTATACTGCAGAATTGTGGGTATCAGGCCGTAGCCAGTACTTGATTGAATCCAATCTATTGGAAGCAATCGAACAATATATGTTCTCGTATTATAATCGCCGTGTATTCCGCTCCGACATTAGACTTGGTCTTAATGAAGATGAAGGCGAGTTTTGGGCAGAAATTTCCGGTTAACTTCAACGATATTGTTGGTATTGAGCATTCAGTTCAATTTCCCCCTAGGGTAAGTTGTTACTGAGTGCTTTTTTTTGCATTTATATCAATTACCACTATTTACATAACTATTTTGAGCAACTACCTCCCTCCTTATTACGTCTAATAGAGTAGTTTACTAGAGGAGAGTGATAGGAAATCGTATGGTTAAAAAAATTAGTTTAATAGTCGCGTTATTTATGCTAGTACAAACCCTAATAGCACCTGCTGCACAAGTGAGCAATGCTGCTTCTGGAGGTATGACAAAATACCGTGTCTACCAAAACGACAAAGCAATTAAAGAATTTGTAAAAGAAGCAGATGCCATCTATTATGCCAAACAATTTAGCTACAGCCATGTCGAACACATTTCTGATCGGAAGTGGCTTTGGGATAACTTCCCGAAATTTAAAGTTTATCAAAATGGAACATCAAACTCGAAATTAGATTTTCGTACATATGAAGAAGCTTTAAAAGTTGCTAAAACGCTAACAAATGTGCATATACGTGATTTGAATACGGTCGGTTGGAAGTATGCTTCATTCCCGAAGTTTCAACTATTTCAAGGTGATAAGACTCAAGCAAAGTGGTCTTTCCTAACACTCGACGATGCAAAAAAGGAAGCAAAAAAGTGGGGCAACGCCCACATCATTGATCTGAATACGAACAAATGGGTTTGGGATAACCTAACCGCTGCTCAAATTAAAGCCCAAAGTTCTGCAAAAGCAGTTTATCAATTAACAGTCAATGATCAGCCAGCACCGAACACGAAGCCGTATTCATTTCTAAAAAATGCGATCTCAGCTTCGGAAAAAATTGCAAACAGTAAAGTCGTCAACACAGCAAGCAACCAAGTCGTACATTCTAATGTCCCTTCGTTCGAAGTGAAACAAAATGGAAAACTTGTTAAGTCATTTGTCGGACTAGACAGCGCAGTTAAATTAGCGAAAACGTTGGCTAATACTGAAATCGTTAAAGATGGCGGAATATTATGGTCAAGCATGCCTTATCTTAACGTTTTTCAAGGTGACAAAAAGATCAAAACGTTCCATACATTAGCCCCTGCACTAACTTACGCTAAAAGTTTTGCAAACAGCTCGATTCAAACGATTGATGGTAGATCGCTTTGGAGCAATGTGAAAGTGTTACAAATTCTTGGTTGGAACGGCAGCAGCAATACATCAACGATTTTAAGTCATGTCTCGAACACACAAGGTTTGTCCATCGATTCTCCAAGTTGGTTTGAGTTAACAGCAGCAGATGGATCACTTAAAGACATGTCCGACCCATCCATTGTAAAGACGCTTAAGGATAAAGGGATATTAGTTACCCCGCTTCTTCACAACGGATTTAATCGTAAGATGACAACTGAATTTTTGAAAAATGAGCAAGCAAAAACGAAGTTCATCACCACACTTGTAAATCGCTTAGTCGAACTTGGTGTATATGGACTCAATATTGATTTTGAAGAGGTAGCTGGTGCAGATCGAGCTGCATATACCGACTTCGTTAAAAAATTGACAGCCGCTGCACATGTCAAAAAACTTAAAGTTTCGATAGATTTGCCACGCGGTAGTGTAAGCTGGAACCACCTTACTGCTTATGACCATAAGGCTATAGGTTCTATCGTAGACACGGTTATCATTATGGCATATGACGAACATTGGAAAGGCGGCGACAAAGCTGGTTCTGTCGCAGGCCTGAAGTGGGTTGAAGAAGGTATTAAGCAGTATTTAGATTATGGTATACCTAGAAACAAAATTATGTTAGGTATCCCCTTCTACGTCAGAGAATGGCGTATCGACACAAGTGGTAAGCTTGTAGATAATCGCGCACTTCTTATGAAAGATTTGCCTAAGCTAATTGCTGATACAAAAGCAGTAAGTACATTTGATGCAGAAGCAGGACAATATAAGTATTCCTATCAAAAAGACGGCTACACGCATGTATTTTGGGCAGAAACCCATGATACTGTATTAGCCCGAATTAAATTAGCTAAAAAATATGATTTAGCAGGAATTGCTGCTTGGCGCCTTGGATATGAGGATGCGGAGCTCTGGACGAAAATTCTTCAAGCTAAATAACGACCTCCCCCTTTCGTTACCTTCTGGTGATGGAAGGGGTTTTCTTTTTTAAAAAAATATATTGTAAATAAAAGAATACTGACTTCATATGTTACAAGTAAGATTTGTGAGAAATATGACTTAATTAAAACAAGAGAATATTCATTATTTATAATAACCAAATCAGGTGAATTGAGGTTCCATTGCGAATCAATTCTCCAGCACTTCCCGGTGACCCATTCTCTACTCCATAACCATACTACCTATATAGAGTTCACTACATCATGTTGATCACTTTAATTTATAAAAATGAAAAAACGAGTGCCAAAGAGCTAGATCCATGTTAAATGGTTCTTGGTCTCTTCCACACTCGTTGTAAAATAAATACTTATAATTAGTTTTGAATTTTATTAGTAAGATTGTCAATCTCTTGAAGAATAGGAGTTAGTTGTTGAAGTGACGCTTGGATTTGTTTTTGTGTATTGTCAACTTGACCTTGAAGCATGTTAAACTGCATTGCAACCATTGCAAGACCTGGATCTTGTGATTGTTGTAGCATTTGCGAAATTTGTGACATCTGAAGTTCGATATTGTCAAAGTTGTTAGCAGCCATAACCGCTTGGTTCAAAAGACCCCGTGCTGCAGTTACTTGTGCATCGATTTGATCACCTGTACGTGCTGCTTTTTGATTGCCAAATGGGTTTACTCCAAACATGAGAATTCCTCCTGGAAAATGAATTTTTTATAAGTACAGGGCATTGCCCGTATACAAAATATTGAAATATGAAATCGCTTAACTGCCTATTATATGTAAATTGACTCTCCTATAATTTATAATATTTTCGTATGAAAGTCAATTTTAACGTTAAATTATCTAGAGTGACAAATCTAACAAAACAAATTACTATTTTGACAGTATTCGCTCTATTTCATCACTACCCGCTACATGATTATAAAATAATGATCTTCAAATCTTCTCTAATTACGTACTTATGTATCGAAACGTTGTGTCACTACCCATATAGCGAATATAATTATATACATTTTTAACCAACATTAAATTCTATTAGGTGTTAAAATAAAACTAACTTTATTTTCAAAATATTCAATTACGTGAAGGGAAGAAAACAAGTTGTTATCAAAGAACCAAGAAATGTCGCTTAGTAAGTTCATGAGTAAAATATTGCGTCACTCTCCAAAAGAGTTTGGCATTATTTTAGATAGTGACGGTTACTGTAGTGTTGAATCTTTAGTAGCAGCAATTCAAAAAGAATCTAGATGGAGCAAAATTAGTATTAACGATATCGAAAATGTGGTGAATAATTGTGAGAAACAAAGATATGAACGCACGGGTGTTTATATCCGTGCAAATTATGGCCACAGTGCAGAAAAAATAAATTACAAAGAAGCTATGCCCCCATCTATTTTGTTTCATGGAACTAACACAAAAGTGTCTTCTATCATTTTATCTGAGGGCATTAAACCAATGGGTAGAAAATATGTACATCTTTCTGAATCAATTGATTTTGCAACACTTGCTGGTAAGAGGCGTGGTGAGTTAGTTATTCTAAATATCCATACACAATCTGCTTATACTCTAGGCGTTAAGTTTTTTTTAGCTAATAATGGTGTATGGCTTTCAGACTTTATTCCACCTGAATGTATTGCTGAGCACATTAGTTAAAAGTTACATTGATCCGTGTTTTTAAATCTTCCCTTAAGGATTAATTAAGTAAAAAAGGCTGCCCGAGGTGATCTTGCAATCACTTCTGAGACAGCCTTCGAAAAGGTAGTAATTATTTTATTAATACCTCAAACTTAGAGCCAGCATCACCTGCAAAAACTATTTTTCCGTTTTCAGGTAAAACAACTTCGTCTTTACCACTTACCACGGTATTATTTATGCAGATGCCAGCTTGATCATAGACAGAAAACCCACCATTCTCGGGCAATTTAACAGAAATTACTTTTCCTTTGATTGCAGCAGGTACAGAATACCACTTCGCATAACCATCTGCTGCTATCGTAGTCTTTGAACGTTTACCCGTATGGAGCGGTTTTACTGCGCCTTCACTCGCATAAATGTGGCCTAATGCTTTAACATACTCAACACCGTTTTCCGAATAGAAATCGTATTCAATCGTATCACGTCCTGCCATATTCGGGATCTGCAATTGATTAATTGCTTTATTCGCTCCTACTATTTTCTGATTGATCCAATAACCCGGAGCTTCCTTCTCTAGTTTAATTGATTGTATTGGAGCACTTATAAAGTAAGACATCGAAGTATATTTCTCATTCAACAAATAATAGTTTTTGCCATCACGTTTCTCCCAAGCTGCTGCTACATCTTTTGATAGCTCATTTTTATCTAGCTTTTCAAAGTTATATTCTGACATTGCTACTGTTCCCAGTCCCGGAATCGGAATATAAACCCGCGTCCACATGTAGGTGCGCCCATTTTTCTCTACAACAAACTTTACCTTTGAAGTACCCTCCGTATTAACAAAAGTACCGTCTTCCGTATAAGTAAGCTTCTCGACAGGATAATTTGGTGCACCGATTAAAGATAATGATAATTCACCCGAATTACTTATTTCTGCCTTTGCAATCGAGCCTGCTCCACCATAAATACCGCCAAATTGTGTTACTTCTTCAGGCATAGTTGCAGCAACAGGCAAACCAAATGACTTCTCTGGTTTACGCTCTTTAATAACACCTTTCTCTTGCAATACACCAAGCAACAGTTCATTTGCTAACAATTGATCTGTTGCACTAGATCCACCTGAAGAGAGCACTGCTGCAGCCATGTTGTGTTCCGGAAGAACCACTAACGATGAATGATACGACATGGTGTCTCCACCTTTTGTTACTGCCTTAATACCGTAATCGTTAAACGGGAACAAATTCACACTATCCCAGCCTAATCCGTACGAAAAAGTTGTATCCGCCTCAGGAGACCACATTCCCTTTTTGTACTCTGCTTGTTCCATAGCCGTTACCGACTTGTTTGAAATAATATCATCAACTTCTCCCGTAAAAATTTGCGAGAACTTTACAACATCTTCAGCTGTAGAATAAATGCCCCCTGAAGCGATAATATTATACACTTCGCTTGGTAGTTGATCATTATAAGCAGGGTGATAAACGGCAGCCAGTTTTGATGAATCAATGTCATCCATAGGGGTATTTGTATTGTTCATTTCTAAAGGTTCGATGAAGAATTTCGTTATAAATGCTGTAAAACTTATACCACTAACACGTTCCACCAAAATCTCAGCTAACGTATAACCATCGTTGCAATAAACCGAATAGGCGCCTGGGTCCGCTTTTAGGTTTTGAGTAGCAAGTTGTTCTAACAAAGTATCGTGTGTATAGGTATCGTTGTCATCGAATAAAGCTGCATTGCGTGGTGAAATTCCAAGTAAACCTGAAGAATGATTGAGCAGCATTCGTGGAGTAATTTTTTTGTAACGCTCATCTTTCATTTTAAATTCGGAAATATAGTTCACTAAAGGCTTATCTAAATCGATTTTACCCTCATCAACTAGCTTCATTACAGCCGCAGTAAGTACTACTTTACTCGTTGAACCAATCCCGTAGACTGTTTCAGAAGAAAGAGGAATCTTATTTTTTAAATCGTTTCTGCCAGCATGCCCTGAGATTACAATTTCTCCATTATCGATTAGAGCATATTGCACACTTGTGTTTCCGTACGTTTCTGTTAGTAGCTTAGCTTTCTCCGCAGCTGATTTCTTAGTCACTTCGTAGGAACTACTATTACTGTTCCCAGCTGCCATTGCAGTTGTTGGTACAAGCATCGTTAGCGCTAGCGTACAGGCTAATATTGAAAACCGCTTTTTTCCTTTTCGCTTAACTTCACTTCGTTCCACTCGCATCGTCTCCTGTCTTCATCTTTTTATTAACTGGATTTAACCAGTCACTAAGGAAATCTTACATGAAGAAGATGTACTCCTCATGACGTGAATATGAACTGAATATGAACCTGAAAAAAAAAGAATCGATCGATTCACGTTATGGCGTGAACTGATCGACTCTTATATATTTTCATCTTTTATATTGATTTCATTTTTTCCATATATACCTTTAAGCCTTCTGCGATTTCTTTAGAATGCGTATGATGTAAATAATGACCACCATCTAATTTCACCACTTCCCCGTGGATAGAATCTTTAGCTTGTTCTTCATGGAGAGGAATCCAATTTTCTTGGCCTTCATTAACCCCACCTTGTATAAATAAGAGTAGTGGCATGTTATTTGGGAATTTTAATCTTTGAGCTGATTTAAAGTTTTGCGAAAAATGTTCCATCTCATTCAAAGTAGTTGGTTCATACATATTTCTGAGAGTAATCAACCTTAATTGTTTCTTCGTTTTATCATCAAATGGCAGTCCTTCAAATGGATCAGGACCAAACTTTAGCATCAATCTGCCAAATCCAGAACTTTTAAGTAGCTTAAATGTTCCAATCGGAAATTCAGTATCCATACCGTCTTGCGTTGGAACACTAGTGTCTATTCCGATAAATGCACTTACTTCGTTCTCAAATTTATTTATATATTCTAAACCATAAATGCCTGTTATGGAGTGTCCCATCAAAATATATCGATCAATGTTTAGACTCTGCAAAGCTTCATGGATTTCATTTGTTATATTTTCTGATGTACGTTCCTTATCCGTTCCATCACTTAATCCATACCCAAATGGCTCAACAACAACTACCTTATAAAATGGAGTTAACTCTTTCAAAAGCGGTGTAAAATCAAGAGCCGGAGAAGCTGTTCCATATCCAGGTAATAAAACGATTGTTTCTTCTCCTTCACCTTCAATTAATACATTCATATTTTTCCCGTCTACAGGTACTAATTGACCATATGTGTCAATCTTTTTTAGATCCGACTTATTGCTGATCTTATTAGCGATAAATACGATCGCTATAAATAGTACGATTAATAGAACAATAACTATTACTGTTTTCAATAAAATTCTAAGTATTTTTTTCATCAGTTATTCACCTGGGTTATTGTGACTTTTGCAACTCGTACTCTACTTTTCCTTATACCTATCCACGACTTCATTACTTCTAGTTGTTTCACTCGCATCTTCTCCTGTCGTCATCTCTATGTTGGGCTGTCTTAATGCGCCACTAAAGAAAGCTTAAACGAAGAACATGTACTACCTATGACGTGAATATGAACTGAATATGAACAAGCAAAAAAACTATCGATTCAAATGCATGAAAAGTTGCATTTGAATCGATAGCTGTTAGAAAAGAAACGATTTCTGCTTAACATCTCTCAGATATTGATTAAACAATTGGTGGTAGAAGTGGCAAAGTGACTATAAAGGTCGTTCCACGACCAGCTTCGCTTTTAACCTTTATGATACCGTTATGAAGAGAAACGATCTGCTTAACGATAGCAAGTCCCATGCCGCTCCCATCATATTTCCGACTATGTGATCGATCCGCTTTGAAAAAACGCTCGAATATTCGTTTCTGGTCCTCAGGCGAAATCCCAATTCCAGAATCGGAAATCGTTACTGTCGCATTTTTAAAGTCATGCTCAACACTAACGGAAATGGTACCACCATCCTCCGAAAACTTTATACTATTCCCAATTAAATTAGTCCACACCTGATTTAACTGGATGTGATCAGCTGTTAAATGAACGGCTGGTAAATCCAGTTCAAATCGAATATTGCGTGCTAGCCACTGCGGCTGACTAGCGACTATTACTCGTCTTATCTGCTCATCAAGTTTGAGTGTAGTTAGTTGCATCCGATGTGCCTGTGAATCTAGCATACTAAGCTTTAATAAACTATCGCTCATTTTGGATATACGTTCCGATTCTGCGATTATAATATCGAGATAACGGCTCCGCTCGGCGTTCGTAATATCGACTTGCTTAATCGCTTTTGCATAGCCTGAAATCGAAGTCAAAGGTGATTGTACCTCGTGTGATACGTTAGCAACAAAATCCCGTCTCATATGTTCAAGTTGTTGTAGATCATGTGTCATTTCTTCAAAACTGCGGGCGAGTGTACCAAGCTCACCCTTTTGTTTAATATTCAGCTTTACATTAAAATCTCCAGATGCAATTCGCCTAGTCGCGACCGTTAATTTTTTTATAGGACTTACTAGATACTTAGCAGCTACTAACATCAACAGGCTCCCCATAGCTAGCGAAGCGATTAAAAAACCTACTACCCATTTTATTAAAAAATGTAACGAAGGAGTAATCGGTGTGACAAACATCGCTTTTATTCCTTTATCTGTTCGAAGTGGCAATCCCATCATTTGATTATTTATAACATTAGCTTTTTCATAAACAACTTCGCCTTCTAGCACTTTTTTTATTTGTTCAGTAGAAATATGAGTTATTATTTCTCCAGTAGGAACTCCGTAAGTTCCAATCTGCCCAGTCTCATCAAAAATCCGAATATAATGAGCATCGAGTTGCTTCATTTCTCGAACATAAGATTCTGCTTTATCATACGGCAATATCTCATAAATTCGGGTGATATCATGACCGAAATGCATTAAGTCCGTCCTTAATACCTCATCGAATTTTTCTTCAGATAACCAATATATTGAAATAAACGCTAAAATAGTACCTCCAATAACGGAGACTAAAAATGTCAATACAACACGGAAATATAAAGATTTAATCATTCATTAACCTCAATCCGATACCCAAGCCCTCGCACCGTTTCGATGTGAAAATCTGGTGTAGAAGCAAATCTTTCACGTAGTCGTTTAATATGTACATCTACTGTCCGTTCATCTCCTGCATAATCAATTCCCCATATTTGGTCGATTAATTGCTCGCGGGTAAATATTTGTCCGGGTGTTGCAGCAAGCTTATAAAGTAGCTCAAACTCTTTAAGAGGTAATGTGTAAGACTTCGTGCCATCGGTAACTTTATATGTTTGTCGGTCAAGTACAATATTGCCGAATTTAATACTCTGAGTTGAACCTATTCGATATCGTTTGAGCAACGCTCTAACCCGAACGGTTAACTCAAGTGGATCAAACGGCTTCGTTAAGTAATCGTCCGTCCCAAGCTGAAAGCCTTTTACTTTCTCCCACGTTTCTCCCCTAGCAGTTAACATTAGCAGCGGAAGATCAGGGCTAGCTCTACGAAGTTCCTTACATAAGGTCCAACCATCCATAACTGGCATCATAATATCAAGAATAACCAGATCAACAGGTGCCTTAGCATAGACTGCCAAAGCTTCTTTGCCGTTAGTGGCTTCAACTGTTTCAAATCCATCATTACGTAGAAATAAACAGACTAGCTCACGGATGTTCGCATCGTCGTCAGCAACTAAAATTGTAGGCATCCGATCTCTCCTTCTCTCTATCTCAAAGCTATCAATCTTCTACTATCATACTACTATAATGTATGTCCAAAATCTGCTCAATAATCAATCAGCTTGGTGAAATTTGTGTTCACCTCTTATTTCAAATATAATTGTAAAGTACATTTCTAAATAAAAAATGAACTAGAACCAGATAAGGGGAGAAATGATTATGACACTACACAACAAGACCGCTCTAATAACTGGTGCAGGAAAAGGTATCGGTAAAGCTGCTGCTATCGCGCTTGCCAAAGAAGGAGTACATTTGGGTCTACTTGCTAGAAGCTCCGCAGATCTTGAAGCTCTTCAGCAAGAGTTGACCTCTACATATGGTATTCGAGTATACTACGCTACAGCGGATGTTTCGAAACAAGATGAAGTTAATGCTTCTGTTGCCACATTGATTGAACAACTAGGCTCAGTAGATATCCTAATCAACAATGCGGGTACTGGCCAATTCGGCACCTTTATGGATATGGACCCAAGTGATTGGGAAAGAATTATTCAAGTAAATCTAATGGGTACATATTATGTAACCCGAGCTGTTTTACCTACTATGATTGAGCAAAATGAAGGAAGCATCCTAAATGTAGCTTCTACTGCTGGAGAACGCGGCTTTGCAACAGGTTCAGCGTATTGTGCTTCCAAATTTGCCGTATTGGGTTTAACAGAATCCCTTTTACAAGAAGTACGCAAATTCAACATACGTGTGACTGGTCTTACACCAAGTACAGTTAACACTGAACTAGCAGTTAATGCAGGTCTAAAAATTGGTGACGAAGATCGCATGATGCAGCCAGAAGATGTTGCTGAGCTAATTACGGCGACTTTGAAGCTTCCACAACGTGTATTTATAAAAACGGCTGGGATTTGGACAACGAATCCACAGTAAGAGGTTTTTTTGCAATAAATACTTCTAAAAGCCTTTCGGAAACGATTCCGAAAGGCTTTTTCATTTGAAAGTGATTATGCTGAATCATCCTCGCAGCCCAACCACACTTTTATCTTCGAAAGCAGTCGAGAGAACAATTAACGTCGTTGAAAATCCGTATGGACTACATTTATCAAGAAAATCCGCCATTGATTCAGTCGTTTGGGATAACACTTTCATCAAAAAGTTATACTCTCCGCTTATTCTGTAAAGATCAACAATTTCAGGAGAAGATTCACTAAATGCAACAAAATCGTTGCACATATTTGTTTTAAACAATACAAAAGCTGTTGTATAAATACCTAGTTTGTGAGGATTGAGCTTCGCACGATAGCCAGCAATAACTCCTTGATCTTCTAGCTTTCTTATTCTTTCTGTCACAGCTGGTTGCGACATCGCAATCATTCTGCTCATTTCAGATACAGGTAATCGAGCATTTTCGTACATCAAAGATAAAATTTTGGAATCAATTTGATCCATTCGTACAATCACCTCATTTATAAAGGTTAGAAACTTAAAAGAACTAATTAATTTAGTTTATATACACGATCTTCCTTAATATTACTATGTAAATGATAGGTTTTCTACAATAAAATGTAACTACACATTTGAAAAGGAGAATGCCCGATGTCAGTTACAATAAATAATCCCTTGTCTCTCGGTAACTTCCGATTAAAAAATCGACTAATTATGGCACCCATGCAACAATACATGGGTACACCAGAAGCTTTTGCTAATAATCATCACGTTGAACATTACGCTAGACGGGCAAAACATGTCGGGCTCGTTATTTTGGAATCCACTGCAATTTCTTCAAATGGGAGACTGTGGGCAAATGATATCGGCATTTATACGGATCGTCATGTGGAGCCTTTGAGAAAAATTACGGACGCGATCCATATATATCAAACACCCGTCTTTATTCAGTTATCGCATGGTGGGAGAAAATCTTCACCTGAAGTTACGGAAACTTTAGTTGCACCAAGTGCGATTGCATACAACGATCATTACGGCACTCCAGAGTCTTTATCTGCTGAGGGGATCGCAAAAGTTATTGAGGAATACCGTCTTGCAGCCAAACGAAGTATAAAAGCAGGGTTTGATGGGATTGAAATTCATGCGGCTCATGGGTTTTTAATTCATCAATTTTTATCACCACTTACGAATACGAGGTTAGATAGGTATGGGGGTACTTCCGAAAACAGAGCACGGTTTCTGAAAGAGGTTCTTTTTGCAATTAGAGGAGAAGTTGGGAGAAACTATCCGGTAATTATTCGAATTTCTGCAACCGACTATTCCGAAGGTGGGTTAACTCCGGCGGATTGGGTTAGGTTGTTACAACCACTTGAATCTGAATTAGATGCGATTCATGTCTCTACAGGTGGGAATGTACCCGTTAAACCAAGTGACGTATACGAAGCGTATCAGTTACCACATGCAGCTGCGATCAAACAGCATTTCAACATTCCCATTATTGCAGTTGGCAAGATTTATACCCGCAGCCTTGCAAACCATGTTCTCGCAGATCAATTAGCTGATGCAATTGCTATTGGCCGCCCTCTTTTAGATGATCCAGACTATGCTGAACATTTACTGATTCCTTAGAAAAATTATAGTTATGTACAATTACATTAACCTAAAATAACGAAGGTATCTAATTGAAAGGTACCTTCGCTTATTGTTAATCTTCTATATAAACATTCGACTTCATAACACTTACACCTATACACTCACATCCCTCGAATCGACTTCAAACCTTATAGTTTCAAGTATTTCACCTAAAACCGTCATCCTAATAGCACTAAGTGCAATCTTCTTGTAAGCACCAGTATCTATATTCCACGAATGGGATGTCTCGTCACTCCGTTTCGGGATTCCAATGACGCACTAGTAAGTTTTTAAACGTATGAAAGCAGCCATGTACATCTCCAACTACAAATAAATTCATGAGGTTCTTTAGTCTCCTTTAGCCGAGTTAACTTATTCATTTATGAGCTGAAAATGCCGATATTTCAATAATAAGTTCATTTACTATATCTAAACAACTATCAAAGGACGTGAGATCTTGCGTATTAATAACTATAATCCTATTTTTATTCAAAAGGGCAAAGGCAACAATCTATCAACTAATAAAGAGTTGTTCCAATCAACACTTTTCGAACAAACAATTGGAAAAAAGAAAGACGAAGAAACTAACGATAAATCAGTAGAAAAGAAAGGCAAACTAATCACTGCAAAAGAAGGAGCGTATGTTAGACAATATCTTATTAACTCTGACGGGTCAAAAGTTCTATTGAACGAAACGAAACAAGCCGCAGACGAGGGTATAAGCACTGAAAACTATTCACGTTCCCTTTCTAAGCAAACAATTACTCAGAATGACACAGATGGTATGAACGAAAATACGAAAGAAACTATACAACTGTTAAAACATTTTTTATCATCGTCGCAATAAAGCTAATGAAAAATAAAATTCAACCATCCCCTCCTGTACCTGTAAACCATAAGTAGCTTGATGATTTTCCAATATAGTTCTAGTAATAGATAGTCCGAGACCGGTGCCGCTAAACTTTTTACTACGGGAACTCTCCATAACAAAAAATGGTTCCCACACCCGCTCCCACTTATCCTTATCTTCAGTATCCGCACCGTTGGAAATTCGGAAATCAACCGTTTCCTCTTTTGTTACCAGTAGTAATCTGACGCGATTATCGGTCGTATATTTCATCGCATTCGTCAGAAAGTTGTGCAGAACCGATTGAAGCTTCACATAATCCGCCATAACCCATGATTTCGTAGGTTTATCATATTCCACTTCAAGTTCGATCCCCTGTTGCCTAAACGCTGTTTGGTAAGATTCAAGCGTCTCTTCTAACAATAGTGCAAAATTAATTGGTACAAAAGTATACGATTCGGCCTGTAATCTAGACAGCTCCAACAATCGATTAATCATATTTGCCATCGCTTCGCTCTGTTGCTTAATCACATCTGGATAGGTACCGTCGTCTAAGCCATCTTTTATCCCAGAAGCGTACACTTGAATTAAGGACAACGGTGTTTTTAATTCATGTGAAATATCAGCAATAAACGTTTTCAAATTTTCATTTTTTTGTTCCAGATTATGATGGGCATCCTTCAATTTATCACTCATTTTGTTGATGCTCTGAGCTAAGGACTCAATTTCATCTCCAGTACGAATGTCAACTTTAGTAAACGATAGTTTAGAAATACCCTCTGCCGTTTCATTCAGTTTTGCAATTGGCTTAACAATTCTAGTTACAAACGAAGCCGATAATAGAATAAGCAGCAATAATGCCCCAATCCAAATGTACGCATTAAATTGATTGACGATCCTAATCGTATCCGATGAGTGGGAAATAGATTCCCCAATAGCAAATACATAACCTTCAATCGGTAAAAAGTTTACTAAGTACCGCGACTTTAGCTTTGTTTGATCATATATTTTGTTTATTTTCCCACCCTCACGCAGCTTTGCGATACTTTCATCTGTAAGCCAGAACTTGCTGAGTGTGATATCTTTCCGATTCAACTGTTCCATTAAATGGCTATTTAATTCGTCGGTCGTATCCCTTAAAGAGGCTGATACAATCGTTACTTCATACTCTTCTTCCATAAGCTCGCTCTGCTTCAGCAATTGACTAAATTCTAATGTAGCGAGTTGTGAAGTTAAATCTTCAAGCTTATTCTTTTTCTGATAAAGAAAATATTTAGGAAGGAAAAACGAATTAATAACAATTGAAAGTACGATTACGATACCAAGTACAACCGTTATACGTAAAATCAACTTTTTACTCAGTTTACTCATCGGAATTTTCAAGGCAATATCCCATTCCCCTGTGCGTTTTAATATAATGCTCACCAATCTTTTCCCGAAGTCTGCGGATATGCGTATCGACCGTACGTTCCTCACCGAAATAATCGAATCCCCATACATGATCGAGTAACATTTTCCGAGTGACGATTAACCCTTTGTTTTCTATAAAATATTTCATGAGTTGAAATTCCTTATTGGTAGCAAATACGTCTTCTCCATGTCTATAAACTTTCTGGCCCTCCAGATCAATCATCAAATCACCTATCGTTACTTTGGATGCCATTTTTAACAGTTTTTTCGTACGAAGGAGTAATATTCGCGGATCAAAGGGCTTACGAACATAATCGTCCGCCCCCGATTGTAACGCGAAAAATTCATCCTCCTGCTCACCTTTAGCGGTCAATAGTAATACCTTCGTTTGACTTTGTTTCTTGATTAGTTGACACACCTCAACGCCGGTCAGCTTTGGCATCATCCAATCAAGAATTGCTAAATCCACTTTATTGTTATAAAACAGATCCAGCGCCTCTTCTCCATCCTGTGCTAGAAAAGTTGTAAACCCTTCTTTTGAGAAATAAGACTTTAATATGTTTAGCATAAGTGGCTCATCATCTGCGAGTAATAAGTTCATTTGTGCAGCCCTCCTGACCATCTTTCATTAAATAGCTGCTAAATCGAGTGCTTTTTTGATACGGCCTTCGTATATAACTATAGATTGCGGCTTAATCGTAGTTCCCTGATCGTCTTTGTAGTCAGAATCTGAGAAGTTAGCAATGACCTTCATATCGCTCCCAAAGTTCGTTTTTTGTACAAGACGATCTGGCGTAAGTGTGTGAAACCCCGTCATCGGTCGAGTAACCGCCTTTTGATGGAACGGAGTCCAATCCTTTAAATACGCGGCAATTCGTTTTTTATCCTTTTCCCATTCCTGCCCATCTAAGTGATACAACGGCGGGACATTATAAAGAAACTCCATCATCATCCGTTCGACAACGGCATCCTTAATTTTGTAGCTTCCCCATTCCCAGTGATGTGTTGTAATGACAGAATTATTATAGACCAGCTTGTAAAGCGGCAGAGAATAAGTAGGATCAATATAGATTTTTTTGTATAGATCCTTTATCGGAACTTGTTTACGGTATCTTTCAGGAATTCCACCTGTCGGAGAATAATAGCCCCCTACATAATATTGGCTTGTCTTATTCTTTCTCATATCAGGGTCACTCCACTTAATGACTGGTGTTTCAAGACCATGAGCGTAAGCAATCGTTCCGCTTGCAAAATCGTTTCCAGTTTCAGAGCCGACAACCATCCCTTTTTCGTTAGCGATATACGCCATTCTTTCTAATCTTGCTTTCATATCTTGTTCTTGAATAGTGGGATGTTCCCTTGAATAATCGTCGTAGACCTCACCTGTTGCATCGGCATCGACAAACCATGAGTTATACGTAATTCCGTCTTGCAAAATAATTTGCAACCGATCTTTAACAATGGGAAGCGACAACGTCGGGTTGAGCTTCCTACCTCTACCAAGAAATCCTTTTACATATTCACCTTTTTTATTTAAAATAGTCGCTTGCTCATATAGGTTGTTATCGCCGAAATAAGCCGTGTTCCAATCTTTATTTTCCTTTTTGTGAATCGAATGATACGAGTCATATGGAGCAATAAGATATCCTGCTTGTTCCGCTTGTTCCACAAACGTTGGATTCATTAATCCATTACTCCAATTCGGTAAACCAATCCAAGCATTATTAATGTTTAGCTGCTTCATCTCGTCTATAATTTCAGACGAATTCTCTTTACCCCATTGATCTATAGGTCTAATTGCATCTTTCAGAATGCTTTTGATCAACATTTTATTAAGCTCGTACAACTTTTGTTCACTTAAATTTGAAATCCCTTTGCTAATTAACTTTTGAGTAGCTTCATCTATCGGCTTAAAAATATTTGAATCGTAAAGTTGTTCCAACTTCAAAGCTTGATTAAATGCACGTACAATAACGGACTTCTGGTACTTATCCAAATAACTTTGTTTCGTAACTTCATTAAGTACTTGGTTAAATTCGCTCGCACCATCTTCGGTATGTTGCTCCAATAGTTGTGAAAGCCTTGGATAGAAAGGGCTCTCCAAAGTCTTCATCCATTTATCCCAGTCCATGTCCAAAGAAGTGATTAGATCGTTATTCCACAAATAAATATGTGGCGCTCCGTAAAGCTTTTTAATTTCTGGATTGGACTCTGCTTTCTCATCAAGCGTAACAATGCCCGACTTCGCTTCCACTTCCTGCTTATAAAGCCCCGCTATTTGAGTAGCATCGTTGTCCGTGACATACAAACGAAAGCCATACGTTTTGTCCAAATTAACAGAAGGAAACTCATGCGAAAATTGCAGTTGAATATCCTTTTCTGTATCAAATGTGACGTCATTATTAAAGGCATTTTTCAAAATGTATACTAATGAATAACTTGCCTTGTTTAATGCAAAGAAATTCATGGAAAAGGTCTCACTCCAACTTATTTCCTCTTCTTTCAGGAACATCTTCCAGTTTGAATCATTACTCGGAATAAATTTACCTTCCCACATTGGTAGCATGTAGCTAACAGCGTTCACTTTAGGCCATTGAAAATGATCTGCTCCCGTTGATTGGATCGTGATGTCTAGGTAAGTTGGTTTCTTTTCAATGTTGACCTTCACTTTATGTTCGGAGTAGCTCCATTGCACTTTTTGAGCATCTTTTTTATAATCCGTTACTTTTGACGCAGGTATTGGAATTGCTGCTTGCTCCTTTATACCGTCTTTATTAATCGTAATTTCAAATGTTTCTGGCTTTACAGAAAATGAAAAGTTTTTCGTAACCACTTTTTCTGTTGGATTTACTTTTACTTCGACTTGATTTTCAGTGATTTTCCCTTCCCCACAACCTGACAATACACCAAATAAAATGATAACCACCAAACTTAAAATAATCGTTCGTTCCATGTAGTCTACTCCTTCAATTATCTTCTTTACTTCCGCCTCCTCAATATAAAGATTGAATGTTACATCAGTATGACGAATACATCGTAATCCAAAAACGATAAGCACAAAAAAAGGCCGCATTTTGCGACCTCATTTTCCACATTAAATTAATGTCTGACACCCGTTCCATAAATCGTCTCTTTCACCTTTTCATCTTTAATCCCTTTTTTCTTCCGCACAATCTCCTGCTTATCATCATTAACAATCAACTGAAAAACATCAGGACGGCTATAATGCCCGACAACGTCAAAATCAAATCGGCTTTGTGCAACCTCACTAAGATCGAGTGTTGCCCCTCCAATTATGAACCATTTTTATCCATCAAATGTTGAAAACCATCCAATTATTTTTGTTCAACCCATCCATGTTCATTATTCTGATAAACTTTTGTCAACGTTAAGATACATAATAAGTCTGCATAATTGAGAAATAATGATAAGATAACAATCACAACTATGTTTATACGAATTGATGGAGGTAACACTCATGTGGAAACCAGAACGTGGCAGCAAAAAAACGCTATATGAGCAAATTGCCGACCATTTGGAACAAAAAATTTCATATGGTGAATATCCGCCGGGAAGTTTACTTCCATCCGAACGGAAATTAGCAGAGCAACTAGGTGTCAATCGGAGTACAGTTATTTTAGCTTTTTCGGAACTTCGTGCTCTTGGAATCATTGAAAGTCGGACAGGCAGCGGAACACGCGTTAGCCGAACGAAATGGGGAGCTACCCCCAAACATACGCCTAACTGGAGTCGTTATGCTGAAGGCGGCAGTTTTTTGCCAAACTTGCCTTTTATGCGGAAAATTCGAGAAGCGTTAACCCAAAATCCCTCTCTTATTGATTTCGCAAGCGGTGAACTATCGGCGGACCTAGCTCCAATCAATGAAATCACCTCATTAATGAAAGAAAATAACTATACGTCCTATTTGGGCTATGATAACCCGCAAGGCTATATTCCGCTGAGACAAGCACTTGTTTCCTATTTGGATCAATATCGTCATATCAAAACGACTGAATCGTCCATATTGATCACATCAGGTTCTCAGCAGTCCCTTTATTTAATTACGCAATGTCTTCTGTCACCTGGAGATGCCGTTGCAATAGAAGATCCATCCTATTGTTATTCGTTACCGATGTTTCAATCGGCCGGGCTCAGACTGTTCAGACTGCCCGTTGACGAACATGGCGTAAACCCAGAAGATATTCGATCCTTATACAAAAAACATCGTATCAAGATGGTATTTGTCAATCCGAACTATCAAAATCCTACAGGTACAGTGTTTAGCGTTGAACGGCGCAAACAATTGCTCGATATATCAAGTGAGCTAGCGCTACCAATCGTAGAGGATGATCCTTTTGGTCTAATTGCTTATGAGGGTGAACCTCCTTTGCCACTTAAATCTATGGATACAGTCGGTTCCACAATCTATATAGGTTCATTATCCAAAAAAGCCGCTTCTGGACTTCGGATCGGTTGGATGGTTGCTCCTAATTCCATTGTGGAGAGGCTTGCAGATGCTAGACAACAAATGGATTTTGGACTAAGCATCATTCCGCAACAAGTAGCATCTCAATTTTTAAAGTCAACCTATTTCGAACCTCATCTGGAACGTTTACGGATACAGTTGCATTATAAACGCGACTTGCTAATTGAAGCGTTGCAAAAGGAACTGCCTGATTTGATCTCATTTACTGTTCCGCAAGGAGGATTACATTTGTGGTGCAAACTTGTACCAGAGGTGCATGATAGCAAGTTATTAGAGGAATCCATACGAAGAGGTGTCGTTTTTGTACCGGGAAGCGTTTATGGTTCTGATTCAGGTTATGTCCGATTTACTTATGCAAGAGCCAAAGCTGATCAAATCGGCCCGGGTATTAAAAAATTTGCGGAAGCTTTGCGAGAGTTAATTCGCGAATAGCCATTGCGAAAAATATAATTAACAGCCGAGCACTTCTCTGCGATCAACCTGTTGATATTTATCAACAGGTTTTCTTAATGTCTAGATCTAAAGAACTATATTTGATCTTCCGATATACTAAATAGCCCATACATAATCTTACATACAACAGGAAGGAAGTTTACTATTGAAAAAGGTATCGAACATTGTACTACTCATTTTATGTTTCACCCTATGTATTCCCTCTATAGCATTCTCAGCTACATCATCACAAAAGGCACAGAAAATTAGGCATCATGCTAATTTTTATTTTGACCTTGATAAAAACAAGCTTGAAGTACTCACAACAGTAATTAGTTTTAATACCGGTTTAGCGAAAGGAAATGAATTTTTATTCCATGATAAAAAAATGCTACCTAAAGCTTCAAATGGTGAAGTATATAATGACACTTCGAGCGGTCGAATTGAAGGAACCGTTGTAGATACACCGACTGGGCTAAAAGCATATGCTGTTGTAGAACAATTGGATGAAAAAGTAGAAACGTATGTACATTCTATCTTTGAGTTTGACTATACAACAGCGACTATTCGAAAAGTAATGGAATCGAAAAAATCCAAAACCATTATTGTTTCATGGCTTTTTGCTTCATTAGGATATTACGAAATTAGCTATGGCTCAGAGATAGGTAATAGATACTCCCTAATAGACAATAAACGTTTGTTTGCTGACGGATTTATTATTAATTCACGTGATGTGATAAGCACTGCCTTTTCGCTAAATCCGCATCCGAAATCACTAAATTATGGGGTATTCTGCTCCACTAAAAAACCAGAAGACTGCAACTTCATCACGTCTGGTGGAAAGCTTGGTGCAAAAGTAAAAGTAAAACGAAATGAAGAGGCTTACGTATACGATAAAAAAACCAAAATCGGCACAACAAGCCGATCATTTAATGCTGGTGCTACAAAGATTCAAACCGTAAAAACAAATAATAAATACTTTCATTGGGAAATTACGGGGACGAGAAACGGAAATTCAAAAGTAATTTTTAACAGCCCAATGGACGATATTGAGATGTCCGTATCACCAAGTAACAAATATTTAATTCTCATAGCAGAAGACACTGCTAAAGATATGTTTACTATACATTCTTCGGTCGTACATATCTTTGACTTGGAAACGTTAACGCTTGTTCGAAAATATAATTCTCATGCAAAAGCTCTTGCGCTTGATGTGTATTGGAAATCAGATGAACTATACATGATAGATTATCATACAGATTATTATCCATCAGCTTTTTATTACATACCGAGTGCTCTACACATGCCTGCTCCCGGTTATGATGTATTAGCTCAGGAAACACACTTCGATACATTCTCGTACGAAGGATTATTTCATATCATACAACCTCGTGCTATAAAATGGGCAACTATGCATATTGAGTTTGAATCTCAACCTGCATTTACGATGAATGGACGAAACTTTGTTCCATTAAAAGAGTTTGCCAAAGCTTTTGGGATTAAATATGCAAAGGCGAAAGACAACATTACTTTTACTAGAGATAAATTAAAAGCTTCGCTTCCTTTAAAAAACAGTGGGATACTCCAAACAAAAGATAACGATTTTGTTCCACTAGGGAAATGGAATGAAGCACTTGGCTTATATTTATCTACAAACGATTTATTGGATTATGGCGAGCTGATTTTCTACGGTTCAAAAAGTGCAGCAGTAGCTGGCTACCAGCCAATACCGACTAGTGAAGACTACTATTCTCAACTATTAAAACGTGACGAATCAGGTTATGTTGAAGAGCAGCGTTGGCTCGCTGTAGGTAAGAACTTTGAACAAGATACAGTGCGAGGTGCAAGTATTACACTTCATCGTAACAACACAATGAGACTAAATGGTATCGACAATCCTTTTGTAGGAAAAACAATAACTATAGAAATTTATACACCTGACTTACAAACCTTAATAACGAAAGTACCTGTAACGCTTGGAAAGGATTATATGTATGATATTACAGTTCCAATTACACCTCTCAAACATGCAAGAGTAACCGTAATTGTTCCGGCTGTAGACAATGAATATTATGGCTATACACTTCAAGTACCGCCAGCTTTTAACAAGAACGTATTTTAATTAACTAACATACAAAAAAGATCGCTAACCACCTTAAAGTAGATGGACTAGCGATCTTTTTTAGAACATAATCAAACTTTGATACGGTATTTCAACTAGGATTTCTGCAACGCTTTAACATCATTTATGATCTTTTCGAATGGTGTATCTTCCATTCCATCATATTTGGCGACAACCGTCCCGTTCTGGTCGACTAGATAGAAATAAGTGCCATGAATAATTTGATCCGATGCACCATCCTTTGCGATGGGCACTTTAAATGATTGCAACACAAACGATTTTATTTCTTCATACGAGTAGCCAGTTAAAGCATTCCAATTCGTAAAATCGGCACCAAACTTCCCTAAATAACTCTTTAACGCCGCTGGTGTATCCCGCTCTGGATCAACGGAAAAAGAGATAATCTCCGCATCGACTTCGGCAGCCTTCAATTGTTTCTGAAGTTCGGCCATATTCATCGTCATCGTCGGACAAACGGTTTCGCAATACGTAAAGATCAAATCAGTAATCCATACCTTCCCTTTCAAATCCTCTAAAGAAACCGTTTGTTCATCCTGATTGGTAAATTCGAATTCACTCACTGGAAGGTTCAGCTGATTTGGCTTACTATTGCCGCATGCAGAAGTTACGATCATAATGACACTTATTATGATGGTGAGTACTGCTTTTTTCACCATAGTCGCCCCCTCTATTACTCCATTTTGGATAGCCACTGTACCAAACCATCTATTTCTTTATCGCTCAGCCGTTTATGATAGGAAGGCATTCCTTTTCCACCTTCTCTAATAACCAACTCTAACTCTTCATCTGTTAATCTAACACCCGCTGTAAGTAGCTCAGGACCAACCCTTCCGCTTAGATCGACAGCATGGCAAGATATACACTGCTTTTTATAAAGTGCAACTGCTTCTTCATCAGCTGGTGTCGTTATCGTTGCCTCAAGCACAGTGTAATCTACCTTTTGTCCGCATCCACTTAATACAAGCAATATGATTAAAGCTAATCCGAATCCATATATACGCTTCATCACGTATCTCTCCTTTCGGCTAGATCGCTAATTTTATACGGCAACCATGTTGTACATCATGATCCACATAGAGCCAGCAACAATGACGAGCAATATAACTAGGCCAAAAAGCAATGACATTAAATTGTAACGTGGTTTCTTCTCTTCACGAAGATGCATAAAGAACAGCAATTGAACGCCGAGTTGAAGAACAGCGGCAACCATTAATACAATCGTACTTGCTTTTCCCTCTAACCAACCATTTAGAACTACTGCAATGGGTATTACGGTAAACACAATGGACAATATAAATCCAATCGTATAGGATTTGAACGAACCATGTGTCTCTTCACTCGAATGAGCCGCATCAAGCTTTGCCATCTAACTCACCCCCATTAAATAAACGACAGTAAATACGAAGATCCAAACAACATCAAGGAAATGCCAGAACAAGCTGACGACATTTACCTTTCTTTTTGTGACAGGAGTAATGCCCTTTTTTGAAATCTGAATCATAATACCAATCATCCACACGATCCCGATAATGACATGTATGCCATGTGTTCCTACTAATGTATAGAAAGCAGATAGGAACGCACTGGTACCCATAGTCGCACCTAAACTTACCAAATGTGTGAATTCATTTATTTCGAAAATGATAAAAACGATACCTAACAATACGGTTATACCAAGCCAACCAAGCAAAGCATTACGTTTCCCTTTATTCATAGCGAGTAACGCTAGACCACATGTATAGCTACTTGCAAGTAAAATAAAAGTACTAATGATGATACCATTTATTTCAAAAAGGTCGGCGGGACCTGGCCCGCCGTTTGTATTATTTCGCAATACGATATAAGTCGCAAAGAAAGTACCGAACAAGATGACATCCGTCATCAAATAGATCCAGAACCCTAAACTGCGCATCTCTTCCTGATTCGGATGGTCATGATGCTCCGCATGCGTATCACTTTGATTCGCTTGCCCGGGTGCGTGAGAATGAGCCATTAGTCTAACACCTTGCCTTTCATCGCTTCCGTTCGCTCTATTTCATCGACTGAAACGTAATAATCTGTATCGTAGTTGAAGGAATGTGCGATCATGCAAATCGCAACACCTGCTAATCCTGCTATAACAAATGTCTCCCATCGGAACACAAACCCAAAGCCCGCAATAAACCAACACATCGACATAATGAACGGATTTCCCGAACTTTTTGGCATATGAATTGGTTCGTACTTAATTGGTGCAGGCTTAGCTTCGATCCCCTTGCCTTTTCCTTCCTTAGCACGCAGCTTTCTCTCCCACCAATCATCTTGTTCAGTTACATGTGGAAGAACTGCAAAGTTATAATGCGGCGCTGGAGATTGAATGGACCATTCGAGAGTTCTACCGCTGTTCCAAGGATCTCCTGTAGTATCTAGGTTCGCATTACGATGTTTTACTCCATGTGCGATCTGCCATACTTGGAAAATAAATGCGATCCCCATAAGAACTGCTCCGACTGTGGAAATTACGTTCAAATCCATCCAGCCTTTGTCCCAACCATATGTGGAAATACGACGCGTCATACCCATTAGTCCAAGGACATATTGAGGCATGAAGCACAGATAGAATCCGATGTTCCAGAACCAGAACGCCCACTTCCCAATACGTTCGTTTAACTTGAAGCCGAACAACTTAGGCCACCAGTAATAAAGCCCCGCAAAGTAACCGAAGACGACACCACCGATAATAACATGATGGAAATGTGCTACTAGGAAATAACTGTTATGGAACTGGAAATCTGCAGGTGCAACGGATAGCAGCACACCTGTAAGTCCGCCAGTTACGAAACATGGGATAAATGCAATTGTCCATAACATAGGCGTTTCAAACGTAATTTTCCCTCGGAACATCGTAAACAGCCAGTTGAATACTTTGACGCCCGTAGGTATAGCTATGAGCATCGTCGTTAAGGCAAAGAAGGCGTTTACGTCGGCCCCCGTCCCCATCGTAAAGAAGTGATGGGCCCATACAAGAAACGATAGTCCACTTATAATCATCATGGCAAATACCATAGATTTGTATCCGAATAACTTTTTCTTCGAGAAAGTCGCTACAATTTCTGAGAATATACCAAAGGCAGGCAGCACGATAATATATACTTCTGGGTGACCCCACATCCAAATGAGATTGATGTACATCATCGGGTTTCCGCCGCCATCTAGCGTGAAGAAATGAGCGCCAGCGTATCGGTCTAAAAACAGAAGACCAAGTGTAGCCGTCAAAATTGGGAACGAGAAGATGATTGCAATACAGCTCGACAATACCGACCATGGGAACATCGGCATCTTCATCAATTTCATTCCTGGCGTACGCATCTTTAGTATCGTGACTATAAAGTTAATTCCGGTCATCAAACTACCGATACCAGAAATTTGTATCCCCCATATATAGAAATCTTGTCCGACTCCCGGGTTATACATGAGTTCCGAATATGGCGGATAAGCGAGCCACCCAGCATCAGGTGAACCTCCAATAATAAACGATAAGTTGAACAACATCGCTCCAGCAAAGAACAACCAGAAGCTAAGTGCGTTCAAGAATGGGAATGCGACATCCCTCGCTCCGATCTGGAGCGGGACCATGACATTAAACAAACCGAACATAAACGGCATCGCCATAAACAGAATCATAATGACGCCATGCGTCGTAAAAATTTGGTTATAATGATCCGGCGTCAAAAAGCTCATCTCTGGCGCAATCAATTGCGCTCTCATGAGTAGCGCATCCACTCCGCCGCGGAACAACATCAAAAAGGCTGCTAGAATGTACATGATACCGATTTTTTTATGGTCAACCGTAGTTAACCATTCCGTCCATAACCATTTCCACTTCTTAAAATAGGTCAGAACGGATACGATTGCGATAATCGTCAGTGCAATACTGACATCCGCCCCATATATCATTGGATCTCCCGTTACGAAAAACTCGGAAGCGAATTCCTTCACTTTCTCCCACATGAGTAACTCTCTCCTTACTTGTTTTGACCTGCGGCTGTTTCTTTAAGCTCAAACTTTTGTGCTTCTTCCCATGACAGTCCATGATTATGTGACGCTCCGTATTTGGTCACAGTCATTTCAAACAGTCCTTCGGGGAATGTCGAGAAGCTCTTTTTCTCAGATGTCGCAGGTTCAGCCAATTTCTTGTATCCATCAAGCGTTAATGTTGGTGATTTTTCTTTAATCCCATTCACCCAATCATCAAACTCTTCTCTAGAAGTGGCTTCAACATCAAAATACATGTCACCAAAATGGGTTCCTGTAAAGTTTGCGCCCGAACCCCAATATTTACCTTGCTCGTCCGCTTGCAAGTACAAAGTCATCGCCATACCGGACATCGCATAAATTTGGCCGCCTAATTGCGGAATCCAGAACGAGTTCATCGGAGAATCTGCAGTAACTTCAAAACGGATTGGCACATCTTCGGGAATCTTAAGTTCATTCACAGTTGCAATACCCTGTTCTGGATATTGGAACAGCCACTTCCAATTAAGTGAAGTTACTTGAACAGTAATTGGCTTCTGCTCAGACACCAAAGGTTTGGAAGGCTCAAGCGCATATGTGCTTTTTACTGTAATAACAGCCAGTATCGTAATAACGATAATCGGTACTCCCCACCAGATGAGTTCAAGCTTAGTGCTGTGCTCCCAACGCGGAGTGTACGCCGCTTTTCTCCCTTCCCTGTCGCGATATCGCCAGACAATTACAGCAGTCAATATAAGTACTGGAATAATGACGATAAAACATAACAATGTCGAGATAATCATCAAGTCCTTCTGCTGCGCTGCAATTGGCCCTTTTGGATCAAGCACGACCATGTTTTCCGTGCAACCAGTGACTAGCAGCAGCATGCCCAGCATAAGAATTGCTGCAAGCCGTTTGTAGGCTTTCGGTAATTTCAAACTTCTCAGCTCCTATCTACTTCCATTCGTTCTTGAATCTATCTCACTTTATAAGAGAACGAATATAGTGTCACCAACCGCTTGACGGCAACATAGAACCAACCATGTTCAATATTTCGCAACAATATAAAAATAAAAAAGAATAACAAAAAAACTCTTCCGCTTAATGGAAGAGTTTAATTGCAGTCCAATTGATATCGATCAGCTACCAGTTGCTGTAATTGGTTTGCTCAATAATGAAGTGTCAAACAAGCGGTGTGCTCAAATACATAGTCAAGTGGCTGGTTACTTTTCATAAGAATCCTTATATATTAAAGCCAACATCATTTATATCACTATATCCCCGATAGATTGGAGTTGTTCGTAATGCTCACAAAAGAAACATTGCAAGGCGTATTCGTACCTATCGTTACACCATTTGACAGTCATGGCAATTTAGATACCCACTCGTTTAAAAAACATGTGAAGCGCCTAGTCGAAAAAGGGGTCCAAGGTATCGTCGTAAACGAGATGATCGGCGAATCTAAAGCAATCGCAACTTCTGAATTAGAGATCCTTATTACAGCTGCCCGCAAAATTCTTAACGATCTACCTCTAATCATTGGAACAGGACTAAGCAATACATCAGATACAATAAAAAAGACAACGTGGTTCAAATCACTTGGTGCCGACGCTGCTCTCGTTGCGGCTCCTTTTAACAATCGTTCTTCCCAAAAAGGTATAATCCAGCATTACCAAGCTCTAGTGGAAGCCGAACTACCTATTATTCTTAATGATAATCCTAGCCTCACAGGTTCATCCCTCGGAATGGAAACGATTAAAGTGATTATGGATATGAATCATGTCATAGGGATGAAAGAAGACACAGGCAATATTAAACGCTATTTCAAATTAGCCCGATCATTAACAAAACCCGTCCTCTGTGGCGAGGACGAGTTGTTTTTTTCTTCCCTTTGCACCGGAGTGAAAGGCGGCATATTGGCAAGCGCAAACTTGGATAGTGAGCAGTTTGTACAAGCATATAAGATGTTCCGTGCAGGTAAAATAGTTGAAGCAGGACAAATTTTTGATCGATTGCTCCCGCTTATTCAATTTCTGCTTTCAGAACCAAATCCCGCTCCGCTCAAATGGCTATTAGCTGAACGTGGTCATATTCGTTCGGATCATCTACGAGCAATTTAGCGCTCGAAAAATCATTATTTTTCAGATTCAACCAGTTTCACAATTTTATCTGCAATATCTTCCGCTTGTAATAGCGATGAGAATGAATCAGCAGCAAAATAATTTTCCATTTCAATTTCAATGATACGATTGTTTTTGACCGTATCTAAACTATTCCATGTCATTGGTAACTTAGGTGGCTCTTTGCCTTCTACACTAAGAACAATGATGTAATCTCCAACATAATCATTTACTGTTTCCCAAGAAACTTCAATACGATCTAACTTTTTGTCAATAATTTCACTTTTCACTTTAGGCGCAGGGGTAAGACCTAACAATTCGTAAGCTGCTCTGCCCCCACGTTCACCATTTTTGCCAATGACCATTAAAAATTTGTCTACTGTAATATAATCCACGATAGAGATCGTCGCATCTTTTGGAAGTGCGTTTTTCACTTTATTACGGGCAGCTTCCGTCCGTTTATCGAAGTCTTCAAGCCATTTTTTAGCTTCTTCCTCTCGATCCAAAATATGCCCCATTGCTGTTATTTCTTCATGAATCGTAGCATACTGGCTTGTATCAAATACGACCGTAGGCGCAATTTTAGAATATTTTTCATAAGCTTCTTTATTCCAAGTTATTATAACATCTGGAGTAAGAGACAATACTTTTTCAAAAGAAATACTACCTTCTGCTCCTATATCTTCAACTGTTTCTGGTAAAAAGGGTTTTAGAAAAGCTGCATAGTTCATTTGTGTATTGGAAGCACCGACAGGCGTAACGCCTACAGCTAACACTGGACCAAGATCCCAGTCAACGACAACACGTTCTGGATTAGAAGGAACACTTATATCCCCCATCACTGTTGATATTGTTCTGGTACCTGTATCTACTTTCGATTGATTAGAAGATGTAGGTTGTTGTGATTCTGTTACCTGATTTGTTTTGCCACTTGTTGAACTTTGATTATTAGTACCTGTACTTCCATTCCCGCAGGCTGCAAGTAACAATGTCAATACGAGCAACATCGTTAACCCTATTGTAGTTCTTGTTCTTTTCAACATCTGTTTGTCCCCTTTAGTGAATGATTGATAATGATTATCACAATCATTGTAACAAGCTGAGACATACTTGCCCATGGAGGATATGAACTCTTCCCATGGACGATCTGAACCAATCATTTTATCCTTCGCTAACTTTTTGTATTGTACAGGTGTCATCCCTACTTGTTTTTTAAATATACGTGTGAAATAAAAGAAATCACTATAACCAACATGCTCGGCTATTTCTTGTGCTGTTGCATCTGTTCGAATCATTAGATCCTTTGCTTTTGCCATTCTCGTCTGGATCACGTATTCAATAGGACTTGTTCCTGTACGACGTTTGAACTGTCTCGACAAATATTGAATACTATAATTCCATACTTCAGCCAATGAATCGAGAGTTATTGGCTCATTATAGCGTTCGTGGATGTACGTAATCACTTGTTCTACCATATCGATTTCTTTGGAAACCACGCCTTGTACCTGAAGTTGCCCAGCTAGTGTATGTACAAACTGATAAAAGCGTATTTTAACATGGAAACGCTCCAAAATATCTCGATGATTCCATTCCTCATACATAGAATCTACATGTCGATATAACATTGTTGGAGCTAGTGGTCGACAGCCATACTGGAGCTGAAAAGGGTTATTCAATTGATATAACTTAAAGGTCGCTTCAGTTGATTTAGTAGAAATGTTACCTCTATATAATATGTAATAGTACGTAACATCCTCTTGTCCCACTTCGATTCGTACTCTGCTTCCTTTACCTGCATGTAGCAAATAAAATCGTTCAAATGTATGTTTTTCACCATCTAACCAAATTGATCCTTGTCCTTGTACAACAAAAATATAGCCACTTGTAGGGAGAAGATGTTGCTGTTTCCCCCTACTACATATGGCAAGCTGACGGATATCCACCAGTTGAATGAACGCATTATCCCATACTTGGATATACTCTTCCCAGTTCACCCTTAATCCTCCACCGTTCTATGACATGCTGGGCCTATCCAGCAACATAACTTAGACATGTAATTATGATCATAGTAGATAACGATTATCATTGTCAATTATTATTAACAGCTCGGATCACCTTTCTAGAATAGATCACTTCTGACAGATTCTACGATATTGGTAAAGTAAGAAAACCGCATTTACACGGTTAATCCCGTTATGCGGCTTTCTTAATTGTGCTTAACTATGAGTAATCAAATTACCATTTTCTATAAGGCAAAAACTTGCCATTCATCGTAAGAATGATACGATCCCCTCTAGGGTCCTCTTGCTTTTCCAAATCAAATTGGAAATCAATTGCGCTCATGATGCCTTCGCCTACTTTTTCTAAAATAAGTTCTTTAATGGTTGGTCCGTATACGAGTAACATTTCATATAAGCGGTATAGACCAGGATCCGTTGGAGGCATTTGCATAACATCGCCTCTGTGTGGAATTTGCGTAAGGGCCTGTACAACTTCATCATCTAACTCGAGCAACTTACCCATCTTTTCTGCTTCTGAACGATCCATTGTTGCTTGACCAAGTAGTGCCGTTACGATCCAGCTTTCTGAATGATCCCCTGCTGCTGCAATTTCACCCCAAGTTAAACCTTTAGCCACTTTAGCATCCACTATTTTTTGAGTTGCATCTTTTCTGTTCATTTTTCATTTCTCCTTTTTTGTTTAAAATGTTGAGACTAGATTACTGTTTAATAGCTGTTAACTCTTTGTAACCATCAACGATGACATCTAATTTGCCTGTGTCTGGTGCAATAGCGAGACCGTGAATAGGAATTTCTTTTGGAATCAACGGATGATTGCGAACGAGATCAATATTGCCTTTAATTAAGTCAATGACATTGTTAAAGCCAAACAACCATTTGTGAAGATCGATGCCGGCATATTCAAGTGAAGCTAATATTTCTGGAGATGCTACTCCGCGATCTAATATTTTTTGCAATGTACCTTGTGGATTCGTTTCACTCATCCCACATCCGTGGTGTCCAATAATATAAATTTCTTCAGCGTTAAGTTCATAAACCGCTGTAACAATACTCCGCATTACATTGCCAAAAGCATGAGTAATTGTTCCTCCAGCTGTTTTAATAACTTTTGCATCACCATTGTGAATATCAAGCGCTTTTGGCAATAGTTCAATTAATCGAGCATCCATACAAGTGACGATAACCATGCGTTTGTTCGGGAACTTTGTGGTTTCATAAGGGACATACTCCATATCTTCCACAAACTGGTCATTGTACTTCAAAATATCATGTAATAACATTCTTGTTGCCTCCTTTGAAGTGTTTTATTGATTTCCCACCCTGATACATCGTCGATAAATTGTGTGAATCAGGATATAACTAAGTATAGATTTTTAAACGAAATAGCTGAATAAGCCCACGAAACGCTTTTGTTCCTTCTCGTTTCGCGGTGAAAGGATTGATAAACATCATTGATCAAACCGACTTAGATATATTAAAACTACTGAAAGAAAACGCGCGAGTTCAGTGGAAAGATATCGGTCAGAAGATACATATGACGGGGCAAGCAGTTGGAAACCGCATTAGACGATTAGAGGATTTGGGTATAATCGAGCAATATACAGTTGCTACTAATAAAGCAAAACTAGGTCAACCAGTAACAGCATTTATTACTGTGTTCGTGCAATCACCTAATCATGTTGCGTTTCATACGTTTTTTCAATCAACGGCTGCTATTTCTGAGGTACATCGAATAAGTGGAGACGGTTGTTTTTTATTAACTGGGCACTTTGCTTCTAATGAAGATTTGGAGTCATTTCTTGCTAAACTATTAGAACATGGCAATTATCGTATCAACTTATCTATTGGGAAGTTAAAATCTTAAATGATTAGAACTACTAATGAAGAAAGCCCATGTCAATTGGACATAGGCTTCACAATTTTAAAAGAGACATTATTTTTTTGGAAGATGTGAATACACATGATCAACCATCTTTTGAACCTCTTGATCCAGCGTTAAACTAGGAAAGTTTTCAAGAGCACTAGGTAAGAAATAGATTTTATCCTCCTTGAACGCTCTTAGCGATGACCATGCAGCGTTGCTATCCATATTTTCTTTTACCATCTTTCTTCCAAGCTCTTCTGTTCCATGAACAACAACCAACAAATATTCAGGGTCAATTTCAACCATACTCTCTAAGCTAAACGGAACTGCCCCCCTACTACTGTCACCTTCAATCTGATCTGCTATATTAATCATGTTCATCTTAGTTGCAATATCTGTTGTGAGCGATTGGCCTTTCTCTACAAGAAACCCCATCGGTCCTACTAATACTACCGCAAAGGTATGCTTGTGTTTAGGCAATTTGCTAGTAATGGAATCAATGCGCTCATTCAATTGTTTAAAGGATTCGGCAGTTTCAGATTCCTTCCCCAATACTTGCCCGTATATTTTCCCGATCTTTTCAAAATTTTCTAAGCTAGATGCACTTACTAATAGTAATGGAATGTCGCTAGCGGCCAATGGTTCCTTCAAATTCGCATTAAAGAATGACTGACCAATTACAAGATCGGGCTTTAAACTCGTCAACATTTCTAGGCTTACATTATGAACTTGCCCTACGTTAAGAGCATCCTTCGCACCCTCTGGTATTGGGATAACTGGCGTAGTAGAATATCCGACTACATCTCCACCAAGTTGATAAAATAGTTCAAGCGTTTCAGGTGATAATACAACTATTCGTTCTGGTTTTTTGTTTAAAACAACTTCTGCTCCTGATGTATCTACAATCTTCGCAAATGGTTCAGAGTCACTCGGTGTTACTTTTGCTTGTTCTAATTCGACTGGTGTTGTTGTCTTATTCGCATCTTTTACAGTGTCAGAACTACAGCTTGCTAAAGTTGCCATCGCAATGAATGCCAATAGAATTATTGAAATCGCTTTCATAAAAGTCACTTCCCTTCATGCATTCATTAGTTTTTATCATCAAAGTTTATTTCAAATTCAATGACCCGTGCTGTCATTGCCGCAGCACCTGTTCCAAGCAAACGTCGAACCATATGCAAGGCCATATGAATACCTGATGAAACACCCGCAGATGTAACGATGTCACCTTGATCGACGTACTTCACACCTTTAATAAAGTCCACTTCCGGAAAGTCGAGGCTTAATTGATCGATATGCCGTGCATGCGAAGTCGCTTGTTTGCCATTCAGAATGCCGCTTTTTGCTAATAGCCGTGTACCCGTACATACGGAAGTCATCCACTTCACTTCATCATTACGTGTTTTGATCCAGTCTATCAATACTTCATTTTCAAGTTCACGCCAAGTACCATTACCACCAGGAATAACTAATAAATCGAAATATGGGGCAGTTACTATACTATAATCGGGTATCACCTTTAAGCCACCAGTTGTTGTTATCGCGTCTCCCGTTACTGATATAGTCGATACCTCGAATGGCTTATAATAATCGGGTTTACCAAAATTCATCTTCGTAATTGAAAATACTTCGAACGGTCCAGCAAAGTCTAGCACCTCTACCTCATCGAACAAAAGAATACCAACATTCCAAGTTTGCATCATTAATCTCCTCCATTATTTTATTAGTTTTAATAGATTCACAATTCCTTTCTTCCATTCAGTAGGTCGCATCATCAAAGTCCATTTCAAACTCCATGATCTCTGCTGTCATTTCCGCAGCACTTTTTCCAAGTAAACGTCGAACCATATGCAACGCCATTTGAATACCCGACGAAACACCTGCTGATGTAACGATGTCACCTTGATCGACGTACTTCACACCATCTATAATGTCAACCTTAGGATGATCGATTCTAAATTGTTTGATAAAAAAGGAATGGTTTGTCGCTTGTTTACCGTCCAAAATACCCGTTTTGGCTACTATTTGAGCACCTGAACATACGGAAGTCATCCACTTCACTTCATCATTGCGTGTTTTGATCCAATCAATTAAGACGTCATTGTTTACTTCACGACTTACGTCCCCTCCGCCAGGTATAACTATTAAATCGAAATATGGGGCTCTCGCTATACTATAATCGGGTACTACCTTTAAACCACCCTCTGCAGTTATCGTGCCTCCTGTTTCTGATACCGTTGATACCTTGAAGGGCTTATAATAATCGGGTTTACCAAAATTCATCATCGTAATCGAAAATACTTCGAATGGTCCAGCAAAGTCTAGGACTTCTACATTTTCGAACAATAGAATGCCAACATTCCATGTTTGCATCATTAATCTCCTCCATTATTTTATTAGTTTTAACAGACTGATAAAGGGCTTTCCACTTTGTTGATCGAACCCAATTTCCGCCTCTACTTGAAATACGTCCTTTAACATTTGCGGCTGAATGACGTCTATTGGAGAACCATTTGCATATAGCGCACCTTTCGAAAGAACGACCAATTGATCTGAGATCATCGCTGCTTGATTCAAATCATGTAACACCATAATAATTGTCATCCCCTGCTCTGCATTCAACTTCTTAACTAATTCAATAATTTCTAACTGATGATGAATATCTAGAAATGTTGTCGGTTCATCAAGTAAAAGGACTTTAGGTTTTTGTGCTAATGCCATTGCGATCCAAGCTCGTTGCCGCTCTCCTCCCGATAAGTTCATAATGTCTTTTGTCGCTAGAGCGCTCAAACTCGTTAATTCTAAAGCCCAATCAATAATTTCTTGATCCGCTTTGTCAAGTCGTTGAAGCGGTTTCTTATGGGGGAATCGTCCATATGAAACTAAGTTTTGTACTGTTATATTTGGAGTTTGTTCATGCGACTGCATCAAAAAGGCGATCTTCTGGGCTAACTCCCTTCTCTTCCACTCTTTTATCTCTTTATTTTGAAGAATTACATTTCCTTGCTCCATATCCAATTGTTTTGCAATCACTTTTAGAAAAGTACTTTTCCCGCAACCATTAGGTCCCAATATGCTATGAATTTTTCCTTCCTCAAACGAAATACTAATGGACGAAACGACAGTTTTATCGCCATAACCTACCCCTACATTATTCGCTTGGATTCTCATAGGCTGTTCTTCCTTCGAAGCAAATATAAGAAGAATGGTGCTCCGACTGCTCCCATTACGATACCAACTGGAAGTTCTATAGGATCAACAACGACGCGAGCCAGTGTATCAGAAGCTGTCAGTACAGCAATGCCGAGCAGAGCCGAACAAGGTAACAAGATCCGATAGTCATTTCCGATTAATAGCCGAGCAGCATGTGGAACGATTAAACCAACAAATCCTAATAATCCAACGACACTTACTGCACTTGCAGCAAGCAGAGCACTTATAGCGACAAACCATAATCGATACCGTTCTGTATTTAATCCAAGTGACCTCGCTTCCGAATCGCCAAGTAATAACAGATTCATTGGCTTTGAACCGAGTAGTGCTAACATCACTCCGATAATGGAATATGGCAATAACATGTGAAAGTTAGCCCATCCTTTAGCAGACAATGTTCCGACCATAAATCCTAGCGCACCTTGCACACGATCACTATAAAAAGTAAATAACGCCGATACAAGCGAGTTTAGAAAAGCAGATACTGCTACCCCGGCCAAAATAATTCGCATTGGCGTAACTCCTTTGTTCCATGCAAGCACATAAACAAGTAGTGCAGCTGCCATCGCACCTACAAAGGCTGATGGGATGAGCAAATGTGTGTATGATGGGAATGCAAGCAGTATAAACATTCCAAACAATCCAGCACCCGATGAAACACCTATAATGTGTGGATCTGCCATCGGATTTCTCATTACACCTTGCAGCAATGTTCCAGCAACGGCCAAATTCATCCCGACGAGTGCAGCAACAAAAGTTCTAGGAAGTCGAATATTCCAAATGATTGTGTAAGCATCTGCCCCCTTATCACCTGTGACTATAGCAAGGATCGTGGACAAACTTACATCTACAGCACCAAATGCCAAGCTCATAAAGATACAGACAATCGCTAGCAACAGGAATGTTCCAATGACTAAAATTTTCCACCAGCTGTTTTCTTTGAACGTTAACATTACTCTACCCCCCTATCCTATATAAATGATGATGCAACACTTAGCGTTTCAGAAGTGAATACACTGTGTACTGTTATCTTACATAATTTAGTGACATTGCAAATGACTCATGAGAGCTATTCGAATCCTTTTTTACAAATATTTTTAGGTAACCTGCTTCCATTAAAAAAGACCCCCTTCTAAATAGGGAGTCTTACGTTGGTTACTGCTAATCAATTATTCATAAACTTGTGGAACCATCAATCCTGAGAACTCAGTTACATCCAAATTAGTGCCATCCAAGTAACTGCCTGCTAAAACTAACGATCCATCACTCTTTAATCCAAGTGTATAATAGTAACTGGCATCTATTGCTACAATATCCGTCCAATCTTCAATATTACGCTGTCCATACTTATTAGATCCCGTAGAAATAACAGTTCCGTCATTTCTTAAACCTACTGTATGATTTTCACCTGCCGCAATGGCGATAATATCCGTCCATTCTTCTACTTTGCATCTTGTAACAGCACATGGGCCAGCAGCAACTACCGTTCCATCTCTTTTTAACCCAAAAGCGCTATAAAATGTAGAGATTGCTACAATGTCCGTCCACTTCGTTACTTCATCTCGATAACGATAGTCCCCTTCAGCAACAACTGTGCCATCATTTTTTAGTCCCATTACAACTTCATTTCGGCCTTCAACTGCCTTAATATCTTTCCAAGTATAAACGTTCTCAAGCTCATCCTCACTCAAATATGTACCTAGAACTTTAACGGTACCATCTTCTAATAAAGCTACGACATTATTTGGATAATCCGATTGAAAGGTAGCTACACCTTTTAAATGTGGCAATTGTTCAATGACGGGAATCATAGCTTGTACAGAATTTAAAGAAGATTGTTCTAACTCTTCAATTTCTGTGTTAAATGTTGAAGTAATCTCTCCACTTGCATTCAGCGCTTCTAAGTGTTCTCCATTTATTGAAATTGCCTTAATATTCCGCCATTCCTCCTCACTTATTGTATCCTCATAACCACCTTTATAGATTACGGTTCCGTCACTTCTTATGGCAGCAACGATGGCGAGTCCGACTCCAATATAATCACCATTGACGATATATGTTAATTTCTCAACTAATCTATTAGAGTCTTTGAATTCGCTCAAATCTGTAAAAACACCAATCGCTTGTGGATATTTTTTTTCTTTTACAAATTGGCGACCTGATTGATACAATTTTTGTTCCTTACTGACGAATTGGCAACCAAGTAACAGTACAAAAAAGATAATGCAACTTAACATTAATAATCTTCTCATAACACCCCTCGCTTCAATTTGTACACATTTTTTCCCACTAATTAATCAGACGAAAACTTCGATTTAAAGTTTCAGACTCATAACAATTCCTTCGAAGATAGTAACCTAATTTTTTTAAAAAGAAGCTCCGCAACATCCTGTTGCAAGAGCTTCTTTTAATACACCAAATTTACATTATTGAATTGGTAATCTAACAACGACCGTCGTACCTTCGTTTAACTCACTCTTAATCTCAATATCACCGTGATGAAGTGCAACTATTCTTTTGACGATGGCAAGTCCTAACCCATTACCACTAATATTTCGATTTCGCGATGGGTCTGTTTTGTAAAATCGATCAAATACATATGCTATCTGCTCTTTAGAAATCCCAATACCGGAATCAACAATCGTAACGCAAATTCGATCCTCTAAATGATTAATTCCAATCTCAATATGACCGTCATCAGGTGTAAACTTGATGCTGTTTCCCAATAAATTAATCCATACTTGGTTAAGTTGGTCTATATCTGCCTTTATGTTGGCTTCATCTATCGAATCTAAAATAATTCGTATACCCTTTGCAGACCACTGTGGCTCACAAGTAACAATGACTTGCCTAATTTGCTCAACGAGATTGAAAGTACTAGTCTCAAAAGGATGATTATCTAAATCTAGAGAAGCAAGTTTAAGTAAATTATCGCTAAGTCTAGAAAGGCGTCTACTTTCTGAGATAATAATGTCGAGATAATAATTCCGTTTGTTTTCAGCAACTAGGTGACTATTTTTTAGAGCTATAGCAAAGCCAGAAATGGACGTAAGCGGGGTTTGGATTTCATGAGAAACATTCGTAACAAAATCCTGCCTCATCTGTTCCAACTGTTTAAGTTCAATTGCCATTTCATTAAACCCTTGAGTTAAAACTCCAATCTCATCCGCGCTTTTCATTTTTACTTTCACGTCGAAGTCGCCTTTTGCGAGCCGTTTAGTTGCAATTGTCAGTGCTTGCAATGGTTTGACCAAATAGGTTGCTGCACCGAGAATACAAAGGCTTCCGATTAACAAACCAAGCAGCAAAATAATTAGCATTAAACGATTAATAATTTGTTCATTCTCCGAAGAGAACTGCAAAAACATAGCATGCTGCTTCCCTTCCAATAGGAAAGGAAGCCCGATAAATGTTTGTTTCGCCCCTCCAGGAGATCGGTAATATTGACCAAGTAACACTTGCTGTACGGCATCGCGAGAGATATTTGCATACGTTGTATTGTCGTTATCTATACGATAGACCGTTACATTGCCAGAAGCATCATACATATGAATTGGATGTGCTGATATGTTCACTGCACTTTTTAAAAATGATTCGCGATCAACAGGTTTCGTTTGTTCGTATAGTTGAATAATATCCTCACCAACAGTAATCATATCGTTTTGTCCCACAGTATCTATTTCATTCTTAAATAATGTCATTCCGATTAAAAAAGCAGAAACCAAACTTACACTGATGATTATCAGAAACGTACAAATGATACGGACATATAACGTCTTAGTCATAGGATAACTAGCCTGTAACCAAGACTCCGCGCAGTTTCAATATGAAAGTGCTTCGAATCTTCTGCGAATCTTTCTCTTAAACGCTTTATATGAACATCGACAGTTCGGTCATCACCTTCGTAATTTAAACCCCAAATGTGTGTGATCAACTGTTCACGGGTAAAGATTTGTCCGGGATGATTAGCCAGCTTGAACAACAGTTCGAATTCTTTTAGCGGTAAACTAAACGATTTTTGACCACGTAAAACTTGATAGTTTCGGCGATTCAGTACAATCTCACCTAATTGTACCGTTTGTGAAGAAACGATCATGTACCGTTTCAATAATGCCTTAACTCTCATCACAAGCTCCAATGGATCAAACGGTTTTGTTAAATAATCGTCCGTTCCAAGCTGAAATCCTTTCACCTTTTGAGCTGATTCTCCTTTTACCGATACCATTAATAAAGGGATATTAACATCTATGCGCCTAATTTCTCTACATAACTGCCATCCATCTAGCTCAGGCATCATAATATCGAGAATTACGAGATCAATTCGAGTATTTTCCATAATGACTAACGCTTCTGCTCCATTACTCGCCTCGACAATTTCGTAACCTTCATTTTGCAAAAATAAGGTGATCAGTTCGCGAATATGTGGATCGTCATCAGCAATAAGTATTGTGGCCATGTTCGTGTGCGCCTCCGAATTCTATCATGCTCTTATTTTAATTAGGAGAATATTTACTTTAACCAAATTGCCAGCCTAATAGATTCCAATGATAATAAAATAAACTCATTACAATTGCTGAAACCGTTACTAGTGAGTAATGAACACGTTTCATCAATGTCCAATAGTTATTTTTCCAAACGACAATACTCGTAATTGACATTACAATTGTTAATCCAACAAGTATGAGTGGCATAAAGAGATATACATTTAACTGAGTAGTTATTTTACTTAATCGATCTAATAAATCCATATTCAACACAATAACAAATGTCGCGATTAATGTCGCAATTGCCCAGACAGCGGTGGCTACTGAAAGTCGAACTGCCCACTTGTGAGATTTGGGCATTATTTTTATTTCGCGTCTGTGATAAACATATCCCGTTAAAACAGTAATAAATAATACAGTAGATATTCCAAGTAATAGAAACCAAAAATTCGTTTGATTGAAGAGTGGTGTTCGTTCGAGCGGCATCGAGGGAATTATATCTAGAAGCATATGTGTTACTTTCCCCGAAGAGTTAGTACGGAAACCTATCTGACTCGTGCCCCCCACCTCTTGGAAAATATCATTACCTCTTGGGGCGTAAACTTGCTGCTCAGCACCGCTTCCGATTGTTAATCGATTATTAGTAACGCCAACGCTAAGCTGAGCCATAAAGCTAAAAAACTTATCGATGTCCGAATGATTACGACGTGAGAACTGGTAAGAACCAGCATATTTTTGCAAGTCGTTTTCTAATTCGGGTGTTGCTGAGAGCAATTTATCAGGTTCCACGGGATAGTAGCGGTCAAAAAATGCTTTTGACAACCCCGCTGCTGCCGTGCCGCCATCGCCGCCACTATAAGAAACAAAAATGCCGAGTTGTTGATCGGGTACTAAATAAAGTTCAGTATTAAACAGTGTATCGGCTCCGCCATGAGCAATAATGCGCTGACCATTTATATTCAATTCATAAAAGCCGAGCGCCATTCCTGGCAATTGTTTATTAAACTTGAACGCTGATTCATGCATGAATTGCGCCGTTTCCGGTTTGAGAATTTGCTTAGAACCATATCGTCCATTCTGAAGGTGAGCAATCATAAACTTTGTCATATCAAGTGCTGCTACGACTCCCGATCCTGCTGGACGGAAACCTCCCTCATACGTTGGCGGTTTCGCAACGAACCCACCGTTTTCCCTTGCATATCCTATAACCGCATTAGCTTCCAATGAAGAAGGTAGCGGCTCCTGAACGGTTGCATACTTCATCTCAAGTGGAACAAATATATTTTTCTGTATAAAATCATTATAAACGACCCCACTAACTTCTTCGACGATCAATCCAGCAAGTGATGCACCATAATTAGAATAAGACATCATTACACCAGGAGGGTTAACTCTAGCAAGCATATGCTTCTTTAACGTTTCAGCAATGGATACCGGCAGCTTTTTCGGATCAGTAGTAATTTGATAACCGACCCCGCCTTCTTCAAAACCTGCTGTATGCGTCATAAGATGTCGCATTGTAATCGGCTCAGCATAAGTGCTTGGTATTTTCACCGTTTTTAAATAGGTGTTGATGTCTGTATCGAGATCAATCTTGCCCTGCTCAACCAATTGCATCACAGCAGTCCAAGTAAACAGCTTTGTTGTTGAAGCGATTCTAAACATACTCGTTTCTGGATCAACAGGCGTTCCTTCTTCAATATTTGAGTGCCCATAACCTTTAGCCATCAAAAGATTGCCATCTTTTACGATTGTGATAACTGCTCCAGGTATTTTGAAGTTATCCATATGAACTTTCATAATTCCATCAATAAACGCACTTAACTTAGTGGTATCTTTCAAATCTGCCGCAGTTATCTCTGATCGAGCGTTTAATGACGGTGAAGTAGCCGATGATGACGAAGTTGCAGTTGCTGCTCCTAAAATACTTACCCAAACCAATGTGACAAGCGCTGTACATACTATCATTTTACGAGTAATCTTCTTCCTAGTTGATAACATAATAACCCTCCAGCATTCAGCATAGTTTTGAAAACGAAGTCTCGACTGTCTGCTGAAAGCATATCAAAAATATATGAACGGAGAGTGAACCGAACTTACATTTTGTGTCATAATAGTAGAAGTTTACGGCCTAATAAATAATTGAAAGCCATGAGAGGAGTGTAACTATGATTAGTTACGTGACGAAAGAAATTATTGATAATTATGTTGAGGCTACAACTTATTGATATACACGGAATTATAGAACTATTGCATAAGGACGTTACGTTCAGGAATTTCTCCAACGGTGAAATGAACGTGGAAACTAGAGGAATCGAACAGTTTAAAGCGCTGGCAGAAAAGTCTGCTCACATTTTTTCAAGTCGTCGTCAGACTATAACGGGCTACAGCGCTGTGGATGAAAACATAGAAGTGCAAATTAATTATGAAGCGATACTGGCATCTGATCTTCCAAACGGTTTGAAAATTGGCGATATGATTCAATTACAAGGAAAAACAGTGTTTCGAATTAATGAAGGAAAAATCTCTTTGATTGAAGATTACAGTTAAACTTTACTTTCACTTAATTTTTAATGTCATATACACATCTATCAAATCTTCACGATCTACTATAAAACCAAATCGTTCATAAAGTCGTCTAGCCGCGCTGCCTTGTAGTACATTTAGTGTGATGCATGTCCCCTCGATCACATGATGTTCGAGTAGATTTCTTATAACTTGACTTCCTATCCCCTTTCCTTGGTAATTAGGATGTATATAGAAATGTTCTAACAAATAACCATCTAACGTCGGTTTAAAAGCAAAACAACCAACAAAAGCTGAATCTATTTCAATGATCCAAGTATGAGCGGGCTCAAACGAATTACGGAAACGTTGACGAACCTTCTCTTCATCGAATCTTCTTAATCTCGTTAAATCATCACAAAGAACAACTGCTCGTAAGTTAGCAATTGTTTCACAATCTGAACTTTGAGATTGTCGAAAAGTGATCTGTTCCATTTTACATAAAGTCTCCTCTAATAATGTACGATATGTACAAAGTTATTGACTCGCTTGACGTTCAGCCACATCCTTATTCAAAAAATACACTTGGATATTCAACAACTCCAGAAACATGATTTAGTGCACCTTCGTGTAATTCCAACACCATAAATACGTCATCAGTCACTTCAAATGGAGCTTTAATTCCCCATAAAGAAGCGCTTTTGAAGCCATATTTCGGGTAATAGTGAGGATGACCCAAAACGATTACTGACGAATATCCAAGATCTTTAGCTCTCTCTAACGCTTCTCTCATAAGCAATTTTCCAATACCTTGATTATGATAAACTGGCGAAACAGAAACGGGTGCTAACGCGAGTGAATCTATTTTTTCTTTTTCATTACTTATTTTCACTTTTGATATTAAAATATGTCCTACAATCTCTTCATTAGTTGTGTTTATCGAGATGAACCTCCTACTACTAACTGAGAAAGAGACATCAGAATAATATCGATGTCCCGAATTTTCCAGCTAAAAATGTAACTTAACAGCTAATTTCATCTTATCCACTTTGTTCATCTTTTCAATATCAACTATTTTACCGTTAATCGCAACAGCCGGGTAGACGTTAAGTCCAAAAGCTCTAGCCTTGATTTCATATTCTTCTGCATTAGTTTGATCATTCAAGTTGTAAGTGATTAATTCACATTTGGAACATGCTAACTTCTTAACTTGTTGAATAAAGGTTTCACTATCAGGACCACCATCTATAAATATTTCAATTTTTGCACCCATTACATCAACCCTTTCCTTCAGAGCATCCCTTCATAACCGGGCATTGATCAATAGAAAATGGTAGCTTGGAGACATGACGATTGATTGCCGACTCCAACAAAGCTTTAAAACGATTTAATTGATTCACTTTTTCTTCAATTTCTTGAATTTTCTCAAGTGCAATCCGTTGCATATCTGCAGGTATAATCTCTACTTCATTTTTGTAGAGAGATAATAAGCTTCTAATCTCTTCAAGTGTGAACCCAATTTCTTGTGCTTTTTTAATAAATCGAATATCTTCGACAGCTTGCTGTGTAAACATCCGATAGCCGCTTTCACTTCTTGGCGGCTTCGAGATTAATCCCCGTCTTTCATAATACCGAACAGTTTCAATATTAACGTGAGACATACTCGCTACTTGGCTTATCGTTAAACCATTCATATTTACCTCCTCTAAAACAAGTGTAAACTCTTTACCATAGTACAGAGTCAATGGTGATTTATTGAGGATTAGCTATAAAGTCATAAATTTTCTCTTATTAACTTGAGGACACTTCCATAAAATGGTAACAGATGTGCCGGCTGCAGTAATATCAAGAAGATTCGGATAGTCTTTTTTCAAATCACTTCGTATTTGAAGATAAATATAATCTACATCATTTTCTTTACTAACAAACCAACAATGGAATGCTTCATGCCAATAACTTATTCTATGTACTTCTTCACGTGTAGCAACACCTACATGATTTCTGTCTTTGTCAAACGTTTTTAGTATCTCGTTTACCACCAAATATTTCTCCTTTGTAATTTGCTTAGTCAGCTAAACTATGATTTCATCCAGCCTGTCCGATAAAGTGAAAGATGAAAATACAAATTATCGATACTAACAAATAAAATACTACGTTTTTCAGTGAAGGTTTAGTCCCATTACGCAACACTTTAATACCTAATGGTACGAGAGCTATACATAGCCCAGCAGTTGCTATAACTGAAAAAAGAGTAGTTCCCTTTAAAACACCAAGAGGAAGTGAAGCCATTAACCCTAACGCCATAGAACTCATTAAATTAAGTACTTTTGATCGGTAAGCACCAATGGCAAGCACGATCCAACCAAGTAGTATGGCAAGATTAAACATTTTAAAAATATGATAAGCCCCGTAAGAATCACCTATTACTTTTGTTGCTACATCCAATGGCTGTAATCGAGCTAATTGATAGGCTAAGTGGTCAACTCCAGCATGGAAAGTTCGAGTAAATAACCCGAAAACAACTAGCATACCTCCCCATGTAGCCCAATTAGGTTTCATCTGCCTTATCAATCCGATTATTGTTAATATTGCTGGCAACAATAGAACATTACCCGCATTAAATGCACTAAATGACCAAAAAACTATGGACGGGTAATCCATGTATGCTTCAAGCTGCTTAGGATAAAAGAAATCAAATTGTATTCGAAGAAGAACCCCAACTAACATAAGGATTGGTCCAACTATGAGTGTGATTCCCCCTATCCACCGACCGGGAAATCCATTTACTTTTGACAAGTGAAACTGATTTTTTTCATTTGTTTCCAAACCTATTCTCCTTACCAATGATCTGCTTTAGCTTAGTCCGTGTATTACTTTTTAATAACTACTAATCCCTATTATCATTTTAATCTCATTTTGGTTCTTTTTCATTTTTTTAAAGCCTTCTTTCATATCTACGATGAATACTGCTTTCCTAATCCAAATCCTTATATAAATCAAATAGAACTTAATTGGCCGTAATATACCGCGCTCCTCATATTCTGTACCATCAGCAAGTTCGGTTTCAGTCCTTATTTACCATCTATTTCCTATACCTAATTCGATATACTTCAGAGAAACCACTCTTTCTTAGTCACTAGATATATTCCATATTATAGTACAACTAGCTTTAAAAATATCATATAAAAAAAGTAGTTTGAGTAAATAGAGCAGCTTGTTTTAATTCCGGGCGCATTTAGGATGTCCATTTCGTACCTATTTTGTATTTTTATTATTATTGGTCAGGCAATTGTCCACGCGCGAGGATACCTGCCTGCATTAAATAGTTTAGAAAATCAAATAGGAGGTATTAAGCTATGAGTTGTAGTACATCTAGTTCTGCTTTAACATGTTGCTCTGAAAAAGATTACGTTCAAGATAAAGTATGTGCACCTTGGAGCGGTACTGTTGTTGCGACTGATGTGTTAGTTGTTACGTTTACCAACAATATTACTCAAAATATTGTTGGTACTGGATATGTACAATATGACGTTGGACCAGCAGATATTGAGCTAGACTTTCTGGACGCTGCTGGGAATCCAATAAATGCAGCTCCTTTTGTCATTTCCCCTGGAACAAGCTTAGCGTTTACCTACCGTCGGTTTAGCGCAGTTCAATTAACTTTACCTGCTGCAACAGCTGGCACTTACCAAGGTGAATTCTGTATAACAACAAGGTATCCAGTGTAAAAAACAATTAAGAGCACAGAGGAGGATTCATTATTAATGTGTAGTACACCACTTAGTTGTTGCTCAGATAAGATTACCGTTCAAGATAAAGTTTGTACGAATTGGGCATTAGCTGCTGCTGGAACGCAAACTGTATATGCAGATAATATCGCCCAAATTATAAATGGTACTGGTTATGTTAAATACGAAACTGGAACGGGCAACTTGACCGTGAACTTTTTCAGAACCGGTGTAGTAGCTGCCATTGAAACGGTTGTAATTGCTCCAGGGGGTAGTGCTTCTTTTACAGTTTCTCGTTTCAATACGATAACATTAACATCAACCGCTGCAGCACAAGGCGAATTCTGTATTACGGTACGATATAACCTTTAAAATAGTTATTCATATATAAAGGTGGTTCTTCGAAATATGGAAGAACCACCTTTATTATTGATCTGTTATAGCATTAGTTTGTAGCTGAAGGGTAGTTGAAATGACATATTTCCCTTCAATATACGTTTGTTCATTCCCTTGATTTGGTATTTTTATAGATCTTATACCTTGCCCAATATAGTTCGTCGTACTGCCTGGAGGTACATATAATCGTTTCTTTTCTTCACCTTTTATTAAAACTTCTAGAGCTTCTGTACTGTTAGAGTTTAAGTAAAAGCTGACCTGCGCAACAGTAATGTTGGAATCAACATCGATTTCCCAGATCGTAAAAGCTGGTTGATTACTTTGGAGCACGATAGAACCGCAGCAATCTTTTTCAACTACGAAATTAAATGGCGGATCTGGTGGTTTCGGTGGACATGGACCATGTCCGCAATGTGAAGGATGGCTTCGACATGGTACATGAATCGGTCTCGGTCTGAGATAATCATGTTGTAGAAATGGAACGCATCTTTTTTTCCTTCTACGATTTGAACATCTTTTTTTTGTTTGATAGTTGACAGTTTGTTTTATCATTTGACTATTCTTATATTTAAACGTGGGAACTTTCATTAATGCTAATAAGGCTTTCTTACTTACTTGAATACTCCTATTCAGCATTCTCCCCCTCTTTCAAGACCGACGATTCCGTTACTTATAGTTAATGAATCTTATCCACATATGGTTATACATTTTCAACATTTATTTTTAATAATTATGCCATTTGATGAACGGACCAAACGACCCCATTTGTTGCCCCCGTACCAATATTAAGTGAGATCGCCAAACCATTAGCATTATAAAATAGTCCAATAACATCACCAGCTGATAAAATAACTTCTGCTGCCAGTGTCACCGCACCATTACCTAAGATGGCTCTTAATGTCAGTAACAATAAAATATTAACGTTAAGAATTGGGAGTAGACCACTCACCAAAATGGTTGCTGTCGGGGTCGTTCTTTGGATTGCAAAATAGGGAAAAATAGCTGCTCCAAGTCCTGCTGAAAGTGCAACTGTTGTAGCAAAGTTGATAGTTGCTGAGATCGAATATCTTCCTGTAACTGGTACTGTAAAATTACCTGTCGTCGCATTAAAGTTTGCACTACCGTAATACGGGTTTGCAACAGACCAGTTTGTAAGCTGTGAACTCGCGGCAACTGTAACGGTTGTTATAAACGCCGAAAAACCATTAGTAGCAAAGTCAGGGCCTGTTGCTCCCGTAACTCCCGTCGCTCCAGTCGATCCCGTCACTCCCGTCAATCCCGTCGCACCCGTCGCTCCAGTCACTCCCGTCGCTCCAGTCGCTCCCGTCACTCCCGTCACTCCCGTCGCACCCGTAACCCCAGTCGCTCCAGTCGCACCCGTCACTCCCGTTGCTCCCGTAACTCCCGTCGCACCCGTCACTCCCGTCGCACCCGTCACTCCCGTCGCACCAGTCGCACCCGTAACTCCCGTCGCTCCAGTCGATCCCGTAACTCCCGTCGCTCCCGTCACACCCGTCGCACCAGTCGCACCAGTCACTCCCGTCGCTCCAGTCGCACCCGTCACTCCCGTTGCACCCGTCGCACCCGTAACCCCAGTCGCTCCAGTCGAACCCGTAACTCCCGTCGCTCCAGTCGCACCAGTAGCTCCCGTCACACCCGTCGCTCCCGTCACACCCGTCGCTCCAGTAGCTCCCGTAACTCCCGTCGCTCCAGTCGCTCCAGTCGGCCCCGTTGCTCCCGTCACACCCGTCGCACCAGTCGCACCCGTCACTCCCGTCGCTCCAGTCGCACCCGTAACTCCCGTCGCTCCAGTCGCTCCAGTCGCACCCGTCGACCCCGTCGCTCCAGTCACACCCGTCGCTCCAGTCGCACCAGTAGCTCCCGTCACACCCGTCGCACCCGTTGCTCCAGTCGCACCCGTCGCTCCCGTCGCTCCCGTCACACCCGTCGCTCCAGTCGCACTCGTAACTCCCGTTGCTCCCGTCACTCCCGTCGCTCCAGTAGCTCCCGTCACACCCGTCGCACCCGTTGCTCCAGTCGCACCCGTCGACCCCGTTGCTCCCGTAACTCCCGTCGCACCAGTCGCACCCGTAACTCCCGTCGCTCCCGTCGCTCCCGTCGCTCCAGTCGCTCCCGTCACACCCGTCGCACCCGTAACTCCCGTCGCTCCCGTCACACCCGTCGCTCCAGTCGCTCCCGTCACACCCGTCACTCCCGTCGCTCCCGTCGCTCCAGTCGCTCCAGTAGCTCCCGTCACACCCGTCGCACCCGTAACTCCCGTCGCTCCAGTCGGCCCCGTCGGCCCCGTCGCACCCGTCACTCCAGTCGCTCCCGTAACTCCCGTCGCTCCCGTCACACCCGTCGCTCCAGTCGCTCCCGTCACACCCGTCACTCCAGTCGCTCCCGTCACACCCGTCGCTCCAGTCACACCCGTCGCTCCAGTCGCACTCGTAACTCCCGTTGCTCCCGTCACTCCCGTTGCTCCAGTCGCACCAGTAGCTCCCGTCACACCCGTCGCTCCAGTCACACCCGTCGCTCCAGTCGCTCCCGTAACTCCCGTCGCTCCCGTAGCTCCAGTTGGACCAGTAACTCCCTTGTCACAACCGTTACAACTCAAACTATTAACGCAATAACACTTTTTATATGAGCCGGAGCCTGTTATACCTTCTAAAAAAGCCATCAAAGTAACCCCTTCCCAAAAAATCAGTACAACGTCGAGTTACTAATCTACTAAAAATTAATCCTGCTCAAAAATGCGATTATAACTATTACATGTTCAGAACTCAAAAATCGCTTGTACTTATGCCGCTCTTATGTAATACATTTTTAGAAAACAAAATAGAGTATCCGTCTCCTTCTACAATAACTAGTAGAATGACAACGAATACTCTATCAATAAAGAGATAATTGCAATCCATAATATAAAAACATTAACTAGTCTACAATTTTAACAACTCACACACTCGCTCTTAACTCCTCAAGCGTCATCCGATCAACAAATTTTGAAAACTTCTCTTTTTTCTTCCCATTCGTTTGAAAAATATTGATTAACTTCATAGTGATAGGAATCAGTTGTTCCTTTTGTAAATTTGACACTAGCAACTTCGCAAAACTTGGTTTCAATCCCTTTGCTTCTCCGCCAACATAGAGATCGAACGAATCTCTCATTTTGACGACAGCTATATCTTTTAATAAAGGTTCACTCGTTCCAAGTGCACAACCTGCATATCCGATTTTCAAGGGACTTGGCACTTCATGATTAGCTATTGCTAAATCCAAAGCTTTTGCAACATCTAACCCTGCTTCCACCGCCCCCTTGCAAAAGTTGCACGTGATTAAACTTTTTGAAACAAATCCGGCTTGATGAATTTCTAAATCTACTTCTTCCAATTGTAATTGCACATCAGGAATACGATCTTCTTCTATGGTCACATATAATTGTTTAAATGTAGTCATCTCTACTTTAGCTTCATCTCCAATAACTGACCCAATAAGGGCTAATTGTTTCGAAGTAAAAATCGCTCCTCCAACACTAAATCCTGGAGTAACAGCAAATGTTTTTACTGCCATTTCATTCACTCTCCTGTACTAAAAGTATGTTACTTCTCCACAATTACACTTTCATACGTTGTAAACGAAGAGCATTCAGTACAACGGATACTGAGCTTAAAGCCATTGCTGCTCCAGCTACCCATGGCGCAAGTAGTCCAATCGCTGCTATTGGAATTCCAATCGAGTTATAGGCAAGCGCCCAAAATAAGTTTTGTCTAATGTTGCTCATCGTCTTACGACTCATATAAATTGCATCAGGAATACTATTTAAATCACCGCGCATAAGTGTCACATCAGCTGCTTCCATCGCTACATCTGTACCAGTACCAACTGCCATTCCGATATCGGCCATAGCAAGTGCAGGTGCGTCATTTATACCATCGCCAACCATCGCCACTTTTTTCCCTTGTGCTTGCAGCTTTTTCACTTCTGCTGCTTTTCCTTCCGGTAGAACTTCAGCAAGCACATGTTCAATACCAACTTGCTTCGCTATTGCTGCTGCAGTCCGTTCATTGTCTCCTGTAATCATAATAACTTGGATGCCCATGCCTTTTAGACGTGCTACCGCATCTTTCGATGTTTCTTTAATCGTATCAGCAACCGCTACAAGACCAGCATATTTCCCATCAATTGCGAACAACATAGCCGTTTTACCTGCGAGTTCCAATTGAGACATTTGATCGAATGCATGATCAGCTTTTACATTATATTTATTCATAAGTTTACGAGTTCCGGCCAGTACTTCCTTGCCATTAACGACTGCCCGTATACCGTAACCGGGTATAGCTTCAAACTGTTCCGTATTCGGTAAATGAATACCTTTAGCTTCAATACCAGCTACAATTGCTTCTGCTAGAGGATGCTCAGAGTTTTTTTCAGCTGCTCCAATAAGAGTTAGGAACATCTCTTCATCCATGGATTCAATAACGACATCCGTTAGTTCAGGTTTTCCTTTCGTTACTGTGCCTGTTTTATCCAAAATAATCGCATCAATTTTGTGCGTCGATTCCAAATGTTCCCCGCCTTTGAACAAAACACCAAGCTCTGCAGCGCGGCCAGAACCAGCCATAATCGATGTTGGTGTAGCAAGACCAAGCGCACATGGGCATGCAATAACGAGAATTGCAATTGCAATTTCTAATGCTGTCGCAAAGTTGCCTGGAGATACCCAGAAGTACCAAACGATAAATGCAACTATGGCAAGCCCTACAACGATCGGTACAAAAATACCAGAAATAACATCAGCAACACGTTGGATCGGTGCTTTAGAGCCCTGTGCTTCTTCTACGACCTTAATAATTTGCGCTAAAGCCGTATCTCTACCAACCTTAGTCGCTTTTACTTTCAACAAACCGTTTTTGTTAATTGTAGCGCCAATAACGCTGTCTCCAACTTTTTTCTCAACCGGAATACTTTCTCCAGTCAACATCGATTCATCAATTGCAGAAGTACCTTCAATAACTTCGCCGTCTACTGGAACTTTACCACCAGGTTTTACGACAACAATATCGCCTAAAAGAACTTGTTCTATTGGAATCGTTAACTCTTGACCATTACGAATTACAAAGGCCGTTTTCGCTTGTAGCCCCATTAATGTTTTAATGGCTTCGGACGTACGACCTTTAGCCAATGATTCAAACAATTTACCAAGAATAACAAGTGTAATGAGTACTGCACTGGTTTCATAATACATTGCTGGTCCATGATGAACACTTCCCGAATTAATCGCCCATTCGATGGTCAAATACAAACTGTAGAAGTAAGCTGCTGACGTTCCAAGAGCTACTAAAACGTCCATATTCGCACTTTTATTACGAAGTGCTTTGTAAGCTCCCACATAAAAGTGTTTACCTACGTAAAACTGGACAGGTGTCGCAAGCGCTAGCTGGAACCATGGATTCATAAATAGATCCGGCATCCAGATCCATGATGTAAATGAAAAATGTGTAACCATCGCCCATAACAATGGGAATGATAGTATAGCTGATAGTAGCAATTTGCGTTTTTGCTGCTTTAATTCTTTTTGACGAAGTTCGGCTGGATTACCTGCCTCTTCCTTCAATACTGCATTGTATCCGAGCTTTTCAATTCTCTGAATCATCTCGGCAGGTGATACTTCCGATCCTAAGTATTCAACATGTGCTGATTCCATAGCGAAGTTTACTGTAGCTGTCGTAACACCTGCCATTTTGTTTAACGTCTTTTCAATTTTGAGTGCACATGCCGCACATGTCATTCCAACTAGCTGAAGATCAACTGACTCTTTGGCAGTGCTGAATCCAAGCTTTTCAATACTCATTTCTATATTCGAAATGTTCGTTACATTAGGGTCAAAAGTAACCGCAGCACGTTCCATTGCAAAATTTACAGTTGCTTCTGTAACCCCGTCAAGTTTATTTAACCCTTTTTCAATTCGGGCTGCACAAGCTGCACAGGTCATTCCTACAAGTTGCAGATTAGCTTGCTTCAAAGCATTGCTATTCGTTTCCATTGTCATTACCCCTTCCTTGAATATAATATACCCCCGTACCGTATATTTGTCAAACCTATTTTTACCTTTTGTAATTTAAAGCTCAATTATTTTGCACTTGTATATAATGTGCTCCAGTACTATTATGATTACACGCTACCATTAGTGGGTACATTGAATTACACAATAACAAGGAGGAATTCCATATGAAGAAGATAGAAGTATACACAACTCCAACATGCGAGGATTGCAAAAATTTCAAAAAATTTTTAAATGACCATAATATCTCGTATACGGATTACGACATCGCTGATCATCCTCAGCATGCAGACACTCTACGCAAACGATCGGGCAAAAATTTAGTTCCAACCATCTTTATCGACGACAAAATCTATTTCGGCTTTGTTTTCAATCGCCAAGAAATCGAAGGACTTTTATTAACTTAACAAAATAATAAAAACAAGAAGATCCCTATTTGTGTATTAGGGTTCTTCTTGCTTATATTTTTATAATGACTTTTATTTATCAGTTTGCTCCCATTCTAAACTATTGATCGTATCTAAAAATCCATCTCCACTTAATACTTTGTAACTATTACTAATTGATTGAGTAGAAAGCGATATATATTTTCCTTCCTGATCAACACTAAAGCCAAGGTAAGTTCCCATCGTGTTATTTTTGTAATAAATATGTATGACGTAATCTCCGATTGTTGGAGTACCGCTCACTTTTTTAAGTTTTGTTCCTTTGAAATCTTCAAAAATTTTATTTATCGTCTCTTTATCTTCTATCGATATACGCGCGCTGTCGGAATGTCTACTCAATTCAATTCTGACCGTATGAGTTTCATTTATTACACTAAGTATTTGTTTATCTAATGAAGTATACCTCATTATTCCTACTACAATTACGAGTACAAAACAAACAACTAATGTAGCAATCAATGCTATTTTCGTCTTCTTCAAGTTATACCTCCATAATCATATTCATTATCGTGCAGAGTGTTTCTCATCTTCTTTATTTTAACACGCTACGAAAAGATTATGGAGGTTTTTTCCTTTTTAAATCGTTGTTTACACAAGTTTGGAAAGTTGCTTTACGATGATGGAGCTGTTTCAACTGACTTATTTGAAGCATTAAGTAACGCTACTCCACCTATAATTAGGGCAAAACCCGAAAGTGTAATCAAGTTAAACGGATCATCCCATAATAGTACTCCTATTACTGCAGTAAGCGCTGTACCTACACCTGACCATATGGCGTATGCCAAACTTAGCGGAATCGTTCTAAGACAAATCGATAAACTATAAAATGCTGTACCCATCCCTATTATAAAAGCGATCGAAGGCAATACGTTTGAAAATCCATCTGACAATTTAAGCATCGTAGTCCCGAATACTTCAAATGCAATCGAGCAAGTTAACGCGATATATCCTTTTTTCATCATAAACTTCCCCTCTATGTTGAACTACCCGTTGATAGCTTCATCACAATTACTCCCCCGATAATAAGCGCCAGCCCCAGTGCTTTTTTTACATTAAAGTTTTCCTTCCAAACTAAAACGCCTATCATCGCTGTTAAAGCTGTTCCCACTCCCGACCAAATGGCATAAGCAACACCAAGCGGCAATTCCTTTAGTGACAGAGATAAGAAATAAAAGGCTGTGCCCATACCAACAACTACACCTAATGACGGCAACCATTTCGAAAATCCTTTTGATACTTTCAACATGGAGCTACCAAACACTTCACTTACGATTGCAAAAGCTAACAAAAGATATGCATTCAATTTTCGTTCATCCCCTTGCGCGTCATATTCATTAATCGTGTCATTACTTCATCAAGCAACTCTTTTTGAAGAGGTTCAATTTTATACAAAACGGAATAATACATGCCATCAATCGTCAGTCTTATAATGCTTACAATTGATGGATCGATCCCATCCTCCTCCATCTTTCTCAGCATATAGGAGTAACTATATGACATGCTTTGGATATAAACGGGTTGTAACAAAGTAGCAGACATGACTCCAACATTCAAAGCAGCATTGTGCTCCAAATCCTCTCTCGATGCTTGTATATATGCTCGACACCACTTCCCATACTCGTCATCATCCTTAGCTGCATAAGAATCAAACAATTCGATAAATTGCTCAAATATATGCAGGGCAAGCCCCTTCAAAAGCTCTTCTTTATTCGGAAAATGATACAATAAACCGCCTTTACTCACACCAGCCTCTTTAGCTACAGCATCTAAAGTAAGCGATTGGAAATCGACTGTTAAAATAAACGTTGTTGCAGATTGTAAAATGTGTTTTCGTTTCAATTTTGCTTTTGAATCCAACAATGCTCGCTCCTTTTATGTACCGTCTGGACGGTTTTTTTGTTTATTGTACTACTTGGACGGTTTTGATGTCAAACTACCTACTCAAACAAAAGTCTACAAATTGATGACTATCGATACGATCCATTTTGAAACTATGTTAAAATAGCCTTTTGAAGGAGGCGTGTCAAAAATGGCAGCAGTATTTGAAAAAATTCAATCGTATATGGAGCAATATATGAAGAGCTGGCCTTTCAGCGGGACTATCTTAATTGCTCAAAATAATAACATAGTGTTCAAATCAGCATATGGTTTTGCGAATCACGAACATCAGATACGTAACCAGTTACATACGAAATTCGGCATATGGTCCATCACCAAATCATTTACTGCAATGGCAATTATGCAATTAGTTGAACAAAAGATGCTTCGCCTTGATGATTCGTTAGATGATTATTTGCCACAATTTAAAAAGTTCGAAAAGATAACAATCAAGCATCTGCTTCAACACGAATCAGGACTTGCAAACTTTACGAATCTACCTGAATTTAATGCCAATCTAAACAAATGGCCAATTAACCGTGAAAAGTGGATTCCGATGATAATAGACCTTCCACTTGATTTCTCACCAGGCACTTCGTTTTCCTATAACAACACTGGTTACTTTTTACTCGGGATCATAATCGAAAAAGTTTCTGGCATTACCTACGAACAATATGTAACTACCCATTTCTTAGAGCCACTTGACATGTTAAATACTGGACTAAATGACGGACGGCGAGTTATTTCAGGACTTGCTTCCTCCTATGATGGAACTGAACAATCACTTTCTCCATCGGAATTTATTGATATGAGTACTTGCTTCTCTGCTGGCTCCATGTACTCTACAGTCGAAGACTTGTACAAATGGGATCAAGCACTTTATACAGGAAAGTTCATATCGCAGGAAACGATTCAAAACGTATTCTATAAAGATGATGCAAAGTATGGTTTAGGCTGGTTTCTGGATAACCTCTATGATCGAAAAAGAGTCTTTCATGGGGGAGCCTACCGAGGATACCGGAGCGAACTACACAGATACCCAGAAGATAAGACAACGGTTATTCTTCTTACGAATTTTGATTTTGTACCTGCAACCTCGCTTGCGGATTCGCTTGCTGGTCTAGTTTTTGATAAAGAAATTACTGTACCTGAAATTCCACTAGCTATTTCATTAGATGAGGAAAAGTATAACAACTATATGGGAACGTATGAAGGATTTGGATGTAAAGCTGTCGTTCAACGTGATGGGGACCAATTATTTTTCGTTTGGAATGATCGCGAGCTAGTTCCATTCTACCCTATTTCGGAATCGACTTTTCATCACAAAACGAATAATAAAACCTATATGTTTAAACAAAGAGCTGATGGAACACTTTCTTTTTTGGGAATGAAAAAAGTGAAGTAACGATATTTTAATTTTGTTCACAAGTAATAGGATAGAACGTGGGTTAGAGTTGATATAATAAAGCCATCGACTTACGAAACCAGGTGACATCCTATGCAAAGTATAGTTCAACAATCAACGTTATTCAGCGCTGCATCCGATTTTATCACGAGATGTTATACCGAAATGGGAAAAACACAGCTCGATATCGATGAACGTTTATTACAAATAAACAACGATATTCATTTATTTGGTCATTATGTCCATACTTATGATGAGTTAAGTTATGGTGCCAAGATGGCTTGGCGGAATAGTAATCGCTGTATCGGCAGACTATTTTGGGATAGCTTAACTGTCATAGACGCTAGGCATATTAACAAAGTGGATGAGATGGCTAAAGTTCTATTTGAACATATTGAACATGCAACTAATGATGGCAAAATACGTCCATGTATTACTGTATTTTCACCAGTTAACGGCGACGACATTTCATCCGGTCCACGTATTTGGAATCATCAATTAATCCGTTATGCAGGTTATACTTTGGAAGACGGAACAATTATCGGAGATTCTGCTTCTTTAGCTTTTACGGAACAATGTACAACGTTAGGTTGGAAGAGTGCCGGAACAGCCTTTGATATTTTACCACTAGTTCTTAGTATGAACGACGATGAACCTACTTATTTTGATATCCCAAAAGAAATCATCATGGAAGTGCCGATCACACATCCTGAAATAGCGGAATTTCAATCTCTTAATTTGAAATGGTACGCTGTCCCTCTTGTCTCTGATATGTTGCTTGAGATAGGAGGCATTCAATATTCGGCCGCACCATTTAATGGCTGGTATATGGGTACAGAAATCGGTGCTCGCAATCTTGCGGACGACAATCGGTACAATCAACTTCCTGCTGTAGCACAACTTATGGGGTTAGATACAACCAAAGCTTCGACACTTTGGAAGGATAAAGCACTTGTTGAACTTAACATTGCAGTGTTACATTCTTTCAAATCCCAAGGAGTTACGATTGTTGATCACCATACGGCTGCCCAGCAGTTTATGAGATTCGAGAAAAATGAGGCTATGAGTAACCGAGAAGTTACGGGGAGATGGTCTTGGCTTGTTCCTCCACTTTCACCTGCAACAACTTCTATTTTCCACAATAGCTATAGTGATCACATTATTTCACCTAAATTTTATTATCGTTCAAAATAGAGGTTCAATAGAGCCTCTCTAATCAACCTGAAACCCACGTCTTTTTTTGAGACGGAGGGTTCTTTTTTTGTTTTCCACCTCTCAGGTCATGAAAATATTTACATATTCATCGTCGTAAGGGGCTTGTAGGTGACGTAACGTAACGTTTTATACTTGGATTCATCTTCTAACAAATATTAAAGGAGTGTGTCTCAATCATGCTTTTACCGAATTTCAAATCATTTTGTTCAAAGCTTATTAGTCTAACGGTACTATGTGCATTAGTTGGCTTAACTGTCATTATTCCGATATTCGCACAGTCACAGTCATCCACAACGTCCTCAGTAAAAACTGACCCCATACCTAGCGAAGTCTTCAGATTGGAACATACGAACGATTTAGAGCCTTTTCTCGATCAATTCATGGAAAAGAAAATGGCTGAGAAACATATTCCTGGGGCGGTATTATCGATCGTGAAAGACGGAAAATTATTATTTGCTAAGGGGTATGGCTATTCTGATCTAGAGCATCAGATTCCAGTGCAAGCGGATCGCACCTTGTTTCGCGTCGCCTCGGTATCTAAGTTATTCGCTTCAACCGCTGCCATGCAGCTCGTCGAGCGTGGAATGTTGGACCTGAACGCCGATATCCGTCAGGTACTTGATCTGTTCCCTGTGCCAAGTGACTTCACAGAACCTATCACCCTTCATCATCTTCTCACGCATACGGCAGGATACGATGAGACGGCGTTCCGTGCTCGGGCAAATAACGCAGAAGAAGTTACCACTCTGCGAACAGCCAAAAATCCTTTCGTACAATCGCCTGTTCGTGCCCCCGGTGAACGATTAAGCTACTCCAATTATGGGATGGAATTGGTCGGGTTCATGGTGGAGAAGCAAACCGGACAGACATTCGAACAATATGTCCGCCAAAATATATTCGAGCCGCTTGGCATGGAGAGTAGTACATTCTCACAATCTTTGCCGAAGGATATGACCGATCGGTTAGCGATTGGTTATCGGTGGAAGCAAGGGACAAATCTCCCGCAAAGCTTTAATTATTTCCACGGTGGATCGTCAGGATCGTTAATAACAAATGCCATCGATGTATCGAAATTTATGATTGCCCATTTGCAGAACGAAGTCGGGGATAAGTCTCGCATTTTGCAACCGAAGACAGTCGAGCTAATGCACCGTCAGCATTATACCATTCATCCGCAAGCGGAGGGTATGGCGTATGGCTTTTTCGAAGATTTCAACAATGGACGACGGGCTCTATCCCATCATGGCAGACTTTCCGAAGCTCAAAGTATCCTATACCTGTTGCCTGAAGAAGAGATTGGATTGTTTGTAAGCTACAATCTTCATTTTTTAGATGAGAGAGGAAATAGTTTGGGACAACAAATAATAGATGCTTTTATGGACCGATATTTCCCTGCTTCCGCCCCAGATCAACCACACCCTACATTCACTTTGTCGAAACAAGAGCAAACACGATTGGCGGGAACGTATCGCTGGGTGTTTCATTCATACAACACAGCTGAAAAAATATTGTCACTCTTATGGGATATGAATATCCGCTTCGACAAGAATGGGAAAATGATTAGTGATAGCTTCCTTCAGGGTCATTCTGTCTTAGAAGCAACAGGCAAAGACGTGTTCGTATCGGCGGACGGAAAGAAGAAACTATCATTTCTTTTGATAGATAATCAAGGCAAGGCGGATTATGTTCATATAGATGGCGATATTGCCGCTTACGAGCGAGTATCCTGGTTCGAAACCAGTAACGTACAGTTTGTTTTGTTCGGGTGGTTTCTGTTCCTATTCGCAACTGTTGCTATCGCAGGCTTTGTTACATGGCTCAAGAACCTTTTCGGCGGTAAGCGTAGCAAGAACATATCGATTCTATATGGATATGCTGTGATTGGTGCAGGCAATCTCATTTATGCAGGTCTTATTGTGTTACTAGTCCTCATTCCACTATCCGATAATTATTGGGGTCCTCTCGGATTCGGCGTTTCTTGGAAGCTGCAAGCGACTGGATTCATCCCTTGGATTACCGCAGCCAGTACTTTCGTTATCCTGTATCGAACTTGGAAAATGTTCAAGCAACATTCGATCGGCATACCGACATTAGTCTATAGCCTGCTGATCGCCACACATACTTGCAGCTTTGCCGCACTTGTCTGGTACTGGAACTTAGTTGCCGGCTTGCTGTCCTAAAGATAACTTTGTTCTTATAGATAAACTTTATATGGCGGATGGTTTCGTGATGTTGCGTTCTAATCAAAATGTATTTTTACTCTCTCCCGTTATGTTACCGAGGAAATTGCAACTCGAATGTTTGCTGAATTTGTAGAAATATAAGATATTTTATTGTTTTAGGTAAGGGAGGGGATAAATTTCGATTATTTTTATAAAAACTCTCCCCTTTTCTATCAATTTCCTCTATAATAAGCTCATATTTGATTTACTAGACTACTTTCCTTAGATTACTCGTATTCTGCTCCCAAATCATACTCAAATTTTACTTCTTAGACATACTCAATACTACATCCTAGAAATTCATAATATTCACTCCTAGTTTTTACCCGAACTTACACCTATCACATCTTAGATGCAACTTAATTTCACCTTCATTTTTTCTTACACTTCTACTAGTGTATAAGCTCAATAGAGTTTATATAAAACCTTTTACGAAAGGAGTCCTTTCATCCAACTTATTCTCGCCTAGACTCTTTCATTATCAAAAGAAGGGAGATTATGCTGCAACTGTATTTGACGTCTTTATTATGAAAGCGTAAACATTAAACCACTATTAGGAGGTTATTATTTATGACAGTCGTATCATCTCGTCAATTTATTGTTAAAGCATTAATTGCAAGCGGTTTCTTTATAGCATTGTTAGCATGTATGACCGTTCTAGCTGATCGTGTTTCTGCTCACGGTTATGTAGACTCTCCAGGAAGCCGTTCCATTCTATGTAAGCAAGGACTCAATACAGATTGTGGAAACATCATATATGAGCCACAAAGTCTAGAAACACTTAAAGGCTTCCCTGCAGCTGGACCTGCCGATGGTCAAATAGCAAGTGCGGGTGGACTATACCCTAAACTTGATGAGCAATCCAGCACTCGTTGGAGCAAAGTTGCTATGACTGGTGGCCAACAAACATTTACTTGGAAGTTTACAGCAAACCATGCTACGTCTAAATTCCATTATTATATTACGAAAACTAATTGGGATCCAAATGCTCCACTAACTCGTAATCAGTTTGATTTGACACCATTTTGTACAGTAAATTATGGCGGTGTACAACCTCCAATGACTTATTCCCACAATTGTAATGTTCCTACCGATCGTACTGGATATCATGTTATTTTAGCAGTATGGGACGTTTCCAACACAGTTAACGCGTTCTACAACGCTATTGATGTTAACTTCCCAAGCGGGCCTGCTGATACACAAGCTCCAACTGCTCCAACTAGTTTAAGCGCTTCCAATGTTGGATCAACTACAGCTACGTTGGCATGGTCAGCTGCCACTGATAATAATGCTGTAGCTAGCTACAAAATATATAACGGTACTACTCTTTTAGCAACAGTGCCAGCATCACCAACTAATCGAGCATTAACTGGACTTACCTCAAGCACCAGCTATTCATTTAGAGTAACCGCTGTTGATGCCGCAGGTAACGAGTCAGCTGCTAGTAATATCGTAAATGTAACAACAACAGCTGTTGCAGTAGATACGGCAGCTCCTTCTGCACCTCCTGGATTGCATATTATGAATACACCAACTTCAACAAGCGTTTGGTTAATGTGGAGTGCTTCTACAGATAATGTTGGCGTTACTGGCTACCGCATCTATCGCGGAACTACATTATTAGCTACTGTCTCTGGTTCAACTTTAGATTATGTCGTAAATGGACTTACTCCATCTACTGCATATGCGTTCTCTGTTAGAGCGATTGATGCTGCCGGCAACCAATCTGCTGCGAGCAATGTAAACGCTACAACAGCTGCTGCTCCGACACAACCAGCATGGGCAGCTGGTGTTGCTTATACAACTGGTACTAAAGTAACGTATAACGGTGTAGTGTATGAGTGCAGACAAAATCATACATCAATCGCAGGCTGGGAGCCAGCTAACGTAGCTTCACTTTGGAAGGTAGTATAATTAGGAAATTAATATCCAAAAGCCCTTGACACAGCAATGTGATTCAAGGGCTTTTTTCCTATACTTTTTATTTACAAGTATTTACTTATATTGTATAGTTCTTAATAAAGAACTTATCTGTTCTTTTAAAATGTCATATTGGGAGTGCATCCTGATGAAAATGTTGAAAAGAGTCATCAGTATAACGGTGTTAATCGCTATACTCGTTTTTCCAACATCAGCTTTTGCATCTAGTCAGACAAGCTATTCTAGTGAAAGCAAGAACAAGGGGTTTTTCTCTTCACTATTTACCTTTTTCGGTGGATCATCTAAATCCGATGATCGTATTGACTACGGTAAATACAACAAAGATCGAGACGATGAGAAAGAAGACAAAAAAGGTAAAGACCAGAAAGACAACTTCTGGGACTGGTTTGACAAAAAGGATCGTTGGGATGATGATGACGACGATGATGACCGGTGGGACGATGAAGATGACCGGTGGGACGATGAAGATGACGATGATGACGATGATGACTGCTGGGATGACGATCCAACTGATTCCTTCAAGCTCTGGAAAAATTACTACGGCTATTAATAGAGCAGTCTAGTAAACCAGTACTAGTGGAATCCACCATGTCATACTAACAGGAAAAAGGCTGTCTCTGGTCAAATTGACCTAGGAGACAGCCTTTCGTTTTCCATTTAACTTCGTCTTAAGCGAGGTTTAATTGACTTGTATCTACTTTCGTTGCATCATACATTTTTACCGATGAGCTTATAATATAACTTGGAGATTCTTCATTACGCTTTTCACGATGACCAGCCAAATGAACAGGATCCTTCTCCCAATTTTTCCATGCATCTTCTGATTCCCAACGTATCATCGCAATAACTTCTTCAGATTCTTTATTTTTTCTACTGACTAGTACAGTCCGATCTATTAAACCTGGCATCGTATCAATATGACCAGCTTGTACGAACCATCCGGCCACTTGTTCAGCATTTCCGGGTTCTACTACTATCGTTCTTAATTGAATAAACATATTTATTCCCCCGATATCAAAAAATTCACACTACAATATCATATCGATAACGATTATCAATGTCAAATAATTTATTGGGAAATATAGGTGGGTACTGCTCGAGGAAATGTTGATTATTCGTACTTTTTCAAGCGATATCGATAACCACAGAACGAACATTTAAATACGATGCTATCTTCCCCTATCATAAAGGTAAATCGATCATCGTCTTCCATTTCAATGTATTCTCTTCCATGTTCATCACGATCACCCGTTCCAAAGATCCCTGTTTTATTACCGCATTCACATTCCAAGTGCATCATCGGTTTATCCACCTTTTTCCTTAATATTCTTATCGTTACGAAATAATACCCGATCATTCGGCATGTTTCGTTGATTACTTACCCTTGCTTCGTTATAATAAGCGATGACATTATTACATGACAAGACTTACGTCGAGGAAGGATTTTTTGAATATGTACTTAGCAGATAAATGGAACGACTACGAGGTTATTGATACTGGTGAAGGCGATAAGCTGGAGCGTTGGGGAAAATATATTTTACGCAGACCAGATCCACAAATTATTTGGCCAATTGCTAATGAAGCAGAACATTGGAACAAAGTAGATGGACATTACCATCGTAGCAATTCTGGTGGTGGGCAATGGAATATGTCTTCAAATCTTCCTGAGAGATGGACAATTGGTTATGGCGATTTAAGATTCCACATTAAACCGACAAACTTCAAACATACTGGACTATTTCCTGAGCAAGCGGTTAACTGGAGCTGGATGATGGACAAAATTCGCAATGCGGGTCGTCCAATACGTGTACTAAATCTATTTGCTTATTCCGGCGGAGCTACTGTCGCAGCTGCTTCTGCTGGTGCAGATGTTTGCCATGTGGACGCTGCTAAAGGTATGGTGCAATGGGCTAAAGATAATGCTCAACTATCTGGCCTTGAATCCGCCCCTATTCGTTATATAACAGACGATGTATTTAAGTTTGTACAACGTGAGCAACGCCGTGGCCGTCAGTATGACGCTATTATTATGGACCCTCCTTCCTATGGACGTGGACCTAATGGAGAAACGTGGAAGCTTGAAGAAAACTTGTATCCTTTCCTTCAATCTTGCACATCCATACTTTCTGATAATCCTTTATTCCTACTTATTAACTCGTATACGACAGGATTATCACCTTCCGTTCTCCATAATCTACTTCATATGACAATGAAGTCGAAATATGGCGGACAAATTAATTGTGGAGAAATTGGTTTGCCAATTACGAAATCCGGCCTTAATTTGCCGTGCGGCATCCTTGGACGCTGGGAGTCAAATTAATGCGAATCAAAGTCTTATTTGAGGATAATCATCTGCTTGCTGTCGTTAAACCTCCAGGCATACCTTCTCAAGAGGATGAAACCGGCGATCCTGACATGCTAACTCTGCTCAAAGCAGATTTGAAAGAACGACATCAAAAACCAGGCAACGTTTTTTTGGGACTGGTGCATCGATTAGATCGTCCTGTCGGAGGCGTTATGATTTTTGCCAAAACTTCTAAGGCGGCCTCCAGGCTGTCTGAGGCGGTTCGAAGCCGTAACTTCGGTAAAACGTACATGTGTGTCGTTCAAGGGGCTCCTGCGAAGCAGGAAGCCCGTCTGACGCACTATATACGTAAAGACCAGAAGAAGAATCAAGTTACTGTTTTTGAGAAACCTACTGAAGAAGCTAAAGAAGCGATACTAACGTACTCTGTCATCGCAAGCTCAGATCGCTTCAGCTTAATAGCTGTAAAACTGCATACTGGCAGGTCACATCAAATTAGAGCTCAAATGGCATACATCGGTTGCCCATTACTTGGTGATCTTAAGTACGGAGCAACGAAACGAAACGATGTAACCGATGTTGCTTTATGGTCTACTTCTGTTTCTGTGCCACATCCTGTAACGAAAGAAGCTTCAACTTTTTGCTCAACTCCAGAGAATGAATATCCATGGAGCATATGGCAACAGGATCAAATCCAGGATGCAGCCAAACATTTTACTTAAATCTTACAGGGCAATTTTAATTGCCTACTGTTCGATTAGGAGAGGACGATCGTGTTGAGATGCGACATAATAAAACATTAGTATTCTTGACTATGGGATTAGGTTTAGCTTCTATTGCTTTAGTTTTATTGCTGGTTTTGTCCAACTTTAGTGAAGACTTCTCGCCATGGAGCTCAAAAGCAACAGATAAGAATAATATTATATCTGAAACTTCTGATTCTAATGAAAAACAAGAAATTGCTAAACCAGCAACACCACAACCGACCCCTGCTCCTCCTCAATTTGTAGATGCAGTATGGTTAGGTGTAGGCGATATTATGAGTCATTCTCCGCAATTACCAGGATCTTATAATGCCACCGAAAAAAAGTATAACTTTGATCCTTTTTTTGAAGAGGTAAAACCAATTTTAAAACAAGGCGATTGGGTTATGGCAAATCTAGAAACACCAATTGCAGGGAAAGAGTATGGCTATACTGGCTACCCTTCCTTTAATGCTCCGCTTGAGCTAGCAGAAGCTCTCAAAAACGCTGGTTTTAATCTTTTTTCTACGGCAAACAACCATTCCCTCGACAAAGGTGAAAAAGGTTTGCTACGTACATTAGAGCATTTAAAAGGGCTGGAGCTTCAAGCAGTCGGTACCGCTTCGTCACAAGAAGAAGCAGATGCACTAATCATTTCTGAGAAAAACGGCATTAAGATGGGATTGTTATCCTACACCTATGGAACGAATGGTATTCCGATTCCAGAGGGTAAACCTTATCTTGTTAATTTAATTGATGAAGAAAAAATTAAAAAGGATATTACGCGGCTAAAAGAAGGCGGTGCTGATCTTGTTACAGTAGCGTTGCACTTTGGAGCAGAATATCAGACGACTCCTAATGAAGAGCAAAAGCAGTTAGCGCGAGCATTAGTAGCTGCTGGTGCAGATATTATTGCTGGATCTCATCCGCATGTTTTGCAACCATACGAAGTCATTGAAACACTCGATGCTAAAGGAAATAAAAAATCGGCACTAATTATTTATTCTATGGGTAACTTTATTTCTAACCAACGTGGTGGATCTAAAGACTACGGGGTTATATTCAAAGTTAATATTCGCAAAAATGTTACCGAAGGTACGATCAACCTTACCGAAGTAGAAGCAATTCCTACTTGGGTTCACCGGTATAAACCCGATAAGTCTTATCGTTATCGCATTCTTCCAATTGAAGAAACATTAGCTGAAGCAAATGACAAGCTGCTCCGTGCTAGTGATTATGAAACGATGAAAAAGGATTTTGAAATGCTTAAAACAAGATTAGATTCAATGAAATAATTGCAGAGCACATCAACGGCCGCTACCCAATTGGGTAGCGGCCGTTATCGTTTTATGTATTTGCTACTTTACCTAACAGATAAACCAAAAGCTGTTGATTATGCGAGGAAATACGATCGAGCGAATGCTCGATCAAATTACCCCGAATAGCTCTGCCCCGCTCCGTCTCAGCTCTACCTTTTGCTGATACTGATATCCACACGATTCTACGATCATTCACATCTCTCGTTCGTTCTATTAATTCATTTCTTTCCATCCGGTCTAACAACGTCGTTATGGCTGCGGGTGTCGTAGATAAATATTGGATCAAATCAGATGGTTTCTTAGGTTCAGAGTCAAGTAACAGTTCAAGAACATTTAGTTGTCCTTCAGTAAGTGGGGCAAGCGATTGCTCCAAACTTATCTTCCAATCGCGTGTTAGTTTTGTCCACAACCTAGTAAAATCTTCAGAAATCAAACTCTCCACCCGCTTCCTGTCAATTTTGGATTCTATAAGTCTATTATAGCAATTCATAATGTCGAATAAAAGATTAATGCAATTAATAGTTTGCGCTATTAATCGCTATTATCTCGAACAGTTTGACAGCTTTAGACATATACTGAGGCGACTGCCCATATTGGCAGGCAGTGCGGATTAACAAAGTGACATGCCCAAGGAGCGTGATTCCTCTGGACGACAGAAAAGAAGAAATGATCAAACGTATTCGATCGTACGGAATAATAAAAGACCCACAATGGCTTGAACGCCCAGACGGGCTTGTTCCATTGTGGGTCATGCTTGAACTTTTAGTCGAGATTATAGATCGTTTCGATCCGCCTAATCAACCTTTTGATTAAGATCTGGAACAACCCGTACGAACGAAGACGTTATTACATCGTTTTTATCGACTGGGAATAACAGTTTTCCAATCGATTTACGCTCTTCAATTGGTGATTTCTCTGAACTCGCGATTAATTTGCCGCCTGTAGATGTAAGCGCAACAACTTCTATCTCTTTTCTGCAATAATAGCCAGCAACTAGCTTGTCGCCATTAGAGCGTACACGTTTGCCTTCTTTAAACTCAAACGTCTGAACACCTCTACCGCCTCTGCCTTGTATCGGATAATCCAGTAGTAACGAACGTTTTGCATAGCCAATATCGGAAATGACTAGCACTTCACCTTCATCATCCGATACCCAAATTGCAGATACGATCTCGTCATCTTCACGAAGTTGCATACCACGAACACCCGCAGCAACTCTGCCCATCGGATTAACTTCCGCTTCAGCGAAACGAATACTCATCCCGTTTGATGAAATAAGAACAATATGTTTCGTGCCATCACTAGGAGTAACGCTGATGATCTCGTCCCCGTCAGCTACTTTACAAGCTGTGACTGCTGTTGAACGAGTCGTCGCATATTCTTTAAGCTCTGTACGTTTCACTTGTCCTCGCTTCGTTATAAATACGAGTGACAAGTTAGGCGTATTCATATCTTTTATCGGTAATACACTTATAATGGAATCGTCTTTAGGCAGCGGTACAATATTAACAATTGCTGTTCCTGTATCTTTCCATTTAAAATCTGGTATTTGATGCACAGGCAACAAATAATATTGACCTTTTCGAGTAAAGAGCAGCAAGTTGTCTATCGTATTGACCTGTAGCAGATCTCGAATGACATCACCTTCTTTCACTCCAGCAGTGTCAAGTTCTCCACCAGATCGAGTGAAAGATAACATACTTGTACGCTTTACATAGCCATCTTGGCTAAGTGTAACAAGAACATCTTCTGGCGTGACAAGCACTTCCAGATTAACTTTCAACTCCTCAACTTCACCTTGAATACCAGAACGGCGATCGATGCCGAACTTATCACGAATTTCAGTAAGTTCGTCCTTAATGACACCGATTAACTTCTTTTCACTATCTAAAATCGAACGTAAGTAAGCAATTTTTTTCAGTGCTTCTTTCAGTTCTTTTTCTAGTGCTGTAATTTCTAAGTTCGTCAATCTATATAGTTGTAAAGTTAAAATGGCATCAGCTTGACGTTCCGAAAATCCAAATTTCGATACTAAATTATTTTGAGCATCCGATCTGTTTTTGGAAGCTTTAATCGTTGCGATAACTTCATCCAAAATGTTAAGTGCTTTAGCAAGTCCTTCTACGACATGTGCACGATCTTCTGCTTTCTCAAGCTCGTACTTCGTACGCTCCGTTACAACTTCCTTTTGATGCGCAATATAGGCTTCAAGCATCGGTTTAATACCAAGTTGCTGAGGTGCTTTATTGACGATAGCGACCATATTGAAGTTATAAGTTACTTGTAGATCAGTCTTCTTGAGTAAATAAGCTAATATTCCACTCGCGTCTGCATCCTTTTTCAGCTCAACAACGATGCGCAAACCGTTACGTCCACTCTCGTCTCTTACTTCTGCGATTCCTTCAACCTTTTTCTCTAGACGAATCGTTTCCATTGCAGTTACTAGTCGTGACTTTACGACCTGATATGGGATTTCTGTTATAACAAGCTGCTGTTTGCCGCCCCTCATATCTTCAATTGCTGTTTTGGAACGAATGTATATACGACCTTTGCCAGTTGTATAAGCGTCTCGAATACCATCTTCACCCATTATAAGTCCGCCAGTTGGGAAATCGGGACCTTTAACAATGCTCATAATATCGTCAAGTGGTAATTCAGGCTTCAACATCAATGCAATACAAGCATCAATGACTTCACGCAAATTATGTGGCGGTATTTCAGTTGCGAATCCAGAAGAAATACCACTTACTCCGTTCACAAGCAAGTTCGGATAACGTGAAGGTAATACAACTGGCTCTTTCGTTGTATTATCGAAGTTATCTTTAAACAATACTGTACGTTTATCAATATCACGTAGCAATTCAAGCGCAATCTTGGACAAGCGAGCTTCCGTATAACGCATTGCTGCAGCTGGATCATCATCTTGCGAACCCCAGTTGCCATGTCCATCAACAAGTGGATGCCCCATCTTCCAAGGTTGTGCCATCCTTACCATACCTTCATAAATGGATGAGTCTCCGTGTGGATGGTAATTACCCATTACGTCCCCAACCGTTTTAGCGGATTTCCGGTATGGCTTGTCCGGTGTATTGCCAGCGTCATACATCGCATATAAAATACGGCGCTGTACGGGCTTTAAGCCATCACGTACATCGGGGATCGCACGATCCTGTATGATGTATTTCGAATAACGTCCGAATCGATCACCAACGACCTCTTCCAGAAACGCCGGTAAAAATTGTTCTAGAATACTCATGTTTGCTCACCCCTATTCCACATATTCCGTAAAGTCCACGTTTTCAATAATCCAACGTTTACGTGGATCTACTTTATCTCCCATTAACGTAGAAACGCGGCGTTCTGCTTTTGCAGCATCTTCGATCTGAACTTGAAGAAGCGTTCGGGATTCTGGATTCATTGTCGTTTCCCAAAGTTGATCCGGATTCATCTCACCTAATCCCTTATAACGCTGTAGCTCATAGCCTTTACCGTATTCCTTTAAATAATTTTGTAGTTGTTCATCCGTCCATGCATATCGAATCGTTTCCAGCTTGCCTGATTTTCTAGTGATCTTATATAGAGGCGGCTGTGCAATATAGATTCGCCCAGTATCAATTAGCGGTTTCATGTACCTGTAGAAGAAAGTTAAAAGAAGTACTTGAATATGAGCGCCATCCGTATCTGCATCTGTCATTATAATAATTTTGTTGTAATTGCTTTCATCAGCTTCGAACTCTGATCCTACACCTGCACCAATCGCAGCTATGATGGCTTTATACTCGTCGTTTTTCAATATATCAACAAGCTTAGCCTTCTCCGGATTCATCGGTTTACCTTTAAGTGGGAGAATGGCTTGATGTTTTGAATCTCTACCTTGCTTTGCAGAACCACCAGCAGAATCTCCTTCAACGATAAACAATTCGTTTCGAGTGTGATCCTTCGATTGAGCGGGCGTTAACTTACCGCCGAGATTAGAACTTTCACTCTTTTTCTTACCGCTTCGAATTTCTTCACGAGCTTTTCTTGCTGCTTCACGTGCCTTTGAAGCTTGTACAGCTTTTTTAAGCAACGATTGTGCTACTTGCGGGTTCTCTTCTAGGAATACCTGCATTTTTTCTGTCACAACAGCATCAACAGCACTTCTTGCTGAAGCGCTTCCGAGTTGATCTTTTGTTTGTCCGACAAATTCTACTTCAGACATCTTAATGTTGATGACAGCCATCATGCCTTCACGAAGATCATTACCTTCAAGGTTTTTGTCTTTTTCTTTCAAAAGTGCTGCTTTCCTCGCATAATCGTTCATCACACGTGTATAAGCCGTTTTAAAGCCCGTCTCATGCGTACCCCCGCCACGTGTAGGTATCGAGTTTACGAAAGATGCAATCGTCTCTGTATACCCATCGTTGTATTGCATAGCGACTTCTACTTCAATATCGTCACGTTCACCTGCAAAATGAATGACTTCATGAAGTACGGATTTGCTTTCATTCAAATATTCAACAAACTGACTTGCTCCGCCCTCATAGTGAAATTGATCATTTTTGCCGTTGCGATCATCTTTAATGACGACTCTTAATCCTGAGTTTAAAAAGGCTATTTCTTGAAGACGTTCCGCAAGTGTATCGTAATTAAACGAAGTTCCGTTTTGGAACACACGAACATCCGGCTTAAAGGTTACCCTAGTTCCCGTACGATTTGTATTTCCTATTATCTCCAAACCAGCAACAGGCTCTCCGACATGTTCCTTGCCTTTGTCATCAACCCAATATTCAAACCGCATCTTATGTATTTTGCCGTCGCGGAATATTTCTACTTCCAACCATTCTGACAAAGCATTCGTCACCGATGCGCCTACACCGTGCAATCCTCCAGATTTCTTATATCCTCCACCACCAAATTTGCCACCAGCATGAAGAATCGTAAACACAACTTGAGGTGTTGGAATTCCGGTCTTGTGCATACCAGTCGGTATTCCCCGACCATTATCATGTATCGTAATTGAACCGTTCTTATGCAACGTAACTTCAATAGCAGAGCAATATTTTGCTAGATGCTCATCCACTGCATTATCGACGATTTCCCATACTAAGTGATGAAGTCCTGATGTGCTAGTGCTACCGATGTACATACCCGGACGTTTACGTACAGCAGTCAAACCTTCTAGTACTTGTATATCATCGGCATCATAGTTCCGGTCTGTGGCCGCTGGACTTGTAAAAAGATCTATTTGCTCAGTCATGAGCTTCCCCCAATCCATCTCCATAAATCTCATTGTCATATCTTCAAGCTATTTTAATTCAAGATGTCCCCTTTCGTAAAGACACGAAACGAAACGATTAATGCGGCTACCGCCCAAACGGCTAACAAAATAAGGGAAAAATGAAGCGACATCCCTTCAATTGGTGGTGGTGATCCGTCTAAATACCCAGTCAACTTCAAGTTGACGGAAAATAAATATTTGGCACTTGTCCACGATGAACTCATTGATGATAAAATGGTTCCTGCAATAATTCCTGCCATCATCGTTACCATACTTGCAGCGGTGCTTCTAATTAAAATGCTAACCATCAATCCTAACATAGCAACAGTCATCGCTGAAAACCAGCATAGCCCCGCTTGCATAAGCAAGTATCGCCATTGCGGTATAATGTATACAGCATCCAGGCTCACCTTAGATCCTTGGACTTCGAAACCAGTAAATACTGGAGCTGTCCAACCTCCATAACCAAAAACAAAGCCGGATATAAGGTAACATAATAATACGGTTATCGCAATGGTAAGTGAAACGTATAGCATCAATGCCAGTAATTTACTTAGCAGTATTTTCCAGCGTCTGACCGGTCTAGTTAGTAGCATCTTGATTGTTCCACTTGTTCGCTCACCAGAAACGATATCTGAGCCCAGTGACAATATAAGCATCGGGATAAAAAGAGTGATTGAGTTGTCCAAAAATTCTCTCGTGAACGTTACCCCACTAGGTACACTTGGATTAACATCATGATCCAAATAATATTGGAGCTGCTGGACAGCAATACGTCTGCTCCGCTTCCATTCTTCTGGAATACGATCACTGGAAAGCGTATTTTCAATATCAGCTATTTGTTGCAATACGCGATTACGCCAATCGGAAAAGTGATCAGCATGATTTTCGACTACTTTATATTCGGCATAAGTAAATATAGGTATAAGAACAAGCAAAATGAGAATAACGACGAAAAATCGTTTTTTCAGCCATAACTTTAACGTTTCATTTTGAACTAAAGCAACAAGTCTATTCAATGGACTCACCCTCCGTCAAATGAAGAAATAAATCCTCTAATGTTGGCTCTTTACGATAGACTGCTTTAATACCAATTCCTTGTCCAACCAAGCGCTCAACTGTTCCCGGAATGTGGTCATCGTGCATGATTGTCATAATTGTCTCCCCTGATACCATCGAGTCAGATGCCAGTTCGCGCTCAACAGCATCATTTTTACCATATTCAACGACATTTGAATCTTGCAACAGGATTCTTTTCCCTTCTACCCAAGGTGTTAGCTCCCAGTTAACATGCCCTTTAGCTTGCTCAATTAGCTCTTCAACTTTTCCTGTTGCTATTATTTTCCCTTTGTCAATAATAACGACGCGACTACACAGCATTTGAATTTCGCTTAATAAATGGCTGGAAATTACTAAACTAAGACCTTCACTAGCTAATTGATGTACGAACGCTCTTAGCTCTTTTATCCCTTTTGGATCTAGTCCATTCGTAGGTTCGTCGAGTATGAGTAACTTCGGACGACCGAGTAGCGCTTGAGCAATCCCCAGTCGTTGACGCATTCCCAGAGAATATGTTTTTACTTTGTCATGAATTCGATCCTTCAACTTAACGATATCAGTCACCTCATGAATACGATCAGCATCTACATTTTCGAGCATACGAGCAAATTGCTCTAAGTTTTGCCATCCTGTGAGGTAACTGTATACTTCAGGATTTTCGACGATACAACCAACATATTGGAGCGCTTGTTCTGGCTGTCGCTGTACATCATACCCACAAATTCGGATTTGCCCCGCAGTTGGTTTAATGAGATCCACCAACATTCGAATCGTTGTTGTCTTCCCAGCACCATTCGGTCCAAGAAATCCAAATATTTCACCTTCGCCAATGTCAAAGTTGATATCTTCTACTATTGTCTTTCCTCGAATCTTTTTTTGTAATCCATTTACTGAAAGAATTGGTTCTTTCATAAGCAACGTAACCCCCATTACTCATTTCAATGATTCCAACATACGTGATGCTATTACTTCATAACCACGATCGTTTGGATGAAAGTGATCGGAAGACAAATAATCCATTATTCGTCCCTCGAAAAGATCAAAAGTAGGGACCATTAGCATGTTTGGATACTCATAAATCGTTTCGTAAACATCATTGTTCCACCCCTGCATTTTTAAGCTAGCATCCCTTAGCCCTGGTATATCATAAAAAGGATTATACAGTCCCATATATACGATTGTTGCTGTAGGATTTAGATCATGCAGCTTTTTTGCAACTTCACGATAATGGCCAATCGCCTTATCAAAGTCTTCTGTCAATTCGTCTACATTTACATCAGATAATTTACGATTTGCAAACTTAGTTCTAGCTGATAAAAACAAGTCGTTACCACCGATGCTAAAAACGATCAAATTTGCTTGTCTAATCGCATATTGGTAGCCTGAATCAGATGTAAGCCGTTCGCTTAACTCACTCGCCTTCATTCCGTTTACAGCTAAATTATTTATTAATTTAACTGGTTTATCTGATTTAGTTTTAAGACCATCGACTAAACGAAGTACATACCCTTTACCCGAAGGATCACCTGTCCCTTTTGTTAAGGAATCACCTAATGCAACAATATTGATCTCAGATGCTTTTTCTAAAATAGTTTCATTCGTAACTTCCTTAGGAACTTTATTTACCTCTGCATGAGTAGACGCTGGCATCATCATATCTTTGACAACCCATCCAAATCCAACGATTAAAATAACGGTAACGCACAAAGAAGTAATGGCGATAATAGGCCACAAATACTGATTTTTCATACCTTTCCCCCGCTTCAAATATGTAAAAAGAACTATGTTATGAGAAAAAAACTGTATTGGCGAAGGTATCCTTTCTTGTTCAGTTGTTACCATGGTGTACATTTCTGTCCAAGCTTATGCCATCTAAACAAAAAAAAGAGACGCCATAACGGCATCTCTGTATTGCAATTATTTATAATAACCTACTTGTTACTTGTATTTGTTCCATCCAGCATTACTATTTTCGAGCAAATAAGCAAAATCATTTTCTTTCAATTTTTGCTCCTTTTTCTTCACTTCTTCTTCTTGTTTAAGCACTAATTCCTTTTGATCTTGCTCTGCTTTTTTGAGCTCATCGGCTTGCGCCTTTAATTTGCTCAGTACGTCAGCTCCAAGCAGCTCTTTTAAAGTAACTCCCTTTTCTTGATCAGAGCCTGAATCTGATTTTTTAGGGGGCTTTGCAACTTTCCGTTTTTTAGCCAAAAAATCTCACCTACTTGTTAAAATATTCGATATGCAAAGCTTCCGCCGCAGTTCGAGCGGTTGCTCTAGCTGATTCAGTATCTGCAGCTGTACTAAGCGCTACAGCCATCCTTCTGCCAACCTTCGTTTCTGGTTTTCCAAATAGACGAACTTGTGTATTTGGCACTGACATAGCTTCTTCTAAGCCGCCGATTCGGAAATCAGTTGACTCTCTATCTGCTTTAAGCGTATGCGATGCGCCAGGAGAAAGCAAACGAATGGTTGGTATAGGATAGCCAAGAATAGCTCTTACATGTAGTGCGAACTCAGATAGATCCTGTGTTGCCATCGTCACCATACCTGTATCATGCGGACGTGGTGATACTTCACTGAATAAGACGCCATCTTCTGTAATAAACAATTCTACGCCATACAATCCGTACCCGCCAAGTTCATCTGTAATTTTTAAAGCAATTGCTTCAGCTTCATTAATGTGTTCCTCCGTCATTTCGTGCGGCTGCCAAGATTCAATATAATCGCCGTCCTTCTGAACATGACCAATTGGTGCACAGTAACTAGTACCTGATACAGAACGAATTGTAAGTAGCGTAATTTCTGATTGGAACGTGACGAATCCTTCCACAATAATCCGTTGCTTCTTCGCACGTCCACCTTCCATCGCATAGTTCCAACAACTTTCAAGTTCTGCTTCGGAACGACATACACTTTGACCCTTACCCGAAGAACTCATAATAGGTTTAATCACACATGGATATCCTAGCGTTTCTGCCCCTGCTCTAAGCTCTTCTAGTGATTCAGCAAACTGATATGGCGCTGTTGGAAGCCCAAGTGTTTCGGCAGCAAGTCGACGAATCCCTTCACGATCCATCGTAAGTCTAGCGGCACGTGCTGTAGGAATGACTCTATGACCTTCGCTTTCAAGTTCAACTAACGTTTCAGTTGCGATAGCTTCTATCTCTGGCACGATAAGATCAGGACGTTCTTGTTCAATAATGCGGCGAATCGCTTTACCATCAAGCATGTCTGTCACATAGCTGCGATGAGCTACTTGCATAGCAGGAGCATTAGCATAACGATCTACAGCTATCGTTTCAACACCGAGACGTTGTGCCTCAAGAACAACTTCCTTACCTAGCTCACCTGAGCCAAGCATTAATATTTTACGCGATTGTGTCGTTAATGGTGATCCATACATAGTAGAAAGAACCTCCTGGACATTTGAACTTTTCTTCCATTGTGGAGGTTCATTCTGTAAAAATCAATACTTTAACCGTGATGATTGCGTGACTATTTCAATAATTGCTACAAATAACGAAATTGTGCTTCAATTAATCCGTTATATACACCTTTATTTGCGATGAGAGCTTCATGACTGCCTTGTTCAACAATTTTTCCGTGATCAAGCACAATAATTTCATCTGCATGTCGGATCGTCGACAATCGATGTGCGATCATAAAGGATGTTCTACCTGCTAACAACGTTTTTAAAGCTTCTTGGATTTTTAACTCCGTTTCGGTATCAATGCTAGCTGTAGCCTCATCCAAAATAAGAATATGTGGATCAGCAAGTAAAGCTCGTGCAAAGGACAAAAGTTGACGTTGCCCCATAGAAAGCACATTTCCTCGTTCCTCTACTTGTGTATCGTAACCATCAGGTAATTCCATTATAAAATCATGTGCATGTACAGCTTGAGCAGCTTTCACAATGTCATCGTCACTTGCATTTAGTCGCCCGTATCTAATATTATCTCGAATCGAACCGGCGAAAATAAAGGTGTCTTGCATGACTAAACCGACTTGAGTACGTAAACTTTCGATCGTAATCTCTTTTATATCGTAGCCATCGATTAAAATTCGTCCTTTAGTTGGATCATAGAAACGACATAACAAATTAATAATCGTACTTTTACCAGATCCAGTATGACCTACTAATGCGATGGATTGACCTGCTTTAACGTTCAAACTAATTCCCTTTAAAGCTGGTCTATTCGTCTCATATTCAAACACAATATTATCAAATGATACATCACCACGAATGATAGGCAGATCTTTTGCTTGTTTGGACTCAGCTACTGTCGGTTTTTCATCAATAAACTCAAATATTCGTTCCGATGAAGCCATTGCGATTAGAAGCTGAGAATACATTTGTCCAAGACGATTAATTGGTTCCCAAAAATTGCCGATGTAATTAGCAAAAGCAACGAGCAATCCAACCGTTATGATTTTATCCTCAATTAAAGTAGATCCATACCAGAATAAGATACATGTCCCAACAGCTGCTGTTATTTCGATGACTGGCCCAAAAGACTGGTTAAGCGCCGATGCTTTGTTCCACGACTTAATGTTATCCATATTCATATGATTAAAGAATGACATATTGTCCTTCTCCTGTGCATAAGCTTGCGTTACTTTCATACCTTGTATACTTTCGTTCAAATGGGCATTAATGCGAGACTGTTTCATACGTACATCTTGCCAAGCGAATCGAATCCGCTTACGAAGTGAAGTAGATACGATAATCATAATCGGAACAGTAATCATTACTGCAAGGCCAAGTTTCACATTTAACGCTAATAAGATAATTACGATTCCGACTAGTTGAATACAATCCATAAGTAGATTGACTACACCATTCGTAAACAAGTCTTGAAGCGCATTGACGTCATTTGTCACACGAACGAGAACCGATCCAGCAGGACGTTTGTCATAAAATCGGAAAGATAACTTTTGAATATGCTGGAACAAATCATTTCTAAGATCGTATATGACTTTCTGACCGATAATATTTGTGTACTTGATTCGATATGTATTTGATGCCCACTGGATGATATACAGCACTAACATAATTCCGCCAACGAATAGTAACGTTGTAACGTCTCCTGAGCCACTAGTAGGGTCCAATATTTGGTCAATTACGTATATCATAAGAAATGGAGTAGTAAGACGTGTTAATGTACCTATGATCATCATGATTAGAACAGGTAGTAGTTGACGTTGATATGGTTTCATATATGTGTATAAGCGATGTAGTTGTGACCAATTAAATGGTTTTTCTATTGCATCATCATCTTGATATACAAAGCGCTCATTTCGACTTCGATCTTTACCTACTGTTTTAGTACTCATCAGATGCTCCCCTTCCACGATCATGAGCCCCAATTACTGAAGCACCCTTCTCAACATTTGATTTAAAATCTGCATATTGAATGTTGTACGTATCTCGATATGGACCTCGTATTGTACTAAGTTCCGCATGACTGCCTCGCTGAACGATATGACCTTTTTCCATTACAACAATTTCGTCTGCATGCCTTAGCGAAGATATTCTATGAGCAATGATAAACGTAGTTCTGCCAGCCATTAGCTCCTTAAAACCAGCTTGAATTTCATGTTCAGTTTCCATATCAACAGCACTTGTTGCATCGTCCAGAATAAGTATTTTCGGATTTTTAATAAGCGCTCGTGCAATGGCTATTCGCTGCTTCTGCCCGCCTGACAACCCCATTCCACGTTCTCCAACGACAGTTTCATAACCAAGTGGCAGCTCCATAATAAAATCATGAGCTTTTGACAACTTGGCTGCTGCTTCTATCTCCTCTTGCGTTACATCTCTGACTCCATAAGCGATATTGTCACGAATCGACGCAGAGAACAAAAACGTTTCCTGAAAAACCGGTGCGATCTGACGACGTAACGATTCAACGTTAATATGCCGGATATCGATGCCATCAATCGAAATATTGCCCTGTTTCACGTTATAAGCGCGCATAAGTAATTGAATAATCGTTGATTTGCCCGATCCTGTTGCACCTAATAATCCGATTACAGAACCTGTAGGTGCATTAATAGATATATCCGTTAATGCTGCTGATTTATCTGGATAACTAAATGTAACTCCTTCAAAACGAACATGTCCCTTGACGTTGTCAGAGGTGAGGTTTATAGCATTATGTTCACTTTTCACATGAACATGTTCGTTCAATAAGCCAATAACACGTTCTCCAGATGCTTTAAATTGTGTGTAGTTGTTTATATGGAAACCTAAACCCCACATCGGCCCGATAATGTACCAAATTAAACTGAAAAATGCGACAAATTCACCTAGCAATAAAGTATCATTAATAACTAAAATACCTCCTGCAAGAAGTAAAATAACGGCACTTGCATTAGCAACAAGCTCCATAACGGGGAAGTACTTCGCCCAAATTGTCGCTGCATGTATTTGATTTGATCGATATGCTTCATTGCGAGATGAGAATTTCGTAACTTCATGAGGTTCTCGAGCAAATGATTTAACGGTACGTACACCAGTTATGTTTTCTTGAACAGCTGTCGTTAAGTTGCTCATCGCTTGACGCATTTCTCGGAAAGCGGGATGGATCAACTTTTCAAAGCGGAGTGCCAAAAAAACTAATATCGGCATTGTGACTAGTGTAATCAGTGTGAGCTGCCAGTTGATGTACATCATCATTGCACCACCGAATAAAACCATAAGAACCATATTTAAAATTTGTGCAAACCCAAATCCGATAAAGTTACGAATAGCTTCGAGGTCAGCAGTTAACCTAGACATTAAATCTCCAGTCTTAGCCTTGTCATAATATTGATAGGATAATGTTTGAAGTTTGTCATACAATGCATTTCGCATTCGAAATGCAACTCGATTGCCTAATCTCCCTCCGAAGAAGCCGTGTAAAAATTGATTTAACGCTTTTAAAGAAATAACAGCTACCGCGATTAATGCGAGCTTTGGAACGAGATCAAATTGCTCTAGCCTTATGACATCATCGATCAAATAACGAAGTAAGTTTGGATATACCAGTCCAAGTGCAGTTGCGATCATTAAAAACAAAATGGAAGTTATAAGAAACTTCTTCTCTGGCAAATAAAAGGCTTTCAATTGCCTAAGGATGTCCACTGAAATCCATCTCCCTATCACTGTTTTTATGTATGAGAGAATATTATCAGCATAGGAATAGTCGAGCAAACTCGATAATAATACGAATTTTTTAATAGTAGCGCTTATTATGGCGGTTGAACAATTGACGATGGGTAATGCTCCCATATCGTCTTAAATCGTTGCTACAATGTACCTTTTACTCCGTTTTTGCATATTTTCACACAAAAATAAAAAATGCTTTTACAAGATAGAATCCATCCTGTAAAAGCATTTAGCTATAATTGCGATGAGTGTTCTCGCTATTCAAATCTATCCGAGATGAGTTAGTTCATAATGAAGTTTCTTCAGTTCGCCCAGATCGGCTCCATCAGTTAACGAGTTTTGCTTACCTTCTGTAAAGGAACGTATATCTTCATATAACCGATTAGAAGCAGCATCTGCAGCAATCGTCCACGCTTGCTCATAATGCGCATTCCAATTTCGTAACACTTCATTCATCCAACCTTGCAGTGATGGCGCTAAGAGTGACTCTAGATCTTTGCGAAGAACGGTCTTCCCTTCGCCTTCAAAGAACTGCCTAGGAGACTTAAAACGACTCCATAGCCACTTCGCTTCGATTCCTTCTTCTACCCAATCCGCAGACTCATTTGGAACAGAGATGTTACCAGCTTCATAAGGAAGTGTAGAATACTCTTCGATTGTCTTCTGAACTCGATCACAGCTTTGATTGTATACCTTCTTTATTGATTCATGCATCGCACGTTCCATTCGAAGTGTCGTTGCGAGAAGCTCTTGTGACAACTCACGTTGCATTAATCTTTGAAGCTCTAACCACGCCGTCCAAATGACACGTTTCAGATCGCGTCCATCGTCTTGCAGTGTTGCTGGATTAAACGCTAAATGATAAAACTCACCAAAACGATATTGCAGACGCTGGATGACATAATAAAGCAGCTCCTTAATCTCTTGCTTAAGTCCTTCCGTGAGCACGCTTCTGCGAAGCTCCTCTATCGGCTGCTTCGCGCCCTCAGCCGCTATTAAAAGCTTCTTAAGCTCTGCTTCCTTCGCAGTAGCATCACCTTCGCTACTTCGCAACCAGCCGGCTACAATATCTATCGTTCGTTTCAATTCGATTTCAGCGGACTCTATTGCCATTCGCCCTAAATCATTTTGAATAAAGGAAAGGAACGAATGTTCGAAATCTTCCATCCGTGACTGTTCAAGCAGACTGGTGTTGCCGTCTAACTTCCCATCTAACGCTTGTATACTGGAAACAGGGAATAAACGTGGTGAGCGAATGGAATGCTGTAGCAAATTCGTTTCAACGTGCTTTAAAACACCTTGTAGCTCTGCTTCGTCAGCAGCTAGATCTGCAGCATTTACGATAAAGAACATTTTGTCGAGCTCGAACTGATCTTTCACACGACCTAACTGATCAAGAAATTGCCTATCGGCTTGAGAAAATGCATGATTATAATAAGTGACAAACAGTACCGCGTCAGCGTTTTTAATGTAGTTAAAGGCAACTCCCGTATGCCTTGCATTAACAGAATCCGCTCCAGGCGTATCAACAAGGACGATTCCTTCGGCTGTTAATTCGCAATCATAGTGGAAATCAATTTCGCTTACGAAACAAGAACGCGACTCTTCCGCCACATACTTCGCATATTCATCTCGTTCTACTTTAAGCTCTTTGCCAAGTAAAGCTTCATGTTGTGCCCAGCCTGCTCTTGCCGCTCGCAAAAAGCTATAATGCGGTCTTCCACCAGACCCAATTGATTCTGGTTTTAGTTTATCAATTGACCGCAAAATAGATGCTGCATCTGGCAATTTCGATTCAGACGCATTTTCACCTAGAAGAGAAAGCGAATAACGCAAATCAGATATGACCGCTTCGCTTGTTTTCATAATGACACGTGCTGTACCGTGCCCATACTCCTCAGAAGGAGGCATAAGTCGGTTAATAGCAGCAGTCGTTGGGTTAGGTGATACTGGCAACACCGCATCGCCTATCAAAGCATTCGCTAATGATGACTTACCCGCACTGAATGCACCGAATAAAGCAATAGTAAATTGACTGCTCTGAAGTCGATTACCTTTATCTCTAACGGTAGTAGCTGCTGAACGTAAAGAAGAAATAGGTGCAAGTAGCTCCGCAGCTTTTAGTAGCTTAAAAGCCGCCTCTCGTTGGTTTGAGAGGGCAGACTTTTTACTACTACCAACAATCTGTTTACTCATTCCTAACTGTCCTTCATTTACATCAGTCTGACGTCTCACATTTCTACTGTCGCTTAGTAATTGCTCTACTTCACTTTCCTTAAGTCCAGTAAAAGGATGTGTGACTTCGCTATCCGTTACTGTTGCTTCACTTATTTTTGGAACTGGCAGTGACGGCTTGCTAATTTGTTCAGGCAAAATCTTATTCAGAGCTAATTCATGTGTTCTATTGTTTGCTTCAATAGCAGATATAGCTTGAATCGCATCTGCTTGTTGCTGCAATGCTGCTAGCTGTTCCTCTGCTTCTTTAGATGCAGCCAAACTTGATACTGAATAATGTTGGGTAAATTCATCAATCAATTCCAGTGCCCTAGTACGGTAAATACCTTTAACGTCTGCTGCAAGTTCCTTACTATAGGTCATCGTATATTCATTGCCCATTACAGCGCCTGTTTTTATTCGAGAAATAAGCCACTTAGCATCAGGTTGCCAAGATAATCCTTCGGACAACTTCTTCTCTAAACTTTCATTGTCAAAATGAATTCGTTCTGCCGCGTTGCGAAGGAACTGTTTCACATGCCAATCAATTGCTGCATTAATAAGACTTATTAGTTCTGTGCGGAAAGCTTCTAATCTTCGCTCTTGTTCGGCTGCTGTCTTCGCTCCAGCGAAAAGAAGGCCAGTTTTGAATCCAGGCATACGGCTCTCGATAAACGAATGTGCTAAGTCACGCAGAGCTGCCGGAGTAATATTAGCATTATCCAGCAAAGATTGAAGATCTTTTCGATGTTCGGTACGATATAGCTCTCTCACATTGGCAAGGGATTTTATCGATTGAGTTAGTCGTTCGATCTCACTTGTAACGATTGCAGCCGCTTCTTCTCCTCCAGCTTGCACAAGTAAACGATCACGCTCTGGCTCAGTCTGATCATCATACCATTTCAGATGAGTGCTAATTAAATGGCGATGAGATGCGTCCACACTATACGAACAAAGTTCCTCTCTCTGCTCTCCAAGCTCCCCAATCAACCCAATTAATTTCTCCCATTCGTGGTGGGGGTGAGTTGGCTCGCGTAACGACAAATAAACGATCCCCGCTGGCTCTAAATGCCAAGCTTGGAACGCTTCTTCTACACTTGTACGATAAGATGTGAAACTTAACTCACGGTCACGATGTTTATCGATTTGATTAACGATGAAGTATAAGGGCTTACCCCAATCTTTTAATTCCTTTGCAAACGCAAAATTAATTTCAGATTGGACGTGATTATAATCCATTACATAAAAAACAACATCAGCTAAATGCAGGGCAGATTCTGTAGCCATACGATGTGCATCATCAGTAGAATCGATTCCAGGAGTATCTAATAACACAGTATGGTCGCCGAGCAATTCACTTGGGTAAACAATTGCAACTGAAGCAAATTGCTCACCATCAACACAATATTTATCCAGTTCCTCTATAGGAACTTCAGCCTGCTCGCTAACTCCGTCTTTGACGATCTCAACTGACGCATACGCACGCTCTCCTCCACGAATAGCAACGACGTTTGCGCTTGTAGGAATTGGACTTGATGGTAATAGCTTAGCACCGCAAAGCTTATTAACCAATGTTGATTTACCCGCTGAAAAATGTCCGCATAAAGCGACAGTAAGCCGACCTTCGGTCAGCTTACTGTTCAGCTCAAGCGCTTGCTTTGCTCGAGTATGGTCGCCTGCTTCGGCCATCGCAGCGGCTGTTGATTGTAATGATTCCGCTATGCTTTGTACCGTTATTTGTGTCATCGTAAGTTAGCTCCTAAACAGCTTCCTCTTCGTCAGATGGCAAGCAGATTTCAAATACATTGCCATGCTGCAAGATCATAATGTTACGTTCTCTTTCTTTCATTACTACAACTTCTGGTTTAACGCGCATACGTTCAATATATTGATCTGGTACATCGCCGGAACCACTTACCGTAATTCCATCAATGACAATATCCTCATTTTCTTCAGGTGGAGATTCTAGTACTTGCTCATAAATATCAGAGAAATGTTCAAAATTGTTTGTATACACGGAAATGCACTTCATTTTCATCATCCTTCGTTCGCTAATTTAAGTTTCTTTACTTTATTTTTTGTCTTAATCGCTGGCTTCATACGCCCTTTTCCTTCTTTACAAATATCTTGCAATGGACATATGGGACACTGCGGATTTTGCGCTTTACAATGGTAACGTCCGAAAAATATAAGTCGGTGATGGGTAATTGTCCATTCATCTCGTGGTACTAGCTTCATGAGCTTCTGTTCCACAACGAGCACAGAATCATCTGGTTTCGCAATAGCTAGACGCTTAGATACACGATCCACATGGGTATCCACTGCAATTGCTGGTACTCCGAAAGCATTAGACATAACTACATTAGCCGTTTTGCGGCCTACACCTGGCAGTTCCACTAACCCTTCATAGCTAGCTGGTACGTCACCCTCATATTTATCAATGACGATCCGGCAGAGCTTTTGGATATTGGACGCTTTGCTCCGGAATAAACCGATTCTCCGAATGTCCTGCTCAAGCTCTTCCAGCGGAACACTTAAATAATCCTCTGGACTACGATACTTCTGAAATAGCCCTGCTGTAACTTTATTTACGGTCTCATCCGTACATTGCGCCGACAATAAAACGGCAATGGTTAACTCAAAAGGATTCGTATGATTGAGCTCACAGTGCGCGTCTGGAAAGAGATCGGCTATAGTATCCAATATATGACGCATTTTCTGCTTTGCATTCATAGTAAGCCTCCACATAAACACTATCGTTCAAAGTGTAGCGAAAATTGACACGCTTCGCAACCTCAAACCGTTAATTTCATAAAAAAAACTGCCCCGAAGGGCAGTTTTTCACAAAACGTTCCTGTTTTCATCTTACTATGGAATGAAAACGCCTATTTAACCGTTTAAGCTTTTTTTGTTTCTTGTAATTTAACTACTGCAGTTCCTACATATGAAAGATTTACTAAAGTACCTGCTGTCAATTGGCCGATCGTTGTTTTTGTCCCATCCACTTTCAGCAATTGAACATCTTGCATCGAATATTCAAACGTATCATTAACAGCAGTTTTCACTGTTACTTTGTTTGCTAATACGTTAACAGATACAACTTCATACTGAATAGTTTGATTAACTGAAATTATAATAGCTTCAATTTTGTCTGGTTTCATTCTAAGAGTTACAGAGTCACCAGTCTTCAAATCAGTGTGAGTAGCTAGTGGGCGACCAAAATAATCGACTACATAATTCGCATAAGGAATTTTTGCACTTACACCGTGTTCCGTTTGAATCGTTAAGATTTTATTTTTAGTATCAACTGAATTAACAGTTCCTGTATAACTCATAACAAAATGCATCGAAATAAGATTTTTATGTGTATAACGAATGATTACGTTAACGTTAGTAGAGATAAGCCCCAAAGCAGTTTTCATATCAACATTGTTGCCCATATAATCAAATTTGGTTTTATCCGTTAACGTTAAGGCAATTGGCTCTCCGTTAGAATCCATTACTGTAATTACTTTTTTAGCTTCGTTAATATTAAAAATTTCAGCCGCTGCAACAACTTTTACCTCTCGACTCGTAACTTTTACTTTTGTAATTTGATCAGCTGCATTTAAGCTAACTTCAACTTGATCACCAGCTTCTTCGCTTGCAACTAAATCTGTGATCGTAGCATTGGATAAGCCTGATATTTCAACAGTAGCACCAGGGGCAACATATTTTGTTACCAAACCTTCTGTTGTTTTTATTACTACTAGTTTTTGAGTTGACTCTATAAGTTTTCCTGTAGCTACTGTTACTGTTGGAGTTGCGGCAGCTATAATTTTTAGAGCTACAGGTTTAGTACGGAAACTATCTTGTACGATCGTAATTTGACTATTTGCCTTCAAATCAGTAATCGCAAGCTGCTTGCCAGTAGTATCTTCAATAACTATTCCTGCGGCATAATTAATTGGAACCGGCTTGTCTTTAATCCATAAATAAATGACGCCCTCATCGGCATTGTATCTAGCGAACGTTCCATCGATTGTAACAGTATGTTGTGTATCGCCTTTTGCTTCCACATATAAAGCTTTGCCTTCTTTAGCAATAACGGTTACGTCACTATACTTTAACAATGTTTCTTTTGTTACTGGTTTCTCTGATTTGTAATGATAATAGACTGTATTGTTGTCTATCGTATAATTTGTATCCGTTTCTTTGCTATAAACGGTAATCTTATCATCCTTAATTTCAGAAATGATACCATCGACTTGTCCTTCGTACTCAACCGCGTAACTTGATTGTGCTCTGCTGAAAAGAGTTGCAAGGGCAGCACGTTTAACTGCTACATCCGGCCCAAATGTAGTTTCTGTTAATCCTTTTACAAGTCCAAGTTGTACTGCAGCATTTACATATCCTTTATAACGAGCATCAACACTTGCAGCATCGCTGAAATGTGATTCCGCGTGTTGTAATTTTGTTGCTGCTGCTTGCTGTCCGATTGCTTTTACGATCAACTTCGTAACCCATTCACGGCTCGCAGGTTTAAGTCCCCACTCCGATGTCTTATCTGCTGCTGCAAGTGCATATTCTTCATCACGATCGAGCAACCCTTTATTGAATGCTAGTTCAATATAGGCTTTAAAAAATCCACTTACAACAAATGATTCACCAAATACAATCATCGAACTATTATCAACTAGATGATCTAACCCAGCAAAACGCAGCGCCATTAATACAGCTTCTTGTTGTGAAACACCTTTTTCTGGTTTAAAAGTTGATGTTTGATCGACGTTATTTTTGTAACCATCAATAATACCTTGATAATATAGTTTTGCGATATGCTTCTCAGCATAATATCCTGCACTAACATCCGTAAATGGAGTGGCTGCAACAGTTGCTGCACTAATCGTGCTTGGCACGGACAACACGGTTGCCCCACTTCCAGTCACTAGTGTAAACACTAACGCTCCTGTTACAACTTTCTTCCAAGTTTCATGCAATGGCATTTTTATGACTCCTTCTACAATATGTAATTTATTGTTCTGATTTTTTAATTGGATGTTCAATATCCACATGACCCATTAAGCTTTCAACTGGTTCTCCAACAACTAACACGTCTAGTGATTCAACAAATGAAAACTGAAACATCGTTTTCTTAAGTGTGTCTACTAATTGTTGCTCACCAGGAGCACCTAGTCTTTCTTCATCAGGAATATGAATGTCTAACGTAAGTACTGCATCTTTAAGTTCTACGGAAAGGAAATGGATTCCCTTCCATAATGATATAGCACCACTAGCATCATCTTTTTGGAACTCAGCCAATGTTTTATTAATTAATTCCACTTCGTCTTTAGCAATAATTTTCACATTATGCTCGACCATTTTTTGCAACTCACCATCAGAGCGGTAAATGATGACTTCCGTTCCTTGCTCCCCTGTTGGCTTAGGTGTTGCTGATGTTTGTGGTGCAACACTTGTTATGGGTACTTCAGCAATACTAGAAGTAATTGGTACTGACGAAGGTCCGTTACCGGAAACCTCCGTCTCTACCTTTACAGTTCCTTGATCGCCGCAAGCTGTAAGAAAAGCTGCTAATAGGGTTGAAGCAAGTAGTACTCGAAAGCTGCGATTGGCTGTATTCATATCGTTGAACACCTGCTTCCTATTTCAGATTCAAATACTCCTTAATCCCTTTAGTCACTTCGTTAGCAAACCTATTTTGAACTGCATCATCGAACAAGGCCTTCGAATCGACATTATTAGATAAATAACCTGCTTCGATTAATATTGCCGGCATAGTCGTTTGCTTAATTACTCTGTAACCAGCTTTTTTAACACCACGATCGTTTAGTCCCATACCTTTTAAGACATACTTATGAATAATGTCAGCCAGCGCTTTACTCTCTGGTCTCTCATAATAGGTTTCAGATCCGTTAACACTAGTTTTTTCAAAGCTGTTAGCATGAAGTGATATAAACAAGTCTGCTTTAACGTTTTCTGCGAATTTCACACGATCGTTTAACTCAAGGAACGTATCGTCTGAGCGTGTTAGATGCACTTTAATTCGTTTGTCTTTTTCTAGAGCAGCTTTTAACTTCAGCGCAACACTTAAATTAAATTCTTTTTCCCAACGCTTCACTGATTTACTGTATGCACCTGGATCTTTTGCACCATGACCAGGATCGAGAACGATATGATAGATTCCATCATCACCTTCTGGTAATGTAGGATCAACTGGCGGTTTTGGATCTACCGGCGGTTTCGGATCTACTGGTGGAATCGGATCGATTGGTGGAACTGGCTCAATCGGTACTTCACTGCTAGGCATAAATGCGAGATGAATCGCATTTTCTGTTTCGGTCATCACATAGCCCGTATCTTTACCTATCAATACAACAAGTCTAGCGGTAAGTGGCTTGTTTGAAAATTGAGAATAACGATACCCATTTAGTAAAGGATTATCGAGCAGAGAAACTTCTGATTGACCGTTTACAAATGCGGACATTACTTCAGGTAAATAAGTTGTGTTCTGAAAATCAAAGACCATACGTCTAGGATTTTCTAGCAGGAGCGGCTTATTAGGTTTCTGTGTTCCTACATGATTAATCGTAATGATGTTTGATTCATTCAGCGTAATTCCCGAAATGACACCCGCTGGAAGAGTTGGTTTCTCCGGATCTATCGGATTAATAGGATCCACAGGTGCAATAGGGTCTACTGGATCGACAGGATCCACCGGAACGATTGGATCGACAGGATCCACCGGAACGATTGGATCGACAGGATCCACCGGAACGATTGGATCGACTGGCTCTGTAACTTTTTCGAACATATGTACTTCTCGTTCTTTGTCCTTCCACTCAAAGCCTAGTCCCAGTAGCTCACCAACAAATCGGACGGGAACCATTGTCCGCCAATTAATTAGTTGCGGCTTCGAATCTGTCTCCATTATTACGCCGTTAACCCTTACCAAGGACTCTCCGATAATGAGCTCAATAACGGTGCTGTCATTTTTGACGGTTACTCTTTTCGTTACCGGCTCCCACTCTACTCCATAACCTAAGCCATCTGACAAAATTGCAAGTGGCACTAGCGTTGATCCGCCTTGAATTTTCGGATCAACATCGGACATTAACTGCTTCCCATTCAAAAAAAGCTTAGGAGGAACAGCAGCAGCTTGTCCAACAGAAGCAAACATGGTGAACAACAATGACATTAACAATACAATGGATACAGACTTTTTCATTTCCCACCTCGATGACTGAATTGCCCGCATTGCATGTGCTCATTCGACATGCTTGGACATAATTATAGACGCACAGTGTCAGAAAAAGTTGCGAATAGAGGAAAAAAGAGGACAACCTCAACTTTAGCTGGGTTATCCTCTGTGTGATTACATTTTAAACAAGTGTAGCAATATGCTTTTGCTCATACGCTGTAATTTTTTCTTCGTGTTGCAACGTTAAACCGATATCATCCAATCCTTGAAGCAAAAATTGCCTACGGTGCTCATCCAGATCAAATGAAATGCTTAGTCCATGTTCATCGGTTAACACCTTGTTCTCCAAATCGACAGAAAGTTTATATCCGTCATGTTTGGCTGTCCGCTTAAACAAGTCTTCCACTTGCTCTTCGCTTAGTTTGATTGGCAAGATACTATTTTTAAAGCAGTTGTTATAAAATATATCGGCGTATGATGGCGCAATAATTACTTTAAAACCATAGTCGAGAATCGCCCAAGGTGCATGCTCACGAGATGAGCCGCAGCCAAAGTTCGCTCTGGATACAAGAACAGATGCACCTTCGTAACGAGCTTTATTAGGTTCAAATTCTGTATTGATATCACCATTTTCGTGGAAACGCCATTCGAAGAAAAGAAATTGGCCGAAGCCACTGCGCTCAATACGTTTTAGAAACTGTTTTGGAATGATAGCATCCGTATCTACATTGACCCGATCAACCGGGGCTACGATTCCTGTTAGCTGTTTAAATGGTTCCATGTCGGTATTTCCCCTCTCTTGCTTTATGTTAATTAATTCAAAACTTCTGTTTTAACTTCCCAATCACGAACATCAGTAAAACGTCCGTTAATAGCTGCTGCAACCGCCATAGCTGGCGATACAAGATGTGTTCTTCCGCCGCGTCCTTGGCGACCTTCGAAGTTACGGTTGGACGTTGAAGCGCAACGTTCGCCTGGCTTCAGTACGTCAGGGTTCATCGCAAGACACATAGAACAACCTGCATCACGCCATTCAAATCCCGCTTCTGTGAAGATTTTGTCTAAACCTTCCTTCTCCGCTTGGATTTTTACACGACCCGAACCTGGTACTACGATTGCTGTAACTCTGTCGCTAACTTTGTATCCTCTAGCGATTTCTGCTGCAGCACGAAGATCCTCGATCCGTCCATTTGTACACGAACCAATGAACACATAATCAATTTCAATTTCTGACATTGGTGTTCCTGGTTTAAGATCCATATATTCAAGTGCCTTTTCGGCTGCTTTACGTTCATTTTCTGTAGGAAGATCAGCTGGGAAAGGTACACAAGACGTAATGTCTGTACCCATACCTGGGCTCGTTCCCCACGTTACTTGTGGAATCAATGCATCGACATCGAAATGAAGCACTGTGTCGTATTCTGCACCTTCATCCGTCGTTAACTTAGACCAAGCTTCAACAGCTTCATCGAAATTAGCTGGAGCATATTCACGGCCACGTAAGTAATTAAAAGTAGTAGCATCTGGTGCGATCAATCCAGCGCGAGCTCCGCCTTCAATAGACATATTACATACAGTCATACGCTCTTCCATCGTCAAGCTTGTAATTGCATCACCTGTGTACTCGATAACATAACCAGTTGCAAAATCTGTTCCATACTGTGCAATAACACCAAGAATCAAATCTTTTGCAGTAACGCCTGGCTTACGTTTGCCGTTAAATCGAACTTCCATTGTTTTTGCTTTCGATTGTTGTAAACATTGCGTCGCAAGCACATGCTCAACTTCGCTTGTACCGATACCAAAAGCCAATGCACCGAATGCACCGTGCGTGGAAGTATGACTGTCTCCACAAACGATCGTTTTACCAGGGTGTGTAAGGCCAAGCTCAGGGCCCATAACGTGGACAACACCTTGGTCAATGCTATCAAGATCAAACAACGTTACGCCGAAGTCTTTGCAATTTTGTGTGAGTGTATCGATTTGTTGTTTAGAAATTGGATCTGTAATATTGAAACGATCTTTAGTTGGTACGTTATGATCCATCGTTGCAAATGTAAGATCAGGACGACGAACTTTGCGGCCTGTCATACGCAATCCTTCAAATGCTTGCGGTGATGTTACTTCATGTACAAGCTGTAGATCGATATAAATGACGCTTGGTTTACCCTCTTCTTGATGAATGACGTGATTATTCCAGATCTTTTCGAACATTGTCTTTTTCGCCATTATGCTCACCCCATCGTTTCATTATTGCTATTGGCAATAATCTACTTAATTAATTGAAGCTATCATACCATGTCTTTCTTCATTGATCTAAGATATAATATCTATAATGACTATAGGTAATAACTATAAACCACTACATTAATATGTTTATAACTTTACTTAAGAAAGAGGGAACTAGTGTGGAATTACGTCAACTTAATTATGTCATTCAAATAGCAAATGAAAAGAATTTTTCAAGAGCGGCAGATAAGCTGCACATTGCACAACCATCTTTAAGTCAGCAATTGTCCAAATTGGAGCAAGAGCTTGGTGTTCTACTATTCCGTCGTACAACAAATTCCGTTGAATTGACTCAAGCAGGACAAGTATTTGTTGAGAAGTCACAAGGGATTTTGGATGCCGTTGAGCAGTTAAAACAAGAGATGGACGACATGGCACAGATGCGGCGCGGTCGACTAGTTGTAGGTACTCTACCAATAACGGGTTCACATGTATTACCTCTAGTACTACCGGTATTTGGTGAAAAGTACCCTCAAATAGAAGTTGTACTAGTAGAAGAAACTACAGCGAAGCTGGAGCAATTGACAGCTAGCGGCGGAACGGATTTAAGTCTACTTTCTCTTCCTCTTATCGATAGCTCGCTTTCATGGGAACCTTATTTGGAAGAAGAAATATGTGTAGCTGTACCAGCACAACATCCATTAGCATCTCGAAAAGAGCCAATTGAAATTAGTGAGTTGAAGGATGAACCTTTTATCGGATTGAAGCGTGGACAAGGCTTTAGACAAATAACGGTGGAGCTTTGTGAAGCATCTGGCTTTACTCCTCAGATTGTGTTCGAAAGCAGTAATATAGAAACGGTACAATCGTTAGTAGCTGGTGGAATGGGTATCGCATTAGTTCCTCAAATGCTTACACGTTCTAAAGGAGCGGACTTCGCCCCGACCTATTTAACTCTTACGTCCAAACCGACTCGTACATTAGTTGTAGCAAGTCGGAAAGGACGATATTTATCAAAAGCTGCTCAAGCGTTTATTGAAACATTAAATCAGACCATTAGTCATTACCGTTAATAGTGTAACAACTACTTATTCCTTTGAGTACAGCTCAGGACGGCGATCCTCAAACACAGGTATTCTAGTGCGAACTTGGTCTACTAAATCTAGATCAATGTCTGCATAGAGGATCGTCTCTTCTTCACCAGCCTCTGCAACAATTTCTCCCCACGGATCGATAACCAGTGAATGACCAAAAAAGTTTGTTTCTCCGCTTTTTCCCATGCGATTGCAAGCTACAACATACATTTGGTTTTCAATCGCTCTTGCCATAAGAAGTGTACGCCAATGGTGTAATCTTGGATGAGGCCATTCTGCAGGAACAAACAATATTTTGGCTCCGCCTAATGCTAGCGTTCTCGTCAACTCAGGGAAACGAATATCGTAACAAATCATCATTCCTGCTTGTTCACCTTCGATTTCAAGCTTGCCATGTTTTGCTCCTGCTTTCAAAAACTTCTCTTCATCCATCAAGCGGAACAAATGAATTTTAGAATAATCAGCAATCGTATTTCCATCGCGATCAAATGCGTAGATTGTATTATAAACGCCATCCGTTTTCTTTTCGGCTATGGAGCCTCCAATGATGTAAACATTATGTTCCTTGCTAAAACTAGATAAAAACTTTTTCGTGCGCATACCATCAGAATCAGCAAGAACTTCTATCTCCGTTAACGCATAACCCGTGTTCCACATCTCTGGAAACATAATAACATCAGGCTTTTTCTCCGATTGTACAACCTCTTCAAGCAAATCCCTTAATTTACCGAAGTTTATTTCCGGATTACCTGCATCTATGTTCATTTGCAGCAATGCCAGCCGCAATTGCTTCTTCATTTTAGTCATCTCCTTAAACATATTATTTCCCTAATGATACCGTCTCATGGTTCTCTGTCAAGATGGGCATTGTAACAAGGAGACTTTCCAATAAACCTACAAACAAAGGAGTTTTTGATGATGACGTCCATACTAACGAAACGAATTTTCGCTTTTATCGCAGCGATGATTATGATACCGCTAATTAGTCATACTGTATTTGCTTCAACAGCACCTTCGAGTGAAGATTCTCAAAGCAATACGAATACGCCTGGTCCTGTGCAAGTGTTCGATATTTCTGCTGGTAAAGTGGTGAAGACAATCCCGAATGATAAGAAGTTTCAAAAAATGGCTACCAAATGGACCAAATCTGTCTCGGGATTATCTCCACAAGCAACTACAGATCATGGATGTACTTATGTCTATCGCATTCCACTATCTAAACCTGCCAAGATCAACACAGGTGAAATTTCTGTTACTACTAACAATTTGTTTTTATTTTATTGCAAGGACAAATCACCTTTTCTGCTCGTATTCGACGAGCTAAACAAACCGTTTTTATTTTTATTTAAAGAAAACATCGATCCATTTATTAAAAAAGTGGGACTACCTACAGCAACAAATTAGCATTTATGCGACCTTTTGCTTCAATTCTATATTCATTCATGCTACATTATTGCTAATGTCTATTCGTTAATATCAGTGAATAGAGTACGATGCGATGCGGAGAGTGATGAAATGGATGCAGAAGTTCAAAAAAGGCATATCCAGCCTGCAGATCGAATGGTCGGATTGCCAACACAATTTTTTGCGAAATTAGTAGCAAAAGCTAACGCACAAATAGCAAAAGGTAAAGATGTTATCAATTTGGGACAAGGTAATCCGGATCAACCGACTCCTTCTCATATTGTAGCTAAGTTGCAGGAATCTGCCCCTAATCCGCTATACCATAAGTACCCTCCTTTTAGCGGCTATGCTTTCTTGAAGGAGGCAGTCGCAAAACGTTATAAGGAAGATTATAATGTTGACCTTGATCCAACTACTGAGGTTGCTATTCTTTTCGGAGGCAAAACGGGTCTAGTTGAAATAAGCCAATGTTTGCTGAATCCTGGGGATGTGTGCCTCGTGCCTGATCCTGGTTACCCAGATTATTGGTCTGGAGTAGCGCTTGCTGGTGCTGAAATGTCCTTCATGCCGCTTACGAAGGAAAATCGCTATTTGCCAGATCTTAATGCTATCGATCAAGAAATGTCTCGTAGAGCTAAGCTTATGTTTATGAATTATCCCAACAACCCAACTGGTGCTGTTGCTGATTCTGAGTTTTATGCTGATGTAGTTGAATTTGCCGCAAAACATAATATTGTCGTTTCAAGTGACTTTGCCTACGGTGCAATTGGTTTTGATGGTGTAAAACCTGTTAGCTTCCTTCAAACACCAGGTGCCAAAGAAGTCGGAATCGAATTTTATACACTATCAAAAACATATAACATGGCTGGTTGGCGCGTAGGTTTTGCTCTTGGTAATCCTGAAATCGTGGCGATGATTAACCTCATTCAGGACCATTATTACTGCAGCCTTTTCGGTGGTATTCAAGAAGCTGCTGCACTTGCGCTAACTGGCCCTCAGCAATGTGTCGAGGAACTAGGCGCTTTGTATGAGAGTAGACGTGAAGCGCTGTTCGCAGCTCTCGATCGTATTGGATGGAAAGCGGAACGCCCAGGTGGTTCATTCTTCTGCTGGCTCCCTGTTCCAGAAGGATATACTTCTGAATCTTTTGCAGATAAATTATTGTTTGAAGCAGATGTCGTAGTAGCTCCTGGTGTAGGTTTCGGTACGCATGGTGAAGGTTATGTAAGGCTTGGATTACTGACGAGCGAAGCCCGTTTGGAAGAAGCGATTGAGCGTATTGGTAAGCTCGGCATTTTCTCTACTTCTAGCTTCTAGAATGGTGCGAGACCTTTCTTTACAGTGACTCTTGATCATGTTATCCTTAATTTAACTAAAATATGAAACGTGATGACGGGACCAGTAAGCAGTTTAGGCCTTGATCAGAGAGTAAATTCCATTGGCTGCAAGAATTTACCGTTGGCTCCCTGCTGAACCTACCTCCGAGCGGTCGGCGATAAGTCGAACAGTGCCTACTGTTACAAGGCTTTAAGATGGATGATTCGCAATATGTTGCGATTATCAACAAAGGTGGTACCGCGGAAGCCCAGACTTTCGTCCTTTATGGATGAAAGTCTTTTTTTGTTGTTATGAAACTAAAATAGGATGGTGCTCTACATGTCGGAACGTATCGTGGTGAAAATCGGAAGCAGTTCACTGACCTCCGAAGAAGGTGGATTAAATAAGGAAAACATTCATTTTTTTGCTTCGGAGCTGGCATCTAGGCATCGTCTAGGAGAACATGTCATGCTCGTAACTTCCGGTGCTGTTGCCGCAGGTTTTCGCAGAATTGGTTATGCTACAAAGCCAAAAGCTGTTCATGAGAAACAAGCTGCAGCCGCAGTAGGTCAGGCATTACTCATGCAAACGTATCAAGAAGCGTTCAGTCAATATAACATTGTTGCTGCTCAAATATTGCTAACGAGAGCAGATTTCTCTAATCGGCGACGTATTCAAAACGCTTTAATGACAATTGAAGAACTACTCAAGCAACGCATTATACCAATCATCAATGAAAATGACACAGTTGCTACTGATGAGTTAATGCTCAAATTTGGAGACAACGATAACTTATCTGCCCTTGTCGCTGCAATGACAAAAGCAGCAAAGTTAGTCATCATTACAGACATGGACGGATTGTATACAGAAGATCCGCGCAAAAATCCACTTGCAGTTAAGATCGAGCGTGTCGATCAAATATCTGAAGATATTTTAAAACTTGCTGGAGGTGCTGGCTCTTCCGTTGGCACTGGTGGCATGCGCTCAAAGATCGAAGCAGCTCGAATTGCAATGCGAGGCGGAGTTGGCGCTTATATCGGTAAAGTTCAACATAATGGCGATCTTTCTAACGCAATAGAAGGTACTGGCAGAGGCACATACTTCGATACGAAACTAAATAGTTTACCTATGAAAAAACAATGGCTCGGATTTCACTCTATGCCGCAGGGTCGTATAACAGTCGATGACGGTGCAGTAAAAGCTTTACTAATTGGCGGTAAAAGCCTGCTTCCTGCCGGTATTTCTGAGAGCATAGGTGACTTTCATCCCGGAGATGTTGTAGAAGTTGTCAATAAACAAGGTGAAACATTAGGCCGCGGCGTCGTCAATTATACGGCTTGGCAATTAAAAGCTGCTGCTGGACTCAGTACAGAAGAGGTTTCTCGAAGAGTTGAAGTGACAAGAATCGAAGTGATTCATCGTGACGAATGGATTACGCTTAAATAAATTCAAAAAAAAATTGAAGGTTTGGGAGGCGAAAAGTAATGATAAGTGAAGTAAAACAAAAGGCAATACTCGCTAAAGATGCTGCATCTATTATGAATCGTATGACAACAGAACATAAAAACAATGCTTTATTAGCAATGGCTGATGCACTTATTACTCGTCAAGATGAGCTCATTATAGCTAATGCAGAAGATTTAGAGAGAGGTGAACGATTAGGAACTAGCCCTTCTCTACTTGATCGACTTGCATTGAATAGTGATCGAATTTCCGCTATCGCTGATGGACTACGTCAAATTGTTGAGCTACCTGATCCCATCGGAACATTGCTTGAATCTTTTGATCGTCCAAACGGAATGAAAGTTGAGAAAATACGGGTTCCACTTGGCGTTATTGGCATGATCTATGAAGCACGCCCTAATGTAACAGTCGATGCCGTTGGCCTATGTCTAAAAACGAGCAACACCGTCGTGTTACGCGGGGGTTCTGCAGCGATCTCATCTAATCGTAAAATCGTCGAAATATTGAAAAATGCATTAGATTCAACACAATTGCCAAGCGATGCTATACAATTAATCGAAGACTCTGATCGTGCTTCTGTTAATGAAATGCTTCGATTAAATGGTCTTCTTGATGTCGTTATTCCAAGAGGCGGCGCTGCACTTATTCGTAATGTGATCGAAAATGCTACTGTGCCTGTCATAGAAACAGGAGCTGGCATATGCCATGTTTTCATAGACGAATCGGCACAACTAGAAATGGCTATTTCTATCGCAATTAACGGTAAAGTACAACGTCCTTCAGTATGTAATTCTATCGAAACACTACTTATCCATGAAAAAGTTGCTATGACATCTATTAAGCACATTGCTCAAGCTTTTATTGACTCAAATGTTGAGCTTCGTGGCTGTGAGCGCACAGTGTCTCTTCTATCAGGAATGAAGACAGCAACGGATGAAGACTTCAGCACCGAATATAACGACTACATTATGAATGTCAAAATTGTAACTGACTTAGATGAAGCGCTTGATCATATAAGCCAATTCGGCACAAAACATTCCGAGTGTATCGTTACAGAAACAGCTACTCATGCCGATCGTTTCTTGCAGGAAGTTGATGCAGCAGCCGTTTACCACAATGCATCCACTCGCTTCACTGATGGCTTTGAATTCGGATTTGGTGCAGAGATTGGTATTAGTACACAAAAGCTACATGCTCGTGGTCCAATGGGCTTGCCTGCATTAACATCAACAAAATACCGGATATACGGAAATGGACAAATTCGGAACTAATCGATATACAGGAGGAATTTTACATGTCTCAAACTACTCTAACCGACATTTCTTCTAAACGCATTTGTTTCTTCGGTGCTGGTTCAATGGCGGAAGCTATCGCTCGTGGCCTCATACATGAGAAACTTGTAGAACCAGCTATGATATCAATGCTTAATCGCAGCAACGAAACTCGTCTTACGGAACTTAATGAACGATATGGTGTACAAACCATCAAACAAGGTTCTACTAATGAAGAGTATCTACGCGAGGCTGACATCATATTTTTGGCGATGAAACCTAAAGATGCTGTCGAAGCAATTGCTGGACTTGCTCCGCTTCTTCATACAAAACAGCTAATTATATCCGTAATTGCTGGTCTATCAATTAGCTCAATGGAACGTTTGCTGAGTGTGGAGCAACCTATCGTTCGTTCGATGCCTAACACGTCCAGCACGATCGGCCTAGGGGCAACTGGCATTAGTTATTCGAGTTCAGTAGATGCTGAGCAGCGTCTAGTTACTGAAGTTATGTTCAAATCGATCGGTGTGAATGCCATTGTAGATGAATCTTTACAAACATCGATTACAGGCGTTTCCGGCAGCGGACCTGCATATGTGTATTTCGTGATGGAAGCGATGTTGAAAGCGGCTGACGAACTTGGTTTGGAACCTCATATGGCGAGAGAGCTAGTTGTACAAACGGTGCTTGGCGCTGCAGAAATGGTAAGAGTTACTGGCGAAGCTCCTGAAGAACTTCGACGAAAAGTCACTTCTCCTAACGGCACAACTCAAGCCGCACTAGAACTTATGGCACAAGGTGGTCTACCTGAAGCTATCATTAAAGGAATGCATCGTTCAGCAACACGTGCTGCAGAAATCGGTGCTGACATGGAAGGGAGCATTATGAAATGAGTCAAGTTTGTATCGCAACGTATCGGTCTTATGATGACCGGGCAGATTTTCATAAAAAGGCGCTTTCTATCGCAGTTGGCCTAACAGTAGGTAGTTGGACGGAATTGCCCGAGGCACAAAAGGCAGCTATGGAAAAACATCTTGGCAAAGTGTTGTCTGTCGAAGTATATGAACCAGCCACTGCTGCACCAGGTGAACGATATGCTGATATTCGCATTGCATATCCAGATATTAATTTCAGTAGAGACCTTCCTGCTCTGCTTGTAACTGTGTTCGGAAAGCTATCTATGGATGGTCGCATTAAGCTACTTGATTTAGATGTTTCGGATTCATTTGCTTCTGCCTTCCCAGGTCCAAAGTTTGGACTAGATGGCATCCGTACTCTACTAGGCGTCCAAGATCGCCCGCTACTCATGAGCATATTTAAGTCTGTCGTTGGACATGACCTTTCGAACTTGCAAGATCAATTTTATAAGCAAGCTCTTGGCGGTGTAGATTTAATCAAGGATGACGAAATCTTATTCGAAAATCCACTTACTCCACTAGAGAAACGTGTAGAGGTCTGTATGGAAGCTGCACGAAAAGCTGAAGAAGAAACTGGACAGAAGCTCCTGTATGCTGTTAATTTAACTGGACCTACATCACAACTTGCCATTAATGCACGTAAAGCAATTTCCGCTGGAGCGAATGCCATTTTGTTTAACGCTCTCGCATATGGGTATGATGTTCTTCATGAGCTTAGCAGCGACCCTTCAATCAACGTCCCGATTGCGGCGCATCCTGCACTTGCAGGAGCGATTTATCCATCTCCACATTATGGCATCAGTGCTTCCTTGCTTTTAGGTAAACTGATGAGGCTTGCTGGAGCGGATCTTGTTCTATTCCCTTCTCCTTACGGCTCAGTCGTCATGCCTAAAGAAGAAAATTTAGCAGTTAAGGATGCTTTATTAAACCCGCTTCACGGCTTGCGTTCAAGCTTCCCAGTCCCTTCTGCTGGTATACATCCTGGACTAGTTCCGTTAATATTAAAAGACTTCGGCAGCGATGTAGTCGTTAATGCTGGTGGCGGTATCCACGGTCATCCAATGGGAACAGCAGCAGGTGGACAAGCATTCCGTCTTGCTATTGAAGCTGCACGCAAAGGAACACCACTTCAAGAAGCTGCAACCGCACCTGGTCATGAGGCGCTTCAAGCTGCAATACAATTATGGGGGATCAAAGAGGGATGACAAATCCATTGACAACTAAGAAACGCATCGTGTTTTGCGACTTCGACGGTACCATTACGGTTAATGATAATATCATTGCGATCATTAAACATTTCAACCCGGCTGGCTGGGAAGAAATTGCTACACGAACGATCTCAACTGAACTTTCCATCAAGGATGGTGTTGGTCAACTTTTCCGACTAATTCCTGCATCTATGCAAAATGAGGTTGTCTCATTCGGCATCTCAAATGCGAAGATACGTGAAGGTTTCGCAGAGTTTCTTGCGTATTGCAAAAAAAATGACATCGACTTTTATGTTACGAGCGGCGGTATAGAATTTTTCGTCTATCCAATATTAGAGTCATTTGATATTCCTCGTGATCATATTTATTGCAACGCAAGTGACTTTACTGGAAAACAAATCGAAATACTATGGCCTCATCCATGTGATGGGCATTGTAGCAACAATTGTGGCATGTGCAAAACGACCATTATGCGCAACTTCCCTGCCGACCAATATGAACGTATTATTATTGGGGACAGCGTAACAGATTTTGAAGGTGCTAAACTTGCTGATGCCGTATACTCACGTTCTCATTTGACTACCAAATGTAAAGAGCTTGGAATAGATCATAAAGAATATGAAACCTTCTTTGATATAATTGATGCGATGAATGCTGAAAGGAAGACAACGTAATGAGCTTTGACCAAATTAAAACAGAACAAAAACAAAGTGCTTTAACTGAATTACGCCATGTAAAGGAACTATTCGCTTCTCGTGGATGGTTCCCAGGTACAAGCGGTAATTTATCCATTCGAGTTGGTGATTACACGCCTGATGAGTTCCACTTCGCAATTACAGCTAGTGGCAAAGACAAAACGGTACATACACCAGAAGATTATTTGTTCGTTGATCAAGATGGGAAAGCTTGTGAAGCTACTTCACTTAAACCATCTGCCGAAACGTTGATCCATTGCGAAATTTATAAACTTACTGGAGCGGGAGCAATCTTTCATGTGCATACCGTTTTCAATAATATTATTTCGGAATATTTTTGGGATCGTAAATCAGTACCCGTTGATGGCGTAGAACTTATCAAGGCGTTTAATATTTGGGATGAAGAAGCACATATCGACATTCCGATCGTTTCTAATTACACGCATATCCCTTCCATCGTGCCGGAAGTTACCGAGTCATTTAACCCTCAAATTCCTGGTATTATACTTAGGAAGCATGGTATCTACGCTTGGGGCGCTAATGCCTTCGAGGCGAAGCGTCATCTCGAAGCATTCGAGTTTATTTTCGAATATGTTTATCGCTTTGAGCTATTGAAAAATAGTAAAATGTAATTTTGCTATTTTCCTCCAAGACAAACCGTTAACCTACACACCTTAAAACTGAAGTTGCCTTCCGCAGCTTCAGTTTTTTTTGAAAAGATGTAGCTTGACCTTAACGTAACGTTAACGTTCATAATGAGCTAACGAGGTGAAAGCAATGAAAGTTCATGAAGCTGCGAAGGCACTTGGTGTTACACCTAGAACACTGCGTTTCTACGAGGAAAAAGGATTAATTGCACCTATAAAAGAAATCGAAAATGGATACCGTTTTTATCGACAAGAAGATATCGAAACGCTCCGTTGGATCGTTTCATTAAGAGAATTAGGTATGTCGCTTACCGATATTAAAGAAATCGTTGCTAACATCGACAATGCTAGCACCTTTATCCGAAAGCTTGATCTCGCTCGATCAGCTCTTTATGCAGAATTATCGGATACGATTGCTGCTCTCCGTGCTTTTGACGAAACGATGGACGTTTGGAGACGCAGTGGTGTACCTAAGCTAGATCAAGCAGAACAGTCGGCTAAACAACTTAGAGAACAACGTGAACTACGAACATCATGGAGTGACAGGTGGAAGTATGACGAAATTGCTTTGCAGTATGGTGAAAATGCTCCATTAGTTGCCCTATCACGTTTCATCGAACCAAAGCAATATGAACAAGCACTTATCCGAACGGCTGAGTGGATCGATCCTCGAAGTGAAGAAGAAGGTCTTGAACTTGGCGCTGGCAGTGGCAATCTGTCAGTCATGCTTGACTCGCCAAACGTTCATCTGACATTAATTGAACAATCGGCAGAGATGTTATCGATCTTACGTGAACGACTTCCCCATGCAGATACGAGGCAAGGCAATTTATTAGCTCTCCCTCTTAATGGAAGAGTTTTTCACTTTATAGCTTGCAGCTTCGCCTTACAGCATCTAGATCATAATGGCCAATTGCTGGCCTTAGCCGAAATGGATCGTGTTCTTCACACCAAAGGCAGAATTGTAATTACTGGGTTTATGTGTAATAAAAACAGCCCAGATAATGAGGATCAGGGGATAACCCCTTCTCTATTACCTGAGCTAATGAAATGGCTACAACTTCGTCATTATTCCGTAATTACAGAACAGTTAAACGAAGAAGTATTTATCTTATTTGCAGAGAAGCTATAGTTTAAGCACACAGTAGTCGTATATCGTCCTTCTACGAACTATGCTTTCCCCCCATAAAACTTTTGGGAATGGGCTCTAGCTTCTTCTGTATTCGTTACTCGGTTACGGCTCCATTCGAGCAATATCCGATCAATATATTTAAGGCTGACCTTGCCTGCAAACACAGCTTCTTTTAAAGCAAACAAAATAATTTCATCTGTATATCGATCTTGATCAATCCAACTGCTGATCGTTTCACATTCCATTGGAGACAATAATCTTCCAAATTCCTGTTCAAAAACAGAGAACATATCAGAGGCAGGTTTTGACTCCCTTACAACCGGTTGACGCTCTGCTTTTTTAGCTTCCCGTTTCACTGCCGCTGACCATTCCGCAGCTTGCATCAGCCATCCGCTCCAGTTGTAACGCTCCGCTTGCATACCCGATTCGCTGTCGACATAATCATCGATTGTTAGAAAACCATCCTTCATTAACCGTCCAAGCATCGTACCGATGTTGCGCACATTCGTGCCCATCCGCTGGGCTAGCTCCTCTAATGTAGGGAAGTCGTTCCTCTCTACATGGGTATACTGCATAATCTGAAGGAGCAACATCGCTTCTGATTCAGAAATACCAAGGCTACTATAGCTTCGAAATAACAAGCTAGGAATATACATTCCGCCCTCATTGATAGCTGCAGCAATGCCATGGGTATATGCTTTCCATATCTCGTCGCTCATGTACTAACTCTCCCTCTATCACTGGATCGTATGGACCGAACATCTTCAAAATTAGAACGACTCCATCAGAAGACTATACGATTGTATGTTAGCCTTTAACGATTTCGTAAGTATCACGAGCGATTAGCAATTCCTCATTAGTTGGAACTACCAACACTTTAACACGTGAGTTAGGAGTTGAAATTTCGCGAGCTTCTTTGCTGCGAATGGCATTAAGCTCTTCATCAATCTCAATGCCTAAGAAAGTGATTCCGTTGCATACCGCTTTACGAAGTTCTGAAGAGTTTTCTCCTACTCCAGCTGTAAACACCAACGTATCTATGCCGTTCATCGCAGCCGCATAGGCACCGATATACTTTTTAACACGATAAATATACATGTCAAAAGCAAGTGTAGCGTTTTTGTCACCTTCAAGCATCGCTTCAGTTACTTCACGCATATCACTGCTAATGCCAGAGATCGCAAGCATTCCGCTATGTTTGTTAAGCATGGAATTCACTTCATTTAACGTAAGTTCTTCCTTGTTCATAACGAATGGCACGATTGCAGGATCAATATCTCCACTTCTTGTACCCATCATCAAACCTTCAAGTGGAGTCATTCCCATACTTGTGTCAAACGATTTCCCGTCCAAAATTGCCGTACAGCTTGCACCATTACCAATATGACAAGTAATCATCTTTAACTCTTCAAGCGGTTTCTTTAAGAAACGAGCAGCTTTAGCACTTACATAGGCATGTGATGTACCATGGAAGCCATAACGACGAATTTTGTGTCTGCGGTAAAGCACTTTAGGTATTGGATACAAATAAGACGTTTTTGGCATCGATTGGTGGAACGCAGTATCGAACACAACAACTTGAGGAATGTTCGGCATATTCGTTTCTACCGCAGAAATACCCATCATGTGAGCAGGGTTGTGTAGCGGCGCAAGATCGAATAGACGACGAATTTCTAGTTTTACTTCTTGCGTCACTAATACTGATCCTTTAAACACTTCTCCGCCATGCACGATGCGATGTCCAACTGCATCTATTTCGCTCATTGAAGCCAATACGCCGTGCTCGGAATGCGTCAACATTTCGATTACACGTTTTACAGCAGTTACATGTTCTAAAATTTCGCTAACGACACGAACATCAGGCCTATTTGCTGGTTCGTGAGTAACGATTGAAGAATCCATACCGATTCTTTCTACACGTCCACTTGCTAGCACACTTTCGTCTCTCATATCGTACAACTGGTACTTAAGCGATGAGCTTCCAGCATTAATTACTAAAACTTTCATTAGATCCGATCCCCATCCTTATCATAGTGGAAGAAGCCTACTCCTGATTTGGCTCCCAAGTGTCCCGCGCGTACCATTTTCTTAAGTACAAACGACGGACGATATTTCAATTCTCCATATTCACGGAACATACGCTCAAGTGCTGCAAGCACGGAATCCAAGCCGAAACGGTCAGCCATTTCGAATGGACCATGGTGGAAGGAATAACCTACGCGCATCGCATTATCGATATCTTCAGCTGATGCAACACCTTCCTCTAGTACATGAAGCGCCTCATTGATTAACAAGCAAATTAATCGAGTTGTTACGAAACCAGGAGTTTCAAACACCATGACACCCTTTTTAAGGATGATTTCCTCTACAAAATGTTTCGTTTGAGCAAATGTTTCATCTGACGTTTTTAATCCACGAACAATTTCAACCAAATCAATCTTGGATACCGGATATATGAAATGCAGCCCGATTACACGAGCAGGTCTAGTCGTCACGCTTGCTAACTCAGTCAAACTTAATGTTGACGTATTGCTTGCTAGTATAGTGTTTTCACCACATATGCTGTCCAAACGCTGGAAAATTTCCCTTTTTGCTTCTAAATCCTCAGTAATCGTCTCTATAACAAGCTCGCAATCTGCAAACTCCTCATATCCTTGTGCTGTGTTGATCTTAGAGAGAATTAGCTTCTTCTCTGCACCAGTTAACGCCCACTTCTCAATTTGCTTATCAAGACTACTCTCAATCATTTGTAACCCATAGGAAAGACGTTCATCCGAAACCTCGATGACTACGACATCCAATCCTTTTGCAGCAAGCATTTCTGCTATACCTTGTCCCATCGTTCCTAAACCGATTACTCCAACCTTTTTTATCATCTGTTGAACTGCTCCCTCTAGATAGTATCTCAATCTGTATTATACCGAATTTTGAACAAATAAAGAAGGCGGATCATTGTCCGCCTTCATATTGTTGAAATTGTAAACGTTTTACGCAGCTTCATGCAATTTAATCATTGACCTAAACGATACTCCATCTATCGTTTCTTCCTTTAATAACGTTTGTAGCGATGCCTCAAACACATTTTTTCTCGCTTCAAGGAGAACTTTCGTTTTCCCCATAAGATCGTCCAGAATTGTGCCGGATATTTCCGCCCACTTCTCAGGTGTCATCATCGTCGCATCAACAATGCCCAAAGACGTTAAACCAGACTCCACTAATGTCTTCACGATATTAACAGCTTGTTCAAAGTCACCTCTAGAACCTGTACTGCGTTCTCCGTAAAATATTTCTTCGGCTGCTGCTCCGCCTAAAGCTATCATAATCTGGTTATGGAGGAACGCAGTTGTATATAAATATTGATCCTGCTGAGGTTGATGTCTAACATACCCTAATGCTCCGCCTCTCGGGGACAAAGCAACTTGAGATACACTCCCCGGACGTACATGTTCAGCCATAATCGCATGACCAAGCTCATGCAATGCGACACGTTCACGCTCTTCTTTTGTCGTTTCACGATCTGTTTTTTCACCGAGCAAAACTTTGTCGATCGCCATTAATAAGTGTGACTCCATAATGACTGGACTGCTTTCACGCATTGCATAAATTGCTGCTTCATTCATGACGGACTCTAGTTGAGCACCAGAAAAGCTATACGTTTGCTCTGCAATACGATCCATATTAACATTCTCATCCATTGGCTTATTATCCGCGTGGATGTTCAATATATGAAGACGTCCCTTCTTATCAGGAAGCTCAACTCCGATATGTCGATCAAAGCGACCAGGGCGCAATAAGGCACTATCAAGCATTTCTTTACGATTCGTCGCGGCAATGATTAGAATACGTGGCAATTCATTAGAATGAATGCCATCCATCTCTGTTAACAATTGATTTAATGTTTGATCATATTCTCGATGCTGACCGCCATCCCGCTTCCCGCCGATAACCTCGATCTCATCAATAAAGATAACTGCACTTTCTTTTCCCGCTTTTTTAGCTTTTGTTCGAGCATCTTTAAATAAATCACGTATGCGACCAGCACCAACGCCAACATACATTTCAACAAATTCACTGCCTGATGCAGCCAAATAAATGGAATCCGTATACTGTGCTGCCGCTTTAGCAAGCAACGTTTTTCCCGTCCCTGGAGGACCAGCTAGCAAAATACCTTTTAATGGTCGAATACCAAGCTTTTCAATTTGATCACGTTTAACGAGAAAGTCCAGTGCTTCAACTAACTCTTGCTTCGCCCGTTCTTGCCCACCTATTTGCCCAAAAGTAAACGAAGTATCTTTTACTTCATTTCGGCTTTTACCGTTAGAAAACGCTGTAAGCTTACCTTTTCCTTTTACTGTAAAGAACAAAAGAGTACCAAACAGGGCAAAAAATAAAACAGGCATGACATTAATGCCAATGACAGTCAAAAAGATGAGTAATACAGGCACAAATCCAATGGTTAGCTCAAGCCAATACTTACGCATTCGACCACGCTCCCAATTTGTTAGGCGTACGAGGCATTACAATATATTTAGCTGATTTATCATTCCGAAGTGTTACATAAACGTTAGAATCGTCCATCTCGGTTTCAAATGATACCCCTTTTACACTTTCAGTAGCTAGCTTTAATGCTTCAGGAATTTTTGAGTACGTTTTAGTTTCCATCGCTTCTGCAACTTCAAACATTGACTGCTGCCAAATTGTATTTAGCACTTCATCTTCCGATGTACGCACTTGTAGATCTATCTTTTTGCTAGGTGTAATGTCTTTACCTGTTTTAGTAGCCGCTTCGTAAATGTCTCTTATATTAGCATTTTCAGATAGCTCTACAGCTATTTGAACGTTATCTTGTGTAATTGTGGGTTTCTTAGCTTCGACAACCCCTGGAACAGCCTTTAATGCATCTGTTAGTGGTGATGCAACTGCAACTTGTTTATATAAAGTCCATCCACCAAATAATAAGCCAATAGAAAGGACTGCTGTAATGACTATTGGAAATAAACGAGGCTTTTTCATCAATGAATCCCTCCCGTAGCTTTTTTGTAGATTATTATCTATCAGCTTTGCTATACGAAAGTATATCATATATCTCAACAATTTGATTGATGTAAAAACAGGAAACGGGACCATCACGGTCCCGTTTTTGTTGGAAGCTTATATGAATTTAGTAATTTAAACTCTTTATCGAAAGTATAGAAATCGTAATAATATCGCTTAGTTCCATCCACTGTTTCGCTATAATACAATTCCCAAGCAGGGTTATTAAGAAACAATGCAGGAGATAATCGAATGACTTCCGCTTCAGGTTTAAGCTTATTGAAATTAGATTTCACTGATTCCTTTGATAACGTTACACTCGCATCGATCGTATGAAGAAGTTCTTTATCTTTATGGAACAGATAAAGAGCCCGATCATTTTGATCAATCCCTTCTGTTATCCACGTCGTTTGCTCCCAGACATGTTTATTTATGCTGGTAACTTCTTTGATAAGGTTTGTAGCTAGTGCTATGTCACGAGCTGCTTTTTCTTCAGACCATCTTGGCGACTGGATCTCACGGAAATAAAAACCGAACCATAGGCCAAACGTAATAATTGCAAGCACAATTACTACTTTCCATCGCTTTGGCGTCATTAACGGCGGTCGCTTTTTCTCAGTTACGCGCATTAGCCATTCAATAGTCGTTCAAAGCTCGCTTGCGCTTCATAACGAATTTTCTCCTCATCAAGTAGTGTACAAACGCCATTACGTACTACTTGTTGACCGTCCACCCACACATGTTTCACATCTCGTCCTGATCCTGAATAAACAAGATGAGATACAATGTCCGTCATCGGGTAGAAATGAGCTTGATCTATATCAATGGCAATAAAGTCTGCTTTCATGCCCACCTTTAATGTACCAATACGATCTTCCTGCCATATTGCAGAGGCTCCATAAACTGTTCCAAGTTTTAAGGCTTCCCAAGCAGGAATTGCTGTCGGGTCACCTGAAATTCCTTTATGAAGAAGAGCCGCAATACGAATTTCCTCGAATAGATCAAGATTATTGTTACTAGCTACACTATCCGTTCCAAGCGACACCTTAACGCCTGCTTTAATGAGATCATTTAATCTTGCTACTCCACTTGCAAGCTTAAGATTGCTGACTGGATTATGAGATACTGAAACATTGCGTGCTGCAAGCAGAGCAATCTCATCATCAGTAAGATGGACAGCATGTGCGACTAACGCCGGACGACTAAAGAAACCTAAAGAATCCAAATGTTCAACTGGTCTAACTCCGTAGTCACGAACGTTCATTTCCACTTCTGCTAACGTCTCAGACATATGTGTATGTAGTGGTAAGTTTAAGTCATGAGCGGCTTGTACAAATTTCTCAATGTATGCTGGTGGACATGTATATGGAGCATGTGGTGAAAGCATCGTAGAAATTCTTCCATTAGCTTTTCCGTTCCATTCGCGCGCAAATGTAATCGCATCGTTTAGTTTCGCCTTTTGTTCTTCTTCAGAGCAAAGTCCGATAACACCACGTGTAAGAATACCACGTATTCCTGCCTGCTCAGTTACTGTTGCTACTTGATCCATACGGTCATACATATCAACAAATGTTGTTGTACCACTACGCAACATTTCTACGATTGCTAGAGCACTGCCTGCTTTCGTATCTGCATCGACATATTTAGCTTCCATCGGCCACATTTTCTCTTGAAGCCAAACCTGAAGCGTTTGATCATCAGAAAAACCTCGAAGCAGTGTCATCGCAGCATGTCCGTGTGTATTGATGAGACCAGGCATAAATGCAAGCTTACTTCCATCGATCTTCTGCACATCAGGTAACAAGCCTACTGGTGGCTCTGCTCCGATATATGTAATCCGATCATCAGTAATGACCATATGTCCATTAAGCTTAGCATTAGAGTCATCCATCGTTACGAACAAACCATTTTCAATCCACAATTGCGTCATCGTTTCCGTCTCCTTCATGGTTCAAATAGTAAGCTAAACTAAGCAATTCTTTTGTAAAATCAGCATTATGAATCCGAACTTCTTCCGGTACGCGCAATATAGCAGGTGCAAAATTAAGTATGCCTTCAATTCCAGCAGATACGAATTGGTTAGCAACATTTTGAGCTTCGAATGCAGGTACAGTAATAATGCCGATTCTAATGTTCTGCTCTTCCACTGTTTTTGCCAATTCACTCATTGGCAACACAACAAGATTGTTTACATTCGTACCAATTTTCTCTGGATGTATATCAAATACTGCTGTTATTTGCATGTTATCTTTAGAATATTTATTGTAATTGCATAGTGCATGCCCTAAATTACCTGCGCCGACGAGTGCAACTTTAATCGTTTGATTTACTTTTAAGATTTGTCTAATCTTTTCGATAAGATACATAACGTCATACCCTATGCCTTTACGACCAAACTCGCCAAAGTAAGCTAAATCTTTTCTAATCTGGGCTGGATTTAAGTCAAGTTTAACACCAAGTTCTTGAGAAGAAACCGTTTGTATCTCGCGACTATAGAGCTCATTTAGCACTTGAAGATAGATCGGAAGGCGCCTTACGACAGCTTCCGATATTTTTGCATGTTTCATCGCAACCTACTCCTCCTTCATGCTCGACATTACTTCATCAGAATGTTTTCCGGTATCAGCCAACCACTCACGCATTCTTGGTACCATTTGATCCGTATGCATCGATTCGATCTTAGGTCCAGGCAATGAATACAAAAAGTGTTTTCCATAATACGTATCAATGACTCTTGTATCATAAATAATGACGATACCCTTATCTTGCGATGTTCTAACTAACCGGCCAAAACCTTGTTTAAATCGAATGACAGCTTGTGGAATGGAAAGCTTCATAAAAGGATTTTGCCCTTGTCTCTTCAACATCTCTGACTTCGCCTCAACAAGCGGATGATTAGGCGGCTGGAATGGCAGACGAACGATAGCAAGACAGATTAAGCCTTCGCCGGGAATATCGACACCTTCCCAGAAGCTGCTTGTTCCAAGTAACACCGATTGAGGTTGCTGTAGAAATCGTCTTGTAAGCTTCGTCCGATTACTGCTATCTATCCCTTGCCCTAACAAACCAATTCCAACTTCATCGAGCTTATTCTTGAGCGGATCATATACTTGTTTTAACAACTTATACGATGTAAATAATACAAGCATACGACCTTTCGTCTGATTCGCCGTATCCGCTATTGAACCAACTAATTTCTGTAAATAGGCGTCATCCACATAAGCTCCTTTTAATATAGGAAAGTCACGAGGTATAACGACAAGTGCTTGTTCTCGATAATTAAAAGGTGATGAAAGTAAAACGGTACGAAGTCTTCCTTGTTCTTCATATCCAGTGAGGCCAAGTTGTTCCTGTGCATATTGGAACGACTTCTGTACGGTAAGTGTTGCTGATGTAAGAACGATACTGTCTTTCACATCAAAGAAGTACTTTTGAAGCTGCTCACTTACGTCCACAGGCGCTGCATAAAGCTGTACAGATCTGTGACGATAAGCTGTGCTTGCTTCTATCCAATAAACGAACTGAGGGCTATCCAGCTTCGTTATATGACGGAGTTCATCTTTTACTCTCGATAAGTCGCGTAGGGCACCATTTAAATCAGTAAGCGATGCTTGTACGGATATATCATCTATACGATCTTTAATATCAGTCAATAACTTCTCTGACGTTTTGATAACTCTAGAAAGCTCTACATGTATATTCCCTTCGACAGCGACAACTTCCTCCCATCCTTCTGGGACGGCGGTTGAAGTTAATCGTTTTACCAAAGAACCATTGTCAGTCATACTATCTGATCCGTTTGCAGCGAAGTTGTATAACAGCTCGAATAGCTTATCCCAATGTTCTTTAATTTCTTGAAAAATAGGAATGATCGTTTCAATCGTTTCTAACCATGATTGTTGATGGTCATCATCTTCTTGCTCAAGCTTAAATTTAAGCGACGGAAGTAAACCTGAACGATTATCTTTATAAAGTCTAATAATAGCTTGAACCAACGTGAAATAATGCACTTGCATCCCTAGATGTTTTCCTGCCACTTCTTCAACATGATGTGCCTCATCAATAATAAGATTACTGTAAGCAGGCAATAATCGATGGTCCGCTTGAACATCTGTAAATAACATGGAATGATTCGTAATACATACATCAGCCAGATTGGCTTCATGTTTAGCTCGATGGTAATAACAACGTTTAAACCACGGACACGCCCGATTAAGGCAAGAGTCGGCATCACTAGACACAGTGCCCCAGAAATCAGCACCTCTGCTCCCGAAGTTAAGTTCTTCTTGATCACCTGTTTCCGTCTCACTTAACCAAACGACCATTTGAGCAGCTGTAATAGAATCTTCAATCGGAGCTACCAGATCACCCACATTTAATTTCCCTTCAAACTTCCTTAAACAAAGGTAATTACCGCGACCTTTAAAAATAGATGCTTTAAAAGGGAATGGCAAAACATCACCTAACAACGGAAGATCTCGTTGTCTGAGCTGTTCTTGCAGGTTAATTGTGTGTGTGCTCACTACAATTTTACTATTATTTTTAATGCTGTAATATAGTGCAGGAATCAAATAACCAAGCGATTTCCCCGTTCCAGTCCCTGCTTCGATAAGTAAATGTTTATTCGTGCTGAGAGCGTCGTAAACTTCATTAAACATTGTTGTTTGCGCTTCACGCTCTTCGTAATTTTCAAATCTCGATTGGAACCGTTCTTTAATTTCTGCTAAATATTGCTCAAAGCTCATCTCCGCAAGTGGGTTCTCCGACTGATTAGCCACTTCTCCTCGAGGATGTTTTTCTTCCGACCACTCCCGCGCTTTAAGCGCAAATTGCCGATGATAGTCATATTCATTGGAATCGAATACCGTTTCTTGTTCGACGTGTTTCTCTGTATGCTTCAAAAACCAATGTAGATCCTTGCTTTCGTCAATTAACGCAGACAGCCGCTGCACAGTTAGCAGCGGCATGGAGCGAAGTTTATTGACTAAGTCAATGAAGATTTGTGCGGTCGCCATCGCGTCACTGTCAGCACGATGGTGCTGGTGATTAGCAATGCCAAACTGCTCCGCTACAGCTCCGAGTTGATAGGTCGTAATTGATGGATACAATATCCGAAGAAGCTCAACAGTGTCAAGCCTACGACCTGTGAAAGGCATATAGCCGCAGCGATCAAGCGCTTGGTTTAGAAAACCAGCATCAAATCCTACATTATGCGCTACAAGAACAGCATCATCCAGTAAAGGAATGAGCTGAAGCAAAACATCATTAAGCTCCGGCGCATCCTTTACCATCGATTCATCAATGCCCGTCAATTGCGTAATAAAAGGCGGAATTGGAATAGTCGGCTTAACAAATGCACTGAAAGTACTAATAATCTCAAGCTGATCAGAGACAATGACAACTCCAACCTGCAAAATATCGTCTTCAGTGCTATGTCCAGTCGTTTCTAAATCCAAAACAGCATAGTTCATTCCATTCCCGTCCCTCTCACAAACAGCACAGCTCCGTGCTACCAAAATATAATGATAATTGCCCTGGAGTTTCTTGACAACTTTTTAAATTATTTAATGAGTCCGTAAAGGTGGGATACGTTTCATAAGCTTTACTAAACAACTTTTCAGCTTGTGCCATATTCATGTGTACAGCTTGAATGCACCCAAGGGCATTATAGCCTAAAGCAAGCCACTTCGGAAAGTCCGAAAGTACAATTAGAAGTTGGAAATGTCGCTGAGCTTCATTCCAATTTTGCATATGCATCTGACTCATGCCTAGAAACAAGCGGGCTAAATTACATTCTGGAGCAACAGTGATGGCTTCATTAAAAATGCTCGCAGCACGAGAAAACATAAATAAATTGTAGTACCCTTGTCCCGTCTTTATTTTGTCTGCAACATCGTCAGGGATAATAATATCCCCTTCGTTACAAGAAATTGCTTTGCTACTCGATTGTAACGTTTTGGATTGTTCTGGTGGAGACAACTGAAGAATAACTTCCCCCAAGTCCTTAGACTCATGAATCTGTTCCCCAAACAACTCTTGAAAGTCAGAAACCTTCTCTTCAAACTGTAGCCAGCTCTCAATAAAGGCGTCATTTAACTTTTTCAGCTCACATACCTGCTCATTATACATCAGTCGCTCCTGATCGGTTGCTTCCGGATATAACTCCACAATCCCATCGAGCATCTCGTTCATCGAAGTGAACATATGCTGAAACATTCCGCATCCCGCCTTCGCATTTGAATAAGGAGTGATACGGTCATTTTTTGTTTACTGACGTCTTTTCATTCAGCATGGGAATCGTTACATAAGACAGGGATGAAGCGTTAATTATTATTGGGATAGTTACATGATTGTTGCGTGAAGTTCTTCAGTTAAAAGTTTAACAGGTTTGTTATTGTTATCCAGTATTGTGATGATTGGCTTATGAGTTTTCGCTTCTTCATTTGTTAACATGGAATAAGAAATAATAATGACTTGATCGCCAGGCTGTACTAATCTAGCAGCAGCACCATTCAAACAAATGACCCCTGATCCTCTTTCACCAGTAATGACATATGTTTCAAGACGAGCTCCGTTGTTGTTGTTTACAATTTGCACCTTTTCATTTTCAAGCAAATCAGCTGCATCCATTAAATCTTCATCTATCGTTATACTTCCAACATAGTTTAAGTTTGCTTCCGTTACTGTTGCACGATGGAGCTTTGACTTCATCATTGTTCTAAACATTGTTAGCACCTCCGCTTGTATTTAACAAGCTATTATCAATTAATCGTGTTGTTCCAAACTTAACAGCTAAAGCTAAAATTATTCGTGAAGTGATCGAACCTACATACTTATTCACTTCGATAGGCTCAAGTGTTGGGTAATGAAGTAGCTCCACATATTCAATGTTTGCTTCCTTTGCAATCCCAATATGTGATTTCACACGCTCGATTAAACTTCCAGCAGTAACTCCTGTTTCCTTAATCCACTCTTCGGCCAGATGCAATGACTGAGACAATACAACTGCCCCAGCACGCTGTTCAGCATTCAAATAGACATTTCTAGAACTTAATGCTAAACCGTCTGGTTCTCTAACGATTTGGCATGGCACGATTTCGATATCGAAGTTCAAGTCATCAACAATTTGCTCGATAACGGCAACCTGTTGTGCATCCTTCATGCCAAAGTAAGCACGATCTGGTTTAACAAGGTGGAACAATTTGCTTACGACAAGCCCCACACCGTCAAAGTGACCTGGTCTAGTTGCGCCACACAGTTGACTTGTCAAACCGTTAACGACTACAGTCGTTAACGGTTTTTTTGGATACATTTCTTCATTTGATGGAATAAAAACGATATCGGTTCCGCATTCCTCAGCAAGTTTAAGATCTCGTTCTTCATCTCTTGGATAGCGATCAAGATCTTCATTCGGACCAAATTGCATTGGATTGACATAAATACTAAGAACAGATATATCGTTTGCTTCATGTGCCAAGCGAAGTAGGCTTCCATGTCCTTCGTGTAAATAACCCATCGTTGGTACAAAACCTACTGACTTTTCATTCGCTCGTAACTGATTCAAATTCGATTTGAGTTCCTCTTTCGTACGACAGACGATCATGCTGTTGGAACTCCTTTCGGCGTCACTGAAGCTACGCTAGCCTTATCTATCCCTTCAGGTGAGTTTTTAGCTCCACCGCCATATAAACTCGTAGGAGAAGCTGTTTGAGGCTGAAATACATTCTCTTCAGCAGGAAATACACCTTCTTTGACTTCACTTACGTAAGATTCAATGGCATTACGTATTGTTGTACCGATATCAGCGTATGATTTTACAAATCTCTTCTCGAAATAAGGTGAAGAATATTGTAACAAATCGTGGTAAACAAGCACTTGACCATCACAACTTCTACCCGCTCCAATTCCGATTGTTGGTATCGTAAGCGCTTCACTAATTGCAGTACCGAGCGATTCAGTTACAAGCTCAATAACGATAGCGAATGCTCCAGCTTTCTCTAATGCTAGTGCATCTTGCATCAATCGCTCAGCATCAATTTCCGACTTGCCTTGTACTTTGTAGCCGCCTAGCTGATGAACAGATTGTGGTGTTACACCAATGTGGCCCATTACCGGAATACCTGCCTTCACTAACGCTTCAACATCGTCTGCAATTTCTGCTCCGCCTTCCAGCTTCACTGCTTGAGCGCCGCCTTGCTGCATAATTTTCGCAGCGTTTAGAAGTGTGGCTTCACGACTTGCTCCATATGTCATAAACGGCATATCCGTTACTATAAATGTGTTTGTAGCAGCCCTCGCTACTACCCTTGAATGATAAATCATATCGTCGATCGTTACAGGAATAGTCGTTTCATACCCGAGTACAACATTCCCAAGTGAATCTCCAACCAAAATGACATCAATACCAGCTTCTTCTGCAAGCTTAGCGGACGGAAAATCATATGCCGTCAGCACGGAAATCGCATTGCGCTCCTGCTTCATCTTCTGCAGGCTTGAGATCGTCAGTCGTTTCCTCATTTGCTCCAACCCCTTTTAGACTATTTTAAACACAAAAAAACCTTTTAGCCGTTGCTAAAAAGGTCCCAGAACAAAAAAGGAAACGATTGCTTGTTGTGCTTCCTTCTGTCTCGGTCCCTACGGCTCAGAGCAGAATATGCAAAACTAAACTTTGACACAAAACCTTCTGCAATTATCAGTGCAGCTTCATTCGAATACCGCCTGATAATTGTAGTGTACCAAAAAATGTCGACTTCGTAAATGATCGTAATATACGGATCATCTACGATCTATCGGCTCACCCATTTCAGCAGAAAAAATGGCAACTTCCGATCCATCTTCTCGCCTAACTCTTATTGCTCCACTTTCTTCAAGTCCTACCGGTACACCTATCAGCTCGCCTTGCGGAGTATTGAGCATTACCGTTTTACCAATTGATACCGACAATGATTCCCACAGTGACAAAATAGAACTAAAACCCTCTTGCTGGAATAGATCATAAAGTTGCTCCCATTCCTTCAAAAACTCGTTTATAATAACGGTTCTGTCAAAAGAATGTCCCCCAGCTATGCGTAGTGAAGTTGCTTTACTTAGCAATTCTTCAGGGTAATCAGATTCCGTTAAATTAACACTAATACCGATTCCAGCAATAATATATTTTAATCTTTCGTCTTCAGCAGCTGATTCTAACAAAATGCCGCTAATTTTTTTTCCATTTACGAGCAAATCGTTCGGCCACTTAATTCCGATTGGTAACGAAGTTATTCGCTTTAAACTTCTACAAAGCGCAACGGCCGTAAGCAATGTAAGCTGGGGTGCACAATGTATAGGTACCTCAGGGCGCATAATCATACTCATCCAAATGCCTTTACCTTGAGGAGAAACCCAACCTCTGCCCATACGGCCTCGACCACCTGTTTGCTTCTCTGCGATAACAAGAGTTCCTTCTGGGGCCCCTTCTTCAGCTAATGTTCGTGCTAAATCTTGTGTAGATTTTACTTCCTCAAAACAAACAAGCTGCTTTCCGAACCTAACAGTCGTTAACCTATCACGCAATTGTTCGCCTATAATTGGATCAGGTTCAACTAACAGACGATAACCAAGTTTAGTTGACGCTTCAAACTCATAACCAGCAGCCTCGAGCTTTTTAATATGTTTCCATATCGCTGTCCTGCTCACATTCAACTTTTGGCTCATTAAAGCACCTGATACATATTGATCCCGATTTTGACGAAACACTTCTAACAACGTTTCAGAATTCATTCTAATTTCCCTCTTCATTCCATAGTTTGGCTAACGCAGCGAGCTTGTCCGTTTCATTACACACTTCACCTGCTGCTGCAGACTCAAGCAATCGCTTTAACATCATGCTTAACCACGGTCCACCTTCACGGCCCAGTTGTCTCTGTAAATGAGAGCCATTTATTTTTAACTGTTTCATACTTTTAACTGGCATTTTTTCCATTTCTGTTTTCAGCAAATCAAGGACGTTTTCCGATATACTTACAGTTCCATGTTTCATTGCATGTGCAATTAGAAGCCATTTCGATGCCATACTTTCACTATATGTTAAAACGACTTCTCTCCATCTCTTCATAAGCATGTTCTGTTCATTTATATTTGTTCGTACAATAGTATGTATTTTCATTATCGTATGGATCGTTTTCGTGCGATCACCTGACAAACGAAGTGCTGCCATTGTTGCTAAAGCATCTTTTTCCTCCCAGTTAAAAAAAACAAAAAGAGATGCCCAACGAAGATCCAATTGTTCAATTTCTTGTAAAAAGTATAATGCTTCATTGTTAAACGTATTTTTCTGAACGTCCATCATTGATTGTTGCAACTCATAGGGTAATACAAGTGATTCCTTACAAAATAATAATAAACCACTGGCAGCTAGCCATCCTAGTGCACGATGCGGCTTCTCACTCTTGATCATTTTGTCGAGCTCTGCATGAACTCTCTCCATAGCGATATGTACAAGCAAACTACGATGCCGCTTAAGTGATCTCCAAGTAGAAAGTGCAGGTTTATAATGATATGCCCCCATAAATCGAACCGCACGAAGCATACGCAGTGCATCCTCTAGAAAACGCAAATCCGCATAACCTACACATCTAACAATTGAAGACATCATATCTTCGTGTCCTCCATAAGGATCATGAAGCTCACCATTTGCTCGAATAGCCATCGCATTCATCGTAAAATCGCGCCTCAGCAGATCGTTATCCAGATCGCTTATAAATGAAACTTGTTTCGGCTTACGATGTGCTTCATATTGCGATTCTTCTCGGTATGTCGTAATTTCGTATGGTATACCTTTATCGATCACGGTAACCGTCCCATGTTGTAATCCTGTTGGAATTGTATGTGGGAAAATTTGCATCGTCTGCTCTGGGAGAGCAGACGATGCAATATCAATATCATTAATTGGCAAACCTAAGAGCATGTCTCTGACGGCTCCACCTACAAACACCGCCTCATAGCCATGCTCCTCAAGTTGTTTTATTACGGGCAATGCTGCCGTCATTGTTGCTGTCAGTTGAAACTTCAATGATGCAACCTCCGTGTTAGATCAGTCTAGTAGTTGTAGTTCTGATCATCAGTTATTCACATACCAACTCTGGAATGTCAGCTTCAATACCAAGAACTCGGTAATAAATCTTCTCATATTGAACTGTAATTAAATCATTACAGAATGTATTTCTTGCTCGATGAAGACAAGCTTGTCTGAACGACTCATGAAGCGCCTCATTAGTCAGTAATTTAATCGCATTTGCTGACATCTCTTCAACATCACCAATTGCCGATAAATAGCCTGTTTCCCCGTGTGTGACGAGTTCTGGAATACCGCCGGCATTAGATCCAATAGTCGGAACTCCACAAGCCATTGCTTCTAAGGCAACAAGTCCAAAACTTTCTTTTTCCGAAGGAAGAAGTAATATATCTGCTAATGAAATCACTTGAGCCACATCTTCCTGTTTACCAAGGAAATGTACACGATCTTCTAACCCTAAACTTTTGATTCGATATTGCATTTTCGAAAGTTCAGGTCCTTCTCCAACTAATAACAACTTAGCGCGTACTTGCTTGGAAACTCGTTCGAAAATGTCAATAACGTCACATACACGCTTGACTGGTCTGAAGTTGGAAATATGCATCAATATCTTTTCATCCGGCTCAGCAAAGTCAGCTCGAAGCGACTTAACTTCCCTCGGATAATAAACACGTTTATCAACGAAATTATAAGTCAGATCAATAGGTGTCATAATATCTAATAAATGTCTTGTTTCTTGAATTAAATCTTTGGAAACAGCCGTAACAGCATCACTTTTGTGTATGGCTAGACGAATGAGATCTTTTAACGATTCATCTTGCGCGAGCACCGTAATATCAGTACCATGCAACGTTGTCACTGTTTTAAGTCCATCACCGATCATTTCTTTAGCTAAGTATGCACAAACAGCATGCGGAACTGCGTAATGCACATGTAGCAAATCTAGCTTTTGCATCTTAGCAACTTGAGCCATCTTACTTGCTAACGACAAATCATAAGGTGGATAACGGAATACGTAATAATCGTTAACTTCTACCTCATGGAAAAATATGTTTTTATGAAATTTCCCTAGTCGGAACGGAATGCTATGAGTTATAAAATGAATTTCGTGCCCACGTTCAGCAAGCAATTTACCTAGCTCAGTAGCGACTACACCTGATCCTCCTAATGTCGGATAACAAGTGATACCTATTTTTAGTTTTTTTGTCACTCTGGCTGCACCTCCCACTCAAGTGGTATCACTCTAGTATATTCTATGGAGCTTGTACTATTTGTTAAAATAATGAAACGTTATATGGACGTTTTATTGCAAAACCTTCTGCATATGCACAACCTCTACTGCCACCTAACAAAGAATCTCTTGATTCTACTCGCTCCAAATATCCGTTTGTTAGTGGAGTTGCAACAGAATTGTTAGTTGCAAAGGGATCAAATTGCGAACGATATGCTCTAAGTGCTTCTTGTTTAGTCGCATACACCTCACTAATATCTACAGTTAAATTAACCGCCTCTACATCATTTATGTAATAGTAGATCAATTGTTCTACATTCACAACGGGAATATTAGGCATATAATTACGTAGCTTTGCGTTAAATACAGCTTCTTCAATCAATTTACTCGTCTGGACATGGTCCGGGTGCCGATCGACCCAATAGGGAGCGAATACGATTCGAGGACGTAACCGACGTATTTCTTCTACGATTACTTCAATCGTCTCTCGACTGTGGACTAATCCACGATCAGGTAGCCCCAAATTAGATCTGGAGGAAAGACCAAGCACCGTGGACGCATGAGCAGCTTCTTGCTGCCTTAGCTCCACGGTGCCATTAGAAGACATCTCTGCAAACGTTAAATCACAAACTCCTACTCGATAGCCTTCTTTTACATGTTTAGCGATCGTGCCGCCCATACCGATTTCTGCGTCATCCGCATGGGCACCGAACACAAGAATATCTAGTGGTTCCATTATTCCAACGCTCCTGGCTTATATTTATGGACAAGCTCTCTCCATGCAAAATCCCCGCGTTCAACTGCTTTCACAAGTACCTCAGCTGTTGCAATATTTGTTGCTACAGGTATGCCTTGTACATCACAGAGACGTAACAATGCAATAATATCTGGTTCATGCGGTTGTGCCATTAAAGGATCTCGCATGAAAATGATTAGATCCATCACATTTTCCGCTACTAACGCGCCAATTTGTTGGTCTCCACCAAGTGGACCTGACATAAACCGATGTATGGATAGGCTTGTCTGCTCCATTATTCTTGTCCCAGTCGTACCTGTAGAAAATAAAGTATGAGGTATAAATACATGTTCGTAAGCTATAACAAAATTAACTAACTCATCTTTTTTACGGTCATGTGCGATAAATGCAATGTTCAACATGTCGTTCCCCTCTTCTGCTGTCTGATTAGGAAGCCTGTGCTAATCCATGATATGTTCAAAGCCATATACTAATCCAGTATACGTCATTACCTTCTTAACAGCTACATTGACGCCCGGCATGTATCCAGCTCGATCATAAGAATCATGACGTATCTTTAAAGTTTGCCCGTAACCACCAAATACTACCTCCTGCTGTGCAAAAACACCTGGAAGTCTTACGCTATGTATACGGAAACCATTATAATATCCGCCTCTTGCACCTTCAATAATTTCTTCTTCTTTCGGATTACCTTGTCTTAGCTCTTGACGTGCTTGTGAAATAAGCTCAGCTGTTTTAATTGAAGTACCCGATGGTGCGTCAAGCTTTTGATCTCCATGATATTCTATAATCTCTACATTAGGCATATATTTGGATGCTTCTGCAGCAAACTTCATCATTAGTATTGCACCAATCGAAAAGTTTGGAGCAATTAAACCACCGATTCCTTTTTCTTTACAAAGCTCGTCCAGTTCTTCGATCTGCTCAGGTGTAAACCCCGTTGTCCCAATAATCGGACGAACACCATATTCAATAGAGGTTCTTGTGTTGCTGTACGCAGCTTGAGGGACAGTAAAATCAACGAGTACATCAGCTTTAGTTCCGTTTAGCGCTTCTTCAAGCGTAGAACTAACAATGACACCCGTATTCGATTTACCAGCAAAAATTCCAGCGTCTACTGGACCGGACGAAGGATTAACTGCAGCAACAAGTTGCAGCGATTCATCCTCTAGCACCATCTTCACAACTTCTCTTCCCATTCTTCCGCCTGCGCCTGTTATTGCTACTCTAATAGGTTGTGTCGACATGATTATCACCTTATCCTTATTTTCTTCTTGTCGTTGTTCGAATACGTTCCATTCTCCGCTTTCGACTAATATCCGCAAATAATCTGCGGGCAGTCGAATGCTGTGGATCAAGTCTTAACGCTTCGCGCGCATGTTCGATTGCCTCATCAAGCAGACCATCAGTAGAACATACGAGAGCAAGCGTATAAAATGCGTCAAAACATAATGGATCTAGCATAACCGCAAACCGCAAACGTTCAGCTGCAAGTGATAAATTAGGCGGCGTATCGTTTAGCAAGCCATTGACTTCTGCAACAATTAACTTTGCTTGTATAACACCTGAGTGAAATCGAAATTCTTCGTTGTCTGGTTCCAACTTCTCTGCAACATCGCTATATATTTTAGCTTTAGACCATTTACCGCTTCTCGCGCATGAGACAGCACATTTATGATAATAGCTTGCATTTTCTGGTTCCAGTTCAATTGCTTTTTCAAACCAAATAATCGCACCTTCAAAATCGCTATGAAAAATAAGTTCATATGCTTTTCTAATACAACTTTCCCCATCCATATGTGCCCATCCTCCTTGTACAGGGGTTCATGGTACAGCATATGTAGGGAGCTTGCTTACAGTTCTTCGTTTTTCTTCGTCCACCGATTTGCATCACGCGTATTAAACTTATGCATTACTTTATTATGGGCCTCAGTTAAATCAATTTGAAGAGAATTTGCAAAGCAAGATAATATAAACAAAATATCGCCAAGCTCCATCTCAACAGTGTTTTCTGCCTCATCGGATTTTTTTGGTTTTTCGCCGTAATAATGATTAACTTCACGAGCTAGTTCACCAACTTCTTCAGTCATTCTAGCCATAAGCGCCAGTGGACTGAAGTAACCTTCTTTAAACTGCGATATGTAGTCGTCAACTTCGCGTTGTATATCTGACAATGATTTATCTGACATTCAATAAGCTCCCTTTCTATCATTAACCTTACAACTATGTTACCGCAAGGAGCTCTTCAAAATCAATATTTTTCACTTTCAAGAAGTAAGTATTATTTTAGCGATTTTACACCATATGGGTGTTGTTTATACTTCCTCCAGCCTGTCCAAGTTAGAACAGCGGAAATAATTGCTCCAATAAAAAATATCCATTTTAATGGACTAGGTCTGTATGGTATCGCAATTACTGGATTTGCTGAAGCCTCTTCATAAGATTGGAATATTCCATTGATCGCAATGTCAATTCCTTCAATAGATTGTTCAATCTTTTTATCGGCTTCACTATCATATTTTGACGACTTCCGTGCTTCTAATAAACGATTTATGTATCCAATTCTTTCTTCTAGTTCATTCATTCTAATTGAATCTCCTGCAAGCAAGGCAGCAGGTTCGATCCTATCGGCATGTAAAGACACACTTTTCATCACCGCCTTGGCAGCAATAATATTGTTGCTCGACCCTCTTTTCCATGCTTGGTGAACAGATGCCATGTCTTCGACTAACAAGCTCTCATATTGCAACCACAAACCACGTTTCCCATTTATAAGTGCGTCTGTTCCTAATCGAATACGTACAGCATTTTCTATCCATTGAGAATTCTTTACACCATTAGAAAGCGCAGTTTCAATGGTATTCGCATCATTAGTCAATGCCAACCATCCACCTGACTCTCCATAGATTTTAAGCATATCGTTATCCAAATACTTCTGCAATTTTTGCAACTCGGCAAAAGCCACTTGTCGATTATTTTGATAAGCAGCATTATATAATGCTGTAGCCGTTTCATCTAAACGGTACAGCTCCTGATATGGACTATCGGAAAACATATAGATTAAACTTCCTTCAGGGCTCGCGCTGCCCCATACAGCTCCAGCAGTTCCAAACGTCATGAAAAGACAGATGACGAAAGGAATAATAACTCGCGATTTCATGGACATCCCCCCATAGGACAATCTATGAAGGAAGGTTTGTTGATATACCATTATTGGATATGTCATCTTTTTTATTTCTGAACCGCATAACGATAAAAGCTGCAGCAAAGCTTAAAAGCGATAAATTATAGGTAAACCACTTAATCGGAGTAATATCGTCTTCTAGTTCACTTGACAGTCCAGGATACACATCAAATGTGTAATCTACTGTGTCATTAATGATCAGGACAGTTAGAGCAACAGTTAGTGCAGCTGTTCCAGCCTTCATGAATCGGAAGTACAGCAACGCCTCAAAAGCCATACCGAGATGTGAAATGATGAGCATATAATGCGTCCAATTCAGTACATCACCCTGTGCAGCACCTATAACGATCATGGCTACTGCCCAAATACCATATTTCACTGAGCAAACAACTGCCAATGCTTCTATAATAACTCTTGCATTTTCAGCAATCTTTGATGGTTTTTTTAAAGGAAACAATAGATACAATACCGCTGCCGAAAAAAATAAACTCGAAGTTGGAGAATCAGGAACAAAAGGTATCATCCATCCTGGTTTATTAGCTACTGTCCAAACAAGTTGACTTTCGTACCACATATATCCGTAGATCGTGCCTGCAAAGTTAACGATAAACAGTAACCACAAAAATGTACGGTTAAGTAGGAAACTGCGACTCCAGAAAAAAGAAGGATTCATTAGCTCTTCCTTTCAAAAAAAACCTGACCGTATAATACGATCAGGTTTTTATCTAATTATTGTATACAGAAACGACTACTGCGTTTGTTTCGTTAGCCAAGTAGCTAATTGATCAATCTCTTCAGTAGAAAGCTTGCTGCCATACTCTGGCATAGCTCCGTCACCACGACCATTCGTAATCGTAGTAACAATTTCTTCTTTAGACAAACGGCTACCAACACCTAGTAGTGCTGGTCCGCCTCCTCCACTCAAATCAGTTGCATGGCAACCCATACATTGAGATTTAACCGTTTCCATGATTGGATCGTTTGGCTCAATGATTGCTGCAACTGGCTTTTTCTTAAGTGGGTTAGGACGTTCTTCACCTTTTTCGTGAGCTTCCCGAGCTTTTTCTTCACGAACGTGATGCTCAGGAGTTTGTCCATTCTTCTCAAGCATATGTTGGTAATGATCCCATGATACAACTGTCAAGTATACACATGCTGCAAGCGAAAGGAACATAAGAGAAGAAGCAATTGGACGACGGTAGAAACGACGCTCTTTACCTGTATCAAGGAAAGGAGCTAGTAGCAATCCGCCGAACATAATACTTGGTATACCTATCGTTCCGAGTAGGATGTACTCCTGTGAAACGTATGGATATTTCAAAAATTGATACAAGAACAAGAAGTACCAGTCTGGCATCGGAATAAAAGCCGCATTCGTCGGGTCAGCAGGATAACCAAGCGGTGCTGGTTCTGCAATTACCCAAACTAGGAAGCCGACAAGCACTACGCAGCCGACCATCCATTCCTTAAGCAAAAAGTTAGGAATAAAGGCTTCCGATTTTCCCGGAAATGATGTATAGTCTGGCGGTATTTGAACACCCAAGCCTTTTTTGACACGAGTATCGCCGACATAAACCACTTTCTCGTTCGATTTGTGACCATGAGCCATCTAAGAGCCCTCCCTTCGCTTAAAGTGGTCCTGAAATACCTTGTTTCCGAATCATCAAGAAATGCGCTGCCAACATTGCGATCAATGCGCCTGGCAAGAAGAATACGTGAATCGCGAAGAAGCGAGTCAACGTTTGCGCACCTACGATATCGCCCCCGTAAAGGAAGTCAGCGATGTAAGACCCAATAACTGGAACGGATGCTGCGATTTCAACCCCTACTTTAGTTGCGTAGTAAGCTTTGTTATCCCAAGGAAGCAAATAACCTGTGAATCCTAGGCCTAACATAATGAAGAAAATCAACATTCCGACTACCCAGTTCATCTCACGAGGTGCTTTGTAGGAACCGGTGAAAAATACACGTAGAGTATGTAGGAACATCATTACAATTACTAAACTGGCACCAAAATGGTGCATGCCACGTACGATTTGACCAAATGCAACTTGGTGTTGCAAGAAGTCAACGCTCGCATAAGCGTTAATAATATCTGGCACATAATACAGCGTCAGGAACATACCTGACAAAATTTGAATGACAGTAATAAAAAACGTCAATCCACCGAAACAATAAACAAATGCGGAAAAGTGATGTGCTGGGTTAACGTGCTCCGGCACTTCATGGTCTGCCACATCTCTCCAAAGCGGCGTAATGTCAAGACGTTCGTCAATCCAGTTGTATACGCTTTTAAACATCTGCAATACGCCCTCCTTAGCTTCTAGTATTCGGCATGACTGGTCCCAGATAAACAAATCCTTGGTCAACTTTTACTTCGTATTCGTCTAGTGGGGAATTTGCGACTGCCAAGTTTTTCCCATCGACGGAATAACGTGCGTCGTGGCATGGACAATCGTATTCGTTCTTTCCATTTGTGTTCCAGAAAATCGTACAACCTAAGTGCTTACAAACTGGTGAGAGTGCAAAAATTTTGCCGTCTGCACCTTTTGAGATCCAAGCTACAAGCTCAGGCTCACTTTCATACCATCCATCAACTTGATGAATTTTGAATTTGAACTCTTGAGGTTCAGCTGTAATCTTGCTCTCTTCTACAACTTTAACCAAATTGCCTTCGCCCTTTTTCACTAACAGCGGGTCCACTGCAAAACGTACCATCGGCAATACCGCGCCACCCATCATGAAGGCAGTTGTTCCGCCAAGCGTATATGACAAAAATTGACGCCGGGACATTTCTTTGCGCTGAACCGGTCGATGCTCCGTCTCGTGTTGTTCATGATTACTCATCTTCTGTTCTAACCCCCTTTGCCAACCATATCTTGCGTCTTGCCGCACAGCAAAAACACATGACGAACTAGGACATAACTTATAATAGCCTAGGTGCTTAGGAGCGTCAAGAATATGGCCCGATTTTTGCGTCATTATGGAAATAACGTTCAACAATTTGTTAGGATTTTGTCACAATTGACCTGCTATGGCATTTGTTTTCCCCCATTTGTTGACGATTTATACGGCAATACAACCAATATCATACATTTTTTCCGCTCCAGAGGGACCTAATTTTGTCCGACACTTCCTCCTGTGTAGGCAAGGCTCCATCCACTTGTGGTTGAACAACTAAATCCGCACTTTGACAATCAAATGTTAATCCATTTTTTGCAGTTATTAAGACAACATATTTAAATCCCGTTCGTTTAAGATTGCTACACCATTCTTCAATTGCAGATTCAAAACTAGACTCCCCAGGCATGTAATGACATGCGGGAAAAGTAACGATACGTCCTTTAAATGGAAGTTCTACAAGATCCATAATATCTCTTAAATTCTCTAAACATTGTGTCGCTTCATACGGAGTCTCAAGTCCGTTCATTCCAGTGACTGGAAGAAGACAAGTATCTAAATACGGTTGCAACTCGTCCCATTTTTCTTTTGAGATATCACTAAATTTCATCTTACCCTCTCCCGTACAACATATAATCGCATTCCAATCCCTATATATTACAAAAAAAAGCTTCCGAATGCTAGACTTGGACAATTAAGTCCTATTCCAGTTTGGAAGCTTCTTATCCTATTGTTATTTCAACTCATTCAATTGCTTGACGAGTCTGTGGAACGTATCCTCATCACCTGATGCCAACGCTTTGTCTATTGCACTGTTTAATTGATTTGTCTGAAATTTTAGCACTGCTTCATCAAGTACTAGTTCTGCGACCAGTCCTAGCATTGCTTCATAGTTTACTTTCATCTTATCCATAGGATACACCTCCACACCGGCGTTAAGAGATCCTATATTCGATTCCTTTCGTCACATAGCTCTCCATCGTCCTTCTCATGCGTTGCAAATCATCCTCTGTCAACTCTCTTACGACTTTGGCGGGTGTTCCGAGAGAAAGCGTATAGGGTGGTATTTTCTTATTCTCTGTAACAATCGAACCGGCTCCTATTAAAGCATATTCACCAATGTCTGCGCCGTTAAGTACGATTGCCCCCATTCCAATTAATGTGCCTCTGCCTATCGAGCATCCATGGATGATGGCGCTGTGACCGACCGAGACTCCATCTTCTAAAATGAGTGGTTGATTAGAATTAACATGGCCTACTACACCGTCTTGAATATTACAACTATGTCCGATTTGTATCGGCGCAAGATCACCACGCAGCACTGCATTAAACCAAACTGTGCTTTTTTCCCCTAACGATACATTGCCGATCAATTTTGAACCTTCAGCCAAATAACAGCTATTATGTATGTTGGGTAATATCCCCTTGTAAGACACCAGCATGATGGATCATCTCCTTGACGATATAATTGGAGTGATTCTATCAAGCGGTATCGTTAAAGTCAATGATGGACGACTCCATGCCCATCAAAACGTAGTCCACATCCGCTAATGATCATGTTACCCGCTTTCGTCATTCGTATGACTTTCCCATAAAGCGGATGATCACCGACGCGTATAAGCCCTAAATGCATCATCATCTTTAATATTCTTGTTTCTAGTACAGAATCAACATCGTCGTAAAAATATGGTTTTACAAACGGACTCAATACTTTTTTGATGGACTCTACCGTAACCCACTCTTCAGAGAGCGAATGAATCCAATGAACGAGTGACAACAAGTTTGTAACAGGCATCTTATAAAGCTTTAGCCAATATCGAAATAGTGATTCCAGTTCAGTAGCAAAAGGCTTCTGTAGCATTCCTATTCCTAAATCAGTAATTGAAAGCGTATCTTCCTGCTCGCTAATATATTTTGCATTAAAACAGTAGTCATACAGAAGCGAGATCCGATCCGGGAAATGATTGAAATGACGACCATATCCAAATCGCCATGCACCTTTTGCAGGGGGCTCTTCTTGAATTCCCATTAACTCAAGTACTTGCTGGAGGAACCGTTTGTACATTGAACCATCGGAAGTAAGTTGAACCTCGTTCTGGTAAACGTATTGAAGAAAATGCTTTATATCGTCTGTTATTAACCCTTGCTCATCACGATATATCGGTGGTTCGTCTGTATATTGCAATTGTTCAGCAAACCTTCTTCTTAACGTTTCACGGAACCTAGTTTTCAAGTCGCTTGGAACTTGAAACAAATATCTGCTCGGACCAGTAAACCCATTAAATAACCAGCCTTGATGTTTAAACCTAGCGATAATTTCCCTCGGACTAAGTGGCGCTGGTGGAAGAGGTGCTTTTTTCTTACTCTTTTTCACTTTGATTTCTGCAACAGCTACTTGTACCTTCTTCTCTTCTCCGAATCTACTTTGCTGTACTCGGGCAATTAAATCTTCAAGACTATATGATTGTCTAGACTCAAAGAGTAGTGAGTTTAGAAACCGTAAATCTTCAAGTTTCATTCCGCTAATTTGTTCATCAAACACATCGTGACGACTGATTTGAGACAAAATGGATTGGATCAACTCGTTTTTGGAATTACCGTTACACTCACATCGGTATACACCAGCAATTTTGTTTAGCTGTCCGATATCTGCATAACTAAGCATATCCGATAAGTTCATAGCACTCCCCTTTCTGCAGTCCAAGGCAACTACCAGTTTCTAAAGCGAGGTTTTATTACCATTATTGGACGTTTTTTGATTTTCATACACTTTAATTGGACATTTCGTGTTTTTAATTCACATTTCAATTTGAATGATTCAAAAAACACTCGACATTCGTACAAATCTATTGAAAATGTACAGTCCACTATACCAATTCCAAACTGAAGGCATACATTAATTCGATTCATTCAGTCTTACTACTAAGTTGATCATATTTTGAGATAAAGGGAGGGGTTAATGATGGGAACTTCGCTTAAACAAGTAGAATCAGAGGAACAAGTTAAAAATAGAAATAAGATAGAAGCAAACTCTTCAGACACTACTACACAATTGTCAGATGAGTTATTGCTTACTATCTTATTGGTGGCTAGTCAAAAATAATGATTCATGTATCTTTTAGCACTATTGTGAACATGTATGAATGATAAGTTATTCATTTGATGCTACTCTAGATGTCTCATGCAATTGTGAAGTAGAGGGAACCAACTATCATCGCGTCTCTCCAAAATGGAATAAGACAAATTACCGAGTTTAGTATCCTCTAAATCAGTACAAAGTGTTTGTAGCATCTGTGCGATAAAACTTCCGTGCGATACGATCAGTACATTGCGTCCATCATCATTTTTCATTAACTCTTCAATTGCTTCTAGACCACGAGCACTAATCGACTCGTTTGTTTCCATCCCCACGTCTTGTTTGCGCCAATCAGATCCATATCGCTGGGCACGCTCTGCTTCTGTCGTTCCTTCAACCTGACCAAAACTGCGTTCTCTGAACCGTGTATCAGCCGTTAATAGTGGAATTCCTAACTTTTCTGCTATTATTACGGCTGTATCACGCGCGCGCATGAGGTCACTTGAGATAACAGCATCCCAAATTGAGTCCTCTTCACTCAATCGCTCCGCTAAAGCGGTAGCCTGACTAATCCCCTCTTCATTTAAAGGAATATCCGTCTGTCCTTGAATAATACCCTTTGCATTCCAATCTGTCTGTCCATGTCTGACGATACCAATTAACAAATCAAATTCTCTCCTAACCGTAAGTAGAAATACTTCTGTCAGTTGCGTGTCCTCGACAACCAATTCAACATTAATAATGCCATTACAAGTCCGAGCAATGACAATGCAACATAATATTGAGGGAAAGAGGGGACAACTGTCAACACAAAGGGATCGCTAATACTTGCGACAGGTATTTCTGCATGATATCCAGCCGACAATACATGACTATCTCCAGAAGCATTTACAGCATCAAATATTCCCGTTAATTGTTTCATTTCTTCTTCAGAAGACACTTCTTTATTTTCAAATAAAAAGATAAAGAATGCACAAGCAAACATTGCCATGCATCCTGCAATTAGTATCGCAACATTCCGCCTAAATGATTTCGAAAATTGATAACTTTTGCTTGCTATAGGCATATACCATGACTGCTCCATGTAAATGCGTTCCATTACAGTACGATTAACATGATCTGATGGTCCAATATGAGCTGATTCATTAGAGTATTGACGGATCAGTAACTCGCTCTCCTGCCAAAATTCGAATTGCTGTGCACAGTCCTCACACTCTAACAGATGTTCTTCAAGCAACATCTTCTCGTTATCATCATCGGACATTTCCGCATAATCACTGAATCTCAGCACTGCACTCTCACAATTCATCTTGTATTCATCCTCTCAAATTCCTCTTCCATCGGCATGTGTCCGAAATAAGGCTCCAGCTGTGCCTTCACACTGGCTCTCGCCCGGAATAACAGCGATTTGACTGAACTGACCGACTGCCCAAGAATATTAGCGATTTCTTGGTAATCAAGCTGGTCGTATTCTCGAAGAATAAGTGCCGAGCGTTGTTTCTCTGGCAAGCTGTTAATTGCATCTCTCACCATCGACATTCGTTCATTTTTTAGCAGTCGATGTTCTGGTGCTGAATCCAATGCCGCAATAGGCTCAAAGCCCGCTTCATCAAGTGATACATTCGCCGCTTTTTGTTTACGCAGCTCACTCAGCACAGTATTACGTGCAATTGTATATAGCCACGTCGAAAATGTAGCGTCCATCTCACGAAAGGAATGTAGGCTTCGATACGCCTTATAAAACGTCTCTGAACACAAGTCCTCAGCCATAAGCTCAAGTCTCGCACTTTTTAACATATGAAAGATAAATGCCAATATCTTACGCTGATACCGACCCATCAGTTCGGAGTACAGCTCGACATTGCCATCCTTAATTTCACGAATTAATTGGGAATCAGTCATGACAGGCGAACCTCCCCCGCCTGCAATTCATTCCCGGATCCTATAGTACGTTGTACTGATCCAAGAACAAAAAGTTGCGGTCGTTATCATTACTTTTTTTGAACACGATAAATCTAAATATAAATTCCAAGTATTTATGTTAACTATAAACATCCGAAACATTTATTAAACAAATTCACGAGTAGTAATGTATTCGATTTCGATTAGCAATTTCCTGCTTCTTTCGACAAAAGGATCATAATATTTCAATATCCTGTAAATCGAGTGGGTTTGTGGTCAAAAAAAAACCACTCCGAGGAGTGGTTAGCGCTCATGTTGAGCACTATAGGTATTGGATAGGAGTGGAGAGAAACCATACTGTACTCTCATTATATGTATACGCTTCCATTTTGTCAACAAACGTTTTCATGCCCTCTTTTAGGAGTGCATGAAGTCGTTTTGAAGTATATATCTCCTAATTGCTATTGATGTACCGAATAACCTAACCCATCTAGTAGAACGATGGCTTGATCCAAGTATTCCTGATTTCGGAAAGAAAGTCTAAGAATACCTGGAACATCTTCTCTGCTCTCAATTATTTGTAAATTACTAAGATTGATCCGATGATTTCCGAGTTCACTAGCTATTCTTCCTATAATGCCAGGATGATCGGGTACGTCGACGTAACAATCAAAGACGGAATGGATCATACCTTTACGTCTTTCTGGCATCCTGCTTCGGAATGCACCTGCACTTGCGAAAGCATCTTCGATCGCACTGCCATCCATTTCCTCTAGCATACGTACGAACTCATCCATCCCCAAACTCCAATCCTTAAGAAGTTTCATCAGGACTGTACGATTGTCAATGAGAATGTCCCGCCATAACGTAGGATCACCTGAAGCGATACGTGTTATATCACGGAAACCTCCTGCAGCAAGCGATTCATACAAATCATTTTTTTCACTATAACCTCGCACTTGATTAACAAGTGCTACTGCGATTATATGTGGTAGATGACTGATCGCTCCTACAATATCATCATGGGAATCTGCATCCAGCTTTACGATGTTTGCTCTAGTGTGCGAAAGTAATTCCGTAAGCCTTTCTACAGCTTCTGGAGGCGTTGTTTCATCAGGAGTCAGCACATAAAAAGCGTTCTCCAGCAAATGATAAGAAGCAGCTTCAACGCCTGTACGCTCAGAGCCCGCCATAGGATGTCCACCAATAAAAATTGCTTGATTAAAGTTCATCGACTTTGCATAAGAAGCGACAGAAGACTTCGTACTTCCAACATCCGTTACGATACAACCAGCCTTCAAATTACAGTCATTCAGTTTTTCTAAATACTCTTGTAGATTGCCTACAGGAACACACAAGAAAATAAAATCTGCTTGCTCCGCAGCTTCCCTGATGGAAGTTGTCCCAACATCAACAACGCCGCGTTGTACATATTTCTCTACGGATGACTGACGATTGGAAAATCCGATTACATTAATTCCCGGCTTACCTTTCAAACAGAGCGCAATCGATCCTCCAATAAGTCCGACTCCAAATATCGCTACATTGATCATAACCTTTTATTTACACCGTCACTTCCTGTAATACCTGCTCTAGAGCAACTATAAATAGATTGTTTTGTTCAGGGGTCCCAACAGATACACGAATATGATTCGGATAGTGCGTCCAGCGTGATCTAATAATGATTCCGCGCTGAAGCATAGCTTGAAACACATCAGGTGATGGTCGTTTAACATCTACCATTACAAAATTACCGTACGCAGGGAAATAGGCTAGTCCCAATCGATCAAATTGCTGGGTCAAATAACGAATACCTTCAGCGTTCTTTTCACGACATGAAGCTATAAATGAATGGTCAGTCAAAGATGCGTTTGCAGCAGCTTGAGCTAATCTAGTAGTATTAAACGGTTCACGTACTTGATTAATAAATCCGATTACATCAGGATGACCTACGCCGTATCCGATACGAAGTGCTGCCAATCCATAAATTTTTGAAAAGGTGCGAAGAACAAGCAAGTTACGGTAATCATTCAACATACTTACGCCATCACTATAGCTTTCATCGTCGATAAACTCACCATACGCTTCATCAAGAACGACGAGCACATGTGGCGGAACAGCCTTCATAAATGAAGATAGCTCATCATGAGTAACAATTGTTCCAGTTGGATTGTTAGGATTACAAATCCAGACGATTTTTGTTTTATCCGTTATTTTCGCTAACATTGCTGGCAAGTCGTGTTTGCCTTCATTTAATGGCACTTCAATAATTTGCGCATTTTCGACTTCTGCATTATGTTTGTACTGCGAGAACGTTTCATCGGCCATAATCGTTTCGTCACCAGGCACGAGAAAAGCTCTGGCTGTCATAAGTATGATTTCACTTGATCCTGTACCAAAAATAAGATTGCTTGGCGATACACCAAGTTTATCTGCTAGAGCTGCTGTTAGTTCCACGCTAGCTCCATCTGGGTATATATTGCAATTGGTTACCTCTTCGATCATCGCAGCTTTTGCACTGTTCGAGAAGCCATATGGATTTTCATTAGATGCAAGTTTAGTGACTTCACTTAAACCAAGTTCTCTTTTTACATCTTCAACTGGTTTACCAGGTTGATAAACAGGAAGATGGACGATATTCGTTTTTGGCTGCATTCGCCGTTCACCTCATCATTTTCATAAGTGATTACTAATACTATCATTCATTGTCTCATATATGAAATTTGTTTTAAAGTATTTTCACAAAAACAAAATCCTCCCACTTCTGGGAGGTGAATTAAAAATGTATGAGTTACCCTTTGAGAGATGCAACGAATTTCCCGATCTGCTCTAATCCTTGTTCTTGCGTATCGGGGTTTTCAAGTAGTACTTGAGCTTCTTCGATTTGACGCACGATGGCGCTGCCAACTATAACCGCATCACAAGTACCCTCGAATCGTTTCACTTGTTCCCTGCTTGAAATTCCAAAACCTATTCCAATCGGAAGATCAGTTGCTTCCCTTACTGTAGATAGGAATGAATCGATATCACTATGGAAATCTGTTCGTACTCCAGTTACACCAAGTGAAGATACGCAATAAACGAAGCCACGAGCTTTCTGAGAGATTCTGGTTACTCGATCTCTAGATGTTGGTGCAACTAATGGAATAAGATGAACGTTCGCACTTTCTGCAAGAGCACGTACTTCCTCATCCTCTTCGATCGGCAAATCCGGTATGATCAATCCGCTTATTCCCTTGCTCTGAACGAGAGTGACAAACTTCTCTAATCCAAATTGAAGAACTGGATTAAAATAAGTAAACAATATAAGCGGAATTGTTACACCTGCTTCACGTGCACGTTCGGCCATTTCAATGCAATTAAGAAGTGTTACTGTTGAGCCACTTAACGCACGTTCTGATGCACGTTGTATGACGGGTCCATCTGCAAGCGGATCAGAGTAAGGAACGCCTAACTCGATCATATCCGCCCCAGACTTCTCTAATTGTTTAATAATAGCTAATGTGCCCTCCAAGTTCGGATCACCAACAGTTATAAATGGGATTAGAGCTGTTTTCCCCTCTGCTTTAAGCCTGGCAAACGATTGATCAATGAGATTCATGCTTCTGACCTCCCAAGTAACCCATTATTGCTTCCACATCTTTATCACCGCGTCCTGATAAGCTAACAACAATTACTTTGTCCTTATCCAAAGTTGGCGCAAGCTTAATCGTCTGTGCAATTGCATGTGCGGATTCCAATGCTGGAATGATCCCTTCTTTACGCGACAACAGCTGTAGTGCCTCAAGTGCTTCTGCATCTGTAATAGGAACATAGTCTGCACGACCTGAATCTTTCAGGAAAGCATGTTCAGGGCCAATTCCTGGATAATCCAGTCCAGCGGATATTGAATGTGCTGGTTGAACTTGACCGTGATCATCTTGCAATACATAGCTGAATGATCCTTGGAATACGCCATGACGCCCTTTTGTCATCGTAGCTGCATGTTCCGTTGTTTCAACACCACGCCCAGCAGCTTCGACTCCAAGCAGCTTTACTCCTTCATCTTGAACGAACGGATAGAAGATACCCATTGCATTGCTTCCACCGCCAACAGCAGCGACGACGTAATCTGGCAACCTGCCTTCTTCTTTCACGATTTGCAAACGTGCTTCATCTCCAATAATGCGCTGGAAGTCTCGAACCATCATTGGATAAGGATGTGGTCCTGTTACAGAACCTAAAATATAATAAGTATCGGTTACATGGCTAACCCAGTAACGTAACGTTTCATTGCAAGCGTCTTTAAGCGTACGAGTTCCAGAAGTTATTGGCACTACCTCTGAACCAAGAAGATTCATTCTGAATACATTTAATTGCTGACGTTTCATATCTTCTTCGCCCATAAACACTTTACATTCCAAGCCAAGAAGAGCTGCAATTGTCGCCGAAGCTACGCCATGTTGTCCCGCACCTGTCTCAGCAATAATTTTTGTTTTGCCCATACGTTTCGCAAGAACACCTTGTCCGATTGTATTGTTGATTTTGTGTGCGCCAGTATGATTTAAGTCTTCACGTTTCAAATATACTTTAGCGCCGCCCAGATGTTCCGTTAATCGTTTTGCGTAATAAAGAGAAGTCGGACGACCAGAATATTTGTACAATAACTCGCGAACTTCATTTTGAAAATCGGGATCTTTGGAATAATGTAAGTATGCTTCCTCAAGCTCAAGAAGTGCGTTCATCAACGTCTCGGGTACGTATCGTCCTCCGAACTTACCAAATCTACCATTACTATCTGGAACTTGTGTCATCTCTCTATCACCCTTCTTACAAATGATCTAATCTTCTCGATATCTTTGTGTCCATTCGTCTCTACTCCACTAGATACATCAATTCCGTCTGGCGAATAGTTGTTCAAAAGCTCCCCTACATTGTCCGAATGCAATCCACCCGCTACATAAAGAGGCAGATGATAACTTCCCGCTATTCTTTCATATATCGCGATAACTTCCCAGTTAAATGGTTCGCCAGAACCACCACCTGGTGCATCTATTAATATAGCATCTACGAAGTCCTTATAGCCACTTAACTTACTTTCCACATCGTTCTCGAGTGATATAGAAGTATCTGTATCGGCATCATTCTTTATGCCAAATACTTTCCACACTTGCTTATTAGGATATTTGCTCTTAATCGCTTTACAATACGCTGGCGATTCATCTCCATGTAATTGGATGACATCAAGAGGAGCTTCAGACAAAACATCTCCAACCTCTTCAATTGATGCATTCAAAAATACACCAACAGCTTTAGGTCGTTCATTGTTTGCTGATTTAAGCTTGTACAATGCTTTTATCAGCTCGGCAGCTTTTAATTTATCTACTTGTCGTTTGCTAGGCGCAAACACAAATCCAACTTCATGGACTGGTAAACCATCCATCGCTTCAATCGTTTCCCAGTCAAGTAAACCACATATTTTTATTCGGACACTCATTGTCCCACCGCATCCATCAAGTCTGACACAGCTTCACCAACATGCTCTTGACGCATAAAGTGTTCACCAATGAGAACTCCATGTGCACCAACAGATTGCAAATAACTCATATCACTTCTTCCTGCTATTCCACTTTCACTAATAATTGTAATGTCCTTCGGGATCATTCCGATAAGATGTTCAGTCGTTTTTAAATCCGTGACAAACGTCTTCAAATTGCGATTGTTAATACCGATGAGTGACGCTTTTCCGATTTCTAACACCGTTTCAAGTTCTTCAGCATCATGTACTTCAACTAACACGTCCATCCCAAGCGACTTTGCAAGATCATGGAAGTCGGAAAGCTGTTTTTTAGACAATATTGCCGCTATTAGCAAAATAGCATCTGCACCGATAACTCTTGCTTCATAAATTTGCCGATAATCTATTGTGAAATCTTTTCGAAGAAGTGGTACTTGTACCGCTTCTCTAACTTTAGTCAAAAAATCATTAGCACCTTGGAAATAGTCCTTATCCGTTAATACGGAAATACAGTCTGTTTTTGCCGCTTCGTATGCAGATGCAAGAACGACCGGATCAAAATCTTGTCTAATCAATCCCTTAGAAGGAGAAGCCTTCTTCACTTCTGCAATAAGTCCCATACTTCTATTACGGCGTGGTGCGATTAAAGCTGCTTCAAAACCTCTACAAGGTTCCATCTCTGCTATTTTCACTTCATACTCCGATAGATGAAAGGTTGCAGCTAACGCTTCGACCTCAGCTTGTTTGGTAGTCACAATTTTATCTAGAAACATGTGCTAACTCTCCCGTCGTTTGAATAAGCTCATTCAGCTTTGTAAATGCCTTGCCAGAATCAATCACTTCTGCTGCTATCTCTACACCTTCTCTTGGCGATGCTGCTAAACCACCAACGTAGATACAACCGCCTGCATTTGCCAAAACAATATCTCTGTAAGCGCCTCGTTGCTCACCTGCAAAGATACTACGGATCAATGCAGCATTATCTTCTGGGGCACCGCCAATAACATCTCCAATAGGATAACGTTTTAAGCCAAGGTCCTCCGGCTCGATATCGTATGTTTTAACTACACCATTTTTAAGTTCAGAAATTTGTGTTGGTGCGGAAATACTAATCTCATCAAGTCCGTCATGACTGCTGACGACAAATACGCTTTTTAATCCTAATTCGCCAAGCACTTCAGCAATCGTTTCTGTGCGCGAGCGATCGTATATCCCAAGTAGTTGTCTATCTATTGGTGCTGGATTCGCTAATGGACCTAACATATTAAATATCGTGCGAATACCTAACTCTCTTCGAGGACCCGCAACATGTTTTAATGAAGGATGATATTGTTGTGCAAACATAAAGCAAATACCAATTTGAGCTAGGCAATGTGCCGCTTGATCTGGTGTTAGCGTAATGTTCACACCAAGCGCTTCTAACACATCTGCACTTCCCGTTTTTCCTGAAACAGCACGATTTCCATGTTTAGCAACACGAATACCTGCTGCTGCCGTGATGATAGACGATGCAGTCGAAATATTGAATTTATGAATGCCAGAACCTCCCGTTCCGCATGTGTCCATCAAACCTTCGTTTGATGTCGGAACTTGGCAAGAAAACTGACGAATCACTTCTGCAAAACCAGTAATTTCTTCTCTCGTCTCACCTTTCATACGTAGTGCTATAGCAATGGCGCCAATCTGAGCCTGCGTAGCATCACCGTTCATGATGTTTGTCATGACCGCATTGGATTCTGATCTGCTCAAATGTTGACCATTCACCAATAGATTTAATGCTTGTTGTGTTGTAATCGCACCACTCATCTTAATCACGCCTTCCACTAAATTCAACCTCATAATCTGAGTTAATACACCTTGTAGCTGGTTCAGCAGCTTGCTCAGCAACAGGTTTAGCAAAACATGCTTCCGCTGCTCGAATCGCCTTTAACATTCCTTTTGCTTTATTGACAGTTTCTAAATATTCGCTTTCAGGAACAGAATCCCATACGATACCCGCTCCACTTTGAACGTAGGCTTTTCCTTTTTTGAAAATAATCGTTCGAATCGTAATGCACGTATCCATCGTTCCACCAAAACCCAAATAACCAATCGCACCCGCATAAGCACCACGTGCTTCGTTCTCAAGTTCAGCAATAATTTCCATTGCACGAAGCTTAGGCGCGCCAGATACTGTTCCTGCTGGCAAACAAGACACAAATGCATCAAAAAAGTCTTTGTCCTTGCGTAGCTGTCCTGAAACGTTTGAGACGATATGCATGACATGAGAATAACGCTCAATTTCCATATATGAATCACAACGTACTGTACCGAATTCGGAGACACGACCAATATCATTTCTACCGAGATCAACTAGCATTAAATGTTCTGCACGTTCTTTCTCATCTGCCAGTAGCTCTAGCTCAAATGCTTTATCCTCTTCAGGTGTTGCACCCCTCGGCCTTGTTCCTGCAATTGGTCTAGTTTCTACACGATCATTAGTAACTTTCACGAGTGCTTCTGGTGAAGTACCAACGATAATTTCTTCACCCATTTTTAAATAATACATATAAGGCGAAGGATTCATCGTTCTTAGTACTCGATACACAAGTAACGGATCAATATCCGTATCTATACTAAACCGTTGGGATAATACAACTTGAAATACATCACCTGATCGAATGTAATCCTTAGCTTTGTCAACGTTCGAAATAAATTGTTCTTTTGTTAGGTTTGACCTTACTTCACCCAAATCAGGGTTGAGTGGGATAGCAGAGCTAGGCGCTACAGCCAATGCTATCGGCTGCTGAATCCGTGTTATTGTCGCATCAATCTTTGCTAGTGCTTGACCATAAGCGATCGCAATATCACTTTCTAATGCCCCCTCTTTGATATGAACATTGCCTACAATTTGAAGTTGCTGCTTGAAGTGGTCAAATACGATAACTTGATCGCAAAACATAAATTGCATATCATTCATATTCAAATCATCTACACGATGAGCTGGGAGTTTCTCATAATACTGAAGTAAGTCGTATCCAAAAAATCCAATCGCCCCACCTGTGAATGGTGGAAGTTCCGCGAATGATGGGCTTCTAAAAGAACGAAGCTTCGATTTTAATAATTCAATCGGTTTATCACGCAATATCGTTTGCTCGCCTTGTACATCAAGCACCATGTTTCCATGTTTTCCATACAGCTTCATAAATGGGTCTGTTCCGATAAAGGAGTAACGTGCCCACTTAGCACCGCCCTCTACACTTTCAAGTAGAAAAGCATGATCTTCTTTTGCAAAATGTTGAAACAGTCTGATTGGTGTTTCTGTATCTGCCATTACATATCTTACGATCGGGATTAAGTTATATTTACCTGCTAATTGATTGATCATTTGTAACTCGTTGGACATGATGAACGACCTCCATTTTTTTGCAGAAACGATTCCGTTCTGCCCTATATTTGAAGAATAATCAACACATGTCGGAGAGGATTTAAATATAAAAAAACGCCCCCGCCAAAGCAGGAGCGCTTAAATGATGATTGTGAAGACAAGCCTATAGCGTCCATTCAATCACTGTAATGCGGTAAAGCGGAATAGCCTACAGATAGACTTTCGTCTTTGTATGCACTTCTGGCTTTCCCAACAGCTAACTGAACTTCTCACTCGCTACGCTCGTTCCTAAACTCTTCTCATCTCATCTCAGCTAAAAACCTACTCGACTAATCTCACTTATGTTTTTAAATATAAATCATAGCGTATCCGTACGTCAACCAGTTATTTTACATTAGATAAATCTGGACGAAGCGCTTGTGCTCCCCCTAGATACACATGATTAATTTCTTTTTGACTTTTGTCAGTATTGACAAGTACCATAAATCGAATACAAAGTTCTAAGCTGCCTTTAACAGGTACTTCAAGTGCACACATCAATGGGACGTATTCCCAACCTTCAAGCTGTCTAATACATTGTGCAGGAAATGCTGCGTCCAAGTCATTTGTTACAGTGATCATTACACTGCTAATATCTGACGGAACGATTTCATTTTGTGCAACTATTGCCCTCATCATCTCCAAAGTTGCATTAGCGATCTCTTGTGCGTTATTGGCATCTACAGTAATAGCACCTCGTATTCCCCGTACGCTCATCGTTATTCACCCTCCTTTTTTAGTTCTTCTACGATTTCTCTCACCCAATGTACAGGCACATCAGACTTGATCTCTACTTTTCCAATTGCTGTTGGAACAACAAAAACCATCGTTCCTTCTGTAAACTTTTTGTCGTGCATCATCGCGGACATAATAGCATCTACATCGAAATGTTGCGGAAGTCGAATTGGAAGACCGCATTTAGCAAGCACTCGCTTCGTTTGTGTGTATACTTCCTCTGGTGCCCCATATCGAACTGCTAATTTAGCAGAACCAACCATTCCAATAGAGATAGCTTCTCCATGCTGAAGCTCTCCGTAACCTGCAACCGCTTCTAATGCATGCCCAATTGTATGACCTAAGTTGAGTATCGCTCGTAGTCCATTTTCACGTTCATCCTGTGAAACTACAGATGCTTTTACACTACATCCGTTGTGAAGTGCGTATCCTAATGCTTCTGAATCAAGTGCAAGCATCTTATCCGCATTGTCTTCACACCATTTCACAAAGGAAGCGTCCCAGATAAGACCATGTTTAACGACTTCGGACAATCCAGATCTAACATCACGAGGTGGCAATGACTGTAATGTATTCAAATCATAAAGAACAAACTCTGGTTGGTGAAATGCACCGATTATATTTTTGGCTTGCGGATGGTTTACCGCTACTTTCCCTCCGACACTACTGTCATGAGCTAGAATAGTAGTTGGTATTTGTATAAATTTGATCCCTCTCATATACGATGCTGCTACAAATCCAGCTAAGTCTCCGATGACTCCGCCACCTAATGCAATAATAGCGGATTTACGATCAAGACCAGCATCAAGTGCTTTACCAACTAGATCACCCAGCATCAGTAGCGATTTTGAGCTTTCACCAGCTGGCACAATAGCTGTCGCTACCGTATAGCCTCCTTGACTCAAGTTGGATTCTAACTGGTCTAAATAATGAGGGGCAACATTAGAGTCTGATATGATAAGTAGAGGAGATTTCTCCCCTATACCATGTTTGTGAAAAAAGGAAGAAACCTCTTGCAAGAGGCCCTCCCCAATATAAATGGGATATGAGCGGTCGCCTAAATCTACTAGTAGCTCACGCATCTCTTAATACCGATCCAATTGTTCAAGGTAGCTATTTACATTGGCACGGATTTCTTCGATGGAATCTCCACCGAACTTTTCTAGGAATGCTCTTGCTACTTCCCAAGCAACAACATGTTCCATAACGACACTTGCAGCAGGTACTGCGCAACTATCCGAACGTTCAACTTGAGCTGTAAAAGGCTCTTTGGTATCGATATCTACACTACGAAGTGGTTTATACAACGTTGGTATCGGCTTCATGACTCCACGAACGACGATTTGTTCTCCATTTGTCATACCGCCTTCAAAACCGCCTAGACGATTAGACGCACGGTGGTATCCCTTCTCTTTCTCATACATAATTTCATCATGAACAAGAGAACCTCTAAGTTTAGCTGCTTCAAATCCAATCCCGATTTCACAGCCTTTGAATGCGTTAATGGACACGACTGCTTGTGCAATTCGTCCATCTAACTTACGATCCCATTGAACGTGACTGCCAAGACCAATTGGAACACCTTCGATGACACATTCAACAATCCCGCCGATGGAATCACCTTCAGCTTTAATTTGATCGATATAGTCCATCATCTTTTGTTCGGTTTCCTTATCTACGACACGAACAGATGATTCTTCTGTAAGACGAATGAGCTCATCTACCGGCAATTGGTTCGCAGGAGCTTCTATTTCACCAATTCGAATAACTTGTCCAGCTACTTTAATGCCGAACTCAGCAAGTAATTGTCGTGCAATAGCACCGACTGCTACACGAGCTGCAGTTTCACGCGCGCTGGAACGTTCTAGCACATTGCGAAGATCCTTTAAGTTATATTTTAAACCACCGTTCAAGTCAGCATGACCTGGGCGTGGACGATGTACACGACGCTTCTCCTCGTCACTGCCTTCAATCGGTTCAATATTCATTACTGATGTCCAGTGTTTCCAGTCATTATTTTTAACAACTAGCGCAACGGGTGCCCCAGTTGTTCTTCCATGACGAACACCGCCAACTACATCTGCTGTGTCCTTTTCAATTTGCATTCTACGTCCGCGGCCATGACCTTTCTGGCGACGATGCAGTTGAAAGTTCAATTCCTCGAAATCAATGGTTAAATTGCTCGGTAAACCCTCAATTATTGCGGTCAGTTGCGGACCATGGGTTTCTCCTGCAGTCAAGTACCGTAAACTCAAGCCCAAACTCCTCCTTCAACGCAAGCTTTCTTTCGCCTGCTGTCATGTAATGCCCAAAACATCTTTGCTCATTATAGTATAGCGTTGCAGGTTTGACAAGAAATCTCATGATAGACGTTGCAGTATTAATGCTTTTGAGCAGTAAAGAAGGGCCGCTTCCTCCATCCATTGGATGAAAAGGAACACGGCCCCTCCAGATTTAATCGTTACAGTGTATTCAACGTTCGTTGTTCGATATGTACGGAAACGTCAGTTGTAAAGTGAGAATCATTTACTAATCTGCTCATTTGTACGTTGTCTACACCGATAATTTGTGCACATTGTTGAATCGTTATAAATCCATGACGATATGCGTCAATTACTTTACGCTTATCCAATTCCAGTCGCCCTCCTGCTCATCTTGCTTATGATTAGTATAGGAATACATGGAAATTGGTATACATACGTTTAGACGCGTCTATAAAAGAATGTGTCAGCCGTCTCGAAGCCGTATTGCTGAGGTGAAAAAATCTGTTCCGTGCTACCCACGAATAATAGTCCACCTGGCTTCAGTGCTGCAGAAAATTTATGATATAGTTCATGTTTTGCTTCTTCTGTAAAATAGATCATAACATTACGGCAAACGATAAGATCAAAACCTTTATCAAAGGTGTCATGAAGAAGGTTTTGTTGTTTAAACTGAATCGACTTTTTTAATCCTTCCGAAACTAGAAAAGCACCTTCCGAAGGTGAAAAATATTTGCTCCGATAATCAACTGGAACATCCCGAAGTGATCGTTCTAAATAACTAGCTTCTTGTGCCTTCTGGAGAACATTATTATCCAGATCTGTCGCAATAAGCGTAGACTTTTGAAGCACACCTAATTCAGATAAAATCATAGCAAGTGTATATGGTTCCTCACCAGTAGAACATGCAGCACTCCATACTTTAAGTCTAGGACTCTCGGTAATCATTTCTGGTAGAAAACGATCCATAAGAATGCTCCATCTTACAGGATTTCTCCAAAACTCCGATACATTTATCGTCATCCGATCCAAAAACTCATTTAACAAACTACGATTTTGCTCCATAGCTTGAAAATATTGCTCGAACGTTTGATAGCCGTGCTTCAAACGTAGCGTTGTTAAGCGTCTTTTCATTTGTGCTTCTTTATATTGGGATAAATCAATAGCTGTCTTCCGCTTAATACGTGCAATAAATTGAGAGAAGTCCTGATCTTCAGACATAGCATCCTCCAAGAATAACGGTGTTATATGATATACACCTAAGAATCGTATGATAGCTGATCTCTTGTCAACACAGTGCAAAGAAGAGCCAATCTGCCTTCAATGCACAAAACTGCTTAATAATTTCGTTTTCCTACAAAGTAAGCGATATCGGTAAGATTCTTTTTTGCTGTAATATCAGGTAAACCTTTTAAAGCATGTAGTGCTTTTTGTATGTAACGATTAGCCAAATCTTCAGCCAGTCCTCCGCCTTCACTGTTTCTTATCAGAGTGATTGCTCGCTTTGTATCCGCAAAACCATCATAATCACGGATCTTTCTGATTTCTTCAAGAAGAGGTTCTCTAACTTTTGCGTCTTGAAGCGCTAATATGACAGGTAAAGTAATGTTACCCTGTCTTATATCAGAACCAGGTGGTTTGCCGATTTGTTTTTCTGTACCGTATAGGTCGAGTAAGTCATCTCTTATTTGGAATGCCATACCGACGTTATAACCGAAACGATACATCCGGTTAGCGGTTACACGGTCAACATTACCTGCAACAGCTCCCAGCTGACAACTGATTGCAATAAGAAGAGCTGTTTTTCTACGAATACGTAACATGTAGTTACGAATCGATTGCTCCGTGTTGAAGAAATCTCGAATTTGCTCCATCTCACCTAAACACATCTGGACTAAAGCTTTTGACAACACTTGATGAATAACAGGATTTGGAAGTTCTGCTGCGATAGCTAGCGCCTTACCATGAATATAATCTCCGGTATACATTGCAATACGATTATCCCATTTGGACTTAACTGTCAACTGTCCTCTACGTGTCTCTGCATCGTCAATAACATCGTCATGAACGAGCGAAGCCATATGAATCAGTTCTAGTGGAACTGCAATCCGCTTTAGAACATCTAGTTTGTAATCGCCGAACTTACCTGCAAGTAGCACGAACACTGGTCTTATTCGTTTACCTCCAGCCTTCAGCAAGTGCGTCGACGCCTCACTAAGAAGAACATGTTCATCGGATACACTCCGCTCAAGTTCATGTTCGATTTGATTCAAATCGCCTTTCATCTTTGCATACAAGTCTAATAGTTTCATTCATTCACCTTTTTGGGGAGATTGTTCTTTATAAAAAGAAAGTTCCACTTCATCTTGAAGCAAATTCAATTGATTTGCATATCGGAAATATAGTGTTAAGCCTTCTTGCAGCTTATCTCCAAAATCATATTGAAGAGATTGGAAATATGTTGTCCAATACTCAGATTTGCCACCTAATCGTTCAAGGGCAAGATTAACTAGCTCTTCTTGATGTTCAAGATTATATTTTTTAGTTGCCAACATCGCTTCATATACAGAATGAATGCTAGCAGCGTTCTGCTCTACAATTTCTCTACGAGCTGCAACAACCGCATAAGTCATCCCGAGTCCTGTCCAGTTATTCCACATTTCCCCGAGATCCATAACATACAATCCTTGACTTCTCCTCGATGCAGCAATTGCTGGATCTCCAATCAGTAATGCTGCATCGGAATCTTTGAGCATTGCTTCAAGGTTTGGCTCCGCTGATATATAATCAGGCCTACATTCATAACGCATTTCCATAATAATTTTGAGCAAGTTAACAGATGTAGCTGAAGCTGTTGTTAGCGCAATTCGCTGTGGTCTTTTTTTCTCGATCGGCTCCTTAAGGAACAATAAAATGGAGTGTACACGTCCAATCGAACCAACAGATAAATGTGGTAATAACATATAGTTTTTGGCATATTGCCCATAAGAAAATGATGAAATAGCCGACAAATCCAGCTCACCAACATTTAATAACCGATTTAGTTCTGAAGGTACACGAGATTTCACTTCAAAGTTACGTTCTCCCGCATACTTCTCAAATCCATAAAATAACGGCCACGCATTAGCGTAATCTATTTCACCGATGGTGATCGGGCGATTGAAGCCCATTCTGCTCATCTCCCCATCTTCTGTACAAATCATGATCAATGTCGATATTATCCAAAACTTTACCAACCATAAAATCAATCATCTCGTCCATAGTTTGTGGTTTATAATAAAATGCCGGCATAGCCGGCACAATGCGTACACCCAGTTTAGCTAACGTTAGCATATTTTCTAGATGAATAGCATGTAATGGTGTTTCTCTCGGTACTAGAAGTAGCTTTCGTCCTTCTTTCAACATAACATCGGCTGCTCTAGTCAATAAATTGTTCGAACTGCCATGTGCGATAGATGCAAGCGTCCCCATTGAACAAGGGACAATTAACATTCCCTCTACACGGAAGGAACCACTTGCTATCGATGCGCCAATATCGCCATTAGGATGAAAGATAAGTCTGCCATTAGTCATATATTCGCCAAATCTCTGTTCAAGTGCGCTAGATCTACGGACCGTCTCCCAGCCCATTTCTTCCTTCAGCACTCTCCAGCCTGCTTCTGTTACAACGAGATGAACAATATAATCCTGTTGCAACAATTGCTCTATAAGTCGAATACCATAGATCGAACCGCTTGCTCCTGTAAGACCAACAACCCATCTTTTTCTTTTGGCTACATTCGTTTCACTATTTCGATCTATATTGCCTACCATTGCCTTAACACCACCAAATCTACAATCGTAAACAAGAACAACAAAACACTTAATGTACCATTCATTCCGAAAAAGGCAGTAGGAACTCGTGACAGATCGGACGGTTTAACAAGCCAATGCTGGTAAAATAATAATGAAATTGAAAGTATGGCACCAATCAAATACATCCAGCTTAATTGTGTCATCCAAAACAAAGCGATAAATCCGATTGCAGTTACGATATGGAGAGATCGTGCTATCCATATTGCTCCTGTTAATCCAAAACGAGCAGGAATTGATTTAAGACCTACCTTGCGATCATACTCAAAGTCTTGCGTCGCATAAATAATATCAAAGCCCGCGATCCAAAGCGCAACCGTTCCGTATAATATCCAAGCTGCTGCGTTAAACTCTCCTGTAACAGATACCCAACCACCCAGTGGTGATAACGCTATCGTTAAACCTAATACAATATGGCAGAGCCATGTGAATCTTTTTGTATAAGAATAAAGAACAAGGAAAAACACTGCGATTGGCATTAGCTTGAGCGCAATTGGCTCCAAGTTAATAGTACCCCAAAATAACAATCCAAAAGAAACGATAATAAATAACAACACTTCAACTGATTTAAGCAATCCTGCAGGAAGTGCTCTACCTTTCGTCCGCGGATTACTGAAATCAATTGCTTTATCAATAAGTCGATTAAGACTCATCGCCGCACTTCTTGCACCGAACATTGCAAGCGATATCCATCCAATCTCGCTCCAAGAAGGCAATTGACCTTCCATCATGACCGATCCTAAAATCGCCCCCATATAAGCAAATGGAAGAGCAAATACGGTATGTTCAAATTTAATCATTTCAAGAATAATGCCTAGTTTGCGAATCATAGCTGCCCATCATTTCCCTTCGTACCCATATGCAAAGCGGCTATGCCACCGAAAAACAGATCCACTTTTGTCCCTTGCAAACCTGCTTGGTTAAATAGTTCTGTTAGTTGCTTGGAGTCAGGAAAAGACCTCAGTGAAATTGGTAGCCATTGATACTCTTTAAATCCATTCGCAAGCATCTTTCCAAAGATGGGCATAATTCGTTCAAAATAAAAATTGTAAATACTTTTGAATGGTTGCCACGTTGGCTTCGACAACTCTAAACAAACAACTTTTCCACCTGGCTTCACAACACGATGCATTTCGCGTAGAACTTGCAAATAGTCAGGAACGTTACGTAAACCAAATCCGATTGTTACATAATCAAACGTATTGTCCTCATATGGTAAGTTCATTGCATTACCTTGCACCAATTCGATCTGCCTGCCAAGTGATAGTTTGGCTACTTTAACTTCAGCTACATTTAGCATGTTTTGACTAAAATCAAGGCCAACGATTTTACCTGTCTGACTTGTATTCGCCAAATCAATTGTCCAATCACCTGTACCACAACAAATATCTAATGCATTTTGACCTTTTTGGACGTTCATTTTATTCATCGTATACTTCCGCCACGCTTTATGTCTGCGGAAGCTTATCACATCGTTCATAAAATCATATTTAGGTGCGATAGTTTCGAATAATGCATGAACGTGACTTTTAGAGTTAGTATCCACCCTATCTCACCTCATCTCATTTAAAGCCGGAGTAGAAATGTTTAGCTTGTTTATCAAGCCCTCCATAATCCCGCTCAGTTCTTTAGTTAGCATGTCCGACTCAAGTTTGCCAGCAGCTAGTTTCATTGAGTCAGCAGCAAACTTCAGTTTAGCATGTAATTGATCACGAATATCGTATTTATCGACCATACTGTTAATAAAACTTTGATCGAAAGATTGTGAAGTGAGACGATGACGCTCTTCCTCACTCCCTACTTGAAGCAGATGCCAGTAAGCCCAGCTCTTTTCAAAACGTTCCTTACTTGAGCTACGCTCAATCTCGTCAAGTGCCACTTCAAAGCGGCTAACTCCACTTAACATCTCTGGCCATAGTCGTGAGAGCGTACCTTCGAGTAAGCTTGAAAATTGTTGAAACATTTCGCTTCTGAGCTGCACGGCAAAGCTGAAATATTCGTCGGCAGTTAATCGAAGTTGCCTCATACGCATATATAAGTTCACCTTTAACCGGTTTACCTCACATACTGCATTACTTATTCTTGATATCATTTCGATTTGGCCGGATTCAGCTAACAGTTGATAGAAACGAGCACTGAAAAAATCTCCCGCCAAAACGTTAAGTTGTCTTGAACGCATTTCCTTTTCTGAACGCCTTGCCGTCTCTGTATCGATTAAATCATGAGTATCCATCCCAAGCTGAACGAGAGATATTACAAGTGTATATAGTTCACTATGCTTGCTCAGTGCAGGTTGCTGATCGAGGAATGCAAATAACATTCGTAATCTTGGTCCTGCAATAGGTGGTAGCTTTGTGTGTTCGTGTATCATATCATGTTTTGCATAGTGCTCAGTCATTTCCGAAATGCGGTATCTTGTCATGGTAGAAGCCTCCGAACGTAAGTAGCAGGGATCGCCGCTCAATAATCTAAACTATTATATCACAACTTCTCATAAGAGCATACGAATCCGCTTTTAAGTTCTTCTTTTTACTCTAGCGGTTTAATTGTATGTGTGATGTTTGAACAGAGTAACCTTGGATGGGACCAAAACGATTCTCCCATGTGTTTGTAAAACTTAAACGAAGGCGCTTACGCCAAGTTTGATCATATACGGGATTTGCGTAATCCAATGACTTCAAATCATCTCTTAGCCACTCATCTGTTACTCTAACGTCTACTGCAGTAAGCAACCTTTTTCCATATGTATCTTTTTCAACAATTCTAATTAATAGTCGATTGACGTTATTGAGCTCTGCGAATGAAACATTTATCAACTTTTTCACATCGTTAAACCATGTTTCTGGTCGCCCACTATTAGCGGCAACTACTAATTCAAGTGTTAATCTAGAATTATTCCATTCCACATGACCGACCGTCTCCTGTAATGGGATACGAAGAAGGACATCTACAATATTGGAATTGGATAAATGATCGATCCTATCTTCTTTGAACACAGTAATATTCTGATGCGCATCCTCGTTTTTCGATATTGTGCTTGTTAACCATGCTAGACTTATTGTTAAAACTAACGTTAAAGCATATACAGTCCCAATTGATTTTCGGACTCGCATTGCTGCACCTCCATGCTCTTACAAGTAAATATATGCCTTAGTTAAAGTTTGTTCATTCCAAACTAGACTCATACTCTAGGGCTTATACAACATTGTACGAGATTGTAAGGGCGATTATTCGAAGGGTTCTATAATTGTAGTCAATACACGTCTATCGCTTTTCAATCGCAACAAAAAAGCAGGCATAGCCTGCTTTTCACACGACCATTATTGATCGGTTTCAACCGTTCCATACTTCGTCATGACGATCGCTTTACCTCTAATTTTGATCGCTGACGTATGATCTGTAAACTGACAGATCAGCACTTCGTTTTTATCCAGCTTTTCCGTATGATGAAAGCGTGTATCTTGACCGCGTGTCAGTCCTATTACCTGCACTCCTTGGTCTTTTGCTTTCACTACAATATAATCGCCAACCGTAGGCTCCATGGTGATCCCTCCGCATTCGTCGTTCAAAGTCATCCATGTGAATTATAGTGGAAGTCGCTATATAGTGCAATGACCATCCTCAATATTAGTTTAAGAAAAAAAAGACGCTGGAACAAAAACATGTTCGAGCGCCTATCCTAAACTTATACGTTAATTGGATACAAGGTCCTTGAGAGATTTGCCTGGTTTGAATGCCGGCATCTTGCTAGCAGCGATATCAATCTCTTCGCCAGTTTGCGGGTTGCGGCCTTTACGAGCTTGACGCTCGCGAACTTCAAAGTTACCGAAGCCAACTAGTTGTACTTTGTCACCGCTTTGCAAAGCGTCGGAGATCGCTTCAAAAACAGCATCCACTGCTTTCGTCGCATCTTTCTTAGACAATTCTGTTAGTTCTGCTACTTTTGAGATCAAATCAGTTTTGTTCATGTTTTCACCTCCTCCAAAGTTTTGCGAAGCAAAACTTACTTCGTAAGCATTGACATCGTTTTGCGAAGCAAAACTTACTTCGTAAGCATTGACATCGTTTTGCGATGTAAAACTTAATTCGTAAGCATTAGCATAAATCTCAGTATATCCACCTTATTAACTGAAAACTTGAAATATATACCTTTTGACCGAACAAACCTATAGTAATACAGTATAATCGCAATTTCAAGTCAATTCCCAGTTAAGACAACAAAAATACCGCCTCAGACTTAGCGAGGCGGTACTAACAGTACTATTGACCTGCTTTTTACAAAATAATAGCGATTAAGCCGCCTGATCCTTCGTTAATTATTCTACCAAGCGTTTCTTGTAATTTATAACGAGCATTATCCGGCATCATTGCTATTTTACCTTGAATACCTTCTCGTACGATGGAATGTAGTGATCTGCCAAAAATATCGGATTCCCAAATTTTTATCGGATCGTTTTCGAAATCTTGCATTAAGTAACGAACCAGCTCTTCACTTTGTTTCTCTGTTCCGATAATCGGTGCAAATTCGGATTCAACATCAACACGAATCATATGGATAGATGGCGCGGTTGCTTTCAAGCGTACACCAAATCTTGAACCTTGACGTATGAGTTCAGGCTCATCAAGTGCCATCTCAGCAAGTGAAGGCGCAGCGATACCATAACCAGTCGTTTTGACCATCTCAAGCGCTTCAGCAAATCGATCGTATTCTCGCTTGGCATGGGAAAACTCCTGCATAAGCTGGAGCAGATGATCTTTGCCCCTTATTTCGACACCTACGACCTCCATCAAGATACGGTCATATAGTTCATCTGGTGCATATAGATCGATCTCGGCTACACCCTGACCCATATTCATCCCACTTAATCCGGCGCGGGCGATAAAATCATAATCCATAAACTGTGTGACGACTCGTTCCACATCTCTTAGACGGCGGATATCTTTAACCGTATCCCGAACGGAGTTCTCATAGTTGCTACGCAACCAGTGATTATCGTTAAGCACCATTACCCAGCTTGGGAGATTAACGTTAACTTCATGAACAGGAAATTCATAAAGCACCTCACGCAAAACGGAAATGACCTCTTCCTCACCCATCGTTGCTACACTGAGCGTTATAACTGGAATATCATATTTCGCTTGAAGTTCACTTCTTAGTTGTTGTGCTTCATCACTACGAGGACGGGTGGAGTTAATGATAAGCACAAATGGCTTGCCTACCTGCTTCAACTCGTCAATAACACGCTCTTCTGCGACAACATATGAACTGCGAGGAATTTCAGCAATTGTTCCATCAGTCGTCACTACTACGCCAAGCGTTGAATGCTCTTGAATAACTTTACGCGTACCAATTTCAGCAGCTTCCTGGAATGGAATCGGTTCGTCAAACCATGGAGTTGTTATCATCCTAGGACCATTTTCATCTTCGTAACCTTTAGCACCCTCAACTGCGTAGCCAACACAATCGACTAGCCTTACGTTTACATCAAGCCCTTCTGCAACTTTAAGCTGAACGGCTTGATTAGGTACGAATTTGGGCTCAGTCGTCATAATCGTTTTGCCTGCGGCGCTTTGAGGAAGTTCATCTACTGCTCTTATGCGTTCAGCTTCATTTGCAATGTTTGGGAGTACGACTGTCTCCATAAACCGTTTGATAAACGTTGATTTACCAGTACGGACTGCCCCAACTACACCGAGGTAAATATCCCCGCCGGTACGTTCGGCTATATCCTTAAAAATGTCTACTTTCTCCACTGAATATCCCCTCCCAATTGATTTTCCGGTTCGCCGCCATCCACCGGACAAAAGGGCAGGCCAGCGACGCAACTCGTACATACTTTTTGGACTAGTAACATCATATGTTCAGACTGTCCAATTATGACGATTCGTTCTTTAAAAACTTTTTTCTCCGGTTAATCCAACTTCCCTTCCAAGATTGAAATATATGAGAATAGCCTTTCAACTATGACTTTTAGATTCAAAAAAATGCAATTAATCTAAATGTCGCTTACTCTCGAGTAGATAACACTAGCTCAAGGGGAACGCTTTACTATTTTGCATGTGGCTAACCCGATTTTTTCGGGTTAGCCACATTACTGTTAATTGAATTGTAAAGGGTCTCACCCGGATCTGTTGTACGAACACGGAAGGAAATCAAACAATTTGAGTTAGTCTTAAACACATGAGCTAATAACAATAACTCAAAAAACAAGTAGCGAAAAAGACAATGTCAATTGGGCTAGATAATGATTGAGTCAGAATTCGTATTTGAGTAAATGATGTACAAACAGACCAATAACAAAGATGGCGGCGCAGGAATAAGCTCCCGCACCGCCATTTTTCGTTGTTCTTATACGTTTTGATTAATAAGGGCTATTTACTAAGTAGTCCTATCACTATGAAAACAGACCCGCTTCACCATAACTTTATTGGTGAACAGCAACTGGCTCGCCATTTACGAGCTTATAGAACGGTGCTTTAACAGGGACAAAGTCAGATGAATCAACGAGCAACTCTCTTAGGTCATCATTTTCAGCAACCTTAACTGAGTCCTTTTTTTGAATTAACTGCATAATATCGATTCCATAGTCAGTGTAGACAATTCCATTGTCATCGATTAGTGCTTGTAACGTTTGTCCAGAAAAAACACTTTTAATGATTGGAGCTTTTTTATTCATGGAAGAATAGTCAATCTCATAGAAACCAGGATACATTGCATCCTTTTTAGGGAGAACTCCACCTTCTTGCATATGAAGCTTGACCCAGTTTTGAACGTCATTAATTTTTTGGAAACCTACTATATCGAGCAACTTTACTCGTGGCTTCGTATCTTCATCTAGAACAAGAAAATAATAATTTCCGCCACTTTCAAACGCAGCTCCAGGTGCAGAACTTAAATAGTTTTTACTTTTCAGCTTTGTAAAATCAATTCGGAATTTCTCATATTTAGGTACGTCCTGCCCACTATTAATAATAGGCAACAAACTTAAGTCTGCATAGTATTGATCGATTGCCCCTTGTACATTACGAACAGCTTCTTTAGGTGGAACATTTTGTTTCATGTTTTCCTTTGGATACAGGCAGCCAGTTAAAGGCAGAATGAAAAGCGTTATAGCGACAATCGTTGCACTTAATCGCAAGGAACGATTGGCTATACGCTTAGAAAAAATACTCATTAGTTATCCTCCATTTCCTTACCATAACGCATCATCTTGTTCCTTCTGTCTTGCTAAAGCTTTAGCAACTGCTGATTGTAGCGGATCAGGAAGCAGTTCAACATCCGTTTTGCCTGCAACTCTTACTTGGCAAGACAATCTAATGTTCTTTTCCTCCATACCAGCAAGTTTGCGTCGTTCCTCGTCACCCATCGGAAGCAGATCGCTCCCTGGTTTGACAATAACTTTGCACATAAAACAAGCAGCTTTACCACCACAACGAGTTTTAATAGATAACCCTGCACGCCTTGAAGCATCCAAAACAGTTGTTCCACGTCTTACTCTTACTGAACGACCGGAAGGCCAGAAGACAATTTCAGCGTCCATTCTAGCTCACCTTCCCTCTGATCATTTATCCATCCATTAACACATTCAATTAATTCTTTAGGGAAACCATTTTTCTGTTCAATGACAGTCAACGCCTTCTTATGCTCAATACGAGATAATCTGATGGCATCTACGATCAACTCCACACGATCAGACCTATCTCTAAGCGCATTAAACCATAGCTCATGAGCTAAAGGCACAATGTGAACCAATTGATGAAGGCCATTGACTCCAACGTCCACAGCCTTGCTGTAGTGCCTTAGAACGTTCTTCACTTCCGTTTTATAGCGACAGCCATGAGCGGAGATCTGAAATCCACCTACAAGCTCAACACGATATTGTCCAATTTGATAATGACTGAGCGTAGAACGATAGATATCGGACTCACTTAATTCAGGGTCATCTATTGCAAATTGTTGCAAGGCACGATGTATCGACAACATATCTTTATCATCACAGTACAAATCGATATCGTTCGGTTCAGTTGGCAATTGCAAACCTCGTAGTAACAACCCACTACTTCCACCGAGTACCCAACGATTATTGCCTGCAGCGTCAATAATCGTTGCCAGCGCTTGTCTGATGTGTATGTCTTTTCTCATGCTGGCACTCCCCTTTGTTAGAAATAGGTTTTGTTTGTTGCCGATATATGTCCTGCGCCATCCTTAATGATAGCCTGGCAACCTAATCGATAACCTTCTTCGAACTCTTCTGGCTCTAGACGATCCCATTCTTCGTCGGTAATACCTTCGAGAAACTCTCCACCTTCTGTAACGATACAACGGCAACGAGCACATGTCCCTCTTGCACATGTGTAGCTAAAGTCAATATTATGTTTAATAGCATGATCCAGAATGGATAATCCGGCCTCTGCTTCAACTGTCGCCACTTTTGTTCTACCCTTCAGTTCAATCATTGCTGAAAATTCTCCTTTAGACCTATCATTTTGGCTTATGTACCTGTCAATTATATGATGGAAAATACTCCGTAAATAAATCCAAAAACTAAAAATACAAAAGCAACAAATGATAATACAAATTTGACGATACCTTTTGTTTTCAATCTAGCAAATGTAATCAAAAGTGCAGCTAATGCCATTAAGCCTATGCCAAGTAAAGAAACCCACATCTTTGTCATCGGATCCATGTTAAAACCATTCTCCTAATCTATAACGTTATAAGTTCTTATCTATTATAGCACCAGGCAAAAAAAAGGACAAAAGCATAATAACGAATTTTCACTCGAGGTACACACTCAAGAGACTTCGCTTGCTTTTGTCGGATACAATTACTTCTTCATCATCATTTTCACTAACGTTTCCATACTCGACGGGCTCATCCCGCTTGATTTGACTGCTTTAACAATATCATTTACGGTCGATTCCGGTACTTTGATTTTGGCCATATCAGATACCTGCTTTATTAACTTACGAAGCTCTGCTTCATTTTGCAGGGTCTTGGCATCAACGCCGCTCGCCAGTTTTTTTACGGTATTCTCGGAAATGTTTTTGCCTGTTTTTTTGTTAATTGCGCCAAGTACATCCTTTGGAATATCTTTTGACAAATCGTCCACCCTCCTCAACCTATGAGCTCCATGCATCATATGAAGGGGGTGGACGTTTGGTGTAGGCGCTTGACCTTAGCCTATGCTTTCAATTTCATGTGTTTTTAATCTACCCATTAGATGTTCAACTGCCGCTTTTGGCGTCTTGCCTTGGAATAATACTTCATAAAGTTGGCCAGTAATAGGCATTTCTACATCGTATCGTTTTGCTAGTTCAAAAGCCGCTCTCGTCGTACGAACACCTTCAACAACCATTCCTATTTTCTCCAAAACGTTCTCAAGAGACGTTCCGTCAGCAAGTAAATACCCAGCACGCCAGTTGCGACTATGCTTGCTCGTACCCGTTGCAACTAAATCACCTACACCAGCTAGTCCTGCGAAAGTAAGTGGATTAGCACCCATAGCAGTACCTAATCGACCGATTTCAGCCAAACCACGCGTAAGCAGCGCCGCTTTTGCGTTGTCTCCGAATTGCAGACCATCGCTTAAGCCCGCTCCTAGTGCAATAATATTTTTGATAGCGCCAGCCACTTCTACACCAACAACGTCTCCATTCGTATAGACACGGAAAACATTATTCATTAGCGCATCTTGTGCCTTCTCTGCTGCTTCTTGTTGCTCCGAAGCTACAACGACTGTCGTAGGGAGCTTATTGATCACTTCTTCAGCATGGCTTGGCCCAGACAATACTACGATTGACGATAACGGACGAGTAAGCTCTTCAGATAGGACAATTGACATACGTTTTAGTGTATCTGCTTCAAATCCTTTTGTTGCATGTACAACAAGTGTTTCAGAAGCTAGAAATGGTGCCGCTAGTTTTGCAACTTGACGCATCGCACTTGATGGAGCTACAAATAGTGCTAACTCCACATCGTTTAGAGCATCCTCCATATTCGTTGTTGCGATTATAGATGATGACAGTTCACTACCAGGCAAAAATTTGTTGTTTTGTCTATTCGTATTGATATCTGCCGCTTGTTCTGCACTACGAGTCCATAAGTTAACGGTATAGCCATTGCTGGCTAAAACAGACGCAAGTGCAGTTCCCCAACTACCAGCAACGAGCACTGCAGCCCGGCGTTCTTGAGATGTTGTTATTTCTTTCATGTGATGTTACGCCCCCTTCTTGGCACCTAGCTTGTTCTCCGTCCCTTGCATCAGCTTAACAATATTTGTCCTATGACGAATGAATGCAAAAGCACAAATGACTAATGCTACACTTAGCAATGGTAACGAATAATCAAACAAAATGATAAAAATTGGCGTAAACGCCGCGAACAATAACGATCCGAGTGACACATATCGAGTGAGAACGATGCAAACAACAGCAACTACACCCGCACATAATGCAGGCACAAGCGCAAGTGTAGCAATTACACCTACTGTTGTCGCAATTCCCTTTCCACCCTTAAATCGGAACCAGATCGGCCAGTTATGACCGATGATGACAGCTAAGCCGCATAAAACGGGTATCCATTCATTATCACTAAGTGCGTTCCCTAAAAAGATTGCGGCAACACCTTTTGCTATATCAAGAAAAAAAACAACGATCCCTGGTCCCTTACCTAAAACGCGAAGAGTATTCGTGGCACCCGCATTACCGCTACCGTGCTGCCTTATATCGATTCCCTTCACCCATTTGGCAATGGCAATACTAAATGATATTGATCCGATCAAATAACAAAGAACAACCGCGATAATATCCAATACCAAGCTTCTTCTCCCCTAGTCCTCGTCGGATTTGCGCCTTGTAAAGATTCTTAAAGGTGTCCCTTCAAAGTTAAAGGCTGCGCGTATTTTGTTCTCCAGGTATCTCTCGTAAGAGAAGTGCATCAGGTCTGGATCATTAACAAAACATACGATTGTAGGTGGCTTCGTAGCGACCTGAGTTACGTAATTGATGCGCAAACGTTTCCCTTTGTCAGACGGCGGAGGATTAAAGGCAACCGCATCTGAAACGACATCATTAAGCAAATGTGTCTGAATACGCAAAGCATGTTGATCAGAAACATGGTTGATTACAGGCAACAGCTTATGTAAGCGCTGTTTAGTGAGTGCAGATAAATAAACGACTGGTGCATAAGTCATGAATAAGAAATGATCACGAATACTTTGAGTAAAATGACTCATTGTCTTTTCATCTTTGTCAACAACATCCCACTTGTTTACAGTGAAAATGGATGCTTTACCTGCTTCATGCGCATATCCAGCGATATGCTTGTCCTGCTCGATAATACCTTCTTCGCCATTAATGAGTACGAGTACAACGTCCGCACGTTCAATAGCTTTCATAGCACGCATAACACTATACTTCTCCGTGGATTCATAAACTTTACCACGTTTACGCATACCTGCTGTATCGATTAGCACATATCGTTGTCCATCATGTTCAAATGGCGTATCGATTGCGTCGCGAGTTGTACCAGCAACATTGCTGACAATTACACGATCTTCACCAAGTAATGCATTAACTAACGATGATTTACCAACGTTTGGTCGACCAATAAGTGCGACACGGATAACATCTTCGTCATAACCATCATCCTCAAGCTCAGGAAGAAGATTCGTTGCGGCATCTAGCAAATCGCCAATACCAAGTCCATGTGAACCAGAGATCGGAATCGGTTGTCCGAATCCAAGACCGTAAAACTCATAAACTTCATCCATACGATTCGCATTATCCACTTTATTTACTGCAAGTACTACAGGCTTGCGTGAACGGAATAACATTTGAGCAACTTCATCATCCGAATGGGTTAAGCCAGTTTTGGCATCTACCATAAATAGGATAACATCTGCTTCCTCAATCGCAAGTTCAGCCTGCATACGAACAGACTTCATTATTTCATCTTCACCATCAATTTCGATACCACCAGTATCGATAATACTAAATGCTTTGCCGTTCCATTCCCCTACACCGTATAGACGGTCACGGGTAACTCCCGGTTTATCCTCAACGATTGCCAGCCGATCACCGATGATACGATTAAATATGGTTGACTTACCCACATTTGGACGTCCGACGATGGCGATAACGGGTCTTGCCATAATTGGTTTTTCACTCCTTCAACAATTCTCACGTTACTCATCATAGCAAAAAAGATCGTTCTTGGCTAACTTTTCATGTTATCGGTGATCTACAAGAATAATTGTTCCATTCTTTAGGTCATGTGCACTCGCATCCATTATTTTCTCCAGAAGGAATGACGTTTCCTCTAACTTTGTTTCATCCGATACAAAAAATATTGGAGCTCCTCCTGCAACTTGATCCGAATGGAGGGATACAATTGCTACAATTTCAGCCATGGCTTTTATTCTCCCCCTTGTTCACAGGCGCCTCAGTAGGCATACGGACTGCAGATTCTAGAATTGGTGCGCGCAAAATTACCTCTCTTCCCTTTTTAGCATCTTTTTCTTGAGGAAGTATAAAGATAGCTAAACGTCCATCCTTCATATCAAGTTTCGCTAACGGTATTAACGCTGGCTCACCATCGTCTCGGTATACACCAAGTATTGTTGCTAGATCATATAAAATAGCTTGGCGTTGTCCTAGATTACTTAATGTCACTTTACCATTTGGATTATATGGAGTCAGTATGAAACCTAACCCTCTCTCCGCTACAATAGCCTGATTTGATTTAAGACCTACGTTCATCATGTAAACGTCATCTACAAATAAATCTGGTCCATCAATTCGCATCTCTGCAATCGTGACATCAGCAATATGAGCTATCGACTTGCCTGATTTGAGCATTCGCACAATTAGAAGGGTCAAAACTCCTGCTGCTATTCCATACCAAAGATTTAACAATATGGCGAACAGCGTAGTTAGAAGGGCTGACATGATGACCAAGTAGTTCCTACCTTCGAACACCATTGCAATTCCTTCAATGTACGTAGCACCACGCCCAACAAGCTCCAAGCTGTCGATTTTCGTCAGAGTATCCCTCTCCATCTTCCGAACATCTCGAAATTGTTGCGCAGCAAGTGTAAGAAATGTTATTGCAGTATAGTCTTTATTAAACAGCGCAGGTACCGCTACAGCACCTAAAGCAGCTGCTATTACCCCAAGCGAAATATGAATGATTCGGCCATGAGGATAAGTCGGATATTGTCTATAATCGGTCTTTAGCATTAGCAATCGAGCTATTATACCGAATGTAATACCTAGGAGAACCCCAAATAAGTGATGATTTTCTTTTATATAAGCGATCATCATGATGAACGTTCCCCCTTCAAATGTAGCCATATTGCGTTTAATCTTGTGATACCAGCACGCATCAATTTAATAACAAGAGTAAAAGAAATTGCTATACTTAACGCTAACCAAAACCCATCCCAGAAGGAGAGAGTACCCACTGTAACTTGATAAATACCTTCTTGAAAAACCGCTTCAATACCTTCACCAAGTGCAGTACCCCAAGCAATAATCGCAAATTGATGTTTACAATCAGAAGTGAATGCGCCGCATATTAAGCCTCCCATAAGAGGCGCATTCCAACTGGACTGATACCAATGAAACATGGCTTCAATTGAATAAAGGCTTTTAACACTCCCAAGTATCAAGGTTAGCATCAAAATACACAATAATAAGTAACTTCGACTACCCCCTTGTCCTCCACGCCAAATAATTACTGTACTTACGATCAAAAGAAAACATACAGCTGCATGAATTTTCACATTTGGACTGTCCTGTAACGGCATCCACCAAAGTGGAAATAACAATAGCACTGTTATAACTAGGATGAGTAAAAAAAATGAGCCTGTTCGGATACTGGGTGCAAATACCGACTTCCAACCCGTGACAAGCAAAATACACATAATCAATTGCAGCAACACGGTAAAGTAGCCTGGTATCATCATGTTTCACCTCTCGTATCCCCTATTATGCGCCAACAAAAAAAGGCTATTCCTGCGAAGAATCGCAGGAATAGCCTTTGGACGAAAGAATACTATTTCAACTTGCTTAGTTTGTCGCCAAAACGTTCAGCCAATGAGTAGCTCATGCTTGCGCTATTCAAACTAACATTAGGGTTGTTGATTTCTTCGATCTTCGGAGCACGAGGAGCACGAGGTGCGCGTTCCTGTCTTGGTGCAGCTTCAGTTTGTGCTGGAGCCTCTTCCGTTTCTTTGATGCTTAGGCTAACGCGCTTTTCAGCAGCGTTGAAGTCAAGAACTTTAGCTTGAACTTCTTGGCCTTCAGTCAAAACTTCATGTGGTGTAGCGATGTGACGGTGAGCGATTTGTGAAATATGCACTAGACCTTCAACACCTGGTGCGATTTCAATAAATGCGCCAAACGTTACAAGACGGCGAACAGTACCAGTAACGATGTCACCAACGTTAAATTGGCTTGTAGCAGCATCCCAAGGACCTGGTTGTGCAGCTTTGATACTTAGGCTGATTTTGCCGGCAGCAGCATCAACTTTAAGTACTTTAACACGAACCGCTTGACCTTCAGCTACAACATCTTTTGGATGTGCAACATGTTGCCATGAAAGTTCAGACACGTGAACCAAACCGTCAATGCCACCGATATCAACAAATGCGCCAAATGGCGTCAAGCGTTGAACAGTACCATCAAGCTCTTGACCAGCTACAAGGTTCGACATAACTTGTTGCTTGCTTTGCTCGAATTCTGCATCCAATACTTCTTTTTGTGAAAGAATTACTTTTTTATTTTCTACATCGATTTCTTTAACTTTTACGCGAAGAGTACGACCTTTGTAGTCGCTGAAATCCTCAACGAAGTGACGCTCAACCATGGATGCAGGAATGAATCCACGTACGCCAACGTCAGCAACAAGACCGCCTTTAACAACGTCTGCTACTACTACTTCAAATACATCGCCTTTTTCAAAACGTTGTTGAAGCTCATCCCAAGCTTTTTCGCCGTCAACTTGACGCTTAGAAAGAACTAGGCTTTCTTTGCTATCGTTGATGCTAACAACTTTAAGCTCAACTTCTTGACCTACTTGAACTGCAGCAGCAGCGTTTTCCAATTGAACAGCTGAAAGCTCATTAATTGGAATGACACCGTCATATTTATATCCAAGGCTTACGTAAGCTTGGTTATCTTCGATTTTGACGATTGTACCTTTTACGGAGTCGCCTTTTTTCAAAGACACGAAATTATCCATTGCATCTTGGCTTACTTCCTCCGCAACGGTTTCTTGCACATTGATCTCTTCTGACATTGAAATAACCTCCTCAATTCATACCCCAACTTTATTTAAACCCGCTTAGCAAAAACTAAGTCGGTATTTAAAACAATTAAATGTGATGCTGTACCGCCAGTTCGCGAATACGATTCATAACGGCATCTGTTACTTGCTCTAGCATTTCTGGTGATGATTCTTCGATAATTGCTGTAAGATCAATAGGTTCACCATAAATGACAAGCGTTTTTCTAAATGGTTTATAATTACCTACAATTGCAACCGGAACGATTACTGCCCCGCTTCGTATAGCAATCATAGCAGCACCCTTTTTGGCAGCGCCGACATTACTGCGTGATCCTTCAGGGAATATTCCCATAACTTCTCCGGATTTCACTAGTGTAATAGCGGATTTAATGGCATCTTTGCTCACTCCGCCCCTTTTTACAGGGAATGCTCCGACAGCACGAATAAGTGGACCTAATACTGGCACTTTGAAAAGTTCTTCCTTGGCCATAAAATGCACTTTGCGTGGAACTTTTACACCGATCGTCGGCGGGTCAAAATTACTAATATGGTTTGATGCTAGGATGACTGGTCCCTCATTTGGGATATGATGCAGCCCTTTTGCCTCAAGCCGGAAAATTAATGTGTAAATCATTCTCAAAAGAAACTGGGCTATGCGGTATAACATAGTTTACTTCGCCTCCGCCAATTTGGTTCGGCTTAATTTCACAATTGTCTGAGCGACATCGTGAATAGTCATGCCGGTACTGTCCAATTCTATGGCATCCGAGGCTCGAATGAGTGGAGAAATATCTCTTTGCTCGTCCAATCGATCCCTCTCGGCAATTTCTGCCTCAAGTTGTTCCAGTGAGATGGCGTTATCCGCCGATAACTCTTTAAATCTTCGTAAAGCACGCTCTTCAACTGAAGCAGTCAAAAATACTTTGACTTCAGCGTTTGGAAGTACATGAGTTCCAATATCTCTTCCATCCATGACTACACCTTTACGGATTGCATAATCCCTTTGCATTGTACTGAGAACTTGCCTTACGATCCCACTCGCAGCAAAATAAGATACATGCCTCGTCACTTCTCTAGAGCGAATGAGAGTGGTAACATCCTCATCGTTTACGAATATGGATTGTCCATTTACGCCTGGCTCTAGTTTAATCTGGAGAGATGCTAGCATTTCAGCTAAGCGTTCGTCTTGCTCTGCTGTAATAGATAAGCGCTGAGCACTTAGCGTTACAGCTCTGTACATCGCACCTGTATCGATGTACACATAACCCAATTGTCCGGCGACCATTCTCGCAACCGTGCTTTTTCCAGCGCCTGCAGGCCCGTCAATTGCAATATTAATTCGGTCACTGTCACCATCTTGTTGCGCCACGTATGGTCATCCCCCTTTAAATCAAGACGGCCTCTTTCTCTCTGAATCAACCAGTTGCTGTTCAAAGAAAAAGCAGGCATTGCCTGCGAACGTGAAAATTATACCACAGAATGACCTGAGATGCAAAAGAGAAGCGCTAGTTCAAGCGGGTTCCCTCCCACCGATCTGCGCTCGTCAGCCAATTTCTGATCGTATCATTTTGTAATGCGATTTGAGAAAGAAAGGCTAAAAGTAGAAGGATAATAACAACGTTACGTAGTATCCGCGTTGCACTTTCGGTGAACTTCATCAATTGTTCTCGATCACTATATTTCCTTACAAATTGTCGAAACATCAGGAATGCCTCCTTCCAACATGTGGATAGCATCCCGCGATTTCAATAATTTATTCTGACCTTAACGATTTCGATATTCAAGTTGTTTTTCAAAACAAAATCTAATAATTTTTTGCCTCTCTGAGTCGGTTATGCTAATAAATTTGGACATCACTTCTTTACGTCCAGATTCAAGTACGCTAACTCTTACAATTTCAGCGTGAAAGGATACATGCTCGATTGTCCCATTTTTATAAGGGACTAACAGCCAACACTCCAATGTCTGTTCACTTTGCAAAGGCCACTTACCTTCACATACGAATGAAATACCACCGCCGCCTACATCATCAGTATGACATAAAAAACGGGTGTGACTTGACATTTTCACTGCCATCTCAAGTTCAGCCGGTACTCGCAAAAAACTTCTTCTCTGAACTTTTGTCATTCGCTCTGGATCAGGTTTCATAATTTTTACTAATCGAACACCATCGTCCTTAAAGCCTATAACGTGAGAATCAAAAAAATGTTTGACTCCTTCATCCGACAAAAAAAACACCGACAATTCATCACCTAAAAAAAGACGTTTTGCACGCCCTGCTTGATTACTTAGCGGATATTCAATATGTAAAACTCCATCTTCTTCATCGGCAATACGTGAACGATATTCAATCGTTGCCTCAACCTCATCGGAAGAGGCGACTTGATAGTACAACATCTGATTAACTTTAGGCAACAACATGGATCCCCTCCCGTATATCAGACATTATAGCATGTCGTTTGGAGGGGAGCCATATCGATATTTGCCGAAAAATATCCTTTAGCTTTCAGAAACTTGCTTTTCTTGATTAGTTAAAACCTCTATCGTTTCTTCTATTCCTGTTTCAGCATTAATATATATCCGATAAGTCGAACCATTGATTTGACCCGTGTATTCATAACACAGTGTTTCATCGCCGAGCTCATTAATAATTATCGCAAGCTCTTCATCCGTAACCTTCATTGATGGATTTATCGCTTTTTTCGCTTCTTCTTTCGTTAAACTAGCTTTTGGCAATACACGTTTGTGATGCTCATATACATAGTCGTTTGCTTGCAAGCCAACTACCTCACCATTATCTAGAGCGACTTTAACTGTAAGCTTTTCCGGATAAATTAACACATCGTTTTGCGTGCCAATATATGTGAATGAACCGGAATTATTGTAGACGTCGTAGCTTATTGCCTCCATATCTTTAAAGCCATGATCCTCAAGAAATTTGTCAGCGGAGTCTTCCGCCTTTTCGAAATCAATTTTTGCGGCACCCAATTGGCGTTGCTTCATAAACCAAATTAATTGCCCACCTTTTTGGGTGAAATCCATTTGAACCTTATGATTCGGGTCCTTTTCATTAACAAGTGCGGAATAAGACGCATATTCCGTACCTTTAGCGTTTTCGGCTACTTTTACATGAGAAGGATCGACCTTCAGAAATTGTGCTGCTTTTTTCTTGATCTCTTCAGCGCTGACCATTTCGCCACCTAGCATTTTGATTGTGCGCTTCGCGTACATGCTACTTACAGATGGTCCCCAGTTTACTTCAGGGTATGAGCCAACTTTTTTATCAACGGATCTTAACCCATCAGCGATCACATTGCTGCCTGCTTCTTTATCTGATGCAATTGCAAGCTCGACATCCATCCAACGAAGTCGATTAGACAATACATCCTTCTGCATATGATGCAAATCTTTTGCAATTTCGTCAGATTTCTTATAGAGCGTCTGAAGTGTCTTGAACTCATCTTCAGAAAGCGGCTGCTTCGTTAGATCACGCACTGCCGTCTTATAAGCAAAATTAGAAATATGGGATAGAAAATCTTCTGCCTCCGTAAACGGCAAATAACTTAGTGGCAATTGACTGATCTCGCTTTGCGCTTGGCTAGTAAGTCGCCATACATTTACTAACCCTTTGCGATGATATCCTCCTGATGTGCTGTTAACCGCAAGCGTATTTCCGAGCTGTTCATGAACCTTTTCGACATGCAGAGTCAAATCATGAAAAGCGCGCTGATATTGATTTTCCGCTTTAATCAGAATGGAATTTTTCTCTTGATGCTCTTGATATCCCCAATAAACTGTGCCAATCAAAAGAACGGTCACTATTGGAAACATAACTGAGCTAAGTCTACGATACACCATGCAAAAAGCTCCTTTCTAATGCCAAACCTGGTGTTAGTTTGGTTATCAGTGGGGAGCTTTATGCATAACTGTATTCTTTTGTGAAAGAGTAGCCGGTTTAATAACCAGCATGTTCCTCTATATCTAGATCGTTGCTATTATTGCAAATACATTGCCTAAAGCCTGTATCAATAAAACCCTTTTCGCGCCTACCTCGTAGAACAAATTTTTCACCGCAGACGTTGCAGCGAATCGTCACTTTAATTCTAGCCGCCTCCATCTTAACCTCCCATATGTCTTTATATGGTCAGTATAGACGGAACAATTACAGTTTAACCTCGTCTTTGCGCCCAATAAACCGGAATGGCGATCTAGCGTTTGCTAACGTCATTTTACGTAATCCCCAAATCCAAAGGACAATCATAAAAGGAATGATAAACCAAATCCAATGATGTTTAGCCATCAATATAATCCAATCATATAAACCATGTAGCGCAAATGGTAATAAGAGGGAAATGACGATGTAATAGTTCATTCGGCCCTTCTTCATAAACTTGGCTTTACCCAAATAATAACCCATCATAATACCAAACAGTGCATGACCGGAAACGGGTAATAATGCCCTAACAAATAGTGTCCCGATAGAAGAAGGCATATAGATCGCATAGAGCACATTTTCCATCGTCGCAAAGCCTAATGAGATGGACGCCGCATATACAATTCCATCGTAGGGCTCATCGAATTCCATATGGTTATAGATGACATGGTACAACACGAACCACTTCAGAAATTCCTCCACACCTGCTGACATGATAAAGGCAGAAACAAATGGGTCCTCTCCAAGCCAAAGCTTTAATCCATGTTGTAATACCATAATCGGTACAACTACTAATATTCCAAGGATAAATAACCTCAGCACCATATGAAATGGTTCTGAGTCATACCGATCCCTCAAATATAAATAAGTTAGCAATGAAACACCTGGTGCCACTGCTGCCGTCAATATGGAAAACACAAGCATTTTTCCCCTGCTTTCTTACACCCACCCGCGATATCTGACAGCTTCCGCCATCTTTCTTACACCTGACATATAAGCAGCAAGCCTCATATCAACTTTGCGGGTTCGATGTATTTCATAAACATTTTCAAATCCACGGATCATCATGATACGAAGTTTTTCGTCAATTTCTTCTTCGCCCCAATAATAACCTTGATTATTTTGTACCCACTCAAAGTAAGATACGATTACGCCGCCTGCACTCGCCAGAACGTCTGGTATAAGCAAAATACCTCGCTCTGAAATAATCTTAGTTGCTTCTAGTGTAGTAGGTCCATTAGCAGCTTCCACAATGATAGATGCTTTTATGTTAGGCGCATTTTCTTCTGTAATTTGATTTTCGATAGCTGCTGGTACTAGTACGTCACAATCTAATTCAAGCAGTTCATCATTTGAAATCGTCTTAGGAAATAAATTCGTTACATTACCAAATGAGTCACGACGATCCAATAGATGAGGAATATCGAGTCCATCTTTATTATACAATGCTCCGTTCACATCGGAAATACCAATTACGCGTGCTCCTGCCTCATACATAAATTTGGCAAGGAAACTACCTGCATTACCGAAGCCTTGAATAACAATTCGAGCATCTTGAATAGGTATGTTTTTTATTTTTAACGCTTCATAAATCATGATGACAACCCCGCGAGCTGTTGCCGTCTCTCTTCCTTTGGAACCACCTAGTACAATTGGCTTACCTGTAATAAATCCAGGAGAATCAAATTCACGAATATGGCTATATTCATCCATCATCCAAGCCATAATCTGTGAGTTAGTCATCACATCGGGAGCTGGAATATCTTTTGTTGGACCAACAATTTGACTGACAGCTCGTACATATCCACGACTAAGCCTCTCAAGCTCTCGAAATGACATCTTGCGCGGATCACAAATTACGCCACCTTTACCTCCGCCATAAGGAAGATCCGCAATACCACATTTTAGACTCATCCATATCGACAATGCTTTAACTTCAGTTTCCGTTACTCCTGGATGAAATCTAACGCCACCTTTAGTAGGTCCAACGGAGTCATTATGCTGAGAGCGATAGCCTGTAAACACTACCGTTGACCCATCATCCATACGCACTGGAATACGGACAGTCAAGAGCCTCATAGGCTCCTTTAAAAGATCAATCATGTCTTGTCCATAACCTAATCTCTTTAGTGCTTGTTCAATTACAACTTGCGTTGCATGCAATACATCGCTCATTAAGTCCACCCATCCTGTTCTGCGTCATTATCTACAACTAATATGAACTTCACTAGCACATCATATTCTATTTTTGCATCAATAGGAAATATAAAAAAAGGAACATCGTGCAGAATTATTAATTCTGCTGATGTCCTTTAGTGTGGTGACAGAGTGATCTAATAAAGAAAATGATTGCAAATTTCATGAATTGCTGATTCTGGCATTATCACTTTACCGTATTCCTCCAGCATAGCATGAGTAACTGAAGTTGCTTCTCCATATTCAGCTAATAGTGCAATAACCGCATGATACCTCGTTGATTCTAGTTGTGCAGGTTCTAGCACAAGAATCCACTTACCATTGTAGGAATATAATCTTCCTCCTTCGGTCAGTTTTGAGGTTTTTAGCTGCTTGGCTACTGATATGACGTCTTCAAAGTCACGGAAAGCGAACATGACAACATCGCTATGTTCCATCGTTACTTCCATATCATATATGTCATCTTCCATTTCATCTTCATCCGTAGAATCATCACCAGCAGCGTTCGTTTTGCCGCGGGTCACATTTATGATCATTCCCTGAGCGGGCATAGCAAGCACTTCAACTGCAAGCGGTCCACTCGCGTCAAAACCAAGCTCAGTATATGCTTGATCCATCATTTCCAGGAACAGATCATGAAGCTTAGGCGGTTCTCGCCACATATCGTCCTTATGGATCCCACGTTCCGACAAGTCGTCGAACGTCAGGAAAATTCGTATTCTGTCCTGACTAAGTCGTTCGATTTTCATGACAGGATCCTCCTCTACAGCATCTGTCTTAATAGAATATGAATCTATTGTTCGAATGTGAATAAATTGGTCTCATTCACTATGTAATTACTTTATCATGTCTGCAACTTGAATGCACTATTATTGAACGAAAAAAGAATCGAATCAGCAACTGTTCCATTGGAACGTTACCGAATCGACTCTTGATTAATGACGGTATTATTTAATGTGTGATCGAGGACGATTCCGCTTTTATCTTCTCAACCTCTTGCTTCAGAGCTGGATCACTATTTAATAATAGTTCAATTTGCTCCCAAGATTGTGCGGATTTTTTTGCGGTATCGTCTGAAGACTTTGGGGCATTTGTTACTGCTTCATCTTTCCAATCAGATTGAATAAATTTTGTAACCGATTTGTTAACTAAAATTGTGCCTAAATCAGACATGGCGCTTGAAGCGAAGGCAATAGCTCCTGGCCGCTTCTTGGATAAATAAATAGTTGCTGCAGCGCCAATCAATCCGCCAAACAAAAGACCGCTTAACTTCATAGAGCTGGACACCTCTTTCTTGCTGCATTTTCATGACTTAGTGTGACCGTCTTACTACAGAACCATTCGGCATAAATTAAGGAAGGGCAGAAGTCAAGGGCACACCGAAATATGTTACAATATGATCGCATCCAGTAAGAAGCCAAATGATATTGGGGGATAAAGATGAGAAAAACATGGCAGACAGCGCTTATTCTTCTACTTGCTCTGCAATTAGCAGGCTGCGGAAACCATTCAAATGAAACCACTATAAACATCAAATCAACACCAATTTCAACTGAAACAACTAATCTCGTTCAGACTCAAACTGTAGAAGCTACAGCACAGCCAACACCTGACCCTAAAGAAACGATTCAAGTTGAAGGAACAGCACAAACGCTTTATAGAATGAATAACGTTTTTCGTTTCGAACCCCTCGATAAATTAGCTCCAAAAAAGGCTGTTCTTTTAACTTTTGATGATGGGCCTAATGACGAAACAACGCTGAAAAGTATATTAGATACGCTTGATAAACATAACGCAAAAGCAATCTTTTTCGTAAATGGATATCAAGTAAAACAACACCCTGACCTGTTGAAGCTAATTCATGAACGTAAACAAACGATCGGCAACCATTCCTATGATCACATTAGTTTGAGAAAAGAAAAAGCGGAAGTTGTTGAGAAGCAGCTAACCGGCGTCCAAATAGAGGTTAAACAGTTAACCGGCGTAGTGCCGAAGTTTTTCCGACCACCTTATGGTGAAGGCAGTGATCTTGTTAGGAAAATAGCAAAAGACCACGGCATGTTATACATGACGTGGTCGAATGGATCACTCGATTGGGATAAAACGGCTAAAAACAAACCAGATGTTGTAATCAAAAATGTAATGGAACAATTGCATCCTGGAGCAAACATTCTCATGCATGAACTTAAATGGACAGCTGATGCGCTTGATGAATTGTTAACAAAAATTGAAGCTGATGGATACAGCTTCATCGACCCTGAAACAATTGAAGTTACACACTAAACTTATTACCGTACCAGAATAAAAAAGCGACTAAACATAAAAACAAAATAAATAATAAATTATAGTACCATTTATTCACTTTATGGATGCTCGAAGGAAATTTTTTGCGCCTAGGCGGCAACTCAAGCAAATCATCGATTTCATTCGTGGTATGCGTAAGTTCACCCGCCTTTTCATGTTGTTGCGTTCGTGAGGAACGACTATGTGTTAATTTCCTGCTCATGACTACCTCCTAAAACGAATAATTAATCCCATAATGAGGTCGATCACAAAGTGGGCTATGATCGGCGCCCAAATAGTGCCGCTTTCGATGTATATCCAGCCTAGACCGTAACTAATTGAAAAGACTAGTCCAGTTGGAATCCAATGTTTAAGATATCGAACATGAATAGCGGCGAAGATGATGCTGGTCCAATAAGGACCAATTGCGTGCTGAATCGCACCACGGAAAAGTAACTCTTCGCAAACAGCAACAACAAACGAAATTAATACAATGTGCCAAATGGGACGATTACCAAATATACGATCATTTACTCCACCATCGTCTGCTACATCTTCTGGTATCCACCTAGAAATGAGCAGATCGATCGCAATGACAGCAGCTGCGAGTCCAAGGCCCCACCATATATACATTATCGTCGAAGGGACCGAAAATAGTTGAATTATATTTTGCCGCTGAAATAAAATCCATATGATACCGATAATAAGAGTAAGTGCTTGTGTAGCGTATAAATTAATAAGTAGCATGCGATCATCAATTTCATCAATATTGACCTTGCGTACCCTTATATTACGTATATCAAATTTTTTCATAGTTACCCGCCTGTCTGCAAATGTTGTCGAATACTCATATTTATATACATAAAAGGAGATTTATGATGGAAAAACGATTAACGACCACAGCAATGTTATTTAGTGTAGGATTTGTGTTTATGCTCGTCTGCGCAGTTGGAGCATTTTTCTACGGTGTCAAAATCGGCTCTGATAAAACAGAAATGAAATATGCCTCCACTGCTAAAGCAGATGAAGAAGCAGCCAAACTTGCAAGTACTCCTTATCAACAACAAGATTTAGTGTCCTTTTACTTAACTGTATATTCGCCCTATCGTGAATTTCAGAACGACTGGTTTGCTGCTATGACAAAGCTTTCAAAAGGACAAGACGTCGATACTGAGGCAACTTTCAAAAAATTAGCCAAGTTAGCAGAACAAAAAGCAAAAGAAGCAAGTTCATTCGATATGCAGAAGTCTCCGTTGTTAGGTGAAGCTCAAGTTGGTTATATTCGTAGTTTGAAAAAGTTTAAGGAAGCTGCTGACAAAGCCACCAACGCTAATTCGAATACGAATGTTATTGAATTATATAAAATCATTTTAAATGAAAAAAATTATATTGCAGCTACTGATGAATCGTTGATCGCTCAACGCGCTTACTTCTATGCGATGCAAAAATGGGCAGCTACTGTTGATCCAGATATACCTAGTGCATATAAAACGTCAGAACCAATTAGTGTGAAACAATGGAATTCATTACCCATTTCAATAAAAAACATTATCGTAGTCGATTATTTGGTTAAACGGAACGAATTGAATCCCTTCTACCCTCATGATTTGACTAGCCGTGTTGACGAGTTTATCGAATCCGGTCAAGCATCTAAGATGAAACTTACTACGTTAAATGCAATTGTCGATCTCCTTCTAAATACTGAAGCTGTCGATTTAGGAGATTTTGCGTTGAATAAAGGACGATTCTATCAATCCGAGGTTCTACCTCAACTGCCTTTCTTCTATCCTGAGACACCATAATTCAAAAAATGCTAAAGATGTTGCTTGAATCATAACGAAATTTTCACAAATGAGCAAGTTTCAGCATTGCATTTAACTGCTGTAATGCTATAAAATAATAAAGTCCAATTCGTTCGTAGACTGAACTCTTTATCCGGGCGCTGCACAGCGATGCGGGTCAAGAGTTTTTCTTTTCATATTTTAGCGGAGCTATTAATAGTTTCGCCAATTCTAGGAGGCATGTTCCACATGTACAAAGTGCTCGTATCTGATCCCATAAGTGATTTGGGGATTCAACAGCTTGTCGAAGCAACAGATGTAGTCGTCGACAAAAATCCTGGTCTTAATGAAGACGAATTAGTAGCCATTATTGGTGATTATGACGCTCTTCTTGTCAGAAGTCAGACGCGCGTAACTGCAAGAGTGATGGAAGCCGGCAAGAAACTGAAAGTCGTTGGACGAGCTGGTGTAGGTGTTGACAATATCGATCTAGCAGCAGCTACTGAGCGTGGTATCATTGTCATTAACGCTCCAGACGGTAACACAATTACAACATGTGAGCATACGTTTGCAATGATGATGGCAGTAGCCCGTCATATCCCTCAAGCTTATATGAAAACGGTAAGTGGCACTTGGGATCGTAAATCGTTCCTTGGTGTTGAACTAAGAAACAAAACATTAGGTGTACTCGGTATGGGTCGTATCGGCAGCGAAGTCGCTAAGCGAGCTAAAGCATTCGGCATGAATATTATGGGCTATGATCCGTTTATGACTGAAGAACGTGCAGAAAAAATGGGCGTTAAACTTGCTAGCGTAGACGAAATTGTCCGCCAAGCAGATTTCATGACAGTCCATACCCCTCTAACTCCTGAGACTAGACATATGATTGGCAAAGAGCAATTTAATGTGATGAAAAAAGGTATGCGTATCGTTAACTGTGCACGTGGTGGCATCATTGACGAATATGCATTGGTAGAAGCTATCGATCAAGATATCGTAGCGGGCGCTGCGTTTGACGTATTCGAAGTTGAACCACCAGCTGAAGACCATCCATTCCTTAAACATCCGAAAATAATTGTTACACCTCATCTTGGCGCTTCTACAATTGAAGCTCAAGAAAATGTAGCAATCGACGTATCTGAGCAAGTGCTTCATATTTTGCGTGACGAGCCGTTCACAAATGCTGTGAATATGCCTCCGATTCCTGCAACACTTCAAAGCAAGCTACAACCGTACTTTGCACTTGGTGAAAAACTTGGAAGCTTCATCGCTCAATCTACCGAAGGTGCGGTTACTGAAATTTCTGTTAGCTACTCTGGAGAACTAGCTGAAGTGGATACTCAACCGCTAACACGTTATGTAGTACGTGGTGTACTCGCTCATCATTTGGGCGCAGATCAAGTTAACGTTGTTAACTCCTTACATCTTGCTAAGCTCCGTGAAGTTAACATTGTCGTACAGAAATCACATACACCAAAGGACTTCACAAACCTAGTTACTGTCAGTCTCCGCACAAAGAAAGAGGAGCATGTTGTAGCTGGTACTCTACTTACAGGATACGGACATCGAATTGTTCAAATCGACAAGTTCCCAGTTGACGTAACACCTGAAGGTAATCTAATTCTAATTTCACATAACGACAAACCAGGTATCATTGGCCGCGTAGGCACGCTCCTAGGTAACAATGATGTCAATATCGCTACAATGCAGGTAGGACGTCAACTAGTTGGCGGTTCAGCTATTATGGTACTACGTGTAGACAAAGGAACACCTAAAGAAATTTTAGCTCAACTGACAAACATGTCAGAGTTAAATACAGCAAAAGAAATTATTTTACCTTAATATGTTTCACGAACAACAAGATTAATCTTCTTGCTTCAACAAAAACAGCGTCCCCGCTTAGGGACGCTGTTTTTTCTTTCTACCTTATTGGACAACATCTTTTTCAGATAGACATTATTCATGCACTTCGACAGGAAGCAGCATTGTGAATAACGTACCCGTTTCATAGGTGCTATCCACAACAATTTTCCCATGATGGAGATCGATTAAATTTTTGACAATAGCAAGTCCTAGCCCAGTTCCTCCTGAGGAACCTCTTTTCCTCGCCTTGTCCGCTTTATAAAATCGTTCGAAAATATAAGGAATATCATCAGGAGTAATCCCTTGTCCTTCATCCTTCACTTTCAATTGAATGTAGCCAGTCTCATTAATAATGAGACTTTCGCCAGAAATGGTAATAGCCTTTCCACTCGGTGTATGTCTTAGTGCATTATCCAGAAGATTCGTCAACACTTGTTCTAAACGATCCTCATCGCCTTGCAGCATCGCAAGCGGGTACTCCGGAATTTCCATATGAAGCGTCACTTCACGCTCCTTAGCATAAACATGGAACTTCCTATGAACTCGTTTCACAACATTACGTACATCAACCTCTTGAAAGTGCATATCGACATGGCCGGCTTCCATTCTCGCAATGTCCAGAAAATCATTCACTAAGCGACCCATACGTAATGATTCATCATAGATGACCTGGACTAGCTCCTTACGCTCTTCTGGAGAAACGACGATATCATCTAGAAGTGCTTCACTGTAGCCTTGCAGCATGGATAGAGGCGTTCTGATTTCATGTGAAATGTTCGCTACGAAATCACGACGAAGCTTCTCAAGCTTATGCTCCTCCGTTACATTACGAATAACGGCTACTGCTCCGCGTACAACTCCACCGGATTGAAGTGGAGCCATAACGACAGACCAGACACTGCTATGCACATGAACCTTCCCTGTTAGATCTTGTCCTTCTTCTCTAACATCCTGAAAGAGCTGACGAAGCGGCATCGGAACACTTGTAAACGAAGGCCCGTCATCTTCATTAGACTCTTCCTCCCATCCAGATTCAAGAGATGCCCATTGCTTGATCAGCATATGACCACTTGGATTTGTCAAAATGACTTGTCCATCGGCATCAAAAGTAATGACCGAGTCGCCCATACTTCTCAAAACGCTAGCAAGATGATTTTTCTCATGATTCAAATCATGGATTAGTTTATCCAATTGCTCCGTCATATGATTAAACGTATTGGCTAATTGACCAATTTCATCGGAGGAGCGAATATTGACCCGCGTACTATAGTCACCTTGTGAGACTGAATCTGCCGCATTTTTGAGTAGCAAAAGCGGTTGCTGAATTTTGTTTGATAAGAAAAAAGCAAAAAACGTTGATAACAAAAATCCAATGATCGCAGTAATAATAAAAAGGAGTTTAATATCATTTGCATCACTATGAAACCAAATATCGATGTACGATAAAAGGAATACGCCTAAAATTAATAGCACTACCGCCACGAGCAGCATAATTGTAGCCCAAAGCTTGCCAATTACGCTATGCCATAATAAACGGGCCATTCGATCCCATAACTTCATTTATTTCGGAACCTCGAGCTTATAGCCTACGCCCCAAACTGTCGTAATCATCGTTGCTGCTTCAGTAGATACTTTATTCAGCTTCTCACGAAGTCTTTTCACGTGAGTGTCTACTGTACGCAAGTCACCAAAAAATTCATAGTTCCATACGTCTTTGAGTAGTTCCTCACGAGAAAACACCTTATCAGGCGATACAGCCAAATAATGTAGCAACTCATATTCTTTAGGCGTTAAGCTAACTTCTTGTCCGCCCGCTGATACACGATGAGCATCATGCTCAATAACGAGATGAGGGAACACAATATTGTTACTTGTGTTAAGCTCCTTCGTTAAAAATGCTGTTGCAGAAGAGCGTCTTAGAATAGCTTTCACTCTATAAATAACTTCACGAGGGCTAAATGGTTTTACAACATAATCATCAGCGCCAACTTCAAATCCTTGAACTCTATTCATCTCTTCGCCTTTTGCCGTTAACATGATGACTGGTGTTGCTTTGATCTGGCGAAGCCTTGAACAGACTTCAACCCCATCGATTCCAGGCAACATCACATCAAGCAAAATAAGTGCATAATCTGTATTCGATGCAAGTCTTAGAGCTGATTCACCATCTTCGGCCTCATCAATCGTATAGCCCTCTTTCTCCAAATACATCTTAAGCAGACGGCGAATACGTTCTTCATCATCTACGACCAAAATGCGGTTCGCATAATCAGACATTCAAATCAGCTCCTCTCATTAGCTACATTATGTTCCAGAATAGGAATGCAATCCTGCGATAATTAAGTTAACACCAATTAACGTAAATAATACGATTACAAATCCGATTACAGCAAGCCATGCGGAAGGTAATCCCTGCCATCCTTTTGACAGACGGAAATGCAAGTATGCGCTGTAGAATAACCATGTAATAAGCGCCCAAACTTCCTTCGGATCCCAACCCCAGAACCTACCCCAAGCTATTTCTGCCCATATCATCGCGAAGATGAGTGCTCCAAGAGTAAAGATTGGGAAACCGATTGCAATCGCACGATAACTGATCTCATCCAAATCATCTGGATCGATATCTTGCATAACGGGATGAATAACAGCTCCCAATCGTTTACGAAATAGTAATCGAAGCAAGCCATACAGCAATGTACCAGCAATAATCGACCAAACTACCGTATTCAACTTCCGACCTGCATTTACTCCGTCCATCCAATGTGGAGCCTCAAACAATGGCTTGTCCATACCGAGGAAAGATTCAACACTTACTACTTCGCTGTTATAAGGTTTAACAATTGGCGGTAAGTAATACTTCACATTAGAAACTGTTGATTGCTCTGCACCAAGGTTGTCGATTGTGACTTGCTCTTGTGTAAACTCAGCAACATAACCCATTCCACGGAATGTAAATACTGCAATAATAAAGCCGACAATGACGATTATCGAATAAAGCGTAAACTCTATCCAAAATTGTGATCGACGTGCTGCTTTTGTTTTATCTTCAAAATTAACGACTCTAAGCAAATACATAAGTCCCGCTGCAAATCCTACTGCAAAAAATGCTTCCCCAAGAGCTGCTGTTGTTACATGAACTTTTAGCCAAATGGAGTTAAGAGCAGGAATTAACGGCTGTACTTCTTGCGGGAAAACTGAAGCATACGCAATAATGATAACCGTTAAAGGTAGTGCAAACATACCTAGTAATGGCTTGCGGTACATCGCATATACAATCGTGTAAGCGATCATAATAGCCATACCGAGGAATGTCATAAACTCATACATATTACTAGTTGGAATCTGTTTCATCGGACTTCCGAACCAACGGGTAAAGAAAAACGTAAGATGTGCAGCAAGACCAGTAGTTGAGACGATAAATGCTATTCTACCCCATCGTTTCACATGTTCTACCGGATCTCGATTGCTCCATTTCTTACCTGCTATTGCGATAACATAAAACATAAAGGCGAAGCAGTATAGAAAAAATGCCGCCATAAACGCATCGCTGCTAAACTCCAATAATGTCACGCGTTTTTCCCTCCGTTATCAAGCGTCTTAGGATCTATTGTTATCCCTATCTTCTTCAAGGCAAACGCAATATCCGAACGCATGCCAAACCAATTTTTGTTTGTATGTGCCCCGAGTGATAACTTTCCATTATCGATACGAAGCCATATTCTACGATGCTGCCAATAAGATCCCATAATTAGACCTACCATGGAGAAGATTGCTCCGACCCAAAGATACGGTAATGCACGATCTACACGAACATTCAGAAACGTCGTTGCCTCAGAGAAATCGACATTTTCCATTCCATCCACACGAATTTCAAGTTTATCTGCGAGGTCGCGATTGATTGTGTCTTGTGCAAACTTCACTTTATCCTTTTGCATAGGGAAGTAAATATATGGTTCCCCTTCTTTTGCAAGACCTGGCCCTGTAATATTAAAGACGAATGCAGGTGCTTTTGGTTCTCTGGACAAGGTAGTCGGTTTGCCTTCACTATTCAATGCAAATTCCATGTAATTCGCAAATAAGTCGAGCGTGTACGGCCCAAGCTTATATTGCAGTGCAGCATCTTTCATCGGGAGATCAAACGACCCATATTTTTCTCCAGTTTGCTTATCTTCCAATATCGGCTTCACTGCATTCAAACGTGGTGTTAGATCAAAGTCAAATTGATACAATTTGAGACCTTCATGTGTCAGTGGATCATTTACGATAATGTTATGTTCCTTCACCATTTCTAAAACAGGCTTATTAAGCGGGTCGCTGCAATTGCTTACACACTCATATAGAATTGCTTGTGTTTCAAATTTTTTCGCCCGGTTCATCCCCTGTAACTGCTCTGGCAATTCATCATTGCTATAAAACTCCACTGTGAACTTTTCACTTTTAATGTAGTAGTTAGTCCCAGCTATATGTACTGTGTCACCGTCTGGGATCGTAACGTAGCTATCCATCTGCCAGCCTGGAATGCTACGAGCAAGAATAGCTAGTAGAAACAAAATTAGACCAATATGGTTAATGTATGGCCCCCATCTACTGAACCTGTTCTTTTCAGCTAAAAGAGCAGTACCTGTTCCTTCTTCGTAATGAACCTTGTACCCTTTTCGCTTTAATTGTGCACCAAATTTTGCTGCCCATTCCGCTTCATTTGAGTCAATATCAGTTCTGTAAACTGCTTTTTGACGCATAATAAATTGTAAATGTTTACGAATTTGCTGTTTCTTCAGTGCTCGATATAACGGTAAAACTCGATCTAAGCTACATATGACCAGTGAAGTGCCGATCATAACAAGTAGACCGATAAACCACCAGCTCTCAAACGTATGCGAAAGGCCTAATTCATAATAAATTTTACCGAGTAAACCGTAATTTTCTTCGTAATAAACAGATGCATCAAAATTGTTAATAAACGTACTTTCCTGCGGATAGATCGTACCTAACATCGCTGTTACAAAAGTAATAACGATTAGATAGATTGCACTCTTCACAGAGGAGAAGAAACTCCATATTCGGTCAATGTAACTAGGATCACTCTTCTGTGAACGTCTAGCAACACCATCGTAACGCATTTCAAGCGGCTCGTCCGAATGCTCCAACTCTTTAAGTAAGGGCTTTCCACACGATTCACAAAGTACGGTCCCTACTGAATTTTGATGGCCGCACTCACATTTCGTATTTTCAAGTGCTAACACTAGATGACCTCCTAAAGCTTAAGCAAACGTTCAACCCGCTCATTAATATCTTCTTCTAGCATACCTCCGACTACAACTTCCATCAAAGTGCCGTCGGGCTTAACGAAAAATGTAGTTGGATATTGGCGCAATCCATAGCTTCGTTCTACTTTACGATTTACATCACGTAAAATAGGATAGGTTAGATCCATTTGCTTCACAAAATTGTTAACGGTTAACGTATCCTCACTTAAATTTATAGCTAGTATTACGAGTCCACGATCCGTCCACTTTTCATATTGCCTTTGAAACTCAGGCATTTCTCTCACGCAAGGCTCGCAAAATGTACCCCAAAAGTTGATTACAATTGGCTTACCTGCATAATCCGAAAGTCCCTTCACTTGCCCTGCTGTATCAGCAAGCTTGAACTCTGGAGGTTTGCTACCTACTTTTAACAATCCTTTTTCGTCTTTACCAAACAATGTTGTGCTAATCGCATAACCACCAATGATAAATACAGCCAATAAAATAATGATTTGAACAGTCTTTTTCGACTTTCCCACTTCGTCTTCACCACCAGTTCCATAAGCACGACTACTTTGACTTCATTATAACGAAAAGTCGACGGCAATTACTGCCGCCGTCGATTACTTTTTATGAACTTTATGTGTCTTAAGTGCACACGCTAGAAGCTCTTGCACTTCTTTTTCCGTTAGATGACGATACTTGCCACGAGCTAAGTTATGAAGACTTAAATCACCAAATTTGATACGCTTCAGACGAACAACTTTATGGTTTATCGCCTCAAACATTCTCCTTACTTGACGGTTACGCCCTTCATAAATCGTGATGGAAATGGTAGCTTCTTTTTTTTCTTGATCGACATCATGATATTCGACCTCTGCAGGTGCTGTCATTCCATCCTCAAGCAAAATACCTCTTTGTAATTGCTCAAGCGCTGTTCCATGAGGAATTCCTTTTACAGTCGCATGATAGGTTTTCGGTACATGATGACTTGGGTGCGTCAGCAAATTTGCGAATTCACCATCATTCGTTAGCAAAAGCAATCCTTCCGTATCATAATCTAGCCGGCCGACGGGATATACCCTTTCCTTAATGCCTGGCAAGAAGTCAGTTACAATTTTGCGTCCTTGTGGATCTTTTGCGCTTGTTATTACGCCTTTTGATTTGTTAAGCATCAAATAAAGCTTCTGTTCGCCGCGAACCGTTTTGCCGTTCACTGTAATGACATCGGTAGCTGGATCAGCTTTTACTCCAAGAGTCGTAACTTTCTCACCGTTAACTTCAACGGCTCCTGACAGGATAAGCTCTTCGCATTTGCGACGTGAAGCAACCCCTGCCTGTGCTAAAATTTTCTGTAAACGTTCCACTGCTTTCACCTCACTCTACATCATAACGATATAGCGAGCAAAGCACAAGCGTAGCGCTCAGAATATGTAGAGACAAATTGCAATTGCTGCAAAAAAACCGACAATATCTGAGAATAGACCCACTTTCAATGCATAACGAGTCCTTCTTACTGCAATTGCGCCAAAATAAACGGTAAGTACATACAACGTCGTATCTGTACTTCCTTGAATGGTAGATGCTATTCGTCCTATCATCGAATCAGGTCCATACGTTTGAATAAGATCAGCTGTAAAAGCTAACGAGCCAGCACCTGTGAGCGGTCTTAATATACCAAGTGGTAATACTTCACTTGGTATACCAACCCAATCAAATAGTGGTCTCACAGCAGAAAGCATAATATCCATAGCGCCTGAAGCCCGAAACATACTAATGGCAACCATCATTCCCACTAATGGCGGAATGATACTAATTGCTGTACTAAACCCATCCTTTGCACCTTCCACAAATGTTTCATATACAGGAATCTTCCTTCTTACAGCCCCATACAGAGGAATAAATACGATTATTGCCGGTATCATCCATGCGGAAAGCTTTGTAAATAGCTCATACAAGCTCGCCACCTCCCGATGTTTGAGCAGGTAAGGTATTGTTTCTCGTTTTGCCAGTTGGTGGGGCTAATGGCGGCAGCTTAGATCGATTACGGTACCAACGGTCTGCTGCAATTGCTGCGGCCGTGGCCACGATCGTTGCTGCTATCGTTGTACCTATAATTTCAGCAGGATTTGCAGAACCATAATTCATCCGAATTGCGATTAATGTGGTTGGGATAATCGTGATGCTTGAGGTGTTGAGTGCGAGTAGGGTGCACATTGCGGGTGTTGCTGTATCTTTATTGGGGTTCAGCTTTTGAAGTTCTTGCATCGCTTTGATGCCCATAGGTGTAGCCGCATTACCTAGTCCAAATAAATTGGCACTTAAATTACTCATAATATATCCGATTGCAGGATGGTCCTTCGGAATATCTGGAAATAACCATCTAACAATCGGACGTAACATACGAGCTAACTTTTTCAGTAATCCAGCATCTTCAGCGATACGCATCATCCCAAGCCAAAATACCATTATGCTGATTAAACCAAAACTGACGGTGACGCCTGACTTTGCACCTTCGAAGGCAGCCTGCGTCACCGTATCCATTTTGCCTGTGATAGCTGCTACAACAACACTCACAACGATAAAAAACAACCATATCCAATTTACCATAACAACAAACCTCCCCTTACAAACAATAGCTTTTGTGAGTACTCTTGTACCCTCTCTCCCAGAAGGTCAAGCTAATCACTTCGCCATATTAATTGCTAACCAATTTTCCCAATACTATAATTCATTTATTTGGAAGCGATAATCGTGTGCTACCACTATCGTAAACAGGTACAGAACCAATTAATTTGTTATTCAAATAAAATTGTAAATATCCTCGATCACCTAATGCATATTGCATGGATGTCGAGTCGATAAGAACAAGTTTTGACTCTACTCCGCCCACTTCTTCTGACTCAAGTGGGTAATTAAAGCTTTGACCAACTGCCAAAGGATAACCAGAAATGTCATTACCCCTTTCAACGACTGTTTTTAATGGAAAATGTTTATATCCCCAATCGAGCATATTGCGGTGATCAGCCCAATCGTCACCATCATTAATGGTTACAGCAGCAAGCTTTTGCCCATTACGAGTTGCAGAGCTTACCAAGCAACGAAACGACTTTTTGGTATACCCTGTTTTCACACCGTCTGCACCTTCATACATGTTAAGCATTTTGTTTTTGTTCGTCCATCGATAATCCCATGGATCATGAGGGTTTGGTGCTCGTTTCTCCTTCGTACTCACAATTTCTGCGAAAGCTTCATTTTTTAGCGCATAAGCTGACAGCTTGGCCAAATCATTGGCTGACGAATAATGATTATCCTCATCTAAACCATGTGGGTTCATAAAATGAGAATTCGTTAATCCGATTTGAATTGCTTTTTCATTCATCAAATGAACAAAGCCTTCCTCAGAACCGCCAACATGCTCTGCAATTGCGGTTGCAGCGTCATTGCCTGATCGTAGCATTAATCCAAAGAGCATATCTTTTAAGTTCATCTGCTCATCAAGCTGAAGATAGATGGAAGAACCTTCTTTTCCTACAGCACGCTTGGATGTTTTTACTGTGTCAGATAGATTGCCATGCTCAATAGCTACAATCGCAGTCATAATTTTAGTTAAGCTGGCAATTCTCATCGGTGTATCACCATTGTTGCTATAGAGTAGTCGTCCAGACTCAACATCAATTAGTGCTGCTGCTCTTGCATTAGTTCCAATTGCAGCTGGTGATGCTTGTACATGCTGAGCTGGACTCACATATAAACTGACAAGGGCTACCGTTACAATAAAAGTTGTTAACCGAATGTGTAGTAGCTTTTTGAAGATCATGTTGTTTTTTACTCCTCTCGGTGTGTTAGCGTCAGTTGTCCTAGGGTAGTACATGCTACGTTAGTATATGCTTGTATCAGCCTCGGTAGACGAGCAAAAAACAACTAAAAAAATGAAAAACTGCCCTCGCGGGCAGTTAGCTTGCTTTTAGGCTGACTAATTCCCTAAAGAATCATCAGTCACATGTCCATCTATAATTGTTGTTGTTGTGGCAGTATATTCAGCATTACTATTTCCAGACTGCTGTTTCATCATGCCCTGAAGTTTATCAAACACTTTTGGAGCAGAATCGATCACTTTTTCAATCAGATGTGTTCCGTTATCAAGCGGCACAATCTTTACACCGTTTGTTCCAACGACTAAGAATGCAATTGGTGTAATCGACACACCGCCCCCGCTACCACCACCGAATGGTAACGATACTGTTGCATGATGTGAATCATTTCCTGAACTGCCGTGTTTGTCATTGTTCTCCGTTCGAATATCGCTGCCTCCAGCGACAAATCCGAAACCTACTTTGGAGATTGGCATAATAATACTACCGTCTGGCGTTTGAACAGGGTCACCTACTATCGTGTTTACGTCGACCATTTCTTTAATATTTTCCATTGCAGTTTGCATTAGGCCTTGAATAGGGTGTTCTGCCATGCTTTGACGCCTCCTTTCCATTTCTTCATGCGAACTAATAGTTGCAGTCCGGCAAGGATAGCATAACCGAAGCGGATTTGAGCTATACACGACCATTCAGTAGCAAATGTAGACTGTTGAAAGTTCGGGTTCACTTCCATCGTTGGCTGACCCTTTACATGAACCATTTGGGAAATTAAACCTATAATCGATGTCTTAACAGACCAAAGTGTACCCGTCGCCATAGCGGTCCACATCGCATCACCAGTACCTACTGTAGTATTCCACCGCCACTCTGTAATGCTAACCTTTGACAAAGTCCCTTTGACCCATCCCTTTAGATCACGCGTTATATGGAAAATATGTTTGACCTTATCAATAAAGCTAGTCACTTTCTCTGCATCAATTTCATCATTAAATTGTTTCCATGTATTTATTCCAACGTCAGAATTACTTACTTCCTCCTCCAGTTTCAGTGATCTACCTGTAAAACTTACATATGGTATTTTGTATCGGTATCGGATTAGACCGAACAGCGCCTTTATGTTTAGCTCCGCATCTTCACTTTCCCCTACTCGCCGAATAGTACCATTCACCACGACAGGAGAAGCTGAAACTATAATCACGATGAGCAAAAAAAAGAGACCGCCCGCCATTATCCAACCGTAAGGGTGACTGAGCATCAACATGCTCCCTCCGTTCCCTAATATAGGTTGAATATAGTATGGCCCTGCGGTCAATTCTCATTCTTTCATTTCATCAATTGTCATTTGCCGTCCATCTAATCTTTCAAACAACATCTGAGTTTGTTCATCCAGAGCATCCTCAACATCAACATGTTTAGGTTCTGGCAAACCTTTAATCGAAGCTAATCCGAAATAATCAAGGAATGATTTCGTTGTTCCGTATAGGATTGGTCTTCCTATTGCTTCCGCTCTACCTACTTCTTCGATCAGATCTTTAGAAACTAAAGATTGAATTGCACGATCACTTTTTACACCACGTATTTCCTCGATATCAATCCGTGTAATAGGCTGCCTATAAGCAACAATAGACAACGTCTCTAATGCAGCTTGCGACAATTGCGCCCTTGTAGGAGAATAAGCCATTCTTTCGAAATAAGGAGCGTGCTCAGGATGTGTAGTCATCCGATATGCAGAGGCTACTTCCGTAATCTGCACACCTCTTCCTTCACGCTCCAAGTCCCGTTGAAGATCATAGACAAGCTCCGATGCAAAATCGGTATCAAGCTCCAATATGTCCGAAAGTTGACGTTTCGTTAACCCTTCGTCGCCTGCCATAAATAGTAGTCCTTCAATAATCGACTTCAACTTCTGAAAATCCATCTCCGCTGGTCTCTCCTCTCCAATGAATAACGATATCTTCAAAGAGCGAATGTTGAAAACAACGGATATGCTTCATCTTCATTAGCTCCAAGATCGCAAGGAACGTCACGACTACTTCATGTCTATTCATGTTTTCACGAATAAGCTTTGAAAATCTTACCGTTTCATATTGTTTTAATACTTCAACAATATCTCTAATTCGATCTTTTACTGATATTTCATCACGTTGAACCGTTGCAATTATATTCCTTCTTGCCGCTCTTCGAAGTGCCTTCTGAAATGCAGCGACTAAATCTGATAAATGCAGACCTTCAACTGGGTTGACCTTCTCTTCCTTCTGGAAGGGAGTCATATCTTCGGGCTCTCTTGAGAAAATAAGACTTCTCTCCAGTTCCTTTTCCCGAAGTTGTTCTGCGATCTGCTTAAATTTCCGATATTCCACTAGTTTTTGGATTAGCTCATCGCGTGGGTCCAGTCCATCATCTTGCCAATCATCGTATTCTTCCTCGAATATAGGCGGCTTTGGCAGAAGTTGCTTGCTCTTAATCGCAAGCAGTGTTGCAGCCATCACTAGAAATTCACTTGTTACTTCAAGTTCAAGCTCTTTCATCGCATCCAAATATTCTAAATACTGAGTCGTAATTTCGCTGATGGACACTTCGTGGATATCGATTTCAGACTTATCGATCAAATGAAGCAATAAATCTAGTGGCCCTTCGAACGCATCAAGCTTGTAAAGCACAGACACTGAGTAGTAACCTCCCGCATAAAGCGCTGGAGAGATTAACCCTGCAGCTGCTTCGTTAAATTAGCCATTTCAATAGCGGTAACTGCCGCTTCATATCCTTTATTACCGGCTTTAGTTCCTGCACGTTCGATTGCTTGCTCAATCGAATCAACGGTCAAGACACCAAAGATTGTTGGAACACCCGTTTTAAGAGCAACAGCGGAAACACCTTTAGCAGCTTCGTTGCACACATAGTCAAAATGTGGTGTTGAACCACGAATAACAGCCCCTAGTGTAATAACCGCATCATATTTGCCACTTTCCGCCATCTTTTGAGCGATTAGAGGAATTTCAAATGCACCTGGAACCCATGCCACTTCTACATCAGATTCTTCTGCACCGTGACGTTTGAATGCATCAAGTGCTCCACCAAGTAGCTTACCAGATATAAATTCGTTGAATCTACCTACAACTACACCATATTTTAAACCTTTTGTTACTAAATGTCCCTCATAATATTTCGTCATGTTAATAACTTCCTCTCCATTTTTAATTTTTCTGCTCTGGCACTGCTACTTCGGATACCATTTCGGAGCCTTCGAAACGAAGCATATGGCCTAGCTTTGCTTTTTTTGTACGCAAATAATTATTGTTACTTTCGTTTGCTTCCATTTGGATCGGCACTCGTTCCACAACTTCTAGACCATAACCTTCTAGTCCTCTAATTTTACGAGGATTGTTTGTCAGCAATCGCATCTTCGTTACGCCGAGATCTTTCAAAATTTGAGCACCTATACCATATTCCCGCAAGTCAGGTGCAAATCCTAGCTTTATATTCGCCTCAACTGTATCGAAACCTTGCTCTTGCAATTCATAAGCCTTGAGCTTATTAATCAAACCGATGCCGCGTCCTTCTTGACGCATGTAGAGCAGAATACCGCTCCCTGCTTTTTCAATCTGACTTAGGGCTGCTGCTAGCTGAGGACCGCAGTCACAACGATGAGAATGGAAGACGTCGCCTGTAAGGCATTCTGAGTGAACTCTAACTAATACTGGTGAATCAGAATTAATTTCTCCTTTAACAAGAGCGACATGCTCCTTCTGATCCACTTGATTTGTATATGCTATTGCACGGAACTGACCAAAATCCGTTGGCATCTTCACGTCAACTGCACGTTCAACCAGTTTTTCTTTCTCGTTTCGATATCGGATAAGCTCCTTAATGGTAATGAGTTTCAAGCCATGTTTTGCTTTGAACTCAATAAGATCAGGAAGTCTCGCCATCGTGCCATCTTCTTTAATAATTTCACAAATAACTGCTGCAGGTTCTGAACCGCTTAGCTTTGCTAAATCAATAGCCGCTTCAGTATGTCCGGCACGTCTTAGTACGCCACCCTCTTTAGCTATTAGCGGGAAAATATGACCAGGCCTGCGGAAATCAGCAGCTTTTGCATTAGGGTCAATTAATGCTTTTACCGTTAATGAGCGCTCATAAGCAGAAATACCCGTTGTCGTTGACGTATGATCGACTGAAACGGTAAATGCAGTACCATGATAATCTGTATTTTGTGTAACCATAGGTGGTAAATCAAGCTCATTTGCACGCTCTTGAGTTATTGGAACACATACAAGTCCACGCGCTTCAGAAATCATAAAGTTAATAACTTCAGGAGTTGTTTTATCAGCTAGTGCAATCAGATCACCTTCGTTCTCACGATCCTCATCATCAACCACGATAATTGGCCTGCCACTCTTTAAGTCTTGAACAGCGTCTTCAATGCGGTCAAAATCGTATTCATCCCCACGATTGGTTTCCATTCCGTTTCCCTCCTCTATATAGCTCATCCTTAAGTTATCCGCTTTAACATGTACATCTATAAGAAGCCATGTTCCGCTAAATAAGCTGTTGATAACTTCGAAGTTTCTCCGCGTTTTTGCGATTCTGGTTCTCTGAAGTGAAGTAAATGATCTACATATTTACCGATGATGTCACTTTCTATGTTTACAGTTTCGCCTATACGTCTATTTTGAAGAGCTGTTTCGGCTAATGTATGTGGGATTATCGATACTGTAAAGCCATCTTCCGTCGTATCCACAACAGTTAAACTAATGCCATCGATCGTAACAGAACCTTTTGGGATAATGTAGCGAAGCTGCTTCGGATCTTCTAGCCGAATCGTAAACACAACTGCATTAGCATCAACTTTACGTGATAGTACATGTCCTATCCCGTCAACATGACCTTGTACAATATGTCCACCAAATCTGGCGCCAGCTTGCATTGCTCGTTCTAAATTAATAGGCTCGCCGGTCTTTAGTTCATTCAAACTTGATTTTCGATATGTCTCTGGCATTACATCAACGGAGAAACTTGAGCGGTCAAAAGAAGTTACCGTTAGACAAACACCATTTACTGCTATACTGTCACCGAGCTTTACATCCTTTGTCACAATAGTTGCTCCTACAGTTATAACCATTGCCTCACCTTGTCTGGAGACACTTTTTAATCGGCCTACTTCTTCAACTAATCCAGTAAACATTTCTTCACTCCTTTCTGCTGATCTATTGGTTCACGTATATTGGATAGCCAGTGACACAAATATCCTCGCCAGCCATTTCAATTTTCATTTGTCCCAATTGAATTGCTTCACTCATTAGTTTACGTCCGTTAAAAGTGAAGTTTTGCGGAGCGAGCTGACCTCCAATAATTTTTGGGGCAAAAAATAATATAACTTTATCAATTAGTCCAGCATCAAGCATTGCCCCGTTCAGCTTTCCTCCGCCTTCAAGGAGGATCGAACCAATTTCATTTTTACCTAGCTCTTTCATTCCATACATGAGATCAACATCCCGTCCATCACCACATACGATAATTTCAACACCAGCATCAATTAGTTGACTACGCTTTGCAGGGTCAGCATGACTTGTCGTTAGCACAATCGTCCGTGCCGATCTATCCGTTACAACACGAGATTCTAAAGGCAGTCTAAGTTTAGAATCGACAATGATTCGTACTGGATCAATAGCTGGTACTGAAGCTCGTGTAGTTAGCAAGGGATCGTCCGCTAGGACTGTACCAATGCCAACCATAATGCCTCTATGCTGATGACGCAGCATATGCGTCTGTTCTCTAGCTACAGCACCTGTCACCCACTTGCTGTGTCCCGTTTCAGTCGCAATTTTACCATCCAGTGTGCTTGCCGTTTTGAGAGTTACGAATGGTAAAGCACTCGTAATAAATTTGTTGAATTTCTCGTTCATCTGACGTGACTCTGATTCAAGTAAACCAACTTCAACAACAATATTATGCTCCTTTAACCGCTGAATCCCTCTTCCTGCAACAACAGGATTTGGATCTGTAGTCGCAACAACAACTCTTGCCGCATTAGCGGCAATAATTCTATCGCAGCAAGGTGGTGTTTTACCATGATGACTGCAAGGTTCTAATGTAACGTAAACGGTAGCTCCTTCCGCTTCGTCACCTGCCATCTTTAAAGCATGTACCTCTGCATGTCCTTCGCCACGTCTCAAATGCGCACCAATGCCAATAATTCTACCGTCTTTCACAACAACACAACCTACTACTGGGTTAATGTCAGTCTGACCAGAAGCTTTAGCTGCCATGTCAAGAGCAAGTCGCATGTAATACTCATCGTTTAATACATCTAACAAAACAGAAAAACCCCCTCACCGGCTTGCTTGCCGACAGGGGGTCTTAAGATTGTGAGAACTACGACAGAATTGTTTTTGGTTCTAGATCTCCATTTAGATCACAAATAAACCGCAATTACGCAGTTTGAACCAACACAGCTACATTGTCAAAAAAACTTATCCACCTTGTGAAATTACTCACAAGAGAACAAGCTAAAAAGAGCACACGCAGCCTGCCGAAGCTTCTCCTTCTCCCATCCAGACTATACTGTCGGTCCCGGAATTACACCAGGTCCACCGTTCTAACGACTCACTAGAGCAAATTGCTCACAAGAGCTCATTAGCCCGGGTCACGGACTAACGGAAATGCATATTGTGCGGTTGTCCGCTCCATATTGCATTCCGATCACCGCCGGTTGGGAATCTCACCCTACCCCGAAGGAAAGCTAATTATTTATTTTGGTCAATAATGTCCGCTACAAAGCTAAACATTGATGAAATGTTACCATCTAAAAAATAAAAAAGCAAGGATTTTCATCGTTGCTTCTTTTCAGCTCTAACGATTCGGAAGATATTTGCTTTGATACTTCATTTACTTTAAACCGATTCGAAACCTATTTTGGAAATTTCCGTATTAAACACCATCTAAACCATTCTGAAAGGATTTGATATATGAAATACTCCGCAGGCGATGCTAAACTATTCTGCCCCTGTTGTCAAAACGACACTTTTGATAAAGATTATCGTCAACTCAATTCAAGAGGTGCTTCATTTTTAGGTTTAGATTGGGCTAATAAAAATGCAACCATTCTCGTATGTCAACGTTGTACGCACATATCTTGGTTTATGGATGAAGTATTTGCGACAAGTAACTAAAAGCCGTATATCATATACAAGGGATTGATGGTAATGAAGAAAAAAATCGAAGCAAGACTGACAATGTGTTATACAACCTAGACATATTATTAGAACTTTTGATTTACTTACCTCGCCTACTATTTCGACTATTCAAAGCGATAATTAATACTTAATAAAAACGCCACCAGCCCAATTATTTCAAGGCTGGTGGCGTTTTTGTTCAAATGGAATTTTTCCATCTCGATTAAAAGCACAATTACAAATGTATAACTACATTCGTAATATTACCCGTTCGACACTTCAACAGTTTCCATTTTATCTCCATTTTTAAGCGCGTCAACAAATTCCATACCTTTTGTTACTTTGCCGAACACAGTGTGTCCGCCATCAAGGTGTGGTTGTGGTTGGTAACAAATATAGAACTGGCTACCTCCAGTGTTGCGTCCAGCATGTGCCATAGCAAGAGTGCCACGCTCATGTTTGTTAGGGTTGATTTCACAGTTGATTGTGTAACCAGGGCCACCTGCTCCGCTACCATTCGGGCATCCGCCTTGAGCAACGAAACCTGGAATAACGCGGTGGAAAGACAAGCCATTGTAGAAACCATCGTTTACTAGCTTCTCAAAGTTTGCTACCGTATTTGGAGCATCTGTATCGAACAAGTCCAAATGAACTTCTCCGCCGTTTGCTAATTTAATTTTTGCTTGTTTTGCCATTTTGCATCTACCTCTCTTTTTCCGAATAGTACTACGTTACCAATTTTGCTCTTACTTCGCAAGTGTGGATTTTTGTAGTCTTGCCGGAATGACATCATTGCACACAATATTGTCCAGAGATTCACGCTTAACAGCAAGGTCAGCTACACCATCTTTTACGAATACGACTGCTGGGCGACGAATACGGTTATAGTTGCTCGCCATTGCATAGTTATAAGCGCCTGTGCAGAATACAGCTAACAAATCTCCGCTTTCAGCTTTTGGAAGTTCAAGATCCCAAATTAACATATCACCGCTTTCACAGCACTTTCCTGCGATAGAAACCGTTTCTTCTGTAGCATCATTAGCACGATTAGCCAAAATCGCTTCATATCGTGATTGGTAAAGCGCTGGACGCGGATTATCAGTCATACCGCCATCAACAGCAATGTATTTACGAACGCCTGGAATGTGCTTGCTTGTCCCAACTGTGTATAGTGTTGTTCCTGCATCACCGACCATACTCCGACCTGGTTCTACCCAAATTTCTGGCAACGGAAAGTCAGCATTTGTGAAATTAGTTTTGATCGCACCTGTAATTGCACCAACATAATCACTTATAGGAAGCGGAGTATCTCCGTCTACATAACGAATACCAAAACCTCCGCCGAGGTTGATAACTTTAAACGTTAAACCAAGCTCATCACGAATTGCAACTGCAAATGCAGAAACTTTATCTACTGCCATACGGAAACCTTCTACTTCAAAGATTTGAGAACCGATATGGGAATGTACACCAAGTACGATAAGGTTTGAAAGGCTCATTGCTGTTTGGATCGCTTGTTTCGCTGAACCGTTGCCCAAATCGAATCCAAACTTGGAATCTTGTTGGCCTGTTGAAATATAGTCATGTGTATGTGCTTCTACACCTGGTGTAATACGAAGAAGAATATTCACTTTTTTACCTTTGTCGCCAGCTAAAGCGTTTAGAAGATCAAGCTCATTGAAGTTGTCCACTACAAAACAGCCTATACCTGCATCTAATGCCATATTGATCTCGTCAGGAGTTTTGTTATTGCCATGGAAGTGAATGCGCTCCACAGGGAAACCTGCTTGCAATGCTGTATAAAGTTCGCCGTCAGATACTACGTCAAGCGATAAACCTTCTTGTTCAGCAATCGCGCACATTGCCATAACACTAAATGCTTTACTTGCATAGGCTACTTGAAATTTCAATCCAGATGCTTTAAAAGCTTCTACATATTCGCTTGCACGCTTGCGAATAAGCGCTTCGTCGACAATATATAGCGGTGTGCCGAACTGCCCTGCCAAATCGGTTACGTCACAACCACCGATCTCTAAATGACCTTTAGTGTTAATGTTGCTAGTTCCATGTAGAAACATTGCTACCCCTCGCTTTTCCTCTACCGTTTCGGCAGAACGATTATAGTTTGCATCAATAGCAACAGTATAACGCAAGAGGAGCGCTTCCGTAATGGATAATTTCACATTTCATTTGTATTTTTGCACATTTACTCCGGATTTGGCATCTTGTCCATCTCTTGCGGGCGTAATATGTTAGGGCGAGTTCGATTATGCAATACAGGCTGGCGAATAATAATGTTCCAAAGTGCCATTACATCGAACGGGATAACTGGCCACATATAGGGTCTATTCACCGAACGCTCATTGACAAGGAAAATCAATATTGCAGTCGTTGTAATGACAAATCCTGCTACATTAAAAGCAGCTACAGCCGTTAACAACAATAACCTAACAATACGATTGGCAAGTCCAAGCTCATAACTAGGAGTAGCAAACATACCTATCGCTGCAATCGCCATGTACAAGATGACCTCATTAATGAAAACACCCGTTTTGACAGCAATGTCTCCAATCAAAATAGCTGCAACAAGCGACATGGCGGTCGCCAGTGACTTAGGTGTATGCACCGAAGCCATACGCAATAAGTCAACCCCAATCTCCGCTAATATAAACTGTAAGTAAAGTGGTATTTTACCTGTCTTATTTGGTCCAATAAATTCCAGGATCGCAGGCTTATATTCAGGATGCATGACAAACAGAAGCCATAACGGCAGCAAAAACAACGATGCGAATATCCCTATAAATCTTACCCATCGCAAATAGGTTCCAATAAATGGAGTCTGCCTATTTTCCTCTGCGTGCTGCATGAGATCCATATACCCTGTAGGCAAAGTCATCACGCTTGGTGAAGTGTCCACAAAGATCGCAACTGCACCTTCTAGCATATGTGATGCTACTGTATCCGGACGCTCAGAGTAACGAACAAGCGGGAATGGGCTCCAACCTCGCTTAATGGTTGCTTCCTCCAGTTGCTTATCTGCAAGCGGAAGACCGTCAATTTTGACCATTGAGATCTTATCTCTTATGGACTTCAACATTTCCTTATCAACAATATCATCAATATATGCGATACAAACGTCAGTTTGTGTGCGTTCCCCAACCGTTACTAGCTCATAGCGCAACATCGGATCACGTAATCTACGCCTTACGAGGGATACGTTGACCATTAATGTTTCGATAAACCCGTCACGACTGCCTCGTACAACTTTCTCTAATGAAGGCTCCTCAAGTCCACGTGCTGGAAAGTTTTTTGCATCAATTTTGATTGCACTTGTCTCTCCATCAATAAAAAAGGCAGTCGCACCAGACAATACAACATACATTAGTTTATCCCAATCATCTTCGGCCTCAACCTGGGCTGCAGGTACATAGAGGTCTAGGAAGGAATGCAGCACACCACTGCTTAAATCTTCTGACTCGAGGTATGTAAGTCGTTTTAAAACCTCAGTCAAAATCTCTTCTTTTGCTAGCCCATTCATACAAAACATAGCTGTACGTTTCTCACCAAACGTCATTTCTCGTACAACAATGTCAAAGCTAGTCTTATATCCGATCTCATCTTCAAGCCTTTTAAGCACATCATCTAACTTAGATGGAATACTTCTTTTCTTCTTGTCATCCTTTTCGGAACTCGATGATGATTTTTGACTACTGGAATGCTCCTTTTGCTCAGAATCAGAACGTTCAGACTCCTCACTTCGCTTTTGTGACTCTTCTTGACGTTGTTCGTCTGGTATTAACAATACCGATGGAACATTGTTCTCATCATCATTTCCTTGTCCATGTTCATCTTGCCAATTACTCATAAGATGGTCACCCCATTCATGTTAAACTATAAAATTACCACTGGAATACGAGCCAATCGAATAGTGATCCAAGTGTCTTACCCAACACCATTGCCATAACTAAACTTGCTATAAATTTCGAAAGCTTCATTCGCTTAGCGAGAATAGGCAACACATTCATTACTTCAGTTAAAGCAGCAGCAAGCATACCTACGAATAGTCCATCAAATAGACCTATGATACTAATCAAACTTAGACTCTGTAAGCTAAATTTCCAATCCATAAAATCCGCAAAAGTCCAATAAAGTGATCCGCTAACGATAGCTGTTTCAAACCATTTGGACATCCTGTAAGCTCTAGCAAGTTGGGCTAGTCTTGGTATCAGATCAAATACGATCAGAAGTGCAACTAACCCACTTCCTACTGCTAGCCCCCCTGCAAGCCCCAATATTGCAATGAACAAATTAGTCGCTAGTTCAATCATATGGACCATCATCTTGTTGGTTGTAATGATTTTTTTTTCGCATTTCATCTGCAATAACATAATCATTAACGTTTTCTTGATATCTAAACAACTCAACTTCTAATGGATTAGGCTCTTCATTGAATCGTTTCTTAAAGATATGGTTAAAAAAAAGCACCATCCCAAGGCCAATGCCAATCGAATACGGTATCTGGAACCAAAGTGGATGATCTTCCCGCTCCCCTGTAATGAGCTCAACTATTCGAATATGAACATCCTTCATATTCACATCTGTGTGAAAGTTCATGACAGCAAGTCCCGCACCAAAAAAAAGTAATAGCCACGCTAACACAAGTACAACATATCGCGGCTTTACTGGCTTCTCAGAAACCATAATAAGCACTTGGGGATCACCGTAAGCTTCAACAGTCATATCGGGCGAGAGTTGACGTATCGACTTGACGATTTGTAATAAATCGATAACGACCCTGTTTCCATCCGCTTTGCAGTGCTTGTAGAGCACAATTCCATTGAGCTGTTCTTCCATTTCATGATCATCTGTCAGTAACCTAGCTACTTGCTTCAAGGAAACCGTTTGTTCCGGTTTAATGTAAATTCTTCTTTTGAGTCGCAGATAAAGGACCGCATGGCTGGAATCACCCATATGTCATCCTCCCTCCTGCCTATACTTGGTGAGATCTCCATTAGTATGAGACAAGGAGGATAAGGATACTCAGGCAATTTCATAAAATTTAATAATTAGGCACTCCATGACAAAAAAAAGATCAAACCGCCTATTGGGCGATCTGATCTCGTATCGATTGTAATATTTTTTTCTCTAATCGTGAAACCTGGACCTGTGATATACCTAGCCTGCTGGCAACTTCAGATTGCGTCTTGTCGCGATAGTATCGTAAGTATACGATAAGCCGTTCACGCTCGTTAAGTCCCTCGATCGCTTCTTCGAGTGCCATCTTATCAAACCAGCGATCTTGCGATTCGTCAGCTATTTGATCCATTAGTGTTATAGGATCTCCGTCGTTTTCAAATACTGTCTCATGAATAGAGGTAGGTGGTTTATTAGCTTCCTGAGCGAACACCACATCTTCCGGCGTTATACCTAAGCGTTCCGCTACTTCGGAAATAGTGGGCAGTCTTCCCAACGTTTTGGACAGCTCATCCTTCATCTTACGCACTTTATTAGCTGTCTCTTTAAGCGATCTGCTCACCTTCAACGTTCCATCGTCTCTTAAGAAACGTTGAATCTCACCGATAATCATTGGAACAGCATACGTCGAAAATTTCACGTCATAAGATAAATCGAATTTGTCAACGGACTTAAGTAAGCCGATGCAACCAATCTGGAATAGATCCTCTGGCTCGTACCCCCGATTGATAAACCGCTGAACGACAGACCATACGAGTCGGATATTGCAGCTAACAAGCGTATCTCTTGCTAACGTATCGCCGGATTGACTTAAAGCGATAAGACGCTTAACTTCCGCATCATCCAGATAAGGCTGGCCTGATTGCTTCATATCGACATTCATGAGGCTCAACCCCTATGCTCTAATTATAGAGCGCTTTTTTTGACTCGATGCGTTTCAGCATTTCAACGCGAGTACCGCTGCCTACTGCGCTTGTAACTTCAAAACGGTCCATGAAATTTTCCATAATCGTAAATCCCATACCAGACCGTTCAAGCTCCGGTTTAGACGTATAAAGAGGCTGACGAGCTAGTTCCACGTCTTCAATTCCACGTCCTTCATCCGAGATCGCTATCGAGACAGTATCTCGATCAATCGAAGCTACAATTGTTACTTGACGAGTTGCATCACTCTCATAGCCATGAATGATTGCGTTCGTCACTGCTTCAGAAACTGCTGTTTTAAGATCGTTTAACTCCTCCAGAGTCGGATCGAGCTGGGACACGAAAGCAGCAACTGCTATCCGTGCGAAGGCTTCATTTTCCGAACGAGCGCTGAACGAAAGATTCATTTCGTTTTTTCCAATCATGACACCACCTCCAAACTTGAAATAGCAGTTCGTTCATTGTCTTGAACCGATATGATTTTGAACAACCCCGACAATTCAAACAATCTTCGAACGCCCGGATTGATATCACATACGACCATTTTTCCACCTTTGTTCTTCACTTGCTTGTACCTGCCCAAAATAACGCCAAGCCCCGAGCTGTCCATAAACTGTAGTTCTTTGAGACTTAGAATGACATGACTGACGTTATCCCGCAAAAGCGACTCTTCCATCTTAAATCTGACGTCATTAGCGGTATGATGGTCAAGTTCACCATGAAGCCGTACAATTAGCACGTTGCGGTAATGCTCCAATTCGATTTGCAGACTCATTCAGCTGTTCATCTCCTTTTCGGGTAATGGTTACACTCGCCGAGATAAAACTAGCAATTCTCCAAATGAGCACTGTATTCCTGCACACCGACAAAACTAGAAGCATACCGCTATGAGATGACAAAAAATGTACGTAATTATACGCTAATGAAAGAGGCCACTAGCTGAACGCTTCAACATATTCCACCAACTAGCTTTATCCACATCTTGAGGTGATGCTATGTCATATTCCTTTAATAACTGATCACCTTGATAAATATGAAGCTTTCCGAGTTGCTGTCCCTCTTTGACAGGTGCTTTAATATTGTTGTCTAGCTTTAGCTCATACCTAATATCTTTTGTTTGACTTCCTTTTTTCAATAAAAGGCTATATGGCTGCTTAGCAACTAACTGTAATTGTGATTCCATCCCTTTTTCAACCCTAACGGCACCCATCGTATCTCCTTCACCGATGATAGGATAGTTCATATATTGAGCGAATGAATAGTCAAACATTTGCGAAACTTCAACATTACGTTGTTTTGTTGTAGGTTCACCCATCACAACTGCGACCATTCGAAGATTGTCTCTTTTCGCAGTTGCTGTTAAGCAATATTTCGCTTCACTCGTAAATCCTGTTTTCAATCCGTCCGCACCGCTATAAAAGCGCACCAACTTATTCGTATTTACTAACCAAAACGGTTTAGGAGATGATTTACGCAAATAATCTTGATAGAGACCTGTATATTTGGTCACTTCACTATGTTTAAGCAACTCTCTCGACATAACAGCAATATCATGCGCTGAAGTGTAATGTCCTTCCACAGGCAGACCGTTTGGATTAACAAAACGTGTGTCGTTCATTCCTAATTCTTGCGCCCGTTTGTTCATTAGTGCTACAAACTGTGATTCCGTACCCGCAAGCTTCTCTGCCATAGCTACTGAAGCATCATTTCCAGAAGCAAGTGCAATACCTTTGATCATATCATCAACTGACATTTCTTCGCCTTGTTCGAGAAAAATTTGTGATCCACCCATAGATGCTGCATATTCACTCGTACTCACTTGATCGGTTAACTTAATTTTTCCTTCATCCAATGCTTCCATGATGAGCAACAGAGTCATTACTTTCGTAATACTTGCCGGTGGGAGTTTATCGTGACTGTTTTTCTCATAAATGACAGTACCACTCTCAGCGTCCATTAAGATAGCCGACCTTGCAGATGGCGCTAAGTCAACTGCTGCTAAATTATTTTCCGCAGCCAACCTTTCTTCCGCGAACGCGGTAACTGGCAGTGCAAGTGCACACACCAACGTTAATGCAACAAATGATGTCATTCGAATTTTCAACGTAATGTCCTCCTGATGGAAATGTGTTGTATTACGATTTCAGTTAACGCCACAAATCGGTTATATTTTCCTTTTCAGTGTTGACGAATGATATGCAATTTATTCCACCTCGCTTCTAACAGAGACGATACTTTTGTATGTAAGCTCAATTCTGCACAAAAAAGAGCCTACTGAGAAAACTCAGCAGGCTCTTTACACGTAGGGTCATCGCCTCTAGCATGTAATATCAATTTATTATTATTTCAATACAATTCTATTCACTATAACGTGTTATACCATCTACCGTTACGACAGATAACAATAGAGGACGCGCAACTGGACGATCTTGCTGGATTTGGAATGCACGACGTACACGTTCAGCAACTCCGGCAGCACTTTCGTTCTGTTCACGGATATGAAGCGTTGCTAACGTTTCGCCAGCTTTTACCGCTTCTCCAACCTTTTTGCGAAGAGTGATTCCTACAGCATAATCAATAACCGCTTCCTTAGTAGCTCTACCCGCTCCAAGCACCATCGCTGACAAACCAAGCTCTTCAGCTTCTATAGCGTGTACATAACCGGATTCTGTTGCTGTTACCTCTAACGTGTGCGGCGCCGTAGGAAGCTTACTAGCGTCGTCTACGAAGCTATCGTCGCCACCTTGTGCAACAATGAACGTCCGGAATTTAGCTAAAGCCTCGCCGTTATGAAGTTGCTTGCGAAGCAATTCTTTTGCTTCATCGAAGCTTGCTGCTTTTCCACCAAGAACGACCATATGAGCTCCAAGCACTAGACATAACTCAGTCAAGTCCTCAGGTCCTTGTCCTCTTAGCGTATCAACAGACTCTAATACTTCAAGTGCATTACCGATTGCATAACCAAGCGGCTGATCCATGTCACTAATGACAGCAGCAGTCTGGCGTCCTACTTCAGAACCAATCGCAACCATTGCACTAGCCAATTGCTCTGAACGTTCGACAGTTTTCATAAAAGCTCCACTGCCTGTTTTTACATCTAGAACGATAGCATCTGCACCTGCTGCAATTTTTTTGCTCATTACTGAGCTTGCAATAAGTGGAATTGACTCCACTGTAGCCGTTACATCACGAAGCGCATATAACTTTTTGTCAGCTGGGGCCAAATCACCACTTTGTCCAATTACAGCTAAGCTGATATCGTTTACTTGGTTCATAAATTGTTCGCGTGTTAATTCAGTATGAAAACCTGCGATCGATTCAAGTTTATCGATAGTACCGCCCGTGTGACCAAGTCCACGACCAGACATCTTCGCAACAGGTACTCCAACAGATGCTACTAAAGGACCAAGAATAAGTGTCGTTTTGTCGCCTACGCCACCAGTACTATGTTTGTCTACTTTAATGCCGCTGATCGGTGAAAGATCCACTTGATCACCTGATCTAGCTATTTCAAGCGTAAGCGCAGCAGTTTCACTTGCTGTCATACCTTGAAAAAGAATCGCCATCGCCATTGAAGACATTTGGTAATCAGGTATTTCACCTTGGTTATATCCATTTATCAAAAATGAAATTTCTTCAGCGTTAAGTTCTCCGCCATCACGTTTTTTTTGTATTAAATCTACTGCACGCATGTTCTTCCTCCTCAGTCCTTCGCAATTAGGTCACTTTTGCAAGCGTACGGCGTTCAGATTGCACCCGAACAATAATTTCATCCAATGTTTGGCTAAGTACCAAAACATCACGATGCAATAGATTTTGTTCAGAAATCGCCGTCTCAACCATTTCATTGCGCAATTGCTCTAGTTGTATTAGTAAGTGCTTGTCCATTTTTAGGTCCACTCCATCTTTCTATGATCATGGACATTATACGACGAACAATAGATAAAACACTGTCAAATTGAGTCGAGCTAAATGTTACAATTATGTTACAAAAAAGTTACATCTTAGCGATTAATGCCGACACAAGACCTAAGAATTGGGACTTGACATGTTCTGCTGTTTCCATAACTTCATCATGTGACAAAGGTTGATCCAAAATGCCAGCAGCCATATTTGTAATACAGGAAATACCTACTACTTCCATACCTGCATGACGTGCCGCGATAACTTCAGCAACAGTCGACATTCCGACAGCATCTCCACCTAATGTACGAAGCATACGGATTTCTGCTGGCGTCTCGTAAGTAGGTCCTAGCAACCCAACATAAATACCTTCTTGCAAAGAGAATCCTTGTTCAGTAGCAATTTCAGTAGCAACGGCACGAAGACGTTTGCTATAGGCTTCGGACATATCCGGGAATCTAACGCCTAGCTCATTATCATTTGGTCCGATAAGCGGATTTTTACCTGTCAAATTAATGTGATCAGAAATTAACATTAGATTGCCTGAAGCAAAGTCAAGATTGATTCCACCAGCAGCATTTGTAACTAGAAGTGATTGTGCTCCAATCGCTTTCATTACACGTACAGGGAATGCTGTTAGCTCAGGGCCGTAACCTTCATACATGTGGAAACGTCCACGCATAAGAACAACATTTCTACCGGACAATTTACCAACTAACAACTCACCTGCATGGCCTTCAACTGTAGAAACCGGGAAATGTGGAATATCATGATATTGAATCGTTACTGCTTCTTCAATAAGGTCGCCAAGTACACCAAGACCTGACCCCATAATAAGGCCAATTTCAGGTGTTACATTGATTTTCCCTTGTATGTACTGTGCTGCTTCCTTAATGTGTGCTGCTGTTAGTTGATTCATGTAAATTTCCCCCTAAAATGATTATTTTGTTTCGAGTCGATCTAAGAAACTTGCTCCATTTGGAGGAGCTGCTGCACTGAAATTGTTAGCAATTGTTGCTCCCAAATCAGAAAACGTCGAAGCGATTGGTAGTTCTCTTGTCGCTTTAAATGCAGGGCTGTATAAAAGTACCGGCACGTACTCGCGAGTATGATCAGTACCCGGATGAGTAGGATCATTACCATGATCGGCAGTGACGATAAGAAGATCCTTTTCACCAAGTACACTTTCTAGTTCAGGTAATGCTTGATCAAACTCCTCAAGTGCACGAGCGTAACCTACAGGGTCACGACGATGTCCATATAAGGAATCGAAATCAACCAGATTCGTAAACATCAAACCTTTAAACGGCTTTTTCAAACGTTCGATCGTTTGTCTAATGCCATCAGCATTACTTTTTGTCGGTGAGAACTCGGTAATTCCTTCTCCGTCGAAGATATCATTTATTTTGCCAATGGCAATTGTATCATATCCGCCCTCTTTAAGTGCATCCAAAACAGTTGGTTCAGGCGGTTTTACTGCATAATCGTGACGATTTGATGTACGCTTAAAATCACCAGGTACTCCATTATATGGTCTAGCAATAACACGACCCAACGTAAAACGCTCATCCATCGTCAATTCTCTTGCGATTTCACAAGCACGGTAGAGCTCATCTAGTGGGATAATATCCTCATGTGCTGCAATTTGGAAAACGCTATCAGCTGATGTATAAACGATCCAAGCACCGCTTTTCATCTGCTCTTCGCCTAGCTCATCCAATATTTCAGTTCCACTTGCCGATTTATTTCCGATCACTTTACGTCCAGTCCGCTCTTCAAATGGTCCAATTAGCTCAGGTGGGAATCCATCTGGAAACGTTTGAAAGGGAACAGTAAGCTTAAGACCCATAAGCTCCCAATGACCAGTCATCGTATCTTTACCGACTGAAACTTCTGCCATTTTTCCATAATATGCACGAGCAGCTTCGTCTCCAGCTTTCCAATCAGCTATTGAAGCAATGCGGTCTAATCCCCAACTACGAAGATTTGGCAACGATAAATCCTTTACCTGTTCTGCAATGTGACCTAATGTGTGTGAGCCCTCATCACCAAATTCTGCTGCATCAGGCAACTCACCAATACCAACACTATCCAATACAACTACCGTAATACGTTCGAATTTCATTTTGTCATTTCCTTCCCTTCACCCTCAATTGTTAAGCTCTGGGGTGAGCACTAGTGTAGGCTTCTTTCATTCTTGTTTTAGTCACTTGTGTATACTTTAATGTCGTCGCAATATCGGAATGACCTAACAATTCCTGTACCGTTCGAATATCTGCTCCATTATCGAGGAGATGAGTCGCTACAGAATGTCTAAGCGTGTGAGGTGTAATCTCCTCGTTAAGTTTAGCTTCTTTTGCATACTTTTTAATCATTTTCCAAAATCCTTGTCTCGTCATCCTTGTTCCCAAATGATTGAGAAACAATGCGGAGTCAGGCTCACGCCCAGTAACTAGATGTTCTCTGCCAGCATCCAAATAGGACGTTAGCGCAGCACTAGCATGACTACCGATTGGTATGACTCGCTCTTTCATACTTATGCCTACACATTGGATATAACCTAGCGAGAGGTGTAAATGTTCCGTATTAAGCGATACAAGCTCAGTTACTCGAATGCCTGTCGCATATAGTAGCTCCAACATTGCTTTATCTCGTTTACCTGTTGCACTTACCGTGCAAGGTGTATCGAGCAACGTACTCGTTGTAGCAACAGTGAGCACTAGCGGTGGTTTTTTCTCCTGCTTTGGCGCTTCCATATGAATGGTAGGATCTTGTACGATTATGCCTCTCAAAGCTAAGTAATGAAAGAATGCTCTTACCGATACAATGTGCCGAGATATAGTAGCTGCCTTTCGTCCTTGCTCCTTGAGCAAAACCATATATTTGGAGAGATGATGTCTTTGTACCGTTGCCCATTCCGATATCCCTTGATCTTCAGCATAACCAACAAAGCTTACTAAATCTCTTTCATAAGAAGCCAGTGAATTTGCAGAAAGTCGTTTCTCCATCTGCAAATGCGAAATATAAAGATTCAATTGAGCTTTCATTATAACTCCCTTTCGCAGATGTCGCCATAATGACTGACTGTTCCTCAGAAGATTTCAACATTCGACATGCAAAATCCTTCTTTTTTCAATTGACACTTGTTGGTTGCTAATTTGCTATTCACCATACCAATAAAACCATCGAAGTCGATCAGCAGTATTACCTTGCTCTGGAGATTTCGGATCAGTGACAAACACTTTCACCGCATCCCCTTTCGGCTTCTGGTAAGGATGAATCGGAGATATAACTTCAACAAGAAATCGATATCCACCAGCCGCAAAAAAGAGTAGTATGATGAACACGATAATAAACAACAGTCGGTTCAACCAGCCCTGCAACGAAAACACCATTCATACCATCCTCCCCCTAATATGGACAACCTACAGTCTCTGTCCCTATCACCATATGAAGGAGAACATTTGAATATGATTAGAAGTGGTCATCACCTATTTTTTCAAGGCAATAGCTGATCATATGAAATACTGTTAAGCCCGTCTTCTATTGGTGTATACGCTAGACCAATTGCTTTCGCCACTTGTTCATTTGTAATCAAACCTTTATGTGTGTTCACACCTTTGCGAAGTGGTAAACTCGATCTTAGTGCTTCCAATCCACCATTTGCTAGTTCCATCGCGTAAGAAATCGTTACATTCGTTAGGGCAAATGTAGATGTTCTTGGCACTGCACCAGGAATGTTTGCGACAGCATAATGCAAAACACCATGTTTAATATAAACAGGGTCTTTATGAGTTGTAGGACGATCTACAGTTGCAATTGATCCACCTTGATCTACAGCAACATCAACGATTACTGAGCCCTTTCTCATCCGTTCTACCATTGGCTCTGTTACAAGATGCGGGGCTTTGGCTCCTGGAATGAGTACAGCACCAATAACTAAATCTGCATGACTAACAGCTTCCGCAATATGATAAGGACTCGACATAAGTGTTCGTATGCGACCGCCAAACACCTCATCCAAATATCGCATTCTGTCCGCACTCTTCTCAATGATAACGACATTAGCACCAAGACCAAGCGCCATCCTAGCTGCATTGGTACCAACGATACCTCCACCTATAATAACCACATCAGCTGGAGGCACACCAGGAACACCACCAAGCAGAACTCCCCTTCCGCCATTAAAAGCTTCCAGAAATTGAGCCCCAACCTGAACAGCCATTCTCCCTGCAACTTCGCTCATTGGGGTCAGTAGTGGTAAGCTGCCATTATCCAATTGTATCGTTTCATAAGCGATAGCAGTCACACCTTTATCAACAAGCGCTCTAGTTAGCTCATGTGCAGCCGCAAGATGAAGATACGTAAATAAGAGAAGTCCGTTTCGAAAATATTGAAATTCTTCTTGAAGTGGTTCTTTCACCTTCATAATCATATCCGCTTTAGCCCAAACTTCCGAAGCTTCAGTTAATATCGAAGCACCTTCTCGAATAAAATCTCCATCCTCAAATCCGCTTCCTTCACCAGCTCCAGTTTCGATAATTACTGTATGACCTGCCGCAGTTAACATCGTTACTCCAGCAGGCGTTAGTGCCACTCTATATTCACTTTGTTTGATTTCTTTAGGCACACCAATGATCATGAAGTTACCCTCCTATTTTGATCTTCTCAGCGATACCATTTCCAGCATTGGCCTAAAATATGTGTATGCGCACCGAATCGAATAGGAGACTTTACATTAATTTACTTATAAATGCCAAAACGGCTTGCTCTCCATAAAATGGATTGCACAGCCGTTTAATTTGAAGGTGGATTTTCATTTTTCTCTCTGCAGCGGCGACAAACGCCTTGGAAATCTAATCGATGATCTACGACAAAAAATCCGTATTCGAGCTCAAGACGTTCCTCTAACGGAAGGAGCCAATCATCCTTAATCTCATCCATTGTACCGCATTGAACACAAATAAGGTGGTGATGATGATGTTTATTGCTATCCGTACGTAAATCGTATCTCGCTACTCCATCTCCGAAATTAAGTTTCTCAACAACATGCATCTCGCTCAATAGCTCTAATGTACGATATACCGTTGCCAAACCAATTTCTGGAGCTTTATCCTTTACGAGCATAAAAACATCTTCAGCACTTAAATGGTCTTCTTCATGTTCTAACAAAACTCTTACTGTTGCTTCTCTCTGCGGGGTCAGCTTGTAGCCCTGCGATTGCAACTGTTGCTTAATCTTATCAATCCGGGCTTCCATGATTTCCCCCCTGCTACATGTCTGCGCCTTTAACAGAAAACGTTTCCTTTCATTATAGGGGTTAACCATTAAGAAAGTCAAACAATTTGCCCTCAAAGAATGCCGTTATGGAGCGAAATAAAAGGAGCGGCCCAACTTATTAATGGGGGTGAAATATAAGCTTCAAATAACGATGCCCCTGCAAATATCAGCAACATAATAATGGTTGTTGAGGTGAATGATCCCAGCTCCGGCAGAAGTTCTCCTTTTTGCTGAAGCAGTCTATTTTTCACAATATAGGTACCAAACGAAATAGCTGCTGCACTTGTGATGACAAGAGCGGGAATCGCTATTATATTCTGAGGTGCCACAGCAACTAAAGAAAAAAGGACTCCCTTCCACGCGTATTGTTGTAACAATACACCAACCGAAAATCCAATGAGAGTACCTTTAAGAAAGTTCAGTATTAAGATGACAGGGATTCCAACCACCGTAATTCCTAACAACCAAATCAACATCAGCCACTTAAAATGGAAAAAGAATCGTTCCCAAAATACATCTACCTCGTTGGAACTAACTCCACCGTCCATAAGCTGTATATATTGTTTCACTTCACCTGATAACTCCTGTTGTTGTTCAAGAGTCAATGCGTTAACAAGAAGAGCACCAAATATACCTCCTACAACAAAAAGAACAGAAACAAATATATAAAGGTTGTAATGATATTTCATAGAAAAAAGCCCCCTCACAAGCAACTTAGAACGAAATAGATCTCAAACCTTCCGAAACGTAATAAGGGAATGGTTGTCCTCTATTCATCCTATGCTTGCGACGAAGCCGCTATGACGAGTTATAAGACCTACAGCTTACCGCTGAGCAGATACTGCTTCCATGCATACACAGCTACAATCGTTTTGGCGTCGCTAATACGCCCTTCTGCAATATAAGCGTCCGCTTGCTCGATCGTTATAGCTTCGACAACTATTTCTTCATCGTCATCCAAGCTCTGTACACCACGCTCTACATCATCCGTAAAGTAGAGGTATGTCTTCTGATTTGAAAATCCTGGTGAAGTATAGAACGAGTTGATTAATGTAAGATTTTTTGCGCGATAACCCGTTTCCTCTTCTAGTTCCCGACCAGCAGCAACTATAGGATCTTCGTTAGCATCAAGTTTACCCGCAGGAATTTCAATTTGAAACTTATCAATTGCTTTCCTGAATTGATCGACAACAATGAGTTTCCCATCAAGCAAAGCGATCACTGCCGCCGCACCTGGATGTTTAACGATTTCACGTGAAACCGTACGTCCATCAGCTAGCGAAACGGTGTCGACTTGCATAGAAAGAAACGTTCCTTGATAGATTGACTCCGTTGCAATCGTTTCTTCGCGCCAAAGCTTATGCTTCGTCTCTTTCGCCATCAGAAAGTCACACTCCCTTTCTTCCACGCTTTCTATCAGCATAACTTGTCCTGCCCGTGCATACCTATTCAGTATCAACGTATAGGAGATGAAGACAATGAAACAATATATTGCTCCAAAACATTTGCGAATAGTAGGAAAAGGATGGGAGATCCGTCATCAGCTACGCAAACTAACTGCTGCTAATGACAGATTGCAATTAGATCATTTTACTAAAGGACTTCCTCCCATTAAAGTGAAGCTCGGTAATTACAATTCCACTACTTCAAGAAATAATTAATTATTTCGTAGCTGCTTGTTTAATAATCTCAACTACTAATTGCGTTGTTTTTACAAGATCTTCGACTTTAATCTGTTCCTTCGTTGTGTGGATATACTCATAACCTACAGCTAAATTAACCGTTGGCAATCCTAGTCCATTAAAAATGTTAGCGTCGCTTCCACCACCGGAATGGAATGTTCTTGGAGTAGCACCAATTGCAACGATTGCTTTTTTTGCTAGTTCAACAACAGCATCGCCATCTTTATATTCATAAGCTGGATAAATAACTTCACTATGGAATTCTCCACGAGCCCCATATTCTTTTGCTGTGCTTTCAACAGCTACGCGCATTGCTTCCAACTGTGCATCTAACTTGTGCTGAACGATACTGCGTGCTTCTGCATCAATCTTCACATAGTCGCACACGATATTCGTTGCGCCGCCACCCTCAAATCTACCGATGTTCGCTGTCGTTTCAGAATCGATTCGACCAAGTGACATTTTCGCTATCGCTTTTGCAGCCACTTGAATCGCACTAATTCCGTCTTCAGGATTTACACCAGCATGTGCTGATTTCCCGTACATCTTGATCGTTACTTTTGCTTGCGTAGGTGCAGCAACAGCGATATCACCGATCGAACCATTCGAGTCCAAGGCATAACCAAACTCCGCTTCCAGCTTCGATGCATCAAGCGCTCTAGCTCCTAGAAGACCTGATTCCTCGCCAACTGTAATGACAAATTGGATACGGCCATGAGGGATATTCTGCTCTTTCAATACACGAATAGCTTCGAACATAGCTGATATTCCGGCTTTATCGTCAGCTCCCAAAATTGTTGTACCATCGCTGCGGATATAACCATCTTCATCCAATTGCGGTTTAATGCCTTTACCAGGCGTTACAGTGTCCATATGACATGTAAAGAAGATCGTTGGTACTCCTTCTCCTCCATTACTTGCCTCTAACATTGCAAATAAATTGTTTGCTCCATGCCCTGTTTTTGCTGCCGCGTCGTCCTCACTTAACGTCAATCCGAGTGCACCAAACTTTTCTTTCAATACAATACTAATTTGCTCTTCATGTTTTGTTTCGCTATCCACCTGTACAAGCTCCATAAACTCTTGAACTAAACGATCTTTTTGTATCATCCTATTTCCTCCGCCCATTCTTTTGTTTACAATAGAAGTATTGAGTTACCTAATCTGCGTTTATAGAAAGGAGATATTACCGTATGCGTCAACAAAAAATAATCCGAATTGTAGCCATTGTTGTAGCTGCTGCATTATTAATTACAACCATTTTCGCCGGAATTGGTGCCTTCTTTTTATAGGCTAATCTACTTTGCAATTAAATTGGTTCAGGAAAAATGGCATTATGCCTTCGGCCGCTTCTTGAACAGTCATAGAACTGCCTGTAAGGTCATTAAAGGACGTCACGCCGTATTGTTCAATGCCGCATGGAATAATACCACTGAATCCTTCTGATGCTATGCCAGATTTAATATTGAGTGCAAAACCATGGCTCGTAATAAAGCCTCTTCTCTTGCGGGCTTTATTAAATTTAACACCAATAGCAGCAATTTTTTCATCACCAACCCATACACCTGTATATTCTGGTTTTCTGCCTGCTTCTATACCATACTGTGACAGCCAATCGATAATGACTTGCTCCAAACTTCTTAGGTAAGCATGGAGATCGAGTCCAACCGCGTCAAGGTAAAGAAGTGGATAGCCAACCAGTTGTCCAGGACCGTGATAGGTAATGTCACCGCCTCGATCAATTTCAAACAATGATATCCCCTTTTCACGTAGCTCCGCTTCATCTAGCAGCAAATGTTCTGGATGTTTGTCGGAACCCATCGTGTATGTAGGCGGATGCTGAAGAAGGAGCAGCGTCTCAGAACGCTCCTCCGTATCAATTTGTTTGATATATGATTTTTGTAAATCCCATGCTTCAGCATAAGGAAGCATGCCAATGTACTCGGATTCTAACCGTCTAGAGTAAGTATTTGCTCCCGCTTCCGTCATGATGATATCTCCTTCTCTAGTACAATTTACTTTCAATTGTATAGCTTTCCATGTTTTCCTTCACACGTTGCAGGAATCTGCCACAGATCACTCCATCTAATATCCGGTGATCTAATGATAGACATAGATTAGCCATCGATCTAATTGCTATCATATCATTTATGACAACTGGGCGCTTTACAATCGATTCAAATGTTAATATCGCTGCTTGAGGATGATTGACAATCGGATACGATAGGATAGAACCAAAAGAACCCGTGTTATTTATCGTAAATGTTCCGCCTTGCAAATCAGACAACGTTATTTTTCCATCACGTGTTTTACGTGCAAGTTCGTCGATTTCCTTAGCAAGTCCAGCGACATTTTTATGATCCGCATTTTTGATAACTGGTGTTATAACGGAATCCTCCGTACCTACTGCTAGTGAAATATTAATATCGCGTTTTACGATAATTTTATCACCGGCCCATGATGAGTTCATAATCGGATAATCCTTGATCGCATTAACGACTGCCTTTAATAAGAAAGCAAGGTAAGTTAGATTAATTCCTTCACGCTTCATAAACTCGTCCTTCAGTTTGTTGCGCAGTACGACCAAATTCGTAACATCGACCTCAACTGTCGTCCAAGCATGCGGAATTTCACTAACGCTTCTATGCATGTTTTTAGCAATCGTATTACGCATATGCGTTACATCAATATACGTTTCGCCTCGTCCTGGACTTTCAGACTCTTTAATTTCTATCTTAGGTAGGCGAGGTGTCTCCGACAAATGGATGCCTGATGATCGCACTTGTGCTCGCGGATCTACTGTTGAAACAGGCTGAACCGTATTCGCACTTGTTGATAGATTCGCACCAGATGCAACGTAAGCAAGCACATCTTTACGAGTTATACGGCCTCCTAGTCCAGTACCAGTTAAATCCGATAGACGAACGTTATGTTCACCAGCTAATTGCTGAACAGCTGGCGAGAATCGATTACGCATAGGTGCATTCTCATCCATCTTCATGGCAACGGCTTCATTTGTAGCCACATTAGCTCCGATAGAAGCCGTTCCATTTTCAACCAACTGTTCTTCAGTAGCTTCTGTTTCGATCAAACAAATCGTTGTACCAACAGGCACATTTTCTCCGTTGCCAACTAAAATCTTCACCAATGTACCAGACACTGTTGATGGTAGCTCAGCGTTTACCTTATCCGTAAGTATTTCACAAATTGGTTCATAAATATCAACCCAGTCTCCTGGTTGCTTCAACCATTTATCGATCGTAGCGGATACTAATGACTCTGCAAGTTGTGGCACTGTAATCTCTGTTAATGTTTTCATTTCAACCAACTCCCAACTGTCCAAGCTTTTGCAAGCTCTGCGGATAGGTTAATATAACGCTAAATTTTTCATCGCTTCTTTTACTTTGTCTTTGTTTAACAAAAAGAACTTTTCGCCCGGAGGATTGATTGGCATTGCCGGTACATCAGGTCCGCATAAACGCATAATAGGTGCATCAAGCTCAAAGAGAAGTTCTTCTGCTATAATTGCAGATACTTCAGCACCAACACCACCTGTTTTGTTATCCTCATGGATAATCAATACTTTACCAGTTTTACGAACAGACTCCAAAATGGCTTCTTTATCAAGTGGCTGTAACGTACGAAGATCAAGAATATGAGTACTAATTCCTTCTTGTTGCAATTCTTCAGCCGCTTGTTCAACGAAACGTAGAGGCATGCTATATCCGATAACCGTTATATCATCGCCTTCTCGCAACACATTTGCAACACCAATTGGAACAATATAATCTTCTTCTGGAACTTCACCATTGACAAGCTTATAACATTTTTTATTTTCGAAATAAATGACTGGATCTGCATCACGTACTGCCGCTTTTAATAATCCTTTAGCATCGTACGGTCGATATGGAGCAACAATCTTCAAACCAGGCGTCCCGAAAAATACGGATTCTGTACATTGTGAATGATATAGACCTCCAAACACACCGCCGCCAATCGGCGCTCTAATGACGACCGGGCAAGTCCAATCGTTATTGGAGCGATAACGAATTTTGGCTGCTTCACTTATAATCTGATTTGTTGCTGGAAACATGAAATCAGAATATTGCATTTCAGCTATCGGCTTCATTCCGTACATCGCTGCTCCAATGGCTACACCGGCAATTGCAGACTCCGCAAGTGGAGTATCCATAACTCTCATTTCACCAAATTGCTCATGCAAACCTTTTGTCGTCGTAAAGACGCCGCCTTTAACGCCAACATCTTCACCAAGAACGAAAACGTCTTCGTCTCGCTCCATCTCTTCTTTCATAGCTAACCGAATAGCATCGATATAATCCATAACAGCCATTAGCCTTGTCCTCCTTGCTCAGCATCTTCCGCATAAACATGCAGCATTGTAGATTCTGGTGTTGGAAACGGTGCTTTATCTCCATATGCAGTAGCATCGTCAAGCTCTTTGCGAATAGCCGCTTCTAATTCTGTTTCAAGCTCTTCGTTCCAAAGGCCACATTCAATCAAATATTGCTTGAACTTAGGGATACCGTCTTTTGAACGATGCAAGTCAACTTCTTCTTTTGTTCGATAAGCTAAATCGTTGTCGGATGTGGAGTGTGGGGAAACCCGATACATCATCGCTTCGATCAGTGTAGGCCCTTCTCCTGACACCGCACGCTCACGAGCTTCCTTAACAACTCGGAACACTTCAAGCGCATCATTACCATCAACCTGTAAGCCTGGGAAGCCATAACCAATAGCACGATCGGCAACTTTGCCGCCCAATTGCTTATGTATAGGCACTGAAATAGAATATTGATTATTTTCACACATGAAAATAACTGGTAGTTTATGAACACCTGCGAAGTTGCAACCTTCATGGAAGTCTCCTTGATTGCTTGAACCTTCACCAAATGTTACAAAACTAACAAATGATTTTTTCTTCATCTTTGCTGCCAGTGCAATACCTACAGCGTGTGGAACTTGTGTTGTTACTGGACTTGAGCCTGTAACGATACGAAGCTTTTTTGAACCGAAATGACCCGGCATTTGTCGTCCGCCACTATTTGGGTCCTCTGCTTTTGCAAATACAGACAACAACAAATCGCGGAGCGTCATTCCAACCGAAATGACAAAGCCATAGTCACGGTAGTATGGCAAAAAGTAATCATTATCGCGATCTAGAGCAAATGCTGCTGCAACTTGAGCCACTTCTTGTCCGATTCCGGATACGTGGAAGTTAATTTTGCCAGCACGCTGCAATAGCAACATTCTTTCGTCAAATTTTCTAGATTTCACCATCGTTGCATACATCTCAATCGCTTGCTCATCGCTAAGCCCTAATTCGAGATGACGATGATTTTTTACATGTGTAGTCACTTTGGTCATAAAGGTAGTCCTCCTTATTTGCCAGCTCTTATAACCTGGTACTAAGACCTCGTCTTACTCATTATAACCTCTTTTTAAGTAAAAGGAAATCCGACCTCTTTAAAAGGCAATAGACTTCCCATCAACTGCGAGCATCGCTTCGCCTAACGCTTCAGCAAGTGTAGGATGAGGATGAATCATTGAACCTACTTCCCAAGGCGTTGCATTCAACCACCCAGCTAAAGATGCTTCAGAAATCAAGTCGGTTGCATGTGGACCAATCATATGCACACCCAATATATCATCCGTCTTACGATCTACAATCACTTTTACGAAACCTTCCGCTTCACCCATAACTAAAGCTTTACCTATCGCTTGAAAAGGGACTTTACCAATCTTCACTTCATGTCCTCTCGTACGGGCACCATCTTCTGTTAATCCATACGAAGCTATTTCCGGACTTGAATAAATACACCTTGGAATTAGATGATGTGGTACTTGAGCTGTTTTAATACCACTAATATGATCAGCTGCTGCTAATCCTTCATGAGCTGCAGCGTGTGCTAGCTGAACTCCACCGATAGCATCTCCAATTGCATAGATATGAGGCTCAGTTGTCTGACCATTACCATTTACTTCAATAAAGCCGTTGTTCGTTCTAATATCGGTATTCTCGAGTCCAATACCCTCTATGTTTGCAACTCGTCCAATTGATACAAGCAGTTTCTCTGAAGTTAAAGTAACTTCACCATCTGCCGTCGATGCTTTAATACTAATACCTTCTACATTAACAATGTAACTTTCAGTATTGAGTTGTACATTAGTCAATATACGAACTCCTCTGCGACGAAGTTGCTTCGAAAGTTCAGCCGAAACTTCAGTATCCTCACCTGGCAACAATCGTGATCCTGTCTCAACAATTGTAACTTCAACGCCAAAGTCAGAAAGCATAGAAGCCCACTCAACACCTATAACTCCACCACCTACAATCAACATTGATGTAGGAAGCTCCTCCATTTGTAGTGCGTGGTCACTAGTCAATATATGTATGCCATCCGGCTCTAAACCTGTCAGTTCCCTTGGACGTGACCCAGTTGCAATAATTAAATTGGTTGATACAACGGAATCCATCTCGCCGTCAGCAAGTTCAACTGCAAGTGATCCACTTTTAGGCGAAAAGATCGAAGGACCTATTACTCTGCCTCTACCATTAATAATTTCAATGCCATGTTTTTTCATCAAGCCTTTAAGACCTCTATGTAATTGTTCAACTGTACTTTCTTTACGCAATTGCACTTTGTTAAAGTCGAGTGAAATAGCACCATCTGCCACATCGATGCCGTACACACTAGATTGTAGAAGTGTACGATATACTTCTGCACTTCGCAGGAGCGACTTGCTAGGAATACAACCTTTATGCAAACAAGTTCCTCCTAGCTTGTCCATCTCGATAAGCGCTACCTTCTTACCTGCTTGCGCTGCACGAATGGCTGCCGTATATCCGCCTGGACCGCCTCCAAGAACTGCTACATCTACCGTTATCGCCATACTCTCGCCTCCAATAATTACTACAATATATGATTATACCTTAATTTCATGCCCAGTCTATTATGTTCTAACCTAAATAAGCCGCAGTACTATTGTACTTGTTTTTGGTTCGTTTTTCACTTCCAACTTACAAAATAGACACCTTACTCAGAAAAAGGTATGATAGAAAAAGCCAATCTGAACGCACTAACGTAAGTATACCGCAACTGAATAAGGAGAAATCACATTAATGAAACTTTTGATATCACGTTTTATTGCTATTTTATTCCTTGTCATCCCTGGTTTGATTGCTTGTTTCGGATTTTTGAAAATAAAAGATTCCCTATTCAATTATTTTTCCGAATTCGGAAATGATGCGATTACACCTAATTTTGAATGGCTAACATTTATACTCGGGATTTTCATGTTTGCCGTAGGAGCAGGTTTCATCGGTGGCTGGATCTTCTTCCGAGATCGTAAACGTAATTATGTAGCTCCAAGATTCAAAGAAAAGCGCCCTCGTCCGCCAAAGCCACAAGGCTAGCGTCGATGGCGCTTTTTTTACATTGCGTGTATACTCCCGTCCAAACATTACATTGTTTATATATTGTTTTAATACCCATTTAATAGTTCAGCGTTACAATGTGACTAACAATATAAATGAGGTGAAAACATGAACATTGTATTCGATGTATTTGTTAATGGAAAGATGACTGAAACGATTCGACCAAATAAGTCTCGACTTAGAGATTTGCAAATCTTTATTGCTGAGGAAGCAGCAAATCTTATACGCAAATACGGTAATAACGTATATTTGAGCCGCAGAGTTGAATATTAACTAATGTAGTGCATTCACATAACCATCCTGTGACGAATAATAGATGACCCCATCACCAATAACTGGTGAGGAAAGGATCGGAAACTTCCCGCCTTCATATCGCCACAGTTCCTTACCTGTATCGAGGTCCACAGCATAAAATGCATCTCTAGGATTAATTGTTTCTGTGTACGCAGTACCGAAATATACGATATTACCAGCGATTGACGGCGAGCCAAACACTCTAGTTTTCTCTACCTTAAAGTCAAAAACAAGCTTATTACTCGTTCGGTCAAATACATGTACAACATTAGCATCAGATGACCCAATAACAACAAATTTATCATTCACCGCAGCAGATGAGCCAAGCCAAGAACCACTTGGTGACTGATAACTCCATAGCACCTCGCCTGTTTCTCCTTTAGTTCCATAAACAAATTGATCTCGTGATCCGTAATATAGTATTCCTTCTTTGTAAGCTAAACCACCATGTAATAACCCGTGATTAATTGACCAAAGCTTTTTCCCCGACGACTGCTCTAGCGCTGTTACCGCCCCTGAAAATTCTGCAATAAAAACTTTATCCTCTGCAACAACTGCTTTCCCATGTACAGCTGATTCAGTATTAAAAGTCCACTTAATCTCCCCATTTATTCGATTCAACGCATAAAATGATTTACCTTCGGAACCTATATAAATCGTATCCTCCACGATAGCTGGAGAAGAAATATAATAATCCCAGTGATCACTAATAATTTGATTTGCCAAGCTATCATCTAATTTATTTTCCCAGATAACTGTGCCCGATGAAGCTTCCAGCGCATACATAGTTGAACTTCCATCCATAAAATAAACTGAATCGTTAACTACTGTAGCAGAAGAACGAATTTTTCCATTCGCCTTAAATGTCCACTTTTTTGATCCGTCCGAAGTATTTATAGCGTAGAATGTTCCTTCTTCATCACCGATGTACAGCAAATTACCTGATAGAACTGGCGAACTATTCGTCTTCTCATTCAGTTTAAATTTCCACTTCAATCCTGTAAGCTTTGGAAGACCACTTGCTTCAAATACGCCAGTGTTCTGAATGTCACCTCGATACTCGTTGCTTACCTCTCCTTCTTTCCCCTCATTACCTTTACTTCCATTCGAACAGCCTGCACCAATAACAACTAAAACCATAACGATCATTACTGTCCAATAGTTTCTCATTTGTTTCCCTCCGACATCTTTTGTTAGGACTTTGCTCCTCACCTGTATAGATGCCAAAAGCATGAAACGTCTTACAACAATTTTAACAACTCTTCCAATTTAACTATTCCTTGATGTTCCTGTGCTTGTGCCGCCTCCAAAAGAACGATTGCTTCTTCTTTTATTTCAGGTAAATCTGGCTTTCCACCGTGAGGAAATGGAAATATTTTTTTTAGTTGCTGAAAAATAGTTACGACCTTTTCATACTCCTCAACTGCTTGACCTATTACTAGATCTATTTGAACCGCATTAGGTTTTAACTGCTTGATCCGCTCCTTCATCTCTTTTAAAAACTGTGCAGCGAAATATCTGCTATTCGATGTACTCCATATCATAAATGCATTTTCGAACGGCATAACTAAACCATTTTCGAAATGAGAAATCCAAGTGTCATAAGCTTCTAGCCCATAGGAGTACTTCCTGTTCCTCATTTCTTCTTTACCTTGTGAATGTTCGATAATAGATTTAATTGCCTCTTTATACGATCCAGACTCAGCGACAGACGAAACAGCTCCTAACGTCAGTACAAATAATTTGGAACTCCAGCCTAATCCTAATTCCTCATAAGGGATTGTTTTGGCATCGAATAACCCTATCATATGAAAGTGACGTTTCTTATCATCATAGCCATGAATAAGTCCAAAATATTGGCTCCGAATGCCCCAAACGATAACAGGTTGACCCTTATCAAGAGCGTCTTGTACGAACCCATAAGCTTCAATAATTAAATCATTGGAGGGATAAACTTTCATTCCATCCCCTAAACTTCTTACAGAATATCCTAACCGATTAAGACCTTTTCGAAAAACAGAAGGCCAATGAAAAGAAGCAGTAGTAACTGAGTTTAGTCCGCTTCGTTTTATTTGTAATCTGAACGATAATCCTGTAAGTCCCATTATTTCCTCTATAGAAATGTTCGATTTATTCGTAAATTGAGTAGCGCACAGTACACATAACGCAAATGAATCCCAAATTTCTCCGAAATAAACATAATTAACTTCTAGCTTATTGTGTGTGTAAGTTATTCCTTGATTTGAACGATCCTTTAAATATCTTGTTAAATTTAAGTGGTAGTAAAGGGACTGTAGCTTACGTCGTGATCGCGAAATGGTTGTGTAAACATTGGTAGTAGTTGTGGACAGCAAGTGAGCTATTTCATTTGGACTATAGTCCATAAGTGAATGTGCTTCGAATATCGATCGTTCTTTCGTACTTAAGCTATACAGTAAGCGATGTAGCGTTTCAGTAGATTCTATTCGAAGAGCTGATTCTAAAGGACTTTCTTCAATTTCTTTCGAATAATTCCCATTCATATATGCAGAGAAAGGTTTTTCCTTCGCGTATGGTCCTCCACACCTCATCATCATCAATGCATGATTGCAAACGATTCGCTTTAACCAACTTAGAAACTTTTCCGATTGTTGCAGCGTTCCTAATTGGAGAAAAGCCCGGATAAGAGATTCTTGAGCCGCATCCTCAGCCAGATGCATATCTTTTGTAATGGAATATGCCCATCCCAGCACTTTGTTTCGATGACGGAAAACAAGTTCATTAAAGGCATCCCTCTCGCCAAATTGAACAAGTTGCACCAACTCATTATCCGAATATAAATGGCATTGAAGTGTAGCGCTCAACTAGACCCGCCCCTTTTTTACATCCTTTTCCAATCAATAAAAGCATATCATATCTGTTTTTTATTTAATATGTTAATGATTCTCGTTAATTGATACTTTTCAAAGGGATTAGTATCAATTTTATTTTATGACTATCGTTCCCGACTTACTTTTAACACTTAGATTTTTCTCACCAGCACCTATCATTCCACTTATCGATTTATTTGTTTTTACTGTAGTTAAGAGATTAGCTAAGCTAACATTAGTGTCTCCTTTATTATTTTGTATTTCTACATTCAAACTGGATGGTGTTGTTAGAAAATCCACTTGAACATCGCCTGTAACTGTTTCTATGGTAATGTGTCTATTATCATTTGCCCTCTTTAAAACAATTTCGCCATTTATTGAAGTAACGTTTAAATCTGCTTTAACTTGATCCATTTTGATATAACCCATTTTATTATCAATACTTAGCTTCTCAGTTGCTAACGATTGAATAAGTAGATCACCATCTTTATTTATAATGTCTACTTGATCCACTGTATCTTTTGGAATGAGGATTGAAATGGTTCCTTCCTTAGCAAACGTGAAAGCAGATAGGGCTCCGCCAATTTGTTTATGCTGTTCAATAGTCAATGTTTTGTCTCTATTTGCAACCACAACAGGAACTTTTGTCTTATCCTTCTGCTTACCAAACACGACTACATGTACTTTATTGTCTTTTGATTCCTTCACCTCAATATTCCATGAACCATTAGTAATTTCAATTTTTTGAACTTCTACTACTGGGAATTGTTCTTTTATCTCAAACTTTTTTGAACCTACTTGCGAAGTAATGTAGATAACTACTGACAGACAACATATAATGACTACTAGAATCCATTTATTTGATTTCATTACGCCACATCTATCCTATCAATTTTTCGATACGAAAGATAAGCAATGAATAAACCAAGAAAACATAAAACGGTTGGTATAGTCATAATGTCAAAAATAGAAACTGAACGACTACCATCCGAAACCATTGCATTTAATAAAACGCCTATAATTACTGAACATGTGATAGTTGTCGCTGTAGACTTTTTGCGCATGCCGAAAAACAAAGCAATTAGACTTAAACCCGCTGTCATAGCTGATGCTATTAATATTGATGGAATGGTAATGAATAACACACTAATAGTTACAGGAGTTTCGAAAAATTTCACAATCGGGTTTAATAATACCGTAAATAGTTCAATCGCTATGGTTGAAAGAGCCACACCGAAGAAACAGAAACCAAATATGATCATTAGTTTCGCTTGAATCACTTTTTTTCGTTGTATCGGATATGTAAATAACTGCTGAATGGTTTTACTTTTATATTCTTCAATAATTAGTCTGGAAATAAGTATCCCTGAGAAAACAACAAAAGTAATACGAATAAAAATATTAACGAGTGACATAAAAGATGTAATATCTATAAACATAGGATCATGATGAGATTTTGACATTAGCGCCATCCCTGACACCATACCAAAAACAATAATCATTGTAATTAAAGCCTTTACAACATAACCTGTTAGATTGGTTTTCTCAAATTCTAATTTGATTAATTTAAACATGTTTTGAACCTCCATTAATAATGTTAAGGAAATACTCTTCTAAATTAGATTTCTTCGTTTCAATACTGTTCACTACGATGTCGTTTAATACTAACGCTTTATTTATCGATGCTTGAGTCACATCTTGTTCGTAAATCCGTATCGTTTCTAAATCGATGAGTTGATGGTCTAGGATGTTTAAAGTATCTTTTAATACAACTGAAGCCAACTTGCTATTAGCCACTTTTATTTCAATATAATGAACATTTTCTTTTCGTATATCAGCCATCTTAACTTCCTTTAATAAAGTTCCATCATTAATAATTCCAATTGTATCCGCAATCGATTCAATCTCCGAAACAATATGACTAGATACTAATATCGTTAATCCGCACTCATTCTTTAACTTTAATAAAAGCATCCGAATATCTTTTATGCCTACTGGATCTAAACCGTTAATTGGCTCATCCAAAATTAATACTTTAGGTTCAGTAATAATTGCTCTAGCTAATCCGAGACGTTGTTTCATTCCTAATGAAAATTCATTTATTTTTTTATTTCCTACCCCTCTTAATCCTACAGTTTCTAACACCTCTTCAATTCGATTGGCACCTGAATAGCCAACATATTTACAATGTAGCTTTAAATTTTGAACTGCTGTAAGCCGTTCATAAAAAATTGGATATTCAATAATGCTGCCTACATTCTCTAAATACTGATAAGAATTACGAGTCACAGCTTGATTGAGTATAAAGATTTGACCAGATGTTGGCTTCACCAAATTTAGAATCATTTTCATAATCGTTGTTTTTCCCGCACCATTTGGCCCTAAGAAGCCATAAATTTCCCCTTTTTCGATTCGCATCGATACATTTGAAACAATTTCGATGCCTTTATACGTTTTTGATAATTGATTGATTTGGATCATTGTTTTCATTATTGATCGCTCCTTTTGTTAACAGGTGTGTTTATATGTTCTGGCTGTACCAAAAGCATATCCCTATTATTAAACAATTGAGATAGTAGTATCGCCAACAGTACTTTAACCTTCATAAACGGTACTTTTTGCAACGTTCCACTAACATTAAAAACAACTAAAAAAAGAAGTGCTAGTAGCCATCTATGCGATAGCTTCTAGCACTTCATATGCAACATTATTTATCTTAATTAGAATCCTTAATTAGTTCTTTCCGACTTAAAGCTTCTAACTTTGTTATCATTTCCTTTTGCAATCTTCTTGAAACTAAACAACTTTCGTCATGGTCAAATAACACTAGTTTATTCTTTTTATCAATAGATCTAACGTTCGCTAAGTTAACTACAAATGCTCTATGGCATCTAAAAAGCCGATCATCATATTGTTCAATTTCTTTTAATTCAGCATAAAAACCAATTACTTTTGATTTGGTTTTTAATCTTATTTTATGCGCAATTTCTATCGTCTCAAAATATAATATATCTGAAAAAGGAATTTGAAAACTGGCGTATTTATTCTCAAAAGAAAAGTTATCTTTACATACTGGTATTGTGCGATGCTTGTCGGCAATTAATAAACATTGTTCAACCTTTAAAATAAATTGTTCTTCTGCCAAATCTTTTTCAATAAAATCTAATGCAGCTACACGATATGCAAATGTTGTAGGAGCTAACTCGGAATGTGTCGTAACAAAAACTATAGTACCATAAGGATCTTTTTTTCTTATTTCCTTAGCTACAGACAATCCTTTATGTGCTTCATTATTGATTTCCAAGTCTAGAAAATAAATGTGATGATTGGCTGTAAGATCTATCTGTGCTAATAAATGATCCGGCTTTGCTGTCGAAAATAAACTTTTGTAACGAATTTGATGCTTTAATGTTAAAAACTTAACAATCCGTTCTAAACGTTGCTGTTGAAAGAGGTTATCTTCTAATATAAATATGTTCATTACTGTTCTCCAGTCTTTCTTATTCGTAATGTCTGAGAGAATATGTTTGATTGATCCTCTGTTTCTATTGAAACAAACTTATTTTGTTTGAGTATTTGCTGTACGATATATAATCCTAAGCCACGTCCATTACCTTTCGTTGAATAACCTCTTTCATCTAACCGTCGTAAATTGACATTCCCATTACTACTATTTTGAATTTTAATTAATTGAATAGCTGCGTCTTCCAAAATCACTATGTAAATCTTTGACTGTTCCGTCGTTGCAGCTGCTTCAATTGCATTATCTAATAAAATAGAAAGGATTCTCGTAAAAGAAATCATGTCCATTTGAATCTTAAGTATTGGTTCTTCTATTTCCAACGAAACATCAATTTTCAATTGCTCCGCCTTTAACATTTTGGCTGCCAAAATACTTTTGACTTCTGACACATGAAGATTACGTAATTTAATAAAACTATAATCATTGTTGCGTATCAATTGCCTTGTTGGCTTTACCGTTTTTTCATAAACATCTTTAACTTGCACCCAATCTTCCCTATTGATGCCATCCTCTAAAGTCAACAGAATATTGGCATAATCATGACGAAATCCTTTAAACTCATCATATATATTTTCAAGTTGTGTAGTATAATCCTTCAACTGTATCAATTGTTCATTTTTGGACTTTTCAATTTCTCTTTTCCGCTGTTGATAGTATTGAAAGTGAATATAGAGTAAAGCGATAATAAATAACAACCACATACTTACAAGCAATGTATTCTGATAAGAACTATGCTGACCTTTTGTATTGCCTATTGATAATATCGGATACACTGAAAGAATTATTATAATTAATAATACGATAGCTGGTAACAAAATAACTTTACTGGATTCTTGCAAAATTACTTTATTGAGTTGTGGAAAATAGTGACGAACCATTCTAAGTCCTATTTCATTGATAATTGGTGGTGCTATAGCTGTAATTAGATACGGAAGATAATCTATATTGGCTGTGGATTGTTTAAACATAAATGAAACTAACCATGTAATTGGTTCTGATACAAGATAACCCAAAAAAGAATTCATAACCAAAGCATATGCTCCGTAAAAAACACCTAATGTAGTCATCGTTCCATTGTTTTTAACATAGGACATAAAAATTAAACAAAAAAATAAAATAATAGCTCCCCATATCCCAATAAAATAGGTGGACACAAATCCGATCGTTAAAAATATGGCTAGCCACATTGATATTTCTTTAATTGTAAACGGGTAGCGTGAAATGGATCGAAAAATAAAAAAGAAGCTTACAATTTGAATAGCAATAATAAATTGATACATTATTTCCACCACTTTTAACATCATTTTCTATTTCTTATCGATTATTTTAAAATCAGCAGTAACTTTAATAATTAATTATACACAAATTTCTTAATGGTGTTCAAAAAAAATACCATTCCTATAATGGCTTTGAGAGCCAATAAAGAAATGGTATCCGTATATACTAGAGAGTTATATTTTATTAAAGCTTATCTTTTTTTTCTTGAGCAAGCTTGTTCTTAAGCTTCTCTAGTTCAATCTCTACTTGCTTCGAATGATCATCACATTGTTGTTCATGTAATTCAGGTACAGAATGATTGAATCGAGCTTCATCATTTTGGATTTGCTCTGGTTGTGATTCAATTTCCAGTTGATCAACCTTGTTCTCGTTGTCCTCTATATGAGCAGGTATTGAGGAATGATTATTTCTTTCAGCTTCAATCAACGATTTTATTGTGTCACCTTCTGATAATACAAATGAAGTAGAATCATTTTCTACACTGACATCCTGCGCTGAAAGATTAGTTACAACATTACGTGTGCCACTAATCCGCTCATAGAACAAACGTTTTTCTCCTTTAATCATATTCCACAAAATATGAATCGCAAATACTAACAAAATTATGATGATAACTACTCGTATTGCATATACAGCTTCAATTGGAATATCTCCATAATCGGATATATAGACTAATAAATTTATCGTTCCAAAAACACCGAAGTAAAGTTGCAAATAACGTTTAAGTAGTCCAGTCCATGTTATGAACTTGTTTGAGTCACGTCGTGCATCCTCCACTACATGAATTCGTGTAATCCATTTACCAAGTGTTCGACCACCGAATAGGGCTGGTATTACTACGAAATAAATAATTACTGCTATACCTGATGATAGCATAAAAAACGCAGATTCATTTGGTGTTGCACCTAACGTAATTGAGCTTGTTCCATATAACACGATTGATAATAATCCCGAAATAATCATCAGTACAAACAAATCAACTACGAAAGAAATTCCGCGTCTTATGAAGCCAACCTTTACTTCATTAAGATTTATTTTCTCATCCAATTTATCTGATCGAGGCAAGAAATAATATAGTATAGGTGCTATTAAATATCCGACTACAACACCACTCGTATTCAAGATAAGATCATCAACATCGAATAATCGATAAGGACAAGCGTACAAACCATAAAGACCTGTTACTTGAGATATCTCATAAAATAAAGATACTAGGAGCGCAGATAAGACTGTTCCTAAAAATTTGAATCTAAAATAATAGCGCAAATAAATACCTAGTGGAATCATTAAAATAATATTAAATATGACCTGTAAAAATGAACGTTCTTTTAGTAGTGCAACATACGATGAAAATTGATTCCATGCAAAATTCGTTTCTCTAGTAATATCATTTACAAACGAAAAAGGCTTTAATTGCATATAGGACCATATTGAGCCGTAATCCGTACAATTATGAAGTATCTTTGGTAAAGGTAGTATAACGAGATAATAAGCAACAATGGAATAGAGCAACAAAGAGTAAAGAATAACTGAACGCAGTTTGTTCACATAGCCATATTTCCGATATTGCATAATCAAATACGGAATCGTTAATGCCAGTGCTAACAATGGAAATGTAATAATTGCCTGCTTTATAGGTATAAGATAATGATTCATGTTGCTTGTTAACCTTCCCTCTTCAAAAATCAAATCCGTTCAAAAAACCGTAATTACATTTTACCATAGCTATGACAAATCAATTCTAACAATAATGTAAGGTTTACTATTAAAAAAGTTAGTTTACTAAACTATAGGTTAAAGTAATATGGTCAATATTGGCTCGTTATACATTTATCATGTTGACCAATAATAAAAAGCTCTGTATGTAGCCAAATCGGCATGTACAGAGCTTCCAATTGATTTACAACATAGCGTTCAGGTTATGGGATTGGCAAGATGAATAAGATAGCGAAAGTTGTGCTATAGCTTGCTACTTACAGTTTCTTAAGAGTAAATGTAGAACCTATATAATTTATAATCACCCAGCCACTAGGTACAGGAGAACCTATTAGAGCTGTGACTGTTGCTCCTGACGGTGCCCCATTTAGATTTTTAATCCACACTACACTATCCGTTCTGTTTATCATCACCCAGCCGTTTGGAAGCGGCGAGATGGGTACAATTGTGTAAGTTTCACCATAACCTGCTCCGTTTGCATTTTTGAGTGTAAGCCAACTACTTGTTTGATTAATAATAACCCAACCGCTTGGAATCGCTGAACCCGGCAAAGCGACGGTAGTTGCGCCTGTTGTTGCCCCGATCAAGCACTTGGCAGTTATTGTGCCGCCGATATTATTTACAATGATCCATCCAGTTGGCAACGTCGTACCAACGGGTACCGATGTGGTCACACCGTAACTAGTACAATTAAACGTCGTTAAACTTACGGAAGCTTCTGTAATAGGTGGGGACACACTTACATTTATCCATAAAGAAAAGTTCAACAGCAATGCGAGCAATATTACCCTTGATATTCCCTTTTTAATCATCCGTTTGTCATTCCTTTCTTGTTTCTATTCAGAAGATTATAGTTTAGTATTTTATTCCACAGATTACCATGAGTCAACGGAAGAATTATTATTTTCACTTTCAATATCAGCATAAAAACTGGATTGTTCCAAGTGCAGAAAGTATAAAATTGTCTTACTGGAACTCTAAATCAGTCATAAAAAAATACCGTCTCTTTATTGGATCATAAAATCCAATAAAGAGACGGTATCAGTTGGTTTTAAAAACAGTTATATATCGGTTTTAACACCATATACTCCGCTATTTATAGTCAAATGGTTTTACGGATTGAATCCTCTCAATCCGCAATACTACTTCGTTCAACTAACCTTATGCTCAATACGCAGCTTATCTGCAACCATCGCGATGAATTCTGAGTTTGTAGGTTTCGACTTGCTGATGTTGATTGTGTAGCCAAACAGGTGTGAGATGCTGTCGATATTACCGCGCGTCCAAGCTACTTCAATAGCATGACGGATTGCACATTCTACGCGAGAAGGTGTCGTTTTGAACTTCTCTGCAATAGCCGGATACAACGTTTTCGTAATTGCACCAAGTATCTCAATATTGTTGTATACCATTGTTATTGCTTCGCGCAAATATTGGTATCCTTTAATATGAGCGGGTACACCGATTTCATGAATGATGCTAGTAATGTTTGCATCTAAGTTTTTCCCTTTAGCTAAAGGTACAACGTTAGACTTAATGGTTGTTGTTCCTGTGCTGTAGCTTGCAGTTGAGGAGAATGTCGTATTACCAACAAGTTGACGAATACGATTAGCCAATATATCCATATCAAATGGTTTCAATATGTAATAGGAGGCGCCTAATTGAACTGCTTTTTGCGTAATATTTTCTTGGCCGAAAGCAGTTAACATAATAATCTTTGGCATTGGCGACAAATTCATTTCTTTTAATCGTTCCAATACACCTAGGCCATCCAAGTGAGGCATAATAATATCAAGGATCAACACATCTGGTATGTTTCTTGTGTGCTCCAGATGTCTTATTACCTCTTCACCGTTATACGCAACACCACTAACATTCATATCACTTTGTTCTGATATGTATTCCGATAACAAGTTTGTAAATTCTCTGTTGTCGTCTGCTAACAATACTTCGATCTTATGCAAAGTCTAATCCTCCTCTAAATGATATTTATGTCATCGTTCATTTGCTGTCTGACTAAAGTTTTCGACACTCGCCATGGAATTCCTTCTGTCGAAAATCTTTTTTCTTTATTTTTTTGGAAGAATTCGATATAATAAATAATTTATTGCATGAACCGTACTTTTTCGGGTTCCTTCGACAAAATCCAATCAAATTGAGAATAAAAAGGAAACGTCTCCTGCAGTATAATTAATCCGCAGAAGACGCCTTAATCTTTCTTATGCAGCTTCACCACCACGTTTAGATGATGATTTCAACAACACTCCAGCATCCTGTAGCATCCATTCGATGAAACATCCATAACCAGATGACGGATCATTCACAAATACATGCGTGACGGCTCCAACTAGTTTTCCATCTTGTAGTATGGGACTTCCGGACATGCCTTGCACAATTCCACCGGTCTTATTAATTAAGCGCTTATCAGTAATTTTGATTACCATACCTTTTGTTGCTGGCCCAGATTGTTTAGAAACATGGACAATTTCGATGTTGAATCGCTCCACTTTTTGCCCATTAACGACAGTTAATATTTGTGCAGGCCCTTCTTTAACATCTTCTGCAAAAGCAACAGGCAACGACTTCTCGCTATAACTATGTGTAGGAGCTTCGTTCATCTTCCCAAATATTCCGAAAGGGGTATTCCGTTCAATATTACCCAATATTTTTCCTTCTTTGACGAACTGAGCTCTTTTTTCACCTGGCTCGCCAGTTTGACTTTTGTTTATAGAAATAACATTGGACTGCAATATTTGCCCTTCTCCTACTTCAATTGGCGTTTGAGTATCCATATCCGTTATGACGTGTCCTAGTGCCCCGTAAACGCCCTGATCTGGGGCATAGAACGTTAACGTGCCAACCCCTGCTGCTGAGTCCCTTATATAGAGGCCTAGCCTCCAAGCACGATCATCTGCATCGTACACAGGGCTTAGTTTCGTTCGATTTAGCTGGCCTCCGCGCTTATACGTTACTTGCAATGGCTGCTTGTCATTACCGAACTTTTCGCAATGCTCCCCAACCCTGTGCACTTCATTAATAGGTACGTCATTAATGCTCATAATCAAATCACCCATCTTAAGTCCAGCTGCTTCACCAGGCGATTGCTTCGCACCGTCTCGATCCATAACCTGATGATGTCCAACAACTAAAATTCCAGCTGACTTAACCTTGACCCCAATCGTCTGCCCTCCTGGTATTACACGAAGATCAGGAACGACATTAACTTTAATCGTCTTGAAAGGAATTTTACCAAATAATTTCACTTTCATGTTGGTTTGACCGCTTTGATTCGGTTGCAGTGAAAATGGTTCGTTCAAATTAACGGATAAGGACTGCTCGGATGATCCGTTAATTTGTAGCATCTGAGGATCTACCGTTACCTCCGCATGTACGGGTACTCCATATTGCAGTCGTTTCATTTGTCCAGAGAATAAACGTAGTTCATTCGGAAATGCGGCAAATTGCTGAAACGGGGTGGAGAAACCAACCGTACATACGAAGATAACAAGAACCAGTCCAAACCATCGCTTCCGTTGATTGGAGTTCAATGATTTCACGCTCCTTGTCATTCCATCGCATGACGAAAAAGGATTAATCGCCAATGGCGTACCTTTAAGTTACCCTTCGTCTCAGCTTTTATGTCCACAAAAACATTCCCTGAATGCCTACCTTTACGCCCCCTTCAGTCCATGTGCCAAATCAAGCATTTCCTGTGCATGATGCCTTGTTTTTTCCGTTATTTCCACACCACCGAGCATTCGCGCAAGCTCATCAATTCGAGCTTCATTAATGAGTTGATTCACCGAAGTAGAAGTTCGCTCTCCAATGACTTGTTTTCTTATTTCATAATGATGATCGGACATACAAGCAACTTGTGGTAAATGTGTAATGGAAAACACTTGACACTTTGCTGCAAGTCTAGACAATTTTTCCGCAATTGCTTGTGCAGCCCGTCCACTTACACCTGTATCCACTTCATCAAATATTAAAACCGGAATTTGATCGATTTCCGCAAATATACTTTTTAGTGCTAACATGATCCGAGACATTTCTCCACCGGAAGCAATTTTGTTTAACGGTTTGAGTGGTTCACCTGGATTTGTAGATAACATAAATGTAGCTGCATCGAATCCGTTAGCATTAAGCACTTTTCTTATAGAAGCAAGATCATCCTCTAACGGTCGATCTAATTGAACTTGAAATCTTGCAGCTGGCATTTGCAACTGCTTGAGCTCCTGCTCAATTGACTGAGACAGTCGTGTAGAAGCATGCAATCGCAACTGAGACAATTCTTTTGCAAGTTCAGCTACATACATAAATCTTTCTTCTTCTAGTTTGCGCAAACCTTCAAGCAATTCATCCCTATTTTCAATCTTGTCGCGCTCAGACGTCGTCTTTTCTAAATAAGCTAATATATCTGGGATTGTTTCTCCGTATTTGCGCTTTAGGCCATTAATTAAATCTAAACGATCTTCGACGTATGACAGTTCCTCTGGGTTCGTTTCGATCCCATCACGATAGTCGCGAAGCTGAAACACTGCATCCTCCGCTTGATAAAATGCTGATTGTAATTGCTCAAGTAGTGGTCCCAGTACCTCAGGATCGTAATTTTGAATATCATTCAACTTTGATATTGCTTTACTGAAGACATCAAGTCCTTTGCCACCAGACATAAGCGTATAAGCTTCTGATACTGCATCTATACGCTTCTCTGCATAAGTTAACAATCGGCGTTGCTCCATTAATTGTTCATCTTCTAACGGCTTTAACGCAGCGTTTGAAATCTCTTCAATCTGGAAGCGATACAAATCAAGCATTTGTACATTGTGACGAGTAGAATCTTCAAGTTCTCTTAGTGAACTACGGGCTTGCTGCAATTGATCATATGCATTTTTGTATTGTTGTTTACGTTCCAGTAAAAGATCTCCGCCAAACATGTCGAGCCATTCCAAATGTTGCTCGGTCCGAAGTAACGATTGATGTTCGTGCTGTCCATGAATATTAACTAGACATTCACCAATCTCTTTAAGCATTGATATCGTAACAAGTTGTCCATTTACTCGACTACTGCTTTTCCCATGTGATGACAACTCACGTTTAATCACTAACATTTCCTCAGTACTATACTGCACCCCAAGTCGATCAAGCTGCTTCCATACTGGATGTGTCGCAGGTAGATCGAACATAGCTTCCATCTCAGCTCTTTCGCAACCATATCTAACCATGTCTGCGGAACCTCTCCCACCGACAACTAAACTCAGAGCGTCAATTATGATTGATTTACCTGCTCCTGTTTCTCCTGTTAACACATGAAATCCATGATGAAATGTAACGTTAACTTCTTCAACAACCGCTAAATTCCGGATAGATAGCTCGCGCAGCATGGCCGGGTCCCCTTCCTAATTCATAACTGCAAGCAATCGCTCAACGATTTGCTCGCTCTGTTCTTTAGTTCTACAAATAATAAGTATAGTATCGTCACCACAAATGGTTCCCATTACTTCTGACCACTCCATATTGTCGATAAGTCCACCTATCGCATTAGCAGTTCCTGGAAGGCATTTCAAAACAACTAAATTGTCCGAGAAGTCGATATGCGTAAAATGATCCAGCATCGCTCTTTTTAGCTTATGTATCGGATTTTGACGCTGTTGCTCCATCGGCATTGAATAGACATATCTTCCTTCAGTTACTGGTACTTTAACTAACATAAGTTCCTTAATATCTCTAGAAACTGTTGCTTGAGTTACTTGCATACCCGAATTGCGTAATGCCTCAACTAGATCTTCCTGCGTTTCAATTTCCCCACCCATAATGATTTCTCTAATTTTAAACTGTCTCATACTTTTCATATGGAACCTCCATGGATTGTTAATCGCCTAGTTGAAATGTAATTTTTCGAATGATTCCTTCTTTTGCATCTACAAACAACACACCTGAGCTCTCTGGGAGCAATAAAGAATAGACCAATAATTTGTCCCTAACTCCGCTAGCCGTCCAATCGATCGGCATACGTTCACGAGCAGTTTTTACTACATATGTGCAGTCATCTTTCTCTGCTATATAATCAATATACATTCTAGTACCATTACCTAATGGCACATCATTTAACTCAATAGGTATCGGAATAACATGTTTACCGGAGGAGACGGTGTAACCTGATCGCTCAAGTAACGAGACATTCTCATCATTAGATGAGATAGCTCCTCCCTTACCTAACTTTATCCGATTGACACTTATAGGAGAGTGAAGCCAGCGGTAGAAAGCACGATAGGCCCATACAGCAAGCAACACACCTGCAACCAGCATAATAAACCAATCTCCGTACTGTTCGATTGCTAACACCTCATTCACCATTGGATATACAATGAAAGCGAACGTTTGTTTGGTATAAGTTTATCAAATAAAGGACATGCCTGTAAAGTAAAAAAAGATGCCTTACAGTTATAAAACTGATCGGCACCCTTCCTGGTTGCATGTATTTATTTTGTTACTTTGAAAGTTCCATTAGCTTCCTCTACCAGCTTGCGTAATTCGGACTGTTCTGGTACACCCTTATTAGGATCATTCATCCACAGCCAATAAGCAAGAAATTCAATATTTCCTTCCCCACCTGTAATCGGTGAGAAAGTTATGTTTTGCAAAACATAACCTAGTTCTGATGCCATGTGAAGTACATTCTCAAGTACTTCCACATGTACATTAGCATCCCTAACGACACCTGACTTACCTACTTTTTCTCTTCCAGCTTCAAATTGCGGTTTAATTAAGGCAACTATTCCCGAACCTTCAGCTAATAAAGTAGACAATGTAGGCAGAATCAATTTTAACGAAATGAATGAAACGTCAATACTTGCAAAAGTTGCGGGTGGCCCTTCCAACTGTTCCGGTTGCAAATATCGGAAATTAGTTCTTTCCATAACATTAACTTTCTCATGTTGTCTTAGCGACCAATCCAATTGATTGTACCCTACATCTATTGCGTATACATAATTTGCACCATTTTGAAGTGCACAGTCTGTAAAACCGCCAGTAGAAGCTCCAATGTCGAGCATGACTCTTTCTTTTAGATCGATGTCGAACTCACGTATTGCTTTTTCTAGCTTTAGGCCACCACGGCTAACATAAGGATGGATTGCACCTTTAACTTTAATATCAGCTAGACGCGGCACTTTCATACCGCTCTTATCAACTGGTTCATTGTCAACAAGGACAAGCCCTGCCATCAACGCTTTTTTGGCCTTCTCCCTGCTATCGAAGAAGCCAAGCTCCACAAGCAGCACATCTATTCGTTCTTTCTGAGTGGTTGTCATGATTCTCCTTGATCGTTACACTTGTCCTGTAACGCGTTTAATCCTTTGGGGGAACATTGCTCTTACTTCTGTAGCAACACGCTCTGCTGTCAAACCAGCTTCTACATATTGCTGCCCGATTGAACCATGCTCGATAAACTCATCTGGTATACCGATAATGTGAACAGGTACGTCATATATACTTCTTTGGGAATAGAATTCAAGTACAGCGCTACCTAAACCTCCTAGCACCGAACCTTCCTCGAGTACAATAAGACGTTTACCTTCTTCTGCTAGAGACAATAACATCGTCTCATCCAAAGGTTTAATAAATCTTGCGTTTACGATTTGCACATTAACACCATCGGCACTTAGAATGTTAGCAGCTTTCTCAGCTACTGCAATCATTGGTCCTAGAGCTAGTATAGCGTACGAATCCCCTTCACGAATCGTTTCCCAAGTACCAATTGTAATTGGCTGCGGATTGGCATCTAGTTCAACACCAACACCGTTTATTCTAGGATAACGAACTGCAATCGGACCATCGTTGTAATCAAAAGCCGTTTTCATCATACGACGTAGTTCATTTTCATCCTTAGGCATCATAAGCACTAAGTTAGGTATATGACGTAAGAAAGGAATATCATATACACCATGATGTGTTTCACCATCTGGTCCTACGAATCCTGCACGATCTATTGCGAACACTACATTTGCATTTTGTCTACAAATATCATGTACCACTTGATCATACGCTCTCTGTAGGAATGTAGAATACACAGCATATACAGGCTTAAGACCCTCCATAGCTAGTGCCGCAGACATTGTTGCAGCGTGTTGCTCTGCGATTCCAACATCTATCATACGTTTCGGATATTTTTGTGCAAATTCCAATAGCCCTGAGCCACCTGGCATAGCTGGAGTTATCGCTATAATCCGCTCATCTTGATCAGCTAGTTCAATAAGCATGTCACCGAACACTTTTGTATACATAGGTGGACCTACAGATGCAACCATTTGGCCCGATTCAATCTTGTATGGAGAAGCACCATGCCACTTATGGGAGTCTGCTTCAGCAGGTAAATATCCTTTACCTTTTACGGTTAACACATGTACCAGAACTGGACCAGGCATAGAATCAGCTTGCTTCAAAATATCAATAAGCCCTTCCACGTCATGTCCGTCTACTGGACCTAAGTATGTTAATCCGAATTGCTCAAACAAAATACCGCTAACGAGCAAATACTTTAGACTGTCCTTAACTCGTTCAGCTGTTTTCGCAAGCTTACCACCAATTGCCGGTATTTTGTTTAACAGATACTGAAGTTCATCTTTTGCTTTATGGTAATGTCGGTCTGTTCTAATTTTTCCTAGATAATGATGAAGTGCACCAACGTTAGGTGCAATAGACATCTCATTATCGTTTAAAATAACGATCATGTCCCGCTTCTCATGACCGATATGGTTAAGTGCCTCTAAAGCCATACCGCCTGTAAGAGCACCATCACCAATTACAGCTACGACACGATTAGATTCACCTTTTAAATCTCTACCTAGAGCCATGCCCATTGCAGCTGATAAAGAAGTGCTACTATGTCCAGCTTCCCAAACATCGTGTTCACTTTCAGCACGCTTTACAAATCCGCACAAACCTTTAAATTTTCTAAGGGTATCAAAACGATCCATACGCCCTGTCAAAATCTTGTGCACATAAGATTGATGACCCACGTCAAATATAAATTTATCTTCCGGACTATTAAATAAGTAATGCATAACCAAGGTCAATTCGACGACACCCAAATTGGGAGCTAGATGCCCACCTGTAACAGAAAGCTTCTCAATAAGAAATTGTCGGATTTCTTCGGAAAGTTGCTCTAGTTGAGCAACATTTAGCGTTTTCAAATCTTGAGGTCCGTCTATTTGATCTAGCAGCACGTTACTTTCCTCACTTTCGAGAACAGCTATGGAGCCGTCCTATACACATCTACATTTTACCTATTATATCATATTGCCATTCAGTTGCCCAATTTTCTGACAGTTACAGAACTTGTCAATGGTCCCGTTGCACTAAATAATCGGCAATCTGTAGCAATCGTTCAGGCTGGGCAAGATTTGCTTCTACTATGGCATTTTTCGCTTCTTGCGTTAGCTTTTTCACTAATGCGATACTTTCTTCCATTCCAATAAGGAATGGATAGGTTACTTTCTGCTGGGCAACGTCACTATTCGTTTTTTTACCAAGCTTCTGCTCATCGCCAATCAAGTCCAAAATATCATCTTGGATTTGAAAAGCTAACCCAATATTTCGGCCATAAAGCGCAAGTTTATCTAGTTGTTCCTCATTTGCTCCACCAATTCTTCCACCTGCTACAACCGAAAATACAATCAAATCACTCGTTTTATGCAAATGGATGTACTCAAGCTCATTAATAGAAGTAATACCTTGTTCACCAAGCATGTCTGCCGCCTGACCACCAACCATACCCGATGCTCCTGCATACTTTGCTAAATCATCAACGATTGCAAGTGCTATTTCGGGTTTCACATTGCCTTGACGAGCAGCTTGCGGAATGAGGCGAAATGCATGTGTGAGCAGAGCATCACCTGCTAGTATAGCCATTGCTTCACCAAATACTTTATGGTTTGTTGGCTTTCCCCGACGGAAGTCATCGTCATCCATCGCTGGCAGATCATCATGGATCAATGAATATGTATGTATATATTCAACTGCACAAGCAATTGGCATAGCATCATCACAAATAACCGATGATCCCTGTATAGCATGTGCTGTAGTTAAAACCAGTGCAGGACGAATCCGCTTACCTCCTGCATCTAGAGAGTATTGCATCGCATCACGAAGAAGTTGTGGTACATCCCAATCCGTTGGAAATGAAGATTGAAGCGCCAACTCGATCTTAGACGCGCAGTCTTTCAGATAGGTAGCAGTTGTCACGCTAGCGTTCAAGCTCATTCCCCTTTATCTTCGTTTGTAGCTACAAACGGTTTTTTCTGGAAGCCTTGTTCTGATTCGATCAACAATTCAATTTTGCTCTCCACTTGCTCAAGTTTACTACCACAAAGATGGGAGAGCTTCATTCCTTCTTGGAACAATTCGATTGCTGTTTCAAGAGGGACATCACCGTTTTCAAGCTTTGCGACAATAGACTCAAGACGTTCCATCGCTTGCTCAAAACTTAGCTCATCACTTTTCGCTGCTTTTTTCATTGTTCCAACCTCCTGTCAGGGATTCAACGCGACAAGTTATACTACCATCTGCGAGTTTAACTTGAACGTCATCGCCTACCGTAACATCTTGAATCGATTTAATTAATCGTTTTTTGTTTTCATCATAGACGAGACTATAACCTCTTGCCATTACTTTTAATGGGCTTAATGCATCGAGTTGCTTAATCCCACTTTGTAACCGCAACTTTCCAGACTTTACTAATGCAGCCGAAGCAATCTCTAATTGATGCGTGGCTCCGCTTAATCGTTTAGCGGCATAAATGACACGTTCACCAGGATGATGAGCTGCTAATTGAGATTGGAGCTTTGCTAATTTACTATGTTCTTTCATTGTCAGTCGAGATGTTCTTTCATGGAGCTGCTCTTTGAGACGATCTAGACGCTGAGCTTGATCCAGTAAATATCTACGTGGGTATAAGAAGAACGGAGATCTCCGCACACGCTGGAGACGTTCTTTATCTACCCGAACAGATAGACGTAGAGCAGAAATTAATCGTTGCTCCAAACGGTTTTTCCCTTGTGCAAGTTCAGCAACATGAGGAACAGCAAGCTCTGCTGCTGCTGTAGGTGTTGCTGCTCGTAAGTCAGCAACAAAATCAGATATTGTAAAGTCCGTTTCATGACCGACTGCACTTATTATTGGTATAACCGATTTAGCTATTGCTCTCGCCACTACTTCCTCATTGAATGCCCAAAGTTCCTCTAAAGAACCTCCGCCACGACCTACAATTAATACGTCGCATTCCCCAAAACGATTCATTGCTTCTATTGCATTCACAATTGTAGGCGCTGCTTGTTTACCCTGCACTTGAACCGGATAGATATATACCGGAATCAGCGGATATCTACGCTGAAGTGTAGTTATAATATCACGCACCGCAGCACCTGTAGGTGAAGTAATTACACCAATCGATTTCGGAAATGATGGCAATGCCCTTTTTCGAGAAGAGTCGAATAGCCCCTCTTGCGCAAGCTTGCTCTTAAGCTGCTCATAAGCAAGATATAAGCTACCGATCCCATCAGGTTGCATTGCCATTACATAAAATTGATAATTACCATCTCGTTCAAATACAGAAATATTACCTCTTGCAATTACTTTTGTACCTTCTCGAGGAATAAATGGAAGCCTAGTATTGTGAGATGCAAACATCACACATTTTAGCTTGCTGTCACTATCTTTGAGCGTAAAGTACATATGACCACTGGAATGATGAGTGAAATTAGAAATTTCTCCACGTAACCAAACATCACCTAAGACGAGGTCAGTCTCTAGTTTCATTCGAATGTATTTATTTAGCTCTTTGATCGAGTATACTTTAGGATTAGTTCCCATTTGATGCTTTACACCTCGATTCCGTTTGCCCTTCTAGCCGCCGTAATCGTGTTTTTCATTAGCATAGTAATGGTCATAGGACCTACACCACCTGGAACAGGGGTAATATATGACGCAGCTTCTAAACAATCATTAAAATCAACGTCACCTGCTAATTTTCCGTCTGGTAGACGATTGACTCCAACATCAATTACAATCGCACCAGGCTTCACATATCGGCTGTCGATTGCTTTAGCTTTACCTATTGCAACTACAAGAATGTCTGCTTGTTTAGCGATTTGCTCCATGTTTGTTGTTCGAGAATGACAAATCGTTACGGTAGCATGCTCACGTAATAACAAGTTTGCTACAGGTTTACCAACGATATTGCTACGCCCGATCACTACTGCATGTTTACCTGCGATGTCAACGCCTTGGCGCTTAATGAGTTCAATAACACCAGCAGGAGTACATGGCAATAAACTGTCATCGCCAATAATAAGATTTCCTACACTTTGAGGATGGAAGCCATCTACATCTTTATCTAAACGAATTGCATCAATTACTGCTTTTTCATTAATATGATTTGGAAGTGGAAGCTGAACTAAAATACCATTGATTGTAGATTGTTCATTCAGACGATTAATGAGCGCTAGTAGCTCGGACTCTGTTGTAAGCGCATCTAAACGATGCACCTCAGAGTAAATGCCTAACTGCTGACAAGTCTTTTCTTTGGAACCTACATAAACTTTTGATGCAGGGTCTTCACCAACAAGTACAACTGCTAAACCCGGAACAACATTTTTTGCTTTTAGAGCGGTAACTTCCTGTAAAATCTCGCCCCGTATTTCATCAGAAATTTTTTTACCATCAATAATTTGTGCGCTCATAACCGCTTCAGACTCCTTTGTCCTATAGTAGCTACTTCCCCAAAATTATAATCGTTATTGTTTCAGCTCTTCGATTTCTTGCAACAACTTGCCTAGAACACCATTTACGAACTTACCCGATTCCTCAGTCCCGAAATGTTTAGCAACCTCAATCGCCTCATTAATTGCTGCTACTGGAGGTACATCGTCTCTAAATACCATCTCATAACATGCAAGTCTTAACACTTGTCTATCGACACGCGATAAACGGTCTACTTGCCATCCTGTCAAAAACTGCTGTAGCATTCCATCGATTACTTGTTTGTTTTCCAAAACACCGTTCACAAGTTCACGAACGAACTCGTCTGTACTGCCAATTTCAGATGGATCTGCTTCTATTTCATTTTCCTGACGTAGTTCTTCCATCAACATTTCTATTGCTTCTGATGCAGTAACTTCGTTCATTTCCAATTGGTAAAGACTTGATACTGTTATTTCTCTCGATAATCTACGTTTCATGTAGTATCCACATCCGTTCTTGCCAAATATTTTTTCAGAAAAAAACTATGATCTCCTCCCTGCCCCGAATAAGCGGCTGTCCGAAATCCGGAGTACGGAGGAGACCACAGAATTATCGAAATGGTCTAAATTTATCTTGAAGTGAGTACCATACTCTCTGTAAAGAAAATTCTTCACCATTCGTTTGCTCTTTACCTTTTCCAAACCAATAACCGATGGCGACGAGCAGCGCTACAAAGAGCATGTCCCAGAACCCAAATGCTAAATAAATGATTCCGAAAAACAACCCAACTGCTGCGCCAACCAAACGTTTCCAATAGATTTCCCAGAACTCCCTCCACATCGGTAAGTTCACCTCTATTCTACGCGGCTTTTGAATGTATTTGCTTGAATAACATTAGCAACAAACACAGCTACATTCGTAACTGGTATTCCCGTAATTTCTTCTATATGTTCTTTGACCGCACGCTGAATTTCTTCAGTTAACGTTGGTATCGAATGTTCACCATCAATAATTGCACGAAGCACAATTTCAAGACCTGCATCATTTGCACGAACACGTGCTTTAATGTCTTTTACGCCACGTTGTTTAACAGCAGTCTTCAGTGCCAAGTTTTCAATCGTTTCAATTGAAATTCTAATGTCTCCGAATTCTGTGCGTTGGTCAATTGATTGAGCAGAAATTGAACTACGCTGGACAGATACAACTACTAATCTCACACTAATAAGAAGCAATACACAACCTAGCACTCCACTTGTAAATGAAAGTGAATCACGACTAAAGTAATCGTCCAGTACATCAACTATATTGTAAGCAGATACCCAACCAAAGCCCAAACATATGATGACTACCGAAATAATCCCGATGACGATGCTATACAAAAACAAAAGAAGCTTGTCCACAACTTTTATCAACGCATCCACTCCTCCAGTCAGACCTAATGAAAACCCCCTTGTGCCGAGCGGCATGCCCAATCACGAGGGGGTTGTACGAAATCAACGCTTCATTTGTTATTATTTAACTCTGTTTAGACTATCTTCTTCTACAATCTTCTCAGCAGGTTTGAAATGAACATCATGGATATGAACATTCACTTCTACTACATGAAGACCAGTCATCATCTCAATAGAACGTTTCACATTCGCTTGAATTGCTGAAGCAACCTCAGGAATTTTGTTACCATACTCAACGATGATAGATACGTCTACCGCAGCTTCTCTTTGACCTACTTCAACCTTAACACCTTTAGACAAGTTTTTGCGACCAAGCAATTCGGCAATACCGCCTGCAAGTCCACCACTCATCCCTGCTACGCCTTCCACCTCAACTGCAGCAAGTCCAGCAATAACTTCAATCACTTCAGGTGCAATCTGAATCGTACCGATTTCTGTTTTTTCGTAGTCAGCAGCTATCGTACTCATGTTCGTTGTACACCTCCCTAATATTGCGTGCACTTGGCTCATGCCAAGTATTGATCCGCATCTTATTTCTATACTATAACATTCAGCTTGAAATATGACAAACTATACAGACTTGTTCAAATCTCCGCTAATTGCCGCTTCCGGGGCATTAATATCATGCTCCTCCAGAAATTTAATGTCGAAATCGCCCTGCACAAATTTAGGATGATTAAGAAGCTTAAGATGAAATGGAATAGTTGTGCGAATTCCTTCGATTGCGAATTCAGATAAAGCACGTTTCATTCGTGCAATCGCTTCTTCACGTGTTCTTCCCCATACAATAAGCTTAGCGATCATCGAATCATAGTGAGGAGAAATCGTATAGCCAGGATAAACAGCGCTATCTACACGTACACCTGCACCACCTGGTGGCAAATAAAAAGGAATATGACCAGGTGAAGGCATGAAATTACGTTCCGAATCTTCAGCATTAATACGACACTCTATGGACCAGCCATTGATTGTAAGATCTTCTTGCTTAAAGGAAAGCGGATTGCCTTCCGCAACACTAATCATTTCCTTAATCAAGTCCACATTCGTAATCATCTCAGTTACAGGATGTTCTACTTGGATACGAGTATTCATCTCCATAAAGTAGAACTCTCCATCCTGCCCAAGCAAAAATTCTAATGTGCCTGCACCAGAGTATTGTACTGCGAGTGCAGCACGTACTGCAGCTTGGCCCATCTTTTGGCGCATTTCAGGAGATAATACTGGACAAGGAGCTTCCTCAACCAGCTTTTGTCTTCTACGCTGTACAGAACAATCACGTTCGAACAAATGTACAGCATTACCATGCTTGTCCGCCATAATTTGAATCTCAACATGCTTCATGCCAGTCAAATATTTCTCCAAATATACGCCAGCATTACCAAACGCTTTTTGGGCTTCTTGTTGTGCTGTCGTTATTTGCGTAATAAGAGACTCTTCATCTTCAGCAATACGGATACCTTTGCCTCCGCCGCCTGCAGTTGCTTTGATAATAACGGGATAACCGATTTCTCTTGCAACAATGATTGCATCGTCCATGTTTTCAACTAAGCCATCAGAACCTGGAATAATTGGCACGTTTGCTGTTTTCATTGTCAGCTTAGCGACCGCTTTATCCCCCATCTTACTAATTGCTTCCGGAGAAGGACCTATAAAAGTAATATTACAGGATTCACAGATTTCAGCGAAATCAGCATTCTCAGCGAGGAAACCATAGCCAGGATGAATAGCATCACATTCTGTAATCGTAGCAACGCTCATTATATTGGTTAAATTTAAATAGCTATCTTTAGATGCGGTGGGCCCGATGCAATAGGCTTCGTCTGCTAGACGAACATGAAGCGAATCACGGTCTGCTTCAGAATAAACGGCTACTGTACCGATTCCAAGTTCACGACAAGCGCGAATAATCCGCACTGCGATCTCACCACGGTTTGCAATTAATATTTTTTGGAATTTCACGTAGGAACCCCTTTCAGACGACAGTTTCCCAATTGGGAATGAAAGTTTTAGTCCGCTTTAACAAGAAACAGCGGCTGGCCATATTCAACTAATTGACCATTAGAGACCAATACTTCAACGATCTCACCTTTAACTTCTGCTTCTAGTTCATTCATAAGCTTCATCGCTTCCAAAATACAAACGACGGACTTCTCTTGTACACGGTCACCCGACTTAACGAAAGGACCTGATTCAGGAGTCGGTGAACTGTAGAAAGTACCGACCATAGGCGAAACGATCTGATGAAGATCTGCTGCCGGAGCTTTAACCGGAACCGCTTCTTGAACAGCTGGCTGCGCGCTTGTTACAACGGCTGGCTGCTGCTGAGCAACAGGAAACGGAGTTTGTGAATATGTATGCGTAATTGGAGACGCTTGCACATTCACCACTTCGGTTTTACCTGGTTTACGGATATGCAGACGTGCTCCTTCGTTTTCAATTTCGAGCTCCTGAACGGATGTTTGATCAACCAATTTGATCAATTCTTTAATCTCGCTCAACTTGAACATGAACGTAATCACTCCTCTTCTTCACATAACGTTAAACATTATATCATAAATGTGCGACAAGACGAATCATTTTTTATACAAGCTATTTATTAGCAAAATACTGCACGATCCGCCTCGCAAAGTTCGTCAGAAATTGTTGTATATTAACACAATTATAGCGAAAAAACTCCGTTCGAAGCGGCGTAAAGCCGGTTACGAACGGAGTCTTCTACAATGCCCAATATTTTCTATGGTACTGGAACGTATTGTACAGAAACTTGATCAGCGCCCACTTCCATCACGGTCATTACTTGATCAATAATGCTTGCAGCTTCTTTCTTTTCGAGCTTATCGCTTGTAACAACTACTTTAAATCTTTCGTTTTCTTCTTCAGAAATAAGCGCTATTTTATATTGCTCCATTAAAGTTGACTCCAAATTTTTAATACGGACGATCTTCTCTTCGAGCTCTGCAATTTGAGTTGAAGCTGCAGCCGATTCATCTTGTTTAACATTTACATTTGCTAATACTGACATTATTTTATCGTTAGCTTCCGCATAACTTTTTTCTCGTTTTGCTAACAACTCACTGAAGTATCCGCCTTCAGCAAAGCCTTCTTGCTCCAATTGCTTAAGCACCTGCTGATTAACTTCGCTAACCTCATTACTACCTTCAACTTTCACAACCTCATCAATGACTACTTCCGCCCCGTTTCCTGTCGCCTCTGTTACATTTTGTTCGGGTGTAGTGCTACCTGAAAGTTTGTCAGCATCATTTAAATCTTGAGTGAACAAATAATAAGCAGATAATACCACCATCAAGCTAAGCATAGATACAAGCCAAATTGTTTGTCTTTTTGTGTTCATAAGTAATTCCTCCTCAAATTTTTGTGAAACAAAAATGACTTCGTAAGTATCGATTTTATTGCTTACTCGGCACTACAGAAATTCGGTTAATCGGTACATCAACACCCTTTTCTATTGCATTAACAATTAGTCTTCTAACCATGGCGTTTTCTGCACCTTTGGCAACGATAATGACGCCGCGAATTTTGGGATTGATCGTTTTAGTAACGATTGGTTTTTGATCACCAGATACTTCATTCAAAACAACTTGGCCATCTTTTCCAATCGATGTAATGTGTCTCACCCCTCCATTTGGATCATTTTCATCTGTGATCGTCTGCGTCTCCTGTCTATGTCTTTCGACAACGATTTCCTCAGTTGATTCAACCGTTACCATTACGTCAACAGTACCGACTCCAACGATCTTTTCCAAAATTTCCTTCATTCGTGCCTCTAGCGTTCCTTCAATCGATTCAAAAGGAGAGTTCGAAGTGTTTCCCTTATTCAAGGATTCCTCAACTTTTGGCGGCGGATTGTTTTGCTGCATGGAAGGTTCTACTCCTCGAAAGGGTAGGAATGAATTTAAGAGCATAAGACCAGCTCCGATCCCTCCTACAATAAGAAGTATTCTAAGTGTTCTAACACGTTTCGGCCCACTAGGACCACCGCCGATAGCTGACTCTAATCCTTCCAACCATTTAGCCATTCCAATCCTCCTCCTTCCCTTCATCTTCGTTATTTCGGAACACTTTGGTCCGTACGTTGACGGATTAAAATATTTTTTTTATGAACGCCCCAGCCTTGTGCTAGCACGCCCTGAATGGCGATTGTTTCCGCCTTATTCACTAGGATATAACCTTGTTCCTCAGCTTGCTTCTCTGGCTCACTCTTAGTTGTAGATCCTACTTCAATGCTATTAATCTCTATATTTACTGCTACAGGTGCAACAGCCTTTATACTAGTTTCCCCTTGTTCTACAGATCCACTAGGCACAGGGGCCTTTAATGTAACGGTGATTGCCCCTATATCAGGAGTTGGCTCCCCTTGGCCTTGCTTTTTCCATACCAGTTCGACATTAATGGATTCAACTTTGTTTTCTGTTTGCTGTTCTATTTCCTTCTGCATCGCTTCTTCTAGAGTAAGCTTCGTAATTCTAGCTGCTTCTTGATTACGCTTGTCTCGAATTTCGTTTGCTCTACTTTGTATTTCTTCGAGACTAGGCATCTTAATGTCTTTTTCCATCGCTTGTTCGTTCCATATTTCCATCCCAGCATCCAATCGTGCACTCATATCAGCCTGGAAAAGACGAAGAATTGGCGATAGAATCGTAAGTAGAATAAGTAGACCAATGACAAGTCGTGCATACCGTTGCATCGCTTTGTTTGGCAGCAACAACTCAACAAGAACGGCAAGTAGAATGACTGCGATAATGTCACTAAGCCAATCACTTAACCAAACCATCACATTTAGCTCACCTCCCAAAGTTTTGCGGAGCAAAACTTACTCTTCTATTCTTTACTCAGCGGACCATAATAGCTGCATTGCCAGCTGTCAAAATGATCGTTACCGCCAAAAAGAACATGAGACTTACAGCAGCTAATGCGGCGAAAACATAGATCATTGTTTTTCCAATCGTCTGCAAGCATCCTACTATTGGAGAATCACCTAACGGTTGCATAATTGCTGCCGAGATGTTGTAAATAAGTGCGAGCGTTAATATTTTTAACGCTGGGAAAGCACTCAAAAATAAAAGAATAATTACACCAGCTAAACCGATTGCGTTTTTTGCAAGCATAGATGCCGAGATTACAGTATCAGCAGCATCAGAGAACATTCTCCCCACGACTGGAACAAAGTTACCTGTAACGAACTTTGCAGTTCGAAGCGTCACCCCATCCGTTACAGCCCCCGTTGCACCTTGAACGGAAATTACTCCAAGAAATATTGTTAGTAGTATACCGAGCAAACCAACTGCGATCGTCCTTAATAGATTAGCAAGTTGTGTCACTTTAAACTTCTCCGACAACGCGCTAGCGATATGAAGAACGGCAGAGAAGAACAACAACGGAAATACAATCGTATAGATGACTGTTCCAACGATATGAATCATAAAGATGATAAGTGGATGTAGAACTGAGACGGTTATTAAACTTCCCATTGAAGCAAGTAATGTAAGTAAGAGTGGTACCATGGCAAGCATAAAAGTAATCATATTTTCTATCGCTTCTCTCGCATAACCAATCGCGACATGAAAGCTATTAACTGCTATGATGACAAGCACCATATATGTGATGGAATAAGCAACTTTGCTAATCGTATTTCTTTCAAAAGCATTTTGCAGCGTCTCCAGCACCATGCTAAACACGGTAAGCATAATGATTGTGACGAGCAATTTGCCATTATAGAGCACCTCATGCCACAAATAACGTAGTAAGCCTTGAAAGACGTCCGCTAGCTTCATGCCGCCGCCCGGCATTATCATTTGACTAAAGCTTGGAACACCTTGATCCGGGAAATATCCACCGTACTCATCGCGGAGCTTGTTCCAATAATTTTCGACTGGTTCTGTCTCAAGGACACCAAGCTGTTCCTTAGTTAACTCTTCTGCTGTTGGTGTTGTAGTTACGCCACTTGGTTCACCTTCTGCCTTGCTAATAGAGGTCATAAATGAGAAACAAAACACAGCTACAAACAGGAATAGCATCATCTTAGCTCTGCCTCGCACGTCACCTGACGGCATCATACTGGTCAACTCCCCGCCGGCAACAATCCGATGACTGTCTCGACAATGACGCTAATAATCGGGATTGCCATGACGAGAATGAATACTTTGCCGGCAAATTCAATTTTCGAGGCGATGCTTTCTTGCCCAGCATCTCTTACAATTTGTGCACCAAACTCAGCGATATATGCGATGCCAATTATTTTCAAAACCGTCTTTAAGTAGATCGAAGGTATGCCTGATCGAGTGGCCAAATCCTCCAAAACGGTAATAACAGCTTCAATCTTTCCTATAACAAAAAGGAATATGAATAAACCTGTGAAAGCCGCTAGTAGAAAAGCGAACATCGGCTTTTGCTCTTTGACGACCAAAATGAGTACAGTTGCCATCAAGCCGATACCGACAATTTGAATAATTTCCACTTCGTTCACCTACTGGAACAAAAAGATCGTTTTGATTTCTTGGAACAATTCATTGAGCATCCGAACGACCATAAACAAGACGACCACAAATCCAATCACTGTAACCCAATGCGCCATATCTTCCTTTCCCATCTGTTTAAGAACAGAATGAATCATGGCGATAATGATGCCGATTCCAGCGATTTGAAATATAGCGCTAACATCGATATTCATAAGAAGCGCACCCTCTTACACCATCAAAATGACGATCAGTACAGCGAACAGCACTCCGAGACTTTTCCACATTTTCTCATATCGACCCTGATCGTCTCTCGCTGCATCTTCTTCAGCTTTAAGCTGTAACAATGCCAGTCGCAAATGCTTCATCTGATCTTCTTTATCACTAATACCAAGCGTAGATCCAAGCCGAAGAATGACTGACTGCTCATTACTTTTCATTGACGTTTCTCCCCAATGGGATCGAACCGCTTCTCCCCAACTCTCTTGAAAAGAAAGTCCTTCTGCTTTCCATACTCCAGCAGCCGCTGCTCTTAACATGGATGCAATTGGCTCTGTGGAAGCTTCTGCCGTCCTCTCTAAAGCTTCTGGGAGCGGTGTATGTCCATAACCAATTTCGGTCTCTAGTCGTTGTAGTGCATGAGCTAGTTGCTTCAACTGTTTCGGACGTTCTGAGAAGCGAGCTGCTTGTTGAAAACCTATCAATGTGCCAGCAATTATAATGAGGACTGCCCCAATCAACTTCATAAATCATCAACTCGATTTCGCCCTGTAAAGCTAAGTGATCCTTGTGCTTGCGACAATTCCCTACCCTTTGCTGATGAAGTTCCCGTATTCGAACCGACACTAATAATACGATGCATAATGCCGTCATTCGTACGCTTTAACTCCACAATTTGAGCAAACGTACCGTCCTGAATCAACTTTTGCAATTCTGGTCGTCCTTTAGCATCATGAACATCAAAGGCATGTGCTGTTGCAATTACACTTACACCAGCATGACTTGCTTCTTGAATGGCATCAGCATCTTCTGGCCGACCAATCTCATCGACAATCAATACCTCTGGTGACATAGAACGAAGTAGCATCATCATTCCTTCTGCTTTGGGACAAGCATCCATTACATCTGTACGCGGACCAACATCAAAAGTCGGGATACCTCGAACACACGCTGCGATTTCTGATCTCTCATCAACGATGCCTACTTTTTTTCCACCATTACTGTTCGTGTTACTGCCTGTCCATAGACCGTAACTAATCGATCTAGCGATGTCTCTAATTAGTGTCGTTTTACCTTGCTGAGGAGGTGCCAGTATAAGTGTTGAGTTGACTGTCCCCCTCGTTCGATCAATCAGCTTTGGCATAAGATGACTTGCTGCACCGATAACTTCTCGAGCGATTCGGATATTAAAACCTCCAATATCTCGAATCCCTCTTACCGTCCCACTGTCTAAAATCGTCCTGCCAGCAAGTCCAATTCGATGACCTCCAGAAACGGTAATATATCCTCTGCGAAGTTCCTCTTCCATTGCGTATAACGAATAATTGGTAATACGTTCGAGCAACTTCCGACAATGCTCCGCTGTTGGCTTAAACGCCCCTTCTGACAGCACTTTCAACGAACCGTCAACTCCAATAAATTTGGATGCTCCCTGGAATGAAACTTCCAATGGGCGCTCCTCCCTTATTCGAATTTCTTCTAGTGTCCCTTTGACATCAACAGGGAGCATATCAAGCAGCCTCTTCACCTCTAGCGGCAACAAATGCGAAACTTGGGATAGCATACTTCAATCACTCCCTTATGATTGTCTAACGTCCATACATATTTATGCTTGTCTGCTGAAAATATGACATTCTATTTTGTTATTACTAGATTTACAATCTATTATTTTTTCAATATGCCAATCATCAAACATATAACACCAACAGCTACCCATATAAACTTCGAAACAGATAACTTATCGGACAAGCCAACTAGTCCAATTGTCGTCGTTGCTATTAGAATTAATGGTCCAATTAAAGCAAGTGAAGAATTAACGACTAGCGCCTTCTCTATATCATTCATACGGAGCATGATTAGCGCTGCACATATTTCAATACTGCCAGAGAGCATTCGAAGCATTACCATACTTAAAACGATTTTGTTAAGCACATTCCATAAGCCTCCTTTCTGATTTACACATTTCTTATCTATATGCATGCTTGTCTTACATTCATACCGGACACCTGCCTACATAACGCAGCATATAGTGGATTATTGATCTTTCATGTAATCGGATGAGAAGATTAGTACGAAGCGCACAGTTAATCGATCAAATGATTGAAGAAAGAAGGAATATAAATATGCATGTCCAGGTGATTTCCAGCGTGAATGAATCCTGTTCCGCGAAGTTTCATCACAAGACAGCGATCGTCATCGATGTGCTGCGTGCAACAAGTACGATTGTAACGGCACTTTCAGCTGGAGCTAAATGTGTTGTCCCTGCTGAGACAGTGATGGATGCGCGAGCGATGCAACTTCCTGGCGATGTGCTGGGAGGAGAGCGGTTTTGCCGAAAAATAGCCGGCTTCGACCTTGGCAATTCACCGAATGAATATACACAGCAAACTGTTGGAGGCCGTAAAGTCATTCTGACAACAACGAACGGAACACGCGGCATTCACAAATCAATGCGAGCTGATCACATTATAGTCGCATCATTATTGAACGCTGATGCTTGTGCAAGGTCTGCTTTAGAGCTACGTAGAGACATTGTTATTTTATGTGCAGGAAGTCACGATGATTTCGCGATTGAAGATGGTTTATGTGCAGGACTTATATTGGATTGTTTAAAGAAGCAGAGTGGAATTCCCATTGATGTGGATGACTTCGGTCATGCGATGCACTCTCTTTACCGTGATCGATCAGAAATCGTCTTTGAAACACTGCTTAATAGCCAGTCCGGTAAACGACTGCAAAAAATTGGCTCACGTGGAGATATCGAGTCATGTGCTTCAATAAATACATTGAATCTTGTACCTTATTTAAGTGGTGACCAGCTAATCATACGCCATTAGTCAATCCATAAAAGACGAAGAGGGTGCCCCTGATTGGGACACCCTCTACTTTATTAATAAATGATTATTATTATATTATCTGCGCTCCGATGGACCACCGACGAAAGCTTGCTCATCTGCATCTAAACCATAAACTGTATGAAGTGCTTGAACTACCTCTTTAAGCGGTTCAGAAGCAATAATACAAGAGCATCTGATTTCAGATGTACTCACCATCTTAATGCTAACACCAAGAGAAGATATGGCAGTGAACATTTTTGCAGCTACACCCGGATTACTTACCATGCCAGCTCCAACGATAGAAACTTTAACTAAACCAGCTTCAGACGTTGTTTCTCTGTATGGGACAACATCGCGATTTCCTTCAATGACTGAGATTGCTTTATCTCTGTCTTCACCAGATAGAGTGAATGAGAAGTCCGCTTTACCATCTTGTACTCCGCTTTGAACGATAATATCAACATCAATTCCATTATCAGCTAGTGCACTAAACACATTTGCAAGTACGCCCGGCAAATCCTCAACACCTAAAATGCTAATTCTTGCTACATTTTTGTCAAAAGCGATACCGCGAACGACCACGCCTTGTTCCATGACCGCATCCTCCTTCACACTTGTACCTTCATTTTGCGTAAAGCTTGAACGAACAACGAGACGCACATTGTTATGCTTAGCATACTCAACTGCTCGAGGATGAAGGACTGCAGCACCTAAATTAGCCAGCTCCAGCATTTCGTCATACGAGATTTCATCAAGCTTGCGAGCATTTTTTACAACACGCGGATCCGTAGAATAAATGCCATCAACATCTGTATATATTTCGCAAATATCAGCTTTTAAAGCAGCCGCCAAAGCTACAGCGGTCGTATCAGAACCGCCTCGACCTAACGTTGTAATATCACCTGCTTCACTCATCCCTTGGAAGCCAGCTACTACTGCAACGTTGCCACCTTCCAAAGATTTGAATAGTCGGTCAGGTTTAATATCGATAATTTTAGCTTTACCATGTACGTCATTGGTCAACATACCCACTTGCCAGCCAGTAAAGGACTGGGCTTTGCCACCCACCTGATGTATGCTCATGGATAGAAGAGCGATCGATATTTGTTCACCTACAGTTAAGAGCATATCCATCTCACGAGCAGGAGGGTTCAGGTTAAGTCCCTTCGACTGATCGATTAAATCGTCCGTCGTATCTCCCATAGCAGAAACAACAACTACAATGTCATTGCCTTCTTGCTGTCTCTCGATTATACGTTTTGCTACTCGTTGCATTCTCTCAGGCGTTCCAACAGAACTACCACCAAACTTCATCACGATCAAAGACAAGCCGTCCACTCCCCAACCCCGACATATACATACAAGTTCATATTATACCATATCAGTCCATTTCATGGGTATATCAAACGACAAAAAAACCGTTCGAATTTCTCGAACGGTTTTCCATTTGAGCAATTAAGCTCTTGAGATATATTTGCCTTCGCGTGTATCAATTAGAAGTACATCGCCTTCATTAATAAACAAAGGTACTTGAACGCTTAAGCCAGTTTCACATTTTGCACTTTTAGTTGCACCTTGAGCCGTGTTACCTTTAACGCCTGGCTCAGTTTCAACAACTTTAAGCTCAACACTGTTTGGCATTTGAATTCCCAAAATTTCATTTTGGTAGCTGGAAATGTTAACATTCATGTTTTCTTTAAGGAAGTTAAGTTCCCATTCCAATTGATCCTTTTCCAAGTTGAATTGGTCATAAGTCTCATTGTCCATGAACGTGTATTCCGAACCCGAGTTGTACAAGTACTGTACTGCACGATTTTCGATAATTGCACGGCCGATTGTTTCACCTGCACGGAATGTCTTCTCTGTTACGTTGCCATTACGCAAGTTTTTAAGCTTAGAACGTACAAACGCTGCGCCTTTACCAGGCTTAACATGTTGAAAATCTAGTACTGTATAAATATCGTTATCAACTTGAACTGTCAAACCTGTCTTAAAATCGTTTACTGAAACCATCTCTGATTCCTCCTGAATGATAATCCTTATCCCAAGCTAATAAGCTCTTTCGGGGATGAGGTTAATATTTTAATACCGGATTCCGTTATAACGATGTCATCTTCGATCCTTACTCCGCCGAAGCCTGGAATATAGATACCTGGTTCTACCGTTACTGTCATGCCGGGGGTTAAAATCGTTTCGCTAAGTTTGGACAATCTTGGTGCTTCGTGTATTTCCATACCGAGTCCATGTCCAGTTCCATGACCAAAGTGATCGCCGTAGCCATATTTCGTAATAATATCACGTGTCAAAGCGTCTGCTTCTCTTCCAGTCATTCCTGGGCGAATATACTCAAGTGCATGCATCTGCGCTTCAAGTACGATGCTATGAATTTCACGATGTCTGTCATTCGGTTTGCCGATAACGACAGTACGAGTCAAATCTGAACAGTAGCCATTGTAATATGCGCCAAAGTCTAATTTGATGAACTCATCAACACCAATGACACGATCACTTGCAACGCCATGCGGCAATGCTGAACGTTCACCAGATGCAACAATTGTATCAAACGATGAGCTAGTAGCGCCATTGCTACGCATGAACACTTCCATCTCAAGTGCTACATCTGTTTCCTTCATTCCGCTACGGATCAATCCAAGAATGTAAGTGAAAGTACGATCAGCCAAATCTGCTGCCTCTTGCATCACCTGAAGCTCAGAGTCATCCTTAATCATTCTTAGCTTCTCAACAAATCCTGCAACTGGTTTAAGCTCAATACTTCCGAGCGTCTTCGTCCATTGAACAAACTCACCATAATTGACATGATCCTGCTCGAAGCCTAGTTTGCTTATTCCGGATTGTGCAAGTAACTCATGTACGTCATTCAATGGATTAGTTCCATGCTCAACGATTTCGAAACCCTCTACTTGCTGGGCTGCTTGTATACGATATCGGAAATCTGTCAGCAAATAGCTTTTCTGAGATGTAATGAGTACATAACCTGAAGATCCCGTAAATCCACTAATATAACGTCGGTTATAGGGGCTGCCGATCAAAATAGCTTCCAGTTGTACATCATCCAAAAGCTTTCGAAGTTGGTTCACTCGATTTATCGTCATCTTATTCTCCCTTTCATGCTTCATTCTCGCTCTGCAGTACTTGCTTAACGATCGCTTCAAGTGCAAGCACATACCCTAATGAGCCAAAACCAGCAATTTGTCCTACCGCTACTGGAGCAACAACCGATACATGCCTGAATGCTTCCCTCTTATGAATATTGGACAAGTGCACCTCAATCACAGGTAAAGAAACCGCAGATAATGCGTCACGGATCGCATAACTGTAATGCGTCCATGCTCCGGGATTAATAATAATACCGTCTTCGTTGCCATAAGCATTATGTATCCGGTCAATCATTGCGCCCTCATGATTACTTTGAAAGAAAGAAACCGAAACACCAAGCTCTTCTGCCCTATTCTTTACAAGCAACTCTATCGCAGCTAATGACTCATTTCCGTACACTCCTGGTTCTCTTATGCCAAGCATATTCAAGTTAGGACCATTCAAAATAGTGATTTTGCGCATACCAGCACCTCCTGAGCAACTGTAGTCCATCAATCGTCGAAGATCACTAGACATTTTACCACAAATGTCTGTCCCTTGAGAAGCAATATGTCAGGACTTCGCAGCGATAGGCTCCCTTGAAGCTTCATCCGTGAATTCGAAGGCGATAGAATAACCGATAAACACTCCCCATAACAAGAATAAACAGATTTCTGTATAAATCGTATTCCATCCTAATTTCGTTATCCATTCCATCATCCCAACAAAAGGGCCAACTCCTATAAATAAAATAATCCACCAAGCTAACCCATACAATATGCCTGGCCAAGGCCCTTTACATTTACGAAGTACTGCAATATAGATAAAAGCTGCTGCGATTGAAAAAACAATAAATGCTCCAATGCCTGCTACGATACCCCAGCTTGTCTTTAAAAATGAATGACGAAGGAACGAATCTAGAAGAAATCCGGGTACTACCGTCGTAAATTTCATTCCATAACTGAGCCAGCGAATTACTCCCCATATCAAGCCAGCAAAAAATCCTATTTTAAGTGCAAATAACCAAGGATTTGTTTTGTGAATACGAGCTTTACCACTACCCTTTTTGGATTGATGCTGCATTTTTGGTCTCTCTCCTTCTAAACACTTATGTATTGCTTATATTCGCTAGTATGTGAAAATTTATCTCTCTATAACCATAGTGACATTTGACCCTCTCTTATCCTTTTAAGTACGCTCGCATTTAACAGAAAGATCAAGTACAATAGAACCATACATTTAAATGGAGATCTCATAGTTGAGATGTACCCTAATCAAGGAAGGTGACATGCATTTGCCGCAAGATCTACGAAATATATATGGCGGACAAGCCGTTATTGAAGGCGTTATGTTTGCAGGTAAACACGTAAACGTAACAGCTGTCAGACGTAAAAATGATGAAATCGAATTTTACGAAGTGCCGAAAGTATCGCAGAAATGGGTACATTATTTAAAGAAAATACCTCTTCTTAGAGGAGTAGTCGGAATCGTTGACTCTAGTGCTAAAGGTTCTCAGCATCTAAACTTCTCTATGGAAGCCTATGCAGATGATGAAGCAGAAGAAGATACAAAAGACGGTTCACCGAAAGTAGTAGTGAAGGAAGAAAAGAAAAGTGGTTTCAGTTTGGGAATGCTGATAAGCGTTGCTGTAGCAGGCGTTTTATCTTTCATCTTTGGTAAGTTGATTTTTACTGCGGTACCTGCTGCTCTTGAAGAATTATTGTTTAGCGGGTTATTTGAGAATCAAGTAGGTCATAATTTATTAGAAGGACTTATAAAAATAATATTGTTGCTTGCATACCTCTACTTTATTTCCTTAACACCACTGATTAAACGGTTGTTCCAATATCATGGTGCAGAGCATAAAGTAATTAGCGCTTATGAAGCGGGCGAAGAACTCACTGTACGCAATGTGCAAAAGTATAGCAGACTTCATTACCGTTGCGGTTCCAGCTTTATCGTCTTTACAGTAATTGTTGGTGTAATCGTTTACTCCCTTCCATTCTTTAGTTGGGATTCGATTTGGGAAAGAATTTATATTAGAATTTTACTTCTTCCTTTAGTATTAGGGTTATCATACGAAGTATTACGACTAACGAATGCTGTTCGTGAAGTACCGTTATTGCGTTTCCTTGGTTATCCAGGATTATGGCTGCAGCTTCTTACTACGAAGGAGCCAAAAGACGCTCAGGTTGAAGTGTCAATTGCTTCATTCAATCGGATGCGTGAGTTAGATGCTCAATTGACAACTTCAAAATAGAAACAATTGCAATTTGTTAAGGGAAAGGTGTGATGACGTTGTACAAACGTACAAGGAAACTAAGTATCGGGGCAATCATTATATTTACACTATTGGCGATTGGTTTGATAGTTGGACTAAGTAGAAACTTTTTTCAACTACTACTACCGATTATCGTCTTTGGAGGAATATTTCTCTTATACAAGTATCCACCATCCTTTCTTAGAAAGAATCCATCGCAGCACTATCGTTCAAATGTAATACAAAGTCGAACTACTTCTGACAATGCAAAAAAAGTTCGACCTCGTTCAAAAACAGTTCCATTCAGAGTTATTGATGGCGGCAAAGATGATAACGATCATCCCAAATACCATTAATAAATCGTACAATAACGCAAAGGCAGCCCGACGTCATTTCCAATGACGCTGAGCTGCCTTTTTTTAAATACATGATTTCCTCTTATACGGATCATATGTATTACTCATATAAGTAAAAAAGAGTGACTGTACAGAATTAATATCTGTATAATCACTCTTTCAACTACCAACTAAAACTGTGCTTGGTCACTATATATTACTCCGTGTCCATTTCTGATCTTAACGCTTTAAGCTCGTCCATTCTAGTACTATCACGGCGGAAATATTCAACCAGCGTTTCAATACAAGTTATTGAATCCCAGCTCAGATGATGTTCGATTCCTTCTACATCACGATAAATATTTTCTTCTTGAACACCAATTGTTTCAAGAAACGTTTCTAACAGATGATGGCGATCAACGAGACGTTTACCCATCTTCTTACCTTTATTAGTTAATACAAGTCCACGATATTTCTCATAGATCAAATAATTATCCTTATCGAGCTTCTGGATCATCTTCGTTACTGAAGAAGGATGAACTTCCAGTCCCTCGGCTATATCCGATACACGAGCGTAGCCCTTTTCATCTATTAGCTTGTAAATACGTTCCAAGTAGTCTTCCATGCTCGGAGTCGGCACCTAAGAACCTCCTTACCTTGCTTCATCTTCTAGTTCCCACGTTATCACTCTATGTATCATACACTGTTCAACATAGCGACTGCAACTGAATCAACAATAAGTATATGACGAACCGAAATTAAAATTGTAACCATGAAGGCGTTATACCATTAAGCCAAATTGTAATTTTTATCATTTGATCCGTAAACAATAGTATCCCCATAAAGATCATCATAACGCCACCAACCTTCATAACAACCGCGGAATATTTGAGTATCCAGCGTGCCGTTCCAAGGAAAAAGGCAAGAATAAAAAAGGGAACTGCGAATCCAACAGAATATGCTGTCGTAAGTCCAAACCACGTACCAGGCTCAGCAGCAGCCAGTCCAAGAATTGCCGTAAGTACAGGACCCGTACATGGCGTCCATCCAGCTGAAAATCCGATTCCGAATATAAATGAACTAACATAATTAGCTTTTTTCGGAATAAGGTTCATCCTTCGCTCTTTCATTAGTAGTTTCGGTTGAAATATACCTACTAAGAATAATCCCATCAAAATAATTAAAATGGCTGAAAGCTGTCTAATTAGATCACTATACTGGTCAAAAAATTCACTAAACACATTAGCGCCATACCCTAACGTATAATAAACGACACTAAACCCTAATATAAAAAACAGCGTGTGCGTCATCATTACAATTCGTTGCCTCTTCGTCAACTGTGAATCCTTCAATTCAGAAACTGAGATTCCAGTTATATAAGACAAATAAGACGGATAAAGTGGCAAACAGCATGGTGAAATAAATGACGCAAATCCCGCACCTAATGCTATCCACATATTAATGTCTGACATCATGTCACCTCATCTCAAATAAATCGTTACTTTCATCCCCCTGATTTTGCACCACGACGGAACAACAACAATAACAGCAATATTGCAATCAGCAGCAAAACGATCGTTCCACCTGGAGCTAAATTCCATACACCTGCAATAATTAAACCTGCTATTACCGCAATTTCACCAATGATTACAACGGTAAAAATACTTTGGCGAAAACTTCGAGCAATAATTAAACTACATGCTGCAGGTATTGTCAGTAGTGCGGATACGAGCAAAGCCCCTACAATTTTAATAGATACGCTTATAACAAGTGCAGTAAGCACGCTAATCATAACATTATAGAATTTAACGGGCAACCCACTAACAGCGGCCGCTTCCTCATCGAAGGTAATAAGAAATAATTCCTTCACTTGCAGTCCTATCACAATTAATACGATTGCAGTTACGCCACCAATAATATACAAATCCGTACTATTTAACGTATAAATACTTCCGAACAAATAACTATTAACATTCATCGAAAAGCTTTGTCCCATTGTGAAAAGGATTGAAGCAAGCCCTATACCGCCTGACATAATGATGGCCAGTGATAACTCAGCATACGTTTTATACGCCTTACGCAGCTTCTCAATAGCAAATGAAGCGATAATAGCGAAGACTAGACCTGCAAGAAGTGGGTATACACCCGTTAGAAACCCTAATGCTACTCCTGCAATCGCTACATGCGATAAAGTATCTCCAATCATGGACAATCTACGCAAAACGAGGAATAGTCCCATTAAAGGTGCGGTAATACCGATAAATAATCCACCTAATAACGCTCTCTGAAAAAATTCACTAGTAATGATCTCCAACCTGGTTAACCTCTCTCCCTCTTTCCATTTTCCTTCTCAAACCTTTAAGGCTATGGGCTAAATTATTTTCAACACAATCTTGTGTCTCATGAGAATGTTTAATATAAAGTTTTAGCTTGCCTGAAGTCGAAGCAGGCTCCTGCCCCAAATATCCTTTAATCATTTCCATGTCATGAGAAACCATCAAAAACGTCATATTATGATGTTGATGCATATGTTTGATCATATGGAAAAAACTCTCTTGTGTTTCTGCATCAATACCAACAGTTGGCTCATCCAATATGAGCAACGACGGATTGTTAATAAGCGCTCTAGCCAAAAACACTCTTTGTTGCTGTCCTCCGGAAAGCTGACCTATTTTCTTATCCCCAAGGTCTACGATTCCCATTGCTTCCAATGCATCAATAGCTTTAGTATGATCCGTTTTTGTCACTCTTTTAAACAACTTAGAGCGACCATACAGTCCAGATAATACAACTTCCTTTACGGTTGCTGGGAACTGTGGATTAAGTGCATTTTTTTGCGGAACATATCCGATACGGTCCCACTCTTTAAACTGCTCAATCGGTTGTCCAAACAGTCGAATACTTCCTTCACTAGCTTTATTCAACCCTACAATCATCCGCAGAAGCGTCGTCTTGCCAGCTCCATTTGTTCCGATCAAACCGATGAAATCACGTTCCTTTACACCGAAGCTAACATTGGACAACACGGTTTTGTTCTGGTACGAAAATGATACATTTTGTACTGATATAACTTCATGATGACATCCCGCATTTGAATCAGAACGTTCATTTATCGTTATCATAATTTCACTCCTTACAACAAAAATGGAGCTGAATCAGCTCCGAATTAGTTAATGATCTACTCTATTGTAATGCTTGCATCAAATTTTGCAAGTTGCGTTGCATAAGATTCAAATAGGTTTCGCCGGATTTCTCTTGTTCCTTTGTTAAACCTTCCAGTGGATTAAGCACCATCGTCTTTACATTTGCTTCACCAGCAAGCATTGTAGCTAGTTGATCCGATACAAGCTCTTCGAAGAAGATGTATTTTACATCATTTTCCTTCACAAATTTAGCAATTTTCATAATGTCCTGAGCACGTGGTTCAGCGTCTGGGCTTATTCCCATTATCGCTATTTGATTCAAATCGTAATCTCTTGCTAAGTAACCAAATGCATGGTGAGATACAACCATATTTCTTTGCTTTGCTGTTGCAAGTTGTGATGTATATTCACTATCTAACTTCGCAATCTTCTCTTTTACAAGTTCGTAGTTTGCAACATAATAGTCCGTGTTTGCCGAATCTGCTTCTATCAAACTATCCTTCACATTTTTCGCTAAAATAAGCGCAGACTTCGGACTTACCCATGTGTGCGGATCAATGTCGCTAGAATGCTCATGTCCATGATCTTCTTCCGCATGGTCATGCACTTCTTCCTCCTTGCTGTTTATAAGAGGAATACCTAGACTCATTTCTTTTGTCGCTACTCCGCTATCTTTGGATAGACCTTTAAGAAAATCATTAGCCCACGTCTCTAATCCCGCTCCATGATAGAGAAACAACTCTGCTTTAGATGCTCTATTTAGGTCTTGGCTTTTAGGTGTCCAATCATGTGGCTCTATACCAGCTGCAATTAAATTGTCTACATGAACATGTTCTCCGCCAATTTCAGTTGCTAAAAAATATAACGGATAGAAACTAGTCACTACATTAAGCTTATTGACTTCTACTTTGTTATCATTAGTTGGAGTTCCATTTGTTGACGATGGTGTTGGTGAGTTCTCATTTGGTTTTTGCGTATTTGAGTTAGCTCCATTACCACAAGCCGAAACAGTTAACATTGCAAATAATGCAATCATTATTAATATCGACTTTGATCGGAAGTGATTTATGTTCATTTCATTGATCCCCATTCTATTCCCATTTCCTTTTTAGTAATCGTTATGATTACGTTTAGAATTATACGGTGGATATTAGCCTCTGTCAATATACAAATCAAATAGGAGAACGATGACCTTTTTGATATAGCTAAGCATGCTACTACTAGCCATAGACATAAAAAAGTCGTTCCATACCCAGCTAAGGGATTGGAACGACTTTTTATTTTGAAAATCATTTTACTTTACAATAGCACCATTCGGCATCGAATCTGGTACCGTAGCAAGCGTTAATTGGTCTCCATGTGATGCAGCAAGAATCATCCCTTGCGACATTTCGCCACGTAGCTTCACTGGTTTTAGATTCGTTACACAAATCACTTTTTTGCCAACCAAATCTTCTGGCTTATAGAACTTCGCTATTCCAGAAACAACTTGACGTTTCTCAAAACCAAGGTCTAGTTGCAGTTTCAGTAGCTTATCTGCTTTTGCAACTGGCTCAGCGGACAATACTTGTGCAACGCGAAGTTCTACTTTCGCAAAGTCATCAATTGCTATTTCTTCTTTGCTCTCTACTGCTGGTGCGCTAGTTTTATCAGTAGTTCCTTCTGCACTAGCTGAAGAATCAGCTTGCTCTGCTTTAGGGGCAGAACCTCCACTCATCGATGCTGCAATAAATGCAACCTCCTCCTCCATCTCTAGACGAGGAAATAGTGGTGTACCTTTATCTACTTTAGTACCACCTTGCAAGCTGCCGAATGCTCGCATACTATCCCAGCTAGTTAGTTCACCTTCTGTTAAACCAAGCTGTTGCCACATTACACGAGGCGAATGTGTTAGGAATGGTTGTAACATAATCGAGATCAGACGAAGAGATTCTGCAAGATGATGCATAACGGAAGCTAACTCATCCTTTTTCGCTTCATCTTTTGCTAGTGCCCATGGCTGTGTCTCATCAATATATTTGTTCGTACGACTCACGAATTGCCACAATGCGGATAGTGCAACAGAGAACTCCATACGCTCCATCGCATTTTCAACCTGTTCAATTGTATCAGTCGCTAATTGCTGTAGCGAAGAATCGAACGGTGTAACTTCACCAGCATATTCCGGTATAGCACCATCGAAATATTTATCGATCATTGCGATAGAACGGTTCAATAGGTTACCTAAATCATTAGCCAAATCGAAGTTAATACGTTCTACAAAGTTTTCTGGCGTAAACGCTCCATCTGCTCCAAAAGGAACTTCTCGCAGCAAATAATAACGAAGAGCATCTAGACCATAACGTTCAATTAGAACGACAGGATCAACAACCGTTCCTTTGGACTTCGACATTTTGCCTTCTTTCGTCAATAACCAGCCATGTGCAAATACTTTTTTTGGCAAAGGAAGTTCAAGCGCCATAAGCATAATTGGCCAATAAATCGTATGGAAACGTACAATTTCTTTACCAACTAAATGAACATCAGCTGGCCAAAATTGTTTGTATTTCTCGTCTTTCCCCTCTTCACCAAAGCCAAGAGCAGTAATGTAGTTAGACAGAGCGTCAATCCACACATAAATAACGTGCTTCGGATCTCCAGGAACCTTTATACCCCAATCAAATGTAGTACGTGATACTGCCAAGTCTTCAAGGCCAGGCTTAATAAAGTTGTTAATCATTTCATTTTTACGAGATTCTGGCTGGATAAACTCTGGGTGCTCCTCATAATATTGCAACAAGCGATCCGCATATTTGCTCATTCTGAAGAAATAACTTTCTTCTTTTACGAGTTCAACCGGTCTTCCGCAGTCCGGACAATTTCCATCGTTCAGCTGTCTCTCTAGGAAAAAGGATTCACAAGGCGTACAATACCAACCTTCGTATGTTCCTTTGTAAATATCATCTTGTTTAAGTAGTTGCGCAAAGATTTTTTCCACTACAAGTTTATGACGATCCTCCGTTGTACGGATAAAGTCATCATTAGATATTTCAAGCTTTGCCCACAACTCTTTAATACCAACAACGATGTCATCAACAAACTGTTGTGGTGTCTGATCTTTTTCTTTCGCTTTACGTTCAATCTTTTGACCATGCTCATCAGTACCAGTCAAGTAATGTACGTCATATCCACGCAACCTCTTGTACCTAGCCATTGCGTCACCCGCAACTGTTGTATAGGCATGACCAATGTGCAGCTTGTCACTCGGATAATAGATTGGTGTTGTAATATAAAATGATTTATTCGACATCGAAAATCCCCCTTGTTTATCATTGTTTACAAAGTCAAAAAAACGCAAAAAACTCCCGTCCAACATGGGACGAGAGTTGTTACTCACGTGGTACCACCCAACTTCCAATTGCGCTAAAAATCACATTCTTGCACCATAACAGGGGCAATCCAGTTAGCCGCAACCGCTTCATACGCCGTCATTTGACGACAGTCGTCATTAACGCTGACTCACGCCTCTTCCTTACCCAAGCATGCAACTTCGGTTCGAAAGCGGGCCTCCCGGACCATCTTCCAACATTGTCCCTACCGGCTTTCACCATTTAGCCCGGTTCTCTGCAAAGGGATTTCAGCTGTACTCTTCCATTCATCGGCTTCCTTATATTTCACAAATATATCTAATCCACTTACACAATGTCAAGCGCCATCTCACTTTTGTTTGAAATGATCCTACTTTTCCGCATCAGCAGGAACAATATCCGGTACTGGATCAAAGCCACCTGGATGAAACGGATGACAACGACCAATTCGTTTCGCTGCAAGCCAAGCACCCTTTGCTGGTCCATGTCGTTCAATTGCTTCTAACGCATAAGCCGAGCAAGTCGGATAAAATCTACAAGTTGGCGGTTTCCATGGCGAGATTGCTTTACGGTAAAAATGGACTGGTGCTTTTACGATTTGCCCAGCTAAACGTTTCCCTTGATTCATTCTTCAGTAGCCGTCGCTTCGTCCTGTACACATTGTTTACAGTATCCGAACACCTCGAATTTGTGCTTCACAACACGAAAATCTGCTGGTACTGCGGTTTGTTCCATCGGACAGAACGTAATGGGATACGTTATTCCACATTGCAAACAAATCATGTGATGGTGATGATGTTCTTCCCTGCAATGAAGCTTAAACTTCGCGCCCTCTTCGAACACAACTTGCTCCAATACACCTAGCTCTTCCATCACTCTCAAATTTCGATAGACAGTATCAAAGCTTAAACCGGAATACGTTTTACCCATAAATTCATAAACGTCTTTCGGCGATAAATAACCTGGCGACTCCGCGAATAGCTTTGCAAGCGTCTTACGTTGATCCGTAACGCGTAGCCCTTGACTAGACATCCGCCCAACGATTTCTTCTATAGTATGCATCGTCGATCCTCCGAATATGAAAGTTTCTCTCTACATAATGCCGAAAAAAAAGACTCTCGTCAATGAGAGCCCTCTGTTATCCATTAATCTTCATGTTGATGACAAAGCTAGCACACATCGCAACGAATAAAATGACAGTAACAATTATAAATAGTTGACGACGAAACTTAAGTACTTGAAGTCTTTCAGGATTAGCTCCATTTGACTTACCTTCCGTATACGCTCTTTGCATAAACAAGGTAACGATTGCAGAAGTTACAAAAATCATATTTACAACAAACCAAACTGCGGTCCAGAACAATCTCATACCCCCAGATTAAGCCACTAATGATCCTCTAAACGTACTATGTAGGTAGCTTCATAAATACCATTTGTTCAAAATAAACATAAACACACTAAAGCTAACGATCGCGCCTCCGAAACTTATCCAGCCCGCACGAAATTTTTGTTGGAACATACGAAGAATTCCAAAGCTCAATAAACCGAATATGAGCAATAGAAAGATAACTCCAAGTATAAACAACGTCGGCGATACGCTACTTACATCGACTAACGACATAACGACACTCCCTTTTTGAGCCCAAAATATTCACTTTACTAGCCATTATAAGGGATAGCTCGACCATTATCCAGCCATCAACACAACCAATTCCAGTCTATTTCGTGACAAAAACACGAAGAGCGCATCTATTCGACGCACTCTACTTTAATCTATACTTTTTAAACCCAATTGATCGGGCATTCATTCACCTTACGACCTCGCATACGCTTGCGTACTTTAACATGTAGAACCCCTGCTTTAACAGTTGCTCGACTTAATCGAGGTTGAACTAACTTAGGCAACTTAATTAGTTCATGTTTCCCTCCAGGTAGACCTTCGATACGAATCATATCTTCACGAATTAGTAGCCTAATATCATCACGTTTACATCCATCCGGCAGCTTGAATTTGACTCCGAGAAACTGCTTCGATTCAGAAATTGCAGCAGATGTAGTCGCAGACATATGACCCGCTATATCGGGCAGCGCCTTTGTCATCATTTTCCGAACGAAGTGTTCTACCCAATCGGGCTCCCTTAGTACATCAAAGCCTCTTGGCAACTTCTGTCCTTCCATCCACCGTTCAAGATCCTCCCACTTCGAAGTCATTTTACAATTCACCTGCCTCCTGTCGTTCCTATTACCATATGCGAATGCCTACTCTTAGGATACTTCAACATCGGTAACCTATAGGCGAATGCCGCATACACTATCAAATACCGAGAAGATGACGGGAGTGAAGCACATGCCAGCTGTAATCGGTTTTGTCAAAATTGTAAGCGTCGGATCAGCCTCAATCGTCCAATTCGGCGACACCGTCCAAGTGTCACCTTCAAGCAACTCGAAAGCTTACGCAGGCTCAGGTTCATTCTTAACCGGAAGCTTAACGAATTCAAATACTGCGGTAAGTGCGACTAACTCCATTGACCCTGATCTTCAAGATAATACAAATAATGAAATAGGTAATGGGGTGAGTGCAATATGAGCTGGACCATCCATCAACAAATTACGATTCATCAGTTGCGAGTTGACAGTGTATCGAACAGTTCTGTCTTGCAAGTCGGCAGTGCAGGTGCTATTCGATCTTTGTCACAACTTTATAATAGCGGCGGTTTTACCGGACCAGCACCACAACTTGGCGAAGAAAACCCGTTATCATTTGTCCCGCTTCCGAGCCCAGCTCAAGTGTAATTACACCAGCACATTTGGAGGAGGAATTATACGGTGAAAGATAACAATCAACTTTCTCCTTGGCAGACCTGGTCCTATTCAGTTGAGAAAAGACTTAAGGAACAACAAGAGCAACTTGAGCAGCTCAGATGTACGGTTGCGGATTTATGTGCTCAGCTCAAAAAAGTGGAAGAGAGACCAACCTACAACATCGAAAGTATTGCGTACAGCTTTGATCAGCTTAAGGTAGAAAAACTTGATGGTACACTCAATATTGGGATGACAGCACCTGGTATGGGAAGTAGCAGTGGAGGAAGTAACGGAGGAGCTAACGGCGAAGCAACCTTCCCAGACAATATTGAGCAATTATCAGTCGGAAATCAACTTCAATTTCCATCAGCAGCTTCCTCCTTAACACCTCCGGAGGGACCCTACAATGATATTTTTAGAAAACTAAATACGTTTCTAGATAACGATGCACCACTAATACTTATAGGCCATGAAGATGAGCTAAGTTTGCCTTTAGATCCTCATCATCGTCGAATTATTATCGAGGACGTTCGAAAGCAAATGCCAACACGCATTCATTATTATTTACAACGAGTGCAGAAAGACGACAAGGAATCATTCGACTTGTATCCGAATCTCCTTATCGACAGAGTGTATGGAAAAACGAAGCAGGACGCAGAAACTGCAATTAGCGCTTATATGCGTCAGTTAAAAGCAGGAAACTTAATGTCAGGAGGAAATGCTTAATGGTCAATTTTACTGTTATTAATCATTGTTTGACTGTTGGTGAGATTGAAATATTAGGTGTTTCAAGTGCATCTATGCTTCAAGTAGGTGATACCGATCACGTAGCACTTTATTCGATGTTCGACACACCTCCGGAATCTGTTATCGTTGGTCCTTTAGCTCCGTTGCCAGCACCAGCAGATGGGCGAGATGCAATAGGTGAATCTAACGTCAATGGTGAATAATACTAGCCAATATTACAATGAAACCACTTATCCTATTCGAACATCAGAAGTTGGAATTGTAAGTATTATAAATGCATCTTCCTCCACAACGATTCAATTTGGTGATCGTGGTGAAACGAACGGCAAACTTCAAGCGTTAGCGATCCAGCGTGCAACAGATCATACTACTTCGGGCAATGTTTATTTTGAATCCTATCGTATATTTAATCGACCTCGACCAGAGTTGATTGATCCCGTATACGATGCAGGAGATGCTATTTATGTTAATCGTACTAACCGCTCACCAGCCATTCTTGTTGGATGTATTCGAGTAATCGCTATAGGTGCGTCTTCCAGCCTTCATATCGGGAACAGTAAACGTGTTATTGAAGACTCTAGAATTAAACATATAAGGCAATTCCCTCTCGATCATCCACCCACATAAAAAATTTGGCGCTGCTTCATAAACAGCGGCTAACCTGATTTTCTCAGGATAACCTACACTTCTCGCACTCTTCGGGGCGGCTAACCCGATTTTCTCGGGTTAACCTACACTTCTCGCACTCCTCGGGGTGCCTAACCCGACTTTCTCGGGTTAACCCAAAGTACTTACGTTACAAACCCGAACATACGAGAAAAACTTCACAGCAAAGAAAGGAACACGCTCTAGTCAGATGGATAATCGAACCCGGTAGTACATTCGAGCAAATGGAGAACAATCGAACATTTCAACGTTTCCTTCATGAAAACTTACCAAAAGAAAGCCGAGAAGTTGGGTTGCTTCCACTTGCCTCTAATCTGCTTAAGCAGGTAGCTTTAAACCAAAATAGCAGTACAGGAATAGTACCCTGTACCGCTTCTTTTTAAAATGTATACCACTTTTGTCTGAATCGAGCTGTCTCTTTAGTGTACTTATTGCTTATGGGACAGCTTCTTCATTTTTATCCTTTAACGTTAAGCTCTTTATATTTTGCAACATACCTACATACTGTTTGCACTACCGTAGCATGTGACCACGTAAGAGGCGCTACTGATAGAGGAGATCCGTCAAACGGATTTAACTGTTCTGGCAATAAGCCGCTTTGTAAGGCATGATTAGTAACCCACTGTAATGTTCTTCGAGGTTCCTCAAGATCTTGGATAGACTGGGCAGAATCAATTTCAAAGTTAGCAACCCATAACGTACAAATAATCCACGGATTACCAGGCACTTTATCGATATCGCCCGATTGTTGGAAGTAATAATCGTTAGTATATCTTGCGATCCCACCAACATCTGTTTTGATACGGAGCCCCTCTTTGATAGCTCTCATCGTCCGAATTACTCGATCATCATCCACTGGGAGAACACCAAACTCAAACACTCCAAACACACTGCTCTCTAGTGTCAAATCTTTCACCCAACGATTTTCCTTTTGGATTAGACCACGGGCAAACCGCCCAGTCTCCTCATCCCACAGATGAGTGATAATACCTTGTTTAATACTTTGTGCTGCACTTTTATATCGATCGCTACGTTCATAATCACCGAATAAATCTGTAAAAAAGGCTGCTGCCATTAACCCGCCATAGACGGATGCCGCCGTATAGGTCCAAATGCCGTAACGTTCTTCCCACAAATCGTAGCTTGGCTTTGGTAACGAAAGCGCTGGCTCCATATATTCGCTTAAGAAAGAAGCTCCTTTACGAATTAGATTACTATATAGGGATTGTGGTAGTTCGATGACACCATGCCGCAGATAATCTCTCCACAAGGCAAACAGAACGAGTGCAGTCTCATCCTCCTGAATAGGAAGTCTTCTACTACCCTGCACAATATATGGATGCCAGCTGGAGCCTACTGTACCGTCTGGATTGTATTTGTGATACAAATAACCATCCGGTGACAACGCATTTGCACAGAAATGAAAAAACGGTGCAATTACACTTTGATATCCGGCCATCGACATAGCATCAGCAATGAGCGCTCCATCTCGCGGCCACATGTAACTATAATGATCTCGGTTATATTGCAAAATATCAGTATCGTTAGCTGCCAATATCGCTCCACGCTCATCAACTTGAGTTCGAACAAGCAGTAAACTTTGCTTAAATTGTTTTACTACAGATAGAGGTAGATCTCCTAAATCATTTTCGGATCGACGAAGCCAATGATTCCAATATACAACCATCCGACTAAGCAACTTCTCCGGATGATTATCATGAACATATCGATCAAGCTCCTTGACTTCCTCAAGATTGCGACCGATAGACATCCAATAATAGATCGTTTTTTCGGAATGAGGTTCTACATGTGTTTGGAAGCTTATTGTACTGTCTACAGAACCTTGAGCAATCGTATTACCCATTAAGACACCATCTTCAGCATCCCGCCATGTTCCTTCTGCTGATTGGAACCTCTTAATGCCTGTGGAATACTGCATTATGCCACCTTCATCGGAAAACCCGTTGAACATAAAATAGTTAGAACGTTTGTAATGATACAAACTATGATTTTCGGGATAATAAACAGCCGTGTCACCTACTTCGGAGCCGTCAATCATAAGATCCTGATGAAAAAACAACCGAACATTTCGTGATTGATCTCTTCGATTTCTTACAACGACACGTTTGATGTAAATACATTCGCGCTGATGGATGCCATCGTTAATATACAATTCAATGCCAAAACGATGGTGTTTAGCAACGATATTCGTTACTAATGAATCCTCGATATAATCAAGCTCAAAGCTCCATTCCGGTTCATCGAGCCACGAGAACACCCCATCCACCCAAATACCAAATCGGCAATAATGTCCACCTACATGATTCAATTGACCAACGTACGGATAATAGATATCCCTAATATAACAATGTTGGTCTAGATTAAGCAGCATCTTTCCGTTGCCGATTACGAGATGACGGGCCATCTTTCGTTCTCCTTTCGGTGAGCGAGCAGTTGTGCGTACATGTTCAAATAAGCTTTGGCTGACACATCCCAGCTATAATCTCCACGGGAACCATTTTCCACGATTTTTTTCCATGTTTCTTCATCGTTATAACATGCCAGCGCTCGTTTCACGGTGTACAAATAGTCATGTGCATTATAATTAGAAAAGCTAAAACCATTGCCTTCCCCGGTATATTCGTTATATGCCTGAACGGTATCCTTTAGCCCTCCCGTCTCACGAACAATCGGAACTGAACGATATCGAAGCGCAAGTAGTTGACTTAAACCACAAGGCTCGAACTTGGACGGCATAGCAAAAATGTCTGAACCAGCGTATACTCTACGCGCCATTCGCTCACTATAGCCATGCCAAACGACAGCCTTTTCTGGATGACGTCTTGCTACATCTGCAAATAGTTGTTCATAATGCGTTTCCCCCGCTCCGAGTACGACAAGTTGCACATCTTCTTCCAAAACTTCATCAATCGTTGCTGCGATTAGATCAAAGCCCTTCTGTTCAACAAGTCTAGAAACGATTCCAATTAACGGAATGGACGAAGATTGTGGTAATCCAAGTTCCGCTTGTAAATCAACTTTATTTTTACGTTTACGAGAAATAGAGTTACGGTAAGGTGTATGCAGCGCCATATCATTCATTGGATCATATAAGTCTTCATCAATTCCATTCACAATACCGACTAAATCACCCGCACGATATCGCAACAGTGAGTCAAGATTCTCACCGTAATAAGGCGTTTGAATTTCTTGTGCATACGATTCACTTACTGTAGTTAGCTTGTCCGCGTACACAAGCCCACCTTTCATACAACTTGCAGCTCCATAAAATTCAAGAGATTCCGCGACGAATAGATCATCTCCAGCACCTGTTAGTTCTTTCAGTAAATCAATGCCGAATATGCCCTGATACTTTAAGTTATGGATCGTAAAAACGGACTTCGTATAAGCCCATGCAGGATCGAATGCATATCTTGTTCTGAGTAGAAATGGTATTAGTCCCGTTTGCCAATCGTTGCAATGAACAATGTTAGGATGAAAATCCATATAACGTACTGCTTCCATCACGGCAAATGAGAAGAAAACAAAACGCTCTGCATCATCACCATAACCATACAAACCTCTACGTTTAAAATACAATTCATTATCAATTAAGTAATAAGTAACACCATCGATCGTCCCTCTTTGAAGTCCACAATATTGATTGCGCCAACCAAATGACACTTGAAATTCAGCTATCGTTTCAAAATACGCTAAGTACTGTTCGGCTATATCCTCATACTTAGGTAATACGACTCTAACGTCAACGCCACGTTTGTTTAATGCTTTTGGCAATGCTCCTGCAACGTCCGCCAGACCACCTGTTTTCGCTAGAGGCACTGCCTCTGAAGTTGCGAACAATATGTTCATTTTCTTCTTTACCCCCTCAAGAAGGTGAAGCGGCCTAAGCGACCGCTTCAGCACTTATATTAATTTTCTTTTTCCAGCTAGAAAAGGAGAACTACCAACACCTCGGATATCACGTGCTTCTTCGACTCGAACATCTTTATCCAAAATACTGTAATGTATGTGGCTATTTAAGCCGATTTGTCCGTTTTGCATAATGATACTATCTTTCACGACAGCCCCTTTTTCAACCTGTACACCTCTAAACAAAATGCTATTAATGACCGTTCCTTCGATGCGGCATCCGTTACCAATTAGCGAATTTTTCACCTTTGATTCCGAAGAATATCGAGTTGGTGGTGCATCCTTTACTTTTGTATAAATAGGTCCGGGCTGAAAGAACAGCTCGCGCCAAACATTCGGTTTTAATAGATTCATATTATGTTCATAATAACTTGCAAGCGTATTAACAACGCCTAAATAACCTTCATATTGATAGCCATATACGTTCAGCTGATCAAGCCTTGAGAAAATAGCATGTTTGACAAAATGATCATGTCCTTGTGCAAGCGAAGTTTCAACAAGCTCCATTAACAGCTCCTTACGCATCACATACATCTCCATTGAGGTAGTATCGCTAATCATTCGGCCATAATGGTCCTGAATAGCTTTAATACGTCCGTCATCCCCCATCTTCACCTTGCGAGCTTTTCCGGAAAATGGATCGTTTTGTTGCTTGCAGACAACAGTTATATCCGCGCCTTTCTCTATATGAAAGCCAATCACATCTTCGAAATCAATGTTACAAACCATATGGCTTCTAGTAATAACAACAAATTCAGCAGAAGATCGTTTGAAATAATCTCTATGTTGGTAGAAGTGATAGAGATCACCTCTGCTAATCTCTTGGATATCATCCGTAGCTGGCGGCAGAATAAACAATCCGCTCTGACGATGCTGTAAATCCCAATGCTTTCCTGAACCTAGATGATCCATTAAAGAACGATACTTCGTATGAGCAAATACAGCAACATTACTAATACCTGAATTCACCATACTAGAAAGAACAAAATCGATTAGTCTATATCTTGCACCAAACGGCACAGTTGCCAGACAACGTCCTTGTGTTAATCTTTCCAACTCATCCGTCTCATGAATAAGATTAATAACGCCTAATACTTTATGTTTCATGATTGCTCTACCTCCAGCAGTTGGTGTTCAACCGATACGTATTGCTCCACTGCCACTACAGTAATAGCGTCATCATTAGGATCACCAATCGTTACACCGGCCTGCACAACAGCACCTTCTCCGATAATTGCTCTATGAATATGTGCGCCAGCTCCAATACGAACATTAGGCATTATTACAGACTCAGTAACGGTGCTACCCCGCTCCGCATGAACACCATAAAATAATACAGAACGATCGACGGCCCCTTCCAAAATACAACCTTCCGTCACAAAAGAAGAGGTAACCTCTGCTGTAGATGATGCAAACTGCGCCGGACGATTTGGACTAACAGAGAAAATTCGCCACTCTGGATCATATAGATCAAGCGAAGGTTCATCCGCTATCAAATCCATATTAGCCTCCCACAGCGATTCTATCGTTCCAACATCTTTCCAATAACCTTTAAACGCATATGTATGTAGACGTAATCCATCACGCAACATCGCTGGGATGACATCTTTACCAAAGTCATTGCTTGATAATCGATTGGACTCATCGTAAATTAAATATTTCTGAAGTGCTTTCCACGAAAAAATATAAACACCCATAGAAGCAATGTTACTTGTCGGATTTTTTGGCTTTTCTTCAAAGGCTCGGATTCGATCTTCATCATCTACATGCATAACACCAAAGCGGCTAGCTTCTTTCCAATCTACTTGTATCCCTGCTATCGTGACATCCGCCTCGCAGCTCTTATGATGCTGCAGCATCAGATCATAGTCCATTTTATAAATATGGTCACCCGATATAACAAGCACGTATTCTGGATTATAACGCTCGATAAAAGCCATATTCTGATAGATCGCATTTGCTGTCCCTTTGTACCAAACTCCACCTCTTTGCTTAACATAAGGCGGCAAAATAGTCATGCCACCATCACGTCGATCGAGTCCCCAAGGACTCCCAATACCTAAATATCGATTAAGTTCCAAAGGTTGGTATTGCGTGAGAACGCCAACGGTATCAATGCCTGAATGGGCACAATTGCTAAGAGTGAAATCGATAATGCGATACTTCCCTCCGAAATATACGGCAGGTTTAGCTAGATCTTTTGTGAGCACACCTAGTCTCTTTCCTTCGCCTCCTGCAAGCAGCATAGCGATCATTTCTTTTCGGCCCATGGACACCAACTCCTTCTTAAATTGTGTCCCCCATGTGTGGAGAAAGCAGCAGAAATGTGAGTGGGGGTAAATGAATGGAAATACTTTGCTCGCGACCATGCCACATTATATTTTCGCTTACGTAGCAGTCCTTCGCTTGTGTTACCCCTCCGCCAAATAGAATGTCATTGCTATGAATAATTGAGTAGTAATTGCCTGGCTCAGGAACACCGATTCGATAATCGTGGTAGTCATTTCTGGAGAAGTTGGCAACGATGATGGAAAGGCTAGAAAAGCCACAACGAATAAAGGATATGACGGATTGCTCATAATTATGAACATCTATCCAACTAAAACTTTCATGATCACTATCTCTTTCCCATAAGGATGGCAATTGACGATAGGTTTGGTTGAGTGTTTTGACATATTGTTGCATCAAATTGTGGGAGTCATATTGCAATACCATCCAATCGAGCATGTCACCATCTTTCCACTCATCGAACTGCCCCCATTCGCCTCCCATAAACAGAAGCTTCTTACCTGGATGCGTCATCCAATAACCATAAAATAGTTTTAATTGCTGAAATTTTTCTTCGTAGGAGCCTGGCATTTTATTCAATAATGATTTTTTGCCATGAACGACTTCGTCATGTGATAGTGGGAGAACATAATTTTCCGAAAATGCATAACAAAGCGAAAATGTGATCAGATGGTGATGCCCAGGTCTATCAAAAGGGTCTAGCTCCATATAACGAAGCATGTCGTTCATCCAACCCATATTCCATTTGAAATTGAAGCCAAGGCCTCCCTTGTAAGTCGGCGAAGTAACGGCAGGCCACGCAGATGAATCCTCTGCTAGCATTAAGGTGTCGGGGTAGTAGTGAAATACAGTCTCGTTTAATCTCTTGAGGAAGCGTAGAGCGTCTAAGTTGTCTCTTCCGCCAAATTCATTGTAGGTGTACATGTGGTGTGGTTTATCCATATGCAAGTTAAGCATATTGGCGACAGCGTCTACTCGTAGTCCATCAATGTGGTAGATGTCCATCCAAAAAATTGCGTTTGATATGAGGAAGCTAAGCACTTCTCTTTTGGAAAAATCGAAAGCAAGTGTCCCCCATTGTGGAAGCTCTGCCCGATTGGAATCAGCACCTTCAAAAATCGGTGTCCCATCAAATAATCGTAAACCGTGATTATCTTTACAGAAATGTCCCGGTACCCAATCCAATATGATACCGATATCATTCTGATGACAGCTATCAATAAATCTCATCAGTCCATTAGGATTCCCATATCGACTCGTTGCGCTATAAAAACCTGTAATTTGGTAACCCCATGATTGGTCTAGTGGATGCTCCATAATGGGCATTAATTCAATATGGGTGTACCCCATATCACACAAATAAGGAATGATATCATCGGCCATTTCCTCGTACGTATAAAAAATCTCTTTTCCCTTGATCTTCCATGAACCAATATGTACTTCATAAATCAAAAGTGGATTTGAATATGGCTTTCGTATTTTTTTTACGGATTGCCATTCTTCATCTCCCCAATGATATCCCGTCAAATTAGTAACAACAGATGCTGTCCCTGGCCTACGTTCGGCTAAAAAAGCATACGGATCACTCTTTCGAATTGGAATACCATCTCTAGTAATTAATTCATACTTGTACAATTCACCTTCTGATAGTTCAGGAACAAATAGCGTGAAGATGCCAGTTGTTCCTTGCCGAACCATAACGTGCAACTTTCCATTCCAGTTATTGAAGTCACCAATGACCCGCGCTTCAGACGCATTTGGCGCCCAAACTGTAAATCTTACACCATCGATGCCTTCCCAAACGATAGGATGCGCCCCCATAAATCGATAGCTATGATAAGAGGAGCCTTGATTGAATAAGTAGAGATCTTGCTCTGATAATCCATACAGCGATGTCTCAATCAACCGCAGCTTCACCTCCCAAAAAAGTAATTACGCTTATTATACATACTTCTGTGAAAAAAAACAGTCTATTTTCATAGAACATAACTCGACATAGTAGGTGTGTGTCATAAAACCTCACGTTTCGACGTGATTTTTATGTTGGCACTTATTTTACTAAACTCATTACGCGATTAATATAATAATGTTTAGAACAGTATCCTTTTGTCATAGCTCGCTCTTCACATTTAACCCAGCTACATTTGACAGTTTTCTTAACACGTCTTGGTCTAACGATGGAAGGATCACCATGGCGTAGCTTCCTCTGATGATGCATTGCACATAAACATTTGGCTTTGACAGGTTTTATACACCCTTCAATGCTACAGTTATTCACTTAAAGTCCCTCCTGATGTTAAAATTCTAATGACATTATTGCCTTGGAGTGGCACGGATTAATCTTATAGTGAAAGCGCTTAGTAATAAAGTTCGCTATACGCTCGTTAGAACGGGCAAAATCAAACATATACCCTTAATGCTACGTATAAGCCCGTTTATAGCTATGAAGTTTAAAATATTAAACAAACGGCATATGGAACAATAAAGAAGCCATTAATTGTTTGTTGTACAGGTTAGTTTAATATTTTATACTTTAATTCTATTAATTATGTGTGTTTTGAGTCAGAAGTAAGAGGTGGATTAATTTGTCCGTACATCATCATGTTTTTCAATTACTTAATCAACCAATGCTCATTCTCTCAGAACAAGACGGCCTTGTGAAAATAGAAGATGCAAATGAAGCTTACTTAGAACTAGTAGGCAAAACACTTGATGCAATTAAACAGTTAAAAAGTTCAACACTTAAAGAGAGTTACCATATTGACTTATCAAAACGAATAATCCGTAATGAAATCATCCAAACAAGAAATTGTGACTCAATAACTGTTCGAATCGAACAATTACCATTGCCCAAAGCCGAAAATAACAACATTAAAAGAGCATTTATTATATTCGAGGACCTATCTGCTCAACTTTGGATTAACGAACAGCAAGAAAAAGGTAAAGTTCTAATTAGCGGTATTGTCGACAAACATCTTCAGATTCGATTTTTTAGAGATCTGTTAGCTTCTTTTCTGGTAGATCCTGATCAATCGACAAATGATGAGCACTTACTGCAGTATATCGCCGATCATGAACGACAAAAAATGTTAGATACGATGGAAGCTGCAGCACACGTTAACCAAGAGCAACATATGACATTACAAACAAGTAAACTTGGTGGCGTGCAGCTCGAGTTTGAGCTAACTTTTATTCCTATATTAAATGGTTTTTGCGAATGCAAACAATTTGCATTCGTTATTTGGGATTTCCGCCCAACCGATAATGAGATTGATTCAGCAATGAAGCTTAAAATATGGATGGCTAAACGGGATATGTCAACCGGTCAATTATCAGCAGCAACAGGAATATCACAACAAACGATTTCTAAACTTCGTAATGGAAAAATCGAGAAGCCCCAAAGGCTAACAGCAGAGCTGATCGCATCGGAGCTTCAAGTTGATGTTCATGAAATATGGACAGTTATTCGCAAATAAATAATTGTACGTTGATTTATTCCAAGAATGGCGTCAACTCGCCTGTATAATATAGATGCAGTTCATGCATAGCACGAGTACAGGCGGTATAGAATAACTTCCGTTCGCTTTCTAGTGAATATACTTCGCTTGACGCATTGCAAATAATAACTGCATCAAACTCCACACCTTTCGCCAAATACGACGGTATGACGACAATTCCTTTCTGGAACGTTACCGTCTCCTGTTCAATAAGTCTCATTTCCGGGCAAATTGCCTGTAACTGCAGGCTTATTTTTTTTGCTTCCTCGGCTGTTTTGCAAATCAGTGCGACAGATTCATAACCCGAAGTGATCCATTCATTCATTTGTTCGCCGACTTTATTAATAAGACCTGCTTCATGGTCGAACTTAGTTATAGCTGGTTCAGCGCCATCTCGATTAAATGATTGGATCTGATCCCCACCTTGAATCATCTTACTCGTAAATTGTACAATTTGACGCGTCGAACGATAACTGCGACTCAGCACTATCTTTTCTGTTTCACTCGTATCGTATAGTTGTGATAACGCATGGAATATGTTTCCAGAACCTGAATGTGTAAAGATAGATTGATTATAATCGCCTAATACGGTCATTTTGCAATTCGGAAATATTTTTTTCAAATAATGATATTGGAAGGCTGAATAATCTTGTGCTTCATCAATGAAAAGATGTTTAACTGTAGTATTCGTCTGGAAACCTTCAAGCTTCTCCTTTAAATACAAATATGGAGTTGCATCCTCATAAGGCATTATTCCCGCTTCCAAGCTAGACAACGTCACATCGCTAATAGCTCCCCAGTTTGTAGGAAGTTCAATCGCCAAATTTGTTGACTGTTTAACTAATGATTGAACCTGTCCCTTACCTTGGAACAACGCTTTATATATAGCAGGTACATTCAAAAACTTACCTTGTTTCACTCTTTTCCGTATCGTTTTGAACTTTTCTTGAACGATTTCAACGGCAAGGAAATCTCTTTCCGCACGGTAATCATCAAACGATGATTCTGTAAATTTATTTTTCTTTCTGAGCTCTTGGAAAGCATGCACATATGCATCCTGATCCATCAATTCTATCTCATCATCTACCCATTTTTTCTCCCGTTCAAGTTTACTTAAACGAGTGAGCTCTTTAAGCAGCCACTTAGTTAACTCATTCAATCGATTCGGGATAGACACTTTTGAATCCATTTGATAAAACTGTTCGGCAATCAAGTCCTTCTTAATAATTGCCCGACCTCGGAAAATGATTGAAGAGAAAAGCAAACCTGAGTGACCAAGTGCCACAGTATACGCGTCCATAAGCTCCATAAATGCAACTTCTGATTTGTAGGAAATGCCGTCCATTCTTGCTTTATAATTTGCTTCATCATGTGATGTAAGCGTATATTCCATTTGTGTAAATGGATCTTCTAGCGCAAAGTCTCTAATTAGTCTGTGTTCCAAATATTGCTGATACGTCGTTTGCGCCATATTTTGTTCACCTAGTTCCGGAAGAACGGTAGACACGTAGCTATTGAACATCGGGTTTGGCGAAAATAATACGATTTGATTCGCTTGAAGCAAACCGCGATAGCGATAAAGTAAATAAGCAACCCGTTGAAGTGCAGCCGATGTTTTCCCACTGCCTGCTGCTCCTTGAACAATTAAAAGTTTAGCTTTTTCATTACGTATAATCCGATTTTGCTCCTGTTGGATCGTAGCTACGATACTTTTCATCTGAGCGTCGGATTGTCTGCCAAGTACTTCTTGCAGCAGTTCATCACCAATCGTGACTCCCGTATCAAACATACTTTTAATTTGGGCCTCACGAATGATATATTGACGCTTAAGTGTCATTTCTCCGCGAACTTCGCCGCCAGGCGTCTCATATTTCACTGGACCAGGACCATAATCATAATACAGACTTGAAACGGGTGCTCTCCAATCATAAATAAGATAGTTTTCGCCAGAATCATCCAGCATGGAACCAATTCCGAGGTAAATCGATTCACAATCGCTTTTTGGACTACCATCTTCTTTAATGTCGATTCTGCCGAAATAAGGAGACTGCTGTAATCTGAGCAATGTAGCCAGCTGCTGTTCCATATGCCTAAAGCTTCTTTCCCGCTCAGACAATATCTCCGCTTGCTGCTTCATACTGGCAAATGTTTCTGCTTCCTCAGCGGCATCTTCGAAGTTGACTGTCACGTCGTCCCAGAAATTTTTACGAACATCGACGATCTCACTTCTCGACCCACTCATTTGATCTTGTAAAAATGAAATTCTCTTCGTAATTACTTTGTTTAATTCAACAACACGTAACTGCTCTTCCTGCCATTCAGTTGTTGTACTCGACATAGGTACCCCCTTTTGATAAATAACCGATATCGTCGATCATGACTTTACCTTGATTACTATTAAAACGAAACTTAATTGACTTAATCTCCATAAGATCATTGGTTCCGATTGCATCTGTTTTATTTGTCGTATTAACACCTTTAAATTTTTCGATGGGAATAATATAGGTGTGCATCGTTGCTTCTGCCGCTTCGTTATATTTGTTTTCTTTTATGTGATGCTCCAAAAATCCCATAGATATAAATGAACTGTATATAGGCGACTGCACAGGCATAAATTCATTAAGCACTATACTAATTTCTTTACCTGAGTTCGTATTAATTACTACCTCAACCTCAGGTAAAGATGGCAGCGTAGTTAACTTCCCTTGTTCATTTACCACATTTTCAGTATCTTTTAATTTTTTTTCTTCATTATAAGTACGCAAAAGATGCCATTCCATATTCGCCATTGAAAATACAATACTACCATTACTTACATCCCCTAATCGGTTTGATAATCCATTGGATAGATTCATCTCAAACGATGCCGGGGCCTTATCCCATTGTAATACCAACCCGTCGGTTCCTTTACTATTATTATCTCGATCTTTTAATGGTTCTTTTTCTTTCTTGACCATATTTGATGCCGAAGTAGAAAGAATATTTGTATTTATCCTTTCAAAACGTTCAATTGCAACAAAGTCGGCCCCTTCGTATCGACCCATATACGTTGTATGCGGTAGAAATTCTTCTCCGCTACGGTAATCTTGGAATAACGCTTTGTATTCCGATTTCTGATGAAGAGTAGCCTCTAGAAATGCAGAAATGTAAACTTTTGCGATTTGACGTTGATTCTTTGGTGTAAGCATTCCTTCTTTGTTCAAAAATAATCCACCTGGAAGCCGCTCATCATTGCTCCCCCAATCCTCATTAAATTGACTGTGATTGGCATCTCCTATGTAAATGGATGCTTTAAACCTCTCCGACCGTTCATCAAAAGTCACTCTATTATATTGCCGATCTCCATAAAAAACGTTAACATCTGCATCCCTTGCACCCTGTAACGTTAAATAATTGACATTTTCTAAATTCGCAGACTTTTCGTCCACTCTTTTGTCTGTTGGGGCAATGGCTACAACAGATTGAATCGTTACGTTATCTAAACTTGCAAGTGAGTTATCATCAGCAAACCATTTCTTTTTGTCCGCTGCCATTGCGACTGCCTGTCCACCTCTTGAATGCCCGACCAATGCTATGTTAGACCAATCGACTGCTCCCTGTAATGGATTATTTGCAATGTGTCCACTATCCATTCCTTGAATGTGTTGTAGATGTTTAAGTAGTAACCATGCTCTCATTTTCATATCGTCATTCGGTATTTTAGACCATACAGAGAAGTTCATGAAGTTAGCATCTACAGATACAGCGATCATCCCTCTACTCGCAAGTAACTGTCCCAAATATTCGTATCCATCATCGGAGAAATATTCCATAAGATGATTCCCATGAGCAATTAATACCAAAGGAAAAGGTCCTTTTCCTTCCGGTACCCAAACACGTCCATTTATAGGCAGATCATGTTCATCAAATCTCCAAAACAATGTTTTGAGTCTAGACCAATCCGTAATATATTCAGTAGCATCCACAGAAGAAGAGATAACATCCGTATCATTACCAAAAATAGTTCGATGTTTATCTAATCCGCTTCCATAACTAAACGTTTTTACGTTGTATTCACCCTGCAATGAAGGGTCAGCAGCCATCCCTTTTACAATTGATGATGACAATTTCGCCACAGTACCAGATCGTATCGGATGTGGAGCAGGTGTTGGCCAATCAGAAATAATTGCAAGAGTAACAATCATAATTGCTGCTGCACTAGCAATACTAACTTTGAATAGCCATTTCAATTTCATCTGCATTAGCGCGGCAACACCAATAGATGCTATAACTGCAATATTTGCGTATAGTAAGCTCAAGCCTAGAGACATCCAAACTCCAAGCTCAGTAATGTGCAAAATAATAAAGGATTGAACACTATTATAAAACCATACCGCCAATAATCTGCGAGGAAGAGGTAAATATAGTAACGAAAAGATATAAGTAAAGATAAATGTCACAATACTCAGCAAAGCTCCATTAGCAACAAGAAAAATAATCATGTCCAACACTGTCCCGAGACCTGTTGGCATTCCTATAACTGCTACTGCCATTGCTAACATACTGAAAAATGCAGCAGCACCAGCCGCAACTCTTGTCGTATTACCCTCATAACAATGTCTTACATCATATCGACTGCGAAACCAAAATAATAGTTTCTTAGGTTTAGAAGGATTTTCAATTATAATCTCCATTCTTCACCTATGACCGAAAGCCAATATCTATCTTTTCTTTTTTCAATATTTACCTGCACATCAAAAAAATCACTCATTCGTTCTGATGCTAATACATGTTCTGTCTGGTCTGCTGCGTAAATCGCACCTTGCTTAACAAGTAAAGTTTGTGTGAAACAAGGCAAAATTTCTTCTATGTGATGAGTGACATATACTAATGTAGGTGCATTTTCAGTATTCACAATTGATGAAATCATATGTAGTAATTGTTCTCTAGCAAAAATATCTAACCCTGTACACGGTTCATCCAATATGAGCAATTTAGGATCATTCATCAATGCTCGTGCTATTAATACTCGTTGACGCTCCCCTTGCGAGAGTGTATCGTATGTACGCTGTTTCAGGTGACTACAACCTAATCTGTTCATCAAAGCATCAGCTTTATTCCAATCATTATCATCATAAGGATCATAAATACCAATCGTTGCATGTTTGCCACTAACAACTATTTCTAGAGCCTTATCACTTCCATGCAGCTTTTGCTGAAGAGAAGTGCTTACCCACCCAATGTTTTTACGAAGTAAACGTAAGTCATATTCGCCAAACTTATGTCCAAGAACATTAATTTGCCCAGCTGTTGGCCAAATATATCCATTGATTAAATTTAGTAAGGTTGTTTTGCCTGAACCATTAAGTCCTAATAAGCACCAATGCTCATGTTCTTTAACCGACCAATTAATGTCTTTCAGAATCGTATCGTCTCCGCGTTCCCAAGATACATGCGATAACTCAATAATCATCATTTTCCTCCCACCTGAATAATGAAGTGTCTACTTATCGATACTTAGCATTCTATTCTATCATATACAATAGCCATTGTAATCGAAAGCATCACATGAATAAGTTCCTCCCCTTGTTAGAGGAGGAACTTATTCAACGATTTACGTTAATGCATAGTATAACGGTACAATGATAACGTTAAGTGCAACAGCGATTAATCCAATTGTTATCGCCCATCCACCAAGTCCTTGTGATCCTTGACGATAAGCCAAATAACCAAGAACAGCCGCGGTAGCCCCCATTAATACTGGCCAAATAAACCATGAGGCGATAGCAAATATAAGTGATACATAACCTAAAGTACTGCTACTCGTATTTACATCGACATCTTCAACTACATCATAAGACCGGTTATCTACTCGAACTGAATTTGGTGATGGAACTGGTAGTCCGTGGGCAAAGTCAGCTCCCACTTCCTCGTTAACATTATCCAACTGATTCGGAAAACCGCTATTGGTAGCTGGAAACGTTTTTTCGTAATCCTTTTTGTGAGTGCGTTTTACTTGTTCATCGTTTCGATGATTAATCTCGTTCATTCGGACATCACTCCTTCGGTTTAAAGGTGTGGCAGCAAGTGGCAGCAGATTGCAAAGCTTGATCTTGGTGAAATAAACCAAGTTCATCACCTGCAAATTCTTCATGAAACGAATGGGATGAGTGCTGATCGATGTCGATAGTTATTTCATTTGCACCACAGTTGTTGCCTTCTTTCCAAAAAGTACAATTAGCGACACTACAAGATACGCCTTGTGGCATAAAAAAATCACCTCCGCTACTCAGTGTCCCTCGAGCGGAGGTGATTCATTCTGCCTTATTTTTGTCCTTGCATACGACGTGCAGTCATATAGTCGCTTTCATAATAGGAAAGATCATCACGTAGTTCTTCGTAAATTTTCGATATTCCAAGAATGACGTTACGTGCTTCACGAATCGGTTTGTATCTGAAACGTATAGCATCTTGTCCAGTGTAAGCATAACGGCCATCTTCAGAATAACATTCATTTTTAGGATAGAAAAAGGCATTTACTGAATGGTGATACACTTCATATAATACACGCTCGCCCTGTTCGATATCGAAATTAGGTCTTCTAAGTAGGACACCCAATTTTTCACCGGTAACTTCAGAATATACCAACAAATGCCGTAGATCAGACAACAAGCCTTTGTAGAAGAGCTCCGCACCTTCTCCTCCATCTTCTCCGGTCAGTTGGGGTAATGCAAAATTATTCAAAAATGGTTCAATCTGAGCAATAGCCCCTTTAAGCTTTTCTCTCGTCGATTCAGTTAGAGCTTTGACATTAGTAGATGGCATGGTGATGAATCCCCTTTCCTAATTCCAAACAAAAAACTATAAACACCAATATCGTACCACATTTTCCATAGAAACGGTACTGGCGTTTATTGATTTGTCCGCATAATTTCATCCCATCATTCGGAATCTATAGAGAAGAAGGTCCGATAAATCATTCCGTACTGGGGGAGAAGCCAAATGCGCAAATCATGGTTAACAGCTGGCGCCATTGTTGCCGCAGCAGCACTACTAATACCTGTCGCTTTAATGTTCACACCATCGCCAAAAAAGGAGCAACTCCAACCTTTATCTCACTCAGCAAGCAAAGAACAGAAACTTAAGCTTGCCACACTACAAAGCGATATGAATAACACCTCATTACTAATTACGTCTGAAACTAAAAAAGATTTCCGTAACATTATGCGAAGCAGTGCAAATTCATCCAAAAAAGCTTCTGATGTCATTCAAGCTTTAATGAACGAACATTCTCATCTAAGTTACGTTAGCTGGGTAGGAACTAATCAAAAAGCTCAACATGGACAACTACCAGCTTCCAAATCGAAAGTAGCTAAAAAGTATGTAACAGAAGCATCAGCAAAGGTAGTTAAAGGCTCTTCATACGAGTCTCCATCCTTTGAAGGTGCCGATGGAAGTCGATATGTTGTCATTGGTGAACCTGGCATTCAAACCAAGGGAACAGGTGTCATCGGAGTCATTAAACAAGACATACTAAAGGCCGTTGAGCTTCATCAAAAAAGAAATTTGCGATTAATTCCGTACCCTTCAGAAGGTAACTATAAAATTGAATCTGTTTTACCAAACTCAACAATTGATACAACCGTTCGTACAGGTGAGGACAACGGCAATGCAAGTCATTATCATAATCGCGATGCTGTTGTACATGTAAGAAAACAACTTAATAAACAAGACTTGGATAGAATACGAAAAGACATAAATATGGAGTCGGTTCAACAAATGGGCGACACCTATGTTTTCCGCTCAAAAACGTTAGAAGCGAAAGTATTGATGGAATATTTCAAGCAAAATTGGAATCCTGAATATGTAGAACCACACTATCTATACCTTACAAATGAAAATCATAATGAAGCAAATAAAGTTACTCCAAACGACGAGCTTTATTCTAAATATCAATGGAATTTACCTTCTATTAAAGCTGAAAGTGGCTGGACTGTTTCTACAGGCGACGAAGGAGTAGTAATCGCTGTCTTAGATACCGGAGTACAAAGTAATCATCCAGACTTGAAAGATCGACTTGTTAAAGGTATGAATATCGTGAGCAAGGATGCTGCTCCCAATGATGATGTTGGTCATGGTACTCACGTTGCTGGTATTATTGGCGCAGCAGTCAATAACGGAGAAGGAGTTGCAGGGGTTTCTTGGTATAACAAAATTATGCCCGTTAAGGTACTGGACAGCAGTGGAGCCGGTTCTACCTACTCTGTCGCACAAGGCATCATATGGGCAGTTGATCATGGCGCTAAAGTCATTAACATGAGTTTAGGCAACTATGCTCAAGCTGATTTCTTGCATGACGCGATCAAATATGCTTATGAACGAGACGTCGTATTAATCGCTGCCAGTGGTAACGATAATACAGAACGTCCTGGTTTTCCAGCTGCTTATCCAGAAGTATTCGCAGTAGCGGCAACCAATAGTAAGAAAGAAAAAGCTTCTTTTTCAAACTTTGGTAATTATATTGATGTAGCAGCACCTGGGGATAGTATTGCAAGCACTTATCCTGGTAGCCAATATGCGGCGCTGTCAGGTACATCTATGGCTAGCCCACATGTTGCTGCACTGGCTGGATTGATTCGATCAGTGAATCCCGATTTAACAAATGTAGAAGTTATGGAAATTATGCGTGTCTCCGCCAGAGATCTTGGGGCAAGTGGTAAAGATATTTATTTCGGCTATGGTGAAATAGATGTGGACAAGGCGCTTCATGCTGCATCGACTTATAGTGGTGCGTTGCAAACATTTCCGCAGCAAGTGAAACGTAAACTCGCACGTCTAACCAAATAATCAAGTTAATTAAGTTAACAACACAAAGGGCGCCATTTCATCTTATTGATGAAAGGCGCCCTCTATTTGTGTAATGATTAGTTATTTAGGTCGTGCGGAAAGTTTGCCGTAAGCCGGGTTCTGTACTTCTAGTGGTCATAACGGGAACGACCCTCCCACTGTAAAGCGACAATCATCTATCTAGGCCGTACATTGCTGCACGGCTCCAGCAACCAACCCGGACGCGCCTCGGGCTAAAGCTGCAGCTTAGGGGCTGCTGCGTCCTCTCGGTCTTGCTCCAGATGGGGTTTACCAGGAACGTAGTCACCTAAATTCCTCGTGGTCTCTTACACCACGGTTCCACCCTTGCCTGTGCCGCTTGCGCGGCCATCGGCGGTCCATTTCTGTGGCACTATCCTTCAACTCGCGCTGACTGGACGTTATCCAGCATCCTGCCCTGTGGAGCCCGGACTTTCCTCTCGCAGCAACAAGGCTGCCAGCGATTGTCTGTCAAACTTTCCGTAGAAAACTAAGTATACAAGGTTTGAACAGAAAGCTCAACCCCGATTCGTAATAAGATTTTTAGTTTTTTTACAACATCGCACCTTATTAACTAGATAAAGGTAAATGGTTCTGTGTTTAACTTAGAGAAAACGACGTTAGTGTCATATTTCCCTTCTACAAGCTTATCAGTTAACCATTCAGCAACTTTAACTTTCATTACTTTTTCAATGTTATGACCAGCATCGATAATGGAAATGCCTGCAGCCAATGCATCATGTGCCGTATGATAATCAATATCTCCTGTTATAAGGACATCAGCACCTGCAAATGTGGCATGCCTTACATATCTTGCACCAGAGCCGCCTAATACCGCAGCTTTACGCACAACTCGATCGAGTGGACCTACAACACGTAGCATTGGTACATCAAACGATTGTTTTAATAATTCAGCAAGTTCACCAAGTGTAGTGGATTGTTTAAGTTTTCCTGCTCTTCCTAAACCAAAAGTTCTACCCTTAAGATCTACAGGATACAAATCGTAAGCTACTTCCTCATACGGATGTGCTTTAAGCATCGCATTTACTGTTTTGCGATGTAAGCTATACGGAACAATTGTTTCAATTCGAACCTCGTCTACTTTTTCAAGCTCACCTTGCTTACCAATAAAAGGCTTTGTTCCATCACCCGGCTTAAAGGTTCCTGTCCCCTTGATGTTAAAGCTACAGCTATCGTAGTTGCCTATCTCACCTGCACCTGTTCGCCAGATTGACTCTAAGACAACTTCATGATGACTTTCAGGAACAAACACGACTAGCTTATAAAGCTTATCCGTATGAACCTCTTCCAAACATGACCTGCCTTTTTCTTCAATACCTGCTTGATCGGCTAACCAATCGTTGATGCCACCATCAGCCACATCTAAATTTGTATGTGAAATATAAACTGCGATATCATTTTTAATTAGCTTTTCATAAAGCTTACCGGCAGGAGTTGAAGTATCAAGCTTAGCTAACGGTCTAAAAATAATCGCATGATGCGCAATGATTAGATTTGCACCTTCAGCAATAGCTTCATTAACAACCTCATCAGTAACGTCCAATGCGATCATCACTTTAGAAATAGGCTTGCTGAGAGTTCCAAGTTGTAATCCAATTCGATCATTTTCTACAGCATAGTGTTTCGGAGCAAGCTGCTCCATGTATTGGATTACTGTTTGTCCATTTGCAAACAATTCAGCACCTCCTGGATGGATTTCATTTCTGCTTGGAATTGTTTCCGTTTCAATGCTGACTCTGGAAGATCTGAACTGCTAAGTTTATCGCATATCCACTCAATTTTATTTATTTCATTCTTCCACTTTTTAATCAGAGCAGGATGAGGATTTCGAAGTAAATAAGGACCCATACGAATCAAATACGATGTTAAAGTTGGTTTGTCCCAATCTATTTGCAGGAATGAACCATCATACATTTTCTCATTATGCTCAGCCGCATCAGTAGATTTACTTGCATGAAGTACTTCATAAATTTTACCATCCTCTTCAAGAATGGTTTCATCATTTAATTTCCAGCCTCTATTCAAAAGCCAAATACGAACGGCATCTTCGCCCACATTAGGCTGAAGTACCAATTCACTTACACCATCTAGCTTGCCAGCAATATAACCCGCTTCAAGAATTTCACTCATAAGACTTCCACCCATACCTGCGATCGTAACTGTATCCACCTCTCCGGCTTCCAAAACAGCCAAGCCGTTACCTTGACGAACGTTCAGGCGATTTGTTAAACCAGCATCAGCCGCTTGCTTCTTAGCCGCTAGCATAGGGCCATAGTTAAGTTCACCCGCTATTGCCGATGGGCATTTCCCGCTTTGCAATAAATAAACCGGCAATAAAGCATGATCCGATCCAATATCTGCAACCCGATTATTAATAGTAATATAATCTGCAATCCTTTGCAGTCTTTTTGATAATTTGATCATTATACAACCCACACCATCCATTGCTTCCGCAACGTGAAGAGAAGTCCTCCACCAATTGCGATTTTTATTAATAACTGCAGTTCCAACCATATTGATTGTTTCACTATAACTAACGTATACAATTCCGGCATAAACCATGCCAGCGCACAAGTAACGAATAAAATAGCGGACACCGGCTTAGTCCAACGATGTACAAACCAACTGCTCCATCCAAACAATATCGCAAGCGGGAGCCAATACAATTGAATTTCATAAAAGTTAGGTGTATTTGTAAACTTGGATAGCAGCCAACCGTAAACAAGTAACCCTGTTAACCAGCCACATAGATGTAAAACGGGTATACGTGTCATAATACCATATATAATCCAAAACAATGAACTTAAGACGAGAAGCCCTGTTGTCCATCCCCAATGATCAAGCTCATGCAGATCCTGTATATGTAAGCCGCCACCTAAAAATAACAACATGCCTATCCCGGTTAACGTAAGACCAACCGCTTCACTACGGCTTCGGAGCCGGTTACCGATCCATAAAAAACCGAATACAGCAGCCGCTAATACTGCTATTTGCAATGCGGGATGAAAACGGCTAAAATAAAGCACAACGAAGGAAATTAAGGTAAAAGTTCCAAAAGTAAGCAACCATTGTTTACCAGTCGCTCTTTGCACAGCAGCTATAGCTTTACCAACCGTATGTAAAGGTGGTCCTGGGTCTCTTTGCTCTTCTGGATCTGCATATAAATTAAGCAGAAAATCACAATATTGGTCTGGTAGCAACTTGCTTCTACGCCAATGATCAATCTCTCTAACAATAATTTGCCTACGTTCCTGATTCATATCGTCGGTGTCCTTTCAGATCGTTTCATTCCCTGATTGGAAAAAAGACCTCGCTGCAAGAGCAGAAAGGTCGTTGTCATATCTATTTAATTATTCAAGAAAGTCTTTCAATCGTTTACTGCGGCTCGGATGACGCAATTTCCGAAGTGCTTTAGCTTCAATCTGTCTAATCCGCTCACGAGTAACGCCGAATACTTTACCTACTTCTTCCAATGTTCTCGTACGACCATCATCAAGTCCGAAACGTAAACGCAATACGTTTTCTTCTCTTTCAGTCAATGTATCGAGTACATCTTCCAGCTGTTCTTTCAAAAGTTCGTACGCAGCTGCATCAGCTGGCGCAAGCGCTTCTTGGTCTTCAATAAAGTCACCTAGATGCGAATCATCTTCTTCACCTATTGGTGTCTCTAATGATACAGGTTCTTGAGCAATCTTCATTATTTCACGAACTTTTTCTGTGCTGAGTTCCATCTCAACTGCAATTTCTTCCGGTGTCGGTTCGCGCCCAAGTTCTTGTAGCAACTGACGAGAAACACGGATTAGTTTGTTGATCGTCTCAACCATATGAACAGGAATCCTAATCGTACGCGCCTGATCGGCAATCGCACGTGTAATGGCTTGACGGATCCACCAAGTTGCATAAGTACTGAATTTAAATCCCTTTTGGTGATCGAACTTTTCGACTGCTTTAATTAGACCCATGTTACCTTCTTGAATGAGATCTAGGAACAACATTCCTCTACCTACGTAACGTTTCGCAATACTTACGACTAGACGAAGGTTAGCCTCAGCTAGTCTACGTTTTGCTTCCTCATCACCATTTTCAATCCGGATAGCAAGTTCAATCTCATCATCAGCCGAAAGAAGTGGCACACGTCCAATTTCTTTCAAGTACATTCTGACAGGGTCATTGATTTTAATCCCCGGTGGCAAAGCCAGATCATCATCGAAGTTGAAGTCGTCCCCTTCACGTTCTTGCTCTTCTCCAGAAGCAGCCCGAAGTGGATTTTCTTCTTCATTTTCGTTTAGCACCTCAATACCTAAATCATCAAGTTGCTCGAAAAATTCATCAATCTGTTCTGGATCTTGGTCAAAAGGAGATAACTTCTCAATAATTTCTTTGTACGTTAAAGAGGATCTCTTTTTCCCGTGTTCAATTAAACTATCTTTAACCTGGTCTAACTTTTGTTCGGCATCTAATTCAGTATGTTGATCGTTCGCCATGTTCCGACTCCCTCCTCCCTAGAACATTCATGAAGTCAACTTTTCAGCTGTCTCTCTAGGGTTATAATCTCAAGTCCTAATTGTGCAGCCTTTAAGGCTTCACCAGCACGTTCAGCACGCACCAATTCTTCTCGCTTGTGTTCAATATCCCGAAGCAATGGTACCTTCTGGATCGTTCCTATATAAGCATCCATTACCGTCTCGTCAAACGGGAAATCGCCGTCCATCATTAAAATGGATGACGCCGTCTCTTCAAGACGATCATCTTGCAAGGATTCAATAAACCGAGCGGCATCCGGTTCATAACCACCTGCATAATAGGCGTATAAATAAGCAGCAAGCGCTACATGATCCTCTACATTAAACGAATCGCCAATCCGCTGATGAACAGCCTCAGCTACGTCGTGATCCCGCATCATTACATGCAGTAATCTCCGCTCCGCGTACGTATAAGCTGGTAGAAGCTTGGGCGCTCCAGACGTACGGCGCTTTTCATTCCTACCATTATTCCACGAATTGTCGTTATTATCCCTTTGCGGTCTTTTTTTTAGCAGTTCTGCACGGATACCATGGCAGTCCTGCTTGAGGGAATCAAGTGAAATGTCAAACTCACGAGATAAATCCTTCAAATAAACTTCACGCTCAGTAGAGGAATCAAGCTCTGCTACAATTTCTACCGCTTCCAAAAGATAGTTTTTTCGGCCTTCTTCTTTTAGCAGTATATGGTTTTTCCTAGAATATATAAGCTTAAATTTTGTAACTGACACGGGTTCATCAATAACATCTCGAAGAAATGAGTCCGGACCGTTTTCACTTATATAATCATCGGGGTCTTTCCCTTTAGGTAGCATTGCAATCATTACTTTGAGTCCTACAGCTTCAAGCATCGGAATAGACTTGAAAACTGCGGCTTGTCCAGCATCATCACCATCAAAACAGAGCAATACTTCTTCGGCATGCCGCTTCAAAATAGAGCAATGCTCATCCGTTAGCGCCGTCCCCATCGTAGCTACTCCATTTAATACACCAGCGCTCCATGATTTGATTACATCCATGTAGCCTTCGAACAATACTATCCCTTTGCTTTTCCTAACGGCTGATTTCGCGTTGTGCAGATTATATAATGTTCTGCTCTTCGTGAATAACATCGTCTCGGGAGAATTTAAATATTTCGGCTGTCCATCCGTAATGATTCTTCCTCCGAATGCAGACGCCTTGCCGCTACTATCCCATAATGGAAACATAATGCGACTTCGGAAACGATCTACATATCCGCTACCATCATTTTTGGCTGACAATAAACCGCCCTTCTCCAGCAAAACGGGATCGAACCCTCTACTTGTCAGAAATCGTGCCAATACATCCCACTCATCAGGAGCGTATCCAATCATAAAATGATCGATCAAACGATCGCTTAATCCCCGTTCACGCAAATAACGTTTGGCTCCATCTCCTTGCTTCGTATTGTTTAGCAAGTAATGATAAAACTTAAAAGCCAATTCATGAGCTTCAATGAGTTTTTGACGATTAGGATCCTGAACTGGAGCATTTCCGCCATCTTGCGACACCCAAGTAACCGGGATACCACTTTCCTCTGCCAAAACTTTTACAGCCTCAGGAAAAGAATAGCTCTCCATCTCCGCAACGAAACGAATAACATTGCCGCTTTTTCCACAACCGTAACAATGGAAGATCTGAAGCTCCGGTGTTACGGTAAACGAAGGGGTTTTTTCAGAATGAAATGGACATAACCCCTTCATATATTTTCCCTGCTTCGTAAGATGAACGTACTTCCCGACCGTTTCTACAATGTCATGACGTTTGCGAACAGCGTCAATGACGTCCTCCGGTATTTTACCGTATGTCATCGTACATCACCTTCATCCTAGTCACACATACGCTTACGGTTCTGAATAAGGGTTTCTACTTATTCAGACACGATTAACGATGAATCTAAGTCAAAGCAGGAGAGAGAACATAAAGTTATTTTGATTTTGTATATTATTCGCTAAACGTCATGTTTCTCCTGCTCGTTTTGCAAAACTTTTGTCAACTTTTGTTGAAAAGCTATCCGATCGCTCGTTGTCATTGCTTTCGGACCTCTTGTTCTGCCACCATTTCGCCTTATTCTAGCGCCTTCATGCCGACGTTCCATCAAATAGTCAATATTTTCATCGGTGTATTGTTCACCTCTTGGTGAAAGTACGATAGCACCTTTTGCTAACGAAATACAGGCTAGTCCAAAGTCCTGTGTCACTACGATATCTCTTTTGGAAATATGATTGACAATATAAAGATCGACGGATTGATCGCTTCGATCCACTTGCACGATCTGTACGCCATCTTGTGGGCTCATTCGATGATCATGTGAGGCGACCATACATACAGCAACACCAAATGTTCGTGCAGTCTCTGCGATCTCTGTTTTGACCGGACAAGCGTCCGCATCCACTACAATGGTTTGCTTAAGTGCAGTCATTCCTGATCACCGCTTATTATGAAATTTTGTTCCCTTATTATTATATACGGCAGTTCTACAAAAAAATCCTGCAAGTACATTACTGAAGTCGAACATATTCCATGATAAGACTTGCCGTTTCCTCAACAGCCTTATGTGAAACGTCAATAACGACGCAGTCAAGTTGCCTCATAATACCCTCTGCATAATGTAATTCCTTTTCGATTCGATCGGTAGTTGCATATGCAGCAGTATTTGGCAATCCTAACGCCTTAAGTCTTTCCTTGCGAATGACATTCAAATAAGAAGTATCAATTGTAAGTCCAATAATCTTCTTCTTTGGAAGTTTAAATAATTCTTCCGGTGGCTTTAGCTCAGGTACTAATGGCACATTGGCTACTTTGAACTTCTGATGAGCCAAATACATCGAAAGTGGTGTTTTCGATGTACGTGATACGCCTACAAGTACAATATCAGCTTTAAGTACACCCGATGTATCTCTTGCATCATCGTATTTAACCGCGAACTCGACTGCTTCTACTTTTCGGAAATAATCAGCGTCAAGAACATGGTTTAATCCAGGTTCTTGACGTGACTTTTTGCCTGTTTTCTGCTCTAGTGTTTCAACTAGCGGACCTAACAGATCGATTGCATTAATACCACAAGCTTCAGTCAACATCTTCATACTGTCACGGAGATGAGGCATAACAAGCGTATAAAGTACAATAGCTTGAGATATCTTAGCCTGCTCCACTACTCGCGCCAGCGTTCCTTCATCTGTAATAAAGGGTGTTCTAATTATTTCTGCTTGTATGGGGTGAAATTGTGCGATTGCCGCACGAACGACAAGTTCGCCTGTATCACCAGCTGCATCGGACACTACGTATACGATTACTTCTGGTTTACTATTTACGTTTGGCATGACACATCACCTCCTTTTGTTCGTGTTACTAAATTACCAGACAAGCTTAGAGAAATCTGCAACTTGTGCAATATCACTTGCAATGGCTGACAAAGTAGCTAAACGATTATTTTTAACATTTTCTTCTGGAGCCATTACCATTACACTGTCAAAATATGCGACGATTTCTGGCTTAAGACTAGCTAATGTTACAACTGCTGCGTTCATATCGCGACGTTCAATTGCTTCATTGAATACATCTCTTTGAGCAAGCCATGCTTCGTACAGTTTAGCTTCTGCAGGCTCAGCGAATAGGGACGTATCAACTGTTGTGCTCGTAGCTTTAGATGCCAAATTACTAACTCGGTTGAACGCTTCAACCGTAAGTTTGAATTCTGCTTTCGCATCATCAGATGTGTTTGCTTGCACTGCTGCAGCACGGCTTTCAATGAAAGCTGGACGATTAAAACCAACTGTCATAACCGCATCAATTACATCATAACGATACGATTTTTCAGACAGCCAATTTTTCACACGCAATGCAAAGAAATCATTTAGATCTTTACGCACGTCATCAGCAGAACGTTTCAAACCTCTTTGCTCATGAACAGTGATAGCAATATCATATAATTCGTCTAAACCAAGATCTAAGTCGAACGAAAGGAGAATTGAAACGATACCTGCTGCTTGTCTGCGAAGTGCATACGGATCTTGAGAGCCAGTCGGAACGATGCCGATAGAGAAACAGCCCACAATCGTATCGACTTTATCTGCAAGACTAACTACTGCTCCAGTTAACTCAGATGGTACGCTATCTCCCGAGAACCTAGGTTTATAATGTTCATTTACTGCCTTAGCAACTGAATCATTTTCACCAAGTTTGCGCGCATAGTCTTCACCCATAACACCTTGAAGCTCTGGAAATTCATTTACCATCAAGGAAACGAGATCGAATTTACAAATTGCTGCTGCACGTGAAATATTTTGCACTTCTACTTCTTTCACTTGAAGCTTATTAGCAATGGCTTCCGCGATCGTAGTTGTACGACGCACTTTATCAGCTACCGTTCCAAGAGCTTCGTGATAAACGATCGTTTCAAGTTTTGTAACTGCATGTTCAATCGTTAGCTTATGATCCTCTTGGAAGAAAAACTTCGCATCGGACAATCTTGCACGAAGTACTTTTTCATTTCCTTTTGCAACTACGTCAATGGAGCGAAGATCACCATTACGTACAGTTACGAAGAACGGCAGCAGCTTGCCAGCTTGATCAAGCACTGGGAAGTATCGTTGATGTTCTCTCATCGAAGTAATGAGAACTTCTTGTGGAATGTCCAGGAATGACGGATCAAATGAACCAAATAAAGCGTTAGGGTATTCAACTAAGAAGAGTACTTCTTCAATCAAATCTTCTTTAATCGCAATAACCCAGTTCTTTTCTTTCATAAGATCGTTAATTCCTTTAAGAATAAGCGCTTCACGCTCTGTAACGTCAACGATAACGTTTTGCTCACGAAGACGCTCCTTATAAAGTGAAGGTTCTGCAATTATTGCATCTTCACCTAGGAAACGATGGCCACGAGACACATTGCCCGTCGAAACACCCGTAATTTCAAATGGAATAACGTCTTGACCGAACAATGCCACCATCCAACGAATTGGACGAATATAACGAAGTTCATGACTACCCCAACGCATATTTTTCGGAAATGACATCGATGTAATTAGATGGCTAAGTCCATCTGCCAAAAGATCCGCTGTAGCAATACCAATGTTACTTTTTTTAGCGTAAACATATTCAACACCAGCTAACTCTTGAAAGTACAACTGCTCAGGATCTACACCTTGACTACGTGCGAAACCTAAAGCGGCTTTACTCCAGTTACCCGACTCGTCTTGAGCAATTTTGCGAGAAGGGCCCTTCGCTTCCTCGTTACTATCTGCTTGTTTCTCAGCAACACCGTTTACAAGGACAGCGAGACGTCTAGGAGTTGCAAAAGCTTCTACAGAACTAAATGTTATGCGAGACTCAGTCAACCATTTTTCTATTTTATCTTTTAATTGGTTCATTGCTGCACGTACGAATCTAGCTGGTACTTCCTCAAGACCAATTTCCAGCAATAAATCTTTAGTCATGCTGCTCAGCTCCTTTCTTAAGCAATGGGAATCCAAGACGTTCTCTCTCTTCCAAGAACGTAGCTGCAATTTGTCGTGCCAAGTTTCTTACTCTCGTAATGTATCCTGTTCTTTCCGTCACGCTAATTGCTCCACGAGCATCAAGCAAGTTAAATGTATGTGAACATTTCAAAACGTAATCGTAAGCTGGGAAAACTAGGTTATGTCCCATCGTTTTTTGCGCTTCCTCTTCATACATCGAGAACAACGTAAACAACATAGCTGTATCGGACGTTTCAAATGTATATTTGGAATGTTCATATTCAGGTTGCAAGAACACATCTCCGTACGTAATGCCTTCTACCCATTCAAGGTCAAACACATTTTCCTTTTGTTGGATATATGAAGCTAGACGCTCCAAACCATACGTTATTTCAACTGCAACTGGACTAGCGTCAATGCCTCCAACTTGTTGGAAGTACGTAAATTGCGTAATTTCCATACCATCAAGCCATACTTCCCAGCCAAGACCCCATGCGCCTAGTGTAGGAGCTTCCCAGTTATCTTCAACAAAGCGTATATCATGATCTTTAGCATCGATACCAAGACGCTTTAAGCTCTCTAAATATATTTCTTGAATATTATCTGGAGATGGCTTCAATATAACCTGGAATTGATGATGCTGATAAAGCCTGTTTGGATTTTCACCGTAACGACCATCTACAGGACGACGAGAAGGTTCCACATACGCTACGTTCCATGGCTCAGGTCCAATGGAACGAAGAAATGTCATCGGATTCATCGTTCCTGCACCCTTCTCAACATCGTAAGGCTGTACAAGAATACAATTTTGTTCTGCCCAAAATTGTTGAAGCGTCAAAATCATGTTTTGAAAATTCATTTAGCTCGACTCCTTTGTCTACATTAATTTGTCTATAAGAGACAATCGATCTGGAGCAAACATTGTTTCGGCACACAAAAAACTCTCGCCTCTACGTCTGCTCCCAGACGTAGGGACGAGAGTTATATTCCCGCGGTTCCACCCTACTTGGTCATCTTGTTCGCAAGATAACCCTCTTTTAATTTCAAGACTCCAGAGCGCCTTTCGTTATAATTGTCCCATCGGGCTTTCACCTTCCCCGATTCGCTAACGTTGTCGACAAGTCATAACTACTTTCTCCATCATTGTCCAATATACATAATTCCTTATTTTAAGCGGATCACGCACTAAAGTCAAACTAATTTATCTAGTTGATCAAGAAAATTTCTTGATTTGAGCACAATACCTAACTGTGTGTCCATCAAACTGCGCATACATCGTTTTAGCTCAACCTTTGTTTCATCCTTAAGTGTTATCGAGCCAAGCCTTCGCATATCCATCCCACGGAACAATCGAAGCAGTTTATGTACACCTTCACTTAATGGCAAAGAACTTGAATCTCGATGCGTACATCTTGAACACAATATGCCACCAGCATTCGCCGAAAGTCGGAATGGGCCTACTCTATTTCCACAAGCTACACATTCTTCAAGTTCAGGCGCATAACCAGACAAGTCAAGAATCCGCATCTCAAATAAGTGTGAAACAATTTGAGCGTCCTTACCTTCCTTCAAAGCAGTAAAGCAAGCTCTCAACTGTTCAAAATGGAAGCCAGTGGGCTCCTCATCTTGAATAGTTCGATCCGTAAGTTCTGCAGCATACGATGCATATGCAGAAAGATCAAGCTGGGAACGCAAATCATGGTGAGATTCAATAATCTCACCATGATTAAGTGTTCCGAGTCCAGTTCCTCGGAAATATTGAAACTCACCGTATGTGAATGGTTGAGCTAGTGACGCATGTCTGCTCTTTACTTTTTTGGCTCCTCGTATAAGAACGCCTGCTTTTCCATTCGTTTTCGTTAATAACGTAACGATTTTGTTATTTTCCCCGTAATCCATGCTTCGAATTACTATACCTTCCACACGATACAACATCCCGGTGTCTCCCCCATGAAACAACCCTTACACAATGTGCAAGTTCATACAACATCACTTACTCCAGATCGTCCAGCATAACATGCTCATCGTCCTGTTTATCTAACGCATCAGTAGAGGGTGTTAGCCCACTTTGATCCATTTCCTTGTAGAGCATGAAGGATTCGACATCCCCGGTCAACGTAAAATACTTCCACGAAAAATCTCGCATACGTATTCATCCCTTTCCGCCTCGGAAATGTTGCTCCAGACATTAATAGGATGCGATAAAAGATGCTCGGGTATGCTTAGTAAATTACGTCAGTCGTGACGGAAGCCAAGATCTTTTAGAACTCGCTCCTGATTACGCCAATCCTTCTTCACTTTGACCCATAACTCTAAGTAAGTTTTTGAGCCTAGAAGTGCCTCAATGTCTTTACGCGCTTGCTTTCCAACCTCTTTAAGAAGCTCGCCTCGTTTGCCAATAATAATTCCCTTCTGGGAATCCCGCTCTACGTATATAACAGCACCGATGTAAACAACGCCGTTTTCTTGTACACGCATATCTTCGATTGCAACCGCAATGGAATGGGGTATTTCTTCACGAGTCATATGCAAAATTTTCTCACGAACTAGCTCTGCACATACAAATTGCTCTGGGTGATCCGTAATTTGATCTGCAGGATAATATTGAGGTCCTTCAGGCAAATAACGAGTAATCTGCTCCAGCAATGTATTTACATTATTCCCTTGGAGCGCAGAGATCGGAATAATCTCAGCAAATTCGTGAAGCTGATTATACTGGGTAATCATTGGCAGAAGCTGCTCTGGCGTTACTTTGTCAATTTTGTTCATAACGAGAAACACAGGTGTTTTTACCTGTTTAAGTTGCTCGATAATAAACCGATCACCGCCACCTAATCCTTCGGATGCATCAATAAGGAAAAGTGCCGCTTCGACTTCCTTCAGTGCGCTTTGTGCTGTTTGCATCATATAATTGCCAAGCTTTGATAACGGTTTGTGTATGCCCGGCGTGTCCAAAAATACGATTTGGATATCGTCGTTCGTATAAACGCCATGGATTTTATTACGCGTCGTTTGAGGTTTATCCGACATAATGGCGATTTTTTGTCCAATTAAGTGATTCATAAGTGTGGATTTACCCACGTTTGGTCTTCCGATGATTGCAACAAATCCAGAACGGAACTTCTTTCCGCCTGATTTATTTGTAGGTGTTTGACTCATTATTATGCTTGCTCCTCCTTGTGTAAAGACGACGGCGTAAATGCGCCCGGTAGCAGATCACCTACCGTTGTAATTTCCCAATCTCCTTTAAGGTTACCCATAATAACTGGCATGTCCAGTTCACATAGTTCCACCAACACTTGTCTACAAACACCACAAGGTGTAATAGGACCATCTGTATCTCCCATAACAGCAATTGCTTTAAATGTTCTAGCTTCTTTGCCATCAGCTATTGCTCTAAACAATGCTGTCCGCTCCGCGCAGTTGGTTGGACCGTAAGCAGCATTCTCGACATTGCATCCATAATGGATGTTTCCATCTTTGTCTAAGAGCGCTGCGCCAACTTGAAAGTTTGAATAAGGTACGTACGCACGTTTCATAGCTTCTTTTGAAGCCTCTAATAAAGTGTTATATAACTCCGAAAGATTGTTGTTTTCCATAATAAATTCTCCTCACTGTTCATCCTGTTATGTTTAAAAGACTAGATGCCACAAGGGCGGCCCAATAATGAGCAGCCCGACAATAATTGAACCAAATACTGCTGCAAGAACTGCACCTGCTGCAACATCTTTGGCTATTTTTGCGATTGGATGACGTTCTGGACTCGCCAAATTAACTGCCTGCTCTATTGCAGTATTAACTAGCTCAGCACTAATTACAAGTGTAATTGCAAAACAAATGATCGCCCACTCCACTATATTAAGGGATACAAGTGTACCTAGTGAGATCACAATAACTGCAGCAACACAATGAAACTGCATATGTCGTTCCGTGCGAATAGCGAATACGATTCCAGACAATGCAAGCCAAGCACTGCGCACAAATCTTAGCATTAACGAGTCAATCCCGCTTTCTGTAAAACAGATTCTTGCTTCTCAGTCATGATTGCTTCCGACGCATCATCTTGATGATCATAACCGATCAAATGAAGGAAACCATGTACGAATAAAAAGGCAACTTCCCTCTCTAGCGAATGACCATATTCTTCACTTTGCGCTACTGCACGCTCTACTGAGATAATGATATCACCGAGCATACCAGAGATTGGGTCTACTTCATCTTCGCTTTCCACTTCAAAAATAATATTCAATTCATCAACGCCATCATCCTGCATAGCAAATGACAATACATCGGTTGGACGATCAATATTGCGATATTCAAGATTTAATGCATGAATTCCTGCATCATCGATAAAGGTAAGGGCAACATCACCGTCTTCCATACCTTCTGCTTCGCCTGCTAACTGTAACAACTCCGTCAATTTCTCTATCCAGCTGTCCGGTATTTCTACCTTGTTTTGTTCGTTGCTCCAATCCAATTGCAAGCTCATTCTAATTTATTCTCTCCTTCGTCTTTACATCTTCCGGGTATTCAATACGTGAATGGAAAATACCTATTATACTCTCCTTTAACGATTGAGCAATCTTATCTAGCTCTTTTAGCGTTAAATCACATTCATTGTATTGATTGTCATCGAGCCTGCTTTTAATAATTTTGTTAATCATCGCTTCGACTTGTTCAACTGTAGGATTACGCAAACTTCGAACTGCAGCTTCCACACAATCAGCAATTCCTACTACTGCCGCTTCCTTTGATTGCGCCTTAGGCCCAGGGTAACGGAAGTTATCCTCCGTGAAAGTATGCTGCACACCTTGCTCCTCAGCTTGCTTTATCGCTTTATGATAAAAAAACTTAAGCGAGGTTGTCCCATGATGTTGCTCTGCGATATCACGAATCGGCTTCGGAATGTTATGCGCTTTAAGCATGTCCACTCCATCTCTAGCATGTGCTACAATAATCGATTTACTAAGCTTCGGGTCAATCGAATCATGCGGGTTTTCGATATTCGATTGGTTTTCAATAAAATAATTGGGTCTCTTTGTCTTTCCAATATCATGATAGAACGAACCTACCCGACATAACAACCCATCTGCTCCAATAGACTCGGCGGCAGCTTCAGACAAGTTGCCAACCATTACACTGTGGTGATAAGTACCTGGTGTTTCTGTTAAAAGCTTACGCAAGAGCGGATGGTTAGGATTGGATAACTCAACTAACTTAAGCGCTGATAAAATACCGAATGTAATTTCGAAAAACGGCATTAAGCCGATAACAAGAACAGCCGTCAATAATCCACTCGCAAATGCAAATGCAACTGAATAAATAAATGGCATTCGCTCTAATTGCTCTGACATCATAAGCATAGCCATCACAGATAAGGAACCAAACAGGCTGACCATTATACCGGCTTTTAAAATCGTCGAGCGCTGACTTGCCTTATGGATTGAGAAGATAGCAGCCAGTGAAACAACAATAATAAAAAATCCGTATTTGAAATCGAATATTTGATTGGAGTTTGTATTTAGAATTATGCTTCCTAATATCGTAAAAACAAAAGAGCTGATTATAGCTAAATGCATATCTAGCAATAACGTAATAAGCATCACACCTAATGCTGCCGGAGCAAGATAGCCCGCATACGATGCTGTATCTGTTTGTGTTAGAGCGATAATCTCAATCGTAATAATATTAATTAGAAAGATAAGCCACAACATTAATAACTGTGCGTTGTTATACTTCGGTTTTAAGCCATTAATGCCACCAGACTGATGTAAGTACGCGTACAATACGATAATTAACATCAGCGACAATATGAGCAGTCCAGCGTGTGGCCAATAGCTTTTTTTATCATGAAGCAAATTAGAATCCGAAAGGATCTTGTATGTTTCTGGCGTTATGATTTCGCCACGTTTTACAAGTATATCTCCCTCTTTAATTATAACAGGCGGCGTGTTTTGCTTCGCTAGTACTCTCGCCTCATCAGTTAATTCCTTATCAAAAAACTTGTTCGGCATAATTGCGAATCTCGCAAGTTCCTGAACAATTTCTCTCTCCGTACGATTAGATAACGAACTAGCGTTTACAAGTTCTGCCACTTGCGTCCGTGCCGTTTCAGCTTCTCTTAATTGTTCGCCCATTAGCTTGCGGACGATTTTGATTGCAACAGTACGCATTTCAGATAATTGCTCAGATGTAAGCTGAGGCATTTTATAGAACGCTTCATCAGGAATTGTATATTGCTGTTCCTTAGCCACTGCCGACATTTCCGCGAGCAAGGAATCATTGTATGTACCATTTCCTAAATTGTTTTTGACGAAAGCATCAATATGTGTACTATATCTACCTGGAATATCTTTTAAATAAATATCAATCTTTTCTTGTTTGGTCACTTGGTCGTCTTCATTAAGTTGCTCAATGCGTTGCAGGATTGAATCAACTAACGATTCATTGCGAGTATAAACAATACTATAGGTATCGTCGATCCGATTCGCAGCTTCTTCCTCAGCCAGTCGGGTAGCTTTCTCATCCCTGATCTGAAATGGAGCTTTTATATCCTTATCAGATGGAGAGCCCTCCGAAATATTATACGTTTCTGGAATGACATGCGGCGATAAGCTGAAATAGAACAATAGCACGAACATAGCCATCAGCATCCAACTAACAGCGGGACTTTGTCTCCAGCCTTTCGCAATTACGGGCTTAACGCTCCCTTGTTTGCTCGTACCGTTTTGGCCCATGCGAAAATCATTCCTTTCTAGGCATTATTTTCGGAGTCCCAATTATAAGCCGTAATTATTTTTTGTACTAACGAGTGACGGACAACATCTTGTTCTGTAAAGTAAATCAAACCAATTTCTTCGATAGCTTTTAAAATACGCTGTGCCTCGATTAGACCTGACTTTTTACCCCGCGGCAAGTCAATCTGGGTAACGTCTCCTGTTATAACCATCTTTGAACCAAATCCAAGCCTAGTCAAAAACATTTTCATTTGTTCTGGCGTCGTATTTTGTGCTTCATCCAAAATAATAAAGGAGTCATCTAATGTACGACCCCTCATATAGGCTAGTGGTGCTATTTCTATTAATCCACGTTCCATCGCTTTTACGGTTTGATCTGGGCCTAACACATCGTGTAATGCATCATATAGCGGCCTTAAATAAGGATCTACCTTTTCTTGCAAATCACCTGGCAAAAATCCTAAGTTCTCTCCAGCTTCAACCGCAGGTCTCGTCAAGACGATCCGTTTCACAGAACCTTCTTTTAGTGCAGCTACTGCAAGAACAACTGCCAAATAAGTTTTACCTGTACCGGCAGGTCCAATTCCGAACACGATATCCCGTTTTTTAATGGTTTTTACATAATGTCTCTGGCCGATCGTTTTAACTAATATCTTCTTACCTCGGAAAGTAGTTGCTATCTCCTTTTTAAACAGGTCTAACAGCTCTTCTGCTTGCATATTACGTGCTAATTCAAGTGCATATGCAACATCCCGCTCAGAAGGCGTGTAGCCCCCGCGTACGAGCTGTAAGAGAACCGAATACAATTGTTCCAACGAATCAACTTCTTGAACGGGACCTGAAATGACAATTTCTGCTTCACGAGAAGAGATTGATGACTCTACTTGTTCTTCAACCATTCTCAAATACTTATCCTGAGGCCCGAATACTGCTAAGCCTTCTGCTCCGTTTTCGAGCGAAATCTTTATCATTTTCGTTTCAATTTGCAACAATTCTCAATCTCCTTGCATCTGGACTAATGGCAATTCCTCAATGATAGATTGTTCCACTTCAAAAAGAACTTTCATATAAACTTTACCATTGTCCGCCTTTTCATGCAAAACAATTTCATCTAAAACGACAGCATCCGTGCCTGCATTTTCTGTTAATTCAGCTTTTGCTTGCATTATTCCGATGCTCTTCGCATCATCCTGTGTCAACTCCCGTTCCTGCATCTCTGATTCCATAATTGTTTCCTTCATTCTGCCGATAGGGAGCGACCATTTTCTCCAAGATACCTTCTCCTCATGTTGGATCGTCTCAGAGTTAGAATATGAAGCACTGCCAAACCCACTAATTTGCAATGCACGTGAACCGATAACTGCATGCCATTTCGTTTTTTTCTCACCTGTGTACACTTTAATTTTCTGAATCATCGGAGCTTCAATATTAAATTCATACCAGACGAGACCACGCACCACGCCTTTAGCCACTACCGTTCGCGAATAATTTTCCGAACCAATGAGTCCAGATATAAGTGTTTGTCCCTTTTTTACTCGCGCATTTTTTCTTACAACTGGTTTACCTACTTCGGCAACAATTTGCGTTACCACTGCATCAGTTGATGCAATAAGATGTCTCGGATTTTGAAGGGCAACCTGATCAGGCGTCGTCATTTCTACGACCTGAATTTTCACCTTCGTCCCTTTCTTCTCAACACCAACCCATGTCGTACCCGGCAATATGCTTACAAGTTGTCTAGAGATCACGTCTGTATCCTTTAGACGAAAAGACCATTGCAAAGGATATATACCTTCTGACTTTGCCGCTTGTAAAATTTGATCTTCAGTTAATTTCACATTACCGTCAACTTCAACACGCCACACGAGGGAAGAGAGCATAAACACAATAGCAAAAAATAAAAAGATACCGCCTGCGAACCAAATCCTACTCTCTGCTCTTACAAGCCAAAATGGAAGCCCTCGCCGCTCTACCACATGAACACGACAGCCTGTCTCTTTTAAATACGGCCGAAGACGAAAAAAGTCACTAACCGATATTTCAAATCGCATAAGTCCGCTGCTTGTCCAGCGAATAGCAGACAGTGCTAAGCCGCCAGCAAGAGCCTTATTTACCAATTCTGCTGGCTCACCACCTCTTGCATGAACGACTACGATGCCCTTTATCCATAACACACTTTGTCCCCTCAATCCATTCCCCTCCTAAGCTCATTATGAGAGCAGTTGAATGCTGGTTATTACACCTTCAATAAAAACTTCTTCTGTCCAAATCGTTCGTATGACAAGTGAACTCCCATTCACTTCTAACTGCCCCTTGCTTAATGCAAGCCTTAGACACTCACTCGAGAAATGAACAACACCACGATGATTTTCGATATATAGTTGTCGATCCCCAATCATCGTAAGTCTAGGTAAATCAAATACAACATCTTGAGGCAAATCTAATAGCTCAGCCGTCATCTTATGAAATTTCCGTTTCAAATGTCGCATTGACGTTTCGTTGCCTCCTCGCTGTTTACATAACAAAACCAATTCTTGAATGTTAAACTCTGTTAGCAGAGTTATGGACTATAAACATGTGCTATACCAAATTATGCTAATGAACCTTTAAATATGAGATCGTTTATAAATATCACAAGCTATAGCTCAATTTACAAATTATTCTTCCTATAGACACAAAAAAAGCTCTCGCTCCACACAAGGTGGAACAAGAGCTTAATTTCTATTTACGATATGACCGCTTGGCTCTAGGTGAACCAAGCACTTCAGACCATACGAACGCTTGACGCAACTGTGCTTTAGTTAATCCCGATTTCGGATTTACTGATACTTCTAACTTTTCACGATTATTAGTAGGTGAGCCTCCACCTAAACTTGAGAAAGAAGGTCTCGATGGCTTTAGCGCGCCTGATGCCCCAATGCTATCGATTGAGTTTCTGTTGTATTCCGACCAACTCTGACTTGCTTCCGCCATTTCATGCGAAATACCTTCATCACTTCGCTCAGTCTGTAACTGAGATCGATATACGGACTGAGCATTTCTTTGATCATCCGATTGATGGTGATTTAAGACCGATGCTTGCTCTTCACGATCAAGAGAATGCGTATCGTTAGACATACGTTTCAAAGTTGAAGGTTCAGGATCTAATTGGCCTGGCATTTCACGATCAAAGGTAGGCATACCTGACGGCTTCCCTTTGTTGTCCGACTTGTTCAGCAACTTATAGAGAAAAAACACTATTCCGATTACTACATAAAAGTTTTGAAACAAAAATTCGATCAAATCCATCTTGCGTTCACCTCCAAGGAACAGCCGTTAATACCGGTTACCCAATCGGACTGTCGGCTGCTACAATTAGCGACCTTCCTTGTCATCGATCCCACCATCTTGCTGACCGATTGAGGATCTCATCTTTGTGTCAGCTTCAATGTTCTTTAAATTCATGTAGTCCATAACACCAAGTTTCCCGCTTCTTAATGCTTCTGCCATTGCAAGTGGAACTTGAGACTCAGATTCAACAACTCTTGCTTCCATTTCTACAACTTTAGCTTTATTTTCTTGTTCCTGTGCAACTGCCATTGCACGACGTTCTTCGGCTTTAGCTTGAGCAATTTTTTTGTCCGCTTCTGCTTGTTCTGTCTGCAAATGAGCACCGATGTTTTTACCTACATCTACATCCGCAATATCAATCGATAAGATTTCAAAAGCTGTTCCTGCATCTAGACCTTTCCCAAGGACAGTTCTTGATATCAAATCAGGATTTTCCAATACATCTTTATGTGAGTTCGAGGAACCTACTGTCGTTACAATACCTTCACCTACACGAGCTATTATCGTTTCTTCACCAGCACCACCGACTAAACGATCAATGTTAGCACGTACAGTTACACGCGCTTTAACTTTTACTTCGATTCCGTCTTTAGCAACTGCAGCTACAATTGGCGTTTCAATTACACGTGGGTTAACGCTCATTTGTACAGCAAGTAATACATCGCGACCTGCAAGATCGATCGCTGCTGCACGCTCAAACGGCAATGGAATATTTGCGCGTTGTGCTGCAATCAATGCGTTCACAACTCTGTCAACGTTACCGCCTGCTAGAAAGTGACTTTCTAGTTGGTTAATATTAAGACCTAATCCCGCTTTAGTCGCTTTAATCAACGGATTAACAATACGACTAGGTACAACTCTCCGCAATCTCATCGCAACTAGTGTAATAATACTTATACGAACACCTGACGCAAGAGCGGAAATCCATAGCATAATTGGGAAAAAGCTTAAAAATACGGATAGCACAATTATCGCCAGTACAACAATAATTACTAATGTAACACCTGGTTCTAAACCAAATAAAGTCATAGATAAACCCCTATCTTCTCTCACATCGGAGAGCCGTTGTATTTTTAAAAACTTACGTATACATCTCATTTACATCTACTTATTCAGTTCCTTTACAAACACCCATGTACCTTCAGCTTTCACAACTTGGACTGGTTTATTGACATCAATAAACTCGCCTTCAGTTACTACATCAACACGTTCTTCACCAATCAGCGCAATTCCTGACGGTCTTAGTGTCGTTAGAGAGACACCTTGTTGCCCGATTAATGAAGTTTTTAAATCTGCAGATAAAAAACCATTTTCAGTCGAGAGCTGCTCTCGCAATATAAATTTATTCCAAACACCACGACCCTTATTTGACTTTGCAAAAAGGATCACTGGAACAGTTGCAACAACTACCGCAACTAATAGTGATATTAAACCTGATGTCGGAGTTGGAGCAGCAATAACAACTCCTGTAACGAGTGATGCACTTCCTAGCAAACCCAATATACCAAAGCTTGGAATAAAGAACTCTAAGACGAGCAAAATGATACCAATGATGAAGAGAACGACTGACTCCATTCCTGCAAACCCTGCAATATAAGAACCGAAGAAATATAATCCGAATGACAACAGTCCTATAATGCCTGGTGCCCCATAACCTGGTACAAGCATCTCAATTGCAATTCCTGCGATACCAAGTATTAAAAGAATCGTTGCTACAATTGGATTAACTAGAAACCTTGCAACTTTTTCAGCAATGGAAGGTTCGATTTCGATTATGGTTCGATTTTCTAGTTGTAACCAAGTAACGACTTCTTCTACGGATTCGGCTGTATGCTCGGAATAGCCAACTTTCTCGGCGTCAGATGCAGATAAGGATAATATTTCTCCAGCTTTTTTATCCCTACCGATCAAATTACTGAGCTTGACAGTAACATTTGTGTCTACCATAGCTGCTGCAATAGCAGCATCTCTACCATTTAGTTTAGCCGCCGCACTCATCTTTCCTACCCAATACGATATCGTCTTTGGATCTTCTATCAACTTACCGTCCCCATTAACGACCGCTGCTGATCCGATTATACTTCCTGGCTGCATGACGATGTTATTGGCGTTCAATGCGATATAGGTTCCTGCTGATACAGCTTTCCCTTCTACAAATGCTGTAGTCGGAATTTTACTAGATCTAATGAGTTCGCCAATTTCACTTGCGCTGTCCACTCTTCCACCTAGTGTGTTCACAACTAAGATGATATGCTCAGCATTCGCTTCTTCCGCTTCCTTAAATGCTCTCTCCAAGAAAGATTGTAGACCTTGTTCAACCGTATGTTTAATCGGAATGACAATTACCGCTGTTCCAACCTCTTTAGACTTACTTGTGTCATCTCCGTTAGCATAGGCAGAAGGTACTACGACCATTCCAAGCGTAAAGCAAACGATTGCAAAGAGCATTAGTGGAAAGAATATCATCTTTCTCAACCAACTACTTTCACCCAAGTCAGGCCCTCCTCTTTTTTAATACTATTCCCTAATACGTCTAAAAGCCTACTTTGTTTCATTTTTCTCATAATTCATCTAGTTACATACGCAAGTGAACGAAAAAAACACCCCTTAAAAGGGGTGTTTTGCGAGCTTCTACGTTTGCTATTGCAGAAATTGCTGTACAGCTTGATTTACTAGTTTACCGTCAGCGCGACCCTTAGTTTTTGGCATAAGGGCGCTCATGACTTTCCCCATATCGGCTTTGGAAGAAGCACCGAGTTCATGGATGGTCTGCCTTACTATCTCTTGAATCTCTTCTTCAGTTAGCTGCTCGGGAAGGTAATGACTAATAATTTCGATTTCTGCTTCAAGACCCGTAACCAGATCCTCGCGGCCGGCTTTCTTAAAATCTTGGAGGGAATCTTTACGTTGTTTGATCTCACGACTTAATATATCAAGCACTTCATTATCGTCCAAAGGACGTTTGAGATCAATCTCCAAGTTTTTAACCGATGCACGCATCATTCGAATTGTGCTTAGCTTAAACTTTTCCTGACTCTTCATGGCTTGCTTCATATCGTCGGTCAATCGTTCGCTCAGGTTCATTATGCAAGGCTCCTCCTAGAACTTTCTCTTACGCGCAGCCTCAGACTTCTTCTTGCGCTTAACACTTGGCTTTTCATAATGCTTGCGTTTTTTCACCTCAGCCAAAACACCGTCTTTTGCGATGGAACGTTTAAAGCGGCGAAGCGCAGCATCAATAGTTTCGTTTTTGCGAACTTTAGTTTCAGACACCAGTTTTCCCTCCCTCCGAAACAGACCGTCCAGAGCTTTAACACGGTTTATCAAATTTCATTATAAGGTAAACTAAAAGCATGTGTCAACTTTCGTTAGTTTGCCAATAATGTGCTAAGCTTCTGGCCGCCCAGCAGATGGATATGCAAGTGGTAGACTACCTGTCCTCCATCGCTGTTTACGTTGTTGATAAGCCGGTACCCAGCGTCCGCAATCCCTTGTTCCTTCGCAATTTCTCGAGCTGCGGCAAACAGCTCAGCGATCAGATCAGCATCCTCATTCGTGACATCGTTCATCGTAGGTATATGTTTCTTAGGGATGATCAATATGTGAACAGGAGCGGCTGGCTGAATGTCTTTGAAGGCTAAAACTCGTTCATTCTCAAAAACTTTTGTTGATGGAATCGAGCCTTCGATGATTTTGCAAAAAATGCAGTCCATTGTATTTCTACCTCCTTACGAATCCTTAATTACTATAATAACGAAAATATCGACGCTCGTCCAATAAATAAGCGTCGGAGAGCAGGCAAAGCCTGATTTCCGACGCAAAAGAACTAATTAATAGTAATAATATGGTAGTAATGATAAAGCTAGGAGTGATGCAAGAGGGAATGATCTCCGATAAAAACGTCTTGGGAAAAATCCTCCTCCAAAACCCCCACCGAATCCTCCTCCAAAACCATGACCAAAACCATGACCAAAACCATGACCACCATGAAATGGTCTGCTGCCATAATCAAATCTACCATATTCATTAGGACAATAAGGCACAGCTATACAAACCATCTCATCGTCTACATGCTCAACGATTCCGTCACAGCATACTCCATCAATCGTCTGTACCATAACATAACGATGCATATGCTGTTCACAATGTTTCTTTTTATTCGTTGATTCCAGTGCTTTATTTTCCAAAACAATCATCCTCCTATTGCAACATCTTATGTGGCAATAGGCATTTGGCTACAACTAAAGTATTTAAAAAGTTATTACCATGCCCTTTGTGTAGCTCAAAATCGTTTTGTGCAGTGCATCTGCAATATCTAGCCAATCATGTCCACCAGAAAGTCGAATGAGTGCATTTTTGTTACCTTCAATTGCAAAATGAAACTTTGAAATACTGTTAGACAAATCCGTAATTACGGACTTTATCTCTTCTATGCTTTGCAACTCTTCTTGCTTGAGTGCTCCGCTTCCTTCACCGATGCTTAGTAGTTTTTGATGCATTTGATTACGGAGAAAAGCATAACCTCCAGGAGCTTGTGCAAAGTTCTCGCTGGATAACTCCTTTGCTTTTCTCATCAAGTCATCAATGCCTTTTCCACTTTGAAGTACCATTTCACTCATATGAGAAGCAGTCAATCGTGCCGCTTCAGCATCTTTGCTCGACAGCTCCTCAATTTGAGTAATAGATCTACTCCAATATTCCAAATCCGCCTTCCCTTGAACAAATCCTTCAAAAATGGCTTGTCCCTCTTCGACTATCTCTCTTTGCGAATGCTCGATATTTTTAGTAGAAAAAAGTACGTTCCCCATAACACTCATAACTAACAACACTAATGTAATTGGCAGCGCTATCGGGCGTCTGCCGGTTTTGTTCTTGTCCAATATTCTCCCTCCATATTATAAAAATTGAAATATGTACTACAGCTTTACATTTTGAGCACCATCAAAGAAAAATAAAATCCGTTCATTTACTTTCTGTCCCAGTACCATTTCAATAGCTTCCGCATACAAATCGAGTTGGAAACGATGGCGTTCAGCCGCTTGATCCCATTCCCCTCTTGATACTCGATCAGTCTTATAATCAAGAAGAACTACACCTTGCTCATCCCGAAAGAGACAATCTATGACACCTTGTATCAAAATAGGCTCGTCTTCTAACAGCTCATCCTGTGCTCCATAAACCCGGCTCGCTGGAAACATACAACTGAATGGTACCTCTCTACGAACCCAACTTGCGCCCAGAAGTCTGCGGCCCACATCACTATTAAAAAATGCAGCAACTGCGTTAAGGTCGATAGCTTCAGATTGATGCTTAGTTAATAATCGTTTATCAATCATGCCCGCAAGTGTCTCTTCCAACGTATCCTTATCAGGGCTACCGCTTAAAGGCACATGTTGCATAAGTAAATGATTAACAGAGCCCTTCTCAGCAGCAGTTAACGACTTCTCCTCCATAAAAGCAGGTCGGCGTAATCGCAGAGTATAGTTTTGTGTTGACTCCTTGTCCTTTATTTCTGTTGTGAACAAAGGTGTTTCCACAGTCTCTTCTTCTAAAACTGAGTGAAGCCGTTTCATTTCGGTTACCGAAGTTTTTGCTGCAATAAGTTGGGCTGATTTATGAGGATATTGCCAACTTAACCGTTTACGCATTTCAACATCTTCTTCAACATCATTAAGCAGAGCAAGAGTCGTTACAGCCGCTAACCGTTCTGTAAATGCTGTGGTCAAGCTTTCATCCATTTCTTCTTCTGTAGCTGCAGCTTCATTCGCAAACAATGTTGCAGGCAAAATCTGAGCTGTCCACGTGGATGGCGATTCACTAACAACATTATTTTTTACTGCGAGAGGCCCTATCCAGTCCATAAATGATCTTGCAGTTGCAACACGGAAATCTGTTACGTTCCCATATCCATCTATAGACTGTTCCCAGCGCTTCATCTTTTTCGCAACATCAGCTACTGTACCAACTAGGAACATTTTTTCTTTAGGTCTCGTCAGCGCAACATAAAGAATGCGCATTTCCTCCGCAAGCAATTCCATTCTAAGCTTCTTTCTTATCGCTAGAAACGGTAACGTCGGAAAGCTAATTCTTAATTCAGGATCAACAAAACGAGGGCCAAAACCAAGTGATTTATGTTTTAAGAATGAGCTTCTTAAATCCTGCTGATTAAACAGTTTGCCTAATCCTGCTACAAAAACGACAGGGAACTCCAATCCTTTACTCTTGTGGATAGACATAATTCGCACTACATTTTCTTGTTCACCTAGTGCACGCGCCGTTCCAAGATCTCCGCCACTTTCTCGCATACGCTCGATAAATCGTAGAAATCGGAAAAGACCACGAAATGAAGTTGCCTCATATTGTCTAGAACGATCATGAAGTGCTCTAAGATTTGCTTGCCTTTGAGCACCTCCTGGCAGACCACCAACAAAAACATAATAGCCCGTTTCACGATAGATACGCCATAACAAGTCTGCTAATGACCCTTGACGCGCTTCTGCTCTCCACTCATCAAGACTATTTAGAAACCTTGCAATCTTCATTCTAGATTCATCCGCAAGCTTACTATCACCCGCCGCATGAAGAACGGCATCGTAATAAGTGCTGTTAGTAGAATGTATCCGTATTAGCGCCAGCTCTTCCGCAGTCAAAGCGAAGAGTGGTGAACGAAGAGCAGCTGCAAGTGGAATATCTTGATAAGGATTGTCAATAACGCGTAGCAAAGACAGGATCGTTTCTACTTCCGTTGCTTCAAAATAACCACTACTGAGCTCAGCGTATGCTGGTATTCCTTTCAATTGTAGCTCTTCAATAATAATTGGCGCCCATTGCGAAGTGGCACGAAGTAGAATAACGACATCTCGCCACTCTAGAGGTCGGTAGACACGTTTCTTCCCATCATAGACTTGGAATCCATTGTCCATCATCTCTTGTAGTTTCAAGCCAATCCAGCGCGCTTCAAGTTGAACCACTTTTAGATCAGCCACATCTTCAGCTGAAGAATGCCCCTCTAAAACTTCATCAGGGTCATCAATGTTATCGTCAGAGTAGTTGTCTTCCTCGGATTCTTCGCTATTAGCTCTATCTAAAAGTGTGATTTCAACCGTGCAACTATTTTCGGGTATCGGCTGTGGATAGGTTGCTCCGCACACAAGTTCAGCTCGGCTATCATAATCCATCTCCGCAACATTCTCACGCATGATTGATTTGAAAACTTCATTAACCCCATCGACAACTTCATGACGGCTGCGGAAATTTCTAGCAAGATCAATTCGTTGGCCAATTTTGGAATTATTTAATTCTTTTGAACGTGTGGTTGTATGATTACGATCTAATTCTTGCTCCGAACGTGTGCGATAGGATTTATATTTGTTTAGAAATAAGTTTGGCTCTGCTAATCGGAAACGATATATGCTCTGCTTAACATCACCAACCATAAATCGATTACCATTGTCTCTACGTTCAATTAAGGAAACTATCGCTTCCTGAACCATGTTCGTATCTTGATATTCATCAAGCAATATTTCGTCAAATAATCGTTGATAATCGAGTGCTGCAACTGAAGGTAACAGGTTGTCCGGTGTGGAGTCTTTATCCCGCAAAATGCGAAGACAATAATGTTCCAAATCTCCAAAGTCGAGCAGACCTTTTGCACGTTTAGCTGCTTCATAGCTTTCACCAAATGAAATAACAAGCTCAGCAAGAGTACGCATAAGTGGAGCAAGCTCCCTAAGCTCATCTAGAAATTGTTCTGCCGTTCTTCCGAATAACTCATCTGATAAGCCACTAACAAGCTTCTTCGCACCATCTCGAAGTTCTTTCACTTGCTCCTGCAATGATTTGTCGTATTCATCGCCTCGCATAGCTTTAAGTTTGCCAAATGCTGCACGTTGGAAGGCATCCGCCCATTCACTCCAAGAAGTTGATTCGACTGAGTGTAGCAAGCTCTGAATAAGGCTTAAATCTTCTTCTAGTGTGACCGCATATGGTGCTGGGCCCGCAGGAGATTTCGTTAGCTCAAGAGCTTGTGCAATTAGAGAAAACGCTCCCTCGAGCGACAGTAGAATATCGCTACGTAAACTAATTACCCATTCGCTGCACTCTAACTCCACAATCGAATTTATTTGAAATGTACCTGCTGTTTCTCTTAACCAATAATCGGGCCATGGGTGACTCTGAGCAAAATCATAAAGTTGCTGTACAAGATGATATAGCGGCTCGTCACCACGTTCTCCACCATAACGGTCTGCTAGTGATAGAAAAGCACCATTATCTTCAGTACCTCCGCTATATTTGTGCTCGAACAATTCATCCAGCACATCTAGCCTCATCAGTTCACTCTCTGTCTCGTTAGCGATTCTAAAACCTGGATCAAGACCAATAAGCGGGTAATACCGTCTAATGACATCCAAACAGAAGGAGTGAAGTGTCGTAATGGATGACCTTCCCATCAGAGCAAGCTGCTTGCGAAGATGCTCTGATTCAGGTTGCTTATCGAGCTCCTTCTCAAGCGCAAGCCTGATACGATCTTTCATCTCAGCAGCAGCCGCTTTCGTAAAGGTCGCGACCAACAGCCGATCTACATCAGTGTTGGACGATATTTTCCGAATAATGCGCTCGACGAGAACAGCCGTTTTCCCTGAGCCAGCAGCAGCAGCCACTAACACATTCGTGCCGCCTGTTACGATCGCTTCCCATTGATCATCCGTCCAAGTACTATTTTCAGGCTTCGGTACCCGAATCACTTCTGGCATCATTCCTCACTCCTTTCTAGCTGGCGCCATATGTCATCCTTAACAGGTTTATTCAGCTTCTTGTATTCGTTGCCTTCGAACAGTGGATCGAATTGGCATACCGCTTTGTAATCACAAAATTGACACGGTGTCTTGCCACCTAAACGATATGGCTCGATAGACACATTACCAGCTTGAATAGAGCTTCCGATACGACCCATCATCCCTCTTACATTACGTCTAAGTATCGACCACTGATCATTGGTAACTACGGAAGAACTGCTATAGAAACCACCATCACGTTTAAGTGCAACTGGTAATAGCTCGGAGTATCCTGTGTCCAATTCATCGTCCATTAATCGAATAATATTAGCATCCGCAGTAAGTAGCCCTCGCATCTTGAATCTTTTCAATAGCTTATCCGAAACATCCTTTGGCGAAAGTCTATTGGTGAGTGCTAACATCGGATTATGAACATGGAAATACAATACTCCTGCAGGCGAAGCTGGTTTACCAAGCCATCCTTGCGAATAAGAAACGAGCACATCCAAATAGGTTAACATTTGTAGTGACAAGCCATGAACCACTTCATCAAGCTTCAAAGATGTCGCACTAGACTTATAATCCAGCACACGTAGCAACAGCCCTTCTTCTGTCTCTGCAGCATCGACGCGATCGATTCGGCCAATGATCTCCATTTCAGCTCCATTATCAAGCTGTAGGACAAGTGCTGGCAGAGTACCTCCTGGGCCAAAGTCAACTTCAGTAGCAACTGGCTTAAAGTCAGCACGTCTTGCATGTTCACCTAATATAAGTGCAGCTTGAGCAACGATTTCTTTTAGCTTACGAGCAATAAATTGAAATCTACTACTACTGAGCAAAATTTGAGATTGCAGCTTTGGTGCTATCTCGTCAACAGTCTTCGAAGCAGCTGCTTTTATATCAACTTGCGACATTTTACCCCAGTTACTTCCTAAGTTGCTTGCAAGTTTACTGAGAGCAGCATGGAATAACTGACCGACATCAGGTGCCTCTAATTTGTAAAGTTTACGCTCTCGCAGCTTTAAACCATGTATGGCGAAATGCTGAAAGGGACAAGAAACAAACCGTTCCATGCGAGACACACTTACTTGCATTCGGTCGCCATAAAGCTCCTTAGCTATTGCTACGGGCAAATTCAGCTCCTGATTGTCGTAAGTTAAAGATCGTGTAAGCAATAGTAATTTAGGCTGCCATTCTGGACGTGCAGCGAGCCAATTGTACAAATCCCACCAGAGAGAATCTAATGTTACACCTTGTTGCCAGTTTCTGAGTGCCGTTATGAGATACGTCATCGCGCGTTCAGGATGTGCAATATAAGTACGTTGCACATCTATCGGCATAGCAAACGAAGGTTCAGGAGCTACTTCGCTGACATGAATACCTGGGAAGAGAGAACGAAGACCTCTTATTATTTCAGAAGGAAGTAAGCTTTTGCCCTCTTCATCGGCTTGAGCCCAACTTATCCATAAACCCGAACTTGGTCTCGTCAATGCGTTATATATCATAAACCGCTCATCAAGCAACCGTCTGCGTACGCTAGGCGCCATAGACATGCCATCTTCCGTAAGTTCGTCTCGTTCAGACTCTGTTAATATCCCGTCTTCCTTGACCCTCATAGGCATTACACCATCGTTAGCTCCAAGTACGTAACAAACGCCAATGTTCCCTGAACGTGTGCGGTCCATACTACCTACTAGTACTTGATCGAGTGCTGGGGGTACTGAAGCTAGCTTTAAGCTATCAAGTCCTGCTTCCACCATACCAGCGAACAACTCTGGCGTTACTGACTCTTCTCCAGCAAGCTCAACGAGCTGATCCAGTAACCCCATCACATTGTCCCAAAGTTGGCGATGTGTACGGGCACGCTGCGTCTTTCCATTTTCCATATCTTCATGGCTCCAACGTTCCAGACGATCTGCTGCGAAAGCACGATCAAGAAGCACATAAAGCGCTTCACACATCTTGCTCACATTCGTTGCTTTACGAAGAGATTCACCAAATTGTTGAAGTAGTGGCACAATGGAACCTCTAGCCGCCATTACAATTTCAAATTCTCGCTGCGACTTCTCTGAAACAATAGTCTCCATTTCAGTATCTTCTTCTAAAGATATTGAAACAAGCGGCTTCCAGCTCCTTTGATCGAGCCACTTCCAACCATCAATGCCGGCTGCGAGCGAATAATTTTCCAACCTGTCGAACCAATCACGCGGAATGCTGTCGTCTATTGGGAAAAGCATCTCTGTTTTGATGCAACGAAATACAGCGTCATACCGCCAGCCAAAAAGAACCGTTTCCAAAGAGGAACGAATAAACTCCACCAATGGATGATGGAGCGCTTTTTCCTTTTGATCGACAAAAAAAGGAATATTATAATCGTCAAATACAAGTGTCAAATAATCGGAGTAATCTTCTGCATTCCGCACTAGAATAGCGATATCTCTCCATCTGACTCCTTCGTCTTGCGCTCTTCGAATAATGTCACGTGCAACTGCCTCAACCTCGGTCCTGCGATTAGATGCCGCTTGAAGAGTAACATCTCGCATTCCTCGTCCTTCTACGAATGTAGAAGCTTCCGGCATCATCATAGGAACACGTTTATCGAAGTGTTTCTCTAAATGACAAAGCATAATACTACCCTTAAAGCGCGGACGTTCATGCTGATTTAGGTCAAGTGGCGGCAATACGTCTACTCCATTAGCTTCAGCTAAAGCTAACAATTTTCCAAATGTCTCAGCAGTCGGATGAAAGAGATCAAGCTCATGCGGCGTTTCACCGAAATCATAAGCTCGATCAAGTGTTAGCGTTACTGTTACATGAGCAGCACTTGCAAACAAAGTGCCAAGCGCTTCATATTCAGTAGGAGTAAATCCGTAAAAACCATCTACCCAAATCATCGCACCCTTCATAGAGGCGGCATCATCGTAGTTTTCTTTTAGGTAATGTAAATAGTCTTCAGCATCAATATATTTTCCAGCCAGTTCGGTCTCCATATTGCCCCAAATAAGAGCTAAATCATGCAACTTCCGCTCAAGCAGACGGGATCTTGAATCATCAGATTGCGCCATTTGCTCCTTTAAAAGGTCTGCGCTCATCCCGTAACGTTTCCATTCAGTAAGCACTTCCGCAAGTCTATCGATAAATCCTGGTTGTTCCGCTCCATTCTGAAATAACTGCATCTGAGAGGACAACCGATGTACGATCTTATAAAGCAACATATGTTTTCCAGTGTCACCAATTGGGACTAACGCGGTGCCGCCTGTTTCTTGCATCACACGAAAAGCTAACCTTCGGAAGCTCATCGCTTGCGCCCGGAGTGTTCCACGTATGTCGGCATCTTGCAAAAGTGTATATTCCGTTTGAAATGTCGCTTGCTCTGGTACTAGCATAACTAGCGGAGGACCATCAGGTTCACGTTTCAAGCGTTCTCTCACTTCATTGTGACAGAAGCTTGTTTTCCCCGCTCCCGAACGTCCGATGACTATTTGCAGCGGCATAAGAAGTTCTCCTTTTCCAAGCAGTAATGATCATGCAAAGGAATCTAATTACTTGCTCCGCACTTCAAATATTGCAAATTTCAAATAATGGCCTTCCTTCACACCCAACCGCTGAGGATGATCTTTACCGGCTGCTCTCCACTCAACTAGTCGAAGCAATTTTCCTGCATCTACAGCTGCTTCTTGAATGGTTTCCAAAAATAATTCTGGACTCATATGATAAGAGCAGCTTGCTGTCACAAGATAACCGCCTTCGTTCACCAGTTTCATCCCTTGAAGATTAATATCTTTATAACCTCTCACTGCTCCTGCTATTGCATTTTTTGTTTTTGTAAAAGCAGGAGGATCTAATATAACGACATCCCAAGTGCGGCCAGCATTTTCAAGTTTTTTGGCTGTATCTGCTCCACCAGCAGCACGTTGCTTTCTCTCATCCAAACCTTTAACTTGTGTTCGCAAATATTCAAATGCATCTGCTACAACAAACTCAACACGATCAGTAAAACCATTTCGTTCAACATTTCGTTTAGCTGTATTAATCGCATGTTCGGATACATCTAAGCAAGTAACCTTTTTTGCACCGTACTTACAAGCGTGAAGAGTGAAACTTCCAGTATGTGCAAAACATTCTAGTACTGAGGCACCATCCCAATATGGGTAAGTAACGACCTTACCGTTTGCATTAACGGGTACAAGCTCCTCAGATTCATTCTCTGGATGCTTTTGAAGTTGTATGCCACTACGGCTGCCCCAACCTCTCATGAGTGGTTCTGTCGCTGCTCTGTTTTCGCGTTGATCGAAGAAATAGCCCGTCTTCTGACCTTCCACGATATCTACTTCGAGCTTAAGCCCATTTTCTTCAATTTCTATAATTGCTGGACATTCGCCATATAGGACACCCGTACGTTCTTCTAACCCTTCAAGTTTACGAACGCTAACATCACTACGCTCATAAATACCATGTGGCTCGAAAACTGCAACTAATGCAGCAACAAGATCATCACGAACAATGTCCATACCAAGTGTCAATATTTGTACAACTAATACATCCCCGAAGCGGTCAACAATGAGTCCCGGCAAGAAGTCTGCTTCCCCATAGACAAGTCTGCAGTCACCATCTGCTACAAATCGACCTCTGTGTTCCTTACACTGCCGTAGCTTACCTTCTAGAAATGCCTTATCCATACTCGGAGTTGGCGAATAAGATACGATTCGTACTGTAATCTGGGATTGTGGATTCCAATAGCCAGATGCTACATATTTGCCTTGATGTGTTACGACATCTACTAATTGACCAGGAACAGCATCCCCCTCGATCCTGTCAATCTCTGTTGCAAATACCCATGGATGACCTTGCTCTATTCTTTTTTTGCGCGCTTTAACGAGTACTACTTTTGGTTGTTGATTCAATGTGTTACTTCCTCTCTATGTATCGCTTGTCATGCTTGTCTCTTCGTTAGCATAAATATAATGATGACCTTATGTTGCACCAAAACTGCTATTAATCTGTTAGCGAAGGGGACGAAATCAATGTTTCAATCCATCTTACTGCCAATGATATTTGGTTTTACTGTATTCATGTGTGGTATGAAACTGATGGAGCTAGCTCTTCACCGTCTGGCAGGTCCACATTTGACAAATGTCCTCCAGAGATCCACAGCCACCCCTATTCATGGATTAGCTATAGGCACTGCCACTACTGCGTTTTTACAAAGCAGTACAGCTGTGACTCTCATTTCAATTGGTCTTGTTAATGCACGTCTGCTCACTTTTCCACGTACATTAGGAATTATTCTTGGTACAAATATTGGAACTTGTATAACAACTGAGCTTATTGGACTAAATATCCACCAAATAGCCCCGTCATTATTAACAGCCTCCATAATTGTATGGCTAGTAACGACCCTGCTTGGCGAAGTAAAAATCATACCACGTCTAGCTGAATTACGCTGGCTTGATACGGTACGTTCTATTTCCGTCGCTGTATGTGGATTCGGCTTACTGTTGTCAGGTTTATCGATCATGCAATCAATCGGTCCATCCGTACAGGAAAGTGGTATGTTTGCATGGTTTCTTGAAAAGGCTGCAACAAATTTATGGTGGGGACTCGCTGCAGGTGCTATTTTGACAGCGGCCATTCATAGTAGCGCTGCTGTTATTGGATTAGTAATGGGATTTGTTATGATAGGAGCCATGCCAATTGAGCTTGGCGTTGCACTAGTGCTTGGCGCCAACATCGGTACATGTGTAACTGCGCTTCTTGCATCTATCGGTGGTTCAAAAGCAGGCAGATATGTTGCTTATTCACACATTTTACTCAATACAGGAGGAGCTTTATTATTTCTTCCATTTATTGAGCAACTAACTGCCATGTCTGCATTGATTTCTCAGACACCTGCATCACAAATTGCTCACGCACAAACGATTTTTAACATCGCTAGTTCTTTGCTTGCTTTGCCATTCTGTTACTTGAAATCAATACGAAAGCTAGAACCTGTCTAAGTTTAATTAGCTTATAGGCAATCCCAGCATCTGGAGCGCTCCTGCAACAATGCGGAGATTATTATCATACCCAGATTGCTTCTGCCGTCTCCATGCTTCCATTGGTTCAAACCAATCTACCCCACGTATTTCTTCTACTTGAGCTTGATGAGTTCCACCGATAGCTTCGACCAAATAATAATGAACCTCTTTATTGACCGTTCCGAGGCTTGCATGTTCGTATTGGTATTTAATTTGATCAATAGGTGCAATAATAACCCCTTCAAGTCCGGTTTCCTCGGCAATTTCTCGCAATGCTGTCTGCTCTACGGTTTCTCCTGCCTCCATCTTTCCTTTTGGAAGCGATACTTTTCCATAACGATCCTGAATAAGCTGAATCTGCAGTTGCCCTTGCTCATTATGGCGGAATACGACTCCACCCGCTGAAATTTCCAACATGTCCCTTCCCCCTTGCAACATTTACACTTTAGTATATGCAGCAAAGGATTCCTTCATCTTTTCTAATGGGATAGAAAAGGAAAGGAATCCTGCATTCGTTTCTTGGTTAAGCTTTTATAGCTTCGGGACGCTCAAATACGAAAGAATGAACTTCCGTCTCTTCTGGCGTCATAGCTGGATCTAGTACCCGTAAAAGTTGACCACGGCATTCATTAACACCCGCGTCCGTTATCTTCACACGGCACAACTGACCAATAAGCGCTTCGGTACCGTCAAAGACGACCTGAATGTAGTTGTCCGTGTAACCGCTGACTAAGCCTTGGCCAGGCGCTCCTTTGTAGTCTCGTTCTGGAATTACATCAAGAACTTTACCTACATACTGCTCTGCATATTGTAGCTGCATCTTCTCAGAGAGATCAATCAATTTATGAACACGTTCATTTTTGATTTCATCGTCCACCTGCTCGTCCATACGAGCTGCTGGTGTGCCAGTACGTTTGGAGTAAGGGAATACATGCATTTCAGCAAATTTTAGATCTTCCATGAATCGGAAGCCATTTTCGAACATTTCTTCTGTCTCTCCAGGGAATCCAACGATAACATCTGTAGTAATCGCAACACCTGGCATCGCTTCATGTAGACGTTTAATTTTGGCTGCGAATTCTTCTGTCGTATATTTTCTCCGCATACGTTTCAGAACGGAGTTTTCTCCTGCTTGCAGCGGAATGTGAAGATGACGGCACATTTTGCTGGAACGATTAAGTACATCTATCATTGCGTCATCTATTTGGCTTGCTTCAATCGAGCTAATACGAATTCGTTCAAGCCCTTCAACTTTATCGAGGTCCCATAGAAGACTCGTTAAATTGTAGTTTTCCATGTCGTCGCCGTAGCCGCCAGTGTGAATGCCCGTTAATACGATTTCTTTATAACCCGCTGCTACTAGTGCTTTCGCTTGCTCTAGTACGCTTTGCGGCTCACGACTTCTTGATAATCCACGGGACCACGGGATAATGCAGAATGTACAGAAGTTGTTGCAGCCCTCTTGAATTTTCAAAAATGCACGAGTACGTTCAGCAAAATCTGGTACGTCAAGCTCTTCAAAAGTACGTGTCTTCATAATGTTGCGTACAGCGTTGACTGGCGTACGATCCGCTTGAATTTGTCCAACAAAAGACATGATCTTTTCTCGATCTTGTGTTCCAATAACTAAATCTACACCTTCAATTGCCATTATTTCAGCCGGAGAAGTCTGAGCATAACAGCCTGTTACTGCAATAATTGCATCTGGATTACGTCTTACCGCGCGACGAATAATTTGGCGACTTTTTTTGTCACCTGTATTCGTAACTGTACATGTATTTACTAAATAAACATCCGCAGTCGACTCGAAATCGACCTGTTCGTATCCTTCATTTTTGAAAAGCTGCCATATCGCTTCTGTATCATAGAAGTTAACTTTGCAGCCTAATGTATAAAATGCGACCGTTGGCATTGTGGTCATGCTCCTTCCATTTCACCGGATTCATATAAAAGACAAGTCAAACCGACAAGCCCTGCTGTTTCTGTACGTAATATCCGTTTACCTAATCCTACAAGAACCGCTCCCGCAGCTTCCACTTCCACCGCTTCACGTTCTGAGAAACCACCCTCTGGGCCTACCATAAGCAAAATACGAGGACTTACATCGTCTTGTACAAATTCATTGTTAATGTTTCTGCTAGCTTTCCATTCACGAACAGCCTTTGCAATCCCTCTGCCATGGGCATCTGCACCTTCACGTTCGTAGCAAAATAAAGCTAGGTCGTACTGTTCAATAGTCGCAAGCATTTGGCGCCAGCTCTTTACCGACTCTATAGTTGGTATAGTATGTCGGTGCGCTTGTTCAGCAGCCTCTTTAGCAATTTTGCCCCAGCGTTCAATGCGCTTCGCTTCCTTCTTGCCGTCGTATTGTACAATGACGCGCTCTGATTCAAACGGTACAAAAGAACTAGCCCCGATCTCTGTACCTTTCTGAATGACGAGCTCCATCTTGTCCCCTTTTGGCAATCCCTGAGCAATCGTAATCTGCCAAGCTGGTTCACTATCCTGTGCTAGCACTTCGATAGCTTTGGCACGTATTTCTAGAGGCGAAACTTCAATAACTACGGCTTTAACTGATCGACCAGCACCGTCACAAACTATGATTTCTTCATCTGGCTTCATACGCATCACACGAGCTGCATGATGGGCATCTTCACCCGTTATCGTAATTGCGCCGTCACGAAATTGTTCCGGCGCTACAAAGTAACGTTGCATAGTAATTACTAACCACCCTTATCCATATTCCATCCTTCATAATAGCATTTATTCGTTAGTAAAATCTATTTGAATCTACGACCATTTAATCGGTGTGAAAATAGAATTATAAAATTGTGCTAGCGAGTCAAATATAATATCTGTCAAACCTAGAATTGGATCGAGAGTGACTGCGCGAAGGGGCGGTATAAATACAATCAACAGAAAAATGATCATACCCCAATGCAAATTTTGATCCAACTTGTATCTGATGCGTAGCGGTAACAAATCTGAAATAATACGGAAACCATCAAGTGGAGGCAATGGAATCAAGTTAAATACAAATAACAGTATGTTAATTGTTATCAAATAATAGAAAAAGGTTAAAAGTGCCATAAAAACACCCTCTGAGCTAGAGCTCAGCACACCAAATTCATTAAGGATGTAAAATATAAACATCCCAAATGCACCGAGCACTAAATTGCTGACAGGTCCCGCAGCAGATACGATGATGCTCATCGTTCTGCGATGCTTAAACCTGCTGGGATTAACAGGAACCGGCTTAGCCCATCCGAATCCTACAATTAATAACAAGATCGAACCCAACAAGTCTAAATGTACCATCGGATTCAACGTGACTCTCCCTGCTTTGTGTGCCGTATCATCGCCAAATTTAAAGGCGAAATACGCATGGGCGAACTCATGTATCGTAAATACCATCATTAGTACAAGAACTATAAATGGCAGGTGCTCTATGGGATACCACAGAAAATTCTCCATCTAGTCTACCTGCGGTTTTCTAGCTACAAATGCGATCCAATCCTCATCGCGGCGTTTATCGATAATTTGGAATCCAGCGGCAATTAAACCTTCTTCAACGATCGTTTCTTTATTTTTAAATATACCAGAGGCAATATATGTTCCCCCCGGTTTAAGCGCTTGGTAAACATCATCTAAGAATAATAGGATGATCTCCGCTAATATGTTAGCGACTACAAGATCAACAGGTACTGTAACTTGAAGGGCAGATGTTCCTTCTGCTGTAGATTGATCTTCACGAAGTACACCAAGCAAATCACTTAGTCTAACCTCAATCTTCTCTGACAAGCTGTTCAGATGAGCATTTTCTTTTGCACTAGAAACAGCGACCGGATCAAGATCAAGAGCAAGTACACTTTTTGCCCCAAGTAGACAAGCACCGATTGCTAGTATTCCAGAACCAGTACCTACATCAATTACTTCTTCTCCACCGCGTACTACGGACTCTAACGTCTGCAAACAAAGTGCTGTAGTTGGGTGAGTTCCTGTACCAAATGCCATTCCAGGATCAAGTTCGATAATACGTTCGCCTTCACTTGCCTCATACTCTTCCCATGTAGGCTTTATCGTTAATGTATCTGATACACGAATTGGTTTAAAATAAGCTTTCCAAGCATTTGCCCAGTCTTCATCATCTACTTGAGCGACTGCATAAACAACTTCTCCAGTATCAATATCAAACTCTTTTAGCTGCTCAACACGAGGTTTAAGTGATTCCATTAACTCCTCAGTATCGACATCTTCAGAGAAATATCCCTTAATGACTGCTTGGCCTTCAGGTATATCGTTAAACGGCAGTTCGTACCACTGTCCGAATGAAGTATCACGTTTTTTGTTTAGCGTCCCTGATTCCTCAATAGAGACTCCCCCTGCACCAAGCTCATGCAAGAAATTTGAGATCATTTCGATTGATTCTTCCGTTGTTGATATTGTAATTTCATTCCATTTCATATGTGTTGCCTCCTAGAGTAAAAAATACCTATCCTCTATTGTACACCAGAGAGTGTACTCAGCACAAAAAAATGGCGTAAAACCGATTTCGGTTATACGCCACTTCCTTTGGGTTATTGCTCTTCATTCCTCTGATCTGCTTCATTCGCACGTTGCTGAGCTTTGCGATCAGCCTCATCAGCTAGCTCTTCTGAAAATTCCACATCTTCATTTTTTCCGATAGGAAGTTCAGCAAAATTTTGTTTCTCCAAATCATTGTTTTCAGTCGACATCGATGAACCTCCTTCATTTTTCTGAGAATCTTTCCCTCACTACACTATCATGTACATTCGACTGGAAAACTATGCAAAAAAAAGACGTTCCGCGTTATTCACCGCGGAACGCCTTTTTCATACGTTCAAAAATAGATTCATGATGTTCGCCTTGTTCATTCGTAGATTGACCACTAATACCTCCGAATTGACGCAATAATTCTTTTTGTTCATCAGATAGTTTCGTAGGCGTTACGATCGTCACTTTAACATGCTGATCTCCAGTTCCATGACCTCTAAGCTTAGGGACACCTTTACCTTTTAGTCTGAAATAGGTTCCTGTTTGTGTACCTGCTGGAACTTTAAGCTTCACTTTCTCCGTAAGCGTAGGGATTTCAACTTCATCACCTAATGCAGCTTGAACGAAAGTAAGAGGTACTTCACAATATATATCGTCGCCATCACGTTCGAAGAACTCATGCGATTTCACTCGGATAACGATATACAAGTCTCCAGCTGGGCCACCGCGCAGACCGCCTTCACCTTCACCCGACATACGAATTTGTGCGCCTTCATCAACACCAGCAGGAATATTAATTTTGATACGACGCTGCTTTTTCACTTTTCCTGCGCCGTGACATGAGCCACATTTCTCACGAATAATTTGACCTGTACCGCTACATGTCGTACATGCTCTGCGGTTAACCATACGACCAAATGGTGTATTTTGAACGACCTCTTGTTGTCCAGCTCCACGACAAGTCGAACAAGTCTCAGGTTTTGTACCTGGCTTAGCACCCGTTCCGAAACAAGTATCACACGATTCCGTTCTTGGAATTGTAATTTCAGTTTCTTTACCAAATACAGCTTCCTTAAACTCTACAGTCATCGTGTATTGAAGGTCACTACCGCGTTGCGGAGCATTCGGATCACGTCTGCCACCACCACCGCCACCGAAAAACATATCGAAAATATCGCCGAAACCGCCACCAAAGTCGCCAGCTCCGCCACCCATACCTTGATTAGGATCAACATGTCCGAAACGGTCATAAGTGGAACGTTTCCCATCATCACTTAGAACATCATAGGCTTCTTTCACTTCTTTAAACTTTGTTTCGGCATCTGCCGCTTTGTTTACGTCTGGATGATATTCCCTAGCAAGCTTACGATATGACTTTTTAATATCATCAGCAGAAGCGTCTTTTCCTACTCCTAACACTTCATAAAAATCACGTTTGTTAGCCACTTGATCTCACCCCCGTTATAAAAAATAATGATGCCATAACGCACGAAAGGAGGTCAAAGACAGGAAACGCCTGTCCTTGACCTCTCGCCCGCTTTTCTTACTTCTTATCGTCTACAACTTCATAGTCGGCGTCAACTACGTTGTCTTTTCCTCTTGCATTAGAAGCGTCGCCTTCAGCTCCACCTTGAGCAGCACCAGCATCTTGCGAAGCTTGCTCGTAAAGTTTAACGGACAATTGTTGTACAATTTCCGTTAGCTCTTCCGTAGCAGCAGTAATTTGCTCTAGTTCATTCGTTGCGACTGCAGCTACAACTTTTTCTTTAGCAGCATTCGCTTTTTCGATTTCGGAAGGATCAACTTTGTCTCCCAAATCTTTAATCGTCTTGTCAACTGAATAAATTAGCTGATCAGCAGCGTTTTTCGCTTCAACCAATTCACGGTTTTTGCGATCTTCTTCTGCATTAAGTTCAGCATCCTTCATCATTTGCTCGATTTCTGCATCGCTTAAACCGCTTGAAGAAGTGATCGTAATTTTTTGGCTCTTGCCTGTACCTTTATCAAGAGCAGACACGTTAACGATACCGTTCGCATCAATATCGAAAGTAACTTCGATTTGCGGTACACCGCGTGGTGCTAGTGGAATATCGTTTAGTGTAAAGCGACCAAGCGTCTTATTACCATTTGCCATGGAACGCTCACCTTGAAGGACATGGATTTCAACGCCAGGCTGATTGTCAGCGTATGTTGAATATACTTGCGATTTACTTGTAGGAATCGTCGTGTTACGGTCGATCATCTTCGTAAATACGCCGCCAGCTGTTTCGATACCAAGGGACAAAGGAGTAACGTCTAGCAATACAACGCCAGTCACATCACCTGTTAGTACGCCCGCTTGTACTGCTGCACCTAATGCAACAACTTCATCCGGGTTAACGCCTTTATGTGGATCTTTACCAATAAGCTTCTTAACTGCATCCTGAACGGCAGGAATACGAGTGGATCCACCTACTAGAACGACTTTATCGATATCGTTAGGAGTCATACCTGCATCGCTAAGTGCTTGGCGAGTAGGACCTAGTGTACGCTCAACCAATGTAGCTGAAAGCTCATCGAATTTCGCACGAGTCAAGTTCATCTCAAGATGCTGAGGAACGCCATCTACCATTGTAATAAATGGCAAAGAGATTGTTGAAGTCATAACGCCAGACAATTCTTTTTTCGCTTTTTCAGCAGCATCTTTCAAACGTTGAACTGCGCCTTTATCTTTAGAAAGATCAATTCCTTGATCCTTCTTGAACTCAGCAACTAGGTGATCGATTACAACTTGGTCAAAGTCATCTCCACCAAGTTTGTTGTCGCCGCTTGTCGCTTTTACTTCAAAGAAACCATCGCCAAGCTCAAGGATGGAAACGTCGAATGTACCGCCGCCAAGGTCATAAACTAAAATCGTTTGATCTTCTGTTTTCTCAAGGCCGTATGCTAGTGCTGCAGCAGTTGGCTCGTTGACAATACGAAGAACTTCTAGACCAGCAATTTTGCCTGCATCTTTAGTAGCTTGACGCTGGCTATCGTTGAAATATGCTGGAACTGTAATTACCGCTTGTGTTACAGATTGACCCAAGTATGCTTCTGCATCGGATTTAAGCTTTTGCAAGATGATTGCAGAAATTTCTTGTGGTGTATATTCTTTATCATCGATTTTTTCTTTGTGGCTTGTGCCAATATGACGCTTAATCGAACTAATTGTGCGATCAGGGTTTGTAATAGCTTGACGCTTAGCCGTTTCACCAACTACACGTTCGCCATCTTTTTTGAAACCTACAACAGATGGTGTTGTGCGATTGCCTTCTGGATTCGGGATAACTACAGCTTCGCCGCCTTCCATTACTGCAACGCAAGAGTTTGTTGTTCCTAAGTCTATACCAATAACTTTACTCATCGTTTAAGTTCCTCCTTGTGAATTGTAATCATATATAAGCGCATATGGTTCGTTTGAAAAAACTGTGTCCATATATTGCGCAATCATGTCATCCTTAGTAATTCTAGCTGCTAACTTTAACCATTGCAGGACGTAACACTTTATCTTTCAAAATGTAGCCCTTCTGAACTTCCTCGACAACGATACCTTCTTCATGCTCATCAGATTCGACTTGCATAATCGCTTGATGGAACTCAGGATTAAACGGCTCACCAACTACTTCCATTGGCTTAAGACCTTCCTGCTCGAGCGTTTGGGACAATTGACGGAAGATCATATCTACGCCTTTTGCAAGCGATTCGAAGTCGTTATTTGCAGAGGAAGCTGCAATTGCACGCTCGAAATTATCGACAATTGGTAGCAATTGACCAATCAACTTCATTGAAGCGTATTGACCTAGCTCTTCCTTCTCCTTAAGCGTACGGCGACGGAAATTATCGAAGTCTGCTTGTGCTCTTAAGTATCGTTGCTGTTGCTCCTCTACTTGTTTCACAAGCTCCTCATAACGGCTATCAATGCCCTCTTCGGAAACCTCTTGTTCAACTGTAGTTTGCTCATTAGTTGTTTCATCCACTACTGTATCTACTGCTTCATTATGTTGTTCCTTCGTACTCACCATATCACCTCCTTCAAAAATTTACGAAGTAATTATTACCTCGAAAGCATTGACTTTAAAATTTACGAAGTAATTATTACTTCGAAAGCATCATCTTACTTATACCATCGACTGAGCAACGTACCCATATCTTTGGACATTAAATCAAGCAAGCTAATTACTTTTCCATATTCCATTCGAGTTGGGCCAAGAATACCAATAGTACCAAGAGCTTCACCATCTATAGAGTATGTTGCAGTAATCAAGCTGCAATCGCTAATCGCCTTGTGGTCATTTTCTGTCCCGATACGAACTTGTATACCCGACGGGAGCGTAGAGAACATTTTCATAATTGTGGGTGTTTCATCCAGCAGGTCAAGAATCGTTTTTACTTTATCAACGTCCTTAAATTCTGGTTGAGATAACATATTTGTTGTTCCGCCTAAGAAGACCCTTTGCTCTTCATCGTTTGAAAGTGCACTGTCGAGTACGCTGAGCAGTTGCTCAAAATGATCAACATGTCGATCGAGTTCCTGACCAACCTCACTATACAACTTCGCTTTCAATCTAATAAGCGGTACACCAACAAGTTTCGTATTTAAGATGTTAACAATCTTCTGCATATCGTCCAAATTCAGATCCGGTGGAATCGAAATCGTTCGATTCTCTACATGTCCCGTATTCGTGACGATAATGGCAACAGCAGAAGTATCATTAAGCGGCACAAGACCAAAATGTTTAAGTGAAGTGTTATAAAGCTCCGGCCCGAGCAAAATGGACGTATAGTTCGTCATATTTGAAAGAATCATTGCCGTCTGTTGTATAACCTGCTCCATTTGGTTCATCTTGTCTGTTACGAATGAACGAACAACCCCCACGTCTTCATCGTTAACTTGTTTCAATTGAATCAAATTATCGACATAGTAGCGGTATCCCTTCGTGGATGGTACGCGTCCAGCAGATGTGTGCGGCTGTTCCAGAAAACCAAGCTCTTCAAGGTCAGCCATCTCATTCCGAATCGTTGCCGGACTGAAACCAACATCCCCGCGCTTTGAAATGCTGCGTGAACCTACTGGCTCAGCAAAGCGGATATAGTCATCTACGATAGCATTTAATATCATACGTTGTCGATCCGTCAGCATCTCTATCCCTCCACGATTTTTGATTGGGTCTTCGTCATTTTGCATCCTCTTCGTTAGCACTCAACTCCAATGAGTGCTAATCACTAATACAAAAATACCAAACCATCTTGATCATTGTCAAGTCAGTTCGGTATTTTTGGGTCATTATTTTCATGGAAATTTATAATAAAATTAATTATTAGTCCAATATGCGAAGTACGGCTATTTCATCACAAGCTAGTTGTTTAGGGCAATTGACACAATCTTTCCAAACTTTCTCTGGAAAAATGTCCTTATCTACGACACTGAACCCGTTCCGTTCAAAAAAAGATACAGCATAAGTTAAAGCCATTACTTTTGTAACTCCTTGCAGTCTAGCTTGTTCCAGAAGAATGTCTACCAACTTGTTGCCTATTCCGAGACCTTTGTAACCATCCGTTATTCCAAGTGATCTAATTTCAATTAGATTATCACCTAGCTTCAATAAAGATCCGCAACCGACAACTTCAGAACCTATCTCGGCTACTACAAAAGTGTCGATCATATAAACGAGAGCTTCACGTGTGCGAGGCAACATGACGCCTTGCTCAGCATAACCTTTGATCAATTGAAATAATGTCTCTACGTCATCTGACGTAGCTTTCCTACACATTACCTGTACTGCCTGCATATTTGCCTGCACCTCCACGTGACCTCGTTCAAGATGAATATGAATAAATATACATCAAAACGAATAAACACTCAAGAGGAATTTATCTCTCTAATCCGATAAAGGCACCAAATACTTCATTGCCAAGCAGTACTCCTTGATTTGTCAGTCGATAGATTGTATCAGCGTGTACTTCTACACGTTCAAGTAACCCATTTGCAAACAATTTTTCAATGACTGAACCGAAGAAAACATCAAGCTCATGTCCAGGAAATTGCTTCGCAAAATTCGAGGCTTTAACTCCTTCTCGCAATCGCAAGCCAACCATCATAAAGTCTTCCATTGCCTCTTGCTCTGGTACTTCAAATGTTTCAAGGCGAGGAAGCTTCTCTTTACTTGCTTCAATGTAAGGATTAATACCTTTTAAATTGATATGACGTGTGCGATTTGAATAACCATGAGCCCCAGCTCCTAGTCCATAATACGATTCGTTACGCCAGTAAGTGGAGTTATGTCGACCTTCAAAACCCGGCTTAGCAAAGTTGCTTATTTCATAATGTGCATAACCGTTTTTTTCGAGCTTCTCCATTAATAGAAGAAACATATTAAATTCTTCTTCTTCTGGCGGCAGCGGCAGTTCATTTCGCTCGTACAGCTTATGGAACAACGTGTTTTCTTCCACTTTTAAGCTATAGATCGAATAATGGGGAAGACCAAGCTCCATCGCACGATCTACACTATCAGACAAGTGGGTTAACGTCTGTCCAGGCAAACCGAACATCAAATCTATGGAAAGATTATCGAATCCAACTTTTCGAGCATTTTCGATACTCCGATATACGTCATCTACATTATGAATTCTCCCAATCTTCTCAAGCAGACCATTATCGAACGATTGAACACCAAAGCTAATTCGATTGACACCGCCGTCTCGCATCGCTTGAAGTTTATCTATATCAGTCGTACCAGGATTAGCTTCCATTGTAAATTCTGCATCTGTAGCAATTGGGAAGTGATCGCGGACCGACTTAAGGAACCGCTCCATTTGTGGAGGAGTCAGTACAGTAGGCGTGCCTCCACCAACAAACACGGTCTCTATTATGGTCGGCGGCAATATCTCAACCGTTCGTATCATTTCTTGCTCTAGCGCATCCAAATATTGATCTACAGGCTGTCCCTTTAATACGTAGGAAGTAAAATCACAATAGTGGCATTTGTTCGTACAAAAAGGGATGTGTATATATAACGCCTTAGGCGCTTGATTTTCATTCATAGGAATTCTCCTCCCACTACAAAAAATGAAGGAGAGCTGCGCTCTCCCTCATCGAAAGTTCGGTTTAATCTTCGTCGATTTTCAGAACGGCCATAAAGGCTTCCTGAGGTACTTCCACGCTACCGACTTGCTTCATCCGTTTCTTACCTTCTTTTTGCTTTTCAAGAAGCTTACGTTTACGGCTAATGTCGCCACCGTAACATTTGGCAAGAACGTTTTTACGCATCGCTTTAACAGTTTCCCGTGCGATAACTTTTGTTCCGATAGATGCTTGTACAGGAACTTCAAACATTTGACGAGGAATAAGTTCCTTCAACTTCTCACAGATCAAACGACCACGGTGGTATGCACGGTCACGATGGACGATTACAGACAATGCATCCACTTGCTCACTGTTAAGCATAATATCCATCTTCACAAGATTCGATCTACGGTATCCTGAAATCTCGTAGTCGAATGAAGCATAACCTTTTGTGCTTGATTTCAGTTGATCGAAGAAATCATATACGATTTCAGACAATGGCAATTGATACGTAATCGTTACACGGTTCGTATCCAAATACTCCATGTTGACGAACTCACCACGTTTATTTTGGCAAAGTTCCATAATAGCACCTACGTAGTCATTCGGAACGATAATGCCCGCTTTAACGTAAGGCTCCTCAACAAAGTCAAGCTTTGCTGAATCTGGATAGTTAGACGGGTTATCGATATCATATGACTCACCATTTGTTAGTGTAACTTTATAAATTACGCTTGGTGCTGTCGTAATAAGCGGGATGTTAAACTCCCTCTCAATACGTTCCTGGATAATCTCCATATGAAGCAATCCAAGGAATCCACAGCGGAAGCCGAAACCAAGTGCAGTTGATGATTCAGGTTCGTAACGAAGTGAAGCATCATTTAGCTCAAGCTTCTCAAGAGCATCACGAAGATCGTTATAATCTTGGTTTTCAATCGGGTACAATCCGCAATAAACCATTGGATTAATACGACGGTAACCTGGTAGCGGCTCAGGTGCAGGACGTTTCGCATCTGTCACTGTATCGCCGACACGTGTGTCCTTCACATTTTTGATACCGGCAACTACAAAGCCTACATCTCCGATAGACAACTCATCTACAATTGTCATACGCGGCTTAAATGCGCCGACCTCGATAACTTCAAACTCAGCTTCTGTAGCCATGAAGCGAATCTTCTTACCTGCGCGAATATGACCATCAATGACACGTACGTATACGATTACACCTTTGTATGGATCATAATGCGAATCAAATATTAGCGCTTTTAGTGGTGCATCTGGATCACCAGTTGGTGCTGGTACTTTCGCGACAACCTGCTCTAATATTTCTTTAATACCGATACCCGCCTTTGCGGATGCATGAACGGCTTCGCTTGCATCAAGTCCGATAACGTCCTCGATTTCTTGCTTCACTCGTTCTGGCTCTGCACTTGGCAAATCGATCTTGTTAATAACAGGAAGAATTTCAAGACTATTGTCTAGTGCAAGGTACACGTTGGCAAGTGTTTGAGCTTCAATACCTTGAGCAGCATCTACTACGAGAAGAGCACCTTCACAAGCTGCCATGCTTCGTGAAACCTCGTATGTAAAGTCGACATGTCCTGGTGTATCAATTAAATTGAGTAAATATTCTTCGCCATCATCTGCACGATACGATAAACGAACAGCTTGAAGCTTAATCGTAATACCGCGTTCACGCTCCAAATCCATTTGGTCGAGAACCTGTGCTTGCATCTCTCTTGAGCTTAACGCACCCGTATACTCCAGTATTCGGTCTGCAAGCGTCGACTTACCATGATCAATATGAGCGATAATGGAAAAATTCCTAATTTTCTTTTGTCGGTCACGAACGTCTGTCATGCCTAACCCCCACACATTCCAATAATTCTAATCATTCTTCCTATTATATCAGTTTGTAGGAATGACAGCAATGAAGGTTTAATGGAACAGTCCATCGAAGAGCGATCCAACGAATCGTATTCCACCACTGGAGGCAGATTGAAGCAGTCCTGCAGTAGAATCTGCAATCTTATTTACCGTTGCATCGTTCTCCTCATAAGGCATGCCTGGTAGACGAGGATGGTCATTTCCGGCAATAGTCCCTTCCTCATATGCCAAATGTCGAATTTGCTCAAGTTCTCGTTCGAGTTCCGCTATTCTTTTTTCTGTTTTTGATTCGTAAGTAAAATCATTCCGCTTCGTTTCAACGATCTCTCCGCCTTCTATCGGTCCATAAATACGTTCAATGCCTGTGTTCGACATTTCGAGACCAAATAAAACGATAATGGTTAATACGCCGCCTAATGCCAGCCACTTCCAAGGATTCCGATTCATTCAAAAATCATTCCTTTCCAGAAACTTTCTCTGCGTCATAATAGATTTCCGATATTACCTCTGCTAGCGCGTCTGCCGTTCGATATGATTCTTTTAACGTATTTTCCACACCGCCGACTTCAATTAATACACTTTCAGAAGCTAATGATTGGTTGTATTCAGCATTGCCTGTAGCAGCAGTTTTCCCCCATATACCTCTAGAAATACCCGGGTATTTCTTTTCTAAAGCGTCGTGAATTTTTGTTGCGAACGCTTCGTTCTTTTTCCAATTTGGATTTCGGTGTCCGATTACAAAATAAACCTGCGCATAACTTTTTCCATCTATATCAATCGTCGTATACTTTCTTTTTTGAGAATCACGATGAATATCGAATACAAATTTCAAATCATCGCTACTCGCAAGCGCTTCTTTAACTGTTTTCATCGAATATTTGTAGCTAAGTTCCCAACGATACCCTTTAATTGCTGTCGGATAGTCAGTATTGGAGTGCATCGCGCCTACTCCTTCTTGCTCCAGCTTTTCTGCTAGACGTTTACCGACGAGTGTTATATTTTTTGTATTGGAATTTGCATCTTTATTTTTCTCATCTACTTCTGGATACCAAGATTCTCTATTGTGCGAATGATAGATAAACACAATCTTCGACTTACTTTTTGTAGGCTTGTCCTTCGGATCTTTCTGAACACTTCCTCCTCCGTCCCCATCTACCTCTCCATCAGAACCTGATTCACTTTCAATCGGCTCTACAGGAAGTTCTGTTCCCTCATCAACTATTCCATCAAGTGGATTATAAGGTGAATGATCTTGGGGTCCTACTTCTGTATCTGTACCTAATCCTTTACGAATAAGAAAAGCATCATTGCCGTTCATGCCTGGGAGCTCCCCTGCAAGTATGCTGCTAGGATCATTCGGGTTAATATTAGTTAAGGTTCGCATTAAAAAAGTGCTAATCTCTCTTCCAGTAAGCGACTCCGATTCAAGACTACTTTCAAATGAAGGCATCTCCATTTCTAGCATATCTCCAAATAATCCGCTGGAAACGGATGCTGCAAATCCCTTCATCGAATGAATCGGCGATTGAGCGGATTGCTGATGTACCATCCCTGCAACACCGAGAAGAACAAAAAATAACATTGAGCTGAATGACAATAGAGAAAATGCTCGACCAGTAACGAGAAGCTGTCTTACATTTCTTCCGTCCTTTATAATATTCAACCATATTGACAGTCGTCTCATCTCTTCATTACCCTCCCGTTATGCACTATGTAATAGTAGCGCCCATAATCTACTATCAATCTATGAGAGTTGAGAGGTTGATAGAACCACTAGAATGAAAGACTCTTTAATAGAGCACACACCACGTATTTACAGACAGCAAAGAAGTTCGAATGCCGAATTGGCACCGAACTTCTTGAAGTAATCATTTACATATCAATGTGTGTATGCAGCAACATTATCGGTATCAACTGCTTCATGCAGGGAGGCATTTAACCCACTTGCAATAATATTTGCAATATCTTCGATAAACTGATCCACTTCCTTCGGCGTAACAAGTAAGTCGTGTCCGATTGGATTAAGTACTTCTTTCACTAATAGAAGCCGCTCATGTTCCTCCATTTGGTTCATTAACCCAAATATTTTATTGTTATCGCCTTTCTGTGCTTGCATATGACTCATCATCAGATCAAACGTATTATTTACTATCGTGGAAGCATATACAACAGTCGGTACACCGATCGCAATAACAGGCACTCCTAAAATTTCTCGAGTTAAACCCTTCCGCTTATTGCCGATACCAGAACCAGGATGAATACCAATGTCGGCGATTTGAATCGTTGTATTTACTCTTTCTAACGATCTTGATGCTAACGCATCAATAGCAATAACTAAATCCGGCTTAGAACGATCCACAATCCCTTGTACAATCTCGCTAGACTCAATACCCGTTATACCAAGAACTCCAGGTGCAACTGCACTAACTGGTCGATAACCGGGTGCAACTTGATCTGGCATCAATTCAAAAAAATGTCTAGTCACCATCACATTTTCAACGACCAGCGGTCCAAGTGCATCTGGTGTCACGTTCCAGTTTCCTAGTCCAACGATAAGAACACGTGCTGACTTATTGATGGACAATCGTTCGAGGAAGGCTTCAAAGTGTTTAGCAAACTCTGTAGCTACCCGATCCTGCAACATCGTATCTCCATTTCGTAACCCAGGAACTTCGATGGTCACATATTGTCCAATCATTTTTCCAATTGCATTTGAGCCTTGCTCATTTTGAATATGCAGGACAGTAGTTGTAATCCCTTCAACTGTTGTCGTTTCCGAATGTACACCTGGGATAACTCCTCCACTTGCAGTTTCAGCCTGTTCTTTAGCCTCAAGTGCTAGATCTGTTCTCACATTATATTTTTGCAAATCAAGATCTTCCATATCACTTTTAACTCCCTTCGAACCGTTGTACTTCTGTTAGTGTTTGCAACAGTTGCATTTTCATACTGCATTTAGCTAATCAACAAATGATTTTGAGATGCCAAGTCATATTGGTTACTATTGCTTTTTGGGAAGTCACATGATAATATATTTTAAGTTGTGTTGTTTAGGTTTATTGCCATAAACCACTTTGAACAGTAAGCTCTAATGCTTGCGATGAGAAGTTTTGCTGCACAAAACTTTTTAGGAGGTGAATTCCATGCCAAACATTAAATCTGCGATTAAACGCGTTAAAACAAACGAGAAGCGCCGTGCTTTGAACGCATCCCAAAAATCTGCACTTCGTTCGGCCGTTAAATCTGCTGACCAAGCAATCGCTGGAACTGATGTAGATGCTGCTAAAGCTGCTCTAGTCGTTGCAACGAAAAAGTTGGATAAAGCAGTAACGAAAGGCCTGATTCATAAAAATGCGGCTGCCCGCAAAAAATCACGTCTTGCTAAGCGTCTTAACTCTTTGTCCGCGCAAGCGTAAGTTTTCTAGTACATGAAAAAAGGCTACACCCTCCAATTGGAAGGTGTAGCCTTTTCTAGTTCAACTTATGAATGGAAAATATCGAACGAAAAATTAATTAAGCACCCTTCCCTATACCAAGCGAAAGAAGATAAAGTTCCAATCCTAACGTCTTCTCAATTACACCTGTTTTCATCTTATAATCCAATTCCGCAAGTGACGCAAGCAGTACACCTAATCTTGCAGGAGTGAATTTACGACTCTTCTCTGCTGACAGTTTAACTGCATATGGATGTAATCCAAGTTGACCAGCCATCTGTTGCGGCGAATAGTGATGACCTTCAAGCTCCTTAATTTGCAACATAATGCGTAGTTGTCTTGCAATCAATGCAACAATCTTAATCGGCTCTTCTCGACGAGTAAGAAGCTGATGATATAGTTTAAGCGCTCGATCAATCTGTAGTTCAGCAATAGAATCTACAAGTGCGAACACATCTTCTTCCACTGTAGCTTCCGTTAATAGCGTTGCCTGCTCAGCGTTTATAATGCCACCCGCTCCAGCATGAAGACACAGCTTGTCCACCTCTTGTGAAAGTTGACCCATATTGACCCCAACCCTTACGAGCAATAAATCCGCTGCATCGTCTGTCATTTGCCGGTTTTGATCCGCAGCTCGCTTAATCATCCATCGTTTTAGTGCTGGGCCGTCTAGCTCAGGAAAAGCTACGATAGAATTACGATCTTTTAATGTTTTCACTAATTTTCTACGTTCATCAAGCTTATCTGCATGTACAGCAAACACAATAACCGACGTATCTAGTGGACTATTAATATAGTTCATTAAAGTTTCCGGACGATGCTCAATTTTTGCATTTTCCTTGCCGCCAGCAGCCATTACTGATGTGTCTCGTATTAAAATCAGTTTTCTATTTAGGAAGAAGGATGGTGTTTCTGCCTCCAGTACAGCTTCATCAATGGATGTTTCCGATGTATCGAACTTCGTAACGCCCATCTCTTTTTCCTCGGGCGTAAACATTTCATTCGTTAGAGCTTCAATAAATTGGCTCATACGATAGCGGTCTTTACCGTAAAGTACATATATCGGTCTATATTTGCCGCTTTTGATTTCCTTTAGCGCTTCCTTGATATCCATACAATGGGCTCCCTTAGCTGAGGATTTTGCCTATGAGCAACTCCATAATTAATAAAATCAACGGCAACAAAGGGATGAGCCATCATTAGGCTTCATCCCTTTGTCTTTATATTAACATTCGCAAGCAGCTCCATGGTACTGCTTGATGAATGGTCATACGACGTCATTTATACGTCGCAGACTTTTCTTTTGTTACATCATACTCATGAATGTGCCAACATGTGCAGGCTACTTATTCATTAGCGAGTCGCTTTTTTCTCTTTCCAATCGGAAGTTGTGATCGTGTACTTTTCGATAGCACCTCTGTCCAAATGAACCTCATAGGTAAGCTCAGATCCATCCTCAGACCAAACTAATTGTTGATGTTGACCATTTTTTCTCGACGTTTCCATAGCTACTTCACCGTTGCTTGCAATAACTACTGCAATTGTATGACCGTTCACGGTTGCTACAAATTGTCCATCTGGAGACGTGAGCCCCTCGGCGCTAGCAATACCGAAATCAGTAGGAGGTTTATTTTGCGGCTCGCTAGACCCCTCGACGGAATTATCTTTACTCGTTACCGAGATTCTAGCCTCTTGTTCAACCTTCACCGACTCATCGCCAGATTGATCTTCAACACTTAGAGGTTCAAGATTTTTCGATTGGTCTTGAACATTAAAATCAATATTATTGCCTGTAATAAACGCTGATGGAACTTCAACTACGTCTCCACCAGGATCAACAGCTCTTGATTTTAGCGCCGATGAATCGCCAGTAATAGCATTATTCTTCATTTCTGCTGAATATTGCGATTCACTCATTTGATCATTTTTACTTAAATCAGGTGGATAGGTTACAAGGAATAATCCAGCAACTACACCAGCGGCAATAATACCTCCTAGTGCTCCCCAGGATGGTATACGCCTATTTCGTTTCAAGCGTCTAGGTTGTGTCGGAATAGCCGTCTGATCGATACGTGTTGTTTCAACTATTGCGTTTGACTTCTGACTAAGAAGTTCAATTTGCTCAAGCTGTGGTAAAATCGCATCAACTAAGCTATAGCTAGGCACCACTTTAGGCAAACAAGTGAGATCTGCCGACAGTAACTTCAATCGCTCGAACATCGCTGCGCAGTCCGGACAATGTCTAGTATGAGCCATCAAGACTTCCCTCTCAGATTCATTGAGATCGTTGTCTATCTGTCTATGCATGAGCTCCATCACCTCTTGACAATTCATCCCCGGACACCACCTTTCTGATAATCATGAAGTAACGTTTGCAACTGTTGTCTAGCTCTGAATAAGTATGACTTCACCGTATTAAGTGGCAAGTCAAGCGAATCTGCAATTTCGTTATAAGAAAAATCTTGCAAGTATCGCAATACAACCACCATTCGATGATGTTCCGGCAATTGTTCTATAGCGCTGCGAATATCCTGTAACGCATATGTGGACATAACTTCTTCTTCCACATTTTGCTTCTCTCGGAATATTAAATCATGCTCTTCGATGGAAACTGTCGGTTTGTTTCTTCTAAATTTGTCGATACAAATATTCGTTACTATGCGTTGTATCCATGTTTTGAACTGTGCCTTTTCCTCATATGAGCCGATTTTCGTATAGATTCGAATAAGCGCTTCTTGTGCGGCATCCATCGCATCCTGCTCGTTATTTAATATATAATAGGCTGTCCGATAAACATGTGTTTCAATCTCGCGCAATAGAGTAATTAAAGCGTCGCGATCTCCCAATTGGGCGGCTTTGATAATGCCGGGCTCCACCACGAACAATTCTCCTCTCTTGCAACCTTACTGACGTGACGGTTGCTTTAAAAGTTGCAGTAAAAATCGTCATACATTATATTTTTTTAATATTTTTCACGGTTAAATGATACTAATCCATGCAGATCGGGAAACTAGTCTTGAAAAAGTGATAACAAATTAATAGATATGAGAACCAAATTGCACCTTTAAGCATACCAAAATATCAGATATCCGTATATAGAGTCAACTTTTGCTCACATATAAACGGAATTCAGAAACTCGAAAAACGATCTCTCCATTCAGATCTGTCCGCCATAACATTGACCGACTACCCTCTAAACGTGCTAAAACATCAGGATGTGGATGACCATATGTATTCGTTGCACCTACGGAAGCTATTGCCCCTTTTGGTTTCCAATAAGCGAGCCACTTCTCACTAGTAGAGTACCTACTACCATGATGAGCCAACTTTAATATCGGAGAGGTTATCTGGACTCCCCCTTCTATTGTACGAACAATCTCTTCTTCAGTCTCGGAAGAAATATCTCCAGGAAACAAAAAAGTATTGCCGTAAAGATTAATCGCTAAAACTAGACTATGCTCATTCTGTTCTTCCATGTAGGAAAGTTGTTCAATTTGTTTCTTTTGTGGCCATAGAACTTGAACAAACGTATCACGATCTACATATTTATTCTCCCCAGCAAGGGGTGCATACATAGGAATATCGGCTGATAGCAAGTTTTTGAACAGATTATTTACATCATTAGCATTTTTTAGGCTGCCATTCCACCATACTTGCTTAATCGGAATATGTTCCGATACTGCAATTAACCCTCGGATATGATCACTATCTAAATGAGAAATAACGAGTAAATCAATTTCTTTAACCCCTCGTTTCATTAATAGAGGTACAACTACTTTCTGGCCTACTTCAAATGGGTCTCTTCTTAAACGCCATTCTTCACCTGGTTTATGGAACGACATCGTTCCCCCACCATCAATAAGAATATGTTTTCCACTTGGTGTACGAATAAGAGCTGAATCCCCCTGACCTACATCCAAAAAGCTAACAACTGCTTCTTTATTAAAATGATCTGGATAATACGCAAATAGTAGCAATCCAACAGCAACAATAACATGTAGAACAACACGATTAAACAGCCCTTTTTTCTGTATTGAGTTTAATGGAGCGATCACTTCTTGCTCATCAGCGAATAAATCAGTTGTCACATCACTAGAATTGTTCTGTTGATCTAAACTAAGTTGACCTTCAGTAACTTCCAGACGAGTCGAGTTCCAATATTCAACTAATTGGAAGGCAGAGCCAAGAAGTAAAAGCCAACATAATACCCACCAAAGTGGAGGAGTCGCCCAAATGGTACGGAGTGAATCAAACTCTGCAAGTAAATCTACAAGAGCAAACGAATAGTTGTTTGCATATATGGAAATTGAAGCGATTAATTTTGCACCGTCGTGCCAAACCATAGAAATTAGCAAGGCCAAAGCTCCAAGCGGCATAACGATAAAGCTTATAAAAGGAACAAGTATAAAGTTAGCTATTAAAGAGAGCAAATGAAATTGATTAAAGTAATAAAGGGTAACAGGAAACGAAACAAGTTGAGCTACTATAGTAACGGTGGTCAAATCCAATAGCCACCCGCTTTTTTTCCAATTAGGGAGTGCTCGACGGACTGGAGGAACACCAACAATTAATCCTAGAGTTACGATAAAGGAAAGCTGAAAACTTACATTATCCAAATAGTATGGATCAATAATAAGCAGCCCTACTGCTGCAGCAGCTAGCAGATGTAGACCATCTTTTAACTTACCGAGACGTGCAGCAAGGAGCCCTAGTACTGCCATTAGCCCTGCCCTTAACACCGATGGTGATGCTCCAGCAAGAAGAACATAAAGAGGAACAGCAAACATAAGCGTCACCACAATTCTTTCACGAGTCATACGAAACAGCTTTAGAAATCCGCTCAGCGCATACATAAAAACTGCAACATGAAGCCCAGAGATTGCTAATATATGCGTCAAACCTAGTCGTGAAAATTGCTGGAATTGTTCAGGAGCGAGATCATCGCGTATACCAAGGATTAGCCCCTTCATATATCCGGACTGATCGGACGGATACAGTGGGTCTAGCTGCGCTCCTAGCCATGCGCGTGCGTCATCTACGCGGCCGAGTAATTCAGCGGTGTAATTGGGTTTGGAAAGTGGTGAAGCGAGATCAGCAGATTGTGTGACGGCGGTAGCGGCCGCAGTGATGACGGCGGAATCCGGCGGTGCGACTGCGGTGGACGGCGTGATGGCGGCGGTGCCTTTGGCTTTGAGCAGCCAGTGGATTTTTTGGCTGCTCAAATAGCGGCGGTAGTCGAACCCGCCGCTATTTGTTGCAGTAGCCGGCCGCGTTAGCTCGCCGGCTACTCGCACTTGGTCGCCGCGCTGCAAGGCCGCGGCGATGCCCTGCTCCAGCTGCGCGGTTAGCCGCAGCTGAACAAGCAGCCGCTCGCTAGCATTGCGCAGCGGCGGGTCACCCTTCACATGGATGGCGACTGCCTCCATGTGAAATTGAACGCGGTCGCCATCGACTTCGACCGCGGACACAATTGTGCCGAGAGCTTCCGCAGCGTACGCTGCTCTCGGCCCATCCGCCTCGGCGGCGGTTAACAGCGACTGAAGCGCGGTTACATTCCGAGCATCCGTCCATTCCCGCTGCCCTGCCGCCAAACAAACCGCAAGCAAGCATACTGCGGCTAATCGCCCAGTTGCAAGCCTGCTCATGACCGCAGCTATCGCTAGCAGTGTTGCTGCTCCTGCCACTAATAGAGCACCCTGCAGCTCTAGACTTGCTGCAGCTGCACTTCCCGAAACCCAGCATACCGCGAACCAAACTACCGGTCTTCTGTTCAATCCCATACGCTACCTCCTATTTTAAAGAGAACAAAAAGGAACCTTCAGCCGCATCCTAACATGCAACTGAAGGTTCCTCCTTCAAAGCTATACTTTATTTATTGAATAACTTCCATCCCAGCTTGAGCGGGAGGTGAATAATGATTCAATTGACGAAAGCCGATGCCCTTATGTTCCATTAAGGCATAAACCTTTTCACTGTCCTTCTGATACCCTCGATGATATACTATTTCCGTCACACCACTGTTTGCAAGCATGTTAGCACAAGTCCAACAAGGCTGATCCGTCACATAAACGATAGATCCTTCACGATCCGCCCGATCTGTGAAGAGAAGAAGGTTCTGCTCAGCATGGATCGTTCGAATGCAGCGTTGTTTCTTCTGCACCTGCTCAGTCCCATTAACTATTTTAACCTCCAGCTCTTCTGTAATCATACAGCCAGACTCCAAACAGTCATGAACACCCATTGGCGCTCCGTTATAAGCTGTACCTAACAACTTTTTCCCTTGTACGAGCACAGCACCAACATGTCTCCTTGGACAACGGGAACGAGTAGAAACCATATAAGCAATATCCATAAAATAAGTGTCCCAATCCTTTCGGATGGCATCAGTTGTTTCGATTATCATTTTGTCCTCCCTATCTCTAGCTGCTGTACTCTAGTTGTTTCATCCTATGTCGTACACTATATTATTTTTTATTTAACTATACTATCCTTGCTGGCTAATTGCGATAGCTTGCTCAAGATCAGCAATTATATCGACTACCCCTTCAGTACCAACAGATACACGAAGCATTCCTGGTGCTACCCCAGCGCCAACTTGTTCGTCTGGTGAAAGCTGTTGATGGGTTGTGCTAGCCGGATGAATAATTAAAGATTTCGAATCACCCACATTAGCTAAATGAGACAATAGTTTAACTGAGTTGATAAGCCTTTTACCTGCTTCAACTCCACCTTTTATTCCGAATGTCAATATAGCACCACTGCCATTTGGCAAATACTTTTGAGCATTTTTATATGACGAATGACTAGGCAACCCAGGATAGCTCACCCATTCTACTGCTTCATGCTTTTCTAAATATTGTGCAACTGCCAGTGCGTTTGAACTATGGCGTTCCATCCGAAGATGCAACGTTTCAAGCCCTTGTAGTAAAAGGAACGAGTTAAACGGAGACAATGACGCTCCCATATCGCGTAGCAATTGGACGCGTGCTTTAATAATGTAAGCAATCGGCCCTACAGCATCTGTATAAACAACGCCATTATAACTTGGATCTGGTTCAGTTAGACCAGGGAATTTACCGCTAGCTTTCCAATCGAACTTTCCACTATCAACAATTATTCCACCAATAGAGGTACCATGACCGCCGATAAACTTAGTTGCAGAATGAACGACGATGTCTGCCCCATGTTCAATCGGACGGCTTAAGTATGGACTTGGAAATGTATTGTCCACGATAAAAGGAATACCATGTTCATGCGCAATTGCAGCAACAGCTGCAATATCAATTACATCGCCTCTTGGGTTACCAATTGTCTCTGCGTATAGAGCTTTTGTTTTGTCTGTTATAGCCGCTCTGAAGTTATTAGGATCAGAAGGATCTACGAAATTTACTTTTATGCCTAACTTAGGTAGCGTTGTAGAAAATAAATTATAAGTTCCACCATACAAACTAGTAGCTGAGACGATTTCGTCACCAGTGCCTGCAATGTTAAGAATGGAGTAAGTAATTGCCGCTTGTCCGGAAGCAACAGCTAGTGCAGCCGGAGCTCCTTCAAGCTCTGCAACTCGTTTCTCTAATACATCCGTTGTAGGGTTCATAATACGGGTATAAATATTTCCGAATTCCTGCAACGAAAATAAATTTGCTGCATGATCCGTATCTCTGAATCCATACGATGTCGTCTGGTAGATCGGAACTGCCCGAGACAACGTTGTAGGATCAATAGATTGACCTCCGTGGACGGATAGCGTATCAAGAGAGAGCTTTTTTTCTTCTGACATGACCTTACTCCTCCTCAAATGTCGCGTGATGCAAAAGTTACATCGTAAGCCTTCGCTAATCACTCACAATAGAATTAAGCCGCCTAGAAAATATTGACTGCTTATTTCCATTCTCTCACATTCATGGATGGGCTACAACGACTTCTTTCAGCTCCGCGAGTAGCTTCTCTCCTATCCCTTTTACACGAAGGAGATCATCTACACTGGTAAAATACCCATTTTTCGCCCTATCCTCAACGATTGCTTGCGCTTTTGATGGACCTATTCCCTTTAATTGATCGAATTCATCTTGAGTTGCACGATTAATATCTAACTTGCCACTTTCACTCTTCTCATCAACATCCGAATGATCGACTGTCTGTGAGCCAGACTCATTTGGATGAATAGCCTCATTAGTACTAGATCCTTTTTTTGCAGTTTCTATCTCACCACTTTTATCAACAATGTTACTACTTTTAACCGTTGAGGATTGTTGTGCTGTTTCAGTATACTTTGCAACTTCTGAGCTCTCTTCAGTAATCTCTTTCGACGGATTATGTATTGCCTCGCGTACTGCATCATTTAGTGGAATCCACTCCTCCGACTGAGAAGACTGTTTCCCCGTCAATGCTGCTACTATCATCAATACTGCTCCAACTAAAATGACACCAATCATTAAATTACGACCGGGGGACTGTCCCGCTTTCCTTGAATAAGCAGACATTAAGTTCATCCCTTCTACATATAAATTGATAGTTCATGACATAAGAAACAAGTTATAAGGAATACAATGAATGAGCAAATCATTTATGTATCTTGGTGTAGGAGGGCTTCACATGAATGTTGGATTTATTGGAATTGGTTCGATGGGAAGCTTACTAATCGAATCGTTCATCGCATCTGGCGCACTATCGCCCTCAGATATTTCTATTAGCAATCGCACTTTCGCTAAAGCACAAGCACTAGCTGACCGATATCCAGGCATTAGAGCCCAGTATACAAACGCAGAAGTAGCAATAAACAGCGATATCGTTTTTTTATGCGTAAAGCCACATGAATTTGTCCATGTTGTAAACGATATCAAACCCATCATTGATAGAAATCAAATTATTGTCTCCATAACAAGCCCGGTACTTATCTCCCACTTAGAAGGTGAGCTGAATTGCAAAATAGCTAAAATAATTCCTAGTATCACTAATCAAGTATGGAGCGGCGCTTCACTTTGTATTTATGGGGATTCAATTGATGAACCGGGAAAGAAACAGTTGGAAGCATTGTTCGCCCATATAAGTGAGCCACTTATTATTGAAGAAAGTTATACCCGAATCGTATCCGATCTTTCTAGTTGTGGTCCCGCATTTATTGCTTTTTTTCTCCAACAATTTGTTGACGCAGCCGTGCAAGAAACAGGAATACCACATGCCATTGCCCTTCAAGTAGCGAGCAACATGTTGCTCGGAACCGGTTTACTCGTTACCGAAGGACATATGACACCAGTAGAAATACAGGAGAGAGTTGCAGTTCCCGGCGGAATAACAGCACAAGCACTTAAATTGTTAATAAGAGAAACAGATGGCGTCTTTAATCAGCTTATTCGTACAACACATGCTAAATATAATGAAGATTTAATTAAGGTAAATACCGCTTTCTGCGGCGAAGAGGTGAACGGACAATAGCTGTGCATCAGCTAAAGCCCGCTCACCTCTTCGGGTTCGCGTTTAATTCGCTACAATATTTACAAGCTTGCCTTTAACGACAACAACCTTACGAATTGTTTTACCGGAGATAAGTTCTTGCACCTTCTCCATTTCTTTCGCAAGCGACTCCATATCAGCTTCGTTTGTATCTGCTGCTATAGAAACACGCTCTACAATTTTTCCATTAACTTGAACGACGATTTCAACTTCTTGGTCGACTGTCCAAGCTTCATCAAATGTCGGCCACTCTGCATACGTAATCGAATCAACTAGTCCCAACTTCTCCCAAAGCTCTTCTGTAATATGCGGAGCAATTGGAGATAACATTTGTAGGAAATGAGCCATTGCTTCTTTTGGAAGCTGATCTGTTTTGTAAGCTTCATTCACGAATATCATAAGTTGACTAATAACCGTGTTAAAGCGTAGGTTTTCGTAATCATCCGTAACTTTTTTAAGTGAACGATGCCATACACGTTTAAATGCGTCAGAAGTTTCTCCGTCGCTAATTTTTGCGCTTAATGTGCCATCTTCATTCACAAACAAACGCCATACACGTGCAAGGAAACGATATGAACCTTCAACACCATTAGTATTCCAAGGCTTTGTAGCTTCAAGTGGTCCCATAAACATTTCGTACATACGCAGCGTATCTGCACCAAACTCGTTTACGATTTCATCTGGGTTAATAACGTTACCACGAGACTTGGACATCTTTTCATTGTTCGTACCTAGAATCATTCCTTGGTTAACTAGCTTATGGAATGGTTCTTTTGTTTGCACAATACCGATATCGTAAAGCACTTTATGCCAGAAACGTGCATAAAGCAAATGCAATACGGCATGCTCTGCTCCACCAATGTATAGATCAACCGGAAGCCATTCTTTTTGCTTCTCAGGTGAGCAAATTTCTTTATCATTTTTCGGATCGATGAAACGTAGGTAATACCAACAGCTTCCCGCCCACTGTGGCATCGTATTTGTTTCACGACGTGCTTTCATACCAGTCTCAGGATCGATTGTATTGACCCACTCTGTTACATTCGCAAGTGGTGATTCTCCTGTTCCTGACGGTGTAATTGCATCAACATCCGGCAACACAAGTGGAAGTTGATCCACAGGTACAGTTTTCATCGTTCCATCTTCAAGATGAAGAATTGGAATCGGCTCGCCCCAATAACGTTGACGACTGAACAACCAGTCACGTAGACGGTACGTCACTTTCGCTTGACCTTTGCCGGATGCAGTCAAGCTTTCAATCATTACTTTAATTGCATCTGCATTGTTTAGACCGTTCAATTGTTCGGAATTAACGTGCGGGCCGTCACCTGTATAAGCTTCCTTAGTAACATCGCCACCAGATACAACTTCAACGATTGGAAGATCAAATTGTTTTGCAAACTCCCAGTCACGGGAATCATGACCTGGAACTGCCATAATAGCACCAGTACCATAACCAGCAAGTACATAATCAGCAATCCAAATCGGTGTTTTTTCGCCGTTAACCGGATTGATCGCATAAGCTCCAGTAAATACGCCTGACTTTTCTTTCGCAAGATCAGTACGCTCAAGATCGCTCTTACGTGAAGCAACGATTTGATAAGCTTCTACAGCTGCCTTCTGATCTGCGTTCGTAATCACTGAAACTAGCTCGTGCTCAGGCGCAAGCACACAATACGTGGCACCGAACAATGTATCCGGACGTGTCGTAAAGACAACAAGTGATGCATCATGTCCTTCGATATCGAAAGTTACTTCCGCACCAGTAGATTTACCGATCCAGTTACGTTGCATATCCTTAATGCTCTCGGACCAGTCAAGTTCCTCCAAATCATCTAATAGACGATCAGCATATTCCGTTATTTTAAGTATCCATTGACGCATCGGCTTACGGACAACTGGATGTCCTCCACGTTCGCTAAGACCATCAATTACTTCCTCATTCGCAAGAACCGTTCCAAGTGCTGGGCACCAGTTAACCGGAACTTCCGCAACATAAGCAAGACCACGGTTGTATAGTTGAATAAAGATCCACTGTGTCCATTTGTAGTAGTCAGGATCAGTTGTGCTGAATTCACGATCCCAATCGTACGAGAAGCCTAGTGATTTAATTTGACGACGGAAATTATCGATGTTTTTGAACGTAATATCTCTTGGATGTTGTCCTGTATCTAATGCATGTTGCTCAGCAGGCAGACCAAAAGCATCCCAGCCCATCGGGTGAAGAACATTGTAGCCTTTCATCCGTTTAAAGCGAGACATAATATCCGTTGCAGTATAGCCCTCTGGGTGACCTACATGTAGACCAGCTCCTGAAGGGTATGGGAACATATCTAGTGCATAAAATTTCGGTTTAGTTGAATCCTCTTTAGTTTGGAACGTCTTATTCTCATCCCAAAATTGTTGCCACTTTGGCTCAATAGCTTGTGGATTATACCCATGACGTTGTTGTTCCTGACTCATCGTGTTTCCTCCTAATTGGTCAATAAAAAACATAAAACCTCTCGCCCCCAGCGGATTAACGCTAGGGACGAGAGGTTATTCTCCCGTGGTACCACCCTAGTTAGCGCAGGCCATGTTTTGCCCTTACGCTCACTTGATGCCCTTAACGCGGGCTAACGGTTCGCTTAACATCCATAACTCATACAGATGAAATCACAAACAGCTCCAAGGTGAGTTTCCTTACACGCAAGGTCTGGCTTCCACCAACCGCCAGCTCTCTGAGCCTTGTCATTGCAAGTACTTAATCTCTTCAACGCTTCATATTCACAAACATTTACTTGTAATTATATAAGTGACTCGGTAAACGTGTCAAGCAACGTACATTTACCCTATTGAATTGATTTTCATCAGTATACCATTTATATTTTACGATCCGAGCCTGCATACAATCCTATAATTCCATACATAATGGATACCGCAATAATTAATAGTAACGGAATCCCCCAAGTGTCCGTCCAATCATACAACAATCCGAACAAAAAAGGTCCACTGGCCGCTAACAAGTAACCAATTGATTGTGCCATTCCAGACAACTGGGCAGACTCCTCACTTGTACGTGTTCTAAGGGCAAAGAACATAACAGCAAGTCCGAATCCACCGCCTACCCCCAAACCTAATATGACCATACTAAGAGGCACAACTACTGATCCTCCTAGAAGCAATAATAGATAACCACAAACAAATAAAGAAGATATTAATAGTGCAATACTTCGCTGGCTCGTTCGTTTGCCTGCCATTATTGGAATGATAAAAGTTGATAGCATACTTACAAGTTGCATAAGTGAAAGCATCCAACCAGCACTTGCTTGATCCAATCCTTTATCAACCAAAATCAAAGGAGTCCAAGTTACGTTTACATAAAAACAAAACGATTGTAATCCAAGAAATAGCGATACTGACCAAGCAAGCGGTGAGTTCCAAACACTTTTATTTGACTTTGTACCTTTTTGCACAGCACTTGTTTGTACCCTTACTGAAGTATTTATTATACCATTCTTACTAATAAGAGGGAGCCACACAATTGCCGCCACAAGAGCAACAACTGAAGTTACTGCAAGAGTAACTTGCCAACTAACACCAAACCCGTCTGTAAGCGGAACGCTTATACCTGATCCGACTGCCGCACCGAGATTCATTGCGACTGTATAGATTCCTGTCATCAAACCGATTTTATTCGGATATTCTCGTTTCACAAGACTCGGAATCAACACATTTGCGACTGCAATAGCAGTACCAAGTAAAGCTGTTCCTAAGAACAAAGCATAAACGGATGGTAGAGAACGAACAATTATGGCTGCAGTAAGTAATAATGAAGCGGCAAACAAAGAAAATTCCATACCAATACGAGCTGCGATTTTTGGTGCAAATGGTGAAACAAATGCAAATGCCAATAAAGGCAATGTCGTAAGAAGTCCTGTCATTCCTCCTGATAAACCCATCGACGTACTTATTTTATCTACAATTGGCCCAACTGATGTAATAGGCGCTCTCATGATGAGAGCTACTAATATGATACTGAGAACAAGCAACCATGTACGATTGTTACTATTATCAGAAACTAATGATAGCGGGGCTCCCTTTTGATTACCGGCTGACTGACTTTCGCTATTCATTTCCTCTGTTATCCACCTTTCAGAAACATTCGAACACACAAACGAAGTTTCTATTACAAACTAACTAACTTGCGACTAAAACTCCGTTATTCGGTCAACTTTTTAACCCGATACCAATAGTCATAGCTATGTTTAAAACCAAATTTATCGTATAGACGGTTCGCAGCAACATTTCCTGTCACTACTAGCAAATAAGCATTTTCTGCTCCGTTTTCTTTAGCCCAAACTAACAACTGTCTCGTCAACTGCTCCCCATAACCTTTTCCCCTAGAAGCTACATCCGTGACGATATCATATAAACCTGCAAAACCTTGCTCCAAGACGATCGCACCACATGCAACCGGCTTACGGCCTTCAAGCAACACGGCAAACGCTTTGCGTAGCGGTTGTTCGCTCATCATTCTTCTAGTCGTCTCTCGCTGATCATCATTTAGACCTTGCATGGTTGCCACTGCATCAAGCCAAAAAGATGTAGGGTCTGTCGTAATTATTATTTTAATAGTTGATGTTTTCTTTTCACCTACTTGTGCTTCGCTTTCCGTATCCGTGTTCGTTGGTCCAACCAGATCTCGTAAAGAAGCCGTTTTCACAGATGTATGATCAATCATTTCGTAACCTAATGCATCTAATCTATCATCTAAATCACTCGGCTCAGAAAATGGTGTGATTTTGAAAATAGTAGGGAGATTCCGCTTACTATATATTTCCTCGCACCTTTTTATTTTGTCTGTGAGTGGTAAAGTATGGCCGTATATCGCGCTTATTGAATTCGATCTTTTCGTATAACCATTTGCAAATCGAAGCAACCAACCATCATAAAGAACGGTTTGTAATGCTGGCCATCCGTTTAAGCTCATTTCCTCAATATGTTTCTTATTATCCATAAACGTCCTCCACTTATTCGCAATATTTTATTTGAAATCGCTCAAGGTGATCAAACAGATTCTCACGAAATAGCACCTCTGCTTGCTTTTTCCCTATTAAATCAAAGTGAGGAAAGCGTTCCCGAGTATGAATATATGCGGGATTTAGTCCATTCTGCCTACACCAATTAGAAAGTTTGTCCAAATCTGAACAACCGACCTTCGTTACCGTCTTAATCCCCGGAAAACGTGTATCCAGCCAATAGTGGGTAAGAAATGCAATGTCACCTTTGGTGACTGCAGATTTCCACTTATTCAATTCATCTCTGGATATACCAAATGCCATCTCGTTCAAACTCCCTCTTACAATTTCTTTTCGTCAGTACTAATTTATATCCAGCTTTTTGTCACATTTATGAAATGGTCATTAGACCTTTAGCTTTAATTGGAAAACAAAGATTCATTATTATGAATTCAAATCTGACGCAATAATATTTTTCACACGTCCAACTTGCCCGTCCTGCAATCGAACCTTAATACCATGCGGATGTCGAGGAGAATTTGTTAAAATATCTTTTACTACTCCTTTTGTCAGCTTTCCTGTTCGCTGATCAGCCTTCAAAACGATGTTAACCTGTTGCCCAATCTTTATATCTGAACGAACTGTTCCGGTCATTTATTTTCATTCCTTTTCCTCTTAGATGTTGGCTATAAGCATATCATATGCAATATGAAGATGCACTTGTCGAAGACAACTGTTATACTTAGCTACATACGAAAGATGAAAAGAGGAATTTTTAAGTATGTCTAACACTTTCCACGCTCTCGGTGTTTCTGAGAAGCTCAACGATTTATTGAAACATGCTGGTATTACAGAACCTACTCCAGTACAACGCCAAGCGATCCCGCTTCTTCTGAACGGACAAGACGTAATCGCACAAGCTCAAACAGGAACAGGTAAAACATTAGCTTTCGCATTACCAATACTGGAGAAGATTAATGTAGAAAAGGCGCAAGTACAAGCCCTTATTCTAACTCCTACGCGAGAACTAGCTATCCAAATTACAGCAGAACTAAAAAAACTAGCACCTGCGTTCAAAGCAAATGTATTAGCTGCTTATGGTGGTCAAGACGTAGATGCACAAATTCGCAAGCTAAAAAGCGCGCAGCATATCGTCGTAGCGACACCTGGCAGATTAATTGATCATATGAATCGCCAAACAATCAACTTAGGTAAGTTATCTATGCTTGTATTAGATGAAGCTGACCAAATGCTTCATATGGGCTTCTTGTCAGAAGTAGAAGGCATTATTTCGCAAACACCAAGAGCACGTCAGACGATGCTCTTCTCAGCTACAATGCCGGATGCGATCCGCCGCTTGGCAGCTCAATATATGAATGCTCCTGCAGATATTCAAATCCGCAGCAATAACGTTACGCTAGACAGCATTAAGCAGCTTGTTGTCAATACAACAGATCGTGGTAAGCAACAAGCAATGATTCATTTGTTAGAGAAACATCAACCATACTTGGCTGTAGTATTCTGTAGAACGAAAGTTCGCGCGAAGAAGTTGAATGAAGCACTACAAGATCTGGGTTATGCATCGGACGAACTTCATGGCGACCTTACTCAAGCGAAGCGTGAGCAAGTAATGAAGCGATTCCGTGATGCACGCCTTCAAATTCTTGTTGCAACGGATGTTGCGGCTCGAGGACTAGACGTTGAAGGTGTAACACATGTATACAACTTCGATGTTCCAATGGATGGAGAAAGCTACATCCACCGTATCGGTAGAACAGGTCGTGCCGGACATGAAGGTATGGCTGTAACTCTTGCTACCCATTATGATGTAAACAAACTTGCAGATATCGAAAAAGGAATTAACGCTCGTCTTGAGCATCGTACGATAGATAGTGAAGGTGAATTGTCTACTGCTACCAAGACTTCAGCATCTTTTGGAAAAGAACGTGCACGTGGCGGGAACAAAGAGTCCGGTCGTGGAAGCCGAAGTGAAGGCGGACGCGGACGTAGTGATCGCGGTGCTTCAACAGGCGGACGTGGACGCGGTGAGCGCAGCTCAACTGAAGGCGGTCGTAGTGGTCGTGGTGCACGCAATTCATCTGAGGGCGGACGCACTCGTAATGAGAGCAGTTCTTCTGAAAATGGATACGGTCGTAGATCAGGTGGCGATGATCGTCGTCGTAGCAATGAAACTGAAAGTGGCAGCCAAGAACAAAAACGTCCAGCAAGATCTTCGAGTGGTAGAAGTGGGCGCCCTTCGTTTGGGTCAGGTTCTCCAATCGCGAATCCATGGGGTTCACCTGAAGCTAAGGAACGCAGCAGTTCCGATAACTGGAATGGTTCACAACGTGGTCCTCAGCGAAAAGCTGGCTCTTCTGTAAAAAGTCGTAACGCAGCAGAAGTTAGCTTTAGCGAATCAACAGGCGGCGCTGGCAAGCCTAACCGTTCTGGTGGTAGATCTTCATTCGGTGGAGGTAGAAGTTCAGGTCGTCCAGCCGGCAAAGGAAGTTTTGGTGGAAACCGTGGTTCAGGCGGACCTAAAGGTCGCGGAAGATCATAATGTAATACAACAACCAGTTTGTTCACGTATTAACGTGGCAAACTGGTTTTTTTACACTCGTATTAGCTCGGTTTTTGTATCAATAATGTATTCGAAAAGTAACTAACAACATCCGTTGGAGTTTTAAAGTATTCATCTGGTGTTCGGTAAAAATAAAGTATTAGACTGGAGTCGTTGATTTAACGCGGTTTTTGAACTGAAGAATCGTCAGCTTTTGAAAAATAAGTTTTAGACTGATCCATTAGAAGCAGCAGAGGCAGACCAAGACTTGAAAAATAAAGTCTTAGACTGTCGCTGTTTTCATTGAACTAACGTGTCCCGTTAGTTCAATGAAAAAGCAGCCGTAGTTTGGCTGCCTCTGCTCAAATGGGCTATTACAATTTAATTTCAGATAAGTGAAGTGCAATAATCAAGTGCGCTGTTCGGTGAGATACGTTTTGACTGAAGGAGCCTTATAAATTGAGAACTGCTTCAGAATCCTTTCTGGAGTATCATCTGTAATGACCATAGCACGATACTTCGACTGCATGAAATGGTCACGTTCCATAGTATCAAACATGGATACAAGTGGGTCAAAATATTGATTGATATTCAGCAATATGAATTGTCCTTAAAGTAGATTCGATTCATATGAATCTTTCCTTTCAGCCGTGAGTTGACAATCTTACAGGATAATTCAAATTGCAATCATTCGCTCCAGACAATGGAATGCGCGTTCAAAGGCAGTCTGCGCCCCACGTGAGGAGAAGAATGCGGCGCGGATCGCATCATGCAGGACCGGAGCTCGCCACTCATTGACACTGTCTTTTTCGATGTAGTTCACATCTGCTCCACGATCGAGCAAAAGCTCCAACAATGTCCCATTGTCCCGTCTTAAAGGCCACACGGCTTTTTCGACTGATACTACCCCGACCAGCTGCGGGATTTTTGATACAACACAAAGCGTGCTCCCAGCCTGGGCGACGATCGCAGGGCAAGCGTCACGCTTTGCTGTTTCATTTTCAGTTTTGGTGCAGGTGTCATGAGATCGGCATGTTGTGACGATTCAAAACCGTCAACATGGCGGCGCATGTTCCATCGTTCCGCCAAACAGCTAGCACAAATCTTTCTCATGGGAAACGAGCAAATTGCCTTCGGCGTCGGAAAACGCCGTCCCGCATTCCTCGCACTGCTCTTCCGCTGGAAGCGGGGCGTTGATGGGTAACTCCCATACATTCATATCGCTACAGTTCGGGCAGTAGATCGTGATGAGCGCTTTCGTCTTTTTAGCTTGCAAGGAAATGAACGGTCCAAGCTCACACGCTGCTTTCCGAAGCAGTTTGGCTCCTTCGACCGTCGTCACCACAACATAGTAGGCATCGTTGCCAGAATCCAGCAGGCTGATCGTATAGCCTTGCTTTTTTAGCCGCTTGTCGAAAAAACGGAGCAAATACGGAACATTATCGCCGCGTTCCAGTTCTTCTTTGTCCATGGTAGCATATGCCCGCTGTTCCTCCAATTGCAGAGTGGTCTCCTCTTTGGCGTGTGCGGCGGCGCGCGTTTGCAGAAACCGACTGATCTGGTTCTGCTCCTCCTCGCCTGACCAGTCGACCTGCAGTAGCAGACCGTTCCGGATCAGCGTATGTAGCAGTTCCTCCGCTTGAGACGGTGAGTTGGTTTCAAGCAGCATCTGCTGCATCGTCTCCAACTCGTCTGCCGTCAGGATGTATGGCAACGTTTGTGCAAGGTTCATTTTTTTCATGTTTCGGTTCTCTCCTCGTTTCAAAATGACACTTAGAAGCGGTAACAAAGCGGTCCATCTTGCGATCAACATGAAAAGCATTGCAACAGCCTTCCAAACAAACGTTCTTGCGTCCTATGCTACTAAATGACGAAACCCATTCCTATCCTCCAAATTGACTGATTTGGTATTATTTCATGCTCAAAAATAGTATTCTACCGAAAAATACCAGCCTTTATTGATCTATTAGTGATACAGATAGAATTTCCTTATTGAACATAACTGCCAGTTAGCTTAACGCACGCCGCCAGTCTACAACTTTATTTTCCGGTCTAATACTTTATTTTTCAGTCTAATATTTTATTTTCTCAGAACATCTGGATTTGTTTTAGATAAAATACCAAGTTCACCTTCGCCCCACAAAGCAGCCCCACTTCCCATACCTGCTGCTGATGCTGCAATAATATCGGTAGGCTGATCGCCTATGTAAAAACAATCTTCTGCATTGTATCCCATTTGCGAAGCAGCGAGTAGCAATGGAACTGGACTAGGTTTATGTTCTTTCGTATCTTCCTGCCCCACGATGCATGTAAAATAATGTATGATTCCATTAGATTCCAGCTCCTTACGTACATTTGCACGTGTCTTGGAAGATACGATGCCTAATTCAAATCCATCCCTCGACAACTGTTCTAACATTTCTAGCACTCCATCATAAAGAGCTATTGATCCACTTTGTAAGATATAATGCTGGGCTGCTTTTTCATAAATGAGCGCCCCTTCTTCAGGGAGTAATAAAACAATTACTTTCGCAATAGGTTTCCCTTTCAAATAAGCCAACTCATCGTTAGTTGCTTCTCTATTCAAAATGGAACGAAATCCTACTTTGACTGCTTCAGTCGCCAATGATTCGCTATCTTGCAGTGTCCCGTCCAAATCTAATAGCACACATTTCACTCCATTATTCACTCCCTCGTCCATTCTAACTTTCCTTCAAGCACAACTTGTTTATCACCTAGACTGATCTCTCCGATTGGGTAACTTCTAAGTTCAAACTGAGACAAATGCGAAATTACGACTTGAGCAAACTCCGGCGCCGCTACAACGATCATACCTACTCCCATATTAAATGTGCGCAGCATCTCTGCTTCCTCTACATGACTTACTTCATGCATCAATCGGAAAAGAGGTAAAACATTTATTTTTGATAAATCAATATGAGCATTTAATCCATCTGGTAATACTCGACCTAGATTTCCTACTATACCTCCGCCAGTAATATGGGCCATACCATGAAGTTCTTCTCGTCCGAATAATCCACGTAAAGGCTTATAATAACAGAGGTGAGGCTTCATAATGGCATCAAAAAAACTGTCCGAACCTACGGTCTTATCCAAAATTTCTGGATGTTTATCCATTATTGCTCGCACAAGTGTATATCCGTTCGTATGTATGCCATTTGATTCAATTGCGATAACGATGTCCCCATTCCGAATGGCAGAGCCGTCTATTACTTTTGCTTTATCCACTACGCCAACGATGCTTGAAGTCAAAATATATGCACCTTTTTCTAATACTCCAGGTTGAATCGACGTTTCACCACCTGTCAATGTGCAATCTTGCTCTCTGCAAGCTGAAGATACTGCATCTACAATTTCTCTTATAACTTCCTTCTCTATTGCGCCACAAATGATAGCATCTTGAACAGCAAGTGGCTTCGCACCCATAACGATAATGTCATTAATAAGATGATTAATCATGTCGTAACAGATTGAGCGCACTCTTCCGTGTTGAAATGCTAGCTTTTGCTTAGAACCCGGTTCCTCTGTTTTCATCACCATAATGGGATGTTCATATTCCGGAAAATTAAAATCATACAATGAAGCGAAAGCACCAATTGAATTAAGCACTCGGTTATCACTTGTTTTCAAACTTTCCTTCATTCCTTCTTTTACATCATCTGTGTCTTCAATATTAATACCTGAGTTTGCATACGATAATTTTGATTGATCATTTATTGATTCGATCTCAATTGTATGATCTGTATTCACATCATCAATCCCCTTGTCTTTAATTTTCCAAAGATTGTAGCATAGTTATCGTTTATATAACACATAATTTTTACAACTTTTATGTAAGTGTTTTCAATATTCCCAATAAGCCCATTTGTCCGCAATCATGACAAATGTCCAATCCAATGAGGGCAAATAACATACTATATCGTATTCCGAAGTCTAGGTAACTCTACCCTATCAATACCAACTTGGATTCGGAAATATTACTCTAGGAGGAATTAGCATGTCTGCACTACATGGAGGCTTCACATCTGCCGGTGTAATCTTGGTTCTGTTTATACTTCTTGTCATCATCACAAGAACTTTCTTTTAATAAACTACCTTTACACCTATATCGAAAAACCGCCAAGGTTTTACCTTGGCGGTTTTTTATGTCTCTTTATTAAAATCAAATATAAGCTCGAATCGCACTAGCGACCCCACTGTCGTTATTGCTTCCAGTAACTACGTCAGCTGCTTCTTTTACTAATTCAGGAGAATTGTCCATAGCAATACCGAGACCAGCAAACTGTAGCATCGAGATATCATTAAAATAATTACCGATCGCCAAAATTTTCTCTCTAGGTATCCCTCTACCTTCTGCTAATTGCCGAAGTGCTTCCCCTTTGCTCGCTCCTGGATGTTGAACGTCAATAAAGAGATCTCCACTCCGAATAATTTGTAGTGGGGTCTGACGTTTCTCCCAATAGGATTGAACGAAGTCCATCGATTCCTTCGTTCCGAATAAAGTCAGCTTCACTAATCCGCTAGGTAACTGCTGACCATTACTCATAACTGTCGGTTCAGCCTGATGAATCTTGTACATTTCTGCTGCTTCGGGAGTCATCTTTTCTACCATCATCTCAAAAGCAGTATTCAGATCATAATGAATATCAAATTCTCGACAATACGATATAAATTCACCAATATACCTTTGATCAATATCATATTGAAACAAAACAGAACGATCTACAGACTGAACTGTGGCAGCACCATTATGAGTAATCAATGTTCCGCTAAGACCAAGTTCCTCAAGCACCGGAAATGCCCCCATCGGCCCTCTTCCGGTACATAATACGATTTCAGCGCCTTTACCTGCTGCTTCACGTACGGCTTCTCTCACTTCATCCAATAGCTGATGATCATCCGTTAGGAGCGTTCCATCTACATCTAGCGCGATCAATTTATATTTAATTTCCATATTAACTTTTACTCCTATTCCAAACTTTGTACGATCTATTTCTCTCTGCCACGATGAGCACGAAGTTGTTCAACTTCCACTGCTGTTAATTCACGATAAGAACCTTCTTCAAGCGATTCATCCAATTGCAGTGGGCCCATTGATATCCGTTTCAGTGTTAATACTTTTTTGCCAACAGCATCAAACATTCTTTTCACTTGATGGAACTTACCTTCACGAATCGTTAGGCGAATCGTTGAGCAAATCCCTATAGGCTGTTCTTCTTTATTCACAATCATTAATTCTGCTGGCATCGTTACATATCCATCATCTAATTCTACTCCAGCCGTAAATGCCGTCTGTTCAACTTCACCAACGTCACCCCAAACAAGCGCCTCATACGTTTTATCTACATGTTTTCGGGGTGATAACAATTCATGAGCAAGTTGTCCATCGTTAGTTAGCAATAATAGACCAACAGTATCCTTATCCAACCGTCCAACCGGAAACGGATTTAATAACGTGTCTTCTTGTTTCAGTAAATCAATAACTGTACGATCTTTATTATCCTCTGTTGCTGAAATGACTCCTTGAGGTTTATTGAGCATTAAATAAATGACATTACGATAAATGACCCGTTCGCCCTCGTAAGCAACTTCTTGTGCTATTGGGTCAATGATTAGTCCACTATCTTTTACTACAGTTCCGTTCAACGTAACTTTCCCTTGCTTAACTGCTCTCTTAATCTCACTTCGTGTACCAAGTCCCATATTAGAAAGCAATTTATCTATTCGCATTTTCTCTGGCATCCTAAACTAACCTCCATCCAGCTGACAACTCATTTTTGAGCATACCGTCCGCATATTTACCCCAGCCAAGCGGATATCCATCTACACAAATTAATGTATAACCTTTCGGCAATGCTCCACTCTGAAGGATCAACTTATCACGATCTACAAATAACGTTTCACCTTTTAAATATCGAATCACTTCTTCTTCATCTGAACGCCAGCTCACTCTTCGCGCTGCTTCTTCCGGTTTAAGCCCTAATGCTAATGCCTGTGAAGGATGGAATCTCCCCCTTATTGACTCACCTGCAAGCCAACCCGCTCTTACAACACGTAGACCATCTAACGACGGGAAGCCTTTCGGACCGATATAAACTTTTGCTCCAAATATAACCGTTTGTTCCGTATCATTAAGACTCATGTTCAAATGTTGCTCTTTAAAAGTACTCCACACTTCTGCCGGATCGACTTCCACTTCTGGAGCTTTACCTCCACGCACTAATCGATCATTTCGTTGACCTTTAGCTTTTTTCTTTATCGGATACTTCTGCTCTTCGTCTACATCTGCTGTATCTACATCTATTTCAACTATGGATTGGTCACTTCGTTTAAGAATAGCAACATAATGGCCTTCGCCTTCAACTTTATGTGGCCATATTCTTACTGTACCTTCTAAGCTTTGAACAGCATTTGCCCCTAATTTGGAAGCGATGTTCTCTTCTACCCAATCTGGGCGACCAGCACCTAAACCGTGCTTATGCTGAACTGGTTCCACAGTAAATTCAGGCTGATCAGCTAAAAACGCCGCAATCTGATCTTCATTTTCTTCCGGTGAAAACGTACACGTCGAATAAACGATTATACCACCAGGTTTAAGCATCTCAGCGGCATGAGTCAATATATCTCTTTGCATAACTGAACACTTCTCAATCGAATGTTTTTCCCAATCTGCAGCCATCGACTCATCCTTGCGGAACATGCCTTCGCCCGAACATGGAGCATCCACTAGGATGCGATCAAACCATTTCTCAAACACTGGTGCTAGATTGGATGGTTCTTCATTTAAAATAACCGCGTTTCTTACTCCTGCAAGCTCTATGTTTTTAGCCAATGCTTTTGTTCTTTCAAACGCATTGTCATTCGTAACGAGGACGCCTTTACCCATCAACTTGCCTGCAATTTGGGTAGACTTCCCACCTGGAGCCGCACATAGATCGAGAACACGATGACCCGGACGGACATCAAGCAGTTCAACGGGTAACATCGCACTTGGCTCCTGAATGTAATAAAGTCCTGCATGATAATGTGGATGTTTCCCTGGTCGATCTTCTTCTGTATAGTACAATCCGTCCTTTGTCCAAGGTATAGAACGAATTCGATCCCTCATTGGAGAAATATTGCTCCATTCCTCTACCGTTGCTTTCAAAGGATTAACTCTAAGACCGTATACTCTTGGAGCCTCATATGAAGCCATAAATGATTCGAATTCATCCTGTAGCAAGCTTTCCATTTTATTTAGAAATTTAGCTGGTAAAATGCTTTTCATGTTAGTTCCTCCTGCCAAAAGTCAAATGCTGTAACACCTCTACAAACTCACTCTGCCATGGTATATAATAAAAAGTAAGTAAGACAACTCGTCTTCCCTGGGCTTGTCCACTATAACGAAAATGGAGGTTTTGTAGAGATGAAGAAACAGCAAAAGAAAAAGTTTAATATGGTTTATGTGTACATCGGTATTATTGTCATTTTATTCGGATCTATCTTTGTATTGAATAATGCAGAAAAAGACAATGTTCTTTATGGTATGCCAGTATCAAAACTAAATCCAGCTACAAAAGCACAACTCGATGATCCCAACTATCAGAATATCATATTACCGAAACAATTGGATAAGAAGGTTAGTGACAAAGAAGACTTCTTCGTTTATATGTTCTCTTCTACTTGTGGAGCTTGTAAAGCTTCAACGCCATTAATTAAACCGATTGTCGATGAGCTAGGTATCGACTTCCCTATGCTAAATATCCAAGAATTTAATGATAGCGGTATTAAGTATGGAGTTGAATATACACCAACCATTATTTATTTCAAAGATGGTGTCGAAACAGCACGCCTCCAAGAAGGTGTTAGACTAGATGGTATGACTAGTGGCAGTACCCTCGAAGAAATTAGAGCCTTTTTTGTAGAACATTCAAAAACTGAGGTGAAATAATGAAACAGCACCGATCAGCAAGTAGCGAGTCTACTGAGGCGGATCAACAAACCGCTGGATCAACATCTAGAGGCATCATGTATGCCCTGCTGCTCGGATTTGCTCTAATTACACTGCTCACAGCCTGTAGCGTAGGAGACGATAAGGAAAGTGGAGAAGCCCATCTTCATGGCACTGAAACGTGGCAAAAAACAGCATCCGAGACTGTGTTGCCCGCTTTTCTTAACGAAGAAACAAAGCTCACTCAAGAGCTTTATTCTGAGGTACACAACCATTCAGAGCTTATGAGCAGCATTAATTGCTATTGCGGCTGTATGGAAGGTACAGAAGACAATGAAGCACATAATTCCTTGCTACGATGTTATTGGGCTGAACATCCTGCTGATGAAGGCGGCGTCACTTGGACAGATCATACTACAACCTGTGGCATATGCAAAAAAGAGATGGAAATGATCGTTAACTTAAGCAAACAAGGTAAAAGTGATGATGAGATTCGCAAAGCTATTGATGACGCCTATAGGCCTAAAAATTTTAAAAGCTAATAATAGCTACTCTTCATTTGACAATCCCACTAACAAGAAAACCTCCGGATCTACTGTACGAGTAGAATCGGAGGTTATTTTTTTATTATTGAAACGACTAGAAACTACGATTGCCCGCTTCTCTTCGCCTTACTTATCGATATCCCGATATCTGTTGCTAATCCATTTAATCCGGGATAGTCCTCCTGCTCGAACAGTTCGTTAAACTTCATCTGGAATTGTGCTGCCTCACGAACTCTATTATAGAAGTACAAATCCTGTATGCCATTTAACGCACGTGACACCACATTAGATTGCTCCTCGAACTCCGTTTGTGCGTCTAATATTTCTTGACGGATACTCGTCATCTCTGTATCCAAGTGGAAAGCTGCTTCAGCTGCTTTTTTAAGCCTAATCCGAACATCGTCCGGCAAGCTCTCTTTAAATTTATAGTTAAGAGAATGCTCGATTGTTGCCCAGAAATTCATCGCAAGTGTGCGAATCTGGATTTCTGCAAGCACATCCTTATAGCCAAGTGCCGTTTGAACCGGGTATTTTACGATAATATGGTAGCTCCGATAACCGCTATCCTTGTAATTCGTAATATAGTCCTTCTCGTATACAAGCTGTAGATCTCTACGGGTTCTAATAAGTCCCGCTACACGGTGAATATCATCAACGAATTGACACATAATTCGTATGCCTGCTATGTCCTCTATCCCCGTATCGAGCTGATCAGATGCAACGCCAAGCCGTTTCGCTTTCTCCAAAATGCTAGATATGCGCTTTGTTCGACCTGTTACGAATTCGATAGGTGCATAAGCTTCCCTTAGCTTAAGCTCCGTACGCATCGTCTTGAACTTTACCTTTAATTCTTCGACCGCTTGCTCATAAGGCTGTAAAAAAAGACCCCAGTCTCTACCGTCCATCCGGCCGCCTCCTGTTTCTAACGATGATCTGCGCCCACTGCTTCGGCAATATTACGGTAGCCGTCCTTGCGCAAACATTCTTTTAGTCCGTTTGTTAGCTCTCGCAGTAGTCCAGGTCCTTTATAGATGAGAGCTGTATAAACTTCAACCATTGATGCCCCGGCGCGAATTTTATCGTATGCGTCCTGAGCAGTAAAAATGCCGCCGGAACCGATGATCGGCATACGTCCACCCGTATATCGATAAACAGAAGCAATAACTTCCGTTGATCGATCACGAAGCGGTTTGCCACTCATGCCACCAGCTTCTTTTGCATTAGAATGTGTAAGGCCTTCACGAGATAATGTTGTATTCGTTGCGATAATTCCCGCTACGCCACTCTCCATAATAGTTTGTACGGTATGCTCTAGTTGTTCGTCCGTCATATCAGGTGCGATCTTGACCAGAACCTGCTTTGGAGTAGCTTTTCTTGCTTGTGCTTGCGCTTTCATCTCTTCCATAACAGTAACTAACAGCTTGCGTAGCTCGTCACCATGCTGAAGATCACGTAGTCCTTGCGTGTTTGGTGAACTAATATTGACGACGAAGAAATCACCATAATCATATAACGTGCGAATACAGGATTGATAATCCTCATGAGCAAGTTCATTAGGAGTTGCTTTATTTTTGCCTATATTTACAGCTATCGGAATCCGATGAATTTTGCGCTTAGACAGAGAAGCAGCCATTGCATCTGCCCCATCGTTGTTGAAGCCCATTCTGTTAATTAATGCTTCATCAGACGGAAGACGAAACAATCTTGGCAGCTCATTTCCTGCTTGTCCCTTCGGTGTCACTGTTCCAACTTCTGCAAAGCCGAAGCCTATACTTGAGAAGCCATCTGCCGCTTTACCGTTTTTGTCGAGACCTGCTGCTAGCCCAATAGGATGCGGGAACGTCAAGCCGAGTAGTTCCGTACGTAGCTCTGGTGATTCAGATACGCCATACATCGCGTTCATTATTCCAGTAGCACCTGGTACTTTGCATCCAGCAGCCAATCCATCTATGACGACATGATGTGCTTTTTCAGGATCCATTTTGAAAAACATCGGTTTAAGTAAATATGTATAAAGCAAAAATTTCACTCCGTTCCGCGTAATATGCTCTATCGAACAGTTTATCGCTTTTGCGGCAAAAAGAAAAGAGCTTACAGTAACGCAGTGATAGTTAGAAATGTTCCTGCCGTATTGCGACACATACAGAAAACGATTACAATATAGGCATATGTCCCATTTTTATTCCTAAACAGAAAGGTTGATTACAGTATGAGCGCAGCAAAAAGAAAACCAGCGACAATGAAAGTAAAGCCTAAGGAAGAAGTCAACAAAAAGGCATTAGTATTGATTGGCTCATTCGTAAGCGTTATCTTTATCGCCATTGCAGCACTTCTTATATTTACTTAGTTAAGACTCTTAATTCAACCATTGATATACTTTAGCGGGATTGGTTTCGTTCTGCTTAGGCGCAAGCTGAAAACGTTCAGCAGGTGCTTTAGCATCGGGCGGAAGCGTCCCGTTTTTTATTTTCACAACTGTTCCAAGCGGCACAAGGTCGTACAACTCTTCAACATCTGCCTTACGCATTCTAATACAGCCAAGTGATTCGTCCTTCTCGATACTATCTAGATCTCCAGTACCGTGAATCGCATATAACGTGTTCGACAATGCCATTCCTCTGCTTCCGAATATTCCATTATCGGTTCCATTGGGGTTACGAACTTTCTCACTAATATAAAAATTTCCCTCAGGTGTTTGCTCACCGCCTAATCCTACTTTATAACTTCTAATGATGACATCATTTTGCACGACGGCTAGTCGGTGTTTGGACGTATCTATTACAATTTCTAGCGGCTTATTCCACTTCTCTTGAAAGAGGCCGTTTGTCCCAATCGACTTATCGTTTTTTACAATATCAGAACTATTATGTTCTTGTTTTTTATTATCCTGATTTATTTGTTCAGTAGCTGAATCGTTAGAATTTTTTGTTTCCATCATTATTTTAGTCAACACATCTGAAAATGAGTCTTTCATACCTTCCCCTTCTCCTGAGAGAATGTTATTTGGGTATGGTCGAATGAGATCATCAAGCTTCTCAGGCCACTTTCCGTTACGCTCATTATAATGATGAATGCCGCTCGCTAACGTCCAATGCATCTCTTGCTCCTCTTTCCACTCTGTAAAACGTTTATTAATGGCTCTCGTATCACCTGGCTCACATACACAAGAGTCACGATCGTACATAGACACCTCGAATTTGTGATCATTAGTGCCCCGATCTACACTCATCAGATAACGAACACTACCAACCCACTGCTTCCATCCCTTGTTCTCTTCTAAACGGATTGCCATGGATAGTGTCGGAGCTTTATCTCCAGCAGCTATTATTGCATTCATGCTATACCCGACTGGACGCAATTGCTGCTGAGATACTATTACTACACCAACATCTGGGCTTTGAGCTGATGTGTTTGGAGATGGTTTAGACGGTGTTCCTTTACGTATAAGATCATTTATCGGAATAATGAGAGCAAGCAACAGCAACGGCAATGCAATAAACATCGTTTTACGAATTAACTTCATCTTTTTTTGCTGTTTATCCCATTCCTTTAACTGTTCTAGTTGCGCTTCACCAAGGGGATGGCTCTCCTGTTCAAAAGCTTCGTATATATCACCTGCTTGAATAAAACAATAATTTGCTTTACCTTCTTTTCCAGCTTGCAAATAATGTTTACCGAGCAAATACCAGCCCATCTTATTTGTAGGATGCTGCTTTACGAATTGCTTTAAATAAAGAATATCTTCCGGTTGCTCCATCCTATTCCCTCCACTTACAATGTTCTATCGTATATATCGGCAGAGGATTAGTATTCATCTAGTGGGTAGCAAAATATAAAAAAAAATCCCGTTCCACCGTCAATAAACGGAAGTGCGGGATTTTTAAATATCTTTATGAGAAATAATTGCGTGTTAACCCGCTGCGTTGAACGGCTCATCTGCAATCTTGATGGAGTCAGTAGGACAACCGTCACAAGCATCCTGCAAATCATCGAACATATCATCAGGAATTTCAGTGTTACCACGGTTGCAGTCATTTTGGAAAATAACTTCTGCTAAACCTTCGTCATCGTAATCATAAATATCAGGAGCTGTAGCTCCGCAAGCGCCACAAGCGATGCAAGTGTCTTTCTCAACCCATGTATATTTTGCCATGGTTTTTCCCTCCTTATTAAATACGGAATACTTCCGATTAATCATTAAATACACCAGAAATGCTTGTTTCCTCACTCATCAATATATAACAAACTATCGTCCTTTTGCAAGGATGTACCGCGAATTCGTTTGTTCCTGATTAAGGTTGAAGGATCATCTCCGAGCATTCCTGCCGTAAGCACAGCGTCCTCTCCGAACTTATCTCGAAGGGAATCCATAGCTTTCATTAGAGCATCCTTACGAGGCTGCTCTTCGTAACTGAACAAATCGAGTTGCAGCGCTGTTTCGTCAAGTGGTGACAGATTTTGCAAAGTTACACCTAACAATCGAATAGGTTCTCCTTGTGTCCAATGACGAAGAAACAACTTCCTTGCTTCCATATTAATCACTTCAGCAGATTGTGTTGCAGATTGAAGTGTATGTGAGCGTGTAATTGTGCTCATATCCGGTCTGCGAATCGTTATTTGGATTGTGGAAGCTACAAGTTTCTGACGTCTAAGCCTTCTACCTGTTTGATCAGAAAGATTGAGTAACACTCGAAAAACGTCATCTTGATTACTAATATCGTTCGGCAGTGTTGTTGTGTGACCTATTGACTTATTCCGTTCCCTATCAGGGCTTACCGGTGAATGATCAATGCCATGTGCTGCTGACTTCATCCACGAACCCATAACACCAAATTGTTTAATGAGCATGTTTTCTTCCGCTTCAGCTAATTCACCGATAGTAGTAATATTTAATTTTTCCAGCTTTGCAGCTGTCTTTCCACCTATCCCAAACAATGTCCCGCATGGTTTATTCCATAAAATCTTAGGTACATCTCGTAGCCGCAGTACAGTAAGCCCATTCGGCTTCTTCATATCAGAAGCCATCTTAGCTAATAGCTTGTTTGGCGCAAGACCAATTGAACAAGGAAGTTGCCACTCAGACATCACCTTCTTTTGCAGCGTCTCAGCAATTTCTAGAGGCGTTCCAAGTAACTTCGAACCTGTTATGTCCAAGTAGCACTCATCGATCGATACAGCTTCAACAAGAGGTGTAAATCCTCTTGCAATAGCCATAAATCCATTCGAATATTTACGATATAGATTGAAGTCTGGTTTGATCAGTATGAGTTCAGGACATAACCTTGTTGCCTGTCTTACAGTCATTCCTGTCTTTACACCACGCGATCTGGCTGTATACGAGCAGGTCACTACTATGCCTTTGCGCTGCTCAACGCTACCTGATACAGCGGTCGGCTTATCCTTATAATATTCCGGCTCTTCAGCTTCATGCACCGAGCAGTAGAATGCATTCATATCTAAATGGATTATTACTCTGCCTTTAACCGGATAATGATCTTGAACGTTGTTCATAACTGCTCGTTTCACCGCCTTAATTCGGAATAACTACTTGTTCAATTTTCAATGTATTCAGCATATAATTAGGAAACTAGCAAGTCAATAAAGCGATTAAATTGAAAAATCCGACAATCCCCCCTCTACTTTAAATAGATAAAGTGATATAATTCTAAATTATGATTTGAAAAGGCTATCAATGAAGGAGGCGTCATAACAAATGTCCGATATCATTTCAATCTTTGACACGACGCTGCGTGATGGAACTCAAGGCGAAGGGATCAGCCTATCCGCAGACGATAAGTTAAAAATTGCCCAGAAGCTAGATGCACTGGGAGTTCACTATATCGAAGGTGGTAATCCCGGTAGCAATAGTAAAGATATTGAATTTTTTCAACGTGTCAAAGCCTTAAATCTATCCGCACGAATAACTGCATTCGGAAGTACTCGCCGCAAAAACAGTCTTGCAGAGCAAGACGCGAGCCTTCTACGAATTGTGGAATCTGGTGTTCCGGCTGCTACGTTAGTAGGTAAAGCATGGGACTTCCATGTGCATACCGCTCTTCAAACGACGTTGGAAGAAAACCTTGCGATGATTTATGATTCCTTTGCATTTCTAAAACAAAACGGCATAGAAGCCATGTACGACGCAGAACATTTTTTTGACGGCTACAAACATAATCCTGAGTACGCACTTGCTGCATTACGTAAAGCTCAGGATGCAGGAGCAGATTGGCTTGTGCTATGTGACACCAATGGCGGAACATTGCCAAGCGAAATTCACGAAATTGTCACAAGAGTAAAAGAACAATTAACTACTCCTATAGGCATTCATACACATAACGATTGTGAACTTGCTGTCGCAAACACTTTATCCGCTGTACAAGCAGGAGCAAGGCAAGTACAAGGTACAATTAACGGTTATGGCGAACGATGCGGCAACGCAAATCTTTGTTCCATTATTCCTAATCTTCAACTAAAAATGAAATACAATTGTTTACCGGAAGAAAAATTGCGTACGTTAACGAATACAGCACGTTATGTTAGTGAAATTGCAAACGTGCATATGCCGATTGGCCAAGCATATGTCGGTAATGCTGCTTTCGCACATAAGGGTGGCATTCATGTGTCTGCTATTATGAAGGATTCTAAAACGTACGAGCATATTAATCCGGAGCTAGTCGGAAATAAGCAGCGCATTCTTGTTTCTGAGCTCGCAGGCCAAAGCAACATCATCTCTAAAGCACATGAGCTTGGACTAGACATAAACGCGAACAATGATAAAACAAAACAAATTATTGAGCAAATCAAAGAATTGGAACATCAAGGTTACCAATTCGAAGGTGCTGACGCATCTCTAGAGCTTCTACTTCGCGACGCGTTCACTGAAACAGAAGACGTATTTAAAGTGGAGTCGTTCAAAATGCACGTGGAGAAAACAAACGGTGAGATGATTTCCGAAGCGATTGTCAAAATTAATGTCGGTGGACAACAAGTATACACCGCTGCTGAAGGCAATGGACCGGTTAATGCACTCGACAATGCCCTCCGCAAAGCATTGGTTCAATTTTATCCGAAAATTGAAGAGTTCCACCTATCTGACTATAAAGTACGTGTCATCGACGAAAAGGACACGACTGCAGCCAAAGTACGCGTACTCGTCGAGTCAACTGATTTAAACAATTCATGGTCCACCGTTGGTGTTTCCAGTAACGTTATTGAAGCGAGCTGGGAAGCATTGCTCGACAGCGTCCGTTATGCACTCTTGAAAATGGACAAAGTAGAGGGCAATGTTACTGATTCTACAGAACGCCTTGGACTCATTAACCATTAAATCTTATTGAATTTCGTAAAAGACTGACCTCTGCAGTGTTAGCTGCTATGGCCAGTCTTTTTTTTGCGCCTCGCTGGTGCGTACACGCTCCTCCAACCCGATTTTCTCGGGTTGCACCGCTTTACTTGCTCGCATCCGCAAAACTACCCCAAAACAAAAATAGAGTGGTGTAGATTCAGCATCCACACCACTCTATTTCTACAATCATCCCTGCTTATGACCACTTCTGTATTAATCGTTCCCATTCGTCGTACGGAATGACGCCATTTATTCTTTCTCTTATTACGCCTTCACTATCAATGAGAAACGTCGTTGGATACATATTCACTTTATATTGCTCTGTAACGTCTCCTTTACGATCCATTAATATTGGAAAGGTGAAACCATGATCCACAACGAATTTCCTCGCTGCTCTTTCCTTATCAAATTTAGTGGAGTTCACACCAATCATTGCAATTTTGTCGCCATACTTTTCATGCAACTTTTGCAAATCCGGTGCTTCCAATACGCACGGGCCACACCATGAAGCCCAAAAATTAAGAAAAGTTAGTTTTGATCCTTTGCCACCAACATCTAAAGGGTTTTCATCCAAATCAGGCAAAGCGAAGCTAGCAGCTTGAAATCCCGCCTTTGGCTTGAAATCAGCGGAAGCTGACGATTGTTCGGCAGAAGTATCATCTTGTGCATATTGATAAACGGCTAAGCCAGCAAATAAAAAAGCGACGATAAACACAGTAACTACATTTTTCATGTTGTTCCTACTTTCATGGAAAATCAAATTAACCCCATCGTAACACGTGGAGTATGGAAGCTCAAGGCAGTGGGCAGATTAGCCATAAATCCGTCACTACTCATGTTCACATTTATATTTATTTTCCCTTAACACACCTTTGTTCATACCTATAATCCTATAATCCTTAACGCTATTCCTTACAATCGTATATAATGTTGAAAATACACTAGTGGGTGGCGATTAATGATGCGCACGAATGAAACATCGGGGAAAATTACAAAAAGCGCATACGAAGAGCTTATCCTTATATGCAGCAAAGCTTTGCCAATGGAGGCTTGCGGAGTACTAGCAAGAAGTGAAAACGAAGATGCTGCTACTATTATTTTTCCAATCAAAAATGTCCATAACAGTCCTTCTAATTCTTTTTCATTTGATCCAAAAGAATGGACAACTGCTTTTTTTGAAATGCAAAAAAAAGGTCAAACGCTTGTTGGTATTTACCATTCTCATCCACATTCGGCGCCATTTCCGTCATTACGAGACTACTCAGGTTTTTTACCTTCATCAGAGCTTACTTATTGGATCGTTTCATTGGAAAATTCTCTCGCACCAAATGTTCAACCTTATACGAAATCCAATGGCTACTTTAAAGCAGTCTCATTAGTGCTGACTTAAATAAGCATACAGATCACCTAACGTTGTAATATTTCGTTCAACGATTCGGTCCAAATACTGTTGCCATAGTTTAGCAGTCATAATCGAATCCTGTAATGCATGATGACGATCAACGATCGGAATATTACAACTAATCAGCAATTCATCTAAACTGTAGCCTTGCCGATTTGGCTCAAGCCACTTTGCTATCATCATCGTATCGAGAATACGATGATTCATATTTACTTTCGAAGTTCGCCAAAGAGCTGCATTTAGAAATTGCTTATCATGACCAGAAGCATGCGCTACAAGCAATCGTCTCCCAATAAAGGCCAAAAAGTCATGTAGAACACTCATCAAATCAGGCGCATCCTGTACCATCTCGTTCGTAATCCCTGTGAGATCAACGATAGCACTTGGAATAAGGCGTTTCGGATTGACCAAGCTATAGAAACTATTATCTTGATCAATCACCCCACCCTTTACAACAACAGCACCAAAAGAGATGATTTCATCTCCATTATTGGAGTTAAAGCCCGTCGTCTCCAAATCAAACACGACAATTTCCAGCTCTTTGAGCGGAGTTTCAAGCAATGATTGCTTGCGCTGCTCACGATTTGCATTGCGAATAAATGCCATCTGTTGTGCGTTTTGCGAACCAAGCATTGAAGCTATCGCAGGTGTGACCCCTCCCATTTTGTACAGGCTCCACATCCGTCCTACGCCTTTTCGCTCTTTCAAATGACTCCACCGCCTTACTTCTTACATAAACTAACCCAAAGTTTGCTTCGTTACGACCCGCTGCAGTCTTTTCCCTTGCCTCAGACTGTTCTTAAGCTCGTCAATCATTTCTTTCGTTAACATACTGCTATGAAGCTTACCCGAATTCGTGTAGATACCATCCACCTTTTGTTCTGTTGTCATTAATCTTAATCTCAAAATCAGCCGGAATGATTGTGCAAAGAGCTCCCCATCCACGGGTGATATTTTGCCTACCTCAACAAGTTTAGTTAACCGTTCTAACGTAGAAGTCGCTCGAATATTAGACTGGATAGATAGCAATCGAATAGAATTTACCATCGGAATGTAAGCACCATACTTAATATCAAGACTACCGGCATCTTCTCCATACCGTTCTCTTAAAAGCTGACCAAATACACCGACGAGCAACTTATGTCTCATCGTATTTTCTAACATTCGTTTCAAAATAATTGGGTTGTTCAACGTATCTGTAAAGAACATATCTTTTAAGGAATTAAAAAGTGACATTTCTCCATAAACGCAGCGTGAATCTGCAACAATTAATAAATACCGAACCGCTTCCCAATCAGGCTCTTGAAACCAATTCTCTAACACATTCCCCCATTCGCTTAATGAACGGCACCAGTCAGCATTGTCGCTAAGCACCTTTCCATCACAAGGTGGATATCCAATAACGATTAGATTTTTAACGATAAGCTTGCATAATTGTTCAAAATAGTTCTTTATCGCTTCCCTGTTGCCTTCACAATCCTGATACACAACTCCACTATCCTGATCACTAGACAGTGTCTGCTCCATCCGTCCACCGCTACCGAACAATAAGTATGCGTAAGGCACAGGCGGGGAACCTTTCCCCAGCCGTGCCATCTCCGCTTCTGAAAGCGCAATTGCTCGTGAAATAATAGCATCATGCGTTTCATTTAATCCTTCATTTAGTTGTTCGATCGGCCGTGCATTAAGGAGAGCTTTTATCTGTTCGTGTATTTGATCCCTCAAAGTTCGCAATCCATCCACATGATTAATGGAATTAATCATTTTGGAATGAAGCGATCGCAATGAGTCACCCATTCGCCGCTCTCCCCCTTCGGTCAATCCCTTTATCTACTAGCCTTGCACATCTTGACTTGGTTTTTTCAGTTGCTCAGGATAACCATAAGCTCCGTGTTCACTTAGGTCAAGACCTACAATTTCTTGTTCTTCCGTCACGCGGAAGCCCATAATTAACTTCATTCCTCCAAGTACAATGAATGATGCAATTAATACGAAACCACCAGCAAATACAACAGATTCCAATTGCACAAGTAATTGCTTCCAACTTCCAGTGTCAATCAATCCACCTTGACCAACATTAACTTTTTCAGCGAGCGCTTGTGTCGCAAATATACCATTAGCAAGCGTTCCCCAAATACCTGCCATACCATGAACAGAAAGTGCATAGATTGGATCATCTACTTTAAATTTTTCGAACATTTTTACACTGTAAAATACAAGTACACCAGCAATAAGTCCGATCACAACAGCCGCCCATGGATCAACAAATGCACAAGATGCAGTAATGGCTACTAAACCTGCTAATGTACCATTTAACATCGTTGTAATATCAGCTTTGCCTGTAACAGCCCATGCAATAATTAGTGCAGCTACACCACCTGCTCCAGCACCTAACATTGTTGTGAAAGCGACATAAGTGAAAAATCCGTCACCGATCGCTACCGTTGAGCCTGCATTAAATCCGAACCAGCCTACCCAAAGAAGTAAGACCGACAATGCTGTAAATACTTGATTATGTCCCAAAATTTCATTTGGCGAGCCATCTTTATTAAATTTACCGATACGAGGTTTAAGCAGTACCGTTGCAACAAATGCAGCAATTGCTCCAGTTAAGTGAACGACCGTCGAGCCGGCAAAATCTTGCGCGCCATGTTTTGCAAGCCAACCACCGCCCCAAATCCAATGTGCGACTACAGGATAGATAAAAGCAATAAAGAAGATTGTAAAAACGATGTATGAGGAAAGTTTAGCGCGTTCTGCAAATCCACCCCATGCGATGGACAACGAAATTGCTGCAAATGCTAATTGAAAGAGGAAAAATACTGCTGAAGGATACGAAGCACCATCTGCTGCGGCTGTACCAGGATTAAAGAAAAATTGACCCCATCCTATAAACTTACTCAGCCCACTATCTGCATTATCACCGCCAAAAGCGATACCATATCCGACTGCCCAATAAACTAAACCCGCTAAACCGACTGTAAAAATTGTTTTTCCAGCAACATGACCAGCATTTTTCATCCGGGTAGAGCCAGCTTCAAGTAAAATGAATCCACCTTGCATGAGGAGTACGAGAATAAATGAGAGCATTATCCATAATGAATTCAGACCCATATTCAGCGTTGCATTAGAAGGATCTTGTGCATAAGCTACTACTGGAAACAAGATAGTCATTAAACCCAAAGCAAAAAACGTTTTTTTAATCAATACGGCCACTCCCTTTAATGTTATATTTCCTCACACGATGTGAAAGACTTATTGCCATTATAGATTGGAGAAACCATTTTGACAATAAACATTTTCATTTTTTTACAAAATAATTAAGACACACTAACAAACCTCACATCATTCACACTTTTTCACCTAACATGAAAATTCGAACTATTTGTAAACTGCCATCATTCGTTTGACTACACGGTTGCTTTACTATTATCATTACTTTATATAAAGAAGCATAAGTAAAGGCGGTGAAGAAGTGGACGCAACTACGTTATACCGAATCGGCGAGTTATCCAAACTTGCGACAATTAGCCCAAGAACAATCGACTACTACACCTCAATCGGTTTGATCGAACCCGCAAAGCGTTCTGATAAAAATTACCGGCTGTATTCATATGAAACATTGCATCGGCTTGAGCGTATCGAGGAGATGAAAAAAGATAAATATACGTTAGATGAGATTAAAGCGAATTTGAACAGCTGGAGCAAAATTTCGCCAGAGGAGAAAATTTCTCTTAAGTTAACCGAAATTCAACAACATCTATCACAGTTAGAACGAGAAGTTAAAGAACTAGAGCCAGTTATTAAACAGCTTAAACCTAGGCAAGCTAATCGATTGTATACACGTCTAACCCCTCAGACGGCGGCGTGTATTGAAGCACTAATGTTGCTAATGAACAAAAGTTCCCTCATGTAACTGCACCACTACACCTAGACGAAGGAATGATTTCATGTATATACTAATTATTGCTGCTTTCGCTTTGACGATATGGGCTCAGTTCCGTGTAAAAGGAACATTTAAAAAATGGGCACAAGTGCCGATAGGAAGCGGACTTACCGGTTATCAGGCCGCAAGACGAATGTTAGACAATAACGGACTACACGATGTACCGATTGAACCTGTACCCGGAGCGTTAACCGATCATTACGATCCAATGAAGCGTGTTGTCCGGTTATCAGAACCTGTTTATTATGAAAATTCAATCTCTGCCGTTTCAGTTGCATGTCATGAAGTCGGACACGCCATACAGCATTCAATTTCCTATCCGTTTCTTGTAGCACGTCACCGCATATTCCCTGTTGTCAACTTTGCATCAGGTATTGCACCATTTTTGTTAATTGGTGGTATTCTATTCCAGATGACAGGCCTTGTTGGAGTAGGTATCGTGTTCTTTTCGATAGCTGTAGTGTTCCAACTTATCACACTACCAGTTGAATTTAACGCAAGCAGTCGTGCACGTGATCTCATGATTTCCGAAGGCTTTATTACAAATGATGAAGAACGTGGTGTTGCCAAAGTACTTAATGCAGCAGCTCTCACTTACGTTGCGGCGGCTCTCCTTTCCTTACTTGAGTTGTTCCGTTATATAATGATTTTTTTGAACAACAGAAATTAATTTACCTTCCCTAGCAAACAAACAGAGCCCTCCGAATGGTCATTAGCACCATCGGAAGGCTCTTTTTATACGAACATACTATTGTTGTTCACGATCTTGGAAATACCTAAGCAGGAAGCTGTGAAACACTTTTGCAACTAAAGGCAACTTTTCATTACTACGATGTATGATTCCGATTGTACGTGTAACAGACGGCTCACTAATTCGCACTTTTGCTGGTTGCAACGGACCGGTATTTTGAAGTGCTAACTCTGGAAGTAAACTTACTCCCATTCCCGCCGCCACTAATCCTCTAATCGTATCCGTCTCTTCCCCTTCAAATCCGATCTTCGGCTCGAAGCCTGCCGACTGACACGCATCCCAAACGATCGGACGAAGAGAATACCCTTCACTAAATAATACGAAATTTTCTTCCTCCAATTGTCGAAGCTCTATTTCTTCTTCTTCAGACAATGGATGCCCAGGCGGCAATATAGCGTAAAGCTCTTCAGTCAACAGAACTTCGCCGCATACTTGATCATGCTCCTTAGGAAATGGTGAAATAAATGCTAAATCTATATCACCTTTAAGCAGATCTCTTATAAGTGATGGGTACATTCCTTGTTTGAACCTGAACTTAACGTTTGGATGCGTTTTCCTAAATGTAGCCACAACTTGAGGAATAAGTGATATTCCTAAGCTGTGTGGAAATCCGATTCGGATTTCCCCCTTCTCAGGGTCCAAAAATTCATGAATTTCAATAACAGCCCGTTCCAAATCGGCCAAGATTACTTCAGCTCTTTTTAAAAACAACGCACCAACTGGAGTGAGCTGAAGATTTCTCCCCTTTTGTACGAACAATTTTACTCCAAGTTCTTCTTCGAGTTGATGGATTTGACGACTAACTGCCGATTGTGCAACATGAAGCTCCTCAGCAGCTTGCGTGACATGCTCTTTTCTTGCTACCTTAACAAAATAATGAAGCTGTCGAAGTTCCATACTGTCCGATCTCTCTCCCGTAATAAACTGTAATTTTTACTGACTCTCAATCTGTTTCCTTACTTTCGATCGATCGAAAAGAGCGAAAAGCAGAAATCCTGTAATCGCCCCACCAATATGCGCCCATAGATCAATTTGAGGCACAAGAACTGAATAAACAATTCCGAAACCTAATATCATCGCTACTGTTTTACGAGAAGCCTCATCCAACATTGCCTTGCGAAATATAATAATAAAGGCGAAAGCGCCATAAACGCCGTATATTGCACCAGAGGCACCTACCGAAAGATGGTAATCCTTATCACCAACAACCGCCATAACAGCAGCCAACAAATTTCCACCTATACCTGTCAGGATGAAAAAAGGAACATATTTTGCCGTCTTGAGCAATCGTTCTAGGGGCGGAGCAAATACAACAATTGCAAAAAGGTTAAACAGTAAATGTTTAAAGTTTGCATGTAAAAAGATCGAACTCACATAACGCCAAGGTTCCTTAAGCCCGTATGGATCATCATAAAGCGACGTAAAAAAAGCACCATATCGGAAAAGATGCATTCCATCATTCGTATTACCATTTATAGCGACAATAATAAACATAATAATGTTAAGAGCAACAATGATAGAAGTCCCCGGATAAAAACGTAAATATGACCCAAAGCTCTCATAACGTAAAAATATCATGTAGCCGCCTCCATTCCTCACACCATTTATTGGACAACGATGTTTCTAAACGATTATAATAAATGACGTATCAATCAAACCATCTTAAGGAGGAAAAATAATTATGACACAAGAACGCACTGGCGTTGCTACTCTTAAAGGCAACCCAATTACATTAGTTGGCCCTGAACTTAAAGTTGGTGACGTTGCACCCGATTTTAAACTAAACAAATCGTTGACTGAAATCGTTTCTTTGCAAGATTATGCAGGTAAAGTAAAACTTGTAAGTGTTGTCCCTTCCATCGACACTGGTGTATGCGACGCTCAAACTCGTCGTTTCAACGAAGCAGCAGCAGCACTTGGTGACAATGTTATCGTACTAACAGTTAGCGTTGATACTCCATTTGCACAATCTCGCTGGTGCGCAGCAGCAGGCATCGATAAAGTTGTTATGTTGTCTGACTACAAAGAAAACAGTTTCGGCGAGTCATACGGCGTACTTATTAAAGAGTTTGCCCTAGACATGCGTTCAATCTTCGTAATTGACGGCGCAAACAATATTCAATACGTTGAATACTTATCTGAAATGACTGAACATCCAAACTACGAGCAAGCAATTGAAGCTGCGAAAGCACTCGTATAATATTGTCTTTAGAACCATTAACATAATAGAGTGCAAACAAAGCGAGTGAAGGATATCCTTCCTCGCTTTGTTATGTATTAACTATTTACTTTATGAGTAGCAAGTTTCTTATCTAAAGCACGATAAATATCAATAATAACACGATAATTGGAACCGAGATCACCCAAAGAACCTCTGGATGCGGAATAAACATCAACCGCGGATGTGAGCGGGCCAACACTTATAACTGAAACTGTAATATCCATTGTTCTACCAAATGTTGTACGTCTCTCCATCACAATTTCACCAACGGACTGCACCTCATGAAGAATTGTATATCCTTGTATCTTCTTAAGGGTCGACACAACTTCCTCCCAAGCCTTGTCCTTCGAAAGCTTGTAGAAGCGCGATTTCAGCATAGGATCTTTAGCCTTGTCGCCCGTTTGTTCGTAACTGCGCAGTAGTCCGATTAAGGTCCGCTTCAACAACAACGACCTCCTCCTCTAGCGTCTATATACATTACTTTTAATCATAACACGTTTTCATACATGAAAAAAGAGCTCTTACAGGATTTCTCCCGATAAAAGCTCTTAATATTACATATAAGACCCGCCTATGCCGTCCGACTTACATGTTTCTGAACCCTGCTCTAAGCAGGTGGGTGTCCGCAACAATGCCTTTGAGATCCCCTTTCGGGGGCATGTCAGCCGCAATGCAATTTAGGTCTCCCGTGAAACAGCCATTGGTTCAAAACAACGAAAAGCCGCAACGAACATCGCAGGGTATAGCTATTATAGACCGAACTGTCGCAAAAGTAAATGTTAAGTCATTGTTAATTGTTGGGTTTGTTCGAATCGCCTTTAACTAAATCTTCACGATTCATTTCTGCAGCTTCTTCAACCGCTTCCACTTCAGAGGCTTTCATCTTTTCCGCTTGTTGTTGCAACTTCATATAGATGAGGTTAAAGTTCCAAAATGCTACAGCGGCAACAATACTACCCATGAAAAACAAAACAAGAAATGGGATATGAAAGAAACTAACATATACGACAAAACCGCACATTATTGCAGTAGAAAAAGAACGGAACGGCTTCCCTAACGTAATTAAAAGTGCATTTTTTATCAATTGAAACATTTTCATATGATAATGAACCATCATCGAAAAATAATTAAATAACGATACTACTAGCAATATGAATAAAGCAATAAAAAGATAAGCAATGATAGGTAATTGCTCTTTAAACCAAATGAAATCAACGATTATAATGATAAATAGCAACGTATATACAAATCCACCGATCACACTTTGCTTGAAATTTTCCTTATAACCTCGGAAGAACGTCTTAAATAGCGCAACATCTGTCTCCCCCATTACCCACTTACGTGCAACAGTAAACATTGCCGCAGTAGCAGGGAACAACGTTAATGGCACTAAAATACTCGCATACAACAGAGGTCTTGCTAGGAAATACATCGGTCCAAATTGATCAATTTGTTGCTGAGTAACTTGAAACAGAATATATCCTTCAAAAAAGAATAAAAGAACAACTGGCAAAGAACAAATAATCCACAATAAATTGATAACCGATAACCTCATAATCCATTCGGAGATTCGGTAAAGTCCTCCCATTAGTCCCTTTGCTTCCATCAGATCTGCCTCCAGAATAAAGTAAATGTCTTCTTCTAGACTACAAAACAGCAGGACATTCGTCCGCCCAATTCCCTTTATATAGGCCTCAGTCTAAACCCATTTGAACTTTTCGCATAGGATATATGGTACTGAGCAAATACGATGATTATGGGAGGTTGCAATTATGAGCAACGTAGGCCACGGCTTTCACGACACTACAGGCGCTATCCTAGTACTATTTATCCTTCTGGTCATCATCACAAAAACAATATTAATATTCTAATCCACATGAGTGGATAGACAATGCGCAAAAAACCGGTGAGATCCGGATGCCCGCAAGGCATCACGGACTTCACCGGTTTTTGTTACTTATTAGTTATCTTCTGATGTTGGTTTTGGACGACGAGTCTCGCTGCTACGACCTTCGCTAGGACGGCCTTCGCTGCTACGCTTGCCACCGTAACCGCCACCGCTTCCGCCGCGACCTTCATAACCGCCACGCGAGCTGCCACCACCGTTGCTGCTTCCGCTGCTACGTCTGTCATCACGTCCGCGATAACCTCCGCCACCGCTTCCGCCACTACGTGATCCGCCACCATAAGAGGAGGAAGATGACGAGCCGCTACGATTGAATGGACGACCGTTGGAACGGATATCCGGTCTACGTTTTTTAGCACGTAGCGGTTCTTCCGGAGTCAATTCAACTTCTACGTTTTTCTTCTCACCTGTTAGAAGCTTAATCGCTGCTGCAAGAAGATGAACGGAATCGTATTGCTCAAGCAATTGAATACCAATCGCTTTGTACTCGGAGAACTCTTCGTTTTGAACAACTTCAATTAGTCGTTCAGCTGTAATACGTTGTTTGCCTTCAATTGCTTCAGCAATGCTTGGCAAAGGTTTGCGAGTCATACGTTGACGCGTTACGCGCTCGATGAAATGCAAGTGATCCGTTTCACGAGGTGTAACGAATGACCAAGCTGTACCTTCTTTACCTGCGCGGCCTGTACGACCGATACGGTGAACGTAGCTCTCAGGATCTTGCGGCAAGTCAAAGTTGATAACATGCGTTACGCCAGAAACGTCAAGTCCACGTGCTGCAACGTCTGTTGCAACTAGAACGTCAATGCTTCCATCGCGGAACTTACGCATTACGCTGTCACGTTGATTTTGTGACAAATCACCGTGCAGACCGTCTGCAGAGTATCCACGTTTTTGAAGCCCTTCGCTTAGCTCATCAACACGACGTTTTGTACGACCAAAGATGATTGCAAGATCAGGTGATTCCATGTCAAGCAATCTGCTTAGTGCTTCGAACTTCTGACGCTCATTAACTTCGATATACGATTGCTCGATCGAAGGTGCAGTAATTTGTTTAGGGATAACAGAAACGTGTTCTGGATCCTTCAAAAATTGTTGTGCAAGCTTCTGAATGTTCGTTGGCATTGTTGCCGAGAACAACATCGTTTGACGCTCAGCTGGTACAAGCTTAAGGATAGACTGAATGTCTTCCATGAAGCCCATGTCAAGCATTTCATCCGCTTCATCAAGTACAACAGTTTGTACATCTTCAAGACGGATTGTTTTACGGTTAATATGGTCAAGCAAACGTCCAGGTGTACCGATAATGATTTGCGGCTTCTTCTTCAGCGCGCGAATCTGACGGCCAATTTCTTGACCTCCATAAATCGGCAACGAGCGAAGGCCTTTGTATCGAGTAAGCTTCCCGATCTCTTCAGCCACTTGAATAGCGAGTTCACGGGTTGGCGTCATAATTAATGCAACGATGCGTTCCTCGCTAGTTGGAATCTTGTTAATTAGCGGGATTCCGAATGCCGCTGTTTTTCCAGTACCGGTTTGGGCTTGGCCGATAAGATCTCTGCCAGTCAGTGCCACCGGAATCGATTTGTCTTGAATCGGGGTTGATTCCTCGAATCCAAGTTCCGTGATTGCTTGCAACACTTTCGGTTCCAAGCCAAATTCAGCAAATGTTTTCAAACTTTTCTCAAACTCCTTCTATCTACAGCCTACTTAAGAATATCCAAATCATTATAGCACAGATAGCATCGTGAATACCAGTTAACGATGGAAAGCCATACTAATCGGACAGAATAAGACAAACCTTACGCATTGGAGCGATTGCCTTGAACCATCATAAACGACGCTATTTGTTAACCTTACCAATGATGACTTTCGGTTCCCTGCTTGTCGCGGCAGGTTTTAATCTATTTCTAATCCCACATCAATTACTTAGCGGTGGATTGTCAGGTATTTCCATGATGATTGGTTATTTAACCGGTGGAAATATCGCTTGGTTATATTTACTACTTAACATCCCTGTTCTTATTTGGGGTTGGTTCGCAATTGGCAGAAGATTTATTATATGGAGTATGTATTCTGTACTCATTACCACTCTTTTCCTACAGATCATACCCGTTCTTCATATTGCAGAAGAGATTTTATTAGGTGCTGTGTTCGGCGGAATTATTATCGGATTTGGCAGTGGTCTTGCATTACGATACGGAGGCTCTTCCGGTGGCTTTGACATCATCGCTTCTATTGTGACTAGAAGACACGATCTCCCTGTTGGTATGATCATTTTTCTGTTGAATGGTTCTGTCATTGCCATTCTCATCATATTTACTCAAAACTGGGATCTGGCCTTATATTCACTTATTGCAATTTTTTCAGCGGGTAAAGTAGTAGATATTATTCATGTGAAGCATATTAAAGTAACCGCTTTTATCATTACGACGAAAACGGAGGAATTGCTCGCGAAGTTATTAACACATCCCCGTGGAATAACTATTGTAAAGACTAGGGGTGCATTTTCATCTAGTGAAAAAGATATGCTTATGACCGTAAGAACAAAGTATGAACTTAACGAGTTATGTAAAGCAATAATAACGATCGACCCGCATGCTTTCATTAACATCGTGGAAACCGTCGGCATAGTCGGTGATTTCAAGAAACAAGATCCTACATAACTACGCAAGAATGGATTTTGTTCCCAAAAACTATGTTTTTGAAAATGTCTCTGTTATAATGTGTATATCCCGTAGCTTAATGTTTCATGCCATAGGTTTTTCCCTATATCTCTATAGTTTCTGACTATTAGTATGAAAGGGTGAGGCTAAGATGGATATGGAAACGGTCAAATTGTCACAAATTGTAGAAAGACTTGCCCCAGAGCTCAGTTCATTTCTCACCTCGCGTGAACTGGACATTCCTATTGTACTCCGTGATGGGCTCGCATTACTTGAACCGGCCGATGCCATGGAAATTGTACAACACAGCATTTGTAATGGGCAGAGACAGACTTTATTACAATGACAGTTCGGGAAATACAAATTACCCACGCGCCAGTCGACTTCTTTTCGGCTGGCTTTTTGTTATGTTATAGAAATAGAAAAAAAAGAATGACCCGAACAACTTGTATGTTTTATACTTTGGTTAGAACAGCTGACGGGAGAGAGCATAATGGACATCATCATTTCTACTTTCATGTTATTGTATAGTCTTCTGACAGGAACCGGAGAGGATAGTGCAAGCGCTAAGCAACTTGCTGCCGCTTACCTAAACGCCGCTGCTGGTGAAACCATTGTGCAACCAGACTCGCCAAGCCTCACAGGAAATCCTACAGATGAACCTGGAGTAACTACCACAATAACGAAAAAAGATCCTCAACCTGATACCCCACCGATAAAAGGTATCTACGTAACTGCACACAGTGCCGGAGGATCTCGAATGGATTCTTTGCTTAAGTTGCTTGATGAAACTGAGTTAAACAGTATGGTAATTGACATTAAAGATGACAATGGGTACATCACTTACCCAACAACAACTCCTGAGCTTCTAGAAATCGGTACAGCCAAAAAATTTATCGGTGATATAGACGGTCTAATGACTAAACTAAAATCTCATGACATTTATCCAATCGCTCGAATTGTTGTCTTTAAAGATACTGTTCTTTCTGTAAAAAAACCTGAACTTTCGTTTCTACAAGCCGATGGGACGATCTGGAAAAACGGTCGTGGAGAAAGTTTCGTTAACCCTTACCGGCAAGAGGTATGGGATTACAATATTGCATTAGCAAAAGAAGCAGCACGACTCGGCTTTAAGGAAATTCAATTTGATTATGTTCGTTTTCCAGAAGGTTTCGAAAATAAAGCCGACGCACTTACTTTCAACAAAACAGAAGCAAGTCGTGTTGATACTGTTGCCGGATTTGTCAAATACGCCAGGGAGCAACTTGAACCGCTTGGCGTACGGGTTTCTGTAGACATATTCGGATATGCAGCGTCTGTTCCTGCAGCAGAGGGAATTGGGCAAGATTTTGTTAAAATATCAAATGATGTTCATGTGATTTCACCTATGATCTATCCAAGCCATTACAGTACCGGATGGTTCAAGCAAAAAAAGCCTGACCGTAGTCCTTACGCAACAATTAAGGGTGCTATGGATGATACTCATGTTAAACTGAAAGACACAGGAGAACTCAAGCCCATTATTCGTCCTTGGATACAGGATTTTACCGCAAGTTGGTTAGGTAAAGGCAATTACGTCAAATACGGTAAAGTGGAAGTTGAAGCCCAAATCAAAGCACTACATGATAGTGGAGTAGATGAATACCTATTATGGAATGCCGGTAACAAGTATACACCTGACGTTGACTATAAATAGCGATGAACAGACACAATCTTACTCATTGTTTTTAAAGCAAAAGGTACAATCCCTCAAATGTGTGAGGAGATTGTACCTTTTGTACATTACTCATATTTATTGGGAAAGACGAAGTGCTAAATCGTACATATCCATATCAAATGCTTTTTTCGTGCTAGTAACGAGCTCGATATCGGTTGTCGTAAGTTCCCCGTTTACAACTCCGCAAGCTTTGCCAGAATTACCTTCTAACAGTTGTCTCACAGCAAAGTCACCTAGTCTACCAGCCAATATACGATCAGCAGCCGTCGGAGTTCCGCCACGCTGAATATGTCCAAGCACAGTAACTCTAGCCTCAATACCACTAATTTCCGTTATTTTTTGTGAAACGTCATCACCTTTTGCAGCACCTTCTGCTACAACAATAATACTATGACGTTTACCATTTGCGAAGTTCGTTTTCATACGTTCTGCTACTTCATTCAGATCAAAAGTCACTTCTGGAACTAGAATCGTTTCTGCCCCACTTGCAAGGCCTGCATAAAGTGCAATATCACCACAATGTCTGCCCATTACTTCAACGATCGAAGAACGTTCATGCGAAGACATCGTATCACGGATTTTGTTAATAGCATCAACAACGATGCTTACTGCTGTATCAAAACCGATTGTGACATCTGTAAATGGAATATCGTTATCAATCGTTCCTGGTAATCCCATTGTTTTTATGCCGAGTTTACTCAGCTTATTCGCACCTTGATAAGATCCGTCTCCGCCGATAACAACTAGGCCATCTATACCTCTTGCTCGCAAAACTTCAGCACCACGTTGCTGACCTTCTAGCGTCATAAACTCCTTACATCTTGCCGTTTGAAGAATAGTACCACCACGCTGGATAATGTCACCTACACTTCGTAAATCCATTGGACGCAAATCATCATTAAGAAGACCTTGATAGCCACGTTGAACACCATACACATCTAATCCATGAAATAGACCACTACGAACAACCGCTCTAAGTGCAGCGTTCATACCTTGCGAATCTCCACCGCTTGTCAATACCGCGATTGATTTGACTGCAGACATCGTAAATTCCTCCATACTATTAAGTTATATTAAGCCTGTTGTTTACGTATCCACATGCTATTAATAAGGAAAAACAGTCTTGTAAGTGGGCTATTTTTCATCAATTGCTTAGATACTTTACGTACATCGGACTGATGACGAACTTTTGGATCGGATAAATAGAGAGCCAATAGTCCTTCTATGATCAATCGGTGGAACTTCGAGCCTGGCAAATTAGTTACGTCTTCCCTTGCACGAATCACGATTGTCCCTATGCGTTCAACAAGCAGACTTTGGTTCTCGTAGTAATTGCAAAAGTTTAAATCGCCGCCTACTTGATCCTCTTCCTGATCGATCAAGTAATCAAGCAATATATGTAGACCGCACACATGCGGGAAATAAATGTGACGGATACTTTCTGCATCCTGTGGAGACAAATGTTCTTCGCTCGCTGCCAGAAATAACATAAACATACCTAATGTTGATCCTGTAGCAGCTGCAAATTCATTCCACTGCAATTCAGGATATTTAGATTCATGACATTCCCACCATGCTAATAACTGAGTTTCCCTGAGGTCCTGATGAATATGCTTGTACACTTGTAAATCACCGTAAAGACCAACTAACTCCGACACATGTTTTTGAACATTTTGATAAGAAGGCAATTTTGCGACATTGATCTGACACGTTTTAACGAGGTGATGAAGATAACCACCATCATTTTTCTCTTCACGATAAGCGTAATAGTCTTTTATTTCTGCCTTCGGATTAACTGCATCCAGCATCGATTGATGGAGCAACCGGAAGTCTTCTGGATCAAGAGAAGTACTTCGATCACATAAGTTATCCAAATAATCGCTTATCGTCTGCAAAGCGACTATTAGTGGAATTAATACATGACGATACTCCAAATTTGCCGCAGCATAAACGCCACCGCCTTGACAATGAAACTTTTTGTCGTTCATACTGTTAAGCGCCTGCGTTCGAAGCTCTGGATCAGGAATACCTGCAGCAATAGTGCGCAGCTTATTTAGTTCTAGTTCTACCTCAGGGAGTACATACTTGTAAACACGATGCATTAGCTTAATAGGACCCTTTGGCATTCTTCTACCCGTTAATGTTGTTAGTCTCACTCTCGCACCTCCTTGCGCAAAAACCCATTCATGAATGTCGGCGCGATTCCAATTCCTGATTCATCCGATACCAAATGTGCAGCTCGTTTATTCGACTAGCATATTCAGCTATCTCATAGGTTAAAAGGCATGATCGCTCAAAGTTTTCTTCGTCGTTTAACTCCGTTTGTTTCCTGTTAATGAAACGTTCCAGTTCGATAATACGTTCTGGAATAGAACCTCGAATGAGTTCCCATCTTTCAATTATGGCAGTCTGAACACAATGATCATATTGCTCCCAAGCCATTGCTAAGCTGGGAAGATATATTCCAAGCCTTTCATTCCAAACAAAATGGTCACTCACCGTAGTAAACCTCCAACAATAATGTACCATTTCAGAGGCTAATAATCCAGCCACAAATACAAAAGTAAGCGTGCTATACTGAATTACATCGGATAACAAATAGAGAGATGGAGTGAACCTAAAGCAATGAATGCACCAGACAACATAGGAGACATACGATCTGCTACTGCCAAAAGTGAAACATGGGCTCTTCGCTCGTTTAGTTTCGCTGCATTTTCTACGCATGCATTAGTTATATCTTTTTTACCTTTATTTTTTATGACAAAAGGTTTTTCGGAGAGTCAAATTGGCATCTTGTATTCAACCGGTCTGTTCGTCTCTATATTTGCAAACATCATTACAGGATTAGCTAGTGATAAATATAGAACGATTCGTAAAATTCTTATTTTATTATTATTCGGTCAGTTAGCTATGATATCACTGCTTATGCCATCTGATAATTTTATTGTAATATGCACAATTATGACGGCCTTTTACTTTTTTCAAACACCAATAAATCCACTAAGCGATAGTCTTATTATGTTGTCTAGCGAACATACAGGTACACCTTACGCTCTCGTCCGAATATTCGGCTCACTTGGTTTTGCGCTTAGCGCTTACGGGTTTGGACTATTACTTAAAGTTATTGGCTCTGAATGGACGTTAGCCATCATTCTCTTTACAATCGTCATTACGATTATTTTAGCATTTGTCATAAAAGACTACCAAGGAAAAACACGTAAGATGGAGTTTTCTGGCTTCTTCAACATATTAGGAAAACGTAATGTTTTAATATTTTTTCTACTTATCTTGTTAATCTCAATTGCTCATCGTATGTATGAAAGCTTCTTAGCTGTAACGTTGCGACAACTCGGGGCAAGTGACTCCTTGATCGGTCTTGCCTTACTGATATCTGCAGTAAGTGAAATTCCTATACTTTTCCTATTAGGGAAGTATGGACATAGGTTTAAAGAGCTGCCATTACTTATATTTGCATCTCTTATGTATGGGCTTCGACTTTGGTTTCTTAGTGAGATTGATGATCCCAACTTAGTTGTAGTTACACAATTGATGCATAGTGTATCGTTCGGCATATATTTCTCTACTGCGCTTCGATATATTTCCCGGCTCATCCCAGACGAATTCCGAGCTTCAGGCCAAGCTGTTTATACCGTCGTATGGACTGGACTAGCAGGTATTATAAGTGGTGTACTTGGAGGGTTCATTTACGAATCATTTGGTCGAGTTGTTTATTACCAAACAGCTACTATCATCGCAGGCGTCGCTGCAATTGGCTTTTTCCTGTATCAATTTAGTCGTTCGAATAAGTAAGTTATTGTTTCTTTGGACATGCATAAAAGGACGATCCGAAATATCGGGCCGTCCTTAGATTCAATGGTTTATTTAGATTACGTTTTTCGTTTAACCCTATAGTTTATAGACGTTAGCCGCTTGAGCGCCGCGATTGCCATCTGTTATGTCAAATTCAACCGCTTGACCTTCTTCTAATGCTTTAAAACCATCACCTTGAATAGCAGAGTAATGAACGAATACGTCTTCCCCGCCCTCGACTTGAATAAATCCATAGCCTTTTTCTGCGTTAAACCATCTTACTGTACCTTTCAACGTTCACAACCTCCTAAAATTAACCGCCGTATAAAAACGACGAGTAGCATCATTATACAGATACGTTTTACGAAATTCAATTTCAGTAAAATCGTGTATATTTTAGGATTTCTTTTGGATATGCAAATAATGTTTAGATCCTGGAATAAAGGGAAGTTGTGACTCTTTTTGTTCTACAATTCCACCTTCTTCACTGATGATCCCGATAAGTTCATCGAGACGTTCATATGGCTGGAACTGAAGTGTTGTCAATGGATATATACGAATGTGGCCATTCGGTTTAATAATGCGTAACATTTCTCTAATAGATTGTAGATGAAAAGCAAAATCAAATTGTGCTCCATATAAGAACATAAAATGGCTACACATTATGTTGGAAAAAGTATTATTTTCAAAAGGAAGCTCTGGGAGCTTTCCATCTATATAATGTTGGCCCGAACCTACGAGACCTACATGTTCAGCAAATTTGTTTAATGCACTTATGCGACCTCTACGATGAAGATCAACGGAACCGTAATAACTCCAGTCGAAATGCTCCTTTAATGCTTCAATCTTAGCAGTTGACGTTTCGATTTCCTGACGCGCTTCAGATACTAACTTCACAACATCCGCACCATATCTTGGATCGACGGCAAATGCCTCATAGCCACGTTTTCTTGCCTCAGCTGTAAACGATGATCCTCCCCCAGCAATATCCAATATTGCTCCTTGCGCAAGGTCATCTTCAGTTAAACGAAACATACAAAGATAATCATCATAACTCCTACAGGTCATAGCCACTCCGACTTGCTCATACTGTGGTTTTTCCATTTAAACCCTCTCCTCGTCTCATCTCGTCTCATCAACACTCTACTCGTCTCGTAATTCTCATTGCAATTATGCACTTCAACTATGTAGCCTAAAAACGGTTGTTATTGATTACCGTCTCCATAATGGCTATCATGTTAACTATACTATAAATCAAATATCTAAAGGTGGCTATCCCAAATGTTCAAGAAACATCAAATTTACAAAATCGACAATTACAATATGCTGACTGTAGTGGTACAAGGCAAAACACTAATCGTCAGAGAAATATCGGATCAATGGGGCGAAGATTGTCATACTTTCGTAAGCCGTCAAGAAATGTTGCATTGGGCAAAAAATCGTTACCGTGCAGAAGAATTTGTTGGGCGCGAAGATGAATTAGCTGAAATAATGCACAACTTAAAAGAGGTTTAAACCGATACCTACATGCGGATAGATATTTTATCGTGCTACTTCCGTTTCGAGTGAAGGATTTGAAGCATGGAATAGCGAACATATCGATTAAGCTCTTCGCATAGTTAACGATAGGAGGCTGTTTACAATTATGGATGCTACAACTTCCATTATCTTTATAATCGCAGCGTTTTCACTAGGCGCAATTCTCGTTATGAAGCGTGACACATTACCACCTAAATTGAAGCGTGGAATGGCTCTTGTATCGATCTTGCTAATTGCATTTTCCTTTTTCCTCATCGTATATTCCTTATTCACGATGGGTTCTGGGAATTCTTAGCATGTAAGAATAATTTTCTCCTTCCTCGGACATAGTAGCGACAAACTATGTTTGAGAGGAGAAGCTTGGATGAAATGGCTATCTCTACTTTTGGCAATTACGCTTACGCAAGGTGTTGTCACCAATCAAGAGTTGGTCAATCTTGTTAGGCAGAAGCAATCAATCTTATCCATACCTAGGAGGAATACGATGAGTCAATTACCAAAACGTTCAGAAACACCAGCCGAGCATCGCTGGAAACTGGAGGACCTGTTTCCATCCCAAGCTGCGTGGGATAAAGAATATGCATCTGCTAAAAAGTTAATTAAAAAAGCTGCTGATTATCAAGGAAAACTAAATAATGCAGCACAGCTTAAAGCTTGTTTCGAATTAGAGGATGAGCTTTCGCTTCATGTTGAACGTCTTTATGTATTTGCAAATATGCGTCATCATGAAGATACTGCAGAACCTGGATTCCAAGCATTATCTGATAAGTCCAAGAAATTAAGTGTAGAGACTGGTGAAGCATTGTCGTTCGTTACACCGGAAGTGCTTAGTCTTACAGACGACGAATTAGATGCCATGATCAAAGATGATTCATTATCGAAATACCGTCATACATTGGAGGAAATGCGTCGTCAAAAAGCACATGTCCTTTCCAAAAATGAAGAAGCATTGCTCGCTCAAGTTGGCAATATCAGTACCGCGCCAAATACGATTTTCGGAATGTTGAACAACGCAGATTTAAAATTCCCAAAAGTGAAAAATGAAGCTGGCGAAGAAGTTGAACTAACACATGGCCGCTACATTCAATTTTTGGAAAGCAAAAACCGCGACGTTCGAAAAGACGCTTTTACAGCGGTTTACGATACATATGGCAAGTTAAAAAATACGTTAGCATCAACATTAAACGCTAACATTACGAAAAATACGTTTTATGCAAAAGCACGTAAATACGACTCTACTCTTGGCATGTCGCTATATGGTGATAATATTCCAAAAGAAGTGTATACGAACTTAATCGATACGATCCATAAACATCTACCACTAATGCACAGATATATGGAACTGCGCAGAAAGTTGCTAGGTGTAGATGAGCTCCATATGTACGATTTGTTTGCTCCACTAGTTGAAGAGTTCGATATGGAAATTAGCTTCGAGGAATCGAAAAAGATTATTCATGAGAGCTTAAAGCCACTAGGCGAAGACTATTTGAATGTGCTGCAAGACGGATTTAACAATGGTTGGATCGATGTATATGAAAATGAAGGTAAACGTAGTGGCGCATATAGTTGGGGAGCGTTCGGTACACATCCATATGTGTTATTGAATCACCAAAACAACTTAAACAGCATGTTTACGTTGACACATGAAATGGGTCACGCGCTGCATTCGTATTACTCAGATACGACACAAAATTATCGTGATGCGCAATACACAATCTTCTTGGCTGAAGTAGCATCTACATTGAATGAAGCCCTTCTGATGGATCACTTGTTAGGAAAATCAACAGATGTGAAGGAAAAGATGTACCTTCTCACTTATTATGCTGATCAATTCCGTACAACTGTTTTCCGTCAAACGATGTTTGCGGAGTTCGAGAAGATCATCCACGAACGCGCAGAAGCAGGCGAGTCGCTTACTCCACAGGAGTTAAGTAAAATCTATTATGATCTTAACGTTCAATACTATGGCCCTGGAATGGTTGTCGATAAAGATATCGAGATGGAATGGGCTCGTATCCCACATTTCTACAACAGTTTCTATGTGTACAAATACGCAACTGGCTTCTCAGCTGCAACCAGCTTCTCCAAACAAATATTGGAGGAAGGTGCCCCTGCTGTAGATCGTTACCTCGGCTTCCTTAAGAGCGGCGGCAGCGACTTCTCCATTAATATTTTGAAGAAGGCCGGTGTTGATATGTCCTCCCCTGAACCAATCGAACAAGCGATGAGCGTATTCGAAGAGCTTATTGGACAGATGGAGCAGTTGACTAACAAGTAGTAACTAGGCAAATGCTGTATTAACTAGTTCAATATTTAGCATGTAAAATGGCGCTTCTCAACTGTAGATAAATCTACTGATGAGTGAGCGCCATCTTTTTGTGCTTAACCAAATATTGCAACATTATTTATTTTATTTCCGTCACTTAGAATGCAAAGGGTAGTTAATTTGACTTATCCCTCATATTAATTATTATATTCCCAGTCGTTCTTGTAGCTGAGTCATAATTAAGTAGAAAGTAGTATAAAAATCCAATAGGTTCACTTTGTATTTAAAAAATGATAATTGGATTGATTGATTAAATTGCATAACAAATTTCACAATAATAAATAAAAATAGGACAGTCCCATTCAATTGAGACTGCCCTATTTACTATACGAAACATGATTTAAGAAAACTTAGATAAATACGTACTAGTTACTTATATAAAGACTAGAATAATAAGCCGATGCACCAGCCAAGCAGTCCGGCGAAGATCGACGACAGGAGGTTTACCCTGTCGTTGTTCAGCGCGGCGAAGCCGCGCACATGCCGTGCCGCGCTGCCGCAATGCGCGGCGCGCTCCGTCTCGCTGCCGCATACTTGGCAGCGGAACATAGCCTGGCCCGTTGCGCCGAGCAGAGAATCGGCGAAGGCACCGGCCAGGCCGGCGACAGCCGCAGCGACGATAAACGCCGTCGCTGCGGCTGCGCCGCTAAGGCCCGCTGCAATGCCATCGGCTTGCTGCGGTACCGTTAGCAGCAGCGCGGCAACGGCGCCGATGAACACGGCGCCTGCGAGCGCTGCTGCACTGCCGAGCGGCGTAACTCCGCCGCTCGTGCCAGGCTCTACACGCTTGCCGCTCGTTATAGCTCGCGGCGCTGAACGACTTAAAGCACCAATTTCGGTTGCCCAAGTGTCCGCGTTCACAGAAGCCATTACACCAATGTACGCGAACAACCATCCTTCATTCGGCCAAATGGCATTCGCTACACAAATGAGTAGTCCCACACCGCCATTAGCCCACACTTGCCCTGCGTCTCTCCTGCTCGTCTTCTCATACTTCGCTTCCGCATCTGCTTTTGCCTTCGATCTCCGTTTCCACTTTGACCAGAATGACGAAGAAATAAAAAAAGCGACTAATACGCCGAACCAAACAGGTTCACCTAATGTAATAAAACCTGTTCCCATTACAATAGCCGACCAAGCACCCGATGCTGATAAAGAACGTGAACGATAAGCAAGTATTGCAGCAAGCGAACTTCCTACTAATCCAGCAATCAGTCTTAACCACCATTCATCTATTAAACCGACCAATTGTTTTCACCAAACCTTCCTACAGTCAGAACTTATCAACCTTCATTTATTAGCTATTTTGTTAGCTTTCTGAACAAATCAGATAACGTCCGCATAGCCGTGTTCGGATTCATCGCATCTCGCCATCGATCAGGGTAGTTCGTACAAATTAGAAGATTGGCATCTAGAGAAGCAGTTTTACGAATTGCTTTTTTCTCATTAATTGTCCATGCCATTGTTTCAATCCCAGCAGCATTAAGTTCTTCGATCCGCGCTTTGTTTAACCTTGGGAAACCGATCGATAGAAAATCTGATTCCATCTCATCCAGTTCCTTCGTTAATGTATTGCGCCATCCGTCCAATATAAGTCCGGTACGAACTTGCTTTGAAAGCTTACGAACACGCTGAAGTGTTCCACTATGAAACGAGGTTAGAACAACATCTTTTGTTGCCCCATATGCATAAATCCGCTCTAATACCTTTTCTTCAATCTGTGGGTAACGACCATCCGTTTTCAATTCGATATTAAGCTTACACCGACCTTCATATTCCCTTAGAACGTTATCTAACGTTGGTATCGATTCTCCTTGATATTTCTGCGAAAACCAATTCCCCGCATCTAGCGAAGCAAGCTCAGTTGCTGTCCATTTTCTAACTTCTCCACGACCATTTGTTGTTCTTCTTAATGTATAATCGTGGATAACTACTGGTACTCCATCTTTAGAGAGTTGAACATCAATTTCAACCCAATCAATATCAGGTGCTTCGAACGCCAAACGCAATGCTGACATCGTATTTTCCGGTGCGCGGCTAGACCAGCCTCTATGGGCAACGCACGGATTTCTCATTGTCCGACCTTCCTTCACTTTGCATATGTACAACCTTATCTGTAACAGCAATTATTTTTCAACAATTGAACCATCTTCTTCAAGCTTTACGCCAAATGATATCGATGTCAAACGATCAAGTAGCGCCTTAGCTTCTTCACCCTCTAACGGAGTAGGTTGAACTTCTGTAACTTTCATCGGATAAAACGATAGTTCACAATCACCCTTTTTGCTGCAAGCTGCATCAAGTACTCCCGTTTCGGCAAGGGCGTCTTTCGGATAATTAGTGAATACAAAATTACCCAAACTATAAGCAATCCATTTTCCTTTATACTTTTCAAAACCTTGAAGGACGTGCGGATGACTGCCTATTACGAGGTCAGCCCCTGCATCGATATAAATACGTGCATTATTTTTTTGGTAAGGCTCGGGCATATCTGCACCCATTACACCCCAATGCACCATCAATACGACGATATCAGCTTTTTCCTTCGCACTTTTTATCGCTTTAACCGTACGAGTCGTTTCATACGTTTCTGCAATACCTGCAACATTCCGATCAGCTTTCTGCTCGGCAAAAGGGATCACGTTACTTACACCGATATAAGCAACCTTGATACCATTAACTTCCTTAATGACCGGTGCAAATGCTTCTGTATCGTTATTTCCGGTTCCCATATGGCTTATACCAGCTTCATCCAGATGAGTCATCGTATCAACCATACCTTCTACTCCTTGATCGAGTGCATGGTTGTTCGCTAAACTAAATACGTCAAAACCAGCATCTCGGAGGGCGGGCAATGCCTCCGGTAATCCTTTATATACATATTTGTTCCCTACTAGAGGTGTTCCTCGTTTTGTTATCGGAAGCTCTAAATTGCCAGCAAGCAAATCAGGCTCACTTAAATACAGCATAGCTTTTTCATATGGAAATCCGTATCCGTGTTGCGTCATAAAAGGTGTCACGTATTCTCCAGGCAACAAATCACCTACAAATGATAAGCTAATCCGCTCATCTGAGCCACTGTTTGTTTCTTCATCCACAATGACAGCATCCGTTTGTATAGGTTCGACTGTCGTCTTTTCTTCCCCAGTAGCTACTTCACCAGACTCTTCCCCACCCGATTTAGGCTCGTCCGTTGCTTCTGGAACAACGTCAACTTTACCAGTAGTTCCATTCTTATTACCTTTTACTCCAGCTTCATTCGTTATAGATCCACGATTATCGTTATTTCCGATAAAAGGAATCCAACTTTTAATACTGTTATCTTTCGTAAAAACTAACAATGTCCCTACTATTATAATGACAACACCAAATAAAATGAGTATTAAACTGAGTCTATTACGGAACTGCTTTTTTCTTTTCGCTTTTTCATACTGACGAGAATCCGATCTGGATAATGACATTGAAAGACTCCTTTACCTGATAAACTTTCATTCAGAAAAGCTAGACTTTCCCATTATACCTTCTCTACTCCCTTATGCGTAGTTATTATTGTCCTATTATTTCTCCGCAAATATTGCTTCAGCCGCTTCTTTTCCCTGTCTGATGCAATCCGGTAGTCCAACACCGTCGAATGCAGCACCAGTAACCCATACGCCTGGTAGTTGTTCCTGTAATCTGGTACGGAAAGAATGCATATTCTCAACATGTCCCACAGGATATTGAGGCATGGAATGGTTTAATCGCGTTATTTCTGTAAACAATGGTTCTGCAGTAATTCCCATCGTCTCCCGAATATCTTGCCTCACTGCCGCTACTAACTTATCATCTGGGAGTTTAATACTTTCTTGATCTTCCGAATGACCAACATAACACCGAAGTAACACCTTATCATCAGGGCTCGTGTGAAGCCATTTGCTTGAAGTCCACGTACATGCCGTTATATGAAGACCTTCAGAACGAGGTACAACAAATCCCGATCCATCGAATGCTAAGCCAAATGTACTCTTATCAAAAGCCATAACGACATTCGCTACTGACACGTAGCGAATATTACGAAGCTCAGAACATTCTGCTAATGGCTCAATTAGATTCGCCGCAGCAAACGCAGGAGCAGTCATTACGATCCGATCAGCAAGTAGACGCTCACCATTTTCCAAAACGACTGCGTATCCATTTACCTCTCGCTTCAAATGAGTTGCATTCACACCTAATCGTCTTTCCACACCACTAAGCGCCCGGTCAAGCCCTGCAACAAGTGTGGATAAACCACCCTTAAACGTTAGAAATGTGCTTCCCGGTGCACTGGAAGATGCGGCAGCTAATTTCCGATTGTGCTGCATCCCCTTTATTAAACTGCCGAACTTCCGCTCGGACTCAGCAAATTGAGGAAAAGTCGCTTTTAAGCTCAGCTTCTTCAAGTCTCCTGCATAAATGCCTGCAAGTAGAGGTTCAGCAATTCTCCTCATAACTTCTGTGCCAACTCTGCGTTCAAGAAAACCACCTAATGATTCATCGTCCTGGGTGGATTTAGATGGCAGTACTAGATCAAGCAACGCTCGTAGCTTCCCACCCCAAGTAAGTAAGCCTGTCATTGCGAAAGGACCAATTTCTGTAGGAATACCAAGGACAAGCCCCGGAGGCATCGCAAATAACTTTCTTTTATGCATAATATATGTTTTTTTGGCTGCTGGATTTGTTGCTGTAAGTTCAGCCTCTAGACCAAGTTCCTTGGCGAGTTCGATTATAGCTAGCTTTCGAGCTAAGAATGAATCTGGACCTTTCTCAATAACAAAGCCATCACGCTTAAGTGTATTGATCTTTCCACCTAGTGTTGGTGCGCCATCTACAATTGTAAGATGCACCTTCCGGCCTAGTCGCTCCGCTTCTCGTTGCAAATAAAAAGCGGAGCTCAGTCCGCTGATCCCCCCGCCAATAATGACAATTCGATCAATCGTTTCTGTACTCCGCATCGTATTCATTCCTCTCCAGTCACGATCAACGCATCTATGATCGATTCAGCCAATGTTTCCATATATAGTGGATCTTTGTTAAGCATAGCAATACGCTCAAGTGTCATACCTAGCTTCTGCGCTTCTGCCTTCGCTTCGATATCAAGATCATAAAGGACTTCCAAATGATCAGATACAAAACCTACAGGTGCTACCAATACAGCTTTTACACCTTCTTGCTGAAGTACTGCTAACGTTTCCAAAATATCTGGACCTAGCCAAGGTTCTTTCGTCCGCCCAGCACTTTGCCAAGTAAATTGCCAATCCGTTACGCCAGCTGCTTTCGCTATCGCTGCAGATGTTTCCATCAATTGTTTTTCGTAAGGATCTCCAATTTCTCTAATACGTTCCGGTAAACTATGAGCACTGAACAGAACTTTTACTTGTTGTTCTCCTTCAGTTGCTTCCGCAAGTACCTTTATCCCATTCTGCACTCGCTCAGTCAATGCTTTAAGCAACTTTGGATGTAGATGATAACTTTCTACAAACGACATTTCAATGCCAAGCTCACTTGCCTTTTCCTTAGCTCTCTTGATGTAACTGCCAACACTCATCGACGAGTAATGTGGTGCAAGTACGATGCCAACTGCACGGATAATGCCATCTTGCGCCATCGTTTCTACGCCTTCTTCGATATAAGGTTTAGCATGTTTGAGCCCTTGATAACACACGTATTGTCCAGGTGCCAATTGTTCTAGCTTGTCTTGTAAACCTGCTACTTGCCCGTTTGTATTTTCCCTTAGAGGAAATACACCTCCAACAATAGCGTCATAACGATCCGTTAGTTCTGTAAGTTGCTCTGTAGTTGGCGGATGACCACGTCTAATATGTGTATAGTAAGTTTCAACATCGGACATGGATTCAGGTGTGCCATATGACATCACCAACACGCCAATTTTACTTGTACGATCAGACATTACTAGTCGCTCCCTTACTTTGTGCTTTAATTGCTTTCTCCGAGTACGTATGGACAAAGGCTGTTAGTTCTGCCAACTTCTCTAATGAAGCTTCTGGGAATAGACCATGCCCTAAATTAAAGATAAAACCTGGCTCTGTTATGCCTTGATCAATAATCTCAGCAGCATAAGATTCAATAACGCTCATAGGTGCTGTTAAAATAGTAGGATCAAGATTACCTTGAACCGCAAATTTGTGATTTAATCTTCTGCGACCTTCTGGAATCGATACACGCCAATCTAAGCCAATAACATCTGCTTTCAGAGAATGAAGCTCAGGCAACAATTCGCCAGAACTTACCCCAGGGAAATAAATTTTCGGCTGTTGTAAGTCAGACAGTTCATCGAATATTCTTTCGATCGTTGGAAGTACAAATTGTTTGAAGTCAGCAGGTGCGAGCGCGCCAACCCAACTATCGAACAATTGGAAAGCCTTCCCTCCATTCGCTACATGTGCACGCAAATAAGTGATAACCATATCACCAAGCTTGCGCATAAGCTCATGCCATACTTTCGGCTCACTATACATAAGTGCTTTTGTGCGCAAATAATTTTTGGAAGGTCTTCCTTCAATCAAATAACTAGCGATTGTAAATGGTGCACCAGCAAACGTTATAAGCGGTACTTCAAGCTCGCGGTCCAATATACGAATCGTTTCCAAAACATGTCCCAAATCGCCTTCAACATCGATTGGCTTCAATCTCTCAACATCTGCCGCTGTTCGAATTGGATTATGAATAACAGGTCCTACGTTAGCTACAATATCAAAGTCGATACCAATTGAAGCTACCGGGTTCATTATATCGGAATATAGAATTGCAGCATCTACGCCAAGCTTACGCACAGGCATTAACGTTACTTCTGCTGCTAATTCTGGTTGCTTGCAAATTTCAAGTAAAGAATATTTTTCTTTTATTTTACGATAATCAGGATCATAACGTCCTGCTTGCCGCATATACCATACTGGCACACGATCTACCTGTTCCTTTTGGCTTGCGCGTATGAAACGATCGTTATAAGACATTCCATTTCCCCATCTCTATGTAATATCATCTGCTACCATTATGCCCCTTTTCTTGCACCCTAACAACTGCTCTAAACCTGTCTCCTATGACAATAGTATGACAATACCAATCACGTTGCATGAAGATCAAATTAAATAGACAGGAACAATGTCCTGTCTGCTCGTTAATGTTAATTACTCTACTTTTCATCCTTAGATTTAAACAATTGTTCATATTGAGCAAAAACATATGTACGCACCTCGATATCAACTACGTATATAGGCTTATTTGCATTAATGTTTTCTTCCTTTAACAGGTCAGGATATTCAGATTCGACTTGCTCTTTTGTCTTATGAACAACTACCCATTTTAAATTTTGATACAGTCTATTAAATTCATGTAATTCATGGACATAAGATAATACTTCATCTCGGTTCCCAACAATTTTTACATTAAATACGGGTTCTAACATTTTTTCCGCTGGTGGCGATGCGTTAGCATCAGCTTGAGGCTCTACTGTATTTCCAGTGGCCTCGATTCCAATTTGACTTACATAACCGATGTAAACCTTCGATATTTCAGCAATTTCAAAAAAATCGAGTAGTATGTCCGAATCTTTTCGTTCGAAAGGAACTCTAGCTTGTAATTTCCCAATATCGAGATCTGACAATGTTTCCAAAGTACGAGTTTCCTTTAATTTGTTGAGCTCCTCAGTATTGGTTGTAAACAATAATTGATTTTCTGCAAGAGCACGTTTCTGCGGTAAAGTAATGATGAGCAACATAGCTACATTAAAAATAATGAATAAAGCAACAAGGACGATCAATATCGTTTGCTTCGTACTTAACTCTGCTCCAGCTAGAAGGTTTTTTCGTTCAAACTTTATCACGATTGTTTACCTCCAGCTGGCTCTAAACTAATGACGAGCTTTAATTTATGAATCTCTTTTTTCGTATTTGGTTTGCCTGCTGATTCTCCATTTACGCTCGTATAAGCTGTTTCAAGCTTGATATTTTTAAGTCTATTGTCATCTTCCAATTTTTTCATATAAAGAACTAAACTGGTATACTCCTGAAAATCAAGCTCTATCGTTATTTCCCTTCCTTCATCAGCGGTTATTTGTTTAATCAAATCATTTGATCCGAGTGGCCCAACAACAGCAGATATGTAAGGTAACCAATTCGTCCGATTATTTTCAATCCGTTCTACAAATGCATTTGCTTCATTGTAAGCATTAATTTTCGCTAATAAAGTGCCGTTCACTTTTAAATCAATAATTTGTTTATCCATTTCTTTTAGGGATCGGCTTAAAACTGCTGACTCGCCTCTCCAATTCGAACCTAGAACCCATTGTGCAACTATTAAAACAACTGTAAGTAGTAGTACAAGAATCAATATAAATCCTTTAGATTCACGAACTACTTTTCTCTTAGGTGGCAATAAATTAATGCTTTGAATAGTTCCCATCACTTAACACCCCTTAATGCTAGGCCAAGCGCTACCGTGTATGCTGAGATGTCCCATCGACTTTTATCCCCATCGACCGGAAGATCGTCCCATTGTACTTTATTTACTTGAGGGGTTAATCCATCTTGCATCATATTTGCTAGGTGATCCATACTTACTTTTGGAAGATCACCACATAACATGATGTTCTGAAATGTTTGTTCGCTCTTACCAAGTGAATAATAATAAAAGTTCATTAGTCTATCGATCTCTTCAATTAAATCTTGAGCAGCATTAGTAAATAGTTGCTTTGGCTCTATGTAATTATCTAGCCAATCATTACCTTGTTTAACTTCGTTGCTTAACATTAATTGAAAAGGTACCTCAACTGTTCTTGCTAATCGTATACCGCCATTATCAACAATCGTTACTTCACTACTTAACTGACTTACATAAACGATAAGGAAACAATTAGGTAACTGCTCCCCATAACTTTGGGTTAATAATCGTAATAACGAAAACGGTTTAATTTCAAAGCTGATAGGTTTAAGCTTTATATTCTCGAACATATCCGCATATTCACGCAAAATAGTAGTGGATGCTGCTACTACGAGTACTTCAGATAGATTTTCATTTTCATTTTCTTTGTTGGGTTCCTCTACTGCCTTCGAGATTGTACCAGGAAGCTTAACGAAGTCATAATAAGGATCTTCAAATGCTAATCGAAGATTGTTTTTCATTTCGAAATGTACGAGCTTCTTCAGCTCCACATGGGATAGATCAGGGAGCTTTAACGTACGAACCATTACATTGGGACTTGGTATAGAGAAATGAATGTGATTCGTCAGAAATTTATTTTCTTTCAATAACTTATCTATTGTGCTCCCAAGCTCTTGTGAATCGACTAATCGTCCATCCGAAATTGTTCCTTCTTTAATCGGACAACTAGCGTATCGGACCACATTATTGCTGCCTTTTCCATCAGTAAGCAACTCACAAGCTTTAACTTCTTTTTCTGTCAATTCAATCCCGATACTGAGTTGTTTACCTGCTAAACTACGCAACAATGATTTTAACAATGAGATCCCCCTTACGAAATTGTTGATCCGTGTATATTACTAAGCACCACTTTTACCGGTAATACACACTTGCTTTTCATTTGTATAATTTTTAAATGTTGTTATTCCACCAACCATAAATCTCAACATCGTATTATTTGTGTTTGCATTTCTAAGTTCGGCGATTGTGGCATTGTTAAATACCATAAAATTTCCATTCATCGTGAACTTTTCCATACCAGCTACTCTGATTTCAAAATTTTTGTAAGCTACTATATCGTTGCCAACTGAGAAGTTAATTGGAGTGTTTTCAAAAAGAATATCAGCTCCAGCAATTAAAGAACCACCTACCTGTAAGTTCTTAACAACGTTTTGGAAGGTCATATTACTTTTAGTAATAAAGTCCTGCCCAATAGATAGCGTACCGATCGAGTTAACTACTTTCATTTCTCCTTTAATTAATAATGATTTGTTTATAATCATTTTTTCAATTGTACTTGCCTGTGTAGCATTCATGTTTCCTCCGATTATAAGATCACCTTCAACTTGAAGTTCAAATGCTGTAGATGGCATATCTAGATTTCCACCTATAACAAGATCGCCTTTAACGACGAGGATGTTGACTGGCCCTACTTTTCCAATGTTAGCACTCCCTCTTACATGTACATTACCTTCAAATATTAATTTTTCATTTTGCGTATATGTTGGGATAGCAGCATCGCTTTGAACGTTTTGAACTGTTAAATTTCCACCTATATTTGTATTCCCTTTAACGGTTGTAATCTTTGAAATATTTTCAGCAAATAATAGATTTCCAGCTGCTTCTATCCCACCAGTTAATGTTACATTTGAGCTTGTTCCTTTAATCGTTATATCTCCTGCATAAGCCCCAACAGGGCCTGAGCCATTAATTACTTTTTCAGTTGTTGCTGTTTTTTGGTTGTTAATTTTGGAAGCTGTTGCAAGTTTTTCGGATGTTTTTAATTCAAAAATCGTTGTTAAATAATGATCAGCATAACTCCCGAAACTAGTTTTGAACTTCGTAGGATTATAGCTGTGATCCACCTGTATATTACCCGGGTGCGGACATGTTTCGTAATATTTGTCATATGCGACATTGTTCTGAATAACAGGTCTGAAGCCTGTTAATGGAGGAGCTGTTGGCACTGGTGTTGGCGATGGAGTCGGCGTTACTACTACTGATGATGAAGTTGGTGTTGGTGTCGGTGTCGGAACATCAGGTATAACCGGCAATTCATCTAGTGGAAATTTCAACACACTTACACGCTTTTGATTGTCAACTCCACTTTCTGATTTAAAAATAACTGTTAAACCTCTGTTTGCCTTTTCTTCTAAGCTGACAACTACATTATCGAATTCTTGCATATTATCAATAGCTTTTATGATCTCTTGTATATCTTTTTTTGAATATTTTTCAGAGTAAGTTTTCGTTTCATCCTGTAAATTTTCATATAGTCGGCCAAAAACAGTATAAGCGGAGTGGGCTTGTGTGAATGCTTGCTCAGAGTTTCCCCCCGTTCTAGCTTGAAGTAATCCGTTATTCGCTTGCAAAGCAAGCGGAGCAATTATAAATGCAAGAATTACTATAAAACCGAACACGAGCATTAGGGTGCCACCCTTTTCAGATCGCAAATATTTACGCATTGCCATCCCTCCCAAGTTCCTATATTCTATTAGTAAACCTATAGGTTTACTATAAATTTATTGGAGGTTCATGATGAACAACCAAAAAGGATTATCGTTAATTGAGGTGCTAGGTTCTATCGTTTTATTAGGAGTAGCTATTCTTTCTATTACGTTTGTTTTACAGCAATCCACTGTACATACGAAAGACAATCAAAAACAAGATCAATCCGTTCAAATAACTAGAACAGTTATGGAAGAAATCAAGCACAACTTACGTACTTCTTATACTGCTTCAATCTATGAACAAGTAGTAAACTTCAAATTAGCTACGAATAAGATTCAATATCCTAAAGTTAATCCGGAATATAACATTACGATTGATTTATCTGTCCCTACACTGAATACAGTAACTATTCCAAAAAAGAGTGGCGATCTTAAATACGATTTAAAAAACATTTTTAAGCATGTAAAAGTAACGTGCACTAACTCGATAACTGGCAAACAATTTGTATTAGAAGCTTTTGTAGAATATAAATACATATAACTGAGGGGTGTCCTTATGTGGTCGATTCGTAATGAAAAAGGATTAACCCTTGTTGAAGTAACCGGTGTACTTGTACTGACACTTATTATTATTAGCTCACTTATTTATTTGCTTAACCAAACGCACGCAGGAGTTAGCGATGTAAAGTCAAAAGAACAAATAATGGGACAATCACGCACCATTACGAACCATATCGTGTCCACAGTTCGCAAAGGGTTCGTAATGGCTGATGGCGACTATATAGACCTTCTGCCTCTCACTGGGACAGGTGGACAATTTGTTAAATACCACTTTGATAACATCAACAATACTATCGAAGTCGAACATCGTATTGCTAACGAAGCCGATATTGTTCCAACTACCTCAACGAAATATATTTTATCGAATCAAGTAGACTCTATACGCTTTAAAGCGCTTAATGGTGAGATGGAGATATCGCTAACGATGTTAATGCCAAACAATTCAACTTATACAACTTCTACGACTGTCAAATCGATTATACGGAAATAAAGATTTTGCTAGCTTAATAGCCCTATGTACCACTCCACCAAGCCATCTCCCCACCAATAGGCACATAAAGCACCGATTGCGATGTAAGGACCAAACGGAATCGTTGTACCACTTGTGCGTTTGCCTGCGACGATCAGTGCTATTCCGCCAACCAAACCAATTACACTGGATAGAAACAAACTTAGCAAAGTCAGCTTCGTCCCGAGTATGAGTCCGATAAACAAATATAACTTAATATCTCCCCCACCCATTGCTTCCTTCTTCACTAACCAACCAGCGAGTAGTCCAATTGCTAATAAAGCTCCACTCCCCGCAAATGCAGCAATCAAATAATCCCATATCGGCAAGGGATGAATGAAGAGCCGTATGATGACGGCTCCCCCAATCCCCCAAGCAACTACTACATTTGGAATAATCATATCTGTCAAATCTGTTTGTACGATGATGACTAAAATTGATATCAAGAACAATGAAGCAATTAATTCTGGCTGCATACCAACATGGTAGGCAGAGTAAGCGAACAATAGAGCAGTGATTGGTTCTGCGATTGCGTAACGCCACCAAGTGCGGTTGCCGCAGGTGGAACATCTATTTTTCTTACTTAAAATCGCTAGCATCGGAATTATCGATCCGCGATGTCGATGCGAGCCAGCGCTTTGTACACAATAGGAAGGGGGGTAATAGGTTAGTAATCTAGTATCCCATCTACTCGCCACAGCGTTTAGTACACCTCCAAGCAATAATCCAGTCATAAAAAACGCGAGGAGATATAAAATCGTCATGTTTTCACTTCCTCATGATAAAGATGAATAAATAATTATTAAGCAATTAGTTGTATAGACCATGCACCACCACTTAAAGTAGCCTTAAATTGTGTTTTTTTATTCGCAACAGTATTCCATGTTGGGGTAATATTAAGATAACCTTTGTTTACAAGTTCTGTAGTAATGGACAAAGCAGCTGTATCTGCAATTATATCCTCATCTACCAAATACCGAAGTGCTGCTTCTTTGATTAGTGCTTCAGTTGCAATATCAGCCTTCGCTTTCGATTTAGTAATCGTTCCCCCAATCGCCGGAATCGCGATTGCCGCAATAATTCCTACAATAACTAAAACCGCCAAAAGCTCAATCAATGTCAAACCTTTTTCATTTCTTTTTAGTGCTGTCAACATATACATTTCTCCTCTCAATTTGAAAAGCTTATCTATTTGGTAATGCAGTGAAACCGTTATAGGTAACCTTCCATCATCTTAAATGTTGGCATCATAACTGCCATGACAATTACACCAACAACACCAGTTAGTAGCAATATCATCAGCGGTTCTATTAACACTTTTAATCGATCTGCCATCTGGTCGACGTCAGCTTCGTAGAAGTCAGCGACCTTCTCAAGCATCTCTTCGATAGCTCCTGATCGTTCGCCAATCGCCATCATCTGAACGACCATCGGCGGGAACAATTTAGACTCTTTGAACGTTTCCGCCATTGAGTTACCGCTCATAACCTGATCTTTTACATCATTGATGACTTTACTTATCGCTGCATTATTAACGACGTTCGCTACGATAGACAAACCTTGCATTAGCGGAATAGCTGCAACAAGCAAAGAACTGAACGTACGCGAAAATCTCGCAACAGCTTGTTTATGCCAAAGCGTTCCGAACACAGGAAGCTTAAGCAGGAAGTAATCGGTACGTTGTCGCCCCTCTTCAGTACGTCTAATCAACTTCCAAATCAAAGTTGGAACGAACATCGACAAAATAACGATGTACCAATAACTTTGCGTAAATTCACTCACCGCCATTACGATCCTTGTTGGCAGTGGAAGTTCCATTCCCATCCCTTCAAAACTTGTTGCATATTGCGGGATAACGAACAGCATCATGAAGATGACGACAAACACCATCATAATGAGCATGATGGCAGGATAGATCATTGCAGACTTGACCTTCTCCCTCGTATTTCTTTCCTTTTCGAAAAAAATAGCTAATCGCTCCAACATAATATCGAGATTACCCGCAACCTCACCAGCATGTACCATCGATACAAATACTGGGCTAAATACAGTTGGGTAAGACGCAACTGCATCTGAGAGTTGCTGACCGCCTCGCATCTTCTCTGCGATCTCATCCAGCAACTTAGCGAGCGTCTTGCTTGCCGTTTGATCTCTAAGAATTTGTATGGCTTCGACGATACTGACACCTGCACGATACATCGTTGCGAGCTGCCTGCAAAATATGGTGAACTGGTCCGTCTTTACTTTCGGTCCACCAAGAGAAATTTCTTTATACAACGTTGTTTCACTGGCGTCGATAATATCTGTAACCCATAAGCCCTTTTCGCTTATAACTTCTCTAGCTTTTTGAATGGAGACTGCTTCAAGCATGCCAACTGACTTTTTCCCTGCCGATGTGACAGCCTTATACCGATACTTTGGCATCCTTACTCCACCTCCATGTTTCTGTGTTCAATTGCTATACTCATCACTCGCCCAATCCAGGTAACGTTTCACGCGCGGCTTCAAGTGAGATTAGTCGTTTCTGAATAAGATCTCGAAGTGAATTTTCCATCGTCAACATCCCAATCGACCGATTGGTCTGCATAACTGAACGTACTTGATACACCTTTTCGGAACGAATCAAGTTCGATACAGCAGGACTATTAATTAATATCTCAAATGCAGCTACACGACCTCTGCGATCTACCCGTGGAACGAGTCTTTGAGACATAATACCTAACAATACAGAAGCGAGCTGTATTCTTATTTGTGCCTGCATATTTGATGGGAATACATCAATAATGCGATCAATCGTTTGTGGAGCATCCGTTGTATGTAATGTCCCTAATACAAGATGTCCTGTTTCAGCTGCAGTGATGGCCGTACTAATCGTATCAAGATCACGTAGTTCCCCAACCAATATGACGTCTGGATCTTGTCTAAGTGCAGCTCGGAGGCCTGATGAAAAGGATGCCGTGTCTAAACCTACCTCACGTTGATTGACCATTGATTTCTTATGGTCGTGAATAAACTCGATCGGATCTTCAAGTGTAATGACGTGAGCATTATCCGTCCGATTGAGATGATCAATCATCGAAGCAAGTGTTGTTGACTTCCCACTTCCAGTAGGACCCGTTACAAGTACTAATCCTTGTGGTTTACTGATCCAATCTCTTGCAATAAGCGGCAATTGTAATTGCTCCATAGTAGGTATTACACTCGGCACTATTCGAATAGCTAGTCCAACACTTCCACGCTGTTTATAAGCATTAACCCTAAATCGCGATAACTTCGGAATTCCATAAGAGAAATCAACTTCACCCTGTTCCATCAAACTGTCATACTGCAAATCTGTCATTAGTTCCTTAGCCAAATTATGAGTATGCTGAGGATTGAGCAAAGCTGAATTCAACGGAATCAAGCTACCATGTATTCGAAGTAAAACGGGAGAGTTTACTGTAATATGAATGTCTGATGCTCCCATGTCATATGCAATTTGAAGGATTTCAGCTACACTCATCGTCCTATTTTCAATCTCTTTTCCTATCAATGTTGGTCATCCCCTTGCCCAAGAACACGGAATACTTCGGAGAGTGTCGTAAAACCCGAAATGGCTTTATTTATTGCATCGTGCATGATAGGAATCATTCCTTGTTTCATAGCATGTGCATCGTATTCATGATCAGATGCTTTCGCCATTACTAAAGATCTCAGTTTTGAATCAAGGTTCAATACTTCATGAACAGCAATTCTTCCTTTGTAGCCTGTCCGACCACAATTTGCACAGCCGGTTCCACGGTGCAGTCGTTCTGCTCCAAATCCATTAGATTTTAGAATAGTGACCTCTTCATCATTAGGCTCATACGAGCTGGAACATTCTGTACATATTCGTCTTAAGAGACGCTGTGCGATAATGCAATTTACCGACGAAGAAATAAGAAATGGCTCTACTCCCATATCAATAAGTCGGCTAATAGAGCTTACTGCACTGTTCGTATGTAATGTACTTAGAACTAGATGGCCTGTCATTGCTGCTCTGACTGCAATTTCTGCGGTCTCAGAGTCTCGAATTTCCCCTAGCATAATAATGTTCGGATCTTGTCTCAAAATAGAGCGAAGCCCTCTAGCAAATGTTAATCCTGAATTCACATTCACTTGAACTTGATTAACACCTTCCAATTGAAACTCGACGGGATCTTCTACTGTTATAATGTTGACGTCATCACGATTCAAATGTGCTAGAGCAGAATAAAGAGTAGTTGACTTCCCGCTTCCCGTTGGACCTGTAATTAGAACAACACCATGAGCACTCTCAATACAGCTTCGGAATACTCGTTCATTTCGTTCAGAGAAAGCTAACTTCTTAATATCCGCAAGTGAATGTCCCAAATCCAATATACGAATAACGACCTTCTCACCATGAATTGTAGGCAGTGTCGCCACCCGAATATCAATTTTCCGTCGATCAACTTCAAGCTCAACCCTGCCATCTTGCGGTAGCCTTCGCTCAGCCACATTCATATTCGCCATAATCTTAATGCGAGCAGCCATAATAGCGTGCATGCCAGGAGGGAGCGTTCGCTCTGTACGTATAACGCCATCCACCCGATATCGAACACGGAAACCACTGTCTTGTGGGTCGAGATGAATATCACTTGCTCCAAGTTGTACAGCCTGTGTAATAATACCGTTTACCGTCTTGACGACCGGAGAGTCTTCATCCTTGATCGCTGTATCTTCGTCTAAATCTCGTAGCTGTAGATTTTGAGTAATTTGTTCAATTGTGTCTTGTAGGCCGTAGTAACGATTAATAGCATTCACAAGCTCATTTTTGGATGCAATGACGGGTTCAATCCGCAATCCAGTCGCGATACGAATCTCATCAATTGCGAAATAGTCAAGTGGGTCCGCCATCGCGAGCACTAGCTTATTACCTTCGATCCGAAGTGGAATAACACAATGCTGGTCAGCTAGTTTCTGAGAAATAAGTGCTACTATCTTAGGGTCAATCTTATATCGATATAATTGCACATGTGGTATGCCAAGTTGAAATTCCAGCGCCTCAATAAATTGTTGCTGTGTAATAAACTCCATCGTAATGAGCGTATCACCGAGCCTCATCTTCGTATTGCGTTGCTTCTCCAGAGCTAACTTCAATTGCTCTTCCGTTATAACGCCGGACTCTAGCAACAAATCTCCGATTCTCTTGCGGGCAGCCGACATCTTCATCACCAACCAATAGGTATTTTAACCTAACAATAAGCCAAAATAGAATAAGTTTACTACTAATTTTAAACAATATCAGCGCTCGGTGTCAATGACTATAGTCCTAAAAGTAGGTGGAACGGTCTATTATTCTAAATTATTTCGATAAACCTGCTCGGATATATAAAAGAATAGAAAAAAAGGCTTGAGAATAACTCCTCAAGCCTTCTTTTACCAAATATTTCACATGCCTCACTTCATTATTTTAGTTAAGGATGTTTTGAAGATTTTTTATATCAACTACGATATGGATCCTAATATAGAAGATTGCATCTTCTGCAAGCTCAAAGATTTCTTCTGCATCTTTAGGAACTTGAAGTGCGTGTTCCATAAATGTTCATACCGGTACAAAAATCCAAATATTACGCTCCTAGCTATTAACTGAAGCAATAAGCTCGGCTTCCACTTTCGTCCGCATCATTCAATTAATTTTACCAAGTGACAACTAGACATACAGTCAAAAACACGGCAATGTACTTGTTTAACTTCCCTTTGTACATCATTCATAACCTCCATTCAAATTTTCCTCTCCGCCCGCTCCTAACCAGACTCCTGTCGAACTAGACCTATTTGAACCGATATTAATCGGCCAAAAGTCACTTTTCAATCGACATTAATCATTTAGATTAGACATATTTCATCTTGTGACCAACATACCACTACTCTTTGAACAAACACTTAACATAAATGACTAGGATTTAGGACCTACAAATTGGGCGAGATTTTGCATAAATAAAAATGGAAATATGGTATACTAACGCTATGGAACAGTGGAAAAAAAATCTAATCGTTTTGTGGTTTGGGCAGTTTCTTGTGATGGCTGGAATGACAATGATCATTCCTTTTCTGACGCTTTATTTACAATTTGAACTCGGGCTTTCTGATCCCCATGAGATTGGAGTATGGGCAGGCGTTATTTTTGCTGGGAACTTCGTTACCGCTTTTATATTTCAACCGATATGGGGTAAGTTATCTGATCGATATGGTCGTAAAATGATGCTTCTCCGTTCCGGATTCGGCATGGCGATCGTAATGGTGCTGATGGGGTTTGCTACTAGTCCGTGGCATCTCCTTTTTCTACGAATGTTGAACGGAACGATCTCGGGCTTCAATCCAGCTTCGATTGCACTCATTTCTGCAACGACGCCAAAGGAACGAATGGGGTTTGCGATGGGCTCTATACAATCAGGGGCTATGGCAGGCACAATATTGGGGCCTTTTATGGGAGGTTTGCTTGCAGATGCGGTCGGTTTTAGGCCGATTTTCTATATTACAGGGGCACTATTATTTATCGCCTCATTGCTTGCTTTGTTTGTTGTGAAGGAATCGTTTGATCTTGCCAAAGCTGCGTCTCGCGTACAAACGTCCGTTATTGCAGGCTTTAAACGGATTAGTCGCATTCCACAGTTGATGGCTCTATTTGGCGTAACTTTTCTTATTCAATTCGCGAGTATGAGTCCGATGACTTTATTGCCACTTTATGTACAAGAGCTCCATGGAAGTGTACTTAATATCGCTTTCCTTGCTGGTTTTGTCGGCTCGGCAGCTGGCTTATCGAATATGATTGCTTCACCATTGCTCGGCAAGCTAAGTGATCGAATCGGAGCTGAGCGAGTGCTTGCCGTATCATTGGTTGGCGCCGCATTAGCTTTTATTCCACAAGCATTAGCTGAATCTGTATGGCAACTTTTTTGGGCTCGTTTCGGACTAGGGTTATTTTTAGGTGGACTCATCCCAGCTGTTAATGCGTTGATTCGTACTTACACGCCTGATGGTATGGAAAGCCGAGCATATAGCTTTAATACAAGCACATTAAGTTTAGGTAATATGATTGGACCTATTACGGGGGGAGCATTATCTGGCTACATCGGCATCCAAGGTTTATTTCTCGTTTCGGGTGCCTTGATGCTGCTGAACGGACTTTGGGTATGGCAAACACTGCTGAGGCACAAGTGAAACCTTCCGTTTGAGCCTTGTTTCTTCCTGGGTCGCTCGGTTTCGCTCTGCAAAGGTGGTTTTGACCCTTACAGTTGCAAAAGTCACATAAAATCGAGCTTTACTAAAGAACACTTATCTACAATTGAAAGAAGGACCTCCGAACGCAGTCAAAATGACCTGCTCGTAGGGTCCTTCTTTCTTTCTTCTTTCTTCTTTCTTCTTTCTTCTTTCTTCTTTCTTCTTTCTTCTTTCTTCTTTCTTCTTTCTTCTTTTTTTCTTTCTTCTTTCTTCTATCCCTTCACCCTTGCAATAGCTAGTCCATCGTAACCTGGCAAAATCGTACTTTCCAAACGTTCATCTGTCGCTATCTTTTCATTAAATGAACGAACTGCTTTTACTGCTGGGCCTTGTTTCGCCTCATCTGTTGTTCTTCCACGCAATAATATATTATCACCTACGATAATAGCTCCCGGTTCAGCAAGCTCTATCGCATATTCTAGATATACAGGATATCCTTCCTTATCTGCATCAATAAAGAAGAAATCAAATTTACGTCCTTCCTCTTTCAGTTTTGCCAAACTTTCTTTAGCATCACCTATTAAGTAGTCTACTTTATCGCCGAGACCCGCCTCTACCATATGTTTTTTCGCCACTTCTGCATACGCTGGCAATAACTCCAGTGAAACAAGCGAGCCACCTTCATTCAAACCGCGCGCAAGACATATGCCGCTATAACCTCCAAGTGCTCCTATCTCAAGAAGCTTATTCGCTTTTGCTAACCGAACAAGCATCGTAAGTAATCTTCCATAACCGTCAGCAACAGAGATGCTTGGCATTCCGTTGCTTGCAATTCCTTCTTTTACACGTTCAAGTTCGCTGTCTGCTTCATATAAAGAATCTACGTATTGTTCTTCAACTGACATTTTCTTCGTTCTCTCCTCAGTACCTATTTGTAAATGTGTATCTATTTCGCCTATACTTAATTGTATGTTTTTATTAGGTACGTTACAAGAAACACCATAGGCTTCTTTTATTACTAATGGAAATGAGTGTGCAAGATGAAACAACTGCAATTGATTGCTACTTCCCCAATGGGGCTTGAGGCTGTAGTAGCACGTGAGCTAAAGGAGCTTGGCTATCACGATTTGCGAGTGGAGAACGGACGAGTTAACTTCACTGGCGGACCCGCTGATATTTGCCGCACCAACCTTTGGATGCGTACAGCAGGCCGTATATTAATTAATATGGGTCAATTTAAAGCTACAACCTTTGAAGAATTATTCGAAGGGACAAAAGCGCTCGATTGGCCGGAATGGATTCCAGAGGACGGAGAGTTCCCAGTAAACGGACGTTCCCACAAATCCCAGCTCTCCAGCGTTCCAGCATGTCAAAAGATCGTCAAAAAAGCTGTTGTTGAAAAAATGAAAGACCGTTACGGTACAGAATGGTTCCAAGAGGACGGCGGTAAGTACGTTATCGAAGTATCTATCTTAAACGATGAAGCTCTTCTTACATTAGATACATCTGGTGCCGGCTTGCATAAGCGCGGATATCGCCTTGCGTCTACTGAAGCTCCAATCCGTGAATCGATGGCGGCAGCTCTTATCCAATTAAGCCGCTGGCGTCCCGAACGTCCTTTCTACGATCCGTTCTGCGGCTCAGGAACGTTCCTTGTTGAAGCTGCAATGATCGGTTGGAACATCGCTCCGGGAATTCGTAGAAATTTCAACAGCGAAGGCTGGGGCAACGTTCCTGAAGCACTGTGGAACGAAGCGCGCGAAGAAGCTTACGATTCCGTTAAAGACGATATTCCACTTCAAATCGCGGGATCTGATATTGATCCACACTCCATAGATATTGCAGAAGCTGCAATTAGACGTGCTGGATTCGCTAAAGACATTAAACTTAGTGTCCTGCCCGTTTCCAAAGTTAAACCTCAAGGAGATTACGGTGTAATCATTACGAATCCACCATATGGTGAACGACTAGGTGATGAGATTGAAGCTGAAGCGGCGATTAGACAATTTGGTCTTACAACGCTTCATTACCCAACATGGTCTGTATTTGCTATTACACCTTCATTAAAGGTTGAACATTATATGGGACGTCCAGCGGATAAAAAGCGGAAGCTGTTTAATGGTCGTATTCAATGTGAGTACTACCAATTTTTCGGCCCGCTTCCTCCGAGAGAGAAACGGAATGACTAAACAGTACCAATCCGCTAGTGGTAACGTGCGGGAAAAGCAAGGAAGACTACGCAGTGGGACGAGCCATATTCTTATGTGGCTCGACCGTCTAGTCGTTGTCGACCTCTTGCTGTTTGCAGCAGCAATGGTTTGGAAGCTTTATTTTTTCTCAAAACTATTGTCAGTGCTTTATATGGATATGAACAAAACGGATGCCATCGTCGAGACGGGAGCCGTTTTTTTAGTATCGTTCTGGACGTTGCTGCTCCCGACTCGTGGACGGATTTTGTCGTTAATCGGCTTAAATATGGGGCTCTCCACCCTGCTCTTTGCTGATGTCATCTACTATCGTTACTTTCAGGATCTAATTTCAGTGCCTGTTTTACTTCAATTAAACCAATTGGAATCGCTTGGTGGTAGCATTTCCAGTTTACTGAAGCTGAGCGACTTTTGGCTGTTTGTTGATGCTGTCGTACTCCTCCCTTTTGCCATCTATATCCTTTGGAGGGGTCGTTCAGATCTTAAAAATAAGCCGGCATCAACCTCAAGTAATCACATCACACGAAAACTGATCATCCGTATAGGAACAAGTGCGACCATTCTGTCGCTAGGAGCTTCAATGTTCTTTGTCAATGTTAATCACGCCACTGACACGTGGGCGAAAGGTCTTTTTGAGAGAAATTGGTGGAATTTAGCTATCTATAACGTCTCTGGAGGTCTTGGTTATCACGGATATGATGTGTATCGGTATGCAAAGGTGAATTGGTTTGGAGCTCAAACTGTTACAGCCAATCAGATTACTGAAACAGAACTGTGGATGAGTGAACGAGGCCAGACGAGAGGAGCACTCGAAAACGATCCCCTGTTTGGGGCCTATGCTGGTAGCAACGTTTTAATGGTGCAAGTAGAATCGCTGCAAAACTTTATGATCGGCAAGTCAATTGGAGGGCAAGAAATTACTCCCGTACTGAACGAGTTTATGAAGGAAAGTGCTTATTTCTCACGTTTTTATCATCAAACCGCCCAAGGCCGCACATCCGATGCTGATTTCGCTGCGAACTGCTCTCTTCAACCGATGAAGAGTGGCTCCGTGTTTATTCAATACCCCACCCATGACTTTCAGTGCATGCCCGAGAAATTGAAAGAGGCTGGTTATTCGACAACTGTTTTTCATCCTTATCAGGGTGGCTTCTGGAATCGAAACGTCATGTATAGCAATATGGACTATGACCACTTTTATAGTATAAATCATTTCAAATTGGAGGAACGAGTTGGCTGGACAGTTGGTGACAAATCGTTTTATCAACAGTCGATGGATGTCATCACAAAACAAACAAAACCTTTTTATTCGTTTTTGATTACGTTGGCAAGCCATCACCCGTACAAAATGCCTGTTGCCGAGCAGAAATTAGATGTTGAAGAATTAGAAGGTACGATGATGGGTAATTATTTGCAGAGCATTCATTATGCAGATGCTGCTATTGGTGTACTGATCCAGCGTATGAAAGCGGAGGGATTGTGGGATAACACCATACTTGTTGTATATGGAGATCATGACAGCGCAATACAAGAGTGGGAGCATTACGATCGCTATATGGAGAACACCTCAAGTGAGCTGGAGAGAGAGCAGATTACTAAGCAGGTTCCACTATTCATTCATCTACCAGATGGCGCAAAAGCAGGCAATTATGCGTCTGTGAGCGGACAGCTAGACATTATGCCAACTCTAATGCATTTATTAGGTTTGTCTGCGACAGATCCAAACTGGCTAGGTTCACCCCTGCTAACAGAGAAAGTCGAAGAAACTAGACTTGTCATTCAGCGTAATGGCTCTTGGACTGATGGGAAGCATTACTTTATTCCTTCTGCGGATGGGTTACCCGCAAATGGTAAGTGTTTTGCTGTCAATACAGGCGAGCATCTTGATACGGATGTATGTCTCCCGATGACAGAATTGGCCGATATGGAGCTTATGATGTCTGATCGAGTTGTGATGGGTGACCTACTTCGCTCCTTTAAGAACAATGGAGCTATTGAAGCGAGCGAAGGGCTGTTTCAAAAATGAAACAGCCCTTTTCTATATTGGAATGCTGCTACGAGAACGAATAAGCACATTTATACGCTAAGAACATTTTAAAATCTCGCCTTTACGAGAGAATAAGTACATTTATACGCTAAATATCTGAGAATATTGCTCGACACGGTAACACTAAATGTATATTTGCGCTTAAATACAGATGGAATCGTTTCTATTTATTTTCTAATATTGATTACTATCATCGACTTCACTTAACCTGCTTCTTCTTCGCTATTTCTGCTCTAAATTGCTTAAATAACTCCTTACTCAACCCAGTAATACGATCTTCATCTTCCTGTAGATCCAAACTTTCAACGCTAAAAAACATCTGATCACCCTTATCGTTCTCATCAGTACCGAACGCATCTGTATTATATTTAAGCGTGGCTATTTGTTCATCGTTCAATTCAATATGATTAGGCACAACGGGTGATACGTAAAAATCAATTTCCTCATTATATCCGAGTATTAACATATATCTTTTACTGAAATCAGGTTTCACATAATGAGGGAATTTTACGTTTGATACCAACGAGTGAAGCTATCCCTATCTTATTTTTATTGCTGAGCTTAATCATTGGTTTTAAGTCAGCCTCCCTTATTCATCCTCACCCATTCCAACACATCATCAATCGTTTCAACCGCTACAACATTAAGACCTGGTGCTGCTTCAACTGCCGCTTCTGCTCCTTCGACAGGGACAAAAAACACATCTGCTTCTGTCCGACTCACAGCGTAAGCTTTCTGTGGGATTCCACCTACCATGCCAATTGTGCCATCCGATTCAATAGTCCCTGTTCCTGCAATATGTAGTCCCCCCGTAATGCCGCCTGGTGTCAATTGATCGATAAAAGCTAACGTTAGCATAGCACCATGGGATGGGCCGCCTAGGTGAGCAATATAATCGTTAAATACAACTTCACGTGGAGTATCTAGCTTCACTTCCGTCTGAACAGATACACCAAAAGCAGCACGTTTGGCATCTTGCTCGGATAGCTTCGTCTCTATATCGACGCTGACTACCTCACTACCTCGCCTTACTTCCACTGTTACATGTTGTCCAGGTTTAACCGCTTCCTCCATGTATGCAATCATTTCTCCAACTTCGTTTACTGGTTTGCCGTTCAATTCATCAATAATATCGCCAGCATGCAGCTTGCCTTCTGCAGGACTATCCTTCATTATTGCAACGACCAGTACCCCATCTGCAACTGCACCTTTCCCGATGCCAACTTTCTCCAGAGCGATAGCTGTTGCTACACGGTTAGCGTCCGTCTTCAACGCGATGACTTGCGCATACGTTTCTGAAATTGATGGTTCATCCTCTTGCATACGTTCAAACTGATAGAGCGGAAACAGTTGCCCAAATAATCGATCCGCCAGCACCGCAGGCCGATCAAATACAAGAACACCGTTTATCGTCCCGCCCGAAGCACCTCCGGTTACATGTGCATAACGATTTAAGTTGAGCGTCATACCCGGGTAGGTCACATTGTAACCCGTTGGAAAGAGGAGCAAGGCAAGTAAAACAACCATTCCAACGATCATTCTACCGCTCTTCCAAGGAAAACCTGAACGCTCCTTTGCTTCAGAACTAAGTAAGTCTACAAAGATCAACAGAACTGTTGCCACAGTAAAAATGAGCAACAGTATCATCGATTTCGGTGCGAACCATATCACTTTAATAATGAGACAACTACATACTGCAATACCAGCTCTCACAGCCTTAATGACTAGCGACGATTTTTCATTGACCAATAATATCGACGCTCCTATTGCCCAGCAGAGCGGAAACAGCGCTAACCCGTAATAAAGCCAATCGATTATCTCAATCCACTGTATACCCCCGCTTGTCGTTAATGGAGCGGGTAACCATATCACTTCAGCCCCGATAAGACTGCAAATTGCACCCAACAATCCTATATAATATAAAGTCTTACTACGATTTTTGCGTTTGTTCAAACGAAAGCCTCCTAAACTAAATCATCAATCACGAACAGACCAGCATGCAAAAAAGACAAGAGCCGTGCACGATAACGCCTCACGTTCTCTTGTCTATAGATTTCAGTACTACTTCTCTAAATCAATTAAACTCGTGCGAGCAAAACCTTAATATTTACTTTGCAAATAATGCCGTTGCTCTTCTCCAATGCCGCGGTCTCTTGCTTCGCCTTGCTCGATTTCTATTATGCGTTGCAACCACTGGGAAGGCGACTGCCCCAAATGATGGGCGCGATCAATCAATTCTGCATAATGGCCACTTTGTTCGTAGCCGCCTAATCTTCGAATGACAGTAATATAGTCTACAACAAGCTCTCTAGCAGCGCTTGGTGTATAGCCATATTGTCCAGTCAGCGCTTCAGCTATTCCGCGCTCATACAGACTTAGTCTCACTTGCGTCTGAGGCGTCCCCATATATCCACCTTCCTCCCGCATAAATATGATATCCAACTAATGCAAGATGCGATTCCCAACGTTCCGAAGCAAACACAACTTGATTACCAAGCTTAAGAGCATCTAACTTTCTGCCCTTTTGCGATCGTACAATCTGATCATAAAACCATTCGTCATTTTTGTTTAATTGTAACCCTTTATGCACGATTTTTCCAGTGTCATTGTCAGCCATTGGGCCAATAATTATATCTGGATGAGAGTCACACGGGTCAATTCCCTTTGTTGATGCTTTGCGATGGTTGTATACAAAGGAAGCCCAAGCTGGCGAATCCGACAAAAATAATAGTGGCTCCACATTAGGAGGAAGACTTGTAAGTTCTACGACAAGCACACATGGCTTGCCTCCGTCCCACGCTTCCTTTGCTGTCTTATGCGCCCATCTTCTCGCTTGTGCAATCGATATCGTCGTATAGAAACCTTCACCGAAGTCTTTGCCTGGTCTCCAATAGTTGGAGTGGAGCAGTTGCCTGCTAAAAGAGTCTATATTGTTACTCGTTGTTCCATGATACAGTAATTGCGGTGTCGTAATATCCATCCGTTGCCCCTTCCCATTCAATCGAAATATAAAATTGAAACAGTCAAAAAAGACAAAAAACCCAACACACTATTTCGTTGTTGGGTTTCATCGCAGGCTTACTATTCACTTCTATTAGTATAAGTATTATTTCTTTAAATAAACCATAGCCTTCTCAATTGCCTCATCTTCAGTAGCGCCTTTTATATAACGCCCGTTAATAAAAACAAAGGCATAGCGGGCACAAGGCCCGCAATAGGATTTGCAGCCTACTTTGATGTCGGCGTCAGGTGCTAGCTTCGTTATCTTTGCAACTGTCGTCTTCATCTGCATATGCTTGCACTTTTCGCAAACACGTATATCATTGATAGCCATCTGTTATCGTCCCATCCCGCTTCGCCTAAGCGCGATGCTTAATGATCTCCGTGATTGCCCTTGGATGGATTCGTAATTGCAAATCCTTCTTCTGGGACGTAGAAATAGTCAACACGGATTCCATCTAGAAACGCATTGTCTTTCTCCAATATCACATCGATTTCTTTGTCAGTCGTTACAATTACATCGTTATCCGTAGGCTCGTCGATTCCCATACCATAATGAGCGTGATCGCCATGTGAATGAGTTACAAACACTCTAAGCAATTTACCTTCGTTTTCGGGTTTATCTAGCTCGAGCTTTATCATCTTCGCCGCATTGCGGGAAATTTTACAATTCATTTCTTTCCAACTCCTTCACATTCTACACAGTAATAAACATCATTATTTTATATTATACTTCTTCGCCATCCTCTGGGCAAACCATTCTGAAATAATCATCGTTACAGCAATATCATCAACCGGTATAAACGGAAGGAAATCCGGCATAATCCAATAGAGCAACACTGGTATAGCGAACAACAGCTTGTCCCGCAGAAGAACATCACGAGATTTTAATACCCGAAATATAAGAGCAAAAGTATTTTTCCAGTGCCGTAATGACAGCAGCTTTCCCATGTCGTTAACCACCTTTGCTATAGCTTTCTTTATTCCCCAGTATAACACAATCGCTAATTCCTCTTATACTGGCCTGTGGTCTGGTCGAGTATCCTAAAAAATCGCTTCGGCCTATAGCCGAAGCGATTCCAGTAGCAATGAACGTACTTCTACATAAATTTCTTCAAAGTTGCTCATTGGCAACGGATTTTCACCATACCCTGCTTCAACGGTAAACCCTGGACGACCAAAGCGGTAAATAAACCAATCCTTATATCCTGCATCACTTCCACTTAACTTAACCGGCTTATATCCGCTTGCTGCACCTAACCGTTTTGCTAGCATCTCTGCATTTGCTGGTTCACGGTCGCGATAATTCCAATAAATTTCTCGACCTTGTGTATGTAGCGCGATAACAGAATGAAACGATATCTTTTCTGTCAATTCCGCTAATGAAGCCGCTTCTGGCTCACTTAAAGGATAAGGCCCTGGGTAATCGCGTGGAGCTGGTCCAATAACACCTCTACGCTTGCACTCTTCTTCCCAGTATGCAGGAAACTGATCATTCAAATCGACACCACGAATATTAGCTTTCCAGCCGCTAAAATCCGTTAACCCACCATTCCATTCCAGTAGCCTCTCATACAGTGGATGCGAAGGATGGACTCCTCTTTGAGCAAGTTCTACACCATCCGGATTCACCATAGGAACTGCCCATAATGTCGTCTCATTGCAAAGTTCCTGAACGATCTGTCCACCTAATCGATTGCCATGTGCATAAGCTCCAGATAAATCGGTTATAAATCGCATAAGCAATGCGGAAGTTAACCATTCATTAGCATGAAATGATGCATTCACATGCACTAATCGTGGACCACAACCACAACGAAGTGCGATAATCGGTTTCCCCATCACACTATGACCAATTTGATAAGATCTAATTGACGGATTATTGGCCGTTAATCGCTCGCACTGTTCCATCATTATGTCATAACTGTACTGTTCGCTCAATGTCAATTGTCTCCCCCATTACGATCGAATGCGCTCTTATCATCATATGCGGGTTACATTTTGTCCTATAAGTAATTGTAAACAGTAAAAAAACCGCCTCTAATTAGAGACGGCATTGTCAATCAACCCTAACTTATATTAGGAACCTGCCAGACGACAGGAGTTAAATCAATTTGTTCACCTAACCATTGCTGAGCAATCATCTTGAACATTAACGGATCACCACTGCAGAAAAATTGATGCACAGGCACTTGATCATTTCTTGCAAGCTTACGTTTGTCTTGCAAAATTGTACTAATCTCACGTGCTGTCTCATCTGCTGAACTGATTAGATTGACCTCGCTGCCCATTACCTCGGATATCGTCTCTGCTAGAAACGGATAATGCGTACAACCTAAAATCAAACAATCAATGGGATAACTCCGCATATGTGAGATTGAATCTCGAACGACATCGTACGTTTCTATAGAACGGAAATTGCCCCTTTCTACTAAAGGAACAAACTGAGGGCAAGATTCGCTAACGACCTGAACATGCGGTGACAATTCCCGCAGCGCTTGCTCGTACGCACCACTTTTTATCGTACCTACTGTACCGATTACTCCGACACAGCCTGTCACCGTCTTGCCAATAGCTGCACGCGCGCCAGGATTAATAACCCCTACAACGGGAACTGCTACTCTAGAGCGTATGTCGTTCAGCGCCACCGCAGTAGCGGTATTGCAAGCAATTACAATCATTTTAGGTTGAAATTGAATTAAGTAATCAACGATTTCTCTAGTAAATTGAACAACTTCTTGAGATGTTCTCGGACCATACGGGGTACGCGCCGTATCTCCGAAATAAATAATTTTTTCACGCGGCAGTTGACGCATTACTTCTTTCACTACCGTAAGGCCGCCTACGCCGGAATCAAATATTGCAATCGGTTGCTGCACAGACACACCGCTTTCTTCAACAAGATGAAATGATTCCTAGTCAGAGACACAATAGCATATGATTTATGCTTAGAAAACGTACCTACATCTTATCGCATATTTGGACAAGGATCAAGAATAGACCCATCGACACAACAAAGAGCCGAGCGCTGCAATCTTAGCGCTGGCTCTCTCGTCGTTCGTTTTGCATATCTTTATACCTGATCCTTCTCTTCAATTTCCGTTTCCACTTCGTCAGTCGATTCGATTGTATTTAAAGCGAGTTCATCATCCGTTGTTGCGACTACGTCCACGTTAGTTTCAGATTCATCCACCGTGCTCAATTCCGTTGCTATTTCCGATTCCGATGCTGTGTCCAATACCACTTCTGTGCCTAACTCAGCCGCAGCCTCTGCCGCCACTCCCGTGGCTGAACCAGAAATTATCGCGAAGTTCCCAATCGATTCGTCGTTTGTGACTGTTTTTTTGGTGCCTTTGACACTGTTAACCACATTACCTGCAGCTTGCTTCGTTAAATCAACAAGATGGATCGCTTGGTCACCAATCCCTTTGGCGATGCGTCCTGTTTGCTCACCAACGCGGCCTGCTGCTTTAACCGTACTATCTCCAACTTTCCTAGCTCCCGTTGAAATATCTTGACGCAGTTCCTTACCCGGCTTTGGAGCCAACAATAGCGCTGTTAAAGATCCGATTACCCCTCCAGCTAACGCACCCAGCAAAAATCCTTTTGTCCCTTTACGTGTTGACATATTAGTATCGCTCCTTTTGTTCTTAAAGTACCTTTCGTCTTAGCTCTTTGATTCAGAGTTCGCCGAGAACACCCTTTTAATACGAGTCAGAATTATCCTTACGGCGAGCTTGCCATAGCTGCCATGCAGTTAAGCCCAGTTCCGCCCATTGTACAGCTTCAGCAATATGACGCTTTTCTGCGATACCTTCCACATGTTTTACTGCCGAAGCTGACAATGTTGAAGTAACACGTTCTACAGCTGATGTCGTATGCTGAATAGTACCACCAACCTGACGTACAGCCTGAACAAGCCCTTCTGTACTCTCCAGTCCTCGCTGTAACGCTCGAACAGCTTCATGAGTCGTTTGCAGTACTGATTCTATTTCCGTCGATAAAAGATGCATATCGGCTTGAATCGCTTCTGCAGATGACTGCACACGAGATAAGCGGATTAATAAGGATCGAATTGCAAAGAGTACTCCCGCAACTAATAAAATAAACGCTCCTGCTGCTGCTACTGCGCTCCACTCTGCCACTACAGCAACCTCCTCTCTTCCTCGAGCATCTATGGCGACTCTTGCGCCCCAGACTAGACGAATGCCCATTAACGTAATGACAGTATAGTCAGCATGGGCTTGACTTGACACAATACTTGGAGACAAAAAAAAGAAGCCCGCTTCTATTCGCGGACTTCACGATCATTTTGTATAGGTCATTCCATTTCTCAAGCTTTATTCCCTATGAAGTAACTACATCTGCTCCCACCCTTGGCGAGACATTCCGTACGCTCCACTGAAACCTCTAATAAAGAGCGGAATAATGCAAGCTCGCAACTGCAAGCCTGCCCATACTTTCCTGCAACACTAGTGATGGGACAATTGTATTCGTGTAATATATATTCATTTTCGTCTTGCTTTTCCACTTGAGCCATATATCCACCCGCATTTTGAATCGAGGCTAATTCATGTACACGCTGCTCTAAACTTTTACCTACCATTCGTGGTGCATAACGTTCATGCAGCTTCCGCTTTCGCCCCTCGAACATCACATCAATAAGCGGTGCGTATTCAGGATCTTCCTCTAATTCAGCAAGCAAATCTATCGTGAGCGTATGATAATTTTTCGGGAAAAGATCGTCTGCTGCTGCTGTAAGCTCAAACATATGTAGCGGCCTGCCCATTGGTTGACGAAGGGAGGCGATATGTACACTACCTTCACGCTCAAGCTCATACATATGCCGCCTAATCGCCATCTCGGTTAGTTCAAGATGAGACGACAATTCATTAGCGCTCATACGCCCATTCGTCTTTAGAAGCAGCAGTATTCGTTCGCGCGTTGAGCCGCCAGCCATTTGTTGTTGCTCGCTCGCTATATCTCCTTCGCTTCGTTTCATGCTGCTACCTCCGCGTACAGGTCGAATGATCCCTGCACTTTTATAGTGTAACTATTTCAGTTCTTGTTCCAAATAGCGCTCTATTGAAAGCTTAAAAGTTGGAAGCAGTTCCACAAGCTCACCCGTTAATGGGTGCAGCTCGTTTCTCTGCCACGTGTAATAGTCCTGTACAATTGGCTTACGAAGCTTAACAAGCTGAATAAGTGTTTCCTGAATCGCTACTGGGAAAGCTCCCTCAGCACCCGTTATTTCAATAATATCCTCATAACTGCTCGCATCTCTCATCAAAAAACCATCAATCAAATAACTTCCTACATCTGTTACGATTTCAATAGCTAAATGAAGTGCCCTCTCCTGCGCAAGTCCTTGAAGTGTATTCCCTTGCCAATCAGAGGCAAGTTCCTTAAGTACGTCCGAAAGCTCTGGAATCGTATTTAAGCGGACTGCTATTTGTTCCTGATTCACATAATACATTGTTCATTCCCTGCTTTCAGCTTTACTTCTTGCGCTTTGCTCTACGTTTCAACCATACGACCATTACGATGCTGCTAATAATGACCACTAGCAAATAAGTCAACATCTCGTATACATCTCGCATTTCAGACATAACTGCTTAACCTACCTCTCAGCTCTCGAAATCTACGCTGACGGAAGCTTCACGCGCTTGCAGCATATGCTCAATAACTATTTTGTGCTCAGGATGAACTTGGTAGGCATCAAGAGCTTCTTTAGATTCGAATTTCGTAATAAGGACAATATCATAAGATCTTTCGGAACGAAGGAAATCAACACCTACTTCAATATGCTTCAGCTCGTCAATTTTGCCTTCCATGTTTCTAAGTACCGCAACAGTGCGCGCAATACTTTCCTCACTATTGTCTTTAAGCTTGAAGCTAACGATATGGGTAATCATAAATGATGCCTCCTGTAGTACGTATATTTCGCCAATGGCGCTAACAGCATGAGTTTTGTCCTTTTGTCACATAATAACCTATGGCATCGCATTACGGCAATCTTTAGTTAAAGGAGTTCACCGCATATGCGCTACAGATTCACAGTCATTGCAACCCTTATCGGAGTTGCCATCTGCGCGTTCAATTATACGGGCTACGATCCGCATAATATGGTTTTTTTCATGCTCAGCATCCCCGTATGGATTGCTACCTTTTTTGTAGATATCCATGAAGTGAGTGTACTCCTTATGTATGCGCTAACTATTCTCTCCTGGGGACTGCTTGGTTTCATTGCAGATCTGCTCATTGCCCGCGACCAGAGACGGAGAGGTAGCACGGCCTAGCTCCACTTCCCTGTTACCCAGCTTATATTAAAAAAGGAGCCTTTCGGCTCCTTTTCCATTCCTATCTGGATTATGCAGCTTCGATGACTAGTTTTGCTTTCATCGTTTTGTGCCCTACTCCACATGCAATCGAACAATATATTTCATATTCGCCCGGCTCAGTGAATTCTACTTGTGTCTCTGGTGTGTCGTTATCAAGTGAAACATTTAATGCATCAATCTTGATACCATGTACGCCGCTTTTGTTTTGCAGCTTCATGATAACTTTGTCGCCTACTTTTGCTGTAAATACTTCTTGATTAAAAGTAAAATCATTTGATGCCACGATCTTCATAAGCGAAACGCCTGGTGGAAGTAGAGCTGACTCGTCTACCGGCTTATCCGGCATTTTGAATGTGAGCAAAAATAAGCCCAGCAACGACGCCGCTGTAAAGACTATGAACATGATCCATTTGTGCATTGCTACGTGCTCCCCTTTACGATCTTAATGTCTACTTCTTATATTACATAAGATCGTCCGAAGTTCTCAACCTTAAACTACGGAAAAAGGAAAATATTTTTTTCTTTTTTGACAAAATAATGAACAATTTTGGTCTTATCGAGACAAATATTGTTTTAGCACCCGCTCCGACTCTGCTTTGACGAATCCCCACAGCATAAAAAATTGGTGATGGTAGCCTCGGCAAACATATTTCGTATGCATACCATCCGCTTCTTGCTTCTCTTCATACACCTTAATTCCCAGCATTCGGAACTGCCTGCGCGTGTCAGCCGAATCAAGCAGAACACGATCCTGAATGCTGCGCAGCAGCGACTCATAGAAACGCGGAAGTTTAATTCCCGAAGTACCGATCACTCGGATATCATGATCCAATATGCGCATAACAATACCTAACAACACATATCGTTTGACTAGTTCAAGCTCTTCTTCTCTTTGAATTGGCGGAGATGAAGTTGTACGAACCTCACCATGCCCCTCTACCTTGTTAGCGGCCATTGCCACCCCTCCATGCATATACAACTGGTTTCATGTGCAGAGACAGACATTATCCCCCTCCGCCACAAAACAGAACATCTGTTCTTATTATATGCAAATTCCGCTCCGTCATGCAAGTTAAAAAAACCGCAGCAGCTGCGGCGGTAAAGAGGGGCGAATTATTATTTGTCCTTCAGCACCTCGATTATTTTGCGGATACGGTCAGGCAGCGGTAGCCCCAACCTCCCATAATTTTCGGTAATAGAAATTAATTCATTAGCAATGTAAAAAAAGATTGCCGCCCCCATCGTCATACCATTGGTATCCATCAAAACATCGATACGATGCGCTAACAAAATGACGAGCAACATCAATCCTTTGCGAGCAAGGCCCCATGAGCCGAATGCACTGCTCAGACCTTTTCCTTCCTTAAGGGATGCAGACACGCCCGACACATAGTCTACCCCCATTGCAACCAATAAAAAGGTAAGCGACTCCGTCCAGCTACCGAATGCAAACGTGATGACTGAGCCTAATATACCGCATAGAGAACATATCCATACCATCCACATTACTCGCCACCTCTTCTCTTTCAACCACTTGACCTATTATATGCAGCGAGATAGTAGAATGACTGTTGACTTGTCCCCTACATGTTCATTTCTATATAAAAAGGGTAACTGCCTCTTTAGAAGACGAAAAAGCTGACCGTCGGATACGACAGTCAGCTTCTCTATCACACGATTAAACACGCTTTGAAACGGATGTAATCGACCTATTACTTCGATTCACCATGAAGATAGTTAAAGAAAGGTACATCCACCCAGAACTGGTACGGAGTAATTTTTGCTTCTGGATCAATTGATTTAAAGCCCTTTACTACTTTTTCGGACTCAGCATTTAATGAGAACGCATGAACAACGTATGGACTGTTAGCATCTGTAATGAGGTTATTTGTAATAATTTCGTAATCTTTAATTTCTGTAGCGGAGAAATAAAGCGGCTGCCACCACGAGCCAGCGATTAGACCAGATTGATTTTCTTCATTCTTTTTCGCATATGCGAAAATAACGTTTTGGAAAGCTACTTTATCCGCAGCGGTTAAAAATTCAAATTCCAAATCATATTCTTTTGCAAAAGCGATGAAGTTGCCGTTCGTAATTTGAACGACGTTCGGACCTGGATCGCCCCACTCTTTTAAATGAACGTATGCGGATGTTTTCGGCTCGAATTGTACTTTCGCATCAAGTCCTTCGCTACGCAACAGACCAATTAGCTGAATTGCATGCGTCAAGTCGGAATGTCCATACGTTAGTGACAAAGAGTCTACGAAATTAGACTCAAATCTAGCATCCTTAATGTTGTAACCCGTAATAAGCTTCTGCTCTAGTGCTGTATTTACTAGCTTTTGAAGCTTTGGAGCATCAATAATATCAGAAGTCGCATACGCTTGGTTCAGCTTTGAGATGATATCTCCGTCCGAAACAAAACCAATATAATTTTTGTAAAGACCTTTAGTCTCCAAAATTTTGCCGATCAGCACATTCGCCAAATCTTCGCTTACAGCAGCTTTTGGCTGCAGACCATTGCTGTAATAAGATGCTGGGAGTACTCCCGTATCCACTGCTGCTGCAATTTCCTGTGCTACATGTTTGCCTAGTCCAGCGCTTTTAAGTTTCAAATCACTGAATACATCTTCTACTTTATCAGCTGGATATGTATAAGCCAGTTCCTCTAGATTTGCTGCTCTGACTGCAATAGAGATTGCTGCTGCATTTGTCAGAACCTGATCTCCGCCAATTGCAGGACCTTTCAAAATACCTTGCTCATATAGAGCAGCCGCTGCATCGTACAACGGATCTTCAGCCTTTATATCAGAAAATACAACCTTCTTTTCTTTAGCCTCGTAATCTAGTACGGAAGCTACTGCCTCTATGAAATCGCCCTTCGTAACTTTCCCAGTCAAATTAAGGTCAAACTTGTCTTCCAAAAAAAGCTTGTACTCCGCCGCGCCAATTACTCCCTCTTGAGTTGCGAGTGGTGCTGCACTCATGTTCGATGCTGTGAACAAAATCGTAAATGTGGTAAGAAGCGCCACTACCCACTTGCTGCCCTTTGATTTAACTGATGTCATTTTCATGACCTCCCTGAGAGTTAATATAATTCCACTTTATCCAATCGGAATTAATGGTATTGGTGAATTATAGCAATCTCTCAAGAAAACTGTCAACAATAATTTACTAGTTTTAAGTGATCATACATTTCTAAACTGTTGCTGTTTAATTGAACTATAGTGTCCGCTTGCTTAATGTCTCTTCTTCAGTTCCTTCATCGTCTCTTTCATCATCCGCCACCACTTCTACTCAATCTTCAATTAATGAATCATCAGAATTATTATCGCTGTTCTTTAGCTTGTCGATCTCCAATAATAGCACTACTTGACCGTCTGAGGTTAAGGGATTGTTGATTTGAGATCATCCGAGGCACCACCTGAAATAAATACTTTTATTATACGAGAAAACAGGATATCCTTCCTCATAATTGAGGTTAAAGTATCCTGTTCATAGAGTTTGGACTTTTTCAGTGGCCTCGTTTATCACAAGGAACCCTCTCATTACCATAACTTATTTGTTTAATCGTAAGTTGTTATAAATGTAGGATGTTCGGCACTACGTGTAATAACATAAAACTCTGCTCGATTATTATCACCGTCAACAAATCTTCCTATATCTTCCCATATCTCACAACCCGATATCCACTTGCTAGAAACAACTTCATCTCTATTAGTTCCAGGATCATATTCCATTAAAGTAAAATTCCCATATCTTGTAGAACAAACCTTAAGATCTCCTCCAGTGGAATAAACTACTTCATTTCTAAAATATCCTCCTGAACGATACAAGAGACTACGGCCTATTTGTTGCCAACCAGGTGGGGAAAGAACGACTTCAGCTTCAACTAGTTCCGCAGATTCAGCAGATTCAGCAGATGCGATTGTAACCGGAGGAATCATAAACATTAGGGCAATGAAAAAAAGACAGAATTGTTTCCATTTCATTTTGTTTGAACCTCGCATATCAACTAACCTCCTATGATTAATAGTCACATTCCTATAGATGGATGTGTTAGATCAATCGTATTACCGACTTTTTTGATTGTCAATAAAAAGAAATTATGTAATCAACTGTAGATAGGGACTTGGAACAATCCATTCCTAACCAACCTTTTGGATTAGTTTGCAGGAAGTCTTATTCAAATTGCGATTGCTCCCATTATGTGACCTCGATGCGTTCACGACTTTTTATTATTTTTATCATATCTTTGATTTCAAGCTACTTTACTACAGATATTTCAGTGACAGCGGTTCACTGATCCTCATGAATCTTCAAATAGGGGGACTTACAAAAAATAAGAGATCTGGTGTCCTGCCATAGGATGGAGCTAAAAACCACATTCTTGATTGATGGTCAAACATTTCAATCAAACACCACTTTCTTTATACGATTAGAGTTACTAGTCTAGCCATATATATTAAAGTTAGTTAATCCTCCTCAGGAAACGTCTCTTCCAACTCCCGATAGTTTTCCTCATCTGCAATACTTTGAATGTCATCAGAAGCAATGGAGATATAGCGATAACCATCAGCTTGCGACTTCCGCATCGCCTTCTCTTTCATAAATCTCGGACTACCCGCTCCCCCATCCTCATCATAGACAAGAATAATGCCATCCGTTTTGCGAAGCATAAGCTCATCCCTCGCCGTAAACTGCCAAACACCTTCATATTCGCCCTTCGTCACAGAGGCATAATAATCGACACCGTTCAGGAGCTGCTGGAAATACGTCTTCTTATCCTCCTTCCAGCTCTCTTCAGGATTGCTGTAAGCTGTCAGTATAGACAACTTCAAATGAGGATATTGGCTTTTGAGTGCAATAACGGCTTCACAAGCCCATAAGTCTACACCATATTGCCCCGGCGTTATGACCCATTCAAGCCCTTCCTCTATAAGAGGAATCAACTTGTTTGTAATCGCTTTTTGAATATAAATAATCCCTTTATGTTTCTGGCTGAATATGTTCAGCTCATGCGCTCGATAACCTGTAATTAACACATTTTTCATCTGTAACATCGCCTTTGCGGTTAAGTCGTCCCAATTACTCCTATTTTATGTCATCCATACAAAAAAGACCATGCAGTACGATCGCATGGTCTTCTCTCGCTAGTTTTCCGGCTAAGTAACAACCTTCTAGCGATTGTCTATTTTCTCTGGATACATATCGTGGTTCATTAATCTGTGCTCTGCCATTGTTTCGTACTTAGTACCTGGACGACCCCAATTGCAATAAGGATCGATCGAGATGCCCCCGCGCGGTGTGAACTTGCCCCATACTTCAATATAACGAGGGTCCATAAGAGCAATTAAATCGTTCATAATGATGTTCATGCAGTCCTCATGGAAATCGCCATGGTTACGGAAGCTGAACAAGTATAGTTTAAGCGCCTTGCTCTCCACCATACGTACATCTGGAATGTACGAAATGTAAATTGTTGCGAAGTCTGGTTGTCCTGTAATCGGACAAAGACTAGTAAATTCCGGACAGTTAAATTTAACGAAATAGTCACGACCGGGATGTTTGTTGTCAAATGATTCGAGCACCTCAGGTGCATAGTTGAACGGATATTGTGTTCCTTGATTGCCAAGCAGCGTAATACCGCTAAGCTCTTCTTTGTTTCTTCCTTCCATCGTAAAGCACACGCCTTTCTCTATTCAAAATAATGGTGTTATATCGTCAATCGTTATACGCCTTTTTTGTTGCCCCATACCCATGTATGAAGCTGAGGCAGCACATGTACACGCCGAAGTTCTTCATCTGCCATCGTTTTTTCGATTAACCACTCATACCGCTCGAGCAGATATGGCAACATGAGACGAGGCTCCATCTCCGTCAAATTGGCATTACCTGCCTGTAGGTAAAAAGGAATACCAGGATACCTTGCATGCGTGATGCGGGCATAGTCTAGATCGCGTTCATCAAACACAACCGTCTTTATGCAAAAGCTCCGTCCACCTTCGCGAAGCTTGGCAACAACATCATCAAGCACATCCCAGTCCGTTGTCATACCTGAACTTGGCGGCTTAGGGGATAACGTCAAATCGTCAATGTCGGTAAACCAAGGCTGCCATCGGCTTCCTTGCGTCTCTAACGCAACTGCTATGCCACGCTCGTGCAGCAAAGAAATAAACTCCCCGAGCTGTGGTAGAAGCGCCGGATTGCCGCCAGAAATCGTGACATGATCGAAGAACTTGCCACCAACACGTTCAAGCTCTTCAACAACTTCAAGTGCCGATAACAAGCGAATATCGCCTTTCCCACTGCCATCCCAAGTGAATGCAGAATCACACCATACACATTGATAATCACAGCCAGCAGTTCGAACGAACATCGTCTTACGTCCGATAACCATTCCTTCACCTTGAACGGTCGGCCCGAATACTTCCATCACAGGAATTTTTCTTGCGCTAGCCATTTGAAGCCGCCTTCCGCGTCGGACGGTAAATACAGTAGCTTGTCGGCGTTTCGCGCAGAAACACTTGCAGACATTGTGGACGATTAACCATTCCATCCAAATGCTGCTGAACAAGCTCGTAAATCGTTCTAGCAACTACCTCAGTAGTAGGAAAACGCTCCGGCAATATGTCATCGAAGTTTTCTTTATCATCATTTAACAACGAATGGTCAAACCGATCGTGGATAAGACGTTTAATAATCGCGAAGTTAATAAGAAAACCTGCTTCATCAAGTTTGTCTCCAGCTACCGTCACATTCGCATAATACGTATGTCCATGCACCAGTTGGCATTTGCCCGCTTCGCTTGAAGGAATATAATGCGCCGCCGCAAAATGAAAATCTTTATTTAGTTCGTACTCATACTCATGCTGCACCGACGGATAAATCTGTTGAAGCATTACAGTCCCGCTCCTCTCAAGCTGCGAGCCGCAACATACTGTTCAAGCCCTTTGCTCCGCAGCTTACATGCGGGACAATCACCGCAGCCGTCAGATTTCACACCGTTATAACAAGTTAACGTACGTTCCCTGACGAAGTCGAAAGCGCCCAGATCATCGGCAAGTGCCCATGTTTCTGCCTTGTTCAGCCACATGAGCGGCGTATCGATAACAAATGGATAATCCATCGATAAATTGAGTGTTACATTAAGCGACTTAACAAACACATCGCGGCAATCAGGGTAACCACTGAAGTCCGTCTCGCAAACACCAGTTACTATATGTTTAGCTCCGATCCCTTTGGCTAACACCGCTGCGAAAGTTAAGAAAAGCAAATTCCGTCCGTCAACGAAAGTTGTAGGAAGTTCGCCTTCTTTCTCCTCTATCGCAATATCATCACGTGTTAATGCATTAGGAGCTAATTGATTTAATAAAGACATATCTAGTACATGATGTTTAATATTTAGATCGCTTGCAATTTCCGCTGCACAATCCAGTTCTTGCTTATGGCGCTGTCCATAGTTGAACGTAATCGCCTCAACCTCTGCGAATCGTTCCATCGCCCAGAATAGACATGTTGTACTGTCTTGTCCACCGCTGAATACGACCACTGCTTTTTCTTGCTTTACCATGATGTATCCTCCTCTCAAGTCTGAGAAGACGGAGCTCCACTCAAGCTGTCTGATCCATATAAAACAGGAAACGGCACGCGTAGCTCAAAGAGAGCCTTCGCGTGCCGAACACAAAAACGACGATGCCTATATGAATACAGGCTACCGTTTCGTTTTAGTTTTTTATAGAGGGAGTTCGCGAACCTCTCCCGGCAACATTCATCTCTAAGACATAACAAAGCCGGATTTCTTTTCAATTATTCTATCGTACTATAGCACAGCTAAGACATGATGGAAATAGAGAGTTCATGCAAACACCGTTATTCCTTATATCTCATGTAGTGCGGCTAACGTCTCCAGCATATGCTGGATCAGTTCTGGGATATCTTCCATCTGCTCTTCATTAATTTTCCGATCAAATGGAAGTTCAATGATGTTGTTAAAGTAAGAATCCCCGCTTCCGAAAATGCGGCTAAGTGTCTGAACTGGCTTACGCTCCTGTTGCCAAATGGTCAACATGCTCCGTTCAATCGCTGCACACTGTACTTCCACATCTGTTACTTTCATATAGAAACGAAGTGTAAGCCCACAAGCGGGTGACTCACCCTGATGCTCCAATATTTCTGCAGCGATATCCTTTAAAGATGCGCTGAGCACAACATCTGCAGTTACACCTTCTTCTCCAGCTAGACGGAAGGATAAAATAAATTGTCGTGACATAACCGCCATATCAAGCAAATCTTTACGCCCGATAATATCGATCGTACGATCTAGTGTATCCAAATCATACAACTGATTCTCAAAGGCTACTTTTAAATTATCAAATACGATAGGATCAAACATGAACACACCTCATTCTAAAAAGCTAGATGGCTAAACAAGATAAGCCTTAAGCCGGATATGCTTTATTCTAAACCAACATTTACCTATCCATCAAATCCAATTTGTCATTCACAAAGGTTGCTACAGTTTGCGTTAGCCGTAGATTTCCGTATACTTATACATATAGTAGATTACTAGAACTTCTTATCTAATCGAGGTGAACCAGTGGACGAATTAAAACAAGCCTATAAAACAATGGGACTTGAGGAATTTGCAACAAAGGACGAAGTAGAGAAACGCTACATGACGCTTTTAAGACGAGAACGAACAAAAACGAAACATTTAGAAGCTAACAACCTCACTTCAAGCGAGCAAAGTGAAGACCAATTCAAACACATTACAGCAGCCTATCGATTCATATTGGCACATGAAGATCAGAAAGTTATGCAAGAGTTCAATGAAAAAGAATACGGGAAATACAAAAACATGGCTGGAAAAGCTCAGAAGCTAGATCACTTCTGGCGCTATTACAAGCTACATACTCTAGGTGTTGTTGCACTTATAGGAATTATTATTTATGCCATCGTCGGCTATATCGACCATCGCGAAGAACAGAAATATTTGGCGAGCCTGCCTCCTGTTGATGTTAGTACTATTTTCTACGGCATGTTTATGCAGCCAGAAGGGGAAACCGATCTTAAAGCAGTATCTGCCTCAATGCTGAAGTCGTTCCCTGAATGGAAACGTATAGAATCATCCATTATATACGTCCCCGGGGAAGATTTAAACGCGTATGCCTATTTGCAGAAAGCAATGGTAACATTGATGTCGGAAGTCCATGATGTCATCTTGATGGACAAAAAAATGTTCGATTGGATCGGTGGGCAAAGCGCACTTCTCGATCTGGAAGGACAGTCGGAACTAGCTCCATGGCTTGCAGGAGAACAAGCACGTAAGCTTACTGTTGAGGGCGACACTCAGGAACGTATTTACGGCTTTGATCTTAGTGGTACACAACTCAGCAAAGACCTGCGTCTTCTTAAGTCAGATCTTATTGTAGGTGTACATGCCAATGCCAATAACCCGGAAAAAGCGATTCAGTTCATTAAAAAGTATTTAGAAACATTACCGTCGCAATAATAAAAGGCAAGCTCTCTGCAGACCGAGACGTGGACACAATGTCCGTGTGACGTAATGCGAGTAAGCTTGCCTCTTTTTCATTCGAATCGTTCTCAAAAAGTAGGAACTATTAACATCTTAGCGTAACTTCTATATCTTGATTGTAGTTACCAAAGCCTTTGCCAAAGAGAGTGACGCCACCACAGTTTTTCGCTGTCGTGCTACAACTTATTCGGAACATAATCTCTTTATCATAAGCTAGCTCTATTTCATCAATTGTAACTCCCGACACTTTGATCCCATCAATAAATGAGCCATCACGAGTAATTCGGATCGATTTCATTAGTCCGTACGTAACATTTTTGTACCACCATTCCGGCGTATACAAGCCGCGACTACCTCCAAAATCTCCCGGATACGTCCATGTCCCTACTTCCCTTCCATTAATCGAAAATACGATATCAGAAGGAAGATGACTAACCGTACATGGCGTCTCCGAACATAACTCAAGTGCAATTTCAAGCGATTCCGGCCGCTCATTATTGACCATATAATTCGGAATGCGATACTCCACATATCCGGAACTAAACCAGATTACTTTTGCATGGACATGCTCAGGATCTGCAAAATATCTAGGATCGTCGCACATCCCGATCATCCCGGTAGATGATGCAAGGCCGCAAGTAGGCTTCACCTCATAGTGTGAATAAGCCCCCACCGGAACGGAAACATCATAGCGATTATGCTTCTCCTTGGAAGGATTGCCCCTAAAAAGGAGCGTAGCATGAGAGAGATGGAGGAAGCACATTTTTTGCATACCTCGTTTGCCTGGCATCGTTTCTGAGCGGACAATTCCAGCTTCCTCAAGCATATGTACATGTCTCGTTACGATGGGAGACTTTATGTCTAGTGCTTCAGACAAACTTTTAATATTCATAGGTTTATCATCCAACAATTCTATAATCCTCACGCGCGTATGTGACGAAAAACATTCCAAAAACTTCATATTACGCGTGTTTACTTCAATATCCATACGTGCTCCCCTTCTATTCGAAAACTCACATATCGCATATTATATAACCTAGAAGTTAATGTTTCAATACAGAGGTGTAAACTTGACATAGTGGGTCATTTTCACTAAAATTAATCGCGCATGCATAACTAAAATGATATTAAATTATCTTTTTAGTTAACTAAATGCAAGGAGGTAAATGATGAATAACTTTCAATTTCATAATCCAACCCGAATCGTTTTTGGCGAAGGTACAATTAGTCGTATTGGTGAGCTAACTGCCCACTATGGAAAGTCCATTCTTCTTGTTTACGGAGGTGGCAGCATTAAATCGACGGGATTATACGATCTCGTTCGCAAACAATTATCTGCATCTAATGTAACTGTACATGAGCTGGCTGGCATTGAGCCGAATCCGAGGCTCACGACTGTCAATAAAGGAATCGATATTTGCCGTACACAAGGCATCGAGTTTATTCTTGCTGTCGGCGGAGGCAGTGTAATCGACGCAGCCAAAGCGATTGCAGCAGGCGCATTGTATGATGGCGATGTTTGGGACTTCTTTACGGGCAAAGCTTCTATTAAACAAGCACTGCCGATCGGTACCGTTCTTACACTAGCAGCTACTGGTTCAGAAATGAACGGAAATACAGTTATCTCCCATTGGGAAGAGAAATTAAAAAGAGGAGCTGGCAGTTCTCATCTGTTCCCTACATTTTCGATTCTTGATCCAGAACTAACTTATACGGTACCCCGCAATCATACGGTATATGGCTCCGTAGACATTATGTCGCATGTGTTTGAGCAATATTTCAGCTTAACGGAAAACACGCCTCTTCAAGAACGCTTCTGTGAATCCATATTACAGACGGTCATTGAAAATATTGAGCCTGCGCTCGTTAATCCAAACGATAAAGCAGCCCGTGCTAACCTCATGTGGTGTGGGACGATGGCGCTTAACGGCGGTCAAATTAGTCTTGGCATGGTTAATGACTGGGCATCTCACGGTATTGAGCATGAAGTCAGTGCAATTTATGATATTCCACATGGAGCGGGACTAGCAGTCATCTTCCCGAACTGGATGAAATATGTATATAAAGAGCGTGTAGATCGATTCGCTCAATATGCCACTCGTGTATGGGGAATTGATGCTGCAGGAAAGACAGAAGATGAACTTGCTTTGGCAGGCATTGAAGCTACCCGAGATTTCTTCACAAGAATCGGAGCTGAATCGACACTTGCAGACTTCGGCATTGGTGAAGAGCAATTGGATCGTATGGCGGAAGAAGCCGTTCGTTACAGTGCGATAGGTTCCTTCAAAACACTTGAGAAAAACGATGTTCTTGAAATATTGCGTATGTCTCTATAATCGCTGCCCATTCGAGAGGAGAATTTGTTATGACAGTCGCATTAACAGAAAGCACAGTACTTAGTAACGGTGTAAAGATGCCATGGTTCGGTCTAGGCGTTTGGAAAGTAAAAGACGACGGCGAAGCGGAAAATACAGTTAAAGCAGCTATTGATTTAGGTTACAGAAGTATTGATACTGCTGCAGCTTATCAAAACGAGAGTGGCGTTGGTGCTGGCATACAGAGTAGCGGCGTAGCTCGGGAAGATCTTTTCGTAACGACGAAAATATGGAATGCAAACCAAGGTTACGAGTCGACGCTCGCAGCATTCGAGGAAAGCCTATCCAAGCTTCAGATGGACTACGTCGATCTTTTACTCATCCACTGGCCTGTAAAGGATAAATATAAAGATACATGGCGTGCAATGGAGCAAATTTACCGTGATGGTAAAGCACGCGCAATCGGTGTGAGCAACTTCCAAATTCACCATCTGCAAGATTTAATCGCTTCGAGCGAAATTGTACCGATGGTCAATCAAGTGGAATATCACCCACTACTTACGCAACAGGAACTACATGCTTTTAGCAAAGCCAATAATATTCAATTAATGGCTTGGAGCCCACTTATGCAAGGTAATCTCGATGAAAGTGTTCTTGCTGAGATTGGTGCTAAATACGGCAAATCACCAGCTCAGATCGTTCTTCGTTGGGATTTACAAAATGAAGTTGTTACTATTCCGAAAACGACTAACGTTGCACGTTTGAAGGAAAATGGAGATATCTTTGACTTCGAGCTAACACAGGATGAAGTCTCACGTATCCATTCTCTCAATCAAAATAAGCGCTTCGGCCCAGATCCTGACAATTTCAACTTCTAACAGCATCTGTCGCGCTTAACTTTAATGGGTCATTTTACCATTATTTTAAAATCCGCGCAGGATTCGAGCTCCCTCTTGTCGAAAAGTATTTATACCATTACGTTCGAAAGGGGGAGTGAACTTGAATATGAAAATGAGAGCCCGAATTGCGGGTCTAGTTGATTCAGTGGAATGGACAAAAGGGATGGACGAGTACCGAACAATACTAGAACGTTTATCGAAGCTTCCCTTGCCGGATAAAATGATTCTTCTATATGTTAAGGAGCTGGACGAAAAAGATAAGCTAACGATGGCGTTAGCTCTTGAATTCCCATTTGCAAAACGCGAATTACGTAAGTGGCCAGAGATGCTGTTCGTAAAGATGTTCCGAACAAGTGTTATTCAGGCTCACAAAGATATGGCTGCCAAGCGCAGGCTTCTACTCGCCATCCTTCATACGATCCCAAACTTATCCCAAGATGAGGAAGAATCATTTACCACACTATTAGAAGAACAGGAACAGCGTATCGCAAAACATGGCTTTTGGACGTTTTATTGGACTATTTATTTCCATGTTGAAAAAGACGATAACGACGAGCGTTGGACTGAAGAAACAAAGCGGCTTTCAGAACGGAAAAATGCTCCTCTAAACGAAGATACACTACTCGTAGAATCCGCAATCACAGCTGATCCCCCTAAAGATGCGGAACAAAACAAACAAAAGAAAAAAATAACACGTCTTGAAGGTTTGTACGCTAAAGAGACGGCTCATCGGCAACTGTTAGAACAAGATCTTGTGCTACGAAACAAGCAGTTGCGCATGAAAACGGAAGAGCTCGATCGACTAAACTTAGCTTTAGAGCGGCGCGCAAAAGAAATCGCACTTGCCGAAGCAAAAAACGTGAAATTAACAGATCTTCAGCAAGAACGTGATCGTCGTTGGAAGCAGGAGCAAGATGCTTGGCTGACAGAACGACAGATGTTCCTGAGCACGATTCGCTCACTTAACAACAAACAAAATCAACTTGAGAGCACGATCGAATCTCACACGAAGGAATTATTTTATCACAATAAGGACAAAGCTTTTTTAAAGCAATCCATTGCAAACATTAAAGAAAAGATGAATGATCAGAATGAGCTAGTTACTAATTTAAAGCTTTGTCTCTATCAAGAAATTGAAAAGATCGCCTCCACACAAATCAATGCGACAGATAGCCGCTTCGGATTAGCACGCGCGCGCATTCGGAAAGCATTGGATCTAGCTGATGCACTTGAAGACTATCAGGCTCTAGATATCCTAGCTGAGCAACCACCAGAGCACGACACCACACAACATAAGAGCAAGGAACCGCTTGCTGACAACCAAAGCTCTGATGCAGGATTGGGTACGAGTGCAAAGGCTACAACTGCCCAAAAAAGTAATAAGGGAGTTTCACCACCACCCCAGCGACCTGAAGAGATAGCCACCCCTTTAAATGGAACATTCTATCGGCGGGACCATGGTGGTTTCATTAAACTAGAAAATGATATTACGTTCAACATTACAGAATCGCTCGTTTATCAACATGAATTACAACATGAAGCGGAAGTTCTGTGTACACCTATCAAACATAATGGAACATCCTTTTATTATGAAGTGCAATTGCTCTTCCAAGGTGATGACTCGTACTCTCCTGTCCAACAGTTTGACGGATATATTTCGCTAGAGAAGGATGGTAACTGGTATTGCGTCGATATGAATGATGCGAACAACCGCTTCCATATTCATTACAAAGATATCGAAATTCAAAAGCCCGCTCACGGTGACCCTTGTACGTTCAACGTTTTTGATGGAGGGCATATTGCTCGCTTAACGAAACTTTATCGACTTAATACAAATACTAGTTCAACCGTTCAGGATAAGAGTGCACATCCCGCTGAACTTGAACCATCTCGATACAGACAAAATAGAGACAAAAGAAACGAAGCTACTCAGAAAACTAAGATTGAACCTTTCCTTCGTGGCAGCAGCGTTACTATTGTAGGCGGACTTCGCAAATGGTTTGAAGAGGTTGTGTTAGAATGCGGTGCAGAACTCGTTCATGAAAACGGTGAACATCCTGAGCGCATTCACTCCGATTTGAAACGGTCTCAAGCGCTTTTCCTTCTTATTTCTTCTACCTCTCATCGTGCCACATGGGAAAGTATTGAAATTGCTAAAGCACACGGAATCCCTCATTTTGTTATTCAAGGGTCGAAATCAAATCTCCGTATGTTGCTATGGGACAATCGAGAGTTAATCAAAAGCGCAAACCGTCATTAATTTATTAATATTTTTTCATTAATTTCTCATAAATGCTCATTTGCTGTGATTACGTCTGCATTATTGCTCTCATATACGGAAATAGGCTGTTTTTGCATGTGATATAGTGGGTACACATAAAACGAAAACGAAAAGGATAACCTTACACCATGAAAAACATAAGCCTATTAAAACAAATCGTAAAAGTGAGTACTTGCAGTGCTATTGTCTGGTCAGCCATTACATTCGGAGCAGCTAATGACAACGTTCAAGCAGCTACACCTGCATCAATTGATCTTATTGAATCAAGCAAAGAATACATAGGAACACCTTATCTATATGGCGCTCAGCCAGGAAGCACAAGTGCATTCGACTGCTCCTCATTTACACAATATATGTTTAAGCGTTTTAACATTTGGCTTCCCCGTACGTCTGCAGCTCAAGCAAGTATGGGGAAAAAAGTCGAGAAAAACGCACTCAGTACAGGCGATCTCGTTTTCTACAAAACGAATGGAAAATCGATTAGCCACGTAGCTATCTACGCAGGAAACAATCAGATTATACATAGCGCAAGCAGTAAAGGTGTTTCTATCGCCAACATGAATTCAACCTATTGGAAAAACAAATATGTAACTGCACGTCGAGTTATAAAATAGTTTCGGAATTTCCATCATCGGTAAATAACGGATGAGCTAGCGAATAATTCCGATCCACTTGCAGCATAATAGCCTCAAGAAGGAGGCTAACATAGATGGCAAATAGAACAAATCAACTTCTTGTACCACAAGCGCGAGCAGCACTTGAGCAGCTGAAATATGAAATTGCTAGTGAATTAGGCATCCAACTCCCGCAAGACGGCTATTACGGTAATATGACGACTCGGGAAATAGGTACTATTGGCGGAAATATTACACGCAGGCTCGTCCAGATTGCCGAGCAACAGCTTACTGGCAATCGTTAAATGATTTGGGCTAAAAGAGAGCGCTTCCGCGTTCTCTTTTTTCATTTTTCCTTTCATTTGTTCGCAAATATCGGTAAAATGGGATAGAGTTATTTAAGATACATAGATCCTTGTCACTTTATTAGAGAAAGGAATATCCCAAATATGAATATTCAACCTAAAACTCGCGGCTTTATTTGTACAACTGCACACCCAGAAGGCTGCGCAAGTCAAGTACAGCGTCAAATTGATTATGTAACTAGTAAGCCTGCCATTCAAGGACCACGCAACGTACTCGTTGTTGGTGCTTCAACAGGCTACGGTCTTGCATCACGTATAGTCTCCTCATTCGGTGCTGGAGCAAACACAGTTGGCGTTTATTTTGACAAAGCTGCTGAAGGTGTACGTACTGCATCCGCAGGCTGGTACAACTCTGCTGCATTTGAAAAAGCTGCTGCAGAAGCTGGCCGTAAATCGTATAGCATCGTTGGCGATGCGTTCTCCGATGAAATCAAAACAAAAACGATTGATCTTATACGTACAGAGCTTGGTCAAATCGATTTGGTGATTTACAGCGTTGCTTCTCCACGCCGCGTACATCCAAAGACGGGTGAAGTATTCTCCTCCGTTATCAAGCCACTTGGTGGAACGTATTCAAACAAAACAGTTAACTTCCATAGTGGTGAAGTATCAACTGCAACGATCGAACCAGCAACTGAAGATGAACTACGTCAAACGATTGCTGTTATGGGCGGAGAAGACTGGCAAATGTGGATCGACGAACTTCAAAGCGCAGGTGTGCTGGCTGAAGGAGCAACAACGGTTGCTTATTCCTATATCGGTCCTGAAATAACACATGCTGTTTACCGCGAAGGAACGATCGGCGCAGCCAAAAACGATCTAGAAGCTACAGCGAAACGCCTGAATGCTGGACTAGCTACAAATGGCGGACGTGCATTTGTATCCGTGAATAAAGCACTTGTTACACAATCAAGCTCAGCTATTCCAGTAGTACCTCTTTATATTTCTGCTCTTTATAAAGTAATGAAAGAGCAAGGTATTCACGAGGGCTGTATCGAGCAAATGTACCGCTTATTTGCTGAAAGACTTTACGGCGAAGGTGAAACGCTTGTTGATGAAAAAGGACTTATCCGTGTCGACGATTGGGAAATGCGTCCTGAAATTCAAGCAGAAGTTGCTAAGCTATGGGCTGAATTGACTACTGAAAACGTATATGAGCTATCTGATCTAGTAGGCTATCGCCGTGAATTTTTCCAACTGTTCGGCTTCGAAACAGACGGAATCGATTATGAAGCAGATACTAATCCTGACGTAGCTATTTCAAATTTACGATAAGATACAAGTGCAAGAAATGGAGGGCATTATGCCAACAAAGATTAAGGTTTTTTCTGGTTCATCCAATGAGCCATTAGCTACAAATGTATGTAAGCAACTCAATCTGCCATTGGGCAAAATCGCCATTTCTCGTCTTCAAAGCGGTGAAATTCATGTATCCTATGAAGAGTCACTTCGAAATTGTGATATTTTTTTAGTGCAATCGTTGTCTAGCCCTGTGAATGAACATTTAGTAGAATTGCTCGTCATGATTGATGCGGCAAAACGTGCTTCTGCTAAATCGATCAATATTGTAATGCCTTATTACGGCTATGCTCGTCAAGAGCGTAAATCTGCACCAAGGGAACCTATTTCCGCTAAGATGGTAGCAGATATATTGACGACAGTTGGTGCAAGCCGCATCATTTCTGTTGATTTGCATGCTGATCCAATCCAAGGATTCTTCAATATTACGGTTGATCATTTAACTGCTTTGGATTTGATCATTGATTATCTCAGAAAAAAGGACATCAAAAATCCAGTTGTCGTATCGCCTGATGCTGGACGAGCTACGACAGCAGAGAAACTGGCTGGCTTACTCGATTGTCCTTTTGCGATTATGATCAAAAACCGCCCTGCCCATAACCAATCCAAGATTACACATATTATTGGTGAAGTTGAAGGTATGACGCCAATTATTATCGAGGACTTGATCGATACAGGCAGTACGATCGTTAACGTGGTAGAAGGCCTTAAGAAACGTGGAGCAGAAGATGCTTTCATCTGCGCAACTCACGGATTATTTTCCGAGAATGCCGTTGAGAAGCTTAACCACAAAAACATTCAAGAGGTTGTTATTACGGACACGATCGCTCTTAGACAAGATAGCCCCGATAAGTTCGTCGTTCTACCGATGGCACCATTGCTAGGCGCTGCTATCAAAATCATTACCGAAGGCGGCTCTATCGCAACATTGTTTAAATCAGAATAAACGAAAAACACAAAAAGGATCAGCCGATAGTCATCTAATTTGACTATCGGCTGACCCTCTTTTTATAATCCAATGTCCTGAGCGTCCTATTAAATTTGTTCGGTTCTATAGGTAATAAATTGTTTAATGCTTTTTCCTTAGACGAACAACCAATGCTGAACAAACTAAAAACTAAAAAAACAATGAGTAACAAATTTCTTCTACAGATGCTCTCCCGCACCCCTTTTTTAGTAATTACTGTATATATTTATTATCATAGACTACTCCCCTGATACTAACTATTAAAAAGATACCGTCTCATATAATCAATTTCTAGCTGAAGCCCCTCTTCCAAGCTAACACGTGGTTGATACCCGAGTAGAGACTCTGCCTTAGCAATATTAGCCCATGTATGAAGAGGTTCTCCCTTCAATCCACCTATCCGTGAAATATTAGCTTCTTTACCTGCCAACTTCTCAAGTGTAACTATTACATCTATAATCGTAGAGCGTTCTTTCCCTCCGATGTTAATCGTCTCTCCAATCACGTCCTGTGCTTCAGTGACGGCGGCTGTTGCTGTCACACAATCTTTAACATATGTGAAGTCCCGTGACTGGAGTCCGTCCCCATATAACGTAATTGGTTGATCCAATAATAGTTGACGAATGAATCGATGGAATGCCATATCAGATCGTTGCCTTGGACCATATACGGTAAAATAACGTAAAATAACGATGGGGACCCCTTCGTTCCGCCAATAGACGCGGCAAAGTTGCTCTCCTGTTAGCTTAGTCACACCATAAGGCGACAATGGGGATGGCAACGCATTTTCTGAAACCATCCCAACTGTGTCTCCATAAACCGACGAAGTAGATATAAAAACAAACTTTTTAATATTTTTCCCTACACAAGCTTCAAGCAATTGTTGTGTTATATCGATATTGTTGTGCACATAGTTTGCAAAATCTGCTCCCCAACTATTACGTACTCCTGGGATGCCGGCTAAGTGATAAACAATGTCGACATCCGCAAGTAGCTCCTCCCACTTCACATTAGCCAAATTATCCTGTATGAATGTAAAGCGACTATTAGTAAAACTTTTTTCCAAATGACGAGTTCTGATTTGTTCTATCTCTTCACGTATGAGTCCATCTATCCCGATAACTTCATAGTTAGGATTATTTAGCAACGTTTCACAAAGATGAGAACCGATAAATCCCGCTGCTCCTGTCACTACAATTTTCATGGGCGACCCACCCCAACATAACGTAGACCTTCTTGCTCGATCGCAATTCGATCAAGTACATTCCGTCCGTCCATAACGACATTCCCTCTCATAACTCCTTTTACTTCTTTCCAATCTCCTTGAAGGAACTCTTGCCAGCCTGTCGCGACAATAAGCGCATCCACATCTTGTACTGCTCTCATCGCTGTATCACTCCAGCTCACACCAACAATCTGTGGAGCAACGAGCGGGTCGTAAGCAGTTATTTGGCATCCCCTCGCGGCAAGCCTCTCCATAAATGCAATCGCTTGAGAGTAACGGATATCATCCGTATTTTCCTTAAAGGTAGCTCCCCACACAGCAATATGAGAATTCTCATTTAAAGAACCAATAACTCTCTCCAGCTTTTCAACATATACATCAAGCTGTGAGTCATTAATCTCAGCTACCGTATGAAGTAAATTAAGCGGTAATGCTTTAGTAGCTGCTGCTCCGATAAGTGCATTGACATCTTTAGGCAAACACGACCCTCCATAACCAATCCCCGCCTGAAAAAACTTACCTCCGATTCTACTGTCCATACCAATACCAACCGATACTTTTGTTATATCGGCGTCATAAACATCACATATTCTAGCGAGTTCATTAATGAATGACAGCTTCGTTGCAAGAAACGCATTCGAGCCGTATTTAATCATTTCCGCTTCTGTTCTTCCAGTAATTAGTGTCTCCGTCTGAATGCCCGCATAAAGCTCACGGACTCTCTCTATAGCGATTTCGTTGGTCGCCCCGATAACCATTCGATCAGGGTGCAGCGAATCAAATATTGCAGTCCCTTCTCTTAAAAACTCAGGATTAGAAACAATATCAAATACATCCGAAGAAAGTCCCTTATCTAGTAGAAAACGAACAGCCCAATTCCCTGTCCCAGGCGGAACTGTACTTTTTAGAATGATCGTTTTATACGTTCGAATAACTTCACTTATTGTAAGCAGTACACTTTTTACATAGACGAGATCCGCAGTTCCGTCTGAAGCGGATGGTGTGCCTACCGCAATCATAATGACTTCATTTTTCTCCAAATGTTCTTCAACCTCTGAACTAAAAAGTAGTCGATTCTCATTCCTATTATTTTCGATTAACTCATTCAAGCCAGGTTCAAATATCGGGATAATACCGCTGTTCAACAACGAAATTTTCCCCTTGTCGCGATCTACACAAACAACACTATGCCCAAGCTGAGATAATACAGCAGCAGTAGTTAAGCCCACATATCCTGCGCCTACAATACAAATATTCATAAAGTTGCATCCCTCTTTTCATTACCTCTATTCGCTACACTATCTTGTGCGGCGACGGGCAAAAGGGAAACGGCTATTCGCATAGTAACCTTTACAAAACTTTTTTATTTGTAGTAGTACAACTGCCCCTTTTGCGAGCTGACAGGCTTCATTTGCGAAATGAGCAATATAATATATCTATAGGAATCCTATTATGTGAGGTGATAATAATGATTCATAGAGCCATCATTCCAGCCGCAGGGTATGGCATCCGTAATTTACCAGTCACCAAATCGATTCCAAAGGAAATGTTCCCTATTGCTGGGCGACCAACCATAGAATATATTGTGGAAGAAGCTATACTGGCAGGAATCGAGGAAATATTAATCGTTCTTTCTCGCAATAAAAATGAGATTATGAATTATTTCGATCGTTCTATCGAATTGGAATGTATCCTATCCGCTAGAGGTAAAGATTATCTTATACCAAAGATAACTCCGCCCAAAGTCCGTATTCATTATATCCGCCAACATGAAGCGCTCGGGCTAGGACATGCCGTGTTGCTTGGTCAATCATTTGCTGGAAACGAGCCGTTTGCTGTGCTACTCCCAGATCAAGTGAGTCTTCAGCGAACGTCGATGCTTATCCCACTAATAAAAACGTTCGATAACTTCTCAACTAATGTAATAGGATTGCAACATGTCAAAACAGAACTGTTAAAGAACTACGGTGTTGTTTCGGCAAAAAGAATTAAACAACGGGTTTTCGATATAGAATCTATTGTTGAGAAACCAGAAATCAATCCGCCTTCGAACCTTGCCCTAATGGGAAGATACATCCTTAAATCTGAAATATTCGAATTACTGAAAGAGACAAGACCTGGGCAAGGTGGAGAAATACAATTGACCGATGCATTGAGTAAGATTTGTTCCACTAGTGGAATGATCGGGTATGCGTATAAGGAGCGCTGGTACGACACAAGTATCGATCTGGATTATTTAAAGATTCAGCAACAAGCGATCCATATGAATTTGTAAATAGGAAATGAAAATGGAATGGTATGACTACTTCGAGCTACGCCAAAAAGCAGGAATTCGATTTCTACAAAAACTTATTCCTGCTCATAGGTTCCTATAATAACGTAATAAAACCTATCGTTTGACCGTATAGCTCCCACCAATTACAATAAGGTATACGTTAATACGATGGAGGAAATATAAATGCGCAAGAAAGTCCCCCTCATAATCGTTGTTTTTTTATGTTTGTTTGTGCTTACTAATTGTAGTAGTGACAATATACAAACATCCACCTCAGAAAAATCTACTCCCACTAACACAACTTACACAATTAACAACACTCATTCCGAACCACCTTCCAAAGTGAACCTTGACGAAAATGTTACTCCAACTACTTCTTACACAAACCACATACAAGCGATACTTGATGGCATGAGTGTAGAAGAAAAGATTGGCCAACTCGTCATTGTTGGGTTAAACGGAAAATCGATGCAACCCATTACTCGAGATTTGATCGAAAACTATAAGGTCGGCGGTTTTATTTTGTTCAAAGATAATATAGCAAATCCAGATCAAACGTTAGCACTCCTTAATGAGCTTAAGGAAGCGAACGAAATTAATGCTGTACCATTATGGTTAAGTGTTGATCAAGAAGGGGGAAGAGTTCGCCGATTGCCGAACGAATTCATTAAAACTCCGTCTGCTGGTAAGATCGGCGCCACTGATGATGCTGCTTACACGTATAAAGTTGGACAAGCACTTGGCAATAAACTTCATGCTCTCGGGTTTAATATGAATTTTGCACCTGTACTTGATATAAATAGTAATCCAAAAAACCCGGTCATTGGTGATCGTTCATTTGGTTCAGATGCTGAAACGGTTATCACACATGGGTTAGCGATGATGCAAGGAATAACGTCGCAAGAAGTTGCCGCAGTCGTCAAACATTTCCCAGGACATGGCGACACAGGAGTAGATTCTCACTATGACTTGCCGCTAGTTAACAAATCACTTACAGAACTCGAACAATTTGAACTACTTCCATTTGTTAAAGCGATTGAAGCAGATACCGATGCAATTATGATCGCCCATCTCTTAATGATTCAGTTAGATGACCAAAATCCTGCTTCTATTTCTAAACCGGTTATTACTGATTTGTTAAGAGAGAAACTCGGGTTTAACGGTGTAGTCGTCACTGATGATATGACAATGGGTGGATTAATAAATACAAATAATATCGGAGAAGCAGCCGTCAAAACAATTTTGGCGGGAAGTGATCTTATTATTGTCGGTCATATGGATACACTTCAACGCGAGGTGTTGGATGCACTACATAAAAGTGTCCAGAGCGGAGAAATTTCAGAAGAGCGTCTCGATGAGAGTGTATATCGACTACTTGCTCTCAAAGAAAAATATAAAGTCAATAATAGACCGATTGAGGAAATAAATGTTCAGGAAGTAAACAACTTCATAGAATATGCCCTCGGCAAATAACAAACATCCACTACTCGTCTGAGTGTGGATGTTTGTTTGCGTTTCTAACCAATAAGTACTTTTTCCTCCGGGTAGCCGATCTTACTATCACGTTGCTTGTTCGCAAGGGCAAAAGCAAGTGTAAGCGGACCAAGACGTCCTGCAAACATCGTGAATATAATAATAGCTTTCCCAACAGGAGACAATTCTGGTGTGATGCCTAGCGACATACCCACTGTAGCAAATGCAGATGTCGCTTCGAACAGTAGATCGATAAATTGTTGTCCGGGTTCCGTAATCGTCAAAATAAATGAAACGACTAATACAAGACTAAGTGAAATCATAATGACCGATAATGCGCTTAACACAAGTTCATTGCTAATTTTACGTTTAAAAATATGAACCTGACTGCGCCCTCTAATATTACTGTACATAGCAACTAAGAGGACCATAAACGTATTCGTTTTAATACCGCCGCCCGTTGATCCCGAAGAAGCACCGATAAACATAAGAAACACCATAAGAAACTGTGACGCTGTTAACATTCCTGCAAGATCAATAGAGTTGAATCCTGCTGTCCGTGTCGTCGTACTTTGGAAATACGCGGCCCACAACTGTTCACTAAGCGTTAAATGTCCAAACACTGCTGGATTAAACAGTTCAAGAATAAAGATGATAATAAACCCACCGACAGATAGTAGCGTGGATATTAAAAGAACAATCTTCGTATGTAGAGCAAATTTGCTCCATCTACGTTTCCTGTATATGTCTACAATAACCATAAACCCGATACCGCCGGCAATATACAACATTGAAATAACAATATTAACAATCGGGTCACCTACATATCGGACTAAGCTGTCTGACCATAATCCGAACCCAGCATTATTAAATGATGAAACCGAATGAAATACAGCATAATAAGCAGCTTGACCAAGGCCTAAATCAGGTATCCATCTTAACCATAAAATCAGGGCACCTACTGCCTCAAATGTTAGTGTAATAAAAAAGATACTTAGTACTAGTTTAACTAGTCCTTGTATCGAAGACGACTTTGTTGATTCCTGAAGAAAAACACGTTGCTTGAGTCCAATTCGTTTACCAAGAATCAAAGCTATTATGACACCGTACGTCATAAACCCCATCCCACCTATTTGGATCAACAGCATAATAATAAGTTGACCAAACAGAGTAAAGTCTTGTCCCGTATCAAGCACGACTAGTCCCGTAACACATACGGCAGATGTTGACGTAAATAAGGCATCGAGAATACCGATAGATGCTCCACTCGTCGAGGAAATAGGAAGAGCAAGCAATAAACCACCGATTAAAATAATAATAGCAAAACCAATAGCGGTTAATTGATGAGGATTAAGCTTCGTTTTCTTAATGGTCGCAAACGGCATTCCCAATCCTCCTAATCTTCGAATGTTCGCTCGAAGCGTGCAATGTCGGTATTTTTCCCTATGATTACAAGCATGTCACCTTCGAAAATAATCTCATCTGCATGAGGAGATACAACAAGTTCATTGTTCGTTCTACGAATAGCCATCACACTGCAGCCAAACTTCGCCCGAAAATCTAACGTCTTTAGCGTCTTCCGTCCAAATGTTTCTGGGGCAATAATTTCTACTAAGCTGTACTCAGGAGATAGCTCTAAATATTCAATCATATTTTTTGATGTGACTTGATGAGCTACCCGTACACCTGTATCCCGCTCAGGATGGACGATGTGATCCGCACCTACTCCTTCAAGAACTCGTTGGTGATAGTCGCTAGTCGCTTTTGCTGTAACGAACTTCACACCCATGTCTTTTAAAATAAGTGTAGTCAGTATACTCGACTGAAGATCTTCGCCTATCGCGACAATCGCATGATCCATATTTCTTATTCCAAGCTCTCGCATGACTTGGTCATCTGTTGAGTCGCCTTGATATACATGCGTTAGAATTGAAGCGTACTCTTGGACTCTACGCTCGTCTTTGTCAATTCCCATAACTTCGTAGCCTAGTGATATAAGCGTCTTCGTCACGCTGCCTCCGAACCTACCTAATCCTATAACTACAAATTGCTTTTTCATCCTTGTACAGCCTCTTTTCTTCTAGTAAATACAGATAAATGCACAGCAAAAAACCACAGAGAAAAGGATCTCTGTGGTCGAATTGAACACGAGTGGTCACACTTCATCTCTCGAATAACGCTTACGGAGTTAGCTGTCGGATTCGGGAATCGAGATTTCCCTACCATACTAATTATGGATTCACCCCTGCGACGACTGTTCGTCGCGATGGTTCCCCCGCTCATCTTACGGATGACTCAGCGTTTCGTTTATTCAGTTATAGACATATGCTACTCCTTTATAAATCAAATGTAAAAGTTCATTACCGTCAACTTAAGGCTGAATTCGTTTAAAATGCGAATAATAAAACGCTTACATTCATCGTTCTATCACTCAATCGTTGATTCTCCATGTTTCTTGTCGATTATCGTCATTTATTTGCAAAAAAATTAATTCGAGTCTGATACAATACGTTCATACAAGAAATCTACGATATGTTGTGCTTCCATTTTGAAAGGCGGCTTATGTTGTTCTATTCCAAGCTTCATTTGCAGTAGGCAGCCCGGATTACTTGTCAACATAAAGGTAGCTTTTGTATTCGTTGCATGTTCCATCTTATGCTCCAGTAATTGCCCTGCCATCTCGGGCTGAAGTACATTGTATGTACCCGCAGAGCCGCAGCAACGATCCGATTCCTTCATTTCTATAAATGTCGTCCCCCCAACACTTCGCATTAATTGTCTTGGCTGAGCAGAACTCTTCATTACGTTCCGTAAATGACAAGAATCTTGATACGTAATTGACACATTCCCACCTGTATCCTTATTCTCTGCAAATGCAGGAATACGTCCCTTATCTACAATTAACTTGCTTACATCGATGACCCGCTCCGCAAACCAGCGAGCATCGTCACGAGTTTGTATACTTTCATCCTCATGCAATAAATGGTCATATTCAACGAGTAATGCTCCACATCCACCTGCATTTGAGGCTATATAATCAATACCTGCTCTTTTAAATACATCGATGTTTGTCTTTGCTAGCGACCTCGCTTGATCCATCTCACCGCTATGTGCATGGAGTGCTCCACAGCATACTTGCGCTTTTGGAATAACGACTTCAAAGCCTGCTTCTGACAACAGCTTCACCGTATTCACATTTGTTCCGGCAAACATAACGTCCATAATACAGCCTCTGAACAATGCCACTCGCGCAATGGCCTCTCCTTTAGCTGGGTAAAAAGTGCCTAACTGCTCCACAACACCTTTCGATGTCGATTCGGGTAAAATACTTTCCATTTCCCTTAAGTGCTGAGGAAACAAGCGCATAACACCTGTACCTCTTGCTAATTTCTGCAAGCCAGATTGTTGATAAAAGGCGAGCGAGCCGCCAAGCATCTTCATGTTACTACGTTTTGGAAAAATACCACTAAAGATAAGCTTCCGAAGTCCCTTAACCGGAACACTATGCACGGCATGATCTTCTATCGCATCTCTTGCTTGCTCGATCAATTGCCCGTACTTCACATCGGCTGGGCAAACGGGTTCGCATGCTCGGCAGCCTAGACAATGGTTCATCTGGTCTTGAAATGCTTGATCAGGGTCCATCAGTCCGTCGGCAACTGCTTTCATAAGTGCGATGCGTCCACGCGGCGATTCTGGTTCAAGGCCAGTCTCACGGAAAGTTGGGCAAGCAGGCAAGCAGAAGCCGCAACGCATACAATTTGTGAGTTGATCGTAATCCAGCTTTTTTAACAACGACTGGGCTAAAGGATTCGAATGCTGGATATTCGGTTTAGTCATCACATTTGAATTAGCCATGCTGCAGAACCACCCTTTTTTTCGTTTCTTTGGCGAAGATTTTGCCGGGGTTAAGCAAGTTGTACGGATCAAATGCAGCTTTAATACCGCGCATAACTTCCATTCCTGGCTCCCCCACTTTCCATTCCAAATAAGGTGCTTTTACAATGCCTACACCATGCTCTCCTGTAATTGTTCCACCAAGCTCAATTGATGCTTCGAATATTTCAGCAAAAGCTAACTCAACGCGGTGAATCTCTTCCGCATCTCTAGCATCGGTTGTCGCAGTAGGATGAAGATTGCCGTCGCCTGCATGGCCAAATGTTGCAATCGTAACATTGTACTTTTTAGCAATTTCGTTAATACGGAGAACCATATCAGCGATCCGTGATCGAGGCACAGTCGCATCTTCCAATATTGTTGTAGGACGAAGTCGGGCAAGTGCAGTAAAGGCGCTTCTTCGAGCGGTAAGAAGTTTCTCCGCTTCCTCTCTACTCTCTGCAACGTCAATTCGATCTGCCGATTCTAAAGCACATATTTCACGGATTCGCTCAATGTCTCGTTCTACCGTCTCAGGTTCACCGTCTTGCTCAATGAGGAGAATAGCTTCCATATCAAGCGGTAGACCTAACTTCGCAAAGTCATCCACAACACGAATGGTTGGATTATCCATAAACTCAAGCGTAGCTGGTATGATGCGCGCTTCAATAATACGCGATACCGTTCTTGCAGCACCATACAAATCACGATACATCGCAACCATCGTTTTTTTCGCTCTTGGTGGAGGAATGAGCTTAAGGGTAGCCTCCGTAATGATTGCTAGAGTTCCCTCTGACCCAACTAACAGCTTCGTTAAATCGTAACCTGCCACATCCTTCATCAGTTTACCACCTGTACGGATAATGCTGCCGTTTGCAAGCACTGCCTCTAGTCCGATGACATAATCTTTTGTTGTACCATATTTAAGGCCACGAAGACCGCCGGAGCATTCCGCAATATTCCCGCCAATTGTACTAATTTTCATGCTGCTTGGATCTGGTGGATAGAACAGTCCCAGTTCTTCTATATGAGCGATCATTTCTGCAGTAATGAGACCTGGCTGTACAGTTGCAGTCAAATTTTCCATATCTACTTCTAGTATGTTATTCATGCGATGCATAACCATAACGACTCCGCCATAAGCAGGAACGGTTCCACCGCATAGATTAGATCCTGATCCCCTGCTTACAAGTGGAATTTTGTAATCATGAAGCACTTTCATAATATCGGAAACTTCTTGAGTTGAAGAAGGATAAATAACACCATCTGGCAATGACTGCAACATAGGTGTCCCATCATACGAATGCGCAACTAATGCTTCTTTATCGTCTCGGTAGCGCTTGTTGCCAACAATTGCTCGCAGCTTTGCTGTAACTTCAGTATTAAGCATAATTACCTCCAGCAAGTAGAATTAAGATGAATGTGCAATAATGATAAATTTTTAAATAGTGATCAGGTCATCAGATGACTTTTCATTTATTATAGCTTATGCTTATACTAAAATACAGAGTCTTCTTATTAAGAAAGCAGGAGAATTTAATCGATGCAAAATATGCGGATTGAAACGGAAAAAGGCCATGAAATTGTTAGCCGCCTTATCCTTGAACGAATAGAAAATGGTCATTGGGAGCCAGGATGCAAGCTACCTTCCGTCGTAGATTTATCATTGTCGTTCGGCGTTGGACGCTCAACTGTACGAGAAGCGCTAAGTGCATTAAAAGCAATGGGCTGGCTCGACATTCGGCACGGTGGCGGAACATTTGTGAAGAAGATTCTGCCTTCGGCTAGCTCAACGAGTAGTTCGAGTTCGTTTTTCCAAGAAGCAAGCTCCATTCTGGAATTATTAGAAGTAAGGAAAGTTATTGAGGCTGGCACTTCAGCCCTTGCAGCAGAAAGGCGCAGCGAAGAGGACTTGGAGAAATTACGTGCCATATTGGACAAAATGGAGCAATCTTTACTCACCAATGATACCGCCCAGGGTGAACGAGCTGACGTTGCTTTTCATGCTGCTATTGCTGCCGCATCCAAAAATTCGCTGCTCATCGGACTCATGGATTCACTTTCCCAGCGCTTTAGTGATAGCATCGGTAAAACACGCGAACTATGGTTTTATCAAGAAAAAGCAAATGCCCTTCGGTTGCTCGAAGAACATCGCTCTATTTTCAATGCTATTGAACAAATGAATGTAGCACAATCTACTGAGCTCATAAGCCTTCATTTAACTAAGGTAGAATCCGAACTTAAAGCGATAATTAAGAAGGATCAATAATAAAAATGAGCCTTCGCTGAGAGATCATCGCTGATCCTTCAACAAAGGCTCTATTTATGTAGCTTATTCAGCTACAGCACTTGGTTCCATATACAAAACTTCCCACAAATGTCCATCTAAGTCTTGAAAGCTTGCAGAGTACATAAAGCCATGATCTACCGGCTCTTTAGGAGCAGATCCACCAGCGCTAAGTGCACGACTTACAATCCCGTCTACTTCTTCTCTGCTGCCAACTCCGAGGGCATATATCGATTCTGCCGATGTTGCCGTGTTCACAATTTCTTTGTTAGTAAACGTTTTGAACAACTCTTCCTGCACCAGCATTGCAAATATGTTCTCACCAATAACAAGACAAGCCGCATTATCATCGGTAAATTGTTTATTGAACTCAAAACCAACTGCTTCAAAAAATGCTATCGAAGCTTTCACATTTCGAACAGATGCATTTACAAATATGTTTTTTGCTACTGTAGCCATTTCTAATCACCTCGTCGTTTAATGGGGAATATGAAGCCTTTAATGCAAGTATAGCAAAGAGTTGAACGACACATTTCTTTTAAATTGCTATATTTGCAATCAAGCTCTCTCTACCCTATCTTACATTAGTAGAAACAATAATCAATCTTAATCTTATTGTTCCACATTACAATAATGAAGATACATTCTTATCGAGCTCTTTCCAGCAATAATGTAAGCATTGACATCGTTTCTTCCATAGCTTTGCTTGTATCTTCTAACTGAGCCATCCATAGTGCAGATTCATTCAGAGCGCCAGAAACAAAGTGTGCCAATGAATCAACTGATACATCTCCTAAAACTCCTTGCTCCTTCATAATTTGCAGCTGTTCCTTCAAGTGACGCAACGAATTTTGTTCATCAAGCTCACGCCAAACATCCCACCCTAACACTGCTGGACCTTCAACGAGCAAAATACGTTTGTTCTTAGGCTCAACAGCTGCAAGGAGAAAGGCTCGACTGCCTTGCAGCAGTTGCTCCATCAAGTCATCCCTTCGAGAAGCTTCTTCCTCTACCCGCTCACCAACTTCTTGTTGAACCGCAGCAAGCACCGCATGAAACAAATTCTTTTTATTGCGAAAATGGTGGTACAACGCCCCACGTGTAACATCAGCATCTATTGCAATCTGCTCTAATCCAGCTTTTTCATAGCCATGATCTGCAAAGTGTCTCCTTGCAACATCAATTAACTTCCGAATCGTTTCGTTCGCTTCGTCCTTTGTCCTTCTCATTAAGCTAGCTCCTGTCTACCATACCTTCTCACTGTAAAGTTCACTTTGTTCTTCTGATGGTGGAATAATTGTAATTATATCTATAAGAATACCATTAGGATCACAAGTTATAAAATGTCTCTGTCCAAAATCTTCATCACGAATTTCACGCAATAATGGTAGCTTGCCCTTCACAATCATTTTTTCATATGCATCGTCGACATTGTCAATTTCGAAGTTAAATAACAAACCTCTTGTAGGTTCACCATATCCAGCAGGAATCGTTTCATGAGATGGATCAAGCAACGCAAGTTCGTAAGTCATGTCGCCTTGCACTAGCTTCAAACTAATATACCAGTCCGATTCAAATACAGTAACAAACCCGAAATGGATTTGATAAAATGCTGCACTTTCTACTAACTTCTCAGTCATTATAACAGGGTAAAAGCTGTTTGTTTTCATTAACTAGCACTCTCCTCAAATGTGGAATGGTGTCTCTCAATAGATTTAATTTAACATACATACAGAATGTATGTAAATAACTTAAAAGCATTTAATTTTATTTTTTCCCGGCTCAATCTCCACACTAATGCTTGACATGACGGAGCTTTACTGATGTGCACAATACGATTCATATTAGCTGAATAGCATACTAGATATTAGTGGTAGCGCCCCTTACCGAACTTACCGCTAACGAACCAAGTAACCTTTATTTGATCAAATTGTACCGTTTAAAACGACTAACGAACTCCAGTATGCTTATACCGAGCAAAGTGGCTTTATTTCAGCCAAAAAAAACTCGATAACGACACTGGAGTTCGTTAGACTAACTTACAAGTTATTTTCTTCAATATAAGTACAATATGATTCGTTAGCGAATCAGCATACTAGTCGTTAGTGGTAGAGCCCCCTATTGCAACAACGGCTTCAGAAATTGACCTGTATAGGATGCTTCCACTTGGGCAACCGTTTCAGGAGTACCTTCGGCTACGATGTAGCCTCCATTTCCCCCTCCTTCGGGACCAATATCGATGACCCAATCAGAGTTTGCAATCATATTAATATTATGCTCCACAATAATGACTGTATTGCCCGCATCAACAAGCTTGTTTAATAAAATCTCAAGCTTTCGTACATCGCCAGGATGGAGACCTGTGGATGGTTCATCAAGTAAATAGAGCGTATGTTGCGTCGTCTTTTTACTTAATTGCTTAGCGAGCTTAATCCTTTGTCCTTCGCCACCAGACAATGTATTTAGCGATTGTCCCCATTTCAAATAACCAAGACCAACCTCTGATAATAATTTTAGCGTATCATTTATTTTTTTCTGCCCCTCAAGTAAAGACATGCTTTCCTGGATAGACATATCAAGTAGATCAGTAATGCTATAACCTTCGTAGGTTACGGCAAGCACTTCTTCTTTAAATCGTCTGCCTCGACAAGCTGGGCAACGTACTTCAATATCTTGCAAAAAGTGCATATGCACAGATACAACACCCAAGCCTTGGCATTCCTCGCATCTTCCTCCCTGTGTATTGAAGGAGAAATGTTTAGCCGTTAATCCAGCAGCCTTCGCTTCTGGGAAGCCTGCATACCAATTTCTTAAATGCGTATATACATCTGTATACGTTGCTATGTTGGAACGTTGCATACGAGAGAGCGGCGATTGATCTACCATGATGACAGGCCCTGCATCCTCCCAACCCGTAATGCGTTCGCAACCTGATGGACGATCATTACCCGGTCCCGAGTCAGCCAGTAGATCAAATAATAGTGTGGACTTACCCGATCCAGATACACCTGTAACCGATACGAGACACCCAAGTGGAAATGCTGCTGTTACTCCTTTTAAATTACGAAGATGCGCATCGTGAACAGTTAACTGATTGCCATTTCCTTTTCTGCGTGAAGAAGACTTCAAACTGACCTGCTTATCTCTAAATATGTTACCTGTTACGGAACTCGGTTGATTAATAAGCTCTTCAAGACTACCTTGTCCAACCACTTCTCCGCCAAAGATACCTGCACCGGGGCCAATATCAATGATGTGATCTGCTGCACGCATAACCTCTTCATCATGTTCGATAACAAGAACCGTATTACCTAGATCACGAAGCTGCTTGAGCACTTGAATAAGCCCGCTCGTATCACGGGGATGAAGACCAGCTGTCGGTTCATCCAAGATATATAAAACACCTGTCAATCCCGAGCCTAAGATGGATGCTAACCTCAACCTTTGTGCTTCTCCACCAGACAATGTTATGATCGGACGCTCAAGTGACATATAAGACAACCCTGCATGGATAATTCGTTTTAATCGAACAATCATATCGTAAACAATCGGCCCAACTAGCATCTCTTCGTCTTCTGTAAATTGAGCTTTCAACTGTTCAAGTGATTCCAGCGTAACGCCTAAAGGACGTGAAGAAGCATCTTGAATAGCAAGTCCGTTAACTTTAACTAGAAGACTTTCCTTGCGTAGCTTAGCACCATTACAACTGTTACAAATGCTCTGTTTGAACAATGAACCTTCAGACGAGTCGCCGCCTTTTTCGTTATATCTTCTCCAAATCCCCGTTATAACACCTTCGAACTTCCCTTGTGTAACTGCTTTTGGCGGCTTCTTATTTGGGAAATGTGCAACGAACACTTCGCTTTCTGCACCGTAATAAAGCAAGTCCAGCATGGCCGTATCGTAGCTCTTCAGTGGCGCTTCTTCATCAAACGTTAGTCCATAATACTGGGAAGCTGCTTTTAAAATTGTAATATTATATTCGGTGTACATACCTTGCCAAGATCTAACGCCACCATCACGTACATTTTTCTCTTTATCAAATATCGATTCAATATCCAAGCTCGCAACATGCCCAAGTCCACTACATTCTTGGCAAGCTCCCTCCGGTTTATTAAATGAAAAGTGAGACATCGTTAATTTTTCGAGCGAGTGTCCACACGATTCACAATGAACCTTTTGATTGAAACCAGTACCATCTTCCTCATCTGAAACTAGCTTTGCGCTAGGTTGTCCACCAATGACTGGCTTCACGATTTCACCACATGCTGGACATGGGCGTTCTCCAAGCTTGGCATATAGAATACGCATCAACGTATAAATATCCGAAGCTGTTCCAATTGTGGAGCGCGGATTTCGATTAGTTACATGTTGACCAACACTTATTGATGGAGACAAACCTTCAATCGAATCAACTTTAGGTTTGCTGACTTCCTCCGATACCATACCCATTGATTCCATGTACTGACGTTGACATTCCCTTTGGAGTGTATCCAAAGCTAAAGTAGACTTTCCTGATCCAGATGGACCTGTCACAACGACGAGCTTATGTTTCGGAATTTCGAGTGAAATATTTTTTAAATTATTTTCTCTTGCCCCTCGAATCTTTATCGTTCCATACATTACAATTCCTCCTTAAAAACGTTCTTTTTTTAATGATCGATTCTATTTTACAACATTGATGCAAATGCAATGGTTCACTGAAATTATTTCAATAAAAATCTACTACTTTTTTTAAAAGTTTGTCATGGTGCTTTAATGTTTAAAATTAATGTTGAATTGGAATTTCAATGTGTAACTCGTACTATTAATCAGCTACAACATTTCGAAGTAAAAAAATAGGACTAAGCTGTTATCATGCAACAACTAGTCCCATCTTACTTATAAACTATTTACATATCTCTTTAATGTGCAACGTAATTGTAGCAACGGTCAGCAGCTTCCTAATGCATTCAGTTCGATCTCGAAGCCCATATCTTCAATTAATTGATGATCGTCCTGAATCTCTTGCCCCGCAGTTGTTAAATAATCTCCTGCGAATAGCGAATTGGCGGCATATAACGACATCGGTTGAAGCCCTCTCAAGTTTACTTCTCGCCCTCCTGCCACACGAATTTCTTTAGTAGGACATATGAAACGAAATAATGCCAACACCTTAAGCGATTTAATAGGAGCAGTTGTACCAGCATTCTCCATCGGTGTACCAGGAATCGCATTCAAAAAGTTGATTGGAATAGAGTCAGCATCGAGCTCACGGAGCGCATAAGCCATTTCTACGATCTCTTGATCACTTTCCCCCATCCCAATAATGACGCCAGAACATGGTGACATCCCGCTATATTTTGCCTTCTTTACTGTTTCGACACGCTGGTCATACGTATGTGTTGTCGTAATTGACGGATAATTTTCTCTACTTGTGTTCAAATTATGGTTATATCGATGAACACCCGCTTCTGCCAATTGTACAGCTTGATGATCTTTTAAAATTCCAAGACACGCACAAATTTTTAGCGGCATTGTAGCTCTTATTTCTTTTACAGCATCGATAACTTGGTTAAGTTCTCTATCCGTCGGACCTTTACCAGCCGCTACAATACAATAGGTTCCTGCTTTACGTGCAAGTGCTTCCTTAGCTCCTGCAAGCAAAGTCTCTTTATCAAGAAGCGAATACTTCTTCACAGGTGCGGTGGAAACAATCGATTGTGAACAATAACCGCAGTCTTCCGGGCAAAGCCCACTTTTTGCATTGATAATCATATTTAGTTTTACTTTTTTACCAAAGTAATGTCTTCTCACTTGGAAGGCAGCTTGCATGAGTGGTAATAACTCGTCATGCGGAGCTTCTAATACAGCCATACCTTCATCCATCGTTAAACATTCGCCAAGGAGTGCCTTCTCCGCTAAAGACTGCCAATTTATTGTAGATACTAGACTATTCATTAATAATATCCTCCTCGTGAATAGGTAAAAATAATTATTGTTAACTATTTATATGATTGTATTAGTTAACAATATAACTAAGTAATTCTACCAAATCAGTAGAGGGCTGTAAAGAGATTGAAAAGGCAAATTTTTGACATTGACAAACCACTTTGACCTATATAGAATGAGCAAAGTGAAGTTGATAATCATTATCACCAAGATAAAGGGGAGTTCCATAATGAAGAAAGTATTATTGCCAATTGTTCTAATTTTGATGTTGCTAGTCAGCGCTTGCGGTGGCGGTAATAGCAATGAAGGTGCAAAAAACACAACACAACCTTCTCCATCAGCTACCACTGGGACTGAAGATAACAAAACAGGTACGATCACTTATAAATCCGAAAGTGGCGACGTTGTAGTTCCAGCTAATCCACAGCGCGTCGTTGTTCTTTCTTCATTAGCAGGTAACGTAATGGCACTAGGTGTTAATATCGTTGGTGTAGATGTGTGGTCGAAGAAAAACACTAACTATGATAAATATATTAAAGATGCTGCAGAAGTTTCTGAAGAAAACCTTGAAAAAATTATTGAGCTAAACCCAGATCTAATCTTGGGCTTATCAACAGTTAAAAACATCGAGAAATTGAAAGAAATTGCTCCAACCGTTACTTTCACATACGGAAAACTTAACTATTTAGAACAACATGTAGAGATCGGTAAAGTTCTAAATAAAGAAAAAGAAGCACAAGCTTGGGTAGATGATTTCCAGAAGCGTGCGCAAGAAGCTGGCGTAAAAATTAAAGAAAAAATCGGTGCAGATACAACGATTTCCGTCGTTGAAAGTATGCAGAAACAGCTTTATGTATTTGGCGACAACTGGGGACGCGGAACAGAAATTCTTTATCAAGAAATGAAGTTAGCTATGCCAGCGAAAGTAAAAGAAATGGCATTAAAAGATGGTTACTATGCGATTTCTCCAGAAGTTCTTCCAGAATATATGGGTGATTACGTTATTATGAGCAAGTATGCGGAAAGCGACATGTCTTTCCAAGAAACAGAATCATACAAAAATATTCCAGCAGTTAAAAACAAACAAGTATTTGATGTAAATGGAAACCAGTACTTCTTCAACGATCCACTAACACTAGACATCCAACTTGCTTTCTTTATCGAAAAACTGTTGGGTCAATAACATCATGGGACAGTTACCTATGACAAATAAACGTGCTTTACCTTATGTATACAAACTTATTGCCGGCATAGTTTTTCTTGCCGGCATGTTTGTTATATCAATTATGTTAGGAGCCGCAGATATTTCCTTGCAGGATGTATGGGCTGCAATTACTTTTTCCAGTGTTAACAAAGATATTCTTATCATTCAAGAGATTCGGCTGCCGAGAGAAATTGGTGCAGCATTAGTAGGAGCAGCTTTCGGAGTTTCTGGAGCTGTTATGCAAGGCGTAACACGGAATCCACTTGCTGACCCCGGACTTCTAGGCTTAACCTCAGGTGCAACTGCAGCGCTTGCTATTACATTAGCTTTCGCTCCTAACCTGAGTTATATGGGCATTACGATCGCATGTTTTATTGGTTCTGCCGTTGGTGCAATCTTGGTCATTATTTTGAGTTCTGCTGGGAGAAGGAAGATGTCGCCTTTCCGTATCGTTCTAGCAGGTGCTGCGATTTCCACTTTTTTAATCGCAGTTAGTGAAGGTATTGGACTTTATTTTAAAATATCGAAATTTGTGTCTATGTGGACGGCAGGTGGTCTTATTGGTACTACATGGGCACAGATCACATTAATCGCACCAATTGTAATTATAGGAATTATCATTTCTATTATATTCTCGAAACAGCTTACGATATTAAGTCTTAATGAAGAAGTAGCGATAGGTCTTGGTCAAAGTCTCACTCGGGTAAGGGTAATTTTGTTTATAATCGTCATCCTACTTACTGGTGCATCTGTTGCTTTGGTTGGCAATTTAGCATTTATCGGTCTCATGATCCCTCATATTGTTAGATCATTTACTGGAACTGACTACCGATATATTGTTCCAATGTCCGCAGTTCTGGGTGCCGCCTTTATGTTAATCGCAGATACGATGGGACGTTTAATAAATGTACCGTATGAGACTCCTGTTGTAGCAGTTGTTTCCATGTTGGGCTTGCCGTTTTTCCTATTCGTCGTACATAAAGGAGGCAAATCCTTATCATGATGCAAAAGGCGAATGTCCGAAAGCAACGAATACTTGTCATATCCTTCTTAACTTTAATAGTTGCAACTATCGTCGTTAGTTTGGGACTTGGTTATTCTACCGTCTCCTATGATCGGATACTACCGACTTTGTTAGGTGCAGGCAACTTTAAAGAGGAATTTATACTGTTTTCAATCCGACTGCCACGTATCATAGTAACGTTGCTCGCTGGAATGGCCTTAGCTCTATCCGGCTCAATTTTACAATCGATTACTCGTAATGACTTGGCTGATCCCGGAATTATCGGTATTAACTCGGGAGCTGGTGTCGCAGTTGCAATATTTTTCCTCTTTATACCGATAGAAGCAGGAAAATTTGTTTATTTACTTCCTGTTGCAGCTTTTGTTGGAGCGTTGTTAACAGCATGCTTAATTTACCTGTTTTCTTTTAAGCGATCGGAAGGTTTGAACCCTATCCGGCTTGTGCTCATCGGAGTGGGATTCTCCACTACACTTTCGGGCGTTATGATCGTTATAATTTCTTCCGCTGAAAGATCGAAAGTAGATTTTATTGCTAAGTGGATTGCAGGAAATGTATGGGGCGCAGATTGGCCATTCATTTGGGCTATCTTGCCTTGGCTTGCATTTTTAATTCCTTTTTCCCTCTATAAGGCGAATCAACTAAATCTGCTTGGTCTTAGTGAACCTGTTTCAATCGGTGTAGGTCTGCCAGTAGAGAGAGAACGTATCAAACTTTTACTAGCTGCCGTTGCGCTTGCTGCTTCTGCCGTTTCAGTCACTGGAGCCATTGCATTCGTCGGACTAATGGCACCTCATATTGCTAAGGCGCTAGTAGGCCCACGTAATCAACTATTTATTCCTGTTGCCGTACTTCTGGGTGGTTGGATGCTTCTTATCGCAGATACAATAGGCCGGAATCTACTTGATCCTGATGGTATCCCAGCAGGAATCGTCGTATCTATCATTGGCGTTCCTTACTTTGCTTATTTGATCTTGAAGAAATAATAGAACTTACATGACTAAAGCACATAGATAATCTATTCAACAACAAAACAGTCCTCACCAGAAAGCTGGAGAGGACTGTTTTATTTTGTGCGGCTACTCAACTACAAAGTTATTTACTTTACTCTATGGACACCAACGACTTGTCCAACACTCCCACTGATGACAACTTCCACACGAATAACTTTGATAACACCATTGTTGTAATAAGCAGAAAAAGTGAAGGTAATAGGACCATCCTCAAGCTTTTCGAATGTTTCATCCCATAGCTCCCCACTCCATGATGTTGTATTGTCTCCAACTAGCATGAGGTGTGTAGTTTTCTTACCAATTGTTACTTCAACCCGATTTGCACGTGTCGACGTTGTTGTTTCAGTTGTATTCGCATATAAAAGAAATTTCTCTCCAGCCCAAAACACATTATAGCTACGTGGTGATTCTATTTCACCACTTGTCTTCAGATTATATTGCTGACGATGTTTATTCCATAAATCAGTATGTCTCACCGTACCTGTAACATTTAGGGGAAGCACTGAAATTAATTTAGTAACTTCCACTGGAGCAGCTTTTCCATCGCTAACGATTAACTTCATCGTCCATGTACCCGTTTCTACAAACGGTTGTACTGGTCCAGTATTAGGGTATGGATCATTAAAGGAATAATTCGTATTCGTTTTGACTCCTGTGGGACTCTTCAGCTCATAGCGGATAGATAATGCATCCTTATCGGGATCATTGACCAAAGAACGGAACGTTACCGTATCTCCTTCATAGATCGGTTGTGGTGACCAACTAAAATCAGCCCTTGGTGTTACGTTCGTTTCTATATAGAAATAACGAACGGTACTCCATTCACCCCACTCGATCCCATCAAACACTCTTACTTTTACGTACATGTTTGTTTTTTCGGGTAGATCAACCTCAGGTATCCAAGTATTATCCGCACCAGATATTGATTCTGAATCAGTTACTAGATATCCTCCGTAGCGAATAATTTGAACCTGATATCGCTTCTGAACATCATTGTCTGCATCTCCGTATGTCCACTTAAACTCGGGACGCAGTACCGTAAGCTTCGATGGATTGTCCTGGTTGGTGCTAGTTGGTGCAGTTATTGTAGCTGTTGGTTTACGATTAATAACTTTAACCTCTTGTTCGATCTGAGCAGTAGCACCATGTGAATCCTCAACTACTTGGCGGAACGAGTATGTTCCAAGTGCGTTAAAGCTTGTTGTCCAACTTGTTCGTGAACTGCTAAATACTGTTTCCACACCATTTGTTGTTTTATTGCGAACATAATATGTGTGCTTCAGCTTTGTTCGGTCACCATCTTCTTTATCAGTCGCTAAAGAATTAATGGTTACTGTAGTTCCTCTATGAGCAGTTGTATGAGATTTCGTAAATCCAGGCGATGGAGGAGTATTTAATACAGCTGTAATATTAACATCTAGTGTCTTTACAGCCCAATTGCTCCATGCGCCATATTCGTCTCGTACTGCTAATCCTATTTTGTAAAGACCCGTTTCTTGTGGTGTAATAAGCTTTTCTAGTACATAATCGCCGCTTGGAGATAGGTAGTAGAATTTCTTTTCTAAAACACCTTTTGTTTGTTTGTAGTCGATCCCCGTAGCTTCTTTTGAATAATTTGATAAAGTCAAATAACGATCTGGATCGTAAGAATAATCCGTCCAAAGAACATGTCCATCGGAAGGCCGCTGCGCGACATCAAATGTCGCAATTGGCTTGCGATGGATGAGCAACTGTTCAGTATACAAATTGGATTGCTTACGGTAATTATCGAATAGCATATTCGGATATAAATACGATAGATGCGGATCATCTTGTGTTTGATAGGATAGATGATAGATCCCTACTTTATCTGGTTGTTTTGGAGTACCAATCGAGATATCATGTAGGGCTGATAGACCCGACTTCCCGTCACCTGCGTCCAAAAACTTCGTTGGATTCGTATGTCTGTAACTCCACTTACTTTTCACTCCAATGACTGGATCATTTTCAGGGTCAGTCACGCTTGTTGTGAATGTAATCGGATCATCAATGACCGCAATATTATATTGCTTATTTTTATTTGAGAGCATTTCCGTTAGTTTCATATTTTTCATCTCGACTAACGCCGTGTTCGCAAATATTCCAAACTCACCCTCTGACTCGAAGGTCGTATCTAACACGTCGATAATAGGAACACCATTTACATACACTTTTATCGAATCATTAATAGCTTGTACCATCACGTTATAGTACTTATGCTGCTCCATCATATATGCTTTTTCATTCAGAATCGTACGTTTTCCATTTTCAATCTTAATAAGACGAGTAGATTCTGATGACGACTCTACTCTGTATGTGTTTTGAAATGAATGATCTTTCGATCTGAAAGATACACCAGCTCTCTCTTCACTTAGAGAGTCAAAGTTAAACTTAAGCTGATATGCATACATAAAGTTCTCAAGACTAGGGACTGAGTCAGAATACAACGTCCCATATAGGTCGTAGTTTTCGCTACGTTCTGGTGTAGGACCAGAAAGAAGGATGTACTTTTCGCCTGAAGATACTTTTAGAGAACCATCTGTCAAAACCGTTAAAGACATACTAGGATTACCTGACTGGTAAGTAAATGAACTCAAATTTAATGAACTCGCATGCCCGTTAGCCAAATCGATGTTATACAAATTAGAATCACGAGTTTTTGCGTAATAGAAATACCCATTGGTTGTAATGATATAACTATTAATATTTCTTATATCTACCGACCATACTATGTTGGCCGGATTATTAAAGTCTCGTGCTCTTAGATAATTATGATCCTTTGTAATGATGGTATTTTTATGGCGTGATAGGATCGTCTCGCTTATCTCTATTTGATGCAAAAGAGCCCCAGTGTTTGTATCCCGTACAATTAGCCGATCAATATAGCTACTAAAACTTCTCCTCATGTAGCGATATGCAATTTTTGAACCATCTTCATTGCCAACTACTCGCGAGCCAATAGCATAACCATCTTTCGTTGACGAATGACTCCAATTGGTTTGACCTCCATCATGATAAAGGGCAGATTGTTCACCTGTAGATCCATCTAATTTAGCTAGGAAAACGTTATGAAAAACGTAACCACTACTCGGTGATCCATCATGATAATCAAATGCCTCATAATAAAGATTTCCTTTGGAATCATAACCTAACGGATTGTTGATAGTACTCTCAACGGATATGCCTACCTCTTGAAGATCTGAATGTAATTCTGTTTTTTTAGAAAGTAGAAATGGATTATTAAACGAGTACAGGTTGGCGTAATCCTTTCCCTTATTCCACTTATTGTAGGTCATTGTCGTATAGATTTGTTTTAGATCATGATTAAATTTTAAACTTTCTGTATCTAGTAGTTTATGACCACCCTGATTAAAGCACGTATCATAAACACAACCCCAACTAGCTCTTGCGTATACTTCAGTTAGAGGCGTATTTAGTGCAAGGCCTTTAAAACTATAAACTTGATCCTTTTCAATCGCACCATTTCTAATATAGATAAGTCCTAAATCATAATCAATGTGAGAAATTCTCGACTTTGTTAGTCGTCTAATTTCACTCCCACTTTTATAGACAATGAGATCGGAATCATCTCTAGGTGTTGTATCTTCTAAAAGTGTGTAATCCAAATATAGCTTTATCCGATCAGGCCCTGTAAAACTTTTTACATTAGAAATAGTTGCCTCATTGAGTGATATTCCTTGCCAGTTTTTCACATCACCAGGTTCTGTTGAAATAAATAGATTCACGGTCGATAGAGAATTTTCAACCGTATCTACAGACCAAGACTTTCCGCCAGTCGTTGATTTCCATGTGTTAGACATAATATCGGATGGATTAATAGCATAGCTTTTACCTGCTGCTGGTGGTGTTACATTCTCGCTTACAGCGGTAAAAGAAACCCATGGACTGTCATTGATTACGTCGAGTACGTAAACTGCACTCGCCATTTTCCCCCAATTCTCTGTAACGGTAAGAGTAAACTGATACTTGCCTACTTTATTAGGTGTAAGCCAATACATACCATCACTCTCTGGTTTGAGTGGAACAGCGGTCTCCGAATATTGGCCATCATTGTTTGCGTCGTGTATATATGACAATACTGTACTAACAATTTGATCTCCGTCTGGTGAAAATGATTCATTGATCATGGCTACAGCTCTGTTTCGCAAGCTAAGATCAGTAACATTCAATAATGCAACTGGTGGCAAATCAGGTTTTACAGCGATATGGCATTCAGCTGGTTCTAATGATTTCAAACCTGCTGAATCATAGACATTTAGCTGTACTCTCTCAAATTGAACTTTTTCTGTATTGTTTATATAGGTTGACAATCGATTCGTCCATTCATCTTTAGCATGATCAATCTTACGCCCTATTGGACTGTAGCTTTTAGAACTATCAAAAGAAGAATATATAGGTCGCATCGTCTTCACTTCTGCAGGGCATCTCGCAATTGCGACAGGGTTTTTGGGAACAACTTTAATTACCGTTGTTGCAGTAGACGTTAATCCATATTGATCGCGCATTTGAGCTTTAACATAATGATAGCCGAGAGTGTCCATTTTCACATTGTGATAGCCTTCAGTAACCCGTTCGTACTTCTCGGGGAGTGAACGAATGAATTCCGAACCATATTCGGTATCAAAGCCCATAAATTCAATGGAGTCCCCATCAGGATCTATAGGGGTCGGTACTGATGGATCATCGATATAGATGAGGTCTAAGATAGTTCCCTCTATTACTTCTGTCAGAGGCAATGTCCGAACGCTAGGATAAACAAAGCCAATTTCAAATTCTGGCGGATTGTTTCCCGCGATATCATTGACTGTGAGTGGCTTGTCAGCTATCCAACCCGATTCTCCGCAGCTGGTCTTAATATTGATACTTACCATATGTACACCAACACCAATATTCCATGGGTAATTGCTATAAGTGTAGGTAGTTTTATTGGTCTGTCCTATAAAAGGCCGCGTGATCACGGTTCCATCGCGCTCAATTTTATATCTGTGCGATTGGTAGGAGCATCCGTTCATAGCAAAATCTTTTGGTATGAAGCTAAAAGATTCTCGAAAATTAATTGTAGATGGAATAATATCAAAGTCTCCTGAGAATTGTAAGGGATCTTTTTCATAAAAAAATGAAACATAAGCGATTTTCTGTGTGTTGTTCAAAGTAGTCGTTACTAAATTACCAGGTTGAAAGGAATTATTAAAGTTGATATAAGAAACATTACCACCGAGTACCTTACCATAGATTGAATCTGCATTTAACGAGCGACTATGCGGTAACTTCTCAACTAAAGGAGTAGTTGACTCCGCTGACTTCACAAAACTCCCTGTAGGACCTGTTCGCACCATATGACGTACTTTAATTTCTGTCATCGTGTTTTTCTCAGATTCCCATTCGACGACCAACCTTTTATCCTTATAGCGGTAAGTTGTTGCTTCTAATCTGAACTTAAGAGCAGAATAATACCACATCTGACGTGCGCCAGGATTCGCCCAATCATTGTAATAACCTGCATCCCATGAGTCCCTTTTAAAGTTTTGTTTAAAGTATGCACGAACGCTAGTTTTAGAAAGAACCTCGTGACGGATATATGTTGTTGAAAGATCAGCCTTTCCCCATCGCTTTACTGGATCATTATCATTTTTATATATCTCATTATCAACTCGCTTGTCTCTATCAAGTTTTACATCATAAACATTTATCGTTTTTACATCTACTACCTTGTCCTTAACAAAAGGTAGACCTTCATTACCATCAAAGTGATATGGACCATTTTTTGTCAATATTAAATAAAGAAGTTCGTCGCTACAGTTTGGAAAAGCTCTATACCCATGCTCATCTTCTTCTGAGGTATAAGGGCAAGTTGAACTAGTTGGATATCTAACATTTTTAGGATCTTGAACGTTTGCTCTCCAAACGTTACTGCCTCCAGAGCGATCCCAATAATAAATACCACCATAGGTGTGACTTCGTGCTGTTTTTACCACCACTTCTGTTCCATTAATAGTATCTTTTCCAGTATAACTTGGTTTCCCCACCCACGTTCCACTTGCTTCACGCAAAAAAGTCCCATCTGGTTTTTCCCAACGTATACTTTTAATGATAAAGCCCTTTTTAGACTGAATATTGTATGTCACATCTGAGCTAGCCTGATCTGTATAAAGATAAGGATCTATTATTTCTTCATTAACATGTGTCTCGTAAGTTGGAGTTATCACAGAAGTTTCAGCTCTAACATCATCGTTCCTAAATAAAATGGCCATAAATAAAATAAACATTGTTAGCATGAATTTTTTCATTTAATCACCACTTCCAGTCTATTTTCCATAGTGTGTTGTTGTACCAAAGAAAATAGAATTACTTATATTCGCATTTTCTCCATAGGAAGGATTTACATAAAAGCTTAGCGACAATAATCTATCTAGTTTCTTTCGGTTTTCCCCAGTATTCTCATATAAGCTATAGCCAGAGTTAGGAATTGCCCATACAACTACTCCTTCTCCTGTTTTAGACTTCTGATCAGAGGGAACATATGCATTGATATGTTCAAATCCCTTTTCTTTTGTCATAATTTCACTTGGATCTACTAATTTGTCAATTGGATAGGGATTCGGTTCTTTATAACTTTGTGTTGTAACATCTACAACACCAGGATATTGGTCAGGATTTTTGTTATAGTGTGTTTCGTACTCGATATACATCGCATAAGCGTCACTTGGTAATTTCCCTATATTCTTCACATACCTAAACCCTAATTTTTTCGTCTCAGGTAGCAACTTACGATAAGGATCTTTTGGATCGTCCAGATCAATTAGTATAATTCGCTTAACTTCAGAATGTATTATTGAGTTTTGGAAAACTAAATTTTCTAGCTTATAATTCTTTAACATGCTGGAACCCTTTGGATCATTAAAAATGTGTGGAGCAACAGAAAAAGCATTCGTCTTCAGCCATAACAATTCTGCTTCAGAAGTTGCATATTTGTCTGAAGGAAGCTTTTTCCCTTGTTTGAGACTCAATATTCGCTCGATTACCGTAACTGACTGTGCCCTGGTAGTCGTTCGCTCAATCCCGACTTCCTTCCCACCGAAACCGTTTAAAACACCACGTTTGAATGCAGTATGTACCAGGAAATCTTCATAATAATCTCTCATAAATGCATCAGTACGAGTAACCTCGTTATTAGTAGTAGTTAGTGGCCATCTATTAGTTTGAACAGTCTTCGTTATACCTGCTGATTCCACAGTAACCAACGAATCATCCGCACCCCTCACCGCCAACCAAGCCATATGTTCCCGACTTATCTTCGCATTCACATTCCACTCAGCAAAATCCACTTCCCCTTGGTAAATGCCTGCCGCTTTCGCTGCTTTCACATAAGTCGTATACCAAACGCTACCTTCTGCTTCATGCTCCAAGCCAAGCGCCTTCACAATCATCTTAATGAACTGTGCTCTTGTCACTTCCGCATCTGGCTTGAACGTTCCGTCTGGGAAGCCATTGACATAACCTTTCTGAACTGCAAGCTCAATTTGTGTCTTAGCCCAGTGCTTTGACGTGTCTTTAAAAACAATTCCCTTCGCTTCCGCAGCATTTATACTTTTTACAGGTTGAAGTGATAATGATCCAAACATCACAATGATAGCTAAAATATACCCATTCCATTTCTTCAACATATCAAAACCCCCATATCTTATTTTCAACTCATCATTATTAGCTCCAAAATAATACAACTCGCTATTGTTGTATCACGATTTACACAACTTGCCAATTATAATTTAGACAAAAAATGCAAAAAAGCACGCTCCCCCCACATTAATAGGGTGAAAGCGTGCTTCGCTTTTTGTTAATATATGATAAAAAATACTACACAACTAGATCGGTGTCAACATAATCTACTTACTCTCATATAAAATGTCCTATTTACGAGTCAACATTTCCGTAATCAAATTCAACTGTCCTTGGATCGAAATAGGGTCGGAGAAATAAAATTGTTGATGATCTAGCTCAAACATACGGTTGTTTTTGACAGCATCAAGGTTTTTCCAAACACCACTTTGCAGCAAATCATCCTTTGCAGGATCATTTTCAATAAAGCTAGATAAGAAGACGTAATCTCCACCTGCAACCTCAGGCAATATCTCTAGAGAAACCGTTTCTACCGTCCCATCACCATCAATAAGTTTTTGCACTTTCTCAGGTGCCTTCATCCCAAGTATTCTGTATAAAACTTGACCACCACGCCCGAAACGATCACCTAAGAAGCCAGCCGTTCCATCCATTACCGCAACTATTGTTGCGGACTTATTTTCACCGATAACCGACTTAACTTTATCGCGTGATTTAACGACATTTTCATCAAATTGTGCAAGCCAATCTTTGCCTTCCTGCTCCTTGCCTAAAAGCTCAGCAATAACCGTAATTTGCTCTTCCACACTCTTAAGACTTTCATATGGAATGAGAACGGTAGGGGCAATTTTACTAAAAGGCTCAACATCGTCTGCGTAGCTGAGAACAATTAGATCCGGCTTCAAAGAAATAATCGTTTCCATATCATGCGGATCACCAATATCGGTAATTCCATCTACTTTTCCTTCCAAAAAGGGACTATCCGCTTCCCATTCCTTCACCGCTCCAACTGGTTTTACGCCAAGCGCAATCATACTTCCAAGATGACCACCCGCTACGATTCTTTTAGGAATTTTAGGAATCTCTACATCACCATGTGAGGATTTGTACACACGAGTCTCTGAAATGTCAGCAGTTTCTGCTACTACAGCCGTTTCAGTAGCTTCGCCCGTTCCACCCTTATTGTTTGTCCCTTGCCCATTACCGCAAGCGGATACGAAAATGACTACAAATACTAAAGCAATTAACAGCAATGTTCTTTTTTGCAACATGTCTAATTCCTCCATAAGATGAAATTGAAAATCATTATCAAGACATGTGCAATTATATCAGCCGCAATTAACTCAAGTCCATATCGTAATCCGTTATCTTTTGGTGGACAAATCCGCAGTCAACTTCTTTACAATTTCACTTAATTGAATGTCCGACGCCACCGGGTCAAAATGATGATGTTCGAAAGAAAACTCGAACGTAGCTTTAGCTTGATTAATTACAGCTCTCCACGCCAGATGCTGATTAGCATAGTTAGTATTCGGATGCGTTTTGTACGTATACGCTGGATCTCGAATGACTACTATATAGTCCGCAGCGTATTTTTGTATCTCATCAAGTGGCACATCCAGCCACCCTTCACGTCGTAACACTTCCTTCTCTATCAATTGTGGGGCCGAAAAACCTAACGTCTGATAAATAATATGAGCACCTCGACCAAATGGAACTCCTAACAGCTTCACATAGCCAAGGGCCAGATCAGCATGCTCTAAGGAAAATACAGCGAATGTGGCTCCACGTTCAATTCTATTATGTATGAGCTCTCTACCTTCAGACGCCCTCTCTTCAAACCGACTAAGCCACGTTTCTGCTTCATGATACTTCCCGACCAAATCCCCAATATGTCGGAATTGGTCTCTCCAATCGGTTTTTCTCCAATCAATTTTAATATACGGGGACGCTCGACCAGATAACTCTAATAGATCCGAGTCCTCGTAACCGATTCTAAGATCGGACCGTACCGTTGCTAAATGTCTTTTACTTTCTACATCTTGTTCATTAAATGTATGTATACCATTTCTAGCTAAGTCCATCTGAAAATAACGCTTCATCCAAGGATCACTTCCAGCCATTAACGGCTGCGAACCGAGTGTAAGCAACATAGATGTACACACTGGCTCTAGTGATACAATCGTTTTATTTTTTTTAATATAAGCTGTTGGTGAATATCCTGTCACTTGTTTAAACTTCCTGCTCAAATAATGCGAATCTTTAAATCCGACTGCCAGAGCAGCTTCTCCAACACTCATCTCCTTACCTAGCAGAAGCTCTTGAGCTTTCCGAATACGTAGCTTAGACATAAAGTCAGAGTAGGGACTGCCTGTTTCCTCTTTAATCCGACGAGATAAATAATCTGGACTAACTTTTACAATACTCGCAAGCTTTGATAGGCTTACACTCCGCTGATAATTTTCCCGAATATAGGCAACCGCTTGTCCATACCAATCAGCTGACTCAAGTTGAATGCTTCTTTTTAGTCCCTCACGACAAAGCAGAAGCATTTCATAAAATAATGCCTGAATGTTTAAGCTATCGCTCTCATCACAACCATTACTTTCTTCCCGCAATTGAAATAGTCGTTTTCCAACATTCACTATTTGTTTCTCCGACTTAAGCTTAGCTCCCTTTCCGCCAATCCATTCGGGGATCGTTGAAAGGTATGTGTAACTCCCGCTCCTGCCACCACTACTAGATTCAACTAAACAATTGAATTGAATATGGAGCAATCGAACGCCTTGCTGCAATTCTATTACATGTTGACTAGCAGAAGTAGATGACAACAATAATACATCCCCAGTATTTAATGACTGGTGCCGTCCTCCCAAATGTAATGATCCTGCTCCAGTAACGATAAGCATATGAATAGAGCTATCTTTTCCAGTATCAATTGGATAGATAGCCCTATCTGCTTGCTCGATATATTCATGCATCTCTTTTATTCGATAAATAGTGTTCATGCCCCTCGAGCTCATCCGTTTCCCCTCTTAGCCACTTCTTTGAATTAGTCTCATTTTAACATAATACGTGGCTAATTAGAGCGTATTTCTACACCATTATGGATAGCTAAGACCGAATCCTCGTGGGTATTCTTCACTAAGTGTAATAGGTAATTTCCCTTTAGGTTTGGTGCCAAATACAACTTGAATCGCTGCTTCCCAAGATACAGGAATAGGCGTAATCCAATACCAATTATCCAGCGCATAAGTTGCTATATTCGCCCTTGCCCCAGGGTAACTCAATATGTCGCTTGGATTTCCAAGTGAGACGGTTACGACTGGTTTTCCTGTTGCAATCAGCTCAGTAACTAGTTTAACCTGCCCCGCGGATAGTTCTCGATCTGAGAAAGTAGCTACAATAATTCGGTCTGCGTGAGTTGCTTCTTTAAGGGCAGTTGCAATTGCTGAATCTGATGCATCCAATTTCTCCCCTTGTGCCGGGGCTACTTGGTAAGAGATGACCTTCCCTTTACTTACTCCATTAACCGATTCAGCTATTTCACCCGCATATGCCGCACTTACAACCAAAGTTGTTTCTTCTGATGCTGCGTCAAACGGTAGAATGCCTTCATTTTTGATAAGTGTGATTGAATCTATAGCGATTTGTTTCGCAAGATCCATATGCGTTGAACTACCAACAACTTCTGTTGCGTTAGCTTCATCTACTAATCGATTTTCAAATAGTTTCAGCTTGAACTTGTGAGTAAGTATTCGTTCGACCGATGCATCTACCCTAGTCCGATCTAACTTTCCTTCTTTTAATGCTTTTTCTAACGCTTTTAACGTATTCGATTGATCACGCTGAGATCCGTTAGCCATCACGATGTCCGCACCTGCATTGATGGCCATAACAGCCGCTTCGCCAGCATCCCAGTTTTTAGATATCGCATCCATGACCATCGCGTCAGTAACGATAATACCTTGGAATCCTAGTTCCTCTCGTAATAGTCCTGTTAACACTTTTTTGGATAATGTTGCAGGTAAATCAGGATCGATCGCTTCCAAAATGATATGTGCGGTCATTATCGATTCTATGCCTTGATCAATAACTGCCTTAAACGGAACTAAGTGCACATTTCGGAGCACTTCTTCGCTGTATGAAACGGTGGATAACGTAGAATGTGAATCAAAACCAGTATCTCCGTGTCCAGGAAAGTGTTTGGCACTAGAGAGGATACCTTTATTTTGATAACCTTTCACTTGTGCTACAGCCATCTCGCTAACCATCTTCGGATCTTCGCCGAATGAACGAACCCCAATTACCGGGTTTGATTTATTGGAATTAACATCTGATACAGGAGAAAAACTCCAATTAAAGCCCATCGCTTTCGCTTCATCGGCAGTTATTTCAGCAGCTTGTTGTGCATAAGACGTATTTTGCGTAGCTCCTATCGCCATCTGTCTTGGAAGTACAGTTGCTTCTCCGGGAACACGTTGTGCAGCACCATACTCCATATCACCAGAAATAAGAAGTGGGATGCCTAGCCTAGAGTCGGTCGCCCACTCCTGTAATTGATTGATAAATTGAGTTGTTTCGAGAGCGTCCTTTGTGCGACGGTTAAGCAACACACTACCAACACCATACTCCTTCACCATTCCACTTGAGAAGGCGCTTGCTTGATAATCAGGAGTATACATAACGAGTTGACCAATTTTCTCTTTATCGTTCATCTTTGCAATAAGGTCTTTCACTTTGTCCTCTATCGATGTGTGTGAAGCGACATCACTTTGGGTGGGAGTTGCACTTGGCACGGTTGTATTTGCACTGCCCGTAGGCTCTTTTAATTCTCTAGTATTAAATGCGATGACCAGAATCACTGCTGCAATTACAGTGAATGTTGCAACCCAAAACATGACCTTTTTTTTCATAGTTACCTCCCTTTATTATTCGGGGACACTACAAGCCCACTCATTTACCATTTTATAGTTATATAGTATAAAAAGAAATGTCACTCAAACATGAAAAGTTACACTTTTAAATTATCTGAATAATTAGATAAATATTTTCTTTATTTTGCTTAATGAAATCAAGCTTTTGACTTATTTCTTCAAAATCCTTTCATATTATTTGCACTCCCGCAATACAATGAATCCAGACGAAAGGAGGAATCATACTCGACTTACGAGTTAATCACTTGGAGGCTCACCTTTCATGAGAACGCTTTATTCCATGACAAGTCAGTACTCCCCCACTATGAGGAGGTTAATGAATGACAAGTAAAGCTATTCGTTTATCACGTTTGACAGTGAAACAAATTTTTATGTACGTAGGAATTATGCTTGTAGCAGCCATATCCGTTACTTTATTTGCTCAGCAAATATCCGCTCATGGTTATGTAGAAGGGCCAGCCAGCCGTGCTGCACTTTGCAAATCTGGACAAAATACAAATTGCGGAGCAATCGTATATGAACCCCAAAGTTTGGAAGCGCCAAAGGGATTCCCAAGTGCAGGACCCGCTGATGGACAAATCGCAAGTGCTGCTGGGGCTTTCCCTGAGCTAGATCAACAATCAGCTACTCGCTGGTCGAAAGTAAACCTTTCCTCTGGACAAAATACATTTACTTGGAAACTTACAGCGGCTCACGCAACTGCAAGCTGGAAATATTACATTACGAATACCAATTGGAATCCAAACGCCGCACTTACTCGCAGCTCCTTCGATCTAACTCCATTCTGCTCCGTTAATTACGGGGGCGTGCAACCTCCATTCTCTTATTCAAATAGTTGTAACGTACCTGCTCGTACGGGTTATCATATCATCTTGGCAGTTTGGGAAGTTGCAGATACTCCGAATGCTTTCTACAACGTAATCGATGTTAATTTCGGCGGATCTAATCCAACGGACACACAAGCACCAACTGCTCCTTCTGCTTTAACTTCACCTTCAAAAACGGCAACAAGTATAGCCTTATCATGGGGTGCCTCTACAGATAATGTTGGTGTCACTGGCTACCGCATTTATAGAGGGTCTGTATTAACAGCAACTGTCACTGGTACGACGCTCAGTTACAACCAAACAGGGCTAACATCAAATACAGCCTATACGTATTCCGTTAAAGCTATTGATTCAGCAGGAAATGAATCCACTGCCAGCAATTCCATTACTGTAACAACAAGTCCCATTACAGGAACCGATACTCAAGCTCCAACAGCTCCAGGGGCGTTACATGTTATGGGAACGCCAACATCTACCAGCTTACAACTTATGTGGAACGCCTCCACTGACAATGTAGGAGTAACAGGTTACCGTATTTATCGTGGCACAACATTAGTAACGACTGTTGCTAGTACTGCAACTTCTTATACTGTAACAGGACTTACGGCAAGCACAAGCTACACATTCACTGTTCGTGCCATTGATGCTGCGGGCAATCAATCAGCGGCGAGCACTGTAAGCGCTACAACTGCAGGAACAACTACAGCTAGCCCTTGGGCAGCGAATACGGCTTATACGCCTGGAACACTCGTTTCCTACAACGGATTAGTTTATGAATGCCGTCAGTCTCACACTTCGGCTGTTGGATGGGAACCACCAAATGTTGGTTCTCTATGGCTATTAAAGTAAAGATGTAAGTGCTTATTAAGCTTACTAGCTTTCTATAATAAAGAAGCCACAACGAATTGAACTCGTTGTGGCTCTCTTACTATGCATTGACTATAAATGATCTGCCCAAATCCACTAAAATATAACCTTATACATTGCGCGCGACACAAACATGCCATTTATGTTTCCTGTTAATACCAAAGGGTTCTATGAAACGATTTATGCATTTTCTATATGTTCAAAGCAAGATCAACGCAAGGTCAAACTCTTTTTCCATATCACTTCGTTTTGCTGTTCATCTCGAAACACAATACTGAATTCACCTTTTTCTTCTTTCATGGAATCTTCATATATAAAACCAGAAAACTGTCCGTTTCCACTTATATAAAAGCCGTAGTCATCATTCCCTAAACCTGCTCCGTTATTAATGGCATCTTCCCAAGTATCTACGATATCGCTTGTTTTTGATTTCCAGCGCAGTTCCTTCAGATAATACTTAGGGGGAAGATTTTCTACAAAAAAATAAAACATATTTCCTGAGGACCCTTCTTGAGGTTCTTGGTCTACACCTATTACAATTTCTTTATTTCCCTCCTTTTGTTGTGGTTTCACGGATTCGCTGACAGCTTCCGGCGTTTCTTCCGGATGGATCGATTCACGGACGTCCTCAGTAGGAGGGTTTTCGGCTGGCTCTCCTTTATTACCTTCTAGTTTGCTGCAAGCACCCGTCAACATTAAAGCGGAAACCAATAAAAAAGTTATCGCTCGTAACTGTTTTCCATTCATCCTCTTATCACCTTCCAATTCCAATATCTGTTTTATTATTAAAATATACGTAATCGAAGCTATTATTGTTGCTGGCTCCGGGCTTTCGTTCTAACTCCAGCTAAAATAAAAAAACCGCGAAATACGCGGTAATAAATCGGCTTATATTCATGTCATTCGACATGTGGCTTTATTTTCATTCAATAACATATGTAATTAATCATTACACGTTTTCTCCATCTTCTCCATCATAGGCTTGCTGCAATTTAGCCAGATCTATTTTGTCCATTTGAAGCATAGCTTTCATAACTCTCTCTGCCTTTTCAGCATCTTTATCTTGCATTAATTTCCCAAGCAGTGTAGGAATGATCTGCCAAGAGATTCCATACTTATCTTCAAGCCAGCCACACCGACTTTTCTTGCCTCCCTCGGACAATTTCTCCCACAGATCATCGACCTCTTCCTGCGTCTCGCAACTGACGAATAGTGAAATTGCTGGCGTGAATGAATAATGAGGTCCACCGTTTAAAGCCATAAATGGTTGGCCTTCGAGCTGAAAAGTACCAGATATAACAGGTCCTTGTTGCCCCGATTCACTACCTCCTACTCGAGAAATATGATGGATCTCAGCATTTTTAAAAATAGAAATATAAAATGTCATTGCCTCTTCTGCTTGATGATCAAACCACAGAAATGGAGTAATCTTGCCCATACAACGTTCACCCTTTCTTCTATTAAATGGCAATTATAATATACCATAACTGAACCCCCCATCATTCTAGTCCGTTTCAAACCTGATTCATCCCATCTTCATTATGCCGCTTTAAGCAACATATAGTAGTAAGAAAAGGTGCTGGAGGTACATTTATTATGAACCCATTGCTGCGCGATATAGATATTGAAATCAATCGGCTAACAACCAAGTTGTTGCAACAACAGCAGCAAGATGGTTCGTGGCATTTTTGCTTCGAAAATAATACGACTATCGATTCGTACGTCATTATTCTCTTCCGTACGTTAGACGTTCAAAATAACGATATAATTCGCAAACTTCACGACCGTATCCTTGCCGCACAGCAAGAGGATGGCGGATGGCGTTTGTATCGCGATGAAATAGAGGGAAATCCTTCTGCTTCAATCGATGCCTATTACGCTTTGCTCTTTTCTGGATATAGTCAATCAACGGATGAAGCTATCCTTCGAGCCGAACGTTATATCCGATCTAAAGGTGGCATTGCGTCAACAACTAGCATTTTATCTAAAGCAATTCTAGCTGCTACCGGTCAGCGGAAATGGCCGCTCTCGATCTCCTCTATCCCACTTGAGGTACTGCTTTTCCCTTCCTCCTTTCCTATTAACATCTTTGATTTTTCCGGTTACGCAAGAGTACATTTAGTTCCCATGTTAATTATGGCAAGTAAAAACTTTTCTATTCGAACAGACAACACACCTGATTTAAGTGCTATTATTTTAAATCGGGCATCAGATAGTGATATTGACGAAAGCTCTGAACATCTAACCGTCGAACATCAGGAAATGATGGGCAATATGCGATCTGGGCTAAACAGACTGCTTGGAGCTTCTGGTTATATCCATGAGGTTGCGACTAAAAAGGCTGAGCAGTTTATGCTCGATCGAATTGAATCAGATGGAACTTTATATAGCTATGCTAGCAGTACAATAGTAATGGTCTTCGCTCTACTTTCGCTTGGCTATAATAACGATCATCCACTTATTGCTCAAGCTGTAGAAGGATTAACGAATATGCAGTGGCGAACAAATGACTATACAACTATTCAAAACTCTCCCTCAACGATCTGGGATACGGCATTGATAACTTACGCCTTACAACAATCGGGTACTCCCCATGAACAAGTATCCATTCAGAATGCGACATCTTATTTAATAAATAAACAGCATACTAAACGGGGGGATTGGAGCAAGCATAACCCGAATACAGCACCTGGAGGCTGGGGATTTTCTGCAACGAATACAATTAATCCTGACGTCGACGATACTACTGCTGCACTGCGTGCAATTAAGGGCTTCCGCCAAGTAGATCCATCTTCCAAAGAATCATGGAATCGTGGTCTAAACTGGGTTCTCTCTATGCAAAATAAAGACGGCGGCTGGCCTGCTTTTGAAAAAAACACGACCAATCGCATGCTCACATGGCTCTCAATCGATGGTGCTAAATCTGCCGCAATTGATCCTTCCGAAGCTGATCTAACAGGGAGAACATTAGAATACCTTGGCAACTTCGCCGGGCTCGACATCCAGCATAGCTATATCAAACGCGGTGCTGATTGGCTCTTTCATAATCAGGAGAAGGACGGTTCTTGGTATGGCAGATGGGGAATTTGTTACATTTATGGAACATGGGCTGCAATAACAGGGTTAAAATCTGTCGGAATTCACTCAAACCATACTTCGATTCAAAAGGCAACTAAGTGGCTGCTTAGCATACAAAATGCTGACGGCGGCTTTGGAGAGTCCTGCAGAAGTGATCGACAGCAACATTATGTAGCCTTAGGTGAAAGTACTCCGTCACAAACCGCTTGGGCTTTGGATGCACTAATTTCCATTTACCCACGTCCAACCGTAAATATAAATAGAGGTATAGAACGGCTAATCGCTTCGTTACACAGAGAAAATTGGACGACAACATATCCAACCGGAGCTGGACTTCCAGGCAACTTTTATGTCCATTACCACAGTTATCGATATATCTGGCCGTTGCTTACTTTGGGCAATTATCGGAGGAAATATGGTTCTAGTGGCGGTTAGGATGTTAATAAAACAATAGATGCTCACATCAATTGTGAGCATCTACTACGCAATCTTTCCTTACTACAAGAAGAGCACATTACATTGAAAAAGAAATATTTTATCGATCAGCGCTATACAGACTACCCAAGATCTCATTCAAAACTGTAATTCTGTTAATTGTATCAGGTGGAGACGATTCTCCTGAAAGTATGGATAACGTGCTCTCTAGCAACTCCAATTTGTGGCAACATAATTGGAACATTCGAATCTAACATGATTATTCCCCTCCAGCTTTCAAAGTCACCAAATTATGATTCTTGTAAAATACGGAAAAATATATTCATTTGAAAGAAACAAAGAATCTAATTTCAATAAAATGATAGAAGTTTACTATTTATCTAAAGTTACTTTATTTTATTTACAAACATATTCTTTGACTGGATAACGAAAGACAGACGTAGTGCCGTAAGAATTAAGTGGTAATTATGTGTTTGAAAAAAGATACTGAAGCAGCTCAGATACGTGGAAAAATACATCGAGGTTTGTTTGCGTACAACGAAAGGAATTGATGAAAACAACAAATAGACGCCCACATGTTAAGTGAGCGTCCATTTATTAAGAGATTATGCCAATCTAAATGTTTCTACATTAGCACTAACACTAAAGTTAGAACCGGCATCACCTTGAACTTGGAATTGAATAACACCTGGAACTGCTGTCGTACTAAAAATGAAACTTTTTGTTAAACTTCGTGTATTAAGTGCTTCCACACCGGCAGTGAAAAGTGAATTTGGTACTTGTACTCCGTTCAATAAAGCAAATACAGTAAGGTTTTGTTGCGTGGCATTTGGATTGTTTATTGCTAATTCATACGTTACCCAGTACGATCCATTAGGCGCATACGTCAAATCTGTCGGATTAGGAAGCGTAATATCAGTATTACTTGATGCAAATCCATTAAAAGCTAGAAATGTTGCCACAGCTGTTACCGTTTGCGGTGGGCTTAATGCTGCTTCTGCAAAGCTCGCTGTTGGGTTTGGACCCGTTACCCCTGTTGCTCCAGTGGCACCTGTAGCACTCGTAGCTCCAGTTGCTCCAGTTGCTCCAGTTGCACCAGTTGCGCCAGTTGCGCCGTCAGCTCCGGTTGCACCAGTTCCGCCAGTTGCACCCGTAGCTCCAGTTGCTCCAGTTGCACCGTCAGCTCCGGTTGCACCAGTTCCGCCAGTTGCACCCGTAGCTCCAGTTGCTCCAGTTGCACCGTCAGCTCCGGTTGCACCAGTACCACCAGTTGCACCAGTAGCTCCAGTTGCGCCAGTTGCACCCGTTGCTCCAGTTGCACCCGTAGCTCCTGTTTCGCCAGTAGCTCCAGTACCACCAGTTGCACCAGTAGCTCCAGTTGCGCCAGATGCGCCGTCAGCTCCGGTTGCACCAGTACCACCAGTTGCACCCGTAGCTCCAGTTGCGCCAGTTGCGCCAGTTGCGCCGTCAGCTCCGGTTGCACCAGTACCACCAGTTGCACCCGTAGCTCCAGTTGCGCCAGATGCGCCGTCAGCTCCGGTTGCACCAGTACCACCAGTTGCACCCGTAGCTCCAGTTGCGCCAGTTGCGCCAGTTGCACCGTCAGCTCCGGTTGCACCAGTTCCGCCAGTTCCTCCAGTAGCTCCAGTTGCGCCAGTTACACCGTCAGCTCCGGTTGCACCAGTTCCGCCAGTTGCACCCGTAGCTCCAGTTCCTCCAGTTGCACCGTCAGCTCCGGTTGCACCAGTTCCGCCAGTTGCACCCGTAGCTCCAGTTCCTCCAGTAGCTCCAGTACCACCAGTAGCACCAGTACCGCCAGTTGCACCAGTACCACCAGTACCACCCGTCGCTCCAGTACCGCCAGTCGCTCCAGTTGGTCCTATTGGTATATTAGGAAGTTCAATATCTACAATTGCTGATCCCGGAGTAACTGTGATGTCTAGTGTACTTGATTGAAAAATCAAACTATCTCCTGGAAATACAGGAGCGGTCACACCGGATGGTCCGATTACATTGAACAACAATGTATCATCAATTGTACCTGTAGGGCCAGTCGGGCCAGTAGCTCCGGTTGCTCCTGTTGGTCCAGTAACACCCACTACAGGACCAGTTGGCCCAGTGGGACCAGTTGGTCCAACCGAAATTGGTGTGTTCAAAATACTGTTAAGCTTGCTGTCTAACAAAAACTCTTTTTTCGTTACAGCATTAATTGTGTCTCTAACACTCTCATTAATCGTTAGAATGTCAGTGATCGTTGCTGGGGGAGACGTTACTCCTGGTAATGTACCAAGAACAAATTGAAGTTTTTCTCCTTCAGCATTCAAAATGTGACTAAGTCCAAGCTCTTCTAGCGCGATAGAAGATAGTAGTAAATTAATGGCATCATCTCTAGTAAGTGTAATCAGCGGTGTAATATTAGGAATATTTGATTGTGACATGATCAATCCCCTCTCTCAGCCAATTGATGTCAATATTCAAAGCTAGCATATTCTATGAAGAAATCTATCAAATGGAACTAGGTTTCAGTGGGAAAATATAAAACAATTATCAATCGTAATAGAAGCAAAAAATCACTTGGCAGAGTAGCCAAATGATTTTTATTGCTAACTATACCTTAATTTATGCATCAGTTACGTTAATTTCTATCTCTTACTAGACAGAAGGACCATTTGCGAATTTAAATACTCGAATATTTGCAGATGCACTAGTAACAGCCATACCAGGTGTTTGAACGATCGTTCTAGCACCAACTGAAACGTTTATAAGCTGAATAGTAAATGGTGTTGAAGTAATATTGATGAGAGCACCACCAGATAAGTTCCCACCATTAACGGAATCATCAGCAATTGCGGAAAATGGACTCACACCATTTTGATTCAAAGCAAATACACTTGCAGGACCACCAGCTTCGAGGTTAACGTACCAATCTACATAATATAGACCCACTTCACTTGCTGTAATTGTATCTATACCATTAAAAGTAAGGGCAGTCCCTGCAACATCCACAGTATTGCCTGCAACTGCGCCATTAACTGGAATGACTTGTGCGGCATTGAGTGCTACTTCAATAAAACTTGATAACCCTAAGCCTGTTGCTCCTGTTGCACCCGTTGCTCCTGTTGCCCCAGTTGCTCCTGTTGCTCCTGTTGCTCCTGTCGCACCTGTTGCACCTGTTGCACCCGTTGCTCCAGTTGCTCCAGTTGCTCCAGTTGCTCCTGTTGCTCCTGTTGCTCCTGTTGCTCCTGTTGCACCTGTGCCTACCCCAGGAGGACCTGTTGGCCCTGTCGGACCTGTTGGACCAACTCCGGCAGGCGAACTAAGAATGGTGTTAAGCTTATTGTTTAATAAAAATTCTTTTTTCGTGACTGCTTGAATCGTGTCTCTAACGCTTTCATTAACAGTCAAAATGTCGCTAATCGTTGCTGGGGGAGACGTTACTCCTGGTAATGTACCGAGCACAAATTGAAGTTTTTCTCCTTCGGCATTCAAAATGTGGCTGAGTCCAAGCTCTTCAAGAGCGATGGAAGAAAGCAATAAATTAATAGCATCATCTCTAGTAAGACTAATCTGAGGTGTAATATTAGGAATATTTGATTGTGACATAATCAATCTCCTTTCGAGCCTACAAATTTTATTAATTCATGGCTTGAATATAGTACGTAAGTGACAAATAGTTTGAACCGTACAATAGTGGAGTATGGTTGTCCTAGTTTATCTGTATTACTAATTACATTTAAAAAAGGACTGGTTTGCACTCATTCCCAACCCACAAAATTTAATATCCAATGCCTCAATATTCTCTGAAATGAAATAATCAATTGAACTGGACAAGGGTGACTTGAAATAAATAGGCACTCGCAAAATGCTGCGAGTGCCTATTAGTAGATATAATAATTCTATGCAACGAGCATTCAGTTAAGCCGAACATACTTATAGATGGATAGTTTTCCTCTCCCTATTCTGGTAGAAGGGATAGAACACTCTGTAACTTGCTGTCCAACAGAAACTCCTTCTTAGTTAACACCCGAATTGTTTCCCGAACACTTGCGTTTACTGCCAAAATATCGCTTAGTGTAGGTGTAGGTGAAGTTACGCCAGGAAGAGTTCCGAGTACAAATTGTATTTTTTCACCTTCAGCATTCAAAATATGACTAAGACCTAGCTCTTCTAGAGCAATCGAAGCCAGCAATAAATTAATTGCATCATCTCTCGTAATCGTAATCTCAGGTGTAATATTCGGAATATTTGCTTGTGACATTTTTAATCCCCTCTCGATTGATTGAATATTAAATTTATGACTTTCATTTACTTATGAAACGAAGTTTTGGTACCTACTAGGCACTAATCAAAAGTGAAAGTTGTTCATGCACTCTACTACGGTAGGAGTGAAATAACGCTTTGAAGCTTGCTATCCAACAGAAACTCCTTCTTCGTTAACACACTTATTGTTTCCCGAACACTTGCGTTTACTGTCAAAATATCGCTTAGTGTAGGTGTAGGTGAAGTTACGCCAGGAAGAGTTCCGAGTACAAATTGTATTTTTTCACCTTCAGCATTCAGAATATGACTAAGACCTAGCTCTTCCAGAGCAATCGAAGCCAGCAATAAATTAATTGCATCATCTCTCGTAATTGTAATTTCAGGTGTAATATTCGGAATATTTGCTTGTGACATTTTTTATTTTCTCCTTTCGAGCCTCTGAAGTTGTTTTTCATGGCTTACATAACCTATGACGTTTACCCTGGCTTTGAACTAGACATTAGTGGAAAAATCAAAATAATAACTCCAGACAGAGCAAAAAAGCACAATCCGAGTTGGAATGTGCTTTTCCATAACAAGTTCCTATTTTAAACTAAGCTATCGCAGTAAATTCGATAACCCCAAAGGAAAGACCATCTATATCTTCACAATAGGCGAATACGCCAACCTCAGGAATATCCATCTTTTCACTTGTTACTTTGCCACCTGCTTGTTCCACTTTACCTAAGTACTCGTCAAGATTTTCAACTTTTATCGTATTAATAGTCCGTACCGCGTCTTCTGAAGCCGCTTTCATTATGCCGCCATCGATTCCTTCATCCTCAGCAGGACCAGTGATAACGGACCAGTACCCCTCCATCATTTCTTGGAATTCCCACCCAAATACATCCTTATAAAAAGCCATTTTCTTCTCTGGATCTTTAGCTTCAATTTCAAAATGAACGACACGTGACATGCAAACCACTCCTCTTCATCCAGTAGTCTGGTAAGACCCTATGCACATAGTAACTAAATCATGTTCATAAAACTTCTTCTACTTTGCTCTATTTAAACGACTACTCTATTCCATCAATAAAATTTTGAATCAGTAGAGGGAATGAAATGAGAATTGGCGGGTCATAAAATCTAGGTGGACGGAGCGTGACATCGCTAACACCCTTTGTAATCCCATTTGCAATTGTAAGTTTACCAATCGCTTTTCCACGTAGAGCATGTTGAGGATGCAAGTACTCATCATGTGGGGCATCCCAAGAAAATGCAATCGCCATAACATAATAAACACCATCGGGAACATTTGGTATTGCATATTTGCCTGGGCCAAATAACATCGTGCATCCTATAGGCTTCCCCATCGGAATCGGCTTTGGAAACAAACCTACACATATGATTCCATCTAGTGAGCTCGGAGCTTTAACATATCCCTCAACATTAGAAGGGGAATTATATCTGAGCGCAATCCTCATTCGCTGTATCTCTTCTAGTCCCAACATCTTTTTTTCTATAAAAGCTCTGAACTGCTGGGGCGACAATCCAATAAAGCGAGCAAAGTTTGTTGAAAATGTCCCAAAGCTGCTATAACCTACCGTTTGACCAACTTCAGTTGCTGTAGAGCTGGATTTTAATAAAAGCCTTTTACTCCATTGAAATCGAAGGGCTGACAGAAATAAACGTGGAGGAATACCTGTGACTGAGCGGAAAATGCGGTCAAAATGAAACGGACTATAAGAGGCTGCATTCGCTAGCTCCTCTGATGAAAGCGTCGAATCATCTAATCGATGAATCATTTGCCTGATAGCTTCTCTAACTGAATGTTCATGATCTTCTTCAATGGATTGAGATAACGAGACTGTTTCATCTATAGTCTGGTCAAGTTGACTAAACAAATTGTTCACATCATTCACCCGCTTCCTCTCAATCTCAAGCGTTACACGAATTGCATATCGTATACAAATTATATCATATAAGGAAACATATATTTCTAAAATAATACCAAAAAATGACTCCCGCTAAATTTCGGCAGGAGTCACAATAATTAATAATGTTACGAATTAATGGATTACTTAATTATTTCGAGTTTTCTTCAAGCACATTCAATAAGACAGTTACTGCCTCTGCTCTAGTAGCTTGCGCACTTGGTTTAAACAGATTGCCATCTTTACCTTGCATAATACCCGCCACCTTCACTGCGGAAATGGCAGCTTTAGCCCATGCCGGAATGGATGCGTCATCTGCGAAGTCTGTTTTTGCGCCAGACACAACTTTTAATTCTAAAGCTTTAGCAATCATCGATGCCATTTCGGAACGAGTAATGGTTGCATCAGGACGGAAAGTTCCATCAGCATATCCTGTAATAATGCCCAGTTTCACTGCTTGCGCTACAGAATCTTTTGCCCAAGCTTCAATTTTAGCACTATCAGTAAAGGTTAATGCCTCTCCCTTTTGCTCTGATTTTAGAACCATCATCAACATAACGGCAAATTGTTCTCTCGTAACAGAATCATTTGGTTTGAACGTACCATTTGAATAACCATTTACAAAACCAGCAGCTACTGCTTGCTTGATATTTGCTTCTGCCCAGTGTCCGGCAATGTCGCTAAATGAAACAGTTGGTTCTATTGTTTTGTCAATCGCAAAAACAGCGAATTTCGTAAAGTGATCAACTTCTACTGTAATTTGATTTCCGCTTACAGTTCCGCCAGCGACCTCAACCCATACCTTTTTCACTTCATCATAATAGAAAATAACTGGTTTTTGGTTAGCACCAACTTTAGTAGGATCGAAAGTAAGTTTCAGCGTTACTTTTTTACTGAAGTTTTCGGTAATGTTTTTCAATATTTCATAAATAGGACTTGCAAGAGTTGTTTTGTCCGTTACAAATGGAGTTTGATCAAGTACTTTTTCAATCGTTATTTTCAACTCTTTGTCCGATGCTCCAACTGGTATGGAAACATTTACATCTGTGCCTAAGCCAACTTCACCTGCTTGTCCAGCAGGAATAGTAACTTTACCATTTGTTGAAGTAACAGGACCGGTCGGTACGACATATCCACCACCGCCGCTGTAGCTTCTAGTAGACGTAACAGTTACTGTAAATGAAGTACTTGCTATATTACCTTTACCATTATCTGCTTTAACCGTAATGATAGACGTTCCAGCTGATATCGGATCAATTGTTAGAGATTGATTATTAATTGTTGCACTTGCAACGCCATAGGTACTAGATGTAACTGTATAAGTCAACGAGTCTTCTGGAATTGGGTTAATGAACACGTCTGCAAAAGATAAACTCAAATCTGATGCATTATCTGTAACAGTTTGATTTGAAATTGATTTCGCAACATGAAGCACACTATTCCGAGATACGATATCGGAGTCTCCTGCATCTTCTCCACCTGTAATTGCAAGTTTAAATTGATAATCGCTCGACTTCGTTAAACCAGTGACAGTTGCTTCTGTACTGTTCGGCTGCAGTTGCGCGGTTGTTACAGCATTTGCCCATGTTTTACCGTTATCAATGGATTGCAATAGTGAAATAGCAGTAGCATTTTTTGCTGTAGGCCACTTTAAGGTTGCTGTTGTATCTGTAGTAGATACGATATCAAGAAATTGTTCAAACTCAATTGTGAATCCATCTTTAGCATAATCGATGATTTGATATTCAGAATAACTCTTGAAAGCATGGAACTGAAATTTAAGAGCAAGGTTTTCTATGTCATCCCGATCTGTATGATGTTCTGCTACTCCCGTAAACGTAAGTTTAATTTCTTTTGGACCTACATAAGTGGCTTTCGCTGTTAAGCCTTTAGGAATAGGCGAAACAACAAGTTGTCCATTTGCTATGAAATCTCCACCAAAATCAGGAAGCACTAAAAAATCATCATCCGTAAAAGTAATATATTTGATCGTAATTTCACCTTGAATTTCACCATTATTGGCAGCTGTTTCGACAAAGGGAACTGATTCGTAACTTAATGAGTCAAGACTATTAGAAACATGGACAGTCCATTTAATCTTCGTATCTACTAATTCATCGTTAGATTTAATCCAGTATTCTCCGAGGTTGTCGCTAAAATCTTGATCTCCTACTCCTTCTACTATAGTTGCACCATCGGAAACCTCGATTTCAGGTTTAAACTGAGATAAGTCCGTTCCTACCGGAACACTTATGAATATAGATCTTGAATTTTTATCGAAATGAACATCACTAGTTTCTGGTACTTCAACAGACTCAATATTATAGTTATAGCCATAAGGTAAGCCTACTTCTGCCCACGCATCTTTAACTGCTTGAATGATGCCAACATTCCCAGTATTGTTATCTACATACGCTTCAGCAGCCGAAACAAATGCATCTCTAGAGTCTTCGAAATCAGAAACAGGTGTTAAGCGATTTACTACTACATCATAGCTAAGTTGACCCAAAATATCTTTTCCGTCAATGCCTAAACTATCAATTTTAGTTGCTATTAAATAAGCAGCTTTGTTCTGTATTCCGCTATTAATATGAACACCGCCATTGTCACCTTCAAATGGGCTACGGGGAAGATACCAATAGTCATTCATTGTTGCCGGTGAACCACCTAATTCTGGCATGGATGGGATAATTAACACTGAACCAGGATCTTTCATGTCTCGTATGACTTCTCCAGAATCTTCTCCTAGCTTCCACTCTTCATTACCCTCAAGCTCCATCTCTATCAAATTACCAAATATATCGGAAAACGACTCATTTAATGCACCCGATTGATGCCTATATTCGAGATCAGAAGAACGATCCGTCACTCCATGTGCGATTTCATGGCCAATGACGTCAAGTGAACAAGAGTAACAAACTCCATTGCCATAATACATCGCTTCACCCGTCCAAAATGCATTACTAAACGGCTCACCCTCCACTAGGAAGAAATTCACAACCGAAGTCATAGACATTCCTTTATTATCTATACTATTTCGGTTGTGCTTATTTAAAAAATAATCGTAGACAATACCTGTATAAAAATGAGCATTAACTGCATTATGATCAACGTTTTGAATAAATGGAGCTTTTACTTCTATTAGACTAGTATCATCGAGCTGTGGACCAACATAATTATAAGTACGAATAACACCTTTTGAAGTATCCTCGTTATACATAAGTTTTGATCTATCTTCCAAAATGTATACATTATCTGTCACCGTTTCAGTCCCGAGATCATCAATCGTAATATTTAGAGTTCGATCAATATCAATCTCAGTACCTTTATCGTCCCTGCCTTTCCCCTTACCAACTACCTCGGCAGGAGATTTAGCATGATGAAGACTATTATATTTATCTATGACTCTACCATTTAGAGCATCAACAAAGGCTACCCATCTCCCAGGAGCTGGAGTGATATAGTTAAGCTCTACTTCATAGGCTAAATAAGCTCTTCCTTCAAATGGATAAATAATTAAAGACGCCTTATTTTCTGGAGTCAAGGAAACTCCAGCGATGGAATGGTCTTCGGAAATCGTTTGACCAAGTTCTCCTTCTATCTCTACTTTGAGCTTTTCAATCGCTTCTGCTTTCGTCAACTTAGGTGTAGTAGATTGTGGTAATGAAGGAAGTTTCGTAGTAGATATTTCATTTCGAATTTCGTTTATTCGTTTTGATTTATCCAAATGAACTCTCATGTACTCGCCATAAACAGGAATGTCATTATGCTTAAGCTGATAGAGATAATGCGAGCCTCCGAGGTCATCACTAGTTTTAGATTGTAACAATAATTGATCACTTGTAGAAACAAGTCCTAATTTCTTCTGATTTGTTGCTAAATAATTTTCAATATCCTCATCTGAAAATAATGGTGCAGACAGTTTCCCTTTTTGACTTAAGATTGGCACACTGTTAACATTTGACGTTTCATCGTTTTGCCTTTCGTTTGCTGATGCAAATGCACCTAGTATAGTAGAACCCACTAGTGTCATAACAAGAAAACTACTGATTACTTTTTTATTTAACCCTTTGAACATAACACTCTTCACCCTCTCCAAATGTAAAATTATCCAATTATATCCTATCTGTGTGTGTATCAATTTGACCATACACATTCTTTTAAGTCAACTAAATTATGGAAATTAGTCCATTGGATTCATATTCACATATTCCCTTTTATAACCATAGTGACTTGACTAGTTGTCTTATAACCTATATAAATAAAACCATTATGTAGCATAAAAAATAGCTCTCGCTGAATGCCAGCGAGAGCTATTTTTAAATTTAGAATCTCAACTACATATTATTCCTTATTACTCCGCATCTTCTGGTAGAACTTTCAGTAATACCGTTACAGCCTCTGCTCTAGTAGCTTGCGCACTTGGTTTAAACAGATTGCCTGCTTTACCTTGCATAATACCCGCTTCCTTCACTGCCGAAATAGCAGCTTTAGCCCATGCAGGAATGGATGCGTCATCTGCGAAGTCTGTTTTTGCTCCGGCCACAACTTTTAGCTCTAACGCTTTAGCAATCATCGATGCCATCTCGGAACGAGTAATTGTTGCGTCAGGACGGAAAGATCCATCAGAGTAACCTGTAATAATGCCCAGCTTCACAGCTTGAGCAACCGAATCTTTTGCCCATGCTTCAACTTTAGCACTATCCGTAAAGATTAAAGTTTCTCCCTTTTGCTCGGATTTCAGAACCTTCATTAACATTACTGCAAATTCTTCTCTCATAACGGCTCCATTTGGTTTGAACGTACCATTTGAATAACCATTTACAAAACCAGCAGCTACTGCTTGCTTGATATTTGCTTCTGCCCAGTGTCCGGCAATGTCGCTAAATGAAACGGTTGGTTCAACTTTAGTATCGACTGCAAGAACTGCAAACTTCGTAAAGTGATCAACTTCTACTGTAATTTGATTTCCGCTTACAGTTCCGCCAGCAACCTCAACCCATACCTTTTTCACTTCATCATAATAGAAAATAACTGGTTTTTGGTTAGCACCAACTTTAGTAGGATCGAAAGTAAGTTTCAGCGTTACTTTTTTACTGAAGTTTTCGGTAATGTTTTTCAATATTTCGAAGATCGGACTTGCAAGAGTTATTTTGTCCGTTACCAACGAAGACTGATCAAGTACTTTTTCAATTGTGATTTTCAGCTCTTTATTAGAAGCTCCTGCTGGGATGACTACATTTACATCTGTGCCTAATCCAACTTCACCAGCTTGTCCAGCAGGAATAGTAACTTTACCATTTGTTGAAGTAACAGGACCGGTCGGTACGACATATCCACCACCACCGCTGTAGCTCCTAGTAGACGTAACAGTTACTGTAAATGAAGTACTTGCTATATTACCTTTACTATTATCTGCTTTAACCGTAATGATAGACGTTCCAGCTGATATCGGATCAATTGTTAGAGATTGATTATTAATTGTTGCACTTGCAACGCCATAGGTACTAGATGTAACTGTGTAAGTCAATGAATCTGCTGCAATAGGATTAACAAAGACATTTGCAAAAGATACGCTCAAATCTGCTGCGTTATCAGCTAAAGATTGATTCGCAATAGTGTTTGCAACATAAAGTACTTCATTCCTTGCAACTATAATGGAGTCACCCGCATCTTCTCCGCCTGTAATAACAAGTTTGAACTGATATTGTCCTGCTGGTGTTAAACCAGTTACTGTTGTTTCTGTACTAGTCGGTAAAATAGCATTTGCCGTTGATGCTTGATTCCAAGTTATACCTTGATCCATAGATTGAAAAAGCTCTATTTTACTAGCATTGCTTACAGCAGGCCATTTCAAAGTTACTGTCTTATCTGTTGAGGCTACAATAGTAAGTTCATGTTTAATAACAGGTGTAACCGTTACTGTAAATGAAGTACTTGCCGTACTTCCTTGTCCGTTATCTGCTTGAACGGTAATAATTGTTGTTCCAGCTGATATTGGATCAATCGTCAACGACTCATTCGCAAGATTTACCGTTGCCGTTGCTATACCAGGTGTACTTGATGTAGCTAAATAGGTAAGTGGCTGTGTCTCATTTGGGTTAACGAAAACATTAGCAAAAGATACATTCAATTCCGCTCCATCTTCTACTACAGATTGAATCGCAATTGTATCTTTAACATGTGGTACGTCGTTTCTGGATACGATAATTGTGTCACCGTCATCTTCACCGCCTGTAATTACAAGCTTGAATTGATATTGCCCAGATGTTGTTAAACCAGTTACTGTTGCTTCAGTACTACTTGGTACAATCGTTTCGGCTGTTATTGCATCTATCCAAGTTACCCCTTCATCAGAGGATTGTAAAAGTTTAATAGCACTAGCATTACTTGCAGCTTCCCACTCCAATGTAGTCGTTGTATCCGTGTTTGTTACAATTTCCAGATCACTTTTGAAATCGATTGTGAAACCATCTTTATGGTAATCTTTTATTTGATATTCATATGCATTTGTGAAAGCATAGTCCATAAATCTAATTGAAAGGTTGTCAATGTCTTCACGATTGGTATGCTCTTCTGCATTTCCAGTAATAATGAGTTGAATCTCATTTGTCCCCGTCACGGTAGCTAATGCAGTCAAACCTTTAGGAATCGGGGAGACTACAACCTTATTGGTAACAATAAAATCTTCACCAATATCCGTAAAGTTAAACTTATCACCAGGGGCATTGTATTTAATCGTTATTACTCCATGTAATTCGCCACTGTTGTTGTTTTTTTCAACAAAAGGAGTTGATTCATAACTCACAACAGGGACACCATAGGCGACTATTACGTTCCATTTAACTTTAGTCCCTTGAGCACTAACTTCATATTTCCCTAATGAATCACTAAAATCGGTATCGATTGCTGTAAGTGTAGCGCCTGGAGCAACCGTTATTACTGGGTTAATCTGAGATACTGGTGTCCCTTGTGGTACATTAATGAACACATGAAAGGAGTTATTCTCAATCCATGCTTCTCCTGCACCCGGAACTGCGAGCGAAACCGAAGTAATGTCATAGTTTTGTTCATAAGGCAAACCGACTTCAGCCCAAGCTTCTTTTACTGCTTCAATTATACCTGCATCCTCATTATTGTTAGCTACATATGCTTCAGCTGCTGAAACAAATGCATCTCTTGAATCTTCAAAGCCAGAAATAGGTGTTAAGCGATTTACAAGAACATCGTAACTAAGCTGACCCAAGATAGCTTTTCCATCCAGATCTAAACTATCAATTTTTGTTGCTATCAAATAAGCGGCTTTATTTTGAATACCACTATTGAAATGAACTCCTCCTTGATCATAAGAACGAGGAAAATATAAATATTGATTTATCGTAGCAGGATCACCATAAATGTTAGGATCGCTCATACTTCTAAGTAATAATCCTGAGTCTTCACCTATTGTCCAGTTTTCATTTCCTTCAACTTCCATTTCAATTAAATTACCGAATATATCAGAAAATGATTCATTTAACGCACCTGATTGGTTACGGTACTCTAAATCGGATGAAAAATCCGTTACACCATGCGTAACCTCATGGGCAATAACGTCTAACGCGCAAGAAAAACATGTTCCGTTTCCATAATACATCGTGTAATTGTACCAAAATGCATTATCAAAAGGTTCGCCATCAGGTGAGTAATTTACGACAGATGCCATATTCATACCTTTATCATCAATGCTATTGCGATTATGAGTATTTTTGAAGTACTCATAGACAAGACCTGTATAATAGTGTGCATTAACAGCGTTATGGTCGACTTTATTAATAAATGGAGCCGTTACTTTAATGAGACTAAAGTCAGTCTCCGTCGGACCAATATAATTATAGGTATTTATGAAACCTTTATTGGCATTGCTGTCATACATTTCTCTCGATACATCAGATAGTATATATACGTTATCCGTAACATCCTCATTATCAAAGTCTTCAATAACAAGATTTAATGGACGATCTAAATCGATCTCATTACCTGCGTCATCTCTACCTTTACCTTTGCCAATAACCTCGGCAGGAGATTCAGCCTGATGAATACTATTATATTTGTCTATCACTTTACCATTAAGAGCATCTACGTAGGCTATCCATTTCCCAGGTGCAGGAGTTAGAAAGTTGAGCTCTACTTCATAAGCTAAGTACGTATTTCCTTCAAATGGATAAATGATTAATGATGCCGTATTCGATGCGGCTGGTAGTTCACCGAAGGACTGATCGTCTGGTATTGCTTCTCCAAGTTCACTTTCTACCGCAGCTTTAAGTTGCTCTATTGCTTCAGCTTTAGTCAACTTCGGTGTAGTCGATTGCGGTAATGATGGGAGAAGGTTTGAAGCTACCTCATTACGAATTTCATTAATTCGTTTTGTTTTGTCTAGATGAACCCTAATATACTTCCCGTAGACGGGTATATTGTTATGTTGAAGTTGGTAAAGATAATGTGAACCTCCAAAACTATCACTCGTTTTAGCTTGCAATTGTAACTCTTCTTTTGGACCAGAGAAACCTAACTTAGTTTTGTTTGCTGTCAAATAATTAACAACATCTTGGTCTGAGGATAACGGTGTTGACAATATTCCTTTTTGACTTTCGAGTGGTAAACTATTAACTGCTTTTGTTTCATAGTTTTCCCCTTCATTTGCTGAAGCGAATGCACTTAGAACAGTAGATCCAACTACTGTCATGATGAGAAAACTACTTATTACTTTTTTTCTTAAACCTTTAAACATAAACTTGATTCCCCTCTCCAAATGTAAAATTATCCAAATTTACCCTATGGACATATAGCAATTTCAACATACAGATTATGAGAAGTCAACTAAATTACACCAGTGTTATTACTAGATTTGGAGTTTTATTTTTTACTATAAAAACTATTCGATAATAGTCGATAAGAGCCTTAGAATATTGACATTAGCCGCGATTATTCAACAAAGGAGCAAAAGAGTACGCCATGCTAGACGCACAAAAAATGACCCTCGCTGAATGCCAGCGAGAGCCACTTTTATTCAAGAATCTCAACTACCTTTAGCTTAATTACTCTATCCCTACAAATGATCAATAATAATGCCAGCCGTTTCTTCAATCGCCTTATTCGTCACATTAATGACTGTACAACCGAGTTGCTTCATTAATGATTGACCGTACTCTAATTCATCAATAATCCGTTGGAACGTCGCATATTGAGATCCCTCCGGTAGACCTAGCACTTTCAAACGTTCCGTACGAATGTTTAGAATATGCTCTGCATCCATCGTTAGACCGAATATGCGTCCGCTCTTTATTTTGAACAGCTCACTAGGCAACTTGACCTCAGGTATGATTGGTAGGTTTGCCGTCTTGATTCCCTTGTGTGCGAGATAAATGCTAAGAGGCGTTTTGGATGTTCGGGATACCCCAATCAGCACAACTTGAGCTTGCAGCATGCCACGTGGATCTCGTCCATCGTCAAATTTTACGGCAAACTCGATTGCTTCAATTCTACGGAAATAGTCTTCATTCATTTCATGGAGCAAACCTGGCTGCCGCTTAGGTGCATATCCATACGTATCCACGAAAGCTTGCATCATCGGTCCCATAATATCTACTGCCCGAATGCCCATTCGCATTGATTCATTCTTCATCGCTTCTCTGAGTTCAGGTTGAACTAAAGTGTATGCGACCAAACCACCCAAAGCTGCCGTTTCCTTCACGATAGATTGAACTTCCTCTTCCGTACGAATGTTGCTATAACGCTTCACGATTACATCACGGGAATTAAATTGACGGATAGTCGCTTGCGCAACAGCTTCTGCCGTCTCTCCAATCGAATCTGAACAAATGACTAAATATTGTTGCTTTGTTAGCATTAGCGTCCTCCAAGTTTTACTTTCGCTTGCGCGGCAGCAATTCTTGCTAGAGGTACTCTGTAAGGGGAGCAGCTAACATAATCCAATCCTGTTTTGTGACAGAAGAAGATTGACTCCTTATCACCGCCGTGCTCGCCACAAATACCTGTTTTTAAAGCTGGCTTCGTAGCTCTGCCTTTCTCTACAGCCCATTCAACCAATAGTCCAACACCTTCAGTATCAAGCACCTGGAACGGATTGTTCGGCAACAGCTCATGGTCCACGTAGTGACTAAGGAATTTCCCCTCAGCATCATCACGGCTATAACCAAATGTCATTTGAGTTAAATCATTTGTGCCAAACGAGAAGAAATCTGCGTGCTCTGCTATTTTATTTGCGGTTAGTGCCGCTCTTGGCACTTCAATCATCGTTCCGATTTTATAAGGGTAGTCATCCTTACTTGCTCCAAACACTGTATCAGCAGCACGTTCAACAAGCTCACGCATCACTTTTAGCTCATTGGCATGTCCAACAAGCGGTATCATAACTTCTGGAATAACAACTACTCCATTGTTCTTACAGTTCACGACGGCACGGAAAATAGCAAGCGCTTGCATTTCATAAATCTCTGGGAAAAGAATACCGAGGCGACAGCCCCGTTGCCCGAGCATCGGGTTCATCTCATGAAGATTACGCACCTTACGAATGAGGGTATCTAATTCTTGTCTCTCTTTTGCATTCACCCCAGTATTTCCAGCATGGATCATCGTTTGTTGCTTCACAATCAGTTCTTCCAAATGTGGCAAAAACTCATGTAACGGCGGGTCTAGTAGTCTGATCGTAACCGGGAATCCATCCATTGCTGTGAAAATACCTTCAAAGTCGCTTTGCTGCATTGGCAACAATTGATCAAGCGCTTGTTCACGCTCATCCTTCGTATCTGCTAATATCATCGCTTGTACGACAGGCAGTCGATCCGCTGACATAAACATATGCTCCGTCCGACACAAGCCGATTCCCTCTGCACCAAATGCTCTAGCTTTCGAAGCATCTTCCGGTGTATCCGCATTCGTTCGAACAGCCAAATCTCTAATGTCATCCGCCCATTCAAGCAGTTCTTCTAGTTCAACGGTAATTTGTGGTTCTTTCAGTGTTACTCCACCCAAAATGACACGACCAGTTGATCCATCAAGTGTGATCCAATCACCTTCGTTTACAGTAACTGATCCAGCTATGAACAGTGCCGATTCCTTATCAATGCGTACTTCTTCACAGCCGCAGACACAAGGTTTGCCCATGCCACGTGCGACGACAGCCGCATGGCTTGTCATTCCTCCACGACTCGTTAATACACCTTCTGCAGCAATAACGCCATGTATATCTTCTGGACTCGTTTCCATGCTGACAAGGACAACCTTTTTACCTTCACGAGCCCATTCTTCCGCTTTATCCGCATCGAAAACAACTTGTCCCGTTGCTGCACCAGGCGACGCTGGCAATCCAACTGCAAGAACATCTAGTTCAGCATCCTCGTCAATTGCCCGATGCAGAAGTTTATCCAAATGTTCAACTTCGATCCGTGAAAGTGCCTCCTCTCTTGTCAAAATACCTTCTTTTGCAAAATTAACGGCAAGTGTAACTGCCGCTTGCGCTGTTCGCTTACCATTTCGCGTTTGCAAAATGAACAACGTTCCCTTTTCAACAGTAAACTCGATATCTTGCATATCTCTGTAATGAGCTTCAAGTCTTGCCGCCGTTTCAGCTAGTTGCACATATATTTCTGGCATTTCCTGCTTTAACTGAGCAATTGGCAATGGTGTACGAACGCCTGCAACGACGTCCTCACCTTGTGCATTTATTAAGTACTCTCCGTATAAGACCTTCTCACCTGTCGATGGATTACGTGTGAATAAAACACCCGTACCACAGTCATCGCCCATATTGCCAAATACCATCGATTGAATGTTAACCGCCGTTCCTTGATGGTCAGGAATATTGTATGCTTTGCGATAAACAACTGCTCGATGGTTATTCCACGAACGAAACACAGCTTCTACTGCTAGTTCAAGTTGTTTATTTACATCCTGAGGAAAAGGCTGTTTTGCTTTCCGTTCAATTAGCTCTTTATATTCTACAATCAACTCTTTCCATGCTTGAACGGGCAAGTCCTTATCTTCTTCAATTAATAAGTTCCTCTTCGTTGCATGGAGCAGCTTTTCGAAATATAACCCTTCTATATCAAAGACAACGTTCCCAAACATTTGGATCAATCTTCTATAACAATCATAAGCAAAACGCGGATTTCCTGTTTGCGATGCAAGCGCCTCGACTGTAACATCATTAAGTCCAAGATTGAGAATCGTATCCATCATTCCAGGCATCGAATTAACAGAACCCGAGCGAACCGATACCAGCAGAGGGTTAACACTACCACCAAATGTTTGACCTTTTGTTTCTTCTACTTGAGTTAATGCAGTTCGGACTTCTGTTAACAGTCCATTAGGCAACACTTTCCCACTAGCATAATATTCTCTACAAGCTTCCGTCGTAATTGTAAAACCAGGCGGAACCGGAAGCCCAGCATTCGTCATTTCAGCAAGATTAGCACCTTTTCCACCAAGCAATTGCTTCATTTCGGAATTTCCATCTTTAAAGTGCATAACTCTACTCTGTGTCATCTTCTGGTTCCCCCTGATTATTCGCAATGTCCTTGCAATGTTCATGACCGCAATTCAAGTAGTAGTGCATCACCTTCTCTGTATCCAAGGTGTCAATAACCGTGCCGCAATTTTTGCATAAAATAACGCCTAAATTTACCTTGCTGCTATTTCGCATTCTCTCACACCCCCGGAAGTTATAGACTTGCCCACCAATTGTGCCAAATCCATTACTCTACAAGAATAGCCCCACTCATTGTCATACCAAGCGAGCACTTTCAATTGATCTCCACTTACCATAAGAGAAGGAGCATCTATAATTGCTGAATGCGAATTTCCAATATAATCAGATGAAACAAGAGGAGCATCGACTACATCCATATATGATTTCATGTACGTGGAAGATGCGTTAGTAAAAGCTTGTTTTACTTCTTCAGTTGTAGTTCGATTTTTTAAATGAACCGTCAAATCTACTAACGATACATCCGGCGTAGGTACTCTGAGCGATATGCCTTGAACTAACGGTGCAAGATGCGGAAGAACGTCGGTGAGTGCTTTTCCAACCCCGGTTGAAGTTGGGATGATCGACTGCGCACATCCGCGTGCCCGCCTTAGATCTTTGTGTGGATTGTCCATATGATTCTGATCGCTAGTGTACGCATGCACTGTTGTCATCCAACCTTGTTTAACACCAAAGTTACGATCAAGTACATCTAGCACAGGAGCTACACAATTTGTTGTACATGATGCTGCTGATAAAATGCGATGACGAGCTGGATCATAATTTTGATCGTTTACACCCATCACAACTGTTAAATCCACTTGTTTACCTGGTGCTGTAAGAATGACATGTTCTGCCCCAGCTGCAATATGTTTGGAAGCGCCTTCACGATCATTAAACTTACCCGTCGCATCAATTGCTATCGTTACGCCATGTTCCTTCCAAGGAAGGCGAGCTGGATCTCTTTCCATCACATAGTGAATTTTATTGCCGTTTATGATTAAATTTCCATCTTGTACGGCCACTTCCGCATCCCAGATTCCATGTATCGTGTCATATTTCAATAAATGTGCAATTGTTTCAACAGGATAGGTGGAGTTCACCACTTTAATTTGAATGTTATCTACATTTTTGGAAAAAGCTCTCCGAATAACTAGTCTTCCGATTCTTCCTGTGCCGCTAATCCCTACTCCAACCATAATCACCATGACCCCCTGTTGTTATTCAGATTGATATAGTACATCTCATATATTATTTATGACATACTATATAAATATATGCAACATATAAATTATGTAATGTGACTAAAATGTTTTATTATACGTCATATATGTGAATTGAAATGAAATGGTCAGCATATTTAAAAGACAACTCGTCTATTTACGTGTCTTGATTATACACGCTTTTGATAATATTGACACCATGTCATAATTATTATATAGTTAATTACACAATAGTAGACTTTTCATTAAGAAGAGGTGACATAATTGAAAGCGATTACGGAAGATTACACGTTAGACTATGCCAAACAGTTAGATCAGATGGATGAATTGGCACACTTGCGCGAAGAGTTCATTTTACCCGAAGGTATGACTTATTTAGATGGAAATTCACTTGGACTAATGTCCAAACGTGCAGAACGTACGATGCTCGAAATCATTGAATCGTGGAAAACACAAACAATAGAAGGCTGGACACAAGGCGAACGACCATGGTTTTTCTTGCCAGAAGCACTCTCCGAGAAGATGAGAGTACTCGTCGGAGCAGAACCTGGCGAAGTAAGTATTACTGGCTCCACATCAACTAATATTCATCAACTCGTCGCGACCTTCTATCAACCAGAAGGCAAACGCACCAAAATTATGGCTACCGAACTAGATTTTCCTACCGATATTTACGCACTTCAAAGTCAATTACGACTGAAAGGTTTCGATCCAGAAACAAACCTTGTCCGTGTAACTAGCCGTAATGGCCGTTTAATTGAAGAAGATGATATTATTGCCGCAATGTCAGATGAGATTGCATTAATTCTTCTACCTACTGTGCTCTATCGCAGTGGTCAGCTACTCGATATTAAACGTTTAACGGCTGAAGCTCATGACCGTGGCATTCTTATTGGGTTTGACGGTTGTCATTCGGTAGGTTCAATTCCTCATTATTTCAGCGAATGGGATGTAGACTTTGCACTATGGTGTAATTACAAATATTTAAATGGTGGACCAGGAAGTGTCGCTTCCTTATATGTAAACAAAAAGCACTTCGGGCGCACACCCGGATTAACTGGCTGGTACAGCTCGAACAAAAGCAAACAGTTTGACATGGATCACACATTAACTGTTGAATATACTGCTGGTGCTTACCAAATTGGAACACCACATATTTTCAGCATAGCGCCATTGATCGGAGCATTAGAAATTTTTGAACTGACTTCTATTGAAGCTATTCGCAAAAAGTCGTTACAGATTACGAAATACATGATCCAGTTGATCGATCATGAATTGCAAGGTCTTGGATTCTCTGTTGCTAATCCACTCGAGGATGAGCGTCGATGTGGCCATGTCAGCCTAGAGCATGATGAGGCCATTCGGATATGTAAAGCACTTAAACAAAATCATATTATACCTGATTACCGCGCACCAAATGTCGTTCGTTTAGCACCGGTTGCACTTTACACAACATATGAGGATGTTTGGAAGACTGTACAGATTCTTAAGAACATCATTGTGGAAAAACAATATGAAGCTTTTGATACACAACGCGGGGTAGTGGCGTAATCACCTTAACTTAAATACAGCAGCTATTAAACAAGTATAGATATGTAAATACAGAAAAACAGCGGCAGCTATGGACGAGTAAATAAAGTCCTGACTGTCGCTGTTTTATTAATCTAAGGTGGATCCTAATTGGGGTACTCAGGGTGATTGTGACGTTTACATCCGAATAAGTAACAACTTGAACTCATTGAAGTACTAAACTTCATTAATGGGATATAGCCAAATGAAATGTGCTCATACATATTCTCATATTCACTTTTTTCATCAAGTAATTGCTGAATGTACTCTGCTTTTTCTCTTTCAGTCCAATCATCGTCGCATATCTCTGCTCTAGCTTCGCTAATTTGCTCAACTTTTTGTTGAATTACTTCATTAATAATATGACGAGCACAATTTGGGTCATTTATTTTTAATAAAGCATACACGTAACGACTTACCCAATCAGGTGTCTTCCAATATTGTTTCCACCCTTTTTCAAACCATTGAACCGATTGCTCAAAGCAACCTAATTCCACATATAATTCTGCTATTTCAACAGTACCGACAAACTCGTCTTCTTCTTCAGAGAAAGTGCTTAGTTTATTTTTAGCTTCCTCATTTCTTCCAAGTTCGATCAAACATTTAACATGGCTGTACAAGGAATGATCAGATTTATTCGAACAAAGAAGATAATAGTGTGAAGCCTCTTCTAAATGTCCTAAATGATAGTTCGCTACGGCTAGGTTATGATAAGCTTCATTTGATGGATGAATGAGTATCGATTGGTGTAGAACATCAAAAGCAAGTTGCCACATTTCCATTTCAATATAAATCTCACCTAATAAGTTATAAGGGAAATGAGATATTGGATTTAATTCGATTGCCTCTTTTATTAATTTCAAGGCTGCTTCCTTGTCGGACTCCTCATGGTAATAAATCCAGGCAAGGTTATTTAGCGATTGTATCGTTCGAGACTGCTCTACAGCTTTTTGAAAAAGTTTTAACGCTTCATCATATTCATTGTTTTCAAGAAACTGAATTGCTTTTTGATTTATACTCAACTATCGTATCTCCTTAATCCGGCTGATATGTACTGCCATATCGCCTCTATTGATCCGTTTATTAGGGGCAAGTTTGAATTCACTTACTCCATCTTCACAAAAAAATTGCACACTATTCCATCGGCTTTCCATATCTCACTAAAACATGCCAGAGTAATTTTAATTGTTGCAGAACCTCGTTGTAGGTTCCTCTATCGCTCCATATACTTGGGCCGTTCGCTATTGGTTGAGCCATTTATTTGGTACGCTCCGCCAAACATTTTATTTTCCCAAACGTCACGTTCACCACCTGAAAATGCTGATCTTCAAATATCTTCAGCTCGATGCTGGACATTTGAAGGATTTCCCTAATTGTTTGCTCCGCCTCATTTTTGTGGCTTCTTGCGTAATTTTTTATATACTCTTGGGCTAATTGCTGAGACCTCGATAATACCATAGGCAGATGAGTCCCTTCCCTTTTTATAGAATCATAATACATGAAGGAAGATATGTTTAACTACACTTAATTATGTTGTCCAATGAACATAGCATATTTTTCAAAAAAAGTGCTGATACAGAAGGTAACGACCTTCTATGTCAGCACTTTTGGTTTTAATACTTTAAGTTCATTGTATTAACGACATCATCCACTATTTACAGCTAAAAGAAACATTCCCTAGTCCAGTAAATTGTGCTGCAATCGTATCTCCTGGACCGAATGCGAATGCTTCTGTAATCGCACCGCTTAGGATAACATCACCTTTACGTAGTCCGAGTCCGCGCTCGCCAAGCTTATTAACTGCCCAAGCGACCGAAACAGCTGGATCACCAAGAACAGCAGCACCTGCGCCAGTTGCTACAACTTCGTTGTTTTTCGTAAATACGATGCCAACTTCAGGTAAGTTTACATCACGAACGGGTACCATTTTGCTGCCAATCATAAATTTAGCCGACGAGCAGTTGTCCGCAACTACGTCTGGTAGTGTAAATTTGAAATCTAAATAGCGGCTATCAATTATTTCAATCGCAGCAGCTACATATTGCGTAGCACGCAAAACGTCTTCACCTGTAATGTTTGTACCTTTCAAATCCTCACCCATAAAAAAAGCAATTTCCGGCTCAGCCTTCGGATGGATCAACTTGTTAAAGTCTAGTTGCTCCCACTCTAGAGCAAGCATATCGCTCGTCAGTTCTCCATAGATAGCTTCAAAAACACCCATCATTTGCTGTTTAGCTTTGCTCGTAAGACCAAGCTTATAACCGATAGAACGTGTGCCTGTCGCAATTTTGCGCCTCAGTAACTCCTCTTGCAAATCATATGCCTTTTCTATCGTCAACCCCGGATATTTATCCGAAACTTTAACAACTTCTCTACGATCACGTTCTGCTTCGAACAAATAAGTAACGATCTCGTTTTCTATTTCACGTGTCATTTCCATCGTTTACTGCACCCCGCTTTTTCTTCTGTCTGCTAGTTCTGCCGCTACGTCAATGATCATATCTTCTTGTCCACCGATAATACCTCTGCGCCCAAGCTCGATCAAAATATCGCGAGAGTCGATTCCGAATTTTTTGCCTGCGCGCGATGCATGAAGAAGGAAACTTGAATACACTCCAGCATAACCCATAACGAGGCTTCCTGTTACAATTTCTTGTGGACGTTGAAGGAGAGGGCCAACAACATGCTCCGCCAAATCCATCATTTTATATAAATCGATTCCGATTTTAAGACCTAAACGATCAAGTACAGCGACAAGAACCTCCGTTTGTGTATTGCCTGCTCCTGCACCCAAACAACGAACGCTGCCGTCAATGCGTGTTGCGCCTTCTTCGATCGCAACTAACGTATTTGCAACAGCGAGTGACAGATTGTTATGCGCATGGAAACCAATTTCAATCGAAAGCGATTCTCTTAATGCTTCAATCCGTTCACGAACTTGATGAGGCAACATGGCACCTGCAGAATCCGTTACGTACACAGCTTCAGCACCATAACTCTCCATTAATTTAGCTTGCTCAACAAGCTTTTCTACAGAAGCAGTATGAGACATCATTAAAAAACCTAAAGCTTCCATTCCAAGCTCTCTAGCCATATAAAGATGTTGTGCAGATACATCTGCCTCCGTCACGTGAGTTGCAACACGAACTAGACTTGCACCTAGTGAACGAGCTTGCTTTAGTTCATGCACAGTTCCGATACCTGGCAAAAGCAAAACAGCGATTTTTGATCGCTTACTCTCATCAACAGCCGCTTCAATAAGTTTCATCTCATCGACGAGTGAACGTCCATATTGCAGTGTTGATCCACCGAGTCCGTCTCCATGACTCACTTCAATATTGTGCACACCAGCATTATCAAGCGCACGAACAACGTCACGAACCTGAGCTTCTGTGAATTGATGCGCAACCGCATGACTGCCGTCCCGCAAAGAAACTTCCGTAATTTGCACTGGCTTATTACTTTTCCGAATCATCCGATTACACCTCGCTCTTAGTAACGTTGTCATTAACCGATAGACGGTTTTTAGCATAGTCTTCCGCAACACGAACAGCTGCCGCAGTCATAATATCCAAGTTTCCAGCGTAAGGAGCGAAGTAATCACCTGCACCTTCCACTTCTAGAAATACCGTTACACGGTTCTCGTCAAAAATAGGTTCTTGCTTCAGTCGATAACCCGGCACATATTCTTTCACTCTATCAACCATCTCGTAGATCGCTTTGCTAATAGCAGATTGATCCATATTTCTTACTTCGCAATAAACAGTATCGCGCATCATAAAAGGTGGCTCTGCTGGATTAAGGACGATTAGTGCTTTACCACGATCTGCTCCACCAACCTCTTCAATGCCACGGCGAGTCGTAATTGTAAACTCATCGATGTTGGCGCGTGTGCCAGGTCCAGCGCTTTTGCTAGAAATCGTCGCAACAATTTCCGCATATTCCACATCAGCAGCTTCATTAATAGCATGTATGATAGGAATCGTTGCTTGTCCGCCGCACGTAATCATGTTCACATTTGTTGCATCAAGATGTTTACCCAAATTAACAACAGGCGATAGGAATGGTCCAACTGCCGCAGGCGTCAAATCGATGACGAGCTTACCAAGCCCTTGCAACACTTCATTATGTTTCACATGCGCTTTTGCAGAAGTTGCATCAAATACGATATCCGCTATATCAGGATTGTCTGCAAACGCTTGAATCCCATTCGAAAAGGTTGCATAACCACGTTGCTTCGCCCGCTCCAAACCTTCAGAGTTCGGATCAATACCCACAAGCGCAGTCATCTCTAGCCAGTCACTTCTTTCAAGCTTATACATTAGATCAGTTCCGATGTTGCCAGAACCAATTATGGCTGCTTTTATTTTCCCCATCGTCATTACCCTCCTACTGAAATGAAACGGATACCGATCCGATTGAGCCGAATCGTGCTTCGATGTGATCGCCCGCTTGTACAGCTACTGCCCCTGACAATGCACCTGGCAAAATAATTTCTCCAGCTTTAAGCGAAATTCCGAATTCACTAAGTTTATTCGCAAGCCATGCAATTGCATAAGCTGGATGTCCTAATGCTGCTGCACCCGCACCCGTTGCAAGCTGCTCGCCATTTTTGGAAAGGATCATACTAAGATCACGAAGATCAATGTTGTCAATCGGCGTTTTCTGACCACTTACAACGACTTTAGCCGAAGAACCATTATCAGCTACCGTATCGATCAGCTTAATTTTCCAATCTGCAATTCTACTATCTATAATTTCTAATGTAGGAACGATATATTTGGTAGCCATAAGTACATCTAGGAAAGTAACATCTGGGCCGCTCAGATCACGATCAAGAATAAATCCGATTTCCGCTTCAATACGTGGTGCAACCATCTCACTTACCTTTACTACACCACCATCAGCAACTTCCATATCATCAAGCAAATGTCCGTAATCTGGTTCATTGACATTTAGCATCGTTTGCATCGCTTTACTAGTTAAACCAACTTTTTTGCCGATTATTGTTTTGCCTGCCGCCTTCTTCACTTTGACGACTTGCAATTGTACATTATAAGCATCTGTAACAGTCATCTCTGAATATCGTTCTGTAAAAGGTGCGATAGCGACTTTGGTCGTTTCCGCTTCCATTAATTCATTCGCTAGCGTCTCGATGTTTGGCTTCATAGTATCGACCTCTCTTTTCTCCTAAAAGTAAAGCGGATGGTGACGAATTCGTCACCATCTTCATTTATAACTTCATCGTAATCGATTTTGCTTCTGTGTAGAAATCAAAGCTGTGTCGACCGCCTTCACGGCCAATCCCACTTGCCTTAGAACCACCGAAAGGTGTCCTCAAATCACGGAAATACCAGCAATTAATCCAAAATAGTCCTGAATTAACCGCAGCAGCTACTCGGTGTGCACGGCGAAGATCATTTGTCCAAACGACGCCTGCTAATCCGTAAATCGAATCGTTAGCGATACGTATCGCTTCTTCCTCTGTTTTGAACGGAATAACGACTAGTACAGGCCCAAAGATCTCTTCTTGTGCAACACGCATCCCATTGTCTACATCGTAAAGGACAGTTGGTTTGTAGAAGTTGCCTTCTCCAAGGTCAAGAACTCTTGAACCGCCGCAACCGAGCTTAGCACCTTCGGCAAGTCCGATCTCCACATATTCATGAACGGATTCTAGATGTGATTTCGACACAAGAGCACCCATATCTGTGCTTTCTTCCATCGGCATACCAACTTTGATCTCATTCACCGCTGCAATAAACTTCTCAAGGAACTTATCGTATACGCTTTCATGAAGCAACATGCGCGATCCAGCTAAACAAATTTGTCCTTGATTGCGATAAATTGCATCGATCGAACCTTTAACGACTTCATCCAAATCAGCATCTTCAAACACGATGTTAGCTGACTTGCCGCCAAGCTCAAGTGAAACTGGAATGAGTGATTCTGCTGCATTACGCATAACTGTTTTTCCAGTACCCGATTCACCTACGAAGGAAATACGTCGAACATTCGGATGAGTAGCCATAATTGTACCTACTGTACTGCCAGCTCCAGCAATAATGTTAAGCACACCTGGTGGTAATCCGGCATCATTGGCAATTTCACCTAATACAAATGCGCTTAGCGGTGTATACGAAGCTGGTTTAACTACAACGGTATTTCCCGCCGCAAGAGCTGCTGACACCTTCCACGTCATTTGCATAAATGGCAAATTCCAAGGAATAATGATGCTTGTCACACCTGCTGGCGCATATTTTGTATAAGACATCATGCCTTGTTTCTCATAACTTTCAGCATGATGATAAAGGGCCATCTCAGCGAAGAAACGCATATTTGACGCTGCTCTTGGAATATCGAAACCAAGGCTTTCTTTGATTGGCTTTCCTACATCAAGCGTTTCGAGTATAGCAATTTCCTCACGACGCTCCATAATCATATCAGACATGCGGCACAAAATTTCGGCTCTTTTTTCAACCGTCATCGTACTCCACACGCCGCTTTCAAACGTACGCTGTGCAACCTCAATCGCTCTTACGGTATCCGCTTCATTCGCCAATGCTACTGTTGCCAGCTTCTTGTTCGTTGCAGGATTAATCGTATCGAAAGTGTTCCCCGAGATGGAATCGACGAACTCTCCGCCGATAAATAACTTCGCGTCCTTTACAGCAGGATTCGCTATAGTTCCATGATTCACGTACAGCACCTCCTACTCTTCAATTTCGAGAGTCATTTCAATTTCAATCGCAGTGCCATTCGGCAACTGAGCCATACCAACCGCTGAACGTCCATGTTTACCCTTTTCTCCAAACACTTCCACTAGCAAATCAGAAGCTCCGTTCATTACTTTAGGTTGCTGTATAAAGTCTTCCGTGCTGTTCACGAAACCTAGAATCTTCACCACACGCTTCACCTTGCTAAGTTCACCAAGCTCCTGCTTAACTACTTTTAATAAATTGATCATCGACTGCCTTGAAGCTAAGTACCCTTCTTCAACTGTCAGGTCACGACCTAACTTACCATGGTATTCATCTACACCTTGCCCAGCAGTGAAGAGCAAATTGCCAACCCTCACACACGTTACGTAGTTACCTACTAAAGGACGTGCAGGTCCAAGCGTTATGCCTAGTCTTTCTAAATTTTGTTCCGGTGTTGTCGTCACTTGATTTTCCATGCTGCTCACCTTCTTATTCTGGTTTCCATTCATTAACTTCTTCAGACATCTGGTGTCCGCAAGATTTGCATGTACGAATTTCTGGATTGGAATTGAAGCTATGGATGGCTGCTTTTACTTGGGTTTCTATATCAACTAGCTGAACACTTACTCGGTGCATCTCACTGTTACAGCTCTCGCAGAACCATACGAAATCTTCTAACTCGCCAAGATCGCGTTTTCGCTCGATAACGATGCCGAATGTATCTGCTACACGGTGAGGTGAATGCGGTACCATTGCTGGCAACATAAATACTTCGCCTTCATTAACCGTTACCACTTTGCGTTCGCCTGTTTCCGTAATACATTCTACATAACAAGAACCTTTAACTTGATAGAAGAACTCATCAGAAGGATCGATGTGAAAGTCTCTGCGTCTGTTCGGACCGCCAAGTACCATTGCGATAAATTCGGAATCTTCCCATATCACTTTGTTGTTAACCGGAGGCTTAAGTTGCTCCTTGTTTTCCTCGATCCAGCCCAAAAGATTAAACGCGGTTAATGATTTCGCAGTTGCCATAATAAACCCTCACCCTCACCTATTTTTTGGTTTGCTACACGCTTTCATAAATTCACTATATGATAATATTGACATGATGTCAATATTAATATTGACGAGGAGTCGGAATTATTGAAGGTTAGCTATAAAGAGAAAAAACTCAATAACAATGGTTGCTCTATGTCACCTGGATAGATTACTTTGCTTAGTCGGTCAAATGCGTCATAGCTAAACGTACACGCCTTACCCAAAATAGTCTACTGATTCAGCCTATTCCACATATCATAGCGATAATCGATTGTTTAAGTTATTTGAACAGAAGAAAGAAATAAATTATAGAAGAAAGGAAAGAGAAGTTTGATGCTATCGATTCGAGGCATTAAATTTAATAGGGGACAGGAATGATCTGTGGATGAAAATAAAAAACATGTTAATTATGGTGTATCTGATCATAATTAACATGTTCAATGCAACTGAATATCGCTATTTCGGTTATAAAAATAAGGTCCTTGATGTGCGAAAAACAAAAAAACGAAATCTAAATACAAGTATTATATGAGTTAGATGTTATTAATTGAATGAAAAATTGGTTTATTCAGCACTGGTAACCCCTAAGGTGAAAGCATATCACCACTTCCCTTCATCAAAGTCTTCATTGTCAATCTCTTTAATGAACACCGAAATCCATAATACGGTGTGCTCGACAGGGTCAGTCTCAATATAAATCCCTTTTGGACTAACATATACTTCTTCAAAATCCTCGTATTCAAAGCTTGGTTCTATTTCCAAAACCTCTTCTATAGGCATGCCAATATGAATTTTATCAAATAACTTTCCATTATAATTCTTCAGTGCAGTAATTTTATACAATTTACCATTGAATAAATTAAACCACAAGTCAACTTCATCTTTAATTTCATATCTCACTCGAGCTTTTCCAAATAGAGCGTCAGCCTCATTAAGATTAATAATAATGTCATAATATTCGCTGATATGGCTATAAAGGCTTATTCCCCCCATTCCCTTCCACGGGACAATGGGGGCATTTAATAACACCATAGTTACTTTCCTCCTGTGAAGATTATTGATGCTGATTCATTTCCATCTGTCTTATATGAACTTTCAGTTCCATTAACTACCTTTATAATACCTTGATCACTTGTACTAATTTTTACATAGGGGCTTCCTCCATGTCTCCCACCTCCAGGTGATACTTGAACTTGAGTAATATTCCTATCTCCGCCAGTATTATTTATCTTGATAATCATCGCTCCAGACCTTGATTTATCGGAGCTTTGTACAGTAACGTCGTATCCTTCATTTCTTAGCATTTGGGCGATTTCGTCTGCCGATTTGCGATTAAATGCAGTAGGATTTGATTTAATACCATCAACAGTGGCTCTACCATTGTTGAAAACACCATTACCCGTCCCCTTAGCATTATTCTGCTTCACCGCAAGATTTTCTTGGTTCAAAGCCCCACCGTCGTTATGGGCCTTCGCATTGGCTTCTGCTTGTTTCTGAGCTTGGGTTTTTGGTGGTTTCGCTGGTGCCTGAGCTGGTTTCTGTTGGGCTGGTTTACCCGAAATTGTCGGTGGGATACCACCAGGAGGCATAACAGGAGGCATTCCAGGTTGTCCGGGTCCACCTACACCAGGTTTTCCATATGTGTTCCCAGAAGGATCTACATATAGTAACGGATTGTTTGCAACATACGTATATAAGTTTAGTGTAAGTGAATCATTCAACTTACCTCATACGTATCCTCAGTAATAAACCGCCCAATACTTGGATCATAAAGTCAGATTCATCATCATAAATCTCACTAGAGTTCTTGAAAGAATTAGACATCGTTTCTGTTTTGGAAATGAGTTTACTCTAGATATCATAGCCATCGGAGTTTATTTATTGGAATGAGACATGAGAAGTTGTTTTTTTCAATAACTAGATTTCCATAGTTCAGTTTTTAATGGAATCATAAAAAAAGACCTTAATGATATTATTCCATCAAGGTCTTAAAATACTACTCTACTTCTAATAATTCATTTAATTGTCCCTTAATCTCATTTACAAATTCACTTAGAGATTCAGTTCTTATTACAAACCTAAACCCTTTATCATAACCGTAAATCTCGCCATCTGAAATAGCCCCCATATTAATCCATATATCTGTATAAACTTCTTGCTCTTCAAATGTATCATACAGAGAAACTCCAAAGAAACCTTCACAAGAATTAAAATCTACTCTCTCAAATGAAGCGGTCGACGTAGCACCTAATTTCACACTAATTATATTTTCAACTGCTGATATTAATTTGTTTATTTCAAATAAACTAAACGTTGCGCCTCTGGAATTTAAGTACTCATACTTCTCTAATCCGACTTTTAAAACCATTTCAAAAGGTATCCAGTTTTCGAAATCTTCTCTTTCATCAACAATATCTAAAAATTCATTTCTTAAAAGATTAATTTTAAAAGTAATGTTATTTTCCAGATTGACCAGCTGAGCCAATTAATTCACCTCAATCCTGCGGAAGAGAATAATATCCGCCATTATTATTAAGCATTTTTGTTACATCTGACCACGTTTTTAATGATTTTGTATTTCCAGCAATAGTAGTAACAACCTCACCGGTACTATTAGTAATCGCTACATCGTAATAATTGGCATTTTTCTTAGCATACACTGTCCTACCACCAGGTTGATAGACTTTTTGAGAATAGGTATCTTTTAATTGGTTTATTTGCTCGTCACTAAATCCTCTTTGTTGAGCTCGTTGTTCACCATGTAGATTTTTACTATCATTCGCCTTATTTTGCTAGAGGGATACCACCATCAGCCATACCTTTATTTTCTTATTTAAGCTAATGTTAAAAAAGACCTTGATGGATTTATTAACCCTTCAAGGTCCTCAAGCTTACTGAAATGTTATTTGAAACAAAAAAGCTTGTCTATCCTTTGTTGCTGACACAAAGGAATACTTTGTAGTTCTCTCGGAATCCTCCTTTATGTAAAATGTTGAGTCATATTCAATAAATCTTACAAAAGAATAAAAAATATCCTTTACATTTTTCAAACTATACTCTGAAAGCATAATTGAAACAATATAGATTTCCTCGTCCTTGTTAAATTCAAGTGTAAATTCACTAATAATTTCTTGTCTTTGTAAGAAATTATTTGCTTCCGACCAGATACCGACTTCATACTTACAATCAAGCAAGTCAGAGATTTTAAACAACGTTTCTAACTCCAATTTAGCAACCTCCATTACCTTTTTGGTTTTGGTATATAAGTACCGTCAGATTCTGGTGAAAATACTGTAACAATAGTATCACCATTTTCATTAGTTACGACTGCATTTCCTCGAGAGTCAGTATACTCCCACGTCTTTTTACCTTCAGCATCTACCTTTGATACTCTATTTTTTTATTGTTGGCAATAATATTGTCTAGGTTGTCCACCGTAAATCCCCTGTAATTCATCCTCGTACTCCAATATTTTTTGCGACCAAGTTCTTTCATCAAATATATCGTTATGTTATTGTACATTGTTACGATTCATTTTGAAAATACTCAAGACAACGGAGATAACAAAAAACAGGTCAATCATGGCAGCATCTGACCATATCGACCTGTTCAGTGTTATTGGTATAGCGTTATTTAGTAGGAAAATAAGGCCGTTTACTCCTAACATCAAACCACTCTTCAATATGTTTGCACAATAAGGGATTGTCTTCTATAGCTTGTTCACAGACTGTAACGTAACTACACCCCAAAATACTTTCCAAATTATAGCTCATGGAATACTCATCACTTAATTTCGCTTCATAAACTATCATTGGTTCAACTATATAATTTTTATGACGTGTGTTATTACTAGCATTAATACACCACTGAAGTTTGCCGAGAAAAGAATTAATACAAGTCTCTAATTGTGAGTATACTTCGTTCTTATCATGGAATCTAAAATAAAAGCCCGCCGGACGATCATAAATATTATTCGGGTTATACATAGTTGTTCTATTCCATTCAAATGAACCTAATTTTGAAATTGTATATGCCATTAGTTCAGGATTTTCTACCTCTCCATTTTCCATCAAATAAGTACTTTTTATTTTCATTCTACCTCACCTACCTCAAAATTTCTGTACTTACAGACACGTTTCCATCATTCTGCTTATTAATGGTCAACATATACTCAATGACAGGAATTGGTTGGTTGCTAAAACAAGGTCGTAAACATATGTACCATCTGAGTAAACAGTATGGTAGTCAAAAATTTCAGTTTTTCCGTACTCAGTAACTTTTATTGTCCCATACTTTTCAGATGATCTAATTGTAATAATCTTCCCCTTACCCCCTGCCGCTTGTGCTAAATCTTCTGCTATTTCAGAACAATCATAAGCTAAATTTGACTTATATTTATTGGCATTAGATGACATTGTCTCGATAACAGACTTATTGCCAATAACTTCACCCTTCCCTTTAGCATTACTCTGCTTCGCAGCAAGGTTTCTTGGTTTAGAGCCCCACTGTTGTTATGGGCGTTTGCATTGGCTTCTGCTTGTTTCTGGGCTGGGGTTTTTGGTGGTTTCGGTGGTGTTGGAGCTTTCGGTGGTGCCTGAGCTGGTTTACCAGAAATTGCTGGAGGGATACCACCAGCAGGCATAACAGGAGACATTCCAGGTTGTCCAGTTCCACCCACACCAGGTTTCCCATATGTGTTCCCAGAAGGATCTACATATAGTAGCGGATTGTTTGCAACATACGTATATAAGTTTAGCGTAAGTGGATCATTCAACTTACCCTCATACGTATCTTCTGTAATAAACCGCCCGATACTCGGATCATAGAATCTTGCCCTCAAATAAATCAAGTCAGATTCATCATCATAGATTTCACCTGAATATTTGAAAGGATTGGACATCGTTTCTGTTTTGGAAATGACATTACCCCAAATGTCATAATCATAGGAGTTAAGAGTATTGCCAGCGGCGTCGGTTATCTTGATAACATCGCCATGTCCATTATATGAATAATAGCCTCCTTTATTCGTAGCTATATCTTTCCGATACAGCAACTCATTCCCTCTATTTCGAGCTTTTGAGTTTCCATTGGCATCTAGTTCATCGATTACTTGACCATTTACATATACGTATCTAGTTATGTCGTTATTAACTTTTTTCGTTGCTCGTAGACCATCACCATAATACGTATAACTTGCATTTGTCCCCGACTTAGAAAGTGTTTTAAGTTGATTAAATCCATTATAACCATAATTCACATTGCCTGTTGAACTACTTTTCGTCAGGCGATTACCGCGTTTGTCATAGGTGAAGTTAAACGTTCCTGTTGGTAGGACTGCCTGTTGCAAGTGGTTAGTTACATTATAGTGATAGGAATAAGTAGTACCACCTTGTGTAAAAGAGTTAATATTCCCCAAATCATCATAGGTATAACTCTTTGGCGAACTGGTTTGTTTGATCTGTTCAATAGTCGTAAGATTAAAGTATTTACATCCAATTAGAAACATTTGAGACGAAGTTACTTACTAATTATTCAATGTATGATGAGGTTATTTGTTACTTAATAGTGTTATTTGTTACTTAATAGCCGAACTAAAAAGAACCCTAGAGAACGACTCTCTAGGGTAACAATTTATTCTACTTTTAATTTACTGTTCGATGACAGTTCGATAAACTTTTCATACCAATCTAGCCGTTGTACTTTAATCAGTGAGAGTACTTCATTTAAAGTGATACCTTCAAGATATGATAGCTTTTCAAAATTGATTTCCTTTTTTCTTAACCAAATGTGTCCAAGTGATTCTCCACAGCTTGCGGCAATCATATCATTGAACTTCATACTATTTGACAATTCGATTAAAATATCAATTATTTCTTCATCCTCGAAATTGTTTCCTAACGCAATCACAGCATCGTCTTTTTCTGCATCACTTGAAATAGGGTCTAGCAATATTTCGATTAACAAGGTTCTCTTCATAGTTTCACTTCCCTAATGGAATATGAGTACCAACATCACGTCCACCCTTCTGACCAGTAAAGGGGTTTATATATGTTCCTTTATCGTCAATTCTAGCATCAAAACGGGGTTGATTACTTCCTACACCTAATCCATCCCGTGTACTTACCTCCGGCTTTAATTTCAATCTCCAATTAAATGTGCCATCGGCATTTTTTACTCCCCACATTTCAACCCCACCATCAGTATATTTTTGCTCCCAACCATTATTTTTTGCCCATGTCCTTAAGTTACTAGTATTCTCAGCTAAATATCCAGTATCTTTGACTAAAGTATTACTCTTACTTTTAGCATTACTCTGCTTTTGACTCAAATTCTCTTTACTCAATGAATCAGAATTGTTATGAGCGGTTTTATGTGGATCAACTTTCACTTTAACAGGCTTCTTTGCAGGTGAGCCTTCTTTTCGTTTACCAAAAAGAGACCAGCCACTGTTACCACCAGAACTGGAAGAACCTTTTATAATCGATCCTCCACCTGCGGCATCTGAAGAAGGAAGTAAGCCTGGACGTACAGCTCTCTTATGCCCCGTCGGATCTTCATAGCCAAGTGGATTATTTCCTACATACGTATACAAATTCAAACTGAGAGGTTCGTTTAACTCACCCTCATACGTATCCTCCGTAATAAACCGCCCTATACTCGGATCATAATATCTTGCTCTCAAATATATCAAGTCAGATTCATCATCATAAATCTCACCAGAGTACTTGAAAGGATTGGACATCGTTTCTGTTTTGGCAATTACGTTACCCCAGATGTCATAGTCATAGCTATTTAGTGTATCTCCATAAACGTCTGTTATCTTTATGACATCGCCATGTCCATTATATGAATAATATCCTCTATCATAATTAGTCATATCTTGGCGAAATAATAACTCGTTTCCTATAATATTTCGAGCTTTTAGATTAAAGCCTTCATCAAATTCATCGATTACTCGACCATTAAAGTATACATATCTAGTGAAATCAGTATTAACTTTCTTCGTTGCTCGTAGACCATCACCATAATACGTATAACTTGCATTTGTCCCCGACTTAGAAAGTGTTTTAAGTTGATTAAATCCATTATAACCATAATTCACATTGCCTGTTGAACTACTTTTCGTCAGGCGATTACCGCGTTTATCATAGGTGAAGTTAAACGTTCCTGTTGGTAGAATTGCCTGTTGCAAGTGGTTGGTTACATTATAATGATAGGAATAAGTAGTACCACCTTGTGTAAAAGAGTTAATATTCCCCAAATCATCATAAGTGTAACTCTTTGGCGAATTGGTTTGTCTATCGTCTTGAATACGGTTTAGTTTATCGTACGTAAAGGTTTGCTGAGTGCCGTTGGTATGGGTAACACTATTCAGTTCATAGAACGCGTCCGTAATCTACTCTTGCTTTTCCCCTTTCGGGTGAGTAATCGTATACTTGTTCTGATTGGCTCCGACCATATAGGAATAGTTAACTGTTCCCATGTAAATCTTTGACTCTATTTATTTTCTCCAAAAGAAACCTTGAAAAGAAAATAGAGCTGTTGACAAATGGTGGAGAGATAAATTAATCCCCTATCCAATTTATCAAAAGCCCCATAGTTCCAATCAAAGTTAAATGTGCTTATTCTTCACATACTTGAATAATATCTTTAGGTACTGATTCAAATATTAATACTTCTGGCTTTTGGTATGGTTTTGTTAAGAGATATGCCTCTAAAGTTGTCATACTTCTCCAATAATGCAAAATCCAATGTTCAATGCTTTGTCCAGTATCAAAATCTAATGCTTCCTCAAATGTATATTTATTGTCCTCATAAAAAACTTGATCAAATATTTGTTCAGAATACTCTTTATTAAAGATAAGTATTTTATCAGTAAATAACGGAAATTTAAAATAACTTGAATCTTGCTGGACCAATTCAACCCCAATTGCTTTTTTGAAATCCAACCAACTAGGTGTATTGCTTGGTTTCAATTTCTCCGTAATCTTTGGCTTAAGTTTTCCTCCCTTTCCATACCAATAATTAGATTCCGTAGAGTAACTAATACCTTCATTAAGAATTTTTTCAATAGATACGTAATGCTTATGATTACTCGGTAATATCACATGATATAGGTATTGCAATTTCTCACCGACTTTCTTTTTATTATCTTGGAACGTACGGGAAATGAGAACTACTCTCTGCGTTATCTAAGTTTTCAAAAACTCTATGTTTTCCTGTTGGTGTAGCAGGAGTACTTATATTCCCACCATACTCCTTCTCATACTTAGATATTCTTGAAGGATTAGGGTTATTAGGATTAGGGAAATTGGAATACGCATTATCAGGATTATTCATAGTATCACGCCTTAGACTACCTACATCAACATTTTCCCCATACTGCGATTTATGCTTGGTAGATGGTTTATTAGGGTCGTACATATGTTTTTTAGCATGGTCATTTACGAAGTCCTTAGAATTACTACCGCCACCTGGTTTAGTTGGTACAGGTGTACCCTTAGCATTACTCTGCTTTTGACCCAAATTTTCTTTACTTAATGATTCAGCATTATTGTGAGCATTTTTTTGTGATTCAACTTTTACTTTCACAGGCGCTTTTGAAGGTGAGCCTTCTTTTCTCTTACTAAATAGAGACCATCCAGTACTACCTCCAGAACTGGAATTACCTTTTATAATCGATCCTCCACCTGCAGCGTCTGAAGAAGGAAGTAAGCCTGGACGTACAGCTCTCTTATGCCCCGTCGGATCTTCATAGCCAAGTGGGTTATTTCCTACATACGTATACAAATTCAAACTGAGTGGATCATTCAACTTACCTTCATACGTATCCTCCGTAATAAACCGTCCTATACTCGGATCATAATACCTTGCCCTCAAATAAATCAAGTCAGATTCATCTTCATAGATTTCAATGGTTTCAGATTTGAAAATCACACTGCCCTAAATGTCATAGACATAGATATTTAACGTTTTACAAAACATGCCATTAGAGACATTGTCTATTTACTTTATTGTGATTGTATCAATGAAACACAACAAAGTAAGATTACAAAAAACAGATTAATCATGGTAACATCTGACCACGATCAACCTGTTCAAAGTAACGACAAGGAGTCATTTAGGTAATAGTTCGTACAAATAAAATCAAGAAATTATTACAACTAAATTACATAAGCTTAGCATGTTAATGAATTTATACTAATTACAACCGGTATTAGGTAGCCCACAAAAAATACATCTTTAATAATACAAAACTACGTAGCATTTATTAAAATTATTATTCCTCCAAAGTTACTTCACAACACACAACCGATAGCCATGGATTTAGATAGTCAGTAGTAAAGATCTCTAAGTACTTTTTTTTGTCAAAGTTATACTGGTACTCTGTGTTCTCTTTGAACAAGATAATCGTAAAAAGACTCTCCTTATTTGTCTCGTCAATAGCTATTGGGAGTTCTTTGCTAATTTGAAAATCAACTTTCATACAATTTTTGAATACAAGTTTCAATAATCTTGTATCCTCTCTACCATCTTGAATATCCCAATAATAATCGACAATCACAACTAAGTCTAAGAGATTTTCTGCCCATTTGACTTCTGTGACAATACTATCTGTAAAATCAAATTTCTCAAGAATCTCTATTAAATTATTAGCCAACATCATTAATCACCTACTATTCAAAATAGAAATGAGTCGTGTCTCTTAATTCTTGTTTCGAAGCATTACTAGGGAATACACCTTCATCATTGAGGTAACCCCCACCTTTATTTTGAACCCTGAAATATGGAGTCCCTGCGCCTGGCTCTGCATGTATCCTCACTTTAGTCCCAGTTTTTGGATCAGTCATGATTGTAGCAGGCCCACTTATTTTCCCTCCTTGCTCAACAGTTTTTGTCCATCCAGAATTTTCGAGATTTTTCACAAATTCATTAGCAGTCGTACTTCTCCCTGTCTGAATTACATTCTTACCTATCAATTGTAAAGAATTATCCTTGCCTTTAGCATTACTCTGCTTCGCAGCAAGGTTCTCCTGATTCAAAGCCCCACTATTGTTATGGGCGTTTGCATTGGCTTCTGCTTGTTTCTGGGCTGGGGTTTTTGGTGGTTTCGCTGGTTTTGCTGGTGCCTGAGCTGGTTTCTGAGGGGCTGGTTTACCAGAAATTGCTGGAGGGATACCACCAGCAGGCATAACAGGAGACATTCCAGGTTGTCCGGTTCCACCCACACCAGGTTTCCCATATGTGTTCCCAGAAGGATCTATATAGAGTAATGGATTATTGGCAACATACGAATACAAGTTTAGCGTTAGTGGTTCAGCTAGATTACCCTCATACGTATCCTCTGTAATAAACCGTCCTATACTTGGATCATAATGCCTTGCTCTCAAATATATCAAGTCAGATTCATCATCATAGATTTCACCTGAATATTTGAAAGGATTGGACATCGTTTCTGTTTTGGAAATAACATTACCCCAAATGTCATAGTCATAGGTATTTAGTGTATTCCCAGCGGCATCGGTTATCTTTATGACATCGCCATGTCCATTGTAAGAATAATAACCTCCTTTATTCGTAGCTACATCTTTGCGATACAGCAACTCATTGCCTCTAATATTTCGAGCTTTTGAGTTTCCGTTGGCATCTAATTCATCAATTACTTGACCGTTCACATATACGTATCTGGTTACGTCGTTATTAACTTTCTTCGTCGCACGAAGACCATCCCCATAGTAGGTATAGCTAGCATTTGTCCCCGGCTTAGAAAATGTTTTCAGTTGATTAAATCCATTATAACCATAATTCACAGCACCTGCTGTACTACTTTTCGTCAGTCGATTACCACGTTTATCATAGGTGAAATTAAACGTTCCTGTCGGCAGGATTGCCTGTTGCAAGTGATTGGTTACATTGTATTGATAGGAATACGTACTGCCACCTTGTGTAAAAGAGTTGATGTTCCCCAAATCATCATAGGTGTAACTCTTTGGAGAACTTGTTTGTCTATCATCTTGTATACGGTTTAGCTTATCGTACGTAAAGGTTTGCTGACTGCCATTCCGATTGATGGCTGTAATATTACCAAACCCATCATACCCAAATTGTTCTGACCAAATAGTTTGATTACTACCGTTGGTATGGATAACGCTATTCAGCTCATTGAATGCGTCGGTAATCTGCTCTTGCTTTACCCCATTGGGGTGAGTAATCGTATACTTGTTCTGATTTGAACCTACCAAATAGGAATAGTTGACTGTACCCATATCTGGGTAACTTACAGATGAGATACGACTGAGTTGATCATAACCATACGTAACTGATTTGTTATCGGTTGGATAGGTTATTTTACTTAGTCGGTTAAATACATCATAGCCAAATGTATACGTCTTACCCTCAATAGTCTGTTGATTCAGCCTATTCCACATATCATAGTTGTAGGTTATTGTTTCAGTTACTTGACCCAGTGAATTAGATATATTTAAATTGCTTGCGATTTTTGGTGTTGGTTTTATTGGTCCTGGATAACCAGGAAACGGAAGTCCAGGTCCAGGATAACCTGGGAAACTAGGTAATGGCAAGTTAGGGCAATTACCCAATCTAATTGAGCAACTTGGTGCTGGTGTCGGTGTTGGCGTTGCTGTCACTGTTGACGTCGGTGTTGGCGCTGGCGTCGGTATTGGTGTTGCTGTCACCGTGGGTGTCGGTGTAGATAGTATTGGCTCACTCAAAGAAACACTACTAAGCAACCGTGTATTTGGTTCATAGTTGAATTGCTTCAAATACAGAAATCCCTGTAACGAATCAACTGCTCGTATTTCCTCTTGTTCGTAGTACGGCGTATACTCATACATGTAATATTGTCCTTCTTCATCCGTATACTTTTCTACCAATCCGTTTTTATTGTATTGAAATTTCTCCTGATTACCAGCAGCGTTCGTTTTCAGTAGCGGCCAACCTATTTCATTATAGGTATGTGATTTTTGTAGTTTCCCATTAATGTACAGAGCAACTATTAAGCCAAGACGATTATAAACATACTCATACTCTTGACCTTTATCGTCCTTTACATAGATTAAATTCCCTGTTGAGTCATACCTGAAATTAGTTGTTTGAATATTGCCATTCGCTATAACCTTTTGCTCTGAAATTTGACCAAATGGTGTGTACAAATAAGCTGTCGTACGAGTTTTTGTTGGACTGCTCTCTACAACTTTCGTAACTTGTCCTAGCTTGTCCTTGTACGTCCATATCTCTTTTGAATCTGGTTCTACCACTCGAACCACATCTTGAAGATTGGAGGTTGATCCATCTACACGATAAGCAGCGTTTGAGTAGTATGCGTTAGTTACTTGACCAATTGGATCAGTGCTCGATAGTAAATCACCATTTGCTCCATACACATACGATGTTTTAAAGTCCGGGTTGTTGTAGGGTATCGACGTTTTGAGCAAGGCTCCACTGTTATCTGTTTCATTTTTTTGTAGAACTTGCACCGTTGATCCAACTTGTCGTTTTTCTAATTCAACATCCCCGTATGGTGTGTACTGTGTAATAGCACTCGAACCATCTGGTGAGGTTGTTGTCACCGTTCGGTTAGCATCGTTATAGGCATAACTAATTGTTCGGGATGCGGCTGTCGTTAAAGCCGGATAAAAAGTTTCAGCTATTAGCCTATCTTTGAAATCATACGTATACTGTACTCTACTTCCATCCGTATACGTTTGCCCTGTTAATCGATCTACATTATCGTATTGATATAACGTAACAAGCGGAGTTGGGCTCTGCCCATTTCCAAGCACTACATACGTCGTCTCTTTGGTCACATTAAACAAAGAAGCATCGTACTCGTAATCCGTTTCTGTCACTGTATTTGTAGTAAAACCTGATCCAGATGTACGAATCTTAGTAGGTTGAAATGCGGCGTTATAGGCTAAATATTCGGTCGTGTTCTTTTGACTACGCACGTCTGCATTATTTTTCGGATTTCTGTACGTATCTTTGACTTCTGACTTAGCTAATGTTCCGTTAGCATTGTATGTGAATATTTCTTCAATGAAGGATGATCCATCTTTCGATGACGTTTTTCTATAACTAATGTTACCAAATACACCGTTATAAGCAGACTCCACCTTATTTCCCGAAGCATCTTCTTGGTAGATTACGTTGCTAAACTGATCATACTCCGTTTTTGTTATGATCGCGTGGTTGGCTAAATCGGCTGGAAGATTTCTGTTGTCTCCATACATTAAGAAGTCTTTGATGAACTGTGTCTTGTTATCATCGGTAGAACCGATATCAAACGTTTTGGTTAGATAGGGTTGCTTCCTCTTGTCATCATATTGATACGTGGTCATCTTTCCAGGTGCATAACTATATTTTGTAATGCCATCAGAGACGTTAATGCTATTAGCAATCGTTCCTGATTCTGTTTTCATAGATTTTAAGGCAAAATTTTTGGCAGTCGTATACGCATGTTCATAACTAACCTTTTGAGAATAATCGTCATAATAATAGATGAATTGAGAGTCTACGACGTCACCTGAACGATAAACTCCAGTATGTTTAAGTCGGTGTTCTGGCAAATGACTATTTTGACTACTGCTTTGTTTCGGCCTTAGCCACACTTCATTAGCTTGTGTAGCATTATTGGTTACTCCAACACGCATTGTTTTCTTGATTCCATCCGAATTTTGATAGGAGTAAAATACATTCATTACAGGAAGGTAACCTGCATATTTGTATAATGTCGTATCAGTATATAGGCGCGTGGTCCCTCTAATTCTATCTTGGGTCTTATAGTCATTATAAGTTGGCCACGTTGGGTCGTACGTTTTATACTGTACCGTTGTTGTAAACCCTGTATCGTCCACTACATCTTTTAGTAACATGGAGATAGCTTCGAGGTATATATTCTTGTCTCTATGGTTTACTAAAAGAGATTCAATACCAGTACCATCACTATCCGTTGCATCTAATAGTGGATTCAGGTTCCCATCTACATAATAGCGCCAATCATCTTCAAAATTAAAATCGACCACGGATTGACTTGAATCGTAGTAAGAATAAGTCTTCAGTGTTTTATTTTGTGACACGTCTACAACACTGTCTAATCTCCTATAAGTTACCTCATGATCGACTTTATTGTATCTATTTGGTGTGAATTTATTGATAAAAACGGACGTTTTATATCTTATACTTTTAATGAGCTGATTAGTTTTATTATAGACATCAAATCCAGTGTCATTAATTCTATTCAAAACGATTTTTCTTCCAATGGAATCAATGATCGTAATTGTGTAGTCCTCAATTGTGTATCTAACTTCTTGGCCGAACTCATTTGACTTACTAATTAATCGATAATCATCTTTTTTGTCATAATAATTGATCGGACTTAATGCTCTAAAAATATACTTCATTTTGTTATCCACGGTTAAATCATAATAGGTAGCACCGTTTTCACTACGATATACAACCTTCAAATTTTTATATGGATGACTAATTGGAGTATATGGGTAACCTTTGAGAAAGATATACGTGCTTCCATCTTCCAACGTGAATTGAACAGTATCCTGTCCACCATCTTTTATTCCTGTTTGCATGGTAAACGGGTTGGTGAAATGCCAGAATTTTGGATTTGGATTAGCTACGTGATACGTATTTTGATCAACTAATTGGCTAAATGATAACGTAGGAATATTCCAATTCCAACCTGCTGCAATATGATTGAAGTTGTATCGTGAATTTTCACCCACTACTCGGTTAGCCAACATATCATCTTCTGGCTTACTTCCATTAAACTCTTGACGGTTAATCTCCACACAACCATTCACACCACAACTCAAAGATGGCGCTGCAATGTATGCGGAAGCAGAATTGTAACTTCTAGTAAGAGATATATCCAAACCTTTCCTACCTGCTAAAAATAAATCTTCATCTACTTCTGAGAATGACCGTAAAGTCGGATCAACGTCAGTTCCGATATCCCGTTTGAAATTGTAATCTATGTTTTCTTTGCTATATAGATAAGAAGGAGATTCACTCTGTGCGCTCATCATGTTTTTATTTATTGTGTTTAGCAGCAGACTACTACTAACCTCTTGACTGACACCATTGTTCAATCGTCTTTCATATGTATCTAATACCAAAGGTGTCGTTTCTTTCAGTAACTGCAACTGCCTCTCATCAAACCGTGCAATCAATGCATCAATTTTAGAGATTTCAAGTTGTAGCATCTTCTCTATTTGAGCTTGATTCAATAAATCTACCAATTCCGGGTAGTAGTAAGCAGTTAATACTAACATGTCTTCGGAGTAATTGATTTGTATCTTATTGATTTGCCCTTGTGTGAAAATGCCCAATACATAAGTGCTCTCCGTTACTGAAACTTTATCCTGACCATAAGTACTTTCTGTTACTGTAGTCGTATCTGTGTCATTATTCACTGGGATATTGCTAACTGGGCTGTTTGCGAATAAATACGTGCTATTACTCGTGCCGATAAGACAAATAATAAGTAAAAGGATAATAATCTTCTTCAACTTTTCTCCTCCTAGAGTAAATTACTTACTAACTATCACTCCATGCCAAAACTTATCTTCTCACTCAAATACCCATCCTTTCTATTAATTACCTTTATTAACTCTTTCTGTTTGATTTTAATGCAAAGACACTATTTTTGTCTACAAAATAGTTGCTATAGTCACTATAACGCTATCATCTATAGCCCTTCCGTCTACAATTTAACGATTGGATTGCAGTATTTTCGCATTCAAGCAAAACTAAAAAACCAGCCGCCGATTAATTTTCGACGACTGGTTTTTTAATTTTACAAGGTAACTACCTATTTGCCCTTCACAACAATCGTTTTTTCTACTTGATTCCAAACTGCTTTTGAACCGCTTACTTCTTCAACAAAGGATAGTGGAACAAAGGTCGTTCCGCCTTTTTTAACTGGAGATAGGGCAAGTAATTTCTTCACTCCATTAATAGCAACTTCCTTGCTTCCAATTTGTAACGTTATGGAAGAGCCCTCTTTAGATGCTGTAACCGTACTTGTAGCGTTATTCCACTTAATTTCAAAACCTAATTTTTCAAAGATTGCACGGAATGGTACATGCGTTACGCCCTCTTTGAAGAAAGGTTGAGCATTCGCAGGAAGTTCTTTTTTAGCATCGTTAAGTTCAAGACTTGCGTTCGGCAACGTTCTAATAGGCTCCCCTAATAGTGGAGTCGAAAGTGCGTACATACCGTGACCTGAGAATACCCAGATCAAGTTACGATCCCACTCTACAAATGTGCCATGTACAGGATCGGATTGATCGGACATATACGTTTTGCCATCATCTCCAGTCAATTCACCAGACATTTTCGGAACGAAGTAAGCAGCAATTGTTGGGTTCATTGGATCTTTAAGATCAAACATTTGTACGCCTGCATTGTAGAACGCGTAAGGCATATATTGCTGGCTTGGCTCGCCAGGTTGTACTTCAGCGTACCCTGTACGTTTCGGTCCGAAGCTACCGCGACGTTGACAGAAGTCCGTAAATGGTGCATCTTTAGGTGCTTCTGGACGTGGCATTACCGTTGCCATCTTCGGCTTAAGAGGGTCTCTTACATCGATTGCATAAATTTCTTTGTATGGCTCATGGCAATCTTCACTTAATGGATAACCGCTGTAATAAACCATACCAGTCGTTTCTACTTTACTTACATCGATGTTATCTCCTTCTGTACCAGCAAAGCTCATAGGCATTTCTAAATGTGATACTGTCTTCATATTAGCCGGATCTGTAATATCAACGATGTAGAAGCCTAAGCCACCCATTGCTGCATATCCATATTTCCCGCCTTCTTCAACTGGTTTAGGAATAAACAGCGGCATTCTGGAACCCATCCAACTTGTTTTGTTACCTGCACGTGGATTTTTGTTATACTCAGCTTCTTCGCCAACTTTTTGACCTGGAGCCGACCAAACAGATAGTTTTTTAGGTTTAGTTGGGTCAGACAGATCGTAAGCGATATGTGCGCCTGAATATAGGTATGTTTTGTATTCTGTGTTTGCATAGCTGTCATCTGGTGCACCAGCTACGAATAAGTATTTACCGCCATCGTATACAGGGATGTCTTGGCAGCCTGAACCTTGTTGCTTCTTATCTTTTGAATAAGTGCTGGAGTCTAGAGGTGTTTCAGAAAGCACTTTCCAATCTGTCCAGTTAGGACCGTTTACTTCGTAGACGCGGAAACCGCGCAACATTTGGAAATCACGGATTGCTGTAACTTCATCTGGATTTGTATATTTGTTCGTAATTTTACCGTAGCGCGGAACTTCGTAACATTGAACGGCAATATTTTTGTCTAGCTCAGCGTTGTACTTCACGTTAAATGGACCAAATTGATGTTCGCCAGCTTTTTTGTCGATCCATTTTGTAGAAATATGCTTAACTGCTTTAACATCAGTAATGTCAAACAAGTTGTATTGGTTCGTTTCATAATCGTACAAGTAACGACGGCCATCCAGGTCAAACGACGTTTGCCAGCTATGTCCGTAACCAGCTACGAATGGTAGAAACGCTTCAACTTTCATGTTTTTGCTATACTCATTCAAATCAAGATAAGGCAAGCTTCCATCGAATGGCTGTGGGCCTTCATTTTCTGGCATATAGGCTGGGTGTGTAAAAACGCCAGTTTCCTTATTGTAACCCCAGCTAGATGGATCGGGTTCTGAAGGCTCGCCTGGCAGCCTTTTGTGATCTTCATCAACAGGATAAGGTTCACCAGCAGCAGGAGCGTTAACGTTCAATCCCGTTCGTGGTGCTTCAAAGGCTCCGTTATTCGTTTTGTCTGCGGCAGTAACAGGTAAAACGGGTGTAATGAATGCACCTAATACGACAGCAAAGGCGAGAACACCAGAAACAATGCGTTGTCTAACTGTTTTTTCCATCGATTCATAACCTCCAAGTAGTAAGTATTAAATCAATCTGCAAACGTTTACAAATATCGATTGCCCCGGCATCCTCCTTTGTAGAAAAGGTAATAATCCAGAATCAACCTAACAATATAATTATTATGACATCATGTCAATATATTATTTTTTGTGTAACAATTCCTTCTCTATCCCTTTTATTAGCACTTGAGTGTATAAATCCAACTTCACGGATAGAGATTTATCTCCTTAGTGAGAAGTGCTTTTTCGTTTGGGACTTTGGAGCTTTGTTGGATTTGTTGGATTTGTTGGATTTGTTGGATTTGTGGGCTTTGTGGGCTTTGTGACACGATGTCGAGCGTTACTGCCACATGGCTAACGAATCCAGCATCTCTTATTTGATCAAAAATCGCTAGTTTTATTTTTTAACGAACCTCAGAAACGTTATTTCGCGAAAAAACGGTTGATATCTGTACAAAATGGAGATTTAACGTTGCTGAGGTTCGTTAGCGCACAAAACAAGCAAATTTCGGCACCATAACGGTTTTACAGTTCGTTAGAATAATTTCCATGTCGCCACAGGAACGATTAATGGTGGTGGTAGTACTAGCATTGGTGCTCGTATTGGAACTTACATCGGTACAGCAAAATCCAACAAAATAAACTCTTCCCCCACAGCAAAAAAGACTGCCACTTCATTCTAATGGCAGCCTATCCATACAAAACAGATAACTCAAGAAACTAAACAGCCAAACGTCTTTCCAATCTGCGTGCAAACAACGATAGTGTAAAGTTAACGATAAAATAAAGGAAGGTGACTAGCAATAACATTGGAACGACAAACTTAACATCGTTATTATAAATAACTTGGGCAGCACGCATCATCTCTGGAAGCATAATAACGATTGCTAGTGAGGAACCTTTCATGATGGAAGTAAATTCACTCATAATTGCCGGAATCATACGTTTTAATCCCTGTGGAAGTACGATATGCCACAATGTTTGAACATAGTTTAACCCCGATGCTCTTGCTGCTTCGATCTGCCCTTTATTGATTGAAATGAGTCCACTTCGTACGATTTCACATAACATCGCTGATGCATAAATCGTTAGTCCAGCAACGGAAGAGGCAAATATACTTAACTTAATACCAACTTCTGGTAGGGCAAAGAAAATGAAGAAAAATACGAGTAATAGCGGAATGTTACGAATTAATCCAACGTAAAGGGCAAATATTTTATCGAGCACAGGTACCTTTGCATATCTGGTTACTCCCATAACCGTACCAATTAGGAAAGCAAATAGGATAGAGAGCGCAGATACTTCAATAGTGACAAGAAATCCTTTTAGCAGATAAAGCAGATTATTACTGGAATAAGCACCTATGAAATCCATGACAACTCTCCCTTCTAATTGCTTGCTGAAAATTTGCGCTCTAGATAGCTAATGAAGAAACTGAGTGGTAGCGTAAGAATGAGATAGAACAGAGCTACGAAGATGTAAACATCAAATACAACAGCCGTTTTGGATGAAATAATATCAGCATAATACATTAAATCTTTGCCCGATATTGATCCAAGAATGGCAGAACCCATCACCAGGTTCAAAAACTGACTGCCCAAAGGCGGAATGACCACTTTAATCGCTTGCGGCAAAATGATATACCGCATCGTTTGTATGTACGTTAGACCTGATGCACGTCCTGCTTCTAATTGCCCATGATTAACAGACTGAATACCTGCACGAATCGCCTCTGCAATATACGCACCTGAATAAACTGCTAAACCAAAAACACCGCTAACGAACGCATCTAACTGAATGCCTATCGCACCTAAGCCAAAATAGAAGAAGAAAATTTGAATAATTAATGGTGTGTTTTGAATGATCTCTGTATAGACTGTTGCAATACCTTTAATGATTTTAATTGGAGATATCTTCATTACAGCAACAATAATACCAATGATTATGCTAAGGAGCAGCGCAAGTAGACTGACTTGAACTGTTGTCGTAAGTCCTGCAAAAAATTGTTCTTTATGTTCTATTAATATAGAAAAATCCAACATCAATCTCAGCCCTCTCCACTTCTAGATGCTTAAGGAGAAAGAGGGATGAATGAACGCATTCATCCCTCTACATTCATCATTCAGGTTTTTGCTTCAACCATTTTTCGTAAATCGTTGCATATTCGCCGCTATCTTTAAGTTTCTTAAGTGCAGCGTTTACTGCTTCAAGCATTTCCTTGTCACCTTTTCTTACAGCAATACCCCAAGGCTGATCTTCAATAACGCCACCTACAAGTTTGTAACCAGGGTTCTCAAGTGAAAGCCCCATAAGAATGGCATTATCAGTTGTCAAAACATCGCCTTTGCCCGTGCTAAGCGCAGTGAATGCTTCGCCAAGGTTTTCGTATTCAGAAACTTCTGCTTCAGGAGCTTTTTGTTTAATAATTTCTCCATCTCTAGTTCCTTTAACGGCAATTACCTTTTTACCTTTAAGGTCTGCAATGCCAGTAATGCTAGAGTTTTCTGGTACAAGAAGGGATTGACCAGCACTGAAGTATGGATCTGAGAAATCAACTTCAAGTTTTCTTTCTTCTGTAATCGTCATCGTTCTAACGATAATGTCAATTTCACCGTTTTGCAGCATCGGAATTCTTGTTTTCCCATTTACTTCTTTGTATTCAATTTTGTCGTCAGCACCAGTTATGTCTTTAACGATTGCTGCTGCGATATCTAAGTCAAATCCTTTTGTTTTGCTGTCCGCTGTGTCGACATAACCGAATGGGAATGCATCGGCGCCTACACCTACCACAATTTTTTTCATGTCTTTTGGAGCTGTTACCGAGCCAGATGCAGGTGCGTTGTCCTTACCACAACCAGTTACGCTTAGAGCTAACATTGCTGTAATTACAGTGAATCCCAACTTTTTGTGCCAATTCTTCATACGTAAATCCCCCTTATTAGCATCTATTAATGAACCAGAATTCGACTAAGGAATAGTCTTGCCCTGTCTTCACTCGGATTTGAAAAGAATTGCTCTGGTGTTCCTTCTTCGACGATTTGACCTTGGTCCATAAATATAACGCGATCAGCTACTTCGCGAGCGAATCCCATCTCATGAGTGACGACAACCATAGTCATCCCTTCTTTTGTCAGCGCTTTCATAACGTCCAAAACTTCTCCAACCACTTCGGGGTCTAAAGCAGACGTCGGCTCATCGAACAGCATAACTTTAGGTTTCATCGCAAGTCCGCGTGCAATAGCAACGCGTTGCTGCTGCCCACCAGACAAGTTAGACGGATAAGCATTAGCTTTTTCTGGAATGCCAACTTTTTCAAGATAATAGTTTGCTAGTTTCTCAGCTTCAACTTTCGGCACCTTTCTTACTTTTATCGGTGCAAGCGTAATATTTTCCATAACTGATTTGTGAGGATATAGATTGAAGTGTTGAAATACCATCCCTATCTCTTGGCGCATCCTATTAATATCCGTATTTTTATCCGTCACAGTATGTCCATTAACAATGAGCTCGCCAGAAGTTACATGTTCAAGTTTGTTAATGCAACGCAATAGCGTACTTTTACCAGAACCGGATGGTCCGATAATAACGACAACTTCTCCTGCTTTGATCGTCAGGTCAATATCTTTTAGAACATGATTCGAACCATAATGTTTATTTATTTTTTTGAATTGAATCACGTTTCGTTCCCCCAATACGGAAAAATTTCGCTGCATTCCCGCCAAACAAAGCGGCCTTCTGTTCATTCGTTAAATTGAGCGTCTGATCAATGACATTGCCCGGTGGAACTTCTCTTAGTAGGAAAGGATAATCAGAGCCCATCATAATTTGCTCGTGCCCGAATCGGTCGATCATAAATTGTAAATTAAGTGGATCAAATACTAGGGAGTCGTAATACATTTTTTTGGCGTAGTAGCTCGGTGGATGTGTGGTTAGTCTAAGATGTGGCCAAACTTCCCAACCTTTATCGAGTCTTGGGAGTATGTATGGGAAGGAACCTCCTCCATGTGCGAAACAAACTTTTAAGTTCGGAAATCTTTCCATAAGTCCGCTCCATGCAAAAGTTGCTGCAGCAAGCGCTGTTTCACTCGGCATGCCGACGGTATACATAAAGTTGTGACGAGGTGTTCGGTCTTTCCCGAGCGTCTCCCACGGATGAATGAAAATCGGAACGTTCCACTCTTCTGCCATTTTGAAAAAAGGGATAAAAAAAGGGTCGTCTAAGTTTTTACCATTTATGTTGGAACCGATTTCAATTCCATTTAAACCTAATTCATGCATACAACGATCCATTTCGCGTATAGCTGTTTCACTATCCTGCATCGGAACCGTTCCAATTCCGGTAAACCGCGTAGGATTAGCTGCAACTGTTGCAGCAATAAAATCATTTTGTACATAAGCCATCTCTAACGCTTCTTCTTTAGTAGCCCAATAGGAGAACGTTACTGGAATTGGCGAAAGCACCTGCATATCAACGCCTTCTCGATCCATATCCTCTATTCTTTTCTCTGGACTCCAAACCTGATCAGTAACATCACGGAAAGACTTGCCAGCAACCATAATTGTAGCGCCACATGTACACGTTCTATTAAGTGTCGGCCAACGTTCCCCTCCATATTTTGCAGAGAAATCAGGAAGACCTTCGGGAATAATATGTGTATGTGTATCGATTCTCACAAGATGAACCTCCTTATTAAAGGGATGACTTTCATTATGATAGTGTTGTATTCCGATCCGAAAGGTGACATATTGTCAGATTTCTATAAAAAAAAATTACTGTAAAACTAAAAATAAGGTATAATGACAAATGAATCTGTCGAAATGGTTCGTCATAATTAACTTTATCCTGTATAACTATCATATTATGATGATTGTGACACCATGTCAATAAGAATTGTTTAATAGTGGTGTTGGGAAGGTTGATGTGTAATGGAAACGGAAATTAAGGATATTGATGGTCGACATCTTAGATCGAAACTCACTAGACAAAAACTGCTTAAAGCAGCTAGAACCGTTTTTCTAACTGATGGATTTCAGAATAGTACAATTAGTCAAGTTATCAAATTAGCAAAAACAGGTTATGGGACTGCCTATACCCACTTCACTGGCAAAGATGATCTTCTTATCGTACTGATGGAAGATGTTATGCAGCAGTTTTTCGAAATTGCTAATTACTCCTTCCACCCTACTTCTAAAGAAGAGGCGCGTACTGTAATCAAAAGCCAAGTATTAACCTTCTTCCAGATTGCTGAGTCTGAACGAGATATGATGAAAGTATTTGCTGAAGCAATGGGACTGTCTCAAGCTATTAATTTAAAATGGGAAGAGATACGTCACAAACAAATTCAGAGTATTACAAATGACATCACTTATTCTCAAACAAATGGTTTAGCACGCAAAGATTTGAAGGCTGAGCTTGTTGCATGCCAATGGTTCTACTCTAATGAGATGTTCCAATGGGACATTGTACACAATCGTCATACAAGCTCTCTAGAAGAAATAGCAGAATCTATGACCACGATGTACACAGATGCCTTATATTTATAGGTGCTCCGGGGTTACCCCCGGCTTTCTTTTTGGAATAATATTGACACCTTGTCATATTTATTTTATATTGATGCTGAGTCATTACTATTTAATTTAAATGTCTAAGGGGATGAACTAGCAGATGATTATCGGAGTACCCAAAGAAATTAAAAATAATGAAAATCGGGTTGGAATTGCACCCGCTGGAGTAACAGCTTTTTTGAACAATGGTCATGAGGTTTGGATTGAAGGTAATGCTGGAGCTGGAAGCGGCTTCACAGATTCTGACTACGTAGCTGCTGGAGCTAAGATCGTGTCATCTGCTAGAGAAGCTTGGTCTGCCGATATGGTTATAAAAGTAAAGGAGCCACTTGCTGAAGAGTACGCTTTCTTCCGAGAAGGTTTAATATTGTACACGTATCTTCATCTGGCACCAGAAGCTGCCTTAACTAAAGCATTGGTTGATCACAAAGTCATTGCTATCGCTTACGAGACGATTCAATCAGATAACGGCGCGCTCCCACTCCTTATGCCAATGAGTGAAGTTGCAGGTCGTATGTCCATTCAAATCGGCGCACAATTTCTAGAGAAACCGCATGGCGGCAAAGGTGTTCTACTTGGCGGTGTACCAGGTGTAGCACCAGGTGAAGTTGTCATTATTGGCGGCGGTATCGTAGGTACTAATGCAATCAAGATGGCAGTTGGTCTAGGAGCATCTGTAACTGTTCTTGATGTAAGTCCTGATCGCCTTCGTCAACTCGATGATATGTTCGGTGGACGTATCAAAACGTTAATATCAAATAGCTACAATATCGCGGACGCAGTTAAAAAGGCAGATTTACTCATTGGTGCCGTTCTTATTCCTGGCGCTCGCGCTCCTCGTTTAGTTACAGAAGAAATGGTAAAAACGATGCAGCCTGGATCCGTTATCGTTGACGTTGCTATTGACCAAGGTGGTTCTATTGAAACGGTTGACCGCATTACAACTCACAGTAACCCTACTTATGAGAAACATGGCGTCATTCATTATTCCGTTGCTAATATGCCTGGTGCTGTTGCTCGTACTTCCACTATTGCACTAACAAATGTTACGATTCCTTATGGCATTCACATTGCTAATAAAGGGTTTAAGCAAGCAGCAATAGAAAGCAAAGCAATTGCAAAAGGAATTAATGTGATCGAAGGCGAGGTTACTTACAAAGCAGTTGCTGATGCTCATGGCTATAACTATGTGAACATTAACGATTATTTGTCCTCCTCTGCTCACGTGAACGTTTGAGAAAGGAGCTTATTCCCTTATGCCAATTGTAACGATTCAAATGATGGAAGGCAGAACGCCAGAGCAAGTCAAATCATTAATTGCGCGTGTAACGGATACGATAGCAGAAGAATTAAACGCACCGAAAGATCGTATTCGAGTACTCGTTACTGAAATCCCGACTACCCATTGGGGCATAGCTGGTGTTCCCGCTTCTGAGGTTATTGCAAATCGAACAAATAATTAATGTACGAATTTTCTTATATACTGAGCCACTTTCATTATCGGCGTTTCTATTTCTGCCAATGAAGGTGGTTTTTTTGTACATATAAGATTCACATCTGGTTCTACTCTCAAAAAAAGGAATTTGGCAGATGTTGTCGAATTGTGTAGAGGGAAATGCGTGTCATATTTATTCCAACCTAGAAAGGGGCTCAATTATGAAGGAACAACCTTTTAAAAACACTATTCCTAAACGTTTTAGGCTTTCATTTTTTGGGAAAAACTTGTTTTTATCGACGCTGAACATCGTTTTAATCGCATTAATTCTCATTACGGCAAGCTACTTCATTCAAGAACGGGTTTTAGTCAAGACGCTGAACCAGCAAGCTATCGGATATGCTGCCCTAGCAACAAGTCAGCTGGAATTAGCTGATGTAAAAGAATCATTTAGTAATCATGATGTGAACAGTCCGCTACAACAGAAAATGATTGCACAAATCGCCCACTTCAAAGAGAAAAATGAAAGTGTATCTCAATCCTACTTATATTCTACTGACATCTCCGATGGTAAAAACCCTATTCTTCTTGCCGTTCCCCAAGATTATATTGACGCAGGTTATGGCCCTGGTTCAGAATACGAACAATCTCCCGTTATGATGAATGTTTTAAAAGATATACTTGTTTCAAAAAAAGCCGAAACGACAGGCATTTATAGCAACAGCCATGGCGAATGGCTAACCGTTGTTCATCCCGTTTTAGACGATAAAGGTGAAGTCATCGCAGCATTTGCGCTAGATTTGAATGCAGATATCGTTTCCGATGGAAAAAATGAATTATTACTAATGACTCTATCTGTTTTAGGAATAGCGTTGGTCATCATTTTATTAATCCAATTCGTACTGCTTCGCAAATTGCTTACTCCGATCAAACAATTATCGGCAGCGTTTAACCAAGTAAGCGAAGGACAACTTAATGTACATCTTTCTACTAAAAGTTCAGATGAATTAGGTCAATTAAGCCATCAATTTAATAAAATGACCGCTGGCCTCCGAGAAATGATCAGTGGAGTTCAGCAAAATGCGATTCAGACGAATGTTCATGCTAATGAACTAGCAACGAGCGCTGAAAATAATTCAAAATCACTAGGCGAAGTTTCTGTACGCATCCATGATGTAGCCTCAGGAGCTAAGACACAAGAACAGGTTGCCCTTGAAAGTTCACGATCAATGGAGGAAATGGCTGACGGTATCCAACGAGTAGCAGAATCCGCATCAAGTATGGCAAATGCTTCAGAAGATATGTCGAATGAAGCCGCACAAGGAAATCTTTTTATTAAGCAGGTAATTGCTCAAATGAACGGTATCAATGAATCTGCAAAACAAACCGCCCATTATATAACTTCATTAAATAAACGTTCCGAAGAAATTGTAACGATCGTAGAAGCTATCTCAGGCATTGCATCTCAAACGAATTTGCTCGCTCTAAATGCTGCTATTGAAGCAGCTAGAGCTGGTGAGCAAGGAAAAGGATTTGCCGTTGTTGCTAACGAAGTAAGAAAACTAGCTGATCAATCTCATCAAGCAGCAAGTCAAATTGGAAACGTAATACAAGAGATTCAGAAGGAAGTTACACTTGCCGTTAAATCGATGGATGATGGTAGCATCGAAGTTGAACGTGGTGTGATTCTAGTAGAAGAAACTGGTGAAAAGTTCCAAGGCATATATGCTTCCACGCAGCATGTCACTCAATTGATTCAAGAAGTATCTGCTATTGCAGAGCAAATGTCAGCAGGTTCAGAAGAAGTAGCCTCTTCCGTTCTGGAGCTGTCAACGATTGCAGCCAGCTCATCAAAAGCTGCAACGGACGTCGCTTCTGCAGCGGAAGTACAACTAGTAACAACACAAGAAGTTGGTGCTTCAGCCATTACGCTCAATCATATGGCAAAGCAACTTCAAGAATTAATCGGGAAGTTTAAACTTTAAGTTTGAAAAGTTAAAAAGAAGCAACGGACCCCATTGGTCTTATTGCTTCTTTTTCGTTAATTACATCTATTCAAAACCCTAATTAGACAGCTCCATCCACTCATTCAGAAGCTCTTCTAGTTTTAACTTCCTCTCTTCTTGTTCACGCCACAACATTTCCAGCTGTGCTCCGTCTTTCAAACTATCTACTTGTTGCATTTCAACTTGATATCGTTCGATGTCACTCTCTAAACTAGCTATCTGTGATTCTAATTGATCACTATTTCTCTTAAGCTTATCCTTACTTTCACTCGTGACCGTTTTAACAGAAGTATCCTTCTGATTTGAATCCCTCTTCTTCGCCCCACTACTTTTGTTCTGAGAAACATCCATTTTACTAATCCGCTCAGCACGCTTTTCCTTAAAGTAGTCAAAGTTTCCAAGATAGGAAGTAACTTTGCCATCTTCCATCTCCCAAACCCGCTCAGCCAATTTATTAATAAAATAACGGTCATGTGATATGACTAATATCGTCCCAGGATATTGGCTAAGCGATTCCTCTAATGCTTCCCGTGATGCAATATCCAAATGATTTGTTGGCTCATCTAAAAGTAGTACGTTGGGCTTCTGCCTAACAAGAAGTGCAAGACGTAACCTTGTCCATTCTCCCCCAGAGAGCATGGAAAGGGGTTTAAATACGTCCGCTCCATAAAATAAATAGCTAGCCAGCACATTCCGTGCTTCGCCTTCTTCTAATTCACATTCCAATTGGAAATATTTAAGCAACGTTCCCTTGTTACTTTTCATAGGTTCCTGTTGCGCCAAATAACCAATATCAACACGTGCTCCTAGCTCTACTTTTCCCGAGTCGGCTGCTATCTCACCTAACAGAATTTTAAATAACGTCGACTTACCTGATCCATTATTTCCGATCAAGACGACCTTTTCACCATAGAGGAGATTTGCTGTTGATCCTTTTAATATGTGACGATCTCCGAACTGTTTCGTAACCACCTCAAATGACAACACTCTTTGACCTGAACGATCTAGTGGCGTTAACTCAAATTGGGCGGACTTCCGCTCCAAAACCGGACGTTTCGTAAGCTCCATTCTTTCTAGTGCTTTCCGAATAGATGCAGCGCGCTTGAAAAATTTCTCATTCCCAGAAATTCTTCCCCACTCCTCGTATTGCCGGATCGCATCCTTCATCTTTTTCACTTGCTTCTGCTCCTCTTTGTACTGGGCAAATTGTTGCAGAAGACGCAATTCTTTTTCCATTACATAACCACTATAGTTGGTGTAGTAAACATGAGCTTCCCCATCTTCCATCTCAATCATTGTTGTTCCAACTGCATCTAAGAAATAACGATCATGAGATACGATCATTACAGCACCTTCATATCGAATAAGAAACTGTTCGAGCCATTCAATTCCTTCCATATCCAAATGATTGGTTGGTTCATCAAGCAATAACAATTCTGGGCTGAGTACAAGCTGAGAAGCAAGTGCAACCTTCGTTTTCTCACCACCGGATAATGTACGGAATAACGTGCCATGATAGTTCCCGTCAATTTGCAATCCACTTGCCACCTGTTCAATCATCGTATCGACATCGTAGCCACCGCCCAGCTCAAAACGTTGTTGCAGTGTGGAGTACGACTTAAGGAGACGTTCCATCAGATCTGGATTACGTATTGCTTCCGAACTTGCCATTTGTAATTCGATATCTTCCAATGCCTTCTTGCAGCCCATCAAATCTTTGAAGCCAGAAGCTAATACTTCATAAACCGTCATCGTATCGAACTCATCTGGTATTTGCGGTAAGTAGCCAATCTTCAGTTCTTTCTTTACTGTAAGCATCCCTTCATCTACACGTTCATACCCTGATATTAACTTGAGTAATGTAGATTTCCCGCTCCCATTACAGCCAATTAAACCGATCCGATTCTTTTCTTGAATTTGCAGTGTAACTCCGTTTAGAACTAGACTTGCACCATAATATTTTTTGATCTCCTGAGCGTTAACAATAATCATATAAAGAGCCTCCTATGTGATGAAGACCCTAACTTACATGCACAAAAAAAGAGCCGCAGCAACAAGCCCTGCGACCCTCAAGGATAAAAAATCCGTTGTGGTTAAAGTAGGCGTCTTCTCGCGAATGGTTGGAACGTATAGGTATTAGTAGACAGACTTATCCCGTTCGCTAAAAACGTATGAACGATGCCAGCCATCGCCATTGGAAGCTGACTAATACGGTTGTTGACCATTTCGTGATTCACCTACCTCACCCCCCTCTTTTCAATTTTTATACTATACCACAGAAAGGAAGACTCTTGCAATACTTGGAAACGTTAATCCGCTGAAGCCACTGCTTTATTGTTTCTTTTCACTATTAAGAAAAAGCGACGTGAAGCATGAAAGTGCCTCCGAATTTCTAATTGTTTACACAATTGATGATACAAAATATACTTACAAAATATAAGTGCGCACTTTTTCGTTCAATACTTACCAGAAGGGAAGTGTCATCATGATCGACACTAAAGCTAGGTATGAGCTAAATGGAAAAAGTTTTAACTGTCCAATTGAATTGTCTGTTTCCATTATTGCTGGCAGATGGAAATCATCAATCGTGTTCAAGCTACTGGGGTGAACGCTTCGAAGTTTCTAACTAAATACACTTATAGCGTCTTTAAGCGGCAGTTCAAGGCATGATTATCATGCTTTGAACTGCCGCTACTTTTATTTCAACTCATTTATAGGAATAATACTTACCAAACAGTAAGTATTAACCGAAAAAGTGCGAACTTACTTTTGTTAAGTTAATTTATTATGATTAGTTTGTAGTCAAAAAATGATCAGGAGTGATTAATCATGAAAACATTAGTAATCGTTGCCCACCCTAACCTATCCGAATCATCTCGTTAAACAAACCGCACATTGGTTAACTCTTATCGTTAAGAGTTAACTAATGTGCGGTTTTTTTGACCAACATCTGGTACTATTGAATAATATTAACTACGATCTCCTAGATTGATATAATTAAAATGATGGGTGGATAGACATGGCTTATAAAATAATGGTTGCGGATGATGATCCGGAAATACGTGATGTCATCCGTATTTATTTGCAGAATGAGGGCTACCAAACGGTAGAAGCAGAAGACGGGAAGCAGGTGTTACACCTACTTGACAACCATAAAGTCGACCTCATTATATTGGATGTGATGATGCCTGTATTGGATGGCATTAACGCTTGTTTTAAAATTAGAGAACGAACAAATATCCCTATTATTATGCTCTCTGCAAAAAGTGAAGATATTGATAAAATTACAGGACTGACGAGCGGTGCTGATGACTATTTGTCAAAACCGTTTAACCCACTTGAACTAATTGCGAGAGTAAAAGCTCAGCTTAGAAGACAATCTTTGGCAAGCTCTGCTAGCAACTTGAGTATGGACAACACAGTTATTGAAATTGACGATTTAAAGATAGACCGCAATAGACATCTTGTTTCTGTTCGAGGTAAAGAAATATCGCTTACCCCTATTGAGTTTTCAATTTTGGAGCTTATGGCTAGCCACCGGGGTTTTGTTTTTAATATAGAAAAATTATATCAAAGTGTCTGGAAAGAAGATAAGTTTCTATCTGATAATACCGTTATGGTTCATATTCGAAATATTCGAGAGAAAATCGAAGACAATGCAAGGTCACCACGCTATATTAAAACCGTTTGGGGAGTGGGGTATAAAGTTGACTAAACATATCCTCGATCATTTGAATTGGAGGAAAAGTATCCGAGTACGCTTGTTCGGATCAATCATTATCAGTTTCATCTTAACATTATTAGTGTCATTTACTTGGGACAGCTCATTGTATAAGATTCCATTTATTGGACCTGTACTATCATTAATCCTATGTATAGTCGTGTTTTTTTTCTTCCTATTTCTATTGCTCCTTCCCGTTCTCAATCACCTTCGTGCAATTAGCGACGGTCTCATGATTATTGCAAAAGGTAATCTTGATTATAGAGTAGATATTCCAAGCTTTGATGAACTAGGTATCATCTCACAAAATGTTAATTATATGGCTGATCAATTACAAAACATGATTCAGAAGGAACGACTACTCGAAACATCAAAGATGGAACTTATTACTCACGTTTCGCATGATTTACGTACACCTCTTACTAGCCTCATTGGTTATTTAAACTTGTTAAAAAGTGACGATTATTCTGATTTGACAGAGCACAAACGTTATATTAACAATGCTTACAACAAAACGGAGCAACTGAAAAAACTTATCGATGATTTATTTGAATATACACGGTTAACAAGCGGATCTGCTCAACTTACTTTCGAGCCTATTGATATGAATAGCCTCTTAGATCAAATTATTAATGAGTTTGAACCTATCGCAAATGAAAATACACTGACAGTCATAACAACCTATGAGCGGCGACCTTTGCTTGGCATGATTGATATCGAAATGTTCGTTAGAGCTATCGATAATTTATTAATGAACGCACTTAAATTTTCTTTTAAAAATAGTACGATCACCATTCACCTCGCTGTACATAGACATCAACTCGTAATTTCTATAGAAAATTTCGGAAACCCTATAACAAAACAACAAGAATTAAGACTTTTCGAACGTTTCTACAAAGGTGACACCTCTCGCAGCGATAAAAACTTGCCTCAAGGTTCTGGACTTGGATTATCTATTGCCAAAAATATCGTTAAACTGCATGGAGGAAAAATTAATTTGCTTCATAGCAACGGACAATTCACTTTCACTATTCTGTTGCCTAACCATATACCTTCTGAATAGAATTGATAATTTTTTTTATTAATTAAATTGTGAATATTGGTATTTTTATCATTCCAAATCTAGTACTATAGTAATAGATTTTGATTTATATTACTTGGAGGCGGAGTTTAATCTATGCTAAAAGTCACACGAAAATCGTTTCATTTAACAATTCGCAAAAAGTTGCTTATTATGTCATTGACACTGCTAACTCTTCCTATTCTTGTATTAGGTGCAGTTGCTTATCAAATTTCTATTAAAGAAACTGATGCATTAATTGAAAGTAAATTAAGCTCCAGTGTTAATCTGGCAATTGAATTAATTGAAAATATGGAATCATCCGTTAAATCAGGTCTGCTTTCTGAAGAAGAAGCACAAGAACAAGTTAGAACATTATTATTAGGAGCTAAAAATACGGACGGAACAAGACCGATAAATAAAGCAATCGATTTGGGGCCAAATGGCTACTTCTTTATTATAGATAAACAAGGAAAACTTCTTGCTCATCCGGTGTTAGAAGGCGAGAACATATGGGACAAACAAACGTCAGACGGTACTTATTACATCCAAAACTTGATTGCTGAAGGTTTAGATGGTGGAGGTGCTACATACTATAATTGGCCTTTGCCAAAAACAGATGGCATGGTCAGTAATGGCGGAGCTGAAGCACTTAAAATATCTTATGCTAAACAAGCTAATTCCTGGGGCTGGATCATAGCAGCGGGCTCCTATATGAAAGATTATAATGCTGGTCAGAAAAATATAATGGAAGGCATTGTTACAACCCTTATTCTATGTCTTGTTGTTGGCATTGCAGTACTGCTCCTATTTTCCCATCACATTTCCAAACCAATCGTTCGTATCGCTCGTGAGGCAGAAAAAATGGCAAACGGTGATCTAAGCGGCGATGAACTAATCATAAGAAACCATGATGAAATCGGGCAATTAGGACGATCCTTTAATCTATTAGCAGCTAACATTCGGCAACTTGTAGGAAATCTTACGTTAAGTTCTAATATCCTTGCGTCTTCATCGAAACAATTATCTTTAACGTTAGGTGAAACAAATGATGCACTCCATCAGACTTCCTCTTCTATAGCTGATGTAGCTAACAATAATGAGATTCAAGCTAATTCAGCACAAGAAACTTCCCGTTCGATTGAAGAGATGGTAATTGGCATTCAAAAGGTTGCAGAAGCTTCTTCTCATGCTTACCAAGTATCCTTGCAAACGCTTCAAGAAGCCGATCATGGAAATAGTCTCATTAATCATTCTTCCGAGCAGATGAATGCAGTAAGTGATACAGTTAATGAAATAAGCGGATCTATAACACGTCTAAATGACCATTCAGATCAGATTGGAACAATTGTTGAGACTATAAAGGGCATTTCTGATCAAACGAACCTACTTGCACTTAACGCTGCAATTGAAGCTGCTCGTTCCGGGGAACATGGTAGAGGTTTCGCTGTCGTTGCGAATGAAGTACGTAAGTTAGCAGGTTTAACTAGTCAAGCTGCGGAACAGGTTTCTGAAATGATAGAAGAAATTCGAAGCAACATTAGCAATGCTCACCATTCAATGAACAAAGGACAAGAAGAGGTTGCGGCTGGCGTCCAATCGATCGAACAAACAGGAATAGCATTTGAGAAGATTTTGGAATCTACTCGAACAATTGTAAATCAAGTTCAAGAATCATCATCTGCAGCACATCAGATGTCAGCGAGTACTGAGCAAATGTCAGCTTCCGTTATTGAGGTTGAACAATTATCACTCCGCTCTGCTGCTTCGGCGCAGACTGTGTCTGCTTCCGTTGAGGAGCAACTGGCTTCTGTAGAGGAAATAGCTGCTTCTGCTCGTAAACTACGTGATATGTCTGATGAAATGCGTTTAATTGTAAGCCGATTTAACCTATAAGCAATTAATCTTGGTTACTTAACCGTTTAACTTCTTCAATTATTGTCTTTATGCCAAGCTCAATCTGCTCTGGTTGCGCTTGCGAGATGCTAACTCGGACAAACTTTTGACGTTCCAAATATTCGGTTAAATAAAAATCTTTACCGGTTCTTACCGTTATATTTTTTTCCTTAAGCCTCTTCATCAATCGTTCCAAATTCACTTTTATCGGAAGCTTAAACTGCACATATATACCTGATTTTATTTGCGAAATTTCAATTACGCCTTCTTTATTGTATCGGTTAACAGCATCATTTAAGATGCTAATTCTCGATTCATATTGAAGGCCTATTTTGCGTTTGTGACGCTCATACATGCCATTGTTTATATATACTTCGAGCGCTGCTTGTGACAATAACGAAGTGTCCGGATATGATCTAGCTGTCTGAAACTTCTCCAATAGTCCATCAGGTATAACCGTTGCTCCAAGCCTTAGCCCCGGAAATACAATTTTGGAGAAGCTTTTTAAATAAATGATATGACTGGTGCTATTGTATGCATAAATGGGTTCGAACCCCCGCTCTTCACCCAAGTCTGCCATATAGTCATCTTCAACAACATATACATCATATTTACTCGCAAGTCGTGCAATTGTTTTTCTATCCTCTTTACTGTAGGAGGTGCCTAGCGGGTTATGATATCTTGACATCGTATAAAAAAATTTGATGTCGTCATTTTTAAACCGACGCTCCAGTTCCTTCAAGTTGATTCCATTAGCTGTACGCTCAATTCCACTTACATTTAGCCCTTCCATTTCAAGGAATCGCAAATAAATATCGTAGCTAGGCTGCTCTACTAATATGACTGATTTCCCGTTTGGAAATGGCATTTTGGCTAACAATTCAAGCACCGGCTGTATTCCAGACGTTACAAAAATATTTGTTTTATTCGCAAACACTTGATCATTAGCTAAATGAGAAACTAACGTATGACGCAGCTTATCTAACCCTTTCGAATCACCATACGTAAACAGTTGGTGTCTATATACATCGATTGCTTTGTTCAAGCAATGTTGAAAATCCAAATAAGGGAATACGTTAATATCAGGTAACGCCGAAGAAAGATTGATTACAGATACTTCCTTATCGTCACAACGCGCCTCTCCTCTTTCGACTACATAATAACCGCTCTGGGCAATGGAATAGATCGCATGTTCTTTCTCAAGCTCTGCATATACTCTCACAATCGTACTGGTGCTGCATTGATAATGCTCTGAGGCTAAACGAACCGAAGGCAGCTTTTGGCCTGGCTTGTACGTTCCATCATTTATTTTTTGATTTATGTCTGCAAGTATGAGCACATATCTTTTCATTCCGCCGCCTCACTTCCTACCTTTCATTATAGAGGAAGATTTCAACTGTATCGATACAGTTTAATATTTTTCCCATTGTTTGGTTTATTTATTGGTCGTATCATTTAAGTATCGGAAGACGATAAAAAACATTTCCTACTATTCATAAGAAAGGTGGACTCCATGAATGATCAGAACAAACCTAAACTTGCCTATATAGCTGTCGTACTAAATGCGGTCATCATCGGTTTTTCATTTCTTTTTACAAAGATTGCATTAGAGCATGCTAACCCAATGGACACATTAACTTATCGATTTATACTATCGTTTGGCATCATGTCGATTCCAGTTGTTCTCGGTAAATTGAAGCTAAATTACCGTGGCAAATCATTTTACAAAATAGTGTTGCTTGCGACTATGTATCCGTTAGCATTTTTTACTTTTCAGTCGTTTGGCCTGCTTCATGCTACTTCCTCAGAAGGCGGTATATTGTATGCCGTTATTCCTGTCCTTACGTTGATGCTAGCTTCTATTTTTTTAAAGGAAACGACTACTATTTTGCAAAAGATTTCGATATTCACTTCTGTATTTGGTGTATTGTTCATCTTTATTATGAAGGGCAGCAACTTCGATTTGTCTAATATAGTAGGCATCGCACTATTGTTCATGTCGTGTTTAGTATTTGCAGCCTATAGTGTTTTGGCAAAGTCGCTCTTAAAAACGTATCGACCAGCAGAAATCACCTATTTAATGCTGGGAATCGGCTTTATCACTTTTCTAATCATCTCGTTAAGCAGTCATACAACTGCGGGAACACTTCATCAATTTATAGCACCACTTACGAATACCACATTCATCTTATCGATTCTCTATCTTGGCGTTTTGTCATCACTTCTAACCGCACTCATGACGAACTATGCCTTATCCAAAATAGATGCTTCCAACGTTAGTGTATTTTCGAATTTGTCGACTATCGTTGCAATGATCGCAGGAGCAATCTTCCTAAATGAAACCATTACACTCTATTCCATAATAGGATCGCTACTTATTATTGCAGGGGTGTTAGGAACAAATATGTTAGGTAAAATCAACACGAACAAAAAGATAGCAAAAGGCGAACACCTTGGAGCTTAATCAACTAATTATTAGAAAACGGGAGCTGTTGACATGACAACTAAAAACCAAATCGATTTTGAAGCAATTATTCGGGAGCGCCATTCGGTCAAACATTTCGATCCAACCTTCCAGTTACAAAAAGAAGAAATCATCGAGCTGCTAGACCTTGCCAATCAAGCGCCTTCCTCTTGGAATTTACAACATTGGGCTTTCCTCACTATTCACGATCAAGCAGCCAAAGAAAAGTTATTGCCTATCGCTTATGGTCAGAAGCAAGTAGTTGAAGCGTCTGTAGTCATCGCTATATTAGGAAATCTGAAAGCTAATGAAAATGGAGAAGCAGCTTTAGGACCAGCAGTAACAGCTGGATTTATGCCACAGAAAGTGAAAGATACCTATATTGAGCAAATAGAACACGCTTATGCAAATTACTCAGGTCTCCCACGCGAAGCAGCTGTGCTTAATTCGTCACTTGCTGCCATGCAGCTTATGCTTGCAGCAAAGGGTAGAGGGCTCGATTCCTGTCCAATTGGCGGCTTCAATTATGGTGAATTAGTTAATGTGTTCAATGTCCCTGATCACTTAATACCTATTATGCTCATTCCAATAGGCAAAGCTGCGATTCCTGCTTATGCTTCAACTCGTATACCTGTTGAGCAATCAATTACTTGGAACGGATTCGAATAATAGATATTTACCTAACAACGGGGGTACTTCTAATGAATGAACTAAATAACCTTTTTCGACAAAGAATCGGCTTTCCTGAACATATAACGATTACATTTGATCAATTAACTAAAGTACTTGAACGAACAGCGTTATCTCTACCTTTTGAGAATTTGCGCGTTATCGCTGGCGAACGAGAAAATGTGACTCGCGATTACTTATTAAATAAAATAGTGGTCAATAAAGAAGGCGGACTGTGCTACGAATTAAATGCGATTCTGTATTTATTTCTTCTTGAAAATGGATTTGATGTTCGCTTAACAAGAGGAATTGTATTTAATCACGGAGCTGGCACATACTTTACATTGGGGAAAACACATGTCGTCATTTTGCTTAATCATGAAGGAATTACGTATCTTGTAGATACAGGATTTGGAGGAAACCTTGCACTAAGCCCCCTTCCTCTAACCGGTGAAATCATTATTTCTTCCAATGGAGGGTTTAGTGTAAAACCAGCGTCAGACGGGCCAGGGGATTATACGTTCGAGCTTAAATTACACCATAAAGATACAGAGTGGAGAATCGGATATACCTTCGATTCCAAGGCAACATTCACAGATTTAGACGAATGTAATGACGCCCAATCCATCGTTATTGAACATCCTGAGTCTACATTTAATAAACATCCTTTGGTTACGAAGCTCACTGAACGTGGAAATGTTACGTTGACTGATCGAACTTTTACACAATGGGTGGAAGGTAAGGTTACAAAAGAGGAAATCGATGCTGTTCGATTTAAAGAGTTGTTGAGGCTACATTTCGGGATGTAGAGTAAAGACGAACAATGAAATGGCTAACCAACAAACTGTATTTAATGCTGTTATATGAAAAGAGCTATCTCATCTATAGATTGTTCTACAGATAAGATAGCTTTTTTACATCTCCAAGTTTCACACTCACATTTAAGCGCATAAATCCTTTTAATTTCAATCATCAATTGATATTTTACGATTTTAAATGCATTTATACACTTATTATCTAGGTTAATCTCACTTCTATCGGAATTTAAGTGTAAAAATACACCTATTCATTCGCGGACGATACTCGCATGAATTCAAATTTCGAAGCACTGATTGCTCATACTTAAAAAGTACTAATCCACGGGTTCACTTTCCCGATATCCCAATGAAACGCTGACCTTCTACCTATGAGCCCCCCAGGCCTCCTTTATCTAACTTCCCACAACGTTGGAATTGACTCTTGTGCTCCCAAACGAGTTACCGCAATTGAAGAAGCATGTTGTGCTGTGTCTACGGCTGCATCCATACTATTGCCTAACGTAATCATTGCCGCAAGCGTGCCAGAGAATGTATCCCCTGCTGCAGTTGTGTCAACAGCTTCAACCTTCCTTGCTTCCTTATACACATTTTTAGTTCCGTTGTAGTAGACAAGCCCCTTCTCACCAAGTGTAATAATCGGATAATGAATACCTTTATCACGCAGCCTGCTCAAAGCCATAAATGCATCATCGATGCTATCAATAACGATGTCTGTGTAAGTAACACTTTCAATTTCATTCGGAATAAAATAATCTATTCCATTCAAAATCTCATCCGCAATTGGAGCTGCGGGGGCCGGGTTTAAAAATATCGGCACCTTTCCTTTCACCATCCGAACGGCTTCGTATACAGTCTCCATAGGAATTTCAAGTTGCAGCATGACAGCTGAGGCAGACAACAACTCATGCTCAAAATTGCGAATATAAGCGGGAGTAACTTGACCGTTTGCACCTTCATTTAAGATGATATTATTATTTCCGTTACAAACGGTAATAGCGGCCACGCCAGTAGATAGTTGCGATTCACGTATGACATAATCAGTATGGACGCCATAACCTTCCATTCCATCAAGTAAAGATTGACCAAAAATATCTTCGCCAACTTTGCCCACAAACCATGTATCGACGCCCATTTTGGCACAAGCGACCGCTTGGTTAGCTCCTTTGCCACCGGGAGAAAGGAAAAAACCTTCTCCCCTCATTGTCTCCCCGATATCTGGAATCCGACTTGTACGCATGACCATATCCATATTTGCACTACCAAGAACAATTATTTTCATAACACGCTTCTACCCCACTTTGTTCCTATATCTCTATTACTTTAATATCGCTATAATAAGTTCTCGCTGCACCAATTGTGCTCATCCCGTACATCCCGTAACCCCATGTATTGTCCGAATGCTGCAACAGTTGCTCCCCGTTAATGTTTAGTGTAATGACATTACCGTGTACGGACGCTGTCATTTCATACTCTTCATTAAGGTTCCATAGAAAGCTACCCGAAGCTATCTTCGTATAACCGAAGTTATTCACATATAAGGCAACTTGATCCTTTCCAGCCAATCCAATATGATAACCCCTCATGGCCCCTTGTGCTCGGAGAGCTACTAGATGTGAATCACCACTCTGCGGGTTCATCTTAACCGTCACCGCATAATCTTTGGAGAAATAATTTCCCGTGTACGCTTCACTAGGCTCAGCAGTCATCAGATACATTGCTCCATCTATAAGACTCCAAGCCCCATGATTATGTGCAAATGGCGTTACACAACCAAAGTCCACAGATTGTTTATTGAAATCAATTGTATAAGCTGATTTGCCAAAGATGCGGAATTCATCAATGAAGATGCGACCAAGACTTTTAGGTTTAAACTTCGTATATGATTCTAGCACAATACCAACTTCATCAATGAGTTCGCCTTCGGAATCTGGAATCTCAAACTCTATCTTTATCCATTGTTGATCTACAAGTTTGATATAACCTTGTACTAATTCCTTCTTGCTATTCGCGAGTCGAATGTATGGGGCAATCCCCATCGTTTCATTACCGCTCCACTGATCTAAATAAATACTCATAGATACTGTCTGACCTGAATAGGCTCTTGGGGCAAACGTAGGCGAATACCGTTCATCGCTAAAATCATTTCGTGTATAAAAAGGTTTGTAAAAAACTTTACAGTTGTCTCCACGGACCATACGATCAAATACGACTTCAAGAGACCCCGTTCCTTTAAACGCTTGTTCAGTGGAATGTTTCACTTGGCAAAAGAAAGGATCAGATACACGAATGTTGTGAGTTGAGCCAGGCAAGTCGAAGTCAAAATAAACTTCAGCTTCCTTAAAGCTATCCACAATCTCTTGCGGGCATTCCTCCTTTGCAAGTCTATAACCAAGGATGGTCAATTCCTTCGCATACGTAGGGATATCCAAAATATTAAGATAACCCGATATGCCCGACATGACGATGGAGTCATTAATCGGTTTGCGATATTTAGCTGCAATACCTTCTACGCCACAAGCTACTCCTAGCACAGTACCTACGTTGCCTGCGTTGCAGTCTGTATCCCAACCGCACATCGTTGCAATCTCAACCGTTTTATTGAAATCGCCTTGTCCATAAATCATCGCTAACACACATACGCCTGCATTAGGAATGATATGACAAATCCCTTTATACTTATCATAACCCCAATCACTCTCAAGCATCTCTCGGCAAGCTCTAAAGTCATTTGGATGTTCGGCATGGAATGCCAGCACCGCTCTTGCCACATGTGCATAAGTCGAGCTTGCTGGAATTTGCGCTAAACCAGCTTCGATAATGTCATTAATATTTGATGTTTCAAATGCTTTGGATATTGCCGCACAGAAAAATCTAGCACCTAACACTCCTTCTCCGTCATGAGACACCCGTGCAGCAGCTTCGCCAAAATCAGCCGCTTTTGTAGGATTACAAGGATTAATTAATCCCCAAGTATCAATAAAGATTTGACCACCAATCTGTTCAGCGATAATGATGCCATTTTGTTCAATCGAACCAGACTGCGGTGCTTCAATCCCTTTTTTCAAATTAACAAATGCCGTATGTTCTGTACTTGTGCCATAACCGCCCCACCAAAACATGCCGACACCTTCACGAGTATAGTTCAGCCATGCCCGTGCAACATCGTTTGGTGTAATATCGCGGTCTTCCGCATCGTCATAAAGCGCTCGCAAGAAGTAATACGGGCCGTTGGCATCATCATCGGCTGCGAAGTTTTTGAACTCTTTTACATAATCCGTAATTTCACCATACGTACTTTTTATTCTTTCGTACGTCCATATCGTTGGCTCAACTGGTGCGCCTAATCGAATGCCAATATTCATACCCAAGTAACCGGAATACACTTTTTCTAAATAGTTGGAAGGGATCATGGTCATACACCGCCTCTATTGTAGTTGTAACATCTGCTCTTGTCTGCGTATATGGAAAGCCATATCTTCCTTAATAATGGCTTCAGCCGCTTCAATAAATCGATCGCATTCTGCACCGAAATTTTGTTTGTTTGCTTGTTCCAAAACAGCGATTTCTTCAGCAGGTATAACGCTCACTCCTTGCATCGCTCCCAAAATAGCACCAATCATGACGCCAATTGAATCCGTGTCACGTCCCGAGCTAACGCCATCTTTAATCGCTTCCAGCATATCTCCGTCATGCAACACAATGTACGCAAGCGCAAGTGGCAATTCCTCGATGGAGAGCAATCTGCTAGGCGTATAGTGGTTGGAAGGAACACCTAATTTATCTATGCTTCGGTTCACATCGTCACTCATTGGTGAATAACGAGCGATCACTTCGTGGAAAGTTCGAACGACAAGATCCCGATCCTTACGTTTATCCCTTAGCTCCACTGCTTTCTCACAACAATCTTGAATTGCTCTTTTGGTTCCATCCTTCGCATAAAGCAATGCCGTGTTCACAATATCTTGAACCGTTACCCCTGGTTCAAACGCCTTAGCCACTGCACAAGCGAGTACTCCAGCCGCTTCCAGTCCATAGCTGAGCTGATGGCCCGAAGCGAACAATATCGCTTCATCGTAAGCCGCCTTCGGATTACATGCATTGACGATTCCAATAGGAGCAATGTACATTGCCGCACCACAGTTAACCATGTTGCCGTAGCCGCCTTCACGAGGTTCGCAATTAGCTAATGCATGCCGGTTAAAGATATGTTTCTCCGGGTAAAACAATCGATCCAATATGAGCGCTTCTCTGCCGAACTCAGGAATGTATCGTGGGCGGAAAGCAATTTCCTTCACAAATTCATTCGCCATATCATAAGCATCCAAATGGCGACGCTCCGTACAATAAACATTCATTAGAGCCAATGTCATAAGTGTATCGTCAGTTACAATACCCTGACCTCTTATCCTTCCGATCCTTGCCGTTTCTGGCCAATCCGCTTTCCACCATTTTGTTTTTGTTGTTTCAATCCGATCATATTGCTCCTTAATTTGGTCATAGGTCATCTTCTCTACTACTGCACCCATCGCATCTCCAAATGCAGTGCCGAACAGTACCCCTCTAACTCGATCTGCAAATACTATCATGACTGTTCTCTCCCTTTTATACCCGGAGTATGAAGCTGTTGCTCCACACTCCGTACTGTCTATTTATTTGATCGTTTGATTAGCGTACTCCGTCAGTTCCTTGCCGCCATTTTCGTTCCAATCCTGCACGAATTTATCGAAATCAGCGATTGTTCTTTTTCCAGTTACGACGTTTGCCGCAAACTCTTTATAATAAGCATCAAGCGCATCCCACTTCGTTGAAAGCTCCGCTGGAATAATAAAGCTATTATCTTTCGTAGACATCGAAGCCATCATTTCCAGCGCTTTAACCGCTGGTTCAGATAGGTACGGGGTTGCTGGATCAAATTCTTGATCGGATTTAAAATTTACAGTCGACTCTACAAAACGCGGGAACCACTCAGCAAATTTTTCTGTCAATTTAATTTTGTTATCTACCCGTTCATAATGCTGACCTTCTACGCCAACCTTATCTAACATTTGTCCTTTTGGACTTGCAAGGAACTCAAGCACAGCGAATGCCATTTCTTTGTTCTTCGACGTCTTGCCAATAGCAAATCCACGGCTTTCCTTGCTAACATCAACTGGCGAGTAAGCATGAGCTATTCCTTTTGCAGGCGGAAGCGGCATTATTTTTGCATCTGCACCGTTTTGCGAAATCATTTTTGTATTGTAAATATCGATGTTTTTACCTTGTCTGCCTGTAATAATGGCAGCTTGCTTATCGTAAAATGCTTTCTCCTTCGTATCCCACTTCTTAACAAGGAATTCTGGATCAATTAAACCTTCATGATACAGCTTTGCATAAAACGCCAACTTTTCTTTTTCAAACGATGTCGTTTTACCAAATGTATACTTGCCGTCTGTACCTTTCATCCACGTAGATGTTAAGCCGAACGCTTGACCAAAAATCGCATCAAGCTCATCTAATGAACCTGCTGACGTAAAGGTGAAGCTAGCGCCATTTTTTTCTTTCAACTCTTTAAAAAACGTATAGTAATTATCGACTGTTGGATCCTCAAGCAACGTTTTCCCTGACGTTGTTTGGTTAAACCAGTCCTCGCGTACTACCGGTATCCAATTGCTTGTAGGTGCCAGCCATACGAGGTACGGATAGTTTTTTGTTCTTTCTTGGTTGAATGGACTCATAGCTGCTTTGACATTAACCGATTTCTCGATATAAGGTGTCAAATCTTCGAGAATGCCTTGTGTAACAGCAAATTGATAGTCTCCGCCTTGGAAATAGATCAAGTCAGGAATATTTCCGCTTTGCAACAGCAATCCTAATTTTTCTGAATACGTACCGCTTTGTACAGGAACAAGTTCGATCTTCACATTTTTCCCTTCAGCCTTCATACCTTCTTCAACGCCTTTAACCCAACCATCTTCGGTATTCAAATCTTTATCTACAATCGTAATCGTAACCGGCTGGTCAGTTGGATTCGCTGAGCTGGCTGCCGTCTCTGTCGGAGTTGCATTACCGCCACCATTGCTACAAGCAGTCGTTACTACCAACATACATGCTGCCAAAATAGTAAGTAGTTTTTTCATTTCTGTTTCCCCCTCAGTATGATTTCACCTATTCTTTAACGCCGCCGTCCATAACTCCTTTGGTGTAATACTTTAGGATGATCGGATACAGCAACAGAATTGGAACGATGGCAACAACAATTGTAGCCGCTTTCAAAGAAGAGAAATCAAGCTGAGCAATGTTGTTGTTTTTTAACAGATCAGTGACGCCGATTAGTGCGGTTGAATCTTGTTCCACTACGAATTGCCGTAAAAGCACCTGCAACACTGTGTTATTGGGACTAGACAAGAAAATACTAGATTTAAAAAACTCATTCCACTTCGCGACCGCATAGAACATTCCAATCGTAAGAAGAGGAACGCGAGCAAGCGGCAACACTATTTTCATAAATAAGGTCATATGCCCGGCCCCATCTATTTTGGCTGCTTCTATTAACGGTTCGGGAATCTCCTCTAAAAAACGCATCATGATGATCAAATAATAAACGTTAATCATCCGATACATGACCATCACCCACAAGCTGTCGAGCAAATGCATGTCCTTAACGACCATATACTCTTGAACAATGCCAGGCTCAAAGATCATGATGATAATGAGAAAAATCATAAGCGGTGTCTTACCAACCAAATTTTTTCTAGTTAATACGTATGCTGCAATCGTTGTAAAGAAGATGCTCAGTAGCGTACCTAATACCGTAATAAATATCGAATTGAGCAATGCTCTGCCGACAATCGGGTTGCTAAGCACAACTTCAAAGTTAATAAGCGAGAAACCGCTTGGCCATATATCATAACCGTTCAGCAAATGGACTTTATCGGGATGAGATAAAGCTCTAGCAAACAAGTTGACGATTGGTACAAACATGACAAGCGACGTCATCGTCAAAATAAGCGCGATAATGATTTTGGAAACAGATATTTTTCGAAATTTCATTTAACTGCCCCCTTACCAAGCGCCTTTAGAAGTTAGTTTTTTCGATATAAAATGAGTAGACAAAATAAGTACAACACCAATTAAACTTTTAAATAAATTAGCCGCTGTCGCAAATGAATATTGCCCATTCACTAACCCCACTCGATAAACGTACGTATCGATAATATCGATATGGCTGTTAATCGAAGCATTTGTGAAGTTGAGTACCTGATCGAGTCCTGCGTTCATAATAAAACCGACGTTTAGAATAAAAATGGTTACCATCGGAATGTACAGATGTGGCAGTACGATACGAGTAACGATTTGCCATCTGTTAGCACCGTCTAGATAGGCTGCTTCATACAAACTAGGACTAATGCCCATAATCGCTGCAAGGAAAATGATAGAATCCCAGCCGATACTCCGCCATGCCTCGCTTGCTAGAAGCACCCAGCGAATGCTGTTTTTGTCAGTTAGAAAATCTTTGGCCGGAAAACCAAGCCATTGAAGAAATTCATTGATTGCTCCCGTGGAAGGGGACATAAATTCAAACCATATGCCTGCAATAACAACCCACGACAGAAAATGCGGCAAATACGAGATAACCTGTACAGCTTTGCGGAATTTTCCGTTTCTAAACTCATTAAGCAAAAGGGCAAACACAATCGGAATAGGGAAAATAAGAAACAATTTCATCGCACTAATGATTAACGTATTTTGCAAAACAGTAGTAAATAAAGGGGTACTGAACAGCTCCTTAAAATACTTAAAACCAACAAATTCATTGTCTCCAATAATGCGATAATCGTAAAAAGCAAGCTTCATGCCTAAGATCGGCCAAACATGGAATAGGACAAAAAAGGCGATGCACGGCAAAAGCATGAAATAAAGAACTTTGCTTGACCATATTCTCTTTAGAATGGTGTCTGAATTCATCGATACCTCCCCCTCTCTGACTGACGATTGATGATCGCCTTTTTTGTAAGCGTTTACGTTATAAAGTAATTTTAATAGCTTTGAGACGTTATATCTTCTCAAATTCGCTTCTATTATGGTCCAAAACAGCTAACGGCTACTAAGTGATAATATATCTTCTGTATTCTTTAGGAGTAACTCCCACAATTTTCTTAAACGATCTATAAAAAGCAGCATGTCCTTGGAAGCCGCATGACAAATAAATTTCAGTAATCGATACATTAGGATCACTTAATCTTTTTTTTGATTCATGGATACGAATTTTCGTTAAATATTCTTTAAAACCTTCCCCCATCGTTTCCTTAAACAAATGGTACGTTCTAGAAGTGCTTAAAGATAAACATTCAGCAATATCCTTTAATTGAATATTTTCGTGAAAAAGCTCATGTATACGATCAAGTGCTGGACTTAGCTTTTTGTAAGCTTGAATTGAACGGTTCCATTCATCCATCGTTTGTTCCTTCACATAATGGCGCAACAAAAGAGTGCATACTTGAATAAGCAGCCCTTTCACCATGCTTTTATATGCTTTGTCCTCCTGCTCTATCTCCTCCCATATATGTTGCATTAAGCCGCCAATTTGAGATGCTGCCTGTAATTGTCCGTCTATCTTATTAATAAAAAGATCCGACTTTACGATGAATGGAGCTAATAACTCATTTCCAGCCCCACCTATTAAAGAAGCATCAAATTTCACAAAATAAAATGTACTGGGATCAATCGGATTTGATTGTGCACGATGTTTTTCCATATTGCTAACAACAAAAACGTCACCCGGATTAACTTCGTATTTTTTCCCGCCTAAATAAAAAAATCCGCTGCCGCTTATACAATATCCAATTTCAAAAGCATTATGCCAATGGAATGGTTCCAATATCGTATTAGGAACCCAACGTGTTATATGAAAAGGAAAATCTTTGTTTAAATGATAATCACGCTTCATGAAATAAACACCATCCTTTTATGACTGTATCCATCGAAGTAGATAACTTATTAAATCCTTTTATTATACATCACGTATTGAAGGTTGTCCCCTATCGGTCAATGTACAGGGCAAACAAATAAGACTGTATGCTGATAGCTTTAAGCTACTAGCATACAGCCTTATGTTAAACAAAATAAGAAACTTTTGCTGTTGGAAAATGATCTGAAATGAGTTGGCGAAGCAACTGTTCCATCGTCACAGCTTGTTCTTTTTTGTACACATATTTATAGCGACCGTATCTACCCCATTTCAGCTGCCGATTTTCTTCATCCATATCCAGCTTTGATTTTGGGTATCTTTTTAAAATAGTGTTTTTGGCTACTTTAGTAAAGCGATGCTGGATCAACTCAAATTCCAAATCATTAACTTCTGCGGCCCCGATTCGTTCATGCAGCTTCTCGATTAATTCCAAATAGTCTTGTTTCCAACCGTCGTAAATCATAATAGGCGCTATAATGAATCCGAGCGGATAACCTGCTTCAGCTATTTTCCCAGCCGCTTCAATGCGCTCTTCAAACCCAGATGTAGCTGGCTCGAAGTTGCGAATGACATAACTTGTATTAATCGAAAACCGAATTCTCGTATGACCTCGATGGTCTGCATCTAATAAGGAATCGATGTTGGCAAATTTCGTTACAAAACGAAGCCGCCCGTTCGGCTGCCTCCCCATAAATTCAATATAATATCGGAGCGCACCAGTAAGATGCTCAAATGAAACGGGATCACCTGTACATGCCGCTTCAAAACGGGTAACTTCCGGTTCATGTTCCTTAATATACTCCTGCGCTTTGTCCAAAATTTCATCTAGGTTCACATATACCCTTATATACGGTTTAGCACTTAAGGTTGTTTGCAAATAACAATAATGACAATGTCCCGCACAGCCTGTAGCCAAAGGGATAGCGTATTCGGCAGAAGGTTTGGATGGATCAAATTTCAACGTTTTTCTTACCCCTACAACTAATGTCCTTTTGGCATTTCGATATTGCTTGGTCTCTGTATCCCCTGGAATACCCATTACTCGGTTATGTGATGTCGTCATTTTGATAGGAACGTTTGATCCTTCAAAATGTTCATACAACTGCGCACCTAAAGGATAATTCAACGCTTGTGGTTCGAAAAATACGAGATCAGGGTCAAATCGTTTCAATCCAATATACCCTCCTCTTTAAGACGCATTACTACAATAATAGTGCGTTTAGTTTTGCAACAAAGTGAGGGATCTATTCAGATTTATAATACTGTAAGAATTTCCGGGCCATTATCTGTTATAGCTACCGTATGCTCGTATTGCACACAGATCGATTGATCCTTCGTTCTTGCTGTCCAGCCATCACTTTCAACATAGGAGCGCCAATCGCCAAGTGTAAACATTGGCTCGATTGCAAGCACTAATCCACTTTTTAGTTGCGGGCCAGTCCCTTCCTTTCCATAATGAGGAACAGCTGGCTCTTCCCATAGATCCTTACCAATCGCATGTCCAGTAAATTCTCTTACATTACCGTATCCATGACGCTGAGCATGCAAATCGATAACATGACCAATATCTCCGATTCGATTGCCAACGACCGCTCGTTCAATTCCTAGATATAAACCCTCCTTACAGGCATCCATCAGCGCTTTGATATCGCTAGAAACATCACCAATCGCATAAGTCCAACCTGAGTCACCATGGAAACCTTTATAGTACGCGCCAACATCAAGGGTTACTACCTCACCATCAAGAAGTGGCACGTTGTCAGGAAATCCGTGACAAATGACATCGTTTCTCGCTACACAAATAGATGCTGTAAAGCCGTGATGACCTTTGAAGCTAGGAGTTGCTCCTTTAGAACGTATATACTCTTCGATCATACGATCAATCTCAAGTGTTGTAATGCCAGGTTTGATCTGCTCAGCTATTAAAGCGTGGCATTCCGCAACGATACGACCAGCCTCTCGCATGATGGCAATTTCTTCAACAGATTTCAATATCATGTTGTCACTCCCTCCTCTTCTAAAACTTTATTTTCCCTTACTATATAATGATGGTTTTGAATGCATCGTGAATTGAAAAACTTTATATGTTTAGCTCGTTTAAAAGGAAAAAGCTACAGTATCACCATATCATAAAATAATCCTCATTTAGTAATTATCTGGTACAATATATTTTTTTCGAGTATAGTGTTATAGAGCAATACTACCCTTATCCAGATGGAGGAAAACAAATGAACAACAGTATTATTCGTTATTTGAAAGGCAGTTTTGTACTTTTTTTTGCTATCTATGTTTCCCTTGTTGTACTTGGAAATGTAACCGATTACAACACCAATTTTTTATTTGTACAACATGTATTAAGCATGGACACTACTTTTGAAGGAAATACACTCATGTACAGAGCGATCACAAGTCCATTTGCCCATCATTTTGCTTATATTTTGATTATCATCGTTGAATTTGCAGTGGCATTAACAGCATGGATTGGCGGCATTCAATTAATTAAACATGCGAAAGCTGGCGCTGCTAACTATCAAAAATCTAAAAATATTGTTTACATTTCACTCGGCTTAGCTATAGCCATCTGGTTTTTCGGATTTATGGCAATAGGCGGCGAATGGTTTGCAATGTGGATGTCGTCAGATTGGAATGGACTCGCATCTGCTAATCGGATTGTTACTTATGTCTTAGGCATACTTATCTTCTTGTCTCTTAAAAATGATGAATAGTCACTCGGAAGGATAAATGAGGTCCATTATGCAAATACTACCACCTACATAATATGAGGAGGTATAACGCTAATGGGCAACAAAAAACATGATGGAATCGAACAACCATCTTCTAATGCCAAACAAGAACAACTGAACACATTTCGTGTCCAAAATGACGGCAAGCCACTTACGACTAATCAAGGTTTGCGCGTAGACGATGACGAACATTCCTTAAAAGCGGGTACACGCGGCCCAACAATTATGGAAGACTTTCATTTCCGGGAAAAAATGACTCATTTCGACCATGAGCGTATTCCAGAACGTGTCGTGCATGCGAGAGGCTTTGGTGCTCATGGTGTATTTGAGCTTTATGAATCGCTGTCAGAATTTACGAAAGCGAAGTTTCTGACAGACACATCTAAGCAAACCCCGATCTTTATTCGCTTCTCTACGGTGGCAGGTTCTCGTGGCTCTAGTGATACTGTACGGGATGTGCGCGGCTTTGCAGTAAAGTTCTATACAGAGGAAGGGAATTACGATCTAGTCGGCAACAACATGCCTGTATTTTTTATTCAAGATGCCATCAAGTTTCCTGACTTTGTACATGCAGTGAAACCAGAGCCGCCTAACGAAATTCCGCAAGCATCTTCAGCACATGATACGTTCTGGGATTTCGTTGGTACTAATACCGAAAGTGCCCATATGATTATGTGGGTTATGTCTGGACGAGCGTTGCCACGCTCATTTAGGATGATGGAAGGTTTTGGTGTACATACGTTTAGATTTATAAATGAAGAAGGAAAATCCCATTTCGTGAAGTTTCATTGGAAACCAAAATTAGGGATTCACTCCCTTGTCTGGGATGAAACACAGAAGGTAGCAGGCAAAGACCCCGACTTCAATCGACGTGATTTATGGGATGCAATCAATGAAGGGAATTTCCCGGAATTTGAGCTTGGTGTACAGATTTTGAAAGAAGAAGATGAATTTAGCTTCAGCTTTGACATTCTTGATTCTACAAAGTTATGGCCAGAAGAAGTAGTACCTGTTCGGATCATTGGCAAGATGACGTTGAATAGAAATACAGACAACTTCTTCGCTGAAACCGAGCAAGTGGCTTTTCATTCTGGGCATGTTGTCCCTGGTATTGATTTTACGAACGACCCCTTATTACAAGGAAGGTTATTTTCGTATACGGATACACAACTACTGCGACTAGGCGGACCAAACTTTGCGGAAATACCTATTAATCGCCCCATCACTCCTGTCCATAATAATCAACGAGATGGCATGCACCGAATGACGATTAATCCGGGTCAAGTTAGCTACCACAATAATGGGCTTGCTAATAATACTCCTTCTACACCGCCACAATCAGACGGTGAATACCGCCATCACGAGGAGAAGATTGAAGGACGGAAGATTAAAGCGAGAAGCCATAGCTTCGACGATCACTTTAGCCAAGCTGCAATGTTCTGGCATAGCATGTCAACTATAGAAAAAGGTCAAATCGTAGATGCTTTCCGGTTTGAGCTTGGCAAAGTACTCTCGAAAGAGGTTCGTCAACGTGTTGTGGACGTATTCAGTCAAGTTGCGGAAGAGTTAGCGGAGCAAGTTGCAGTAGAAATCGGTGCAACTGCGACCAAAGGTGTTGCTGTGGAGCCTACTTTTATCTCACCTGCACTCAGTATGATGAATACTGTTAAATCGGCCGCGACCCGAAAAGTTGCTGTTCTTGTCAGCAATGGATTTTCGGCCACAGAGATCAATGGACTGCTTCAAGCATTAACACAAGCGAAAGTGAAAGCTGAGATCGTTAGTAAAACACAAGCTCCTATTGCGGGGGACGATGGTACTATGCTTGAGCCTAAACAATCCCTGCTGACAGCAGCTTCCGTACTTTACGATGCCGTATATATTGCCGGGGGACAACAAAGTGTGACCGAGCTGCTAAGTGATGTAAAGTCATCGGAATTTGTAAGAGAAGCCTTTTTACATTACAAAACGATTGCCGCGGTAGGTGAAGGCAAAGAGTTGTTAACAGCTGCAAAAGTAGCGCTAGACAACAGCGCAAACAATAATGGAGCTTTGTCAGGCATTTTGTTAAGGACAGAGTCGCAATCTGATGACACTTTCGCAAATTCTTTTATCGAATCGATTGCCCAGCATCGTCATTGGGACAGAACGTTTCACCCCTAGTTGCTACCCTTATTTCAATGTGATAGCAAGAAAGGAGCCTTCAGGATAAAAATATCCTAATGGCTCCTTTCTACTTATAACCACTGACATCCAATATTGATCTGGGAACTACTTCTCGTAATTTTTATTTGCTTTAGGATATTTTCCATAATCCCATACTTTATCGCCCTTCGTAACGTCATCTGATTTAAGGAAGTGTTGCTTTCTGTTGTTACCTGCATCCCACGTTGAATCTACGTGATAATAGTTGCCATTGATTTTGACCAGATTCCATGCATGTCCTACTCCGCTATTAATGTCATCCCCAACAACAATTAAATTTTCGACGTTTACCATATTCAGCATTAGGGCTAGCAATTCGGCATAACCTTCACATTAAATTGGTAAACAGCTTTTTTATGAACAAGAATCGGTTTGACTACGATCACAAAGCTTCAACTAAATCTAGTACATCTAAGCATAACCTATTATCCCAACTTTAAATGCCGAAGCTTATCGGGATTCCACATAATATATATGTTTTCAATGCGGTCATCTTTGAACTGAAAGCTCATAACCGAAGCAAATGGTTCACTAGGACTACTTAAAATTACACCTATAGCCCCATTAATTCGAACCAGAATAATCTTGGTTTGTTCATCCATTTTCGAAGCGAGACCTAAAATAAATGCTGCAACACGTGATGGTGTTTGGATAGGACGAATAGCTGCACTTACTTTACCTCCTCCATCGGTGTACGCCGTAATATCATCAGTCAAGGTCGAAAGGAGCATTTCCATATTTCCTGTTGAAGCGGCTTGGAGAAATTGATAAACAAGCTCTCTGGTCTGGTCTTCAGTAATAATCGGATCTGTTGGTTCAACTTGAATCTTACGCTTCAAACGACTGTATATTTGCCGACAGCCGAGTTCCGTCTTACTAATCGTATCTGCAATGTCACGATAGTCGTAATCGAAGGCTTCTCGGAGAATAAAAACCGCTCGCTCCACTGGTGTGAGTCGATCAAGCATAATAAGAAAGGCATACGAAATGGTATCCTCAAACATAATTGTCTGGAGTGGATCTTGATCAGAATTGCTAAAATCATGCTGCACGATTGGTTCCGGCAACCAAGGACCTACGTATACTTCTCTTTTCCGTCTAGCGGATTTCAGAAGGTCCAAGCAGCGGTTAGTAACCATTTTGCATAAATAAGATTTCAGATTAAGGACATGACTCGATTCCTTATCCATCTCCCACTTATACGCATGTACAAATACATCCTGTACCAAATCCTCTGCATCTGTTACCGATCCTAACATCCGATATGCAATAGTCATTAGTAACGGACGATAACTTACGTAAGCAGCTGCCATTTCCAATTGCATTCGCCCCCCTTCTCATCACACTAATCCATTTCCTTCATTATACTTAGTGCGGCGCTTTTGGCACTAGCTAATGATGCGTTAAGCAGCATTCCCTCTGCACCTACCCAATCTCCCGCGATGAAAAGTCCTGGTCTTCCCTTCACAACAGGCTTAGGTCTAGCAGCATATCCACCCCGTTCCGCAGCAACGATATTATGAGTAACTAACATCTGTGGCAAGTAACGTCGCTTGATAACTCGCTCTCTCCAGCCCGGTTGAATATGGTCAAGAAACCGTTCCAACTCGCGCTCGTCTTGTTTGGCATCTGACTCTTTACCCGGGCGCAAATATTTCATAACATGAATGACGGAATGTTTAGCATTAGGTGAAAACTGAGCAGTAGCTGAATGGTTTGAGAAGTACAGCGGATAATCAGCGCCCATAACGAATGTTGTTTTTGGATTCGGCATATCTGTCGTAACCAAATCTAAACATGCCGCTCGGACAGGAACAGTCTGCTCGAATATTGCAGCATCTGCATGTTGTAATGCTGGTATCAGCAACGATAAAGTTTCCTTAGGTCCAACTGTAGATAAGACACGGTATGCATTTATTATGATGTCATCTTTAAGGATGACGCTCATTTTTGGAAATTGTCCTACAATAGACTGTACAGCAGAACCACAACGGATCGTTACGCCTTGGGCTATAGCTTGCTCTTGTAATTGTTGAACGAGTGTTCGCCAACCGCCATCAACATAAAACACTTGTCCGTGTTGTAGCTGTCCGATTGCTGCGCCTGCACTGAGCAAGTCAGGAGCATCACAATAGGTAGCAACTCTTACTAGTGCTAATATTGCATTGCGAACACGTTCACTTGGGAGTCGTGTTGCTAAATATTGTTCCAAGCTGCTATTTTGAATCGTGTAAGGATCTGTTTTTCGCAATCCTGCATAAAATCGAATCAACTGCGTTTTTTCTGACCATTTGAGGAACGAGCCAAGTAGCAGTTTTATGAAGGGAAGAACAATATCCCCACCTTTACGTTGTTTATAGAGAAGTAAACCATTCAGTTTCGGTGCAGCCCCCTTTGGTGTAACGCCAACCTCCTGCAAAATATTAAACGCGCTCTTAAAAAGTGCATGCGGTCCAAGATTTACCCACGTACCGTCCATATCTGTAGTTGAAGCTCTTCCGCCCAGTTCATTAGCCCTCTCTAACAGCAACACTTTTTTCCCTGTCTTCGCCAAAAATATAGAAGCTGTTAGTCCCGCTACGCCTGCCCCAACAATAACGATATCCCATTTCATTTTGCTCATGCTCATCATCTTGCACCATCCTTTCATTTATCGATGCTAACAAGACGATTAAGGGATCGGAAACGTGACAAGGACGATCACAAAATGAACGAAAAAATGATCGAGTAGTATATTTCCTTCTCGACCACATTATTTTGTAAATGTTCAAAAAAATGCACCTTACGTCTATGCTCATTACTTAGAATAGTCATCTAATCAATCGTAAGAACGATTTTCCCTCTACCATGGCGTGTTTCAATCAATTGATGTGCGAGCTGAACTTGACTAAGTGGAAATGACTTTTTAATTACAATACGAAGTTTTCCTTTTGTATGAAGTTCAGTTAATTCTGCAAGTCTAGCAGCAGTACGTTCCCCACGCACAACACAAAGACCTAACTCATCAATTAATTCATGAGCGGCAAATGTACAAATTCGCTTTCGATCAGCTACTAATTCGATAGATGCTCGAACAGCTTCAGCACCAGCTGTGTCGAATGCGGCATCGATTCCTTCCGGCGCAATCGCACGCACACGTTCAACTAACCCTTCTCCATAAGTGACTGGTATCGCGCCAAGAGAGCGAAGATAATCATGATTGCTTTCGCTTGCTGTCCCTATAATTTTTTTGGCTCCCCATTGCTTCGCAAGTTGGACTGCGAATGCTCCCAGTGAACCAGCTGCACCATGGATAAGAATCGTTTCGCCTTCTTTTACCCCTAATGCTTTCATCGCGATGTATGCACCCTGACCATTGCCCGTTAATCCTCCTGCTTCTTCCCATGTCATCGTTTCAGGTTTGATCACGATTTGATTTTCGCTAACGACCACATACTCTGCGTAACAGCTAACAACAGAGAATCCTAAAACTTCATCCCCTATTACAAATCCAGTTACGCCTTCTCCTATTTGATCTATGACACCAGCAAATTCATTGCCTAGTATTTGCGGTAAACTTATTGTTACACCAAACGGTGACCATCCTTCACGAACACCCGTATCATAATGTTGAACACCAGCCGTCTTCACCTTAACTCTAACTTGACCTGGACCCGCTTGTGGATCTGGAAATTCCATTACTTTCATAACCTCAGGACCACCTATAGATGCAAATGCAGCAGCTTTCATTGCTCATCACTCTTTCTTTTACTATTTGATGGTAATTATAAGATTGATTTCAGATAATGAAAAATATATATTGAGTTATATCGATCATATACTGGAGTATATGGGTAGGGGGAAAATCATGGAACTGCTACAACTACGATATTTCCAAAAGGTTGCTAAGCTCGAGCATATGACAAGGGCCGCAGAGGAACTCCGAGTCGCACAACCTGCACTTAGTAAAACAATTTCAAGGCTAGAGGAACATGTTGGCGTTCCGCTGTTTGACAGGCTTGGCGGTCGAATTCGATTAAATTCATTCGGGAAAGTCTATCTACAAAAAGTGAACACAGTATTATCATTACTTGAAGAGGCGCAGAAAGAAGTTACAGAACTTGCTGGCATGGAACATGGAAGCATTCATTTGGCTACTTTGACATTAACTCGATTGTCTGAGCCACTGGGGAAGTTTTTATCGCTTAATCCAGACGTAAATATGCAAATTACTCAGGCTTCGACAGGCGAAATTACACGTTTAATTGAAAACGGTGAGGTTGATATTGGCTTTACAGCTATGCCAATCGATCTGCCCGGGATTGCACAAGCGACTGTACTTAAAGAAGATCTATATTTGGCAGTTCCCCAAGGTCATCGACTAGCTAACCGTCAATCCATTCGTCTAATCGATGCTGCTGAAGAACCTTTTATCGGCTATAAGGAAAAGTTTGTTTTTCAAAAAATGAACGATCTTTTGTTCCAAGAGGCTGGAATGTCACCTCGATTCGTTTGCCGAGTAGATGATCCTGCCACTATCGTAAGTTTAGTTCGCTCCGGACTAGGTGTTGCACTGTTTGGTTGCAAGAGCGGCGAAAACTCTGAACTTACTCTTCTTCCTATAGAACATCCGATTTGTCAAAGAGACTATCAATTTATTTGGTCAGAAAAGAGATACCTTTCCTTGGCTGCACGCAAGTTCCGTGACTTTATTATTCAATACTACTCTGACTGACATATACACTCACCTACTTACTATTACTATCTCTCCTGTCATCATTCCATTTCAAACAACAGCAATCCATAAGAAATGATAACTTACATTATCTGCTACATTTAAAATGCTTGGTTATACAAAATTGAAATGCTAAGGAGAATGAATGATGGCGAAAGTAATAGTAGATATAACAATGTCTTTAGATGGATTTATTGCAGCACCAAACGGTGACCCCGCGCCACAGCTTCATCAATGGTTTTTTGCACCGTCGGATAGTAGTATTCAGGTTATTCAAGAACAATTAGACACCACAGGTGCAATTATTATGGGAAGACGAACTTATGACGCTGGAGATAAAGCAGATGGTTTTATTGACAACCCCTTTGATGTGCCACACTTTGTTCTTACTCATACTACTCCAGAAAAGGCAGCAAAAGGCGCATCCTCGTTTACATTTGTAACAGACGGTATTCAAAGCGCACTTAAGCAAGCTTTAGATGCCGCGCACGACAAAGATGTCTGTATAATGGGTGGAGCTACTATCATTCAGCAATATATCAAAGCTGGTCTCATAGATGAAATACAAGTACAAATCGTGCCTATATTACTTGGTGAAGGTACTCGATTATTTGATCAAATAGGCAATAAAAGTATCGAGTTAGAAAGTACACGAGTTATAGAGTCTTCTAATGTCACTCATCTTCGATTTAACGTCATAAATAAATGATCATCACTATTGTTTAAAATGAACAAAAATCCAAAGCTACCTTCAAAGGTTGCTTTGGATTTTTTAACATATTTCTCAACTCGAATATTTGGTTTGTTATTTCTTGAGAAATGTAGTAATTGCACCCGCAAGTTCAGATGCCGCCATTATGACAGCTGAGTGATCTTGACCGCTTAACGTTTGATAGTCGCCATGTGGTAGAAGTTCCTTTAAAGCTTGCGCTGCATCATGGAAAAACGGCCCGCTATTTTCACCGACCATAACGATTGTCGGTATGTTTATTGTCCAGCGGTCTGTAGGTAATGGCTTGCCTTGTTGCGTAGTACCCATAACTTGCCCATCATATGCAAGTGTGTGAGCTATCGCCTCCATTTTCGCCCAAGAAGGATCTGCCTTCATGTAACCAATAAACTCATCAGGTACCCCAACCGCTACGGTCATAAAGTATTCACCAGCTTCACTTCGTTGTCCCGCTCCTACTAATTCATTCAAGCGCTGAACGTAATCGTTCGGTACGGGTGGACGACTATCATTAATGATAAATGGCGGTTCATATATGAAAAGTTTAGTAACTTTATTGCCCAATTTACTTGCTGCATCAAGTGCCAACACTGCTCCTGATGAGCTGCCGAACAAGTTCGCATTGCCGCCAGCTTCCCCAATCAATGCTTCAATATCTTCAATCTCGCGATCAACCGAATAAGGTAATGTATCAGAACTATTACCACGTCCGCGACGATCATAATTGTATACGGTGAACTCTTTAGCAAGATATTCTGCTAACTGGGCTCCGTCACTGTGATCAGCAGCTGCTGAGGCGATTAAAATGACTGCTGGGCCATTACCTTGTTTCGTATAAGCAATTTTTGTTCCATCAGTTGAGATTATTGTATTCATAGAACCTCCTATTATCGTTTTGGAATAGTGTTCAAATCGTTCTAATGCGTCAGAATAACCTTCGATCATCCCCATTGCTTCTGATTGCTCAAGTTTCTGGGCAGATGCAAATTTAGTATTAATGATTAGTTTAGTTCCTTCGCTCACTTCTTCAAAAGTAACGGTTGTCAGCATGTCACTTCCATCAATGACGTTCCATTTCTCATCTGTAAATGTATCTACATAAACAAGTTTTGACGGTTCGATTACTTCTTGATAGGTAGCCTTGCAGAATTAAAAATCTTCTTTTGCTAATGGATAGGGAGAACAAAGAGACAATCCCCAAGCCATCTTCATAGCTTCGGAGACAGTCTCCTGGTTGATAAACAATTTATCAGATTCCGTAGATCAGCCACTTTTTTTGAAGCTGCGTACTGGATGAATTGTTCAGTTTGTAACGATCAATTCCGGCTTGTTTAATGTGTTTTCGCTTGTATTAAATGTTGTGTATTTACCTGCGGATTCACTTAATATAAACGATGCCGAATCGTCACCAGCCGCCTCAGCGAGCACATACGCTGTTACATCAATCTCGTAATATGCAAGAGTTGTATTCATAGCAACTGAACCTACCGAATTGCCTGTTGCAGGCTTGTTATTCCAAGTCAAAGTTGCTTCCGTCCAAGAGTCTGCTATTTCTGAAGCGGTTAATGTTGTCGTAAACGAGGAACTGCCGTATATACGCAGCTTAGCACTCGTTATCGATCCCGTAATGCTGCTTACATTAAATTTAAGAAGGGAGTAACGATTTTGTGAGGTGTCTGTTTTAACAGCCATCGTTGCTAAGTTTCCATAGTTATTGGTTTGCTTATTTTCTTGTACGTAGGAGTCATCTGTCGGATTTAATGTTACAACGGTACCACTACCTCCACCTGCTAGCGTCGTAGCTTGAACGATATTGCTCAATGGAGATAGGTTACCGGCTGCATCCTTAGCTTTAATGCTATAGCTATAAGTCGTACTCGCTGTTAAACCTGTGTCACTGTAAGTCGTACCAATTGTTTCACCGATTAGTAGAGTGTCACGGTAAACCTGATAGCTAGTAACACCTACATTATCTGTCGCTGCCACCCAGTTCACATTAATTTGAGAATTTGAAATCGGTGTCGCAGTTAATCCGGTCGGTGCGGTTGGCGCCTCTGTATCTGTACTCGCACATGTATTGGTTGCAGTTCCAGCATCAAGCAAGGACGTTCCTGTGAACGTTAAACACGCATAAACGCCTTTATTAGGTGAATTGCTGAAATCAGTTTTTTCATTGCTGCCCCAAGTATTAATGAACATACCTGACGGCTTTTGCAAATGAGTCCAAGCTGAACCATCCCATCCTAATTGGTAGATTGTATTTAACTGATTATAAGGAGCATAACTGATATAAGGCCCGCCTTTTGTTTCTTGTTTGCTCATCGTATTGTTGAAGAAGACGTTCTGTTCGCCTGTTGAACCTGACCACTTCGTTGCATGAGGTCCAGCACCATACCAAATCGGATACCAAGTACCTTCCAAAACATCCTGGCCACCTTCTCCTTCACCCCATGAGCTATGTTCAAAAGGTATCGTAATCGTATTTTGCTGGATTAAATTTCTACGTTCCCAGCCGCCATGCAAGTTTATATCCGTTGTAAGTGCATTATGTTGAACAACGTTACCTGTTGCCGACCACTGAAGAGTAAGATGGCGTACTCGGTCTATTGTGTTGCCAACAATTTTGCTGTCATACAGCTTAGAACCCCGAACATAGCCGTGCCCACCCTTGCCTTTATTCCATGAGCCAAAAATAATATTGTTTCGTATCTCCATATTTTTGGCGAATTCGGTTACGATCGGATGAGACCCCGTCATGTACGTTTGAATGCCTTTCACCCAACCGTCCTGTGCCCATTTGAATAAAATGCCATGCACGGCATATTCCAATGCTTCATTTTTATATTTTAGTCCAACCCCACCCGGATTTGCTGTTGCATCGTAATCATTGGCGTTGATCGTAGAAGCATACGGAGTATAGGAGATATCTTGCGTGAAGTAGAAGTCCTCGAACCCGACACCTTTAACTGTAGTTACTTTCATCACCTTACTATAATAAATTGAATTGGAACCACCAGGATCAGCAGGAAGCAATCCTTCGTTGCTAAATGGAACATCGAACTCCAACGGCTTATCAAGTGTGAGCGTGTCTCCACTAATACTGACTACCGTAAACATTTGGGTCCGCATATGCGCGTTGTAACGATATTGCTGTGGTCCTTGCATTTGATCATAAAAAGCAACGGTATTAGCTGCTCCCACATATACGGTGTTTCCTGCTTGGAATGTGTTTCCTTTGCCGGAAGCAACCTTTATTTGCGTACTGCCCTTGATTCCTCCTCCGCTAGTAGCAACCCTTTGTCCGCTTAGCCAGTGAAAGTTAATACTTCCTTCATACGTTTGATCGCTGGCATGTTTGGTTCTGTCTTCAACTCGAAATGCTGCATAACCTGGCCACAGCTTACCATCTATTAACGGAGCCCCTTGATTCGCTGGATCTTCGGAGTATATAGCTGATGGTTTAAAAACAATCTTTGTCCCCGTTGTTGGATCGTTGCCCGCACCTTGAATCGTTATAAAACTTGCGTCCACACGAATTTGTTTGTTTAGGTCGATTTGACCAGCAGGAAGTTTAAGAATAGCCCGATTGAATTCGCTGATTACTTGCCCGTTTGCCTTTAATACACCGCTTCGAATATCATTAATGACTTGCTGAAGCGCATTGGAATCATCCACCCCATCATTCGCTGCAATGCCCTTTGTAGTAAGATCAATAATCGTACCAGTTGTTGGCAGTGCTTGTCCGCCTTTATAACCTGCTGTACTCCAATCAGGCAATGAAGGGTCGACAGCCGCTTGTGCTGAAGGCATTCCAAGAGAGGCAATGACGAGGAATGAGGAGAGAATAGATAAGTAGATACATCTTATTTGGGAGCCTTTTAACATTTTTCTAACTTGAATCATTGTAATTCCTCCTTCAAATGGTCGTTTTGATTCCAGCATAACTAGAACATTAGGTAAGTAGTGCTTCACCACCTTTCGTAGCCAGTAGTTACGATTATATTTTAGTTCCATATACAAAAATTAACAATAGAGCGCTTTCAATATCGTGCTAACCTTAAATACGTATGATAAAAAAAATAAAAAACGAACATTTCTATGAAAATGCCCGTCTTTTATACTTGTTAGAACCCCATCTCCGACAACCAATTGGAAAGTTGTTCTTCTCTTATTTTGTTGTCTCCATTATCTTTTTTGTATTTGCCTAAATGCAGTTCGCCCGCAATGCTGCCATCTAGCATAAATAAAATACGTTCCGATTTGGCGGCGACTTTAACATCATGTGTTACTACTAAAATCGTTGTACCTGATTCATTGATATCCGCGATTATGTCCATAATTTCACTTGCCGACTTTGAGTTCAGTGCTCCTGTTGGTTCATCGCCAAACAATATTTCTGGACTATTCATTAGTGCTCTGCAAATCGCTACTCGTTGCAGTTGTCCACCTGACGCTTGAGAAATATCATTGCTCGCAAGCTCTGCAATACCTGACTTTTCCATCACCTCAACCGCACGCTTATTAATATCTGCGCGACTACGATTTTTAGCCACATAGGCGGTTAATATAATATTGTCCATTATAGATAGATTCTTTAGTAGATGAATGTTCTGAAATATAAATCCCATCTTTGTTAAACGTAAATTGGACAACTCTTCTTCAGATAATGAGGATATTTCCTGACCATCAAACACTACACTTCCTGTACTTAACTTGTCCATGCCGCTAATGTTGTATAGCAACGTCGATTTGCCTGAACCGGATGGACCCATTATAGAGACAAACTCTCCTTTATTAATCTGAACATTAATTCCTTTTAAAATAAGCTGTTCTTGGTTAAGGTTGGTCGAATACGTTTTCCCTAGTTCTTTCGCTTCCAAAATAATCCCCATACTTCTAATCACTCCTTTATTCAGCATTCAACTGAGTTATACTCGTTTTTTTCATTGAGGCCATACTTACGTAAGCCGCGGCAGTTACCGCAATCATTAGTACAAGTGGACAAATGATATAGGCTTGCACAGGATCGATCTCAAACTCTATTTTGGCTGCACCCATAAAAGATAACATGACACCCGCTAAGCTCTGCCCCCACGTATTCGAAATTAAGGTACCTACAACAATTCCTATTCCAAGTACAACTAATGCTCTTGTCACATATTGCAAACGGATCGACTTTAAAGAAAATCCAATACTTTTCATAATGGCGATTTGCGCCGAATCTTTGGCTACGATCATTCTCAAAAATAAGGAAGTAATAAGTATAGATACGAGAATAGCAATAACAATCGATACCGTTGCAAGCAGTTTTAATCCTTTAATCGTGTTGCCTAACGTTTGGGTCAAATAACCTTCCAGATCAGTCACTCTAGCCGGTTGAAAGATTTTTTCATATTCCTTCGTTTTTGCAACGATATTAATATGCGGTTTCACGTCAACAATAGCTTCATATCTCAGTACCGTTTCTGGCTGGACAGGCAATACTGCTTTTGCTGTGCGTCCGCCATTCGTAACATCTTGATAAATACCGCTGACAGTCATCACTTGTTCTTGACCATTAATAACTAAACGAATCTGATCCCCGACCCCTTTATTCATCTCCTTGCCATTTAAGAAAGAGAGTGCCATTTCATTTGCTTTAGCAGGGGCAACACCTTTTAAATAATCTAATGGGAATATCGAAAAGTCCCCCGATTCTACTGTTATATTTTCAATTACCCCTTCTTCATTGACCATCTTTAGTGAGCTAATAAGCAAGGACGAAAATCGTTCTACTTCTTCATCATTCGTAAGATGTTCCGAAACACGGTTATGGTCACGCATAATATTGTCTGAATATTGTAGGTCAATTCGTAGATCACTTCGCTCGATACCCATGTATGTGTTGAAGGCTGACGATTGCATCGTATTTACTAAATGCAGAGGAACAAGAATAATAAATGATCCGATTATAAAAACAAACAGCAATAACCGATACATATGAAATCGTCCTAGTACATCCCTTAATCCTAAAAAAACAGGAACGTTAAGCCATTTACTCTTATGCAATGGAAGAGCTAACACTCTCTTTTTGATCCGAACATCTCCAATCTTTCCTGAACGGAGTGCCTCCACTGCCGATATCTTTTTAAACACTTTTAGCGTCCGCATACATATAAGCATGACCATCAAAAACAAAAGAATGACGGCAATAAACGGAATACTGTGTAATAGAACTCCCTTTTCTGCATGGCCAAAATACAATGTAATATTTGCTGTAAACAAACTATTCAACATTAATGAAGCAACAAAACCGACGAATGAAGCTACTGCTGTCATTACCATATATTTAAGTAGATACATTCTTTTGATGTCCCGATGCCCAATGCCAATTGCTTTCATAATTCCGATTTCTCGATAATCTTCTTCAATCGCAGCAAGAATGGTGAACCTAAGGCAAAGAATAGCGATTAGACTGAGCAAAAAGCTTACAAACAAAATGACAGCCGCCATTATTCCATCTGTAATCGCATTTAACATTTTAAACAGTTGATGATCAATACTTGGGCCCATCTTCGGCAAGTTTGATGATTGATACGCATTTCTAAATTCAGAGAGCTTGCTAGTATCTGTTAACAGAAACTCGATTAAATATTCCGTTTCTCCAACATTTCCTTTAAGCTTGTTTAAGTCCGTTTCGCTTACTACAAATCGTTTCGAATGAATGATGGAAGGGTTCATCTGGATGTCTCGAACAAAATCGACAACGGTAAACGTCATGTTAAATGATCCGTTACGAATGTTGATCTTGTCGCCAACTTTCATATTCTTTTGCTGCATATAGTAGATCGGCACCGCAATTTCACCTTGATTAACGGACAACTCTTCATTCGCCATATTGAGCAGAAAATCAAATGATTCGTTTTGTTTTACAAAATAATGATCCATCACACTTGTACTCTCAGGGATTGACGCATCGTCCAAAAATAGATGTAACCCGTCGATACTAAGCATCTCTACCGTCTGTTGTTTATCTACAAGATCGTTGCTAATCGCAAAATGATCAATCGCTGCCTGATCGATTTCCCCTGCATGCATTTGCACAAAATGCGGCGCTTTCGATTTCGTAAATAACGTATTCATCGAAGTCGTTAATTCCGTTATCATATTAGAGCCACTGGCAACTAGCAGTGCAGATAACGTTACAAATATAAACAAAGTAATCGACAACCCTTTATTTCTTTGAAAATCTTTCCTCAACATTTTGATAAGCATCTTATAGGTACTCCTTTCGTATTGTTCTTCTCCTAATTGATTTGTTTACATCCCATTGTTATCGTTACTCAGAACTCCGAATATATAACTGAAGCTTCCAGGTTTTGCTCCTAACGTCTTCTCCATAATCGAAGTGAACGCTATTGCCTTTCGAGTCAGCTCATCAGGTTGCCATTGAAAAATACCTTCATCAAACAAAAATTGCGAAGAAACAAGTAGGAACTCTATCGATTCCCTTGGGTATTCCGTATCGAAAGCTCCCTCCTCAATTCCTTGTTCAATAACTTCCGTTAATATAGGAGTTAGCTGAAGAATCGTTTCTACTAAACTTTTTTGATGCATTTCGGCATTGTTTGCTAGATGCAACTGCTCAATTAATTGTTCCTTTTCGCTCGTATTAGGTTTTTGCGCCATTATAATTTGAAACATCTTTTCATGAGCTGTAAGCTCATTATTCGCCGCGATTGCTTTAGCAGCTGTCACCCCTAATTCGATATACCTCATCACAATCGCATCCATTACTTCTTCCTTGGATTGAAAATAATAATAAAACGTACCTTTAGCGATACCGACCACTTGTAAAATATCGTTAATCGTCGTTTTTGAATATCCTTTTGACCCAAATAGCCCCTCAGCAACATCTAATATTTCGTTTTTTCGTTCGTCTGGTTTTTTCGTTATTCTCAATAAAGACACCCCTCACCTATATAGACCGACGGTCGGTCTAATAAATTGTAACATCATTCCATTTTAACCGTCAAGATCCATAATAAACAAAAAATCGCCTTGCCCCTTAAAGAAAGAGCAAAGCGATTAGCACTATATGAGTTTATGTTGGTACCATTTATCCCCTTTAAACCTCCATGCAAAGATAAACCCTCGTACTCCCCATTCAGCAACCATCGCAATCCAGACTCCTAAAAGACCGAATCCAAGCGTAATTCCTAAAATATAACCAAGTATGATGCGTAATAGCCACATGGTCAGTAAAGAAGCTACAGACGTGAACTTCGAATCCCCTGCGGCTCTTAGAGCCGATGGCAATATAAAACTTAATGACCAAAGAAACGGCTGCGCAATTCCTATCAGCAGCATCAGAGTAAAGATGTCAGGGACGATTTCTTTTGGCGGGGCGTACATGTTTACGAGGAGCGGAAATAATATCAAGATAACTCCTGTAACTAGTACAAAAAATACGGTTGAAAGACCTAAAAAGGATTTTATAAACTTTCTAGCATCCGCGATATTTTTTCGTCCGATACTTTGTCCAACTACAGTAACGATAGCGACACTTAAAGCGGTTCCTCCGATTTGAAACAACATCGATAAAGAATTGCTGATTGCATTTACTGTAGTCGCGAGCGTTCCGAGCTGAACGATGTACGTTTGCGTTAATAGCTTTCCGCCATTAAAGAACATCCCTTCAGCAGCAAATGGAAGGCCGATGAACATAATTTTTTTCAAAATCGAAAAGTGGACACGAAACGTTTCCTTGATCTTAAAACGAAGAGATTGATTATATTTAAGTAAATAAATAATCGAAACGACCATACCAAGCACTCGTGCTACAACGAGTGAGATTGAAAGACCTACTACACCCATATCAAACACTTTTATGAACAAAATATTCAATCCAAAATAAGAGACATTCAATATTAACGATAACATCAAACATGCCTTCGTCTCGGCAACACCTCTAAGTACACCCGTTACAGCCTGATAAATCGCAATAAAAGGATAAGAGATGCAACTACCTATTAAAAAGATCTTCGCATTGTACAAGACATCCGCATCCGCATTGCCAAATAGCATGTTCAAAGTGGATTCATGAAAGATTAAAACTAATGCGGTAATTAACACGGATACAATCGCTACCGATGAAATAGATTGTGAAGCCGCCTTCGTAACCATCTCCTGATTTCCACTGCCCTTGTATTGAGCAACAATGACCGTACCACCTGTCGCTACAGCGATAAATAAATTAATGATAAACATATTAATCGAATCTACCATACTAACCGCACTAACAGCAGCTACTCCTGAAGAACTTATCATTGCTGTATTCATTAACGCCATCAGTACAATAAACGCAGAATCCACAAATATCGGAATAATAATTGCAAATATTTGCTTGTAGTCCATTGAGCTTCCCGAAAAATATTTGTTTAACATCGGTTCGCTTTTTCTATGAATCATTGATCGTATGCCATTCACTGCATCATCACTTCTTTTCATAAACTGTGTCTTAAGATCATCGTCATTGTCGAACAATTCTAATTATAACAAAAAAACAACATCTCTACTGTGATTTGAAATTTTATTTCAAAACTTTTTTGTTACGCTTACCCAAGTGGGTATATGGCACCTGCTCGACAAACACAATCTCTTTCGGCACTTGATATCTAGCAATTCTAGGTCGTAACCATTCCATAATGTCAGCTTCAGTAATTTTATTGTTCGGAGCCATTTGAACATACACTTTCAATCTTTGTCCAAAACGTTCGTCCGTCACACCAACTGCAGCTACATCTTCAATTAATGGATGATGGATGAGAACTTGCTCAATCTCAATCGGATATACATTTTCCCCGGCGGAAACGATCATATCATCGACTCTTCCTCTAAGAAAATAGTACCCCTGCTCATCCCGATATCCTAAATCACCTGTTTCGATCCATATATCCTTTCGATTACGCATGGACCAGCGATTTCGAACACATAACTGCCCTATCGTTCCGTCAGCAACTTTATTACGCTTTGCATCCAGTACCTTTAATCGGACACCGCTAATGACTTTGCCAATTGTAATTGAAGAGTAAGTTAAATGTTGTGGAGTAGCAACGATGTTGAGACCCGCTTCTGAAGTTCCATACAAATTAAATAAAACATCTCCTAATGAGCTCGACACATCGGCTACCAGTTTAGGACTTAACTCTGCACCGCCTGATGCGATACAAGCGAGTGACTTCAAGTCTGCCACATTATGCGCTAACATTTTATGTACCATTAATGGAACGACGGTTACAATTTCGACTTCGTGCTCTCTTATTAGATTGCATGCCTTTGCAGCGTTGAAACTAGCAGTTAACACAACTTTTTTTCCTAGTGCCATACATAATAGTAGGATTGCTATCCCGTATCCATGATAAATGGGTGTTGCAATATATGCTGAACGATGTTTCAGTAAATTTAGTTTAGTAAGAAGCGCTGAGAATGGATACAAGTAATTAAACAACGAAGGTTTATGCGCGACTTTTTTTGCTTTGCCAGTTGTACCTCCCGTTAGCAGCATTAACGTACTGGAAGAGGTACGCTTTCGCATGCCTCCTTCATATTGGAACATTCGGTGCAAATTATTGATGGCAGGGGAATGATCATGATAGCTCATTATCCGTTCCCTTGTATACGATGATTGTTTCAATAGTGCACTTAAATCTTCATCGTATACAATAAGGTCAAATGGATGAGCATCTAGAAGTTGATTAAGCTGACCTAAGCTCATCTCTGTATTAAGCAAGTAAATATCGGAACCTGCAAGTGAAGATGCAAAGATGGACTTTACTAAAGAGACGTGGTTTCTGCACAACAAACCGACTTTTTGACCGCTCCCAATTCCGTACTTTATATGGAAAATAGTCGTTAGCCGCTCAGATTCGGACATTAGCTCGGAATAAGTTATTGTTTCACGATCATCAATCAATGCGGTTCTTTCGCCATAGGTTCTTTCTGCAACTTTAATCAATGTCATGACATTGATTCCGTATTGATAAATTGCAGTAAATAATCTTAACAAAGATTGTGGAGATAACATTTTAATTTTATACAGTACCTCTAGCAGTTTAATGAAGCCCACTGCTCTTTCCCCTCCTTCGCAGTACGTTTGGCAACGCCCAATCCCACACCCCTCTGAACAAAATAGATGCAAGTTGTACGAATATGAGCCACCACGGCATTATTCGTTTACGTTTCGTATACATGGATTTCGCAATCATCGCAGCAACATGTTCTGGGCTCATAGCTGGCTTATTTGCATAAGAAGCCGTTGGCAAAATCATCGGTGTTCTTACTAAAGGAAGATATAGGGATGTTGTTGTGATCCCGCATGCATGAAGCTCGGGTGCAGTAGACCTTAGCCAAGTATCAAAAGCTGTTTTTGACGCTTGATATGCAGCCCAATATGGAAGAGGAATTAATGAAGTATTTATCGTAGAGACATTAATAATTTGGCCCTTATTGCTCTTGAGCTGTGGTATGACGGACAGTAGAATCTGCACGGGGACCAAATAATTGATCGCCATCGTTCGTGTAAAATCGTGACTCCTGTCCAATGAGTCCATAATAGAACGTCTTATGGAATGGCCTGCATTATTCACCATAATATCGACACCACCTGGCAGCCCATGAAGAAAGGTTAACAATCCGTCCATCTCATCCCCATCTCTTAAATCAGCCCGATAGACACTCACCTTTGCAACGTTTTTTTCGATATTTGCTTTCATAGTAAATAGTTTGTTTTCCCTTCTAGCTACTAGAATAAGATGAACATCAAATAGCGCAAGTAAATAAGCTAACTGCTCACCAATACCAGAGCTAGCTCCTGTAATCAAAATCGTCTTTCCGCGTAACGTATACGAAAGTTTATTTTTGTTCAATCGTGTCGGTAAAAATAGCACTTTTTCTAATAGGCTATACGAATGCATCGGCATCATCCTATGTGTGAGATTTCTACAAATAGCCAAGACGTTTCCCTTACGGAAACGCCTTGGCTACTTCAATCCACCTGCATCTCTATTTTAGCACAATATTCCAGCCGTTAAATTTTAAATTGGGACAGGTTATCTAGAAGATCCTGTACCATATCACTTAGTGAAGCTGACGCTGCACTTATTTGTTCCATCGAAGCAAGTTGCTCTTCCGCTGCTGCTGCTACACTTTGCGCCTCGGCAGACGCTTTATCTGCAAGCTCTGACTGATACGTAACCGTAGCAGATATTTGCTGAGTACCAGCAGTCATCTGCTCCGATGCAGCAGAAACCTCTTGCAACTGATCATTCACCGCTTCGATCTCCTTCAATATGGATGTAAATAACGCCCCGCTTACATTAACAGCATCCACACCTACTTCAATTTCACTTACACTTCTTTTCATTGATGCTTCTACTAATCTCGTTTCTGCTTGAACTTCCTTAATAATCGTAGCAATTTTACTAGAAGCAGCTTTAGCACCTTCTGCAAGCTTCCGCACCTCACCAGCAACTACGGCAAACCCTCTACCGTGCTCACCTGCTCTTGATGCTTCAATAGCGGCATTTAATGCAAGTAAATTAGTCTGAACACTAATATCCGTTATTAGTTGAACCGCGCTACCAATTTCCTCGGATTTACTTGCTAGTTTGCGTAGTGCCGATTCCGTTTCAGTTGCAGTAAGGTGAATAGAGTCCATTTTATCAACAGCTAGTTGAATGCGTTCATTGCCACGTCTAGTTTGGGTCGCAACTTCTTCCGTAGAAGTCGTTACTTCACCGCTGGATTCAGATATTCGCATAACACCTTCAGCCATCTCAAGAATAGCACGAGATGTATCCTCAGCAGTACGGCTTTGCGACTGTGCACCTTCCGCCACAGCTTGAATCGATTCGGCAATCGTTTCCGATGCTCTGCTTGTTTCAGCTGCTCCTGCAGTAAGCTGCTGTGAAGTAGCACCTACTGACATCGCCAAATCAGAGATTTGCCTAAACATATCTCTTAGCTTCAGAGACATCGTATTAAAAGCTTCTCCCATCTGACCGATCTCATCTTTTTTATAAATCTTAATCTGTCCGGTTAAGTCTCCCTCGGCCATCTCTTTCATCTTGCCCATAAGAATTCGGATTGGATTCACAATCATTATTTTCACCGTAATAAATACGACAAAACCAACGAGCAGCATTGCACTAATTGTCATTACGTTAGTAAGGAATCTGCTTTTTTCATAGTCTGCTAAAATAACTTCCTTCTCAACTGCAGTCTGTGTATACCACACTTGCTTCGAACCAGGCAAATCAAGTGTATCAAATGTTCGCAAAACCTCTTTGTTTTTCGAGTTGATCGTATAAGCAGAGGATGATTTCCCATTCATAAGTGCATTCCACAATTTTAGCTTGCCTGGGTTGTCGCCGAAATGTTTGCCAATGGAATCTGGGTCGTTAGGGTTAGCTATATATAGACCAGCACCTGTTACCAATGATACATATCCACCCATCGGAGTAAACGTTGCAGCCGCTTCCTGCAATTCTGTCATGGATAGATCCATTCCGACAATAGCCAAAACTTCACCTTTACTGTTCAGAATAGGCTTAACTATTGTACTTATTAATTCCTTTTTGCCAGCTACTTCATAAACAATCGGATCTATGTATTGAAGTTGCTTCGTCTTCTTTGTTACCGAATAATAATCTCCAACACCTTCTTGCATATAATCCGCTAATATTTGCCGCTGGATCTTCCCCTCATTGCGTACAAAATAAACGTTAAACCGCCCTGTAGGATCAATTGCTACTCCTTTATTTGCTGCAATTTCAACATCTTTTCCATCAAATGCATTTGGCTCCCAAAGTGTATATATACCATTTATTTTTGGGTTGACTTCAAGGATATTTTTTAACAACTTCTCTGCATCATCACGACTTCCAACTTCACTCATACTAACTAATGATTGAGATAATGTAGTGAGTGTTGATTCATAACCATGCATCGCAGAAATAATAAGCTCAGAGTAAGCACCACCAGCACTGTGTGCTTCAACTTCAGCTTTCTCGATACTGATTTTCTTCAGCGAGTTGAGATTCACCGTACCATATACACCAAATACAATGATCAATGTTACCAACAAATAACCGATTAACTTTGCTGATAAAGATAACTTTCGATAAAAACGCATACATCTCGCTCCCCCATGTTGACTTTACTCTACATTAATCGACATATTACGACATAAAATTAAGGGGCTGAGCAGCTAATTCTACAGTAAACTCAACAATTTTTTCTTAACTATATTGTTGACCAAAATAGTTAAGGCGCTGTCCCATAAGTAGATTACTCTACTTACGAAACAACGCCTTTTTCTGATTACTATTTTAAATACTACTATTATTTTTTAGTAACCGATTGGTACCATTCATTTACTTCTTTCGTAATTTGCTCGCCGCCGTTTGCATTCCAGCTCTTCACAAATTCATCGAATGCATCAACAGGCAATTTGCCATATACAATTTTATTAAACGTTTCTAGCTCGGATTGGTTAAGCAAGTTCCATTTTGTAATCATTGTAGGAGTTGCTGCACCTGTAAAGTAGTTTTGTTTACGAATGTCTAGTTGTGACATTACGACTTTTGCTGCATACCAGTTTTCTGGTTTACGGAAAGTAGCAATTTGTTTTTCGTAAGGTGTTTTCGCTTCTTCACCATTAGCTAGTTTAACTAGCGTACTCATATAAAGGTTTGGAATACGAGCAGGTCCAGTAATATACGGGAATTTATCAAAGAAACCTTCAATTTTTTCTTTATCTGTTGTTGGTTTGCCGTCTACCATATCCCAGTCATAACCTTGCGCGAATCCATATTCATACTTGCTTCCTGCTGTTGGGTCTGCCAAATTTTCAAGCAAGTAGTTATAGTAAAGAATAATTGCTTCTGGATTTTTTGCATCTTTATTAATCATAAAGCTGCTGTTAACACCTGAGTTTTGCCATTTCGTACCGATATGTCCATCCGGACCTGCTGGTATTGGATAAGCTTTGTACTCTGAACCTGGTACGTTTTTGATCAAATCTGGAGCTGGCCAGTCTGGAACCCAGTTCGCACCTGGCAATATTCCTGCACTACCTTTAGTCCAGTTTTCAGCTGCTTTGTCTTCAGCCCATAGTGCAGAGTCAGGGTGAATATAACCTTTCTCCATCCATTCTTGCAGCTTAGCAAGCGCTTGTTTCGTTCCTGGATTAACAGAACCATATTCTAGATTGCCATTAGCGTCTTTGTTCCATTGCTCATTAACAGCACCATATGCTCCGAAGAACCAATCAAGTCCGCCCATCCACGTATTCGTTTTACCTTTCATGGATATCGCAAGCGGATAAACATCTTTAGGAGCTAAGCCATCCGGATTTTGGTTTTTGAACTTGTCCATAATGTTTTCTAGATCTGCGATCGTTTTTGGTGCTTCAAGCTTAAGCTTAGTCATCCAATCTTCGCGAAGCCACAAAATCGTATCGTCATTATCCGTATACTCTAGAATTGGAAGATTCCATTTCTTGCCGTCCTTTGTGAACGGATACCAAAGCTCTGGATTCTCTTTTGCATGGTCTTTCCATATTTGCGTCGCATACTTCTCGAACAACTCTTCAATCGGAAGGAACTGCCCGGAATCAATAAGCTGGTTCGTAAGTACTGGATCTGAAGGTACCATTACAAAGTCAGGAAGTTTCTCACCAGATGTAAGTGCTAGCTGAAGTTGTTGTCTATACTGGGCATCACCTGCTGGATACCATGTGTTTTTATGTTTCATACCAAGAGTTTCAAGCATCCAACGATCATGAACGTTGTTTTCTTTTGATTCACCTTTGGTATATTCCTTTGGCATAATAATTGTACTAATTTCGATTGGTGGGTCATATTTACCTTTTTCAAAAACAGTTTCCGGAGCATTTGTTGTTACTCCTGCGCCATCCTTGCCTTTGTCTGCAGTGCTACCTTTGTTGTCATCTTTGCCACATGCTGACACGATAAGCGTCAATGCAATGAGCGGCAACAATAGTTTTTTGAATTTACCCATTTCGATTGTCCCCCTGCTGTATGAGATGGTTTATAGTCTTACTTTACCAACGCGCCTAGGAGATCATCTATAGGATTATTTCAGTTTCCATAGGACTCTGTCATGTTGTTAATTTCCTTCTCGATATTCCTGTGGTGTCGTTCCGAACTGTCTTTTAAAAACTTTGATAAAGTAGGCAGGGTCCAAATAACCGATCTCTGCACTAATTTCATATACCTTTTTGTCCGTTGTTTTCAGCTTATGACAAGCCGTTTCCATACGAAGCCGCGATACGAAATCACTTACTCCCTCACCAGTCTCAATCTTATATAATTTAGAAAGATGAGTTGGGTGAAGATTTACATGATCTGCGAGTGCTCGGAGCGAAACATCATGATGTAAGTTTGCTTCAACAAATCGTTGTGTTTTCTTGACATATATCGAGCGAATATCTTTTACTTCAGATGATGCCCCTTCCTTAAGCTTGCCCATTGTACGAAATGCCCAACTACGAAGCTTACTGATGGATGAAAATGCTTCACCATTTTGCAAAAGTTCAATATCTTGACCTAATATTCCTTCAAGTGTATGTCCGTTGCGATGTGAATAATGAGTAAATGACGAAGCGATTACGTATCCCGCTTCTAGGCAATGTTCCCATGAATCCGACCACTTCTCATCAAGCTCAGCAAATATTTGCGAAAGCTTATCTTCCGCTGAATCCCACCGACCAGCCTCTAGTAAACTTTTCAGCGCTGGTGGAGCATGTATAATGTCGAGTACCCCTTGTGGTACATGATTAGCTAAGTCACCTGCTCGCATGACAAACTCTCGTTCTTCCCCAACGATCTGCCGAAAGTAAGCAAGTGCATGCCGATAGCGATCTGTAAGTTTTTCAGGAAATAGAAATGGCTCAGTCATCACAATCGATAATGATCCTTTTAAAAATTGTTTTACTTTCGCTTGGAGCTGCATCGCTGCTTTCTCAAACTTTATTTCTTGTGAAGCATTCGATTGCCCGTCTTTGATTTGAAGTAAAAATGCTAAATAACCGTGTTCTTCCTTAACGCTCCACACATGAGCAAATTCACCGAAAATCTCTTCGGCTATATTAATAATGGCATATTCCATTAAATTTTGACCCCGATTACGAAACTCTCCAAACTCTTCTTCCATTCTGACTAGAAGAAGTGCACTTTCTCCAAAACTAAGAGGCAAGTTGTAACTTTCCAGCTTACGACTCCATTCTTCCATCGACAATCGTTCTCCACGCAAAGCGTTCAGCAATAATTGACCTCGTAATAAAGGAAGATTTTCTCTAAGAATATGTTCCACTCGCTCATAAGAGCTTACACTCCCCCATTCTCTTTCTAACTGTTCAATGGCCGATTTCACAGCTCCGAGTAATTCGTTATCTGTTGGTGGTTTAAGCAAATAATCCACTGCCTGATTTCTAAGCGCTTCTTTCGTATATTCAAAGTCAGAGTATCCTGACAAAATAATGCATTTGATCCGTTTGTCACGTTCACGGATTTTCTCAAGCAACTCTAGTCCCGTCATTTCTGGCATAAGAACATCCGAAATGACGATATCTATCGGATAGGTTTCGATTAGTTGTAACGCTTCTTGTGCGGAGTAAGCTTTATGAACCTGTTCAATTCCTAATTTGTGCCACGGCTTTGTTGTGGATAGGTTGTCTACCCAATGGGCTTCGTCATCAACGATGATCATTTGCATGTGTACGTTCTCCTTCTTGATTCGAATGATGGCGTTCTTCATCACCTGTAGGTATTTCCCACATCAACTCTGATCGAAACCCTCCAATGTCAGATTTCATGAAAGTAAGTCGCGACCTTCCTCCGAATTGATGCATAATACGCTGGTTCGTATTCCAGAAGCCATATCCCATTTCTTCTTGCAGCGGTTGTTCCATTTTACGATTTAACGCGTCCAATTGTTCATCTGTCATTCCAGGTCCATCATCATCTATCGTTAGCTTGCAGAGACCATCCGCCATTACACCAGTAATACGAATTTCACCCGAAGCATACGTTTTTCCTACTCCATGAATAACGGCATTTTCTACGATTGGCTGAAGGATCAGACGAGGCACTTCCTGCCACATCATCTCATTCGGAATGTCGATATGATAATGAATTCTAGGGTTACGAAGCTTCTGAATATCTAAATAGTTAATAATAAGCCCTACTTCATCTGAAAGTGAAGCAGTTGGCCGCTCCAATCTGGTCATATAACGATAATATGCACTCAAATTGTGACCCATAGAAACAACAGCCTCTTCATCCTTCATCTGGGACATATTAATCATATATCCAATACAGTTGTATAAGAAATGCGGATTTATTTGCGCTTGTAATTGCTTTAATGTCGCTTCCCTTACTCTTAACTTTTCGTTTAAGACGTTTTCTATTAGACTTTGAATTTGCTTCGACATATCGTTAAACCGATAAAACAGAAAGGCAAATTCGTTATTTACATTTGAATTCATTCGTACCGAAAAATCTCCTCGTTGAACACTTTGTAAACCTAACATTAGCTTGCGAATTGGTCTTTGGACATTACGATAAAGCAGTACCGAAGCAGCAACTCCGACTAAAAAAAGAAGCAGCATTGCGGCATAAAACAAATTTCGATTAAACGAAATCGGTCCTAATATTTGTTCCAGCGGTGCAATATCGACTAAATACCATCCTAAGGACTCTGATTTCACAGAACTAATTAAGTATCTCTTATTATCGAGCTCAACAACACTTTGCATGGAATCTTCAACATTTATTCCGTTTAAGTATCGAACTAGCTCTGACGATAGTTCTATATCTGCAGTTCGGTTTAAAATCGGTGAATACCCCTTATGATATAACAAAGGATCACCTTGTCCGCCTGCTTTGTAGGTGTCTAACATATTTTGAATGTTTTCATGGTAAAAACTTGCTTGAACGACTAAATCATTCCCTTTAAGCTCATCCTGTTCTCCGAATGTATCCGAATAAAACCAATGAAAGGCTATAGGTTTGTTAGATGTTGCTTCTTCTCCATCACCGTAAGACCATTTACCAATCACATTTCTTTTTAAATATTGTTCATCGTAATGTACCGCGCTTTTTTTATTTGAAATAGCCTCTTTATTGAGCTGCGAATATAAGGTGAACTCAACAGGCCAAATACTCATAACTCCAGATTGCAGCATCATCTTTTCTTGAATGACATATCTCGTCTGCATCCGATCATAACGATCATCCCAAATGTTTAGTCCGTTAAACTTGCGTACGTTCGGATCTCTGGAAAAGGTAACTACAAAATCCATCGTTTGATTGATACGCGACTCCATTTGACTAGAGAAAAAGGATAGTTGCTTTAAATTGGACGCTTGAAGTTCTTTATCAATTACATTCATAGACACTTTATTGGTGTACGTAAAAAAAATGATGACTGGAATAAACAGGAGAACGATCAACCCATTCATTTTTGCAAACAAACTAAGCTTGGAACCTAATCTTCTCCTGACCACACTTATGCCTCTGCCTAACATCAATAACGTTCCCCCCGACAATTTCCATAACAAAACCCTATCGATCCTAATAATGTCTTATAGTTTGATCCTTGTACATGTTGATATTATATATAGCAAGGCTACACCTCATTTACAAATGAAATTTTAGAAAGGGAGAGAACTATGGATCAAATCACATCATCGCATCCCAATCTCAAATCCACTCGTGGAGTAGGAAAGAGAAAAGGATTTAAAATTCCTTGGACATTGCATCTTATGGTACTGCCAGCCGTAATTACGGTTTTCATTTTTTCCTACCTTCCAATGACGGGTATCGTTATGGCGTTCCAAGATTATAAGGCTGGACTCGGAATTACTGGCTCTCCATTCGTTGGCCTGAAGCATTTTAAATACATGTTTGAAAATGATTACTTCATGAAAATCACTTTAAACACTGTAATCTTCGCTTGTTCCAAAATCGTTCTAAATTTGATTATTCCCTTTACCTTCGCACTATTATTGAACGAAGTTCGGAATATGGCGTTCAAAAGATCGATTCAAACACTCGTCTACTTGCCTCACTTTTTATCGTGGGTTACCCTTGGCGGTATTTTGATAGACTTGCTCGCTCAAACTGGTATCGTTAACTCTTTCCTCACGAGCGTATTCGGCATAAAACCGATATTTTTCTTAGGCGACGGCACATGGTTCCGTCTCACTATTATTTTCAGTGATGTTTGGAAGGAATTCGGCTTTAATACGATCATCTTCCTCGCTGCACTTGCTGGTATTAACCCAGCCCTATATGAAGCAGCTGAAGTCGATGGTGCAAGCAGAATCAAGCAAACGATGCATATTACAATACCAGCACTTATTCCGATTCTAATCGTTGTTGCTACACTTGCGCTTGGAAACGTACTTAATGCAAACTTTGACCAAGTGTTTAACTTGTACAGCCCGATGATCTATCAACAAGGTGATATTATTGACACATTCGTATATAGAGAAGGCTTACTAGGTGGACAATTTAGTTTTGCAACAGCTGTAAGTTTGTTCAAATCAGTGATCAGCTTAGTATTAATTATTGTCTCTTACAAACTAGCTCATAAATATGCTGGATACCGTATCTTCTAACATCTTTTATTAGAAACAGCTTCCTAGAAAGGGTGACTTCTCGTGTATCATAAAACGGTGCCTTATCGCATTTTCAACGTGTTTAACAATATATTTCTTGCTGTGATATCAATCGGTTGTTTGTTGCCTTTGTTTCACTTATTGATGGTTTCCTTAAGTGACACATCCGCAGCAAATGCCGGGCTCGTTACTTTCTGGCCAATTAACTTTAATGTAGATGCTTACGCCAGAACGTTCGAAAATGAAAACTTTATGACTTCCCTTATCGTATCACTCAAACGTACCATCATCGGTACAGCACTTGCGTTAGTTGTTAACTCGCTTGCTGCTTACGCGTTATCTAAAGATAATCGAATTTTTCCCGGCAGAAACGGATACTTGTGGTACTTTATCGTTACGATGTTATTCAGTGTCGGCCTAATCCCAGGATATATCCTAATCCTGAAGCTGGGGTTACTGAATAATTTGTTCGCACTTATATTGCCTGGTCTTGTAGCTGTCTATAATGTTATTCTTCTCCTCAACTTCTTCCGTAACGTACCAAAAGAATTAGAAGAAGCTACTTTTATAGATGGTGCCGGACATTTCCGCAGCTTCATATCGATCTATCTTCCAATCTCTATGCCAGCTATCGCAACAATTGCATTGTTTACGATGGTAGGACACTGGAATGCATACTTTGATGGACTTATCTATATGAAGGGTGTTGAAAATCTGCCGTTAGCAAGTTTCATGCAAACTCTTATCGTTCAAGGCAGCAAAACAGGATTCGATCTATTAGTTATTGAAAGCATGTCGGAAAGAACACTACGTGCATCACAAATCTTTATTAGTGCCCTGCCAATCTTGATCGTTTATCCACTTTTGCAACGTTTCTTCGTAAAAGGGATTGTCATTGGTGCGGTTAAAGAATAGCATCTAGTAATTAATGAATATGGCTGCAAAATGGGGGCTGACTCGTAACATTACGAGTCAGCCCTTTTGCTGTGCATACCACGTAGAAAAGCACCATCTCATTGGGATATCGACCTATGAGATGGTGCTCTACGTTTTGCTCTGGCTATAGGGCGTGTAACCCGATTTTTTCGGGTTAGAGCTCGGGTAGCTCGAGCTTCGACGCCTTTAATCCGATTTTTTCGGATTACACGCCCGCCGAGAGTTTGCATGAATTATTTCTTTAATACAAATGGAAGCTGTGCATTCATCTTACTGTTAGGACCTACGAAAGCAACAAATGCACCTGCGTCGCTCTCATGTGTTAAATCAGAATGGTAGTAACGTAACTGCTCCTCTGTAAGGACAAATTCAATCTCCGTACTTTCTCCCGGCTGAAGTAGTACTTTGCGGAAGTCCTTTAGCTCCTTAACCGGACGTACAACCTCACCCGACATATCACGAACGTAGAATTGAACCGTTTCTACTCCAGCTACACTACCTTTATTCGTCAAACTAACTGTAAGCTTGATTGGATCTGTTACGGTTATAACATCAGAAGATAGCTGAGCTTCACCGTATTCAAAATCAGAATAACTAAGTCCGAATCCAAACGGTAGCAATGGCTCATTTGGAATATCTAAGTACTGGGACACGTAACGAACTTGTGCATCTGGAGCACCTTGCGGACGTCCAGTGTTGTAAGCATTATAGTAAACAGGTATTTGACCTACGCTGTAAGGGAACGACATCACTAATCTTCCACTTGGGTTAGCGTCTCCGAACAACAGCTCAGCTACAGCACTGCCGGCTTGAGAACCTGGATACCAAGCTTCTAGTATAGCATCAGCTTCCTCGTAAACACCGTGTAAATCTAATGGACGACCATTAAATAGTACAACTACGATCGGCTTACCCAATACTTTAAGCTTACGAACTAATTCGAGCTGAACGTGAGGCAATTTAATATCTGCTCTGCAAGCCGCTTCACCATTCATATCTGAATGTTCTCCTAAAGCTAAAACGATGATCTCAGCATCATTAGCAGCCGTTAGTGCAGCTTGCCACTGTTCCTTCGTTTCTGTCTCTATTCCGCAGCCTTCAGCTATTAACAGCTCAGCCTGTCCGTTCAACTTATTGCTCATTCCATCAGCGAGCGTAACCGCATCTTCCTTCGCGCCTGTCCATGACCATGGTCCAAGTACATCGTTGTTAGTAGCAAAAGGACCGATTAATGCAATTTTACGATCACGTTTAAGTGGCAAAACACCCTCATTTTTGAGCAGGACACATGATTTGATCGCCAAATCTTTTGCGACTTCTTGGTGAGCTTCACAGAATACAATTTCTTTCTCACGCTCTGGATCAGCAGCACGATAAGGATTTTCAAACAATCCTAGTTTCTCTTTTAATTGAAGGATGCGGAGTACAGCCTCGTCAATAAGTGCTTCGTCTACTTCTTTATTTTCCACTAGCTCGGACAAATGTTTGACATAACAAGCTGTCATCATTTCGATGTCGACACCAGCTTTGATTGATTTAAGTGCTGCTTCGGATTCATCTGCAGCGATACCATGTGCGATCAATTCTCTAACTGCTCCCCAGTCCGAGATCAATATGCCATTAAAGCCCCATTCTTCACGCAATAGCTTCCGCATTAACTTGGAGTTGCCCGTTGCTGGGATACCATCCACCGTGTTAAAGGAAGTCATAACCATCTCGCAGCCTTCATCGAGAGCAGCTTTATACGCTGGCAAATAAAACTCACGCATTTGGCGATCCGATAAATCGACTGTATTATAATCACGACCAGCTTCCGCTGCGCCATATGCTGCAAAGTGTTTAACACAAGCAGCTACTCTATCCATTTCATTAGGTAAATCCTTACCTTGGAATCCTCTTACGAAAGCTTTTGAGAACTCAGCATTCAGGAATGGGTCTTCACCAGTTGATTCTACTACTCGGCCCCATCTCGGATCACGCACTAGATCTACCATCGGTGCGAAAGTAACATGAACACCGGAAACAGCCGCTTCCTTAGCAGCAATTTCTGCACTCTTTTCTGCAAGCTCCATATCCCATGAACAACCAATGGCAAGCGGCACTGGGAAGATCGTTTTAAAACCATGAACAATATCGGCCATCATTAAGAGCGGAATACCGTGACGGTTATGCTTCAAATGAGTACGTTGTACATTGATAACTTCCTGTGCACCAGCAATGCCAAGTACAGAACCTGAGTTATGGACTGTTTCCTCTTTAATACCGAGGGAATCCATAGGCCCAGTAATTTGACCTTCACCTACAGCTCCTTCATAAAACGGCACAGCCAGCTGAATAAGTTGGGCTACTTTTTCATCAAGCGTCATTTGACTAATTAGCTCATTTAAGTTCACTTTATTAATTTGCATGTTTGGAATATGTTGATTCTGATCTGTCATGTTTATCGCAACCTCTCTAGGAGTAATTTCAACAGAATCGAAACGTTTCGATTAGTCTATAATTGAATTATAAATCTCATTTTCTACCGCTGTCAAATGGATTATAACGATAAAAATAGGAGTATATAGAGGGTTGTATGCTATTTCTAGTTCGGTTATAGTTAAAATCTAAACGTTTCACCAATTTTTGTAGAGGGGCGAGTACTTTGGTAAGCATTAAAGATATTGCAAAGCACGCTGGAGTCTCGATATCTACCGTTTCATGTGCCCTTAATGGTAGTGATAAAGTAACAAAAGAAACGACAGCGAAAATCTTAAAAATTGCCGAGGAACTAAATTACGTGCCTCATGCAGCAGCTCGATTGTTAAAGACAAAAAAATCGAATATGATTGGTATTTTTTTGAGGGATTTTAGCGGAAGTTTTTATGGCGATTTGTTACAAGGAATTAAAGATTTTCTTAGTGTTCGAGGGTATGATTTGCTCGTGTGTAGCGGAGCACAGTCACGCAGATTAATTGCCGAAAGGATGATCGACGGCTCGATTATTCTCGACGCGACATTCACAAACGAAGAACTGCTTCAATATATGAAGCAAGGACATAAAGCGGTTGTATTAGATCGCGAGCTTGATCATTCACATATTAATCAAGTGCTGCTCGACAACAAAGCTGGTGCAACTCTTGCACTTGAATATCTAATTGAGCAAGGACATACCAACATATACATTGTAACAGGTCCAACTAGCTCTTACGATGCTAGTCAAAGATTACGTGCGGTCAAACAAGTTATTGAACGTAATCCTATGTTGGATATACATGAAATAACGGGTGATTTCACTAAAGCAGCAGGCGAAGTGGCTGCAAAACATATCGCATCAGAATATACGACTCCAATCGCCGTATTTTGTCTTAATGACGAGATGGCAATTGGCGTATACAGCTACATTAGCAATCATACCGACCTTGTAATCGGTGAGCACATTCATCTCATTGGATTCGATAATATTGAGTTATCCCAATTCGTTCAGCCTAGATTAACGACGATTAACTACTCGATGCGCAAGTGGGGGGCGCTCGCTTCTGAGCAGTTGCTTAAAATGTTGAATGACGAGACTGTTGATCATGAACGAGTTTACGTTACTCTTGTTGAAGGGGCCTCGGTGAGGTCTAGTGGGTAACCATATTTATTTAAGTTTGGCTAATAATTATAGTCTTGTAGATGAATTTGTACAAAGATCACATGTACATTTATTGTTTGCAAGAGTGAAGTATAATTTTAATAAATTATTATCTGTTGGACAAATTATGCCGCAATTCTAAAGACTTGATTCATTCATAACAACATCATCCCATCCAATTGAAAAATTATAATCTCATAAATCATCTACTTAAATTTATAATAAAAGATACATTCTCTTACTATGTGTTAATTAGCCATTAAGCTGAATATCGCTTTGCTTGCGTGTTGAACATATCAGCATATGAGCCTTCTAGATGGAGTAGCTCTTCATGGCTGCCTACTTCAATAATTTCACCGTTATGCAAGACGATAATTTTATCTGCAAAACGACAACTGCTTAGACGATGGGAAATCATTATAGTGGTTTTCCCTTCGTATAGCTTTGCGAAATTATCGTATATTTCTGCTTCCGCTCTTGGATCGAGAGCTGCTGTTGGTTCATCCAAAATCACAATTTGAGCATCTCTCATAAATGCGCGACTTAAAGCGATTTTCTGCCATTGCCCACCAGACAGTTCGTGCCCTTGATGAAACATTGCACCAAGCTCCGTATCTAGCCCGTTAGGAAGGTTTTTGATTAACTCTCCTACTCCCGCTTTAGCTGCTGCGACTTCTACATAAGCATCATCATCAATTTTTCCGTGACCCATCGCGATGTTTTCTCGAACGGTTAGATTGTAGCTCTCAAAATCTTGAAATACTGCAGATACATGCTCACGTAAACTCTTAGGATCTATTGTACGAATGTCAACTCCATCAAATTTAATCGAACCATTGTCAGGCATATAGAGTCCTAACAAACACTTTACGAGCGTACTTTTTCCAGCCCCGTTTTCGCCAACAATAGCGATTTTTTCACCTGGTTTTATCATAAAGCTGATCCCTTTCAATTGGGGAGACGTATGCGTTGCATAGGTGAACGAAAGATTGTTAATTAGGATATGCTTTTGTAATTTTTCAGGAAATGCTCTCATCTTTTGATCTCCATTGATAGCCTCCCATTTATTGTGGAATGTTGCTTTTCCGTTTTCTTAATTTAATCATAGACCTTGTCTATATGTATGTCTGTTGACAATAAGAAACATTTATAGAAGTTTTTAAATACTAGTAATCGAGATTTTCATTGCGTAGTAGCTGTAAAAACTCCTTGAAACTATTTAGTCAAAGTGAATATGTTCGAATAGTAGAGGAATAGAATTTCTGCTTTCCATTAATGTGAACTTAGTGTAATTAAGTTAAAAAAAGGTTGCGTAATGCTGACCACGTGTGGCAAAATCAATTTTATTAATACAAAATTTCTATATGAGTGTAGCCTATCATTATGTCGTTTTCATAAAGACATTTGTAGCAGCGTCATAGAGAAAAACCCCTGATGGAATGACATACTTAATAACAATTTCGTTAGCGTTGAAAAAGTTTAATATGTGAAGGGGTAGCTACGTCTATGGATATACGAATTGATTTCGGTCAACGTATTAAAGAACTCCGTACTCGAGCAGGTATGTCACAAGAAATATTAGCGCATTATTCTGAATTAGATCGCAGCTATATAAGTTCGATAGAAAGTGGGAATCGAAATATTAGCATTTTAAACATTGCGAAAATTGCAGATGCTCTTAAGGTTTCTATTCCTTATTTGTTTTCCAATGAAAGGTTTTCTATCCATCCTGCTTATCAACAGCAAGACTTTAAAATTCCATTCGCCAATAGATTTCATTATTACCTCGATCACGAAAAGAAAATACTCGCTTTACAAGTTAAGGGCTTGTTAAATGGTTATGAGGACTGTAATTATCTTAGTTCAGTTGTGATGGGTATTTGCTCCGCATTCGGCAAAGGGGGGCTTCACTTATTTGTAGACCATCGTTTTATGGTGAGTTCTGACGGTCAGCCAGCAGTATACTCGCCAGAGGTTTTATTAAAAAACCTCGAACTCCAACAAAAAGTGTTAGCCTACTGTAACAAGGTAGTTGTACTCTGTCCATTAAAAAGACATTTTTTCCTGCAAAGGGTGCCTTAGTAGCCTCATACGACAGGAAGAGATGTCTCTTTTTTATTTCATTTGCTAAACTTGTTGCTATTCGCATACAAATATAGTAAAAATAAATAAACACTGTTTATTTATTGGAGGACATATGCCAACCGCAGATGAGTTAGAGGAAAAGGGACTTCGCAAAGGTAGTCGCAACCGAAGTGATGGGCAAAAGGCACAGCTTCGAAGTCACATCCTGCACACAGCAACTGAAATGTTCGTGGAGCTAGGGTACCACGATTTTTCTATGCGAAAGTTAGCTATGAGAGTAGGCTGTTCAGCGGCTACTTTATATTTATATTTTCATGATAAAGACGATTTGTTGTTTACATCAATCGATAACACATTTACCCTTTTTCGCAATCAACTTGCAGATGCAGCTATTAGAAGTAACGATCCATGGGAGCGACTGAGCAGTTTGGCTGAAGCTTATGTCCATTTTGGAATAAACAATCCAGCCTACTATCGGTTGATGTTTATGTGGAGAGTCGATTATTTAAATGGCTCACAGAAAGGGGAAAACAATCTTCGTGTTGAAGCCTTTCAGGTTCTGGCTGATACAGTGACCTATGCTATTGAGCACGGAGCAATGCAGCCTGGCGACCCAATTGTATACAGTGACGTCCTTTGGTCCGTCATGCATGGAATTGTTGCGCTAGCAATCCAGATACCAGGATTTGATGAACAAAGAACGGAAAATCTCACTGAACTTGCGAAAATGATGATCTATAAGGCCTTTCATCAGTAGGCCTTTTTTAAAAAACATAACTGAACAGCGTTCATCAATATTCAAATTATAGTGAGGAGGGATTATTATACCTACATTTTCATTTTTTCTCATCATTCACATTGTTGCCGGATCAATTTGTTTACTAAGTGGGGCTGTAGCCATTTTCGCACGCAAACGAAAAGGTGTACACACTAAGATTGGCGAATTATATCATGCCTGCTACCTAATTGTGTTTATTACTGCTATCGTCATGTCCATAATGAGGTGGTCACAATTACAGTATCTTTTTTACATCGCAATCTTTTCTTATTCACTTGCACTCTATGGCTATTTGGCGAAAAAGTTCCGCTGGAAAGAATGGTTACGTAAACATATCACAGGTATGCTCGGATCATATATCGGGGTTATTACTGCTGTACTAGTAGTAAACGGTGAGCCCGTTTCATATGTGACAGGACTTCCATACTTATCACTTTGGTTCATCCCAACCATAATAGGCACTCCTCTAATTATGTATATAACAAATAAGTTTTTGCGCCCTCGAAAACGGAGTAAATAGGTCGTTTAACTAGTTGATAATAACCACTGTTAAATGTATATCGTTTAGGGGTGAAGTACCAAACTGTTGATAGTGATAAATTGATCAATAATACAACAGTCGGTTTTGTTTTCATTCCACCCCTCCTAAGCAACGATATTCTCACAGATCTATTTTCGACTGCACCTTTAGAGATGTTGTAGCATCTCCTACCCAAATTAGGCTATTCACAGCAATATCAATCTGTTCCGTTAACTCTACAACTACTTGACTCGTATATTGCTCAAAATGTGGCTTTTTAGAATCTGTATTCGTTTCGCTGGAAGTTGGTGTAGCTGAGTTTGCGACCGACGTTTCAGTTGACTCCGCGGTCCCGCTCGGTCCCACACCAGATTCAGTAGCAGTCTCCTCATTTGCTGTATCATCTAGGCTTGTACGACAAGATGAATCAATGACTGTACCTGTCATTGGAGTCAGTTGAGATTCGACTGAACCATCCCCTTTTTCCAGCTGCACCGACAACTTTTCGGTCTTAAACTGCTTACATACTTCAGCACTTTTAAACATAAATACTAAAGAAGTCTGTGCTTTCTGCTCGTTTGTAGCTTCCTTCTGCTCTACATAAACAATAGTATCTTGCTCTTCACCTACAACAGTTCCGTCTGATGGTGTCGGCGTTATTGTAGGTGACGGCTCAATCGGAATGGTTGGAACTTCTACATTTTCTTTATTGGAATTACCTTCTTCTGATAGTGTCAACATAATGCCAGAAAAGAGCATAATACACCCTAACACAGCAATAAAAATAATTTTCGATCCTTTACCACCTTTACGCAGCAAACGGACTAGTGGGGAAGAAAGCTCTAACTGCGCTTCTTTTAAAATAGCTTGTAACTTATCTCCGCTTTCATTAAAAAATTGCTTCCAATTTGCTCGTTTCTTAAGAGCAGCAGGATCATAAGATATGAAGTATGTCATAATTGCCGCTTTGTAAGCTGGCACAATCCCTCTTGGACGCATAAAGTGAGCATTTGTTTCCGACCACAAGAAGAAACGATAGATTGTTTCTTTCTCCACACATTTATTATGGAGGAACTGGAGTAAACCGTTGTAATCTACTACTTCCAGCTCAGGTGAACGCAGAAAGGCAAGAATCAGCTTTGGAAAATCAGTTTCCGTCAAATCCGTCGCGAGCAGATTACGCCCTACCCCTTGCACCCGACTAACCTCTTGAGGTGTTAAACTATCAAGTAAAGATTCCTTGGGCTCTTTCTGTTGAAACCAATAATAAAGTGCTTCTAGCATACGAGCAACCGACGATTGATTACTTCCATTCAACCTTTTATTCCACTTCAGCAATCGCTTATTATCACTCAAAAAAGTTGCTTTCTTTAATCCGTCACGCGTTAGTTTCTCAGGATCAAGCTCGTTTAACATCAATTGATAGACCCAGTATTGAAGTTCTTCACCTAATTCACTTACTCCGCTATTTGCTTTTCCACTTCCTAACTTCGAGTCTGCTTCCAAAACAAATAGCTGTTCGAAGATCATGTTAGAAGCACCTAGTGAATAACGTTCTTTAGTCAACTTTAAGCTCAGACTTTCGCGAGCAATTGTATAAAACTGCTCATATTCATACAACTTCGGATATGCATTTCCAAACTCTACTATTGATTGAATCATATCTTTCAGTGGGATGCTCTTTAGCTTTTGAGATAAGTATGGAAAAAATAAACTTTGTGCTAATCTGCCCTCTGCTACAATTTTATTAAAAAAAGTTTTACGAAGTGGAGCATTACCCTCCACCGTTTCATAATAAGTTGCAACTGCCTCTTGATCATTTCCTCTGCTCGCATTAGAAATGGCATGAACAAGAAAAGCAACTAACTTATGTTCGATCATTTTCCCTACAATCCCATAATAGTCTCTAAATATTAAAACAGTATCTTTAGATGGAATAGCACCTTTACTAAGCTTGTCGTATTCATGGTCAAAATGAGCTAAAAACAGATCATTTAGTTGAACCTTAGCATCAATCGCACCTGGAATACTTAAATATTGAAGTGCACCTCGTAGAATTGAAACCTGATGCTTTTCAAATAATGCCCCATCACCTTCTAAACTTCTGTACATAACAGATAGCTCATGATAGGTTGAAGCAGCTTGTACTCTCTCCGCTTCCATCCCTTCAAGCATTGTACTAGCGAATTGAAAGAAGTTCTCTATCTCTTCTTTTCGATCGATATTCGTCCATACAAAGTCAAGAAAAGGTTGATCTAACCCATCCATATCTACATTCAAAATACGATCATTGGCAAGATCAAAAATAAACTCCTTTTCCATCTCACGATCTAATGTACGCAAACTACTCGATTCCACGAATGAAAGATGAATCCCTTTACGACTAATTGGTTCTTTCGAATAGGTAACAAATCCAAGCATCTTACGAAGAGCGTAAGGTAGGCAGCTATATAAAACGACTAGAAGATCCTTAGCTCTATTTGAGAGTTTATTAATAGGAACATCAAGTGAAATGTACACTTTTTTCTTACCGCCAAGAGAAGTCATTACAGCATGTAGAAGTGCCTTAAACTGTCTTTCACCAATTCCTAGCTCGGAAAGTAGCTTATGTGACGATAGCTCACTTCTTCTTTCCGAAACTTGCGGAAGACGAGAAAGTTGTTCAATTTCAGTCCCTTGTTCAATTAAATAATCCTCTCTAAATGACGCTGATAGCCAGCTTAAATAATCCTGATTAGACTGGGCGCCATAGCTTGCCGGAATTACATAGTGATGACTAAAAAACGCACTGCGAAGTCCTGTGAAATCCGCTGATCGATACACGCTTCGACCAAGAACAACTTCGCCTTGCTCTAGATGAATCAGATGGACAGCATCAGGATAAGCGCTATTGTCCTTCTGACCACTTGCAACTAGCTCCGCAGGTGCATCATATGCACAAAGCGGATGAAGCACTTTTTTGACAAAAGAAGGGTCTAGTCCACTCGATATAGCGATCGTGTCATACCCTTCAGTAGAACGGAATATGCCACGCCTCTCACGAGTGTACAATTGCTGCTGAATAGATGTGCGAGGCGTTTGATCTGCCACTAGTCTCTTCTCCCCTCAATATAGTTCAGCTTGTACAACAGCCATATGAATGGTTCATCCACTCGAATCGGACTCACAACTGTCTGTAGTTTTTGATCGACTGGGTTACTGCCAAGTGCTGAAACGGCATAATAAGCTGTATCGGTAAAATAAACATCCATCGTTCCTTTAAATGGACGATCCACTTTTTCTATAAAACGGCGAATTTCACCATCGATATTTTCAAATTCAGTTAAATTGAAATAATTGCGATGTATCATATTGTTAAAGATGTTGCTGTTACTCTTAATATATTCGCCTTCTTCATCTTTGAGAGAATGAAGCATATCACTTTTAGTGAGTACTACTGCTGTAGGAATATCTGTTTTCCCTTTATCTTGATGAGCAATAAAATCACCAAACATCGTAAGAACGACATCACGCGGCTCATCATATTGAGATACCCACTCTCCAGGTGTATCTCCATGTTTAATTCTTATTTTGTCACGGATCGAACGAATTTGAAGCGGATCTACCATAAATAAAATGCCTGCCGAGTTTTTAATATGTTGGCCATGCAATCCTAGATAGTCCTGTTCCACCATACCTTCACCTGCCACATCAAAAAATACGAGTGTAAGCGGCGGCGTTTCTTCATCTTTAAATACAAACTGGAAAATAAACGGTTCCTGCATCTTCTCCTTCTGAGTAGAAGCAAGCAAATCGCCACGTTCAAATAGTGGCTCTTCATAGTTTGTACGGAACTTTCGGCTAATTTCCGCGTTAAGCGGCATACATGCAGCATTAAAGTGATCTGCCGTAGTATGTTGCAACGTATGAATAAGCGATGTCATATACACCGATTTTCCAACCTGTGAAGCACCAATAATCGAAATGATGTTGCTTGGCACCTTACCAGCCGTCACGGGAAGTTCGTTATGACACTTCGGACATAACCTTCTACGAGTTAACTCACCATAACGGTCTCTTAATCCTGCTAGCACATGCCCTGAATAAATATGTTCTTCAGACGGCACATCTTGCGGGCGTATGACAGCTTCTATATCGTAAAGTGAATCAAGTCCGAATCGCTCTCGATATTTATTAAGTTCCTCATCCTCGCCAAGCGCAAAGTCTTCATCGTCCTCACGAGAATGTGTAGCGCGAAACACAACTTGCTCAGGTGAAAATTTACTAAAGCAATACGGGCATACGATATCATAAAACAACGGCTTCGGCTTACTCTCTGGTTTCTTCTTAAATAGATCAAACAGACCCATGTTTTTTACCTCCCAAGGTTTGCAAGGCAAACCTACTTCGTAAGCATTATCCCAAGGTTTGTGGAACAAACCTACTTCGTAAGCTTTATCTAGCAATTAGTTCATATAATTGCCCGTGTGTACGTCCATCGGTTAAAAATAATCGAACATAGTCTGACTTTCCTACTTCAATAGGAGGAAGAATATTTTTACCCGCTGAGAAAGGCACTACAAATGGATAAAGTACGCCATCATCTCTGTTCGCAGGGAAACTTCCACTCTTTTTCACATAGCACAATACGTCATTCTCTAAAGCTACTTCCGTATTCACTTCAATCCCGATACTTTTGTGTTTGCGGAACAATCCACCTTTTTCCGTCACGGAATAATAGATTTTCGCTTTTCCTGCACTTATTTCAATTATATTTCCACGGTTGGGCTGTTCCAGCAAAAAAGAGCCCTCTTTAGTCTCAATTAGAACATAAACGGTAAACCGATAAATGCGAGCACTTTCGAGACGACTGACGTAACCGTTATTTGCTTTGTATTCAGCTTTTGTATACAACTTTAATCGATTAACATCTTCTCTAGAGTCTTCACATTCGTCTAACGCTACTTTGCGTATATAGACCGCATCAACACCTGTTGGCCAAGTCCAGCGGAGCGTACATCTATCTTTTTCCAACATACGAGTAAGGCCTGTAATAAGGGGTGTACCTTCTTCTGCGATTTTAATCTGCATCTTTCTCATCCCCTCATCGTTCTAGAAACCATGACTGCGACCTTCCCTATTCCGCCCATTTCTACTGCTAACAACTGGACTTTCAAGAGATCCACTTCTACCTCGCCCAGTATTTTTCCGTTCACCAACTGGTACGACTAATGTAAACAGCGAGATGACCAAAGCAAGCACTAGTGCTGCTAATAATCGAATTAATCCATCTGTAAACGAATGCCCTGACAGGCCTGCATTCATAATAAATCCTGCTATTAACCCACCTACAATACCTCCAGTACCGAAACTGAGTGCTAAGAAACGGTTATCGAACATTAGCCCAAGCGATAAACCAATAGCTAATCCGATGACTACGAATGATAATACGCGTAACATTTTATAAATCGAATGCTCCTCGGGTGCATTGGCATTAATAGAATGCAACATCCGATTATCAATCGTCATATAAATATCGCTAAATGCAGCCGCAAGTCCGTCTGACTTAGAAACGTCGTAATATCTTCCTCCGGTTGAATCCGCAATATCTTGTAGCAAAGCAACCCCTTGATCGTTTCCTATTTTGAGTCCTATTGTATGGAGCGCTATATTTTGATTTTGAAATTCATTAATTTGTGCTGTAATGTCCGATTCACTAAAACCATCTGATAATAAAATGGCCATCGTCCCTCGTTCCGCAAATTGCTTCTCTTTAATAACATCTAAAGCCGTTTGGAGTGCCGCACTATAGTTTGTACCGCCTTCCGTTGCAGTGATGGAATCCATCACCTCATAGATCTTATTTTTTTCTTCCACTGTACCCGCACTTACAAAGGGCATATACAATTCAGATGCATCTGCAAATGTAACAATTGCTACCCGCTTTTCTTTGTTCATCTCAGCGATTAGACCTTTAGCAGCTTTGTAACGATCATTATTAGGGTCAGTCTCAGTCATGCTTCCGGAATTATCAATGACCAAAACGATATCTCTAACTTTTTTTGTACCGCCAAAATCTAACCCAAAAACAAACTGAAGTGCCCCACCAATTACAAACAATGAAACAAGTGTTGCCGGAAGGAGTAATTTCCACGATAAATCCATATATCGTTGCCGCCAAGAATGACCATTTAATTTCGGTGATATCATCTCAGCAATCAAACAGGAAAGACCTATACATAAAGCAAGAATGCCGAAGTATAATCCAACAGCAACATAGCTTGGCCACGCCTCTGGTAGCGTAAGCATAACAACCTCGCTAATCGCGAATCCGATGGTTGCGCCTATTAAGCTGAACAGTAGAAGCAGCATATTTATTTTCCGTTGCATATTTTCAGCACCCTCTCACCTTAGCTATAAATCATATTTCGCACTTATCGTTACCGAAGTACCGGAAGTTCGTTCTGATCGATCGAATGAAACTTGTATCCATCCTTCAAATACGCTTCATAAAACACCTTTGCATTACGATAATAAATTAAATCTTCTAAGTGGAATCCACCCATCAAATGGAGCTTCTCTACACCACTACTACGATTTTCGTGTAAGCTCCCAAGCTTATGAATGCGTGACGCTTCATCCATTCCGAATGCATAGCGAATAAATTCACTATTTCGATCCCCGAAAAAGTACTGTTCTTCATAACGGAGCTTATGTGTATAGTCGAACAATCGAATATTGATCGTCGCATTCTCTTCCAGCATGCGATATAACTGCTGAAACAACTCATCTTTCGGCAACACTTTACGATTGCTATAAGAGACAGAAACATTAGCACGTTGTAGTAATTCTTCTTCAAATGATTGATTAAAACGTTCTGTCGTTAAGATATCTCTTCGGCAAACTATAATCAAGCGTTCGATAAACGAAGATTCCCCTTGCTCTATCCGTTCTAGAACATTACCGATGTAACGTTCCTCGAACAACATCGAAGCTCCCCGCTTCTCCTCAAGTTCTTGAATAACGTCAGTCGTAACTCGCTCGTAATATTCAAAAACATTTTGCCCGATATAATCATCACTTAAAGAGATACTTTGTTTTGCTGCCATCTTAAGCTGAGCTCTTAAATCATTCATACGCTCGATTCGAACACGATACCATTGATTAAGCACTTCAAGCTCAATCGCGAATCGTCGATAAATGGAAAGCTCTGTCTCAAGCTTTAACACTGCTAGGCGTAGTCCATAAACGACATCCAAAAAAGTATGGATAAAAGTACGAACATTTCGTTTATCCATAAACGGTACTCGCTGAAACTTCAAATCTTCAACTCGCATCGAAAGTGTCGCTTCAAGCTCTTGCTGAACATCTTCAATCGCCCTCGTTAGCTCACGAATTTTATCACGAACGGATAGCGTGACTTCTCCGGTTGCATTGTTTTCATCCGTCCACTTAAACAAATGATAAAAAGTAATTTCGGTATGTTCTTTCATACTTCGAGATAGTGAGTACTGAATTTCCTTAGAAATATTAATGTTCTGAAGTCTACGTTCAGCAGCTTCTACAAAATGTTTATTAAAAAACGCTTCGCAGCCATTTCCATAAAGAGCAGCTTCCGCTTCTCTAAGCGTCATGCCTCGTAATTGCTCGTACTTTATACCGCTTGTAATAAGCCCTTTCATATCATCAAGCTTATCACCATCAGAAATCATCTCGTTGCTTCTTCCCGTAAGTGTTACTGCATCTAACCCGAAGAAACGCAACTTTTCCTTAGAACCAAGTTCTGTCGTCGCTTGTAATCTCACAATAATTTGATCGAACAGATGATATAACACGGTTAATGCAATAGCGTAAGCGGGCCTTTGTACTTTCGCTAATCCTGCTGAAACAAACCCTATTCTGCCTGATTCTGCCCTTAAACTATGCTTAAAGGATGTATTGTTATAGCTTTCTCCGCTATAGTGTACACTAGAATCTTTACGACTTTTATTTTTCAGAAGCATGATACGACATATGATTTCATAGTTATGCTCCATGCCGTTATGTGCTGTCATTCCTCTTTCATTACGATCCGACAACATATATACAAGATCAAAGAGCGAAGCTGGGCCATGATCTACAGGAATTGTGAGCCCATCACCCGTCATTTGCAGAGGAGCATTATAGTGGAAATCCGGCTGTTGAAACCGCTCGAGCTCACGTAAAAAGCTAATACCCGATGCAGCTGCATAACCGAATGTCTCCGCTTGTTCTCTCTCCTGAATGAGGACAAACAGGTCCATCTGAACTGATTTAAACAATGATCCAAAGATCGATTGAGCAAGGAGCACAACATCTGGCAATAATATATTCATTGGATCATCAGCTCTAGTAATAACAGCTAAATGAAGTCGATCAAAAGAAGCGTACATACGTCCATAGTCACCAATCGAATCGTTAATACGGCGCAGTGTACGATTGAGTACTATTAAATGTTCTCCCGTTGAATGAAAGCTCTTGCCGATCTGCTCTCTTATTGTCCTTTTGTCATCAAGGATTGTTGGTAAACCAGTCAATGGGATATTGAAAAAATTATTCCCGCTTCCCTTACCCGCATTAGCTCCACTAGTGCTAGAAACATGACAATAAACGACTCCTGCATTGTTCGCCCATCTCAGCTCATTAGACTTCATCATCGGTTCAATCGCTTGTTCTGATTCATCCCCAATAAATAGAAATACGGTTGGATAATGAATGCTACTCTGATCATCTTCCGTTCCTTTTAACCGCTGCTCAGCTGCCGAATAATCGGCAGCATATTGTTCTATCATCGCTCTCATCCTTATTTCAACTTTCTGCGAATATCATGAAGCTTAGCTGTCATCCCTTTATAAAATTGATACAGATCTTCACCATTTGCCAGTTCAGCTTTCTCATATTCCAGACGTTCGCGTGCATCAAGGAAAATGCCGAATAAATCATCAAGCTTTGTGACAAGCGAAGACGTATCTTCATTTGATGTTAACTCTGTAACTCTACGAGTTGCTTTACGCATAAGGGTACTGCGACTCTTCTCATCCAACCCGCGGAAACTTTCGAACACTTCATATTCGACATAATTACTGCCCTTCATTAAATTCGCAAACGGCGACCATGCTTCTTCTTCAGAATCTCGATCATAAACAAATAGTGCACCGCGTTTACAAATCGTATCTGTATATAACGCTTCAATAAATTGTTCTAACCACTTCTCTTCACTTTCATGAAGAAGCAATAATTGTTCTAACTCTTTAATTGAGGCAACTAACGAATCCATCTTCGCGAGCTCCTCACGTACACGCCGCAGTTGCTGAGGTGATCGAATTAGATTTTCTTGAGCTAGTTCCTCTGTATAACTACCGAAAATATCTTTTGTAGATTCCGTTTCAATACCACCGTCAAGCAACCTCTTAAGCTCATTAACTGCTCGTTTTACTTCACCTAAATTTGGCTTTGCACCTTCCAAATTCATCGGGAATGCCTTTAATACTTCCGAAACTTGGAGCGGTTTCGTGAATCGAACGTTATACCGATTGCTAAGCGGGTTGTCGATCCCCTTTTCAGCAATAATGCCATAGCCTACTGCATTTGCGAATTCTTCACGAACTCTCGCATTATAGCTCTGCACTCTGCGGTTCATGTATGTTTCTCCCCAAGACTTCTCAGGGATTGGGGACGGTAGGTACGTCCAATTGTCCTTATCGCTTTGAACAAGGTGACGCCCTATTCCTTCTTTGTCCAAAATAGTACGCTCGTAACTCTCCTCATATACTTTCAGCGGCGTATAGACGAATAGCGGCACGCCGTTTCTCGTGTTTAGCCAGAAAATGCGATTACGAACTTCACTTTCCTTAATTGTAAAATGGGACTTACCAATCGAGCTGTTCTGATAGTTCCGAATACCTCTTAAGATGCTTGGTGCTTGCACCGGGACGGAAACGAATCCCCATGAAGGAACATGCAAGCTACCAGCGCTATTGCTCAAATGGAAAACAGGAATTGCTTCCTCATCGAGTTTGCTTGCGATATGTCGCTCAACAAACTTTTCGATTGATTCATCATTACCATATTTCATCACTAAGAAATCTTCCATCGACTTCGTAATCAAATCACCGAATTTATCTGTAAGAAACTCTGATATTGAACCAACGATATCAACTTCTTGCTCTTTCACCCATAGATTAGAATGATCAAGTAGCTCTCTCGTAAAGTCGCGGATTAAGTCTTCTCCATCTTTGTTATCCATTATTCGACCAATAACACTAGAGATATCCGGCACACTTACAATGTTCCAATAATAAGTTTTGTTCCCCTTATGATCACCTTGTTCTTCTCCACTCGTAAGAATTTCACCATTTTTGGCAAAGATCGTATTGAGCACATTCAATATTTCCGTATAAACGTTATAAATGCGGTTGTTCTCAGCGTTAAGCAACTCATGTAAATCTTCATAAAATTCAATTAGTTGTTCCATTCGCTCAACGTCTGCACGCAGCCAATATTCATTTATTTTTGCTTCAATATAGTTGTTCTTTTTCTTATCTTTCGAAACAAATGCGCTCTTCGCATCGCCCATACGCTCGTCAGCTTGTTCTCTTGCCGCCTCAATATCTCTCGGAAGTCTTAATAATCCTTCACGCAATGTTTCGATATAAGAAAGAAGCATCTTTAACAAACAGAAACCTTTTTCCGTATAAAGTAGTCGCGACACGTAAAATGGCCCTTGCTCAGGATGAAGGAAAGTTCGGCGTATTTGCTCAGTAAAATTAGCTGTAATTTCGCCAGGATACTGTTTTTTCGCCTTAATATATTCTTCACGAGCTCTAGCTAGGAAGTTTTGCTCTAATTCAGTGTCCATATTGACCGCTTGCATCTTGATCACATTGTTATAGCTTAATCTTTCGCTATTTTCGAAGCCTGGTAACGGTTCAGGTACACGTGAGTCAAACGTCTTCATCATCGTGTCTAGATCAATGCCAAGTTTGCGAACAAACTTCTCTACATCGTCTTGAGACGGCGCTTTTTGAAACATTCCTTCCATCTTCTGAAACAATCGATAAGCTAAATAAGTGGTCATCTCTTCAATCGGAAGCACTGCTGAAGAAGCACCTATAATATTGTAATCATAGTTAGCAGGATACATCTTGTGCATCTGAGCAATGTTCGTCCGAATGTTGCTAATATAATCATGAATGGCGAACTCTTCGCCAGATTGTTTTTCTTCACTCGATATAAAGTTAGTAATATTTTCAGCTGTTACGTTCATGCAATAATCGTATGCATTGTCAAGAAGCTTGCCTTCTGTGTTCGTTGCTGAAATGAGATGACATAGGTTGAATGGAGGTAGTGGCGAGTTAACAGATAAGATATTGCCATATTGCTGTTTGAAACGCTCACCTCTAGCATCTACGTTCATCCAATAATCCAATTCCTTAAGCGCTGCGTAACCATTTTTCTTAATATATTCCCGCGTGTGATCGCTTAAGCTTTTGTTCGCTAGGTTAATGTCCGGTGTAAACAAATAACCTAACGTATTCACTCGATCAATACCAGCAGCACCGTGATCACGTTCAATAATACCTCTAACGATATAAGAAATATCGAGGAAGCAACCACTACCCGTCCCACCAGATAATCCAGTAAGAAGGAATACCATTAACTTTTTATTAGTGCCAACGGACAATGTCTTAATTTTTTTATCAATACTTTGTACTACTTGATTAATCTTTGTGAACAGCAGCAATCGTCCAGCTTGGCGTACACCCGCTGCACCGTTCATTCCATCCGTAATACTTAATTCTGGAGAAAGCCAATCCGTTATGTACGGCTCCAAAATGCTACGATTTTGCAGTAGTCCTCCGACTTCAGCATTCGACAGTAATACAAATTCATTAATGGGATCAAGACCGACCCCTTTATATTTTTTGTTCCGGTCCTGTTCATTCGTCTCGAAAGCGAGAAACTCTACATTATCGGGTTTATCGCGTTTTCTCTTCGAAATTGGATCTTCTGGTAACTTAAATCTGCGGTTAATCTGATATTTTAATCGGAGCAAAGCATCGATACCTGTACCGCCAAGTCCAATAATTAATATGGGATTGTCAATTGTGTCTACCCTTATCTTTTCACTAACAATACCGCCGCCTAACGATACATCAAGTTGTTGAATATGCTCTCTTACGATTGGTTTCATTGATATTTGCCTCCTGGGTTGTTGTTAAATGAGATATTCGATGTAGATCGTTTTGTCTACTTGCGTCAGCGTTACTGTTAGTCTGTCTCCACTTTGAAGCTCCAGACCACGTCCATCAGCGACCGCTCTTCCGAACTTTTCTACTTTGCATACAGAACTATTAAACAACATGATTTTGTCATTGTTCGCGGGTTTGAAGATAACCTTTTCCGTTTCCTTGAACTCAGGGGCTAGCTGCAATAATTGATGAAGCTGGAATTTTCCTTTAAAATGGTTTAATTTTTTATATTGCGGCGAAGATTTATCTCCTGTATTTTCATCTCGAATCTCAATAATCAATTGTCCAACGAATCCGCGATTTTTCTCCTTTAACATCCGGCTAATCCAATAAGCAAGTGCTAGGAGTCCGATTAATAGAGCAACACCAATTACGACGATTAAAGTCGGAAACGGCTTGTCATTAGATTCTGTAACTGGCGGGCTAGTAGGCTTTGCCGCTCCAGATGCAGCTGAGATTGTTAATAATGCACTCTCTCGGAAAAAACTCTTCTCTTCCGCCCTTACTTTAATTTCATATTTACGTTTATCCGCCACCTTATAGTCGCCTTCAAAGTGGTCACCTGTGTTTGTCATCTTTATTTCTTCAGATTTACCTGTCGTTACATCTTTAACGAACATAACCGCGTTCATGTTGCTATATTGCGCTGTATCGCTAAGTTTTTGTCCTCCACTTGCTAAAAAAGCTTTAACTTTTACCGTGTCGCCCTTGGAAAAAGTAGTTGACTTAAGCGGTTCAAGCTCAAGTGTCAAATCGTAGTTGAAGATTAAGTTAATATCGATTTTATCCTTTGCCACACCTTTTACTTGCAGAGTCCAATCACCTTGGTCTGGCTTAATCAGTTTCATTAAAGAATAGCTCTTCGATTTTGCTAACAACACTTCTTGAGATGGAATGGCAACAGCATTCCCCGATGGATCAATTAGTTTGGCCTCTACTGGCTTATTCGACATAATCGAAATGTTTGCTTCCAGTACATTGCTGTTAGGAACAGTAATTTTCACATCTTGATATGCTCCATTCGCAGTTAACGAGTTAACTGGAACGATGTTGAGTTCCAAATGGCTAGCAAATATTTCACTTAATATTTGAGGTAAGTCATCTGCTGAATCGGTAACGAACGACTTACCATCTGTCTGCTTTGATAAATCTTCTATTGCGTTCTTGTTAAGTTTACCGTCTGCGTTCAAACCAATTGTGTAGATTGGAATGCCGCTATCATTAGCCCCTTTGACAGCTTTCTTCATCACTTCATTTGATTCCGCTTCTGTTCGACCAGATTTCGGATCAAGCGAGGTGTTTCCATCCGTTAACAATATTATGATTGGCTCTCTACCTGCAGTAGCCCCATCCTCTAATATTTGTACAGCTCCCTCTATCCCTACCGATAAATCCGTATATGAACCTCGATCCAATTGATCGATAAACGATTTTAAGTTTTCTTTATCGTCTGCTGAACGAATTTCGAGAAGCGCCTTCTCACGCTGAATCTCATCGGTATATGCTACAATACCTACTCGATCACCTTTCTCGGATAACATATCAATAAACATTTTCATAGCTTCATTACCTATCTTCTGATGATCACTTTTATCCATTGAATGGCTCACATCTAGTACAAGTACTGCATCAATCTTTGAAGCGCCCCCGGCAGCTGCTATAATTGACACATTGCTTAAGCACATAAATACCACAATTGCTATGATGATAAAATAATCTCTATATCTTTTTTGTAAAATCATGATAGTCCTCCTTGGCCACATTGCCGATATATTGTCTAAACTAGTTCAAAAGTCATCGTTAGTCATGACTGTTACTATAATGATATACTTACAATAAGTATACCTGATCAATTTCCATAAATCACTTTTTTTGTCTTATAGGGGAGGCTTTCCGCATGATTACATACTTTGTAATAGGCATAATCGTATTAATTGTAATAATAGTAGTGCTGGGCTATCGTTCCCAAATAAAACAGGCCCCTTCGCCGGAGCAGCTAAGCAGGCTTGTCGTATCCATCTTAAAACGCGGACATGGTAATGTAGAATGAACAATAAATTAGCAGTAACACTTAAACCTTATTCGCCCGTTCAATATCCATATAAAAAGCTCAAAATTTGTCGTAAGTGCAACCATTTCACTGTTCTTGGTGAACAAATCTGTATGTTTTGCCATAAGTCTGCTCTTCAGCCAGTCGAGAAACGAGCTGCAGTCTTAACACAAAGGAAATGTTGGTTCATAAGAATACTTCTAGTCGTGCTCATTGGGGTAGGATTACCATTCAGCACTTCTCCATTACAAACAGGACTTCTGCTAGTTTGCGGCATCGCACTACTATCACTTATATGGACGATACAAGTACGTCTTACCCCTGCACTTGAGCGGATACAACTTAAAAAAATGTTTCACCAACATGCTTATTCACTCGTTTCAGGTTTAAAAACTGATCATCAAGCAGCGATTGCTATGTTCCATCAAGGCGACAAACCTCGTACTTATGAGATGCTGAGAGAAATAGGATCATTAGTACAAACCGATCAAATGCGTGTCGAACAAATTATGCTTCTGCAAACTTTCCGATTGCGCAAAGATATGGATTTAATGATTGAACCATTGCTCATGGAAAGTTTTAACGCAGATCTAGTTGACTACATCGGAGAACTCGCCAAAATTAGGCGCGATCTGCTAAAAGAAAACACATTCCGTTATGTACTTCAATATGAATCACAAATATTGAAGTTACAAGGTGGTAAAAGCATAATAGCAGGTGTCGCTGGAGCCGCAGTTCGCAAAAAGCGCTATTTAGTTTTGTATCCATATTTATTGATTAGTTACGCACGTTTACTTCCGAAGGATCGATTTTTAAGACTATACCGCATTGTACAAAACGATCCGATATTTAAGTCACGACCTTTGTATGATGAAGTTATGCGCGTCTATGAAGAAAAATACAAATGGGATCAGGACTTTCAAAACGGTTAAACCTTTTTGACTAATCGAGTTCCATTCAGCATACAGTGCTCATAAACAATCTAAAACCTACTTAAGTCACAAACGATACAAGACTTTAGTCTAGAGGAATTACAACAAAAACCACGTCCTCAGGACGTGGTTTTTCGTGATGTAATAGATTAAAAATATAGTTTAGCTGTAAAGTGAGATCGTTGTCCGAACCACGACTTACTTCCATTTAACTCCGCTCAAACTAGCCCCATTTACAAATAATCGTTTTATATTTTGTTCCACAGTTGGATTAGCTATTAATGGTGGTGCTTGATGTGGCTTTTTTCGTGCATCGATTATGATATTGTCACAACCCCAATGTTTATGTGAATAGTAGCTATTCACACCGTAGATATCATGGGATGGGTTACTCCGTGTAAATGCAGCCCACAGGAAATTGTCTACTGTAGCACTCATAAACTCGCTGTCATCACATAAGATGATCATCGGGCATGATGGAATTGCTCCCTTTTCAGAAATCGAATCACTTAGCGATTTCAATTGTTTCTCCGCATCACTGTAGCTCACGAATGCTGGTCCTTGAATCGCCACTATACCAGGCATAATCATATGAACGTGTTCATAACCCTTTAATCCTCTCAGACCATCAGGAACTTCCTTGCAAAGCTCCCGCTTTTTCTCCCCGACAGCTGCAAATACGACCTTACTGCCCGTATTGAGCCCAGTTCCAGAGTAATCTAATGTATCAATAGTTGTATTCGTCTGGAAATGAATATCACGATGAAGATCCATTCTTTCCAGCATATACGTCAAAAAGTCTACTATATGATGAGTGCTTAGTGATTGTTTCTCTTCAGCGGCAATAAACAAATATTTAGCCAAACTCAATTGACCCGTTCCGAGTATCCGATTAGCTAGGGTAAGAATCTCAGCTGGTTGTTTCACTTCTTGATAAGGTGTATAACGTTCACTTCCAATTGCAAAGAGCAAAGGATGAACACCAGCTGCATCGACTGCATGAACTTCTTTCAGCCCAGGTATTTCTTGTTTGATCGCTCCTCCAGTTAACTCATGAATAAGTTCTCCGAAGGAAGTATCTTCTTGTGGCGGTCTGCCCACAACGGTAAACGGGAAAATAGCATTTTTTCTAGCATACACCTTATGCACTCTCATAACAGGGAACGGATGTGTCAGGCTGTAATAACCCAAATGATCGCCAAAAGGCCCCTCAGGTTTTGTATCATTTGGATGAATTTCTCCTGTTATTACAAAATCGGCATCGTTACTAACACAGTGTCCTTCAACATAACTGTAACGGAAGTGGCGACCCGCAAGCAGTCCAGCGAAAGTAAGCTCACTCATGCCCTCAGGAAGCGGCATTACAGCAGACAACGTATGGGCTGGAGGCCCTCCAATAAAGATACTTACTTTAAGCGGTTTTCCTAGTTTATTCGCTTTATCTTGATGGACTCCAATACCGCGATGTATTTGGTAATGGATGCCTACTTCTTTGTTCAATTCATAATCATTGCCATCAAGCTGAACACGATACATACCTAAATTGGCATTCATGATGCCTGGCTTATCGGAATCTTCCGAATACACTTGTGGTAAAGTGACGAATGCACCACCATCCATCGGCCAGCTTTTTATAAGTGGAAGATCTTCAATTTTAATTTCTGTGAACTCAGATGGTAGCCCGCCGGATGATTTAATAGGCAGCGCTTTTTTGGCAGCGAGCCCTGTTCCAACATAACTAAACGGTTTTTTGACCGCCTTCATCGGATCGTTGCGTAGAGCGATAACATTTTTTGTAGATTCTAATGTATCTCTAAATATGAACTTACTGCGCTCGATAGTACCAAATAGATTAGAAACGGCACGATATTTCGAACCTTTCACATTTTCGAATAATAAAGCAGGACCGCCAGCCGCATAAGCTTTCATATGTATAGCAGCCATCTCTAAATTAGGATCAACTTCTTCATATATACGGACCAAATGACCATGCTTCTCTAGATCAATAACACATTCCTCTAAATTACGATAGCTCATAGTAGTACTCCAATCTTCTGTTTCTATACAAAAGTGATTCTTTCTAATACTTATGTTACGTACCGCAATATGTTTGGTACGGATACTCTGAACGGTTAGGCTTTGCAGAACATTCTGCTTGTTCTGTAGAGTGCTCATAAGGATTCGATAGAACGTTTATTAAACGTTCCATAACACTATAATCGCCTAACTTAACAGCTGCTTCGAGCGCTTCCTCTACAAGATGGTTCCGTGGAATGAGAGCAGGATTACTGCTACGCATCAGTGCTACTGAGTCCGCTATTGATCCTTGCTGTCTGCCCAATCTTTCCTGCCACTGTTCATACCATTCCGTAAACTCCGAAGTACCGAACAATACAGTTTCCTCTGGCTTACCGAAAGTGAACGCACGGAACGTATTTGTGTAATCCGCTTCGTACTTCTCCATTATTGTGAGGAGAGCAACAATTAGTGTTTCATCTTGTTCCTCTACGTTCATCAAGCCTAGCTTGGATCTCATTCCAGCGAGCCAGTGTTGATGAAACAACTCTGCAAACTGGGCAATTGCACCTTCGGCAAGTTTGACAGCTTGTTCTTCGTCTTCATGAAGTAGTGGTAGTAACGTCTCAGCAAATCGTGCAAGATTCCATGCAGCAATTTGCGGCTGATTGCCATAAGCGTAACGACCATGTCGGTCTATTGAACTGAATACAGTTGCCGAATCATATTCATCCATAAAGGCACAGGGGCCGTAATCAATCGTTTCCCCGCTAATCGCCATATTGTCTGTGTTCATCACTCCGTGAATAAAGCCAACAAGTTGCCATTTAGCAATCAATGAAGCTTGACGTTTGATTACTTCCTGTAGTAACGCAAGATAACAATTGTCAGCTGCCGTAACTGCTGGATAATGTCTTTGTATCGTGTAATCTGCTAAGGTTTGGAGATTCTCCACAGAGCCCGCTTTCGCAAAATACTGAAAAGTCCCTACCCGAAGATGGCTAGCTGCAACTCGTGTTAAAATAGCACCAGGTAGTACCGTTTCACGATATACGTGTTCACCTGTTGTTACAACCGCAAGACTGCGAGTCGTTGGAATACCCAGTCCGTGCATAGCTTCGCTAATGATGTATTCACGGAGCATCGGTCCAAGTGCCGCTAGTCCATCCCCTCGACGGGAATAAGGAGTTGGACCTGAGCCTTTAAGCTGAATATCAAATCGTTCACCTTCTGGTGTAATTTGCTCACCAATAAGCATAGCCCTTCCATCACCTAAATTTGTAAAATGTCCGAATTGATGTCCAGCATAAGCTTGAGCTAGTGGCAATGCACCTTCGGGAATTACGTTTCCAGCAAGAGTTGCAGCACCATGCTCACTTTGCAGCACTTCCAAGTCTAGTCCTAATTTTTTTGCTAATTCGTCATTGAAAATGATTAATTCTGGAGCGCTTACTTCGTTCGGTCCGAGCTTAGAAAAAGCTAATTCTGGCAACTGGGCGTAACTATTGTCAAAGTTCCATCCTGCTTTGCTTTCATTTCTATTTATTGTCATTGGATCTCCTATTTTCGTAGTCTCTTTTTATCTTAGTTTATTCCTCTACATAAATCAAAATATTCGCCACCCTTAAAGAAGCATAAGTATTTATCAATAGAAAGAAAAAAAGCCTCTCCAAAATGGAGTAGGCTTCAGTCAACCTATTAAATAGGGGTATCACATGGTTTCGGACAAGAATAACAATACTCTGCTGAAATTTCGTAATAAAAGCAACACGTATGACGAATGTGAGTCGTTAATTCCTTTTTACTACCTCTATTCGTTGGTGACATAAATGTAGATAATGGGTTTCGACGTTCTCCAAAAATGGTCGCTGGTGCGAGGCGTACGATATAATTGTAATCTTCACGCAGCCGCTGGACAACAGACGTATCCGCTTCTTCCTCTATTCCATCTTCATAAAGTGGTCTTATACGAACGAATGCATTTTCCCAAAGTATGGATATAGGAACACGGCTAACTCCAGCTAACGTACGAAACACCAGAGATAAATGCTCGGCAAAAATATGACGTAACACCTCTTCCCGCCACTCGTTACGTTTCCCTTCTTCCGGTTCCGAAACCTCATATTCACCGAGGCTTCCGTTAGGATACCTCGATTCCACTCCATCGTCAGGCGATTCTAAACGACTGCTTTCAATTGACAATTTCAAACCTTTGTTGAAATACGACATCGCAAAAAGTACAGGAGCTACCGTTAACATTGCATACCTTTTTGCCAGCATTGATGCTGTTACTAATCGAGTTGGAGAGTCTAACTCTATTGAGAGATAATCTAAATATAATGCGCACTTCTCCTGATTAAGTAGATCGTTAGTCATTACAAATCGATTTGTAGGTTGCGAGTCATTTTCTAATAAAAATCTAAACCTAGTTTTCAAACATTCCCATTCCGGCTTCGTCAAAGTGACGGACATGTTATGTCGCTCCTAGTAATGTTTCAGCTATTTGATCTACAACCAAATTAATTGCAATCGGTCCATAATACGCAATCCATAAGGTCGTATCTACCGTATACACTTTATTTTGTTTTACTGCATCAATAGATTTCCATACTTCTGTTTTTTCGTATTCTTCTACAAGAGATTTGAACATATCATTTTTTAATAGGAAATAATGGTCAGCACCGACATCCGGCAAAGCCTCTAAAGATATATGATACGCAGTATCTTTCTCCTGTTTCACTTGCTCAGGTGCTACCAGTCCCAAATCCTGATGCAAAATCGCAGCCGTTCGGTGGCTTGGGGTATGTACACGAATTCCATCATCACGCGGACGAATTAATGCAACACTTTCCCCATTTAATTTAAGTGCGAGTTCAGCCTTCAACTTGTCAATTTTCTGCTTGTAAGCATCCACTGCTAAAGTCGCTTCTTGCTCATTGCCTACTATTTTGCCAAAAGTGATAAGTGTGTCTCTCCAGTCTTCGTTACGATCAAGCATAACAGTTGGTGCGATCTTCGTTAAACTATCATAAATTTTTTCTTGAAATTCTGTACAAATAATAAAATCAGGAGCCATTGCAACGATGGCTTCTAGATTGGGTTCATCTCTTGTTCCTAATAGTTTTACATCCTTTAGTTTATCCGTTAGATAACTTGGGAAATCAGCACTATCCCCATCCGCAGTAACACTTCCTGCTGGTTGTTCACTCAGTGCTACCAAATGATCAACGAATTGGGTATCTAATACAGCAATTCTCTCTGGACGTTGTTCTAGTGTGAAATCTCCCTTAAGTGTTTTTATTACGACCGGATAGGATTGTTGCGCAGCTTGTTCAGCACTAGCACTTGGAGTGACAGTATTGGTTTGGGATGTTGGTTGACTAGACTCTCTTGTAGTCGTTCCTGATCCCGTGCTACATGCTCCGAGAAATAACATCAAACTTAACATTAAACTTACTGCGAGCAATGGTTTTGAACTTCTGTTCATCTTATAAGCCCCTTCGTTTCGTATTCGATAATGATTATCATCATCAACACTATACGAAAGTAAGTCCCTTGTTCCAATGGATTTCCGCGACAACTTGAATGGATTTATACGACTATTGTGTCTAAAGTATATGGGAGCGACCCCGGAATATTTCTTAAATGCACGGCTGAAATAGTAACTGTCTCCATAACCGACCGACTCAGCTATCGACTTAAGTGAGACGTTCGTATTGACCAACATCGCTTGTGCATGGTCCATCCGAACTTGAATCAAATATTCAATTGGGCCCATTCGAAGTTTTTCTTTAAATGCTCTTTGTAGTTGTCTTGTGCTGCAATGTAGTGCACTAGCCAGATCTTCTAGACTAATTGGACTTGCGAAATGCTCTTCCATATAACGAATACTTTGACTAACAATATCCGGTTGTTTCACAAATGCCTTCCCATTGTTATGTAACTGCTGTAGCATTTCATATACAAATTGGTGAAATAATGCTCGTACATGAAACTTCTCCAACTGCTCACCTAATTGCCACTGCTTGTATATCTGTTCTACTTTTGTTAATAGACTTAGCGGATACGAAGGAACTAAACCATATTGGATTTGAAACGGATTATTGTTCTCAAACATACTTAGCAGATCCCTGCGACATGGCAATACCATCGCTGCTTTGTAATATATAATATAATAATCAATTTTCTCGGCTACTTGTACGATATCTAAAGTCGCACCTTTGCCCGCATGACATACGAAGCAATGATCTACTACATATTCATTTCTGTCGATTAGAATTTTTGCCTCTCCAATAACAACGTAAATAAAAGCACTCGCTGGTAACCGAAACTGGAGCACACTTTCGCCCGATTGCACAATTGATCGCCGCACATCAAGCACCCTTATTGCTGCGTGATTCCAGAGTGGCAATTGTTCAAGTATTTTCATTCCTTTCACCTTCCATGTTTGTTTACGTGTTTCCACCATTTATAGGTTTAACTCTATTTTATCAGCACTATCGCAATTTTCTACTAGTAACATTAGATTTTGTCTTATACATTACTAAAACTTTTTTACAACGATTTTCCTCACAATCCCTTAATTCATTTAATGTAACTTACCTACAATATGTCATTCCGATTGTTAAAGATTCAATAAATACACTTTTTTTATATCATTATAAACGTCGTGAAGAACACGCCGCTTCCACACAATTAACGTACTGATTAATTATTCGGGGATTGTGTAGAGGCGGCTTTTGTTTTGTTGTAGTAGTAATAACAACAACCAAGTTTACTTTAAATGAGGACACAGAAACCGTTATTCCTCAAAATCAGCATGTTTTTTACTTTCGCGGACAGAGGTTCCGTTATTTACTCAAAAGATCCCTATTTATATGCAATTAGTGTGCAATAACGGATCTCTTGTTCTCGTACTACCTTAATAAAGAAAAAGCTGCAAAATAACGGAACGTGTGTCCTCGAGTTATAGCAACTTACAAAACTGAAATCGAATTACACTAACTCACAAAACTGTAAGTTTGACCTTTAAGTGTTCGTCACTCTCCTTCCTTGTGGCGGAAGAAGCGGAAGAATAACCAAATCGTTGATTAGTATAGATATTATTAAATAAAAGCTTTCTACTATAAAAAAAATCTATAATCCATTTTGTGGATTTTTGAAGAAGTCATCTTGCATTCCTTATAATTCCGAGTATAATACTAGGTAAATAGAGCAAACGAACAAGGAAGGTGCTACTTATGAATAAAGTTAATGAGCAGACAACATGGTTAAATGATTACTTGGATTTGTATAACTTCGCAGGTCAAATCAACGATACTGCTTGGCAAGAAGAGTTGTTGCAAATAATTCGCAGTGGTCCTTCTGGAGAAAATAGCATTAATAAACATGAGTTAGGGAAAGAAGAATTGTGGGGCGAATTTAATTTGTTAAATCATAAGTTACTACAATTGTTCGCTCAAATAAAAACAAGCAACAGCCTTTTTGAAATCGAAACTGTTCAACAATTAATTCAATCTTTAAAGCAAAGAAGACTAGAGGTCGGTCGTCAATTAATATAAAAACAGTATGCGTACAACTGAATCCAAAGATCATGTTGGTGGTATAGTACGTTATAATTAAATCAGAAAGTTTTGTTGATGTAATTGAGGTTTTACCAATGTGCAAAGGGGTTTTTCAGATGAAACAGAGGATTTTATTTGTAGCTGAAGACTGTAGTAAGGTAGACGGCATGTAGTTGGTCTGCTCTGCCATCATCGAGAATATAATTAAAGGAAACATGCATATGTATGCACTGCACAATAGTGTTGATCGAATCTGGGAAATTCGGTCTACATAAAACGTTAAATTACATTGTCATTTGTTTAGCTTCTGTCATCATGTTCATCATCTTAGTCATCATCTCGTCGCAATTTTGCATGTTCTTCATCATCGTGTCCATATCCATACATGTCATCATCATGTCTTCTGACTTCATACATTCCATCATCATCATCATGCCGTTCATACGAGTCATCATATCTTGCATACACATTGTCATCATCATGTTCATCGCCATTTTCTCCACTCTATCCACCACCTTTCAACCCTTTTCTGTGCCCATAAAAAAGATACTATATTTTTCCTTTTAAGTCAAGGATAATACTTGATTTATTTTTTTCGTTGTGCTATCATACTAAACTTACTTAAATTGTAGGAATAGTAAACAATCTATCATTAATAGAAATAATAGATTGTTCACCTTTCTTTTTTAGTTAACCTGCATCGTCCATCCAAATAGATCTTCGATCGCACCATTTTGTATACCAGTCAATGTATCGTATACTTTTTGTGTTAATGCTCCCAATGAACCCTCAGCAATTAGTAATGTTTGTCCATTCCAGTACATCTCGCCGATTGGTGCGATAACGACTGCTGTCCCCGTCCCAAATGCTTCCGACACATGACCTGACTCATAAATCTCGTTAATCGAAATTTTCCTCTCTTCCACAGGTAAACCCCAATGAGTAAGTAACTGAATAACAGAATTACGAGTAATTCCAGCCAATATACTTCCACTAAGTGCAGGTGTAACAATCGTTCCATTCATGTTGAAAAACACATTCATACTGCCTACTTCTTCAACATATTTGTGCTGTATACCATCAAGCCACATGACTTGCGAATAGCCTTGTTCCTTAGCTAACTTTTGTGATTTAAAAGTCGCCCCATAGTTGCCTGCTGCCTTTGCCTCCCCTACTCCGCCCTCGACAGCACGTACATATTGAGACTCTACGAAAATTTTTATCGGATTAATACGATCACCATAGTAAGCACCTACAGGCGACATGATGATAATAAATTTATACTCTTCAGAAGGCGCTACGCCGAGTACAGCTTGAGTAGCAATAACAAATGGACGAATGTATAATGACATACCCGGCGCGGTAGGAATCCAATTCTCATCGAGTTTAATCAATTGCTTTAAAGCATTTAGAACGACATCCGTATCAAGTTTCGGTATGCTCATTCGTTCATTAGAACGATTCATTCGATCAATATTTTCTTGTGGTCTAAACAATAGAATTCGACCATCTGGTGCTCTATACGCTTTGAGTCCTTCAAAAATCGCTTGCCCATAATGAAACACTTTCGAAGCTGGATCTAGTGTAAGTGGTTGATACGGCATTATTTTTGCTTGATGCCACCCCTCTTCTACACTGTAGTTCATCATAAACATATGGTCGGTAAAATGAGTGCCAAAACCGAGCTGATTATTCGGTGGAATCTTTTTCTTATTTTTACTATGTTCGATATAGATCATATTCTCTTCCGTCATATCAATCATATCCCCTCGTTCTATTCATATATGATTGAATACTATCATCCCGTGATGTATAAATAAATTATCTATTAAGTACTCTATCCAGATCTTTTAAGTATGTTAATAAGGGGGCAATTATGGACATTCGGAAGCTAAAATATTTTCTTGCTATAGCGGAGGAGAAACAAATTACAAAAGCGGCTAAGCTACTTCATATGGAGCAACCGCCATTAAGCCGTCAGCTCATACAATTAGAAGAAGAACTTGGAGCCCAATTATTCGAGCGTAGCAGAAAACAGCTTACGTTAACCGCAGCTGGTGAATTGCTCAAAGTGAGGGCTGAACATTTGTTACTTCAATTGGATGAAACGATTAAAGAAGTAAAGGATCTCGAATCCGGGGTACGCGGTATTTTAAGCATCGGTGCAGCAGTTTCATGTGTTTCGATTCTCCCAAAGCCAATCAAACAAATGAGGGAGCAATATCCGCTCGTTACATTTAAAATCGCAGAAGGGGATCACTATTTTTTAGGGGAGTTACTCGCAAAACGTTCTGTTGAGCTAGTCATATCAAGACTGCCTTTTGAAACTCATATTTTACAAAATAAATTAGACATATTTCAGTTGCCATCCGATCCTTATGTTGCTATATTGCCATGCTCCGACGGCTCGTCTCCTTCTTCCCAACAAAACAGCATCTCTATCAAACATTTGGCGAGTTACCCGCTCCTAACTTTAAAATCCGACAAAACAACTAGAATGCATGAACAAGTTGTGAGTGAATTTAAGCGTCGCGGCTTTGAACCAACTATAATTTGCGAATGTTCAAGTGTATCCATTATTATGTCTCTCATTACGGCAGGAATTGGGGCGTCTATATTCCCCAAATCTGTAGTATCTTCTTTTCCGATTGGTACTGTAGATATAAGAGAAATAGAAGATGCAGACTTTCAATCCGACGTAGGTATTTTGTGGATCAAAGATCAATCACTCTCGAAAAGAGCACAACATTTTATCCAATGCTTTACATCCGATCAAAGTTATTAATGGGTTTCCTTCAGATGACCAAGGATACTTTCTTGATGAACTTTCTCCATAATGTAAGACTTTGATCTTTCGATTAACTTTATAAGCAGATGATTTTCTTTCTATTTGTTCAAGTGATACAATTTCTCAGGATTCATTACGATATAAATGTCAGAAATGGTATTCTCCTTGATCTGAAAGGAAATAACCGAAAAGGTCAGCTCCCCTATCTTTATAATAATGCCGGGATTACCATTAATCTCATGAACGAAACATTCAAAATGTGCAGGAACCTTGTCTCTAACCGTAGTAAAGTAACGTATAATAAGCTCTTGTCCAACGATAGGACGTAATGCTGCATTCGTTTTTCCCCCGCCATCTGTATACAATACCGATTCAGTTGAAAGAATCGTTAACAATGAATTGATATTGCCTGTAGCAATTGCACTTACGAATTGCTCCGTCAATGTCGTCGATATATTCCGTGGTACTGTGTTTTTCTTAGATGCTGAACCGATTCTTTTTTTCGCTCTATAAAAGATTTGCCGACTATTTCCACTACTCTTATCGATAATAGACGCAATTTCCTCGAAACGATAACTAAATAGTTCTCTTAATAAAAATACGACTCGCTCTACGGCTGACAATTGTTGCAATAGAAGCAAATATGCGGTGGACGTCGATTCTTTTGAAATAAACTGTTCCAATGGATCATTTGTATTATTTCGTCTAGTAACTAGCGGCTCAGGAAGCCATGGCCCCACATACATTTCCCGCTGTTTACTGCTCGATTTTAATTTATTGAGACATTTATTCGTAACTACTTTACACATGTATGCTTTAATAAACTGGGTATCAGTTGGCTCGTTTTCATGCAAAGACATAAATGTATCCTGAACAATATCTTCCGCATCCGTAACGCTTCCCAATATTTGATAAGCAAGAGAAAATAACAATGGCTTTAGCTCGACGTATAACTGTTCTATATCCACTTATCCCTTCCTCCGCTCTTCTCTTTTTTGCTTAATTACAACTTGAGCGGCTCTTTTTGCTCCAGCAAAAACAGCGTCCACGAGTAGTTCTCCCTCATGACCGGTCCAATCTCCCGCAACATAAAGTCCTGTCATTTCCGGTACATCCGGTCCTGAATAACTGCCCACTTTGTTAAAAGAACAAAAATCGCTAGCGACCGTTATATATGGTAAGAACTGACGGGCAATTTCCTCTTCCCGCCATCCCGGTTGTATAAGATCTAATGCTTGTTCCAATTGCCATTTATCCTCTTCTGGATAACTTGGATTTTCACCTAGCTGCTTTACCATATGAATGACTGTAGAGCCATCATCTTGTTCCGTGTACTTTGCAACTGATGTTGGATTGTTATAAAAAAGAGGTGCATCTAGCCAAAACCCTGCCACAGAGAATGAGCAACGACTCGGAAGACGACGTAATACAACATCCAAGCAAGCCGCTTTGATCGGATGTGCTTGTTTCTTCCACTTCGTAAGGCTAGTTTGATCAGCTCCCTTTACAATTTTGCACGTTTCAGTTAAGCCCGTAGCAACTATAACAGAAGAAACGTCTAACAAGTCGCCACTTGCAAAGCTAACTTGCAATCCATTGTCGCTTGGAGAAATTTCGACCACTGAATGTTCTGTCATAATCGTTACTCCAGCTTGCTCCGCTTTATATTTGAGAACTTCTATGAGACTAGCCCATCCATCATCAATATAAAATGCCTTCCCTCCAAATGTTCGCTGAAGTTGTTTGACAGCTGTAGAAGCCAAATGTAATTCTGGACGAAGCACAAACGTATTGGCTCGGCATATCGAATAAATAACATGACGGATCATCGGATCAACAACTTCCTTCTCTGCCCATTCTCTGAATGTAAGATGGCTGAGCTTAGCTGTATCTATCTTTCCTAGTTTCATCATAAACTTTATGAGTTCTACTTTTCCAGACAAAGAAAACAACCTAGATGTGATCAACTTTATCGGATCAGTTGGTAGCGTATATACTTTGTTATTCCATATCGCTACGACAGATGCAGGCGGGTTAGCACCTTTTAGCTCAACATTAAGCTCTTTTAATACTTCTTCGCCTTTCCCATCCTGATAAAATGCATGTACACCAAGATTGAGATATGCCCCCTTCTTCTTCACCGTTAATGCTCGCCCGCCAAGTTTATTTGACTTTTCAGTTAGTAATACGGACAAGCCAGCTTTCGCCAAATATATAGAAGCTGTCAATCCTGACAGCCCGCCTCCAACAACTACTACGTCATAGGTTGTTTTTAATGCATTCATGTAAATCACCTCATGTTTTTGCATATATAACAATCGATAGAGGTGTTTTGTTACAAAAAGAGGTCACTTTTCTGCTAAAATATAGCGGACCGAAGATGTTCTAGTTTAACAATATAAAAAAAACCTCCTGATTATCAATCTTCAGAAGGCATTTCCATCGTTCTTTCCAACATCTCAGCTTCGGCATTAAGAACATGACTGATCCCAATTCCTTCTAAAGCAATGGAAGACAATAGCAAATTAACGGCATCGTACCTAGTTAGGGTGATCGACGGAGTAATATTTGGTATATTGGCTAGCGACATAATATTCCCCCTTCAATTCATTTGATCTATTTATATTCATTCATGAAGGAATGGGAATGGACGAGTTCATCAATCCGAACACAAATAAGAAGCTGCCAAAGTGACAGCTTCTAACTTCATTTTACCTTTATGAAAATAAGCTTACAGCCTTCTTTCTAGCACCCTCCATTGGTCCAAGTTTGAACATACGTTGCCAAACATTAGCGAACGTCAACTGAAATAGACTTACTAATATCCATACTCCGATTATTTCAATAGCGTTTAGTTTACCGCCAATTCCTAAGCCCCAGCCATAGAAAATGAACGAGCACAATACATTTTGCAGCACATAACAGCTCAGTGACATTTTCCCTGTTTTCTCTAGCCAGTTCCATAATACAAATTTCGGTTTGGATTCTAGTAGCCTAGCTATAATAGCTACATAGCCCATAGCTAACAACGGAGCAAATAAGTAACGAGCTGGGACATCAAATATTCCGCCAGGGACAAAAAGCAAAAAGTTAAGCGGAAGTCCAATTCCGACACCGTATTTCATCAACTTACCGCGTTTGCGTCTGCCCTCTGCATCGTCTGCGAATAAGCCATTACGCATCATCATAATACCGCACAGAAACAATACGACATTCATCGGAATAGTAAATATAACTTCAAACCGCATCATTAGTATATTTGACAATCTTGCTTGTATCTGATCAAACCAGCTTCCTGATTGATAAAGCCCAGCTAAATCTGCTGGCATAAGCGCCGATTCACTGCTATCGGAAGACATAAGTATCTTCATCCCTACAGCCAGTACCAATACTAATAATATATGCAAACTTCCACCCCAAATTATCGTTCGCCGAATCGCTTTATCACCTGCTCTTACGATAAATGAAACGATAATTGCAGCAGCTGCATACCCCATCAAAATATCGTATTCCATCACCAACATAAAATGTAAAAAACCTTCCAACATTAAAATTAATGATACCCAAATATATATGCCTGGCCATGTTGTTCCTTTACGTACGGACTGCCGGTACTTCATCTCAAGCCCTACTCCAAACATGACCGACAACAATCCTAAAAACTTCCCGTTAATGAGTGCACCACACAACGTGCGGATAAAAGCATCCACGGACGCCCACCAATTTTCTACTTCGGGAAATAATGTGCTCATCTCACTAGCGTAAGCAAATATCCAAATATTCGTTCCGAGTGTCCCCAAGATAGCAAACCCTCTCAAAATATCCAGTATGCGAATCCGATCCATACTTCTCTCCATAAGTACTCTCCCTATTTGTTTTTATGACCTTATTTTATTGGTCAAAACAAAAGAGATTCTGAACGAGTTCTTAATAATTCTTAAGACCGTTCATTTTGACTCTAAGGATTTATTGGAAGGACTATTTTAACTAAAAATTGATCATTTTTAATTCGAGTGTTCATCGTACCGCTATGACGCGTAATAATGTTTTCACATGTGTTGATACCTAAACCATAGCTTTTGCCAATGGGCTGTTTCATCACTTGATTGCTTTGAATGAGTACCAATGTGTCGTCTTTTTTCTCAATTGAAAAACGAATTGGCGAACGCGGATCAGCGTATTTGATTATATTGGAGCATAAATTATCAAATACGCGAATGAATTGATTAATATCGGAATAAATGAAAAACGGCTCTTTCATTTTATTATCAAGCTGTATGTCGAAATTTTCATTTTCTAACAAAAAGATAGCATCAGATAGCAATTGTCCAAATAGTTCCCTTCCCTCAACTACCAATAACTTAAATTGAACACTTGGATGGGAGGAAAATGAATTAGCGAACAATTCGTCCGTCAAATCTTTGATCAAATACGCTTTACTTCGAATATGTTCAATGTATTGCTGCCTTTTCTCTTCACTTTCTACTTTTTTAGCCGCAAGCAAGTCCAAATAACTGATGACCGTCGTTAAAGGAGTTCGAATATCGTGTGAAACCGCACTGATTAACTCGCTTTTCTCACGTTTCAATTGCTCTTCCACTTGAAACTGCTCACGCATTGCATTCGTCATACTATTAACTTTGGCAGCAAGTGAGCTTAGCTCGTCATTTCCTATAACAGGTATGCTATTTTGCATATCTCCACTTTCAATCTCACTAATCCGTTCTTCAATCTTTAAAATGTAACGCAATTTTTTACGTATAAATACGAATAATATTAGTGGAAATACAGCATACGCAATAATAAACGTTATCGTATTCATTGTTACTTTATTTTTGACCTGAGAGAAAGAAACGGCTTCTAAAGTCACCGTTTTATCTGAAAAGTTTAATCGGTAATCAGGATATTCACTCCCATTAAAAGGTTTCTTATTATTAATGAATGAATCTTTTAATACCGAAGCTGATTCATAAATGATGACATTATCTTTATAAATTAAAAAATAAAAGAAATCATTGTCACGATTCCACTGGGCTATTGCTTCTAGGTTAGAAACTGACAGTTTCTTTTCATCAATATACAGCTGTAGCTCTGCTATTTTCATTCTTACTAGTGATAGATTCTCTGCATCATTAATAATATTTTCTTTGTTAAAAACCGAAAAGAGACCAACAACGATCATAATCATCAGTGTCGTTATCACATAGGCAAGAAACACATAAAAGCCAATGATCATACCTAACTTTGAGGTATACCTCTTTTTAATCCACATAATAACCTTTGCCCCATGCGGTTTTAATATATCGAGGATGCTTTGGATCTTCACCAAGTTTTTTTCTTATATTTCGTATATGTACCATTAACGTGTTGTTTGCATCATAATAATAAGGTTCGTTCCAGATGCTTTCATACAAATTTTCAGCTGAAAATACTTTGTTTCGATGCGACATCATAAGCAACAATATTTGGTATTCGGTTTCCGTTAGATCAATCCGATTGCCATTTCTCATCATTGCTTTGGATTCCATTTCGAGGGTCAAATCTTTAAGCACCAACTGCTGATTAGGGTAAATATCGTTTTTACCTTGATAAATAAAATATCTTCGAAGTTGTGATTTTACGCGGGAAAGCAATTCTACATTAGAAAAAGGTTTAGATAGAAAGTCATCTGCACCAGCAGAAAATCCAAGAACTTTATCGGAGTCTTGTGACTTCGCTGTAAGAAACAAAATAGGCACCGTCGTTTTTTTTCTTATTTCAGCACATGCCAAAAATCCTGATTTTTCAGGCATCATAACGTCAAGAATGATTAAATCTACTCCGTTATCTACTTTTTCTATCGCTTCATTGCCATTCGCCACCTTTGTTACCCGAAATCCCTCACAGCTCAATAACAATTCGATTACGTCACAAATCTCTGAATCATCATCCGCAACTAATATATGATAATTATTAATGTTATCCATAGATTTCCTCCAAGTTATAGGTTGAAAAATGTAACAAACAGGTAAAAAATAAACATTACTTTATTATACATTTTTTCATTGAAATAGAACTAGACCCTTCTTTATTTCCGAGAAATTAATGGGTTTAACCTAATAAATTTAATCGAAAAAAGCTCATGACTACTAAAAAAGCTAGTCATGAGCTTTCGATAAATCGTTATAAATCCGACCAACGAGCAACCGTTACTGGTTGCAATTGAGAGCCATTAGTGACTGTATACGGGCGTGGTCCAACATATCCCCCACCGCTAGTTACTTCCATCGATCCCCACGTACCTCTGCTGAAATTGTAATGGAACGACGTTCCGACAGGAATATTAAGTGTAATACTATAGGTGCCGTTCGTATTTTTAGTCAGTTTATAATTTTCATCGTTAACAGACCAGCTATTGTTCAGACCATGAACATACATATAGATACTCGCATTTGCTGGTGTATTTGCTGGGGCTGATACAACAAAGGTTTGACCTATTTGTGGCCCAGCACTAGTGGTCACTGAAGCAACGTTGCTAGCCACGGAAGTATTATTTGCAGCATCCCTCGCTTTTACGGTAAAAGAAAATGTTGTCGATGCAGGTAATCCGCTAACGTGATATGTAGTGCCTGTGGCTGAACCGATCTTGAGCCCATTTTGAAAAATATCATAGCCGCTCACTCCGATATTATCAGTCGATGGAGACCATGTTAAATTAACAGTTGATTCCGTAATATTTGAAGTTGTGAGATTGCTTGGAGCGGTCGGAACGATTATATCTCCTGAAGCTGCCCCAGGCGCTAGCATATTGTCAATTATATTTTGCAAATTAGGCATCGTACCTATCCGATCAATGGATGGATTTGATGATGCTGTATTATAGCTTTCGTTTCTTAACAGATTTCGCACCTCTTCTGGACTGTACGGTATGCCATACTTTGCTTTTGCTATACCTTGCAATGATAAGACGGCAGCTGTAACGATAGGGGAGGCTGAAGATGTTCCGCTAAAGTAAGACGTATAGCCTGTCGTAGAGTTCAGATCAACTGCACTAAGTGTATGCACATTTTCACCGTATCCAAAACTATCAATTCGACTGCCATAACTAGAGTAATACATACGTTCATGTGGTGATGCGGAACTGGCTGCTCCGACTAAGATCGCACCAGAGTCTCTATAATCAGGGCTATTCACATTCAAAATATATTTCCCATTGTGATCCTGGTACGTATCCAAATCAACAGATCCGTTGGCACCTGCCTCAACAACGATAATCCCTTGATCTGTCGCATATCGAATCGCATCAAATTCAGCTTGAAATACTTCCATAGGCACATACTGACCATTTGAAGTACTTGAGATAGATTGCACCTCTATTAAAATAACATCGCCTCTCTGTAATACAGGAACTGAGGTTAAAATGGCTGCGGCGATATTGCTTGATCCATCGATTCGTCTCCAAGAATTAACCTTTGGTGTAGCTTTATTTGCTAGTCCTACATGTCCGATAGAGTTGTCAACAGCGGATATAACTCCTAATACTGCACTTCCATGACTAGCGGAACTAGACATCAGAATGCTAGGTAAAGCCTCAACATTATGCGCTGCAAGATCTTCATGATTCAAAGCCCACCCTTGTTCTATATCTACATAAGTGATCCCTTTGCCATCACCACCTTCGAATTGCCATGCATATGAAGAATTAATTCCAATTGGTGCTAACTGGCCATGCGCTTGGTTCAAATAGAGTGGATCGTCGTATGGTATAACAGGTGTAGTGTTAGGCGTATAAGGTGCAGACGGATCTTCAATCAAAGCTGGTGCCAAGTAAGCCGTTTCTACGAGTGGAGAGCCATTCAACTTAGCGAGCAATTTATCTGCATTCGCATCTGTCGGTATATCAACGGTGAAATACCGATGGAAAATGTCCGTATTATTATTCATTATTCGAGAAGTCTCATCAAGCGTATCGAAAAGTCGGTTCAATTTAAGATTTTTGTATTGGGATAATACACTCGTTAATGTGTTATCTTTGCTGGTGCTTAATGCCCGCTCCGCTCCATCATAATAAGGAAGATTAGCTTCTGGCTTGAATTTAATAACGATCTGACCTCCGTTTTGCACTTGTGCATCCTTCACTGCAAGTATTGATTGTTCGACATTTGCATGAATGGATGGATTATCATTCGTAATAACGGTTAAAAGTATAAATAATGTAAGTGCAAAACTACCAATCTTTTTATTGAACATTGTCCATCTCTCCTACTCTCTTTGTAAAGTCTGCTTTAAAACTAGTAAAACTCTCCTCTCTTAAAAAATAGTTACCTTCGTTTTCAGCCTCTCAAATATAAAAAAGGCATGTAAAACAATATACATCGTCTGTTATATGAAAACTGTCGAAATAGATCGATTAAAAAGGAATTTAATTTCCAAATGATTAATTGTCATCAATTTGACAACTATTGGGACTTTGAACAAGAAATAACCACGTCCAGTTGGACATGGTCAATTTTTGGCACATATTTACGAATGATACGGACAGACTATGTGATGGATTACGAAAGGAGCGTCTATCGTGAGCAATCTTTATGATCATACTGTTAAGTTACATTCGAAATCATCCGATTTTCTCCATTTTGTTTATCCTACGCCTACATATACTTTTTATATTTGTTACTACAAAACGTTAGTAAACAGCAACAGCTTGAACCAATATATTTTGCCAACAGTGCATCAGCTTAAAAATGAAAGTATTCAAAAAATTTACGAAGAGTTGCCTTTCTCTGATCGAGTCATTCTGACTGAAGACAAAGAAATAACAAAAAAACTTCTTATGGGGTTTATCATGTTATTCACCCCGGAAGAGGAAGCTAGCATTGCCCTCCAAGTGATACAAACCGAATCGCGCTCTATTGAAGCACCTCAAATTGAATTCAGCGTAATTGGTCCTAAGGAAGCTTTTATCGAATCGTTAGATACAAATATTATGCTTATTCGCAGAAGGCTTCCGCTAACAGAACTTAGGGTGGAAGAATATATAATCGGCTATACTACTCAGACACGATGTGTAGTCATGTACATAGAAAATATTGCTAACCCCATTAATATTGCACATATGGTTAAACGTCTGAACAGCATCAGCACAGATGTCATTACTGACAGTACAAGTATGACTCAACTGATGGAAGACAATATTTATTCGTTGTTTCCTCAATTTATAGAGACCGAACGGCCTGATCGATTGGTTCATATTTTATCTTCCGGCGGTATCGCAGTCATTGCAGACGGTTCATCTCAAGCCTTCTCCGGTCCGGCTACGCTCGGACAGTTTATCGTTGCTTACGAGGATTATTACTTGCCATGGCATATTGGTTCATTTTTTCGTATTTTACGTATTTTCGCTATCTTATTTTCAATCTTAGTTACACCTATGTACATCGCTGTTTTAACTTACCACTATCAGCTCATTCCAACACTGTTGTTAGAACCTATCATTTCTTCAAGAATCAATCTGCCTTTCCCTCCTGTGATGGAGGTCATCTTTATGGAACTTACAATCGAATTATTAAGAGAAGCTGGCGCACGCCTACCCTCCAAGATTGGACAAACCATTGGTATCGTAGGCGGTATCGTTCTCGGAACAGCAGCCGTTCAAGCTGCACTTACTAGCAACATATTACTTATTTTAGTTGCACTATCTGCCTTATCTTCGTTTACCGTTCCGATCTTTCATATGAGCAATACAATTCGTGTGTTGCGGTATCCGTTTATTATTGCAGCTGCCATGCTTGGAATTGTAGGGATACTTATATGTGGTTGTTTTTTACTAACTCACTTATTGCGATTAAAGTCGCTTGGAACTCCTTTTCTCCAACCTTTTTACCCGTTACGCGTGCAAGATTGGAAAGATTCCATCGTTAGAGCACCTTTAAATAGTTTCAAAATTAGACCGACACTTAATCGTCCTCTTTTCAAAAGTAAAAAAAGAAAACTTGCGCCATTGCAAGATATTGATGAATAAAGGAGTTGCATATAGATGAAGACGGAATATAAAGTGCCAGATCATATGACTATTCCGCCTTCATCCGCCTTTTATATTGCTTTTGGAGCACAAGCAGGACTTGATTATTTAACTTTCCAGCGAAGACTGGCTAATATAGTCGGCCAAGATGCTTGGATCGCGATCATTATCGCTGCTTTATGTATGCATATTGGGATTTGGTTTATGTATTGCTTGTTAAATCGTGAGAAAACCGATCTTATTACGATTAATAAACGTATGTTTGGCAACGTAATAGGCGGTATTCTAAACATTACGCTTATTTTCAACTTCTTGATCGTAGCCGCAATGAGTGTTCGATTGTATGCGGAAATCGTTAAAATTTGGGTTTTTCCAGATTTGCAAATAGGAATACTCATTTCCCTACTCCTTTTATTAGTCTATTATATTGTGGCCGGTGGCTTTCGGGTTATTGTTGGGTTTCTTTTATTTGCCCAAATCTCACTCGCTTTTATTGCCGTCTATGCAGTATTAATGCCGTATTATTATCCTTCGAACCTACTTCCTATATGGTCCCATAAGTTTACGGAGTTAATGGAGGCTACCTGGAGCATGCTACCTGGTTATCTTGGCATCGAGGCGTTACTGATCTTTTATCCTTTTATTAAAGATGGAAAAAAAGCGCAAGCATGGTCTCACTTCGGAAATATCGTTACGATGATCATTTATTTAATGGCCTTCATTTTCTCGATGATGTTCTATAGTCTGGGACAATTACAGGAAGAAAACTGGCCCATTTTAACATTGTTTAAATTTGTTGAGTTCCCCTTTATGGAGCGAGTTGAATTTATCGGCGCTTCTTTTCAATTATTTCGTCTTGTCCCACTGCTTGCTCTCTATGTTTGGATAGCTATTCAATCCACTAAATTACAGTTTCGTTTCGCAAAAAGAAAAACGCTCCCTCTATGTTTGGTCATTGTCTTTGTATGCAGTTTGGCATTTAAAGATTCAGAACAAACTATGTTTTTTTATCGGACTGCCAGTTATTTTGGATTCGCGCTAATTTTTCTATATGTACCTTTATTAACACTCCTATCTCGGCTGAAGGGGCGATTACATTCATGAAATGGTACACCTTATTACTTATAGTCTGTTTATTAACAGGCTGTACGATAAAAAAAGAAATTGTAGAAGATATCTATATCGCATTAGGTACTGCAGTAGATCTTGCAGAAAAAACGACGTTAGAGGGCGGCAATGAGGAGTCGGGCGATGAACTGTACAAAATTACGATAAGCGTCCCTACCTTCCATAGCAATCAAAAGATTGAAAGTCAGTTTTACGAAGGTAAAGGGGACAACTTAAAAAGTGTGATGATGAAAATGAACCACACAAGCGATCAATATATTTCCAATAGCAAAATTAATGTTTTATTGTTCAGCAAACCAATTCTTCAGTTAGGGATTCAGGATTTTACTGAAATATTATCACAAGATCCATTGTTAAGCGGAAGAATGTTACTTGCTATGACCACAGGTAATGCCGATCATCTTTTTCAAAAAAAATACCCCCATACCAATCAGCCGCTAGGAAGGTACCTTTGCCAGGTCATCCATAACAATATTAAAACATTCGGTCTGCCACTCATGAACCTTCACCAATTTATTTATGAATTAAAGGGCGAAGGTATGGACCCTGTCATGCCTATTATTGATGCTATAGACGATAGAGTAAGCTTAACAGGAATTGCCTTATTGAAGGATGCCGCTTATGTTGGAAAAATGTCTCTGGATGAGATATATCCTTATAGTTGGATGAAACAAAAGCATACCCAAACGAGCTTTTTTAAAGTAAAACTGAAAGACCGAAAAGAGCTCTCCATTCGCAACTTGAAAACGAAAATGCGATATCATTATTCAAATACAAATAAAGAAATGTCGTTATACATCCGCCTAACTGGGAAGCTCATGGAATCAAACGAAGCAAAACCTGTTGAAATCAATACGAAAGAGTTAAACATCATGATTAACAATCAAATTAAAATAGAGTGCGAGAGCTTAGTGAAGAAATTTCAGAAGTTAAATGTAGATCCTCTAGGGTTTGGAAATGATGTACGAGCTCATTCGAAAACCTGGAATGAAAAAGTGTGGAAGCAGCAGTACCCTCACGTAAAAATAAAGGTTGTCGTAGATAGCCGTATTGTAAAGTGATTATTAATAATGGGAGGATGGCTGAATGATTTGCTGTATAAAATCATCTCAGCCACCTTCCAAGATCCAAGCTTCAATATCATTACACTTGAGTAACTACACCTTCTTACGCTTAAATATTAGGTACATAAAAAAGGGCGCCCCCACTCCTGCAGTAAACACACCTGCTGGAATATCAAGCGGCTGGAATAGCATCCTTCCTGCCAAATCAGCGAGCAATAAAATAATCGCACCTAGTAATGCCGATACAGGAATGACCATTTGAAATGAGTTGCCAACTAATTTTCTTGCGATATGTGGCGCCATCAATCCGATAAACGAAATCATTCCAGCTACCCCTACCGCAGCACCAGCAAGAGCAACACTAAAAAATAGCAAAACTACACGGCTAAGTTGTATCCTACTGCCTAGCCCAACCGCTGTTTCCTCACCCAGAGACTGAACGTTTAATTCCTTCGAAAATAACAGTGACAATGGAATAAATATTGCCACCCATGGCCATAACACGTCAACATAGCTCCAATTCGTCCCGTAAATGCTGCCCGTCATCCAATTTAATACTTGTGCGGCCAAATAAGCAGGTCCACTAATTAGCAAAAAAGTCGTAATTGCCCCCATAGCCGTTGATATACCAATACCGATAAGAACAAGCCTAAACGGCGAAACACCTCGCCTCCAAGCAAATACGTAGTTAATAACTACTGCTGCCATTGCGCCCACAATCGCAATTACCGGAACCCAATGAATGCTATAACCAGTAAACAACGTCATAAAAGCAACAACAGCAACAGAGGCTCCCCCAGTTACCCCGAGCAAATCAGGTGAAGCGAGTGGATTGCGAATAACACCTTGCAATAAAGCACCGGATACTGCCAGAGCAGCGCCGATTAATACAGCTGCAACGATCCGAGGCAATCGAAACTGCATAATAATTAAATCACTACTCCCTAAATTTCGATCCATAAGGGAGAGTACAACTTCTTTCAAAGGTACACTTACACCACCAATAGATAAACAAATAAGAGACAGTGCAACAACGCCGAAACTTAACATCGCAATAATAAAACTATTTTTTCCTGAAAGAAGTTTAAGCATGGTTCCTCCTTCTTGCCACATGAATTAAGAAGGGCACCCCAATAATCGCTGTTGCAACACCTACAGGAATCTCTTTTGAATCAAGAATGAAACGTGATGCAATATCTGCAGTGACTAGCAAAATAGCACCAATTAATGCACAGTAGGGAAGCAGCCATCTAAAATCATTTCCTACTATATATCTGCAAAGATGAGGCACGATTAGTCCAATAAAAGCGATGGGACCTGCTGCAGAAACAGCACTTCCTGCCAGCAAAACGATAGCAGTCGCGGACATGACTCGTACTAGCGTCATACGTTGACCTAAACTTTTGGCGCCATCATCTCCAAGAGCCATTATATTCAGAGATCCGGATAGCAGCGTAGATAATACAAAACCAGCAACCATATAGGGAAGCACCATTAATAAATGATCAAGATTTCTTCCGGACACAGAACCAATCATCCAGAACAGAGCAGATTCTAATGATTCTTTATTAATCAAAATAATGCCTGAAGTGATTGAAGAAGCAAATGCAGCAATGGAAGCCCCTGCTAATGTCAATTTAATCGGCTCAAACCCGTTTCCACCCTGCATGCCTAGCATATAGACAATGAATGAAGTAACGACTGCGCCGGAAAAAGCGAGCCAGATCATGCCATTCATCGATAAAGATGATCCGAATATCGTAAGTCCAATAACAATAAATAAAACAGCTCCCGAATTTACTCCAAAGATAGATGGGGAAGCTAACGGATTTCTCGTTAATACTTGCATTATAGCGCCAGCAATAGCTAAGCTTGCTCCTACTACCGCTGCAATCAATGCACGTGGCATACGTGTTGTTGTAAGAATGAGATGTTCATTAGAACCATCAAATTGACTGTAAGCGTACCACAAGTCCCTTAATCCGAAATGCTGAAGCCCAAATAAAACGCTTGTCAACATACTAATAGCCAATACAATGATACCTACTATTAAACCTACGATCTTGCTCCTGTTGCTCTGTATCATAAATGACCTTTTTACGCTCACGCTCTGCCTCCTGGATGAGCAGCCCTATTGAACCGCCGAAATACACAATAAGCTGACGCTATTATTTGCGCCAGCTTGTTGATTTAGTTTACAGATCTACTTAACTTCAAAGTATTTAACTAGCTCGTCCAGCAATAAATTAGCTGCTTCATAACCGCCTGCTGAATTCCAAATGCCTTCATCAACTTGGATAACCTTATTATTTTTAGTAACGCTCAAGTTTTTGAATAGAGGATCGTTTTTCCATTCTTCTACCACTTTTGCGCCATCTGTTTGACCCGGTTTTTCCGATACGAAGTAGAACATAACATCCCCATCCATGCTTGGAATCGTTTCTTTCGTCATCACTTCCATAAAGGAGTCTTTATCTTGCGAAGCAGGACGAGCAATTCCCAATTGGCTCAAAAGAACGCCTGAGAATGTTTGTTTCTGATAAATACGTACTTGGCTTGCAGAGAAACGTGCAACTGAAACTTTCGTTTCTGCTTTACTGCCCAGCTTAGCCTTCACATCTTCAACACGTTTGTCGAAGGCAGCCATAGCTTTGTCTCCTTCTTCTTTTTTGTTTAATGCTTCTGAATAAAGTTTGAAGTTTATTTTCCAATCACCCATCAAGTCCGCTGAAAAGATTGTTGGTGCAATTAGTTTCAATTGCTCATATATTTTCTCTTGTCTGACCTTATTACCAATAATAAGATCCGGTTTAAGACTAGCAATTAATTCAATATTGGGTTGCAACTCATCCCCAACTACAGTGACTCCCTCCATATCTTCTTTGATATGGTTGTACCAAGGGTCACCAACCCATGAACTAACTGCTCCAACTGGCTTGATTCCAACTGCAAGGAGCGCCTCGGTTCCTTCATTTGTTAATATAACGACACGCTGTGGGGTGCCTGTAAGCGTTTCTTCCCCCATCGCATGTTTAATAACTCTAGATTCAGAAGCTGCGTTCGCAGACGGAGTAGCCGTAGCTTCGACAATGCTGCTTGGTGCGCTGCTGCTTGAAGTGTTGGCATTTGTGCCTCCTGCTCCGCAAGCGCTCAGAAATAATGCAAAACAAAATAATAACGTTGCTGCCATTGCTGTTTTCGACTTTCTGTACATCTGTAAATCCCCTTTTCCAATAGATTGATAATGATTATCATGCCCGTTTACAATATAACGTTGATGCTTTCTTTGAACAATGGCATATCTAAACGAAGAGGATGGATTATTTCGGCGTACACTTTGATTTCGAACGTCTTCTTTAAATTGAGTTGGTGACACCCCTACCTGCTTTTTAAAGAGACGACTAAAATAATAACTGTCAGAATATCCAACGTTATCGGCTATTTCTTTCAAAGTGAAATCAGTAGTTATCAACAATGACTTTGCTTTATTGATACGAATTTGAATTAAATAATCGATCGGGCTCGTTTTCACTTGGTTCTTAAATGATCTGAGCAATTGACTTGCGCCGCATCCTAACATTTCAACCAATGAATCAAGAGTAAGCTGTTCCTTATAATGTTCCTCCATATATTTAAGCGCTTGTGCTACAAGATCAGGTTTTACTGATCGAACATTCTGATGTTTCATTTGATCTAATATTTCATGGATCAATTGATAAAATAACGATTTGATATGTAACTTCTCGAGTGATTCTGCTTGCTGCCACTCTTGGCTCATTTGAACGACTTTAGGGAAAATTGAAATCGGATAATCTGGGGTAAATAAATATTGCATTTGGAAAGGATTTTCTTGCTCCATAAGCTTTAATAATCCTTGTTGTGTAGGAAGAGCTAATACGGCTTTATACAAAACCATATAATATTCTAAAAACTCTTCTGCTACAACGTCCAAGCAGAGCCCTTTACCTCCATGCACGATGCTAAATCGATTGATTAGATGAACCGTACTATCCAATCGAATTTGCCCACTACCATTCGTTACATAGAGGAATGCGCTTGCGGGCAAGCGATAGGCATTCAATTCCTCTCCTTGATTCATTTTTGTTAATCGTATATCTAAGATGTTAATAAAAGCATGATTCCATAACAAAGCATAGTCTTTGTATTTCATTAGATCCATCTCCCCTTTCTCGAGGATTTAATTCCGATATAAGGACATGAATCTATTATAATTGATAATAATTATCATTTGCAATGAATATTAATTAAACTTAACAATCTTATGTGTGCGCAACTATTGAATTTAGCCATATCGCAAATACTATTTTTCAACAAATTTGACCGCCCGCCGCGATGATATCTTGTTCATTTGCAATCGTCGTCTCGATCGTTATCATAAGTCCTTTTACAATCGTATCAAGAGCCATACTTGGTTGACCGGCGTATTTCGCAGCTTGTTCTGGCAAAAAAGGAATATGAATAAAGCCAGCACGGATAGCGAGCTTATTCTCTGTAATATGATGCATTAATCCATAAAACAAATGATTGCAGACGAACGTTCCCGCTGTATAAGAAATGGATGCAGGAACATGCTGTCTTTTCAATTCATGAACAATCGCTTTGATCGGCAAACTAGTCCAATAACCGACAGGCCCCCCTTCAAACACATAAGTATCAATTGGCTGATTCCCTTCATTATCAGGGATACGAGCATCATTAAGATTTATTGCAACCCGCTCCACAGAAAACTCGGAACGCCCCCCAGCTTGACCTAAACATATGGCAATATGAGGCTGCACATCATTAATTGCTCTGTACAAATTGTCTAGTGATTGATTAAAAACCGTTGGTAACTGATAGATTTCTACTTCGAAAGTATCCGTTTTAAGTCCTTTAAGTGCGCTCACAGCTTCCCAAGCAGGGTTGACTGTCTCTCCTCCAAATGGATCAAACCCAGTCAATAATACTTTTATCATAAGGAACCCCCTTCTCTCTATTAACCAAATGAATAAGGCATTAATTGTGGTAACCGAACTCATATTTAGTGAAATAACAGGGTTGATTTTCTGCTGTATGTAAATGGTATGATAGTTCTATTATAACCTTCTACCTGGTTATTCCAATTAGAAAAAGAGGTGTATATTTATGTCCGAAATCAATGGCAATGATAGCAATGTTATCATTTCACTTGCACTCAGTCATGGAATAACTCTCGATCCCTCCAGTATCACATTTAATGATTCAGGATTAGACTTCCTTGCAATGTTAGCCAAATCAAACGACGGTGTTCCATGGATTTTTCGAATTCCAAGAAGACCAGATGTAATCGAGTCGGCTACTTATGAGAAAAAAGTGTTAGACCTTGTTTCTTCTACCTTACCTGTCTCTGTACCTAATTGGGAAGTTCACACATCCGAAATGATTGCATATCCCATGCTGGAAGGTACCCCTGCTGCAACTGTAAACCCCACTACTAGAAACTTCGATTGGTATCTCGATCCAGCCTCTATTCCTGAAATATTCGTACACTCGTTAGCTGAGACGATAGTTGCCTTGCATACTATCAATCATGACATTGCCCTAAATGCTGGCATCCGGCTTAAACAACCATTCGAACTACGACAACAATTTTCCGAAACGATGGACGAAATTAAAGCTGCTTTCGGGGTATCCGAATCACTTTGGAGACGATGGCAGTTATGGCTGGCTGATCATTCTTATTGGCCTGATCATTCTGTTCTCGTGCATGGTGACTTGCACCCCGGTCATATTTTAGTAGATTCCTACGGACGAGTTACCGGTCTGCTGGATTGGACTGAAGCTGAGGTTGCTGACCCTGCTACTGATTTCGCCATTTATTATGCTTTATTTGGTGAAACAGCCTTATCTGAACTAATTAATCGTTATGAGAAGTTTGGCGGTCGAGTTTGGCCTCGAATGTATGACCATATTGTAGAATTGGCTTCTGCATATCCGGTTAAAATTGCTTCCTTCGCTCTTAAGTCAGGCATTGAGGAGTATAAGATAATGGCGCGCACATTACTTGGGGTAAATGAACATGGTGAAGAGATTCCAACTAAATAATTTATAGGCTTCTGATCATGTGATCAGGAGCTTTTTTAAATGGAATTTATTACCTTGCGTCTTTTCACCCTACTCATGCATCTAACCTATGTAAACTTCATGAAGCGAACAACATCGATGGCTAAACAAAATACAACTAGGCTAAGACCTATAAGGAGAAGATTATAATGATGAAAAAAATAACTATTGGTGCAGTAGCAGCTTCGGTAATTGCAGGAGCGACAATTGTAACTATTTTATCCACTTCAAATGACTCGATTATTGCCCAAGCTAAAGAGGGAGTTAAACAAGGAGCAAAGCACCAACTTGTTACTAACGTGTCCGACTCGAAAAAAACAGTATCTGAATCATTTAGAAATATTAAAGTATCGAAAGAAAAGCTGCTTTTTCAATTAAAAGGTGAAGCTAGCGTATTTGAAGGAACTTATCATTACACGATTAAACAAGGCGATAAGGTTATTGTAGAAGAATTCGGCAGCGCTTCTATCGGAGGTCCAGACTGGGGCAAAATCAATCAACAAATTGAAGTTCCAGCTTCAAAGCTATCCGGTGACGCACCGCTGACGCTAGAACTTTACGAGATGGACCAAGAAAGCGGCAAGCAAGTTCGTAAAATAAACATTTCACTAACAGATATGACTCAAAACAAAATAACAAATAATGATTCATTCCGCAACATAACGGTTACTCCTGTATCTATGAGCTATTCCATTAAAGGTGAAGCAAAAATGAATGAAGGAACTTATCATTATGCCGTAAAGCAAGGCAATACCGTAGTAGCGTCAGATTACGGTACTGCAACGATTGGCGCGCCAGAATGGGGAAAAGTGAAGCAATCGATAACCGTTCCTGCAAACAAACTTACGGGAAACCAACCTATGACACTAGAATTGTTCGGAATGGATGAGGAAAGTGGAAAAGCTATTGATGTAATTGCTATTAAACTTCCATAACTAACAATAGCGGCGTTGCGAAACGCCGCTATACCTGTATGATTGGTAACGTTTGGGGCAAAATGACAAAAAGAAATTGCATCCCACGCTAGGAGGTGTTCCACTATTGTCAACGAAACTGATTTAGTCAAAAAAGCGATAGCAGGTGATGACGAAAGTTTTACTTTGCTGATCGCCGGGCAGAGAGAACGAATATATCGTATCGCTTACACTTATGTTCGAAACAAGGACGATGCACTCGAAATTGTGCAAGAAACCGTCTATCGAGCTATTATTTCCATCCATAAATTACGAGAGCCACAATACTTTAATACTTGGCTTACGAAGATTGCAGTCAATTATGCGCTTACTTTTATTCGTAACGCCAAAAAAACAGTTAGTATAGAAGGAACTTCCGAGCCTAGCTACGTTAGGGAGCGCACAGAAGAATATATCGATCTGCAACAAGCAGTGGACAGTCTTGATGAAAAAGCGCGAACCATCATTATTTTAAGATATTTTGAGGATTTGTCCATAAAAGAAGTTGCCGATATCGTTGATATGCCGCTTAGTACAGTAAAATCGATTATTTATCGGGCACTGGAAAAATTAAACCTCAATTTGAAGGAGGGAAACGACGATGAATAATCCATTTGAAAAGTTAAAAAACCAATATGATGAAATTGCTATTCCAGATGAACTGGCTGACGTTACGGAAGCGGCTATCCAGCGGGGGAAATTAGAGAGAGAGCGTAATAATCGGCGAACCCGGACGAACATTTGGTTTAAACGAGCAGGCGCTAGCGCCGCTAGCATATTGGTTGTGTTTACGATCAGTGTTAACACGATGCCCGTTCTTGCAAGCAACCTTGCGCAAGTACCTGGACTCGGAACATTGGTGAAAACGTTGCAATTCCATAATGGAAGTGCTGGTGGTGGAGCGATCACTGACAATACAGATATCAACTTAATCACATTACAAAAGAAAGCTGATCATGAGCAAATCGTTATCCATTTTGAACAAGATCAACAAACTCAGCAAATAGCTAGCTCATTTAACGTTAAATATAGTGAATATCCAACTACGATGAGCTTATCAATTGGCGGCGCAAGAAAATTTTCAGCGGAAACTGATTTGGCTGCACTTAAGGAAAGCAAACTGATTAAGGATGCCTATCAAGTCATGTCTTTTGACGATTCACTTATCCGGTTTAACATCACATTCCACGAAGATGTTGTTTTTGACGTGAAAGAATATAGTAATCCTGCACAAGTTATCATTACAGTAAAACCAAACAATGCCGAACAGGAACGGAAATCTATTTTTTCGGTACGTACTAATTCCTTCGCATACGATGATCCTCAAAGCATTGATGAAGAGAAGTTACTCGATATGGAGGGGCTCCGTATGCTCAGAGATGAACACGGCACTTACTTTGTTGAAGCAGGATACTTCGAAACGAAGGCTGAAGCAGAAGCCATAATGAACACATTAATTCAAACGAAAGGTTTCACCGAAAATACGTTATTTATTGAACAGCGAGAGACCAATCAAATTCCAAAAGCGATCATAAGTAACAAGTAACCATTCACATTAAGAACCGCTAACGAATCGTAAAACGCTTATATTAAAGAAAATGACGAGTATTTTATTCTAACGAACTCCAGTGTCGTTATCGAGTAGTTTTGGGCAGAAATAAAGCTAAATTGCTTGGAATAAGCACTCTGGAGTTCGTTAAACATTTTGAAAGGCACAATTTGCACAAATAAGAGTTACTGGGTTCGTTAGACTAATGATTGCTATTGCGAGTAGCCAATACTGATTGCCGAATTGGACGTTAACAAAACTGAGTTAGTACAACTGTCTGACAAAGTGAACGAAAACTAAACTTAGTTATCGTTACCATGTGTCACTGTTATAACGACATTCCCTCTTTTACGCCCCATATCCACATATCTATGAGCATCAGCGATTTGTTCCAGTGGATATCGTCTATCTATTACTGGCTTTAAGTCTCCCGACTCCACTATCTCTTTGAGAAATATCAAGTCTTCCTTACATACCTTTGTTATCCCTTGAGCAACAGAAATGAACTTCCCATTTGGAGCTAACGCTTTTTTGCAATAAGACTTGGTGATTTTCCCTACTGCATCAAAGATCAGATCGTATTGATCTCCCACACTAATAAAATCTTCATTTCTGTAATCAATTACCCGATCAGCGCCTAGTGATTTCACCAATACCAAATTTGCGATGCTACATACGCCTGTTACGTCTGCCCCAAAGTATTTAGCAAGCTGCACTGCCGAAGACCCTACTGCTCCAGATGCTCCATAAATGAGTACCTTTTGCCCATGCTGAATTTTTCCTTTTTTTAAATAATGCAATGCTGTTGTTCCGCTAAACGGGATCGTTGTTGCTTCCTCATAACTTACGTTCGCTGGTTTTAACGCTACATTCCCAGCTTCAGGCATACATGTGTATTCCGCATGAGCACCAAATCGCATACCCGTTAATCCGTACACTTGATCACCTTTTTTAAACCTTTTCACATCTTTACCTACTGCCTCAATTTCTCCAGCCAGTTCCACGCCCAAAATAGCTTTTCTAGGCTTGCTGAAACCTAAAACTAAGCGCATTGGAACCCATAACAATGGTGGACTTTTAAAGCTTCTAACTCTACAGTCCCCTGACGTTACAGTCGTTGCATGAACTTTTATCAATATTTCATCGTTTTTAGGAGAAGCTTTCTTCACCTCTTTAAGCTGCAAATCATCTGGTGATCCGTATTTTGTGCATACAATGGCTCTCATTATTTCCCTCCAAAGGTTGATTTGCAATGAGTATATATGGAGTACGGTATCGATATAAAGATACTAAAGTATGGTTTTAGACTTGAAATGATAGAAAATATACCTTTATAATAGTGGTTTCTAAGCAAGCGACAGCTACCTTTAAAAAGCTATAATAAAATAATTTCTTTAGTCACATGTTAGTAAGTAATCGAAATGAATTAGGAGTTTTGTTATGTCAACAAGAGGGTTACAGACGTTTTTTGTATGTTTTATTATTTTGTGGGCTGCGCTAATGCTCGTGTTTAGTTTTGCTGATTTACCTGTATCTAAAGCTGTCTACAACGAAAACAATTCATCCTTCGGGCAATTTTTCGAAAAGTTTGGTGCGTTTCCCGCTTATATTGTTTTGTTTATCTCGGGAAATATTTTGTTTAGTACGGCGAAGCACAGAATTATAGTCGAAAAGATTCTGTTTCGTATTGTAGGTGGTATAACGACGGTTATTGGTGGCATTACCGTTAGTTTCAGATCGTTATTTGGTAGTTGGGAGCTTGCGAACAGTGAGACTCTGATCATTTCTATGTTCATAACACTTGTTGTTACGGTTGTTGTGCAATGGTTGCTTCGTTTTGTCCCTATTCATACTTTGAAAGCATATAACAGAGCCGCTTGGGCGGGCATTATCATTATTTTTGCTGAAATGACGATTGTGAATGTCCTTAAAATTTATTGGGGGCGGATGAGGTTCCGAAACATGGAGGGTGACTATACACAATTTACAAACTGGTTTTTGCCGCAAGGGCTTCAACTAAACGGGGTCACATCTGAAACATATAAATCTTTTCCTTCTGCACATTCTGCTAACGGCTGGACGATGATCGTATGGATGTTGTACATGCCCTTCGTGAATAAATGGCGAACTACGATGTTACTGATTGCAATTGTATGGGGAGCGTTGACTTCATATAGCCGAATAGTGATGGGCGATCATTTTGCTACGGATGTGTTGTTCGGGGCGTTTATTACTATCTGCTGTACGTTCGTAGTATGTAAAATATTTAGAGTTGAACTTTATCCCGGAACAAAATAAAACGATTAACGATTATCCGTTGTAATAAGTAAAATGAAAAAACACAGTAGACTAGTGGCTGCTGTGTTTTTTTGCTTTATTATCACCTAGTTGAAGTTTTCATCTTTACTACTAGTTCATCAATTAACCCACTTCTCCGACCAATAACCCTTCATAAAATTAAGCAACCTCTCTAGCACAACAACCCCCTGCTCTTCCGCTTCTTTCGCCGCACGCAGTAATTCAGTCGCTCGATCAGCTGTAGCTGGATCATTAGGTTCACCGCCTTGTGGAAATGGAAACATCTCTCGCATCTCGACCAACGCGGAAGCTACCTTTTCATAATGCACTGCTGCTTCACCAGCCAATCTACGAACCGTTCGTTCAACAACATTTTCCCCGTTCCAACGTACAACAAGTTCACGAAGAAACTGAGCTGCATATTCTCTTGCATCACTAACTACCGCTGTATTATAAGCATTTCCTAATGGGTCGGCACCACGCCGTTCCATGCAAGCTATCCATGCATCATAACCAGCCATCCCGATACTGTACTTACCTTCGAAAATAACTTGCCACTCTCTTCCTCTGGCATGGTCTATGATCATATCTAACGCCATACGAAGTGTTTCGTACTTGGAGTGAGGAAGACTTTCACTAATCGTTGTTACAAATAACATATTTCGATTTTCAACAAAATCTGTATACGACAATGTGCCATCCTTAGAAACATCCTTGGCGTGAAATAAACCCTTTTCATCGTCATATCCATAAATAAGACCAAACTCAGGTATAAACAGATCGAAGCATATAGCTGGAATCCCTTTATCAAGTGATTGTTGTATCATCGCCATCACCATCTCTACCTTCTCAGGTGTGAATGGTTTCTCAGTATCAGATAAATTACTAATGAACCCCAAATTACATAGGTTACGTCTTAGTATAAACCCTCCGGGAAACATCGTTGGTCCTGCAATGTCAATATGGTCGGGATCAATATTGATACGAAAAGCATGTCCAGTAATACCCATAACATCAACTAAGGAATAATGTTTTTTGTCTGTGTAGTCAACCGCTCCGCGAATAGCTGCAGCAGCACTCGTCCACGTCCTATTCCAGTCTTTTCTTTTCATTTCACTCATCGTTAGCCTCCAAATAGTATTGTGATATAAGGGGGGTTAAGCAAGAGACTAAATATTGGGTGGTCGCAAAATATGTACACGTTTCATCCCTTGCTCCGCTCGTTGCCGTACATATAACGAGATCGCAACGCGTATGCGTTCCTTTTGTACTTTCGTCTTAGAGCGAGACAAAAGATTGTATACATTCGCTGTTGTCATTTCAAACAAGAGAGCTATTTCGTTAGGAGATAATTCACCGAAAAAATGTGCTTCGAAAATTTGCCGCTCGCGTTTGCTCAAACCGTGAAGCAATGCCCGGAGATCTTGCATCAATTCTCTACGCATAAGATTTCTCATTATGTCACCGCTTTGTTCAGCTTGTTCTGAAGCTGAATTCGACATACGAAACAAAATACGATCAATATCTCCCCAGTCCATAGACTGACTATCTCCCATACTTCGGTACTCGGCATGATGGCTTTTCTGGCCCCAACTAGTAAAAGGCACTTCTTTGCCAAACGGGCCGCCACGACGTAACTTCATATACGCTTGGTTACGAATGATTCGATGTAGCCAAGGTAAAAATCGGCTCGCATCCACTAACGTACCTAGATGCAAAAATGCGCGTATAAGTGCCTCTTGAACGATGTCTTCCGCCAAATGAGGATCACGCGTAATTTTGTTTGCCCAGCCATATGCTTCAGCACGATGTGCGCGGATAAGTTCGCTGAATGCATCCTGATCACCTTTGCGCGCCCTTTCTACAAGTTCCTTATCTCCATCACTTTGCCCATTCTTCGTGAGAAGTGAATGCACAGCAAGCTGATTGAATCCATCCTCCCGAAGCTCTCTGCTCAATTACTTCCCTCCTTAGCCCTTAATCATCTGATGCCGCTCACTATGAATATCTATCATTGGAATAGGATTTAAAGTCTGTTTAAGAAACTTTCCAGTTAACGAACCTTCTGTCTCGGCTACTTCTTCGGGCGTGCCCCATGCGACGACTATGCCACCGTGTTTCCCCCCATCAGGTCCCATATCGATTACATAGTCAGCCACCTTAATGAGATCCAAGTGATGTTCGATAACGAGTACAGAGTGTCCAGCGTTTACAAGCTTTTGCAAACTATCAATAAGCTTCTGAATATCGCTCAAATGTAGACCTGTTGTTGGCTCGTCCAAAACATAAAGATTATGACTGCCCCTCTTCATTTTACTAAGCTCATAAGCTAATTTGATCCGTTGTGCCTCTCCTCCAGATAACGTCGTGGAAGACTGACCAAGCTTTAAGTAACCTAGACCTAGTTCATCAAGAACTTTTAATTTGTGCTTAATATATGTCTCCTCAAAAAATGAGGCCGCATACTCAATACTCATATCAAGTACATCCGCGATACTCTTTCCCTTATGCTTAATCTCTAATATCTCATCATTAAATCTACTGCCATTACAAGCGGGACAAACTGTTTCTATATCAGGCATAAACTGCAGCTCTGTAACGACCAAACCTTCACCTTGGCAATGCTCGCAGCGACCGCCATTTTTTAGATTAAAGCTGAAATCGTTTTTTGTTATTGAAAGACCCAGCGTTTCACTTTCTTTCGCAAACAATTCCCTTATTCGGTCAAAAAATCCGACATAGGTCGCAGGATTGGAGCGAGTGCTTCTTCCAATTGGAGACTGGTCAATCATAATGACTCCCGTCAAATGTTCATGACCAGTAAGAGAATCATGTTCACCTGGAACAATTCTTGCATCGTTAAATATTGAAAATAATTGCTTACACAATACTTCATGGATTAATGTGCTTTTACCAGACCCAGATACACCAGTAATGCATGCAAGAACACCAAGTGGGATGTCTACATTTACACTTTTCAAATTGTTTGCTCTTGCTCCGCGTAGTGATAACGACTGTCCGGTTTGAACGCGGCGAGCAGAAGGTACAGCTATCGAACGAACTCCAGACATAAAAGCTCCAGTTATTGATTGTTTAGTAGCTACAAGCTGCTCCGCTGTACCTTCTGCGATAACTTGTCCACCATAACGTCCCGGCCCTGGTCCGATCTCAATTATATGATCCGCACTACTAATTGTGTCCATATCATGCTCAACGACGATAATCGTATTACCTATGTCACGCAGCTTCCTAAGTGTATCCATAATGCGCGAGCTATCTCTTGCATGAAGACCAATACTTGGCTCATCAAGCACATACAGCATACCCATCAGTCCTGAACTGATCTGCGTAGATAGCCGAATACGCTGCGCTTCCCCACCTGATATCGAATCAGAGCGCCTTCCTAAATTTAAGTAGTCCAGCCCAATATCGAGTAGAAGTTGCAAGCGAGATATCATTTCTCCAGCAATTTGCTTACCAATATGTGCTTTTGTCTCCTGAAATTCCAGTGTGTTCAAGAAATGATGCAGCTCTCTAAGTGACATGACACTCAGCTCATGTATATCTGCACCACCTACTCGTACGGAAAATCGCTGAAGCTTTAATTTCTTTCCGTCACAATCCGGGCATGTATGCTCTACCATTACTTTTTTATAAAAGTCAGCTTCTGCAGGTGACCCTTGTCGTTTCAAATTAAGTTTATACCACCAATTGATGATATGGACAAAACCACCAAAGCTCATCCACTTACCTTCATGTCTGTATTGCGTTTTGCCTGCACCTTCAGTTGGAACTAATGGAAACTTCACGTCCTTCGTACCATAGAACAACATTTTCTGGACGTCTTGCGACATTTCGTTCAGTGGTACATTCAGATCAAAACCAAAATGTTTTGCCATGCTCCCAACTAGCGACCACATCCACGTGCTTTTACTTGTACTACTAAGCAACTTAGGTTCGATTGCACCTTGTGAGATACTTTTATTCCAATCCCTCACAAGAAAACGTGGTTCAGCTCGTAAGAAGGTTCCAATTCCTCCACAAGTTCTACATGCACTCGCTATATCGTTAAAAGAGAAATAGTTCGCCTTAAGTTCTCCCATCGTTAAATGATGTTCTGGGCAAGCAAACGAGTCATAAAACTTCTTCTCGTCAACCGACCCATCTTCAGGAATAGAAATAAGCTCGAATCGTATAAAACCTTCGCCAACAAGACTTAAACTATTTTCGATCGTCTTAGTCAGCGCCTTATAGATGTCAGGTTTCACAATCACCTTATCTACCACAATTTCGATCCGATACTCTGCTTCATCTTCCAGTTCTAATGGATCACTTAGACTTCTTCGATCGCCGTCAATTAAAACCGTTCTAAACCCTTTTGCACGAACTTCATCTAATGTCGTCTCGTATGTATCACCGTAAATCTTGTATAGAGGTGCAAGCACTTCAAGCTCCGTACCGGACGGAAGTTGCTGAATATGGTCAATCATTTGTGCAGCTGTAAGAATAGGAACTGAATGATCGCATAAAGGACAAGCAGCATCTCCAGCAGATGCAAACAATAACCGCATAAAATCATAAATATCCGTCATCGTGCCGACTGTTGATCGGGGATTAATAATACCTTTCTTCTGCTCAATTGCAATTACCGGCGATAGTCCAAAAACAAAATCAACTTCCGGTTTCTTTACCTGATTCATACGGCTTTTGGCATATGTGGATAACGAATCAAGAAAACGTCGCTGTCCCTCACCGTAAATAACATCAAATGCTAAAGAAGACTTGCCAGATCCGCTAACTCCTGTGATTACCGTTAACTTGTCCCTAGGAATATCTACATCGATGTTTTGCAAATTATTTTGCCTTGCTCCGCGTACCTCTATATGTGTTCTCATGCCTTCCCCCACATCCCCGAAATTTCATCTTCGTATACATATGCTGGCTCAAAAAGCATTACTCTGCTTTTTGGCGTTACTTTTGTATCCGCTTCCAGCTTAGCTATTAATCCTCTTTCTGCTAGCCAATCACATACTGTTGTCATTGTGGCAGAATTAACTTGAATGAGAAGATTAAATTTCTGCACAAGTTCGTTCAGCGTTCTCATATCACCTTCATCTTTTAAATACTGGATAATCGGCCGGAATAACGATTCTGCCCGTTCAATTAAATATTGATGAATAAGCGTTAACATTTCTTCAACTTTATGTCGATTGATTGCTTCGCTCACAAAGTCGGTATAGATTACTTGGAAAACGTCAGAATTGTAACGAATAGCTTGCTGAACGACTTCCCGCATTGGGATATCTCCATGCAAAACCACTTCAATCTGAGCAAGAACATCAATCATTTTAATAACCCAAACGGCACTATAGATCGGATCATCTTTCACATAGAGCCATTTCTCAGCTTTTGCTTGTAAGGATAACGCATAACTTCCTAGTTCGATTAGCTGGAGCTGACGATCTCGTTCTCCAACATGACGAATTTGCTCCAAATACTCGCTAATGGTGACATCCTTCGTAAATAACAATGTGCTTCTAACTAACATCGAGTGGCTAATCGAACTTTGCACAGAACCTTCAACCGATCGCTTGAAGTCATTGCGGGTTTGGATGCTAGCATTGATAGGGATATCATTTTCTACAAAACATGCATAACCTCTATTAAGCTTCTGATCATGAACAATTAACCTCAGATCAATATCCGATTTCTCCCACACTTGATCATAGGACAAACTCCCAATTAAAATAGCTGCAATAACTTGATCATCCATCTGGATCTTCTCTACAAACGTTTCAAGTGCTTCACGAAAAATAGCTGTAATATCTTTTTTTTGGTTCAATTCCACGAAGAGTTGCTCCTTTTTCTCTAGTAAGTTAATCCTTCTCATTTGTAGATGCCATACTATTAATAAATCTATCATTATTAGAAAAATTTTCTAAACATAGTTAAATAGTACCATACGAAATAATGCCCGATAAAGATAGTAATTGAATTCAACTGAAATAGAAAAAGGGCAGTCTCTCAAGTCATGTTTTGACTCGTAGAGACCGCCCTAATCTATTGATTCTTATTTGCTATGACACTATCTTTAAAAACTATTCTGCCAACTTTGCTCCATTAAAATGGATTAGATCATCAGCGGACATAAAGGTTACACCGTTTTTTACAGCTGCAGCTTCAAAAAGTGTATGCTTGTCTTCACCTTGTACAAGCTCTGTGCCACGAGCAGTGAACGAATATAGCTCCTTGTCGCCGTCCATCACTTTAATACCATTTGTTTCGCCATCCCATTTGATGTTATAACCAAGAGCTTCTACAAATTGACGGAAAGGCAACATCAATCGACCATTTGCCAAATATGGCTTTTCATTATCAGCAAGCTTAAGTGCTTCGCCGTTAATTGATACACCGTCAAGACTTGGCTTAACATATCCTTCGTATGAATAAGGGAATACCATCATTTTTGTTGATTCCGCAGACACTTCAGTTAATGTTGAGCTCTTCCAAACTAGCATTTTCGTTCCCGGTACGAGATGATGCTTCGTTATAATGTTTTTTGTCAAATAAGGAGTAAGCTCAGTTTCATCCGTTATTGTATGTGTTACATCACGATTCGTTTTAACTTTGACAGTTCCATTTTCACCTTGCTCAACACTATCAATTTCTTCAAAAGTAGGAACTGCGAAGTCAGCAGGAATTCCTGTCAAAAGAACTTCAGCACTTGTAATGGGAGGTAAACTCATTGTCATAGCTGGGCCAACGTAAGCGTACACCGTTTCGTTTTCACGAATGTCGTCAATTGACTTCGGCAATCCAGTTACTGCATCAAGAATTAGTGTTTGCTCGCTAATCTGCAATACGACTTTTGGAAACTCCGTGTTCTCGTTGTTGTTTTCTAGAACGATGCGACCTTTTTCAATAGAAGTAGCATTTCCATAAATTCTAAAGGAATCAAGCTTATTCTGTTGCATGATTTCATAAAGAGGTGCATTGATTGGAACAATCTCTGGCGAGTTAGCTGCGAATACAGATGCTCCTCCAGACAAACAAGCAACTACAGTAAGGGTACAAAGTGTACGTTTCATATATTTTTTCATATTAAAACTTCCTCTCGTTATTGGATAGAAAATAATTTAGCGTAATCTTCAGTAAATGAATCTGGTAAAATATACCGACCGTCGCCAAAAGATGCGAGCTTTAGTTCCGGAATAATATACATATCAATCAAAGTACTGTCTTTCAAATGAAATCTTACTAAATACGATTTACCTTCGGGGTCCGTATTCACCAACTGTTCATAATCTTCTTTAGTTACATGAACAGCCTCTTCACTTCCGCGTAACATAGCAATCCAATGACGGATATCCTTCTTTATCTCTAATGAATGCAAAAAATCACTACCACTAATGTTCATTATATCGACTCGCTCCGCGAGCTTGTCCATATCAGCAAAGTCCAAGTAATCTTCAGCTGGAATAATGCTATTGTCGGCTTTACCTGCAAGCTGTGCAATATAATATTGTCCTCTATACGCTACCGCAAGTCGAAAGCTTGGATCATAACTTTGCAAAGGATAGAGCTCCCCTCCTACCAAATAGGTAGTAGCAAAATCACGATCATCATATCCATCTTCTCCGCTGCTTCCTATGTCTTGCTGAATTTCAGCTGATAACACACCCAAACGTTCATCCTTGTTCAACCTCAGACTAGATTGATCATAAGGAGCACCTTCATTTAAGAATGTATAACGAAATCCATTATAGTTCATAAACTTCTGCGGCTCGATTAAATCGATAACAGGTAAATGTCTAAATGTTTTGGCTGGCTGCATGGATTCAGCTTTAAGTGCTACAAGTTGTGGAATCTCTGCATCTTGTTTGTAGAAAATAGGAAATACGAAAGCAAGTGATAACATTGTCCCACATAAAGCAGGAATTGCTATTTTATATCTTCTTTTCAACGGCATTTTCCGTGGAGGCTCCGGAACTAGAATGCGGCTTAGCATTCTTTCCTTCTGCTCTTTTGTCGGGTTTAGCCTTGAAATGCTGGTGATTAACTCTTTCTCATTCATGTCGCTCACCACCTATCGACAGCTTCAAGAGTTTCCTACCTGTATGTAACCGTGTCCGGATTGTAGGCTCTTTAATTGTAAGCATATCTGCGATCTCTTTTGTGCTATATCCCTCATAATAAAATAAGTAGATAGGAAGCCGATATTTCGCCGGTAAGGAAAGCACTTCATCTATGATTTGGTCTTGCTTAATTTCTTCAGAAAGTTGCTTCTGATCACTTTCTTCCCATGTGACTCGCAGCCGTCTCCACCAATGTTTAATCATATTTTTGCAATGGTTGCGGGCAGTCACAATGAGCCAAGCCTTTTCATGCTCGGTGTCGCGGAACGCCTGGTTAGACTTCATCAGCTTTAAAAAAACCGTCTGTGTGGCCTCTTCTGCATCAACAACATTTCTTAACATCATGAAGCAGACTTTATAAATGGTATCTGCATGACTATTATAGATGTGAGTGATCTCCTTGCCCGTACGCTGCAAGGTATCCTCCATGCTGCCTTCCCCCCTTTACTACTAACACAATCGAACGATGCTAAATGTTTGATTTAATAAAAAAAAAATAAAAATATTTATGTATTCATTATTTTATCGCAAATATGCTAGTTATTCAGCGGGATTGTCTGGAAAATACATTCAGCTTAAGACCAAATGAATAAACATTTTTAACGTTAAAACTTTAACAAAGCAAAGAAACTCTATTTGTTGTGATCACAATTTTTGCACGATACGAGTTAACTATAAAGTAACTTAAAATGATCAAACGATAAATTGACTACATTCATTGTAATTATTAAACAACTTATTTCATTACAACTATGAAATTACTCGTTGATAACTAACTTCTTTTCGTTATACTATCAGTATAACGTTGGTCGTGAAGCACACGCCGCTTTGGTACATTCCGCCCCTTACAGGTGGCTGGTGCCGAAGCGGCTTTTTGCATTTACATTTGCGACCAAAAAAAGAAAGGATGTAACTTGCCATGTCAAGGTTTGATCAAGCTTATGAAGAATGGATGAATGTCGCCATTGACCAAGAACAAAATCCAAGAAGACGAGAAATGCTAGAGAAGGGACTCGGGCATGGGACAGTTGAGTTTTTACGTTCTGTTTGGTATCCAGCAGTAAAAAACTTCAACCATCTATATCCCGAATGGGAAGTTCGTGATTTCAACAACGGTTATCGCTATTTAGATCTAGCTTATATGCCCGGCGGAGATGTAAAGGGAGGGATCGAAATACAAGGTTTTGGGCCTCATGCAAGGGACCTCGACGTTAGACGCTTTAAAGATTTGTGTTGGCGACATTGTTTATTAGCACTTGATGACTGGATGTTTCTTCCTATAGCTTATCTTTCCATTACAGATGAACCAAAACGGTGCGAGCAACTTGTTCTATCATTTATTGGGAAGTTTATTGCCACAGATGTACCTACAGATTTAACCTGGCTAGAAGCAGAAACTATTCGTTATGCAAGACGATTGTTTCATCCATTCTCTCCCTCAGAATTAGGAAAACATCTAAGAGTAACAGACCAGCATGCAAGAAGAATCCTTCATAAGTTAGTCGATCTGCAACTATTAATTGTAGTTAGTGGTAACGAGCGTTACCGTACTTATGGCTTACGAACTCAGTAAGTCTTATTTGATCAAAATCAGTGGTTTTATTTTTCTAACGAACTCCAGAGTGCTTATTTCCTATGAATCAGCACGATTCTTCTTGGAAGTCACAACATAACGACACTGGAGTTCGTTAAAATAATTAAAGAGCACAATTTTCGCAAATAAGCAATCTACGGTTCGTTAGTGAAAATGTATTTGCCATTGTCGTAGCTCGGACGAATCCTTCATAAGTTAGTCGATCTGCAACTATTAATCGTGGCAAGTGGCAACGAGCGTTACCGAACCTATGGCTTACGAACTCAGTAAGTCTTATTTGATCAAAATCAGTGGTTTTATTTTTCTAACGAACTCCAGAGTGCTTATTTCCTATGAATCAGCACGATTCTTCTTGGAAGTCACAACTTAACGACACTGGAGTTCGTTAAAATAATTAAAGAGCACAATTTTCGCAAATAAGCAATCTACGGTTCGTTAGTGAAAATGTTCAATTCATTGCGGTTGGGTGACCAAGCGTTGCGTGCTCTAGCAAATTTATTCTTATGCCTTTTTTTAAATTAGTACAGTAGTCTAATCATCCAAAGGAGTGTGGAGTGTTTAAATGAATATCAAAACCTATACCGAATCAAACCGTAATGCTTGGAATGAAGTTAATCCTATTCACCAAAAACATAATCCGATCAATTTCAAAGAGGCTTTTCGCACTGAAAAATTCAACACACTCGATGATCACATCACCCAAACATTTTTAAAGATAGGATTAGAAGGTAAAAACGTAGCACAGCTATGCTGCAACAACGGAAGGGAAGTACTTTCTTTAGTGAACCTTGGTGCACGATGCGGTACTGGTTTCGATATTTCAGATCATTGTATCGAAGAAGCAAAAGAGCTTGCTGAAATTTCTGGATTGCCTTGCACATTCATCCGAACTGATGTTTATGAAATTGATAGTGCTCATGTAAGCCAATATGACCTGTTATACATATCCATCGGTGCGCTCACTTGGTTACCCGATTTGCACAAATTTTTCAGTATTGCCTCTACTCTATTGAAAAAGGATGGACGACTTGTTATTTATGAAATGCATCCTATGCTAAACATGCTGGCTTTAGAGGATGAACCTGAATATGAAGACCCGATGAAAATTGCTCATTCCTATTATAAAAGCGACCCATGGATCTCCAATAGCGGCATTGACTATGTCGGCAACACAACTTATGAGTCTCAAACGAATTACAGCTTCAGCCACACACTTGCTTCCATAATCAATGCTGTCGCTCAAAGCGGCATCCATATTACCAAGTTTGAAGAACACGCTCACGATATTTCGTGTATTTTTCCGCATTTGGAAAAAGAAGCGAAGCTTCCTATGTGCTTCACTCTGATTGGGAAAAAAGCTTAGCCCAGTAAATCCGAGATTTCGTTTACTTTAGACTGAGGAGCATGCCTAATAGCAAACACAGCTGGTTCACGTCCTGCAGCAACTGCTATTTTTAAAGTAGCATGCTCTCTCCACTCTTGCATAGCAGTTTGAGATATACGGTGCCACTGCATCCGCTTTTTAGGAATTATGACCCGTCGCAGCGATAACCCACCATAACGAATAGCAAGGTGACCATCTTGTACCGACCAAGCCGATTGTCTATAACGTAGCTCACCCCATAGCGCTATCAGTAGTGGTAGCAACAACGTAAACCAGCCATAATCATATGGAATCCAAATAATTCCGGGAACTACTAGTATTAAACTTAAACCGATTGGTAACAGCATAAAGTGTTTTCTAGCTGATGAATCCGGTCGTCCTTCCCATTGCACAGGCAATTCGAACCCTGGGACAAAACTTTTCAAAAAGCCATCCAGTTTGGATATCTTTAGCAATGGGTAAAGGATGATTGATCCTCTTTCATTTTCCGTTTTCCCCGCTATGACAAGATTGATGCTCACCAAACCAAACGGTCTACGAAACATATTCCCCACCACCTTCACCGCCTGAATACGATGCAGAGGAACCGTTACGGATTTTTTATCCAGCAACCCTCGCTTGATGATGAGTTTATCTTCGACCCGTTCCAAACTAAAATTGTAATCTATCATAACGGTTAAAATAATTGCAATGCCCCATGCAAGTCCCATCACTAAAAGCGGAAATGTTATAAACCAAAGCGAACCGAAAACGTTCATAATATATTTCCAAATATCTAACACAGCTCTGAAATCATCAAAGCGGGCAATTATCGCGCCGAAAATTGCTAAAACAAGGCCTAATCGCGCGGAGGTCACACTATAATTCAAGAGGTCGCTAAACGAGAGCGAAATGCGGTTTTGTATGTCTTTCTCGCGAGCTTCTTTTCTTTCTAAAGGAGATAACCACAGTGCTTCACGAATTCTCTCCGCTTCGGTTTTGCTAATTGCATCAAGCTCCGCAATAAGTTCATCCGCTCCAGCAGTACTTATTGTAAGATTTACTACACGAAACGGTCGATGATACATTCGTACGGTCGTATCGATTGATTGTACCCGCTCCTTAGCAATCCACGTCTTTTTTCGAAAAAAAACGCCTTGCTCTATATACAATCTACCGTTTTCCAACGTGTATTTAAAATGATACCAGCGTAGCCATCCTATTACGCCAATTAACACAAACACGAAACTAACTACCAACACGGAGACGGTAAACCAATCTACCTTATCTCCAAATAATAACGAAATCAAAAAAATGAATACCGGTATGAGCGGTAAAGCATGGTACCCTTCTTTTATCGTCCTAATCATAAAATAGAACAATGAAACAAGGTGCAAACGTTTCTTAGAATCGTTGATGTGGGAATTAGAGGTCATCTTTCGAAACCTCCGCATAGGCCGATATTTCTCTTTGAACGTGGTCAGCCGTGCCTTCTACAAGTGCCGGAATTGTGTGGCTTCCTGCTGCGGTCGAAATGGTAATGGACGCGAGTCCATAACGACGAAGCAACGGACCTTGTTTCATTTCCACATGTTGAACGCGCACCATTGGAATTAATGTTTTTTTCCACAGCCAAATGCCATGATGTAGTTCTATACCTTGTTCTTTAATTGCGTACGACCAGCGAATATACCGAAGCTTTGGAACTAATACGACTAAAATAAGAACAGCAAGTAACGTCAACATTAACGTAGCTGCAAATATCCAGATCGGCCAGTTAACTAGTAAAGATAATAACAATAGTGCAGCTAAAATAAGAATGGATGGAGAAATAATAATTGCGGCAGTCAGTCTCCAAACAATAAGTGCATTTTTGTCTATTTTCCCATCGAGCCTTTTACGCAAAATTGAAACAACTCCTCTTCCAAAATTTCACTACTTTCCGAATATAGCACGGTGTGCTAAATAGATCAAGTATGTTATACTGATGACATGCCAAAAATCGTAAACCATGAAACCCAAAGAGAGATGATTGCTGAAGTTGCTTGGACAATTGTAACCAGGGACGGTGTGGAATCCGCAAGTGTACGAAATATCGCAAAGGAAGCCGGATTATCGATGGGTTCAATGCGTCACTATTTCCCGAGTCAAGCGGATCTTTATATCTATCTCATGGAACTTGTAAGCAACAGAGTTGGAGCGCGTGTTCAAGCTATGATTGCCTCTACAACGACACCAACATTTGAGCAACTTACACATTTAATGATGCAGCTTTTGCCCATACACGAAGAAACTAAACCCGAAATGGAGGTTTGGCTTTGGTTTAACGCCAAGGCGGTGAGTACACCTGCATTAAAGCCTTTGAACGCTAGAATATATGAAGAAACGTTTCTATTAGTTAAGCTGGTCATCGATGCTCTCATTCATATGAAGCTAGCAAAACAAGAGATCGATGTTCATTATGAGGCTCAGAGTCTTTATGCGTTAGTGGACGGATTAGCTATACATTGTTTTATGCATCCAGATGAAGCTTCCGAAGAGAGAATTTCATCCATTCTAACTCGTCATTTACAAGATTTGTGTGAACGCTAATGGAGTGGAATGGTCTTCTGTGATTGTCATCGCTTTGACCCATTCCACTCTAATTTTAGACCAATAAAATGTTACAATAGGAAAGTACATTCATAATACTAACTAGGAGCATAACAAGTGCGGTCACATCCAATTAACATGTTGCGTATTACAGGATTATTAGATGGTATTTCTTTATTAGTTTTACTTGGTATCGCGATGCCCTTGAAATATATATGGGGGTTTGAAAAGGCTGTTTCGATTGTTGGTAGTATTCATGGTGGGATTTTCATCCTTTATACTTTAGCTATTCTATATGCAGCAATGCGAGTTAAATGGAGCCTGCTTTGGCCCGTTGCTGCAATGTGTGTAGCTTTTATACCATTCGGTAATTTCTTTTTGGATCGTAAGCTTAAAAAAGCTCAGACCAACTATCAATTGAGACCATTCAACTATGCTCTACTCGTGTATAGTATCGTTTTCTTTTCTTTCTTAGATTTATTTGCTCAATTGCCAGTCATGAGTACATTCGCTACGTCCGTCGGTGCAAGCTCATTTATTGCAGGATTTGTTATTGGACTATATTCATTATCCAATACAATAGGTAATATTTTATCCGGCATAATGACAGATAAGGTCGGCCCTTTCAAAATATTAATGGTCGGATTGTTATTAACGAGCGGTGCTTTGCTACTTTATCATTTCGTTGATTCAGCCTTTATCTTAATAATCGTTAGAATTTTACATGGCTTTGTTGCTGGTTTAATTGTTCCTGCTGCCTTTACGTTCTCTGCGAATACTACTGTAAACAACCAACAAGGTCAAAAAGTAGCATTCATCGGTACCTTTGTTGGATTAGCTGCCATTATTGGCCCAGCATTCAGCGGTATTATGGCAAGCAGAACTTCTGTACCATCTGTTTTTACTTATGTGGCCATATTAGGTTTATTACTTGCCCTCCTATCGGCGATTTTTCTTGGCAGGTACAAGCCTACAAAGAAAGAACAGGATAATGCTACCGTTCGACCTTTAGGATCACTTTTTAATGCAGGGGTTCTTAAAGCATATTTGGGTGCCTTTATTCTAATGTTTTCTCAAGGTGTCATTGCTTATTTGTTGCCCTTGCATATTCAGGCGCTTGGATTTGATTCAAGAATTAGTGGTACATTAATGAGCACTTTTGGTATCGTTGCTATTCTAATCTTTGTTCTTCCGACTAACCGATTATTTGATCGTTTTGCACCAGCTAATACGATGGCAGTCGGAATTGTATTAATGGGATTAAGCCAATTGCTTATTAGTCAATCTACCACAACACTAGCCCTTTATTGTGTGTTAGCTCTATATGGGGTAGGCTTTGCCTTCTTGTTCCCTTCCATAAATACAATGCTCATTAAATCCACACCCGAAGGAATGCGCGGGAAAGCTTACGGTTACTTCTATGCCTTCTTCTCTTTAGGTGTTGTTGCTGGTTCATTTGTATTAGGTCTACTGCCTTTTACCATCGTCCAAGAATTTGTATGTACAGGCGTTTTCTTGTTGCTATGTGCTGCATTCGTCACCTTTAACAAGCAGAAAGTACGTGGACTTAAACAGTCGTAACATGCTGTGCATAGTTACAAACATAAAAGCGCTAAACACTAGGAAATCCCTGTGTTTAGCGCTTTTAATTATACACAGTATCAGGCAACACTATACTTTCTATCTTAGCTAGGTGAGGTTCTCTTTATTGTTGCTCAAGCTCACTTTTTTGACGCAAGTGGTGACGGAAATGCATACCAACAAGTGCGAACCACTCTTGACCGTTCAGCCAGCCAAAACCATCATGTTTGACTTTAAAGTTTGGATTAATTTGATTAACTGATGTTTCCAACTCACCGATCTTCTGCAATACTTGATCGAGCCCACCCGTTAGGTCTTCTATACTTTCTAAATTGCTTGGGCTGTTTTCAGGTCCTTCCGGCAACTTAATTTTAATCGGTGGAAATCCACCTGTTTTGAAAATAAACTCACCAGCTTCCGTCTTCCCGAGAGGTTGCTCCACAGTTGCAGACGCACATGTTTCCACTTGTTCAAAATAATCGAGCGCAGTTAGGATTAAGTGATCATACATCTGACCGAGAGACCACACCTCTGGGCCAGATTTATACCTTAATTTCTCTAAAGAATAATATTGCCAATCACTTTTGTATGTTTCAATGCAAGTTTGGTCATTCATTTGGTTATCCCTCCTTAACTTGAACTATTTAAAATTAGGTCACTACATTCTGGATGAAGCAAAAGCGAGAATATAACCGTCCAAATCTCGAATTGCGAATTCTCTCATTCGATATTCAATCGGGTCTTTTGGTGCATAATGAATAATAGCACCACACTCAACGTACTCACGATAGAGCGCATCGGCATCATCAACAAATACGTAAATGTCCCACGACCATCCGTCTATTGTATGATTCGGCACTATCAACTTTGTCTCATCTTCCAATTGATGCAATGTAAGCTTAAGGTCATCCCGATCCATAAAACCAGTATAATGATTACATTCGAAACCCAATTTCTTATAATAGTCAAATGCTTTCTCACGATCTCTAGAAATGAGTATCGGTCGATACTCTTTCATTTTGGCTCTTAGCATAAAATTCCCCCTCTATTTAATAGGCAAACATATGTCTACAATCCATTTTCGTTCGGGATGACTAGATGGATCGTTATAACTGATAAACATGGCAGGTCGATAATCGTATGTGTAACCACTATTAGGCAGCCAACAATGTAATAAACAATGTACAAACGACTCCATTAATTGTTCTGCTTCCTCAAACCGAAGTACAGCGTATCTTCCACCTTGTAAATTTCGCATACCGATTTCCTCAGCTACTTCAACCTTCCTCGGCGTGGTAATACATGCGTCATATCCGAAATCGAGAAATGGTAGAGTGAACAAAGAAAATTTGGGGATACCCAGTAAGTACGTTCCACTACTCCATAATCCATTCCGTGTTGTCATATTACTTAGTGTCATAAAGCTGTCTTGAACATCCGATTCAAGCTTGGCATAATTCCGTTTCCCAAAATGCCTTATGTAATATATATTTTTATTAGGAAACTCCCGAATAGATACTCTTAGCTGATGAGTCGCTTTTCGATCGGATTGATCTTTATTATAAAGATTTTGAACAAAATAGCTTTCCCATTCCTTGTCTTCTATTTGACAAATCTTGCGATTAATAATGGGATAGTGAGTTCGAAACGATTCTGGATTACTCCCTGTTACCTTTTTAAATACTCTTGAAAAATCTGACAAAGAAGAAAAACTACATTCGTATGCTATTTCAGTAATCGTTAAGAGTGGAAAAAAAACTAAATAATGAACAGCCTTTTGCAGCCTAGTCCTTAAAATATATGAATGCAATTTATCTCCTGTTACTTTGGTAAACATACGATGCAAATAGGAGGGAGAGACAGCAACCACCGTCGCTACTCTTTCAAGTGACAATTCGCCGTCTACATTTTGATCAATATAATCGATGACCCGATTGATGATGTTTATATGCTCTCGTATCAGATTATTATTTTTAGTTCTCATCGTTCACCACCGAACCATTAATTTTCACACGTTGAAAAAAGAAACTCTACTATCATTCGACAAAATAACATAACTTCCTTTTTATGGTTTAAAAGTTTCGAAAAGACCAAAAAGCACCACAACCTTATTGGTTGTGATGCTTCACTAGAATATTAGTAAAAACGCAAGTTTACATTATTGACCAAGAAAGCTTTTTTCAAAAAAGTCTAATTGGTATTCCATGCTCAGTGGATCGTTAAAGTAGAATGCTTTAGCATTTGCTTCAAATGCATGTTGATTTTTGATCGCCGGAATAGCTTTGTACGTCTCCGTTTGCTGGAACGAATTATCTTCATTCGCATCTTTACTTATAATAACGTAGTCCCCAATGTAATCCGATAAAACTTCCGTCGATACCGCGAAGAACCCATCTACCTTTGTAGCTTCTTTTACTTTCTCAGGCATACTTAGCCCAAATTGCTGATAAAGAATTTCGGTACCGCGCCCAAAATTGTCACCATAAACATACAGTTGTTTATTGAATGTTTCGATAACCGAAACTGTTGCGTTTTCACCAATTTTCGCTTTAATTTCTTGTCCAATCTTTTTGCTGCGAGCATCAAAGTCTTTGACCCACTCTTGAGCTTCTTTTTCTTTGTTTAGCAACTTACCAACTTCAAGCTGCTGCGTGAAAAAATCAACTTTGCCATACGTATAAGTCACAGTAGGTGCAATTTCTTTCAGCTTGTCAATGTTTTTGATGCTGGATAAACCAATAATAAGATCTGGTTTTAGCTCAATAATTTTCTCCAAACTTTCATCCGTTACTGCCTCTACATTTGCTAACTTATCCGCAAAATTTGGATTGCTTTTGGACATTTCATCCACGCCTACAAGCGGCACACCTAACGCCATAACATTACCTGTCAAGAAACGTGTAATAACAACTACACGTTGTGGATCGCTCGGTACTTCCACAGGACCATTTTCGGATTGATATATAAAGGTAGCAGATTCCGGTGTTGTAGTAGATGTTGCTTCACTGGATGGTTTAGCAGACAGGCTGCTTACATTGTTAGTTTTGTTCGTTTGGTTGCCTCCGCAAGCACTCAGAATAACAACTAACATCAAAACGAACGGAACAAAAAGTTTTCTCATATGATGACTCTCTCCCTTTTTTCATGTACCTTATGTTTGCAGTGAAAATAATTATCATTTTCATTTGCATATCACAATTATAGGGTTCAATACACAGTCGAGCCATGCCTTTTTGTTCGAAAAATGACTTGGACTATTGAATGCCTGTAAATAAATCTACAGCTCTTTGAAGCTGCAATCGAATAGATATTGGATTATATGGGATCCAATCATCCACTTCAAGTTGATGTACACTATTTAACTGAACGGCAGGAAGATTAAGCCAATAGGTCGATTTAAATATTGGGTCCGAATGTGCCGTTGATCCTTTTACATCTGGAAAGACAATAACTAATAACCGATCCCCAGCATAATCAGCTAGCTCGGACATTTCGATTGGAATAGAATGAAATTGATCACCATGTTTCTCGATCAGTTGTTTAATTCTATCGTGAGGCTGAAGTCCAAGCGATTGAAACATAACATAACCAACATTTCGCACACCATATATGAGCAACTCCTCTGGCTTAATAACAAATATCGTTAATATTTCATTAGCAACACTAGTTTGTTGAACAAGGTATCGGGCAGCCTGCTCTTCTTTTTCAAAGTCAGCTAGCCATTTCTCTGCTTGCTCTCTCTTTTGTATAACATGTGCCATATGAAACAAATGTTCTTTCCAACCTAGTTCCATCCAAGGAATATCTACAATTGGAGCAGCTACTCGCAAATGTTCCGCATGTAAACCATACTCGTTCAAATGTTTGCTTGCAGCAAAAAGTAGCTCAATATTATTTTCAATCAAAATCGATTTCACCTGATCTACAGAACTTGTAGTGTTTATAAAATTAATCGATTGTGGTGATTGGATTTCTGTCGTATTCACATATTCGCTGCTGTCTGAGATAATAACGGTCGGCTCCAGCCCAAGCAACAACAAATGACTAGCATAAGGCGAAAGAAATACAGCTACTTTCTGAAAAAGTCCACGAGCATAGCTTGAAGGCGCTACTCCCGTCCCCTGTTTGAAACGACGACTGAGGTAAAATTCATCCTTGTAACCAACTTTAAGTGCAATCTCTCTAAGCGTACCCGATCCACTAATCAATAGTTCCTTTGCACGATTCACACGAAGCTTCGATAAATATTCACTGAGCGGGTATCCGGTAGTCTGTTTAAAGAGAATCGAATAATGAGACCCTGTTACACCTGCGATTTCAGCTAGTCCATCACGTGTTATTTTGTCGCTATAGTTGTTCTCCAAATAAGTAATGCTGCGTTCCATTGAGGGCTGTTCGCTCGCAGTATATTTTGTTTCCTGCTCATCGAGCAAATGGAGAATGATTTGATGAAACACAATTTGATTATGAACATGTCTCGTTTCTCTTTCTGGTAAACGATGAAGGTATAGTTCTACTACACCTGCAACAATCTTAGGTTGGTACGGAATAAAGTGAACAGTTGTATTGGAAACTGCTTCACTTTTCCGAATCATAGACCCTTCAGTAACCTTCCCCGAATACTCACGAGTATTAATGACAAGTTTGTAAAAATGAAGCGGATGTTGTAGATTAGCTACTAATGTAGCTTCGCAATGTGCTGGTAGAAGGATGGCGCTTCCTTCGATAAGTTCGTACACCTTATCTTCCGTTGTCAAAATACCTTTGCCACCCGCAACCGCAATAAGTACAGTTAAACTCTCGTTCACTTTATATACCGGAAGGTTCGAGGTACAATAAATCGAATGAATACTGTCAGCCATATATAATGGAAAATGGGACTCCGCCCACTCCGAGTTAACATCTTTTTTCACTGCCAAACCTCCATAACATTTGTACTACTATCATTCTATTATACGACCAAAAAGCCTCCATAAGGATGGAGACTTTCTGGTATATATGTGTAATTAAACGGTTTTGACAAATGTATTCTGGCCTGCGATAAGTCGCCATACCTCTTCCTCTTTCACTAATACGTAAATAGCAATGCTTCCCTGACCACCATCAATCTTTTCCCCTTCAGCTGTAGTCGGGAATTGCCGTATATGAGCAATAGCTACATCAGAATGTGCAAAAACGATACTTTCAATCTTATAACTAGCGTATGAATCCTTTAATGGTCCCTCTAAAACAAATTTATGTGCTTCATTAATTTGATTCCAACCTGTCAATCTCTCGCCAAAGACATTGACCCAAGTGGCATTTTGGGTAAAATGAAGATCTAATGCTTCTGCATCATGACGATTAAATGCTGACTCCATTTCGGTAATGACTCCTCTAATACGATCTCTTTCCTGCTCTTCAATTGAATGATCATTATTGCTTTTATTAGACATAACGTATTCCTCCTTTTATTTGTTCATTGTAATAACAATTTTGCCACGGCCGTGTCCACTCTCCACTTCGGCATGAGCGTTTGCAACTTGTTCAAGTGATATCGTTTTTCTAATATGAATATGCAGCTTTCCTTGAGAATAAAGATCTACTAGTTCTGCTAGTCTTGTTGCAGTCCGCATCCCACTGATCGGAGGAACCCCCAATTCGTTAGCTAGTTCATCGGAAACCATCGTTCGTATACGATCCTTATTACTAACGAGCTCAATTGAAGCTAACAAAGCATCAGGACCAGCGGTATCCAATGCGGCATCAACACCATTAGGAGCAATAGCACGTACCCGCTCTACGAGACCTTCCCCGTAACGGACTGAAATTACACCAATTGATCTGAGATAATCGTGATTGCCATCACTAGCTGTACCGATCACTGTAGTTGCTCCCCATATTTTTGCTAGTTGTACCGAAAATGTGCCTAGTCCGCCTGCAGCCCCATGGATGAGTACAGTGTCACCCTTATGAATGTTAAGTGCGGACAAATCAAGATGTGCACCCTGACCATTTCCAGAAAATCCTCCGGCTACTTCCCAAGACATATGATCAGGTTTAATTACAATTTGATTGCTGCTCACGACAACATATTCGGCATAACACTTAAGGGTTGTAAATCCTAAAACGTTGTTGCCAACGGAGAAACCGGCAACACCTTCACCGACTTGATCGATTATTCCGGAAAATTCGTTCCCCAGAATCTCTGGGAACGAGATATTCAAAAGCGGTGACCCCGCCCCCTTCTTACCATACAATCATATGGCAACACTCCTGCTGCTTGTACACGAATTCGAACTTCACCATAACCCGCATTCGGCTCTTCTACTTCCGACAATGCTAGTACTTCTGGTGGACCAAATGAAGAAAAAGTCACAGCTTTCATAAAGTCACTCTCCTTTTACCAAAATGAAAATAACAAAGTAAAAGCATGCAAAAAATGATAATGGCAAGAATCATAAATATATTGCTGTATACGATTGCTTCCTTATAAACATTAGCCGGATTCCAATTCAAGCTTGCGCCTCGATCAACTACTTTGCTATAAATGCTTGCGAAAACAGCCCCCGAAATAAAATTAAGCATTCCGAGCAATCCCATACCAACACCAAGCCGATCAAACCCGAGGGAAGATGATTTACTTGGGTTAGCAAATCTGGCGTAAGAAAAGGGATTGAATATCCGATACCGGTTGCAAGGAATGCAAGTACCAGCCCAATAGAATATTTTCTATTTCTAAATAGTTCGGGTATTATGAAAGGACTCGCTGTTTGACATATTCTCCATACGAATAGCAGGAACAAGACCAAACAACCTAAAGCTAACAACCAATCTTGATTCGTTATCGACAAAAGGAGAAGTGCAACTGTTCCTGTAAGTAGTCCTCCTCCCAGCCAATCAACAGTTTCTGTATTTCCTCTTTGATCCTTCACATATTTACGATAGTAGGGTAATAAAAACAATACGACCATCGCCAATCAGCCACGCTTATGATCAAAGCTGCAACGGCCGGTCCTATTGCACTTCCGATAGCTCCTCCGGTCATCGCAATTCCAAGCGCACGTCCTCTTCTTTCCGGCGGGTAGTAACGAACGGGTATAATTCCCGCAAGTGCTGGAATTACCCCTGCGCCTACCGCCTGTATGACTCGACCGAGCAAAACGATGGAATAGTCCCAAGCGAACAGTCCAATTAAGGAGCCTAAAGCAAAAAACAGCAATCCGAATGTGAGCAAACTTTTGAGACTATACCTATCCGCAAGTTTTCCATAAATCATCGTTCCAATCGCGAAAGTAAGTAAATATGATGTTGTGATCCAACTTACCTGTGAGAAGGAGAGATTAAATTCCGCTCTAATTTCAGGTAATGCGATAGTAAACATCGTTGCACTCATTACAGAAATGACAAGGGTCCCCGCAAGGACTATGATTAATTTCTCTGCTCCTTGCTCCTCAGTTGCGTTTTCCATTATGAAGACTTCACCTACTTTACTCACTTATCGTGCTTTAGCTGTATAGTTATGAGATTACTTATTCATTCCTTGCTTCAACAGTGGGAAGCAGTTGTGTTGCTTACATACATAGTGTATACGGAATGCCAAATTAACTGAAATATATTTACAAATATATTGAGTATATACTGGAGTATATGGACATAAAAAAACAGGCACCTAACGCACAATTAATTTGTGCAGAATGGTGCCTGTTTTTAAGCGGGAACACACGATAATTAATAAACTTCTGAACAATTTCACCTGCAAGTCGTGTTTGCAGATCAAAAAAGCTTTCACTTACTCACTCAAATTATTATTACATGATAAAACCGATCATGAACTACAACAAACCTAACTCACGGGCACGTGCTACTGCTTCAGTGCGCCTTTGAACTTGTAGTTTATCAAAAATATTCCGATTATGCCCTTTAACCGTACTCAATGCTAGAAAAAGCCGTTTACTAATCTCATCATTTGAAAGTCCTAGTGCAATAAGTTGAAGTATTTTTAACTCACGTTCACTTAATGGTTCGATCAATTTTTGATTAGGTAAAGCTGACCCTCGTATTGATTTGAATATGCTCGAGTTCTCTCCAGCTCCAAATGCAATTAGTATCTTACTTATATAGTCCGACATAATTCCTCGAACAGCTACTTCAGATAAAAGTTGAGACATGAGTCTACCTTCATCAACAAAAATTCGAATGAAACCACCAATTTGACCTAACGCTAACGCTTCACAAAGCAGTTGTATGGCTAGGTCGATATCTCCATTCATATATCGAGCAACCGACTGTAAAACAATAACTTTAAGCCGTTCATCTACCCAACCCTTTAATTCTACCTGCTGGCGTGTTAATTCCAGTGTCGCGAGAGCTGTCGATATGTCTTCAAGGGCGATGAGTGCTCTAGCATGACTAAGGGGCAGTTCATTCGACTTTGCCAGATCTGAGGCGGCAATGTAATTACCCTTATGAAGCAATATACGAATATGAATGTCCGCTACGTCAGACATTGCATTCACAAAGTTATGTTGATGCAGAAGTTGATTTGCCTTAAAAATAATTGCAGCTGAATCATTTACATCACCTTGCGCTAGTTTCAGCTTAGCATGGAATACTTCACAAACAATGACCCTGTCCGTGTTTACTAACTGCTTTGCTAGCTCAGTGCTTTGCTTCAAATGGTGCTCAGCCATTTCTAAGTCGTTCCATTCATAACATATCCTCGCCAATCCAAGATGTGCTTCACAGACAATAGGTAGTGGTGGATCACCAACCATTTTCAGGACATTTCGATATGTGTCAGTTGCCGTATAAAGTTGATTATCTGCTTCCTGTAAGTTGCCTAAACCTATAGTTGCCATTATCTGAATAACATGATGCCTAATCGCTTGGCTCTTTGAAATAGCTTCAGTATAAGCTTTATTCGCCGCAGCACGATCACCTTGGAGCTGATAAGCATACCCAAGCGTCCACGTAGTTGCAGTTCGGACAGGTAGGTTATCTGGGTGCAAATATTCTAAAGCACGGAGCGACTCTGCAACAATGAATTCAACCTTATGCTGACTAACAGCAAGTGTTGCTCGTATAGCCGCAATATGTCCGATAACATCCCTTGTCTTATCGTCTAGTTCAGTGTTTTGAAGAGCTACTTCAGCAGATTGAAGCTTCTGTTCAACACCTGTCAATTGTCCAACCATCAATATCGTTGAAGCAAAAATGACCCACAATGAAGGTCTAGCATCTAATACTGTCGTTGGCTGTGACTCTAACCATCTAAGTACATGGGTTGCCCCGCCACGGAAATGCAAAGGCATACCCTTCCCATCAATTAATCTTGTGGCAAGCTCAATATCATTGGCCGCTACTGCATGATGAAATGCTTCAATGTCCAGCCCATGATCTTCATACCATTTGCTTGCACGTATATGTAATTCAGCTATATCATACTTCTCATCTTCTGTTGGCGAGATAATCCTTTGATGTAGTCGTTGCCGCAGCAAATCAGCAAAGAGATGGTGATATCGGTACCAACGTCGCTCATTGTCCAAGGGGACGATAAATAGATTTGCATGTTCTAAATATTGTAACGTTTCTTGACTAGATATAGAGGTTTTAAGATGTGACTCAATATCTCCCTCTCCCAAAACAGCATCACAAAGAGGACCACTTAGACGACCTAAGATTGATGTTTGCAGTAAAAAGTTTTGAACACTGTCCGACTGTTGTTGCAAAACTTCCTCAATCAAATAATCTAATACGAAATGATGGCTACCTGTGAAACATTTGATAAAGCTACTTTTGTCTTGATGTCCATGCATAGAAATCGCGGCTAATTGCAGTCCGGCAATCCAACCTTCCGTTCGGGTTTCAAGAAGAGAAATGTCTTTTAATGAGAGGTTCAGGCGCATTACCTTATTTAAAAATTCAGTAACTTCTGAGTGGGTGAATGTTAAGTCATTTACTCGTAGCTCTGTTAATTGGTCTCTAACTCGTAACCGAGCTAGTGGTAAATTCGGGTCTTCACGAGTAGATATGACGATATGCATCTGTGTCGGTAAATGTTCGAGTAAAAAGGCAATAGCATCGATAATCGCTTTGTCTTTAATAATGTGAAAATCATCTAATACGAGGACAAAATTATCCGAGATTACTGTTATTTCATTGATTAGAGTCGTCAAAATCGGCTCGATTGGTAATGACTGAGAAGATTGGAGCGCAACAAACACACCTTCTCCAATATTCGCCTCAATAGTCTGCAATGCAGAAATGAGGTGAATTAGAAAACGTGTAGCATCGTTATCTCCTTCGTCCAGCGAAAGCCAGGCGGTCCGTCGCTTGCTACTAGTAATCCATTCACTAATCAACGTCGTTTTACCAAAACCAGCAGAGGCAGATATAAGAGTCAGCTTACGATGCTGAACCTCATTTAGCTTTTCAAACAGACGATGACGATTGACTACTACTGGTCGTGACTGAGGAATATATAACTTTGTGGATAATATTGGTATGGACATGGATTAAGTATAAAATTACAACTCTTCTCCGTCAATGTTATTATTACCTTCAAGTAGACATTCCTACTTTTTCTAACCACTGAGAGCAATTAACATTGCATAAAAAAATGATATTTGATAAAATAACTGACGACCGTTCGTTAATTTCGCAACGTATTTCACAGCTTTGATTAGACAGAGAGAGGTATGCTTCATGATTAAACCATTGAAACAACAAAAAACAGTTTTGCTCATTCTTCTAAGTAATATATTTATTGTTTTTCTAGGAGTCGGACTTATCGTTCCTGTTATGCCATCTTTTATGAAAGAAATGCAATTATCTGGCCAAACAATGGGATATTTATTTGCAGCATTTTCGTTCGCACAGCTTCTAATGTCTCCTATAGCAGGACGTTGGATTGATACTTATGGCAGAAAAAAAATGATCGTAATCGGCCTGTTGCTATTCAGTATATCTGAAGTGATTTTTGGTTTAGGTACAGATGTGTCTGTACTCTTTTTATCTAGAATTCTTGGTGGTATTGCTGGTGCATTCATAATGCCTGGCGTAACTGCCTATATCGCGGATATTACAACAGTTGAGGAAAGACCTAAAGCGATGGGTTATATATCTGCTGCTATTAGTCTCGGGTTTATTATCGGCCCTGGTATTGGAGGATTTATTGCTGAGCTAGGTATTCGTGCTCCCTTCTATTTTGCTGGAGGCTTCGCATTAATAACATGTATTTCTTCATTAATTATTTTGAAAGAGCCATTATCCAAAGCACAGCTTTCGGAAATCGCTAAGCTCAAAAAGGATACCAGCTTTATAAGTGATCTTAAACGTTCACTACAACCACTTTACATTATTGCCTTTATTCTTGTTTTTGTACTCGCATTTGGTTTATCAGCTTATGAAACAGTATTTAGTCTGTTTTCTGATCATAAATTTGGATTCACTCCACGAGATATAGCAATTCTCATTACAGTAAGCTCGATATTTGGAGTTGTCGTTCAAGTCTTTATGTTCGGTAAAATGGTAGAAAAAATGGGTGAAAAGTTGCTTATCCAACTATGCTTAATTGCTGGTGTAGTATTTGCAGTACTATCAACGATAATCTCTGGCTTTGTAGCCGTCTTAATCGTCACTAGCTTCATCTTCCTCGCATTTGATTTATTGCGACCAGCTTTAACGAGCTACTTGTCAAAAACTGCTGAACAAGAACAAGGATTTATTGCCGGCATGAACTCAACGTATACTAGCCTCGGTACTATAGCTGGCCCAGCGCTTGGCGGTATATTATTTGATGTAAACATCAACTATCCGTACCTATTTGCTGCTGTCATTATGTTTGTTGGTCTAATTATTACGGTGATGTGGAAAGAAAAACAAACTGTTGGTGGATTAGCAAAATAATAAGTGAAACAAACTGTATACTAACAAAAGAGAACCCCATGTCTTGATTAAGACATGGGGTTCTCTTCAATTCTAATACATCTTGTCAGAGGTTCTCCAACTATCAAAGCCGTATTCGTTTGATACGGTTCCTTTCGGTAAATATTTCTTAATAATATATGGTATAAATAAAAATGATTGACACAATAATTGGCACAGTGATATATTGTGCATACACAACAGACACAATTATTCAGGAGGTTGGTTGTATGCTTGCCTTAGAGATTAAAAATGTAAACAAAAAATACGAACATTTTGATTTAAAAGATGTATCTTTCCAATTGGAAAAGGGCTATATCATGGGCTTTATCGGTGCCAACGGCGCAGGAAAAACAACAACAATAAAATCCATTTTGAATTTAACTCGGATGGATAGCGGCAAGATCAGTATTTTGGGCAAGGAGATGGCCAATCATGAACTCCAATTAAAACAAGAAATTGGCTTCGCATTCGGAGATATCAATTTCTATACTCGAAGCAAAATCAAAACGTTAACTAACGTAATCAAAACGTTCTATCATAATTGGAATGATGAAATCTACTACAATTATTTGAAAAGATTTAATTTAAATGAAGGTAAAAAGATATCCGAATTATCAACTGGAATGAAAGTAAAGTACAGCTTGGCGATTGCTTTATCGCATGGTGCAAAACTTCTTATTCTTGATGAACCAACTAGCGGACTTGATCCGGTTGCAAGAGACGATTTATTGGATATTTTCCAGGAATTAGTGGAATATGGCGAAATCAGCATCCTGTTTTCAACTCATATTACATCCGACTTAGAAAAATGCGCCGATTATATTACTTACATCGATAACGGACAAATTATTAACAGCGCTGAGAAGGAACAATTTATTGATACCTATCGGTTGTTGAATGGAAAAGAAGATCAATTGAATGCCATTAAAGACCGATTAATTGCTTACAAAAAGAACTCTTTCGGCTTTACAGGCTTAATCCATACGAGAGATTTTGATCCCTCTTGGGATATTAGATCAACTCTGCCTAATCTTGAGGAGATTATGATCTATTTTTCGAAGAAGGAGGATCAGTATGTATAACTTACTAATGAAAGAATTAAAGCTAGGCGTAAGCCCCTTCTTTTATGTTATGCCCTTTTTGACAGGCGCTTTAATGCTTATTCCCGGATGGTTATATTTCCTTGTCCCTCTTTACTTTTGTTTTATTACGATACCGAATATGTTTGCAGGGTATAAAACTCAGAACGATTTAATATTTACTAGCATGATGCCTGTAATAAAAAATGACATTGTAAAAGCAAAGGTGTCCGTTATCGTAATACTGGAATTAATGCATCTTGTTATTGGGATGATCTATAGCATGATTACTGTTCGTTTATATCCGAATCTGAACTATATTTTCTTCAAACCAACTTTAGGCTTTTGGGGGTTATGTTTCATCATGCTTGCAATCTTCAACTTTATCTTTATATCCATGTATTATAAAACAGCGTATAAATACGGCGCAGCATCGATTGTATCTATGACGGCTGCTGTTCTGTTTGCATTAGGTGCAGAATGGCTCGGATTGGAGAATGAATTTGTGTCTGATCTCTTCAAAGGTACTGGTACTGAGCAGTTCGCAACTCAACTGTCTATCTTGATAACGGGCATTATATTATTTGCGATATTTACGATTATCGCTTATCATATTGCCATCAAACGCTTTGAGAAAGTGGAAATGTAATGAATATAGCTATATCGAACTCATCTGATAAACCTATTTATCAGCAGCTTTTTGAACAAATCTGTGCACAAATTCTAAAGGGCGAACTTGGGAATGGGTACAGTTTGCCACCAATACGACAAGCAGCCACTGAGCTTCGTGTCAGTATCATTACCGTAAAAAAAGCATGGGAAGAACTCGAACGACTTGGATTAATTTATACTGTAACCGGCAAAGGATGTTTTGTTGCCGAACTCTCCCCCGATGATATGCTTCAAAAACGCAATGAAATGATTTTGAAACAGATGGTTATTGATACTTCGTATTACAAATCTTTTGGTATTACTTTAGAAGAAACTTTTGAGCTTTTGAAGGAAGTCTATTGAAAAAATAAAGATATGAAAAAAACCACGTCCTTGATTGATGTGACCCCCAAAAGTTAGACACTATATTATTAAGCGACTTCTAGGGCATGAGTCCGGTACTGTACCGGACTCATGCCCTTTAGTTTTGTTTTAATCCTCTTGTAATTGTAGTAAGTGATATATTGATCTAATTCCGCTCTAAATTAATTCGAAAATATGATAGGCAATGCGAAAAAATATGCAGGTCCAAGCAGTGAAATCACTATCGTAGCAAATATGGGAGCAGAGGGCGATGCCATACGGATTACCATTAGGGACAGTGGCTCGGGAATGCCCCCTGAAGATCTCCCCTATCTGTTCGACCACTTCTACTGAAGTGAGAAATCCCGTTCCAGAGAATATGGTGGCACAGTACTCGGACTCGCCATATGCAAGAAGATCGTGGAGGACCACGGAGGGCTCATTAGTGTTATCGCTGATTCCTTCTTGTCCATAGGAGTTGCCATAATATTAATAGATACTTGGAGAGAATCGCGAACAAATTAATTATGATGGGATGCTAGAAGCTCAATCCTTGTATTGATTCAGATCTATTAATCATTTAAACCTTTGCCTTCCAAAATGTGCTGCTTATACTTTTCAACCCTCGACGCACGAGTTTTGGATTGTTTGGGATCTGAAAAAAATAAAAGATATGCTCTTTGTCGTCCAGGCGTCAATGCTTCAAAGGAAGTTTTCAAAGCAGGAATATCATCGAATTGTTTTTGAAGTTCTTCAGGGATTGTGTATTCTGTATTCTTTTTGTAATTCACTTCCAAACCGGCTTTTTCAACTTCAACAGCTTCATAAATATATGCTTTTATAATTGGTTCCATCTCGATTATTTCTTGAATGTTAGTGAACCTAATCTGACGCGCTGCTTGTACATTTTCGGTTTGTTGGATGAGAATTCCTTGGGCATCTTTTAACAATGCTCCTTTGTGAAATAGAAGTGCGCAATAATCTTTAAATCCATGAATTAATACGATGTTTTTATTGTCAAACATGTAGCACGGATGCATCCACTTAAACTCTTCAGTCAAATTACAGTCGAGAACGATATTTCTTAACTTCTCGTATTCTTCTCTCCATTTTTTTGCCTTAATTAAAAATTGATCCACCTTCGGATTCATTATATTAGTTGTCATCACAGAGCACCTTCTTCGACTAATTTCGACCTATTAATATCATTATACAATTTACAAGGTTTTTGTATACTTGTCTGCATGTTACATAATAAGAGCACAAAAAAGCACGCCAATAATGACGTGCTTCACGAGGTAGAATGATCCACTACCAACTAGTATTCAACGGATTTGGACCAGCGTGCGTAGGAAATAGCGGCAACACTTCCTCCGCTAACTCCTGAATCACTTCCTCAGATGGCCGATTAGAAAATTGGATACCGAGTGCAGCATGATTAACACCAACCGCCTGCCATTCCTCCAAAAGCTGAATTAGACCTAAGCGTCCTGTACGCAATACGAACCCTCCACGAAGCGGCGTTCGAGGATAATGGGCATCTTCTACAAGATCAATCCACTCGTTAGTCATATGCGGCTTGAATACACCGCCAGGTATTTTTTCACGCCAAGCGTTAATCTTTTGACCAAGCATTATTGGACCAAGTTCATTTGTCGTCGCTTGAGGATAAGTGAGCCAACCATCACTATGCTCCGCAATCCAATCTAAAGACTGTCTGCTTGAACCCGTCACAACAAGCGGGATACCACCTGTTGCAGGCTTAGGGAGTAATTCAAGCCCTTTCATACGGCCAAGAGAGGATTGAATTTCAGGACTTCTATTATGTGTAAGTTCGCGGAAATACTCTACCGTTTCCCTAAATCGCACATCACGATTGTCCGCATTTATTCCGTAAGCCGGAAATTCAGCTAGCCGGTCTCCAGAAGCAATCCCTAACACAAGTCGTCCGCCTGATAACACATCAATAGATGCAGCTGCCTTTGCCAAATCAATAGGATGGCGAAGCGTGAAAATCGCACTTCCTGTTACTAGGGATACATTTTTAGTTTTTGCAGCAAGATAGGACAAATATACAAATGGATCAAATAATTGGCCTGCATCTCCAAAAGCGGGATCGAACAAAGGCACATCCCTCACCCAAATGGCTGCAAAATTTCGTTTATCAATACTTTCCACTAGATCAGCTTGGCCCTTTAAAACGTCCATCTGACCTACATAGAACTTAAGTGGTAGAAATAGACCGATCGTTAATTTATTGGGGGCAAACATACGACGGAAACCAGGGTGCCTACTAAAGTTTTCTACCAACTGTGTTGATTGATGATGATTCTCCATCTCTCCAATAGAGTCTATTTTTCTGTCCACAATATTCTCCTCCTAGTGCAATGATCATCCAGTTTTCTAGTGCTAGGTTTCATTCGACTGGAAGTGATATAATCGTATCAGTCAATTGACCCCCTAAGTAGTTACAGTTCTAAACAAAAAATTAGGGTCAGTTTTCTTTTGGACGAGGAGGATATCAATGATAGATTTGACGGTATTGCTGAAGAGAGAGTCTAGTGTTCCGTTATACTCTCAACTTTATCACTATATAAAAAAAGAAATTTTGAGTGGGAAGTTAGCTGCTGAGACACGACTTCCCTCTATTCGCTCACTCTCTAACCACCTTCACATAAGCCGTAATACGGTAGATTTGGCCTATCAACAGTTGTTAGCCGAAGGTTATGTTCAGAGCAGACCAAGGAGCGGCTTATACATTAATGATCTGGAACTGGAATCGCTGCCCTCATCTCAATTCATTCGTAATAAGTGGTTGGATAGTGGTGTGAAAAGTAACTCAGCAATCCGATATGATTTTCGTTATGGTGACGTAGATGCTGAGCATTTTCCACTTGCTACTTGGCGCAAATTATCCAATCAAAGTTTGCACCAGAACGAGCAGAGTTTATTTTCGTATGGTGATCCTCTCGGAGAACCCCAGCTTCGATTAGAAATTGCACATTACTTACACAGCTCAAGAGGGGTCAATTGCTCACCGGATCAAATTATGGTTGGAGCTGGTATTCAGTACTTAATCGGTGTGTTATCTGGATTATTAGGAGATGTAAGCAACGGAATCGCGATGGAAAACCCAGGTTATGACGGTGTTCGAACCATTTTTGAGCACAAAGGTATTAACATCCACTCCATTCCGCTAGAAAGTGATGGACTTAATATCCATAAGCTATATGAAAGCAAATCTCGTATCGTGTATATTACTCCCTCACACCAGTTTCCATATGGGATGGTTATGCCACTCTCCAAGAGAATGCAATTATTAAAATGGGCAGCAGACCAGAATGGGATCATTATAGAAGACGATTACGATAGCGAGTTCAGATATGTCGGCAAACCAATACCTTCCCTACAAAGCTTAGATACCCATGATCGCACTGTTTACCTTGGGACATTCTCAAAGTGTCTCCTCCCTTCATTGCGTATTGCGTACATGGTTTTGCCTCAGACCTTACTAGACTTTCACAGTAAACAAGACTACCGATTATATGACCAAACGGTCTCACGTTTTCATCAGAAAACGTTGGAGCTCTTTATGAAAAATGGTCATTGGGAAGCCCATATTCGTAAGATGCGAAATGTTTATCGACAGAAGCAGTTTACACTGATTTCATTGATTCAGAAGATGATGGGCTCTCAAGTGACAATAATCGGTCAAGATGCAGGACTTCACATTTTATTGCGTATACATAATGGAATGGATGAAGATCAGCTGATTGCCACTGCAGAGGAAGAAGGCGTCAAAGTCTACCCTGTATCCCCCTTTTGGGCACAACGAGCTCAAGCTGATAAATCAATGGTTCAGATCGGTTTCGGTGGCTTGAGCAATGAGGATATTATAGAGGGAGTAAATTGCCTTCACTGTGCTTGGTTTGGATAACATTAAGGCCGAAGCAAAACCAAAAAACACGCCTCATTAGGCGTGTTTTTTGGTTTTGGAGCCTATAGTACACACTCGCCTAACTTCGCTTACTAAGTCTAGTATTTCCGATACATTGGTTGTGTTCGAAATTTTACAGTGGGCCATCCATATACGGGATACTATCCTATATGTATACCTTTGTATAATATTCAGCCCTAGCAACTTGTTATATATTTACTAATGTGTTCAGTATCTTTGGAAAGCAGGTGATCATTTCGTATGACGTAATGTCGCGACGCTCTATTTTGAATGTGCAAGGACAACTAATTTTAAAAACTATTTAGGAGGATTATGATGAATACAAGCAAATTAAAGTCTTTAATAGTGATGGTAACCTTAACTTGCATGACACTACTCGCCTTTTTCCCAGTCCCTACTACCAACGCCTATACGGGTGAAGGATCGTTGACCCAACAATCTTCGTGGCAAAGCTCCGATGGCGGACGAAACATGTACACAGATGCTACGCTTCAGCGATCGGGACCACTTGCCGGACAATTGGATGTCATGACCCGGACGAAAAACAATGTACTCTTGACAGGATTTACGGGTGGTGTATTCGTCCTGCTTCGTAATGCGGACGGCGCTGTAATAGGTGTAACCGACATGCAAAAATATGGTGTCGACGGCAAGTGGATCGGCCGTTATGACCGTACTGACTATTGGAACTGGTCATTCGACCCACAGGTTGCCGCTGCTACGGCATCGTTGCAAATCATCCAGCAACATTCAGCAAAAGATTTCAGCGACCAATTGGCTTATTGGCAAAGCGTTGTATGCGGCAACTTGGATCGATTAGGCTTGCCTAAACCGCCGTTCGGCTGCCCTGCTTAACCTTATTTTATTCGTTGCTCATTGAAGCTAACTCCCCCATATGTAATGAAAAAGCCTCCAAATCCATAGTTTACATGGACTTGGAGGCTTAGCTTACTTGTTACACGCATTTCAAAATAACACGACAAAATAATAGTCAAGATAACGCTGATGAGATAGCCTCATGCATAGTGTTAGACTGACGGTTCCAGCAGTTTTTTGAGCAACTGGGTCCGATTGGTTACACTCAACTTACCTAGCATCGAAGTCATATGTTTTTTCACAGTAATTTCGCTTACATATAAAGCAGAAGCAATCTCAGCATTGGTGAGCCCTTTTTCCAGCAGTTTGGCAACATCTTTTTCTCTAGGAGTCAGATCTAGACGTGCAAGGATGGGATCGACAGCCGACAAAGCAGGAATTCGAACAGGCTCTTCAGCTTCTTTAGTCGAAAGCAGTTTGCGCCCTAAATCCGACTGATTAAGTATTTGATGAATATGATGAATAAATTGATCACCTTTCCAATTGAATACGAAAGTCGCTGTTGGAGTGACTCCATCATAGCCGTAATGAGTGGCACCCTGAACCCTTTCGAAGCCCAAGCTTTCATGCGCCATGATGAAGTATGGGAACGGTGCTGGCGACCAAAAGCGGATTTGGAGCATGGAGGAGCTTGGCGTAATAGTAGTGCAAGACACGAGTTCGTCTCTCCTCGAACAGACCTGGAGCTCTCGATAGTAGCTCCCGAATAATCAACTCCCTCATAAGGGCGTGAACCGTCCATCCATTGTCCACCTTCCGTATGAATGAACAACGAATCAGTTGGTGAAACTCGGGCAAGAGAATGTCGCGATTCATGACGAAGGCGAGACTTTCCTGATTAAAAAAACGGAGAAGAGCCGCTGTTTCGACCAGTGCACGTTGACTTTCGTCAGGAACTTCGCGTAGCCATTGATTGACGATGTATGGTAAAGTTCCGTAGTCCTCGAGTGGCGTATTTGTTTCATTCATATCCAATTGTTCACTAATATATGTAACTAACGACATCGTTAAGGGATGGCCTTTGGAGTGCCGCCATATTTGTTGTACCCGTTCAATATCGTTAATAGAGCTGCAACTTGCATACCTTTCAACCGACGGATAGTCGAGCTCGAATAAAGGCATGCAATGAATAAACTGTCTCCAGACGGGAGATACAAACCATGGCTCAGACAACTTATGTCTGCCCGCGATAACAATTAGAATGCTTTTATTAAGCTGCTTAAGAAAATAATCACGAAGCCATTGGTCCATTGCAGCCAGTTGTTCATACACATCGATAAAAAGGACGATACGCCCATCCACTATACCATTGAGGGATTGGATGCACTGTTCTGCAATTTCTGTAGAAGTGGAAATCGCATCCGTAGCTGACCGATCAACTACTTGCAAAATAGATCTGCAAAACGCTTCGTGTGTCTTAACCAAATGCTCGCAATCGATTGTTATACAACACGCACCAGCAATTCGCGCTTGTCGTTGAAACTCATCGAGCAGAAAGCTCTTACCGATTCCTGCTGTACCGAATATATTAATAATTTTATAGGAGAAGGTTTCATCACCCAAAATGGCGGCAAAGGTTTGAAGCTCACAGTTCCGCCCAACAAGCATTCGGCTCTCCAGTTGCTCCAATCTCTCGCTTTCCTTCATACAGTCACCTCCTGGAACATGACTTACATTCCAATCATACTGCAAAAAATGGGAAAATAAATACTTAAATATGACCACGTCCGATGGACGTGGTCATATTTATTATTCGTAAAGCTATGAGCACTTAAAGTGTTAGATTTAGACGTCGTGCTCCTACATTAGATATGAGCTTATCCGAAAAGCTGGGACAGTTCGTCTGCGTTTAAGAAAACTAATGCAATTGCGATCAGCAGATTTAATAAGGCAGGTATCATTTTACCAATCGAATGATTGACTCTAACATGCGCAAGGCAAGCCACTAACATCATTATTCCGATCAGTATACCTGTCCATGCGATCATCACCGGATACCAGTACCCAATAACGAGTCCAACACATCCTACTATTTGGACGTAGCCCGTAATGATACGAAACCATTGAGGCAGTCTAATAGAATCAAACAGTTCGACCTGATGTTTCGCTCCTGCAATCTTGCTTCCACCGAAGAAAGCCATTGAGAACAGCAGCCAACTTTGAAGAACGATAGATAATATAACCATTTTATCAACTTCCTTTTACGTAATTTATTATTGGACACCATTAAGTGTCCTATTTCATAATATAACACCTTTAGGTGTCCTGTAAAGCAATTATTATGATTAAATTGATCGTAAAATTATCCATTATGGTAAGGAGAAATGAATATCATACGGATGAAAAAGCTATTTTGCCTAGGACTTTCAGTTGTAGATTCGGATGCTTAGTTTCTATTTTAGATGCTTTTCGTACAAAAACTGATTAATTCCTCAGATCACTGGCACTTAAGCAATAACCTTTTTTAAAAATGTCCCCCTACTGTCCTATAACGATCACGTTAAGATGATACTTAACTAAAAAAATTGTCGTAGATCAGAGAGGAAACGACTACTCTACTGCTTTTAAACTATACTCTTTTTCCTATTGAGAATCGTTTTAGGTTGGAATAAAATATAAGTAAGCGCTTACAACATAACTCTGAATCCTCTACTCTCTTATTATCTTCTCCTATTTTTTTCACCATCATCGTCTTACTCCATAAACTAGCATATCCAATCGTTCCAGTCTACATCGTCATAGACGTAGAAAGGAGGTGATTCCGTTCAACAAATAAGTTTGTAATACTAATCGGATTTGAGCCAGCCCGCTCCACCGAAAACCAAATTTGAGGAGGAATCGTTAATGATGATGCAGCAGCAAGCTTTTTATCAAAACAAGTTGTTTAAATTAATCGTTGCCACCGGAGCTATATTGCTATTATTCACACTCGCTAAAGTTTTTTCTGACAGTGCATCTGCCCATGGTTACGTGCAAAATCCGCCTAGCCGTGGCTACTTGTGCAACACCACAGTAAATACGAACTGTGGAACAGCCCAATACAATCCGAATGACTTGGAAGCGCTTAAAGGCTGGCCTGCTGCCGGACCTGCGGACGGGCAAATCGCTAGTGCGGCTGGTAAATACGCTACTTTGGACGCGCAAAGTTCAACTCGCTGGTCCAAGGTCAACATGACGTCTGGTCCACAGACATTTCAATGGTACCTGTCGGCTCCACACTCAACGGCGAGCTGGAAATATTATATAACGAAACAGAATTGGGACCCGAATGCACCACTATCACGCAACTCTTTTGAATTAACTCCATTCTGTGACATCGCATACAGTGGTGCTCCTCCAACAAACTATTCTAGTACGTGTAACGTGCCTGCTCGTACTGGCTATCAAGTCATTCTAGCAGTGTGGGAAGTATCTAATACTCCTAATGCCTTCTATAACGTCATCGATGCCAATTTCGGCACTCCACCTGAACTTGTTCCGCCATCCGATCCAACAAACCTTACTGTTACAGCAGTTACTTCGACTACCGTCTCACTTTCTTGGACAGCTTCCACGGATAATGTTCAAGTGGCTGGGTACGAAATTTATCGCAATAACGCTTATGTAGGGTATGCAACTGGTACGACCTTTACCGATACCTTGCTAACACCGAATACTCCTTACCAGTACAAGATTAAAGCTCGAGATACGTCCAATAATTTATCCGTTAACTTCAGTAATACGGCTACTGGACAAACATTACCTGGAAGTGTCTGTCCGAATCCTTGGCTTCCAACTGCTGTGTATGTCAAAGATAATGAAGTTGTCCACAACGGCATTAGATATAAAGCTAAATGGTGGACAACAAATCAAAATCCAGCTACGAACAGCGGTCCTTCTGACGTCTGGATAAATCTTGGCCCGTGTACATGACTTTAACTAGTTTTGTGTAAATCGATTAACCATTAATTCAAACAGCCGGACAAAAGCCGCCCGAGAATGAATTTCGGTGTGGCTTTTGTCCGATTTAGAGTAAGACTTGTAAATGAACATATTAATTTATCCCTCTACTACCTCAAGATGGCATAACGACCCGATACTATCACAGGAATCACGCCTAGAAGTAACACTCCAGTCAGGATCAAGACATATATCTCCCATACAAAATCAAACTTCCATGAGCCCGTTAATGCTAAACTATGACCCATTAATGTAAACATGGCTATTCCCGTCCCAATGATTACACCTATAACGGAAGTGATGATCGCCTCCCAACTGATCATCCAAAAGATTTGTGATCGAGTCATGCCAACCATTCGTAACTTATAAAACTCTCCCTTACGCTCCAAGGTGGAAAGCGTAATTGTGTTCACAATAGAAATTGCGATATATAGCCCAAGTATACCGATAAGCAAATATAATGCCCAAAGTCCTGACGAACCTTTCTGCTCCGAAAGGGCTATATATTCCTCTTTAGAAAATCCGGTAAGACTTGGAGATGTCTCTGCAAGAGCTTGAAGCTGTTGCAGCAAAGGATCTTCTTTACTATGGAGCGCAGCCAGCGTATCCACAAACACATAGGAGAATGACAATTGATCTTTATGTTGTCCGACTAAAGTATCGGATAACATTATGTCTCCGAGCATTGCAGTAGGTTGAAAAACAGCGGTAATCTCCAATGTCCAGGCAACCTTCTCTACCAAACGTACTTCGATAGCATCTCCGATCCCTAATTCAAATTCATCTGCAAGGTCGCTGCTAATTGCTGCTTTATTTTTCCGGATGTCCGTTAGTTGTCCTTCCACCGCCTCAACGTGAATAAAGTTTTCTAAAAATTGATCGTCAATTGCTGTGGCCTGGTATCCATAGTCATCAATATCTTCCTCAATATCCATTCCATCTGGTAACACATTTGCTTCTATATTTCTTATCCCGGTAACGGCTGATACCCCAGGAGTTTCACTAATCCTACGGAGCATAGCGTTAGGAATCCCATTTGAATCTTGAGTCGTATAAAAGTAATCTGCGGCAAATAAATCTTCCATTTTTTTCTTAGATATATCTACTTCATTTGCCTGTATAAACAAAAGCGTACAAGCGATCGTTACAATAACCATAACCGGAACCATCACTCCGGCTGTTCGCTTACGATTGTTAGCCAAATTCTCTTGTGCCATCCAGCCCGATACTCTAGATATAACAGAAGCGATTGCTCCGGGCAAACATCCGAGAAGACCAACCAACAATGGACCAAGCAGTGCGAAGCCAATCATAAGCAATAGGGCGACCAAAAATGAATACCCATCTTCCTCTAATTGAGGAAGGTTATACCACAGACTCCAACCCCCTACAAGAAAAAGAAATCCGGATAGTAGCCGGAATAGATCAATCCCGTGAGGATCTACTGAAGCTTCCCTCACGGCTTGAGCTGGACCGATACGTGAAACGCGTCGTAGCGAAGTTAACACGGATAACAAGGATATGCACAGACCGAATATAAAGGATACAACGAACGGTGTCATAGATAAATTCGGTTGCAAGTCCCCTTCGGAAATTCCAGTGCGAACGATTAATTCGGCAATGAGGTGGGAGAGGCAGCTACCAGCTAGACAGCCTGCTAATGATGCACAAATTGAGATAACTAATACCTCACCTGTGATCATGACACGGATTTGCCTTGGAGTAGCTCCGATGAGACGAAGTACACCAATTTCTCCGGTGCGTCGTGAAACGGAAAAAGCCAGCGTGTTTACTACGACAAAAATTGAAATAAAACCGATAAGGAAGCTTAGAAACCCGATAAAAGAAATGACGTTTTGATTTTGATTAGAATCCTCCCCAACACTTTCCAAAAGAATGCCTGACGTAGCGATCATCGCTACGGCGATCGATATAGCTACGAACATACCAATGTAATGGATAAGACGGAAACGAACAGATAATAAAATAAAGCAAACCATCATCTCCCCTCCAGTCGGTTCATCCGTTCCATTATTTTCGCAGTTGTAGGTGCTTCGATTTCTCCCGTTACTTGACCGTCTGCCATAAAAATGACCCGATCCGCAAATGACGCAGCATTCGGATCATGTGTGACCATAACTAAAGTTTGCTTTAGATCGACTACAGTCTCACGAAGCATCTCAAGAATGTCCATGCCTGTGTGCGTATCCAGTGCTCCGGTCGGTTCATCAGCAAACACAATATCAGGCTTGGTTATAAGCGCACGTGCAACGGCGACCCGCTGTTGCTGCCCTCCCGACATCTCGGAAGGACGATGATTAAGCCGACTTTCTAATCCTGTCTCCTCGACAAGTCTCCTGAACCAAGCCTCATCAGGCCGTCTACCAGATAATTTTAGTGGCAGTAGTATATTGTCCCGAGCGGACAGAGAATCGATTAAGTTGAATGCTTGAAATATAAATCCAATTCGTTCTCTTCTCATTAAAGTCATACGCGGCTCTTTCAATTTGTTTAATTGAATGTCGCCTAACCATACCTCACCAGAAGTCGGTTGTTCAAGACCGGAAGCGCATTGCAACATTGTACTTTTTCCTGATCCGGAAGGGCCCATAATTGCGTTGAATGAACCTGGAGAGAATTCGAGGGAAATATCATTTAGAGCGAATGCTGCATTTTTGCTGTTTCCATACCGCTTGGAAATCGCTGTGACTCGAAGGATTGGATTTACCGTATTTTTTGCCGTTAGCATATCGATGAACTCCTTATCTCTAATGGTGAATGACAGCAAACTTAACGTTTAAATATGTATCTTTTTTCGTAACAAGGCAATGCCTCCGATGCTATATAAGACACAAAACAGCACGTTTACCAGCATCGGTAAAAGCAAAAGCGGTTCGTCGTTCTTCATCACCATGATTCCAGAGAAAACTAATCCGATCTCCGCTTGTCCGTTCAAAGCCATCAGTACGTAGGTAAGCAAGGCTGGTGCAGGAAATAGGACGATAAAAACTGCGGTCGTGATGATAGTCCGGCATTTCTTCGCACACAATCCGGTCAATACAGAAAAAAAGGCCAATAAATGAATCGTAACTAACGTAACGAACAAAGAGCTTATAAAACCGATGTCCACATTGAGCCATCCATCCTGCAACAACCATTTCCTGCCCCAAAAAAGCAATGTAGAAACTAACAATATCGTGTCTACGAACAAAACAACGGTTAACTTAGAGAAAAAGATCAAACTTCGATTAATCGGCAACAGTAGCAATGAGTAATGCGTATTTTGTCTCCATTCATACATCCAAATCGCAAAGGAGAGAATGACTGGAACAAGGATGGCTGCAATAAATGCGCTCCAGCTAAGACCATAAAACCATAAAGATAATTTCTCGTTACCATAGCGGGACAATAGATATACAAGAATAAATTCAGTCACTCCAAAAAGGATAAACGTTAACGATATCCAATTACGGAAAGAACGGATATCGGTTTTTAACAATCTAATGTAAGCGTTCATAGATGCATCTCCATTATGATTTCAGTAAGTGTTTGTCCCCTACTCTCCTTCAATTCCTCCAAGTTCCCTTGTACGGCCAATTGTCCCTGGCGAACGAGCAATAGTTCGTCTAGGTAAGGCTCTACAACTTCGATTTCATGTGTAGCTATAACAATCGTTTGCTCTTCATCAATGAAGTCGTCGATAAGACTTTGCAGAATCTGTTGTCTGGAGTGCAAATCGATTCCTGATAACGGCTCATCAAGAAGCAGATAACGAGCTCTTCTACTTAAAGCTAATAGCAACTTAGCTTTTGCCAGTTCTCCTTTGGACAACGCCCGCAAACGAATATCAGGCTGAAGCTCGAAAGACTGCAGCAAATCTATCGCTTTCTTCTCGTCCCAATCTGCATAGAAGTCTTTCAAATAACTCATAGCATTGGCAATACTCATCCATGGATATAAGGTTTCAAGTTCAGGCAAGTAGGCTATTGAGCGATTCGTTTTCGGTGAAGGAGGATTCCCGTCAATCAGAATTTCACCACGATCCAGACGTATCAAGCCTGTGATGGCTTTCATGAGTGTCGATTTGCCCGAACGATTTGCCCCCAATAATCCCGTAATGCTGCAGGGGCGGATTTTCAAAGAAATTCCGTTAAGCACCGGTTTATGTTCGTAAAACTTTACGGCATCGTTAACTTCGATCAATGGAGATTCCACCTCCCAGTTTCAATTTCACCATCTGTAAAATCTCTTCGTCGGAAGCCCTTAACGTTTTCATTTCTATTACAAATTGCGAAGATAATTCGTCGAGGATACTTCTCTGTAGCGCCAATATAATTTCAGAGTTTTCGGTAACGATGCTACCACTCCCCCTTAAAGTCGTAATCCATCCGTTATCCTCCATTTCTTTAAAAGCCCGTTGAACCGTGTTTGGATTGACACCAAACGTTTTGGCCAAGTCTCTACGTGGAGGCATAGCAGCCCCCGGAGGAAAGTCGCCGCTTGCAATTTGTTTTTTGTAATAGTCAACGATCTGCGAATAGATCGGCTCTTTAGAATTAAATTCCATCATAAACATCCCCAATATTGTATTAAGCCCTTAATACAATTCCGAGTATAATATAATTCGTAAAATAATGTCAATACGTCGGCTCCTGACAAAAATGCAATAAAGCTACCACCGAAGCAATTCCGGCGACAGCTTGTATGCTGATCATTTCTCCACTGACGTAGATTAATTAATCGAGTGGTTACTTACATTGAAGTTCATGACTGGCTCACCAGTTACTGTACACCTTCCTAGTGAAGATCCTATTCGTAAAAAAAAGCAAAAAAAAGGACAACCAATGGCCATCCTTATCATTTTCATTTGTAATAAAACATTTAGTCATTTTGAACAATATTATTGTTTTTGCCTTGATCCTTAATATTTTTTGGTTTATTGCTCTTAAATCGATTTTCCAATACTAAATTAGCAGTATGAGGGTCATGGATAAAAACGCCGTTGTTCCCGTTTTTCTCGACTTTATTTTGCTGAATGTCATTAAAATCCGAAAAAACCGCTACGCCGCTTCGCTCATTGTTTTTGATACCATTGTTGAGTGCCATATTATAATTAAACGTGAACAGCAAGCCGTTTTTTTGATTACCTTTGACTTTGCTGTCTATAATAAAATTATTATTGCTGCGGGCGAAAACTCCGTTATCTCTGTTTTGTTTGAGCTTATTGTTAAAAAAAAGATTATTGTCTGACCCACTTATCATAATTCCATCGCTCTTATTGCCAGAAATTCGATTCCCTACGATTGCATTATGAAAACTGAGGCCGATGTCTAATCCGTGTAATGAATGATTTAGCAGCCTATTTCGAAGAACCCAGTTCCCCTTTGAATTGCTAATCTGAATACCACTACCCGCTTCAACATTTCCAATCCGTTCGATCTTGTTCCTCATCAGCAGATTACCCACCGAACGATTCACATATATACCAAATGGTTTAACTTCTCCTTTGACACCGCTTATTTTGCTGACTTCGTTCTCCAAGATACGGTGTGATTTTCCGTTACTAATTCTTATACCTCCAAACAAATAGTTCTTTATCTTAAATCCGCTGATTTCCACGCCTGCTACATTATTCAAACCGAATGCTTCCTGCAAAATAAATCTTCCGTCTAGAACAGCTCGATGCTTATGTTTAGCAATGATTCGAAGGTTGTTTTTGTCGCTTCGAATTTTCACGTTTTCGTGGTAAGTTCCTTTATGCACCAAAATAACGTCCCCTTCAACCGCTAAAGCAACCGCATCCCGAATCGCCGTCTGGCTACCCGGAAACACTTCGATGATCGCCATTCCTAACACCTCAATTAGTCAGAGTTTACTATTTCGTATTAGTAAATTCTTATAAGGGCAATAGTGAAACGGCCTACTGACTATGGAACTTCGCCTTTTTTCACAATTAAAATGACTACCGCATGTATGAGTTAAACCGCTGCTTCCTTTAATTCCTCTAGATCCTCTTTTGTAAAACGGTACGTTTCATTACAAAATTGGCAATTTGCTTCAGCTTGTCCATCTGTCTGAATCATGTCGTGAATCTCTTCACTTCCTAAGCTGACTATGGCATTGGACACTCTCTCTTTGGAGCATTGACACTGGAACTGTATGGGCATTCTCTCTAGAAATTTCACATTTCCAACACCGAGAACTTGCTCTAGTATTTGCTCCGTAGTCATCCCTTTCGTAATCATTGCATTTATTGGAGCCATTACTTTCAGACGTTCTTCAATTTCGTTTATTATCTCATCATCTGCACCAGGCATAAGTTGAATAATGAAACCGCCGGCTGCTTGAATAGTGTTATCTGGATTAACAAGAACACCGACTCTTACAACAGACGGAGATTGTTCCGAGTTTGTAAGGTATGAGGTGAAATCTTCTCCTATCTCACCCGACATAAGAGGGATTTGCCCCATAAAAGGTTGCTTTAATCCAACATCTTTCGAAACTGTCAGCATACCGTTCCTTCCAACAGCTCTTTGCATATCTGAATATTCATGGTCATTGAAATCCAACTGGAATTGAGGATTGGTAACTAGACCTCTAACGTCCCCTATCGCATTTGCATCAACAATAATCGTTCCTATTGGACCTCCACCAGCAATTTTTATCGTTAAGTTTTCTTCGTCCTTGAGCATAGCACCGAGCATTGCACTAACAGTCATAGCACGTCCGAGTGCATCCGATGCTATTGGTGAAAGATGATGGCGACGATGAGCTTCCCCTACTGTTACTGTTGTATTAACAGCATACGCACGCACTTGATTATCGAGTGCTAACGCTTTTACTAAATAATCTTGCATTTCTTTTCCCCTTCTTCATTACCATTGTTAAAATAATTCTTTGGCCAATAAGCGGTAAACATCCAGTCGCTTCTCTTGTGAATGAGGAATACTGCAAATCATCGCTTCGTCAAAACCATAATAATTCTGCTCTTCTTGTAATAATGTTGCAATTTCTTTCGCAGAGCCCACCAAATGGATTTTTCTATTTTCTTTAATAGTCATTCGATCTATTTCCGACAACGGAAAATCACTAGCTTCCTCAGGGGTCAAAACTTGTCCGATCTTACCCTTCATAAACATTAAACGCCAAATATCTTGAGGCATTGCCTCAAATTCTGCTTCTTCTTTTGTTTCGGCTGTAGTCACCATATAGGAAACATTGATTTCTGGCTTCTCCATAAAAATAGAAGGTTGAAAACTCTTTTTGTATGAATCTAAAATTTCTTTAGTCATCTCACCATTAAAAAATTGTGCAAAAGAATAACCAACACCTCTGAACCCAGCCTGAACAGCACTGTTACCACTTGAACCGAGCAGCCACGCTTCTGGTAATACAACTTTAGACGGTGTTGCAATTGTTTTTTTATACAACTCATCATCAGGTACTTCGTCGTTCATCAACTTCAGTGTATTATCAAATTTTTTGTACATATTGTTCGTCATCGGCTGACGTCCTTCTGATAATGCAAAAATAGAGTAATTATCCCCTCCGGGAGCTCTACCAGCGCCAAAATCAATACGGCCAGGAGAAAATGCACTTAGCGTTTTAAACACCTCAGCCAATTTCAAAGGAGAATAATGCATCATCATCACTCCCCCAGTTCCTAAACGAATATTTTTTGTTTTCGCTGCCATATGGGCTATCGTAATCTCAGGAGCCGAACTCGCGAACACATCTGTTGCATGATGTTCCGCCATCCACATGCGATGGTAGCCTAATTCATCTCCTAAAAGGGCTAACTCTTGAGCCTTTTTCAAAGCATCTGCTGCTGTATTTCCACTAGTAACAGGAGCTTGATCTAATATACTTAATCTCATCTAGTTATCATCCTTCCAGCTAGCTTATTCTTTCTTTGAATCAACTTCTTTTTCTGTACGCAATTTATCCGGTGTTACATCATTTCCAAGTGCATCAAGCACGGTTAAGCCTGTGAAAGTGTTAATTACTTGTCCGCGAATTTCTCTTAAGTAATCTTCGCGCAACACTTGTTGCTCAACCCACTCTGCATTTGTTAACCCTTCTTCTCGCTGTTTTTTCGCTAATTCATTAATACGACCTAAACTTTTAATCATTATGCTTCTCCCTTTTCTTATCAGCGATAGATTCTATATTTTAAGTTTGTACTCAATTAGAAACTTACTTTGCCATTACAAAACCATTTTTTCTTTTACCCATTGTTGTAACAATTGCATTTTTGGTTGAAAGCCAACCTTTATGTCTTCATTCAAAGATGCAATCGTTTCGCGCTTCAGCACAGACTGCCATGATGACTCGGCTTCTTCCATTAAATCTGTTAACAAGCAGCATCCACCCTCATCTAAGTCAAGCATGCCATGCAATACACCACTAGACGAATAAAGAGATTGTTGTCCCTCTATTGCAAGATAAACATCGTAAATCCGAATATCTTCAGGTTTTTTTCGAAGTTTAAACCCGCCTTTTACCCCTGGTACTGAAATAATCAAATCTGCGCTAACTAACTTTCTTAACAATTTTTGAAAATATGTTGGTGAAGCCCCCAATTGTTGGCTAATCGCTTCCCCAGGTAATACCGCTTTATCCGGCAACATGTTAAGGATAAGGATGGCATACACGGACTGCTCAACTCCCGTTTTCATCTGCATTGCAATCACCTCCTTCATTTTTATTAATCTTTTAAATGTAATCCACTCAATGTTAAACAAACTAAAGTGGATAATGATTGTCCGCTTTAGTTTAACTTATCGTTATATAAAAGTAAACCGTTCTATGGTGCTGACTGCTCACACCATAGTATGCTTCATTCCTTCCTTGCTGACGAAGCTATCGGGGGTTATTTCCCTCTAAGCTATCCATCAAATAAAAAACGCAACCCTTTTCAGGATTACGTTTGTGCATTATTATTGGTGGAGTCTAGGGAATGAGGGGAATGAGAATCCCTAATCTCGCATACTTATTATTTTAAGTTCATTGCTTTCAATAATAGGCTTGGAATAACCTTTTCTTGCCGCCTCGATCATGGCCTTTCCTATTTGTTCAGATGTTATGACACTATTAATTTTCAATAATAACGAATTCAAAGGTTTCAGTACGTCATAAAAAAATTGATACCATTTTGTTTTTGATTTCACACCATGTAATGGTATGATCGCACCTGGGCGAAACATATAAGCCTCCTTAAATGGAAGCTGCAGTAACGCATTTTCGGTTTTCCCTTTTACTCTTGCCCACATAGAACGCCCCTTTTCGGAACTATCTGTCCCACTTCCTGAAACATATATAAACGTCATTTGAGGATTCAATCTTGCTAAAGTGTTGGCAACGGATAGCGTATAATCATACGTTATTTTTATATATTCCTCTTCCTTCATACCTGCAGAAGAAACCCCAAGGCAGAAAAAACAAGCATCGAATCCAGTTATTTTATTTTCTATCGATGATAAATCAGATATATGATTAAGCTCAATTTGATTTAGTTTTTTATGTTGCTGAGCTGTACGATTTCGACCAACCGCAACAATTTCCTGAACTTCTTCATCTAATAAACATTCCCTGAGCGTACTTTGACCAACCATACCAGTAGCCCCAAATATAATAACCTTCATTTAGTTAGCCCCCTCCTGAACCACAAACTTATTGTGACTACCAGTTTGATACGCGAACATCCGCCTTCAACCATTTCTCCCAGTTAGGATCTTCAAGCTTAAGCAGACTTAATGTAATCCCCTTCATATCCAAGGATGTCAGGTGCGAACCTACTTTAAAGAAACGGGCATCGATGCCTTCCAGTTGGATCAAACGCCTGATATCATTGGCGAAAATATATTGCTCCATTAAGGGAGTTGAACCTAAACCATTAATTAAGAAGGCAAACTTATCTCCTTTTTTCCAGCGGTAAATGCTTTTCAGCTTGTTCATTAATTCAATCGCAATCTTCTCGGAAGAATCGAACGTCTCTTTGCGGTAACCTTCTTCTCCATGAATTCCGACGCCAAAATAAACTTCGTGATCCTCCAGAGTAAACGAAGGCTCCTTTTGAAACGGGTTATGAGCAGGCGTCAGTGCAACGCCCAACGTATGTAGATGGCTAACGACAGAAGTACCAATCTCCTTCAGCTCATGCAAAGAATATCCTTCCGTTGCTGCCGCACCGACGATTTTATGCACAAAAACAGTACCTGCTACTCCTCTTCTTCTTTTGTTAAACGTAGCATCGTTTTCAATAGAAACATCATCGTTCACAATAATATGATCGACAGATCTGCCTTCTTTTGTAGCGATAGATTCGGCTGTTAAGAAGTTGTCCACATCCGCTTTGAAATTTTTCACAATCATCAGGATTCTTTGACTTTTATCCACCTTATGGATCGCAGCCAATATTTGTTCCGGCGTTGGAGAAGTAAAAATCGTTCCACTAACCGCTATAGAGAGCATTCCGTCCCCAACGTAACCGAAATGCGCGGGTTCGTGACCGCTACCACCGCCACTTAAAAGAACAACGTTCTGTCCAATGTCCCCTAGGTCTTTTCGATAAATAATGTGATGCTCTGAATCATAGTCAACTCTGTCTTTGTGTTCAAAATAATATCCCTGCAACATATCATCAACTATATTTTGGACTTCGTTTGTAATTCTTTTCATCATTTCTCCACCTTATGGTTTGCGGATAGCCGCAGGGATAATAATAATTGATCATGAATGATCATTTTCATCAAAGACGACATGACTGACGGATCAACCACGCAATCATTACTTATCCAATCTTTGATTGTGCCCCCAAATCCATGACTATAAAAAGAGGCTAAAAAACTTTTTTTCTCTTCGGAAACACTTACCCCAGCGCCAACCGACAGTTCATCGATAATTTTAATATATAAGTTTTTTGTATGTTCAAATAAATATTCGTTAAACGAATTTTGCTCGACAACCTTAAACGCATTTCGATAAAACCGTTGATTTTCATAAAAATAGCGGAATAACTGATTAAAAATATTTTCCCACTTCTCATATTCAATAAAGTCGGTGATGTTCTCCTTCGTTTCTTCTTTATAGATCCATCCTAGTAATTCATATTTATCTAGGAAATGATAATAAAACGATTGCCTTCGCATCTGACAGTTTGACATGATGTCGCTAACCGAGACTTTATGGAACGATTCTGTCTCCATTAGTTCTTTTAATGATTTTGCAATCATTTTTTTTGTAATGATCGATGAAGTCATTCCAACCATCCTTTCGCTCCAATCTAATAGTAACAAAATCTGTTCATAAAGTTAAACACGTTCATTTTTTGACAGATGCGTTTATTTGTCCGTTTACCATAAAGCGCTTTCACTTTAAAATAGGCAGTAGCAAAACTAATCATAATTTCGGACTTCGTCCATGTTCAAATGAGGAGGCAACTCAAGTGAAAAAAATCATGAACAAACCTGAAAATCTCGTATTGGAAATGTGTAACGGAATGGTACTGGCGCATCCGGAACTGGAATTTTTGAAAAAATATAAAATTATAAAGAAAAAAGCGATCAATGAAAATAAAGTAAGTCTGATCAGTGGTGGCGGCAGCGGACATGAACCAGCTCATGCGGGATTGGTAGGTAAAGGTATGTTGGATGCTGCTGTATGCGGCGACGTATTCGCTTCTCCTTCGCAAATTCAAATATATCAAGCCATAAAGGCAACTGCTAGCCGCAAAGGCGCCCTGATGATTATTAAAAATTATAGTGGCGATATGATGAATTTCAAAAACGGCGCGGCATTGGCAAAAGAAGAAGGCATTCAGGTAGAATACGTTCGAGTGGATGATGATATTGCAGTCGAAGACAGCTTGTATACGGTAGGCCGTCGCGGTGTTGCAGGAACTGTACTCGTTCATAAAATTGCTGGGGCTGCCGCGGAAGAAGGCAGAGATCTCGAGCAAGTTAAGGAAGTAGCAGAAAAAGCAGCCGCAAACGTACGAAGCATTGGCGTTGCCCTTACTTCATGTACGGTTCCCGCTAAAGGATCACCTACGTTCACGTTGGGTGCAGACGAAATCGAATATGGGGTCGGCATTCATGGCGAACCGGGAATTCGAAGAGAAAAAATGATTTCCGCGGACGAATTGGCAAATCGAATGACGAACGATCTTTTGAAAGATTTAGAAATAGATAGCGAAGATCAAACGGAAATTGTTATCTTGGTCAATGGTTTCGGTGCAACTCCGCTACAAGAGCTCTATCTGTATCACAATTCGGTTATGCGGGAAATGCATCAAAGAAAGATCCAAGTTCATCGCTCCTTTGTCGGCAATTATATGACAAGTATTGATATGGCAGGAATTTCGTTAACCGTCATGCAGTTGGACGAAGAATTAAAAACATTGTTATCTCATGAATGTGTAACGCCTGCTTTTAGAGTGGACGGGCCTGTAGAGAGTGTTTCTTACGTTGAACATGTTGAGCATGATGAAGCAATTCCTGTTTCCTTTGAGACAGAGACTTCGGAAACTCACGCGATCATCAAAGACGATGTGCTTACTCTAGAAAACATGATTTATCTTGTTGATAAAATGAGTGAAGTCATTATCAAAAATGAAATACCCTTCTGCGAACTGGATTCGCATGCGGGCGACGGTGACTTCGGCATGAGTGTTGCCAAAGGATTCAAGCAATTAAAGCGGGAGTGGCGCGAAATTCTAAGCCAACCTCAATTAACCATCGGAACGTTCCTTCAATCTTGTTCGATTGTTATTATGGAATATTGCGGCGGCGCATCTGGCCCAATCTGGGGTTCAGCTTTCCGTTACGCAGGTAAAGCTGTCGACGGGAAACTTGAATTGACTGTCGGTGAATTTGCCGACATGCTGCAGGCTGCTGTCCATGGAATTCAGGCTACTGGGGAACGCTCTTTCGGAAGAGGCGCAGTAGTAGGAGATAAAACGCTCGTGGATGCGCTAGTACCTTGTGTTCAATCGTGGTTAGAAAGCAACACCGCAGGTGACTCGTTCAAGACGGCCTTTGAAAAAGGCGCAGCAGCGGCTGTCGAAGGTGCGGATAGAACAAAAGAAATCGTAGCTCGCATGGGACGTGCCGGTACTGTAGGAGAAAGAAGTCTCGGTTATCCAGATGCTGGAGCTCACGGTTTAGGAGTTATATTTACAGAGCTTTCGCGTTCTTTAAGATAGGTTAAACGGAGAACAAGTGAATAGAAAAAATATGCGCCGAATGACGGTGAAGCCTGTTGAGAGTCTCGACAGGCTTTTTTTCGTTGATATAGGTATAAAGTTCCGAATCTTGATTGTATGTTGATGAAGTTCGATGAGGACTTTTAGTGATAGATTCAGACGCCGTGCTAGTCCGTTTGAAGCTATTTCTTCGAGCTTATTCTCTTCCACTCCCTTCCGTTCAGGTGAGCGCTCTAGCATATGGGGGGATTGCACACTCCAAAACATCGACCTTTAATCATTACGTTATGCAGGAAGCACATTTGAATTTATACTTGTTAATACCGTCGTTTTCAATGATGTTATCAAATTCAGTTTCAACTCTTCAAAAGTAACTTGAGAATTGCTTTGTAGTGACTTCTCAGCTTCATTAATGTATCGCAATATCGATAGACGTGTTAGTTCTTTAAGTTCCACTAATTCATTTATCCCTATATTCACATCGATACCTTCATGTGTTGATTCAGATCTATATCTGTAGAATGATTTTAGCTTGTAATAAATGTTCTTAATATCCGCATCATCTTTTCCTACTAATACAGCGACCATCTTTGATAATGTTTCTTTCTTTTTTTGTTGATTGCGAGGAAGTAACATTATCTCTAATACTGAAATCAGTTGCTCAAAGCTTTTGGCGTTATCTAATAACTTAAATGAGTATGTGAAGCCATCAATTATACTTTTAAGTATTCTATAAGATTGATTATAATCTGAAAGGAAATCGTTGATATCCCCTAATTCAGTTGTTTCAATCTTATACTTTTTTGTAATTAATGACTTAGCGTCTTCAATTAAAATAGTATTCAACTTATTAAAGTTAATATTGAAGTAGCTATATGAGAATTCATAGAAAACCTCAAATATTCCTATATCTAAATTCTTTAATAGCATTAATTTGGATATGATTCGATTTATTAATTCGAACTGTTCATCTTGAAAATCAACTAATTCAGGAAGATCCCCAAATTTATCAGTAATTCTTACAACACCGTTAGTAGCGAGTACGTCTGGACATCTAACTGTAAAATTAACTTCTTTTGTCAAACAAACAAAACTGGAACTGTCTGTATCATTAAGATCACTTTGCAGTTGCGACAAGTAATATTTATTATTAATTTTTTGATTTGCCAAGAGTATTTTGTCTTTATATTTAAAATCAGCTACACTAACTTTCTGAAAAGAAAAACCATCTACATCATTTATTTGTATTAAAGATACATCAGCTCCTAGTACTATACATGCAACCTTTACATTCACTTCTATCTCATCAGATACTCTAATAGAAACATCAGTCATTTATTTACCTCCAGTTTTTATATCTCATTGAGTTCTTTTCTTGCCATCAATTACCCAATTCTTTCAGGTTAAGCGATTAATTAACAAAATAAGTGTTGTTTTAGCTATTAGAACGAAGTTAACAAGAACAGAACTTATTATCTTCTGTTAATATGATCCCTTGATTCCTGACTAGTATAAAGCAGCACTAGACTCTTCTTCTCAGTAACCCTCATGAATATTACCTAACGTTTATTTCTTTTCTCTAATATTTTCTTATTAGTCTCCTTGGGTATAATCAGTAACTATTGTTAATCCTCTTAAACTCAAGTTTAAATAGTGGCGCACCTAAATCACTCGCTATATTACATAATCTTTCAACATTTAATGATGAACATTTTTCACCAACACAAATTTCCACAGATATGGCTTTCATAGAGGGCATCCCAATCGAAGCACGTCCCGCAGAACACTTAAATTCTTTCTCGTATTGCCAATTACTTTGTTTAATGTTCTGAAGTAATACCGTTGTATACACTATCCTCGAATCATCTATAATTATTCTCTTTCTTCCTAGGCTTAATTGCCGATGCTCTTCCTTCAAAACGTAGTCAATATGTTTCTCCATAATATCGGTAATATCTATTCTTCTGTCTGTATATTGAATGGGCAGGGTACATGCTATTAACTCATTATTATTTACCTCTTTCATATTGTAAACAACGCAAAAACCTTGATGATTATTTTCATAGTGCGCCCACATTGACATAGAGTTATATCCAGCGAAAAACTTCATCTTTATTTGAACAATGCTTCAAAATATCTATTGCCTTGATATAATTCAATGGACTTTCTCTACGATATTTTTCAACATCAGAATTATAGTTTTCCATTTTCAATCCAACATTTATAAATAAATTAAAGAGATTTAGAGAGAAAACATCAGAGTCCTATCACTCCTTAAATATTCTATATATAGTAGTTGTTCGATGTTTCTTGAAATATACCTCCCATGAATAATCAATTGTTCGACTCTGAAAGAAATGGCAGCATGTAGCATCAAAAAATACTGTGTAACGCTAATCCCAACATGATACAATTTCCTTTCGATCATAATTCATCTTCTTTATTATACTTATCGTGAATTCAATTTTTGCTTAGCCTCTTAGGTAAATGTAGCTCATGATGTGCTTTTCCATTCGAGCGACATGCTGCACTTTATATGTATAGTCTTCTACAATAAAAAACGGCATCTCTGCCGTTTAAGTTAACTTATTGGTATATCTGTACCTGATCGAACCGCTGACCTCTTCGCTACCAGCGAAGCACTCTCCTATGCGAGTCGGTTTTTACTACCAAATGTTAGTATCATTATACTTTTACAATCAATATTACGTTTTGAAAAAGGTAGTAAAACCAAAATTTATTACCCTCACATAAATTCCCATCACTTTAATATTTAAAAGTTTTATAAGTAATTAACCTTCTTAATATAAGCAATAATTTTATCTAAACCTTTAGTAAGATCATCAATCATAGCAAAATTGGGTTGCGGAATAATGCTTTGCTTTAAAAGATGTTTAACTTCAAAGTTGTTATAAATATATCTTGCAAGTTCATCCTTGTGCTTAATAGTACCACTTTCTGCTGACACTCCAATTAGTCCTCTATTTTCTAATATGCGACCTGCCCCTTCAGAATTCGAATATACATCCCAATCTACTACTAATGAAGTCCCTTTTATTTTGGAGGCAGGATGCTTTTCTCTTTGTGAATAAAAGTTTTTCATTAGTTCAGGATGAGTATAATTTTCTAGTTCTCTCCCTGTTAAGATCCAAAGATTTGGGATTTTATCAATTTCACTTTCAATGTCCGCTTCATTATCTACAACTGAATCCCTTAGTAGATAATGCGTTCTATTCTGTCTGTTCAACTCTTTTGCAATTCTAATAAATCGCTTGTACTTTTGGGAACCTACATTTGTACGATCAGAATCGATCATTACAAAAGGATTAGGGTTTACTTTGAGTACTTTTAATAGCGTGTCTTCTTCAATATCGTTAAGTGAAATTATTTCTTCTTCAAATGAGTAATGGGAGATTGTACTACCACCGGTCATAAGTAGAGAGTAATGAAGTCCCTCAAGTAAATACGAGCTCAGCTTACCTTGACTAATAAGATACTCACAATAGGTTTTAATCCAGGTACGTAGCCAAAAAACTTCAGACGGCCCCTCCACCCAAATAATACAATTACTTAATAAAACATCACCCGGAAGTACCCCTAATTCATTGCAAATTTCCCTGGCAATTCTAGCTCCAGAAGGATCTGAACCAACATGCTTAAAAAAACCACTAAATGAACATACTCCTTCAATTTTTTGAGAGCGATATAAATAATCTTCTTCGGTCGCTGTTTCTATCGCAACAGGTGAATGGGTAGAAATAATAAACTGAGCACTTCCTATTTGTTTTATAACTTTCATTACTTCTCTTACGAGACCGGGCTGCAGATGACTTTCAATTTCATCAATGATTATTAGCATCTTTCTATTACGAACAAGTTCCATCAACAATATATACAACATTGTATACCCTGTCCCGACTTCTTTTGAGGACAATTCCATATTTCCACTAAATGTGAAGATCAGTTCTTTTTGTTTAACATTTGATGATACAGCAACAGGTGCATCCAGATGAAGTTGCTTTTCAATATACTGTTTAACTTTATCTTTTGCTGTTCTTTTCTCAGAAAGGTGCTCTGTCTCATTCAGCCAGTTCACAAGTTCATATCCACTTACGGTCAGACTGTCATCACCAGCTCGATCAAAAGCCCGAATAGGATCAAATACTAATATACTATCTTGCAATATGTTGTATAAAACATTGCATATCTTCTCAACTTCTTCACCATTAATTCCGAAGCCATTTAAAAATTCTGGATTGAACACAACATCAAGATATTGGTTTGTGTTTGTCACTTCATGCGAACGTATTCCATTTATTGCTATACAAATATTCCCTAAGTATAACTTACCACTTTTATGAATTTGAATGACAATCTCTGTTTCTTTGAACTTTACTAGTTTATTTAGTTTTGGGTCTTGATACTGTGTGAGAGTTGAATTATTAATAGTAAATTCTATAACGATAGGCCTATTCGTATCTAAGTTGTAATAATCGTTATCTGTTATCTTCTCTGCAGCAAACTTCTTTGTATTTTTGAGCTGCCCGTCCAAACTGTATTGAAAAATTCTAACTATCCTAGCCAATAATGACTTCCCGGAATTGTTAGGCCCAACAATAAAAGTTGCATGATTTTTTTTTGCCAACAACAGTACTTGTTTATTTTTTAGTCCTCTATAGTGTTCGATGGTAATTTGTTTGATAAAATAAGACATCATTCGACATCCCACCAGCGGTGAATTGTGTCATGCACATTATATTTTTCAAGCCTTCTTTTCCACACCGAACTAAACTCAACATCGCTCGAATCTGGTTCAGGAGAAGGCGGCGTGATAATAACCTTCGTAGGTATAGTAACACATTCACCGGCAACCAAACACTCTCCATTTTGGAAAAAGGGAATCATACCCGATAGTGTGTTTAAATGATCAGGGAGTACATGATTTATAAAAGCTTGATCATTAGGATTAGTCACCCGTAGAACAAAGAAGTTTGAACACTGGGATACAATCGTTTCGCATAGATCAGATGGTCTTTGACTAATGATAAGTTGGTTAATTCCATATTTACGTCCTTCTTTTGCAATTCTGCCCAAATACTTTTTCGGGAGACGAGTAATAGCGTTTGACTCTTTAGGTATGTAATTATGAGCTTCTTCGAACACAAGATATAGTGGGAGTTTTTTTGGATTACGATCCCATAGCTTATACTCAAAGCATATACGAGATACAACTCCAATAATGATTGGCATAACCTCTGAAGGTAACGTCGATAAATTGAAGATAGTGAGTTGCGTTGTCTTTCTCCGAGATGGGACGGACAATAAACTCTCCATAAATGCATAAAATGCGGTAGATACGCCATAGTTTTTTGAGAACAAAAATTGGTAGCGTCGATCTGAATAAACACTTTGTAGTTTTTCAATTACTTGATCCAGCTCACCATAATAATTTTTATCTTGATGAACCTTATCATTCTTACCATCTCTAGGAACGTTGGTCTGGCCTGAACTAGGTAAAAAATCACCAGTATTTATGTCTATAGCAGGCTCGTTATCCGAACTCCAAATAGTCTTTTTGTTTAATTTTATTAACGTAGGCAACAATTCTTCAACAAAAGAGTAATAAAGCGGAGCATTAATGTTTACTTTTTTTATCTCTCCAACAGTCGATTTTAATTTTATATGTTCTTTCTCTTTTAATGATACTATGACTTCTTTTAGGATTCGAATACCATTACTATTCTTGTTAAGATCCACTTCACCTAGAAAAACAGATTGAAACTCATCGAAATTTAACAGCCAATACGGAATGTAAAGATCTTTAGAATCTATCTTATTGACTTTAAAGCTACCTCTTTTATTTGGAAAGGCATTGCCATACTCATCATGAGGGTCGAAAAATACAACATGACTATATGGATGACTTTTTAGAACATTTTGCATAATACTTGCTACAGTAGATGATTTACCTGATCCTGTTGAACCCAAAATCACAGAATGCTTTCCAAGAAACTTATCTATATGAATAGCCACTTCCTCTACCTGTACGCCGGATGCTTTTCCAATAATTATTCCAGCACCTTCATCCAATGCAAAAAGTTGCTTCTTCTCCTCAGGAGATAGCAAATAACAATTTGCATTAAACTTCGGATAATGTCCCGCTCCACGCATAAACTTCAATATACTTTTTTCATTTAAAGCTTGATATCCAATTACTTTTGCAACTGCAATAGCCTTGTTCTTTGTCTCAAAACTTGTTTGATTATTATATGGATCTTGCTCAAATGATGAAACCAGCTTAATTTCTTCAAAAATACCAAAATGCATTACATTATGAGTTGACGGTCCGCCAATTAGGAATATATCTCCCACAGTTCCTACATTGAGCTTGATATTTTTTCCTGCTTCTAAAACTTTTTCTTGCTCCAAGTTATCTCGTAGTACATCTTGATATATTTCTATGGTAACACTCATGCCTGTAATAGAAACTATTTGACCAAAGGGCTGGCTTTTCATTAATATATCCATAATGATTCACACTCCTCTAATACCTAAATCAATGTTACAATTATTGATTAATTATTCCTACATCTTAACTATAGATAGAGATTTTTAGATTACTAAATGAGAATCATTTGAAAGTAAGACCCTAACAAAGCACTCGATCTACAATATTCGCCAAAAAATTTCATAATCCTTCCATCTTAAAAGTTGAAATCCAATATTGAATAAAAATATATAGTAAATGATTAATCATCTATACTATACAAATGATTCAACCCCCATTCTAACGTGAATCTAAATCAAGAGTGCTTACTCATACTGCTCCCAAACTGAGCTACATAAAAGCACATCAAGATTAGGATTGTTAACGTTTATGTTTGGTTAGCCAAGGGGATTCCTTCTCATTAATAGACGCTCTCTCATGTGATTTCTAAATCTTGATTGTAGAATGCTAAGGTTTATACAGTGAAGAATTTTAGCTGTGGATTTAGACACCCTGCTCCTCCATTTAAGCATTCTATTAGTTGCTTATTCAACCATTCAGTCCGCGCAGACTGAATCCCTGTGTTCGTCCCCGTTCTGGGCTTCACCAAACTAATTTATCCATAACAGGGTGTCCGAATCTGGATCGTTCATCCCCCTCCTAGGCTATCCACCAAATAAATAAAAGTCCACGAAATTAATCGTGGACTTGAACGGTTTATTTTGGTGGAGCCTAGGGGCTCGAACCCCTGACCTCTTAGCTGCCAGCGAAGCGCTCTCCCGCATTAGGGTACTATACACCCAAAAATAGATATAGGGTTTCCATTATTTACAACATGTATAGTCTTAATTCATGAAGTGCTAACTAAAAAGCTTCCGTGTACTTTTTAGTTACTTGCTCATTTGCGCTAACATTTTCAATAAAACCTTCACAGCCTCAGTTCTTGTTGCATTGGCGTGATGGGGCGAATTGCTTATCACGTTTGCCTTGCACAATTCCTGCTTGCTTCACGTATGCAACGCTGCATTCGCCCACGTTGGAATGTCCTTGTCATCTGCGGGTCGAAAAGAAGAACAGCTCAAAACTAGCTGTAGCCGGGGGTGGGCAGTTTTAGTGTTTAAGCGTGTTAATGGCGCGTTAACTTGGATGGATACTAGATCAACATATGGTGAATTTTACGTCTACTATGTTTTACTATAATCGAATATGCTAGCCGATGTTACATAGAGATTTACATTGACTAACTGGAATTTTTTATGTTATATTTGCGCAAGTCAACGTGTCGAAATATGTAAAGGGGTTGGATATTTTGTCAATTATGTTGAAGAAATTTAGTTCTAAGAGATTAAAATTAATGGTTATAAGTTTATGTTTAATTGTACTTATTCTACCTACTACCGCATTAAGCAAATCAAACTTTGAAGGAGCGGAAAACATCGGATTAGGCGCTCAGCCTAATGCGACTGATGTTGGTGATTTTAATAAAGATGGACTACCTGATCTAGTAACTGCGAACTCGTATGAGAACCAGGTTTCAATTCTACTTAATGATCGTTCTGGTCTTTATCAGGAGAAACAGTATCCTGTTGGTATTAAGCCCAGTGATGTAGCTGTTGGCGATCTGAATGGGGACAACATCGTAGATATTGTAACCGCTAACAGTGGGGATGGAGCTAGTGATATTCATTCTAGTACGGTATCTGTATTGGTAGGTCAAGCAGGCGGGGAGTTTAAGTCCACAGTAACCTATAATGTCTATATCAATAGTGTTGACTACAACACATTTACGCCTAGTTCAGTAACGATAGGGGATTTCAACAAAGATTCATTTAAAGATTTGGCTGTAACTAACCGTGACTCGCTTACAAATGAACATCACATTGTATTGTTACTTGGTGAAGCTCCACAATCGGATGGGACGCTTATATATAGTGAGCCGATCCCTATTCGAGTAGGTTATGAGCCTAGTTCTATTACTTCGGGTGATACTAATGGGGATGGCAACTTAGATTTTATTATTACCCATAGCAACGAAGGGAAAGTTTCTATTTTAACTAATAATGGAAACTTGATGTCGATGTCAACTACTGAATATCCAATAGGGAACAACCCAAGAACATCTGTTATTGGAGATATGAATGGGGATGGTCATCCGGACATAGTTGCGGTTACTACTGGAGATTCGGCTGGAATCTCTATTCTTCAAGGTGACGGACAAGGGTCATTTACGTCTGCCGTTAAATTTAAGGCTAGCTGCCCAAATTCATACGTGCCTGCTCTCGATGATCCATACTCGCTTGCTCTCGCTGATCTAGACGGTGATGGTGATCTTGATTTGGCTGCTGGTTGTTCGGAGGCAACTCAAGTATCCATTTTATTAAATGAAAGTACAGGATCCGTGCTATCATTGCAAGCAGCTGTTCGATATGCTGTACAAGGTTCTTACTCTCAGGTAGCTATTGCTGATTTCAATTCTGATAATAAATTGGATGTAGTCGCTACAAATTATGATGAGTTTGGTAATAATGTGAATTTTTCCACTATTTTACTAGGTAGAGGGGACGGAACTTTACTTGCATCCGTTAATTATGATGTTAGTGGCAGTCAACCATCTTCAGTTACAAGTTTCGACTTTGACGGAGATCGGAATTTGGATATAGCAACTGCAAATTTTAATTCTAATAACATGTCCATCATGCGAGGTAATGGAAAAGGTCAGTTTGCAGCCGCCATTAATTATGTAGTTGGGAGTAAGCCTGCTCAACTTTTGTCAGTTGACCTTAACCTCGATGGTAAAAAAGACCTGGTCATTGCTAATTCTGGTGATAATACCATAACACGATTATTAAACGATGGGACAGGATCATTTATTAGCAAAAATTTTGTATCTAGCACCACATCTGGTTCTAAAGCTAGAACAATTACTGTTGCTGATTTTAATGGAGACAATAATCCCGATCTAGCTATAGCACATACAGGATCAAACCATCTAAGTGTGTTGCTTGGAGACGGTACTGGGGAATTTCAGATAAAAGATCATCCAGTTGATAATCGAATCGCCTCACCCGATTCCATCACTTCGGGTCATTTTAATGATGATGACAAGATCGATCTGGCTATAGCTAACAAGGGAACGAAGAAAGTATATATTTTGTATGGACAAGGGGATGGAACGTTTACCTCTGGTGACGAATACGGGGGCAGCAACGAACCAAGCGCGCTTGCTTCAGGTGATTTTAATCGTGATGGATGGGCTGATATAGCGGTTGCTATTAATGGTCCAACAGAATATTCACTTCATATTCTATTCGGTAATCAAACGGGTACATTTCGAGAGGAAACGATTTCTACTTTTTCGAGTCAGGCTTTTTCACTAGCAGTGGGTGATTATAACGGTGATAAGAAGTTGGATATTGCAGTTCCTACTTTATTACGTTCAGTATCTGTATTTATGGGCGATGGCACCGGCAGTTTTGGCTTGGAAAATAGTTATAGTACCGATGTCATGCCTCGGTCGGTTGCGGCTGGCGATTTTAATAACGATAGTAAAGATGATCTAGCTACGGCTAACTACTATGCCGACAATGTCACGATTATCAAAAGTTTCCCTCCTAAAGTTCCGGAAAGTGAACCATCAGTTACGCAACCAGATAACCCAAATCCAGTTAACACAATTCCAGATAACCCAATTATATTAGATGATGTAAAGCTAGATAAAATAGCGACGTTAAAAGAAGTAGTTGTAGGAGGACAATCAACGACGATTGTGTCCCTTGATACTGAGAAATTGATTGCTGTATTGGAAGGTAAAAACAATCAATCAATCATTATTCCAGTAACTTCTAAATCAGAAGTAATCCAGACAGAATTGAACGGTAAAATGATTAAATCATTGGAGAAGACAGATACAGTTATAAAAATTGACACCAATGATGCTATGTATACCATCCCATCGAAACAGCTAATGATTGATCAAATCGCGTCTCAATTCGGTAATAACGTGAAGCTAGAAGATATTAAGTTAAACATTCGTATAGGAAAACCTACTACTGAAAGTAGGAAGTTGGTTGATTCTGCCGCCGCAAACCAAAATGTGACTTTGGCTGCTCCAGCGATTAATTTTGAAATTATAGCTATGTATGAAGATCGTTCCATTAAGATCGATCGATTCGATAGTTACGTGTCACGTGAGATTGTATTGCAGAATTTAACCGATCCCACTCAAATAACAACTGGCGTTGTATTGAATAAAGATGGAACAATATCCCACATTCCAACAAATGTATTTACAAAAGACGGCAAACTACATGCCGTAATGAATAGCTTAACGAATAGTACCTATTCGATTATATGGAACTCGAAGAAATTCGCCGATGTGCAAGGACATTGGAGTCAAAATGATGTCAATAATATGGCTTCGCGCCTCATTGTTGATGGTGTTACAGCAACAACCTTTCAACCTGATCAAGATATCACTCGTGCAGAGTTTCTCGCGATTGTTGTTAGAGCAATGGGCTTGAAGTCAGTTGAGCAAATCAACTTGCCACAGGATGTGAAGCCCTCAGATTGGCATGCATCTGTTGTACAGGCGGCTTTAACATATCAACTTGTTCAAGGTTTTGAGGATAATACGTTCAGACCTGATCAGAAGATAACAAGGCAAGAAGCCGCTGTGATCTTATCTAGAGCGATGGAGATCACTTCGCTTGCGACGACCGTGACGGATGCCGAAACGAATAAAGCATTAAGTTCGTTTAAAGACAGTCAACAAGTTTCTGGTTGGGCGAAGAAAGCAGTAGCACTTATGGTTATTAACAATATCATGCAAGGCAATAATCAACATCTTACAGTTGCAAATCACCTATCCCGTGCACAAACTGCTGCAATTGTAACAAGATTTTTACAGCAAGCAAAGTTGATTAATAAGTAATCACATAATGAGAACCGCGGACTTTTCCTCGACTTTTAATGGAACAGCGAAATGCCTTCTAAAGACATTCAACTAACAAAGAGAAACTGCCCAAAACTGGCTGTAGCCGAGGATGGGCAGTTTCTCTTTGTTATAGCTGAAAACGGCTGATTTCATATGCACGGGCAATCTCAGATGTGACGATTCATTCACGATATACACGCATCAACTCATTAAGGCTCAACCGATTCGGCTACCTTTATGGCTTCATCGCCCGAAATCGGACCGGACACGCCATACTGAATGCCGTCAACCACCCAGAACAATTCCGTGAACTCGGCTTGCTCGAAAATAAAGCCGTCCGCTCCGCCCACTTTGGTCTGTGTGAACAGGTCCGTCGGGAACGCCGCCGGCATGCGGCTCACGCTGAACGTCACCGTCTTATCACCCGAGCCGTATGTGAAGTTCAAGTCTCTGAGCGGTTGGTCCTTCATTCCAACGCCGACGATCTCAGCCAGCTTGAAACCTTCCGGGGCGACCTCTGGAACATACACACCGGAACCGAAAGCTATTTTCGCTGCCTCCGCCGTTCCAAATGGAGTTGTATTCAACTGGGACAACTCCGAACCTGTGGCTCCTCCGTTTCCGGGCAGCACAGCTCCCGACGAATTATCCGTTGGTGTCGGTACTGCGGCGGGCTCTTGCAGCATCGGCAATTCCGTCACTATGACGACTGCCGCGACCAACGCTGCCGCTCCTGCAAGCCAGGCTTTCGGAAGAACGAATCGGCGGCGGCTTCTCTGTTCCGCGGCGGCTTGCTTCCTGATCTTCTGTTTAACGCTATCGTTCAATTCCATTTTAGAAAACAACATATCATCCGACTCCTTTTTCAAATGTTGACGTAAATTACGCTCCATGTCCATCATCGGTTATCTCCTCCTTGCGCATTTCCCGAGCCAACGCCTCGCGCGCCCGGTGCAGTCTGTTTCTCACGGTACCCTCTGGCGACGACGTCGCTTTTGCAATTTCCCGTGTGTCCAAGTCCAAATAATAATATAAATACAAAGCCTCCTGATACGGCAGAGGCAGACGCAGCATATGCTGCAAAATCTCGCTTTTCTGCAATCTTTTAAGCGCTTCTTCTTCCACGTTGAATGTCCGTCCCCGCTCCATCTGGCTGGGATCGGTCGGCTGTTCCGTAAACATCCGCACGCCCATCTTGTCCCGGCAAACGTTGATGACGATCGTCGTCAACCAGGTTTTAACCGCGCTATCTCCACGAAACGAGTTCCAGTTGCGATAAGCACGAAGAAATACCTCCTGACTGATATCCTCGGCAAAATGCTGATCTCCGGTATAAAAATAAGCGGTGCGCATGACCGTCGATCCATATTTTTCCATTAGCTGCTCTAGAGCTTGAGAGGGATCTTTCGGGTAATTTTCCTTGTTATTCGAGCCGGCCGGCTTCACTGATTTATCACCTCCACCTTATTAGACGGCCTGAGCGCATTTTTCGCTGCACTGCGCTTTAAATCTGACAGTCTATTTAAGATTTTGTGAATAATGGTATTCAAACTCTCTCCTCTAAAATGAAAATTTGGCAAAAAAACGGCACCTCCATTGTTAGTCGTGTCCAACAATGAAGGTGCCGTTTATATTAGGCTGCGTATATTTATTTATTTGGTGGAGCTACGCGGAATCGAACCGCGGACTGATCGCTGCCAGCGACCTGTTTTCCCCCTAAACTATAGCCCCAAATTACAACTCACTAGAACATAACATGCGAGGAAAAGAGTGTCAATTGATGCGTAGTATCTAAGTTGCGAATATTCTCTTCATCATCTCAGTTTATCGTTAATTGTCACTCTACTCTGCTCACATGAACTATCTATTACAATTGTATGCTTCAAATGGCATTAGGTGAACCAACACGCTATTCGCATCTCACCCTCTTAACCCTTCTCCCCGCTCCCATTAATCGCATCCTTGGACAACAAGTTATTCAGTTCCTTCATAAACATGTCGATGTCCTTGAACTGACGATATACAGAAGCGAAGCGCACATAAGCGACTTCATCAACTGGGTATAGCTGGCTCATTACGATGCCGCCGATCTCGCTACTGTCTACTTCGGCGACTGCTGTTGTACGAAGCTCTTTCTCAACCTCAGAGACGATAACTTCAAGTCTTTCCACAGGAACGGGACGTTTCTCACATGCCCGAATTAGTCCGCGTAATATTTTGTCACGGCTGAACTCTTCCCTGCTGCCATCCTTCTTAATTACGATTAGAGGTGTCTCCTCAATCATCTCAAACGTTGTAAATCTTCGGTTGCACTTCTCACATTCCCTGCGGCGGCGAATGGATTTGTTTTCGTTAGCTGGTCTTGAATCCAGCACTTTTGTCCCTGCAAAATCGCAATATGGGCATTTCATAAGGGCATCCTCCCTTCCTTTACTTTAATTGTTTTTGCTTTTTCAAAAAAATACCATACGTTTCCTGTAATGAACTTTGGAATTTCGCACATAATACATTTACCAACCGCGAGGAGGTGAACATACATGAGCAACCGCAGCAGCAACCAATTGGTAGTTCCTCAAGCATCTGCCGCTCTAGACCAACTGAAATATGAAGTTGCACAAGAGCTAGGCATTGCGCTTTCACAAGATGGATACTACGGTAACCTTACAACGAGAGAAGCAGGCTCCATCGGAGGTAGCATCACTCGTCGTCTAGTACAAATTGCAGAGCAATCACTTGCAGGTCACAAATAATGATTCATTTGTATGAATAACAGAATGCTTTGGAGTGGCTCGTCCAGAAGTGACGACCCTCCAAGGCTTCGTTGTATGTTCTAAGTTATCGGTTAAAATGTAGGATATAATTCCTTGTACTTATTATAATAATAAATAACCCGTTGTACATAGTGGCGAGTCTCGCCAAAAGGAATATCTTTCACTGCATTCATCTTCCCATTCCAACTACCAGAGTCGAGCCACTTTCTCACATTACCAGGGCCAGCATTATAGGCCGCCACCGCTGCAACTACATTTTGGTCAAATTGCTTATGCAATGCACCTAAATACCACGTTCCAACTTCAATACTTACATCTGCCCGGTGACGAAGTATGTCATCGTCAACAGCTTCGAAACCAGCCTTCTGCACGACCCAATCCGCCGTTGTAGGCATAAGTTGCATTAATCCAAGTGCACCTTTTTTTGATTCTCTGCCTGTTTCGTAATTAGACTCTGCTCTAATTATAGCTGCCACAAGATGAGGTTCAATGCCATAATTTGAAGCGCTTGCTCGAATGTCATCTTTATAATGTATGGGATACATAAAAGAGGCAAGCCAATCGGATTTCAGAAATAAAATTGATATGAGTCCCAGCAGCAATAGTAACAAAAATCTTTTTTTCAATAAAATGTTCTTCATGGTCGTTCCCTAACCTGACTTTCCCAAAATTGCAGCACTTGCTTCTTCGTGTCATCAAGTGATCCACTGTTGTCAATGATCCAGTTGCCTCGTTTGCGCTTCTCTTCAATATCAAGTTGAAGAGATACCCGTCGCTTTGCTTCCTCTTGCGTCATTCCATTACGTTTCATTAATCGTTCAATTTGAAGCTTTGCAGGCACATATACAACTAAAATGCCTTCGTACAAATGTTCTTGCTTCGTCTCAAATAGTAATGGCACGTCACCTACGACCAACTGCTTCGGATCTTGCTCCGCATATCTATGTATTCTCTCTTGCATACGCTTCCTAATTGCAGGATGTGTAATCGCTTCAAGGTCGCGCAAAGCATTGGCATCTTTAAATACGATAGCACCCAGTGCTGAGCGATTAAGTGATCCATCTTCCTGTAATAGAGCTTGTCCAAACAGAGAGGCGATCGCCTCAAGTGCCGGTTCTCCGGGAAGGACGATCTCTCTTGCAACTGCATCAGCATCTACGACTTTAGCACCTAAATCAATAAGCATTTCACTAACAGTGCTTTTGCCGCTGGCGATACCACCGGTCAAACCAATGATCATAGGTTTCACCTCCAATTATAACAACTTCATAATACCCATCATAATTAATAATATACCTGGAAGGAACGACAACGCCTGCATTCCTCGCTTCGCTGCAAATCGAAACCCTAACGATGTGCCGCTTACTAAAAATAAAGCGCTAGATAACGCGATCACTACAGCCGTTATTAAAGAAGGCAGCCCAAGCAATGCTGCGCCTAAACCTGCGCCGAGTGCATCAAGTGATAAAGCGACACCGAGCATGATAGCTTCGGAAGCCGAAATGATGCCTGATCTGTCTACGTCTGCCGCTTGCGGTGTACGTAAAATTTGAATAACTAACCCGAGACGCTTAAGTTCTAATAAAATAACAGGAGTCGCTTGAGTAGGCGTATCCGCAGAGACCGTTGCATGACAGTTTAAATCCTGTACATCAGCGTTCGATAGCTGTGCATTTCTATGCTGCTCTATTTCGATCTCTGATTCTGCTTCGTCATTTCCTCTGCTTCTCATAAGCTGTAATAACGCCCAGCAACCTATTACAATCAAGATCAGTGCCCCAATGAGCTTTGCTGCTGATTCCGAAATAAATCCACTAAGCCATCCACCTGCTTGCATCGACAGCCAGATAATAAAACCTGAACAACAAGCGATAATAAATACAGATAAGAACGGAATCCGAATTTTTCTTAAACCGTAGGTCACGCCAACTCCGAATCCATCCAGACTAACGGCAAAGGCAAGCACGACCATCGATACCATATGTGCAGTCAACCCCAAGCTCCTCCCCGCATAACAGATGCCGGCTCACGTTAGGTGCCGATGTTTGAGGGCATCTGCCTATCGTTCGTACCATCATCATATGCGGGGGTAGAACTGAGGTGCACATTCGTTACGATTTGGAACTGCAATTAATGCTACTTAGCCAACTTATTGGGCTGACACTTTTTACAAATATGTGTCCCTCTGCCGCCTACAACATACTTCTCAATAGGGTTTCCGCAGCTTGGACATGGTTCATTTTTCCTGCCATAGACATTAAATTGATGCTGGAACATCCCCATCTCGCCCTGTCCATTGACAAATGACTTGATAGACGAGCCTCCCGCTTCAACTGCTCGTCCCAACGTATGGCGGATAGCTTCATACAGCTTAGTCCACTCAGCAGGGCGCATGCTGTTAGGTGTGCGTTCAGGATGTATCTGCGCCATAAATAATGCTTCATCAACGTAAATATTGCCGAGCCCAACGATCAGCTCCTGATTTAACAATATCGGCTTAATACTTGTTGTACGTTTCTCCAGCTTTTCACGAAGCACCTTCGCCGTAAACTCAGGTTCAAGCGGTTCAATACCAAGTTTGTTCAGAGGAGGCAACAATAAATCCTCACCCGTCTTGAACAAATGCATCGTACCAAATTGACGTACATCCTTGTACCTTAAATCAGTACCATCGTCGAAGTGGAACAGGACATGGTTATGTTTCTCCACCGGATCATCCGATGCAAAAACGCCATAACGACCTTCCATCCGAAGATGAGACACAAGCACAAGTCCATCCAAAATAATACGAAGAAATTTCCCACGTCTCTCAACCGTCTGTATCGTATGACCAACAAGCGCATCTGCAAACTGTTCTGGTTCAGATGGCTTCATTATAATTCTAGGAAGCTTAACCGTGACGGAACTAATCCGTTTGCCAGCTACAAGTTCGATTAATGTTCGTTTTACCGTTTCTACCTCTGGTAGTTCAGGCATGTCTACTCACCTCAACACCCATTATACTTCAAAAGGGGCGATTTCGCCCCCTTTAAGCCTTATTTCGCCTCATACCAATTATCTCCGAAGCTAACGTCTGCCTTAAGCGGCACATCAAGCTTCAGCGCACCTGACATCACTTCTGGAACTAACGTCTTCATCAGTTCAAGCTCATCTGCTGGAACTTCGAACACCAGCTCATCATGCACCTGAAGCAACATGCGGCTCTTAAGTCCACGTGTACGTAACGCTTCATCCATTTGAACCATTGCGAGTTTAATGATGTCTGCCGCAGTTCCTTGAATTGGTGTATTCATAGCTGTACGTTCCGCAAATGAACGAAGATTAAAGTTTGATGCTTTAATCTCAGGCAAGTAACGACGACGATCTAGCAAAGTCGTAACGTAGCCGTCACTCTTCGCTTGGGCTACAATATCGTCCATGTACTTGCGGACGCCTTTGAATACATTGAAATATTGCTCGATAAATTGTGCTGCCTCTTTACGTGTGATACCAAGATTTTGTGAAAGACCGAAATCACTGATACCATACACGATTCCGAAGTTAACCGCTTTAGCGGAACGTCTCATGTTGCTGTCCACTTGATCAGCAGTAACACCAAATACGTCCATCGCTGTTTTCGTATGAATGTCCATATCGTTAATGAACGCTTCCTTCAAGTTCTCGTCACCTGAAATATGAGCTAGTACACGAAGCTCGATCTGCGAATAGTCAGCTGCTAATATCGACCAGCCTGGCTCAGATGGAACAAACGCCTTACGAATTTGTCTTCCTTCTTCCAAACGAATCGGAATGTTTTGCAAGTTCGGGAACTGGCTGCTAAGTCTGCCTGTTGCAGCTATCGTTTGGCGATAATAAGTGTGAATTTTACCCGTTTCCTTACGTATCTCCTTGAGCAAACCTTCTACATAAGTAGATTGAAGTTTGGACAGTTGACGGAAGTGAAGAATAAGCGGGATGATGTCGTGGTAAGGTGCAAGCTCCTCAAGTACCTCAGCATCCGTCGAATAACCGGTTTTCGTCTTTTTCTTAGCTGGCAGTCCAAGCTTCTCGAACAATATTTCACCTAGCTGCTTCGGAGAACCAATGTTGAACTCTTGCCCCGCAAGCGTATGAATTTCGCTCATAATAACGGTTAGTTGAGATTCGAGACTTTTCCCAAGCGTCTCAAGCTCCTCATTCCTTACGAGAATCCCTTGATGTTCCATCCCTGCAAGTACACGAGAAAGCGGCTGCTCCAGCTCAAAATAAAGCTTATCCATTCCCGTCTCAGAAAGTTTCTCTGTAATGATCGGAAGCAATTGTCTAACTGCATCGCCTTTTAATGCTAGATGACGATACAGCACATCGTTGTCCGGCACTTTGAACTTGGCACCTTTGCCATATACGGATTCATCCGACGGCAATCCATATAAGCCATTGCGATCATAGATAGCACTTAGTGACAATGCACTCTCAGTCGGATCAAGTAAATATGCTCCAAGCTGAACATCAATAGCCGATCCTCCGAGAGTAATTCCTGACCATCGTAATGCTAGTTCAGCTTTGTGCAGATCGAAGCCATATTTCGGTTTGTCTTCTGCTGCAAGCCAAATTCTCAGCTTCTCAGCAAGTGGTGCTTGGACTGCTTCATATGGCAGTACATACACTTTATCTTCAACTGCAATCGATAATCCGATAAGCTCTGCATGATGCGGATTTTCTCCGATTGCTTCTATGTATAGGCCATGCTTGTCTGAGGACTCTAACTTATTTACTAACGCTTCAACTAACTGGGCGTCACTCTCTGCATCAATGACTGTAATCTCAAGTTCAGCAGCGGCTGCTTTAGCTTCCGTTTCTGTAGCTCCGCTCGCTTCAGCACTTAAACCCAGTCTCTCCATCAACGACTTAAATTCTAGCTTGCTGAACGCTTCCCCAAGCTTCTCGTTATCAAAGCCATTATAGCGAAGCTCCTCTGTGTCCCGCTCCAAAGGTACTTCACGGAAAATCGTAGCTAGCTTCTTACTCATGACAGCATCATCGCGATGATTTTCTAGATTTTCTTTCATCTTGCCCTTCAGCTTGTCCAAATTATCTAACACATTCTCCACAGAGCTATATTCATGAAGTAGTTTAAGACCTGTCTTTTCACCTATACCAGGCACACCCGGAATGTTATCCGATGTATCTCCCATAAGGCCTTTAAGATCAATAATTTGCAGCGGTACAAGCCCGTATTTTTCTTGAATCGACTCCGGAGTATAGAGATCTACTTCACTTACACCTTTACGAGTAACAGCCACTGTAACGCCTTCTGATGAAAGCTGCAACATATCTTTATCGCCCGTTACGACGATCGTCTTCACGCCTTTTTCATCTGCTTGCTTCGTAAGTGTTCCAATAATATCGTCTGCCTCATAACCCGACAACTCGAACTGTGCGATGCCAAACGATGTAATCAGCTCTTTTAATACTGGGAACTGCTCAGACAATTCTGGCGGTGTCTTTTGTCTGCCGCCTTTATATTCACTATATCCCTCATGTCTAAACGTAATTTTGCCTGCGTCAAATGCAACAAGCACATGTGTTGGTTTATGTTCTTCGAGTAGCTTTAATAGCATCGTCGTAAAACCAAATATCGCGTTTGTATGTTGCCCTTTTGAATTCGTCAGTGGCGGCATTGCAAAAAACGCCCTGTACGCTATACTATTTCCGTCGATTAACATCCATTTATCCATAGAATTCATTAGCACCTCACTTGAGTACAATACTATCTCTTATCATACCACAAAATGGGCTTTCCCCAACCATCTGAACTAACGTCAGATGCGGGAAAAGCCCATTGTTCGTTTAAGCATTTAGATCTGGTCTGCTGCCAGTAACAAGGTATACGACGCTTTCACCAATATTCGTTGCATGATCACCGAAACGTTCCAAGTAACGTCCCACAAAACTTAGCAGTTGAGCTTGTGCGATATTGCGTGGATTTTCCATCATTAGCATCATTAGTTCACGAGTAATTTGACCGTAAAGGGCATCTACCTGATCATCATCTTTAGCCATCTTGTAGGCCAAGTCAACATTTTCATGGATAAAGGACTGAATCGATTCATACGTCATCGTCTGAATAATCTCTGCCATCCGCGGCAAGTCAATTAGCGGCTTAATTAGTGACTGGCCTTCAAGTCTCAGCACGACCTTAGCAATATCAACCGACTGATCGCCCATTCTCTCCAAATCACTTGCGATACGGAATGCAGATAAAATTCTGCGCAAATCTTTGGCGACTGGCTGCTGCGTTGCAATTAGTCTTGCGCCCAGCTCCATAATTTTTTCTTCCATGCCGTTTAACTTCGGATCTTCTTCAATAATAATACGTGCCTTATTTACATCTACATCCTTTAAAGCAGCCATCGCTTCAACAAGTGCATGTTCTACGAAATTACCCATTTCTACAAGAAGATTATGAAGTTGCTCCAAGCCATGATCGAATTCTTTCCGTTTCGTCATCATCTAAAATGCCCCCCATTTAGTTGAACTTATGCTACTATGCAAGCCAATTAATCCGAAGTTATCGAATTATCCGAAACGGCCGCTAATATAATCCTCTGTGCGCTGGTCTGTTGGGTTAGAGAACAACTTCTCTGTTTCGGAATATTCAACGACTTCACCATTTAAGAAAAATACCGTCTGGTTCGATACGCGGGCTGCTTGATGCATGTTATGAGTAACCATCACGATTGTGTAGCGGTCTTTAAGCTCTTGAGCTAGTTCTTCAATCTTCAACGTAGAAATTGGATCAAGGGCAGATGTTGCTTCATCCATCAGCAATATATCTGGGCCCACTGCAAGTGCGCGAGCGATACAAAGTCGTTGTTGTTGACCACCAGAAATACTGAATGCGGAACGTTTCAAGTGATCTTTTACCTCGTTCCAAAGTGCAGCTGATTTCAAGCTCGTTTCTACAATTTCATCTAGTTCCTTTTTGTTTGTAATACCATGAAGTCTTGGGCCATAAGCCACATTGTCGTAGATAGATTTCGGGAAAGGATTAGGCTGCTGGAACACCATGCCGACCTTTTTACGCAACGTCTCTACATCCACTTCATTCGAATAAATATCCGTACCGCTGATCGATAAGCTACCTTCAATACGTGTGCCTGGAATCATATCGTTCATTCGGTTTAATGTACGAAGCAATGTGGACTTCCCACAACCAGATGGTCCGATGAAAGCTGTAATTGCTTTCTCTGGTATCGTTAACGTGACATCCTTCAGCGCATGGAACGTTCCGTAAAATAAATTCAGGTCTTTAATATTAATAAATGGTTGCATATCGTTCCCTCCATCGTCTGGACTACACATTTTTTTGATATTTGTTTCGTAGAAGAATAGCTGAGAAATTCATTAGTAGTAGTAGCACAAGCAATACGATAATGCCGCTTGCAGCAAGCTCTTTAAATTCTAGTTGCGGTTTCGACAACCAGTTGTATATTTGTATAGGCATTACTGTGAAAGAATCCGTTAGTCCATCTGGCAAAAAGGCTACATACGTTAAAGCGCCGATCATAACAAGTGGTGCTGTTTCTCCAATAGCACGTGACATAGCGAGTATGACGCCCGTCAATATGCCTGAAATTGCGGAAGGTAATACTGATCTAGAAACGGTCTGCCACTTCGTTGCGCCGAGTGCAAATGAAGCGTCTCTTCTTGACTTTGGTACCGCTCTGATCGCTTCTTGAGCAGAAACGATAATGATTGGAAGAACAAGCAGTGTCATCGTCAATGCACCAGCTATTAAGCTTTTTTCAAGAGCTAACAATCTAACGAATAATGTTAATCCCAAAATGCCGTAAACGATCGATGGAACGCCTGCTAGTGTACTGATATTAAGCTGTATAAGGCGAGTAAACCGACCCTTTTTTGCATACTCTTCCAAATAGATCGCTGCTCCAACTCCGAATATAAATGATATAGGAGCCATTAGAAGAAGCATGTAGATTGTACCGACTATAGCAGATTTCATACCCGCGGCTGATGCTCTACGTGATGGGAACTCCGTGAATAAACTTGGCTGAAGTCTAGCGATGCCATCTATTATGATGTCAATTATTAGTGCACTTAGTGCAACAACACCAACGGAAGTAGCTAATACAAACAAAATATGCAATGTAAAGTCTATCCGTCTGCGACCCGCAATTTGACCACGATTTGCGTCTTGAAAAATATTCATCCTAGTATTCCTCCCTAAAACGTCTAGCAATATATTGGGCAAGAATATTAAGCAGGAACGTAATGACGAACAAAGTCATTCCGACTGCAAAGATAGATCCGTACTCAATGGAGCCATGTGGTGTATCTCCAAGACTTACTTGAACGATATAAGCAGTCATCGTTTGAATACTTTCGAGCGGATTAGCTGTTAAGTTCGGAGTCGAACCTGCTGCTAACGTAACAATCATCGTCTCACCAATTGCTCGAGAGAAAGCTAGAACTGCAGATGCTACAATACCTGAGAATGCCGCTGGAACAACAATTTTTAGTGCTACTTCAAACCTAGTCGCACCTAGCGCATAAGCACCATCTCGAAGTGATCTAGGTACGGCCGACATTGCATCTTCGCTAAGTGAACATACCATCGGAATGATCATAATACCAACTACGATACCTGCACTAAGTGCATTGAAAATGCCCGCGCTGCTAAATATCGTTTGAATGATTGGTGTCACGATACTAAGGGCAAAATAGCCATACACGATAGTTGGAACACCTGCAAGTACTTCTAATATTGGCTTTACTACTTTCCGTACGGACTTCGGTGCATATTCGGACAAATAGATTGCGCTCGCAAGGCCGATTGGAACTGCTACTAAACATGCAATAACTGTAATGAGCAATGTCCCTCCAAGAAGAGGCAATATACCATAACTCGTTGGTGGAATAAGCGGTGACCACTTCGTTCCAAATAAGAAATCCATTACCGGTATCGTCTTAAAAAATTGATACGTTTCAGTTGCAAGTGTGACGACGATTCCTATCGTAGTTAGAACAGATACAATTGCACAAAGGAATAGCAACACTGGCATAATCTTATTCATCATGCTGACTCTCGTGTTCTTGAACGGATTGACCGCTCGCGGCATCGTTTGCGCTGTATCATTTGTTGATAGATCATTACGCGGCATATAGCGACCCTCCTTAACATTTACAATTGGTTAACATATTTGGCGAGAAAAATGTGATGTCCCACGAGACATCACATCATTCTCATCCACTGACTTGCTATCGTTCTTTTTATTGAAGTTTCGCTGCTTCTTCTTTATATTTGTCGTCTGGAAGCGATACATATCCAACTTCGCCTGCCATTGAACCAATGTTGTTGATATAGAAGCTCATAAATTCTTTCACTTCTGGACGCTCTAGATCCTTGCTACTTACGTAGACGTAAAGTGGACGGGACAGTGGTGAATAAGAGCTGTCTTTGATCGTGTCGTAGGTCGGTGAAATAGGGCCGCTACCACCATCAACTGGAACAACTTTCAATTTATCTTGATTCTCTTCATAATAAGCGAAGCCGAAGTACCCAATTCCATACTTGCTACCAGATATTCCTAGCACAAGCGTATTGTCATCTTCGCTGAATGTGATAGTATCGGTATCATTGCGAATGCCTTCTTTATGAAGAATAGCTTCATTAAAGTAATCATACGTACCAGAATCTGCACCAGGTGAGAACATCACAATCGGCTCTGCAGGCCATGAAGCACGAACGTCTTTCCACGTTTTCACTGTGCTGCCTGTTTTGAAAATAGCATTTAATTCGTCTACTGTAAGATGGTCGATAAAGTCATTTTCTTTGCTTACGACAACTGTTAAACCGTCATATGCTACTGAAAGTTCTTTAAATTCAATTCCGTTTGCTTTACATTTAGCAGCTTCCTCTTCTTTAATCGGACGGGAAGCATTTGCTATCGCTAATTCGCCTGCGCAAAATTGTTTAAAGCCACCACCTGTACCAGATACTCCGACAGGAACACGTACATCTGGCTGTTCAGCTCTGAACTCCTCAGCAGCTGCTTCTGTTAATGGGAATACCGTACTTGAGCCGTCTACTTTAATTTCGCCAGATAGTTTAACCGATTGTTCGGATGGTTTCGTCGTTGCCGTATTGCCGGTTGTAGCTCCATTACCACTGTTGCCACATGCTGTTGTAAACACCAACATTGCTGCCATTACTAATGTAAGAATACCTTTAACGTTTTTATTTTTAATCAACTCTACCACTCCCCGATTAGGATGTTCTCTGTCTCGCTTACAAGTTCTATACTACTAATCGTTTGTTAATCGTGTATTCGTATTTTGTTATCGCAATGTTAAATGTTTAAGGTGTCGAATATGCTATAATAGATTTCGCAATAGACTAGAGTTAGAAGCGTCTAAGCGAACCTATTTAAATAAGAAGAAACAACTAGGAAAGATACGATGGAGGATGGAATTATGTTAAACAAACAAACCGTATTGGAATCGATAGATCAACATGCGGGTACGTTCCGCAACATATCACTTGCAATTGGTAACAGGCCAGAGCTTGGTCATGAGGAAGTATTTGCTTCTGGTTTGTTATGCGAGGAACTTGAGAAACAAGGATTTCATGTTGAACGGGGCGTTCTTGGCATAGCAACCTCTTTTATTGCTGTTCATGATACAGGTAAGCCCGGACCTACTGTTGGCTTCCTTTGTGAATATGATGCTTTACCTGACTTAGGCCACGCATGTGGTCATCATCTAATCTGCTCAATGAGCGCTATGGCAGCTGTTGGACTGAAGGCCGCTCTTGGCGATCATGGCGGTATCATTCGTGTATATGGTACTCCAGCAGAAGAAACAAAAGGTGCCAAAGTTCCAATGTCCGAAGCTGGTCTTTTCGACGATTGCGATTTCGTTCTTATGGCACATCCTTACCACTCTTATGAGAGATCAGGCAAGTCGCTTGCACTTGATGCTATTCAATTTGAATATAGTGGTGTACCTGCACATGCTGCTGCAAGTCCACATGAAGGTGTTAATGCACTTGACGCAGTTATCTCTTTATTTAATAGTATTAATGCACTTCGTCAACAAACAAAAAGCGATACACGCATCCATGGCATCATCGACAACGGCGGCGTAGCACCCAACATTATTCCAGATTACGCGTCAGCTAAATTTTACGTCCGATCTGCTTCACGGGTCTATACAAACGAGCTAGTAGCAAAAGTGATGAAATGTGCGGAAGCTGCTGCTCTTGCTACAGGCTGTACATTGCAAACGAGCAACTATGAATTTTCGTATGATGAACTTGTGACGAATGAAGCCTTATCAAACCAATTTAATCTCAATCTAATAGAAGCGGGCGTTTCACCAGAGGAAATTGAGTCAGGAAAAGATAACGGGTCACTCGATCTAGGCAATGTATCTGTTCGTTGTCCTGCTATTCATCCGTACGTTAAAATCGTCGAGGAGCGGTTCATGCTTCATACGGAAGCATTCCGTGATGCGGCTATGACAGAAAGAGCACTTGATCGAATGGTGTTCGGAGCTAAAATGTTAGCTACTACCGCGTACGATGTCTTCTCGGACTCCGAACTTCTTGCTCGAATCCGCAAAGAATTCGATGAGCAAGTAAAAGCAACAAGCAGTACTACTTAAGAGGAACGTGATGACCATTCATAACCAGGAGCAAACCCATCTTATTACGCAAATCTGTCTGCTCGCAGGGAAAATTATTTTGCAAAATGGCGGAGAAACTTATCGTGTCGAAGATACAATGGCACGTATTGCGTCAGCCTACGGGATACCCAGCTCCCAAAGCTTCGTTACGCCAACAGGGCTCATATTCGCCATTGACGGCCATACGCAAATTACGAGATTAATTCGTATTTCGGACAGATCTACTAATTTGCTTAAAGTGTCGCTTGTTAACGATATATCAAGGCGAATTTGCAATGGAGATCTTGAAGCAGAAGAAGCACATCGATTGCTACAACAACTAGATGTCACTTCCTACGATTATTCCAATACACAAAAGGTAATTGCTGCGGTCATTGCCTGCGGATGTTTCGTCATTATGTTTCAAGGGACTTGGGCTGATTTTTTACCAGCGGCTTTTATTGGGGGATTTGCCTATTTATTTTTCCTTATCGCGCATTATTTTGTTCCGATTAAATTTTTTGCTGAGTTTTTAACATCTATCATGGTTGGCATTCTTGCTGTATTAGCCGTTTCTTTGGGACTCGGGCAAGATCTAGATAAAATTATAATCGGATCAGTTATGCCACTTGTTCCTGGCTTGCATATTACGAACGCCGTTCGCGATCTAATGGCAGGACATCTTGTATCGGGACTGTCCAAAGGTGCTGAAGCCTTCTTGACTGCATTTGCAATTGGAGCCGGCATTGCGACAGTTCTGGCCTTTTATTAGATTCCGCGGAAGGAGCATAACTGCTCATGTACTTATTAGCTCAATTAATAACTAGTTTTATTTCGTCCGCCGCGTTCTCATTTATATTCAATGTTCCAAAAAAACTGCTTCTTCATTGCGGTACAGTCGGTATGATAGGCTGGGGTGTCTATATTATTGGAACTCAAATAGGTATTGATACTATTCCAGCTACACTTGTTGCATCCTTTTTCGTGACAATAATTAGTCAGCTGTATTCCAAACTCAATAAAACTCCGATTATCGTCTTTAGTGTATCGGGCATAATTCCATTAGTTCCTGGTGGTATTGCATATGATGCGATGCGACATGTCGTTGAGGATCAATATGATACAGCTGTTCAGTTAGCTGTCAAAGCATTTATGATTTCAGGTGCAATTGCGATTGGACTTGTCTTCTCAGAAGTTATCAACCAGATTATTCGCAGATCGGGACGCTGAGGGAGGCTGGAACAGTGGAAGCATTCAATGAGAAGGTCGCTTACGAAAATCCACTTTTATCACTGAGGATCTTCCGAACGATAAGGCATAGTCCTGCATTTACGAATTGGCATTTTCACAAGCAATTAGAGTTTCTTCTTATATTGGAAGGTAATTTGGATGTTTATCTAGCAGAAGAGACGTATCATCTCGGAGCTGGTGACCTATTTTTGCTCGGAGCATCAGAGCTTCATCGTGATCGTAGTACGAATCACCTTGACTATATCGTGTTGCAATTCGATTTAGAGCAGTTTTTTGATCATAGCTCAATCCCTTATATGCGATATTTCTCTGAAACACATGTTCCATTAAGCCAAGCAAACTACATTTTCGAAGAAAACAAATTTATTAAATCACAAACTGCTTCTTGTATTGAGCAAATTTTAAAAGAAGCTAGTCTCAAGCAAACGGGATATGAGCTCGCAGTTAGCATTCTAATCAAACAAATTATGTTACACCTTCTTCGGGGTGACACCCGTAAAGTGCTCATTGAGCAAGACAACTTCGATAAAGCTAGGCTCAAGCCCGTTTTGGATTATATAGAAAATCATTTGACAGAACGTATTAGTGTTGAGGTCGTTTGTAAAATCGCCAACATGAGCTATTACTATTTCGTTAAATTTTTCAAAAAAACGATTGGCCTATCCTTCACAGAATATGTAAACTATCGTAAAGTAAAGTCGGCCGAACGGATGTTGTTAACAAAAGATTTGAGCATATCTGAAGTTGGTGAAAGAATTGGAATGCCTAATATGGCTCATTTCTACAAAATGTTCAAAAAATATAATGATTGCTCGCCGAAACAATTCCAGCGGAAAATGCTCATGTGGCAAAAGACTTAGTACGTATATTATTACTTGGCAATAAAAAAACTCGCATCCCTAAGCTTTAGGGTTTGCGAGTTTTTTTGGCATGACAACTTTATAACCTACACCACGGATTGATTCGATCTGTACCGATTGCTGGCCAAGCTCCAGCTTCTTACGTAATGAGCTAACATGAACGTCAACCGTTCGCTGTCCTCCGATATAATCAAAACCCCAAACAACGTTCATTAAATCGTCGCGTGTAATGACCATCCCAGGTCGCTGAACGAGATAGAGTAATACTTCAAATTCTTTCGGTCTTAGCTGAATGGCATCTCCACCCACGATAACTTCATATTTTTCTGGATAGATGCTCAATTCTCCAATAGTTATAACCTTTTCGTTCGTAAGAACAGGAGCAGCTTCTTCTTGCTGTGTACGTCTAAGAACGGCAGAAACGCGTGCGAGTAGCTCAGCAACACCAAATGGCTTCGTAATGTAATCATCAGCACCATGCTTAAGACCTTGCACAACTTCTTCCTCCGCATTTCGAGCGGTCAAAATAATGACAGGTGTTCGAACTCTATTTTGGCGAAGGCGATTAAGCACCTCAAATCCGTTTAAACCCGGTAACATAATATCCAGTATGATCAAATCAAAGTTTCCTTGAATTGCCGTTTGCAACCCTTCCCCACCATGATCGATCACAGTCGTCTCATAACCTTCTTGCTTTAAATTATAGGACAACAATCTCGCTAACGTCGGTTCGTCTTCTATTACTAGCACTTTATGCGACATATTGACCTCCAAAACTAGGCAGAAGGAAGCATACTGCTACTCCACCCTGCATTTTCATATCATTAATTCATTTAGTGTATCATGGTTTACTTAATTAATGGTAACCCTTTTTATTGAATGATTGGCAGTTCTATGATGAAGGTAGTACCTGCACCCGATGTGCTATCTACAGAAATCGTTCCTTTGTGCAGCTCTACTAAATGTTTCACAATGGATAAACCAAGCCCTGTCCCGCCTGAACTGCGTGAACGAGCTTTGTCCACACGATAGAATCGTTCAAATATACGAGGTAAATCTTTTCTTGGAATTCCAATACCCGTATCTTTTATTTGGATTCGGATGTGGTCCATATCCGACGCATCTACCGTGACAGATACACGACCACCCTCTGGCGTATAATTAATACCGTTCGACAATAAGTTCATCATAATTTGGCGCAAACGATCTTCATCTGCTTCAACGAACAGACCTGCTTCAATATTTTTATCTAACTGGATTCCCTTCAGCTTTGCTTCTGATTCAAGTAGTCTGAACGTATTCGCTATAAACGTATCAAGCTCCACAGGTGAGAATATGAGCGGTACACGGCGAGATTCAATCTTCGACAGCTCCAATATATCTCCGATCAAACGGTTTAATCGTTCGCTTTCATCATAAATAATTTGCAGGAATGATCTCGTCGTTTCTTCATCTTTAACAGCCCCGCCGAGCAAAGTCTCTGCAAAACCTTTTACTGCTGTGATTGGTGTCTTAAGTTCATGTGAGACGTTAGCGACAAACTCACTTCTCATTCGTTCTAGTCTACGTATTGCGGACACGTCTTGCAGCACAAGAAGCACACCACCGAATGCACCTGGACCACTTTGGCTGATTGGCACTAGATTGAGCTCAAGCAATCGCTCCTCTGGGAAATAAAACGTAATTTCTTCCCTAATATGTCTTCTTGTATCAAGTGATTCCTGAATGATTTGCGCGAGCTCATATTGCTGCTTTGCCTCGACAAAATGTCTTCCTACTAGCTCACGCGCTGAGAAACCAAGCACTTCCTCTGCTCTTCGGTTCATAAGCAATATTTGTCCTTGCGCATCAATCATTACGATACCATTGATCATATTTGCCAGAACGCTCTCTAGCTGACTTTCATTTTGTTTAATTTGGGTCATCTGGACTTGCAGACTGTCTGCCATTGCATTAATAGCAGTTCCAAGCTCGCCAATTTCATTTTGTTTCGTCACTTTAACACGAGCTTGATAGTCCATATTTTTAATTCGTTTTGCTACTTTTGTAATTTGATCAAGCGGTCTAGTTAGTCCAAGGGCAATACGATAACTAACTAGAGCAGCGAAAATAAATAAAAAGATCAGGCCACCGATCATTACCATAGTCAATTTACCTATGCTTTGATCCACCTCGTCCAAACTTTTCGCCATTCGTATAATATAAGGAGTTGTAGCAGTGTCTATTTGTACTGGAATAGCGACATAAATCATACTCTGATCCATCGTCTCACTAGGTCTAACAGTTCTACCGATACCCGTTGTGTAAGCTGCTTGTACTTCTTCTCGTTCTAGATGATTATCCATCTCTCGGGCATTATAATCGGAGTCACCAATTACTATCCCGTCACTGCGAATAAACGTTACACGAGCTTCTGTGTACTGTTTAAGCTCTTTAGCCTCGTTCGTATAATAATCAATCATTTCTTCGACGTTACCGGACCGCCACTCGGTCTTTGCTGCAATAAGCCTCATTTCACGAACCATATTATCTTCTAATGCATTAATATGATTATTTTTAAAAGTGCCTATCATTAATATTCCCGCTGCCAATACAGAAAAGGCTACCATTGCAATCATAATAAATGTTAATCTCGTTCGAAAGCTATTCAATCTGTTTCACTCCTTAACCGATAACTGCTATTTAGATTCGACGGCTGTTGTCAGCCTTCGATTATTATTTGTTGTTTTACTACGTTTATGTTACATGTGTCTGCCCAGTTCCGCTACTTTTCTCTTTGTTAAGTTTTTGTAAAACGTAATGATGGACAGTAGCTAACGGTTGTTGAATTAATATCGATAACACCACTGGTACTGCTGCAAGTGGACTGAAATACGTTAGTGCAAGTACAATTCCGAGTGAAATGTTTCGCATTCCAGTAGCGTAGGAAACTGTAATTTGCAGCTGCCTATCCCGATAACCAACTGTACCAACAAATCCAAGTGCATAACATAAACCTACTAATACAATGACAACTGGCACCAAAATGTACATATCTTGTTTTAGTTGATCAACAAAAGGTGCGATTGCTGAAGCATTCAGCGACACAACACCTACAAAACATAGTTTAGAAATCGGGGCTGTATATGGCTTAACCTGATCCTGAATTTTCCCCTTTGACCATTCGTTCAAGGCTACGCCTATAATCGTTGGCAAGACGATCAAAATCGTCAAATCAAGCATGAGCGGTCCCACCTTAACCTCTATTGCCGATTTAAAAAACAGTTGAATAACAGCAGGTACAACTAGCGGACTAAGCATAGAATCCAGTACAACCATCGCAAGCACAAGAGGAACGTTCCCTCCTGACATACTCACCCATAATACCGTAGATATGCCTAGCGGTATAATCGTAAACAGTACTAACCCAATAACATATGGCGAATCCATTCCAAATATAGCTGCACCTACCCCATACGCAACTAATGGTGAGATGATATGTGCCAAAATGAATGTAAGTCCCATAATACGCGGCTTCTTCATTACTACCTTTAGCTCACCGAGTCCGCAACCTATTGCCATCGTAAGAGTGACGAATGCAAACATATAAGGTACAGCATGAATCATTGGCTTCAGAGAAGCTGCAAATATAAATCCAAGTACGAGTGATCCGGGAATAATAAGAAACATCCACTTTTCAAAATATGAGTTAAATGCTAGTCCGAGCCTACGCACACTGATCCCTCATTCATATCATCTAGTCGCAATCTTTGATAAGCCTTATAATAGCATAGACACAGTCTTGGTAGAACACTTCCTACAAAAGAGAATAGGTGGTGCATAATGAAAAACAGTCAATTTACTAATACGATCATAGCTATGCAATATGTTTCAAGGTGGAAAGAATATTCGCCAAGGTACAAGGACAATGCCGCTAGCCATAGCTTTCGCTGTGCGTCAATTGCTATTCTCATCGGAATTATTGAAGAGAAAGTTTACGGAAACGTCCTCGATAAGCTATCTATTGTCGCTAGAGCACTACTCCACGATTTGAACGAAACGGTAACAGGCTCCATTAAATACGTCACAAAAAAAGATGCTCATGTTGCAGAACATATACAAAAGCTTGAGAGTGAAGTTAGTAAAGAAATTGTGTCTTATTTGTCAAAATCGTTGCAGCCACATTTCTATGATTACATTGTAGATGCGGAAGATGACACTTATATCGGTCAACTCGTACGCGAAATTGATTCATTCGATGCCATGTTGTTTTGTAAACGAGAATACGAGCTTGATTCGAACCCCTATTTCGGTAGTAAATACGAGCAATTTCATCATCAGCTTGCGCATTCCCCCTGTCAGTCCATCAAGTGGATACTTCACGCACTAGGAAACGACGATGGTGTGAAACAATTTCTTGATCACATACTGAATTTAGACCTTATTGAACGATGGGGCGGCAGCTTCAATCTCATTCCTGATAATGATGCTACACATTCCTTTCGTGTAGCTGCAATCTCCCTCTTTAACGGGCTATTGGAGAAAGAACGATTTGGTAAAAAAAATATTGATCTATACCGACTTCTCGGCAAGTCAACGATGCATGACATCGTTGAAGGGGTAAGCGGAGATGTCGCTTCGCCAATTAAGAAGTCGTCCCCCATCATCCGCGAAGCTTTTGAACAATATGAGCAACAAGTGGCGAGAGAGATGGTCCTTAAGCTCCCTGACTTCTTTCATGAAGAAATGATGGATTTTCTCGTTCATTCCAAAGATGCAACGTATGAAGGACAACTAGTCGATATTGGTGATAAGATAGACGCACTCATTAAGAGCAATCTTGAGATGCGGAACAATCCGCATTATGGAGATAAATACTATAAACAGCTTGTTCATATTCAACATCATTATGAAAATCCTTGCGTTATCTTTTTCCTTGCTTATATTCTTCACGATCTTACTTATGACCACTTTGTAAGATAGCTTATAGCGGACTTTATAATGATACTTTCCTCTAATCATGTATTACTACAAAAAAAATCCTCTCTATCCACAGCGGATAGAGAGGATTTTAAATTTATTATCGTATAAGTTCTAGTATGGATGACATGTATTAGTTCAGAGAAGCACTCCAACCAAATGGATATGCAGGTGAAATTTCAAGTGGAAGTGTTCCAACTGGTTTTAAATCACCAAGCAACACCTTCGCAGCTGAAGATAATGCAAGTGGTCTGCACTCATAGACAGCAACGTACGTTTTAACGTCAGGGTACAACAATAGATCGAGTGGATTACGAACTGAGACAGCTACAACACGGTCTCCAGCAAGTTTTACAGCTTCACGTGCGATATCTCTTTCCAAAGGATGTTTGGAAGCATCATACGTTACAACAACAACTTGCTGAAACCCTTCGATACCTTCTAAAGGTTTCTCGCTGTTCATCTTACGTTCAACTACTGTTGCACCGTACTGTGTTAAGAAATCACCAAGCGTACCGTCGCTTGATAACATTTCATCAGCTACAGATACTGGAACGATATCTGGCCATAGTACTAGCGTCTGCACATCACGTTTAAGTGGCAATGATTTACCTTCGTTTTTCACAAGTGTTACTGAAGCTTCGCTCCATTTAACAGCAATTGCTTTATTTCTTGCTGTGCCGATTTCATCTTGTACTTGCTCCCAAGGTGCAATCTCTTCTTCAAGCTGAAGCTTCTCTTTCAAACGTAAAACACGCCCTAATGCTTCATCAATACGAGCTTCGGACAATGCTCCACTTTCAACTGCATCAGCTACAGCTTCTAGCGCAGCAATTTGCTTATCAATTCTATGGCTTACAAGTACCATGTCCGCTCCAGCTCTTAGAGCTTGGATAGATCCTTGACCTGGTCCATAATGCTCATCAATTGCACTCATTTCCAAACAATCTGTAACAATAATACCATCATAGCCTAGTTCTTTACGAAGTAGTCCCGTTAGAACAGGTTCAGACAATGTTGAAGGTACACCAGTTGGGTCAAGTGCTGGCAAGCAAACATGTGCTGTCATGATACAATCCGTGCCCGCTTCAATTGCCGCGCGGAATGGTAATAGTTCAATCGCATCGAGACGTTCACGACTATGTGGCAATACTGGCAATGCATGGTGAGAGTCTACTGAAGTGTCGCCATGGCCTGGGAAATGCTTAACTGTAGCTGCCACACGAGCGGATTGGTAACCAATCACAGCAGCTGCTCCCAGATCAGATACGATATCAGAACGATCGCTATAAGAACGTACATTTATAACAGGATTGTCAGGGTTATTGTTAACGTCGATACATGGAGCATAGTTCATTGTAATACCTAATGAACGCAGTTCTTCACCACAGATACGCGCCGTTTCTTGTGCGGATTCTGAAACACCAGTAGCTCCAAGAGCCATATTGCCCGGCATAAGAGTAACACCGTCAACTAATCTTGCTACCATGCCGCCTTCTTGGTCAATCGCAATAAACATTGGTGGTCTGCCAGCTTTTTTCGTCAATTGCTGTAACTCTACAGACAGACTATGTACTTGTTTCGCGTCCTTAACGTTACGTGTGAAGTAGATTGTTCCGCCGATACCATAAGAATTAATTAGTTCTTTAATTTGTTCAGTCGGCTCATATCCATTAAATCCAAATACGAATAATTGGCCAATCTTTTCTTTCAAACTCCAGTTTCTCCACTCACCATTGCGAACCATTACACTACACCCTCTCATGAATTGTCGTATTATCTACTTTCTTCTCCACTTTCGTTTGTATTAAGCTCCCGAACTTGGAATTTACTACGGTAGTCAGTTGGATTATCGCCTGTATACTTCATAAATACTTTCGTGAAATAACGACGTTCCGCATAACCAACCTCTTTTGCTATTTGTGCAACACTCTTTTGAGATTCCGCCAGCATACTCTTCGCCTTTTCCATTCGTTGACGAGTGACGTATTCAATAAACGTTTCCCCATAAGTTTGTTTAAACAATAAACTAAAATAGGATGTGCTTAGCCCTACATGTGTGGCTGCTTCTTCAACGCTCAAATCTCGATAAAGGTTGCGGTCCAAAAACAACTTAGCTTCTGCCATAGAGTTTTCAGATTGCTTCTTCTTATCAATCGATCGTTCTGAAACGGCATTTGTTACTTGTTGAATGAAAACAAGTAATTCTTTAATGCCGAATCGTCTATCTAGCCTGCGCCACAACAATTCCTCCTGCTCCCTTGAGAAGAGCGCCATCTCCTTCATCTCTCTCATTAGATGAAGGACAAAAAAATGAAGAAGAGGTTTGACTCTGGAACTATTAAGTTCATTCAAATGTTGTAATTGTTGAGAGATGCTCTCCACTTCATACTCAACTGCGAAGCTATCTCCCCGTTTGACCGCACTGATCATCTTTTCTGCAGTAATCCAGAAGGCTTGATCCGCGCTAGTAGATCTTTGCTGATCCGATGGATAGAAAGAGATTGAATCATGTGCAGGGGTTAGTTGCATTCCCCGTTGTACTAACTTGAACGCTTCTGAGAGATCATTTACCCCAACATACTTACGATAGATGCCCGCGTTCAAAGATAACTTAACATGGTTCTTAACTGCGGTTAAGAGCATTTCCGCCCAGCTTTGTATCAATTCATTATTGAATATAACGGATTTATCCGTCTCTATCAAGACACACCATTCGCCATCTCTTGTTTGAATAACTGCATGGTGAAGTCCATTCGATTGAAGTTTTTCACGTAGCACATTACAAACTGCGAAATTCCACAGTTTCCGCTCTTTATCAGACCAATCTCGCCAGTCTTTCGTTTTCTCGGAGCTTACGTCAAGATCAAGTACAATCATCACATATTGCTGCAATTTGAGCTTCTGTTCGTCGCCGGTAAAGAGCCATTCACTTCCTGAAAAATCAGTGTAGTCCATTATAATATCGTAAAGTATCTTTTCACTGGCAAGATCAATCATTCGTCCCAGCTTTTGCTGTTCTTCAAAAAGTTGCTTTTGTTTATTCCGTTGAAAAGACATAATTCGAGCAATAACACCTGTCAATTCATCATAAGGTATAGGCTTTAATACATAGTCATTAACACCATACTGAATAGCAGCCCTAGTATAAGTAAAATCCTGATAACCTGATAACATGATGATATCACAAGGTATATCTCTTTCTCGTATTTGTCTTACGAGCTCAAGTCCATCCATTACTGGCATCCTTATATCGCATAGAAGTAAATTAATCGAATCTTGCTCCATAATTTGAAGTGCTTCTACACCATTTTTGGCAACACCAGCAACGACCAGTCCAAGCATTTCCCAGGGAATAACTTTCTCCAAATTTCTTGTAATATGTGCTTCGTCATCAACTAGGAGCACCCGTCCTATCATAGCCCCTCACCTCTGCTCTTCGGTATTACACAACGAATCGTTGTACCACAGCCCTCTGAGCTGCAAATCATCATGCCATATCCCGTTCCGTAATGAATTCGCAGACGGTCTGCGACATTGCGGATACCTAATCCTCTTCTTTCACCCATCTCAGCTTCATCATGTTTTTTACTTGAAGGGCTGTAGCCCTCAGTTAGTTTATAGAGAACATCATGATTCATGCCAATCCCATTGTCGCTTGCCGTAATAATAATCTTCTGCGGCTCAACAGTAACAATAATCGAGATTACCCCTTGTCCATCTTCGTAACCATCGAAACCGTGCTGGATACTGTTTTCGACTAGTGGTTGCAATGTAAGTTTAAGGATTGAATATTCGAAAGCTTCTTCTGGCACTACCAATTCATAAGTAAATAATTCTTCAAAACGGTATTTTTGTATTTCCAAATAACTTCTAACATGTTCAACTTCTTGCTTAATACTAATTTCTTCGGAATGATGCATACTTGTCCGGAGCAGATTGCTAAGGCGTCTTACCATTAACATAATTTTTCCGCCTTCATTTTGTGCAGCAAGTGCATTGATCGATTCCAACGTATTAAACAGAAAATGAGGCTTTATTTGAGCTTGCATAAGCATCATCTCAGCATGTTGCTTTCGTTCTTGCTCATCTCTAACTTCGATAAGAAGATCGCCTATTCGCTCTACCATACTATTAAAACTATTCGCAAGTAGAACCGTTTCATCCTTCCCTTGCGCAGTAATTCGTATATCTAACAATCCTTGTTCAACAAGCCTCATCTTACGAACTACTTTAATAATGGATTTAGCTACCCGGTTAACAAAAAATACGTTAAATAGTACAGCAGAAAAAATTCCTAATACAGTAATCATGCCAATCCATTGTACGAATCTAATATTTTCATTTGTTAATGAGTCCCACGTTTGAATGGAAACTAATATCCAACCGTTTCGATCTAACTGATAGGAAGAAACTAAACTGTCTACTCCATCAAACTCCATTCTGGAGCTTTTGTAAACTTTAGTCAATTGTGGTGCAGAATCCGTATATAGATCGATACTTTGCCCATCAAATTGTTTGTTGCTATCAAGCATAATAAGGCCTTTATCATTCAAAATGAAATAGCGTGTACCTGATGATTCCGCATCTGGATTTTGAAAAGCTTTCAACATGCTATTTACTTCTTCCGTCTTATATTGCGTCACCATAATACCAAGATCGTTAAACGACTCCATATCTTTAACGACACGCATCATTGTAAATAAAGGAGGCTTAACACCTGTCAGATCACGTTGCTCATGTGGACCTATCCATAAAGGTATTCCCCCACGCGCAATGACGTCGTCATAAAGCGCATTCTGCTGTAGTTCCTGAAACGTAATTGGTCTAAACGTCGTCGGATCATTGCGATAAGAGCGGAACATCGTACCTTCACTCGCATAAAGAACGACGAAGCTTACAGCAGGATGCTGAAACAATATTCTGCTCATTTCCTTCTCCGCTTGATTAATCCGGATCAATGTACTAGGTTCCTCAGGCAAAAAATCATCTTGTTTAAGTGTTTCTTGTACTTCTGAGCTAATCACATTTCCGTTTGAGAGCTGGTCCATCTCTCTGAAAAAATAGGAAATATTCCCACCTATTGCCTTTAACGTAATTTCCGAAAGTTCACTATACTTCTTCTCAAGCAATGATTCGGAATTGATAAAGGAGAAAATACCTAATCCGATCATTGGGATAATGATAAGCGAAATAAAGGCAAGCATAAGCTTAGGTCTTAAATTCATTACGCTATGCCTCCTATTTGCTCTCGATCACCGGAGGAACCGTACTAAGTCCTGCGGGTTTTACTTGGACAGCATTGGCCTTATTTTGGGCAGCCTGTATTTTCTCAGCTACTTGCTGAGGCGTGTGTATATTTCCAATTAACTCTTGAAGTCCAATTCCAATCTCAGCAGTTACTGATGGTTGTACAATCGCGTCAAAAGCTGGCCAAGTACTGCTAGCTTGCGATATAACAGTTACAATCTCATCCATTAACGGATCCATATCAGAGGTATCAGTAAATTTCATGGACGGCAACAGCTTGTCTTCATTAAAGGCCCGTTTTTGCACATCTTCATTAAAGTAGTTAGCAATAAACATTTTAACGACTTCAATCTGCTCGGCCGATAAGTTTGAAGAGAAACCAAATCCATTAGAATAAGAGGCGTTAATAGACTTTTGATCACCTAAACCATTAGGTATGGACGGAAATGAAAAAAATCCGATTTGCCCCTGTAATGATCCCGCATCTTTACTCGTGAAAGGGTTTGCATCCCATGTTCCAGTAAACACCATCGCCGCCTTACCTCTCAGCAATTGACCTCCTTGAAGCGAATAGGAAGAACCTAGGGCGCTAGGAGGGAAATAGCCCCGTTTCACAAACTCTGCATATGCTTCAAACCCTTTAATGAAATTAGGGTCTGTCCATTTTGTCTCACCGGTTAATAGCTTATAGAAGGCATCTATGCCTACATGCCTCTCCATAATCGTATTCCACATCATACCCGAGACCCAAGCATCTTTAGCTGCTAATCCAAAAGGTACATAACCTGATCTTTTAATCGTTTCTGACGTTTCAATTAGCTCGTCCCATGTTTTTGGAATTTTCAGCCCAAGCTCATTAAAAATCTTTTTGTTATAAAAGATTCCTTCGCTGTATCCACCATACGGCACACCATAAACTTTACCATCTATCGTAAACTCAGCTAAACTTTCGAATTTATCAGTTAGATTAAGTTCTTCCAAAATAGGTGTCAAATCGAGCATCCTGTTAGCTTTCACATACAACTTAATATCGGTTCCACCAAATACTTCAAAAATGTCGGGTGGGTTGCCTGCTGCCATTTCTTGCTTGAGCTTCGTGTCACGATTGACGATTTCATCAATACCTTCAAGTTTAATCGTCACCCCTGCATTTTCAGCCATCGTCTTCGCGACAACGTCCTCAAGTACACGTAGCCTTGGTTGGCTCGATTCTTTTATCTGGGTATGACGTAGAGTTAGAGATATCTCTTTATATTTGTTAGTTTCATGCTCGTTAAGTGGTTGAGACTTATTCGTACTGCATGCAGCCACATTCGTCATAAAAGCAACAAGAACAGCGATTAGGATTAAGCTTTTCTTCACGTAGGAAAACCTCCATGCACTGATTCATGTCCCCCTACTTATCTAATACATTATATCCTCTGTCACATAGTGTGAACTAGGAAAAAAAACGACAAGTAGGGGATACAATTCTATTTTTTATTGACGAAGCTTCTCTGTAATGTCCTTTACCTTACGATAAAAACTTTTCCATTGCTCATTCGCATTAGAAGGACCAATCCATTCCTCTTGCTGCTCATTTGCTTTGATTTCAGCATTCATCATATCGTCATCTGAATTCGGCTCATAGTTCGTAAGATTAAGCCTCGTAGCTCTCAATCGTAAATTGTCCTCGGCCATACGTTCTATCATCCTTTCAGCCAGCCTTCACGCAAAGCAAACAAATCTTTAAGCTCATCCGTACTTAATTCTGTAATCCAGTTTTCCGATTGGCCAACAACTTGATCATTTAACGATTGTTTACTTTCGATCATTTCATCTATTTTTTCTTCAAGCGTTCCAAGTGATATAAATTTATGCACTTGAACTTGTTTCGTCTGACCGATACGGAATGCCCGATCCGTTGCCTGATTTTCTACTGCTGGATTCCACCATCTATCATAATGGAAAACATGGTTAGCAGCCGTTAAGTTTAACCCTGTACCTCCTGCTTTCAGAGAAAGTACAAATGCGCAGCAGTTTTCCTCTTCAGATTGAAACTTTGTAATCATGTCATCTCGTTTTGCTTTTGGTACTCCGCCATGCAAATAAGGTACGGGCATTCCAAGCCCTTCCTCAAGCATACTTTGAATTTGTGTTCCCATTTCAACATATTGTGTGAAAATTAAGCAACGTTCACCTTCTGCTGCTATCTCCTCACACATTTCAAGCAACCTTGCCATCTTATTAGAACGATCTGTACTCCAAGCCTCGTTCCCCGTTTCCTTAAGCATTAGCGCGGGATGATTACATAGCTGTTTCAACTTCGTAAGTGTTGCAAGGATTAGCCCTCTACGTTGCATTGCATCTAGTTTATCCAGCTTCTCCATCAAATCAGATACAATGTTTTCATACAATGCGCCTTGTTCAGCAGTTAGAGTCATATAACTTTTGGATTCGATTTTGTCCGGCAATGACAATTGAATAAGCGGGTCCTTCTTAACCCTTCGCAGCATGAATGGTTTCACCCATCGTTGCAATCCTTCAATTAATTCTTTGTCTCTTGTACGTTCAATAGGAACAACAATTGCTTTGCGGAATTCCGTAATCGTTCCCAAATATCCAGGATTGATAAAATCATAAATCGACCATAGCTCCGTCAATCTGTTTTCCATTGGTGTACCCGTTAGAGCAATACGATGCCTAGCAGATAGTCGTCTAATCGCTGTTGACTGTTTTGTATATACATTTTTTATATTTTGCGCTTCGTCTAAGCAAAGAGCATTCCAATGGATCCGTGTTAACTCTTCTTCATCTAATTGCGCTAAGGAATAGGACGTAATTACTAAATCGACCTCTTTGACTTCTTCCTCAAGCTCTTCACCTTTGAATCGTTTATTTCCATAATGGAGCATAACGCGTAAACTCGGAGCAAATCTTTTTAACTCCTTTTCCCAGTTTCCGATTACAGAAGTTGGACAAATAAGAAGTGATGGTCCACTAAAATCACTTTCTTGAACCTTCATGGACATCAAATAAGCCATAAATTGAATTGTTTTCCCAAGTCCCATATCATCTGCAAGTACACCACCAAGACCAAACTTCCTTAGAAACAAGAGCCAAGAAACACCTTGTTGCTGATAAGGTCTAAGCTCTCCAAGAAACGCTTCTGGTGGATCAACTAGCGGGATTTGTGAAATATGCTGAAGCTGTTCGAGCCATGCATGCAAATGCTCATTAAGCTCCACTTCCGCGCGTAGCTCAGATTCAAGGTCACCACTAATGTCTAAATCCGTACCGCCGCGAAGATGCATCTCAAGTACATCACGAAACGAAAGCCCTTTTCGCTTACCTACCCGTTTCAGCCACTGCTTTATTTGATCAACATCTTGTGGATCAAGATGTACCCACTCATCTCCGACTCGGAATAGACGGCGATTTTCTTCTGCCATCTTCAAAAATTCGTTTTCCGATAAATTGATATCACCAAGCGCAAGCTTCCAATCGAACTGCACAATTTGGTCCAAACCAAACATTGATTGCGCAGAAGACCCCACTGACGATTTCATCTTAGCTTTTAGTCTTAGCTTCCTAGAGCGAACAACTTCCCACCATGCTGGAAGGAGTACTGGACTACCTGCCTCAAGCAACGCTATACTTCCATGCTCCAGAAAAGCCCAAGCTTCCTGCTCAGTCAATATTTTTTTAAGGGTTCCATTATTCATTTCATCTTCAAGATGTGGCAATACATTAATCCACTTCGTTACTTCCTTATCCATCTTTAATGTTAAAACTGGTTGCCAATCGGTAGGCAAAGACAAGTGTTCGTCTGTTTCAACAGCTATCCAATCCCCATCTATAACATTTTGGCCAATTGGAAACCACGCTCCACCTTCTCGGTCCTGCAATACTGGCCGTAACAGCCATCCGTTGCCATCACTCGGCTCAATCAACTGAAGTGCAGTACGAAATGGTAATGTATCCTTTTCAACACCGATAGCGATTAACCATTCCTGCTCATCGGTTCCTTTACGCCTTAGAACGCTTTCACCTGATTCCGCTCCGATAGAAGCCCAAATGGTTTGAAGTTCTTCATTCGTCACCATCATCTCTTCGACAGCCTCACTTAGCCATCTATCAATGCCAATGTCACCATTATTAACAGCTTCTTGTAATAACGTTTCCCATTGCCCGCTAATCTCGATTTCGTCGTCCGGGAAAGAGACTCTCCAACTTCGGTTCGTTTCTGTCCAATTCGTCCAATCTGGCACAAACCATCCCTTTAACAACACTTTCCTAATTAATCCTGCAAGCTGGATCATTACAGACAACCGTTCTGTCCAGTGAATTTGCAACAACCTCACAGGTGCAGGAGAAGACAAATAATCGATTGCAACCAATGGAGACAACTTCAGAATAGAGTGGCTGCCTAAGCGTATTTCCTCTACATTCGTGCCATACCAAGAGGCTTTATGCCAAGCAAATAATAAGGAACGAAGCTTTCCTTCGGGTTGGTCCTTCCGTTCTACAGCATTAAGGAGAAGAGCTGACTTTCCATCTTCTACGCTCCAAGTGCCATCGATTGTTATTTGCCTTGTACTTGTAAGTACTCTCATGTTACAACTTTCCCTTTCCACAACTCTTCCTGCAATGCTCTTAACCGTTGATTTTTCGCTACAAGCTCGATTAGAAAACCCTCCCACTTGGCCGTTTCCTTTGAAGCTTTATATAACTTCTCTAACTTCTTTAGTTGCTTCGCAGCCATTCGGTAACCTTGTCTATTTCTTGTCCCAATGGCCGATTCAATGGATTGATGATAAATCGGCATTAATGTATGTGGCGCCACCTTAGCTACTTCACGTAGCTCCGGCGCGTTAATATCTTCCAGCTTTACTCCAATAAAGAGTTGCAAGTCAGCCCATTCCTCATACCGTTTTGCTTTTAACCAATGTTCAGATAGCTCGTTATAGGAGTAAGGAAGCATATCCATCATATATGTTGTCCAAATAGGTAGATCCGGCCTCGCTTCATCAGCTCTACGACAAAGTGTAATAAACGGACCAACCGTACGTGCGTTACGATTATTGTAAACCCGCTCATTCAAAAAACTCATCCACTTTTCAACCGTATCCCACTGCCCTGACTCTATACGTTTTGCAACGCATGGATAAATTAGCTTTTGAGACTTTTCGAAAGAACCGAGCACAAAGTGATGAATAGATTGATCATCCTTCTGATCGAAGAAATACATCATACCTGCAGCATTATGGAGAAAAGAATCGTTTCTCTCCACTATATCTTGCGAGTCCAGTTCGTTTAACAATCTGGACATCTCTTGTTCATACCAGTCTCGATTTTCTGAGAGCTTCTCACAAAAGCTTAAATATAAAAAACTCCAATCGAACAACTGTTTTTCAGTCAATAATGCTCTCTGTTTAATATGGAAAATTAACGCATTACTCCAAGCAATTTCTCGCTCGTTCATTTCTTTTGGTTCAAGCTCTCCAATTAACGTATTGCAATGTTCAATCCATGGCTCCGCCATTCTAAGAAAGGACATCTCATGATAATAACGACTGAAGCTATCGACCGTTAATATCGCTCGTTCAGCTTGTTCCAATATAAAAATTATTGCGGTTGACCAATGTAACCGTTGATATGACTTCTCCCAATCCTTTGAAAGGCCTTTTAAACTAGAAAGTAGCGGTTGAAGTGCATGAAGTGAATGACGGCATTTCCTCCATGTTTCCCCGTATTCCGACTCCATCCACTCTAGCCATGTTCCAAAGGGATCCCCTTCATTAGGTGTAAATGTAGACTCGGCGTTTCCTATAACTTCCTCTTCTTTAACTAAATTTCTCGCTGGTGTTAAGCCGAGTAGTCTGAAATAGCACTGTTCTGCCCCTATTGGCCCACCCTTATGCTCACTGCAATATTGAAAGTAAATAGCAACCATATGCTTACAAAGCCCATCATATGGGCAGGTACAACTACTATAGCGAAGGTGCTCTGCATCGATTACTACTGCATAAAGCGTAGAGCCATTCACTACACCCGTTAACGTATTTTGGGCTGTTGCTGTGACACTTTTTACTTGACCATTTTTATAGTAACTCCATCCATGTTTAATGATGGGGCCAGATATATATTCATTAAGTTGCTGTTCCAACACAGAATGCAGCTTCTCAAGTAGTCGCATGGAGAGGACCAACACCTTTCTTTCCGTTCATTTGCATTCTTATTATTATAACAAAAAAACGCCATCACGACGAATGCTTTCCGCCCAGATGACGCTTTGCTTAGGAAACTGTAGTAGGAAATATGATTACATTGGAATCTTTACAATAAACGATAATTTATTTGGTGCATCAACAACGACAGAAGCTTCACCTCTATATCGTTCAGCGATCGTCTTAACAATCGAAAGTCCTAAACCTTGATGTAATTGTTTCTTTGTAGAAAATCCTGCGTCGAACAACGGTTTTTGTGATTTTTCCAATGCATTTTCACAAGTATTAGAAATCATTAATTCGAGCAAATGTTCTGACTGAGTACCAATTAACGTCACTTCACGTTTACTATCCTCATATTTCAACACTTCGTCAAAAGCATTATCGATTAGATTGCCGAGAATGCGATTTATGTCTAACGTCTTTGCCCCCATTCCTATTACATTTAAACCATGGAAGTAACATTGGAAGTTAATTCTATAACTTTCTGCTTGTGAAATCTTTGATCGTATTAAGGCTGCTATCGCTGGATTACCTATGCTTATTATATCGTTCATTTGATGAATATCACCGATAAGCTCTTTTGTGTATGCGACTAATTCGTTATATTTATTCAATTCAGCGAGCGAGTGGATCGTTTGTACGTGATTGATAAAGTCATGTCGCTGTGCGCGAATAGAATTGAACATACTATTTATTTCTTCGGTGTACGTTTCTTGAGCAACACGAACTGCTTTATCCCTTGAATGTTTATAATAACGCATTGCTACAATTGCGATGATTAAGCTTGCAGCTGTTAATATTAAGATCATTAGTCCTAAGTTAAGAAACTGTTTATCCAGCTTTTCTTGTATGATACCATGATCGGATACAATGGAAAGTACGTAACTTTTTAACTCTTCGCCGTTTTCGTCGGTTATACTAAATCCTTTACCTTCGACGGAAACTGGAATAAACATCTTGTATATATGACGATCGCCTATCCATTCGTTAATCGTTTGTACTTCTTGTGTTCGGTAAGCTTCTCGAACAGAATGTACATCGTGATCTGACTTTATCGTATAGCTACCAAACAATTGTGGCCGCTGTACAAAATATTCTTTTGCATTGCCGTAAATTTGATCACTTTTAGCACCATTAGGAAAAGTACGCGGATTCATAACTGTAATCTCAAGCAATGACTCATTATTTATGGTTAAATCATGGATGAGTCGATCCACTCCAGTTATTCGGTTATATTCCTCTTGAATTTTGTTAGAAACGAATGGATCAATGATGTAATTCGTTGTTCCATCAAAATAATATCCCCATTTATAAATTTTTTTCGTGTTTGTTGCTGACACTTCAAATGGACCGCTCCAAAAATTAGTCATTTCCTGACCTAACCACTTCTGTGAAGGCTCCTTCTGATCAAAAAGTTGATTAAACCTACTATGCCAAGGTATCCATTCTTTCGTACTTTTGTTTAATTGACTTTCTTTTGATGAACGATACAAAATAATATCATCACTAGTTCGTTTCAATAAACTAATATGATCAATTTCTAGTTTCGCACTAAGTTCTTTCAGTTGTTCGTTCGTAACTTTCTCTACATCGGGATCTAACGCATACTGAGCTGCAATTGCGGCTGTACGAAGTTCTTTCGCAATCTGTTTCTCAAATTGCTCCGCCCCCATTCGCGATTGCTCCACGGATAATTCAATTTGTTTACCTAATGTGAGCATTTCTTGTTCAAGATCATCTTCTAATGTTTGTTTAGTTAAATAGTAATAAGCTGTGTTATTTATAAGAATCAGCACAATTACTACGCTGATTGCCATTAGCCACATATTGCGCTGCATTAGTTACATTTTGCTCCTTTATATTCATTTTTTAAAAAGCAATCGAACCGCCCATTTCCGCTCAACCCGCTTCCTATATTTAGGCAACGATTTGTAAACACGTAGCCCCTCCTCTGCAGCTTGCTTCGCATCATCAATTCGCCCTAGCCCTTTGTAAATTGTCGCAAGACGATCGTAGCCCTCACAAGAAGATGAATGAATTTCCTGGAATGCATTCAAATAGTATAAAGCTTTATCTGAATTATCCTTCACATGAATCGTCGCTAGACGTAAATACGGAGCGCCAAATTTAACTCTTTCATTCAACTTAAGCGCCTCTAGTATACATGTTTCACCTTCATCTACAGAATTCGTTTGTAAGTAACACGTGCCTAAATCATCCCAATACTCAGCAGATTCTACTAACACTCTTTTTAACGGTTCGAGTATTTGAAGTGCTTCCTTATATCGTTTCCCCGCAATAAGCTGACGAGCTAATTCTTGTTTTGCTGATACATCATTTGGTGACACTTGGATTTGGTTTTTTAACTTTCGTATATGGGACCTGCGCTTGATCGGTTTTAATAGACTAGGAGATAGTCCGACAAACCTGCGATCAATGAGATATAAAATAACAAGCAATACAATCATCGCGATAAACGGATTACCAAGAAGCCAACTTAGCCATAAAAAGATAAACGTAAATTGAAACATAACTTCCTCCGTATCACCTATAATTTAGCAAATATTCAATAGTCCAATCATATCATAATGCACGTCGATATTTTGGAAATGATATAAATTTTCTCTATTTAATTCGCATAAAAACCGAAAGATTTATATGAAGCAATTAATAGCTGCGATTTCCCAGAGTGGAAGTTACAGGTGCAATGGATGAGTGATGATGTGCATACTAAGCCAGTATATAATGCCAAACTAACTCGCAAAATAATTATAGCCAAGCAGGTGATACATACTGAGAATTGGAGCAGTGGGAGGAAGAGCTCATTAACAATCTAGTAGATGCGTGAGCCACTTGCACCCCTTTTATTCAAGAATGGATGATCCATCAGTTGACCCATTTGTAGAGGGTCTATTCCATCGTCTCATCTCAATGATGAACGTACCTAAATAGACCCTTTTTCCAGTTGTGGACGTTAGCAATATACACCATAAATTATTCGCCTATTACTTCATCCAAATAAAATAACTTTCTCATTTTTGCCGGAATACGAATATCAACTGAAGTCCCTATTCCAACGCGACTAAATATGGATACACCATATTCCGGTCCATATTGCAATTGAACACGTTGATGAATGTTACGAATGCCAAAGCCAGTCTCGCTATCTTTGGAAGCATCCATTATTTCTTGTATACGTTCCTGTCGCACACCAAGACCATCATCAATAATTCTATACAAAATAGTATCCTTTTCTTTCCGCGCGACTATTCGAATATGAATGCGATCACCACTCCAAGCATGCTTGAGCGCATTTTCAATAAAAGGCTGTACAATTAATTTAATCGTTTCATATTTCCATATATCTGCATCGATATCAAAAGTTACTTCTAGTCGATGTCCATACTTTACTTTCTGTATTTCCAAATAAGCATTAGATTGCTCAATTTCAGAATGTACAGGAATTAGCGTTCTGCCCGAATTTAACGTTAAACGATAAAACTTAGCAAGCTCAACAACCATCTTCTGCAACTTCTCATTTTCCCCAAATTTAGCTAAACGATTAATTGAATTTAAAGTGTTGTACAAAAAGTGCGGATTTATTTGTGTTTGGAGCATTTCGAGCTCTGCTTCTTTTTTCTGTAATTGGGTCAAATATACTTCTTTAATTAATGCTTCAATATCTTCACCCATTCCGTTAAGCGCAGTAGCAATTTGTGAAAATTCATCTTTTCCTCGGTAAGAAATACGTTTATGCAGGTCACCATCTCTGAATGCGTTCAGAACTGATACAAACTTTGTTATTCTTTTTGAGAAATAACGTGAAAAAATTATACCTGCGAAAGTAAATATAATAAAACAAAGTACACAAACAATTAATATAAAAACACGTACCTTTTCTGCTTCTTTTTCGATAATCGTTAGTGGTACATGTGCAACTATTGTCCAATTTTGTTGATGCATTTTTTCTTCAATTGTTGAATATTTTACATTTGGATTTAGTTCATCAGCCTCAACCATATGTTCGGTGGAGGGCAACGTGACATTTAATCCATCTAATGGTAGTCCGGACGCGTAAATTAGCTCACCATTACTATTTTTTACTAACAACTGGCTTCCAGCACCGAGCTTCTCGTAATTAACACTTTCAAATAGTTCTGATATCTTTACACTGAAGCGCATAATACCAACCTCTTTAACATTAATGAGGTCAGTTGTATCAACAATCCGACGAATCATCGAAATACGATCTTCTTCAGCATCCTCTTCTACTTGATCCCAAACCATCGTTTTATCGTACTCTTCTTTAGGCAACATCATATACCAATATTTTTTTTTAATCTTTTTTAATTGGTAAATATCGTAAGTCTGTTCATTGCCAGAAGTATTTTCTTCTGCTGAACGCGTACGATATTGTTCACTAATCGTCTCATTTTGAGTATAGACGGATAATCTCAGGTTTAGTCCAATTGATTTTGAGGCACTGTCTAACTTTGTCCTAATATATTCAAAGCGCTCAAAGCCCTCCCCTGTTGCTCCGAGCGATTGTTTCAACCGGTATACAAAGTCTAAATCATCATACATTGTTGCAGATATGCGAACGAGGTCATCTGTTTTATAAGCCACATTGTCTGTAATTTGCAGTAGTGTTCCTTTGATGTTCGTTTCTGTTTGTTTCCGCATAGATGATTCGTACATAGAATTTGTTACATAGCCATTCACTGAGACAAGAATGATGATAAATACCAGATAAGACAACATAAGCTTATAACCAATGGGTAAATATCCGGTGTTTTTCCTGAACTCACGGAATGTTTTCATCTTTTCACCCCATCATTGCTCTTTCTTTCGATATTCTAACGGAGTCATGCCGAATTTCTCTTTAAATTGCCTACTGAAATATGGAAGATAGCGATAGCCTACCAGGTCAGCTATTTCATATATCTTGAATCCTGGTTGCTTTAATAGTTCACACGCTTTCTCCATTCTCAATTGGACAAGCAATTCATTAAACGTAGATCCCGATTTCTCTTTAATAAGAAATCCTAAATAACTTGGTGAAAAAGAGAAGTGTTGTGCGATATCCTTTAATGTTATATTTTCACTCATACGATCTTGAATCGTCTTCCTTACATTACGAATAAATTTACTTTCTTTTGTATTGTTTTTTTGATGCAGTCGCTCTGAAATTTCAAAGACACGATGAACGAGCCAAGAACGTATATCATTAATCGTTTCAAACTGCATAAGGATATCTAAATTTCGGATCTCAATTCCTAACAATTCAAATAGATCCTCATTCATTGAGCTTAAATATTGATCAAGTTTCCAAACGATATAGTTAGATAAATTATGAACGGTAAACTTAGAACGCAAGCTCGTTGCAGAACGAAATAAATTTTCAAGTTCATCATAAATTTGAACAAGTTCATAATCACTCATCGCTTTAAGCAATGCTTTCATTCGCTCATCTAACACCTTCGAATCGAGCATCCCTGGTTCAGTTCTTACCTCTTCATACTTTATAATACCGCCCTTGCCAAGGAACATTTTCCCCTCAAGTGCCTCAACTGCTTGCTGAAACGACATTTGCAATTGTTCAATCGTTTGAACAGGTGCTCCAAGTCCCGTCGTAACGGTAACTGTTATTCTTCGTTTAGCTGACTCCAATAGCTCTATTACTGTTTCATCGATATGGTCTGCTTCTATTAACAAAGCGATTCGATGCGAATGTAATTTACAGTAAGGCATTTTACCATATAATTTAACAGCTTCATTTAGTTGCTGAAGAAACAGTCGTGAATTTTCATGTTGTGCCGCTGTATTTCTTTCGACTCTCGACAGTTGATCTAGTTCCATCACTGCTACGCAAACCGGCCACTTTAACTTATCTAATTCATGTGAGGCGATTAGTTTCGACATAAACTCTTTGTTCGTCGTCTCTTCTCCCTCAAATAACCTTACAAGCAACTCGCTTTTGGCAATTGGAATCATATGTTGATACGCTTGTTCTACTTCTCGTTGCTTGCTCTCTTCATCCAAATCTCGTTTAACTTTCATTAATGATGCAACAAGTTCACTGTCATCCATAGGTTTTAGCACATAGCTGTACGCTTTAAGAGACAAAGCTTGTTGAACATAACTAAACTCTTGGAAACCGCTTACAAAAATAATACGCATATTAGGTTTGCGCTGAAGTGCAATTCTAGCCAATTCTAAGCCTGACATATACGGCATATTTACATCGCTTACTAATATATCGATAGGGTGCTGATCAAGCACCTCACACGCTGAAAGTGCATTGTTTACACTTCCTTTCACTTCCATACCTAGCTCAGACCAAGGAATGAACTGTTTCATTCCTTCTAAATCCAACTCCTCATCATCAACCAATAACACCTTGTACATGAAGCATCCCCCTTGCTTTATACATGACAATTTATTTATGATTTATCTTTTTTACATTTTCTTGCCATCTATTTGTAATAAAGTTCAAATATTGTTGATAACCAGCTGCCATTGAGTCTTCATGTGCTTGATCAAGTATGGCGAGTACTTCCTCATCCGTTTCTCCAAAAATAGCCATTGTACGTGCTTTACTCCATATATCCATTAAATTAATTGCAATTAATCCTTCTTCCACATCTGGTTCGGGTATCAAATTAATAAACGGAGTATCATCACCTTGAGATTTCCAAGTGACTTGCTGCTGCCATTTCGTTGACCAATTTTTCTGATCCTCTGATAGTGTGTTTTCATAGTTAATTTTTGTCTCGTCTAAATATTTTGTATTACTAACCCACATCATCTTTCCTGAAACGGCTTGAATCTTCTCTATTTCAACTTGATCAATACCGTACTTGCTAGTAAATTGTGGAGTTATTCCATCAGCTTGAAAACCAGTCCAATACCCATCTGTTCCTGGAGGCCCCCACATTTGTACAGCGGAGCCTTCTGGTCCTGTCATCCAATCAAGCATCGCGAATATAGCTTCAGGATTTTGAGCACTTGTCGTAATTGTAGCAACGTTCCACCCTAAAATATTATAAGTACCGGGATATATTTTTTTCGGGTCTAACCCTTCTTTATAAATAGGATCAATGAAAAAGTAACCGTCGTCTGGGTTTTTTGCTGATAATTCAGCATGTGCAATACTTGCCATTCCCATTGGGTCAGCACTTGCATGTACAGCAACTGTTCCGTTCCAAAATTTTTCTGCAACTTGATCCTGTGTTTGTGTCATGGCGTCTTGTGTCATCAGTCCTTCTCGCATTAGTTTCGCAATAAACAGTGCAGATTCTCTAAAACCTGGATCTTGGTAGATTGAAACCATCTTTTTGTCTGAGGCTACCGCAAGATATCTTGTATAACTGTAGTTTTCTTCTTTAAAAGCAGAAAACAATTGATCGATTCCATGGCCATCGATTGCCTGACCTGTTTCAAACGGAACGACTCCCGGATAGTTTTCCTTAACTAACTTCAAATAATTGTAAAGATCATCCGTTGTTTGAAGTTTAGGTTGCCCGAGTTCGCGATATATACGTTTATTCACAACATATCCGGCATTTCCATATTGTTTGTCAGTATAGTAATTTGGAAAATAATAGATTTTTCCATCTCGAGAACGGAGTAAATTTAATATTTTTTCACCAGCCCATTTCTTTAAATTTGGGTATTTATTAATGTAATCATCCAGTGGAACTAGTAACCCCGCACTACGCAAACGTTCTAAGTCAGAGCCTCTGTCCCCCCAAATTATATCTGGTAGTTTCTTACTTGCTACCATCTGTTGAAGCTTATGTTTACTATCACCATCAGCATGTATTGCTTTAATATGTATATCCAAATTATCCTGAATCCATTTCGAAGACAGATCTGCTCCCCAATTAGGCATTCGATAAGAGTTGTAGTGCCCATAGAAGGTTGCATGCAGTGGTTCATTTCCTAGTTCATATAGCTCGTTCGGCTTTATATTTATTTCTTCAACGTTTTCTACATCAGTATTTGTTATTAAATCAGTTGGTTTGACTTGCCCTTCGTAACTACAAGAAACTAACATACAAACAACTAAACTTCCTAATAATAGCTGCAGGAACATTTTTCTCTTCTTGTTCACTGACTTACGCCCCCCTTAAAAATGGTATATTAGATCCTTAACAACCTAATGATACCAAAAAAAGATTTAACAATATATAGAATAAAAGGATAACGACAAAAATGTAGAGAAATCTCAAGATATCCGTAATGGATTCTTGAGATTGTCTCTACTTGTTTACACGAATTAATTGCCTTCTAATCTTTTTAGATTGTCTTGCCACCTAGCAGTACGCCAGTCAAGCAACTTTTGGTAACCCAAGTCCATCAAATCTTTGTTACCTTGATCAAGAATTTTATCAACTTCCTCATCGCTTGTTCCTGACATTACAGAGTTTGCATAAATTTCAAGGTACAGCTCATCAACAGATGTTCTGATAATGCCTTCTTCTGATTCAGGCGATGGGTTTAGTCCAACGAACTCCGTAGCATCAAGCTGTGTAGGCCACGTTATTGTCATTTGGTACTTTGTTCTCCAGTCTTGTTGCTCGAAAGGCAAATCTTTCATGTATTTATATTTTGCAGGGTCAATATAAGCAGTGTTTCCTACGAACATGACTGGCTCGTTTCCAGTTTGAATTTCAGCTACTGCTGCTGGATCATATTCTGGAGTGAATATTGGTTGGTTATTTTCATCGAAACCTTTCCAGTTGCCGCCTTCTGGTCCGAAGAATTGAAGATTCATACCTTCAGGACCAGTGTACCAATCAAGGAATGCAAAGATTGCTTCTGGATCTTTTGCTGCTGTTGTAATGTAAGCTGCGTTCCAGCCAAAGCTTGTATACGTACCTGGGTAAATTTTGTTTTTGTCCAATCCTTCTTTATGGATTGGCCAGATCATAAAGTAACCACCGTTTGGATCTGTTTTGATCATTTCAGCTTGTGCTTCACCAGCCATAGTTGTTGGGCTAGATCCTGCAAATACTGCAACTCTACCAGACATTACTTTTTCCAAAACGATATCTTCAGTTTGTGTAAACGCATCTTGCGAAATTAATTTTTCTCTGTAAAGTTTCGCAATATACTTTTGTGCTTCACGGAACGTTGGATCTTCAAATACAGATGTTAGTTTTCCATCTTTAGGAACTCCACGAAGATTGGCATTCAAGTATGAGTAACTTGCGCCCTCACCGAATGCTGTGTACAATACGCCTAACCCTTGGCTATCTTGTGCACGATGTGGTTCGAATGGAATAATTTTGTCACCATGCTTCTCTTTAACACTTACAAGATATTTATAAAGATCATCTGTTGTTTCTAGCTTAGGTGAACCTAGCTCTTCATAGATTTTTTTGTTAACAACATATCCAGCATTACCATTTGGTCTGGATGTGTACCAGTTAGGGAACATATACAGCTTACCGTCAGGATGACGCAGCATGTTTAGGTTATCACCCATCCATGTTTTCAAGTTTGGATATTTGTCTAAATAATCATCGAATGCTACTAGCTTACCAGCTTCATAAAGTCTTTCCATATCCGGATGATTACGATCTGTCCAAATCATTTCAGGCAATTCGTCCGAAGCCATCATTGTACTCAACTTTTGTGTATGAGCACCTGCTGCTGCAATCATTTTAAGATTAACTTGCTTTTCTTCACTTAGCCATTTACCTGCTGGCGTGCTGACCCACTCTGGGAAATCTGTGTTGCCATAATGTGCGTAAGCAGTGAATTCCAAAGGTTTTTCTCCGAGAACCCAGCCAGCCGTTGCTGATGTTTCTTCTGGTGTCGTGCTTTCAGATGATGCTGTTGGGGATGCTGATGGTTTTGGATCATTTTTATTGCCTGAGTTGCTGCATCCAGCTAGAACTGCAGACAATGCAACGATAGCCGAAACCACTAGGAGCATAGGCTTTTTCATCTTCTTCATGCTTTTAAAACCCCTCTCGATCGATTTATATATGTCCAAAGCAACTTTCGCCTTAAACCAAATGGAGAACTACTCTTTCAATGAACCGATAAGTACACCCTTTACGAAGTACTTTTGTACAAATGGATAAACCATAATAATCGGTACAGTAACTACGATCATAAACGCCATAGTAAGTGATCTAGATGTCAAGTTTCTAGTTTGTTCTATGAATCCGATGGATGCTGAATCTAATACGGTTGATGACTCAGATACGATATTTGAATTAAGAGTTGCCCTTAGGATCGTCTGAATTGGGAGCAAATCCGGGTTTGTAATATAGATACTTGGTGCAAACCAATCGTTCCAATGTGCGACTGCTGTGAATAAGGAAAGTGTCGCAATAACAGGACCAGACAATGGCAAGATGATCCGGAAAAATATACCCCACGTTGAGCAACCATCGATTTGTGCAGATTCTTCTAAGCCGACAGGCAGTCCTTTGAAGAAAGTACGGAATATAATCATATTCCAAACACTTACAAGTCCTGGAATAATAAACACTAAGAAATTATCCATAAGACCCAAGGATCTAATTAAGAGGAATGTAGGAATTAATCCTCCACCGAAATACAAGGTGAAGATAAAAAATACCATATAAAACTTTCTACCTACGAGGTACGTTCTAGTCATACCATAAGCTAAAATAGCTGTCATAAGAATCGCTGTTGCCGTTCCTACAATCGTTCTCGCGACGGAGATAAAAAATCCGTTAAGAAGTCGATCATCTTGCAAAATAATGTTGTAATTTTCGAACGTCCAAGCTCGCGGCCATATTGTCACACCGCCTTTTGCGGTATCTGTACCTACATTAAATGACACAACTAGTGCATTCCAAAATGGATAGAGCGCACTAAGGGCTAATAAGGTCAGTAAAGTGTAGATGGTAATAATCATTAATCTGTCGTTGAAGCTAATTCTTTTCAAAGCATATACGCCTCCTATCGAATAATCTTGCTCCTACCATAAGCTGTTTCCTGATCGTCGAGCCAGGTAGTTTGCGATAGTCAACAATAAAATACTAATGAGTGCTCTAAATAATCCAATCGCTACTGCATACGAATATCGATGTGTACCTAATCCAACTCGATATACATAAGTATCAATTACATCCGCGACTGGCCGTAATACGGGGTTGGTCGCAAGCAACAAAATATCCTCGAATCCCGCACTAACTAAGTTGCCAATCTGAAGAATCATAAAGATGATAATAACTGGCATAATGGTCGGTAACGTTATGAGATAGATCTGCTTAAACTTACTAGCACCGTCTATGTCAGCTGCTTCATATAAATGTTGATCAACCCCAGCAATAGCTGCCAGGTAAACGATGGATCCAAATCCAACTTCTTTCCAAACGTTAATGGAGACGAGAATGGAAACGAAATATTTTTTGATAGAAAGGAAATTAATAGGCTCGTCAATTGCCCCGAATGATTGTAAAAGCATGTTGACACTTCCGTTTTCAGTCGAGAGCATTGCGATTGCTAGTCCAGCGACAATAACCCAAGAGATAAAGAAAGGGAGATACGTAATCGTTTGCACAACTCTTTTGAATACCATATTTCGTACTTCGTTCAACATTAGTGCTAATATAATTGGTGCTGGGAATCCAACTACAAATTTTGTTAAACTTATGATGATTGTATTTCTAATGATTCTTTCAAACTCAGGGGCATTAAAAAACGCTTCAAAATGTTTAAACCCAACCCAAGGATTTTCGAAAATACGTGCACCTGTAAACAAGTTATAATCCATAAATCCCGTTATAACTCCGTACATTGGTAGATAGGAAAAAATAAATACAAGAATAAATGCGGGAATGACCATTAGTTGAACTTCCCATTGTCTCATCACTCGCCATAGTACGCCCTTCTTCTTAGCTACCTTTGGCGGTTTCGTTGCATATTGTTGTTCTGATACAGCCTGTGACATGCTCATCCTCCCATTACAAATTGTTGCAAACCGCTCCGTTTCGCCTATGTAGGCGCTTCCTCAACAACAATGTGTGTTGTTCGTTTGGCTCTTTATCATTTTAACTCTGCAAAAAAACTGTTACCATATACTAGGAAATCGATTTTTTACACTTCAACATGATCTTCATTTCAAAAAATTATAATTATCATAGATTAAAGATACTTTGCTCGTAATGTTAAACATACGGACGGGATAGATCGCCTTACTTTCATTCAAAACAAAAAAAATGGACAGCATATAAATATGCTGTCCTCATAAAAACCTATTTGTTAGATGTAGAAAGGGCGATAGCCCTGAATGGAGAGAGTCTATTATGTTAGATTTGTAACTCCCCAAGCTTTATTAGCTCGACAACCGCTTGCGAACGACCTTTAACATTTAATTTCTGCATCACATTCGAAATATGATTACGGACGGTTTTCTCGCTGATGAATAATTGCTGAGCTATATCTCGTGTTGTCTTGTCTTGCACCAACAGCTCGAATACCTCTCGTTCACGATGCGTCAGTAAAAACTTGCTCTTTTGGTCGTTTCCCTTCAAGATTCGTCACCCCTCCTTGCTCGGGTTTTATGGTATAACAAGGGCAAGGGATACAGTCAACTTATCATATGAAGGGGGCATATCATTGGTTCGCTATATGAGTAAAATGGGCGGGATAGAACGACAATACATTATTTCATCTCGGCATGCACAATTAGACGATGAGTCGGATTAACTACTGGGTCACATGTAATTAGTGTAAGGCGTTTGTCTGTTTTATTATAATTAAGTACTGACACATCCGTTGGTTCCACAATAGAAACTTTTGTCACCGTATATGTGAATGATTTTCCATTTGTATCGATTATAATTTTGTCATCAATTTTGACTTCATTTAATCGATTAAACAGTCTACCTTTTGCACGCATCCGATGAGCAGCAATAGCTGCATTGCCAACTTCACCAATTGGAGCCGTTTCCTTAAGATGTGCCGCTGCATATTTCATATTTTTTTGCGATGCACCTTCTAATACAGGAAGCTTTAATTTGATGCTCGGTATTTTGATTGTCGCGATCGCATTTAATTTAACAGGTTCCTTAGTCGGTATTGGAGACTCTGATAGCTCCGATGTTGTTTCCTCAGAACTTGAAGTGCTTGAAGGGGATTGCTCAGAATTGCCGGTCTCTTGGGCAAATAGAGTCGTAAGATTATCATATTCTTCTTGTCCCACTATTTGCGCTTCTTCATTCATTTCGTTTGATTCCCATTCCGCCATCAGTTTCTCTTCCTGACGGATATCGTACCACTTACTTACTGTAGGATACAGTAGAATCAATATACCAATGACAACAAGACTATATGCCAATAGCCTCCTCAAACGGATCACCCCGCTTCCGCTGCTCTTTTTACTGCAAAAACCCATTTTTTTGTTCCATAAAAGTTTAAAAACAGAATTAGTCCCGTTACAACTGCCTTCGCCATTAGGTCAGATAAACCAAATAATTCAGAAGCAATTGCTATTAAGATTACTGATAACACGATCATCGAACCATTCCACATGAGGAATCTAAGACGTTGCTTCCATATCTCTGCTTTATTTTGCACACCATTTTCTGAACGAAATGTAATTGTACTGTTCATCACATAACTATTCGTCATTCCTGCAAGATAAGAAGCGGCCTGTGCACCAGCGTAATGAACATTCAACGATACTAGTAACATAAACACGAAAAAGTCGATTGCTGTATTAAGTACACCAATTAAACTAAATTTAATAAATTGCAAGAGCCAAGCTCTCCGTTTACTATCGAACATAATGTTTTATTCGCTCCGTCTCTTCGGTACTGCGTATTTCTCCACGATTAGATTGTTCCTCTTCATATCCTTGTACTTCTCGAACAATATATAACGGTCTATTTTTCGATTCATCATAAATTCGTCCGATGTATTCTCCTATTATACCAAGCAATATAAGGATAATGCCATTGAATAGAAGATTAAGTGCTACGATAGACGTCCAACCAGACTCTGTCGTATCCGTAAACAGTTTTTGATAAATAATAACAAGTAGATAAATAAATCCACCAAGTGACAAGAAAAAACCTAAATATGTTGCGATCTTGAGCGGCTTATACGAAAAGGAAGTTATCCCATCGAGCGCAAATCGTATCATTTTCTTCAATGGATACTTTGTCTCACCTGCAAATCGCTCTTCACGAACATATTCTACGCTCGTCTGTCTAAACCCAATCCAACTAATTAAACCACGAACAAATCGATTTTTTTCTTTTAGTCCTCGAAGAACATCACATACTTTGCGGTCGATTAATCGAAAATCACCTGTATCTAGTGGAATATCAACATTTGTCATACTACGAAGCACTCGATAAAATGCCATCGCCGTTAGTTTTTTAAATAATGTTTCCCCTTTACGCTTGAGCCTACGGCCATAAACGACTTCATACCCTTCCTTCCACTTGTCAATCATATCAAGAATGACTTCAGGAGGGTCCTGCAAGTCTGCATCTATTACGATGATGGCTTCACCTTGAGCGTAATCCATTCCCGCTGATATCGCAATTTGATGACCGAAATTACGTGAAAAGTCGATAAGACGTACATTTGGATCAATGTCGCTAATGAGCTTGATCATTTCCACAGTCCGATCCTTACTGCCGTCGTTGACAAATATGAGCTCATAAGGCTGGCTAGCAGAATCCATAACCAGCTTCAGCCGCTCATACGTATGCTCAATTACCGCCTCTTCATTATACATCGGCACAATTATGCTGTAAGTAATCGATGCTTTCATGTCAAAACTCCTCATGTCATTTTTTAGAATAACCAACTTGGGAACCACCGTAAGAATACATCAACATAGTTCTGTGGAACGGTCATTCCCGATAATGCCGGATAGAACATAATAAACAAACCAACTGCAACCACAATAAAGAGATTACGCACTTTGGAGAAGGCAGGTCTTTTCTCCTCGATCACTTTAATCAAATATACGGTACTCAATATGATGAATGGAACCATTGCAAAATAGTGGTATATGAACGTCTCTCTCGCCACAAGCATCCAAGGTACATACTGGGCTAGAAATGCTATCCAAAGCATATATACCCCTTTGTCTTTACGTTTAATGCTTATTGGGATCGTCAATAACATCGATACAATTCCCGTCCACCAAATAATCGGATTACCCATCGCTACAATGGTCGATTTCATTCCACTTGCAAGCTCACTCCCAGAATAATACCATAACGGTCGTTTCATGAACGGCCACTCCCACCATGATGAAGAAAATGGATGCGACGACACGAGGTTGTTATGATAGCTAAACATGTGAACCTGATAATCGACCAGCGCCTTCAGCGTATAACCACTTTTCATTGCCGACAACACTGGAATGTAAGAAAGTGCATAAATACCTGCTGGGATTACAATATAAAAAACAAGACATATTGCAATTGTCATTACAGTATATTTCGGGAAAACTGCTACAATTCGGCGAAGAGTCTCTTCGTCAAACATTTTATGTGACGTTTTCTCACGCTTCAGCACTCTTTTTGCTGCAACGTATTCTTGATAGCGGCTTATTAGCGATAGTGCCAGCATAACAGCTAGACCAGCTCCACCATAAAAGACGATCCATTTCGAAGCTACACCTAATCCGAAAAATAAACCTGCTAAACCAAGCGGAACAAACGTTGCAGCAAGCTTATGTCGATAAAAATTCATAGATGCATACTTATTCATAAAGTAGAACATTAACATAATAAAGAAAACACCATATACGTCAATTGTTGATATTCTTGTTTGTGTAAAATGCATAAAGTCTACAGCCAAAAGTCCTGCAGCCAACGCAGCATATACTGTTTTGTTAAATATACGTCTAGCCATCAAATAGATGATTGGCACCATTGCAATTCCAATTATTGTACCAGCGATTCTCCAGCCGAATGGATTCAGTCCGAATAATTTAATGCCGAGTGCAATAATCAGTTTGCCTAGAGGTGGATGTGTATTTTCATATGCAACAATTCCTTCGATATGCTCATACGCTGTTCGGGCATGATAAATCTCATCGAAATAGCTGCCCTTCATATAATTGTGGTTATACACCATTTCATTTTGTTCATCGAACAAAGCGCCCAAAGTACCTCTTCTTGGCTGGCCAGCTTGATCCCCATTAACATCTACAATCGGGAGTGGCACCTTGCTTCCCGCCTCATAAAAAGCAAGTTCAATCATTGAAAATCCAACTTGCGTGACCGTTAATTTCACATATCGAGCTTCCTGATCAATCTTTTGACTCTTCCATGAGAAAACAGATGTATGGCTGTTGTCTACTTCTAAAGTATTTGTCCAATTATCCGGTGTCATGCCAAACTCATATTTATATTTTCCAGTTCCGACTCCACCAAAGCTTGTAATTCGTTCCAGACGTTTCGCTTCGCCTAAATCGACATAAAAACTTTGCCCATTAGCGTCAGGTTGCCAATCCGTTACAGGACCTTTCATTGAACCTAAGCCAAGTATTGCTACTATCGCATAGATCAATGTAATACTGCCCATCCAAATCCAATCTTTGCGGTTCATCAGCTTCACTTTCCGTCTTGAAATATCTCCATTATCCGTTTTGAACTCAGACAATATAGAATCGTCCCCTTCAGACTTCTCCTGCGCCGATTTTTGCTCAAGAGTTAGAAGGTTCCCTCTACTAAATCTATCATAACCAATATATAGCGCATATAAGAGCAGTCCAATATTGGCTATCGAACATAAAATAACGATACCGTCCATCGGTACATTTGATGTCGTTTTACTGTATGAGAGTACATAGCTCATATTAATAAAATTAGTAATCGTAAAACCATAGAACAAATACAATATTCTACGATCCATTGTTTGAATAAATGCGAACAAGCTGAGCAATAAAATGGGGAACATATAACGCTCATGCATCTTAGTTACAAAGATGAATACAACAGCTATCAATATTAGCGCAATAAAGAATGAACGATCTTCACGTCCACGTTTAGCACCTGCAAACGCAAAGTAAACAGCAAGTGCGACCGCCACTAGTATAAAAATATTTCCCCAACTCTGATAACTCATAAAGAGCCAGTTATCCGTAATTGGCTTCCAGTTCGCGTTATTTAGCGCATAGAAGTTGAATGCATTCAAGGTCGCATAGGGATAAGAAGATAAAGTCTCCTTATATAGACTGTACACGCCATAGAGGCTTCCATTGCCCCAAAAAAACGGAAGTGATAAAAATATAAATGTACCAAATCCATAATAAGCACTGGTCGCAACTGCACGCCATTTTTTGTTAATAATAAATGCTAACAATAAAATAGGCATAAATATAAATGCTTGTGGCTTAATAAGCGCTGCTATCGCATACCAAACGGACGCTTTACCAAATCGCCGTTCAGCAATGCCGCTGATTGCAAGTACAAGAACTAGTGTAAATACGGAGTCAACTTGACCCCATGCTGCGGAATCGACGATTACGGCAGGATTAAACAACCAAATTAATGCTAAGCCAAGTGCCATTGCAGCATTCAACTTTTGTTTAGCTATACGGAAAATGAAAGCAGCTGCAAGTAAATCCGCTACTATAGCTGGAAGTTTATAAAGCAACATCATTCCCGTTGAGTCTTGTGTTAGCCCTAAAAAGTCTTTCACATGCCCTAAAATAAATAATACATAAATATATCCTGGCGGATAATCGACAAAAATATCAGTATGGTAGAAGTTTGAAATTCCTTCTTTTACAACGTGATCCGACCAGAACATAAATAAGGCAATATCATTTGCGTAACCATCATTTGTTATAGCAAAAACAATTCGAATAGCTAGTGCTGCCGCAAAACTACCAAAAAGAATAATCGGTATCCAGCTCTTTCTACTTGCTAGCCACTCACGATCTCTAAATAGCTTCGAATACACTATAGCAAATAGGAAAGTAAACAAAACAGCCAACAACATTGGTTTCAAAACAGATACCTTTTCCTGCTCTTTGTTCTCTGCTTGTTCTCCTCCTACTTGAGTACCTTTAAGCGAAAACACTTCAGCACCTTCTGGTGCTTCAGATACTTCCTCGACAGCCAGATTATCGAACCAAGCTTTACCCGTATTTATACTCCCATATCCACCTACACTAAATCCGACGACTAACTCCTTTTGCCCTTTGCTCGTCTTTCCATAAAAATCTAAGTATGTCCAAGCACCACTTGTCCCAGTAATTTGCGGATAATGAACAGCTACACCATCAACATACAAATGTGCACCAGTTGCACTCGCTTTGATGTTTTCCGTTTTTAAGTATCCAGAAAAGCGATATAGTTTATTACTTTTAACTTTTATCGTTTGAATAAAGCGAGCGTGATTGTCACCAATATTGTGAATGACTGCTGCCGACCCTCCTGAATACACTTCATTAGAATCGATCCCGTAGGTTGTCACACCCTCATCCTTTACCCATGCCTCTGTCGTCCAATGTTCCGGCATCTGATCAGCGGACTGCTCAAAGTCGCCATTAAGTAACAGATTATCAGCAGCATAGCTCGTATGTCCCGGCAGAAGCAGGAAGAGCAGAAGCATAAATAATAATGTGCGGGGAAAGCCATTCCTCATCTTCATCACAATCTCCTTCTATGTACAAAAAATAATAATTTTTAAACAAACTCATTATCACTTTATCGAATGCATTACCATAGGTCAATGAAAATAACAAAAAAATACAAACAACAAAGAGCTGACTTGTTTGTTTGCAAGTCAGCTTCTACTAATAAAATTTATTACATTGGTTTTATTTAGCTACGTAGTTTCTACTATTATGTGGTCGAATTGTTTTATTATCGATTGGTGCGACCGGGAATAATCTCTCCACCATACCGTTAAATTCCATCACATAATTTTGAACAGGATAACCGCTGTTTACATCATTCATATATGCATTCATGCGTCCTACAAATTCTGGATTGGCAGATACATATACATGTTCGACATGTGGCCTCGTTTCTTTGACGACTTTAACTACTTCCGCCACTATTTCATCTGTCAGCATTTCTTGCCCCGTCGCAAAGCTACTCATCCGTTTGCCAGTAGAAGCACCTTCCTTGCCGAATAAACCAATATGAGTACGACTCATCATTTTTGGATTGCCTTTAGGTTCAGTATCGACAAGTGAAACAGCTACATAAGCATTATAGTCTGTTAGCATGACATAGGATGCTTTAACGGTCTTAATTCCCCTAACCTTATCAGCAATATGCCCACTCATCTGAATATTATAATTTTTATGAGATCCGACAAGATTGTTGCTGTTTAGTCTTCGGCCGTTAATACGATTAGCTTCATTTTTACCATCATCCGCAAATCGCTTGTCGCGTAGCAAGTTTCCACCTGCTCCATCATTAACATTATTTACTGAAATGTTTTTGTTTCCTAGATCGCCTTGTTTCTCCATCGAACAGCCGCAAAGCATCGTACCGAGTAAAATAGTTGCCGACAATGCAATCATTTTTTTTTGCATTAGCTGATCTCCTTTTCCCGAGTTTGCGCCATATCTTTAATCTGGTCTGGTGTGACACCCATACTTATCGTTAGCAGAACACCAAACAGATATTCAATCCATTGACATTAGGATAAACATTACTTATGATTAGTATCAAGTATTAGTATCTGGTACTAATTTTATAATTGTGAAGGGTGTGACGTAAATGACAATCCAAAAATCCACTGAAACTTTGCGATCCAATGCTTTATTAACAGCGATTGGAACTTATGTGCCAAAGCGTAAGCTTACAAATTCAGACCTAGAGAAACTTGTAGAAACAAATGATGAGTGGATTGTTAAACGGACCGGCATACATGAACGTCGAATTGCAGAGGAATATGAATATACGAGTGATCTCATTTTCCGTGCCCTCGAAAACATGATCAACAGATACGACTCAATTGTTGTTGAAGATGTAGACTATATTATTGTCGCAACCTCGACTCCTGATACCATATTCCCAAGTATGGCAGCACGGGTGCAAGATCGTTTCAATATTACAAACTGCGGCACTATTGATATTCAAGCTGCTTGTGCTGGTTTTACTGCTGGACTTCAACTGGGTAACGCACTACTCCTGACAGGCATTTATCAAAAAGTACTCGTCATTGGTGCTGATGCACTTTCGAAGATAACGGATTATACGGACCGAACGACTTGTATCTTGTTCGGTGATGGTGCTGGAGCAGTAATGATGGAAAGAACCTCAGAAGACAAAGCGAGTTTGATCGCATCATATTCAGATACGGATGGCAGCGGTGGACACAATGTTTATTTAAACAATCTGTCCAACTCGATAGGAGAATATGGAATTGAAACAAACGGCAAACTTGTTCAAAATGGCAGGGAAGTTTATCGCTGGGCAATTAGCAGCGTCGCAGAAGGAGTTCAAAAGTTGCTAACCTTAAGTGGCTTAACTACGGATGAAATCAATTGGTTTGTCCCTCACAACGCAAACGAGCGCATTATATCAGCATTAAGTGAACGGATAGGCTTTAGGGAGGATCAGACCTTATCTAGTATTGCCCATTATGGAAATACTTCTGCTGCTTCTATTCCACTTGCTTTAGATGACGCGGTTCGAGATGGACGAGTCAAGGACGGACATACTTTGTTGCTCCATGGTTTTGGAGGGGGCTTAACGCAAGCGGGAGTTGTACTTCGCTGGACTTTATAAATTTAAGAGGATGCTAAGCTGTAGCTTTTACAGTTAAGCATCCTCTACTTTAATTATTACAGGCATATGTAAAACGATAAGGTGAAAATGGTAGTAGACTAGCCGATTGGCTTCGTCCATCCAACAAATCGCCAACTAATAGAGCTGTAATTGGACTGAGTAAAATACCATTACGGTAATGACCTGCAGCCATTATAACCGATTTTTCTTCTCCTACAGCACCAAGTAACGGCAAACCATCCGTCGTTGCTGGCCTAAGTCCAGCCCACTGGTGTACGGTTTGCCGCCCTGAAAAAAAGGGAAACCAGCGCTCACTGCTCTTTATTAACCTTTTGATGCCTCTCTCAGTAACACTAGTCTCAAACCCTGCCACATCTTCGGATGCTCCACAAACGATGCGCCCCTCTTTTTTACCTACCCAATAGGCTTGACTGGAGAAGACCATATGCCTTACTTCCTCCAAACTGCCTTCGTACGAACATATTTGCCCACGTATCGGATGAATTGGGATCGAAATGTCTAGCCACTTCTCATACATCCCCGTCCATGCACCAGAACATATAATAACACGTTCTGCTCTAACTTCTTCTAGCAATCTACTCGTTAAAAGTGATACTCCTCCACCTCGAATTAGTTCGATGGATTGAATGTCCCCTGCACGCTCAAAAAATGTGACGCCTAGATTGCGGCACGCCATTTCAAGTGCTTCAACAAGTTTAGGTGCGTATACATGACTTTCTTCTGGATAATAGATTGCAGCAATAGCTTCTTGCGAAAGGTTCGGCTCTATGCCTTTTAATGCAGATCCTTCCACAAATTCAGCCCTTGCGCCCCATTTATTTTGCCATCGCAGTCTTGATTGCACGGGTAGTAAATCCGCTTCATGTTGAAATACGTTTAAGCTCCCGCTGTTTATCCATTCTACAGAAATGCCAGAATGTTGTTCAACAGCATTAACCCAAGTCGGGTATTGCTTTAGACTACTTAAACAAAGCTGGAAAAATGCATCTGGTTGTTCCGTATTTTCCGAAAATGGTGCAAGCATTCCGGCTGCTGCTCCCGAAGCTTGACCGCCAATACGGTCAGGCTCAAGAAGCGTTACCTTATACCCTCTTCGTGCAGCTTCAAATGCGCAAGAAAGGCCAATAATACCGCCACCTACGACTAGCACTGATCCAGACATTAGCCATTGCCTCCTGCTGGGCCAATTGAAACAATATCTGAAAATAGCGTTCCTGATTCGTCACTACTTGCAGACGCATATCTTTTTTTAGGAATACGACCTGCTCTTCGCGCTAACCTACCCGCTTCAATAGCTAATGCAAATGCTCTAGCCATCGCAATTGGGTCCTTTGCTTTCGCAATTGGAGTATTCGCTAACACCGCAGAGGCACCTAATTCCATCGCTTCAGCCGCATCTTTCGGTGAGCCAATACCTGCATCTACAATAATAGGAACTTTAGCTTCTTCTACAATTAATGAGAGATTATAAGGATTAAGCAGTCCCAGCCCCGTACCAATTGGCGAAGCTCCTGGCATAACTGCAGCTGCCCCCGCTTCTTCAAGCCTTTTACATAATATAGGATCATCTGATGTATAAGGAAGTACGACGAACCCTTCCTTCACCAGCAACTCCGTTGCTCGCAGCGTCTCAAAGGGATCTGGTAATAGCGTAACTGGACTTCCGCTAATTTCAACTTTAATCCAGTCACCAAGACCAGCTACTTTAGCTAGTCTTGCAATACGGACAGCCTCCTCGGCTGTTCTCGCACCCGACGTGTTTGGTAAGTAGGTTAAAGATCGATTAGTCACATGTTGAAGGATTGAATCGTCTTCCATTTCATCTAAGTTCGCTCTTCTAACCGCAAATGTAATGACTTCCGCTCCAGATGCTTCTAATGCTCCCTGCAACACAGCAGGGCTTGGAAATCGGCCAGTGCCAAGAAAAAATCTTGAAGACAATCGGATGCCTCCAATCGTAAAGGGATCTGCTGCATCAAAAAACCTCATATCCCTTACCCACCTCCTACGAATTGAACAAGCTCGATTGTTGCTCCATCAGACACCGTCGTCTCCGGCCATGCGGTGCGTTGTATAATAATGCCATTTACTTCTGTTACTAGCCTTTTGCCACTTTGACCTAGTTGCTCAATTAGATCTGCAAGATTTTCGCTTGTTGTTGTATGAGACTTTCCGTTGAGCCAAATGACTTTAGACATCGGGCCACTCCGATTGGTTTCACGAGACACTTGAATACGTTCACGTAACAATCTGCACATCTTTGCTGGATCATTATCACCTACAATTGCTGATACAGCACATATCCGCGATGCTCCTGCGGCTAGTACATCGTCTACATTAGAAAGTGTAATCCCTCCGATTGCAACGAATGGAATCGTTATTCTCTTTGCAGCTTCGGCTACATACGATGTTGTTACCGCAGCACGTCCAGGTTTTGTATTTGTCGGATAGACAGGACCGACTCCAATATAGTGGGCTCCAGCACGTTCTGCTGCTAACGCTTGCTCAATATTGTGAGTAGATATTCCAATAATTTTGGAAGGTCCAAGCAATGCCCTGGCATCTTCTATTGCATTGTCATCTTGGCCAAGGTGAACACCATCAGCATCTACTTCGAGAGCAATATCAGCATAATCGTTAACGATAAATGGAACATTATATCTGTTAGTTAGAACTCTCAATTCCTTCGCTTGTTTCAAAATCTCTTCTCGAGTTCCCGTTTTGTTACGAAGTTGAAGTATGTCTGCTCCGCCAATAAGCGTCTGCTCCATTACTTGCAGAAGAGATCTACCCGGGTGATTATTTTCAGCCGTAATGACGTACAACTGAAACTGCTGCCAATTTGATCTAATAGCCAACTCATTTCCCTCCTCTAACAAAAAAATTAACACTAATAATCTAAACTAACTTAACTAATAAGTTCACCAAGTAAATAATGTTCACAAAGCTCGATGGCTCTTGAAGCTTCCGTTACCCCTTGGACTAACACTCTCCCATCAGGGAAAAGAACTAACGTTTCTCCACTTCCTATCTTTGCTTTAACCAAATAGCGATTAACTGTCATTACGCATCCCATACCCTCAAGCTTATAATGAATCGAATCCAGTTCTATCGATTGTGGCAATGTAACTTGAATAGAATCTCTGCCGCATAGAACTACAGAACTTTCAAGTCCGAATCGGGCTTTTTTCGATTTATTTATTGAACTTGTTTTATTCCCAGCATTCACTCCGCAATGTTCACACTGTGGTAATGGTTCTGGCAATTGTAATTCTCTAATACTAAACTGCCAAATATCAGCGCTCACCCATGAACGTCTAACGGCTTCTCTATTGCCACTTAACCATTTCAACGCTTCAACCATTTGCAACGATGCTACAAATTCAACTGCTGCTGACAAAACTCCAACAGTAGAACAAGTATCCCCCTCTACCGCTGAATCTTCATCACCGATCATGCATCGCAGACATGCAGTCTTACCTGGAACGAGCAGCGCACTCATTCCTTTTGCACCTGCTACACCACCGTAAGCGAACGGAATATTAAGCTCATAACATACATCGCTTAGCAGAAGCCGTGTCGCCGTATTATCTGTACCATCAAGCACAAGATCTACACCATTAACAAAGTTCCAGACTGTATAGGAATTAACATCAGCTACATGTGCATCAATTCGAACCATACTATTTATTTTTTTGAGTTTTGCCGCAGCTGCTATTGCTTTTGGGACCGCGGCAATCGCATCCGCTTCATCAAATAACGTTTGACGTTGCAAATTGCTTGGTTCAACAAAATCCCGATCAACGATGCGTACTTCCTGGGCCCCAGCACGTACCATATGTTGAGCAAGCGATGCTCCGAGTGCTCCGCAGCCGACAATAAGGACACAAGATTGCTCTAGATTCCTTTGACCTTGAGCACCAATAGGTGCAAACTTTGTTTGTCTAGCATATCTGTCTGGCCAGTCAATGTCAGAGCCATTAAGCATAAATCGTGCTCCCAGCCGCCTTAAATGTTTCTGACTTTTCTTTCATGCCTGCTTCGATTGCTTCACTCGTTTCCATCCCATTTTTCTCTGCATAATCCCGGATGTCTTGCGTAATTCGCATGCTGCAAAACTTCGGTCCGCACATCGAACAGAAGTGCGCAGACTTTGCCGCTTCCGCTGGCAACGTTTCATCGTGATATGCCATCGCACGCTCTGGATCAAGTGAGAGATGGAACTGATCACGCCATCTAAATTCAAAACGAGCTTTTGATAACGCATTATCACGCAACTTCGCATGTGGGTGACCTTTTGCTAGATCAGCTGCATGAGCTGCAATTTTGTAAGTAATAACGCCTTCTTTGACATCTTCTTTATTCGGCAATCCAAGATGCTCCTTCGGCGTAACATAACAAAGCATTGCCGTTCCAAACCATCCGATCATCGCAGCACCAATTGCTGAAGTAATATGGTCATACCCTGGAGCTATGTCAGTTGTTAATGGTCCGAGTGTATAAAACGGAGCTTCATCACAAATTTCTAGTTGCTTCGTCATGTTTTCCTTGATCATATGCATCGGCACATGCCCAGGGCCTTCAATCATAACTTGAACATCATGTTTCCAAGCAATCTTCGTAAGTTCACCCAATGTTTCTAGTTCTGCAAATTGTGCTTCATCATTGGCATCTGCTATAGAGCCGGGACGCAGTCCGTCACCGAGTGAAAAAGAAACATCGTATTGCTTCATGATGAGACAGATTTCTTCGAAATGTGTATATAAAAAGTTTTCCTGATGGTGAGCAAGACACCATGCTGCCATAATGGAGCCCCCGCGTGACACGATTCCCGTCACCCGCTTCGCCGTAAGCGGAATATATCTTAACAGAACCCCGGAATGGATAGTGAAGTAATCGACACCTTGCTCCGCCTGTTCGATGAGCGTATCTCGGAACACTTCCCAGCTTAGATCTTCTGCTTTCCCATTCACTTTTTCTAGCGCTTGATAAATAGGCACTGTTCCAACAGGAACAGGGGAATTACGGACAATCCATTCTCGTGTTGTATGTATGTTCTTGCCTGTTGATAAATCCATGATCGTATCCGCACCCCATCTAGTTGCCCAAGTCATCTTTTCGACTTCTTCTTCGATAGATGATGCAACAGCAGAGTTTCCGATATTCGCATTAATTTTCACATGGAATCCGCGACCGATAATCATTGGTTCGATTTCAGGATGATTGATATTTGCTGGAATGATCGCACGACCTCTAGCAATTTCATCCCTTACAAACTCAGGAGACATTCCTTCACGAATCGCAACAAACTCCATCTCAGGTGTAATAATGCCTTTGCGAGCGTAATGCATCTGTGTAACATTTTGACCTTCCTTAGCTCTAAGCGGCTTCCTTCCGCCAAGAGGGAAAATTTCTGCTCCGCGCTCTTTCACTTTTTCCTCAGATGAAAACCCATTATCTTCTGGGCGGATTTCCCGTCCATCATAATACTCAACATCCGCTCTTTCTGTAATCCATTGTTCTCTAAGTAAGGGGAGACCTGCTCTCACATCTGCCGTGTATTCAAGATCGGTATATGGACCACTTGCATCATAAACGCGAATCGCTTCATTTGGCTGCTCTTCACCATTTCTACTTTGGCTAGGAGAAAGTGCTATTTCCCTCATCGGAACGGAGATAGAAGATTTTGAACCTTTAACATATACTTTACGACTTCCTGGTAGTGGTGTTGTCAACATAACAAAAAACCTCCCGAATGGAATTATTGGAATTCCACCTGGAGGCATACGCAGACATATGAGAAAGTTAGAGGACGTTGCAGGCTCAAGTCGCTTACTACCCTACTCATCCAACAACGAACTGTTAGAAATATAGTGGGCCGTTTGAGCTCATGCACACGCTTTAAGCGGAACGCTAGTTATGCGAATCCGATTGTCCCACTTTCCTACGCTGGCATGACCCAGATCAGGTTCAAAGGGACCAAAGCAAATGCTTAATCTCAGCCTTTCGGCGCCCCTAGTGGATTTCCTTGTTAGACTATAACGCCAGCCGAAGACGACTGTCAACCTATTTTTACAACTTTATCTTATTTTGGAACAGACCTGCTCGTTTCGCAGCCATATAAATGATAACGATAAGCGGTCCTATAAATACGCCAATAATACCTACGAGCTTAAAGCCAACATATAGACTTATTAACGCTGACAGTGCACCAATTCCCACAGAATCCCCGAGTATTTTCGGCTCAACAACACGACGGAACACCGTAATAACTAGGAACAATACAAGCAGACCAGCACCAGTGAAGACGTCTCCTGAAAGAATTAAATAAGACGCCCACGGAACTAGTACTGAACCTGTCCCGAGAATTGGAAGTATGTCTACAATAATAATCAACAAAGCGATTGCCATCGGATATTTAACGTCCAAAATAAGCAAGCCAGCTAATGAAAGAATGTAGGTCATCGCACTAAGTATAATTTGTGAGCGAAGGAATCCGAATATCGATTTTCTTAAATTGTTAAGTACTTGATCAACCTTTGGACGCGATTCTTCTTCAAATAGTGATAATACAGAAGACTTAAGCGTGTTGAGGCTGAAGCTGAACATATATACAGCAACAAAAAACACGATAAAAAATATAAACATCCCCGGTAAAGTTGAGGCAAAGTTAACAACCGTATCTGACAATTTTGCCACTAGCGTCGTTATCGTATCCGTTAATTTTAACAAATACGTTTCTAACGTTGTGACGGCATCTGGAGGAAGTGTTTGATACATTCCTCTTGCATCAATAAGCAATTTATCAACAAAGTCATTAGCATTTTCAAAATAATGCGGCAACTTCTTCATGAAAGCAATAAGTTCCGCTACTATTTTGATACCGAGTAAAACAATTAACCCAAGAAAGATAACAGTAAATAATGTACACGAAATGATTGCGGCTACTAACCGATTCATCTTGAACCGTTTCATGAAAAAGCCATTTAACGGCTCAAGGAATATCGCAACAATAAGCGCAAGTAGAAACGGAGCACCCACAGTAAACATCAAGTAGATAAGAAATAGACCTACAGCTATGAGTATGATGGATCGAATAGACATGCTTAACCCTCCTCTCTTTACTACTATTCAAGTATGGCGCTTCGCATGTGGAAATTATCATTTTTGTAATACATATCTTTAACGAGCAAATTCGGACCACAACAAGATGCTGCGGGACAATGGCAGTTTACACTATCTGCAAGCGGGTGGACTAACCAACGATCAAACAAATCGTCCAATTTAGAATGGGCTATATTGCCGAAAGCGGGTACATCAGAAAAGTCAGTAACAAATACATCACCGGTAAATAAATTTACATTTAATCGATTACGTCCATCCGGGTCATTCCTTACCGTAACTTTCTGCTCATTAGCTAGACGTTTAAGAAGCTTCCGTTCTTCCTCATTATCGCTACAATGGTAGAATGGCAGTGTTCCGAATAGTATCCACACAGCAGGATCACGATTATCTAGTAATTGTTCAATCGATTGCCTCATCTGCTCACGTGTTATAGCGGGTAGATCTTTAGCGAATGAGCTTGGATACATGGGATGGACCTCATGACGCTGACAACCCATCTCTACAATAAGACGATGAATTTCATCGATCTTATCAAACGTTCTATAGTTAATCATCGATTCAGCAGAAACTAACACACCAGCATCACTTAACCTGCGTGCGTTATCTATCATTCGCTCATAAAGCTTCTCGGCAGCGCTAAGAGAAACTGTATGACCTGCTTTTGCAAACCCGACTTGATGGAAATCTTCAGCGTTAGTGTAATTAAATGAGATATGCATAACATCCAAATACGGAGCAAGTAACTCATATCTACTATATGGAAGAGTTACATTGGAATTAATTTGTGAGCGAATGCCTCGACTTCTAGCGTATTGAAGCAAAGGAAGCATATATTCCTTTACCGTACGAGCAGAGAATGTTGGCTCACCGCCCGTTATACTAATCGTTTCTAAATGTTCCACTTCCTCAAGGCGCTGCAACATCGCAGCTAAAGGAATTTTATCTGGTTCGGTCATAACTAACGTATCGCCAACTGCGCAATGCTCGCATCGCATATTGCATAAATTGGTTACTGTCATTTCCACACTTGTTAATCGGTGTTGGCCGAATTTCTGTAAGGAGCGAATAGGGTCCCATGGGTCATTTGTTGGCGTTAACTTTGGAAGAGACGTTTCTATAGATTTACGTGAGTGTATTGGTTGTGTTTCTACTATATTCATCATTTCAGCACCTGACTTAATATCTTTATATTTTTATCTCTTTTATTGTAATGTCAGACGGGGCAGGAAGCAAATAAAACCGCGTCTTATATAGCATGTCCCTATTTATTGGAAAAATAACCAATCAAAAGTATAGCCTCTATTCACTTTGATTAAATTGAATTTATTCAATGTGCGATTACTACAATCCATGGCTTGACTCATTTGGCATAAATTAATTATTGTTATATTAACCCAAATGAAAGGTGGATGTCATATGATTACAACAAGCCCCGTCATTCTCACCGGTTCAAAAGTTCAGCTTGTACCAATTGAGCCCAGTCATGCTGAAGGCTTGTTCAAAGCTGGGAACTTCCCTGATATTTGGACACTTACAAGAGGCAGAATCGATTCACTTGAAAGCGCAGACCAATATGTAAAGACAGCATTGGAGCAAAAAAATGCGATACCATTTGTTATAGTAGATCGCGTGTCCCAGCAAATTATAGGAACTACTCGGCTATTTGAAATTTCTCTCCTTAATAAAAGTTTAGAAATTGGCTCTACTTGGCTTACCCCTGCCGTGTGGAGAACATCTGTCAATACAGAATGCAAATATTTACTTCTTAAACACTGCTTCGAGACTATGGGACTGATCCGTGTACAGATCAAAACGGATAGTCGGAATGTTCGCTCGCAACGAGCAATTGAACGACTTGGTGCGACTAAAGAAGGTGTATTACGTAATCATATGATCTTACCAGATGGATATATTCGTCATAGTGTTTATTACAGTATTATAGACAGTGAGTGGCATGAAGTTAAACTTCGACTCGAACAATATTTGAACTATTACTGATCATAGATATAACACGCAAGAAAGGAGCCTTCAAGGCTCCTTTTTTAATCGAAAAGTCATTTGCACAATTTAGCTGCACACGTTTATCTATATACCCGAAACTAATGGCGTGTCCGTTTCTATTTCGTTTACGCCTACAATCATCATTGTAAGTTGCTTTGATAAATCTATTTCATACGGTGCCTTCAATTGTTCGCCCGCTTCATTATTTAATACTCGTACGATTGGACGATGCGGATAGCTGTTATTGAGATCGACCACCACGCCACTTACGCCAGTCTGCAATTTAACTGTTATCCCAATTGGATAGATGGCTACTTTATCACGGAATTGCTGTAACATTTTTTGTTCGTACAAAGTTCCTGTACCCGCATATAGTCGCTCCATCGCATCATGAGGCAATATTGGTGAACGATATACACGATTTGTCGTCATTGCATCATATGAATCTACAAGTCCAATCCACTTCGCATAATCGTGAATTTCATTCCCTTTAATTCCTCTAGGATAACCACTTCCATCTAATCTTTCATGATGCTGAAACGCACAATGGGCAACGATTAATGGTAGGTTCGGCTCATCCTTCAACAGTTCAAACCCAAGCTGAGCATGTCGCTTCATCAGTTCAAACTCATTCATCGATAACATACCAGGTTTTTGTAGTACACTTGTAGAAATTTGCGTCTTGCCTATATCATGCAACAGCGCTCCCATACCAAGCGTTGTTACTTCCTCACGAGAGTAACCACTAGACAAACCAAGCAATGTCGTATATACGCAAACATTTAATGAGTGTTGAAACAAGTAATGATCTACCGTTCCCATGTTCATGAGCATAATCATGGCATCTTTGTGATTTGCGAGATCATCAATAATTAAGTTCATCATTTGTTTAAATGGCTGAGCAATATAGGGATAAGTAGCACCCTTCGCTTTTTTGGGGCGATCCATCATCTCTCGAAAACTCGAACGTATTTCCTTAATAGCAATTCGGAACGTTTCCTCACTAATAATTGAAGGAGGAGTGACATCTTCTGTTCGATGATCCTCTACGTAGACATATTGGACGCCACATTGTTCCAGTCTTGTAATTAGACGTGATGTCAGCTCCATATGATCGCCGAGAAGAACAATTCCATCTTCTGAAAATATTTTTTTTGCCAGCCTCATACCCGGCTCACACTGCGAAATTGGGAGTAAGCGCATCTTCTCGGTCCTTTCCTTTACGTCTTCTATACCATTACTATCGGAAAAAACCGCTCATATTTTTAATTTACGTGAAAATAAGCAAAACATCAACCATTTTATTCTAATTATTCGACAGAAACCGTCATTTTTCTAACTATTTGTCTAAATAGATCAGATATGTAACCATCTTTGCTTATGACAGGTTTGTAATGATTCAGGATTCGTTAGCTCATGCTCTATGACATCACGTATAAACTGGGGCAAATAAAATTGAAAGTTATCCGCCTTCGCAAGCGATTCATAGCCAACTTTGAAACTAAACATATCGATTGAACCGACTGTATACAACTTATCGTCCAATAAAGGTTCACCATTGACTTCAACCGATATTAATTTATTCATAGCTGGACGAGTACTGTCATATTGAATGATCATTCCGTCTACCGCAAGTTTGCCGAGAACTAGTCCACGAAATCCGTAACCTTTAATCGGTTTGTGAAAAAATTCCTCCAGTAATGATTGCTCTAGTGCAAGGCGAATATTCACTCCTGCTATAATCATTCGACATGGATTAATTGGCGATGGGCATAAGGCATGTAGCTCACCAGCAGTTACGGGACCCACTGACAGATTCCCTAATAGTTGACCATTGTTTACTAGCGCAATATCAGCATTCGTCCATCTTCGGAGTCCTGCTGCCAGTAAATTGCTAAATGAAGATTCCCTTTCAGGGTTTACCAACAACGGTTCAGTTAAAGTAGTTATCACTCGACTTAGACGATGTCGACTAAGTTCTCGGTAGTTATTAATGATGTCCGAAGCTTCTTGCTTTTCTTGAAACGCTCCAGTAGGAATACAACTAGCTTGAAAGCGAGGACGCCTTGAACAGCTATCAAGAGAAATCTCGACACGTCCAATGTAATCGCCAAACTTTCCTGCTGCGCATACTGTTGTATCGTTAATAATGAGTGGCTCTTCAAGTAGATGATGCGTGTGAGCACCCAAAATGAGATCTATTCCTTCAATCTGCTCTGCCATCTTCTGATCACTTGGCAAACCAAGATGCGACATGACAACGAGTACGTCAACTTGTTCACGTATCTCTTTAACTAGCATCCGAATTTCTTCTAATGGTTCTGATGTGGTCCACCCAAGCAACAAATAAAATTCATAGAAGTTTGCTGTAACTCCGATCAGACCGATCCGAAGACCATTTTTAACTACGATCGTATATGGGTGCATCCATTCTGGCCGTTCGCTAGTCGCACTAAGCTTCATATTTGCACATACAACCGCGGGCTGTAATGGATGGTTATATAGTTTAGAGAGTGCTTCCCCTGTATATGTAAGCCCCTCGTTATTACCTAAAGTAACAACCTCATAACCCGCTTCAAGTAACAACGCCATATTAACCTTTCCATCGCTGCCTTCGGTTTCCTGACGCATCCGATCCATATGATCCCCAATGTCTACTGTAAGAACGCGTTCTGCGCCACATTTTGCTCGCTCTTCTGTAATAATGGTAGCTATGCGCGCAGCGTTTTCCAATCTACTGTGAATATCGTTACTATGCAGGAGTACCACTTGAGCTTCTGAACGATCCATCAAGTTAAACCATGCCTCCCTACCACTATTACTAGCCGCCTATTTGCGACATTCGCCGATCTGTCGGCACATGAGTTTGTGCTCCGTTTAATAGTTTAGCCGCCATCTCATGATTTTCTGGTTTAATGTCCATTGCTTTATAGAAAATGTCACGCATAGCAATCGGATCACCTAATGCATGTCTTACGTTTAACTCATCAACCCAGTACAAACAAGGTTTAATATTTCCATCAGCCGTCAATCGCAATCGGTTACAGTTTTTGCAGAAATGATCACTAATAGGATGAATAAGCCCAAAGGAGCCTATTCCTCCCTTCATCTCCCAATCCTCTGAAGGTCCGTTTCCGTGAACATCTTCCCGTCTCCGTACTTGATACTTTTGCTCGTGTGCAATTTCTAACACTCTTGATAATGGCAAATAATGATTTTTCCAATTATCATCGTCATGCCCAATTGGCATATATTCAATAAATCTAACATGGAGCGGTTGCTCATAAGCCAGCTTTAGAAACTGTGCAATTTCGTCTTCATTTACATTTTTAAGTAAAACACAATTCAATTTAATCGGATGAAAACCTACCTCAGCTGCAGCTTCGATACCCTCCATTACCCGCTTTAAATCTCCACGCCTAGCAATAAATTTAAATCTAGCTGGATCTAGTGTGTCCAAACTTATATTAACGCGGTTTAATCCCGCAGCTTTTAGCGCTTTTGCTTGCTTAGCCAGGAATACTCCGTTTGTTGTAAGTGCAATATCTTCAATCCCAGAAATCGCAGACAATCTTGCTATCAACTTATCTAGATCGGGCCTTATTAGTGGTTCTCCACCTGTTATTCTAAGCTTCTTTATGCCAAGCAAAGCACCAGACTTTACGACTTCCACTATCTCATCATATGACATAAGATTTGAGGCTTCCGTAAATTCTACGCCTTCCTCCGGCATGCAATATAAGCAACGTAAATTACAACGATCCGTTACCGAAATGCGTAAATAATTATGATGGCGTCCAAAACGATCCGTTAAGGTTTGCATGTTTTGCACTCCTTTCTATGTAGCTTAAAGCATAACATTTTTCATGTAGTTATGGTATTCTATTAACGACTTTACATCACGGATACGAGAGGTTTACTACTATGAAATATCAATGGAAATTAGCACTATTTGCTGGATTGCAAGAACGGATTGGGAGTAATATCGTTCTTATCCCATCTGACAAAGATGAGCTCACTGTATCAGAATTGAAAACACTCATATCAACGCTTTATCCCGAGCAAGCAGCATTGCTTCATATCTCATTTATAGCTCGCAATCATGCTTACGCTACTGAAAATCAATTACTTCATATAAATGATGAATTAGCTATGTTACCGCCTGTGTCAGGTGGTGAAGATGAGGTTCATCATTCAACAATTGCCAATAATGATCAACGATATGAAATTACAGATAAAGTTATACATGCTGATGATGTATTAGCAAAAGTTATCATTAAGGAACACGGTGCTTCGCTAGCGTTTGTTGGTACTACACGGGAATGGACTGAGGGCGTTCAAACGGTGCATTTGGAATATGAAGCATATACCCCAATGGCGATTGCAATGATGCAACAGATTGGCGATGAAATAGCTGAACAATGGTCAGGTGCTTTATGCGCCATAAGTCATCGAATAGGTGTTGTTGATTTAGCTGAAACAAGCGTTATTATAGCCGTATCGGCTCCACACCGTGATGCTTGTTATGAAGCAAGTCGATATGCAATTGAGCGACTCAAGCAAATTGTACCTATTTGGAAGAAAGAAATCTGGTCAGATGGATCGGAATGGAAAGGCAGTCAGCACTGGAATCCAACAATGCCTTTAACCGAATAACCGAGGAGGATCGTTCTTATGGAACATTCAGAGGACAACCACGAGCAAACACAATCATTTTCAAGCTCTGAAGATTATTCCTCTTCAGCAAATCGATATTCAAGACAAATTCGCTATAAGCATATTGGAGATAAGGGCCAAGCTATGCTTGGACAAAGTCGTATTGCCATTGTAGGAATGGGCGCGCTTGGGTCTGTCATCGCTCAGCACTTAGTACGATCGGGCATCGGATATGTTCGAATTATCGATAGAGATATAGTCGAATGGAGCAACCTCCAACGACAGATGCTTTATTCAGAAGATGATGCTTCGCGACTTCTTCCAAAAGCGGAGGCAGCAGCAGCACATCTTCGAGCTATTAATAGCTCTGTCACTATTGATCCTATTTCAACTGATCTCTCTAGTCATAATGCGGAGACTTTATTAGCGGGAGTTGACCTTATTCTAGATGGCTCCGATAACTTCTCAGTACGTTACTTAATTAACGATTATAGTCTCAAGTATGCTGTGCCTTGGATTTATGGTGGGGCAGTAGGCGCCTCTGGTATGACGATGACCATTATTCCTAATGAAACGCCATGTTATCGATGTCTGTTCCCAGATCCTCCACCACCTGGTACAACTGACACATGCGATACAGCTGGAGTAATTTCGCCAATAATAGATATGATAGCATCCCTACAGGCTACAGAAGCACTCAAATTACTGTCCGGCAATCGTGAAGCATTACATCGTACATTGTTTCAAATAGACCTTTGGAACCATTCCTGGCTCCCTCTAAATGTATCTCACGCACACCGCAAAGACTGCCGTGCATGTGCTCAGCATCAATTTCAGTTTTTAGAGAGTGATAGCCATGAGCCTGCAGCCATTACACTTTGCGGAAGACAATCCGTTCATATTACACCTGGGGTATTAACCAAACTGAATTTAAGTCGGATTGCAGGGCAGTTTTCAAAAATTGGAAAAGTAAAACAAAATGCATATTTGCTGCAGTTGCAGCTTAATGACCAATTGGCAATTGTTTTATTCGGTGATGGAAGAGCGATTATTCAAGGGACCGAGGATTCGACAAAAGCAAGGTCGATTTATGCTGAATTATTAGGTATTTAGTATCATTTATCCATTCCTCATATTGCCATTAAGAGAATTGATTGCTACTATTAATGCTAATTGTACCTCGTATACCTTACATACGACCATTTAATGATAATAATTTCTAGAGGTGTCACTATGAGGATTCATGTAACGGATTTAATAGACGGTGATCAGTTAAGCGGCGACATCTTTAATCACTATGGATTGCACGTGCTTTCAAAAGGAACAAAATTATATACACATGAAATATCTCGTTTGCTTCAACATCAAATTGACTTTGTTGATATTGATGATCGTATTTCACAAGTGGATGAAACTGTTGGACGAACGCTTGAGTCAACCGTTACCCCTAAGTGGCTTCCTACCGTGCAGCCTATTTACGAAAACGCTGTCAAGAGTTTTGAAGGTTTTTTCGCGACTGCCTTAAATTCGGGTGCTATTGATAGCAATAAAGTACAAGATATCGTTCAACCACTTCTGAGCAATCTACAACTTGAACGTGACGTTGTATCCATGCTTTTACTCCTGAATACAGAAGATGATTACACCTACCAACATTCCGTACAAGTCGGCATGTTATCCTATTATTTAGCTACTTGGCTCGGTTATAGTCTGGCTGATGCTTCTATGATTGGTAAAGCAGGATTCCTACACGATATTGGAAAATGCAAAATTGACGAATCCATTCTAAATAAACCCGGTAAATTATCGGATGAAGAATTTGCAGAAGTTAAACGGCATACAGAATATGGACACGCTATACTAATGACATCCTTTAATGATCCGAAGCTAGCTGTTGGTGCACTTCAGCACCATGAACGTATGGATGGTAGTGGTTATCCCCACGGCCTTGTAGGTGACCAGATACATCCCATTTCCAAAATTATTGCAGTCGTTGATATTTATAGTGCTATGATTTCAGCGCGCGTTTACCAAAAAGAACGTGACTTATTATATGTACTAAAGGAGCTACATCGTTTAAGCTTCTCACAACTAGATCCAACTACTACACATACCTTTATTAAACATATGATACCTAATTTTATCGGTAAACGAGTGCAGTTAAACAATGATGAAATTGGATTAATCATTATGACACATCCAACTGAATTTTTCAGACCACTTGTTCAAATCGGTGAAGTTTTTATTGATCTTACTATCGAACGTGATTATGAGATTAAACACGTTTACTTATAATAAGAAATGCAAAAAAAAGCCCTGCTTACTGTGATATAAATCACTGCAAGCAGGGCTTTTCAATGTTATTATTACCCGATGGAACCTTCCATCTCGAACTTGATCAAACGGTTCATCTCTACCGCGTACTCCATTGGGAGTTCTTTCGTAAACGGTTCAATAAAGCCCATAACGATCATTTGAGTAGCTTCGTCTTCAGTTAGACCACGGCTCATTAGGTAGAACAGTTGATCTTCCGAAACTTTCGAAACTGTCGCTTCATGCTCAAGAGTAATGTTATCGTTGAAGATTTCATTATAAGGAATCGTATCTGAAGTCGATTCATTATCAAGAATTAGTGTATCGCATTTAATGTTAGCTTTTGCACCATCAGAGTTGCGTCCGAAGGAAGCTAGACCACGGTAAGTTACTTTACCGCCATGCTTACTAATTGATTTTGATACAATTGTGGAGCTTGTGTCTGGTGCAAGATGAGTCATCTTTGCGCCTGCATCTTGGTGCTGGCCTTTGCCGGCTACTGCAATTGACAATACCATACCTTTTGCACCGCGACCACGCAATACAACAGCTGGGTATTTCATTGTCAGTTTGGAACCGATGTTTCCATCGACCCAATCCATTGATGCATTCTCATCAGCAATTGCACGTTTTGTAACGAGATTATAGATGTTCGGAGCCCAGTTCTGAATCGTTGTATAACGTACACTGGAATCCTTTTTACAAAGAATCTCAACAACTGCGCTATGAAGCGAATTTGTGCTATAGATCGGAGCTGTACAGCCTTCAACATAGTGAACAGAGCTGCCTTCATCTGCAATGATCAACGTACGCTCGAACTGACCCATATTTTCCGAATTGATACGGAAATAAGCTTGAAGCGGAATTTCACATTTTACACCTTTAGGTACATAGATAAAGCTTCCGCCAGACCAAACCGCACTGTTCAGGGCAGCAAACTTGTTGTCATTCGGAGGAATGATTGTACCGAAATATTCTCTAAGCAGTTCAGGGTGTTCACGAAGTGCAGTGTCCGTATCTGTGAAGATAACGCCTTGCTTCTCCAAGTCCTCTGCCATGCTGTGATAAACGACCTCAGATTCATACTGAGCAGATACACCAGCTAGAAACTTTTGTTCCGCTTCTGGGATACCTAGTTTATCGAAAGTTTCCTTAATTTCTTGAGGAACCTCTTCCCACGTCTTACCTTGTTTCTCGGAAGGTTTAACATAATATTGAATTTCATTGAAATCCAAATCATCCATGTTACCGCCCCAAGTAGGCATTTCCATTTTGTAAAATTGCTCTAGAGATTTCAAACGGAATTCAAGCATCCATTCAGGCTCGTTTTTCATCTGGGAAATAGTACGAACGATTTCAGGCGTTAACCCTTTACCCGACTGGAAAATCGCTTTATGCTCGTCGCGGAAGCCATATTTATAATCTTCCATTTCCGGCATTGACTTTGCCATGGTTTTTCACTCCTTCAAAGTTTTGAGTAGCAAAACTTACTTCGTAAGCATTAGCTTAGTTTTGTGAAGCAAAACTTGCTTCGAAAGCATCTGCTTAAGTTCTGTGAAGCAAAACTTACCTCGTAAGCCTGTTATTGCTTCTCGTTTTCACTTTCGATCCCTTTGCGAAGTGCGTTCCAAGCTAATGTAGCGCACTTAATTCTTGCAGGGAATTTATTGACACCGGATAGAGCTTCAATATCTTCAAGTTCTTCAAACTCTACAGGCTCACCCTTCATCAGCGCCGAAAACTTTTCAGCCATATGAATTGCTGCTTCGAATGTTTGACCTTTTATTGCTTCTGTCATCATCGAAGCGGAGCTCATACTGATTGAACATCCTTCTCCCGTAAACTTTGCATCTACAACTTTGCCATCAATGACTTGAATCTGCAATGAAATACGGTCTCCGCAAGTCGGGTTGTTAAGATTGATCGTAACCGATTCTTCATTCAAAGTTCCACGGTTACGAGGATTTTTATAATGATCCATTATTACTCTACGATATAAATCATTCAATTCCATGACCGAAGAACTCCTTTGTTTGTATTAACGCATCGGCTAAACGATCAACGTCCTCTTCGGTATTATATAGATAAAAGCTTGCTCTAGCGGTTGCTGAAACATTCAGCCAACGCATCAAAGGTTGGCAACAATGATGACCTGCTCTTACTGCAATGCCCTTTGAATCTAGGACAGTCGCTACATCATGAGGATGAACATCACCCAAGTTGAAAGTTAGAAGCCCTACGCGATTTGTCTTCGGTCCGTAGATTTCAATTCCTTCAATTGTCGACAGCTTATCGTAAGCATATGCCGCTAGTTGTTTCTCATGACGATCGATTTCGTCCATACCAATACTCTCTAGGAAGTCAATCGCAGCTCCTAAGCCAACTGCACCAGCAATGATGGGAGTACCACCTTCGAATCGGTAAGGAATTTCTTTCCACGTGGATTCGTATAAATCTACGAAGTCTATCATTTCCCCACCAAATTCAATTGGTTCCATCTTGTTTAGCAATGCTTTTTTCCCGTAAAGAGCACCAATGCCAGTAGGTCCACACATTTTATGTCCTGATAGCGTATAAAAATCGACATCTAGATCGCGTACATCCACACGTTTGTGCGGTGTACTCTGCGCTCCATCGACAACCATAACTGCTCCATTACGATGAGCGATTCCCGTAATTTCTTTAATAGGATTAACGACTCCAAGCACGTTTGATACATAGGTCATGGAAACAACCTTTGTGTTAGGCGTAATTGTAGCTTCTGCATCCTCAATTGAAATTGAGCCATCCGGTTGCAACGGAATATATTTTAATGTAGCACCAGTCGCTTTTGCGACCTGTTGCCAAGGAATGAGATTACTATGATGTTCCATCGGCGTAATAACAATTTCATCACCTTCGCCGCATACAGCTCTAGCGTAGCTTGATGCAACTAAGTTTAATGCAGTTGTTGTACCTCTGGTAAAAATAATTTGCTCCGGCGCCCCTGCGTTCAAAAATGCGGCCACCTTTGCTCTAGCGCCTTCATAGGCGTCAGTTGCTCTGGAACCGAGCGTATGCACGCCACGGTGAACATTCGCATTATCAAGCTCATAGTACCGTTTGACCGCATCAATGACGGAACGCGGCTTCTGAGAAGACGCCGCGCTATCCAAGTAAACGAGCGGGTGCCCGTTTATCTCTTGATGCAATATCGGAAATTGCTCCCGTATCGCATTTATATTCATCCCTCAAGCTTCCTTTCGAGCAAACGCTGAAGCTGCTCGCGAACCGCTACGACCGGAATTTCCGATACAACGGGAGCCAAGAAACCGTGAATAATTAATCGTTCAGCGTCTTGCTTAGTTATACCACGTGATCTTAAGTAATACACTTGTTCAGGGTTTACTTGTCCTACGCTTGCAGCATGACCCGCTGTAACATCATCTTCATCAATAAGAAGAATTGGATTAGCGTCTCCGCGAGCTTTCGGGCTAAGCATAAGAACTTTTTCTGTTTGCACGCCGTTTGCTTTTGTAGCACCGTGTTCAATCTTCGTAATGCCGTTGATAATCGCTGAAGCAGAATCCTTCATAACAGCACGAGTTACCATGTTGCTGTCTGAGCTCTTGCCGAAATGAACCGCTTGTGTTGTAAGACTCATCTGTTGCGAGTTTTTGCCTACGCTGATTACTTTTGCATCAGAAGTAGAACCTTTCCCTAGCAATACCGATTTTGTGTCAGACAACGTGTTTCCATCATTCAGGTCTCCAATAATCCACTCGATACGTCCATCGTTTTCAATAATAGCACGACGAATCGTCATATCAACTCCAGCATCGCTCATAGAATGAACGGAACCGAAACGTACTAGAGCGCCTGGTTTAACGAATACTTCTACGATAGAAGGTTGAACGAATGGTCCCGCAATTGCCGTTTTGTCAGTTACAACGCAATCAACATAAGTAACGCGACTATTCGTATCAGCAACGATAACGATATGCGGTGCAAAAGTTGCTTCTGCATTGTCGTTATAAAGGATGGCTTGTAATGGAAGCTCAACTTCAACATTTTTCGGAACGTATACGAATACGCCACCATTCCAAATTGCTGCGTTTAGAGCAGTTAGCTTATCTTCATCCTTTTTAATCGCTTGGAACAAATATTGTTGTACGAGATCACCATGCTCCTTGCATGCTGTCTCCAAATCAGTGAATATAACGCCTTTATTCGATAGCTCAGCTGATAGCTGACTCCAAACTACTCCAGAATTGCGTTGGATTAATAAGTTTTCAGTACCTTCTGAAACTAATTCACGAACATTTTCTGGAAGCTCGTCTACTGAAGCAACTGCTACAGGAGTTTCATAGTTTCCTACTGCTGTAAGATTCCAACGTTCGATACGTACTTTCTCCGGCTTCGGCCAAGCGATTTCGCCTGCTAATTCAGCGGCTTCACCGCGAAGCGTTACGAGCCAATCTGGCTCGCCTTTGCTCCGAGCTAGCGCCTCTGCTGAGTTGCGATCAGTCGGAGTGGTTAGTTGTGTACTCATTCCATATGCCCCCTTCTCCGATTAAGCCTGGCCAACCGTTTCGTCTACGATTCCAAGTTCTTCTTTAACCCAATCGTAACCTTCATTCTCAAGACGCTGAGCAAGCTCAGGACCACCAGATTTAACGATGCGACCTTGCATCATAACGTGTACAAAATCTGGAGTTATATAATCAAGCAAACGCTGATAGTGAGTAATAATTAGGAATCCACGTTCCTCTGAACGCATAGCGTTAACACCGTTAGCAACGATACGAAGAGCATCGATATCAAGACCGGAATCGATCTCATCAAGTACAACGATTTTGGGATCAAGAAGCATCATTTGCAAAATTTCGTTACGTTTTTTCTCACCACCGGAGAAACCTTCATTCAAATAACGATGAGCAAACTCAGGGTTCATTTCTAGTTCTTTCATCTTGCCTTCCATTTGGCGGATGAATTTAATTAGAGAAATTTCGCTACCTTCTTCACGACGAGAGTTAATCGCACTGCGAAGGAAGTCGGAGTTAGTTACACCAGGAATTTCGCTTGGGTACTGCATTGCAAGAAATAGGCCTGCACGTGCTCTCTCGTCAACTTCCATCTCAAGCAAGTCTTCGCCGTCGATTGATGCAGATCCAGCAGTTACTTCATATTTAGGGTGACCCATTAGAGCAGAAGCAAGAGTACTCTTTCCAGTACCGTTAGGTCCCATAATGGCATGAATTTCTCCGCCTTTAATTTCAAGGTTAATTCCTTTTAAAATCTCTTTTCCTTCGATCTCAGCTTTCAAGCCGTCGATGACAAAATGTGTTGCCATATTATACTGATCCCTCCAAAGGTTGGTTTAATTCATAGATTCGTTGATTCTCATTGATTCTCAATAATCATTTTAATATAGTTTTAGTTATAAATCAATGTAGGATATGGTCTTAAGCCGTTTACTTACAGGCATTCCTTCCATTATTCCTCTAATGCTTGCTTAATTCGAACGATCTCCTCGGCAAGTTGTTCTTCAGACAAAACGGATGTCATTGCAGGCAAAGGTATCTCATCTTCCAGTCTTACCCAAGATTTGCATCCATTATAAGTATCTCTTATAGGAGTAAATACTGGCTCATCTAGTTTATATATTTTTAGTAGTAACAAATGCAGTGGTTTCTTCCGTTTCCATTTTAATCTTTCCTCCGCGAAGGTGTCTGTCCAAATATGTAAATGTCGCAATTTATCCAATGTTTCTTGATCGTTAATTTCAATATCCTGCACGACCTCAGCATATGCTTCGAGCTTTATTTCATTTTTATGAGCGGACCATTCTTTAATTGTATCATCGATTTCATCCCTGTAATCTTCTTTTAGCAGATGTTTCTTCTGATGCTCGTAAGCAGGCATCAAATAAAATCGATTACTCATTAATTCAAAATCTCTTGTTTCTTCTATTATGCCTCCTTTCCGCATAATAATTATTTGCTTGCCATCAAGCAACGCTTTTACAGAAACTGCCCATTCTTTTAGAGCGATAGCTTGTCTTACTTGTTGCTCACTCATTTGTCATCCTCCACCCTGATTTGGATATGTAATCCTTATCCATACATGCTGATTATTATATTTTGAAAAAAACTTGTCTCTAAGTCAACCATTAGCCTAAAGAAGGTATTCCATGGTGAAATAATATCTATTATACTATTAGGCATGGTGTCTGAACGATAACTATATTCGGAGGTGTACAAGCTTGTCTACGTATCATCCTTTAAACGAACGAGAAGCCATTGATATCGCGAGTACGTTAGAAGGATTCTTCCCTTCTGACGCTTCACTCTCATGCAGAGAAATAGGTGATGGCAACTTAAATCTCGTCTTTCATATTACGGATAGCATTAGCGGTAAAAGCCTCATTATGAAGCAAGCTTTGCCCTATGCAAAAGTGGTCGGCGAATCTTGGCCGCTTACGCTCGATCGAGCTCGTATTGAAAGCGAAAAGCTAATAATGGAAGGCGCGTTAGCACCTGGATTAGTGCCGACTGTGTATCATTATAATCCTGAGTTGTTTTTAACGATCATGGAAGATTTAAGTGATCATGTTATTATGCGTCAAGGATTAATGAACGGAACGAGATATCCTAAGTTTGCGGACGATATTTCTACTTTTATGGCTCGTACTTTATTTTTCACTTCTGATCTAGGAATGAATCAACAGGATAAGAAACTTCGTGTTAAAGCTTTTATCAATCCCGAATTGTGCAAAATAACGGAAGACCTTATTTTTGACGATCCCTATACGGATTCGACTAACAATAATATTCCAGCTGCCATCCGTGATGCAGCAGAAGCACTTTGGGTAGATCATAAGTTGCAACTAGAAGTAGCTATATTACGCGACAAGTTTTTGACGAATGCACAAGCTTTGCTTCATGGTGATCTTCATACTGGAAGCATCTTTGCTACACCTGAATCAACAAAAGTTATCGATCCTGAGTTTGCTTTCTACGGGCCTATGGGCTTCGACATCGGTGCTGTATTTGCAAACTTACTTCTGAATTACGTAAGCCAAGAACACTGGGAACAGGACGTTTACGCACGTGATGACTTCCGAAAATACTTACTGAATACAATTATAGATATCTGGAACCAATTTGATCATAAATTTAGAACACTTTGGAATTCCAGCAATGTAGACCGTCTAGCTTCTTCGACAGCAGGCTATCAAGATTATTATATGGAGCGCTTGTTGCAAGACACCATTGGTTTCACTGGAAGCAAGATGGTTCGTCGAATCGTGGGACTTGCACATGTAGCCGATATAGATCGTATTCCGAACGAAGTAGAGCGTGAACGCGCACAGCGAGTTGCATTGCAAATAGGAACTGCTCTTATCCAACATAATCGTAATGCCAAATCGATACAAGAGCTAATCGATATCGCAACTTCATCACTTAACAGCAAACCATACGCAGAGAGGAATTAACATCATGACTGAAAAATATGCAGGCTTGCAGTCCCTTATTTGGACTGGAGATAAGCTGGATCTACTAGATCAAAGGCTTCTACCAGAAGAAATCGTATACCTACCTTTAACGACTAGTGAAGGTGTTTGGGAAGCTATCCGCCACTTGAAAGTGCGCGGTGCTCCAGCAATTGGTATAGCTGCAGCATATGGGGTTGTTTTAGCTAGTCGTTCTGCTGCTTCAGTAGAAGAATGGATAGTAGCCGTACAAAAAGAAGCAGAATATCTGGCAACATCACGACCAACTGCCGTTAACCTATTTTGGGCTTTGGATCGTATGAAAGCAGCTGCTACTCGACTTGCAGAGCAACAATTGACAATCGAACAATGTATCGAATCATTAGAAATTGAAGCTATCGCAATTCAAAGTGAAGACGAAGAAACCAACCGTCTAATTGGTGAACATGCATTAACTTTATTCAAAAACGATATGGGTGTTCTAACGCACTGCAATGCAGGAGGTCTTGCTACAGCAAAGTATGGAACTGCATTAGCTCCGTTCTACCTTGCCAAGGAGCGTGGTATCGATATTCGTGTATTTGCTGATGAAACTCGTCCAGTTCTTCAAGGAGCGAGACTTACAGCATTTGAACTTCAGCAAGCCGGTGTTGATGTTACATTAATATGTGACAATATGGCAGGTATGGTAATGGCAAAAGGTTGGGTTGATGCGGTCATCGTTGGAACAGATCGTGTTGCAGCCAACGGTGATGTAGCAAACAAAATTGGTACGTATAGCGTAGCAGTGCTTGCTAAGGCACATGGCATTCCGTTTTATGTCGCTTGTCCACTTTCAACTATCGATCTTCAAACACCTACAGGTGCTGAAATTCCAATTGAAGAACGTAATGCTGAAGAGATTACTGAAGGCTTTGGCAAACGTACCGCACCACAGGGAGTTAAAGTATACAATCCTGCGTTTGATATAACGCCACATGAATATGTGACCGCGATTATTACTGAAAAAGGAATTATTGAGGCTCCTTTTGAAGAAAACCTAAAAAAGCTATTTCAAGCCTAAGTAAATGTTAGTAACAGCCCCGCGTAATTCTAGCTACATAGAAATATGTCGCTCAACATTACCGATTGGGGCTGTTTCTTTTTTAAAAGCTATAACATAATACGGAGTGCCTCCGACCCTTTCATCCCAACGACAATTCCAAGCGATTCTGCCTTATGTGTTACTGACTCAAGTGGAGCTTCCATTAATTCATCAAGCGTGCGTACGCCAACTGCGCGTCCAGCAATAATGTCTCTATCACGCAACCGCTCATTAAGCAGTGACACATCTAACGCTCCGCACATAATGTATCCTCGACCAGTCGAGATAGACAGAAGCGTCGTTTTGGGTAGCTTAACTTCAACTCCGAGAACGGTTTCACCACTATCCAATGTGTAAGGAACCATTCGCATCATTTCGCATCCACCTCCTTTGAACGAATTATTGAGGAGCCCTGCACTCCAAAACCAGTATATGCAAATTTTGTTGTGCAGTGTGGGTATTTGTATATATTGGAGCTACATAAAGGAATGTTTTAGTGTACTATAAAAGAAACATCAAATGAAGTGCGGGGGCAACAAAATGACCAAACATCAAGAAAGCAAAAAGCAATCCTCTTATATCTTTAATTTGGAGATTCTAATTGAAGACGAACATCATTCTATCGCTCTTGAGAGACTGATACATGAACTAAACAAAGCTAACTTTAACGATTTCCGAATTACTTCTGGAATAAAGTTAGGACAACTAATCGAGGAACGCCTAGCAGACGCACCCTTACAATCACCTATTCCAACTTCATTAGCAGCAGCGACTGGAACTATTGACGACTCCAACTTCGATGGAATAGAGCACGTTCGTTCATTTATGAAAAATAATACACTCATTCGATTAATCGTTAATAGAGGGCTTGGAATAAAGCTTAACATTCCTTGTCGAATCATTAATATCGACGAACAAGCAAGTCTTATTACTGTCTATCATGTTGATGAAAAACAAGTGTACACTTTCCGATTAAATGAAATTGAGGACTTCGTTAGTTAACTAGTTTTAAATAGACAATTGAACATAAAAAAGCGATAGGGCACCTAATCTGCACTATCGCTTTTTTCTATTTTGTACTTTTAACAAGCCTTTAGCATCTCTTCAATATTCTCGCTCGAAACAGGTGGGCTCCAGAAGTATCCTTGCATCTCATCGCAATTATGTTTTCTTAGAAATTCCATTTGTGCTTCCGTCTCAACACCTTCGGCAATTACTTGAATATTCAAGTTATGTGCCATTGCGATAATAGCTGCTACAATCTCCGCATCACTTGGATCTTGTTGAATATCACGAACGAATGAACGATCAATCTTAAGTCGATCGATCGGGAAGTTTTTCAAATAGTGGAATGAACTATATCCGGTACCGAAATCATCAACGCTAATACCTACACCTAAATCGGTAATCGCAAGTAAACATCTGGACACATGTCCAACGTCTATCGTCATTGATTCTGTAATTTCGAGATCCAAATATTTTGGTTCCAGGCCACTTTTTTCGAGTACTTCCGCGATTCTGCTTGCAAGATCATGTTGCAAAAACTGTCTTATAGACAAATTTACTGAAACTGGCATCGGAGTTAATCCTGCATTCTGCCATTCCTTATTTTGCCTGCATGCTTCTTGCAATACCCAATCCCCGATTTGTACAATCATTCCGCTTTCTTCAGCGAGTGGAATAAACGTACCTGGTGAAAGTAGTCCTCTAACAGGATGTTCCCATCTTACCAGCGCCTCCACACCAACCATACGTCCGCTAACAAGGTCATATTGGGGTTGATAATGAAGAACAAATTCGCTTCTTTGAATAGCTCTGTACATTTCGTGCTGAAGCTTGAGCCGTTCGAATGATGAATTACTCCAACTTTCGGAGTATAAGAGGCAATCATTTTTTCCACTTTCTTTTGCTTTAACTAAAGCCATATCTGCTTTCTTAAATAACGTATACCCATCGTCTTGCTCATTTAGATTCGTAACAAGACCGATGCTAGCAGTTATATGTAATGGAAAACCTTTAAGTTCATAAGGTTCTTCTATTGATTTCAAAATGTTTCGTGAATGTTCAAGCAGCTCTTCCTCGGATTGAATCGAGTTCAGAAGAAAAGCAAATTCATCGCCTTCCATCCTTGCAACAAAATCTTGTTCTGCGAGTCCCCTGTTCAATCTTTCGGCAACTTGCATTAGAAGCATATCACCAAACTCACGACCAAATGATGCATTTACGAGTTTAAAGCGATCCAAATCCAAGTAGCAAATTCCAACAAGTCGCTCTTCTTCCTTAGCCCTTAATAGGCTCTCTGTAAGCTTCATCTGGAATAAAGTACGATTCGGCAGACCAGTCATATCATCGTAATAGGCCATGTAACGAATTCTTTCTACGTTTCTTTTCCTATCACTAAGATCATGGCTTATCATTACCGTTCCAATTACTACATCATCCTGCAGCATCGGAGAACAGACAACCTGCAGTTCGAGTGGAAATCCGGATCGATGCGTAATATTAATATTACTTTGATTCGTTTCACCTACGAGTGCTTGTTCTAAAGACTCTTGTAACTGTGAACGACTTCCCGGATCAATCATTCGCATGATAGGCTCGCCAATTACTTCAGTTCGTTGATAACCTAACATACGACTTGATGCTTCGTTCATTTCAACAACTTTTCCATTACGATCTAAGATTGCAAGTGGAATTGCCTCTGATCGAAGCAATGTTTCAACGATTGCTGTGTGGTATTTGTTTAAAGTGCTTAATGGAGTATTCCGTAAATAAATGATGATTGCCGTTGCAAACAAGGAAACGGCTACTGCTAGTGAAGTCCATCTGAACATTGCATTTGATATCAATAGAAATGAAACAATAACCCATACAATAGCCAGTGCCGTCAGAACTAGGCTTGTTACCTTCGGTTCGTTCAATGAGAGCAAACCACGTTGCTGACGTGTTTTAGGCAAGCCTTCCATTCGTTTCGCCACACACAAACTTCCTTCCTCTAAGTCGAGTCAAGCGTTAGCTAGCTATATTATAAACGAATTAGACTATTTGGCATAGAAATATTTACTAAACTTTGACGAATGTGCGTTGAAAATTATCGAATTATGTCGAAATAGTTCGAAATAACCGTATTAATAGCTACTTTGTGCGGTTTTTAATTGCACCTGCTATTACAAAGCCCCATCCTATTAGCATGCATAGTCCACCAATAGGTGTAATCATACCTAACTTGGAATACCCTGTTAGTGACAATACATATAAACTACCACTAAAAATAATCGTTCCAGCTAAAATTAATTTCCCACCAATTTGAGCTCTTGGACTACCGTTAACCATTTTGTCCATAAGTGAAATTAGCATTAATCCTAAAGCACTGTACATATGGTATCGTACTCCTGTTTCAAACACCTCTAAATAATGCTCTGATATTTTTTCTTCCAAACCATGGGCTCCAAAAGCTCCAAGTGCAATTGCTAACGCTGCGTTAAATGCGCCAATGATAAAATATTTTGGAAACATTAGTTTTCATTCCTCTCATTATTGTGTATAATTTTCCCAAACCGTATGAAGGAGAGATTGTGTTAATGGACAACGATCGTAATCAACAAGAAGGTACAAATTATTCCTCAAATAGTGCAGGGTTTAATTCCTTTGCACCACTGCCTGGAAACGAAGCTCCTATCGTGAAAAAACATTCTGGGCTCGGTATTGCATCATTTATTTTGGCATTGCTATCAATAGTATGTTATATTGCCAGCGTTGCTTTAATTGGCTCAAGCAGTTCAGAGATTATTAATGGGGGCTTAAATTACCAAACAGAACAAGAAGTGTTGGATAGTGAACTGTTCCCTATGCTAGCTGGAGCAGGATTAGCCATCATCGCTGCAATTGGACTTGGTTTTATTGGTCTTATTCTAGGTATCATTGGCGCATGTATGAAAAACCGCAAAAAATTGTTTAGTGTTCTTGGTATCGTTTTAAATGTCGTTTTCCCAGTAATTATTCTCGTTCTTTTACTTCTCGGAGCAGCAGCAACTGTCTAAACAACTGAGTATCTCTTAACACTACATACTTTTCAGCCTGCTTCGTCCGCTATATGCGAACGCAAGCAGGCTTTTTAATATCAAAACTATTTTAATATAAACTTGGTACGACTAAAGCCTTCCTTCGTCTTGCTTACATCTAAACATGCAGGAAACGCTTCTTTGAGCTCACCTACATGTGATATAACGCCAATCATCCTGCCAGCTCGCTCTAAATCAACTAATGCTGATATTGCCTTATGCAACGATTCCTCATCCAGCGAACCAAACCCTTCGTCAATCAACATCATTTCAATCGATACACCGCCTTGATGTGATTGAATTACATCGGTCATTCCAAGTGCTAAACATAGAGAAGCATTAAACTTTTCTCCACCTGACAACGACTTAACGTCACGATTTTGTCCTGTATAGGAATCATATACATCGAGTCCTAAGCCACTTTGTTTTCCTCTAGACTCTAGCCTATCACTTCGCTGCAATTGATATTGACCGTTCGACAGTTCGTGAAGACGGATGTTGGCCATCGTTAAAATTTGCTCCAAATATTCAATTAAAATATATCGCTCGAAAGAAATTTTAAGCGCATTATCGCCTTTTAACATTCCGTAGATGTCCATAACCTGTTCGAGTTTTGCTTCGATTTCAATAATCTGAGAACCTGCATGTTGAATTGAAGCTTTAAGTCTCTTAGCTTCTTGTCCGTTACGATGTGAATTATGCTCTAAAGTAATCGCTTGTTCATGTGATTGTCTTAATCCAGTTAACTGTTGTACAAGATCAATCGTATCGATACGATCTTTTCCTTCAAGCTCTTGTTCTAATATCGTAATTCCTTCAGCTATTGCTGAAGTAGAAGCATAATATTTCTGGATCTCATCTTTTAAAACATGGATTCTTTCCTCACTTAATATAGCTGCTCTATACTCTTCAACGTTAGAAAACCCTGCTTTTCCCAGCTCATCCATCAAGCGTGCCGAAGTATTTGAAACCATAATTGAAGTTTCTTCTACTTGTACATTTGCTTGCTCTACGTAAGCTTTACTTTCCGCAAGTTTAGTCGTTGTTTGTTGTAGACGCTCTTGAGACGATTTCCACATCTTTTCGAACTCATTAAAGAGATTTTGCTGCACATTCAATTTACGTTTTAGTGATTCTGGAGTTCGTAATTCATCTGGAATCCGGTCTAACTCTTTTTGTAAATTAGCTTGTCCAACAGTCCGTTCCAAAATTAGATTTTGTTGATTCGTTCGAGCTATATCACGGTTTTGTTCAAGCGCTTCAAGCTCCTTTTCGAATTGCTGAAGCTGAAGCTTTAAATCGTTAAGCTGTTTGGTATTCTGCAGAAGAATATCTGTTTCACTCTTAAGCTCTCTCCATTGTTGACGCAATTGAACTTGTCGTTTATGGAGCTCTTCCATCTGATCAAGTGATGATCCATCAAGCCTTATCGAAACACCTTCATCCTCTAACTCAATCATACAAACATTTTTAGCAGAAACTGCTGCCGCTGCTTCCGCTTTCACTCCCATTAGTTCTCTCTCGACTGTCGCTAATGTCATTTTAGATTGTTGAAGACGTTCCCTTGAAGGAAGTTCTTCGCCTGATGTAGCTTTAGACGGGTGGGCTTTACTTCCACATACAGGACATGGTTTACCATCGTGAAGATGTAGCGCAAGGAGACTTGCTTGTCCTTCGATCCAACTCTGTTCCAGTTTTTCATGCTGCGCTTTTGCTTCTGCAAGAGATGCAAGACCTTCCTTTTCCATATTCGTGTATTTTGTCATTTCTTCAGAAAGATCAATTAACCGTTTTATTTGTTTTCCTTGTTGTTCTACCTTGCGCAACTGCTCTATTCGCTCCGGTAAGATGGTCGAGGTAGCTTCTATCGTTCTAATTGATGATTGAAGTTCACTTTTATGCTCTTTATTATTATTTATTTGAAGCTCAAACGATGCAAGCTGCTCAGTTGCAATCCGTTCCTCTTGAGTTAGTTTTTCAACAGCTTGAAGTTGTGCAGAAAGTGCAGAAACAATTGGTTCAAGCTCCTTCAATCGATGTAATTCTCTCTCTGCTTCACGTCGCACATTTTCTTTACTTGATTCAATATTATGCTTATCCAATGCCTCTTCATATTGATTGGATGCTAATTCCCATTCACTTTTTTTCACATCCGCGAAATGACGTTTTGCTTTATTATTTTGTTCTGCTAGTTTTGCATGTTCTTCATAAGGGGTCAAAGTTGCTGCTTTTATAGCAAGAGCAAGCGACTTTTCTTGTTCAACAATTATCGGTTCTTGCTCTTTGTATTTCACTCTCTGAGCATGCTTTGCCACAAGCTCATCATGACGTATATTTATTGCTTGAGCATCACGTATTTTTACTTGTAGTAGATCAAGTTCATTCGCTAATGTATCTTTCGCCTTAGCTGCTGATTCAGCTTGTTCTTCATAATAACGTGCTTCGGAACTAAGAGCTTCTACAATTTGCAACACACTAAATACTTCTTGATTTAAAGTAGCAGCAAACATGCTCTCTTCCCGCTTTGGTAATGCTTCTTCCGCTTGTCTCATAATTGCGGAAGAACTTGCTCTTGCTTCCTTTAGTTGTTCTTGCATTTTCTTATGTTGCGTATAAAAACGATTTTCCAGCTTCTCAAAAAGTTCTGTTCGAAATATTCGTCGTAATATATCTTCCTTATTGTCAGTATCTGACGTAAGTAACTTACGGAATTCACCCTGAGGGAGCATAACAATTTGACTAAATTGCTCTTTTGTGAGTGAAATAATCGATAATAACTTAGCATTTACTTCAGTTGTAATAAATCGATCCACTGCAGGTGTTTCCACACCATCAATCGTCTCATACAACTCCGTTTTTTCTCCCGTCTCGCTACGATTAGCTCCTTTACGATGTTTCATTTGACGAAACACTCTATAGATCTTACTTCCAACTGCAAACACTAATTCTACAGCGGTATGTGAATCTTCGTCAGCAAAATGACTGCGCAGCATCCTAGTATCTGCACGATCCTCACCACTTGCTGTTCCGTAAATAGCAAAACAGATCGCATCAAAAATTGTTGTTTTACCAGCACCTGTATTCCCTGAGATAACGAATAGTCTATGGTTTCCAAGCTCAGTGAAATCAATCGTCTCAGCATCCCGATAAGGCCCAAATGCTGTCATAGTTAATCGTAAAGGTCTCATTGATTTCCACCTTCCTCACGAAGCAAAGCAACATATTGTTCTGTAAATAACACCTTTTTCTCTTCTGAAAGTGTTGTTCCCTTCACTTCTTGATAGAACGCTTCAAACAATTGCACTGGGTTAGCTTCACTTCTTCGTTGTACTGGTCCATCTCCATTTTCAGCATCCGAACCTACCTTGATTTGTTTAGAAACTTCCCGTCTATCCACATGCATCGCATTTGGATAAACAGCACGAACCTTCTCCATTGGAAACAGCACAGGATGATCGCTAAGCAAGGTTACAAATACATAGTCTTCATTGATTGGATGCTTTTCTAGCTCTTCCAAAGTAGCTTCTAACCGCCTCATATCACGAAGTGGTGTAAGTTCTCTTTTTTCAACTGATATTTTCCCCACGCTGTCCATTTCAACGATGTAAAACCCTTTAACATGATTTTCCTCAGAAACGGAATATTTTAATGGTGATCCTGCATAACGAATTGTATCATTGAGCACAAAATGAGCCTGATGAAGATGACCCAAAGCGGTATAGTGAAAACGTTTAAAGTGTGCAGCGCTGACATGTTCAGCTCCACCAATAGCTAGAGGACGTTCGGATTCACTTGTATTTACCCGAGCTTCTCCAGATGGTGTAATGAAAGCATGTCCAACTAGCACATGTCTAGCTTTTGGATCTAAGTCCACCTCTATTCGATCTATTACAGCCTTCATAGCATCTTCATGTGTCCGTATGTTCTCATCACCAAGTGTATGACGAATTTGCGCCGGGTCGGCATAAGGAACGAGATGAAAGTGAACTTCGCCATAACCATCACTAATGACGATAGGTTTTAAATCCGAACGAAGACCACCAGCTAAATACAGACCCCGACTCTCCATCATTTTGGTACCAAAGTTTATTCGATCTGGACTATCATGGTTGCCCGCAATTGCTAACACCGGTGTTTCAAGTTCCACTACTATTCGTTCAAGCACCTCATCAAGCAGATCAACCGCCTCTGTAGGAGGTATAGCTCTATCATATAGATCACCTGCAATAATAACTGCATCTGGTTTTTCTAATTGAATGGCTTCTATAAATTGCTCTAATATATATCGCTGGTCTTCAGTCATGTATACACCTTGAACCAGTTTTCCTAAATGCCAATCGGCCGTATGAAATAGTTTCATCCTTACACTTCCTCTCCTACAGCATTGTTTACCTGCAGACCTCCTATTATATTAACATTGCTCCATATCGGTCGCTAGACCACGAATAAATTACATAGTTAAATTAGTGGTCTTAAAGCTTAGATTACTAGATTAGGTCTAATTTCGTTCACATAACCGCTCCGTAATTGAATATATTGAATAACAATAACGTATTAAGCAAGGAGGTGCTCCGAAATGAGTACATCGGATAAAGACATGTTCATTGTTTCACGAGAAGACTGGTCGCTGCATCGTAAAGGGTATCAGGATCAAGCCCGTCATCAACAGAAAGTACGGGAAGCGATAAAACAAAACTTGCCAGATCTTGTCTCCGAAGAAAGCATAGTCATGTCTGACGGAAAACAAATCATTAAAGTGCCGATTCGGAGCCTAGATGAATTTCGTTTTGTTTATAATTACAATAAAAACAAACATGTTGGTCAAGGTGATGGAGATAGTCAGGTTGGTGACGTACTTGGTGTTGATCCTCAAGCCAAAAAAGGAGGCAAGGGAGAAGGTGCAGGTGAACATCCTGGGGAGGATGTCATCGAAGCCGAGGTAACGTTAGCAGAGCTAGAAACGATGTTATTCGAAGAACTTGAACTTCCTTTCTTAAAGCAGAAAGATAAGGATCAATTAGAAACGAAGGAAATTCGCTTCAATGACATTCGAAAAAAAGGCATCATGTCCAACATCGATAAAAAACGAACGATTATTGAAAATATAAGAAGAAATGCAACTTCCGGCCAACCAGGTATTCATGGCATTAGCCCGGATGATCTTAGATACAAAACGTGGGAAGAAATTATTAAACCGCAATCAAATGCGGTTATTATTGCAATGATGGATACTTCAGGATCGATGGGCTCCTTCGAAAAATATGTGGCTCGCAGCTTCTTTTTTTGGATGACACGTTTCTTACGCCATCAATATGAAAAGGTTGAGATCGTCTTTATTGCTCATCATACAGAGGCCAAGGAAGTAACAGAGGAAGAGTTTTTTACCCGCGGTGAAAGCGGTGGAACTATCTGTTCCTCAGCTTATATGAAGGCGCTTGAAATTATAGATAGTCGGTATAATCCAACGCTCTACAACATTTACCCATTCCACTTCTCCGATGGTGACAACTTAACAAGTGACAATGAACGTTGTGTCAAATTAATTGGTGAACTGCTAAAGCGTTCAAATCTGTTCGGATACGGTGAAGTTAATCAATATAATCGATCCAGCACACTCATGTCAGCCTACAAGCATATTAACATGCAGCATTTTATGTATTATGTAATTAAAGAAAAGGGCGAAGTTTACAACGCTTTGAAATCCTTTTTCCGCAAGCGTGAAGAAATTCCAGGGTAATTTTGCAAGCTCCCCTTATGTTGAACAGGAAACAGAGCAGGCCAGCGCTCTTACGTGGCCTGTTTCTCTCTGCAATGTATTCCTTGATCATCTAGGTAATATATATAGGGGTAATTGTTCGTTATCCCCCGTTAGCTCATTCAAACTTCTGAACTCATAACCTTGTTTTCTTGCTTCATCAATGATACTTCCGAGTGCTTCAGCATTATCTTTTGAGACAGAATGCAGCAATAATATTGCTCCTGGGTGCAATTGTTTGGTTACCTGCTGAAATGCATATTGAGCACCCTTTTGTGCATTCACATCCCAGTCTTTGTAGGCAATCGACCAGAAAACATTGGTATACCCCGATTGTTTGCTTACTGCAAGTACCCTTTCATTAAAGATACCTCTAGGGGGTCTTAAATAATTCATTTCCTCTTGTCCTGTCACAAGACGTACTTGTTCTTTCACTTTATCAAGTTCCGTCTTAATACCGTCTATGGATAGCTGCGTCATATCCGGATGACTCCACGAATGATTCCCAATAATATGTCCCTCTGTTACCATTCGTTTCATCAGTTCAGGTTCTTCCTTAATATAGTGACCTGTAACAAAAAAGGTAGCAGGCACTTTCTTTTCGTTCAAAACATCAAGAATGCCACTCGTTAGCCCATTCTCATATCCGTTATCAAAGGTCAGAAAAAGATCCTTCCTCGTCGTCTCGCCTAAAAAAAGCGCACCATGTTTCGTAATAATCGGTTTAAAACCTTCTTCATCAATTGACGGTAAATTTCCATTTACACTTTTTTTGAATCCAAAATGAAATGCACCTGGATCTGCCTGGACGAGGTTACTGCCGAACGTAAGCGTTACTGCAATTGCCAAGCCTAATATCACGGCCAACTTAGGTTTTATTACTTGCAAATGTTCACTCCTCTCTAGCTGTCAGTCATACTTGCTTCGCATACTTATTGTTTCCAGAGCCTGTTCAAAACATGCTACAAACTCTTATTACGTACAAATAACGCACAAAAAAACCATTGCAGTTACAGTGATCGTTCACTATAAAACAATGGTTATATATTTCTATTAAATAATCTGATAGAAAATGGTCGGGATGACACGATTTGAACATGCGACCCCCTGGTCCCAAACCAGGTGCTCTACCAAGCTGAGCTACATCCCGAAACTTTTTGGAGCGGAAGACGGGAATCGAACCCGCGACCCTCGCCTTGGCAAGGCGATGCTCTACCGCTGAGCCACTTCCGCAAAAAAAAAGATGGTGCCGTCGAGAGGACTTGAACCCCCAACCTACTGATTACAAGTCAGTTGCTCTACCAGTTGAGCTACAACGGCACATTAATGACGATTATTACTATAATCGTATTTGGTTGCGGGGGCAGGATTTGAACCTGCGGCCTTCGGGTTATGAGCCCGACGAGCTACCGGGCTGCTCCACCCCGCGTCGTTTTTAAAAATTGGTGACCCGTAGGGGACTCGAACCCCTGTTACCTCCGTGAAAGGGAGGTGTCTTAACCACTTGACCAACGGGCCGTACTTAATTGAAAAATAAAGAGAACGGAGAGAGAGGGATTCGAACCCTCGCACCACTTACGCAGTCTAACCCCTTAGCAGAGGGTCCCCTTGAGCCACTTGGGTATCTCTCCATGCTTGGCTCCCCGAACAGGACTCGAACCTGTGACAACTCGATTAACAGTCGAGTGCTCTACCAACTGAGCTATCAGGGAATATGTTTCAGTGCTTGCGCCCTGAAAACTGGATACGAAAGATTGCTAGAATGTCTTTAGCTGTTTGCTTATAAGTTGTATGGCCTATATAAGCGTATTAGGATAAGCCCTCGACCGATTAGTATTCGTCAGCTCCGTACATTACTGCACTTCCACCCCGAACCTATCAACCTCGTCGTCTTCAAGGGGTCTTACATACTGGGAAATCTCATCTTGAGGGGGGCTTCACGCTTAGATGCTTTCAGCGCTTATCCCGTCCGTACTTGGCTACCCAGCGGTGCTCCTGGCGGAACAACTGGTACACCAGCGGTACGTCCATCCCGGTCCTCTCGTACTAAGGACAGCTCCTCTCAAATTTCCTACGCCCGCGACAGATAGGGACCGAACTGTCTCACGACGTTCTGAACCCAGCTCGCGTACCGCTTTAATGGGCGAACAGCCCAACCCTTGGGACCTACTTCAGCCCCAGGATGCGATGAGCCGACATCGAGGTGCCAAACCTCCCCGTCGATGTGGACTCTTGGGGGAGATAAGCCTGTTATCCCCAGGGTAGCTTTTATCCGTTGAGCGATGGCCCTTCCATTCGGTACCACCGGATCACTAAGCCCGACTTTCGTCCCTGCTCGACTTGTAGGTCTCGCAGTCAAGCTCCCTTATGCCTTTGCACTCTTCGAATGATTTCCAACCATTCTGAGGGAACCTTTGGGCGCCTCCGTTACATTTTAGGAGGCGACCGCCCCAGTCAAACTGCCCGCCTGACACGGTCCCTCTACCGGTTTCACGGTAGTAGGTTAGAACTCCGATACGATCAGGGTGGTATCCCAACGTCGCCTCCACACAAGCTGGCGCTCATGCTTCAAAGGCTCCCACCTATCCTGTACAGATCGTACCAAAGTCCAATATCAAGCTGCAGTAAAGCTCCATGGGGTCTTTCCGTCTTGTCGCGGGTAACCTGCATCTTCACAGGTATTAAAATTTCACCGGATCTCTCGTTGAGACAGCGCCCAAGTCGTTACGCCATTCGTGCGGGTCAGAATTTACCTGACAAGGAATTTCGCTACCTTAGGACCGTTATAGTTACGGCCGCCGTTTACTGGGGCTTCGGTTCACAGCTTCGGATTGCTCCTAACCGCTCCCCTTAACCTTCCAGCACCGGGCAGGCGTCAGCCCGTATACTTCGCCTTACGGCTTCGCACAGACCTGTGTTTTTGCTAAACAGTCGCTTGGGCCTTTTCACTGCGGCCCCCTCGGGCTATTAACC
>NZ_JAECMT010000008.1 GCF_016019935.1 Paenibacillus sp. GSMTC-2017
GCTTTACGATCCGAAAACCTTCATCACTCACGCGGCGTTGCTCCGTCAGACTTTCGTCCATTGCGGAAGATTCCCTACTGCTGCCTCCCGTAGGAGTCTGGGCCGTGTCTCAGTCCCAGTGTGGCCGATCACCCTCTCAGGTCGGCTACGCATCGTCGCCTTGGTGAGCCGTTACCTCACCAACTAGCTAATGCGCCGCAGGTCCATCTATAAGTGACAGATTGCTCCGTCTTTCCCGATTCRGCCATGCGACCAAATCGTGTATCCGGTATTAGCATTCGTTTCCGAATGTTATCCCAGTCTTATAGGCAGGTTACCTACGTGTTACTCACCCGTCCGCCGCTAACCATCAGAAGTGCAAGCACTTCATCAAGTCCGCTCGACTTGCATGTATTAGGCACGCCGCCAGCGTTCGTCCTGAGCCAGGATCAAACTCTCCAAATTGGTGTTTGACTTGCTCATTACTTTATATTGCTTTTTCATTACATCCGTTAGGATGAATGAGGCAGTTTCGCTCGTTGTTCAGTTTTCAAAGAACAATCTTTTCTTTCATGTCAACCGTTTGTCTCAGCGGCGACTTAGATAATATATCACAGGTGCCTAGAGGAATGCAAGTACTATTTTAAAGTTATATTAAAATAGTTATCAATTAGCGTTTTCAAATATTACTCTTCATATAATACATACAAATCTTGATACTAGAATCTATCCAATAACTTTTCATTACAAGTCCATATACTTTGCTATCAATACAACTAAATAGAGCTATTATTACAAAGTTTCTAGACAAACTAGTGTTTTTCGCATCTTAAGATGCGCTGCCACTTCTTTTTAATATGCAAACAAAAAGCCCGCCATTGGGCGAGCTCTATCTTTATAAATAATATATTAGTACTCTTTAGCTGTTGTATACTTGCTGACATCTTTTAGCATATCCATTTTCTTATTGCCTTTCTTAAAACCAGCATCAACGGTTGTATCGATTGTCACCCATTTACCATTAAGATAAACTTCATTCCATGCGTGATATACATCCACATATTCTGAATCTCCCATTACAAGCTTCGTTGGTACATCCAGACTACGTAGCATCGCTGCAAATAGTGCAGAGTAGCCGTAGCAGATATCTTTTTTATCCGTAAGTGTACGATCGATACTTGGCAAGTAGTCCGTGGATACCGATGCAGCTAGCTTATCATCATATGCAATATTAGTTACGATGTAATTATAAACAGCCTTAACTTTCTCTTCATCTGTTTTTTTATTTGCAGTAAGTTCTTGCGCCTTTGCAATTGCTTTGTTCGAGCTTGTCCAGCTAACATTTTGTACTGAATTCAAGTAAACAACTTTCTCATCATTCAGATTTAGTTCGACTGTTTCTTGTTTCACAACTTTATACGATTTGCCCGATACGTTTTCAAGCATCATTACTTTATATTCTCCATTGCCTAGTTGTAACGGAAACTGTTCCTTCCCCTTACCAGCAACCAAGTTATATGTATAGTTTTCTGTTCCTTTTGCAATTCTTACCTTTGTTTTCACATTTGCTTTAACATCGAAGTTTATAGTAACAATACCATTCGAAAGCTTTGAAACGTCTAACCATTCTGTTGCTTCGCTAGCTTCTACTGCTACTACGTTTACCGACGTGAACAATACAAATATCGCTACTAGCATAAGTACATACTTACGCATAAAAAAAACTCCCTTCGGTGGCCAGGCTGCCATCTTGTTAGAAGGCCCTTTAGCTTTGCGTCCCTACCTTTCGATAGGTTTGCCGTTATCGTGTAAAGTTTTTGGGTGTTCATTATAGACCTATTATTTGTTCAATAAAGACCTAATAAAAACAAAAAAAGCATATCCATTCGGTAGCTGGCTGCCATCTTGTTAGAAGGCCCTGTAGTTTTGCGTCCCTACCTTTCGATAGGTTTGCCGTTATCGTGTATTGCTTATATAGTTCAATACTACCACATTTGTCCAGTATTGCAATACTAGATTTAAGATTATTTTGGAAGATTACTAGACTATTTAATCTCTCTTGTCGAAATCAGTTCCGTTCTTTATATGAGACAAAAAAAGAAGCAGAGAGTCTAGTGACTCAATGCTTCTTTATAGAACTTAGGCATTTGTTGTTGATGACTTTCTTCTGAGCAAAATACCACCCGTTATAAGTGCCATCAATCCTACTAAATAGAACGGCAATGCGCTAGCTTCACCTGTTTTAGGCAATGTTCCAAGTGGAACTTCTTGATCTTCAACTTGTTCCATTTCACTTGCCGTTGCAGTTTCATCCGCAGGATCAACTGAACCTTGTGGTGTTTCATTCTCTTCAACTTCAACAATTTCTGTAGTTTCTGTTTCTTCAGTCACTTCTTCAGCTGGAACTTCTACTGATTCATCAACCCCACCAAGAGGAGTTTCTGTTTCCTCTACTTCAATAATTGTATCTTCAGTAGGGGATGGTGTTGGTGTTTCTACTGGTGATGTTGGTGTTGGTGTTTCTACTGGTGTTGACACTGGTGTTTCTATTGGTGTTGTTGGTGTAGATTCCGGTGTTGGCACTGGTGTTGGTTCCGGTGTCGGCACTGGCGTTGGTTCCGGTGTCGGCGCTGGCGTTGGTGCTGGTGTCGGCACTGGCGTTGGTTCCGGTGTCGGCACTGGCGTTGGTTCCGGTGTYGGCACTGGYGTTGGTTCCGGTGTYGGCACTGGYGTTGGTTCCGGTGTCGGCACTGGCGTTGGTTCCGGTGTTGGCACTGGCGTTGGTTCCGGTGTCGGCACTGGCGTTGGTTCCGGTGTCGGCACTGGCGTTGGTTCCGGTGTCGGCACTGGCGTTGGTTCCGGTGTTGGCACTGGYGTTGGTTCCGGTGTCGGCACTGGCGTTGGTTCCGGTGTCGGCGCTGGCGTTGGTGCTGGTGTCGGCACTGGCGTTGGTTCCGGTGTCGGCACTGGCGTTGGTTCCGGTGTCGGCACTGGCGTTGGTTCCGGTGTCGGCGCTGGCGTTGGTGCTGGTGTCGGCACTGGCGTTGGTTCCGGTGTCGGCACTGGCGTTGGTGCTGGTGTCGGCACTGGCGTTGGTTCCGGTGTTGGCACTGGTGTTGGTTCCGGTGTCGGCACTGGCGTTGGTTCCGGTGTTGGCACTGGCGTTGGTTCCGGTGTCGGCACTGGCGTTGGTTCCGGTGTCGGCACTGGCGTTGGTTCCGGTGTCGGCACTGGCGTTGGTTCCGGTGTTGGCACTGGCGTTGGTTCCGGTGTTGGCGTTGGCACTGGTGGTGTTGGCGTTGGTTCCGGTGTTGGCACTGGCGTTGGTTCCGGTGTTGGCGTTGGCACTGGTGGTGTTGGCGTTGGTTCCGGTGTTGGCACTGGCGTTGGTTCCGGTGTTGGCGTTGGCACTGGTGGTGTTGGCGTTGGTGCTATTGATGGTGTTGGTTCCAGTGTCGGCCATGGTGTTGGTTCCGGTGTCGGCCATGGTGTCGGTGTCGGTGTCGCTGTTGGCTTCGGTGTCGCCGTTGGCGCCGGTGTTGCCGTTGGCTTCGGTGTTGCCGTTGGCTTCGGTGTTGCCGTTGGCTTCGGTGTTGCCGTTGGCTTCGGTGTTGGCTTTGGTGTTGGCTTTGGTGTCGGCTTTGGTGTCGGCTTTGGTGTCGGCTTTGGTGTCGGCTTTGGTGTTGGTTTCGGCTCTTCACAACGATCTTTGGATTTTTTCAATCCATCAAGATAAGCTGATCCAAATGATTCTGCACCCGAAATAACATAACCTGACCCCGCTGTCCAACTAATTACTTTTTTAGAGTTAACACCACTACCATTTAGGAAACTTCTTTCATTACTCCAAAAATCATAATCATCATCGTCATCGTCATCACACTCTTCGTCGTCATCATCATCTCTACCTTTACTAGAGCCATTCGAAGCGAACGCAGTCCCAACCATTGCGAACACTAATGAAAATGCTAGTAAAAATGAGAGAATAGATTTCAGCTTCATACTACTCGTCATTGTTCTTCTACCTCCATTTAAGATTACGTTCCTTCTATATGAAGAAACGTCTTTTCGTGGCAACAAAAAAGACTGCCACGAATTCTCTCATGGCAGTCGGACGATCATGGTATCGCTAAACACGATACTTTAGACTCCAGGCTTTGCGTCCCACCCTTTCAGATGGTTTGCTATTTACATGACTATAGTATTAATTACTGCTAAATCTTACTAGAAATCACTTCCTAAGGCCTAGTCTATTACGCATGACATTTAATGTCAACCATTTATTTCTAATAGAAATGTGTCGCAACTAATCGTATTATGTCGTACATCAGCAACCCCATCTTTTCAAACAAAAAAACCGCTTGGCTCAAGCCAAACGGTTTCATATTTATTCGCCTGAGCGATGATCGCGCATATGCGGGAAAAGTAGTACGTCACGAATCGAAGGTGCATTGGTTAACAACATAACCAAACGGTCAACACCAATTCCTAGTCCACCTGTTGGCGGCATACCATATTCAAGTGCGCGGATAAAGTCATCATCCATCTCATGAGCTTCGTCGTTGCCTTGTTCTTTTTCTGTCATCTGTGCTTCAAAACGCTCACGTTGGTCAATTGGATCGTTAAGCTCAGTAAACGCATTAGCATGCTCACGCGTCACGATAAATAGCTCAAATCGATCAGTGAAACGTGGATCAACATCATTTTTCTTAGCAAGCGGCGAAATCGCAACCGGGTGACCAGTAACGAACGTCGGCTGAATAAGTGTATGTTCACAACGTTCTTCGAAGAATGCATTCAAAATATGTCCAAACGTCATATGAGGATCAACAGGAATCTTATGCTCTTTCGCAAGTGCATGAGCCTCTTCATCACTCATTTGTACGCTAAAGTCTACACCTGTTATTTCTTTTACGATATCAACCATACTTACTCTACGCCACTGCGGCGTCAAGTCAACTTCATGCTCTTGGTACTTAATCTTCGTTGTACCGAGCACTTCTTGTGCGATATGGGCAACCAAATTTTCTGTTAGTGCCATAATGTCTTTGTAGTCAGCGTAAGCCTCATACAATTCAATCATCGTAAACTCCGGATTGTGGCGAGTCGACATTCCTTCATTACGATAAACGCGACCGATTTCATATACTTTCTCAAGACCACCAACGATCAGACGCTTCAAATGAAGCTCAATCGCAATACGCATGTATAACTGCATATCAAGCGCATTATGATGGGTAATGAACGGACGAGCAGCAGCACCGCCTGCAATAGTATGCAATGTCGGTGTTTCTACTTCTAGGTAACCGAGCGAGTCCAAGTAACGGCGCATCGATTGAATAATGCGTGAACGCAAAATAAAAGTTTGCTGAACGTCAGGGTTAACGATCAAATCCACATAACGCTGACGGTAACGCAATTCCACGTCTTTAAGACCATGATGCTTGTCCGGCAAAGGAAGAAGCGACTTCGTAAGTACATCAACATCTAACGCTTTTACGGAAACTTCCCCAGTGTTAGTCTTGAACACAACTCCCTGCACGCCAACAATATCTCCGATATCAAGTAGATCAAAGGCAGCAAACTTGTGCTCTTCTACCGTATCTTTACGTACATAGATTTGAATTCTACCAGATAGATCTTGAATATGAGCAAAGCCAGCTTTACCCATGCCGCGCTTCTGCATAATACGGCCAGCAATGCTTACTTTGTTTCCTTGTGCTTCAAGCTCTTCCTTGCTATGTCCCTCGTGCGCATCCAAAATAGCTTTGGCATTGTGTGAGCGCTCAAACTTTTGACCGAACGGATCTACACCAAGATTGCGAAGCTCATCAAGCTTATCTCTGCGAATTTGCAAAAGTTCACTTAGTTCTTGCTCGTTATTCTCCTGCTCATTGTTCTGATGATCCACTGTATTCATCTCCTTGATACTATCAATAAACGTTCAAAAAGCTTCCTGCAAGGAAGCTTTCGAAAACGTTAATAGCGTACCTTATTTTTTGATATCGATAATTTTATATTGAATAATGCCCGCAGGTACGTTCACTTCAACGATTGTGTTCTTTTTCTTGCCCAAAATCGCTTTACCAACGGGACTTTCGTTCGATATTTTATTTTGCAGTGGATCTGCTTCCGCAGTACCAACAATTGCATATTCCATTGTATCGCCGAATTCCATATCTTCAACCGTTACAATTGCACCTATGCTTACAATATCGATATCTATATCATCGTTATTAATTATTCGTGCGTTACGCAGCATCTTTTCAAGTGTAATCACTCGACCTTCAATAAATGCCTGCTCGTTTTTAGCATCCTCATATTCAGAGTTCTCACTAATATCGCCATAACCAATGGCCACTTTAATCCGCTCGGCCACTTCACGACGTTTGACCGACTTTAGATGCTCAAGCTCTTCTTCAAGTTTTTTTAACCCTTCTTGAGTCAGAATGATTTGCTTATCGATCATCTTTCCGATTCTCCTGTCGTGTGACTAATTTTCATACTATGTATGAATTCACTAATACATTATTATATTACGCAATATTACCATCATACCTGCCGCTGGCAGACGCAGATTTGCATCTTGTTGTTGGATTATATTGCACGATTATATTGCATGGTTTCACGATTGTCAATCAAAGCCAATGCAACCATTAAAACCATTTCGAATTGCTGGGCAAAAATAGAAACCTCGCAGGAAAGTGGTTAATAATAACGATCACCCTTTAACCGCTTGCGCACGTTTAATGAATAGCTTCCTCAATCGTCTCGTTCGAGGATGTTGTAGCGGATACTAAATCCAGCTCGGCTTCAGCTTCCAATGTTTCAATATAAGTTTGCAAGATCGCAACCATTCTGTCGCGTCCTGTTTCTTCCATAATGACATCTTTAACGCGTGCACCGCCTGGTAGCCCTTTCAGGTACCATGCTAGATGTTTCCGCATTTCACGTACTGCGACAGCTTCATTTTTGATAGCAATTAAACGATCTAAGTGTAGAATGGCTACTTCCATCTTCTCACGAGGAGTAGGGTCTCCTAGAAGTTCACCATTTTCTAAATATTGAATCGTCCGGTAGAGCATCCATGGGTTTCCGAGTGCTCCTCTGCCGATCATGACACCATCACAGCCCGTGTGATCGAGAAGCCTGCGAGCATCCTCAGGCGAGAATACATCTCCATTTCCAATAACGGGAATAGATACCGATTGTTTCACTTCTTTTATAATATCCCAGTTGGCCTTGCCGGTATACAATTGCTCTCTTGTGCGTCCATGAACACTAACGGCCTTGCCGCCTGCGCGCTCTACAGCTCGTGCGTTCTCTACAGCATAAATATGTTTGTCATCCCAGCCGATACGCATCTTAACCGTTACTGGTTTATCGACTGCATCGACAACTGCGGATACCATTTCATATATTTTATTTGGGTCTAGCAGCCAACGCGCCCCTGCGTCGCACTTCGTTACCTTAGGTACCGGACAGCCCATGTTAATGTCGATAATGTCAGCATTCGTTTGCTTGTCTACGACCTTTGCTGCCTCTACAAGTGATTCACGGTCGCCTCCGAAAATTTGCAAACTAAGCGGCTTCTCACGCTCGTCGACATACAACATCTCAAGCGTACGTTTGTTTCCATGCAGAATTGCTTTGTCGCTTACCATCTCTGCGCACACAAGCCCTGCTCCGAATTCCTTTGCAATAAGTCGAAAAGCCGGGTTACACACGCCTGCCATCGGCGCCAGTACTACTCTGTTTTTCATCTCGATGTCTCCGATTTTCAGCATGTATCTCCTTACTCCTCCTTTATTGTCATAAGTTCTTCATAACTAATTCCGAGTGTCTTTGCGATATGATTAAGAAGCTTAGGATCGTTTTTGCGTGTACCTCGCTCTAATGAACCTAGAACGGCTACTGAAACGCCTAGCTCCTTGGCCAATTCTTGTTGAGTATAACCTTTCAACTTTCGAAAGGCTCTGACGCGTTGCGCCAATTGATTGTTTTCCATAACGCGATGCCTTCCTTTCCACCCTGAAGCGCTGCTGCAGCAGTCGTTGCAATCCCTTCATGCAGTGGATGCGAATTCATTAACACATCATGCAAAGGGACAAGCACGAACGACCGCTCCATCATACGTGGATGCGGCAGCGTCAGTTCCTCTTGATCCATTCTGACATTATCGTATAGGAGAAGATCGAGGTCAATGGTTCTCGGTCCCCAACGTTCATGTCGAATTCTCCCGAGGCGCCCTTCAAAATCAAGCAAAGTATGAAGTAGCTTAAGTGGCTTTAGAGAAGTTGTTATCGCAATTACCATGTTCAGAAAAGCCGGTTGATCGGTATATCCTACAGGATCAGTTTCGTAAATACCCGATACTCGCAGGGCGCGAATGTCCGGGTCAGAATCTATGAGCTGGATTGCTTCGAGCAAAAGCTCCTCACGATCGCCTATATTAGAGCCAAGAGCTATATACGCCTCAGCTTTATGCTCGAATTGCCCTACCATCTGCATCCCGCTTTCTCCTGAGCTCTATCGTCACACCGTCAAAATGTATGTCGAACGGTGGATTTGGCTTTGTCACTCTAACAGTAACTTCATTTATCATAGTATAAGCTTCCAATACACGTGATGCAATGTGTCCCGTTAATGCTTCTATTAGTTTGAAAGGAGGTCCTTCAACGATTTCTTTCGTAAGAGCGTGTAGTTCTGCATAATTAATCGTTGCGTTTAAATCATCGGATTGAGCCGCTTTTTCCAAATCCATCTGCAAATCTAGATCGACATAAAACTTCTGTCCTAATCTATTCTCCTCGGGAAATACACCGTGATAACCGTAGAAGCGCATCCCTTTGACGATCATATGATCCATTATGTTTCCACTCCTTTATTGCTGAAAAGTTCGGCGTAAGGCTCACACGCGATAGAGGATCGCGTCCGCCATAAGGGCGGTCCGCTTAATCGCGCGGACATCGTGAACGCGCACGATTTGACAGCCGTGCGCGATTCCTAGGGTGACGGTCGCTGCCGTCCCCTCGACTAGCTCTTCTACCGGCAGATTAAGCGTCTGCCGGATGAATCGTTTGCGCGAGGTACCCAGAAGTACGGGGTAACCGAGCGCTGTCAATTCTGATAGACGACCGAGCATAGCGAGGTTGTCGTCGTGTGTTTTGGCGAAGCCGATGCCGGGATCAAGCCACACCCGGTCGTCTTGGACGCCGGCATCTTGAGCGATGCTGATGCTGCTTCGCAGGTCGGCGAGCACTTCCGGGACGAGGTCGTTGTAGTCCCGGGTATGGCGGTTATGGCTGATGATGACGGGACAGCCATATTCGGCCGCTACTGCGGCCATGTCGGGGTCACCCCTCAGACCCCATATGTCATTGATGATATGTGCGCCTGCTTCTAAGGCATGGCGCGCAGTTGCTGCTTTATACGTGTCGATAGATAGCGCCACGTGAGGTAGTGCTTCGCGAACGGCTGTAATAACTGGCAGCACGCGTTTTAGCTCCTCTTCGGGACTTACAGCCTCGAAGCCCGGTCTGGTCGACTCTCCGCCGATATCTAAGATGTCGGCTCCCGCTTCTACCATTTCAATCGCATGCTGCACAGCACGCTCTACGCTCATATAACGTCCACCGTCTGAGAAGGAATCCGGTGTCGCGTTAAGAATACCCATAATGAGTGTCCGCTTCCCTAGTTCCAGCTTTACGCCATCTCCTAGCTCATAGGATCTTTGCCAAAAAGTTGGTTTTATGTTCATAAATGATGGCTCCTCTCTTTACGCTCTACTATGCCCTCTATGGCACACAATTAACGAGTTGTATCCGCTCTGTATAACGATAGTAGCTTTCTTGTCACTTCCCCAGCCTTGCCGTCACTAATAATCGTTTGCTGGAATGTTGTGTCCGTTAGTGTCGTAATCGGGACCAATTCCTGAATCGAATTAGTCATCCATATTTCTTCACTCCTGAGTAGAGTTTCCCACGGGTACAATCCTTCCTCAGTGCGATATCCTGCATCCGCAGCAAGTTCCAACACTCTTTGCCTAGTTACACCTGGCAATATTCCTGTATCTATAGATGGTGTACGTACAACACCATCGCTCACAAAAAACAAATTGCTTACGATACCTTCTGTCAGCCATCCTGCTTCCGTCAGCATCAAACCTTCTGCACCAGCCATTGGTGCAATATACCCATTATTTCCAGTTACTATATCGGAAAGTCCAAGAAGTTCCCGCTTAGCTAATGTATTGTTCATATAATGAAGTGATTTGAAACGAATAGAACCTTCAGGCGTATTCCGTTTAATATGAAGAAGACGAAGCTCCCGTCCTTGAAAATGAACATCGTCTTGAACGACAGGTAGCTCCTTAACAAGAAGCAGTGAGGTAGGATGTTCATAATCACCAGTAGGTAAACCTAGCGCTGCCTCTCCTGCACTTACCGTCAAGCGTACATAGCCATCGGGCAAACCATTTTCCTCAAGTAATCGCGCTACCCAATCCTCTATCTCAGAAACACTCATACTAAATTCAATTCCAAGCTGAGCACAGCCAGATAACAATCTCTCCATATGCCTTTCTAACAAATAAGAGCGACCTCCGTAAGTGCGGAACGTTTCAAATAACCCCAGACCGTACAAAAAGCCGTGATCATATACTGAGATCACAGCTTCGCTAGATTCTACGATAGAACCATTAAGACCAACTTTCATTACAGTGTTCCTGTGCGATGACGTAAGAAGTTACGCAACATTGATAAACCATGATCTGTAATGATAGATTCAGGGTGGAATTGAACACCTTCTATTGCATATGTTTTATGACGAAGGCCCATAATTTCACCTTCTGCTGTCTCCGCACTTATCTCAAGACAATCAGGTAAAGTCTCTCTGCGAACGATCAATGAATGATAGCGAGTAGCAGTAAAAGGAGATTCCAAACCTTCAAAAATCGACTTGCCATCATGCAAAATCGGTGATGTCTTACCGTGCATCAACTTCTCAGCTCGCACAACTTCACCACCGAAAGCTTGTCCAATAGACTGATGTCCTAGACAGACCCCGAGAATCGGAATTTCTCCCTTGAAACGTTCAATCAGCGACAAGCTGATTCCCGCTTCATTTGGAGAACACGGTCCTGGTGAAATCAAAATATGGTCTGGCGCTAATTGCTCGATACCAGCCAAATCGATTTCGTCATTTCTTTTTACAACGATATCTTCACCAAGCTCGCCCAAATATTGAACCAAATTGTACGTAAACGAATCATAATTATCGATTACAAGTATCATATCCCGCACCCCTTTTTCTATAGCTTATAAGTAGGTGAAACGTATACTTCTTCCTATAGCGACCTTCTGAAAGCTACTCTTTACTTTACTGAATTTACTTCCGAAAAACGCTCGCTATATTGGATAGCTTTCCAAAGCGCCTTCGCCTTACTCAAAGACTCGCTATACTCTCGCTCAGGATCGGAATCGATGACAATACCTGCACCTGCTTGAATATGAACTTGCCCATCCCTTACAGTCATCGTTCTAATAATTATATTAAATTCCATATCGCCATTATAGTCAATCCACCCAAGCGATCCTGTATAGGCACCTCTACGGACGGGCTCGAGCTCTTCGATAATCTCCATCGTGCGAATCTTCGGTGCACCTGTGATTGTACCTCCAGGGAACGTAGCCGCGATAACATCATACGCGTCCTTGCCTCCTGCAAGCTCACCCTCCACTTGGGAAACAAGATGCATGACATGGGAATAGTTCTCTATTACCATTAGCTCCTTCACCTCTACAGAACCATAGGTCGATATTCTGCCTAAGTCATTACGCTCCAGATCGACCAGCATAATATGCTCTGCGCGTTCCTTCTCATTCGTACGCAGCTCATCAGCAAAGCGCTGATCCTCTTCCTCGGTACGTCCCCTTCTCCTTGTTCCAGCAATAGGACGTGTAATTAAACGGCCATTAGACAGCTCTACAAGCAGCTCTGGAGAAGCAGATACGAGCTGGAAATCTGGACAACGCAGGAAACCCATATATGGAGAAGGGTTAACTAGTCTCAACCATTCATACAATTCTTCAGGTGTTGTTGTAAGCTCACGAGCTTGACGTTGTGATAAATTCACTTGGAATACATCACCTTGTCCAATATAGTTCTGAATCGTTCGTACCGCATCCATATACATCTCTCGTGAAGTTGGTGACGTTATACCACTGATGGTCTCCACATCTATATGTAGCGAGTCCTTTTCCATAAGTGATAGCCTGCTCGCCTTAAGCTTATCCGCACTCGCGCGTGCTCTGTCATCCTCAAACCATGTCAGCCAGTAGTCAGACATTCCTTCAAGCCTCGATAAAGCCTGCTCATAAACTGATCTTAGCTCATCATCCGAAGCATCCTTTGCAACTGGGCTATGAACGACACAATATACGACAGATTTCGTGTGATCGACAATCCATAGTTCATTCATCCTTAAAAACAGATAGTCCGGTAATCCTGTATCGTCCGCCGCTAACTCAGGAAGACGCTCAATTGTACGAATAATGTCGTAACTCCAAAAGCCCACACAACCACCTAACCACTTAGGACCATCTTTGTCATGAAGTCTTGGCCCATAACCATCGCTCATCCAAGTACGGACAACATCAAGTGGCTTACCTTGCCACTTCTTCCTAGCAGGAGACTGCTCTTCAAGTGGTTGGAATGAAACCGACTCTGCCTCCATACCTTTACCGCTAATAATACTTTCAGGATGAATGCCCAAATAAGTAAACCGTCCATCCTTACCACTCTCTAGTACAAAAGCATGCGGGGACGCATCTTGCCATACTTCTTCCCATGAAGTGATGTTCCCACCCGCTTCAACCTGAAGAGGCAGTTCCTTTATGAGGGGAAGCGTCGTATATTTTCCTTCTGCACGCCACTGAACCCACTCTTCCCATGTGGTGATCATCACATTCAACTCCGTTCATCTTACTTATTTCGCTCAGTATACAGAATCGTACAGCAAAAGAAAAGCGCCCCCCATTCAACAGAATGGAAGGCCCCTCGTAGCGAGCGATAGCGCTCGATTATGACATATATATTAGTTCTCGAAGTTAAATAGTGGCGTACTTAGATAACGTTCACCGTTACTTGGAACGATAGCAACAACGCGTTTGCCTTTACCAAGCTCTTTAGCTACTTTAAGTGCTGCACTAATTGCTGCCCCGGAAGAAATTCCGCACAGGATGCCTTCTTCTTTCGCTGCACGACGAGCATACTCAAATGCTTCTTCGTTTTCAATAGTAATTACACCATCATAGATTTCACGGTTCAAAATATCAGGAACAAAGTTTGCGCCGATACCTTGAATTTTATGTGGACCTGGGTTACCGCCTGATAGTAACGGGGAAGCAGCAGGCTCAACTGCATATATTTTGATACCTTCGAAGTTTGCTTTAAGCACTTCGCCAGCACCAGAGATTGTACCGCCAGTACCGATACCTGCGATAAATGCATCTAGCTTGCCGTCTAAGGAGTTAATTGCTTCTACAATTTCAGGTCCAGTCGTTTCACGGTGAACTTTCACATTCGCTTGGTTTTTGAACTGTTGCGGCATGAAGTATGAGGAGTTTTCTGCTACAAGTTCCTCCGCTTTACGTACTGCACCGTTCATTCCTTCGGAACCTGGTGTAAGAACTAGCTCAGCACCATAAGCACGAAGCAAGTTACGACGCTCAACGCTCATCGTCTCAGGCATAACAAGAATAGCTTTGTACCCTTTTGCTGCAGCTACTAACGCAAGCCCGATGCCTGTGTTACCGCTTGTAGGCTCAACAAGAGTGTCGCCCGGTTTAATAATTCCTTCTTGCTCCGCAACTTCGACCATGCTGATCGCGATGCGGTCTTTTACACTTGCACCTGGATTTTGGTATTCAAGTTTAACATAGATTTCCGCGCTATCCTCAGGCACGAGACGGTTCAAACGAACGAGTGGCGTATCGCCAATTAGTTCAGTAACGCTTTGTACAATTTTTGCCATGAAGTGGAAAGCCTCCTTATTCCGACTAAAATAGTTGGTTTTGACTAATTCCATCTTATCAATGTCATGCTTCCGTTGTCAATAGATACTTTCTATTTCCTGTAAACTCTAATTGAATTATTCAATAGGAAAAAAGGTCGTATCGTCTACTTCAAAATGACTGCTCCATAACGCTCCAGCAGTTCATCCTCAAGCTCTGGAAGCGGCCTCGCTTGCTCAAGGGCAAGCTTCTTGCGTACAGCATTAAATAAATGAGTTCCTGACAAGCCTGAATTCATCTTGCGGCCTACTAATTGTATAATAGCGAAGCCCTGCTCTACCTCAATTGGACCTTCTATCTCCCCAATGGACATCTCGCCCGCTGTGTCTAGCATCTGTTTATTATAGAAAGGATCATCCGCTTCAATCATGCCTAAATCCCCGCCATCCTCTGCCGTAAACTCATCTTGCGAGTAGTTTCTTGCAAGATCAGCGAATTCTTCACCCTGTTGCAACTTATCCAAAATAGATTCCGCTTGAGTTTTTGTGCCCGTCACAATCCATTGCAGATGAAGCTGCAGATTGGGTTCAAATTGCTCAGGATTTGATGTTATGTATCGCTCTACATCATCGTCGGCAATCGGAATGTTGCGAGTAGCTATCTTCTCCATTAGAAGTCGATAGCGCATCTCGTCCATCACTTGTTTCTTCGTAAGACCTAGATGCTCCTTCATCACGATGAAAAATCGTTCTTCGCTATCATAGCCTTCTAATGTAGTTGCAAGCTCCCGATTAAGTTCCTCTTCGGAAACTTCAATTTTTGTAGCCTCAACCTCGACATCTATCGCAAGACGAACCATCATTACTCTGAGCATGTTATTTCCATATTGCTTGTACAATTGTTCTGAAAGCTGTGCCCTCGTAATAGATTGACCATTTACCGTAGCAACTACCTCAGCCCCTCGCTCAGGATCTGCCCATGTATCCCCATCCGAGTGTGGATCTTTGCCACCTTCTTGATGACGGGGAGGATCAAGCTTATCGTTCCGCTCGTCTCCCTTTGTATTCGATTCCGGCCACACCTTCACTAGCACCATGCCCGTCAGAGCAATCATGCAGACAGCTTGAAGGATGACGACCACCTTCAGCACCTCGTATCTCTTCATCGCATGAACTGCCTTTCGATTATTGGATCGGCTTTGGTTTCGCTTGATCTAGCAGCAGCTCAAGCTGCGGCCGTTCAAACGTATACTTCTCATTGCAGAAGTGACATACAACCTCCGCTTGCCCTTCTTCTTTTATAATTTGTTCTAGTTCGTGCTGTCCCAGACTAATTAATGTAGTCTCGACTCTTTCAGAAGAACATTGGCATTTAAAAACCAAATCCATCTTATCGTGGATGACCAAATCCGTGTCACCTACTACAAAGCGAAGTAGATCTTCTGGAGTATGTCCTTGGTCTAATAGTGAGGTAACTTGCGGCATTGCTGCGATAGCCTGCTCAAGTCTTGTAATTTCTGCATCGGTTAGTCCAGGCATAAGCTGCACAATAAATCCACCTGCGTGTCTAACCGAATTATCCGGGTCTACAAGTACACCAGCCCCGATCGCTGAAGGAGTCTGTTCGGATACGGCAAAGTAATACGTAAAATCTTCGCAAAGCTCTCCAGATATAATAGGAACGCTTCCTTTGTAAGGCTCTTTCATTCCTAGATCTTTTGTCACATAGATATAACCACTTGTGCCGACAGCGCCAGCAACATCAAGCTTACCGTGCACGTTGCTCCCATGATGAGCTTGCGGGTGATCTACATATCCGCGCACTTCTCCGTACGAATTCGCATCCACAACAACCGCACCAATAGGGCCATCGCCTTTCACTTGAATCGTCAGTTTCTCTTGTCCCTTGAGCATAGCCCCCATCATTGCCGCTACTGTGAGCGTGCGGCCTAGCGCTGCTGATGCAGTCGGGAACGTATCATGCCGCTGGCGCAACTCCTCTACAAGGTTCGTCGTACGTGCTGCGAATACTCGTATCTTGCCATCCCATGCTGTTCCTCGCACTAGCACATCCTTTAACTGCTCTTTCATTATTGCCCCTCCTGATTGCGTTCATATATAATACGCAGACCTTCAAGAGTCAGTAATGGATCAACTTCCTGAATAGTTTCCGATTCCGCCGCGATCAGTTCAGCTAGTCCACCAGTCGCAATGACGCGCGGCGTAACACTAAACTCAGCGCGAATGCGATTTACAATACCATCAACTTGTCCTGCATAGCCGAAAATAATACCTGCTTGCATCGACGTAACTGGATTACGTCCAATAACACTTTTAGGTCGGGTAAGCTCGATCCTCGGCAATTTAGCAGCCCTCTGATACAAAGCCTCTGTCGAAATGCCAATACCCGGCACAATTGCTCCACCTAAATAACTGCCGTTCGGATCGATATAATCAAACGTTGTTGCCGTACCGAAATCGACAACAATTAGCGGTGTTCCATACTTTTCGATACCCGCTACTGAATTGACGATGCGATCTGCTCCAACTTCTCTAGGGTTCTCATATCTAATATTAAGACCTGTCTTAACGCCTGGCCCAACTACTAGTGGCGCCTTACGAACATATTTTAAGCAAAGTTGCTCCAATGTCCGCATAAGCGGCGGCACTACAGAGGAAATAATAACGCCTTCGATTTGATCCATACGTACACCTGCGTAATGGAACAGGTTGTGAATATTCATCCCGTATTCATCAACGGTTGCAGAACGATTTGTGCTCAGACGCCAATGGTGCAGCAGCTCCTTGCCTCGATAGATACCGAGTACAATGTTCGTATTGCCGACATCGATGACAAAGATCATACCGAGTAGCCACCTTTCTTTTCATTCAGGTCGAGACTAATGTCCAGTGCCTGGAATGAGTAAGTAAGTGCACCAACTGAAATGACATCTACTCCACAAGCTGCAATGCCGTGAATCGTCTCTAGCGATACCCCGCCGGAAGCTTCAATAATTGTCTGTGGGGACCGTCCTTTAATGAAAGTGACTGCTTCCGTCATTAAATCATTGGTCATATTGTCCAGCATTATGATATCTGCGCCGCAGTCCAATGCTTCCGTAACTTCAGCAATCGACTCCGTTTCCACTTCGATTTTCATCGTGTGCGGAATTTGCTTTCTTGAGGCAGTAACTGCAGCTGTTATACCGCCCGCACCTTTAATATGATTGTCTTTAATCATAACAGCATCATAGAGTCCAAAGCGATGATTAGAACCTCCGCCTACGCGCACAGCATACTTCTCAAGCATTCTGTGACCTGGCGTTGTTTTGCGTGTATCAACTAAACGTACAGGTAGTCCTTGCAAAGCTTGTACAAAAGCATTCGTCTTTGTGGCGATACCGGACAAACGCTGCATTATATTAAGCGCTAGCCGTTCACCAGTAAGCAAACTATGTGTACTTCCTTCTACTTCTATAATAACCGTTCCTTTAACGACCGAATCACCATCTTGAACGAATGACTGGAATACTAATGTCGGATCAACCACATCAAACACCAGCTTTGCAACCGGTATACCTGCAATAATGCCAGATTCTTTCATATGAATGACTGCTTTAGAACGAGAATTCGCCGGAATTGTCGTTTCCGTCGTAATATCGCCGCTTCCAATATCTTCAGCAAGCCAGCCTTGAATTTGATTTCGCAAGGCAGCGTCATATCCGCCTGTCGTCCATTCAAACATTTTCTATTCGCTCCTCGGTAATTCCTTGTATCCGGTGCAATACCGTATGTTTCCTTGAACCCTCATCATCACGTAAAGGGAAATCTTCCCGATAATGTGCCCCTCGGCTCTCTTCTCTTTGCAATGCCGCTTCCGTAGTTAACAGTGCACATGTGAGCAAATTCGCGAACTCAAACTCCTCACGGTGTGAAAGAATGGTTTGGAACAGAGGAAGCTGTCGCTTCAATTCCTCAAGTCCCTTGCTGAGACCTGCCTCGTTACGACGAAGCCCGACATAACGAACCATAATCTTTTGAAGTTTCAACCGTCTTTCAACGACAGCTTGAATGGAGATGCTGTTACGTTCCAATTCATTTTCGATCATTGGCTGCTTTTCAAGATTTGAAAGCTCATTAATTCTTTTTACAATACGGTGACCGAATACAACTGCCTCTGATAACGAATTGCTCGCAAGCCGATTGGCTCCATGGACGCCCGTAGAAGATACTTCACCGCATGCGAATAACCTCTTAATGTTTGTCTCACCATGTAGATCAGTCTTCACGCCACCCATCATATAATGCATTGCAGGTGCTACTGGAATCCAATCTGATGTTAGATCAAGTCCATAGCGCAAACAATATTCATATATAGTAGGAAAACGATGTTTTACCATATCTGCAGATTCATGCGTAATGTCGATGTAGACAAACGTTGACTTCGTTTCTTCCATCTCACTAACAATAGCACGTGCAACGATATCTCGAGGCGCAAGTTCTGCCTGCTCATGGTATTTGTCCATAAACCGTTCACCCTTAATATTACGAAGCACTGCTCCTTCTCCTCGAACAGCCTCAGAAATCAGAAACCGTGGTGCTCCTGGGTAGCAAAGAGAAGTTGGGTGGAATTGAATAAACTCTACATCCTGTATGTAAGCGCCCGCGCGGTATGCCATCGCAATACCGTCGCCAGTCGCAACTTCTGGGTTTGTTGTATAGCGATATAGTTGACCTGCGCCACCTGAACATAATATGGTAGCTTTTCCTCTTACAAATAACCGTTCACCGCTTGGCTTCTGTACGATTGCACCACAACATTCGCCATCCTCTGTTACTAGGTCTATTACAAAATGATCATCCCACACTTCGATCTTCGGATTGGCCATCGCATTTTCGGATAAAGCTCGTACGATTTCGAAACCTGTTGCATCACCATTAGCATGCAAAATACGCCTTTGGCTATGCGCACCTTCTTTCGTTAACGCAAACTCGCCATTTTCCAAATCAAATTGTGTTCCCATATGAATAAGGCTTTGCACACCTTGAGGACCCTCATGTACCAACACATCTACCGCTTCGCTCGAACATAATCCTGCACCAGCAATTAGAGTATCTTGGCTATGATAAGCAGGTGAATCCTCATCCGATATAACCGCAGCAATACCACCTTGCGCATAACGAGTGTTGCTTTCCATTAGCGATTTTTTCGTAATCATGAGTACGGAATTGTTTTCACTTGCCCGAATAGCGGTAAAAAGACCGGCAATGCCGGCCCCTATAACGATTACATCTTTATCTAGCACAGGAAGCTTGCTTAGCTCCACATCGATTAAATATCTAGGAATCATACCGGCTCCTCCAGCTCCAACTCATCTTTGGCAATAGCAGTAGCGCATACTACTTTACAAGTAGCATACGCTCTAATGACAAACGAGCTTTGTCAGCAACTGCAGGTGGTACGTAGATCTGCGGCTGCATCGTCTCTAAACATTTTACAAGCTTCTTCAAATTGTTAACCTTCATATTAGGACATACCAAATATTTCGATGCAAAATGGAATGTCTTATTCGGGCTATCAAGACGAAGCTGATAACCTGTTCCATCCTCTGTACCTACAATAAACTCTTGGCAATCGGAGTCTTTGCAATATTTTAAAATAGCTGTCGTGCTACCGACAAAGTCGCCTAATTCCACTACTTCAGGACGGCACTCCGGATGAACAACAAATTGTGCATTCGGGTACTTTGCTTTCATCTCTTCTACATCTTTGACGGTCAGCATATCATGAGTGTTGCAATAGCCTTCCCAGATGATCATTTTTTTGTCTGTGTTTTGCTGAACGTAGTGTCCGAGGTTTTTGTCTGGCACCCAAATCACTTCGTCGCCTTCCACCGAATTAACAACTTTCACCGCATTGGCTGATGTACAGCAAATATCTGTCTCTGCCTTAATCTCTGCAGAGGAGTTGATATAAGTAACAACCTTGGCGTTCGGATACTGAGCTTTAAGTTTGCGTAAGCCATCCACATTAACCATATCTGCCATTGGGCAACCTGCACGCTCATCAGGAATAATAACTGTTTTGTTCGGAGCCAAAATCTTCGCACTTTCGCCCATAAAATGAACGCCGCAAAATACGATAACTTCTGCATCCGTCTCCGCAGCCTTCTGTGCGAGCAAGAAAGAATCCCCCCGGAAATCCGCTACTTCCTGAATTTCATCACGCTGATAATAATGAGCAAGAATGATAGCATTACGCTCTTTCTTTAATTGCATCAGCCGTTCACGCAGCTCACGGTTTTGTTCCGCCTTGCGTTCCAGTGCCAGTGCTTCCACGATAGATCCTCTCCTCTTATGAGGGATGGGGGCTTGAGCTCCCATTCCGTATTACGGCAATAACAACTTTGTGAAATGATGCACAATCTATGAAAGTCGCTTACCTATAGTTTAAACCAAAAGGGATAAATTCATTTGATTAAGATTTAATTTACACGTGGTAGATGGGTCTGTCAATGGATGAGTCCTCATTTTATAGAAAAGAAGCCCACCATCGTAATGGCGGGCCTTTTCATCGTTCATTGTTGATATTACGTCGACTTTATTGCACCTCTATTATTACCCATTCGGTAAGTTTAATTGCCAAGTTACGCCGAATGAATCGGAAACCCAGCCGAACTTACGACTGAATGGATATGCACCCAAAGGCATCAACACCGAACCATTGGCACTTAACCTTTCATAGAGACGATCAACCTCTTCTTCCGACTCACAATTGACGAACAAGGAAATGGAAGGAGTGAATGTGAAGGCATGTTTCACATGACTATCTATACACATATAGGTCTGGCCTTTTAAGGAAAAGGTCGCTTGAATGACTGTACCCTCAGCTCCAGGGCCTTCCGGTCCATACCTTGAGATGCTCAAAATTTCTGAGTTCTCAAATAGTGTGACATAGAAGTTCATTGCCTCTTCGGCTTTCCCCTCGAACATAAGGAATGTATGAATGTTACCCATCGAATTCCCTCCCATCATATTCGTGAATAGAGATTAACGTCTAGCTGGATCGTAAGGTTGACCTAGCGCTGCTGGTGCATGACTACGTCCGACAGCTGCAGCGAGTACAATTAGTGTAAGCAGGTAAGGCAACATATAGAAAATTTCTGTTGGTATTTGCTTGGAGAATTCGAACAGTTGTGCAAAGTTACGGATCGCTTGAGCGAAACCGAAGAACAAAGCAGCACCCGCAAGCCCAAGCGGATTCCATTTACCAAAGATTAGAGCGGCAAGCGCGATAAAACCTTGGCCTGAAATCGTATTATGCGCAAAACTGCTAGTTGTAGTCAGTGTAATTGTTGCACCGCCAAGACCAGCAAGCGCACCACTTAGCATAACACCAATGTAACGATATTTCGCAACGCTAATACCAACCGTATCCGCAGAGCTTGGGTGTTCGCCCACTGCACGAAGACGAAGACCAAATGGCGTCTTGAACAGGACGAAGAAGCTTACGAATACAAGAATGATTGCGATGAACGTTGTAGGGTAGGCACGGAACAAACCTTCTCCGATGATTGGAATCTCGGAAAGGAAAGGTATAGCTACCTTACTAAATACATCTTGTAATTGACTTGTTTGTGCCGAACCATCGTATAGGCTGCGTGTGAAATAGATCGCCACACCAAGCGCCAATATGTTGATCACGACACCAACGACGGTCTGATCTGATTTAAACGTAATCGTCGCGACCGCATGCAATAGCGAGAACAATACGCCATAGATGATGGCAGCTACCAATCCTACCCAAGGTGAACCAGCACCCATACCTGCTTGTGAAGCATAATCTGTTGCAACAGCAGCAGCGAAAGCACCTGATACCATTAGACCTTCAAGTCCAATGTTGACAACACCTGAACGCTCCGAGAACATACCGCCAAGAGCGGCGAAGATAAGCGCAGTAGCAAACACAAGCGTCGTATTAATTAACTGACCCATTATCTCCATGTTACGCCGCCTCCTTCCGCTTGTTCGAGCGTTTAACCATAAACGGCTTAATAATAAACTTCACGATACCATGTGCTGCAACGAAGAAGATTACGGAACCGATAACGATTCGTACGATTTCATTAGGCACGCCAGCGCCGAAGCTCATACCTGCCGAGCCATAGCTTAATCCACCGAATAGAGTAGCCGCTAGGAATACGCCAACTGGTGTATTTCCGCCGAGAAGCGCTACCGCTATACCGTCGAAACCGTAGCCCCATGATGAAGCCATAATCGTTTGATTACCGAACACACCTAGTACTTCAAAGACTCCGCCAAGTCCAGCGAATACACCGCTTATAAACATCGATTTCACAATCGTACGATTAACGTTCATACCTGCATAAAGGGCTGCATCTGAGTTATGACCTACAGCACGTAGCTCATAACCTTGTTTTGTGCGCCATAATAAAATGTAGAAGATGGAGATACATAGCATAGCTACGACAGTTCCCCAGTGCATTCTAGCTTTGTCCATAATGTCGATAAGCCAGTCGATGTTCATAAGCGCAGACTCATGAACGTTTCTCGACTTCTGTTGGCCTTTCTCAAGAAGAAACGTCGCTACAATATAGTTTGCCAAATATAGCGCAGTCCAGTTAAGCATAATGGAGGAAATAACTTCATTTACCCCGCGCTTAGCTTTCAAATAACCTACGATTCCAGCCCACAGACCTCCGAACAATGCTCCTGTTAAGACAGCAAGTGGCCCATGAATATACCATGGCAATTCAACTAATACACCAACAAGTGTAGCGCCAGTCATACCCATGATGAACTGACCTTCTACCCCAATATTAAATAATCCCGTCCGGAATGCGAATGCCACTGCAAGTCCCGTAAAAATAAGCGGGGTAATTGCACGTATCGTCTCTCCGATATCATAAGGGCTTCCGAAAATTTTATCTACTAGGGAACTGTAAGCTACAAGCGGGTTATAACCCCCTGCTAACATCGCAATTGCTCCCACGATAAGTCCAAGGAGGATCGATACGAGCGGAACAAGCAACGATGACTTGTTGAATATTTTTTTGATCATGTCCATATCCGCTAACTCCTTCCTTTACTTGCATTCGAATCACCTGAGCTATTACCTGCCATAAGCAGTCCAAGCTCTTCATCATTCCGATGATCCGCGTCAACTTCACCTACTAGTTTACCTTCATACATAACGGCAATTCGATCTGATAGAGCGAACAACTCATCTAGCTCGAAAGATATAAGCAAGATCGCTTTTCCTTCATTTCGTGCTTCCACTAAGCGCTTGTGCACGAACTCAATCGCACCAATGTCTAAGCCCCGAGTTGGTTGTACAGCAATTAGCAGATTTGGGTTCTTATACAGCTCACGAGCAATAATTGCTTTCTGCTGATTTCCTCCAGACAGTGCTCTTGCATGCGTTTGAATGCCCGATGTCCGTACATCAAATTCAGCAACGAGCTTGTCTGCAAGCTTGTCCATAGCCTTATAGTCAATTAGACCATAACGTCCAAACTCTGGTTTGAAGTAGATGTCAAGAATCATATTTTCGCTAAGCGCGAAATCAAGCACCAAACCATGTTTGTGGCGATCCTCTGGAATATGACCTACACCTGCGACTGAAACATCTCTTGGCGATTTATTCGTTATATCGGAGCCATTGAGCTTCACTGTACCGCCTTGCAGTTTAACCATACCTGTAATTGCGTGAATGAGCTCGCTTTGACCGTTGCCATCAACGCCCGCAATACCGAAAATTTCGCCAGCTCGCACATGGAATGTAGTACCGTTAAGCGCCAGCTTACTTTGATCACCCTTCATAAGAAGGTTGTTCACATCGAGTACAACCTCGCCTGGCTTGTTCTTCGTCTTTTCCACTTGGAAAGTAACATCGCGTCCTACCATCAATTCAGCAAGCTGACGTTCACTTGTCTCGCTCGTTTTAACTGTGCGAATAACTTTACCCCGACGGATAACGGTAACTGAATTCGATAATGCCATAACTTCTTTAAGCTTATGCGTAATAATAATGATGGACTTGCCTTCAGCAGCCAAATTACGAATAATTCCGATTAGTTCTTCGATCTCTTGCACGGTCAATACTGCTGTCGGCTCATCGAATATAACGATTTCAGCTCCACGATACAGCGTTTTCAAAATTTCTACTCGTTGCTGCATACCAACCGTAATATTTTGAATCCGCACCTGCGGATCTACTTTCAATCCATAACGCTCGGAAATATCTTTTACTTTCTTATTTGCGAGCTTGTAATCGATCGTCAGACCTTTTTTCGGTTCATTGCCGAGCACAATATTTTCTGCCACTGTGAATGGTTGTACGAGTTTGAAATGCTGATGCACCATCCCAATACCTAGATCAATTGCTTTCGACGCTCCGTCGATGACGGTTTGCTTGCCATTAATCCATATCTCGCCTTCATCAGGCTGATATAATCCAAACAAAATATTCATTAACGTGGACTTACCTGCACCATTCTCGCCAAGCAAGGCATGTACTTCACCTTTCTTAAGCTCAAAGTTGATGGAATCGTTTGCAACTAAACCTGGAAAGCGCTTTGTAATACCTTTCAGTTGTACTACTGCCCCGCTCTGATCCATGCTCTCATCATCTCCCGGGATCGACTTTTTGACTCTTCATACTCCAAACAGAAAACAGGACAAGACCGACAGATGCCGGTCTTGTCTCATGGTAATGGCCATCGTGCAATATCGTTTTTTAAAAGGGCTTAATTATTCAGCTGGAACTTTAATTTCTCCGTTTACGATCTTAGTTTTATATTCTTCAACTTGTTTCAAAATTTCTGGAGTAACGTTTTTAGTTGAAGTTTCAGCTAGACCTACAGCGTTATCTTTCAAACCAAGCTCCACTACAGTACCGCCAGCCCATTTGCCAGCGATCAAGTCTTTGGAAACTTTATGAACTGCTGTCTCTACGCCTTTAACCATGGAAGTCAACGTTACTTCATGTCCGAACTCAATGGATTGATCTTTATCTACGCCGATAACCCAAACGTTCTCGCCGTTTTTCTTGCGATCGCTTGCTTCGTTAAATACGCCGTTTCCTGTTCCACCAGAAGCGTGGAAGATAATGTCGATGCCGCTGTTGTACATTGTAGCTGCAGCACTTTTACCTTGGTCTGGCTTATCAAATGCGCCAGTATATACAACGTTTACATTGATATCAGGCTTAACAGCTTTAACGCCCGCTACGAAACCTTTTTCAAAACGTTTAATAACTGGAATATCCATGCCGCCTACGAAACCGATTTTGTCAGTTTTTGTCGTAAGAGCTGCTACTACACCAACCAAGAAGGAACCTTCATGCTCAGCAAATACAACCGAAGCTACGTTTGGAGCTTGTACTACTGCATCAATAACTGCAAGCTTAGCGTCTGGGTTTTCAGCTGCTAGCTTTGTAAGCGCATCCGTGAACAAGAAACCAATACCCCAAGTCAAGTTGAAACCTTCACGCACGAAGCTGTTAAGGTTAGGCTCCATATCTGCTTCGCCTTTACTTTCAAGGAACTTCGTTTCAGCACTAGTTTCAGCTGTTACTCTTTGCAAAGCCTCCCAAGCGCTTTGGTTAAAGGATTTATCGTTTACTCCGCCAACGTCAGTAACCATACCGATTTTAAATCCTTTGCCGGTTTCATCAGATACAACCTTCTCAGCCTCTTTTTTCTTGTCCCCTCCGCAGCCTGACAATACAAGAGTGATAGCTAAAACTAGCATGATCATTGTGCTCAATGTCTTTTTCATGCGTCGAACTCCCCTTCTATACTGGTTTGTGTAGTACTAACGAACTGTAGGGCAACGATACCTTTACAGTATTGCTGAACTAGGCCGCTATTATTTCATTATAGTGACAAAAAGTATTACGTCAATCAAATGATGTTAGATTCCCGTATGCGCTGTCATAATTTTTATGTGAGAAATTAGATAGTAGAAATAGCTGGAAAATATGGTCAGATAACGAGAAAATCCCGCTGCTCACAAGGAACAGCGGGACGTTTTTTGACCATATGGACTTGCTATTATTTCTTATCTGGATCTTCGGAGCTGTTGTCAGAATCAGCCGGTGTTGACGGGCTAACTTCATCCTCATCACGAGGTTGAATACGCACCTTCACATCACCAATCTCTTCGATAATTGGCTCTGCAGTTGATAGCGATGCTGATGAACCTTCAGATCCACCATCTCCACTAGTCAAAGTGCCATTCTCGATAAGTGATTTGATCTGCTCCATCTCAAGCGTCTCTTGAGTAAGCAACGTATTTGCAATTAAATGCATTTCTTTGCTCTTCTCGTTAAGTAGCTTGCGCGCTCTGTCATAACAAGCGTTGATGATGGTTTGCATCTCTTGGTCGATCTCATAAGCAATCGCGTCAGAGTAGTTCTGTTCGTGACCGATGTCACGGCCTAGGAACACTTGACCTTGCGAGCTTCCGAACTGCATTGGACCAAGTCTGTCGCTCATACCATACTCCATAATCATGCTGCGTACGATGCCAGTTGCTGATTTGAAGTCACTGTATGCGCCAGTACCGATTTCGCCGATGAAAATTTCCTCAGCTACACGGCCTGCAAGTAATCCAGTTACTTTATCAAGCAATTCTTGCTTCGTTACAAGCATGCGATCTTCCTTCGGAAGCATGATGACGTAACCGCCTGCACGTCCACGAGGGATGATTGTAACTTTATGAACCAAATCTGCATGCTCCAAGAAGAAGCCTGCGATCGTATGTCCTGCTTCGTGATAAGCGACAATACGTTTCTCGCGATCGCTGATGACACGGCTTTTCTTCTCCGTGCCGACAATTACGCGGTCAATTGCATCGTCGATATCTTTCATGTTGATATCTTTTTTGTTGCGTCTTGCAGCTAGAAGTGCCGCCTCATTGAGTAGGTTCTCTAAATCTGCACCACTGAATCCAGTAGTACGCTTCGCGATAATATCAAGTTTAACATCATCAACTAGCGGCTTATTGCGTGAATGAACTTTTAGTACCGCTTCACGGCCCTTAACATCTGGACGGTCAACCGTAATTTGACGGTCGAAACGGCCTGGGCGAAGAAGTGCAGGGTCCAAAATATCAGCACGGTTAGTCGCTGCAATGATGATTATGCCTTCGTTAGCACCGAAACCATCCATTTCAACTAGCAATTGATTGAGCGTCTGCTCACGCTCGTCATGTCCGCCGCCTAGACCTGCGCCACGCTGACGACCTACAGCATCAATCTCATCAATGAAAATGATACATGGAGCATTTTTCTTCGCATTTTCGAATAGGTCACGTACGCGGGATGCGCCGACACCGACGAACATCTCAACGAAGTCAGAACCTGAAATGCTGAAGAAAGGAACGCCTGCTTCGCCAGCAACTGCACGAGCTAGCAATGTTTTACCAGTACCAGGAGGACCTACGAGCAATACGCCCTTAGGAATACGAGCTCCTACTAGATTGAACTTGCGTGGGTCTTTCAAGAAATCGACGACCTCAACAAGTTCTTGCTTTTCTTCATCTGCACCAGCAACATCCTCGAATGTTACTTTCTTTTTCTCTTCGTTGTAGAGGCGAGCACGGCTCTTGCCGAAGTTCATCACCTTACCGCCGCCACCTTGAGCTTGATTCATCAAGAAGAAGAACAGCACGAACAGAAGAATGAAAGGAATGATGGACGTTAGGAATGTAACCCAGAAGCTAGGCACATCCATTGGATCAGATGTTAGTTTGAAGCCATATTCCTTCTCCCAGTCGTCCAACTTTTCCGCTGCATCTGTACTTAGACGAGTTGTGAAATTTTCACTTTCTAGTCCAGGAGGGATTACTTTATATTTACCTTTTACTAAATACGATTGTTTATCGAACTTAGCCTTTACTTCCGCTACATTGCGAGACTCAACCTGAACACGAAATTCATCGTATCTTAACGGCTTGGTCTTATCACCTTGACCGCTAATGTATTGGAATATGCCAACGGTTACCAAAAAGATAATCAAATAAAAACCTGTATTTCGGATGATCCGATTCATCCCCTACCTCCTCTCAGACGCTTCTGATATTTTACCATAGCATGACTTTCCATAACAAGAGAGCCTATGGGAGACGAGCATGTACCGCATTGGTACGATTATTTCTCGTAGACATGAGGCTTCAAAATACCGATATAAGGAAGATTGCGGTACTTCTCTGCGAAGTCAAGACCATATCCTACAACGAATTCATCTGGCAACGTAAAACCTTTGTAATCTGGCTCCAAGTCAACTGTACGGCGTGCAGGCTTGTCAAACAACGTAACAACTGTTACCGATTTAGCGTTGCGACGCTCGAGCACGTCAATAAGGTAGCTAAGCGTAAGTCCACTGTCGATAATATCTTCGACAATAAGAACGTCGCGACCTTCAACTGTAACGTCAAGATCTTTTATGATCTTTACGACACCTGAAGACTTCGTTGAATCACCATAGCTTGAAACTGCCATAAAATCGATTTCTAGAGGAACTGTAATTGTCTTAACTAAATCAGACATAAAAACAAATGCGCCTTTAAGGACGCAAATAACGAGCGGATTACGCCCGTTGAAGTCAGCACTCAGCTGAGCACCCAGTTCACTTACCTTTGCTCTAATCTGCTCTTCGCTGTATAGAACGTCTTTAATGTCGTTTTGCAAAGTTGTAATCCTCCCACATGATACCTATGTTTATGTGTATACCCTTACTTCTTATTCGTTGCTTGCTGAGATGAATAAGACACCTTTAGTCGAGTCGCCCGTTAATGCATGACTCGAACGACGAATGCCTGGTATCCAAAGCAATCTGTCTTCACTGTCGAACAATAGCGGGTATAACTCCCTCCCCGAGGGCGCAATCTTCTCATCAACGAACATATCTTGCACTTTTTTCGAACCATTTAATCCTAAAACTTGAATTCTGTCTCCTGGTTTGCGATTACGTATCTGCAATGGGAAAGTTAACATCGTAGAATCGAAGCTAGCTTCGAATCGTGAAGTCGGTTTACGGTATTGTCCGGGTTCCAGCCATTCAAGATTAAAGTTCCAACCACATGGCGCAACATGAAGTTGTTCCATACCCTTATGTATCTTGTAACCATAACGATCAGAAATCAATCCCTCGTCATACTGTGAAATCCTGACCCATCGCATAACATCATATTCACGCAAGCATTGGATCCGTCCTCCGGCGTCCATTTTCCATGTTGCAGGAGCGTTTGTTGACGCTGCCAGCCTCATCGTTTCGACTCCGCCATAGGATAAGTTTTCCGTTTCATGCGAAAGATAACTTAATATTAGTTTAATCAATCTCCTTTGTAAAGCGACATGGATTCGCCCTAGTTCCGTACAACTGATTGCACACTCATTAGGTTTTCTTCGAACGAGTTTCTCGAACAATTCGAGCCCTTGTTGCTCCATCCAATCATCTTCAGCTCCCGCCACTTCTGCAAGCCGCTGTAAGGACAAAGAAAGCTGTGGATTATATTGCGATAGATAGGGAAGGATGTCGAGACGTATCGTGTTACGGAAGTAATATCGTTCTTGATTACTACTATCCGTACAATATGGTATTTCATATTCTTCGCAATAACGAAGAAGGTCCAACTTGTTCTTACGGAGCAAAGGCCGTATGAGTTCCATGTTTTTTTCGCTTCTTTTGCTTCCCATACCAGCTAGACCTGTAAGTCCTGTTCCCCTAATTAGACGCATAAGAACCGTTTCTGCTTGATCATCAGCGTGATGCGCAAGTGCAATTGTGCTTGCTCCATTACGCTTTGCCACATCGTGTAGAAATTCATATCGTTTCTCGCGCGCTGCGGCTTGCAAATTTAGACGATTTTCTTCTATATATGTAGGTAGATCGAGTGTATCTGTCTCAACGCGCAAACCAAGTTGTTCTGCGTATGCAACGACTACGTCAAGCTCATGTTGGGATTCTGCTCCTCGGAAGCCATGATTGACGTGTCCGACAATAAGAGACAACTTCTGCTGTTCAGCTAAAGAATAAAGCATATGTAGAAGCGCCATAGAATCTGCTCCGCCGGATACGGCTACGACAATCGTATCACCAGTTGACCATAAACCTCGGTCAGCCGCTTCCTTCATTAATTCAATATGTAAAGAATCATTCATCCTGTCCATCCCCTCCTCCGCCAGTATAATAGAAGCTCATCCCTAAACCCTAAAATACGTGACGCAATAGCCAGAAGATTGATATGGCTAACAGAAGGCCTGATGTGGCCATAAACCCTTTCAACCAACCCGGTGTAGAAGCAGATCCCCTTACCTCGCGTCTATGCATCATGAGGCGCCATGACTCAGCACCTTCAGTCGCGTTAGCAAAGTCACCTATAAGCGCTTTTTTGAGCCAAGGGATAATAGGTCTAAGTGCCGTGCACCCCTCTGCGATAACCATTAAATCACTTATTGACCGATTTTGCGGCAATAATTCCTTCGAGAGAGTATGAAGTTTCTTCGGTTCGTGCAGTTGAATACATAATACGCTAAAGGAAAACAAATCGTATTTCGGATCGGCAGAACGAGAACCACTGTTCCAGAAACCACGGTCGTAGATTTCAGTAAATTGGCGGATACTCTTCCCTGTAGCTGTTACACCGCCATAATCAACTAACTCAACATGACCGTAGTCGGCAACCAATACGTTTTCCACTTTCAAATCTCCAAAAACCCAGCCCGTCCGGTGAAGCTTTGCGAGCTTTCCTAGCAAGTTCAGTCCTACTAAAGGGAACCATTCGGACCCTTGTTCCTTCAAGTAGCTTGCGAGCGTCGTGCCTCGTACATATCTCATCGTATAGAAGGAGTATTCTCGTCCATCGGTTCCGTACAAATCATCGACATCGAAGAGGAATGGCTCTTTGCCTTGTTCGTTCTGTCCTGCTAGAGATTTTAATACGTTAATTTCCGATTGCAAATCAACGGCATCCATCCCTACCTTTAGTGCGAACCAGTCACGATCACGTTGCACCAAATAAACTTTGCCATTCGCTCCTTCACCGAGTAAACGTTCCACACGATATCTGCCTTGCTTCCATTTACCGACCACTATGTTTCCTTGCCGGAGCTCGAACTTAAACGACGTAGTCACCCATCATCCCATCCGTTTCATGTCTGCTCTTCCTGCCGTAATCACCTTGCCGATAATAATCTACAACCTGCATAATAGCAGGCCCTGTCGGTGTCGTTCCACCCATCTGCAACTTCGGGAAAATAGTTTGGATACCATTCAGATGACTCGTCCACGCCAAATCCATTAAACAATCATCGCCATGTCTGGAACCAGGGAAATGAAAAACGGATATTTCGCTTCGTCCCTGCCTCGCTTGCAAGCTGAGCATGAGATCGTGAATAGCTTCCTCAACTGCTGCAAGCTTCGGTTTCATGCTCGCACTTGCATCGATCAAGAGCGCTACTTGCAGAGCCGACGTTTCGCCTAGTTCGTCAATGACTCTTACAACCTCGCTCCGTTTCTCAGGCGGCAACGCCTCAATCGCTCCATTGCCAAGCACTTGCTTCAGCTCTTTCTGCACCGCTAGTTGAATCGTTTGCAGCACTGTTTTACGAGTCATCATTTGTACGGTATGCGAAAGTTGCCGCATGTTGACCACCCGGCTTAATCCTCCGCCTGCGCGGGCTATCTCATCAATCTCTGTCGCCCCTAGTTCCCCAACATCCCCATGATCCAGAACGCCTACAACGTTCACATGAATGCCTTCCGACTTCGCATGTGCGGCTGCTACTACTGGGCTCATTCCAACATTGGAACAGCCGTCCGTAATTAATAAAATTTGTTTCATGATCTTATCCCTCCAATATTCCGTGTGCGCGGAAATGAAAAGCTTTTCTATCAGCTTTTCCTTTTTTGGGAGAGATAAACTCACTAGAGTTACAAAATGCGCGAATAGCCACCTTTCTTACTCACATTTTCAACATGATAGGTCTATCATTGGCTAGCTATTGTCCATTTGTGCCTATTATATCATAGCAACCATTTCAAGAGCGCCCCTATTATGGCAAAGTCCGAGTCAGCAAAGCTAGTCCGAATAATATGAAGCTCTTGGAATATGTATAGACTAGCTATCGGTAGAAAGGATACTAATATCCCCTGCATGAAGCTGCCGACAATTGCTCCCTTCTTGCCGCCATAGACACTTCCGAAAAATGCACTTGCTGCACCTGCGAAGAAATGAGTCATAATACCAGGGATAACGACACTCATATTCAGCATCGCTTGAACAAATGCACTACACATACCAGCTGCCAAGCTCGATATAAACCCTATGACAACGAGCGCTGGAGAAATCGGAAATAGTACAGAACTGTCTACAGCAGGAATCGCGTTTGGAACAATCTTGTCACTAATCCCTTTAAAAGAGACTAAAAGCTGCTCCGTGAACATTCGGACGCCACTTATAATGACGTAAAAGCCCGCCGCAAACACAATTGAATATTTGATAGCAAACACTAGTGTATTTTGATCATTACTCATATCAGCCATCACATCTTTATTCGTAAGTAGCGCCGTACCACCAAATAGAATCATCATAAATAGTGTTAACACCATATTTGTATCAGAGAAAAAGGGCAGTGACTTCATTCTCCTTTTTGGTGCCTGCTCCGCTTCAACGACTGCAGCGTCCCTCTTCTTCTGCCTACCGAACAGCCACTTGCCCATGTAACCTGACAACAAACATCCGATTGTGCCAAAAAAACCGACAGCAATAGGCTTATTGCCGGTAAGTTTTCGTACAAACGGCTGTGTAAATGCTGGAAATACGGCTAACATGAACCCAAGAAGAATGCCGCCGCTAATTAATTTACCGAATGATGATGCCCCATTAATGGCTAGAATCGCTGCAATCATCGAAGCCATGTACAGAATATAGTAGCCATTTAAAAAGATATATTTGAATCTCGTAAATCTAGCTACTACAATATTGGCCAATATGCCAATAAACATTACGATTGTTGTCTCAAAACTATAGTCCATTTGCAGAATAGCCATCATCGACTCATTGCTTGGCACGATACCGAATAGCTGAAAAGCATTTTGAAACATAGCAACAAAGATGGACAAGGATTCGATAATCATCCGAGAACCAAAGAGGATAAGCGTATAACCAATCAACGTATGGATGGTGCCCGATGCCACCTGACTCGCACTTTTACGCTGCGTAATAAGCCCAATAAACACAAACAATGCGATGATGAACATCGGCTCTCTAAATAAGGAAAGCACTGTTTGATCAAACATAGTTATTTTCCTTTAAAAAGTGATCGATTTTCCCCTTTAATTCATCTATATCTAATACATTTTCGATTAAGACGACCGTTCCTTTATTGCCTAGAGGGTCAAATTCATGATTGATTGTCGTTATATATAAATCACTTACCGTTGATCGCGCGGTCATTAAGTCTATATGTTGAATGATCGCAGGAATGCCATGGTCTTTGAATATTTGCTCTGTTTGGAGTCGAAGCAAAAAGCTTGTACCGAGACCCAAGCTACACACTACGGACACATTCAAAACGTCTCATCCTTTACCGATTTAATCAACTCTAAGGCCGTTTCGATTCTATAGGTCTGAAGCAATCTTTCAAGCTTATCTTTATCCATTAGAATCCCTGTCAGTTCCTTAAGTGCTGGAAGATGATTATGCCCATCTGACGATGCAAAAATAATAATAAGTCTAACCGGGTCAAACTTGTTATGTCCGAAGGAAATCGGTTTATAGAGCGTAATTAAGCTCATACAAGTCTTTATCACGCCGTCGGACGGCTTTGCATGCGGCATCGCGATTGCTGGAGATATAACGCAATAGGGGCCAAGAGGGCCTGTACGCTCACAACTCTTTAGCAATGCATCGACGTATCTAGGCAATATAACATTTTGTTCTAGAAGCATATTTGCGCCTTCTCGGACTGCCCCCCTCCAATCGGAGTAGCTAGCCTGCAACTTTATCGTACCAGTAGTAAGTAGCTCACTGAGGGATGGTGCTCTATCCGGCATTTCTTGCGCCGGCTCATCCTCATTGATCGGAACATCCTCTGACTCAAGATGTAGCTGTAGCTGAAAAAGCGACTGAAGCTCTGCTCTTAGCCCCTTCTCATCTGTGATGAGACAATGTTTAGCGACTATTTCCATTACATGATCGTATTTCAGCCTCTGATCAGAAGACGAGGAGCTTTTGCTATCTAACAAAGCATTAAGATTGGCACAATCCTCCTCCGTTAGTAACGGATTTACTTGCAAATACGGAATTGGGGTCTGATCCAGATAGATCGTGGAGACGATTAAGTCGATATCCAACATCGTTCGTTGTAGGAAAGCTTGATAGGATAACGTCTCTACTATTTCTAAATTAGGGAACTGGCTTCGCAGACGAGATTCCAAAATACGCGCCGTGCCAATTCCTGATGAGCAAACTGTAACTACACGTATTTTGTGCGATTGATTGTTCATTTGGCGTTCGACAGCAGCGCAAAAATGAAGAGTAATGTATGCAATTTCTTCATCGATGATCTTCTTGCCTGTAAAGCTGTCAATCGATAAACATGCTCGTTTCACGCAAGCGAACAAATTAGCGTACTTCTTCTGTATATCGGCAGCAAACGGATCAATGAGCTGCATATCAAACTGAACACGATGAATCGTCGGGATGAGATGGAGAAGCAGATCGTTAAAAAGCTTTTCAAATCCGCCAAATTTATAACCCAAGCTAAGCTCCACTTGCAAAATCAGATCGTGACAGATGACCTCAATTGGTCTTAGACTAGCCGCAGACTGCTCCTGCCTTGCATCTCTATGGATGCTTGTACACAATATATATAACATCATATTAACGACTTCTGGTTCCGGAAATGCGATACCAAAATAAGTCGCAATGTCATCGCACATCTCACTTACGACGTCGAATTCTCGCAGTTTCTGTAAACCCGTCGCATCTGGTACGACGTAATCGCCAATATTCCCCGTCTTTAGTCGTTCGATCGTCACTCCAATATGAATGATAAGCGTAGAGAAGGAAATGTCAGTAAACTGAATGTCTAGCTGTTTCTCTAGTTGATGCACACTCATCTTCAAAAACTCCACCTTCTTGGCATCAAACAAATCACCAATCATGGAAGCGATTTCAGGATTAAGTTCGCTAAGTGTAAGCGAAAAGTCCTTCACCAATTTAGCGATGTTATCCTTGTTCGCGTCTGCTAAAAGCAGCTCCATTACCGCCCTGCGCTTGAACCGTTCCTCGCCCTCTACATAAACGCCTCTATTTGTTTTTTTCACTAGTTTCATATGTTTCTGCAGCAACCATTCTTCCACACTGCTTAAATCTTTGACGATTGTCGTTCTGCTCACCATCAACGTTTCTGCAAGTTTCTCCAGCGTAATCGGATTGTCCGTCTTAAACAATTGGAGTACAATTCGCATCTTCCGCTCGTCCTTCGACATGAAATAATCATAAGGCTGTAGAGAACGGATAAGATCGGATAATCGTTCACAATCCACAGCAGACAACGTATGAAGCAATCCTTTGGTTTTACTGCGAATAAGCGGATTGAACCAATGTTCTTTCAGAAATTCATCAATAGTATTCAGATCAGATAAAATGGTTCGATAGGTGACGTTAAACGATGTTGCCAGATCTCCAGGTTTCACTTGGTCTTGTGCGATAACAAGTTTCAAAATCTCAATGCAACGGGAATTGATCATATTAGCCCCCAAATCCTTCGTCTGTTAGCCCTTCCAAAAGCTGCTGCATTTCGGCAACTGCCAGTACTTCATCTGCACCCTGTACATCTAGCTGAACTTTAGACCCTTCCTGAACACCGAGCAGCATAAGAGATATTGTACTTCTTAACTCAGCAATCTTTCCATCATAAGAAAGATGCATCCTTGAGAGATAGGTTTCTGCTCGTTTCGATATAATCACACATAATCTAGCATGTAGGCGTGACTTCACTTTAAGTTGTATCGTTATCATTCCAACACTTCCACAATTTGTTTATACCTATTTTAATAGGTATGTCTACAGTCATCAAGACGGGTATTTCACCACTTTATTTCACAATCCAATATGAATAAAAGTGACTTAATGGGTAATTGTGGTATTTAATCTACAACTTTTATAATAAAACTATCATCCAGAAAGGAGAGGATCATCATGAGTCAACTTGCCACCGCAAGTGGAAAATCACCGCCAAAGAAAGAACGCAACAATCCATTGAAAAAACTAGCAAGAGATCCTATTCTTCTTGCCACGATTATTTTCGTTATCGTTTCCCTATTCATATTCGTGGTGCTACCTCTATTCGAAGTATTAAAGCAAAGCTTTGTAGCTACGGATGGATCATTTACTATTCAAGCTTACGTAAGCGCCTTCACTTCTTCTGCAAACTTCACGGCGATTACAAATACACTAGTGCTTGCCACAATTGTAGGTGTACTTGCAACGTTTATCGGATTTATGTTTGCTTATGCCGGAGCTTACATACGCCTCCCTGGTAAAAAGCTATTTAATCTAATCGCAATGCTTCCGATTATTTCACCGCCATTCGCTGTTGCGCTTTCTACTATTCTTCTCTTTGGAAGTCGCGGATTGATCTCTCATGACTTGCTCGGAATTGATAGCGCTAACATTTATGGATTAAAGGGTCTGATCTTCGTTCAGACATTGTCCTTCTTTCCAATCGCTTATTTACTGCTTAATGGTGTTATGAGATCTATTGATCCATCCATTGAGGAGGCTGCTCGTAACTTAGGAGCATCTCGCTGGAACACCTTCTCGAAAGTAACATTCCCACTTGTAAAACCAGCAATCTCGAACGCATTCCTGCTCGTCTTCATCAAATCAATCGCAGACTTCGGTAATCCGATTACTATTGGCGGAGATTACACGACACTCGCAACCCAAATTTATTTGCAGGCGATCGGCAACTATGACATGCAAGGAGCAGCAGCAATGGCTGTCATCCTACTCGATATTTCCATCATCTTGTTCATTATTTCTAAGTACTACTTGGAGAAAAAGACATTCATCACTGTAACGGGCAAGTCCTCTCGTGATCGTGTCTTGATTGGTGAGCGACATATCGCTTTACCTATCTCTGTATTTTGTCTAAGTATATCAACTGTTGTCATCTTGCTGTACGCACTCATCCCACTTGGCTCGTTCGTTAAGCTATGGGGAATCGACTACAGCTTCACTTTTGATCACTATATTTATGCCTTTGAAGTAGGCAAGAAGGCGCTCATCGACACTACTCTTCTATCTTTAATCGCAATGCCAATTACCGGAGTGCTAGGTATGATTATTGCATACTTGCTCGTTCGCAAGAAATTTTTCGGCAAAACGTTTATCGACTTTACGACGATGCTAAGCATCGGTGTACCGGGAACAGTTATTGGAATTGGTTTTGTACTTGCCTTTAACTCTGCTCCACTAGCACTTACAGGTACAGCAGCAATTCTCGTTATCGCTTTCGTATCACGAAGTTTACCTGTAGGGATCAAAGCAGGACAAAACTCATTGCGACAAATTGATCCAAGCATTGAGGAAGCAGCCATGAACCTTGGTGCAAATTCGTTCAAAGTGTTTACGAGCGTTACACTGCCTTTGATCAAAACGGCCTTCTTTGGTGGTCTTGTCTATTCCTTCATCAAGAGCATGACATCGATGAGCGCTATTATTTTCTTAATATCAGCAAAGTACAAACTGCTTACGATTTCTATCTTGGATCAAGTGGAGTCCGGCAAGTTCGGCGCAGCTTCTGCATTCTCGACTATACTTGTCATCATTGTATACATCGTCATCTTTATTCTATATCGTTTGATTGCTCTGCTCGGCGTAAATAAAAAGGACATATCGATGTAAGTTCACTAATCAATCAGTCAAAACGAGGAGTAGGAGGGCCACATATGACTTTCAAATCGGTTACTTTACAGAACGTTACCAAAACGTTCGAGGATCAAAACAAAAAATCGGTGCATGCCGTTGCTGATGTCAACTTGACGATTAAAGAGGGTGAATTTGCTACTCTGCTCGGTCCATCGGGTTGCGGTAAAACGACGATGCTACGGATGATCGCTGGGTTCGAGGAAATTACAGAAGGTACTATTTTATTTGGAGAAGACCCTGTTAATGACTTACCGCCTAATAAAAGGGACTGTACGATGGTGTTTCAATCGTACGCCTTATTCCCTCACTTGAACGTGTTCGACAATGTCGCATATGGACTAAAACTCAAAAAGATGTCGAAAACCGAAATTGCAAGCAAAGTAGATGAAGTACTGAACGTGATGAACTTAGGTGAGCACACGTTCCGTATGCCGAATCAATTGTCTGGCGGTCAGCAGCAACGTGTTGCTCTTGCTCGTGCACTTGTTATGGAACCAAGTGTATTGCTCTTCGATGAGCCGCTATCTAACCTTGATGCGAAGTTGCGATTGCTCATGCGAGATGAAATTCGCCGTATTCAGAAGATGATTGGCATTACTGCAATCTATGTTACCCATGATCAAGGTGAGGCACTGAGCATGAGCGATAAAATTATCGTCATGAACAAAGGTCATGTGGAGCAGATCGGTACAGCTCAAGAAATTTACCAAAAGCCGCGTACAAAGTTTGTCGCTGACTTCATTGGTACAGCTACCTTCTTAGAAGGAACCGTTATCTCACTTCAGGGAGACACGTTCCAAGTAAAAACAGAAGCTAGCATTTTCAGCACAAAATCTATTGAAGGTGCCGCTGTCGGGGATGTGGTAAGTATCGTTCTTAGGCCGGAGTCGATCCGCTTCACAGAACGTTCCGCACATGTCGCTTCCGTTACAAAAAGCGTCTTTATGGGTCAATATCAGGAATACGAGGTCGATTTCGGTGGTCAGTTGTTGCAGATTACCGTTATGGACCCTCTAAGCCATAAGATTTATGAAGTTGGAAACATGGCCTATCTGGAATTTCCAGAGGAATCACTGCATGTAGTTAAACTATAAGGAGGGTTCAAGATGAAAGTATGGTCAACGTTTAAAACGGTAATGGCTGTAACGTTAGTAACTTCACTACTACTAACAGGCTGTGGTGGGAAAAAGAGCGGTGCAGACGATACACCAAAAAGTTTAACCATGTATATTGGAGTCGTTGAGGAGCAAGCGTTACAAATTGCTAAGCAATTCGAAAAAGACACTGGCATTAAAGTAGAATTTGTTCGTATGAGTGGCGGCGAGATATTGGGCCGTATTCGTGCAGAAAAAGACAATCCAAAAGCAAGCGTATGGTATGGTGGCCCTGCCGACTCTATGATCGCTGCAAAGGAAGAAAACTTACTTGAGCCTTATAAATCCAAAAACGCTGAAAATATCTCTACTAACTTCAAAGATGCTGAAGGCTACTGGACAGGCATCTATCAAGGCTACCTCGGCTTTGTCGTCGATGGCCGTTACTTGAAAGAGCGTAACATTGAAATTCCGAAAACATGGGATGACCTCCTTAAACCGGAATTTAAAGGTCAAATTATTGTAGCTAACCCAGGTTCATCAGGAACAGCTTATGCCTTGCTGTACACGCTTATTAATCTTAGAGGCGAAGAAAAAGGCCTTGAATACATGAAACAGCTAGATAAACAAATTAAGCAATATACGAAATCAGGATCAGCACCAGCTAAATCTGCAGCTCTAGGAGAAGCTGCGATCGGCATCACGTTTATTCACAACGGTATTCGCTTGCAGAAGGAAGGCTTCACGAACGTTGAACTGTCTACACCTTCAGACGGTACTGGATTTGAAGTTGGAGCTGTCTCCATTATTAAAGGCGGACCAGAAATGAAGGCCGCACAAATTTTCGTAGACTGGTCACTAACGAAAGAAGTTCAAGAACTTGGCCAACAACATGGCTCGTTCCAATTTTTGACGAACCCAGATGCGAAGATGCCAGATGAAGCCGTTCCGTTCAAAGACACAAAACTTATCGACTACGATCTGGACTGGGCAGGTAAAAACCGTGAGCGTTTAGTTGATGCTTGGGATAAGACAATTAAGGAATAGTTGCCACGGGTATTATTTTGCTATTATTAAAGTACGTAGTTACAAAATGTAAAGGGATGCTCATTCGAGCATTCCTTTTTTTAGCTAAGAGGTTCAGCAGATACCTATTCATTCAAGACTAGCTACCTCCAGCTTAACGTCAGACACAACTGGCGTTAAAAAATTATCCTCTGTATACAAGCCAATACTATATTGATTACGATCATAATCAGACGTTTCAACCTCGATATTAGTCGCTTTTTGTCAATTGTTCCACGTGAAAACATCGGGTACCTTGTTCAAACTCATCCTTTCACCTCTGTTGCTGAGGATAAAATTCATTTATAACACAACTGCACTTCGAATTGTTCCTTTCTCTTTATAAAGAAAAAAACCTTAACTGAATTCCGTAGAATCAGTTAAAGTTTCATCCGTCATATCTATTCCATTTCGTTAATTACCTTATTGAGCATAATCACCTGAGTAGTTAATAAGCGACGCATCATGCACACCTTCAATTTCACTAATCGTTTGTACAAAAGCTGTATTGTCGTCGCGTAGCATAAGCTCTACTGTCAGCTCTGTGAAATCTTTGCGCACCGTCTTAGACTTTAATTTGCTATTTAACTTACGCAATTGAACACGAAGCTCATCATTCGCAGCATCGGTATGACGAACGATTAGCAAATACGCTTGCTCCTTCAGCTTCCGTCTCGATAGCCACGCTAACGTTAGTCCAATTACAATGGAGCCACCAAGCGCTAGTGGGTACATCTTTGCTCCACTTGCTATCCCCGCTGATATCGCCCAGAACATATATACGATGTCGAGCGGGTCTTTAACCGCGGTTCTAAATCGCACAATACTCAGTGCCCCAACCATACCAAGTGATAGAACGATATTTGTGCTAATGGTCATAATAATTAGTGCTGTAATCATCGTCATTAAAACGAATGAAACGTTATAGTTATAGCTGTAAACTACGCCGCGGAACGTTTTTCGATAGATCCAATAGATGAACATACCGATAATAAAAGAGCTAAATAATCCTAGAAACATATCTACGTACGAAACACTGCGAAATGCCTCTAAATGAAGTACGCTTTGTTTAATGACATCTTTAAAATTAATGGTGTCTTCCATGCTCTCACCTCAAACCTTCTATTCTTTATAGTGCTTCAAGTTGACTTCTCGACAAATAACGTATTTGGATATAGAGGATCGAATCTGATTGTCTGGTCGAACAAGTTTGCGAATATGATCCGGAAGAAAGCTGTCAAACTTTACTTCTAATATCGTTTGAGGAACAGGAATAGCTTCTTCAAGCACTAAGTTCGGATCAAACAAATCAAAAGTATTAGTTCCAGCTGATAACTTCTTGTCAAACGTAATTCTAACGTTCCCAAACTCATACACATAAGCTGCTCGCCAATAGTCGACAATGGCCGTTGGACGGAACCCACGATGTTCCAGAGCCGAATAGAACTCCTTAAGCAGCAATGATTCCTTCCCTATCAAACAACGGTAATCACCGTGTAAAATAGAGTCATACTCTTCTCTACTAATTCGTGCAGACTCCTTGCATACAAACTCTCCAAATTTGCTCTTCCGCTCCACGAAGATAACAGAATCGCTACCGTTATACGTTCGGATACGATACTTCTCTCTTATAAAAACCCCATTATTTTTATCATGTAATGCATTGTCTTGTTGACCGTCAAAATATAAACTGCGTATACAATAGCCATCTCCGTTAACTGAATGTTGATCCATCCTAAGCATTGAGGACACCCGATGATGCAGGGATACATAATCGTGCAGATGCAAATAGTATTTATGTTCGGTTCGAAATTTCCTGCCTTGGAATTGCAATCTATTGCACCTCAAATTCTCTCATGCCGTAATAGAAATCGCCCTCTGGATCCAGATAATAATCAAATGAAACATTGCTACTTCCATGACTATCACGAGCAGTGACTCTCCAATAATAAATTCCTGGACTTACCTTGTCAGTTGTCCATTTTGTTTCTGTTAATTCTTTCTCTTGTACTACAATTTGGGTAAATAGAGGATCCTTCGCGACATCGATATCGTAGGACAAATCATCACCTTGAAGATCATATGACATGTCCCAATTAAATCGGAGCTCATTACCGGATTGAATGACTTCCCCTTGAAAGAACGGTTTCGGCCTCTCAATATCCTCTATAAATCGTTTAAAACTTTTTTCCGGTGTATTTATAAACCTCTGTATGACGGATTCATACTCACTGTTTGCTACCGGTAAATACTTAATATCTGGATCTCTATAAAGGAATGGTTCCACTACAGGCCGATAATTTTTAATCATCTTCGAAATGTTTTCTTTATTAATGATTTTAGACAATTCATCCATCTTTACTTTTAATTTATCTACATTGTCTAGCGTACGGAAATAGCGTTTATGTAGTTTGGAATTCCAATATCTACTGATACCGTTACGGGTAGTCTCGCTGTCTTCTGCGTGTCGCTCGATTTCCCATCCACCGTCATAGTCCCAAGGCAAGAAATACCATTTATTAGAATTCAATGGTGAGTAGAGAAAGTAGTTACTTGTATCTGTATCCATATTGTCCATCAATATATTTGCTGCTGTCCAAGTGAGGAAATTATCCAAATCAAAGTGCTTTTCAATGACTTCATCTATCGGAATTTGTGAATTATTTAAATCGTCAAGCATACCAATTAACTTGTCATGTTCTTCTCTTCCCTTAATTTCTAGAAGAGTCTCGAACTCGCTTTTCTTATAATTGGGATCATTATGCGACTTTATTTGATCGGGATACCGATCAAATTCAAAAAAAGATGCTTTATATAGATGGCCGTTAGGATCTAACATATGTGCCTTTAAAAACTGCTTGTTAGGTTGTTCAATATGTGTGAATAGACCATAATCGACAAAATTGGCATCCTTTTCTCCGTTCGATAAATCCTTTACAAATAGATTTACAAACTGGGTTCTTAAACTCGATATATTCGGTATTGTTTCGAATAAATCAAAACTTAGCTTATTTGCGAATTTGGCATCATCATTATTATGCTTATTTAAATTAAAACTTGTTTGATCCAGCCATTGCCCAGCTTCATCATGAAGCTTAATGCGGTATGATTTCTGCGGGGCATACCATGCTGTCCGTCCTCTTAAAGTAATTGAACCATTTGCTTTCGTTGTTCCATAACCAAACATGCCTTGTGCTGGACCAGCACCTTGAGCTGACCCCTCCTGCATAATAATAGAAAGAGATTTATCCTCACTTTTATCTGGAAGCCTGTTTAGTCCGTACCAATCCAACGTCTTCTCCGAACCGGATTTATCTGGGAGTATGGTTACATAAACAGTCTTTAAAGAACGGTCATCATCTCGCTCGTATAACCGCTTATCTTCTATAAGCTGCGAAGATACCCCGAGTCCCATAGCACTTGTACTTTCATTATTCACCTTAATATCGGATGATTGGCTCCCACTCTCTGACTCCCCCAAACAAGCTGACAATAACAATGTCATAATCAACAATACAGAAACAGCCTTTCCTGGCTTCAATAGAAATGACTTTTCCTTGCTTTTCTTACTCTGGTTAATTGGTTGAGAACAGAATGTAAAGTAGTCAATATTTCTTAATACATAAAGTAGTCTCACAATAACAGCCACTAACGTTATAAACGATGCAAGGAACATACCTAATCCATCATAATCAAGCATCATCATCCAATAGGATAAAGTAATATTTAATAGGACAAAAATAGCTCCAATAACAACCACACCTTTTCGATCATCAAAGTACATAAGAACGTGTACTAGAACAAACATAATAATAAATAGGAAGTACGCCAGTGTTAAAATACTAAATAGATCAAGCTGAGCCATTGTAAAACCGATGCTAGGGAAAAACTTAATACCTAGCGCGATTGCCATAACTGTAAATAACAATTGTACTTCCATAAGAAAGCTAATCTCTTTCACTAACGTATTTTGCATCTTTTTCTTAGCTGTTTGTATGTCCTGAATCGTGCCCCCATTAGTAATATGAAGATAGTACGTTCGGAATTTCTCATAAAAAGAAGTTTCGACGGACACAACAAATGTGACTAGAGTTGGCATGACTGACATAAAGGCATAAAATACGGGCAAATCATAATAAGACATCACTAGAAATCTACCTGCTATCTCTTCACCGTCCGGCCCAAGCCAATATACAAAGTTGTGTAAATAGACACCGGAATAAACGAAGCATCCTGCAAAAAACAACGAACTATACCTTTTAAAATATTGAATAAAGGAAAATAATAATTGTTTATTGGCCTTCGGAAATTTTTGTTCAAAATGATGAAAAGAGAGCACCACAATAATAAAAAATCCGATATCTATGCCGAGTAATGCTGCAGTTGTATGTTGAAGATCAGTAAATAAAAACAACATCCAGCCACTTAGAAGCGCGGCAGCAGATCCAATAATAAAACCGCGTACAATACGCATATAATCTTTGAGCGCTGATAGATAAACCCCTTGAAGCCATATCACTATAAGCTCCATAAAAAATAGATAGGCCGCAAACTTATAAGCAAGGCCAGCATCAACTTCTTTTAGAAAGAGCCATGCAATTATTGCACATATCGGAAGCATGATAGCTAATGCTCCATAGAAGGATGACATTAACCGATCATATTTCTTCTCATAAATCATGTCAGCGATATAACGAGTCAGAACAAGGGATATTCCGCTTGTAAAAATAATTGAAAAAACGAAGCAATACGAAACCGTCGCTATGTATAGTTCCCACTCCATATAACTGCTGCTATAAAAATCCATTATTCGCTGCAATGCAATAATAAGGAACATACATAAGATCATTGGGCCAACAGTCGTCAGTGAAGAATAGGCATAGGCTTTTACATTATTAATGAGTCCCTGCTCTCGAAATAACTTTCTTAATTCGAAGCCAATTCCCGCCATTTGCTATCACCTCCGAGCGATTGATATAAAGCACGATAGTTTTTAATTACATCACTTTGACGATAATATTTTTGAACACGAAGAAAAGCATTACGTCCCATTTCTTCTCTTAATGCTCGGTTCTTACATAATTGAATTGCAGCGATCGCAATTTGTTCATAGTGCATGACAGGTGCGATTAAACCTGCTGGTCCAATACCATCATCCAATCCGTCGAGTAATTCCTTGCAGCTTCCTACATTTGTAGATACGAACGGCTTCGAGCCCGCCATTCCCTCCAATATCGCAAGAGGCTGACCTTCACTTATACTAGTCAACATCAATAGATCCATTCGACCTAAATAGTCCTTTACCCTTACAGAACCTGTAAACGTTACATCCTTAAGTGCCAATGTTTCCACCAGCTGCAAGCACTCTTCATAATACTGCTCGTCCTCTTCATACGGCCCCATAATAGTGAACTCTGCCTGAGGAATCTCGCGTTTGATCAGTGCAAAGCTTTGTAACATCGTCTTAATATCCTTGATGGGAACTACACGAACAATGGCACCTATTCGAATAATATTATCTTCCGGGTTTACCACTCCAATATTCGTATATTCCGTACTATGCACACCATTAGGAATGATCCTTATTTTATTGCTGTTGCAACCAAGCTCAACTTGAATTTCTTTGTTTCGGTTAAATAAGGTAACGACTTCATCTGCTTCCTCATAGGCACAGCTCGAAAGTTTGTAGAAATATTCAATCCACACATCTTTGAAATAGCCCTTAACCCAGTCAGCTTTAATAATCTCTTCTTCCCTCTCGCGGGAATAAATGCCATGCTCTGTTAATAGGAGAGGTTTGGTATAAAGAAACTTAGCAAGTGCTCCTACTACCCCGGCATACCCAGTTGAGACACTATGATAAACATCTGCTTCAGGAATATCATTACGTATCGTTAGGAACAATGGAAGAATCATGGAGCGTACCGTCCAGAACATTTCTGTGAAAGGAATCAGATTGTATTTCTTACTACACAGCTCCTCTAATATGTCGAAAAAGTCTTTGCTCGAAAGAAAATCAGCTGCATTTTTGAATTTTTCACTTCTGAGCACTTTAAAGAGATTGTTCCAATGAATATCTTCGCCACTACCTAGCAACGACTGTATATTTTGTTTATTCAATGAGGATAAGCGAAACCTACTACCCCATTTCCCTTCTTCCTCGAGGTAAGTATCCAAGAAGGTTTCTTTCACTTCAATAATGTTAGCCGGAAGCTCATATTTGAACTTGCCAGCTTGTTTGCTCTGAGCGCCAATGGAATAAATAATAAATTCATGTTCTGGCATTTGTGAAACAATATTGTGAATCCAGCTAGATACCCCTCCAGTTATGTAAGGGTAAGACCCTTCTGCAATCATACAAATTTTCATTTCATCACCCGCCCAATCCAATTGTGAACTTTGAATCGAATACTGTTACTAAATACACATTCTCATCAATTTTTTTGACTGAGCAGTTGTCTTGCCTCGCAATCTTGCGTTCCGATCGCAAAATATAGTGTAATGGAGCATCGTAGTGAGTAACTTCACCACTGAAACCATCATCTTGTTTCGTTATTTTAACTTCTGCATGAATCGTTTTGGCTAGATCAAGCGCAGCCTCGGTCGATGTCTGGTTTCTAAGCCATGGATAACTTTTATCCAATCTCTCTAACATGGCGACAAACTCTTTGTAAAGTTCCTCCCACGATTTGTTGTGGCTTCTTGACTCCACTAATAGATCATCAGGATGAACAAAGTGCGAAAATACGCCAACTGAGGTCATCGCATTGGCTTCAATCCATCTATAATGTGGGGTTTCAAAGTAACCCGATGATATTCTCGGCATTTCAATGATTCCGTCTTCTGCTATTTCAAATTCCTGAACGTAGGACATATTGCTATAGTCTGTATCGTATAGAGATGAAATAACGGTTAAATTGGGCCAAGCTGCCTTCAAAGCTTCACGACCATCCACACCCAGTACATTAGAAGGTGGGACATAGGACATGACAGAATATTTCGGGAAGGCACTGTCTACATACTTTAAAACGCCCTGAATGGATTGTTCCATGTCAGACTGACCGCTCCAAATGTTATATTCCAAAATATTTGCTGTTTCTTTATTAGTCTGTAACGACTGATGATTATAACCATGCAGACCAATTTCTCCTCCACTCTTAATTACTTCACGACCATAAGCGATAAGATTATGTCGTTCCTCGTCAACCGGAGCAAGAAATGGCGGTGTTACCTTGTCGTTATAAGATTGAATAACAGCGGCGGTATATTTAACCGAATAACGTTTAGCTGCTTTTAGCATGTCAGGCCACCATATTTTGTGGTAGAACGTGGGGATATCCACGCCATATTTTTGATAGATGGACGGTTCAAGCCCCTTTTTAATCGGGGCTGGAAAGTCATCAATAAAAAAAACTTTGGAATTAAAAATAGGATATATTGTATCCGCTTGTAACAATCCGATGGCTCCTGCAATTAGTCCTCTGTTTCCTTTAATTTGAAGCATATCTCCATTAAAAACGAGGAATTGTCCTGATCCATACTCTCGTTTCCACATCAGCGGAATACCTTCTAAGCTTTCTGCTAATAATTCAACCTTCTCATCAAGTTCCAGTCTTAAAGAAACATTAAAGATAAAATCATGTCCTGTTTTCAATCCCTTTTCAGCAATCAGTACATTTGAAGTCAGATGAATACCCTTCGTCACCTCAGCATAATCAAATGCAATAATTCCGAGCTTTCTGTAAATTTGAACAAAGGTATTATCTAGCTCAGGAGTATTCATTAAAAATACCGATCCGCCATTATGGACGTAATCCACCATAGCGGAATTTTCGTTAATGACTTCAAACTTCCCAATCGTCACGAGAACACTTGTGCATCTGGAATAGTTAATCTTCTCCGAACTCAAATCTATAGGCAGCGCTGCTCGTTTCATGTACTTAAGTGTCTGGATAGCTTGATTCTTTATGTTTACACTGCTCTCATTATTAGAGTTAAATGCTATACAGTACTTTTCATCTTCTATTAGCGCTGCCATTGGTTCGTTTATTGTTTTTGTTTGTTCCAAAATACTTTGCCGCTCTTCTAACCACTGCTCATTATGATTAAATTGTAGTACGAACTGAGAACGTGCAATTTGAATCAATATTGCCAGTGCTAATATAGTTACCATAATGATATAAACGTTCCTTCTGAATTTTACATCCTTGTTCATCTTAGACTGAGGCTCCTTCCGACCAAAATCGAACCAAAGTTAGCGCTTGATTGGAAAGTCTTATTGGTGATCGCTTCAATTGATCCAATGTCTGGTGAAGCCTTAAGGCAGATCTCGTCGTAAAATATACCTTTAGCAAACAAAGATATGCCTCTTCACTATGCGGATACTGTTCTAGATAACGTATGCTAGTAGATTCAGCTACGGCATAGAGTTCTAACTTAAGCTCCGTCTCCACTTTATCCTGATAAGCCCATTCCGCTTCATCCGATAATTCTATAAGCGTCTCCAGTACATTTATGTATGTATATTGATATTTTGTAATGGTTCTTTCATCAAGAAACCCGCTACGCAGGAAACCTTTAAGTACTAATGAATAGTTATGTACGACGTATTCATCCTTTTTGTGTTGTTCATATTGAACAGACAACTCTTGAATAGCAATCAAGAGCTTACGCTTCACTTCCATAATGGCACTAACAGCGTAATGAGATGTTTCCGTATCCTCATTACTTACCGCTGTTTGCAATATTTCAAGATAATGAATAGAGTCCTGCTTGAGTACATCAATCATGACTCTACGTCTAGTTTGATGCTCACTGACGACAAGAGCATCCTCAATTGGAATAACATTAAGCTCTTTCTCTGCTTCAAGCACGGAATAAATGCCGACATGACGTACCTTATGTTCCTCTTGCTGCTTTGTAATGTAGTCGTGAAAGTCTTCCCCGGCATTAACATACAGCCTCTTTGGCCAAAATATCGGAAATAGCCATCCTATAATCGGAAATACAGTCACTATTACGAGCCTAATTAATAACTGTGGATAGGAATGACCATAACGCAGGTAAAGTAAAATTGCAGATAAGAGCATATACGCTACAAACAACCAAACAACCATTTTATATGCCCTCTTGAACCACGCTTAACGTGATTCCCTTCTGCGCAAATCTGCCGAGTACATGTTCGGCATCCTCTCTATTTGTATTCGATAAAAGAATCATAATATTGTGGTTGCTATCAAGACCGGTATAATCCGTTTCCCGCAGCATTCCTGAAATTTTATTGCCGATATCTACAAGATTGATATTAAAAACATTTCCCTTCAGCAATAAATAAGGTGTCTGGTTTTTTTCCCAAGCATTTTTTTTAGTTGCGAGTACTGTTTCGAATGCTTCACTCCGCATAATTGGTGTGCCTTCTACATATCTCTGGCTTTCAGTTGCCTCAATGTAAGCAAATGCTTTTGATAAAGCTGAGGATACAAGATCCGTCGTCGTCTTAAATAAGTTTTGATGATAAAGGGAAAATTTATCGAATGACAAACCATCAATAGCAACGACAGCAGCGATTTCATTTTTATAATAAATAGGTGCGCACATTAATGGAGTACCCTCCATTAATTGCTTGTTAACAAACATTTTGCCGTCCGTTAATACAGATGTAAGGTAGGAGTGTTCACTAACCTTCAATGATTTTTCCATCTGATTAGCGCTATTAGATGACTGTGCCACTAAGCGCAAGTAAGTTCCTGTACGATTTACCGTATAGATCGATACAGATGGAACGGACATGATCGTTTTCACAACATTAACCGTCGAAGTAAATACATTTTCCGGCTCAAGGCTTTCCAGCTCTTTCGTTATCGAATATATTTTCCCGTAGCTGTCACCAGAATTTAGTATGCGGAGTTGTAACTCATCCTTCACTTCACGAACCTCTTGGTAGACACCGTTAAGGAAATCATATTTGCTTTCAAGCTCATTATTTTTCTGTTCTTGTCCTAGGATAAGCGCATTTTTTCGTTCAATGGCATAACCTACGACTAGTCCAATGAATAAATAGATAGCTATCTGGAAGAAAACATCCGTATCATAGAGTAAAGAAATAAACTCGCGACCATCACTTAATTTTTGATAAATGAATAACCCAATCGACATGATTACAGCTAATATGGATTGTCGATTACCATATAAAATACCCATTATCGTAATATAAAAAAGTTTGACGTCAATTACACCGTATTCGGTATACATTTGTCCTAGCGTCAACCATGCAGTCAAAGCAAATGCCAGCACATTTTCACCATAGGGAACAAATAGCTTTAGTCTTGAACGTAAAAGTGATGGTTCTTCAGAAACGGCTGCAGCTGTTTCTTTCTCCGCTTTGTGAGTAAGAAAATAGGTATACGTTCGCTGTAATCCTTCTTGTAACGTATACATCGGAGACCAGTCCAGATCACGTTGAATCTTTGTATTGCTTAAAGAAGAACGCTCAATATCGCCAGTACGTTTCTCCGTATGAGACGTTTTTGCTAGCTCCTTCAAAGCACCCATAGTTTCCACTAACTCATTTACGCTACATTCCGTATTCGTCGACAAGTTATATATACCGGTTAGATCGGAGTAAGAAGCGCGATATATTGCATCAGCAACATCCTCTACATAAATAAAATCTCGTGTTTGTTTTCCATCTCCGTGTATAATCAGGGATTGCTCGGACAACAAACGATTCATAAATATAGAGATAACCCCCCCTTCGCCAATCGCATCTTGCCTTGGGCCATATACATTAGAAAACCGAAATCCGAGTGTTTCTAATCCATATAATTGCTGCCACTTCTGACTATATGATTCACCAACCCACTTACTAATACCGTATGGCGAAATCGGAATTAGTTCCTCTTCTTCACGAATTGGCAATACAGTCTTCATTCCATATACCGCCGCAGATGATGCATATATAAATTTTTTGACGTTATATTTCTTAGATAAATTCAACATATTTACTAGTCCAGATACATTTGATTGTGAATCTAATCTTGGATTAGAGATAGAAGCCGAGACACTTACTTGTGCTGCCATATGAATGACGACATCAAATTTATTTGATCTAAAAATCTCTTCACACTTGGCATCTTCCACGTCTAACAAATAAGATTTATGCTTAATGGCTACATGTTCTTTCTTGCCAGAAGACAAGTTGTCGATAATGAAAACATCATATCCCTCCTTTTTGAACCGGTCTGCTACATGAGATCCGATAAACCCGTAACCACCCGTTATTAGTACTTTCATCCTATACCGACCCCTCTAGGCAGAGTAAAATAATGAAACTAAAGACTCATATTTTTTAGTAAATTATAGTAAATTAAAGCTAATGGATATGATATCATATCCATTTCTACCAATCTATCTTTTTATTATTTTTATCCATAACTAGATAAATTTCGACAAATTATGACGTTAAAGTGTTTTTGAAAACAAAAAAACTTCCATTCTCTGCACATAATTTCAGTCATAATGACGAATTTTGTGAGCATGAATAGAAGTTTAAATGTGAGCTAATGGACCTAATTAATTTCTCATTTTACCGAATATGACGCCATTTCTCCGCTAATAGGAAGCTTCTTTAATTTATCATCATTTAGCATAACGCCGATCAATATATTTGCACCAGAATGCAAATTGAGTGTAGACAACGGGATTACCATTTCCACCACGCCATCCTTGTGTATATACCTATTTTCATTTGTCATATTTTCCAATCGGTTCCAAGACCAATTATTTCCCTTTCCTTTATATGAATATAACCGTCCATCTTCTATTAGGAATTCTATCCCACTGGAACCCCATTTTGAGGTCCGATACCCAGACTCGCTATTTTGATCTGTATTCAGATATACCTGAGTTTTGGAAGCCGTTCCACTGCCCTCAATAAAAATATATAGATTTTCGTTATCGTTAGTCATTCGCAGCAAGCTAGGGTCGGAATCCCCAGTACTTAAGTCGCTTACATCCAACCAATCGTTACTGTTACCATCTACCTGTATACTAGCATTCTGGCTCGGACGTGGCTCAGGACTATTAATACCATCGTACTGAGCAGAAATTAAACCTTTTCCTACTGGAAGCCTATTTTCATGTGAATCCTTCCATACATACCCTAGCTGTACAGTATCAGACTGAGATGCCCCTAGATCTGCTAGTAAAAGTGATACTTCAACTGCTGTTGAAGTTGCAATGAATTTCCCTGTCTTTTTGTACGAACGAACTTCCTTCCAACTCCAACTGTTTCCTCCTGTACCGCTGTACGTATAGAGAATGCCGCTCTCTAACAAATAATCTGCACCCGCTCCATTCCAGTAAGGAGCTTGAAATCCCGATTTGTCGTTTCCATCTGTATTCATGTAGAGTTGGCCTTTTTCTCCAAGTAAATGACCTGTTACAAGAACATGCAGTTCTCCCTCTTTTATGACAGACTTTATCGATCGAACATTAGACTCCCCTGTCGCTATTTCGATGATTTGTTCCCAGTCATCGAAATGGCCATCAATCTTAAATGCCCCGCTCGGTGGATTTGCACTAGGCAATGGCTGAGTTGGAGCCGTACTCGAAACCGGATCGACCGTCACCTCAGGTACAGTAGATGTACTTTCCGGCATATCTGTTGGCACAGGAGTCTGTTCCGGTGTCGGCTGAACGGGATCAGATTTAGTTGGAACTGGCGCTCCTCCAAACTCTGACGCGCCGATATCTATTGCAGCACCTTGCTTACGTACCGCTCCGAAAAAGTCATATGCAATTGGATGATCTTTTCCTCTATCAATGGCTGGCGATTTATCGCTTAATGTAATGATCCCTTTATGGGGATCTAATAAAAGCGGGTCAGTGAATATCGAATGAGCATCATAACCTGTCGCAGCCTGAAATTGTTTTAAGGTAGCATACGATTTATTTTCCCACTCCCACGTTTCATCATCGCCTCCGGCTGTTCTAAAGTACAAATTATGATCCAGCTTATTGCCGCTACCACTTGTGTTGAACTTACTCAAGATTGGATTTTCAGCATTGCTGTAGAAGATATTATTCATTATTGTGTTATTGAACGTATTTTCCTGAAACGCAATTTCTCCGAACCCTTGACGCAGAACATCATTTTTTACCAAAGTATTATTGATTATAACGTTATCGGTAGCGCCACCATTCGTTACCTCGGAGCCGCCCATAATGATACCTGCTCCATCATTGTGATGAATACTGTTGTTTTGCAAGGTGATCCGGCTCGTCGTTTTTCCTTTCTTTTCACTTGCAATAGATATTCCAAAATCATTATTGTAAACATGATTGCGTTCAATAATTACATCGGCCGAGCCATCTGCATATATTCCCGCAGCACTGTTAAAGCCCTCTTCATAAGCCGGATTAGTTGATGAATCAATATTAAACACAATATTCCCGCTCACTACACCATTCCTTGCCTGATCCAAGCACGGTGCTGAACAAGCTCCATAGGACCCTGCAATATCGATACCTATATTATTGTTGTCATGAACAATATTGTTGTCGATGGAGAAGCCGTCAACATTACCGCTTACGGTTAATGATTCACTGGATCCAAGAATAAGTTGATGAATCTCGTTTCCGCTAACTTTAATATTTGTAAGGGGTACAACTGTGTTTCCGTATATGTGAATGCCATGTGCATTTCCATCTGGGGACAGATTCTGAATATGATGGACATTATTATTCAAAAGATGAATGTTAGATCCACCCCTCGTAACCCTAATTCCTACTGGATCTTCTGAACTGCTAGCTGAAGTTAGATTACGAAGCTCGAATCCTTCAACTACAACATAATTTGCCCCACGAATCATTATAAGTGCCTCATCACCATTAGACATAGATAGATTACCGCCGTCTATAATGGGTTGCTCACCGGGATATGCCTGAAAGATAATATACCCTTCTGGCTCCGAGCCTGACGAAGTAATGGTTACAAACTCTTCATAGACACCATCCCGAACAAAAACAGTGTCACCGCCAATAACCGAATTCGCCGCCTTTTGTATCGTGCGCCAAGGTGCTTCCAGTGTTCCAGGTGCTGCATCGTCACCTGAAGTAGCTACATAATAAACAGTTCCAGCATTGCTTGAGAAGACCGCACTAGGGAAATACGATGCGATTACCATAAGTGCAAGGAGAAAAATGAATGTCGATTTAATAGATCTAAAAGCCGTAGTTTTCGATTCTATAGACAACATAGTTGTAATTAGCTCCTTTTTGATCATCCTATGAAACATATTGTTGGATGTAGCAACCTATCTTCTTTGCCCTTTTCATAACGATGGTTTGTCTTAATTACGATTATCATTTTTCTTGTTACATAAATTCTTTATATAATTGAAAATCCCTCCATGAAATGAAAGAAATTTATATTTTTTTATTCAGTTATGTTCATTGTTTTATTCTAAAGATTTATAGTAATCCCGAGATCGGCATTCATTGTTATGTTATTATAAAAGTATAAATTTCCCAAGTTAAGGAGTCTGTACATGGAACCGCTACTAATAACAGCAAATGTAGGGATTGGACCGTTTAAATTAGGAATGCGCATAGAGGAAGTTTATAAAATAGAGGACTATCCTGCCATAGACAATAGTAACGAATTTAATAGTGTAAGCGGCTATTTTCAAGAGCAATTTATTAAACTTGAATTTGATTCCAACGGCAGTTTACGTTTTATTGAGATTAGTAAGCCAGATCCCACAGATGCCCAGGTTTGTTTGTTCAATGGTATGGATATCTTCCGGACAAAGGTTGACGACCTCATTCCTAAAATTGATAAAATCACACCATATGACCGCAATGATTTTGAGTTAGGCTGCTCCTATATATTTCGCGAATTAAATATATGCTTCTGGCGGCCAACTATAATAACTGAAGCCGATTTAACTTCAGAAGATTTTTTGAAAATGAGTACTGAAAACCAAGAGTTAGAAAAACGATACTTCTATTTCACAACCATTAGCATTCATGCGCCAGGATATTATACGTAAAGCCGAGACAGCACACCCCCATTGCTATTACATCTGGCAACTAATCCATTAAGCACTCCTTTCAATACTGCTCTGTTTATAAACAAAGCACAACAGGCATATAGGTCTCGTTGTGCTTTGTTTTCCTTAGCACTTGGCATTCTGCACCCCACATGCTACTCTTCTAACTCACCGTCCTTGGTCTTTCCATTCTGTTAATTCCCGGCCAGCGGAACGAAGCCCACTCAGGTAAGTGTTTATCTATACGTGCGACTAGAACCGTCATATCATCAACAATTTCACCTTCATGATAACGCACAACTGTTTCAAGGAGCGCATCCGCCATCTCCTGTGGATCATCTGTACCAAGTTCGCTAATAATTCGTTTCATCCACATCTCCTTATTTACTGCATGGCCAGGTGCATCGTAGATACCGTCACTCATCATGACAAGTGTATCTCCCGGCTGCATCTGCATCGAAATAAAATCGACGTCAATATCTTGAATAATGCCAATCGGCAAATTATTAGCTGAGATTGGAATAACCTCTTTCCCCCGTTTAATAAAGCTCGGTGTCGAGCCAATTTTCATAAAGGTCGTATGCGCTGTATACAAATCTACAATAGCAAGATCAACCGTTGCATACATCTCCTCTGATGAGCGAAGCAGCAAGACAGAATTAACCGATTTCACCGCAAGCTTCTCATCCATTCCTGATTGCAATAGTTGCTGTAGTATCGAAAGAGCCGCACTACTCTCTTGACGTGCCCGCTCTCCATTTCCCATACCATCACTAATAGCTACAGCAAACTTGCCATTTCCAAGCTCTACTAAGCTAAAGCTGTCTCCAGACAGCAAGTCGCCCCCCTTGGCTGCACCTGCTACACCTGTCTCTACCTCATATTGCTTCGCAGAACCGAAAGTAACCATAGTCGGTTCACCAAGCTTCGAAGGCGGCAACTCCGTTTTCACCGCAATATGCTCCCCCAATATATCGCTAAGAAGCGGCGCAATAATTTTGCGGCATTCGTCAAAGCCTCTACCGAACGAATGATACACTTCTATCTCAACATTGCCCTCCTCCAAGTTAACAATATCAACCCCTTGTACCGATAATCCTAAACCTTCCACCGCCTCTCTTATTTGTTCCTCTTGCAAATGCAGCGTCTGCCCTTCTCGCTTAATCTCCTTAGATAAGTCCTCCATCACTTGAGAAACACCAAGCAGTTGATCTGCTACAAGTTGACGAGAATCGAATATTTGCTTTTTCCAATGCATATTATTTTGATAAAGCTCGTACTGATGTCGCATAACGGTAAGCACTTGAGAGGACTTCGGACAATGGGACGTCCATGTTCGAGGATGCTCCTTCGTTCCCGGAATTTTTTGTTCTTCTACCGACGTCATCATATCCGTCATCATTTTATAGGTGTGAAAATATTTATCGTTCCAGCATGTATTTTGACGATGGCAACTAGCACAACTCCTCTCAGCTACTGCATTCATAAAGTGACCAATCTCCTCCTCACGTTTCACTTCTGTTACATTTTGATTCAATTGACCAAAACTTTTTGATAATTGACGGAATACGTCAGAGAACTGTACGACACGTTCAGCCGTCACCTCCCTTACACGCTTCGCATAATCATGCTGCGACTTTACATGCTCATTCGTCCCTGGCACGTATCGAGCAATCGTCCGAATGATTCCGCGCGGTGTGAGCATAAGCAGGGTAGCAGCCGCGACCGATTCCCATATCGAGCTCATCACATCGGCGCCTGTGCCGATGTATATCGATAGAATAGACGTACCGAGCAACAAGCCAAATGCAGCTGCCATCTTTCCCCCATCACGTAATAGTCCTGCAAGTAACCCTGCAAAAGCGAGCATACTCATTTGAACGATTGCACTAAAGTCTGCAAGGCTAAGTATAAGGCCTGCTACAACGCCAACTGCTGCTCCGAGCGGAGCACCGCCTGCCATAGCGAACAAGAGCAATAAGAACCGTGACATCACATGCTCAATAGACATACCGTATACGATCCACCCGACAGCTCCAGTCATTACTGAAGCTAGCAGAATCATTACACAAATAATTTCTTCATGTTTCAGTACAGCCGACTTTTTCGTCATCGTGAGTACTGGTAAAGCATGAATAAAGACAAGTGTGAGTACGAAAGCTAGCGCTGCTTCCACAACAACTAACATGAAACTATACCAGCTAAGGGTATCCCCTATAAATACACTAAACATCTGAACGAGCAAGGTGGCTGCAAACACAAGTATAGGAGCTGTTGAGAGCTCCGCCCTCTCATAAGCTTCGAGCCCCTTCATAAAGAGAAACAGTACTGCAACCTCCATCGCTATCCACATAGGTGCAGGATCAGCGGCTAGCCAGCTTCCTGCAACCAATGATATAGCAACCAATACATGTAGATCCCGCCTCATAAAATAAATAACAGCAAAGTATGCTGCAGCAAAAGGCATAAGCGACTCCAATATGACAGCACGTCCCAATAGGAACGCGATACCAACAAGAAGAATTGTCCATTTCTTCGCCATTAGAACACCAATTGCACCCTTAAATGCTTTCCACTCTCTTCCCTTACTAATTGCAGCTTGTACAAAACCTGCCTTCTTAAATGACGGTAATGCTACCACGCTTTCCTTCTTCACTAACAGACACCACCAATCCGATTGTATTGTGTTCCCCATTATAGGAGGTTGTCTGTATAAAGTTTGTCAGAAAAAGGTAATTGTCAAAAAGTTTTTTCCGACAAAAAGATAACCCCTTGCATTCGATGTCAGGTAACCGAAAATCTCAAGCCCAGCGCCAGTTTGAGCAGTTATTTATACATATGATCTATTCGCTACATTCAACAAAAAATACAGAAAACGTTTACAATCGTTTAGCGAATGTATAAGATAACCTGTCGGTAATGCAGGAGGATAGGAGAAAACTATTTTTTCTAGATTGGCATATTCCTCAAACCGACTTTCCACGAGACAGCATCGACATGGTATGAGTAATTGCCAATTATTACACCGCTAGTTAACTAAAAAACTGCAAACACTGCGGATCTCAATAGATATCCGACATTGTTATTGCTTGCTAGGAGTAAAAAGGATTGTACAACACAAAAAAAGCAGAGCCATTATGGCTCTGCTTGATCTATGAAATAGTCATTATCGATTATACTCGCTTAGCTCCGCGTCCACCGCGTTTGCCTTCCGTATTCTTCTTAAGGGAAGAAATACGCTCTTCGCTATCTTTCAAGAACCGAGACATTTTATCCTCGAATGACGGTTTACCGAATGCCGGTCTGCCAGCCGATTGCTTGTTGAAGGGACGTCCGCCACGGTCTTGGCCGCCACCGCCACGGTTGAAACGTTCTCCGCCGCCACCACCTGCGCCTCCACCACCACTTGTACGCTCACGTTGCTGCGGCGGTTGTTGGCCCTCAGGCCGGTCAATAGCTTGCTTAATTGAAAGTCCGATCTTTCCGTCTTTGTCCACATTGATCACTTTGACCTTAACAACATCTTCGATCTTCAGGTGATCCTTTACGTCCTTGACGTAGTTATCGGCAATCTCTGAAATGTGAACAAGACCTGTGACACCTCCCGATAAATCGACAAATGCCCCAAAATGCGTGATGCCCGTCACTTTTCCTTCTAACTTGGCGCCCACTTCAATTGCCATAAAATAAAATGTTCCTCTCTTAAAAGTTTTGTGGAAAAACAATTGGCTTACATACATAAGCAAATTTTGAACAAAACTTACTTCGTAAGCATAAGCACCTGTCTTCAAAGCAAAACTTACATTGTAAGCTATGCATTCCTTTAAAGACAAAACTTACTTCATAAGCATAAGCCCTGTTTCACAAACAAAACTTATTTGATAAGCATAAGTCTCCACTTGTAAACAAAACTTACTTCGTAAGCATCATTTTTGTATAAAAAAATCAACTTTGCCTCGCAAGCCTTGCTCTGCTTCTATCGTGATTATAACCGAATCGCCGAATCGAGGTCAACAGACGTTCACCCGATTCATCGTCCTATTATTTGCTGAATATCTGTTGTTCACCCTGTTTGACCATTCCTTGCTCTTTTGTAGCCAGTTGCGAGATATATTCAGGGTCATTTAATCGCTCGACCTCTCGCTTCAATGCTTCGGTCTGAAGTTTGGATGCTTCAAGTCCACTCTCAATTGTCGTGAGCTTAACGTTAGTCGCCTTCTGCTGTTGCATTTGCCCGAACAACGTATACGCAGCCCAGCCCATGAATAAGACGATAAACGTCATCCAAATTCTGTACCTTCGTCTCGCTGGTGAGCGGCCTGTTGATTTTTTCGCAGTCGCAGTAGCCATTAACGCTTTTCCCTCCTAAACCATTGATTCCACTTGTTCGCAAAAGTAGATACCCACTTCCCTAACCGCTCTTGGAATCGAATACGATCCCAATATGGTTTCAGCCACCGACCAAGTGGACGGGTTACAGGCTTTACTAACCAAAACAATAGTAGCCATAAAGGACGAACCAATTGTACCACAATTTTTAGGAGGAAAATAGTGAGTGCAGTCCCAAATCCTAAAATAACCTTCGATAATTTGTAGAGTAGAAGTACTGGTTTTAGGACAAAAATATCGATAATTTTCAATATAAATGTTATCAATGTACGAACCGCTAAAATCAGCCACTTTACAAGTACAACTACAACTTTACTTAACAACCAGTAGTAGAGAATGACACCTAAAGCTAGTCCAAGGAACACGTATGCCCGCACCTCGCCATTGTTGCTGGCATACAACACTCGAAAGACGATCACAGCCGACGCCATCCAATAAACGATATCAAGTACAGGCAGCCACCAACGTGGAAATCGTAGCTCATTCGATACGACACGATAACTATCGAATACCACGCCCATACCTAGCCCTGACAACAACATGACGGCCACCGTAAACCATTGAACGCTTAATGTCACTTAAATAGCTTCCCGAACAGTCCCTTGGATTTACCCGCGGCCGCTCCGTCCAAATAGGCGAGTGAATGTACAAGTCCTTCAATAGAAACGAGTCCCTGCTCCAAGCTCAAATGTTTAATATGCAAATTCTGCCCTGTAACAGTTAGAAACCCAAGCTGAGTATCGAGCAGAAACTCTTCGCTGTCGAAGCTTTCAACATTAGTAACACCAGTCAGCTCTAGTAGCTTCCGATTGATCAATTTGACCTCTTGGGCCTTCTGTCCTTTGCCATGTTCAACCATAGACTCGTCCCCCGTCACGTTAATTTCTCTATTAACTTATGGGATACGGACAAGGTTTAGAACTCGTCTTCTCTTATTCTATTAAACAGCACAAAAGGCTGCCTCTTAAGATCGATATGATCTCTTGAGACAGCCTTCCAATTCAATTCAAATGCTATTATTTCTGCTCCCAGTCGAGACCAGTCTCACGTGGGCGCTGTTCTTCTTTCACCAAGGTATATAGCTCGCCAGCTTCATCCTTGCGGGTTGACTCAGAAAGTCTCTCCACTCGAACTGTAACAATCTTCTGACCAAATTGGATCTGAAGTTCGTCGCCGACTTTGACGGCACTGCTTGCTTTCGCTTCGCGGCCGTTAATCCATACTCGCCCTTGCTCGGATACATCCTTTGCGACAGTGCGGCGTTTGATCAGTCGTGATACCTTGAGAAATTTATCTAATCGCATGAATTACTTGATCGCTTCTTTAAGTTTGTTACCTGCTTTGAATGCAGGAACTTTTGATTCTGGAATTGTGATTTCTGCGCCTGTTTGTGGGTTACGACCTACACGGCCAGAACGTTTACGAGTTTCGAAAGTTCCGAAACCGATCAATTGTACTTTGTCGCCACTAGCAAGAGCGTCAGTAACTTCACCTAGGAAGCCATTAAGTACAGCTTCTACGTCGCGTTTAGTCAAACCGCTCTTTTCTGCAATATTGTTGATCAAGTCTGTTTTGTTCATTTGAATATCCTCCTAATAGATGTCGGTTATTTGTGGCTGCCGTGAAAACGGCTCACCCATTGGCAAAATATGCTCTTACGATGATAACATATTCTGCTCCTTTGTAGAAAATCCTGCTTCATAACGTAAATTTTTTTGGGAATAGTGCGGAATTTCGGCGAATTGTGGCGAAAGGCTAGCTGCTAGAGTCGTTTCGCTTCTTCCCACCAACGATCCATTTCTAGTAAATCAGTTTGGTCAAAAGTTTTACCATTTATACGAAGTTGCTCTTCAATATATTGAAATCGGCTCTTAAACTTTCGATTTGTGCGAGAAAGAGCTTCCTCTGGATCGGCATCAATAAACCTAGATGCATTCACCACAGCGAATAGAAGATCACCAAGCTCATCGGCTTGCTTCTCTACATCGCCAGATGCGATTACTTCTCTAAGCTCTCGAAGTTCCTCTTCGATCTTGGCTAGAACGGGCTCAAGATTATCCCAATCAAAGCCAACCTTAGCCGCTTTCTTCTGAAGCTTATAAGCTTTCATAAGCGCTGGCAAATCTTGCGGAATGCCGTCTAGCAGTGACTTACGACTAGCATCTGTTCCTTTAAGCCGCTTCTCTTCGGCTTTCATACTTTCCCAATTGTTCAAAGCTTCATGAGCGTTACCGGCACTTTGCTCGCCGAACACGTGGGGATGGCGGAAGATTAACTTCTCGTTCAGCGTCCCGATAACATCATAGACGGAGAACGTTCCTATCTCCTCTTCCATTTGACTATGAAGCATAACTTGGAGAATGATATCCCCGAATTCTTCTTGCATACCATCAGGATCATCGTTGTCTAACGCTTCAAGTGCCTCGTAGAGCTCTTCAATAAAGTTTTTGCGAATAGAGCTATGTGTCTGCTCTTGGTCCCACGGACAGCCTTCTGGGCCGCGCAGAGTCGCTACGATTTCATGTAAGCGATCAAATGTTCTGTTTCTAAGTGCAGGATCTTCAGAGCGCGGTACATAAATAAGCGAAAGATTACCGTAACCTTGATCACGATCCAGCTCATAAATCGGTACACGAAGGATCTGCTCCTCACCTTTAACACCAAGTGCGTGACCAATAATAACTTCATAGTCCTCAGGATAACGTTCCATTAGCGCAAGCTTCACATCTGATGCAGTGAAGACATCATATACTTGCCCAATCAGCGTATGTAGCTGTGGCCCAAGCTGCGATGCTTGGAGTTCTGCAGCATCTAATAAAGCGAATCCTTCGATTGGATCGATACCAAGACTTGTGAATGCCGCGTCTAAGAAGCTTTCACCACCGATAATTTGCAGTTCCACGCCTGCATCCTTACAACGCTCGCGAAGTAACTGTACAGTACGCTCAGCAACCATAGGATGACCTGGTACAGCATACAGGATCGTATGATCATCTGAGACTTTAGCACTGTTAGAAACTTCATTGGAAACACCGTTAATGGCTGCATCAAGCAATGTGCTCGCAATCGCTTCATACACCTCTGGAAAAGATTCAAGTTGATCATACAAATGATCGAATGTTGAATAGCTGATTTCATGCTCGTGCAGTAGCGCCATTACAGGATGTTTCTCTGTCCTTACGAAAACACGCTTCGCTGACTGTATTCTCCGCCAAACGCCAAGCGTTATTTGATCGGGATCACCGGAACCAAGACCGACGATTACGATAGATAATTTAGCCATAGGGATTACCTCCTCCAAAATCATTATTGCTCGCTAGGCGGAATAAGCCGTAAGCGACGAAGCCGTGCGGCAAGCCCCTCGCCGCCCGGCAGTACGCGCCATTCCGGCGCGCTAACAATGCCGCCGCGCAGCGCAGCCGCGGCGAAGACAAATGCGCCGACGGCTGCGCCAGTCAGCGCGAGCGCTGTCGCCGTCGCCCGCGGCGACAGCGAATACCCCAGCGCGGCGTTTACCGCGCGCTGGGAGAGCAATACCGCGCTGGCCATAACCACCAGCGCGACAATCGCTCCGGCGGCGGGACGCATGCCCGCCAGCCGACCAGTCCGCACATGCGGCGTGCGAAAGCCCGCCGCCGCATGGCGGATTGCCGCCGCGCCGAGAATCGCGGCGGCGCTCAGCGCGGCAACGCCGGAGAGTGCAGCTCCCTCGATGCCGAGGGAGGGCACTAGCGCGGCGTTCAGCGCGCCTTTTAGCAGCGCTGCGAGCAAGAGCAGCGCGATAGGTACCCGCGCTGAGCCGAGCGCTTGCAGCGCGGGGGCGAACACCGCGTTCGCACAGCCGGCTAGCGCTGTGCAGCCGATCAGTGCGAAGGTTAACGTCTCCTTACCATCCATGTAAAACATACGGTTAAGCGGATCTGCAAGCAAAACTAGCCCCAGCGCTGCCGCTGCGCCAACTGTCCAAGCAAGACGGACGAGAAGCGACAAACGTAGTCCGAACGTTTTATAGTCATTACTTACTCTTGCAGCGACTAACCCCGGAACAAGTGCAGCTGCTGCTGCTCCAGCAACCATAACGATCAATTGTACGAGTGGTTGAGCACGACTATAGATGCCAAACATACTCATTGCACCCGCTTCACCTAATCCGCTTTCGCGAAGCAACCTTGGAACCATGAACGCATCCACCACACCAATCGCTGGTATAACAAGCGCCGCAAGCGTAGCTGGAACTGCCAATATAACAAGTTCCTTCATCTCCCGCAGCAATCGACGGAAGCCAATTGCCGTTCGATTACTACGCTTCGTTCTCATCGGCCACCCTAACACAACGAGTAGAACCAGCGCGACAAAAGCTCCAGCAGTTGCCCCGCTCATTACACCAGCAGCGAGTGCTGACTCGCTCCAGCCAGCTACAATACCGACTTCCAGCGCAAGAAGCATAACAGCTACCCTCATCACCTGCTCAGCTACTTGCGAAGCAGCAGACAGTCCCATTTGTCTTCTTCCTTGCATATAACCACGAAGAACAGCAGCGAATGGAACAATGAGAAGCGCGAGCGATAATATTCGTATAGCGGCCGCAGAGGACTTGTCCCCTATCAAAACAGCCGTTAAATCTGCACTTACCCACATGAAGCAAAACGCAATTAAACCTGATGCACCAAGCAACAGCATTGCTGCTATAAGTGCCGGTCGTGCTTCTTCTGCTGCCCTACCCTCACGCAGCCTTTGTGCAATAATAATCGATACTGCCGTCGGCAAACCTGCCGTAGCCAGTACCGCTATAAGCTGATAGAACGGGTAAACCGCATTATAAATACCGAATACCCGATCTCCCGCAATATTTTGTAGAGGTATCTTCTGCAATGCACCGATTAGCTTAGATAGAAGCGCTGCGCCAGCCATTAGCATAACGCCATGCTTCCAGAACTTTATCGGCTGCTTGCTTGAAGAATTACGGCTCATTCTTTATTCCCCTGCTCCCTAGTGTTCTCATGATTAATGATTATACCGTAATTTAGGGCAGATAGAAAAAAAGCTTCCCCATTCAAGGTAAAAACCCGAAAGGAAAAGCTGTCTTGCCAAACCTATGTGTGGACGATCGTTTACTACTGTTCCATTTGCTTAGCTAGGAAGCCTGCTGCTGTTTCTGCCATCTTCGTTTCCATTTGAGCCATCTTGACAGAGTCATCTTTGCTTAATAGCACGACAGTACCGATTGGATCACCACCTGCAATAATTGGCGCAGCGACAAATGAAGAATATTGCTCTTGGAGATCCTTCACAATTTCAAATGTACCGCCATTCGTCTCTGCAACTGTTTTGCGATTGTCCATACAAGTTTCGAGCGTAGATCCTACGGACTTGTCCAACAGTTCTTTTTTGGAAGCACCTGCTACCGTAATAATGGTGTCACGATCCGTTATTAACGTAATATGACCTGTACTTTCAAATAACGACTCCGCATACTCCTTAGCGAAGTCGCCTAACTCCCCAATTGGAGAATATTTTTTCAAAATAACTTCACCATCACGGTCAACGAATATTTCCAAAGGATCACCTTCGCGAATACGCAATGTACGACGAATCTCCTTCGGAATTACGACACGTCCAAGATCATCGATGCGACGTACTATTCCAGTTGCTTTCATTTCTTGTTGCCCCACTTTCCTAGAGGATTTTGAACCGACTGGATCATGCTTGTATGAGAAACATCACCGAAAGTGCTACGAGAAGGATGGTTGTCCCTCACGGATGCTTCCAAGATGTGATACCGCGTTACCGCGGCTGTTGTAATCCCTTACCAGATATCTTCGCAGCATTATGTCACTATAATGGGGTCAGGTGCCCTGATCTGGTAACGATGAGATAAAATCCTTCAATGAAGATTTTGAATCTGACCATAGTATTCATCCGCTCCCATTATCTTATGCACGACTCCAAGAGTGCCATTTCATTCCGCTGTAATCAGCTTACTTGAACATTATTACTATGCTAAATGAAAGAAAAAGACCGCTTGTCCAGCAAATAAATTGCTGTTCAAACGGTCTTTTTTGTTATTCGATACCTAAATCATCTTATTTCTTAGGAGCTTCAGTAGGTGCTTCCGTAGGAGCAACTTCTCCGCCTTCAGTTGGAGCAACCTCAGGAAGTGTAACTTTTAGTTCTTGCTTCGGCATATCTTCTTTTAGGAATTTATCCATGTAGACGTATGCTGCTGCACCCTTAACGGATTCTTTATTTTCTTCAGACAATTTATCGTATGCCACTTCGTTACGCTTTTCTACTTTGATTACATGGTAACCAAATTGCGACTTCACTGGCTCACCAATAACGCCAACCTTTTGTTCAAATACTGCTTTTTTGAACTCTTCTACCCAGTTCTTTCCTTCAGTATCCTCATAAAGGCCGCCTTTTTCTTTAGAACTTGTATCGTCAGTATATTGTTTAGCAAGAGCATTCCAGTCTCCACCAGCTTCAAGCTTCGCTTTTACTTCTTTTGCACGAGCAAGCGCTTCTGCTTCTGTACGAAGAGTTTTGCTCTCGCCAGTTTCTTGGTTCTTCTCTTCAGTTGCAACTAGAATGTGACGAACAGAAGAAACTGCGAAATCAGCTTTCATGTCTTCATATGCTTTTTTAAGATCAGCATCAGTTACTTGTGAATTCATATGCACGACAACAGTCGCCGTTTGCATAAGGAAAGTAGCCATATCTTCTCTAGAAATCTTCTTTTCTTTCACTTTAGCTGCTAGAGCTGTGTCGTTCTTTAATGCAGTATCATATTCTTTAAGCTGCTTATCTACTTCTGTTCTTGCTTTCTTCAAAGACTCCTCTGAAGCTTTTGTTCCAAGTATCTTGTAGGACACATATTGCTCTAGAATCATTTGCTGAAATTGTGGCATTGCAATTACTTGCTCGTATTGGGCTTGTGCTGTACCAAAGATTGCAAGGTATTTGTCGAATTCAGATTTCGTTACTTTTCCGTCTTTATAAGTAGCGACAACCTCTCCTTCTCCAACACCTTTAAACTCCAAACTGTGCTCCTTGCCTTTGCCGCATGCCGCGAGCATCGTCATAACGAGCACCGCTGAGATAACAAGCAGTGCGCCTCTGCGCCATGCTGATTTGCGTGAACTGTGCAACATGTTGAATCCCCTTTCAGATTATAAACTTACTTTTTATTGTAGCAGAAAAGGAATACTAAAAGCGAATTTCGACTATGATGTCGCATTCTGCAGCTCTTCTTTCTTCATGAGCGCTTCGCTAAATCCTGCCATAAACTTTTCAGATAGATGAAGCTTTTGCTCCATATTTAACCCTTTTCCTCTAAGTAGAATGGTAGGTGATTCCTGCTCCGCATTTTGTTTAAATCTGTTTTCTAAGCTCATACATAACTGATCAACTTTTTTACGTATGATTTTACCCTTTTGCTTCTCTGCTAGCTTAAATTGCAGGTCGTCTCCCTTTTGGCTAATGGTTTCAATTCCATAATCTGCACCATAAATTTTGAGACGTGCAACGGCCATTAAGTTGCTAACGGCTTGTGGCAAATCACCGAAACGATCGACCAACTCGTCGATAAGATCATCGGTTTCCTCAAAGGAGCGAACAGCTGCAACCTTCTTGTAAATTTCGATCTTTTGGATACTGTCATAAATGTAGTCAGATGGCAAATACGCATCGACACTTATATCGATAAGAGTACTAATCGGCTTCTCTTCCTTAACCTCTACGCCGCTCATCTCTGCTTTACGCTTCGCAATTTCATCAGCGAGCATCTGTGAATACATGTCGAAGCCTACTGACGCAATAAATCCATGTTGCTCCGCTCCAAGCAAATTTCCCGCTCCACGAATCGAAAGATCGCGCATCGCTATTTTGAAACCAGATCCAAGCTCAGTAAATTCCTTAATCGATTGTAACCTTTTCTCTGCTACTTCAGTAAGCACCTTATCTCGCTGATAGGTGAAGTAAGCATACGCAATCCGGTTGGATCGTCCTACCCGTCCACGTAGCTGATACAACTGGGACAAGCCCATCTTGTCCGCATCATGGACGATCAGCGTGTTCACGTTCGGAATGTCGACGCCTGTCTCAATAATGCTAGTACTGACAAGAACATCAGATTCTCCATCAAGGAAGTCGAGGATCGTTTTCTCGAGTTCTTGTTCAGACATTTGCCCATGACCTACAGACACCTTGGCATCGGGTACGAGTGCATTGATTGCCTCCGCCATTTGATGAATGCCTTGTACACGGTTATACAGATAATAAACTTGACCACCTCTTGCAAGTTCCCGTTCTACAGCTTCACGTACAAGCGCAGGACTGTATTCTACGACATAGGTTTGTACAGGGAAACGATTTTCTGGCGGTGTCTCAATAACCGATAAATCACGAACACCAAGCATAGACATATGAAGCGTACGTGGAATCGGTGTAGCTGTCAGCGTCAATACATCTACATTTGTTTTTAGCTTCTTAAGCTTTTCCTTATGTGAAACGCCAAAGCGTTGCTCTTCATCGACAATCAGCAATCCTAGCGATTTGAAAATGATATCTTGAGACAACAGTCTATGTGTACCGATTACTACGTCTACTGTTCCATTTTTTAGACCTTTCATCGTATCGTTTTGCTCTTTGCGAGAGCGGAAACGACTTAACACTTGAACATTGATAGGATATCCTGCGAATCGTTCGCGGAACGTCTCGTAATGTTGCTGTGCAAGAATTGTAGTAGGCACTAGTACTGCTACTTGTTTACTATCCATAGCCGCTTTAAATGCAGCACGAACCGCAACTTCTGTTTTGCCGTAACCAACGTCGCCACACAACAACCGATCCATAGGTTGATCTTTTTCCATGTCTCTCTTAATCTCTTCTATTGCACGAAGCTGATCACGTGTTTCGTCATACGGGAACATCGCTTCAAATTCCTGTTGATAGCTTGTATCTTCGCCAAACGAATAACCAGTAGTTGATTGACGCTGTGCATACAGCTTAATAAGATCATCAGCAATATCTTGAACAGAAGCTTTCGCCTTGCTCTTAGCTTTCGTCCATTCAGCCCCGCCAAGCTTACTTACCTTCGGCTCCCTCTCTTCCGAGCCGACATATTTCTGAATCATATCAACTTGTTCAATCGGAACAGACAGCTTATCTCCGCCAGCGTATACGATATGTAAGTAGTCTCGATGAATGCCGCCGATCTCCAGCGTACCAATCCCTACATATTTACCAATACCATGATTATGATGGACGACGTAATCGCCAACCTTGAGCTCCGTATAGCTCTTAATACGCTCAGCGTTGTCCATCTTCTTATCTAGACGCCGCTGCTTACGCTGCTTTTGTGAGAACATCTCACCTTCTGTAATAACGACCAAATGTGAAGACGGCAGCTCGAATCCTTGCTGAAGATTGCCCTCAAGCAGCATTGGTGCTTCGATTCCATAATCGTCTAACACACGACGCATCCGGTCCATACGCTCTGCGTTGCCAGCAAGCATCATAACAGTTGCGCCGATCTTTTTCCAACGTTCCATTTCTGCCTTAAGTACATTCATCTGCCCATGGAAGTTTTGCATTGAACGACTAGTCATATTCAAAATGTTTTGTGGCTGGGTATGTGGAATTTGCCTTAAAAACAACGACAGAAACAACGTAGGAAACGGGCGATGATGAAGAATCTCATCCGTATCTCTTGCAAGCGCTAGACCTGGCAATGACTTACCATTTTGGAGTAAATGAATAGCCCATTCGCCTTCGTCCCGCTCAAGCTGTTTCGCTGTCTCTATTAATCGCGTCGGCTCGTCTAATATAAGCAGAGTGTCGCTCGGCATGTAGTCCAATATTGTATGACGCTCTGGGTATAGTAGCGATATATATTTATAGATTTCAGGGAAGTGCATATTTTCTTTCAGCTTATCAAGCTCACCGCCAATTTCTGTACGAAGGCGATCTTTCGCTGTACGGTCAGACATTTTCTCCAATTGACGCTCTAACAAGCCGCTCGCATGGTTAGCCGCTGATACCATTCTGGTCATGTCTGCAATAATTTCTTGGCACGGCGTTATTACATAAGACTCTAGTCGATCGGAAGAACGTTGATCAGCAGGGTCAAATGTTCTAATCGAATCGATTTCATCGCCGAACCACTCAATCCGATAAGCTTGTGTTTCTGTTAACGGATAGAAGTCAACAATTCCACCACGTACACTTATCTCGCCACGAGCTTCTACACGATCAGCTCGAACGTAACCTAATACCGTCATTCGGCGGAGGAAATCATCAAGCGGCAAAGAATCGCCTACCGTTACAGTCACTTGCGCTTCAGCCATAACACTGCTGATTGGCAGGTAACGCCGAACACCAGAAAACGGCACGACAACAATCCCGCGATAGCCTTTGGATAGCTTGATCAGCACATCCATTCGCTGCGCCAACGTCTCAGGACTCGAGATCGCTGCTTCGGCAGCCATTAGCTCATTCGCAGGATACAGCAGCACTTTTTCGGCTGACAGACATTCCTGTAGATCCTCCGCAATTTTCTGTGCGGAGAACATATTATGTGTGACAACTAGCATCGGACGCTTTACATCTTCTTCAAGCGCTGCAATTAACACTTGTCTAGAAGAGCCAGCGAGACCGGATACCATTTGCTCACGCATCCCTTTGCGGATACCGGACAATATCGATTGAACATCCGAATCCGTAGCAAAAGCTTTAATTAGCGCTTTCAACGTTAGCGGCACCTCTTTTCTTTACACAACCAATGAAACCGACAATGATTTGGACAACCGTGATAACCCCTTTTCGCTTCTAACAGACCGATGGGGAGATTGCCCACGCAAAAACAGCTACAGCCGTCCTATGACGGCATAGCTTATTCTCGCGAGCTGCTATACATGTTGTTCTATTGCAGAGGATTACTGACTAACATTAAGTCAGGATTCGTATTCAGCGCTTCGTTGCAGTAATCGCAAACGACCTTCACTGTAACATCCCCGTTTAAGTCATACGCTATTATATCGTTGCGTTCTTCGGGGGTCAAGAAATGGAAACCGAGCTGTTGCTCCGTTATTGATGTGCTTTCAAGCGACCCCATGGACGTCTTGCAGTGCCTGCAAATATAGTTCACAGCCATATGTATGCCTCCTGAAGGAATGTTATACCCTTCAGTATGCCCCGCATCGCTATAATTTAACGGGTTTAGCCATTAAACTTTGCCATCGTTTCCTCAAATGGCGCCTTAAGCCCGTACTCTACAGCATCACAAGCGTTCTCAATCATCGTCTGAAGCTTGTCCCGATCAGCCTTCGGAAATGTTGCTAATACATAATCAGATATAACCATACCTGGTTGCGGTCGTGATATCCCCATACGAACTCGATTGAATGTTTGTGTGTTCAAATGCTGGATGAGTGACTTAATGCCATTATGGCCACCAGCGCTTCCTTGATAACGCAGACGCAGCTTACCAATTTCCGTATCCAAATCATCATATACGATAATACCGTCGGACAATTCTGTTTTAAAATAATCCATAAATGATCTAACCGACTCACCAGACAAGTTCATATACGTCATGGGCTTTATTAAAGCTACTTTTACTCCTTGTATGTTTCCTTCACCGATGAGCGCCTTACATTTATTTTGCGTAACTGATATTCCCCATCGCTTAGCGAGTTCATCAACAACCATAAATCCTACATTATGCCTTGTGTCTTTATATGTATTGCCCGGATTGCCTAATCCTACGATCCACTTCATGTCATTTACACTCCTTTACGATCATAATGTAGCATAAATGATGACGAATTGCGAAGCACTTTAAGTCCTTTATCATTCATATGGATACTTTAGTTCATTTCATTTGTTTCATTATCAAAAAAGCGCCTTCCCGTAAGTAGATTACTCCACTTACGGGAAGGCGCTCTGTATTATGCATACAAAAACATTCTTAACTAATGTACATTCCATCAATATTCCACTGAAATACTACGTGCTTGTAAATCGTACGATTACACCCTACGTTTTACAAACTAGTAGCAATCTCTTTATGCTGAGCATGGTCCGAACGAGATTCGGCTTCATGCTGCTCGACATCTTGGGCTGCTTTCTCTTCTTCGGTCAGTTCTTTCTGTGGTGCAAGTACAGTTACAACGACAAGCTGCGGATCAGACTTCGCCTCTACACCTTGTGGGAGTGATAAATCACTAACGAGCAAGCTTTCTCCTATGCCGAGCGTACTGACATCTACTGTAATCGCTTCAGGAATACTTCCCGGTAAGCATTGAACTTCAAGCTCATGAAGGATCACTTGCAGGATACCACCCTCGCGAACGCCTGTTGAATCGCCGACAGAGTCAATCCGAACATGCGCTTTAACTTCCTCGTTCATATTAATCCGAAGGAAATCAACGTGAATAAGTTGTCTGTTAAGTGCTTCACGTTGTACATTCGCCACCATGACAGAATGTTTACCCACTGAAGGTATGTCTAAATCAAGCACAGCGTTAGGTTGCGCTCGAAGTATAGCCGTCAGTTCTTTCTCGTTGATACTAACACTGGCTGCTGAGGCAAGCCCCTTACCATACACAACACCAGGAATTTGTCCTTCAAGCCTAAGTTTACGCAGATCACCTTTTGTCCGATTAGAACGTTGGTCTGCTTTTATTGCGATTGCCATATGGAACCCTCCTCGTAGATTTGGAATTCCATATAACTTTACCCAACAGGTGCCGAAATTAATCACCTCTTAGAATCATCAGGCCATAATGTTACTCGGAACGTTCCTTCTTCGCTTTCGCACGTGCCCGAATTTTATCCGCATATCCCGGCTTATTTACTTGACGCTCACGAGCGATAGCAAGATCTCCTGCAGGAACGTCTTGAGTAACTGTTGTTCCTGCAACGACATATGCACCATCACCAATCTTCACTGGGGCGATAAGGTTAGCGTTACTACCGATAAAGGCGTTATCACCAATTTCTGTTAACGCTTTGTTAAATCCATCGTAATTGACTGTTATAGCACCACAGCCAACGTTGACGTCTTTGCCAATTTTCGCATCCCCGATGTAACTAAGATGTGACACTTTGCTTCCATCATCCAAGGATGCATTTTTTAGTTCTACGAAATCGCCAACCTTGCAGCCTTTACCGATTTTAGTACCTGGACGTAGGTTTGCGTATGGGCCTACAGAACTTTCTTCACCAATAACAGAATCTGCAACAACGGAATACGTAATCGTAACGCCATCGGCAACAGTGCTGTTTGCGATATCCGCACTTGGCCCAATGACACAATCTGTTCCAATTATCGTCCCGCTGCGAAGGAAAGTACCTGGATACAAAACGGTATCCGAACCAATTTGCACGCCCGCTTCGATATAAGTCGAAGACGGATCAATGATCGTTACCCCATTTAGAAGATGCTGACGATTAATGCGCTCCTTCATAAAGCGCTCCGCTTCTGAAAGAGCAACACGATCGTTAATACCAACCGCTTCAGCTGCATCATCCGTACAATAGCCCTGAACAACTTCTCCCGCTTCCCTGAAAATACCGATGACATCCGTCAAATAGTATTCACCTTGCGTATTGTCATTGGTCACCTTGTTGAGGGCATCAAACAATTTGCGATTATCGAAACAATACGTTCCTGTATTAATTTCCTTAACTGCTATTTCTTCCGGCGAACAGTCTTTATGCTCAACAATACGTTGAACCGTTCCATCCTCACCACGGATAACACGACCGTATCCATTAGGATTATCGAACGAAGCAGACAGTACAGTTGCAGCCGCATTGTGCTCCCCATGCAACTTCAGCATCGCTTCTATTGTAGATGCTTGTACAAGCGGTGTATCGCCACAGATAACGATAGTCGTGCCTTCTTCCGTACCTAACAGTTCCTCTGCTTGACGAACAGCATGACCTGTACCTAGTTGTTGTTCCTGTAGAGCGTATTCAGCCGCATCACCAAAGTAAGCCTTCACAGTCTCCGCGCCATGACCCACAATAACAACCGTCCGCTCGCTTGCCGCTTCTTTAACTATATCAACCACATGCCCTACCATCGGTTTGCCACCTACTGGATGAAGCACTTTATATAATTTCGATTTCATTCGTTTGCCCTGACCAGCTGCCAGAACGATAGCCATAATTTTTTTCATATTAATTCCCTCCCTGATACCATTCAATCCTCACATGAATATAGCTCATTCTCAAAAAAAAGAAAAGAGAGCCAGGGCTCTCTCTTCTCCAATCAAGCATAATCAAACTTTCAAAGTATTGCTTAAGCGCCTTCTTCAATTGCTACTTCATCGGCCGCGCGCTCATATTCTGCTAATACAGCAGCTTGGATCTTCTCGCGAGTCGTAGAGGAGATCGGATGAGCGATATCGCGGAACTCACCATCTGGGGTACGCTTGCTTGGCATTGCTACGAACATACCATTGTTACCGTCGATAACGCGAATGTCGTGAACCACGAATTCGTTGTCAATGGTTATGGAAGCTATAGCCTTCATGCGACCTTCAGAATTCACACGGCGGAGTCTGACATCAGTAATTTGCACTTGTGTTCACCACCTTTGCCTATCAGAGACTTGGTGTATACTTCCACGTTTTTGTGCCAATTCCTTCTAGCATTTTGGTAAATTGACGCTTAATTTAAAATATTTTTTTTAGTTTGAATCTTTTTCGTTTTCATTCGACATTTGTCGATGATATAACCTCTATTTCGACAAGAACATCCTTTGGTAGTCTTGCCACCTCAACAGCCGAACGAGCCGGTTTATGAGCACCAAAATAGGATTCGTAAATACCATTAACAATTGCAAATTGATTCATATCTTTAAGGAAAACAGTTGCCTTGACGACATCATTTAAGGACGCTCCAGCTTCTGCTAGAACGGCCTTCACATTTTTGAATACCTGATGCGTTTGTTCTTCAATTCCGCCCTCTACTAGAACGCCTGATGCATCTAGAGGAATTTGTCCAGAAGTAAATATAAGTCCGCCCAGTTTAATTGCTTGTGAATAAGGCCCAATTGCTGCTGGAGCTTGGTCCGTCGATACCACTTGCAGTTTTGTATTCGTTGTCATAAGAGTCGCTGTCTCCTTAGTCTTTAAAGTAGTTTCCTGGTACAACTGTTGTTTGTTTTGTTTTCATATCTACTGCCGTAAGTTTCGCAAGCGAAATATAGTCCTCTAGCAGACGTTCCTCAAGTTCAACTTCACCCGACTCTACGAACACGCCAACTCCAGCAACCTTCGCTTTAAATTCATAGAGCAAATCCATCATGCCCTTAATCGTTCCGCCAGCTTTCATAAAGTCATCAATAATAAGAACGTTTGATTGTTCTTTAAGTGCTCTGCGTGCTAATGACATCGTTTGTATCCGCTTTGTGGAGCCCGATACATAATTGATGCTTACTGCCGAACCTTCTGTTACTTTATTGTCCCGCCTTACGATAACAACAGGTATATTCAAACATGCAGCCGTAGCATATGCGAGAGGAATACCCTTCGTCTCTACGGTCATAATGACATCAATTTTCCGTCCTGAAAAAGCTGTAGCAAACATTCTCCCTACATCAGCAAGCAATTCCGGCTGTCCAAGCATATCCGTCATATATAAGTAACCGCCTGGTAATACACGATCAGGCTGTTCCAACTGGAGGCAAATTTTTTCCATAATGTTCAAAGCAGTTGCTTCATGCATTAAAGGAATAAATTTAACTCCGCCGGCAGCCCCAGCGAGTGTATGCAGTTCACCGATACTTTCTTCCTCGAAGACCTCTTTTATAATCGCTAAATCCTCACTTATCGATGATTTAGCCGATTGATAACGATCTGCAAATGCTGTCAACGAAATTAACGTGTGGGGGCGGGCTAACAGATATTGTGTCATTTCTACAAGCCTGGAGCTCCTTTTCAACTTCTTCACTGGCAATCTCCCTCGCTAAACCCGAATAATATTAAGTCAATTTTACATTTCTATACGGATTTAATCAATAAAAACGTCATGCTATGTAAGCATTCTTACCACATACACTTCTTTACAGAAGCCTCTTAATCCATTATATATCCGTGGAAGCTTCGCTTCCTTAGAAACTAGTCCAAACACAGTAGGTCCGCTACCAGACATTAATACACCATCCGCACCGAGTCGCAACATACTTTCTTTAAGCTGCATCACTTCTGGATGCAAGTCCAGTGTAACCGACTCAAGTACATTGCCAAGACCTCCGCACATATCTTGAAACGATCCTCGTTCAAGAGCATCCACCATCCCTGGAATAGAAGGATGAGTCTTAAGATCATTAGCTCTCAGTCTGCCGTACACATCAGCCGTCGAAACGTTAATAGGCGGCTTAGCAAGAACGACCCAGCATTGTGGCGGATTATGAATCGGTTCTAACTTCTCACCACGTCCACGCGCAAGTGCTGTTCCTCCTGTTACACAGAAAGGAACGTCCGAACCTAATTCGGCCCCTAGCAGACATAGCTCGTCCTCAGATATGCCAAGACCCCAAAGACGGTTTAGTCCACGGAGTGCGGCTGCAGCATCGCTGCTTCCGCCAGCTAAGCCAGCAGCAACTGGTATTTTTTTATCTAGATGTATGTATACACCTTTACTAACGCCATACCGCTCTTTAATTAGACGAGCAGCTTGAAAAGCTAAATTTTTCTCATCAAGCGGAATATAGCCTACTTGGCTCGTTAACATAATCGTATCGCGCGGCAGTTCTTGCATTTCTAGACGATCTGCAAGGTCTACCATGGTCATAATCATCTCGACTTCATGGTATCCGTCATCACGTTTACGAAGCACATCCAGTAATAGATTAATTTTGGCAGGAGCTTTTTCATAAATTTTCATCAGATAAGTTCACCCGTTCGTCTTAAGCTTAAGCACCATTATATCAAAGGAACACAATAAAAGCTAAACTATGGCAACCGCTTTCTTTGGTTACTCACAGTTTAGCTTATTTTAGCTCGATCTATGGACGATATGATTTCGCTGCGGCCTGTTCTGCGAGCTGTATTGCTCGTTTCACCATGTTACCCGCATCCTTGGCTTTTATACCTCCCCAGCCTTCCTCCTGAACAGTATCATAAAAGCCTAAGTCCTTTGCGAGCTCGTATTTGAACTCTTCAGACATAACACTACGACGTCTGCGTCCCATATGCGTTTCCTCCGATCTCATAATAAGAATTAACTCTGAGAATTGCTCTACACACGTAGTATGTGTTCGAAAGCCCGGAATATACGCAACAAAAAAGCGCAGATATGCTCTGCGCTGTGTGCCCTAAATGGCATATATGAAGCTTATGTCAATCTATTGTTGAAGATAAGCGATTCGTACCTGACCTTCATCATTACATACAGTAACTTCCACGGATTCTGTCAGAATGTCCGCATAGCTGTAGGACACACGTTTGAACGCATGCTGTTCCTCGTCTAGCTTGACAATGAAAACAGAAGGGTAGATTTCTTCCAACGTGCCGGTCCGTTCAATGGTCTTTCGACGACCACCATTTGCTCTTAGACGGATTTTGGAGCCTACATGGGCTTCCAAGCTGCGTTTTATATCCAATAGCGCGTTTTTTGCCATTGTCAACTACCACCTCTTTCCTTGTCCATTATAACCAATGAAGGAGGGGTTGTCAAACAAAGCGAAATATTATATCAGTCCATTATTTCTCTTGTCAACGGTGATTTCACCCATTTTTTGAAAATGGGGGCATCTGACCGATAGTATTTTCTTTTTGCCGATACATTATGCGCCTAACATCCTATTGTTCTTTTTTAAATAATAGGCTTATTAGGTTGTTACTTTAGGTTTTGGCAAACCCATTCTGTACCTGCCCATCGTATCAATTCCACCTACACCATCGATACCGCTGATGGTGCCATGGATGACATCAGGTAGGTTAATCGTTTCACGAATAGAGGTATAACTTGCTTTTATGGCAATATAAACAGGATCTAGTGCATGAATCAAAATTCGTCCAGGAGAACTTGCAAAGTTAGAACCAGCTTGCAACAACGCTTCAAAGTGCGATTGGCACGCTCCGGCAATGACTACCAGCCCATCTCGATTTTTTTCATAATCCCGAGCTACCCGTACTGCATTAACAAAGTTTTGCGAGTTCTTGTAGCTGTTTAAACTATACAACTCTCCGGGGGCTCGATTTTTGAGTACACCGTCATGTCCAGTAATAACTACGATATCTGGTTTGATCTGTGGAAGAAGTCGATACAGCACATCAGCCATTTGCGATTCATGAATATGCAAGCCATGAGCTAAAACATGCATCGTATTGTATAGCTGCATACTTTTCTTTAAGTAGTTGCCGTCTCCGTCCAAATGAAGCACTTTTCCAGGCACTTCGAAGTAAGGCGCACTCTGCTGCTCCTGGGCACGTCTAATAACACTCTCATAGCCTGTAGCCTGCTTTTCTCTAGCGGTATGCATTTTTTGGAGCGACTCATTAACTTTTATACGTACCTGCTGCACTGCGCGCGTAGATTCTGGATCTTGAACAACAGACAGATCTGGAATCGGCGCATCCGCCAGCAGCCGGTAATCCGTCCCTTTTAGAAGGGCATGATGAGTAAGTACGGCTTCGACACGGAACAAAACGTCACTGCCATACGATTTGCGGACGACCAGGTCCCCTTGCTTCATTTGTAAATCACCTCTTCGTCTATCCTATGGGCGGATAGGGCGAATGGTGAGAAATTTCTACTACGTTATCTAACCAACCCCGAAGACAAAAGCGCTTTGCTTAGTTCAGCGAATTCTTCCAATGATAATGTCTCGCCACGTCTAACAGGATCAATACTTATTTCGTTAAGCAATGCATTCAGAGCTTCACGATGCTCCTTGCCTACGAAAGCTGTTAAATTGTTAGCAAGCGTCTTACGACGCTGTGCAAAGCTAGCTTGCACGACGCGGAAGAAGAAAGCTTCATCCGGAACGTCAACCGCCGGCTTATCTCTAACTGAAAGCTTAATAACAGCTGAATCAACGTTCGGCTGCGGAATAAATACAGTGTTCGGCACCATACATACTAGCTGTGGCACACAGTAGTATTGAACAGCTACGCTAAGGCTGCCATATTCCTTGCCTCCTGGCTTAGCCGCCATTCGCTGTGCAACCTCTTTCTGAATCATAACAACGATATGTTGCAAGGGCAGACGCTCTTCCAGAAGCTTCATCAAAATTGGTGTCGTCACGTAATAAGGCAGGTTGGCTACAACACTTACGCCAGCAACATCCTTGAACTGCTCTTTAAATAATTCCTTCAGATCAATTTTAAGAACATCACCATGTACGACGGATACATGCGGCTTATCTGCTAGTACATCTCTAAGGATCGGAATAAGTCGTTGGTCGATCTCTACTGCAGTTACCTTGCCCGAAGCATCAGCAAGTCGCTGTGTAAGTGCACCAATACCAGGACCAATCTCAAGTGCTCCTTTTGTTTCGTCAAGCTCGGCAGCAGCTACAATGTTGTTTAATATATTTCCATCGATCAAGAAGTTTTGACCGAGACTTTTTTTGAAGGAAAAACCATACTTCGCTATAATTTCTTTCGTTCGCTTCGGTGACCCAACCTCTGGTGCCGTTGTTTTTACTTGTCCTTTACTTTGACTACTTTGGTTCTCGTTATTCATCCTGTTATTCCTCCAGTATTCGTTCCATCTCACGTAGTGCAACGTCGAATTCCGATTTGGATATACGGAAGCTTGTACAACGCTTATAAAATTGTTTACCGTTCGCGTATCCAATGCCAAGTAGCTTGCCCATTTCTAATCGTCTATTTGACGCATTAGGATGTACGATTAAGCCCGCTTCCATCAGATCATCCCATGCAATTTCTCCAATTGCATTTTCCGTTTCAGTACGAAGCTCAGATAGCGCTTGTACGATGGCGTCAGGGCTTGCGTTCTCGATTCCAATATCCCCTTTATAGAAGGCCTTCTCCTGCGGGAGAAACGCATGCTTACAGCCCGGCGCATGTCGTGCCACTATTTTGCGAATTCGCTCGCCAGCATGATCGGGATCAGTAAAAATAATAACACCTCTGCGCTCATTAGCAAGAGCAATACGGCGCAATACATCTTCACCAATCGCAGAGCCGTTTGTTTCAATTGTATCTGCTTCAACTGCTCGCTTAATCGCGGCGGTATCATCTTTTCCTTCTACAACGATAACTTCCTTAATCACTTTGCTCAGTCCTTCCCTTACCCTAGCCTCAGCATTTTTCCCTATAAGTAAACATGCAAAAGGAAGAGGCAGTGCCTCTTCCTATGATGGCATATTTAATTGAACATTACGATATGTTGATGATGAAGAAAATTCTACATTGATCCTTTTGGCTTAGATAAAGCCTAGAGTCTATTAGCTGGCTGTTGGCTTTTTTGGCCCAAGGATGTAGACGGTATAGCCCTTTTTCTTACCGAACTTGGTCGCATGACTATTACTCTCGAAGTAAATGTCAATCTTGTTCCCTTTTACGGCACTTCCCTTGTCTTCCGCACGGCGGAAGCCAATTCCTTCGATGTATACCCACCAACCAATAGGAATGACTTTAGGATCAACCGCAATGGTTCTACCCTCTTTCACACGAGTACCAGATGCAGTAATACCGAATTCAGGATGATCTTCATCTTTGCCAGTAGACGTTGCATCAGCACTGTAAGCTGTTAATGTAACGTTTTTAATCATTTTTTTGGCTTTAAATGTAAGATCTCCCTTCGTTAAAGTAAGGCTGCTTGGACTACTATTGGAAAGAATAGTTACCTTGGATTCTTCCTTCTTCGTTCCTACTGCAATGACCTGATCCACCGCAGCTGTCTGCACGATTTCACTGACCATCTGATTAGAGATGAGTACACCATCTTCATACTTTTTCTTAACTTGTTCAACGACAACGCCTTTCTTACCCGTCTGAACAAGCTTTTCCTTGCCTTGTTCAAGCGTCGGGTCATCTTTCTTCACGATAGAGAATGGAACGGTTTTTTCGAGCTCCGATACTTTCGTATCGACTCGAACAATGGTGACCATGTCTTCCGCGTTAATAACTGAACTAAGCGGAGGGCTTATTTTATCTTCACTTCGAAGGGATAGATTTAGTTCCTCTATCGCCGCCTGTACCGTCTTCTCTGTCGTGTACACCGTTGATGTCTTGCCATCAGCCTTTACAACTACTGGTATCGCATGAGTTACCTCAACACGATCGCCGTCCTTTATTGGTGCATTGAGCGGGACAGACACCTCATCATGAGGTCCTATTGTTATAGCTTGTTCATCCAGTAGGCGTTGCAGGACCCATTGTTTCGTTTCCACAATGGTTTCTTGTCCATTCACTACTACGGAGACGCTTTTGACAGCCGTTCCGTACAACAACACCAAAAACATGAAAGTCATAGCGATTGAGATTATAGCGCTCAACATAATCAAACGCAAGTTTCCATGCTTCCATCGCATTGCGAAAGACATGCTGGATGATCGTTTCCCATGGGTGTCCTTAGCCTGGATTAATCCCACTTCATCGGTCCTCCTTCATAGCCCCGCCGCCAAGTGTTACGCATGTTACAACTGACGCGACTATAGTATTATGGCGTGCAAGCACGCACTCCAGTAAAGCAGATCCATTACCTCCCTGATTAACCCTATGACGACGAAGTATCGTTTATTCAACTTTTAGTGATGAGGTCGTCGTTTGAACAACGTGTGTGGTAGATACTTTTGTGTTCATGATAGGGATGCAGAGGAGGAAAATTTGAGGTTCAAATTAGGATGATAAACTGGAAATCCAATACAAAACGTAAAGCTCTGATTTGAATCATACCTTCATCAGAGCTCTGTTGTAAAGAAGCGATAAAATGCTATTTTCACTAAAAATGATTGAAATCTTCGGAAAAACAAGGGAATTCATCGACTAAAATCAGTTTTTTTGCGATAAAGGTACGAAATACTCGTTATTTCACTGCCTTTCACTCAATCCCAAAACATTTTTTACCGTTTGAGGTTGTAATTAGTGCAATTTCCTCTACCGTTTTCCCCTTAATCTCCGCAGCTGCCTGAGCGACTAGTGCAACGTATGAGGTCTCATTTCTTTTTCCACGAAATGGATGAGGAGTAAGATATGGGGAGTCTGTTTCGATCAATAATCGATCTAGTGGAACGTACTCAAGTACCTCTTTTGGCACCTTTGCATTTTTGTAAGTAACTGGTCCACCGAACGAAATATAAAAGTTCATATCGAGACATTGTTTTGCCGTTTCAGAGCTTCCAGAAAAACAATGCATGACGCCTCCCACTTCTGACGCTTTCTCCTCTTTAAGAATGCGGAGAATATCTTCATGTGCATCACGATTATGAATGACAATGGGCTTGTCCACTTTGCGAGCAAGCCGTATTTGTTCACGGAATACACGTTGTTGAACTTCCTTAGGTGAAGTATCCCAGTGATAGTCAAGACCAATTTCTCCGATCGCTACCACTTTCTTGTGACTGCATAGCTCTTCTATCCAATCTAGATCCTCTGGCTTCATATGGATACTCTCAACCGGATGCCATCCGACCGCTGCATAAATAAATTCATATTTCTCAGCAAGTGCCATCGTCGTCGGAATCGTTTCTCGGTCAAACCCGATATTAACCATAAGATCTACACCTGCTGCACGTGCACGTTCAATTACTTCTTCACGATCTTCGTCAAATTTATAAGAATCCAAGTGAGTGTGAGTGTCAAATAGTAACGGCTTTGTCATTTCTGTTCGTTCTCCTTAATCGAGCTTAAATAATTTAATCATCTTTTCAGGAAGTTTTTTCTTATTTTTTAGAAGTGGTTCCTCAGGGAAATATAAGTGATATTGACCTTGATGAAGTCCAGTTATGGATCGAACAATGTCGGATTTAACAGAAATCTCGCTGATCTCATCTTCACTGTCTAACAACAAAATAGGTGCTTTTCCACTCTTTTCTCCATTCTTTTGCTCTGGTCGATATACATCATATGGCAGGTCAAACGGGTAATCAATCTCCATATGATAGTCTGGGTTTAGACCTATCGACAAGAGTGAATCGGCTACTTCAGCAAGCAATGTTTCATCTGGGTTTTCAATGGTTACATACTTATATAAGTAACGATTAATAAAGCGTCTGCATAAATCACTGAGTAACTCATCCGTTTCATCTGACCATTCGGAAAATGCGGTTTGAACATGTGCTTCATCAAGCTTCAAATAATCTTGCAAGCTAAGTGTATTACTTAGCAGTTTTTTTAATGAATTCGTCATCCAGCGGAACCTGTAACCTTGATTGTTCAGCTCCGCAGCTCTTCGGAAAATTTGTCTCAATATAATTTCCGAACTACGGGTGACCGGATGGAAGTAAATTTGCCAATACATTTGATAACGTGACATTAAATAATGCTCAACGGCATGCATGCCACTTTCCTTCACTACAATTTGCCCTTTATAGGGGCGCAATACGCGAAGAATCCGTTCCAAATCGAATGTACCATAGTTAACACCTGTAAAATAAGCATCTCGGAGCAAATAATCCATACGATCCGCATCCATCTGGCTGGAAATAAGACTTACAACAATTGGTTTAGGATACGTTTTTTTGATTACTGAAGATACCATTAATGGAAACTCATCTGAAACGCGTCGCAAAACTTCATTAATTTCCGTTTCTCCCAATAAAATTGCGCAGGTCCACTCTTCGTGATCTGTATCAAAAATTTCTTCGAGGGAGTGGGAAAATGGACCGTGACCGACATCATGCAGCAGTGCTGCACATAAGGAGACGAGGCGTTCTTCGAGAGGCCAATCCGGGTATCTGTTTCTTTCAAATTGAGAAATAATTTTTCTAGTTATTTCATAAACACCTAACGAATGTGAAAAGCGACTATGCTCAGCACCATGAAATGTTAAATACGTTGTGCCGAGCTGTCTAATTCTACGTAGACGTTGAAATTCCCTCGTATTAATAAGATCCCAGATCGTCTGATCCTGTACGTAAACATAGTCATGGACAGGGTCTTTAAATACTTTTTCCTCCGATATTTGTTCCCTCAAATTCTCATCTCCTTTTGTTCATAATTTTGACACATACCTACTCGTAATTGTCGAATAGTGTCGCAAAATAGTTTCCAAATTGTCGAAGCTGTTGTATTCTATTACAAAGCTATTAAACTATGATGATCCACGATCTCTTGTAATCATTGGAGTCTGGTAGAACATTCTAGGTTGACTGTTTTGGGAAGAGTTGGTATTATAGTAACATAGAAACTACAAACTATGTCGAATGATGACGAAAATACATTTTGTGAGAGGATTGATAGATTATGATGAAGTCAACTGGTATCGTTCGTAAAGTTGATGAACTTGGTCGTGTTGTTATTCCAATTGAATTGCGTCGTACGCTAGGAATTGGCGAGAAGGATGCACTTGAGATTTACGTAGATGGCGAGCGCATCATGCTTAAGAAATATGAGCCTGCATGTATCTTCTGTGGTAATGCAGAAAACGTTTCTTACTTCAAAGGAAAAATAGTTTGTCATGTTTGTTTATCAGAAATGCCAACACCTGTGACAAAATAAGAAAAATCGGTTATAATCATTTTATACCTACTTGTTAATTCTAACCTTTTTATATTCCCTTGACGCCTTCCTGCGCTAGAACCCGGCCAGGAAGGTCCTTTTTTTTCTAGCGCATTATTAGAATCACTAACAAATTAGCGATTTACTTCATTATAAACTTCCCGCTTCTGCAGTCCTCGATCAACCGCCGTTTTCTTTATCGCTTCTTTACGATCCATTGTAGACTCATAATGTGCTACATGCGCCTCTATATCGAGCTCAGCCCACCAAGCGCCATCAATGTCAGCTTTATTTACGTCTGAAGGGTCAGCCCCCTCGACAACAATACAAAACTCACCTAGTGGTGAATGCTCTGCAAACCATTCGATACATTCTGAAGTTGTTCCTCTAATTGCTTCTTCATGCTTTTTCGTTAATTCTCTAACTACTGCAATACGCCTGTCACCTAATTGTTCTAGCATAATATCCAACGTTTTTGTTATCCGATGAGGGGATTCATAAAAAATAAGAGTCGCCTTAATTAATGCAAACTCTTGCAACCATTTCACAAGCGACTTTTTCTCTCTTGGAGGAAAACCTGCAAACAGGAATCTTTCCGTTGGAAGCCCTGACATAATGAGTGCCGATAACGCTGCGTTGGCACCGGGAATCGGTATTACAGCTATCCCATGTTCAACTGCAGAAGCAACTAAATCAGCACCAGGATCAGAAATGGCCGGTAGGCCCGCATCACTAACTAATGCAATAGATTGCCCTTCAAGCATAAGTCTAATAAGCTCCGGTCCGCTCGCGCCTTTATTATGCTCATGATAGCTAACGAGACGCGTTTGAATCTCAAAGTGAGTAAGCAGCTTACGAGTTTGCCTTGTATCTTCTGCTGCAACCATGGAAGCTTCCTTAAGGATACGAATAGCTCTCATCGTCATATCCTCCAAATTGCCGATAGGTGTTGCGACCAAATATAACGAACCCGCTCCGGAAGCTCCCCCTCCATCTACAGCTGGGGCATAGCTTTTTTGTCTATTCATACGATTTGAACCCCTTCGTCGTTGTATACCATAATTGGTGGAAGTAACTTAATATCAGGTTTTCCATCACGTGTTGCTTCTATTAATATCATGTTAGCTTCTGCATTAGCATTTGGATGTACAAATTGGATACGCTTTGGTTCCAGCTTCCACTTTCGCAAAGTTTCGACAATATCGAGTAACCTGGTTGGACGATGTACCATAGCGAGCTTGCCACCTGGACGAAGTAGCTTCGCGCACGACTGTGCTAATTCATCAAGTGTACAATGTATCTCATGCCTAGCAATTGCATAATGTTCGTTTTCATTTTGTTCTCCTGCCGTTATTGGCATATAAGGCGGATTAACGGTAATTGCATCATAGACGCCGTTCCCTGCGACCTTAGGAAACGTGCGTAGATCCTGCTCGATAACCTGAATTTGTTGCTCCAATTCGTTCATTTCGACACTTCGTCTTGCCATGTCAGCTAGACGGGGTTGAATTTCAATGGCATCGATTTTTGCCTTTGTTCTTGCTGTGAGTAGGATCGGAATTACTCCATTTCCTGTACATAAATCTGCGATACGACCGTACTTCGGAATATTGGCGAATCTTGATAACAATACAGCATCTAGAGAGAAGCTAAATACTTCTCTGCTTTGTATAATTTTAAATCCTGTATCCATTAATAAATCATCGATTCTCTCGCCTGCCGACAATTCTAATGATCGATGTTCTGACACGTTATGTCTCTCCTTCGACGCTTGGTTTGATCCTACAACATATATAGCATTCAAAAAAGACCGTCCTCTGCGGTAAGGACGGTCTGTCAATACGGATTCCGCTTATTTGTTTAAGAAAGATAGACAGAACAGACAGTCACCTTCTGTACGCAAATGTCCATAATATACGTTACAGATGTGGAATCCTTCGTGATACAACCGCGTTAAATTATCATGTCCTTCTCCAACCGCGACGATAGCTTCTTCGAAACTTTCTTCACGGACTAAATCAGGTTTTGTTTCTTTTGTTCCTGCACCCGCTTGGGTCGCAAGAACGGCTTCGCGTTCAGAGGACGTTTCTCTCTTGAACACTTGACGTAACTGGTGGTTCTCGATGCTCAATCGCTTATTCTCCTCAAGCAGTTCTTTGACCTTCTGCTTGAGCTCGCGGAGCTCGGCATGAAACAAACCAACCCGTTTGTCCAATTCATCCATTTGAATAAATATATCCCTCTTCTCCAAGTTCCCACCCCAGAGCTTCAAGCATGAGTGTTACCTCACCTATCAGAATCACACTACACCGTTTATTTTACGATAACATCGTCAAACGGCATTTCTTTCGGTTTACCTGGTGTATCAAATAATTGTACATATACGCTTTTCGTAGATGCGTTAATTCCAGTCACTTTGCCTTCACCGAGAGACGTAACAACAATTTTGCCGATAGCCGGCAATTCTTCTCTTACACTCTCGTAATTGTCATGCTCATATTTGAGACAACACATGAGACGACCGCATAGGCCCGATATTTTGGTAGGATTAAGCGATAAGTTCTGATCCTTGGCCATCTTAATAGACACAGGTTCGAAATCGCCAAGCCATGAAGAGCAGCATAGAACTCGTCCACATGGGCCAATGCCGCCTAACATCTTGGCTTCATCCCTTACGCCAATTTGACGAAGCTCGATTCTTGTTCGGAAGACGCTAGCTAAATCTTTTACTAACTCCCGGAAATCTACTCGTCCTTCAGCGGTGAAATAAAAAATAATTTTGTTACGATCGAATGTAAATTCGACATCCACAAGCTTCATACGAAGCTGATGACTCTTAATCTTATCAAGACAGGTAGTAAACGCATTTTTTGCAGCTGAGCGATTCTCTTCAACAACTTGTCCATCAACATCGCTAGCTATACGAATAACCTTCTTGAGCGGGAGAACAACATCCGATTCACCGACTTGCTTCTGTCCCACCACCACTTTACCGTATTCGATTCCGCGTGCGGTCTCAACAATAACATGCTGTTCCTTATCCACGGGATGCTCGACCGGGTCGAAGTAATAGATCTTGCCCGCTTTCTTAAAACGGACACCGATGACATTATACAAGGATTAGCCCTCCTGTAGGTTTACCAATAGTTGCTCAAACGCGAGCTGAGGCGATACATTCGCACGTATACGCTTACTCGCTTCAAGGATATGCTCCATGCAGGACACCCAACCTGCGAATGAACGATTGAAGGCGTTATTTCTTAACCAATCTAACTGATCTATAAAAACAATCTTGTCCTGCCTTCCGGCCTGGATCTGTGTTAAATCTTTAAACCAAAGCGTTAATAATGAAAGCAACAGTTCTGTTTGATGCGATAAATCTGTCTTAAAAAGCTGTTGCTGGGCAGTGATCATCGCCGCGGTGAATCGGGTCAAACTCTCCTTGCCTAATTGTATCACTAGGTTTCGGATTTCTGCAAACTCATTCTGCATAAGAATTTGTCTAGCCCCGTCTAATCCGGACGATAATTGTACCGCTGCTCTTGCAAGAAGTGCTGGAGATCCTTCGGAAATTAACTGCTCAAGCATCCGATCAGGAGACAATGGAAGGAATGGAATCCATTGTGTTCGTGAACGAATAGTTGGCAATACAGCTTGTCCATTATCGGTAATAAGTATAGCAACAATTGGAGAAACAGGTTCTTCCAAAAATTTAAGCAAACTATTGGCCGCCTGAAGCGTTAACGTCTCCGCTCGTTCAATTATATAAACGGTACGCCCTGCTTCAGTACCGCGATACGATAAATTACGTTGCAGTTCCCTAATTTGATCAATTTTAATGCTATTCCCGTCTGGAGCAATGGTCAAAAGGTTTGACTGGTTGCCATGTTCAAACTTCCGACATTCCAAACATTCGCCACATGCGTCCCAGCCATCCGCTGTACAGAACAACGCTTTAGCAAAACTCTGTGCTATGGAGAGCTTTCCAGTACCAGAAGGTCCACTGAACAAATAAGCATGCGAGATTTTACCGCTCTGAAGGGCATGTTTCAAGATTCGCTGCGCCTTCCATTGTTCGTCAGCTTGTTCAAGACTCATGACTTCAATCCTTACCTTTCTTATTCCATCATATTAAAACAATAAATTTATTAAAATACCGCGTATTTCGCCTATTTTATTCAAGAGATCAATTCTGCCTTGCTCGCTATCAAGCAAGTCTTCTGCCATCGTTACAAGTGTGGCATCAATTTCATCCAATAGTTTATAACGCTTTATTCTTCCTCTTCGATCAAATCCGCGCACTTCCTTAAGTCCTATACCACGACGTATCGTGTCCTCAAGAAATTGCTTCACCATCTGACGATACAGCATTAGCTCCCGTACCGTCATATTTTTGGCCAGTCGATCTCCTTGCCGATGAATATTTTGCAGTTTGGCATTAAGCTGCTCTTGTGTCCGCTGAGCATCCTGCTGCACCATTACATCTGCAAAGCTTGTATGCTGAACAGGCTTTGCACCTGAATCAGTGTTCGTTCGATTTTGCCCTAGTGGTCGCCATCCTTGATCAACTCTCATTTATGTCACACCCAATCAGAAGTGTTCGAATCTCTCAACCGGAACAACGAATACGGCCGCACCGCCTATTTGTACTTCCACAGGGAAAGGAAGATAGGAATCTGTAGATCCACCCATCGGCGATACTGGTGTAACTAATTGATCACGCACTTTGCAGTTCGTGCTAATGACCTGAAATACTTCCTGCACACGCTCATCCTCGATTCCGATCATAAACGTTGTATTTCCCGACCTTAGAAAACCGCCCGTACTTGCAAGCTTCGTTGCCCTGAAGCCTTCACGTATAAGTGCGTTCGATAATCTGTTGCTATCCTTGTCCTGAATAACCGCGATTACTAATTTCATCTTCATTCCCCCTGGATTACTATTAGAATAGGTTATTACACACATGATTAGTCATTCGGTAATGACAGAGATCATTATGAACGCTGTACGTTTTACATCGGTTACATTACTTCTTTCAGTCGGCGTTCTACGATAGATAATACCGCTTGAAACACTTCTTCCCGCTCGAGCTCTGCATTAACGAGTTCGATACGTTCTGGATATTGCGAAAGCAGTAATTGATATCCTTCTCTTACCCGTTCGTGAAAGGAATGAAGCTCAAGATCCAATCGATTAATTTCTCTATCTCCTGCTTGTGAAATTCTTGCAAGACCAACTTCAGGAGTTACATCCATAAATACGGTTAGCATTGGCATCGTATCCTTAATGGCAAATTGATTAATTGCCCATACATCATCCATACCAAGACCTCGTGCATGACCCTGATAGGCTAAGCTGCTATCTACAAATCGATCACAGATAACAATCTTTCCTTCTTCAAGAGCTGGAATCACCTTCTCTACAAGATGTTGTCTACGTGATGCAGCATAGAGCAGAGCTTCCGTTCTCGCATCCATCATCGTATGCTCTGTATCGAGAATAACAGTGCGAATTTTTTCTGCAATTGGGATACCGCCAGGTTCTCTTGTTGCTACTACGCTCATGCCCTTCTCTTGCAGTGTATTCACAAGACGTGTAATGAGTGATGTTTTGCCGGCACCTTCGCCGCCTTCTATAGTAATAAAATATCCTCTATTCAAGCCTAAGTTGCCCCTAACCTATGAAATACGATTTGTTCCCTTTATTGTAACAAAGGTAAGCCTACTACTACAACGAACTTTTCATATAAACCCGCATAAATACACGATTTTTTAGTCCCTTTTTTGGTCAATAAATACTTTAATCGTCGATAGTTCAGTGTTATCGGCTCCTTGAAACTTTGCACCAGCAGTAGCTAATGATTCAATTTGACTAATCGTATCAACAGTAAGTCTTTCACCCACATATACGAGTGGAATTCCTGGCGGATAAGGAACTATCATTTCTGCCGATTGAAGTCCTTCACACTGACGAAGTTGCATACTGGCAATCTCTCTTTTCACTATATGATCTCTTGCAAATGAAACTGGAACTCCTATTCCTGAACTATCTTTTAAAATAATTTCAGTTGAAGATGACTTTTCTGTTCCTGTCCCCATAACGATGATTGCTCCACTTTTATTATATTTACTATGAATAGAAGTAATTGCTACCCGAAGCTTTCCAATCTCTACTTCGGTCATATGAATGCCCATTACTAATACGACATAACGAAGGTCTGCCATCTCTGCCCAACATCCATGTTGCTCCAGTTCTTTAAGCAGTTCATATCCCGATAAATGTCCAGTTTGGTCATATAACAGCACCCTTAATGGATCAAGTTGTCTTATGTTTTCCGCCTCTAATTCTTCATCCCAGTTAACTGTTCGCACGATTAATTGTTCATTATTTACCCATCTATTAAATGAATTAACAGCATCTAATACAGGTTGAAACAGTTCCGAACCCAACGTTTGCACCATTGCTCTAGCAATATCGAGCGATGCCATAATTGGGAATGATGGACTTGAGCTTTGTATCATTGAAAGTGACTGAACTAATGACCCACGATCTATAAGATCTCCTTGGACATGCAACATCGCACCCATCGTAAGAGCAGGTAATGTCTTATGAGTAGATTGTACGACCGCATCCGCCCCAGCCGCTAACGCTGATTGTGGCAGCTTCGAGTGGAACCCATAATGTGCACCATGCGCCTCATCTACTATTAGAGGAATGCCACTGCGATGGACACTATCCGCATAAGCATCAAGTTTTATACTTATTCCATAATAGTTTGGATTGGTCAAAAAGACTGCTGTAGCTTTAGGGTATTGCATTAATGCAGTCTCGACTTGATCAAGTGATGGGATTGTAGCTAAACCAGTAGTTTTATCGAACTGTGGGGTCAAAAATACAGCTGTAGCACCTGCAAGCTTCAAACCGTTAATAACAGACTTATGTACATTTCGTTGTACGATTATTGTATCTCCCGGCGTACATATCGTTAGCAGCAATGCAAGATTGCCAGATGTACTACCACCTACAAGAAAATACGTATCTTCCGCCCCGAAACATTTTGCAGCTAAAGACTGTGCATCTTTTATCGCCCCTTCGGGGTGATGGAGATCATCCGTCGCGGATATTTCCGTAAGATCAATTTCCATTATTGGCTTAAAACGATCCGTTATTTCTTTCGTTTGCTCGCTTACTTTTTCAAGAAGATGCAAAGACTCGCTATTATGATGTCCAGGTACGTGGAAGCTAGCTGGTTTAGTCGTAGCATGACTGACTAGCATTTCGTAAAGTGGAGCATGAAATGATTTCATTTCTATTTAACATTCCTTTCAACTATACGAATAACTTTATTCCTTTATTGTACCGAATGTCTGTATGAGGCGTAAATGATTGCATAAGTTCGCAAAAAAAAAGAACAGCTTCTGTCACCAGCCGCCGTTCACGCATTCTTTTCCATAAATATAGCTTTCATTTGATGAATGAAGAATGGATATTTAGCATCTTTTACGTCTGTTTTAACCATTTCCATCTCACAAGGAATACAGATGAAACCCGAAATAATTCGTATGCCTTCACCTTCCGCCTTCATTTCACCACAAATATTACAATAATGATCGCGATTATCGTTCATAACAATCCCCGCCTTCTATCACCTTTAATATATACCTACTATTATGGCATATAGTCTATCGAAATATACTTGTTTCATAACCTTTTTCAAATATTTGTATATCGTATGCAGGATGACGGCATTAGGTGATTGCAGAACGTAATGAAGTGTGTATAAAAGGTTCAGTAAACGTTTAAGTAAGCCGATATTATGTAATGAGGTATGCACATTAGATAGGACATTAGGGGAAGGATGTTCCACATGAAACAATCATTATCCGAACAAAAAAATGCCACCATTTATCAATACCAGCTTGTAAAAAGGGTCTTCATCCATTCCGAGCTTATTATAAGCCATCTTATTACTGGAGCTATCTTCGTCGCTTTCCAAATGCTCTTCTATCAAATGGATGGATTATTTTCTGCACTGCTAGGTTTTGCTATCGTACAATTTCTTCATCTTCTTATCTTATTGCTTACCTTTATTCGTGTCGATGAAGCCGTTGACCGACAATGGATATGGCGTATCAATCCGCCTTGGATCGGCTTCAAACCGGCTAATGAAATCAAATTGTCGCTGTTTCGTCGTGTACATCGCCAGCTTTTCTGGGTAGGATTATGTTTGATTGCCTTATTGTATCCTTGGTTATCGGCATCTATGATGATTAGTCTAGTTTGTTGGCATATGTGGCTAATTGTACCGAGAATGCTCCTTTCCTTCGTGTTCCGCAAACAACGCAAGGATGGTGTATTAAGGCTACAAACAAAAGAGGCATCTTATTATCATCGATAACATTATTTTGATGTGTGCAAATTAATATGTTCTATTAACTCTGACCGCTTGTAAACGACAAATTTATATTACGTATTGTTTTTAGCGAGATTATGGCATCGTTGTAGTCTCCTCTAATATTGCATTGGAATTATGTAAACCTTTAGTCCAAAAAACTCAATACATAGAGCAATAATTCTTTTTTAATCCCAATTTATCCTATTAATTTTGTTATAGCAATACAATCCTGCACTTAACATTATTTACGAATAATCATTTAAAATGCGAAAAAAGACGCTACATCGTAAGTAGAAAACTCTACTTATAAGATAGCATCTTAAATCCGTTATACGGCTAGCGTATTCGTATATGGTTGTGCAGATAGTAGAGCGCAATAAACGCCATTCGCCCTCATAAGATCATGATGAGTTCCTTGTTCAGCCAATGCTCCGTTATCCATAACGAAAATAATATCAGCATTTTCAATTGTTGAAAGTCGGTGCGCAATCATTATCGTTGTAAGACCTTTTCTTTTCTCCTCCAATGCAGATAGAAGCAGTCTCTCCGTTTCCAGATCAAGAGCTGATGTAGCTTCGTCCAGAACAAGGATCTCGGGGTTGCCTAATATTGCTCTAGCTATTGCAATTCGCTGGCGTTGTCCCCCTGAAAGCTTTATGCCTCTTTCACCGATATTCGTATTGTAGCCATCTGACAACTGCTCAATAAATGTATGGATTTGTGCAATTCGACATGCTTCGATCATATCCTCTTCGTTTACGAACTTACGCCCAAGCATCAAATTTTCACGAATGGTGTCTGAGAAAAGATACGGGTCCTGAAAGACGATCGTTATTTTATTTGACCAATCATTATAGTCAATTTGTGATAACGGTACATTATTAACTTTAATATCGCCCTGCTGAGCTTGATAGAAACGAATCAATAGCTGCGCAATCGTCGACTTACCTCCACCACTTGTACCAACAAAAGCAATTTTGCGACCTATTGGCAGTTGGGCAGAAAACTGATGTATGACCTCTGGCAAGTTTTCTGCATAACGAAAGGATATCTTTTCGATGCTCATCGTTGTAATTGGTCCTTCTAACCGCTTCTCAGCTTTTGGCCGTTGCTCTGTATCAAGAGCTAACTGTATCCGATCCATATAAGCTAGTTGTCCAGCTAACCGCATAAAAAATTGGAAGATATAATAACATGAATCTGATAGTTGAACCGCAAACTGAAATACGATAACAAATGTACCTGGCGACATTTGGCCATTTATTAGCTGATATCCACCAAAAGCTAATACCAGTAGACCTATACCCCACTTCAGCGGATCACTTCTATTCATTTGTTTATTTACAACTTTTCCTTCCGCCATCACTTCATCAAAATATTCACCGAACATCTTTTGAAAGAGTTTCGACTCCCACTCCATACGATGGTAAGCGACAACCTCTCTCGTAGATGCTACACCTTCTTCAATTTGGGTAAGTAGTACTGCTTGTTTCTCTGCTACTCGCTTTGCAGCTCCTTTAAGCTTAGGCATGAAATGAATAGCCGTTAAAATATATATAGCACACATCACCAGCACTAGGAGTAGGAGGAGCGGACTAGCTATACCTATAACTACAACCAACAATAAAAATTGAAGAATATTTTGCAATCCTCTTGGCATTTCATAACCTAAAAAGCTAGATAAATGAAACAACTCATGCGTTAACGACTGTACATATTTCCCCGTTCTTTCCTTATTAAAACGTGCAATAGGCAAGTTCTCCATCCGAACAAGCAATTTGCGAAGTAAAGCATGGCTAACAGCAAACTCATTTTTGACAAGTCTTCTGCTAGTGATAATAAACATGAGTGCATAAATTAGACCTGTCAGACCGAATATAGACAAAATAGTAGGCAATAAATCATATTGTTTCTCAACAAATACCTGATCAATCAAATTCCGCTGAATATATACAAGTGCTAGAAGGGAAACAGATTCAACAATAATGTACAACAAGGCGACTAGACCAGCCCATCTTATAACAGGAATCGTATGCACATAAATAAAGGTTATATACTTTTTCATGAGGATACCTCCTGTGTGAGCACTGTATCTTGTTTGTTTTCACCCTGCTCTAGCGTATATAACAATCCTTTACGTGCAATTAACTCGTCATAACTGCCTATCTCCGCAGCTACTCCATTCTGAACAACAACTAGAGTATCGAAATGTTTTACTGTCGACAACCGGTGTGCAATCGCAATCGTCGTCCTACCAATTAAAATCTCATCAAGTGCCTTCTGTACTTCAGCTTCACTTACATTGTCTAGAGAAGATGTTGCCTCATCGAGTAAAATAATTGCAGGTTGCTTAATAAACATGCGAGCTATTGAAACTCGCTGCTTCTGTCCACCGGATAGTTTCATCCCTCTTTCTCCTACAATAGTGTCGTAGCCCTCAGGTAATTCCATAATAAAATCATGTGCATAAGCTGACTTTGCAGCAGCTACAATCTCATCATCCGTTGCTTCTGGTTTGCCAAAACGAATATTTTCTTTCACAGATGAACCAAACAGATATGTTTCTTGAAACACGTACCCAATAGAACCTCGAAGCTGACTTAATGTAAGCTCGTGAATGGGCGCACCATCTATCTTGATATTTCCTGAACTAGGGTCATAGAATCTACCAATCATTTTGAATAAAGTCGTTTTCCCCCCTCCGCTTGCTCCTACAAAAGCCACCTTATCCCCTGCTCGTATATGCAAGTTAAACCCTTTTAACACTGGAGGTTGATCTGGATAAGCAAAGTGTATATTTTCAAAATGGACATTACCCTTCACTTCATCCAGCACAATTGGCGAATCCGATTCTTTAATTTCTATCGGTGTCTGCATAAATTGATATAGGGGATCGATTTGTTCAATAATCATTCGTTGCTCAGTGAGTAGTGTAACTAAAATCGTAAGTTTATATATGGTCGTCATAAATAACATACTGAAAGCAACAAATTCTCCTAAGGTTAACCAATTATTAATAATTCCGATGTAACCTAAATAAAATACGCCAATAGCCCCTATGTAAAAAGAAAGTCTGCGTACACTACCTCTTGCAAATCCATAACCTGCATTTGCAAGATGGGTTCGAGCCCAATTATTGTGGTTTTCATATGTACGGGCATGATACCAATCCTGTGATCGGAACGCTCGAAACTCTCTTAACCCAGAAATACTTTCATAAATTTTTTGATTATACTTAATACGCGCTTCTCCAGTTCTTCGACCGTAACTAACTGCCTTCTTTTCAAAATAGGGTCCAATCAAATAGTAAAGCCCCATTGTCGGTATAATCATAAGTGATAATAAGCCGCTTATGCTTATCAAAATACAAATCGCTACTACAGCAAACATAAAGTTTTCAATAACAGCAGGTAAAGTTCTGCGATACATACGTTGAACAGAGGCTACTTCCGAATTAAACATGGATAAAGTTTCGCCGGCTGGATGCCGCTCGTAATGAGCGAATCCAAGATTTCTGAGATGTGAAAATATTGCACTTTGCAATCCCTTTGAAGCCAACTCTGATATTTCACGTTGTTTTAGATTACCAATATTTTTTGCCACAAGCATAAGCACATTAATGATACAAAGAATAACGATAAGCCACACGAATAAGGTAGTATCTTTATTTACTAACACGTCATCAATTAGAAACTGAATAATTTTGGGTGTGATAGTTTCACTTGCAACTGCCAACATACCACATAGAGAAACGATACCTAACTTTTTGCGATAAGGATAAAGAAACGACAATGTCCACCAGTAGGATTGATTCCTTTCACCACTATTCCCCATATCCCAAACTCCCATCTCTTTCTATCCATTAAAATCAAATACTAATTGTTATGTATAATAATGTCAATGATGTTGTCGTAAATATATTTAGCTAAGTGTTACAAAAAAGCCTACTGCAAGATTAGCGGTAGTCTCGTAATTAGTGGGTTTGGTGGGTTTGGTGGGTTTGGTGGGTTTGGTGGGTTTGGTGGGTTTGGTGGGTTTGGTGCGTGGTATAGGGTTCTTCGTTTTTGGCAACGTTCATTCCACAACCGGTGAATCACCCTACCCCATCTGAATGACTAAGAACTCGGGCTAATAAGTGTATTTTTACGTTTAGAAAAAGAATAAACGAGGAGTTTCATAATTATAAGCGTATTTTTACGCTTAAAAGAAGTACTTATTGACCTTCCTCAGTAAATAGTGGGATATATGCACTTAGATTGAGGTATTAGAATGAGAACTTACATTGAGGAGTGGGCTGATAGTAATTTCTTCGTGCTTGGCAACGGCCATTCCGCACCGGATGAATCAGCATCTCGAGCTACTCCACGGTCGGCATCTAAACCTTCCGCTAAAAACCGAGTCAGCTACGCCGAGTTACTTCGATCAAAAGGGTTAGATACTCTCCCAGTAGGGAGAAGAACGTTGCCGTAGGAATGCGCATTGGCATAGCCAACATGCACATTTCTGTACGCACAAAAAAACTACCGCAGTTAGATGCGGTAGTTTATTCGTGCTTGGCAACGGCCATTCCGCACCGGATGAACCAGCATCTCGAGCTACTTCACGGTCGGCATCTAAACCTTCCGCTAAAAACCGGGTCAGCTACGCCGAGTTACTTCGATCAAAAGGGTTAGATACTCTCCCAATAGGGAGAAGAACGTTGCCATAGGAATGTGCATTGGCATAGCCAACATGCACATTCCTATGGC
>NZ_JAECMT010000011.1 GCF_016019935.1 Paenibacillus sp. GSMTC-2017
GTGTTACTCACCCGTCCGCCGCTAACCATCAGAAGTGCAAGCACTTCATCAAGTCCGCTCGACTTGCATGTATTAGGCACGCCGCCAGCGTTCGTCCTGAGCCAGGATCAAACTCTCCAAATTAGAAGTTTTATTACTTGGCAAAGCCAATGATAAAATCTTCAAGGTGTTTGACTTGCTCATTACTTATACCGCATTGGAAATCAAGATTTCCAATCGGCGTTTCAATCAACCTCTAATCGCGGTCGCTCATCGCTGAGTTACTTCGATAAAGATTGAAACATATTGCTTTTTCATTACATCCGTTAGGATCAATGAGGCAGTTTCGCTCGTTGTTCAGTTTTCAAAGATCAATCCATCTTGATCAAGTTTTCTTACTTGGCAGAGCCAATGAGAAAATCTTGTTTGTTTCGTTCTTGTTTCCCGGTGTATTTCTTGGCCGGAACAATAATATAACATGCGTTTGTCCACTAATGCAAGCTTTTTTTTAAAAAAAGCTTAAAAAACTTAAAACACACCGTCTACTGACTATCCAATATGCGTCCTATTCATAAAACGCAATTAAGTCATTGCGAAACAAAATTACAGGTTCTAAAATTTTCTTTCATTATAGTAGCGATATAACTCATTCTTTGGATGAACCTATTCGCCGTCCCACGCTCTTCCTTTTATACAAACTACTATCACTACCACAATATAAGTTAGCACGATAGGAATACTATTTTTAGCTGTCTTCGGGATTATTTATCAGTCTTCTAACTCGTTCACATTCAACTTAGAGAAATATCCATTTGCAGAACCGAGGTAAATAATATCTCCATCACGATTCAACAGTCCACTCCACAGAACCGAGTCCCGCCCTTCAGGATAACCAAAACGAACGTCATGAATACGGCTTTTTATACTCCCATCTTCTTTGTTAATATGAAATAACTCATCTCCGAGCAAAAATAACAATGGTTCCGTTAGCAATACTCTAGTTAAGAAAGGTGGATTCAAATGACCAAGTCCAATTATCGACGTCTGCCAAACGACTCGACCCGTCCATTTATCTATAGCGCTAGGAACACCATCAATCTCTAGAAATATACGATCACCTTCTATTTTAGCGTTAGACGCCCGACCGGATACTGTCCATAATATTTTTTCTTCAAATACATCATAGAACGAAGTTTCAAATGTTCTCCCTTCCTTAAGATGAGGAGCATCAACAGTAGCTTCAACGAGTACATATTGGTCATCGACAACCTCAACATCACCATTAAGTTTCAATTCATAACGCGATAAAATGTTACCCGATCTTAAATCTATTAACGATAAATTGTCTCCATGCTTCTTCAATAGATAAGGCATATTAGCCTGTAAGGGCTTTCCCTTTCTCTCTTCAAAATCTATTGTTACCTTCTGTTTCACTTCAGACCAAGGTGCGTCTAAACTCAGTTCCCATTGAACATTACCGGTTTGGAGGTGCACCGCAAATAGAAATTGTTGTTGTTGCACGAGTACATAAGGGTCTCTTCGCTTCTCATTTAATATTTCAAACTGCTCCTTATAAGATTTCTCCCATTTCACTTTTCCTGTTCGTGTATCCAAAACAATAATTAGGCCGTCTTCTTCGAAAGTTTCTCTACTTAAAATGATAACATTGTCTCCACTACTCATTTTCCACCTACCAACAGGCTCTAGTGGAAGCTCATAGGTCCATAATGTTTTTCCATCCGATAAACGTATATGCCTAACACGATACAGATAGCTTTTACTCTCACTATCATAAGGAGTATAAACCGTCATATTTTCACCCTTTTCATCCAAAATAGTGGTTGACCAAGCAGGACCAGCATCTATCTGCCACAGTTTTTTACCCGTGCGCTGGTCTAAAGCATATAAGTTGGAGGCGTAATGCATGCCACTGAATCCTCCGTCATCCCCTCTAACTATTACAACGTCATCAGTTACTGCTTCTAAATACGCAAACCGTAAAGTTCCTCTATTTCTCCAATTCCAGTCCACTTCAGTTGATGAGGGGAGAGCTGATTGAAGATCAAATATGCGAATATTTGAATCATTGTCGCGGTTAGTTGTTACCTGATCGTTTCGCGTAATTGGTAATATCCATCGCCATTCTTCAAGCGTCTTTTCTATAGAAAAGCTCAATGAAAGGTGGAAGTTTTCCTGCTCGTACCTCCATATTTCACCATAACCCTCTGATACATTCTCATAAATCAAACTATATGCTTTTTCAACTATATCAGGCTGTCCAAGTAATTGTTTCACGACGGATTGCTTTACCCCTATTTGAAAAATATCTTCTGTTAGTTGCTGTACACCCATTAACGAAATATCGCTTACATCCCCTAAATTCACTTCTGTTACTTCTTCCTTTTCAGCTATATCTGACTCATGAACCCATAACATAACAGGAGCATAATCCCCATTTTCATTGTAAAAATGTTCAGGGTAGATAGGTACGCCATACCATTCTTTCCACTTGTGTACGCTGTATAATGGTTCGTCGATTTTCGTTATCTCTCGCTTCCATTCGCTCATTGGAAACAACGAAAGTTTTGCACTCTTTTTCACCGTAATTCGGGTCAGAGCCTCTTCCCTTATATCATTAACGGCAAGGATACTATACCAAGTTGGAATCCATATTTGCTCATTAGCAGCAGTTGTTAAGGACATTAAATCACCGTCGTATGTTAATAAATCATAGGAATCACCGGTTAGTCCGTAATAATAAATTTCAGTTGGAATTTGAAAATGGATGGGCTTTTCTTTGAAAATAGGAGCTGAGAACTTTAACATCACCTTTTCTTTAATGTCTTGTGATTCAGTTACTCGTTGATTTAATGAAGTTGTTTGCGGAATAGAAGACGTGTCCGATGGATTTTCAATTACTTTAATAGACGGCTTTACAGTTTGGATTCCCACTTCCGATTGTCTCATACACCCTACGAATAAAATGACACCGACAACCATTATGACTATACACCAGAAGACATGTAATCGTGATGTAACCCAGTATCCCACTTACAACCCTCCATTCTTTTCCAATTAGACGAATGGATTGATTAAAATGTTTCCACTCTTAATAGAGTGAGATAACTCTCAAATAAATGATAGACCTACTGTTCAGCTAGCATTGACAAAAAAAGATCCACAACCAATCGTGGTTGTAGATCTACATAATGAAGTTTCTCCCTCATTTAGTTAACCTCTAATTAAAGCACTCGCTTCGCAAAAGGAATCATTCAAAAAAACCGCTAGAGTAAAACACACACTGATTTGTCCAGCCTACGATAACAGACGGGTGTTTCTTATTTCCCATTCTTGATGAATTGGGGAAAATCCACCCTGTTGATTGTTTTTACAACTTCTAGATCAGGGATTCCGACGTTTACGTTTGACGACAAACAGCCCAATGAAAATGACCATTGCGACCAGGACAATTCCGCTTATCCACTTGAAGCTTTGCAAATCATCATTCTTTGTAACGGGCTCATTGGTAACGCCCTTCTCTTTGTTATGCTCTTGCTCCATCTTATCTGAATCTGTTGCAGTTTGGTTATTCCCTGATTCAGTACTTTTCCCGTCGGGATCTCCAAGCGTTCGTAAGAAGAAAGCCCAGAGCTTGTCAGACAACTGCTTTCCTTGAGTTCTATCAACGATTTTCTCTGTGCCATACTGCCTCCCTTGATTGGTATCGGAGAGCATGTCTGTACCATGATAGGATTCATCGATGACGACCCATTCCTTCTGCTTGGAAGCGGAAGCCTTATATAAAGCTTCAACCTCAGAGTAGTAGTCTCCAGTCGGATCTTTGGTTGAGACTGCGAAAAACGAAGGTACATGGACATTCTTTATGGCTTCAACCGCGTTAAGACTGGCGCCATCGCCCATCGAACGCGGCGATGACAGAATTGCAAGACCTGCAAGTTGTGGAATGTGGGGTGCCGCTATCGCTGATGAGGTACCGCCAACTGATGCTCCGGCCGAGACAATTTTGGTAACACCCCGATCGGTAAGCACCTTAGCTGCCGCCAGCACATCGAGATCCTCACGAGTGAAAGGTTTTCCGTAACCTTCCTCGTTCGGATTATTGTATCGATAGCTCCACAAAATAACCTGATAACCGTGGTCTGCCAATTTCTCCGCAAATGGCAGCCAGCTGCACACATCCCAGCCGCTAGCATGACCCAACGTGACTCCTTTAGAGCCTTCTCCGAGCAGAAGTCCCGATAACAAGACCCCGTCCGAGGTTTTAAACTGCACTGCTTTGTCCTTCAATTTAGTAGGTATACAGGCATCGAGAGGCACCGAACTTCCTGTTGCTACAATTGACGAAGATTGATTGTTCGAATTTGCCTGTACAGAAGTCCCGAACATTGTAATACTCATCGTTATAATCATTATCAATAATATATCGCGTCTAGTTTTTTTCATGATGTACACTCCTATGTTGTAAACTAAAAACTACGTACCATTTCTTATTCATTCAAATAAATCGTCCCGCTATTTTGTATAAACTTCGCTATCGCTTCTGCTGATTTCGATCAATAATTTGTACGAATCTTACCACCATCCTGCAAAGGATGACTGCTCTCCAAAATGATCGTATTCATTGCAAAATCTTCAACTGCTGATTCATGTTCATTGGAATCAATAACAGTAATGGATACTCTGCGAGCATAAAACGTATTGCCTAGTGGACCCTGCTTCCCTTCAACGATATAAACATACGATCCGCTGCCATCCTCATGTATCGCCTTATTAGGCAACAAAAGTATTTCCTCTTCTGTCTTGTTTACTAAATCGACAACTACACTATCCCCATTACGTGCTTCAAAATCATTAATAGTTATTAAAATACGCTTCATCGGAACGATAGCAACAGCATCCTCATTTTCTGCAATTCCACTATTAACGGCATTCGTATTTTCTATCTCTGCAATAACTCCTTCAACCTTTTTATTCCCTGCAGTACTCGATATATTTACCGCTATCTTTTCTTTTAGCTTGAGATTAGCTGTCACTTTGGCTGGTGCTGTAAATTCAAATTCCAACCCTTTATTCCCGTTTGCAAGTATTATATCTGCCCCTTCATTTGATGCATTTAAACCTTCCACAGCATTAACTTTTATTACGATACCAGTAAATGGAGCAATCAATTTACTATTACTGACTAACTCGTTTTGTAACTGCTCAATTTTTCTGTTCATCGTTTTTATTTCGATCTCTTCCATTTGCATATCTCGTTTAGCGTTGCGGATTATAGTTTCATCACCGTTTATTGTTGCCTCCTTAAATAGATGCTGCGACTCTTCCGCTCCCAGCTTCAATTTTTGCAGATTTGCTTGTTCATCTTCTATTTGTTGTTCAGCTTCCTTACTGTCATAGACAACTAACGTGTCCCCTTTTTTTACGAGGTCACCCTCCTTGACAGCAATATTCGTTACTTTCCATCCCATCGTATTCATTAAAGGAAACTCATCTCTATATTTCAGCACACCACTTCCTTGATATCTATGAACCAACTCCCCATTACGAGCTTCTACAGTTGCTACTTTGGGCAAAGTTAGAGACAGCAACGTGTTGCTAAATAGTGTAAATAGCAATAACATTCCTATAAAACAGCCAAACAAAATACGAAGCATTCTTTTATGACCACTCTTAGTTCCTTCGGCTTGCAACAATACCATCTCCTCTCTACCCTTTTATACCTGAAAGTTGGACACCTTCAACAAAATAAGATTCAGCATACAAATACAAAAACACCATTGGGGTCATATATAAGACAGAGGCTGCAAATGCAACACCTCTAGCTTCTTCATTAATTCGTGACAAATAAAGGGATAATGGCTGTTTGAATGCATCCTCCAAAAAAATAAGCGGTTGCTCGATCATATTCCAATTGTCGACAAACAACAAAACAACTAGTGCAGCAATACCCGGCCCAATAAGCGGAACGATAATACTATAAAAAATGCGGAAATGACCTGCACCATCGATCTTAGCTGCTTCAATATACGAAGTCGGAATATGAAGCATAAATTGCCTTAGCATAAACACCCCAAATGCGCTGAATATTCCCGGCAAAATAAGTGAAGAGGAGGTATTCATCATTCCTAGTTTCTCTACAATGATATAGTTAGGAACTAAGGTGACTTGAAAGGGCATTAACATCGTCATTAAATAGATGAGAAACATTCCGTCTCGACCCTTGAATCTAAGTTTGGCAAAAGCATATGCAGCAAGGGAAGCAACGAGCACTTGCCCTACAATAATCGGTACAACGATAAATATGGAATTCCAATACATTTGCAGAAATACAGGTGTTTGAACCAGTACTGCAGCAAATTGCTTAAATGATATCCAATCGGGAATAAGCTTTAAGTTAATAAAACCATCACTACCACCTGATTCAACCTCTACCATCTCGCCAATTAACTTATAGTTGTATTTGATCTCTTCCTCTGACATAAAAGAGTTTGCTACCGTAAATAGAATCGGAAATAACATTATTAAAGCAACTGTTCCCATCAGAACAGTTAATAAAACTTTTCTTAAGATCCCTATTTTGTTCACCCCCTAGATGCTAATCAATAAATTTTCGGAAACGGCGCTCAAAATACAACATCCCCGATACAAGCAATAGAATACCTGCGACCATTAACGTCGCAGCAGCTGTAAGTTTTTGTACATCGAGTGACATGAACATATTGTTCATATAATGTTGGAGCATATAGATGCGGTCATGCGGATAGTCACCTGCAATCAGGTACGTTTCCCGAAATACTTTGAAAGAATTAATAATCGACATGAGCGTAACAAAAAACATCGTTGGCGTTAAATACACTAGCGTAATATGAAGCAATTTATGAAGTCTCCCAGCACCCTCTATATCAGCTGTTTCATAATAATCCCGTGGAATGCTTTGTAGTCCCGCAAGAAATAAAATGATGTTGTAGCCAACGTTTTTCCACATATAAACAAATACAAGCACACCCATCGACCAATCTGATTTCATCCAGTCAATTCGATCTATCGAAAAGTTCTGCAACAGTTTATTTATCGTTCCATTCCAATCAAATAACACTTCCCAAATCATGACGATAGATGCGATGGGTACAACAAGCGGCATAACAAATGCAGTTTGCAGCCCTTTGCGGATAAAAATCTTTTGATTCAAAATAATAGCAAACAACAGGGACAACGCAATAATGAGTGGTACACTCACACCTGTAAATAACATCGTATTGTTTACAGCCTTCCGGAAAGAACTGCTTTCCATTAGTTCTTTATAGTTGTCCATGCCAACAAAAGAACCATCCACAACGTTATCTTGAAAGGAATAAAAAAATCCCATTACAAAGGGTATGACATAAAATAGTGCAAAACCAGCCAAGCTTGGAGCCAAAAAGAGAAAAGCAATGACACTATCTCTTCTCATTACCTTTGCTCCTTTTCTCCATATGCGAGCAGTCACTTTCATCCACCCACCTTTCCGTGTTCTAGAAAAAAACAAACCTTGAACTCCCGCTCAAGGTTTATTACAAACCATTTCTTATTCATTCAAATAAAGGGATATTCTATTTTGCATAAGTTTCGCCACCGCTTCAGCTGACTTCTGTCCGCTAAAATAAGCTTTGGACTCTTCCACGATTATTTCTTCCACCTGGTCCCGATTAAACGCAACCGGATACTTTGCTTCCTTTAAAAATACATCCAGTCCTTCGATATCCTGTGCTGTTATCGTAAAGACCATGCCGCCTAAAAAGCCATCTGGATGATCCTCGACTTTTCCGTCCTTTAGCAGCTCTGCCACTTGTTGTTTGTAAACCTCTTTATTTAAAGGAAACCCCGTTCCCCTTGATCCCTGCATCTCCTCGGATAACATGAATGTAACAAAATCCCAAGCTTCTTCTTTCACCGAAGACTTTTCGTTAATACCCAACGTTTTATAACCTCTGAAGTATCCACCCGTTCCTTGACCTTCGGCCTTTGGACTCGAATAAAGCTTAGATTTGTATTCATAGCTTTCATATCCTTCTGCAAAGTTTTCACTTAGTTTTAAAGCAAGTAAATAATCCGAAGGTGAATTAATTTGCTCTTCCCTGAAGATGGAGCGCACATTCTCACTGGTAGCGATCCCCTTATCATACAAACCCTTCACTTGCTTCAATAATTGGATAAAAGAGTCAGAATCAAACTTCGCTTTTCCATTAGGCTCATCCACAAATGAACTGTACTGATCCATTACGATTTCATTCAATATCTCTTCTGGATAAGCAGCTAACGAAGAAGAATAGTTTGGATCGCCATAAGCCTTGAGACCTTCTGCCGCTTCAAAAAATTGATTCCAGCTCCAATTGTGATCCTCAAACTCTACTCCGCTTTTTTCAATAACTGTTTCATTTCCAATAAAACCATACATAAAGAAATTTAAAGGAATACCGTACAAACTGCCGTTCATTTCCGAGCCGTCTAACACGTTAGTAAAATAGTTTTCCTTCTTAAATGCAGGATCGTTATCGATCATTTTGTTCATGTCTGCCAACAAGTTTTTATTCACATATTTCCCTATTGGCAATACGTCCATTTGAATGAGATCTGGCCCTTTTCCTGATAACATCGCTGCATTCGTTTTCTTAATATATTCCTTCTCTTTCGCTTCCCCTGTTGCATCAGTCGATTCGATATAACTGTACTCGATCGTAATATGAGGATGTTTAGCTTCATATTTCTTTTTTGCTTCTACAAAAAACTCATCCTCATAAAAAGTTGAAAACACGATTGTTTTAGGTGAATTATCGTCCTTTTTTTCTGATGTTTTTTCCCCTGTCGTTGATGTTGGATTAGCTCCACCATCTGTTGATTTATTTGTCTCTCCAGTATTGCTTGGCTTGCCACAAGCCATAATAGAAAGCAGTAATACAAGTACTGTCATTACATGAAATGTTTTTTTCATCATTATCGTTCCCTTCTCTATTAACGGTGCTTAACTTATTTTTTTATAAAATGAGACTTGATTCCATCTACAATCGCCTGTGCCGTCTTATTCTGATGTTCGTCGTTCAACATAGCTGATTCGTTGCTGTTGTTTGTAAGGTAGCCTATTTCTAATAAAATAGCGGGACAGTTGTTATCGTCTAATACTTTCCACTTAAAATTTCGGACACCACGATCTTTAAACCCTGTTCTCTCTACTAATTTTGTATGCAGCTCGTTTGCAAGACTAAAACTTTCCTCTGTGTAGTAATAAGTTTCAGTACCAGACACATTTGCATCAGTGAATGTGTTCCCATGAATGGAGAGAAATGCATCAGCCTTAAGATTATTTGAAAAATGAATACGATCCTCTAAGCCCACTGAAGTATCTTCCCCACGTGTCATATGCACCTCAAACCTATCGTCCTGCTGAAGTAGCTCGGATACCTTTTTGGATAAGGACAGTGTGAAGTCTCGTTCGTAATTCCCGCTAGCTCCTTCTGCACCCGGATCATGTCCACCATGTCCAGCATCAATGACGATTTTGTAACGTTCTGTACCTATTAGTAAGTTGTTTTTATCCCTATTAGGTGATTGTAATGAAGGCAATTGCTCTTTTACTTCACTAGAAGAATCTACTAAACTCACACTTGACCAAATAACTCCTACCAAAATAATAAAACTTATTAAAAATAGCATATTGCTGCGATTCGCTCGTGTTCTGCTTATTCTTTTCATTGCTGTATTCTCCTTGTGTCAGTCGTTTAATAAACGTAATCCCTGTTCTCTCTTCGGCCTTTCATCAGTGTACTGCCCAAATATATGATAAGTACGATGGACTTGTATTGAACTTGTAAAGTTTTCAGATTATCTGTTGGTCGATTGGCTATTCGGAGTTGTACAACACAAAAAAAGCCAGTTGCGACTGCAACTGACTTCATACACAAGCTTCTATTTGGGTATTATCTAATACGAGAAAAAACTAAGCACAGCCATTAATCCTCTATTAAAACCTACAATCTTATTCGTATGCGTATCTACAAAAACACTGGCAATGACCGACTCGTTTTGTTCATCCTTAAAAAATAATTCAACAACTGATCCATTCCACCTTATCATTTCTTTTCCCGATAAAGGTTGAACTGTCGTTAACCCGAGCTCTTCTTTAACAAAACGAGTACCATTATCAATCACTTCTTCAATAGATTCCCTAGTGAAAATCACTTCTCGGGTGTTCATTTGTTGCTTTTCTTGCCTTATTCCTACTTGTTGGGGGTTAATTTGCTCCTTTATTTGCAATACCTTACCGTCTTTTGCACTGAGTACAAGATCATATTCATATTTATATTCATATTGACTGGGGAAATCGGCTACACTCCCCAAATCCACATAGAACAGACCACTCGGTACTTCCTTCAACATCGCCTGCGTGTCAAAAACAATAGATTTATTTCCTTCAGGTTGTGGAGCAGCTCCATACTCCACGTTTTCAAATAAATAACGTAAATTTTGTTGATCTACGACCCTTATATCAATCTTAACGTCGTCTTCCTTAAATTTTTTATCAAAATATTTATTCACTGCATTAATACTTAACGTATTTACTGTTCCTAGTGAAAGAGTGTCACCATAACTGATTTCTTCAGTTACTTGCTCTTCACTTATCTTTTTTACCATAACTTTGTTTTTTTCTACTTTGTTAAAATATCCTCCACAGCCCGTCAGCATAATCATTAATGCTGCACATAAAACAATCATATTCAATGTTCTCATTAGTTCGTCCCACCTTTCCTAACAAATGGGCTGAAAATAACTCTAATTGTTGTTCCTACATTCTCTTCACTAGTCACTTCCATAACAGCATGATGAAGAGTTGCTACACTGTGACAAATAGCTAGACCAAGTCCTGCCCCATTATTACTTTTTGTTCTCGCTTTATCAGCCATATAAAACGGTTCAAATATTTTATCTTGATGTTCTTTTGCAATACCTACACCTTTATCTATTACTTCGAGAATATAATCATCATCCATCCAATACGTACGTATCGTAACTTGCTGCTCTGGGGTAGATGCTTTGAGTGCATTATCAACAAGATTAAAAATGAGTGTTTTGATCAAGTCTTTTTCTAAAAATAACTTACCCGCTTCACAGTCCGTTACGATCAAGACTTGTTTGTCCTTTGCCTTCATGCGAAGCGCAGATTTCATCTCACCTATGACTTTACACATATCATGTTCTGTAAGCTCTAACTGCTCTCCTTGAAGCAAAATCAGATCCATCAATTTCAAAGAAAGCGACTCCAACCGTTTACCCTCAGAATATATAACATCCAGTGCATCAACAAACAATTCTTCGTTATATTTGGTCGTCCGCAAAAAGTTAGCATATCCGATTATGGAAGTTAACGGTGTCTTCAATTCATGGGTGAAATTGTTGATAAACCGCTGTTTCCCTTCATTGATCTGCTCCAACTCATTGATTTTGTCCTCTACGACGGAAGCCATTTCATTAAAATTGTTTGCTAGTACGCCGATTTCGTCCTTGGACTTTAAGCGAACACGTTCAGAAAATTCACCTTTTGATATACGCCGAGCTGTGTCATTAAGTCTATCAATTGGCCTTGTGAGACCTTTACTTACAAAATACATAATGATTAAATAAAGGGCAAATACAGCGACATCCACTTGAACAAAAAATTGATATTGATCGATACGATCCTTGTACACTGCTGTAATGTCTTTTATATAAGTGAACACATATTTTTTGTGATTAATATCTACAATATTTGTTGTGAATACGAAAGTGCGTTTATCAATATCCCGCACAATATACTTAATCTCATTTTCCAGCAAACCATCTAATTCCTTACGATCTTCAGGAAACTTGAAATCTACATTAGTAAAAATTGTATCTCCTGCATCGTTTCGAATGTCTAAATAAACGAGCTGATCGCTATTTCTCCCAACAAACTCATTAGCAATGTTCGTTAACACCGTTTTTTCATAATCGACAGAATCGTAAATACGCAAGATCGGAACGATCGCGTCAACACTCGAATGGATACTCATATTTTGGCTGAGCGCATTGTTCATTTCTTGGCTGACTACTTTATTATGACTTCGTTCGATGACCATTATAGATGCCGCATTAAAAATAACAAAAAAAACGAGGATTGAAATCAAATAGATTTTCTGCCAAAATTTCATAAGCTAATCCTCAAGTCTGTAGCCGATTTTAAAGATCGTTTTAATATGGTCCTGCAAATCCAGTTTTTTTCGTAACGATTTGATATGCATGTCCACCGTTCTAGTTTCACCATAATAATCGCCACCCCAAACTCTCTCGATAAATTGTTCTCTAGACAACGCTATGTTTTTATTTTTTAGCAACATCACTAACAATTCATATTCTTTTGGAGTCAGTTCAACCGATTTCCCTTGCAAGGTTACTTCACGTTTATCTAAATCAACTTGTACATTTTGAAACTTTATTAGATGCTCTTCCTTACCGTATCTTCTCAATACCGTTTCAATTCGGGCAAGCAGTTCAATTGCTTCAAAGGGTTTGACCATGTAATCATCTGCCCCTAGCTTAAGCCCGTTTACTTTATCGTAAACAGAATTTTTGGCAGTTAAAAAAATGACGGGAATACCAAGTGGCCCGATTTTTTCCATTAATGCAAAACCATCAAGCTTAGGAATCATCACATCAAGCAAAATAAGATCAAATTTTTCCCGATTTATTGCTTCGAGCGCAGCTAAACCGTCGTAAACTTCGGAAATTTCGTAGTTCACCAGCTTTAGATTCATCCCAATAATTTTGGAGATATGAATATCGTCTTCTACGATCAATATTTTTTTTGTCATCGTGTTTATCTCCCAGTTCTACCAGTTTATAATGCCTTATCATTTTCTGTACTATATCAGCCACCTATACATTAGACAATAGCGGCGAGTATGATCAGCTGTCAAACTGTGAGAATATGCAAAAAATCTACATCATTTTTGATGGGATATTTGCGATCATTCACCTACAGGAAAACTTTAGAAATTACTTAGTCATTTCTGAATATCTATGAGCTATGTTTAATTCATAAAGACTATAGAGGAGGGAAAACCGTGGCTCAACTGCAAAGCAATACACAAACTTTTTCACAGACTCCAGCAGACAAGGTTTCATCAGTCAAAAACTTGATCACTATGCTACTAGGAACCTGGCTCATCATCGGTTTTTTTATTGACGGCTACGCACATAATCATGGTGCTGTCGAATCATTTTTTACACCGTGGCATGCCATCTTGTATTCGGGTTTTGTGGCAACTGCTAGCTGGCTATTATGGATTGTATACCAAAACAAACGAAGTACGGGACTTCCATGGCTGAAAGCTATCCCTAAAGGATATGGCCTTGGTGTAGCTGGTGTTTTCGTCTTCCTTTCCGGCGGACTTGGTGATTTATATTGGCATACAGTTTTCGGAATTGAAGAAGGTTTTTCTGCGCTACTTAGCCCCTCTCATCTACTCTTACTGCTTGGTGCATTATTAATATTAAGCAGCCCCTTCCGAGTCGGATGGAGAAAACCTGAACAAGCTCCAACCTGGAAGCAATTTTTCCCTACATTAATGTCTGCCACATTGTCGGCTATGATTGTTTCCTTCTTTTTAATGTACACATGGACTTTCGTCCATAACATTGCAGCTCAGCCAAATGTCGATCAAATCATGGAGATTTCACCCTTTATAGTTGAAGCTGAGTCCGTTCGCGGCATACTTTCTATTTTGCTTCATACGTTACAGATGATGTTTCCGATTGTTCTCATTATGAGCCGTTGGAAAGTGCCTCTCGGCTCATTCACCTTTTATATGACATTCCTCAGCACAATGATGAGCGCATTATACGGATTTTATAACTGGCAAGGAATTTTGTTTATGTTAGCAGGAGGCGTAGCCGCTGATCTACTATTCCACACCCTCAAACCAGACCGTACCCGCATATGGAGTTATCGATTAATTGCAATCGTTGTACCGCTTGTTGTCTGGAGTCTTTACTTTCTCTTTATGGAGATCAATGTTGGAATTGGCTGGCCCCCAGAAGTATGGAGCGGATCACTCGTTCTTGCTGCGTTAGCGTCACTCGGACTTTCTGTCTTAGCCGTTCCTCCAGCACAGGAGGGAAGTTAATTGGATGTTTAAAACAAAAAAATCGCTTATCACTACTGCCGCACTTGCAATAATGATTACTTTAAGTGGTTGCTCAAAGGGGGCATGGAATGATTTAGAACGTAATCCGCCTAATCGTGGCTTATTGCATGAGATAAGAACATCCGGGATGAAAGACGCTAGCAGCAATGGCTATACCGTCCAAGTAAAGGCAACCGATGGAGACATTTCAATCGATCAAAATGAAACGTTAGTTCTTGAGGTGAAAGACTCGAAGGGGCAGGTCGTAAAACAATTTACCGAAGATATGACGAAGTTATTCCACTTTATAATCGTAAGCCGAGATTTATCGAAATTTGCACATATTCACCCTGAATTAAAGGATGACGGGACATTCGAGGTAGAACATCAATTCCCATTTGGTGGTGACTTCTTACTCATTTCCGAATTTATCCCAGCAGGAAAAGAACTGACCGTCCACAAACAATGGCTATCTGTACCTGAACCAACTTCGCGTAAAAGTGAACCTGTCGTACCAGATTCCTCACTCACAAAAACAATTGATGGTATAGAAGTAACACTAACTATGATGCCTAGTTTGGAGGAGTTAAAATCAAAGCAGATGGTTATGCTTAACTTTCAGCTCGTTGATACTGCAACGGGTGAGCCCATTCCAGATGTAGAACCTTATCTTGGAACACGTGGGCACGCCGTTATTTTAGATGATACTGCTGAACGATATATTCATGTTCATGCAATGGACGGTATGGGCAGTGGTTCGAATGTTATGTTCCATACTGAATTTCCAGTAGCAGATGTATATAAAATTTGGGGGCAATTTCAAGTAGATGGTAAAGTTATTGCTGCTCCTTTTATATTGAAAGTACAATAAGCAACATTAAGCCATTTCTCATACAACGATTCATTGTTGTATGAGAAATGGCTTTTTATATTATACTTCCAATGCTTGATTAACTGCTTCAATCGCATGAATAACGGTTGTATCAAACAATGGCACATCTACATCCTCTTGTTTGATTAATAAGCCGATTTCCGTACAGCCCAATATGATTCCTTCTGCTCCACGATCAACTAAACGCTGAATAACCTCTTTAAAATAATCTCTAGATGATTGCTCCATCTTCCCTAAACATAACTCTTTATAGATAATGTCGTTAACAATCACTATGTCCTCACCGTTCGGAACTATAACTTCTATGCCAGCAGACGCTATCCGAGCTTTATAAAAATCTTGCTCCATCGTATATTTTGTACCTAGTAGCCCTACCGTTTTTGACTCTACCTTTTGAATTTGATTTGCTGTTGCATCTGCAATATGTAAGATAGGTATATTAATCTTCTCTTCAATATAGTCGATTACTTTATGCATCGTATTGGTACAAATGAGGATAAACTCCGCCCCGCCTTTTTCCAAGGACTGGGCAACATCACCGAGTAGTCTACCTGCGCTTTCCCAATCGCCCGCCGCTTGATAACGTTCTATTTCAGCAAAATCAATGCTATATAACATACACTTTGCTGAATGTAATCCACCTAATCTGCGCTTCACTTCTTCGTTGATGATTTGGTAATACTTCACCGAAGATTCCCAGCTCATGCCACCAATAAGTCCGATTACTTTCATAGATTAACCCTCCCTTTAGTAGAGAATAACGGTTAATTCTATTTATTGCATCATTATTTAGGGAATATGACTTCTGGATAGTTAGCATTAGTGCCATTGGCAAGTTCCCCGCCAGTACCTCTTAAATGTTTATTAAAGAAGTCCAGCACATATTGATTCACGATATATGCACCTCTACTTCCCTCTATCTCACCTGTAAACCCCATAAGCGAAAAGAGTGGTGAATACATTTGGAGATCTGTAAAATTGTAATGGGATGTTCCCTCCACATAAATCAGAGTACCTCCCTGCTTAACAGCATGATCAATAATTTTGTATTGCTTATTGTTGTCTTCAATAGCTTTATTAAGTTGTTCACGAGTCAAATTTATACTCTTTAACTCCTCATCTGAAACAAACACCTTACTTTTCTCGCGCATCTTATATGTATCTTCAGCTTCTATGAACATAAATGGCTTCGTAATATTATATTCAGTGTCTAGTTCAAACATTGAGCTATCCATCAATATTCCTGCCTTCAAATCAGGATTGGTATAATAGGAATGGAACGCCGTCGCCCCGCCAAAAGAATGCCCCATAATGCCTACGTTCGTCATATCCAACTTACCTGTAAATGCGCTAGGTAATAAACCAGCGTTCAGTTGATTTAATTGACCTAGTACAAAGTCTACATCATCAGCCCATATATCTAATTGCCAATTGGAATTCGCAGTACGATCCATATCCGCTTTTTTATCATTAAATTTAGTGACATGTCCATCTGGAAAAGCTGTAGCCATCGTATTATAGGTATGATCAATCGCAACTACAATATATCCATGACTGGCTAAATTCTCCGCTTGTGAGGCATGAATAACTTTGCCAGTTCCCATTCCATGGCTGAGTATAATGACTGGATATGATGCCTCGGTTGTCTTTATTTTTGCATCCTGATAAGCATTACTTTTTATATACTTCCAGTAATCCAATGTAAACGCGGGAACGTTGAGCTTCTCTGTATAAGCAGCAACGAACGTTTTAAATACATCTTTTTCATTCGGAAATACTGGCATAACCTTCATAGCTTCCGTATTTTGAGCAGGATACCATAATTGAACCATTAGCTCCCTCTGATCTTCTTTTTCGTCTGTAAAAGTTTCCTCCCTACTTGCATCCGTGAAGTGGAATTCTGTTGTTCCCACCTTGTAATGACCATCTGGTTCAGGTAGTTGGAACACTGGCAAAATCAATGCTAGAGTCGACGAAGCAAAAGTAAGTAAAATCATCAATGAATAAAAGAAAAACGTTACAGGTTTCCATACTCTAAATCGGACTTCACCTCTCCAATGCATAGCTCCTACCATTGTTATTGAAAGTACTACGATTCCATAAATAAAACCTAACTGCCATCGATATCCTTCAATAACCAAATGTAAAACCAATGCTGCGCCGCTTGCAATACATGCGAATAATCCGGTTTTTCTCATCAGCTTTTTACTAAACAATTGTGCCAATAGAAACAAACAACATACAACAAGTATGATCTCTATTAACCTCATAAAACACCATCCCTCTACTCTAGTTTCATCTATTTACAATTGATGTCTCAATTACAATGCTAGATGATCAAGGTTAAAGGGATAGTTTGTTTAGATTAAATTTTGTTTAAAAGTGGTTGACTCATATTTTCTGCCGCAACTTGCGTATGCTTCTAATCTTCTCTATCCATGCCTTATCAAGCAACCTTGGAAAAAAGCGATGAATACGCCAAGCCCATTTCACATTGTTAGGGAAAATGATGATGTCTTTATTTTTAATGACACCAGTTAATACAATTTCAGCAGCTTCAATAGCGTTCATAGCCTTTACAGGCAAGCTTGCAACAACCTTTTCATTTGTCACATTTACAACCTTCATATTTTTGTAGATGTCCGTCTGTACATGGCCTGGACAAACCGTACTCACCTTTACACCTAAATCCATACCTTCATATCGCAATGACAAAGATAGACCTACAACTGCATGCTTGCTCGCACAATATGGCGTATTTCCAGGCTGCGGCATTAACCCCGTTGCAGATGCTGTATTAATGATGTGCCCAAAACCTTGGCGAGCCATTATCTGATAGGCATACGTTGATCCGTAAACAACGCCATACAAATTAATGTCGATAACTTTATTCCATTGCTCCATACTGAGATCCCTACAATCTCCCCCGATTGCAATTCCAGCATTATTGAACATATAGTCAAGGCAACCATATTGTTCAACAGTATTTTCAATGAGCTGCTTAACTTCGTTTTCTTTAGATACATCCACACCTTTTGCACAGGATACACCACCGTTCTGAACGATGTTATCTGCTACACTTCGAGCATTATCTTCATGAATATCCGCAATGACCACTATTGAACCACGTCTAGCAAGTTCTTCACATATCGATTTGCCTATTCCAGCTCCTCCACCGGTAACAATCGCAACTTTGCCTTGAAATGGATTCATTTTTCACCCTCGCTTCATATCAGTTTGAGTAATTGAGAAACTGAATTACCAATCATTTGCCGAATTTAAGTGTTACTAATTGAAGCGAGTTCGTATTCTTATAATTATGATAGTTCCATATTCGAATACTCGAACCTCTAAACGTTACATTGTTAAACTCCATTTTTTTGTCTAATTTATTGAATAAGTAGGATTGTAACTTTTTAAAATTTTCATCATACACATTTAATTCCGTTCCATTATAAACATAGAACTTCCCACCAAAGTACTTTTTAATAGCTTTACCTTCAGCTTTTAAATAAAATGTTTCTTTTCCTTTTTTATCATAACTCACATCTTTTTTCTTAATCGTAAACAGGGACACCTTTCCCAATTCATTCATAATAATTTGATCTCTGTTAGTTGTAAGTATAAGGTCCGCAGTTATAAGTCGCTTTGGAAGAAGAGCTTTCGGATCTTTGAAAGCTATAGGCTTTAGCGTATTTTTTTCTAAATAAATGTTATATTCACCTTTTTTAGAAAGCCCGAACACTATTCCACTGTTATCGTTCGTTTTTATTCGTGAAAGAACTTTAGCATCCGTATAGCTACTGCCTTCATCATATTTTTGTATTAATTCATTAGAAACGATATTGCCATTATTCAAATTAAATACGACAACGTTTAAACCCGCCTGACTCGTATAAAAGAGATGGTCATGCGAATATTCAAACTTTACATCTGGCGATGCCGGTACCGTAAATACTTCCTTCCCTCTAACTATCCATTTATCTTTTTTTGCAACACTCATATATATAGTTTCTTTTGTAAATAAATCGGACACCGCCCAATAAACAATCGTATAATTACCTTTCTCAAAAACATTAATTTTTTCTGACCCATATATCTGATCCGGATCAAATGGAGCACCTCCATACTGATTATTAATTGTTGCTTTTTTAGTTGGTATAGGTGCTGGTTTAGCTGCTAATAAAACTGGAATACAAAGCGCTACTATAAGTAAGATAGAAATTAACTTTTTCATCACGTCTCTACCTCCGACTTCATATTAAATGGATAAAAATGTTTATAGGTTAATTCGACTACATAGATCATTTTCCTCTTTTTGGCTAATAACGGATGAGTTATACTTTAGACGACAATGATTAGAACAAATACCCCGACCTCTAACGGTCGGGGTTTTGTTTATATTCGATCTACTTAAACTGCTTCTCTACGATTAAAGATATAAACCGCTAGCACGATGAACGCCAAACCGTATGCTGCCAATGTGATTAAGTTTGACGTTCCAGGCATATGCCCAGCAACCATATTCCACGCTCCGCTTGCATAGCTGTGAGAAGGCAGCCATTGTCCAATCGACTGCATCCATGTCGGAAGGTTTTGAAGCGGCATCCATAGTCCGCCTACAATCGCAAGACCCATTTGAAGAACATTACCAATGGCAATTGATGTATTCGCGTTTTTTAGTGTTCCAAGCAATGCGCCTAGACCAAGCATAGGAATACTTCCTAACCACAACCACATTCCACAAGAAATCCATTGTACAGCTGTAAGTTCGATATCATGTGCAAGAGCTGCCGTTAGAAAAATGACGACGATTACGATCAAGTGAATAACCATTTGTGCAACAATTTTGCTACCAAGCCATACGCCTGGAGTAAGTGGTGTTAGACGAAGCAAACGTACCCAACCATCTTGGTGCTCGAACGATAAACGAATGCCGAACTGAGAAACTGCCGTTCCGATCAAGCTGAATGCTGTCATCGACATTAACGAGAATACTGCCCACGAAGTGGATTGAATCGATTTATCTGCACCGTTAAGCGTAGTGAACAAAAAGTAGAAACCAAGCGGCATTGCAATCGAAAATAGTAGAAAGAAAGGACTGCGAATAATTCGTAAACTTTCAGCTTTTGTTTGTGCCATAAACATGTTAAACATAATGATATTCCTCCTAGTGTGTATGCGAGTATGTACTTTATTTAGTCGATGTAAGACTTCTGAATGTATCTTCTAAACTTGCTGATTGGACATCGATATCTGTAACTCCCCATGGGGACTGCATTAGTTTAAATAACAACACATCGGTTTCTCTAGCATGCAGGCGAATACGTTCTCCGTTGCATTCCGCTTTTTCTACTCCCGGCAATGTAAGCCATTCTTTTTCATGAGGTGCATTCGTTGATCGGAACGATATTGTTCTAAGCGCCGTTTGCGCTTTTAATCTCTCCGGCGTTCCTTCTGCTACAACGCGTCCACTCCCAACAACCGCGATATGATCTGCAATGGCATCAGCTTCTTCTAAGTAATGTGTCGTTAGAAGAACGGTGCGTCCATCCTTTGCCAGTGCTCTGATCGTTTCCCAGAAACGGTCACGTGCTTGAATGTCCATCCCGACAGTTGGTTCATCGAGTAGCAGTAGCTCTGGATTGCCTGCTAAGCTTTGGGCAAAAGCTAATCTGCGTCGTTGGCCACCTGAGAGGGACGCTGCTTTTCGTTTCACATCTTCATGCAGGCCTGAAATGTCGAGCAGTCGCTCAAGTGACATTGGGTTCTTGTAATAACTACGGAACAATTGAAGTACGTCTTTCACGTTTAGCCCATCAGCTGCTTTCACATCTTGCATTAGTGCGCCAACCCGTTGTCTTAATTCTTTAGTTCCAGCTTGTGAACCAAGCATTCGAACTTCTCCTGATGTTGGCTTCATAAGCCCAAGCATCATAGAAATTGTTGTCGTTTTACCTGCTCCATTTGGTCCTAGCAGTGCAGATATTTTGCCTTGCTCGAAGCTTAAGTTCATATGATCAACGGCGCGGTAATCGCCAAATTGTTTTACTAGATTGATACACTCTATCGCTTTTTTCATGTGTTTCATCCTCCGCTATATGTGCTGTATTTGCTAAGTTGTTTCGTTCGCTTCTTGATGTCCTTATTGTAGCAACTGGGCGAAACATGCAATTAGTGTAGGATGTCACAAAGTCATTATGACAAATGTCAGAATCGAAGATGGAGGTTGAATATCACTTTTAAGTACGATACCATTCACCGTCTATTTGTAACTTCAAATTTTAAGTGCACCTAAGCTTAGGACAATTTATAAAATCCTAATTTTGCACATAGCCTATATTAAGAATCTAAATAGCCTCTTGCTTTACATCCGAAAAGGAAGGACAATCTATATGCTAAAGAAAGAAGAGATTGTTACTACAGTTGAGGAACTAGTAATCGCATCAATGGATTCGAATATTTTCTGGATTATTGTCAGTGGAGAAATAGTGAACGCTCCAACCATCCAATTATCCCGTGGGCAATCCCTTCGAGGTGAAAATAGGCACGCTATAATTATATTTTCCAATGGAACTGATGGTCTTCAGATATCATCAGACAATGAAATTCATAACATCCAACTTGTTGCTTCCCAGGATAAGAGGGTTCTCTTTAATGATCCAGACATAGAACATTTGGGCCGAATCGGACTTTACGGAGTGACTGCTGTTGGTCAAGTTCAGATTCTAGCGTTTAACAAAGTACGAGGCGGCCATATTGAAGTAAATGGACTTGATATCGTATCCGCGGACACTCGCAGTCAACAGATTCGACCAAAAGGATTCGGGGTTAGTGTAACTCAAGGTGCATTCACACTTTGGAATATGCAGCCCGAAGAAGACGTTATCATTAGTGCTGATTTACGCGGCATTTCGGCCGGCCGAAATGGTGCACCCATTTTAGGAAGCGCCATTTTTGTAAGTGGTGCAGGGGCTAAGGGGGGACATCTCGTAGTACAACGCCTTGAAACAAACGCTGTTTATAACGATGGAAAAATACCACCAGGAACAGCTGACCAGATCACTGGCGGGGTCTTTACGGGATACAATGCTTATGTTGACCTTGTACGTAATCGCGGTCCTGTCGTAACACACGGTGTGAACGACATGGTTCTCGATAATTGGGGCTATGTTAAACAATGGATTGCAGAGGAAAAGATTACTTCGTTCGGTCCGAGTAGTATTGGTTTCGTGAATTTTGGCATCGTCAACGATCTGAGAATCTATTCACCCATTGAGACATTCGGACAAGGAGCTCGAGGCTTTAATGTTTATGTTGGGACAATACAATATGCGGAGTTTGACCGAATTACTACTCACGGGAATGGTGCCGTGGGTGTCCAAATCAGCCAACCCGTTGGTCGTCTAATTGTTCGTCGTGGGATTGAAACGTTTGGTAGTATTGGTCAGTCGCTCGTTCAAGGCGTTATAGAAAATCTCTCGGCAATTGGGTTAAGCATCAAATCAGGTGGAGGCATAGGAGAGGTTCATATCTATGGCGGTATTAAAACATATGGACGAAATGTACCCCCTTTCGAAATGAACGGTGTCGTTCATACACTGAAAATTGAAGGTGGCTTAATAGCTGCAGGAGGAGTCTAAACGATCACAAAAATTGAAAATAACCGACCTCTCGAGGTCGGGTTCTTCCATGCCGGAGATGGCATATCAGTTAATAAATTGCCCCCATCTGAGGATTGACCTATGTTTCAGATAAAAACCTTCGCTTTCGCGAAGGCCTCCTTCAATCCAACCATCCCTTACTACGCGCCATCTCTATCGCTTCAATTCTCGTATTCGCACCCAGCTTGCTAATCGCTTCCGACATATAGTTGCGAACTGTTCCGTAGGATAGGAATAGCTGAGCTCCAATCTCTTGAAGCGTTAAGCCTTGAGCAGCTAGCCGCAATACATCTTTCTCACGAGGTGATAGTGGACATGGATCTTCCCATACAGCTAACGATAATTCCGCGTTGATCGCTCGTTTTCCTTGATAGACTCTACGAATCGCATCAGACAATTCATCGGCTCCAGTATCTTTTAGCAAATAACCATAAACGCCCGCTCCCATCGCCCGCTGAAAATAACCAGGACGTGCAAACGTCGTTAATATAATGACACGACACTCTATTCCGGCAGTATGAATAGCTTCAGCAACATCCAATCCCGTTTTTAGCGGCATTTCAATATCCAGTACTGCAATATCTGGCTTAACCTGCTGTATTAATGCGATTGCTTCTTCCCCATTCTCCGCTTGACCGACTACCTCAATATCATCCTCTAAAGATAGTAACGTTGCTAATGCCCCGCGTAATAGTTTCTGATCTTCTCCCAATATGACTGAAATCATCTATGCTGTCCCTACCTTCTCATTTCTTATGACTCTTGGAATATGTATCGTTACATCGGTTCCCTTGCCGATTGCTGAAGTTAGAGATATTCTACCATCTATCAAAATAAGTCGCTGGCGTAACCCCGCCATTCCATTGCTGCTCGTATACATACGATCCGTATCCACACCAACACCATCATCACTTACCGTTACTCGGATTTCTCCCTCTTGAATCTCCAATAAAATCTTACAGTTTTTTGCCCCGCTATGACGAACAACATTTGTTACAGTTTCGCGGAAACACATCGCCATAATCGTCTCCTGTAGCGCATTTAAAGGCAAAGCGATGTTAGCAATTACTCCCCGTTCTATACATTCGACTGGCTTCTGAGTACTAACCGATTGATAGAATAACTTTAACGACATATCGGCGGCCGAACAAAGTGAAAGCGCATGATGATATTCATCTACAAAATAGGCAAACTTCATCTCTGTCACCAATTCACGCATCTGTTTTAGCGCTGATCGTGCAGTCTCGCGTATTTCGCGAGCTTCTAGTATCGCTCTATCAGGATTACGTACGACCAGCTTCTCTACAACTTCCCCCTTTAACGCGATTAAAGATAATGTATGTCCTAAAGTATCGTGCAACTCCCGTGCTATACGCTGTCGCTCTTCCTGCTGTGCCATTCGCTCTGCCGTATCTGCTCGCATTTGTGCATTCCGTTGCTGAACTTTGATTGCGGCGCGAATAATATATGGCATTACACAAAGTCCAAATACCGGTATCAATAAGCCAATCCAGAGCTGAGGACCAGCATTGCCTATGTATGGAACTGCTATAACTGCCATCCCTATTCCAAATCCGATAGACGTAGAGAGTACGATTGGAAGTTTTTGTTTCGCAAGTGGCCCAGCTACCATGAAACCTAGAAATGCGAACATCGGATGAAACAGTGCCGCTAAGCACAGGAGCACTCCTACTTGAGTAATTAGAATATGCGGACCCCACTTGTTAATAAAATAATATTGACGAAATAGTACAGCAAATAAAGCTAGTAGAACGAAACCAAGCCACCGAAAATTAGGTGGCTGTTGAACTAAGAAATATATCGGAATTACTAGATTTGTTAGCAAAAAGTATGGTGCGACTCCTTCTGATTTCGGAAATAAACGCCATTTTTGTTGATCCATTTACACCGCTTCCCGTCGATTGAAGATATAAACAGATAGTACCATAAACAGGAGACCATATCCTGCCAATATTATGAAATTCGACATACCAGGCATATGTCCAGCAACCATATTCCATGCTCCACTCGCATAACTATGTGATGGAAGCCACTGACCAATCGATTGCATCCATGTCGGAAGGTTTTGAAGCGGCATCCATAGTCCGCCTACAATCGCAAGACCCATTTGAAGCACATTACCAATGGCAATCGATGTATTCGCGTTTTTCAGTGTTCCAAGCAGTGCACCTAGACCAAGCATTGGAATACTTCCAAGCCATAACCACATTCCGCAAGAAATCCATTGTACAGCTGTAAGTTCGATATCATGTGCAAGAGCTGCCGTTAGAAAAATGACGACGATTACGATTAAGTGAATAACCATTTGTGCAACCCCAGCTTGTGATCCGAGCATTCGAACTTCACCTGATGTTGGCTTCATAAGCCCAAGCATCATAGAAATTGTTGTCGTTTTACCTGCGCCATTCGGTCCTAGCAGTGCAGATATTTTGCCTTGTTTAAAGCTTAAGTTCATATGATCAACGGCGCGGTAATCGCCAAAGTTTTACTAGATTGATACACTCTATCGCTTTTTTCATGTGTTTCATCCTCCGCTATAGTCATTATGACAAATGTCAGAATCTAAGATAATGACTGAATAAGACCTCTACATCTCATAAAAAATACCCCGACCATAATTGGTCGGGGTTAAACTCTTTTCTATCGTAATTTCTGGTCAGTTCAGAGATACTTTGGACCGCACGAGCTGATCTGTTTCAGAAATAAGATCACGCAACATGTCTAAAGCCTTCTCCAACTCCGATTGATCTTCTGCAACTAAAGCAAATATATGATTAATTCTATTCGCATATTTTGATGGCGACAAAACAAATGAATCGACAATAGCATAAGCGCCCTTTTCGTTCATCCAGTACGTTTCATTAAGAGCAAACAAAACTTGATTCAAACAAGATACTGCTCTGAAACAACAACCAGCGATATAGGATAAATCCGTTTTATAGATACCTTTTCCCCCATTTTGGAGAGAGAATGTGGCTTCCCATAAAAACTTATTAATGATCGCTTTTTGAAACACTGGTGGGTATGGAAGTGCTCTGCCCTTCAATTTTTTAACAAGCCCTAACGGGTCCCACAATACTTTGCATAAAGCAAGCTCAGCGAAATAAATCGAATTTATAAATCCATGTGGATGCCCTGGTTGATAATCGATTGTGATCTCACCTCTCAGGGATTGATCTATTATCGCCAGTACTTTATTTTGATCGCGATACAACAAATCGACCGGTAGTTGATTAACTTTGAGCCAACCTCCGCCATTAATCCAAGGTCCCCAGCTACCGGTGTCCGTCACTATGTCTTCTCTTTGATCATCATCCAAAATTGCGGTAATACGACGAAGCCCATCTATATCCAGTCCTTTATCGGAATCATAATAGATTCCAATATCAATATCTGAGAGGGGATTTTCAGTTCCTCTTGCTCTTGAACCGCCAAGAACCAGAGCATTTACTCCATTAATTTGCTTTAGACTATCAACAACTTTTGCGATCGTGTAGTGTGCATCCATAACACTCACTCCCTGGTTACTTATTCACTATCCGAAAATAAAAAGTTTGACCTCCTCTTTCTGCAACCAATGTGACAAATAAACTATTTGCCACTTTCCGTTAATCCGCTAATAAGAGAATCATATAATAGAAGCAACTCTTTCGATGGGCGAATGCCTAGTTCTTTCTTTAAGAGCTTCACATAGTCCGTGTATTGAGCGGTCAATCCCTTTTTATCCCCATCTTGCCCCAGCTTCTTCATCAATAGCTCCACAACTGATTCATCCAGCGGATTACGAACATGCAACTTCGACAACAGTTTTGATGCGGTGCTCGTGTTGCCATACTCAAGGAGCGTCTTCACTACATTTTTGACAAAAGTAGTGTACATCTCCGCAAGTCGATCTGTTTCATGAATCGCCCATACGTATGCTTTACTCCCAAACAAATCGCCAGTATAAAGCCGCTCAATCTTTAAAGCTTCTTCCACGTTTACGCTGTTTATAATCCCCAGATTACTTACTTGGCGTTCGAACTGCTCAAAGTCTATAACTGCATCATTCAGTTCCAGTACGTATCCGTCATTCTCCGATTGAATGAATTCTCTTAGTCCGATAGGCTCAAGCGATTTACGTAGCTGGTAAACGGTTGTGTTTAAATATTTTTCTGCATTTACATTCGTCATTCCTGCGAAAATGTCTACAACGAGCCGAGAACGAGAAATTCTTCTGCCCTCGTTTAGCAACAAGTATGCAAAGAGCTCCGCGCACTTGCTAGAGATCCACTTCACACGCCCCGTCTCATTCCAGACAAAAAAGTCGCCTAAGGTCGCAACATTAACAGTGCTAGTTGCGGCAACATCCTTAAGTGACGGCTGACCTACTCTCCCGCTTTCAAGCACACGATAAATCGTCCGTTCGAGTCTTTCTTGCGTTACTGGCTTCACTAAGTAATCTAGAACAGATAATTCGAAAGCTTCCAATGCATAATCCTTATGCGAAGTGACGAATACGATCTGTGTCTTACTGTTCTCCTTGTCCAGCTTAGCAGCGAAAGTAAGTCCGCTGTCTCCCGGCATTGAGATATCTACAAATGCCAAATCGATATCCACATTTTCGTTAAGGAAGGCAGTCGCTGCATGTGTATCTACAAACTCCCCCATTACTTGCATGCTCGGATACTTTGATAACATTTTCCTCATAATTAAATGCATGACAGGTTCATCGTCAACCAATATAACTTTCAACTTTTCTCACCACCGTTCCTTCACTTTCATTTATTCCAAGACCACCAATAGAGCCCCGAAGCGTAAATAAAAATGTTGTTCCTTGACCAGTTAAGCTCTCAAAGCGGAGACTGCCTCCATGCATACGAAGAAATTCGCGTGTGAGCACTAAGCCAAATCTCATTTCGCCACCATCATCTCTGCTCGCGAATGCTGGCTCTTTAAAATACATCTCATCGTGACGAAGTAGCTGCGCCGTCTCCTCATCAATCCCGCTCCCATTGTCGCTAACGAACACTGTTACTAGATCTCCCTCAATAGAAGCCCTAATATTGATTTCCCCACCGACAGGAGTGTATTTAATCGCATTAGACAACAAGTTGCGGAAAATAAGATCGAGCATTTCTTTATCTGCCTGTACAGTCAACCTTTCGTCAATAAGCCCCTCTACTACGATATTTTTCATCCCAGCTCTTGCACTAGCTTGCAAAAGAGCCTGTTCCACAACTTGTTGCAAGTTCCACGATTGTGGGCGAAACGCTACTTCCCCATTCTGACTGCGATACCAATCTAACAAATTATCGATAAGATGGAATGTGCCACGAACTTGTCGCCTAATTTCCTGAAACACTTCTACATTCCCCAAATCGCTATCAGTTGGTTCTTCACCTAGCAGTTCCGTCAAACTAACGAGTAGCGCAATCGGATCTCGAATATCATGTGTCATAACGGTAAACAGCTTGTCCTTAAAAGCATTTAACTGGGTCAGTCGCTCCGACTTCTCACGCAGCCTCTCTTCATTCTCCTTTAGCTCCGTTACATCGCCTAACATCAACATTTTACCTATAGGGGTCGTTCCCGTATCATAAATATAAGTCAAGCTACACATATAATATCTGCGCCTATCGTCCAGTATGCGTTGGAACGAGAACCGTTCATCCTGAAATTTCGTTACTATAATTCTCGCGAGTAAATCTGGACAATCATTCATCACTTCTTTAAAGGACGCAGGAAAACTTTTTGTTTGAGCAAGCTCTGGGAAGACTTCTTCAGCAGCACGATTGTGACTTACAATCTGATTCTCGTAATCCAGCAGTACAACACCGTCACGAATTGTATCATACATTTTTGCATGGGCGAGAGGTGCTAATCGAAGCAACCTAAACCTAAAAATACCCCAAGCATATACAACTCCCGAAACTGCAAATCCAAATGTTGTAAAGTCGATCACTTTGCTAAACATATAACCAATATTGAACAACATGGGAGCAGCCGCGCCCAAAATAAGAATAACGATCTGCTTACGTACAATAGGCAATGCTCGTAAGTACATTGGGATAAATAACAAGATCCCGAGCAACAAAATAGTGTAATTGTAAACCGCATGAACCGAATACCACGGTCCTTTTATGGTGTTGTACAGTGGAATGGTAGCGTTGGGATTTAGCACATATTCCTTGTAAATAAGATGATGCCAGTCATTGGTGAGATGGAGGAAAAAAGTTACTGTAGGAATAAAGAATAGTAATGCTATTATCCTTTTTCTATACTGAGGTGCAAGACCCGTAAATTGAATGACCAGCAACAGCCAGAAAGCAGATACGAAAGGAATACCCAAATATTCAATGTGTAGCGACAACTTTACACCTATTAAGCTGCCGCTCAAAATTTCAAACACATAACCACATGCATAAAAAGATGCGGTTAGCATCATATATATCATCGTTCTTGCTACCTGTAGATGACGTTTCCTATAAGACAGAAAAGCTACAAACAACATAATTGCCGTCGCGAAGCATAGCAGTATCGACATCCATTGTCTTGTATCCACGACAGCACCTCCAAATCATACTAACTCTATCCGTTACTTCTACTGTTTAATAAAATTCTCTATACATAGTCTAAGCGCTTTGTACAGACACCTGCCATTACCTTACATTTTACAATGAGAGTACTATTATTGAAACAAAAACTATTATCGCCATTAATAATTAAGCATGCAAAAAAAAGCGTCGAATCTACCCTTACGCCAATCACGACGCAATTGATTGTTCAGACACTTTAGATAGCTCTATCTATTCTTGATAAATCCCCACCATCAGAAGAAGATAAAGATTACCCTATAAATTGTACCAACACCTTATTAAATCTATCTCTTTCCTCCCAAAATGCACCATGACCGCTATATTGAAACGGAACAAGCTGAGAGCCTTTTATTAACTTATGTGTTTCCTCCCCTCGTGCAAAAGGGACAACCTTATCATGAATGCCATGAATGATTAATGTAGGTACAATGATTTTGCCAAGATCATCGTATACATTCTCATCTCTTAGCATGGCCATAATTGAAGCAGTTGCCCAGCTTGCTGCTTGTAAGCCCATCTGTAGGAACCAGTCTGCGAAAGGACCGGTTATATGCTGAAAGAAAAAAATATTCGTTACATCTTGCAGCATTTTGGGACGATCATTAAGAGTTCCTGTAATAAACTGTTCTGCTACTTCTGCTGTAACGCCAATTGGAGATGCGGCATCTATTAATACTAACTTTGAGACCCCATGACCTTGATGCCGAGCCATATACCGTATGGAGATCATCCCGCCTGTCGAGTGACCCGCTAATGTGACATTATTTAGCTGAAGCGCACCGACTACTGCTCGAATATCATCTGCCATCCTGTCTAAATTGTAACCGGTGTATGGTTTATCGGAATTACCGAATCCTCTCCAATCAATGCCAATACAACGAAAGCCCATTGCTGGAAGTACATTAAACTGATATTCGAACTGTTTATGACTTAAAGGCCAACCATGTATAAACAAAATGGTTTTGTTCCCTTTAGGATTGATATCCTCTACAAATATGTTTACGCCTGGTTCGACAGTAATATAGTATCCCATGTTCATTCCCCCGTTTTACTAAAGCAGTAGTAACTACAGGATACTCACCCAGAGGAAATTAGGTGAAAAAAAGCGATAGTTCTATTAGAAGAGTTAACATTAACTCTACTCACAGTACTATCGCTTACCTTTTTTATAAGAATTCACTTCTAATGATCCGTATATTTTCTTTGTGACAATACTCCGTAAAAGGAGATAAAAAAGCATGTTCCGTATAGAGTGCTTCGAGCACGGCATCACCATTAGAACGAACAGCTTCGATCAGTCGGTTTAAATAATCCGTTGCCATGTCTAGTCGCCTGTTCATCTCTAATGAATCGTCAGTTGCTTGTCCATGACCTGGTATGAGTAAGTTAATGGAGTGATCAGCGAAAATCCCCTCTGTCTTCTCCAAAGTTTGTATATAAGCCCTCGCACTGTCATATATAAAAGGCAGCTCAAAATTCGATAAATAATCACCTGCAATCATTATGCCAAACGGTTCAACTACAGTTATTAACCCATCTGCTGTATGCCCCGGCGCCAAATAAAAAGTTATACTCGTGTCACCTACCCGTAGCTGCTGACCGTCCTCATGAATGACGATATCCAATCTCGGAAATTCAATCGGATAATTTCTATGTATATAATTTTTGGCATCGAACTCTCGAATCATTTCAAGCTTCTGCTCTTTCTCTGAATGATGATGCAGTCCCGAACTGCCAATTACTTTTGCATCCGGAAATGCTCGATAGCCGATAATATGGTCAAAATCTCCATGCGTAAATAGTAGATATGTATCCCGTTCCGCTTTTATCGCATTAACATATTGTTTGATCGCCTCTACCTCACCCGAAAGCCAGTTAGGATCTACAATAAGTAAGATATCATTCGTTTGAATGACCGTCGATGTCGTTTGAAATAGTTCACTTTGGAACACGGTTACGTGTTCATTCTGATAATGGATCATCTTTATTCATCCTTTCAAAGTTACCTTAATAGGCCCAAGTATATATGTTATTCTAATATTAACTAGAGACGGAAGGAAGAAGGACGATGTTGGAGCTATTATTTAATACTACTAATTATACCGTTACCCATGGCTCGGATCGTCAGGAGTTATTAGCTAAAGAATTTGCATTGCTGCAATTTTTATTCGAAAATCGTAATCGAACCTTCACAAGGGGACAACTACTTGATCATGTATGGCCGCTTGAATATCCTGTGGACCGTACCGTTGATGACCATATCTATAGACTACGGAAAAAGCTGAAGCATTGGGAGTCTATTGAAATCCATACCATACGGGGATATGGGTATAGTCTTACTATCCAAGAACCAAAACAATTTAAAAATCCTTCAATGAATGATAACGACATGAAGGAAACTATCGTAAACCTATTCAAAAAGTATCACCGATTTGGTCAAGGTAAATCAATGATCGCATTAGCTACTCAGCAAGATGTACTCGGTTTTGAACTCAATCCTTATTACCTCATGTACATTCACTTCATTCAAGGAGATATTTCGTGGTTTATTCACTCAAGTGATATTCCAATGCAGGAACGATTTTATTGGATGTTGATATTACATAGATTAACTACCTCCGATGCGGTACGAACACTGGATTTCTGTGAAAGAGCATTAAAAACAAATCTGCTTTCGTCCGAGCAACACCGAGAGATGACTGTCCTTAATATTATGGAAGTATATGCAGATGCGGGAAGAGAAATTGATGCAATTAAACAATTTAAACATACAAGGAAAACCGTTAACGAACAACAATTAGTAGGCTTTATCATACCTATAGAAATTATGGAAGTATACGTACTTCTATTGGCTGGTCAATTTTCAGAGGTAGAAAAGCGTTTAGTCGGACTAGAAGAAATGCTTCAGTCTTCTCCTTATTTGCGAGAAGTTGGACGTTATCAGATCGTTAAAGGACTATGGCTGCTGTCTTGTGGGAAGAGAGAAGATGCTATCATTTTACTGGATGAAGGGATAGAAGTATTAAAAATGTCCTTACACACCCCTCAACTGGTAATCTCCATACAACAGATTATTGTTTATGTGGAACAACATGTGCAAGACGCTGTTCTTCTTAATAAGTTTAAAACGATGTTTGAGTCTTTGGACAAACAATACAGGCTAACAACACATAAAAAAGAGCTTGAGCACCTTATAGAAAGCACATTGCTATCCGTCTGATATTCCTCTGACATTGTACCGATATGATTATTCCATCTACACAAAGACGGAGGAATAATCAATGGAAACAAAAACTCGCTTTGCACTACTTTCGAACCGTAAGTTCAGACTCATCTTCTCCTCCTATTCTCTCGCAACATTTGGAGATTGGTTTGATATGTTAGCCATTCAAGTGTTAGTCGCTTATCGTTGGGGAGCAGATCCTCTAATGATTGCCTTAATACCAGTCGTCATGGCTTTGCCAGGACTATTGCTCGGATCTGTTGCAGGTACAATAGTGGATCGCGTTCAGAAGGCACGTATCATGATGATCTGTGATGTAGGTACAGCAGCATTAACATTATGCGTGTTAATGGTATCTCATATGGCTTGGCTGTTGCCACTGCTTGCTCTTCGTTCAGCTATGAGTGTCTTTCATGTTCCGGCTCAGCAAGCTCTAACCAAACAAGTAGTTCCATCACATTTACTGCTCCAAGCAACATCGCTTAACGGTCTTGTGAACCAATCCTCTAAAGTTGCAGGTCCGCTGCTTGGTGCATTTGCTTTAGTAATAATGTCCCCGCAGCTGTGCATCATTGTAAATGCCATTACGAGATTAATATCAGCTATGCTACTTTGGCCGTTACGTTCCATGAGAGAAGAGAACGTTGATGATGAGGGTGAACAGGAGAACCTACATCGTTCCTTTTGGGAGGAGTGGAGAGACGGCTGGCGATTTATGTTACATGCCAAAAGAGTACTTCACACGTTGGTATACGGTTCCTTTGGTCTGCTCTCTATCTTAATGATCGACTATCAATTTTCGACTGTATTACGAGATATCAATCCTTCCAATGAGTCATTACTTGGTTGGTTTGTATCTGCGATTGGTGTAGGAGCAGTAATCGTCATCTTATTTTTGAACCGACTTACTACTATAAATAGCGGTTGGGGATTTGGTGGAGGATATATTTTTATTGGTGTAGGCATCTTACTACTGGGTAGCTCTAAACCTGGCATCGAACTCAGCTTATTGCTTTGTTTTGGTTTTTTGATCGGAGTTGGGAACGGTCTCTACATGGTCACACATAACTATACACTGCAACAAGATACTCCTTCCCACATGACTGGACGAATATTCGGCATACAAAATACGATTGTTAGCTTTATTATGCTTGTTGCACCGCTTACAGGTGGACTACTCATCCGTTCTGTTGGCGCAGGTCAATCCTTTGTCATCATCGGAATAATAACTTCCGTCCTCGGATTGTTAGGACTTTTATTAAGTCGTTTGTTATGGCCTATTCGAGAACAGAAAGTAGCTGATGTAATAGGGATAAATGAGCGAAGCAGTTATTAGACTTCTGTGCAGGGAATGTGGATACTAACCCAACAAGTATATAGAAATAGCCGATTGTTATGCACATATTCACCTAAAGAGTGTTACTACTAACATCAAACCCTCTATGAACGTTTATATCCACAGGTGGATAACTTTACAACCTTTGAATTCGACTTTTAAATGTTTATTATTCAAAACAGCTATTGGGCTTACTATTTTCCATCATCCAGCAATATGCATGCACGGAACTTCGTTCTGAACAATGTTAGAAACCTGAACAATTTTTGCAGATTTCCTCCTAATCTCTCTATAGTCAATAAGCCTTATGCTATAAAAAGATTAGGAGAAATCCATATCCCAACGCTAGTCATCATATCTGATCAAGAACATCCGTACAACGTATGGATTGCCGAAGTTTTGTGCCATAACTTACCGTTATCATCGAAAATAATGATGCAAAGCTGCAGCCACCTCCCATTTGTTGAGGAGCCGCTAGCATTCAATCAGCTTGTACTTGATTTTTTAGATGCTCGAACAACTGTTTTGTGAAAAGCGGGTTCTTTTCATTATAGAAAATGTAACTATCCTTTAGTTTGATACGAATATATGGAGGGTTGTTTTTGAAAATATACAACCTTGAATTGCCTAACTCTTTCAAACGAAACTGCCCTCGGGAATATTTCGCCATAGCTTCCCCATTCGTCTTTCTCCCTTCCGGTACCTCATCAACAAGCGTTAATTGCTCGATGTCAGCAATATGAAAGTCGAACGAGTACATCGGATAATTAATTACCACTTTGTGATCCGCTGTGACTGTTAAGACTGGCGAAGTCATATCTGAACGGAGCAGCATAAACGAAACGCCGACAATAACGGCAACAGCTACACCGAACACTCCTCCTACAAATATTTTTCCGAATAAAGTTGCTGTATTTATCGTTTCACCTATACCAATTCGCTTCGTTACAAATAAACTTTTATCATTTGGATTATGGTAAGTGAAGCCATTAGCCCAATATTCATCATCATCTGAATAAATAACTTTACCATCCTGCTCTAATACTTCTTTCTCTAACGCATTAATTTTGCGATAAACAGCAACAATTATACCGACAGGTATAACAGCAAACAATGATATAATCGCAATCCATACACCATCCATGCTCGCATTTTCATTGTTTAATAATAAGTAAATAAGTAGGAAATGAATATTCTCAACGATAGCAATAATTAACCACATGTACGAAATGGATCTCCGCCTCGCTTGGTTTAAACTAACATTCACTTCACTGTTCATACTATATACTTTAGCTTTTGTTCTCCGCATAAAGAGCGAGATAAAGAAAAATAAAATAGTCAGCACAAGACCACCAGATATAAGTCCTAGCAACTCAATCTCTTTACCTCTAACGTACAGTACATTTCCAATTCCCATCGCAAGTGGAATTATAAATAACCATAACGGTGCTGAGCGCTGATTTTTTAACCGTGCAACACGTAAATCACTTTGAATAACACTCTTTTTTCCGACAAACCATTCATTTTCACGTTTTAAATGAAGTGTTTCGCGAAATGCCTTGCGGAATGGAATAACCATTACGATAAAAAATACGAACATCCATAATAGGAAATATATAACCTGATAAGGTGTTAAATAGTGAAGGAGTATCAGTGGTATGAGACTAACGACCAACCACACGCTTATACTTGTAAATTGTTTATTAAATTGATCCTGAATCTTCAGAATCTGTGGATGAACGATCACATCATCTGGCAAGGTTACAGCAAACAACATGCCATTTTTATATTTAGCTTGCGGCTTATAAGTAAACACCATTGTCATAAAACTAATGAGGGCTACGATTAAAACAATCACTGTTAGCATAAGAATCACCTTTTTTCATAAAAGTTAGGTTTGCTGATAGGTCATTGTGGCGAAAATTCTCGAACATAACGTATGAAAACGAGATTCATCCATTCCTTGTATTGTGGCCTCTGCAATAATCAATTGCATTTGCTTCTCTAACTGCCGGGATAGGGCAGTACTTTCACTACCAAACGCGCGCGTACCAACTTTAGCCCCGTGCCGTCTATCAATTACGATGTAACCTTCTTGCTTCAAAAGTGAATAAGCTTTGTTGACAGTCATCATATTGATGCCCAAATCTTCAGCTAGTTGCCGAACGGTTGGGAGCTTTTCTTGTGATGCTAACTCACCAGTTGCGATACCGATAATAATCTGATTACGTAGCTGTTCATATAATGGTGTTTCGCTATCTAGTTGCAATGAGATAACCATAATACCTCTCCTTCTAAGGAAAACTTCACTTTTATCTAAGTATTATTTATTATAATACAAATAATACTTAGCTAGCGCAACTCTATATATTTCTTTATAGCGCTACTAATTCAAGCTGTTCCAATTCAGCATCTATTCGGTATATGAGCAATTTAGCTCTGCAAAGCTTGGGCTATTTTAATCATATTTTTTTCTTTCATTCCCTAGTAAACTCATTGTATTTATAAGTGATTAGATGGTAGAATATAGACGTTTTCAACTCTTTTATACAAAACTATCAAATGAAATGAGGGAAATTTATTTGAAAATTACTCGCATCTCCAAAACAATGGTGCTTTCACTGACAGCAGCGTTAGCGGTTAGCCTATGGCAACCGGCTGCTTCAGCAGCAGTGACTGTAACAAATGCACCGCCGCCACCCCTTTTTGAATTCAAAAAATCAATTGGACAGGCTGAACACAAACTAAACTCCTCTATTATTTCACCTTCTATTGACACCTCTTCTAGTAAAATCATTCATGTTCTTGTACAACTAACCGGTGAGCCGCTTGTAGTAGGTCAGTATGCAGCTAGTCAAGGTTTATACGCCGCTGACGAGATTGCCTCACAAAAAAGTTTATATGCTAATCAGCAGTCAGTGCTTGGTGAAGCCCTCAAACGAAATATTCAATTAGAAGTAAAGCGTTGGTTCAACACGGTACTTAACGGTGCAGAAATTGCAATTCCGGCTAATCAAATACCTCAATTAGCTAAAGTTCCAGGAGTCACTGCCATCGTTGAAAATCGCAACTATTACTTAGCCCCAGAGCCAGTAGCTGATAACAACAACACACCTATTTATGACAGCGCTCCATTAGATTTAATTGGTGCTCCCGACGCATGGGCACAAGGTCTTACAGGCAAAGGACTAAAAATCGGTGTGCTAGATACTGGAGTCGACTATATTCATCCTGACCTAAAGAATGCTTATAAAGGCGGTTATGATTCAATATCTAATGATGACGATCCCTACGAAGACTTCCCTATTCCAAATATAGCATTTGTAGGTACTGACCACGGTACGCATGTTGCAGGTACAATAGTCGGACGATCACAAAATAAGACTTCAGAAATTGTACAAAAAGGTGTTGCCTATGAATCCGATCTTTATGCCTATAAAGTGCTAGGACGGGACGAACTGAATAGAGTAACAGGCAACTCCGCACAAATCCTTGAGGGTATCGAACGAGCGGTCAAAGATGGGATGGATGTTTTGAACTTATCGCTTGGTTCCGCCTTAAATAAGAACCCTCATTCGTTAGAAGCAATTGCAATAAACAATGCGGTTCTAGGTGGTACGGTTGTTGTTGTCTCAAGCGGCAATGCCGCCGATGAACCTGGTGAGCCTTACTACTACTCAATCGGGACGCCTAGCAATGCGCAGCTAGCCATTACGGTAGGTGCTACTTCTGTAGCTACAAGCGTCTACCAAGCAAGCGCTAATGTATCGCTCCCTAACTTGGGTCCATACCCATTTTTAATCGAAGGTTTCGGGACTGGAAAAGACGATTTTCAAACTATCTTCGGAACAGCTGCACACGAGGTCGTTTATGCAGGTTTAGGACGTGAATCTGATTATGAAGGTTTAAACGTGGAAGGAAAAATCGTCATTGTATCTAGAGGGATACTTCCATTTGTACAAAAAGAACAGTACGCTCGTTTGAATAAAGCAAAAGCAATCATCATTTTCAACGGAAATGCAAAAAAGGAAAACAATATTGATGTACCCGACTTGTCTGAAACCATCGCTGGTCGAGACGATCACTTCAATGTCTACCTTGGAGATTCTATTGGCGGAATTCCTATATTAGATATGCGTGGAGACGAAGGCCGCAAGCTGATTAGGGAAATAACTGCTCAGCCAAATCAACCTTTCACCTTAACGTTCGCAACCGAATATGCCGTTGCAAAACATTATACCGAGGATATGGGGACGTTCAGCTCCAGAGGTCCTACTATGGACGGACGTTATTTAATTAAACCGGATGTAACTGCACCAGGTGTTGCGATTATGTCAAGTATATCCGGCTTTAATCAAACAGAAGCTTACGCTACTGCATATGGTCGAAAAAATGGTACGAGTATGGCTGCACCTCATGTAAGCGGCTTGGCACTATTGCTGCAACAGAAGTATCCAGATTGGTCCCCCTTTGATATTAGAGCAGCATTAGCAAATACAGCGGTAGATATCTACAATGCAAACGGTACGCTTTACGATGTTTATTCGCAAGGATCTGGCCGCACAAATATAACTAATGCACTTAAAACGCCTGCCTTGCTGCAAACAGTAGAAAACATTGTCATACAAGATATTGAATTAAATGATCGTACCATTAATTATTTTGGCAGCAATTTCAGCTTTGGTCTGATGGCACCAGGAGATACTGCTAAGAGCGTTGCACTACAATTAAAAAACATTTCTGACTATGAAGTTACCTATTCAGCAAAAATTAACCTGCAAGCTAACGTGACATCAGACCCGCTTAATCCAATTGAAACTCCTGATGTTTCTCAAATAGAAGTTGCTTTATCAGGACTTGATGCTAATCGGAAATTGACAGCTTCCGCCAAGTCTGCTCATTCTTTCACACTTGAACTGGCACCGAAGGCAACTGCACAACCAGGAGTATACGAGGGAGAAGTGTTACTTGAAAGCCCAGGACATCCAACACTTCAACTGCCATTTGTCGTACATGTAGGCACAGAAGCTCCCGCGTCCGATTTCATATTACAAGACTCAAAAATAGCACCAAATAAAATTACACCCAACGGTGATGGTGTAAATGATACTGGGACGTTGACCGTAACATATAATAAGCCCATACCAGTGGAGAAACAGGCTACAGGGCTCGCATTTTTGGTTTATGATCGAAATGATAAATATTTAGGTGTACTTGGAGGCTATGAAAATAGTAACCAACTTCCATTAGACACAGACACTTTTGAAATCAGAGGACTATTGAACGGCCAGTATTTCGTAGTAAATGAGTCAGGTGAAAGTGTTAAGAAAACATTGGCTGAAGGAACCTATAGTGTCGAGACAGTAGCTTACAACATAACTCAAGCTACAGGTCAGCTCAACAAGGTTGCTTATTCTTATGCGTCTTTCCATGTTAGTTATCCTGTAGTAACACCTACAAATCCTACTGGACCATCAGTGTCTGTACCATCAGCGCCTGCACCTTCGCCACAACCAACTGGAGATACACCTGCTCTTAAGGCAGTTGTTGATCAAGGTCAAGCACAAAAACCTATTAAAACAGAAGCACAAACAAACGGTAATACTGTAAAAGTCACCGTGAACACAAATGATTTGAAATCGATTATACTACCAAATTCATCGGTAGCTGTAATTGTAAGCTCATCACCTGGCGAAGGGCAGCAGTCTAAGCTGGAATTATCAGAAGAACAAGTTGAGGCACTTGCAACGGCAGCATCAGGTTCCTCTATTATTTTCAACACGGGGGAAGCTTCCATTTCTCTACCGACTGAATTGTTGAAAAATGCACCAAAGGGAGCAGCGTTACATGTTATCATTGGAGCTGCAGCAACTAAGAGCGCTTTGTTTGACAACCAAGACCCATCATCCAAACTACATGGCGTGCCTGTTCAGTTCGAGGCTATATATATAACTGAATCGGGAGAACAGCCAGTAAAAACGGATGGAACATTGATTAAACGCGCATTTACAGTCAAATCTACAGAGGATCTTTCATCAGCAGGGGTACTATTCCATACAAATGGTAAGGTAGCAGCCGCTCCTTCCAAGTTCGTACGTGTGGATGATCTTACATGGACTGTCATCGTCAGCAGACCTGGATTCTCTGAATATACGGCCATAACAAGAACCGTTAATTTCACTGACTTGTCTCACTCTTGGGCAAGTAATGAAATAGAGAAACTAGCAAACAAATTTTTATTAAACGGCACAACAGCAACTACCTTCTCGCCAAAGCAGTCCATTACTCGTGCCGAGTTTACAGCAATATTGGTGAGAGCGTTAGGTCTCAGCGGATCAGGTGAGACGTCATTTACAGATGTAAATTCAACAGACTGGTTTGCAGCAGATGTCTCCGCTGCCTTTGAAGCTGGTCTAATTAAAGGAACTGGTAATGGCCTATTCCAGCCTCATGCAAAGATTAGTCGTCAAGACTTTGCAATTATGCTGGACAAAGCAACGCAATTGCTCCGAATCACAACTAAAACATTGCCTGGGAATGAACCATACAAGGATCATGAATTGATTTCTGACTATGCAAAAGATAGTGTGGAACGTCTATCTGGACTTGGTTTAATACAAGGTTCCGACGCTAAAGGAGCCAAAATATTCAATCCACTACTCCCAACAACAAGAGAAGCAACAGCCAAAGTTATTCATAGGCTGCTACAGCTTGGTGGCTTAATCTAATCTTTTGAGTTAATTTCCAATAAAAAGGGCGAGTACCATTCGATTCCGAATGAGTATTCTCCCTTTTTTATTTATTCTTATTTTTACTCACCATATTTAATCAATTCATAACGAAACTGAAGATAATAATGTGGTTGAAGACACTATCCAAAGTACCATTGCAAACAAAGTGCAGTACACTATCACCCTGACTTACTCAGTTTCACGAAGTCTAATATTTTGTATAGACTGCTGCTATAGTTAAATTAAGCACTGTTCATTAGAGGACAGCTTTATTCTTTGAAGTAAACGATCCTTATCTATCTTCTCTTGAAAAACAAAAAAACCTCGTTCTGCAAGCTGGTTCGCTTACTTCAACTAGGTTTCTTGGGCTTGTTTGCGCCCTGAAAACTGGATACGAAAGATCTTGCTTGAATTGCTTTAGCTGTTTGCTTATAAGTTGTATGACCTATATAAGCGTATTAGGATAAGCCCTCGACCGATTAGTATTCGTCAGCTCCGTACATTACTGCACTTCCACCCCGAACCTATCAACCTCGTCGTCTTCAAGGGGTCTTACATACTGGGAAATCTCATCTTGAGGGGGGCTTCACGCTTAGATGCTTTCAGCGCTTATCCCGTCCGTACTTGGCTACCCAGCGGTGCTCCTGGCGGAACAACTGGTACACCAGCGGTACGTCCATCCCGGTCCTCTCGTACTAAGGACAGCTCCTCTCAAATTTCCTACGCCCGCGACAGATAGGGACCGAACTGTCTCACGACGTTCTGAACCCAGCTCGCGTACCGCTTTAATGGGCGAACAGCCCAACCCTTGGGACCTACTTCAGCCCCAGGATGCGATGAGCCGACATCGAGGTGCCAAACCTCCCCGTCGATGTGGACTCTTGGGGGAGATAAGCCTGTTATCCCCAGGGTAGCTTTTATCCGTTGAGCGATGGCCCTTCCATTCGGTACCACCGGATCACTAAGCCCGACTTTCGTCCCTGCTCGACTTGTAGGTCTCGCAGTCAAGCTCCCTTATGCCTTTGCACTCTTCGAATGATTTCCAACCATTCTGAGG
>NZ_JAECMT010000007.1 GCF_016019935.1 Paenibacillus sp. GSMTC-2017
GGGTTGGGCTGTTCGCCCATTAAAGCGGTACGCGAGCTGGGTTCAGAACGTCGTGAGACAGTTCGGTCCCTATCTGTCGCGGGCGTAGGAAATTTGAGAGGAGCTGTCCTTAGTACGAGAGGACCGGGATGGACGTACCGCTGGTGTACCAGTTGTTCCGCCAGGAGCACCGCTGGGTAGCCAAGTACGGACGGGATAAGCGCTGAAAGCATCTAAGCGTGAAGCCCCCCTCAAGATGAGATTTCCCAGTATGTAAGACCCCTTGAAGACGACGAGGTTGATAGGTTCGGGGTGGAAGTGCAGTAATGTACGGAGCTGACGAATACTAATCGGTCGAGGGCTTATCCTAATACGCTTATATAGGTCATACAACTTGTAAGCAAACAGCTAAAGACATTCAAGCAAGATCTTTCGTATCCAGTTTTCAGGGCGCAAAACGCTTTGAAGCAGATGTTTGCCACGAGCAAATGTCACGTTTGGTGGCGATGGCGAAGGGGAACCACGCGTTCCCATATCGAACACGACCGTTAAGCCCTTCAGCGCCGATGGTACTTGGACCGCAGGGTCCTGGGAGAGTAGGACGTTGCCAAGCACGAATAAACTACCGCATCTAACTGCGGTAGTTTTTTTGTGCGTACAGAAATGTGCATGTTGGCTATGCCAATGCACATTCCTATGGCAACGTTCTTCTCCCTACTGGGAGAGTATCTAACCCTTTTAATCGAAGTAACTCGGCGTAGCTGACTCGGTTTTTAGCGGAAGGTTTAGATGCCGACCGTGATGTAGCTCGAGATGCAAATTCATCCGGTGCGGAATGGCCGTTGCCAAGCACGAAGAAATTACTATCAGCCCACTCCTCAATGTAAGTTCTCATTCTAATTCCTCAATGTAAGTTCTCATTCTAATTCCTCAATCTAAGCGCATATATCCCACTATTTACTGAGGAAGGTCAATAAGTACTTCTTTTAAGCGTAAAAATACACTTATTTATTATGAAAAACCTAATTTGTTTGCTCTCTTAGTGTAAAAATACACTTATCAACCCGGGGTTGGAGCATTTCAGATGAAGTAGAGTTATTTATCTTGTGAGGAAAAGACATTGCGAAGAACCAACAAACCAAAACCAACAAACCAAAACCAACAAACCAAAACCAACAAACCAAAACCAACAAACCAAAACCAACAAACCAAAACCAACAAACCAAAACCAACAAACCAAAACCAACAAACCAAAACCAACAAACCAACTGCCTTCTCCTATGAAAGTTATTCATCTTAAAAATTTTGAATGTCATTCCCAAAAACCCATACGATTTTTAAATGAACTCAACGCGTACTGCCTAAAACCTACTATTCAAATTTTTTCTGCACTAACTAAGCTCAACCTCACAATTTACGAATGAGATACTTGAAGCGTAGGATAGAGGAGGATCTTACTCAAGAGGACATACGATCAGCTATTTGTGTAAAATGTATCGAAAATACATATTCGAGGACACAGAATCCGTTATCACACCAAAATGGTGCGAGAAATTAGAACATTTTCAAAAATAAATAAGAGATTCTGTGTCCTCCAAAATCGCAAAACAGGCGATATGGAACAAATAAGGGATCTAGTGTCCTCACATAGTGTGGTACTAGAAAAACATAGTTGTTCAATTATTCTTTTTTATGTTGAGTCTTGCTTGTAGTTTGAATCGTTTTTTATCTTCCTAACACGTATATGAACCTAATTTCGAAGGTATTATGCTTTTTTCATTTAATAAAATGTGATTAGACGCTTCTTAAGAAGCAAAGAAGCAAAAAGAGTAGAAGTTGTCCTTATTTACAGACGTAATACTTACATGATATGGTAACGGGTATATTTATTATTCAAGGAGGATCTTTTAATGCCTGAAAATCTGCGAATTGAACGTATAGGTTTGGATAGATTTACTGAAAGCGTTGAGTTATCTCAGTTTGCTTTTCAATTTAAACGTTCACCTGAAGAAATAGAAGAGTTAAAGGTTAATTTTCAAATTATACCTGCTGACCGCTTTGCAGTTATTATTGATAATCAAATTGCGGCACAGGCAACTGTTTTGGAGTTACATACAAATATTGCTGGGAAATCTTTTGCGATGGGCGGTGTAGCTGGGGTAGCTACTTGGCCAGAATATAGAAGACAAGGATTAGTAGGAAAACTTTTAGTACATGCACTTCAGGAGATGAAGGAAAAGGGACAAACATTATCGTTTCTTCATCCATTTGCTTTTGGTTTTTATCGTAAGTTTGGTTGGGAAACTTATATTGAATATAAGCAATACGAACTTACAACATCACAGTTGCCCTTAAGAACTAACTCTCCAGGGAAAATTGAGCGTAAAAGTGGATACTCCGAATTAAAACAAGTATATGATCAGTTCGCAGAACGTTATAATGGCACTTTGGTTCGATCAAATATATGGTGGGAAAGACGAGTTTGGCAAAATAAGCAGGGACAAGTTGTACTTTACTCTGACAATACAGGGAAAGCTCAAGGTTATTTAATCTATCAAGTAAAAGAAAAAGAGTTAAAAATACATGAACTGGTACATCTGAATGAGGAATCTAGATCAGCACTTTGGACATTTATTTCACAACATGACTCTATGATCGACAAAGTTTCTTTAGATGCACCAATCGATGATAGACTGGCGGACTTTTTACAGGAGCCTCGTATTAAACAAGAAATCATTCCGTATTTTATGGCGAGGATAGTTGATCTTGAAGCGTTTATTAACCTTTATCCGTTTCAAAAGAGTGCTGAATCCGATCACTTCTACCTCGAAGTAAAGGATGAGTATGCACCATGGAATGCGGGTACATATGAATTGACGATTAATTCGTCAGGAAAGGGGCATTTGTCCAGAGTGAACGAGGTTGAAGATGGAAAACCTATTATTCGAGCAGGAATTGGAGCGTTAGCTTCACTTTTTATTGGATATCGAACAGCGTCCGAATTATCGTATTCTAATGGCATTTCAGCCCAAATCGACACGATAAATCGCTTACATTCTCGAATACCCGAACGAACAACGTACTTAGCAGACTTTTTCTGAAGAATGGAACTGTGGAGGCTTGCCATTACGGGAAAAGTAAGGGATTTATCCCCATTTGACCAGCCTTGACAGCCCCTACCCCCTCTGCTAATATTGCAATAATATAAGTCAGAGGCAATGAAATTAAAGGAGGAACATACTCGTGTGGGAATCGAAATTCGCTAAAGAAGGGCTAACGTTCGACGACGTTTTGCTTGTTCCGCGCAAATCAGAAGTGCTACCTAGAGAAGTTAACATCTCAACTAAATTAAGCGAAAGTGTTAAGCTTAATATCCCGTTGATCAGCGCAGGCATGGACACCGTCACGGAAGCTGCTTTGGCGATTGCAATAGCTCGTGAGGGCGGTATCGGCATTATCCATAAAAATATGTCCATCGCGCAACAAGCAGAAGAGGTTGATCGCGTGAAGCGTTCGGAGAGCGGAGTTATTACTAACCCGTTTTCATTGACGCCACACCATCATGTATATGATGCAGAAGAGCTCATGGGCAAGTACCGTATCTCTGGCGTTCCGATTGTGGACCAAGATAAGAAGTTGGTCGGTATTTTGACTAATCGGGATTTGCGTTTCGTACACGATTATTCCATAAAGATTAGTGAAGTTATGACTCATGAAAACCTTGTAACAGCAGCAGTAGGTACTACGTTGCAAGAAGCTGAGGTTCTACTTCAACAACATAAGATTGAGAAATTGCCACTCGTTGATGAATCTAATGTACTGAAGGGCCTAATCACGATTAAAGATATCGAGAAAGCTATTCAGTTCCCTAACGCAGCTAAAGATACTCATGGCAGATTGCTTTGCGGAGCAGCTGTAGGTATTTCTAAAGATACAATGGACCGTGCAGAAGCACTCGTTAACTCAGGAATTGACGTCTTAGTTGTAGACTCTGCACATGGACATCACATTAACATTCTTGAAGCTGTTCGTAAGTTGCGTAATGCTTACCCTGATTTAACGATCATTGCAGGTAACGTTGCAACAGGCGAAGCAACAAGAGACTTGATTGAAGCTGGAGCTTCAGTTGTTAAGGTAGGTATCGGACCTGGTTCTATCTGTACAACTCGAGTTATCGCTGGTATTGGCGTACCACAAATTACAGCTATCTATGATTGTGCGACAGTTGCAAGAGAATACAATATTCCTGTCATTGCTGATGGCGGTATTAAGTATTCCGGTGACATTACAAAGGCGATCGCTTGCGGCGCTAGTGCCATCATGATCGGTAGTTTGTTTGCTGGTACTTCAGAAAGCCCGGGAGAGACTGAAATTTTCCAAGGTCGTAGCTTTAAAGTGTACCGCGGCATGGGATCATTAGGTGCAATGAAGGAAGGAAGCAAGGATCGTTATTTCCAAGAAAACGAAAACAAGCTTGTTCCAGAAGGCATCGAAGGTCGAGTTCCTTACAAAGGGCCGCTTGCTGACACTGTACACCAACTACTTGGTGGATTGCGTTCAGGTATGGGTTATTGCGGAACGTCTTCGCTTGAAGAGCTTAAGACGGATACACAATTTGTACGTATCACAGGCTCAGGTCTACGTGAAAGCCATCCACATGACGTACAAATTACAAAAGAAGCACCTAACTACTCCCTATAATATTTTTTATATATTGGTTAACAAAAAGACAGAGACATGCCACTTCATGGGTGCCTCTGTCTTTTTTATTATGTTATTGGGTATTATGTGACGAAGTAAGTTTACAATACATGTCTCCTACCGCAGTAAGAGGTGAAAGAGGTTTTATTGTAGTGTTCTCCTATGTTACAATTATGTTCGAGAAATTTAATGGAAAAATAAATGGGAAAAGGGGAACGATAGTGAAAGTAATGGGAAGGCCGGTTCGGTTATTGTCCGTCATAGCTGCCAGTTTGGCGATTTGTTTGGCTGTGTTGTCACTGGGTGCGACAAATGCATTAGCAGTAGGTTTTGACAAAAGGCCCAGTACGGAAAATTCACTTGGTTTACAGGTGAAATCAGCGATATTAATCGAAGCGGAGTCAGGTCAGGTATTATTCGAGGTTCTTCCGAATGAACCTTTGCCAATAGCAAGTATGACGAAGCTGATGACGGAGTATATTGTTCTGAATGAAATTAAAAGCGGTCGCATGACATGGGAACAAATCGTTACAGTTAGTCCTGAAGTAGAAGGTACGCACCCGTCCGAATCACAAATTTATTTGGCTACAGGCGATCAGCATTCGGTTAAAGATTTATATATAGCTATGGCAGTAGGATCGGCAAATGATGCAACAAAAGCACTTGCTGCTGCAATCTCTGGCAGTATTGATGTCTTTGTAGAAAAGATGAATAAAACAGCAGATGAGCTTGGTCTAAAATCAGCTGTATTTACTAGCGCAACAGGTTTTGAAGATACTACGGTGATGTCGGCTGCTGATATGGCGAAGCTTGCACGTATTATTTTACAAGAACACCCTGAGTTTTTGGAGTACTCAAGCATACAGTCATATAAATTCCGTGAACGTGATACACAACCAATGATTAACTTTAACTACATGCTGGGATCAAACGTAAACCAAATAGGTCTTAAGCATTTGGCCTACGAAGGTGTAGACGGCATGAAAACTGGTTTTACTGAGGCAGCAGGTTATAACTTTACAGGTACGGTCAAAAAAGGTGACATTCGCTATATTAGCGTAGTTATGGATGCAAGCACAAAGAGTACACGTTTCTTCGAAACGGCGAAGCTATATAACTATGCATATGCTACATTTGAGAAAAAGACTATCCTTCCACCAAAATCCGTTGTTAAAACAGTGGAAAAAGTGAAGATTAAAAAAGGCAAAAAGAAGTCAATTCCTGTCGTAACGGAAAAAGATATTACGTTTATGGTTAAAAAGGGTGTAGAAGCTAAAGTAACAATGGATAGCTTTGAGTTGCTTCCAGAGAAGGAACTAGTTGCCCCAATTAAAGCGAATACGAAGGTTGGTACAGTAACGTACAAGTATACTGATGAAGCAACAGGCAAAGATTTAAAATATACGGTTAACCTAGTGACGAATGAAGAAGCAGAGAAAGCAGGTTGGTTCCGTCTATTCTTCCGTGCTATTGGTGATTTCTTCTCGAACTTATTTAATAGTATTTTAGATTTGTTCTAATCCGAGTATGTTACAAGGAAATAAAGGGTTGTCGATTTACCAGCATTCCTGTAAAATCTATGGATAGAACTACTGCGGTATAATCGATATTCCAAGGGATAAAAAATAGGAGGAAAAGACAGATGGAAACAGGTACTTCGCGCGTAAAACGTGGTATGGCAGAAATGCAAAAAGGCGGCGTCATTATGGACGTAATGAACGCCGAGCAAGCTAAGGTCGCAGAAGCAGCAGGTGCTACAGCAGTAATGGCGCTTGAGCGCGTTCCTTCCGACATCCGTGCAGCTGGCGGCGTTGCCCGTATGGCTGATCCAACAATCGTAGAAGAAGTTATGAAAGTTGTTTCTATTCCAGTTATGGCTAAAGCTCGTATCGGCCATTATGTAGAAGCTAAGGTTTTGGAATCTATGGGCGTAGACTACATCGATGAGAGTGAAGTATTGACTCCAGCGGATGAAGTTTTCCATATTAGCAAACATGATTTCACTATACCATTTGTATGTGGCGCGAAAGACCTGGGTGAAGCACTTCGTCGTATTCAAGAAGGCGCAGCAATGCTTCGTACCAAAGGCGAGCCTGGAACAGGCAATATCGTAGAAGCGGTACGTCATCTTCGTCTAATCAACGGTCAAATCCGTAAAATTCAAAACTTGTCGAAGGACGAGCTATATCATGAAGCAAAACTTCTAGGTGTTGCTTATGATCTATTGCTAGGCGTTCACGAGAGTGGAAAGCTTCCAGTTGTTAACTTTGCAGCAGGCGGTGTAGCAACTCCATCAGATGCGGCTCTAATGATGCATCTTGGAGCAGACGGCGTGTTCGTTGGTTCTGGTATTTTCAAATCGGACAGTCCTGAGAAGTTTGCTCGTGCAATCGTTGAAGCAACAACTCATTATCAAAATTACCAACTAATTGCTGAAGTTTCGAAAAACCTTGGTGCTCCAATGAAGGGTATCGAAATTTCGAAGCTAAATGCATCTGAGCGTATGCAAGATCGCGGAATATAAGAATGAAGCAGGAGCCGGTCGATCCAATAGGGGAGGCCGGCCCTTTAAAGGATGGCGAGTAAAACGATGAAAATTGGAGTACTTGCGCTTCAAGGCGCTGTTGCAGAACATATACGTAGCTTAGAAGCGGCGGGCGCAGAAGCGGTCGCCGTTAAGCGAGTAGAGGAGTTAAGCGAGTTAAATGGTCTTGTAATTCCTGGTGGGGAAAGCACGACGATTGGCAAGCTTATGCGTAGATATGGCTTTATGGATGCGATCAGAGACTTCTCAGCAGAAGGTAAGCCACTATTCGGTACTTGTGCAGGACTAATTGTTCTTGCGGGTAAGATTGAAGGACAAGAGGATGCACATCTTGAGCTCATGAATATGACCGTTGCACGTAATGCATTTGGTCGTCAACGTGAGAGCTTCGAAACGGATCTAGATGTAAAAGGTATCAATGAGCCTATACGAGCTGTATTCATTCGTGCACCGCTCATTAAGTCAGTTGGCCCTGAAGTTGATGTACTATCCACTTATAAGGGTGAAATCGTAACAGCAAGACAAGGAACGCTTCTTGCTGCGTCCTATCATCCAGAATTAACGGATGATTACCGTCTTCATGCTTATTTCCTAGAGATGGTTAAAGAAGCAGCGTTAGCGAAAGCTTAAGAAGAGTTAACTATAACAACAAAACTAATTACTCTCTCCAGAGAGGAGCTTATTTAACGTGTTAGATGTAAAGATATTACGTACAGAGTTCGAAAAGGTTGAGCAAGGACTACGAAATCGTGGTGCTTCACTTGATCTTATTGCAGGTTTCCCAGCACTTGATGTAAAGCGTCGTGAGCTCATTCAAGAGACAGAGCTGCTAAAAAGTCGCCGTAACACTGTATCTCAAGAGGTTGCGAAGCTGAAAAAATCAGGTGGAGATGCTGATGCCCTCATCGTTGAGATGAGAGAGGTTGGCGACCGTATTAAGACTTTGGATGAAGAACTGCGCGAGATTGACGTTCAGATGGAGGAATTAACTTTAAACATTCCTAACATCCCGAACGAAAGTGTTCCAGTTGGCGCATCTGAGGAAGAAAATGTGGAGCTTCGCCGCATCGGAGAAGTGCCACAATTCGACTATGAACCCAAAGCTCATTACGATATCGCTCAAGAGCTTGGTATTCTTGACTTCGAGCGTGCTGCAAAAGTTACAGGTTCAAGATTTACATTCTACCGTGGTCTAGGTGCAAGACTAGAGCGTGCATTGATCAGCTTTATGATGGACTTGCACAGCGATAAACATGGCTACGAAGAAATTTTGCCGCCATATATCGTTAACCGAGATAGCTTAATCGGTACGGGCCAACTTCCGAAGTTTGAAGAGGATCTCTTCAAAATTAAAGATACGGAATATTATTTGATTCCGACAGCGGAAGTGCCAGTAACTAACCTTCATCGTGAAGAAATTTTGGATGCTGAAGAGTTGCCAAAAGGATTTGTCGCGTATAGCGCTTGTTTCCGTTCTGAAGCGGGCTCAGCAGGTAGAGATACACGCGGTCTTATCCGCCAGCATCAGTTCAATAAGGTAGAGCTAGTTAAGCTAGTGAAGCCTGAGGACTCCTATGCTGAGCTGGAGAAACTTACGAATGATGCTGAAACGGTACTTCAGCTACTGGGATTACCTTATCGTGTACTTACACTTTGCACAGGAGATATGGGCTTCACATCTGCGAAGACTTATGATCTTGAAGTGTGGATTCCAAGTGCTAATATGTATCGTGAAATATCTTCGTGCTCTAATTTTGAAGACTTCCAGGCTCGTCGTGCTGGAATCCGTTTCCGTAGAGATCTGAAGAGTAAGCCAGAGTTCGTGCATACGTTAAACGGCTCAGGTCTAGCAGTAGGACGTACAGTAGCTGCTATATTGGAGAATTATCAGCAGGCTGACGGTTCTGTCGTTATCCCAGAGGTACTTCGTTCGTATATGGGTGGAGTTAGCGTGATTGAAGCTCGTTAATTAGAGTTAAAAATAAGTTGTACCACAAGTTAAAAATAGTACTTGCATTATATTTGGATCTTGTGGTACAATATTTTTTGTTACGACTTACACATATGGAGAGGTACCGAAGCGGTCATAACGGGGCAGTCTTGAAAACTGTTAGAGCGCAAGCTCACGTGGGTTCGAGTCCCACTCTCTCCTCCATCTTTACCCTAATAAGAACTTACACCCCAACGATTATCGTTGGGGTTTTTATATTCTCAGAAATATAATGGATTCTTACATTGCTGTAAGTTTCTTGTCACTAAGATAAATGGCTCATCATTCCCTTGCACCCTATACTGTAGAGAGTAACAAGGACTACACTCAGATAGGGGCGATATATAATGAAATGGAATAAAGCGGTGATGTTGTGTGCAGCGACTGTTATAGCGGGATCTATTATGGCAGGCTGTGGTATGTTTTCGAAAGCAAATGGTTTCATCGTATATGGTGAACAGAAGCAAGTAGAAGATGCAATTCTTAAAGAGGTCAATAGGTTCGAAGAAAAAGATGTGTACCGTATTAAATTAGCAACAGATAAAGATAAAAAAATCGTAATCATGGATGAAACAACAGCAAAAGCACTTTTGAAAAAAGGGCTGATTAAAGAGGTCAGAAGTGAAAATAAAGTAGCGGCTCTTAAATCATTACCTGCGATCGAGAAAGGCAAAGGGATAATATTTGCCCAGGAAAGTAAGTCTGAAATCAACGTTGACGGACAATCCATTTCGGTCGCTTATAAGGGTAACACGGTTATTGGGGATGCAAGACGTTACGGAGATATGTTTGTAGTTCTTGAAGATGCAGATTGGAAAGAACTAAAGGGTGATGAAAAAACGATGGCCATTATTAAATATAAGAAGGACCCGAGTGAAAGACTTAAACAGTTTACCGATTCTGATGTAGAAAAAACGCAGCTTGTTAAAATAGCCGATTGAATGCACTCGATGTATAAAAGCAAATGCACCTCCACATCTTAATGGTGTGGAGGTGTTTTACTTATGGCTAAATCTGATGAGCTTCGTATAGATCCAGAGAAGCTTGCTGAAGCATGGCAACGAACGTTGCCAGAAACATTAAAGGGTTCCGATCGCTGTGAGGTGCATCGTGATGAAGTAGATGACAAATCGCTGCGAGTCACGATTTTTGCTGCCGGGCATCAAGGTTATGAGGTTGATTTTAAAGTGACGTATGTGGATAGTCGTGAAGTAAAGGTGGAACTTATTGATGTAGAAAAGGATAATGTGACCGTCGATGAGAGAACGGATATTATCCAGCAATTGATTCACGACTATAAGAGGCACTTGCATGAATGTGCGCAGGCATTGCAGCAATTGACTCACGCTTAAGGAGTGGATAGAACATGACGAAGGCGAAGGGTACTGCAGATAAGAACTTGTCGAACGTTGTAGAGGCGCTAGATGTGGAGCCTGTTAACAGTCATCAGGCACAGCAGCTTCAACAAGATAAAAACGATCGTCGTCATCAAGATTCTATAAATTTTGATCAACCGGCAGATTTGGATCATCAACACTAACACACGTAATAGAGGAGGTTTTGAAAATGGGTAAGCCGGATAGTGTACCTGTTCCAGATAGCGTTCCTCATAATCAGAAGAGCAAGCAAAGAAATAACGAAGGGCAACAGGAACCGTTGTCTGGATCGAAAAAAACAAAAAATAAAAACCATGTGGATCATCATAATCCACAAGGTTAATGAGCGGTATAAAAGGTCTCGCCTCAGCTAATTGAGGCGGGATTTTTTGGTGCGTGCTTCTAATGATGCTCAAATTAGTATAGACTGGAGATGCTAATAAAAAGTACGATGGAGGAGACATTTTCATGAAGCAACTATCTCGATTTGCACTTATTGTTATGATGATAACGGCAGTCGTTATTTCAGGATGCAGTGGAGCTACACCACCTAAACAAGCGCTACAAGCGGCAATCTTGAAAACAATGGACGCAGAATCGTATAAACTTTCGACGACGATACAAATAAACGAGTTAGATCTACCTGTTGCGACAGAAGCAAAAGGTTTCTCGATAGGCAGCTTTGCAGGAATATTAAAGGATGCAACGATTAAGGTCGACGCTCACTATTCCAAAAAATCGGTGCGAACCGATATGAATGCTGAAATTGTATTACCAGGTATGATGGATATGAAGCTTACAGTTCCAATGATTATGCAAGAAAATTTATTGTATGTAAAATTACCAGTGCTACCGTTATTACAACTTCCAGAGTCAGTGGTAGGAAAATATGTTGTAGTGGATTTGGATAAATTAGCGACGGACCAAGGTACAAATTCGCCAGCTTCTTTTGCAGAATTACAGAAGTTTATAAAAGAATTTTCGGTTGCGGGTTTGAAACATTTTGATGAGAAGACTTACTTCAGTAAAGTAAAAGCAGCAGATGCTCAGTTGATCGAGGGGCTAAAGGTTGATCAAGTTGTCACGTTTGCAATTAATGATAAAAATTATGCTGGGACAGTAGAGCTATTAGTTAATAAAGTGTTGCCGGAGCTACTCGATATCGTTCTTGCAAATGAAGCATCTCATCAAGTGTTGCAAGTGGAGAAAGCTGAGCTAGAAAAGCTGAAGGCAGATTGGGATACTGACAAAACAGAGCTTCTTAATGTGCTTCAAAATGATTTGAAAATCCATACTCTAGAGCTAACAGGCGCGATTAAAGATAAATATCTTGTTTATCAGAATGGTAAAGTAAATATGGAAGTAACGAATAAGGAAAGCGGCCTAATTAATAAGGTTGGCTTCTCATTCTCGGGACATTATACAGAGCTAAACAAAGATGTAAAGTTCGAACAAGAGATACCTAAAGAGGTACTAACTTGGGAGCAGGTAAAGGTATTGCTCTCTTCGCCGGTCGGTCTATAAATATAAAATAAACAAAGAATAAAGAACCCCACAGATCAGACTCGCTGATGTTGTGGGGTTCTTTGTTCATTACAGTATTATTTAAAGAAACGAATAGTTAGCGGATAACGATAAACGATACCATCGTTTGCTTTAACTGCAGCAATAATGACCATTACAAGCCAGAAAATACCGACTGCAATTAATAGGAAAAATCCGATAAGGATGATAGCAAGAATAGTTGAAATAATCGTATAGATCAGGATGGATAATTGGAAGTTCATTGATTCTTTGCCTTGTGCATCGATATAAGCAGATTGATCTCTTTTGATTAACCAGATGACGAGTGGTCCAATAATGGAACCAAAAGGAATGAAAAATGCTGATAATGCAAGTAGATGGCTAAGCATACCGTAAGTTTTTTCATCTTTTGTAAGACCATAGGGATGGTTCACTTATAAATCCTCCTTTTTTTGATAAGTGTGTGTGTCGATATATATATATCTTATTCTGTACAATATGCTTAGTTTTGTCAAAGCTTGTATTTGTAAATGTTACTTACATATATTTTTAAAAAGTGAACGAATGAGTTGTTGCGATTGTCAGTATAGGTAGGAGGTGAACAGGATTTGGATTTTATCTATTTAAGTACACTTGCATAAAATGGATAAATTACTTTATACTAATACATAGATATTCGATGTATAGTATTTCGATGCATAGGGAGGGTTCACAATGAAAATTAATAAGGAGTTAATGAAAGGGAGTACGGTTATTCTCATCCTTACATTGCTTAGTCGTAAAGATATGTATGGGTATGAAATGACGAAAGAAATCGAACGAGGCTCTGAGGGCGTATTCACCTTTAAAGAAGGTACGTTGTATCCCATTTTACATACGCTTGAGGTAGAACGACTGGTAGAAGCTTATTGGAATGAGGAGGGTGGCCGAAAGCGTAAGTACTATAAGTTAACGGATGAGGGACGTGCGCAGCTTGCTGAGAAGCAGCGGGAGTGGCAGTTGTTTCGTTCCACGGTCGACCGGGTAATCGGGGAGGGCAGCTTATGAGTGAAGGTCTAAAAGGGTTTGGCAAACATCCGTTAATCGTTCAGTATTTGGAGCGGGTTTGTGGGCAAGTGAAAGCTAAGGATGTACATGAGGACATACGACTTGAATTGATGGCTCATCTGGAGGAACTAGCAGAGGAAAGAAGTGATCAAGAAGATAAATCCCTAGATGAAATAGTGAATGACGTTCTGAAGCAGATGGGTGATCCAAAGCAGGTCGGTATTGGCTTTCATGCAGTACATAAACCAAAGCCAGAGTGGAGCGTTATTGCGCTAATTGTAGGAATGGTTTGTATAGCTGTGGTTTCTATATTTGCGCTACATGAAGCTTACTCAGATGTTTTTTCTATTACCAATAAATTATTCTGCGGTCTCATCGGTACGGCAGTCATGATCGCATTGTATTTTGCTGATTATCGTAAGTTGCTACGCTATTCTTGGCTACTATATTGTGCAACATTATTATTGTTGGTACTAACTAAAGTGGGTGGGTTACATGTTAATGGGAAGCAACAATGGATTGATTTGGGCCCGTTTAACTTGAATATATATGCAGCATCACCTTATTTATTTTTGATTTCTATTGCTGGAATACTACATCTTCAGAGGAAGAAGGACTTGAAAAGTAAATTATTTTTGCTAGTACGATTTGTCGGGAATATTACAACGTTTATGATGCTTCCTGCATTTTTTTATTTATCGGCATCTGCATTATCTTATTTTGGTGTTTTTTGTATAGGACTTGTCGCTCTATTAATCATGGATGGAAGAAAAAAGTTACTTCTATATAGTGTTGCGCTTGCCAGTTCGTTTGTAGCTGTTCTCTTTCACCAGGATCCATGGAGGAAAGAGTTTATTTGGATCCGGTTATTAGGATTTGCACAAAAGAAAACGGATGCCAGCTACTGGACCGAACGTTCCGTAGAAGCGATTCAATCGGGAGGGATGTGGGGGCAGGGATTAGGTGCTGTTAACAACAGACTACCCATTCCATTCGGTGAAATGCAATTTTCATATTTGGTATACAGCCTAGGCTGGGTGTTTGGTGTAGTACTTATTCTGTTTTCTCTTGTGTTTGTTATAAGATTAGCTCGGATGGGCCGTTTGCTTAAAGATGGCTACGCTAGGGGGATAATAACTGCTTTAACCACTGTGCTGGGTATTCAGCTCATATGGAATCTACTGATGTGCCTTGGTCTACTTCCTATTATGGGGCTAAATTTGCCGATCATGAATTGGAGCTCCCAAACAGTTTTTGAATTAGCAGCAATAGGTCTTATGTTAAGTGCATATCGAAGGAAAGATATGATTAGTCAAAGTCAACTGCCTAAGGCAATTGCATAGACAAATCAATCTTAAGAACCGCACAATTGTGTGGTTCTTTTTCATTGTGAAACTCATTTTTTGTATTGAACAATGATTCTAGAAATTGTACAGTAATAATTAGCTGATCGACATAATTCGCGATACAATGCATGACACCCCAGACGATATCCTTCCTTGATTAACTTTCCATTGTAAGCGCCTGAACTCACATGATGATCGTAACACAGAAGAAAATTTAGGAAAGGCAATAAGTCTTTACTCAATATTCAATATTGACGTTTGTTTACGTGTGTATCGAAACAGGGGGCTTAATAATGGACAACAAAAACAAAGAGATGGAAAGCTATTGGCTCGGAGAGCTTACGGAGCCACTGCCGAGATTGGGGTTGTCTTACGATAAGACACCAGATATCACTAGTTCTTTTAAAGGTGATATTGTAACAACTAATGTAGGAAGCTCGCGAATGGAACGGCTGGCAACGTATGTGCAGCATCATCATACGACTGAGGAGTCGTTGTTTTTGTCATGCCAATTTGCTTTGTTATACAAGCTGACGGGTGATCTAGATATGTTGATTGGTACCTCGGTTATGTCAAACGAACTGATGTACACACAACATTTGAACGGACAACTTCCGAACGGACTGGGGTTACCGATAAGGGTCAACTTTGACGAGAGGATTAGGTTTTCTGATTTGCTTCAGCAAGTAGAGGAGAAATGTTTGTATGGACTTCGCAATAGTCAGTATCTATTCGAAGAACTTGTAACGAGGTTTGATTCGGAGCGGGTGGGTGCTCTCGATAATGCACCGTATATTTCGATGTTCCGATATAGGGACTCTAATTCCCCTCACTATGCCGATGTTGGGGCTTCTTTAGCGTTTTCTTTGCAATGTCGTAAGGATGACAATGATGTTACGCTGCAAATGGTCTATGACACATCGTTATTTAGAGCAGATACAATAGAACATTATATGCGATATTATTTACATATTGTTGATCAGGTGCTGGATGATCCTGATATCGGTCTAGTTTCTATCGGATTACTTACAGAGCAAGACACTGAGGAAAGGTTAATGGTCTGCTTTGATTTTTCGATGGATTACGTAAGGGGACAACTGACGGCGCATAAGCAATTCGAGCAGCAAACCGTACTTACTCCTGAAGCTCCGGCTATAGTGTATAAGCGGCAGATTGTGACTTACCGGGAACTTAACGCCCGCGCGAACAGGCTTGCCCGTACTTTGCGGGGCGATGGGCTTACTCCTGATCAAATTGTGGTTCTAATAGCAGAGCGTTCACCTGATCTGTTGGTTGGCATATTGGCTATTTTAAAAGCAGGCGGCGCTTATCTGGCTATTGATCCTTCCTTCCCGGAGGAAAGAAAACAATATATGTTGGAGGATTGTGGTTGCCGTCTTTTGCTTGTGCAGCGAGAGCTTAAAGGAGATATAGACGCAGAGCGTATTTGGTATCTGGATGATGAGTTAAGTTATCACGAGGATGACAGCAATCTTGATACGTTGTCTAGAGCAGAGAATTTGGCTTATGTCATTTATACGTCCGGTTCTACAGGACGACCAAAAGGTATTATGATTGAGCATCACGGCTTGACCCATTTTTTTGCTGGCTTTGTAGCTCAATTGCCGTTCCAGTCGGGGCAACGTATTTTGGGACTTGCTACGGTATCCTTCGACATCTTTATTGTAGAGTCGCTGTTTCCGTTATCGCTTGGCATGACGATTGTACTTGCAAGTGAACAGGAGAAAAATGATCCTTCCCGCTTATCCCGCCTACTTACAGAGGAACAGGTAGATGTCTTGCAGTTAACTCCATCACGATTCAAGTGGTGGTCAGCACAGAGCGGCGCTGCTGAGGCTTTTGGCCGCTTAAGCCTGCTTATGATTGGCGCGGAGCCGTTGACCCCTTCGGTATGGCATTCACTTAAAGCTTGTTTGAACCCATCCGCCCGTATATTCAATTTGTACGGACCGACAGAAACGACGGTTTGGGCTTCGGCACAAGAGGTTACGGAGGAACGTAATCCGATTACGATTGGCCGAGGCTTGATGGGGGCAGTGTTCCTGGTTATGAATGCTGACGGACAGCTTCAACCTGACGGAATACCGGGAGAGCTATACATTGGCGGAGCTGGACTTGGCCAGGGGTATATGAATCGTCCTGACCTTACAGAGATAGCATTTGTTGAACATCGTTATTGTCGGAAGGGTAAGCTTTATCGTACTGGCGATATAGTCAAAAAGCTTCCAAATGGGGAGTTTTTGTATATCGGGCGCAAAGATTTTCAAGTTAAAATACGTGGTTACCGGATTGAACTCGGCGAAATTGAGCAAGTACTGCTTGCATTCTCGGGTATTCGCGAGGCGGTCATTCATACTATTCCGGTTGCGGGACAAGAGGAACAGATGTTATGTGCCTATATCGTAGGGGAGGAGAAATTGGATGCGTCAAAGTTGCGCCAATATCTTGCGGAGCAGCTACCGACGTATATGATTCCTTCTTATATGATGAGGTTGGATGCTATTCCGCTAACTCCTACTGGGAAAGTGGATCGTAAGTCGCTGCCTGATCCGACGAAACATCCCGCAGGTATGTTACAAGTTCCCCCATCTGGTGGAGAGCAAGAGAGAGAACCGCAAAACGAGAAAGAAAGCGCTTTATTTAATGTATGGGAAAAACTTTTGGGCCACCGTTCCTTTCATAGAAACCAGTCCTTCTTTGAAGCTGGAGGTAGCTCCATTATGATTATTCGAGTATGCAGCCAATTGGAGCAAGAGGGATGGAAGCTTGCAGTAGAGGATATGTTCCGTTTCCTCACAATCGCCAGCACTGCGCCGCTTTTGAAGCGTACGGCTTCAGTATTTCAAGAGTGGAGCCTGTTTTCGGGAACGATTGAAGGAAAGGTTGATTTGATCAGCCAGCAACAAGCATATATGGCGAAAGCTTATGCAAGCACAAGTGGAAGAGTATATGACAACAGAGTAGTATATCGTCCCGGCGGATTCAATGAGAGACTACTTTCGTTTGTGTTAGGGCGTTTGATGGAACAGCACGATGCTCTTCGCATTGCGTACTTCCCTAAGGGAAGAGAGGTTACTCAGTACAATCAGGGAATGTTTACACCTCTCTACAAGCTCGATATAAGCGAGTTACCAAAAGATCAACCAAGTCTATCTTTCATAGAACAGATTGTAGAGGACACCAATCGCCGAAGGGACAGATTTTCCGACTGTCGTCTCGAGACGCATTTGTTTAAAGGGGAAGCGGGAGATTATTTGGCCGTCATGGGAGATCCACTAGTGATGGACGCTGTCTCATGGAATATTTTAATAGAGGATTTGTTCTCAGCCTACAAGCAAGCCGATGCCTCGCTTGATATACGTTTACCTGCCAAAACCAACTCGTTTCAACTTTATTCCAAAATAATAGAGGAGAAGCTAAGCGGTCATAACATTGGCTACTATCATGATGTTAGCTTGCATCATACAGCCATGCACAGACATAGATTCAGTTTGGATAAGGAGTTGTCTAACCAGCTGACCTCTTCTTTTGCTAATGAAATCGACGAGTGGATTGTAGAAAATATATTAGCTCATTCGTTGCTTCAAGCGTTGAGTGATGAGGGATTTGACGAGCAGGTGCATATTAGGATTGATGGTAGAAACATTGATATGTCTGGGCTAAGTTATAGTCGGACTATCGGCAGAATGGATCAAGTATTGACGGTTGCTCTGAAAAACTATTGTTTTGAGCCGGATAGACCTGTTCACGAGATTGGTATAGGGAATGAATTGAGGGAGCCGACTGCGGAAGACGGTGAAGAAGAAGCATCACCTCGTATTCTGATTCGGATGGACAAGCTGGCGACTTTTTTACCCGATATGGAAGTAATCAATGAATACCGCCAGCCCACCGGAAATTATCATATCGAAGGTTCCTTCGGTAGGTTCGGGACAGAGGTATATGTTGCGCTGGATTATGCCAATAGCGAGGAATTGGTCAAAATGCGACGGATTGCAGACACAACTCTTAAACTGATGAGGGACGTTATCGGTTGGATTGAATAGTGGGCTTTATAAAGTAGACAAAACCGCCTGACGTTACAGGCGGTTTTTGTAATTACACTAGAATGGATAAGCGTCAGAGCTAGTTGCGAAAGCAACGTTATGGGAGCGGAATCAGCTCCGCATTATGCTGTTTAAGTTGGTTCATTAAAGTAGGGATTAGTTCAAGTTCCATATCCTTCATATATTGCAGGTTTTGCTTGATGTGTTCATACACATCGGGTACTTCCTTCACGACATGCTCGGCGTATAGGTTACGCGATTGGTGAGCAAGTTGCTCCAGTTCAAGGAAACGAAGAAGAAAGTTTTCATCCTGCGGAAGTTTATTTTCTTTTTGGAGGAAAACGACTCGGTTTCTTAACATTTTTTTGTGCTCCCAGAGCAAATGAAGTTGCCTTGGTGGATTAGGTCTCAGAAGGGACCCGGGATCATTTTTTATAATCTGAAAATGTTCAGAAAGATGATCATAACAGGAAATCCCGAATGCTAAATACTCAATATCGGATGAGAAATAGCGGTTCTGGTCATTGTTGCTACTCACTGAACGCAAATATTCGTCTAGTTGTTCATGAATTAATCGGATATTCAATGAGTAGACGAGATGAGGAAGAAGCGTAAAAAAGTAATTGTATTGATCATAGATTTCGTGATTTTTTAAATAGTTATCAATAGAATGAAAAGCCTGTTCCAGTTCCTCAAAGGAGGTTTCATGATAACCTAATAACAGATCTTTGCCAAACCCATATGTATGATAGATTTGGCGCTCCTCGTCATAACCGTATATAAGTACATGATGGGGAAATGGGTAAGCTTGATATGCGGTCGTATAGGAGATATGGTATTCGTCAAGAAATAAGACAGGATACACGCCCTCCTTAATTTTTTTGGTCAAAAAAGGGTGCAGCTTGTCCTTGAAAATCTCATAAAGCATAGGTGTATCAAGCGTACTGGATAAAATAAAAGGATTATGATTAAGTTCGTTATTGCCTCCTCGATAAAAGTCGAAAAATAATTCCTGTTTTTCCTCCAAATAGTTTTTGTTGCAGCAAACCTGAATAAAGTTGCTATAAAACCAAGAGTTGAAATGAGGCATTGTACTTGTTGTACTAAGGGTGTACGCCCAGCTGAGCAGGCCGTAAAGTGGTGGATGTACAATGGGAAGAACGTGCTTGGACAACGTAATGAACCTCCTGTTCGATGGCGATGATAGGATGGAAATACGTGTTATGAAGTTTGTTGTTCTCATGGGGTTAGATCCTGTTATTATACCAATTGTTTGGTCTTTTTGTAAGAATATAAACGATATAAGGGGGAATGACCACTATAAAAGAATAGACAGTCTTATGACAAATCTGCTGTACCTTATGGAATATATCCGCGGAAATAAAAAAGAACCGCACAATAGTGCGGATCTGGTTGACCTACTTGGAAATTAACTTCAAACTCGTTTTTTAGGGTTATACCGGGCTTAGGCTTCCAGTCATCAAGGCCTTTGAGGATGCAAGTCCGACAGGGTTGGCACCAGCCGTTCGCAATTCAAATTGAGTTTTATGGAATCCCTTCTTGTGCAGAGTTGTTGGAATCTGAACGGACATCTTTAAGCGTGTTGCGTACTGTACGTAAGCCGAAAGTTCGAAACCTTGCGGACCTCCCCAAGCGACGACAAGAGGCTGCGATTGGCTACCTTCCTGAACAATTTCCGGCGCTCCCAGTTCTGCAACCGAGCCAAACGTAATGTCCTTACTCGTCACTTTATCGATACTAACATAAAGCTTAGCACGCTGCTGAGCGTCGGCTCGCTTAATATAGCCAGAGATAGTCAAACTCACTTGGTTTACTTGATTATATGTAAAACTACTATAATGAGGACGTAGAGTTAAGTTTGTTTTGTCGGCCTTTATAAATATATATTCGTTGGATCTGTCGGACAATTGTCCTTGCGCGTCTTTCGACTTTACATAAAAAACGGTATTGGATAAGTTAGGGTCCAGGTTCTCTAAGGTAAAAGAAGTACCCGCTGTCGATCCGATCTTTATTCCATCCCATCCCATAAAAATATCGTAGCCCGCAATACCGGAGACGTCGGAAGGCGCGATCCACGTAAAAGTGATACTAGCCCCATTAGCTTCCGTTACGGAAAATTGGGTAGGCGCTGATGGTTTGGCAGTTTCACCAGGTGGTTTCTTGCTATAGGTATTCAACGAGTCGAGTAAATTAACACCCATGACGGCAGCCATCTCGCGATTGGCATTGCTTATCGGATTGAAAGTGCCATCAGGACTACCAGAGATGAGGTTTAGCTCTTCAGCCATCGCCACGTAGGGTTTGGCCCAAACAGAAATGTGGTTGGAATCGACGAATGAGGGAGTATCATGTTCGTCTAGAACAATAGCCGCATTCGACCAGGTTATCGCCGAGATTAGCAGCTTGGCCGCTTGCTCACGCGTGAGAAGCCCATCTGGATTAAAGCGGCTATTACCTACTCCGTCTACTATGCCTGCGTTACGCGCGGAGTTGATGTACGGCACTGCCCAACCCTTAACATCGGAAAATTCGGGAGATGTGGTATTCGATTGATCGATCGGCAACTTTAGCGCTCGGACCAGAATAGCAGTGAATTCGGCCCGAGTTAAATAGCCCTTTGGATTAAAATGTGTTTCGTCTACTCCGCGCAAGATACCTTGCTGGACAAGGCGGTTAATGGCATCTTTGGCATAGGACTGCTCAATATCTGTAAAAGCAGAACTGTTCGATACAGCTGTCACAGCTGTAGTAGATCCGAAGCTGGCAGCAATTAAAAGGCTGCACATGATCTTTTTTGCTATATTTCTCATACTCGTTCACCGTCCAATTATCATTTCTCCCATCCTATCATAATTGCCCTAACCTTTCATTATGGTGTTATTACATCAATTATTTTAAACTTCTATCTGGGAGCCATTGTTACAAAAAAAAAAGAACCGCACAACAGTGCGATTCTGAAGCCTTTAAGTATGGCGCGCCGCGGCGGGATTTGAACCCGCGACCCACCGTTTAGGAAACGGTTGCTCTATCCAGCTGAGCTACGGGCGCACGACAAATTATAGTTTATCACGGAGCTATGAGTGGAGCAACTAAATGATCAATGTGTATCCCCATTACAATGATATGTAATTATCTAGTGAGTGCAGAACTACGTGGTAAACCCAATGTCTTGTTTTAAATATTTAGGTCAAAATACTCAAATAAGTACAAACGGTCATTTAAAATAGTAGATAAGTCATAAAAAAGTATCGTGTTATGGTACATTATGTATTACAATATTTTAGGTTGTAAATTTATTAGATAGGTTTATGCTGGTGCATAGGACTGAAAAAACTAGATTTTAATCTATGAGGTGTACTTCTTTATTATTTTGATATGAAGATGGAGGGATTTAATTGTTGAAGTTTAACAAAGTAAACAAAGCAAAAAGATGGATCAGTTTACTCCTTGTTGCGGCGATGTCATTTACGCTACTTGGAACAGTTGGAGCAAGCACAAAACCAGTAAGTGATATTGACGGCCATTGGGCTGCGGAAAGTCTGCGTAAGTGGGTAGATAACGGATTATTAAAGGGATATGATGATGGGTCTTATAAACCGGATCGTCATGTAACAAGAGCAGAGTTTGTTTCTCTGATCAACCGTTCTTTTAAATTGACAGAGAAAGCAGAACTTGCTTTCGCAGATGTGGACAAAAAAAGTTGGGTACACGAACAAGTTTCTATAGCAGTAAAAGCGGGTTATGTTAACGGGTTTTCGGATGGATCATTCCGTCCTAATGACAAGATAACGCGTGAGCAATCAGCTAATATGGTATTTAAATTGCTTGGATTAAAGGTTTCTGAAGGAAATGCAGTGACGTTTACTGACGCTGCTAACATATCAAAATCTAGCAAGGATGCAGTAGCTACTCTTGTTAAGGAGAACATAATCAATGGCTTGCCAGATGGATCTTTTAATCCACAAGGCTTCTTGTCCAGAGCTCAGAGTGTAACACTACTAGATGCTGGTCTTGCATATAAAGTTCCAACTACTACCTATGATAAAGCGGGCGTATACGGTGATAAGTCAGTTGCAGAAACCGTTTATGGCGATGTAGTTATCTCTGCACCAGGCGTTACCCTTCAAAATATGACGATTAAAGGTGACGTTACCGTGACAGCTTCGGTTTATGAAGGTGATGTTCATTTCAAAAAAGTGAAAATTGAAGGCGAAACAAAGATTCAAGGTGGCGGTCCAAACTCTATCCATTTTGAAGATTCTGTTTTGGTACGTATTACTGTTGACAAAAAAGATGGTTCCGTCAGAGTAGTTGTTGCCGGTGCATCTTCCATTCAACAAGTTGTAGTTAATTCTTCTGTTAAGTTAGAAGAATCGGGTGTAACGGATAGTGGATTCGCTAATATTCAATTAGCAAAAGGACTTCCTGCAGGTTCCCAAGTAGATTTGCTGGGCAAATTCGAAAATGTGGACATTTTATCTTCAGACGTTAAAGTGAATGTTCCAAGTGGAACGATAAATAACTTAAATGTACAAGCAGGTGCAGTAAATAACATAATCAATCTTAACAAAGATGCAAAAGTTATTAAACTAATTCTAGACGCAGTTGCGAAAATTGTTGGTGGAGGTAGTATAGAGAATGCTACGGTGAGTAAAGATGGTGCAGCATCTAGCTTCGAAACAAAACCTAATAAGGTAGAAGGATCAGGAGCAGTGACACCAACGTCAACACCAGTATCGAATGGTGGCGGAAGTGGTGGTGGAGGGCCAGTTTCAACACCTGCACCGCAACCAACGCCAACAGCAACACCAGTACCAACACCAGTGCCAACACCAGAACTGACACCAGAACCAACAAAAATATCACCAGAAGATTGTTTAAAAAATAATTGTCTTTTTACAGAACTAGAAGCTTTGGAATTTAAAAACTTTAAGTTAATTCAATTGGACTTTATGAATGTAAAAACTGAAAAAGAAGGCTTCGATCCGAAAGTAAAATCGTATAGCATAATAACGGAAAGAAACATGGAGTCAATTACAGTTCCGATAACCGTAACAAAATCTGTTTATGCTAGTAATGTCACTATTAGCTTGTGGAACGTGCAGAATGAAAAATATAAAGAAATAGCTATTGGAAACGAGCCTGTTGATATTACGATCAATCCAATGGAAGATACTATTATTAAAATAATTGTGAGAAATAATTATTCAGATCTTCCCGGTGAATATAAGATATATATTCAATATCCGAGAACGATTCAAGAAGGAACCAAAATATTGAAAACTCCATCGTTTGATCCAGTAAATAAATCATGGAAAAATTTTTACATGCTAATATTTGGAACAATAAATGGAGAGAAGCTGACATATGGTACTCATGTTGTCAAATTATATACGAATAGGCCTATAACTGAATGCATTGGATCTTACTGTTCTATTGCAGAGGAAGATATAATCGACGGTAATGGTAAGTTGTATATTGAAGTGTATAAAAATAATAAGCTGTTTGCAGAAGGTCTATACGAGTATAATACTAACCCGGTGCAACTATTAAACGAAGATATGATTATTGAAGTAGATACAATGGATAAACAAGAATTGGTGAATTACCGTGATAAGGATATGTTTAACCAATATCCCTATAGTCATGGTTTTCAAGCATATATTAATTCAAAAAAACTTTTAGAAATTATGCCTAATGTTAAATATATTGGAGAAACCATTTGGGACATACAGGCACCAACCAGCGAGATTAAATTAGCTTTGAATCAGGATTACGTAAAGTTGAGAATTAATGCTCTAGGTTTTGAGTATCCTATTATGTCACACGATATTCTTTTTTTAGATCGTATTGATAATAAACAATCAGAACGAATGCAACTTGTTGGAAAGCGATTTACTCAATGGAATATAGAAGGCCTACCAAAAGATGCACATGATTTAGTATATTATGTTGTATTGTATGATGCATCTTATAATCCAATTGGTTATTTTACTAAAGTAGTAACGTTTGATGAAAATCATGTTGCTGACGGATATACTGCAACCCAACATTGGCAAGTTAAACCTTAAATGAAGTAAAAAGTGAGCCGCATAATTATGCGGCTTTTTTGTCGTAATTATTAATCGTATTCAGCGAAAAAAGGAACGTTATAGTGGGAGAGATTGTTCTAACTAGTTGAGGTGTTTTCTCACGGTTAAGGAACAACGTTTGTTCGTTAAGTATTGTTTTAGTAATGGTATTATTATCAACCAAACAACATAGTTTTAGTTAACGTTTAGGACTATATTCTCAACAAAAAAACGATTAGCAAGAACATATTAGTAATTTAGTCTTAAAAAATGTCGTTTTTTGGGACAATTTGTATTATAATATAACTTGATATATTTTTACTAGAAAGCATGATGTTGGTCTGGTTGGTAGAGTAATAGATTTATATTTAATGGAGGGATTTAGATTGTTGGAGTTTAAGAAAGTAAACAAAGCAAAAAGATGGATCAGTTTACTTCTCGTTGCAGCGATGTCATTTACATTGCTCGGAACTGTTGGAGCAAGTACGAAACCAGCAAGTGATATTGATGGTCATTGGGCAGCAGAAAGTCTGCGTAAATGGGTAGACAATGGACTATTAAAGGGATATGATGATGGGTCTTATAAACCGGATCGTCATGTAACGAGAGCAGAATTTGTTTCTCTGATCAATCGTTCGTTTAAATTAACGGAGAAAGCAGAATTTGCCTTTGCAGATGTGGACAAAAAAAGTTGGGTACACGAACAAGTTTCTATAGCGGTAAAAGCAGGTTATGTTAACGGGTTTTCGGATGGATCATTCCGTCCAAACGACAAAGTAACGCGTGAACAATCGGCTAATATGGTATTCAAATTGCTTGGATTAAAGATTTCTGAAGAAAAAGCGGTGACGTTTACTGACGCTGCTAACATATCAAAATCTAGCCAAGATGCAGTAGCTACACTTGTTCAAGAGAAAATAATAAGCGGATTGCCAGATGGATCTTTTAACCCACAAGGTGGCTTGTCCAGAGCTCAGAGTGTAACATTACTAGATGCTGCACTAGCATATGGAGTTCCAACTACAACGTATGATAAAGCGGGCGTATATGGTGATAAGTCAGTTACAGAAACCGTTTACGGCGATGTAGTTATCTCTGCTCCAGGTGTTACTCTACAAAATATGACGATTAAAGGTAACGTTACGTTGACAGCTGCGGTTGGTGAAGGTGACGTTCATTTCAAAAAAGTGAAAATTGAAGGCGAAACAAAGATTCAAGGCGGTGGCCCAAACTCTGTCCACTTTGAAGATTCTGTAGTCGTTCGTATGTCTATCGATAAAAAAAGTGGCAAGGTAAGAATTCTAGTTGTTGGAGCATCATCTATTGAATATGTAGAGGTTCATTCACCTGTCAAACTAGAAGAGTCATTTGTTACTGATTCAGGGATATCGAATGTTAATCTTTCCAATGAATTGCCTTCTGGATCAGAAGTGGAATTATTAGGACATTATGAAAGTGTTAACGTCATGGCATCTAATGTTAAAGTTAACATTCCGAGTGGATCAATTGAGTCATTGAATGTAAAGTCCAATGCATCAGACAACCAAATCAACTTGAGCAAAGAAGCAGTTATTCTTAAGTTAGTTCTTGATGCTGTTACTGATTTGTTAGGCGGAGGTAAGATTGAAAATGCCGTTATAAATAAAGATGCAAGTGGTTCGGAATTCGAAACAAAGCCAAGTAAGGTTGACGGCGCAGGTGCGGTAACGCCAACATCGACGCCAACCCCAACTTCAACTAGTGATACTAACTCAGGTACCGGCCCAGGTCCGATAGCAACACCAGTGCCAACGCCAGAAGTAACACCAGCACCAACAGCAGAACCAACAGCAGAACCAACAGCAGTACCAACACCAGAACCAACAGCAGTACCAACACCAGAACCAACAGCAGTGCCAACACCGGCACCAACAGCAGTGCCAACACCAGAACCAACACCAGTGCCAACACCGGCACCAACACCAGAACCAACACCAAATACATGTGTTAGTGAGGCATGTAAGGTAGCTAAAATTGAAAGTTTATCATTTGGCGATTTTGAACTTCAGCAGTTGGATGGAAACTATTATTCTACGGGTACAGTTGGTTTTGATTCAGAATCGTTTAATTATAGTGCTGTTAATACTTTACTTGAACAGACTCAAATTAATTTAAGCGTAACGAAATCAACGTATTCAAAAATAAACATTTATATTGATGTATTGGATGATGTAAGTAAGAACACCATTTACTATTTTGATTACCAAGAAGATACTATTAACATTGATGTTAAACCGGGTCAAGATGTACGTATATATATGTACGTTCAAAGCGGCGATGGAATCAGAAGCAAGTCTTATAATATTATTTTCCAAAAAAGTAGAACAATTCAAGAAGGTGTAAAGATCTTCAAAAAAGATGTTTACAATTTCACATTAAAAGATTGGTCTGTAGGTTACACATTACAAATTGGTACTTTGAATGGTGATCGATCACGTGATACGGATGTTATCGAAGTATACACCAATGATAATCCAATGAAATTGATAAGAACAGGAACACATCGTAGTGTTTATCTTAATGAATCAGAGATTACATCTGAAAAGGGCACACTTTATGTTAAAATAATTCGCGATGGTGTGGTTTTTGCAGAAGGTCCTTATCATTACGACTTCTCCCCAGTTAATCAACTAACGATTGATACTGGTCTTAGAGTAGTTGCTCTAACAAAGGAACAATTAAAAGAAGAGCTTATAAACAAGCCTTGGGAGGTAACTCCATATAGTGCGGTTTCAAAAACTTATTTAAATCCAAATAAATTTAAAGAAGTTCTTCCCAATGCGAAGTACTATTCAAGTCATTCAGTTTCAGTCATGTTCCCAACTAGTCATTATCCAATGGCATTAACTAAAGAAAACGTTAAGTTGTATATTGATCCTTACGGTTCTAATACAGCATTATTTAGTCAAACAAATGATCTTGTGCTGTATGGCGATCAAGAACTCAATATAAGTTCAACATATAGCTATATCAGTACGAGTGAAGGTCAGCCAAAAGAAGTGGACGATACATTACATTACTTTGTATTCTACGATGAACAGTTTAATGTGTTAGGTTATGTTATAATTCCACTTGTATTCGATGAAGCGCATGTCGCAGATGGGTATACACCAACCAATCACTGGAAACCAGCGCCTTAAAAGAAATAAAAACAGCTAGCCCACAACGGGACTAGCTGTTTTTTTACGCTTTAATATCTCTTCCCGACAAAGCAATAGACTTCTCCACCAGCACCTGCATAGCATCGACGCTGCACTCAGCAGTAGCTGAGCTTAGTTTGATGCAGGACAGTTCAGTGCAAGCTAGAATGACGCATTTGCAGCCATGAACCGTTACAAGCTCCTCAATGAGTGCTTCCAGCTCATCAGGGGAAAAGTCCATCTGACCTTTAACGTTGGTGTAGATGATCTTCATAACTTTAGCTTGCATCTCTGCATCTGGAACATGTAGCTCCATACCGTATTGTTCGCTTACTTTTGTGTAGATGCCAGATTGTATCGTTCCGTTTGTAGCTAGAATGCCGATACGATTATTGGAACCGTACTGCTCATGAATAATCTTTAACGTTTCATCGACCATATTAATAATAGGAACAGTTGTCATCCCTTGCATGTCATCATAGAAATAATGTGAAGTATTGCAAGGAATTGCAATATGCGCCACGCCAGCATGCTCCAGCAGTTTGAAGTCCTTCGCTACTGCTTCTAGGAACCGTTCTCCCGTTCCTTCCAAAATAACAGTCGTGCGATCAGGAATCGTTGCATGATTCAGTATGACCATATCGATATGATCCTGATCACGCTCTGCGGCTGTATTTTCGATAACTTTGTCGAAAAATACAGCAGTTGCTTTGGGGCCCATTCCCCCTATTACGCCTAAGCTCTTATGCTCCATTATTTAACCTACTTTGAATAAGAAATTTTATAATTGCGATATCTATCTTCTTACAAGATTAACCCTTTACGATTAACGCATGGCTGCCCATTTCTACATAACTATTGAAGAAGGTATCTGCATTGTAAGTCACTTGTCCTGTTAATGGATTCATGACATTTACCGTGTTGCTTGTAGCGTCATAGCCGTTCAGTACGACAACATGGAGGTTAACGGGTGCTTTGAATTTTTCATTGGTCTCATTCAAATACCAGGAATAGGTGACCTTTGGTGGAGACAGGTCTAGCGTAATCCATGTGACAACTGGAATGCCGCTGTTCAGCTTTTGCAATATATCGCTACGTGAACTTCCGCTTATATCTTCTGCAGTGTTAACGCCACTTCGGTCGCTCAAGTACTTTTCGGCTGCAACGATAATAGGTGGCGCGTAGCTGAAAAATCCGCCAGGCTGTTCTCTTGGATCCCCCGCGTAAGCTTTATAAGGATCGGCACCGTACAACTTACCATTTTTTTTCGTCCAAGGCTGCTTAGGCAAATAGTTATCTGCCATGTCGAGCTTATCTGCATCGTAACCATAATAATTGAGTACAGCAGTTAGTGAAGTGATCTCACAGCCGTTCGGAAGCTCAGGCTTTTGCATAATCGTGTCTACATTCATGTAGACGCTCTTAATCTCAATCGTTCCATCGTCTTTGCGTACAACGTCTTTGATATGGCTTTCAAGCTTACTTTTATTATCAACCGTGTGACTCGGAGCCGAAATTTCAATTCTCGTTTCCTGTTCGTTCGGTTCGTACACAGCATTAATGTCTACCTGTTTAATTTTGTAGGATGTTCCATAATTGAAAAGCCCGGATGTTGCCTTACCCGTTGAATCTGTTCGCACAGTTTCTATGATAGCAGACGTCATCTCTTCGATGATGGCAAACTCCGTATTAGCGATAGGTAAACCTGTGTCAGCATCTACACTAGTAAAGGTAATTTTACCTTGAGCAAGCTTAGGTTTCTTAGATTCTGCTGGCTTTTCCTTACCTTGATTGTCGGTAGTGAGCGGTAATCCTACAGGCTGATCTTGATTAGCAAACTGTGAGTAGATGACGACAACAACTATGATAAGAAGGGATGTAATAAGGAGCTGAACACTCCGTTTTTTGTTTTGTTTCTTCATTAATTAAAAAACCTCTTATACCATACTAGGAAAACATACACCGTCCAAATATAGCGGGCATAGTTAGCTTTCCCGTCATAATGCGAGTCGAGATATTTCATAAGCTCTTCTACATGGAAAAATTGTTTAGCCGTTTCAGACTTGAACTGCTCTTTAACAAGCGAATAGTATTTCTCTTCCTTGAGCCAATGTCTAATTGGCACAGGGAAACCTACCTTCTCGCGGTTAGCCCAAGCATCCGGCAATACTTCCTTCGCAGCCGTTCGCAAAGCATACTTCGTATTGTTTGGATGGATTCTAAGCTTCGTAGGCAATTGCCCAGCGAGCTCCATCACTTTCTTATCTAGAAATGGTACACGTAGCTCTAGCGAATGCGCCAAACTCATCTTATCTGCTTTGAGCAAAATATCACCAGGAAGCCACAGCTTCATATCGAGATATTGCATCTTCGTTACGTCGTCCTTGCCTTGAATGTTGGCATAGACGCCTTTGGTAATGCTTTGGACCGATGGTCCTTGCTTATAATCATCCTTCAGAACCGCAAGCGCATCGGATTCCTCGAATACTTTGGCTTGCCCGATAAAACGTTCCTCAACCTTCTGTCCGCCTTTAACGAGGAAGGCAGTGATACGATTTTTCGGCAATGACTTAGCGAGGAAAGACATTGGCCTTCTAAGCGCATAGGGCAATCGCTCGTACTTCTTCATCGCTGGCGTCGTTTCGTACCAAGCATATCCTCCGAAAATTTCATCTGCGCCTTCACCGGACAACACAACGGTTACATGCTTGCTCGCTAGCTCAGCAAGGAAATATAGCGGAACGGAGGATGGGTTCGATTGTGGCTCATCCATGTGGTACTGGATCGTTGGCAACATGTTGAAGCATTCCTCTGCACTAATCATTTTTCGATGATTCTCAATGTGCAAAATATCCGATAGTTCCTTAGCCAAGTTCGTTTCATTGAACATGCCCTCGTGATCTTGAAAACCGACGGAAAACGTCTTATTTGGCTTAAGCAACGCCGTAATATAGCTGGAGTCAATCCCTCCCGATAAAAAGGAGCCAACTTTGACATCGCTTATTTTATGATAGTCCACAGATTCTCTTATAGAGTCCTTGATTCGCTCAACATACTGCTCTAGTGAACCGTCCTTCTCGTTAAAAGCTACGTCCCAATAACGCGTAGTATCGAGTTTTCCATCCTTATAAATCATATAGTGACCAGGTTTAAGCTTGAACACGCCTTTAAAGAATGTTTCATCGAGTACAGAATACTGAAACGTTAAATAAGGCTTCAGCGCATTCTTATTCAGTTCTTTACGGAAAGCAGAGTGCTTTAGAAAAGACTTAATTTCCGAGCCGAACAATAGAGAGCCATCGCTTGTATTCTGAGTATAGTAAAGCGGCTTAATACCGAAATGATCTCTTGCTATAAATAGGTTGCGAAGATTCTTATCCCATATAGCAAAGGCGAACATGCCGCGCAGCTTTTGAACAATATCAACACCATACTCTTCATAACCGTGAAGGATAACTTCACTGTCTGTTTGGCTGGTGAAAACATGTCCTTTGCTCAGCAGATCTTGTTTTAGTTCTTTATAGTTGTAGATTTCTCCGTTAAAAATAAGAATGCAGCTCTTATCCTCATTATACATGGGTTGGCTGCCTTCTTGGGATAGATCAATAATTTCCAAACGTCGAAAACCGAATGTGACATCATCATCGGAAAAGATACCTCCGCTATCAGGTCCGCGATGAATAATCGTATCCATCATCGCTTGGATAGTTTGTTGCTTGTCAATGTCAGTTTGACTATTAGCAAATCCTACGAAACCGCACATAGTGGGATAACCTTTCCGTTGCATAATTTGAAGTAGATGAATGAGTTAATTTTCCGAACGCCTCATCAATTACTTGCTGCTCATAATTTCGTTGACGATCTCTGCTTCATTGAAGGGGATTTCCGTTTTGCCTATCACTTGTGACGTTTCATGTCCTTTACCAGCGATAAGAATAACGTCATCCTTTTCGCTTATATCGATTGCATATTGAATAGCTTCACGTCGATCAACGATTCCGCGATACGTACCACCAGCAGCTTCTACTGCTGCAGATACTTCTGCGATGATTGTATCTGGATCTTGGTCCTTCGGATTATCCGAAGTGACAATTGCGATATCGGAATAAGCAGCAGCGATTTTACCCATCGCTTGTCGCTTGCCGCTACCAAGTTGTCCTGGGGCAGCATACACTCCGAATACAAGTAGAAGTCGCCCTTTTGTGAACGGCCTGAGTGTAGACAAAGCTTTCTCTAGACTATCTTCCGTATGAGCGAAGTCGACTATGATTTTACGATCATCATCTTGATAGACGACTTCAAGTCGCCCTTTGATGCTTTCAACAGCCCGAATGCCTGCTGCGATTTGATCAAGGCTAATTCCGTTGCAATAGGCGCATGCTACCGCTGCTAAGCTGTTATAGACGTATATAAGGCCAGGAAGGTTGCTCTGGATAGCAATACTGCCTGTTGGTGTATGTGCAATGTAGCTCGTATAATCCGCATATTGACGAATGTCCGTGGCGCGGATATCAGCTTCATTTTCAATGCCATAAGTGACGAGCTTAGCTTGATTGGACGATATCTTGGCTGCAAGGCGTCTGCCATATTCATCATCAATATTAACGATATTGTAGTCGGTCGTTAAATCAAAGAGCATAGCCTTCGCTTCGAAGTATTCCTCCATCGTATTATGTAGCTCTAGATGATCGGGTGTTAAATTAGTGAATATACCTGATTTGAAGCGAGAAGCAGCCGTTCTTTGCAAGCTTAATGCATGAGAAGAAACTTCCATGACACAGTCATGGACGCCTGTTTCGACCATATCGGCAAACATGTGCTGGAGATGCAGCGATTCAGGAGTCGTTGGCGTCGTAGACTTTGTTTTGAGTGACTGATTGCCAACCATCGCCCCGATCGTTCCGATAACCCCTACAGTACGTTTCGATTGCTCCAGGATAGACTTAATAAAATAGGTCGTCGACGTCTTGCCATTCGTACCGGTTATACCTATTAAATTTAAATTCTCTGTAGGATCACTATAGAAACGTGCAGAGGTGTGAGCCATAGCATAGCGAGTATCCGCAACCTTCAAAATGGTAATAGGAGCGTCTACTTTAATATCTTTCTCAACAAGAATAGCAGTCGCTCCAAGCTCGACTGCTCGCTGAATATACTGATGTCCATCTACTGTGAAGCCGGTTATCGCAACGAATAAACCGTTCGGTACAACTTCACGGGAATCGAAGGCGATGGACGAAATATTTGTATTGGTGTCACCTTGTAAAATGCTGAACTCAAGGTGCTCAACTAAGGTAGCCAGCAGCATGCCATCAACCCCATTCTTATATAGACTATCTTCTAAAAAGTTTATTTAATACTTTACCACTAATAATCGACGCATAAGCTAAACCTGGTTTCGGATCGCTCCATTGCCATATTGCGTTTGCTTTCGGTTTGAACAAAGATTTGACGAACTGACCACGAGTCATCTGCTTCGTTTTTATGTAATCACGAACGGCAAGCATATCCTCATAGAAGTACCAGAATACACGATTTGTATCCCAAGTAATGGCATGTGGCTCCACAGGTGATCCTGTTAATTCCCTGTAAGTGATGTAAGGGAAGTTGATGCCTACTTTATACAAAAGATTATTTAGATTCGTTATACGAACATTAATTTCGATCAAATAATAAAGCCCAGTCTCTGCATCTTTTTTGAACTCGATTTCTGCAAAGCCCTTCCATCCAATATTCTCGAGAAAAGCGGCTCCGATATCAAATAGTTCGGGAACATGCCTTTGACCCGTATAGACCGATGCCCCGAAGTTGATCGGATATTGTCGGAATTTCTGACAAGTTAACCAGTGAGTTACTTTGGAATCTTGATTCAAATAAGCATCAAAGGTGTACATATGATCATCAAACCCTGGAATGATCCTTTGAACGATGACTTCTAGGTTAGCATCCTTAGCTTTCGCCAGTGCTTCTAGCAGTTCGGATTCGTTATTAACCTTAAATATTTTGCGTCTAAATTTAGCTACAAATGATGGAGAATCTGTTGGCTTTACGATACAAGGGTACTTTAAAATGGTAGCGATTTTTTCAAGGAAATTGTCTTCGTTCACTCGCACTGTTTCCGGAACATTAACGCCATGTTCTTCCGCAAGTCGGTGAAGCACTTCTTTATTCATTGCCTTTGTATACAGCCCTTGTTCGGTCTGTGGTATTAAATAATAGTTTCTAAGCTCGTCAAGATGTTCGTCGATGACCTCGACGTAGGAATCGTGACAAGGGATAAGAACAGGCGGTTTGCTTTGCTTGCTTGCATAGTCCTTTAGGAAAGCGATAAATGACTTTGTGTCCTCTTTGTAATGAGGTGCAATTAAACGTTCGGACGTATATTTTGACAGCGCGCCATAGGCGTGCTTTTCTGAATAATCTACAGCGACAGTATGTATACCATTAACGCCTAAACAGCGAATGGTGCTGAGTCCAATATAATAATTGCAACCTAGAATAACTGCTTTATTGTTCACAAAAAATCATCCCTCTATCCACGGTGTTATGAAATAATTTTACTGCATCGCTTCCTATATTACAATTGTGCCCATTACGATTAAGAGCCTCTCATAAGTTGAGTAGGACAAAAGCACTAACATTTGGAACAAATGTCTCCTAAATGTCGAATAATGCCTAAAAATTGTAGCTGTTCGTCGACAAGTTTTTACAAACACCACGAAAAGCACGGAGTATAATGGAACTATTACGACATGATTACTAGATAAGGAGCGTGCCTCGAAGCGACCATGGATAAAATATACTTGCTTACACAGTTGCAATCGCTTCGGCAAAAGCTTCATGAAATAGCCGAGGTGCGGGGAAGTCTGACAGATCCGGCCGTCTTAGCTGTTAGTGAAGAGGCAGATCAACTTATCGTAGCCCTTCAATATTTACAGCGTAATGAATTCGAACTTTCTTCTACCCATCGCAATAGACATAGATAATGATTACCGTTCACGCAGCCGACGGAAAAATCGGGTGAGCAACAAAGCGCATTCGGCTTGAAGAACGCCGCTAGTGAGCTCCGTTTCATGATTGAAACGGGGCTCTTGCAGTAGGTTCATTAATGTACCTGCGCATCCTGCTTTCGGGTCGGTTGTACCGTAAACGACCCGCTTAACTCGTGATTGAACAATGGCGCCAGCGCACATTGGACAAGGCTCCAGTGTTACGTAAAGCGTGCAATCGAGCAGTCGCCATGCATGTATTTGTTCACAGGCATCCCTTATCGCAACGAGTTCGGCATGTGCAGTCGGATCAAGACTTGTCTCCCTTAAGTTATGTCCACGCCCAATGATCTCATTGTTTCGGACGATGATTGCTCCAATAGGCACTTCACCAATACTTTCAGCTTTTTGAGCTTCTTTAATCGCTTCCTGCATCCAGTATTGATCTTCTTCTTCTCTTTTCATTGTGATGCTCCTTGTTATGGGGTTTATTATTTATGCAACGAACAAATATTCCGATGTTAACATAGAGTGGATAACTTTGTGGATAATTGCCACAAGTATAAACAGAGTTGTGCACAACTTATTAACAGCTGGGGATAACTTCTGTTGACAGTGTGCACAGGTTGTGAATAGTCATTTGGTTCTACTTCTAACCGATCATCTCACAAAGGAGGTGTCGTTCAGTGTCGATTAAGTCAAAGCTGTCGATAGCCATTACACTCATGTTATTTATTGTAGTCATTTTATACCATCTGCTTAGTGAATATTCGATGGTGCTTGGACTAAAAGATATGATGAATTTATCTATGGAACGTGCTTCGGTACAAGCTACTGACACAATCGAAAGCTACGAAACGCATACATTAAATAGCGACGAGGAAAAGCCAATCGTACCTGAAGCGGTTTTCTCTATTTTGTATAACCTTAATCCACGGATCAAGGAAGTAACGGTCTTTGAGAAAGATACGTTGTCGATTCGTTATGGTACATATACGTATTCTGATGCTAACAACGATAAGTCGTTTGTGCAAGCGCTAAAGTCGGGTGATTTCGTGTCTCGAAGTTTTTCACAGGACGGGAGCAATTATTTAAGGAGCTATTATTTGCCTGAGGAAAAAAGCAATTACGTAGTCAGCATCGTTTACGACAAAGTAAAGCTTGCCACGATGGTAGATCGAAAACGAGATCACACAATTATGTACACCAGCATTTTTCTAATGATTATGGTTGTCGTCATGTATTGGTTAGTTGGCGTTATGATTCGTCCTCTTAAAGATATTTTGTGGAAGGTAAATGAAGTGTCTTCGGTTCGCTTCCACAAGCCAATTCAAATTAAGGGAAAAGATGAGTTTGGTCTGCTAGCGCTGAAGATCAATGCGATGTCACAGAATTTGAGCATATATATGAATAAGCTGAGAAAGGCTTTCGAGGAAAATAGAAGGATGAAGGAGCATCTAGAGTCCTTTATTAATCACTCTAATGATGCTATTCATATTATGGATCTGGACGGAAAGGTCATACAAGTTAACCGTGCATTCGAGCATTTGTTTGGTTATGACGAAGCGGAGGTACTCGGACAGCATTACCCTACTATTCCAGATTCCCATCAGATGGAGAAACGGCAGATGATTGGACTTCTGCTTGCGGGGAAGAAGTTGCCCGCGCAAGAAACAGTTCGAATAACACGGACAGGTGAGATTATTCCGGTTAGTGTTACTGTTTCACCAATTAGAGATACCGATGGCTCGATACGAGCATTTGCAAGCATTTGCCGGGATATGAGAAGCCGTAACCGGATGGAAGAATTGCTGCGTCGCTCGGAGAAGCTGACAACAGTTGGACAACTTGCCGCTGGGGTTGCACACGAGATAAGAAACCCGCTGACAACACTGAGAGGATTTCTTCAGTTGCAACAACAAAGCCATTCGCTTAATCAATCTCATATTAAGCTTATGTTATCTGAGCTAGATCGGATTAATTTGATCGTTGGTGAGTTCCTCATTCTTGCAAAACCTCAGGCAACTAAGTTTGTTATTAAAGATATTAGGGACGTCGTACAGGATGTACTTATTTTCCTCGATAGTGAAGCGCATCTCCATAATATCGAATTTAAAACGATTATTACAGATGAAGAATGCAGCATTTCATGTGAGGAAAACCAATTAAAACAAGTATTCATCAACTTACTCAAAAATGCGATTGAAGCGATGCCAGGTGGAGGCTCTGTACATATTTCTATCCAAAAGAAGAGCAGCAATATCGCAATATCGATTACCGATGAAGGAATAGGCATACCAGAAGATATGATTTCGAAGATTGGTGATCCTTTCTTCACAGCCAAAGAGACAGGAACAGGTCTAGGAATTATGGTGAGCCAGCGTATTATTAATAGTCATCAAGGGACGTTAGATATTCAAAGTCAGGTCAATGTAGGGACATCGGTTAAATTAACTCTACCTGCCTTGAATGAGAATGTGCAGAGCGATATACTACAGGAGGCTTAATGTTTGTGTAGAGGTACCTAGGGGGAAGAGTAAATAGATGGAGCGAAGAGCGGTAATTGTCGGAGCGACAGGTCTCGTCGGTGGAGAACTTGTAAAGTTGCTTCTGAGCAGTAGGCATTATACGAAGGTGACGGTAATTGTTCGTAAAAGACTTTCCATGTCTCATCCAAGACTAGAGCAGCGACAACTAGATTTTAAAGAATTAGGACATACTCCCGCAGAGTTAATAGAAGGAGCAGATATCTACTGCACATTAGGGACTACTATGAAAAAGGCGGGTTCCAAGGAGCAATTTCAACTTGTGGATTATGACTATCCTATGGAGCTGGGTCGACTGTGCAAACGCTATGGTGCAAGAAAGATGCTAATCGTAACGGCAATTGGTTCGAGTGTAAACTCGATGTTCTTTTACAGCAAAGTAAAAGGTAGGGTAGAACAAGATCTTAAAGCACTGCAACTTCCATCACTTCTTATCTTTAAACCATCACTCATTCTGGGGCATCGTGAGGAAACAAGTTTTCGTGAAAGTTTTGTCATTAAAGCTGCAGAGAAGCTATCTTTCCTATTCAATGGGAGATGGAGCAAATACAAGCCGGTAACAGCGAATGGGATCGCACAAGCGATGATTTCAGAAGCATTGACTTGTGATATCGCTCTACATATCATAGAATCTAACGAGATTATATCTTCAGCGAAGAAGTTGCAGAAAATAAAAGGATAGTGTAGGATACGCTACAACGAGGTGAGTCTTCAGTGAGAATCAATAAATTTATAAGCGAAACTGGTTTCTGTTCCCGTAGAGAAGCGGATAAACTGATAGATAGCGGGAAAGTTACGATTAACGGAATTATTGCACAGCTTGGCAGTCAAGCGGAGCATGGCGATGATGTACGGATTAATGGTCGTCGTATTGGTGAACATAAGCGCCATGTGTATATCGCATTAAATAAACCTGTAGGTATTACATGTACGACAGAGCTTCATATTAAAGGAAATATTGTAGACTTTATCGGTCATCCAGAACGAATATTTCCAATTGGACGATTGGACAAAGATTCTGAAGGGCTGATTCTTTTGACGAACGATGGTGATGTAGTTAATCCGATTCTTCGTTCTGAAGGTAAACATGAGAAAGAATATATCGTAACGGTGAACAAGCCTATTAATGAAGTATTTCTTAAAGGTATGTCAGATGGAGTACACATATTGGGCAGTATGACCCTGCCATGTAAAGTGACTAGAGTAGCGGAGCGATCCTTCCGAATTATATTGACAGAAGGTCGCAACCGACAAATTCGTAGAATGTGCGAAGCACTTGGGTTTCAGGTGCATCGACTTAAACGGGTTAGAATTATGAATATCCACTTAGGTGAACTACAGGTTGGCAAGTGGCGCAACCTGACAGAAGGAGAACGGTCGGAACTATTCGGTCTTCTCGATTACAAACCGAACTGAATACGTTTATGAACAAAGATAGATTCTCAAATAAATAGCCTCCAATTTCCACAGTTTCATGTGGGTATTGGAGGCTTCTTTATTTATCCGAAGAGCGATATTATTTTTTTACGGTTAGCTTTTGGGGATTGGTGGCATCAACATACGTATGAATGATGGAAACTTCCACACGACGATTTTTGGCTTTATTTTCTTTCGTGTTGTTTTCTGCTATTGGATGGTATTCTCCATATCCAATTGCACTGAAACGTTTAGGGTCAAGCTGTTTGTTCTCAAGCATGACGTCCATAAAGCGAACAGCGCGCATAGAGCTTAGATCCCAGTTGGAACGGAAAGCTCTATTATTGATCGGAGTATCATCAGTGTGACCAGCAACGATAATATTGTATTGTGGATATTGCTGGATCATCTTGCTTATCGCAGTAGCGAGTTCCTTCGAATCTTCTTTAACGACAGCTTGGGCTGGTGCGAACAAAGCGTTGTCACTAATGGTTATAAGCAACTGAGACATATTCAGCTTTGTCTCTAGATCACTAGTGAGACCATTTTTATCAATGTATGTATCGATCTTTTTCTTTAAATCTTCAAGCTCTGCTTGCTCGTGTTTGATTAATTCCTGGAGAGCTGCGTCGGCATCGCTAACCTTCTCATTTTCTTTCTCGTTTTCTTGATCTTTCTGTTTTTCTTCCTCTTTGTCGTCTGCATTGGAATCTGTCTTGTCAGGGTCTTGTCCTTGCTGCACAACTGAAGGAAGTTCTAATATACCACTGCCATTGTTGAGTGCCATACTGAATGCTTTCGACATATCCTCGAATTTCTTCACATCGACAGAATTCATAGCATACAAAACGATAAATAAAGCGAGCAAGAGAGTCAGCAAGTCAGCATAAGGAATTAGCCAAGATTCGTCAACATGTTCTTCATGCTCTTCATGTCTACGCTTTTTGCTCACCTTCGCCCTCCTCCTTCTCTTTCAGCTTCAGACGCTCTGTTGGCGTCAGGAAGACAGATAGTTTTTGGTTAATGGCAATTGTGGACACACCGGATTGAATCGAAAGTAGTCCCTCTAACATCATAAGACGAATTTGAATCTCTGCTTTGGAAATACGCTTCAATCGATTAGCCATTGGATGCCATAGTACATAACCTGTGAATATACCAAGCAAAGTAGCAATAAATGCACCTGCGATTGCATGGGCGAGTTTAGCCATATCACTCATATCAGCTAGAGCTGCAACCAGACCAACAACGGCACCAAGTACACCGAGAGTCGGTGCATATGTACCAGCTTGAGTGAAAATCAAGGCACCAGCTTTGTGGCGATCCTCAGTTGCTGCGATATCTTCTAGAAGGACGTCGCGAACGAGATCTTGGTCGTTTCCGTCTATAATCATGCGCATTCCATTGCGCAAGAAGTTATCCTCGATTTCATCTACGCGTGCTTCAAGAGCAAGTAAACCCTCACGGCGAGTGATCGATGCCCATTCCATAAATTTAGAAATTAATTCTTCACGCGATGGCAGCTTTTGTTCAGAGAAGATGATTTTAAATAAAGCACCCACTTTTTTAAGCTCAGACATAGGAAACGCGATTAGAACAGCAGAAACCGTACCTACTATAATAATCATATAGGCAGCAGGATTGAGCAATGACGACAAATGAGCGCCTTTTAGTACCATCCCGCCAAGTACAGCGATTAGACTTAACACGATACCAATAATTGTTGAGTTCTTCATCATACACCCCGTCCAGTATGTTTACGACATTTCGCGAAAGCGGACTGCACCATTTCAACCTGCGAACAGCCGTTTACACATGTCTACTTCTATTTATATCGTCAAAAGGGTATTCTGAGATTATAGTAAACAACTAGTGATCAATAAATTTAAAAGGATGTGCGGAAAATGGGAGTTCGTCATGCGCGTGAATATGAAGATATTTTGAAGGAATTGACATCTGCTGTAGGAGAAATAGAAGAAAGCTACACCTTTTTTGAGATGGAGCCGGAGGAGTGGGAAGTATTGCCGGTGGAAGATCGACATGAAGTAATGGAGGCACTCGCTGACGACGTCTTTTTTGGACTCGGTTCGAATCCAGTCATTGCAGTAGGCAAAGGAGTTCTTACTTATAATGACAAACATCATATTATTGAAGTGTCGCAAGGTGACAATGTTATTCAAATTGTTAGGTTGATATAGATTTTTGTACATATACGGAGGCGATACGGGGTAAACATCTGACATTGAAAAAAATGTCGAATCTTTACATTATAAGTCGCCTCCGATACAATGGAAGAAATATAATGATAGATATTTTGACATATTAGGTTACGTTAGGGAGGGCGCTATGACAGTCATTCATCCATCGAATTCGCTTCCGAATGCGCTTAATCTCAATGATGAAGTATTAGCGGCCTATTATCAGCCTATTATTGCGCTAGATACTAGACGGATAACAGGGTATGAAGTGCTTGGGAGAGCTGTTGGAAAAGAGTCTGTACGTAGTCTTGGACCGTTTTTCGGGGATGAGTCTATTCCTATGGAGGAACAACTGCAAGTCGATAGAATCATTCGAGAGCAGGCTATTGCAAGACTAGGACAAGAGAAATCGCCGCCCCTCCTTTTTTTGAACTTGAAGCCTAGTTGGATTTATCGGTTTGGACAACTGGGTGAGATGTATACGCTTACTTTACTGAAAAAATATAATGTTGATCCTCGAAGGATTGTCATCGAGATAACAGAGGAAAGTTTCGATGGTTCGATAGATGTGCTTCTTGCTTTGGTTGAAAACTATCGTTCTTACGGCTGCCAAATTGCAATCGATGATGTCGGAAGCGGGTTCAGCAGCGCTGATCGGATCGCACAGATTCAACCGGATCTACTTAAAATTGATATGCATATGGTCAAACGGAGTGCTACTCACAATGGTTATTTCGGGGTGCTTCGATCGTTCTCTGAACTTGCAGAGCAGATCGGCGCTTCTCTTTTATTTGAAGGAGTAGAGACGACAGAAGATCTGGAGCGCGCGATTCAGTCGGGGGCACGTTATGTTCAGGGGTTCCTATTTGCAAAAGCTGAACCGAATTTACGTGATCCATATGACTTCGCTTCTATTATTGATCAAGAATTAATGCGTCATCTTAAGCAATATGCTATGACAGAGAGATACTGGCATAACCGGGCAGAAGGCATGGCCGCCAAGCTGCAAAATATAGTGAATTCATCGGACTCCCCTAATGAATCCGATGTTTGGCTTAGGCAACTGCTTCCTGATTTGGATGAATCTTTTATGCGAATCTACATTTGTAATGAAGAAGGTATTCAAGTATCCTCGGACTATCGCAATGACGCTATAGAAGGTTGGACATCGGAGGAAGACTTCAAACAGCTCAATTGGAGTTGGCGTCCTTACTTTGTACCCAATTTAGTATTATTGAACGAACAACGGCGATCAATTGTATCAAGGGTATATACAGACCTCGATACGCGCGAATGGATACGAACGATTTCGGTGCTAGTACGGAAAGGTTTTATATTATTTGCAGATATTAAGGACTCAGGTAAGCGCGCTAGGAATCGTTAATCGTAACGATACAAAGTTAAGTACTTGGATTGTAGCACATGCAATGGCATTCTTTCATACCATTTGGAGTAGGTCGCATATACGTGTCCGTAATGTGAAAGCCGGCTTTCACATATGTTCGAATTGCTCGTAAATTCCAGGATAGTACCTCCAAATCAATCTCCTGGTCAGGCGTACGGCGAAGCGCTTCCGCAGTAATTAATGCTACAACGGACATACCAAGACCATGACCACATAGATCAGGTCGAAGACCTAATCCGAGTCTTGTTACATTAGACATAGGGAAAAATTGAACGAAGCCAATTAGATGTCCTTGGATGTCTAAGATAGCCGAATATTGTTCCTTACGAAGGACGGGATCGCCAAATTCGATTTCGTCCTTTTTCAATTGCTTCCAAGTTGGCCAGTTATATATATCGTATGGAGGATTGTAGGACCAATTGCATATTTCTATAGCGTGTTCAAGTGCCAAAGGGTGAATAGTCATGTTCGCGCCAATTGAATTATAATTGGAAGAGTTGTTTGTGTTTTTCATGAATACAGTATAACAGATAGACGTTAATCGGACGTACATGTAAGGGGAATGTGTAAACATGAAGCGACTGCTATGGATCGGCTGCTTGTCTTATTTGGTCATCGGTCTTGCACATGTTATTGGCGGTTCTGTTCTAGAACAGCTTATCGAACATTATGGTGTGACCTACAAGGATGGCGGACAGTGGATAATGAATCAATTTCTTGGTTTTTTGGTAGGTGTGCTTTTTGCTCCAGCACTATCCTCTAGAATCGGGAAGCGAGGGGCTGTTCTCGCAGCAATGGGCTTGCTGGCATTGAGCCAGGCAGCTTATAGCCTATTATTGCCCTGGGGTTGGATGCTTGCATTTGCCCCTATTGCGGGTGTTGGATTTGGTATGACCGAAGCGATAGTTGGAGCAATGATTATTGACCTAATGAAAGGTAAAGCTTCCGCAATGAGCAAATTGGAGACGTTTTTCGGATTAGGCGCACTAATCATCCCAATTACTACAGCGTATTTAATCGGTCAACATATTTGGCAGCTTTCATTTCCTATATTAGCAGCGATGTCGGGTATAGCTTTTGTGATGTGGTTAACCATTTCATTTGGGAACTTAGATGAGCAGATAGGATTGCCTCCCAATGACGGTCGTATTGGAAATGAAAGAAATGGAGCCGAGAGGAATACCCTTGTACCGGGTATAAGCGAAAATATTACGACAAACAAGGGGAGCTTGATTGGTTATCCGAACAAATCTGTTCCATTCCTTGCGCTATGTGCACTATTTTTTATGATGTATGTTGGGATGGAAATGAGTTTCTCCAATTACTTACCTTCTATATTAATTACACGTACTGGTATGTCTGAATCTGGTGCTACTGCTGCGCTAAGTATTTTTTGGGGGGCAGTTGTAGTGGGTCGCTTATTTGCAGGTATTCTTGCGGAAAAGCTTGGCTACGCGAAGTATTTGCTACTAACAACAATTGGAGCTGTACTTGTATTTGGGTTACTGGTTGTTATAGAGGAGCAGGGGTGGATGCTGGTATTAATCGCAAGTAGTGGACTTTGCTTCTCAGGAATATTCGGTATCGCCTTAGTATATGCGAATGGACTACTGCCTGGAATGACAGAACGAACTACAAGTCTGCTTGTTGCGTTCGGTGGAATAGGTGGAGCATTATTCCCAAGAATAACAGGTTGGATGATGGATCGGTATCACGTACAATCAACGTTATGGTATATCGGAGTATTGGTCACCTGTATGCTACTTATTTTGATTATGATGCTATTACTTGGGAAAGCACAATCAAGAAGATCATTGTTACAAGAATAAGAGAATTGAGTACGGTTAGCCGGTAGATGCCTGTACAAAAAAGAGGTTGCTTCAAGTAGAAATACTTCGAAGCAACCTCTTTATTTGGATGATGGTTAAGACTATTCAGCAGCCACAGTATATTGAGCTAGTGCAGTTTCATCCATTACGCGACGCGCAGTGATGAAACGAGATTTGTAATAAGAAGAATCAATTTCATCGATTGTTACGCCGATACGAGTGGAAGTATGAGCAAATTTGCCCTCTCCAACATAAATACCAACGTGGGAGATGCCGCCGTTTACTTTGCCGCTAGTGTCAAAGAATACGAGATCACCTGGCTGAAGATCAGCTTTAGCAACTTTTGTTCCTTGAGTAGCTTGGTCGACAGATCTGCGGGACAATTCGATGCCCATCTTGTTAAAGACGTAGCTTGTAAAGCCTGAGCAATCAAAGCCTTTAGTCGTTGTGCCACCATAAACATAGTTCGTACCAATTACATCATCGATATAGCTGTCCATCTTGGATGTGCTCGCGAATGCGCTTCCAGCTTGGAACGCTAGGAGAAGCACAAGCCCGAATAAAATCGTGCTAACTTTCTTTTTCAATTGGTGAAACTCCTTCCAGTGCCGACGAGGTTAGCTGAGGGGTTCGGTTGAAGGTTCCCTATGATTTCTTTGGCGCTGGTCTAGCCAAACGTCGAAATCAATTCACCCAAAGTGGTTCCCCCGTTTCCCGATTGGGAATTAGGCATATCATATTGTGGTTTCGTTATTGACTATAATAAATGGAAAATGTTGCTCCGTGTTAAATGTGAGAAGATTTTAATAATGTACATTGCAACTTTTTTAGAAAAGGTATTTTTAAAAAAACAGGGTAAATAAACGAATATCCACATTTTATAAAGTCAGGTGTCCCCTTTCTAAGTGTAATTTCATCGATTATTGTGTATTATATAGGGATAAATATTTTCTCGTGGGAAAGGTTGGTCGCGATGGAGAACGCAACAGAAAACAAGGCATCATCCTCAAACTTTATTAAAAATATAGTCATAGAAGATTTGAAGAGCGGCCGTACGCAGGATATCATTACGAGGTTTCCACCGGAGCCAAATGGATATTTGCACATTGGTCATGCCAAATCAATTTGTCTAAACTTCGAGCTGGCGAAGGAGTTTAACGGAAAAACAAATCTACGTTTCGATGATACGAATCCTGCGAAGGAAGATACAGAATACGTGGATGCTATTCAAGAAGACATTCGCTGGCTTGGTTTTGAATGGGACTCACTACATTTCGCTTCCGATTATTTCGAAGAGCTTTACGACCGTGCCGTTCTTTTGATCAAAAAAGGCAAAGCTTACGTATGTGATTTGAACGCAGAGCAAACGAGAGAGATGAGAGGAACGCTCACACAGCCGGGTAAAGAAAGTCCATTCCGCAGTCGTAGCGTTGAAGAGAATCTTGATCTATTTGCACGTATGCGTGCTGGGGAGTTTAAAGATGGAGAACGTGTACTACGTGCGAAGATTGATATGGCATCGCCTAATATTACACTTCGTGACCCTATTCTCTATCGAATCTCGCATACGCATCATCATCGCACAGGTGATGACTGGTGTATCTATCCAATGTACGATTATGCACATCCGATCAGTGATGCAATAGAAGGTATTTCGCACTCTATCTGTACACTTGAGTTTGAAGATCATCGTCCTCTCTATGACTGGGCAATAGCAGAGTGTGAGATGGCTGCTGTACCTCGTCAATATGAATTTGCTCGTCTTAATGTGACGAATACAATAATGAGTAAACGCTACTTGAAGCAACTGGTTGATGAAGGTGTCGTTGATGGCTGGGACGATCCTCGTATGCCAACGATTAGTGGTATGCGCCGCCGCGGTTACACTGCAGAAGCAATCCGTACATTCTGCCGTGAAATTGGCGTATCTAAGAGCAACAGTCTAGTTGATGAACGTAATTTGGAACATTTTATCCGCGAAGATTTGAAGATGAAGGCACTTCGTACGATGGCTGTGCTACGTCCGCTTAAAGTGGTCATTACGAACTATCCTGAGGGACAAACTGAACTGTTAGACGCGGAAAACAACGCTGAAAATGAAGAGATGGGTATGCGTCAAATCCCGTTTTCACGTGAAATTTACATTGAAAGCGACGACTTTATGGAAAACCCGCCGAACAAATATTTCAGATTGTTCCCTGGTAACGAAGTGCGTTTGAAACATGCGTATTTCATTACGTGCCAAGAAGTAATCAAGGATGAGAACGGTGAAGTTATCGAGCTTCATTGTACGTACGATCCTAAGACGAAAAGCGGTAGCGGATTTAATGAGCGCAAAGTAAAAGGAACCATCCATTGGGTTGAGGCATCGCAAGCCATTGCAGCTGATTTCCGATTATTCGAGCCGCTAATACTTGATGAATCGAAAGAAGAAGATACATCCTTCATGGAACGTATTAATCCTGCTTCAATGCAAATAGAAAAAGGATTCGTTGAGCCTAATATGAATGATGCTACAGGTGGAGATAAGTTTCAATTTTTCCGTCATGGTTACTTCAATGTTGATCCTAAGGACTCTACGGGAGAGAAGCTTGTATTTAATCGTATCGTTTCTCTTAAGAGTTCCTTTGACCCTTCCAAAGCTTAAGTAAAGAGCTTCGGCAGCAGCCTGTCAAGCTTCCAGCTTGGCGGGCTGCTCTTTTTGTTAGGTGAGGAGAAGTGTTAGCTAATGAAGGACAAGGGGCTTAGGACATTCCATAGCTTAATCATTGCTGGAGGCTTAAGTAGCCGAATGGGACGAGATAAAGCGTTGCTCCCTATTGATGGGGAGCTACTGCTTGCACGCCTTGCTAAGCGGCTTCTCGGACTATCCTTATCCGTTACAATTGCGGCGGGTACAGAGGAAAAATCCGAGCTATATCGGGATCAATTAGGTACACTTTCGAAACAGTTGCATTTTGTTGTCGACGCGTTCCCGGGATGCGGGCCTTTAGCTGGATTACATGCAGGCATGTCTATCATACCCGAAGGTCATATGTTTGTTATTGCTTGCGATATGCCTGATGTTAGTGAGGAGCTGTTAGGACGGCTTTATGCGGAGCGGGATAGCGGAGCGGATGTGATCCATTTAGCTGGCCAACCATTTCATGCGTTCTACCATACACGTGTAGTGGGCCTCGTTCAATCGGCACTTGATCGCGAACATTATAGGGTTATGTCTTTACTTGATAAACTGAACACGAAGAGTTTGGTACTAAGTCAGATGGAGTCTGACCAACTATTGCTGAACTTAAATACACCTGATGATTACAGCCAGTATATAGCGAGTAAACGGAGAGATGCGATAATGAAGGAACAGTCATTTGACATAGTAGATGCTTCGCCAATCCATCTAGAACATATCGTTTCAATCTATAACTCTACTATAGCAAGCCGCATGGTAACTGCAGATTTAGAGCCAATAACCGTAGAAAGCAGACGTGCATGGTTCGATGCTCATTCTCCTGAGAGACATCCTATATGGGTTGTTCTTATGGATAATGGCGAAGTTGGCGCATGGCTCAGCTTTCAATCGTTCTATGGTAGGCCAGCTTATCAAGCAACTGCTGAAATTAGTATCTATATTGCGGAAAAGTATCGTTCGCAAGGTCTTGGTTCCTTGTTGATCGAGAAAGCCATCGCAGAGTCTCCACGACTTGGATTAACGACATTGCTTGGTTTCGTATTTGGACATAACGAGCCGAGTCTAGCGTTACTCCGCAAGTTTGGATTCGAACAATGGGCTCTCCTTCCGAAAGTAGCAGTGCTTGATGGGATTGAACGTGATCTTGTTATATCAGGCAGACGTGTAGGAGAATAGAAGAGTAGGCTGCTAGATTAGGTGGTCAGAATGAGAGGTGATAGAGGCTAACATGTTTAAAAAAGCGTATAGCAACAACTTAGGATTTAATATAATCGTTTCAATATTAGCCATACTGTACGCAATGATTATGCTTAACCTCTTATTTCTTCGAGATCGCTACTATTTGGACAGTTATGCTTATAATTTTGTTCCGTTTGATACGATTTGGCGATATATCGAGCATCGTGATCATTTTAATTTTGATATTTGGTTCAAAAATTTATTCGGTAACTTGATCTTATTTATTCCGATAGGCATGTTTCTACCGTTGCTCAATAGGAAGTATAAACGGACTTTCTCTTTAATTGCTGCATGCATTGTTCTAATTGGCTTAGTAGAAGTAGCACAAATGCTACTTAGAGTAGGTAGTTTCGATATTGACGATATTATTCTAAATACGGCTGGCGCATGGTTAGGTCTTCTGCTAACTAAGCGATTTATGAAGAGGAGACGATTGAGCAATGAGTAACTTTTGGAGTCCACTTGCGGCATCGCTAGTTCCATATGTACCTGGAGAACAGCCGAAGGACAAATCGTATATTAAATTAAATACAAACGAAAATCCATATCCACCATCTCCGAAAGTGTTAGAAGCTATTGCTGAAGCGGCGAATAGTGACCTGAGATTGTATCCCGATCCTACTTGTGGGGCACTTGTGCAGGAAGCTGCTCGTTACTATGGCTTGTCCCCCAAGCAAACATTTGTAGGAAATGGGTCTGACGAAATATTAGCGTTTGCGTTTGCAGCTTTTTTCGATCCTGCTAAGCCTGTCCTCTTTGCCGATATTACATATAGCTTTTACAAGGTTTATGCAAAGATGTATGGCTTGCAGCCGAAGTTGATCCCGCTAAATGAGGAGTTCGACATTCCGCTCGAACAATTCGAGGGTGAACATGGCGGGATTATTATCCCTAATCCTAATGCACCGACAGCTAAACTACTGCCTCTAGGCGACATTGTGACATTACTAGAACGGAATCTAGACCAGGTTGTCATCATTGACGAAGCCTATATTGACTTTGGCGGGGAGTCTGCTGTTAAGCTTATCGATCGGTACCCTAACCTACTTGTCGTTCAGACTTTGTCCAAATCGAGGTCACTTGCTGGTCTTCGCGTTGGCTTCGCATTCGGATCAGAGGAGCTCATTCAAGGATTGGATCGTATCAAAAACTCCTTTAACTCTTATACGATGGACAGACTAGCCTTGCCAGGAGCGGTAGCTGCTCTGCAGGACGAAGATTATTTTAAAGAGACGACTGAAAAGGTTATCCGTACGAGGGATCGTGTAATGGACCAGTTGTTAGGTATGGGGTTCATTGCGACTGACTCTAAAGCGAATTTTGTATTCATTTCACATCCTGCAATTGCAGCGGAACAATTGTTTATTCAGCTACGCGAGAAAGGTGTCCTGGTACGTTATTTCGCTTCGCCGCGTATCGATAATTATTTGCGTGTAAGCATCGGAACTGATGAAGAAATGGATACATTCATTGGTGCATTAAAGGAAGTTATAGCTGAGCAAACGTAAATTAAATCAATGAAACTGACTGTGATGATGCAATTGTTATTATTTTGATAACTAAAAAGGGTGCGACTCGGTCAGTTCAAACTGACGCTGTCGCACCCTTTTCCAATTGATATAGTAATGATGATTTACGGATCAAATTTGTAAATACTATTTTGATTATTCGTACACGATACCTACGTAGAACTCGACTAAGTCACGTAAAATCATAAAAAACTCGCCATTCGTAATGGCCGTTTGATCCGTAATTGAGTCTATTGTCCCCTGTGTTAGCCATCCTTTTTCGATCATTACATCGCGAGTAAGGGAATCTGCCTCACTATTGTTCATGGCATGGGCGATTGTTTTCACTGCTTGATCTACTGAAACGGGCTGCTTTCCAGGGTTTGATATTCCATCAATGGCTTTCGAAGGATCACCCTTGAAGTATGAAGCATGCTGCTTAGCCACTCGATTCATGCTGTATACAATTCGCTGCATGTTTGACTTGCCATCAAGTTCAAATGACTCATTTTTATCGCCCCCGCTTGTGACAAGCATGCTGGCGGCAGCAACAAGACCTCGATATGACTTGTGATTTTTGTAGTAAGGTGTCTCAAACGTGTTCATCTTAAGGTCCATTCCTTGCTTCGTTAATTGCTCTCGAAGTTTCTTAATAAGCTCTTTTGATTTAGAAAGTTCTCTAAAAGTAACGCCATTGTCAGCTGCTAGCTTAGCTGCAACAGCTGCAGCTTCTCCCGTCGCCATACCAAGTGGCATAACCCTTGCACTGCCGTGTGGCAACGAATCAAAGCTTGCTGCTCTTCCAACGACAAGTAACCCATCAACCTTAAGTGGCACTAACGAACGGAATGGAACACCATATTGCATTGGTGAGTAAACGACATATCCTGTATCTAGTCGGCTCGCGGCCTGAATATCAACATCGTAGGAGCCATAGGCGATCGCATCCCAGAAATCGCGATTATCCATTAAATCAGCCATAGTTAGACGATATTCGCCTTGGAAATGTCGGGATTCCCTTACATACAATTCGTCGAATGTGTACGCGAACTCTAAATCTTTAAATTCTTTGAATGTGTTTTTCAGATAGTCAACGATACGTGGTGCTTCTGCACGACCGTCCTCAAGCGCTGCTGCTAAACTTGCTGGATCGAGTGGATCAACGCCAAAAATATGCATCGCATTAATGAGCATCGTTTCATCGTTTTGCCTACCGATATTGAGCCCGCGCATCTTTATACGTTCTGGATTGCTGGATACATAATTTGCTGCATCAGTGAAACCCCAAGCACTCATCGTGTCGATGCCTGCCAGTCCAGCATCATCGAAAGAATCCCAAACCGCTTGCGTAACACCCTTCATAGCGAATACGAGTGTAACAGCCATCTGAGCATCGGGGTCACCAATATCTTCTCGTCCAAGCGTAAATGGCGCACCAGCAAGAGCGGTGATATCACCATCTTGTGTTGCGTCAATGACGGCTGGGGATGCCACCTCAAGGGTAGTTCCGTCCTGTTTGACTATGCGCATTCCAGTCACAGTCACTTGACCGTCGGCACCAGACACTACTAATGGCTCCATAGACTGCACTTTCATTAGTAGGTCGATGCTAGGTTCAGCCTCAACCATACGATAAAAGGCATTTGCAGCCGATATCGTATCGAACGATGTACCTTCTATTTGGTCGTACCACTCTTGAAAAATTCCTTTATTCAAAAAGACATGTTTACCCGGTATAGGTGATTTTTTAGGTGAAAAGTTAAGATCAAGTGAGTTGAGGCCAGCTATGGTCATAAGACCGCCTAAAATTTCACGATTTCTACCGTCCACGAGTAAGACGCTTTGACCATTACGGGCTGCTGATATTGCAGCTGCTACACCTTCAGGTTCTGTACCAGCGACGATGACGTCATACGTGCTCATCACCTCTTCGGTCGCAGCAACTTTAAGAAATTCCTGTTTAGTACTCGTATTCACTGTATCGTTAGAGCGCAAATAGTAACCTGCGAGAGCTGCACTGCCAATAAGAATAATAGAAGTGATTAATAATGCTGCTCTAAACTTTGGTGATGACGGGGCATGAGATAATTGTTCCTTGGCAAGGCCACGTTTTGGCACATTTCCGAACAAAACCCATGCGAATGGAACGAACCGAGAAATGAGTGAGACCGTAATCCAAGATGCAACTAACATAACGATCCAACTGCCCAAGTATGTTGCGTGCTCTATCCACGCGGTACCGAAGTTTGGCATATGTTTATCGTAGATGAGTAAAAATAAAATATGTATTAAATAAATGCCAAATGATAATTGTCCTAATCGATACAAAAACCTAGTAAGCATCGCCGGTAGGTGACGATAAATGAAGAAGGACACTCCGATGACGACCAATGCTGTGAAAAAGGCATGGAAGTTCCACAAAAACTCATAAAGAAGAGGATTATAAATGGTGCCATTAGCACGAGCATTAAAAAAGATCGTAACATGAGCTAGGGCTAGAGTGAGCCAGCCGCCTATCAGTATGAGCCAAAATAGGATGCGGCTGAATGAGGCGTTTTCCCTCGTCATCGCAAGCCAACCTTTTATTTTCGGGAAGTAAATGCCTAGGAAAGCACCAGTAAAGAAGAAGGATAGATACGTTAGTGACCAGCTTCCTTTATTGTTAATCCCCCACTGGAAGGGATCATAGACTACTAATAATACAAAAATCCATTGCAACACGAATCCAATCGGAATAAACATATAAGTCAGCTTTGGCAATCGTTTTGCAATCCATAAAATAAGAGGGAATAATAGATAGAATTGAATACTAATATAGATGAAATAGAGATGAGAATAAACTTCCCCACGCCATAGTTTACTAAAAAACTGCTTGATGGCTTCGGCGGTGAAGACGGGTAGATGATTAGTGAGCTTTAAGTAAAGGAAATAAACAATTGAGAATACAATATACGGAATAATAATATAGAGAAGCCTTTTTTTATAGAAGCTGATAATTAGTTTGCTATCTAAAGGACGATTGTAATAGCTATAGAAGAGAACGAAACTACTTAACAGAATGAAGGTAGGTGTTCCGAATCGCATAAAAATATTAATAAAATTATAAAAGAAAAAGTAAGCTGATTCTTTCATAAATACAGTTGCGGCAGCGCTTGCATGAACAGATAAAACGCCAATAATAGCAATCGCACGAACGAGTTGAAGTTCAGGGATATGATCTTTTTTAGCTATGGGATGAGTGGTCATAATCCAACCTTTCTTCTAGCGATAATGGGTCACATTTGGTATAAATGGTAACATTATAGATATAGGTTTGCAATAATGCGAAGGTGTCATGCTAGAGTTGATTTTACAATCATTGTCTAGAATAAAAAAGGATATTAAACCCATTTATAGAACGTTTATATTACTAATAAAGTTGCAAATAGGAAGGGGGTACATGTGAGATGGTTGTAAAAAAGATATTTGCATCAGTTAATGAGCTTGTACAGAAGCAGCCGCTAGTTGGCGCATTAATTCTAGTCATTTTCATTTCTTGTTTGATGGTGACCTTTTACGAATTTGGTTACTCAGTTGGGCAAACAATTGAATCGTTAGTTAATTGACCAACCGTTAAGATGACCGAATAAGAGCAAGGGTCATTCCATAACCTAAGAGGTATTGACCCGCCTCGCTGCCCTTGACAAAAACAACTGTAACAGATAAAATTACAGTATAAAGCAGGGAGGCCCGCTTACAGTGAATAGTGAATTTACGATTGCCGTACACAGTCTCGTATATTTAGCTTATTTGCCGGAAAAAATGGCGAGCAGCGACATGATTGCCGACAATGTTGGCACGCATTCAGCACGTGTTCGGAAAGTGATGAGCGGCTTACGCCGCAGCAGTTTTGTGGAAACCCGAGAGGGATCGGGAGGCGGTTATCGCTTAACGATTGATCCAAAGGCTGTCACACTAGCTGACATTTATCGCGTCATGGCCCAGGGTTCACTTATTCCAAGTTGGTGCTCTGGAAATCCGGGCATGGATTGTTTGGTTGGTTCCAATATGAACCAAGTCATGACGGGTATTTTTTGCACAGCGGAGAAGAAACTCGAGGAGCATCTTAGCGGAATTACGATTCAAGATGTATTGAAGCAAATTCACGCCTGCGAGTAATGATTAGTCAGCGGTGAGACGGGATATCCCTATATCATAAACAATGGATTTGAGAGGATGATTAAGATGGCAGTAGCATTGACAAAAGAAACGTTCACGCAAAGCGTTGAAAATGGTGTATCGTTGGTTGATTTCTGGGCGCCATGGTGCGGACCTTGCAAAATGCAACTTCCTATCGTGGAAGAACTATCGACTGAACTAGAAGGCCAAGCAACAATCGCAAAAATTAACGTGGATGAGGAGCCTGAATTGGCTTCCCAATTCGGCGTAATGAGCATTCCAACACTTATTTTGTTCAAAGACGGTCAGCCGGTAGACAAAATGGTTGGTCTTCAATCAAAAGACGCTCTTAAAGCGAAAATTTCAAGCCATTTCTAATAATGAACTGGCGCATGCGCCAAAAAACAAAAAACCGTAGGGATTGCTGCTATTCATTAGCATGCAACCTCTGCGGTTTTTTTGTTTTTATTAGATGTAAGGAAAAGCTAAACAATTTTCTTTATGTAGGCGCAACCAATTAATTGCTATACTCGTCTAGAAAGTGAATATATTACCATTTCTGAGGAGTGTGCAATGGTGGGTAAAATCAAACCTAACAAACTAGCGTTAGTTCTGGCAGTAGCTATGGTATCGAGTGCAATGTCTGTTTCCGTATCGGCTCAGGCTTCAAGTGAAAAACCACAACAAGTTCGTGCTGAGCTTAAAGATGTAACGTCACCGTCTTCATCACCATCACCGTCACAAGAAGAGAAAGAAACGGAACAGAAAGTTAATAAAGAAGACCTTTCCAAAGAAGAAGCGGAGAAATTGTTTAGGCAATACGTAAACATTCCGAAGGATTACGTGCTTCAAAGCTCAAGATACGGATCAGCGAGACTAGCTAAAGGTGTTCAAACTACATGGAGTATGGACTTTGTGAAACGAGTGAACAGCAAACATATTGGAAGTATTTATGTAACTATGAGTGCGAAAACTGGCCAGTTGCTTAATTATAACTCTTATACCGACAATCCAAATGCTAAGCCGTCCTATCCACTTAAGGTAAATCGAGCAGACGCACAAAAGCTTGCAACGGCATTTATCGATCAAATAGCAAAGGACTACGTGACCAAGGTTAAATTTAATGAGAAGTTTGGCGTGCAGCTTCTTCCGCCACTAAGTGGTGAAGTAAGGCATACGCTGCGTTATGATCGAATTGTGAACGGGATTCCTTATTTAAACAACTATATTCAACTTGAGATTAATAGCGAGGGACATGTACTTAATTTTGAATTAAATTGGGATGATTCTATTGTTTTCCCTGTTATCGACAAGAAGCTCACATTAGAGCAGGCGAAGGAGAAGATAGCGCAAGCTGCAAATCCAGAACTGAGATATATTATTCCGTATAATGCTCAAAACAGGGATCCTAGATTATCTTATCGATTGAATCCATTTTCTGTACAAGCAATAACAGGAGAAAAGCTAAAAGATTCATCCCAGCATCTTTATTTCGAAGGGGAAATATCGGATAAAGCTATTTCAGAGAAACCTCTGGCAATTAAGCCGAAGGAAACGAGTGTGACTGAAACACAAGCACGCAAAATTATTGAAGATGCATTTGTCCTTCCAGCGAATAGCGAGTTTGTAGGTACGTCCTTCAGTGAGTATCGTGATGATACAACTGGGAAAACGTACTCCTATTGGTCGATAGAATGGAATATAAAAAAAGATGGTAAACATATTGGGTCGATATCTGCTAACGTTAATGGTTCAACGGGATTGATTCAAAACTATAACGAATACAGTGATAATAGTAATGCTTCGACTGCTAATGTGATCACTTATGAAAAGGCAGTTGAGAAGGCAGTTGAAACGATGAAGAAGCAATTGCCATGGCTCACGAATGAGCTTTATTTAATCGAGAAAAGTCCAGAACATAATGGAACGATTAATCCAGAAGAAGTTAGAGCGTATAGTGTTGAATTCGCGCATAAGGTTCATGGTGCAATAATTGATTATGATCGGATTAGTGTGTCTATCAATGCTAAGACCGGTAATATACAGTATTATGACGTTTCGATAGCTCCAAGCACTTATCCAGAAAAAGCACCTGTAACATTAAATAAAGACATAGCTGTAGAGCGCTGGTTGGATTACTATGACATAGACCTAACATATCGTGTGATAAATCAGTATATTTGGAACGGTAAGCCGATCCCATCTGAAAAATATTATACGCTCGTCGCAGCCGGTGAGGTTGGCGATGGGAAGATTGAAAATGAAGTTGATGTTCAGCTTGTTTATCAATTAACGGCTAAACCTAGTAATGAATCATTGTATCTAGATGCTGTTACTGGCAACTGGCATAACTGGGAAACAGGTGATATTACTCAATTGGAGTTACCTTCAGCAAACGATATTTCGGGTCATTGGGCGGAACAATCCCTTCAATTAATGGTTGCTTATAAAGCGTTGGATCTAGAAGAAGGCAATGTTCGTCCTAATGAAGGCATCACACGTGGTGAAATGATTAAAATGTTAATATTAGCTCGAAATAATGGAGGTTACTACGAAGGATTTCATACGATGTCAGCATCGTTAGAATTTAAAAATCAGTCATCCTTCAAAGACGTTGCTGCTGATTCTTCTTACTTCGCTTATATCGAAAGCGCTTTGCAACAGAACCTAATTGACTTGGGCGATGGTACGTTTAATCCAGATGCTAAGGTGACGCGGGATGAAATGTCGGAGTTAATCGTAAGAGCGCTAGGCTATAATGCACTTGCGAACTATGATCATATCTTCAAAGCAAGCTTTAAGGATTCAGCTGATATTCAGAATAAGGGTCAAGCGGCCGTTGTAGTTGGTCTCAAAATTATGAGTTTATCTGACGGTAAGTTTCTTCCTAAGAAGCAAGTGACCAGGGCAGAAGCATCAGTCGCGTTCTTCCGTTACTTACAAAGTAGATCTGAACTACAAGAAGCGCCACTGCGTATGTAGAGATGTGAAGGGACACATAATAACGCCCAGAGGGGAAGTTTATTTGTATAAATAGTGCTTAAGTTTAGTGCATGAGAAATTTGCCCCTAATTTTAGAGGATAGTGTCCCTATATGTGATAGGAATATCCCCCCTGAAATTAGAGGAATGTCCCCCCTAAAACGAGCAGAAACCGTTGACGCAACCTATGCTCATGCCATAACATTTTGAGTGTAGCATGATCGCAGGACAGGGTCATGTAGAATTATAAAAATTTAAGGGGGATTTACAAAGTGAAGAAATCGGCATTTATGTTTCTTAGCTTAATTCTTGTGATGACAATGTTCCTTACTGCTTGTGGTGGTAACGGCAACAACAAACCTGCGGCATCACCATCACCTTCACCAAGTGCTGATGCATCAGCAACTCCAGAAGAGTCAAAAGCACCAGACCCTGTTAAACTTCGTGTATTCTCGACGTTTGGCGGAACTGACGCAGCTCGTGAAGCGTTCCAAAAGGCTCTTGATGCGTTCACAACGGCTAACCCTCATGTAACAATTGAAAATGATACAATGTCTGCAAATGACGATAGCTTCAGAACAAAAGTTAATACAGACATGACTTCTGGCAATGAGCCAGACTTGTTGTTCTACTTCGTTGGTGCTGACGCTAATGAAATCATTAGCGCTGGTAAAGTTGCTCCTTTGGATGAGATCCTTGCAGCTGATCCAGAGTGGAAAAATGGCTTTATGCCAGCAGCGCTTGGATTCACTAAGCACGCTGATGGCAAAACGTATGCACTTCCTTTGACTGGTTTCTATGAAGGTCTATTCGTTAACAAAAAAATCTTCGCTGATGCTGGCGTAGAACTTCCAACTGACTGGGAGAAATTGAAAACGGCTGTTGCAGCGTTTAAAGCTAAAGATATCATTCCTTTGGCTGGTCCATTTGACCAATCTCACTACCTAATTGAGCACTTTGTACTAAGTGCTGCTGGTCCTGAAGGTCAAGCTAAAGGTTTGGCTAACGGCATCGACCCTAACTGGGAAAAAGGTTTTGCAGCTGTGAAGGAACTTGCTGATCTTGGCGCATTCCCTAAAGATGCTGGAACAATTGACCTTGCAATGGCGAGCAACTACTACGCACAAGGTAAAGCAGCTATGATCCTTGAAGGTAGCTGGGCTGTTGGTGGATTTGTAAACGCAGATACTAAAGATGCTACAGTTCAAGACAACACAACTGTACTTCCTTTCCCTGCGATTCCTGGCGGCGCTGGAACTGGTAAAAACCTAGTTGGTGGTTTCGGAACTGGTTTCTACTTGGCTCAATCTACTGTTGACGATGCAGCTAAAAAAGATGCAGCAATCGCATTGCTTAAACATTTGACAACTAAAGATTCCGTTAAAACAATCGCATCAGCTAACGGCGGTATTCCAGCAGTTACTGGTGTAGAAGTTGACGGCTTGAAACAAGCTCAAAAAGACGGTCTTGCAATGATGGAAGCGGCTGATTCTGTAACTAGCCCAGTTGATAGCAAAGTTACTCCTGAAACGTTCTCTGAGCTTCGTGCTAACTTCAAAGATGTAGCATCTGGCAAAGTTTCGCCAGCTGAGGCTCTGAAAAGAGCAGAAAAAATTGAACTTGAGTACGCAAAATAATCGTTTTCCAAACGCATAATTCATTATGCATAGCTGGAGTGATGGACGCCGCCCCTTAAATCGTAAGGGCGGCGTCATCATTTCAAGTGCATATCATTGAAAATAAACATCAAAGGTGATAATGATGAAGGGTGATCGTAAGTATATCTTGATGTTTTTACTGCCGGCGGCAGCATTTATGTCCATTTTCTTGTATTATCCATTCTTAAAAAGCTTGTACCTCAGCTTCTACCGTACCAAAGGTTTCTTAAGCAAAAAGTTTGTAGGCTTCGACAACTACGTTCGTTTGTTTTCGGACGAAAAGCTTGGTGCAGCTACACTTAATACACTTGAAATTATGTTTTTTGTCGTCGTGTTTCAAGTTGGTATTGCATTGTTCCTTGCGGTTCTGGTAGACAATATTAAATGGGGTAAAGGCTTTTTCCGAATGGTATTCTTCTTCCCGGTTGTTATATCGGGTACGGCAGTTTCATTATTGTTCGTTTTGTTATACAACTACGAATTTGGTTTACTAAACAGCCTAATAGGCAATCTTGGTCTTGAGAAGATTTATTGGTTGAGTGAAAGTATGGCACTGAAGGCAGTGGCCATCCCTACTGTTTGGCACTATGTTGGATTCTATTTTGTACTATTTTTGACTGCAATGTCTAAGATTCCTTCAGACTTTTATGAAGCAGCGAAGCTTGAAGGTATTACGGGCGTTAAAAAAACGTTCCTTCTTACAATTCCTCTTATTATGAGCGATATTAAAGTAGTTATTACATTGGCAATTACAGGTACACTAAAAGTGTTCGAATTTGTCTACGTATTAACAAGAGGACAAAATGATACAGAAGTACTCGGAACGTATATGTTTAAAAAAGCTATTGTGGATCAGAACTTTGGTTATGGTTCAACAATTGCGTTGTACATCGTAGTGTTTGGCGTATTATTGGCTGTACTTGCTAATCGCCTTCTGAAAAAGGAAGAAATCACATACTAAGCTGGTATTAGGGGTGTACGTATATGCAACAAAATGTTAAAGGAGCGCGTCAGACAGTTTTCAGCAAAATTAAGATTAGCACTATTCTTATGTATACTGTGTTATTCTCATGGTCCTTGACGACGATCTATGCCCTATTCTGGATTATAAATAACTCGTTTAAGGGCTCGCAATCTGTTATGAACAATTCATTTAAAGTAGCATTAGAGCCTATATTCACGAACTATACGAATGCCTTTGAACGGATTAATATCGGAAGAGGTTATGCGAATAGTTTGATCATGTCAGGCAGCGTTGTGTTTCTTGTGCTCCTGCTTGGCGGATTAGCAGCTTATGTGCTTTCACGCTTCAACTTTAAAGGAAGAAAAGCAATTTATTCACTTCTATATGCGACATTGCTTATTCCTACATTCGCAACGGTTGTACCCGTTTATGAACTGTTGATCGAATGGAAGTTTGCTAATAAGCATATTGGTTTAATTTTTCCGCAAACAGCAGGTAACTTAACGTTTGCTATCTTGGTATTAGCGGGTTATATGTCAACGATACCGAAAGAACTTGAAGAAGCAGCGTTTATCGATGGTTGTAACCGTTGGACTTTGTTTGTTAAAATTTTGTTCCCGGTAGCTAGACCAGCATTTGCTTCGGCAAGTATCTTTGTCTTCCTATGGTCGTACAATGACTTGTTCTCAGCACTTATCTTCGTAAGTAAAGATAGCGTACGTCCAATCGTTTCCCTACTGAGCGAAATAAGCTCCCAGTACGGTACTGACTACGGATTAATGGCCGCTGCGATATCGTTAACCGTTGTGCCCGTCTTAATTGTGTACTTGTTCGTACAGAAGTTTATTGAAAAAGGGTTAACGGAAGGTGCAGTTAAGGGTTAATTGTAGCCCTTATCTCCTTTTCTAGCCTAACAGTTAATAAAAAATGACAGCCACGCTTTAATCGGTGTATACCGATTATGACGTGGCTGTCGTCCTTTTGCGTGCGTAAGGTTGTTGTACTCTAATCTGTTTTTTTCTTAGTAGAAGAGAAATTAGTGATGGATTTTGCATCTTCAATTGTATCGTTAACGAATGCCATATCTTGATTTTTTGCCTTCATGTTTGTTGTGCCTTTGTAGTTGTCTTTATGTGATTTATTTTCCATGTGTGAGCTCACCTCCTGGCTTCAAGTAGTATTTCCAGAGTGTGAGTGAACATTCCGCTTCTATTAATAAGGGTGGAAGGATGTATTTCCCTTAACGGCTAACTTGCTTAGTACTTTCATTGTCTATGCGGCTAGGGTATAATGACGAGAGTTGTTTACTATCGGAAAATAAGGAGTGTCTCATACATGGCTTTGAAAGCTGGTATCGTGGGATTGCCGAACGTCGGAAAATCCACATTGTTTAATGCGATTACACAAGCAGGTGCAGAATCTGCAAACTATCCTTTCTGTACGATTGATCCAAACGTAGGTGTTGTTGAAGTACCTGATGAGCGTTTGAATAAGTTAGTTGAGCTAGTTGTACCAAAAAGTATCGTTCCAACTGCTTTTGAGTTTGTTGATATTGCAGGCCTTGTTGCTGGAGCAAGTAAAGGTGAAGGTCTTGGCAACAAGTTTCTAGCTCATATCCGCGAAGTAGATGCAATTGTTCACGTTGTTCGTTGTTTCCAAGATGAGAACATTACGCATGTATCGGGTAAAGTTGATCCAATTAGTGACATCACTACAATTAATCTTGAGCTCATTCTCGCTGATGCAGATTCGGTTGAGAAAAAAATTGAGCGTTCTCGCAAAAACCTTAAGGGCGGCGACAAAAAGGTAGCTCAAGAGGTAGAATTGCTTGAGCGTATCAAGGAATCTCTATACAATGATATGCCTGTTCGAAGCATGGAACTAACGGAAGATGAGAAACTTCTCGTGCGTGATCTACATCTACTAACGATGAAGCCTGTTCTTTACGCTACAAACGTGAGTGAAGCAGAAGTTGCAAACTCAGATGGCAACGAGTATGTACAACTGGTTCGTAAATTTGCTGCTGAGCAAGGTGCTGAGGTTGTGCCAATCAGTGCAAAGGTAGAGTCTGAAATCGCTGAACTTGAAGGCGAAGACAAAGAAATGTTCTTGCAAGAGTTAGGTATGACTGAATCTGGATTAAATCGTTTGATCAATTCAGCTTACAAGTTGCTTGGTCTTTACACGTACTTCACAGCTGGTGTACAAGAGGTTCGCGCTTGGACAATTCGTCAAGGAACAAAAGCGCCTCAAGCGGCTGGCGTTATCCACACTGATTTCGAACGTGGCTTTATTCGTGCAGAGGTTGTATCCTTCGATGATTTGGCTGCTGGTGGTTCGATGGCAGCCGTTCGTGAAAAGGGTCAGCTTCGTCTAGAAGGAAAAGAATATGTAGTGCGTGATGGAGACGTTATGCATTTCCGATTTAACGTTTAATTGTAACGTGTTTAGGAGCGTTTGGAGTGATCCCCTTACTTGTGGAAGCACTCCAAAGCGCTCCTTTTTTGAAACAAAATGTGTTGTTATATATGACCTTAATAGGATGTTGTGGACAAGATGTGCAAATCCTGTGCACAGGCTGTGGATTATATTGTGGATAACTTTATACGGTATCTGTTAAAAAGCACATATCGATACAAAGTTCACGTTGTGATATACTAATGAATATCCTAAAGGAATAAAACAGAGGTGAATATTAGTGTTTGATCGATTACAAGCACTCGCCGACCGGTATGAAAAGCTAAGTGAGCTATTATGCGATCCGGACGTGTCCAGTGACCCAAAAAGGCTTAGAGAGCTATCCAAGGAACAGTCGGATTTACAAGGCGCATTTGATGCGTATACGGAATATAAACAAGTGTCCGAGCAATTGGATGACGCTAAAGTTATGCAAGGCGAAAAGCTCGATGATGAAATGCGCGAAATGGTAAAGATGGAGATCGACGAGCTATCTAAACGTAAAAGTGAGCTTGAAGAGAACATTCGTATCTTGTTGCTCCCTAAGGACCCTAACGATAACAAAAACGTTATCGTTGAGATTCGTGGTGCTGCTGGTGGCGATGAAGCTGCATTATTTGCTTATGAGCTATATCGTATGTACACGAAGTTTGCGGATTCGCAAGGCTGGCGTGTAGAGCTAATGGATTTCAGTGAAAATGATGTTGGCGGATTCAAAGAGGTTATTTTCATGGTGAACGGAAAAGGCGCGTACAGCAAACTTAAGTACGAAAGCGGCGCTCACCGTGTTCAGCGTATTCCAGTAACAGAATCAGGTGGACGTATTCATACATCAACATCTACGGTTGCAGTTATGCCTGAGGTTGAAGATGTTGAAATTGAGATTTTGGATAAAGATATTCGTATCGATACATTCTGCTCCAGCGGTGCAGGTGGTCAATCCGTAAATACAACTAAATCCGCAGTCCGAGTGCTCCATGTACCAACAGGTATTATGGCAACATGTCAGGACGGCAAATCTCAGAATGAAAACAAAGCAAAAGCTTTGCAAGTACTTCGCGCACGTATTTCAGATATTCGCCGTCAAGAAGAAGAAGCGAAATATGCAGGCGAGCGTAAGAGCAAGGTTGGAACGGGCGATCGTAGTGAGCGCATTCGGACGTACAACTTCCCGCAAAGCCGTGTAACGGATCATCGCATTAACTTAACGCTTCATAAGCTTGATTCTGTTATGAACGGCGACATTTCTGAAATTGTTTCGTCGCTTACGATTGCAGAGCAAGCAGATTTGATGGATCGTGAAATGATGGGTAATGCGTAAGCGGAATAAATAATAAAGATTAAACCGGATGCGGTTATCAATTGCCGCAGCTGTTGTTAAGGGGATGCCGGATTACCGTGCGTTTGCTGCTAAAGCAAATGAATCGGTGAACCGGCTCTTTTCATTAGCTGGCTTATGGACAAGGATGGTGTAGCTAACGTGGTAGAGAATCAGAACAATGAGCAAGATCTATGGTTTCAAATGCCGCTAACGCTAAGGCAAGCGTATAGAAGTGCTGCCGACTGGCTAGAACAACAGTCGGTTGAGGAGTCTCGCAGCAATGCAGAGCTTCTGCTCATGCATGTGCTTGGGATCGACCGTGCAGCGCTATTACTCGCCTGGAACGACCCTTTTCCAGAGGAAAAAGGGGACGAGTGGCGTACGCTAGTGCGGCGTAAAGCACTTGGCGAGCCGATCCAATATATGATCGGCGAGCAATGGTTCTACGACCGACCATTCATCGTGTCGCCGGCTGTCCTTATTCCGCGCCCTGAGACGGAGTTGCTCGTCGAGGAAGTGCTTGCCGCAGTTGATCGGCTATGGCCGGAGGTGGCGAGTGGTGTGGAAGTTGCAAAGCTAGGAGTTAGGGCGGAAGTGTTGAGTTCGAGTGCTGAGCAACACGGAGATGCGAAAGAGCTGGGAGCTAGCGCGGAGCAAGGAAGTGCTGGTATGCCGACCGTGGTCGATGTCGGCACAGGCAGCGGCGCCATCGCCGTGACGCTAGCATCGCAGCGTCCACGCTTACGCGTGTGCGCGTCCGACCTATCGCCGGACGCGCTTGAAGTCGCCCGCGCGAATGCGGTCCGCCAAGGTACGGCGGATCGCATTGCCTTCGCGCAGGGCGACCTGCTCGCGCCCTTCATTGCTTCAGGGCGCGGTGGCACTGCCGTCGATGGCGGTACGCACATCGACGTGCTTGTGTCCAATCCGCCGTATATACCGGCGGCGGATATGCCAGGATTGCAGCGCGAGGTGCGGGATTATGAACCGCACCTCGCGCTGGAAGGTGGGGCGGACGGGTTAGATCCGTACCGCCGCATGTTAGAGCAGCTTCCGCTACTCCCTTCTATGCCGCGCATCGTAGCGTTCGAACTTGGGATAGATCAGCCTGTTATTGTTGCTAAGCTAATGCAACAAATGGCCGCATGGGATGACATCCGCATCATCACCGACTATAACGGCATCGACCGTCACATAATCGCAGTGAGAAATGTGGAGTAGTGGATAGACGCCCTAATGTGTAGTTAGCTGTTTACTCACTGGTGGTTATATATGAGGACATAGGATCCTTTATCTGTGATAAAAGCACGTAATTTGCGACTCTTCAGGACATACGATCACTTATTATATAAAATGAGATGCTTTTGAGCTTCATTTAGGATCAATAACGGATCGTGTGTCCTCGAAAAAGTCGTAGTAACTCCTTTTTAAATAAATACAGGAACCTATGTCCTTGAATATGTAGTCGTCACCTGTCATCCGAATCAAGAGGACTACTAAACTAGATCGAATCGCATATAGGATTAACAAAAAGGAGGACGGAGCAGAGTATTTCTGCAGCCGTCCTCCTTTTTTTGATGAACTCACTTCAACTCACGCTTATTCAGGCATCTTGCCAGTCGAAATGGCGAGCCGATTCCAACCATTTATCGTAATGATCGCCATGATCAATTCACCAAGTTGCTTAGTATCGAAGTGCCTAGCTGCCTCTTCATATACACTATCAGGTACATGATTTTGTGCAATGAGCGTAATGGACTCTGTTAAAGCAAGTGCAGCACTTTCCCGTTCTGTGAAATAAGGAGTGTCTCTCCACGCGCTAAGCGCATAGATGCGTTTTTCAGTCTCACCATGTTTCCTTGCATCCGCTGTATGCATCATAATACAGAAAGCACAGCCGTTTATTTGTGATGCACGGATTTTAACTAGTTCAATTAAACTCTTTTCTAAACTTGAAGTTATAACGAACTTCTCCATACCGAGCATAGCGTCATATGCTTTTGGTAGCTCTTGCCCCAAATCCATTCTTGTTTTCATACGTTAACATCTCCTTGTTTTGGCTCTTACCAGCGCTTGTTGCGATGGTGATATATCTAAGACAAAACAGCACCTGCATTTGTGACATGACGGAGCTTCTCTGGGTTCATTATGAAATAAATCTGTTCAATTCGCTCTCCACTCTTATCCCATTGGAAGGTTATAACCTTCTTTGGAACGCCGTCTTGTAGTAGCAATAAACCGGACTGCCCGTTTACATCAGCAGGCAAAAAGTCTACTCCGAGCGTACCTTTACGCGATAAACCAAGGAGAAGAGCGATAATCCGATCGCGGCCAAGTATAGGAAATATGGCTGCACGAACTTTTCCTCCTCCATCAGAGATCATGAGCGCGTCTTCTTTTAACATAGTGATCAATGCAAGGGTATTTCCGGATTTTGCTGCTTCAATAAAAGCTTGTGCAAGTGAAGTGGCCTTCTCGCTGTGGAATGGAGGGTTATCCGTGACATAACCTAATTTTTCTTTAGCTCTGCTAAAGATTTTACGACAGTTCGATTCCGACTTATTTATCATTGAAGAGATTTCCGAATAGTCGAAAGCGAGTGTCTCTCTAAGAATGAAGATGGCTCGTTCAATGCCACTCAGACGTTCCAACATAACTAACATCGCATAAGTGACCGTCTCACTATTGTCCCATCGCACGGCAGGGTCTTCTGTTGTAGCAGATCCATAGGTGACAGATGGCTCAGGAAGCCAATTGCCAACATACGTTTCTCGTCGATTGCGTGCGGATCCTAGAAAGTTTAAGCATCGATTCGTTATCATGCGAGCTAAATACGCTTTTTCATTTTTAATAAAATCTGTTTCTAATAAAAGATAGTCCATATATACATCCTGTACAATATCTTCAGCGTCACTAATTGAGCCTAACATACGATATGCTAAACCAAGAAGCAGCGGACGGTACTTTTCATATAGTTGCATATGATTCAATGCAATCAACTCCTTTACGAGAATTTATATCTATTTTTAATAGGTTGATAGGTTTATAGAGCCAATAATTTGGACATAATGACGGATAGAGACGTTCCGGAACGCAAGCAGTCGCATCGGCAGATGCGCGAGAGGAGCTTGTGTGTATGTCCAATTATTATACTTCATCCCATTATTCCGTTAGACCTTACCGTTATCCTTACCGCAAATCTTATGGATTTATCCTTATGGCAATTATCGTTCTCATTATGAGTTGGGAATCAGCACAAATTGACGCCGCAGTTGCAGGAGGTAATATACCTGAGGAAGCGATTCGTCTTCGTATTTTGGCTAATTCGGATAGTGCATCAGATCAATTAATAAAACGTGTTGTTCGTGATGAGATTGTAAAAACGATGAATAGTTGGGCAACTGGCCCTGTAACGATAGAGGAAGCGCGTGAAACGATTCAGAACAATATGCCGGACATCGAGCGTGTTGTATCGAATGTGCTTAAAAGTAGAGGTTACACGTATACGTTCACAGCAGAGCTAGGGATGGTTGATTTTCCAACAAAAATGTACGGCAATAAAGTGTATCCGGCTGGTTTATATGAAGCATTGCTTGTAACGATTGGTGAAGGTAAAGGGCAAAATTGGTGGTGTGTTCTGTTCCCGCCGCTATGTTTCATTGATGCAACAACAGGAGAAGCTTCAGCGGCTTCAGTAGATTCCACGATAACTGAAGAAAAACCGAAGGCTGAAAAGGACGCAAGTGACAAAGCGCAAGTAGAGAAAGCTTCAGCAGATAACGATGAAAGCAAAGGGAAAACGCCAGAAACGAAATTTTTTATATGGGAGTTTATTAAATCGATTATTGATTGGTTTAAATCATTATTTTAAAAGCAGCTATTATAATAAATCATTGCACTTATAGAAATGTGAAATTAAGTAAATCAAACGTCCGCGCCGCTTTTCATAAGTGGAGGGGCGTTTTTTGTATCTCTAACAACTACTAGGAAAACACAAGCCATATTGGATCATCTCGAATATGTTTTCATTATGCTATAATAACGTTGAAGCGTCCATTATAGGTAACAGCAAGGATTGAAAACTGACTATGATAAAAACAAAGATTTGGCATGTTGACCGTCAATCTAACACTAATAGCACGAATCAAGAACAAAACAAAAAGCTATACTCTGAACTTATTGAAGGTGCGGAAATGCTGCGTAGTGGTGGCTTAGTCGCCTTCCCTACAGAGACTGTCTATGGACTAGGTGCAGATGCAAGGAACAGCGAAGCGGTTGCGGGCATCTTTGAGGCAAAGGGTCGCCCATCTGACAATCCGCTAATCGTTCATATCGCGGACATTAATCAGCTAGGTGAACTGGTTTTGCCTTATCCGCAGTTAGCAAAGGAATTAATGAACCGCTTCTGGCCGGGTCCACTTACAATAGTACTGCCAGTGCAGCCGGATAAGTTATCGCCACTTGTAACTGCAGGACTTTCAACGGTTGGTATTCGGATGCCGGATCACTCTGTTTCGTTGGAGTTATTACGTTTATCTGAATGCCCAGTAGCTGCACCTAGTGCAAATCGTTCAGGTAGACCAAGCCCAACGCTTGCACAGCATGTACTGGATGACTTGGATGGTCGCATTGACGGCATAGTTGATGGTGGACCAACTGGAGTTGGTTTGGAATCGACTGTTGTGGAGCTAGAGGATGAGCGTACATTGCGTATTTTGAGACCTGGCGGCATTACGGAAGAAGCGCTCATTGAAGCATTTCCTGATGTTTGTATCGTAAAAGAACATGTGAACGATGAAATGGTGGAGAAGCCACGTTCACCAGGAATGAAGTATACACATTACGCGCCTAAAGGTGAACTTTCCATTGTGCAAGGGGATTCTCTTAACGTAATTGTTTACATTAATAAGCAACTTGAGATTGCGAAATCAGAAAACAAGCTAACAGGTGTGCTCGCATTCAGTGAACATGTTAGTGAGTATAAGGCTGATAGGGTAATTGATTGTGGGAGCGAGAAGCGTTTAGATGAAGCTGCGCAACGATTGTATGCTGCTTTAAGGGAATTTGACGAAGCTGGTGTGCAGTTTATGTGGGCTGAGGCTTGCAAAACCGAAGGCATCGGTGGCGCATTAATGAATCGATTAGTGAAAGCAGCTGGGCATCAAATTATATACGTATAGTCGATCACGCAATTATTGAAGTATGTTCGTCCACATGTCCGCATATGTTTCAGAGAGAATGCAATCGGACATGGGGGAGATTTGCTGTGATGGATGCTAGTGCTGATGCGGGACAGTTTATTACGCTGCTCATCATTGCGATGGCGCTTGGGTTCGACGCTTTTTCCCTCGGATTAGGTATCGGATTAAAAGGAATTCGACTACGGGATATTGTGAAGTTAGGCGTAGTTATCGGGTTCTTTCATGTACTCATGCCGATTGGTGGAATGATAACAGGTCAGCTTGTTGGCGGTTTGCTCGGCAATGTGGCGACTACAGCAGCGGGAATATTACTCGTTTTGCTTGGTGGACATATGATATATAGCTCTCTTCGGGGAGATGAAGTACAATCTTTTGATCATCGTACGTTATGGGGATTGCTTGTTTTATCGCTCAGCGTAAGTATAGACGCTTTCTCTATCGGTATTACGCTTGGCATGTTTTCGGCGGATCTATTGCTAACGATCTCATTGTTTGGATTGTCGGGTGGAATAATGTCTATGCTGGGCCTGCTGCTTGGTAGGAAGGTGAGCGGTAAGCTCGGTGAATATGGTGAAGCATGCGGAGGAGCAATCCTTTTTATATTCGGGATTATATTTATTTTTTAGCTCATATACAGTCGTGAAGGGGGATGTTGGGTTGAAACGTATACTTTTTGTTTGTACAGGCAATACATGTCGGTCTCCTATGGCAGAAGCTATGTTAAGACATTCGGCTGCCAAAAGAGGGATTACAGTGGCAGTTCGTTCGGCTGGTGTATCAACAATAGATGGTTTGCCTATTTCCGACAAGGCGTTAACGACACTTCGTAGACGAGAGATTGGGCATGCAGGTTCTTCTAGAGCGATTACGGCCGAAGCCGTTAATTGGGCTGATATTATTTTGACGATGACATCTGGTCATAAACGGAATTTGCTCCACTTTCACCCGGAAGCAGTGGACAAAACGTTTACATTAAGAGAATATGCATGCCAGGATGAACAGGTTATCGCTGATATTTCTGAGCTTGAAGGTTTATATACCGAAATGCAAATGAAGCAAGCGCTAGGTGGACAATTATCTTCAGAAGAGCGCCATCGACTACTAGAACTCGAAAAACGTATTCCAAGTTTTGATATAGCAGATCCATTCGGTGGTACACAATCCCTATACGACAGCTGCTCATTAGAAATAGAAGAAGCGGTTAAAGGGTTACTTGATAAGCTGTCAAAGCGATAAAAACAAGGCTTTTGATGATTGATTTCTTCCTTATTTTGAGCTATGATAAAAATATCAATTGAGTATCCGGTGTAACTGGCGACGGAAGTGGGCTAACCACGGTGGAGCATCGGAATATACGGCCGGTCGCCTGGGCAAAGAGCAGCATGCTAATTAGCATGTCTTGCTCTTTTTTTCGTCTTTTTTCGCGGAACGAGGTATACTAACTGCATAAGGTTTTTCACAGTTTGCTAAAGAGATTTCATTTTCGGAAGCTGTGTTCTCAAAAAGGCGGCTTTTGCCGTTAGTGCTAGTTAGAACTTAGAACGTAAGAAGAAAGGGTGTTTCGTTTGAAAATTGCAATTGGTGCTGATCATGGTGGCTATCAACTGAAAAATGTGCTTGTCCCGTTTATACAATCGTTAGGTTATGAAATTGAGGATGTTGGCTGTTCATGTGAACAATCTGTAGACTATCCTGATTACGCTCTTCCTGTTGCTGAATTGGTTGCAAGCGGTAAGGCAGATCGCGGGATATTAATTTGCGGTACAGGAATCGGAATGTCGATTGCTGCTAACAAACATCCTGGCATTCGTTGTGCGCTCGTTCACGATATGTTTTCGGCTCAAGCTACACGTGATCATAATGATACGAACGTATTGGCAATGGGAGAGCGTATTATCGGACCTGGTGTTGCTCAAGAAATCGTTAGAATATGGCTTACGACACCATTCTCGAATGGTGAACGCCATGTAGGGCGCATTAATAAAGTGATGCAGCTTGAGAAGCGATTTAACGCTCAAAAATAAGCCTTTGATGCGTGAACAACGGAAGGAGACATCCTAGTATGAGCGAGCTTAGTGAAGAGACGCTAAAGGGCATTTCGAATCAGGTGCAAACCATTGTGAGAGAGCTTGCGGAAGCTGGTAAGTTATCTTCAGGTCAATTACTTGTTATTGGAGCTAGTACAAGCGAAGTGATTGGACATCGAATTGGAACGGCTGGCGCCGTGGAGGCAGCAGCAGCTATCTTCGCAGGTGTGGAGTCGGTGCGAAGAGACATTCCATTTATCCCTGTCTTCCAATGCTGCGAGCATCTTAATCGTGCACTCGTTATTGAGCAATCTGCTGCCTTACAGCTTGGACTAGAGCTTGTTCATGCTATTCCGGTTCCGAAGGCGGGAGGCTCAATGGCTGCTTATGCTTACGGGAGGTTCGTGGAACCTTGTTTAGTGGAGTCTATCGAGGCACATGCAGGTATCGATATAGGTGATACATTTATCGGTATGCATCTGAAGCGGGTTGCTGTTCCGATCCGACCTTCTACTCAGACGATTGGATCTGCGCATGTGACGATGGCTATAACAAGACCTAAGCTGATTGGCGGAGTTAGAGCTGTTTATGATGAGGAAAGTAAGTTGAAGCCTGAGCAATCCTTATTTCATTGCGAGTAGTTTATTTTGCAAGCTTAGCCGTATAGCTACAGTGTCGGCAGCTGCACTAACATACAAGGAGGAATTTGAGATGGAACATTTACGTAAGCAAGACCCAGAGGTGCTAAAGGCGTTAGGACTCGAGCTTCAGCGTCAACGCGACAATATTGAGCTAATCGCGTCAGAGAACATTGTTAGTGAGGCAGTACTTGAGGCAATGGGTTCAGTATTGACGAACAAATATGCAGAAGGCTATCCGGGCAAACGTTATTACGGCGGTTGTGAGCATGTTGATATTGTTGAAGATATCGCACGCGATCGTGCTAAACAATTGTTCGGAGCAGAACATGCCAATGTGCAGCCACATTCAGGCGCACAAGCGAACATGGCTGTATACCTTGCCGCACTAAAACCTGGTGATACTGTTCTAGGTATGAATCTTGCACATGGCGGTCATTTAACACATGGTAGCCCTGTAAATGCATCTGGCTTGCTATACAATTTTGTTGCTTATGGCGTACAAGAGGATTCCTTCACAATTGATTACGAAGAAGTTCGCAAGCTTGCGTTCAAACACCGTCCTCGTATGTTAGTTGCAGGTGCTAGTGCTTATGCGCGTACGATCGATTTTGAAAAGCTAGGTGAAATCGCAAATGAAGTTGGAGCCCTATTCTTCGTCGATATGGCTCATATTGCTGGACTAGTTGCTGCTGGCTTACATCCGAGCCCAGTTCCATACGCACACTTTGTAACAACAACTACACACAAAACGCTTCGTGGTCCACGTGGTGGCATGATTCTTTGCCGTAAAGCATGGGCTGCAGCAATAGATAAAGCGGTATTCCCTGGATCTCAAGGTGGGCCTCTTATGCATATTATTGCTGCTAAGGCAGTCGCATTTGGTGAGGCTCTTCAACCGGAATTTAAGGAATATGGTCAAAACGTAGTTAAAAATGCTAAAGTTTTATCTGAAGAATTGGTTGCTAGAGGCATAAACATTGTTTCTGGTGGTACAGATAACCATTTGATGCTTATCGATACTCGTAACTTAAACATTACAGGAAAAGTAGCTGAGCATGTACTTGATCAGGTTGGTATTACTGTGAATAAAAATGCGATTCCATTCGATCCAACAAGCCCGTTTGTGACAAGTGGTATTCGTCTAGGCACACCCGCAGCTACAGCACGTGGTATGAATGAAGAAGCTATGAAGGTAATTGCAGAGGTAATTGCTCTTGTTCTTAAAAATCCAGAAGATCAAGCCGTATTGGAAACTGCAAGAGGTAAGGTACGTCATTTGACGTCGCAGTTCCCGTTGTACGCGAATACAGCTTACTAATCGAATTTTTTAACACCGCATTGGTTAAAATACCGATGCGGTGTTTTTTTATTTCATAGAAACAAATAAAAACTTTTATGGTTTAATATTACATATATGGTTACGAAAATGTTCAGAATATTATCAAAATATAATCTTTTTGACGAGCTATTTTTATTCTTTTCAGGGTATAAAAATAATCTATTAAATAGTAAGAGAGATGAAACTTTACCCGATTAATACGTCAACTTGATTAAGAATGCCTTTTAGAATACGGGCTTGATTTAATACAAGAATGAGGTAATACAGGGCAGTATTAATGCTTATACGTGGTAGAGTAGTAAAGTAAATTGAACAAAAATGTATCGAAATTAGACTCATAAATTTTCATAAACAGGAGATAGTAAAACCGTTGCTTGGAAACATTTTCGGGCAACAATCCAGTTGACAATAGTTCAATTGTAGTTGTATATTGTTAATCGTCATATATATTTATTTTTCATGTTATTTTATGTTACATTGCGTTATAATATTAGTAAGGGTCTTATTACTGTTGGTTTTAACAAAATTATATAGAAAGTGGGAGTTGATGTTGGTGAAGAAAAATTTCAAAAAGCCAGTGCACTTCATGCTAGTCCTAGTAATCGCTTTCAGTATGTTGTTGTCCGCTTGTACGGGCGACAAGAAGAACGAACCTGCTAAGGGTGAAGGAACAGGGGAAACAAAAGCACCTCAAGAGTTCCGTTTCACACTAGCTAGTGAACCACCAAGTTTAGACCCAGCTTTGATGCAAGATGCGCAATCCAGTATTGTTTCTGAAGGTATCTATGAAGGTCTTACTCGCTTGAACGGAAAGGGCGAGCCTGAAAATGCAATTGCAAAAGAAATTAAAGTTTCCGAAGACGGCAAAACATACACATTTACACTTCGCGACGATGCTAAATGGAGCAACGGCGACGCTGTAACTGCAAAAGATTTTGAATATTCTTGGAAACGTGCTTTGAAACCAGAAACAGCAGCTCCTTATGCATACATGTTGTTCTACCTAGAAAACGGTGAGAAGTATAACGCAGGTACAGCAACTGCAGATGAAGTTGGCGTTAAAGCAATTAACGACACTACACTTGAAGTTAAACTGTACACACCAGTTACTTACTTCCCAAGTCTTCTAGCTCACTACACATACTGGCCAGTTCACCCTGCAACTGCAGAAGGTAACGAAAAATGGGCAGCTGAAGCATCAACAATCGTATCCAACGGTCCTTTCCTTTTGAAAGAATGGTTGCATGCTGACAAATTAGTACTTGAGAAAAACCCTAACTACCACAGTGCTAAAGACATTAGCTTCGACAAAGTAACGATTTCACTTGTTGAAGAAGATAGCACTGTATACCAATTGTTTGAATCAGGCGAAATTGACTGGATCGGCGCTCAAGCTGGTTCCGTACCTGCAGATCTAACAAAGAAATTGCTTGACGAGAAAAAAGCTGATGTAACTGATATCGCATCAACTTACTACTACTTGTTCAACACAACTAAAGAGCCTTTCGACAATGCTAAAATCCGTAAAGCTTTGGCAATGGCTATCGATCGTCAATCTTTGATCGATAACGTAACTCAAGCGAAACAAAAACCTGCATTCGGTCTAGTACCACCAAGCATCGCGGGCCCTGAAGGCAAATTGTTCCGTGAAGTATATCCAGACACTGATTACTTCAAAGAAAATGTTGAAGAAGCTAAGACACTTCTAGCTGAAGGTTTGAAAGAAAAAGGTCTAGCTGCATTCCCTGAAGTAACGCTTCTTTATAACACAAGTGAAGGTCACAAAAAATTGGCTGAAGCTGTAGTTGATATGTGGCGTAAAAATCTTGGTATCGAAGTTAAGCTGAACAACCAAGAGTGGGGTACTTTCTTGGAAACTAGAAATGCTGGTCAATTCGACATTACACGTGCAGGTTGGGGCGCTGACATCAACCACCCAATTAACTTCACGTATGACTTGATCCACCCTAAATCTGGTAACAACGATGGTAACTACAACAATCCAAAAGTTGGAGAGCTTCTTGATGGTTCCCTTGTTGCTACAGACGCTGCAACAAGCATCAAAATGATGGCGGACGCTGAGAAAACAGCAATCGCTGACGATATGGCTGTATTGCCAACTTACTACTATACAACTGTAACAATGCTTAAACCAGGATTCAAAAATGTTGGTTCTGACTACGCAGGTCACCTTGACTGGGTACATGGAAGCAAAGAATAAGCCACTCCATTTTCATTTAAAGCGACTAACCTAGAGTAACGTAGTAACAAAAGGGTATATATAGTCACTCTATATATACCCTTTTCAAATGCAAATAAAGATTGTGAGAGAGTGGGTGATCGTGTGCTCCGCTTCATTTTAGGCAAAGTAGTATCTATGGCAATATCGTTGTTTCTATTAGTGACAGCGACATTTTTGCTCATGAATTCCGTTCCAGGTAGCCCGTTCCAAGGGGAAAAGGCATTGAGTCCGGCAGTTCAGGCGAATTTAGAAGCGTATTACGGGCTAGACAAGCCAATGATTGTGCAATATGGTAATTATTTGAAGAATCTTCTTCAAGGTGACATGGGCGTATCCATGAAGAAAAAGTTCCAATCCGTTGATAAAATGATTAAAGAATCATTTGGTCCGTCATTGAAACTAGGTTTAACAGCAATTGTGACGTCTGTTATTGTAGGCTGCCTAATAGGTATTCTCGCAGCTATGAATCATCGTAAAATGATTGATAATGTCGTAATGAGTATCGCGGTAATTGGACTCGCGATTCCGAGTATAGTTATGGCTCCAGTTTTGCAATATATATTAGCAACAAAATTAGGTTGGTTTGGTGTTGCAGGTTTAGATGATCCACTTGACTATGTGTTACCTACAATTGCATTATCTGCTGCTCCTATCGCATTTATAGCAAGATTACTAAGATCGACTATGATTGAAGTACTAAGTGCTGATTTTATTAAAACTGCCAAATCCAAAGGACTTTCCGGTTATGTAATTGTTGCGAAGCATGCGCTTCGGAATTCGCTACTACCCGTAGTAACTTATTTGGGCTATTTAACTGCCGGAATTATTACAGGGTCTGTTGTCGTAGAGAAAATCTTCTCCATTCCTGGTATCGGAAAGCACTTTGTTTCGAGTGTTATAGATCGTGATTATCCGTTAATTATGGGTATTACTATTTTTTACGCCATCATCCTAATGGTGAGCAGGTTGTTAGCTGATATCGCTTATGTGTTGGTAGACCCACGTATGCGTGCTGGTGGAAAGGTGGGGAAATAATCGATGTCTAATAAAGAAAAAGAACGTTCTGATTCATTATCCCCAGAGATGTTTCAGAAGCTTGATAGAAAGACATTTGGTGTCGATGGAGCAGGTCGCGCAAGTTTGACTGCTTGGCAAGATATACGTATCAGACTAGTGAGTAATAAGCTTGCTATGGCTGGTTTTTGGATTATTATAGCACTTGTTATTGTGGCGATATTTATGCCATTGATCTGGCCATTTGACCATTTCACAAATGACTTATCGAAAACGAATCAACCGCCAAACGGAACACATTGGTTTGGAACGGACGATTTGGGCCGTGATATGTTTGAGAGAGTATGGAAAGGTGCGCAAGTATCTCTATTTGTCGGGGTAGTTGCAGCAATGATCGATTTGATCATTGGTATCATCTATGGTGGAATTATGGGCTACTACGGTGGTAAAGTAGATGAGGTCATGAACCGTATTTCTGAAATTTTGGCTGCTATTCCTTATTTGCTTGTTGTTATTCTATTGCTTGTTGTAATGGAACCAAGTATAACGACAATTATTATTGCCATGTCTATAACAGGCTGGATTAATATGGCGTGGATTGTACGTGGACAAGTTATGCAATTGAAAAATCAAGAGTACGCTCTAGCATCAAAATCATTGGGCGCTGGCGCTATGCGCATTATTTTCCGCCATTTGATCCCGAATGCAATGGGTCCAATTCTTGTTACGCTCACGCTAACGATTCCAAGTGCGATCTTTACAGAAGCCTTCCTAAGTTTCCTTGGTCTTGGTGTTCAGTCACCAATCGCATCATGGGGTACGATGATTGATGATGGTGTTGGCGGTATTTTGGCTGACCATTGGTGGCGTTTGTTCTTCCCAGCATTCTTCTTGAGCTTGACAATCTTTGCGTTTAACGTCTTCGGCGATGGACTGCGCGATGCATTCGATCCGAAGCTGAAAAAATAAAATCAGTTTATCTGAGAGGAGGTCATTGCTAATGAAGACCTTACTGGAAGTGAAAAATTTAAGCGTATCATTTGACGTATATGGCGGTGAAGTACAAGCCATTCGTGATATTAGCTTCCACGTGAAGAAGGGTGAATCCGTCGCAATAGTCGGAGAGTCAGGGTCGGGTAAAAGTGTTACTGCTCAATCGATTATGCGATTAAATCCTTCTCCACCGAGCAGAATTAAAAGTGGTTCTGTAAAGTTTGATGGACAAGAGTTGCTCACTTTAACGGAAAAAGAGATGCAGTCTGTTCGTGGTAATAAGATGGGAATGATCTTCCAAGATCCTATGACATCTTTGAATCCTACATTAACTGTAGGTGTTCAAATTATGGAAGGTCTTATTAAACATCAAAACGTAAGTAAATCAGATGCTATGGCTAGAGCGATTGAAATGTTGAACTTGGTAGGTATTCCAAACCCAGAGCAACGTATCAAACAATATCCACATCAATTCTCAGGTGGTATGCGTCAACGTGTAATGATCGCTATTGCACTTGCATGTAATCCTGCATTGTTGATTGCGGACGAGCCTACAACGGCACTTGACGTAACGATTCAAGCGCAAATTATGCGTGTAATGAAGGATCTTCAACAAAAGATGGGTACATCCATCATTTTGATTACCCATGACCTTGGTGTTGTAGCTGATGCGTGTGACAGAGTAATCGTTATGTACGCAGGACGTATCGTTGAGACGGGTACGAAATGGGAGATTTTCAAAAACCCACAACATCCTTATACACGTGGTCTATTACGTTCACTTCCGCGTCTTGATCAGCGGAAAGATGAGCCTCTTATCCCGATTCCGGGTACTCCACCGGATCTAATTAAGCCGCCTGCAGGTTGCAGCTTCTGTGCACGTTGTGACGAGGCGATGAAAGTTTGTGTAGATAACGATCCAAATCTGCATGTTATTGAAGGCGCTGAGTCTCATGCAGCAGCTTGTTGGATGCTACATCCTTATGCTAAACGGGAGGTGCCGGTATGAGCTCTCCATTAGTTCAAATTAATGATTTGCGTAAGTTTTTCAACTTAGGCAAAGGCAATATACTAAAGGCAGTAAATGAAATTTCTTTCGATATCGCTCGTGGCGAGACGGTTGGTGTAGTAGGTGAGTCCGGTTGTGGTAAATCAACTGCTGGACGTACCATTATGCGACTTTATGAGCCAACAAGCGGCAGTGTAACATTTGAAGGAAAAGATGTTTCCAAGTTGAGGGGTGCAGAACTTAAAGGTTTGCGCCGCAACATGCAAATGATTTTCCAAGATCCGTACGCATCACTTAATCCGCGTATGACCGTTACTGATATTATTGGTGAAGCACTTGATATTCATAACTTGGTAAGCAGTCGTGCTGAGCGTAAGCGCCGAGTAGAAGATTTGCTTGATCTCGTTAACCTGAATCCTGAGCATGCAACGCGTTACCCGCATGAGTTCTCAGGCGGTCAACGTCAACGTATTGGTATCGCTCGTGCTCTTGCTGTAGATCCAAAGTTTATCATTGCCGATGAGCCGATTTCTGCACTAGACGTATCGATTCAAGCACAAGTTGTAAACTTGATGCAGGACTTGCAAAAGCGTATGGGTTTAACATACCTATTCATCGCGCATGACCTATCGATGGTTAAGCATATTAGTGACCGCGTAGCGGTTATGTACTTGGGTAAAGTTGTTGAGCTTGCTGAGAGCAGTGAGCTATATGAAAACCCACGTCATCCGTATACACGTGCACTATTGTCTGCAATTCCAATTCCAGATCCAGAGGTAGAAGCTACGCGTGAGCGTATCGTACTGAAGGGTGATCTGCCAAGTCCGATCAACCCACCGTCTGGTTGCCAGTTCCACACTCGTTGTCCAATTGCTACTGAAAAGTGCAAAACAGACGAGCCTAAGTTAGTTGATATTGGCAGAGGACACTTTGCTTCTTGCCATTACGCATAATATTAAAAGGCTTTCTTTCAGGTGTTGCCTGAGAGAAAGCCTTTTTTGTTAAATGGTCATGAAATGATTGAAATTTTTCAAAGCGATTGATTTAATACATGCACATGTTGTCAAAATGGGCAAATGAAAAGATTAGAGAAACCAAGCTAGCCAAGTTTTGTTTGTTAAGAAACGAGCTTGAGTTCATCTTACCTGACCTAGCTAATTTAATAGAGCTGCAAGGATCAAAAAGCCCCACCAACAGACGTGTGCGCGTTTGTTGATGGGGCTATTTCGTTACTACGTCTATTACTCCAGATCTACTTCACTGTAACGCGCAGAGATACACTTCTACCTTCAAAGGTAGCTTTGATGGTTGCAGTACCTTTACCAATTGCAGTTATTTTTCCATCGATTACTGTAGCAACGTTTGTTCTAGAGGATACCCACGTTGCATTTGCAGTATGGTCGATAGCACTTCCCGTATAGTAGTAAGCTTTTAATGTCGTGCTATACGTACTACCTTTAGTTAATTGGATGGATTTAGTAGAAAGTTGTAACGATTTCAACTTAGGAGTTACTTCTACTAAAATTTCAATTGTTTTTCCTTGATAGGAACCTGAAACTTTTGTTACGCCCACATCAATTGCTTTTACTGAGGATGACCCGCTTACTGATGCAATCGCGGTGTTGTTTACAACCCAATTCATTTTCGTGCTAACGGAAACCGTTTTTCCATTTTTATAAAAACCAGTCACTTTAATGGACTTTGAACGGCCTGGATTCAGTTGAATTTTTGTAGGCTCAGCAACGAGCTTTATGATCTCTTCTTCAATTTTAACTCGAACCGTTACGGATTTCGTTAAATAAGTACCAGTAAGAGTGACAGAAGAAGCCTCAATACCTTTCATCGTTTTCTCTAAAAGTACGATGTTATCAGAAGTCGTTTTCCATGTCATAGACTCCGTTACGTTCATTTCTTCGCCATCCTCATTTACGAGGGTTACCTTTGGTAGAGCGGATGCTTTACCGATGATTATACTCATATCTTTTGATTCGGCGATTAGTTTAACTGGTTTCGTATGGACAATTATTTTCACTGGAACCGTATGACCTTGAATGTAGGCTGTAAATGTCGTTTCACCTAGTTTCTTTGCTGTCCACTTTGTTCCTTCAATGCTTGCAATCCCTTCATCAGCTGAAGTCCATTTTACAAGCTTAGAGACGTCCACAGTTGAACCGTCGAACGTTGTAGCTGTAATCTTAGGAAGATCACCGCTCATGTCCTTAAAGCCATCTACCATGTCTTTCTCTGCTTTAATCTTTGTAATACTAGGATAAACGGTGACATCAATACTGCGACTTAAACCTTTATAGGTGACAGTGATCTTCGCTGTCCCGACAGCCATCGGTTTAACGATTCCTTTATCGACAGTAGCGATTGCAACATCGGATGAGGTCCAGTCCCCGAGTTGTGTAATCTCTTCTATTTTACCTGAATTTTCTTGTACATCTGCTTTAATTTGGAGAAGTTTAGTATCATGTAGCTGAATGTGGTACTCTTTTTCCGGACTAAGTTTAATAGACTGATACGGCGTACGAACGACAGCTTCAAGTGTGCTCGTAACTCCCAAATAAGAAACGGTAATCGTTGCTGTACCAGTTGAAACAGCCTTAACGACACCCTTTTCGACAGTAAGTACTTTCGTGTTGCTGCTCGTCCATGATGCAAGTGCAGTAACGTCGCTTGCCGCTACACCACTTTGTTTATTTTCTGCCGTAGCAGTAAGCTTCACATCAGTGGAATCAATCTCAAGTTCAAGAAGATCGTTCGTTTGTTTTGGCGTAATCACTATCGATTTATATGGCGATGTTGCCGTTATCTTTATTGTATCTGATTTTCCTTTGTACTTCGCAGTGATCGTAGTTGTACCCGCACTAACGAATGTAATCTTACCTTCCTCGACTGTAGCAACAGACGGGCTGGAAGATGTCCAATCAGCATCAATGCTAATGCCATTTGGTTTGCCGTTCTTTTCCCCGTTAAGAGTAAAAGCTAACGTATCTCCAAGCTTAATATCTGGTAATGCAGTAGGGGCTTCCTTATCACCTTGCATGAGAGTTACTTTGTCGTAGGTAAAATCAGAAGTTGCTTTAATGCTTTGGGTATATCCTTTATAGGAAACGCTTATAGTGACTGTACCTTGGCCTAAGCCTGTCAGCACGCCTTTGTCTACTTTAATGATAGAACTGTTTGACGACTTCCATGTTGCTTCTGGAGTAACATTTTTCGATGTTGAACCAGAGATAGTTGCAAATGCGGTAACAATCACATTGTCATCTTCAACTAACATTTCAAGAGATGATGTGGTCGTATTGTAATCTGTAGCATCGTAACCGAGTTCAAGACCAGTAACTGTAGCTTCAGCTGCTTGCGCGACTCCTGTAAAGGACGACATGAAGAGCGCCATTATTAACGCAGCAGCAATCCATCTGCGAGCCCCCTTCGAAGACATGTTCCAACTTAAGTTTGAGTTCACTACATCCCTTTCCTTTCTCTGGAAAACTGTTTTTTCTCTTATTAATAACGGCATGTTGTGCTCAAAAATGAAGACTTAACACGTATTTCACATTTTCGACATTAGAGCAATCTATGTTAGAATGAACCTTCATTAATTGCAGCCTTTTGTTTGACATGCCTTTATCGTCAAGTCCAAATTGCCTGCGGAAGGAGATTTAACCATGATTGAAAATTGGTTTGTTGAACTGGATGAGGCGTTGCGGCTAGTCCCGCTTGGTATAGCAATTGGTATTTTCCTATTGTTCCTTTTTATTAGAAAGATGTTTGTTCGCTATATGTTCTCATTCCTAGTGAAGCGACTTCATCGCTCGAGTACTGCAGTGAAAGCGATTGAGGCTTTCCAAAAGCCGCTACAAGCGATTTTATTGATGCTAGGTGTCTATTTGGCTATCGTTTATTACGCACAGGAGAATTGGCTGATTCTGTCGGCACTGCATCGCTTATTCCGGAGCGGAATTGTAATAGCAGTAGGTGTAGGGTTTTATAACATGTCTGCATCTTCATCAACGCTACTCGAGAGTGTAAGTAAGAAGTTTGGGGTCGATGAAGCAAGCATGCTCATTCCGTTTCTGTCAAAAGCGGTTCGCTTCGTCATCATTATTCTTGTAGCAACTGTTGTTATTTCTGAGTGGGGTTTTAGTATAAATGGGGTTGTTGCGGGAATGGGGCTTGGCAGTTTGGCTATTGCACTTGCGGCTAAGGATACGCTAGGCAATATATTAGGCGGAATCATTATCATCATAGAGAAGCCCTTCTCTAAGGGTGATTGGATTTTAACGCCAAGCGTGGAGGGTGTCGTTGAGGATATTACATTCCGCAGCTCGCAGATCCGGACGTTTGCTGATGCAATTGTGACCGTTCCAAATTCAACACTTGCAGATCAACCGATTACGAACTGGAGCCGTATGGGAAAACGAAGAATTACTTTCAGTTTAAATGTTGCAATTGATACTGAGGCTAATAAGCTTAGGACTGCTATTGATCGAATTGAACAGTATTTAACAGAAGATCCTTCTGTTGATCCTGGAACAATTATGGTTCGTTTCAATGAAATTAAAGAGGGAAGCCTCGGTATTTTTCTTTATTATTTCTCGAAGACAGTCGCTTGGAAGGAGCATTTAACAGTGCGCCAAGACACTACGCTTGCAATGATGCGAATTTTGGAGGAAGAAGGAATTAAGCTCGCTTATCCTGTACAGCGGGTATTGTTAGAAAATAATTTAACATCCGAAAAGTCAGTTGCTCGGCAATAAGCTAATCGCGCGTAAACTTTTATAAACGTTAGTAAAGTCTGCATTTCGGTGCAGACTTTTTTTATTTTTGCGCCCCAGATGCAACGCTTAAACGCAAGTGCTATAATATATGGGATTGTGTCCATGCTAAAGGCATGACATTCGAAATGCATATTTGGGAGGAATTACGCTCCATGAGCAAATTAGTAATCTGTGACCATCCATTGATTCAGCATAAGCTGACGTTCATTCGGAACAAAGAGACAAACACGAAGGATTTTCGCGAATTAGTGGACGAGGTTGCGACTTTAATGGCATACGAAATTACACGCAACATTCCACTCGAGACAATTCAAGTTGAGACACCAGTGACAGTAACAGATGCAAAAATTGTTTCGGGCAGAATGCTCGGCCTAATTCCGATTCTTCGCGCTGGACTTGGTATGGTAGACGGCATCCTAAAGTTGATCCCATCCGCAAAGGTTGGACATATCGGCCTTGCGAGAGATCACGAGACACTTCAACCAAAAGAATATTATATTAACCTACCTACGGATGCTCCGAATCGTTTGCTAATCGTAATCGATCCGATGCTTGCAACTGGCGGTTCTGCTCTTGCGGCCATCGCTTCTTTGAAGAAGCGCAACTGTGAGCATATTAAGCTAATGTGCTTAATTGCTGCACCAGAAGGTGTTAAGGCGGTTCAGGAAGCTCATCCAGACGTTGACATTTATATCGCAGCTCTTGACGAGAAGCTAAACGAAAAAGGCTATATTGTTCCTGGTCTTGGAGATGCGGGAGATCGCATGTTTGGAACAAACTAGAAATAGGCATGAACTAAGATGTAGGAGTGAACACTGTTGCCCAAATTAAAGGTAATGACTATATTCGGTACAAGACCAGAGGCAGTCAAGATGGCCCCGCTAGTGTTGGAATTGCAAAAACGAGAAAATGATATTCAATCTATCGTATGTGTAACTGCACAGCATAGGCAAATACTTGATCAAGTGCTTGATTTCTTTGAAATTAAACCAAATTACGATTTGAACGTAATGAAGGATCGTCAGACCTTAACAGAAACGACAGTTAGAGTTCTTGAAGGACTTGAGCCTGTTCTAGATGAAACAAAACCTGACATCGTATTAGTGCATGGGGATACACAAACGACGTTTCTAGCAAGCTATGCTTCGTTTTTGAAGCAGATCAAAGTAGGACATGTTGAAGCTGGACTACGTACATGGAATAAGATGTCGCCGTATCCAGAAGAGATGAACCGTCAACTTGCTGGTGTACTATCTGATATTCATTTTGCACCAACAGAGTGGTCAGCGAACAATCTTCGTAAGGAAAACAAGTCAGAAGAAACGATTTACGTTACAGGAAACACGGCTACTGACGTATTCCAATATACGGTTGATGAATCTTTTGCACATCCAGTGCTTGAGTGGGCTAAAGGTAAACGAATGATTCTAATGACTGCACATCGCAGAGAATCGCTTGGTGAGCCGCATCGCAACATATTCCAAGCTGTTAAGCGTATTGCTGATGAGCATGAGGATGTTGTGGTTGTTTATGCTGTCCATCCGAATCCAGCAGTAAGAGAGCCTGCGAATGAAATATTGGGTGATCATCCGCGTATCCGTTTGATTGAACCATTAGACGTATTTGAAATTCATAATTTCTTCCCTCATGCGTACATGATTATGACGGATTCTGGCGGATTGCAAGAAGAAGCGCCATCGTTCGGAGTTCCAACGTTAGTACTTCGTGATACGACAGAGCGTCCAGAAGGAATTGAAGCAGGCACGTTGGAACTTGTTGGTACAAATGAGGATAATGTTTATGCGAGAGCTAAAGCATTGTTGAATGATACTGCTCTATATTGTCGCATGAGCCAAGCAGCTAATCCTTACGGTGACGGTAGAGCCTCAGAGCGAATTGTAGACGCAATACTCCATCATTTTGGTAGGCAAAAAGAACGCCCGGATTCGTTCACACAACGTTCATAGTTCTAGCATTAGAGGCGGCGTGAAGGCTGAATGTACAGCATACAGTGGTACTGTACGGTTTTGGCGCTTCGAAAACCTTGTAACACAAGGGTTTTTCGCCTTTTGTTCACGAAATGTTTGTTGTTATTTCAATTGACAAACCTTGAGCCGCTTCGATAAAATAAATGAGGATTGACAGGGGTGCAAGCCATGGCAGGAAAGGGCAACAATGATAATCCTTGGTTAGCGGGTGCTGTTATAGGCTCGTTAGGTGTGGAAGTCGGAGTGTGTGTTTTCTTAGGATATTGGCTAGGCTCCAAGGCTGGTGAACATTTCGGAGACGCTAAGTCTTGGATGCTCGGAGGTGTACTTGTTGGTCTGGCTGTCGGAATTGTTTCAGCCATTCTTATTCTTAGGAAGGTGTTGAAAGAATCCGATGGATAATTTATTTAAATCGGCGATACGAGTGGCACTGTTTTTTTCAGCTGCTTGCTTGTTGCTCTGGGCAGTCATTCCAGGGTGGAGGAGCGTATTCGCTGGCCTGCTGTTAGGTATTGGAGCGAGTGTTATGAATGCGCTCTTACTGAAGCGCAGAGTGGAACTAGTAGGACAAGTTGTACCAGACGGAAGCAAGCGACGAATGGGTTTAGGACTCGGAAGTCGCATGGCAACGGTGTTATTGGCTGCAATGATCGCCTATAAGTATCCAGAAACGTTCAACATGCCAGCTACGCTGGCCGCTTGTATGATGATGCCGTTTATAATATTGGTATCAGCTAGCATTTACAATAAACGACACTAGCAGCGGAGAGGGGTGAAAAATAACATGCATGAATTTCCCGTCTGGGACGTAGGTGGCTTTCGTATTGATATGTCTACATGGGGTACGATTCTCATAACGATGCTCATTACATTTATTATTGCCCGTCTTGCGGTGCGCAACCTATCGGTTGAGAATCCAGGCAAGATGCAAAACTTTCTTGAATTGGTCATTGAATTCGTTCATAACACAATCGCAAGTGCAATGCCACTGGAGAAGGTTAAACGTTACTTGTTTCTGGGGCTAACGCTTTTCCTTTACATTGTAATCTCCAATCTTCTTGGTTTGCCGTTAGGTGTTGCGTTTGAATTCACTGAAGTAAATGAGTTCTTAGGAATAACGCCTGATTTGCTAGATAAGTACCATGGGCATGTGCATATGGCTTTCTTCAAGTCGCCAACTGCCGATCTATCGGTCACAGCTGGTTTAGCGATTATCGTAATCTTCCTAGTTCATTTCTTAGGCTTGAAAGAAAATCGCAAGTACTATCTGAAGCATTACTTTGAGCCGTTCCCGATCTTCTTCCCGCTTAACGTGATCAAAGAGATTTCGAAGCCAATCACATTGTCCCTTCGTCTTTACGCGAACATCTTTGCTGGTGAAGTATTGATCTCAACAATCTTGAAGCTTGGATTATTCGGATTGCCGTTCCTAGCTGCTTGGCAAGGGTTTAGTATTTTCGTTGGTTTGTTGCAAGGTTTCTTGTTCACGATTTTGACGATGGTGTACATCTCGCAAGCAACTATCCATCACCACGAAGAAGAACATCATTAATAGTTGGTTAAATCTTATATTGGAATCCAAACGGTTCTATATGAGAGCAGTTATAAATTAGTTTTGAATCAAATAACACAAATTCGAGGAGGATTTTTCAATGGAATTAGGAGTATTGGCAGCAGCAGTAGCAGTTGGTTTGGGCGCACTTGGAGCAGGTATCGGTAACGGTCTTATCGTTAGTAAAACAATCGAAAGCGTTGCTCGTCAACCAGAACTACAAAGCAAGCTTCAAACAACAATGTATATCGGTGTCGGCGTAGTAGAAGTAGTGCCAATTATCGCAGTAGTTATCGCGTTCATGGCTTTGTTTACTTAGTAAATAATGAAATTGAAATGGCGGGGAAGGCCTAGCCCTCTTCGCCTTCGTTTTGATTACAAGCTTGTAAGGAAGGAGTTGCAGCAATGGATAAGTTTTTATGGGAATCGATGATATTTCAAATGGTTGCCTTCTTGTTCCTCTTGTGGTTGCTGAGTAAATATGCTTGGGGACCGCTTGTTGCAGTAATGGAGAAGCGCAGAGAACTCATTCGTGAGCAAATGAACACGGCAGAAACTAGTCGTAAAGCGGCTGAAGCATCGATGGATGAGCAGAAGGCTGCGCTCGAGCAAGCGCGTAAAGAAGCATACGGCATAATCGAGCAAGCAAGAACAACTAGCGTGAAGCAAGCTGACGAAATCGTTCAAACTGCGAAATCGGAGGCAACTCGTCTGAAGGACGACGCGCTTAAAGATATCGTAAGTGAAAAGAACAAAGCAATCGCGGCGCTTCGTACGGAAGTGGGCGGCATCTCCGTGAAGATCGCATCCAAAATTATCGAGAAGCAAGTGGACGAAAAGTCCCAAGAACAGCTTGTTGATAAGTACCTGAAAGAAGTAGGTAGCAAATGAGTCGGGACACGGTTGTAGCGAAGCGCTACGCAAAAGCGTTGTTCGAGCTTGCTTCCGCCGCAGGTAAAGTTTCAGAAGTGGAAGATCAGCTTAAGCTGATCGCTGACGCTTTGAAACAAGATGAAGAAACTGTGAAATTCCTTTCGTTGCCAACTGTAGCTCCAGAGGGCAAAATTGCTCTTTTGAAAGCAGTATTCGGTGACAATGTATCTGAGCTTGTGTACAACACTTTGCATGTCCTCGTGACACGCAGACGTCAATCCATCATTGGTGATGTGTACGAAGCGTACACAAAAATTGCTGGTGAAGCATTGGGACAAGCGCATGCGACGGTATATTCGGCTAAGGAGCTTACGGATCAAGAGCTTGCAGACGTTTCAGCTCAATTCGGAAGCATCACAGGCAAAAAAATTATTGCACAGCAAATAGTCGAGCCAGCTCTACTAGGCGGCTTGCAAGTTCGTATTGGCGATCGCCTTTATGACGGCAGCTTGTCAGGCAAGTTGGATCGTTTACAAAAATCTTTGAATTCTAAAGCACTGTAGATAGGGGTGAACGAATTGAGTATCAGACCTGATGAAATCAGCACGCTGATTAAACAACAGATCGAACAATATAAATCCGAGATTCAAGTCGTAGACGTTGGCACAGTCATCAATGTTGGTGACGGTATCGCACGTGTACACGGTTTGGAAAACGCGATGCAGGGCGAGTTGCTCGAATTCGCAAACGGTGTTGTCGGTATGGCCTTGAACCTTGAGGAAAGCAACGTGGGTGTCGTTATTCTTGGACCTTATACAAACATTCGTGAAGGCGACCAAGTTAAACGTACTGGTCGTATCATGGAAGTTCCAGTTGGCGAGGAGCTACTAGGACGCGTTGTTAACCCGCTAGGTTTGCCACTTGATGGTAAAGGACCAGTTAACACAACACAAACTCGTGCGATTGAATCCCCAGCACCAGGCGTTATCGACCGTAAATCGGTTCATGAGCCTATGCAAACGGGTATTAAAGCAATCGATGCGATGGTACCAGTAGGCCGCGGTCAACGTGAGCTTATTATCGGTGACCGTCAAACAGGTAAAACGACGATTGCAATCGATGCAATCATCAACCAAAAAGGTACTGGCGTTAAATGTATTTACGTTGCAGTAGGACAAAAGCAATCCACAGTAGCAAACGTTGTTGAAACATTGCGTCGTCACGGTGCTTTGGATTACACAATCGTAGTTACAGCGGGCGCTTCCGAGCCAGCTCCATTGTTGTTCTTGGCTCCATACGCAGGTATTTCCATGGCTGAGTACTTCATGTACAAAGGCGAGCATGTATTGATCGTTTATGATGACTTGTCGAAGCAAGCTGCGGCTTACCGTGAGCTTTCCCTATTGCTTCGCCGTCCACCGGGTCGGGAAGCTTACCCTGGTGACGTCTTCTACCTACATTCTCGTTTGCTAGAGCGTGCAGCTAAACTTAGCGACAAGCTTGGCGGCGGTTCTATTACAGCATTGCCATTTATCGAGACACAAGCATCTGACGTATCGGCTTACATTCCAACGAACGTAATTTCGATCACAGACGGCCAAATCTTCCTAGAAGCTGACCTATTCTACTCCGGCCAACGTCCGGCAGTAAACGTAGGTATCTCCGTATCCCGTGTAGGTGGATCCGCGCAGATTAAAGCGATGAAGAAGGTTGCTGGTACACTTCGTCTTGACCTTGCGGCATACCGTGAGCTTCAAGCGTTCTCCCAGTTCGGTTCTGATCTAGACAAAGGTACACTTGCTCGTCTTAACCGTGGTGCTCGTACGATGGAAATTCTTAAACAAGGCGCTAACCAACCGATGCCTGTTGAGAAACAAGTTATGTCCATCTACACAGCAGTTAAAGGTCATCTTGATGATATCGCTATCGAAAAAATCTCTCGTTTTGAGAAGGAATTCCTTGCATTCTTGGAATCCAATCATCCAGAGATCGGCGCTTCCATCCGCGATACAAAAGATCTTGTATCCGATAACGAAAAAGCGCTTGTTGATGCGATCAACAAATTTAAGAAAAGCTTTGCCTAATCGGCTCTGAAATATAAGCCTACACCCGTCCATCAGAACAGGTGTAGGCCCCTTACTACGCCCCAGAATGATTTCTTGGGCAAACGAAGGCGGGTGAAAATGAATGGCTAAAGGCATGCGTGATATAAAACGTGAGATCAAGAGTAAACAAAACACGAAGCAAATTACGAAAGCGATGGAAATGGTTGCGGCATCCAAGCTCAGAAGAGCACAGGAGGCAGCAGTTGCAGCAAGACCTTATGCAGATAAGCTTAAGGAGGTAGTTGCAAGCATCGCCGCGGGCACAAAGGACGTTAAACATCCAATGTTAGCAAAGCGTCCTGTCAAAAAGACAGGTTACCTCGTTATTACTTCGGATCGTGGTCTTGCGGGCGGTTACAACGCCAACATCTTGCGTAAAGTAACGCAAACGATTCAAGAGAAGCATAAATCGACGGATGAATACGCTCTGTTCGTCATTGGACGTAAAGGTCGTGATTTCTTCCGCCGTCGTAATATGCCAATCGTGGAAGAAGTAATTGGACTTGTGGATTCTCCGTCATTCGCGGATATCAAAACAGTAGCAGCGACTGCAGTTAAGATGTTTGCAGATGGTTCGTATGATGAACTAAATCTATATTACAACCAATTCGTAAATGCAATTACGCAAATCCCTACTGAAACTCGTCTATTGCCGCTAGAGGAAATTAGCGGAAATAAGTCAGTGTCAGCTTATGAATATGAGCCATCACCTGAAGGCGTGTTAGAAGTGTTGCTACCAAAATATGCGGAAACGCTTATTTACAGCGCAGTTCTAGACGGTAAAGCCAGCGAATTTGGTGCTCGTATGACAGCAATGGGCAGTGCAACAAAAAATGCAACGAAAATGATCAACGGCCTGACGCTTACGTACAACCGAGCGCGTCAAGCTGCTATCACTCAGGAAATTTCCGAGATCGTTGCTGGAGCAAACGCACAATCATAATTTTTATATAAGATGGACCAGGAGGGAAAACAATGAAAAAAGGACGCGTTGTATCCGTCATGGGACCGGTCGTCGACCTTGAGTTCGAACGTGGCAACTTGCCGGAAATTTTGAACGCTGTCAAGATCGAGCAGAAGGCTCAAGCGGGTGGAGTAGATATTAACCTAACGCTTGAAATTGCCGTTCATCTCGGTGACAACTTGGTTCGTGCAGTTGCGATGAGCACAACTGACGGTCTAGTTCGCGGCATGGTAGCAGTAGATACCGGTGCAGCAATTACGATCCCAGTAGGCGCACCAACACTTGGCCGCGTATTTAACGTACTTGGTCAACCAATCGACGAAGCTGGCGATGTGACTTCCAAAGTGAATCTTCCGATTCACCGTGCAGCACCTGCATTTGATGAGTTGTCTACGCAAGCTGAAATCTTGGAAACTGGTATTAAAGTTATCGACTTGCTTGCTCCATACGCTAAGGGTGGTAAAATCGGCCTCTTCGGCGGCGCAGGCGTAGGTAAAACGGTAACGATCCAAGAGCTTATCAATAACATTGCACAAGAGCATGGCGGTATTTCCGTATTCGCAGGTGTAGGTGAGCGTACTCGTGAGGGTAACGACTTGTACCATGAGATGAAGGATTCCGGCGTACTTAGCAAAACAGCGATGGTATTCGGACAAATGAACGAGCCTCCAGGCGCACGTCAACGTGTTGCACTAACAGGTTTGACAATGGCTGAATACTTCCGTGATGAAGAAGGTAAAGACGTTCTATTGTTCGTGGATAACATCTTCCGCTTCACGCAAGCAGGTTCCGAAGTTTCGGCCCTACTTGGCCGTATGCCTTCCGCGGTAGGTTACCAACCAACGTTGGCAACTGAAATGGGTCAATTGCAAGAGCGTATTACATCCACGAAAAAAGGTTCGGTTACTTCGATCCAAGCGATCTACGTACCAGCCGATGACTACACGGATCCAGCTCCTGCAACGACGTTCGCTCACTTGGACGCAACAACTAACCTTGAGCGTAAAATTTCAGAGATGGGTATCTTCCCAGCGGTTGATCCACTGGCGTCGTCTTCCCGTATCCTAAGTGCTGATGTACTAGGTGAAGAGCATTACAATGTTGCTCAAGGCGTGAAGAAAATTCTTCAGCGTTACAAAGAGCTTCAAGATATTATCGCGATTCTGGGTATGGATGAGCTTAGCGAAGAAGATAAAATTACGGTTTCTCGCGCTCGTAGAATCCAATTGTTCCTATCCCAACCGTTCCACGTTGCCGAGCCGTTCACAGGAACGCCGGGTAAATACGTACCGGTTAAAGAATCCGTTCGTAGCTTCAAAGAAATTCTCGAGGGCAAATATGACCACCTACCGGAAGAAGCTTTCCGTTATGTAGGTGTCATTGAAGAAGCCGTGGAGAAAGCCAAAACGCTTTAATAGCGAAGGGCGGGAGGAATCCACATGAGTACCTTTTTGGTAGAGATCGTAACACCAGAGCGCAAGGTGTATGAAGAGACTGCGAATATGGTCAGTGTACGAGGTGTTGAAGGTGAGCTAGGTATTTTGCCTAACCATATTCCACTAGTAACTGCACTTCGCATTGCTCCAGTAACAATCAAGCGTGATGGAGTCGTAGATATCGTAGCCGTTAATGGTGGCTTTATCGAAGTTCGCAAAGATAAAATTGTCATTCTTGCTGAGAGCGCTGAGCTTGCAAAAGACATTAACATCGAACGCGCAGAGGCTGCTAAGCAGCGTGCTGAACAACGTCTTGCTGCTAAGCAGCAAGATCAAGTTGACTTCCGCAGAGCGGAGCTCTCCCTGCAACGGGCGATGAACCGTCTAAACGTGAAGCAGCGTTAATTGATGTAGCGAAAAATAGCAGAAAAAACGTCGATCTATGGTCGACGGTTTTTTTGTTTTTTGGCATTAAACACGCTAACGAATCGTAACACCCTTATTTCGTAAAAATGAAGTGATTTCATAATCTAATGAACCCCACAAACGTTATTTACCTAAAATCAGACTAGTTTCTGCAATAAATGAGCCATTAACGTTATGTAGATTCGTTAGAATAAAAAAACGGTTTTTTTGCTTGATAAGCATTGTACGATTCGTTAGAATTTTTGGTGCTTGGTGCTACCAATCATTTTTCCAAACACGAATTTTGGTTGTGAGCCATTTCTAACTCGAAACGCACATACAAGCTATAAAAGTTGAATAGAATAAACGATTCGGTATGTGCTTACTGTCCAACTCCGTCATAGACGGCTGTGGAAGCATTTGTTATAATTGTGAGGAAAAATTGACCAAGATTAGACATCCTGCATTCCATCCCCAAGACGGAGGCGATTGTTTGGAAAACTACATCAATAACTACGTTGTCGTCGCTATATTCGCAGTGCTAGGATTATTGCTCCCGGTTGTTGCATTAACAGTCGGTAAAATTCTGAGGCCTAAAAAACCAACGGAAATGAAGCAAAGCACATACGAAAGCGGCAACGAACCGGTAGGTGAAGGTCAGGTTAGGTTTAATATTCGCTATTATTTGTTCGCTCTTATGTTTGTTATCTTTGATGTGGAAACCGTTTTCTTATATCCTTGGGCCGTCGCATACAATAAGCTCGGTCTTTTTGTTCTGGTCGAAATGATTATTTTCGCGGGAATGCTGCTCATTGGACTTCTATATGCGTATAAGAAGAGGGTGCTGAAATGGAATTGAACTTGGAATCGATTACATTGGAAGAGCGCAAAGAGCTGGAACGCAACGTATTTATGGGAACGCTAGAGCAGTTAAAAGCTTGGGCGCGTAGCAATTCATTATGGCCGCTTACCTTCGGGCTTGCCTGTTGTGCGATTGAAATGATGGGTACAGGTGCATCACATTATGATCTTGATCGCTTCGGTGTTATGTTCCGCACCTCCCCACGTCAATCTGATGTAATGATTGTTTCGGGCACCGTTACGAAAAAGATGGGCCCATTGCTTCGCCGTCTATACGATCAGATGCCAGAGCCGAAATGGGTCATTGCAATGGGTTCTTGCGCGACCGCTGGTGGTCCATACATTAAGTCTTATGCCGTTATTAAAGGTGTAGATCAGATCGTACCTGTTGATGTATACATACCAGGATGCCCACCGAACCCAGCGGCGCTAATCTATGGTATTAACAAGCTCCAAGAGAAGATACGCTACGAAGCGAAGACCGGAAAGCGGGTGACCGGTCGATGAGTGATGAGGATAAAAAGCAAGATGCTAACATAGAAGGTGAGTCGCAAACATCTGAGGGAGCGCCGACATCTGAACCACAAGCAGCGACGCCAGCACCAGCAAGTGAACCACAAGTGGTGACATCGGAATCAGCCCAAGCACCAGCTGTAGATCCTGAGCGGGAAGCAAAACTGAAAGCTGCTGCTGAAGCAAAAGCAGCTAGACTAGCAGCAAAAGCTAAGGCTGAAGCCGAAGCGGCTGAAGCTGAGCCTGAACAACCAAAGCTTCCATCGGTAAGGCTACCTGAACTTGAACTAATCATCAGAGTGCTTAGCAATGAAGTTGCGAGCGACGCGGTACTAGAGTCATATATCAACGAACTAAATGCCGATATGCCGACTATCGTGTTAAGTGGAGCACATTGGACAAAGGCTGCGGTCGTTTTACGGGATCATAAAGAACTGGATTTTAACTATCTCCGTAACGTATCAGGCGTAGATTATGAGACGCATTTGGAAGTTGTCTATCATTTGTTATCGCTAAAGAGCAGACGGGATGTAGTCATTAAGCTGAGAACCGACCGTGAAGCAGCTTCAGTACCTTCTGCAGCTCTAACCTGGTCAACCGCCAATTGGAACGAACGAGAAATTTATGATTTGTTAGGAATCGACTTTCCCGGTCATCCCGATCTGCGCAGAATTATGATGCCAGATGATTGGGTCGGCCATCCGCTTCGCAAAGATTATGAACCACTCGACTCGGAGGTGTGAGCAACCGGTGATTCGAACAGAAGAACTGCTACTAAATGTAGGCCCGCAGCATCCTAGTACACATGGCGTATTTCGGATTGTAGTAAAGCTTGATGGAGAGGTCATAACGGAAGCAACCCCAGTAATGGGGTATTTGCATAGGGGAACAGAGAAGATCGCTGAAAATCTAAACTTTACGCAAATCATTCCTTATACGGATCGAATGGATTATGTGTCGGCTATGACGACAAATTATGTGCTTGTTCATGCAGTAGAAACAATGATGGGTCTCGAAGTTCCACTTCGTGCGGAATTTCTACGTCTAATTGTTATGGAACTCCAACGTATAGCAAGTCATCTCGTCTGGTGGGGTACTTATTTATTGGATATTGGGGCGATGAGCCCATTTTTATACGCATTCCGAGATCGGGAGATGATCATTAATTTATTCAATGAGCTATGTGGAGCAAGGTTAACGTATAACTACATGCGTGTGGGTGGTGTGAAATGGGACGCTCCTCCAGGGTGGATGGATAAGGTGAAAGAGTTTATCCCTTACATGGAGAAGAAGCTGCAGGAGTACGACAAACTAGTAACAGGCAATGAGATTTTCCTTGCACGGATCAAAGGAATAGGTAAATATGATGCTGCTACTGCTATAGATTATGGTTTGTCGGGTGCTAATCTTAGATGCACAGGCGTCAATTGGGACTTGCGAAAAGCTGAACCTTATAGTCTGTATGAGCGATTCGAATTTGACGTTCCACTTGGTCGGAATGGAGATTGTTATGATCGTTATCGCGTTAGGCTGGAAGAAATTCGCCAAAGCCTTCGTATTTTAAAACAAGCAGTGGAGCAATTCCCGAATGATGGTGAAACGATGGGAAAAGTACCGCGGGCCATTCGTCCACCTGCTGGTGAAACCTATGTGAGGATAGAGTCGCCTCGTGGAGAGATAGGTTGCCATATTGTTTCGAAGGGAAAGGCAGAGCCTTACCGCCTAAAGTTTAGACGACCTTCTTTTGTTAATCTTCAAATATTGCCTAAGCTGCTAGTCGGAGAGTCGATGACTAATCTTATTACGATACTTGGAGGCATTGATATCGTTGTCGGAGAGGTGGACTGCTGATGGGAGCTTGGCTAACTGAACCACTTACGTGGGGAAATGCGCTAATTATGTTTCTGTGGGTTGTCTTATTTTTACTTATTGTACTTGGTTTTGTGACTTATGCAATATATTTTGAACGTAAGGTTATTGGCTGGATGCAATTACGTATTGGACCGAATCGGGTAGGGCCGCTTGGTTTGCTGCAGTCAGTAGCTGATATTTTTAAGCTATTAATTAAGGAAGATACAATTCCGCGCAAAGCTGATCGGCTTTTATTTATTGTTGCTCCGCCCTTAGCATTCATACCTGCATTTATGGTACTAGCGGTAATACCCTATTCACAAAATTTATATTTTGCCGATTTAAATGTAGGGCTTCTCTATTATGTAGCACTTTCAGGCGTATCGACATTAGCCATTGTGCTAGGAGGCTGGGCGTCTAACAATAAGTATGCACTTATTGGCGGTATGCGTTCAGCTGCTCAGATGATTAGTTACGAAGTGCCGCTCGTCATATCAATTGTTGGCGTTGTATTGCTCAGCGGAAGTTTAAACTTGAGGGATATCGTTGCTGCACAGGCGGGCGGATGGTTTTGGGATTGGAACATTATCCCTCAAATCATCGGATTTGTTGTATTCTATATAGCAGCGTTATCTGAATTAAATCGTACACCATTCGATTTGCCAGAAGCTGAATCGGAGCTAGTTGCTGGTTATCATGTGGAGTATAGCGGATTCCGATTTGCCTTCTTCATGTTAGCGGAATATGTGTATGTTTATGCGATTGCTGCATTAACGACGGTACTATTTCTTGGAGGCTGGCATCCACCAGTGCCATTCCTTGATTTTGTACCGGGCATCATTTGGTTTTTATTGAAATTTACGTTTATCGTGTTTTCGTTATTTTGGATAAGGGCTTCGTTTCCGCGTATTCGTGTAGACCAGTTAATGAGCTTAGGGTGGAAGGTGCTTCTGCCTGTAGCATTACTTAACGTATTTCTGACGGCACTCTTCTTGGAGTTGTTCGTTAAATGAGAATAAGGGAGAGACGGACATGAATGGATTGCTGCAAGGACTCGGTGTAACGCTCAAATCGTTAACAGCTCCTAAGGTGACGACCTCATACCCTGATGTACCGATTTTAATGCCAGATCGTTTCCGAGGCATTCAGCATTTTATTCCGGATTTATGTATCGTTTGCAACCAATGCGCACGTATTTGTCCTACCGATTGTATTACGCTTACTGGTAAGCCAAATCCCGACCCTGAGAAGCGGGGTAAAGTGATCGATACGTTCGATATCAATTTTGAGATTTGTATTTTGTGCGATCTCTGCACAGAGGTATGTCCAACAGAAGCGATTGTGATGACCAATCACTTTGAACTTGCTACCTATAGCCGAGATGAATTGTATAAGGATGCAGGATGGCTGACGGACAACAATACACTCGTTCGTGAAGACAATAACAATATCGGAGCACCAGCCAAAGGAGGCGCTAAGTAATTGTTTAACGTCGAATTAACGGGAGAATTTGTCGCTTTCTTCGTGTTCGCGGCGATTATGATTGGGGGAGCAGTCCTCATGATCAGTCTGGAAAAAGTCGTGCACATGGTCGTTTCCATGGCGGCTGTTTTTCTAGGATTGGCAGGTTTATATGTGCTGCTAGATGCTGAATTCGTCGCATTTGTTCAAGTGTTGATCTATGCGGGAGCTGTATCCGTTCTTATGATCTTCGGTATCATGATGACGAAGCATACTGGCGAAAGTGCAGAGCCAGCTAGACCATGGCATGAAGTGCTTGTCGCCGTGGGGGCACTTAGTTTATTTGGTTTATTATTTTACGCCATACGCTCAACGGCTTTCCCAGAAGTAGCGCCAATGCAAGGTGTAGAAGACAACACGTTGGCGATCGGTGAACTATTATTTACAGGGTACATCGTGCCTTTTGAACTGTTGTCTATTTTGCTAACAGTTGCTTTTATTGGTGCAATCGTTATCGCTAAGAAGGAGGCTGATTAAATGCTGCCTTCCTATCTCACTATAGCTGCAATATTGTTCTGCATTGGCTTATACGGTGCACTATCGAAACGGAATGGGATTATTATTCTTTTGTCGCTTGAGTTAATGCTAAATGCAGTAAACTTAAATTTGGTCGCCTTTTCAAAATATGGCGTCATCCCGTCATTAACGGGACAAATTTTCTCCATATTTTCAATTACAGTCGCAGCGGCAGAAGCTGCAATTGCTGTGGCGATACTCATTGCTCTATTCCGTGCTCGTGGCACGATCAACATCGAAGCATTCAATCGAATGAGGAGGTAAGGCTGGTTATGGACATGTACACAAAAGTTGCCTGGATCATACCGCTGTTACCGTTCGTTTCTTTTTTGTTATTGACTGCTCTCGGCAAAGGTTTTCGTACAGCTGGTATATGGATCGGAACAATAGCCTCACTTAGCGCATTTGTTGTGTCACTGCTTGTTTTACTGGAACGGTTAAAACCGAACGCGGTTGATTATAACAATGGCTTTGATTGGATTACTATTAACGAGTACGTATTCACTATTGGGTTTGAAGTTACTAATTTAACTGCATTAATGCTCGTCGTTGTGACACTTGTTAGTTTTCTGGTCAATCTTTATTCAGCAGGTTATATGAAAAACGATGAACGTATAACCGTCTTTTATGGTTATATCTCATTGTTCACCTTTTCTATGTTAGGACTTGTTTTATCCGACAATATGTTGTCCTTATATATTTTTTGGGAGCTTGTTGGTGTATGTTCGTTTCTGCTTGTTGGTTTCTGGTACACAAAACCCGCAGCTCGGGCTGCAGCCAAAAAAGCATTTATCGTCACACGTATTGGGGACGCAGGATTGTTAATCGGCATTCTGCTTCTTTTCTGGTATATGCCTGGACATTCGCTTGGTTTTACGATGATCGAAAGTGTATTTGACGGACAAGGTGGAACAATTGCAACTAGCATTACAACGGTCATAGCACTACTGATCTTCTTAGGAGCGGTGGGTAAGTCAGGCCAGTTTCCATTGCATGTTTGGTTGCCAGATGCGATGGAGGGTCCAACTCCGATTAGCGCACTCATTCATGCAGCAACAATGGTAGCTGCCGGGGTATTCCTCATCGCCCGTACATTTGACATTTTTGAAGCATCAGCTTTTGCGATGGAGACAGTTGCGTATATTGGAGGCTTTACTGCTATATTCGCCGCAACAATCGCCCTCGCGCAAAATGATATAAAAAGAATACTCGCTTATTCCACCGTCAGCCAACTTGGATTTATGATGATGGCGCTTGGGCTTGGTTCGTTAACAGGTGGTATCTTCCACTTATTCACTCATGCATTTTTCAAAGCATTGCTATTTCTTGGGGCGGGAAGCATTATTCATGCTGTACATACACAAGACATCAATGAAATGGGCGGGTTAGGCAAAAAAATGCGTATTACCGCATGGACATTCGGCATTGGGGCATTGGCGCTTTCAGGTATTCCGCCGCTTGCAGGCTTTTGGTCGAAAGATCTTATTTTAACGGTTGCGTTAGAAGAGAATCCGCTCCTCTTTGTTATTGGTTTGGTAGCAGCATTCTGTACGGCGCTATATATGACAAGACTGTTTATCCTCGTCTTCTTAGGTAAAGCAAAGTCTTCCAAAGGAAGCGAAGTGTTAGGAAAAGTGAAGGAGTCACCATGGGTGATGACAGTGCCACTTCTCGTACTTGCTGTACTTTCCGTGGTCGCTGGATTTGTGGAGACGCCTTGGAATGGCTGGTTAGGGACATGGCTGAGTGATGATGCGGAAGCACCTCATGGTAGTACAATTGCAATCATTTGTTCTATTGCGGTTGGTGTGCTTGGCTTGCTAGTTGGATGGCTCATCTATGGTAAAGGTAGTATAAGCCGTACATTCGTTACTGAACGTATGCCATGGCTGATCAGACTGCTTGAACGCAAATATTTTGTAGATGAGTTTTATGAAGTCGTTGTCATTCGTTCGTTACGTAATTTGGGAACAGGTTTAATAGCATTCGACACTTATATTATCGGGGGAGTAGTAAAATTAGCAGGTTCCGCTGCAAATGGTGCAAGTAAAATTGCACTCAGACTCCAAAATGGACATGTACAAACGTATAGTGTTGCAGCTGTCATAGGTGTTTTGGTCATAGTCATTACAATTATCGGAAGGAGGATTCTATCGTGAGCATTTTACATGATATCCCCATTCTTTCGATAATTTTATTAGCGCCGGTCCTTGGATTTACGATTATTCAGTTGCTTCCGAAACATCAAGGAGGCTGGCTGAAGATTGCAGCTATTATTACGACTTTAGTGCCGCTTGCTCTTTCTATATGGCTGTTTGTCGATTATGACAAGCAACAAGGTGGTCAGGCTTACAGCGAGTCTTATAACTGGGTTAAAGCCCCAATAGCGCTATTCCAGGGAGATGCAGAATGGTTATTTTCATTCCAGTATTCACTTGCTATTGATGGGTTGTCATTACCGCTTCTACTACTTACAGCGTTAGTGACAGCAATGGCAGCTATGGCTGCGATTCATGTGAAGAAACGTTGGAAAGCTTTCTTCAGTTGGTTCTTATTACTTGAGTTTGGTATGTTAGGTGCTTTTATGGCACGTGACGTTTTCTTGTTTTTTATTTTCTTCGAAATTACGTTGATAGCTATGTACTTCCTAATTGGCATATGGGGCTACTACAATCGAGAACGAACGGCTAATCAATTTTTGATCTACAACGGTATTGGTTCGGCTATTATGTTGATTGCATTCGTAATACTAGTTAATACAGCAGGTTTCCGGATTGAGGAGACAACGCAAGGGATTCAGTACATTTACAGCGGAAGTTACGCAGACATAACAAGTAATTTAACGGACCCCGATGCTTACGTTAATCTCCCAGAAGATGCGATTCAAGGCGGTAATCCATTCAATATAAGCGAAACTATGCAATGGACATTGTTTATTATGCTACTCGTCGCTTTTGGTATTAAGCTTCCTATTTTCCCTTTTCACTCTTGGATGCTCAAAGTACATAAGGAAGCGTCGCCGGCAGTTGTAATGATACATTCTGGTATATTGCTCAAGATGGGTGCGTACGGACTTATACGATTTGGATTTTTCTTATTCCCTGAACAAGCGCGTGAGTGGGCTGTCGTATTAGCAACACTAGGTGTCATTAACTTGTTGTACGGTGCAATCCTCGCATTCCGACAAGTGGAGTTCAAGCTTGTACTTGCATACTCCTCAATTAGCCATATGGGCATCGTCTTGATCGGTCTTGCAGCTTTCAATGAAATTGGTTTGCAGGGAGCGCTGTTCCAGCTTATCTCTCATGGACTTATATCTGCATTATTATTTTTGATCGTGGGAAGTCTCTATGAGCGTACAGGCACAACAGAGCTTAATCAGCTTGGCGGTCTTGCTCGTTCAATGCCTTTTATGAGCGGTGTTCTTCTAGCAGCGGGGCTAGCTTCGCTTGGTTTACCTGGTTTGTCTGGGTTTGTAGGCGAGTTTCTATCATTGCTAGGACTGTTCGAGTCGATGAAATGGTTAGCAGGCTTCGCAGTTCTTGGAGTTATTTTGACCGCAGTCTACGTATTGAGAAGTGTACTAAAAATAACGTTTGGTCCGCAAAAGGAAAGCTACTCGGCACTTCGTGATGCGAGATTTATCGAAGCACTACCGATGGTGATACTTCTAGCATTTATTATATTGTTAGGCTGCTATCCATCCGTCTTAACAGAAACAGTGGATCATAGCATTAGTAGCTTTATGGACGTATTACACGCAACAAAGGCAGGGGGATAAGCGATGCCGGGGGAAACGATATTTAAACCACTAACATGGTCGGATATGCTGGTAATGGCTCCTGAGCTAGCGCTTGGCGCGTGGTTTGTACTGTTAATAGTGCTTGAGATGTTGTTGCCGCAACGAATAAGACGAACATGGATAGGTGGGCTAACGTTGGTTGGTCTGCTGGGAGCATTCACTTTAGTTTTACTACGTATGATTGATATGCAGGGAGACGAAACGGTAGGTATAATTTCACTACTTGGCGATAGTTATCGGGTTGACGATTTTGGTAATCTGATGAAACTGTTATTCCTTGGGGGTACAGCACTTGTAACGTTGCTTGGAATTGGTTCTGTACAAAATGATCGTACGATAACGGAAAAGGGCGAATATTTCTACCTGTTAATACCTGCCGTTATTGGTGCAATGATCATGGCTTCGTCAGGAAACTTGGTGACATTGTACATTGGACTAGAGCTGCTTAGTATAACGAGTTATGTGCTTGTAGGTCTTCGCAGAAAATCATCCCTATCTGCTGAGGCAGCATTCAAATATGTAGTAACGGGCGGCATATCGTCTGCATTTATTTTGTTCGGTATGTCGTATGTGTACGGAGTTACTGGTGCAGTAGACTTTACAGGTATACGCGCAGCGTTACCAATGGCATTAGAGAATTATGAATCCCTTCTATATGTCGGATTTGCATTTATGCTTGCTGGTTTTGCAATTAAAATTGCAGCAGCGCCTTTTCATGCATGGTCGCTAGATGTCTATCAAGGTGCTCCAACGTCAATTGCTGCATTCCTAGCTGTTGTGTCCAAAGGAGCAACACTTGCGATAATTATCCGCATTATGTTCGAGAGTGTGTTGTTCGCAGAATCGCCTGCTGACGCAGCGAGTGGATTGATAAGTGTGAGTGACGATATATTTTTCGCGGTGCTGCTGATTGCTGCAACAGCTATGCTAGTAGGCACGATTGCCGCTCTTAGGCAGATGAATGTGAAGCGGCTGCTTGCTCTATCTGGTGTTGCAAATGGAGGTTACTTGCTAGTACCGGTAGGCATCTCTTTTACATTCGGGCACATCAATAATATAAATGAGATACTGTTTTATCTTGTAGCTTATCTATTAATGACAATTGGCGCTTTTGCCATTCACACAGTCGTTAGTCGAGCAGTTGGACACGACGAACTGAGTGGTTTTGCAGGTATGTACTATCGTGCGCCGTGGACAGCTGTCGCTATGACCATCTTTGTATTGTCACTAGCGGGACTTCCCATCTCAGCGGGATTCTTCGGGAAACTATTCATTTTATTGGGAGCAGCTCAGGCAAAAGCGTACTGGATCGTCGTCATTATGGTCCTCAGCAGTGTCATTTCGTACTATTTCTACTTTGGGCTTATTCGCCAAATGTTCATGAGAAGTAGTAACGGCGTTTCCTTATCCGCATCGCTGAGAAGCGGGATAAATGAAGAGTTAGGCCAAAATCCGCATGACGGAAGTGAAGTGAATAAAGGTGCAAGTGCGCAGGGACATGATTCGGAGGAAACATTCACGATTAATAATGTGAGCAGAACAGTGAATGAGGAAGTAGAAACGGAAACAACTGTTAAATCAGTTAATGAAACTGTAGCTACTGGAATAATTAAAATCCCGGTTACTATAGGCATAGTCATCTGGTTCTGCGCTTCTTTAACGTTAGCTGTTGGTTTGTTCCCAGGTCTTCTCTCTACTCTTATTGATTTTTTATTTTCTATAGAGTCATTTTTGACGAATATACAGTAGACATAATAGAAAATTGTAAAAATGTACATGTATAGTAGCGACACTTGTCATCAAAGCGTATAGGAAATAGTCGTTTCGGATAATGTCTAAGTCGGTATATGGAAGCTAGTATCAATGATGATACTGTGCTTGCGTATACCGATTTTTTTAAATTGATTCAATACAACAAGATGTGGGTAATGAATTAAGAGACAATTCTTTGAACTTTTATGGGGGGAGTTTCTTTTTGTGCGAAGTAAAAAGTGAAAAGTGTCAAAACGTAATTAAGAATTATTGTGATATCTCTTGCAAGAAGATTACAATGGAAACGATTTAACATGTAGAAAAACTGCTTATTTTATTTGTTTTCAAAGCATGATATCTATTTATCATGTTATCGAAGGGTAAGCATATATTAAGGGTACTTTGGTGGTTAGAAGCTATAGATCTATTGTGATTGACTTACATCTTAAGTGCATTAATACACTTAGATATTTGTTTTTTCGTGATCAGCTTGGAATTAAGTACATTAATACGCTTAGATTTTGGCTTATTTGCGATGGACTAACAAATAAGCGCATTAATACGCTAAGATGTTAATTTCTCAGAATTAACAAGGTTAATAGAGAAATTGGGACAGATTTCGGAGAAGTTGTAGACAAAACACAGTAGTAGTTTAATAAATAATACAATCAGAAATTTTAGATAGGAAGTGTAGCGGGCGAAACAGTCCGTCAGTCTGTCATACAATCGAAATGAGAGCGACGGTCTAAAAAATGGTAAGCTATACGAATTTATAGTTAAGTGCAGCGCGTCTTAACGAACAATTCGTATCTTTAGCCACTCTAGCAGAATATGACTATTGTTGTGCCCTCTTTCTATGAAAAAAAGAAGGGAAAACGTATTCGTTAAACGAAATATTAATGAAATACGTTTAAAGGCAGAAAACTAATGACGATTAATTGGAATTCCATTATCGATATAAATCGAGATCAGCAATCGCCTCATCTCGAATCGAATAGCAGCAACGCGATCTTGCCGCGCGAGCGGAAACCAAACGAGCGCCTCGACTACCGTAGAGGCGCTCACAGCCTTGCACCACAAGCGCGCGGCAAACGTCTACGCCGCGCGCTTGTGGTGCTGCTGATCGGGAGCGTAGCGCTCGGGGGCGTAATAGCCCCCGTCGCTCCTGCTCCCGTAGCAGGGGCGCTAGCGTCCGCCGTATACGCGGACGCAGGCGCAGCCCTTGAGCAGCCGCAAAGCTGGCTGCTCAAATGGACTTCCCCCGCGAAGGCGCATAAGCTGCGCGGGGTGGAAGTGATCCGCCGCCAAGAAGCTGCGGCGGTGGAAGTCGTGCGTCCCGCTGCGGACTGGGGCGAGGACGTGGATGCGTGGCTTGACCGGCTAAGTGAAGAGCCGGGCGTCGAATACATACATCCGAATAACCCAGTCAGCATCTTATCCTTGTCTGCCGATGATGAAGAGGTCCAAGCGGATAGTGAGCGTACGGTCGCAGCACCATTAGCGGCAGTGCCTAATACGAACCCTAATGACCCTGAGCTTCCTAAGCAGTCGCATCTCGCACAAATAGGTGCGCAGAAGGCATGGGAAACAGTACGAGAACAAAAAGAACTTACGATTGCGCTCGTGGATACTGGTGTTGAATTAGATCATCCTGATTTGAAGGATAATCTTGTTCAAGGAGCGAACCTCGTTAACCCGAAGAAGTCGCCTGCTGACGACAATGGTCATGGGACTAGTGTTGCTGGTGTTATTGCTGCGGCAGGCAATAACGGTATTGGTGGTTCTGGCGTACTGTGGAGGGCTAAGATAATGCCAGTAAAAGCATTAGATGAGTGGGGAGACGGCACGGAGCTTGATCTTGGTGAAGCTATTTTGTATGCCGTAAAAAACGGCGCCAAAATAATTGTCATGTCCGTTGGTCTGCATCGCTATTCCCCATACATGCAAGACATCGTAAACTATGCCGAAAATAAGGGTGTTCTGCTAGTAGCTGCATCTGGCAATGACGGAGTTAAATCAGGTAATAAGACTGCTGTTAAATATCCTGCAGCATATCCGACAGTCCTTGCAGTAGGGGGAGTTCAGCCTAACAATAGACCAGACCAGCGTTCTAATTCAGGTACTGAGCTTGATATACTTGCTCCATGGAATGTGTTCACAACAGCTTTAGGAGGAAAGTACAAGCAAGAAGAGGGAACTTCGATGGCAGCTCCTCAAGTTGCTGCGGCTGCCGCTCTAGTGTGGGCACAACATCCTGAGTACAAACCATTGGAAGTTCGTGAACTTTTGCGACAAACGGCGAAGGATATCGGAGTTAAAGGTGTTGATTCTACTTCGGGCTACGGTCTACTTGCAGTAGATAGAGCAGTCCAGGCTATTTTATTCAAAGATGCCAATGAACCAAATGATCGTCGTCAGTCAGCGACAACTTTTCCACTATTCAACGAAATGAAAGCATCAATTGGAAGTGCTGACGATATGGACTGGTACGTTATTGAGACCCCCAATGAAGGTACACTCACATTGAATTACAGAGGTGCACCAGAGGGCGGTGGAACAATACCAGTTGTTCGAATCACTCATCACAGTGGGGGTAAGCTTACGCGCGCTGAAGACATTAAGTTGTCTAGCAAAATCATCGAGTTTGATGTTAGCAAAGGTAAACAGGTTATTGGGCTAACTTTCAGTAATCCAGATGTAAAACAATCACTAAACTATTCGTTAACGAATTCTTTTGCTATTTGGCCAGATAGATTTGAACCAAATGATCAATTGAACCAAGCGAAAAGATTAGAAGCGAAGTCACAATCCGTTACGGGAACCTTTGGTCAAACAGGTGATCGTGACTGGTATGTAGTCGATTTTCAGCAAGACGGTAAGCTAGAGCTATCACTTAGTACAGATACTGTACGGATCGATCCAGGTCTTTCTTTGCAAAAGGATGGTCATTCCCTTATTCTTTACGATGAGCATAGAGAAGGAGAGGGCGAACACTCACCCGTCATATCTGTCACCCGGGGTAAATATTATATACGTGTTCACAATGCAATTGCTTTGGAAGCAAGTCCGACGATTGGCCATTATACGCTTAAGATCGGCTTTACACCCCAATTAGACGATCCTAATGAACCAAACGATAAATCCTATGAAGCTTTATTAATGAGTCCTGGTACCGAGTACAAGGGTGTTATGGGTACTGCTTCCGATACGGATTGGTTCCAGTTCCGAGTGTCTAGTCAAAGTGTTGTTAGCTTATCTGTATCAGGGATTCCTTCAGATGCAACGCTTCAATTGGAAGGCTTAGACAAACGAATGACACGTATTGCATCAGGAAATTCAGGTACGAGCGGTAAGCTAAAGACGTCCGAACAAGTACTGAAACCAGGTGTTTATTATGTGAAGCTTACTTCGAGCAAAGCGTTTAATAATCAATTTTATCGATTGAATTTGCAATCAGAGGAACTCATTTCGGGTTTTCGGGATATAAAGGGGCATTGGGCTAAAGATGATATTGTTAGCTTAACGAAACTGAATATCGTTAAAGGTGTTGGTGGGTACCGCTTTGAGCCTGAGCGGTCGATTACACGAGCAGAAGCTGTTGCGATGATTGTAAAAGCTTATAAGCCTATAACAAATATGGCTACCTCTAAGCAGTTTACTGACGTTAGCGCCTCTCATTGGGCGAGTGGAGCAATCCAGAAGGCGGTGCAGCAAGGTTGGGTACGTGGATTCCCGGATGGGAGCTTCCGACCTAATTCACCTATTACAAGAGCTGAGATGGCTGTCATAATTGGTTATGCTGAAGCGCTTAAGGTACAGTTCCCGCTTGCCCGTCCATTCGCTGATGTAGCCCCAAACGATTGGTATTCCCCGATGTTGTTTGCCATGAAAGTTGATGGTAAGCTGCAAGGAATCGAGCGAAATCAATTTAAGCCTGATGAAAAAGCCAGTCGGGGACAATTTACATCACTTTTATATCGATATTATAAAGATTAGTTTGATGGGTTAATCGACTACATGGAGGATGCAGTATGGATGCGGATGCAAATAACTTATTCAATGAAATGCAAACTTTAACGGGATTAACCGGACTGTTCTCCATTATTGTTCAACTTATTAGCATATTTCTAGTTTGGATTTTGCTAAAAGAAGTGAAGTGGGAAGCGATATTCCGCTTTCCTCGCAGCTTGAAAGCAAGGATGTTTCAAGTACTTCTTGCTGTTGCCATTGGTCATTTGCTTGCGCAGTTTGTTTTACAATACTGGGACTATTCAACCATGCTTAGAAGTTTTGTCGAATAACCTAGACGAAACATGTTAACAATGGGTAATACAAAGCTACATTTTTTGGTGAAATTAGTCGATAAGTTTGTATACAAAAATAATTGTTATAAGGAATAAAAGTGGTAATTCAAGGAATATAGTCGTAAATAACCCATTAGGGAGACTATTCCACTCTTATTCTGGCCATGTAATGTGTAAAAAGTGGAAAGAATTTACCCTTGTCGATTATTGATGCATAATGTTAAGATGAAGTTTAGTAATGTGATCGAAGTTTGTCCAAATATTCACTCAATAAGAAAATTTATTAGCATGCAATAGAAATTGCTATTCGCGGAGGGAACACAAAGATGACTAAAATTATCGTCCGCGGAGGCCAGCGTTTAATGGGCACAGTCCGCGTAAGCGGCGCAAAAAATGCAGTGCTCCCCATTCTTGCTGCCTCATTGTTAGCGACTGAAGGAGATAGCGTCATTTGTGACGTGCCCCTCTTAGACGACGTTATGACGATTCAGAATGTGCTTGCCTCATTGGGAGCTCAGGTTACTTATAAGAATGAAACGATGCGTATATCAGCGCCAATTATTACTTCATGTGAAGCACCATATGAGCTAATCCGCAAGATGAGAGCTTCCTTCTTAGTGATGGGGCCGCTTCTAGCGCGTATTGGCAAGGTTAGAATTTCATTGCCAGGTGGCTGTGCAATTGGGACTCGTCCCATTGATCAGCATTTGAAAGGCTTTGAAGCGATGGGGGCAGTCATTACCCTTGGTCATGGATTCATTGAAGCGAGCACGCCGACACGACTTGTTGGCGCCAAAATTTATTTGGATGTTGCAAGTGTAGGAGCAACTGAAAACATCATGATGGCTGCGGCACTCGCAAATGGAACAACAACAATTGAAAACGCGGCAAAAGAGCCTGAAATTGTTGATTTGGCGAACTATATTAATGCTATGGGCGGTAAGATCCGCGGCGCAGGTACAGGAATGATTCGTATCGAAGGCGTGGAACGGCTTAGCGGTGCAAAACATAACGTCATTCCAGATCGTGTTGAAGCAGGTACTTATATGATTGCATCTGCCATTACTGGCGGGGATGTATTCATTGAAGGAGCCATTGCTGATCATCTTACTCCAGTCATTTCTAAGCTACAGGAAATGGGCGTAGAAATTACGGAGAGCGATAACGGCATTCGAGTTCGTTCGAGCACAACGCTTCGTTCTGTGGATGTCAAAACGTTGCCTCATCCAGGTTTCCCAACGGATATGCAATCGCAGATGATGGCTCTACTGCTCGTATCTGAAGGTACAAGTGTAGTGACGGAAACCGTTTTTGAAAATCGTTTTATGCATGTAGAAGAATTCCAAAAGATGAATGCACATATTAAAGTAGATGGTCGATCTGCAATCGTTACTGGAGGCATTCCACTTACAGGTGCGAAAGTATGTGCAACCGATCTACGTGCAGGTGCAGCCCTTATATGTGCAGCACTACGAGCTGATGGTGAAACAGAAGTTACTGGCCTTCATCATGTGGATCGTGGTTATGTCGATATTACCGGAAAACTTGCATCACTAGGTGCGATCATTTATCGAGAAGAGTCGGAGAGCGAGACTTCTTCAACAGTTGCCGCTGGTGCACTAGGCAAAAGTACTGCAGTCGCTGGAGCGACGTTAAACGACTCAGCATCATACAAACGGGAGAAAGAGGTAGCTGTTATGAAAGTACAGCCAACCTGGGCGTAATACGCCACATATCCCCGCAAAGCGAGAGACTTCATTGCATCAGGATTTGCCACTTGGCTAATCCCGATTCAATAAAGAGCTCTCGCTTTTTTGTGTCCAAAACTATCCCCTAAGCAATGAATTGCACAATTGATAGCTTTAGAAGTTCGGAGATTAGAGAATATTCATTTTGATTCTATCCTAGTAGACCTCCTCATAGACTGTACTAGTACTGGTTGAAAGTGAGAGAGAAGGGCAGATAGAAGCCCACTAGGAAGGGGTGCAGATGAGTATTAGGGTTACCAAAAGGCTTGCTAGAATCAAAGTGTTAAAGACAGTAGGCAAGAAGCGATGGTTCATTATTTTTGGTATAGGTGTTCTATTAGGTACCATTGTTTTTGGAATGAAAGTTTCCATAGCAGCATTTGAGGAAAGATCAAATAAAGTGTATACAAGCGTGGTGGAGCGGGAACCGAAGTGGGTAAGCGCAGCGGAACAGAAAAAAACGAATGTGAAAAACAATCCTCAGTCGACTTTAAAGGACACAGAGAATACGTTAGAGTCAAATATAATGCCGATATTCACGCATCCACCTCGTAAACAAGAGGATAGGTCAGATTCGAAAGTAGCTATTATCCCTTCTGAGCAACTTAGTGGAGCATTAGATGATGTCAAAGTCAGAGTCTATCTTACAAATCAGAAGAGAGTGGAAACAGTTCCTATAGAAACCTATGTGATGGGTGTTCTTGTAGGCGAAATGCCAATGGACTTTCATTTAGAAGCTTTAAAGGCGCAAGCTATCGCAGCAAGAACCTATATCGTTCGAAAGTTATCCTCTGAGACTAAACAAGATAGAACAAGAAAGAAGGCTGATGTGCTGGATACGGTACAACATCAGGTCTATCTATCGGAAGATGAGCTCGCGAATCGTTGGAGGGGCGAAGAGAAGAAAGTGTTATTAGCTAAGCTTCAGCAAGCGGTAGAAGAGACAAAGGGATTAATTGTAACGTATAAGGGTGAACCTATTGAAGCTGCTTTTTTCTCAACGAGCAATGGTTATACCGAAAATTCGGAAGATTATTGGGAGCAATCGCTTCCCTACTTGCGAAGCGTGGATAGCCCTTGGGATAAAGAGATATCACCACGTTATGAGCAGCAGTTTGCATTTAAGAGGGCAGATATTTATCGAGCTATGGGATTATCGGGTAAGTTTGCGCGAGCAAAGCTAGTAATGAAGGTTACTGAAAGAACAGAAGGTAAACGAATTAAAGAGATACAGATTAACGGAAAGACGTATAGTGGACGCGAAGTGAGAGAGAGACTGGGACTAGCATCCTCACAATTCAAGTGGAAGATTGAGAAAGATAAAGTGATCTTCACAACGTACGGATTAGGCCATGGGGTTGGAATGAGTCAGTGGGGGGCTAATGGAATGGCGCAAGATGGTAGAGATGCAAAAGATATTTTGCTTCACTACTATACGGATTCAACTGTGGAACAAGCTTCAAAGCTTCGAAACTAGGCAAACTCTTAAAAAATGATATCCTCACGTATAAACCTAGCAGATCTGGTAACAATGGCTAGTGAGGTGATATCAATGAATGATCAAAACCAAAACAAACAGAAGCAAAGACAAGAGGAAACTCCCAAAAATAATCTGGGAGGAGCGTCTGCCGCGAACTCTAGCAGCGGACTGAAGAAACTATTCGCAAAGCGATGGGTTTCTCCAGCAATCTTCATGGCTGCGGCAGCAATTATCGTAACCTTAATGTGGATCTATCAGGGAAATGATCCGGCTAAGCCTACTACTGGCCCGGATACCTCTACTGAAGTTTCGCAAGGTGAAGGTGAGCAAGCGGGAACAGGTGAAGAAGAAGCTGCCCCGGTTGTTGCTAGTGCACTTGGTATGAAGTGGCCGGTAGCAAAGAAAGAAGAACTTCAAGAGCAAACGAAATTTTATGATGCAAAAGCAACTGCAACAGAAAGAGAAGCTGCGCTCGTTCAAGTGGGCAACACGTTCTCCCCGCATACAGGTATTGATTTTGTTCATCCAGACGGACAGCCGTTTGATGTACTAGCAGCTTTAGATGGAACGATCTCGCATATTGAGCCGCATCCTACGAACGGTCATGTTGTTGAGATTAACCACGGAGACGGTTTAGTGACTGTGTACCAAAGTTTAACTGACGTAACTGTTAAAGAAGGCGATGATGTTAAACAAGGCACAACTATCGCAAAAGCAGGCCGCAGTGAGCTCGAGAAAGATCTAGGTGTACATCTACACTTTGAGACTCGTCTAAACGGTGAAACAGTTAACCCGATCGATTACATCAAAGAATAATTCCATAACGTTATATAGAGCTAAAGTCGTACAGGCGAAGGATTTTTCCTTCGCCTGTTTCGCATTTTTGAAAATTTATTCACTTTCAAAGCTTGTCACGCTTGGACATAACGAATATATACCCACTCCACTCATATAATGTACCAAACTATCTCGAGTAGGGAGGCGGGAACGTGCACGATTACATCAAAGAGCGAACCATTAAAATAGGCCGTTGCATCGTGGAGACGAAGCATACGGTACGAACGATCGCTAAAGAGTTCGGCGTGTCCAAGAGTACGGTGCACAAGGATTTGACCGAAAGGTTGCCGGAGATAAACCCGGACCTGGCTGACCAGGTTAAGCACATTCTCGAGTACCATAAGTCGATCAGGCATCTTAGAGGTGGCGAAGCGACTAAGATTAAGTACAAAAAAACAAGTACAAAGAAGCGTGAAGTGCTCGCAGCAGGTAAGGCGTAAAGTCGACCTAATAATTCCAGATATTTTTTACAAAGCATAGAGGATTTTTGTCCTTTTTGGCGAATAATGTTCGTTAGGGGTTTTTCCTGTGTTGGAAGAACTAAAATGAGCGATTAAGCAAACATTATTCATTGGGGGACTTAAGCCTTATGCTGAGCAAGGACATCGGGATTGATCTTGGGACGGCTAATGTATCCATTCATGTAAAAGGTAAGGGCGTTGTACTTGACGAGCCTTCTGTTGTCGCAATTGAAAGCGATACGAAGAAGGTATTAGCGGTTGGTGAAGAAGCCCATCGCATGGTCGGGCGTACACCGGGCAATATTATTGCCATTCGTCCATTACGGGATGGCGTTATAGCGGACTTTGATATTACAGAAATTATGTTAAAAGCGTTTATTGATCGCGTTGAAGGACGTAAGTGGTTCAGCAGGCCGCGTATTCTGATCTGTGCGCCAACGAATATTACCTCTGTTGAGCAAAAGGCTATACGCCAGGCAGCGGAACGAAGTGGTGCGAAGGAAGTATATTTGGAAGAAGAGCCGAAGGCTGCCGCTATTGGGGCTGGAATGGATATATTCCAGCCTAGCGGCAATATGGTCGTAGACATTGGCGGCGGTACGACGGACGTGGCCGTCTTGTCTATGGGCGATATTGTTACCGCTTCTTCGATTAAGGTTGCCGGAAACAAATTCGATGACGCAATTATGAAATATATTAAAAGTAAATACAAGCTTCTGATCGGTGAACGGACAAGCGAAGATATCAAAATCAAAATTGGGTCCGTCTATGACGATGGACGCCGGGAAGAGATTGATATTCGTGGACGTGATATGGTTTCAGGGCTTCCTCTTACCGTCACGATCCGCTCGGGTGAAGTGAGAGAGGCACTGCATGATTCTATTATGTCTATCGTTGCAGCGGCGAAGTATGTGCTTGAGCAAACTCCACCGGAATTGTCGGCAGATATCATTGATCGTGGTGTCATCTTGACTGGTGGCGGAGCACTACTTGGCGGACTGGATGCTCTTCTTGCTGATGAGCTTAAAGTGCCTGTTTTGATCGCAGAAGATCCGATGCATTGTGTAGTTAAGGGAACGGGCATCTTATTAGATCATTTAGACAAGCTGAAGAAATAACGGGTATTGTATCATTGGACAAGCTTTCGCAGGTAGGGTGCTCCTCGCGAGGCACGCCGAATCGGAAATGAGTCTAAGGTCGCATGGACAAGCTATTCAACCGACTTTGCTTCCAACCGATATATATTTAAGGAATATTCAATTGGAAGAGACGGCAAATACTTCTGTTGAAATGTTTGCTTCGCAAACGAAGTAGATGCTCTCGAAGTAATGTTTGCTTCGCAAACGAAGTAGATGCTCTCGAAGTAATGTTTGCTTCGCAAACGAAGTAGATGCTCTCGAAGTAATGTTTGCTTCGCAAACATTGGAGGAGGAAGAATCAATGCTTAGAGGTCTATATACAGCGGCATCGGGAATGATTGCACAACAACGTCGTCACGACACGGTGACGAACAATATATCCAATATTCATACACCTGGTTACAAACAGAATAACGCGGTTACCCGCTCTTTTCCAGAGATGCTCTTGTCGATGACAGGTGTAGAGGGTGCGCAGCATACTTCTATTGGTCGATGGAACAGTGGTGTTTTTGCGGAAGAAAGTTTATCGATTCATCTACAAGGTGATTTAACGCAGACGAACCAATCTTCCGATTTTGCACTTATTTCTAATATCGAGGTTGAAGGTCTTTCTTTTGATGCCTCAGGTAAAGCAATTGGTCCAGATGGAGAAGTTACTTTCCAGCCCCAAGCTTTCTTTACTGTGCAGGACCCGTCAGGAGAGACTAGGTATACAAGAGGCGGAAAGTTCACTTTAACTGGTGATGGCTTTCTTATGACTAGCGATGGCTCGAGTGTGCTAGGCACAAACGGAGCACCGATTCAACTACCACCTGGCGTTGGACTGGATAGTCTCGTTTTGACGGATAATCAACGTTTTATTGACCCCAATGGAGTAGACATTGGTGTTCAGCTTTTAATATCACGCATAGAAAATCCGAATGACCTCGTCCGTCAAGGTAACGGTAACTTCAAATTCATGACGGATGCAGGCGAAGTGAGACAAACTGTGGCTGGTGAGCGAATAGAAGTAAGACAAGGTTATGTTGAACGTTCTAATGTTGATCCCGCTCAAGCTTCAGTAGATTTAATGTCAGCGTTAAGGGCTTATGAAGCGAATCAGAAAGTCATTCAATTTTATGATCAAAGCTTGCAAAAAGCGGTCAATGAGGTTGGGCGCGTCTAATTCGGACAAGGTAAATCATTCGCTGTACATTTTAAATGCGAACGAGTATAGGGAGGTATCGGGGAATGAACGCTTCAATGGTTAATGCAATGGTCTCGATGAACGCACTTCAGCAGAAGCTTGATCTTATTTCTGACAACATTGCCAATGTTAATACCGTTGGGTATAAGAGGAAAGAAGCAACTTTCGAGGATCTTCTTAATAATAGTAAAAAACAACCGGAAACATTTGATCAACCAGGTAGACTAACACCCCTTAACTTTAGTCAAGGTTGGGGTGCTAAGATGACGATGGTTCAGCCAAACCTATCTCAAGGCCCGCTGCAAGCAACTAGTCAATTGACGGACCTCGCCATTGAAGGAAATGCCTTATTCGAAGTACAGGTAGATGGCGATGGCAATCGTGCGTATACTCGTAATGGAGCCTTTCAGTTGACGATGGCTGCAAACGGTGATACGATTTTGGCAACGGGGGATGGGTATCCGGTTGTTGCAAATGTTCGTAATGCGGATGGCAACATGGTAGAAGGTAATATCGTTATGCCTGCTGGTTATTCACTTCGAGTAGACCCGGATGGAACGGTATTAGGTGTATCTTCTCAAAGAACGATTAATCTCGGTAGCATCAAGCTTCTACAGGCTACTCGTCCTGCGGCTTTATCTGCAGTAGCGGATAATTTGTTTACTATAGCAGAAGGTACTTTAGTTGATGATGCTGTTCAAGAGATTGTACCAAATGAGGATAATCGCATAGCCTTGCGTCAAGGTTATTTAGAGCAGTCTAACGTCCAGATGACGGATGAGATGACGGAGCTTATTAATGTTCAGCGTGCCTATCAACTGGCAGCAAGAGCTTTATCATCAAGTGATACGATGATGGGACTTGCTAACACGATGCGCGCGTAGGATAGAATGAAGGTGATTAGTATGGCAGATGATCGAATCAATTCGGGTCGAAATGAGTTCGATAATCAACCTGAAAAAGAAACTAATACCGAAGGGAACTCGGGCATAGGCTTAATCAGCGGCCAGCTTTCTCGTTCGCAGCGTCATGGAGGCAGTACGTCACAGACGATTGCGAATACTGCTTCAACGGGTAAAACGGGGGCTAAACAAGCAGTTTCGAAAAAAGAAAATACCGAGTGGGAAGACGATGATGAGGAACAACATCGGTTTCCTACATGGGTGAGAGTTATGTTTTGGATACTACGTAAAAGTATCGTGCCAATCATTATGCTAATTATGTTAGTCATTGGCCTGTATATAGGTTTTGTAGTTGTTGGCAAAGGGCCTAAGGATGAGGTATTCGACTGGGCGACCTGGCGTCATCTATACGATCTCGTATTTGCAGAATCATAATTGCAACTTATTATATAAAATGAAAAGGCGTAGTAACAAAGTGGATATTTCTACTTTGTTACTACGTCTTTTTTTCTAGCTATTGTTTTCGGTAACGGTGTTTGTAAAGCGAAATCGATCGACCTATGGAGCAGCAAGGTTCAAAATGATCCTTGCAGCACGGAGTTGAGTTACTTTAGAAGCTGTAAGGGTAAAAATTACTCTTACAGCAGTAATCCGAGTGACTTTAGAAACTTGTATGGGTCAAAATGGACACCTGCAATGCTAGCCCTTCGGCGCTACAGAGCGTCGAATAAAGAACGACATGACTAAAGCGATAATCGCAAATACCATCCCGATAGTGAAGGCGCTGTTAATACCGACTCCAATCGAATTAGCAACTTCGAGCGGAGAGGTAGGATCAGCAGAATCTGCTAGATAACTATTTTTGCTGGATGACATAATGCTAACAAAAAAGGCGATACCAAGCGCTCCAGAAACTTGTTGCAATGTGTTAAGAATAGCGGAGCCATGCGGATAATAAGATGGTGCTAGTCCATTCAGAGCATTCGTCTGTGCTGGCATCATAATCATCGACATAGCTATGCTCATCGTGCAGTGTAGCAAAATGATCATTGATGTGCTTGTATCCAATGATATTTGTGTGAAAGCCCACATAACAATGACTAGAATAGCCGACCCTGGTATAACAAGCGCTCGAGGACCATATTTATCGAACAGCTTGCCTGTAACTGGTGATAGGAAGCCATTTAATACACCGCCAGGTAATAGAACGAGCCCAGCTGCTGCAGCAGTCAATCCTAAACCTGACTGCATTAGAATAGGAAGCAGTAGCAGAGTAGAGAAAAGTGACATCATAACGATAATAATTAACACTGTTCCAAATGAGAACATCGGTGTTTTGAAAGCACGCAAGTCCAGCATTGGTGATTTGGAAACGAGCTGTCTCACAATAAACAGAACTAATGAGATGGAACCAGCAATAACAGCTACATAGACACGAGGGTTGCTCCAACCTCCTGCTCCTTCACCAAGACTACTAAAACCGAAGACAATTCCCCCAAATGCGACCGTAGAAAGCAGTATAGAGAGAACATCTACTTTTGGCTTTGTTATTTTCGTTACGTTCTTAAGATACACAATTGCGAATAGGATGGAGAAGATTGCAAAAGGAAGTACAAGGAAGAACAACCAGCGCCAATGTAATGATTCTAGGATGAGACCGGACAATGTTGGACCGATAGCAGGTGCGAACATGATCACAAGTCCGATACTGCCCATCGCGGCGCCCCTTTTCTCAGGCGGGTAGAGGACAAGGATGGTATTCATCATAACTGGGAGCATTAAGCCTGTTCCAAGAGCTTGGATAATACGGCCAATGAGCAATACTGAAAACTCAGGCGATAATGCGCATACGAGTGTTCCGATAGAAAATAGCGTCATTGCACCAATAAACATTTGCCTCGTAGTGAACCACTGAACAAGTAGTGCAGACACCGGAATAAGAATACCGACAACAAGCATATAACTAGTCGACAGCCATTGTACGGTCGTGTAAGTAACGTTAAGGTCAGCCATCAGATCGACGAAAGCGATGTTCAGCAATGTTTCATTAAGGATCGAAAAAAATGCACCAATGATCAAAGTGATCAATATAGGTAAACGTTTAATGTTTTCAAGATTGTTGTTTGCCGGTTCTAAAGCGGCAGAAGTTGGGTTCATTTGTGTTCCTCCATATCCATTTCTATCAGTTTCTATATCTACTGTTAATCCGTTTTGTTAGATATCCCAGTAAAAAATACATGTAATGCCGTTTGATACAACTCGAGTGATTGTTTTAATTCCATTCCCTGACTTGCTTCAAAAAGTCCCCTGATCATTGTCTCAAACACGACGCTTAATATCGCTGGATTGCCTGGTTTAAACTCTCCAGAGTCGATACCGTCTTTGATCAAGTTTTCGTGATACAAACGAGAATCTTCGAATTTGGCGATTATCTTCTCCCGCACTTCTCCTGGTTTGCCCAAGGAGTCGTCTAAAAACTCTTTGATTGCCCGGCTAAGTGGATGTTGGAGATTGCGAGTTAAGCTGATTTCAACCATGGCATTTAGAAATGCTGTAATGGTGTCGTAATGAGTCCTCTGTTCTTTCCAGAGGGCTTTCCATTCAGCTTCATTTTGATCTAATAAGGAGAAGATTAACCCCTCTTTACTTTTGAAGTGGTAATAGATGTTTGCTTTACTTGTACCTGTCAAAGCAGCAATCTCTTCAATTGAAGCAGCGTTATATCCTTTTTTCGAAAATAGCGAATGTGCGGCCTCCAAAATCTTTGCTTTAGTTTCTATTGTCTGGTTTTGTTTTTTGCTCACAGGATACCTCCCAACGGCTAATTTCTCAAACATATTTATATACTGAACGTTCAGTCAGTATATTAACATATATCCGAAACTTTGACAATTGGATGCTTGTCCCAATTAATGGGGTGTTTGTTTTCATTTTTGAATTGGTAGTTTATAATAGTTGGGAACGATGGTGGAACATTCCGGAGGACCTGGAGGAGTGTGAACGATTGAATTTGCCCAATTTATTGACTACATTGAGATTTATTTTAATCCCTGTCTACATTGGTATATTCGTTAGCGGTCATATGATTCCCGCCTTTTTGGTCGTCGTAGCTGCTGGAGTAACGGATATACTGGACGGATATATTGCCCGAAGATACGGTCAGGTTACGTCGGTTGGCGAGATGCTGGATCCACTTGCGGATAAGCTCATGCTCTTCACCGTTATTTTATCGTTGCTTCTTACTGGTCATATTTCATGGTGGGCTGCAGGGGCTATGTTTCTGCGAGATTTGGGCATGATAGCAGGGGGTTTATTGACTCACTTCCGTAAGAAAAAAAATGTTCCAGCTAATTGGATGGGTAAACTGACGACTGTTATGTTTTATGTCGCCATTATGTTTATCTTTTTTGAAGCGTCTTTTGCACATACATACTTATGGGTAGTCATCGCGTTTTCGTTTTTAACTACTTTTGTATATATGATCTCTTATAAGTCGCTTAATGCAAAAAATACACCACCGGGACATGTTCAATAGACAAAAAAGAGGCTTGACTCGGGACGATTAATGTCCGAGAGTCAAGCCCCCTTATCTTAACCTTCGCAAACTGCAGTTTTATGAAGGATAGATATAGTCTCGCTAATTTGACGCCGTTTTATACTATGAATTGTTGAAGGGAGCTTTTTTTATGATGGATATTAATGAAATTCAAGAAATTATTCCGCATCGCCCACCGTTTTTACTCATTGACCGTATTTTGGAGGTTGAGCCAGGTGTACGTGCTGTTGGTCTCAAAAATGTAACGATGAATGAGCCTTTTTTTGTTGGCCATTTCCCGGGGTACCCGGTAATGCCAGGTGTTCTGATCGTAGAAGCGCTTGCGCAAGTAGGGACAGTAGCGATGTTAATGGTTGAGGCAAATCGCGGTAAACTCGGTTTTTTTGCGGGTATTGATGGCTTCCGATTCCGTGATCAAGTAAAACCAGGGGATACTCTTATTCTTGAGGTTGAGATCACCCGTTTGAAAGGTCCGATCGGTAAAGGACGGGCTACTGCTAAGGTAGGCGACAAAATCGTTGCTGAAGGTGAGCTTATGTTCGCTTTATCCGCACGTTCATAATAATGTATTTTAAAATGTAGTCATTTAAGTGAGAAAGTGAGGTTGTTCCCTATGAGCTTACAAACTACTGAAACGATTTGGGCCCGCTATGAGGCCTGGTTGAACGATCCGTTAATCGATGAAACAACGAAGGAAGAACTGCGCAGCATCTCGTCTCAGGAAAAGGAGCTCGTAGATCGTTTCTATCGGGACCTCGAGTTTGGGACTGCTGGACTAAGAGGCATCATGGGCGCGGGAACGAACCGGTTGAACAGCTATACAGTTGGGAAAACTACACAAGGACTTGCGAACTGGTTATTGTCTCAAGATGGAGTAGAACGTCCGTCGGTCGTTATCGCTCATGATTCACGTAATAACTCGCCAGAGTTTTCGCTTGATGCGGCGTTAGTCCTTGCAGCTAATGGAATTAAAACCTATTTATTTGAAGGTCTTCGTTCAACTCCACAATTATCGTTTGCCGTTCGTACATTAGGAGCAGCAAGCGGTATTGTCATTACTGCGAGTCATAACCCGCCTGAGTATAATGGATTCAAGGCTTATGGCCAAGACGGGGGACAGCTTATACCTGAGGATGCTGAGAAAGTTATTCGAGCGATTGGTAACCTAACAGGATTCGACGAAATTAAACGTATATCTCGCGAAGATGCAGAGGCGAGCGGTTTGCTTGTATGGTTAGGTGAGGAAGCGGATCGTGCATACATCGAGACGGTTGTTGCAGAAGGTTTAAACGCTGAACTTGTGAAAGGCGATCTTGGGGAAAATTTCAGTGTTGTGTTTACACCCCTACATGGGACAGGGAATATGCCTGTTCGTGAGGCGCTTAAGCAAGCGGGCTTCCGAAATGTACATGTTGTAAAGGAGCAAGAGCAACCAGATGGCTACTTTAGCACAGTGGCATCTCCTAACCCAGAAGAGAAAGAAGCGTTTACGCTTGCGATTGAACTTGCCAAACAAGTGAATGCTGACATTATTATTGGAACGGACCCTGATGCAGATCGAATGGGCGCTGTTGTCAAAGATAATGCTGGTAATTATGTTGTGTTATCCGGTAATCAATCGGGTGCAATAATGGTTCATTATAAGCTTAGTGTTATGAAAGAGCACGGTTTACTCCCTGCTAACGGCCTTGTTATCAAAACAATAGTTACAAGTGAGATGGGGGCAGATATTGCGCGTGCTCACGATGTTACAGTTGAAAATACATTAACCGGATTTAAATATATCGGCGAAAAAATGACTACGTACGAAGAGACGGGCGAACACGCCTTCCTGTTCGGATACGAGGAAAGCTACGGTTATTTGTCCGGTACGTATGCTAGAGACAAGGATGCTAATGTTGCAGCGCTCTTGATCAGTGAGGCAGCGGCGTATTATAACAGTCAAGGGAAAACGCTATATGACGTTCTGCAAGAGCTATATAAAAAGTATGGCTATTATCTCGAAGGTCTGGAGTCGCGTACGCTTAAGGGCATCGACGGAGTCGGGCAAATTCAAGGCATCATGGATGATTGGAGACAAAATCCACCAGAAGTGATTGGCGGCGTACGCATTACAGAAGTGTTGGATTATAGCATTGGCTTAAGTGGACTAAGACCGGAAAATGTCATTAAATACATTTGCGAAGACGGGTCATGGTTTTGCTTGCGACCTTCGGGTACGGAGCCGAAGATTAAGGTTTATTTTGCGGTGAAGAAACAATCCCATGAAGCAGCAACTGTTGCACTCAAATCTATGATATCGACTGTAATGTCCCGTGTGGACCGTACATAAAAGATGAAAGCTTGGAACGGAGGATTTATTTGTTAATTCGTTGGCAGCGCTGGAATAGACAAGCGAAAGTTATTCTTTGGGTTATTACGTTGATTGGTGTTCTAGCAGCATTGCCTCTTGGTGCTCAAAGAATGGCGATGGAGAAAACATCCGATAACGTTGAATACGTATTTGACTACCGTGATATTGTTGAAGTATCTGAACTAGAGGCTCGTCCACAGCAGTTTTTGGATGAGCAACTTAAGCTTTTGAAAGATGCGGGCATTACGACAATGGCGGTTTATGAAAGTTCTCTTAGGGAGTTAATGCAGGCAGGACGATTAACTTATTATAACGAAAAAGATGCAGCGCTACTTCAAGGTAAGTTACCTGATGAACGTTCTAATAATACGTATATTCTATTCCACGGAGAGCAAGAATTTGAGCAAATCGGACCTATTGTAAGAGATGCATTCGATCGTATGGACGTAGCACATCGTGATTGGTCGTTCCAAGATCGTAAAGGTATTATTATTGAGCAGTCTGTAAGCAATGCTGTGCTCAAAACGATGGATTTTGACCCGATGACACTTAAGACCATTCAAGATGCTGGATTCCGCATATTGCCGCGATTCTCTGATCGAGTTGTGCCGTATGATTCAGTAAGAACGGATGCACAGCTTGCAAAGTTGAAGGAATATGGTGTCACCAGATTGTTGTTTGATGGCGAGAAAGCTAAAGGTGCCACTAATCAAGCTGAGTTAAATAGCTTAGATAGCTTTGGCGAGCTCTTGAACAAACATGGCATTGGTTTAACAACAATTGAAAATTTAAAGAAACCACAAGCTGGTATTAATAAATTAGCTTATTTGACAAATTATAATGTAGCTAGATTGTATTCTCTATCACCTGAAGATGCCGATAAGATGACGCCGGCAGGTATTGCGGATCGCTTCTTATTAGCTGCAAAGGATCGGAATATCCGGATGTTTTTCCTAAACACACAAGCGCTAGGGAATTCAGATGTGGGCATGCTTACTAACTCTATTGAGAAGCTTGCTGTTGCAATGGGTGGACCAGAAGGTGTTGTTGCGAAAGTAACGGGGGGTGGCTTCCCTGCTGGTGAAGCAAAGCCGTTTATTTCTGAAACAGCGTCATGGGAAAAGCCGCTTCGTGGTGTTGTTGCCATTGGTGCAGTAGCTATTATTGCGCTGCTCATAGCTGCATTCATTCCTCATGTAGCGATTCTTGTATTTGTAATTGGATTGATTGGTTCAGCGGGGCTGTACGTATTGAACAGTTCACTTATGGAGCAGGGGCTGGCACTTGGTGCTGCTGTAAGTGCTCCGACTTTGGGTATCATTTGGGTAATGAATCGTATTTACTCTCGAACGATTGGTGAACGCCGTATGGTGGGCGGTGACCAATGGAACGTTGGTGGCGCGACATTAGAACAAGATGGAAAAACACAATGGATATTCCCAGGTTTATCTATCGGACGTCGAATCGGAATTATGCTGAATTGGTTTGTTGTAGCGACATGTATTACGTTTACAGCAGTTCCGCTTGTTTTCGGACTACTAAACAATATTACGTATAGTTTGGTGCTGGAGCAATTCCGCGGTGTAAGTGTACTTCATCTTGCTCCAATATTCCTTGTAGCGATTTATGTGTTCCTCTATGAGGGTAGCGATGGTCGAGGTGTTATTGGTCGTGCTGTTAAGCTTCTGAAGCAGCCGATAACGCTGATGTGGGTTATGGTGGCAGCTGTTTTAGGAGCAGTAGGCTTCTACTACTTGTCGCGTACGGGCAACTCTGGGCAAGTTCCGTGGATCGAGCTTGTTATTCGTACTTGGCTGGAATCGACATTTGGCGTTCGTCCACGGTTTAAAGAATTTATGCTAGGGCATCCGCCGCTTATTCTTGGTTTGTTCCTTGCGCTTCGATATCGTGCAGCGTGGGTACTTATTATTGTGGGCACGCTTGGACAACTAACTATGGTGAGTACGTTCACACATATTCATACACCACTATACATTTCAATTATTCGTGTGCTGCTAGGACTGGGTACTGGGCTTGTAATAGGCGGTATCTTTATCGCTGCTTGGATCGTTTTGGAAGGAGCTTGGCGTAAATGGGTTTTGCCGAAAGTAAGAAAGTATTCCGTATAGCAATTTCTGGTTACTACGGCTTTCGTAATAGCGGTGATGAAGCGGTTCTGCGTTCGATTTTGCTAGCGCTCGAAGATGAGGCTGAGGTACAAGGTGTGCACATTCAGCCTATCGTACTTAGTGCAGATCCTGCATGGACAAGCGCGATGTACGGCGTAGAGTCAGTACACCGGATGCGCCCTGCTGATGTGCTTCGTGCACTGCGCGGCAGCGACGGTTTAATCAGCGGTGGAGGAAGTTTGTTGCAAGATGCAACGAGTGCGAAGACAATCCCGTATTATACGGGAGTGATGAAGCTTGCCCAATTGCTTGGCAAGCCAACCTTCGCCTATTCGCAAGGGATCGGCCCTGTTAATCGCCGCTGGATGGACCCATTGATCCGCAGTGTAATGCTCGGGAGCAAATATGTATCAGTTCGTGACGCCGAGTCCGCCGCTTTGCTTGGGCGGATGGGCGTCCCCCATGACCGGATCGATATCGTTCCCGATCCGGTTATGGGTTTGCCGCTACCAGAGGCTATGGCAACGGAAGCTTTGAGCGGCGAGCTAAGCGCTGCCGCTTCAAGTGCGGGCGAGACGCCGCCGATTATCGGCGTCTCGCTGCGCCGCTGGCGCGAGGACGGCGCCGATATGGCGCGCGCCGCTGAGGCGCTAGTCGCGCTGTCGAAGCGCAGGCCAGTTCGGCTGCGCTTCCTGCCGTTCCACACGCCCTCCGACAAAGTTGTGTCGGAGGAAGTGATGGAACGGCTAAGCGGCCGGCTCGGCGAAGGAAGTTCCGCTGAGCTTGCCGCCCCTGGCGACGACCCGCAACGCATGTTGCTCGCGGTCGGCCAGTGTGACGTTCTGCTGGGCATGCGCCTTCACGCGCTTATCTATGCAGCGAATCGCCATGTGCCTATGCTCGGCTTGTCTTACGATCCGAAGATCGATCAGTTCCTGAATCGATTAGGGCTTAAAGCGATCGGCTCGACGGAAGCGCTGGATGCCGAAGCTTTCGCAGACGCTTTTTGCCAGCTGCTTGATGGGCCTGAGGAGTGGCGAGCTAAGCATGGTGCAGCGATTGAGCAATTAAAACAGCAAGCAAAAAGACCGGCGCAACAAATTGTACAATTGTTGCGTCAATATAAATCGAGGTGATTTCCTCATGTCGAAACAACTACCAACCGTGCCGATTTTTGGCATACCGTTCTCGAAACTAAGCATGGACGAGACGGTACAATACATTACAACGGCAATCGAGGAAGGCAAGCAAACGCATGTCATAACGGCTAATCCGATCATGGTAATGGAAGCTTTAAACAACCCTGAATTTGCTAACGTTATGAAAAAAGCTGATATGATCGTACCGGACGGTGCGGGAGTCGTATGGGCAGCTAATTATGCAGGGGAGCCGGTGGCGGAACGAGTCACAGGTTTTGATCTTTTGCACCGTTTAATGGAGCAGGGAGAGAAACATAAGTGGACCGCATATTTACTCGGTACTTCTCAAGAAATTATCGAAGCAGCAGCAGAGAAACTGCAACTGCAATATCCGCTTGTTCGAATTGTCGGCTGTCGCAACGGATTTTTTGGTCCTAATGAAGATGAAGAGATTGTAGAAGAGATTAACAGCCTTCGTCCGCATCTTCTGTTCATTGCACGTGGAATGGAGAAAGAAGCTTGGACCATTCAATATAAGGAACGTTTAGGTGCATCCTTTATGATGGGTGTAGGAGGAACTTTTGATATTATCTCTGGCAACTTAAAGCGCGCCCCGATTGTATTTCAGAAGCTTCGACTAGAGTGGCTTTATCGTCTTGCTCAAGAGCCAAAACGGTTCAAAAGAATGCTCTCTTTGCCGAAATTCGTAGTTAAAGTGGTTCGCAACAAAGAGAACGTGACAAAAACTCGTCCTTAAGCGCTAATTTGTCGATTTTTTCAAGGAAATTGGTTGAAAACGGAGTTGGTATTTCTTTTTCGATCGGAGTATAATTCACTTCGGTAGCAAACGGAATGAGCGATGCGGTTTTTTGAATCGCATAAGCAATCGTTTCGTGGTGAAATATAAGCAGAGTGTAACTCATTGACAGTAGCTGCTTGTGTTTTCAGAAAAGGAGAGTTGTACACATGCCAGTTGGCTTATTGTATACTATTGGATTTATAATCGCTCTTGTATTAGCACTAGTAATGACACCGCTTGTCAAAAAATTCGCATTCAAGATCGGTGCAATAGATAAACCGAACCACCGGAAGGTACATACGCGTATTATGCCGCGTCTCGGAGGACTTGCCATCTATATGGCGTTCGTAGGAGCATTTTTATTGGTCTTACCGTTTATACCAGACGGATTATTGCGTCCAAGGGACGTCAATATGATCAAAGCTCTACTTTCTGGTGGAACAATTATTATTATTCTTGGAGCACTTGATGATCGATTCGAGCTATCTGCGAAAATTAAGCTTCTAGGCCAAATTGCTGCAGCATGCGTTGTCGTATTCGGATTCGATGTGCGGATCGATTTAGTAAACATCCCATTCGGAGAGACGATGCAGCCGATAGCTGGATGGATCGGCATTCCGATTACTATTTTGTGGATTGTCGGCGTGACGAATGCCATCAACCTCATTGATGGGTTAGATGGATTAGCAGCTGGTGTATCCGGTATTGCAATCGCAACAATCGTTGTGATGGCTTCGCTGATGGGCTTCCAGCCTGTTATCTTGTTGAGCACATTGCTACTTGGAGGCATTATCGGTTTCCTAGTCTTCAACTTTCATCCGGCCAAGATCTTTATGGGTGATTCAGGATCGTTGTTCCTTGGTTTCAGTCTAGCAACATTATCTATGCTGGGCTTTAAACAAGTTACATTGGTATCCTTTGTAACACCGCTACTCATTATCGGAGTACCTTTATCGGATACGTTCTTTGCGATTGTGCGCCGTTGGGTGAACAAAAAGCCAATCTTCGCACCGGACAAAGGACATCTTCATCACCGTCTTCAAGACTTAGGCTTTAGCCATCGTCGTACTGTTATGATTATATGGGGTGTAGCAGCAATATTCGGGGTATTAGCGATTATTCAATCTACCTTTATTCAATCAAGTGCAGCGAACTGGATTACCTTTGGTGTTATTTGCTTGCTTTTGTTCCTATTGCAAATTGGTGCCGAATTAATTGGTATCGTAGACAAGACACGGCGTCCACTTATTAATTTCATCACACGACTTGCGAAACTAGACACACAGCAGTCTCGTGGCAAGTAACGAACTAATATATTTTGCGAAAAAGCCCTGTATCCGATATGGATGCAGGGCTTTTATTCATGTTGTATTTTAAAAAGTTGACTAAACTTATTCCAGATTGCTACCGATAAAAAGGTATAGACTACTCTCGTTCGTATTCCATACATAAACAAAAAGGAGATCATACCTTGAAGAAACTTATTTCAGTATTACTTTCTATGGCATTAATCGTCACAATGTTGCCTCTACAGGCAAGTACACAAGTCGCACATGCTGCATCACAATTTTTTACCTTCTCAGATTTCAGTACCGTAATCGATGCACCAACAACAGTAAACTCAAACCGTGTTAATTTGGCTGGTTCGTTTAGTGATGTGTCTGCACAGACGATTACTTATTCTGTTCAGCGTATCGTTAATGGGAAGCCTGCTGATATTCCCTCGAATGGTACAGCAGCACCGTTAATAACAAACAATAACTTTATGTTTACAGGCATAGAGTTATTTGAAGGATTGAACGCTATTACAGTTAGCGGACTAAGCAGCAAAAACGATGGTATTGTTTCGTCCACGAGTTATGTTTCTTTCAATAACGTACCTGTTATAACTGACATTGAGCTTGCAGGTGGAATAAAGTTGCTTGATGGCGTAGAAGAGGTTGTATCCATCGAGAAACCAACGATTCTTATTAAGGCTTCGAATGCAACAGAAGTTGCTGTTAATGGTACAGTTGCTTTTAACGGCGCGGGTGGAACCTATATTCACTCTGGGTTAGTGCTTACGATGGGTTTGAATACAATAGAGGTAGTAGCCAGAAATGCAGGCAAAACATATACAGTTACACGTAAAATCATTTATTTCCCAAATAATGCTGCTACTGCGCATAATGTTATAGCCAGAAAAGATACTAAAAACTTCATTCAGCTTGATACGAGAGAGGTTATTCAGCCCTTCTCAGATCACACATTAGAAGGAAAAGTCGTTGTACGCTTGCCTAAACCCGATGAAAGTACTGCAGAGCCGGTAATTTCATTGGAGTTCAATAAAGATTCGGGAACTCCGAGTATGATAACAGTTCATCCAGATAATGTGGAGCTAGTAAGAACTACATCGACATTCAAAGAATATTCTTTTAAAACAACAGATACGGTTTCAGCGACAGCAAATGGTCTTTATACAGTTAAAGTGAAAGTATCACACTTAGGGCAGAACTATAGTCCTCTTATTCCGTTTACGGTTCGCAATCAAAGTTCACCTTATATAAAAGACATTCGTCAGCTATATGGTGTAAAGATTACATCGGGTTCAGAAGTATCTTTTTCATCTGATACAAAGCTTTCCAATAATTCGACAATGTTTAAAATGCCTTTATGGCTTGTCGTAGATGCTAACAACTTTAATTTATCTAATGGTCAGCATGAAGCATCTATAGCTGCTCGTTTGAATAATGTTCCGATAACCGATTCTTCATTTAAGCATACGGTATTTACATCTACCATTTCTTCCCCTTCAGGCGTAGACATTATTCGTCGAGTATATAGAATTGATGCATTGCCAGAAGGAGAAATTACATTAGAATTTAAAATTGATGATAAAACTAACGTATATACAACAACAAGAACTTTTAAAAACTCACCAATATCTTCAATACAAGTATCCAATGTATATAATGGAGAGCAGTTTAAAGGAGACACTAGTGCATTAAAGCATATTAAGGGTAGTTTAATAAACTTTTATTTACCACAAGATGCGACTACGCTTGAGTTTACAATGAATGGTCGTACCGTTCCGATGGATCTTAAAAATATTGCAGACATTACAGGTGATCCGAATGATTTCAACTGGATTAACTATGCAACGAATGAATTTAGTTTCAATCTACCAAGCGAATTGGTATATGGTGCGAATGAGATCGTCATTTCGGGTAAAGCGAACGGTATTCAAGTTTCAACAAAACTAATGGTCTATCTGTTCTCGATTACACAACCTGCAATAACACCTATTAAGCCAGTACCGCATGTACGTAATCCGAACTTAGATACTCCTGGGGATAAACGTCGTGTCGATAATGATGATGCGAAGAAGTTTAAGTTGCTTACAACTACCACTTCTTCCTTTACAACAACAGAGAAATATGTAGATTTGTTATTTACTGTTTCCAATATGGAAAATTTGACTGTTCAAGAAGATGGAAAGCCACTATTTACAACAGGTGTCGACGGTAGTGGTATAGTTATCAACGATAGCAATAAGGGTTATCTCTTCCCAGAAAATAATAATGCTGCGCAAAAAATATACGAACTCCGTCTATTTGGTATAGAGCTTAAAGAATCAGGGTCAAAAAGCATTTCAATTACAGCCAAATCAGGATCGGAAAGCATCACACAAACAATTACAATAACAAAAGAGGCAACACCTTACCAAATTTTGTCGCCAATGCTCCCGCAGGAGAAAGTAGTTAACCAAAACTTCCTCAATGTAAGTATTCGCGCTGTTGGTGCAGATAGTATTATGATCGGTAAGCAAGCGATGTCTAAGAAATCGACGGAACCGCTTTTCCGTTATCAAGTGAAAAACTTAAAGCCAGGTAATAACACGATCAAATTTACCGTTATCAGAGGCGCAGAAAAGCTGAACGGGCAGTTCTCTGTTAACTACGCTGCTGATAATACAGTAGGGGCACAATACAAAACGTCATTAGCTAGTAACGGGAAAATATCTGCTTTCAAAGGCGAAATAACGATGAGTTTCCCGAAAAATACGTTTCTCCGTCAAGCGAACATAAACCCGGGGCAACCTATCGATAATCCTGATCTATTTGATTCGCAAGAGATACTGTTTGGAATAGCAGATCGTAAAGACGGCAGAAGTGTAAAGATTTATAACGATGTATCAGATAACGCATCGGGCGTTGCGCAAGATGGTACATTCAAAACAGTAAGTTACGACGAGATTGGTGCAGCTGTAATTACACCACTTATGCATTTTGGTTATGCTTCCAATTTGTTCTGGGTTGATCCAGGTTACAAAACAGGTACTTATATGGAAGGTTATCAATTTAAAAATGGTTCTCATCCATATGAAACGGGCAATAGCTTCTTCGCTAGACCGCTTGATAAGTGGCTTGAACCATCTAATAAAGGTACGATTACATTAAAGTACGATTCAGCAATCCGTGACGTAATGGCAAATACACTTAGTATTTGGCGTTACTATAATGGTGGATGGACAAACGTGGGTGGAATCATTAACCCGAAGAACAATACCATTACAGCGCCGATTGACGGATTTGGTTTTTATGCAGTAAAAATGATGAGATTCAGCTACCCTGATGTTATTGGGCATCCGTATGCGCGTAACTCTATTGAGCTTATGTACTCAAGAGGGATGATGAACAGCAAAGACTTTAATGAATTCGGTGTGTATGACAACATTACTAGAGGCGAGTTCGCACAATTACTAGTGAAGATGTTCCAAATACCGCTTGATTATGATAACAACATGACATTTGCAGATGTTCCGCCTATTTCCGGCATAAGCAATCTGTGGGATTATCGATACATCGAAACAGCAGCTAGAAAAGGGATCATACGAGGAAGCGGCGCTCAAGTGTTTCTACCGAATGAAAGCTTAACTCGCGAGGATGCAGCGGTTATGATCGCTAGAGCTGGTGAATTGCTGAAGACAACAGGCGATAACTTTGAAAAAGACAGAAAATCATTACAAAAGGAATTTACAGATTCAAACGTTATTGAAAACTATTCACTTTCATCTGTACTAGCTGTTACAAAGGCTAAATTCATAGAGGGCTTGCCAAATACGCAGCTCGAAGGAAAGCCAACCTTTAGATTTGATCCTAAATCACAGTTAAAACGAGCAGATGCTGCTATAATCGCAGAACGTGTTATGCGGAAGAAGAAATTTATTTAGTATTACATGATCCAGAACGAGTAAAGGGCCGCTCAATGCGGCTCTTTCCCTTTAATTTATGGCAAGGTGTAAGTTTATCCATGGAAAATGTTTTGCATCGACGAACCGCATAATAACAAGGTATACTTGCGTGGTGACCTATGAAAAGGAATACGATTAGAAAATACTTAGAAACTTTTTTTGGTTTAATCGCAACTTTTCGCTCTGACATACGTTTAAATACATGACGTTATCAACAAGCGGCTATTATAACAACCGTAAAACATAGGAGAAGGAAAAAATTTGGAATGAATTCTCAACTTCCTCTTTACGGTAACGGTAGCCCAATGTATAATGTTATAGTGATGCAGCTAATCTAGCATCTATTCTTTCATGGTTTACAAGTTTCTACGACATGAGATTACATAGGGTTGATCATGTATGTAGACATCATTTATACAAATTACTGCTCTACTCTGGGAAGGGGGTGAATCGGCTATGAGGGAAACGAGCTATTTATTATCCAAACAAAACTCTCAACAACCGAAGCAATTTAGAGGAGGAGAAAAAAAGGTTATGAAGAAAAGTTTATCCTTGTTAGTTGCGATTGCCATGGTATTCTCCATGTTCGCAACTGTTGTATCTGCAGCAGAAGAAACAAAATCTGCTGGTAAGTTCCTGAACGAGTTAGGTGTTATTAAAGGTAACGGAAGTGACCTTAAAGAAGACCAAACTTGGAAACGTCAAGACATCATCGTTCTATTGTCCCGTCTTCTTGGTGAAGAAGCAGCTGCAAAAGCAACTGCAAAATCCCACACTTTCAAAGATGTAACTAACAAAGACTATGATGGTTACATTTCATGGGCAGTAGCTAAGAAATTGACTACTGGTAAAACAGCTACTGACTTCGGTTATGGCGACGAATTGAAAAACCAAGAGTTCTACGCGTTTGTAATTCGCGCTTTTGGTCAAGAAGTTGCTTACGCTGACGTTCCAGCAGCAGCAATCAAGTACGGTTTTGCAACTGACAAAACTGACTTCGCTGCAATCCCACTTCGTGGTGCTACTTACGAAGCAATCGTAAAAGCACTTAACACTGAAGTTCCTGGTAAAGGCCAAACTTTGGGCGAGCTTCTTGGCTTGATCAAAGTTACTGAAATCAAAGCTACAGCTTCCGCTGTAGGCGTTAAGAAACTAGAAGTTAAGTTCAACCAAGCGGTTGATACTGCAAAAGCTAAAATCACTGTTAAAAAAGGTTCAGCTACAGTTAACGTTGCTGACGAGGGCGTTAAGTTCTCTGAAGACAAGAAAACTGCTACTGTAACTCTTGTTAACAAATTGACTGCTGGCGACTACTCTGTTTCTGTAGCTGATCTTACTAAAGAGCCTTTGGTTTCTACAGTAACTGCTGAAGACGAGCTAGTTAAAGAAATTAAATTCTTGTCCGATAAAGCTCCTGTAGGTACAGTAACTACTGGTCTACCAGCAGTTATCGGCACAGCTGACTATTCCAAAATTTCCGTATCTTACAAAATCACTAACCAATATGGCGAAGATGTAACTAAGTCATATGAGGGTGGTTTCCAATTCAGCCCATCTAAAGGTACAGCTTCTGCAAGCAACGGTAAATTGACTGTTACTAGCTCTGCTAATAACTACTTGATCAATGAATTGGTTGTTGTTACAGCGGTTCGCCCTGATAAAGCTGGCGCAACTACTGCAGTAGCTACATTGACAGTAAGTGCACAATCACGCGTTGACAAAATCGAAGTTAAGGGTGTTTACAATGAAGCTGGTAAAACACTTCAAACATCTTCAACTTTCGCTGACTTCTTCGTATTGGTTGACGCATTTGACCAATATGGCAACAAATCTTCATTGACAGAATTGAACGATCAAGTATCTGTATTCGTTACTAATCCTACAATTTTCCAAGCTAATGAAGGTTCATTCGTAGATGGTCAAGGCGCTAACGGCGACCAAATCGGTCTTCCACTAGTTGCTCCAACTACAACTTTCTCAACTGACGGCAAAAACACTATTCGTTTTATCACTCAATACACTGGTAAAACAGTAAATTATGATGTTGAAGTTGGTAAAGGTAAAAAACTTCAAACGTTGACACTACAACAACCAGGTACAATTGCTGCTAACGATGGAACTGTAAAAATTCCTTTTGAAGCTGTTGACCAAAATGGTGAAGTTCTAAAAACTATTGATGCTGCTCAAGTAACATTGACTAGCTCCAACAACAATCAGTTCTTCGTAAAATATGATCATGTTAAAAAAGAAAGCTATCTAGAGTGGACTGTTGGTGCAGAAGGTCCTCACAGCTTGACTGCATTCGTACCAGGCAGCACTAAGCATTCTCAAATTTCTTTCAATGTTAAAGAAAATGCTCGCGCTCACACTGTAGGCGGAGTTTCTAAAATTACTAAAGACATGATGGTTGGCGCTGTGCAAACGATCAACGAAGATAACATCGTTATCTATGACCAATTTGGTCGTGTGTATGATCACACTGACACAACTGCATTCTACAACCAATACAGCATTGCTGTAACATCTTCAAACTCAGCTAAAGCATCTGTAACTGATTGGATTTACACTGCTAATGATTCAGTAACAATCAATGCACTTGTTAAAGGTTCTGAGAACATCACTATCGCTCTTGCAACAAAAGCTAATAACACAGTAACTCCAGCAGTTCCAGTAGCAATTATTGATAACACTGGTTACAACGTTAGATTGGGCGTATTGGCACTAGCTGATGTAGCTACTTTCGAAGTTGCAGATCTTCCAACAATCTTCTTCAACGCTGATCAGGATGCTCCTGGTAAGTACGCTGTTGATGTAAAAGTTATTGGTAAAAAAGCAGATGGAAAAACTGAGGTTATCGTACCTCGTTCTATCTACACAGTAACTGATAACAATGCGGGTATCTTCTACGCTAACGGCAAGTTGCATGGTAACAATGATACTGACGGAAGCGACTTCGGATTTACTTCAACAGTAAGTACAGTTGACGTAGCCGTTACAGTTATCGTTGACAGTCCTAACCAACCACTACCGATCGTTAAAGCTACTAAAGTATCTAAAGCAGATCGTGTAGTAACTACAGTTTCAACTGATAACCCAGTTAAAACTCTTGTTGATACAACTATTTCTACGCAAGCATTTGCTCAAGTAATTTCTAAAGATCAGTACGGCGTTGCTTTTGGTGCAGCTACTGATTTCTACGCAACTGTAACAAACTTGACTAACTTCTCAACAACTGATGGTGCACCAGCTCTTGCTCCAACATTTGTGAACGGTAGTTCAGCTGAAGGATTGGCATTTACTGGTCTTAAAACTGGCGATACTTTCGAAGTAACGTTCAACAGCAAAAAGACTAACCATTCCGTAAAAATCAAAGTAATCGTTCAATAATTTGAACATTGTTTTGGAAAGAAGCTTGCATATGCAAGCTTCTTTTTTTATGCAAAAAATATGATTTATTGTTTAATTTAGTTGATAAGAAAAAAATATGAGTTAGTTATGAAACTTAATGGCATTTGATAACGTCTAATTACATAAGTGAAAAATGGAAAAGGAGACTATAGTTATGAATAAAACAGTTAGATTGTCTCTCACAGCAGCAATTGCAGGTTGCTTAGTGCTTGCACCAATGCAAGGCTGGACGAAATATGATCAAATTTCATACGCAGCTACAAACGAAATGAAAGCATTTAGCGGAATGAATGTAAAAACATTCAAACTAACTAGCAAAAGCACGTTAAAGGTTAAAGATGTTATGTTTCAATATGGAGCTTCAACCAAAAGAGTCTTCTTTACAGCTGAATACTATAATGGTGATGGATCGACTATAGATGCAGCGGATTATTGGGTTCAACTTAACTCTAAAAATGGTGCTAATTACAAGCTACTAAGTTCGCCAAGTAATCCAACTGATTTGAAAATTGCACCGAAAACGTCTAAGAAGTTTACATATTATGCAGATGTTGATACGAGCTTAAAATATACAGACATTAAGTTTAAAGTAGTTAAGTGGGATTTTAGCGCACCGAACTACACGAAAGTAATTGGAGAAACAACAATAGCTTCAACATATGTAAATAAAGTACCAGCGAATCAATTTTATTTGATTCAAACAAAAGGCGAAAAAATAAAGAGCTCGCTTAAAGGTTCTAATAAAATAGATATTGGGAATTATAATGAAGTTCAAATCAAATTAAACCTTACAAATCAAAGTAATATGGCAGTACCAACTGACTATAAATATTATCTCCGTACGAAGTCAGGTTTAGTCATTACTGTAAATCCAACAGACCCTACGATCAAACAAGTTGGTGTTAACGAGTCTGTAGATTTGCTTTTAGTTTCTCAACTTAGCAAAAAGATTGATTTGGCTGGAGCAGAACTATTAGTAACTAAAATTGATGGAAAAGATAGCTTAGAAGTTCCTGTAGCGAACTATGCGGTTACTTGGAATGCTACTTCAACTCTTATTGCTAAACAGAATAAGAGCAGCAAATTTATCGTTGAAGATTCAACGGTTGAAATGTATATTAAGGATATTTACACAAACAAAGGTAATGCAACAAACGATATCGTTTTAAATATGAAGCTTGTAAATAGAGGAAATCAGGAAGTTAAGCTACCTGAGTTTACTTACGAAATCAAGACATCCAACGGAAAAGTATACAAAACAACTTCACCTGAAAAAGATTTAGTTTTGCTGCCGGATAAAGAAATTGATATTTCAATTAGTACAGAAATACCAGCAAATGCGAGTGATAAACTTGTATTGTTAATCAGTCAACCTAAGCTAGAAGCTGGTCCCCCGAAACATTTGAAAAGTGCATTCCTTTTGGATGCTATTAAACCAGCTGTTGAATTGAACACTAAAATTTATACTAGCAGTCAAGGAACTTATAAATTTAATATTGATTCTATTGAACGTCTTCCTTGGGGCGATGAAGATATTATCAATGTCTATCTTCAAGTAGCAAATATCGGTAAAGACACGGCAATTATTCCGAAGCTTGCAGGTTCCATGTCACTCAATGGCATTGAAGTAAAAGATGCAAAAACGTCTTGGACGAAGTTGGATTCTCAAATTATGATTGATCCAAATAAAACAGCAAATTTTGTTGTAAGCATGAAGGTTCCTTATACGTATACATTTAGTAAAGTGAATCTAAAAGTACTAGACCAAATAACTGCTGATAAAGCACAAACAATAGCGAATTTCACTTCTGCAAAACTAAAACCAGTTTCAAAAATAAATGTAGGTGGAACTCATTTCATTTCGTCTATAGGAAGACAATCAGAAGTTAAAATTGATCGGGTATATAAATTTGAAGGAAGCAAAAGCAACCTCGTTTATGTAGATCTAAATATGAATAATGCAGAAACTAGAGCTAAGCTGCTTCCAGTAATTAAAGCTCACTTTAATACAGGCACACATGGCGTATATGACGCCAAAATTGTAGATGTAACTACGAAAATAAACGCAAGAGAAAATGCAGTAGTAACACTGGTTGCAGAGCTGCCGAAATCAATTGAAAATTATAATGATATCGATCTAGTTATTGGTGAAGCAATGACAAATGGTGCTTATGCAACAGCTTCCAAGGATGCTGATGGATTTATTAACGTAGTAGGTTTCGATTTAAAACAAACAGAGTCAGCTATAAGTAAAGACCTACGTAATATTGAGTTGCCTTCGTATTCACTAGATATTCGTTCAGTGGATGCAAGAATAAGTGGGGGTGACAAACTAGAGCTAGGTCTAAATTATACGTTATTAGATAACTTCAAATATGCTAATAATGATCGTGAAAGAAAAGTTATTTTTGAAATAAAAACGCCTACGGCAAGTTTTGAGCAAACGGTTAAGTTAGGTACAGGCGGGATGACTGAGGGTAATTTGCAAACATTCGGTATAGATTTTGCAGGGGATAGAATAGGTTCTCATACTGTTAGCGGATTTAACCTTAATGTCTATGAGGAATACGAAGGTTTCAGAAGATTAGTTGGTACAGGCAAAATTAATGGATATTCAATGAACTAAAAATATATTCTGGCGCATTAAATCTTTATCTAGTATTCTGGTATAACTAGAATACTAGACAGAGAGGGGAATACTAGATTGAAACAAAAGCTAGTCAAAATAGTTAGCGCAACCGTATTAGTTACAGCGGGTGTATGGATAGGTGTAGTTATAGCTAAGCCGCTAGAAGCAAATTCTGGAGTAACACCAGGTTCGATTGAAGACCCTGTTGTAACTAAAAGCTATGTCGATGAGCAGATTGCAAAGCTTAATGCTGGAGGTTCATCAGGCGGCAATACAGGCGGCTCTAACGGTTCAGTCACAGAAACCAGCAACAAGCTGGAAGTTGTCGAAATACCAGTAGGTAAGACGCTGATTGCAGCAGGAGGATCGGAAGTGGTCGTTCGTTCTGGAAAGGCTGTTGCTTTCAGCTTTGATGCTAGTGGCATATCTGATTTAACAGATGGCGTTGATATTAAGAATGGTAAAAATGTGCCTAATAATCATTTGTTATGGTTCCCACGTGATGGTCGTGGAGTAAAGGGTCATGCAGATGAGAAAAAATCTGTAACGGTCATTGTTAAAGGTAAGTATTCTCTTAAGTAATTCATTTAGATTTTCAAGCTGTCATGGACCCTTAATTGGACTGTGGCAGCTTGATTGCGTTACAGCACTCTGTCAATAGTTCATCTGATTCTATGCCATATTTTACGCAGAATGACAATAGGTTATACGCTTGATTTCGGGGAAGTGAACACACACTAGGGTAGTGTACTTATCATCCACGGAGGTGTTTATAAATGAGTCGTTCCAATAAAGTTATTGTACCAAGCAGTAAAGCTGCTTTAAATCAATTAAAGTATGAAATTGCAGCAGAATTTGGATTATTATCGGGTGGTTACACTGGCGCGGGTTCTGATACCGAGTTTGCTGGAGAATTGGGTTCGGTTTCTAGTGGTGGAAGTGGAGGACAGACTGTTCAATGGTCAACGCTTTCAACTCGTCAAGCAGGGTCAGTAGGTGGAGAAATAACTCGCCGACTTATTTCACAAGCGGAGCAAGTGATTGGTGGAGGTTTTACACTTTAATTGGAAGGCATTCAGTCCATTGACACTAAGCGACATTTTATGTATCATAATTTTTTAGAAGAACAGTTGTCATAACAACCTTTTCCTTCGCGGAAAAGGTTCGTTTTTTGTGTAGAATCTTCGCACTTATCGAATACTATTGGTTGTAGGAGGTTGATACGGATGTCGGTTAAAGGACGCCACTTATTCACATCGGAATCAGTAACGGAAGGTCACCCGGATAAAATATGCGATCAGATTTCTGACGCTGTTTTGGATGCATTCTTGGAAGCAGATCCGAATGCACGCGTAGCATGTGAAGTATCGGTAGCAACAGGTCTTGTACTTGTAATTGGTGAGATCAGCAGTCAAGCAGATTTCATCGATATTTCTTCAATTGCTCGTCGCACGATTAAGGAAATTGGTTATACACGCGCTAAGTATGGTTTTGACTCTAGCACTTGTGCAGTTCTAACTTCACTTAATGAGCAATCTGCAGATATTGCACAAGGAGTTAATGCTGCACTTGAAACTCGTGATGGCAAAGATATGAAGCAAGAGAACGAAGATATCGGTGCTGGCGACCAAGGTTTGATGTTCGGTTTCGCAACAAACGAGACGCCTGAACTTATGCCTCTTCCGATCGCTTTATCACACCGTATCGCACGCCGTTTGGCAGAAGTGCGTAAAAACGATACACTTGGATACCTTCGTCCCGATGGTAAAACTCAAGTAACGATTGAATATGTAGACGGAAAGCCTGTACGTGTAGATACAATCGTCGTTTCAACGCAACATGCTGAAGAAGCAACTTTGGAGCAAATTCAACAAGATATTATGGAGCATGTTATTAAGCCGGTTGTACCAGTAGAATGGCTTGATGAGGCAACAAAATATTTCATTAACCCAACTGGCCGTTTCGTTATTGGCGGACCACAAGGCGATGCTGGACTAACTGGTCGTAAAATCATCGTTGATACTTATGGTGGTTATGCTCGTCATGGCGGCGGTGCATTCTCCGGTAAGGATCCTACAAAAGTAGACCGTTCCGCAGCTTATGCAGCTCGTTATGTAGCGAAAAACATCGTTGCAGCAGGTCTAGCTGACAAATGCGAAATCCAATTGGCTTATGCCATTGGTGTAGCTATGCCAGTATCCATTAACGTGGATACTTATGGAACAGGTAAGATCTCTGAAGAGAAATTGGTGGAGCTTATTACAAGCAACTTCGATCTTCGTCCTGCGGGCATCATTAAGATGCTTGATCTTCGTCGCCCTATCTATGCACAGACAGCGGCATATGGTCACTTCGGCCGTACTGATGTTGATCTTCCATGGGAACGCGTTGACAAAGCTGATCTACTTAAAGCAGGCGCAGGTCTGTAATATAAAGTAAATTCCTTATAAAATTATTGCAACTTAAACATCGACAAAACCGTCATTTCCTATGACGGCTGAGTCGATGTTTTTTTGTCTTTTAGGTATTTTTAATATAAAAAACGAGATAACCTAAAATTTTCATGCTGATAAGCCGAAAAATAAGATACAAGTGTATTATTTTGAGGAGTGAATGAAATGTATCGTACCCGCAAGCTGTCCTTATTCATTGCAATTGTTATGGTTCTTCAGCTTAGCTTGCCCGGTTGGTCTGATTCCAGAGTAGTAACAGCGGCCGCTAATGGCCCAATTGTAACAAGTTTAGTTCCTGCTGATAATATGACAAATGTTGCACTAGGTGCCAATTTGAAAATATCTTTTGATGAAAATGTAAAACTAGGTCCATCAACAGCCAATATATATGTAGTGAAAACATCAACTAATGAAGTAGTCGAAACAATCGGTGTTAATAGCGGCCAAGTTTCGATATCAGGTGGGAAAGATGTAATAATTGACCCAGCTCTTAGTGGGATGTCAGGAAAATTTGCTACTAATACGGACTATCATGTATTAATGGATTCAGGAGCAATATTGAATGCCTCGAATAATGCAGCTTATAGTGGTATCCAAAATGCTACTATTTGGAACTTTCGTACGGTTGCTGTAGAAGATGGCTTAAAGCCACGTTCTACAGCCCAAACGCCAGTTAATGGACCGCATCCGATTACTAGCACGATTACAGTTTCTTTTGATGAGCCGGTATATGCGGCGAGCGGTTATATTACATTGTCTTCTACAGATGATACACGAACTATTCCGGTGACATCAAGCAATGTGACGGGAAGTGGAACTACTACAATTACAATTCGACCAGAAGGAGTTCTGTTGCCGAGTACGGCATATCAAGTAACAGTTGCCAACAATAACTTTCAGGATAGTGCAGGCAATACATTTGATTCAATTTCATGGAACTTCTCTACCGCAGCAGCTCCAGTTAATTTGGCGAATTCACCTTTCTTTCCAGCAGATGATGCAACACTTGTACCTGTTGGGACTGATCTAGCGATTACTTTTGATCAACCCGTGCAAGCAAACGCTGGAAAGTATGTAGATATTAGACGTGTTAGCGATAATGGCTCTGTGGAACGTATAGAAGCGACAGATACGACACGTATTTCTATTAACAATAACGCTAGAACAGTAACTATTAATCTTAAAGCGAATCTATCTGCGAACACAGCATATTATGTCATCATAGAGTCGGGTGCCTTCTCTCAGCCTGCTCCTAATGCGCATCAATGGTTTTATGGAATATCAGCAGCAACAATCTGGAATTTCAGTACTGGCTATGGTGACGACACTAGTGCTCCCACATTTACGGCTTTAATGCCAGAGAGAAACGGCTCAAATGTTAGTTTAACTACTCCGCTTACATTGACTTTTAATGAAGAAGTTTATCCGAACAGTGGCAATATTGAAATAAGACAATCTATCGGAGGAACATTGTTCCGATCGATTCCGATTACTTCCGCACGCGTTAAAGGCGGCGGTACAAAACAGATCACAATCGATGCAACAAGCCATATATCTGCTATAGATCCTGCTAAGTCTTTTATTAACAACACAAAGTATTACGTCACGATAGGAAATCGTGCGATTCGAGATGGAGCAGGCAACTTTTTTGCGGGTTTATCTGGGGCATCTGGGTGGGAGTTTACGATTACACAAGATGGCGTTCGTCCAACACTGGACACGATATATCCAGCAAGTGGAGCGACTGCAATTGATGTAAATGCTACATTTTCTATAAGCTTCAATAAACCGATCATGAGAGGCGCTGATGTAGCGAAGATAATCAAATTCATTCCTACAAATACAGGTGCTACAGTGTCAGCTAATTTCTATGTTGATCCAAATAATAATAAACAAATTTTGATTCAACCGAGAACGCCACTAACAGCGAACATCAACTATTATATTAATATCGATGAAGGTGCAATAACCGATCTAGTGGGTAATGCATTCATAGGAATATTAAATCAATTTCAATGGACTTTCTTGACTAAAGGAGGAGACACTACTGCACCAACGGTGTCAAAGTCAGAAGTTAGTGGTTCTGTTATTAAACTCATTTATAATGAGCCATTAAATCCATGGTTGAAACCAACTCCTGCAAGTTATTATGTTACGGTAGCGGGCGTACCGCGATCTGTAACGGATGTGAAAATAGAAGGCAATGTAGTGCATCTAACACTATCTAGTACTGTAGGAGCTAATCAGAAGGTCGAGCTATCGTATACGAAACCAGCAGTTGGACTTGTACAGGACATTACAGGTAATCAAGCTGCAACTTTATCTAAAATAAACATAGCTAATGGCTACACGACCACAAGTCCTGTTGTATCAAGTGGATCTGCATCAGGGAACAATGTGGTGCTTAATTTTAGTGAAAGTTTAATGTCAGTAAGTCCTTATGCATATACACAGTTCACAGTTACCGTTGGCGGGTCAAATTATAGTACTACCTCATTGTGGCATAATGGGAGTACAGTTCAGTTGACTCTTAGCGGATCAATCCCAAGTGGACAAACAGTACGGGTCGCATATTCAGCGGGCAATTATCCGCTGTACGGCATGTCAGGAAATCAAGTTAATGCATTTAGTAATTATGATCCAAATGGAAGTGCAGGCAGCGGAGGTAGTGGAGTAGATACAAAAGCACCAGCCCTTCAATATATTACAGCTGTAAGTAATATCGTAACGATTAAATACAATGAAGTTCTAAATCAAGCGTCCAGTCCGGGGATCTATCAATTTACTGTTATGGCGGACAGCCAAGTACTAACGATTAACAATGTAGCTATATCGGGCGATAGTGTAAATTTAACTCTTAACTCATCTATTTCGACAGGTCAAGTAATTAGAGTATCCTACGTTGCAAACTGGAATACGATTAAGGATAACAGCGGTAATGCAGCTACATCTTATTCACAAGTTACCGCTACTAATGGATTTGGTTTTGGTGGTGCAGCAACGATGCAAAGTGCAATTGTTAAGGGCAATATACTAACTATCACATTTAGTGCGTATCTCGATCCAAAGGTTTCGCTTGCAGCAAATTCATTTCTCGTACGAGTCAAACAAACGTATCGTACAGTGTCAAATGCACAAGTTGCGGGCAATACTATAATCCTTACACTTAGTTCTCCCGTTAAGGCAGGCGAGCAGACGGATATTTCGTTTTTAAACAACACAAGCGGGCTCAAATCTATGACGGGACAACCAGTAACGGCATTCTCCAACGCAGCTGTCGTTAATGATACATCGTTTGCAGATAGTTTAACTGGAGATTATGAGGCCGCTGACGGCGGGGGCGTAACAATTAAAACGAGTGCTTCTATGTTGACGTCTGATACTTCTCCAGCAGGCGTTCAAACAAATCGTTACACGGTACAAAGTGATAAGTTTTTAGCTGCTATTACACTTAGCAAAGATGCTGGGATTACAAGTCCGCGTATAGTGTTCAAAGTGCCTGATCTTGAGCGAGCAGCTCTTGTAGCTATTCCAGTAATCGCACTGGAGCTAGCTCTTAAAAGTTCGAGTGATGTGACATTTGCGGTGCAGCACGGCACTGCTACCTATGAGTTGCCACTGCGATCACTCGACTTCACTACCCTTGCTAGACTAGGTGGAGGAAGCAACATGTCCAATCATCTTCTGATCGCAATAGATCAAGGTGCATCTACATTAACTAATCCGCTGATTACAGCGCTAAACAGTACTGGAGCTACAATCGTTGCAGGAGCGCTTAATTATGAACTGATGGTTGTTAATGGGCTCAGCAAACAGAAGGTAGAAACTTTTAGCGGTTACATTTCACGTACATTGAAGACGACAGGTAGTGTCGACACGAGTCAAACAGCAGCGGTATGGCTAGATCCTATAACGGGAGCTATATCCTATGTTCCGACTACGTTTAAGACAGAAAACGGTGTAACAAAAGCTACTTTTAAGCGCAAGGGAAACAGTGCATACGCACTTATAAAAAATACGGCATCGTTTACGGACCTGAGCAATCACTGGTCAGCTAGTACAGTTCATTTGATGGCGCGTAAATTTATCGTTGAAGGACATACAACATCGAAGTTTGAACCAAACAAGTCCATTACGCGAGGTGAGTTTGCTACTTATATTGCGAAAGGACTAGGGCTGTCGGGAGACCGAACGACTGCTGCTAAATTCACAGATGTGAATGCAGATACGGTGATGGGTGCTTATATTGGAGCAGCTGCAGCTGCGGGTATCGTTAACGGAATGAGTGGCAATACATTCAAGCCTGATAGCAATATTACAAGACAAGACATGGCGGCAATGATTATGCGTGCTGCGAAAGTTGCGGGGTTAACTGTACATTTACCGAGTTCATCTGATTCCTATGTGGAGAAGTTTACAGATCGTAAAGAGATCGGTGCATATGCTAAAATGAATGTAGCAGAAGCTATCTACTTAGGAATTCTGACTGGTAAGAGCCCTACAAAGTTAAGCCCGACTGCCAATGCTACCAGAGCAGAAGGTACAGTCATGATTATGCGATTGCTAGAAAAGGCTGAACTTATAACAAAATAGTTGATATGTAAAAATAGCAAGCCCCTTTGCCTTATTAAGAGCAAAGGGGCTTGTTTTTGTGCATAGGAAAATTTTTTCAAAAACGAAATAGTGATAGTAGTCTTTTATTAACGTAACTTTTCTCGTATTCTAGTAGTCTATATTAAGTAGATACATAGAGATGGGAGAGTTGCAAAAATAATGCGCAAGGTTACTAACATGAGCGATCAACAGAAGAGTAGGTTAGGGAGACGAGTGATCGTTATTGCAATAAGTGGTGTTTTGCTTGTACAGCCAGTGTCAACGATAATGCCGGGGAGTTGGCAATCATACATAGTATCACAAGCAGATGCTTCGACAGCGCCTGTTTTGAAGCTGAAGCAACAATCTATCATAACATCTGGTGCTAAGAGACTTGATTATGTTTGGCACACGACAAGGAAAAATAAATCCGTTCAAACTGATGTTCATGTCATTGAGGTAGATTTAACGAATCCCCATGTTTCATTGAATGCAATGAGCGGAAAAAACAACAGTGTTGGACAACGGAACAATATATTGAATATGACGAAGGAAAGCGGAGCAGTTGCTGGCATCAATGGTGATGTATTTGTCATGACTAACGAAGGGGCGCCACTCGGAGCGCAAGTGACGAGCGGTACTTTAGTATCCAGTCCTTCCAGACTGAAAGGGATGTATGCGTTCGCAGTTACAAGCGATCGTAAGCCAATCATTGATGCGTTTGAATTCTCTGGAACAGTAACAGCTGAGAATGGACAAGTATTTCCGTTAGAGGGCGTAAACCAGTCGACCTATTACCCTGAGGTAGCAGGTGTCACTTACAGTCACGTGGACAAAATGTTTATTTATACTCGTGCTTGGGGCGGTGCTGAACGGCCGAAGAATTCGTCGACGAAACCCACTGAAGTATTGGTGCGGGATGGGATAATCGAACAAATTACATACGACACGGCGATCCAAGGGGAAATTCCGGAAAATGGATACATTTTACGTGCGCATGGTAAAGCGGCAACATTTATTAAAGATAATATGCAGATTGGACAAGCGGCAACATCTATTTATTCACTTGTTTCACAAACGAATAAAACCCCAATAGATCCTGCTTCCCTTCAAATGTTAGTAGGTGGTCACACACTGCTTGTTGAAAATGGTGCGGCATCTCCTTTTTCAAGAGATATAAAAGGTGTGAGTGGTTCATCCTACACTTCGCGTTCTGCTGTTGGTTATTCAGCTGATGGAACGAAAGTATATATGATAACTAGCGAGAAAGCCGGAAGCAATACTGGTCTAAGTCTGAAAGAGTTACAAGATGTTATGGTACAACTTGGTGTTCATAAAGGAGTTAATCTAGATGGTGGGGGTTCCACCACGATGACGGAGCGGCCGCTCGGCGGCACGTCCATTCAATTGTCCCATCAGACGCAGGAGAGCTCGCAACGAAGCGTATCCAACGGGATAGGTGTATTTACTACTGCTCCTCAAGGATCGCTGCAAGGAATGATTGTGGGTGGCTCAAACGTGATGTTACTGGGAGGAACGGCGCAGTTTTCGGTAAAAGGTTATGATACCTATTACAATCCGATTACGGTTGACCCTACTACGCTGAAATGGAGCAACTCAAGCGATGTTGGAAGTTTCCAAGACAATGTGTTTACGGCATCCAAAATCGGAAAAACTAAGATTACAGTTAGTTCCGGTGAAATCCAGTCACAATACGACGTAGAAGTAATAGGGCAAGAACAGATTGCGTCTATGAAGATCAATAATTCTGCAGGTATGCTCACTAAAGGGTCAACTTTAAATGTTCCTGTTACAATTAAGCTTAAGAATGGGCGGACGTTTAATATGACAGGTGATGCTTTAACTTGGGAGTTTGTAGGGTTCAGCGGTTCGTATAAAAATGGCGCGGTTGTTGTGGATACGGTAGAAGACAACACTACTACTGGTTATGCAATAGCTCGTTATGATGGGTACGGAACGATGGTTCCATTTGTAAAAGGTGAACAAGCAGTATCGGTTGAGGACTTTGAAGTATCGCGTTATGCGATAACGACGCAAGTAACGCCAGCGGATACGACAAAAGGGTCCGTGAAGCTCGTTAGTGACTTGCCTGAGCAGAAGAGCAGTCGTGCGCTTCAAATCAACTATGATTTCTCGGGCGGTACGGGTACAAGAGCGGTCTATGCAATGTTAAGTCCAGAAGGGCGAACAATCGCGGGTACACCAACATCTATGACAATGGACGTTTACAGCGACAATAGTAAGAACTGGGTTCGTGCTGAATTCGTTGACGCGAAAGGTAAAGCACATTTGCTCGATGTCGCGAAGGAACTTAATTGGAATGGATGGAAAAATGTTAAGATCGATTTAGCTGCTTCAGAAATGGCTTTCCCAGCAAAGCTAAAACGAATTTACGTTGTCACGATTGATAAAGGAAGTGAATTGAAGGCAACTTCTGGATCGCTTGCAATTGATAATATTATGTTACGTACAGCAGCTGAAGTAAGTGAGCCAACAAGAGCTTCAATCGTTATGAACGTTGGAAATACAAAGGCAACAGTTAATGGGAATCCGATAAAATTAGAAGCTGCCCCTTTGATTCAAAATGGATCAACCTACGTACCGCTTCGCTTCGTGTCCGAGGCTATGGGTGCTAAAGTGGAGTATGATGATAAGACGAGAAGAGTAACGGTTCTTAGAGGCAATCAAATGATCGAGATGACAATAGGCAAGAAGGAATATCTGCTTAATGGCGTTCGATATACATCAAATGTGGCCCCATTCACACGTAATGGTAGGACACTTATTCCGGTACGCTTGTTTACAGAGAAGTTAGGTTTCAAAGTCGGATATGAAGAGAAACTTAAAAAGATTACGATAGATTAAACTTTACGGGATATGGTAAAAGTGTGGTATGATAGAGTGTAGTATCCTTTTTTATGAAGGAGTGCCAAACCGTAGTGAACCACCTGACAGTCGATATAAATAGAGTCATTACTAACGCCATACAAGTCATGGAAGATAGCAAATATCAAATCTATGAAATTTGTGAATCGGCGCGTACGGAGCTTGAGGCTCTGGAGCAAGAGTTAGAACAGGTGCTTCAAGAAACCGTGCGAACCATCGATAAGGTGGACCAATTAGAGCAAGAATACCGGCGTGCACGTATGCGACTGACTGAGGTCAGTCGTGACTTTGTGCGTTATAAAGAAGAGGATATTAAATCCGCATATGAAAAAGCAACTCAGATCCAGCTTGATCTGATGGTTTATCGCGAGAAAGAAAATTATTTGAAATCTCGTCGTGATGATCTGCAGAAGCGCGTTCGGAATGTAGAAAAGTCTATTGAGCGCGCAGAAATGATCGGTTCTCAAATCAATGTTGTGCTCCAATATTTATCTGGGGATTTGAATCAGGTAACACGTATTATCGAATCAGCGAAGACCAGACAACTTCTGGGTTTGAAAATAATATTGGCACAAGAAGAAGAACGTAAACGTATAGCTCGTGAGATCCATGATGGGCCTGCACAGTCACTCGCAAATATTGTGTTACGTACTGAAATCGCTGAGCGAATGATTATTAAGCAGCAGTTCGAATTGGTACAAGGTGAGCTCGTAGATCTGAAGAGTCAGGTGCGATCCGGTCTTGAAGAGATTCGCAAAATTATTTTTAATCTAAGACCGATGGCACTGGATGATTTGGGTCTTGTTCCTGCACTAAGAAAGTTCGCACAAGACTTCGAGGAGAAGTCAAGAATTCGAACGAAGTTTGATTTGACTGGTAAAGAAATTAGAATGCCTTCAGCCATGGAAGCGGCTATTTACCGCATGGTTCAAGAGGCATTTTCAAACGTGCTCAAACATGCTAACGCTTCATACGTATCACTTGAGATTAACTACAAACAGCAAGTTATTTCACTAACAATTCAAGATAACGGTGTTGGATTTATGGTTGGATCGGTTGGTAAGCCGACGAGCCGAAACTCTCACTTTGGCTTGGTTGGTATGAGAGAACGAGTGGAGTTAATCGAAGGAAGGATGGATATAGACTCAAAAATAGGACAAGGAACGAAGATTGTAATAGATATTCCAACGACTTCCGAACATAGAAAGGAGAATGAGAGTAATGAACCAGATATCGGCTAGCACTTCAGGAAAGATCAAAATTCTTTTGGCTGACGACCACCAGCTTTTCCGTGAAGGATTAAAGCGCATTCTAAATATGGAAGACGATATTGAAGTGATCGGTGAGTGCGGTGATGGCATTCAAGTGCTTGAGTTCTGTAATCATACGATGCCTGAAATCGTATTGATGGATATTAACATGCCGATTGAGACTGGCGTTGTTACGACAGAACGGTTAAAGGGTATGTTCCCTGATGTAAAGGTTATTATCTTATCCATTCATGATGACGAGAGCTATGTGTTTGAGACGCTTCGTAAAGGGGCGACCGGCTACTTGCTTAAAGATATGGAAGCTGAAGCTTTAATCAATGCTATTCGTTCTGTACACCAAGGACATTCTTATATTCATCCTAAGGTAACGGGTAAGTTGATTAATCAACTACGCCGGATGACCTATCTTGATGAGATGGGTGTTACTTCGGGAGCGGCAGCTACGAAGGAACCTGGAGTGAAATACATTGCAACAAACGAGAGCCCGCTAACAAGACGTGAAGCAGAAGTACTACGGCTCATGGCCGAGGGCAAGAGTAACAAGATGATTGGCGAATACTTGTTTATAAGTGAAAAAACGGTCAAAAACCACGTAAGCAGCATTTTGCAAAAGATGGAAGTTGACGATCGAACACAAGCGGTTATCAGCTCCATAAAATTCGGTTGGGTAACGTTATAATTATAACAATAGAGGCAATCTCTTGGGGTCATTTAGACCCTGGGAGACTGCCTCTATTTATGTTTTTCTATTAGCTTTCATTACGACGACGTTTCTTAAGAGTTATAAAGCCGGATGCTACAATAAATGAACCTAATAAGTAGTACGGGATGGGACTGTTTTCTCCCGTCTTCGGTAAGGTATCTACTGGAGGGATATTTTCCTCTGTCGTTTCATCTACGATGACTTCAGGTTCTTCTTCCTTTGGAGTCTCTTCTTCACCCTTAGGTAGCTGTTCTTCTTCTACAATGATCGGAGCTTCCGAAGCACTTGGAGAAGGTGAAGGCTCTATAGTTGGCGATGGTACAGGTGAAGGAGTCACAGGATCGGGTAAAATCGGCGGTATGATAGTCGATGGTGTAGGTGATGGTAGTGGTGTAGATGTTTGTGTTGGTGTCGGCGATGGTGTTGGACTACTAGGCGGCGATGGCCATGGTGTAGTATCACCAGTTGGCGGTGGTGTAGTAGTCACAGTAGGTGTTGGTGTTGTAGTCGGTGTAGTAGTCACAGTAGGTGTTGGTGTTGTAGTCGGTGTAGTAGTCTCAGTAGGTGTTGGTGTTGGCGTCGGTGTAGTAGTCTCAGTAGGTGTTGGCGTTGGCGTCGGTGTAGTAGTCTCAGTAGGTGTTGGTGTTGGCGTCGGTGTAGTAGTCTCGGTAGGTGTTGGCGTTGGCGTCGGTGTAGTAGTCTCAGTAGGTGTTGGCGTTGGTGTCGGTGTAGTAGTCTCAGTAGGTGTTGGCGTTGGACAAATGCCTCCTTTATATAACAAGAAGTTGATCAAGGTAAGATGATCATGTCCATACCCAGGGTTTAACTCGAGTTGCGGAGGACCAGCATACAAATCTAGTTGGGCGAGTCCGCAGCGAGGAAGATCAATCGTTAGTTCTGCACTGCCTGCTGCATCTACTTTTATAGTCGCTCCGCTATAATGAATCTGATTTTCATAAGGCTCAGGCGTACCTTCATAAGTATAAACGGAGAAGCTGACTTCTACACAATCGATTTTCGTTTTAAACTTCGCAGTTGCAGTGCCATCACCATTGATCTTAATAAACGGTGTAGAAGTATCTTGTTGCTCCACCTTATGGGCATGCTTTGAGTATTGCTCACAGACGACGGCTGGTGTAGCTGAGACAGCGGTAGGAGTTTCCTCGTTTAGACCTTCTGCGAAAACTAACGAGTTAAGAGGAAGAGTCAATAATAACAGCGTCATTAATGGGTATAGCAGCTGTTTCTTAAACTTGTTCATCCATTCACTCTCCTTTTATTGTTTTATACATTTTTAACTAGATCGCTGTTAAGGGATTCATCCTTTCTTTGTATGTATAGGTCATCATATTGTATATATGATTGAAGATGTACAAAAAGAATAGCATATATTATCAATTCAACAAGGGTGTATTTTTGTCGATTCGTAAGAGCTTATGCATATAAAAACCGCCTTGTCCTCGAATGCCGTAACCGATAGGCTAGAAACGGCATATAGTGATCCAAAGAGGAGGTGGCCGAAATGTTGGAGCTTCTGTTGCTGATCATGGGTTGTTACACGCTCGCAGCGTTGCTGGTGCATCTGGCTTTCTGGATTGGACGGGGGCGCAGACGCGCGAGTAACCATTATGTGCTGATTGCAGATAAAGGACAAAAAAATATGGAATGGTACTTAAGATCATTATTTTCTTTCTCAAGGTTAATTGGGAAGGATATTCGGTTAACGGTTTTGGATCAAGGCGTAACAGAAGAAACAAAAGCAATTGTGGAACGTATGAGACGGAGTGGAAAAGAGGTTCATATTCACGTTCAGAAGGATCATTCAATGGATCATTCGGAACCTCAGTGCGGTAAGCGCTCCCAATTGGATGGAATTACTCTTCAAATGTTATGGATGTTACAGGCCGAAGGAATTGTTTCGGAAGCAGAACACGCTGTATTGGTAGATTTGCAAAATCCAAATGACTTGTCGAAGATGCCATTTTAGCATATAATTTATCCATATCTTTACAAAGAGTGAAGCGCACTCGATTTTGCCGATATTCGGCATCGTCGGGTGCGCTTTTTTTTATTTCGCGAGGAGGTGCGGGACGGATGAAGGGACAAGTGTATGTGATTAAACATAGTGGATGGTGGAAGGCGATACTAACTATTCAACCGGCGGTTGATTATTTGTATTGGTTCGGCGAAGAAAGAATGGATGAAACTGCAGATATGGCATGGTTGTGGAAGGAAATGTTGCCTCTTGGTCACGCACAAGGAATCGCTGAGATGTGGAACAAGAAAGAATGGAATGGTAACGATGATCAAAATAAACGTACAAAGAGTGTAAATAATATCGTAATAGATAACAGATATGGTCGCGGTGACGAGGCAATGGATCGCCTGGAAGCGGAGAAGACGCTAGTTGAGCTGGCGAAGGCGATTGAACGGTTTAAGCTTAAGCAAATGGAGGCTAGTTCTCTTGTGGAAAAGGGGCAATTTGATTCTACTAAAATGCAGAGATCTCAAAAAAAGTGGGGGAATAAAAGGAGAGTTGAGCATTTAAACTTCGATGAAGCATTCCTTAATGCGGAGTGGTGGGAACACAATAGCGATCGAGGTAATAGGGGGAATGGAGCTGAAGCCGTAAAGTCTGAATCTGAGGGTAGAATCAGCGTAGGATTGCTTGCGGCAAAGGCTAAAATTGCCGCAGAGCTCTTACAGGGGCGCGCGCTGCTTAGCGGCGAAGCGCGCGCCCTGCTTGAGGGCGCATCCGTGCCCGGCGCAGAAGGGAGCTGGAACGAAGTGTTCCAGCTAGCTTCGCTGCTCGGGCACGTGCGCCTAAGCGGAGCGATCACCGCCGATTGGGGCGGGCGAGCGAACGCTCGTGTTCGGTGCCGCTGCCTGCGGTGCGGCAGCGGGGAAGCTTATATGCGCCGCACGCGCTGTGCGGCGTGCGGGCGGATGTGTGCCTATTGCGAAGCTTGCTTGACGATGGGGAGGAGCCGCGAATGTGAGTTACTTATTCGCGGGCTCTACAACAACCCGTTGTCGTCCAATAAGATGAGCTCAGGAAGTGGTTTGATAGAAACCCCTTATTCGATTAACGAGAGATTAGGGAAATGGGGGCTTAGCCCAGCCCAGCATTCGGCTGCGGCTGAGGCACTTCGGTTTGTAGAAGGGACACAACTTTTAAGTGGAGTTATGGAACGAGTAAAAACAAAAGGTATAAGCAGACATGTTAGTAAGGAGCTTTGTCAGGTACCAGCTGACGTTCATCAATACGTCCAGCGTGAAGTGAGCAAGCACGTGCGTAAGCTAATGCGGACGTGCAAGAAAAGACAAAATGTGCTGTGGCATAAAGAATATTTCGACAAAGGTACCTTCATTAGTCAAATGAAGAATCGTGCACTTCATGTAATTACTTCAGGAGGGAAAGAGCTTTGGCACGGAGCAACTAAGCTATTTGGTGATATCTTTTCTCGTTATAGAAGTAAAGAGGGGCAGTTTGATCGAAGGTCAGATATACAAAACTTTTTGTTATGGGCGGTTACGGGAGCGGGGAAAACGGAGATGATTTTTCCGCTCATTGATGCTGTTATAAGCAGGGGTGGGCATGTACTTATTGCTTCGCCTAGACGTGATGTTGTTATTGAGCTTGATCCTCGCATTCGTCGTGCGTTTTCAGAAGCAACTGTTGTTACGTTGTATGGAGGAAGTGAACAGCGCTGGGAGCGAGGGCATATTACATTATCGACGACACATCAGCTGTTCCGGTTTCACGAAGCTTTTGATCTAGTCATTATTGATGAAATCGATGCGTATCCATACCACGGTGACCCGATGCTCCACTACGCTGCAGATAAAAGTTGCAAGCGAGGTGCACCAAGATTGTTATTGTCGGCCACTCCACCACGCATTCTTCAATTGGCTGCGAAGCGGGGCGAACTTGCACATGCTCGTGTGCCAGTTCGTTTTCATCGTCATCCGCTACCCGTACCAAAAATTGTTCAAACAATGTCAGTGAAGCAGATGTTGGATAACAATAAACTACCGATTGGATTGGTTCAAGCACTTCGGAAATCGCTTGGCAGAGGAGCACAACTATTTGTGTTTGTACAACGAATAGCACTTGTTGATCATCTTGCTGCTCTTATTCGAATAAGGCTGCAATGTGCCGCCGTCGCAGCGACTTCATCCAAGGACCCAGAACGAGCACAGAAAGTGAGCGACTTTCGAGCGAGCAAAATTCGCATACTGGTCACGACTACGATTTTGGAGAGAGGTGTAACGATTCCAAAAAGCGATGTTTTTATTTTGGATGCTGATGGAGGGCTGTTTGATGAGGCATCCCTTGTTCAGATGGCTGGGAGAGCAGGTCGATCTGCAAGTGATCCGCATGGACATGTTTATTTTTGCGCAAAGGAACGTAGTCAGTCACAAATGAGGGCCATTCACCATATTCGAGCTATGAATCGAATCGCTAGAAAGCAAGGATATCTGAGTGATGCTTCGCGTAATGAGGTATCCAGTTGATGAGGATCATAAGTAAATTAATGGTGTTTATTACGCATGTTGGATCGCTTGCGAGTCGTTCAGTCGATTTCATGGTGCCTCAATCTAGCAACTGTACAATATGCGGTAAAGGTATGGCGTCAAATAAAACGAGAAGAGAACAGGAAACTAGAGAAATGGCTATTCTTCATCGTTCTCTGTGTGGCGAGTGTTACTCATCTATTCCTTGGTTAAGTCGTATTATTTGTTCATACTGCGGGAGAAGTGTGCAATGTGACGACTGCTTGCGACGTAAGGAGCGACCTTTCCTATTAAACCGGAGTGCGGTGACATATAGCTCCTCGATGCGGGAATGGCTGGCTCTCTACAAATATAGAGGCAACGAACGTCTCGGACCTATTCTTACCGCAATGCTAGTTCCAGTATTACTGCGATTAACTAAGGAGGTTCTAACTCAAAGTAAGCACGTAACGAAGGATAGGGAGTCTTTTTCAAAAACAAGGAAGAAGGGTTGGATGGAGCAAATAAAAAGTAGTTTAGTGTCGTCTAAAGAAAATATATGTTGGGATGCGATAACTTACGTACCTATTAGTAACGAACGAGCGCAAGAGCGCGGATTCAATCAGGCAGAGCAACTGGCGGAATCTCTTGCTACAACATTTCGTATTCCTTTATATCAATTGCTGTTACGAGAGCGTCATACCGAGAAGATGAGCTTTAAGACACGCTCGGAAAGGTTAAGAGATGCTCAACAACTTTTTTCATTAAATAGAGGGCAATTAGAGGAGCTAGTTCGAAGGGCTGATCTTCAAGGCACTTTAAATAGAAGACTTCGTATCCTATTAATAGATGATATTTATACGACAGGAAGTACAGTAGAAGCCTGTGCAAATGTTATAAAAGAGCACGAGGGTGAAAAGTTCGACATCTATGTGCTAACGTGGGCTAGATCCTGAACCATCTTTTTAGTCATAAAATGTGAATTGTTACTCTTATCAGCCAATTTCCCTAATGAAAATAGTTCAGATATCCGTTAAACTGTATATAGTTATAGTTTATTCGGATACGAGGAGGGCCAGAAGCGATGAATTTAGATAATTGTCCTCGCTGCGGCAAGTTATTTGCCAAAAATTTTAGAGATGTATGCCCGGTATGTATACGGGAAATCGATAATGAATATCAGATTTGTGCTGATTATTTGAGGAAGTATAAAGGTGCTATCATTAGTGAGCTTTCGGACCAAACGGGAGTTTCAATTAAGCAGATTACGAAATTCATTCGTGAGGGCCGCATTTCGATGGTGAATGCTCCTAATATGTCCTATGCGTGTGAATCTTGTGGAATCCCAATTCGAGAGAGTCATATATGTGAGACCTGCCGTCTAAGGTTATTAAAAGATAAAACACAGATGCTCCAAAATGCAGCTAAAAAAGTGGAAGAAGCAGAAAAGCTGACCGCTACTAAAGCTGCTTATAAAGGTCTAAGCGGGTATAAGGACAGATAAATGTAAGATACTATTAAATAAAACTTGACTAGAGCCGATAATACTTGTAAAGGTAATCGGCTTTTTTAGTTCTTGTAAATAATGAGGTGGATAAATTGAAAATAAACGAAACAAATCGGATCGGCGGAGTTAATCCTTATCAGAAGCAAGCGGAATATCGTGGGGATGAAGTTAAGAAAGCTCGTCAGAAAGACGAAGTGCAAATCTCAGCCGCAGCAAAAGAGATGCTAACGACAAGTAAGCTAGGTAATGCGGAGCGGAACGAGCGTATTAATGAACTTAAGCAGTCCGTTACTTCCGGCACGTATCACGTGGAAGCGGGCAAGATAGCAGAGAAGCTTCTACCGTATTTAAAGGAGTAGATGTCCGGTGAATGAGAACATCGAGAAAATTTTGATATTGCTGCAGGAATTAATTCATGAGCATCGCCAGCTTATCGAATATGGCAAAGCGAAGACAGATGCGATATCGAACAATAATATTGATGGGCTATCTTACATCGCTACGAAAGAGAAGCGGTGCCTTGATCGGATAATAGAGCACGAGAAAAATCGTGCTTTTTTGGTAGGCAAATATATGCTATCGCAGAAGGTAGCTAGCAATCAGCGCTCTTTTAAGATGGAGAAGCTGATCCAAGTTGTTTATCAAGCAGAAGAGAAACGTCAGCTTCATATCGCATGGAACGATTTACGAGCGGTTATAGCTGAGCTGCAGGATCTGAATGATTTTAACCAACAGCTAGTTAAGATGACACTAGAATATTTGCACTTCACACAAGATTTGTTGCTTGGACCGGAAGATGAAGAAGTGACTTATCATAAAGCGGTGCAGGGCATGGTTCAGAATCGCAGTGGCAGAGTTAATTTGAAATTGTAAGAAGAGAGGGATATTCGATGGCATCAACTTTTCATGGACTCGAAACGGCAAGGCGGAGTTTGTTCACAACACAATCTGCTCTAAATACTACGGGCCACAATATCGCAAATGCAAATACCGTTGGATATTCCAGACAAGTAGTGAATATGCAGGCTACGAGACCAATTGATGCGATTGGCTACTCGAAATCGGCAGCTGCAGGTCAGCTCGGAACGGGTGTAGAGGCGAACTCTATTACACGTATCCGCGAGCGTTTTCTAGATAATCAATTCCGTAATGAAAATAAATCGCATGGAAACTTCTCCGTGCAACTAGATACTTTGTCGAAGCTTGAAGGTATTGTTAATGAGCCTAGCGATACAGGGTTCAGAACGGTAATCTCGAACTTTTGGAACTCATGGTCGGACCTCAGTAAAAATCCAGAGAATGCAGACGGACGTAAAGTCGTTATGGAGCAGACGATGGCTATGGTGGATGCTTTCAATTATACGGCTAAACAATTAACGGACCTAAAGTCTGATCTTACCGAAAATGTAGATATCAACGTTAAAACAGTTAATTCACTAACAAATAATATTGCTCAGTTGAACGAAGAGATTCGCAGAATTGAAGGGCTGGGCGACCATGCGAACGATTTGCGCGATCAACGTGATCTATTGACAGATCAGTTGTCAGGACTCGTTGATATACGTGTTGTAGAGACGGGGATGGGCTATAACATCAATATGGGTGGTATCCAGCTCGTGGAAGGTGGAAATCGCACGGAAATAGATGCTGCCACGATTGAGGGTGTTGTTGCTTCTGGTGAATTAACGAGCGGAACGATTTACGGAACGATACATGCTAGAGATCGTTTTGTAGATGGTTATATTAAAGAACTAGATAAACTAGTCGACACGATGGCTAATGGTGAATTTGAAGTAACTTTACCTAAAGGATCGGTATTGCCGGATGGTACAGTGCTCAATGGAGTTACGTATAGTGGCGCGAATCGGACTTTGACTGAGGATACAACCGTAACTGTAAAAGGTTTAAATGGTCTTCATCAGCTTGGTTATAACATTGCTGGCGAACAAGGTGGACTACCGTTCTTCACGGATAGTGCAGGTGGAACTGCCGGATTGACAGCGGGAAGTATTAGGCTTAACCCAGCGATTGCAGCTAATTCAAATCTTATATCTACTTCTATGCGTATCACCCAAAACGCGGATGGATCTGAAACAGTTGTGAATGGTAACAATACACTAGCTGTTCTATTCTCGCAGATGAGGGATGCAAGGTTCGACTTTGACCCTGGAACAGGCGAGAGCAAAAATACTGTCGACGCATATTTCCGTTCCGTTGTAGGTCAGCTTGGTGTACAAGCTGCTGAAGCGACACGGATGCAAACGAATCAACAAATTGTTGTTGATCAAGTGAATTCGCGTAGACAATCCGTTAGTGGCGTATCGCTGGACGAAGAAATGTCCAATATGATCAGGTTCCAACATGCTTATAATGCAGCCGCTCGTAACATGACGATGATCGATGAGACGTTAGACAGAGTTATTAATGGTATGGGACGAGTAGGAATCTAACTTTAAGCATTGGGGGAATAGATGATGTCGTTTCGTGTAACGCAATCGATGATGAATACGCAGCTTCTGCGTAATATATCTAACAATATGGGACGTATGAACAATTTACAGAACCAACTTTCAACAGGCATGAAGATTAACAAACCATCAGACGATCCTGTTGGTATCACGTTTGCACTACGTTATCGTAGTGAGCTCGATGCTAACGATCAATATACGGAAAATGTAAGCTCCGCGATGTCCATGCTGGAGTATACAGATACTTCGATCGGACAAGCCGGGGAAATTATGCAGCGGTTTAGAGAGCTGATGGTAAAAGGTGCAAATGGTACATATGAACAGACGAGCATGGACGCGATTAAAGTGGAAGTTTCCCAGCTATACAATCAAATGGTGGAAATCGGGAACAGTCAGTTTAACGGTAAACAAGTATTTAACGGCGAACTAACGGGTGATAAGCCTTATCCAACAATGGGAGTTGAGGGAACGCCTAATCCAGGTGCCAATCCTCCACTTCTAAAAGCGTTTCAAGTAGCTTCTGACAATGGCAGCATTAAATATGAACTATCTGCTGGCATGAAGCTCGGTATTAACATTACAGGCAATGAAGTATTCGGTGATGCGCTATCTCCAACGGCAACACAAGCGGAGATAGATGCAAGTACTAACGTATTTGCACTTCTGCAACGCGCGCATGATATGTTAGCAGCAGGCGATCAAAAAGGTATTTCTTCCCTTATTGGGCAGGTTGATACACGTATGAATACGATGCTTACGAAGCGAGCAGAAGTTGGTGCCAAAGTTAATCGTGTCGACATTGTACAAAATCGTTTAGAGGACATCGGCATTAATCTCCAAACGGTTCAGGCAAAAACGGAAGATGCAAATATGTCCGAAGTTATTACGAACATGAAGACAGAAGAAAATGTATATCAAGCTTCTCTTTCCGTAGGTGCCCAGCTTATACGTCCAAGTTTGGTTGACTTCTTGAGATAGGAGGCTCCAATGCAAATACCTCAGATTGGAATTCGTCAACAACACGCGTCTTTATTTATAGATGCGGATATTGGAAAGCAGCATATTGAACAGCCAAAAGCGACTGTAGATATGGAGCAAGTCGAAGCGGTGCAGCAATTCCAAACAACTCAGGGCAGATTAGACATTAATCAAGATCGAATGTGGGATGCATTGGCAATGGGCAATAGTTTGGAGACGATGAGTAGAATTTATTCTGCGGCGTCAAGTATTGCCCTACAAGGATTAGCTCGTATTGTAGAAAAAGGTGATCAGATGGCTGCGATTCATTTAGGCGGAAATCCGATTGCAGAGATGGCACGTGATTGGAAGCGTACCTTCCCAGAGTTTGATTTTGTAGGGGAAGCCTCTTTTGACAATATTGATATTACCTATACTCCGGGCGAGCTCTCCATTGAAACGACTCGTGGCGGGGTGAACATAAACGTTCAAGTAAATAAACCTATTCATGAATATGAACGAGGCAAGCTAGAGATTTATATGAGTCAATACCCTAAGGTGGAATTCATCCCTCCACAAATTGACCAACTTCTATGAGAAAGAATCACATTTTGAACTATAGATCGTCAGCGTGTTACGCTTGATGTCTATAGTTTTTATTTTAATTAAATTATATATCGTTAATTTCAGGAGGTTATGCTGTGAATGCAAATATAACTACGTATCACTTCGATCAAGGAATACCTGGATTCGAACATCTTAATAAGTTTTATTTCGAACATGTTGGCGATAATATTCCTATGATGCTGATGAAGTCTACTGACGATAAGGATCTTTCATTATTGGTCACAAGCCCATTTCTATTCTATCCTGATTATGAGTGGGTGCTCTCGGATTCTACTAAGGAGGAATTAGGTATTATGCATGAGGGCGATGTTGAGATATGGTCTATCATTACGATACCTGCAGATCCCGAGAAATCGACAATCAATTTATTAGCTCCTATTGTGCTTAATAAAACAAAAGCTGTGGGCAAACAACTTATTTTGCATGACCGCAACTACAGTTCACGTGCTCCGCTTAATCGCATATAGAGTGAAGCTTTCGAAGCAGTTGTTTCACAAACTTGGAGGTGAAAAGATATGCTTGTTCTATCACGCAAAATTGATGAATCTATCATGATTGGCAATGATGTTGAAATTATCGTTCTTGGTGTGGAAGGTGACAATGTTAAGCTTGGAATACGTGCTCCCAAGGATGTGAGCATTTATCGGAAAGAGATTTACACAACAATTCAAGAGGAAAATCGAGCAGCAGCTAGTCGAACAATATCACTTGAAGATGTTGCTAAGCTGTTCGGTAAATAATTTTTTCTAACTACTATAAACAATCAAATGAAATAACCGATAAATAAATTAGCACGATAATAGTACGGCCGAATTATTATCGTTGCTTCCGCAAGGATGCGGAAATCCGAAAATTTCAAGGAGGAAATAACAATGATTATTAATCACAATATCGCAGCTCTTAACACGCACCGTCAACTAGGTGCTAACAGTGCAGCTACAAGCAAAAACATCGAGAAATTGTCTTCTGGTCTTCGCATCAACCGTGCAGGTGACGATGCAGCTGGTCTAGCAATCTCCGAAAAAATGCGTGGTCAAATCCGTGGTTTGGACATGGCTTCCAAAAATGCTCAAGATGGTATTTCTTTGATTCAAACTGCTGAGGGCGCTTTGAATGAAACACACAGCATCTTGCAACGTATGCGTGAACTTGCTGTTCAATCAGGAAGTGACACAAATACAGATTCTGACCGTGGAGAAATCCAAAAAGAGGTTGACCAACTAGTTACTGAAATCGATCGTATTTCCAACACTACTGAGTTCAATACTAAGAAACTAGTTGATGGCTCATTCAGCGGAACTTTCCAAATCGGTGCTAACGAAAACCAAACAATGAAACTTGGCATTAACGCTATGGGTTCTGCTAGTCTTAACCTTACTTCTGGCGTACAAGTTGCAGACGGAGTATTTGGTGGTACTGCTGGTAAAGTACTAGGCGAAGGTTCATACACTGTAAAAGGTACTGATCTTCTTGATGCTAAAGGTCAAATCGTTGCTTCCCTTGCAACAAACGTAGCTACAACTGCTGGTGGTGGAACATACACGTTTGCAAAAGCTACAGCACTAAATGATGGCGACACAATTAAAATTAATGCTGCTGGCGTAGCTGGTCTTACTAAAAACCTTGAAGCTGGTCAAACGAACAACAAACTTGCACCAGGTACTTATAAATTTGTAGGTTCTGATGTATTCAAAGATGACGTGAAAGTCGGAACATTTGCGACAAGCGTTATTACGTTTACAGATACTACAAAAGGCACATTGGATCTAGCAACAACATTTGGCCTAGCAAATCCAGCTGCTGGAGATACTCTAGTAGTTAAAGGTGTAGATGTTTCTAACAGAGAACAAGCATCAGCTACAATCACAGCAGTTAACAACGCTCTTGAGTCCGTTTCTGCTGAGCGTTCGAAGCTAGGTGCAGTTCAAAACCGTCTTGAGCACACAGTTAACAACTTGGGAACTTCTTCTGAGAACTTGACTGCTGCTGAATCCCGTATCCGCGATGTAGATATGGCTAAAGAAATGATGCAACAAACGAAAAACAGTATCCTTGCTCAAGCTGCACAAGCTATGCTTGCACAAGCTAACCAACAGCCACAAGGCGTACTTCAATTGCTTCGTTAATAGAACCGAAAAAACCTTAGTGTATCCTTCGGATATGCTAAGGTTTTTTTATTTGCCCGTTTTTAACCATTTGCTAATCATTTGACAAAAATTATCCGATATATGGAGTATAACAGAACACGTTGGGGGATTGATTTGTGATGAACATGGATTTATCGGTCACAGGAAGAGGTGGATCTACAGATCGTGTTGCATCGGCAAACAAATCTGTGGAACCCGTAAAAAATGCTGTAAATAATGCTGTAAATAATGCAGCAGAATCATCCGTGTATACCGTTAATAATTTGAATGATTTGAGGTCTGCTGAACTACGAGGAGACCAATTTACAGTAAGTGAAGAACAATTAGTTAAGGCAATCGACAGAGCTATTAAAGCGATGCAAGGAACACAAACGAGCCTTGAATTTACTATACATGAACAAACAAAGATGATAGCAGTCAAAGTGTTGAATCGAGAATCAGGAGAAGTTATTCGAGAAATTCCACCGGAAAAAACTCTCGATTTTGTAGCAAAGCTATGGGAAATGGCTGGCATTTTAATAGATGAAAAGAGATAGAAAATCTAAAAAGAGAAAGTAGGGAACACAATGCTACGAGTTGGTGGATTAGCATCTGGTATGGAGACGGATTTAATCATTAAAGATTTGATGGCGGCAAAACGTATTCCGCTTGATAAGATGATACAGAAAAAGCAGTTGCTTGAATGGAAACGTGACGACTATCGTACTATGAATAACAAAATACGAGAGCTTAAAGACGCTGCTTTCGACATGAAGCTAGAATCAGGTTATTTATCAAAAAAAGTAACATCTTCGCAAGAAAATAAGGTTACAGTTTCAGCTACGTCACTAGCGAGCGAAGGTCAGCACAGCATCAAAATTGACCAACTTGCTCAAGGAGCTTCACTAACATCGGGTGATTTGGCTGGAGCGGCTGGCGGTGGTAAAACACTTGGAAGCTTGAATTTAAGCAGCGATACTCAACTAGTTGTTACAGGTGAAAAAGGTTCTAAATCAATCAATATTAAAACTAGTGATTCTGTTACTCAAATGGTGGCGTTAATTAATAATGAAACAGCCTCGACGGGGGTTAGGGCTACTTATGATGAGAAGTTAGATCGGATCTTTTTTAACAGTACAAAATCAGGCACATTATCACAAGTTAATCTAGAACTAGCAAATGGAAATAACATCAATAGTATATTCGGATTCACTGGATCATCCGAAGTTACGGTTGGCGGCATGAGTTCATTGACTGGAGATAGCTACGTTAACAGCGGTATAACAGGTACGCAAGTGTTAACGGTTAATTACGGTAGCAAACAATATAATTTTAATGTAACAGCCACAACAAAAGTTGCTGATTTGGTTTCACAGATGAATAGTGGAATGATAAATGACGGTGTAGGCGTAAAATTAAACAGCAGCGGACAATTAGAATTTAGTAATTCAAATGCTGGTACTCCAATTACTTTCTCTGATGTTAGTGGGGATATTGTAATGAAATTGGGGCTGGATAATACCTGGATTAAATCATCCGCCATTAATGCCAAAGGACTTAATGCAAAGGTTGAGTTTAACGGAATAAAGGCAGAATATAACTCCAATTCATTTGAAATAGCGGGCTTTAATTTTACTGCTAAAGAAACAACTAATACGGCTGTTAACATTGGTGTTTCTCAAGACGTAGATGCAGTATTTGAACGTATTAAAACATTTATAGGAAAATATAATACGCTGATAGACGACGTGAATAAAGAATTAGTTGAAAAGAAACAACGTGATTTCAAGCCGTTGACACCAGAGCAGCGTGAGGCTATGAAAGAAGAAGATATAAAAAAATGGGAAGAAAAAGCAAAGATGGGTATGTTGTCGAATGATACCTTACTCTCTGGCGCGCTAAGTACGATGCGTTCATCATTGTCTGCATTCGTAGGTGGTATTCCTGATGGACAACTAAAGAGCTTGGCTGAAATAGGTATATCGAGTTCAAACATTGTTGGGAAAACGATAAGTGGATCGTATTCTGATAAAGGTAAAATTTATATTGATGAAAAAAAGCTGAAACAAGCGTTAACAGATAACCCAGAAGAGGTTATGGCTATATTTACGAAGAATGGTGCTACTGAAGCTACAGATGGAATCGCAACTCGATTGCATGATCAGACAACTACTATATTGAAACAAATCACCGACAGGGCAGGAACAATCACATCGGTTGACAAGAGCTTCTCACTAGGGAAAGAGAGCTTAGATATTACTGAGCAGATGAAGCGATTAACAGCAAGATTGGCTGATATGGAAACCCGTTACTACAAGCAATTCACTGCAATGGAGAAACATATTAGCAAGATGAATTCCCAAAGCTCATGGTTATCGCAACAATTTAGTCAATAGGAGGTTGCAGCATGCAACTACAACAACGTAATAAATATTTGGAAACGACAATCCAAACAGCTTCGCCTGCACAACTCCTAATTATGTTATTTGACGGTGCTATCCGTTTTTGTAAACAAGGTATTGAGTCTATTCAATCAAATAACTATGCAGATGCAAACACAAACTTATTAAAAGTGCAAAATATCGTTAAAGAATTTATGATAACCGTCGATCGTAGTTCACCATTGTCTGAAGGACTACTTGGCGTCTACGAGTATATGAATAAACGTCTCATTGAAGCAAATATTAAAAAAGAAGTAGAACCTGCACAGGAAGTGCTTGATCAGCTGATCGAACTAAAAGAAACGTGGGTTCAAGCAGCGCGACAATCTAATCAACAAGCGGGGCAAGCAAATGGAAACGTACTTAAACCAAATCATTCAGTTGTCGTCTAATTTGCTCGAGAAGATTGAGAGCAGTGATCTAGAGACATTTGAAGCATATACCGAGCAACGTGATGAACTGTTCGCTAAGTTACAAGAGCTGACTCCAACTAAGGAACAAGTGGAGAAATTACAGCCACTCGTTAGACAGATTCAGTCTCAAGACACCATCATTGTTAGTCGGATGACTCAGCTTCAACAAGAAGCGAGTGACGAACTTAACAAGCTAAAAGTAAGCCAGCGTTCGAGATCGATGTATGAATCATCGGTTGGTAATGATGACAGCATGTTTTTTGATCTAAAAAGATAATCCACCTATATAAAAAGTCGCCGACCATCGGCGGCTTTTTTGCGTTCTCTGCCCTATGCCAGACATCATATAACCAATGGAATCGTATATAAATAGTGCATATTACAATAGCACATTTACTTGTAAATGACTGCTGTGCAGTAACTTTTCGGCAGAGACGTTCATAGTAATATAAAGGTTTCTTTCGAAGGAGGTATACTTTGTGCTAATCAACAACTGCCCCGTTTGTGATTCATTACATGTAACGAGTGTGTTCACCCGTGACAATATACCTGTACTGCAAAATATATTGATGAAAAGTTACGAAGAAGCATGTCAAATCGCTAGAGGCGACCTTTCTATTACCCAATGTTCAGATTGCGGATTTGTGTTCAATCGAACTTTTGACGGGGATAAAGTCGTTTATAACAGTCAATACGAGAATACTCAATCCTATTCTACGTTTTTTGAGCAGTACCTAGATGATCTCGTTACTGACTTAGTCACCAAACATGGAATAAGGAATATGAATGTTGTAGAGGTTGGTTGCGGGAAAGGGCTTTTTCTGAAAAAAATAGTGGATCATGGAGATAACGTTGGATATGGATTTGATCCAAGCTATATTGGTCCTGAGGTGTTGCAAGGTGGGAAGCTTAGATTCGAGAAACGTTTGTATGATGAGGATTGCACACATATACAGGCAGATGCAGTAATTTGTCGTCATGTCATTGAACATATTTCAGATCCAGTTTCATTGTTAAAAACGATAAGAAGAGCACTTGAACATTCTCCTCATGCCAAAGTATTTTTTGAGACACCTTGCGTGGATTGGATTTTGGACAACAAAGTGATGTTTGATTTCTTTTATGAACATAACTCTTATTTTAATAGACAATCCATTACTAGAGCGTTCCATTTAGCTGGATTTGACATAGTGAAAGTAAAACATATTTTCAACGGTCAATATTTATGGGTAGAAGCTAAAGTTAACACGAGTGAGATACAAATTCAGCAGCATGCTGAACCTTTTATAAATAATCAAGCAGGTAGCAAGTGGTTTGCCCAACATGAGCGTAAATGGAGAGAGACGGTTGTTAGTCAACTCGAACATTATGCGATAAACGGTAAGGTGGCTATATGGGGTGCAGGGGCGAAGGGAGTCACCTTCTTGAATTTGATTGACCCTGGCAGAACATACATCGATTGCGTCATTGATGTTAATCCGAACAAAATAGGCAACTTTTTACCTGGAACGGGTCATGAAATAATCGGTATTGAAAAGGCAGCACAAAGGGGACTTTCGACAGTCATCGTTATGAATCCTAACTATTTCGAAGAAAATACGCTATTAATCGGAAGTAACCGAATAGACGTGAAGCTCATCAATATCGAGGAATGGAGTGTGTGAGCCATGAATAAAGAGGTGCTATATGAGCTAATAGAAGGTGGGAAGTATAACGAAGCTGAAAAATATTTGCTCGAAGAAATAGTAAAGCAACCGGATGATGCGGACATTCGCTATCAATTAGCCAGTGTACTACAGAGACTAGGCCACTTCGAACGGGCTATTTTTTATTATGAGCAGTCATTGGTAGGGACAAACGATGTTGTCGAAGAGATTGTTAAGAACAAAGTAGTCGAGTGCCAAGAGCAGCTTAATACGGTAAAGAAACCTTTGGTGAGTATTGTTTTATTGGCTTATAACAAATTAGATTTTACAAAAATGTGTGTGGATAGCATCTTTACGTACACGTCTCATATCGACTTTGAGTTGATTGCAGTTAATAACGGATCGACTGACGGTACGATGGATTATTTTAATAGCCTGCCGGCTAATACGAGACCTTTGCATTTGCCTGTTAACCAAGGTGTGGTTGGCGGATTTAACGAAGGGATAAAAATTGCTAGAGGAACGTATACAGCTGCTGTTTGCAACGACTTTATATTTACAACGAGATGGTTAGACAATTTGCTTACTTGTATTGAATCGGATGAAAAGATAGGTTATGTTTCGCCCGGTGCAGGTGTAATCAGCAATTATCAACGTATTCCTGCAGCCTATAACAATGTAGATGAAATGCAGCAATTTGCAGAAGGATACAATAAGTCCGATCCACTGAAGTGGCAAGAAAGAGTTCGATTATTGCCTTGTGTTCTGATGGTTAGAACGGCATTACTTAAGGAACTTGGTGGTTATGATCCTGCTTATTACTATGGCGAGTTTGCTGATGATGATATTAGCTTCCAAATTAGAAGGGCAGGATACAAGCTCGTTTTTTGCGGGGACACGTACACTCATCACTTTGGATCGATAACAGTCGGTGCTAATCAGATACTAAATAACTCTTTAGGTATATGCAGAGAAATATTTAAAAATAAATTTGGACTCGATTCTTGGGATGCTTGTGATTTTCAACCCATTATGCTTGAGAAGCTGGACTTAAACTCAACAGGCGATCAGATAAAAATATTAGGCATTAATACGAAATGCGGCAGCAATCCACTGCAATTAAAAAATATGCTTCGGTTACAAAATAGGTTGGATGTCTCTATTCACAACTATTATTGGGACAGCAAATACAAACTTGATATCGAAACGGTATCGGATCGTACAGTTTTCGGATCACTAGCTGATTTAAGCAATGTTCTAGGCGATGATCATTTCTATACGTATATCATACTTGAGATTGATCTTGAATCGCGGCGAAATCAGGACAATTTGTATGATGATTTGAGACACCATCTGGTCGATAATGGGGAGCTTGCTTGTCGAATTAGTTATTCGAACATAAGCGACCTAACCATTCTTGCTGAACCTCAAGCCGTTCAATTGGCAGGATTTGAAATCACTTCTACACAGGTAGTTGCAAATGTACTTGGCGGTCAAGACTTACTGCTGACAGCAAGACGGAGGGAACAGATATGAAGGCTGTAATTCTTGCAGGCGGACTAGGGACTAGAATTAGTGAAGAAACAATTATTAAACCTAAGCCTATGGTAGAGATCGGCAACCAGCCAATACTTTGGCACATTATGAAGATGTATTCGCACTATGGCATTAATGATTTTATTATTTGTCTTGGTTATAAAGGCTATTTGATCAAAGAATATTTCTCGAACTATTTTCTACACACGTCAGACGTCACTTTTGATATTCGCAACAACCAAATGAAAGTACATCGCAATGCCTCTGAAGCATGGAGTGTAACACTCATTGATACGGGCGAACATTCGATGACAGGAGGCAGACTGAAGCGTGTAGAGAAATACGTGGACGGTGAAACCTTTTGTTTTACTTATGGAGATGGGCTAAGTGATGTCAACATTGCTGCTCTTATTGCCTTCCACAATAAGAGCAATCGATTGGCTACCGTTACAACGGTAAGACCGCCAGGAAGATTCGGTGTTGTCGAACTGGAGAACGACAGGGTGAATGGTTTTCGCGAGAAACATGCGGGTGATTCTGCGTGGATCAACGGTGGTTTTTTTGTACTGGGACCAGAAGTATTTAAATATATTGATAACGACGCATGTATATGGGAGAAAGGGCCGATGGAGGGTTTAGCTGCGGAGAAACAGTTGTCTGCCTATTTACATGATGGGTTCTGGCAACCAATGGATACGTTGCGGGATAAAGTGAAGTTAGAGGAACTATGGTCATCGGATAAAGCGCCTTGGAAGGTGTGGTCGTAATGCGGCATTCGTTCTGGAGGGGGAAAAAGGTATTCGTAACCGGCCATACCGGCTTCAAAGGGAGCTGGCTCACACTTAGTTTGCTCCAGCAAGGTGCTGATGTTTATGGCTATGCTTTGCCACCACTCCAGCAATCGGATCTCTATCATGTAGCAAATCTTACTGAAGTGATGGGTTCACAATTCGGTGATATACGAGATCTTACTAAGTTACAGAGTGCGATTTCCAGCTATAAGCCGGATATTATATTCCATCTAGGTGCACAACCACTAGTTCGAGCCTCATATGATGATCCAATCGAAACGTTCTCGACAAATGTGATGGGAACTGTACATCTGCTTGAAGCGGCAAGGCAAGTCGATTCCGTTAAAACCATTATCAACGTGACGAGCGATAAATGTTATGAAAATAAAAGTGGTGTGCAGAAAAGTTTTGTAGAATCCGATCCAATGGGTGGACATGATCCTTATAGTGCCAGTAAGGGTTGTGCAGAGATCGTAAGCTCAGCCTATTCACGTTCGTTTTATGGAAAGAACGGCAAGTTTATTGCATCAGCAAGGGCGGGTAACGTTATCGGTGGAGGTGATTGGTCGAAGGATCGGATTATACCAGATTTTATACGCGCGATCTTGAACCAAGAAACGATGACGATTAGGCAGCCGAAGTCGATCCGTCCATGGCAGCATGTACTCGATTGTATTCATGGTTATATGCTTTTAGCGGAAAAGGTCTGGACAGAACAAGAAGCCTACGTCGGTGCTTGGAATTTTGGGCCATCAGCCAAAGCTTTCAAGACGGTTGAGCAATTAATAGAATGCAGTAGAAGCTATATCGACCGTGCAGTTGATATTCATTATTCCACTACAGAAGGGCCGTATGAAGCAGGCTATTTAGTGCTGGATAGTGGGAAGGCTGAGCAACGTCTAGGATGGGTATCGAAGCTTACATTTTCAGATGCTGTAAAGTGGACGATGGACTGGTATGACGGTTATTTGAGTGGACTGGATATGACACAAGTAACGAGCAATCAAATTAGAAATTATCATTTATTATAGGAGTTTGATATGGAAACAATAAATAATTGCAGACTGTGCGGAGATCCTTTAAAGGATCTATTTTTGGATTTGGGCATATCCCCACTAGCCAACAGCTACGTTCATGCTGAACGATTACAGCAATCAGAGCCGATGTACCCTCTGAAGACATTTGTATGCAACAGTTGTTTTCTCGTCCAAATCGAGGATTATGAATCACCCCAGCATATTTTTAGTGATTATGCCTATTTCAGCAGCTACTCAGACAGTTGGCTAAAGCATAGCAAAGCCTATGTCGACGCTATGATGACGAAGTATAAAATAAATAGTAGTCATCAGGTGATCGAAATTGCAAGTAATGACGGTTATTTATTGCAATATTTTGTTGATTATAAAGTACCCGTATTAGGCATTGAACCTGCGGTAAATGTTGCTGCAATTGCAGAAGAGCGGGGAGTTCCGACAGTTGTCGACTTTTTTGGAACTAAGCTTGCTTCGTTGCTTTTAGAACAAGGAAAAAGCGCAGACTTACTATTAGGAAACAATGTGCTAGCACATGTTCCGAACTTAAATGACTTTGTAGCTGGTATGAAAATGATACTAAAGCCAACTGGTTTAATCACAATGGAATTTCCACACCTCATGCGCCTCATTGAACATGTTCAATTCGACACTATCTACCATGAACACTACTCCTATTACTCGTTGCAGACGGTAAGCCAACTATTTAGTAAGCATGGATTGACCGTATTTGACGTAGAGCATCTGCCTACCCATGGAGGATCACTACGTATCTACGCCAAACATAGCGAAAATGAGCAATACCACGTTTCTTCTGCATTCGATCAAACGTTAGCAGATGAGCAAAGCTTCGGAATAACAGATTTAGCGATGTATGCGACGTTTAAGTCAAGAGCTGTACAGGTCAAGAGAGATATAGTAAGTATGTGCATCGCAATAAAAAACCGGTATGAAACAATCGTTGGATACGGTGCCCCTGCTAAGGGGAATACACTTCTTAATTATTGCGGGCTGGACTCTGATTACATCGATTATACCGTTGATCGAAATCCACATAAACAGGGACGTTACTTACCAGGGTCAAGAATCCCTATATTCTCACCAGAACGGATCAAAGAAACAAAACCCAATTACGTATTTATTTTTCCTTGGAATTTGAAGGATGAAATTATATCGCAAACATCGTTTATACGTCAGTGGGGTGGGAAGTGGATCATTCCTGTACCTAAAGCCATCATTATTGATTAATAAAAATAAGGGATAGGTGATTGTCATGGATAGAGCTGCATTTGAATTAGAGAAATTACAAAACATTCGAGCATTAGGAAATGATGAAACGCTAAAAAAGACAGCGCACGACTTTATTCTCCAGCAAGTTGAACATAAGTATACGTATAATTTCACATGGTTAGGTATACCGATTATTCAATTTCCACAAGACATGATCGCACTTCAGGAGATTATTTGGCAAGTTAAGCCTGATGTCATTATTGAAACGGGCATCGCTAGAGGTGGATCGGTTATTTTCTATGCGTCTTTGCAGAAATTAATCGGGAATGATGGCATTGTTATCGGTGTAGATGTAGATATTAGACCGCATAATCGAATTGAAATAGAGAATCATCCGTTGTCCGATCTTATTCATTTGGTTGAAGGAGATTCTGTAAGCGAGGAAGTCTACAAGCAAGTAGTAGACATCATTTCCGATCGCAAATCGGTTCTCATTATACTTGATTCTAACCATACGCACGAACATGTATATAAAGAATTGGAAGTCTATTCACCATTAGTTAGCGAGAGCAGTTACTTAGTCGTACTTGATACAGTAGTCGAAGATATGCCTGACCACTTTTTTGAGGATCGTCCTTGGAAACAAGGTAATAGCCCTAAAAGTGCAGTTAGACAGTTTCTAGAGCACAATCAGCAGTTCGCTGTAGATAAAAGCATAGAAGACAAACTTTTAATTACGGTTGCTCCGGAAGGATACTTGAAACGTTTGCCAAATGAGTAAATGGATACGGAGGTTGTAGGTTGAAGTTTACTGAAACGAAATTAAAAGGCTGTTTTATTGTAGAACTAGAACCGATTTTGGACGATAGAGGTTTTTTTGCGCGCAGTTGGTGCTCAAAAGAGTTTGCAACGCATGGACTCCACTCTTCATTTGTTCAATGCAATGTGTCGTTTAATGAGCGTAAGGGAACTCTCAGAGGGATGCACTATCAATCGTATCCTTATGAAGAAAGTAAACTAGTGCGATGCACAAGAGGCGCAATCTATGATGTCGTTATTGATTTAAGGGTCGATTCTCCTACCTATAAGCAATGGATAGGTGTTGACCTAACGGAAGATAACGGTGCGATGATTTTTATTCCGGAAGGTTTTGCCCATGGTTTCCAGACATTAATTGACCGTACAGAGGTGTTCTATCATATGGGACAGTTTTTTCATCCTGAAGCATCTTATGGTATAAGATGGGACGATCCTATCTTTGGAATAAGATGGCCACATGAGAAAGATCGCATCATATCGGATAAGGATCTCGGATACAGCGGTTTTGTAGGATGAAAAAAATTATTGTTACAGGTGCTAATGGGTTTGTTGGTAAACAAGTGATGGAGTTGTTGCAGCATTCAGAGTATCACGTTTATGCTCTGACATCTCATATTGGGAACAAGCAAAATAGCGAACGGGTGACATGGTTTGAAGTGAATTTGCTAGATGAGAGGCAGATTACGGCACTGTTCGATCAGCTTGAAGCTCCAACACATTTACTTCATTTGGCATGGGATACTACACCAGGCTTATATTGGAACTCTGCAACAAACTTTCAATGGGTAAAAGCTACTCTCTCGCTAGTTGATCTATTTTGCGCAGCAGGAGGAGGGAGAATAGTAGCTGTTGGTACATGTGCGGAATATGATTTGAATGCAGGGATTTGTAGAGAAGACGACTCTGCCCTAGCGTATACGACAATGTATGGCTCATGTAAAAACGCTTTGCAACATATGCTCAGCGTATACGCTCAAACACATGCAATATCCGTATCGTGGGCAAGGTTGTTTTATATGTATGGTCCACACGAGCATCCTTCTCGTCTAGTTCCTTCTGTTATTCAATCACTCATGCAGGGTGTCACAGCAGATTGCTCACATGGCAAACAAATTCGTGATTATATGTATGTAAAAGATGTGGCATCTGCTCTTGTAGCACTACTAGAGAGCGATTTAAACGGCCCAATAAATGTAGCGTCAGGCATACCCTATCTATTAAAGGATATCGTAAACGAAATAGGCGAACTTATGAAAAAACCAGATCTGGTTAGATTAAATGCGATTCGCTCACCTGAGGGTGAACCCCCGATCATACTAGCAGATATGAAGAAAATGACTAACCTTGTAGGTTGGAAGCCATCATACTCATTGAAAGAGGGACTAATAGAAACGATCGAATGGTGGCGGAAGCAGGAAATCACTCGGTAGAAAACAGGAATGTGTACCGGTAGAAAATCATGAATTAATTTATCGCAATAGCAAAATGTGTCATGGGATCATATTGTAGTAAGAAGCGATATTGGAACGATTCAATGTAATAAAACAAACAATTGTTGGGCAAATAATATCTTTAATGCACAGCGATTTAAGGCAATAATTGTAATCAATTAAACAAAAAAAACCATTTAATTTTTTTGTATTTTTAGCTGAAATATTGTCGAATCGCAGTAGTACCAACGATGTATTCGCTTACAACAAATTGTTTGACAATTCCATTATTGCGGTGTTATAGTCAAATTGTGGGCCCGATTGAAACGACGCCTCACAGCATTTGAAGATGAAGGGAATGTTTGCACATGCAAGGTAAAGTAAAATGGTTTAACGCAGAAAAAGGTTATGGATTTATTGAAACTGAGCAAGGCGGCGACGTATTTGTTCACTTCTCCGCAATTCAATCCGAAGGCTTCAAGACTCTTGAAGAAGGCCAATCGGTTGAGTTCGACATTGTAGAAGGCGCACGCGGTCCACAAGCTGCAAACGTAGTCAAACTGTAATCATCCGGCTATCATTAGCCACATTATAGATGGTGCAATTGACAGTGCCTATTACAAAGCTCCGGGAAACCGGAGCTTTTTTTGTGCGATAATCTATTTTGGTGGGTAGTCTAGTATTCTATATTTACAGCTTGTCACATAGTTGCCAACTATTATCTGAAAATTCTAAATAGATAAAAAACTATTTTGATCTGGGCACCTGCATATGCTATAATAAGAACAAGCAAAGGAGGAGTGCCCCATGAATTACAACGTTCGAGGTCAACACTTTCAGGTAACAGATGCTTTGAGAGACTACGTCGAAAAGAAACTCAGCCGATTGGAAAAATATTTTGAAGTACCAATCACCTCCGAAATAAATGTTACTCTATCCGTTACGAAAGGTCAGCACACGGTAGAGGTCACGATCCCGCTCACTGGTGTTATGCTCAGAGCTGAAGAGAAGAGCGCGGACATGTATGCATCCATAGACTTGGTCGTGGATAAACTTGAGAGACAAATTCGTAAACATAAGACGAAAGTGAATCGTAAATTCAGACAGGGCAGCGGAGTGAGAGCCTTGTTCCGTGAATCAGGCTCCGCAGTAGGCGTTTTGGAGGAGGAAGATGATCTCGAACTCGTTCGGACGAAGCGTTTCACGCTCAAGCCGATGGATGTTGAAGAAGCAATCTTACAGATGAATCTAATTGGCCATAATTTCTTCGTATTTGCTAACGTAGACAATAAGGAAGTAAACGTCGTATATAAACGAAGCGACGGGAAGTACGGGTTAATCGAACAAAACTAACATCCATTATGGAAGAAACATACGAGTATAGCAGCCTGCCTCCATTATGACGGAGGTGGGCTTTTCTTTTCCCCTAAGGGACATACATTGCGACAGACTCTACAAACTGTTACAATTTAAAACAAATAGACCTATTACCGAAAGAGGGGAATACCATGCTCGGACTGGTAAAAAAAATATTCGGAGATGCGAATGAGAAAGAAGTAAAAAGACTCATGCGCACAGTAGAAGAAATCAATAGCATGGAGTCCAAATTCACAGCATTGTCTGATGAACAATTACGTGCAAAGACAGATGAGTTTAAAGCTCGCATAGAGAAAGGTGAAGAGCTGGATGCTCTATTGCCTGAAGCATTTGCAACGGTTCGTGAAGCATCGAAACGTACACTTGGCATGAGACACTTTGATGTCCAATTGCTTGGTGGAATGGTATTGCATAATGGTAAGATTTCCGAGATGAAGACAGGTGAAGGTAAGACACTTGTGGCTACATTATCGGTATACCTAAATGCTCTACTTGGCAAGGGTGTACACGTTGTTACGGTTAATAACTATCTAGCACAGCGGGATAGTGAAGTAATGGGGCAATTGTACAACTTCCTTGGTATGACTGTAGGCTGCAATCTGCATGGTTTGTCACATTCAGAGAAGCAAGAAGCCTACGCTTGTGATATTACGTATGGTACAAACAATGAGTTTGGCTTTGACTATTTGCGTGACAATATGGTGCTGTACAAAGAGCAGATGGTACAACGTCCGCTCTATTACGCAATCATTGATGAGGTTGACTCCATTCTAGTCGATGAAGCGCGTACACCACTTATCATTTCTGGACAAGCAGCTAAATCTACAGAGCTATATCATGCGGCGGATCGTTTTGTAGGTCGTCTGAAGGATGTAGAAGATTTCACTATAGATATAAAGCTCCGCAGCGTTATTTTGACAGAAGCGGGTGTAGAGAAAGCTGAACGTGCTTTCAGTATAGAAAATCTATTTGATCATGCTAACGTTTTGATCAACCATCATATTCAACAAGCGCTCAAAGCTATCTTCATTATGAAACGTGACGTTGACTACGTTGTGGAAGAAGACGAAGTTGTCATTGTCGACGAATTTACCGGCCGTCTAATGTCTGGTCGCCGTTATAGTGACGGGTTGCATCAAGCGATTGAAGCAAAAGAACAGCTTAAGGTACAAAATGAGAGCATGACTCTTGCTACGATCACGTTCCAGAACTACTTCCGTATGTATCGCAAGTTAGCTGGTATGACAGGTACTGCGAAGACAGAGGAAGAAGAGTTCCGTCGTATTTACGGTCTTGATGTTATTCAAGTGCCGACGAACCGGTTGCTGATTCGGAAGGATATGCCTGATATCGTTTATAAGAGCGAAAACGGCAAGTTCAAGGCAGTTGTAGAAGAGATTGTAAACCGTCATGCTAACAATCAGCCTATTCTAGTTGGTACGATTTCTATCGAGAACTCAGAAAAACTTTCCGATATGCTTAAGCGCAGAGGCGTTACTCATAAAGTATTGAACGCAAAGTTCCATGCAGAAGAGGCAGAAATTATTTCTCGTGCAGGTCAGTATGGATCGGTTACGATTGCAACGAATATGGCTGGTCGTGGTACGGATATCTTGTTAGGTGAGCAAGTACCAGGTATTGGCGGCCTACACATTATTGGTACAGAGCGACATGAGAGCCGTCGGATTGATAATCAGCTTCGTGGTCGTGCGGGACGTCAAGGTGACCCTGGATCATCCCAATTCTACCTATCACTTGAAGATGAGTTAATGCGTCGTTTCGGTGCTGAAAACATTATGGTTATGATGGATCGTCTTGGTCTTGATGAAGACCAACCGATTGAAAGTCGCATGATTTCAAGAGCTGTAGAATCTGCACAGAAACGTGTAGAGGGTAGCAACTTTGATACACGTAAAGTCGTTCTTCAATATGATGATGTGATGAACCAGCAGCGTGAAGTTATTTATAAGCAACGTCGTGCTGTACTCGAATCTGCGGATATTCGTAGTGAAGTTATGGAGATGATCACGCCTGTATTAGAGCGTATCGTTGATGTTCATTGCGCGGAAGATATTCCGGAAGAGTGGGATCTACAAGCGATTGTGGACTATGTTCACGCAACGTTCCTTGAAGAAGGTTCTATTACGAAGGATGATCTATGGGGTAAGGAAAAGGAAGAAATTAAGGAGCTTCTTACTAACAAAGTTGTTGCATACTATGATGAGCGTGAAGAGCAGCTTGGTGAGGAAACGATGCGTGAGTTCGAGAAGGTTGTTGTACTTCGTGCAGTAGACAGCAAGTGGATGGACCACATCGATGCAATGGATCAATTGCGTCAAGGTATCCATTTACGTGCATACGGCGGTACGGACCCACTTCGTGAATATCAATTCGAAGGTTTCGAGATGTTTAAAGAAATGATCGAGAGTATTCAAGAAGAAGTTTCCAAATATATTATGAAAGCACGCGTCGAAAGCAACTTGGAGCGTCAAGAAGTTGTGAAGGGACAAACGACGTCAACAAGCGGCGGTGGCGAAGCTCAAGAGAAACGTCCAGCTAAACGTGATGATCGTGCTGGTCGTAATGATCCTTGTCCATGCGGCAGCGGCAAAAAATATAAGCAGTGCCACGGTAAGTAACAATAGGTTGAGGTGAAGCGATAGCCATGTTAGATGTTACAGTGAAACAGGATTTGCGTGAAATGGCGAAGCGTCTCCAAGAACTTAGGGGGTCTCTTTGACTTAGATATTAAGCTAGAGATCATTGCTAATCTTGAAGAGAAAATGTCATACCCCGACTTTTGGGATGACAATGAACGTGCACAAGGCGTCATTTCGGAGTTGAATGCGGTGAAGTCGGTTGTTGAGCAGTATGACCGACTAAACGATGAGCATGAAGAGCTTGGAATGATGTTGGAGCTCGCTGAGGAAGAAGAAGACGAGTCACTTGAAGCGGAGCTCACTAGCGGAGTAAAATCGCTGCTTGGTAAGATTGGAGACTTTGAGTTACAGCTATTGCTGAACCAGCCTTACGATCGTCTTAATGCGATCGTCGAGCTTCATCCCGGCGCAGGTGGTACGGAGTCGCAAGACTGGGGGCTTATGCTCTACCGTATGTATACAAGGTGGGCCGAGAAACGTGGCTTCAAAGTTGAAATACTTGATTATCAAGATGGCGATGAGGCGGGCATTAAGAGTGTTACGATACTCGTAAAAGGTTATAACGCATATGGCTATCTGAAAGCGGAGAAGGGTGTACATCGTTTAGTACGTATTTCACCATTCGATTCCGCTGGCAGGCGCCATACGTCATTCGCTTCTTGTGATGTAATGCCGGAGATTGATGATAATATCGAAATTGAGATTCGTTCCGAGGACTTAAAGGTCGACACGTACCGCGCAAGCGGCGCTGGTGGCCAGCACGTCAATAAGACGGAATCAGCGATTCGGATTACACATATTCCATCAGGTATTATCGTTGCTTGTCAGCAGGAACGTTCGCAGATCGCAAACCGTGAACGCGCCATGAAGACACTCAGATCTAAGCTGTATGAGCGGAAGATTGAGGAGCAGTTGAAGCAGCTAGCGGAAATTCGCGGCGTCCAATCGGATATCGCATGGGGCAGCCAAATTCGCTCGTATGTATTCCACCCATACAGCATGGTGAAAGATCATCGTACATCGGTAGAAACAGGTAATGTCGGTGCTGTCATGGACGGCGATATAGATGCATTTATCAATGGTTATTTAAGAAACCAAATCCGCCATGACTAGTTATTCGTGCGATGAATGTAGGTAGATTAAATACGTACAACATCTAGTTGTACATTGTTTTGAGGAGAGTTCCGACACTGTTTTAGTGTGGAACTCTTCTTTTTGAGAAAAGGGAGATGGGTAAAGTGGCAGAGGTTAAGGTCAAACGTAGAGACAGCATCAAGCCAAAAGATCCGAAAGCGAGAGCAGTGTGGAATTTGCTCCTGGTGCTGCTAGGTTCAGTTATTGTGGCACTCAGTTTCAATATGTTTTTGGTTCCGAATGGGATAGCGTCAGGAGGAGTATCGGGAATATCGATTTTGATCCAAAAGGTGCTCGGCATTATGCCAGCTTTGACGCAGTGGGCACTTAATATTCCTTTATTCATAGCAGGAGTGATTATACTAGGGAAAAAGTTTGGAGCTAAAACGGCATTAGGAACAGTGTTGCTTCCTTTCATCGTGTTGTTGACGGCAAATGTTCCAATTCCAACGGAAAATCCGCTACTTGCTTCCATTTACGGAGGAATCGGGGTAGGACTGGGTCTTGGTCTTGTATTTAGAGGCGGAGGCTCAACGGGTGGATTAGACTTGGCTGCACAACTTTTACATAGACTTACGGGAATTCCATACAGCTTAGCTGTTGTTGTTTTCGATGGGGGCGTTATTATTGCGGCTGGTTTTGTGTTTTCACCAGAAGTTTCGTTATATGCATTGATAGGGTTATTCGTAACAAGCAAGACGATCGATTTTGTGGAAAATGGTTTGCAGCTATCCAAGGTTGCATTCATCATTAGCGATCATACGGAAGAAGTTGCAGAAGCGATCCTTCATGACTTGGATCGGGGGTTAACGAGACTTGACGGGCATGGCGGCTTTACAGGTGAAGGCAGAACAGTGCTAATGGTCGTTGTCGGACAAAATGAAGTATATAAGTTAAAGCAGCTTGTTCGCTCTATTGATGGCAATGCATTTGTTATTATAAGCAATACAGCGGAAGTACTAGGACATGGTTTCAAGCTAGAGCACTGATAACACGCTTAAATATGAACGTATAAGCCACAAAATAGCATGAAAAAAAGTCAAAAAGTGCATTGTATTAATATTAGTGCGACTGTATAATAATACAGAGCAATCCGATATTTTCATCGAACGTTTATTACTGTACAATAAGAAGTTGTAGACAATATCCATATTTACCCTTTCCTTGAGGGTAGTTACATATTCAGTATTATTCATGTGGAGAGCATTAGCATTCAAGTTGTCACACATGTAACAAAAGCTGCGACGATGGGGAGAAGCAGGACGTTGTGGTGTTTCGGCAGTTCATTTAGTAACGGCCTTTGGTGTCGGCTTATGACAGGGGAGATTAATGATGAGCACAAAGATTGGAGTAGCCATCGTCGGTTCAACCGGCTATGGTGGTGTGGAATTGATTAGGTTATTAGCTTCGCATCCGCTTGTGGAAGTAACTTCCGTTATATCATCTTCAAACGCAGGAACACCAATAACAGAGGGTTATCCTCATTTAGCAGGTATTCAAGAGCAATTGCTCGATGATGTTGATCCGGCAGCAATCAAAGCTAAGGCAGATGTTGTATTTTTGGCGACGCCTCCTGGCGTAGCTGCTAAGTTAGCGCCTGATTTCCTAAACGCAGGTCTTAAATTAATTGATTTATCAGGCGACTTCCGTCTAAAATCACCATCGCTTTATGAGCAATGGTACAAGAAACCTGCGGCAGATGAGCAATATTTGGAGCAGGCAGTCTTCGGTCTTTCTGAAATTTATGGCGATAACGTTCGTGATGTTGACTTTGTTTCCAATCCAGGCTGTTATCCGACAGCTACATTACTAGGTTTAGTACCAGCAGTCAAAGCGGGCTTTATTAATCCGGCAACAATCATCATTGATGCTAAAACCGGTCAATCTGGAGCAGGCAGAGGAGCTTCACTTGCCACACATTATTCTGAGCTAAATGAAAACTTTAAAGCGTACAAAGTGAATACGCATCAGCATGTTCCAGAAATTGAGATGGTACTTTCTGATGTTGCGGGCAGTCCGGTTGTAATAACATTTACAACACATTTAGTTCCGATGACACGCGGCATCATGTCTACGATTTATGCTAGCGTCGATGGGAAATACTCTACTAAACAATTCATAGATTTATATAAAAGTTTCTACGAAGGGCGTAAATTTGTCCGTATTCGTCCAGAAGGCCAATTGCCTGCGACGAAGGAAGTATGGGGCTCTAACTATTGCGATATCGGCTTTTCTGTTGATGAACGTACGAATCGGGTAACGATTATATCTGTCATCGACAACCTAGTTAAAGGTGCTGCAGGTCAAGCGATTCAAAACTTAAATCTAATGATGGGTTGGGACGAGACGTCTGGTTTGCAATTTGTTCCTGTCTATCCGTAATTATATTTGTTTAATAGAAGGGGAAACGATGTACGATGGGACAGATCAACAAGGAAACTCTGTTCTCGGTCGTTGCTGACGGCTCGATAACAACACCACAAGGATTTTTGGCTGGAGGCTTGCACTGTGGCCTTAAGAAAACAACTCGTTATGATCTTGGTGCGATAGTATGTGAAGTGCCTGCAACAGCAGCAGGCGTATATACAACGAATGTGTTTCAAGCAGCTCCGCTGCAAGTAACGAAAGAAAGTATTGCAGCAAACGGAATATTGCGTGCCGTACTCGTTAATAGCGGTAACGCTAATGCTTGTACAGGCAAACAAGGTGAAGCTGACGCTTATGAGATGCGTTCACGTTTTGCTGAAGCGATTGGTGTTTCTGCTGATCAAGTTGCTGTAGCTTCAACAGGTGTAATTGGCGAAAACTTAAAGATGGATAAAGTGCGCCGCGGTATTGAAGGTTTGCCTCTGCAGTTAGATGGTGGCTTGCAAGGCGCAGAAGGTTTCTGCCAAGCGATTCTGACAACTGATTTGGTGCAAAAGATGGTTTGTGTGGAGTTGGAACTGAACGGTAAGCGTGTGTACGTGGCAGGTGCTGCAAAAGGTTCTGGCATGATTCATCCTAATATGGCGACTATGTTAGGTTTTGTTACGACGGATGCAAATATCGGCAGTCAGTCACTGCAAACGTTGCTTCGTCAGGCAACAGACTTAACTTTTAATATGATTACGGTAGATGGTGATACAAGTACAAATGACATGCTTGTTGCGATGGCGAGTGGTTTGGCAGGGAATGCGGAGCTGACGGCTCAGCATGAAGATTACTCGGCATTTGCTGCGGCACTTACATTTGTATGTGAATATCTAGCGAAAGCCATTGCTAGAGATGGTGAAGGTGCAACTAAGCTCGTCGAAGTACAAGTACGCGGAGCAGTAAGTGATGAATCTGCTCAAGCTATTGCGAAGACAGTTATTGGCTCTTCCCTTGTGAAGTCAGCTGTGTTCGGAGCGGACGCAAACTGGGGCCGGATTATTGCGGCAGTAGGCCGTGCAGGCGAACCGGTTAATCCGGATACGGTAGACATTCGTCTTGGCGACATTATGACGTTAGAGCAATCGCGTCCAGTTGCGTTTGATGAAGAAATTGCTTTGGAGTATTTGAAGGGGGATACGGTCGTTATCCATGTAGATCTTCATATGGAAGATGGAGTAGCTACAGCTTGGGGCTGTGACCTTACGTATGACTATGTCCGCATTAATGCGGCTTATCGAACTTAGAGCTGCAGGGTGGAGGCGGGGAGCATAATGATGGAACAGCGGTTTGTTATGAAATGTGGCGGCAGCACACTAGCAGCGCTGCCGAACAGCTTTTTCGATGAGCTGCGTGAGTTGCAGCAGTCTGGAGTGAAGCCTGTCATCGTACATGGCGGAGGTCCTGCCATATCAGAAACGCTAACAAAGCTAGGCATTGAAACGGAATTTGTAAATGGACTACGTAAGACGAATGATGATGTTCTTAATGTCGTTGAGATGGTGCTTGCGGGCCGTATTAATAAAGAAATCGTTCGCAAAATCGGGATGAACGGTGCACAGGCGCTCGGCTTGTCAGGTGTAGACGGTGGTCTTATTACCGCTCAGCCAGTAGCTAACGCTTCAGAGATCGGATTTGTTGGCGATGTAACGGATGTAAATGCTTTTATTATCGAGGGCGTTATGGGAATGGGCTACATTCCGGTTATCGCACCAATTGGTATTGATGGAGAAGGTCAACGTTACAACATTAACGCGGATACCGCGGCAGGAGCAGTTGCGTCCCATTTGGGCGCCGATCGGATGATTGTGGTGACGGATGTTCCTGGTATTTTGAAGACGGTGGATGGAGTGAAGAAAGTACTCTCTACAGTGACGGTAGCTGAGATCGAAGAGATGATCGTAAGCGGTGAAATATATGGCGGCATGATTCCAAAGGTTCGTGCAGCAATTCAATGTATTCAAGGCCGTGTACGTGAGGTTGTTATCGTAAGTGGACAAGAAGCGGGTGTACTTACACGGGCGGTGCGTGAAGGCGGAGTTGGCACAAGCATCATGCAATCGAATGAAGGGCGGGTGAATTAAGGATGAGTGAGACGATTACGGCGGCAGCTGCGGAAGCGTTGTTTCCTACATATGCACGTTTTCCTATTACGCTTGTGAAGGGTGAAGGTAGCTGGCTTTGGGATGATGCTGGAAATCGATATCTCGATTTCGTTAGCGGGATCGCTGTTACAAATTTGGGCCATGCACCTAAAGCGATCAAAGAAGCACTTGTTAAGCAGCTAGATGAGCTGTGGCATGTATCCAACCTATTCCAAATTCCGAACCAAGCTGAAGCTGCTAAGCTACTGACAGATAATAGCTGTGGTGATGCTGTGTTTTTCTGTAACTCGGGAGCAGAAGCAAACGAAGCTGCGATAAAGCTTGCTCGCCGCTATCAACAAGTAGCGCAAGGAAACGGTCGATACGAGATCATTACATTCGAACAGTCCTTCCATGGGCGTACACTTGCGACGTTGACTGCTACTGGTCAAGCAAAAGTGAAGGAAGGTTATGCACCTTTGCCGGAAGGTTTTACGACGATACTATTAAATGATATTTCAGCAGTCGAAGCAGCGGTCAGCGACAAAACTGCGGCAATTATGTTAGAGATGGTTCAGGCTGAAGGTGGCGTATACCCTGTCGATGGAACATATGTGAAGGCACTTGCTGAGCTTTGTCAGAAGGAAGGTATTCTGCTTATCGTAGATGAAATTCAGACAGGTATGGGTCGTACAGGTAAGCTGTTCGCTTATGAGCATTTCGGCATTGAACCAGATATATTTACACTTGCGAAAGGACTCGGAAGCGGGTTCCCAGTAGGTGCAATGGTTGCGAAGGAGAGACTTCGTGAAGGTTTTACAGCTGGGAGCCATGGTTCAACATTCGGTGGAACACCGATTGCGACAGCGGCTGTAAAAGCAACAATTGAAACTATTGTAGGTGATAAACTGTCTGCACGAGCGGCTGAACAAGGCGACTATCTGATGTCACAGCTTCGTGAGAAGTTGGCTGGTGTTAATAAAGTTCAAGATGTTAGAGGACTTGGTTTAATCGTCGGAATCGAATGTGACGGACCGGTAGCAAGTATTGTAACTGCGGCTCAAAAGCGTGGATTGCTCGTCATTACGGCTGGTCCGAACGTGATACGACTATTACCGAATTTGTTAGTAACGAAAGAAGAGATAGATGAAGCTGTAACGATATTAGCGGAGCTTCTTGAAGCTTCGTAAAGAAGGAGGAAATACACATGCAAGTCGTAAACGAAGAGTTAGCCCATAGTTTAAAAGGTCGCGATTTCCTTATGCTCGTTGATTTCAAGCCAGAGGAATTGCACTACCTAATCAACTTGGCGATAGATTTGAAGAAGAAACAAAAAGCTGGCGAAACCCATCATATTTTGAAGGGTAAAACGTTAGGCATGATTTTTGAAAAATCGTCGACGCGCACGCGCGTTTCTTTTGAAGTCGGAATGTATCAACTAGGTGGTCAAGGGTTGTTTCTAAGCGGAAACGATCTACAGATAGGCCGTGGAGAAACGATTTGGGATACAGCACAAACATTGTCCCGTTACTTGGACGGAATTATGATTCGTACGTTCGCACATCGCAAAGTGGTTGAGCTTGCAAGAGGTGCTACGATTCCTGTTATAAATGGTTTGACTGACTTATCGCATCCTTGCCAGGCGCTTGCTGACTTCCAAACGATTGTTGAGAAAAAAGGTCGCCTAGAGGGCTTAAAGATTGCTTATGTCGGGGATGGCAACAACATGGCTCACTCCCTAATGATGGGCGCAGCTAAGCTAGGTATGCATATGTCTATCGCGACACCGGAAGGTTATGAGCCGGATTCCGATATTATCGTGCAAACAAAAGCGAATGCAGCAGAAACAGGCTCACGCCTCGTTGTTACTCATGATCCGAAGGAAGCTATCGCTGATGCAGATATTATTTATACGGATGTATGGGCGAGTATGGGTCAGGAAGCAGAGCAGAAGGAACGCGAGGTTGCTTTTGCCAACTTCCAGATCAATGACGAGCTTGTGAAATATGCGAAAAAGGACTTTCAATTTATGCATTGTCTTCCGGCACATCGCGGTGAAGAAGTTAGCGAAAGTGTTATCGACGGCGCTCATTCTATCATATTTGATCAGGCAGAAAATCGTCTCCATGCGCAAAAAGCGATCATGGCAGCAATTATGTCTTAATTTATAACTTACATTATACGTTTGAAGGGGAGTTAGAGAGACTATGGCTAAGGAAAAAATCGTGTTGGCCTATTCCGGCGGTTTGGATACATCGGTCATTTTAAAATGGTTGAAAGAAACATACGACGCTGAAATTATTGCGTTCACGGCAGATATCGGACAAAAGGATGAGCTTGATGGGCTTGAGGCAAAAGCTCTTGCTACAGGAGCTTCAAAGGTTTATATCGACGATCTACGTGATGAGTTCGCAAAAGACTTTATCTATCCCATGTTCCAAGCAGGTACGATGTATGAAGGACAATACCTTCTTGGTACTTCCATCGCTCGTCCTCTAATCGCTAAACGTATGGTCGACATTGCTCGCGCTGAAGGCGCAACGGCAATCGCACATGGCGCAACGGGTAAAGGAAATGACCAGGTTCGTTTCGAACTAACGGCTGCTGCACTTGCACCTGAGATCGGTGTAATTGCTCCTTGGCGTCTAGAAGCTTTCCGTGAGCAGTTCCCGGGCCGTGCAGAAATGATCGCATATGCTGAAAAACATGGCATACCGGTTACTGCATCTGCTGCTAAACCTTATTCTACTGATCGCAACTTGCTTCATATCAGCTTTGAGAGCGGTATGCTTGAAGACCCGTGGTTTGATCCAAGCTCGGAAGAAAATGAAGAGATGTACGTACTTAGCGTATCTCCAGAGCGCGCTCCAGATCAATCCGAATATGTAGAGCTAACTTTTGAGCAAGGTGATTGTACAGCTGTGAACGGCGAATCGCTTAGCCCATTGGCAGTAATGGAGCGTCTAAATGAGCTCGGCGGCAAACATGGCATCGGCCGTGTAGATATGGTAGAAAATCGCTTCGTTGGTATGAAGAGTCGCGGCGTGTATGAAACTCCGGGCGGAACGATCCTGTTTACCGCTCATCGTAAGATGGAATCTTTAACGATGGATCGTGAAGTGATGCATCTTCGTGATTCACTAATTGCGAAATATAGTCAGTTAGTATATAACGGTTTCTGGTTTGCACCAGAGCGTCTAGCACTTCAAGCGCTTGTAACGGAGTCGCAGAAAAACGTGACAGGTGTCGTTCGTTTGAAGCTGTATAAAGGTAATGTTATCGGCGCTGGCGTACAGAGCCCTGTGAGCTTGTACAATCCAGATATCGCGACGATGGAAGCAGATCCGTCGAAAGCTTACGATCAAGGCGATGCGACAGGCTTTATTCGTCTAAACGCACTTAGATTGAAAGTATCCTCTGGCGTAGAACAAAGTAAAAACTAATAACCGGTTAAGGACGGAAGCTCGCATCGCTCGCGCGGTAGGGCTTCCGTTCCCTTGCATCCGGAAGGGAGTGCTTAATTACGATGAGTAAACTATGGGGCGGTCGTTTTACGAAACAGACAGATCAGTTGGTTGAAGAATATACAGCATCCATTATGTTCGACAAAGAGTTAGCTGAAGAAGATATTCAAGGAAGTCTGGCGCACGTAACGATGTTAGGAAGACAAGGTATCTTGCCTGCGGATGATGTGGAGAAGATCAAAGACGGTCTTCACCGCGTTCTTCAACGCATCAAACGTGATGACATCGAGTTTTCGATCGGTGATGAAGATATTCATATGAATATCGAAAAAACACTAATTGATGATGTAGGATCTGTTGGCGGTAAGCTGCATACCGGACGTAGCCGTAACGATCAAGTGGCGACAGATATGCACTTGTGGCTGCGTAAACGTGTCGTAGAATTTGTGGACATGTTGTATAAGCTTCAATCGGCTCTAGTTGAGCAGGCAAAAGCAAACATAGACACTATTGTGCCTGGTTATACGCATCTTCAACGTGCACAGCCGATTCTATTCGCACATCATTTGATGGCTTATGTTTCGATGTTCGGACGTGATATTGAGCGTCTTCAAGATAGCTACAAACGTATTAACGTACTTCCGCTTGGCGCAGGGGCGCTTGCAGGAACAACCTTCCCAATCGATCGCCACTTCGTGGCGAGAGAACTGAAATTCGATCGCGTATACGAAAATAGTCTTGATGCAGTTAGTGATCGCGATTTTATTTTGGAGTTTCTATCGCATGCTTCCATCATTATGATGCATCTGTCACGCCTTAGTGAGGAACTTATATTGTGGTCAAGCACAGAGTTCCACTTCGTGGAGCTCGATGATGCATTCTGCACAGGCAGCAGCATTATGCCGCAGAAGAAAAACCCCGATGTTCCAGAGCTTGTTCGAGGCAAAACGGGACGTGTATACGGCAATCTCGTTGGTTTGCTGACAGTGCTTAAGTCATTGCCGCTTGCGTACAACAAAGATATGCAAGAGGATAAAGAAGGTATGTTCGACACGGTGAAGACGCTACAAGGTGCTCTTCAGTTGTTCGCGCCAATGATTGCGACGATGAAAGTGAACAAGGATCGTATGCGTCAAGCTGTTAACCAAGATTTCTCCAACGCAACAGACATTGCAGATTTCCTCGTTGGCAAAGGATTGCCTTTCCGTCAAGCGCATGAGGTTATCGGCAAGACGGTGCTCTATTGTATCGAACAAAACAAGTTTTTGCTCGATTTGACAATTGAAGAATTCAAGAAGTTTTCAAGCTTGTTCGACGATCGTATCTACGCAGTGCTTCAGCCTGAGCAGGTCGTGAACGCACGTAATGTATATGGCGGTACAGCAAAAGTACAAGTTGAAGGTGCTATTGGCCGAGCGGATGCGGCTCTTGCAGAAACGGCTGCATGGGTAACAGAGTATTTGGAGCGTAGTAGATAGGGTAGGACTTTGCTAGTTGAAAAGGAAAAGGTGCTATCTCATAAGTAGAGAAATCTACTTATGAGACAGCACCTTTTTTGTGCACGCGGGGCAGGTTAACCCTAGAAAATCGGGTTAACCTGCCCTCCGCTCTACATAAAAATCCGCTTAAATGCCATCTTCCACTATACCATCAGTTGGTGTTGGATTCGCAGGTGGTGCAGGAGTAGCATGAAGTGAGTCCGGCCCTACCTCGATAATAGTAGGTTGCGCTCGATAGGTATCTTTGGAGACGCGTTCGCGCGATACTGAAATGCCATCGCGAATAAGCGTGCGGAACGTTTCTACGATAAAGCCAGGTTTTCCTTTCTCTACAATGACACTTTTACCTACAGGAAGCTCAGCGTTAACGACCTGTTGCGTCTTCGACGGTATCGTCTCTAGCGTTATGGATTCAATGTCGTAGTGCTCATTAGCTGGTTTTGATCCGAACAATTTGACGGTCAACTTACGATTCTTAACTTCTGTTCGAATAAGGATTGCTTTGCCCGTATTGTTACGGAACTTGAAGTCGATTGTATCTGTTGCGTATGTCGCATCTTGCCCTACAGGCATATAAGCAACAGGCAGAGAGTGGTTGCGACGTGAAACGATATCAAGCCCAGAGCGAAGAACTGCTTGATATAATGTACTGGATACTTGGCAAATTCCGCCTCCGATTCCTGGCACAAACTTCCCGTTCAAAATAACAGGAGCTTCTTTGTACGTATGACGCTTCTCCGCCTCGGCAATTAGTTTACTGTATGAGAACGTCTCACCCGGCGCTAAATACCAGTCGTGCAATGTTTCTGCTGTAACCGTTACATTATGTGCGCGTCCTTCTGCACTTGTTGCGAATGAGGTTGTGTACGAAATAATTTTTCGATCAATTCCCTCTGCTTTCAACTTCTCCAAAGTAATTTCAGGTTGAATAACTTTTATTGGAAGTGGGGAATGAAACAACTTATCCTCATTAGTAAGTGTGCGGCCAATTGCTTTTTCCTGCAAAAGAATCCATCCATTCACGTTACTAAGTAGCCCGTCAATATCTAGGCGGTAAGCATCGGAGTGTGCCTCATATTGAACTTCATCCGTGTCCGAAATGAAGCGCCTAGCATTTTTGGACTCATTCTTTTCGATCCAGCCCCACTGCTCCCGCAGGGCAGCATCTAACGCCTCTTGGTCCCAGCTCTGCGATAGCGTGTAGCTTTGTGAAAACTTATACCGATATAAGGCGCGATCCCATAGACTTCCTTCTCTAAGCTTAAGCAATCCCTCGCGTGCTCCTACAAACTCTGCTCGATAACCAAGCTCAGTAACATCCCAACTTTTTTTGTCGTTAGCTACTTGATTGGCTACTACTGTAATTTTTCTTGCTAGTAGTGAACGCTCGTACTTATCAATGAAATCAATTGCCTGATCGATGGACATCCCCCCAAGTGCAACGACTCCCGTATGAACACCTTCAGGAACGCTATCCTGATTAGAATAGCGCCAAATTAAAGTCATACCGATTGCTAAAAGAAGTATTAAAACTGAAAGAATGATGGTGATCGTGAATCGAAATTTCTTCATTGTGATAGACACCCTTCCCGAGTAAATAGACAGTTCTACATCTATATGCAGGAGTTCCAATGATTTTGCATCATTTAAAAAATGAAGAAAATTCGACATTTGCGACGATAATGAGAATTGTGAAAAAACAAGAAACGGCGCCACTGTTGAAGGAATTAGCCGCAAGCTGTCGAAATACTAGAATTGACTACATACAGGATGTGATGACGTGATAGAAATGTACGATATTTGGAAAACTTACGCCGACGGCACACATGCACTTCGCGGTGTTTCGGTACGCATAGATCGAAACGAATTTGTATATATCGTCGGCCCTTCAGGCGCAGGGAAATCGACTTTTATGAAACTAATCTACCGGGAAGAGGTTCCGACCAAAGGACAGCTTTCAGTAAACGGCTTTAATATCGGTAAGCTGAAACCACGCAAGATCCCTTATGTAAGAAGAAATATTGGGGTTATCTTTCAAGATTTCAGACTGCTACCGAAGTTGACTGTTTATGAAAATGTCGCATTTGCTATGGAGGTTATCGAGGCTCCTAAGAGAGTGATTAAGAAACGGACGATGGAAGTGCTTGAGCTTGTCGGATTGCAGCACAAACATAACAGCCTCCCATCACAGTTATCTGGCGGAGAGCAACAAAGGGTGTCGATTGCCCGGGCAATAGTGAATAATCCGTCGGTCATTGTAGCGGACGAGCCGACAGGAAATCTAGATCCAGAGACATCGCAAGGGATTATGAACTTGCTTGAAGAAATCAACTTCCGTGGTTCGACAATCGTAATGGCTACCCACAACAGAGACATTGTTAACTCGATGCGTAAACGTGTAATTGCTATTGAGAGTGGCTTAATTGTGCGTGATGAAGCAAGAGGGGAGTACGGCTATGAAGTTTAGTACGTTACTCCGACACATGCGTGAAGGTAGCAAAAACATTATTCGTAACGGTTGGATGTCATTTGCTTCGATGAGTTCTATTTTTATTTCATTGTTTGTATTAGGAATTTTTGTGCTCCTTGCGATGAATGTTAACTCTATGGCTGATCAGATCGAGAGCAAGGTGCAAATTCGTGTTTATTTGCAAACTGAGGTAACAAAGGAAAAAGCTGTAGAGCTTCAAAACAAAATAGGCAATATACCAGAGATAAGCAAAGTCACATTTGTTACTAAAGAAGAAGGACTTAAGATCTTAACTGATGCGATGGGTAAAGAAAACGGCTACTGGCTTGAAGGATATAACAACGAAAATAATCCGCTGCCTTTCTCTTACACCATTGAAGTGTATGACCCGCAGACGGTTCCGAATGTAGCGACACTAATTGAAGCAATTAATAAGGCAGATGGCACAAATCCGATTTACAAAGTGAAGTACGGTCAAGGGGCAGTAGAATCGTTATTTAAAATTACAAATGCTGTACGTAACATCGGTTTTATTGTCGTAATTGGACTAGCTGTAACGGCTATGTTCTTAATCTCGAATACGATCAAGATGACGATTATTGCAAGACGTAGAGAAATTGGCATCATGAAACTAGTTGGAGCTACGAATGCGTTTATTCGTTGGCCTTTCTTTATTGAAGGCGCCTTAATCGGCATCATTAGCTCACTTCTTACAACGATTGCGATACTAACTAGCTATTCACAAATAATCAAGCTAACACAAATGGACTTGTCACTCATGCTAATTAAGTTGGTTCCAATGAAAGAAGCAGGATTTACAGCAGGGTTGTTGATTATGATTATTGGTACGGTGATCGGCATTTGGGGTAGTACGATTTCGGTACGCAAGTATTTGAAAGTGTAGGTGAGCGATGGAATGAAAAAGATATGTTCAATGATTATGATGGTTGCACTTTTGGCCGTGTTTGTATTCCAACCTGTCGGAAGTGAGGCCTCATCCCTCTCACAGATTGAGCGGGATTTAGCCGCAGCCAAAAAAGAAATGAGAGAATCAGAACGTAAGCAAGCTAATGCTGAAAAAGAAGCTAGATCCGCAGAAAAAAAGAAGGATGAAATTTCTACAAAAAAAGAAGATATCCAACAAGAACTTACAAAATTGATGGATGATCTAAGCAGCCTATCGGAAAAAAAGGCGAAGAAGCAAGCTGAAAAGGATGCAAAGCACGAGGAGATTATTCAAACAGGTATCGAGCTTGATAAGGCTGAGAAAAGAGTAGTAGAGCGGGATGAACTTCTTAAATCGCGTATGCGTCTCATGTATACAAATGGTTTTGTATCGTATATGGATGTATTGTTAAGTGCTTCTAGCTTTACCGACTTTTTAGACCGTTTCGATGCACTCCAAACAATTTTGAATGCAGACCGTGAAGTGCTTGCAGCCCATAAAAAGGATAAAGAGCTAGTTATACAGAAAAAGAAGCAAACCGAAAAACAGTTTGCGGAACTTGAAACATTGTATGAGGAACTTGTGTTGCAGCAGAAGGAGCTAGTAAAGAAAGAATCCGAAAAGGAAGTTCTGATTGCTAGCTACAACGCAAATATTAAGGAATTAGATACTCAGATCACGATATTATCCGATATAAGTGAAGAGCAAGAAGCGGCACTTATGGCTCTAGCTGCAAAAGTGTCCAAGCTAAACGCAGAGAAAAAGCGGATTAAAAACCCGTTTACTGGTGGCACACTAGGCATGCCTATCGACAGTAAGTACGGTGTTACATCCAGTTTTGGAACTCGAATTCATCCTATTTATAAGAAGAAACATACCCACACGGGAATAGATTTTGGAGCACCTTCGGGTACTGCAATCTACGCAGCTGAGGCTGGTTACGTTAACGTTTCACAATTAATGAGCGGATACGGCAATGCGATCATTATTGACCATGGTAATGGATTATGGACACTTTATGCGCATATCCGTCATGGCGGCCTACTAGTAAGTGAAGGTGAAACCGTCAAAAAAGGACAAAAAATTGCTGAGGTAGGTATGACTGGAACGGCTACAGGACCGCATCTTCATTTTGAAGTGCGTAAAAACCAAGTACCGGTTAATCCAAGCGGTTATTTAAAGAAAAAATAGTAAACCAGCACCAATATAAGAGGCAGCCCATCATGATGTGGCTGCCCTTCTTGTACTCATTTTGATAGTATTTAAGCGTAAGTAAATGCAGCAGTGTAACATATGAATAGCTTTTCGGCTACTAGATGCAAATAATTTCCTTCTACATGTCATATACTATTGTGGTCTTGAAGGTTGGATTTTGATGAAGGTGGTGTACCGAGGTGTATTTTAAGGGACGTACTGTATTTGCGTTTGTAATGCTAACGATGATCGCCTCCGTACTCGTTACGATGACATTGGCTGATCAATGGATTAAAGATGATGAAAGGGGTCCTGTTTCTTCAGTCGTTTCAGCAGCTGCTGATGATGGAAATGGGAAAGGGTTAAACACGGACGAGCTTTCTAAGCTCAATGCGGTAGTACAGCTAATTGAAGCGAACTATTATGAAGATGTGGAACGCGAGGATCTATTAGATGGTGCTGTAAGCGGTATGATGGGAGCACTTGGAGATCCTTATTCCGTCTATATGGAGAAGGATGTTGCGCAACATTTCTCTGAATCCATTGAAGGTTCATTTACTGGTATTGGTGCTGAGGTGACGACGGAAAATGGTAAAGTTATTATAGTCGCACCGATTAAGGGCTCACCAGCAGAACGTTCAGGGTTGTTATCGAAAGATGTATTGATTTCTGTTAACGGTCAAAGTTTAGATGGACTTAGCCTTCAGGAAGCAGTAGCAAAAATTCGCGGGCCAAAAGGAACAAAAGCAAAAATTGTTGTGCAGCGGAATGGGTTCACTGAACCGATCCAGCTTGTTCTTATACGAGATGACATCGATGTAGAAACGGTATATGGAACATTAAGGCCGGATGGTGTTGGTATTATCGAAATTCGTCAATTCTCACTCAATACGGCGAAGAGATTTAAAGAAGAACTCATTAAGCTTGAAGGGCAAGGGATGAAAGGTCTTGTTCTAGATGTTCGCAATAACCCAGGTGGAGTTCTACCTGTTGTCGTTGATATTTCAGAGTTGATGATGAAGGAAGGCTCAACTGTCGTACAGACAGAAAATCGCAAAGGCGTGCGAGAGAAGTTGGTTGCAAAGGGCGGCGAGCAGAAATCATATCCGATTGCGGTACTGACTAATAAAGGGAGTGCAAGTGCTTCGGAAATATTAGCAGGAGCACTTCAAGAAGAGGCAGGTGCAACCGTAATTGGCGAGAAATCATTTGGTAAAGGGACTGTTCAAGTAAGCTTTAATAAGCAGCTTGGAGATGGAAGTGTAGTGAAGATGACAATAGCTAAATGGCTGACGCCAAAAGGGAACTGGATTCACAAAGAGGGCATTACGCCGAATCAGCTTGTTGAGCCACCTGATCTCTATACTGTAGCCAGGCTGACGCTAAAAGAAACTTTGAAGCCTGACAGCTTAAGTGAACAAGTCCGCAGTGCTCAAATTATGTTGCATGGGCTAGGTTATGAGCCGAAACGTGAAGATGGTTATTACGGTACAGAAACAGTTGAAGCTGTGCAAAAATTCCAAGCAGAAAATGGTCTACCTACCACTGGCGAGATTGATGCGAAAACAGCTCAAACGTTGGAGAAATCGGTCGTTAAGTGGATACAAAATAAAGAAAATGACCTTCAACTACATGAAGCGATTAAGTTTGTAGGCAGGAAATAAAGGGACCATGTCGAATCTTAAAAGGGTTGGCTTCGTGCAACGAGGCCAGCCCTTTTAATTTGTTGCGACATAACAAAGGAGTGTTCGCTTTGGAATCAGTGCAGGCAATACTGAAATTGTTAGGAGAGGCTGCTTTGCAGCTGGTGGCACAACCTTTTTATTATATAGCGGTATTATTTATTATTTTGCAATATGTCCGGCAGATGAGAATGGAACGACAGTTGTTTGCGGTCAAACTTCGTGATTGGAAAGGGCTCGTTCTTAAATCTCTTATTACAGGGTTGTTCATAGGCGTTTCGGTATCAGTTGTAAGTATTTTTGTTGGTACGACGCTTACTTCTTCAGCGGTACTATGGTTGTGGTCGATTGCAGCTCTACTCATGTTGATTAGAATTCGTTACTTATGTTTTGCGTATAGTGCGGGCGTTATCACGCTTCTACAATGGGTACTCGGTTTCACACCGCTTGCCGATCGGTCCGATTGGATCGGCACATTAGCAATGTCATTAGAACGTGTAGATGCAGCAGGTTTATTGTTTCTAGTCGCACTGCTTCATCTTGCTGAGGCGTTGCTTGTTCGTGCGCAAGGAGACAAATTATCAACACCTTTATTTCTTGAAGGGAAACGTGGTAAGCTCGTCGGAGGTTATCTTTTGCAAGGTTTCTGGCCAATTCCGTTATTTCTACTTGCTCCAGTCACAAGTGAATCAGTAACTGGAATAACCGACTATTCCTTGCCCTGGACGCCATTATTTGGTGGTGATTGGACGCAAGGATGGACGATTGTTGCACTTCCGATGATCATTGGTTTTACAGAAATGACTCGCTCCATGTTGCCGCGAACGAAAGCAAAACATGCTGCTAACAGTCTTTTAATGTATAGTGTTGTTTTGTTAGCTATGGCAATCGTTGCTTGGTGGCAACCAATACTACTTCCATTAGCAGCTATTACATCATTTCTACTGCATGAAGCAATCGTTTGGCATAGTCTTAGGACAGAGGCGAGCCGTTCACCGTTATATGTCCATGATTCACGTGGATTACGAATTTTAGGAATTGTACCAGGTACGCCGGCCGAAGCTATGGGCCTATTGGTAGGTGAAATACTGCATAAAGTGAATGGCGTACGTGTGCGTACGAAAGAAGACCTTTATGAAGCACTGGTGCAAAATTCAGCTTTTTGCAAATTGGAGATCTACAACTTCGACGGAGAGTTAAAGTTTGCTCAGAAAGCACGTTATGCCGGTGACCATCATCAACTAGGCGTCATTCTAGCACCTGATGAGCATGCGAATTATTATGCAGCAAGCGGACCTGCATCATTGCTTGGGTTGTTACGGGGTATGAGGGCGTCGAACCGAAGAGGAAGATCGGAATCTAGTGGGGAAAATATACAAGGTTAGCATTAAAAAGGCGCTGCCCTATCAGTAGATTATTCTACTGATAGGACAGCGCCTTAATTATGTTATTAATTCGTTCTACGAGTTCTCCGCAATCTTAGTACAATACCTCCACCAATAAACGCTGTTCCAATCAGGTACAAGAGCAAGTAGCTGCTCTCTCCTGTTTTCGGTAACTTGTCTACGTCAGGCGTCGTATCAATATTGCCTTCTGGAACTTCTTCCACTTCAATTTCAATCAAAATTTCTTCTTCGTTCCCATCTTCATCCGTTACGATTACAGTAAATGAATCTTTACCTGAAAAGTCGGGATCGGGTTTATATGTCCATGTTCCATCCGGTTTAACGGTAACAGTACCGTTATCTGGTTTTTTACCTACGTCTGTTACACCACCTCTAGGAACGTCAACTTCACCTTCAACGATTGTATCTTCTTTTCCGACAACAGGTGACGGAGTCGGCACAACAGGTGACGGAGTCGGCACAACAGGTGACGGAGTCGGCACAACAGGTGACGGAGTCGGCACAACAGGTGACGGAGTYGGCACAACAGGTGACGGAGTTGGCACAACAGGTGACGGAGTTGGCACAACAGGTGACGGAGTTGGCACAACAGGTGACGGTGTCGGATCAACTGGCGACGGAGTCGGGTCAACTGGCGACGGAGTCGGGTCAACTGGCGATGGAGTCGGCACAACAGGCGATGGAGTCGGTACAACAGGTGTCGGAGTCGGCACAACAGGTGTCGGAGTCGGCACAACAGGTGTTGGAGTCGGCACAACAGGTGTCGGAGTCGGCACAACAGGTGTCGGAGTCGGCACAACAGGTGTCGGAGTCGGCACCACTACTTTTTTGTTTTCAACAGATACGGCATTAACAGTTCTAGATTTGATCTTTACAGTTGTTTCTCCATTGCCAATGATAGAATAGCCAGTTGGAGGAGTAATCTCCTTCAATGTATAAGTACCATAAGGCAAATTGTTGAATTGTATTTTACCATTTGAATCAGTTGTTCTTGTGATTGCTTGGAAGCTCGCATTTGTATTATGCGTTAATCTGAATTGTGCACCAGCAAGCTTAGTTGACGGTAGTGACTCTTCTGTTTTAGTAAGGTCGATGCTTCCACGGTAAGCACCGCCTGTTCCACGGCCGCCAGACATTTGAACTTGAATTTTGACTTCGTTATCAGACTTCTTTAGAGCTACCCCAGTTCCGATAAATGCTATGCTATTTTCGATTGTTTCATTATGTTTTGCATCGATAACGGACTGATATTCTAATAGATACGGTTTGTTAATCTGTTTTAGGAAAGAAAGAACAAAGATCTCTTCTCCCGCATTTTTGTCTGCTTTAATATTTGTTATTATTTTTGCAGCATCAGTAGCTCCAAACAGTGTAGTTAGCTGAGCTTCGAAGTCAGGTGCGTTTACTGAAAGGAAGTCCAGCTTGTATACGCCTGAATTGGCATCGATAGCTTTACCTTTTTGTACAGTACCATTGCCTAATACATTTGTTTCGTACAATGTGAATGATTCTTGGGGAACCATTTGTTTCGTACTTGGTACGTCAATGATTTTTGCGTTGTTCACTGTCGATTGTCCACGATTGATCCAAATGGACCAGTCAGCGATGTAGATATCGTCTGCATTTTGTTTACCTGTTTTGTAGACATATTCATTTGCATGGTTAACGACAACAGAGCCTACTAAGTTCTTGGCAGCAAAACCCGTCGCTGATAGAACAGCTGTATTCGTTATTGTTTTGTCATTAATAAATTCGTCCTCTAGTTCCGTTTTGAAACTAATATGATAAGGACGATCAATTGAAGTGAATTTCACGGTGATTGTCGTTTTGCCAGCTGCCTCAGTGATTTCCACAGTGTAGTCAGTATCTAGAGTCAGTTTTTTTCCTAGTTCATGACCTCCGCCAGGTTTAACAGTCATTTCTTTTACTTCAATAGACTCGTTAACAAGCTTTTGTACGGAAGTAAGCTCATCTTTTACGACAACATTGTTCATCTTTTTGCTATTGTAGTTAATGCCGATATTCCATGTTATTTGCTTACTTATTGCGTCGTAGCTACCATTTTTAAAACCATTGTTTACAGTTTGTTGGTTTAGAGGAACAATAGATTCCTTCGTTTTAGTATCAGGTTTTCCACCTACAACCCAGCTTAGGATGGCTGTGTTTTTAAGTTCTGAACTAAGTACATATTTATTAACATCGTAATCATATTGAGTCTTATAAGTAATCGTATAAGCGTATTTGCCGCTATCTTTGAATTTGATTTTAAAACCTTCAATAGTAGATTCAGTGCCGCCCTTATATTCTATCGTATAAACAGAGTCAGTCACGGTTACACCATCACGCTTAACAACGATTGAACCTGGGACTAGTTTTAGAACATTAGGCGCAAAGGTATCGTCCAGTTCAATATTGCTTAGGTCGTACTTGTTACCATTCTGGATTCTAACTTCCCAATCAATTGTTCTTGCTTCGTAGTTATGATCGGTATACCCTTTATGGAAAAATTGTTGTGAGATTTCATGTGACGCACTACTATTACTGCCTTCGGAAGATACTGTATTCAAGACAGTCGAGCTATCTACAACATAATAGTCAGCTGCTGCTTTTGTCTGGTAACTGATTTTATAGGCAGAACTTGAATTTTTAATAAATGTTAAAATAAATCCTTTTTTGTCACCGACTCCGGTTACTCCGCTGACATCTTTGCTAATCGTATAGTCAGTGTCTTTAACTAAAGCTGTACCGGTTTTCCAATCGTTGTTAACATCTTCTACCGGAACAATTTTAATAGACTCCTCTATAAGGTCTAGTCTTCCGTCGAATAGATCTGTAATTACTTTACCCGCGATAGGTTGTTCGCCGTAATTGTATTTGATTAACCAATCAATCTTATGTTCATCAAGTGGGGTATAGTTTGTAACTGACTTACCTTCTAGCAATTTTCCGCGATCTTGGTTTACAGTTGCATTAGCTCCCGCCGATATACCGTTATCTCCGATAAATGTAGCGTCGTTTCTGAAACTTTTCTTAGTAAAGTCTGTTATGGACGTTTCGAACGAAACTCGATATGCAGAATCGATATTACCAAGTTGGACTTGTAGCAAATAATCGGGATTTGAAGGTAAAATAGCGCTAACGCTGCTTGGATAAACGGATTCACCTAATGTCGTGTTTCCATTCAAACTCGTATTAAGTTTGTTTACCTTGAGTGAATTGTCGATATAAGCTAAACCATCTGGCATTTTATCAGAAAGGGTAGCATTCGTTATTTGTTTCAAATCTTTGTTAACATCGATAGTCCAAGTAATTTTTGTTGGATTTTTAGACTTGTCTGTACTCCCTGACTTGGTCATTGGATTTGAGTTTGTAGAAGTTGGCTTCAGTTTAATTTTAAGATCTTCTCCAATCCCAAAATTAATCAGAACTTCTGTTTGGTTCTTAACGCTAGCTTGAGTGAAGTAGGTCCAGAAATGCAGTGTCCCCTTAGCGCCTGCTCCTTCTTTAATTTGCTCGTTGAAGGTCAATGTAACTTGTCTGCTGTTTTTGTCAGCTTGTAATGTACCGATAGATGGTTCGCCTGGAGCACTCTCTAATGGTTTATTTTTAATGTCGCTATGGAGCACCAAGGCATCTGGTAGAGTGAATATGTAAGTATCGCCGCTCGTATAGTTATGGCCGTCAGGAATCTCGAATTCGTAATCTAGTACCAAAATATTTTGAGCACCTATATCAATTCGAACATCGGGATTAGAATAATAGACTGTCTCAGTGACTGTCTGATAGACAGAAGCGATAACGGTGTCAGGTGCTGCCTGAGTCGTTAACTTCATACTGGACAAAATATTTTCTTTAATGGTTCCGGTTGCTGCATGCGCTGGATTTAAAGCTCCATTGAAGTTAAAATACTGAAAAATAAGCATTAACGATACAATGAGAGCAATTGATTTTTTCTTCACTTTTAATAGCGCCTCCTATTTTCTATCATTTTTTTGCAGATTTAATCATTATATAGAAGTGTTCTCGACAAATTCTGAACAAATGAAAAAAAATACGTCAATTTCATGACTAAAGTCGGAAAAAAGTAGGCCTATAGGTAAAAAGAAACTAATATGTCTTTTTATCGTCTATAGGTTTAAGCGACTACAGCAAGGAAATAGGATGGGGTGTACATGTATGAGAGTATTGTTAATAGACGATGAGAGATTAGCGCTTCTACAATTAGAGAAAATGCTACGTATATCGGACAGTGAAATTGAGGTTATGAGTTTTCAGCATGCCGTAGATGGTCTCTCGAAAGCAAAGGAATGGAGGCCAGATGCTGTTTTCCTCGATATTCAAATGCCGGAAATTTCAGGACTTGAAGCTGCTGAGTGGTTGCATGAGCATTGCCCGGACAGCGCAATTGTATTTGTTACGGCCCATGACGAATATGCGGTAAAGGCTTTTGAACTAAATGCAATAGATTATTTGCTGAAGCCGTTTACTGCGGAGCGGATTAGAATGACGATCGAACGACTGCATGTAAGAAGATCGATAGCATCAGTAATGGCGGGCACAGTTGAATCTCTGCAGCAACAATCCGTCATCCATTGTTTTAAAACGATACGAATGCAATCGCCAGGCGGTATTCCAGAGATCCCTAAGTGGAGAACGGCAAAAGCGCAAGAGCTGTTTGCTTATTTACTTCATCATCGTGGAATTGCTATACATAAATCGACTATTATGGAGCTGTTGTCTCCTGAAGTAGATAAGAAACGTGCAATGACACAGTTGTATACAGCTATTTATCATATCAGGCAATGTCTATTAGCGATGAAGATGGATGTTAGAATCGTTAACGCTAGCATTCAGGAGAGTTATATGCTTGAAATTGGTGAAGGAGTAACGGTTGATGTAGAAGATTGGGAGAAGGGGCTTTTGGAAGCAAAGGAACGTGAACCACTGCAATACGATAAGCTTGGTCAATTACTAAATGAATATGAAGCAGATTATTTACATGATCACGATTATGTATGGGCGGAGAATGAACGGGAACGATTCCGGCAATTATGGCTTCATCATGCACGTTTTTTTGGTCAGCATTTATTGAAGGAAAAGAGATTAGAAGAAGCATTGTTGCTGTACGAACGAATTCAAGCGAAAGAGCCATTTCATGAAGATGAAATGCTGATTGTACTTGTACTGCTCGATAAGTTAGGACATTATGACAAGGTGGTCTTATATTACGATCAAATAAAAGCATCATTTTGGGAAGAGTTAGCGTTGTCAGTACCTGAACATATACAGAAATGGTTCAAGAGCTGGAAACAAAAGCACTAGATATTCATTGCATCCATGTAGGTTAACCGATATAATATAAGGGAACACACATTCTCATTTAACCTATGACGCTTGAAATTAATGGATTTGTCCATACTATTAATATAATGAAATGGCTAGGGGGATACCGGAAGTGACTGAACCCGTGCAGGGAAAACAAGTGTTTGAATTAAAGTCGGATTATACACCTCAAGGAGATCAACCTAGAGCTATTGCGGAGTTAGTAGCGGGAGTACGGGCTGGTAACCGGCATCAAACGTTGCTAGGGGCAACCGGAACAGGTAAGACTTATACGATCGCTAATGCTATCGTGCAGTTGAACAGACCAACGCTTGTTATTGCACATAATAAGACGCTAGCTGCACAGCTTTGCAGTGAGTTTAAATCCTTTTTCCCCGACAATGCTGTTGAATATTTCGTCAGCTACTACGACTACTTCCAACCGGAAGCATACATTCCATCCAGTGACACATTTATAGAAAAAGATTCAAGCATTAATGATGAAATTGATAAGCTGCGGCATTCCGCTACAAGTGCGTTGTTCGATCGCCGTGATGTCATTATCGTTGCAAGTGTATCCTGTATTTATGGTCTAGGCTCGCCTGAGGCGTACGGCGATCTTGTTCTATCGTTGCGAGTCGGTATGGAGAAGTCCAGAGACAACATTCTACATAAACTCGTTGATATTCAGTACAGTCGCAATGACATTAGCTTTACGAGGGGTACGTTTAGAGTTAGGGGAGATATTGTAGAGATTTTCCCTGTAGCTAATAATGAGCGCGCTATGCGGATAGAGTTGTTCGGAGACGAAATCGAGCGTATTTCCGAAATAGATGTATTGACTGGCGAGATTATAGGAGAAAGAGAACATATTGCCATTTTTCCTGCTTCCCACTTTGTAACAAAAGAAGAGACGATGAAGATAGCACTCGTCAACATTGAACGTGAACTTGAAGAAAGACTTGCGGAGCTTAAAGAAGCCGGTAAGTTGCTTGAAGCGCAGCGTCTAGAGCAGCGTACGCGCTATGACCTGGAAATGATGTCGGAGATGGGTTTCTGCTCAGGTATTGAGAACTATTCCGGTCCTCTTACCTTTAGAGAGCGTGGAGCTACACCATATACGCTTCTAGATTATTTTCCAGAAGATATGCTTGTAGTTATCGATGAGTCCCATGTATCGTTACCGCAAATTAGAGCGATGTTTAACGGAGATCGTGCCCGTAAAGAGATGTTGGTTAATCATGGCTTCCGTCTTCCGTCGGCAATGGATAATCGGCCACTTCGTTTTGAGGAGTTTGAAGAGAAAACGAAGCAACTTATATATGTATCTGCAACGCCAGGACCATATGAAATTGAACATTGTCCAACGATGATCGAACAAATTATTCGACCTACCGGATTAATAGATCCTATTATTGAAGTACGTCCATCCAAAGGACAAATCGATGATTTGCTTAATGAAATTCGCGACCGCATTTCTAAAGATGAGCGTGTACTCGTGACTACATTAACGAAGAAGATGTCGGAAGATCTAACGGACTATTTGAAGGAAGTCGGCATTAAAGTTAGATATTTGCACTCTGACATTAAGACGCTAGAGCGGCTTGCAATATTGCGCGATCTGCGACTTGGCGTGTTCCATGTTCTCGTAGGTATTAACTTACTTAGGGAAGGATTGGATTTGCCAGAAGTATCGCTTGTCACCATTCTGGATGCTGATAAGGAAGGCTTCCTTCGTTCTGATCGGGCACTCATTCAAACGATAGGCCGCGCTGCACGTAATAGCGAAGGCCGCGTTATTATGTACGCAGACAAAATTACTGATTCGATGGATCGTGCGCTTAAAGAAACTGAGCGTCGTAGAGTCATTCAGCTTGCTTATAATGAGAAACATGGCGTAGAACCACAGACGATTAAGAAACGTGTACATGATGTCATCGAAGCGACAAAAGTTGCCGAGCAGAATGCGGACTACTTGTCAGGCGCAGACGGTGGAAAGTTATCGAAGAAGGAACGCCAGACGCTTATCGATCGTTTAGAGAAAGAAATGAAGGACGCAGCGAAAAACTTGCAGTTTGAGAGAGCAGCAGAGCTTCGAGATGCACTGCTTGAGCTGCGGGTCGAGATGGGATAGTAGGAGGAGAAAGTAATGGCTAGTGACAAAATAGTTGTAAAGGGCGCTCGTGCCCACAACTTAAAAAATATAGATGTAACGATTCCTCGTGATAAGTTTGTTGTATTAACGGGATTAAGCGGATCTGGTAAGTCATCACTTGCTTTTGACACCATTTATGCAGAAGGCCAAAGACGATATGTAGAATCGCTTAGTGCATATGCTAGACAGTTTCTAGGACAAATGGAAAAGCCGGATGTAGATTCTATTGAAGGCTTGTCTCCTGCTATTTCTATTGACCAAAAGACGACTAGCCGTAACCCTCGTTCTACGGTAGGTACAGTTACCGAAATTTACGATTATTTGCGGTTGCTATTTGCACGTGTGGGAAGACCACATTGCCCTGAGCATGGAATTGCAATTTCATCGCAAACGGTTGAACAGATGGTTGATCGGATTATGGAATACCCTGAACGTACCAAACTTCAGATCTTAGCCCCGCTTATTTCAGGACGTAAAGGGGAGCATACTAAGCTGCTCGCAGATATCCAGAAGCAGGGTTATGTTCGTGTACGTGTAAATGGAGAGCTGAGAGAGCTCAGTGAGAAGATCGAGCTAGAAAAAAATAAAAAGCATAGTATCGAGGTTGTAATCGATCGTATCGTCGTGAAATCGGATGTTCATTCGCGTCTTGCTGACTCTTTGGAGACAGCACTTAATCTTTCAGATGGTAGAGTGCTTGTGGACATTATCGATCAAGAAGAACTGTTGTTCAGTTCCAATCTAGCCTGCCCAGAATGCGGATTCAGCATTGAGGAGCTAGCTCCAAGAATGTTCTCATTCAACAGCCCTTATGGCGCATGTCCTGATTGCGATGGATTAGGAGCTAAGATGATTGTTGATCCGGATCTACTTGTACCGGACAATAGCAAAACCATTGCAGAGGGCGCGTTCCTTGCATGGGCAGGAAGTACGTCAAATTATTACCCGCAATTTTTGAGTGCAGTATGCGAACATTATGGTATTGCTCAAGATGTGCCTCTATCGGAAATTTCAGCAGAACATCTGAAGAAACTGTATTATGGCACTGGAGGGGAGAAAGTTCGCTTCCTATATGAAAATGATTTTGGGCATAAGAAGGAAGCTTTTGTGCCGTTCGAAGGAATCGTTCATAACTTAGAGCGCCGTTATCGTGAAACGGCATCTGATATGATGCGCGAACATATCGAAAACTATATGAGTGCAAAACCATGCGGAGGTTGTAAAGGTCAAAGACTCCGTAAGGAAAGTCTTGCTGTAACAATCGGTGAACAAAATATCTCGAATGTTACAGGTTATTCCATTGGTGAAGCTCAACGTTATTTCAGCTCATTGTCACTTACGGAGAAGGAAATGACGATTGCGAACCTTATATTGAAAGAAATTAATAGCCGCCTTGGTTTCTTAGTTAATGTTGGCTTAGAATATTTATCATTGAGCAGAGCAGCTGGAACGTTGTCAGGTGGTGAAGCGCAGCGTATACGACTCGCGACCCAAATAGGCTCTAGCTTAATGGGTGTACTTTATATTTTGGATGAGCCTAGTATTGGTCTACATCAACGGGATAATGATCGCCTTATTGAGACGTTGGAGCATATGCGTAATTTAGGTAATACGCTTATCGTTGTTGAGCATGACGAAGATACGATGATGGCTGCTGATTATATTATTGATATTGGTCCTGGTGCAGGTATTCACGGTGGTATGGTCATTGCAGAAGGAACACCTCAAGAAGTGATGAGAGACGAGGCTTCCCTCACTGGCCAGTATTTAAGTGGACGGAAGTTTATTGAAGTACCGCTTAACAGACGTTCGACAGGAGACAAATGGATTGAGGTACGTGGTGCTAAAGAAAACAATTTGCGTAATGTGAATGTAAAAATTCCACTTGGCGTTTTCACAGCAGTAACAGGTGTATCGGGTTCAGGTAAGTCGACTTTCGTCAATGAGATTTTATATAAGACTCTCGCGCGGGATTTGAATAAAGCGACGAAAGTTAGGCCAGGACAGTATAAGGAAATTCGTGGCGTTGAACATCTAGAAAAGGTCATTGATATTGACCAGTCGCCCATCGGCCGTACACCGCGCTCTAATCCAGCAACCTACACAGGTGTGTTCGACGATATTCGCGACCTATATGCTAACACGAATGAATCAAAAGTTCGTGGTTACAAGAAGGGTAGATTCAGCTTTAATGTAAAAGGTGGGCGCTGCGAAGCGTGCCGTGGCGACGGCATCATTAAGATCGAGATGCACTTCTTGCCTGATGTATATGTGCCTTGCGAGATTTGTAAAGGCAAACGTTATAATCGTGAGACGCTAGAAGTGAAATACAAAGGGAAAAACGTTGCTGAAGTATTAGAGATGACCATTGAAGATGGTTGCTCCTTCTTCGAAAACATTCCACGTATTCATCGAAAAGTGCAGACGCTGCTTGATGTTGGTCTTGGTTATATGAAACTAGGACAGCCAGCTACTACACTTTCTGGAGGCGAAGCACAAAGGGTTAAGCTTGCTGCTGAACTTTACAGACGTAGCACAGGGAAGACATTATATATACTAGACGAGCCTACGACAGGTCTTCATGTTCATGATATTGATCGATTGTTAACCGTATTGCACCGTCTTGTAGATTCAGGAGAGTCCGTACTTGTTATCGAACATAACTTAGATGTTATTAAGACAGCTGACTACCTGATCGATCTAGGTCCAGAAGGTGGAAATGGTGGCGGTATGATCGTTGCGACGGGAACACCAGAACAAGTCGTTAAGGTGGAGCAGTCTTATACGGGCAAATATTTAAAGCCTATATTGGAAAGAGATATTATCCGTACGAAGGAACGCTATAGTAATTTGGAACAGGTTGGGGTAGGTGCTAACGAGTAAACAGAATAGTTTTTGGACAGGATAGTGTCAAAGATATTGTAAATCGTGACAAAGTTGTTACGAATTTCGTTTGAGACTTGCATCAGAAGCGTCTAGAAGCTAACATAGATTAATATTAGGTTACGTGTGATTATGAGGAGGTCCCCTTATGTTTTTGGCAGAAGAAGCAGCTAAGGCTGCAAGCGTAATTGATCCATTTGATTGGTTTATGCTTGCCTTTACTGTTATTATTGCAATCGGATTTGTTAGACTGGTGACAGCTCGTCCGAGAAAAAATGTATTTGCCATTGGATTCACAGCTGTTTCCCTCGGATTGTTCTTGTTCATCGACTACATTATGATCTTTAAAGTTTGGCTCGCTTAAGTTCACAAAAAAAGAGAACAAGCTGTTCAATTAGTAGTAATCCTATGGATGGAATAGTACCTGTTTAAAAAAATGATGCTAAAAGCGAAAAAAGTGTTGGTGCAGGATTGTTACTCCTGTCCCAACACTTTTTGCGTGTGCCCAATTAATAATCGTTTGCTTTATTTATATATTATTAAATACTATACCCACCACATATCGCCGAGTGGTTCACGAATTAATACTTGTTGAAGATTTTGAACAGCTTTTGTGAAACCTTCATCCACAGACATGAGACCATCCTCATGTTCGATGCTAACAACATGGTCATAGCCAACTAGGCGTAGAGCACTAATGATGTCTGCCCAAACTTTGAGGTCATGTCCGTAGCCAACAGTACGGAATTGCCAAGCGCGATCTAGCATCTTCGAATAAGATTGCATATCAGTTACACCATGATGGTTCACATTAATTGCGTCGATCGTTGTATCTTTAGCGTGGAAATGGTGAATAGCACCAGCGCGTCCAAGAATATGAACAGCTTGAACGGGGTCGATGCCTTGCCACCACATATGGCTTGGATCAAGATTTGCGCCAATTGATTTACCTGCTGCTTCGCGAAGACGAAGAAGTGTGGCGGGGCTATGCACAGAAAAACCGCCATGTAGTTCCAGACCAATTTTCACGCCACTAGCTTCAGCAATATGACCAATCTCTGACCAATACGGAATAATTTTTTGCTCCCATTGCCATGTTAATATTTCTTGAAAATCGTTCGGCCATGGTGCGATTGGCCAATTTGGATACTTAGCATCCTCATGATCGCCAGGACAGCCGGAGAACGTATTTACAACCTCTACTCCTAGACGGTTTGCAAGTTCGATTGTTTTACGAATAATTTCGTCGTGCTCAGTAGAGATTGCTTTCTGCGGATGAAGTGGGTTGCCGTGGCAACTTAGTGCGCTAATTATTAAACCACGGGACTCTACTGCTTGCTTGAACGAAGTTAACTTGCCAGCATCAGCAAGTAGAGCGTCAAGATCACAATGGGCATTTCCTGGATATCCACCAGTTCCGATTTCAATAGCATCAAGCCCTTTTGATGCGATATAGTCGAGAGTTTCCTCAAACGGTTTATGTGAGAACAATACGCTAAATACGCCTAATTTCATCTTTAACACAACCTTTCATTATCGATGACTGGATTATAATAATTGTCGAGAATAGTATATCATTTCTCTTTATAAAACAGATGGTCGAAAGTTCAATTTGACAAAATCGCATAATAAGTCGACTAAAGAGAACGACGAATAATAAACTGGTAGCAATGTGTGGTGGAATAGAACGTCCCTCTTTGTTAAACTAGATAGAGCAAAAACGATAGTGATCGTAATTAGAAACGGCGCAAGAGATTAAACTCTAGCGATGAGAGGAATTAAAATAGATGAATACAACTGCTTTAACAAGATCGGATATTGAATTGCTAGCTCCTGCAGGTGACTGGGAATGTATGAGAGCTGCTGTAGCCAACGGTGCAGATGCAATCTTCTTCGGTGTAGAAAAATTTAATGCGCGTGCACGTGCAAACAACTTCCGTAGCGAAGAGTTGCCGGAAATAATGTCGTTTCTTCATACGTACGGAGTAAAAGGATTTTTAACCTTTAATATTCTCGTATTCGAAGATGAACTTAGAGATGCACAAAAATTGATCGAGATGAGTATTGATGCAGGTGTCGATGCGGTAATCGTACAGGATCTTGGTTTGGTTAAGCTCATTCGTGAGTTATCGCCAGACTTCCCGATTCACGGTTCCACACAGATGACGATTACTTCGCCAGAAGCTGTTGAATTTACAAAACCATATGATCTTGAGCGAGTTGTTCTAGGTCGTGAAAATAATTTAAAACAAATTCGGACGATTGGCGAACAAGCGAAGCTTCCTATGGAAGTGTTTGTTCATGGAGCACTTTGTGTTTCCTATTCCGGTCAATGTTTAACTTCCGAGATGTGGGGTGGACGTTCAGCCAATCGTGGCGAATGTGCACAAGCTTGCAGACTTCCATATGATTTGATGGTAGATGGCGAACATCAACCGATGGGCGACATAGCGTACCTTCTTTCTCCGAAGGATCTAGCTGCGATTGATCTTGTGCCAGAACTAATTGAAGCAGGAGTAACTTCTTTCAAAATCGAAGGACGTCTTAAGAGTCCCGAGTATGTAGCGAACGTGGTAAGTAAGTACCGCCGCGAGATCGATAAATATTTTGACGGTGATCGCTCGAAACCTTCTAAGGAAGAAGTACGTGAGCTTCAACAAAGCTTTTCACGTGGATTTACACATGGTTTCCTTGACGGTATAGACAATAAGCAATTGGTTGATGGAACATTCCCGAAAAGCCGTGGTGTATATCTAGGTAAAGTTGAACGTATTATGCGCGACGCAGTAACATTACGTCTTGATGCACCGGTTAAACGTGGCGACGGTATAGTATTCGATGCTGGAGATCCGACGAAAAAAGAAGAAGGTGGCCGGATTTATGATCTTCGTCGTCAAGGCGTCAAAATGGAAGGAGAAGCGCAAGAAGGAACTCTTGTTGAGCTAGTTCCGGGGCGTAACGATGTTGACCTTCGCAAAGTTAATGTTGGTGATCGGATTTGGAAGACTAACGACCCGGCATTAGATAGACAACTGAGAGCGACTTATGAAACAGAGAAGCCATATCGCGTATTCCCTCTGCAAATCCGTGTTACGGGTGCGCTTGGTGAGCCACTTCGCACGTGGTGGACGGATGTTCAAAAAGGAACAACGGTAGAAGTTGCTTCTGAGTTGTTGCTTGAGCAAGCTCAGAAACGACCGATGGATGCTGAGTTGTTAGAGGATCAATTAGGACGTCTAGGGGGTACTGTGTACCAACTGGATAAAATAGAAGTATTCTTACAAGGCGACTTAATTGTACCTATTCGCGAACTTAATCGAATTCGTCGTGAAGCGGTGGAATTACTGGCAGGAGAACGTCCAAAGCCACCTGTGTATATTAAAAACAAGGTAGATGCATTTGCTGATGCAGCGCAAAACGGCAAGAGTGAGTCTATTCCACGTAGTGGTAAAGATGCTAAGTTGACTGCACTATGTCGTAGCTTAAGCCAAGTTGAAGCGGCAATCGCAGCTGATGTTTCTTATATATATGCAGACTTTGAATTTATTAAGCAATTCCCAGCAGCAGTGGAAGCGGCGAAAAAAGCAGGCAAGCCAATAGCACTTGCTACACCGCGTATTCATATGCCTGGGGAAAATGGATACCATGCTAACATATTGAAGTTGCAGCCAGACGCAGTTTTGATTCGTAATACGGGAGCGCTCTACTACTATTTGCGTACTCGTACAGCGAACCCGGGCAAACCATTCCCAAAACTGATTGGTGATTTCTCACTTAATGTAGCTAATCATAAAGCGGTTAATCTGTTTTCAGAAGTTGGCTTAGATCTAATTACACCTTCGTATGATCTCAATATCGGTCAAATGGTGGATCTACTCGAAAGCTCAGATACGTCTAAGCTAGAAGTTGTTATTCATCAGCATTTGCCGATGTTCCATACTGAGCATTGTGTATACTGTACGTTCATGAGTGAAGGAACTAACTTTACGAACTGTGGTCGTCCTTGTGAAGAGAAACGTGCATCGCTACAAGATCGAATCGGAATGTCTCATCCCGTTCGAGTAGATGAGGGCTGTCGTAATACGGTATACAACGCGGTTGAGCAATCAGGAGCAGAGTATATCCGTAACTTTGTGGAGATGGGTGTTACACATTTCCGTGTCGAGTTTCTTGAGGAATCAGCGGAAAAGGTAACAGAAGTACTTTCTCTATATAGAGATGCTCTTGATGGTCGTATTTCTGGAACACAAGTATGGCGCAGTCTGAAAGCAACGAACCAACTCGGCGTTACGCGTGGACAACTAGTAAATAAGAAATAATGTGAAGCCGTCTTCTTCAGTTAACTGAAGGAGGCGGCTTTTTCAATTCGAATGTAGCTATTTCCTATTTCATTTAAGGTTGAAAATTCATTATGATTAATGCAACCATTGGTTGATTTAAGGCATCGTTATAAGTAAGTAGCAACTAACTATTGGTGTCATTTATTAATCGATGCTTAATGGTAAGGGGGGAATAATAATCCGAATTAAAGTTGGAGTTCTCGCTATAATACTCACACTGTTTGCAATCGTTGGTTGGATCGGATATAAGTCTCTGCCTTCTGTACTTTATCAAGGGGGACATTATGGGGCATTGTTAAAGTGGTTTCCTGATGACCATAAAGTTGTGCTAGCAGTGATGCAAAGGGCGCAAGAAGTTATTCCGGCAGAAATCGGCTGGGGGGATAATAGTATTTTTATTATGTCCTCTGGAAGTGTATCAGCCCCCGGGGGAACAATTGTTTCCAAGGAGAAACGAGCGGCAGCACGATCTCAGTTAGAGTCATTAATAAATGAGTATCCTATGATTCCTTATGTCAACAGTTTAAGACTTGATGCAGCCAAATTAAATATGTCGGGCCAAGAGTGGGATAAAGCACAGGAGTTGCTTAAAGCTATTGAACAAAGCCCGCATGAATTTATTCAGAGGAGCGAGCTGCTAGCATACTCTAAAATACTGGAATCTAGACATGTTGATCCAGAAGTTACACCCTCTATTACAGGGAATGTGAAGATTGGAGATAAGCCGGCAGCAAATGTTTACGTCATGCTTCAGCGATCAAATGAGACGGGTTGGCATTCCCCACCATATGGTCATTACCCGATAACGATCACTGATATTAAAGGAAACTATCAATTTAGCGGAATTGAACCAGGAGAGTATGATATCGGAGTTGGCGTACAGCCTGAGCAAATAGATGGTTATTATTTAACGGAAAATGAAATTAAGACAGTGAGTACCAGCCATGAAAGGACTGGAGTATTTAACTTTAAATTCGTCCCGCAGGTTCGGACAACATACCCTATCAATTATGAGACGATCGAGAGCGATGAGCTGCGATTTGAGTGGAATCCTTATGAAGGTGCGGATTACTACCATCTTTCACTTATATCATCAATAACTACAAAGGACGGAGACAATCAATCAACGATTTCGACTACTACTACGATTTCAGAGGATAAGTACCGTAATACAAAAGCAATTTATTCGCTTAAAGAGTTAAGGAGCCGAAATTTCAAAGATCCCAAAAACATAGATAGGAAAGGCAACGTTACTTTCTGGCCGAAAAATATATTGGGACCTGTTTATCCAGGCGGCCATTTTGTGTGGCTAGTGGATGCCTATGATGCTAATGGGCGTAAACTATCCAGCTCTGCAGCTTATCTTCATGGTCCCGTTAATATGAGACCAATGTTCAGTCTGCCGGAGGAAGATGCTCTAAAAGGAGATCGATTTGTAATAGAGCATAACTATGATGAAGCAATTGAGGCTTACAAACAAGAGGGTGATAACGAATACGCTCTTCGTGCATTAGCTAGGTTAGCCTCACATGGCATCAAGTCAGAAGATGAAGGTAATCCTGCTGAAGCGTTGTTTTATTTAGAACAAATCAAAGAACCGAATCAACATGATAAATCTTTTAAGTTAGAGCTAGAGGAACGACATTAGAAATCAAAGAAATAAGCCTCATCATTCATTTTTCTCCTGCCAAAATGATGGTTTGACACGTCGCATAGCCTGCCTTAGCATAGAGAAGTACGGTCCTTGTGTCTTTTTTAGGACACGAATGTTGAACGTCATATTCTATCAGGCAAAAAAGTGAGGCGTGAACATAGATGAGCAGCACATGGTTTTCACATTGGAGACATGCATTTAAACTCGATCCTGAGAAGGAATTGTCCGACGAAATGCTTGATGCATTATGTACTTCCGGTACAGATGCTATTATAGTAGGTGGTTCAAGTGGGGTTACTTTTGAAAATACTGTCGATCTTATGGCTCGTATTCGCAGATACGAACTGGATTGTGCACTAGAAGTAACTACATTGGAAGGTGCGGTGCCGGGATTCGACGGTTACTTTGTACCACTTGTTTTAAATACGGACAAGGCAGAATGGATTATCGGCAAGCAGATTGAAGGGCTGAGAGAATTTGGCTCATTCGTTCCATGGGATGAAACAGCTGCTCAAGGTTATATTATTCTGAATGAAGAAGCGACAGCAGCAAAGGTGACAGAGGCTCATACTGATTTAGACGAAGCAGGGGTTATCTCATACGTCCAAATGGCTGATCGACTTATGAGACTTCCTGTAATCTACATCGAATATAGCGGTAAATTTGGCGACATGAACATATTGAAGCGTGTGCGTGATAAGGTTGAGCACGGTCAGTTATTTTATGGCGGTGGAATCGATACGGTAGATAAAGCACGAGAAGCAGCGCAATGGGCGCACACTATTGTAGTTGGAAATATCGTATACACGGATTTGAATGCGGCATTATCTACGGTTGAAGCGGTAAAACAATCGAAGTAGAGAATTGCATACAAGCAAGAAGATCAAGTGACACCCCGCAGCATAGCTGAAAGGGGTGTTGTTTGCATCTTATGAGCAAACTATATTTTCGGAGTGCTAAATTGACATGGTGGCAGGTCGTTGTCTACACTATAAATAGGCGAACAAATGGCGAACAAAGGAGTCGAACGATGTTCAATCATATCAGTATTGATGAAGCGGTGCAGAGGTTAAATCCACCACAACGTGACGCAGTTCAAGCGACGGATGGGCCGTTGTTGATTATGGCAGGAGCGGGTAGTGGCAAGACACGTGTGTTAACGCATCGTATTGCGTATATTATTGAGAAAAAACGAGTGGCACCATGGAGTATTCTTGCCATTACGTTTACGAATAAAGCATCAAGAGAAATGCAAGATCGGGTAAGTGCTTTGGTAGGACCGTCGGGACGTGATATATGGGTATCGACCTTCCACTCCATGTGCGTACGTATATTGCGTAAAGATATTGACCGGATTGGGTTTAATTCTAGCTTCTCTATTTTGGATTCATCGGACCAACTATCAGTTATTCGCAATTGTATGAAGGACCTTAACATCGATACAAAAAAAATCGAACCGAAAGCAGTACAAGCTTCTATTAGCGGGGCAAAAAATGAATTGATCTCCGTACAACGCTTTGAGGAGAAAGTTGGCGATTATTTCGAGGGCATCGTGGCTAAAGTATATGCGATGTATCAAAAGCGTCTAAGAAGCAATAACTCACTTGATTTCGACGATTTGATCATGATGACGATTAAATTGTTTCAAGAAGTGCCTGAAGTTCTAGACTTCTACCAAAACAAGTTTCGCTACATTCATGTTGATGAGTATCAAGATACGAACCGAGCACAATATATGCTTTGCCGCATGCTTGCGGATAAACATCATAATATTTGCGTAGTTGGTGACAGTGATCAGTCGATCTACCGTTGGCGTGGGGCAGATATTACGAACATTATGAATTTTGAAAGTGATTATCCTGAAGCTCGGACGATCATGCTGGAGCAAAATTACCGTTCTACTGCCAATATTCTTGATGCAGCTAATGCGGTTATCAAACGAAATACAGGACGCAAGCCTAAGAAGTTGTGGACTGATCAGGGACCTGGCGATCTCATCTCATTCTACCAAGCGGATTCAGAGCATGACGAAGGTTATTTCGTAACAGGTGAAATTCGGAAAAATGTGAACAAGGGTCGTCGCTTCACCGATCATGCTATCCTTTATCGAACGAATGCACAGTCACGGGTAATCGAGGAAATTTTGATCAAATCGGATATCCCTTATCAAATCGTAGGCGGAATCAAGTTCTATGATCGTAAAGAGATCAAGGATCTATTAGGCTACTTGAAGCTAATTTCCAATCCAGATGATGATATTAGCTTAACACGTATTATTAATGTACCGAAGCGGGGTATCGGGGACACAACAGTGGGCAAGCTTGAAGATGAAGCGACTCGCAGAGGGACATCTGTTTTCCGAGTGTTATCGGACCTTGGAGATTTGGAGATCAATGGGCGTACAAGAACGCTGCTAAAAGAGTTCTACGAGCTCATCTTCAATTTGACGTCAATGGTCGATTATTTGACAGTAACTGAACTAACGGAAAAAGTTCTTGAGTTATCTCAATACCGTATCGAACTACAACGAGAGAATACATTGGAGTCAAAAGCTCGTGTAGAAAATATAGATGAGTTTCTGTCTGTAACAATGGACTTCGAAAAACGTAATGATGATCGCTCATTGGTCGCGTTTTTGACTGACTTAGCTCTAATAGCTGATATTGATACGATGAATAAGGATGAAGAAGAAGCAGAAAAAGCTAGCGATGCAGTAACGCTTATGACTATGCATAGTGCAAAGGGGCTTGAATTCCCAGTTGTATTTATTATAGGTATGGAGGAATCGGTTTTCCCTCACAGCCGTGCGTTAAATGATAATGAAGAGTTAGAAGAGGAACGCCGTCTTGCTTATGTAGGAATAACTCGTGCTGAGAAGCGGTTATACCTAACTTGTGCAAGAATGAGGACGTTATTTGGTCGTACGGGCATGAACATGCCTTCACGTTTCCTAGATGAAATCCCGGATGTTGTTAGAGAAGCCGTTTCTCCTGGGGGCACAATTGGTGGTTCTGGTCGCTCTGCTGGACGTAGTTTCTCTAGTGGTTCATCAGCTACAAGTGGCGGAGCACGCGCTCAAGGTTTTGGAGCGGGAAGCAACCGAACCGCACCTAGTGGAGTAGGTGGTGGTGTTCGTGTGAGCACACCATTTGATGCTGCTAGAACAGCAAAGGGCGTGACTGTTACTGGCGGCGTCGGGGCTGGTGGAAGTGGATCTGCTACTTCTGCAACTGGAAGCTATAGTGCTGGTGATCGTGTCTCTCATGGCAAATGGGGCGAAGGCGTCATCGTATCTGTCAAAGGAACAGGAAACGACATGGAACTTCAAATCGCTTTCCCTGCACCGGTCGGGATTAAGCGGTTGTTAGCAGGATTCGCTCCTATAACGAAGCTTTAATTTTGAAGTAGATCTTTTATAGAGGATAAATAAGATTTACCGTAGAACTAATCGAATAACAAAAGAAATGACTCTTTTAAGGGGGTGTACTCGTGGGCGGACAGTTACAACGAATGAAAGACCTTATCGCTCTTATTAACGAACATAATTATTACTACTACACGATGGATGAGCCGAGTATTAACGATGTAGATTACGATAAACTTTATGACGAGTTGGTCTCGTTGGAAACAGAGACAGGTGTAATCGAGCCGGATTCTCCAACACTTCGTGTGGGTGGTGAGTTGTTAAAAGGTTTTGAACCACATCGTCATCGTGCTCGTTTGTGGAGTTTGGACAAAGCTCAGAACAATGAAGACCTACTAGCTTGGAATGCAAGAGTGATTCGGGCGATTACTGATTATAATGCAAAAAATCCTGATCAAGAGCCTCTGCCGGATCCAAGCTATGTAATTGAACTGAAGTTTGATGGGTTAACGCTTAATTTAACTTATGAAAATGGTGAACTCATTCAAGCATCAACGCGTGGAAACGGAACTATCGGAGAAGGTATTTTACCGCAGGTTCGTACGATTCGCTCTCTCCCTCTAACGATTCCGTTTACAGACGGCATTATTGAAGTGCAGGGAGAAGGTATTATGGGACTTTCCACGCTTGCAAAATATAATTTGACGGCGGCAGAACCGCTTAAAAATGCTCGGAACGCTGCCGCAGGTGCGCTGCGCAACTTAAATCCGCAAACGACTGCTGAACGGAAGCTCGACGCTTTTATATATAACATCGGTTATGCTGAAGGTGTTACTTTCAATAATCATAGTGAGTTGCAACAGTTTTTGAAGGATAACAAGTTCAAAGTTAATCCGTACGTCAAGTATGTCTCCACGATGGCAGAAGTTCAGAATGAATTAGCGGATGTTGCTGCTAAGCGTGAATCATTTGACTTCTTAATAGATGGTGCAGTTGTTAAGCTAACAGATATGCGAACAAGAGAAGCACTGGGTTATACAGATAAGTTCCCAAGATGGGCAGTTGCTTTCAAGTTTGAAGCAGAAGAAACTTCAACAGTGCTAGAGTCCGTATCATGGGAAGTTGGCCGTACGGGGAAAATTACTCCAGTTGCTCGTGTAGAAGCTGTTGAGCTAGCTGGTGTAACCGTACAGAACTGTACACTTAACAATATTGGTGACATTGAACGGAAAAATTTAAAGCATGCTCTCGGCACATTAGTCACAATACGAAGATCAAATGACGTTATACCTGAAATATTGGGTAAAGCAGATGATGAACCAGGGCAAGAGATACTCTTCCCAGATCAGTGTCCGTCTTGTGGTGAAGAACTTGAGCAACGCGGTGCACACTTGTTCTGCAACAACAAGCTTGGATGCAGGCCACAAATCATTGCACGGATTACTCATTTTGCTTCTCGAGATGCTATGGACATCGAATCGTTTAGCATTATGACAGCAGAACAACTTTATGCAGATTGTGGTTTACGCGATCCAGCCGATTTATATGCACTAGTGTTTGATGATTTAATCAAGCTTGATCGATTCGGGGAGAAGAAGGCTCAGAAGCTTCTTGATGCTCTGGAAAAATCGAAGAATCGTGATCTAGCTGCTTTCCTGTTTGCATTAGGCATTCCTAATACAGGAAAAGCAACGACTAAGATGCTCGCCGATCATTATGGAAACCTCGAAGCCGTCATGGGAGCAAATGCCGAAGAATTGATCACGTTGTCCGATATCGGTAGCATCGTTGCGGAAAGTATTGTTGGTTTCTTCTCAGACCCTCTTATTATAGAGAGCATAAGACGCATGCGTGAGTATGGGGTTAAAGCTGAAGCAGAAAAGCTAGTTGTAGCTAGGCAGGATAGCGTCTTTAGTGGAAAGACTGTTGTGCTAACTGGTACGCTACCGACTATGACGAGAGATGAAGCCGCACGTAGACTTGAAGCATGTGGAGCAAAGATCTCAGGTAGTGTTTCGAAAAAGACAGACTTCGTCGTAGCGGGTGACAGCGCAGGTAGTAAACTAACTAAAGCACGTGACTTAGGTGTCACTGTTATAGACGATGAAGCTGAGCTTATACGATTACTTGGTGATGAGTAATTCGTAGAGATGCCCTCGTTTGAACAGGGCAGTGATAGAAAAGAAGTCGAGCCAAGGGGTTACTCTGGTTCGACTTCTTTCTATATTAGGGATTAATACTTCTTACTATAGTAAGTATCGATGTTGCTGATCATTAAAGGACATTAAAGATTACAAGTGAGTATTAAAAAATAATGATATGCAATTGTAAAAAACTACAAGTTGCATTCTCTTTGCCTACATGGTATATTATTTCTTGTGCTTCTGAGACACGCATTAAGCAAACGAATTACATAAGAAAATGTAAAACGAACGCTTGACACGAAGAAGAGAAGCTGGTAACATATGATCTTGTCACGAACGAAACATGTGACAAACAAGTTCTTTGAAAACTGAACAAATGGATCACGTCGAATCCAAACAATGATTTAAATCAATGATCTTCATTGGCTCTGCCAAGAAGAACATTAGCTAGTTAAGTAATGAGCAAGTCAAACACCTTGAAGGTTTTATCATTGGCTTTGCCAAGTAATAAAACTTCTAATTTGGAGAGTTTGATCCTGGCTCAGGACGAACGCTGGCGGCGTGCCTAATACATGCAAGTCGAGCGGACTTGATGAAGTGCTTGCACTTCTGATGGTTAGCGGCGGACGGGTGAGTAACACGTAGGTAACCTGCCTATAAGACTGGGATAACATTCGGAAACGAATGCTAATACCGGATACACGATTTGGTCGCATGGCTGAATCGGGAAAGACGGAGCAATCTGTCACTTATAGATGGACCTGCGGCGCATTAGCTAGTTGGTGAGGTAACGGCTCACCAAGGCGACGATGCGTAGCCGACCTGAGAGGGTGATCGGCCACACTGGGACTGAGACACGGCCCAGACTCCTACGGGAGGCAGCAGTAGGGAATCTTCCGCAATGGACGAAAGTCTGACGGAGCAACGCCGCGTGAGTGATGAAGGTTTTCGGATCGTAAAGCTCTGTTGCCAGGGAAGAACGCTTGGGAGAGTAACTGCTCTCAAGGTGACGGTACCTGAGAAGAAAGCCCCGGCTAACTACGTGCCAGCAGCCGCGGTAATACGTAGGGGGCAAGCGTTGTCCGGAATTATTGGGCGTAAAGCGCGCGCAGGCGGTTAATTAAGTCTGATGTTTAAGGCCAAGGCTCAACCTTGGTTCGCATTGGAAACTGGTTAACTTGAGTACAGAAGAGGAAAGTGGAATTCCACGTGTAGCGGTGAAATGCGTAGAGATGTGGAGGAACACCAGTGGCGAAGGCGACTTTCTGGGCTGTAACTGACGCTGAGGCGCGAAAGCGTGGGGAGCAAACAGGATTAGATACCCTGGTAGTCCACGCCGTAAACGATGAATGCTAGGTGTTAGGGGTTTCAATACCCTTGGTGCCGAAGTTAACACATTAAGCATTCCGCCTGGGGAGTACGGTCGCAAGACTGAAACTCAAAGGAATTGACGGGGACCCGCACAAGCAGTGGAGTATGTGGTTTAATTCGAAGCAACGCGAAGAACCTTACCAGGTCTTGACATCCCTCTGAYCGCATTAGAGATAGTGCTTTCCTTCGGGACAGAGGAGACAGGTGGTGCATGGTTGTCGTC
>NZ_JAECMT010000006.1 GCF_016019935.1 Paenibacillus sp. GSMTC-2017
GATCTGTACAGGATAGGTGGGAGCCTTTGAAGCATGAGCGCCAGCTTGTGTGGAGGCGACGTTGGGATACCACCCTGATCGTATCGGAGTTCTAACCTACTACCGTGAAACCGGTAGAGGGACCGTGTCAGGCGGGCAGTTTGACTGGGGCGGTCGCCTCCTAAAATGTAACGGAGGCGCCCAAAGGTTCCCTCAGAATGGTTGGAAATCATTCGAAGAGTGCAAAGGCATAAGGGAGCTTGACTGCGAGACCTACAAGTCGAGCAGGGACGAAAGTCGGGCTTAGTGATCCGGTGGTACCGAATGGAAGGGCCATCGCTCAACGGATAAAAGCTACCCTGGGGATAACAGGCTTATCTCCCCCAAGAGTCCACATCGACGGGGAGGTTTGGCACCTCGATGTCGGCTCATCGCATCCTGGGGCTGAAGTAGGTCCCAAGGGTTGGGCTGTTCGCCCATTAAAGCGGTACGCGAGCTGGGTTCAGAACGTCGTGAGACAGTTCGGTCCCTATCTGTCGCGGGCGTAGGAAATTTGAGAGGAGCTGTCCTTAGTACGAGAGGACCGGGATGGACGTACCGCTGGTGTACCAGTTGTTCCGCCAGGAGCACCGCTGGGTAGCCAAGTACGGACGGGATAAGCGCTGAAAGCATCTAAGCGTGAAGCCCCCCTCAAGATGAGATTTCCCAGTATGTAAGACCCCTTGAAGACGACGAGGTTGATAGGTTCGGGGTGGAAGTGCAGTAATGTACGGAGCTGACGAATACTAATCGGTCGAGGGCTTATCCTAATACGCTTATATAGGCCATACAACTTATAAGCAAACAGCTAAAGACATTCAAGCAAGATCTTTCGTATCCAGTTTTCAGGGCGCAAACTTTGTTTGTACTTTGAAGCTCAGTTCTTTTGCAATTGAAGCTCGTGGATCATTTCTTATTGAAATGTGCATTGTTCCCTGATAGCTCAGTTGGTAGAGCACTCGACTGTTAATCGAGTTGTCACAGGTTCGAGTCCTGTTCGGGGAGCCATTATTGCTCTCATAGCTCAGTAGGTAGAGTGCATCCATGGTAAGGATGAGGTCACCGGTTCGATCCCGGTTGAGAGCTCCAGTTCTTTACTGAACAAATCCTGATTTCATGCGAAGGACAAGTTGTTTCACTTTTAGTTAGGCCCGTTGGTCAAGTGGTTAAGACACCTCCCTTTCACGGAGGTAACAGGGGTTCGAGTCCCCTACGGGTCACCATTTATGGAGGATTAGCTCAGCTGGGAGAGCATCTGCCTTACAAGCAGAGGGTCGGCGGTTCGATCCCGTCATCCTCCACCATACCGTTCGCTGGGGTTTAGCCAAGCGGTAAGGCAACGGACTTTGACTCCGTCATCCTAGGTTCGAATCCTGGATCCCCAGCCATTTTCTTAGTAAGAGCCATTAGCTCAGTTGGTAGAGCACCTGACTTTTAATCAGGGTGTCGAAGGTTCGAGTCCTTCATGGCTCACCAGTTTATTTACCGGTAAGACCCACGCGCGTATGGCGGAATTGGCAGACGCACTAGACTTAGGATCTAGCGGGCGACCGTGGGGGTTCAAGTCCCTCTACGCGCACCATACATGAGAAAACCCTTCTGATAGAAGGGTTTTTTGCTGTCTATTTTTTCGTATTCCTTTTGTTTTCTTATCCCGTATAAATCCTCCTCACAAATAATTTCTAATTCCTAATGCAACCTAATGAACACAGGCATGTTTTTTTCACTAAATAGCTACAATATTGCACTTACAATCCGAGCATAATATGCTTTTTTGAAGAATAAGTACATAAATGCGCTTAAAATAAAAAGATGGTAAGTCAACTTCGAATACAAGAGGATATTTACGTTTAGATTTCAATAAAAGAAGGTTTCTTTGAAGAATAAGTACATTATTACTCTTAGAAACTGACAATGAAGTATGTTCCATATACGTTTAAATTGATTCAGATACTTGAATTCGTAAGAAAAGCTGGATATTTGACGAGTTGATCAATTTTATTCATTTCATCCTTTGTTGAATAGATGTTGCTTTTGTTGTCATAATAAACGAATTGGGGCAAAAGTTATAATCAATGAAACGACTTCCGAAAATTAACGTATTAAATAGTTCATTTAATGAATGAAATATACGGAGGTGAATCCCTCAGCTTGAGGGAACTAGTTGGACTTATCAATCATAATTAACTTACTGCTCGTACTATTATTAATTGTGTTAACGGCCTTTTTTGTCGCATCAGAGTTTGCAGTTGTTAAGGTAAGGATGTCGAGGATTGATCAGTTAATTTCGGAAGGTAACAAAAAAGCGATTGCAGCTAAACGATTAGTAACTGAACTTGATTATTACTTATCAGCATGTCAATTAGGTATAACGGTTACGGCTCTTGGGCTTGGTGCACTTGGTGAACCAACCATCGAGAAAATATTGCACCCTCTTTTCCAAACTTGGGGCATCTCGGACGCATGGGCTACTCCGATATCTTACATGTTGGCACTCTCATTGATGACATTTCTACATGTTGTATTCGGCGAACTTGCTCCTAAGACGCTTGCCATTCAATATGCAGAACGTATGACTTTGTTGCTTGCAAGACCGTTAGTGTTGTTTGGTAAAGTGTTATTTCCGTTAATATGGTTGCTGAATGGTTCTGCTCGTCTGTTTCTTCGCATATTCGGGGTACAACCTGCAGGGCATGAACAAGCCCATTCTGAGGAAGAATTAAAGATTATTATGACTCAGAGCTTTAATAGTGGAGAGATCAACCAAACCGAACTTTCATATATGCAAAATATTTTTGCATTCGATGAAAGAGTTGCTAAGGATATTATGGTACCGCGTATGCAAGTTGTTGCAATTGATGAGTTAATTGAAAAGGATGACCTTTTGGAAATTATCGACGCTAATCGATATACTCGTTATCCTGTTACACAGAATGGCGATAAAGATAAAATTATTGGCTTTTTAAATGCAAAGGAACTTGCAATAAATTTAGTACTTAAGCGACCGATGCATATGGCAAGTCATATTCATGAAATAGATGCAATCCATGAAACTGCACCTTTGCAGGACGTACTTTTGAAGATGCAGAAGAAGGGTACACCGATATCTCTTGTTATCGATGAATATGGAGGTACGGCAGGTATCATTACGATGGAAGATATTTTGGAAGAAATCGTTGGTGAAATTCGTGATGAGTTTGATAACGATGAAGTTCCTGATATCGTGAAGCTAAAGGATCATGTGTATCATTTCAGCGGACGTGTATTGTTAAGTGATATTGAGGCCCAATTTGGTCTAACGTTTGATAACAGCCACAATGTAGATACAATAGGTGGATGGCTACAGATTCAACTCCTTTCGCTTGACGAGGAGCCAGTACCTATTCATCAGGGTGAGCATGTATGGCATATCATTAAGATGGACAATCATCAGATCTTACAGGCATCACTTACGTTACATGTTGAGAGTTCCGAATAAATAACACACTCCAATTTCTTATTTAAAAAGATGCACAAACTGAGGTTAGTTTGTGCGTCTTTTTTATATTAAGTATGAATGAGAGGCTTAATATCCTTACAATGAGGGATGCGTTACTTGAAACGTACAGCAGGTTAATGCTTCCTTGAAAAGAGGACGTAGGTTCCGTTAATTATATATAAATGCATCAAAAAGACACACAGATTCCGCTAGTTAGCCTAAATAATGCTTAAAACATGGCATTTTTTAAAATAAGAGATCCTGTGTCCTTGTAAATTTTATAACTAATCTTTTTGCAAAAATAAGAGATCTGGTGTCCTCTCATATACTTTTCTTATTTGAAGACTTAAAATAGTGTAATTCATTTATCATTATGTTGTTTTTAAGTGTTCGTAATAAAGTTTAAATTTTTTTAAAAGTGGGCTTGCAAAGCAATCGAGAATTGTGTATTATATAAATCTAGGCAATAACACGCGCGTATGGCGGAATTGGCAGACGCACTAGACTTAGGATCTAGCGGGCGACCGTGGGGGTTCAAGTCCCTCTACGCGCACCATTCATGAAAAAAACCTTCTGATAGAAGGTTTTTTTGCTGTTTATTAACTTTATTAATAAGCTTCAATGATCAACTCTAAGATCGTGAGTAGCAATTCATAAAGAAAGAGCAAGTCATTGTTAGATGATGGCTTGCTCTTTTGGCGTTTTAAGGTCCATAACTTAGCGAGTGAGGAAAGTATAGAAACGTAATTAGTGTTTGTGAGCTGTTTCTTCAGCTTTAGTTAGCGTAACACTCCATGTGGGTTGATCCCACTTCACATCCCAACCAAGTAATTCAGAAGCGAAACCTAGGGGTACTTATGTACGGCCTTTTGTAATAAAAACGTTGTCGTCAACTTTCCTCTTTGTTCCATTAAGAGTCATCCAATCAGAGTCGATCCAGAAGATCGCGATATTTTCGCCTGTTTTGACAGATAGTACGGGTACACATTTACTCATACAAGCAGAGAAACTTCCGGAGTTTAAAAATCAGAAGCTTATCAGGTGTGGTTATTGAAGGAAGGGCAACCTCACAATGCTGGAACATTTTTAGTACAAGATGGAACTGTTGCGTTAAAGTTCACGTTTGAGCCGAGTGAATATGACACTGTCGCTATTACACATGAACCTGATGCGGGGGAAATCAGTCGCGAGGGGGAAATTGTATTAGCTGCGGCATTCATGAATGAAATACGATCGTAGGATGCAGAGATTGTTTTGGCTAAAATATTTTTTAATTTGTACTTGCAATGGGTGAATGCACGTGATATATTATAGATCTAAAGCATTTTACGCGCGTATGGCGGAATTGGCAGACGCACTAGACTTAGGATCTAGCGGGCGACCGTGGGGGTTCAAGTCCCTCTACGCGCACCATTCATGAAAAAACCCTTCTGATAGAAGGGTTTTTTGCTGTTTATTTTGCGTCTGGATGACGTCTTCTTCCCACAAATCCATCGTTCCAGCCGTGATAATGAGTAATTTGATCTTCGCCTTCTTTCCAACAAAGAAGAACCTCTTCTCCATCAACAATAGCTGGGAAGTCCATTAGACCAGGATGAATCATTTTTAAAAGTACACCTTTACGTGTAATATTCCCCATATACAAACTAAATTCCATTTGCATAAAATCGAGCTTTCCCTCCAGCTCAAACAAAGGATCATCAGATCCTGCGACATTATTTGCTTTTACCTTGCGGTAAGAGATGTAATGCTCTTCGATCTGTTTGGTCATAAGTTGTAATTGCTGCAATTCTAGTTTGATCTGTGGCAGCAATTCATTGGCTTCCTCTAATGTAAACCTTTTGTTAGACAACATACATCCACTCCTTGCTCCCAAGTGTACTAAAACATAGACCTAAAATTCAAATAGAGTTTTTATTACACTGAAAATTGATGTGGATATGGCCGATATAGTTCTAGTTAACTATAATTTGCATTAATGGTGGGGGTACTTCGGACTATGTTAGTAAAAAGAGAGAGACGTTGGATTCGTAGAATAGCTATAGCGGTAGCTGTAGCGATTGGTTGCAGCTCTATAGGTGTGGGTGGAGACATGCGGTCATTGCAGAGAGACAATGTTGCAGAAGCGGTCGGACACAATGGGCATCAAAACAAAGATATTTTCGTCGATAAAAAGGTAAATAGTGCTACTCAAGTTAAAAGTGAGTTTAAAACAGAAGTTGAATATTGGCGCTATGCAATGGACGGGGTACTAAACAGACCGTTAGTATTGGCGAACGGTTTGTTATTTTTGACGACCGAAAATGGATTAATTTCTGTAGTTGATAAAGATGGTAAACAACATTGGAGTAAAAATCAATATACAGGTTTAACTGCACCTTCAGCAAATAAACAAGGGGATATATGGATTGCCGGAAATAGCGCCAGACTCTATCGCTACTATGATAGTAAAGGCAACGGTGTGATGGCGGGTATGTACTATTTCCAAAAGAAGACGGAGGGGCTAATGCCGTCGGCTGTAACTGTAGATGGTGAAGGAAGACCTTATTTCACTTATGAGCACGCAGTTCTATCGCTGAATGCAAGTGAAGATAAGGAAATGTATCTGTTGCCTGTAGGGGTCAAGGTCATATCTTTGGTGCCGGCAAATAAGGGTGTTTACGCGTTAGGCAGTGATGGTAGCTTGTACGTTATTGATGGGAGCAAGCTGTTCTGGAAGGTTGTTTTGGTTGAAGGGCTGTCGAAAGTAGAACTAGGCAGTATGGATGAGAAAAATGTACAAAATGAGGAAGCGGAGTTTGTTGAGACGAATGTGAAGGATGAGTTGGGAGCGGCGTCTTTGGCAGGGGAATCGGGCGATAGCTTGCAGCAGATATCGAAGCAAGGTACGCAGTCGCGAGATGCAAAGCAAGAAGTGACAGATGTGAAGGGCGATAGTATGCAACTGTCAAAGCTAAGCGAAGAGTCACAAGAAGCTAAGCAAGAAGTGGCAAAAGTGAAGGACGATAGGGTGCAACTGTCGGAGCCAGGTGCAGAGTCGCAGGAAGCAAAGCAAGAAGAGGCAAATGCGAAGGACGAAAAGGTAGAGCTAGACAAGTCGCTGCAGATTGCTGAGGTGCAGAAGGCGAAGCTTGCCGCCGATGGAACGGGCGGCATCGTGCTTATGGCGGGCAAGACGCTCGCAGCTTACGATGCGGACGGCAAAGTCCGCTTCGTTCGCGAGCTGGCGGCGGAGCCCGCCGGAGGTTGGACGTCCCCGGTAGTTATTCCCGGGGACGATGGTTCGATCATTGCCGCTGAGCTTAGCGGCAATGCAGTTGTGTCGCTCCGCCTCCGCGACGGGGCGGAGCGGTGGCGCAAAAGCGTAAGCGGGGCTGGTGGCTTCGGCCCCGCGGCGCTTACGCCGGATAGCTCTAGCGGCCAAATTTTGGCCGCTAGTCGCTCCGGCGCCGTGCATGCGATCGATGGCGGAGCCGGCATGATCGCACACAGCTTTAAGCACGCCGCGAGCGCTGCGGGCGGCGTTGTTGCCCTTGGCGGCGGACGGATCGCTTATGCGTCCGCCAAGCAATTGGTCGCGGCGGGGTCGTATCGGCCCGTCGCGGTAACGTATGCGGCAGCGGTGCTGAAGCTGCCGATTGGTACGAGGCTGCTGCTCTCGGACAAGCTGAAACTTTCTGCTCCAGTTGCAGTGAGTTATCGCTCAGACAATAGCAAGATTGTTCGCATTAGCCCAGATAGTATCGTGACGCCAATCGCAGTTGGCAAAACTAATTTGATCATCGATGTTACAACGTCAGGCTACAGGGGCCAGCTCAAGCTTCCTGTTGAAATAACAGCTACGACATCTAAGCTAAAATCGACTGCTGCCTCTAAGAAGATTAAGCTGGGTTCTGGCCAATCATTTTCTATTCAGACCGTCAACATCCCGAAAAGCATGCCAATGACGCTAGGAGTAGCCCAACGATCTGTTGGCAAGTCGCAAGGACTTTCAGCTATAGCGAAAGCTTATGGTGCAGAAGCAGCAATTAACGGTACTTTCTTCTCTGCTTATGATGGATTGCCTGAGCCCTATGGAATGATGATGTCGAATGGCAAGTTAGATTTTATCGGAAATATGGGAACGACCATCGGTTTTACATGGGATGGTACAGTTTTAATGGATAGTTTGCGTGCGAAAATTATAGGCGGAACAAAGGGTTCATTTTCCCACCCGAATAACTGGTATGCCTATTTCGTTAATCGGACACCACAAAAGGGGAAAGCAACTGCAACGATGTTTACTCCGGCACGTGGACCGAAAATTGGATTCAACTTCGGTTCTTCCGTTACGGTCCGCAATGGTATCGTTACAAGAAAGGACAAAAATGTAAACGTCTCTATACCAAGCGATGGATATGTACTTGTATTTGCAGGTGCTGAAGAGAAGCTCGCTGACCGTTTTAAGGAAGGCATTAAAGTAGACTACAAGCTAGAAACTAAAAATATGAGCGGCAAAACGGTGGGCTGGTCTCGAGTACATACAGCCGTCGGAGCGGGCCCAAGACTTGTGAAAGATGGAAAGCTCGCTGTTAATGGTGCACAAGAAGGATTTACTGAGGCGGAAATTTTAAAGGGCTCAGCTGCAAGAAGCGGTATTATCGTTGAAAAAGATGGAACCATAATTATCGCGACTGTACCTTCTGCGACGATGAAGCAATGGGGAGAAATCATGTTGAAGCTGGGAGCTCATCAGGCGATGAACTTAGATGGAGGTGCTTCATCTGGCATGTACGGAGGTGGCAAGGTGATTACAACACCTGGCCGTTTAATTAGTAATGTACTCGTATTTGGAAATTCATTGAAATGGTAATGATGGGTGTGAATTTCTAGTTTTCTCATATTATAAGGGATCATTTTAATTGACAATCGTTCTGAGAACAATTATCATTAAAGGGAATTTGATAATCGTTATCACCACTAAGGATACAAAGTCTGCGGAAGCGCAGCAGAAGGAGAGTGCTTGTCACATGATTCGTTTGACGACTTCCGATCTCGACATTGCGTATGATGATCGTCTCATTGTCCAAAATTTAAATATTGCTATACCCCAAGGTAAAATCACAGCACTCGTAGGAGCTAATGGCTCTGGTAAATCTACAATTTTGAAGACGATGGCTAGGATTATGAATCCTTCTAAAGGCAATGTTTTGTTGGATGGTAAGTCTATTCATAAGCAATCTACGAAGGAAGTGGCGAAGCAACTCGCAATTTTGCCGCAAAATCCGACAGCACCAGATGGACTCACAGTAGCGGAACTTGTATCATATGGTCGTTTCCCATACCAAAAGGGATTCGGTTCGATGTCAAAAGAAGATCGCAGCATCGTCCAATGGTCGATTGAAGCAACAGGAATGGGTGATTTCGCAGATCGTCCAGTTGATCATCTCTCTGGAGGTCAACGTCAACGTGCGTGGATCGCTATGGCTCTTGCACAAGAGACTGATATTTTGTTCCTGGATGAGCCTACGACGTTTCTAGATATGGCCCACCAGCTTGAAGTGCTCCATCTTTTGCAAAAACTTAATGAGATGAACAATAGAACGATTGTTATGGTTGTCCATGACTTGAACCATGCAACGCGCTATGCTCATCATATGATTGCCATCAAAAATGGTGTAGTTAGTGGAGAAGGTTCTCCAATCGAAGTAGTTACCCCGGATATTATGCGTGAAGTATTTAATATAGAAGCGGACATTGTCCCAGATCCAAGAACGGGTGTGCCTTTATGTTTGCCATTTGCTTTGGCGGCAGCTCCAGTAGCTGATAAAGTGATTGTGAACACTGCTCCCAAGAAGCAAAAAGAGCTTGCTGCAGCAGGCGCATAGCCTTACATAAAACCCTCATTCTGTAGCCAGAATGAGGGTTTTAAAAAAAGTTTAATTATTTTTTAAAAAAGAGTTGCATTCTGTTTTGAAAGGTGATATATTATTACTTGTCGCCGCAATGAACAATGAATTGCAAGACGAAAGAAAATATCGCGCGGAAGTGGCTCAGCGGTAGAGCATCGCCTTGCCAAGGCGAGGGTCGCGGGTTCGATTCCCGTCTTCCGCTCCATAATTGTGCGGCCTTAGCTCAGCTGGATAGAGCGTTTGACTACGAATCAAAAGGCCAGGAGTTCGAATCTCTTAGGCCGCGCCATTTCCACAACAAAGTGGTTAAAATGTATATTTTCACGGGATGTAGCTCAGCTTGGTAGAGCACCTGGTTTGGGACCAGGGGGTCGCATGTTCAAATCGTGTCATCCCGACCATATAATTTTTGCGGGTGTAGTTCAATGGTAGAACTTTAGCCTTCCAAGCTAATAGCGTGGGTTCGATTCCCATCACCCGCTCCAGTATCTTAAGAGCCAAAGTCTTGTGTAAACAAGGCTTTTTTTGTTTTTATTTTTCAGTATAGGAATAACTCGTCCCCTAGTTTGGGACGGAAATGGGGCCAATTAATCATTTATTGGATTAGGTTATTTCCACCCATCGAATAATCAGCTAGTTTGCCAAAAAAGTTAAGCCCGCGAACCTTGATGGTCGGTGGGCTATTTACATTAAGAGGCTATCCATCTAATTCGCATTATCGATATAAATTTTTCCTGAATACTTGAAGATTAACTGTCAAAATACATAGATTTAAAGAGTTGAAACTGGCATGTATTGGCTAGTCTCACGAACTAATCATTTATTCTAAGCTCATTCCTTTCTTTTGAAATTTGAGGAATGAGGATGATATCAATTTGATATTTAATACTTCAGGCTGTCGAGAAAGTCTCGACAGCCATCTTTACATTCAGATCATTAGTACGAATATTATAGGCCCAAGCAATGACGCGGCTCTCTAATAGAGAAACCGAGTCAGAAAGATGCGAATAATTACACATTTTGTGATTTTATAATGGCAGTTGAGTGATTTTAGTTATTTTAATAAGTCCAAATGTTTATATAACTCCATGTGCTGTTTGAAGGACCAAGCACTAATGTCAGTTTTTTCATCGATTTTTTCATGAACATTCACCTTCCCATTGATAAGTTTTGGACTGCCAAAAACGCGTATGAATTCTCTCCTACTACTTTCACCTCCATTCAGTTAATATCAACCTGTCTATCCATAGATGACGATCATCACTTATCAGATGACGGTCATTTCGTATAGTTAGTCCAAAAAAGAAGATTTTAGAAAAACATGTACGTGGTGATGATCGGTAAAACGATTAATTCAAAAACGCAAACACAACCTTGAAGACCTTCAGGGTTGTGTTTGCGAGACATAATTGTTAGTGGCTAGTGATACGAATGTGTCACTCAGTCTTTTTTAGAAAAGATTGAGCTGTGCTAAGACAAACTGCGTATGCTTGCTGAGGTATATGACGACGAAGGTGTGCAGATGTCATTAACGGTGGAGTGATTTTTGTGAGGGATCAATACAATATTTGATTATAAGTAAATTTCTGATCTTCTATGTTGAATACCTAACTGTAATGCATAGTCTTAGTTGTAGTTATGGTCCCAAGTCCAAGCATGTAAATTACTCCATGTGCTTCCCGGAGGAGCTATAAAAGTGACTTTATAAATTCCCGTTGAGAGATTTGGTTGATTCATGTGCTGTCTAAATCCACCATCAACAAAAGATTGGCTTTGACCATTCGCAAGGACAGGCATATGATCCCCTTGAACATTGACCCAAGTGCCATCATTACGTAGCGCCCAAACTAAAAAATATACAAATGAAATGCCATCAGGTCCATATGCCTGTGATGCAGGGATTGTTACATTTCCGCTAACTGACATTTCACCACTTTGTAAATATTGCTGACCTAAATATACTTCTTGAATGACGTCGCCTGATGCCGAAGCCGTTGCGCTGAGCGAGAACATAAGTATCATTGTAGCCATCAGCACCAAAGTCAGTTTTTTCATCGAATTTTTCATAAACAATCACCTTCCCATTCATAGGTTTTGGAATGCCAGGAACGCATTTTGGATCGTTTCTACTTAAATCTGTTTTTCATAAAGCTACATTTACATTTGCTTGCCAATCCTAATTGAATTAGCAGCGCATAGGTACTTTTTCACCTCCGTTCAATAAATTTCAACTTGATATCCTTAATCAAAGATGGTGCTAATTGATCATAGCGTAAACAATCGGATGAGATAAGTACCATAATACACATAACCTAATACCTAATCATTGCTTGTTTTTGATGACGATCGTCACTTATCATATGGCAGTCATTTTTCATAAAGTTGTTCGATAAAGAAGAAAAAATGTTAATTGTAGAAACTCATGCGCATGGGAGGTGATCGGTAAAACGTTTAGATTAGGATACAGATATAGATAATTGTACGAATTGAATGAAAGAGGTTTAATAAGATTACCTAAAGTACTTTATGGCCAAAAGAGTTATCAGGAGTAAAATAGAGATAACAGTACTTTTGATGCGATTGTTAATCTGCACCCCTGAGGTGAATGCCAGTGAAGACGACATTCAAACTTGCTCGGATGATCACCCACGCTCGATGTTTCAAGTTGTGTTTCGTTATTTCGCAGCGTGAAAAGAAGCGTTACGGATTCAGGTTTTTGTAAATAAAATATTGGTATTGAATAGGCTATCTTTAGCTATGGAGAAATGCAATTTTTCATCAATCATATTGTTGAATTAGTCAGAATAATGCAAAGTCTTACGCTGCAGGGCTTCAACGTAGTAGTTTTTTGTAGTATGATGGTAGGAGTGATTACGCCATTAAATGAAACTGAGAGTAACCTTACGGAGTTGAACTAGGCATGTGCGCTAAGGATAAGCGGATGCTTTCAAAGTGAGTTTGCTGTACAGATTTGTAGGAGGAACGGTATGTCAGAACAATCTGTTTCATTAACAGCTGCTAGTCGAACACAAGCAAACAATTTGCTTAGACGAGATGTGCGATTCCTTGGGAACATTTTAGGTGAGGTATTGGTTCATCAAGGTGGACGGGAACTGCTTGATATCGTAGAGCAAATTCGTGAGCAAAGTAAAGCGCTTCGCGCTGAGTTTGTGCCGGAACTATTCGAACAATTTAAGTCTACAGTATCATCATTAAACCCTGATATTCGTCATCAGGTTATTCGTGCATTTGCCCTGTACTTCCAACTGGTTAACATTGCAGAGCAAAATCATCGAATTCGGCGGAAGCGGGACTACGAGGTTTCAACGGGTGAAGCTGTGCAGCGTGGATCAATCGAAAGTGCAGTTCAAGATTTGAAGGAACGCCAGGTTGATATTAACGATGTTAAAGATATTCTTGGTGGAATATCGCTTGAGCTAGTGATGACTGCCCATCCAACGGAAGCAACACGTCGTGCAGTGCTTGATATCCATAAACGGATTGCTGAAGATGTTATGTTACTTGATAATCCGACATTGACATTCCGTGAGCGTGAGAAGTTGAAAGAAAAGCTGATGAACGAAGTTTTGATTCTTTGGCAGACGGATGAGCTTCGCGACCGAAAACCGACTGTTATCGATGAAGTTCGTAATGGCTTGTACTATTTTGATGAGACGTTATTTGAAGTGTTACCAAGTGTTTATGAAGAGCTTGAGCGCTGCCTCAGCAAATATTATCCGGATGAGCACTGGCATGTGCCAGATTATCTGCGTTTTGGCTCATGGATCGGCGGCGACCGTGATGGTAACCCATCTGTTAAAGCGAATGTAACTTGGGAAACGTTGCAATTGCACCGCCAGCTGGCACTACGTAAATATGAAGAGAAGCTGAACGGTTTAGTTGACTTGCTAAGCTTCAGCACTAACTTGGTTACAGTCTCTGAGGAATTGACGGAGTCAATCCGTCTAGACCGCGAACATGTGGAGCTAAAGTGTGTGGAGCTGTGGCGCAATACGACGGAACCGTACCGTATTAAGCTTGGCTATATGCTTGAGAAGCTTGCAAATACACGTGATGAATCGCTTAAAGGCTCACCGATGCGTTATAACAGCCCTAATGAACTACGTGAAGATTTGCTTGTTATCGATCGCAGTTTGCGCAATCATTATGCAGATTACGTCGCAGATACAGATTTGGCTAAGTTAGTTCGTCAAGTTGAGTTGTTCGGATTCCATCTGATGGCATTAGATGTGCGTCAGCATAGTAAAGAGCATGAGAACGCTATGGCAGAAGTTTTGGCGAAAATGCACATTGTTGAAGACTATGCGTCCTTATCCGAGTCTGAGAAGACTGAGCTTCTACACAAACTTCTTAATGATCCTCGTCCGCTTACGTCGAGTCATCTAGATTATTCGGAATCGACACGTGAATGTTTGGACTTGTACCATACGATTTACCGTGCTCAAGGTGAGTTTGGCGAAAACTGTATCGGAAGTTACCTCATTAGTATGACGCAAGCTGCAAGCGATATGCTTGAAGTTATGGTATTTGCTAAAGAAGTAGGTTTGTTCCGCAAAGAAGCAAATGGTACTGTTAGTTGCACGCTTCAATCTGTACCTTTGTTTGAAACGATAGATGATTTACATGCGGCACCAGGTATTATGAAGGAGTTGTTCGAGCTTCCAGTCTACCGCCAGGCAGTAGAAGCAAGAGGGAACTTGCATGAAATTATGCTTGGTTATTCCGACAGTAATAAGGATGGCGGCGTTGTTACAGCGAACTGGGAGCTACGTGTAGCGCTTAAGGAAATAACAGCTGCAGCGAAGGAATATGATGTAAGGCTGAAGTTCTTCCATGGACGCGGCGGAGCACTTGGTCGTGGCGGTATGCCACTTAACCGTAGTATTTTAGCACAGCCACCTCATACAATTGGTGGGGGTATTAAGATTACGGAGCAAGGTGAAGTATTGTCCTCTCGTTATTCTATGCAAGGTATTGCATACCGAAGCTTGGAACAAGCAACGTGGGCACTTATTACAGCTGCTCGTATGGCGAAATACCCTGAGAAGGAATCGGCATCTGAGGCGGAGTGGGATGCAATCGCATGTTCAATCTCAGAAACGGCACTTAACAAATATCAAGATCTGATCTTCCGTGATCCAGACTTCCTGCAGTTCTTCAAAGAGTCTACACCATTACCAGAGGTTGGTGAACTGAACATCGGCTCACGTCCTTCCAAACGGAAGAACAGCGACCGCTTTGAAGATTTGCGTGCAATTCCATGGGTATTCGCATGGACGCAAAGCCGCTACTTGCTACCAGCATGGTATGCAGCAGGTACTGCGCTTCAGCAGTATGTATTGGATGAGCCGGAGAAGCTTGAGACGTTGAAGACAATGTATGAGCATTTCCCATTCTTCCGCTCGCTAATTGATAATCTGCAGATGGCACTTGCCAAATCAGATTTGCTCATCGCGAAGGAATATGCAACCATGATCAAGGACCATGGCGTTCGAGATCGGATTTTCACTCAAATCGAAACGGAGTTTGCACTAACTTCGAAATTGATTTTGAGTATTACAGGCCAAGAAGAGATTCTCGATAATGTGCCAGTCATTCAAGAATCTATTCGTTTGCGGAATCCGTACGTTGATCCGCTAAGCTATATGCAAGTACAGCTACTAACAGAGCTTCGTGAGCTACGCGACAATGACCAAGATGATCCTGAGTTGCTCCGCGAGGTGCTTCTTACGATCAACGGTATTGCAGCGGGTCTTCGGAACACGGGCTAATAGTTATTATTAAGGACCAGCTACGGAAATTTTTCCGTAGCTGTTTTTTTGATTTTAGAGATTGTTATTGTGTTGAAGTTAGTTTGCTTTCGAGCATGTGCGGGGCTTTCTAAACCGAAAAAGTCGGGTTAGCGTTGCGTCCGGTCTAATATTGGTCGGCGTAACCCGAGAAAATCGGGTTAGCGTTGTGTCTGGTCTAATATTGATCGGCGTAACCCGAGAAAATCGGGTTATAGGTGTACTTTTGCAAGAGGATAGCATTACTTCCCTATGTTTTATGTTACGTTTACTCCCACTTAAGACTACTTTAAGGTACAACCCCCATTATAGAGATATCAAATAGATCAGTTGATCATACATGGGAGGATGTTAACCAATGAGCAACGATAAACATGATTTCAAAACACTACACTCACAGAGCAGCACGAATGGTGAAACTTATGCGAGCAAAGATACCAATATAAATTCCGGCACATATGAAAGCTCGAATGCAAGCCATCAGTCAGTTGCGCCACAGTTCGAAGCCTATTATAGAGAAGTGGGACAAACTCGTCCTAAACGCAAAAAAAATAACCCAGCGATTGCAATGTTCGCGGCATTTCTGACAGGTGCACTTGTGATCGGTGGAGCGACTTATTCAGCGGATAAAGCGAACTTGTTTACCGGAGGAGTTACAGATAGTCGTTCGGCAAGTGGGATTGTAGCAAACGGTGGAGCGGGTAAGGACGCTGGACTTACGACAGCTTCGCTTACCACAAGTGAGGGTATTGCAAATATTTATGAACAAGCAAGTCCAGCGGTTGTAAAGATTGAAAACTATAAGGAAGCGCATCAGTCTGGAACGATGAGCGATATGTGGCTGCGTCAGTTTATGGGCGGAAATAACGGAAACGGTCAAAGTGAAGCAGAAAGAAACAGCATAGAAGGTCAGCAAGGTAATACTGGCGAGCTGGTGCTAAAGGGAGCGGGAACAGGATTCTTTTTTGATAAAGAAGGCTATATTTTGACCAATGAACATGTTATATCTGGTGCGTCGGAGGTACGGGTGACGGTGAGCGGAAGGGATGAGCCGCTAGTTGCCAAGGTGCTTGGAACGAGTAAGGAACTGGATTTAGCAGTACTAAAAGTTGAAAAGCCGGACGGGGGTAACTTTCCTGCACTTAAGCTAGGCGATTCTAATAAAACGAATATAGGTGATTGGGTCATTGCGATTGGCAATCCGTACGGCTTTGATCAGTCATTGACGATGGGTGTCCTTAGTGCGAAGGAACGTCCTATAACCATTCAGGATGAACAAGGAGTAGAACGGAAATTTGAACATCTGCTCCAGACGGATGCATCCATTAATCCCGGTAACTCTGGCGGACCTCTGCTAAATGAAAAAGGAGAAGTAATAGGAATCAATACGGCAGTAAATGCACAAGCACAAGGAATTGGCTTCGCGATTCCAACAACAACGATTACAAAGGTGCTTGAAGGGCTGAAATCGAATACGTTGTAAGAAAATGTAGGATCTGAACCTTCTTGAAGGCTCAGATCCTTATTTTTGCGAAAATAACTTCTATTAATAATGACTTCTTTCTCGTTGGTCTTGCTTTTTGAGTGCAGGTCGTTTACCATTTTTTTATGTAGTTGATAAACGTTTATTATTGTCGCAGAAACGACGATTATATAGATAGAAAGATGATAGGAACGTTTGGAGGAGTAAAAAGGTGAACGTGGTGGAGAACGGGCTTGCTCGATTAGCTCTTAAGGGCGATCAAGGGGCATTTGCAGAGCTAGTAGACTTATACCAAGACAAGCTCTTTCATATGGCTTACCGAATGCTGAACAATCGACAGGAAGCGGAAGATGTCGTACAGGACACTTTCCTTCGTGTACACAAAAATTTAGACCGGTTTGATGAAACGTTGAAATTTTCAACTTGGATTTACCGAATTGCTACGAATCTATGTATCGATCGACTTAGAAAGCGTAAACCTACGTATTCTCTGGATGCGGAGTCCCATGATTATGACGGTTTAGATGGGTATTCGATGATCCCAAGTGATAATCGAACGCCTGAGTCGGAGCTTATCCTTTCAGATACACAGCGGATTATTCATCAAGCAATGGAGTCGCTGCCACCTAAATACAAGTCAGTTATGATGTTAAGGTACATACAAGATATGTCGCTCCAAGAGGTAGGAGATATTCTCGGTATGCCGGTAACGACGATTAAGACGCGTGTGCACCGTGGTCGTGAGTTTTTGCGGAAGAAACTAGAACACCGATTATAATGGGGTAACAATTGATTTAAAATATTTGAAACATCACTCATTCTATTACGTATCCTATAACGAGATTAAAGCGAACGCACAAGCAACGGAAGAAAGGAATGGCTGCTATGGAATGTAAAGTTGCCATCGTCAAGATCCATCATTACTTGGACGGCGAGTTGCCACGTGAAGAAATAACACCTTTACAAGTGCATATGAATGCCTGTCCTGCTTGTCGCACTCGGTTTGAACAGCTAGAGAAGACAGACGCTGCTGCGTTCGTCGCCTTGGAAACGGTCAAGCTGACTGCGAATTTTGACGCTGCGGCATCCCAGCAATTGAAAGAACGTATTATGTCGCAACTACCGAAACAAAAGAAGAAAGAACGTAGTTCGTTTGTCCGTTTTCTGTATCGCTATCCCGGCATAACAGCGGCGGCTGTGTTTCTGCTAGTTATGATGGGCAGCTTCTTCGCATCATGGGAAGAAGATTCCAAGATGATTGTCTCAGGCGAGGATCTGCAGCATGTTGTCATTGACGGTAATACGGTCATCGTCCCTGCGGGCGTCCAGATTACTGGTAATTTGACGGTTGAGAATGGTAAGGTTGAAGTGCAAGGTTCCGTAGATGGCGATGTTACAGTCATTGACGGTTCGATGGTTCTTGCTTCAACTGGTCATATTGCGGGGCAAAGTAGAACGATTGATCAAGCACTTGATTGGTTCTGGTACAAAGTTACCTCCACTTTCGGTGTCGTTGTTTCAAAATAATCATAGTCGCTTCCCTCCAAAAGGGAAGCATTTTTTTTACTTTGGCAACTGTTCATAACTTTTTCTGAAAATAATTTTAAAATAAAGGATTTCCAATCCCATTTATAGAAAATAATAAGGTTGATATGCGATTATAGAGATAGTAAGTGATCTGCAGTTGGGGGTTGGCGCATGAGTTATTTTACAGATTCAACTTGGCATGATTGGTTAAAGGATATTATAGATATTGGTATCGTTAGTTTTATTATTTATAAAATGATTTTGTTAGTCCGTGGAACGCGTGCGGTACAGTTGTTAAAAGGAATTTTTGTACTTGTTGCAACTTGGGGCATTAGTACGTGGTTTAACTTATATACGCTTAAATGGTTAATGAATCAGTTGTTTACATTAGGTATCGTAACGGTAATGATTTTATTCCAGCCTGAGCTACGTCGTGTACTAGAGCAATTGGGCCGTGGCAACCTGTTTTCTCGTACTTATTCCCAAGAGAGAAACGCCGTAAGCGAACAGATCGAAGAGGTTATTCGCGCGGTTCAAAATATGTCCAAGCGTAAAGTCGGCGCATTGATCGTATTCGAGCGAAAGACAGGTGTTACCGAATTAATTGAATCTGGTATTGCAATGGAATCAAAAATTACATCGGAGCTGCTAATTAATATTTTTACACCGAATTCACCGTTACATGATGGAGCCGTCATTATTCGAGGGAATCAAATTATGGCTGCTGGCTGCTATTTGCCGCTGTCTGAAAATCCGTTTATAAGTAAGGAGTTAGGCACGCGTCATCGTGCTGCAATTGGCGTTAGTGAAGTTAGTGATGCATTGTCGGTCGTCGTGTCAGAGGAGACAGGGCAAGTTTCGTTATCCATTAATGGAATGATCGTTAGGGACATTAACGAAGAGTCACTTATTTCTAAGCTGTTCGAAGAACTCACAATGACATCGAACAATGGTCGAAAAGATAAAAGTTTGAAGATTGCGTTTTGGAAGCGGAAGGGAGAGTAACATGGACAAATGGCTAAGTCACCCCACCGCCCTTAAGATTATATCTGTCATTCTAGGGCTTCTATTATTTATAGTTGTACATATTGATCCACAAACATCACCACAAACGGTCACCTCGAATGTGGATACAAAAGTTATTGAGGCTGCAACAATTGTGCCGATGGGACTGGATGAGAAAAAGTACGTGCTGACGGCAATGGAGCCTACAGTCGCGCGTATCGTCGTTGAGGGGCGTATTACAAATTTACTTACGGCAACGAATGCCGATTATATTGTTAATGTTGATTTAACTCATGTGAGAGCAGGCATTCAAGAGCTTCCGCTAACGGTGAAGATGCCTAGAGGCATTAAAGAAGTTGAGTTGTCACCAAGGAAAGTAACCGTGCAAATCGAAGAGATTGTGAGCAAATCGTTTGATGTACAGGTCATTACTGAAGGTAAACCTGCGGCAGGATATGTGCTAGGCACACCAGAAGTTTTGACTGAAAACAGTGATGTCGTACAAGTAACATTGCCAAAGGATGACATGCTCAAAGTTGGTGCTGTAGCGGTAACGATGAATGTTGAAGGCCAAGATAAAACGGTCACGAACAAAAAGGCGAAAATAGTCGTCTATGATACTGAGGGGCAAGAAATTACGAATGCGAAGGTTGAACCAGCGACGCTACATGTGGAGACGAAGATCACACTCCCGTTCAAGCAAGTACCGATTCAGATCAGGTATTCCGGGAGTTTACCACAAAACTTAGGTCTAGTATCAGTTAAGCCAGCTCAGGATGACATAACCATTTATGCACATCAGAACGTACTTGATAAGGTCGATGTTTACGATGGAGTTGTTCTTGATCTCACGAAGGTGAAGGAGTCGGGAGCCTATAAAGTGAAGCCATCGCCAGTTGAAGGCATTCACTCGGTATCTCCTGGTGAGATTGAGCTTGAGGTTGTTGTCGAGAATGCTGCTACACGTGTTTTGAAAAACATACCCATCCTCATAGATGGGATTGCACAAGGATTAACGGCACAAGTAATGAATCCTGTGACAGGGACGATGGATCTGGAGATAAGTGGAGCGCAATCTGTTCTTAATCGTGTAAAGCTAACAGATATAGCTATCGTAGCCCCAGTTACGGGACTTGCTGTAGGGACACATACAGTGTCTCTCGAACTGGATTTGCCGCCGCTTGTGCAAACTGTTTTAACAAATGGACAATCTTTATCTGTTACAGTTGAGATTAAAGATGACTCTACATCTACCGAACAAGGTGGTGGAGGTGAAGAGCTTGAAGTTGGAGGAACGCCAACCGAAACACCTACAACAGGGACAGAAGAGGGCGGACAGACTGGTACTGGGACCGACGATGGAACGTCTAGAGGAAATGATACTGAGAGCAGCCCTCCGGCAAATGAAAGCGGGAGTGTCAATGGTAGCCCGGCTAGAAAAGATTCACTAACAATTGATGAAGTCACGAATAAATGGTACGCAATTTTATAAAAATTTCATTCATGATAATAATTTAAATCCATTCATAGTAAAAGGGGATAATGAACGATGGGGAAATATTTTGGTACAGATGGTGTACGTGGTGTTGCGAATAAAGAATTAACGCCTGAGCTTGCATATAAGATTGGTCGTTGTGGAGGATATGTACTTACTAGACTAGCGGAAAAGCCGAAAGTTGTAATCGGACTGGACACTCGTATATCGGGCCCAATGCTCGAAGCATCTCTAATTGCAGGATTGCTTTCGATTGGAGCTAGCGTTGTACGTCTTGGTATAGTATCTACACCTGCTGTAGCTTATTTAACGAAAGAGCTTGGTGCAGATGCAGGTGTTATGATCTCTGCTTCACATAATCCGGTTGAAGATAACGGCATTAAGTTTTTTGCTGGTGATGGTTTTAAGCTATCAGATGAAACAGAGCTTGAAATTGAAGCATTGATCGATGCAGAAGTAGACGAATTGCCTCGTCCAGTTGGTGGAGACATTGGTACTGTATCGAACTACGATGAAGCGAAAAGAAAGTATTTGAATTATTTGAAGACGACAGTTGGCGGTAAGTTTAGTGGGTTAACAATTGTACTGGATTGTGCAAACGGTTCGGCATACGAGCTTGCTCCGACCTTATTCCGCGAACTAGGTGCGGATATTATTACGGTAGGTGCGGAACCTGATGGACGCAATATTAACGCGGGTGTTGGTTCTACCCATCCAGAATATTTACGTGAGAAAGTTTTGGAGCATGGAGCTGACCTTGGCTTAAGCTTCGATGGCGATGCGGATCGTTTGATTGCAATAGATGAGAATGGCGAAGAAGTGGATGGAGACTTCATCCTTTGTATTATTGGTGACCGTTTGAAGCGGGACGGCAGGTTAAACCATGATACTGTTGTTACGACAGTTATGGCGAATATCGGCTTCTTCAAAGGTGCAGAGAAGAACGGCTTAAAAACTGCACAAACAGCAGTAGGCGACCGTTATGTAATGGAAGAGATGCGTCGTGGCGGCTATAACTTGGGCGGCGAACAATCTGGCCATGTTATTTTCTTAGACTATATTACGACTGGGGATGGCATCTTGTCGGCTTTGCAGCTCGTAGAAACAGTAGCTTTGTCAGGTAAGAAGCTAAGTGAACTGAAGAAGTTGATGCGTAAGTATCCGCAAAAGCTTGTTAACGTTCGTGTAGCTGACAAGAGCCTATATAACGGCAATGCAGCCATTGAACAGGCTGTGAAGCAAGTGGAAGACGAACTTGGCGACAATGGTCGTGTACTTGTTCGTCCGTCTGGAACGGAGTCGCTTATTCGCGTTATGGCTGAAGGACCGGACAAAGAGCAAGTTGAAGCTTATGTGGATCAGATTGCAGCAGTTGTAAAACGTGAACTAGGTTAACGATTATTAGCAATAATGAATGAAACGGTCATGCGGAGCAACGGTGCTCTGTTTGGCCGTTTTTTGCGAAAAATAGCGAATTTGAGGTTCGTTTATGAGGGATTCGGACAAAATAGTTACGAATTAGATCAATTTTCAACCATTTTCATAAAGGGGTTGCACCATGGAGTGAAAATGAATATGATAGGACATAGCATTCAAGAAGGAAAGCGAGGGTAGAGGTTACATTGGTAATACAAGCGCCAGAGCTTGCGTGATGAATAGACTTGAAGTAGTTGCTAAAAATAGTGCTATGAAGGGATGTTCATACGGGAAGCTGACGAGGTGAAGGTGTTCGAAACATTCGGCGGGGACCTTCCGGTATTTAGCTAGCCATCCGAAAGCTGTTACGTAAAACGATTGGGCGACCGATCGGACAATCGTACAGCAGGCTGCTGCAAATGAATTGCTCCCATATGTCCACGATGCCGCCTGCGAGGCTGGCACGGGCAGAAGGGTTACGTTTTTCGCAACAATAAGAATCATGTGACAACTTCATATTTGCTTGTGCTACGCAGAGCTGGCATCCGTATGGACGGGAAATATACCGTTGACGGAGGTCTATTAAATTATGTGTGGAATAGTAGGATATATTGGTAAACGCGACTCTCAGGACATTTTGGTAGAAGGATTGAAGAAGCTGGAGTACCGTGGGTATGATTCCGCTGGCATTGCAGTATTTACGGAAAATGGTCTAGAGGTATCGAAGTCGAAAGGTCGTCTAGCTGTACTTGAGGATAAGCTGAAGGATGAGCCGCTTGCTGGTTTTGTTGGGATCGGGCATACTCGCTGGGCAACTCATGGTAAACCATCCGATGTTAACTCGCATCCTCATACGGACAATTCAGCGAAGTTTTCTGTCGTGCACAATGGCATTATAGAAAATTATTTGGATCTCAAAGATGAGCTTATTGCAAAAGGTCGCGTAATCGTGTCGGAGACGGATACGGAGATCATCGCACATCTTGTCGCTGACGAATACGAAGGCGATATCGTTAAAGCTGTTCAACAAGCGGTAAAACGTATGCGCGGAGCTTTTGCTCTTGGCGTATTGACGGAATATGAGCCAGAACGACTCGTAGCTGTGCGTTTCGCTAGTCCGCTCGTTATCGGTGTTGGCGATGGAGAGAACTTTATTGGGTCGGATATTCCCGCTATTTTGGAACATACGCGGGATGTATATATATTGGACGACGGCGAAATGGCCGTACTGACACGTAATGGTGTCGAACTTATGACTACTGACGGCGAAATTATTTCCAAGGAAATATATCATGTCGATTGGGATCTAGTGACAGCAGAGAAGGCCGGATTTGATCATTTCATGCTGAAAGAAATACACGAACAGCCTAAAGCTTATCGTGAAACGATGCTTGGACGCATCGCTGACGATGGCAAATCTGTAAATTTGAAGGAACTAACGATGACGGACGACTACATGAAGTCGATTCGTAAAGTGCATATTGTCGCTTGTGGTACGGCATACCATGCAGGACTTGTCGGCAAGTCAGTTATTGAATCATTAGCACGTATTCCAGTCGAAAATGATGTCGCTTCGGAGTATCGTTATCGCTCCCCGATCATCACACCGGATACACTCGTTATCGTTGTAAGCCAATCGGGCGAAACAGCAGATACGCTTGCTGCACTTCGTGAAGCTAGACGTAACGGGGCAAGAGTATTAGCGATTACAAATGTTGTCGGAAGCTCAGTTGCTCGTGAAGCAGATGACGTGCTCGTTACTTGGGCGGGTCCTGAGATTGCGGTTGCTTCGACAAAAGCGTATACGTCGCAGCTTATTGCGTTCTACTTGTTAGGGATGCATCTTGCGCGTGTACTTGGTACACAAGAGCAGTCGGCAGTAGAAGCTATGGTAGCTGGACTTCAAGCATTACCGGAGCAAGTTGAAACGATTTTGGAGCAAGCAGCGGTATTGAAACAAGTTGCTGAATCTATTTCTCATCATAAGAGCTTGTTCTTCATCGGACGTGGCGTTGATTACGCTGTTGCTCAAGAAGGTTCACTTAAGTTGAAGGAGATTTCGTATATTCATTCGGAGGCTTATGCAGCTGGGGAACTAAAACATGGAACTTTGGCACTTATCGAAGAGGGCGTGCCTGTTATTGCGTTGGTTACGCAGGAAGCGTTGTACGAGAAAACACTTAGCAACATTAAAGAAGTGAAAGCGCGTGGCGCTCACGTACTTGGTATCGCTAACAGCGGATTTGAAGGCGAAGTCGCTAAGTCAGTCGACGAAATATTTGCTATTCCGAAGACACTGCCGATCCTGTCGCCAGCACTTTCCGTTGTGCCGCTACAATTGCTGTCTTACTACGCTTCACTAGCGCTGGGACATGATGTGGATAAGCCGAGGAATTTGGCGAAGAGTGTGACGGTGGAGTAGGGTTGCGGTTTTTGTAGTAGACAAGTGTTAGAAGAAAATAAAGTGTTAGACTGAAAATTATCAAGACCTATAATCAAGAAAATCAAATAAAATAAAGAGCTCCACATATTATGTATGACTAATATGTGGAGCTCTTTATTTTAATTATCGTAACGAAAAAGGTGGCGACAGCGACGGCGATCTGATTCCTTGATGCATTCAACTAACGTTTCCCGTTAGCTTAACAGGACCGAAGGCCGAATAGCCCGAAGCGTGAATGCGGTGTTAGCCGATGCTTCTGGCTTTGAGGGTTTACCCATATGTTCTTAACCTAGGAAATTTCGGCTAACGTTTTGTATTGACGACGTCCTGGCCCCTTAGAGCCGCTGCTTATAGTTGTGAGGCTTGCCGAACACCTAATGCAGTGACTTCCCGACGGGCTTAGGGGGCTGGATGTGGCCAGTCGCTTCTCAGAGTGACCCCGAGCATCAATATGGTGTTAGCCGAAGGAAGTTCTGGAAGCAGCCATTGTATTTAAGACGTTCTCAAAATAGCTATATACTTCATCTGCAATTCCAAGAAACTCTTCAACAGGTACATGACTATCCAAGTAACAAGCATACAGATAATCAACTAACGCGGAGTCAATCTCACAATAGTCTAATATGGCATTTTTCATCTGAATAATGTCATCTTGCCATACACCTGTATCTTCTAAAACCAAAGAGTATAATGCACGAATTAATCTCTTAGAATAACCTTTAATATATCTAGTTTTCAATGTGTTATCACTAGCATTAGAAAGTAAACTATGTATACGATCTACTTCCTCCTTGGTCTCTGTATTTAAGTCTAAAATGAACTCTGGAGAAGTAATTATCGGTGGCACTCTTTCACCAACGTCATGACCATATACGCAAACACAAATTATCTTAATCCAAAAACCCCACTCATTCGGTTTACTTAATACATCGTCAATCGAGCAAATTATCGTATCAATCTTAGTTAATACTGGATATTCTTCCAAAAGATTATCTTTAATATTTGACAATCTTTCGTAATCAATATCTTTGGGATTTGCACATACAATAGTAAAGTCTGCATCTGACTTAAAAGGTTTAGCAGTTCCTTTTGGAATCGAGCCACACATATAAATGCTATGAATCTTACCTTTAAATTCGGTAAGTATATTATCTATATACTTATCAACAAAATCCTTATATTCACTTTGTATTACAATTCTATTTATAACTTTTTCTAATATCATATAGACTCCTCCTAAACATATAAGAACTTCTTTCGGCTAACGTTCTTGAATTTTCGACGTCCGACGGAGTCGGATGTGTCCGGCTGAATCTACTACTTGGCTTCTCAACTTCGAGGGTGTAGCCCGAAGCGTGATTGTGGTGTTAACCGATGCTTCCTCTTCTTAGAGTTACCCACCGAATATGTCTTGATCTTCTTATGCCCTTATCCATTCTTGACCTTTATATGCCCATATCCAACATTGACCTTTATATGCCCTTATCCGAACTTGACCTTAGATGCTTCTGGCTTTGAGGGTTTACCCATATGTTCTTGACCTAGGAAGTTTCGGTTAACAGTGTATTTACGAACATCGCGAAAATTATCAATTTTTAAGTATTCGCGAAGTTATTGAACGACACACATTGAATGCTACGTGAGGATTGAAAGGCCGAAAGATTAATGAATAAAGGGATGCAGGCGATTCGCAAAGTTAATAATTTAGAGCGATCCTAATAAAAGATGAGGTATATGTGATGCCAAAAAACGATAATATGCTGGCAATCCTATGGATGCTGAATTCGGGCGTTAAAATGACCGCAAAACAAATATTCGAAAAGTTAGAAATAAATATAAGGACAGTCTATCGGTATATTGATGCGCTAGGTGCCAGTGGAGTGCCTATAATATCCGACACTGGTCATAATGGCGGGTATAGCTTGCTGAATAATTTTATCATAGCACCTCTGCTATTTGATATTGAAGAAAAAAAAAGCACTTCTTCATGCTGCTGTTTTTGCAAAAGAAGCCGGATACCCTTTGAGTGAGGCATTAGGTAATGCGACATCCAAATTGAAAATGTATTCGAATCAGGAACAGGAAAGTGTTCTCAGCCGTCATTTAGCCGGATTTGAAGTTATAAACCGTATGGGAGACCCTTCTATTCAGCCAGTATTGGCGGAATTGGAGCAAGCTGTAGCAAACGAATTCTCTGTAGAAATTGATTATCGCACACGCCGTGATGATCAATCCAAGACTAGGGTGATAGATCCCTATGGAATGGTTTACTGGAACAATAAATGGTATATTATTGCATTTTGCCACCTAAGAAATGAGATCCGCAGCTTTCGGGTAGAACGGATTTTAAATATCAAGCGTACTCAAAACATATTTAAGCGTTCCAAAGCTTTTTTGGCTCGGGAATTTTTTTTGCGAAATCTATTACCTGATTTAGTCGGCAAGGACGGGTTAATTGCTTTAATTATCGAAGGTAGGTCAGAGGCGTTGGATGACTTATGCCTGCATTGGTTTTTGGGGCATCATCTGAAAGAGCGTACATCAAATCAAGCAATCTTTTTACTTGAGGAAAAATCAATTCATACCTATGTTCCTAATTTTCTCTTATCCTACGGGAAATCCATTCAAGTAATCGAACCACAGAGTTTGAAGGAAAAACTTGTTGGTGTTGTGTCGGAGTTAATGGAATATTATCAACGTTAATAGCTTCACTGACAGCGGATGTCAGTGAAGTCATTTTATAATGATGATAATCATTGATTACCGATGGAAGGTTGGTATCACTTGATGAATTGTAAAATAAGGAGAACTTGCAAATGAATAATACGGTATATCTTTATGTGTTTGACACAATGTCAGACTGGGAAATAGGCTACTTAACTGCCGAACTGAACTCGGGAAGATATTATAAAAAGGGGCTGGCCCCATCAAAAATAATTACCGTGGGAATTGATAAGACTCCAGTAACTACAATGGGCGGATTGAAAATACTGCCTGACATCAAATTGGATGAGTGCAGCATTGAAAGATCAGATACATTGATTTTACCCGGTGGAGATACATGGATAGAAACGATTCACCACCCCCTCTTAAAAGTCGCTGAGAGGTGTTTAAGGGAAGGTATATGGGTTGCAGCGATTTGTGGTGCTACAATGGGGCTTGCCCAGACAGGATTGCTGAATTCACGTAGACATACAAGCAATGATCTGGAATACCTTAAAATGATCTGTCCCACTTATACAGGAGAAAAGTATTACATAATGGAGTCTGCTGTAACTGATGGAAAACTGATCACAGCATCTGGAATAGCTCCATTGGAATTTTCTGTACACATTTTGAAAGCTTTTGATGTGTTTTCTTCAAAAACATTAGATGCCTGGTATAGCCTTAATAAGACTAGTGATTCTAAATATTACTATGAGTTGATGAATCCAATACAATAAAGTTATCAGCATTTAAGGAGGATTCGTTCCACAGGAATTCTAACGGAGTACGATAGTTAAGCAAAAAGGGTTCCACATATTAGTCATGTATAATATGTGGAACCCTTTATTATATCTGAATTTCCTAAATCTAGGTCTTGATAAACTAGGAGAATAAAGTAATAGACTGACAATGCTTCATTAAGCTATACCAGCTAATAGCTTGTCAAGATTACCAGTAAAATGACTCTAAACCATATGTTATAGTTAAAATAGGCAAGCCAAATAACCCTCCAATTCAAACGGTGTTTTGGAAGGTTAAACCAATTGAATTTGTTAAGCCAGACGGAATAGCTTTTTACTTTTCAAGATGGCATGGAGCCAATGAACTAGCTTATTTGCACATGCGACCAATGCCACTTTATGTGGTTTACCCTCGGTTCTTTTACGTTCGTAAAATTCTTTGAGTCGAGTGTTGCGAGAACGAATAAGTCCACACTGAACAGCCATCACCAGCGCGTAACGCAGCTGCCTGGAGCCACGTTTCGTAATTCGGTTTCGAGTTGCTGTAAACTTACCGGAAGCAAAGACACTCGGGTCAATGCCTGCAAAGGCGACTAGCTTTTTAGGATGATCAAATCGGTCGACTTCTCCAATTTCAGATAAGATTGTTGCCGCAATTTTATGTCCGATGCCGGGAATCGACTGAATTAATTCATACTCTTCAATTTCTTCAGCCAGAGCATCTATGTTCTGTTCCAATTCAATAAGATGCTCTTGGTACTGAAGAATAAGGGTAATAAGGACTTTCAAATTGATTAAGTGGCTTGCGTACATGGTTTGCTGAAACGGGTTTTGTTTTGCCGCATCTAGCAGCCGTTGAACGCGTTGGTTAATCCAGTCCTCTGAACGTCCTCTTTTCGAAGAAAGCAGTTCTTTCATTCTAGCCTTGAGTGTATCCTCTGGTGTCTGCAAAACCGAATATGAGGTTGGAAACTCACTTAAAAAACGTAGCGAAATGCCTGAATACATAGCTCCAAAGACACCTTTGTAAGCAGGGAAAACCTGATCTAGAACAGCTTGGAATTGCAGTTTAGTCTGTACACACATCTTTGAAAGAGACTCATATTGCCTAGTTAGATAGCGTAGATTGAGTAGCTGGACGCCTCTTTTCTTAAAGGGTTCAAACTCTTCCTTGTAGTACAACTCTCCCAAAAGATAAGCGTCAGCAGAATCCGTCTTTACTTTACGAWRTTGAGACTTCCTAAGCCGATTTGAGATGAGCGGATTAATGACAATGTAAAYATAGTGATGTTCCTCTAGGAATTGAACAACAGGGCTTTGGTAATGTCCGGTTGCTTCTAGAATAAGCAAAGGRCGTTGTTTGGATACAGATTCTACGTCCTTTAAAACTTGATGGAGATTCGCTAAACCATCAGGAGTGTGCTTGAAATGGAATGTTCCTCTAAATGGTTTTCCACGCTCTAAAAAGGCTTGTCCATGACTTTCTTCTTTAGAAATATCTAGCCCAATAACTGGATTCATTTCATCTCTCCCTGTAAATGTAGATTTACTGGCAGCCCCTACGGTTTCTTCTTGTCGCTCCATAGCATCGCTTGTTATTCGGGATCTTACGTCCTAACCAGCCTCAATCATGGTCATGACAAGTAGGGTGAACATTATAGCGCTCGGAATCAAGTCCCACGGGCAGGTACGTTCGACCAGGTTACCTTAATCCTCTATGCAAATGAAAAAAGGATCAACCAGAAAGAACTGGTTGATCTCATAATACGAACGGGCAGATTAAGGCTATAAGTAAAGTGATAATTCACTTTGATAAATCCGAAATTGCTTTGTCGGTATTATTTTATGGCTTCGTAAGGATTGCAAAACCATCGAAATAGGACAGTTTAAAACAGATGTTGTGCTGTAGTTGGTTTTATGAAGGGAAGGTATAGGGGTGAGTATTTATTACGCTTCAAGCAAAGAGGATATCACTAAGGATGCACTCCAAGAGTTATTTCTTTCGCTAGAATGGGAATCTGGCAAGTATCCAAACGAGCTTTTACAAGCAATCGGAGGGTCTCATTCAATTGTTACCGCTTGGGATGGAGGAAAGCTTGTCGGTTTGATAAATGCTTTGTCAGACGGTGTTTTAACGGTATATTTTCATTATATGCTTATTAATCCGAGTTATCAGAGTATAGGTATAGGTACGGAAATGATGAATATAATGCTTGATCGATATAAAGGGTGTAAAACAAAAGTATTAATTTCTTATCCTCATGCAGTGGATTTCTATAATAAATTTGGCTTTAGTACAGAGGATGGAGCTACACCAATGTTCATCTCAGAGTTGATATGATTGAACTAACGGGGACACGTTTGTTCAATCACAGCGGCAGTCTAAGACTTTATTTATCAAGTCTTAGACTGCCGCTGCTTCTTTTAATGAATCAGTCTAAAACTAATTTTTCTAAAAGCGGAGTAATCTCCAATTCAAAAACCCCGTTATATCAACAACTCCAGTCTATTACTTTATTTTCACTGAACAATAAATAGCAGATTCAGTGTCCTTTAAGAAAAGGAAGCGTACAAAGTACTGATTTTGAGGTAGAACAATCATTAATCTTATTAAATAAACCAATACCATTGCTCAAATTCACTTTTTAACCTCTCAAAGACCATACCACGCTTCCATCCGGGCGCAACATGACAACATTGCCATCGTCTTGAACGACGAGATAGCTACCCGGGTTACCACCTGTATTGGAAAACCATACGATTTTTTTGCCTTCATCGAAGATGTATAAGTTGCCGTCGTGTTCCATATAACATGCCCCTGCCCGTGCAGCAGTTCCTGAAGCCCATAGTGCATTTCTTGTAATCATCACTTGAGGAGGATAAGTCTTATTACAAGCAGTCAACATAACTGTCTTTTCAGCGATGATGGCCTTCGTTTCTTGAATTTGTTCCATAATTTCAGCTTTTTTATTGGTCGGTGCTTTTTTGAGTTCTGTTTGAAGGTTAGTTAAAGCGTTCTGTAATCGCGTAATTTCAGCATCGATGGGGCGGCACTCCGGAGCTAGCGGTCCGTTAGTCTTAATGATCTTATACAATACGAGATTGCCGTCTCCTTGAAACACCAATGAGTAGTCACCGCTCGGAGAGTGAATACCTTGATCATAAGCTAGCGTTTCTCCAGGGCGAACGTCATTTCCCTTTGCAGCTGGGCCATTTGGTAGCCATAGTCCGCGATCCGGAGTCCATGGATGACGTTCCCAAGTCGCCCACCAATTTTCCGCCTCCGATGGGACGTAGCCCCCTTTTTCTTTTCTCCTGCGCACCAGATCGCTTAATCTGTTTTTGAGCTCACGTACTTGTCGAATTGCATCGATACTATGCTCCATTCTTGGAGCCGGATGAACAGGTCTTCCATCTTTGGTTGTGAACTTGTAGCCACTGGCAGCGTATTCGAGCTTCCATATTTCATATCGGGTTAAATAAATAAGTTTCGTTTGTCTGTCCCGGGAATATTGTTCAGTCAGCCGTCGATAGTTGACCGGGTCAGCTTGCTTAGCCTGATAAGTATCGTCCGCTCTCATATAACCATAAGCCATTCGAATGTCTATTAATCCGGGGTCAATTGTCATTATGTCGTGTATATCGAGCTCTGGTTGAATAATCGTTACATTTACATTCGAATTAACATTCACGATATATGGCTCAATTTCGTTCTGCGCAATTTCATTAGACATAATATCGCTTGTAGCACGAGTCGCCACATCAATTAAATTAGCTACACCTACATCGAATGACGGGATGATGTTCCCAGAAAGAATTCCGCGGGGAGGGTCCATAGAATTGTCGGATGCCATTACAGCAAAAATTTCAGTTGCTCCAGCTTGTATAGCTGCTTGAATCGGTACGATTTCGCGTACGCCGCCATCTACATAGTTCTCTGTGCCAAGCTTCACCGGAGAAAAGGCTAGCGGAATCGAGGCTGATGCAAGAGTACCTTCACTCAAGCTGATGCTCAGAGGAAGTGATTGCGGAGGATTAGCTCTATCACAGCTCGACAACAGACCGTTCTGATGTGATATTTCGGCGTTCAGTTCTCGAATTTGCTCTATAATAGAGCTTTTATCATTAGTTGGAGCGATACGCAATTGGGCTTGAAGATGGTTCCTGCTTCTTTCAAGCTCCTCGATCTTCGTAGCAATTGGAATACATGCAGAAGCATGCAAAGGTACGGATTGAACGTAATACACACTATCTCGCTCTAGCAAATTCCCTTTCTCCGTCACATATCGTAATGCACCACTCTCAAGAGCGACGACGCTCATACGCAATTTAATACCACTTTGCGATACTTTTCGCGGGTCGAGTTTGCTTAAACTAATTAATTTTGCACGAATTGGATTCAAATTATAAAGGGATTGTGATTGGGCGCTCAATACCTTTTCAATTTCACTTTTCAGTTTATTGATATCACCCGAGTAATCACGTATTACCTGCACCAACCCATATGTCCCTAAAAACAAGTTAAAAGAGTCTTCTCTTATTTTTTTACTACGGAATGCATCATCTTTAATAAAATTCACGATAGTTGAATCTTCTATATTGGAAAACCATCCTTCCTTCACCCACATGTCTGATTCGACTATTAAATCGCGCCAAATACCGATCAATCCACGAAGACCCCTTGTGGCGTCGTTTCCGTCTCCTTCACCCTCCGCAAGTTTAACCGCATTAATGGCCCCTACTGAAGTCCCTGCAATAATGGCAGGTCTAATGTTTCTCTCATACAGGTAACGTACCGCCCCTACTTGGAAGTTTCCACGCGAGCCCCCGCCACTCAATACCAACCCAATTGTCATTTCATTTCCTCCTAGTTTCATTTACTTGCCTTCCATCATCGTAAAATTTCCCTTATCCCGCTCACAAGAGGTACATGCCTAATCCCACTAAGGATTTTTCCGGGAACGTTTTTCCCGGTTCTGCCGGGAAAGTCGTATGGTATAATTTTCATCAATCACTCATCTTGAAAGGATTTATGAATATGCGCCTTATCCTACAAAATCAAGCTAGCTTCAGCTACCTACTGGGACTGCATTTGCTTTGGTGGATAATTACTGCTACTTCGGTCGTGGCTTCGCTTTATGGTCATTTCGGAAGTTGGGGCTTCTATAGCACTTCATGCGGGGATGGGTTCTGCAATAGTTACTTTCAGATGAATACGTCCCAACTAATTCATCTTGAAGAGATCGGGATTTCTCCAGATCTCTATGGGAGTCTTACGAACATCCTCTTAGCGCTTCAGAATTTGTCTTCATGGGCTATCGGTTTTCTCCTTTACCGTTACGGTTGGAAAGATCGTTACTGTGTGATGGCTTCATTGCTTCTCATCGCCACAGGTACCTATTACAGCACCGAAAATCATTTTTATGTCGATCATCCTCTTATGAACGTTCTTGTTACCGGATTGAATATGATCGGAGTTATCTATGTTGTTTTCCTGTTTTTGCTCCCTTCCGGGCGATTCAATCCTCGCTGGACTGCGGTTTTTGCTTTTGTCTGGACCACACACAGCTTTCTTCGTCACTTTGTTCCTAACATTCCTTATCTGAAAGTTTCTCCATGGTTTTTTTTCGCCTATTTTATCGTGTTACATCTTATTGTCCTTTACATACAGACCGAACGCTTCTTCAGTGAGTCTTCGCCAGAAAAACGTCGTCAATTGATTTGGTTAATAGCCGGATTAGCGGGTTTTATTGTCGCAAGTATACTTACACCACTCCCTTTTTTTAACGAGCACGGAATATGGAGACTAATCGTTCAAATCACACTGTATACAAGCTTGTTATTTCTTCCATTTTCTATAGGTTTAATGATACTTGAGACAAGAGCTCGCAATATGTCCGGCGCTTTCAACCGCACGATGGTGTACGCTCTGCTGAGCGTCTTTGGCATCATGGTTTACGTGCTTTTATTGGGTACGTTTGGAGCTCTAGTACAGGGGAAAGTGCCTGCCATCGTTTCGCTATTAGCTACCGGACTGATCGCTGTCGCCTTTCAACCGCTCAGGGAATTCGTTCAACGTGAAGTGAATCTCCTCGTCTATGGCGAGCGAGAAGATCCCTACGTTGTGCTCTCCATGTTGACCAAACAATTGGAAGCTTCATTGTCACATCGATCTTTTCTTCCTGCCGTTGTTGCCAAACTCGCCTCCATTCTGCGAGTACCCTACACGACTATTGACATTTACGGACAGGATGGAGCAGAACGGCTTGCCACATTCGGAAAGGAAACCCGCATCATCCGTACGATTGAACTTGAAGTGAATGGTGAAGCAGTAGGACAACTCGTTCTAGGGGGAGAAAAGCTTCACGGAACGATGCTTCCAAGCAAGCAATTAAAAATGGAAGATCTCATTCGTCAAGTAAGCATCGCCATCCATTCCGTGAAACTTGCCGAAGACCTTCGAAAATCGAGGGAAAACTTAATTACTGCTCGGGAGGAAGAACGCCGACGGCTTCGGCGGGATTTGCACGACGGACTAGGTTCCTCTCTAGCCAGCATGATACTTCGTCTGGATGAAGCGATCCACCAGTACTCTCTTCTGGGCCAGCCGAACAACTCAAAGCAAGTGATGGAGGCCGTTCGATTACAACTGAAAGAATCGATAACCGACATTCGACGACTTGTCTATTCGTTGCGACCGCCCACCCTAGATGAATTCGGTTTGGTCTTTTCCCTACAAGAACTTATTTTGCAATATCAAAACCCTGCCCTTCAAATCATCATGGAGGGAGCAGAACGAGATCTAGAGGTTTCTGCAGCGGTGGAAGTTGCTGTTTTCCGGATCGTTCAAGAGGCACTTACGAACGTCATTCATCATGCGAACGCCAGCACTTGTCGCATCATACTGCGACTTGAAGATCACTTTTTTCACATCCAAATAACGGATAATGGAAATGGAATGCCCTTACATGTAAAACCAGGAGTTGGAGTATGTTCGATGAGGGAGCGCGCAGAGGAGCTAGGTGGATCATTTCATTTGATTTCAGCCCCGGACAAAGGAACTGACATTCAAGTTCATCTGCCGGTTGAGAAAAGGAGGACTGACTGTGCAACATGTTGAGAAAGAAACATTACGAATTTTATTAGCAGATGATCATCCGATGTTTTGCGAAGGGCTCGTTGCTATTTTCCATTCCGTAGAGGGCTTGGAAGTTGTGGGACTGGCAACTAACGGGACCCAGGCTGTTCATCTAGCCGAAAATCTTCAACCCGATGTCATTCTAATGGATGTGAATATGCCAGGCTTGAATGGTATTGAAGCAACCCAGGAAATTATTCGGACTTCTCCTCATATCGGAATATTGATTTTAACGATGTTCGATGACGACACATCCGTATTTACCGCAATGAGGTCAGGCGCACGTGGTTATTTACTTAAGGGAGCGCACAAAGAAGAAATCGTTAGGGCTATTCAAGTTGTTGGATGCGGGGAGGCGATTTTCAGTGCGACGATTGCCCGAAAATTAATGTTTTACTTTGATTCAATGATGAATAAAGCAGCCGGCAATGTCCTATTTCCTCAATTAACGGGTCGGGAAAAAGAAGTTCTGGAATGGATTGCACGCGATCTAAGCAACACTGAAATATCTCGACAGTTAGGACTTTCACTAAAAACAGTCCGCAACCATGTGTCCAATATTCTGAACAAGCTACAAGTTGCAGACAGAACGAAAGCAATCATCCTTGCTAAGGAAGCCGGAATGGGCGGCTGAAGTATGGATCGCCGCCTATTTCTTATCTTATTTTTGTGGATATATTTAACATTTTGAAGTATTTAAAGCTCCAAACACGCTTTTCAACTTGATCAAAGAGAATTTTTAAAGCCATTTAATCTTTAAGAAATTACACTCAGTAAATACCCCTAGCTAATTTGTTTTTATGTAACTATTTATGCCAATATCATACACGAGGCTAGATACTTATGGGCGTCTGGGAATACATCGTTTCACAAAGAGGAAGTAGCCATGAAAGTCTCGTTATTAATAGTAGAAGATATTTTTAGAATATCTATGGACGATATTCGTATCTAGGTCATCTTGGCATCGCGTTGAACTCCCTAACGGTTAACGTTAGTTCAACAACACAGCGGCAGTCTACTTTATTTTCTCAGTCTATATTTGTTGAATTATCAATCTTTAATATAAAATATCAAACTTTATTTTAAAGCTTTGATCCAATAATCTCAGTGTACTTTGCGGCAATCAAATTGTTTTCAGAACTGGGTTTGAATGTAATAGTAGATACTGTAATTGAAAATGACAAGTGGTTTAATGATTGTCTTGATCTATTTGTCGATCAGCCTACTTTATTTATAGGTGTAATATGCTCAAAAGAAGAACTCATAAGAAGAGAAAAAGCGAGAGGAGATAGAAATATTGGACTAGCAGCTGCACAGTTCAGCAAAGTATATTGCATTGATGAATATGATCTTTAAGTAAATACAGAAGAGATGAATCCAATAGAATGTGCCGAAAAGATATTACGTTTTATTGAGTCCAATAAGGAATACACGGTATTTAAGAAATTAAGTAAAAGAAATGTTTGTGTTTCATAGAAAGCGTATCCATCAGATCACTCCATGTTTAAGCATTAAACAATTGGATAACTCAAAATAGCAATCGATAAGAAATCGCTATATCAGTAATAACTTAGAATAACAGTAGATTCAAAAATTCATAGATCTAGTGTGGCAAACGTCATGATTATGAAGGAGGAACATAGTAGTGACCGAAAAGAATGCTTCCCTTGCTCCACACGATCCGTCCAAGCCGCATCCTGCTCTTGCTCGATTGAATGTGTTTGTAGGTAAATGGAATACGGAAGGACTAATTAAGGTGAGTCCAACTGGCACGGCTGTCAAGCTGAAAGCGACTGATATTTATGAATGGCTGCCTGGTGGGTTTTTCCTTATTCATTACGTGGATGGCTATATGGGGGACGAAGAGGTTAAAACCATCGAGATCATAGGTTATGATACTGTAAGTCAGACATATTTCACACACTCGTATGATAACCGAGGTAGCGTCGGCACGTACCAAGCGAATCTGCTTGATGCTATCTGGACGATTACTGGAAAATCAGAGCGCTTCACAGGTATGTTTAGTGATGACGGCAACACTTTAACCGGCAGTTGGGAGCTGTCAGGCGATGATGACATGTGGGTACCTTGGATGGATATCAAGTTGATAAAAGTCGTTTAGCTGAAAATTCCCCAAACTAAAAGACTGAAGATAGTGTTAACTTAACGGGGAGGTGTTAAAAATATTTTCGCATCGATTGCTTACTCACGACACGATTATTGAATTATTGCCTGACATTAATCCAGAACAGAATTTACTTTTTTATAGTTATTTAACGCAACATAAGGAGAAGGCTCAATATAGTTGTCAATTTATTAATAGCAAACTTACAGCCGTATTAGCTTATCTTAGTGGACTTTCCTTTCCTGCATTTTCTTTCTTTCGAGTTGAAGAGCAGGACATCTTTTTTCCAGAACTAATTGCTTTTACAAGAGAAACGATCAAACTTGATGAAAGTGCTGTTTGTGGCACGATACTCTGTCAACGAGACCTTAAACTTTTTCAATCCTTTGATCTCATCAAAGGGATTCCTCAGCGCTTTTTAACAATGAAGCATCAGAATGATTCAAAACTCCTTGAATCTAACATTGCCAAAAAGATAAGTGAAAATGAATATGCTAAGGTGATTGATTTTTTACATAGTAGTGAAATGAGGTTTTTTACTAGAAGTGAGTTAGAGTACTATCCTTTTATCGGAATAAAAGAAGGAGAGGACTTCATAGCTGTGGGAGGTTTCCATTTTTATGATTCACAGTTAGTTGAGCTTGGGAACATTGTTACAAGATTAGATTATAGAGGAAGAGGATTAGCTAAGCGCCTAACAAGTGAATTGACACGTCTAGGTAAAAAACGTTCACCAGATGTCTATCTGGGCGTATTAGCTAATAACTTACCTGCTGTTTGCGTATATGAAGGCTTGGGATATCAAACAACAATGGAACTTTCCATTGTGAATTTCACTTTATCTAAAACACAAATTATATGTCATTATTATTGAGTTAACGGAGAATGTTAATTGCACGACTACAGCAGTAGTCGAAGACTTTATTTTTCTATTCCAGATTCCTGTCTGCTTCTTTTAATGGATTAGACCGGTAACCTCCTATTGCGTTAACTGGCAAGTTAGCGTAATAGGAGAATGGTACAGAATCGCTCCAGCTTCACGGGAGATTGTTTACTTTGCCATTGGCTTTCCATATCTCACTAAAACATGCCAAAGTAATTTTAATTCTTGCAGAACTTCGTTGTAGGTTCCTCTATCGCTCCAATTACTTGGATTTTGTTTCAAGTCCCTAGCTGCAGAGCCGATCATATTTACATCAATGTACTCATTTTGCGCAATTCTTTTGGCGAGTGAAGGCATCGATGGGCCTCTAAAATGGATAGGAACCTCATCAACCAAAAGATTAAAGCCCATGTGCCAGTAAAGATCAATTGAATATTTTAAACATATTTGTTCTAAGATTCGTCCTGTATGGGTGCCCTTAAATGATGGATCGGCAACAAGTATCTTTACGTGTTCTTTCAGAAAAATATCACCATGAACCTGAGCTTCGATATAGTGGTCAAGATTTCGGTTTGACTCTTTATTTGATGGATTTTGGAATGGTTTCTCCAGATTGATGAGCATATGGTCGATTAACTTTCGAACCGTCAGATTTCTTTCACCAATGGCAAAATCACTATAAAACGCATCCCTCATGAGCGCAGCCAAAATGAGGTCAAATTCTTCATACGTCCCTTTTTCCTCGGGGTCTTGGTGAGAATCTAAATAAGTATACGTGCACCGATGAGAGAGTTCAGGGGATAAAAGGAAATAGCATGATCCAAAACGTGGAGCAGGTCCATCGGGATGTAACATAACATTGAGCGCTCCATACTTGGGCCGTTCGCTATTGGTGGAGCCATTTATTTGATACGCTCCGCCAAACATTTTATTTTCCCAAACGTCACGTTCACCACCTGGAAATGCTGATACACTTCCATTCGATAGAAATGTCTCAAACTGGCTTTTATAAACCCCTTGCTCAAGTAGTGCTTCAGCAACGCTTTTCATGGACGGATCTAATCGATCTGGGTGAAAGTGTAGTGCAATACTAGCGTGGGATTTTAGTTTAGCGACAGCCTCTTCAAATGTTTTCAGCTCTATGCTGGACACTCGAAGGATTTCTTTAATTGTTAGCTCCGTCTCATTTTTGCGGCTTCTTGCATAATTTGTTATACACTCTTGAGCTAATTTCTGAGACCTGGATAATTTCATGGGCAGAAGAGTTCCTTCCCTTTTTATAGAATCATAATACATGAGGGGCAGTATCGGAAATAGCAGATTATTATTTTAATTTGAACTTCAGAAAGCTTCACTTCTTAATATGTCAAATTTTTATCCATGTTGAAAAAAGATATGTTATAGTAAATTAATTCCAAATATAGGAGGATGTCTATGAAAAAGAGATTAACAATTTTCGGCCTTTCTTTATTTATCTTATTGTTTGGAATGAGTGTTGTTTCAGCTAACTCTGGAGTTGCTTCCTTGTATGTTCAAGCTGGAAATTCTGCGACTGCAAGCCCGGTTGAAGGTTTAGGTAATTACGGCCATTTAGCCGTACAAGCGCATGGATCTGGCCCCGTATATGTGACTATACAGGAGGTTTGCGGAACTTCATCTAGTTTATATTATGAACTTACTGTGAATTCAGGAATAAGTGCAGATTTCATTATCTTGAATGCAGGCTGCACGTATACATTAACTCTCAAAAACGATAGTCCTTCTCATGCAGCATCGGCTGTGCTTCGTAATGAGCCACTATAATTAAACGCAACAATATTACATTCTAAAAACACCTTGATAAAAGGTGTTTTTTTATATTCCTACAAGAAAAAGCGACTTCCGTGGCTTCAATAAGTTAACGGGAAGTTTTCGCTAACTGGAAATGAATGTTGTTTTTATATACCCACTATTATATAATGAGTAAAAACTCATTCATTAAAAAGGGGGAGATTCAATTGCCGCGCAGCAAGCAACAGTTTGAAGAAATGCGTATTGCCACTAGGGAAAAAATCCATTCAGCTGCGATGCAGCTATTTGTTCATCAAGGTTTCGGTTCGACGAATGTTCAAGATATCGCGGATACAGCTGGAATTAGTATTGGTCTGCTCTATCGTCATTACAAAACGAAGGATCAGTTATTTAACGAATTGGTTGCCTACTCGGTTGAAGGATTGAAACGTAATATTACATTCTTTGAATCCGATCAATCCCCTAAAAAGTTAATGGTACAGTTTGTGGACAAAGTCTACACTGACATGATCAATGGGGAGGAACTAGCCCATCTACTGATTCTTATTAATCAATCGCTATTAGCTGGTGCTGCCACAGCTTCAAAACATTATGAAGAGATGCTCCAGATAAATGCCAGGCTGCGTGATTCTACGGCACAGCTCATACGAAAGGGTCAGCAGCTCGGGGAGTTCTATTCGGGTGATGCCCAGGAAATGGCTACTCTTTTTTATGCATCGATTCAAGGCTTGGCTCAAATGAAAGTATTACTAAAGAGCAACTTTACCATGCCCTCACCATCTATCCTCACTGCATTTCTATTGAAGGAAAGGAAGTGATCATGTCATGATTAACGTGATTAGAGCTGATCAAGCTGAATTTGATGTAAGGCGAGGAGTATCTGAAATCTTTGCAGAGGGATTCACACAGTGGCTAGGTTTTTTCTCTAAGGATCCGAAAAGGATTGCCGCAGCGTTCGCTCATACATTCGTTTTGGAGCAATTTTATGTGGCTCTATACAAGGGGCAAGTGGTAGGAATGGCTGCTTGTACAGATGGAACTTCACTTTCGGTTAAACTGGATAAAAAGGAACTCCGCAAACATTTAGGCTTTTATAAAGGTACTATAGCCGGTATTTTCTTAAAAAAAGAATTTGAAACTGCCTTTGTTCTTCCTTCACCTGGTGTAGGATCCATTGAATTTGTAGGGACGGCCGCCGAATTCAGAGGGCAGGGGGTTGCTTCGCAACTGATCCGTCATATTCAAGAGCATGCACCATACGAGGTTTATTTGATTGAAGAAGTCGCAGATACCAATATTCCAGCGATGAAACTCTATTATAAATTGGGTTTTGAAGAATACAAACGCAAGCAAATACCAATTAAACGAGCGAAGAAAATAGGGATTAATCACCTTGTATCTTTGAGATATTCGAAATAATGTGCGTAATAAGTGTTATTATGTTGCCCGATGTTCAGTATTTATAAATGGAACAAAAGAGGGAGAGAAAGTAACGTACCTATCTCCCCGCGAATTCACTTGCTATTCAAGATTAATCATAGAACCATACATATGCCGACTTAGATCCTACAATATAAAATTCAGCCTTTCTGTTGTCTCCGTCCACAAATCCCCCAATACCTCGCCAAACTGCACATTTGTCACTACCCGTTGCTACTCTTTTCACATAATCAGGAGGATTAGGCACAGAATCGGCCTCATACAAAGTATAGATATCGTGTACTGTTGAACAAACCCTAAAATCTCCTCCGGTAGAATTTACAGTAGGGGCACTAACATAAAAATTGGGTCCTAACCTCGTAAGTTGGTCTTCTCCAATCCAATTCCACACGCCATCTCCGGCTTGGGGAGTTGCAGGCGAATTTCCTACTGCGCTTGCTGTTGATAAAGGAATCATTAGTATGAATACTAATAGCATCAAATAGATTCTTGTCCTTGTCCCTCTGCGCAAACTCAAAATATCAAAAAACCTCCTAGCAGCATTTTGTTGCAAATCTTTCACATCAATCTACCTCCTAGAAATATTTTGTTTTACACTCAGAGTATATCAGTAGAGTTAACTGATTTACATAAACTTTGGATAATTTAGGCATGTATTTCTTCCTGCTCAAGTTATTAGCACATGAAAGTCCAGCTCAAGTATGCTAACATCGTTCAAAATCTCCACTTGTTAGCTCCTTTTATGCAAAAGCTCAATTGTTTTCGTAGCGACACGGTCATGAAATTCCCGATCATGTTCCACGAACACAATGGTCGGTGCGTACTCAAGCAGCAGCTCCTCAATCTGCATTCGGGAAATCACATCGACAAAGTTGAGCGGTTCATCCCAAATATGCAAATGAGCTTCTTCACATAAACTCCTCGCGATTAAAACTTTTTTCTTCTGTCCTCCGCTAAAAGTCGACATATCCTTCTCGAACTGGACACGAGAGAAATCAAGTTTACGTAACACCGTCTTAAATAAACTTTCATCTATGCCGTGCTCTGCCGCATAATCAGAAAGCGATCCTCGAAGATGGGAAGTAGTCTGTGATACATAGGAAATACGAAGCTGCGGCTCGGAGCGATAAGTGCCTGTATAATTTAGCGCCTCTCCTCTGAGCAAGCGAAGCAAGCTTGACTTGCCAGAACCGTTTGGGCCTGAAATGGCTATCCGATCTCCTCGTTCGATAGTTAAACTAACGTTTTCGGAAATTGGTTTTTCCCCATAGAAAATCGTAACGTCACTAAGTACTGCTAGTTCGGCTTTGGAATACACGAGCTGAGAGATGGCAAGGCTTTCTGACTGTTCAATATTATGGAGCAGCTTCGATTTCTCCTCTACAGCTGCATGTTGCCGTTGTTCGATAGATTTCGCGCGTTTCATCATTTTTGCTGCTTTGTGCCCGACGTAGCCTTTATCCAACTTGGAGCCGGAGTTTCGAGTTCCGTTTTTCGATTTTTCAATCTCGTGAGACCAGCCGCTCGTACGTTTGACAGAAGTAGATAGACGCTGAATATCCCTGTGCAGCTTATCATTCTGTGCCAATTCGTAAGAGTCTTGACGAGTTTTATTTCTCCACCAACTAGAGAAGTTGCCTTTTTGGATATCAATGTTCGTTTTGTTAATTGATAAAATATGATCGACACAGCGGTCGAGAAAATCCCGGTCATGTGAAACAAGAATAAACCCACGTTTCGTATTCAAATAATCGCCGACAAGCTTGCGAGCATGCAGGTCGAGATGGTTAGTCGGCTCGTCGATAAGCAGAAAACGATTGTCGTGTATAAACAGTACGGCAAGCAATACCTTCGTCTGCTCACCTTGGGAAAGTGATTCGAATGGCCGATACATGACGTCTTCCGCAACTTTAAGCAGATTCAGCTCACGCATTAACTTCCAGTGCTCATAACCAGGTACGATCTCTTCAATAACATCGACGGTCAAATATTCAGGATGTTCTACGGGAAACGGAAAATAATCAAAGTCTACCGGCGCGGAAATCGTGCCGCTGAATTCGTATTTCTTCAACAACAGGTTAAAGAATGTCGTTTTCCCTCGCCCATTCCTCCCTGTAAATCCTAACTTCCAATCGGTATCTATCTGAAAATGAACATTTTGAAAAATGGGGTCATAGCTGCCTGGGTAGGCAAAAGTGAGATTAGATACTTGTATAGCTGGCATGGCTATCATCCTTTCGTATTGAAATAAAAAAGAGCCGCAAGAAAGGTGCATTCTTGCGACTCAAATCGATACGAGGAAATACGGCACCATATAAAGGTGCCGGATAACTGTCCGAATAGGGAGCGCAAACGAAGTGCAGATCTTTCTTGCAGAGACGAAATAAACAAACTACAGTCAATAACTGAGTCCGTTCTTTCCGATATCTCGCAGCAAGAAAGTTCTACATGTATCCGTTCAGCTCCCATCATTTAAATTACGTACAGCTTAGCATAAACGCCATTTAACTACAATACGCTACACAGCTCAGTCACAGTCTAATGCTTAATTAAATCGTACAAAAATGTAGATTTGAAATATAGTTGCACCATTTTATGCCATTATATATGATCATCTAATGGGGCGTTTTATGTCGAAAAGAAAAAACATCTTAGATTGAACGGAAGTTCTCGTTCCATAAAAGCTCTAAATAATTTCTGAATTTATTGCATCGAGGGGATGGGGAAATGAGCGATACAAGGACCAAATTGATGTTGGATTTGCAAAGAATTGAGAATGATGAGTATCAGTTACGTGAAGGTGAGCAGCATCAAGATTTCTTACCTTTGTTACTTCAATACATTGGCGATCCTCAGCCAGAATTAAGGGACAACCTAATTTATCCGATGTTTTATATGTGGATTAAGGAAGAGAATAGATTCAGTGGGGAGGAGTTGCGTAGTCTTGTAGCTGTTCTGACCGATGAGAATCATTTGTTCTATAATATTGGCATTGAGGATGATCAGTCAGTATTTACAAGGACATTCTCTGCCTTGCCTATTGCTTTGATTCTGCAACGCCACAGACAGAATCCATTGTTCAATAAAGCGGGAATTAAGCAATTAATGAATGCAATGCTCCGTTATTTTAATGAGGAGAAGGATCTGCGAGGTTACCTTCCAGTAGGAGGCTGGGCTCACAGCGCGTCTCACGGTGCGGATGTTTTTGTAGAGCTGGTTCAGTGCGAGGAGAGCAGCGCCGAAATGCTGCGTGAGGTTCTTGTCGCTATTTCTAGCATTCTACATAATGGTAGACATATTTTTAGCGATGAAGATGATGAGAGGTTAGTCAACATCGTGGATACGATGATGAACAAAGAGTTACTTCCACATCAAGAAATCGCTGATTGGATTAGCGGCTTAGCGCAATGCTGCGATTTGCCGAGAAGTCGCAGTCAGATGATTGCTCGCGTGAACAGTAAAAATTTTGTGCGCAGTCTCTACTTCAGAAGGGGACATGATAGCCGAGGAAATGAGCTTAACACTGTCATGCTTAGTACTGAGGTGAAATTAAACAGATCTTCTATCCGTTAAAGGATTAGAGGGGCAGTCCCAAAAGCCATGGAAAATTGGCTGAGGGATCGCCCCTTTTATGTAAAGAAAAAAGCTACCCTTTGGCGAAATGGAAGTACCACCTACCACACACAAAAGGAGAGGCATAAAGGGCAGTTTAGTGTGATCAAGTATGTGGAAAGATACTGAAACAATCGTGTTTTTAATTGGAGGAACATTATGATTGGTTCAGCGGAAATAAACAAAGTTATACGAGAGATAATTACTCCTGTACTTAAGCAAAATGGATTGACTAAGGTTCAGACGAGAAATAATTGGGGGTGGCATAATGATTGCATTTGGGTGCTTCATATTCGTTCCGTGGGCAACTACTTTTCACTGATTACAGGATGGACGCCATCATCAATTGTCGTAGAAATAGGCATCTATTATGCCTTTATACTGTCAGAACAGGATATTAAAGCTGATAATAAAGCTAGACTCCTGCCTAAAGTACATGAGTGTCACATTCGAACAGAATTAACTTGTTCATTAGACCAATCAAACTACACCAAATGTTTAGAAAATCCTACTGAAAAAAGAACTGATATCTGGTGGATTGAACCTGATGGGAGCAATATTGAAGTAGTAGGAGCTAATATTAGGGATGTTTTTCTTGAACACGGCTTAAGTTGGTTTGAAAAATTTACTGATTTGCGCGAAGCATTTTCTAAGATTGAGGAGGAAAATAACTCGTATAACAAATTCTACAAAGCTAAATACTTCGCCCAACATATAAATGACTTAGATAAATTCAAAGAATACAGTATGATGCTTGAAGAATGTAGAGGTTAGGGCATTTAACTAACGGGACACGTTAGTTAAATAAAACATCGACAGTCTATGATTTTATTTTCTCGTACACGATTAAGACTCCTAACTGCCAAGCTTGTCTACCAAGAGAATTATCCTTGGAGGCAAGCTTTTTGACTTTCAGAGATCCAATCATCCCATTCATCCTCAGTTATCAATGTTTAATCTGCGTTATATCAACCTGAGCCGAAATCCATTACGCTAGGAATACAGCAAGAGAAAATTATATGGTAGCGCTTTCGAAATACCGAATTCAATTATAAATGGGAGGGATATACTCATGAAGTTGTCGTTCAAAAGGTTAATGAGCACCGCAATTGCGACCATGATGTTAGCAACACTGCTCGGCGCTTGCAGTACGTCAGAACCTGCGAAACCTACGCCAGGAACTACTGATGCACCTAGCACGGGAGCTAAACCGTTTGCAGGTCAGAAGCTTTCTATTATTACAGCCAACCACCCTTGGGGAGACGCAATCAAAACGTTTGTCCCACAATTTGAAGAAAAAACAGGTATTAAGGTAGATATTCAAAGCTTCTTCGAAGATCAGCTCACCCAAAAGCTCACTGTACAATTCACCGCTGGCTCAACTACTCCAGATGTATTCATGTTCCGTCCGATGCAAGATATTAAACTTTTTTATAAAAATGGCTGGATTCAAGCTGTAGATGAATATGCGAAAAAGGATGCGAGCTACGATTTAGCGGACTTCTCGAAAACATCAATCAGCTCTACCACTGTCGACGGCAAACTTGCAGGCATTCCGATTATTACGGAACAGCATATTCTCTATTATCGTAAGGACCTGCTTGCACAGGCTAATATTGAAGTACCAAAGACGATGGATGAGCTAAGAGAAGCGGCTAAGAAGCTGCATGATCCAAAAAATGAAATGTACGGTTTCGTTTCTCGTGGTCAGCGTTCCCCGTTAGTCGGACAAATTTCTTCGTTTATTTATTCCGAAGGCGGCGATTTCACAAGCGGTGATAAGGCTACTGTAAATACACCTGAAGCGATTAAAGGGATGACGACTTACGCTAACTTGCTAAAAGACTTCGCACCGCCAGGCGTACTGAATATGTCTTGGCCACAAGCAATCGGTATATTTGCACAAGGTAAAGTTGCCTTCTTTGCAGATGCCAATTCTATTTATCAAAATGCGATTGATCCTGAGAAATCCAAAATAGTAGATCAAGTTGGATACGCTCAGTTCCCAGCTGGAAGCGCGGGTTCCAAACCTTTTAACATTACCTCGTGGGGAATAGCAATGAATGCCAAGTCAGAAGTGAAAGATGCAGCATGGGAATTTATGAAATGGGCTACTAGCAAAGAGATTGTACTAGCTACGCAGAAAAGAGGTAATCCAGGCCCTAGATTATCGATATGGGAAAATCCAGAAGGCATTACCGCATATCCACAGCAGCTCGCGGAAGTTACAAGAGAAACGCAGAAGGGCGGAGTCGACCATTCCCTGCCACAAATCAAAAGCGTTACTGAAGCTCGTGATATTGTAGGCTCCATCATACAGAAGGCGATTAGCGGCGAAGATATTAAAGCAGCAGCTGATCAAGCTAATCAAGAGTTGCAAGCGCTAATGGACAAAGATAACGGGAAATAACCGAACGAAAAGCGAGGGGCTGTCCCAAAACAATTTTGCTGGCTAGAACAAACGGAGCAAGACATATGCTGGATTGGGCAGCGATCGGAAGCATATGTCTTGCGCAGTTTGGGTTTGGGCAGCATCTTTATTTTTGAAGAAGCAACTACACCCATAAGAAAGGATTTGATGAGCCATGTCGACCAACTGGTTCGATCGCAATTTGAAATGGATCTACACCCTTCCTGCGGTTTTGTTCGTTCTGCTTATGATGGTGTTTCCCATTTTGTACACAGTAAGAATCAGCTTCTTTGAATGGAGTATGTCGGCAACATCACCGCCAAAATGGGTAGGATTAGCTAACTATATAACGTTGCTGAAGGAAGAGCGATTTTGGAATTCTGTCCAGAGCACCTTTACTTTCACGTTTGGTGCAATCATCATCGAAACCTTTTTAGGTGTTGCAATCGCTTTGCTGCTGTTCAGAAACTTCCGTGGTAAAAATATTGCAAAAACGATCTTCTTACTTCCGATGGTAGCTACACCTGTCGCAATGGGGCTCGTATGGTTGCTTATTTATGAACCGACTATTGGTGCTGCTAACACCTTATTGAAACTGATAGGGTTAGATCCGCAGTTGTGGATTGCATCCCCTACGCAAGCACTACCTTCCTTGATTTTGATTGACGTTTGGCAATGGACACCGATGATTTCCTTAATTGTAATGGCCGGCTTATCTACATTGCCTTCGGAACCTTACGAAGCAGCGGATGTTGATGGCGCATCGAAGTGGCAGAAGCTTATTCACATCACCTTACCTATGCTGAAGCAAACGATTATCGTAGCGATGATGCTGCGACTTATCGACGTACTCAAAACATTCGATATTATTTATGCGACAACACAAGGTGGACCAAACAATGTATCTGAGACGCTCAATATTTACGGTTACACACTTGGCTTCCAATACTTTAAATTAGGTACGGCTTCATCATTGCTCGTTCTATTCTTCGCTTTAGTTATGGGCGCTACACTTCTTATGATCTGGATTCGCAAACGTATGGAGGCGTCGGCATGAAACAACAAAAAAGAATGTATGCGATTATTTTTTCGCTCACAACGTTGGTCGTACTGCTAGCCTTCTCTTTCCCATTCATTTGGATGCTACTCGCATCGTTTAAGACACAAGCCCAAATTATGTCCACGGACCAGTTTTTTGTGTTCAAGCCTACGTTTAACAACTATATCAATGTATTTCAAGAATATGATTTCATGAAATTCGTAATCAATAGTTTTGTTGTCGCAGCGGGCTCAACGATTGGCTCTCTTATTTTAGGGCTCCCAGCCGCTTATGCCATTGCTCGTTATCGACTGCACAGCCTTGGTTTAATTATATTGGTTGCCCGGATAGTACCCGGGATCTCATTCTTGATTCCTTGGTTCATCATATTTTCAAAAGTGGGGCTTGTGGACACGTACACCGCACTTATTCTGAGCCACATGCTTGTAGGTTTGCCTTTTATTATTTGGGTGATGATTTCCTTCTTCGAAGGACTGCCGCAAGAAATTGAGGAAGCTGGCCTCATCGACGGATGTACCCGTTCGGGTGTGTTCACACGTGTTGTACTGCCGATATCTGTTCCTGGAATTATTACTTCATCTCTATTATCGTTCATTTTCTCATGGAACAACTTTATGTTTTCGGTCATTCTGGCAGGAGACAAAACAAAAACGTTACCAATAGCCGTATTTAACTTTTTATCCTATTCGGAAATTAACTGGGGAGCTTTGATGGCGGCAGCTTGTATCATTACTTTACCCGTTCTTATTATCGCCTTGCTCGCTCAACGATATATTGTAAGCGGTCTTGCGTCAGGTGCAGTGAAGGGATAAGCTAATCCTTATAGACCACTGGGATAAGAGGCGGTAACGATGATGACTGGAAGACTGACGATCTTTAGTAAAATCATTATGTTAATTGTAGTGTTGGTCACTCCCGTACTTATTCTTTATATTTATACCAATAGGGTCAGTGTGGACGTCGTTCAAGACGAAATTCAGTCTTCGAGCCTCAGCCAGCTGTCCTTTTTCCTACAACAATTCGATACAACGGTAGAGCAGCTTGCTATGTTTCCTGGTATTTTAGGTTCAGATCCTTATTTGCGTGATTACTTAGAAAAACGTTCCAACAAGCCATTTGACCGTATTACTGAACAGACTCGAATTACCGAAAAATTAAGTTTGCAGAGCGTTTCTAGTGCTTGGACGAATGATCTTACGGTCTATATGCCAAAGGAAAAAGAGGCAGTATCCTCTAATTTGCTGATGAGTTATAACGAAGAGGATATTAGAACCTTTGCTCCTCTATTAGGTTGGACCTATGACTCTAGCAAACGTGAAGAAGCAAGGCAACCCGGAGCACGCTTTGTTCGGCAAATCGTCGAGCCTTATGGAGCTACATCGGTCTCCCAAATCCGTACGATGATCCAAGTAAGCTTCTCGGACAGCAATTTAACAGCCATGCTGGATCAGGTCAAGTCAGGAGGAAAGGGTGACCCTTTCTTCTATCGTTTTGGCAAGCCATCTATTGGAAGCAGCACGAAGAACAACGCTAGAATAGAAGAACTGGTGTCGTTCTTAAATGATCAGCATTTGGAGGATACGGGTAGCCTATTTACGAAGCTAGAAGGCAAACGACATGCCGTCTTTTATGTAAAATCCGCCCAGCTAGATTGGTATTTAATAAATTACGTTCCTGTACAAGATATAGTTGCTCCTATCAAGCAAACAAATATACTATTCTACATAACAATCGTATTGCTTCTCGCAATGAGCTTCTTAGTCGCTTATTTCTTATATCGCAACGTTCAGCGACCGATCCGTAAATTAGTGCAAGGTGTTCAGCGTCTGAAGCAAGGCGATTTATCCGCAAGGCTCCGTTTCAGGCCGCATAACGAGTTTGATTTTCTGTTTGAACGCTTCAATGAAATGGCGGAACAGATCCAAGATCTGATTGAGCGCGTATACGCAGAGAAGCTTCGTTTACACGAAGCAACCGTAAAGCAGCTTCAAGCGCAAATTAATCCTCATTTTTTATATAACAGTTTATTTTTTGTCATCAATACTGCCAAACTTGGAGACACCCCCGCCGTTGTAGCAATGGCTCAAAATTTAGCTGAATATTATCGATATTCCACACGTATGGAATTGCAAACTGCAGCTTTTCGTGAAGAAATGAAACTCATTGAAAATTACTTAACGATCCACAATTTACGGATGCAGAGGCTTTATTACGAACTTCATATTCCAGCATATATGCTAGATGTTCAGGTGCCTCGCTTATTAATACAGCCCATCGTTGAGAATGCAATTGTACACGGTGTAGAAAAAAAACCGGGCGAAGGTATTATTCTAATTACAGGGGAACAACATGGCGACTACTATACGATTACGATAGAAGATAACGGTCCCGGTATGGAACCTGCTGAGCTGCATGAATTGGAAAAACAATTGACTAGACCGATGGATACTGAAGTTAGTTGTGGAGTATGGAATGTACATAAACGCCTTCATTATATGTTCGGCGGCAGAGACGGTGGTGGGATTACGTTAGCTCCAAGCAAGCTCGGTGGACTAAAAGTAACATTGAGATGGAGGAGGTGCGAACAAGATGTCACAGCTCTTAATCGTGGATGATGAGGCACATGTCGTAGAACGATTAGCAGAACTTGTACCTTGGGAGCAGGTCGGAGTTGTTACCGTGCACAAAGCCTATTCCGCTGATGAAGCTATCGAAAAGCTGCATCAGCATCCGATAGATGTTGTCATTACCGATATTCATATGCCTGGTATGACTGGTCTTGAACTATCCGCTTTGATCAGAATCAAATGGAAAAAAATCCAGTGTATTTTGCTGTCGGGCTATGCTGATTTTGAGTATGCAAAAAAAGCGATCCATCAAGGTGCTTGGAGTTATTTGTTAAAACCGGTTACTGACGAAGAATTGCTCGCTACTGTTTCCCAAGCTTTGCAGAAAATTCAGGTAGAGTGGGAGCAAGTTCTCTCTAGCGGCAAAGTCTCGCGTACCTTGCGAGAGAACTTACCTCAGTTGCGTGCTAACTTGCTTAATGAGCTGTTGCAGGGCAGAAGGCTTAGTGATTCCGATTTGCAAGATAGACTCAGCATGCTGCAATTACCTGACTTTCATGGAGAAGCGTTTTGGTCCATGCTAGTACGGCTTGAAGAACCTTTTTATGGCTATGATTCCCGAAATCTTGCACTTGTAGAGTATGCGGTTGGAAATATTGCCGAGGAGCTGTTTGCCCCACAATTTGAGCTATGGCAAGGGAAAGATTCACACGATTATTTAGTTTTCCTAGTAAAGCTTCGGAGCAAAGATGTGGACATCGACATGACGCCTATGGATGAGACTGATTCTTTACATGTAATGGAGCTCGTAGCTACACAACTGCAGACTGTGATTCATACCCACTTAAAAGGTTCTGCCTCTATTTTAATAAGCCGTAAAGGGGTTTTTCCAGATGATTTATCCGAACTTTACAACAGCACCCTTACGACACTTAGAAAACGGATTGGCACCGAGCAGGACTTAATTGTGACCTTTGCGGAGGAACAAGCGGAAAGTATAGAAATGCGATCAATCCCTTCACTATATGAAATGCCTACGCTCGCGCAATTATTGGAAGCGGGACAGTGGATGGCAGCACATAACCGTTTAGAGCTAATAATGAGGGAGCTTAAAGACAAACGAGTGGAGCTGCAGGAGCATCTGCTGGAAGTGTTTGTTTCGATTGCATCAGCGGCTACCTATTTTTCGCACAAAAATGGACGCCCCTTATCCGAGTTAATTGGTAAGAGCTACAATAAGCTCGTTCAAGGTACTCCACATCGCTCTTATCAACAGCTTTATGAATGGTCTTTTGATGTACTAAATTGTCTGCGCTCTGGTAATGAGGTTGAGGTGCGGGACTCTAGAGCGAAGCTGATTGCTGAAGTGAACCAATTCATAGAACAGCATTTATCGAGTGACGTATCTTTAACGGCGATCTCCGAGCATGTGTTTATGCATCCTGTGTATATTTCAAAAATTTATAAGCTAGAAACCGGTGAAAATTTAAGTGATTATGTGTATCGCATCCGAATTGAAAAAGCTGCTCATATGCTCTTATCCTCATCAGACAAAGTGTATGAAATCGCAGCACGAATTGGCTATCAGCGAGCTCACTCCTTCATTAATGTGTTCAAAAAGCATACCGGCTTAACGCCACAGGAGTATCGAGATACTTATGCTCAAATCTAGGATGCTATCTCGTAATTGGAAAAAGAACCAGCTCAGATCGCTTGTGTAGGGCGAATTGGGCTGGTTTTTTACATGCTTGCGATTGTATGGGTGGATATTCAGGTTTTGTAAGTTCTAACGAATCGTGAGAAGCTTATTTTGGGAAAAAGCGATGTGAAAAAAAGCTAACGAATCACAGCAACGCTATTAGCTGCTTTTGATCAAGAATAGGGGCTATTTGAACGAAATAGGGTTGCTGGTGTTCGTTACATTTTTTTTGAAGAGAAATGAAGTGGAATAACGTGTTTTAGGTTCGTTACAGTAATTAGTTGTCTGCATATTTGCTTTGCGCCGTTGCTAAGTGGCATAGTAATCTTTGAGAGTTCCTTTCTTCGGGCAGAATCAGCAATTCCTTATTAACAATTTCATTAAAGGTGGTTATTTATATAATGGCTAAAGGGAAATTTTATGTCGTTTGGGTCGGCAATAAAACAGGGGTATTTGCTTCATGGCCAGAATGCCAAGCGCAGGTTAGCGGAGTGCAGGATGCCAAGTTTAAGTCCTTTGAAACGAAGGAGCTGGCAGAAAAAGCTTTCCAAGACGGCTGGCGCAGTCATTGGGGCACAGGCGGAGGGAGCAAAGCTTCTGCAAGTGGTACTGTCAAAACGAAAAGCAGCGTAAAGCAGCCTGTCTTATTCCAAGAAGAAGCAGCATCAATCGACTACGATAGCATTTCTGTTGATGTAGGAACAAGAGGAAATCCCGGTCCTGTTGAGTATAAGGGCGTAGACACACAAACGGGCGAAATACTATTTTATGTCGGACCAATACCGAACGGTACCAACAATTTAGGCGAATTTATTGCCGTAGTACATGCTCTTTCCTATTTGAAGGAGAAGGGCTGCACGAAGACGATTTACAGTGATTCTAAAACAGCTTTAAGCTGGCTTCGCAATAAAAAGGTAGCTTCGACCTTAAAAAGGGACGCTTCTACCGCAAAAATATGGGAGCTGACGGATGAAGCGGTGAAGTGGCTTCACACGAATACATATACAACTAAAGTGATGAAATGGAATACGGAAGAGTGGGGCGAAATTAAAGCGGACTTCGGGCGGAAGTAAGGATATTATGTTATAGATGCTGAATCAGATCTTTTCATCGGTTATGATCGGAGCGGTTATGCACATGTGTATAACTTTTAAGAATAATACGCTGTTGATACATGAAATAATTACGTTAATTATTAAAAAGATAGGCCATAAGTGTAGTTAAACATTAAATGTATTAACAGTATTAACAATCAGTATAGGATAACCTATAAGTAAGCTGACTTATCCCCACCGAGTGGAGGAATTTTACGGAGCTCTATGGAATAATGAAATAACTTTTAATGAGGTTGATTAATTAATTATAAAGGGAGAGGTACAATTCATGAGTGAATTTACATACGGTAACATTATTAGGGCATCTGATAAAACAAAACTAGTCGAGCACCTCCCAACTGGAACGCCTACTCTTAAGCTTAGTGAGGATTGGTTTGCCTTTTTCACTCCTAAGGACGGGGAGTTTGTGGCTTCGCAGCAACTTAAGACTTTATCCGCATATTGTCCGATCATGTATTTTACCCACTTAGAGGATCATGGCTGGGGGTTTGAGATTTTCAATAAAGGAGAGGTCGTGTCGGACCTACAGATTATGTACGGGCTAACCGACGAGGAAGTCGATGAACTGCTGGCTGAATATGAGGGAGCTGAGGACACATTTTTGGATGGATACTTGAAACAAAATCCTCGTGCCGATGCCTTTAGTGTTTTCGATCTAACTAAAGAACAGATAAAATCCCTTGAAGAACTATTTGCTGGTAATGTCTCGTTCGAAAAGGGAGAGTTCGAAGCAGTAGAGAAGTTTAAGGAGATACTGGGCATCGAAGAGATGAGCTTGATCCGTTATGAGCGTACAGAAGGTCGAGAAGAGATAGAGTACATTTAAGCTAGGTACATTAGCGGTGTTAAATATTTTTTTATCCAAACTACAGAACGGATACTAACCATTTAATCCAATATGCTGCTGGTACTAGTAATACTTGTGCAAGAACAGTTCCTAGTAATCGCGACATCATTAATACACCAAAGATCTTATTTAATGTAGCGATCTCCTTTTCACCTCTAAGGACCTTATCGGTGATTAAGCCAATTTGCGGATCTATTAGTATAGTAAGTAAAATAGTCGCAATTCCATTGATCAGACCAGATGATTGTGATGCGGCGATCGAATATTCTGTTGTTAATGTTGAAGCAAGTAGAGCAGCTAACACACCGATCGTATAAATGGTGGTCACTAAACAATTTAGTACGACAAGCCGTTTAGGTATACCTCCGGTTCTCAAACGTGATAGTATCGATAGTTTGGGAAAACGTAAATGGTATCGGATATTGGTTATTTTTTGAATGGAAACAGAAGAACGAACAAGTTGAGGTATGGACCCTGCGACTTCTAAATGTGATATTACCCTCGAAGAAAGTAAAACAGCGGATGGGAACAGTAGTAATGCAACTAAAGTTCCCATTGTAGCTGCCCCGATAATAATTCGAAACTGATCAATGAGATTATAATCTAATTGATGTTTTGAGAAATCTATCATTTTACCTGTAAGTGGAGCCTGTACCATATTAGTTGTTCTTGAAATAAGCAAAATGATCCCCGATAAGGACAATGCAACCGCCAATTTCCCTAAACGAACCCCTGCCAATCGAAGAGAATAGGTAAGTGTTTCAGAAAGATGGATAATAAAAGTAAACATAGCTACGAGTATTACTTGTTCAAACAATTGAACACCTCATAATGTTTATGATGATAGTGCGAAGAGATAAGAGCTATTTAAATTATAACGACGTAATAACCATCCAAAAAGAGAAAGAAGCGCTTAGGTTTTTTCCTATTTTTGTGCTTTATTTGATCTTAACGTTTGATAAACAATAACCTCTTCAGGTATGATGCCTGTAAGAGGTTATTTGTTTAATCATATTTGAGTATAGGAGAGTGCTACATGGACGTTTTTGCAGAGTACTTAGCAAAGATTGATAATCCGCAACATCGCGAGAGGACGGAAGAGGTGTTGGCCTGGGTATCTAAGACATTTCCACAGTTAAAGCCAAAGATTGCATGGAATCAGCCGATGTTTACTAACAATGAGACCTACATTATTGGCTTTAGCATATCCAAACAACATATGGCGGTTGCCCCTGAAGCCGCAGGAATTATTCGCTTTGCTGATGAAATTGTACAGGCTGGCTATGATCACACGAACCAACTGCTTCGTATCAAGTGGAATAGTCCGGTAGATTACGCCTTACTTGAGCGAATGATCGAATTTAATATTATCGATAAGGCGGGCTGTTCAACATTTTGGCGGTAAAAAATTGCTTAAGTCACCAGAAAGTGAGTCATTTTATTTCTGCGAAGAAAACTTCAAATGAACAATAGCACTATTAAACTGGTTGTCATTTTTTTCCGTATAAACGAGTGTTTTGCCGGAGGGGCTCCAAGAAGTTTCTGCATTTTCGATATCTACCGCTATTTGGGTAGACTTGCCCGTTAACATATCGTAGATATAAAGCCCTTTAACCGTTACTCCGTTTACAGCGGCTTCTTGGGTATATGAAATCATCCGCTGATCTGGCGACCATGAAACCCCGCCAATTACTGTGCCCTCAGTAATCGTTTTTTGATTTTCACCATTTGCGTCTGATAATGTCAGAATGCTCTTGGAGCCGGGTATGTGATTAACCAGTATTTGATTCCCATCTGGCGATGGGACTACTCCGTACACATTATTTATATTCAAATTTGTTTTTTCTTTTGTAGTCAGGTTCAGCACTTTTAAGGTCTCATCGGAATAGGCAACGTAATAAATATTTTCCTTCATTTGTTCAATGAGTAAAAATGCTTCCACGCTCAAGTGGGCAAAGGGGGCAACACTTCCATCAGTGCTAGCTGTATAGACAGCCCTGCTGTAAGCTGCGCCAATAATCGTATTTTCATCAGCCCACTTTGCAGTAACAGCTCCTCCAATCTCATCATTGAAGAGACCGAATGAATCCAGCGTCTCTAGATTAAGCACGTAATAAGCAGGATCACCGAATGTGAACTCATGATATAGTAAATGCTTTTTATCCGCAGATAAGGTCGCGCCTCCCAAAAACATATTATTTTGTTCTTTTAGCAGTTTGTATTGTTTCGTATTTATGTTATAAAAATACAAACTTCTAGGATAGGAATCTGACAATTCTTCCAACTTCATTTTTTCTAATGTTGTATTTTCTTTCGATACGATGACGGTTTCATCATCCAGCCAATCAGTGATTTCCACGTTTTCATAACGTTCTATCTTTTCCACGGATACATCATGTTCGCCTGCCTCTTTGCTGGCATTATCGATGACAGTTATCGTTCCCTCGGTCTCTTTGATGACTACTCTGTTGCTATTCGTTTCTGAACTGCAGGCTGTGACGAATAGAAGTACTCCTGTAACGAACATTGCAATTCCCATTTTAGCTATCTTCATAAAGATCGCCTCCTCGACACTTACATTATCAAGAAATTGTTCCGAAAATATAAACGAATGTTTCCAACTTGTAAACAAAAGTATCAAAAATGTTAACTGAGTTCACTTTTCATTTGGGCTATAAATAGGAAAAGAAATTCTAAACACAGTTCCTGTCAAACCTGTGCTCGCAAGAGCGATCGAGCCGCCTTGTATTTCCGCATACTTTTTGGCAAGTGAAAGTCCAAGTCCTGCTCCGCCGTTTTCCCGGGATCTGTTTTTATCAACAGTGTAAAAAGGATCAAAAATTTTGTGTACCACTTCTTCTGGGATGCCAATGCCTGTATCGGAAATTTCAATGATAACGTGACCATCCCTTACTTCATTTTTTACAAAAATATAGCCCCGTGTCTTGTTATACTTAATGGCATTATCCATCAGATTGACGAGTACGATAGTCATGCAGTCTTTGTCAGCTTCTACATAAGCTTCGGTTAAATCTGTTTCTAGTTGTATTCCGAATTTATCAACTTTACCTTTCAGACTGTTCAGTACAAATTGGATAACTTGCTGTACATCGAGGCTTTCTTTATTAAATTCAAAATCATACTTTTCCATTGAGGCAAGCTGCAGAACCTTTTCAACCATTTCATAAAGGCGATCTGTTTCACTTTTAATCGTTATCTTTGCTGTTTCAATCAGGTTCTCGTCGTCAGGATACATATCGAGCAAATCGAGATAGGCTTTTATAGATGTTAACGGGGTTTTAAATTCGTGAGTAACGTTTCCGATAAACTGCTTTTGCTGCTTATCAAGTTGGGATAATTTATTTACCGCTAGTGTTAATTTTTCTCGTTCTTGATCCTTGTCCCGCATCGTTTTCATAATTTGTTCGCTCATTACCCGAATACCATCGCTTAGTTCACCGATTTCATCTTTACGTGTGAGCGTTTCTGTCTCAAAATGTCCTTCTCTAATCTTGTCCACCGTTCTATTCAGTCTAATGATTCCACTAGCAAAGGAATTAAAATAAAAATAAGCGAGTATAAAGCTGAGTAAAAATACACCTGTTCCGATATAAATAAACATTTGCTTAATTTGATTGTAGAAGGCAATATTTTTCGAGAGGGAGTAGTTGAACTGTACAACACCTACTTGCTCATTACCTACTTTTAATGGAGTGAAGTAAGTTAACGATTCTTTTTCCGTCAAATAGGCTGTTTTATTGTTGAGTGCGTATGTTAACGTCTTTTTAATGCCAGTGGATGTGATATTCGTATTATCCTTATTAACAATTGTCCCTTGCTGATCATATAACACGACGGATTGCCCGCTAATCAACTCCAATTGCTCCGCAAATTCGATACCTTTCGACGTTAGAAATGTTTGAGGTACTTTAATAGATTCGTCCATAATGTTCTGGATAAAATAAACGTTAGCAGTTGTTGCTTGCTGAGTAAAATATTGCTCAACTTCTATTTGCTGATTTTTTTTAATCCCTTCCAGCACGAGCAAACTTAACACGAATACAGTCAGAAGCAATAGCGCCGCCAAAAAAATGCTGAATTTAATTTTTATACTTATTTTCACTGTAACCTCCCGCGGCTTTATAACCGATACCGTGAACGGTTTGTATCGTTTCGCTGATCGTAGGTCCAAGCTTTTTTCTCACACGTTGTACATGAATATCGACGGTACGCGTACCGCCTGCATAATCCATTCCCCACACCAAATCCAAAAGTTGCTCTCTCGTATAAACTCTATCAGGTCTAGATACTAGTAGAGCGAGCAAATCGAATTCTTTAGGCGTTAAGTCGAGTTTCATATCATCTGCAAAAGCTGTTCGTTTACTAACATGCAGCACGATTTCACCTAGTCTAATCTCGTCCTGCTGTTGTGTTTCTCCTGCCGATTGCATTCTTCTAAGCAACGACTTTAAACGTGCAAGTAGCTCTAGCATGTCAAACGGCTTTGTGATATAGTCATCTGCACCTAGCTCAAGTCCTAAAATTTTGCTTACAATATCCTCTTTGGCAGTGAGCATAATTACACCGATGCGCCCTTTATCTTGCAGCTTTTTTAGAATGTCATAACCATCTATACCAGGAAGCATCACATCCAAAATGATAGCATCCGGACGAAATATATATAACCGTTCCATAGCTGATCCTCCATGATCAACAACTTCGACGGTGTATCCTTCTCTTTTTAAGGCGTAGGCAATTGCATCTGCAATTTTTCTTTCATCTTCTATAATCATAACTTTTGTGTTCATCGGTTCACCAACCCATTCCTGCTATATATTAACAGTCTATCATTGTTATATTTAAAGAAGTAGTTTAGGTATCAAATAGGGTCAGGTAAGAGGGAGAGAATTTATAGCATTAACTAAAATTTCGGAAAGGATTTCTTACTTTTTTGCTGAACATATATTCTTAGAAATAATTTCTTTATTCTACGAGAAAAACGTATGTTTGCTTAGCAAGGGCGTTGGCTGCTTTGGTAAATAAGATTCCATTGTCGTAAAACACGGAGAGTACGTTATCCGTTAATACAACGTTAAATTTAAGGCGGTACAAATCTCTTAAGATGATCATATCAATCGGGAGGAGTGACTGTATCTTGCTTTTTAAAGGATATATATTGGAGGGAATTGCTAATAGTACAATTTCGTTAGCATTTCGTCGATGGAGTAAGGCGCGTGTTAAGAAAGGAAGCCAATTGCACACCTCTATTGGGCTTATTGAGATTATGTCTATCGTAATTGTCGCTGATACGGAGATAACAGAATCCGATGTCGTTCTTGCGGGTTTCTCAACACGTTCAGCGCTATTTAAGGAGCTGGATTCGTTTAGTCAGGAAGGGGATATATACCGGATTGGAGTGTCGCGGGTTGGAGCTGATCCGCGTGAGGAACTGCGCGAACGAGATATTCTAACTGATGCAGAATGGTCTAATTTGCTTATACGGCTAGGACGACTGGATCGAGCAAGCTCATCTGGACCGTGGACATCGGAGTTCCTTAAGCTCATCGATAAGCATCCCGGCGTCAGGTCTACGGAGCTTGCTGCAGCTATCGGTTGGGAGACAGAAAAATTAAAATTGAATGTCCGCAAACTGAAAAACCTCGGCCTAACAATCAGTCTGGGTACGGGTTATCAGATATCGCCGCGCGGGAAGGCCCTCATGGACAAGTTTTGAAGCAGGGTAGAGGCTAATATAGATGGGCTACTTCAACTTATTCCGAGAGATTTCCATGAAAAAACAAGACATACTGGAGGACATCAATTTTGGGGAGGGAAAAGATAACTTGATTAAGGAATGGGTACATGTTCAAGCACCACCAACGGAAAAGGATATTCAAGCTGTTGAACAATATCTGGATGTTCAATTTCCTAAAGATTATATAGCCTGTGTTACAACGTATCATGGGGGCAGGCCACGTCCTTCTCTTTGTAAAACGGAAACAGATGACGAAGCGATCATCAATCAATTTCTAAGCTTTGATCCTAAAGGAGATAGTTATATCCTTAATAGCAAAGAAAATATTCAAGAAGGTCTTCCTGATGGAGTTATACCGATTGCTGCAACTGCTTGTGGAGACTACATCTGCTTTGATTATTACACGGAGAATACAGAGCCTATCATCGTTTTATGGAGCCATGAAACTGCTCCGAGCGAATACGAGTGCGGTAGTCAGGCCGAAATGCGCAATGCCAGTATATTTAAAATTGCAGATACATTCGATGAATTTCTTAATGGGTTATATTTCTCTAAGGACTAATTATACGTATTGGGAAAAACGTACTAAGCTTAAAACGTAAGATTATAAGCCGAGCTGATTTCAGGTATTCTCTCCTGATTTCAATCGGCTTTTCTTTGTACTCAAAAAGAGGGACGAATCCCCCTTTTACGAAAAATTTAATGCCATAAATCTGCTCGGCTATGAGGATTGTGATGCTGCGATTGTTGCGCCACGCTCCCGCTCTACATATGCGGCAATCTCATTAATTGCATGATCTAAAGGCTGGAAGCTAGCTTTTATCGATGTACTTCGGTTTCTAAACGTCGAATCAGACAGCACTTGCTGTACCGCTTCCCGTAGCTCCTCCGCACTTGGAACCATATTTCTTATGTAAACCCCGATTCCAGCACGTTCTATCATTACAGCACCCATAAATTCATCGAACGCTTGTGGTATGACCACTTGCGGAACCTCAAAGCATATGCTTTCGTACACGCTGTTCGTACCTGCATGATTAATAAACACGGTTGCCCGCTCTAGTATATCAAGCTGCGGTACGTAGTTGCGGACGATAAAATTGTCCGGAATACCTTTAAGGTCCTCCACCCGCAAATGGTATCCCACCGACATCACTACTTGTACATCAGATTGACCAAAAGCTTCAAAGCAGTTCAAGAATAGGTCCTCCAATTCGTTCAAGATCGTACCGAATGAAATATAAATTAACGGCCTGCCATCGAGCAGTTCGAAAGGAAATTCCACTGTCTCGTTGCGCGGAGTAATTGAATAACCAGCAAATAAATAGCTATCGTCGAACGAATCGGGGAATAAATAAAATGATTTGGAGCTATATAAAATATTTAGTTTCTCTTTGCTGCCGAGAATATCATTTATGACATTAACTTTATTTAGTCCGTATTTTGTTGCGATCGTCTTGGAGGACATATCGACCAGTCTCCGGTATAGATCAGCACTGTTATAATTTTTATAGACCGAATCATCTTCAATCCGAATAATGTTAGACATAAAAAAGTCAGGGTCATAATTCGCCATTTCGTCGATATATGCGAACGTAGCGAATGCCGAAATGCCAGGAACACCAAGCAGCTGGGCAAATTCTTTCCCCCAATATGCAAATGCATCATGAATAATGTAATCAGGTTTCCATGCAATAACCTCATCGCGGAATCGTTCTACGAGTTCTCGGCTTTTATCCAAAATGTAATGGGAGAATAGCAGGAACGTATCGACGCGATCTCCTTCACGCATTTCGAATCCACCCATATCCCCATAGCTGCGAAATTGAGCGCCGGTTGCTTCAATTTTTTCACGGAACGGTTCACTGGAATAGTAGAGAACTTCTTCCCCTTTCTCAACGAGTGCCCGTATTAGCCCGAGCGATACATTGATATGTCCATGTAAATCGATTCCAAAATAGATTAGCTTAGACATTACATTCCTCCTTCTTTAATATGCTAAATAGGAAATCTCATTAAACGTGTAGACACCACCTTTCAACATCAACAAACATTTTATATCTAATAAAAACAATTTCTATCAAAAATCGGTAAATCCTCTTTCTTTATGTTCAGAATAGCACTTACTAGCGCCTTCAATTTAAAAAATCGCCATTCTCTTCAGCTGATTAAGCTGAAGGGAGGGCGATTTTAGCAAACACTTATGCCTTTTAATGATGGAGAAACGGTGTATTCATAGTCGTGTTATGGTGCGTACTCCATCATTTCAATTTCACCGATCGACAAGAAACCCGCCCCGCCGTTAGCAGTTACGTTCAAACGATACTTAATATATGCGATAGAATTGTTAAATTCGAACGATTGTTTGACGTTATATTGCCAGCCTAAAACATTGGTTCGAGAGTCAAGAGTAACCCATGAGGACCCGTTCCATCCTTCAAATGTCCAATTTTTTGGCATATAACTTACAGCGTTGTTGATGTTGGGTTCGAGTGTATATTTGGTTATCGTTTTTGCCGATGAGAATTGGTATGCAATCCACCCCGTCGTTCCGCTAGAGTTATGCCAATGATTTTGATTGCTCGTTGTATTGTCGAATGCTTTCCAAGCATCGTAAGCGCTGCTCCATATGCTGCTGGCGCTAGCTATGCCGGAGGGAGCTGTATTGGATGTCAGATGTGGGATGACGTCTCCGGTATACGCTTTTTCCATCAATTCCAATTCGGCAATGGATAAATAGCCTGCTCCACCGTTTGCGGTAACGTTTAAGCGGTATTTCGTATAAGGCGTATTATTGGTAAATGTGAATTCTTTTTTGACATGCCATGCCCAGCCAGTTACATTGACACGAGTATCCAGAACGACCCAACTGCTGCCGTTCCAAGCTTCGAACGTCCAATTTTTTGGTGCATAACTAACGTGGTTGTCGTTGTTTGGTTGAATCGTATATTTGGCGATACGTTTGGAGGACGTAAATTCGTAAGCGATCCATCCGGTAGAGCCGCCGGCTATGCTTGTATGCCACTGACTTTGGTTCGCGCTAGTGTTGTCAAAGACTTTCCAAGCCTCATGATTACTGTTCCATATGCTGCTCGCGCTTGCCGTACCTGAAGGATTAGTATTGGATGTCAATTGCGGGACAAGATCAGCTGTATAAGAAATAGCAGATGCACTCAAGCTGAACATTGCAGTAATCATACATAGCAAAACAAATACAATGGACAATTTTCTCTTCATTTTACGATCACCTCATCAGTTATTGTATGTAGCTAAATGTTTGAAAATGGATTGGGTGTGTGCGTTCACTCTAAAGATGTTATTAAACGGAATTCTGGATTATTATCTTTTTTTTATGGGTAAGGAAATTAAGAAGTGGCGGTGTACAAAAAAAAGACAGAAGGGCATGTATTACTCCTTCTGTCTTTCGATATGATGCATAATAGCGTTGTACAGAAATTCAGCTAAGTCCCCATTGCTAAATTGATTGATATAATTTTTGAATCGATTATCATAGTTATACGAATTTGCAATACAAATTAACATTTCTGTGTCACATGCAATAGATTGTTCAAGATGGTTTTTCCATTCTAGAACTAATTGTTGTACCTCATCAGAAGCAGGGGTTTGATTCATACAGATAGCCATTTTATTAAAAATATGTTCCATGTTTTGTTTGAATTCGGAATCTAATTTCGCTCTCTCACTAGGAGAGCGCTTATTTTGTTTTTCCTCAAAAGCTTGATATGTTTCTGTTTCTCCATAGATGAGCTTCGCTTCTCGATCATATTGTTCTTGTAGGGGTAAAGCGGATGAATGATTGAAAATGGATAAGTGATACAAATCTTTTCCTGATACATACTTATCTAACGCAGTAATGATTGTTTCTAGTTGTTGTTTTTTTAATAATAACGTTTGGCTATGCTTTTTTAATATTTCTCTCTGTTCTTGTTTCGTATGTGTCAAAATGTTCGCAATTTCTTTAAGGGAAACGTCCATTGCTTTTAAAAATAAAATCGTTTGAAGCTTTTCTAAATTGTCCCTATCATAGAGCCGATAGCCATTTTCTGCGTGGTAAGACGGTTTTAACAAATTAATTTTATCGTAATAATGCAAAGTTCTTTTAGTTATACCTGTAATTTGAACGATGTCTTTAACTGCAAATAATGGTTTCTTCATCCCAAAATCCTCTAGTTTCTTCTAGTATTAGGTTAGCAGGGGTAATGGTAGCTTCATAGATCGTTTCCCCTGTTTTTTCTAAATAATATTTAATTAAATAATAGCCACAGGCGTAACCCGCTGCATAAGGCAAATTGACCGGCGTACAGTTTTGAAGTTTTGCTAATTCGTCACCATACAGATAAGGTGTAATATTTTCAAAGCCTGTTAGTTGCAATTGATCCTTGAGCACAGGCTTAATTTGCTTATTAAGCATTTCCATAGTTGTTTTCGTAACCCAAGGGCCAAGAAACTCGTCCCCGTAGATAGAAGTAGCGAAGTTTTCTGCTAATCCCTCACTAACGATAAATTCACCTAATGTAACAGCGGAATGATCCCACTTAATAAATTGATAGCGAACATTATGATTGCATTCGTGTGCTAAGGCAGCCTTCATTCGCGGTATTGTATATTCATTTGGCACAAGTACACCAAAGATATAACCTGGAATACCTCCTTCACCACTATATCCTTCATTTAACATTAATAACGGGCTATTTGGGTTCCCTAATAGAATAGTGAATAAATAATGAGAAACAGGGAGGTTCACGCCGTGCTTTATAAATAAATGAAAGCTTTTCTTAACTGCTTCTTCACACTCATACCAGAACGAGTCTGATGAAATTAAGTCGAGGTCTACTAAAATTTCAGTAGTCATTTGAGAAGGTGAGATAGCCGTTAGATTATTCAACGCAATAACATCAAAGCCATTAGGCTCCGCAGCTTTATAAGGAATATGCTGTATTTCCCATTTCCTCATAAATGGAGCCATCATCTCTTGTCTGAACAACTCAACCTTTTCTTCTTGCGGAGCATGTAAAACGTTTCGATAGATATGATCTGAACGTAGTGCCGTAATTTTCATTTGTTCCACCCCTTATTTGGTATAGTTTTCACTATGCACTATGACGTTGCGTTACAGTCAAGGGGTTAACTGTGAGCAAATTTCAGGAATGATTGCAGCTAAAATAATCAAATAGGATCATTATCGGTTTTAATGATAACTTCACCATTTGGATATTTGTCCTTTATGTATTTGTCTCCCCAATCATAAAGTCCCTTCAAAACTTCCTTTAAGGATTGTCCATACTCTGTAAGAGAGTACTCAACTTTAGGTGGCACTTGGTCATATGCTTTTCTAGCTACTAGACCATCTCGTTCTAGCTCTCTTAATTGTTCAGTGAGCATTTTTCTTGTAATCCCTGTTACTAATCGTTGTAGTTCTCCTGACCGTGTTGGTCCGTTAGTTAAGTGGTATAAAATATGCAGTTTCCACTTTCCTTCAATTAACTTTACTACTAACTCGCATCTATTATTAAATTCTGCCCTCATTTGTAACTCCTTCGTACATTTATAGGTACTTTTTCGTGTCTATGGTACAAAAAAGTACGTACTTTTTATTTTCTATGTACTATACCATAATAAGATTCATCAGCAACGTATGTGTCATACACATTAAAAATAGGTTTCAGAGTAAGCAGTATCACATAAATAAATAATAGTAAGGGGTAGAGTCAACATGAAAACAGAAAATCGTACAGCAGACTTTTATGATATTATCCGTAGCCGTCGTTCGGTTCGCACTTATGATTCTTCAGCTAAAATGACAGAAGGAGAACTAAAAGAGATTCTTGAAGAGGCTATGCTTGCACCAAGCGGAACAAATTTAAACCCTTGGCGGTTTATGGTGTTCACTGACCCTGCTGAGAAAGCCAAGCTTTTTCCGATCGCTTTTGGTCAACAACAAGTTGTTGATGCATCTGCAATCATTGTTGTTTTGGGAGATATGAATGCTTATACAGTCGAGAATGCTAATAGAATTAATCAAAGAGCTGTAGATGCTGGCTATATGACAGATGAGGTTAAAGATATTATTAACAACGGTGTAGAGAACTATTATGGCTCTGCAAATGAACAAACGAAAAAAGAGTGGCAAATGCTAGATGGAGGCTTATTAGCAATGCAATTCATGTTAGCTGCCAAAGCAAGAGGATACGATACCATACCTATGCTTGGTTACAGTATTGAACAATTCCGCAATGAGTTTAACGTTCCAGAAAACCTGGTTAACATCCTAATGATTGCTGTTGGTAAAGCGAGTGGACCAGCCTATCCAACCGTTAGATTAGGTGTTGATGAGGTAACTACTTGGAATGGAGTGGTATAATTATCATAGCTGTAAAATCTCATGAGGGATTGTGATGGGGATATGGTTAAATCAGTTCAGTAGACCTCCTAAAATGAACAATGCAATAATTTTAGGAGGTCAAAATAAATGATTTTTAATCCAATTGACATGAATAACTGGAATAGAAAACCCTATTTTGAACATTATTTAAACGATGTCAGATGCACCTATAGTATGACTGCAAACATTGACATTACCCTTCTGCTTTCAGAACTTAAGATTAAGGGGGTTAAGTTGTACCCTGCACTCATTCATATGATAGCTACGGTAGTAAATTGCAACAGTGAATTTCGCACATGTTATGATTCTGAAGGCAGATTAGGTTATTGGGAAAGCATGTCTCCTAGCTATACTATTTTTCATAACGACGATAAAACTTTTTCAAGCATTTGGACGATGTACAAAGAAGAATTTGATGATTTTTATAGCTGTTATAAAGATGATCTAAAAATGTACGGCAATGTTAAACAATTTACTCCTAAAGCAAACGAACCATCGAACACCTTCCCCATTTCTAGCATTCCGTGGGTTAACTTTACGGGTTTTAACCTGAACGTTTATAACGAGGGAATTTATTTATTACCCATCTTTACGATGGGGAAATATGTTCAGCATGATGGAAAAATACTATTGCCAGTATCCGGGCAATTCCACCATGCCGTTTGTGACGGCTACCACGCAGGCTTGTTTTATAATGAGCTGCAATTACGTGCAAATACATGTAGGGAATGGTTGCTAAGCAATTAATTTAGCCATTTTGTTTGGCAAAAAGGAACGATAACGCAATAATAACGGCAGTCTAGGACTTTGTTTTCTTGTCCTAGGCTGTCGTTTTTTTGAACACCTAAGTGATTATTATCACAGCGATATACGACCATTCGTGATGTAATGAAGGTAGGTCAAAGATACATATTATGAATCTAGGAGTGTTGATCATGCATTTCGAATATCTACATCCTGCGGATCAAAGTATTCTGATGATGGGACGAATCTACGACTACGATATGACCACAATTTCAGGGGAGGAACCACTTAATAGTGGAAGACAACGGAGATATTTAGATTTTCTTTGCTGGGAAAAAGACCGAAAGATCCCTTTCGAATAGTTGTAAAACATATAGGCAGGCAAGGGGGAACATCCGTGGGATCAACAAAACCAGACCAAATCGCTTTTATAACGATAGAAAATGGGATTAAAAAAGCAAATTTGCCTTTATTATCTCAAATCGTGTTGGGATTCGCAGCGGGGGCTTTTATTGCAATTGGCTTTTTATTAAGTATAAGGGTTAGTGGAGGCATGCCAATGGAGTGGGAAGGCTTCAAAAGCTTTATTGGCGCAGCCGTCTTCCCACTGGGGCTGATCTTATGTTTAGTAGCGGGCGGAGAATTACTCACAGGAAACATGATGGTTGTACCGATGGCTTGTTACGCCGGTAAGGTTCCTTATCGGAAGTGGGGAATTAATTGGTTGGTCATTACAGGAAGTAATTTTATCGGAGCTATTTTTGTAGCTTATGTATTCGGTCATGTTGCAGGCATGACGGAGCAGGGGCCGTATTTGGATCAAATGGTAGCTTTAGCTCATTCCAAATTAGAAGATTCATTCCTAATTGCTTTTATATCTGGTGTTGGCTGTAACTGGTTAGTTGCGCTTGCGGTTTGGATGGCCTATGGATCAAAAGACGGTACTGGGCTAATTTTAGGCATATGGTTTCCGACGATGGCTTTTGTAGCGCTCGGATTTCAGCATGTAGTGGCTAATATGTTTTTAATTCCTGCTGCGATCTTTGCAGGGCATGCGACATGGGCGGAATTCGCAACCAATTTTGTTCCTGTCTTTTTAGGTAATGCCGTTGGTGGAAGTATATTTGTTGCAGGTATTTATTGGACCGCCTATATGAAGAAAAAAACGACAGCTTAGTTTAGAAATAAGTCCTTCTTTAGAGCTATATCAAATCCGGCAAACTTCCTTCGGGCAGCTAGGACATGCGGGACAATGGCACATTAGCCTCAATGCGTTGAGGTTTAAAATAATGATTCGACCTTTGACGATGTCAATTGTTCCGTCCTCCTTTAATCCATTCAACATGCGGTTCACACTTTCCCTTGTTGTTCCGATGAAATCGGCAAGTTCAGCATTCGTAAGTTTGAGACTAATTCGGATACCCTCTGCACAGGCAATGCCATATGAATTGGCCAAACGAATAAGAGTAGAAGCAAGCGCCCCTGGTTTGCCGAATAGGAGAAGATCACGGAATTTGGATTCAGTTACCCGATGCATGAGGGCAGTCCAGTTAAGGAACCGAACAGCAAAGTCCCCATGACGATATAGTAGAATCTCAAGATCTTTCCACTGAATGACACCAAGCTCCGCATTTTCAATGACCTCAGCGCTAAAGCTATGTACCCCGCGCATACCGTCTTCTGGTTCGCAGAGCATGTCTCCAGGCTGAAGAATCGATAAAATAAAGTCTTTTCCATCTTCAGTAGATTTTCTTAGTTTCACTTTACCAGAGCGAATATAATACAGCTTGCCTGTCGGCTCACCTTCCCAGAACAGGAAACTGCCTGCTTCGGCACGTTTAGGATACATGAGTTCTTGAATTCTGGCGAACTGCTCCTCCGAGAAAAAATTTTCAATACCAAGGGGATTTTCTTTCTGTACAGTACCCTTGTCTGATTTATTCCATTCGGTTTCGTTCATTACCATATCCGCCAACCCCTTTTACTTGATAATTTCATCATATCCCTCGCGGATAGTAATTGTTATCAGGGAAAGTCCTGATTTTAATAGAGGGAATTCCCTTAAATTACTGTGCGAAATATCACAAATGTAAAGAAACTAGAGGTTTTCCTCCTCTATAATTCAGGGATGTCCCTGAATTACATCCAATGGCAACTAGGTTACACTTAAATTCATATAAGGCTACAAAGAAAGGAGGGAGTTGCATGGAGAGTTTAGAGTCTACCTTCATACTAGAATTAAACAGGCTACGAGGTGAATTAAGCAGCGACTTCTGCGCGTTAGCGATGCTTGATGTGGACGGATTTACACTTAAATGGAAGCTCGCATCTGGCAATGAAAATGAACGGTTTCGCAAAATGACCTTTCGATATGGAAAAGGTTTATCTGATACAGTAGTGAAGGTAGGGCGAGCTGTATCGCTGAATCTCACGGATATTATCTCTTCTCGCCAAGTACATGAATATCCGATTCTAATAGCCGAAAGTTTAAGGTCTGCTTATGCAGTTCCCTTGCAGGATGGAATCAAAGTAATAGGCGTGTTACTCGTAGGAGATCGGAAAAATCGTATCTATCGTGTAGATGAAAAGCGGGTCGTTTTGCAAGCTGGCGTACGAATGTCTGCAGTCATTTCGCATAGTTCGCCTAATCGGATTCTTTTAAATTAATATGGTAAAATAAATTAACTGGTTTTTAACTATCGGGAGGGGAAATCGAATGCTTCGTATATTAGTGGTAGACGATCACGCTGTCGTTCGTTCGGGACTTATCTTGTTACTCGATGGCAAACACAACATGCACGTGATCGGGGAAGCGGCAGATGGTGATGAGGCTATCCAGAAAGCTATCGAGCTGAAGCCGGATATCGTACTTATGGATCTAAGCATGCCCCACGGCAAAAATGGACTGAGCGCGACGGAAGAGTTAAAGAAGCTACTACCGAGCACGTCTGTATTAATTTTGACGATGCACGATGACGAAGAATATTTGTTCCGGGCTATTCATGCCGGAGCTTCCGGATATATATTGAAGAGCGCCCCGCATGAGGAACTGCTGAAAGCCATTGTTCATATCGCATCGGGTGATGCTTATTTGTACCCATCTGCAACGAAGCGACTGATAAAAGATTATTTAGATAAAATTAAAAACGGTGAGCATGTTGATTCTTACGAGTCGCTATCAATCCGTGAAAAAGATATATTGGCTAAAGTTGCCCAAGGATATTCCAATAAGGAAATTGGAGAACAGCTCTTCATTAGTGTGAAGACGGTAGAATCCCACAAAAGCAATCTGATGGAAAAGCTAGATTTAAAAACGCGGCCTGATCTCGTCAAATTTGCGATGAAGAAAGGACTGTTGAACTTTGAGTGAACTGGGCCAGAGGGAACAATATCCGTCTGAAAATATCGCAGTCAATGTCGTTTCTCTGCTCGAACAGTTAGATGGTAATGTTCATGATCCCGAACTGAGAGTGCTTTTGAAGCGAACGCTTAAGCAACTTGCTGATGTTAAATTTGCGCTGGACGAAGCATCTATCGTAGCAGTTACAGACCATAAGGGAACGATTCAATACGTAAATGATAAGTTTTGTGAGATTTCAGGTTATACAAGAGAAGAATTGCTTGGACATGATCACCGCCTTGTTAATTCAGGCTATCATGGGAAGTTGTTTATTCGTGACCTCTGGAGGACGATATCCTCTGGCCAAGTATGGCGGGGGGAAATAAAGAACTGTGCCAAGAACGGCAGGGAATATTGGGTCAATACAACAATTGTTCCATTCGTCGACTCTGAGGGCCATCCCTATCAATATCTTGCTATTCGTCATGAAGTAACGCAATTGAAGGAAACGGAAGAAGAACTGCAATTCATGGTATCTCAGATGATGCAGGTCCAGGAGGAGGAACGTCGTCGTTTCTCGCGGGATTTGCACGATGGGATCGGTCAAAGCTTGTTTTCCTTAAAGATCTCCCTTGAGCGTTTGATGCAAGATGGTGGCGACGTAAGATTAGAAGCATTTGGCGAGCAAATCTCTCAATTGATGACAGAAGTTCGTGAGATGGCGTGGGAGCTTCGTCCCTCTGTACTAGACGACTTAGGTATTGTGCCTGCACTGAGAACCTATTTTGAAAATTTCGAGCGTCATTACGGAATCCGAATTCGATTTCACTGTAACCTAAAGAAGAGATTGCCTCTGCTTGTGGAAACGACAATTTACCGCGTTGTTCAAGAGGCACTAACGAATATCGGTAAATACGCTGATGTGTCCGAGGCATCTGTAGCGCTGCAAGATAGGGATACGAATGTTGAAGTTGTAATCGAAGACAAAGGGATCGGATTCAAGCGGAAGGAAACAAGCCAAGGGGTTGGCTTATTCAGTATGGAGGAACGCGCAAGAGTTGTATCTGGCGAGTTGCGTATCCATTCGGAGCGGGGAGTAGGTACAACTGTTAAGCTGTATTTGCCCATCGAATCGCCTGATAGCAGTAGATAGTTGCATAATAGTTAATGGTTTATCGATAGAGGGCACTATCTTATAAATAGAGAAATCTATTTATAAGATAGTGCTTTTTTTGTGTTTAGCCCGACATTTGCGGGTTAAAGCTTCTGTATCTTGTTTTTGCAGAGGATTAACCCGACATTTGCGGGTTAAAGCTTCTGTATCTTGTTTTTGCAGAGGATTAACCCGACATTAGCGGGTTAAAGCTTCTGTATCTTGTTTTTGCAGAGGATTAACCCGACATTTGCGGGTTAAAGCTTCTGTATCTTGTTTTTGCAGAGGATTAACCCGACATTTGCGGGTTATCGCTCTGCATTTTGCTCTTCCTGAGGGTATGTCCCAAAAGCCATAGGCTTTTCGGACAACTTTTTTGTGCCTAGTTCGTGGCATCCGATCTACTATGTGATTTATTTCACAAAAATCTTTCAGATGTGATGAACATCACATTCAGAAATCGAATTCTCATCCATAATGAGGGTGTACAGATAAACAAAACACAGTGTTGGAGGGAGATGACCATCATGGTCATGAAATGGTTTAGAGAAAATGTATGGGTTGCTGTCGCGATAACGTTGCTGAGGATTTATGTAGGTTGGGATTGGATGGTCCATGGATGGGAGAAGATGACTGGCGGATTCGACGCAACAGGCTTCCTGAAATATGCGATAGGAAAGCCGGTGGCTGACAAAGCCACGCAAGAAGCCTTGTTTCCTACTTACAACTACTTTCTAGAACATTTTGCATTACCGAATGTGAAACTAATTAACTTCCTTATCCCAGTTGGCGAATTCTTGATTGGTCTTGGACTTATTGTAGGTGGATTGACACTTACCGCTACATTCTTCGGGATGATGCTGAACTTCATGTTCCTCTTCGCGGGAACGGTAAGCACGAACCCTTGGCTATTAATGCTCTTAGTTATCATTTTCATCGCTGGAACAAATGCTGGACGCTTCGGACTTGACGCTTATCTTACACCATTGCTTCGTAAAGGTTGGGCTAGGGTGACAGGTAAACCCAAAAAAGATGCCAAGAGCAAAATTATACCGCACTGACAAAACTTATTGGAGGCTAGATTATGGCGATCAAAGAAGTTAAAAAAAATGTACAGACGGTGAGTGTATCCGCTCAGGAAGAAGTAAACAAACTGGCGGAACGAGCGAAGCGGGCACAAGCTGCTTATATGCAGCTAGATCAGGAGCAAGTGGATCGAATTGTTCAGCAGATGGCGCTTGCAGGACTAGACAGGCATATGGTTTTGGCGAAAATGGCAGTTGAAGAAACTGGACGCGGTGTGTACGAAGATAAAATTACAAAAAATATGTTCGCTACAGAATCCATTTATCATAGCATCAAAGGCGTAAAAACAGTTGGAGTCATCGAGGAAAACAGTTATGAAAGCTACCGCAATATTGCCGAGCCGGTAGGCGTAATCGCTGGTATTACTCCAGTAACGAATCCAACATCGACAACCATGTTTAAAGCTTTAATTGCAGCTAAGACACGTAATCCAATCATCTTCGCTTTTCATCCGTCTGCCCAGCGTTCTAGTAGTGAATCGGCAAAGACACTATTAGATGCAGCGGTCGCAGCAGGAGCTCCAGAGCACTGTATTCAATGGATAGAGTTACCTTCCGTGGAGGCGACACAATTGCTTATGAATCATAAAGACGTTGCACTTGTACTAGCAACCGGCGGTTCAGGAATGGTGAAGGCTGCTTATAGTACAGGGAAACCTGCACTTGGCGTTGGACCCGGAAACGTTCCGTGCTTCATTGAGCGGACAGCTAATTTGGATCAAGCGATCACGGATCTCATTTTATCCAAAACGTTCGACAACGGTATGATTTGCGCATCTGAGCAGGCGGTCATTCTCGACGAAGCGATTTATGACGAAGCGAAAAAACGAATGATCGATCAGGGTTGTTATTTCTTGAATAAAGACGAAACGGAAGCCGTTTCCCGCTTAGTCATCAATTCCGAAAAGTGTGCAGTTAACGCAGTCATCGTTGGTCAATCAGCTGTAAAGATCGCTGTGATGGCAGGGTTAACCGTGCCAGCAAATACGAAAATGTTAGTTGCAGAGCTCGAAGGCGTGGGAGAAAAATACCCGTTGTCCGCAGAAAAGCTAAGTCCTGTGCTCGCTTGTTATAAAGTGAAGACGGCGGAAAAAGGGATTGAGCGTGCAGCGCAAATTGTTGCTTATGGTGGGATGGGCCACTCGTCAGTTATCCACTCAAATGATCAATCGGTCATTGCCGCATTCCAAACAAGGCTACAAACGGGACGCATCATCGTGAATGCTCCTTCGACTCATGGTGCTATCGGCGACATTTATAACACAAACCTTCCGTCCCTGACGCTTGGATGCGGATCGTATGGTAGTAATTCCACTACTTCTAACGTTACTGCGGTCAACTTGATTAACGTAAAAAGAGTGGCGTACCGGACAATTAATATGCAGTGGTTTAAGATGCCGCCGAAAATTTATTTCGAACGTGGATCGACGCAATATTTGGAGAAAATGCCGGATATCAGCCGCGTTATGATCGTCACTGACGATGCAATGGTGAGTCTTGGTTATGCAGAAAAGGTTGAGTATTACCTACGCAAACGCAAAACGCCAGTGTCTATTGAAATCTTCTCGGATGTTGAACCTGATCCATCTGTTGATACTGTCGAGCGCGGAAGAAAGATGATGGAGCAGTTCAAACCAGATTGTATCATTGCGCTTGGTGGCGGCTCTCCTATGGATGCGGCAAAGGCGATGTGGTTGTTTTATGAGTATCCAGATACGAACTTCGATTCGTTGAAACAAAAGTTTCTCGATATTCGCAAGCGTATATACAAATATCCTCGTCTAGGTCAGAAGGCGAAATTCGTTGCTATTCCGACAACTTCGGGAACTGGCTCTGAGGTGACATCGTTTGCGGTTATCACTGACAAGAACAAAGGCAACACCAAATATCCGCTTGCCGATTACGAGCTGACGCCAGATGTGGCGATCATCGATCCAGACTACGTCGATAGTTTACCGAAGACAGCAGTCGCTGATACGGGAATGGACGTGTTGACTCACGCAATTGAATCGTATGTATCCGTTATGGCTAACGATTACACCGATGGCCTTGCTCTTAAAGCGATCCAGCTCGTGTTCGAGAACCTTGAATTGTCGTATTCGACGGCTGATCCGAAAGCACGGGAAAAAATGCATAATGCTTCGACTATCGCAGGTATGGCTTTCGCAAATGCATTCCTTGGAATCAACCACAGCTTAGCGCATAAGTGGGGCGGTCAATATCATACGGCACACGGAAGAACAAACGCGATTTTAATGCCGCATGTTATTCGATATAACGCTCAGAAGCCAACAAAGTATGCATCGTTCCCGAAATACGATCACTTTGTAGCCGATAAGCGATATGCGGATATTGCAAGAATGCTTGGACTTCCTGCGCAGACGGTAGAAGAAGGCGTAAATAGTTTAATAGAAGCGATTCGCACGTTGAACCGTTCGCTCGGAATTCCTGAGTCTTTCGCTGAGCTTGGTTTCGACGAAGTAGATTTCGAGGCAAAAGTAGATTATTTAGCGGATCGAGCATTTGAAGACCAATGTACGACGGCTAATCCTAGAATGCCGCTTGTTACTGAGCTAGCTGACGTATACCGCAACGCATTTTACGGGAAGTTCCAATAACACTTGTTAACTGTGGAGGTGTCAAACGATGACAACAACTAATCATTCATGCTCATGTTCAAACATTCAAACGAGCTGTCTTGATGGATGGCGGGGATTTCGGACAGGGCAATGGCAGCGGCAAATTGACGTCAATGATTTTTTAGGACTCAACCTAACCCCGTATGAAGGAGATGAGTCCTTCCTCGAAGAGCCAACTGCAGCGACAGAGCAGCTCTGGGAAATTGTATTGGAACTGATGAAGAAGGAACGTGAGAACGGTGGCGTGCTTGATATCGATACGGAAACGGTCTCTACGATCACTTCACATCAACCTGGATACATTAACCGTGACTTAGAGTGTGTGGTCGGTTTGCAGACAGATGCTCCGCTCAAACGTTCCGTTCAGCCGCTCGGCGGAATACGAATGGTCATTGATGCTTGTGAGGCTTATGGTTATCAGCTTCCTGAGGAAATACAACGTGTATATACCGACATCCGAAAAACACACAATCAAGGCGTGTTTGATGCCTATACGACGGAGATGAAGCTCGCCCGCAAAGCGGGCATCATCACTGGACTGCCGGATTCCTATGGGCGGGGACGGATTATTGGGGATTATCGGAGAGTCGCGCTATATGGAGTCGACCATTTAATTGAAGCTAAGAAGGCTGACATGGTACAGATGGAAACGGATGTTATGACGGAAGAAATCATCCGAGGTCGCGAGGAAATTTCGGAACAAATTCGGAGTTTATCAGAGCTTAAGATGATGGCGAAGTCCTACGGCTATGATATCTCTGAACCGGCAGCTACCGCTAAAGAAGCGGTGCAATGGTTATACTTCGCTTACCTAGCAGCTATTAAAGAACAGAATGGTGCAGCGATGAGTCTCGGACGTGTATCCAGCTTCCTTGATGTTTATATCGAACGCGATATTGCGGAAGGCAGATTGACCGAGAAGCAAGCGCAAGAGCTAATTGACCATCTCGTTATGAAGTTGCGTCTAGTCAAATTTTTAAGAACACCTGATTACAACGAGTTATTCAGTGGCGACCCGACATGGGTGACCGAATCGATTGGTGGCATGGGTTTCGACGGTAAAACTAGGGTTACAAAAAACTCGTTCCGATTCCTTCACACATTATACAATCTCGGTCCTGCACCGGAACCGAACTTGACTGTGTTATGGTCGACCCGACTTCCAGAAGGGTTCAAAAATTATTGTGCTAAAGTGTCAGTCGATACCAGCTCCATCCAATACGAAAATGATGATCTGATGCGCCCGATTTTCGGCGACGATTATGGGATTGCATGCTGTGTATCCGCGATGCGCATAGGCAAACAAATGCAGTTTTTCGGAGCAAGGGCTAACCTTGCGAAAGTACTTCTTTATGCAATAAACGGCGGCGTGGACGAAAAGCTTGGTATTCAAGTTGGCCCGGTACTGGCACCACTATCAGGAGAGACGCTCGATTACGAGGATGTAATGAAACGTTACGACGATATGCTGGAATGGCTTGCAAGGCTGTATATGAACACATTAAACGTCATCCATTACATGCATGACAAATATAGTTACGAACGGATCGAAATGGCTCTACACGATAGCGAAATATTGCGCACGATGGCATGCGGTATCGCTGGGCTGTCGGTTGTAGCTGACTCGCTCAGTGCGATCAAATACGCCAAAGTTAGGCCGATACGAGATGAGAGGGGAATAGCAATCGACTTCGAAATCGAAGGCGAATACCCGCAATATGGGAACAACAACAATCTTGTTGACGATATTGCCATTGATCTAACGGAGAAGTTCATGAACAAGCTGCGTAAACATAAAACGTATCGTGGCGCGGTACCAACTCAATCCGTATTGACGATTACTTCCAATGTGGTGTACGGCAAAAAAACCGGTAGTACTCCTGATGGGCGTAAAGCCGGAGAACCTTTCGCACCCGGGGCAAATCCGATGCACGGAAGAGACCGTAAAGGAGCACTCGCTTCACTGAATTCAGTTGCCAAATTACCATATGCGAGCAGTCTAGACGGAATCTCTAATACGTTCTCGCTCATTCCGAAAGCACTTGGACGAGAGGCGGATACTCGGGTTCGTAATCTAGTATCGCTGCTGGACGGTTACTCAGCTAAGGGCGGGCATCATTTGAATATTAATGTGTTTAATCGGGAGCAATTGCTTGACGCAATGGAGCGCCCAGAGGAATATCCACAGCTCACTATCCGTGTGTCGGGTTATGCCGTTAATTTCATCAAGTTAACTCGTGAGCAACAACTAGATGTCGTTAATCGGACGTTCCACGGTACCGTTTAACACCTAAATGATCGAGAGAGGGGAAAACAACTATGCATACTGGGAGAATACACTCTCTCGATACGTTCGGTACTGTCGACGGACCCGGAATAAGATTTGTCTTATTCATGCAAGGCTGTGCACTGCGCTGCCATTACTGTCATAATCCCGATTCATGGGACACGAACGCCGGAATAGAGAAAACCGTTGATGATATTCTTGCGGAAATCGAGCCATATGTCGAGTATTACAAAAGCTCAGGAGGCGGCATTACCGTATCGGGAGGCGAACCGACGCTTCAGGCCCCTTTTGTGGCAGAGTTATTCAAAGCTTGCAAAGAAAGATGGGGATTGCATACCGCACTTGATTCATCTGGCTTCTGCGAGCCTTCCCATGCGCAAGCGCTTCTGGATGTAACAGATCTTGTGTTGCTAGACCTCAAATTCATTGATTCAGAGGGGCACCGCGAGTTAGCCGGACAGCCAAATGGGCGGATTCTCAATTTTGCCAGACATCTGTCGGAGAGGGGCACTCGGATGTGGATACGTCGAGTTCTCATTCCCGGCTGGACGGATCAATCCGAAGAACTTATTGCTTTGGGAAAATTCATTCGTGAGCTGGCAAGTGTAGATAAAGTCGAAGTGTTGCCTTATCACCGGATGGGCGTGTACAAATGGCGACATCTTGGTATCCCATATCCGCTAGAGGGTGTTACGGAGCCAGAACCTCATGAAGTTAATCGGGCATACCAATTAATCGAGCAACGTTAACACGGGAGGGATTACTATGTTCTATCATCATATATTGGTAGCTTTTGACGGTTCGAAAGCATCCGAAAAAGCGTTGCAGCATGCTATTAGGATCATCGAGGACCATTCGGGGAGCAGACTTACAGTTGCCCATGCTGATTACCGTCCGACGTTCGCAATTGGAGGACTAGGGTGGATCACTCCAGAAGGTTATCATGAGCAGCTACAAGCGTATGAAGAAGCGCTTCTGTTACATGCTAAAGAATTAATTGCCGATCTGCCGTTTGCCGAAATAGTCGTACTGAATGGTAATCCGGCTACGGCTATTCTAGATTACGGGGAAGAGATTAATAGCGATCTTATCGTCATGGGCAGTAGGGGGCTGGGAGCTTTCAAAGAATTTATGCTTGGCAGCGTGAGCCATCATGTCGTCCAGCATTCGAAAGTGCCTGTTCTCATTGTGAAGTAGCTAGGAGCGCAAGGGGAGAAGGAGGGGAAGAAGTTGATTTCGGAATCGATTACTGGTGCTATATTAGCGGGAGGACCGAACACCGGGATGTCTGGCCAGCATAAAGCTTTGCTGATGGTAGGCGGTGAAACGCTTATTCAGCGTCAAATCCGGATTATGCGTGAAGTTTGTACGGAAATCATTGTTATTACCAATACGCCGAAGCCATTTTTTAACCTACTAGATCCTTCTATTCGTATCATTACCGATTACTTTCCAGGGCATGGTCCTCTTGGCGGCATACATGCAGCATTGTATCTCGCGCAGAGTCCATCCGTCTGGGTAGTAGGTTGCGACATGCCGCTACTGTCTGCGGAAGTGGCAAAACGTTTATTGAATAGTCGAACGGAGAGCTGCCAATCGGTAGTACCGATTATCAGCTCCCTTCCTCTCCCCTTGCATGCTATATACGATAAAAGAAGTGCTGAGACTGCTTCAAAGCTGCTTGCAGACGGAGAGAAAGGACTATCGGCGTTTCTTGAAAGTATCAAATGGTTAGGTATTCCGGTGGATAATCACTCGAAGGACGCTGGCGTTTACGATTTTGACTATACCTTTCATAATCAGGATGACTTTGAATATGCTCAAAAGATCCTGGCTACCCATGATAAGGATAGTTCTCTAGTTGATTAGCTCTAAACCGATAACTTGATTTTCATAAAACCTTAATGCATTTCAAAGATAAGTTAGTATAGACGGAAAGAAATAACCATCGTATGAAAAGTACAATTATTACTGTCAATTCCTATAACTACATGGCATTTTAATAGAAGAACTTTTTTAAATACTGGAGTAACTCGATTTTAATACTACTATGCTTCGAATTAACATGTTCCCGACTGTCTTATATACTAATTTTTCGTGAGTATGGGGCGATTTGAAAACTTTTTTCATTCTTAACGTAAATATACAATTATTTTCGACAGTAACTCGATGTGTGTGGCATTCTTAATACAAATATGCTCTTATTTTCGAAAGTAGTTCGATTTAGTGGCCTTTTTAAAGGAGATATACACTTATTTAGAATTATTACTTTATATGAGGTTTTTATTAGCGCATTGGTATATCTCGGTAGCCTGATATAACCAGATAGTTAGAATTAAATATTGGTTAAGCTAATTAATAAACAGGAAAATGTGATCCTACGGATGCAATTTCCTGTTTTTTTGTTGTCGATTATGAATTAGGGCGAGAAATATTCCAGCTTATAGAATAAAATGGAGGATCTTGTTATGATTCTAAAGTATATCCTTTTTGCGGAAAACGAATAGACACTTTATTTTCAACGAACTTGGGAGGAACATGGACATGAGTCAATTTAGCCAAAGTTTTCACCTTAAAACGATTGATCGCACACAGGCAGTGGAACTTATACGTGATGCTGGTAAGTGGGGGTATGTTTACCCAGAAGTGAAGGGATGGGTTTCATTTGTAGTTGAAAATAGACGTGGAAATGCAGACGAAATTATAAGCCAATCAAATCCTAGCATTTTAGTACATTATGTCTTCTTTGAAGATCATATGTGGACGTTAAAAATATACAATAAAGATGAACTTGTGTTTGACTATGAAGCAGACTGGGCAGGAGAAGGGCTAGTTATTGAAAAAAGATTGTTTGATCTTGAGATTTTGAGTGAATTAATTATGCAGGAAGGTAACAGGGTTGATGATCTGGAGCAAATCTTTGATTTTAAGGATGACAAGATAGACTACGATAACCCACCAGCTTATCTAATCGCGCAAAGACTTGGTTTGCAAAATTTCGATTGGATATCAATAGAATATTCAGATAGTTTGGACGATAGTGAATTAGAAGAGATGGGAATAGTAGCAGTCGAATAAATTTCTAACAATACCAAGTTCCTATAAGTGAGGAATCCTATAATGAGAAAGTTGATTGCAGGCATTGAAATACAACTGATGGTTGGTGATATTACTAAGGTTGAAGTCGATGCTATCGTTAATGCCGCTAATACTAGTTTACTTGGTGGTGGTGGAGTAGATGGAGCTATACATAAAGCAGGTGGCAAAGCAATATTAGAAGCATGTATGAAAATCAGAGATCGGCAGGGTGGGTGCTCAGTTGGGGAGGCTGTTATTACTCCAGCAGGCTTATTAAAAGCTAGATTTGTTATACATACAGTTGGTCCCGTGTGGAACGATGGTCGCTCTGATGAAGAATCTAAACTTAGCAGTTGTTATAGTAAATCGTTGGCTATCGCAAATCAGAATGGGGTAGAGAGTATAGCATTCCCTGGTATTAGTACGGGAATATATCGGTTTCCTAAAGATAAAGCGGCTACTATCGCATTGGATGTAGTGAGAAATTATATTCTCAAAAATAGTGGAGAAACATCTATAAAGAGATTTTTATTCGTTTGCTTTGATTCTGAAAGTTATGATAGTTATCAAAGCTATTTGATGGGACTGTAATAACATGAATGAAAAAAAGGACATATAAACCGCTAGATGATCTATCCGCTGAGGAAATACAAGAACAACTAAAACGAAATCAGTTAGATGAACTAATAAGACTACCTTTTTCAGTAGGTGAAAAATCATTATGACTGGAAGTTTGCTACTGAGGATAACAAGCTAAAGTAAATAGAGTACTCGAACTAAATTAAACTAAATAAGGAGGACAAAACATGCCACAGTACTTTTCAGTTGTGTATTCATTTCCTTATTCTTCTGTATCAGATCAGTTTGTTAATCAAATATATTCAATCATTTTTAAGCATTTTCCCTTTAAGTCTGGATATTGGAATTCTGAAAATAATTCCTTAGATGAAATTACAAGATGGAATTCAGAGTTGCTTTTACGTAAATTTGAGCTTGGTTATGATCAACATGTTATGCATAATTATAAACAAATCCTTTTAGCATCTAAACAATATGAGCATCTCAGGATATTTTGGAATTATCATGACGATGAAGTTCAGCTGCACTTAATTGTCCCTGAGTATGAAATATTACTAGATGACGAGGGTTGGAGATTTGAGGGGGAGCATATTATCGCTTTTATAAGCCTCTCGGTAGAATTGTGGGAAAATCAAAAACTAAGTCTTATACAGACTCATCTTGAAATGGATACAGCTGAATCTCTTAGTAATGTATTAAACGGAGTAGTGCCACTATCAAATCCTTTTTGTATTGTGAATGATGAAGTTTTTACGAATTTAGAAAACCAATTAGAAGCTAAATGTTACTGCATCAAGCAGTTAAAAAACGGGGTCATAATAATTGAAAGAGAATATGAAAGTTTATTATAAAAAAAGATATCAAGGTAAAATACATTCACTGCAAGCTTGTCCGATTTGATAACTTTAAACTCCAATTGGATTGATCGCCTCTGTCTGATACAATATGACAGTACAAACTAGTCTAAGGAGGGGCACCATGACATTCGGAGCTCGCATGCTCAAGACTGGAATAGCAGTCACACTGGCCCTGTACATTAGTACATGGCTTGATTTTTCCCCACCGGTAATTGCAGCGGTGGCGGCCATTTTTGCACTGCAACCATCGATATACCGATCTTGGCGGTATTTCCTCGAACAGGTGCAGACGAACACGCTCGGAGCAGCAATTGCATTGCTCGCGGGAACGTATTTTTCAAATGAGCCAATCGCTATCGGTGTTGTCTGTATTCTTGTTATTATGCTCTGTATGAAGCTCAAGATGAGCGAGTCCATCGGATTGACACTGGTTACTGTTGTAGCCGTGATGGAAGCCTCTGGGCAGTGGGATTTTGCACTGAATCGTTTCTTGCTAAGTATGATCGGAATCGTATCAGCATTTGTGATCAATATTGCATTCGTACCACCAGATCCAAGAGTACAATTCAACAAGCAAATCCATTTGGTATTCAATCAGCTTTCCTTGTTGCTTCGCACTGTCATCTCTAACGAGATAAAGGAAAAGGTATTTCGGGAACAAAAACAAGAGCTGGCGGATGGCTTACAATCACTGACGGATAAGTATAAGCTTCTAGAAGAGGAGCTTAAGAAACTGAAGCGGGCGAAGTATCGGCAAACACGTCAGATCGTCGTGTACAAGCAGTTGTTGCACAATTTGCAAAAAGGATTTGAAGTGCTGGAAGCAGTACAAGAGCATTATTTCCAGTCGGACCGAACCCCGGACATGAATAAGTGTTATGATCAGCATTTGGAGAAACTGATTAAGTTTAATGAACATGTGCTACTCAAATTTGATGAAAAGGTAAAGCCAGAAAGTTGGAAATCCGATTCGGTTGAGGAAGCGAACGATTCGTTCATGAAAAACGCGACTAATTGGTACAACGAAGACAAGGACGGCTCGTTCCGACTGTTTATCGTAGCTGCGGCGATTTACGATTATGGGTATCAGACGGTTCGATCGGACCGCTTGGTTGAACGTACAGAGTCGGATGATCAGCAGACTAATTCTTTCTTATAAAGAGTTCTTGAATGACATGACTGCTCTATTGTTCATAAATGTCGGTTTTGTAGAAACGAAGACGATAGAAACAGAGGTGATTTTGTGTTCGATCCTAAGGTCTTCTTCTATTAGTTGTGTCGAACTAATGGCTAAACGAGCCAAAATTTGACCCGACACAGCGGGGATGAAGATGTTTACACTGGAAGAGATAAGATGCTGGGAAAAAGAAACACAATGTAGTGTTAAAACCACTACGAAATACAAGGATCCAAGGAAAGATAAGCAAAAGGATTTCCGTAAGGGAATCAAAGGCGTTCATTACAACAAAGAAAGTAAGCCTGCTAGAAAAGATGATTACCGTCGCTATAGAACACGAATGAAGCGTTTAATGCGTGGAGAGCAATATGAATTGCTTCACGGATATCAACGTACAAGTGGTTGGATTACTTGGTAATATTAATTTGAATAGTTCATTAAGATTAACGGCAGCCTGTTATAGGCTGCCGTTTTTTCATCTCATGTGTAGGTAGAATAGCTATTAACTACTATTAACAAAGATCAAAGGCGAGACAATGAATCGTTTTTTTACGTTAAACAAAATGTTTTTCCTTGTATTTGTAGTGAGCTCAATCATCACATTTTTCATTGTATATAAAGATATGGATAGTTCTTTTTTACATAAATTTGTTCTAGGTTATTTCGTATTTCGTATTTCGTATTTCGTATTTCTTATGTCTTACGCTATGTATTTTATTTGTAAAATTATTATTAATCTAACGAAATTAAAATTGGTTGAATTAAGAAAAAGATTGCTGACATTCTTTTATAGGTTTACTTTTTTTAGTGGTACTTTGTTTCTGTTCAACTTCCTATTTAGGCCTACAGAAATGGATGTTTGGGATTTGAGTATTCCCATTGGATTATCTATAGGTATAACCTTTTACGATTTAATGTTTTTTCGGAAGAAGGAGTAACATATATCAAAATTACTTCATCACATTCCTCCAATACCGTCAGTCTATATCTTTACACGCCCAAGCATCGATTTCGACTTTAAAGCCAGGTGCGGCTAGCGCAACGACATAAATCAATGTCATGCATGGTCGATGATCGCCTAAAAAATCATTTAATATTATTTTTCTTTGTTCAGCCGGAATGTCACCGACCAAATAAAACACTAGCTTTGTTAAATCATGAACGCCCATGTTAGCTGCTTCAAGGTTTTTGAGTATATTGTCTAGTGCCAACTGGAATTGTTCTAAAGGATTATCTGGTACAGCCCCATCTACTTGCATACCTAATTGTCCAGACAGCGTTAACCATTTGTTCGGCCCAGTTACTTCAATTTGATGAACATAAGAGGCTACTGGTGGATGGATTTCCAAAGGATTCCGAGATATTTTCATAGAATGGCTCCTTGTATAGTATAAGAATAATATTCCGTATAAATATTATAATCGCGACTTAAGCAGTTCGCTGAATGAATTGTGTACAAGCATTAATTACATGTATCGAGGATGAGCAAAGGCGACTTGATATACTCTTCAGCGACATTTGGGGAGCAGAAAATCTTGTGAAATGGAATGTGCCTGTTTGGAAGCATGCAGAGTGTTGGCAAACCAGCGGATGCTACTGGATATCGTTAATTTATCGAAGCTTGGGCGAAAAAAAGGTTCTACATCGTAGCGCTAAGCTAAATGTAGAACCCTTTGACTGATTACATATCGTCAAAATTGTAGCATGAACATGAGGAACTAAGAATGTTTATTTGTGTTAGCCAAACCGACGATCATTACGACAAGCACGAGTAGCTGAATGAGTACTTCGTTACTCATATCAATCCCTCCTAGCTACATGTAATGCTCCTTCGTACGGCTTCTCCTCTCGATTCACTGCTGTGTTTGCAAACGTTTCCCATTACATATATATGCGCTAGACATAGTCAATATGTCATTTAATTCAGTGAACTCCATAAGTCTAGAAAGCTGATTGTCGATTATGATAGTATAGAACTTGACCCTATATGCAACAGGTCACTTAATGGGTACTTATAGCAAGGTTTATGAGCTTCGAGTTTGGTAATTATTTAATACAAGGGAGTGGAAAGATCAATGATTAGTAAAATCGCTCAAGTTATGTTGTATGTAAATAACCAAGATGAGGCAAAAGAGTTTTGGACAGAAAAGGTAGGGTTTAAAGTTATAGCTGAAGAGGATAATGGAGAAGGTTTTAGATTTATTGAGATTGCACCAACGACAGGGGCAGAAACAAGCTTTATTCTTCATAATAAAGAGTTCGTTGCTAAGATGTCACCTGGAGTGAATTTAGGCACACCTTCATTAATGTTTGGTTCGGACAAGCTTGAGCAATTGCATGCCGACCTATCAAATAAAAATGTAACCGTTGGAGAAATTGTAACGATGCCTTTCGGAAGGGTATTTAACTTTGCAGATAATGAAAAAAATTATTTTGCAGTTGTGGAACAAAAGTAAATCCAGGTTATACCAGTATCCCAAAAAGGCGGCTGACAGTAATTGTCGGCCGCCTTTTGCAATAATCAGGTATCAGTTATTTCACTTGATTTTTAGTCGGGTTTTACGGCTGATGCATGAAGAATAAGTTTCATACCTTCGACTTTCAGCTTATTCATCTGCTCAACCCAGTTTTTGATCTTGTTGAATGTTTCGTCATCGTAACCAAATAGCTGCTGCATTTCACAAGCTATCCGTTTTTCCTCGTCGTTATAATTACCATCCGCGAAGATTAGTAATAACATTTCCGCTAAAAAAATATGTTTGAGTTGCTCGTCCTGCAGATTGCCTACCAATTCGTCAGTCGAATGATTCGCCTCGGCGCTAGGTTCCCAATCTTCGAGGCCTAGTTCATATGTCCAGCTCTGAATATAATTTAATTCATTACGGTTTACGAATCCGTCTGATTTGGCGATCCGATGTGCAAGCTCCATAAATGCTTCTTTATGCTCACGTTCTACTATAAAATGCAAGAACATCTGTGCCAACCCCTCTTCTGAAATGCTGTATATATACGATTGTTGGAAAAAGAAAGATACGTTCAGTTTAGTAGAGTCTAGAGAGAAATTCAAGCTAGCTTAATTCGGAGTAAGTTTGGTACGAGGTATAGGTTGACTCAAGCTTATTTAATATTGATTATTGGTCAGCTTGCAATTATTGATCTCTTACCTAATAAGAAACAGTTTTGTCACGGAGATACGAATCATTAATCGATGAGTATTTGAAATGGTCAGGCTAAACTGAAGAAGAAATGTAAATCATAGAAATGGAGAGATTAAGAGGGGGACTTACACTAGGGGAAGAGTGGTATTTTGTTAGTGATAAAACTACCATACATGCCAAAGTCATTAAAGAAACGGTAGAGCGATTCCTAAAAAGAGACCTTTTCTTATTGAATGATGTCATCTCAACACTATTCAAAAAAAGAGGTCTGCTCTATGGATTATTTTATATCAGATTTGGTCAAGATGAATAACAATTAGTCTAGTAACACAGCTTGAGTAGGATCCTTGTACAAATTATACATCGTTTGAATCTGTTTTTTTGTATTGCGTTCAAGTGATAAATCGGGTAATTGGTCTATTTCAAAGAAATTTATTTCGCTTGTTTCAACTCCAATTTCAGGCGCTCCTCCGACAATAGTACACAGTATAAAAAATTTATAAACATGATAGGGAGATTCAGGATGTTCGTGAAACTTTTTATCATAAACCGCCAACAGTCTGCATGGTGATACTATGTAACCAGCTTCTTCTTTAACTTCTTTTACTGCCACTTCGGATGGGGATAATCCTATGTCTGCCCATCCTCCCGGAAGAGCCCAAGCCCCGTCCAATGTTTCTTTGACTAACAAAATCTTATCTTCTTGAAAAACAACTGCACGGATATCTACCTTTGGAGTTGCATAGCCAGATTCATTGGCAAATAAATCTCTAATTACCGACATGTCAGATTTAGTGTATTCATGCATGATCTCAATGCTTATATTTCTTAGTAACTCGTAGCGTTCCAAATCATATACATCCTTGCTATACGTAAGACCAATCTGAGAGATAGCTTGTAATTCTTTAGCCCAATCCAACCATTTTGTACTCATAAAATCCTCCGTTTATAAGCAATATTTTAGTAAAAGTAGCCCTTGATTTATGATCGTATTTTCGTTTGTGCCGTAGAACGTTTTGATCTTAATATGCTGCTTCATCTGCGTTTTGTTTGTTCCGATACGTACTTTTTCATCAAGCGAAATCGGTACTATTCGGCGGTAATTCGTACATATGTAACTGCAATGGTCGTAGAATCTATGATACTTTTTTTGTTTGAATCAATAGCTTATTTCAGTTCTTAGTGTACATCATCCCTAAACTTTTAGAAACAGCATTTTCTATTTTTGGAAAAATGAAGTATAATACATCTATGCTTGCGAAGTGATAATGGAATCAACCTGCTAGTGATTGATGCTCTAGTAATTTTATAGTAAAAGCTGTGTTCGTTATAAAATACGTCATAAAAGGATCAAATGTTGCAATCCTAGCTCCTCAAAAATTTTACTAGGAATGAAACTCCTATCCCAATATGTTCTTACTGGCCCATTTGTCTTTGGGATATGTAACACAATACGACGATTGTGACTTTGTAATTAAAACGCTCACCACCATCGAACCCATTCAAAAGTTATTTCAATAATGCCACTTATTTTACCTCTAGATTCTTCTGAACATACCGCATTTCGACGCATATTCAATAAACCACTCAAAATACTAACAGATCTATCACCATTGTCTTTTGCACAGTAATTCCCTACTATATTCAGCTAATGAGGATTGCTAACGTTTCATGCTACCATGCAAAACAACTAGAAATCGCGCCTAGTCGATGTGACGTGTGGTAATTTCGTTTGTCCTCCATTAATTTTCCGGCGGGTAAGGTCTGATCTGAAGTCAAAAGTGTTTTTAGAATCTCTAAAATACTTGATTTCTCAATTGGCATGAATTAATATAAATGAAATAAAATTAAATTTAAGTAAAATTCTTTCAAAAATGGAGAGTGGTTTAGTGGGAGGAATAAAAGGTATAATTTTTGATTTTGATGGTACATTAGCAGACACAATGCCACTTGTGTTTACTGCTTTTTACAATGTATTTAAAGACTACGATGGCAGATTATTGTCAGATCAGGAGATCGCATCTTATTTTGGACCTAGTGAAACCGAAGTAATTAAACTGAACTTGAATAACAAAGAAAGCATAAAAGATGCGATTTCAACTTACTACGACGTATACACAAGAAATCATGATCAATATGTTAAAGAGAATGTAGAGATAATTGAATTACTAAAGGAACTAAAAGGAAGGGAATATCAACTTGGCATTTTTACGGGGAAGGGAAAAAAGAGCTTGGAAATATCGCTATCGCAGTTGAATATGAGTGAGTACTTTGATCACATTATCACTTCAGATGATGTTAGTGAGCCGAAACCTAACTCAGAGGGAATGTATCAATTACTAGGTCTAATGGATTGTTCACCTGAAGAAGTAATAATGATAGGAGATAGTGATGCTGATATTGCTGCTGCTCAATCAGTTGAGATGAAGAGTGTAGGAGTACATTGGTTCAAAAATAATGTATTTAATATTAATCCTGATTATGAATTAAACCAGATATCCGAATTTCATAAAACGGGCATTTTGTAATAAAATGTATATATTTCTTTAAAATAATGGTCTTGGCAATTTATTTTTCTATTTTTTAAATGGAGCTGGTTAGAGTGAGTTATAGGAACGAAACGGCAGTACTAGTTAGTAAGGAACAAATAGAGTACGTAGAGAGTGACTTATCATATACAGAAAAAGAGTTAATTGTAAAAACCAAACTTTTGGGAGTATGTACCTCAGACTGTTTAAATTACATTAACAATAACTCTCATTATTTTGGACATGAATTGATTGCCGAAGTTATTTCTGATTATGGAGATTTTAAAAAAGGTGATATGGTTACTATTTTTCATAAACACGGATGTCAGAATTGTTTGAATTGCAAAAATAATCTTTTCCACTTATGTCTTTCAGCGACTTATGTCCCTGTCGGTTTTCAAAATTATATACGTGTCCCTCATGAGAGTATTAATAATTGCGTGTTTAAAGTTCCGAAATCCGAAGATTATACAGAATACGTTTTTCTCGATTCGATCAGTTGCGTAACACATGCAATTGGAAAACTTAATTTAACCACGAAAAAGGAAAAAGTATTGATTTTAGGAACAGGTTTTATGGCAATGCTTTTTGCTATGTTGCTTAAAAATGAAAATAAAGAAGTGGAGTTGTGGGGACGTAATCCTAAAAAGATTAGCAATATAAATCATCATTTGCCTGAACTGAAATTTATAAACTCTATCGAGGAAATCGGGAAATACGATATCTGTATAGATACGAGTGGAAAATCCGAATTAATTAACGAACTTCAAGAATGTATTTTACCACAGGGGCAGTTGCTCTTGTTCAGCAAATTAGACAAACCTATAGTATTGGATCATTTTAGAAATAATGAAATTGTTATTCTCTTTTCTAAACATACGACTCGAGCAGACATTCAAAAGTCCATAGAATTAATTAGCAAAAATGAAATAACAACAAAACCTTTTTTAACCTTTTTCAATCATTTACATGACCTGGAGGGCGCGATACGCCGTACTTTATCTCATGATATTGTGAGGGGGGTAATAACACTTGATTAATGTTTATACCGCGGAAAAAATTTTAGAAGAAAGTCATGATGGTCAAGGGTTTTTACGAAAGGTTAGAGCTTATCAATCCAATGATTTCTCAACTAACATTGATTTTATTGACTATATTGAGGTTCCACCAGGAGTAACGATTGGTCACCATCAACATGCAAACAATGAAGAAATATATTTCATTGTAGAAGGAACTGGGCAGATGGGAATAGAGGATCGTGTTCTTACTGTTGAGAGTGGTAACGTAATTGTTAACCCAGTCTACGGATCTCATAGTCTTATTAATACTTCCCAAGCTGTGATGAAAGTATTCATATTCCAAGTAAGTAAATAAAGTCTGTGCAGATATGAGGCAGGTGTAGATGGAATGGATGTAAGTATGGTGTTCGATATTGGTGGAACTTCATTTAGAACCGGCATATTTAATAGTGATCTTGAGTTATTAGAGCACAGTAAAGTGGATTCAAATAACTATCTAGACGGTGTATCGAATGTAGCTTCACTACAAGAGGGCTTTTTGAATCTGATTGCCGATGTGAAGGATTCCTATGCCAGAAAAGGATACAAAATAAAAAAGATTGGTCTTGGGTTTCCTGGACCGGTCAATAAAAAAGGCGAAGTTTTAAGTGCCCCTACTTTATGGGGACCCATGAAAGAGATTTATCCGTTAAATGAAAAGTTAAGTGAAATGTTTAGAGACACAAAAGTCTTTACAATTAATGATTTAACTGCTGCTGGATGGCGTTATATAAAAGTGAATAATGGAACTTTTTGTGTAGTAACCATCTCTTCTGGGGTAGGCAACAAAGTGTTTTGGAAGGGTGAAGTCCTCATCTCCGATGATGGATATGGTGGAGAATTAGGTCATGCATTCTATGGCAGTGAGTATTCGGCATATGAGTGTGGCTGCGGGATGAATGGACATATTGGAGGGGTATCCTCCGGAAGAGGTATTGAAAAAATAGCGGAGCAATATTTTATCAATAATAATCAATCTACTGGACAAAAATTTACTACTTATGATCTAATTCGCGGATTAAATAGCGGAGATCCTCAATGTGTAGAAATTTTAACCTTGAGTACACTACCAATAGCAAAAAGTATACAGTTTATATTTTCTGTAATTGGTATTGATCGGTTCATTATTATTGGTGGTGTTCCGTGTTCTATTGGTCAACTCTATATTGATAGTTTGCTTAGCCATATGAAGAATATTGGATTTATGGGCAAATCGAACGATCAACTCTCTGAAATGCTCATTTTAGGGAACTATGATGACTTAAATGGTATTTATGGAATGGCAAATTATCTAAATTCAATCAGTTAAAGGGGAATTAATTATGCATCTTACTGAATATTATTCTAAGAATCTAGCAAAAAATACATGGCCTAACTTGAATTCAAACCCTATTGTAAAGGGCGAAGGAATCTATTTTTGGGACACTGATAATAAAAAATTCACGGATTTTTCTAGTCAAACATTGAATTTGTTATTAGGGCAATGTCATCCGGCGATTGTTGATGCAATAAAAGCTCAGGCAGAGACACTTACGTATGCTTCCAGCCGATTCTCCTCTCTACCATACCTAAAAGCAGCAGAGGAATTGGTAGGTATAGCTCCTAAAGGCTTTAATAAAGTTAATATAAAAATGTGCGATGGATCAGATGCTAATGAAGCAGCTGTGAAAACGGCAAAGAAATATACTGGGAAATCAGGCATTGTTTCTTTTGTAATGGGTCATACAGGTCAGACGACACAAACAATTCAACTTCGAGGATATATGAGGGATCCTGAAATCTTCAGAGGAAATGTAGAGGATGTCATATTTATTGACTGGCCAGAATGCCGTACTCAACATGACTATCTTATGGTATTGGAAAAGATGCGTTCTGAAATTATTAAACATAATAATGTCGCGGCAATTCTTGTTGATCCTATGATGGTTAATGCAGGTGTTTTAGTTAATGAAGGCACGGGGGATTTCTTGAAGGGTATAGAGTCAATTTGTAAGGATTTTGGCTGCCTGTTTATATTAGATGAAAATCAAAGTTTCGGATGGTTGCCAGGTTTGTTTGCAGCTACCTATTATAATGTTTCTCCAGACATGATAACTATGGGAAAAGGACTGTCCGGAGGACATCCATTATCAGGGCTTTTGATTAAAGATGAATTGGATGGCGTTCTAAACTATAATGATGCAGACTTTACGCACGGTGGACATGCATTGACTTGTGCAGCGGCAATTGCATGCATATCAGTTCTTAAAAGTACAGATTTTGAGATCGAGAAAAAAGAGGAATTAATTAGAAATCGGTTATTGAAACTTCAAAAAGAATCAGCAATTAATTTTGTTTACAGAGGTGTAGGATTAATTCATGGTCTTTCTATAGAAGTAGGGGATCGGGAAAAGAATAAATCTATAGCTGAAATAATCTTTAAGCATTCATTAGATGCAGGTGTTTTCTTTAGATTATTTGAAAATAAAATTGTTTTAAAACCACCTGTTATCGTTACTGAAGATCAAATTAATAGTGTTTTAGATGTGCTGGAATCAGCGTTTAATGAGGTGACCGTTAAATGGAGTTAGGTCTATTTACACGCGCATATCAGGAATTCGATATCGATGAAGCATTTCAAAAAATTCAATCCCTGGGAATTAAGCATATTGAAGTCGTAGCTAACCATGGAAGCAAACATTTGAACCTAGAAGAAGCTTTGACTTCGAATTATCACTCACGATACCAGAAGGCTCTAAATGATCATGGGTTACGAATCTCATCACTAACCTTGCATCGTGATGCTCAAATGGTAATGGGTCCTCATGGTGAAGCAACTCAGCACTTTTTCAAAGGTACTTCCGAAGAGCAAATTGAATTTGGGGTTAAGAGAGCAAAGTTGGCTGCGGATGTTGCAAAAGAGTATGAAATCCCTGTAGTTGTAGGTTACCTTGGCTGCGCTAACTTTTCTCACTTTTTTCCTTGGCCTTATAAAGAAGGTTGGGAACGACAGCTTAAACTAACCTATGAGAGATGGATGCCTATACTGGAATATTATGAGCGTTCAGGCGTTATATTTGCTCACGAAGTAGGGCCTCAGCAGATAGCTTACGATTTGGAAACGGCATTGGAAATTTCCGAAATGTTCAATACTTCCGGGTTTGGCATTTGCCTGGACCCATCTAATCTTATACTGGTGGGTGTTGATCCAGAATGTTTTATAGAGCAATTGAAAAGAAAAATTGTTCATGTTCATGGTAAAGATGCGGAGCTTACTTATAAAAGGCCTTATTCGGGCTGGCTTCCACATGGGGATTTGAGCCGACCGGATCGTGGGGTTCGATTTAGAATTCCTGGCTGGGGTGATGTTAACTGGAAAAAGGTTCTTACTTCTTTAAAGATGAACGGTTATAACGGCATTATATCTATTGAATACGAGGATTCTACTTTTAATGTGGAGGAGGGATTGGAAAAGTCTATTGATTTTTTAAAACCACTGTTATTCAAATAAAAAGAGATCTAATTAACTGGGAGGGAAATTATATATGAATAAAAATACTTTAATTGAAAAAACAACTGATACTATCGCAGTATATGAAAAAAACGATTTCTCATTTGATATTTATTTTGCTAACAACATTTTTCAAACGAGTCAATTAATTAAGGAAATTTGCGAGGACAACAAGTGCCTTGTCATTATAAGTGAAACTATTGAAAAATATTATTATTCTGAAATTGAAAATTATTTTAATAATAACTTTGAAAATAAATATAAGATCATAGTAATTCCTACAACAGAACAAAATAAAACGATGGAAACTGTTTTAGAAATCTGTAAAGCTGGCAAAAACTTCGGCTTGGATCGTAGGTCGTTAATGATAGGAATTGGGGGAGGAATCCTTCTAGATATTGTTGGTTTTGCTGCTACGATGTTTAAAAGAAAACTTAAATATCTGCGCATTCCAACTACCCTAGTAGGGCAAATTGATGCGGGTGTCGGCATTAAAACAGGCATAAACTTCGAGGGGGCAAAAAACTATATCGGTTCCTTTTATCCTCCTGTTGCTACTATTATAGACAATAATTTCTTAAAAACATTACCAGAAGAACATTTTTTATGTGGATTAGCTGAGATATTAAAAATGGGAATTATAATGGATAATGATTTATTTTGTAGAATCCAGGATAACTATAAGAGTCTTATTCAGAATAGATATCAACTCGACCCAATGCTTTCAAAAGAAATTAATTATAAAGCAGTAGACGATATGCTATCGGAACTACAAGGTAATTTCTTTGAATATAATCTTGAAAGATATGTAGATTTTGGTCATACATTCAGTCCTTTTATAGAAGAGCATTCCAACTATTCTATTAATCACGGTATTGCCGTTGCTATGGATATCGCTATCTCAACTGAAATATCTTTCCTACTAGATATGATTTCAAATGAGCATAGAAGTAGAATACACAACCTTCTCTTAGATATCGGCTATGACATATATGATGCCCAAACTTATTTATTTGAAAAAATGTGGAAATCATTAGATAACGTTATTTTGCATAGAGGAAATAATTTAAATTTAGTAGTACCAACAGAAATTGGGAAAGCGACGTTCCTTAAAGAGAGAAGCGACATTAGTGACACTTTATTACAGACAGCTATTTTAAGTTTAAAAGAATACCAAGAAAGACATAGAGAAATGGCATATGCGTAATTGTTCAAAAAAAATATTTTAAAAGGAAGTTAATGATGAAAAGACTTTTTGGTACGGATGGAATTAGAGAACTGGCAGATCCCTTTTTTACAGACCAAGAGCTGCAGAAAATCTGCTTAAGTATTGCTACTTATTTAAATGAAAGAAATGCAAGCAAGGTTGTAATAGGTTTGGATACTAGAGAATCAGGTAACCGCATTGTAGCTAAGGTTGCAGGTTGCTTTAGATCCTTAGGGTATCATGTCATCCAGCTTGGAGTAATTCCTACTCCAGCTGTTGCTTTCTTAACGAAACATTACGAAGCAGATATGGGAATTATGATATCTGCTTCGCATAATAGTTTTGAATATAACGGAATCAAGCTGTTTGATAGAGATGGTTACAAAATTTCAGACGAGGCACAACAAGAGATTGAGCTCATTTATAGGCAAGGTTCTGATCCTAATCGACAGGAAGAGGTAACAGGAGGAATCATCGACGATAAGGCGGAAGAAGGGCAAAGTTATTATGTGAAATATTTAAAATTATCAGAAGAATACAACTTTAATGGTTTAAAAATTATAATGGATTGCGCAAATGGTGCAGCATACAAGTTGGCGCCTAAACTTTTTAACGAACTTGGAGCAGAAGTAATTGCCATCAATGCTGAACCTAATGGAAAGAACATTAACCATGGCGGTTCGCTAGATGTAAGTAAGCTTCAAAGCGAAGTTTTAAAGCATGGTGCTGCTGTTGGAGTTGCTTTTGATGGAGATGCAGATCGTTTAATCGCAGTTGATGAAATGGGTCAAGAAATTGATGGAAACCAGCTACTTTATTTATTTGCCGTAAGATACGTTGTTGAAAATAAAGAGTGCTCAAGCATCGTATCAACAGAAATGTGTAATTTAGGATTAGTAAAGTCGTTAAAAAAATTGGGTGTAAAGGTCATCCAAACCAGTGTCGGCGATAGAAACGTTATGTTTGAAATATTAAAAACAAATAGTGTCTTGGGTGGAGAGCCTTCGGGACACATCATGTTTAAAAATTATAGTTGTACTAGCGATGGTATGTTGGCTGCTTTGAAACTAGTATCTACTAGTCAGATTTCATGCGTCCCAATGAGTGAGCTTAAGAATGAAATGATCATTTACCCACAAGTTATTAATAATATTCCTTATTTAGGAGAATGGCAGTTCTCAAGTGAATTAACTTTGTTAAAGGAGAAAATTAAATCAAAATTAGGTGATGATGGCAAAATTATCATTCGTAAATCAGGCTCTGAGCCAGTAATCAGAGTTATGATAGAAAGTGCTGACATAGACCTTATATCGGAATATATGCAGCAAATACAAGAGTTAATTCATTGTGAGAAGCAATATTCCGTTACTATCAACGAAAATAGATAAAAGGACTGATCATTATGAGGAACTTGGAAAGTTTATCTTTAGAGGAAAAGGTAGGGCAAATGATTATAGGCGGATTTGATGGCTATCAGCTATCTAGTGAGCTTATTACTCTAATTGAAGACTATAAAATTGGTGGAATAGCATATTATAGACGTAATATTGACAATAATGAGCAGCTCTTCTCTTTATCAAAAGCTATGCAAGAAAGAGCTATTGAAAAAGTAGGTATCCCTTTGCTCATTTCAATTGATCAGGAAGGAGGAGTAGTGGGAAGAATAACGGATGATTTTACATTAATACCGGGAAATATGGCTCTTGGAGCAGTAGGTAATCTAGATTTAGTGTATGATTCTGCTGCAATTTGTGCAAAAGAATTAAAAGCACTGGGTATTAATATGAATTTAGCTCCCTGTTTAGATATTAATAGTAATCCGAATAATTGTGTTATCGGAGTACGTTCATTTAGTGATGAGCCTCTAAAGGTAAGCGAATTGGGCATTGCGGTCATTAATGGATATCAGAATAATGATCTTTGTGCAACGATTAAACATTTTCCAGGACATGGCGATACAGAATCTGATTCTCATTACTCTATGCCTATCATTACACAAGGTATTGATCTTCTTTACGATAGAGAACTGTTACCGTTTATTAAGGCGATTGAAGCCGGGGTGGATGCTATTATGACCGGTCACATTCTTGTCCCTGAATTGGATAAAAACTATCCATGTACGGTATCAAAAATTATAATTACTGATCTATTAAGAAATAAGCTTGGATATGAAGGTGTAGTTGTTTCCGATTGCCTTGAAATGAAAGGGATATCGTCTGCTTATGAATTTAATGATCTAGTAATAAAAACAGTTCAAGCTGGGGTCGATTTGTTATTTTTTGCTCACGGATTTGAGAATAAAATTGAAGCGATCAATTGTATTATTCAGGCTGTTAAAAATGGAATAATACCGATTGAGCAAATAGACGCTTCTGTCCAAAGGATTTTGGATCTTAAGAAGAAAAGAAACTTAGAGTCCTTTATAGGAAACTGGGAAGAAGCAAAAAAAGAAATTGCAAAAAAGGAACATACTGAATTTCTACTCTCATTGAGTGAACAAAGCATTACTTTAGTTAAAGATGAGAATAATAAGATTCCTTTAAATACAAACAGAGAAGTTCTTGTTATTAATTTGGAAGTTAGAACAGATACCGAGATCGATATTGTATTCCATCTAGAAGAAACATTAGGCTATTATTTGAAGAAATACGGTTGTTCAGTCAATGAATTGAGCTACAGTATTGATCCTAGTGAAGAAGACATTGAAGAAATTTTAAGTTTTACTACACAATATCAAAACATTATTGTCACTAGTTATAATACTGTAAAGTATGAAAATCAACGTAAGCTAATTAAGAGGCTTGAAAATTTATATAAAGATAATTTAATTATATTAGCAGTTCGTAATCCATATGATATTTTAATGTTTGAAGAAATTAAAACCTATATATTAAGTTATGAAAGCAATCCTGTATCTATGGACTCTGCTGCAAAAGTTTTGTTAGGGAAGAGTATTGCAAAAGGGAATTTGCCTGTTAAAATTTACTAAAGTCTTACTTGGAAAAAGGGGCAAATCATTTTGAGAATATTTAGTTCTCTAAAAAAGATGTTTACCATTAAAAGTATGATCCCACTAATAACGGTGAACATATTATTTGGTATTTCAAATTCATTTGTCGTACCGTTCATGTCCATCTTCGGGATAGAGGAAGTTGGAATGAGCAACACATCGTTCGGGATTTTTATGGCACTTTCTTCTGTTGCTAACGTTGTTATCAGTACTTATATCGGAAAGATTTCGGATTCTAGAATAGATCGTAAAACGATTCTAATCTTAGCAACTACTTCATTAATAATTGGTTATTTGGGATATGCATTTATTCGAGATTACTATATATTGCTGTTTATAGCGATGTTTGTATTAGGTATAGCCTCTTCGGGGACACCACAAATTTTAGCTTTTGCAAGAGAATCTATTAATAATTCAAATGTATCACCAAAGGAAACTCCTTTATTTCTAAATATATTCAGAATGACTTTCTCTTTGTCCTGGACAATAGGACCCGCAATTGCAGCAATAATTTTAGTCCATACTGATTTTAGAGGGACTTTTATGATTGCTGCAGGCGGTTATTTTATTATGCTAGTGTTAATTATTTTTTTTATAAAATCAAATAAGATTGCCAAAACAGAAAGAAAACCGCAGCCACGTCTAGTAACCCATTTGAAAAATCCTTTTATATCAGCCAATGTTATCGCGTTTATTCTTATTACGGCTGCAAGTAATATGAATACCGTAAATATGTCTTATTACGTACTGAAAATACTTAATGGCTCTAAAGAACAGATTGGGATTATTTTTAGTATTGCACCAATTTTCGAAATTCCATTCATGCTAGGAATGGGCATATTGGCAACTAAAATTGATAACAAAATTATTATAAGAATTGGGGCTTTAATTTCTGTTTTATATTTTGTTCTGTTATCTATTGTAGATTCCGTCTGGCAGATTTATTTGGTCCAAATTTTAAGTGCTGCTTATATATCGATTATTATGGGCACCGCAGTTTCGTATTTCCAGGATTTCATACCAAATGAGGCAGGTACTGCTACCACACTTTTTACAAGCAGTACTCGCATAGGTGCGTTATTAGGTTTCTTACTATTTGGAGTGTTTTCTCAATACATGGGCTATAAGTTTGTTTATCTGCTTTGTATCGTATTCACTTTGGTAGCATTAATTATGCTCGTTATATTTAATAAGAATCCTAACAGTGAAGTCCAAGTAACGCATCAATTAACTATTGATAAATAAAGTTTTCGTCGCACTGAGAACATTTACAGGTCTCGAGGAAAAAATACTCGATAAAAATATATTGAAGATATAAGGAGACTCAAATGAATTATAAAATTAGAGAAGCAAAGATGTCGGATGCACTAAAAATTTTTGAATTATCTTCTCAATTGGGATACCCTCTAGAAAAAGATGCAGCTAGTCTGCGCCTTTCCTTCATTTTGGACAAATCTGATCAAGCTGTATTTGTAGCTGAATCAGATAAGGAAATAATAGGATGGGTGCACGTGCATATAAGATGCTTAATTGAAACACCCGTGTTTGCAGAAATTGGAGGACTTGTTACAGATATTAATCATAGAGGAATGGGAATAGGTAAAGCATTAATGGTTAGATGCGAAGAATGGACAAAAGAAAAACAGGTTTCTGAACTTAAAGCTAGGTCTGGAGAAAAGAGAGTTGAGGCACACGAGTTCTATGAAAGAATAGGCTATATAAACATGAAGAAGCAGAAAGTTTTCAAAAAAGCTTTTTAAACCTAACATTAATCAGCCGATTACTGGAGGAGCTGATCAAATAACAGGTGGATGGCTTAAGTATGCGCATAACATTCACTTTCATTCTATTTTCCATGTGTTGACATATAAAATATTCCTATGTTAGGATTGCAATAATTGATACGAACGGAGGGGTTACGTGTGGTTAACTAATTTTTCGATACTTTTTGCATAGGGAATGAAATAGTGGCTTGAGGCTATTTTGTGTGCATAGTAATCGAGAAATGGTTTGCCTTCAGGGTAACCTAATTTAGTTGTATACGGCTTGAGACAAGGGGAAACTCTATCCTCATTTCGTATGTACTAAATCTAAAGAAAATGAAATGAACCTTGTAGTATTCATTTCACGATTCTTTTTTCGATTATTGTAAACACAGGCCAATAGCCTGTGTTTTTTATTTTATCTAAACGATTGGAGGGATTTTCATGAACGAACAACTAGTAAAATTAGATGGAATTGAACTGTGTACCGATAGTTTCGGGGAACGAGCTAATCCCGCGATATTGCTCATTATGGGTGCCCAATCTTCACTGATTTGGTGGGAAGAAGAGTTTTGTCAACGTCTAGCTGATACGGGCCGTTTTGTTGTTCGTTATGATAATCGTGATGTTGGACGTTCTACAACCTACGAGCTAGGTCAACCGGGTTATACTTTTGAAGACATGGCTGATGATGCAATTCGAATATTGGATGCGTATGAGATTAAGAAGGCACATATCGTAGGCATGTCCTTAGGCGGCATGTTGACCCAAATGATTGCGATTCGAAATCCAGAAAGAGTGTTAACGATTACCCTTCTATCAACGTCAAATTTTGCTCCTCACCTACCACCAATGGAGGATAAGCTTATTCAATTTTTCTCCAAGTCGGCCGGAGTAGATTGGGCTAACAAGCAATCAGTCATTACATTTATAGTAGAAAGGTCAAAACATGCAATAGGCTCGAAGCATATATTTGATGAAAATAGGGTTTATCATTTAGCTAAAGAAGACGTGAAAAGAAGCAATAATATGGCTAGCATAAATAATCACGGTATGGTGAGAGGTGGAGAATCTTGTATAGGTAGGACGAGTGAAATAAATGTACCCACCCTCGTTATACATGGTACGGAAGATCCAGTTATTCCATATGCACATGGTCAACATCTAGTAAACGAAATTCGAGGAGCAGTATTGTTAACGTTGGAAGGTGTAGGTCACGAGATGCACTATGATGATTGGGATTTAATTATCGATACGATCTCAAAGCATACTTCGAAACCAGATTAACTCAATTGACATAAGCGATGGTCCTATAAAACAGCGACAGTATAAGCGATTTTTCTCGCCAAGAACTGTCGCTGTTTCTTTTAAAAGGTGCTAATGCGGATGATTTTATGTAAATTTTTGATAGATTTTAATGATTTTTATTAAAATCTACGATTTTTTGATCGACAAGTCGTATTGACTAGTTTAGATGAGCTTTGGTACAGTAATGCTATTCCTATCATTTTGACTTCACATTTGCTCCCTCAGCGCTAAATCAATAAAGTGCAATCACTTCTTGAATCAGCTCAATACTCCTTAGATTTACTCTACTCTCCTTAGATATACTTAGCAGCATTCATTTCGGTGTTTCTCTTCCTAGAACTGCACGATAAAATTCCAATCTATTAACACTTTAATCTATTAAACTATTAATCTTGTAAAGGGAAGGGGCATGCCTGAAGCTCAGCTTCTAAAACGAATACGAATGATAGTTAATTTGGCATAACGGAGGGATTTTTAATGAATGTACCGACGTCGGTACTGACGTTGAGCGATGTCACTCACCCTTTGACCCATCCGCAGAAACGAATATGGTACATGGAAAATATATTTCCAGGTACGTCACTAGCGAATATAGGCGGACCAGTTCGGGTTAAAGGACTTATCAATTTTGGCTTGCTGGAGCAGGCAATTCATACACTAATACGCCAGCATGACGGTTTGCGCCTGCAACTTGCCGAATTAGATGGTGAAGCGATACAGATCGTAAAAGAATATGAGAAGCAGCCGCTTGATTTTTTCGATTTCTCTATGGAGGCTGATGCTGAAACAGCCTTTAGGTCATGGGTGCAGAACGAAGCCAGTAAACCGTTTCAACTAGTGAACTCGAAACTATATTATTTTGCGATGTTTCGTATATCGGATAAGGATAACGGATACTTCGTTAAGTGCCATCATATTATTTCTGACGGTTGGTCAAACCAACTGACAACATCACAGATTGCTGATCATTATACGAAGTTGGTCAACAGGGAGGTCATTGATACCGAGCTGCAATCGCCATCATACTTGCAATATGTTAAAGAAGCAGAACTTTATTTCGAATCACCGCGATTCATCAAAAGTAAGCAGTTCTGGAATGAGAAATTTAAATCGCTTCCCGAAGGGGCAACTCAAATATCCGTCAGCAGTACAGAGGGAAGGCGTCATTCCTTACAGCTCGATATAGAGCTTTCACTGCGTATTCAATCATTTGCAAGTGGAGCGGGTATATCACTGAATACGGTTTTTGTACTCGCCTATTTGATCTATTTGTATAAAACTACGCAGCAACGCGATCTAGTCGTTGGTACTCCTGTGCTCAATCGATCAGGTAAAAAGGAAAAGTCGATGTACGGGATGTTCACAACGACGATGCCATTCCGATTTAACCTTGATACGGAGGCAACAGTAGAGTTCGCGCTGAAACTTGTTCAAAAGGGACTTATGGAATGTTACTTCCATCAGCGATACCCTTACGATCTGCTCGCACAAGATCTGGAACTGAAGAAAAAAGGCTACGATCAGCTGTTTAAAGCGAGCATTAATTACTACAATACAAAGCTTCTCACTGAAATGAATGGCGTGCCAATCGAAAATGAGGAATTCTACAACGGCCATCAACTATACGAGCTTCAACTAGTCATTAAACATTGGTCAGCAGATGGCGGTTTAACTCTTGATTTCGACTACCGACTTGATAAGTATAGTGCCGAACAAATTGAAGAGTTATCCGGTGATTTGTTGCTTTTTATCGAACAGATGTTAGGAAAACCACAAGCGACTATTAAAAGCTTGTCAGTACTAACTGAGGCGGAAAGAAGCCGTGAAATTTATGACTATAACAAGACGAATACTGAGTACCCGAAGGAACGATCAGTACTGCAATTGTTTGAGGATCAAGTAGAGCAAAAACCAGACGATGTTGCAATTGTACACGAACGAGTACAGTGGACCTATCGTCAATTAAATGAACAGGCCAATCGACTAGCACGATATCTAAAGCAGAAGGGAATTGCACACGAGTCTATCGTCGGGCTATGGATGCAGCATTCCATTGAAGCAGTAGTAGCTATTTTGGCAGTTATGAAGGCAGACGGCACATACTTGCCGATCGATCCAGCATATCCAGATGAACGGATCCGTTATATGTTGGAGGATTCAGGTACAGAGCTTGTACTTACAAACTTTACCGATGCGACCATTGTGGGATATTCGGGTGAGATTTTGGACTATCAGGGACTTTTACTTGATGGACTAGATTCATCTAATCTTGCACACGTCCATGAACCACACGATCTGGCCTATATCATCTACACATCAGGTTCCACTGGTCGTCCAAAAGGCGCGATGATCGAACACAGAGGGTTGACGAATTACATCTGGTGGGCGAAGAAGGTGTACGTTCGTGATGAGATTCCAACATTCCCATTGTATTCATCGTTAGCGTTCGATCTAACGGTCACATCAATATTTACACCGCTAATATGCGGAGGACGTATTTGCGTTTATCGGGACGACGGCGATGAGTTTATTTTGTATCGTATTTTGCGAGATAACGTTTCTACCATTATTAAGCTGACGCCAGCACATCTGGCTTTACTTAAAGAACGAGATTATAAGCATGCAGTAGTTAAACATTTTATCGTTGGAGGTGAGGATTTAAAAACAAATTTAGCAAAGGAAATTACCGATACTTTTGGGGGTGAAATAGCAATTTACAATGAGTACGGCCCGACTGAAACGGTAGTTGGCTGTATGATTCATCAATATAACGGCAATGAGGATGATCGGGCTTCTGTACCTATTGGCGTACCAGCGGATAACGTCATGTTATACATTCTTGATCCAGATCTGAATCCCATGAAGCAAGGGGCTATTGGGGAACTTTATATAGCAGGAGACGGTGTTGCCAGAGGGTATCTTCATCGTGAAGAGTTGACACGCGAGAGGTTTCTGGATAATCCGTTTGTCCCTGGTACTCGAATGTATCGAACGGGGGATCTAGCTAAGCGGCTAGCAGACGGAAAGATTGAATATGGGGGCCGTATAGACCACCAAGTGAAAATACGAGGTTATCGGATTGAAACAGCGGAGATCGAGAAGGTGATCATCCAACACGAGGGTATACTAGACGCGGTTGTTATTGACCGTGAGCATGAAAATCTCGGGAAATATTTATGCGCTTATATCGTGAAGCAATCACCACTAACGACTGCTGAACTGAAGCAACATTTATCTCTGAAGCTGCCATCCTACATGGTGCCATCGATGGTTGTGGAACTTGATGAGATCCCGCTTACGATCAATGGAAAAGTTAATCGGGTATTGTTGCCGGAACCTGATACCACTTCAGCTGGGGAATCTGAATATGTCTCGGCTCGGACTGACAGGGAAGTACGGTTAGTAGAAATCATCAGTGGAGTTTTGCAGAATGATCGAATAGGGGTCAATGATCACTTTTACAACTTAGGCGGAGATTCGATTAAAGCGATACAAGTGTCATCACGCCTGAACAGAGTTGGTTTTTCACTCAAGGTTAGAGATATTTTGGAAAATCCAATTATCGAACAGATGGCGCTTCGAGTAGAGCTGTTAAAGACTGTCAACGTTGCTCCGCAAGGGCTTTGTGAGGGTAAACTCGAACCACTGCCGATTACCACATGGTTTTTCCAGCAACAGCTTAAAAGGCCGGAATATTACCATCAATCTGTACTGCTTCACTTACAAGCAGAAGTAGATGTGGATGTATTAAAAAGAATTCTGCTACAGCTTGTTGACCATCATGATGGATTGCGTTTGCAAGTTAATTTAGAGACACATGAGTTGTCCTATCATAACGAAAGGGACCGTTTGCTACTCGTTCAGTCGGTCTCGTTAGCGGATACTGATGATCATACGCAAAACGTACGGATGGTTGAGCTATGCGAAACGTTTAAATCACAATTCCATCTGCAAAATACACTGCTCATCGGAATATGTCTATTCGATCTTGGCCGAAACGGGAAGAGGTTGCTTATTACTGCGCATCACCTCGTTATAGACGGAGTATCGTGGCGTATTTTGCTAGAAGATTTCGCGGAAGCACTTAACAGCCATTCACGAGGTGAAATCGTTACATTTCCGCCCAAAACAGCATCTCTACAAATGTGGTCACAACATGTGAGGAATTACCTATTACCCGAGCAGGAACAACATTATTGGCAATCTATTAGTAATCGGCTTACGACTATCCCTATTGATTATGCAGATGGAGAAGCCAGTGTAAGGAGCTCGAGTACAATGGAGCATTGCTTTACAGCTGAGCAGACGAACAAGTTGCTTTATGAATGCCACCAGGCGTATGGAACAAAACCACTGGAGTTACTAGTAGCGGTACTGACTCGTGCAATTTATAGCAGTTTTAGTTTAAAGGAAGCTGTTGTGGAGTTAGAGTCACACGGGCGAGAGCAACTTCGTGATGAAGTCGATCTTTCTCGTACAGTTGGCTGGTTTACAAGCATTTATCCAGTAAAGTTGTTGCAACCAGTTCACGAGTCTGATGAGTCAACTTTAGGTTCTCTCATTAAGTCGGTGAAAGAGCAGCTCCGATCGATACCTATGCAAGGAATAGGATTTGGCTTACTACAGGCACAACAGAAATTAGTAGCCGATTATGATGCTAGAAAGTTAATGCGATTTAACTTTCTCGGTGATTTTGACGGCCTGTGGGACAACAGCTGGTTCACATTGGCGAGTGGAAGTAGCGGCTTAGATACGAGCAAGGAGAATGAACTTACTTCCTTGTTGGACATTAATGCAATGATAGTCGATCAATCTTTGCGCTTAAGTATCACATATAGTCGAAATCGGTTTAAAGACGCGACGATTACTAGATTCATGCAGTCCTATAATGAGGCTTTGATGCTAATTATTAACCACTGTGCTCACAAAGGAGTGATGGAATATACACCTTCGGACTTTGAGACAGTTGCCTTGTCACAGGAAGAGCTTGATAGTTTGTTTCTCTAACTGCTTATAGTTGACTCGATTGCACCTTACGTTTGTAATCTGAGGTATCAATGGAGGTCGTCCTAATGTCTAGAGTAGTGTTTTTTGGTGTCGATCTGCATGGGCATGTCAATCCCACGCTTGGATTGATCAGCAAGCTGGTCGAGAGGGGAGAAGAGGTAATCTACTATTGTAGTGATCCTTTTCGCGAAAAGATTGAACAAACGGGAGCTTCATTCTGTAGCTATCGAGGGCTGCTGAGCTTTGGACGGCATAACGGAACGGGAATTGAAACATTGCTTGTATTTGCAGATTTTCTGATGAACAAGTGCCGAATTTTAGTAGACGCACTGTATGATGAGATCTATCAATTGCAGCCCGATTATATTATCCATGACAGCTTTTGTTTATGGGGTAAAGAACTTGCAATCGGGCTGAATATCCCGGGTATCGCCGTGTTTGCTAACTTTCCATTTATTGATGAGATGGCGCAAAAGGACCCTGCTTTTTTTATGGAGTATGTGCTACTGGCTTCTGAGGAGCCATTTTATGTTAAGCATAAGGGTCAGCATGATGTATATCGTAAACTGCTTGATAAGCTTGCACGTGTAATTGCTCTAAAGTATGGGAAACAATCGATTAATGTGATAAATGATATTTTTTGCAGCAAAGAGGGGTTAAATCTGTTGTTTACATCTCGTGAATTTCAGCTTCATGAGGAAACCTTTGATGATACCCACTTGTTTGCAGGTTATGAGGTTTATCCAAGAGACGAACCAGTAGATTTCCCATATGAGCTACTAGACGGCAGGCCGTTAATTTACATTGCGTTTGGCACAATTCTTCATAACTTGTCCGATCTCTATCAAACTTGCTTTGATGCATTAAGAGATTCGGATTATCAAGTGGTTATGTCAGTAGGCATAGAAACAGACTCTTCAATATGTGATTCTGCTCCTGCTAACTTTATCGTTCGACCTTATGTGCCTCAATTAAAGCTATTAAGTAAAGCAGATATCTTTGTTACACATGGCGGGGCTAATAGCATTTACGAATCATTATGCAACTGTGTACCGATGGTTGTTATGCCGCAAGTATTCGATGAGTTTATGGGTGCGTTGATGGTTGAACAATCAGGTGCTGGAGTCTACATACGCAATAAAATGCCAAGTGCAGAGGAGCTGCGAGAGATGATCCGGCAGGTGAAAACCAATCCAATTTATCTCGATAATTGTAGACGTATTAAACAATCCTTTGAGGCGGCAGGCGGCTTGAATTATGCAGTAAATGAGGTCATTCATTTTGCGAAGCAGAAGGTGTGTCATGAGTAATTTTAAACGGATAATGTTGTCCATTTGTTTAATAGCCACTCTTTTTATATCTGTGAGTGGAAGTTTGGCAGTAGCGGCTTCAACGGTTGGTTCTGCAGAGATAACCGATATTGATGCCTATATCGAAGATATGAAGGATAAATCTGAAATACCAGGGATGTCAGTAGTAATAGTTAAAGGTGGCGAAACCGTCTATCAGAAAGGGTTTGGTTATGCTGATGCCAAGAGCAATGTACCAGTAGGGCCAGAGACATTGTTTGAGCTAGGCTCAACGAGCAAAGCTTATACGGCATTAGCAGTAATCCAGCTAGAAGAACGTGGGCTACTTAATCTGGATGATCCAGTAACGAAGTATCTTCCTTGGTTCAAGACAACCTACGAAGGTCAACCCGCTGATATTCAATTAAAGCATTTTCTATACCAAACAAGTGGTTTGCCTTTTCATAGTATCGGGGATATCCCTGTTGCAGAGGATGATCTGGCACTTGAAACGACGGTTCGTACACAGATTGGGCAGAAACTCGATCATAGGCCGGGCGAAAAATATTTATACGCAACCATTAACTACGATGTGCTTGGTCTCATTATTCAAGGAGTATCAGGAATGTCTTATGAGGAATATGTACAGTCGAATGTTTTGGACCCATTAAATCTGAAACAAACGTATATGTTCCGTGAGGACGCAGCACAAGGAGAAATGGCTGTTGGTTATAAACTCAGCATGCTAAATCCAGCTGTATACGATGCACCTATGTATAGAGGTAACACACCTGCTGGTTACATTATCTCCAATTCAACGGATGTGGCGAAATGGCTGAAAATCCAGCTAAATGCTGATCCAGAAGCAGAAGCATTCAGCAAATGGATAACGAAATCCCATGAGCCAAACCGTGCCGTTGCACCTGCGAGTGATGGTTCATCGTATGCGGCTGGCTGGAGCGTCTATCAAGAAGGAACGGGTATGCTCGCCCATGCTGGAGCGAATCCTAATTTCTCGACTTATTTTGCCATCCGTCCTACGGACGGTTTCGGTGTAGCTGTACTTGCCAATCTGAATTCTCCATACACAAGTACAACAGCACAAGGCATTATGAACATGCTCATCGGCAAAAAAGTTCCCGAAACTGGGGGTGATATGTACAAAAGTATCGATACGATATCGTCGGTCGCCCTTCTCATAACTGCACCTGTTCTGCTGCTCGTGCTATGGCTGACGGGGCAGGCAATCTTACAGACCATAAAAGGTACTCGTACGTATGTAGGGCGTCACGCTACAACCGTTTCGGGACTCGCGATATACGCCACGTTTATGGCAGGGCTTGCTTATTGCTTTTATCAAATACCGGATACTCTCTTTTGGAATTTGAACTGGACTTTCGTGCAAGTGTGGGCGCCCAATATATTTACCTATACAGTTGTTTCCTTATATACAACGATAGCGCTATTCGGACTATATTTCTTGTTTACGACGGTATTCCCGAAATCGGACGACCGTTCGTTTTTTGCACTAACACTGCTTAGCATTGCAAGCGGCTTTGGCAACGCACTTATTATATTCATCGTTAATGAGACGCTGAATCGAGATATCCAGAAGTTCCAGAGCGGTATGCTAGTCTTTTTTGTACTCGGAATTGCGATTTATGTCTTTGGGCAGAAGCTTGTCCGTACTAGATTAGTTAGAATTGCTAACGATATGGTGTACGAGAAACGAGTCGAACTGCTCGGGAAAATACTAAGTACGTCCTATCAGAAGATCGAAGGAGTGGAGGAGGGTAAAATACCAGCTTCGCTCAATAATGATACGGAGACGATAAGCGGATTTTCGAACATCGTTATTACGGGTGCTACTAGTTTAGTTACGTTAATTAGCTGTTTTGTCTATATGGGCATGATCAGCTTTATGGGGGTGCTTGTCGCGATAGGTTTTATCGTGCTCGCTGCGGGTATTCATTATTTTGTTGGTTTGAAGGCGAATCGACTTTGGGAGCAGATGCGTGATATCCAGAACGTATTTTTCAGATTTATTAGTGATTTGACTGGTGGATTCAAAGAGCTCAGTTTGAACAAAAACAAACGTGCTGATTTCCAGCAGGATATGCAGGCAAATTGTCATTCGTATCGAGAGAAACGGATCGGCGGCGATCTTAAATTTGCTAATGTAAATGTAATCGGTGAACTGCTATTTACATTTGTTATCGGCGCAGTCGTCTTTTTGTTCCCATTGTTATTTAGTGAGCTGAAGACCAATACGATGCGCAATTATGTGTTTGTCCTTTTGTATATGACAGGGCCAGTACATGGCATACTCGGAACCATTCCAAATATTTTCCGAGTGCGAATTAGTTGGAACCGAATTAATGAGTTATCAAAAGAACTAGATTCTATACAGGAAGCGCAGAAGCAAGTCGCAACGAGTGTGGAAGCGTCTGATTCGATGGATCTAAAACTGAAGTCGGTTGAATATCACTACGGAAATAGTGAGGGTGAGAAATTTGCTGTAGGTCCTATCGATTGTTCATTCCGATCAGGCCAAATTACTTTTATTACGGGTGGCAATGGTAGCGGGAAATCGACTTTAGCAAAGCTGATAACCGGTCTATACGAACCTGTACACGGTGGCATTACGATAAACGGTCAGTCCATTCATATGAGTGAATTAAGTGGACATTTTTCAGCGATATTCAGCGATTTTTATTTGTTTGAGAAGTTATACGGTGTTCCCTATTCATCTAAGCAAGCGGAGATTGCTCATTATCTGAATGTACTTCATCTACAGGATAAAGTTGAGATTCGTGACGGTTCTTTAAATACAAGGAAGCTGTCGACAGGTCAACGAAAGCGGCTTGCATTGTTAATTAGTTATTTGGAGGATCGGCCAATCTGTTTATTTGATGAGTGGGCAGCAGATCAAGATCCGGAATATCGTGCATTCTTCTACGATACATTGTTGCCTGAGCTGAAGCAGAGAGGGAAATGTGTTATTGCGATTACCCATGATGATCGATATTTCCATACGGCGGATCAAGTGATTAAGATGGAGCTTGGTCAAGTTGTGGAAGTGGTGCAAAACGAGTCGAACAGCAGTCACGTTTATTCATAGTAGGGCCAAGACTGTTTAGTGAACTGCCTGAGAGGATGGAGCTATATGAGAGAGAGCCTTTCAAACAAATTGGACAAGGAAAATGTAGAAGATATTGTCGCATTAACGCCATTGCAAGAAGGCTTGTTATTTCATTATAGGAGTGACAAGGATAAACATTTTTATAAGGAGCAATTTTCTGCTCGATTATTAGGGAATTGCTCCGCTCAAACATTTAAGCAGGCTTGGCAGACCGTCGTTCGAGCCAATGATGTTCTACGATTGGTCTATCGATGGGAGAAGCTTGAGAAGCCTGTCCAGATTGTATTGAGAAATCGTGAAGTGCCAATTGCCGTTTATGATTATTCCGATCATGCTATCGAGCAAGCAGAGGAATTAGTTTCCAGTCTAAAAGAGCAAGACCGTTGGAAGGAGCTAGATCTTGCAACGGCGCCATTTCGGATTATGTTATGTCTGCTAAACGACGAGACAAGCGAGATGGTCATTACTTGGCATCATATTTTATTTGACGGCTGGAGCAATGGGGTTCTGCTTAAAGAGTTTATGCAAGCTTATGAAGCAATCTCGGAAGGTTCATCGTTACCGTTGAAGGATGGTATTAAAACACCTTTTAAACAATTTGTGCAGTTGCAGCAGCGCCAAAACAAAGGGTTGCAGCAACAATATTGGAAGCAGGAGTTTACGGGGTGGCAGGAGCGCACCTTGCTGACTGAAGCGTTAGAGTCGCAACTGGAGCGGGCCCACGAAGGTAAAGGTGCTCGCCACACGATAACCATTCCTACAATAGCGGCAGCGGAAATCAATCGGTATGTACAACAACATGAGGTTACGTTAGCTGCTTTCTTGTATACGGCTTGGGGAATTTTGATTGGTCGTTATTGTAGGTCAGATGATGTGTTGTTTGGCACAACCGTATCAGGTAGAACGCCCGAACTCGCGGGAATTGAAGAGATGATCGGGTTGTTTATTAATACGATTCCACTTCGTATGTGCTGGAAGTCCGATGATGGAGTGAGCGAGCTCGTTAACGCTGTTAATGAACAATTAAAGCGACGAGTAGATTATGAGCTGACACCGTTAGTGGATATTAGCTCCTATAGTGGAGCTGACCAGTATGGATCATTATTTAACACGATAATGGTTATCGAAAACTATCCGCTGGATACCAACATTGGTCAAACGGGTGCGCTGCGAATCGATCGTTATACGATGGTAGAAGACACGCACTATGGGATGACGATAGGCGTCCAGATGAGAAGAGATGGTGAGCTTGAGCTTGAGTTTGCTTACGACGCAAGCAGCTTCTCCGAACCAATGGTATCGAGGTTAGCTAATCATTATAGGGAAATTATTAGTCAGATGTGTAGTAATGCGGAGCTAATGATCAGCGAGATTAAGCTGTTAACAACGGATGAGCATGAACGGCTCCTATACTCGTTTAATGATAGGCTGTCGCCTGTACAAATGCCCGAAAACCAAGAGCTAGACACGGTGCATAGCCGATTCGAGCAACAGGTCGAGCAAACACCTGATCGTGTTGCAGTTATATGTGATGAACGGAGCTATACGTATAGCGAAATTAATGGAGCCGCCAATCGGTTGGCACATCGGATTAGGGCGCTGGGTGTTTGTGCTGATGAGCCTCTAGCGATCTGGCTAGATCGATCGGAGCAACTTTTAATTACGATGCTGGCTGTACTTAAGACGGGTGCTGCTTATGTACCTATCGATTATGATTACGCTCCAGGTCGGATTAATCAGATGTTGCAAGATTGCGAGGCGAGGATTTTAGTTACAACTGATTATGATTTGCCAGAAGCTATCGCATTTAATGGAACAATTGTGAGTTTGGCTACACATCAATCGCTGTTTGATACGAGCGTAATAGGTGATGAAGCTGACAATGAAGTTCAAATAAATGATGCTGGCAACCAGCCTTCTATTAACAAGTCTAATGATACGGCTTATATTCTATACACATCAGGCTCGACCGGCACGCCAAAAGGGGTAGTTGTTGAGCATCGCAATCTATTAGCTTATGTGGATGCATTTCAGCATGAGTTCCGCTTGAGCAAAGACGATACCTTTTTGCAGCAGGCTTCTCCTTCCTTTGACCAATTTGTAGAGGAAGTATATCCCGTGTTGCTAGCTGGAGGTCAGGTTGTTATTGCTCGCAAAACAGATGTGATAGACATGCCTAGGTTAGTAGAGCTGATCGACAGACATCAGGTGACGATCGTATCCGTTTCTCCGCTACTCTTGAATGAGCTGAACAAACAGTCAGGGATGGACAGCGTCAGAATTTTTATTAGCGGCGGCGACGTTTTGAAGACTGAATATATGTCGGCATTACTAGAAAAAGCGGATGTCTACAATACGTATGGACCAACTGAAGCGACAGTTTGTGGTACGTATCATAGATGCTCAGCTACAAACGCTGTACGCGGCAGTATACCGATAGGCAAGCCCATATTAAACTATCGCGTGTATGTCCTTGACCCGTATGGACATCCTCTTCCAATTGGTGTTCCGGGGGAGATTTGTATCGCGGGAGCAGGTGTCGCCCGAGGTTATTTGAACAGACCCGAGCTTACAGCGCAAAGCTTCTCCATAGATCCATATTATACGGAGGAGCGAATGTATCGAACGGGAGATATCGGATTATGGATGCTAGATGGAAGCTTGCAATATGTTGGCAGAAATGATCAGCAAGTGAAAATTCGAGGATACAGAGTGGAGCCCGGTGATATCGAGTATCGTTTGCTCAGCTTAGCAGCGATTGATGAAGCGAGTGTGCTTGCACACGAATATGAACATGGCATGATGTCGTTAGCTGCGTATGTGAAGACGAATCGTGATGTAACAGCTAATGAGCTTCGTAATGAGTTAGCCCTAAGTTTACCAGCATATATGATTCCGAATTCTTTCTATCACATCGATTCCGTTCCTATGACAGCTAATGGAAAGTTAGATCGCAAAGCGTTATTGCAGGTTTCGAATAGGTTAGCTAGTGATGTACGAGCTATGATAACAGACAGTGAGGCAAGCGAGACGGAGAAAAAAATTGTTCGTGTATGGAAAGACGTACTGAAGGTGGATGATGTCGGGTTGCAAGAACATTTTTTTGACCTAGGCGGTAATTCGATCTTACTTATGCAGCTGCATGCCAAGCTCGAGAAGGAATATGCATGGGGTATCCAAATTGTAGATCTCTTCTCCTATACGACAATTGCTAGATTAGCTCAGTGGGTAGACGAAAAGCAAAGCTATAAAGAGAATGATGATGGAGCTGTATGGGGTAACTATCAACAGTTGCCAGCGACATTTTTTCATCGTCAGATGAACGGTAGTGGAGTAGGAGTTGTCAGGTTTCATCTTCAAACTAATCTGCTTGCATCCATTATTGAATATGCTGAAAGTGCCAAAGTCGAATGGTTTGATGTTCTGTCAGGCATGATGGTGTATCTCATTAGTGAGTGGAATGGCAAACCTGATGTGGCGATTCAATGTTTGGTAGAGGGAGGAGATCAGGTATCCCCTCTGTTAGTGAATATGAATGTCATTAATGGATTTGAAGGGTTGTTTCAATTCGTACATCAGGCACGCAAGAGCGGAAACAAATACGTCTATCCTATCGATCATATTCTCTCATCTAAGCTTATAAAAGGAGAAAACGATGTGCTGCCATTGCTCTATCGCAATCAAGATATCGAAATCGATGCAGCATTGCTACAAGTATATGATATCGCTTGGGGCGTAGAGGAACAGACTGATGAAAATAAGTTGTCTATATCGATCAAATTTAATGACAAGCGAATGAAAAAGGATGCCATTCATACGTTGGCGAGCGGATATATTGATCTGCTGCGTCAATTGACTGCAAGTATCATGATGTCGTGAGAGGAGTTCGTGGATGAGAAAGCTAGCGCTTCTATTTCCGGGTCAAGGTTCGCAATATATTGGGATGGGCAAGGAACTGCTTGAACGATCATCAACAGCACGAGTGGTATTTGCTGAAGCTGATGAAGTGTTAGGGTTCAATCTGCAGCAGCTTATTGCAAATGGTAGTCCCGAAGAGTTAACTCGTACGGAGAACGCGCAGCCTGCTCTGCTTACCGTTAGTGTTGCTGCGTTTCGTGTATATATGGAGGAAATTGGTGTTGAACCTGCCTATATGGCAGGACATAGCCTTGGTGAGTTCTCTGCACTTACTTGTGCAGGAGTGATGTCGTTTGCTGATGCGCTGCGACTTGTTAGAAGTAGAGGTCAGCTTATGCAACAAGCTGCTGCCGAAGGGGTCGGCGCGATGTGTGCCATTATCGGCAGCAATCGGAATCGTGTAGAAGAGGCATGTGTACGAGCATCAACTTCGGAGGAGCGGACAGTTGTAATCTCCAATTATAACTCCTCGGAGCAGCTAGTCATCTCCGGACATCGTTCAGCTGTTGAAGATGCAGCTCGTGAACTGGAGTTGATTGGAGCTCGTATCGCGTTTCTTAAAGTGAGCGCACCATTTCATAGCCCGCTGATGAACTCTGCAGCCATTCAGTTTCAAGAGGAGCTTGCTGCCTATTCATATACTTCGTTCAAGTGGCCGGTACTATCGAATGTTACGGGTAAAGCTTATGAATCCCCTGAACACGTTGTTAGTTACTTAACGCAGCAGCTAACTGCCCCAGTTCGTTGGGATGACAGTATGAAGTTGTTGCACAGTGAAGGAGTTTCAGTCGCTGTGGAGCTAGGGGCCAAGCAAGTTTTGACGCAGTTTATGAAGGTAGATGCAGCTTCAATTACCTGTTATCCCTATGAAAAAGCAGCAGAGCTCGATTTCCTTCGAAATGAACTGGCAGCCGATAAACTTACGCAGCTCCGCAAGCAAGTGACAAACAACGTTGTAACCAAATGTCTAGCGGCGGCTGTATGTACACGCAATCGAAATTGGGATTTGGAAGAGTATGAGCAAGGTTTTGTTATCCCTTACAGACAAATACAACGGCTGCAAGAACAGTTAGACGTGACAGGGGCTCCACCAACTGAAGCGCAGATGCAGGAGGCGCTGGAGCTACTCAAGGGGATGTTGGAAACGAAAAAAGTACCCCAAACGGAGCTGCAAGAACGATTTGCCGACATTCTGAAGCAAACGGGAACAACAGCGTTATTTCCAGCCTATGCAAGTGCTTAGTTTATAACAAGCCCGATTAAGTATGGAGGTGAAGGGGTGGATTTTAAATCAATCAAGTTGAATCGGGGGCCAGCTGCCGAGCTTGAAGATGTCTCTTTTGATCGTACATCCGGCGGAGATATTGCAATAATCGGAATAGCGGTAAAGCTTCCGCTTGCTGATACGTTAGACCAATTCGTCACAAACCTGCAAATGGGAAAAGATTGTGTGAGGCCAATCCCTCACATGCGGAAGCGGGATACGGACACTTATTTCAAGGGGATCGGTACAGATCCTGAAGGTTTAGCTTATGGCGAAGCTGCATATCTCGATGAGATCGACAAGTTTGACTATCCCTTTTTTAAGTTGTCACCGAGAGAAGCGAGCTTGCTTGATCCAAATCAGCGGATATTTCTAGAGACTGCATGGCGTACGATCGAAGATGCTGGTTACGGTGGAGGGAAACTACGAGGGAGTCGGACAGGCGTTTATGTCGGTTACGGATCAGATGGGGACTATTTGAAGTTGATCCGTAAAGTTGAGCCAGATGCTGTATCGATGTCATTAGCTGGTAACATACGTCCGATCATCGCTAGCCGATTGTCCTATCTAATGGATTTAAGAGGGCCTAGTTTGCTTGTTGATACAACATGCTCCTCGTCCCTTGTAGCTGTCCATCTGGCTTGCCAAGCTATTCGCAATGGCGAGTGTGACTCCGCAATTGTAGGTGGAATTCAGCTTCATCTTATTCCAGTTCGGGAATTTGAGGTTGGAATTGAATCATCTACTTCACGGGCACGAACGTTCGATGATCGAGCAGACGGCACTGGAACAGGCGAAGGTGTCGTCGCAATGATGCTGAAACCGCTGGATCAAGCATTAGAAGCACGTGACAACATTTATGCGGTCATCAAGTCTAGTGCAATGAATCAAGATGGCGGCTCAGTCGGAATAACAGCTCCAAACGTGGAAGCGCAAGAGGCTGTTATTGTTGACGCATGGAATCGGGCGGATATAGACCCTGAGACGATAGGCTATATCGAGACACATGGAACAGCTACTAAGCTTGGAGACCCCATCGAAGTAGAAGGGCTAAAGCGAGCGTTTCGGCAATTTACAGATAAACGTCAGTTTTGTGCAATCGGAGCTCTCAAGAGCAATATCGGACATTTAGACAATACAGCAGGTATCGCGGGTTTGCTCAAAGCTGTGTTATCGCTGAAGCATAAGTGTATCTATCCGACGCTGCATTTTGATAGACCAAATCGAGTAATCGATTTTGCAGAGTCACCCCTTTATGTAAGCGACAGATTGATGGAATGGGAGGAAGGCGCGCATCCCCGCAGATGTGGTGTTAGCTCCTTTGGTATAAGCGGTACGAACTGTCACGTTATTTTGGAGGAGGCTCCAGAAACCAGCACATTATCTAAGAGCAATAACGGTGAGTATCGATTGTTTGTATTGTCAGCACAGTCAGAGTCAGCATTACAAGCTTATGTGGATTCAAGTATTGCATTTATTGAGCACAATTCTACAGTTGAATTTGGCGATGTGTGCTTTACATTAAGTACGGGCCGAGACCATTACCGATACCGAATAGCAATTGCAGCAAAGAGTGTAGACGAAGTTTTGGATGAGCTTAGACGCTTTACAACGATAGGTTTTACGGCTTACCTGAATCGATCGGATGACGAGAAGTTCAATTATTTACACGCAGAAATAATAGATCGCTTTAGCTCTCAGCAAGAGGTAATACGTTCTACCGCCGAGGCTGTGCTAACCTCCTATGTGCAATCCGACAAACGAGATAGGCAACTCTGTGGTGAGTTAGGCAAGTTGTATGCGCAGGGAGCTACTTACAATTGGGATCGAATATATCGACAAGAGCGAAGAAAACGTGTCAGTTGCCCAACATATCCATTCGATAGATATCGTTGTTGGGTGAAGTTGACGGGCACAAACCTGGCGGTCAATCCTCAACAAGAAATGACGAAAGATGATCTCGTGAATGAGTTTAAAGGACTACGAGGGAATGATTGCAGCAGCTTTTACCATCAGCGAATATGGGGTCATGAACCGTTAACGAGCGGCACCCGAAGAAATCGGGGCCGACAGTCTATTCTCATTTTTCATGATGACCAGCATGTTGGCAGTCAGTTAGTCAGTAGATGGAAGGCAACTAATGTTGAGGTTATAGAAGTTGTTATGGGCGAGCGTTACGAACAAGTGAATGAGTCAGCGTTTGTCATTCAAGATGAGCTGCATGATTATGAGCGGTTATTGCTCGATTTAGCTCATGTGTCGATTAATGGGGTCGTTGATCTACGTTATACATCAATGCGAGCAGAAGCGGAAACCTTTCCGGAGCATGAATTAAGTATTGAAAGGTCGATTTATAGATTTTATCGTCTGACACACGCTTTAACACGTCGAGCTAATAATGATCCGTTAGAGATAACGATTGTATCTGCCTATGCGGACGAAGTGATCGCTGATCAAGCAAGAGTGCTGCCTGAGCAATTCGCTATGATCGGATTAAGTAAGGCAATTGGTTGGGAGAATCCGCATATACGTATTCGCTGGATCGATCTCGACGATTCATCAGATTCGGTGGAGTCCATATGGTCGGAACTCCAATATGAATCTAACGATTATTGGAGTGCTTATCGTGACGGGAAACGTTTCGTAGAACGAGTTGACGTACTGGATGTTGAAGAACAATCAGCCAATAGCCATCTTATGAATCTCGATTCTGAAGGTATATATGTAATTACAGGCGGTCTAGGCAACATTGGATTGCTTATCGCTGAGCATCTTGCAAAAGAAGCAAATGGGTCAATAAACATCGCCTTAATAGGCAGGAATGTTTTGCCGCAACGTGAACAGTGGTCTGAAATCGAGCTGAGGAATGAAGACGACAGATTAGTTCAAAAGCTTCGAGCCATTCGCGCTATTGAAGCGGCAGGTGCTACGGTGGAGCTAATCCGTACTGATGCGGCCAATAAAGAACAGCTAAGCGAGGCGATTACTGAGTTGCGGCAACGATATGGGCGGATTGCGGGTATCGTCCATGCTGCTGGCATTGCTGAAGGGAACCTGTTGAGCCGCTTGTCAGCAGAGGAGCTTCAAGCTGTAATTGCATCGAAGGTGACAGGCACTTGGCTCTTGGATCATCTAACACGGCAAGATAAACCAGATTTCTTCGTTTTATTTTCATCAGCAATAACGTTGGTAGGCGGGATCGGCTCAGGTCCATATACAGCAGGCAATGCATACTTGGATGGATATACAGCCTATCGGAATCGACTTGGCTTACGAACGCTGACGATCAACTGGCCTGCTTGGGAACAGTTGGGTGTTGCTGGGGATGCAGACTTTGATGAGTCTAAGGAGATGTTCTGTTTGATGCCTGCCGAGCATGGAATAAAGGCTTTTCGAGAACTGCTTTCTGGGGCTGAAGCTACACCAATACAGCAAGCAATTGTCGGGAAATGGAATCGTAAGAGCAGTTTGTTCGCTCTAGGAGAGATGTTGCCATTCCGACAATCTGAACAGGTTGGGCAGGCGTTGGCACTGTCGTCACATGCAAATAACGTTCAGTCTAACATTGCAACTACCAGACAAACGAAAGCGGTAAATGGTAAGTCGCTTGCAGCGCCGAAAACGTATAGCGAAATTGAACAAGCGGTAACAGAAGCATGGAAATTGGTGCTTGGGTATGAGGAACTCGACATAAACGCCAATTTCTTCGAGATAGGAGGGGATTCGATACTCATTGTAAAAGTGCATCATTATGTCGACGAGTGTTTTCCTGATTTAACAACAATTGCCGATCTGTTCTCCTATCCGACAATAACACGAATAACTAGCCATCTTTATTCTGTTATTACCAGTAGAGTTGACAAAGCTGAGCCAAAACGTGAGTCGATTGAAGCTGATTCATTTAACGATTCGATTCTAGCGTTGTTTGGTCGAATGGAGCAAGGCGAATTATCGATCGATGATGCAGTTGATCTATTTCGCGAGCTGGAGGTAGCAAATGGATAATCTAGTGAGCCAAATATTTGAGCAAGTGACTGCAGGCAGGATAGACAAAGATGCGGCATTGCAGCTGCTTCGAACGATAAAGAAGGAACCCACTTCTATGTCGAAGGATATAGCTATAATCGGACTTTCGCTCAAAATGCCAGGTGCGAGCAACTTGGAGCAATTTTGGGATAATATCGAGCAAGGTCGAGATTTAATCGGTCCGTTTCCTGCAACAAGGCAACAGGATAGTGCAGGATTTATTCGATCGTTCACTCAACTTAGTGAGGAGAACATCCGTTATAGCTATGGAGGATATTTACAAGATGTAGATAAGTTTGATTACACATTTTTTAATCTATCACCGAAGGAAGCGGCCTTAATGGACCCAAATCAGCGATTGTTTTTGCAATCTGCTTGGGAAGCTATTGAGGATGCGGGGTATGGTGGCAAACGTATTCAGGGGAGTAAAACAGGCGTTTATATCGGATATGCGGATTGGCCTGTCTATGGTCAATATATAACAAAAAACCAGCCATCCAATATTCCGATGGCAAGTGCAGGGAACACACCTTCCATTATGGCTGGACGGATTGCTTATTTGCTCGATTTGCAAGGTCCTGCCCTGCTAGTTGATACAGCATGCTCATCCTCATTGGTGGCGGTACATCTCGCTTGTATGGCTTTGCGGAACGATGAGTGTGAAATGGCAATTGCAGGCGGGGTAAAGGTTTGTTTGATGCCTGTAGACGGATTGTTCGAGATTGGCATCGAATCTTCGAATCGCCAAACGAGTGCATTTGACGATAGTTCAGATGGTACGGTGTGGGGGGAAGGGACAGTTGCACTGCTACTCAAGCCGCTGAGTCAAGCGATTCGAGATCGAGACCCAATCCATGCTGTTATTCGAGGCAGTGCGACGAACCAAGACGGCACGTCGGTTGGCCTGACGGCTCCAAATGCAGCTTCCCAAGAGAAATTGCTCATTCGGGCATGGCAGGATGCGAGAATTGACCCGGAGACGATTGGCTACATCGAAGCCCATGGTACAGGAACTAAGCTCGGAGATCCAATAGAGACTGACGGTATACGAAGGGCGTTTCGCAGCTATACGAATCGTAGACAGTTTTGCGCGATTGGTTCCGTTAAAACGAACATTGGGCATCTAGATGCAGCCTCTGGTGTAGCTGGGCTCGCGAAAGTAATAGCTGCACTCAAATATAAAAAGCTGCCGCCAACGCTACATTTTATGAGGCCAAATCGGAATATCCCCTTCGAGAGCTCACCGATTTATGTGAATGATCGACTGGAAGAGTGGGTGGTAGAAGAGGGACATCCGCGAAGAGGTGGTGTAAGCTCATTTGGATTCAGTGGTACAAACTGTCATCTCGTACTAGAGGAAGCACCGCCTAGAGCGACTGAAGCAGTCCATTCTGACTATACTGGCAATGATCAATTGATCATTTTGTCAGCGAAGAGCAAGTCGTCGTTGGAGCGACTCATACAAACTTATGTCACTCGGTTGCCACTCTTTGAAGAGAGCTTTTACGATCTCTGTTACACAGCAAATACGGGGAGAGGGCATGATAACTTCAGAATAGCCATTATCGCGAATAGCACCTCTTACCTTCTGAGACAACTGCAATGGGTGGTTGAGAATGGATTAGACAACATGATGAGGAGAGGGATTTATTACGACGAACATCGAGTAGCAAGTAGCCGAAGAGCTGAACGAAAGAGAGGTGAATGGACGTCAGATGAGCTGAAAGCTCGAAGTATTGCAGCAGAGGAACTTATACAACAGGCTATTTCTACGACTGGAATGCTGGATCGCGATAGCCTTGAGCAGTTGGCTGAACTTGTTGTACAAGGTGCGGAAGTAGATTGGGACAATCTATACGAGGGACAAATTCGCTCGAAGCTGCATATCCCTGTATACCCCTTTGAAGCATCGAGATGCTGGATAGATCCAGCTGCTGATACGTATCAAGCTTTGCCCCAAATTATTAGTCATAATGATTACACGAAAGAAACCCAGACCCCATCTTCTTCTACCACCACTACATTATTAGAACGTACACCTAGACTAAAAGGGAAAGCAGATGGTCATTATTCTTCATTAGAAATACAGATGGCTGAATTATGGGAGCAGCTACTTGGTGTTCAAGAATTCGACCTGGATGATGACTTTTTCGAACTTGGCGGCAACTCAATTACTGCGATTCGGTTGGAGGTTGAGTTAGAACAAAGGGGCATCCAGTTTGGCTCAGATCTGCTTTATCGCTACCCGACGATTCGTGAAGCAACAGCTTATTTAGAGGGACGGTCTAGTGACCGAGCTACAGAAGTAGAGCCAGAAGAGGAAGCTGATACAGGGCAGATCGGAATCTATCAAACCGCCGTTACTAGTGAGCAGGATAAAATCAAATTGCAAACAGAGATAAATGACTGTATTCCATCTAATCGTTCGGAAACGTTACTACTGCCCGATATCGAGCCATTTAACGATTTGTATTATCGAAATTGTTTTTATAATTCCTTTTTTCCTGTAGTCAACCATTTTGGCGGGAGCATCCTCCCTTTTCTCATCAACGATTTAATTGTATTTCAACATACAGATGCGGAAGATGCGGGGCAGTACGAGTTGCAATATGAAGAAATTAAGCCGCTTGAAACGCTATTTGTAGAGCAACATTTTACGGTAGAAACTCGATATAGCTATACGGATATAACGGGTGAGTTCGTACAAAGTATTTGCCAAGGACATCCTGTTATTGTGTGGGTGGATAGCTATTATATCCCATTCAGAAGCGACACATTTATGAAACAACATGTGGATCATACATTGCTGCTATACGGATATGATGAGCGCAATCGATTATTTCATATTTTGGAGCATGATCGACGTGAAAATCTCACCTATAAACCTTGCGTGATCACTTATGACGATCTAATTCGTGCTTGTCGAGGCTTTCAGGAAGAGTATCAACAGCTGGAGCATAGAGTTGCTTATTACAGCATAGAGCACAATAGTCATGCTGAACGCTGGCAACCCAATTTAATAGAACTTCAAGGATTATTTGCAAGCAATGTCCTCTATAACCGTAAGCGATTAAATGAAAGTATGGCAGTGCTTCAACAGTTTGTAGCGTGGTTCAAACAAACCAGCTCAATCGAGGTAACTTTTAAGGATCAAGTTCAAGCATTAGTCGAGACGTTAAATCAGATTTTGAACGCCAAACATGTTGAAGGGTATCGCTTAACAGCTCTTTATGGAGCTGACGCAGAGCTGCTTGTCCTTCATCGCGAATGTGTGGAGCATTGGGAAACGATTCGTAAAGGAACGGTTCGCTTTTTATATATGCCTATCTATCAGATGGACAGAATCAAAGCTATTCATGAGAGATTAGAACGGCTAATGGCAGCCGAGCAGCACTTTTTATCCCGATTAATCGAACAGCTTCAATTAACTTTAATTCACAATAAATAGGAGGAATAATGATGACAATCGAAACAAAGGACGAGCTAAGAATGAGAGTAATAGAGCTACTGAAGGATAATGTTGATGATCCTAACATGCTGGATCAATATGGCCCAGACGAGGATCTGTCTGCATTAGGAATAAATTCATTAACTTTTATTAAGTTAGTCATCGCGACTGAGATGGAGTTTGGCGTCTCATGGAACGACGAGGATCTCGATTTCCGCAACTTCAGCACAATCAACCAGATTTTGAGCTATATAAACTTGAACCAAGGCGAATAAAAATAAAAGGAGGATGACATTATGCTAACAAAAGCAGGCAAACTCGGAGGAACCGCTTTAGAGGAGCATGTAAAGAATTTAGTGCCAGAGATAAAACAGCTTACGTTATACCCGTCAGAGCTATGTAATTATCGGTGCAGCTTTTGCCATATATGGGGTGAAACAGGCTGGGCGCTTAAAGAGCCGCAACGTGCGATCCGTGAACAACTTGATATCAATGTACTGAAAAATTTTCTAGATGATGTTACCGCAGTTAATAAAAACCTTGGGGTTATTATTACCGGCGGTGAACCTATGTTGTACAAGCACTTTACTGAACTGGTCGAGCATCTTCGGAAACGTAAAGCGAAAATTTTCCTACTGACCAATGGTTCATTAATTAAAAATCGTGTTGAGTTCATAATGGAAAATATCGTTGCGATGAACATTTCTATCGATGGGCCTGAAGAGTACCATGATGCGATTCGCGGCAAAGGCAGTTTTAAGACGATTTGCGAAAATATCGATGCACTTATCGCGGAAAAGCGCAGACGCAAAAAAATGTTCCCATTTATTAATATAACGATGGTGTTATCTCCAACAAACTATCTCAGCATTAAACAGTTTATGAGTTCACTTCGTGAACGATTTCCAGACTCTACGGTTATGCTGCACGACTCTCGTAATCCATGGGCGAAGCGCCGTGACTTGTCTATCAATCTAGCACCTTTGCTATTCACAACACCAGAACGAGGCAAGGCATATGCAACACAGATGAAACATGATTTGGATTGTGATGTATCACCAGCATGGCAAGGGTTCGCAGAAGATGAGATACAAATGGACACGAAGCTTTTGAAAAAAGAGCTGGAAGAGCTTTGGGAATCGGAAGGTATTGATTCCTCTCATTATGTAGACATACACGAATATTATACTGACATTGAAAATGTCTTCGGCCGTTCCAAGTGTGTTGCACCGTGGCATGAGATGGTTATACGTCGTACAGGTGATGTGTATCCATGTGTTGATCTACCAGACTTTAAGTATGGAAATATATACGAGAATACATTTAAAGAGATGTGGGAAGGTGAACGTGTAACGAAGTTCCGCGATTATCTGAAAACAACCAATCTAATGATGTGCAATCGCTGCACACGTATGTTTGCTGATCCAGAGTCCTATTAATCGCTAGCACTGCAACTATGAAGAATGGAGGTTGGTCGTATGAACATCTTAGAAATGGAATTAGCGCTGGCGGATACAACTAAAAGAAGCGTTAAGCTGCCATTTGAAATGCCTCAGGTGTATGGCTTTCTAGGTCATGCTTATGTATTAGGCATACTTCAACCGCATGAATATGCACAACCGTGGATTCATAGCAGTTATATTCAATTGTATATGTCCAAGCACTATTTAAATGACTTTGGTGAATACCGATTAGATTTCTACCCGGATTTAATGATTGCTTATCGCAACGTGCCGTGGCTTGAATATCGAAATAGCGATAAAAGGCTACTTAATCAGCTGGGAGTGGATATTCATCGTTATCTCATTGCTCAACTAGAGCGCAATTACTATATCGTTACGTATGTGGATGAGTATTACATTCACAATACAATTGTTTATCAGCAACATCACTTTGTTCATGATATTTTTATTTACGGATACGACTTGGATCGACAAATATATCATGTAGCGAACTTTGATAAAAATCGCCAGTTTTCTATGCAGGAAATAACTTTTGAACAATTTGAGCAAGCTTCTTCGGCAGTGACTAAAAACTCTCAATCGCTAATTAGCTCACTCGGAAGACTTGTGCCTGCGGACTATGAAGGTAGCAAATATGGTGCTGGGCTAGCTAAATTTGATTTTGATCTATCATTAATAATTGAAGTTCTGCACGATTATTTGGAAAGTAGAAACTCAACAGATCGGCTCAAGCTTCAGCAGCAACCAGTCGAAGGCGTCTTCGGTGTAGCCATATACCCTAAGTTGCAACAATATATAGCTCGAATCATTGAAGGGGTTCAAAACTTCGATGTGAGACCGTTTCATATCCTATGGGAGCACAAAAAAATGATGGTTGCAAGAGTTCAATATTTACAGAAACTAGGTCATTTAAGTCCCGAGACTCCGCTATTAGCGGAGTTTCAGAGACTGGAAAAGAAGGCTTATACCCAGCGGAATTTAATTCTTAAAAGCTTTATGAGTGACAACAGACAAATATTGCATACTCTCGGCGATTCGCTTCAAGACTTGCAGATCGATGAGCAACGTGCAATTACGCAACTAATTGAGGAGCTTGGGCAAGTTCAAACGTAGCAAGAAAGGTAGGTGCAAGGTGGACGTATCAATCATTATTCCTGTGTATAACAAAATGGAGCAGTTGGAGCGTTCATTATATTTTATCGCCAAACAAATCTCTACTAACATTTCACTAGAAGTCATCGTCGTTGATGATGGTTCGACTGAGCCGCTAAAGGTGATTGTTGATTCCTATAATGATCAAATTGTGAATCTTAAATATGTACGTCTTGAGCGAGATAAACATTCTTGTCGCTCTCGTACTCGAAATACAGGAATTCGCGAGAGCGCAGGCAACATCGTTGTTTTTCTTGACTGCGGCATCGTTATTCCTGACTTTTTTGTTGAACGAGTCGTCAACCGGATTGGCGTAAGCGACAATATGGTTTTATACCATTATATATTGGGAGCATTCACAGATCCGAATCAAGAGGATCTGTCCGTGATCGAAGGATTAAATCCAACTAACCTTACGGCAATATGTGAGCAGCTTAAATATCATCCAGGCTGGGAAGATATGCGGACGTCACATTTCGAACTGGTAGAAAATGATCTGGGCAAGATGGATGTACCTTGGACGATGGGATGGGGCGGAGCAGTTAGCGCATCACGTGATATCGTTCTCCAAACGGGCGGATTCGATGAGACGCTCAAAGGGTGGGGGGCAGAGGATACCGATTTCAGCTACCAATTGCACAAACATGGTGCTTCAATGTTTGCAACTTCTGATATTTACACATTGCATTTACCACATGCTTCCGACGACAATATCGACCAGAAAATAAAGTCCAGCTTCATAAACCGCAAAAAAATGCATATGAAAGAACGAACCTTCGATACCGAGTTGTACTCGTATTCTGCAGATATGCATTTTGATCAAATTATAGCTAAGTTTAATCGGCTGTTGGTTCATTATTATGTTCCTGTTTATTCTAGTAATGTAATTGAGCTTCTTAATACTGAATATTTACAGGGAGCAGGACGATCAGTAGTACTTGGTGCAGACAGTCATGCGATGTTAACTGCGTTAAATGTTACTCATGTATTTCTGCAAAATAAGCGGCTGATTAACCGTTACCAATGCACTTGGCCAGATAAAGAGTTTCTTTATCTATTAGGTCTAGATACGCTGTATCCGTCTAAACATTTTGATGTAATCGTAGTAACGGATTACTTCAGAATGTTTAGTGAACCACTTATTAGTATTATGCTTAAGGAGTTACATCGAATTAGTAAGAGACTAGTATTGCTGTACAATGACAGCTATGTATCTTATCTTGCAACAACAGCAGGGTGGACATGGCATAGCAGAGAAGAGCTTGAACAGCTCTTTGGCCGGAATCAGCTAATATCGCATACCGAGCGGCAAGTTGACGATTGTAAGGTGTTGGAATTGGACAAAGCAGTTGCGATAAGTCGGATTGGCTAACATATACAAATGCGAAAAGCATCCTTCTAGTGATAGAGGATGCTTTTATTTTGCCGTTAAACGTTATGAAACTCACGATTTTGGGGCTGATGATGATGTTCGTTCAAACCTTATTAATTAGTTGTAGGAACTGCTACATACCCAAACTTTTCACCGTCTAGTGATACAGGCACTAATCCTTCAGAAGGCGCTCCTACGATCATGTACTCTAGCGCTAAAACTTCTTTACCATTACGATCGATTAATCCGTATCCGTCATTATTTCCAACGAATGCTAACCCGTTAATGAAAATATCTTTATCAAAATAATTATATTCTCCAGGGGATTCATATTTAAAATCAATGACGATTTTACCCTTTTTGTCGATAATTGCCCACTTTTTACCCTTTTGCACCCATGCTAGACCATTTTTAAAAGTCCAAACGTCATCATATTGTGCTTTAATAACAATTTTACCGTTTTTATCAGCAAAACCAAATTTATCGTTGTTTTCAACAATAACTAAACCTTCTTTAATACCACCGTAAGTATTATATTTGCCAAAAGATATTTGCTTTCCGTTTTTATTTATTACTCCAAAATCCGTAGGTTCTTCTTCGCCGTACCCAACATTTATAGTCCCTTCAGAAACATTATAAGGGATAAAACCTTGCAACCCATCGTATTGCGGTAGCTTTGCAACTACTTTCCCCTTTGTATCTACGATAACACGTTTCAAATCTTTACTAACAACCGTTAAACCTTCCTCGAAGTAATAAGTAGAAACGTCAGATTCAGGATCAGCATAAAATTCTGTAACTGCACTATCATAAGTAGGTTTTAATATTTCTTTACCACTCAAGCTGTAAAAGCCTAGTCTATCTTTATCATCACGTAGCCAAACAAATCCTTCTTCAAAAGCGAACTCTTCATATGCTATTTCAGTTTGAAGATATAATTTTGTCTGTTTAATAACTTTTCCTGTTTTATTAATAAATCCGACATGCCCCTCTTCATTCACAATAACAGCATATCCATTGTAAAATCTTGATGCGTCTTGAAAAGTTGCAGGAATAACTAGCTTTCCTTTTTTATCTACAAATCCCCATTTATCACCTGTAAGAACAGCCGCTAAATCTTCTTTAAATATATCAACAAAGTCATATTTAAGTGGTAGCACTTCTTTACCTGTTGTATCAATAATTCCAGATAGTCCTTCATCATTAATTACAGTAGAAAAACCTTCGACAAAATCTCCCATTTCTGTGTAAATAGGCTCTACGATTTGTTCTCCTGACTTATTAATAAGACCAAACATACCATCTACTGAAACGATGGCGACGCCATCTTGAAATGGACCAGCATAATCATACTCCGCTTCAATGGCAAACTTGGATGATGGTGCTGCGCTTGCCACAGATGCTAAACTAAAAAATAATAACATGCTAATAAAAATATTAACTTTAACTTTCATTTCACACTCTCCTACCAAAATATTGTAATACTAAAATTATACAATTGATTATTTAAAATATAAACAAATTTTCTGTAGTATGTTGTGAGCATTAAATAGCCTGCAGCTACAAAAAAGGCGCGTTTGAGAGGAGAGATAAACTCTCCTTCACAAACGCGCCTATCTACTATTTACTCTTCAAATCGCAACGTAACGATAATAGCGGTTTCCATATTTTTTAAAGATTCAGGTGAGAAATCGGAAACACGGATTTGATTGGTAGTTGTTGCATGCATTCCCCATATATGCACATCGCCTTTGGCTGGAAATGTATAAGGTGAACGAGTAGAGATTAGTCCGTGTGCTTTTATTTTTTTGTCCCATAAATGAGAAAAACCGTATGAATTTGTACCACGCTCACTTTTTTCAACTATCTTAATTTCGCTTAAATCATCTTGTCCCTCTACAAAAGTGGTATCAATAGAGATGATGAATTCAAGCTCGTTTCTCTTTGCTTTCTCTGATCGCCAAAAAATGTCGAATAGAGATCCAAGCGATTTGGATTTCTTCCCATTCTCCCACAGCTCAACATCTAAAATTGCGTTCGGTTTAGTTCCTTTATAGTTAAGTTTAAATGATCCAGACATGTTTCCTAAGAAAGGTTTGAACTTTTCTGCGTCACCTTTGAACAGGTCAACGGTTGTAACTGTTATTTTAGCAGCTTCCTCATGGGTGGATTTACCTGATCCAGTAGCGCACCCTGTTAAAGATAATGCAATAATCAAAACGCACATCATTAATCGCATAACATACCTCCAAGTAAAGTCATTTCACAAAATGAATTTACTTCAGTATAGGTATGTATCCAATTATTTACAACAAAAATGATCGTGCATTAATGAAATGTGTTTGTATTAACCTTCCGTTATATCTGCTACTAATTCACTAGCAACCTCTAACATCATAGGGATTACTGCTTCATTCGTACCAGATACATAAATATCTCCTTGATAATAACGGAATGGGATTTTTACTTCACCGTAACTCCACATGAAGAAATCTCCGTCAATAGACATCGTAGTAGCACCAGTCACTGTAAATACTGACGAATAAGTGAAATCAGGTTTGGATGCAAAATAGGTTTTGCATTCCTCGAGCGATATCGTTTGCTCTAAATCTCCATTTTCTTGTAATGATCTTGTTATTTTATAACGTTTACTCATTTCGATTGCCTCCAATATGTTTCCTTGTATTTAATTAACCAACAGTATAAATGAATATATCTAAATTATATATAGCGTTACATTCGTCTGGAAATTATTATTATATAAGGTAACTAGTTTTGATTCAAAAGCTGGGAGATGAAGTTTGGATGCCATATGGAAAGCTGCCAGAACCATTGTTTACAGCTGAGCTTATTTCTTTGATTCGTAGTGGCAAAGTATATAGCCTTCAGCATGTACTGGAACGCGGAATACCAGTGTTTGAGGGGCATGCACCTTTTAGAAGTATGCCTTATATTCGCCATTCTGACACGGAGGGCATGTTGAAGGGATCGGCTTGTTTTGCATCCGAGCTTACGATGATGGGACAACATACTGGAACACATATTGATGCGTTATGCCATTTCAGCAAGCGTGTAGGTGATGAAAGATACTTTTATGGTGGAGAAACCGTTTCAAATGCTGAAAGTCATGAAGGTATATCTAAGTGGAGTATTGAGCAAATGCCGCCGATAATTGCTAGAGGCATTCTTTTGGACGTACCGAGAGCGCTTGGAGTGGATGTTTTGGAAGATAGTTATGAGATAACTATTGAGGATATTAAACGATGTGAAGAGAGGCAAGGGGTCGAGATAGTAGCGGGATCTTGTGTGTTAACTCGTACAGGATTTTCAGAATATTGGAAGAAAGACAATTTGCGTTTCCTAAATAGGCATGCAGGGGTGGGTTTGGAAGCTGCAAAATATGTGGTGGAAAAAGGGGCAATTGCTGTCGGAAGCGATACCTCTGCGTTTGAAGTGCTACCAACTCCTTCACATGAAGTCCATACCTATTTGTTAGTAGAACAAGGAGTACCTATTATGGAATGTCTTGATCTTGAACAACTGGCAGGGGATCAATCTTATGAATTTGTAATCATCGTCACCCCACTCAAATTAAAAGGTGCAACAGCTTCGGTCATTCATCCAATAGCTATTGCATAACAGGAGGAACAAAGTGGACATCAACATAAACAATCTTTCTATAAACTATGAAGATATAGGTCAGGGCAAGCCAATCGTTATGATACATGGTTTTGTAACGGATCATCAATTAATGATGGGATGTATGGAGCCTATTTTTGCAGGGAGAGATAGTTTTAGAAGAATATATATTGATTTGCCTGGGATGGGGAAGTCGGAGAGTGCGGATTGGATTACTCATGCAGATGTGATGCTCGACATTGTTATTGCTTTTATTAATACGATAATTCCTAATGAAAATTTCTTGCTTGCAGGAGAGTCATACGGTGGATATTTGTCCAGAGGGATTCTCTACAAGATGCCAGATAGGGTAGATGGTCTTTTAATGATTTGTCCAGTCATAATAGCGGACAGCAGTAAACGAACGGTTCCAGAACATGTTGTTTTAGTAAAAGATCAGGAGTTTTTAAATGATTTGCGAACAGAAGAAAGTGAAGGATTCCGATCCCTCTCAGTTATTTATAACAAACCTGTTTATGAAAGATATACAAACGAAATCACAACTGGCATTAGCCTAGCGGATAATATTTTTTTAAGTGGATACAGAGAAAATGGGTACGGGTTCACGTTTGATGTGGACAAATTAGATACTAAGTTTACCGAGCCCGTTTTATTGTTGCTAGGAAGTCAGGATTCCGTTGTAGGGTATAAGGATGCATGGAGTATTTTGGACAACTTTACAAGAGCAACCTTTGCTGTAATTGATCGAGCAGGGCATAATTTACAGCTTGAGCAAGAAGAAGTATTCAATTGTCTCGTTAGTGAGTGGCTTAGACGAGTAGATGAAATGAAGTAAAATTAGCGGGTAAAAGGACTATGATTACAATGAAAAGGGGGCTGTCTATGAGTAAGTATGTCTGGTACATCGTCTCATCTACTCTCATGATTGTAATTTTTTCATGTGTCCTTTGGTATACGTATTGGGATGCTGCCCAGCCCAAAACAGGGGTAGTTTTTGATGGTAACCATACTCCTGCAGTTCAACATTTAGTTCCTGTTTATACTGCAATCCTTATGGGATTCGCTAATTTACCAATTGCGATTATGAGATATTTGCAAAACAAGAAGCTTGAAAATATGAAGGATTTCAAAAAATAAGGGACATTCTTGTTCATTTATTTAAAAAGTAAACGGACAGCTGTTTCGACAGCTGTTTTTTTTGTGCGAATGAAACAATTTCATAAACTCCAACGTGTTAGGTGTAGAAGGAGGGAAGCCTTTGGAAACGAGCGAGCTGAATAGGAACGAATATGTAGCACTATTAGTGAACAAATATAGCGATATGGTTTTGCGTTTGGCTCTTACTCACCTCGGTAATTTGGCGGATGCACAAGATGTTTGTCAGGAAGTATTCATTAAGTTTTTTAAACGGCAGCCTCACTTTACTAGTGAAGAACATGAAAAGGCGTGGATACTCCGAGTGACGATCAATGCATGTAAAGACGTTATAAGGAGTCCATGGAAAAAATGGTTCGCAACAGTTGCGGAAGTACCGCTATCTAATCATTTCTCAACTAACACGGAAGTTGTGTCTATCGTTCATAAGCTTCCCCGAAAATATCGTTTGGTTATTCATCTCCACTATTATGAAGGTTACAAAACAGCGGAAATTGCCCGGATTTTGAACATAAATGAGAACACTATTCGAACGCAACTAAAACGAGCGAAAGAACTTCTGAAGTCAAAGTTAACGGGAGGGTTTGACGATGACGAATAAACAAAAGTACATAAATGGAATGAACGGAATAAAGGTGGAAAATGAGCTTAAACAAGACATAATCAAAAACGTTAGTCAAAGCGCTAAAGTCTCTCGGAACGCCGTCCTAATTCACCCAAAAGGTGTTATGATTTCTGTTGCTTGCATCATTTTATTGTTGATTGCTGTAAGAGGGCCGCTTGTACTTCAAAATAAAGACAAAGGTCACCCTACTTCATTATTTAGCGGTTTTGTAGTGACTGCTTATGCAGCAGATGGTGCGCCCATAGTGGTCAAACCTAATATAGATTTCCCGCTTGGCCAATATTCAGTACTAATGAGCAGCGTACCGGGTTTTCCGATTACAATTGCTTGCAAGTATGCTGACCAAATAAAAATAAAAACAACAGAAGGGCAGATAATTAAATGGAATACAACGGATACTAAGGTGAGGGTTCAAGGAAAAGAAGCGACAGTTCAGTCAGGCGAAACGATCTATTGGTCTCCATTAGTAAATGGTGATTCATCGCACGTAGCAGCAACTGAAAGTAGGATTGAAATTACAGCTTTCAAGGAGCGTAAAAAGTTAGGCAGTGCTGCGATCCAGATCAAATCAGATGAACATTTTATGTTCAAGGGAAAACTTACTAAATAGGGATAAAACCGATGGTTTTAGGCTATTTTCGAATACAAAATAGGTAGTTTTAAATTTTTTTGTTTCCGTTCTAATTAAAACTTGTTACAATGTAAAGCCGGACGGGTATAAAAGTGTACGTCCATGAAATTTTATAGGAAATGTGAAAGGAGAGTTATAAAAAAATAAACACTAACAATCCTAGTCATGGCAGAGACCTTACTGCTCAAGGGTTAGGCTTGTCAATAAATACAAGTATGCATCATCGTTCTAGGGCAGTATAATAACGATGTTGTTAAAAACGAATGCCGTCGTCACTATGTAAGCGCTTTACAGAAAAGCATCATGTCCTACTATAATACTCAACTAGGAGAATACACCATGAAATTTTTAATCGCTTTACTCGGCTTGCTTGTAGTTTTAGGGCTTTCTTATGTTGCCAGCAATAAGAAAAAAGACATTCGCTATAAACCAATAGCGATTATGATTGTGTTGCAGGTTATTCTAGCGTATGTATTGCTAAACACTGTTGCAGGAACGGCATTAATTAAAGGCTTCTCCGGTTTGTTTGAGAAATTGCTCAAATATGCGAATGAAGGAATTGTATTCGTATTTGGCGGCTTGCTTAACGAAGGACAGTTTTCATTCTTCTTAAGTGTTTTGCTACCGATCGTGTTCATCTCTGCACTTATCGGAATACTACAGTATATCAAGGTGTTGCCTTTCATCGTTAAATATATCGGTCTGTTCTTGAGTAAAATTAACGGTATGGGAAAGTTAGAATCCTATAATGCGGTAGCTTCAGCTATTTTGGGGCAATCCGAAGTGTTCATTTCAGTCAAAAAGCAGATGGGGATGTTGCCTAAGCATCGTTTGTACACACTATGTGCTTCAGCAATGTCCACTGTATCGATGTCGATTGTTGGCGCATACATGCAAATCCTTGATCCAAAATATGTAGTTACGGCGCTTGTGCTTAACTTGTTTGGTGGGTTCATCATCGCATCCATTCTGAATCCTTATAAGGTCGAGGAATCAGAAGATATTTTGGAAGTACAGGAAGAAGAGAAACAATCGTTCTTCGAAGTATTGGGCGAATATATTATGGACGGCTTCAAAGTTGCAGTTATCGTTGCAGCGATGTTGATTGGTTTTATCGCATTGATCGCATTGATTAATGGTCTATTCAGCGGCATTTTCGGCATTTCGTTCCAACAAATGCTTGGTTATCTGTTTGCACCATTCGCTTTTATTATGGGTATTCCATGGAAAGATGCAGTCGATGCAGGAAGCATTATGGCTACGAAAATGGTTTCCAACGAGTTCGTCGCTATGCTTGAAATAGCGAAGTATCCTGAATTGTCTTCACGTGCTGTCGGAATCGTATCCGTATTCCTAGTTTCATTTGCTAACTTCTCATCGATCGGTATTATCGCTGGCGCTGTAAAAGGTTTGCATGAAAAACAAGGTAACGTTGTTGCTCGTTTCGGATTGAAGCTATTGTACGGTGCTACTTTGGTAAGCGTCTTGTCTGCTATCATTGCAGGACTATTCATTAAATAATAAAACGAAGCCTGCATATTTGAATATATGCAGGCTTCGAGCTTGTCGAACGCGGCAAAATATGTGATATTTATGAAGGTAAAGCACAGAATTAGCTTTCTAGAGAAATTTAAAAAACTGATTTTTTGAAGGAGAATGTTCATGAGTGTTCACATCGGAGCCGAGCAAGGCCAAATTGCAGAAACGATATTGTTGCCAGGGGATCCACTAAGGGCTAAATATATTGCTGATACGTATTTGGAGGATGTTATCTGCTATAACGAAGTTAGAGGTATGCTTGGATTTACAGGTACTTATAAAGGACAACGCATCTCTGTACAAGGTACAGGCATGGGTATACCTTCTATTAGTATTTACGTGAATGAATTGATTCGTGATTACGGCGTAAAAAACTTGGTTCGTGTAGGAACTTGTGGCGCTATGCAAGAAAGCGTACATGTTCGTGAAGTCATTTTGGCGCAAGCAGTTTGTACGGATTCCAGCGTTAACCGTCATGTATTTGGCGGCTATGATTTCTCACCGATCGGTAGCTTCTCTTTACTTAAAGAAGCGTATGAGCGCGGTGTTGCTAAAGGTATGAAATTGCATGTAGGTAACGTTTTCTGTTCTGATTCTTTCTATCGCGATGATAAATCGGTTGTTCAGAAATTGATGGAATATGGTGTTCTAGGTGTAGAGATGGAAACAACAGCACTTTACACGTTGGCAGCTAAATACGGCGTTAACGCTTTGACTATTTTGACGGTAAGCGATCATTTGCTAACAGGCGAAGAAACAACTTCGGCTGAACGTCAAAGCACATTCAACGATATGATGGAAGTTGCTCTTGAAACAGTAATTTCGATATAGAATAGTAATAAATCTACGAGTGATGAAGAGATCACGCCCCATTTCGCGATGGGTGTGGCTCTCATCACTCGTTTTTTTGTATACTTAAATAAGTATGCAAAAGTAGGCTGGGGGGAAATGAACAAATGAATATTAACTATTCCGTATCGCAAGCAACAATTAACGATCTTAATGATTTAGCATCTCTGTTTGATCTATACCGTGTTTTTTATGGACAGCCTTCTAACGCAGAGGGAGCTAAGCAGTTTTTGTTTGAGAGATTTGATCATGCGGAGTCAATTATTTATATAGCAAGATGTTCATCAACCAATCAAGCAATCGGATTCACTCAACTATATCCGACGTTTTCCTCCATTTCTATGAAGAGGTCATGGGTTTTAAATGATCTTTATGTGGTCGAGGAGTATCGCAAACACGGAGTTGCAAAAAAACTGTTGGAGGAAGTAAAAGGTTTTGCAATTTTAACAGGAGCAAAAGGGATAGCATTATCAACAGCTCCAGATAATAAAAAGGCACAGTCGCTGTATGAACAGCTTGGCTATGTTAAGGATGATGAATATTATCAATATTTTTTAACATTGCCACAATAATACGTAAGCTCATAAAGGATCAAAAAGGCCAAAACTGCTTTCGCAGCAGTGGCCATAAATTTAATTAACTGGATTTCGGATACTTATTGAGTGTCTTCAACGTCATGTTTATGAGCGGAGACTTCTTCGACTTCTTCTGATTGCACAAGATTTTTGGAAGTATTCAATTCCCTTTGATGAGGATGAGGCGTAGCATCGGCATTATTTCCTTGATTGTTAGTAACTTTATTGTTCTCTTCTGTATGGAAATCATTTTGATCAGCATCAAATATATTAGTTCCCATTGGTAATACCTCCAGTTGTGTGTTATGTTGCGCGAATAATAATATGCTCCTTTGAAGGTTTATTTATTCGCTTTCCAATGGGATAAGCAACTGTTTTATTTCCGAAGCAGAACTTTCTCAACGCCATGATTATCGCCTTTGAAAAGGACTAGCTCTGCACGTGGCTTAGTTGGTAAAATATTTTCGTTCAAATTTAATAAATTGATATCTCGCCATATTTGCTTCGCATGTTGTAACGCATCTTCATCTTGCAGTGCTGCAAAGCGGTGGAAATAGGAGTTAGGATTTTGAAATGCCGTTTTTCTAAGTAAACTGAAACGTTCAATGTACCATTTCTCCAAATTATGAACATCCGCATCCACGAAGATCGAGTAGTCAAAAAAGTCGCTAACAAATACGCTGCCTTCACGGCTTACCTGTAGCACGTTGATTCCTTCTACTATGAGGATATCAGGTTTACTAATTGTCTGTACCTCATCTGGTAATATGTCATAAGCAAAATGGGAGTAGATAGGTGCGTTTACAGTATCTTTTCCCGCTTTGATGTTAGAGAGAAATCGAATGAGCTTTTTGGTATCATAGCTAATTGGAAACCCTTTTTTATTCATGATGTTGCGTTCCAACAGGGTTTGATTCGGATATAAGAAACCGTCGGTCGTAATCATTTGGACATTTGCATGTTCCTGATAGTGATATAACAATACTTGCAAAAGCCTTGCGGTCGTACTTTTACCAGCCGCAACACTGCCTGCAATACCGAGTATAAAAGGAACCTTCTCTGGTTGACGATTCAGAAAAGAAGATGTGATTTCGTTTAATTGTTGTGAAGCTAAAACACGAAGATGAATGAGCTCCGCGAGCGGAAGATAAATATCTTTCAATTCGTGGATGGATACTTGATCATTCAGACCTTTAAGCTCATCAAATTGTTCGGGTGCTATCGCTGGATGAAGAGGGCTTTCTAGGTTGGCCCATTGCTTGCGATCAATTGTAATGTAAGGAGATGTATGTTGCATAAGAGCAGTACCTCGCATTTCATTCCTATTGTTGTTAGAGCGTGATGAATGTTACGTATCCGACCATTTTATTACGAAATGAACGATTAACCAAGTATTATATTGTTATGAAACAAAAAACAATATGAAGGCGGCTAACAATGAAAATCGGACTTTTAATTGTAGATATGCAGATAAACATTTTGGAAGATAAAAAACAAATCATTAATGTTGAAAGAGCTTGCGAGTATATCAATCATGTTGCCAACCTACTTCGTTCAAAAGATCACGTTGTTATACATATTCAGGACATTGAGGGAGCGAGCGAAGCAAGCGCTGAATCAATCGCAATTATTCCGGAAATTCCAGTAGATCCAAAGGATATACGTATCACTAAAGAACATTCCAATGCATTTTGGAATACAGAATTAGAACAGATTTTGAAAAGTAATGATGTCGGTTTAGTTATTGTAGCTGGATTCGCAGCCGAACATTGTGTTCTATTCACTTATAATGGTGCAATTGAAAGAGGGTTTAAAACGGTCATTTTACAGAATGGCATTTTGAGTACAAAAGCAGACTTGTTAGATTTGACTTATCGGGATCGAAACATCATTTCATATCCAGTAATCGAGTTTATTACTAAATAAATGTGTCTTTACGTTTTACAAACACAATCTAACGTTTACTCATTATTTATAATTGGTTTATAGGTTGTTAATCATTCTCTTCTATACTATGTGTAAGAAAGATCAGCGGAAATGAATAACAATACGAAGAAAGGATGGATGCAGGTGTTGCGAATTATCGTATTACTGCTAGCTCTAGTCGTTTCAGGTTGTCAGGTGGACGATGGGCATAAAGTGGATAATGAGGGACAACAAGCAATCCAGTCGGTGAAGAGTGAAATGGACAAATTGAATCAAGCTTTGTTAATAGCAGCCGAGCAAGGGGATAAAGCGTCGATCACAAAGTTGCTAGCCGATGGTGCAGACATCAATACAAGAGATGCCAATGGAAGAACTTCTGCAATGATTGCTGTCCACTCGAACCAACTCGATATTTTTAACTTCTTTGTAGAAAAGGGAGCAGACATTAATATCCGAGATAATCGTTCTGATAATCCACTTCTCTATGCAGGTGCGGAAGGAATGTTGGATTTCGTCCGAGCAGCACTTGCTGCTGGCGCAGATACGACTATTACGAATCGCTTTGGCGGTACAGCACTAATACCAGCAGCCGATCGTGGTCATGTAGAAATTGTGAAAGAGCTACTTACTAATTCTGATGTAGATATTGACCATGTAAACAACCTTGGTTGGACAGCACTCCTTGAAGCGGTCATTTTGGGGGATGGTGGGAAAGATCATCAGGTCATTGTGAAGCTGCTTATTGATCATGGTGCAGATGTAAATATTGCAGATTTCGATGGGGTAACTCCCTTAGAGCATGCAAAGAAGAATGGTTACGAGGAAATGATTATAGCTTTAGAGCATGCGGTTACGCAAAAATAATGATAATTATGACTCCCGATTAAAGAAGAAGAGGGTACTTCAAAAGCCAGAGTGTGGCTTTTGAAGTACCCTCCTTCTATACACTGTGTTATTTAGGAATATAGGAATACCCAGGATAACGAACAACTGGCCATTTCTCCTTACGTAATGCGTTTAGTAATTCATCTCCGACATGTAAATTACTACGAACGAGTTGACGAGGAGTAAGTGCCATCCATTGGTTTAAAGACACATCAACAAATCGGTCGCTCTTGAACATCTCTAGAAATCGCAACGTTTGGGTACCGGTATTTTGAATATAATGTCCAGTAGCAAATGGGACGTAACCTACATCTCCCGCTCTATAATTAAATGTTCGCGCAGTCCCGTTTCCTGCAAATACGGTCATCCGCCCTTGCCCCGTAAGATAATATTGCCACTCGTCGTTATTTGGATGCCAATGGAGTTCTCTCATTCCGCCAGGTTCAACCTCTACGAGTGCAGCGGCGATTTTTTTTGAAATAGGAAAATTAGTAGAATCCACAATGCGTACGTTCCCACCAGGTGTTTTAATTGGTGTTTGAGCTAGAAGTTCATGCTTGAACGTTTGTGGAATTGTTCCGTAGGGAGAGGGAATTTTTTGACTTGCAAGCGGACCCGGAACGTTGTCTTGATAAATATAAACCTGATCTGACGGAATGTCGTTGAATGCACTCTCTGGAACGCCGAAATTGGCAGATAACACTTCTTTAGGCGTGTGGGCGAACCAATCAGAAATAGATAATGTATTAAGATCTGAAAAGTTACCATCATCAAAGACAAGTAAAAACTCACATCCCTGTTCAAGTCCTTGAATAGAATGCGGAATTCCCGGAGGAAAGTACCAAAGATCACCCGGACCAACGTCTGCGATAAAATTTCGACCATCTTGGTCGACTGATGTTATCCGTGCCCTTCCCCACAACATAAATGACCATTCTGCTTGTTGATGCCAGTGAAGTTCGCGGACTCCCCCGGGTGTGAGGCACATATTTACACCTGCGAGTGTAGTTGCAATAGGTAATTCTCTCACTGTAATTTCTCGGGACCAGCCCCCGTGATTTAATGTCATAACCGTATCGGAAAATGAAAACTTTAAATTAGGCAGCAAGCCAGCATCTGTAATAGGAGGAACGAGCATATCAGGATTTTCAAGATCGCGCATAATATCACGAGGGCCGAGATCGGGTGCACCTGCACCGTCACTTCGAATAGGCTGTGGAACATTTATTGGGGTCCCTGAAGTTTTAGGCTGATTTTCCATCACGCATACTCCTCACAATTGAGGTATTGTAAAAATAACTGTAAAACTTCCATGTAATATATGAAGTTTAATTAGCGCTTATGACCTTCGCAAAGCATCTTATCCTCCAAGTAGCAGTCTATTTTCCTTTTCAGTCTAGTGACTGATGAGTTATATTAAGTAGTGGAAAACATATAGAATCGGCCATTAATTTAATCATCCAATCGAGGTGTTGTTAGCAATATGAAAAATGTTAAAGCAGGTCTATTTTTAATCATTAGTCAGTTTGTGTATGTTATCTTCACTGTCCTTTGGTTTATTTTTTTAATTATGACGCTTCTAATGCTAGACCAATGGGATACGCTAAATGTCATTCAAACCATATCTCTAGTTCTCGTTTGGTGCTTTCCTATTGCCTTCATCGGATCAGGAATTGCTAGTTGGGTGCTATATCACAAACGTAAATTTAAGGTAGCGGTATGGATTGGCATGATTCCGCTTCTGTGGGTGCTACCCTTGATCGGCTTTTTTGCATAGTCATTCAGCAATGCGTTTCCTCATTACTAAGCATTGAAATTGTCAGAAAAATCTGATATAAATGATTTTATATAGTCTGGTATGTGCAACTGGCGTAAACGTGGAGAACCACGAGGGAGCACATATTTCATATGCCGTACGCCTGGGCAAAGTATTTGGTCTATGTATGACCGAATACTTTTATTTATTTTACAGGGGGATGATGGAATGAGTCAGGCAGGGGAAGCAAGGAAAGTAGCCATTTTTATTTTTGATAATGTAGAGATTTTAGATTTTGCAGGCCCGTTCGAAGTGTTTATTTGTGGCAGTAACAGAGGGCAAGATTTTCATGTGTTTACTGTAGCAGAGCATGACCGTCCTGTTACAGCATTAGGAAATTTGAGTGTTAATGCTACCTATACGATTGATAACTGCCCGAAGCCGGACATCTTGATTATCCCTGGTGGATGGGGTGCAAGAACAGAAATGAACAATGAAACGATTTTAAACTGGATTCGAGAAACGTCCAAAGAGGTAGAGCTTCTCCTTTCTGTCTGTACAGGTGCATTAATCTTGGCAAAAGCTGACTTGCTGGACGGTCTGCAACTAACGACTAATCGGAATGCTGTAAACGAGCTAAAAGCTATCGCTCCTAAATCAGCTCATATCGTAGAGGATGCACGATATGTTGACAACGGTAAAATCATTTTATCAGCTGGTATTTCTGCAGGTATGGATATGTCGCTATATGTTGTCGGGCGGCTATTGGGAAAAGAAAGAGCATTAAATGCTGCACGAATAATGGAGTATGATTGGAATGACGCAGAGGGAAATTCGGGGGGATTTGATTGAATATTCGTCTGCTACAAAAGGAAGATGAAATCATTGTTCAGGGAATTATGGCAGGACATCCTCTGGAATTCCCTTCATTCGGTATTGATCGGTATCCTCCGCGCTGGGAACAATTTTTGCAGGGTGATGATCGATGTGTTTATTACGTAGCAGCTTCTGAGGCAGGTGAAACCATTGGCCATGCAGGATTTCTCTTTAATGAAGCATTAGGCCTTTACGAAATAGTTGGAGTTGTTGTTTCAAAAAACCATCAGCGCCTCGGAATAGGGAAAACACTCATTCAAACGATATGCAATACATTGCAAGAGATAGGATCCAAGCAAGTTATTTTGTATACGCTTGGTCATATAGGTACAGAAAACACATTATCGTTTTATCGAAACATTGGTTTTGAAATGATTAACTATGAAAAGGATTATTTCACTGCTGATTATCATAGGGTTACTTTTGTGAAAGAGATAGAGCAGACAATTTAATTAGTGATGGCAAGAGGGTGTCCCAAGCTAGAGGCTTCTGGGGGCACCCTTTTTGTTCTTTGTGCGAATCGCTGCATTTTTACGTTTAGTTTCCTATGGTAGAAGGCATAACCCCGATAATCAGTATATTTTTCCACAACGCAAGCTATCCGTCCTGGGATGTATGTAGGTTTCACCTTAGGGCTAGTAGCAAGTGCAGACTAAGGGCGGATTTTGAAGCAAGAAAAGTAACTTACTATAAAGAGGAAGGAAATGTAAAAAAATCAAATTATTTTTTTGGAGGGATAGTTATGTTGAAAGTTAAGGCGAAAAAAAGTAGAAGATCGAAATGGGCGACAGCTTTAATGGCAGCTGTTATTACGGTTTCAGCAGTTTCGCTTCCAGGAAACAAAGTTGAAGCTGCGACCGCTACTGGTCCTAAAGATGCAAAGGAAGTTGAAGCGTTTGCCGATGCCTACTTCAACCGCCCGGAAGTGAAAAAGGCGATGGCAGGAGCTGCATTTGTTGTCGTAGATAATGACAAGGTACTTCTAAATAAAGGCTTTGGGTATGCGGATGTGGAGAGTAAGCAGCCAGTTATTCCAAATGAAACTGTTTTTCGAGTAGCTTCTGTATCAAAGGTATTCACAGCGACAGGTGTTATGCAATTAGTTGAGGAAGGAAAAATAGATTTAGAAGCAGATATTCATAACTATACAGGTGATCTGAAGATAGCAAATCAAACGAACAGCAAGCTGACAATGAAAGATGTGTTAACACATACAACTGGATTTGATTATACCGACATAACTACTCCCGAATCTTATTCACTTGAACAACATATTAAAGAATTTGCGCCGACAGTAGTACGTAAACCAGGAGCTGCTTACCGATATGATAATTATGCTTCTGACTTACAGGGTTATATTATGCAACAGGTAGAAGATCAACCGTTTGAACAGTTAATTGACGAGAAGATATTCCGCCCACTTGGAATGGAAAATAGTGATTTCCGTATGAGCGAAAAAATGAAAGAAAAGCTAGCAACGGGTTATACGGCGACAAAAGAGCCGCATCCTGATTATGAAGTATATCCAACCATTATGCCATCAGGAGGAATGTTTTCTACAAGCACGGATATTTCCAAGTTTATGTTTGCTCATTTGAATGGTGGAAAGTTTGGGAATGAACGAATTCTTAAAGAGGATACTGTAAAAGACATGCATAAAACACGTATTTCTAGCCATCCAGAGCTTCCGAACATGACTTACGGTTTTGAGATGTTCTACCGTGAAAGCTTCAATGGTGAGTATGTCATCGCAAAAGGTGGCGATTTGCCTGGTTATCATTCTTGGATGTGGATGCTGCCAGATCGCAAAGTTGGAGGTTTTGTTGTACTCAATAGCGACGTTGACAGCACTCCTATTATATCAGGGCTGTTTAAAGCATTTATGGATCATTATTATCCGAAAACAAACGAGGAACTTCCTGCTCTCAAGTTGACCAAAGAGCAATTAGCTAGATTTGAAGGTAGCTATCGATTTTTACGCTTTCCTTTTATCTACTTCGATGTAAAAGCAGAAGACGGTTACTTATTATTAAATGGGACAAAAAGTAATGTAAAGCTAGAGCCTATTGGGGATATGTTATTTAAGGATGAAGCAGGAATGTTAGCAGCTTTCAAAACAGATGAGACGGGTAATATCGTTTATCTTGATTACTATTTACCTTCTGCATGGAGTGAGAAAGTAGAGAGCAAACCAGATTATAGTGATGTCCCGCGCAATCATCCTTATGCGAATGCAATTTATACACTACGTACGTTAGATGGTGTTTTACATCCAGATGCCATAACATTTGAACCTGAAAAAGCTCTAACTCGTGCAGAGTTTGCAACCGAATTGTTTCGCTTTATGGGCAACAAGCCCATAACGACAGCAACAACCTTTGTTGATACGGAAGGTCACCGCTATTCAAACGAGATTCATCAGTTAGCTACATTGGGAATTATTCTGGGGAGTTCTGCACAGCGCTTTTCCCCAGATCAACTGATTACGCGTGAAGAAGCAGCGGTAATGATTTATCGTTTAATGCAATCGTTCGGAGCTTCAGCTATAGAAGTAGAACTGAGTGGAGAAACTTCTCCATGGGCAGAAGAAGCTGCTCAGTTTTTAGTGGCAACAGGCATGGCAGGTCCTACTATTTTACCTAAAGAGGGAGGTGCAGATTTCCGTTCGAAGGAACAATTGCTCCATAAAGAATCTGCATTTATGTTATCGAACGTTGCGAGAGTACTCGCAATGGCACTAGGGATCTAAATACACAGTCATCATATATGTGAAATTACGTGTAGAGAGTTAGGTTAAATACGGCGTATATAGAGCTCCACTAAAATAAGCTGAGCCGGCATTAGGTACATGACCTAAGCTGACTCAGCTTACTTTGATTAAAACCTATTTATATTTTAAATCTCGCAACGATGGTTCGTAATTCTTCAGCCGTCTGTGACATGGAAGAAGCTGAAGCAGTAATCTCCTCAATGGATGCCATCTGTTCTTCTGAAGCTGCTGCTACGTTTTGTGTGTTGGAAGCGGAATGTTTGGCTGAATGAGCCATTCCCTGGGCAGAAGCATGAACCTGTTCTACACTAGCTGACATTTGTTCTGCTACAGCAGAAACTTCTTGTATATCAGCTGCGACTTGTTCAATTGATCGAAGGATATATTGGAATCCGTCACCTGTCGATTGGACAACGTCCATACCTGCTTCTACTTCTTTTGTACCATAGGCCATCGCTTCTACAGCAAGAGTAGTGTCTCTTTGAATGTGCCCAATTAACTCTGCAATCTGGCTGGAGGATGCTCGGGACTGTTCAGCAAGCTTTTTCACCTCGTTTGCTACAACGGCAAAACCTTTGCCGTGTTCACCTGCACGAGCTGCTTCAATAGCAGCATTAAGAGCTAATAAGTTTGTTTGTGTTGCAATTCCGGTAATAACATCAACAATTTTACCAATTTCGATTGAACGTTCTCCTAACTGTTTAATAAGAGAAGCGGTCTGTTCTGATGATTGATTAATTGTGCTCATTTGCGCAATCACTTTTCGAATCGATTCATTTCCTTGGACTGCTTCTTTTTGTGTTTCCATCGCTGCTTCCGACACAGAAGAAGAAGTTTCTGCTACTCGCTGAATACCGATTGCTAATTCTTTCATTGCATTTGCACTTTCTTCTGCTGCCTGCCCCTGCGTTTCTGCTCCACTAGCTACTTCTTGAATAGCTGTAGTAATCTGATTCGATGCATGTGCAGTTTGTTCTGCACTTGCAGTTAACTCTTCGGATGAAGCAGCTACTTGTTTAGACGTTTCACTAGCCTTTAGGAATAGATCGCGCAAATTAGAAATCATATTGTTAACGGCATGTATTAATTGACCAATTTCATCTGTCCCATTATAGACGTTATTTTTAACTGTAAAATCGCCTTGTGCCAGCTGGTTCATATGTTCAACCACTTTATAAATAGGTGACGTGAGTGCTCTTATGAAAATGAGTCCTACTATAGTAACGATAATCAGTGCGGAAGAGACAGCTAAGAAGATCGTCATTCTAGTTGATTCCTTCAGCTTATTATCTTCTTGAATACGATTGTCCGAGAACTCATCAATAATTTCACCGACGAGATTCAGCTCATCTCTTGCAGCATTATAGGCAACATCTATCTTTTTTATAGAAAGAGCAATTGATTGTAGGCTCTGTTCATTCGATTGTGTTTCCGTTGACTGAATGATTGAGCTGGATAAGTCTGTCCACGATTTTAATTGTTTTTGAAATTGTTCAATAGGTTCTTCAATTTTTTTATTCGATTCACGGTGCTGATAATGTTTAAGCTCCTCAATTGTCGTTACGAATTCGGTTACTTTTGTTATTCTTTCGTTCACTTGCTCTACATTTTCCTTGAAGCTATCCATCGAGTCTTTGTATTCCTTGCTCTGCTTATCAAAGATAAGGAGGTCCTGTACCGCTACATAAGCTTGATACATGTCTCTATCCGCATTCAAGGTGAGGCTTGAACTAGAGTAAATCTCTGATTTGTTTGCTGTTAAGGTATTCATATTCGAAACGGTTAAAAAAGCTGTGAAGATAAGTGCTAGAGTAGGAATCGACAATAAAATAATAATTTTAGTTCTGAGTCTTACATTTTTGATTCGTAGTGATTGTAGAACGGACATGTGGTTAAACCTCTCTTCAATTGGTATTCTAGATGCGATTTCTTATTATTCATTGGAATTATATCACTATATCAATAGGGTAGTAGCATCATAAATGAAAAAGACTTTAAAATAATAATAATTTTAATTATTTTTTTAATTAGTAAGCGAATAAGATTGAAATACGCTTTTGTTAATAAGGATATTATTGTAAAGTATAAATAACGATTAATGTGAAAATATTGTCCATTCAAACTGCTGAAATCGAAGAGAAGGATATCTGTTTATCAGAATGGGTTAATTTATGTAGCGACAATTTTCGGGGGGATATTGGATGATTAAACTGGCAGAGTCGAAAGAAGCAAACTTGGTTCATGAAATGATGTTACTTGCCTTTGAGGAATATAGACATATTGACGTCCCGTCAAGTGCACTTAATGAGACGATTGTTTCAATAGAGGAATCACTTTCCACTGGAGCAGAGCAAGCGTTGCTTTATTTCAAGGATGAGTTAGCTGTAGGCTCTGTAAGATTTACGAGGAATGAGAAATCTCTTTACTTTTCACGCCTGTCTGTTTCCCCAATAGCAAGAGGAAGAGGTATTGCTAAATCCTTTTTACACTGGCTCGAAGAACATGCAAAAGAACAAGGAATATCAGAAATGAAATGTAGGGTTCGTATGTCGATCCCGCAAAACATAGCATTATATCAATCAATAGGTTTCATCGTTATTGAAGAGGAGGAAGTCATTAATCCAAATGGCTTTCCTGTCAAAACGGTACTGATGAAGAAAGTGATATAACTTTCTTGTCGAGTTGCGAATGATTTTTACACAAGGAGCAGCAGCACTTCATGAGAAAAAGACACATTATTATAATAGCTATTATTGCTATATTATTCACGCCTCTTTGTATCAGCTTTTATAACTTCAAAAAGTATGAAGTGGAAAATAACGATCTAGATGAGTTTATTACTAATCTAAATAATGTGATTCAAGAAAACAGCATATTTTTTATGACGGAAGTTACACATTTTGAGTGGGATAAAATGTATGTTTTTGGTCCATATATGTCGAGAGAAGTAATGGAAGGGGCTATTGGTACGAAGTGGCATACAGAAGACTCCTTTTTTAAGTATGTAATTAATGAGTCTAGTAGGGGGGATTATCCATTAAGCGATGAATCTCTGAGTAAGGTAGTGTTTGTTAAAGAAAATGAAGTGGTATTAGATATTACATTTGATCCGCTATCATCTGTTGTTATGATGGGTAACAATGAGGTGTATGAACGGCACAATTCTGAATTTTGTCTGGGTAGGATTGAAGGTAGAAGAACTTTGATAAAGCTATAAAATGCAATGGACTGCGAGTCAGAAAGGTATTTCCGTACTGGAGGATGTTAGAATGAGGATTCGTAACTCGGCTAAAGCAACCATTATAAAAGATAATAGGCTACTAGTTATAAAGTTGAAAGATGAAGATGGCGATTACTATTTGTTGCCGGGTGGCGGCCAAGCCTGGTGAGAAGCTGATAGATTGTTTAATAAGAGAATGTTGCGAAGAAACGGGTTACTTGGTTGAAGTACATAAGTTAGTATATATGAGAGAATGCTTTATGGATGAAAATGTTCATCGCGTAGAATGTATGTTTACTGCTTCTATAATAGAAGAAACTGAAACTACGAACATGGATCATAATCAACTCGGTGTGGAATGGATCGAGCTTTCTACTATTAAGGATGAACCACTGTTCCCTAAAGAGCTTAGACGACTCATTGAATCGCTGCATCAAGGTAATCATGAGCAGGTTTATTTAGGGGAGATAGAATAGGGGCATAATGACGCATTAAGAGCTAGATTTGAACACAGAAATTGCGGCTAAATCATACGAGTAGAACCTAACGAACTGAATAACTCTTATATGATCAAAATGTGATAGTCTCGCGTCGTAACGAACTCCAAAATCGTTATTTCAAGTAAAGTAGTCTAGTTTCGGCTATATGTTGCGTTATAACGTTAAGGAGGTTCGTTAGAATAAATAAGGTTATGTTTTTAGTAATATAAGCATCATACGGTTCGTTAAACAGGATACCTTATAGACCAAGTTGGATGGTAAATTTATAAAAAGGGGACTAGCATTACAAATGTTAGAGGTACTGAATAGGTGGATAGGGATCTCGGCAGTTTGGAATTTCTGAGCATGAATGTAACTTTCAATCGCATATTCTGAATGATTCCGATCTTTTAGATATGAGTCTCTAATAAATGAGGAATGAAATTGACATAAACAAAAAAAGTTCTAGAAAAATAGTTGTAAGAAATGAACAATATAGTTGGACCGTTTCCCCTGACAGTGGGTATGTCATCACGATAGCGGAACATGAAATCTACAAAGGGAGACGGCTTGAAGTATATATTCAGTCGGATATAGATAGCTACTGGGTTAACTTTCCTAATACAGAACATCTAAACTTGAAAATTATTAGACCCAGAGATGTTGAGTTCTTTATCTGTCAGGCAATTGATCAAGGGTGGGAACCAAGTGTGAAGGGCACGCCAATTGTATTTGACTTTGATGGAGGGAATCTCAATATTAGAAAAAGTAGCAGGTAATTTACAAATACTAGTGGTATATGTGCTGCTTGGCGCTAAGCTGCAAAGGTCAAAACGACTCTTGCAGCGTGGAATCGAGCAACTAAGTGAGCTGCAAGGTTCGAAATGACCCTTGCAGCGTGGAATTGAGCGACTAAGTGTTGTTGTATGGCTATCCTTTGCACGTACAGTATCATCGAGCTTAACCAGCACTCTACATTCTAGTTAAGTCGACTCAATCTGCTGTGGAGCAACCGAAAGCGCTGCTTCCTTTGGCTGTTCCGTTCTAGAAAGCCGGAAAGACAACACTGCTGCTCCTACAGCGATTAATACTCCTATAGCCCCAATCCAGCTGACATCAGACAGTGAAGCTTTCTGGATGACGATGCCCCCTAAACCTGCACCGGCTGCCATTCCGAGCTGAATAAAAGAACTATTTAGACTTAACATAATGCCAGAAGCACCTGGTGCTAAGGTGAGTAAATAATACTGTTGTGTAGGTCCGCTAGACCAAGCTGAGAACGACCATAAAATGAGTAATGCAAATACGAGATAGACGTTTTGGCCAGCGAGAGAAAATGCGAGAAGTGCAACTACGTGCAGCAGCATTCCTATTGTTAGCGTACGCGGTGCACCCCATTTATCGACACTGAATCCTCCGAATTTGGAACCAAGCAGGCTCGCAATACCGAGTGCAAATAATCCAGCGCTTACGACTTGACTGCTCATATTCGTGATCGTTGAAAGATAAGGTGAAATGTAGGTATAGACAATGGAATAGCCAGCAATCCAGAAGAAGGTAACGGAAAAGGCAACGGCGATCTTCGGTTGCAGAAGCAATGCGAACTGATCGCGGAGTGGGATAGGTGCTTCACTCGCCGTACGAGGAATGGAAGCAATGACAACAAACGTCGCGATGATACCAAGTAAGCCGATTACTCCGAAAATAAGCTTCCAATCATAGGAGGCTGCAAATACTCTTCCTAGTGGAACGCCTATAATTAACGCTGTACTAAAGCCCATAACTAATGTTGCGATTGCACTTCCTTGTTTGTCAGCAGGTGCAAGCTTAGATGTGACCGTCATAGCTGTTACGACGAATACGCCTGTGCTTAATGCAAGGATGATCCTTGATACAATTAGAAAGATGAACCCTGGAAGGGCAACTGCAATGACGTTGCCAATAATGAACGTAATTAATGAATAAATAAGCATTTTCCGTCGATCAATAGTTGCAGTTAAAGTCATTATGATAGGTGTACCAAAGGCAAAAACTAACGAATACACAGTAATAAGCTGTCCGGCAGCAGCGACTGTTACCCCAATATCTAATGCTACCTGATCTAATATGCCTGCAATAATATATTCGGATGTACCTACCAAGAAACAAATGATTGCTAGCGTATAAATTTTCCACTTATCTGTCATAAAAATGCTCCTCTCCGTCTTCATACTTTTATATTTCTAGATATATAGAAATATGTACGAAAAAAAATTACTCCAACAAATAAGGGGCATATCTCCCTGCGATGTCGCGATTGAGGCTGTAGTAGATGTAGGTGCCATCCTTGCGTAGGTTAAGCAACCCGCACTCTGTTAATTGCTTCAAGTGATGTGAAAGTGTTGATCCAGCTACACTAACTAGCTTGTTTGCAATTGATGAGCAACACAAATTTTGCTCTTCTATAAGCAAGAGAGCAATTTTTAGACGTGTTGGTTCGCCGAGAGCTTTATACACTTTGATCGCTTGACGCATTTCCAGATTGTCTTCTACCATTCATTTTCCCTCACTGTTGTTTTCGTATTATATTTCGATGTATTTCGAAATATACATTATCATATTGGCAGAGGATAGTAAATAGAAATGGTTAAAAATGGGCGAATGCAGGGAATCACTATTTATGATCCTACTGTCTGCTCCGCCCATTCTTTTGTATACCAACTAGCTTGTTTGCGGAACATGGCTGCATATTCCCCGTTTAGCCCCATTAATGTGTTGTGATCACCATTTTCTACTAACCGACCATCTTTTAGCACAATGATTCGATCTGCAAACCGACAGCTTCCTAGTCGATGCGTAATAAAGACGGCAGTTTTGTCATTCGTTAATGTCATAATATTTTCAAAGATGGATGATTCAGTCATCGGATCAAGAGATGCGGTAGGCTCGTCTAAAACAATCATCTCAAAATCTCGGAAAAATGCTCGGTTTAAAGCAATTCGTTGCCATTGACCATAAGAGAGCTCATGCCCGCCATCAAAGTGTACACCAAGTACAGTGTCCCAGTTTTGTGGCAACTTATTAATAAAAGAAAGGGTATTAGCCTGCTTGCTTGAGAACTGAAGCCTGCTTCGATTATGCAGTTCAGACACTTGTCCAAGTCCGATGTTCTCCCAGACAGGGAACGGATATTGAACAAAATCTTGAAAAATTGCACTGACATGACTGCGGAAATCAGTCCCATGCAGCTGCGAATAATGTATGCCGTCTACTGAAATGTCGCCGCTGCGAGGCTGGTATAGTCCAAGCAGAAGCTTCGCCAAGGTGCTTTTTCCAGCTCCGTTATCTCCAACAATAGCAATTTTCTCACCTGCATGAATGGTGAATGATATTCCATCCAGTGCGGGCCCATTAGCTCCGTCATAGTGAAAGGATACATTGTCGACTACAATGCCATGTTGAATTGGAGTGGGAAAGGCGATTTCGCCGTTTTGGTCATTTTCTTCAGGAAGATTAACAAAATCTATCAATTCATTCGTGTGCAATAAGTCCTGATGAATTCTTGAATAACTCTGAGCTAAGCTTTGTACGAGTGCTTGCGTGCTGAACAATGCCTGTGCTAGAGCAACATAACCACCTATTTCCAAACCGCCATTTACCCCAGTATGAAGAGAAAATAGTAGCATGCCACTTAATAGTGTAAGTGTTACTAATTGTACGGCATATGTAATGCTGATCGTTTTTCTTTCTAAGGCGAGAATACGCTTCGTATTTCTCCAAGCAATTGTTTTCCACTTCGTTATCAAGTAGGGGGCTGTTTCAAATACACGGATTTCCTTAGCGGCTTCTCGACTTTTAAGCAAATTACTTATATAGGATGACATTCGCTCATCCGGCGTTTGGTGAACGATAAGTTTAAACTTGGCTTTACTCTCATATAAATAAGACCATAACATAGGAATAACAAGCAGCAGCATGCCGAGAGATAGAAGCCAGTGGAATTGATATAACACGATCATAAAACCAATGACTGTAATGAAACTTTGGACCATCATTAAGCATGTAAAAACAATACCGATACCTTGCAGTTGTAGGCTGAAAGCGGTTCGTTGCAGTTGATCATAGCTGGAGTGATTATCGAAGTACGTTAGGGACAACCGATTTACTTTCGCCGACATCCATTCATCGAAATAAAGCGTTGCCCGTTGATTAAAGTATTGCTGTGCATAATTAAACACACTGCTGAGAAGAGCGCCAACGAGAAGCAAAGCAAGCTGTAACCAAACAAGCCTCTCAAGGGATTGAAAATTGTTTCCGGTGCTCCCTTGGAACAAAACAGCAGCTTCATTCACCAATGTACTTGTAAGTCTTAGCTGTGCGATCGGAATAAATGCCTGTGCTAATGTTACACACAATAGAATGATTAGGGTTATGCCTGAGATCTTCCACAATAGTGGAAGCAAAAAACCAATTGTACGAAATTTGCTGTAAGAAGGGTTCATTAGGATACTGCTTTGGAAATATAGAGAGGGTAATGTGCTAACGTGTGGCCATCAACATCTGTCATGACAAAATGAAATAAACCTTCGTCATGGACTACAAAACGCGGCTGAAAGGCCATATCCGTCCCCGCTGGAACATGACCTTGTCGCTTATTGACAAGCTCATCGCATTTTTTTTGCCATACAATTTGTTGATTGGAATCATACACCTTTATAAATACGACCCCTTCATCGGTTCCGAAAAATAATACTTTAGCCCATAAATAAAAAAGAGTAACCGAAGGAAATGTACGTATGCGAACTTCGTTACGTACATTCTGAATACAATGTGCTCTCGCCTCATAATTATCTACTACTTGGTCAGCTATAATAAGTTGCCCGCTTATTGATTTGTGCATAAATCATCCTCCTCATCGTGATTGAATAAAGTCATCTTCCGCTCTATAAACATCTGGGCTTCAGTGTACCGATGAAGTGAATACCCATCCCATTGAGAGACTGTCGTTGTTCCATTCAGCACCATTAGCCATTTTGAATGCCGGTATTCAGCTGTATGTCGCACACTAAAGCAACTGCTCCAAGCACGCAGCTTCAGTTGTACGATGAATGGCGGCGCATCCAAAAAAACAATAACATCTTGAAATGCTTTATGTTTCGTCGATAGTAATTCATCAATTTTCTTAAATGATGGGTGTGCGTAATGAACGCTAAGTATAGTGATCGTTGGAGTTGCAGACCAAGTCTCCTCCGCCGAAGCGCTGCTTGCCAAGTGCCGTTCAATCGCGTTTATTTTACGTTTCATTTCAATTAAAGGCAGTGATCCAAGGGCCAAAATGGATACTGCTGAGATGAGCAGCCACATGATCATCATGTCTCCACCGTTAGAGCTCTGTACCGATTACGTGTTTGGTAATAATCTATAAAAATCATGGAGCCACAAATGACTATGATGCTGATGATAAGTTGCAAGAAGACCATATACGTAGAAATAGAGTGTGTCGGAACGATACATTTGACCGCACAAAGTACGATAAAGATTGTATTTCGGCTCAATGGATAACGATTTAGAAAGCTTATGGAGCCAAAACAAGAACAGGAACTATTATTATCGCGATCCAGGCGGCGTTTTCGTATAACGATAAAGTTGAACAGAAGCAGCAAAACAATAGCACAAATCTCCTTATAATAAAGGGCTAGACCAGATGCGAACGTTAAAAAAAGCAGAAGCTCGGAGAGAAGTAAGCCGATTGATGCTGGACGAATCCAGTTTACCGGTATGATTCGATAGGATTGTACGGAAAGTTCTAAATCTCTAAACATATTTGCTTTGGAATAAAAGGCTATGAAAAAGAGTGCCGCTATGATTATATCCATCACAAATATAGCACTCATAAGCAAAGCTATTCGCCTCCTCGATCGAGCCCCAACTCTCTATATAGGTGATTAATATCCTCAATCGTAAAACGTTGCTTCATTAGACCATGTTCAAGAATAATGGCAGAGGGTGTCGCATCCAATTTAAATTGTGATTTATAGCTATTCTCCGCCATGGTTATGACAGGGAATGGATAGTCGTAATAGTGGGCAAGCTCGTTGTTATCTTCCAGCGATGCACTGCTAATGAGCAGAAGAATACCCGTATATGTGTTGCTAAATGTCAGAAGTTTTGGAAGTAGATCGATGCAACTGCTGCAGGTTAAGGAAATGAACAAAATGGCAGCAGAGGGTGCACTTACTAGTCTTTCATCTAACGTAAGGTCTGGGAAGGGCATCCCTAACCCGTGAGCTTCTGATGTTATCTCGTCTTCACTTGGTATATAGGGTACAAAAGAATGATCTCTCTCTAGAGTGTCACTCTTAAACAAATCTCGAAAGCTCAACTTGCTCATCGTGATTCCCCCTTGAGTGATAACTCTTGTTGTTGATTCAAAAACTTTTTGAATGGAGACAGAAGATATTCCAAATATTCGAGACTGCCTGCATGTTCGATTGTGATAATTTGGCCCTCTGCATTTAACCCGAATGCCCAAGGGTAACCGCGAGTTTTTAGCTCATTAAACAACACATCATCAGAAGCATGATAAATGTTTACTGTAGGATGAAAGACTTGTTTTGCCTTTTCAAATGTCTCTTCTTCCGTTTCCATAAAAATATGCATATTAGCGGATGGATAGTGTTGTACAAAAGTATTTAGAGCCTCCATGGCAGGAAGACAAGCTGCGCAGGTGGTACTTATCGTTGCAAGCAGAAGATGGTCCGTAATGAGATCATAGAGGTGTAAGGAGTCATAGTGTGGGATAGCTATATTTGGCATGAAGTCACCTATGTGCAAGCCTTCTTCCACTTTCAGAAATGACGGAATTGTTTTTTCTATCGCATTCATTGTGATTAGTCTCCCTTCTTAAGTAGCTAAATAGTAGAAAGAGAATCTCCCCGTTTAAAAGAGAGATTCTCTATTTATTGGAATTACCAGCAATCACAAGGTCCATTAACGCTACAATTTTCAGAACGACAAACGAACACTCTTCTTCTGTTCATACCAGCGCAATATGCTGTACAATAAGTCACCCAATCCCCTGCTGTACATCTGTTAGGACATGCCATTATAATTCACCTCCTCTCGTGTGGTAGGTTTAATTTCAATTCGTGTAATGAACACCTCGCTAAAAAAATATAATCGATCGGAATAAAGTTATTTGGTTGAAAATAATATAGTAGATAAATGTATTGTTGTAAACGCTTTCACTAAAACTGTGTAAAATAATACTAATTTCGACAGGCATATAGTTGGAATTGTGTATATGATGCGATAAAAAACTACATTTTTTTCAGATTGAACATCTAAAAGTAGGATAAATAGAAAGTAATGTTGAATAAGATGAAGTGAGGTATGCACAAGATTGCGATTGCAGTTGACTGATTGGGCATTGTTTCATCTAGGTAAATGTAACTACAGGGGGTCAAGTTAACAATGGTCAAAAAGGTGTTAAAAATTGCAGGATGGATTGTCGGCGTTCCAGTTTTAGCTTTTGTAGTGTTTCTTATTTATGTCACAGCTGTGGATTACAAACCTGACGCACAGGTAAAACTTAATGTAGTTAATAATCCAACTATAAAAATGAAGCAAGGTGAACCATTTACGGTTACAACTTTCAATATTGGTTATGCGGGAAATGATCAAGGACAAGATTTCTTTTTGGATGGGGGGACAATGTCTCGTTCCAGCAGCAAGGAGCAAACGGAACTAAATTTAGCGGCTATTACTTCCATATTGAAAGACACAGGATCTAATATGTATATGCTTCAAGAAGTAGATAAGGATGCTACTCGTAGTAATCGTATTGATGAAGTAGAGAGATTAAGCAAAGCTCTACCTGAATACAGCTCAGTATTTGCTACAAACTATAAAGTGCCTTGGGTTCTTGTCCCAGTAATGAATCCAATGGGAAAAGTTCATGCAGGGTTGATGACGATGTCAACGTTTGAGAGTACATCTCATACTAGATATGATCTGCCTGGCAAGGAAAAGTGGCCAGTTCAACTAATGGAGCTTGATCGTGCTTTTATTGAAAGCCGCTTCCCTGTAGAAAATGGGAAAGAGCTAGTCCTTCTTAATGTACATTTATCTGCCTACGACAAGGGCGGGAAAATTCGTAAGCAACAATTGGATTTTCTGAAAACATACATTGAAACAGAAACGAAAAAAGGCAACTACATTATCGCTGGCGGGGATTGGAACCATTCGTTGCCTGGATCAGATCCTGCTCACTTCGGATCTCCGGCGGCATGGCCGGCGTGGCTTCAGTCTTTCCCTAAGACATTTGAAATTGATGGATTCCAATGGGCAATCGATCCAAACGTTCCTTCTGTTCGGGAGCTGAATGCTCCATACAAGGAAGGTGTTAACTTCCTTGCTCTAATCGATGGTTTCTACGTATCATCGAACATTAAGATTAATAGTGTGAAAGGGCATGATCTTACGTTTAAACACAGTGATCACAATCCAATTACGGGCACTTTTATTTTGGAATAGCAATTAGAGTCGTAGACTGATCTTTGCATTGAATGGGGGGTTAGGCTAATATAGCCTTATGAGGTTAGGGGGCGGATGGACATATGGAACATAACCAGTGTGAGCGACACAGTCATCATTCGGATAAAACGAAAACGAGTTTAATGAATCGTTTAAATCGAATAGAGGGTCAAGTTCGCGGCATTAAAGGACTAATCGAAAAAGATGCATATTGCGATGATGTACTCAATCAAATCGCTTCAGTGCATTCTGCTTTAAACGGTGTAGGGAAGCTGCTTGTAGAGGCACATTTGAAGAGCTGCGTCATTGAAAAGATTCAAGAAGGCGATGAAGATATCATCAACGAGTTTCTAACTACGGTGAACAAGCTAATGAAATAAATAGTGTATCTAATAGAAGAGCCAGTAGGATCAGCGAAGCTGATCTTACTGGCTTTTTTGCATCGAATTCTATATATATCGGATAGATGTTGCCATGTTGAATATTGCACTTCCTTCTACTTAAACCAGCCCTTGCGCTTGAACCAAAATAATAGGGATGAGCCAACGATCAGCATAACCGTTAATACAGCGTAATAACCCCATTCCCACGAAAGCTCTGGTATAATCTCGAAGTTCATGCCATAGATGCTCGCAATAAAAGTTAATGGGATAAAGATAGCTGTCATAACAGTCAACGTCTTCATAATGCCATTCATCCGATAGGAGTTAATAGAGAGATAATTGTCTCTCAGATCCGACGTCATCTCTCGATTAGACTCGATCATCTCAGACAGCTTCAATAAATGGTCGTGGATATCTGTAAAATATAACCGCAACTCAGCCAAGCCATCAATGCGATCCGAGTTTATAACTCGATACAAGAGGTCTCGCATCGGAAGGATCGTCCGCCGCAGCTTTAACAACTTAGCACGAATGTCGAAGATATCATCCATCAGCGCTTGCATGGATTCTGAGCTAACATTGTTTTCGATTTCGTTCAAATATTCTTCGATCTGGTATACACCGGGGAAATATTGATCTACCAATTTATCCATGACCAAATAGGCGGCGTACAAATGACCTTTGTCCACGCCTTTTTTTTGTTTGGCTATTTTGCACCATGCATCTTCAATCTCTCTAGATTGCTGCAGATGGAACGTAACGACATAGTTGTCGCCAAGAAACAAATCTACTTCTTCAGCAGCAAGTGTTTTTGGATTAATGGCATGCATAACGAAAAAATGCATATTCTCATAGTGATCCATCTTGGGACGCTGAAGTAAATGAAAACAATCTTCAACAGCTAGCGGATGGAAGTGGAAATGCTCGTCTAATTGATTAGCTTCGGCCTCAGTTGGCATGTCGAAGTCGACCCAATACCATTTGATATGGGCATCGGAAAGCTTATTTAAGGGAACGTCTCTAATAACTTCTAGATCGTTAGTGATCGCTAAAGAACGTATCATCGGAATAACTCCTTTTGCAATTACATAATTCGAGCTCAAAGAAATTGTAGCACATGGACATGTTTGAAATATACTAATCTATCGTTGTCATACTTTGCTAGACTAATCATTTACGTGCTTAACAACCGAATACCAACCGCATTTATCTGAATTCTGTGAAATTGTTAATAATTATTGTACCAAAAGCTGTGGTATACTTTTGCGGAGGCAAAATCCCGGCAATCTGAACGATCGGCGTACCATATAACTTGAGAAATTCGAGGAGGTATTTATGATTAGAGGAAATCAGAACATAGGAAAACGAGCATTACTTATTATATGGACAATGTTATTAGTGAGTGTTTGGCCAATGTCAGTCGCTGCTGCACAGGATGAGAAGACGAAAGTTGCAAAGGGCGTTACCATTAAGATTGATGGAGATAAAGTGAAAATATCTGATCCAATCAGGAAACAAGATGAGCGGGTCTATTTGTCAGTTGCAAACATCGCAAGCATATTCGGTGCAAAGAGTAAGTGGGACAAAGAAAATGAGGAAACAACGATAAATTCGGCGCAAGGCGATAAGATTGTGCTTGGCAATGGCGTTCCGGTTGTTTATTTCAACGAAGGTCGTTATGTTATGAAGGAGGAGCCATTCCTTGTAGGTGGCAAGATGTATATGCCGCTTCGCCAGATGGCTGAGCTGCTTCATGCGACTGTTAAGTGGAACGATGAAGAGAACACAGCAGAAATAACGACAGTGAAGCCAGCAGTGGTGGCAGCCGACTACGGATTGGCTGAAATTAGTAAGCAACATGGCAGTACTAAGGCGGAGTTGCTCAAACGCAATGGGCTAGATAGTAAAGATCCGATCAAGGAGGGGACTAAACTACTCGTGGTCGTGCCATCTATATTCGATAATGAGGCCAAGCCCTTCACAGAAGAGGATATTACGTTGCTTGCTAAGATAACGCAGGTTGAAGCGGGGAACGAATCGTATGAAGGACAGCTAGGCGTAGCGAATGTTATTTTGAATAGAGTGAAGGACTCAAGATTCCCTAAATCGATCAAGGGTGTTATTTATTCAGGTAAACAGTTCCCACCCGCACATAACGGTATGCTCGACAAGAGCAAGCCAAATGAAAGTGTAAAACGCGCTGCTAAGGATGCATTAAACGGTAAAAACAATGTTGGAGGCGCCGTATATTTCTTTAATCCAAAGGTGTCCAAAGGTTCATTCTGGGACAACTTAGATGTTATTGTAACCATCGGCCATCATAGTTTTGCCAAATAGAAGGATAAAGTAGGTAAAAGCACGATAGAAACATTCGTCATTGACGAATATTTCTATCGTGCTTTTTCTTTGTATTATCGTCAATCATCGATCTAGTTCGTGTAAGTTTATGTCCGATATTATCGGTTAACAGAACCTTTGTCGGAGCGGTAAAAAATAAAAGGACATTTTAGCATTTTAAGCGAAATGGTTGTCAAAACAACAGCTTTAGCGGTCGAAACAGCAACTATAAGAGAGTATTAACACATCTAGACGAACCCAGCAGAGTCATAAGGGTTCGTCTATTTTTATTAAGACAGCCAATTAGGCTGTTAGAGGAGTGGAAAGAGTGGGGAAACGTTTTATTGCATGTCTGATTATTGTTAGTTTATTGGCAACATTAGCACCACCGCCACCAGTAGTTAGAGCAGTGGAGAGAATAGTTGAAGAGAACTTCACCGCCACGCAAGGCCATTGGGCAGAGAACACAGTTATTGCTGCGAAGAAGAAAGAGACGATTAGCGGCTATGATGATGGGAGCTTTAAACCGGATCAAGATGTTAGCCGTGCTGAGTTTGTTACATTCGTAAATAAAGGACTAGGACTAAATCCTAGAGTTTACGATACTGATTTTCGAGATGTGTCTAGTATGGCATGGTTTGCTAAAGATATTGCAATTGGACAAAAGAGTGGATATATCCAAGGATTTAATGGGCTATTTCGTCCTGACGCTTCGATAACGCGTGAAGAGGCTGCGGTTATTATTCAGAGACTCATGAGCGAGAAGCAATCATTAGTTGATAAGAAGTTAGCAGTTACGTTTGCGGATGAGAGCCAGATTGCGAGTTGGTCATTAGCAGCTGTTGAACAAGTAACGTAACATCAGTTGATGAATGGTTACCCCGATGGAACATTCCAACCGAAGGAATTAATTACAAGAGGTGAGACGTTAGTTGTACTAGAAAGGTACGCTAAGCTGTATTCGATTAAGGTTGCTGGGGACAAGAAGACAGACAGTTATCTCAATCCAAGCTTTCCATTAGAAGCAGAAATTTCTGATGAGAAATCTATTTTGGCTATTAATTCGCCTACAGCAGTTTCTAAGTGGATGACTAGGGAGAATTAAGTGACACTAGGAGGAATAGCGAAGTCACGCTTACTGAAAACAATCAGTTATGAAGATACTGATTTCGGAGTATTATCCAGTAATGAAGTGCGCATTGGAACGGTAGAGCGTGAAACGAAGGAGCAACACCAGCAATATTTTGATCTAGGTGAACAAGTGCTTGAGCAAGTAGACAAGCAGTTAGGCGAGAACGCTATAGCAAAAGAACAAGTTGTGGATTGGTTATTAAAACAGCCGAATGTAGCCGAAGCTGGTGTATCTTTCGAAGGAGGAAGCATTGGGTACGAAGGTGTAGACGGTTTGCGTGGAGGTATTTTAGTTAATAAACCAGGAGTGAAGGGCGCAGTTGATGAGGGTATTGCTGCTCAGCCTGAGCTTGAACTAGTAGACCGTACGGATATGTTTCAATTAGGGATAAGTTTGTCTTCTATTGTGCCAAGTTCGAGGAGCGAATGAACAGTGGGCAGTGGTAATGTGCTTATTGCTTCGTCTTTTGCTAGCAAAGGACTCACTTCAACGGCTTACGATGACATATCGGACAGCTTCAAATCAGCACAATATAATATGAATCGCTTAAAGGACGAAGTGGTAACGGTTGAAACCTTCAAAATACTAAGTCAATATGGCGTTGTTATACTCGATACGCATGGAGAATTGTTTGGATCGGCGACTAGGGAAACTCAGCTGTTTTTAACAGGAGAGAAAGCTATGGCAGCGAATCTTAACGACTATGAGGCGGACATGAAGAGTGGCCGTCTAATGGAGATGAATGGTTATTACGCCATTACCCCTGCATTTATTGCTGCCTATAACAAGACACTACCAGCAACTATCGTATTAACGGTAGTTGTTTGAGTGTTGCCAATGATAGCTTTGCCAATACTTTTCTTCGGCTAGGTGCTAACTCCTATCTTGGTTATTGGGACTATGTTGAGGTGAAAAACGATCAAGCTATCGTAAGGAAGCTACTCCTACCGCTCGTACAAGAGAAACAATTACTACATCAAGCATATGAAGCTGTTCGAACAAGCGGTTTGTTCGGTGTAGAAACTCTACAATTTATTAAGTTGTTCAGTAGAAGAGGAATGATAAGATACCATAATGGAGAATTAACTTAGGGAAGGGCAGGACGTTCTCGAATTGTTTCTGGAGGAATGAGCAAGGTTGAACCCGAGGATATCAGTGAAAAGACTTTTGATAAACTCGATAGAAATTGAAATGAGATAATTTCGCAATAATTATTAAGAATAGGCTTCAGTCAATTGTCAGTTCGAAAGCTAAATCATATAAGTACAACTAACAATACCACAATGCGAGCTAGCCGCCCGGGTTGTGGTATTTTTCAGTGAGAAAATCAAAAGGTCGATAACCCATTAAAGGCAACTCTGTTCATTTAATAAATTTAAGAAATAAATCTATTCGTTATACGATATCCAAAGCAATACTCTTTGACTACGACTAATTTCCAGCAAAGACTGCTTTTTATGGGACTCTTGCTTGAACAGAACAAGCAAGCAGTAAGAGATAAGGACTATCTAAACCTGATTCATCATGGCATTCTCACTTGTGCCATAGAACGTTTTGATTCGAATATGCTGCTTCATCCACTTGAAAAAAGTTTCGATTGCCCAGCGATTCCGATACATTTTACCAATCTCATCCGCAGTTAAATCATATCGATTCATTAAACGCTTTTTTACAAATTGGCACTAGCAATTTACGGAATGAAGAAAATAGTGTATTCTTGTCCACTCGGTTATCCTTTTTATTATTGTAAAGAATTCTTTGTATTTAAATTATGTAATTTAATAAATATTTGTAAAAAAATATATAAAATTAATGAGACAAAAGTAATAATTTTATTATTTTATATTGATAGTTAAAAATTTACATGGTATATTGTGGGCTGTCTTTAAATAATAATAGGGGTGAAATTATGAAAAAGAAGTTCGTTAGTGCATGTCTATCTCTTGTTTTATTGTTAAGTAGTTTTGGGTCTGTAGTACATGCAAGTGAAAAGAAGGTTGAAGATGAAACAACGGTTAATTTTACAAGTGATATTATTGTTGAGAGTGTTAAGATTGGTAGCGTTGAAGTAACAACTGTTTCGTCTGCTATTGAAACAAAGGACGGAAGCCAAACTACAATTAATCAAACTAAAGATTACACTATATATCCAGAGTATATTGCGGAATACGGTTCAGTATTTACTGACTCTTTCGACCAATCAGAGATAATCTTTTCGAATAATAATCAAGATGTTTACATTGATGGTATCAAAGAAGACGTTAGCGCTTTTGATGAGAATGTAGCGATTGCTCCCCAAAATGTTGCACCTGCAAATAATTACATGCTAAGATCAACTGGTGGTAGTGATAGAGGGGGAATTTCTTCTATTTGTCATTATTATTCCACCACTGCAAGAACTAGTTATGCATTTGGATGTTATGAGTCTATGAATTACAATTGGGTCGGAAAAGGCTGGGGATCTGGAGAACCAACAGGCAAGAATATTTCTAAAATTGGAATTTTGAATACAAATTCAGACTTTCAAACAGCTAGAAATGATGTAATTAGATTTGAAAGTGATTACAACAGTTACCAAACTACTTTGGCTACGGTTATACTTGCTGTTGTTGGTGAGGCTGTAATTCTACCTTGGTTTGGACCTGGTGGATTGGTAGCATTGGGAATTTTATCAGCTAGTGAAACTGCTCTTGTAGTATACCAGTTTAGTGAGGCAGAAAAGGCATTAAAGAGAGCATATAGCTCAATAACTTTCCTATAAGTGATATAGGTAAAAGTACGTTAACTTACATGGTGGTGAGATTAAAACATGATCGCTGTTTCATTACTGGTAAGCTCACTTTTGATATATTTTGGAGTGCTAGGCTTTTTTGTTTACCGTATAGTAAAAAATATTAAAAAACCAAAAAATATTGTTGAGAATGCAGGAGTTATTGCTTCAACTGGAACTTATGCTTATATCATGGGATATTTAGAAAATTTCCCTAGAATTCCATTGATGTCTTTAAGTGCAATGCTTTTTTGTTTATACCTTATTCATGTCTATGTTATAAAAAAGAATGAAAAAAGATGAAAAAAATAGTAACTACTCAGCCGATCTAAATTGAGCCATCTAAAAAAATGGTATCAATCGTCTGAGATAATGTTACCCTGAATTGTTGTTCTAAGCCACTTAATGGTGGCTTGGATTGTTGATGAATGTGTTTTATCATGAACATAGATTTTGTTCCGGTATATCCGCCAAGGATGACTGGAGGCGGGTTTACGTTGCTACGTAAATTCCGCCTTTTTTTGTTTCCGTTACCCGTTTGTTTCGTTCTGTTTCTTTGAGTGAAATCGCCTCGCCTTGATGCCACAAAAATAGTTCTCCAGTTAATGTTTCACGTACCTCTACCATCATTTTACCCTTTAGTTAGTGATTTGTTTTTTGCCCCATATATGATTTCTGAAGGGGTAATATATATTGTGTATTGCAAACAAACCGCATCTGAAGTAGGACTACTAAATAAGAATGGTAAGCAAGCACCTCTTGGAAAATTATATCCATACGATGGTTATAAGGATGGTTTAGTTATCGTCGAAAGTAACAGTAAATTAGGTTATGCTGATACAAACGGTAAGGTTGTTAATAGCGCGCAATATGATGAAGTAAAAGCATATAAAACATGGAACAATTACCTAGCCCATCGTTTACAAAAAGCACGTTTAGAAAGCTCAATTGTTGAGTGCTCTAAACCTGCTTTTTACGTTGTACAGACACTAATTAACCGATTATTCTACTCCGCCAGAAATGTAAACACCTTTACAAGACGTTCATTTGAACATGATTCCAGGTTAACAAATGAAGCCTACAATGGGCATACGTTATCAAACGAAGTGCCAATTTGGAATGGAGGTATCGCATCATGTCAGCCATCACGTTACAGTCATTGTCCAAACAATATACGAAAGAAAAGCGGACGTTAGATAACGTTAGCCTTGAAATAAAAGATAAAGAATTTTTAGTATTACTCGGGCCATCCGGGTGCGGGAAGTCGACCTTGCTCAGAATGATTGCAGGTATTGAAGACATTACGCATGGCACAGTTACAATAGGCGATGTATGTGTCAATGATGTGGAGCCGAAAGATCGAGGGGTAGCGATGGTTTTTCAAAACTATGCGCTCTACCCACATATGACCGTTTACGAAAATATGGACTACGGATTGAAAATTAAAAAGGTAAAAAAAGCTGAGAGAGAAGAACGAATCCATGCGGCTGCTGACATCCTGCAAATTACTCATTTGTTGAAACGTCTTCCAAGTCAATTATCTGGAGGGCAGAAGCAGCGGGTAGCGATTGGCAGAGCAATCGTGAAAGAGCCGAAGGTATTCCTAATGGACGAGCCTTTATCGAATCTTGATGCGAAGCTTAGAAACGAAATGAGAATCGAAATTAAAAAGCTCCATGAGCGTTTAAATTCTACCTTTATATATGTTACGCATGATCAAGTGGAAGCTGTTACGTTAGGCGATCGCATCGCGATTATGGCTGAAGGAAAGTTTAAGCAGATCGGAACACCGATGGAAATTATCGAATGTCCGGTCGATATGTTTGTAGCTAATTTTATTAGCTCGCCGCCAATTAATTATATCGAAGCTGAGCTGGTTGAACGTTATGGGCAAACGTATGCAGACATCGATGGTTTGCTCGTGGAGACTAATCTTCCACTAGATACAATTAGAAACCATCCGAACGTTATAGCAGGCATTAGACCCGAGCATTGTTTCATTACAGAAGAAACAAACAACACTTATGCAATGAAGGTTACGTTCACAGAAATTATTGGGACCGATATTCTGTTGCATCTGGCATACAAGAACACGACATTCCTTGTCAAAAAGAGCTTTGATCACATGTACGCAAAGGGTGAAATGGTTAATGTAGGTTTACTTGCCAATCATGTTCTCCTCTTTGATCAGAAGACACAACTGAATGTTAGGAGCATCCGATGAATGTTCTGATCTCAGTAGATGGACCAAGTTTCAAAACGTTTGAGCGATATGCACAGACATTTATAGATAGTGGATTTTCGTATTGTAGCAAATTGATTACAACATTCCCTTCAGTGACCTTTAATGCTCACACAACCGCGATAACGGGCAATTTTCATCCTAACCATCTTGTGTACGACAATGTATTATTGCGATCCAGCACGATGGAGCAAATACCGCTTTATGGCGATCATGAACTTATCTGCAATGAGACGCTGCATGAGCAAACGTTATTTCAATCCCTTGCTGCGAACGGGCTCAAGAGTTGCTGTATCCATTGGCCATTAACATCAGGCAATCCTTACATCGATCATTTGTTAACGGAATCGAGCAGCAAGAAGCGGGTTCAGGAGGGTGACTCCGCATCAGTGTACGAGATAGATGGAATCGCCATTCGTGAAACGTTGGGTGCAATTAAGTCGAACGCTTATAACTTTGTAGCGGTACGTTTCGTTGGGTACGATGCGATGTCGCATCAATATGGGAAGGATTCTGTTGAAGCATTGCATTGTCTCCAGACTGTTCTCGATTATGTCGGAGAGATTCATCAAGCGCTGGCGGAGTCCGGTAAAGCATTCAATTTAATCGTCTTTTCGGATCATGGCCAAAGTGATGTGGGGTCGTTCTTTTATCCAAATGAAATTTTGTCACGCAGCGACTGGCGGGAACAACTCGCAAACAATCAAATCCGATTTGTTGGCGATGGGAATGGGTCCATGCTGTTCTATAGCACGCTGGCACAAGAGCAAAACAGAGAGATAATGAACGATTTTAAGGAGATGGAAGAGGTTAATGATTTCTACGAGCTCGAAAGTGAGGGTGACTCTGATCTAAGGCCTGTTGGCATTTTAGATTTGAACGATACGGTATGCGGTGAAGATGTCTTCGCCTCAGAGGATGCAAAATATGTGGATATGAAGAGCTTGCATGGATATGATCCAGCTAGGGTGGACGAAATGAACGGATTTATAATTTGCATCGGTGACGGATTGGAACAGCATAAACAGTTTGGGCCACAATCGATAGCGGGTATTGCGCCTACAATTGCGAAGCTGTTTGGTATCCACCATCCATGTGACAGCAAGGAAATGCAAGACATCATTAGGGAGCTTAACTAAATGATTAGGTTAAAGGGCAGAAGTGTAAAGGATAACTTGTGGGCGCTTGCGCTTCTATTGCCGGTATTAATTCCGTTAGCAGTATTTTGGATATATCCGATGATTAAGACGTTCCATATTAGCTTTACCGATTGGAACTATATTTCTCCAACCTACGACTATGTGAAGTTAGACAATTATGGGGATTTGTTAGGAGATTCGTTCTTTCTAAAAGTGCTCGTAAATACGCTTGTATTCACTGTTTTCACAGTCGTCCCACCAATCGTGATCGGACTGCTAGTAGCCATTAGACTAAGCAAAATAAAAGCGCTTCGCACGTTGTTTGTCGCTACGATCTTTTCATCATGGCTAACGCCAACCGTTATTGTTTCTATGGTTTGGGTTAGCATTTTTGATAAAGATACAGGAATCGTTAATACGATTCTGCAAGCGATAGGACTACAGCCTGTGAAGTGGCTTGGCGGGGAATTTACAGCAATGTTCGTCGTTATCGTGGTCACGGTGTGGAAGTATTTAGGTTTAGCGATTTTATTGCTAACTTCATCTTTGGCTAAGTTAGATCCAGAAGTAGAGAAAGCGAACGCTCTTGATGGGGGCAAGGGATTAAGGAAACTAATGAAAATTACGTTGCCTGCAATTTCTCCGATTCTAGTGTTTCTGTTTATCCTATTTACGCTAGATTCCTTGAAAGCTTACGATCAAATTTATATTTTGACACAGGGCGGACCAGCAGGGGCGACATCAACTATTCTTTATTACTTCTATGTACTAGCATTTCAGTGGTATGAGACGGGACCAGCATCAGCTCTGGCTATTCTATTCTTAGTTATTTGTCTATTCATTAGTGCCCTAAATTACTTCATATCGAAGTTATTTGTAAAGAAATGAGGTGATAAAGGTGAACGGTGCGAATGTGAAAAGGTGGTTGAATTACAGCCTGCTAATAGCACTCAGTGGACTAATGGTATTTCCGTATATATGGATGTTTATTATGTCCATCAAGCCTAAGGATGAGTTGTACAGCGGATCAATATTGCCAACGACCTTTCATTTTGAAAACTATTTACGTGTATTTACAGAAACAAATATGCTGCTTTATTTATGGAACAGCATTTACGTAAGTGTCATCATTATCGTGTTCCAAATCGTATCCGCCATATTTGCAGCATATGTGTTTGCGGCGATTCCGAAAAAATGGGTGCAGCTCATCTTTGTACTCATTCTCGCAACCTATATGTTACCTGCGGCAGTTACGTACATTCCATCATTCATTTTAATATCGAAGTGGAATTTGTTAGACACGCACATTGGCTACATCTTCAGCGAATCAATCAGCATCTTCGCGATCTTCTTCCTTAGGCAAACATTCGTGCAAGTGCCTAATGATGTTGTTCAAGCAGCGAAGCTGGATGGGGCGGGACATTTGAGGCTGATCTTTACGGTCTATATCCCTTATTCCAAAAATGCGATTGCTTCACTTATATTGATCACTTTTATTTACAGCTACAACAACTATATGTGGCCTTCCTTGTTAATCAAATCCGAGGAAAACATGTTTGTGACGATTGGCCTCCGCAGATTGTTTATGAGTCAGGCGGGATATGGAATGGACTTCCCTCTAGCAATGGCTGCTTGTGCTGTATCACTCCTGCCTATGTTTATTTTGCTGGCAGTTTCTAATAAAAGGATCATTCAATCGATGTCTAGTCTCTATGTGAACAAATAAGGAGGAAGCACACAGTGAAAAAGCAGAAAAGAAACATGAAAAGCATCGTGCTGACCGTAATGAGTCTTGCATTAATTTTGGTGGGAGTAGCTGGTTGCTCGAATCCTAACAATGGTTCGACGGCAAACAATGGGGCGAATGCATCTACTGCGCCGACAGAGAAAACGAAGCTGGAGTTTTATTATGGACTTGGCGGTAAGCTTGGGGAAACGATGGACAAGCTGATCAAAGACTTCAACAGCAGTAATGAGCAGTATGAAGTTGTGTCGATTGTTCAAGGAAATTACAGCGAGACATTGCAGGCATTACAAGCGTCACTTGCAGCAGGAGCACCGCCTGCATTAGCTATTAATGGTTACCCTGAATTTATGAAGCTAGCGAAAAACGACGTGCTTTTACCATTAGATGACCAAATTAACGAGCCAGCGTACAACAAGGACGATATTCTCCTTTTGGAGCAAGGCAAATACAATGAGGCAACGGTTGGTGTACCAGCGTTTGTTTCGACTCAAATGATGTATTACAGAAAAGATATTTTTGAAAAGGTTGGTATTGATTACGACTCACTTCAAAACTTCGAGCAATTAGCAGAAGCAGCGAAAACGATCAAGGAAAAAGAAGGCATCAACGGCTGGTCCGTTATGTGGTACGCGGAGCATATGATCGATTATGCACGTTCAGCGGGCGGCGATATTGCAAGCGCTGATGGCAAGACGATTACGATTGATTCCGAGGAATGGATTTACGCATGGGATCTAATTCGTAAATCGATTCATGAAGATAAGACGATGGAAACGGTATATGGCGGCAATGGCTGGGAATGGTGGTACAAAACGATCGACAATGTTATGAACGGTAAGTCCGCAGGATATACAGGCTCATCTGGCGATGGCGGTGACTTGGATTTCACTAAAGTAGCAACCGGCATGCAAAAAGGGTTTAACGGAAGTAAGCCAAGACCTGTAGCTGTTTCTGTCATGTTTAATATGTTCAAAGATTCCTCGAAAGAGCAGCAACAAGGTGCATGGGAGTTTGTGAAGTTCTTCTCAGAAGCGAAGCAAACTGCTTATTGGGCTGTAGAAACAGGGTACATTCCGATTCGCAACAGTGCGGTTGAGACTGATATTTTCCAAAACCAATTAAAAGTTAATCCTTATTTATCAGTACCTTTGGAGCAAGTAAAGGCTAACGGAATCGCACCTTATATCGATCCAACAGGCGGTAAAATTTATGCGGAAATCGAGCTGGCGAAGGACAAAGTGCTTGTGCAAAATATGCCTGCTGCGCAAGCACTGAAGGAAGCAAAAGAAAAAGCACAAAAAGAGCTTGATGACGTTTTGAACAAAAAATAATGACAACTAGGGAGAGATGACAGATGAAAAACGGAATTGAACTAGCGATATTTGATCTAGCAGGAACACTAGTAGAGGATAACAATGGAGTTAGAGACTGTCTTTATCAAGCGGCAGTTGATTTTGGCCTTGAGGTTACGAGAGATGAAATCAGTACACATATGGGAACAAATAAAATTCATCTCTATCAATATTTGATTGCTAGATCGAAGGGCAACATGATTGACTTTAAAAATTTCGAAATCGAAATCGATAACGAGACGCTTGATGAAGCGATCAAGCTCTACGACAAATATACGGAGTACATGATTGCTTATTATATGGAAAATTGTCGTGAAATTGAAGGCGCTACGGAGACGCTGAGATGGTGCAAGGACAATGGTATTAAAGTAGCAACGGGAACTGGTTTCCACCGGGAAATTAATGGAGTCATTATGGACAAGCTCGGTTGGGTTAGGGATGGATTAATTGATTATGCAGTAGATTTGGACATGGTTCCAGAGGGAAAAGGACGCCCGGCACCATTCATGGTGTTTAAAGCAATGGAATATTTAAATGTACAAAATGTTAAGCACGTAATCAAAATCGGTGACACACCTGCCGACATGCTCGAAGGTTATAATGCGGGCTGTAAAGCAATCATCGGTGTAACGCAAGGATCAACGCCAATTGAAGTATGGGGCAAATATTATCATACTCACGTTATTCACACTGTTAAGGAACTGCCTGAACTTATTATGTCGGGCAAGATTGTATAATGGAGCAAATCGAGAAAGTAGCCAGCGTCGGCATCGTTTTACCTAAACTGTACCCGTTTCAGCAGAGGAATCCTGAAGCCATGATTGCAGGTTTGCTCACTATATTGGAAGACCCTTTTTTTACGGCAGTGGAAGTTTCCTATATTGCTGACAAAGATGCTAGAGAACTTGCCAAATCGTATATGGAGTACAGCGGTGTAGAGATTTTATTTAACGGTGGGGACGCATTCCGAGAATTGAATATCAATCTAAGTGCTCTAGACCCAGTTATTAGAAATCAGTCTATAGAGCAGTGTTACATGCTAATCGATCAATGTTACGAAATGAATGCGAAGGTCATGCATATCGTTACTGGCAAGTATGAGGGTGAGGACGTAAAGCAACAAGGGATTATCGTGTTTATGGATTCGGTTATCCAGCTTTGCAAATATGCAAAGAAAAAAGCTCATACGTATGAACTTTGTATATCCCTCGAAATTGGGGATCGTCATATGGATCGCCGCTACTTGCTCGGGCCGACCCATGAGGCGGTTAACGTAGCTCGTATTATTGGTAGTGAATTTGATAACTTTGGTTTGCTGCTTGATCAAAGCCACCTTCCTCTTATGGGAGAAGATCCGAAAAAGTCGCTGTGGCTGGCAAAAGATTATTTGACCCATATTCACATCGGCAACTGTTATATGAAGGATAGAGAAGCCAGTTATTTTGGCGATAAACATATTCCATTTGGAATTAAAGATTCCGAAGTAGGTGTAGCGGAGCTGACCAGCTTCATCCGAACGCTGAATGAAATCCAATTTTTCGAAAGTCCGAAGCCAACTCGGAGGCCAGTAATCACCTTTGAGGTAGGTCGTCTTGGCTTTGAATCTCCAAGTCTAGTTATCGCTAACATTAAACGAACGTTCGCTGAAGCTTGGGCACGTGCATAATAATAATCTAGCAGCAGGAGTTGAGACATAGATGAACGTTTTAATTACGGGTTACTTTAACGAAACTTCTAAGGAAAGAGTGACAGGAGCTTTTCCTGAAAGCTGGACAATTGCAATTGTGGAGCCTCAACATATTGACGCGTTCATCGGCGAGGCGGACGTGTTAATTCCAGAGCATATTCAAGTGGATGATGTTTTGCTTGGGAAAGCGCATCGGCTCAAATTTGTTCAGACGGGTGCAGGTTATGACAACGTGGATATTGAAGCATGTACGGCAAGGGGAGTTTGGGTTAGTAATGCCGCAGGCGTAAATGCCAACGCGGTAGCGGAGCATATTATGGCGTTTGTTCTGAGCTACTATAAGAACATTCCATTTCTCGATGGTGCTCTTAAGGACGGGGCAGATGAAACGCAGCTGGATTACGCCGGTGGTGAGCTGTTAGGGAAAACAATTGGAACAATTGGTTTCGGCGCCATTGGCTCCAGAGTTGCGGAGCTTGCAAGAGCATTTAAGATGAACGTACTTGCGTATGACACAAACAAAAACATTAAGAGTGATGATGTTGAGTTAGTCGACTTGGACACGCTGATTGCTAACTCTGATGTGATTGCGATTAACATATTTTTGAATGAGTCTACTAGAAATATGGTGGATAAGGCTTTCCTTAGAAAAATGAAAAAGAATGCGCTGCTAGTGAACACGGCAAGAGGTCCTCTTGTATCTGAAGTGGATTTAATCGATGCGCTCAAAAACAACGTTATCGGCGGCGCATGTTTGGACGTATTTACGGTGGAGCCATTAAGTGAGGACAGTGAGCTGAGAAGGTTAAGTAATGTCATATTAACTCCGCATACAGCGGGTATGCCGGATGGTTATAAGTTCCATGAAACGAGATATCGCTTCTTCGTAGACAATATTAGTAGGGTTGGGCGTGATGATAAGCCGCTTAATTGCTTGAACAAAGTCTGATCGTTAATGATGTAAATGATATGGCAAAAATGAAGTGACATGCGAAATAGATGTACAAAAGGGATGGATCAACGGTCATTATGACCTGAGATCGATCCTTTTCTTATATAATAGTAATAATTTATTGTAGAGTACGCACATTTGTGTCATATATATAACAAAAGGAGAGTGTAACTTGTGAGCGAAACTTGTGTACCGACTGGCGTGGGACCAAAAGATACTGGCTTTGGATACACGTTGTCCCTAATTGGCGGCAAATACAAAATGATCATCCTCTATTGGCTGTCTGAAAATAAAGTTATGCGGCATAATGAGTTAAAGCGGAGTATTGGCTCCATTTCTTTTAAAACATTAAGTATTATGTTAAAAGAGCTAGAATCAGACGGCCTTATTATACGCGAGGAATTTCCCCAAGTACCTCCCAAGGTTGAATATTCCTTATCGGAACGTGGTCTTTCTCTCATTCCAGTGTTGCATATGATGTGTGAGTGGGGCGAGCAAAATAGTGTGCCAACGCCGGAGGTCGTAAGGGTGAATGTCTAGAACTACATCCATTTTCAGTTATTGATCGATGTTTTTAGATCTCAATCGAGCGGCAGCCCTAGACGGAAAAATAAAGGTTTAGGACTGCCGCTCTAATTTTAAGTACCAGCTTGTCTGTAATTAGTCGTGATAAATAAAGTTAGAAGGCAGATTTGTATAAGTTGTTTTTTTAATGAAAAGTTCAGCTTGATTGCCACCGTCGACAAATCCGCTAACATTAAATACTTTATGTTGACCAGCGCAGAGAGTAGCCGTTCCAACTTTATCGTTTGGATCAAAAGGATCATATTCCCAGAGCTCAATTTTTACGCATCTAGTATTGTAAGGATCAGCTGTTACCTTCCAATTGCCTCCGCCAGAGTTCCAGACATCTCCAACTGTGTAAACCGTTTCTTCACCAATATAATCCCATTGTCCTGGTGCGGCTGATGCAGGAACTGCAGCAGACAGGGCAAAAAGAAATGTCACTGGCAAAATAAATTTTTTGAATCTGTTCATAATTACACCCCCTTCCTTTATAGGGTATTTTAAGTCATATTATAAGTATTTGTAAGAGTCGATTCTCCTAATTAAATAATTGTAATTGCCGCTTTTTACAGATGATCTACAAAGTTTAAATAGTCTTGCACACTGTTTTCTAACTCGCTTTCGGAAGTCCCACTTTCTGCACCATACAATGCAAAGAACGAACGATAATCGGCGTTGCAATATAGGAAGGTAGTTTCGAAAGGGGACAATAGTTGCTCTAGCGTATAACGATATTTTCCCTCTTCGGTATAATCCTCTTTTTTAATTCCGGCAGATACTGCCAAAGCAGCTTTGCGCCCTTTTAATTTATCGCCACCATTTGAACCATACGCCCAGCCATAAGTGAAAACATCATCAAGCCATTTTTTAAGAAGTGGCGGGCAATTAAACCAATAGAAAGGGAATTGGAGAACGAGATTACTGTGTGATTCGATAAGCTGCTGTTCTTTTATCACATCAATGTTGCCGTCAGGGTAAGCCTTGTGCAATTCATGCACCGTATACTTTTCGGGAAATTTCTTCAGTTCATCTACCCATCGCTTATTGATGAGTGATGTTTCTATATTGGGATGCGTTACGATAATAAGAGTTTTCAAATTGTATTCCTCCCCAAATATTATTATTTCTTGAGTATAAAGTGTGAACTGAAAATATGTAAGTATGCACTTTTTTTACAGGTGCTTACATAAAGGTAAGTATCAACTCACTCATTCCTTTTCCTACATAACTAAGCGTTCTAGTCAGTCATCCCTTTTACACGCAACTAAATGTAGACTTAAAACAATGTTTGATAATATGGAATAAAGATTGATAATTTTATTTCTCATATTTGTCCTATATTACAAAAAACTGTTTTTGTATATTGTTTTCTAATCCGTTTTTATCAAACTTTATTTTAAAATACTTAATCTCCTTAGCGAAAAACGAAGGGGTTGTAGCTTTAAAATTATCAAACATTATTATAAAGCTACAAAATGTGAATATTCCTACTGACAAAAAAATAGATCTCTCTATAGTTTTAGAGAGACCTAAGTAGTAACATTAAAATGAGACATTTTTCAATGTAATTTTCACTTTTACTTCAAACATGCAGTATTAGTTTATCAGACTTGATTACCTTTTCTCGCAATTATCGATCCTACAACTAATGATAATAATAGTAGAACATCCAAAATAATGCAAACAAAAAACACAATTCTATTCATGTCTATTAAAAACAACAAAATTCCGAATATAATTGTAAGTCCAATATTCTCTTTAGTATATTTTCTAAACTTATGTTCTAAAATCCTTTTAGTTAAAAAAGTTACAATGAAAATTAACATTGCAACCATAAGTATTGTAAGAAACATGTTGGTTCCTCCTATTCAAATGTAAAAGGCATAATAGCAGTCGACTGCTATTATGCCTTTTAACACTAATTATAATACAGATGTAACTAAAAGTTAAGCGTTCGAAACATACATATATGCATCTGCTACATCACTATCACAATCATTAAATCTATTAATAGCAGCAGTTGCTGCTACAGCTGCAGCTCCTCCTCCTACAACTGCACCTACAACTGTCTGCCATGTAAGAATCAATGTGCCTAATGCGGCATATAACGCTACCATTGCTTCGTGATATGAGGCATAATTACCTTCAAATGAATCTACAGCAGCTTTTGCATCCTGGAAATAACTACTGGTACGAAGAATTGATTTACCAACATTTTTTCCAGCCGGACCCATATAATTTCGGGACTGAAACTCTATATCATTGTAAGTACCAAAAGTATATGAGGTCAAATTCTTATTGCTATAATAATGACTTATAGCTGGTACTCCGCCTGTATCGCTTAATAAGGAAACACGATTTCCTCGATCACTACCGCCGTTTAATAATTTCCCATCTGCGTAAATTTCATTACCTACAATATTATAAATATGTGTTTCTTTTCCATCAGAAAATCTTTCTTGATACTCCTTAATTTGGGCATACTCCGGCGACAATTTGTAATCATTGTTTTCTGTAACCGTAAACGACGTTTCATCACCTTTCGTAGTGATGGTGGTTAGTGTTTCAGTGTCAACAGTACCAAGGTAGTTACCATCAGAAGTTAAAAGTGTTCTGTGCTCAGAAGTAGTGAAACTTTCGTTTTTAGTTTGCTGCGAAGAAGCTGCAAAGCTAGAAGGGGCTAAACATGCTACTACTAAAGAAGAAATAACTACATTGGTTAATATTTTTCTATATTTCATACAAACACCTCCATATTTTTTTGAACTTCATAAGAATATCATTATGTAATATATTAGTAAACATATTTAGTTAAAACAATATTATATACCTAGATAAAGGTAAACTTTATGGTTTAATAGAACTATTCAACAATTTTTACGTGATTTTTCGCACACATTTAAACGATATGTTAAAACATGCTTTAACATACTGTGAAATTCTTTTATTGGAAAAGTGAGATGTAGACTTAAAACAATGTTTGATAATTTTTTCTTCATATTTGTCCTATATTACAAAATACTCTTTTTGTTTTCTATTCCGTTTTTATCAAACTTTATTTTAAAACACTTAATCTCCTTAGCGAAAAACGAAGAGGTTGTAGCTTTAAAATTATCAAACATTATTATAAAGCTACACTAAATGCGCCTACTCAACGTCTTAGAAGAAACTTTAATAAGGCGGTGGAACAATGAGCAACGCCATTCTTTACGGGATAAAGTGGTTTGTTTTTATCATTTTATATAGCGGCGCAATTATAGGATTGGAAGTTATGGAAGGTTCTAAAATTACAACGACATTACATATGGGACTGCGCGATTTGGGTGTTAGTTTTATTTTCATAGTGGGTACGTTTTCTGCCGTTGCGTATTTCGTGACGTTATTACCACTATCTATCCTCATTCGTAAATTCGTCAGAAACAGGCTACTACCTATCATTTTGTATACGATCCTGTTTTCTTTAAGTGGGAAAGTCATTTTTCATTGGTTATTTGGTGACGACTTCTCCCAGGCGTATGAACTGAAAATCGAAACGGCTCTGCTCATTTTCGGAATAACTGGTTTCATCTATTCGATTATTGACTACGTTTTGGACATCTTCGATAAAAAACGTACTTCCGTATGAATTTTTTGGTATTTCCTTCAATAGAGTAGTAGGCATACAATTAAGGTGCATCGTATTCTATCTTGAAGGGAGAGAGTTGATGTGAGTAGAACAACATATCGAAATGGTCTCGTACTGTTGCTGTCGCTGTTGCTTGTTGGACTTTCGGGTATAGTGTCACCGCCTACAGAAGCAGCTGCGAGTGGAATTGTGAAACGAGTGTATACGGATAAAGCGAGGTATAACCCCGGAGGGAGCGCAACGATAAAGGTTGATTTGAAAAATGATACAGGGACTACTTTCAGTGGAAATATAACTGCAACGATCCACCACCTCGAAACGCAAGTGCACACTGCCTCAACCCCAATTACTTTATTAAGCGGAAATTCCACGACTGTTACATTCACTTGGACAACACCTAACACAGATTATAAAGGCTATTTTGTAAATGTTGCTGCGGGATCGTCCAAAGGGGCAACCGCCATCGACGTATCTAGTAAGTGGACCCGATTTCCTCGATACGGCTACATCACAGAATTCCCTTCGGAATTATCTTCGGTTACAGATGCACGGGTGAAGCGTACCGTTGAAGATTACCATACAAATGCCTTCCAGCTTTATGACTGGATGTGGCGCCATGAAAACAACATTAAACGGACTGGCGGGACGGTCGATAACTCATGGACCGATTGGAGTGGCAAACATACGATGTATTGGCCCACGATCCAAAACCTGATTTCCTCGATGCACAATTATAATGCGGCTGCTATGCCTTATACGATGTCCTATGCAGCGCTCCACAATTATCAAACCATCTCTGGCGTAAACCCCCAGTGGGCAATGTATTCCGACACCACACATTTGAATCAGCTAGGTTTTGACTTCGATGACAATAACCCTAATACGTGGCTATGGCTATTTAACCCCGCAAATACAGGTTGGCAAAATTATATTTACGGTCAATATCGGGATATGATTACGACGGCAGGCTTCGATGGTATTCATCTCGATCAGATGGGAGAACGAGCCGATCCCTACGATTACAACGGTAACGTCGTTGATTTGGACAACAGCTTCTCTGGTTTCGTTAACAATTTACGTAGCAACTTGAACAGTAATGGCATGTCCGATAAAGTTCTCACGTTTAACAATGTGGACGGTGCAGCTAATGGCTGGGCTTTTGACGATGTAACAAAACATGCGAATTACGACTTCACCTATACCGAAATATGGGGCGGAGCAAACGATTATATTGAGCTGAAAGCGCTGATTGACAAGGCGAAGCGTAACAATGGACAAAAAGCGGTCGTGCTCGCTGCTTATATGAATTTTGAAGAAAATACGGGTACTCGTTATGAAGCGGAATCAGCAACGTTGAACGGAGTAACAACAAATACGAATCATACGGGTTACACGGGAAGCGGGTTCGTGGATGGCTTCGGCGACAATGGGGACTACGTGCAATTTTCGATTACTGTACCAGAGGAAGGTTGGTATGGGATTGTCTTCCGCTATGCCAATGATACAAGCACGAACAACACGCGCAGCCTGTATGTAGACGGTTCTTTTGTGAAACAGGTTGGCAATTTCCTTGATCAAAACAGCTGGGGAACGTGGAAATTCGATGCTTCACATACCGTCTGGTTAAGTGCTGGTACGCATACCGTTAAGCTGGCTAAAGATGCTACAGATACAGGTTTTATCAATCTCGACAGCCTAACTCTCGGCACGTTTAACGATGCTTCTGTAAGGTTGACTGGAGCGGCAATTGCTGCTGCGGGTGCATCTAGAATTGAAATGGGTGAAGGCGATCAAATGTTAGGTCACCCGTACTTCCCGAATAGAGCGAAGCAAATGCGCAACAGTTTGAAGGAAGCAACGAAAGACCAATACAACTTCATTACCGCATATGAAAATTTACTCTTCGATAAGGATGTATTCAATACCGATTCTGGCAACCAGTTCGTTGAAATTACAGGTCAGCCGGTTTCAGGTAGTGGGACAGCGGGCAATATTTGGAGCTTTATGAAACAAAGCGACAACTATAACATCGTTCACCTCATTAACTTAAAAAATAGTACAGATACCGATTGGCGGAACTCCGACACTGCACCAACTACACTAACTAATTTAGCGACAAAAGTGTACATCGGCAATGGAGAGACCATATCGGGTGTATATGTAGCTTCGCCTGACATTGCAATGGGCGCAACACAATCGCTTTCTTATTCGACTGGCACGGACAGCAAAGGCAAATACGTTGCATTCACACTTCCATCCTTGCAATATTGGGACATGATTTATATGAAACGTTCCTTCACCACGCCAACATTGGATATCTACGAAGCGGAAAAAGGTGTGAAAGTGAACGTAGGTGTAAACACGAACCATGTAGGTTATACGGGAACTGGCTTTGTCGACAACTTCTCAGACAATGATGGTGTTACGTTCACTGTATCGGCCGCACAAGATGATGATCAGGTACTACGATTCCGTTATGCGAATGGCGGGACGGATGCGACTAGAGATATTTTCGTAGATGGCAACTATGCAGGAACAATCTCATTCCCATCTACAGGGAGCTGGAGTGGTTGGTCTACTTCAGAGTTAACGGTATCTTTGAAGAAGGGAATTCATACGATTACGATATGGAAAAATACTTCCAACACTGGAGCCATCAATTTAGATAATCTCGATTTAGACAAAACGTATGTGTGGCAATTCGATAGGCAGATTACATCTGTTCCAGCCGGATATCGGATTACATTTCGAACTGGTGCATCGGGGTGGGCTCATCAAGGTGTGAATGGGTGGGCTAGCACAACAGATTCCAAAATGAGGCCAAATGGATCAGGCAAAGCGGCACTTGATCATGAAATTTCTGTTGGACCGTTCTCTGCGAGCACAATTATCGATTTCACTTTCTTATGGGATGACAATGGAAACGACGTGCTTGAGAGTGGAATAGACAGATGGGAAGGCACTGATTACCACATTACGGTGAATTAAAATGTCTCATATCTCTCAATGGAAAGGTAGGAGTTGTTATGTCTATCCCTCATAGGATTAGGAAAAAGAGATTAGCCATCTTTGGAATTATAGTTGCGCTCGTATGCTCGACCTTTATATCCCTTCCTGCAAAACAGGTATCTGCTTTTGTACCTGCACTCGGCAACGTTACAGCTTTCACATCAACGGCAGATTCTTTAACGCTTACTGTCGATAATGGTGCTGAACCTAATAATGACATCCTCATCTTTAACGTTCTGCAAAATGATATCGTGAAAGTATCGTATCGCCCCAATAATGTATCTCCAAGTAATGACACGCCGATGATCGATCCAAACAAAACATGGAGCGCTGTAGGGGCAACAATTAATACGTCAGGCAATCCCATTACCATTACGACATCGAAGATGAAAGTAGAAATTGCCAAAACTCCGACGAGAGTGACGATCAAGAAGGCGGATGGCACGACGTTGTTATGGGAGCCAGCGGGCGGTGGAGTATTTTCTGATGGCGTCAGATTCCAGCATGCCAGCGGACACAATATATACGGCATTCGAAGCTATAATGCGAATGAAGATGCACCGGATTTAACTCGTAATAACAGCAGCCACCCTGCTCATGCAGGGAATCAAGGAGATTCCGGCGGGCCACTCATGTGGTCGACGGCTGGTTACGGCATTTTGGTCGATAGTGATGGAGGATATCCATACACTGATAATACGAGCGGGAAGCTAGAGTTTTATTACGGCGGAACGCCAGAAGAAGGCAGACGGTATAGTAAAACCGATGTTGAGTATTATGCGATAGTCGGCAATCCGAAAGAAATTATGTCAGGTGTAGCTGAAATAACGGGCAAATCTCCGATGCTTCCGAAGTGGTCTCTTGGCTTTATGAACTTTGAATGGGGCATGGATCAAACGGAAATGACAACGATGATTGATACGTACAGAGCGAAGAACATTCCACTGGATGCATACGGACTCGATTACGATTGGAAAAAATACGGTGAGACGAATTATGGAGAGTTTGCTTGGAACACCCACAACTTCCCTTCTTCCGCTGGGACTGCTCTGAAGACACATATGGACGCAAAAGGCGTGAAGTTAATTGGCATTACAAAACCTAGAATCGTCACGATGGATAAGTACGGCAACCGTACGAGTCAATACAACGACGCGAATAGCGGCGGCTATTGGTACCCGGGACATAGCGAATACTCGGACTATTTTATCCCTGTGTTAGTTAGAAGTATTGATCCTTACAACGCGGCTATGCGCGCATGGTATTGGGATCATTCGAAGGATGCGTATGATAAAGGAATCGTAGGCTGGTGGAATGACGAGACGGATAAAGTAGCTTCCGGTTCTGCCCAGTGGTGGTTTGGCAACTTTACGACAACACATCTTTCACAAGCGATGTATGAAGGACAGCGAGCTTATACGAGCGATGCTCAGCGAGTATGGCAGACGGCAAGAACATTTTATCCAGGAGCGCAGCGTTATGCGACTACATTATGGTCAGGCGATATTGGCGCACAATTTTACAAAGGGGAAAAGGTTAGCTGGGCTTCGGGTATGCAGGAGCAACGTACGGTAATGCTTTCTTCCATTGCAATGGGTCAGCCGAAGTGGGGCATGGATGCAGGTGGATTTAATCCATCCGATAGCAACCCTAGTCCAGAGTTGTATGCGAGATGGCTTCAGTTCTCTGCTTTGACTCCTGTATTCCGTGTTCACGGCAATCTTCAGCATCAACGGCAGCCATGGTATTTCGGCAATACTGCGGAGGAAGCAGCGAAAGGAGCGATTCAGCTCAGATATTCGCTAATACCGTACATGTACACATATGAGAGAACGGCTTTGGAGAATGGTTTAGGATTAGTAAGACCACTCTTATTTGATTATCCGAATGATGCCATTGCAAGCAACTATACGGGAGCATGGATGTTCGGAGATTATTTGTTAGCAGCCCCAATTGTTGATCAGTCGCAGACGACCAAAGATATTTATTTGCCAGCTGGGACGTGGACGGATTATTTCCGAGGAGTTACGTATTCTGGTGGACAAACGATTAAATATCCTGTTAATGCAGAAACATGGTCAGATATCCCGCTTTTCATTAAGAAGGGAGCGATCATTCCATCTCAGAAGGCACAAGACTATATTGGTCAAAGTGTTGTTACACGAGTTAATGTTGATGTGTTCCCCGATACGACAGCCACAAGCTTCAATTATTACGAAGATGATGGTCAAAGTTACGATTACGAGGGCGGAGAACATTTTAAGCAGACAATTACAGCACAAGATAATGGCGGGAGCGGAGTAAGTGTAGCAATTGCCGCAAAGTCTGGGATATATACGCCTGAGGTTCAACATTATATCGTCAAAGTTCATGGAAAAGCGGGTACAGCTGTTACAAGCAACGGTACAGCTCTTACTTCTTATGGAGACTTGAATGCTTTACAAGCGGCTAGCGGAGAGGGCTGGGCTAAAGGTAGAGATGTGTATGGTCTAGTCACGTATGTAAAAGTAGCGGCAGGAAGCTCTTCTGCCAAAAACATTGTCGTTACTGGCAATGGAACGGTTACAGCATCTTCTGTAAAGCTGGAGGCGGAGGAAGCATCCCTATCGGGCAACATAATAGCGACAAGAGCTAAAGTGAATAACAACCATACTGGTTATACAGGCACTGGTTTCGTTGACGGCTTAGATCAGGCGGGCGCTGGAGCTACCTTTTATGCAGATGTAAAAACAGGTGGCGATTACACGATAGATCTTAGATATAGTAACGCTACGGGAGCTACCAAGTCGATAAGTATTTACGTAAACGGGAAGAGAGTGAAGAGTACTAGTCTTCTAAGTTTGGCGAACTGGAGTACATGGTCTACGAAAAGTGAAAGTGTACCTTTATCTGCTGGGCGAAATGCAATCACGTACAAGTATGACAATATTGCTGGCGATACAGGCGCTGTAAATATCGATTATATTACCGTCCCATTTGCCGCAACGGTTGCTAAGTATGAGGCGGAAAGTGCTGAGCTCTCGGGAGGAGCAACTACGAATAAGAACCATAAGTTTTATTCGGGTGAAGCTTTTGTAGATGGAATAACGACGGTCGGCGCACAAGTAAAATATAATGTTGACGTGCCTTCGGCGGGAAATTATAGCGTTGCTCTGAGATATGCAAATGGAAATGGTAGTCCGAAAACACTAAGCACATATGTAAATGGAGTAGATGTATCTCAAGCTAGTTTGGCAAGTTTAGGTAGCAATTGGGATGTGTGGCAGGATGCCGTTCAAACTGTATCTTTGAATGCGGGGGCGAATACAATTGCATTCAAATACGATGGTGCAGATAGTGGCAATGTAAATATAGACCGATTGTTAGTTTCTGCATCATCTCCAGGTATACCAGAGTCAGAAAAGAATTTGCTTGATAATCCAGATTTTGAGCGAGAAACGACATACGGTAGCGGGTGGACGGAGTGGCATCCAATGGGTCAGGCACTTGCTTATGGAATAGACAGCGGCTCAGGAACAAATCCGCCGTCATCTGCGTGGACAGAGGATAAACGAGCTTATTTTTATTCTGCAAGTGCGTATAAACAAAGCATTCATCAAATGATCAACGTGCCTGTTAACAACAGCTACTACGAGTTCGAAGCGAGAGTCCGTATGCAATATGCCAATCCGACGACCGCGAGAGCTGAAGTTTCGTTATATGGCGGAGCAATGCTTGGGCAAAGTATCACCAATGACGGGGTATGGAAGTCGATCAAGATAAGCAATATTTTTGTAATAAGCGGGGTAATCGATGTTGGATTTTATATTGATTCCCCTGGTGGGACTGTCCTTCATATCGATGATGTGAGGGTGAGAAAGCAATAGAAGGAGTTTAGTTATATAGCTAGTTGTGCAGATTGGAGTAACGGTTAAAGAGAAAAGGACGGCATTTACCGTAGTGAAATCTACTGTGTAAATGTCGTCCTTTTTTATAGAGGGGTGTCTATAACTCAATCATTTCGAGCTATATTTCTAATAATGAGTTCAATTGAGTTAGAAGTGGAGTCTCCGTCAAAATGTGAATGACCGCTATAAGAAACAGCTAAATAAGCACAGCTATGCATTAACAATTCAAGACCAAGTTTAGAAGCATTTATTTTTGCTAGATCTTTATCTGCATGAATTCTAAGTTGTTTTTCATACTTCCCGCTCTCCCACGTATCCCATAAAGACTCGTCGTGGTCATTCAACATTGTTAATTCAAAATGCTTCGGTTTATTATGATGGAGAGCATGTTTTATTTCTTTAATTACTTTCCTATTCAATGGATTAACAGCGCCATTGAATACAATAAGATCAGTATGTGATGGATTTTCACGCTGAAGAAAAAGCACATCATTAGTGTCATTTACATGTTTGAAAAGACTAGACACCACAAACATTTCTTTAGAATCTTTTGCATCGATAAGTAATACACTTCCCATTTCTTCTCTAACAACTACTCCAATATCTTTTTGCTTTAAAAGCACAACATTCAATTTTAACGACCCTACTGTAACTGCTGTTCGTTCTACAATCGAGAATAGATCCTCCATCTAGCAATCTTTGATAAACTGCGCCGCTAGTATACTATCTTTGAGCCAAATAGGAGCCAATGAATGATTCATTATTTCATCAGTTGTCATCCAATACACAGCATCAACCTCATCGGGACTCTTGGCATAAGGCTCACCCTGATCAAACTCGCAAAGGAAAACGATATCAATTACTTCACTGCCATCGTCTAATGTAAACGAGGTGTTTCTAACAAATGTAATCTTATCTTTTACCTGTACGCCAACCTCTTCAAAGAGTTCTCTTTTTATTGTTCTTTCTAATATATCTTTGGAATTGCCCTCATTTTCAACTGTACCCCCAACAAGAGCAAGAAGTCCCCCAGCATGCTCCTCTTTTGTACTGCGCCCAATGATTAACCACTTATCCTGTTGAAAAACGGCTCCTTCTACATTTACATGGAACATTTGTTGTACCCCCTTGTATCGTCATCCATCTTGATTCCCAGCCTATCCGAAATGTTTCCTTACTTATTCGACATGAAGGTTTAAAATTCCTTACCACGGTTTTCTAATCTGTAGTTCAACTTACCGATGTTAATAAAAGAAATTGCAGAAGACTAGTACTGCGAGTTAGGTCATTTAGCCTAATTTGCATTGAAGTCAAAAGTTTTAATTGTCCTTCCCTAAATTTTACCGTTATTATAAGTAAGGTTCTATTAAGTTCACAACTAGAAGTGTTTGAATTTAATAGCTTCTGCTCTATTCTATTTTCACTTGCACTGTTGACATGAGAGGATGATTAGTAGAATGAAAGAAATTTATCGTAAGAAGAAAAGGTTACAGAAGATTGCTGTTGCGTCAATGACGGTACTTCTGCTGTCAACGCCGTTTAACGGCATGTTCACAGCGGCTGCGGATGCAGGATCTAGTGTAAAGCTCAGAATTATGGAAACAACAGACATTCACACTAATCTGGTCCCTTACGATTATTACAAGGATGCTGTATCTCAAACGGTTGGATTTGCAAGAACGTCAAATCTGATTAAATCAGCTAGAGCAGAATCAAAGAACACTTTCCTTGTGGACAACGGAGACCTTATCCAAGGCACACCGCTAGGTACTTATAAGGCAGTTGTAGATCCTATCAAAGACAAAGAAGTTCATCCGGTCTATAAGGCCATGAATCAGCTTGGATACGATGCTGCAACACTTGGGAATCATGAATTTAACTATGGTTTAGACTATTTAGATAATGCACTTAAAGGTTCTAATTTCCCTTATGTAACTGCAAACGTTTACATTGATGATAAGGATTCAAACCCTGATAACGACGTTAACCGCTTCGATCCGTATAAGATTATTTCTAAAAAAGTAGTAGATGAAGCAGGTCAAGAACAAACATTGAAGATTGGTGTTATCGGCTTTGTGCCTCCGCAAATTACGCAATGGGACAAGGCTTGGCTCGAAGGTAAAGTGATCACGAAGGATATTGTCGCCACTGCTACGAAATTTGTTCCCAAAATGGAAGCAGAAGGCGCAGATATCATTATTGCTATGGCCCATACAGGCTTTAATGGCAGCACTGAAGCGAACACAAATGCTGAAGACGCTGTGCTCTTGCTGAGCAAAGTGCCAGGCATCGATGCAATCACTTTCTCTCACACGCATAAGGTATTCCCTGCTGCTGACGAAAAAGCGCTTGATTCACTATTCAAGGATGCTACTGGTAAAGTATACCCGAGCGTAGATAACGCTAAAGGTACGATCAATGGCGTGGCTGCTGTTCAAGCAGGATTTGGTGGAAGCCATTTAGGTATTATCGATTTGTCACTTGAAAAGCAGGATGGCAAATGGGTAGTTGCAAACTCCCAATCTTCTACGAAAGCTATTTATGATAGTGTAGCGAAAAAACCACTTGTTGAAATCGATCAAGCGATTGTAGATGCTGTGAAGGAAGATCACGAAGCAACGATTAAATACGCTAACAACGCTATCGGTACGACAACATCACCAATTCATAGCTACTTTGCACTCGTACAGGATGATCCTTCTATTCAGATCGTAACGAACGCTCAGAAATGGTATGTTGAAAATTATGTACAACAAAACTTACCACAATACAAGGATACACCAATTTTGTCTGTAGGGGCTCCATTCAAGGCGGGACGTAATGGTGTAGAAGAATTTACGGAGATTAAAGCGGGTCCTCTAGCCATTAAGAGTGCTGGCGATCTCTATCTCTATGACAACACGTTAAAAGCGATTATGGTCAAAGGTTCTGTTGTGAAAGAATGGTTGGAGATGTCTGCGGGCAAATTCAATCAGATTGATCCGAGCAAAACAGATGAGCAAGCGCTGCTTAACCCTGCATTCCAAGTGTACAACTTCGACGTCATTGACGGCGTAAATTACCAAGTCGATGTTACTAAGCCAGCTAAATATAAAATTGACGGTTCGATTAACGATGCTAACTCTAGCCGGATCATCAATCTAAACTACAAAGGCAAGGCAATTGATCCGAACCAAGACTTCATCATCATTACGAATAACTACCGCGCAAGTGGTGGTGGAAACTTCCCAGGTGTTAAAGGCAGTAAATACATTATTGACGCACCGGACGAAAACCGCCAAATTTTAATGAACTACATTACTGCTCATAAAGAAATTAATCCTTCGATTGATAACAACTGGTCGATTGCTCCGATCACTGGAGACGTAAATGTTACATTTATTTCATCTCCGAAAGGAGCAGAATATGCGAAGACAACTAACAACATTCACTACTTGGATAAAGTCGACGAAAAGGGCTTTGGCATCTTCTCACTCGATCTAAACAAGCAATTTACGGATGTTCCAGCTACTCACTGGGCTAATCCGGCTATTACCGAATTAGTTGCCAAACAAATCGCAACAGGCAAAACGGAAACAACGTTTGAGCCGAGCAAAGACATTACACGCGCGGAATTTGCGACACTGCTTGTAAAAGCTTTGAAGTTGACTGCAAAAAATAAAAGCTCGTTCACAGATGTGCCTGCAACAGCATGGTATGCAGAGTTTGTTGCAGCAGCAAGTGAGAACGGTTTAGTAAACGGAGTTTCCAAAGGGAAATTTGCTCCGAACGAAAAAATTACACGCGAGCAAATGGCGGTAATGGCAAGCAATGCATTGAAGCTTAAAGCAGGCAAAGAAATTACGGCTGCAGCAGGCAAAACATTCCTTGATGATTCTCACATTAGCACATGGGCGAAAGCTGGCGTAAATCTTGCAGTTGACCGCGGAGTAATGAATGGACGCGGCGCAGACAAGTTCGTTCCTAAAGATTCCTCTACGCGCGCTGAGGCGGCAAAAGTTGTTTATACCCTTATTAACGGTATTTCGGTACAATTGCTCGGAATTAACGACTTCCATGGACAATTAGATTACAAAAAAGAGATTAAAGACGCTTCTGGCAAAGTTGTATCCTCTGTTGGTGGCGCGGAGTATTTAGCTGCTTACCTCAAGCAACGTGAAGCTTTGAATCCGAACACATTGCTTGTACATGCTGGCGATGCGGTTGGCGCTAGCGCACCAGTATCCGCTTTGTTGCAAGACGAGCCGACTATCGATTTCTTAAACCGTGTTGGTTTCGATATTGCTACAGTAGGTAACCATGAGTTTGACGCTGGCCGAGCAGAGGCGCTTCGTCTAATTAATGGTGGAAAAAATCCGAAATCAGGTAAAGATTTTGCAGGAGCGAATTTCCCTTATATTGCTGCTAATGTAGTGGATGAAAACGGGAAAACGCTACTTGATGCTTACAAAGTAATTGAAATTGGCGGAGTTAAAGTCGGTTTCATCGGCGTTGTAACGAACTCGACGCCAAGCGTAGTAAAAGCTGATAGCATTAAAGGTTTGACCTTTGTTGAGCAAGCACCCGCAGTTAACAAAGCGGTAAAAGAATTGAAAGAACAAGGCATCAGCACAATTGTTATTTTGGCACATGATCCGTTTGAAGGAAAAGCAGATGCTCCAACTGGTGAAGTTATTGATCTGGCAAACAATGTGGATGATGAAGTAGATGTCATCTTTGCTGGACATAACCATGGTGGCTTAAACAAAATGATCGATGGCAAGTTAGTCATTGAAGCATTTTCTTATGGCACTGCATTCTCTGACGTTGATCTCGTTATTGACCGTGCGACACTTCAATTGACTTCTGTAAAAGGTGAAATCGTTGATGTTAAGCGCGAAGGGATTACACCAGACGCTGAAATTGCAGGAATGATCAAGTCCTATCAAGAGCTGAACGCTCCAGTTATGAACGCACCGGTTGGTAAAACTTCCGCTGCTATTTTACGTGCTACTAACGCTTCAGGCGAATCGGCACTCGGCAATTTGATTGCAGATGGCATGCGTGAAGCTATGCAATCGGACTTCGCATACATGAACTCAGGCGGCATACGTAATGATCTTCCAGAAGGAAATGTAACTTACGGCAACGCGTTCTCTGTACAGCCTTTCGGTAACGTACTCGTTAAGATTACGCTAACTGGTGCACAGATGAAAGAGTTGATGAATCAACAATGGGCAGGTACAAGCCCGAAGATTGGTCAAATTTCCGGTTTCACCTATAAGTATGATGACAGCAAACCAGCGGGCCAAAAGATCATTGAGATGAAGAAGGCTGATGGTACGGTACTAGACGATGCAGCTTCGTATACGATCGCCGTTAATGATTATATGGCATCAGGCGGTGACGGCTACTCGGTGCTTTTAAAAGGTACAGATCGTGTTGCTGGACCCGTTGACCTTGATGCGACAATCGCATACATCAAGGCAAAAAGTGCAGATGGATCGATCTCTGCGAAAATCGAAGGTCGCTTCACGAAAGTAAACTAAACTAAACTAATTGTAGTTATATGATAAGCAGAAGAGCCGTTCCGATTGGGACGGTTCTTCTGTATTCTCTTTTATATAGTAGAGTGGCTCGATTATTGATAGTAGCGAATCTGAACGATTGGCATGGCTAGATGCAATTCGAGCCTTTGATTCCGTTAGAGTTATGAGAGGACAGGGGATCCGCTATTAGTAATATTGAAGCACTTTAACATTTTCCGAGGACATCAGATCCGTTATTTTAGAAAAATGGCTGCTTATTAGATATTTTTTTATAAATAAGAGATCCTATGTCCTCGAAGGTGTAATTTTGCCGTATTTCTAGCTAATTAGCGGAACCAGTGTCCTCTTGGAGGACGACTATTTTTGGGACATGTTGGTTTCATAGCAAACTACACAAATTACCCGTTTTAGTCGCTCATCCCTTACCGCCAACCCTTTTCCTGATACTCACCAGGCGGCATACCGTAATGGCCTTTGAAGACGTAGGAGAAATGTTTGACGCTCACATAACCAACCTTTTCGGCAACGTCATAAACCTTTTCAGTCGGCCTCTTCCGCAATAACTCAGCCGCATGTTCCATTCGTACCCGTGTTAGAAACTTAATGTATGATTCATCGGTTTGCTGGTGGAACAAGCTGCTTAAATAGCCAGAGGACATCTTCATTTTCTCTGCAATTGAGGCGAGGCTAATTGGTTCAGCAAAGTGGATATGGATATATTCCTTCACTTTAGTGATCGTTTCATGCTCCGCTTTTTTAGTAGAATGATGAGGATATATGGTCATTGCCATAAAATCCGAATGTGCGGCGTTTTTGTTGTAACGAACATTAGCTTGGTTGTCAGCCTTTTCGTCGCTAACCTTGTCGTTGTCAGACTCGAAGCAGAGAAGTGACGGAGCCGCTTTTAGCATCCTGCTTTTTAGTAATTTATCAGCTCGCAGATAGGAACTATTTAATTGAAGCAAATCAATCTCCGATGTGCCGACAGCACCCCATAAGTGTAGGCCAGTCATTTTCCGAATAGCATCCGATAGTTGACGAAACAGGAGCTGACAACGGTGCAATACATCAAATTTATTTTCTCCCGGAATAAGAATAACGGATCTTTGCTCATTATCGATAAATAGAACGGGGCCGGGATTTAAAGGAATTAATTCAGATGCTGTCTGATGCAGGATATAACGAAATAACGCCTGATCCGTTTTGGACAAGTTTCGCCCAAGCAGTTCGTCAACATCAAGGTCAACGATCATTATGGCACCTTCAGCCTCTATTAAGCTGATCTTCAGCCGATGCAAAATAGGATAAAGTACTTTAATTTCAATATTGTTGTCTAGGACGATTGCTCGCAACGCATTTCTAGCGACTTGTCCACGGGACTCCTCTGATAATGAAACGAGTGACTGGTAAGCGGTTTGCTCCACTTGCTCTACTGAAAGTTCAGAAGCGATAGTGTCTAACACAGCTACTAATTCCTCTCGTACGAGCGGCTTGAGCAAATAGTCGTGTACACCGTAGTGCATAGCCTCTTTTGCCAAAGAAAACTCATCATATCCCGAAACGATGATCATCCTTGGCCTAGGATGTCTACGAGATAGTTCACGTGCTAGTTCAATGCCCGTCATAACGGGCATCTTAATATCGGTCATAATTAGATCGAAGGATGCCCCACCATCGATTAATTCCAATGCTTCCCGTCCATCTGCTGCTTCTCCCGTACATATCCATTCATTATGAAGCGCGCTCAAATTCGACCTTATATATTGCCGCGTTAATGGCTCGTCATCAACGATCAACAGCTTATACATGGCTAGTCTCCTTTGCTGTAGAATACGGAATAGAAATAACGACAGTTGTTCCTTCATAAAGCATACTTTTTATGTTTAGCCCATACTCAGTACCGTATTTAACCTGCAATCTTTTGTTCACATTAACTAATCCGATGCCTGTATGAGTGCGATCAAGACTACCCGTTTCTTCTAGCTGCTCTACCTTTTGTTGCAGATAGTGAAGAGTGTCCGAATCCATTCCAGGACCATCGTCATTTACTTCGATCAATATGCAATCAGGTTTTAGATGAGTAGTAACCGTAATTGTCGTTTTGCCCTTTTTCAGCTCACAGCCATGTACAACGGCATTTTCTACTAGAGGTTGGAGTAATAGGGCCGGGATAGTCAGACTGAGTAACTCCGGATGGATCGTGATGCTGTAATCAAGACGACCTTCAAACCGACTACTTTGAATAGCTAAGTAAGCATGGAGTAGTTCAACTTCTTTCTGAAGAGGCATTTCCTTGTTCCACTGGGACATTCCTCTAAGTATGCTGCTGAGTGCATGGATGTGGTCGATCGCTTTATCCTGTTTGCCCGATTGCATGGATAAGCTTATTAAGTTTAATGTGTTAAAAATAAAATGTGGACGAATTTGGCTGAACAACGCATTAATCTGCGCTTCCTGCTGAAGTAGCTTTGATTCGTATACTTCCTTCACAAGAACGGTGTTCTCGCGTAACATCTCACCAATCCGGCCAACAAGCCGATTAAACGCCGCACCCAAATAACCGATTTCATCTCTCCGATTGCTGTGGAACGTGATGTCTAGCTTCCCCATCTCTACATCCTTCATTAACTTGACGATTGCAAGCAAAGGCTTCAAAAATTGACGAATGAAAATAACAAGCAATAGGATCGCTAACAAGGCGGATGCGATAGACAATAAGGATGTTTGATTTCGCGTATGAATAGCTTCTCTGTTCATTTCCGTCACAGAACTAATGGCAACAATTGTCCAAGCCACCCTTGGGATAGATGTTACGTTTAGAAGATAGCCATCTTCCACTTCACCATCCGTATGAAGTACAGCAAGAGCCGTTTCTTTAAACGTATCGTTAGAGGAATAGATGAAGTTATTCTGATCGTCCAAAATAAATAATCCACCATCGTGCCCCATTTGTGCCCTCTCAACAATTTCAACTATTCCTTTGTAGTTTGCATCGGCTTTGATTACACCCAAAATTCTTCCTGTATTCGTTATGCTTCTTAATTGTTTAACGACAGAAAATATCTGTATATTGCCGCTAGTTGTAAACTCGTTTTCGCTTGCAGGAACGAGAATATAATCCTGTGAAGTTAGTGCTTTCTTATACCAGTCGTAATCTTCCATCTCTTCATTAGGAATAAGTTTAGTAGGAAGTCGTGCGCTCGAATAAATGGCATCGGTTACGATCGAGACACGAAGGATATCCTCACGTGGAAATATCATCATTTCATCAAGGAATGTTTCCATAAGTCTACGTTTCTCTAATTGGGCCAGCTCTGTGTCAGCAGTCTGCTCCTCCAGAGCATGCATAATATGTGCGTTGCGGTAAGGGAATAGGGTTAGTCTGTAGAGGTCATCGAGATAGGTATCGATATTTAAAGATATTTGCTCAATAATTTGCTGAACCTTATCAGAGGATTGTCTGTGAAAGTCACGAGTATATTGCGTATAGGATAAATAAGATTCAAAAAAGACAGAGCCAAGAAGTAGCAATCCGGTCATCGTGATGAGCTTTATTTTAATGCTCCATTCACGGTAGCTTTTGAAGGGGAGGAAAGATTTCATCGCATTCTCCTCTCAAGCATGTATCTTTTCTGTTTCCTATATTGTATAGGATAGTCCTGCATATTATTAAAGGAGATATGAAAAATTCGTACCTTTATCACTAAAAACAGGTATTCCGCGAGCGGGGTTATATCCATAGTCTAAATCTGTAGCGGAAATCTATCCTCAAGAGGAGGAACGCCAATGATCCGAAGCAAAGTGATTTGGTTTATGAGTGTATTGCTCATCCTTACACTGATCGCGGCATGTAGTTCGAATGGGAACAAGCCGAGTAATTCTGAAAGCGTTTCATCACCAAATCCATCGCCGACTGAAACAGTGAAACCGACTGCAACAGCAAAGCCGCAGGCAAAAGTAACGCTGAAGTTTTTTACAGGCAAGGTGGAGACGGTAGATCTGATGAATGAATTGATAGAAAAATTTGAAGCAGCAAACCCGGAGATTAACGTGGAACAGGAATATCAGAAGGATGCAAGCAACGTCATTAAAGTGAAATTTGCCTCTGGAGACATTCCAGACATTACGACGGTTTATTCTCAGGATTACGTTGATCAGGGCAAATATTTGGACCTATCTAATGAAGCATTCTGGTCCCGCGTTTTGCCTGCCATTAAGGAATTAAATACAGACATTAAGACAGGTAAGCAATTCCGAGCAGCAACGAATGTAACGATGGCGGGCATTTTTTATAATAAACGGGTATTCGAGGAACTTGGATTAAAGGAAGCTCATACGTGGGCGGAGTTTAAAAGCAATCTGCAAACGATTAAAGATAAAAAGCCTGATATGACACCTATGTTCATAGCGGGCAAAGATTCATGGACGCTTGGCCATCTCATTGAATTTATGGCTCATGGTGTGACTAAACAGCAATTTGGTGTAACGGAAGCACGTACAGCATTTATTAATAACGATGCTAGCAAGTTGCAGTTCGATGCCGCTGGTGGCGGAATCGATACGTTCGGAGGAAGGCTACTTGAGCTTAAGGAAGCTGGACTAATCAACAATGATGCACTAACAGCCACTTATGATAATCAGAAGGAAGCATTCGTAACCGGTAAGTCAGCTTTATTTAGCCAAGGGATGTGGGTACTTGGAGATTTGCTTAAGTTAAATCCACATATCGGAACGAATATCGGCTTCTCTCCATTTCCAGCTATCGTAGACGGAACAAAACCTGTAACACTTTCTGCTGAGGATTCCGTTTATGCCATTACGTCAGAATCTAAACATCCAGATGAAGCGAAGAAGTTTCTTGAGTTTCTGTTCGAGCCAGACAACTTAAAGCAATATAGTGAGTTTTTGAAATCACCACCAGCGTTTACGGATGTTAGTGCGGATTGGGGACCACTTAAGAATCAAGCTGCGGCAGCGCTGAAATCAGGGGTGAATATTGCATTTACCGATACGCCGTCTGGTTTCTCAGGTGATGATGCTGGTCGGATGGTGCAGGAACTGCTTGCTGGCAAATATAAGAGCTCAAGTGAATTTGCCTCGGCCTATAAAGCCGCGTGGGATAAAGCATGGGGTGCAACGAATAAATAGCGAAGAAGCGGTAGGAGAGAGAAACGATGCGCATCATTTTCCGAAAAGTGTGGGGCAATTTGCATCATTTCATGGCGATACCAGCTATTCTGCTGTTTGGTTTGTTTTTCCTCTATCCGTTAGTGCAGGGCGTTGGCATCAGCTTAACGGATTCAAATGGCATATCGGCACCCAATTTTGTCGGGCTACAAAACTTTGTTGATTTTTTTAATGATGATCGAGCACGCAATGACGTACTCATCACTGTCTACTTTGCTTTAGGTAGCGCACCACTCCTAAATCTACTTGGACTCATGTATGCGTTGTTGCTCGATCGGAAGCTCGCAGGCAGGGGAATCGTTAGAGCAATTGTTTATTTGCCAGCCGTTATTAGCCCACTCATTATGGGGTATATCTGGTACTTCATTCTACAACCAGATCGAGGATACTTGGCTCATGTCCTGAATAGTGTAGGGCTTGGATTTCTCGATGTAAATTGGCTGGGGGAGAGTTCTTCGGCACTTGTTGTGTTAATCGTCGTCAATGTTTGGCAGTATGTCGGTATGACGATGATCGTATATTTGGCGGGACTTCAAAGTATCCCACCTGATCTGTATGAAGCAGCAACTATTGATGGAGCGGGCAGATGGACTTCACTACGGTATGTAACTCTGCCCCTTCTGTATCCATCAATCAAAATCAATGTCGTCACGAACATTATCGGTTCCTTATCTGTCTTCGAGATCATCGTCGCACTGACGGATGGAGGGCCGGGTTATGCCACGGAGTCGCTCAGTATCTATATTTTGCGAATGCTATATGGCAGCTTCACAGGTTACTCTACAGCAGTCGCTCTTATACTCTTCGTCATCATTTTGATTCCCGTTGTATTATTTTTGCGATTCACTCGCAAGTCTGAATATGAGCTTTGAGAGGGCAGACGCTATGAAACTACGAGTAACGACCGTAATCAAATATGTCATCGCCGGAATGATGGTTCTTATCTCTATCATTCCGTTCTATGTTCTATTGTATTTAGCGATGAATACCCCATCGAGCAGTATGTTCGGAGGACTGTTCCTGATGCCTGATTTTCACTTTGGCAATTTTGTGGATGCTTGGAATGGTTCTAAGCTTGGGCGAGCGATGATTAATTCCATAGTCATTACGCTAGGAGCAGTAATTATTGTCGTTGTTGTCGCTAGCTCGACAGGGTATGCAATTGCACGATTTCGTAATTGGAGGCATGCTACAATATTCAACATTTTGCTCGCATGTCTCATGATTCCAGCCATTATTATTACGGTTCCTCTCTATACGTTGATGAAATCAATCGACGGCATTAACACCCATTGGGCGATGATTCTACTTACAGCGACAAATGCTCTACCACTGTCCGTGTTCCTTTATACGAGCTTTATTCGATCCTTACCTAAAGAGGTAGAAGAATCTGCTGTCATGGATGGTTGCACCTACTTCACAGCATTTTGGAGAGTGACGTTTCACTTTCTTCGGCCAGTAACGTCGGCTGTTGTTATATTGACTGGACTTGGTATATGGAACAATTATGGGCAGGCGGTATTTTTCTTGCAGAGCCAAGAGATGCGAACCGTTCCTCTTGCAGTATCGATGTTTTTCCAAACGTATGGTGCGAAGTGGAACTTGATGGCGGCGACCGCTCTTATCGGTCTTGCTCCAGCAGTTCTAGCTTTTATCGTATTTCAAAGGTACTTCATTAAGGGCATCACAGCTGGTGCATTGAAAGGGTGAAGGAATTGAGCCTGGAGAAAACGGCATGCAGAATTAGGGATATCTATCCGTCAAAAGCGCAATTCCTTCGTGGGGAAACGGTCGCATTAACAGTCGAGCTGATCAACGAGGGGGATGAAGCGCAACTCGTTCGGGTGAAATGTGTCATTCGGGAGCTTGCGGATGTTGTAGGGAAGGTGGAGCAGCAGATACATCTTCTCCCTCATGCAACATTTTCTATCCAGCTAGAAATAGGGTCGTTCGACACGGAATGTACTGGCTATGGCGCTGATGCGGAATTATATGTCGGCGAGAATGCCGTCGATTCCGCATCGACGGCGTTTGATGTCGTCTCGAATTTTAGGAAAGCGACAAGATACGGCTTCCTTAGCGATTTTGGTCCTGAAGAATGTAATGACGATGAAGATGTGAAATGGATGTCGAAACTTCATTTGAATCTAGTCCAATTTTACGATTGGATGTATCGGCATGACGATCTTGTTAGCAGTGAGGAAACATACACGGATTTAATGGGGCGAGTCGTTAGTAGAAGTGTGGTGGAGGAGAAAATAAAGCTCTGCCATCACTATGGGATGAAAGCTGTAGCTTATGGCGCGGTTTATGCCGCTAGTAAGGAGTTTGCAGATAGGCATCCAGACTGGAGACTGTATACTAGCTCGGGTGATCCGTTTGATTTTATCGGCATATTTAACATTATGAATATTTCTGCGGATAGTCCGTGGCACCATCATATTGTAGCGGAATATCGGAAGGCGGTCACGGAGCTCGATTTCGACGGTATTCATATGGATACGTATGGTTTTCCTAAAACGGGGTGGTCAAGGCGTAATGGAAAGCCTCGTCTGGAGCGGCTTGAGGATCAGTTTCCGGTACTAATCGAATCAACTAGGGAGGCATTAGCATCTGTTAAAGATGATAGTTGCCTTATCTTCAACAATGTAGGCAATTGGCCCGTTAATACGGTTGCGAAGGCAAGCCAAGATGCCATCTACGTAGAAGTATGGAAGCCGTATGAGCGATATCATCATTTACGAGAAATTATTGCGTGGGCAAAACATTTGAGTGAAGGTAAACCGATTATTTTGGCTGCATACTTGAAGCCGTTTCGGGAGCTTGGCGTGAATGGTGTAGAAGGAGCAGAGCATGGTTTCCGTTTGTTGAATGCTGTCGTTACCGCTCACGGTGCGTATCATTTGTTGCAGGGGGAACATGGAGGTGTGCTGACACAAGGTTATTATGTCGATCACTCGAATCTTCGTCCATCGTTCATCCGTACTGTGCGAGACTATTGCGACTTTGGCGTGCGGTATGGGCATGTCACTCACGATCAATTATTAAGGGATGTGTCGATGACTCATGCAGACGGAGATAATCTGGAGTATGCGTTTATAGGATTTCCGTACAGCACGTATGGGGAAGCGGGTAAAGTATGGACCATTATTCGGGAGCGCGAAGGGTTAAAACTCATCCACTCTGTAAATTTGACTTCAGCCAGCGAAGATTACTGGAACGAGTCAAAGGAAGCGCCACAACCTGTGCTGGGCCGAGTCTTTACCATTGCAGTCGATCATGATGTGGATTCTATTTTTCTAGCGAGTCCCGATCATAATAGTGGCAAAACGGTTGTGCTGGAATATCGAATGGAAACTAATTCTCGTGGAAATGTCGCTATTGTAGAACTGCCGCCGCTTCTTTATTGGGATTTGTTGATCGTTAAAATGAAGGTTTGAGTCATCTCGTTTACCGTGAGAAGCCTCCAACCCCACTTTGGTAGTGGTGTTGGGGGCTTTTTCATTCTGGTATATAGCTGAACATACGAAGGATCTTATTTCTTTGAGACAGCGCCTTTGTCTTTTGTAGAAAATGGGGATTAAATATAATTTGTGGTGAGTGTAGCTGCCGACTACAAATTCTAAGCGCAAATATACACTTATTTTCAAGGATTAAGAGATGTTTTTGGCTATTAAGTGCATAAATACGCTTATTCCAGGCGGCAGGTTCGATAAAAGGGAAATCTAAGTGTAAAAATGCACTTAATGCGTTAGTCGCAAGTCGATTGTGGGTTTACTCCAAAATGATATGAAGAAATAAAGGAATGCGCCTCCTAAAACAATTGATGTCCCACCCTAACATCACACTAAAAAGTACAGCATTATGACACCAACAATCATAGTAATGAGTGAAACGATATACCGTTTTGACCCTTTACGATACGTATATTCAATAAATGAATTGAACCCAAAAGCGATAACAAGTAATGATATGAAAAACCACTTAAAAGCATTGCTTTCCGCATCGCTCAATATTGTAATGACAACAAGAGCAATGGTTGTAAGGATGACCAATATGATCTTTCCTTTTCCACGTAATTCTCGGCCCTCTTCTAACATTAAAATATCTTCATTTCGGACTATGTTTCTTTCCAAAATAAATCGTACCAGATGGCATACTAATAAAATGATTATAATTCTAGCATCCATTGTAGTTCCTCCATTCGACAAAGACTACTATCTATGTAACGCGACTTGTATGGTTAGAGTTGCGCAACTTGCACATTCCTTTTCAACATAATACAATGTGCTTCAAATGGTTGCATTGATGGCGTGTGTTATTGCCATTACAACTGCACGAAGGAGATCAAATATGAGTACAGCCAATCGTGGAATTAATATAGGTCCTCCAAGGTTCAAAATAGCCGTTCATGCCATCGTGTGGCTAGCGCAAAGCGGATGCGTATTATCAAGCGCAATGATCGCTAACCAAGTAGATTCGCATGCAACCTTTATGCGCAGAGTGATGCAAGCTTTAGCTATGGCAGGTATTGTAGCATCCAAAGGCGGCCGAGAAGGCGGTTATATTTTGCGGAAAGCTGCGGATCAAATAACGTTGGGCCAAATCTATTGTGCGGTTAATTTAGCTACTGAACCAGAAGTCGAGGGAGGTTGTGGAGAAGCTGGCGTACAACTCGACTTAGAGCTGGAAAAAATATTGTACGAGGCTGAACGTCAGACAATCGATTATTTGCAGCAATTTACTATAGCTGATGTGATGAAACGAGTTGAGTTTTTTACGCAATAACGTGATTTATTCAGTGGGGATTATTTCGCATTAATCTTTCTGCTAGCAAGTACCGGTAAAGTAGCTGGTTATCTCATACATGAGGAAGCAATCTTCTTGAAACACGTGTAGGTTGCTTTTTTGTCGTGGAGAAAAGTTTTGGCTGCTCTAGCATAGATGCAACATTAATGCCTCTCGATTTCGTTAGGGTAAGTGGAGGTGTTTTGATGAAAAAGCAATTAATATTGGTTTGCGTAATGCTGATTGGTATTTGTTTCTATCCTAAAAGTACGTCTGCTTTATCATGTGCATCACCAGGAACTATTGAGGAATTGTATACCCAATATGATGGGATTGTTGAAGCTCAAGTGATTGACGTCATTCATAAAGCACAGGAAAACAAGGTAAAGCTGAAAGTACTGAGAAGCTTCAAAGCAATAGAGGAATCAAACCTCACTATATACGAAAATTCTACCTGGGGTGCAACGAATGGACCTAGTGAGAAAGGTAAAACGTATCTGTTTTTCTTGAATAATATTGAAAAATGGTGGCAGAATCCCCTTTGTTCCCCTTCCAAGGAGGTTTCTCAAGCTTCAGAGGAACTGAAGTTTCTAACATCGAAAGAGATACCTATAAAAGTTAAGGACGCTAGTGATAACTCCATTTATAAAAAAACGTCCAATATTTCCACTTCTACATGGGTATTCATTTCAACTATAGTTATTTTATTAGGAATCACCTTATTTATTTGGCTTCGCAAAAGGACGAATAGGGGAAACTAGCGCAGTATTTCGGAATGTTGAAGGGAGGAATAGCAATGAGTACTACGAACGGCAATTCACTAGAAAGCGACTTGCCTGAGGGCTTAAGTAAGCCAGCAATTCGAGCACTTACCGGTGCAGGATTTGTACGTTTGGAACAATTTACGAAGCTGAGAGAAAAAGATGTTCTACGTCTTCATGGGTTCGGGCCAAAAGGGATTAGAATACTTAAAAGTGCACTTGAAGCAAGAGGACAATCATTTTTATCGGAATTCGCCCAATCGAACGAGTGAATAAGGCGGGCATAACGATTCTTATCCGAAAGAGCCAAATGGAGATCAGTGCGTTCCACTGATTTCCATTTTGGCTCTTTCTCGTTTATTTCTGGTGATGTATAATCAGAATTCTAAGACTATTCTTAAAAGTACGGAAGTTACATCTTGGAATCATTACAGCGACGGAAAGAAGGATCTCGATGATTAGACGCTTACAATCCTTTAAAAATGACTTTCATCCAATCGTCAATGTGTTACTAGTAGGCACTGTTTTTGCCCGAATTGCTAGTTCGATGAGCTTGCCATTCCTAGCGATTTATTTGTTCAAATATACAGATATGAGCGGAGTAATGATAGGTTTTACAATCGGAATCGGATCTCTAGCAGGAATGTTTGGTGGATTTTTCGGAGGATATTTGTCTGATCGATTCGGGCGAAGAATCGTTATGCAGGCAGCCATCTATTTATGGGCTATTGTATTTATCGGGTTTGCGTTCGCAGAAGTTCCCATTATCTTTGCACTGCTTAATGCTTTAAATGGTTTATGTCGTTCTTTCTATGAACCTGTCTCTCAAGCATTGATGGCTGATTTAACGAAAAAGGAAAAACGTTATGCAGTCTACTCTCTAAGATATATGGCAATTAATATCGGGGTAGCGGTGGGCCCATTGCTTGGTACTATAATTGCAGGGATGAATGGTCGTTTACCGTGGATTATTACAGGTTGTATCTATCTGGCTTATGGTATCGTGCTTCATTTCCTCCTTAATAAGTATGGCATTCGCAGTATAGAAGGAGAAAAGAAAAATCCGGTCTCCATTGCAGAGTCTTGGGGCGTTATCCGCAAAGATGCAGCTTTCCGCTTTTTTATAATCGGAGGTATCGTCAGTGCAATTGGTTACGCTCAGATGACTTCTACTTTATCGCAGTTCATTGGGCAAAATTATGAGCAAGGCGTCACTTTATTCGCTTGGATGATGAGTATAAATGCGATTGTTGTTGTTGCACTCCAGATCCCATTTTCGAAATGGGCAGAGAAACGTTCTCCACTTACAGCGATTGTAGTAGGGAGCATCTGTTATGCGATAGGAAACTTAGGTTATGCATTTAGTAATAGCTGGTGGATCTTAATTGTATCTATGATTGTCTTCACGTTGGGTGAGATTTTGACCTTCCCAGCAGGCGCAGTCATGCTTGATCGATTGGCACCTGAAGAGATGCGAGGTACTTACTTTGGAGCACAGACCTTTACGAATTTAGGTTTTTTCCTCGGGCCATGGCTCGGTGGTTTCTTGCTTCAAGGATATGGTGGACAAACCTTGTTCATCGTAATAGCGATTATTTCTCTTGTATCTGTATGGTTCTATCGTTTAGGTGAAATGAAGGCACCACTTGCAAAACAAAAGTCAACGGGAATAAGTGCTTAACAAGATAAAACGTAATAAGTAAAGATAGATCAATGGTTTTGAACGTCCTAATACTATTGGCATAATAAAGGTTACATTTCCAAATGATGTATGTTAGATTAAAAGCATAGGCTCTAAACATTAGCTAAATCAGCCTTCCAATCCGCGATTCGGATCGGGAGGTTTTTTTATTGGAACATATGGACGGGAGGTAGAATATGTCTTTTCAATTTGGTTTTTCTAGTAACCTCATCTCAATGGTGTTAACGGTAATTAGCTTGGGTATCATTCTATTTTATGTCGCTCGACATTATCGCAAGCTACTAGAGAAACCAGCCATTTGGCGAGTAGTGCTGGTTACTTTTATTGGCCTGTTTTCATTGTCGTTTACTATAACGATGTTTGGAACTGCAGTAAAGCTTTCTGTTCTCCCATTAGGTGTATGGATTGTTTACTTTCTATTGAAAAATACATCTTGGCAAACGTATCGCAAATTTGCGTGGCTCGGTTTCTGGTCTAATTTCCTCTTTCTTGGCGCAACGTTATTATCCGTATTTGTACATAATGGCATCTACCCAAAAGATGAGGTGGCAACATATATCGCAGATGTGGAGCAAGCGACAATTTTGGAAATACATCCTTCGGCAACGTTTGCGACGTTTGACAAAGAGATATTTAATAATGAGCTTAACGAGATTAAACCATCTGAAAATATAGCTTTTGAATGGTATCAATGGTCAAGGCAGGAAAATGAGCCATTTTACCAGAATGAACATTTTCCTTATATGCTTATCGGGAGTAAGTCCAGTCTAGGTAGCGGGCTGAAAGCTACTATTTATATTGAGGCGGATGGCAAAGGATTGTTAATCTCAGATGGGGACAAACAATATTATTATCGCTCTGAGCAGCCTTTAATTGAAGTGGAGGTGAAAGAGAGATGACAAAGAAGGTTATATTGACGATCATCCTTTTGATTGCAGCCGCTTTTCTGTTTTTCTATAATTATGACGGTAAACCGAGGGCATTTCATAATGCTACAAAAACGATGTCTATCATAAATGAGTTTCATCCAAACATATTTGCTTACGAAATTTTGGATGTCATCCCTCTAGATAAAAAGCATATGTACGTTCCGTTTGTCACTAAGCAGGGTCAATATAGTGCAAGTTTCTGGAAATGGGATCGATTCAAGTGGAGAGTTATCAGAGTAGATAAGGCTGGTAATCCAACACTTTGGAAGCTTAGCAAACACGACAAGGCGAAGCAAGTTCTGATGTGGAACGTTAAACCTAATGGACCTATTCAAGAAATAGATTATTACCTCATACGTGATCGTCATGCATCTGAAAGTAACGGACATAGATTTTATACACCACATATTCAGATGAAATTGTCAGTAAGTATGAAAGAAATGAGTTATGGCATCTTACACTATCCTGAGGAATGGAACAATGTAATTGAGTTAGAGGGTAAAAGAGACTATTCGAATCTTTATGTAGGCTGGCTGCCACATAACAAAGAGCAAGTCTATATTCCAATATACAACAGTAGTAGTTATTCAAGTAGCGATCTTGGCTTGGAGGAAATCCGAATATTAAATAAAGAGGAATTGGAACTTCCCTAATTAGTTGTTTGGGAGTTGGATGATGCTTGAATGGGGCGATCATTGTTTGCCGAGAGGGAGATGATGATGGCTCTTTTTTCATGGACATAAAGGGGGAAGATATGTTCAAAAAAGAGATGATGAGATGGTAGTAATATCCTTAAGCAACTGGCTTATGCTGTCTATTTGCTTGTATTTGTGTTATCCTTATACGCTATGACATTCAAATAAACGTTTTTTAAATAGGAGATACCATGACATTTAACGAATTGAACCTTACTCCAGATATATTAAAAGCTTTAAGTAAAGAAAACTACACTTCGCCGACTCCAATTCAGGAACAAGCGATACCAGCTGTGCTTGAAGGAAGAGACATTTTCGGTTGTGCACAGACGGGAACGGGGAAGACAGCAGCATTTTCTTTGCCTATCATACAACTATTAAGCGCACAGAAGTCGCAATCATCTCGTCGCCGTATTCGTTCATTGATTTTGTCACCAACAAGAGAATTAGCGCTACAAATTTCGGAAAACATAGATGCATATAGCCAGTTTACAGATTTGCGCAGTGCAGCAATCGTTGGTGGCGTTTCACAACGTGCTCAAGAGCGTATGTTAGAGAGAGGTACAGATATTCTGATTGCAACTCCGGGCCGACTTATGGACCTTATGAATCAGAAACTTGTTGACTTGCAGCATGTTCAGATTCTCGTTCTTGATGAAGCGGATCGTATGTTAGATATGGGCTTCATTAACGATGTAAAGAAAATTATCTCGAAGATGCCAAGCAAGCGCCAAACGTTGTTCTTCTCCGCAACAATGCCGCCAGAAATCGCCCATCTAGTGAAGTCACTTCTTACTAATCCAGTAAAAGTAGAAATTACACCAGTATCATCTACTGTTGAACGTATTGAGCAATCGATGTATTTGGTTGATAAAGACAATAAGCCTGAGCTTTTAATTCACTTGTTGAAAGACCCAGCTATCAAAACAGCGCTAGTATTTACACGTACGAAGCATGGTGCTGACCGCGTTGTTCGTGGACTTACGAAGCTGAACATTACCGCTCAAGCTATCCATGGAAACAAATCGCAAAATGCTCGTCAAAGCGCATTAAGCAATTTCAAAAACGGAACAACACGGGTGCTAGTTGCAACAGATATCGCAGCACGTGGAATCGATATTGATGAGCTGTCTCATGTTATTAACTATAATCTCCCGAACATTCCAGAAACATATGTTCACCGTATCGGTCGTACAGGCCGCGCGGGTCACACTGGCGTAGCGATTTCCTTCTGCGAAGCGGAAGAATTGCCATACCGCAGAGATATCGAGAAGGTAATCAAGAAGACGATTCCTGTTGTTGAGGATCAACCGTATCCGATGTTAGTGACAACAGTTGCTCCGTCATCGAAGTCAGGTGGTCAATCGAAATCAGGCGGACAATCCAGATCAGGTGGACAAGGGCAATCAAGATCATCGAATGCGGGTAGAGCTCCGAGAGCAAATACGTCACAAAGATCTTCGAACTCTGGATCACAAGGGACATCAGGTTCATCTAGACCATCGAGACCTGCAAGTTCACAAGGATCAGCAGGCTCGTCCAGACCATCGAGACCAGCAGGTTCGCAAGGATCAGCAGGCTCTTCGAGACCATCAAGACCTGCAAGTTCTCAAGGTTCAAGCTCACCAACTAATCCTTGGTTGCGATAATTAGCTAAAAAGGATATCAATAACAGCGGCATTTAGGAATGTGAGTTCCTGAGTGCCGCTTTTTTATGATGATAAAAGAGGATGTAGATTATGTAAATTTACAAAACTATAATGAAATCTTATGTTTAGGTACTCTTCAGTATCTTGCATCTGGGATAGAAGTGGCAGTTTGATATTTAGAAGTCGAGTAGATTTATCATGGTGCGAACCATAAGTACACATGAAATCCCTGGGGGATTCGCACCTCAAGCTGGACAAGGAATTTCAGCGTATATAGCGAATAAGTATACTAAATTAACCTCGTGAAATTCGAGGTTCGCAAAAAAGGCACCGAAAACCCTTGCTGTGCAAGGGTTGGAAAGGCTCGCTGTCACTCCCTATGCGGGAGTGTGGATTGAAACTGATTTTTGTAAACTTTCTCTGTAAACGACGTAGTCACTCCCTATGCGGGAGTGTGGATTGAAACTTGATCTAATGCCATTGGTATAAACCTCCTAACATGTCACTCCCTATGCGGGAGTGTGGATTGAAACAATTAATCGACCCCTTTTCGTTAAACTGCGCAGGTCACTCCCTATGCGGGAGTGTGGATTGAAACATGGACTATCCGGAGTTGGTGGCCGAAATGGCGCGGTCACTCCCTATGCGGGAGTGTGGATTGAAACATCGATACGATGACTATAGCGCGCGATCGGCACGTCACTCCCTATGCGGGAGTGTGGATTGAAACTACTCTGCAGGATTGACAATCGATGTTAAAGGCGTCACTCCCTATGCGGGAGTGTGGATTGAAACTGCTGCTGTTCCTCTGTCTCTGTCATACTGCCGAGTCACTCCCTATGCGGGAGTGTGGATTGAAACGTCAATATCCTATAATCTCTGTTTCGAATATTAGTCACTCCCTATGCGGGAGTGTGGATTGAAACTAAGCGGTTATCTGCTGCTGAAAAGAAATGGCAAGTCACTCCCTATGCGGGAGTGTGGATTGAAACGCTAATACAGCGACACCTGCTCCGTCACTTGGTGGTCACTCCCTATGCGGGAGTGTGGATTGAAACATAGCTGCCCATTTGTAGAAGTATAGAATCTGAGTCACTCCCTATGCGGGAGTGTGGATTGAAACTCAAAGCTTCGTTTTGTATACCCAACCACTTTGGGTCACTCCCTATTCGGGAGTGTGGATTGAAACATGCTCGTGATATTTGGGTTTGTTCACCCGAAGCGTCACTCCCTATGCGGGAGTGTGGATTGAAACTACGAAATGAAAACGGTAGAGTAGCTTGGCATATGTCACTTCCTATGCGGGAGCGTGGATTGAAACTTAACATCCTTAAAAATGAAGTTCATAAAGGTCGTCACTCCCTATGCGGGAGTGTGGATTGAAACATCTGTAGGAAGATGGAATGATGATTTAAGAGTTGTCACTCCCTATGCGGGAGTGTGGATTGAAACTTATCCGGTAAAACGGTATTAACGGTGGTGTACGTCACTTCCTATGCGGGAGTGTGGATTGAAACAAGTCATTAATAATAGCAGTCGTTTTTCTATCCGTCACTTCCTATGCGGGAGTGTGGATTGAAACTATTATCTGTGCCATTAATGGGTATCCCATAAGGTCACTCTCTGTGCGAGAGTGTGGATTGAAACGATGTGTCCGATACGCGAAGCTCGAAGCTGTCTGGGTCACTCCCTGTGTGGGAGTGTGGATTGAAACTGAGGGTTATAAAAATCTCTGGCTCTCAAGGTAGTCACTCCCTATGTGGGAATGTAGATTGAAACGTCATTGAATCAGATGGATACGTATTCGTTACAGTCACTCGCTATGCGAGAATGTGAGTTGGAGCTTGGCTTGATGTGACTCCAAGCTTCACCTCATGCGTGAACAATCAGCTCATAGGATTACCAAACCTCCTTCTATTTACAGAATGACCTTTATATCTGGGCTACTTCGTAGTTTCTAAGAAGTTAAAAAAGCAAGGCCACATCGACAGGATGTGGCCTTTTTCTTGTTCAAATGTTGCGGTTTATTGTCACAATCTATCGATAACCATCATTTAGCGATGGAAGATTAGGAGGTATTTTCTTTTTTTGGTCGAATTAGCACGTGGAGAAGGGAAACATTGGGTTATAAAAAAGTTGTCGAGAGGAAGAGGCAATTGAAACGAAAACTAGAATTCCCAGTGAAAGACGAGAATTTTACTACAATCATTTCAAATGTGGGTAGATTTAAAAAACAGCATAGCATTACTATTGTAACGCCTATGTTTGGTGGGGGAACTGAAGCGGGTGCAGTGGATGAAGCAAACCCAATTCGATCTTCATCCGTCCGTGGTAACTTGCGATTCTGGTGGCGAGCTACACGAGGAGCATCCTTCGAATCAACAGCCGAATTGCTCAATCGTGAAATAGAGATTTTCGGAGATACATCTAACCCTAGCCCTATAAAAATTTGGGTAGAGGCGAGTGAAGATGCATCCAAATTTCATGATGCAAAGGTACCCCGTATTAACCCTAAGAACAACCAAACCAATTATGTACTCAATTCTAGTCTTAATAGATACGCTTTGTTTCCGTTTGATGATAACAAACCTAAAACAAGATATTGCAACGATCTTAAATTTAATTTGTTTATTGAGATGCCGTCCGGGATGGAACAGTTATATGAAAAGGAACTAAAGCCAGCTTTGTGGGCATGGATTAATTTCGGTGGAGTAGGCGCTAGGACAAGAAGAGGATGCGGGAGTTTGCATTGTGACGATTTTTCACCTGGAGCTAAAACGTATGAGAAACTCTTCCCTCTGGAATCTGTAACGAAAGTAGATTTACTTCGCTGGTACAAAAAGAGTATAGAAATTTATGAGTTGAAACTTCCAACAGTAGATGCAGCTAGTTCTACAGAATGGCCTGTTCTATGCGATAGTATCAAAATAAATAGAGCCCAGATAACAGTTACTAGTGCGTGGAACGAAGCGGTGGAAGTATATAGAAAATTTCGGCGTACACCAAATCCACCGATGAACCGAAACATGTCAGAAGCCCATCCAAAGAGAAGCTTCTGGCCAGAAGCAGATTCAATCAGAAAGCTTACAAATATGTCTGACCCAGACCATGTTAATTCTCAAACTATTCAAGATAGTAAGGGGGTCTTTCCAAGAGCTCAATTAGGACTTCCCATACAATTTCAATTTGCTAATCGAAGAAAACAGACATTCAATCCCAAAGACCCTAATAAAGGTATTGATCCATACAAAACAACCTTGTTGCCTAAAGTTAAAGATAAAGTTAAGGAAAGATTAGCTTCTCCACTTATTTTAAAAGGACTTGCCATCTCCGTTCAAAGTGGAAAGGAGTTTCTAATCAAAGGTTGTTCCATTATTGCTATTTTGAAGCAGCCTGAAATTGAAAAATTAACACTTACATTAATCAAGGATAACAAGATTAGAGGTAATGAATTGTCATGGTGGAAACAGGTTAGTGATGAGTTGGAAAAAGTAACTATATATAAAGATGAAATTTATCCGACCTTAAATTACTTTGAGAAATTTGAGAACAGGAATCCAATGAGAATAGGGGTTAGTTCAAATTGGAAGGATGGGGTAGGAAATATCCCTAAAACCCAGTCGGCCATATTAGCCTTTCTTCACAGCAAGGAGGTTGCCCAATGGGAGTAGACAATAAACAAGTCCTCATTATTACACTTGGACCAGTGCAGCATTTTATAGCCCAGGCACGCAAAACGAGGGACCTTTGGTACGGCTCGCATCTACTTGCTGAGTTAAGTAAAGTTGCTGCTAACGCAATGGTTTCTCAGCCAGGTGTTGAACTCATCTTCCCTAACAAAGCTGGTAATATCTTATGGGAAGATATTAGAGTTGCTAATAAAATCGTTGGCGTAGTAGATACAGGGCAAGATGCTAGAGAAGTTGCAATTGCTACATGTACTGCTGTTGTTAAAGCTTGGATTGAACGATCAGACAAAGTAAAGAATGAGCTTCAACAATACATTAATACTTCTATGTGGGATCGGCAAATTAAAGATTTTATCGAATGTTATGCAGTTTGGACTCCTTATAATGGAAGTAACATCAATTATAGTCAAGCCATTGAACGTGCAGATCAATTAATGGCTGCCCGTAAATCTTTCCGTGACTTTCGGCAAAATGAACCCGGCACATTGTTCGGCGACAAAAAGTCTCGTTTAAATAGTGGTCGCGAATCTGTTATTTGGCCTGAAAAGCTTCATCTGCTTGCTAAATTTGGAATTACGAAGGATGAAACGCTGGATGCAATTTCCCTCGTGAAACGGCTATCGAATCGAACAGATCCAAGAACATTCCCTTCGGTCTGCGATATGGCGTTTCTTCCATATCGTAATGATATGCAGAATCACGCTAAAATAAGAGATTACTATGAAGCAGTTCGTCACAGTTGTAGAGCTTTGCAGTTAGATGGCAAAGCGATAGATGAGTTTGAGTCAGCTTTATTTTATGAAAATAGGGTAGAAGAGTTTGTTGCTGAGCGATTGCATCAGATGAGTGAAAAAAGAGGAAGCGGGAGCTTCTTTACTAACAAAGAACATGTGCAAGAACAGAATCAAGTAACGGAGATCGTGACAAGTATTGCACAGTTACGAACTAGCCATGAGATAAACAAGAATAGCTTGCCGAATTATTATGCGTTTATTATGTGCGACGGCGATAATATGGGTGAGACACTACGCGCAATGAAAACTAAAGAAGAACATCAAAAATTTTCTCAAAACTTGTCCCGTTTCGCATTGGCTGCCGAAGAAATTGTGTCATATCGAAAACGAAATGAAAGCGCTAATATGATTGAGCGTGGAAAGCTAGTTTACAGTGGCGGAGACGATATTATGGCATACGTCGCTTTAAGTGACTGTATGGATGTATGCGATAAACTGCAACGCAAGTTTACAGAAATTATGAATGAAGCTGTACCACAAGGGTTGCCAAAGCCAACATTGTCAATTGGAGTAGCTATTGTACACATGATGGAGCGTTTAGAAGTAGCATGTGAAATAGCACGTCGTGCTGAACATTTTGCTAAGAGCAGCGGGAAAAATAGAATGGCTGTCATTATGCAGAAACGGCATGGTGGAACACTGTCTACGATCAGTCTGCCTTTCGGAAATAGGGCATCCAACGAAGAATCGTCCACGCATATCGGACAGGTTGACGTACATATCAGCCCAACTCGTCAAATTGAAGATTTACAGACATTCTATCGTAAGGGCTATTTCTCAACTAGGTTTCCACATGAGCTTCGTGAGATGTATTTGGAATACACTCGTCTGATGAAAGGTTCTGCTTGGTTAAATGATGTGCATGGAAAAGAAAACTTGATGTTGCTGGAGGTTGAGCGTTTGCTCAGAAAGAAAAAACCTGCACAAGTAGAGGGCAAAGACTATGCAACGCTCATCGAGTGGGTGAAGAAATGTTTCCAAACAAATGCTTCCCCTCTTGAACAGATGCGTGAACTTGCAGAAAAGATGATTATTGCTGTCATGATTGAAAAAGAAGGAGGTAGCTATGAAGAAGCTCATTCAAATTCAACCATTTGATCCGATTCTGATGCGGGACGGAAGACCTTTTAATGCAACTCCAGGAGAAACGGCACATTCGCTCACGGAAGTTATTCCTAGCGTTCTAGCTGGTTCCATTCGAACGATGCTCGCTAAGAAAATGATGAACCAAGAACACAATTTGAGCATATTTTCATCTAAAAAGTCTGCTTCTATTAAGAAGCTTATTATAAAGGGACCGATTTACGTACGAGGGGGTAGACGATTTTACCCTGTGCCAAAGGATTTATTCGGATATGACGACGAAAATAAGCAATTCCAAATTAAAGCTTTGAGTCCTATTAGCTCTTTTCAAAATAACGAATCTGAAACTGGTTTTCTAGGTACGGGCAAGCTGGGTGCTCATGAAGATATATTATGGCCTATCTATGTACCACCTAGAAGTAAGGAGTGGAAGGAGTCACCGGCCTATATTTCTGAAGAACGTATGACCGATTGGTTGATCGGTAGCGAGGATGAGGAAGTACTTGCACGTATGAAGCTTGAACTATCGGTATGGAGAAAGATGCAGCGAGCAGATAGGGGAGTAAATCTACAAGATGAAATTGATCATAACCTAGCATTGGAGATCAGCCAACATTACTTAGCTCCATTCGCTATCGAGGAACGTACATCTACGGCCATTAATAGAGAGACATATGCTGCCAAAGACCAAGCACTGTATACGATGAAGATGCTTGTTTTACCGCCTAATGTCAGTATTTTAGCAGAAGTAGGAGGAGAGCTCGATAATGGGTTGGAATGGCCCGAAAAGTTATCTGTTATTCATCCGATAGGTGGTAAGCGCCGACTTGCACATTTCCAAGAAGCAAGTGATGTTACATATCCTACATGTAGCGATGAAGTATTAGAGGCGCTAAAGGGAAGGACATATATCCGAATGATATTGATGACGCCCGCTTACTTTGCCAAGGGATGGAGACCAGATTGGCTGGATATGGACCTCAAAACAAATGACAAATGGGCATATAAAAAACAGGCAAAGTTGAAGCTTCGTTGGGCATGCATCCCAGGTTATTTACCAATATCGGGCTGGAGAAATGCTAATCAAGATCCACAGAAAGTGAGCGATTCAGCGAAATCGAATCAACAGAAGACTTACGGTGTTGAAAAGGCTGTCCGACGCATGGTTCCAGCGGGAAGTGTTTATTACTTTGAGGTTGAAGACGGATATGATGCAGCGGAGCTAGCAAGAAACTGCTGGATGTCTCCGGTGTCGGATAAAGATCGAAGAAAAGGCAGTTTTGATCATGAAGACGGGTTTGGGCTAGCTATCTGGGGAACTTGGGAGCCGAGTCATTCTCTGTAACACAATAATTTTTGGGAGGGTACACGATGAGCGATAATAGAATGTTTTATATACACTGTCTGTCACCTGTACATGTTGGAACAGGACAAGGAGTTGGCATCATCGATTTGCCTATTATGAGGGAGAGAGTAACTTCATGGCCCTTAGTACCTGGTAGTTCGATTAAAGGTGTTTTGAGAGAGTTTTCTACAATAAATGCTATAGATAAAAGGCAGGAAGATATTATCCATGCTGCTTTTGGTAAAGTTGCAAGTAGTAACGAGGAGTCATCGAGCGCAGGCTCATTAGCTTTCACGGATGCACGACTACTGGCTTTTCCTGTAGTGAGTCAACATGGAACCTTCGCATATGTAAGTTGCCCACTTGCACTGAGAAGATTATTGCGTGATGTATCGGCTGCATCATTATCTATAGATGGTATAAGTATGGGCTTGGTCGATCAATGGGAGACGATCTTAAATGAAGGAAACAACGGTAGCAAGGCTTTGGTTGGGGAAGATGCTACTTCGGTATTAGTTATCGATAAAAAAGTTTCTATTGATGAATTTGAGTTTGTAGCAGCAGGACATGTTGATTTTGGAAAAGCTATAGCAAGTTTAGCAAAGCTAATATTTGCGGATGATAGTTCGCGTAAATTATTTTGCGAGCGGTTTATGCTTGCGAGTGATGATGCTTTTAATTATTTTGCAACGTTATGTTGTGAGATAGTACCTCGAATTAAAATTCAACAAGAAACAAAAACGGTAGATGGGGGTGCGCTATGGTATGAGGAATATTTGCCAACTGAATCTATTCTGTATGGTATTGCTTGGTCAGATAAGATACATATCAAGGGAACTGCTATTAAAGGAGCGGACTTGTTCGAGCCTTTCCAGTCAACGATGCAGCTTCAAATCGGCGGTAATGCGACAGTGGGCAAAGGGCGGGTAAGCTGCCGATTCACTAAGGGGGATGATGTATGAATTCTCTTGAGCAGCAATACGCAGTGAAAGTGTTATCGTGCATGAATGAGGTATTGAATAACGAAGAGAAGTTTATGGTGGATTACGGCAGATTGTGTCATAAGTTCCCCTATATGGTGCTGACCAATGGATTACGTTTAACGGTTGCTTTCTATCAGGGAAAAGGGAAGAAAGATAAAGCATATTCCATCTTTATTAAAGACTTGGGAGAGGTACTCGACTTAACAGCTTGGAATGAAATGATGAATAAAGGTGTAGGACCTGCTGACTATAGGATGTTAACAATGCGGTCATTAAAAGCGGCAGCTTGGTTTAAACGTTATGCGCAGACGATATTGCAGGTAGATAGTGATGATGATTCTACCATATCGACCCCTGAGTTGAAGGATCTACAAGCTCCACGAGCTACAGATGGGGGAGCGTGATAAGGGTGAACGCATACTACTATTTAACTAAACATGCTAAATTCGAAGGGACATCGAAGGGGTTATCGTTTCATGTTGACAAAGGTTTAGTAGATAAACCCGATAAAAAAGCGACAATTGATACGGCAATTAAACACTTTGAAATTTCTGAAACGATTGGTGTAAAAGGCGATAGAACGGTTGAATACATTAAGAAATTTGGGATGTATGAAGAGAGGTATGACAACCACTTATTTAAACCGCTTGCTGGGCATCAAGCAGAGCATATGATTTTTGAATCTACGTCTAATCTTTGGATAGGCACAGGGTCTCATTCTATCTTGGATACTATGCTCTCCCTGCATCGGATTTATGGTGTTCCATATATTCCTGGTACTGCTCTCAAGGGTGTAGCTGCTCACTATTGCCATAGTTATCTTGGCCTTCAGAACGAGAAGTTTCTACAAGGAGGAGAATGGTACACGATTTTATTCGGCTCGCAAGACCAACAAAGTTTTATTTACTATTATGATGCATTTCCTACCCCAGAAACAGTTGCGGCATCGCTTAGACGAGACATTATGACTCCTCATCACACGGAATATAATATGAGTTCGGCAGGGCAAGCCCGCAATGCACCTAGGGACGATGACTCGCCAGTACCTCATTTATTTATGTCTGCAAAAGCAGATTTCAACGTAATGCTTTCTTGCGAAAACAATGACGATGCAGGGCGTGAGTGGCTGAATGCTGCTAAACGTATTTTAATCCAAGCCATTCAGCAAGAGGGTGTTGGAGGTAAAACGAATGTTGGTTATGGAAGGTTTAAGTTGAAGGAGGGATGAGGAGAGATGACTGACAATAAGGAAGAGATAGGTGCTCCCAGATTAGATATTATGAAGAAAATCGTCGGTAATTATAGACTGTTAGAGAGAAATATAGTGGAAGAATTAGATTACACTGTTGATCATCATTTAACTGCTGGCATTTTTAGAGAAGGTGTATGGAAAAAAATGTTTGAGCAAATGATTCCACGCAAATTTGCAATAGAGCAATCCGTTTTTATTGTAGATTCGGAGTCAAGAGTATCGAAAGAAGTAGATTTAGTAATATTTGATGAGCAGTATACACCTTATATCTTTAGGTACGGGAATATTAAATATATCCCTATTGAAGCGGTAGCGGTAGTCGTTCAATGCAAGAGTACAAATGTGGTTTTTGATGAGTTGGAAAAATGGGTGAAATCAATAAACTGTTTGAGAACATCGCCTAAATCTGTTGTTCGTACTGCACAGGCAATTAATTATGGAGAAGATCAATACAATAAGTATGTGCAGTATTATGAAAGTTTGCCTAAAGTTGAAGTGGGTCAAGAAAATGATCAGAAATATTCAGAATTTGGTAAGGAACTGAATAAGCAGGGAGCGCCTAAAACTACACAAACATCAACGAGGCCGATTACAATTTTGTGTCATACAGCAGAAGCGAAAAGTGCTTCTATAAGTAATTTGTTTGATATTACTATTTGTCGCTCAACAGATCCAGGTAAATTAAGTGTTACAATTATGAGAGAACACGATAGTATTAAAAGATGGAGTCATAAGTTAAACCATGTGTCAGATAGGGATAAAGGGGAGGAATTGTTTGGTTATATCAATGAAAATGAGAAAAACGTCCGTACTTTAAATCAATATCGTGTAAAAGGTAAATCTCAGACATCTGAGGAGATCTCATTATTGTCATTAACATTTCAATTGAATCAATTATTGATGTTAATTAATAATCCGATATTTTTCCCGCACATGGCTTATGTAGATATGTTCAATTCTATTCTTGAAGACAAGAAGACTAATAGTGGCGTCGAAACGAAATAAAATCGTGGTGCGAACCTCAAGTGCACATGAAAACCCCGGGGGATTCGCACCTCAAGCTGCATAAGGGATTTGGGCGTTTTTAATCAATAATCATGCAAATTTAACCTCTCTAAATGATAGGTTCGCAAAAAAGACCCTACGAGCCCTTGCTAAGCAAGGGCTCGTAGGGATCGCAGTCACTCCTCGTGTAGGAGTGTGGATTGAAACTGACGAATGGACAACTATATTTTACAGGGAGGCTGTCACTCCTCGTGTAGGAGTGTGGATTGAAACCGGAATTGGCGTTGTGAGCACAATCAAACCCTCGTCACTCCTCGTGTAGGAGTGTGGATTGAAACAATATGGACTTATTAGAACGGTAGAAAAAAGGAGGTCACTCCTCGTGTAGGAGTGTGGATTGAAACCTTGCTGATCGATCCGCTCGACGATTCCTATAAGTCACTCCTCGTGTAGGAGTGTGGATTGAAACGCTTATAATGCCGATTAGCTTACCGATGTTGCTGGTCACTCCTCGTGTAGGAGTGTGGATTGAAACTCATTACTGCCTTGATCAGCTGTAAGATTGCTAGGTCACTCCTCGTGTAGGAGTGTGGATTGAAACGACAAGGAAGCGTTGCTGGAGTTATTAAACCGAGTCACTCCTCGTGTAGGAGTGTGGATTGAAACTCAATACAGTCAAAGGAGACTTAAGCTGTGCTGGGTCACTCCTCGTGTAGGAGTGTGGATTGAAACTCGTAATATATCGATTGGTCTCCCACGATAACCGTCACTCCTCGTGTAGGAGTGTGGATTGAAACCTATGTACAGGTTGCGCGACAGAACGGGAAGTCGGTCACTCCTCGTGTAGGAGTGTGGATTGAAACACTATCGAACTATATCCACTCTATACATACACTGGTCACTCCTCGTGTAGGAGTGTGGATTGAAACTCTTTTTCTTTCTCGATCAGAACCGCACAAGAAGGTCACTCCTCGTGTAGGAGTGTGGATTGAAACTGTTCATGACAACATCCTTCACAAATAACAATGTCACTCCTCGTGTAGGAGTGTGGATTGAAACTGTACTGGCACAAGAACCTTTTCAATCTTGATTGTCACTCCTCGTGTAGGAGTGTGGATTGAAACTGTTACTGGAATAGTCACATTATTCAAATCGTAAGTCACTCCTCGTGTAGGAGTGTGGATTGAAACTAAAAAGAACCACCCTAAAGGGGATGCTGGCTTGTCACTCCTCGTGTAGGAGTGTGGATTGAAACAACCTCATTACTCGACCATCGACCACATCATACTGTCACTCCTCGTGTAGGAGTGTGGATTGAAACAATGAATGGAACTCTTGCATTTGTGAATCTCAAAGTCACTCCTCGTGTAGGAGTGTGGATTGAAACCATAACAAAGCAATTCTATTTTGGATTTGCGCGAGTCACTCCTCGTGTAGGAGTGTGAATTGAAACGTCACTCGTATGAATTCCTTTGCTCTCTTTCGTAGTCACTCCTCGTGTAGGAGTGTGGATTGAAACTTTGATAATATGAGCATAGTAGTCCATAGTAGTGTCACTCCTCGTGTAGGAGTGTGGATTGAAACGATAAACTCATATTCCGTACCTTTGTTCTTAACAGTCACTCCTTGTGTAGGAGTGTGGATTGAAACGTTCTGGTGTTGGACCAGATATAACTATGAACTTGTCACTCCTCGTGAAGGAGTGTGGATTGAAACTGAGCTACCGTCGCTGTCATCATTTATTATTTCGTCACACCTCATGTAGAAGTGCGAATTGAAACTCTATAGGCTTACGCTCTATGAGCAACTATTCATATCAATCCTTATGCAGGAATGTAGATTGAAACATTACTATCTCCTACTGTTGCTCTTCAGGTTATCCCTCCCCTAAAAAAGCATGGTTTGAAATCAAAATGGTGATAGTGTTTCTAAGGTCAATATTTTGCGACCTAGTGAGCAATAGTCACAAAAAGATTAATAATATAATTTTATGTAATTAGAATGGAGCGGGTTGGAATGGCTACGATCAACGTAATTGTTGCAGATGTTAAAAGTGATGAAATAGAGGCAAGGGAACTAGACATAAATGAAGGTATATACGAGGCATTAGAAAAAATTGCAGAGGGCAATGTAGTTTCTATTAGTATATGGAATGATGTTGTATTGTGGATGAACTTGGATGTACAACAAGATCAATCAGCATTTAATTTCGATCTTACTGAGAAAGAACGAGCTGGAAATGTTGATGAGTATCAACCTAAAGTATCCGTTTTCGGTAACGCAGTGTTCACTGGTACAGATGCAGACGGTGAGCCGATTGGAATGACAGCGGACGAAATTGATTATATAAAGAGCAAGTTCGTCAATCGTCGTACTTATCACCAATTCACTAAAAAGTTTTAAGCATAAGAATCCACGAGTTTGCCTATAAATCGTTTTATCCCTATCATCCCAGCAACGAAAACAGCTATTATTAGGCTATGATTACACCTAAATAGGAGCTGTTGCTTTGAAAAATAAAAATGAATATATTTGTAATGTATTGCTAGCTATGGAGCAGCGAGGACTAACTAATATTACACCAAATACGCTGAGCGAAGGCGGCAACCTAATTGTCCATCTTGCACCTCATCCTATCGTCGCTCGTATAGCAATGGTACGTTCCATGGAAGACGGAGTCAAAGCGTTCCAAACGATGAACCGTGAATTGCAAGTAACGAGACACTTGCATGCGATGGGCGTTCCCGTATTGTTACCCTCGGACTTAGCAGGAATAGAACCACTCGATGTGGATGGAACGTGGATGACACTATGGGAGTATATACCTCGTATCTCCATCCAACCGTTAAGACCAGAAGAAGACTATCTTATGGTGGACAATCTTTCAGTAAACATACAGAGTTTCCAAGGTGAACTTCCACCCCTCGGTGTATGGGAAGGAGTCACTAAGTCGGCTCAGAGACTGGAACAACAAACAGATTCACGTATAAAAAAGCTACTTAAGCTCTACCAGAGCATAAACGAAGAGATGAGATCAGGAACTAGAGCGTTGTATCCTTGCCACGGAGATGCCCATGCCCGCAATACGATTGCAAGTCAGAGGGGATGGCTGTGGATGGATTTCGAGGATGTATCTTTGATGCCTGTCTATTGGGATAAAGCCTCATATGTTGCAAACCGTGCTCTGATGAGCAGATATCACGAGCCAAGCTTCCATTACATGTTGGAAAAAGCTAATGAATCTGATCAACTAGAAGATTTTCAATTTGCAATTACTGCGAGAGTGCTTATGTCTACGCTCGGTAATCTAGATTATGCTCTAAGGGGAGACGGGGATTTGACTTATGCTTCACGTCAATTGGAGCTAGTGGGGAATTTTATCAATGAGTTGCCATCTGTCATAACAAAAAGAGGGAGAAGAGCCTAGAAGGGTAGACTGTTTATGCAGACTACCCTATTTTATCTTTCACCATCCTCATCATTATAATGAAAATGTTCATGATGAATGGAGTCCAACCCCCTCACTCATAATCCAAACTTCCCTCCCCCTCAAAAGGATGTATCATATCTGCCACAGCCTGATACAAATTTTCTGGATTTTCTGCAATGCGATGACATACATACAGGTACCATTCTTGCCCGTAGGGCAAATAAACTCTACAGCTATTTCCTCTACGCTTCAGCTCGCTGATCCGTTCTGGTCGAATACCATAAAGCATCTCATATTCGGCATATGTACCGGAAGTAAGTTCATAACGCAGCTCCAGCTCTTGCAGCACAACTTCGTCATGTGTAGCAATAGAAACAGGATGTTTCGCTCTCAAAATTTGCATAGCCATATTCAAATAGCGATCATTTAGCTCCGTAGATCGAGAAAACGACGTGCCAGCAGACTCTTGATAAGCCCCTTTTACAAGACGAATTCTCCCTGGAAAATGAAGCAGCTCCTTCAAATCCTGCTGTGAGCGATGCAGATGTGCTTGCAACGTAACCCCAACATTCGGATATTGATCCGTCACCCGTTTATAAATATCCAAAATCGCATCAGTCTTTGATGACTCCTCCATGCCAATCATGATGGAAATCCCAGACTCCTGTGCTTTCTCAGCTAATTCCAACAGGTTCGTATAAGCTAAGCTCTTGCTAACCGTTAATCCGATATGAGAAAGGTCGAGCGAAATCGATTCGCGAGACGAGCCTCCACCTAAGCCTTCGATAACTGCCAGAAACTCATCTTTAACTTTTTCACATTCCTCAACGGTGCTCGTATTTTCTCCTATGTATTCCACAGAAACGGCATAACCTTTCGCCAACAACTGATTCGCCACATCTATAGCCTCGACCTTACTTTCTCCCGTCACAAATCTTCTAGCTGCCTTCCACAGCAGCGGGTAAAGCTCCTCAGACTGCCTAATGTAGGTTTTAATCTGATCATTACGCGAAATCGATTTAAGTGCATCTGTTAATTGTATTGCAGGGCTAAGCATAACACGTTCACTCCTTTTTCTATTTGATACCAATGTAACATGTTAAAATGGTTCTTATGAGTGCCACTTCCATGCACCTTTTGTGGTACCACTTTCGCATAAGGAGGTTATCCACCATGCTCTGGATACCGATTGATAGATCGCTAGATATTCCGTTAATTAGACAAATATATGGTCAAATAAGAGGACAAATATTAGGGGGCGATCTGCAATTCGGGGACAAGTTGCCTTCCACACGCGAGCTTTCAGAACAATTAAAGGTATCTAGAAATGTTGTACTAGAGGCATATGATCAATTACTAGCGGAAGGTTTTTTGCTTTCGGAGAGGGGATCAGGAACGTATGTTGCGGAAGGTACTTTTTTGGAGCAGACGAGATTAACTTCTCCCTATCAATCCCATCTCGTAGTAGAAGATGAGAAGATTTATAGCGACGTCATCAACTTTCGATCCGGCATACCTGCACTAGATGAATTCCCGCGAAAAACGTGGATGAGATTATCCCAGTCCATTTGGAACGAAGCCCCGTCTACTTCTTTTGGCTACGGCATGCCAGAAGGTCAATACAAACTAAGATACCAGTTATCACGTTATTTGCTAAAAACAAGAGGAGTCGATTGCCATCCTGATCAAATTGTCATTACGTCGGGAGCTACTCAAGCGCTAACGTTAGTTTCCAAGCTTCTTTTAACGCAAGGGGATCATGTCATTATCGAAGATCCGATTACCCACGATATTCAAACGATATTTACGAATGCAGGTGCACAGTTATACCCTATTCCTGCGGACGAAAACGGCATGCAGACGTCATTGCTGCCTCAACATATAGGGCCGAAGTTTGTGTTCCTTACACCATCTCATCACTTTCCGTTAGGGGGGACACTACCGATCCAGCGGCGCATTCAATTAGTGAACTATGCAAGACATACGAATGGTTATTTGGTTGAGGATGACTATGATAGTGAGTTTCGTCATGAAGGTACACCAGTTAGCTCCCTGCAAGGGCTAGAGCCAGAACGTGTTTTGTACATCGGTTCCTTTAGCAAAATATTATCGCCAGCGCTTCGCCTCGGTTATCTCATTCTTCCGATTCATCTGATTGAGCAATGCCGCAGACTGAAGTGGTTTTCGGATTTGCACACATCCTCATTAGATCAACTGATTCTTGCCCGATTTATCGAACAAGGCTATTTGGAGAAACATGTTACAAAGATGAAGAAGCTTTATAAGGGTCGAAGAGAGGTTTTAATAGAGAGTTTGAAGGAAATGTTTACCGATCAAATGACGATTAAAGGATACACGACAGGTCTGCATTTGATAGCGGAATGGAAGGATGTTTATTTTACAGAAGTGGTGCTTGCTCATATTGAAAGCTTCGGTGTTAAAGTATACCCAGTGGAATCTCATACGCTTGTAAAAGGAAAACATACCCGCAGCATCATTATTGGCTACGGGCATTTGACGAATGAACAAATACGAGAAGGGGTAAGTAGACTGCATCAAGCGCTACTTAATAACGCCCATTAACCGTTTCACATGGTTAGCATTATCGGTAGAAGTAAGCTTCTCTAGCAATAAAAACGCCACATCAAGCGCAGTTGATGGATTGAACGAAGTTATAATGTTGCGGTCAATAACGATGGGCTGGTCAGGAATAACGTTAACGCCCATCTCGGTAAGTTGAGTTTGACGCATACGATTGTTCAGATTATAAGTTGTGGCTGTTCTACCCTCTAGAGCACCGCTTTTACCAATGGGCAGTGCTCCTACACAAATGGATGCAATATATTTCCCTTGTCTATCGAACTCTCTGATGAATGCAAGCACATCTGGTCGATAGGCGTCCTCGTAAAACCCAGCAGACTCAAACCCGCCAGGCAATGCCAATGCGTCGAATTCATCAACCGTTACGTCAGAAAGAAGCTTCTCTGGAAGGACGGTGAAGTTAAATGTACATGTTAGTTTGGCCCGTGTACCTACAGCTACTAGCTCCGTCGAACCATCGCCTTGAAGCTTGTTCCATCCAATTACATCAGTAAATACGCTCGCTTCATACGCTTCGAACCCATTTGGCAATAACAAACACGTTTTTTTCATCGCAAACGCCTCCATCTCTTCCGTTACTTTTTTTGTCATATCTTGTTTTCATCGTATGCTACAATTTATTATTAGTAAAATTGAAATATCCGACCATAACATTCAGTATTTCTGATAATTAAATAAACCGTAAGGAGCGATGACCTATCGATATCCGTCAGTTTCAAACGTTTAAAGCAGTCGCAGATTTGAATAGTTTTACGAAGGCTGCGCAGCAGCTCCAATATTCACAGGCGACCATTACGTCTCATATTCAACAGCTTGAAGAAGAGCTAGGATATCCGCTGTTTGACCGATTGGGTAAGCGGATTGCACTCACTGCGGTTGGACATGAGTTGTATATCTACGTCGGGGAGCTTCTTACTGCCTATACGAAAATCAAACATATATCGGATAACGACGATACAGTAAAAGGTGAGCTTCGAATAGGTGCATCTGAGACGATGACTGTTTATAAGTTAGGTCCAGTGTTGTCGCAATATAAGAAAAGTTATCCTGACGTGAGACTTTCACTTGTTAACGATAACTGCATACCGCTGCGGGAGAAGCTGCATGCAGGAGAGCTGGATATCGTGATTACGATGGAGCCTATCGTGAGCGACGCACAATTGATTTCAAGAACACTCTTCGAGGAGCAGCTTGTTTTCGTAAGTGGCAGGGATCGTGCAGCATCGTCTATTTTGGCTGCATCGGGCGAATGTATGATTTTTAGCGAAAAAAACTGCTCATTAAGACGTACCTTCGAGGCCTATATGGTGGAGAAGGGATTGGATGTTAGCAACCAGATGGAATTTACGAGTATGGAGGCTATGAAGCAGTGTATAGTAAGCGGACTTGGCATTAGCTTAATGCCTACTATCAGTGTGGCCGCTCTATTAGGGAATGGAGATATGAAGGTGATCGAGCTGACCGGGGAGCCACTTACCTTCTACGCACAAGTTTCCTACCATAAAGACAAGTGGCTGTCCGTTGCCCATAAGAAGTTTTTGTCATCTCTTTCAAAACATTTTGATTATTAAATAGATCCATTTAGTACGATTAACAGCCGAATTAAGCTATGAAACGCAAGTTATCTATCATTTTCATAGCAAAACACGGCTTTTACTCCGTCTCATATACAATCATTTCAACTAAAAATTGATAATGCGTGCAAGGATGAGTAGAGGTGAGCTTTTTATCGTTGATGACCCTATTACGTAATAAATTCCCTCCAATTTGACCGTTTTTTGTCTTTTAAAAGCGTTAGATTGACGTTTACGATTTGGAACTGCTGGGAGTATCATTTGGCTCATAGCAATTGACGACTTTAGCGTTTCAAAGTAAGTCGTAAGTGTAGATGGGGATAGGAGATATCATCAATGAAACTAGAAGAATATGTACTCATTTCTGCACCGAATGAAGCGGGACGGTCGTTTCTCAAAGCTTTGCTTATGAGAGGTATTCCCGTTGTAGGTCTTGCGAATACAATCGAACAATTGGAATATATGCGGGAGCTTGGTCTGGTTTATACCATTATGGTTATGCAGGGCGACGAGCATAAGTGTGTACTGCCTCCAGTCCCAATCGGGAAAGTTTATTTGTTCGAGCAATCATTGCCGGCTTTATGCCAATATTTGCTCGTCTGTCGTGTATGGACTTCCAAATCAATTTTTATCATTAAGTCAGTAGCTGATCGTATCTCAAATGCCCCATCCATATATCGACAACTCGGTGCTAACCACGTACTTCTCTCCACTGGCAACGATATGAATTTCTTATTAGGATCAGAGCTTAGGGAAGATCCAGCTTCAATTAGGCTTGCTCACTAATCCCTCATATAACTATAATCAAACTTTACATTCCTACGAACAAGCCTCTTATGGTAGCTTTATCCTATATAGAGACAATTTGTGATTGTGGGGATGAAAAGGATGACTGTGAACATTGATAAATGGATCGTCGACGCTACAATTGCAGATATGCAAACGGCGTTGGAAAGCGGAGCAATTAAATCCGAGCAGTTAGTACGGGCGTATCTAGATCGTATAACACGTTATGACACGACGATTAATTCGGTATTGGAAATAAATCCAGATGCGCTGGAAATAGCGAAGGCTCTGGATATAGAACGAGAAGATTATGGCAGTCGCGGTAAGTTGCATGGCATTCCTATTTTGCTCAAGGACAATATTGATACACACGATCGTATGCATACGAGTGCGGGATCGATAGCGTTGACAGATTCTATTGCGGAACAGGATTCTTTTGTAGCGGCACGTCTCCGAGCAGCGGGTGCTGTACTTTTAGGGAAAACGAACATGACAGAGTGGTCAAACTTTATGTCTTCTCGAATGCCAGCAGGATATAGCTCAAGAGGTGGTCTAGTCCGCAACCCGTACGGGCTAGAAGAACTTTTTGTCAGCGGTTCAAGCTCAGGCTCAGCAGCTGCGGTCGCCGCTGATTTAGCAGCAGGGGCAATCGGAACGGAGACAGCTGGGTCGATAATTGGACCAGCGAGCCAACATTTCCTAGTTGGCATCAAGCCAACAGTTGGACTCATTAGCCGCTCAGGTGTGATTCCAATTTCGGTTAGCCAAGACACTCCGGGACCAATAGCGAAAACGGTAACGGATGCAGCCATTATACTAGGAGCGTTAACTGGTATAGATGATAGAGACCATGCAACGTATCGTAGTGAAAATAAATCATTCCATGACTACACACCATTTTTGGATAGAACATTTCTAGAGCAAGCAAAAATCGGAATTCCACGTCATTATTATAAAAATCTAGATGCAGAGAGACTGGCCATTATGGAAGAAGCGATTGAGACACTAAAATACGAAGGTGCAACAATCGTTGATCCTATCGAACTTCATGCGGAGCATTTGCCATGGAATAATGATGTCATTTGTTATGAGTTCAAAAAGGGACTCAATGCGTATTTATCGGGACTAGATGCGACCGTTCCAGTTCATTCCTTGGAGGAGCTAATCGCTTATAACGAACAATATGCAGATAAGGCATTAAAGTATGGGCAAGATACGCTGCAATTTTCGCAAAAGAATACGTTGACTGAAGAAGAATACCTAGCGAAGAGAATCACTTATAATGAACTAGCACTCACAAAAGGGATTGATGATGTGCTTGATCGTTACAAACTGGATGCACTGCTGTTGCCTGGGGATGTAGACGGTATGTACATTGCAGCAAGACTTGGGTATCCATTGGTGACTGTTCCTGCGGGTTATTCCGAGCATGGTATTGTTGACGGAGATGGTGATTCTACGAAAGGCCCGTTCGGAGTAGTATTCTCTGGCAGAGCTTTTAGTGAACCAACTTTAATCAAGATGGCTTACGGATTTGAGCAAGCTACAAAGCATCGTTATCCGCCAAAATTATTGTAAAAAACAGGATTTACTTTTAAATATTCATATGGTAATATTTCCAATAATATATTTAAATGCGCTGAAGAGAAGAGTAAATAACAGCAGTCTTTCACAGGGAGCCCCGGCAACTGGGAAGGGGTAGAGAAGGCGTTATTGAAGCAAGTCTCTGAGCTTCGTATCGGAATGAATGGTAGCTGACAATGATGATGCGACAGATGCTCCTGTTATCGAGCAATAGTATGGCATGTTAGGTAATGTCGTACTTAGCGAGGTTAATATGGTGACATATTAACGAAGCTGGGGTGGCACCGCGATGAACAATCTCGTCCCCAAGACTTTTGGTCTTGGGGGTGGGATTTTTTTGTTTGTCTACTAGAAGAGGGGAGCTACCGAAATGCCTATTAACTCGAAAATGAAAAGTATGCTGGAATCGTGGAAATATCCTTCATTATTGCTATTCGGAATTGGAATATCGAATGTAGGTGCTTGGATTTATTTTATAGCGTTAAATTTAATTGTGCTCGACATGACCGAATCAGCGTTAGCAGTATCTATCTTGTACCTCATTAGACCGATTGCTGCGATGTGTACGAATAGCTGGTCAGGCAGTTTCATTGATCGTATGAACAAACGTAGCTTAATGATTGGCCTTCACTTTTCACGAGCATTCCTTATTTTCTTGCTTCCATTATTCGATTCGCTGATCTATATGTATGTGCTAGTTTTCCTCATCAATATGGGAAATTCAGCCTTCTATCCAACCTCAGGAACATATATCGCTAAGTTAGTGCCACCAGAGATGAGGAAAAGGTTTAATGCGGTAAATAGCTTAATCGGTTCGGGTGCATTTATGATCGGCCCTGCAATTGCGGGATTGCTGTTCCTGATCGGTTCACCTACTTCTGCGATTTATATTAATGCAGGTGCATTAGCGATAGCAGGTTTAGTTATGCTACTGATGCCAAATCTAGAGAAGGATTCTTTTATGGAGGCGGACATTGAACGGATTTCATGGAAGGTTCTCAAGCAAGATTGGGGAGTTGTCATTACGTTTTATAGGAAGGCGCTTTATGTACTGGCGATTTGTTTATTATTCAGCGTAGTTATGGTTGTTATGGCAACTGCGGTAGACTCGCTTGAAGCTGCTTTTGCTAGAGTTGTACTTGGTCTGTCAGAGAGTGATTACGGTATTCTAGTAAGTGTAGCAGGTGCAGGTATTATTGTAGGAGCAGCAATCAATGTCATCATTGTAAAAAGAGTTGCCAATTCGATTATGATTGGAGTCGGAACGCTTGGTGTTGGCGTTGGTTATCTCATCTATGCTTTCTCGGGGACATTTGCCATTGCGGCTGTTGGATTTTTTGTACTCGCCTTTTTTATCGCTTTTGCCAATGCGGGTTACACGACATTTTACCAAAACCATATCCCAGTTGACCTGATGGGGAGGGTCGGCAGTATAAATGGATTCATTGAAGCGAGCTTAACTATGTTTGCAACCATTGTAGTTGGAGTCGCAGCAGAATGGATTTCGATCGAAAGCGCCGTGCTCGGAGGCGTCATTCTAATGGTATTGCTTGGTGTTGTATTATGCGCTTGCGTGTTGCTTCCGTCGAAGAAACGTTATTATGAGATGCCGAATGCTCACAACGTAGTCGCTTCACACGATTAAAGAGCATGCGGATATGCTTTACAAACGACTAATAGAAAAATATACTCAGTTGGAAGGATTACTGTACTATTTTGCAAAATGATCACATGCTCGTAATTTTTCAATTGAGGAGTGGACAGCAATGAGTGATTTTACAACAGTACTAAAAGAAAGACGATCCGCAACCAAGTTTCAACTAGGTGTTGAGCTGGCAGATGCGGAGTTAGATGCAATATTTCAATTAGTGAAATTTACGCCGTCAGCTTTTAATTTGCAGCATGCCCATTATGTTGTTGTAAAAGATGAAGTGGTAAAAGAGAAAGTATACGAAGCAGCCTACAAACAGTACAAAATTAAAACAGCTTCTGCCGTTATTTTGGTACTTGGAAATATGGATGCCTATCAAGAAGTAGCAACCATTAATGAAGGGCTTCTGAATTTGGGTGTGCTCAGTAAGCAGGAGTATGATCAAACGGTAGATTCGGTTACTTCTTTTTATGAAACTAGAGGGGAAACCTTTAAGCGGGAAGAAGCGATTCGTAACGCAAGTTTATCTGCGATGTCGTTTATGTTGGCGGCAAAAGATAGAGGGTGGGACACTTGCCCGATGATCGGTTTTGACCCAAAAGCGATGAGTGAAGTGCTAAATGTACCGGATAGATATGTGCCAGCAATGCTCATTACGATAGGCAAAGAAGATATATCTGCTCAAAGACCACGTGGTTACCGTAAGCCGGTTGGTGAGTTTGTGAGTAGAGATACTTTTTAAATGATTACTTAAATACATTAGATATTTATAGGGAATTGAAGACTTCTAAATTATGTTTATTGCCAAAAAAAGAGACGACTTTCATTCTTTTGAGTAGAATGAAAGTTCGTCTTTTTTGTGTGAAATGACACTACTTAATAAATCCACATGCAATACGTGCCCCGGAGTTGCCGGATGGGTCAGTAGCATAATCATCAGCCTTCTCATGAATGACGATTGCTGATCCGCCTTCCTTTAGCAAAGAATTTGGTTTGCCAGGCTGAAGAGTTACGTTCGCACTTTCGATAATTGTATTGACTGTGCCATCTGCTCCTACCTCAATATTGGGGAGATCGCCGCGATGGAAGCCTTTTGGATTGTTGAAGCCATGTTGTTTATGCTCTGGGTTTAAATGATCTCCTGCCGTTTTGAAATCGGGAGCATCACATTTCCCAACATTGTGAAAGTGAATACCATGTGTGCCTGGGGGAAGTTCTTTCGCTTCCACATGTAGCACAACCTTATCTTTTTCCTCCGTAAGCTTAGCACTGCCAATTTCTTTCCCTTCACTATTGATGATGGGAACGAGCAGACCAGCAAACTCGCTTTCTTCATGGGAACTTGCAGCAGCATAGCTGATCGTTTGTGTTAGTAGCAGCAAGGCTACTAGTAGCATTATTTTTTTCATCATATCCTCCAAATGTATGTGCAAGTAGTTTGATCGTTAGCACAACACGTATGCCAACACATCTATCATGTTCAAAAATTTGGAAACTATTCAATCGTCCAAGTTTTCAACGATTAACCAAGCAGTAATGAACAACGGTTGACAAAGGAAAGAAAACGTTGATAATATAAATGCATGCACATGCATATAATTTGGGTGAGCAATCAAAATAACGATATACAATTCAAATGTGGATGAAGGAGTGGGGACGATGAGCGATTTATTTACACCATTTGTTTGGAAGGGTCTTGAGCTGAAGAATAGGGTGGTTATGCCACCAATGTGTCAATATTCGGTGACGAAGAAGGACGGAATAGCGAATGATTGGCATTTTGCCCATTATGTTAGTCGTGCTATAGGTGGTGCGGGTCTAATCATTATTGAGATGACTGATGTCGAGCCGGACGGTCGTATAACGGACTTTGACCTTGGCTTATGGTCAGACGATCAAATTCCTGCCCTAGCGAAAATCGTGGACGCTTGTCATCAGCACGGTGCGAAGGTAGCTATTCAAATTGCACATGCTGGACGCAAAGCAGAACATGCGGACGTTCCAGTTGCTCCTTCAGCGATTGCATTCAGTGATAAATATAAAACGCCAAGAGCGCTTGAAACGACTGAGGTTCAAGAGATGGTCGAGAAATTCCGTGTTACCGCAAGACGTGCAATTGAAGCAGGGGTTGATGCAATCGAGCTACATGGTGCACACGGCTACTTGCTCCATCAATTCCACTCCCCTCTAACAAACCAAAGGACAGACCAATATGGTGAAGATTTAACCTTATTCGGATCTGAAGTTATAAAAGCTGTTAAGAGTGAGATGCCGGACAATATGCCGCTAATTATGAGAATTTCCGCGAAGGAGTATGTTGAGGGCGGGTACGGATTGAAGGAGAGTACAGCTTTCTCCAAAACGTATCAAGAAGCTGGAGTAGATATTTTCCACATTAGCTCAGGTGGAGAAGGAAGTACCGTCAATACTCCAATGGGTGCCCCTGGTTCACATGCTGGTTATCAAGTTCCGCTAGCTAGAGAAATTAAACAGGAGTTAAATGTTCCTGTCATTGCAGTAGGAAGACTGGATAATCCAGTTCTCGCTAATGCATTAATCGGTAATGAAGATGCAGATCTCGTTGCAGTAGGCAGAGGAATGCTTCAAAATCCATATTGGACGTTGGAAGCAGCACTTGCGCTAGGACAGAAGACGGATTTCCCACGTCAATATGGGGCGTCATTTTACAAACTAACAAAAGAATAACTCATTAATCAAGTATCGATTCGAAGTAATATCACATGTGCAGAGTATTAGTTCAGCTGACACTTTCGTCTAACCGTTCGTTAATTATATGGCTAGATGATATAATAACTCTACTATGTTTATCCCAAAGAACGATGCCAAAGACATGATCAGTTTGTTGCAGCGATTGGGAGAGGGGATTGCAGGATGGAGAACGAACGCAAGGATGTGCTCACTGAGAGCTGGTTGGATTTAACGAATCTATATATATCGATCACGAATGAGCTTGAACAAGCGCTGCAAGAGCGGCATGGGCTGTCGTTAAAGGAATTTTATATGCTTTATTTTTTGCATTTAACGCCAGACAAAAGATTAAGACTGCAACAGCTTGAGGCAATGGTCGGGCTTAGTCAGAGCGCAATGTCTAGACTCGTCAGTAGGTTTGAAGCAAAAGGATGTGGAGCGCTCGAACGGTATACGTGTGATACAGATCGCAGGAGCATCTATACGTCATTAACAACGTATGGCCAAGAGAAGGTAGACTTGGCATATACAACCTACAGCACTGTTTTAAGTGAGGCATTCCCGGATGAGCGCATCGGTGGACTCATTAAAGAATTAGTTGGTTTGCGTGAACAAAAGAAATAAGCGAACGGTATATAAAAAGCGGAGTGTTCAAGGGCGTTGCGACCCTGCGAACACTCCGCTTTTACGTTTCATACATGACTTGTCCGCTCAAAGAGAGATCATAGCTGGCAATGGCTAGGAGCTCTTGCTGAAACTGATTTGAACGTATAATGTGCAACAGATCCTCGATCCATTTATCATTTTCTAGTTTCTTAAGCATAACAAGATCATACCGTTCTTGTATAAGTGGTATGAAGTCGATTTGCTTTACAACTGAAGCTGCCTGTGCTGTACCAATACCCACATCTGCTTCTCCAGAAGCTACTTTTGCAGCGACAGACAAGTGATTGCTTTCGATGTTATTATAGCCAACTAGATCCTCCGGTTTAATACCATGTAAACGGAGCTGTTCATCGAGCAGGACGCGTGCGCCGGAGCCGCGCTCTCGGTTTACCAGTCGGAGTCCCTTTTGCTGAAGATCGGTCCAGTTTGTAATACCGAGCGGGTTGCCTTTTGCCACATATAGTCCCGCTGGACGAGTTAATAGATTAACGACTAGATAAGAAGTGCCAATAAGCAGTTTACGGATATAAGGGATGTTGTATTCTCCGCTGTCCCCGTCCAGCAAATGAGTACTGACTATATCGGAATGACCTTGATACATACTAATAAGACTGTCGAGGCTGCCAGCATTAGATCGTAGAGTACGAATGCCTCGCAGTTCTTTCTCCATATGTCGTGCCAATATGTCCAGACTAATGTCCTGTCCTGTGATGACGATGGAACTGGACTGTACTTCAGTAGGTAGTATGGATAAGTTTATAGTTGCAGCCTTACTTTTTTGCTTGTATGCTTCCAAGTCGGAGGCGTCGACCCGCATTTGCTTACCTACTCGATAAGAGGATAATTCACCCTTTTTGATCAAGTCATAGACGGTCAGCTTAGATATTTTCAGTAACTTCGCTAGTTCGTCTACGGTATAAGATACCTCTTCTGACATTCAAAATCGCCTCTATTCACCTAAATGAAAGTCTTTTACGACTATTATTGTAACACACTCCAATTTGTACACGCGCCTGCAAAATAGTAGCTATACATATACATGTTTAAAGAAATAGATAGAGCTATATAAAAGAAACAGCGGCAGTTAAGAGTGAACATAACGCCCTAGACTGCTGCTGTTTTATTAAGTTATCGTTTTTTGTTAGTGCAACGATACTAACACTTGCAAATCATCAATAGGTTACCATCTGGATCTTTAAAGTTAAACCAATGTCCATTCTCTATTTCGGTAACAAGTTCTATTTTACGATCTTTTAAGAATTGGTAAGCCTTATGTATATCGTCAGTATTAAAATGAAAGGCAGGATTTCTTAAGTATGAATCGACATTGTAAATATTGCTGTCTAAGACAAGGTGCATTCCGTTATTATCAAATGGTATACAGCAAAGATGTTCAGCGATAATATCAAACGTAGGCTCTAAATCAAGAATAGAACAGTACCATTTTCTTGCTTCTTTAATGTCACTTACTGGGATGAAAATGGCTCCAACCTTACTCAAAATAATGCTCACATTACTCACACTCCCTCATTATCGTACCGACATAATATCGAATAAATTATACTATTTTTAGGTGAAAAAGGTTATTTTTTCATTTCGACTGCCGTTAGTTCATTAAAAAAGACTGCTTAACTTATACATGCAAAAGACGACCGTCTACGGCTGGCAGTCGTCTTTTGCATGTACCTAACAAGTTACAAACCTCTTTTTTGGGAAAATGATATAGTTGTATCAGGACAAATTATTTCATTTCGCTTATACTACCTATATCTATTTATATCTAAACATAACGAAAAGGGAGAATTGAGAATGAAGTTTTTCAAAAAAGGTGTCCTCTTAGTAACAATTCTTGTTATGGCCTTCACAATGAGCGCTTGCGGATCTTCAAAAGATTCGAGCGTTGCAAGTGGAGAAAAAGTAGAATTGACGATCTCAGCCGCGGCAAGTCTAACAGATGCGCTGAATGAGCTTGAGCTTACATTTGAAAAAGAGTATAAAACGATTGACCTCGTCTTTAACTATGGCGCATCCGGTGCTTTGCAACAGCAAATCGAGCAAGGTGCTCCAGCCGACATCTTTTTATCTGCAGCAGTCAAAAATATGAAAACACTCGTAGAAAAAGGGTTGGTTGAGAATGGAAAGCAACGTAATCTTCTATCGAACGAGCTTGTCGTAGTTGTGCCAAAGGATGGCATGCTGAAGCTGGCAGAGCTGAAGGATTTATTGCAAGAAGGCGTTAAGAAGATCGCAATAGGTATACCAGAGAGCGTACCAGCAGGAAGTTATGCAAAGGAAGCTTTAGTTAGTGCGAGTATTTGGGATCAAGTAGGAGTGAAGACGGTTCAAGCGAAAGACGTTAGAGGCGTACTTCAGTATGTAGAGACTGGCAATGTTGATGCTGGATTTGTATACAAAACAGATGCACTCGCTTCTAAAGCAGTGAGTATTGCGTTCCCTGTTGACCCAGCTACGTATTCGCCTGTACTTTATCCAGTCGGAATTGTGAAGGCAACTAAACATGCTGATGAAGCTCAAAATTTCTATGAATTCCTACAAACGAAAGAAGCAACTGACGTATTTGTGAAATACGGCTTTAACGCTGCAAAATAAGGGATGGTTATAGACTGGCCCCAATTTTGGCCACCGATTTTATTGTCGCTGCAAGTCACTTTGGTGGCAAGCGTAATAGCCGCTATCGCAGGAATTGCGGCGGCTTGGTGGATGTCGAAGAAACATTTTAGAGGGAAAATTATAGTTGAAACGTTATTTATGCTGCCGCTTGTTCTGCCGCCTACCGTTGTTGGTTTCTTGCTTCTAGTAGCACTCGGTAGACGAAGTATATTTGGTAAGTTCGCTGAATGGCTATTCTCTGCACCAGTATTGTTTTCCCCATGGGCAGCGGTTATCGCTGCCGTTGTTGTCGCATTCCCGCTCGTCTATCAGACGATGAGGGTTGGCTTCTCCTCGGTAGATCAGGAAGTAGAAGAGTCAGCCCGTTCAGCGGGAGCAAGTGAGTGGCAAGTGTTCCGCTATATTACGTTACCTATGGTAATACGTGCGGTCATGACGGGTTATATTCTCGGTTTCGCCCGCGGGTTAGGTGAATTTGGAGCGACTCTAATGATTGCTGGCAACATTCCAGGGAAAACACAAACGATCCCGACAGCGATTTATGTTGCTGTTGACTCAGGTAATATGCCAATGGCTTGGGCATGGACGATTGGTATGATTGCTATTTCGTTCATGATGTTGCTTGCAACGGGAAGATTAAAACGATAATGGTAGCAAACTAAAGACACCATTTTAGTAACAGCAAACAAGCGACAGAGCAGCGGGGTTAGTTCTCATCAACCGCTAATGTCGCTTTTTATCTCTCCATCAAATATTTTATAATACTTATTTTCTGATTGCTTGAAGGGCTTAAATACACCATTGTTGAAATCCGTACCATAAGCTTTGAAAAATAAACCTTCCTCTTCACCATTAGGTGCCGAGCCAAGTTTCAGCTCCTGGCCGTGTGTCATAGGAGTTAAATATGCTTTAACCCCGGGTTCATATTCGTCCTGAATATGAGCCTTTTCGCGTTCAACAGCAACGACATGTAAATCTATGAAATCGAGTTGTTTCAAAATATCATTGCTGATAGAACCCTTCATTATTACTTCCCAGCGAGTACGCGCGGATTGTCCCATAATGATATGGGTAATCTGCCTGCGCTTGGCCACAGCTACAATAGTATCAGCGATATGCCGAGTCTTGCTCTCTTCCGTTACAAACTCAGCTCGCAGCTCTGCAGCAAGTCCCTTCCATTCTGCAATGTAATGCAATTTCGTTTCGTTATACTCATTATCTCTAAGTGGATTAATGGTCAGAATGGTGAGTGTTGCTTGAAGAGCCGCGGCAATCTTTGCACCTCGACGAATTAACGTTTCTCCATTTGGCCCATAGCTGACACAAACTAATACATTTTCCTGTCGATATCGTTCACTCATTACAATAACCCCTTCTTTTGAGGACATGGCAAATAACCGTGGAAGAGAACAACCACAGTTTCTGGGGGTCCTCTCTCATTGTGTCTACGAGGTTAGCTGACGGATTCGGGTATGAGAGTACCCTACTCGGAACATTCCAAGATTCACCCCGCACCGATTCATGTATAGATTCGGTGATTGGTTCCCCCGATTTCCCTAATTGGAAATTCGACAATGAAGCTATTTTTTATTCATAATACTCGCTTAGTAATTTAATGTAAATATAAGATTTAGCCTAAATATGTTCTTGGTGCAGGCAGCAGCCCCTTAATTTGTGATAGTGAGAGATAACGAGAGAAAAGAAGAGTATTCTTTCGATAATGGTCATTGTAAACGCTAATTTCCATGTCAATATACGGAAAATGGAGCAAGAGGGGCCATTTATCAGCTTTGCACTTTACCAATAACAGGAGTAAGATTCGATTATGAATTGTTGCTTCCGAGTGGAGCAATGGAATTGCGTTCTTAATCGCTAAATTTCCCTTCGGGGAAAACGGGGGACCCAAACGTTAACTATCCGATCGGTGTGAGAGCCGTACGATAAGAGACATGGGGTGAATCACTTAAGTAGCCTTGCCATGGATAGGCGACTTAAGCGTAGGGCGACTCTCACTGCCCGAATCCGACAGCTAACCTCGTCAGCGTTATTTGAGAGAGGATGTGACTTGTGATCGTGTAAGTTAACGACCGCAGGGCGACATACGCCTCTGTGGTTTTTTGTTGTCTAAATTTCAATTTTCACATGTAAGACGCTGAGTTTCTGATATCAGAAAGCGGGGGAACCAACGGATTTCAATCATGAGAGAGTTCATGATTCGAAGTCCCGGGGTGAATCCGGACCTTGCTAGGTCCGGTAGGGCGACTCTCACGCCCGAATCCGACAGCTAACCTCGTAAGCGTACTCGAGAGAGGCAAATTGCTGCTCATTAGCATTAACGAAGTTTATTTCGTAATGCCTAAGAAGCCGTGAGGAACCCCTCCTCCACAGGCTTCTTTTTTTGTGCCCATTTGCTTCTATACACAAAGGAGGCTGCTGAAATGAGCGACACTAGGTTGACGCTTGTTTATGCACCGAACGAGAATGCTCGTCAATTTTTGAGATTACTAATGTCCAAAGGGATCCCAGTTGCCGCGGTTGTAAACAGTGGTCGGCAGAAGAGGGTTCTGGAAGGGTTCGGAATTAATAGCTTTGTACGACTCGATACAAAAAGTGCTGATTGCCCGCTGAAGAAGGGCTACATCGAAGATGTTTATTTGTTCGATGACTCTACACCGCTAACATGCAGGTATCTTCGATTATTCCGTCCGCTGGTTACTGGCCGAATTATAGTGGTTATGCAAGACGGAGGTATACCGGCATTGTATCGGTATCTTGGAGCAGATCGATTGTTTCATACAACGGCTCATCCGGCAGAGCTGGTCGTAGCAGAAGAAGAGATGATGAAGGAGGAAGCGGGATGCTAGATATTGCGATGATGGTTTTATTATTCGTATTAGTTCTCTCGATGTGGGGACTTGCGGCTTGGTCCGCAAAAGAAACAAAAAATGATGGGGGAAAAGAACAATGATGCTCTTGTTTTCCCTTATTGCAGCTATAGTTTTGTACTTATTGTATGTACTTGTGAACCCCGAACAATTTTGACGAAACGAGGGAATGGAATTGACCATGATAGGGATTGTTTCGATTGCCGTCTTATTATTGATTGCGGCACTGCTGGCGAAGCCAGTAGGTTTATATATTGCAAAAGCATTTGATTACTCGCCAACGGGTGTAGATAAAGCTTTCGGTTGGATAGAAAAGCCGCTTCTTTGGCTTAGTGGAATAAAGAATAACGATCAGAACTGGAAGCAATACGTTTTGTCGTTAATAGGCGTTAACGTTTTTATGATTATTATCGTGTATGCCATTTTCCGCTTACAGCATCTTTTGCCTTTAAATCCGAGTGGCATTTTGGCAATGGAGCCTACGCTCGCTTTTAATACGGCGATCAGTTTTATGGCAAATACAAACTTACAACATTATAGCGGTGAAAGTGGATTATCTTACCTCTCACAAATGATTGCTATTGTTTTCTTAATGTTCACGGCACCTGCTACGACGTTTGCAGCTGCAATTGCAATTATTCGCGGTCTAGCGGGTAAGCCATTAGGAAACTTCTTTATCGATCTAGTACGTGCAAATACGCGTGTTCTGCTACCTATAGCGTTTGTAACTGCGTTGATCTTTATTGCGCAAGGTGTTCCGCAGACGCTTGAGCCTACAGTTGTAGCAACTACACTTGAGGGTGCGGAGCAATCGATTGCCCGCGGACCAGTAGCTTCATTTTTATCTATAAAAGAACTAGGCAATAACGGTGGCGGCTTCTTCGGTGTAAACTCTGCCCATCCGTTTGAGAATCCAAACGTATTATCCAATATGCTTCAAATGTTGCTCATGCTGCTTGTAACGACATCACTTCCGTTTGTTTACGGTAAAATGGTCGGCAATAAAAAGCAAGGAAACGTATTGTTCGCGGCAATGGGCATTATGTTCGTTATTATGCTGACATTCTCTTTATTATCTGAAAATGCAGGTAACCCTGTTTTAAATGCACTTGGTATGGACTCCTCACAAGGTAGTATGGAAGGGAAGGAAGCAAGGTTTGGTGTCGCTCAATCCTCCGTATATTCGATTGTAACGACAGCTGCAGAGACGGGTGCAGTCAATACGATGCACGATACGTTAACGCCAATCGGAGGTATGCTTACCTTAACGAATATGATGCTGAACACCATTTACGGGGGGATTGGCGCAGGTTTCATCAATGTGTTGATGTATGCCATTATTGCGGTATTCCTAGCGGGGTTAATGGTTGGACGTACGCCAGAGTTTCTTGGGAAGAAGATCGAGAGCAGAGAGATGAAGCTAATTGCAATAACACTGCTGGTTCACCCAATTCTTATCTTGGTGCCTACAGCTATCGCAGTCACTCTTTATCCGGAAACGATATCAAACGGTGGTTTCCATGGACTAACTCAAGTGATGTATGAATTTACATCATCTGCTGCAAATAATGGCTCAGGCTTTGAAGGTCTTGGTGACAACACGCCGTTTTGGAATATTTCGACGGGAATAGTCATGTTCTTGGGTCGTTACTTTAGCCTTGTGACGCTGCTAGCCGTAGCTGGTTCATTGCTTGCTAAGAAGGCAGTTCCAGAATCTAGCGGAACATTCCGTACAGATAATTGGCTGTTTGCCACATTGTTCATTGGAACGGCAGTAATCGTTGGGGCATTAACGTTTTTCCCAGCGCTTGTGTTAGGTCCAATTGCTGAACAGCTTACCTTGAAGCCTTAATGAAAGAGAGGAACGTTCATTTATGAGTAAAAATAAATCTTCAATCACGGGAGCGATAGCACGTAAGGCGATGAAGGATGCCTTCGTCAAGCTTGATCCCCGCGTTATGATAAAAAATCCGATTATGTTCGTTGTAGAGATTGGCTTTCTAGTAACGCTATTGCTTGTTTTTGTCCCAGATATATTTGGTGCTTCACTTGTTACGACATGGTTTAATATAGCAGTTTCACTCATTCTCCTCTTGACGATATTATTCGCAAACTTTGCAGAAGCGCTTGCTGAGGGACGCGGCAAGGCACAAGCTGATTCTCTCAAAAGTGCTAAAAAAGAAATGTCTGCAAGAAAGCTTGTTCAAAATAGAATCGAAACGGTCGCTTCCCACACGCTTCGCAAGGGAGATATTGTCCTTGTGCAGCAAGGCGAGCTTATCCCTGGTGACGGAGAAGTAATCGAAGGATTAGCATCTGTAGATGAGTCGGCTATTACAGGTGAATCTGCCCCAGTTATTAAGGAAGCAGGCGGTGACTTTAACTCCGTTACTGGTGGCACTAGAGTCGTCAGCGACCAAATTAAAGTTCGTATTACAAGTGATCCAGGCGATTCGTTCTTGGATCGTATGATCACTCTTGTTGAAGGGGCGAAGCGCGGCAAAACGCCGAATGAAATCGCCTTGAATACGGTGCTTACCAGCTTGACGCTAATCTTCTTGATCGTTGTTGTGACGCTTCCCTTTTTTGGCAACTACTTAGGAATTGCACTTGAAGTGCCAGTACTTATTGCACTACTTGTCTGCTTAATTCCGACAACGATCGGCGGACTATTGTCTGCGATCGGTATTGCAGGTATGGACCGTGTTACACAGTTTAATGTTATTGCGATGTCGGGTAAAGCGGTAGAAGCTGCGGGCGACATTAATACGATTATTTTGGACAAAACAGGAACAATTACGTACGGTAACCGCATGGCTAGTGAATTTATACCAGTTGAAGGTGTGGAAAAGAAAGAGCTTGCTCGCTGGGCTGGTATCAGCTCCTCGAAGGATGAAACACCAGAAGGTCGTTCCGTTATCGAGCTTAATAAGAAGTTCAGCATAGAATGGGATGCTCTAATTACTGATGGCGCTGAAGTCGTTGATTTCAAAGCAGAGACGCGTATGAGCGGATTGAATTTGAAGGATGGCCGCAAAGTGCGTAAAGGTGCTGTTGACGCGGTTCGCCAATGGGTGGAATCACAAGGAGGCAAAGTCCCTGCTAGCTTGAAGACGAACGGGGATGCAGTAGCTATACAAGGCGGTACGCCGCTAGCAGTAGCTGTCGATGGACTCGTGTACGGTATTATTTATTTCAAGGATACAGTGAAGCCAGGTATGCGTGAAAGATTCCAGCAGATGCGCGAGATGGGAATTAAAACAGTTATGTGTACAGGCGATAATCCGCTTACTGCAGCTACCATTGCTAGAGAAGCAGGCGTAGATGAGTTTATTGCAGAGAGCACACCTGAAGACAAAATAGCTGTTATTCGTAAGGAGCAAGCTGAAGGCAAATTAGTTGCGATGACAGGCGATGGAACAAATGATGCTCCGGCACTTGCTCAAGCAGATGTAGGTATCGCGATGAATAGTGGTACAACAGCCGCTAAGGAAGCAGCTAATATGGTGGATCTAGACTCTGATCCTTCAAAAATTATCGAGGTTGTCTCGATAGGTAAGCAGCTTCTTATGACACGTGGTGCACTAACAACGTTTAGTATTGCAAACGATATTGCTAAATATTTTGCCATTATTCCTGCGATGTTTATGGTAGCCATTCCGGAGATGAACGGGCTTAATATTATGAAACTAGGTTCGCCAGAATCTGCAATATTATCGGCATTAATATTTAATGCTGTTATTATACCTTTGCTTATTCCACTTGCTATGAAGGGTGTTGCTTACAAGCCGATGTCATCGTCTCGATTGCTCAGTCGTAACCTATTTATTTATGGATTTGGCGGCGTGCTTGTACCATTCGCAGGCATTAAAGCAATCGATATGATTGTACATCTGTGGGTGTAACTAAGACGACAGATAGGAGAGGAAGCTAGACTATGAATAAAGCAGGCAATCATACAATTTCTATTATTATCCGGACCAGCTTTGTACTCATGCTGCTCTGCGGAGTTTTATACAATTTGGCTGTTACAGGAATTGCACAAGTCATCATGCCTAATAAAGCGGACGGAAGCTTAGTATACAACGAGGATGGAGGGGTGATTGGTTCAAAATTGATTGGACAATCATTTGCTGATCCGAAGTTGTTCCATGGACGTGTGTCCAGCATTGATTATGATGCGGATGGATCTGGTACGCCAAACTATGCACCTTCCAATCCTGATTTGCTGACACGTACACAGGAGTCGATAGAGGCATGGAAAACTAACAATCCTAAAGTCCCTGTTGATCAATTGCCAATTGATTTAATTACAAACTCGGGTTCGGGTCTGGACCCACATATTAGTGTGAAGGCAGCGTTGGCTCAAGTTCCGAGAATAAGCGAGCTTAGCGGAATGTCCGAAGAGGAGCTTGAGACGCTAGTAGAAGAACATACAGAGGGACGTTTACTAGGTTTGTTTGGTGAACCGACTGTAAATGTTCTGCTACTTAATAAAGATTTGAAAGATATTGCTTCATAAAAAAATAGAGAAAAAACGCCCTGACGTTAGCCTTTGCTGATCGTCGGGGCATTGTTGCATCTTGATCATACAAACCCATGAGGGAAGGAGGAAGTGTAGTGAATGAATATCGGCGTAAGACACCAGAGGAGCTACTCCGTTCCATTCACGATCTTCATCGTGGAAGGCTTAATATTTTTATCGGTTCAGTGAGTGGATCGGGGAAAACTTATCATATGCTGCGTGAAGGACATACGCTAGGGCGAAGTGGAGTTGATGTCGTTTATTGTGCTGTGTCAACTCTACGTAGACCGGATACAGTGCAGTTGCTAGATGGATTGGAGCGCATAGCCAGCATAAAGTGGAATGGTCATGGTGGGGAGAAAAAGGATCTTAATATTGAAGCAATTGTGGAGAGAAATCCCGAAGTCGTGTTAACCGATGGATTGGCTCACCGAAATCAACCAGGGTCAGCACGGGCGACGCGACTAGAAGATATTCGCTATTTGCAGTCACTTGGTATAAGCGTAATGGTCACGGTCAATGTCTATGAGCTGGAGGGTGTACGTGAACTTGCTAAGAAGCGGGTTGGTCTTGAAGCAGCAGAGACTGTACCGGACGATGTATTAGAACAAGCAGACGAAGTGAGATTGATCGATGTCTCACCAGAAACGATGTTGAAGCGGATGTCGGATGGTAGCTTAGGCGAAGGGATAAATAAAGCTCTCTTCCGAAGAGGTAACCTCGCTGTCCTTCGAGAAATTGCGCTTCGATTAATGGCTGAGGGCGTTAATGAAACGCTCGAGAAACATCGGGAAGAAGAAGGTCTTGAGGGGCCGTCTGGTGTAGCTGAGCGCATATTGGTCTCAACACAATACCATTGGAACGGATCCATTTATGTGCGTAGAGGACAACAAATTGCGAAGCGTCTGAACGGTGAATTGTCTGTTGTTGCGTTCGTTAAGCCGGGTATGAAGCTAATGGCCGAAGCCGAAGCATTTCGATCTTCAATGAAGAAGCTTTGCAAGAAAATTGATGCACCGTTCAACGAACTTCCTTTTCTTACGCGTCGTAAGTTGCCGAAGCAGCTTCTTCAGCATGCTCGGGAAATACAGGCGACACGTATCGTGCTCGGACATTCTAAACAAACGACATGGCAAGATATGTTGCGGGGTTCGGTCATTCATGGACTGCTTTGGAAGATAAGAGGGGTTGACCTCTTTATTGTGGCAGATCGGGCGGAGCTAGACGGTGAACGAATTCTTCCCGCAAAGACCATTGATGTTGAAGACCGAAGCGATCATTACCGTAGATTAAACGCTGCCCAGATCGAAGAGAAAACACAGTCGATCAGAAGAGGGAAGTTCAAAGTTTTTATTGGTGCTGCTCCCGGTGTGGGTAAAACGTATGCGATGCTGCGTGAAGGCAATTCTCTGCTTCAAGAAGGCGTCAATGTCATGATCGGCTTATTAGAAACACATGGACGTTTGGAGACCAAAGAGCAAGTTGGAAAACTTAGCAACGTACCGCTTAAAGTCGTCAGTTATCGAGGAACAACTTTGCAAGAGATGGATAAAGACGAAATTATTCGTCTTCACCCGGAGGTTGTGCTTGTTGACGAGCTTGCTCATACGAATGTACCTGGTTCGGATAACAAGAAGCGGTATGAGGATGTACTCGAGCTTCTTCAAGCTGGTATTTCCGTTATTTCGACGATGAATGTACAACATTTGGAGAGCTTGAATGATGCAGTAGAAGGAGTTACGGGGGTGCGCGTTAGAGAAACGGTGCCTGATAGTATTTTTCGATATGCAGATGAGGTGGAGTTAATTGATGTAGCGCCAACGGCGTTACGGCAACGGCTGCGTGAAGGCAAAGTGTATGCGATGGATAAGGTGGAGCAGTCGCTCAATCATTTTTTCAAAGTAGGCAATTTGATTGCGCTTAGAGAACTCGCACTTCGGGAAATTGCGGATGATGTTGATGAACGGCTGGAAGCGTGGGAACGAACAGGTTCCTTGCGCGGGCCTTGGAGAAGAAAGGAGTCTATTTGTGTCTTCGTGTCACTGAGTGACCATGCAGAAAGACTGATTAGGCGGGGATTCCGTATTGCCCATCGGCTGAAGGCTACATGGCATACCGTCTATATTGAGCCGTTTGGTAAGCTGGAATGTGAGTACGATGCAGACAGGATAGAAGCGATTCGATCTTTGACGGAGCGGCTTGGCGGCGTCTTTGTTAAACATGAGGCAGGGCAAAGATGTGAAATAGGCAGGGAAGTTGTCGGGATTGCAAGTAAACTAGGCTGCTCACAGCTTGTGCTCGGACAAACAAACCAGCCATGGTGGAAACGCTGGCTGAGCGGATCGACGATGAATGTAGTTGTTAATGAAGCAAGAGCGATGGATGTGTTGGTTGTGGCGCAGAAGCGGGTTGTAGTGAAGTAGCAGCTCCAACCATCCATTGCGGATGGCATTGGTAGGATGGTTGTCTTGGTGATGAGTGGGAAAAGAAGTTTCGGGTGAAACTTCTCTTGTAGCTTTAAATGCATCAACACTGTTGGGGAAATCAAAGTTTAGAAAGTTAAATAATAGAAGAATAGATTTATTTGTATGATTAATTCCATATTTTTGATGAGACATCCACAAAATTATATATTTAACTTATACTATAAAGGTAGTTAATGGTAGGGTACTCTCTAGACATATCATCTGACATACAAAATATATTAACAAGGAGTCAACTAGATGAGTATTCAGGGATTAGCACATTCGTGTGTTGTTGTTTCAAATTTGGATAAGGCGGTATCTTTTTATAAAGATGTACTGGGGATGGAAGTTTTGTTGCCTCCAACAGATTCATTCGAGGGAGAAGAGCTTTCCGCTTCTGTGGGGGTTCAAAATGCTAAACTTCGGTTGGCATTCCTGAAAATTGGTGAAAGTTTAATTGAATTGGTAGAGTTTCAAAATCCAGTGTCTGAAGCTCCTGCTTTACCATATGCGCCTACTGCTACTCTATTCGGTCTAGGGGTTACAAACCTTGAGCAGACAAGGCAAGAACTAGAGTCCAAGGGTGTTAAGTTCCTATCACCTATCAACATTGTTCATGAAGCGATGGTTCCGATTCTTAAAGCCAGCAAGTGGGTTAGATTCAACACTCCAGATGGCGGTCAAATTGAGTTAATTGAACTAGCTTAAACAAGTTAAGAACAACCTTTCTTCTGACTGTAAGAAGAAAGGTTGTTCTATTTAGGATCTAATGATCCTACTTCGAGTTTACTCCTCAGTTTTTTGTCCTTTTATTTAAGAGATCTAGTTCTCAAGTTTTTAAATGAATCCTCAATGTAATCAATATCGGTTGAGTCGTTCATTTCGTCAACGAGCCGCCCCTTTTGATCGATAAAATAAAGCGCAGTATATCGCATTGATCCCAATCACATCTATTTCGTCCTTGTATTTTTCATTAAGCTGGATTAACTTGTACAAGATACTTAAAAGTTGTTATTTGGAAAAACCTCTCTAAAATGTGGTACTATAGCGGCATATCATTTCGAGCGGAGGGTTAACGAATGAAAGAATCCATATTAATTGTTGAAGATGAAGATAAGATTGCGCGATTGCTAGAAATCGAGCTTGAATGTGAAGGATATCGTGTTGCAAAAGCAAGTAATGGAATCGATGCATTGGAGAAATTCCGTGAAGGTGGATGGGATCTTTTATTGCTTGATGTGATGTTGCCCGGCATGAGCGGGTTTGAGTTGTTGCGCCGTGTTCGTCAGACTGATACGGGTATACCGGTTATTTTGCTAACGGCGAAAGGTTCAGTCGAAGATAAAGTAGCTGGGCTGGATCAAGGGGCTAATGATTATGTCACAAAACCGTTTCAAATTGAAGAACTGCTTGCACGAATTCGAGCGGCACTGCGCTTGCGCCCGGTCGCAGTAATCGATTCCCCTGTTATACCAGCGGAAGATGCAGGGTGTCTACATGCTACAAACTTAATGGTTAATGAAAGCACACGAGAAGTAGTGCGCTCGGATACTTCGATTGAACTGACCCCAAGAGAATTTGATTTGTTAGTTTATTTATTAAAGAATAAGCGCCAAGTGCTGAATAGGGATCAAATTGTTCAAGCTGTTTGGGGTTATGATTATTTTGGCGATACAAATGTTGTTGATGTGTATATTCGGTATATTCGTAAAAAAATCGACAGCGGCTTTGAGCCGGAGTTAATCCATACCGTTCGAGGTGTTGGTTACGTACTGAAGGATCAAGCATGAAGCTGAAAAGTAAAATCCATTTCTACTCCTCCATATTATTTGCAGTCATGCTCATTCTTATGAATGTGTCGATTTATTTGTTGTTTAGTAGACTTTCTATTGATAGCCAGCTTAAGCAAACCGAAGCACAAGGGGTTTCGATTGCAGAAAAAATTCGTAAATCAGCGGGAAAAGTTGAGGAGGGTCAATTAATACGCGCATATGTCCCTGTTGATGGGATGGTTCGTATAGCCCGTCAAGGGAGCGCAGCTAAACCGAAAAAAGATATGTCAACTGTCACTTCTCCTTCTGAAATATCGTTAAGCCAATTAGCGGTAAACTATTCTGCAACGAAGCAAGTATTTGTTCTGGAGTATGAAGGTAGAAGTTATGCTAGTACATCTATACCGGTCATTTGGAGTACTGGAGAAGTCGTTAATATACAGCTTACAGAAAGTCTTAATCCGACGATGGAGCATCTAAAGGTGCTTCGTATGGTATTGGCGGTTGTGACGGCGATAGCACTTGTTCCTGTCGTTTTGTCTAGCAGACTGCTCGCACAGCTTATTATGCGGCCAATCTCAGCTATGACGGCTACAATGAAAGATATTAAGCGAAGCGGAAGGTTCAAGCGACTTGCGCAAGAAGGCCAATCGAAGGACGAGTTGTTCGAAATGGGCGAAACCTTCAATGATATGATCGAGTTGCTTGAAAGCAATTTTGAGAAGCAAAAACGATTTATTTCTGATGCTTCACATGAGCTCAAAACACCGCTGACGGTTATTGAAAGTTATGCTCATCTATTGTTAAGACGAGGTAAGGAGCGACCAGAGCTCTTCGATGAATCACTGCATGCGATTCACTCAGAAGCTGTTCGAATGAAAGAAATGACTGAGCAGCTGTTAATGTTAGCGAAACATCAGGAGCAATGGAATGTTGTGATCAAAAACGTTGTACTTAACGAGTTAGCGATGGAATCTGCTAAGGCGATAACAAGAGCATATGGCAGAGAAGTTGCAGTAGAAGCTCCGCTGGAGCAAATTATAGCATCTACTGATGAGAATAAATTAAAGCAGCTGCTCTTTATCTTTCTCGATAATGCGCGGAAATATAGTGAACAATCAATTACGTTAATAGTAACGTCGAGCGGCAACGAGCGGATGATAGCCATTAAAGATAGAGGGATCGGAATTCCGAAAGAAGACCTGCCGAAAGTTTTCGACAGGTTTTACAGGGTAGATGAGGCGCGCACACGTCAAGGCGGTGGGGCGGGCTTAGGATTATCACTTGCTAAGGAGATATCGGATGCCATTGGTGCACGTATTACGCTAGATAGTGTACAAGGCATCGGTACAACGATAACTATTATACTCACTGATAATCGGGAAGAGTGAGTTAAGTCTACTTCTCACCCGATTCTAATGTTGACCATTTATACTGACTACAATTAATTAAGAGTTGGAGGTGCCTGCTTGAACATTTCAAAGAAAGTATGGCTCGTTGCAGCTGTAATGGCAGTCAGTGCTTTGTTAGCAGCGCTTTTCACATGGTCACCATGGGAAAAAGATTCACTATTGACTGAGGAGGAAGCAATTGAGGCTGTACTTACACAATACCCGGGACAGATTACGGATTCCGTCCTTAAAGGTAAGTGGTATCATGTCAGTCTAAAATCTTCTACTGGGGTGTATGAAATAGTAGTCAATGGCAATAATGGCTCGATTCAATCGGTTACGCAGCTTGAAGGAACAAATGATCCGACAACAAAGCCAGGAACTACTGCAACTCCTGTACCAACAGATAAGCCTAACCCAACCGCTACGCCAAAGCCAACAGAACCGAACGCCAGCAAAAAACCAGTGGATAACGGAAAACCAACTGGTACGAGTAAACCGGCAACAGAAAAGCCAACTCTATTGACCTCGTCAGACGCTGGAAAGCTCGCGACAAAATATCTGAAATCTAAACATATAAATGGCGTTATAGAAAAGGTGGAACGAGGAAGCGAAAATGATTATTTAGTAGAGATTGAAGTGGATGATGGCAGAGAAGCTACCGTTCAGGTAAACGCAATCTCAGGTGAGATTATATCCATTGTTTGGGATGATGATGAAGATGATGGATCAGAAGAAGCGGATGACGATGTTTAAGGAATAGAACAGATGTAGTAGAAGGTTTATCGCTTTATGAGAAGATTCACTTTCAATTCTCATCAAATTCTAATGTGACTCTTATGTTGCTCTCATCTAGGATGGTTATATTTAAGTCAAGCAAGAGACAAACATAAACGGAGGCGTTAAAAAATGATGAAAACAAAATTAGCTTTGGTAGGCGCATTATCGGTAGCAGTACTTATTGGTGGAGTAATTGGAGCAAGTGCAGTACAACCAACATTAGCTAGTGGCACAGCAAAAAAAGAAGTACTAATTGGGGTTAAAAAGGCAAAGGAAGCAGCAACAAAGGTTGTTGCTGGTCGAGTGGAAAGTGTGGAGCTTGAGAGAGAAGGCGGCCGCGTTTATTACGAAGTAGAGATTGAAACAACGAAAAAAGTTGATTATGATGTGTTAATCGATGCATACACGGGTGCTACATTAAGCTCCAAGCTGGATGATAACGACGACGATGATGATCGTGTAAATACAACGGTTACTGCGGTAAAACCAGTTGAATCTGCTAAACCAACTACGAATACAAAACCAGCACAATCGATTACTGCTGAACAAGCAGGCAAACTAGCTGCTGCTCATGTAGGAGGAACTGTTGTTAAGGTAGAGACTGACCGTGATGACGGACGACTTATCTATGAAGTGAAGTTGACTGTTAATGGCGTTAAAACAGAAGTAGATGTCCTTGCATCTAGCGGTAAAATTATTGATGTTGACAGAGATGATGACCGCGATGACGATTTATTCGATAATGACGATCAAGACGATGATGATAATGATGATGATGATAACGATGATCTATTCGACAACGACGATCAAGACGACGACAATGATGATGACGATCGTAAATAATGTATAGTAGCAAATAGTTAGAATAAAATTTGATAATAAGTTGCTAATGAGAGATTGTTCAAGGTCAATAACATTGACTAGGAACAGTCTCTTTTTTATGTTAAATCTATAAAGTTTAGTGTGATTGTCATTCTAGAGATAACCAAGGAAAATATGATAGAATTGGATAAATTGGAATAGTTTTAAACGGAGAGGAGATGTTTAGTTGCTGCTAATCGCTATATTATTAATTGTCATTAGTTTATTGTTAGTTATCATCTCTAGATTACCAAAGAGGGATATTGTTCAAGAAGCGATAGATCGTTACGAAAAGGGTAAGAGATAATCTTTAATTTACATATGATGGAACATATAACGAGTTTTGAATCTACTAAAAACAGGTTTTGAATATTTTTTTGAAATATATGCAACTTTTTTTAATATATTTGAGTTTATTAATTGTAAATACATAGGACATTTAAAGGAGATGGATTCAATGACAAAGATTGGACGTTCTACTAAAGTGAAAATTGGTTTATTGATTATTGCTGCACTTCTATTGGTTCCACAAATGGCCTCGGCAGCTAGTTTCACACCACCGAAAACAGCTGCTCCGACAAGTGGAATATATCCGAGTGCAGTTTTTCCAGGTTATAAATATTTAAAGAGCTCTTCTATCTATGTTTATGATAAGAAAAACCAGTATGTTGAGGTAACAGTATCGGCTGAAACAAAGGCTATTGTTGATAGAATAGGCATATCAGTACAATTAGAGAAATGGACAGGATCAACTTGGGTTAATTTTGATTCTAATAGCACTCAAAATACTCTTAACACGAGCGCTGCTTCCATTTTAGTTACAAAATCAGTACAGAGTGGTTATTATTTCAGGGTAAAAGCAACTTATTCAGTGAAAAAAGGAACTGAAACGGAGCAAGCAATAGAATATGGAGATTCATTTGTTGCGGAATAGTTATACAAAAAAAGGAGCCTCGAAAAGAAAGGCTCCCTTTTTTATGGTCATTTTTGAACTAAATCGGTAGCAATCTTAATCGCTTCCTTTTTTGTTATTGCTCCAACGATGGAAACATGATAATTAGCGTTTAGAAACTCCATACTTGTTGTTCCATCATTTGTAATAAACAAGTACGCTGTATTATCACCAATCTGCAATGTTTCCATAATAATATCATTTTTAGAAGTGTCAGCTCCCGACTGTATCATTTCAGCTGGTACGAGCTTTTTAATTTTAATGTGATAGTTCTCAAACTCTGATTTGTTGTACTGCAACGTTGTAAAGATCGATTTTTCTGAGGTTTTTCCAACTAAAGTTTTAATATTTTCTAATTTGTAATCAGTCGGTACATATATATCCTTAGGTATCGGATAATCTACAACCGTTGACGCTTCATCCCATGTTTTGAATTCCTGATGATATATTTCTTCGCTAGTTGAACTATTCCCAGCACCACCTGAGTTCACATGACCCGGTGGCGGCGGTGTTCGAGGTTTTGTATTGTGCGTTTCCCCAGTTCCCCATATGATGTTAATTACTCCATCTTTAATTGAAGTGATCGCCTTGTAAAACGGTTGGAATGCATTAGTTACAGTTGGTGTACCGAATACAATAGCACCAAATATAAATGCAGCTGCAATATATGGCAACAGACGAAGTTGGCGTTTTCTTCGGGACTGTTTGCGAAGTTGTTTTTGCACTTTTGCCCATGAATTGCTGGAGTCAGGTATGAATTCGTAGGTGTTGACACTCTCATCGAAGGCTTTGTCAAACAATTGATCGAATTCTTCTTTATTCAATACTGTCACCCCATCTCTTGAAGAGCTTTTTCTTCAAAGCTTCTCGTGCTCGATACAACTTATATTTCACAGTATCCTCGGATGTATCAAGTTCAGTAGCCATTTCTCTGTAACTTAAATCCTTTTTCCATCGTAACTCAATCAAAGCTTTATATTCCGGTTTCATTTCGTTTAAGCATTGGCCGATTTCTTCAGTCATCAACTTTGTCTCAATTTCGCGTTCCAGCGAAGCGGATTCTGTTGCGTAAACAATGCTCTCACTTATATAAACACTATCTGAGTCGATATCGTTGCGGCTTTTTTTCGTTTTTCTAAAATAATTATGTACACAATTTCTTACAACTACTTTAATCCAACCTTTTAACTGTATCTCGGTAAGCCCATGTGGGATTTTTTGAATCACTTTCAAGAATGAAACTTGAATAATATCTTCAGTGGTAGCATGATCACGCACCATAAAAATAATCGAAGAATAAACAAATTGATAATATTCATTATAAATGTCTTCTTGAAGTTGTGCGGACAAGGCTTGAAAGTCCGTGCTGGATAGGAGAAACAACTTGCTTTGCTTCATGTATGAATGGACCCCCCTGGGGAATGCACGATTTCGAATATTTGGAAGAACGTACCTATTTGCTCTTCCGTAATTATAACCGATATGAACCTCTTTGTATTTGTGAATTGTTGAATTAAATGAATAATTGCTACATTTTCTCCATTGGAAGTGTTGTCTATTATGTGGGAGTAAAGGAATGGGTATTAAGATCCAATTGTGGAATGCTGCATGAGTTTACCCGTTGTTTGCTGGAGGTGAAAGATGAAGAGGTGGGTATCCCTATTTCTTCTAACGATATTTGTATGTGTCCTCATCATTTATTCGCTAAAGGAAGCGGAGATTATTAGGAATATGGTCGCACATGATGCAGGTTATTATAGTATTTATGTGTTCTGTGATGACAACTCAACAGATTCTAAGTCTATTACAAATAATGCTATAAGTGCTATTGAACCGGAGGATATGAGATTATGGTTAGAGGGAAGCAGTGTAACATTTGTTAGCCTGAGCGATGAAAAGAAAAGAAAAAGTTATAGCAAGATCATAAATATTACGAAATCACCAACGTATATTATTATGGATCACCGTGAAATTGTTCTGGAAACAAATGACCCTAAAGCTATTTCCAAGATGCTTATGGAGAGGAAGGGTACAAAGATAAAGGGCACAGCTTAAGATAAAGAGCCGATACAGTTCTATAAGAACGGAGGACTTACCCCTGTTTGTGAGACAGAGATCCAAACACCTTGCAAGTTTAAGCAGCCAGTCGCCTTAAATCAATCGGCGACTGGTTGTTTAGTTTCGCTTGAATTTTTGTCTATATACCTTGATCAGTCTGTTGATGATCAGTCATCAAAAACCTTTCTCTTGTCCTAGTTAATGGTTTTTTTCATCATTTGTACTAGGTTTGCTCTGCAATAATTGTAAGTAATCGTCCATTCGTTTGAATCGGTCCGCCCACATGGTACGGAATGTGTCCAGCCAGCTGTCTAGTTGTTGAAGAGGCTCAGATCGTAGACTGTAAATTCTTTTGTTTGCTTCCTGCTTCACCTCGACAAGACCAGCATCGCTCAGCGTCTTGAGATGTTTGGAAGCTTGAGGTTGCCTAATAGACAGACGGTCAGCGATTTCTCCAACGGTTAATGGACCATCAAGAAGCAATTCCACAATTCGTAATCGATTTGGCTCTGCAAGGGCCTGTAGTGTAGTATTCATCTTTTTAATATATGCTATATTGAATATTCTTGTCAAAGAATATAATATCCCTTGTGTTATAATGTAACGATGGTTTCAATCGGCTAATAAGGGAATTGAGATAGATGAAAGTGATCGATCATTTTTTGAAAAGAAAAGAAAGAGAACTGGGTGTTCATTTGAATGATGTTCAAACGAAGGCGGTATTGCAGACGGAAGGGCCGCTGCTACTGCTCGCTTCACCAGGCTCAGGCAAAACGACTACGATCATTATGAGGATCGGCTATTTAATAGAGGAAAAGGGTGTAGATCCGTTACGCATAAAGGCAGTAACGTTCAGTCGTGCATCTGCAAGAGATATGAAGGAGCGATTTAGCCGCTTCTTTCCGGAACTTAGGCCCGTAGACTTCTCCACTATTCATAGCTTAGCGTATGAGGTTGTTCGAGAGCATTTCCGTAAGAACGGAATCGTATATCACATTATCGAAGGTGGGACAGATGCAGAGGGTCAACCTGGTGAAGAGCTCGGTGAGAATGGGTTGCCGCTTCACAAACGAATTATTTTGCGTGGATTGTTTAAGGAAATTGTTGGTGAAAATGCTACGGATGATGGTATGGAGGAGCTAACGACCTATATCAGCTATATCAAAAATAAGATGATTCCGCCCGAAGAGTGGAGGCGAGTCAAAGTTGACGTACCACAAGCGGAGCGGATATTACGAGAATATGAAGCGTTTAAACGTACAGGCCATCCGAAGCTGCTAATCGATTTTGACGATATGTTGACGATTGGCAATGATATTTTGGAAAAGGATGAGATGCTTCTCCGCAAGTATCAACGTCGGTATGATTATGTGTTAACGGACGAAAGTCAGGATACATCAATGGTACAGCATGCGATTATCGAGAAGTTAGCAAGAGTTCATCGTAACCTATGTATTGTGGCGGATGATGATCAATCCATCTATAGCTGGCGGGGAGCGGAACCTTCCTATTTGCTAAACTTCAAGGCTGTTTATCCGAACGCTACTACATTATATATGGAGCAGAACTATCGTTCATCGCATGAAATTGTTACTGTCACGAACGAGTTTATTAAGCGTAACAAAAATCGCTATAACAAAAATATGTTCACCAAAAATCAAAAGCACAAAGAAATAGGGTTCAAAACGTTAGCGGATTACCGTGCACAGGCAAAATATGTGGCGGGACAGATGCAGAAGCTGGACAACTTGTCTGAAGCGGCTATCCTTTATCGCAATAACTCGTCTTCCATTGCACTTATGAATGAATTTGATCGGGCGGGAATTCCGTTTTATATGAAAGATGCTGACAACCGCTTTTTCTCCCACTGGATTATTGAAGATATATTGAACTTTATGCGGATGACGTTTACCGATAAACGAGCAGACATATTGGAAAATATTCATCTGAAGTTTAATGGGTATATAAGTAAACATCAGATGGCGGTTTTGAAAACAATCGACAATAATGAGTCTGTGTTCGATAATCTGCTTAACGTTGTACAGCTTCAGGATTATCAGAGAAAGCCTATAGGTGAGGCAAAGGAAACGTTTCAGCAAATGAGTGGGATGCCTCCGCAGCAAGCTATCCGGGTTATTCGAACGAGACTAGGGTATGAAAAAGCGCTTGAGAAAATGTGTGAAAGACTTGGATTCCGTAAAGAGTATCTGATCGGTATTCTAAATACGCTAGAGGATATTGCTGAGGGACTTGAGACGATGGCTGACTTCGCGAACAGGTTAAAGTATTTGGAGGCAGTACTTAAGGGAGCAAAGTCGAGAAGAGGACAAAACGTTGTAACGTTTTCCACTTTTCATAGTGCAAAGGGATTGGAGTTCGACCATGTCTACATGATCGATCTTATAGAGGGTATTATTCCGTCATCAGACGAAATGAAATCAAGTGTTGCGGATGGTAGTCAGCCGCTTATGGAAGAAGCTGTTCGGTTATTTTATGTTGCAATGACACGGGCGCGTAAGCACTTGGAGCTTGTTGCATATGGTCAGCGGGATGGGGAGAAGAAGTCGGAGTCCTCCTTTATGTCGGCTGTGAAAGATATTGTAGATCCGAGCAGAAGGAATGATGTAGCTATATCCGTTCGAGAACGAAGTAGTGGTGTCTCTTCGGTATCAGTAACGAGAGAAATGACCGACAGCGGAGTGAAGTTTAAATCGATTTCAGCGGGGCGGGTTGCAACTAAAGCTACACCTAATCCAAATGCCATTCAGTCACGATCACTATTTGAAGAAGGAGTTCAGGTTCGCCATCGCGTATTTGGCTCTGGTGTGATTGAGAAGCTGGAGGGGGAACGAATTAGTATTCGATTCGGGCCAAACAATGTAAAAACATTAGCTATTTCAATGTGTCTGGAGATGGGATTGCTAGAGCAGGAGTAGCAGTAGCTAAATAGAGGTAAAAGGGACGAAGCAGATTGAGTCTGCTTCGTCCCTTTTTTGTTTGCATTCTATTATTTGCTCGCTTGCTCCGATGCCAATACATCCAGCAATCTGATAACTGCAACTACTGCTTGTGCTTTAGTTACTTTGGAAGCTGGATCAAATTTTGTAGCAGATTTACCTAACAAAATTTTCTCTTGTACCAATAGAGCAACTGCAGATTTGGAACTTTCTGCGATAGAAGACTGGTCTTTGAAAGATCCAAGTACTGAAGCATCTGCATCTTTTACTTCTTTATTAAGTTTTAGCACTTTGGATAAAATAATAGCCAATTCTTGTCTTGAAACTGTTCCTTGTGGATCAAATGTTGTTGCTGTTTTACCTGAAACGATTCCTAGTTCTTTCGCTACTGCAATTTCTCTAGCATACTTATAATCAGCAGGTACATCGGTAAATGCTGATCCTTCGATGTTAGGGATAATACCCAGACCTCTTACGATAATAGAGATCAGCTCTGCGCGAGTAATGCTGTTATTTGCACCAAAAACGTCGTTTGTTTCCCCAGAAACAATTAGTTTCGCAGCAGCTCGCTCAATTGGAGTTTTAGCCCAATCAGCAGTAAAATCTTTGAAATTGAAGTTTGATTCAAGGATGGTGTAAATACTGTTGCCGCTACTAGTCAGCTTCGCAGTCACACTGCCGAGTTCACCTTTTGTGAAGACAGTTGAAATTGGACGGAACTCGTTTAAAGCAGGTAAGTACACAACACCGTTTGCACGGTTGGTATCAATTTCGTTTGCATGCAACTGATAGATGCGGCTGAATGTAAACTTGCCGAAATCAGTTATTTCTTCATATTTGTTATCAGCTAAAAGTTTAAAGATCTTAAAGTCTAGCGGTGCAGTTTCCACTGTAAATCCACTGTCTTTTGCTAATTTGTTAATTTTATCAGTTGTAGCAGTATCTGTAGGCGAGATCGAAATTTTGATATCTACATTTTGATGAACCGCATGTGCATTTACTACATAAGTGACTCCATTCCAGATGATCGTTATAGTTGCAGGATCGCCTTTAGCACCAATTGCAGCAATAACTTCTTTTGGAATGATTACATCCACTTGTGTAGCTTCTTTCTCTACAGTTACTTTCAAATCACCAGAAGATGCAGCTTGGATCGTTTTGATTGCTGCGTCTTTTGTAATGCTGATCGTATGTTTGCCATCTGCTTTCGTGACTACCGAATCGAGCTCGTTATTGGTCACGACAGGAGTCGTTGGAGTTGTTGGAGGTGTGTAGTTTCCTCCACCTTCATTAAAACTCTTTGGTACTGCACTCAATATTTGTGAGAAAGGCGATACTTCGAGAATGCGATCCGCTTCTTTTTTGATAGCAAGTACATTAATATCTGCTGCTGTATTAGCAACAAGGCCATCAACAGTATAGCTTGTATCAGTTGTGTAACCAACATAGATATGATTGCGGAAAATCTCATACCCTGATGCCCCAGTTACAGCATCCCATTTTACTTGTACATCGTAATAACCATTTTTTACAACTGCAAGATTTTGAGGAGCTGTTAGTGCTGATCTATTTACTTTACCGTCAATTGGAAGATCTTTAATCAGTTGTGTAGTAAGTGTTTTGTTACGGTCACCACTGATATCCCAACTCATAACACCTGCCAAATTCATTGATTTTACAAGTGAGCTACTGTACATCATTGACGTTTCATCGTTATAGGTAACAAAAGTACCGGTATCTGGGTTAAATACATAAGCAACTTTTGAATAATCATTCCAGTAGCGAGTATATCCATTTTTATTGATCATTGTATTTTCAATATCGTAGAAGTCAAACAGACCTGGGTCAGTCCATGTTCCTTTAGGAATGGATTGGCAAGTTTGATATTCTCCAGGATCAGGACAACCAGCCCAACCTTTACCATAGTAAGGTATACCCATGTTTAGTTTATAGGTTGGTACTCCACCATTTAAGTGACCAAGTAAAGCGGCTCTCACATTATAACGTGGTGCAGTGCTTCTGAGGTTAGCTGGATCTTGATATAGTGGTGAGTTGTGTAACGCCAGTGGTCTCCAGCTGCCGCTATAGTCGTAAGTCATAATGTTGATCATATCTAAGTATTGTACAGAATTGGTGAAATCAGCATTGACAGTAAAGCTATCAGCTTGTCCAGACGCAATAGTAAGTAAATAATATTTACCGTCTACTGACCCAGCTACATCCAGTGCTTCACGAATAGTTTTCATCAGTAAGGTGAAGTTTGGTTTATCATCCGGAGAATGTCCAGTGTCGTCTTCTCCACCAGATACTGGATATTCCCAGTCGATATCTAGACCGTCAAAATTATACTCGCGTAAAAATTTCACCACAGAATTAGCGAAAGTCCTACGGGTTACCTCTGATGCAGCAGTGGCTGAGAAATTGTTAGAGTATGTCCAACCCCCTGTAGATGCCATTAATTTCAGGTGAGGATTTGCTTCCTTTATGGTTTTAAATTTAGCAAGGTTTGCAATATCTACCTCAGTGTCACCTAATACGATTTCACCATCGTAAACGTATTTATTTTGTAGAGGAATATCTTTGTTTTCACAAACTACACCTTTTGAACCAACTTTGCGCCAGCAAATATCAGAGAAAGCGTAATTGATATGTGTAATTTGCGAAAAGTCAACTTGTTCAGGTGAATAATTGCGTCCATCTTCATAGATCATCCAAGAACCGTAATAGGAGAAATTGATATAGTTAGATCCAGGTACGATTGTTGCTACTTTACTTGCTGATGAGCTCCACAATGCATTTTTGGCTACAACAGTAAAGTTGTAGGTTTGTCCTTCTGTGAGCCCAAAAGCAACATAACGATTGGAATCACTAGAACCAATGAGAGTACCGGAACTAAAAATATCGTAGCTTGTCGCACCTGGTGTAGGTGCCCATCCTAGTGCCGCTGTAGTACGATTAGTAGTAACAGCCTGAAGGTCTACAGGAGCTGAAAGCTCTCCCCACTTAATTGAAACAGGTGCAGCCTTTACAGCACCTTTACCCGCTTCGAAATTTTGTGAGCCGACGATAAATTGGAAATCAGATCCTTTTGCAGGGGTTCCATTTTTAAAAGTGTAGGTAACGGTATCTGATCCGTCCCAAATGCCTCCAGCCCATCCACCGTTAACGTAAAAGTCGTAAGCGTTTGCATCTGGGCTTCCTTTCCATTGAACCGTAATGCTAGTGTTTGAAATATCAGTTATCCGCACGTTATGAGGCGGAGTAAGTGGAGCTTCTTTGTATTCACTTGTATCTTTTGTTGTTGTGAATGTGATGGTATTGCTTTTTTGTTCAGGTTTAAGGTCAGGATATTGTATCCCATCTGGTCCGACTAGGAAAGTGTAAGTAGTTTCAGGTTTTAACCCACCAATAGTTGTCCCACCGAGTTGTGAATGAGTTACATAAGGGGTTACATTAGAAGGAACATTAGGGTTCCAAACCCAATAATGATCAATTTTATGAGCTGGATCATAAGAAATCGTTACGGAATTGTGTGTAACATCAAAGAATTGAAGATTTCTCGGACCTTGATTTCCAGTAGGTTCTGAAGAAGCGGGACCATCCAAAGTTTTGAATTCAATGTAGTTGCTTCTTTCGACTCGATTATAGGGTCTTTTGTACCAGGTTGTATACAATTTATAAGTTGTATTAGGCTGCAAATTTTGAAGTTCTACACTGCCGCCTGTTCCAGTTGCTAGATAGTTTTTTGTATCTTCAGTATTTGGCTCACCACTAGGGAGAACATAATACCATACATCAACGCTAGCTTGATCAGGATGAACATCCCAAGTTAAGGTTGCACTCGTTGCAGTTATGGAATCGTTTATAACAGAAAAATTTTGGGGAACGGGTGGAAGTTGTCCGTATACCGCTTGAGTTACACTTGAATCTTCTTTACTAGGTGAGGCTTCCTCAATAGGTGAGGATTCCACAACTTCGTTCGCGTAGGAAGTAGTAGTATTTAATAATGGGCTAATTAGTATAGCAAAAGCTAGGAATACTAAAAAAACGATTTTTAATTGCTTTTTTTGCATAGAAAAATTCACCTTATCACCTCTATTTGTCATAGTCGAACGGTCAGGCAGTTTAAGAACAAGTAATTTTAGATCTAGATGTCGGTTTAATTGAGTGGATTCAATCATTGAAAAATTAGTATGTTACAAGAGGAAATGTGTAAGTTGGCCTATGTAATAAAGTAGTTTTTGAGGTAATAACTAGATGAGTTTGTGTCGAATTCACAATAATACGCTTTTCGCTCGTTAGAAGATGAGCTGGGTGTTCGATAAACTGAAATAAACCTATTATTATGTCGTCCTAACTTCTGGTAGATATAAAATCTCGACAATCACCATAAGTTAAGAATCGAAAAGCTATATTCTAGTCTCACCTCCGTTGCTGTTGATAAAGATATATTTCTATAATGAGACGTCACCAGGACTAGAGGAAGGGTAAATTCCTCTGATAAAAGGGGTAAATTTATCCAAAATTGTAAAATTGTCGAAGTTTGCTGTCGGATAAAAATGAATAATAGGAGTATAGATCGAAATAGGTAAAAGCCTCTATCGCTTTTTATAAGTGGATGGGCGGATGAAGAGATGGTAAGGTATGGTTGTAAGTGGTTTGTGCATTAAATCTCTAGGCATGATACGATATATAAAATACTAAACTGTTATCATTAGAAGGAGCGAGCGACTATGTCTTCAGCTTTAAAACCACAGTTAAATAGAGAGTATATAATAAGTAAGCTGAACGAATTACTTAATATTCCAAGTCCAAGCGGCTACTGCATGGAAATTATGAACTATTTGCGAAATGAAGTTGAACAATTCGGTTATACGATGGATCAAACACCTAAAGGGACAGGTATTATCGTAATACCAGGTCAAGAATCTGGTGAGGTTATTGGTATTTCCGCTCATGTTGATACGTTAGGAGCAATGGTTCGCTCAATCAAGTCGAGTGGTATGATTCGATTTACTCCAATTGGTGGCTATGCGATGCAAACGGTTGAAGGAGAATATTGTGTAATCCATACCCGTGATGGTCGCAAGTACGATGGTACTGTATTGTCTAGTAGACCATCCGTTCATGTATATAATGATGTTCGTGACTTCAAGCGTGAAGAAGCGAATATGGAAATTCGTATCGATGAACTAGTAAAAACGAAGGAAGAAACGGAGAAGCTAGGTATTTCGGTAGGAGACTTTATTTCATGGGATCCTCGCACTCGTATATTGCCGAATGGCTGGGTGAAGTCGCGGCATTTGGACGATAAAGCAAGTGTGGCAGCCTTATTAGGATTGCTGGAATGGTTGAAGCGTGAAGGGGTAACTCCTAAGTATACAATTAAGCTGCTTATTTCTACGTATGAAGAGGTTGGACATGGTTGTGCTTATATTCCGGAAGATATAACAGAGTTAATCGCTGTTGATATGGGAGCAATCGGGGATGACTTGTCTACGACTGAAATGGATGTATCTATCTGTGCGAAGGACTCTTCTGGTCCATACGATTACGGCATGACCTCCAAACTTATTGAATTAGCTAAGCGTGAAGGAATGCCGCATGCTGTAGATATTTATCCTAATTATGGCTCAGATGCATCAGCGGCATTAAGAGGCGGAAGTAACATTCGTGCAGCATTAATCGGTCCTGGTGTACATGCTTCTCATGGAATGGAACGTACTCATGCTGATGCAATCGTAAATACGTCTGCATTGTTGCTTGCTTATATATTGGAAGCTTAACGATTAAAATATAACCTTTGAAGGCTACATGGTTTTGTCCGTATTATTGGGAACAGAGCCATGCTATGTTATAGTGGAACATACGATGAGGAATACGGGAACGGAAATTCGTAACAATTTTTTCTGATCGATCGAAGCAGGAGGCATTACACATGCAAAAAAATAAGAAGCGGAATTTCCAAAAGCCAGCAAGCACTTCAAGACCATTTGGCACTTCAGGTACATCAAGCGCAACGAGTGAATCAAGGTCATCAAGAGGATCAAGAGCGTCAAGTATATCAAGTGAATCAGAGTCATTAAGTCCTACTAGTGAGTCATGGTCTACAAAACCATCAAAACCATCAAGAACATCAAGTAAAGCAAAGTCATATAAGACAGCAAACGGACCAAAACAAGCGAAGTCACCGCGATCCAATACGAGTCAACACATCGTCAAGGAACCAATAGAGTTGTTGCAATTTTTGCTCTTAACACGTTCTGATCTTGGACGTAATTCCGTTAAGTCGATACTGGCTCGCGGACAAGTATCTGTTAACGATCGCGTAGTTAAAGCATACAATTTTCCTCTTGAGCCTGGAAATACGGTTACGATAAGTATGAATCGAATTGTTGAGAAACAACCGCTTGTTGGACTAAATATTCTCCATGAAGATGATGACATAATTGTCGTACGGAAAGAGGCAGGTTTGTTATCAGTCGCTTCAGAGCAAGAGAACGAAGTAACGGCTTACCGTCAGCTTATGGCTCATGTAAGAAGCAAGGATTCCAATAGTAGAATATTTATCGTACACCGTCTGGACCGAGACACATCCGGCGTAATGTTGTTTGCAAAAAGCGAGAAGGTGCAGCAACATCTTCAGAATACGTGGCAAGTTTCAGTAAAGGAACGATCATATGTTGCTTTAGTTGAAGGCTGGGTTAGGAAGACGGAAGGAACGATTACATCGTGGCTTAGAGAAAGCAGCACGATGAAGATGTATTCGAGCTCACGTCCTAATGATGGACTACATGCGGTGACGCATTACAAGACGATCCAGACGAACAAGGCATTTACTTTGCTCGAAGTTGTACTCGAAACGGGTAGGAAAAATCAAATTCGCGTTCATATGGAAGACATCGGCCATCCGATTGTCGGCGACAAAAAGTATGGTTCCAAATCACGTATTATAGGGCGATTAGGACTTCATGCGAGAGTATTGGCCTTCGAACACCCAACAACTGGCAAAATTATGCGCTTTGAGACAGATATTCCGAAGATGTTCCTAGGTCCATTCCGTCAAACAGACAAGAGGAGTTAAACAATGGCTACAACAATTACAGCTAAACCATTTAATAAAGAGATGCAAACCATTTTAAGTGAGTTGACTTCTGGTTATCATGCAGGTGAACTGAGCGAGAAGGACAGCTCAGAGCTACCTAAAGATATTTACCTTATTGAAGATGATCAAGAGATGGTCGGATATGCGGTAATATGGGAGTATCAAATTGGGAATCAGTTGATTCATAAGGCGGAAAAGGATTATTTTAAAGTTGATGAGAAGTATTTAGAAAGAGACTTCTATATGGATATTAAGGACAAAAGAGATTACGTGTTTATAGAAGCATTAGATATATTGAAAGAACATGAGGGTAAAGGTTATGCGAAGTTCTTTATCAACTGGCTTAAGGTAAAATACCCAAACAAAAGAATGTACGTGTACACACTAGATAAAACGCGGAACTTCTGGTTTAAGCAAAATTTTGAGGTGCTCGGGAGTACGGTATGGATGTCGTATAACTAAAGCTGCTAATTGTGAAGAGGGGTGCTGAACCCCTCTTTTTTTGTGCGAAAAATTAAAACTCGACTCCGCGAACTTTAGAAAATATCATCGTATCCCTTAGTAAACCGTCTTCATCATATTTATCGTTACGAAGAATTCCTTCCAATGCGAATGCTAGACGTTCAGCAACTCGAGCACTTTGCTTATTTCGGGAGTCACATCGAATTTCAATACGATTCGCCTGCAATTGTTGTATGGCATAATTCGTTATCGCATCTACTGCTTCAGTGATGTATCCTTGTTTGCTAAATGATGTGCATACCCAATAGCCAATTTCAAACTTGCGTAAATGCCAGTCTATCCGGTGTAGGCCGCTGCTTCCAACTAATTGACCAGTTTCCTTCAGAAATAGCAGCAGTCTTAAATCAGTCTGCTCCAAAAATTCTAATCGAGATTGCCTTATGCTTGATTCGGATTCTTCAATTGTAGGAATGTTTTTTGCCCATGGCATCCATGGACGCAATTCTTCTATACTGCCTACAACAGCCCTATGTACAGCCGGACCATCTCCCCATAACGGAGCACGTATGAGCAGACGTTCACTCTCGAAACTTTCAGGTATGGATAACAAATTCGGGTCATTGTTAGTTGTGCCCATCTGCTTCGCTCCTCAGAAAATATTTCAAATAAACGTAACATAGTGGAACTTTTTTTTGCAAGATGTATTTTGGAATTGTTGGACATCAGCATTGAACGGGTGATTTTTGTTGACAGTATATTCCTATTGTATTATTATCTATTTTTATAATATTCTAATTAGATATTCATTAAATTAATTGAATGGTAGAATCCGTACAACAAAATGGATGCTTATAAGAGTGAAGGAGGCAATCGTGAACACGGTAGGCATTTTGGGAGTAACCCATGACAATGAACTTAGGAAGAAATATCATTTAACGCTGGATGTCATTAAAAAATTAATAGTAGAGTTTAATCCTGATGTGATCTGTGGTGAGGTACTTCCATGTAGTTGGGAGCAATACAATAAGGATCGTACCCTTTGCGGATATTTGGGAGAACCAGCTAGTGAATATGGGGATTTGATCTTTCCATTATGTGAAGCTAAAAATTATGAATTTGTACCTATTGATTGGCTTGAGCTTGATGTGTGGATGGATTTTGACCCGTTACACCTTTACAACGATCAAAAAAAGCAACAATTAAACGTTGAGCTAGAGCGATGGTCGCACATGCAGCTTTCCACTTGGGATGCTGGTATAGTCCCATTAAATTCAGTAGAATATGACAACGTTACAAGACAGAAGTACGAATGGCTTGAGCGAATTAACCCGCAAGCTCATTTATTTAGATGGGTGTGCAGACACCTAATCATGATTCAGCGTATAAAAAATGCGATCAAGAAGCACTTGGGAAAACGAATTCTAATTATTGCAGGGGCAGATCATAATTATATGTTTTATGAAGGATTATTGGCGGAGCCAAATATTCAGCTTGTATATCCTTTGAAGTCATAGATGATACAATAAGGAATGATTCAGAAAAAATGATATAGAAATGATGTTGATGATGAAGATTGAACTTGGAGAGCAAACAATTGAGTTTCATGTTGAATACGGATCGAGAAAAAAGATATCCATTCAAATCAATTCTACAGGACTAATTACGGTGAAAGTTCCGAATGGTACTAGTGACGAAGTAGTAATGAACGCTGTGAAGCAGCATGGACAAGCCATACTAAAGCAAATGGATGCAATTGAGAAAACCCGTGAAGCTCCAAAGATTAAGGAGTATGAGGATCAAGGTAAGTTTCTTCATTTGGGGAAATACTATATGCTTCATGAATTAATAGAGACAACCGATTTGACTGAAGAGGAGCTTAAACGCGACCTAAAGAAGTTCTATTTCCTCAGCTGTAAGAAGGTAATAGCCGAACGAATCAAAATATATCAAAAGCAACTTAAAGTAAAACCAAAAACGATTGAAATTGTGGAGTCTAGAACGAAGTGGGGAACATGCAGTTCGGATAAAGAGTTAACCTTTAACTATCGTCTAGCGATGGCACCAATAGATGTGATTGATTATGTCGTTATCCATGAATTATGCCATCTTACTCATATGAATCATGATCGATCTTTTTGGAGGCGTGTCGGAAGTATAATGCCGAATTACAAAGAAAAAGAAGAGTTTTTGGGTCGGTATGGGCAAGCGATGACGTTATGAAACTAACATAATTCAGCTTATTCTTAATTCCGTCAGACAGAGGTAACGATCAAGTGACCTCTGTCTTTTTCACGAATGCCCGATCGATTATTTCAGAAGCATTCCAAACTTAAACTTCGTACAAGCAAGCGATCACCCCTCTTTGATCACTTACACTTCCGTTCAAAGTATGTTAGCACTTAGGACATTTTTCTACGATAGGCATCTTCAACAAGTTGTTTTAAACCTTCAGTCCTTATTGCAATAAATGTCTCCCAAAATAGTTTACCTTTTTCACGTAATTGATCTTCAGAATAACTGCCTTCTTCAAAATTCCCCCAACATCCGTCTTCGGTTAATTTGTCCCAACCCATATAATCCGCATAAAGTCGACTTTCAATAGGAACGTTTGAACCCATGGAACGCAGTTTGACATGTTCGGGGCAGAGCCACATAGCTGTGCAAACCGATAATAACCCGCCGTGCATCTCATTCAAACCTTCGAGCCCTGCTCTTTTCGCTGCTTCTTCCCAAGCTTTATGATTATTATGATTTGGTGCAATTATTATAATGTGAGGGTATTTGTAATTGATATGTTTAACGAAAGCTGCTTCCCAATAGGCTCCGCCATGTCCATTGCAGACGATAAATTTTACGAATCCTTGTTTCGCCAAGTTAACGATTATATCTTCTAACATTGCTGTCAAAATCGTCGGGCTGACAGTTATCGTCCCTTTAAAGTTGGCATGTTCTTCAGATGTGTTAAAGGGGAGAGTAGGCAGTACGTAAGCATCTAATTCCTTTCCGTACGATTCAGCATACAATTCGGCGATAAGAGTATCCAAGTGCATCGGAAGGAAAGGCCCGAATTGTTCTGTCGCTCCTACTGAAATAATGACAGTATCGATTTCACTGCTTGCAATCTCGGTTGTTGTGTTTCTATAACTAAACATATAAAACCTCCTGTTAGTTTGGGCTATTTTCTTTGCTATTAGATTTGTTCCGATAGGGTTAAATCGTTTATGACAATAGACACTCTATAATTCGCGATAAGGTTTAATTTGTTTAAAAACGTATCAAGCATCTCGTTAGACGGGAATCTGCATTCGAGGAGATAACAGCCTTCACCGCTTATTTTGAAATTATGTACGATATATTGCTGTTCAGTCTCTGTGAACAAGAGGTAAGGTTTATGATTATAGTCTTTCATCAGAACGGTAATGATCGAATGAACAGGGTAGCCGATTTTAGCTTGATCCAGGAGTACGGTGTAACCTTTAATCACTTTGTTTTCTTCGAGTTTAAGAACACGGTTTGTTGTTGCTTGACCTGTCAGATGTACTTTTTCGCCTAGCTCCTTCATAGAGATCCGCGCATTTTTCCTCAACTCTTCTACTATTTTCAAATCAGTAAGGTCTAGCAAATTGGCTAACTCCTTTCAATAATCAACTTTTTACCTTCATTTACTTGATTAGATGTAAGTTCTTATTTCACTGTAATTATTATACTAAAGGGAGGTTGTTAAAGGTAACTAATTGATAGCGAAGGGGGGGATGGAAATGAAGATTAGACTAATAAGAAATGCAACAATTGTTTTAAGTTATGGGAAAAAAACGTTTTTAATCGATCCTTTTTTTGCGCCAAAAGGGGCTTATGCAGCCTTTCCTAATACTGCGAATCAAGTTGGTAATCCAACTGTAAATCTGCCACTTCCTATCGAAGAAATGATTGATGTGGATGCAGTTATTGTTACTCATTTGCACGTAGATCATTTTGATCCAACAGCAATTGAAGTTCTTCCAAAAGACATTACTGTAATCGCACAGTCAGATGTCGATGCAGAAGTTATTAGAGAGAAGGGTTTTCACAACGTACAAACTTTGTATGAGACGTCTACTATTGGAGATATACGTCTAAATCAAACAAGTGGTCAACATGGGACAGGTGAAATTGGTCTGATTATGGGACAGGTATCTGGTGTTGTCTTTCAGCATCCCGATGAGCAGACGCTTTATATAGCTGGAGACACCATTTGGTGTGAAGATGTTGAGAAAGCAATAGAGACGCATAAGCCCGAGGTTATCGTCGTTAATGGAGGCTCTGCCCAGTTCCTGCAAGGGGATCCCATTACGATGAGCAAAGAGGATATCTATCGGACGTACGAAGAAGCGCCGGAAGCCTCAATAATCGTAGCTCATATGGAAGCTGTAAACCATTGTTTGTTAACAAGGAAGGAATTAAGAAGCTTCATTGAAGAGAAGAGACTTTCTTCGAGCATCTTAGTACCAGAGGATGGAGAAACGATATCATTTTAAACAAAAGAGAAGGGCGGAGTGATTACAGTGAAATGTAATCTCTCTGCCCTTTGTTTTGATCAAGCACTATCGGATTCTATTTTAATAAAAAAAGAAGCAAGCAATCCAACCGCAACAATAGAAGCTAACGTCCCGAAGGTGACTGTGCTGTTTCCTATCTTTATCAGGTTGATCGCAACGATTGGCCCAAGAGTAGCTCCGATAAACAATACGAATGTATACAACGTAACCGCTAATCCTCTAGCTATTCCAGATATGCTACCAATCAATGAGATTAAAGAAGGAACAACAACCGAAATGCCCGTAACATAAATAACGCTCATACCAATTAGAACGGGAAGACTTGTGCTAATACTAAGTAAAGTAAGCCCCGCTATTGCAAGGAGTAATCCGCCATGAAGTACATGAATAGCTCCAAACTTCTTTACAAATAAGCCTGTAAACGGAGAAGCTAACATGCCAACGATACCTGCCGCTCTTATCATCAATATATGGTCGTCGCTTAATTCAAAAGGAGGAATTATTAAATAATTTCCTAACGCGACATACATCCCTACAAAAGATAGAAGAAGTGTAACCGTCACAATATAACAATATCGTAATGATGATATTGACCGAATTATTTTAAGTTGCTGGCGGAGAGTCCCTTTATCCACATCTTTCTGAGGAAGTTCGCTTTTAGGTATAAGGATGCCGAGTAAAATAGCTGACAACAAGTAAATGACACTAAGCGTAAAAAATACGTATTGCCAGCCTACGTTTACCTCAATAATTCCGCTGAACAATTGCCCGATAATACCTGCTAAAAGAAACCCCATACTTACAAAGCCAATTGCTGTCACCCTTTTTTGGACTGGGTATGCTTTAACAATGTAAGTAAGAACGGCTGGTGCAAATGTTGAGGCTGCTAAACCTTGAATTGCTCTTAAAGCGGTGAGTAAAGTCAGATTTTGAACTAGACCAAGTAAGGGTGATACAACGGATAAGGCTATTAATCCATAAAACATCATTTGTTTTGTGCCGAATTTATGTGAGAGAACACCATTGAAGAGAAAACCTATTGCATAGGCTAATGAGAAGGCACTGCTTATCCATAGTGCATGTGAAGGAGGAACGCTAAACGTTGTTGCAATAACGGGAACTAAAGGAATAGTTACATATAAGGCACATACAACCGCTAGTCCGCACCACGTTAAAATTGCTGTAACTCTGTAATCGTGGTGGAGTCCAGAAGTTCTGTTCAACTTGAAGCTTCTGTTATCCGACTTTTATTAAGAAAATCGGGATCGGTTGCAATTGCGCCTGCTTGCCCCCAGTTCGTTAATGGCGTTTCTCTCAAAATAACGAGAACTTTATCAGGGGGTAAATTGAACAGCTTTACAGTAACATCGGTTAATTCCGTAATCCATTTCGCCTTTTGCTCAGGAGTAAATCCTTCCCAGCTGTCAACATTGATAATTGGCATACAAACATCTCCTTTAAAATAAGTGATTAAGGTGTGTAACCTCATAACGTTAATTGTAACTAAATTACAATGTATGTCAATAGGTTATTATTGATTGTCACGATAGTGCAATTGTAGTAAAATGTAAATATGAGACATACTCGGTGAAGGTGATGACATGAATTCAAATGAAGAATTAAAAAATGTGTTATTGGATGTAGATTTTATTAGCAAACTAGTTGTAGGCATTGGTGAAGTGGCTGAAATAACTGACGTTGCTACAAGGCAAATTCGATATTGGGAAGAGAAGGGGATTATTAGCTCTTCCAAAGAAACAGAAGGAACGACAAGGAAATATGATTACTTGAATGTGAAAAAGATCATTTTGATAAAAGAACTGTTGGACGATGGTTATACGTTAGATGCAGCTGCAAAAAAGGTGGAAGACAGAATGAAGGTTATTAACGAGGCGTTTGCTAAATTAGCAAAACGTTCTTAACTTTGTGGTTGCTGCACGATAAATTTTTCTGCCCCTGTGGTTAGGATTAACGATTATAAGAGCATATGTAGAAGGGTCGAGAAGCCTTGTGGGTTTTGGAATTTTGCTCGTATTAAGTGCAGGGTTTCTTCATTCGATTTGGAATCTGTATACAAAGAGAAGTATAAACAAATACGTTTTTTTATGGTATTGTCAGCTCGCATCTATACTCATCTTTTTGCCATGGACCATTGTAGAATGGGGAAATACGGAGCTAACAAGTACGGGCTGGTGGATCATAATTGCCTCTATGCTTCTCCATGGACTATACCTCGTTTTATTAGCCGCAACATATTCAATAGGTGATTTATCACAGGTGTATCCAATCATGAGAGGTACAGGACCGTTATTAGTGCCTCTTCTCGGAGTCACTTTACTAAACGAAAAGTTATCTGTATTTGGGTGGATAGGTGTTGTTTCTATTGTGATTGGAATTGCGATGTTAAGTAACATTTCATTTAAACGTAATGAAACTTCTACTTTGAAGGCTCCATTATTAGCTCTCACAGTAGGGATATGTATTGCTAGTTACATAATCGTTGATAAGATAGCGTTAGAATACGCTCCGGCAGTAGTCGTTAACGGAGCAAGCAATATAGCAGGTGTAATTGCACTTTCATGGTTTGCATTTCGTTCGACAGGTATGCAGAATGAGCTCAAAGTAAATTGGAAAATTATATTGTTAGGTGGACTCATTGCGCCTGGAGGGTACCTCTTATTTTTGTTCGCCCTTAATTACGGACCAGTTGCACAGCTCGCCCCTATGAGGGAAATAGGAACCGTATTTGGAACGATTATGGGTATCTACATTTTGCGAGAGAAACAGGGTAAGAGGCGACTAATTACTTCCATATTCATTACAGCTGGAGTTATTGTGTTAGGGTTGTGGGGATGATAAAGGGAGGATGAAGCATATGGATACTTATACGGAGATAGCATTAGCTATTCGCAAGGCGAAAAAAATAACGGTCCTAACAGGAGCAGGAATCAGCACAGCAAGCGGTATACCTGACTTCCGATCAAGGGGCGGATTGTATGACAATAAAGTTAACGTTGAAGATGCTCTATCGGAACAACAATTTCAAGAGAATCCTGAGCTATTTTGGGAATATTATAAAGATATTTTTAATATTAAATTAACTAATCAGTACGAACCTAATTTCGGGCACACGTACCTCAGAGAGTTAGAAGAAGGCGGGAAAGGAGTTACCATTTTAACTCAGAACGTTGATGGGTTACACCGTAAGGCAGGAAACAAACATGTATATGAACTACATGGCACAATCGAAAAAGCATATTGTCCGTATTGTCATCAAGCGTATTCGTTAGACGATGTGCTTAAGGGAAATGTTCCTAGATGTCTAAATGATTCCACGATTTTAAAACCAGATGTTGTACTGTTTGGTGGGGTAGTCAAACATATGGAGGAAGCGTACGAAAAAACGGTGGAGTCAGATTTGTTTTTGACAATGGGTACTTCATTAAATGTATATCCAGTGAGAGATATCCCAAGTTACGTTCAACATGCTAGTAGAACTACAAAGATTATTATTAATAAAGAGGGTACACGCTCTGACTATATGTTTAATCACGTTATCCATGAGGATATTAATGCAGCGCTAAAGAAAATAAAGAATGCAGTAGAGAACATAAAAAACGCTTCCCAATAAGGGAGGCGTTTTTCTTTTTTAGCATTGTTTCCATACTTGGATTTATTTTATAATAGCTGATAAAAGGGAGGTTGGTAGTGATGGCAAATCAGTTTGTCAGAATAAGTAACGACTCATGCAGAGCCTGATTCTAGGGGCGATACTTTGCGTGGGGTGAACAGTCGCGATTAATAATGTCGCCCGAGATAGCTAATATCGTTTCTAATAATGGGCTCTGCACCTTATTTATTCGCAAATAATAAAAAGGGACTGAGAAAATGACTAATCCATTTATTAGAAACCATCAATATAATGTAATTAAGAAGCAGGCTAATCAACTACAAATTGCCTGTAACACCGTCTCTGACCGAAAGGTAGTAGAAGCGCTTCGACAAAGCGTTCTGTTTAGAATTTTGGAAGCATTCGAATTTGCGACAGAAATTCAGAAGCAATTACTGGAGAAAGTTTCGACGTTAAATACGGCAGGAGAGTTTCAACAATACTTGCAGTCGCTTGAGCCATATATCACAGAATTCGTGCAAGTCACTGAACCACAACTTAAGAAACTATTCCCGAAAGTAAAAAAGCTGAAGGTTCCCCATTTAGCTACTATTGATTACCGCTATATCACTTATATGGGATGGCACGATATAGCAACGGATAAAATGTTTCTTGTATACCACCTAGACGGTCAGCTTATAGGAATAGAAGGTAGATTCAATCGAGTGAACAAAAAAAGCGTTTGTTTTGTATGTAATCGACATGCAGAAGTTGCGTTATTTTCGGCGGTAGCAAAGTCGAAGCCTGCGAATGCTTCGTCGGATTACTATAAAGCTATCGGCAACTATTTGTGTGTGGATAGCGATAACTGCAATAAGAACATTATGGATGTCGGCTCGCTGGAAGCTTTTTTCCACGCTGTTACGGGGAAGCGACATACGTAACATGGCTGAGTCCCCTAAATGGGAGTAAGTTTAAAAAACAAAGAGACGGCTTATATGGTGCCGTCTCTTTGTTTTTTGTATTGGGTAATGGAGCCTGCATACTGTTATCTGTTTCGGCCCGAATTTACTGAACCTCCACAACATAACGCTCCCCTTCATAGGTAACATAAACTTGAACATTATGATCGTGCAGCAACTCATCTAGTTCCATTTCCGAGTATTCCCTGTATCTCGATTCGAATGAAAGGACGTAGAGATATTGAGTGATACATCATATCTGATTCCTTTGGGCTTTGGATCGAATGCAATATCGGTGAGGGTAACTGTTGTTGAATCGATTTTAATTATTTTAAAAGGGACTTGAAACTCTTTAGGCTCTTCAGTAGCTTTAATCGTTACAGTCGGTTCTATTTCCACATTCTCTACTATTTCTTTTTGAATGATAGCCTTATCATTTCCTTCCGAACAACCAACTAATAGTAGCCCCAATATAACAAATAGAAAATAGTTATTTTTCAATGAAATTCTCCTTTGGCATATCGTGCACATAACCAACAGTGTAAAGGTAATTATTTACAATAGCAAACTCGATTAGGTGGAGGAATAATTCAGATCATGATCGGCTAGTGCATATAGAAGATGGGGAGATGTGTTATTATGGTGGAGTGGCTGGGATTGATAACATCCAGAGGCTATTCGAGAGTAAACTGGAGGAAATACAATGAACGATACTGTGAATGAAATAGCAGGATGGATGTTTAATGAGTTAAGAAATGCGGGGATGTTATACCAAGAAGCGGCCGTCGAATACATTAAGAGCCATTATGGCGAACAATATATTTACGTCAACGAAGCAGGACATACTTCGATCGATAAAGAGGTCAAGAAGGCGTTCAAGAAATTGCATGGCGGTAAAGCTGCTTGGGATCGGGACGGATTTTTCTGGGCATGGACATCAGCTATTAAGATGTAACTATAGGAGCGATGATTGGAGTAATTCCAACATCGCTCTTTTTACGTGTGGTCAATAAATGGGGTTAGGTTCATCATTCTTATCTAAATTAGATGCACGTGACAAGCTGTTCGCCTATAGACTGTTCGTATATGAACTTGAGGAGCGTGTCATTCAATGATGTATGGAACTACCCCATATCATTATTACTATTATTACGTAAGGCAAAGTCATCCTAGTTTGTGGCCATCTTCAAAAGTAGCTTTAAATCAAAAGCTACGCACTTTATGGGAGCAACATGTTTTTTGGACGAGATTAACGATAAATAGTATCGTGGATCGACTTGCAGACGAAAAACAAACAACAGCAAGACTACTCCGAAATCCTAAAGATTTCGCAGCGTTGCTTGAGCCATTATATGGACCCGATATTGCTCATAAGTTCGAAGTGTTGTTCACTGAGCATTTAACAATTGCAGCTGAACTCGTCAAAGCATTGCAGGCTGGGAATACAGCAGCTGCGGCGGATGCACAGAAGCGTTGGTTTGCTAATGCAGAAGCCATCGCAATCTTTTTGAACCAAATTAATCCCTTCTGGTCAAGAGCAGAATGGAAAGAAATGCTTGATGAACATCTCAAACTTACAGCTGAAGAAGCGACAACCCGTTTAGCTGGTAACTATGATAAAAATATCGCATTAAGCGATGAAATCGAAATACAAGCACTCCATATGGCAGATATGATGATGGATGGTATTGTAGCACAGTTTCCAACCTTATTTACGATGTGATGTTGAGAGATTGTCATAGATAAAGTGACTAGTAAAATTCCATTATAATGAAAATTGGAGTTGATACTGGTCTATGTGATAGTTATGATAAATGAAGAGATGAAACGAGATGGGAATCTAAATTCCCCATGCGGATACCCCTGTGTATCTGCTTTTTGTTGTCTAAAGGGACAAAACATCTCGATAGACCTATACCATCGTGTCCTATTCATTGGAGGGATCGTTTGATGACTCGTAGCAATAATAAAATAGCACTTGTTACCGGAGCAGGTAATGAGAATAGTATCGGTACTGCCATTTGTCGTAAATTAGCTTCTCAGGGTATAGATATTTTCTTCACATGTTACAAGTCGAATGTTGATTGGATTGAAAGATTTCAGAATGAGCTCATAAATAGTGGCGTTCGGAGTGCAGGTTTAGAGATAGATTTTTCTCAAAGTGATGCCCATCTACAACTATTGGATACAGTATCACAAAAACTAGGTTTTCCTACTATACTCATTAACAGCGCCGCACATTCAATAGATGCTAATTACTTAGAGTTAGATGCGAAGTTATTAGATGATCATTACGCCATTAATGTGAGAGCGACTTGTCTGCTAAGTGTTGAGTTTGCCCGTCGTTTTGAACAGTTTAAGGAATCATCAGGTCGAATTATCCATTTAACATCAGGACAAGGACTAGGCCCAATGCCAGGGAACTTAGCTTATGTTGCATCAAAAGGTGCAATAACCGCATTTAGCCAATCGTTATCAGCTGAGTTAGCTCATTTGGGTATAACTGTGAATGCGGTTAATCCCGGGCCAACAGATTCAAATTGGATGACGGATGAAATTAGAAGGGATCTTTTGCCCAAATTCCCAATGGGACGCATAGGACTTCCAGAAGATGCTGCACGAACTGTGGCGTTTCTTGCAAGTGAAGATGCAAGCTGGATAACAGGGCAGGTCATTCATTCGGAGGGCGGGTTTTCGCGGGGGTAAGTATAAGCGGTGGATATAAAAAATAAAATGACCCCTTTATAGGGGTCAGACATCAATTTGATAAAGTTTGCGCAACTTGATGGTTATGAATATTATTTCTGCGTCTTCTCTTAAGTTTGCTAAGTGGGGGAATTTGCTCTATGCTAAATAATTTTGTTTTATCTAAATTCAGCAGAATTAAAAATGCGCTCGTATATAATGTCAAACTAAGTAAATTCATGTTACCTGATAAAATAAAGTTAATATGCATAAACATACAAATGAGTACAGAAGGTAATATTCTAAAGCCTAATATAATGAATACGCCCAAAATAATTTGGACAATGGGTATCGTATAATTGAAGGGGATGACCCAATGCATACAGAAGTGTTCGATGAAAAATTTGTAGAATTCAGGAACTTGTGGTTTTAAAGTAGATGCTTGTAAATACTCCGATAAAAATTGCCCAGGAAATTGAAACCAAGAAATTTCGCCTGATTTCCCAGTTATTTTAGTTATTCCTGCAAGTAACCAGCCGAATCCAAACATCAGTCGCATTAGAGTAACTAATGTTAGATAGATTAAAGAGGGAGTTTTATTCAATTTATTCATTTTTCTCATTGATCTGGATATGTACACTCTATATGCACCCCTAAACAATAATCAGTCGCATTGTTCTTACTCTTCCTCGAAATAGATACAAGGATACAAGAAGACAAAAAAGAACATAATCTACATATCGACGGCAGTTGCGGAAAAGAAAGCGCTTTATGTAATTTATTGCAACTCCTTTATCTTACATGAAAATTCATCCATTGTCTTTGGACGATTTTGTATAGTTTTGTCGATATTTAACATAATTAACACATATTTTATATCGAACAACTAGGACCAAATACTTATGTTCGACATGTCTAAATAAGAAGAAGCCAACTTAACATTGACTATCGATTTAATCGGGTGTATATTAGATGTGTAACCGGTTACTTATCTAGGGTGGAGTGAGAGAATGGCTTCTATAAAAGACGTTGCAGGGCTTGCGGGTGTATCTGTTGCAACCGTATCCAGAGTGCTAAACGACAAAGGATATGTTGGGCAAAGCACAAGGGAAAATGTTGAACAAGCAATTAAACAATTGAACTACAAGCCAAATGAAGTAGCGAGAAGTTTATTCAAGAAAAAGTCGAATACGATTGGTCTAATCGTACCGGATATTATGAACCCTTTCTTTACAGAACTTGCGAGATCTGTCGAAGATACAGCAACTAATCTTGGCTATAACGTTATATTGTGCAATTCTGATGGAGATAGTGAGAAAGAACAATCGTATTTAGAGGTGCTTAGGCAGAACTATGTAAACGGTATTATCGTTTCCTCAAACACACTAACGGCTAATCAAGTGGAGGAGCTTAATATCCCGGTAGTCAGTATTGACCGCGAGATAAGTAAGGGACTACCGACAATTGTTGTAGAGAACCATAAGGGCGCAGTGCTAGCTACTCAGTTTTTGCAAAGTAAAGGCTGTACCAAAATTGCTCATATTAGAGGGACAGATGGAGTCGTCAATGCTGAGGAACGTTGTAGCGGTTACTTAGAAGTTGTTTCTAACGAACCTTGGTTTAGTGATAGCTGCATCGTAAATGGAAACTTTGATATGCAATCGTCCATTGAGGCGACGAAAGAACTTTTTATGAATCATCCTGATGTGGACGGAATATTTGCAGCTAATGATATTATGGCAATCGGTGCTATAAAAGTAGCTCACCAGTTGGGTAAGAAAGTACCCGAGCAAATTAAAATAGTTGGATTTGATGGCATCACACTTTCTACCGTCATGACACCAGAGTTAACGACCATTGTACAACCTATTTACGAACTAGGTGAGAAGGCTACGATCGTGTTAGTTAATCAGATGGAGCAGCAACCGCTAGAAAAGACATATTATAGATTAGATGTTGAACTTATAGAGAGAAATTCAACTTAAGGAGCTTTGGCATGGAGCAGAAACCGACAATTACCGTTGTAGGAAGTATTAACATGGATCTCGTTACCATTACTTCGCAAGTGCCGAAGGTAGGTGAGACGCTATTTGGACAACATTTTCAAATGAACCCAGGTGGCAAAGGCGCAAACCAAGCAGTTGCGGCAGCGAGACTTGGCGCTCATGTGCAATTGATTGGCTGTGTAGGCCAAGATAGATTTGGAACAGATTTAGTGGAGCATCTTCAAAAAGAAGGTGTTAATGTAGCAAATGTGGAACCGGTTACAGAAATAACAGCAACTGCAACGATCATCGTATCTCATGGAGATAACAGTATTATTGTAGTACCAGGAGCTAATAACTATGTAACAGCTGCTTTCGTAGAGTCCAAACGAGAAGTCATTGCGAATAGTGATCTGCTTATCGTTCAGCTCGAAACACCACTTGAAGGTGTAATGAAAGCGGTAGAAATTGCAAAAGAAAATGGTGTAACGGTCATTCTTAATCCGGCACCTATTCAAGATCTCCCTTCTGAACTCATTCGTAATATTGATTATGTGACGCCAAATGAACATGAACAAATGTTGCTGAAGCAAAACCGTGAAGAAGATGAGCTTTATGGAAAGCTGATTGTAACGAAGGGAAGTCAAGGTGTGTCCCTTACTGAAGAAGGTAAAGAACTTATCATTCCTGCTTACAAAATAGATGTTGTTGATACGACAGGTGCAGGCGATTCGTTTAATGGTGGACTAGCTGTTGGTCTCACTAAAGGACTGAGTTTGAGAGAGGCTTGCGAATATGGCAATGCAGTTGCAGCTCTTTCGACGACGAAGCTTGGTGCACAGACAGGAATGCCTACTGCTGAAGAAGTAGAAGCTTTTATTAATAGTAAGGAGTAGTCGAATCAAGTTCGGCTGCTTTATATAACATTTGTGAAATCGCTTACTTTACAACCCTAAGGAGGATTAACAACATGACAAAGAGACCAGTTATTATTGATACAGACCCGGGGATTGATGATGCAGTAGCACTGGCAATTGCACTATATAGCGAAGAGTTAGAGGTTCGGTTAATTACGACTGTTGCAGGCAATGTAGGACTTGAGAAAGTAACGAAAAACGCACTAAGATTGCTACAGTTCTTTGGCAAAGATATTCCAGTAGCACTTGGAGCTGCAAGACCTCTTATTAAAGCACCAATTGATGCTAGTGATATTCATGGGTCTACAGGTATGGATGGTTTCGAATTCGAAGAACCGACTAAAGATCTTGTCCTTAAAGAACATGCTGTAAACGCTATGCGTCGTGTCTTAATGGAAAGTGTAGAACCGATCACACTTGTACCAATTGGCCCACTAACGAACATTGCTTTACTTCTAAATATGTACCCAGAAGTGAAAGATAAGATTGCTGAAATCGTATTGATGGGTGGCTCTACAGGGCGAGGCAATATGGGCGTTATGGCGGAATTTAATATTTTTGCAGATCCAGAAGCGGCGAAGATTGTGTTCCAAAGTGAACTGCCAGTTGTTATGCTGCCACTAGATGTTGGACTTAAAGCGCTTGTTTATCCAGAAGATAGTGAGAAGCTAAAAGGGATGAATGAGACAGGCCGTATGATTTATCAATTGTTCCAAAAATATAGAGGCGGCAGCATGAAAACAGGGCTGAAAATGTACGACAGCACAGCAATTGCGTACTTGCTGAAGCCAGAAATGTTCCAAGTTGCAGACACGTTCGTTGATGTAGAATTAAGCGGAACGTTAACAACAGGATGTACAGTAGTTGATTTGAAAGGGTATCTGGGTAAGCCAAGCAACGCAAAGGTTTGTATCGATATTGATGCCGATATGTTCAAGCAATGGTTTATGGAAAGTTTGCAAAAGTGTAATTAAACACATCAAGATATTCGGGGAGGAATTTAGGCCATGGATTCTAATATCGTCATGTATGCCTCTGCTATTATTGCTGTATTAATCGTTATCTATATGCTAATCAAAAAAATGGATATAAAAATTACACTTTTCCTAATGGGTATAATCCTAATTTTCATTAGTATGGGAATGGGTAACGAAATTGCTATTAAAGGGTTTGAGTCAACGGGATCGTTCCTATTAGATCCGCTGCAAGTCATCGTCGCACAGTTTAAACAAACGTTCGGCGCGGCAGGATTTATCGTCCTTATTCTTGGTGGTTACACAGCATATATGTCATCCATCGGTGCAAATGAAGTAACGGTTAATGCCTTAACGAAACCGATTTCAAAGATCAAATCAGTATATGTTTTGGTTCCAATCGTATTTTTGCTAGGAAATGCATTGTCTCTTGTTATTCCAAGTGCTTCAAACCTAGCGATCATCTTGCTCGCTACGTTGTACCCGATTTTAAGAAAAGCAGGTATGACAGCACTAACAGCAGGTGCAGTTATTGCGACATCGGCAACGATCGTTCCTACACCGCTTGGCAGTGATAATGTTGCGATTGCTGAGGAACTTGCGAAACATTCTTCTTTCGCTGGACTTAACGTAACGGATTATGTATTTAACTATCACGCACTAGTTTCCATTCCAACATTGATCTTTATCGCTGCTGTTCATTACTTCTGGCAGAAGAGAATGGACAAAAAAGCTAATCTGCGCGCTGGAGCTGGCAATGATGTTGAGAACGTGGACGCACCGGCAATTGCTGTAGTTAGTGGCGGCAAACTATTCAAAACAGTGTATGCGATTCTTCCTGTATTCCCGATCATTCTTCTACTTGGTGCTTATGGTGTTCAAATGGCAACAGGCAACACAATTAACATTAGTGTTGAAGTAGCTACGTTAGTATCATTAATTCTAGCAATTGTGTGTGAGTTGTTTAGACATAAATTTAACAAGAGTGTATTGGTTAAAACAGAAGCATTCTTTAAAGGTATGGGCGATGCGATTCCAATCGTAGCACTACTCGTTGCAGCTTCTGTGTTTGTAACTGGTTTGAAATCGATTGGTTTGGTAGATCAACTTCAAACGTCGATGCAACAGATGCAAGGTAACGGATTAGACTTTATTTTACCGCTTATCTTGGTTGCACTAACGGCTCTTATCGTTATTCTTAGCGGTAGCGGAACAGCACTAATCTTTGCAATGGTACCATTGATTGTTCCTTTGGCAGTCGCAGCGGGTATTAGCCCAATTGCTATTTCCGTACCACTTGGTCTATCTGGTAACCTGTTCAGAGCTGTGTCTCCAGTTGCGGCAGTTATTCTAATCGTAGCAGGTACAGTGAAAGCAGATCCGATAGCTATCGTAAAAAGAACAGCCGTTCCGATGATAGCTGGGGTAGTGTTTATGTTCATCTTATCGATGATTATGTTCCTTTAGTAAGTAGTTGGGATTGTTATAAAATGAGGGAAAGAGCAGGCCTTGGGGCTTGCTCTTTTTTTGTTGTGTTTCGTAACATTTGTACGGTCATTGTCAAAATGTAAATTCTAAAATGAAGTTAGTTACAAAAAAATACAAAATAGAATGTAATTAGACAAAACCTCCTAATGAAAATATATACAGTTTTAGATAATATTAGGTGTGGTCAAATTCAGATAAGGATGTGTCATAGTGAGTAATGAAATGAACAAGGAAAAACATTTGGGTAAAAGGCAAAAGCTTTTTCTGCTAGCAGTAATTGCGATGTTTATATTATTTACGGTTTTTAGTTTAGGTAAAGTGAAGGCGTATTCATCCGTAGGGAAGGAACCTAATATAAAGATCGCAATCATTAAGGATAATAATGAGCTGAACAAAGTTATGTATACGGAGAAGTCTACTCTAACAATTAATGCAGTAACAACTAACATGTTTGCAACCAATGAAAGTTTGAATCAAACCAATGTACGGCAGCACTTTGAAAGTACTGGTGAAGTGGAGACTCACATTATACATGTATCTGGGAAGTCTGATTCTTTAGCCAAAGCTATTGAATGGTCTATTAATAATGGGATAGGAGTGTTGGAGCTACCGAGTCAAACAAAAGCATTTTCGAAAAATGATTTGGCCTTATTAAAGAAAGCTAGAGATCTTGGCATCATATTCATTCAAAAAAGTGATTTGAGTAACAAAATTGATCAATCAAATTCTGTCATTGCAGCAATTGAAAATAAAAATATGGATCAACTAAACAAAGATACTTATCAATATAGCGCAAAACAGGGATATTTACTAAAAAATGTAGGCTCAACTGAAGTTAAGACTAAAGGGTTGCCAATCATTAAACTCATATCGGCAGAAGGTACAAGTTTAATGGATACTATACTATTTATGCTAACATTAGATTCCTCTTTAACTCAAGATCAGATCCTCAATATTTTAGTTACAACAGCTAACCCCTACGGAATTGCAGAAGATTATTTCTACCTCATAAATGTAGTAAGAGCTTCTGAAGTAATTATTATGGAAAAAACAGAAGGGAAGACTTTAAGGCAACAGAAAGCACCTGCAAATACAGCAAGTAAGAACTTAATAGCAAACACCTCAACAACAACCCTTCCAACGATAACAGCTTCAGCTATTACACCTACGTCCATTACATGGCAAGTAACTTATGAAAATCCATCTGCTTATGGAAATCGATTAGAACTTTTTCACGATGCGTCAAGGCAGTGGGTGAACGTTTCAGGAACTCACTATACTCAAAATGGTAGCTATACATCCAATAATTTGCTACCGGGACATAGATATACGGGGAGATTAACTTATTACAAAAATAATGCTTGGATCACCATCGATCATGAATTGAACACGATAGCAACAGGCACACCTAGTCTTACAGTTAGTCCAATAACAGATAACTCAGCCGTTATTAATGTTACCTATCCGACGAACCAAGTGTATGGCAATCGGTTGGAGCTTAAAGATAAGAAGACAGGAAAATGGACGTTTGTTACTGACTATAGGGCAAAAAGTGGTAGTTATACGTTAGACAAGCTGACGCCCAAAAATGATTATTTTGCAAGAATGTTATGGATGAGTGGTACGGAATGGAAAGTAGTTGATGTCCACTTTAGTACTCTGGAGGCAAAAAAGCGGATTGAGTATGTCTATGATGCAAGTGGGAAATTGATGTCGGTGAAGGATGCGAGAACAAATACTACGATTACTTACAATTATGATTTGAACGGGAATCTTGTTGGAACAGTAAAGCAAATGACGGGTAATAGTAAGACTGTAACGATAGAAAATACGAGTAACATAAACACATTTCCTGAACTCGTAATCTATAATCAAGATGGTTTTAAAGGGACATTACGCAAAGATGGGGCCGCCATTGTAATATCGGGATCTTTTACTCAGGATAGCTATACTCGAACAACATTATGCCAGTTTTTTAGGACTGGAACTTATAATGCACAGGGTAAATGGATGTTAACAAATGAGACTAATTGTCCAAGACATATTGAAGTTTCTGACAATGGATATAGCGGTGTTTTATTTCCGACGATAACAATGGGACGTCAATTTTGTCCATCGAACGCTAGTACTCCTAATGCGGCTTGTACAGAAATTTGGGAAGTAACCTATTCAGGAAAAGTAGCTAAGCCAGCGGTGGATACTAGAATTTGGAAGCAGGTATATAGAGGTTTAGTGTATTTGCAATCATAAGCAAAATAGTGTTGGAGATTATAAAATTTTACTAGTGAGGGAGTACTGAAAGATGAAAAAGATAGTTTGGACTCTTATTATCGTAATGTGCTTAGAGCTTGTAATGCCGAGCTTATCAGGAATACAACAAGTAGCAACAGCTGTAGGAGAGCAGCAGATAGAGAAGGAGGTAAACGAACAAGGAGAATTGTTAACAATTGATAGTTTATCTGCAAAGTATAACTTACCCCCTTCAACTATTGTCGAATTGCTGAATCAAGAGTATACACTGCAAGACCTTTTGGCAGCGTTAAAAGTGAACTCAGACATTACTTCATTATCCGAAACGCTAACACAATTGTTTCCTGGCAAAGGGAAACTAAATCTACAAACTACGGTGACCGATGCAACGTACAATCTAGATGTATCACTTCCAGTAAATTTAAAAGAGTTTATGAGTGTCACTCAAGCGGTATACGGTGAGAAGACGGTAACAGATTCTGTCTATCAACATACACAGAGAAGTTTAATGAGTAGTAATTCTTATGATGAATTAGGACTAGGTAATCAACACGTCAAACTGGATCAAGCCCCATACAGCGTAAGTACAGGCGTGGAAAATATCTCAACACAAGATGGATCATTGAACTTAAAGTCGACGGATATTGGCATCCCCGGACGAAACGGACTCTCTTTCAATTTAACACGTTCCTATAACAGTAATGCAGCAGAATATTACAATAAAAATGTGCGACAAGTAAAAGAGTATCTAGCTGATTTTAATATCATTTATAAATTAGTAGTTAAAGTATTCGATCAGGTAAATACGGTGACCTATACCGATTACGTGCCAGGAAAGCCAGGTGTGTTTCAATATTTGGGACGGGAATTTACAGTTCCTGATAGGAATATTATACAAGATTATAATTTTTTAGATGTGAGTGAATATATTAAAAATCTTAAATTAGATGGAAATGTAAGGGCAGCTTCTTACCGCGCAAGAGTAAGCGGAGTTACGTTTGACTTGGAGATATATCCTACACAAAATACGTATCTTAACAGCTACACTGAACAATATTATTATGGCTACGCATCAGAGACTAAAGCAGATATGATGGATAGTCGAATACGCTTAGGTAAAGGCTGGTCTTGGGATATTCCATATGTAAGGGTAGAAGGCACGAATACTCAATATGTATCTCTGCCGAGTGGCGGTGGAGTTTATAAAGCTGGGATCTATAACGACTTAGAAAATTATCCATGGAAGGATGTTTATTTTGCCAAAGATAACACAAAGTTATTTAACGGTGAAGCTACAGCATATGTTCTGAAGTATAAGCGAGGAATGACGTATTATTTCTCTAGTGAAGGATATTTAATTCGCCAAGAGGATGCGTATGGTAACTATTTGGATTATAAGTACGAGCTTTATGGCACACAGTTTGTTCTTAAGAGAGTGACGGATCCACTCGGCAACAACGTTACGTTAACGTATACAGGGGATAAGATTACAGCATCGAACGGAACAGACAGTGTTGTGTATCAACTGGGATATGTTCCAAATCATAATTTGCAATATTTGCAGTCTGTTACTGATGTATCTGGTAGAACAACGTATTATAACCATCAATTTGCAGAGTCAAAATTTTCTGTTACACGTAGAAAGACACCTTACGCTCGGAACGACTTTGCACTTATTAATGGCATTCATCATCCAACAGGCGCAAAGACGGAGTTTAAGTACGATTCTATTCTTCGTAACCCAAGTGACGGGACAAGACAAACGCAATTCCGTGTTGTAGGGCGTAAAGATGTGACCAGTTATACGGATGGGCGTACAGTAGAGAGCAATATAAACAATTTCAGTTATCCAACAGATGCGTATGAATCACCAGGTAGTTACAACTATCAAACGATTATGTCTAACGGAGATTTAACGTCAACGTTTACGTACAAAAAAGTAAAAAGAAATCATTATGATTATAAGTTTTACAACGTAGAAACGATGCAAGAGGGCGGCCCTACTAAACAAGTTTCACAGCAAACGTATGACGAAGTTCTCGGCCATTCCTATCCGATTCAAATCATCTCGAAGAAAATAAGTGGCGGTGCAGAGAGTCCATCCGTTATCGTCAATCGTCAGTATGACCAAGATGGAAATGTAACAAGTGAAACGAACAATATGGGTGGAAGCACCCAAACAACCTATGATCCTACGTTTGCTCTACCACAAACGGTGACAAGCAAATTAGATACAACCAAGCAGTCCTTCACACGATTTGTCAGAAACGGACAAGGTTCAGTTGTAGAATCGAAGACATATGCAAACACAGAAAGTGGTCAGCTGCTACGCCATACCAACTTTGAGTACGACGGATATGGCAATGTTACGAAAGTAATTGCTAACAACACGAATGGAAAATCGGGGGTGTACAAATACCTTTACGGCCCGGAATACCAGCATGCTTATATGACACAGCAGGAAATGGAAGTAACAAATGTAGACGGTGAGAAAACGAACATTGTCGAGAAGGCAACGTATGATCGACTCACAGGAAGATTGCTAACGTACACGGATGGGTTAAATCAGACCACATCCTATACGTATGACCGTCTTGGTCGGACAACCTCGGTCAAGATGCCGAACCAAGCACAAGCAAGTTATGTTTACAATGATAGTACCAACCACATAGTAGCGAAAAACACGCTTGGAGAAGTGCAACAAGTTTGGTTCGATCCGCTGGGCCGCAAAGTACGAGAGACACAAGGGCTAGGTGAAGTGAAATATGGTTACGACGAACGGACTAGTCACTTGTTATGGCAAGATGATGCTTATGACAATCGTACCAATTTTAGTTACGATGCGTTTGGTCGTCCGACAGTAACTACATTTGCTGATCTAACCTCTTCACGGGTGGAATATGATGATATTGGGCTTACAGTAACAGCAGTTGATGCTGAAGGGAATCGTTCACGTGTAACATCAGATATCTTTGGCCGTGAAGTTATGGTTGAATCGTTACAGAACAAGCAGAACTATGTACCGATTATGAAAAAAGAATACAATGTGTCAGGTGCTGTTGTTGCTTCAATAGACGGGAATGGCAATAGGACCACGTACAACTATGATACGTTAGGACAACTAAGCGCGGTTATCGATGCGCAGAAACAGACGACAAGCTACCAGTATG